>CAVQDX010000059.1:0-34851 GCA_963711335.1 uncultured delta proteobacterium | reverse complement strand
GGGTGTGCTTTACGACAAGTCCCTGAACACGCTCATCATTTTCTCAGTCTCGATACAGATAATATCCATCCCACTGATAATAATAGCGAATAAGAATGTGATCAAAGCTTGATTAGAGGGATAAACTGAAAAATTCGGCGTTGTGGCGAAAATTACAAAATCGGCCCTAAGTCTATGGCGCTATTTCTTACGAAATATAAATCCCTGTTTCGGTAAGTAAAAAAAAACAAACCGGAACTTGAACGCCTGAAGTAATGTCATAAATAACTAGAGTCAATGGATGGTGTTGATCTGATTATAAGAATAGCATTGAAAGGAGGTAAAACCAGTAGGGACAAAATGAGGGGGGTACATCTGGGGAGGCAAAGTTTACCCGCAACTTGAAACGATGATCTGACGCCCCAAACACTTTTGGAGAGTCATATGTAACTCTACAGCCGCCGCGCGGACCAGTATGATCGTCCCGCGCTGTTTTAGGAAAGAGAGGAGATGTCATGATCATTCAAAGAGCCGAACTTTTTAGTGATCTAAGCATGGAAGCGATCGATGAGATCAAAACATCCATGGTCGAAGAGTCCCACAATAAAGGAACCATACTTTTCAGACAGGATGATCCCGCGGATTACTTTTTTACTCTCATGGAAGGCAGAGTAGAACTCGCTGTGGGAAAACAGGGAGAAATAGATTATACGGTGAGCCTACCAGGCGAAATCTTCGGGCTGTCGAGCATGGTTGACCGGGAATGTTACACAGCGGACGCCAAGTGTACAGCGCCGACAAAAGTAGCGAAGATAAAAAAAGATAAGCTTGATCGAATACTCGAAAAATATCCTCGCGATGCTACACTATTCTATAAGCATCTCTCAACGGCCATAATGAGGAGGCTCCTGGACAATTACAATGCGTTTCTATCTCAAGGGACCCTTCAGGGGGTTTCCTACGGGACTGGTCAGGTGGCAGGCGACAGTGAGGAATAGCATTACATCAAGGAATTCATGCAGAAAGGCCCCGAGAACATATTTCCAGGGCCTTTCCCGCATTCAGGCAATTGATTCGGAATTATTTAGAAAGCCATCTCAGGCTTCCAAACTTTCCAGACATTTCCGACCAAGTCTGAGCCTGGTTTGAGAGTAGGTTTGCCGGGGGTCCAACCGGACGGTGTAGCCTCACCTGTTTTTCGCACATGCTGAAACGCTTGGACCTGTCTAATAAGTTCCGAGACATTCCGTCCAACAGATGGCGTCAGGACTTCCATTCCCTGAATGACTCCATCAGGATCAATTATGAAACGTCCACGAATGTCCACGCCGGCGTCATCCTCATAAACGCCGTATATTTTGCCGATTTTCCCTCCGGCGTCTGAGAGAAGAGCGAATGGCACGCCGCCGGGAACCATTTTAGAAAGCTCATTTTCCTGCCACATCTTGTGCGAAAAACGGCTGTCGGTGCTCAGCGCCAACACATCTACGCCCATTTTCTGAAGTTCGGGGTATTTTACTGCGACCGCAGTTAGTTCGGTAGGTCAAACAAAGGTGAAATCACCTGGATAGAAGCATAGCGCAACCCAACGGCCTTTGTAATCGGATAGTTTGATATTCTTAAACTTGCCGTTTTGAAATGCGTTAGCCTCGAAATCGGGAGCGGGTTTTCCAACTCTGGCCTGCGTCATCGCGCCGGAAACAGGGGAATTGATTTGAGCAGATCCCTGTTGAGGCGCTGATGTCGAAGCTATCGGCCCTTTGGCGGTAGCGACACATGATTCCATATCCTCATTTTTCTTTACTTCAGAACCCGTCATGTTCTTTCCTCCCTCTGGCGCTCCGCCAGTTGTAGAGGCCGGTGGACCTGCTGCCATGCAGGTCATGGATGTAAAAATTACCAAGACTAACACCTGAACACATCTTAGAATCATCGTGACCCTCCTTTCATTCAATTGTTTGATGGACGACATTCGCGTCATGGAGACGCTCTAATCCGAAGCTGAGATCATTAGAGACGCGGATTAAAAGTTCTGCCAGGATAATTTATGTTGAAGTTAAAACTTCTAAACTTGCGTGGCAACCTCATTATATTGAAAACCATGACTCCAATTGACATTCTGTCAATCCACGAGGACATGGGCCATCCAAAATGCACATTGATGTCACGATCATGCAGCTCGTATTCGACTACCTTCAACAAGGCTATGATATGCTGGTACACACTACGTCTGACAACTACCATACGAAAATGATTCGCGGCCAACCGGGCTGGCGTTCCGTGACGGGGGTTGTAAAAAGTTACATACACCTCGTTTTGCTGGGGTTCTGAAATCGCCTCTTCTCTGGGGCGTCGAAAATAAATATTAACTTCTTTTTCCGGTGAATCAGCCAGATACAAAATCAAATCCATGTGGCTATCGGTCGCCGCTATAGACCTAATCTCCGGTCCCTTCTTTTTGGCGACCATCAAACCGGCAATCAATACCAGGATGGTTATAGTGGCCCAGAGTCCGGTTCCGTGAGGCTTCATCCATGCAAGGAACACAAAGCAACTCACAAAAATCAGGAACATCACCAGGGTCACCATTCTGTTGGTGCTAAAGTGGATGACCTCCTTGGTGCCCATGAAGTAGCGATAAATGATCAAGGATCCCATGTTGATGCAGAAACTCGCGACAAGCCCAATTGCATACATGTCAGCAAGTATCATCTGGCTGCCTTGAGTTATGATTATAATCGAAGTGAACATGACGGCGTTGGTCAGGTGCACCCTGTATAACGAAGCCCTTTGGTTGGTGGCGATGAACCACTTGAAGCCATAACGGGAGGAGACTGCTTCAAGCAACTCGCTTGAAGCTACAAACGCGGTGTTAACAGCCATGATCAAGGTCATACTAGCCAGGATAGCCATGGCTACCCCGAACCATACACCGTTCACCATGGTGGCGTAATGGGTAATGAGATCACCCTCATGTTTTGCAAAGTCGATAGGAGCCGATAGGGCAAGCGCAGCCACGAGCGGTGTAATAAGACCAACTGTCAACGCCAGGAAGATGTAGGATTTCCCAATTTCCCGCCACGTTTTTACCAGGCCGGCAGTTTGAAGAACTGACTCGACACCAGAATAGGCAAGAACGCAACTGGCGACCGATGCTATAAAAATACCGTAATCCCTTGTCCAGGAACCTGACTGAAGTCTGGAAGAAACATGATCCACAGACTCTCTCAGGCGGGCCATGGATTCCGCATCCAAAGACACTATCCCGCCGACTATCAAATTAAAGAAAACCAGGCCGGCCAAAATAAATATACCGAAGGTAAATCTGGCGTTTTCCTTTATTCCAAGGATGTTTAGTCCGGCGACAGCCCACACGATTGTAATGGAAATCGCCATCTTCCCGAGATGAGGGACCATGAAAAAAGATGTGGCGTTTTCCACCGCGCTAACTGCGGAAAGGCAAGCAGTCAATATGTAATCGACCATTATCGAGGATACGGCGATAAATGAAACCGTAGGACCGAGCACCAGATATGAAAACGAATAGACACCCCCACCAAAGATCTTGTGGTGTTCAAGGATCTCAGCGATCTCAACGAGCCTCGTGGTCATGTAATGAATAAAACCGGCTGTAAACGCGATGAAGACGATTGCGCTGGGGCCTATGAATCGGTGGGCTTCAGCAGGGGCATAGAAAACTGAGGTCAGCTCATCCATCAAGGTTATGACGGCGACGGCCAACCATGTGAGCCATATACGTCCATCCCTGTAATAGGAAAGGCCGTCCTTCCTGAAAAGCAGGTAGAGAAATAACCCCAGAAGGCCGGCATTCGCCAAAAGCAGAACGAACATCTTCATCTGGAATTCCAGCCGTGAAAGAGACGAGGGTTAGTCATAACTTTGAGAGAAGCAAAATGATGATTGAGATAGGCGCTCAAATATCGTTGATAACAAGCCATTGGGTCCCATTAATAATAAGAGGTCCAAAACTCACAAATTTGAGTCAAATGAAATATTGGCAATATATATATCGTCAGGCGCGAAGTTACAAACCAAATTTTGTGATTGCTTGCGGCAGCGGAAAGTAGCGGATTTCGCGAGGCTGTGACTCCAATCGTGGCGGTATAATGAATCCTGAAAAAGTCGGTCTTCTCGATCGATATTGGAGTCTGAAATCCGTTATGGTAATCTATAAGAATGACCAGACATTTTCCAAGACGTTGACGTCAACTCTTTGAGAAAAGGAGACGGTAATGGATTTCAGACGGTTTGTTGCGCTGTTATTGGCCATTTCCGCCACCATCACCGTTTTGGGCTCCCATGGATACGCTCAGACTGTTGGACCTCACCCCAAGCAACAGGCTGAAGTCCTCAAGCTCCTCAAGTCCCTCGAAAACAATCAGTACGCTGCGTTCATCGAAGACGGATCCGACTATTTCAAGTCCAGGATCTCAGAGCAACATTTCAATAACGTCTCCCAAAGAGTTGCTCAACAGCTCAAGAATGGATATGATTTAATATACTTGACAGAGTTCAAGCAAGCCGGGCTCGTTGGAACCCTCTGGAAGATCGAGTTTAGGGACGGGTCTGATGACGCTCTGGCTAAGATATTTCTAGAAGACGGTAAAATTGCAGGATTTTGGTTTCAATAATGTCTGATTTGGCCTCAAAGAATCGAAACAAAGACACAGCAAAAAGTTGTTGAGGTTCAACCAGATGGGGCTCAGTTGAGTCCCCCTGATTTCAACCAGCCTTTCGTAGTTGGACGAATTCAGACTCCTGTAGGCCCTGTTCCTCAAGTGTCGGCGAACCTGCGCTTTGGGGATCACCTGGGAACTGTTAAAGCCCGTTTCGGTATCGGACGAATGAGCTATAAAACCGATCCTGGTCTTTATGCCCTTGGAGCCCCCGATGGTTTTTCCCCTGTACTGGTAACTTCGAATTACAAACTGACATTTGATTCGTTGAGATCTGCTCTGCCAGGAAGAAACCTATGGATATTGGTGGTGGATACTGACGGAGTAAATGTTTGGTGCTCTGCGGGGAAAGGTTCTTTTTCGGCTGAAGAGGTTGCTTTTCGAATCGAACTGAGCGGCCTGAACAGGATCGTGAATCACAGACGTGTCATTCTACCTCAACTATCGGCCCCTGGAGTAGCCTCCCATACGCTAAAAAAGCTGTCCGGCTTTCGGGCTGTTTTCGGTCCGGTGAAGGCTTCCGATATTCCAAAATTTCTTGATTCAGGGTTTAAAGCTACTGCAGAGATGCGCAAGAAGGATTTCCCGCTGTGGGAAAGGATTGAACTGATTCCTATTGAGTTGCTTTCAGGAGTCAAATTAGGCTTTGCGCTTATTCTTCTCTTTTTACTGGCGTCTGGTTTTAGTGGAAGTGGCCCGTTTTTTAGCAATATTCTAAACCAATGGTCATTTGTGACTTCTATCATCCTATGCGCAATTCTCGCAGGGAACATCATTACTCCTGCGCTGTTGCCGTGGGTACCGGCCAAGTCTTTTTCCTTAAAAGGCGTATTAGTTGGGATCATAGTGCTTGCGGTTTTTTCTTTTTCGATTCGAGGTCGCTATAGCTCTTTTACAACCTTCCTCGCGGATATTGGACCATGGTTCTTGATAGCGCCATCCCTATCAGCCTATTTTGCCATGAATTTCACTGGGTGCTCCACTTTCACCTCCCTATCAGGAGTGAAAAAGGAAATGAAGTTTGCGGCTCCGGCTATGGCGGGAGCTTTTGCGATCGGATCCATCGCATGGTTTATAATACCTTTTGTTCAATGAAGGACCGAAAATTCATGTTCGGGTTCGCTTATCTCAATAATGTAGTCACATTGGAGTACGATCCGGAAAATTGCACTGGCTGCGGTGTTTGTGTCGAAGTATGTCCGCAAGGTGTGCTGGCCCGGAAAAACGGGAAGATCATGGTAACAAATCGCGACGCCTGCATGGAATGCGGAGCGTGCCGAAAAAATTGTATTTACGGAGCTATTTCCGTTCGATCAGGTGTAGGTTGCGCGACAGCGGTGATCAACTCAGCTTTGGGCCGAAAGAGTTCCTCTTGCTGTTGCGTAATTGAAGAAGATGAAGACGACGGTTGTAAACCGAAAACCGGACTTAACGTTGGTCGCCACAAATCCTCGTGTTGTTGATCTCTACCTTCCTGTTCTTTGGTTGACCTTTTGATTAACTTGAACCTTTGAGGTCCGTTAGAATTGAAGCCGCGGCCTCAAGTCTGTCAAGATTTACCCCAGTTCTAAAACCTAGCGATTCCACTAGCCTGACGACTTTTTCCGTAGCAACGTTGCCTGCCGCTCCAGGGATGAATGGACATCCGCCCAACCCCCTCAAAGAGGAGTCAAACCTCCTAATTCCTGAATCCAGCCCGGCTTGAATATTCGAAAGTCCATGCCCGTGGGTGTCGTGGAGATGCAGTGATATGATGTTCGGTGGCGAAATCAAAGATACTTTATCTACCAGGGATTTGACTGTATTCGGAATTCCCATGCCTGTTGTGTCGGCCAGACCAATATCGGATGCGCCGGAACCGGCAAGAGTCTCAACCATCTCGCAAACACGGTCTTGTGAAATAGGGCCTTCGAAAAAACACCCAAATGCGCACATAACTCCTGCGGTTACGGTTACGCCAGCCTGAACACCCCGATTAATGATAGCGACGGCGTCTTTCAACGCCCGTTGGGTTCCCACGCGCGAATTTCTTTGACTATGGGTTTCTGAAGCGGACACATAGATTTCAATGCGCTGAACTCCTAGGGCTATAGCCCTCTCCAGACCTCGTTCATTCAAAACCAGCACGGAGTACAGGATGTCTTTCCTTTCGTGATCCAGTCCCTTCCAAACCAGGTCCGAATCAGCCATCTGAGGAACCACTTTGGGGTTGACGAACGCCCCGATCTGTATTCGCCGTAGCCCCGCTCCAGCAAGCGACTTAATCAGCGCAATTCTCTGATGAACCGGCAGGATAGCGCTTTGGTTTTGCAAACCGTCACGAGGGGAAACCTCCTGGATGAGTACAAAGGCGTTGTCTTCAGTCATG
Source organism: uncultured delta proteobacterium (assembly GCA_963711335.1). Classification (GTDB taxonomy): domain Bacteria; phylum Desulfobacterota; class Desulfomonilia; order Desulfomonilales; family Desulfomonilaceae; genus CAJBEZ01. The sequence continues at coordinate 27,807 of CAVQDX010000059.1, read as the reverse complement.
GATGCGGCCTTTCTGGTTTTGGCGACTGCCCAGAGCGTTAGTAAACTTTGCTGGTAACGCTTGCTACGGAAAATGCGGCAAGTCCCATCCAAAATCTAACACAAATCACGCCATTTCCTAATAATGCGGCTTTAATATACGGCAGGATGTAAGCTTTTGAAATAATATGCTTTGTATTTAGCTCTATACTATGGTCTAAACACTAGGTCGGAACTTCGAGTGCCTTGACATGTCTTTTGGTAACATGTAAAAGGCCTTTTTCCCTGCGGATAAATTTGAGAAGACAATATCCGCCGGACTGTTTCAGGAGGAGAGCATGGACATAGTGGCGAATATACCAGCGCCGGAAGAGTGCGCATCAAAGATATTTAATTACAGTGGACAGAAGTATGAGCAGGAAATAGCGTCGGAACTTTGGCTTAAAATCTTACAGCACAAATGGTTCCTGTCCGAAAAACTGGGCAGGGACGCAGGCATAAAAGTGGCCTGCCTGGACTACATCGAAAACGTTGATGTCATAAACGCAAAACAGATAGATGAAGATCGGGTCATTACCCTGAGAGAGTTAGGCGCTCAACTGGTAGACAGATCTATATGGGACACCATTTCAGAATCTCAACCTCCAAAGCAAATTATTGAGAAGAGGGTCATCCTACCGCTCACCGAGGTAAATCTTGCCGAAAAACATGGGGTGATCCCACCAAAGACCATAATCTTCTTTGGCCCGCCTGGAACCGGAAAGACCCATTTTGTAAAGGCGATAGCCGGCGTCCTTAACTGGTGGTTTGTCGAGGCTAGTCCAAGCGATTTGATGTCAGACGGACAGGACCGCCTCGGCAAAAACCTGAAAAACTTGATGGAAAAGGCCGGTCGGATGGAAGACGCTGTGATATTCATCGATGAATTTGAGGAAATTGCTGGAACCCGCGATCAGGCGTCACGAATCGACAAATCAATAACAAATGAATTTCTTAAGCAGGTACCGTTATTCAAGAGACAGCCGGGAAAACGATTGCTCGTTTGCGCTACAAACTATATTCGTGAACTTGATGGAGCATTGTTGAGGCCGGGAAGGTTTGATCTTATCATACCCGTGGGAGGGTTGGATATGGAGGGACAGAGAACCATATTCGAGCATTACCTGTCCAAAACGAACGCAGGTGAAGTCGATATTGACAAGCTCGTCTCCTTGATGCCGCTATTTACCCCCGCGGATATAGAATATTTGTTCCAAAAAGTCACTCAGAAGGCTTTCGAAAGGGAACTTAAGACCGGTTCGGACTATCGTTTGAATACGGAAATTTTTCTGGAGGTCTTACTCGAAGTCAAGCCATCTCTGACAGAAGAGATTGCGGCGGAGTTTCAAAGAGACTGCAGGGATTTTACCAGGCATTAGAATCACCTTTAAAAACCAATCGGTGGAGACATTCCAATTTCTCCACCGGTTGGTTCTATTATCAAAATACGGGGTGGCTTCTTACTGCGGGCACTCGGTCTTGGTTCCAGCCACACCACCGTTTTTCTCACATTCACCTCTAGTGGCGTCGACGCATTCACCGGACTTGGTTTTGCATTTGTATATTTCACACTCATATGATGGATAATTCACTTCGTTTCCCCCAGATGCGGAGCACTGTTCCCTGCTGGTTGAAGTAACGGTACCGCCCTTGCAACAATTGATTTTGGAGCACTGTTGAGCGCAATCTGTTACTTCAGTTCCTCCAGATCTGACGCATTCGGAACGGGACTTTTGAGTACATGATCCATCAACGCAACAATTTACCTGAATCAAATCGTCCAACTGTTTGTTTAGAGTGTCTATGCTCTGATTATATTTTCCGGTAAATTTCGATTTTTCCAGATTCAGATCATTCAGAGCGTTGTCGTATTTGAGTTTCAACTGAACCAGATAGGCCTCAGCTCCAGCCTTTTGTCTCAGAAGATTATTAAGGGACTGGGTCAATCCTGAGCGTTGCTGTTCCGTCGCGTTTGAAATCGCGTCGTCAAGTTTGACTATCTGGGCGTCAATGTTGGAAAGTTGAGCCTCATAGCTGGTGATCTGTTGCGCAAATCCCTGCGCGCCCTGACCGCCGACTCTGTCCAACTCCTGAACCCCCAGACTCATTATATTCTGCAATCTGGAGATCTGGCTCTGCAAACTGGCTATCTCAGCGGCGTTGTCCTGAGCGATAACCGGCGCCGTTAAAAAAAGCATAAAAACCACCAGGGACGACACGGTTATACTAAAAATTCTCATGACACTGTTCCTCCGGAGAAGGTTATTGACGCTCCACAGCTATAGTACAAAAAGCGTACACAACTTGTTGGAGCAGGAACTCGAAAATGCGTGAGTCCACAAAGGAGCGATTATCACATTGAGACAGGCTGTCAAGATATTTATAATGCAAATAGATAGATGTATAGATAAATAGATAGGATAGATTAAATGTTATGGAGGCGGGATTTTATCTTTAGATCAAAACATGCCGTAAATTTTATATTTTCTTCTTCCTGTTCGTTTAGCCTCATAAAGAGCGATGTCCGAGCGTTCGATCAATTGTCTGGCGGATTTGGCGTCGTTGGGAAAGCACGCCACGCCTATGGATATAGTGAGCGGCCCTGACTCAGCCGTTCTGGGTAATCCTCGAGCCATGGTCGCTATTTCGTTCATGAGTCTGTCACATAAACTCTCCGCCATTTCCTTGCCAGCCCCGGGGAAGATGATTGCAAACTCTTCCCCGCCATATCTAGTGACGATGTCATATCCCCTGCACGCTGATTTGAATGCCTGGGCTATCTTTACCAGCGCCTCGTCTCCCATCTGATGCCCGAATGAATCATTAAATTCCTTGAAATGATCCACGTCTATCATCAGGAGGCAAAAGGGAGCCTGCTGTCTTGAAGCCTTTATGATTTCGAGTTTCAACGCCTCATCAAAGAACCTGCGGTTATAAACACCGGTCAAGGCGTCCTCATAGGACATCTCCAGATAACGTTCCCGTTCTTTGGCCAGGGACTTGAGTTCGATATGCCTTATCGTCTTGATTAAGGCCACCTGGATCTGTTCCACGCTAAAGGGCTTGATTAAATAGTCAACGGCCCCTCCGTTGATGCAATCCAGAGCGTTTTCCACCGAACCGTAACCGGTGATAACTATGACTTCCGTATCATCATTTAGCGCCTTTATGCGCTTAAGAAGGGTGAGGCCGTCCATAGCCGGCATCTTCAGGTCTGTGACCACCAGATCATATTTCTTGGTGGCCACTCGTTCAAGGGCGTCATACGGATGGCTACTCCAGTCGACATCATGACCCAGTCGTTCGACGCAACTCAACATGAACTGCCCAACTTCCGGATCATCATCTACTACCAGTACGGAATAACTGGTTCTCTTGTTGGTTGAATCGAGCAAGCTGTCCAATTTGGCGCCCCGTTGAATGTATCTAATCAGAAGTCTGGTTGCAGTTGAATCGCCATCATGTTCCCATTTCCCAGGAATTAAGATATTCCACTTGCTCAGGCGTCAGAGTGTCTATTTTGACTCCCATGGACGCAAGTTTTAGCCGCGCAATCTCGTTGTCCACATCATCCGGGAGCTTATGAACTTTCTTGGTTAGTTTTGAGGCCTGTTTGACAAGGTACTCGGAGGCCAGCGCCTGGTTGGCGAAGCTCATGTCCATGACACTTGAAGGATGACCCTCGGCTGCCGCCAAATTGATGAGTCGGCCTTCGCCGAGAAGAGTTATCCGCCTACCGTCCGGCATGGAAAATTCTTCAACAAAGTCCCGGATAATTCTTCTGGAAACAGCCATCTTTTCCAGGGAGTCTATGTCAATCTCAACATTGAAGTGCCCGGAATTGGCGACGATGGCCCCATCCTTCATCAATTCAAAATGTTCTTTGCGAATGACGCTTCGGTCTCCAGTTACAGTGCAGAAGAAATCACCTTTAGGCGCAGCGTCGGCCATGGGCATGACAACATATCCGTCCATTGCGGCTTCCAACGCCTTTAAAGGATCGACTTCGGTAACAATTACTCTTGCTCCCATACCTGACGCCCTGGAAGCGAGACCTCTGCCGCACCAGCCGTAACCGCTGATAACAAACCAGGAGCCGGCCAATAGGCGGTTAGTCGCTCGCAGGATGCCGTCAATTGTGCTCTGGCCAGTGCCATATCTGTTATCGAAGAAGTGCTTGGTATTGGAGTCATTTACAGCGATGACGGGGAACAAAAGAACTCCGCGATCCGCCATGCTTTTAAGTCGAATTACGCCCGTAGTCGTTTCTTCGGTTCCACCGAGAATCGAAGGGACCAGATCCTGTCTTTTTGAATGGATGCTACTAACAAGGTCAGCTCCGTCATCCATCGTAATGGTCGGTTTAACGTCAAGACAAGCGTTTATATGTTTGTAATAGGTGTCAGTGTCTTCACCCTTGATAGAGAAAACGTTATAACCCTCCGAAACGAGAGCGGCCGCCACATCATCCTGTGTTGATAGAGGATTCGAAGCGCAAAGGTAAACCTTGGCGCCGCCGGCGGCGAGGGTCCGGACCAAAGAGGCCGTTTCTGTCGTGACATGGAGACATGCGGCCAAGACTATCCCTGATAGTGGTTTTTCTTTACTGAATCTCTCTCTTATCATCCGAAGGACCGGCATGCTGCGTTCCGCCCATTCGATCCTTAGTTTACCGGCCTCAGCGAGGCCGATATCTTTAATGTCGTGATCCATTGCAACTCCTCATAATAATATATAACGATGTAACCGTCTGGATTAGTTTCTCACTTGACCCAGTCAAAATCATCAAAGCCTATAGTTGAGCGGATTGCCGCAATTCTTTAGCCTTGTCCGTGGCCTCCCAGGTGAAATCAGGATCATTTCGTCCAAAATGACCGTTGGCCGCTGTCTTGCCGTATACAGGGCGAAGAAGCTTCAGATAATCAATTATCGCCGCAGGTTTGAAGCTGAATGTGCCATTGACGATTTCAGTCAACTTTGTGTCCTCAATTTTTCCCGTTCCGTATGTGTTTACCATCAAGGAAACCGGTTCCGGGTATCCGATGGCGTATGCGACCTGAACCAGACATCTTGAGGCTATCCCCGCAGCCACGATGTTCTTTGCGACATATCGCGCCATGTATGAAGCCGACCTGTCCACTTTGGATGGATCCTTCCCTGAGAAGGCTCCACCGCCATGCGCACCGTAACCTCCATAAGTGTCCACTATGATTTTACGGCCGGTCAATCCGCAGTCACCCATCGGCCCTCCGACAACAAAACGACCGGTGGCGTTTATCAGGTAACGAGTGTCTTTTGCCAGCATTTCTCCGGGAATCGCCTTCTTTATTACTTCTTCGATGATTCCTTCCTTGATTGTGTCATAAGTCACATCGGGATTGTGCTGGGCGGCTATGACAACAGTTTCAACCTTGACGGGCTTATCCCCTTCATACCGGACTGTGACCTGGGATTTTCCGTCTGGTCGAAGGAAACCCAGTTTTCCGGACTTTCGAACTTCCGTCAGTTGAGATGTGAGTTTATGAGCATAACTGATCGCCATCGGCATCAGTTCAGGGGTTTCGTCACAGGCATAACCGAACATCAAGCCCTGATCGCCTGCTCCTTGCTCCTTAAACATTCCCTCACCCGCTGTAACACCCATGGAAATATCTGGAGACTGTTTGTCGAGTGTGACCATAACAGCGCATGTATTACCGTCAAATCCCATTTCCGCGTCCGTATAGCCTATGGAGACGATTGTTTTTCGGACTACGCTGGGGATATCCACTATTGCCTTGGTAGTGATTTCTCCAGCCACCAGAGCAAGGCCAGTGGTTACAAGTGTCTCGCACGCGACTCGAGAGCGAGGATCCTGCTCTATCATGGCGTCGAGGACAGCGTCGGAAATTTTGTCTGAGATTTTATCAGGATGACCTTCCGTGACGGATTCGGAAGAGAATGAATAGCCTCGGACCCCCATGTCGAGCCCTCCTTTCGGATAAGAGTGATAAGGTTTCACAATCTGACACTTTAAACACAATCGTTAATCCCGGTCAATATCTAATTGTTGGAATCGCGAATTGGCGCCGGATAATCATAATTCAGGTCTGAAAAATCCCGCAAATAGAATTGACAGAACTCAGAGCAACACTGACCCGAAAATTGTCAGCAGAATTACAAGGGCCAGGTAAGCGTCCAGAGACGAAAACTGCGATGGCTGGTATTCTGTTCTGGCTTCACCTGCCTTAAATCCGCGTGATTTCATGGCCACAGTCAATTCCTCCGACTTTCTAAAGGCCAGGATCAAAGAAGGGACTGTCAGGGACATCATGCGTTTGGCCTTTACGGTGACAGAGCCGGTATCAAATACTATTCCCCTTGATTCCTGAGCCTCGATCAGCCTTCGCCATTCCTCCTGAAGAACAGGGACGAAACGTAGAGCGAGGAACAATACCAGGGACGCTTCACTAATGGAAAGCCCTACGAGCTTTAATGGGCTCATGGCGATCCTCAGTCCCTTTACTATGTCCCATGGTAAAGTGGTAAAACTTAAGGCCAGTGAAAACACTATGACCAAGGCGATTTTTGTAGTGAGAACTACCGATTCCAAAAGCCCTTCGTAGCTTAGTGGGGTAATAATTCCAAAAAAAAGTATCGGATGGCCGTCAGTGTTCAGAAGGAAATTCAAGACGAAGGTCAGCAATAGCATCAACTTGAATTTCATCAACCCACGTTGCCACACGCGCCAACCAAGACCGGTAGCCCACACGCACAAGAAGGCCAATAATACAGGCGGAACCAGATTACGCCAACCCTGAGCCAGGAATATAATGGCCAGAAGAACGACCAGACTCCCTAGTTTGGAACGAGGATCCAGTCTGTGAACTGTGGAATTACCGGGTAAGTACCCGCCAAGGGTAATTTCTTTGCCTAACATGCGATGGCCTGATATTATTTATAGAGTCCGGACCGCCCACATGACCGGTAACGCCACAATACAAGCTTTTTCTTGAAGGACCATTTAATGGAGCCAGCGGATCTAGATCTAACTATATTAAAATCGAGTCAACAACAATATCCGACCAGCCCGGATGAAACCCGCCTGGAGACCTTTCCGAACAGATATCCCCGGCGTGACTATGTCATAAAGTTCAACTGTCCTGAATTCACGAGTGTTTGTCCGATTACCGGCCAGCCTGATTTTGCGCGGATCATAATAACATATATTCCGGAGTCGAAGTGTATAGAGTCCAAGTCCCTTAAGCTGTACCTGTTTAGTTATCGCAACACGGGAATGTTCCACGAGGAAATTACCAATCGAATTCTTGACGATGTAGTCGCCGCCTGTTCTCCCAGATGGGCCAGAGTCCTGGGGAAGATGAGTCCCCGAGGAGGGATAGGAATCGATGTCATTGCAGAACACACGGCCCAAGGCTTTAGCCGGCCGGTATCCCTATAGAAGATCTAGACGGTCAAAACGAACTTCTGCTCGACAATTCGGCCACCCCATTGGGTTACGTCATGTTCCTGATCAAGAGTGAACCCCGCATTTTCATATAGCCTTCGCGCTGGGTCCAACCCACGAAATGTCCATAGAAAAACTTTCCTGTGACCGACTGTTCTGCAGAATTCCAGGGCCTCATCTATCAAGATTTTTCCAATGCCCTTGCCCTGGCAATCCGTCGACACGATAAACCACCTCAGTCTCGCTCCCTCATTGTCAACATTTGCCCCGTCTATGGCTATTGCCCCTAGAAAGCGATTCTTATCTCGAACCGTCCAGAAACCATCCTTCCCAGCGTCAAAGCGCCCCATAAACTCCCCAAGCTCTCTGGCCACCTGACTCTCAAACGAGACATCAAACCCCCAGTGTTCGTGGTAATAAACAGCGTGAGTTTCCACGACCCGTCCAATCGATCCTGGGTAATAACCTGTCACTGTCAATCCGTCATGTATCATCTCAGAATTCCTCCACGCGAAGCCTTGAGAGCGATCATTTCGCCCGACAACGCTCCGCTGCTTTCTGCTCCATCCTCAACCTCTTACGTTCAAGAGCCTCACAGTTTCTGCGACGATCATCATCCGTTTCAAGAAGTAGAGCGGGAACTCCTGTAGTCTTACCATCTTTGTCCAACGCCACGAAAGTCAGATATGCGGACGCAGTGTGCCTGTACTTCTCCGGTCAGAATGTTTTCAGCTTCTACCCTTACTCCAACTTCCATTGAGCTGCGGCCAACCATGTTTAGACTTGCCTTGAGTATCAAGAGATCACCGACGTAAACGGGGAAATGAAAATCCAGACGATCAATAGAAGCGGTCACAGCGTTCTTTCGGCCGTGCCGTATCGCCACAACGCCGGCCGCAGTGTCGACGTACTTCATTATCACCCCTCCATGGACGTTTCCGGCTGGGTTTGCGTCTTCCGGGTTCATCTGTACGGCCATAATAATTCTGCTATAGTTTACCGGCTTGCCATCCATATGTTCACCTCTTTTTAAGAAACCAAATAGGGATTCACCCCATTGAAAAATAAACGTGAGTCTTCCGAGAGATGGACCCACTCAAAGATTCGCAAATTGCTTGACACCGCGTATTATTATAGCTAATATTTATCGACTCATTAATTAGCCTGACTAACTAATTGGTCCCGCCTCTTTTCTCTAGCGGCTTTAGTCGCTCGTCTGGTTCTGATTAAAACAGAAAGACGTTCCACTCTCAACATTTTTGGAGGAGACACATGTCGTACAGCAAACCTAATCGGAGTTCCGCCACAAAAACCAAGACCAGGGTTGAGCCAGCCCCCAATTCAGGCATTTGCGTTACCTGTCTGGATGGCTGCCCGGGACCATGTGAGATAGGTCGATCAGCTATGAGGGGTAGAGAAGTGATCTACCCTCAACCTTACGGTAAAATAACAGCAGGCGCGGACAAGGACTACCCTGTGGATTTCTCACATTTTAACATCCAGGGAACTTGCGTTGGCGCCTTTGGCGTGGCAGCGGATTCTGATGTCGCTACTTTTCCTGCGGTGGATTGTTCAACTAGCCTTGGCGCGGACAACGGAATCAAGATGGATTTCCCTGTGTTCACCGGCGCTGTCGGATCTACCTACATAGCGCGGGTAAACTGGGAAGAGATAGCCATAGGCGCGGCAATCTCGGGAATTATCGTCGTTGCCGGTGAAAATATATGCGGGATGGACCGAGACGCCGAATTCAAAAATGGGAAAATAGTGAAATCTCCGGAGATGGAGAGGCGCATCAACGCATATAAGTCCTGGTATGAAGGCAAGGGCGGCGTTATTGTTCAGGCGAACGTTGAGGACACCAAGCTTGGCGTGCCGGAATACGTAATTGAGAAACTTGGTGTTGAAATTTTTGAATTAAAATGGGGCCAGGGAGCGAAAGATATCGGCGGTGAAGTCAAACTGAGCACCATGGAGCGGGCCAAACAACTCAAGGAACGCGGCTACATAGTATTGCCCGACCCTACCACATCGTCAGCTCAGCGTGCGTTCGAAACTGGCGCTATTTCAGAATTCGAGAGACATTCCCGATTGGGAATGGTCACGGAAGAAGGTTTCTACAAAGAGGTTGAACGTCTCCGAAAGATCGGAGCGAAGTACGTGACCCTCAAGACTGGCGCATACAGGCCTGCGGATTTGGCCAGAGCGATCAAATTCGCGTCAAAAGCCAAAATAGATTTGCTTACCATTGATGGGGCAGGCGGTGGAACCGGAATGAGCCCATGGCGGATGATGAACGAATGGGGTGTCCCAACTGTTTACCTCGAATGCCTGGCTTACGAAATGTGCCAGACTCTGAAGGCAAAAGGGGAGTACATTCCACCCATAGCCGTAGCGGGTGGCCTTTCCCTCGAAGATCACATTTTTAAGGCTTTGGCGTTGGGCGCTCCTTACGTTAAGGCGATATGCCTTGGCAGAGCCTTGATGACCTCAGCGATGGTCGGGAAAACCAACGGTAAATTGAGCGCAGAAAAAATGGAACTTGACGGAAAAGAGCCGGAAGAAGGCTATATCGGGTTATTTGCTGTAGCCAGCCAGCTAAAGGAACGTTTCGGCGCTGATTTCAAGAGACTGCCTCCGGGAGCCATAGGTCTGTATTCTTATGTCGACAGGTTGAAACAGGGGCTGCAGCAGTTGATGGCAGGGGCCAGAAAATTTTCACTATCGTATGTCCAAAGAGATGACCTGGTGTCTCTCACGCGAGAAGCGACCTCAGTTTCAGGGATACCATACGTAATGGATTCAGACAGAGAGGAAATTTCCCGGATACTGAACGGATAAGTTCCGCTCCGATTCGGAGCGGTAATCCAGGAACGAAGGCAAATATCACTAAAACTAACAAACTTTACTTAAATTTCACATAATATGCGTGTCAGGACCCGCTGAGCTGATGACAACAGTTCACGGGTCTTTTTTCTTCCACAGTGAATTCATTGTCACAATTGAATCACGCTCTCTATTTTGATAACCTGTGTCCGCCACAAAACTATCAGCCAAAGTCAGGAGCTGACCGATGTTAAAGGATTATCCCAAGGCTATAGTCACCAAGGACGGTGATTCGGTTCTTTTGCGCCCTGCGACGCTGGCCGACGAAAACGCTCTTAACGAATTCTTCGGAGAAATCCCCGACCAGGAACAGTGGTTCTTTAGGGAAAAATTAAATGATCCTGTAACATTACACGAGTTTTTGCTCAATCTTAACTATAGGCGGGCTCTTCCCATCGTGGCGGTCCGGGAAAAAGACGGCAAAATCATCGCGAATCTTAGGCTTCATATGTCAATGGCGCCGTGCCTGGGTCATGTGGCTCACCTCAGGTTGATGGTTCATCCCAACTTTCGCGCTTTAAAGATAGGAAGCTGGATGATTCTCGACTGCGTAAAAACGGCGATGGACCTTGGATTAGAAAAGCTTTTTGCGGAGTTTGTAGCGGGTGTCGAAGAAGCGGCCATTGGAGCCGCCATGAAACTGGATTTTCGACATGAAGGGATCCTTAAAGATTATATTAAAGACAAAAAGGGAGTGTACCGAGACCTGATAATAATGTCCAGGGATCTTCAGAGCAAGTGGAGCGATTTTTGACGTCCTTAGCAGACATTGCCGCAAATCCGGATCTTATCGGCCGCTGTGAAACTTTTGAGAGCGCTTATGGCGCCATTACGATGTGCGGCCTTTGCCACCCCGGCTTTTTTGAGAATATGATTCTGGAAGACGGGCTCGGACGATTTTCGCATTACTCATCAATTATTCAAAAACTGGAATCCTTCGAAACTTTCCTGGAGCAGAAAGACGGCAGAGTTACAGTCGCCATCGCGAATTCCAATCTTGTAATAGGTTACTGTGTTGGCTCCTATCCGGCCCATGATGACAGATGGGCCGCTTTAGGCGATCTTATGTATGAACTGGCCGCGATTGAAGTCAGCCGAAACTTCCGAGGGCTTAAATTGGGAGAACGGTTGCTCGGCATGACAATGGATGATGATTTTTTCGAAGACAAGATATCCTATATGTGCGGATATTCGTGGCATTGGGATCTGGAGGGCAAAGAACTGAACGCCGCCCAGTACCGGTCCATGATGAAAAAGCTTTACAGCCGGTTTGGTTTTCGAGAGGTTTATACGAATGAGCCAAACATCACTCTGAGGGCTGAAAACATTATGATGATCAGGGTGGGATCCAGGGTTACCGCCGAAGATCAGTTGAAATTTCGACATCTGCGTTTTGGGATAAAGCCCAAATAGGAGCCGCCATGTCAACACAAGACAGATACTTCGGCGCCGCGAAAGATGTGGTCTTATCGTTTTTGCAGTCGACGCTCCCATTTAATGACCTACCTATATCTTCCCTTCAGGATCTTGCCCATTCAGCGGTAGTCGCCTTTTATCCCAAGGGAACCCTGATTCTGGAACAGGATGAGACCGACGTGTCGGACCTTTACCTGATTCAAAAGGGTGGGGTTCGAGTTTTTCTAAAAGGCGCTCGACAGTTCTGAGACTCTTGTGGACTATCGAGGGGAGGGCGCTTCTTTTGGGGCCTTGTCCCTGATTCGCGATTCCAGGGCCAATCTCAACGTTCAGACCGTAGAGGACACCTTTTGCTATCTTTTCCCACGCCATGCGTTCCTGAACCTTATAAACCTGAATCCCGGGTTTGCTGCGCATTATCTGAAAAGCCTGTCCCAAAAACTTGTAGGGTCGGCCTATTCCGAACTACGTTCGAGGAATTTGTCTGAACGTTCAGAAGAAAACATCTTTTTGTTCACATCCAAAATCTCAGACATAACCAACAAAGAGCCCCAATCTGTTCTGGTTGGAGCGTCCATACAGAGCGCCGCCGCGCGGATGTCAGAACTTGGCATCGGGTCGCTGTTGGTAAAGGATGAATCCGGCGATGTAAAAGGGATAATAACGGACAAAGACCTTACAGCCAAAGTAGTGGCCAAAAGACTGAGTTACGACGAGCCTGTAGATGTGATAATGACAGGCCCTATAAAGACTATCCCGGCCAATGCCCTGTGTTTTGACGCTGTTCTGGAGATGCTGACCGGCGGCGTTCATCACCTTGCGGTAGAAACCGACAAAAAAATCACAGGGATTATCACAGCCCACGATATCCTCGTGGCGCAGGGAAGTTCTCCTCTGTTCCTGATGAGGGAAATAGACTCGCAGAATTCTATTGAAGCCCTGTATTCCCTGTCCGGCAAGACGGTCTCGGTCATAAGAGGCCTGATTGAAGAGGGAGCAAAAGCCGATAATGTAGCCCGCGTCATCGCCGTTCTTAACGACAGGATAATCAACAGGCTGCTGACCCTCATGGTCGACGACTTAGGTCCGGCCCCGGTTCCTTTCTGCTGGATTGTCATGGGCAGCGAGGGCCGCAAAGAACAAACGTTCAAAACGGATCAGGATAACGCCATTATTTATGAGGATCCAGCGGAGGACTGGGAAACCATCAAGAAAACCAAGCTTTATTTCCGGAAATTTGGCAACGAGGCTATCAAGCATCTCACCGCCTGCGGATACCCCCTTTGCAAGGGCGAGATGATGGCTTCGTTCAGCAGATGGAGGAAAGCGTACTCTTTATGGGTGGGGTATTTTGATCAGTGGATGGCCACAACAGATCCTTTGGAAACTTTGAACGCAAAAATTTTCTTCGATTTCCGTCCGATATTTGGCGATTTGGAAATTGGGGATAAACTGCGGGGTCATATAACAAAGCGGGCTCAAAAGAGCGAAGCCTTTTTGAAGCATCTGGCAAATGACTGTCTGGTTATAGAGCCACCGATATCTTTTTTTCGCAACTTCATCGTCGAACGTGATGGTGAACACAAGAACAGGCTGGACCTAAAACTGAAGGGGCTTACACCGGTAGTGGATTTTGTCCGAATGATGGCCTTGAAATACGGAAAGACGGAAACTAACACACTTGGTAGGCTTTCCGAGCTTCAAAAGGATAACCTCATTAGTGATGATGTATGCTCTGATTTGGTGGAGGCGTACAATTTTGTGATGCATTTGCGTCTCGTGGGACAGCTAAGACTCATAGAAAAGGGATCGGAGCCTCACAATTTTATAAATCCCGCCGAACTTTCGGATCTTGAAAAAATTACCCTAAAAGAAGCGTTTGCCGTGATTAAGCGAACCCAGAATTACGCGGCAAGGATCAGGGCAGAGATGTAACCCCATATCGCAGAGTGATCAATTGAAGGATTGTGACCGCCCGCTCGAAAAATCCAGGTTAATCGTATTCGACACCGAACTTACAGGGCTCAACCCGAGGAGAGATGAGATAGTCTCCATCGGCGCTGTCATGGTAGAAAACCTTCGTATCATTCCGGAACAAAGCTTCTATTCCATTATCCGGCCAGAGGGAGTCGGGAAGGCTTCCACAGCGACTTTCATCCACCGTATAACTCCGGAAAAACTTTGTGACGCCCCACTCCTCAAGGATGTTCTGAACAAATTTCTGGAGTTCTGTGGCAATTCGATTTTGGTAGGGCATCAACTTCAGATTGACAGACCCTTTATTCTCAAAGCCTGTAAACACGTGACCGGATATCCCATGACAAACGCCTTTGTAGATACGATCCAATTGGCCAGACGCTGCCGAATGAAGCTCTTTCAGAGCGAGTCAAATATGCCACATAAAGATGCGTCGTACAACCTGGGTTTTCTGGCGCGACGCCTGGGACTACCTTTGTTCCGTAGTCATGACGCATTGGGGGACGCTCTGCAGACTTCCTATCTTCTATTGAAACTACTCTGCCTTCTGAAAGCTGAGGGTATTTCAACATGTAGAGAGCTGTGCGTGCTTGGCAGTCCGACGTGGTCCCAATCGTGCCGTTTTAGATGGGGAATGAAAAGTGACTGACTGAACTGTCTGGCAAAATAACCGGAGTTATGATTTCCTTATACCGAATTAATTAAGCCATCCTACTCAAAGAATTGTTGACTGAATAAGCCGATGGACTCCATAATGGCTCTACACACAAATTCAGTATCTTGAAGGGACCTCACGATGAACCCACTCTTGAAGCTTTTACTTGTTGGTATTTGCGCAATCTCACCGCTTCTTTTCGCGTGCCAGGACAAAAACGAATCTACCCCGCCGGCGACCAAGCCCGCGGTAGAACAAAAGGCCCCAAAAGCGAGCGCTCCTGAACAACAGCAAGGCATTGATAAGAAGGACCAGGAAGCGATCAATAAAATTCAGGATATGATCAAGTAGCTCCCTCAATTCAAGAATCAAACTCATCAGGGCGAAAAGGGACAAATATTACCAAGAAGGTCAAAATCAAAGCCAATAAAAAAGGCGCCTAAATGAAGGCGCCTTTTTTATGATGAAACCTGCCTATATTATTTCTTGAAGTTTATCCAGCAGCGGTCAACATAAGCCTTGTCCATCTTGGGGGACATGAGGCTGACAATCACAGCTATAATGAGCGCCAAGGGCATGGCGATGACATTCTGGTCAACAAACTGCATTTTCCATGGCCAGCTCATCGGAGGGAATGTGGACACGATGGTGTCAATACCGAAAAGGGCTTTTGTGAGACCGATGGCGACAGATTCCTTCTGGTGAATGAACAGGGCGTATAAGGAACTGATCAAAAACCCGCCAACCATGCTACAGACCGCGCCCGTTCTGGTCATTCCTCTCCAGTAAAGACCCAGGATCAAAACAGGCAGGAATGATGATGAACAGAGGCCGAAGAAAAAAGCGGTCGCTATAGCGATGATGCTTCCCGGAAGGACGAGTCCCCAAAGGAGGGTAAGTAGGATAGTTAAGGCGACTCCGATACGAGTAACCATCATTGTGTCGCCTCTACCGAGAAGATATTTTTCGTAAAAGTCACGGCCGAATGATGTGCCACCAGCGTGATACTGGGCGCTCAATGTTGACATGGCCGCGGCGAACATTCCGAGGACGAACAGCGTGCTGAACCAGGACGGCCACATCTTTTCGATGTACATGGGGATGATCTTGTCTATATTGCCGCCAGCCACTGCTACCGAAATTGCCGGGACAGCCTTGGTCACTCCATCTACGACTTTCTCAAGCACAGGGTGTTGCCAGAAAACTACATTGGTCAAGGCGCCAACGACGAAAGCCACACCAGTCATGCAAAGGATGAAGATTCCTCCGAAACTGACAGCTTTTTTTAACTGCTGCTCGGACTTAATGGTCATGAAACGAACAGACAGTTGGGGCTGAGCCAACACTCCAATTCCAACGCCAAGCACGATGGTGGTGTAAATCGTGAGCCAGATCGGACTAAATGGAACCGCCCCCTGTGTCCAGCCAATCATGCCAGCCTTCTTGAGACTTTCCGGATACTGGGACACAAGGTCGGTCAAGGCGGTGTGGGCAGGTATTATCCCTCCCAACATCCAGTAAGTCCCAACCAGGAATATCGCCATAACGACGAACATCAGTGTTCCCTGGAACGCGTCGGTATACATGACGGCCTTAAGCCCACCTGTCATCACGTACATTGCGATGATGAAAGAACACCCGATCAAGGCGGCGTTATAATTCACTCCCAAATAGACTTCCAAAAGTCGGGCGAGACCAATCAAGACGGCCCCTGCGTAAACCGGCAGGAAAAGAAAAATGATAAGCCCCGCGAATCCCTGCAAGAACGGTGAACGGTAACGTCGTCCAATCAGTTCAGGAAAAGTGTGAGCGTCAAGAGCCAGTCCCATACGTCGCACCCTGGTGCCAAAAACAACGAACGCTATGAAGATTCCGACAAAAATATTTAGAAAAGTTAACCAGAGAAGTGAGAAACCGAAAAGGGCAGCCGCTCCTCCAAAACCGATAATTGCCGATGTGCTGATAAAAGTCGCGCCGTAGGACATGGCCATAACGAATGATCCCATGCCTCTACCGGCGAGCAAATAATCTTTCGCGACCTTGGTTTCCTTCCAGCCCCTATATCCGAGATAAAGAGTGATCAGCACGTAAATAATGGTCAACACTATCTTCAACAAAAGTCCTTCAGCCATGATACCTCCCTATTTGTGCGCTTTTTGATTGTGCTAAAGATGGTCGGAACATCCTTAATGAAGTTCCCTCTCTTCCTTCTCCCAATCCGTTGCGCCTCGGACATCATCCGGTCGGTCCTCGGTCTTCCAGAAAAACAAGCCGTAAACAAGGCACCACAGCCCGGCTGCGATACAGAGAACGTAGACCAGGGCCATTTCGAAACTGCCCATGCCTAGCCACATGATTACACCTCCTAAATAGAACATTTTCCAGCCCGTTATAAACCTTAAGGTTCTTTCGGGCGTAGTTCCAAAGCAGACCAAGGAAACCCATTGACCTAACAGTTTTTTAGCAATTAACCCAAGTTTGCGGCGGCTCTTTTCTTTCGCCACACATTGCGTATGTGAAACGAGACGCCGGGGAGGTTATCAATTAACTTGATAAAATTGATGTTGACCTGAACAAAATATTTGCAATCATGCTCTCGGCTAACTGACTTTGAAATGATATCGTGAATCTGATTGAGTAATCATTATAATGAACAACCCTTCTTATCGCAATACTAAAAATCTAACCTTTTTGTCAAATAAACTCTTCATTAGAGAGTAAATTTCATATTTGAAATATTCCGAGTAAATATATAGGAAAACATAACTGGTTCTCCATAGTGAACTGCGCGCAAAGCCCATTTTGCTTATCTCAAGCATAAGATCTCGACAATTAATGATTTTTGTAAAACCTTGTGCTAGTATAGTTGTTCCCGATGAGCGCTCTTATGATTTTCGTATTTTATGGGGTAATGGACTGGATGACCACGGTTTCCCCAAGCAACACTCATCGAAATTAATCTCGAATAAATCGGCCATCCATATCACTATGAGGAGCATTCCATCCATGAGACTAGCGCTTGCATACAGGGTTGACGAAAACTACGCTCCGGGAAACACCGCATCTCAAAGGACCTTTTTTGAGAGGCTCGGCGCCGCGCTTGAAAAAAGACAACATTCGGTAGAAATATACGCTTTGCAAACTGGATCATCTGTTATCGGGCCCACTGCGGCCGAGCCTGGTTCTCTAGTCTCAATTGCGGAGGTTGGAGAACTGGCGAATTTGTTCCGGAAAGCTAATGATTACGATTTGCTCCACATTCATGGATCAATGTCCGCTGGTTTTTTTTCTGGGCTAACCGACACACCGGTGCTGTTGAGCCTTGCCCCCAGCGGAAGCGTTGATCCGTGTTCACTCCTGGATAATTGCGGAGAGCGGACATATCTCGTCTGGACGGAGAACAGCGACGCCCCTGATCATCCCAGGTTTCTCGGTGTTGTCCGATACGGTAGTGAGAGCACTGCTGAGGACTATCTGAATGTCTACAAAAAAATCCTGGCGATGTACCATCGAGAGGATCATCGGCCGTGGGGATATTATCAAGTCCTGTCGGACCTGGAGAATCACAAGGTTAAGCGAATAGTGGTTTACCCTGGGAAAAGACTGAGTCTGCAACGCCACAGGAAAAGATCCGAACATTGGGTCATGATTAGTGGAGGCGGTCTGGTAACTCTTGACGATCAAGAGATATTAGTGGAGCCAGGTCAGTCGGTTGATATACCAGTCGGAGTAAAACACAGGATTCTTAACCCTGGTCCTGAGCTGGCAGTATTTGTAGAAATACAGATGGGCGCTTATTTCGGCGAAGATGACATCGAGAGATTTGAAGATGATTTTGGTAGGGTCTAGCCGTTCCGGCAAATTCCGATTATTCCGAAACGGCTCCAGGATATATGTGTAAATAGCTGAATTTATCGCGTCAGATTGACTTTGGCAGGATAGAGATAAGATCTTCCGCCATGGTTTTGATATGCCTGAGCAAAGACTGAATAGATTCCAACATATCAAGATATAATGAAGATGAACGAGGGGAGGCGCTGCCATCGAGAAGCCTGTCCACATGGGCTACCTCCAGATCCTGCCCCAATTGATCCAGTCTTCTGGCCTCAGAAATTATGTGACTGAGAAGAAACCTGTTCGGAGCCACTATTGAGTCGCGCAGATTCCTGAGCAGTTCCATTACAGAACTCAGCAAGTCGTCTATTTCAAAGAGGGCCTTTTCGCTGAAAGGAACGCTATCCCGGCTTTTGATCCTGCAACAATTAAGGAGGTTTTCCAGAAAATCGCCAATTCTCTCCAAATGCGTTGGAAAAAGCATTATCGCTCGACATACATCTCTGGGTTCGGTTAATGAGCAAGCGAGATTGCTTGTCAATATCTTTTCCTGCTGGTGAACATCACCGGCCAGATTGTCGCACGCCGATATTTCCTCAGGACAATCACTTATAAACGCAAGCCTGGTCAATCTTGTCATTTCCACAAGCTTGCTCAGCATCACTAAAAGACCTTCTTCAATGGTAAGGCTTTCCGAAACCGGGTGCTGATGCAGATCTTCGATTTTCAGCGCCTCAGCGTCGAGTTTGGGACTCATCATCCGGACAGGGTTAAAGAAAACACGTTTATCTTTCATTAGAGCGGACCTCCTCAAAGTAAACGGCTGTATGTGGATTGCGGAAATTTGTAGACGTAATGTATTTGTAACAAAAAAAAAGTTGGAAAACAAGTTTCTTAAGGGGCCTAAAAAATGTGTAGGGACGCTGAGGGAGCGTCCCTACTATGACGATGCGTCTGGCTTGGATAACGCACCGGGGGAAACGTGATCAGTCTGGTCTTCTGAGGTGAGATCACGGTTGTATCTTGTAAGAAGCAACATCTGTGCCATCTCAACCCGATTGTGATCCTCTCGTTGAAAACCCCACCCAATCAGGGCGCTCAATTATTTCTTCAGGTTAGTGAATCCCAGACATTCCATGTAGCAATGTCAATTTTTTTTACAAGCTGTAAATAGACTGCTATCGTATAGATCCTGTAAGCGGAAAAAATTGGAATGTTCGTATAACTTTCCAAAAGCCACTCTCATAGATAAAGAAGGCATGCAATGAAAGCCCTGTTCTTTGATGGATCGAATCTGGAGTTGACGGAAAGACCTACCCCGGACATCCGAAGCGGCGAGTCACTGGTGCGAGTCATCGTGGCCGGGATTTGCCGAACCGACATTGAGATAATGAAGGGATACATGAATTTCGCCGGGATACTGGGTCACGAATTTGTCGGGGAAATCGTGAAATCGGATAATTCATCCATGATTGGAAAGCGAGTAGTCGGAGAAATTAACGCCGGTTGCGGGAAATGTGATTTGTGCAGGAAGGGACTTGAGAGGCATTGCGGAGATCGGACGACGCTGGGAATTGCGGGTCGTGATGGAGCCTTCGCCGAATATCTAACTTTACCTACGTCGAATCTGGTTGAAGTTCCTGATTCAGTGTCTAACGAAAAAGCGGTATTTGTAGAGCCTCTGGCTGCTGCTTTTGAGATCCTTGAGCAAGTTCACCTGGCCCCTGCCTCTCGGGTCCTGATAATAGGCGATGGCCGGTTGGCGGCTCTGACCTTCCTGGTTCTGCGTCTTACAGGATCTGAACTAACAGTGCTGTCAAAGCATCATGAAAAGAAAAAATTCTTCGAACACATGGGGGCCCAGGTAATGTCGGTCGAAGAGACACAAAACCAAAAACGGGAGTTTGATTTTGTCGTAGAAGCCTCGGGTAGTCCCTCCGGGTGGATCTCTGCGACGGAACTGGTCAAACCCAGAGGAACCATAGTTCTCAAAAGCACGTACCACGGGAAGGCGCAATTCGATTCGTCAATCCTTGTCATTAATGAAATCTCGGTCGTGGGTTCACGCTGCGGCCAGTTCAAGCCTGCCTTGAGAATTCTGAAGATGGGCTTGGCGGACCCTTCTTCCCTGATCTCCGGCTCATTCACCCTTGACCATTATCGGAACGCTTTTGAACAGGCGGATTCTAAAGAGGCCTTCAAAACGCTAATCACTATGTAGAGGCAAATATAAGAGAGCCTGCCTGTTTACTGTCGGGCTGATGTTCTCAGAAACCTGCTCGATAATGTCGAGTAGCGCCTTTTCTACCTGCGGCTTCAGATTTGGTCTCATCCTGTCGCAATCCTGAAATACGTTCAGGAGCCTGGAAGCCACATAGGTGTTGATAGGGGCTAGTTCAATTATAGTTCTCGCGGCCCAATCCACTCCTGCGTCTGTCCAGATCTTTTTTGTGTTCGCTGTCATCGTCAGGAATAGAGCCCTTGCCCAAGTAGGATTGGTAATGTCGAATGACGCCCGGTTTCGTTCGTTTTCTATCATCTGGAAAACATCGTTTCCCCAGCCGGCCGACACAATCCTTAGATAATTGGCGTATGCGCTCACATGTCCTCGCCAATTCAGATAAACCTGTTCCAGGATATCCAGTCGCTCAGGCATTGACGAACGATTGACCGCCAGTAGCGCCCCAATCCTGTCAGTGGCTGAGGTTGCCTTATGAAAGTGGTTCCTTATGACATCATGACTTTCTGAGGAATCGTCCACGACTATCATTTCCAGAAGAGTCTGTTTAAGAATCCTGTCTTCAATTCCGTCTCTTGGAGTAGATTGTTCCCTGTAAGTTTCAAGAGCGTCGAACTGTTTGAGGAGTTCCCCCCTGTACGCATTATTGACAGCCCCAATCAGTCTTTCTCTGGTTTGGGTCAATTCCCTGTGCCAGCTTGAGAAATCTCTGTCCATTGGCTGTTCATCGATTCTGAGGAAAAAGGCTTTTGTGGAAGATGCCATACTATTGTCAGAAAGGAGCGCCCCGAAAATATCCAGCCACATAGAGTCAATCCTTGATTCGGGATCGTTCAGAAGTCTGACTCTCTGTATATCCGCAAACCTTCTAAACGCTTCTATCCTGTTAAAGAGATTATCGTCCAGTCGGGTCTGTAGTATTAAGGATTCGGGGGTTTCTTCCATTACACGACAAACCCCATAAAAAGAATAATCCCTGTTTACAGACGCAAAAGCCGGTTCGTTTTTAATGTTCTCAAAGACCAGTTCAGATCTGTCATTACGGAACTCAAAGATTCTCTCCGTCCCTGGGATGGATCTGCCCTTCATTGTCGACCAGAGCCACTTGCACCGGCATGTGGAAAGGTTCGTTTACAGCGTCATCCTTCTCTTGAGAAAAGACCATCGAATAGCGCCTGTTTTCAGAATCATAAAAATTTTTGACTGTTACCTTGGGATATCCGATACGGTGCAGCCAACATCTCTTGAATTGGCCCAGGTCCCTTCCTGAGACCTTTTCAAAACACTCAAAGAACTGATCAGTATTTGCGTTGGAATTCCTGTATTTCGTGAAATACAGTTCCTTGGACTCCTGAAAAGCCCCTTTCCCCAAAATCAGCCTGAGCATGCGGATTACTTCGGCAGCCTTGACGTAAGTCACACCGTCAATCAGCTCATCAGGGTCATTGAAGCCTTCTCTTACAATTATCCCCGCTTTGCCGGTGTCTTCGATAGCAAGAGGCCCCAACAACGGGTTTCTTATAGAATCCACCTGGTTCAGGCGGATAAAAGTGGGATCAAATATTTCTTCGAGGAACCGTCTTTCCACATCAACCGTATAGGCCTCGTTCAACCACACGTCAAAAGGAGTCTCCATGGTCGTTTCGCTGCCGCACTGGTTATGCTCGTATTCGTGAACAATAACGGCGTGCGCATATAGCAGCGATGTGTCGAGGGTATGTTCGTCGATGAGAGCAGCGTCCGTGACAATAGTCGTATTCCCCACATTTTCCATTCCCCCGAAATTTGACTTTGTCATGCAAATGGTTCTGTAAACATCCGACGTATACTCATAATTCTGGGTTTGAGCGACCCACAACACCGATTGCTTGAGTATTTGCATCGGAATCGTTGCGCCCTGGGTTCGACCCGGTGGTGTCAGATACTCCAGTCGCGCCTTTTTACCTGAATTGAACGTCACATGATCGACCAGTTCATCCCATGTTCCGGCGCAAATTATGAATAGATATGGGGCCATAGGGATGTCGTTTTTGTATGTAATAATTTTTCGCGCAGGTTCCCCGGGTTTGAGTATTGGGCGCCCGTCAGGATTGGTTTCCCGATCTATAGTTCCATTGGATATTAGGTGCGTATAGCGTGAATCAGCTTCAATGGTAGTCCTCATTGAGCACTTGGCTCTGCAATCGTCGAAAACAGGAGCGATCCGCTGAAATCCCCACTGCTGGCACTGGGACATGAACTGCTGGGGCGCTCCGTCTGGGGTAGCGTCTTTGTAAATCCCTTCCAGGATATTGTCTGAAGGGACGCATCTTGTCACGGTTTTAAGTTTGAAGGTTTCTCCAGCTCTGATAGTCCCGTCCGGCATGACAAGAAGTTTGTTTATGTCACGATGATATTCAAATTTTGGGTTTGTTTCATGGCGCCCACCTGGAGGTTTTTCCCATGAAATGTCGATTATTTCCAGATCACGAGCGTCCAGTTCAATTTTGTCAAGCTCACGGAGCGCCGAAATCCATAGAATATTGGACACCTCGACATACGCGTCGAGGAAATTTATGTAAAGATCCATGTGGTTGAGTTTAACGGGCAGCGGTGGAAAATCGTCGCGAAGGTATTTGTAGGGCTTTGAGGTCAAGTCGGCGTCTCCTTATCATCATGAAGTCTGTTCATATATATACGATTTAAGTGTTCCGAGGGTAAAGAGTGTCTTTTCATAAGCGCAGTTCTCTTTGCCGGGCCACTTGTCATGACTATTCTTAACCTTACTATGATGTATCATTTGTAAGAATAACGCTATTGAAAAGGAGCCAGGAACATGACAGGAAAAATTGTATGGGAGACTGATCTGGAGAAAGCTCTTGCCCGAGCCAAAAACGAAAAGAAGCCGGTGCTTCTCGATTTCTTCAACCCTGGCTGAATTGGCTGCAAACAAATGGATGCGGTTACGTATCCAGACCCTAAGACTGTAGACTTCGTAGGCGCCCGGTTAATTCCACTCCGTATACCTTCAGATGACAAGCTCGCCGGTGAATTCAAGATAAAATGGACCCCAACATTAATAACTCTCGATGAAAACGGCGAAGAACATCATAGATCAGTTGGATTTCTCAAGCCGGAAGAGTTTCAGGCCGTATCTCTTCTAGGAATAGGAAAAGTGTATTTCGAGACAGGTGATTTTGAGGCGGCTATCCGAAACTTTAAAGAGGTTATAGAGCGACATTCTTCCAGCAAATCAGCGCCGGAAAGTGTGTACTTGATGGGAGTCTCACTATATAAGAGCACCGGACAGGCGTCTCATCTCCGGGACGCCTATGAAAACCTGACAAAATCTTATCCCGGCAGTGATTGGGCAGATAGAGCCGATCCTTACAAACTGATCGGTTAAGAGCGTTAGTTAACCGTCAGCCCTTTGTTGACAATCAATTTTACGCTGTTTGGAGTTGAGCTATTACTCGCTGGAGGGATTACTTTCTTGACATGACAATCCCTTTTGAATAGCTTCAAACAGCGTATATTCAAATTTCAGTATTGAGGTGGATCGTATGTCCCTGGGCCAAAAGCAGCGTGTCGCCTCAGGCGTCAGCCAGTTGGACCGCCTCCTTGGGGGGTTGTTTATAGGAGACAATGTCGTTTGGCATGATGACGCAGGGAGCCTGGCCTCAGTTTTTTGTTTGAATTTTATTCAAGCTTCCGAGTCACAGGGTAAACCGGTAATTTATGTAAGCTTCGACAGATCGCCTCGAAATCTTCTTGAAAAATTGGGGTCATTGGGCGAGAACCCCTTGTTAACCATACTTGATTGTTTCACCTGGGGAAAGGGTTCGGGCTCAGATGTTTTTCTGAGGTTTTATTATGACAGCAAGACCGATTGGCCTTGTCGTATAATTCGCGTTGACGAGCCGCGAAATCCTCAGCAGGTCATGGACACTCTTTACGGGGTTCACGCCTCTATGGAAGGCGATGTTAGGCTCGTTTTCGAAAGTATCACGGGGATGCAGGAAGTCTGGGGGGGAGAAGACAGCATTCTCTCTTTCTACACGCATTCATGCCCGAGGCTTTACGAACTGAACACAGTAGCTTACTGGATAATGGAGAAGAACGCCCATTCTCCCAAGCTCCGCGCGCAAATAAACCAAATTGCCCAGGTTGCGATTGAGTTATCAATAAAACGAGGAGCCACCTCTCTGACCATGCTCAAGGCGGAGGAGCGCAGTTTCGAAAACCTGCATAGACCTTACACCTATTGGACCAAAGATTTAAACGTAAGGTTTGAAGAGGAACGCAGGACTTCGGGCCGAATAGAATTGGGGCTAAGACTCAAGGATGTCAGGACCAAGAGGGGGCTGTCCCAGACAGAACTGTCAAAACTCGTCGGAGTTACACCAAGCACTATCTCTCAAGTGGAAAGCAATCTTATCTATCCATCTTTACCAGCTCTCTTGAAAATGGCGGAAGTCCTCTCAGTAGATGTCAGTTATTTTTTTCAGGATCGTGTGGACGTGGCCAGGCGAATCGTGTTCTCGGCGTCGGAAGCCTTGGAAATAAAGCTTCCTGATATGCCGGATGGACTTGTAGTGGCGAAACTCCTGACCCCCATTGATTTTGACGGCCAGGCTGAACCTTATATGATCGAAATTGCTCCTGAAGCAAAACTCCCATGTCACTTTTTCATCCATAAAGGAGAAGAAGTCGGGTACTTGCTTTCAGGTCGTCTACAAATGGTGGTTGAGAAAGCGGTATACAAACTCAAACCTGGTGACGTCATATATCTTACTTCGGAAATGCCCAACCAATGGATTAATCCCGGTCCGGGAGTAGCCAGACTCATCTGGTTAAAATTAAAATAAGAAATATCTGGAAAACTTCATCACACTATGAAACATATTTTCGGCCACCTGGTCGATGATTCTAAACGCTCTGGCTACACATAATCTTTTAATATTTTAAACGATTTTGTTGACCTTGAGTGTTTAATAGGCTATTGGATAAAAGTTTAGGCTGAGATCTGTCATTTAGAATATTGCGGCCTACTCTGATCCGTTGGAACGACACTTGTTTGGAGAACCTTGAAAGATGATACCTGTATGTGAACCAGCGCTTGACGGTCGTGAACAGCAATACGTGAGCGACTGCCTCGAAACAACATGGATTTCCTCGGCCGGCAAATACATAAACATGTTCGAAGAAAAATTCGCCGCATATTGCGGCGCTCGCCACGGAATTGCCTGCAGCAGTGGAACAACAGCGATTCATTTGGCCATGGTGGCCCTTGGAATAGGTCACGGGGATGAGGTTATAATACCCGATTTTACTCTCATAGTATCGGCGAACATGGTCATCTTGCCTGGGGCCAGGCCCGTATTGGTTGATGTGGACAGGAGAACCTGGTGTATTGATCCAAAACTTATTGAGGAAAAGATAACCCCTCGTACCAAGGCTATCATGGCCGTCCACATGTACGGTTATCCATGTGACATGGACGCGATCATGGAAATAGCAAGGAAGCGAAATCTGTTTGTCATAGAAGACTGCGCAGAGGCTCACGGCGCTGAGGTTAATGGTAAAAAAGTCGGATCCATTGGTGATGTTTCCTGTTTCAGTTTCTACGGCAACAAAATACTCACCACCGGAGAAGGCGGCATGGTCGTCTGTAATGATGATGATATTGCGAAGCGTCTGAGACTGCTATGCAACCAGGGTTTTCAGGAACCACGATTCGTTCACAGCGTTATGGGGTTCAATTACCGTTTGACCAATGTACAAGCTGCAATTGGCTTGGCTCAAACCGAGATGGTCGAAGAGAAAATCGAAAAGAAACGTTGGATTGGGGCCCGTTATAATGAACTTTTGTCTGGATGGCCGCATCTAACTTTGCCGGTTGAAGAACCCTGGGCGAAAAATGTTTACTGGATGTACGGCATTGTCATAAATGACAGTTTCGGACTTTCCAAAGAGCAATTGATGTCCAGATTACGGGAAAAAGGCGTAGATACAAGGGCATTTTTCTGCCCGATGTCTTTGCAGCCGGTATTCAAAGGTTCGGATGAACGATTCCCGGATATATCCGGAAACTATCCAGTGTCGGTCGACCTTTGGAATCGAGGCCTTTATTTGCCTTCCGGGTTGCCGTTGACAGAACAGCAGATTCAAACCGTTGTGGAAAAAGTTAAAGAGTGTAAACCCTGACCGAATTGTGGTAGAAAGTAATTCGTAAAGGCGTCGATCAGATCGACGCTCTTTTTTTGGAGGTGAAAAGTGGAAAGAGATCCTCGGGTCTCAATTGTTCTGGCTACCTACAACGAGAGAGAAAATATTCTCGACACAATATCGAGCATTTTCGAGCACGTTAAAGATCCGGTTGAAGTTATAGTGGTGGATGATGATTCCTCGGACATGACCTGGAAGCTTGTTGAGGAGCATAAAGACCCCCGTGTGAAACTTATTCGCCGGGTGGACACGCGTGGTCTGGCGTCCGCATTTAACAGGGGTATAATAGAGTCAAGAGGAGAAATTGTCGGTTGGATGGACGCCGACATGTGTATGCCACCGTCCCTTCTACCTGCGATGATTAAGAAGCTTGATGAATACGATATAGTGGTTGGATCGACATACGCCCCAGGAGGCATTGACGACCGAGCGCTTCTGCGGGTTGCTTCAAGTAAGCTCATCAACGGCCTTGCGACAAAGGTGCTTGGATTTGGCATCAAGGATTATGACAGCGGATTCGTGGTTTCTGAAAAGATCAGTATTTGACAAGGTCTCGATATTCCGACAGGATATGGCGCTTACTTTATGGAGTTTATCTACACCTGTAGAAAAAAGGGACTTACGGTTTATGAAATTCCATACGTGTTTCGCGATAGGGCCAAGGGTGTTTCCAAGCTCGCCGCCGAGTATACTGAAGTTATCAGGACCGGGATGCAATACGTTTCCCGCATCTTTACCGCTAGATTGAGAAAGATTCACTGATGGCGAGCGAAATGATACAGTACCCGGGTTTGAAAGAAACGATGAGAGAGGGTTGTTTAGGGAAATTTTAAACTCAGGATATTTGGCAAGCCATGAATTGGGCCAGAATTAAAACCGGTTCGACCCTTGGAGACCACTACCATAAAAAGACCACGCTTTTCCTGACCTCGTCACCGGTTCAGCCGGTATAAAGACTGTCCATATTGTCAACGGACAAGGCAAGGACTTTGAACTCAAAGCCGGGCAGGGAGTGGATGTTCAGGCCTTTGGAATCGCACGTGATCAGTATGCTGGAGGAATCAGAGGTCATAATGCTCAAATCATTGAAATTCGATCCGGCTGATCCTGACATTTACCATCATCCGGT
>CAVQDX010000058.1:0-114342 GCA_963711335.1 uncultured delta proteobacterium | reverse complement strand
CTTATGGAATACTTTAATAAACAGCTAGGTTAGGGACACTAAGCACGGCGGACCCAAAAGGGAACGTTGATTGCGCATATTTTGGGTCACCTGGTATGGTCGATGAAAAGACCATCGTAATGGGCACGGGGAAAAATCGGACGTATTCAAATTTGCTTGAAAAATGCTCATGCGATGTTTTTAGGGAACTTCTACAAATCGCTTTTCCAGTCGTTAGAGTTCGGAAAATTCGCGAGCGCCTCGGCCCCCCGTCTAACGTTTAACTCGTGTAGCGGTTCTCGATTCCTGATCCCGACATTACCTTCGACTTGTGTGACAGGTGGAGTACCCGGCCCGGTTACTCCACCCACGGCTATATATTCAGATGCACGTTATTTCTTCTTCAGGCTGGCCAGACGATCAGAAATAGACAATGTCTTGGTTTCAGGTTCGCCAGCCACTTCAGCCAAAGCCGACTTTATATTGTCATCTTGCCCCTTCGGTTCGATGGAAAGAAGTTTAGCTTTCATGTCCGAGCTAGCCGCTGCAGCTTTCGCTTTCTCAGTTTGTCGATTCATCGCTGCCAAGGCAACGCCTAGGTTGGAAGTCTGGCTTTTCAGCCCCGCCGTTGTTTGAATCTTATCTGCCCTCGCCTGTGCGCGTTGACGTTCCAATTCTGCTCGCTGCATATCTCTGCGGCCCATTTCCAACATGTCCCTAGCCTTTTTGACCTTATCCGCAGTAACCTGGGCCAGTTCTTTCAATTCTTCAAAATAAGCCTTGGCCTCTTCGGCCTCTTGAACTTCTCGTTCGACCTCTGGCTTCAATTCCTCCAGGTTTTCCAAGAGCTTATTTAAGCTGTTTGATAGTTCCTGGGCCTTAGCCTGATCATCCGCTGACTGACTTTCCTCGAGTCTGTTGTTCAAGAGTTCAGCGGCGGCAAGGAATTTGTCGTAATTTTTTTTTGCCGCCAGGGCTTCGGCCTCTTCCCGGTCGTATACGGCCCTGGCTTTACCCGCCTCGCTGGTTATTTTATCAAGTTCGCGGATCATCTCTTCGATCTCAGCTTGAGACGCTGTCTCCGGGTCCCAGGAAACGATTTTCTGAGTGATAGTTTCGCCTACTTTTCCAAGTTTTTCGATACCAAAGCTCCTAAGAAATCCAAACATTCCGACCATTAATCCTCCTCCTGGCTGCTTCTAGATTAGTTAACTTTTATTCATCTTGGTCTCGGAGCGTTCCTGACCGTTCTTGCGTTTGTTTTTCAAATTTCGTCTCAAGAGAATTAGAGACAACCCATATTGTGATTTAACCTCTCCTTTCGACCATTATCAGAGGCTTAGTAGTAAATTCCAGCAATTCTCCACGATGATAGGACTGTAAGTCAGACAAAAATACAATCTGGACTCTTCATTCTCAATGTCGCCAAAATTTTCCGGGGAGTCACCTCAATAAAAGAAATCAGCCAATGAATCAATCCATGATGGAATGACCCACAATAAGCATTAACAAAAGCGAGGCCGATACCAACGGACTGGTATGAACCAGATAAGTCCACTTTCTTATAGCTCGTGGAGCTATTCTGAATTTGATCAAGAGGCCAATTAACGCCAAGCAAGCCACGACGAATAGACCCCATTCGGGCAAAAAGGTAGACCGGCAATACGACAGGAAAAAATGTACAGACGCCAAGACTATCGCCAGCGGGTTAATCAAGTAATGGAAAGGCATGCCAAATCTCTTTTGAGTCTGATTTATGCGCTTGATTCTTTCCTTCGTATGGGTAGAAAGAACTGAGAGCTTTAAGGCCGCTTTCGACGCAAGGCTTATCGCAATAGTTATATTGGCGATGGCGAACAGCAAAGCGGCCACTTCCCCAGTAGCTTCATTGCCTTTATCTTTCTCCGGGTGTAAAAGGGCTCCCGAAATTGTCACGTTTTTTGTAGTATGACGGATGTGGTCATCGTCAGCATACAGACCGGCGAAAAGAGACAATATTACCAATAGCAATGTTGTGAGAACAGTGTATTGGACCAATTTTCCCATGATTCGCCTCCATTTGTTTCCTGAAAAGGGCGGCCTGGTTGTCAGGTGAAACCTGTACAAACCAGACCGCCCGGACTTAATCAAAAATCGAAGACCTTACCGAACCAGGATTCTTTCCGCTTGTCGTGGTGATTATCTGATTTGTGATCATGTCCTGATCGCAGATGACGATTCTCGCGATCAGGAAAAGACTGAGATGGGACATTCGATTTCTCTATGATTTTTTCCAGTTCTCCCCTGTCGAGCCATATCCCGCGACACTTCGGGCAATAGTCGATTTCGATTCCCTGCCGATCAGTCATCAATAAGTCAACGTTACAGATAGGACAAATCATTTGTGACTCCTCTTCGAGATTTATTTGAGACGAATGAAACTTTTCTGATCATGCCGATGGACATCTTACGAGGTTGGCCAGTCATGTAGTGCTGATAAACCTCCTCTTGATGTTGCAATCCCAGTCGCCGATCAACCTCCAGTTTTTCTCTGGAACATTCCCAGGGGATCTTTCAGTAGTTGGTCTTTCAAATTGCCTCCGGTTTCTTGAATCTGTCGCTTGGCCGGCTCATAGCCTTGTCGTCCCGCTTTGGCAAACCACTTGGCTGCTTCCATGATGTCTCTGGGAACACCTCTCCCGCGTGTGTACATAGTTCCCATTTTGTATTGAGCTTGACCATTTCCTTTTTCCGCGGCCTTTAGATACCATTTGGCAGCTAGTTTGGAGTCCTGCGGTACCCCCAACCCCTCCTCATACATTTTGCCGAGTTTATACTGGGCTTCTGTATTCCCTGCTTCTGCAAGATTTCGGCACTCCTCAAGGGCGCCGACCGCAGGTTGGTTATTTTGCTCTGCTGCGGACGCAGTTTGAAGTAAGAATCCGATTGTCATCGAGACAACTGACAAAAACACAAGAGGCGTTATTGCCCGGAATGTTTTGAGGAAAGAACGAACAAACCATATTTTGTGAGGTTTGTTCGCAGATTTGTTTGGGGTCTTAAAGATCCTCGTAAAAACTATATAATCGGTCATTTCATATTTCTCCTCTTGTTCTCGGACCCTCAAAGATCTACCGTAATTTGTGGGACGAGATCGAGACTGTGGCTCGCAATCTGGCTCCCTTTCTCTAAAAACCGGCATTCAGGTGTCCTTGGATGGGCCTCTGAGTGAAGAGGCTTTATGAAGTAATTGGCGTAGGCAGGATCTTGCTCCATTAATGAACCAAGGCACGTGATGGCATGCGCTCGCCACTGTTGAAAAGCAACCGGATCAAAATCAGCGTAAATGACATTTTTCCCGGCTTCTATCATATCGTCGAACTGTTTCTCAAAACTCATCGATTGACTCCTTTAGGGATGGAGTGGGCGAAACAAGTTGAATCTTGATAGGCGCTTCGGAAGGACATTTTCTTCACCAGAACTCTTCGAGTTGATTGCTTGTGAAAGGTAAAAACCTGAATTCCACCGCAACCGTTTTCTCGGGAATTACCGGCTCTTAATGGAATTGTGTTCCACTATCCATCCGCGAGCTTGATCTAGACTGCAAAATTAACGAATTAGGGATTGGTGAGGATCAAATGATGAGGACAACCGTACGAAGAAAAGCCAAAGATCTGGAAACAGCAATGGGCGCTCGGAAAAATGAACCATCCGAGGAAGCGCCTGTCCACAACAAGGCGTCAAGGAAAGAATCGGCGTGAGCAGCTTGAAAATTGTCCGAAGCAGCGCAGGCAAGTCGAGAATTTCCTGGCCGAAATGCGCTCGCAAAAACCGGAATGTCTGAACAGCCGGGACACTGATGCGATGATTCCGGAGTAAGCGGGATACTATCAGGCTCTTTTTGCGTATCACAGCATCCGGTTCCCTCAAAACACCATACCTGGTCCAGAGATCCAAGAGATCCTAGAAAAAGCGCTATGAGAAGACCGAGCCAGATTCTAAAATTCCGCTTATTCATTTCATTCAATCCGATTCCACGTCCTTATTACTTCAGCGACAATTGGAGATTCAAATCGTTCCATATAGAAATCTTTTTCTACCGGTTAAATAACCCCAGTGGTAAGCGCCTGCCGATTCCATGTTTTTTTAAGGATTGCTCTTTCACGCCGAAGATTGCATGGGTCTAAAGTGCAGACATGGCAATCCGGCTCGACGCATGGGTCAAGATGAATCAACACTTCAGATGTAACACCGAAGTGGTCCAAAAAAATCTTTTCCAATTCTTTGACCTCCCGGTGGGCAACCTCAAGGGGCAATTCTCGCTGGAGGACCAAATGAAAATCCGCATGTACCCTGCTGCCCGATTTCCAGGCCCTAAGACGATGTACATTGATCCACAAATCCTTCTTTTGGACTAACAAGAAATCGCAGATTTCATCCAACAGTTCGGGATCCGAGGCGTGCATCAATCCGCTGTATGCCTGCCGGACCAGTTTGAAGCCCCAGAAAACGATATTCCCTCCAGCGACGCATGCAATAATACCGTCGAATCTAATCCATCCTGTAAAATAAACTAGTACCAGACCGATAAGAACTGCGCCGGACGTGAAAACGTCTGTAAGGAGATGTTTGCCGTTAGCCTGAAGGACAATTGAATTCTACGCTTCCCTACCTTAAGCAGGACCAGTCCAAGGACAAGGTTCCCCAGACCGGCCAGAACGAGAAACACTAACCCTTTCTCAAGATTGGGTAAGTCCTGTGGATGTAGGGCCTGCTTGATGCCCTCAAAGAAAATCCCTACCGCTGCGGCAATTATGAGCGCCCCCTCGAACCCAGCGCAAAAGAATTCAATCTTTCCATGACCATAAGGGTGGTCTTCATCGGCGGGCTTGGCTGAAAAGACTATGCTAGCAAGCCCGAATCCGCTCGCAACAACGTTGATTATAGATTCCAGGGCATCAGAGAGAATTGCGGATGAACCGGTAATCCAGTAGCCTAAGAACTTGAGCCCCATCAAAACTATTCCGGCAGCGAAGGTTACCAGCATCACGATGAAATTGGTCCTCAAGTCGGACCCGCCTCTTGGTTGCATGGCTGGTTTAGGCTGAGCTTGCCGGTTTAATGCATTTGATGGATGATTCTCCATCCGGACGCCTCCAGTTAAAACGAAATTCCCAGATGTACGAACCCCGACGAGAATTGTCTTAATCCTGTTCAGAGCGGAAACATCAAATTCTTCGACATTGATTCTATGGTAAACGACAACTTAATGGTTTGTCATTACTTTTTAAATTCGTTCGTCCTTACACAGTTTGACAGGTTGTCAACCGTAAGAGACTCCAAACAAAGTTTCGAGTGTGACTCAGAACAGGCAGCGTAAACTGCAAAGATCCAGTTGAGCGCGCCTGGTGTTGCTATAGACCCAAGGGGGCGAGTCATTGCCTGAACAAAAGGGTTAATCTATTGATTTTGACTCTGACGCTCGGAAATCTTGTTTTGGCATCGATATGGGCTTGTTTAGGAGGTCTTGGGAATCCGGGAAAGCCACCAGACCTTATAGATCATCATTCCAGAATTGTTGTTAATTCTTTTTCTAGCATTTCAAGAGAATCGATCAATTTTTAGAGACTCCCATAAGTTTCTCTAAACTAATCGGGACAATAGGAGCGGCGAACATTAAATATTCATCTCTTATAACCGTCACGTCAAATCCCCCGTCCCTGGTCAAAACCACGCGATGTTATGTTTCGTTAAATAATTCCCATTACTTAAATCCAATCCGCTCCCAGGTCGCGGCTTAGACGCGAAATATGCGGCGACATTGTCTCTACGTCATGACTGAGTCGGATGGCTATCAACTAGAGAAGGAATTATCCAGCTTTAATTCGACTTTTTAAACCATGTTGACGTAGTGGCCCTTACTTCCATCAGGATTGATTATTCCACCGACCCCAACAAGAGGTTGTTCAATTTTTTGACTAACCTCTTTTGTTTCGGTATCAGAAAAAATCAAAAAGACATTAATTGGCCATCGTGAGTTCGTTATCCCAGGCCAAAAACACGCGATGATTTGACTTCTGAGTTCTTAGCCCTTGCTTAAATCAAATCCGCGACGGAGATCGCGTTATGGACGCGAATATCGCGATGTTAGGTTTGAAACTTGACGATACAATTAATTGGTCGATTTGCCATTTTCTAACTGCCGATGCTCATACTCTTCACTCACGATGTAGACATCTCCCAATGCAGGCAGCAGAAAAATAATTCAGAGCCTCTTTTGTTTCAGGTCATCCTTCAAAATAGACCGACTGATGGCCTCAGAAAGATTTAAGGGGATCTAGGCAGGGAAATGCTATAGTATAGTTAGTCAATTGTGACATTTCTGGCCCAACGCCAGTTGGGATTCATGGCAAAAATTCAGAACAGAGCTATAACGCTGTTTTAAGATTATTCCAGCGGATGAAAATATGGAGCCAGCCAAAATCTTAATTGTGGATGACCAAATCCATGCGCTTAAAGGCATGTCAAGAATTATGACTAGCGCCGGATACGACACATTTGAAGCTAATAACGGCGAAGATTGCTTGAAATTGGCTGCGGAACACAAACCTGATTTGATTCTCCTGGATGTAGTTTTGCCTGATATAGACGGGAAAGAGGTTTGCAGACGCATTAAATCTAACACTGAAACCAAGAATATTTATGTGGTTCTCGTGTCCAGCATTAAGACAGAATCTGACAGTCACGCCATGGGGCTGGAGCAAGGGGCTGATGGCTACATAGCCAGACCAATTGCGAATCGCGAACTCCTGGCCCGAGTTAAGGCCATACTGAGGCTCAAGCACAAAGAGAAGATCCTTTCAGAGACTGAGGAACGCTATCGCTTATTGTTCCAAAATATGCTGGAGGGGTGTGCTTACTGTAAGATGCTTTTTGATGAGAAACGCCACCCAGATGACTGGGTATATCTGGACGTAAATCTTGCATTCGAGCAGTTGACCGGGTTAGAAAACATAGTTGGAAAGAAAGTGACCGAGGCAATTCCTGGGATCAAACAGGCGCATCCTGAATTGTTTGAGATTTGTGGCAGAGTCGCATTGACTGGCGAATCCGAGAAATTTGAAATCGATTTCAAACCTCTGGGTATTGCGCTAAACATCTCAGTGTTTAGTGCCAACAAGGGACATTTTTTCGCTGTTTTGGAAAATATCACCGAACGTAAAACATTGGAGGGGGAAAGGACAACCTCATTATCGAGCTTAAGAAACGCTCTTGCCGAGGTCAAAAAGCTGAGTGGATTTCTCCCCATTTGCGCTTCCTGCAAGAAAATACGAGATGATACGGGTTACTGGAACGACATTGAAAGCTACATAAGCGAACACTCAGAAACCCAATTCAGCCACGGCATTTGTCCTGATTGTATGAGAAAATTATACCCGGAGGAAGCGGATGAAGTTCTTGGTCGTTTGGAGAAAAACGAACAATAGAGACGGGTATGTGTATGGGCTACTCCAAAATAATCCGACTGAGGTTAATTGGCCTATAGAGCCACAAAACTCCAATGATGAACAACGACGCTATCACTGGAGTTTCATGTTTCAGACAATTAACTCGATGAGCTTACATGAACCCGGGGCAATCGGTCAATAACAAAAATATCCTTCCACCACTCGCATATGCAGCTCTCCGTTAAGAGGAACCTCCCATGCAAGACCATGACAAGACCAGAGATCAGCTTATCGATGAATTGCGAGAAATGCGCCAGGTTGTAGCCGAAGCGCCCCAGTTACAGGATCAGCTAAGTTGTAAGGAAAGCGAACTGCGACAAAGCGAAGAAACTCTTCGTTTGCTCATTGAAAATGCGCCTATCGCCATGATCGTAACATCTGGGGTGAAACAAACCCTGGAAATGGTCAACCACAAGTTCGAGAACCTCTTCGGCTACACACGAGAGGATGTCCCCGATATCGAACATTGGTGGTCCCTTGCATTCCCGAAGGCGAACAATTGGCAAGATTTGGCTGAAAGCTGGAATCAGAAAGTTGGCGCTGCCATAAAAAGTCAGTCCCAGATTGAACCTATCGAGACAATTGTACAATGTAAAGATGGCTCTATCAGGCATATAAAAGTCAGATTCTCCTCTATTGGACGTCGTAACATGGTTTTCTTCACCAATTTGACCGACCGCCGGCTTGCGGAGGAAGAGACTTTGAGAACAAAGGCCTTATTGGATTCCATAATACAACATCTTCCTACCGGAGTTTTTGTTAAAGACGCCGAACGGTTGAGTTTTGGTATATGGAACAAGACTTGCGAGGACCTCTACGGTCATACGGCCGATAAAATGCTTGGAAAGACAGTCAGGGAGATATTCTCTGAATCGGAAGCCGACAGGTTTGAGGCCCAGGATCGGGAAGTCTTGACTAGCGGACGACTCATGGAAATCCAGGAACAGGAAGTCGCCACTCGCAACAAGGGCGTCAGGATCTTGCGTTCAAAAAAGGTTCCAATAATAGATGAGAAAGGTAGAGCCACTCACGTAGTCGGAATATCTGAAGATATTACGGAACTCAAGATAGCGGAAAAGGAATTGATCTCAGCACGTGAAACGGCCGAACAGGCTAGTAGGGCCAAGAGTTCATTTTTGGCCAACATGAGTCATGAAATTCGCACCCCGATGAACGGCATTATTGGCATGACTGAACTAGCCTTAAATACAGACCTTTCTTCAGAACAGCGAGAATATTTGGAAGCGGTGAAAATTTCTGCGGAATCCCTTTTAAGGCTAATAAACGATATTCTGGATTTCTCCAAAATAGAGGCCGGAAAGTTCGAATTAGTGGACATGGATTTCAGTCTGAGAGATTCAATTGCTCAGGCCATGATGGCCGTTTCCCTGCAGGCCCACTCCAAAGATCTTGAACTAATCTATCATATTCCTCCTCAAATACCGGATATTGTAGTCGGTGATCCTGGACGCTTGAATCAAATTCTCATAAATTTGTTGGGGAACGCCATAAAGTTCACCCACAAAGGAGAGGTCGCCGTCGATGTTGAATTAGAATCAGAGTCAGAAAACGAGATCCACCTGCACTTTTCGATCAGGGACACTGGCATAGGAATACCGCAGGAGAAGCGAGAAAAGATATTTAACGCTTTTGAACAGGCGGATGGGTCTACAACCAGGAAGTATGGAGGTACCGGGCTGGGTCTTGCCGTTTCCACGCAGTTGGTTCAGATGATGGGTGGACAAATTTGGGTGGAAAGCAAAGTAGGAACAGGGAGCACATTTCAGTTTACCACAAGACTTGGACTCAGTCAGGGGCCCATGCCGCAAAGAGTTCCAGTGGACTTTTCCGAGTTCAGGGATTTGCCGGTCTTGATAGTAGATGACAACGCCATGAACAGATTTGTGCTTAAAGAAATACTGGCGTACTGGGGTATGAAGCCAGTTGCGGTAGAAAGCGCCATAGAGGCTCTGAATACCATGAAAAATGCTCAGGAGGTCGGGCAGCCATTCTCGTTGGTTATACTTGATTACCTCATGCCCGATATGGACGGCTTTGAATTAGCCGAGCGGATCAATCGGGACCATAGTTTATCCGGCTCAAAAATGATCATGCTGACTTCAGCGGGACAACGAGGAGACGCGGGCCGATGTGTGAATTTGGGGATTACCGCCTATTGCCTAAAACCCATCAAACAGTCAGAGCTTTTCGAAATCATTTCTACGGCTCTAAACAAGTCATCGGAAGGCGAAAAAAACCCCACTCTAGTCACTCGACATTCAGTCCGGGAGGGCAAAAGATGTCTTAGTGTCCTTCTAGCTGAAGATAATGCCATCAATCAGAAGCTGGCAACGAGAATTCTACAGAAGATGGGGCATGCCGTAACGATTGCCGAAAACGGAAAAGAAGCGCTGCAGATTCTTGAGATTGCACGTTTTGATATTATCCTGATGGATGTTCAGATGCCTGAAATGGATGGTTTTGAGGCTACCAAGTCTATCAGACAAAAGGAAATAATCACCGGCGGTCACATCCCAATAGTGGCCATGACGGCCCACGCGATGTCAGGAGACAGGAAAAAGTGCTTGGCGGCAGGAATGGATGGTTATGTTTCGAAACCGATTAACACACAAGAACTCGCAGAAAATATCGAAGGGCTTGTTGGTAAACGTGAAGCAAATTCCGAGGCGCCTTCCGCTGTAGGAAAAGGCGGTGATATTGTCGACAAAGCGCAACTGTTAGCAAGAGTTGGAGGTGATATGGATCTCCTAGGAGAATTAGTGGACCTATTCCTGGATACTGGTGGACAGATGCTGTCTCAAGTGGAACAATCCGTAAGTCGGGGGAATGCTGAAGCCATTGAACGGGCTGCGCATACCATAAAAGGAACTGTCGGTAATTTTGCCGCTGATAGGGCGTTTGAAGCGGCGCTGAAGTTAGAAACAATGGGCCGAGAGGGAACGTTAAAGGACGCAGAACGGGCTTTTAAGGATTTAGAAAGAGAAATTAGTCTGTTTACCGATGTCCTTATCTCACTTAAAAAAAACAATTTCCGAGACATTTTGCCATGTCACTAATCGTCAAGATGATTTGAAGCAGTTTTAATTGGTTTTCAAGTTCAGGATTTTTCTTACAACAGCAATTATTCAGAGTCCTTTTTTACATTCCAGCAAGCCATTTGTTAGGTGACGCAAAACCTTTTTGCGCTGAAAGAATGATTTTATCGCCTCCGCCATGCTTTTCAACATAAGTTTCCGTAAAATCCTTGAATGACGACCACATGGATGTAACTTCCGAACCATTGGAGCCAAAATAGGCGTACCCTCGATAATCTTTGAAGCCGAATTTCTCACGAAGAGATTTCGATAGGACCAGTCCGCCCAATCGAGACCCCTCAAATAAGTACAGGCAACCAAGCGCATCAGGCAGTGTCCCGACATGGCTAATATCTTTGCAACGAGGGATTTGCTCAATAGACTCTTGAGAACTCCCCAAGAATAGCAGGTCTTTTTCCATATGCCCGATTCTCTTTCTACTCTCATAATCGAGGCTAACACATTGTTCATCGATTTTCGTTCGAATGACATCTTCGGTGACTGACACAAAACCGTATAGACGTTCAAGAATTTCCTTATATTCTTTCAGCGTGACACGCTTTTCTGGAATCTTGTGCAGCGGACGGAGTTTTTCGGCTTCATCATGTAACGGCATTATTGAGTCCCTTAGTCGTTGCATAAATGACGGTGTCATTTCGATCTCTTTTCCGAAGTGTCTAGTCTGTCAGGTTGTGAAGATTACGTCGGTTATGGCTAAGACCCAAAAATTCTTATCGGTTCCCTATTACACTTATTGTATCACTAGTGTCCCAACGTTTAGTTAAATAAAATCAATTGGTTATCGATTTCAGTCTTTTCGCTTTTGTAGTCCGGTTTTGCAAGTAGTTGAAAAAGCAGCGTTCTCTCGAAAGCAGAGACGCTCAGGACCTGTAAAATTGTGTAGAGACTGGCCCGAATATTTAGCCGTTTTTTCATGATGGCCACGAGCACGTAGACCGAGACAGCGATCCATATTTGAGTCTTGACGGCATTCTCCGATGTGCCGTAGAAAGTCTTGATTCGGAGGTTTTGCTTGATCCATTTGAAGAATAGCTCTACCTGCCAACGACAACGGTATAGCATGCAGATGGTCAAAGCCGGTAAAGTGAAGTTGTTGGTCAGAAAGATCAGAGTCTTGTCGGTCTCCGCATCGTAGTATTTCACCCGGCGCAGCTTCTCCGGATAGTCCCTGGCGGACTTTGGAACAGTCAGCAGGACGGACTGATCGCAGATCAGGCCCGTGCTCCGATCCACTGGATGGGAGTAAACCCGTCGGCATTTCAGGTTGGACTTGGCCCTGGTGACGAAGAAGGCCGCAGCCTGGGAAAGAGCAATAGAGCCTGGCGTAGTCCAGGTAGCCCCGGTCCATGATATAGAAGGCTCCTGGCTCCACGGGAATGATATCCAGAGTGTTGACCTCGTGGAGTTTCCCGTCTGAGATGTGGATGAAGGACGGGATATTGCCGCGCAGATCCAACAGGGTATGGAGCTTGATCGCTCCTTTCGTCTTCCGGAAGTGCGCCCAAGGGAACACGGACAGGCACAAATCGATAGTCGTGGCGTCCAGAGCGTAGACGGTCTCGTTCAGATCGTCGAGAAACGCTTCTTTGCTGTATAGCTTGCGGGCCGTGGCAATCAGGGAGAGCGCAAGATCCGCATAGATGCGCCAGTCTCGGACCTTGTTGGCGTTGGCCAAGGTGTTTCGGGAAACCGGTCCCCTGATTCCCATGTGGTAGAGCTTGCCCTGCTGTGCCCGAAGGCAGGCTTCGATATCCCGTAGACTCTCCCGGTACGTGATCTGGGCAAAGGCCATGCAGTAATACTGATCGAGGCAGGTGAACTCCTTGACCTTGTAGTTGCCATTGTAACGATCCACGCACTGGTGAAAGACATGGAGAGGAAGAAACTCCATCACTTGAGAGAAAACGACTTTTCCGGAATACACGACTAACCCCCCAGGAAGTTTTTCTCCAAGGATGGCTGTTTGACCGGAAAGATTTCAAGTCGATAAATGGCATAAGGTTGTTTTTATAGCATCTAATCAATATGTTAAGGACATATCCTGTTTCAACGTTGGGACACTAGTGACCATCAGTATTAAAAATGAATGTCGAACGCATAGACAGTATAACAATTATAACCACGGAAGACAGGTTGGATTCCATTGATGGTCCAAAACTGAAGGATGTGGTAAAGGCGTTGTCTCAGGAACGATGCCTCAAGGTAGTCATAGACATGGAAAAGACTTTGTATCTGGACAGTTCTGGTTGTGGCGGGCTCGTGTCATCCCTAAAGACTCTATTAAATAATAATGCAGACATGAAAATTGCCCGGCCCACCCCAAGAGTCATCGAAATTCTGCAATTGACCCGGCTTCACAGAGTGTTCGAAATTCACGATTCCCTTGAGAGCGCCATCAAGTCATTCCATTGACCAGAATAAACGGCCTCAAACCTTTAAGCCTCATGATTCTCTAGCAAATATCTCACCAATTTCTAATTTGACCTGTGGGTAGGTCAAAAAGTAGATTGATCACAAATATCCTCGGCTGCCAACAGACCCACCGACTTTTGCTCCCCTTCGGTGGGTTTGGTTTATCCAGTTCGGCTCAGTCCAACTACACGGGAATTACCAGTTAACGATTCTTTTTTTGATACATCAATTTAATGAAAATATAGATTAGAAAGGGCTTTTGAGAGGTTGTCAAAAAGTTTTGGAGCATCATGCTCTAGTTTTTCACAGTCATTGATGCACTGGTAGTTGTAGCGCCATGCGTCTGAACCTTCAGGCCAAGATTGCCATCTGCAATTTTCTATACATAGACCCCTTTC
This sequence comes from uncultured delta proteobacterium, assembly GCA_963711335.1. Classification (GTDB taxonomy): domain Bacteria; phylum Desulfobacterota; class Desulfomonilia; order Desulfomonilales; family Desulfomonilaceae; genus CAJBEZ01. The sequence goes on along the minus strand of CAVQDX010000058.1, from coordinate 100,950 downwards.
CTGTTCAATGGTCTCAGACGAAATTACAGGCGCAACAAATGCCCAATAATTAGTTACCAGGAGAGCCAACAGCATGATCGCTAAAACCAATGCATAATTATTTGTTATCATGGCTAGCGCTCCTTTCTTTGAAATTCAACGCCTATTGTAAACATAGATGCTCATTGTCATATAAGGTTTCGACCGCATAGCGGCTGTCCTGACACAGAGGAACTGTCCTTGCTTCATGCGTCCCAGGATGTCGGGTCGGTCACGAGCAATCCTGGAAATTAGGTATTCTGGGTCATTACCTCTAATTTCAACCTTCGCATCCGAAGCTTGATTTCTTCTCTCTGATTTTCTGTCATCGCCACGTTCTTTACGACTACGGACTCTTTTCGTTGGTTGTTATTGATTTCTCAAACCAAATCACTACCACATTTTCGGCAAATGGCGGCGGGTTGTTTAACGTCTTCTCTACAATAAGAGCATTGGATTCTTAAATTGTCATGTCCGAATAAACTGATGAATTCCCCTATGGTAATCTTGTTTTCCCTGACCAATTGTGAACAAGCCATCTCAACTTCTTTTTCTCTCAACTCTAAGGCTTTAGTGATGTCCTTGAGTCTCCGACTATGCTTTACATAGTATTCCACATTTTCAATCTGCTTCTCGGTGATTTCTAGCCTATCAACTTCAGGTAGAATTGCAGCGAGAAGCCCAAAGGGACCGAGGGATAGTCCAGTGAGTAGCCATCCCATAATACCTCTCTTCTTGCTAGAGGCTATTATGGCACTAGCTATCGGAAACAGTAGCCAGAAAAACCAGAGGTTCTTCCAATATTCCATAAATTCCCCAAAACGATAACTATTGTTTTTTTTATATTAGTAAATCAAAAGGTAAGATAAAAATGAATAAGATGTCAATAGAAAACACGAACATCTCTCATAATTTTTCCCCTATTGTTCTGAAATGGCGCTAAATCGTTTTGGGTTCTAGGCAGATACTGGTTATGTAGACTGTGGGAAACGCATTCGGGATGCAGGGGTCGCTGGTTCAAATCCAGTCGTCCCGACCATGATTTCAATAACTTACGGTTGCAGGAATTATCCAGCGACCGTTTTTTATTGCCAATGCTAACATTTTGCTAACATCAACCTGTCCGAAAGCAAAAATAACAAGGTTACTCTCTCTCCTATATAGGACAAAGTAACAGCGTATCTTTAGGAGAAGCTTTTTATTTTGCAGTGACTATTACGGTAGGTCCAAAGTTAAACTGAAGCTTATCAATTGCCTGGATTAGTTCAGCATCAAGGATCGTCCGTATCTTTGTTGCACGGTTTTTGCACCATCACTGTGGCCCATAATCTTTTCGATAATTTCCTCTCCTGCGCCGGAGTTCCGCATGTTCACCTTGAAGGTGGATCTTAAAGAGAAAGGAGGACGATACGATTGCGGGCTGCAAAAACAGTAGCTATGGCAATACCTGTAATAACAGGAAAGACGGGTCAGCAATAGGATGTCTCGCCTTTCTATTGGATTCGCAGGCCCCCCAGAGAAGGAGCAATGTCCAACCAGCCATCAGTGACGCAGCAATACCCATAGTATAACAATGTTTGGCGCTATTGAGGGATGAGTCACCCTCGAACACCGCTACACCAACACGAGAGGATAGCATCGGGATGATCGTAAGGCCATCCGTGATGGCACCCACCAAAAATGCAATTTGTATCAAGAGCGTTGCAGTTTCTTTGGAAACGCTTGTCATCGTTATCTCTTATCTAACTGACCAATTTTGTCAGACCAGCTATCTGGCTGCTGAGATGGAAAGACGAAATATTTCCCTGGATTCAATGAAGGATAATAATTGATGTTTGGTGAAGCAGCATCGCAACATTGAATAGACTCAATACTTATTCTAAAATAAATATCACCTCAACCCGAATACGGTATTCCAGTATCTTTCCCGCGTCACAGTTGACACTCATATCAACAATTTTCATGCCGGTTATGTTTCTTAAAGTCTTGTTTGCGCGTTCAAAAGCCAGCTTTATAGCCTCATCAAAGCTGTTAGGAGAACCCGCAATTACCTCAGTAACTCGAGCGACTCGTCCTGCCATAATATCCTCCTGACTAGCGTGCCTCACCATGTTACAGAATAGGGAACCAAGCGCCAAATTGTCAACTACACAAGTTGATCCAGCGTATTTTATTAAAGCGGTAAATTAACTCTATTCCGTGAGGGGCTAGTCCACCAGTTGGTAAAAGGCTGACTTGGCTAAAATCCGTAACGATTACGAAAATTCATAAAGGCATGGCAAATTTTAGATTTACGATTGCTCTCTTCAACGTATGCAATTTTTTCCCTCTTGACAACTTAACGAAGAATGATTGACAGAAGGCCTCTGGCCGATATCCAGTAAATAACCAATTTTTGACATGACAAGATAGAATGATCTGGACATTTCGACCGAGGCCGTGAATGTGGACGGCCATCAAAACTTTTTAAGATCAATTTAACTTCGAAGTAAATTTCATCTTAAAAATGTAACCCGATGTTCGCCTAAACAAGTTTACAGGGCTATTTCAACTTCTTGGCAAGAATTTACATTAAAGGAAATGATGTTAAAAAAATTACTGTTTTGCCACCTCATCCGTGAGGACAAGTGTCATCATCGCACATCCATTCCGAACTTTTTTAAACGTCGGCTCAATGAAAAACGGGAAATCCCTAAATAGGAGGCGGCCAATTCCTTTTTGCCCTTTGAGCGTTTTAGAGCTTCCTCTATCATCGCTCGACTCAGATTCTGCATCGAATCGGTTAATGTCGAAGTATCGGTCATATTTGCGTTTCTAGACGGCGATACAGCCGCATCGTGAGGCTCGGATTCTGGGAGATCCACTTTTATGGTTCCTCCACCTGAGAGGATTATCGCACGTTCCAGGACGTTTCTAAGTTCCCTGATGTTGCCGGGCCAGTGATAAGTATAAAGCTTGGCCATGTCTTCGGCGGTCAATTCCGGCGCCGACCTCATCTGCAGACCTTTGGCCAGTTTTGAGAGCAACTGCTCAACCAGGATCGGCAGATCTTCGGTTCGTTCCCTGAGAGGCGGAACCCTTATTGAGAGCACATTCAAGCGGTAATAGAGATCAGCGCGAAAACGGCCGGACAATATCTCATCTTGGAGGTCTCTATTTGTGGCCGCAAGAATACGGGCGTTGACCATGATTTCTTGTTCTCCGCCAACCCTGGCAAATGTCCTGGTATCAAGAAAGGTGAGGAATTTTGATTGTAGGGCCGGGGAAAGCTCTCCTATTTCGTTTAGTAGGAGAGTTCCGCACTCAGCCAGTTCTAACAGGCCCCGTTTCCGCCGATTGGCCCCGGTAAACGCTCCTGCTTCATGACCAAAAAGTTCGGATTCCGCAAGTTCGGATGGAATAGAGGCGCAATTTATTGAGAAATACGGTCCCGAAGAATAGTTAGATTGCTCATGTATATATTTGGCTAGATAATCTTTACCTACGCCACTTTCGCCCAAGAGGAGTATGACACTTTTACCGGACGCTGCCAACGTCGCTAGCTCAAAAACAGACTTCATGGCCTCTGAACGATATTCACGCTGATCAAGCTTTGGCCTATCCTGTATCTTTTTAAGATCTGTCAGGTCCCGACATATTACACAAATCCCCGTGATCTCCCCCGAGTCGCTATACATGGGCACTCTGACTTCATGGAGAGTTATTGGGGAACCCCCTATTTCTCTCGTGACCATGTCTTCGACCGATTCTCCCCTTAAAGCGCGAGTGTCAAGTTCCCTAATAGTTTTGGCCGCTTCCTTTGGAAGAAAGTCCTCAGCTGTTTTTCCCAACATATCGGATTCTGAGACGTCCCAAAGTTTTGCCGTAGCTGGATTGACATGTGTGTATCTGAAGGAGAGATCCTTGATGAAAATGAAGTCCTTGGCTCCTTCAAAGATGGCTCTGAAAACCTCTTCGCTTCGCTTCAGCTCTTCGGTGGCTTGCTTGAGTGTCAGCATAGACTTGACTCGGGCTAGAAGTTCCCGGTTCGGTATTGGTCTGGCTATGTAACCATCAGCCCCCTGCTCCAGACCTTCGGCCTGGCTGTCTGATTGGACCTGAATACTGGAAAGTAGAACCACATAGATGTCTGCAGTTTCGGGGTTGGACTTGATGCGTCTGCAAACCTCCCTGCCGTCAATGTCCGGCAAGACTACATCTAGAAGAATCAAGTCAGGCTTGTTTTCCGCAACCAATTTTAAGCAATCTATAGCCGCTATTTGCCTCGAATGTATCGTATCCAGCGCTATTCATGATTCTTGACACGCCTTTGAGTGTGTGGCTTTGGTCATCCACTATTAAGATTTTAGCGGTATCCATATTTTCCATCTCCGAATTTCTCCTAAAAGTCGAAAAAACAGGAACCAGCCGCTAACTACCACTGCCTAGCAATCTCTCCAATTCCCCCTTCAGGTCTTCCATGTTGTAGGGTTTGTGCAAGACCGCAGCAGAATGTTGATGCGGAAAGCTCTTCATTACGACATCCTCCGTATAGCCGCTGCAAAGTATGACCTTGACGTCCGGCTTGATCCGTATCAGTTCCTCGAAAGCCTCAACTCCATTCATTCTAGGCATTGCGAAGTCGAGTATGACTAGATCAATTTCATGCAGGCGCTCTCGGAAAATCCGGACCCCTTGCTCTCCATCCGCAGCGGTGATCGTGTCATAGCCCAAGAGGTTCAGATGCTGGACAGTAAAATCACGAACCCCTTCCTCGTCGTCAACCAGCAGAATAGTTTTACGAAGGTTAGGGACTCCGGGCGCTGACGATTTAGTTTCCACAGATTCTCTGTCAGCAAGAGATGAGGCCTGGCTCTCTTTCGACACAGGAAACAGAACCTGTACGGTGGTCCCCTTACCCAACTGACTGATCACAAATAATGCTCCATGATGCCCTTTAGCTATCCCCATCACTTCGGACATGCCAAGTCCACGACTGTTGGATTTAGTCGTAAAGAAGGGGTCAAACAGCTTGCGCAATGTTTCAGCGCTCATCCCGCAACCAGTGTCTGTAATCTCCAGAAAGACGAAACGACCTGGTTCAGGCTTCATTTCAAGCCGGTTATGCCTCAGATACGACTCATCGCAATCCAGGACTCCCGTAGAAAGCCGAATCTGACCTTCCTCATCCCCAATCGCCTCCACTGCGTTGCCCAGAATGTTTGTAATCAAACGTTGTATTTGATCCGTATCTCCCTTAATGGGTGGAAGTTTATTTCCGAGTTCCAATTTGAGATTGCCATGTTTAGGGACGCTAAATTTAAGTAAGTCAATGGTTTGGTTCAACAGCTCGTTGAGATGGATGTCCTGGGGGAGATAGAAAGCGCTTCCTGAATAGATCAGCATTTGGATGAGAGAGTTCCACTGAACTATTAGCCGCCTCAATGGCTTTCACAATGCTTTCTGTGGCCTCGGAATCAGGGGGCAGATCCGTAAGGGCCAGTTCCAGGTTGCCCAGGACGACTGCCAACTGGTTGCTAAAATCGTGGGAGATTCTTCCTGCCATAATTCTGAGGCTCTTAAGTTTCTGGGCATGTAGAAGCGTCCGTTCCATCTCCAACCGCTCCGCCTCCAGTCGTTTGCGGGCTGTGATGTCTTCGAAGATCCCCAGCACGCCAATGACTCGTCCTTGCGTGTCGTGGTATGGCACTTTGATAGTATGTATCCACAGCTCTTGACCATCTACTTTATAGGGTTCTTCATCAATGTCTTTAACCATGCCGGTAGCCATACAAGCCTGATCGTCGGCGCGATACGCCTGAGCCAGCTCGGGGGGATAGAACGCAAAGTCATCCTTACCGATGATTTGGTCTGGGGCGATCCCCAGGTCTGAAGCGTAGTTCTTGTTGCACGACAGGTAGATCGAATTTCTGTCTTTGATAAAGATTCGCTGTGGGAGATGTTCAACCAAACTACGCTGGCGCTCTTCACTGTCTTTTAGAGCCTGCTCCCCTGAGCTCGCTGATGTCAGAGATTGCTGTGGCAATTACATGGACACTTGTCTGTTCAGGTTCGGGAGGTTCATCCACTCGGATACTGCTTAAGTGAGCATAAAATAACGAACCGTCTTCCCGTTTGAGCCTTAGGTCACAAGTTTGAGCCTCTTCATTCCGAAGCACAGCAATGATATGATGATCCCATTGGTCGAGGCTCTCGGAAGTGACAAAATGACCAAACCCTCGTTTAATTAATTTTAAACGGGGCATTCCCAAAAGCGCCGCCCCGGTCAGATTGACTTCCGCTATAAGCCCCTTATGGGTCAGGGTGAAGTATCCAACAGGAGCAAAATCATAAAGCTCTTTGTACCTGTCTCGATACTTATCCCTGGACTCTTCTAATTCGAGTCGAACTCTCTTCAGTTCGTCATTCTGCATCTCCAGTTCAATCTGATGGACTCGAAGTTCGTGGATGATATCTTCAAGGGGCTTGTCGGCGAGTTCCTCGGTCGCATCCGGACACTTGCCAAGTTCTTTCTTGGCCGTATCCCTCAAGGAACTTTGATTTTTACTGTTATTGTCCAGATCCATTTTGTTCGTCATCAGACTGTCTCCCCACCAGACGTTCATCCCGCAGCAAATGTATAATATAATAGACAGTTGAAAACGACTCTTTGTTCAGATTAATTTTGAGAGGGTTATGCGTTTTAACCGCTGCTCTCTCTGTCTACCATTAATCCATGAAAGGAGATCTCCAATGAGATCAACAGAAAGCCTCCGATGAAGGCGCCTATGACTCCTACAACCATATGGATTATCCGACCGTCCCCTCTTCCTTCCATAATTTGTTCGGCTAGAAAACCGGTGACAACGCCTATTATCAGAACCCGATCAAGGGACCAACAGGCGCATAGATTCGCAACTTTTCCTACCACGGCAATCGTGCGACGATCCTATCCCGAGTCCAAGCCATCCAAGAGGAATTAACCTGAACGACTTTTTCCTGTCACCTTGAGGTTACCTGGCAGAATACCGGCTGGTTTCATTACCAGCGCGACCTATCAAGACTTTCCTAGTCAGGTCGCTTCGAGTGAGCCTTTCGCCACTGGTCCATCATCGCTCTCTGCGCCTTAGCCTCTACCAAGGGCGTCTCAAATTCTTTGGCCGCTCGGCTCCGGAGTTTTGCCTCATCCTGCTCCCGCGCCTTCTTTTTTCCGTGACTGAACAATAGTGGTGGCTTGTTTTAGCTCTCGTTGCACGATCACCGTTCCAGGGGAACTCTGGGCTGCCGTGAAAACTGGCAGGGCAAGAGACCCAAGAGACAATAACTGGATGACTATCAATGAACGACTAACGAATTTCTTTGCTAAAGAGCCCATGTTCGCACTTGTTACTCAACTGAGTCAAAATCGCATCCGCCATGATCGCAATGGTCGGGCATATTCTGGAAACAGCCCTTCTGTGTGGGGCGCCTATAACCTGGATGTTGTTTAAGTGTCTAGCCGGCAATGATAAACGTTTCATATTCCGGGGGTCGGCGTCATAACAATCGGCGAGGAAATTAAGAACCATCAAAGGAGTTTTGTTTTTGTCTTCGTTTCGTTGTCTCCCATTTCCCCGGTGTTTGCGGGATTGAACAAAAAATACAAAGGGACGAGATGTAACGGCATATAATCCAAATAGAGCTTCCTACCTCGTCGGTTACTAATTGATAGGAATCCATCTCGTCCCGGTAAAGCGCCCATAACAATTGTCGTAAGGCCGGATCGCTGTATTAATTGACTGTTCTACTAATTATTTACACGGCCTTTCGATCAATGGGACCTCCGATTAATTCAGTCAGGGGAAACCGATGGCCACTTTGCGATTGAACGCCTCGTTGTGGGGGAGTTCAATCCAATTTCAATTTGGCCTCCTTTCTTACCCAATAAATAGACTTGACCCAATGTTTCCATTAGAGACAACGCGCCAGCTTCTATTCTCGATCCATTCGAATGTTGTAATTCTGAGATATTGGAAATCTACCGCACGGTAACCCCTTGCCATGCGAGCCCTTCTCGGAAATGTTACAGCCCGGCTTTTCGCGTCAATAGCCTGATATGCGCGAAGGGACACCAATCAAAATCTACCGAACATAGAAAATTCGTCTGTTTTGATTCTCTATCAGCAACACATGTGCCATCGGAACGTGTTTGGCTGGAGTTTCATAAAAAGCGACATGAGAACGGTTGGTTAAAAATGAACTTTTTTATTTTTCGCTCAAATGAAGCGGTAGATCAGCGAAGAGGAATACGTTAATTGGGAGCGCTATTGTGCCGTATTCGCCCAGAAGTATTTGTGCTAACAAATTGACTGGTGATATTAACGGGTTATTGTGTGCGGTTTTCGCTCTTGCTGGCCTTTAAAGGAGCGATTACGCTCGCCAATTCCACTTTTTTGTGCCCAGCGCCTCAACGTAAAACGGAAAACCCCTAAATAAGACGCGGCCCATTAATTGCCGCCAGCTATATCAGACAGCTCATTGCCTACGCAGCTTTGAATTCTGATGCGCAATTCGGGCACTCCTTGGTGATAACCGGCTCAGAATCACGTTTCAGACGGTTAATTTGCTTGATAACCAGGAAAATAGCGAACGTCACAATGATGAAGTCGATAATGGAGTTTACGAACAGCCCGTAATTGATGGTCGCAGCTCCGGCAGCCCTAGCGCTTGCAAGGGACTCGAAGGATTTCCCGGACAAATTTATAAAGAGGCTGGAGAAATCAACTTTGCCCATCAATAATCCGATTGGCGGCATCAAGATATCATTCACGAACGAGCTGACTATCTTGCCGAACGCTGCGCCAATAATGATGCCGACTGCCATATCGACAACATTCCCTTTGACCGCAAATTCCTTGAATTCCTTGAACATGTTTTAACCTCCTTTACCTAATATTATAGCACTTTCTCTCCCCCATGCCGTAAGCGCTCAATAGTATAGTGAGTTTCCCATACGGGTCAACACAAAACCGAGACGTAGTTGGGATGCGCCCCGAAATAACCAATCTCCGTCGCTACAGCTCTTACCTTTTCCAACTGGAATAGCTGGTAATTCCTTACAGCACTTATCTTGGTCGCAGGAATCACAATTCTCACAGTTGATATCAGAGAGAGATTCAACTGATTTAAGTTGTTTCACATGAACCTTTCTGCTCAATGGAATATCAGGCATTTTTTATTAAGATTGCCGTCGTGGAGTTAAAGGGAACCACTTGTTACATGCTCCAAAAACATCTGTCTTGTGATTAAGGAAGGTGGGTATTGCGGATGAGACAGGTGGAGTTGCATTTTTAAAGCGAAACGGTGAAGTATGGCTGGTCGATTACATGTTCAAAAATGTAAATAACATTCTCTAAGCTTATTCATAGAGCCATAATTGTGATGTTGGAAGTTCAGTGTGCTTCGGGTTGAGGTGGAAATTTTATACCGCCAGCCCAATACAACTTCTAAAAAAGGCAAGCATCGTAAACGTAGGGAGCCTGTGCCAATACCGGGCATGATGTCGAATCAGGACGCAAGTAATCACCAATGGGTCGAGGGTAAGAAATGGGACTTGGTCGTGACGATGGATGACGCCACCAACGAGCATTATTCGATGTTTTTTGTCTATGAAGAATGAACAGCCAGTAGTTTCATGGGAGTCAAGGATGTGATCAGTAAACGGGGGCTATTCAGTTCCCTTTATACCGATCGGGGGAGTCATTACTGGTATACCCCGCAAGAGGGTGGAAAAGTGAGCAAGACAAATCTTACTCAGTTTGGCCGGGCCATGGCAATCCTGGCAATACAGATGATCCCTTCTTATTCTCCCCAGGCTCGCGGAAGGAGTGAAAGAGCCTTCCGCACACATCAAAACCGTCTTCCCAGGGAACTTGCGGCTAACGGGATTACTACAATGGAACAGGCCAACCAGTATTTGGCCGAGGTATATTTGCCGGCTTTTAACGCCGAATTCATGAGGACGGCGTCCGAACAGGGAACAGCTTTCATGCAATGGGTCGGATCAGATCTCGATGACATACTTTGCGAGCAATATGAAAGGACAGTTAACCCGGACAACTGTGTTAGTTTTGAGGCGGAGAAACTTCAGATTCCGCCTGACAAATACAGATGACACTATGTCAAAGCCCGAGTAAGAGTACACAAGTATATTGACAGATCACTATATGTTTTTCATGGTCCTAGTAAATTGGCTGACTATGATAGTAAAGGCAAACTCAAGGAGGGACAATCACAAAACGCCGCTCAAAAGATTACGGCTGTCGCCGTATACTACGGGACACAACTTCAGGCTACGCCTTTCGCTGTTATCCCATAGTTCCAAATGAGGACATTTCTATTTGTTGCCAACAACCGACAACTTCTCCGTTGACCGCCTCCCGCTGAAAGGTTACAATTGACTTAACCGCGTGGCCCGCGGCTGTAACCCATAATAGAGGGAACGCTTCACCAAGCCTTAAGCAAGAATCTTCGCTCTACAAGAGGAAGGTCACGAAATCACCGTAATTGGCCAGTGCGCCTGCAAAAGAACATGGTTTTGCTGTTTGGAAGGGTGCCGTTCATGCCAGATTCAATAACATTTTCAGTTCTAGACTCGTGGGAAGTGAGGGCCGTGAAGCTCGTTCTCATGCTCTAACCGCGTCTCCCGATGGGAACGCAATCATGGAAAAGGAGACAGCCATGAAAGACGAGGAAAAGGAAAAAGCAAGAGGGACGTCAGAGGAGCCACTCGAGGAATCGACGAAACTTGACAGGGGCAAATTTCTCAAAGCCGTTGGTGTTGGTATCGGGGCCGTTGGGCTTGGCATAGTCACTGCTGGCCAGTTAGCCGCGGGAACCACTCCCGAGCCGGATAGCGGTCGCCTTGCGATTCAGAAACTGATGCGCAGTCTCGTGGAAAATCCGGAAAAAGCGAGGGAGTTTGTCGAGAATCCCGAGGTGATCGCTGGGCAATTCGGGGTCCGTTTAACTGACGATGAAGCAAAGAAGATCAAGGATGCGTTCAAGAAATTGGCCCTGGAAACTGGCGGAAATTTCAATGTGGAGGCCAGGACAGGGCACGACGAATACACAGACATAGAAGGTAAAGGAAAATCTGGACCTGGTTACAAATTTACGTACTCCAAGAATCTACCTATTCAGGAGCAACCAACTAGAGAGCCAGAGCCAACTCATCCAACCCGACCCCCGGGTGGAGGCGGGAAGCGCAGGTAGTGCGCATGACTAGAGTGTGAGGGTCTGGAATTGGCGGTGCTTTCAGGCGAAATACACCGAATTGCTACTGGATTCAATTGAAGGCCCAAGCCCCTTGGAGTTGAGTCGGCTTCAAGATTCTAAGGATGCCACGAAACAGGGAGCAGGTAGCATGGACTGGGACGAAGCAGCAAAGATGATATGGAAGGTGGCTCACACCATGTCAACAAGGGGGGAGGGGCATGTCAAGCTCGGCTATGCGTGCAACAACAAGTGCCTCTTTTGTACAGCGGCTTGGAAGAAACCTGTACGGTGATCGTGATACGCAGACCATCATGAATGAGGTAAAGCGAATTATCTTTGAAGATGGTGTCTTCAGAATAGTTTATTCCGGCGGGGACCCAACTGTGCGAAATGATCTCCCTGAAATTCTCAGGCATGCGAAGCATATGGGGATCGAAAACCAAAACATCCAAACCAACGGGCGTAGACTTGGGGACCTACGCTATCTTGAGGCTTTGCGCGACGCGGGATTGACTTCCTGTTTTGTCTCGATTCATGGACCGGAACCTGGTATTCACGAGTGGTTGACTCAGGCCCCTGGATCGTTCGACCAGACATACGCTGGTCTTGTAAATCTCGAGCGCCTCGGCATGAAGTTCACCACCAATACCGTGGTATGCAAACAGAATTATAGATCCCTCAGTCAGTTGGTGACTTTGCTCGGTTCTGAATTCGGGTCTGTGCGAAGAGTCAAACTTAGTTACCCTCGATTGCAGGGCGGGGCTTACGACAATCTTTCCCAAATCATAGCCCCGTTGTGGGAGGTAGCGCCGTTCATTCGGGAAGCCATTGACAGAGGGAATGAGATAGGGGTGCACGTACTAACCGAGTTTGTGCCCGCTTGCTTGAACGGGACTAGCTATGATAGGGCTGATGACTTCAATCTGCCGAGGATCAGTCTGTCTGACCTGGCTTATTCGGATTCCAATTGGTGTCGCCCGCGGGGGCAGGTTTTTTATGAGTTTTGTGACAAGTGTGATCTTCTCAATGTCTGTTTTGGCATTGAGGCCCGTCACCATGAGGCATTTGGTGAGCACCCTTGCTTCACTCCCGTTTCTTTTGCCGAGTCAGCCCACTGAAAGGTGAAACCATGTTTTACTTTAAGCTCGAGGACGACTATTTCATATTTCACGCTTTTCCATGCCCGTTCAATAATCACGTTGTCAACCCATCTGCCTTTCCCATCCTTGCTTATCTTGATCCCATCGGAAATAAGACAACCCGTGAATTCTTCGGACGTGAACTGGCTGCATTGGTCTGAGTTGAAAATCTCAGGGGTGCCATATCGGTCTATCGCTTCATGGAGCGCATCCAGACAAAAAGCGGTATCCATTGTGTTAGACAATCTCCATGACAGCATTAGACGACTCGCCCAATCTATGATAGCCACCAGATAACAATTGCCCCTGGCTGTTGGAATGTATGTTATATCCGCCGCCCAAACATGATTGGGACGCTTAATTTCCAGCCCTTTAGAAGATAAGGATACTTCTTGTGGTCAGGATGACTCTTGGACAACCTGGGTTTACGATACACCGCCGCAATACCCATCTTGCGCATCAGCTCCTAACGCGCATCGGCCTATGTTGTGGCCTCTGTCTCTCAATGCGTCGCATATTCGTCTACTTCCAAGGTCTGGGTGCTTGGAGTGTATCTCTTTAATTAACCGTTTTAAGTCCTGATTACGCTCCCTGTCCTGGACAGGCTTACGATAAACCCCTGACCGGGCAATCTGAAGAATCCGACACTGTCTGAAATTGGCAACTTATGGTCTCTCATGATCAGCGTTTTGCGCTCGTATCCCCGATGCGACCGAGCGCAACTGATAAAAAATCATTCTCCATTGTCAGTCGGCCAATTTTGGCATGAAGATCCTTAACGCCTGAATCATTATCAGAGGCTTTCTCCTTAGCGAATATCTCTTCAGCTCGATCAAGAAGCTGTTTCTTCCATTTTGCTATCTGATTCCGATGGACCTGAAAACGATCCGCTAACTCAGAAAGTGTCTGTTGCTCTTTAATAGCCTCAAGCGCAACCTTAGCCTTGAACGCTGTCCCGTGATTCTTTCTGTTTCCCTTTGCCATTTTCACTGCTACTTATATTTTGATTAATTTAGAGCAGCTTTTGCACCTAAGCCAGTGTCCATTTTTCTCAGACCATTTACAGATTCACAAATGTAATTGTCGTGAACACCGCGCCCACCAGTTTCGCATAAGGCTGATCGTTGCCAAGATGACTTCTCACTGAGAAATTCATAAAGGCATGGCTATTTTTCGATTTGCGATTGTCGTCTTCAACGTATAAACAATTTTTCATTATTGACACGATTTCCCACAAGGACTGACACCAAATAAACGTTTCTGACAAGAAAAACTCGGCATTCAATCTCGCGTTTTGACAAAATTTAGAGTAACATCAAATGAATAGGGTCGTTGCCTTTGACATCGAACTGGATTTCTGACAGGCGACACACCCTATGATTTCTGGTTGGAGGATTAATAAAATGTCAAATTCAAAGTTACAAATTATCTCTGAAATAAAACGACTCGGAAAATCCAACAGAGGGAAAGATCTGGGGCTTCTCCAACTCACTGATGACTGTCTTTACCAAATCTATCTTCAAATAAGGGCTGGCGCAAGTAATCGTTCAATCGCTAGAATGCTACAGACCCGATATGGGGTGGCCCGAAGTGAGAATTCGATTCAGCAGGGGGTTAGTTTGCTGAGAAAGAGAATCGCCCCACTACTTAATTCTCAAAATACAGAATTGCCATCTACACCAATTAGGGCACCACGGGGATTATCGGACATGCCCTTAGATGACGCCCTTGATATGATTGACTCAATCCTGAAGTCCTACGGTAATGCTATCAAACAGGTCGTAGAGGCTGCGGATTATAATGATGGAATGCTGACCGAAGACGTCAGCAAGCACATAAAGGCCTACTCATCTCTTGTGGGGACAAAGGCACGATTACAGAAATCTGAGAAACGAGTTCCGTCCAGTGAGTATATAGATAAAACTGAATTCGAAAGAAGGTCTAACCTGGTCCTGGAAAAGTATGTAAAAGATGACGGTTCCAAAATGATCCGGTCAGCCGACAAGTTACTGAAGGCACTAGAGGCTAAATGCGTAACCATGGAATTGGACCCTGAAACTGGTCAGTACCGAAACTGTATGACGCAAATAACCTCTATTTGAATTGAATTTACTCGGACGTCATCAGTACATAGGGGCATCCAAACTTGCCACGGAACTACTTCAGAAATTGATCGCCGACAATTGCGCTTGTGCATTATTCGGGGAGTAGTTGTCTATTAAGAATAACCATCTGGATTTTCGCATCCAGGAGATATTAATGGCTAATGTCTCCTGAATCTCAATCATAACCAGCCCTATCTCTATGCTAACTGCCATATTCGACGAAAACCTATTTATAATGGGCTTGATTAAGTACTCAGTATACAAAACAATTTGATTGTTGCCTTGCTCTTAACGGATAGTTAAATCATAAAAATAGTTCGTTCGAGCCGCCCACGCCATACAACTATAGCTTCCTATCAGGAGGAGCCTAACATGCAAGACCAGGACAAGACCCAATGTCAGCTTATCGACGAATTGAAAGAGATGCGCCGCAGGGTATCAGAATTAGAAGCTGCTGAGGTTAGAGCCCTGGGTGTTGAAAAGGCCCTTCGGGAGAGTCAAGAACGGTTTCGGCTGCTCTATGAGGATGCTCCTCTGGGTTACCAATCCCTTGATGAAAACGGCTACTTCCTGGCAGTCAACCAGGCGTGGCTGGATGTCTTGGGCTATTGCCGTGAAGAAGTTATAGGAAAATGGTTCGCTGATTTTTTGGCTATCGGCTATCAAGACCATTTCAAGATTAACTTTTCCAGGTTAAAGGGAGCAGGAGAATTACACGATCTAGAGTTCGAGATGGTCAGAAAAGATGGCTCATTCATTCCTGTGGCGTTTGACGGGAAGATAGGTCGTGACCAAGGTGGAAGTTTTAAACACATCCACTGCATACTTAGGGACATCACCGAGCGCAAGCGGTCTGAAGAGGCCGCGACTAGGGAAATCGGCGAACGCTATCGGCAACTTGTAGAAAATGCAAGTGATATCATTTTTCAAACCGATGTGGGGGGATCCTTCACTTTTGTTAATCCCGTAGTCTTGCGACTAACTGGCTACACTGAGGAAGAAATCCTTGGAAAACACTTTACTGAGTTGATCCGTCCAGATCACAGGGAAGAAGTCATGAGATTCTATGGCCGACAATTCGTAAAGAGACTTCCGGTCACTTACTACGAGTTCCCCATGGTTACCAAACAAGGCATGACTTTGTGGATAGGGCAAAGCACTCAAACAATAATGGACGGAGAGACTTTTGTTGGATTCCAGTCAATTGCGAGAGACATCAACGAGCGCAAGCAGGTGGAAGAGCAGTTGCGTCGCGCAAACCAAGAACAGGAAAGGCTACTGTCTACAGCCGCAACAGCCATATTCACCCTCGACTCTGCTGGTATAGTTGCGGGAGTTAACGAAGAGTTCAGTTTAATTACAGGATTCGAGAAAAACGACATAATAGGAAAGCCCTCCAGCGTTCTGCAGGAACAACAAAGCGAGGAGCCTGTACAGCCTGTTTCAATTGGGAGCAAAGGACCGTCTTGTCCGACATCAGTGTTCCATACGAACCAAAGATGGACGGGTCTTGACTGTTTTAAAAAATGCCTCTTTAGAGAAAGATGATGAGGGAAAAATTATAGGAGGAATAGAATCTTTCATAGACGTCACTGAGTTGATTGAAGCCCGTAAGCTTGCCGAACAGGCCAGTGTAGCCAAGAGCGAATTTCTGGCTAACATGAGCCATGAGATTAGGACTCCCATAAATGGCATAATTGGCATGACCGGACTGGCTTTAAACACTCCATTGACCAATGAGCAGCGGGATTACCTTCAGTCGGTCATGATTTCCGCTGATTCTCTCCTTGGATTGATCAATGACATATTGGACTTTTCCAAAATTGAAGCCGGTAAGCTGGAACTGTCAACGATCCAGTTCAGCTTGCGGGATTGTGTTGCGAACACCTTGACCACCTTGGCGATTGGGGCTGACAATAAAGGGCTTGAGTTAGTTTATCGAATTCCCATGACTATTCCCGACGCCGTTGTCGGTGACCCAGGACGACTACGTCAGGTGCTCGTGAATTTGGTCGGCAACGCTATCAAGTTCACCGCCAAAGGTGAGGTCGCGATCAATGCTGAATTGGAGTTGGAAACAGACAAGGAAGTGAGTGTGCATTTTTCCGTGACAGACACCGGCATAGGAATACCATTTGAACAGCAGGCAAGAATCTTTAACGCTTTTGAACAAGCTGACGGCTCTACCACCAGGGAATATGGCGGAACCGGGTTAGGCTTGACCGTATGCGCTCGATTGGTTGAGATGATGAAGGGGCGAATCTGGGTGGAAAGCGAAGTTGACAGAGGAAGCGTGTTTCACTTTACTGTTTATTTCTCACTCGCGACTGAACCGGCGCCAAGGTCAATTCATTTAGAGACATCAATTATCAAAGGCTTAAGCGCTCTGGTTGTCGATGACAATTCAACCAACAGACGAATTCTAGAAGAAATACTCAAATCTTGGGGTATGAAGCCTACATCGGTGACTGATGGTAAGACAGCGCTTGAGGTCATGAAGCAAGCTCAGAACTTAGGCAGCGCCTTTCCTATAGCACTGATTGATTACATGATGCCGGGAATGGATGGATTTGAGTTGGTCGAAAGGATCAAAGACGATCCTGATCTGGTTAAACCGATCATGCTAATTCTCACGTCCGCCGGTCAGCGCGGTCATGCAGCGAGGTGTGTGGAGTTAGGTGTCTCCGCTTACTTACTCAAGCCGATCCATCAGCAACAGTTGTTGGAGACAATCTGCGCTTCGCTACAAAAGAACGCTGTGGTTCAAACTAGACCTTCTCTGCTTACCCGACATTCAATTAGGGAAAGCTCACGACGTATAAATATCCTTTTGGCTGAAGACAACCTCATTAATCAGAAACTGGCTGTCAGTTTGCTCCAAAAAATGGGGCACAACGTGACTGTGGCTCAAGACGGGAAACAGGCTGTAGCGATGTCCGAGATCGAACAATTCGATCTCATACTAATGGACGTTCAGATGCCAGAGATGGATGGCTTGGAAGCTACAGCGGCTATTCGTTCCAGAGAGGAGTCTCAGGGAAGACCAAGAGTTCCGATCTTAGCAATGACCGCATACGCCATGACTGGTGATAGTGATCGATGCATTGAAGCCGGAATGGACGGATACATTTCCAAACCCATAAATACTCAAGAATTATTCGAGACAATCGAAAATCTTGGGCTAAGAAAGGATGTAAATTGAACGGTTCATTTTTCAAAATCGCTTCGAGTCTTTTCGTAGGTAGCGCTTTCCACCTGATCACATCTTTATCGCGTGCTGAGGTATTAGTAGATCAATAGTGCATCGAAAGAATCGGGACAGCTCGAAACTGTATGGGCTTGGCGAAAACGGTTCACCTCAAAGTAACATAAAAGCTATCCAGTTTCCGTTTAACCCTCAATCTGAATATAATAAATTCTAATAGATATGAACCCATGGTAGCTAAAATTCAGAAGCTCGATCCAGAACCCCCTGATTGGTGGGATAGCTCTCTTTATGACTTTCTGAAAGACCCCAAGTTTCCCCTCATGGGTTGGGTGTGGGAGTTCATGCGGCGGTATAGGCTAAAAAAGCTCCTTAAGATCAAACCCGTAGAGGCTATGAAGCCCGATGTGCAACCTGGGGACGTTCCTGAAGCATCATATTTGCTATACTGGCCATGGCCAGTAATTATTTCCAATTTCAAAGCGCCATTCTATCGGCCTCCATCTGTGACTTTAAAAGATGACAAAAAGTGGTATTGGGAGGAACCGGTTCTGCTAGACTTGTATGAAAAGCCCGATTGGTCAGTGGAAACGGATACCCTTCCAGAAACAATGTTCAAAGAATGTTCTTGTCGATCTCAATCGAAGGGATACAGTTATTTTAGATGATTTTACTAAACTCTTGAAGCAACTTCGTCAGCAGCATGGCAAACTTAAGCGAATGAACCCAAGGGTTGCGGATTGGAAAGGCAGTCACATCCTCCAAGTGTGGGACCTTCGAGACTTCAATGTTCCGTGGCCGAGGATAGCGGAATTATATAATTGGGACGGCCTTGATGGGGCTAGGGACGCTTATCGAACGGCTCGAGAATACGTCGACAGAGAAAAATGGAAACGACTAGCCCTTTATTGCGAAGCCCTAGAGAGAAAGCCTCGCTCCCGATATTGATAACTATCCCGTTTCTGTCCTGAAATTCAAATCAAGTTCCATGGTACTTATTACCCCCTGTGTCATTAACCATAGCGATCATTTTTAATCGGCGCGACGATATTTGCATGAACAAAGAACGAGGAAAATCCGACATCATGCAGGACGATCTTCTAGAACCGGATGAAGCAGCGCAATGTCTTCGCATTTCGGTCAAGAATGTCCATAGGCTTGTTCGGGACGGAAAACTCTCGTGTGTTCAGTATTCAAGAAAGAAACGCTTTTTTAAAAAATCCCATCTTGATGAGTTTATAGATACACCATACAGTGACTTATACCAAAGTCTGTTGACAAGAGGCATCTGGGGCACTTACCCTCGCCTAAGAAAGGGGGTTCGAAATCGGTTAAGGGTTTCTGGAACGGATCTCGCAAAGAAGATACGTTCACTATGGCAATAACAAAGCGTGAAAAAGTTTTTCACTTCCGCATTCGGCCTTTCGGCCCGGAGCTTATAACGGTGACGACATCGGCACTGACAAAATAGTAAGCCAGAGAGGGTAGAACAGGCTATCCTTGTAGCTTGCCGGGCGGGGGATTACAGATACCTTACCCCGCCGGAAAGAGAAGTTTGCATCAGGATGTTTAAAAATCAGCAATGGGAGATCCCCTCTGATTTGGGAGGACAAAAGCTGGTCGAACAAGAACTCACCCTGTGGCAGGCTTCAGAGATCTTCTCGAACTACCATGAAATCAAAGACTGCAAAGAATGCAGGCGATATTCGCAGTGCCTAGTTCATTTGCTGGAGCACTTTGGCAAGAACATCAACGTGAAGGACATTCGCATTCACAACATCAAGGAATATTGCAGAAAAAGACTAAAAACAGGGGGCAAGTGCGTCCACTGTCAACCGCGAAAAGGGGACACTTTCCAAGATGTTTCAAGTGCTCATAGATCTTGAGTTTCTTGAAGACAATCCGGCTCGGTCGGTCCCAAATAAATCTCAGAAGGGGGAAGAGCGGCAAGTCTATCTGAATCCTGAGACTGTGACACAAATTGCGTGCCAATGCCCTGGATGGTTCCGTCCGATAATCTGGATAGCTTTTTACAGCGGCATGAGAAGGGGTGAGATTCTCGGACTTTCCCGAAAGAACGTGAGACTTGCCGAACGGATGATTAGTCTCGGTCCGGAAGACACAAAGGAGTGGCATTGGAAACGGGTGCCTATTCATCATACAACTTGTTCCCATACTTCGAGGAAGCCATGAAGGTTTCAGGTGTTGGGAGCGAAAAAGTATTTCTATTGACGGACAGGCAAGGCACACGGCCGGTCACGTTGGAAGGTGCGAAGAATCCCTGGCGTAGAGCCTGTGAGGCTTTGAAGCTTGGACTACCTCGGCCTCGTTTCCATGATTTGCGTCATACTTGGCGGACGAATGCTCGGAGGAGCAGGATTGACGCCGATTATGCCGAAGCCATAATGGGGCACGGTGACAGAGCAAGAAGTGTAAGAGAGAGATACGGACGAATCTCTGATAAGGAACTCATTGATGCTATAGACCAGATGACTTTCGACAATGGGGAGACAGAAATTCTTGTCGCAAAATTTAGAATTAAGGCAGGGGATGAGGTATGTGCGCAGAATGTGCGCAAAACGCGTGAAAATAAAAAGAGGCCATGCAGTGCCATGGCCTAACTACTTGGTTTCTTTGGTGGAGATGATGGGATTTGAACCCTCGACCCCCGCGTTGCGAACTCTACCAAGAGGCCAGAAGACATAAGGGTCGTCGCGGTTCCTTAATAATTTCAACACCTGCTGATTGATTGGACACATCTAAAAAGGCCCAAAAACGCCGAGTATGTGTACAAAGTGTGTACAGCGAAATCATCTTGAATTTAACGGCTTGAGTTTTAAGTAGCCAAACAAATCGGGCCAGTTGAGAAATATTAAAAAAAGTTTGTCTTTCTAACAAGGCGTAGTTTGTCTATTTCTCCTGCAGCGTAAGTGACTGATATCATTACAAGCCAGTCTTTTGATGTTCTCTGGACCTTTCGACCACTCCACTCTTGAATCCGTATCCCTTTGCGCGGCATTCCCAGGAAACGTCGTAGAGATCGAGTCACAACATGAAACAATGAACATTACAATAGCGAACAGTTTACTGAGTCGCTCGGTGCCAAGGATCCCCACAGACCATGACGAGTCATAGCCGATTCCCGCAAAAGCCCCTATCGTGACCATTCTCAACAAAATAATTTTCACAAAACTGTCAATTGCCATGGGAAAGTCTTGTTTATCCCCCAATGCGTTCAACCCAATTATTTTAACAAGGCCATGACGATACCCACCGTTGGGGGCGCCAGGAGGTCTTTCACTGTAAGCCTTCACAAATCGGCCGCGTTAGAGGGGCGCTATTGCATCGGCGCTTGTAGTCTGACCTACTTAATGATCAACTTCTTACTTGTATGGAGAGATTGTGAATCTTTAGTAACTGCAGCCTTCTACTCGGTGAAGACAAATTCCAGTCCAAGCCTGTTAAGATACGACCAAACAACTTTTGCGTCAGTTTCAAAAGCTTGCTCTTCTGAACCAGATGTCTCATTCTTTTTTTGGCCACTTATCTTGTCTAGTATTTCTGAGGCGGTCTCATTATCTAATTGTTCTCGTTTGAGTTCAAACTGGAGCTTTACGGTGTCTCCCTCGGAGAAGGCAATCACATTGAACAAATCAAAGAATTCCACTCCAACTCCACTCTGGCTGATGTCAAGCAGATCCGCCAGACAATCCTGATCTTTAACTTTTATGCGAAGAGAGTTCGGAACTCTGACTCTAATCCTTGGATGCTTTCGAGAGTCATTGGAGTTTGGCATTTTTTCAACTCCTTATTCGATGAAACTAACTCATTGGAAATTGAACCATTATATCAAGAGTTGTTTGACAATGTGGAATACAAGGTGACGTCAGTTTCGAACAGAATGTTCCCCTTGAAAATTGGGGAAGCCCGGAACAACTAGATGATGCAATCAATAATATCCCATATTAACAAAATCCCCAAAGTGAATTTGTAGCACATGGAAAAAAGAGCGTCAACAAGACCTCAGTCCACCATACCGTCAGAGGCTTGACGGACGAACCCTAAATGAGGTCTAATGCAATATTTTACGACCCCAGGTGGCAGTATGCAGAAGCGCAACTTACCACTTATAGATCTCGTTCAGTTGCCTAAAGAAACCAGACCAGTGAGCAATTGAAAGGAAATAGCATGGAGTATTAGCCGGAATTCTTTCTCAGACATTGTTGATAACCTGTATGACGGTTTATATGTCGTGGATCGGAATAGAATAATAACCTATTGGAATAAAGCCGCTGAACGAATATCCGGTTTTAGCGCCCAAGAGGTGATGGGGAAGTCATGCTCAGAAAACATTCTTACTCACGTGGACGAGGAAGGGAACAGTCTGTGTCTGGGAAAGTGTCCCCTGGCGGAGGGTATTGCTGATGGGAAGCGACGTGAAGCAGAGGTTTATATGCACCACAAAGATGGACATAGAATACCTGTTTCTTGTCGGTTCGGCGTCTTGAACGATGAAGAAGGTAATATAATTGGTGGCGTTGAACTATTCACGGATATTAGCAATCAAAAAGTTCGCGAATCGAGAATCAAAGACCTCGAGAAAATGGCAATGCTTGACAGGCTTACGCAACTTCCAAACAGGAGCTATCTAGAAAAAGAAATCGAACGCCGATTTGAAGAGAAAAAACTACACAAGCTCCCCTTTGGAGTTCTTTTCATAGACATAGACCATTTCAAGAAATTTAATGATACCTTTGGTCACGATGTTGGAGATAAAGTTCTTAAATTTGTTGGGAATACCTTAGTTACCTCCACAAGAACATTTGACGTATTTGGCCGGTGGGGCGGAGAAGAGTTCATTGGTATTCTGCGCAATATAAACGATCGAGACCTCGAGACTCTAGGCAATAGGGTACGGATCCTCGTAGAAAATTCTTATGTTATCCATGGCAATGAAAAATTGCATGTTACGATTTCCGTGGGGGCTACTCTCGGTCGTGATGATGACACTATAGAAAGCGTGTTGAAACGGGCGGATACCCTTTTATATAAAAGTAAGTCAGCGGGGCGAAATCGTCTTACAATTGGGTGAGAATTTCTGATGACGAAAACTGTTGTTTCCACTTAGCAGAATGACGTTCCTTACAAAATATGCGTCTAACGCTGCATGTGTTTCCTCTGCTTGTCCTGGTACATGAGGCTATCAGCCCTTTCCAGAAGTTCTTTAAGGGAACATGGAGCCTCTGGCCTGCGAACGGCCATACCTATACTCATAGAAAGCTTGTAATTCCTCCCATTCCCGGAATTAAATTCATGAAGGCTGCTTTCCAAACGGGCTGTAATGAATTCTTCGCTGGTGTCATTTTCGTCGGTAATTAGGACTACAAACTCATCGCCACCAATTCTGCCTACAATATCCGATTGTCGAAAGGTTGCTCTGAGAACGTCGGCTGCGGCGACAAGGACTTTGTCGCCTTCCGCATGGCCAAGATTGTCATTGATATTTTTAAAATTGTCCAGGTCGAGATAAAGAAGCGTTAAAATCGAATTTACTCGATCGGCGATCTTGAGCTGATGTTCAGCCAATGTCAAAAAGCCGCGGCGGTTGTTAAGTCCGGTTAATTCGTCTACAAGCGCAAGCTCCTTGAGCTTTGCCGCCTGAGTCTCGATTTGTTCGTACGCCGTCCTGAGTTGATCGTTGGCTTCCTGAAGTTCTCGGAAGTGGTTGATCGCAGCTTCATAAGAAGAGAAGAGGAGGTCAAAAACCTGCGTCGAGGCCGCCTGGAGCCGATGCACCTGTCCTGCGAAGAAAATCTCTATGCCATCTTTTGATAAAGAGTTTTTTCTCAAAGCTTTATTCACAAGTATATATTGGATTCTTGCGACCAGAATATCTTCTCTAAAGGGCTTAGTAATGAAGTTGTCGGCCCCACTCTCCAGACCACGAATAATTTCTCTTGGGTCGGTCAGCGCCGTTAACAAAATGACTGGAACATCCCGGAGAATTCTACTATTTTTCATGTGTCGGCATAGTTCATATCCGTCCATCTCCGGCATTACTACGTCACTAATGACGATCGTGGGAATGAACGTGGACAGCTTTTCAGCCGCGGCTCTACCGTTCGGCGCAGTATCCACCTTGAATCCGCGTCTTTCAAGCGTAAACTGTAATTCCAGAGCTTGAGTGGGGCTATCCTCTACCACAAGGATTTCTATCGTTGAAGGCTCTATGGTATAAGGCGATCCACCGGTTCCTGCTAAGTCCATTTTTTGATCTCTTCGGATCTCTTAGGAAGGTTTATTTTTCGAGGTCAAAATTGTATCATATTTCGCTGCTCAGGCAACGAAAAGAGCTGAGGAGGTTATGAAATGACCAGAGTCATCATGGCAGTCATACTCATTTGGCTTGTCGTTACCTTTGTGGCCGGCTCGACATTCGTTAATGCGGCGGACATAGATCAGGATTTGATAACGGCTGCTGAAAGACCCAATTGGGCAAGAGTCAAACGCCTTTTGAATGCAGGAGCGGATGTCAACGCCAGGGGTGGGAATAGGAGCTATACTGCGTTAATGATGGCTTCGAAATACGGCGAACTCGAAATAGTAAAGCTTCTTCTGGAAAAAGGAGCAGATGTAAACTCTAAGGACAATAGGGGCTATACAGCGCTGTCCGAATCTTCCAAATATGGTCAACTTGAAGTGACGAAGCTTCTATTGGATAAAGGAGCTAATGTAAACGCCAGGGACAATGATGGGGACACACCGCTTATGTTGGCTTCTGATATGGGTGAACATGAGGTGGCGCAGCTTCTTCTGGATAAAGGAGCTGACGTAAACGCTGGGGACAATAGGGGCTATACGGCGCTGATGGCGGCTTCTGATACGGGTCAGCTCAATGCAGTCAAGGTTCTTTTAGACAGAGGCGCCGACATAAACGCTGAGGACATTGATGGCAGGACAGCTCTATTTCAGGCTTCTAAATATGGTGACAAGCAAGTGGTAAACTTCCTGAAGGCTCACGGAGCCAAGCAATAGTCATCATTCCAAATCCGCTCAATTTTGGTTATCGTGGACGATGTGACGGAGCGAGAGACACAACACCGTTGGCTATTGGAGAAGCAACGCCACCTTGGATGATAGCATAATAGTCTTTAGAGAATCAAAAATACTCCATACCGATATCTTCTTCCCGATCACGCTGGCTCAAATCATATTGATTCGGGTGAGGCATCTTGCCTGCAAAAACAAATTCAATAAATTCGTCGAGGTTGTCGACGAATATAGCGACTAGCGCCGGATCTAAATGTGTTCTAACTTCGCTTTGTAGGACTTCGACAGCGACCTTTACCGGATAGGCGTCCTTGTAGCGCCGGCGGGAGACAAGGGCGTCAAAAGTGTCTGCCAACGCGACAATTCTGCCCGACCAGAGGAATATTTTCCCCCGACAACCCATTTGGATATCCCTGTCCGTCCCAACGTTCGTGATGACTTAAAGCAATCTCGTGGGCCAACTGGAGCACTTCGGACCTAGCGCCGGCAAGTATGTCGGCGCCAATTTGGGTGTGCGATTTGATTATTTCATATTCCGGCTTGCTTAACCTGCCAGGTTTATAAAGGACGCACTCTGAAATACCTATTTTCCCAATATCGTGCATCGCAGCCGCGAAAAAGATGTTCGTGCACTCTCGATCGGTTAGCCCCAACTTGCGAGCCATCAACGAACTGAATTTTCCAACACGTTCAACATGATTTGAGGAGCTATCATCCTTAAATTCAGCCGCAACCACAAGTTTGAATATGGTTTCTGAAAAGGCCATCTTGAGGCTTGCGCATTCGGCCTTGAGATCACTAATCGTTTGATTTGTACCCGTCAAATAATCCGTGAACCGAATACACGCGTCATTTTCATTCCAGTTCAAATTGATATCGCCTTCTTTTGATTTTGCTATTTCGTCGACACAGTTTCGAAGCAAATCAACATCTACAAGGTCCTTGGATGACTTTTCGCTTGTCATAATTAAACGCTCCATAACCCGTGAGTCACAGGAGAAGCATGACGCCACATGTTTGATATCAATGGGAGGTTGTTTTTCAATGCGCAGGCCCGGAACACCTTGTGTCAAAGGAAATACTTTTGTTATGAGAAGACACCAATCAGGCAGACCAAATATATCATGGTCATTGGGAGGGCCGCAACGAATTCTATGACTCAGAATCGACTGGATGTTTTTCTTGCAGGTGGTTAGGGATGTTTACTGATCCCGAACTCGGTGAAGATGTTGCCTCCCTGACGATGCGATTCATTCAGGGAGGAAACGTGCTTACTTGTCTTCATTCCGATTCTTCATCGCTGATTTACAATAATTCCTCTTTGAGAACACGACCATTTAAGGTAAGATAAAGAAATCACCTCTTTTGATGCCAAGTCAATTCTATTGTCGTTAACGTCAGGGTCTCTGGTCGATTGTCTAATCGTATGTTTGTTTTGGACCGGAAGACCACTCTAAACGCCGGTAATCGGTCTGCTCACTTGCAGGCGCCGACCGCATAATTATGGTTAATGAATGTAACTCGGGAGGATTTCAAAATGGCCAATGATGAACAAGATACTACTCAGAGCCCACAGGAAGAAAGTCCTGGGGGCCTTACGAGAATTATGTCTCGACAAATGGCTATTTATTACAGCAACTGCGCCCTAGTCGCTACAACTCCAAAAGATATTTCGTTGATTTTCGGCAGATACGTGCCGGCAAACAACCAGCAGGGCGAACAAACGATGGCTGAACTCTATGAGCGCCACATTTATATGACCTTTGAACAAGCGGAAGAACTGTCCAAGACGCTGACTAGGACTGTAGAGGCCTTTAAATCTCGAGAGAAATGACTCGAACGGAAAAACCGGCCAAAACAACAAATACCAATAAACCGGTTTCGGAACTATTCAGAAAATTCCTTACAATCCTCCGCTACAATTGCTGGATGAGTTTCGTATATCAGGCTCAATCCATTAGAAAACATCGTTGAAGTAATTTTCAAATTAGCCCCACAAATACTTAATTTTAATAAATATATCAAGTAGTAATTGTATATATTTCAATTGACTGGATTTATTGATTGTGGTATTAATACGTTAGTCAATTTGTCTTCAGCGTTGATGTAAGAGTATTCATATCCGGCGAGGTGACTTTTTTATGACTCCGAGCCTCAGGAATATCGCTGTACTATCCTCATGCTTCCTTCTATTGTCTTGTTCTTCCCCGAAACTTGAAAAGATATCCGGCCTTCCGGAAACGGGAAAAGTTAACAGCGAGAACCAATCTGAGGTTACTGACAAAAAGTCAGATGAATCGAAATCGTCATTGAAACAAACTCAACTCATGCCTCTTGCCCCGCCCCCCTCTGAGCCTGTTCCGCCTCCTGAAAACGGTAATAGCGCTTCAAATTGGGACCTTAATGGTGATGATGAGAACGGGAAAGGGTTTGTCAGGTCTCAATCAGGACCTTCCGGAAAGTCTCGAGAAGCCCCGCCAAAGGTTGAAATCACTGAACGGGGAATCAAGGTCCCGGAATTACCGCCCCTGGAAGCGTCTGAAAGACAACCGGTCGAGGCTACCATTATCAATCCATATCGAACAGCGAATATTGGCACGGAAGTGTCAGGAATGATAGATCGTTTTGCCTTTCAAGAAGGTGAGATCGTTCAAGAGGGGCAAGTTGTATGTGAGGTTTCTAAGGCCCGTTATGTTCTCTTGGCCGAAAAGGCCGCGGACGAAACACGGGGACTTCGCCTGGCTGTGAAAAGAACAGAGGCGACGCTCAAAATCCAACGTGAAATGTTTGCCCAGGACGCGAGCACCAGGCAGGATGTGCTTAAGGCTGAAACTGAATATGAAATGTCAAAGACTGCGCTCGAAAAGGCTGTAAAAGAACAGGAGTTTGCGGAACTTAACCTTGAATCCTGCCAGGTTAAGGCGCCTTTCAAGGGTTATATCGCTGTCAAATACAAGCAGGATTTTGAACCTGTTGACCGATTGGAAAAGATTTTTGCCATTGTTGACACTGAAAAGGTTTATGCGGTCGCTAATATGCCGGAAGACGAGTTACAATTTGTCAGGAAAGGTGACACTGCGTCTTTCGTTGAATCTCAGGGAATAAAATATCGCGGGACCTTCGAAAGAATTGGGGCGTTGATTGACCCTAAATCCAGGACTAAAAGGGTGTGGGTCCTTATAGATAATGCGAATGGGCTACTGACGCCGGGTATGGTGGGGGCCCTACAGATTGAAAGGCCGGAGGATAAATGACGTCCTCCCTTAAGGCGGTTTTTTGTCTGACTCTGGTAGGGATAGTTTCCCTGTTAGTGTCATGCAACGGCGCGTTTCTGCCGAACTTGAGGGACCGCCTGAGAAACCCATTCGAATCCGTAGATGATGTCGCCCTTACAAAATCCATAATTATAGCCAACACGGAGAAGCACCGGATCGTTCCTTCGACAGCGGCAATCGGAAAAAAACAACTGACACTTGAGGAATGCCGCAGGCTCGCTCTCGCGAACAGTCTTGAATTGCAGCAGGGGCAGGTGGAAGTCCTGACTCAGAAGGCGATTGAATACAGTAACCGCACAAAGATGCTCCCTCATTTCACGTATAACGGCGAAGTTAGCATGCGGGACGCCTTTTCATTTAGTTACAGTCAATTTTATCCAGACCCAGCTAGGGACATACGAGGACCGATTCCCAGTAAGACAGCCCCGGCATCTACTGCTGCATATGCACGACGGGTAGGCGAATTAGCCATGGTCTGCAGGTAGCGGATCTAATGCACAACACGCAACATTGTGGAGATGCGATGGGGTCCATCCGACATCATTTTAGCGTATTATATGACCAAGAACAGCAGAAACGACCAAAAAAAGGCTCATTATCTAAGGGAGCGAACAGCGCAAAAACTGATCGGCGCCGTGGATTCTTCCTTCTATCGTCTGCTTTCCCTCCAGAAAACGGTCCCAATGGCCCAGAAACTGGTGTCAATCCGCAAAGAGGCGGCGTCAAAGACGCAGAACCTGTACAATGAAAAACTCATTTCAATTGAGGATTACCAGCGAACAGATCAAAAGCTCCTGAAAGCCGAACGCTTGTTGCTCAATCTCCTGAATGAGACGGAACAACAGCGAAACACACTCGCCTCAGCCATGTATGTCTCGCCCGACGCGTCAACAGATGGAGGTTTTTGTCTCGTCGGGGAAATGAATCCTCCATGTATTGACCAGGTTGGGAACCTTGAAATGGTGGCGATTCAGAATCGGCCTGAAGCTTATAAAGCAGGTCTTGAATACATCAACTCCACAAACGATCTGAAACGTACCATCACGAAATACCTCCCCAAAGCGACAATGTTTCTGAGGTATACGAGAGACGAAAACACGCACTTACTTTATAATGAATGGAAGGAAATAGGCGTGCAGGTATATTTCGATCTGATGGACTTTGTCGCCAACTACTAGGAAAACAAAGCTTCCAAATTGGTTACCCGAAAGACAACACTGGAAATGGGAGCTGTGGCGTTAGGCATCACATCTCAGGTACGAACAGCGGCAATGAAGTACTTGAATTCGATGGATCAGCTTAAAACAGCGGAACGGTCTATGGGTATGTCGGAAAAGCTGCTCAGTATCCAGCGGGAGAGGGCCGCTCGTGGGAATCTTCAAAGGTTACAGATACTGGAATCTGAAGGAGATGTGCTAAACGAAAAGATAGAAAAGATAAGGACTGAAGGTGAGGCGATGGGATTGTACGCAGAATTGGAAAGCACAATGGGAACCAATTTTAGAGAGCCTATGCCCCACTAGCCCTGTAAGGTAGGGAAATGAGCCAGAATCCTAAATTCAGGATCGATCTCAAACTCTTCCGACAAGAGATGGAGGGAGAACACAAGAGGTTCGTTATCAAAGACCTCGCCTCGGAGAAGTTTTTTCGGATTTCCGAGTATGAGTATCGTTTGTTAAAAGCCCTGGATGGCACGGTCACTGTGGAAGAGGCCATAAAGAATCTCAAGGCGCAAGGGTATTTCTACGATATTAACGACGCGAACTCGGTCATCGCCAAGGCGGAATCGCTTGGCCTCCTGCTTGGCACTAAATATGGCACATCGGAATTCCTGTCGGCTACAAAACAGCGCATGGAGAGCCAAAAAACCGCCAGACATCTTTCAGGCATATATTTTCGTTATATCCCTCTTTTTAATCCCGACAACTTTCTCGATCGCACGCTGTGGATATTCAATCTTATTGTCAACAAATACACAGCGACATTTATATTGATGCTCCTGCCTGCGGCCCTCTATTTTGTGATCACGGGCGTCCAGAATTTTAAAGATGTCTACCTGTTCTTTTTTAATTTTCAGAATTTAGTCATTCTCTGGTCCTCGATTGCGTTGACCAAACTGATTCACGAGTTCGCCCACGCCTATACCGCAAAAAGCTATGGAGTAAGGGTTCCTGAAATGGGAGTGGGGTTCCTCATGTTCTTTCCCGTCCTTTATTCCAACGTTACTGACGCATGGCAACTCGGGGATCGAAAGCAAAGGATGGCGATTGCAGGCGCGGGAATTATAGCGGAAGGCGTGATCGCAATCCTGGGCGCCTACGTCTGGGCGTTCACTAAACCGGGGCTAATCAATTCTCTGGCCTTTTATAGTATGGCCATGTCTTTTGTCTCTACAATTCTGTTCAATGGCAACCCTCTTATGAAATTTGACGGCTATTTTGTCTTTACTGATTACATGAGGCTCCCAAATTTATGGGCCAAGTCGATGAGTTTCATAAAATATCTCTGGATGAACAGGGTATTAGGTCTGACCAATTATCCGGACCCGTCAAAGACGGAAAGGGAACGGACCATCTTTGGAATCTATGGGGTATGCCTGTTTATCTACCGAATTTCACTTTATACGGGAATCTGTATTGGCGTGTATCATCGTTTCGATAAACTTCTGGGAATAACGTTGGGGCTTATCGCTTTTTTCATTTTCATAGTCAGGCCAGTCTATACAGGCTCCAAAACTATTTTCTCGCTAAGGCAAAAGATAAAAATTCAGCGCAAGGGCGCTCCTGTGTTCCTGGGGATTGCGATTATCATCATCATAATTCTTTTTTTACCGCTTTCCAGCAAGTCAATCTACCCTTGCTATTTAGGCTCTAATGAGGTTCAGAAACTGACTGTGCCGCTACTCACGATGGTCACTAAAGTTAACATTGAGCTAGGTTCGAATGTGACCAAAGGCGCCATACTTTATGAACTCGACACCTCGCAGCTCGAGTTGACGCTTCGTCAAAAGTTGCTGAATCGAGACGTGATTAAGGCTGAAATCCGGCTATTACTGCTCGATGAGGACGAAAAAGCTAAAGCCCGGGGGAAGCAAAGCGAACTCAACCAGGTTGATAACGAAATACAGCGGATTGAAGCAGATCTTAAAACAGCGAAAACGGGTATTGTGGCCCCCTTCGATGGGGTCGTGACCATGCTGGATTATCGGATGCAGCCTGGTTACAGGCCGGGTGACGGCGTTGTTGTAGGCGAGTTGAAATCGGCCACAGACTGCGAGATTTTTGCCCTTATCCCCGCCATGGACATGGAAAAGATTCATGTGAATCAGGCGGCGGAGGCCTTGTTTCCTATTGGAACAGGCTTTTTCATCCAAGGGAAGGTGGAAGAGATCTCACCATATAGTGAGAAAGATCTTCACGATTCGCCCTTTTCCAGTCGTGTCGGAGGGGAGTTGGCCACAGAAGTCGTCAGTGAGGGACATAAGGATGTTCCTCTTGAGGCCTACTACAGATGCTCCATGGATTACAACAACAGGGAAAAAGTAATTCCGTTAGGTATGACTGGCAGATTGGCGTTAACTTCGCCCAGACAAAGCATTGCCGGCTGGGTTTATCAATAATGTTATTACTACGTTTAACCGCGAGTCCTTTTTTTAGGCTGAAATGACATCGCCGCGCGCGTGTCATCTCTAATATTCTGGAGGCCTGATGGGTCAGATTGAAATTCCTGTAGCTGTGCCACCGCCCAAAGAGGCGCCGCAAAAGCCTGCAGGACCTAGTGTTGAACAAAAACAAAGAGCGCTGGCTCTGGGGCTGGAGTTATCTAAACGTTCCCTGGACGCGGCGTCTTTGGATGAGCTTTTTTACATTCTGACTAACGATCTGCGTTCCCTCCTGGAATATGATAGAGCATGCCTTGTAGTGCATCTGGGTGGGAAAACGGAATTTTCCGCTGCGAGCAATCAACCTTTATTAGAGAAAAAAACCAAATTCTACCAACACGTTATACGGCTCGGGAAACAAATCAGAGAATTGGATCGAGGCTTATTGCTGTCCTCTGAAGACGACACTTTGAACGTCCCGGACCTCGGATTATATCCAGCCGCAAAAATAGAAACTGAGATCATATATAGAATTTTCAGGTTGCCATTACCTTTTATGTGTGCCGCTCAAGACCGGTAAGGCCGTAGTCGGCCATCTGATTTTTGAGTTTCTTGAAAAAAAGCCCCCGACTCAACTCCAAATCCTGACACTTGTGAATGTGTCGCCTTTCTTCGCTGCTGCCCTTGCGAATAAGTGGCTGATTAAGCGGAAACCGAGATTAGAGCAGTTGATCCTGCCGAGTCTCAAACCTAAAGCCAGAATCAAGGCCCTGGTTACTCGTCAGGCGCCGCTCGTCGGCATGTTTGTGGCGTTAATCATCATAGTTTTTTTCTTTATTCCATTTAGCTTCAATGTCGGTGGAGAGGCTGAAGTCGTCCCAAAAGAGAAATACGTCGCGTTTGTCAAGATTGATGGGATGGTTGACAAAATATACGTCAAGGAAGGTTCAAGAGTAGCCCAAGGGAAAACACTCGCTACACTCGATCAAAAGGATATTGGGTTCGATATCAAGAAGGCCCAGAATCAGTTCGACGTGCTCAGCAAAGAAATGACCCTGTTGCGGGCGGAAGCGGGTGAAAAGCCGGCCAAACTCGGAGAAAGCAAACTTGTCGAACTCAAACGTAAAAGTGTCTGGGAAGAATTGCAGTTCCTGAAATGGAAAGCGCAGTTCATAGATATAACCGCGCCTGTTTCGGGTATTGTTATCACAAGAGATGTTGACAGCCTTGTTGGTAAGCGTTTTAAAGCGGGAGAGCCCTTTTGCGAAATGGCGATCCCAGGACAATTGTGGGTTGAAACGCTCGTCCCAGAGAGCAAGATCACTTATGTCAAGAAGGGCCAGGAGATTAGTTTCTATCTTAACAGCTCACCATTTATAGGATATTCGCTCAAGGTCCAGGATATTGCGCCGACTTCTGAAATTGTGCCTCGACTTGGAAATGTCTATAGAGTTAGGGCCCCGTTTGCAGACGCGCCACAATCCATCAAAGTAGGACTTAAGGGTATAGGTAAGATTCAAACGATGGACACAAGTCTCTGGTTTATCATCATGCAACGGCTGAAGGGAACCTGGAATCACTTTTCACTTTATTTCTAAAATTTGTAAAAAAAACTTGCGTCGTCACTTCCAGATCATTATAGCTTAAATGAGGGAACGAAGTCGTATCAAATTGCGACGAAATCTTTTCGACAAAACTAAATGATTATCCTTCCTTGATGAGGCCGCTAGGACCATAGTCCTGAGCCCGCGGTAACATCCTCCTGGGAAGACCCACTTTCTTTAAAATATAGGTACGCGCAGAGGGGAGACTTTGTCATGGGTAAGTCCGACGAAAAAACGTTGGTGAAGAAGCCTGACATCATTATGGAGCAGTTGGAAGACCGGATTGTATTCGCCGCCGACGTCGCTAATCCAGCGCCGGTTGCGGCGGTTACAGCCCAGGTCCAGGCTCAGGCGCAGGGAGACCCGGCAGCGGGCGCCGCCGGCGGCGGCGGAACGCATGCTCCGGACGCTCCCCATCACGACGCGACCGCGGCGCAAGACCATGGCCCTTCCTCTCACATGGACCATATCGCCGCTTCCAGCGATCCCACGAAGGTAGATTTATCCCACCACGATCACGATAGTGGGGGGGGCAAGAGCTTCTGGATTGAAGCAGCCCCAGGCGGCGCCAAGATGTTTCACACCGACGGCGACGCAAAAACCGGATTCCACGATACTTCTTCAGGGTCGGATGGCTCACCTGTCAGTATTCAGATGCAGCAAACCGCGGCGTCAAGTGGCGCCGCCAAGGTTGACTTCTGGAGTCACGATGATGGGGGAGCCAAGACATTCGGGGACAGTTCGCTCCACGAAGGCGCCAAGCTGTTTCACGCTGACGATGGCGCGGAATCTGGGACCCACGCGATCGCTTCAGAACCAATAGATTCGCATCATGGTTTTCATACTGACATAGTTACCCACGCGACTGACAGCGCTGACCATTCGGATACGAAACTAGATTATTTTACTACTGAACATAACGTTCATCACAACTACGTGGTCAATGAACCCCTGGATTCATCTGGAAGCGCCCATATCAAAGATCATGCCGCGTTCCAGTACAATGTGACCGATGGTAATGATCATCACGCGGGCGACCACGCAAAGACGATGCTGTTCCACGACGCCAGTGACTCCCATAATCTTACCAGCGCCGCAATAACTAATACGCACGATTTGACGCAAGGTTTAAACTTGACTGACCCGAACGCTTCAACGAGCGCCGGCGTTCATGTGCTCGTGGTGTCTTCGGATATTCAGGACCCTAATGTGCTTGCGCAGGACGCGGCTACGGGTGTGATAACGGTCGTGTACGATGCGCATACGGATTCTCTCCATAGTCTACTTTCAAAAATTGAGACTGCTCTCGGGGGACACAAGGCGGATTCGATCGCGTTTGCGACCGAGAATGAAGGAGCGGGCCAGTTCCAGCTCACCGATAATTATGTCGTAAGCTCAAGTTCGTTACTTGCATCACCTCAACTCGAACATTTCTGGACGGAGGTCGGATCGCTCGTCAATAATGGCGGACGAATCGATCTGCTTGCCTGTGACCTGGTAGCGAACGCACAAGGTAACTTGTTGCTTTCCCAGCTTGAATCATTAACTGGGAAGGACTTTGCCGCGTCGAGTGATCCGACGGGTAATGCGCTGTATGGCGGTAACTGGGTGCTCGAAAGTGACAGCGTTAATATCGCCCCGATTTATTTCAATGTATCGGCCTTGGGTAATTATACCGGTTTGTTAGGTAATCCAAGTTTATCGGGTGTTACGACCAGTGCGACCTACAACGAGAACGCCGGGGCACAGATCCTCGACAGCGCTATGACGATCAGTGGTGATGGTGGAGCCAACATCAAGCTTGCCACGGTCAATATCTCCAGCGGCTATCAGAGCAGTCAGGATTCGCTTGGTATAGCCGCTGGATTCACCTTGCCAAGTGGTGTCACAGCTAGTTGGAGTTCGGGAACGCATACTCTGACAATCACAGGCACAGCTACCCAGGCCCAGTACGAGACAATACTCGAGCATGTCACATACACTGACAGCAGTGAAAATCCGACCACCGCTAATCGTACGGTGCAATGGCGAGTAGAAGACGTCAACCTCAAGTATTCTAGTATAGTAAGTACCACGCTCCACGTCACAAATACGGACACAGCTCCTGTAATTAGCGACCCGACGGCGGTAAGTGTGGTCGAGAACCATCCATTGACGTTTACCGGGGCGAACCTGATAAATATTACAGACCCTCAGGATAACACCGTTTCCGTGACCCTTACCGCAGCTCACGGGACGCTGACAGCCGGGTCATATAACGGGACTAGCATAACGCTTACAGGATCGCCTACGGATGTGTCAAGCCAGTTGGCGTCTCTGACGTATCAGGCGTCGCAGAACTACGTTGGCTCTGATTCGATAACAGTCCACACGGTTGAGACGGCCACGGGAGCGAAGCTTTATGCTGACTCCGCGATAGCGGTAACAGTGACAGCGGATCACGCTCCAGTGTTAGCGGCTCCGAGTCGCTGTGTCAACTGCGGAGGGATCTGCGATCAGCTTTACGGGCGCTAATGCCATCCATATCACAGACGCAGAGAATGACCAGGTGTCAGTGACAGTAGCGTGCGGCTCACGGGACGCTGACAGCCGGAACGCATACAGGAGCGTCGATCACGCTGAGTGGTAGCCCGGCAGATGTGACAGCCAGTTGGCTTCCCTGAGTTATACTCCAACGGCCAACTATCATGGCACAGACTCCATAGCGGTAAATGTGGCAGAGACAGCTTTCGGAAATCTGACAGCGGCGTCAGTTGTGCAGTGAATGTGACCGGCGATGTGGCTCCAGTGTTAGCGGCTCCGGCGATGTCTCAACCGCAGAGGGATCTGCGATCACCTTTACCGGCGCTAACGCGATCCAGATAACAGACACAGAGAATGACCAGGTGTCAGTGACAGTGAGCGTGCGGCTCACGGGACGGTAACAGCCGGAACTCATACAGGAGCGTCGATCACGCTACAGTGGTAGCCCTGCAGATGTGACAGCCAGTTTGCTTCCCTTAGTTATACTCCAACGGCCAATTATCATGGCTCAGACTCCATAGCGGTAAATGTAACAGAGACAGCGTTCGGAAATCTGACAGCGGCGTCAGTAGTGCAGTGGATGTGACCGGCGATGTAGCGCCAGTGCTTGCGTCTCCTGCGCTGTCTCGACCGCAGAGGGATCAGCGATCAGCTTTACGGGCGCGAACGCGATCCATGATCACAGACACTGAGAATGACCAGGTGTCAGTGACAGTAGCGGCGGCTCACGGGACGGTGACAGCCGGAAGTCAAACAGGAGCGTCTGATCACGCTCAGGTAGCCCGGCGGATGTGACTGCCAGTTTGCGTCCCTGAGTTATACTCCAACGGCCAATTATCACGGCACAGACTCCATAGCGGTAAATGTAACTGAGACAGCGTTCGGAAATCTGACAGCGGCGTCAGTAGTGCATGTGGATGTGACCGGCGATGTAGCGCCAGTGCTTGCGTCTCCTGCGCCGATCTCGACCCCAGAGGGATCAGCGATCAGCTTTACGGGCGCTAACGCCATCCAGATCACAGACACAGAGAATGACCAGGTGTCAGTGACAGTAGCGGCGGCTCACGGGACAGTGACAGCCGGAGGGCATACCGGCGCCTCGATCACGTTGACAGGCAGCCCGGCGGATGTGACTGCGGAGTTGCGTCTCTGAGTTACACTCCAACGGCCAATTATCATGGCTCAGACTCCATAGCGGTAAATGTAACAGAGACAGCGTTCGGTAATCTGACAGCGGCGTCAGTAGTGCATGTGGATGTGACCGGCGATGTAGCGCCAGTGCTTGCGTCTCCTGCGACGATCTCGACCCCAGAGGGATCAGCGATCAGCTTTACGGGCGCTAACGCCATCCAGATCACAGACACAGAGAATGACCAGGTGTCAGTGACGGTAGCGGCGGCTCACGGGACAGTGACAGCCGGAGGTCAAACCGGCGCCTCGATCACGTTGACAGGCAGCCCGGCGGATGTGACTGCGGAGCTTGCGTCTCTGAGTTATACTCCAACGGCCAATTATCATGGCTCAGACTCCATAGCGGTAAATGTAACAGAGACAGCGTTCGGTAATCTGACAGCGGCGTCAGTAGTGCATGTGGATGTGACCGGCGATGTAGCGCCAGTGCTTGCGTCTCCTGCGACGATCTCGACCCCAGAGGGATCAGCGATCAGCTTTACGGGCGCTAACGCCATCCAGATCACAGACACAGAGAATGACCAGGTGTCAGTGACGGTAGCGGCGGCTCACGGGACAGTGACAGCCGGAGGTCAAACCGGCGCCTCGATCACGTTGACAGGCAGCCCGGCGGATGTGACTGCGGAGCTTGCGTCTCTGAGTTATACTCCAACGGCCAATTATCACGGCTCAGACTCCATAGCGGTAAATGTAACAGAGACAGCGTTCGGTAATCTGACAGCGGCGTCAGTAGTGCATGTGGATGTGACCGGCGATGTAGCGCCAGTGCTTGCGTCTCCTGCGACGATCTCGACCCCAGAGGGATCAGCGATCAGCTTTACGGGCGCTAACGCCATCCAGATCACAGACACAGAGAATGACCAGGTGTCAGTGACGGTAGCGGCGGCTCACGGGACAGTGACAGCCGGAGGTCAAACCGGCGCCTCGATCACGTTGACAGGCAGCCCGGCGGATGTGACTGCGGAGCTTGCGTCTCTGAGTTATACTCCAACGGCCAATTATCACGGCTCAGACTCCATAGCGGTAAATGTAACAGAGACAGCGTTCGGTAATCTGACAGCGGCGTCAGTAGTGCATGTGGATGTGACCGGCGATGTAGCGCCAGTGCTTGCGTCTCCTGCGACGATCTCGACCCCAGAGGGATCAGCGATCAGCTTTACGGGCGCTAACGCCATCCAGATCACAGACACAGAGAATGACCAGGTGTCAGTGACGGTAGCGGCGGCTCACGGGACAGTGACAGCCGGAGGTCAAACCGGCGCCTCGATCACGTTGACAGGCAGCCCGGCGGATGTGACTGCGGAGCTTGCGTCTCTGAGTTATACTCCAACGGCCAATTATCACGGCTCAGACTCCATAGCGGTAAATGTAACAGAGACAGCGTTCGGTAATCTGACAGCGGCGTCAGTAGTGCATGTGGATGTGACCGGCGATGTAGCGCCAGTGCTTGCGTCTCCTGCGACAACGGTCGATAGAAATATTTCAGGGAACATTGAAAAAACAACAATCGTAGAGACACCTCTAGCGGCTGTGACTACCGGGACCCAGACAGATATGTTTGTCGTGTCGAGTGTAGGCGTTGATGTAAATGTTTTAGGTGTGGCATCAAGTTTCGACGCTGGATTCAAACCCACGAGTGTTGGAGGAGATGTCACTCAAACATGGATCACATCCCCTAATGATCCATGGCAGGCCGGGGTCAACTTTGGCGGGTCCTCCTCAAAAACTAGGGAAGTATGGTACACCGATTTCCAAAATCTCCAGTCTAACGTGGAAAAGGGGGCTGTTTTAAGAATTGGACAGCCAGATGTTATTACTTTGTCTGAGGTGACTCAATTAGAAAATGTATACTCTGGTGATTCCGAGAAAACTCTAGCTTCAATTCTTGGAGATCAGGAAAACGCCACCAATCAAGACAGTCTTTTGAGCTTGCGACCAATTCCGAGCGAATCTGCACCTAAGAACAGTACGGATATCGCTCAAGCGATGGTGATCAACCCTGAAGACACATCTTTCGAAGATATCAACGTCGGTACTCGCGATCGATCATACAGAAGAATAGCTCTTATTGAAACAGAACAAACCAGTGAAATGGCATTGGGATTGATTGATCCTGAGAAGATTTCGTTCCAAGATTTAAACTTGTCCGAATCAGTTGATCAAAACACTGTTGATCGAGCGGATTCAGACGAGAAAATGTCTGATAGAATAGCCGGAACCATTGATCTTGAAAAAGCAAGTTTTGAAGATATTGTTTAACTTTCTGGTGACGCAATAGCCTGAAAGCTTCGACGGATAGAAACAATCTATGGTGCGGCGCTGTGGGAACAGGTTTGACAAAAGCCGCGACTTTTTCCCTTAATTTTGGTATGTCCCTTCCAACACCTGACAGGAGGAAAGAGGTCCCCAAGCGTGGTTTCAGACTTGATATTGACGAGTACAATCACATTGTCCAGCACCGCTATCTTGCCAAAAAGCGGAAAGATCTCGATGCAATGGTTCGGCCAAGATCGATTTTGCTGGTTCTCGAAGGCGAGACGCTTACTCCAGTTGGTTAAATTCTCGAAGTAGCTAGGAGTACTGTAGAGCGATGGATAGAGAGGTATGGGGATTTATACCATTTCGCCTTTTCAATCGTTACTCTTAGGTATTCAAAATTGGTCATTGGCCAAAGTCTTTCTGGATCGTCCTGCAGTTTGCACAATCCCACACAAAGAGCTCGCTCTACTGCATCAAGGAACCGGAAAGCTATGTTGGGAAGATGTTTTTCTCTCAATTCATCCCACAGATGCTCCACCGGATTCAGCTCCTGACTATGCAATGGTTGATATATGAGCCTTATGTTTTCAGGGACCTTGAGTCTTTCGGCTCTATGCCAACCTGCGCTGTCTACTAACATGAGAACGAAATAGTCTTTGAAGTCTATTGATACTTCTTCCAGGACTGAGTTCATCCTTTCTGTGTTTGTATAGCTGATCCTCTACAGTGAGTCGCAAAAAAGATAGTTCATATTAACATGTTAGAGCCATAAAAAATCTCTGGTACCATGTGGTGTCTTACTGTGAATCAGGGAGAATTCATGAAAGATCCTTCGTCACATTGTGTGCACCGTAGGGGGAAGATCCACGCCCACAGCCCTAAAGACGCTGTGCAGGTTCCTCTTGGTTGGGATCGCAGCACGAATCGCTTCGGACTGTGATCTAATTCCACCTCGGAGGGGTTATCCAGATCCAGTAGGATGTCCGACCACTCAAAACAGTGTCCCCTGGACTTAAGTCTTTCCTGGAGCGCCCGCCTTAATACCAGGGCTAGGAGCCTGTCGGACTTAACGTAGCTCTTCGCGAAAGTGCGTGTCTGACATTTTATTCTCTCAACCAATCAATTCATATGTTGTGTTGTGAAGAGCTTAGATCCTAAGCATAAAAAAGAATTTGTCTCTGAAGCCGTATGCCTGTCGTTGCAAGGTCTTGATCTTGTCGTTTGTTCCTTCCAGTGGTCCGGTTGATCTAGGGTGATCGTGGTAAGCAATAATTCCAAGGTGATGAATACGCAGGGTATTGGCAAATCCTTTGAGCATTCTGATACCGGAGGCCTCCGCCCGTTCAATCCAATTTCAAGAGGGTACGCACTTACGCGAAGACCCCTTTTTTAGTTTTTCAAGCCCTCGTTCGTATCTGTCACTTAACATTGTGTTCCCACTTCTTCCTGTGATTCGTATCAGCCCTTATCTTCTATGCAGCATTTCTTACGGCCGCCGAAAGAACCTGATCTTAAATTCTGCTACATAAACTGCGGAACCACTTTGTACAATATGGCAGAATTTTTAGCATTTTCGTGATCTTGAATGAAAATTGCCCTTGACTGGTATTCGGAAACTAATTAGACTGCAATAGTTTTTAGCGTTTTATCGGGCCCAGGTTTCTATCACACAAGTGCCTGCGAGATCACCTATGAAAAAAGAACGACTGCAAAGTGTGGCTAATGTAAAGAATTCAAATCGACAACGAATTGTTGTGGTAGCCCGACGTCAATTTTTTGCTTACGGTTTTCGTGCCATCACTATGGATGACCTTGCCAGAGAACTAGGCATGAGCAAAAAGACGCTTTATGAGTATTTTCTTAGTAAAGTCGAGCTCGTCGAGGCTGTGCTCCTTGACAAAATCCGAACCGTTGAGTGTGATCTAAAACAAATCACTTCCTGTTTGTCATCCGATTTTTTCACAACCCTCCATGAACAGCTTGCTTGTGTACATGGGCACTTGGAAGAAGTCCAACCTCCGTTTCTGCGTGATCTTCGGCGTGACGCTCCAGAAATGTTTGCTGTTGTGGAGACCAGGCGCAGGGAGATCATCCATGAATATTTCGGCAAGTTGGTTGACCGAGGACAGGCGGCGGGAATTATCAGAAAAGACGTTCCAATTGAACTGATCGTTGAGATCCTGCTTGGGGCCACGCAGGCAATCATGAATCCGGAAAAGCTCATGAAGTTGGGGCTTAGTCCAAAAGAGGGATTTTCTGGCATTATCACGGTTATCTTCAAGGGTGTCTTCACAAAAAAGGGAAGAGCGACACGATGACCGGTTGCAAACCAAAGCTATCAAGATTCCTTTTCTGCGCTGGATGCGTATTGGGGGTGTTAGTTGCGCTGACCAGTTGTGGCTCTCCTCCGTCAAATCGGGTTCAGGGCTACGTTGAGGGTGAGTTTGTTTATGTGGCCTCCCCCTTTTCAGGCCAGTTGGAATCGCTCTTCGTACACAGGGGGCAGTTGGTAAAAGTCGGCGATCCTCTTTTCAACCTTGACAGTCAACCGGAGAAAGACGCCAGAGACCAAGCGGCCCAACAACTGGCTCAGGCTCGGTCAAATCTGGAGGACGCGAAAAAGCCGAAACGCCCCACGGAAATCGAATCTATTGAGGCTCAGCTTGAGCGGGCGGAGGCTGCGTTGGTCTTTTCACAGAAGGACTTCGAACGCCAGAGTAGCCTGGAAAAGACCGGCGCGCGGGCCGCTCAGGACCTCGATCGGGCACGATCGACCCGAGATCAGGACCGCAAGGCGGTCGCACAGCTTAAAGCGGATTTGGAAACCGCTCGTCTTGGGTCCCGCGTTGACCAGATTGCAGCCGCAGAGGCGGCCGTCCAAGCCCAGGAAGCTGCGTTGGCAAAGGCGGAGTGGAATCTATCTCAAAAGCGGCAGAATGCGCCGCAGGCTGGTGTGATTTTTGACACGCTCTATCGTGAAGGCGAATGGGTCGGAGCGGGCCGACCGGTCGTCGTATTGCTACCGCCTTCTAACGTTAAAGTGCGGGCTTTTGTGCCGGAAACCCAAATTGCAAGAATACATTATGGTGATCAGGTCAAAATCTTCCTGGACGGGCTCGACGAACCAATGATTGGGACGGTAAGCTTCATTTCGCCACAAGTGGAATATACTCCACCTGTGATCTACAGCCAAGAGAGTCGTTCCAAGCTGGTCATCATGATTGAGATACGATTCGACCCGAAAACAGCGGCTCTCCTGCATCCAGGACAACCGGTAGATGTGCAATTGGGATCGTGACCTATGGACGATGAACTTGCAATAGACGTCCGTGGCATGACTAAGAGGTTCGGTCAATTGACGGCTGTGGACCATATTGATCTCCAGGTTCACAAGGGGGAAATATGTGGTTTTCTTGGCCCGAACGGCAGTGGCAAAACAACTTTTATTCGCATGCTGTGCGGATTGCTCCACGCGGACGAAGGCAGCGGAACTTGCCTAGGCCACAATGTGATCACCGAAAGTGAGGTC
This sequence comes from uncultured delta proteobacterium, assembly GCA_963711335.1. Taxonomy (GTDB): domain Bacteria; phylum Desulfobacterota; class Desulfomonilia; order Desulfomonilales; family Desulfomonilaceae; genus CAJBEZ01. The sequence continues at coordinate 58,216 of CAVQDX010000058.1, read as the reverse complement.
ATAAAACGCCAAGTCGGCTATATGACCCAGAAGTTCAGTTTTTACGAAGACCTGACCATTTATGAAAATCTCGATTTTGTCGCTCGCATGTATTCCATGAAGAACCGGCGTCACATTGTGAACGCAAGCGTGGAAAGACTCGGACTCAAGGAGCGTCAGCGCCAACTTGCAGGGGAACTTTCCGGCGGTTGGAAACAGCGCCTTGCTCTGGCGGCATGCCTGATTCACGATCCGAAGCTACTCTTGCTCGATGAGCCCACAGCCGGGGTAGATCCACAAGCTCGCCGCGACTTTTGGGAGGAGATTCACCGGCTCGCTGGGCAGGGCCTGACATTCCTCATTGCAACGCACTATATGGATGAGGCTGAGCGATGCCATCGGCTGGCTTTCATCCTCAATGGCAACATGCTGACACAGGGCACGGTAGCGGAAGTCGCTAAAAAGACACGGTTGACCACGTGGTCTGTGAGCGGCCCGAATTTGGTCGAGCTTGCCGAGCTACTGCGAAAACTTCCCGACGTGGAGCAAGCGTCCGCTTTCGGTAGCGCTTTACATGTGAGTGGTGTCGACGCTGCCAGGCTCGAAGGCGGCTATCGCCCCCTTTCGGACCGACCAATATAAATGGATTCCGGCGGAATCCGGTCTTGAGGACATTTTCATTCACCTGATGGCGAAAGCAAAAGGCGGTTCTTAGTCATGAAAAAGTGGTACGAATTTTCTCCTGCTCGCTTCTGGGCAATGGTGGTCAAGGAGTTCATCCAGATGCGTAGGGATCGTTTGACCTTCGGCATGATGGTCGGAATTCCGCTGCTCCAGCTCATCCTTTTCGGCTATGCCATCAATTCGGACCCAAAGCATTTGCCGGCCGCGGTGCTTCTGGCCGATAACGGTCCCCAAGGACGCACTCTGTTGTATGCAATTCAGAATAGCGGTTATTTTCGTTTCGTGAGGCAGGTCAAAACGGAAAGTGAAGGACGCGACGCTCTAGCCCGGGGCGAAGTGCAATTCGTTATAAACATTCCCGAAAATTTCAGTCGAGATCTGCTCCGGGGCGATAGGCCTCCAATCCTCGTGGAAGCGGACGCAACTGATCCTGGAACTACCAGCAACGCCATCGGTTCTCTGACCTCCTTGCTGACTACGGCGCTGCAAAACGACCTGAAAGGTCCTCTTGATTTTCTTTCCGGCACGAGCGGCCCGATCGATTTGAGAGTCCATGCTCTTTATAACCCTGAGGTCAACACCCAATACAACATTGTGCCCAGGCCTGCTAGGGGTTGTGCTCACAATGACGATGGTAATGATTACCGCCTTGGCGATCACACGTGAACGAGAGAGCGGCACCATGGAGAACCTTCTCTCAATGCCCACTCGGCCTGTCGAAGTGCTGGTTGGAAAGATCATTCCCTATATCCTCGTAGGCTACATCCAGGTTGCTTTGATCCTGATTGCCGGACATTTTCTTTTCGGAGTGCCGATGATAGGGAGCATACCGCTATTGTTAATGGTCACGTTTCTGTTCATCGTTGCAAACCTGGCGATGGGGGTTACATTTTCTACCATCGCAGAGAATCAGCGCCAGGCCATACAGATGGCGTTCTTTTTTTTCTTGCCCAACATTCTGCTGTCCGGGTTCGCTTTTTCTTTTCGAGGTATGCCCCACTGGGCCCAGATGATTGGCGAGATTTTGCCGCTCACTCATTTTTTGAGAATCGTAAGGGGTATCCTACTCAAAGGAAACGGTCTGACGGACGTTGTGGTGGATCTTTGGCAAATAGGGCTATTTGCGCTCATTGCACTGGCTTTTGGAGCGAAACGCTACCGCCAGACCTTGGATTAGAGCGCTTATGAAAAGAAATAGACAATTTGTTTGGGCGAATTTCCTGATAGATGATCCGTGGTCCAGTTTGAGAAAGATGCGGTCCCATGTTTGGATCAAAGACAAGACGGAAAGGTCAGGATGGCAAATGTGAAGACCCAATACGGGCCATACACAAAGGTGTTTAGGGGGAATACCGTGATTTTGGCTATGGAAGGCACGCTATCATGATTAACCACCGCGCCAGAATTACGTAACGAACATCGGGAAAAGGTATATGTCGAACACGGAGACGGTCTCATTGGAAATTGAAATAAAATACGAATTGCCTGATTCAGATTGGGAAATCGTTTCTCAGACCCTCAAAATGGTTGATATGGCCAATTATGAACCGCATGTTCACAGAACAGCTATTCTAGAACAGTGATACCAGTATTTTCGCTTACTTCACGACCCGCATGACAGCAGTATGATCTTATGATTAAAACATGATACGAGTATTACTAAACACGAATTCTCGTAAAATCGGTTGAAGCAACATGTTCCGGTAAACCGGCGGAATCGAATTTAGTCCTAATGTTGGTCAATTCCTGGGGGACCTTAGGGCGCTGTTCCGCATTTTTCTTAAAAGCCCATGACTGACCAATCCTTATGATCATCACAATATTGTGTGAGAGATCATTACAAACACAAACCACTTGAGCGGCGACTACAATTGTTTCGTGAACTCCGGTCTGGTTTTCCGTAGAAAAGGAGGCTGCGTCTTGGGTATCGTTGAAAAAACGGGCATGTTGCGATGCGCAACGTCCTCACTTGAGTCCTTAATATGCCTTATGTGGCGGAGATCGTGGTTTCATGAATGATTTTAGCCTCTGAGGTTGCTAAACGCAACATCATTGCTTCTTCCCTGTTGGCGCCATTTCTAATATTACTGTCGTCAATTCCAGATGTTACGTCCTACGTATACATTGGCACGAAACTTGATACAGGATGACCAGATAGAAGATCTCAAACCAACTGGAGGAAAATAAAATGAGAACATGGTTCCAAAGATTAGAAAAGATGGCCGCAGCGGTAGCGTTCGCGGAAGAAGGCGAATGGCAGATGGCTAGCAGTGTGCTTCAGGAACCTGAAAGACGACCGGTTGCGAGAGAGGCTCAGAAGAGAAATCAGCCTAAAGCGAGAATTAGAGAACGTTCTTACCGGGCTTGACAAGTCGATTTACGGAATCGACTCGTTACGAACATAAGATATAGGTTTGTTGGTCCATTTCCGGCTGAGCGAAAGATTATAAAGCGAACAATTTTAAGAATACCTGGAGTAGAAATATGGCGGCAAAGACTGAAGTAAAGAAGAAAAAGATTATTGCGCAGACCCTAATGTATGGGGCTATAACCGCAGCTTTATACGCAGCTGTTTTCTCGTTCGCCAATCCCATAACCGAACTGTTTGCCCGTGGCGGTATTTATGCGGCGTTGCCCATAGCGACAGTATTCGTGTTCTCGTTCGCTCATGGAGCGTTTTCGAGCAACTTGTGGTCTGCTGTGGGCATTGACGCCATTACGACACAAACAGCTACGCGACCGGCAGTTCCTGCGCCTCGAGCGACTCAGAGACCACGAGCCCGTTTAAGAATGAACGCTTAGCGCATATTATCTCAAGGGTTAACAGTAGTTTTGCTATCTTCGAAAAACCTGTCTCGCTTATGTATCCAGCGGGACAGTTTTTTAAGTTCTACAGTTTCCGCCGATCGAGCGAAACTCTTGAGGTAACGTGACCCCTTCTTGCCTCAACCAACATATGCGGGAAACGATGTTTTTCATTTTTGAATACCAGAACGCCTCATACGCAGATTACGTTAAAATCAATAGGACAAGACTATTGTCTCGCGTTGTGCAACAATCGTAAAAACGGATCTTGTCAATCCCGAAAGGTGTGGCAAACTTCTAGTGGTCATAGATGTTCCTGGCTCGTGTTTTCCCAAACCGTCTATGACAGGAACGCCGTTTGTTTTTAATATATTCATCTACAATCTCAAACAATTAACTGAGAATTACAAAACTGTAGTTTGACTGAAAGGAGTTGAAAGTGCCGGATCATGCCCTCGAGGCTGTTAAATTTATAGATCTTACATGGATGAATGTTTCGTTTTTATTCATTGTCGGGTTTATCGGTGGTTTGGTAAGCGGATTCATAGGTTCGGGGGGGGCCTTTGTCATGACTCCCGCCATGATGAGTCTTGGTGTGCCTGCGGCTGTAGCAGTCGCCAGCAACATGTGCCACAAGTTCCCCAAAGCCATGGTTGGCGCTTTTAAACGCTACAAATATGGTCAGGTAGACCTAAAGCTAGGGATTGTAATGGCTGCTTCGGCTACTGTGGGAGTACAGGTCGGGATAAAAATTCAGGAAATTATTCTCAACAAATGGGGAGAAGCCGGCTCCAACCTTTACGTCAGCCTATCGTTCGTGGTCGTCCTGTTGGTAGTCGGGGGCTATGTCTTTTATGACGCTTTCAAAGCATCTAATTTAGAAGGCGGAGACAATGTTCCAAAGTTGGCTAGACTTCTGCAATCCATTAATCTACCTCCTATGATTCACTTTAAGACCGCTGATCTCACAATATCTCTATGGTTCACTATTCCTGTCGGGCTCGCTACCGGCTTACTCGCAGCGACTATTGCTGTCGGTGGTTTTGTCGGGGTCCCGGGAATGATGTACGTTGTCGGCGCTTCCGGTCTCATTTCGTCGGCAAGCGAGCTTGTCATAGCCTTTCTTATGGGTTTTGGAGGAACGGTGAAGTGGGCAATGCACGGAATGGTCGATATCAGACTCACATTGATTATTCTCGCCGGTTCGCTTTTTGGTGTTCAGCTCGGGGCGATCGGCACAACATATGTAAAAGAAAACATGATAAAAATTGTCATGGGAACAATTATGCTCATCGTAGCGTTTAGTCGGGCCTTGGCCGTACCTCGGTATTTGACCCAATTGGAACTGATGTCCGTTGAAAAGTCTACATTATCTATTCTCGACATGGTCAGTTTCACAACGATGTGCCTGGCTTTGGTTGTCGGCGCCGTGATCATCATCGGCGGCATGATCAAGGGTAAGCGAGCTGATTCCGCCGCTCAAACTGCAGGATCATGAGAGCATATTTTGAATGGCACAAGATCGACTCCCAATGAGTGTCCCTAACGCATCAAGGAAAAGGGCCATAAACTTGATAGAATTGACTTTGCTTCATTTCTTGAACCCTAAACGTGGCTTGAATTGTTGTTTCCAACTGTAAAGGAGTAAAGGCTTAAGGAAATCCCACGATACAAGAATAGTGATTATTGAGAGGATAGTCTTTGGGGCCTCTACCCTATTTGCGGGCTTGATGGAAGTTTATGCGTTTTTGGCTGCAAGCGACACAAAAATATACGACCGGCCATTCACTTTCAATTCCACCGATACGAGCATGTCCAAACGAAGAATCTGATGACAATCGAATAGATCCCTCGCCTGTCGATGGGACAGAAGGGCCGCGAGCTTGTCTACAGCCAGCTCAGTGAGATCGAGAACGGCAACGTTTCTGACTGGAAGTCTCTAAGGGGATGCGAGTCCGCATACCGAATATCCCAGAGCGGCAGTCGGAACCTGAAATTCAAATCGACTTCTAGGATGCTCGATTGACCGGTGAAGCTTCGGTAGCTCAGCCGGCATTTCCCGCCGGCGTGATCGTCCGGCGCTCTTTTAACAATAAATCCTTCTCTGGAAAACACCGCCTGGTTGGCTTGCTCGATTTTGGGGCGATCCGACAGCATTTTCTCACGATTGAGCGCCCCCACGCAATTTAGATCGACATCCACTGACAGCCTGGGCATGTTGAGCACGAAGAGGTTCACGGCCGTGCCGCCTTTCAATACCAGTTTCTAATTGAGATAGGGGTGCGAATTCAAAGCGTTTAGGAGATTCAACATATGGAGCACTTATTCAACCATCTCGGGTTTGAATCCGGTCGATTCCGCTGTCGGCAAGATCTCAGACGGTGAAAAATTCACAGCACTTCGCCCCATGACTTGTTCAGAATTTCGGTCGGGATCACCATGTTCCAGTCCTTTACCCACTGGCCGCCTTTCCGTCCACCTCGCACCCAATAATGCGGCTGCCGAGGACGAAACTTCCGTAAAAGATTCAGATGGGCATCTTCAACCATTAAGGTTTCCCTATGCTGCTCAAGGAAAAAACCCACCTTTGCAGAGGTAGTAGCGTTTTTCAAAAGCAGGGCATACTCGACGACCTGATCCAAGTCGAAAAACTCAACCGATTCGAGAGATCGCCATATCTCTTCCCAACTTCCCGTCAGTTCCGGCCGGTCCAGAACATCGACAAGGGTTCTTTCGATTGTGGCAACACGAAGCTCCACTCCCGAGCGCTTGTAGGCTGGTGACTCCGAACATCTCCTTGCCTCTCGCACGCAGTGGCTTCGGCACCGGCGCGCCCCTTATTTCATAACCACGGAACCTCAGCGGCGCCGATTTATGGGTAGACACGTAACAAAGCCTCTTATAGACCGAGTAGGCTTTCCCATGGAACTCCAGAGCAGTATGGTAGGCGAGAACCGCATCATTGGTCATCTTGGCGGCCAGAAGATACGGATCAACCGGGGAGGATTCGGGCTGGGAGCCCACTGGAACGACTGCATACAATCCGCGTCTCAGCGGTATTATCCGTCCCAGGTTGCGATAGTAAGTCAGAAGCGATTTTCGGGTGTTCGGCTTGGTCGACCCTTTCTCTGAAAGAAAAAGGATCAGCTCTTCTACCGTGAACACTTCGCGCAGTGACAAGAACTCGTTCAATTTCATAAGGCGATCCTTTTGACGTTCATGCGACATAGCATCAACATCTTTAGCGCTATGTCTCCGATATGTCAGGTGATGATGAGTCTTGACGAACAGATTACATAGCACCAATTTTAATGGAAAGATGTCACCACACTGTCAAATGAGGACCCTTACTCACTGTTTTGTCATTTGCCGGGCAACCGCCTCGAAGCGCTCAAAGGCGATCGTAAGGGCCAATATAGCATCCGCATTAATGATCAATGGCGGATTTGCTTCGAGTAGCCGAAGGGATCTCCGGTGCCGGTCAATGTTGAGATTGTTGATTATCGTTGAGGCGTAGAATGGGACGGAGTCTTATACATCCGGGCGAACATCTCGCCGAACAGCGCGAAGAGCTTGCTCGGCAGCTCCGGGTACCCACGAACCGTGTGACCGAAATTCTGAAAGGTCGTCGCTCGATAACGGGTGACACAGCTTTTCGGCTTGGCCATTTCTTTGGAACGAGCCCAGAATTCTGGATGAACCTACAAAAGCTCTATGATTTGCGCTTGGCCGAGAGCAAATTGGGGGAAAGAATCAATGACTTGCCGACACCTGCTACAATGAAAACAAAACTGCGTCGTGATTCGCGATCGCAAGCGGTATTGTAATACTCCCTGAAACCCAATGAATTCCTAAAACCGCAAATCGAGAAAGAAGCGGTCTTTAAACCCGCCTCTCCTGTCACAGGCAGAGCGGTAAAAACGCATTTCAGCCGAACCGGCAGTAGAACCTTTCAGACACTCACTTTCGCGAAGATCCGATTTTTCTCCATTGGACCGCCGGTCGGATTCCTCTTTCTGCAGAGTTGATTGGTGCAACCCCTCCATGTTCAAGGAATGTGAAAAGGTGATTCCAATGTTTGAGCAAGCCACGGTCAGTTCTTGCCACGTCCGGATCACCGGATTATGGCTATTCATGGGCAAATATTGAATTACGATGGCCTCGATCTCGCATCTTCCGACGACAAATCACTATGTGCATGACTTTTGGGCAAGCAACCCTTATAATTATGTTTGATGCGATTAGTAGTCCTCTCATCCGCATCAAGAAGCCTGTTGGAAGGGGACGACCCTAGCTGGGGGAATGACTCCAGCAAGGGCTTGGAAGGTCCTGAGACATGAACAAAGAAGAAATTCTGCAGTCATTAAATGAGAACAGCGAAATTATAAGAGGCTTTGGCGTTCGTAAATTGGGTCTGTTTGGGTCCTATGCGAGGGGCAATGAAAAGGAAGCCAGTGACATAGATTTTCTGGTTGAGTTTGAAAAAAAGACATTTGATAATTATATGGACCTGAAAATTTTCCTAGAGCGACTTTTTGGTTGTAAAGTTGATTTGGTCATAGCCGACGTTGTAAAACCTCGCCTTCGCGGACCAATTCTTGAGGAAACCATTTATGCCCAGGGACTATAGGGTTTCACTAGAAGACATTAAATATTGCCTGGATAGAATCCGGACACTTACACTGGGCTTGGATTTTGATGAGTTCACGGAAAATCTGACGAAGCAGGAGGCCATTCTCAGGAATTTAGAGATCATTGGCGAAGCGGTCAAAAATATTCCTGAAGAGGCGCGAAGGCTGTACCCAGACATTGATTGGGTCAGAATTTCAGGGCTTCGCGACATCATCATCCACCAATATTTTGGAATAGACCTGGAGATAATCTGGGACATACTCATAAACAAAATTCCGCTGTTCGATTCTCAAATAGGACTCATAGCTACAAAATAGCCGCTGAGGACTTGCATGCTCCGCTCTCTAACGAATTTCCCTTCTCTGTTAGAAGCAAACAATCCGTAAACGTTGAACAGGCGACCTGAAAACACACAAGGTATGTCCATCAGTCGTTAATTAGGGAACGTGATCTTGAAGGTTAGAGAGGTCAAGATCGGGGTAAAACCCGCCTCTCCTTTTAAATAGAAGGGGCAAAACGCCTTTCAGCCGAACCGGCAATCAGAACCGGCAATAATGTTGTTTCTTGCGTTAACAACTTATTGATTTATAATGACTAACTGTACGTTAAAGATGCGGCAATATGGGAATAAATAGCGCATGAAAGCCACGGACAGCATAACATTGATGGAACCGATGCTGCCGCCAGAAGGTGAGAGCAGACTCGAAGACCTCGCCTTTGACATAGCAACGAAGGCCAGTGGATTAGCGAGCCAATTGCCCCCGGCCGTGCGACAGGGCGTGGGCGACCTTGTGCGATCAATGAATTGTTATTACTCCAACCTCATAGAAGGGCATGACACACATCCCCGCGATATAGACCGCGCTTTGTCTTATGACGACTATTCGACTGATGCCCAGAAGAGGGCGCTTCAACGCGAAGCCGTTGCCCATATAGAAGTTCAGCGGCTCATCGATCATCACGAAGATTTACAGGTTGAGACAACAAGCGTTGATTACCTCCTCTGGCTCCACCGCGAGTTTTGCCAACGCCTGCCAGAAGAATTGCTTTGGGTTCAAAATCCAGACACTGGCGAACGGCTGCGCATGATACCTGGTGAACTGCGAACAGGAACGGTGCAAGTTGGCAGACATATTCCGCCAGACCCCGAAGCGCTGCCCCGTTTTATGAATCGGTTTGCCGCTGCTTATGATAGAAGAAGTTGTCGAAAGTGCGCCAGATCGTAGCTCTTGGGGCGGCGCATCATCGCTTGCTTTGGATACATCCCTTTTATGATGGCAATGGACGGGTTACACGTCTTATGTCCCACGCGTCTCTTCAAAGGTGCGGGGTAGGGAGTAGCCTTTGGTCGGTGGCAAGAGGACTGGCGAGGAATGTCAAAGAGTATAAAGCCCTACTCATGGCCGCAGATGAGCCAAGACGCGGAGACCTCGACGGACGGGGAGCTCTATCCACTCAGGCTTTGATAAAGTTTTGTGAATTTTTCCTGACCATCTGTATCGACCAGATTGATTTTATGGCCTCATTGCTTGAGCCAAGCGACCTTCTGCGCCGAATGCGCCTTCATATCGAAGATGAATCGCAGAAGGGGAACCTTCCCAAAGGTTCCTTTCCTCTACTTCGCGAAGCTCTGCTGTCAGGGGAGGCGCAGCGTAGCCGCGCCGCAGAGATCACCGGCTACGGTGAGCGCATGGCGCGAAACGTCGTCTCTAACCTCATTAAAAAGGGATACCTGAAATCCGATACCACCCGCAGTCCGCTTGTCCTCTCGTTCCCCATTGACGCTGTTGAACGATTGTTCCCAAGACTGTACCCGACCACATAGGACACGGACATAAACTGAGAAGATACTAGGGTCTTACAAGAGAGGATCAGGAAAAATTCCGATCCGTAAGAGTGAAGCAGCATCTACAGATTTGGACCATTTCCGCTAACGTGGCACCATGGGACATCGGCCCAACTTGTTAATACATCACCAGATGGCTCCTTAAACAAAAAACAAATTGATTAAACCAATTTGCAGCATGGCGGGTAGAGTCTAGAGAGCGTCAGTCGTAGACCTGATAATGAGAAGTCCTAGACCATATGAACCAGTCTCTCCTAGCGTAAAGCGCGACCGTTTGCTTGGCTGAACCTGGAAGCCGCCTGTTATCAAGCAATCCTGACATGTCTACAGGACTCCCAGGTTGTTCGCTTGCGTGGCATTCTTAAGAATCCTCGCCGGTCTAAACCAATGGATGGAAATCTGCCATCAACACCAGCGTGAAGTATTTCTTGCGGGATGGGTCGCCATCGCAATCTTCGGCACACCTGTCTTCCATAGGTTACCAAATTCGTTTTTAACGTTCCCAAATCTACAGATATTCCCAAGCTGATTGAACGAAATTACGGATCAGCTAACTATTCCATCTATACAATCTACTAATTGAATAGATCTACTTGACAAAGGGTGTCGGCGTGATCATCTATATAATACAATAGTCGTTATTGTAATGACATAATGTTGCTGCTAATTCTATTAAACGAATTGGCGGGTATGAGAAACTATAGTTATACAGATCAACTAGATTTACTTGATCAGCAAGCCATACTGGGTACTCTATAGCAACAGATGGACTGTTTTTATTAAACCCATACATCGTACGGGTACATTAAATTAGCCCTCTAAAAGGAGGAAAAATGAAAAATCACGCAAATGCAAAAACGTGTTCACTCGAACCGGTTCTAAGAGGCTTCGACGCGGCCTTATGCTATTCACACGAGATAGATAATTCTGTTGGTATAATAAGTGTAACCCCACATCCATTCAGAGAAGTGATGATTGAACTTGTGGGCAAGGCTCTCAAAAACTCTTGCCCAGAAAAAACCGAAAGATGTGGTGACGAGGACTTTTGTGTAGAGCGTTCCTGCCGCTACAGCAAATTTATATGGGAGCAGGTGATGATGAAAGTTCATGACGGTTTTGATCAAGAATTGTCCTCCTTTTTCAAAACGGAAGTCAGACGACTGGATGAACAAGTTCCTTTTCTTGTTGATCATGCAATACGCAACACTGAGAAAGTGAGCCACTGATTGGTTAGCCGTCTTTTTGGCCTCTTAAACTAAGTCTTCTGGAAGTCACTGATCTATTATATCGAGGAAGCAGACGCCAAACCGGTATGCCAGTGACCTCCAGGAGCCTCAAAATTGTGCTATATAAGATTTCAGTCAGAGATCTTTTAATGATGATAGGGCTGATTAAATCAGAAGGCAGCACAAGTTCTAGGGGTTGAAAGGATTGTCAAATGGTCTTCAAACTTGTCCGGGATGACAAACACAAGGATCGGGGTAGCCAAATCGTGTCGCTGGATCCGAGACGTAGTAGGTTGGGACTGTATAAAGAGACGATGGAGCTGATGACTAAACACCACGGAGGCCCTTTCGAGCACGTTCAAATCTTTGTGGACACAGATGCCCCTAACAAATTTTGGCTAAAACCCTGTGAAAGTTCAGCGGATGGCGCTCGCAAGCTTTTCCATTCCAGCCGTTCCACTAGGGGATTGAGTATTTCGCTTCTTCTTCAAGAGTTAAATCCTACACCAAAGACGACTTTGCGTCTTCCTCTCGTATGGGACAACGAGCACGGCGCCGGCCGCGTCGACCTGGGATCGACAAATAAGGCAGAAAGCTAATTTAGAGTCACGAAAACGAGTCCTCCGCCCCAATGCTAGTTTGCCGGAAATGAGCTTCATAGATTAAACATTACTCGGAAAAAATTATGCCAAATCGAAGAACCCCGCCGACGAGAAAAGACATAACGCGGATTCAACCTTTCCCGGAGCATAATGATTTGCTTCTGTCAGTTGAGTGTTCACCTTTATAATTCCAGGCGCTTGCGACTCGGCCCATGATGTTTATCTTTGGCCATTCTAGTGGAAAGTTAGTGTCGGAGTCGTTTTTTCAAAGTGGGATAAGTGGGCCGGACTGAGTTTATTTTTAATCAGATAGCCGTTTTAGAAAGGCGGTCTGCGGCAAGCGAATAAATCTGAGCCGAAAACATGATTCGCCGCATCGTCTTGGCGTTCCCCCGCCTCTACAAGAGACTTGGTTTATTGTCACTTATGCGTAGCCGGTCTGATTGGTATCTCATACGAACAACTACAACTCAAAACAAGCTTTGAAATATTCGCAACTTTATAAGGAGGTCTTTCCCGATGTCAAAAATTGATGCGGCTGCGATAAGAAAAATCGTGCGAGCCATGGCGGCTAAGGAATTGGTAGATCGAAGGGCCGTCGCTGATTTGCTCTTCCAAATCGGAATTATCCCGCGTCCTACGAGCCTGCAAAATATGAAGATGGACCTTCATCCATTTGAACTCTCTTTAGGAGGGCTATTCAGAGGGGACTTCGATTGTCAGTTGTCTTCCGATCTGCGCAAGCTGTTCCCGAGTGGTCTGAGTCATGTTTCTGATCAACTTGAAGCCTTGTGGCGGGCCGAGCGCCTTCCGACTCAGGGTAATAAGATGGTAAAAATTAGTGCCAGTTCGCAGGCCGATGCCAAAACGAAAAAAAACGCGGGTTGAGGAATGTTTTGTCTCTAGATGTGGCGCAGCTTGAAAAATGGGGAATACTTCGACCTAATTTCCCCGTCGCAGGCTTTATGCTCATGTTCAAGACACTCACAGGAGCTCCGTTGCTCTGCAAGTGGCAAATCAATCGAGCAGACAGCCACGCCTTTATGTGGTTCGACCTATATGGCGCCTGGTTCCGTAAAACCCGCTGAATCCTTGGTTGAAATTCGGTCTTCCAAGATGTCTGACAAAACTCAAACCCAGCATTATTGGATGAAATGTCCTCACGAGGATGAAAAGGGACAGCCAGTTCCCCTATCGTCGGCTTATTGTATCTTCCACCTGGCGCCGAGACATTCAAATGCTGCAGGTGCCACGATCTTGAGCGCCATCGAAGCCGATCGATGGAAGGGCTCGATCTCTCTGTCCCTTTTTTCTTTCTACCTCAGGGATAGCATCTGTGACGATGAACGCCTCAAGGCCGGGATCTATAAGTCGGGAATATTACCGAAGCTCTGTAAATGAAGAAGCTATAACATGATTGTCAATAACGCATTCTGGCGAGAAATATCTTAACCGTGACAATCTTGAGCCCATTTTTCTCCAGTCTTATCTCTGGACCTCAACCCTATTGAGAGATCATGGTTGCTAATGAAAGGAGAATAGCTCTCGGACTTCCGCGCAAAAAACAAATATCAGTTGACAGATCGACTACACCTCGCCCTAAGTGGGTTTGTATTTTCAGTCATGGAACGTTTTGAGAGGTTCTTACTTGCAATTTTCTGATTGAAGTATATATTAAATCCGTTTGTTAGCGCCGATTTGAGCAAACAGCTTGCGGGCGCTCTATAAGTTCAGCTAAAGAGTTGCGAGAGCATTGTCCCGTTTCAACACTTTGGTTGAACGGGCTTTTTTGTTTTTAGGGTCGGAGTGAACGACATATTATTAAAAAAAGTCATTCCAAGGTTCAAATCATTGCGGAAAGGATAATTTTAAACGATGAAATGAGCGCCATTTCTAAAGGGATTCGAAACGTTAACAAAAACTGATTTTAGCGCCGATTTGTGAACGGCTTGCGGGCGCTCTAAAGATACAGCTAAAGAGTAGTGGGAGCAGTAACATTCCGTCTCAGCTTTAGGCTGGACGTTTTTTTGTTCTTTGGGAACAACCCCCAGCCGCCACGCAAGCAAAACATTCAGCGCTAACATCCAATAACGGAGGTAGCGATGAACAAACATCTCAGAAACCTTATCCACAAACACAGAGCGTCTATGGGACTCAACTTTGGTCAACTGGCTGAATTATCGGGTTACAGGAACAGGTCGAAGTGGGCGATCAGAATCTGCAATTTTGAGAGGGAAGGGGTAGGAGATGATGAAATGGTGGGTAAACTGATTCAGGCTTTGGAAATCGACCATCAGGAAGTTCGAGACGCAATTCAGAAAGATTACGCGATTTGGGAACGATGGGCTAACGAGCCAGTTCCGATGCAAATGTTTTTGCGAATCACCGGCGTCATCATCTTGATCCACGATATGCCACCTGAGATCACTTCACGGGAAGAGGCCATAGAGTATGCCAAGAACTACGCAATCAAAAGTGGCTTTCGAGTCTGTCTAGCCCTTTCAAGGCTAGAATCGGCATGGATCGCTGCGGACGGCCACATGTTTATATCGCAGACAAAACCAGGCGTGCCAAATATTCCATTTGCAAGTGTGGGTGGAAAGAAATTCCTTTTTAACGGTAGCCAAGACTCCTTCCCGTTTACTGTATTGAGGAATTGATTTGGCCAGTGATGATTCCGGTGCAATCTGTTTGGAGATGATTATCCACAAGAAACAACGGACACATATCGTCCTATGGAACAACTGGAAATATAACTAATGCAGCTACGTTTTCAACGCTTTACGGCTGAGACTTAGCCTGAGGAGATTAAAATGGGACTCATGAACGCCAACCGTCCTGTAATACCGTCAACCGTTTCAGAGGTAGAGGTTTCCGACAATTCGTTAGCTTTTCTACAGACAAAGATGCTGACGTACATGGACCGATTACTCAACGCAAACCTTAACCTCAATAAGGAAGCTTTTGAAATTCTCTACTGGCTGCTAAATCGTGATTTGGCGAATGATTACGTCAAAACCATCAGGGGGTTAATCCCGGGAAAAAAGATACCGAAAAATCATGACATGGATAGCTCCATTGAAGAAGCATGGGATTTTGCTCATAGATCCTTAGAAATCATCAAGTTGCTCTCGCAAGAATCGAGACACCGGGCTCGAATCGCCGCCAGAAGGTTACTGAAAGTGAGGCTTAATGAGTTGCCCTACGAAGGATCGACGTCAATAGAGAAGAATGTCTGCGAATTCAAGCGAATGTTCAATCTTGATGACACCGAAACGGAGTTATGTCTATTTCTATTCATGATGGCCAATTGGAACGAATTTCAGACGTTTTTCGAACACCATCTCCAGTGTAACCGTTATCCGGGACGCAAATGGCTTGCCGCAGCACTTGATTGTAAAGAATCAGACATAGTAAAGGCCCTCAATGGAAAGCTCGATCAAATTGGAATCGTGGATAAGGATAATTATAGAGGCGCTTTCGAATTGAAGCAGGTGTTCAGGCAACAGTTACAGGACCTAAGTTCTGGTGAGTTTAGAACCCAGTTCACCAAACCGGTCAAATGTGATCCTATCCCTCTTGACGCCCATTCGATAGACAAGAAAATTACCAAAAACATTCTGAACAAGCTCTCCTACAAACCAGAAACATCGACGCATGTTTTGTTGTATGGCCCACCTGGAACAGGAAAAACAAGCTATGGCCATGGTCTTGCCGAAAAACTGGGGTTAACCTGCTACCAATTAGATCATGGAGGTAAGGACAGTCCCTTTTTCGCGTAGAGCGGCAATAACAGCTTCTGTCAACATGGCCAGCGAAACGGATAAATCACTGCTGATAGCTGATGACTGTGATTCCATCCTCAACACTAGAAGCGCATGGTCATTCTTCGGTGAAACACCAGACAAGCCTTGGCTCCACGAAATATTAGAAAAGCCTGGAGTAAGAATGATCTGGATAGTCAATTCAGTGGAAAATATAGAGGAATCAGTTACCCGCAGGTTTTCATTTAACGTCAATTTCAAACCATTCAACAGACAACAACGTGTTCAACTCTGGCAGAACATCGTTCGAAAACACAACGTCAAGTGTTTCTTGAAAAACTCTGAAATTGAAGAACTGTCGAAACGATTCGAAGTGAGCGCCGGTGTAATAGATCAGGCAATACGTAAGGTTGCGGAATCAAGAAATCACTGTGACGAGAATTTAAAAGATTCGGTAGTATTAACTCTGGAATCTCATGTCTGCCTTAGTAAAGGCGGTCATAGCCCAACGACCGGAAGCTTTAATTATAACAATTTCATTTTGGATGGGCTGAACCTTTCCGGAACAGATATTCATGATCTTTTGGAAGAACTGAAAAGTTTCAATGAGTACTCCCAGAAACCAAACTCACTGGATCCAGTTTCCATGTCTTTATTGTTCCACGGGCCTCCAGGCAGCGGCAAAAGCGCATTGGCGCGATACATAGCAGCTCATCTCGATGAGGAAATCGTGTTCAAGCGGGCTAGTGACATATTCTCAAAATGGGTGGGTGACACTGAAAAGAACATACGGGAAGCCTATGAAGAAGCCAGCTCGAAAGAAGCAGTCTTAATTTTTGATGAGGCTGATTCGCTGATATTCAACAGGGACAGAGCCGAACATTCCTGGGAATTGAGTTTTACAAACGAGTTTTTGACATGGATGGAATCTTTCGAAGGTATCCAGATATTCACCACCAATAGGTTAAAAGACATGGATAGCGCGAGCCTGAGGAGATTCAATCATAAGGTGGAGTTTGGATACCTGAAGCCGGACGGGAATGTCATCTTCTATGAAAAGCTTATAGCGCCTCTCGTCCGAGGACCTTTTGACCACAACATTGCCAAGGCGCTTAAAGGACTGACAGGACTCACCCCAGGTGATTTTAAGGTGGTCAGGGACAGGTTTGCATTCAGGAACAAGAGAAATATTACGCATCATGCATTGGTAACAGCTTTGGAGGAGGAAGCCAGGCTTAAAGTGTGTCATTCAGGTGTCAAGAATATTGGATTCCTATTCTGAATACGTCATTATTGGATTTTCCCCAGCCTAAAGGCCGGAGGAAATTTAGGACATTTGCACGCCTTCTATCTCTGCCACAAGTGAGATGAGTTTTTCGATTAATCGGTTTGTTCGATTTTTGCTGGACACATATACATATCTCGCCCTGATGTGTTAGATCTCATATCAGGACAACTTCGACCAACCGACAACTTTCTCCTTAAACTCAGACCAAATTGAACTGAAACATCGTATGCCCTGGCAGAACGAGGCGATAACATAAAAGCCGGTTTGACGCGAATCAAAAATTACTTATCAGTGAGCGAATTGTTATTAAAGACTGTTACCCAAACCTTAGTTACGTTTTGGTAGGATGAACATACATTCTGGTGCTTTTTTGTAGTTTCTTCCCTTTTCCCTTCGCATGGTCTGCATTGCCAATATTCGTTAAAAACCAATCTAATTAAGCAAATATCGACACTGTAATTGTTTGGCACTTATTATGCAAAGTTACCTTATTGCAGAGAAGTTCAAATCAGCGGAGAACTTCAACCATTGGCAAAAAATCGAGCATCCGCTCGATAAAAAATAGCTCCGGGGTTACGCTTTGTCGTGGGCCTTTATGGCTGAGACAATACCGTGTAGTTCATTTTGAATTGGCCGACAAAGCAAGAACCGCACGGAGGCTTGCGTCTTATTCTAAAACATGGAGAGGAAGAGAATGAAGAAAACCAACTATCTTAGGCTGAGTTTCTGGGCGCTGCTCTTAGCTTTGTTTATCCCGGCGGCGATTTTCGTGAACCCAGTAAAGACCTGGGCCGAGGGAGAAGTCAAAGTCGGGATTTTACATAGCCTCACAGGAACAATGGCAATTTCAGAGACATCCCTTAGAGATGTGGTCTTAATGGCCATCGATGAAATAAACGCTAAAGGAGGCGTTCTTGGCAAGAAAATCGTTCCGGTTGTAGTTGATCCAGCCTCAAACTGGGACCTTTTTGCGGAAAAGGCAAAAGAACTACTCTTGAAAGACAAGGTAGCCGTAATTTTCGGTTGTTGGACCTCTGTCAGCCGTAAATCCGTGCTGCCTGTTTTCGAGGCCAATAAAGGGTTGCTTTTCTATCCCGTCCAGTACCGAGGGTGAAGAACAGAGCCCTAATATTTTTTATACTGGAGCCACCCCCAACCAGCAACTTATTCCTGCTGCCGAATATCTCATGAGTCCTGAAGGCGGTTCAAAAAAGAAATTCTATCTCCTGGGTACGGATTATGTATTTCCCCGGACTGCCAATAAAATACTTAAAGCTTTTCTACTGGCCAAGGGTGTTCCCGAACAAAACATTGTAGAAGAATATACGCCATTTGGTCATGCCGACTATCAGACAATCGTAGGAAAAATTAAGCAATTTTCCGAAGGAGGCGATGCCTGTGTGCTTTCAACAATTAACGGCGATTCAAATGTCCCGTTCTACAAGGAATTCGCAAATCAAAAGCTGACTGCGGACAAATGCCCCATCATGGCTTTCTCGGTGGCAGAAGATGAACTCCGGTCCATGGAAACTGAATTTCTCGCAGGACATCTTGCTGCTTGGAATTATTATCAAAGTATAAACACCCCCGAGAACAAAAAATTCGTCAAGGACTTTAAGGAATTTTGTAAGAAAAACAATCTTCCTGGTGGAGACAAAAGAGTGACGGACGACCCAATTGAAGCAGCATACTTTGGTGTCTACGTGTGGAAAAATGCCGTAGAGAAAGCCAAGTCTTTTGACCCAGCCAAAGTGACTGAAGCCGTCCTTGGAATGAAATTCGAAGCTCCCGGCGGTCCCAAACAAATGGATGAAAAAAATCATCACACATACAAGCCTGTTCTGATCGGAGAAATACGGCCTGATGGCCAATTTGACATAATTTGGCAAACAAAGGGACTTGTCAAACCCGAGGCATTCAGCAGCTACTTGAAAAAGTAGGTTTGGCTTCGGTCCAAAGTTGGAACCACGGTGTGGGGCGCATGCAAACGCCCCATCTTTATCCCCAAAGATTTCGGCGCGGATCGGTCATCATGTTTAGGATAAATCAGAAGTCCAGGGTTTTTTCTGTCGCAATTTTCTTGTGCATATTGAGCAGTGTAAGTTCGTACGCGATGACGGAATCCTTGCGACAGGCGTTAATAAATCTCGGGGATTCAGATAAAAAAGTACGTCAACAGTCTTATGAGACTTTGACGAAAGAGGGTGACCCGACCGTCATACCCATTCTGGAAGCATTTAACTCCGGATTGTTGGAGAACAAAGCCGGCCAGATTGTAATTTACGGGCCAAGAGTGCAAGTGGCAAAAGATAAGAAAGAATATCCCCTATTGGATGCATTGACAGGCAAACCTCTTTTGGACTCCAGCGACAAGCCTGTCTATGCCGAGGAATTGTCGTCTTCCATGATGCGTGCAAACCGAGCTGAACGTAAGGCCATTCTGGATTTGACAAAGATACTGTCGCTTTCTCATTTCGACGCGGAAAAGAGAATTGCAGCTATTGTCTCTGCCGGTGATAAGGCGGACGTCTCGTTAATACCTATCTTACAAAAACAGATGGAGACCAAACCTGAAAAAAGAATTGCAGACGCTCTTACCGAATCTCTCGCACGTATACAAATCACAAATGGGTCTAAATCCGAAAAGCTTCAGGCGGCGCGGCTTCTGGGTGAAAACGGTAGCGCTCGAGGAGCCTTACCGCTTCGCAACGCTCTGGCAAACAAAAATGATAACGATCCGGAGTTCATAGTCACGGTCCAAGACGCTCTGACTAAAATCGATCGATATCAACAGCTAATAAGATTTATCCAGAACTTATTTTCTGGATTGTCTTTGGGTTCCATTTTAATTCTGATGGCCCTAGGGCTGGCTGTGATCTTCGGGCTCATGGGGGTCATAAATATGGCGCACGGCGAATTTATGATGCTGGGCGCATTTACCACCTATTTGGTTTCCGAGATTTTCAAAAGATACCTTCCGCCTGGAATATTTAACTATTACTTTTTCTGCGCCGTGCCGGCCGCATTCCTGGTAAGCGCTGTGGCTGGCGGGTTTTGCGAATGGGCCCTCATTCGTCACCTATACGGACGCCCGTTGGAAACCTTGTTGGCGACATGGGGTTTGAGTTTGGTCTTAATACAGTCTGTCCGGGTCCTTTTTGGAGACACTCTTTCTCTGACGCCTCCTGAATGGTTGAACGGCAGTTGGGAAGTTGCAACTGACCTCGTGTTTCCCATAAACCGTCTTTTTATAATCGTTTTTTGCATCCTGTGCACTTTGCTTTTTTACATGATTGTTCAAAAAACCAAACTTGGACTGCTTTTACGTTCGACTGTTCAAGATCGTGAAACCGCGTCAAGTCTAGGTGTTCCAACTCGTAGGGTTGACGGATTGACGTTTGCGCTCGGGACGGGTCTAGCCGGATTAGCTGGGAGTGTCATTCCTCTCTATGACAAAATTAACCCTGGCATGGGACAGGGCTACGTTGTTGACAGTTTTATGGTAGTCGTCCTGGGAGGGCTTGGAAAACTCGCGGGTGTCATTATCGGCGGAATAGGACTTGGTTTCCTCACCAAATTTATCGAGCCCTTTCTCCAGGCAGTATACGGAAAAGCCGTGGTCTTAGGTATGATAATAGTTTTTCTTCAATGGAGGCCGGCTGGCTTGTTCCCGTCCAAGGGTCGTCTGGTGGACGAATAGGTATGAAACATGATTGACCCGAAACCTCAGACATTTGACGGTAACGAATTATTGCGCACATTCAAAAAGAGAACTGCGCTTGGAGTTTTGATCTTTTTTTATGTCGTTGTCCCTATTCTGGGATGGTATGGCATAGTAGACGCTACAAACGTCAATAAGCTAGGACGATATTTATGTTTTGCCACCGTAGCGCTGGGAATCGATTTGCTGTGGGGCTATACGGGCTTGTTAAGCCTTTGTCAGGCTTTCTTTTTCTGTCTCGGCGGCTATGCGATGGCCATGCATCTGAGTTTACCGGCGGGGGGAGGCAACGTTCGTCCAGAATACCACAATATTCCCCAGTTCTTCTTTTTCAACAATGTCGACGTGTTGCCGAGTTGGTGGGCCCCGTTCTCGTCCTTACCTTTTACACTGATAACTGCTGTCTTGATTACGATAATAATTGCCACCGTCTTTGGATTCACCGTTTTCAGAAGTCGAGTTAAAGGGGTTTATTTCGCCATCATAACCCAGGCCGTCGCATGGGGCGCATTTCTGTTATTTTGTAGAAATGAAATGCTCCTAGGCGGCACAAATGGATTGACCAACTTCGATCCCGCATTCAATAGAAATCCCCGCTGGATCATCTTCTTCTATGTACTAACTGTATCCGTCCTTGTTATCCTTTTCTTTGGAGCCAAACACGTTGCCGGCAGTCGACTGGGGCGTTTGCTCGTTGCGGTAAGAGACAAAGAAATGTTGCTGAATTTCATGGCCTACCGTCCGCAGTCAATTAAGCTGTTCGCTTTCGTCACTGCGGCGGTTTTTGCCGCAATTGGGGGCATCCTTTATGTACCTCAAAACGGTATTATTACTCCAAATATCATGCGAGTTGAAGATTCAATCTGGATGATCATCTGGGTTGCTCTCGGCGGTAGAGGTCGTCTATGGGGGGCAATGGCCGGCGCTCTTCTGGTGAATTACGCATACTCCATAACAACGTCCGACATGCCGAAAGCTTGGCCGTTTCTTGAGGGAGGCATGTTCATGGCGGTTGTGATGCTTTTCCCTAGTGGTCTTGTCGGACTTTGGGATAGGCTTGAACACGAAGTAGCTTCAGGGACTCGGGTCTCCGGTATTTTCTTCGCAATGGCCATTGGATTGTTTGCCCTGATTATTGACAGATCAACTTGGGGCTCCAGTATCCCATACCATTTAACGGGATGGTGCGCCGTAGTAACGATGCTGTTGTTTGCGCTTCGAAGCCTCAGTGTCTCGGGCATGGTGTTGGCGGCGATCACCTTCTTTTTTGGAATTGAAGCTCTCGGACTCATGCCAGAGGCCATGCGGAACACATGGATTGGCGTGCCTTTGAAATACTATGTTTTACTTGTGACGCTTGCCGGACTGGGTTTCATCAGTGGTATAGGGTTTTTCCGACAAGCTTTGGGGAAATATTATGAGCCGGTCACTGAACATTAGTAATATTATTCCGATAGATAAAACAGGTTCCTATCAAGTCTATTTGAAAGACGCTGTCGTCGTTTTCGACGGTTTCAAGGCCCTGGATATCGAAGAATTTGGAGTATTCTACAACGAACTGCGTGTCATCATCGGACCAAACGGAGCAGGAAAAACAACTTTATGTGATGTTATCAGCGGGAAGACCCTTCTTACCTCCGGCAAAGTTTACGTCGGAGGCCTTGATATCATCCAGGCCAGTGACGTTGACATTGCCGGCATGGGCGTAGGTAGAAAGTTTCAAACCCCTACGGTATTCGATAGCCTCACTGTATGGGAAAATATGGATCTCGCCTTACCCCGGGCAAAATCCGTATTTCCGAATCTGTGGCTACGAAAAACCAATGAGGAAAAACAGAGAATAACGAGTATTCTTGAGCGAGTAAGACTTTCCGACGAAATGAACACTCAAGCGCAGTATTTGAGTCACGGACAACGACAATGGCTCGCTCTCAGTATGTTGATACTCGCTGAACCCAAACTGCTGCTGGTGGATGAACCGGCAGCGGGTCTTTCTGACAAAGAGACAGAAATAACCGCTGAACTGATTTTGGGGCTAAAAGGACAACATACGATCATAGTGATAGAACATGACATGGAATTTGTCCGGAGATTAAATTCCGACGTTACTGTAATGAATGAAGGCAGGATCCTGGCGGAGGGAAGGCTCGATGAATTGCGACAAAACCAAGAAGTAGTTCAAGCGTACCTGGGAAGATCATAGTGATGCTAAGAGTTGAAAACCTCTCATTCGCATACGGCGAAATTAAAACCCTCCATCAGGTGAACATGACAATGGAGTCAAAACAGATCACCTGCGTAATGGGGCGAAACGGTGTCGGCAAAACAACGCTCATGAAAAACATAATGGGCACACTTCAGGCAAATTCAGGGAGGGTATGGCTTGATGATCACGACGTAAGTGACCTCCCAGCCAACAAGCGCGCTAAAGCAGGATTGGCATTGGTTCCCCAAGGTCGTCACATTTTCCCGAAGCTCACGGTTGAGGAAAATCTCCGAGTAGGCCTAGAAGCACGGACGGACCGAAAGCGGGTCATTCCAGACGAAGTTTATGATCTCTTCCCTGTACTAAAGTCAATGTCGAGGCGTTCAGGCGGTGACCTCTCCGGAGGCCAACAGCAACAGCTTGCGATAGCTCGAGCTTTGGTCGGTGAACCGAAAGTTATCTTGCTGGACGAACCTACCGAAGGAATTCAACCGAATATTATCGAGAGAATCGGTGAGGTTCTCCGAGTTCTGGTTTCAGAAAAGAATGTGACGGTGATTATCGTCGAGCAGTTCCTTGATTTCGTAAAGAAATTGGGAGACAGGTTCTACATCATGAATCGTGGCAAGGTCGTAGCCGCTGGAATCACCAAAGAGCTGACCGAAAACCTTATTACAAAACATCTTCAGGTATAAGCGAATATCAAGTTTTTGAATCAGAGCTTTTCGTCAACCAATGATCGGCTTGCGTCCAAAATAACTTTTATTACTTTCTCAACACCTCTACAATCTTTCATGCAAGTAAGTATTGTTTCCCCAGCGCCTCGCATTTTGGCCGCGTCGGTTATCATGATATCCAGGTTCGCTCCTACCATTTCAGCCAGGTCAATCTTGTTAATAACCAGCAGGTCGGACTGTGTTATCCCAGGTCCACCTTTTCGTGGGATCTTATCCCCACCGGAAACGTCAATTACGTAAATTGAGAAATCAACCAATTCCTTGCTGAAATGCGCCGCGAGATTGTCTCCTCCACTTTCTAGGAATAATATGTCAATCTTGCCTTTCAATCTCAACATAAGCTCTTCAAGGGCAAACAGGTTCATGCTGATGTCGTCACGTATGGCGGCGTGAGGACAACCACCGGTCTCCACAGCGATAATCCTGTCGTGTTCAAGAGCATTGCTTCGAATCAGAAATTCAGCGTCCTCTCGTGTAAAAATGTCGTTGGTCACAACACCGATACTGTATTCATCACGCATTTCTTTGCACAGGGAATGCAGTAACGCTGTTTTTCCACTTCCGACAGGGCCCCCTATCCCAATCGTGAATGCACGATCTGAAAAGTTTCTGGTAGATAACATCTGTTCCCGTAGATGAAATTCACCCGGCGCAGGGACCCGGTCATGAGAATGTTCCATTCCACCGTGCTGATGAGTATGAGTTTCATGGATATAAGGACCTGCTCCAAGTCCGTTTCGATGGTCTCCCATTACACTCTCCTGTTTGGTTCCTCAATAGTCCTAGTTCTGAAACAGACGGCTATAAAGTCCAGGATGACTCGCCTGGGCGATCTCAAGCGCCAAAGCTATTCTGCAAGCTTCGTAGTATTCAAGGTCCTTTACGGAGTTAATTTTTGCGTTAACTTTACCCAATACTTCTCCGAGAATTCCCTGAGCCTTATGTGGTCCGAACATTCCGAGCTTTATTGCCGCACTGATCTGATCACGTAGGGAGATATACGCATAGGCGGACAGCGTTTCCATGTGGGCCAATCCAATGGTTCTACATACAAGCCCGAATAACGGCGTATAGTGAGTGGGCAACTCATTGCGTTGCAACCAACTCATGACATCCTCAAAGTCATACTCCGGGTAAACCATTCTCATAACCTGCAACAGGACCTTTCCTTGCATAATACTCGCTTTATGAATGCATGGAATTGTAATGAAGGCGTCCAACATCTCCATAACAGGGGCAAGGGATTGACGAAATCCCGGAGCGTCGTTGTATCCGCTATTAACGAATGGCATTTCACTACGGGATATTTGGGTCAAAACATTCAACATATATTTTCTGAAATCCGCAACGTCTCTAATACGTCCAAGTTTAGCCATACTCTCAAGGCCATAAGAGAATGCGAAGCTTCCCGACGGGAAAGCTGAATCCGTTACCTGGAACAACCGAATATCCGGTAAGTATGACTCCTGTTGATTCATGACTCACAGGCCCTGTTTGCAAAATCCAAAAAAATCAAATCCAGTTCGACAATGAACTAAAACAGATGATACATTTGCGTCAGTGGCAATTCAGACGCCGGTTCGCAACGAAGATAGACACCGTCGGAAAAAACTTTATACGACTCGGGATCTACAACGATCTCCGGGCAAATATCATTCAGGATTAGGTCCTTTTTCCCTATATTTCGACAATTTGTGACAGCCACCACCTTCTTTACTAGGCCGTACCGCTCTTTGACATGATTCGTCGACGCTTTGGACACAAAGGCAAGCGAGTTGTTTTTTACGCTCGAACCAAAGGCCCCGAACATAGGTCTGGAGAAGTACGGCTGCGGAGTTGGAATGGAAGCGTTCGGATCGCCCATTTGAGCTTGGGCTATGATGCCGCCCTTGATTACCATTTCGGGCTTTACCCCAAAGAATCCTGGTTTCCACAGGGCCAAATCAGCGAGTTTCCCTTTCTCAACAGAACCCACATAATTCGATATCCCGTTAACAATAGCAGGATTGATTGTGTATTTTGCAATGTAACGTCTTACCCTGAAATTGTCGTTTCTCTCCGTGTCTTCTTTCAGCGCGCCGCGTTGGATCTTCATTTTATGCGCAGTCTGCCACGTGCGGCAAATAACTTCGCCAATGCGTCCCATCGCCTGGGAATCCGAAGACATCATGGATATAGCGCCTAAATCGTGCAATATATCCTCCGCTGCAATGGTTTCACCACGAATACGGCTTTCGGCAAAAGCAATATCTTCAGGTATATTCTGGTCCAGGTGATGACACACCAACAACATGTCCAAATGTTCATCTAGCGTATTAATTGTGAGGGGACGTGTAGGATTTGTGGAACTCGGCAGTACATTGGGCTCGCCGCACATTCTGATAATGTCAGGAGCGTGTCCACCCCCCGCTCCTTCAGTATGAAATGTGTGTATGGTCCTATTTTTGAACGCTGCCATTGTATGTTCCACAAAACCTGACTCGTTCAAAGTATCAGTATGGATTGCGACCTGAATGTCATATTTGTCGGCGACAATTAGACTGGCGTCAATAACGGCAGGGGTCGTTCCCCAGTCTTCATGAAGTTTGAGACCCATCGCGCCTGCTTCAATCTGTTCGATGAGCCCAGCAGCTCGGGAGGAATTTCCCTTTCCCATGAAGCCGAAATTAAGAGGGAAAGCGTCTGTCGACCTCAGCATCATTTGAATATGGTTACTACCTGGCGTACAAGTGGTAGCGTTCGTTCCCGTGGCGGGTCCTGTGCCGCCCCCAATCATGGTCGTCAGGCCCGACGCCAACGCTTCATGGATCTGTTGGGGACAGATAAAATGGACATGGCTATCAATTCCGCCCGCAGTCAATATGAGGCCTTCACCGGCTATGGCTTCCGTAGTGACCCCTACAATTAGGTCGGGATCAACACCGGACATTATATGTGGATTCCCAGCTTTGCCCACTCCGGCAATGAGTCCGTTTTTTATGCCGACATCCGCCTTGAATATTCCTGAATGATCGATTACGAGCGCATTGGTAATCACCGTATCTAAGGCGTCGTTGTCGGAAACTCCGGATGCTTGTCCCATGCCGTCACGCAGAACTTTTCCTCCGCCGAA
Organism: uncultured delta proteobacterium; assembly: GCA_963711335.1. Taxonomy (GTDB): domain Bacteria; phylum Desulfobacterota; class Desulfomonilia; order Desulfomonilales; family Desulfomonilaceae; genus CAJBEZ01. The sequence goes on along the minus strand of CAVQDX010000058.1, from coordinate 31,614 downwards.
TTTGCATTCATCTCCATAGACGGTGAAATCCTTCTCAACCTCAATGATGAGGTCCGTGTCACCTAGACGCAATCGATCGCCCACCGTCGGCCCGTAAATCTCGGCATAAGCTGAACGTGACAAACTCCTACTCATTATCTACTCCCCAAAAACCCTTCTCTTTGGCGCTCTTTAGAGCGACAGCCTGATTGGCCTCGGATAATTCTCCGGAAATGAGGCCGTGACCTCCATACACTGTCCTTTGTCCGGCGATCTCAACCAATTCCACTCTTTTGGATTCTCCCGGCTCAAATCTCACCGCAGCGCCGGATGGTATGTTAAGCCGATAGCCATAGGCCTGCGGTCTCTTGAAATCCAAATACGGGTTCACTTCAAAAAATGGATAATGGGAACCAACTTGAATAGGTCGATCCCCTTGGTTTGTAACTTCAATGGTTATTGTTTTGCGGCCTTCATTGAGAATCACATCACCATCTTCACAAAGGACCTCTCCAGGTCTACGGTGAATCGCACTGTTCCTCGGCAACATTTCCACCGTCCTAATCAACCCACTCCCATAAAGCGCCAGTGACTCATCGCCATAGTCCCTACAAATCGGGTCATGTACGGATACGAGTTTTGTGCCATCAGGGAACGTGCCCTCGACCTGGACTTCATGAATCATATCCGGCACGTTTCTCATGACATCATTTATTCCAATAATCTTTTTTCCAAGACCCATCAAGTCGGAAACACTGTACGCTTCACGAATAAACTCCAATAACTGTGACGCTATCAACGCGACGGATTCAACATAATTTAATTTCAACCCTCGCGCATATCTTTTCTGTGCAAGAAAACCCGCATTATGTAGGATCAATTTTTCTACTTCTCGTGGTGAAAGCCTCATGATGTGCTAACCTATGTTTAGTATTTTCTTTCGGTAGGGTTGAACCCGAGATAATCAGGATGAGAAACAAAATTGTAGATGGTGTTCGTTATTCTGAACAAATCGCTCCTACTATCGGATAAAGCCCTTAGGATGTATCCGTGTCCTCGCACCGGGTGCATAGACACGGGAAACCGACTATCAGTTTTCCCAGTACGGTCGATCTCCGACATAAGCAACCTTTCCAAAGGGCCCCATTTAGGCCCCACCATGTAGACATTCAAGAGACATGCCAAACCGGCGAATAGAGCTGGATCGTAGTAATTCAATTCATCAGGAGCGAATTCAAACCGATCCATCATCCAAATACTGCCATCCATAAAGACTTTTATTTCATTAAGATACCGTGAGAAAACGAACCGTTCCCCTGTCTCCAAGCGCCCGGCAATGACCCATTCGGCTATCAGGAGAGAGCTTTCCGGATGTACATTCCATGTTTGTTTTTGCTCAAGGTTGCTACCAGAATGTAGGACTACTGGTTCTGAGTTGAGGACACAAAGCGCATTGTTTTCGAGCAAACCTTCTATGGTCTGAGAACAGCCTTCGCTGGGACCTTTGTAGATGTGTAAATTGCCGACGGAACCTACATGCAACCGAGCGTCTTCCCGACAAATGACCTTGAGACGAACGGCGTCCCCATCAACCATGCCGCCCCCATAATTAGAGACAAAGACGTGACAACTCGACGCATTCACACGAGGGTTGAAAAGGCGAATAGGCGTGACGCTCCGGGAAGTAATCACTCGAGACATTCCCCCGGATATTCCTACCTCCAGGTAGCTCCAATGTTTTTCTTCATTGCCCATAGCTGATAACAATTCGAAACTGGTTTTTAGGAAAATTGCACAGAGTATAATACGAATATTTTGTTCAATGTCATTTAATTAAGTAGTTATCGAAGATTGCCGACAAAGTTATCCCCCTTTTTATCCCATGGTTCATGTTTATTGGTAATTGGGACGAATTAAGCGTTGGACATAGATCTCCCAATAGAAAAACAGCTTTTCCAAATAATGTACTAACATTTCTAATTCTAACCGAGGTCAGCTACCATCGTTAGACTTGAAATCTTTCCCTCATCGGTCTCGGCCTACAAGAAATCTCATGCAGCCTTCAACGCCTCAAATGTAAATATGGAGCGCTTCTGTCGGATGCTAACCGTTCCATTCGTTTGTAACCGCATCCGTAATAACCTTTCTAGCGATATTGAAAGGTTATTACGCTGTGACCCTATTTGATGTTGAAAACGTGAACACCCGAGGGAAGTTGGAGTGAAAGCCAGAGGAGAGTCAGTCCCCGATTTTCATATAGCCAGACGAATAAAATGCATTATGAAGACCCTGATCGGCTACGAAGGATAATTCGTTAGTCTCAGCCGCAGAGCATCCCTCATGACCTTGGAAAAAGTCACCTGTGTCTTATCGGAAATTTCCATGAGTAGATTGAACATGTCCGAAGGAATTCGAAGCCGGATTTGATGATCCAAGTTACCGGCGTATCCGCCACGTCTTTTCATATGTAATCTCCTATTGTCCCGTACCTTACCTGTTAAGAATCAGTACAGGATGGTCGAGAAGCATCTGTGAGAAGGAGCCCCAGGAAGTGCTGGAGGCTCCACTCTGTCACCTGCTTCATGAAGTTTGGTTTAGCAAGCTCGAGCTATCAGACGAATAAAATAAACTTCGTCCCATGGGTCGCCTTGAGCAAAATCGATCTCGATTGTCGCTCCGATTAATCCGTTGAGTGCCTGGTGTAACTCTCCGAGTGTCTCCAAGACTACTCCAAGCCTTTTCAGATCTTGATGAAGATAGCGCATCAAACCGCGTTCAAGCGTGTGATACTTTGTAATTCCGGCGGAATTGCCAGTGCGAAGATCTCTGACCTCAAGTTCCCAAATGACCTGGCGTGTATCACTTTTCCAACAGACTACTCGAGCGTCTGTCAAGATGGCGTAATATCGTCCATTCGTTGGCTTTTCTCCACTCACGGAGAGATACTATTCATTTAAGTCATCAATATTTACAGACATATTCTTACCTCCGTCCAATGATTTTGATACCCAAAAAGTCTGGAAATTTATCTACTTCAAACTTTTTTGGTAACCATATGCACGAAAGACATTCGGGGGTTTGGAGATTTACGGTCGAAAATGGAGGAGATTCAAGGACTAAAACAAGCGACGTGTATTAAACAAGATGTTAATGACTTAGAACAACAATCATCGATTTTTGGGGAGATCAGGAGAGGATGGCGGAGAAAAGAGGGGATTCATAAGACAATTGTTCAAGAAGCCCTCTGACGCTTGTAAACGTTTTCATGCAATCCCCCCGGCCCGGCGTTCGGGTTTCAATTTAAAAAGGCTGTGTTTCTGCCTTAGCCCTTCCAGAGGGTTCTCCAGTGTTTCCTGTCGCTTTGGGGGGCCGAAAAGACTGTTAACAATTTCTATGCGAAAAGATCCGATCCAGTATTTGGACAATTTATCAGAGGCCCTACATTTCTTGGTCGCATCATCTTAGGTCAATTCCGCCGGAATTTTGTGCACGAGTTGTCTCGCATCACGAACGAATTCCCGGCCTATTTGGCAATCAAATATTTGAACACGAACATGTCTTTCCTCGTAGACAGATAAAAGGTCGGTTTATGACCTTGTCGTTTAGCGTGGTGGACAGGTTCGCGACCTGAGAGGTTTTCCGTCCTTCCTCTACCCACCACGCCATTCCGTAAAATAGGACGTTTGATGAGACAAGGACGGGAATCATGGAAAAACAAGTTAAATCGGTTGAGAGCTGGAGGGAAGAACTCGATCAAGATGCTAGAGGTGGTCGAGGCAGGTTTATGATTTTATCTAGAGAATTGTTCAACAGTAGAGCCTTTGCCGATCTGGGTTGGTCGGGACGCTCTCGAGATCGTCTGGGATGATGGGGGCAACGCGACGCTGTCCACAAAGGGCATGCGGGAACAATACGCAGAGCTGAGCAAAACGCTGGGGATAGTGGCGAGGATGGATGGAGATCCTCAACAGGCTCTCCAGAAGGCCGCCAAGGTTTTGACTAGCGCATATGAGGTTCCGTACCTGGCCCATGCGCCAATGGAGCCCCTGAACTGTGTTGTAGACCTGCGTCCCGACAGTTGTGAGATCTGGACAGGAACTCAGGCCCAGACTCTGCACCAAATCGCTGCGGCTCAGGTCGCCGGACTGGATCCCGACAAGGTGAAAATTCACACTACACTTCTCGGCGGCGCATTCGGACGCAGGGCGAATCCCCAATCGGATTTCATCGTTCAGGCCGTTCATGTCGCCAAGGCGTAAAAAAACCGGTCAAAGTGATCTGGACTAGAGAAGATGACATGAAAGGCGGATGGTACCGCCCTATGTGGTACGACCGAATCTCCGGCGGGCTCGATTCCGACGGAAATATCGTCGGATGGCGTCACACTGTTGTTGGCCAGTCCATTATGGTCGGAACGCCTTTTGAAGCAGTCATGATTTCCTCCGACGGAATTGATGAAACATCTGTTGAAGGGGCGAAAGACATCCCATATTCTATACCGAACCTTGTCGTCGACCTGCACACCACTAACATAGGCGTGCCAGTGCAGTGGTGGCGGTCAGTCGGCCATTCCCACACCGCTTTTGTAGTTGAGAGTTTCATGGACGAACTGGCGCATGCGGCAGGCAAAGACCCTTATGAATTTCGACGCAATCTTCTCGCTGATCAGCCGAGGCATCGAGCTGTTTTGGAACTGGCTGCGCAAAAAGCCGGGTGGGGAACTGCGCTCCCCAACGGCCGTGGTCGTGGCATAGCCCTACACAAGTCTTTTAGCAGCTTCGTCGCCCAGGTGGCGGAAGTCTCTGTAAGCTCGTCCGGAGAACCGCACGTCCACCGGGTGGTGTGCGCAATTGATTGTGGGAGGGTGGTGAATCCGAACACTGTAGAGGCGCAAGTGCAAAGTGGAATAGTCTACGGGCTCTCTGCCGCGATTTATGGCGCAATCACGTTGAAAGACGGCCGGGTGCAGCAAAGTAATTTTAACAACTACAAGGTGTTGGCCATGAACAAAACTCCGAAAGTCGAAGTCCACATCGTGTCAAGCCAGGAAGAGCCGACCGGAGTGGGTGAGCCGGCAACGCCTCCAATCGCTGCCGCTGTCGCTAACGCCATATTTGCTCTCACAGGTAAGCGTATCCGGCGTCTGCCTATTGAAGACAAGGGCTTGAAAGAGGCTTGACCCTGAAAAGGATCTTGCTCCAGGGTCAGGTCACAAGCTTGTTGAACCGTTAAGTTTTATAATTTTGTCTAAGGGAGGTTAAAACATGTTCAAGGAATTCAAAGAATTTGCGGTCAAGGGGAATGTTGTCGACATGGCAGTCGGCATCATCATTGGCGCAGCGTTCGGCAAAATAGTCAGCTCGTTCGTGAATGATATCTTGATGCCGCCAATCGGATTATTGATGGGCAAAGTTGATTTCTCCAGCCTCTTTATCAATTTGTCCGGGAAATCCTTCGATTCTCTTGCAAGCGCTAGGGCTGCCGGCGCTGCGACCGTCAATTACGGGCTGTTCGTGAACTCCATCATCGACTTCATCATTGTGGCGTTCGCTATTTTCCTGGTTATCAGGCAAATTAACCGGCTGAAACGTGAACCTGAGCCGGTTGTTACCAAGGAGTGCCCTTATTGTTTTTCCAAAATTTCTGTGAAGGCCCTGCGATGCCCGAATTGCACATCAGAATTGAAAGCGGCATAGGCAATGAGCTGTCTGATATAACGGGTGGAAATTAATTGACCGCGTCTTCTTTAGGGGTTTTCCGTTTTACGTTGACGCGTTGGTTAGAAAACGCGGAATTAGCGAGCGTAATCGCTCCAGTTAAAGGCAAGTAGGAGCGAAAACCGCACACACGATAACACGCTAATATCAATCGACAAGCTGTGATTGCAAATAATTCTGGGCGAAGGCGCCACAATATCGCACCTCATTAACGTTTTCCGGTTCGCTAATCTACCGCTTCGTTTGAGCGAAAAAAACAAAAACGAATTTTTAACCAATCGTTCTCATGTCACTTTTTATGAAACTCCAGCCAAACACGTTCGGATGGCACATGTGTTGCTAACAGAGAATCAAAACAGACGAATTTTCTATGTTCGGTGGATTTTGATTGGAGTCGCGTCGCAAATATCAGGCTATTGACGCGAAAAGCCGGGCTGTAACATTTCCGAGAAGGGCTCGCATGGCAAGGGGTTACCGTGCGGTAGATTCCCAATATCTCAGAATTACAACATTCGAATGGATCGAGAATAGAAGCTGGCGCGTTGTCTCTAATGGAAACATTGGGTCAAGTCTATTTATTGGGTAAGAAAGGAGGCCAAATTGAAATTGGATTGAACTCCCCCACAATGAGGCGTTCAATCGCAAAGTGGCCATCGGTTTTCCCTGACCGAATTAATCGAAGGTCCCATTGATCGAAAGGCCGTGTAAATAATTAGTAGAACAGTCAATTAATACAGCGATCCGGCCTTAAGACAATTTTTATGGGCACTTTACCGGGACGAGATGGATTCCTATCAATTACTAACCGACGAGGTAGGAAGCCTTATTTGCATTATATGCCGTTACATCTCGTCCCTTTGTGCTTTTTGTTAAATCCTACAAACACCGGGAAAATGGGAGACAACGAAACGAAGTCAAAAGCAACACTGCTTTGATGGTTCTTAATTTCCTCGCCGATTTTTATGACGCCGACCACCCGAATATGAAACGTTTATCATGGCTCACCCGAAGCGACCTGACTTGGAAAATCTTAATAGGTAGCTAGGGTCATGAAACCGACTCGTTTTCGGGAAGGTAACGTCTAGGTAGTAGAAAAAAAGTCATGTGACGTAATTCGCCTCGGGTGGCTTGGATTCAGGATAGGATCGTCGCAAGAGCGTCGCAGGAGAAAAAGTTGCGAATCTATGCGCCTATTGAACCCTTGATCGGGTTCTTGATAATAGGCGTTGCCACCGGTTTTCTGGCCGAGCAAATTATGAAAGGAAAAGTTCCCGGGCTGGTTATCAATCTGGTAACAGGAGTCATAGGGGCCTTCATCGGAGGCTTTCCGTTCTTCTTGTTGACGTTGTTCTTTCATGTATTAGTGGTCTAGACATAGAGCGCAGTCGTTAAAACGCATAACCCTCTCGAAATTAATCTGAACAAAGTGTCGTTTTCAACTGTCTATTGTATTATACATTTGCTGCGGGATGAACGTCGTGGTGGGGAGACAGTCTGATGACGAACAAAATGGATCTGGACAATAACAGTGAAAATCAAAGTTCCTTGAGGGATACGGCCGAGAAAGAACTTGGCAAGTGTCCGGATGCGACCGAGGAACTCGCCGACAAGCCCCTTGAAGATATCATCCACGAACTTCGAGTCCATCAGATTGAACTGGAGATGCAGAATGACGAACTGAAGAGAGCTCGACTCGAATTAGAAGAGTCCAGGGATAAGTATCGAGACAAGTACAAAGAGCTTTATGATTTTGCTCCTGTTGGATACTTCACCCTGACCCATAAGGGGCTTATAGCGGAAGTCAATCTGACCGGGGCGGCGCTTTTGGGAATGCCCCGTTTAAAATTAATTAAACGAGGGTTTGGTCATTTTGTCACTTCCGAGAGCCTCGACCAATGGGATCATCATATCATTGCTGTGCACCGGAATGAAGAGGCTCAAACTTGTGACCTAAGGCTCAAACGGGAAGGCGGTTCGTTATTTTATGCTCACTTAAGCAGTATCCGAGTGGATGAACCTCCCGAACCTGAACAGACAAGTGTCCATGTGATTGCCACAGCAATCTCTGACATCAGCGAGCTCAAGCAGGCGGAGCAGGCTCTAAAAGACAGTGAAGAGCGCCAGCGTAGTCTGGTTGGACATCTCCCACAGCGAATCTTTATCAAAGACAGAAATTCGATCTACCTGTCGTGCAACAAGAACTACGCTTCAGACCTGGGGATCGCCCCAGACCAAATCATCGGTAAGGATGACTTTGCGTTTTATCCCCCCGAGCTGGCTCAGGCGTATCGCGCCGACGATCAGGCTTGTATGGCTACCGGCATGGTTAAAGACATTGATGAAGAACCCTATAAAGTAGATGGTCAAGAGCTGTGGATACATACTATCAAAGTGCCATACCACGACACGCAAGGACGAGTCATTGGCGTGCTGGGGATCTTCGAAGACATCACAGCCCGCAAACGACTGGAGACGGAGCGGTTGGAGATGGAACGGACGCTTCTACATGCCCAGAAACTTGAGAGCCTCGGAATTATGGCAGGAAGAATCTCCCACGATTTTAGCAACCAGTTGGCAGTCGTCCTGGGCAACCTGGAACTGGCCCTTACGGATCTGCCCCCCGATTCCGAGGCCACAGAAAGCATTGTGAAAGCCATTGAGGCGGCTAATAGTTCAGTGGAACTCTCTCTCCAAATGCTGATCTATTCAGGAAGCGCTTTCTATCTCCCCCAGGACATCCATCTCAACGAGCTGTTGAACCAAACCATTGACTTACTTAAATTTAGCGTCCCTAAACATGGCAATCTCAAATTGGAACTCGGAAATAAACTTCCACCCATTAAGGGAGATACGGATCAAATACAACGTTTGATTACAAACATTCTGGGCAACGCAGTGGAGGCGATTGGGGATGAGGAAGGTCAGATTCGGCTTTCTACGGGAGTCCTGGATTGCGATGAGTCGTATCTGAGGCATAACCGGCTTGAAATGAAGCCTGAACCAGGTCGTTTCGTCTTTCTGGAGATTACAGACACTGGTTGCGGGATGAGCGCTGAAACATTGCGCAAGCTATTTGACCCCTTCTTTACGACTAAATCCAACAGTCGTGGACTTGGCATGTCCGAAGTGATGGGGATAGCTAAAGGGCATCATGGAGCATTATTTGTGATCAGTCAGTTGGGTAAGGGGACCACCTTACAGGTCCTGTTTCCGGTGTCGAAAGAGAGCCAGGCCTCATCTCTTACTTACAGAGAATCTGTGGAAACTAAATCGTCAGCGTCCGGAGTCCCTAACCTTCGTAAAACTATTCTGCTGGTTGACGACGAGGAAGGGGTTCGTGATTTTACTGTCCAGCATCTGAACCTCTTGGGCTATGACACGATCACCGCTGCGGATGGAGAGCAAGGGGTCCGGATTTTCCGAGAGCGCCTGCATGAAATTGATCTGGTGATACTCGACTTCGCAATGCCTAGAATGAATGGAGTTGAGGCTTTCGAGGAACTGATACGGATCAAGCCGGACGTCAAGGTCATACTTTGCAGCGGGTATACGGAGGATGTCGTAATGAAGAGCTTTCCGCATCAACATGCTGCTGCGGTCTTGCACAAACCCTACAAAATGGAAGACCTGAAGGGCGAACTGGAGAGATTGCTAGGGGGTGGTAGTTGAGCGGCTAGTGCCGCCAGTTCGACTTTTAGGAGAAATTCGGAGATGCAAAATTGGACACCGCAAAAATCTTAATAGTGGATGACCAAATTCACGCACTCAAAGGTGTGTCAAGAATCCTGACTAGCGCTGGATACGATACATTTGAAGCAAATAGCGGCGAAGATTGCTTAAAATTGGCTGCGGAACACAAGCCTGACTTGATTCTTCTAGATGTAGTCTTGCCGGACATTGACGGCAGGGAGGTTTGCAGACGCATCAAGTCCAACCCCGAAACTGCAGACATCTATGTGGTTCTACTTTCCAGTATTCAGGTCCAAACAGACAGCCAGGCAGAAGCTCTGGAGCAAGGGGCGGATGGTTACATAGCGAGACCAATACTGAACCGTGAACTTCTAGCCCGAGTCAAGTCTATGCTGACACTCAAGCAAGCCACCGAAGAGCTGAAGCGAAGCGAAGAGGTTTTCAGAGCCATCTTTGAAGGAGCCAAGGACTTCATTTTCATCAAGGATCTCTCCTTCAAATACACACATGTCAATCCAGCTACGACAAAACTTTGGGGCGTCTCAGAATCCGATATGTTGGGAAAAACAACTGAGGACTTTCTTCCAAAGGAAGCGGCCAAAACTATTAGGGAACTTGACACTCGCGCTTTAAGGGGAGAATCGGTCGAAGACATGGTCACGAGAGAAATAGGGGGTTCCCCAATAACTCTCCATGAAGTCAGAGTGCCCATGTATAGCGACTCGGGGGAGATCACGGGGATTTGTGTAATATGTCGGGACGTGACAGACTTTAAAAAGATACAGGATAGGCCAAAGCTTGATCAGCATGAATATCGTTCAGAGGCCATGAAGTCTGTTTTTGAGCTAGCGACGTTGGCAGCGTCCGGTAAAAGTGTGATTCTGCTTTTGGGTGAGAGTGGCGTAGGCAAAGATTATCTTGCTAAATACATACATGAGCGATCCAATTATTCTTCAGGACCGTATTTCTCCATCAATTGCGCCGCAGTTCCATCCGAACTTGCGGAATCCGAACTCTTCGGCCATGAAGCAGGAGCGTTTACCGGGGCCAATCGGCGAAAGCGAGGCCTGTTAGAACTGGCTGAGGGAGGGACTCTGTTATTAAATGAAATTGGAGAGCTTTCTCCTGCCCTACAAGCAAAATTCCTCACCTTTCTTGATACCAGGACATTTACAAGGGTTGGCGGAGAACAAGAAATCGCGGTGAATGCCCGCATTCTTGCGGCCACAAATAGAGACCTTCAAGATGAGATATCGTCCGGCCGTTTTCGCGCTGATCTCTATTACCGCTTGAATGTGCTCTCAATAAGGGTTCCGCCTCTCAGGGAACGAACCGAAGATCTGCCGATCCTGGTTGAGCAGTTGCTCTCAAAACTGGCCAAAGGTCTGCAGATGAGGTCGGTGCTGGAATTGACCGCCGAAGACATGGCCAAGCTTTATACTTATCATTGGCCCGGCAACATCAGGGAACTTAGAAACGTCCTGGAACGTGCGATAATCCTCTCAGGTGGAGGAACCATAAAAGTGGATCTCCAAGAATCCGAGCCTCACGAAGCGGCTGTATCGCCGTCTATAATAGCAAATATGACCGATACTTCGACATTAACCGATTCGATGCAGAATCTGAGTCGAGCGATGATAGAGGAAGCTCTAAAACGCTCAAAGGGCAAAAAGGAATTGGCCGCCTCCTATTTAGGGATTTCCCGTTTTTCATTGAGCCGACGTTTAAAAAAGTTCGGAATGGATGTGCGATGATGACACTTGTCCTCACGGATGAGGTGGCAAAACAGTAATTTTTTTAACATCATTTCCTTTAATGTAAATTCTTGCCAAGAAGTTGAAATAGACCTGTAAACTTGTTTAGGCGAACATCGGGTTACATTTTTAAGATGAAATTCACTTCGAAGTTAAATTGATCTTAAAAAGTTTTGATGGCCGTCCACATTTAGGGCCTTGGTCAAAATGCGCAGTTCATTCTTTCTTGTCATATCACAAATTGGTTATTTACTGGATGGCGGCCAGAGGGCATTCTGTCAATCAGTCTTCGTTAAGTTGTCAAGAAGGAAAAAATTCCATACGTTGAGTAGAGCAATAGCAAATCGGAAATTAGCCATGCATTTATGAATTTCGTAGTTGGAAGGCATCTCGGCAATGATTAGCCTTATGCGAACTGATGGGTGCGGCCCTCTCAAAGAGTAGGAAAACAATGTCAATTGTAGGTAGTTGACCATATGATAAGTTAGCAGGGGGCATAAGCCTGTTTCGAAATCAAGTTTTTCGATTTATTCATGTAGCGACTTCGTATACATAGGCCAACATTCGGAAGCCGAATTTAGCCACAGCATATGTCCTGACTGTATGAGAAAACTGTATCCTGAGTATGCCGATGAAATTCTTGGCCGTTTGGAGAAGGGCGAAAAGAAATAAAGAGGGTTTGTGCATAAACCTTTTGGGATGACTCAACTTTTCGACTCAGTAGGGTCAATTTTGCGAGATAAAGAGAACTAACCATCAAACAACATCTACAAATTCGAGCCGCTCGGGTAAAGCAGCTATATTCACAGGGACGCTCAGGGTTCATAGGTGCTTTACTAGGCGCCATAGTGTTGACTGTCGCACTTTGGAGAGTGGCTCCCCAATTCCGTTTGATCATGTGGCTGGCAGGTTATGTCTTGGCAAGCTTGCCTAGACAAATTCTCATTATTTCCTATCAGAGATCCAGCCCCCCTGTAGAACATGTGATTTGGTGGGAAAAGTGGTTTGTTGTTTTGACTATTACGGCGGCACTATTTTGGGGACTAGCTGGCGTCCTTTTGTTTCCGGTACATTCCATGCCGCACCAGTTCTTGCTGGCCATATTTGTAATTGGTATCAGCTGCGGAGCTGCTCTGGCTTACTGGCCTAATACCTTCTGTTATGTGCCCGCTATTCTCGTGGAACTCCTGCCGCTTTCCGGGAGGTTTATTTATGAGGGAGACCAGGTCCACGTCGCAACAGGAATGATCATAGCCTTTTTTGCTATGGTCCTTATAGTAATGGGGCACCACATGCAATCTATGAACTCAGAGACCCTAGAATCAAAATTTAAAATAAGCAGTCTCGCTGATTCATTGCGGAGAGGTCGGGATGAACTTGAATTGAAAGTTGAGGAGCGCACCGAGGAACTTGTTGAATTGAATAAAAGACTCCTTGGCGAGATCACTGAACGCAAAAAAACTGAAAATGAGCTGCGACACAGTGAAGAGCGGTATCGTTCTCTTGTGGAGGATAGTTTTGACGGGATATTTATCCAAAAGGGGCCCAAGATCATATTTGCGAATACACGCCTCTACGAGATGCTCGGTTATTTTCCTGGAGAACTGGGAGGCATGGACCACTGGCTAGTCTATCATCCTGACTACCGGGAAATCACTCGCCGGCGGGCCATAGCTAGAATGAACGGCGAAGAGGTCACTCCACGATACGAGGTCATGCTCCAAAAAAGGGACGGGTCATCCTTTCTTGGGGAGATCAGCGCCCGACCAGTCCATGTCGATGGACAGCCCGGCATCAAAGTCTGGATCAGGGATATTTCAGGACAAAGGAGATCCGAGGAGGCCCAAAGACGTATGGCGGCCGCCATCGAACAATCCATCGAGTCCGTTATGATCACGGATCGGAACGGGAAAATCCAGTACATCAATCCTGCATTTGAACATATATCAGGCTATCGGAAGGAAGAAGTTATTGGTAGGGATACCAGATTCCTGAAGAGTGACAGCCTCGACAGTTCCCACTACAAGGATCTGTTGACGGCCATCCGGGCCGGTAAACCCTGGAAAGGAAGGCTTTTGAGCCAGAGAAAGAATGGCCAGATATTCTACGAGGACGTTGCAATTTCCCCTGTTCATGATTCTTCGGGCGAGATCGTAAACTTTGTGGATGTTGGCCACGATGTGACGGAGAATGTGGAATTACAGATGCAACTTCTCCAGGCTCAGAAGATGGAATCCCTGGGCACACTGGCCGGGGGTATTGCTCACGATTTTAACAACCTGCTCCAGGTAGTATTAGGATATTCCGAGTTCATGCTCCAACGTAAAAAGGAGGGTGAACCTGACTACGATGGTCTACAGAAAATATATCAGGCGGGAAAGCGAGGAGCTGATCTGGTTCAGAGCTTGCTGACTTTCAGCCGAAAGGTTGAAACAAAGCATGTACCGGTCAATTTGAACCAGGAAATTACCCAGGTTCAACACCTCCTTTCTCGAACAATCCCAAAAACCATAAAAATCGATTTACATCTCAGCGGGGACCTGGAATCGATCAAAGCTGACCCATCTCAAGTAGGCCAGGTCTTGATGAACCTCGGGGTGAACGCGAGGGACGCAATGCCGAATGGTGGGACATTGACCATTGAAACCGCAAATGTTCATTTAGACAAGGAATACTGCAGCTCACATCTTGACGCTAAGCCTGGGAATTACGTCTTGCTGACAGTTTCGGATACCGGCCAAGGGATGGACAAGAAAACACTGTCTCACATATTTGAGCCGTTCTTCACCACGAAGGAAAAGGGAAAGGGCACCGGTTTAGGACTTGCGACAGTCTATGGCATCGTTAAACAGCACGGCGGGCAAATTAATTGTTATAGCGAGCCTGGCATTGGGACCACATTCACGATTTACCTACCTACAATCCAGACCCAACAAGATATGCAAACTCCAACCGTTAAGACGCACTATTCCACGTGGAACGGAGACTGTTCTTCTGGTGGATGATGAAGACGTATATCAGGGATCTTGGCGCAACACTTCTTAACCAGTTCGGATACAAAGTCATCACGGCTAATGATGGCAAAGAAGCCTTGGAGATATACCAAAGAGAAGGGTGAGAGTATCTCACTGATCATTCTGGACCTGATCATGCCCGTAATGGATGGCAAACAATGTTTGAGCGAGGTTCTCCGGATCGATCCCTAACGCAAAGGTTATTATAGCGAGTGGCTATTCCGAGAGCGGATCGGCTAAGTGGCGTCATGGCAGGCCGGGGCAAAGGGATATATCCGAAAACCGTACAACATGAGACAACTCTTGACTACGATTCGTGAGATTTTGGATGCTGATTGAGTTGTTACCATCCGCTGCTCATCGTTAGAGAGGACATATAATAAATAGGTCGATTTTGGGTATTCGCATGGAGTCAGATAAAACCATCATCGGTGATCTACAAAACCGTATGGACAGGGTTTTGATCCTGATAGCCGTATTCTGGACGGCAGTGATTCTTGGCGCTTTTGTTCTGGGACTATCAGGCGACATATTCATCCGCCATGACCATTGCAAGAGGCGGCCTGGAAGAAAGCTTCAACAAGGATACGGTTTACAGGCGTTGGGCCTCCATTCATGGCGGTGTTTATGTGCCGGTAACTGATTACATGCCACCCAACCCGTATTTGGCGTTCATCCCGGATAGGGACATTACTACGACCACTGGAAAACAACTTACATTGATCAACCCCGCATACATGACCCGCCAGGTCCATGAATTGGGTGAAAAACAATATGGGCATAAAGGCCATATCACTAGCCTCAACCCTCTGCGGCCTGAGAACAAGCCGGACGAATGGGAAATAAAGGCGTTACGAAAGTTCGAACAGGGTCAAGTGGAAGAGTCTTCTCTCGAACTTATCGGAGATGAGACATATTTGCGATTTATGAAACCCTTTGTGGTTGATCAAGGCTGTCTGAAATGTCACGCCCATCAGGGCTATAGGATAGGTGACATTCGTGGGGGGATAAGCATTTCAACACCATGGAAACCTATCGAACGGACCGTGTCTAGAGAAATTCGGCTCGGGGGGATCATCTACGGTGGGATATGGTTCATTGGGTTAGCTGGTTTGTTTCTGGCACGAAGAAACATTACAAATGATCTGTCGGAGCGTGAGCGGGCGGAAAAAGAGAAGTCCGCCTTGATAATAGAACTTCAGAACTCTATGGATCAAGTGAAGCTCCTCAGTGGATTTCTTCCCATTTGCTCTTCCTGCAAGAAGATACGAGATGATGAGGGTTATTGGAACGAAGTGGAAACATACATAGGCGAGCATTCGGAAGCCCAATTCAGCCACGGCATTTGTCCTGCCTGTATGAGGAAATTGTATCCGGAGATTGCCGATGAAGTTCTTGGGCGTTTGGAGAAGGATGAGAAGAAATAGTGAGAATTTGTAGATGGGCCGTTTGGGATATTCAAGACGTCAGACCATTACTCTTGTCCAACTATTTTTATTACGTCGGCCCAACTATTAAGTGATCTTTTCGAGGCACGAAATTATGAATTTCTCTTCAGAAACGCATCAAAGCTAGAATTTTCATACCAATTTTCATGTCGATTCTGGTAATGCTTGCAGCCTTCCTTACAGGTATATATTGGCTCCAGGCTCGCGAAGTGGAATCGCAGACTCGAGAGAAGATTGAATCGGTCCGCATACTCTTTGTGGAGTCAATCAAGAACGACTCTCAACTCCTCGGTAGCATGCTTGATTTTCTGGAGAAGGCCCCAGAAATCATCAAAAGGTGGAAGGATAGAGACAAATCAGCTCTTTTTAAGTACACAAGCCCTATCTTCGAATCCCTTCGTACGAGATACAGGGTTACCCATTTCTATTTTATCGATCCTGATGAAAACAGATGCTTCCTAAGAGTCCATAAACCAGAAAGCTCGGGGGACCGGATTGAACGTGCGACCTTCAAGAAGGCCAAAGAATCCGGGGAGACTTGCGCTGGAATTGAATTGGGGCCTTATGGAACATTCGCTTTGAGGGTTGTCAGGCCATGGCGTGTTGATGGTCAAATTGTTGGATACATTGAGTTGGGTGAAGAGATTGAACACGTGACAAGTAGTCTCTCAAAGACTCTTGACGTCGACCTGATTTTCGCCATCTCCAAGTCATTTCTCAAGCGTGACGCATGGGAACAGGGTCTCAAGATGATGGGGCGTAAGGCCGATTGGGACATGGCCTCAGATTTCGTGGTGATCGATTCTACGGGCTCAAAGACTTCTCCAGAACTAGTGAGATACGTGTTAAGCCGGAATCACGGAGATAAGCAGGATCAATTCACAGCCGAATTCCAGGGAATAACTTACCGTGTTGTTTTCCTCCCTCTTTACGATGTTAGAGCTGTGGAGGTAGGCAAAATTGTTATACTGAAGGACATGACTGTCGCCAGCAAAAACCTGAGACACCTGGTTAAGGCGATGGTCAGTCTGGGATTAATCATCGGGCTTGCGTTGATGGGGTTCTTCTACATCTATGTTGGAACCATCGAAAATCGCCTCAAAAGTAAGAGGCAGGAACTGGATCAAGAAATTGAAGACAGGAAGCGCTATCAGAAATCACTTCAAGACAACCTCGAGTTTCTTTCTACGCTGATAGATGAAATTCCCAGTCCCATATTCTACAAGGACCATGAAGGAATCTACAAAGGATGCAACAATGCGTTTGCCAGGCAAATAATGGGCTTGCCGAGGGGCGAAATCATTGGTCGAAAGGTCTATGACATTCCGAACAAAATCCCTTACGATTTAGCGAAAATATATCATGAAAAAGACATGGAACTCCTAAAGCAGGGAGGGGTTCAAACCTACGAATCAGAAGTTAAGACTTCTGACGGGATTATAAGATATTTCATGTTCAACAAAGCTGTCTTTAAGGATGCTTCAGGCGACCCGGCAGGCATTGTTGGAGTAATGTTGGATCTGACTCCTCACAGGGAAGCTGAAATGGCGCTTGTCAGATCCAGTGAACAAACAGAAGCGGTTAATGAAAAACTCAAGGAGAGTGTGGAAGTAGCCACTAGGCTAGCAGCGGAAGCCCAAATGGCCAACATGGCAAAAAGCGAATTCCTTGCCAACATGAGTCACGAGATCCGTACACCAATGAACGGGATCATGGGGATGACTGACCTTGCGTTGACTACCGAGTTGAGCCCTGAGCAAAGAGAATATTTGGTTTCGGTGCGAATGTCAGCGGAGTGTCTACTTGCCATTATTAATGACATCCTGGATTTCTCGAAAATGGAAGCAGGGAAGCTGGAACTTTCTGAAATTGCTTTTGAACTCCATGAACTAGTCGCTGATACCATGGGTACGATGGTTATACAAGCACATGAAAAGGGCTTGGAACTGGTATATTATGTGCCACCCGAGATACCGGAAACTCTATGCGGGGACCCAGGCAGATTGAGACAGATTCTCATCAACTTGTTGGGTAATTCGCTAAAGTTCACTGATCAAGGAGAAGTTACCGTTCTAGTGGAATTGCAACACGTCGACGAAAAAGAAATAGGTTTGCATTTCATTATACAAGACACAGGAATAGGGATCCCTGAGGACAAAGTCGCGTAAAATTTTTGACCCTTTTGAACAGGCCGATTCCTCGACCACGAGAAAATATGGAGGCACTGGTTTAGGGCTGGCGATAGTTTCAAAACTTGTCGCAATGATGCATGGTCGAGTGTGGGCCGAGAGTGAACTCAACATAGGGAGCAAATTTCATTTCACGGTGCGCCTGAGGTGGGAGACGAAAAACAGTCATGTGTTGAATCTCCGAGATTTAAGAGTATGAGAAATTTAAAGGTTCTTGTCGTGGATGATAATGATACGAACCGGCGCATTCTCCAATTGACGCTTGAGCAGTGGGAAATGCGTCCAGTATGTGTAAAAGACGGATACTTAGGAATCGCTGAACTTAAAACGGCTTATGAATCAGGTAAGAAGTTTGATGTGGCCCTTATCGATTATATGATGCCAGAGATGGACGGAATAGAATTAATCGGAAGAATTCGAAAAGATGATCGTTTCAGTAAACTCGTCATTATTCTCCTTACATCTGGGGGTGATCGGTTCACAACCAATAAATGGAAAGAACTTGGAATAGAGACCTGTTTGTTAAAGCCTGTTAAGAACAGCGCTCTTCAACAGGCGATTATGAAATCTTTCGACGGTTCGTGTGACTCGACCATAATAGCCCCTGAAATACCTACCATAGCAGTGAGTCGGAATAAGTTAAAGGTATTGCTGGCCGAGGACAATATTATTAATCAGAAGGTAGCCACAAGAATTGTGGAAAAGATGGGACACTCAGTCCACATTGCAAACGATGGGACAGAAGTTCTTTCACTTTTGGATACAGAATCTTTCGATGTGATTCTTATGGATGTTCAGATGCCCAATATGGACGGTTTTGACGCTACCAGAACAATCCGTGAACGTGAAAATCTCTCCGGCGCCCACATCCCTATCCTAGCGATGACCGCATACGCAATGAAGGGAGACATGGAAAAGTGTCTCGAGGTTGGTATGGACGGGTATGTTTCCAAACCGATCAATGTCAAGGAACTGGAGCAGGCCTTGGATGGTCTAGCCAAGGATAGAACAAAGTAGGGATTACTAGGGGCATGTCAGGAGATCGGACGGCTCGTCCGGCTGTCCAGAGGGCTTGAAACAGTCTTGGTGAGGTCGAAAGGTAGGTCACTATGTAACACCATTTCGCTTTTTAGATCGTAACTCTCAGATACTCAAAGTTGGTCATTGAGCGAAGTCTTTGTGGATCGTCCTGCAGTTTGCGCAATCCCTCACAAAGAACTCGCTCTACTGCGTCAAGAGATCGAAAGGCCCTGTTTGGAAGATGCTTTTCTCTCAATCCTCCCAAGATGTTCTACCGGATTTAACTCAGGGCTGTGTGAAGGTTGATATATCAGCCTTATATTCTCAGGGATTTTGAGATTGCCCGATCTATGCCAGCCCGCGCCATCTACCAACATGATGACGAAATAGTCCTTGAAGTCCCTCGATACTTCTTCCAGGAATAAATTCATCATCTCTGTATTTGCATAGGGAAGTATCAGGGATGTCATTTTCCCGAGCGCCATGCACACTGCCGCATAGACGTAAACGAATGTCCTTACGATTTGTCTGGCGACCTTTGGCCTGATACCCGTTGGGGCCCAGCAGGCCCGAAGATCGCTTATCCTACCAAATCTTCCCTCGTCTTGGGTCATTATCACAGTTGGTCTGGTATCAGTCGGATCTCTTTTATCCAAGATCTCAACTACTAATTTGGAGAAGTTTTTTTAAAATCCTCCTGGATCTGCTCCTTGGATTGTGGATGAACAGGACGAGGCGTTACCTTCCGCCAACCGTTTCTATCAAGCATCCTGTAAACCGTAGAGTGATGAACCTCATGGCCCAAATAATTGGAACTTGTCCCTGGATTCTTCCAATTCAAGCTGAGTTCTTCTCAGTTCATCATTCTGCATTTCCAGCTCAATCTGGTGGACCTGAAGTTCATGGATGATCTCTTCAGAAGTCTTATCTTCTAGTCTTGGAGATAAACCCTGAGACTTGCGTAGTTTATTCTCAGCCACATCTATCAGAGCCACCTTACGGCGCAACTCATTCAATTCATCGATAAGATGTTCTTTGGTCTATCTTGGTCCTGCATGAAAGGTTCCTCTTAACGGGAAGCTACGTATGTGGTGGGAGAGATTGAGCGGACCATCTGATTATAAACTATCCGGTAAAAGCAAGAAACTAGAATATATGTGTAGTGAGTCTCTAATTAATTCCAAATAGAAATTGTTGAGTTTTAATTGTTGCTTAAATGCCAACGCCGGTTCGGATCTATGGTTCATATTTGGAACCTGTCCGACCAGGGATTTCTCATATCGAATATATGTAAGCCACAAGCTTAGCTGATTCTAATTTATTGAGTCTAAGTATCAACATTATAATGAAACCCATTTGAACTCGTTTTCCTCTTATTGTATATTAAACAGGAGGGAAGGGAAGGTACGCCCTAGCGTGATGTGAGCCGGTCAAAAGGGAAATAAATACAAAGAGCCGTAGAAGTTGATTCAACTACGGCTCCCTGTCTCTCAAACATCCATTTGGTTATGGACATCAATTAGGACAATCTTCGCCTACGTTAGTTGCAGGGGCTAGAAGTAATACATACAACCTTTGGAACCCACTATAAATTTATGCAATTCTGTACAGTATCGAGCAACTCCTTTGAGGAATGCATGACCACGCTCAAATCCTCCAACCCCTCCCATACGTAGCTTCCCAACAGAGGAGGATCCCATGCAAGACCAAGACAAAACCCAGGACCAGCTTATTAATGAATTGAATGAGATGCGCCGGAAAGTAACTGAATTAGAAACCGCTGAGACTAGAGCCACAAACCAGAACAGGCGTCCACCGTTCAGCGACAATTGAAGCTCAACGATGTCTCTTTGGCGCCTGTTTAGAAATGACCACCTTGTTATCGATCGAATCGGAACAAAGGGATACTGTCAATTATGATTGAGGAAAAGATCGACGGGTTACTTCAGCTCAATAATCCCCATGAGGAGCTACGCTTAATTGAGGAGAGATATCGAGCAATCTTTAACAACGCCGCCGTAGGAATTGACCTCGTAAGTGGTGAAGGCCGTTTCCTCCAAGCAAATTCGACTCTACAAGATATGCTGGGATATACAGAGGAAGAACTCAAGGGGCTGTCGATAATCGACATCACTTTTCCAGATGACAGAGATGTCTCGCAGGAGAAGCTTGATGCTTTAACAAAAGGCGCCATAAATACCTACAGCTTAGAGAAACGGTATGTGAGAAAAGATGGCCGATTGTTGTGGGCAGACATATCTATATCGGCGATTAGACGCTCAGACGGGCGCCATATCAACAATTGGAGTCATATCTGACATCACCCCTCGAAAACTAACGGAACTCAATCTGGCGAATGCGCTTGCCGAGGCGCAGCGATTCAGCGAAGCGCTGGATTATGTTCCTTGCTACGTCTACATGAAGGATACTCAGTCCCGCTACATCTATGCCAACCGGGCGACGCTAAAGTTGTTCGGTTGTTCAGCCGAGGAACTGGTCGGGTGCGATGATACTGGTTTTTTCCCGCCTGACACCGTGAAGCGGTTGCAGGAGGTGGACTCACGAGTGTTCGCGGGTGACAGACATGCGAGGAAATCGACGTTGCCGATGCCGGATGTGGGCGGCGTGTTTACTGGGAAGTCAAGACACCGATCTATAAGGAACCAGAGCGTAAAAAGATTTGGGCCTGCTAGGCATTTCAACAGATATCACCGAGCGAAGGTGGGCGGAAGAGGCCTGCCGAAGAGTGAACTAGAATTTCGGCTCATGTTTGAAAACTCTATGGACGGGATTCTCTTCACTGCGCCAGATGGAAGAATTTTCAAAGCTAACCCGGCGGCCTGCGCCATTTTAGGTCGAACAGAGAGTGAGATTTGCGAGTTAGGACGAGATGGGGTTCGACTCGACTGATCCCAGATTACCGGTCCAGATACAAGTGAGAAGACGAAATGGCAAGGTTAGATGTGAACTCAATTTCAAACACAAGGAAGGAGCCGTGTTTCCGGCCGAGTTGACATCGGCTATTTTCCGGGACTCCGATGACGAAGAAAAATCAATGATAGTTTTCCGAGATATCACCGAGCGTAAGCAATTGGCAGGAAGAGAAGGATAACCTAATTATCGATCTTCAAAACGCTCTCTCCGAAGTCAAGAAACTGAGTGGACTCCTCCCTATTTGCTCTTCCTGCAAGAAGATACGAGATGATCAGGGGTTACTGGAATGGAGTGGAAACATACATAAGCGAACATTCGGAAGCCGAATTCACTCATGGAATATGTCCTGACTGTATGAGAAAATTGTATCCCGAGTATTGCTGATGAAGTTCTTCTAGGTCTGGAGAAGGACGAAACGAAATAGCGAAGGGTGTCAAGGCCGGAGAAAAAATGTACCAACGGGGCGGAGTAATTGTGTACCAGTTGAAGTCAAAAAAGGAGGTCCCGATCTACCACTCCTTTTGATTTAGGAAATCTACTTCAGGTTGAAGCATTCTCGACTGATGATGTGCCAGTCGTTTTCCTTTGCCGTTTCTTGCTTTGGTTGAGCCGGTAGCTGTCACCATTCATCTCCAGGATATAAACATGATGAGTGAGCAGATCTAGCAGCGCCCCGGTCAGACGTTCCGAGCCGAACACCTCTGTCCATTCATCAAAAGGGAGATTGCTGGTTATCAGAATGGATCCCCGCTCATAGCGTTGGCTGAAGACTTCGAACAGCAACTCTGCGCCGGTCTTGGATAATGGGACGAAGCCAAGCTCATCAATGATGAGTAATTTATAACCGGCGAGTTGTTTCTGTAGGCGTAATAGGCGCTTATCGTCTCGTGCTTCGAGCAGTTCATGGACCAGCGCCGAAGCCGTGATGAAAAGCTACTGACAGGCCTTTCTGGCATGCCGCCAGGCCTAATCCAAGAGCGATATGTGTTTTGCCTGTGCCGCCGTTGCCGACAGCAATAATATTCTCTCAACGCATAATGTATTCACAAACGGCCAGTTCGTTGACCAGCGCCTTGTTCAGAATGGGCAACGCCATGAAATCGAAACGTCGAGGCTCTTTACGGTTGGGAATCGGGCTTCTCGGATTTGCCGTTCCACCATGCGTCGCTCGTGGTCAATCAATTCCAACTCGGACAAGCGTAACAGATAGCGAGGGTGATCCAGCCCTTCTGAGGCGCATTGCTGAGCCACCTTGTCATACTCCCTAAGGAAAGTAGGGAGTTTTAGGGCCTTCAGGTGATGTGACAGCAGTAGTTGTGGAGTCTCGTTCATACCGCCACCTTATTCAACAAAGATAAATAAGCATTGGTTGGTGTAGTCTTGACTTGGACTCTGGGAAGGTAGGGATAAATATCAAGATTGAGTCGAGGAGGTTTTCGCTCAATGATGCACAGTAGCAGATGCTTTACCGCATCGAAGCCGATAGCGCCCATTTGTAGAGCCTGCTTGACCGCGGCTTCGGTATGATCTGGGGAGAAGGTTTCCATTAAGCGTAACACCTGAACATACTCTCGTTTGCCGACGTGTCCCATGCGTGCTTCAAGCAAACGCCTAAGGGTCGCAAAGACTTCGGGTAACTGCCAGCCAACAAGAGGCGCAGCCTGGTCCAGCGCATTGATCTTCTGCTCCAAGAGCGCCAGATAGTGAAGGGGGTCGAAGATAAAATCACCCTTTTCGGACGAGCGTTCATGCTGCGCGATAAGTTCAGAGCGACAGTATATTTCGACTCGATCGACATAGGCTTTGATCAGAACCTCACGGTGCCCATAGGCGACCGGAACAGAGTAGTCGTTACTTCGGTAGCGCACCAGCGATAGAGAACTTACCCTAGTCGGACTCTTGGCACAGGCGTCGTATGGGGTCGGTGGTAAAGATAGGAAAGCCGCTAAATCGCTCTGTAACCGCTCGCCAATGGTCTCGCTATGCCCGGGTAATGTGTCCTGTTGCCGTTGCCGACAGCGTTTTTCCAGGTAGGCGTTGAAGTCAGCGTAACTGGCAAAATTCGGGATTGGGACCATGAAGTTCCGGCGAGAGTATCCAACCAGTCCTTCCACCTTGCCCTTGTCGTTGCCTTTGCCTGGACGACCGAAGCGGTCTTCGAACAGATAATGGGACTGTAGCTCGGCAAAGATACGCGAACGCACTCGTTGTCTGTTACGAATAACGCGAGCGACCGCTATTTTCGTGTTATCGTAGAGAATGGATCTCGGAGCCGATCCGAAGAATGCAAAGGCCGCATTATGGCCATCACAGAAGGCTTCAGACGTTTCTGCCGGATAGGCCTTGATGAAGCAGGCGTCACTATGGGGCAGGTCCATAGCGAAAAAATGAATTTTCTGCTCGATACCGCCAATCACTGCAACCGCTTCACCAAAGTCCGCTTGGGCATGACCGGGTGGATGGACTAGGGGAATAAACACTTCACGAGAACGTAGAGTCTGTTCCCGCACATAGTCTTTAACTATGGTGTAACCACCGCAAAAACCATATTCTTCTCGAAGGCGTTCCAGAATACGCTTTGCGGTGTGATGTTGCTTCTTAGGCCGCTGCCGATCATCAGCCAAAATAGCGTCAATGACTCCCTTAAAATTTTCAAGTTTGGGATATTTAATAGGCTGTGATCGCTGTACCTGCGGATGGAAAAACTGAGAATCTTCTTCACAGTCTTGCGGTGTATTCCAAAACGCTCGGAGGCTTTCCTAATGCTCATGCCATCTACGTGGCACGCACGACGAATCCGCTGATAAATTTCCACGCTGTACATCCCTCCGCCTTCCCTGTAGCCCGATATCTACCTAGCTAAAGGAAGGCATTAATGCGGTACCCTTATATACCGCCACAACCGAAAAATTCGGCCGCTTTAGAGGGACACTATTGCACCGGCGCTTATACATCACAAATAGTAATGCCGGTAGTAGAAGTTTTCTGGCATAATAAATAGGATCGTCTGTTAATTGTAGCGAGAGCATAGAGGTTCCCACTATACCATAACTTTGAAAAACGGGAACGATTCAACATGGTCGTTTATGCGGTGAAAAATTCCAGGGCACATTTTGAAACGAATCACGAACGTTCACGTAACAATAAGACGGTTACGATTATGAAGGAGATTCAAGAATAGTCGGGGAATTAATGTATTGAATGGAACTTGAAACTACTAATGTGGATAATGGTAGCTCCCTAATGATGGAAAGGGAATAAAATGAAACGATCTAATATTAACCGAAAAAATAACTTGCTCTACGGTATGTAGTGCTACTCCTCACATAAAGGACGGGAAAGCGGTCGTCTTGCTTCATAGTATGGTCGGTCTAAAACCTGGCACTGCTATACCTCTTCTTCGAAAAGACCATTTCTTTCGTACACTGTTTATGGTTCCTTGTATTTCGATAGCATTGTATCTTTCTACAATCCCCAACAGCGAACGTTGGGCGTAATATCATCTAAGGGAGGCTAAAACATGTTCAAGGAGTTCAAAGAATTTGCGGTCAAGGGGAATGTTATCGACATGGCCGTAGGCATCATCATTGGCGCAGCGTTCGGCAAAATAATCAGCTCGTTCGTGAATGATATTTTGATGCCGCCAATCGGCTTATTGATGGGCAAAGTTGATTTCTCCAGCCTCTTTATAAATTTGTCTGGGAAACCTTTCGATTTCTTGCCAGTGCAAAGGCGGCCGGCGGGTACCATCAATTACGGTTTGTTTGTGAATTTCTTGATGACTTCATCATTGTCGTGTTCGTTTTTCCTGGTTATTCGCCAAATAAATCGGTTGAAACGCAAACCTGAGGCGGCTACGAAGGAATGCCCGTATTGCTTTTCCAAAATCCCTGTGAAAGCACTACGATGTCCCCATTGCACTTCGGAAATTAATGGCCTAGAAAAAAAGGACAGTGGCTTAATCGCATAAACTGGTCTAAACTAATTCAGAATAAAAGGGATCGGCTAATTCTAAAATTAGATTGGTCCTTGATTGAATGTTATAATCGCACCAACAAGATGCTTGCCTTGTCCTTACTTGTAGGAGTTGGGTTGTCCCTATATCGGACGGATTTAGCTATCAAATTACCGAGACGCTACATCTACTTAGCGATGGCCTTTTCTGCCTAGGTAGAGTTGCTTAATATATGCCTGCGCAGACTTGTTCCGCGAGAAACTTAATGACAGGTTTGACTGTTATGAACGACATGACGCTGTCAACGATAGAAAAACCTCGGTCCACATGCCGGTGGTAAACTGGCGCACACTGATTTGTCCTAGACTTTGAACGCCGTAGCGGTTTTTCTTTGACGCTTTTTTCAGCTTCGGGCAAGGCCTTGTGCTCAACAACTTCATTCATCGATCGAGGAGCGTCTGCTTTGATAACTGCGTCGCCGTTTTCCGAGGCAATGGGTTTTTTGACGCCGTGGGGTTTGGCTGGTTGCTGCGAAACAGAATCGGCTGGGTTGGGTGGAATGACACCAGGGAGCAATGGACTTCCCGGACCTTTTTGTGTACCAGTTTCCACTTCAGACGTTTTTTTGTCCTCGAGCCTCAACGGCGAAACCACTGGAGCGCTTGCGGTTGTAGGAACAGGGGCCACTTCAGGAACGATGGGGACAGATGTTTCCATTTTTGGTTTGGAAATTTGGTTGTCTCGGCAACAGGCTCATCTACAGGAGGGGTCGGCCTTCCAGGTCTCGACTCCTGAACAGGCCTCAAAGGTTCCGAGACCATTGCAGGTTTTTTTTCTGAGTCAGGGCGGGATGCCGAAGGAAGCCTTAGGCGCTGTCACAGGAATCACTGATCTCCGGGTAAACAGGATTCACACATGGACGATTACGACCTTCCTTCAAAGGCCTGCACTGAATCCTTTGATCCCGTTGATACGCACACGGGCCAGCGTCTAGACCAAGACATACCGCCAGCAGACTGCATGGCGCCGTCACAACGTCAAACATGATGTCAGCGAGACCGACAACGAAATCTTGAGACTCCTGTTGACATCCCCAACCTGGATAGCAAAACACGAGAACACACGCCAGAATTGCGAAGAGAATCTTTTCCATGTGACACCCTCTGAACCGGCAGTGAGAAGTTTCCTAACCTGCTAGCTTTCCACTGTCCCCTGAGTGTTAATTGTTTTATGCAAAACCTTTTTTCTTAGCATCTGACCTGGCCGGCCATTGTCAAACCCCTTTCGACCGAGGCCACTTGGCCTCTTACTTTCATGTGAAGATGAGGCGCATTCGATGTTTAGCCCGGCCGAACTGAGCGTTTCTCCGGGTTGGCCTAATGAGTTGGGAGAACATCTCTTCCGTGTACCCGTTTAGAATCCCGCGATGCGCTGTAGTGCCGGACTCCGACACACCTGAAAGACACACTTGATCAGGTAAGAGCGGAACAACGATCCCGCCTCTACTCATAATGCTTTTACGTGCCGGTTCGATGCCTAGGAAGGCGCTGGACAAAGCATGCGGTTGTCTAAGAGACACCGGCCGCTGAGCTGTCACTCTTTCTTTAAATTATACGTATAGATTATTATTATCCGCTCAGTTCATGATAATACAGAAGCCTTGTTTTTGTTTATCCGTATACTATTTTAATCATTGAGTAAAATAATTGACAATTACAATGGAACTTTTAGGATGTATCGTTGTCCAAAATACTGATAATTAAATAGGAGGGCGTATAAATGAAAAAGTTCAACCTGTCGGTTCCGGATGCGCTAGCTCAGAAGATCCACGACAGGCGAGACCAAGTGGGAAACCTGTCGGCTATTTTCCAGGATGCGCTCGGGGAGAAAATCAGGAAGCAAGAAGAGTTTGAGGAACGCTTGAAAGGAGATCAAGACATGGAAGCGACAGAATCGAAAGGCTGAAAAGAGAGAAGGCCCCAGCTTGAAACCGATTACTTTTCAAAAGGCAAAGAAGTCGGTCTGAAATGGGCCAAGGCTGCTTCATATAAAGACCTGGAATACGCCAGAAGATTTGATCCCAAGGGAGCGAACGGCCTGTACGATCCGACGATAACCCTTCATAACGATGTTTTGGGCACTACTTCATAGACGCTCTCAGGCTGACCCGCTTACTGATTTCGGAAATGACGAGGACGAACGGGACGAACACGCCAAGAAATGGCTGGACGGGTGGCTAGAGGCTTTGCATCAGTTTCACTGGAAAGAGGTTTCCGACAAGATCTGAGAGTTCAGCCGTCATTCAGTTTCCCGTTCACATCTGGGCCTCTCACGAATCCGCGAAACATCAACACAATGTGTTTCGGAGATGAGAGGCCCCTCAACTCCTCTGATTCAGGCTCGGCACAGTGTTCCGGCGCATCCAGGATTTCAATCCCGCCTACTTCGCTGGAGAACAGATCTGGCCACTCTGGGTCATTAGGAAGTCCAATCTGCGACACCCTTGCTTCGGAAACCTGCTCTTTACACTGCAAGATGTATGTCGTCAGACGAAGTGCGAATTTTGAGTTATTCAGTTTCATTATTTGTTCCTAATATTCACAAGGACGTCTGGATGATGGTAAAGGCCGATTTCATGTTTGACACGCAAATAGCCTTGAAGTAAAGTGTAAAATGGTTATAAGTGTGGCGAATCAAAGACGCTGGTAGCCACATTCAGATCCTGGACTGGAATCCGAGGCGAATCAGGCTTATTTCTTGGTTGCAAGAGACCACAGGGGGAAGATGGACAATTGCTAAACTACACGGTAACCGGAAGTCTCTCTTAGATTTCACAGTTTGGGGTTAAAAGAAATCATACAGCAATTAGGCGCCCGGTCAAAAGACCGCCGAGTGATCCACAGGGAAGAGGCGAGCAAGGGAACTTCCACAAGAATCGCGAGAGCCTGTGAAGCACTTGCGAGACATGACGTAGGCCAAGAATCTTTGGCAACGGAGTTTGCCCTACGTGAATCTGCTACTCAATCCTGACACATTTGAAACACACTGACGAAAAAAACGGAGAAGGAGTAGAACATGAAATACAAGATTCAGAAAATCGAAGGAATCGGACCGACATACGGGTCCAAACTCGAAGCGGTTGGGATTAAAACTACCGATGACCTACTGGAGAAGGGTTCAAATCCCAAAGGGCGCAAAGAACTCGCTGAAAAAACCGGGATTCAAGAGACGCAGATACTCAAATGGGCCAATATGGCGGACTTAATGAGGATTTCCGGCGTTGGTGAAGAATACTGAGAACTTGCTTGAGGCGGCTGGTGTAGACACAGTGAAGGAACTCAAGCATCGGAAGCCCGAGAACCTGGCGTCAAAAATGAAAGAAGTTAACGAGGAGAAAAAACTGACGCGAGCTGTCCCAAGCGTAAAGGAGGTCACCCGTTGGGTGGAACAGGCCAAATCGCTTGAACCCAAGATCACATATTAGACTTCCAGTCTCGACTTGATTGGTCCATCGATCAGGGGAAGATACTCTCTCGACCATCAACAGTCTCCGCGGACATCGAAGAATAGGAGACACACACTGTCGAGCCCAGAGCCCGCTGACGAGATTTAGATTTGCGTGTCACGAACGGACAGATAAGACACTAAGAGCAACGAATATCGCAGATCGGGAAATTCGCCAAGCGCCTCACGATAGCGTGCTCAGTTGAAAAAAACCCGCAACCTGAACAGGTAGCTCAAAGAGCGCAATAGGCGTTGTAGAGGGTAAGCCTAAAGCAATTTTAGGGACGACGAAAACGGCGATTATTTCGTCGTTTCACTCCTCTCAGGTACTATTGCTGGCCCGTCGTCGGTATTATTGAGGTAGTGGTGGACGGTTTCAGCGAATGTCGAGGCGGCGCGCTTTCCACAAGGACTGTTGCAGGTAGGATCTTGCGGCCAAGAATTTTTTCTCGAAGCCTTAAATCACAGCGCTTGGCGGTAGAGGCGCACCATCAACTTTACTCGTCCAGCCTGCATAGCCTTACAAAGGGGGCTTTTGCTTCAAATGCGGTGATGCTTGAAACAGCCATAGACATCCAAAGGAAGGACACCATGGGTTCGACACGACGTAGTCTCTTGCTGGCTACGCTGACATTCTTACTGATCCTCGGCTATCTCGCCATCTTCTCAGAAGGTTTGCACGCTTGGGTTCCTGGACAGAAATCCGAGAGTTTCTTCTTACGACTCAGGTGAAGCCTCCTCTTATTCCAAGCCCTCTCGGGAAATTTGGAGTAAACGTAGTGGCGGAGGATTGTTTGGCAGCCCCAGCAGCCGTTCAGCGCCGGAGGGATACTCTAAACCGAGAGCGCCATCGGATCATAAGGTTGAGAAGTTCACGAGTGGTAGTAAATTCGACAACAAGCTGACCGAAGGCAGCCAGAAAAAGCAGGCAAAAGATTCACTTGAGGCCTACAGGGCAAGCCAAAATGAGCGTAAAAAACAGGAATCCGGTGGGACCAAGATTAGACAAAGCCCAGATGGGTATTCAAAACCCACCACTGACCACATGACGACATCGGAGCCTCGTTCCGGAGGATACACTAAGCCGACACCACAGGTTGAAACCAAGATCCACAAGTTCGGAAGAGATACTGCATTTGACAAGAGGGCCATCGAACAGGAAAGGAAGCAAAAAGCCAAGGCATCGTTAGACGCCTATAAGGCTGAGCGCGCAAAGTTCAAACAACAGACGCCCAAACTAGATCCTGACAGGTACGCCGACAACCCGGTCTATCAGAAATCCAAAGCTGGTCCGGGCTTCAGTTACGATGAACATTACCGTCAGCGTGGCGATCACTGGAGACAGAAGGGCTTGGACTTACCGACTCAGATGTATAAGGGGCGGTCCTCCTATGGTATTTGGGATGCGGCGTTACTTTATGGACTACTCCAATTTGCCACGAGACCTGACTATGCCGCCTTTGCCTACCATCACCAGAACGATTCCGGTTACAAAGAATGGCGACAAAATGCCGAAGAATTGGCAAAGACCAACTCAGATGTTCGCAGGCGCCTCGACGAGATTGACAGACAGATCGAGATGATGAAGGGGCAAGGCGTTAAGCCGGACTCCGGATATCTGCCAGAAGGAGTTCCGGCGAACATGGCAATATCAGCGGAGGCTATGGCGGCTAAAACGAAGCAGAAGCCAAAGTTGCGCTTTGCGACGGGCCCGAAAGGCGCAATTTATTATGAGGTTGGCGAAATGCTCAAAAAGGCGGCGACCGATATTGAAGTGCAAGTAATTGAGACCACTGGGTCGGTGGAGAATATAGAGTTGCTCAAGAGCGGCCAGGCAGACGCGGCGCTTGTCCAGTCAGACGTTCTTACCAAACTTCCGCAGGAAAAAACCGAGCAGACCGCACTCTATTTGGAAGCCGTCCAGCTTATAGCGAACAGGAAAGCCGACATCATTAGCGTAAAGGACATTGACCCCAAAAAGCATCGCATTTATGTAGGCCCTAAGGGGTCAGGGACCGCTGTGACTTGGGATGGCCTTTGCGAGCAGGACAACAGCTATCGCAAGATCCCGATCGAATACGCTGATTATAAAACCGCTTTGGCTCAGGTGGCCCAGGATCCCAATGCCTTTATGCTGTTCGTAGGGGGTCTCAACAGTCCTCTTATCCGGGGAGCCGACCAGTATTCCGCACAAACAGGTAGCCTGTGTCTTGCCTCAGTGGATGATTGGGACTTCGATAACAAGAAGGATCAGAACGGGAATCGCATCTACACCTTTGTTGAGATAAAGAAGGGCACTTACCCGAGTCTCCAGAGAGGTTTGGTTTTCAACAGGAAGATCAGCACCCTGGCGGTGAAGGCTGTTGCGACGCTGAAAACGGATTGGGTCAAGGCAAATGGACCGTACGCT
>CAVQDX010000057.1:0-137132 GCA_963711335.1 uncultured delta proteobacterium | reverse complement strand
GGCGTTGGCTTTGGAACCCGGCGTTAAGGTGGTCATAGACATGAAAAAAGACTATATATAAAGACTCAAGCTACTCTAATTAAGCAAGCCAGGGACACTGGAGTTCGAAGCCCATATAGAAATGAGGGAATCGTGTGAAGAGAATTGGTTTGACATTAGGAGGCGGTGGGGTACGGGGTCTCGCTCATGTCCCCGTCCTGGAAGTTCTTGACGAGCTTGGCTGCAAGCCGTGCGTGATATCGGGAACCAGTATGGGAGCGGTCATTGGCGCTCTCTATGCCTCAGGGATGTCCGGCAAAACCATAAAAGAGCACATCAAGAAACATATCATCCTTAAAAGTGACGCCTGGCCGGATGTCCTGAAAAAGAAAGGGGAGCTACTGAAATGGCTGGACGCCTTCGCATTTGAATTCGGTCGGGGAGGACTCGTCAATACAGATAAATTCCTGAATTATCTTTTTGCTGAGATTGGGGAGAACACGTTCGAAAAACTTGACATACCCCTGATTGTCGTCGCTACCGACTTCTGGGGAGCCGAGGAAGTAGTTTTTCAAAAGGGAGAGCTTATTCCTGCAATAAAAGCCAGCATGGCTGTTCCGGGGATTTTCGCGCCAATATCCATTGGGGATAAATCGCTTGTGGATGGAGGTGTTGTGAACCTGGTTCCTTACGACCACATCCTTGACCGATGCGACCTGTCGATAGTCGTGAACGTCGCCAAGGCCCGAACTCCAGGCAAAAGCGACCCACCCACCGTTCTGGAGTCAATTCTCGGCACTTTCGAAATCATGCAAATGGCGGCCCTTACAGAGAAGATGAAGCATCGCAAGCCCGACATATATATCCATCCTGAAATCAGCGACGTCAGAATGTTTGACTTCAATAAGATTGAGGATGTTTATCGCCAGGCTCAGCCGGCGATTGATGAGCTGAGGGCGCTCGTTCAAGCGAAGATTCTGGAACAATGACATGCGCCTTACTTTTAGCTGAATAGTCAGGACAAA
Organism: uncultured delta proteobacterium; assembly: GCA_963711335.1. Lineage (GTDB taxonomy): Bacteria > Desulfobacterota > Desulfomonilia > Desulfomonilales > Desulfomonilaceae > CAJBEZ01. Next base: position 136,128 of record CAVQDX010000057.1, on the reverse strand, counting down.
GGTTTGACTGGCGAACCATAGTAATGTTAGCATATCAATAGGAATTCCAGCCTATAGAGGTAACCATGAAAAGAAACATTATCACTACAATTGTCGCTTTATTCATGGTCATCACTTCATTCCTGATAGCCCAGGCCCAACAGCAAGGCGCTGTCGCGCCAGGCGGCGAAAAGGATGCCCGCCAGGTACCCGCCCGATTAATCCCTGTACCCACTACCGTCAGCCCTGAATTGCAGGCGGTTATCGCTCGCCCGTTAAATCCCCAATTACGTATGGTTCCCAAGACCACTGAGGAATGGCGGGCCATTGTCGCAATGGCGACTGAGAAGGATAAGCCTGTTCTGGCACAGTTACGCAAGCTGTTTCCGGTTGATATCAAGAGCGAGATCAAAGGCGGAATCAAAACATATATTGTAACGCCCGAATCAATTCTTGAGGAAAACAGCAATCGGGTCCTGATTCATTTGCATGGCGGAGGCTATGTCTTCAATGGTGGCGAGACCGGTCTGGGTGAAGCGATTCTCATGGCCTTCCACGGAAAGATTCGTGTGATCTCGGTAGACTACCGCATGGCCCCTGATTTTCCTTTTCCCGCGGCTTTGGAGGACTCCGTAGCAATTTACAACGAAATTCTCAAAACTTACAAACCGGGCAATATCGGTATGTTTGGCACATCAGCCGGTGGCGGCCTTACCATGGCTACAGTACTCAAGCTTCGGGAGATGAATGTTCCTCTTCCTGGGGCCGTAGGACTGGGCACCCCGTGGGCGGACCTCACCAGAACCGGTGATACCCTGTTCACCAACGAAGACATTGACGATGTCCTGGTCACCTACAATGGCATGTTAAAGGCCTGCGCGGAACTGTACACCGGCTCTCACGACATGAAAGATCCGCTCATCTCTCCGGTTTATGGCGACTTTACGAAAGGATTTCCTCCGGCTATGCTCACGTCTGGCACACGTGATATGCTTCTCAGTGACACCGTTCGGGTACACCGCAAGCTACGCCAGGCAGGAGTAGAAGCCTACTTACAGGTATTCGAGGGTATGTCTCACGCCCAGTATATCCTGGTATTCAATTCGCCTGAGTCCCGGGAAGCTTTCCAGGAGTTAGCCCGTTTTTTCCAGAATCATCTTGGCAAGTAAAGATCAATTGGTGTTGTCAAAAGTTTCTAAACAGAGAAGCGCACACTCTTGTAAGCGGACCTACCAAAATATTACAAAGGAATACATAACCCAATGATATATGAAGCGATTACCACTAGGGAAGAAATTGATAAAGCGCAGGGGCTTTTCGCTTCCATCCTGACCGAAAATAGCGAACCTCATTTAGGATGCATGGTAGTCTATGAAGGTGGCAATGAACCTACCGATTTGTATTGGAGCCGGGAATTTAAATTTTTCTATGGATACAAGCCTGGTCACAATCTACACCGGAATATTTTTGGAATAGAAAGGCCACTGAAACACAAAGGCATGGGTATAACCTGCGAGATTAACGCGCCTCTTGAAGGACGTTTAAATACAGTTCAGGGCATTTTTTTGAGAGACCAGGAGAACGAAAACAATTTATATATAGCGCATCATGGCAGATTTTCAATTACCGGAGTAGGAGGGGCCAAGAATATCTTTTTCGAGTGGGTTCGCGAAAAACATAACGCACGAAAAAATATTATAGATGTCCATTGGCCAATTGGGGAACCATCAACGACCGAGGCCATATTGATAGGAAAGTTGGATGGATCTACCCTGCCTAAAAGTATTAAGGAATTTGTCAAGAAAGTCTGGACATTTAGAAATATAAGCAAGGGAGTAATATTTACTCAGGTAAAAAGGTAACAAGAACTAATTGAGAAGATCCACATGTAGTTAAATGGCCCTCCCGTAGAAAATCTGTTTCATGGTCAAAACGTCACCGGATACAATTATAGCGCTTGGCTGCATTGCTGATTTACGAGTTGTCAATCGCCGTTAGGCGAGATGACGCGGGGATGAACTGAGGTTTGTCAACCGAACCGAGAAGTATTTTCCACCCGGCCCAGACATTCTTGTAGTCTATGGCTTTAGCCTTTTGCGCAAATTCCCCACCAGGATCACTAATCGCCGTATTCAACCACCCCGTAATGTTGTTGGCCAATATATCGCCTGAATAGGGGACATCCAGAGTGGAACGGGTAAGCGTGACACTGGCGGTTCCACTTTCAGGATCTATCAGTTTTCTCAGGTTTTGTTCATGGTTCCGACGAGAGTCGTCATCGCCGCTCAACTTATCCGAGATGATTGTCAAATCCAAAGGGTCAAAACCTTGAGGGCCTCTCGTGACCATATTTTTTCGATAGAATGTATATTGGGTGGCAATGAACCAGGCCATGAATAACAGGACCAGGAATTGATTTTCCGAGGACTGGGCTTCTTGATGACTACGGAAATTGGTGGCGAAGCGGCTCTTTTGTATGCGCTTTTTTGTGTCCTTCAATTTTCTCAGGCCCGGTCCCGCCACCGGCGCTGATGTTTCTATTATACGACTCCAATAGCATAGCCTTTGAGGCGCGAAGCGTCTTTTCCTGAAACGAGCATGCGGAAACGATAGGTTTGTATTTATGCTGTACCATACCAAGAGCGTAGCAAAGCCTGGACTTATATCCACCACGTGTGTTCCACTTTCTCAACTGTCCAGATGGCAGGTGGGACAGTAGGTCGGTCATAAAGTCAGTATAAAATTGATCCTGGCTCAGGATCTCAAAGTGATTCTTGCCGTTGTCCACTTCTTCTTGCAGATCCGGGTCCGACTGAAACACGAGATTGACGACAGTTCGCCAGTCCTCGTCGTTTCCCTTGACCATCCAGTCAGAAGGGGATGCGTCACTGAACAGGTATAGATGCGCTCTGGACATTATTCCCTCATGGTTAATAAGTTACGGCAGCCACTAAAGAATCAGATTGCGGATTTTTTCATACGATCAATTATTTTCGCTCGACTGTTTCAGTCATGAGAGTCACGTCGAGTGGTTGCCCATTGCTCAGGATCTCCTTGCCTTGAACTACCACGATATCATCTTTTTTCAAGCCCTCCGTAACCTGGGCGTATCTGCGATCCGTAAGGCCTATTTTTATGCGATTCATTTGCGCTTTCCCGTCTTTGTCGACAAGAAACACGCTGTTTGAGTTATTTTCACGAATCTGTTCCAGTAACGCGTCCAATGGAACTCTCAAGACATCAGGCACAACTTCCACCAAGGTCCTGGCCCGAGCGAACATCCCCTGTAGCAACGACATGTCCGGGTTGTCCAAATATATTCTCACCTGGAAAAGACGGCTTTGCTGCGCCACAGGCTGAATGTAAGTGAGTTTTCCCGAAAATGTCTTACCGGGGTATGAATCAACTGTGACCTCAGCAACTGCCCCTTCCGTACCTATTTTCCGCACGTTCAGCTTACCTACGTCAACGTCGGTGAGGAAGGTTTCCAAGTATAGCTTACTATAGTCGCTTAATTGGAAAAGTTTTCCTCCTTCTGCTATCCAATCTCCTTTTTCTACAAAACGGTTTGAGACCAGGCCTTTAATAGGGGCAAGAACTTTAGTTTTTTTCAGGTCTTCCATGGCCTTGCCAAGGGCGGCCCTATCCGCTTCGACTTGTCCCAAAGCCGTTTGATAGGCGGAAACCTTTTGATCGTAGACCGTCTGGCTTACAGCGCCAGACTTGAACAGTCCCAGGTTCTTTTCCCAGTCACTCTTATTATATACCAGCGCAGCCTCGTCCTTTTGTAGCGTTGCTTTAGCCTGGTTCGCTGATTCGCTGATTTTTGTGTCGTCGAAGATAAGTAAGGTCTGCCCTTGATGAACAGCTTCTCCATCCGTAACTTCTATGGACTGCGCCTGGGCCGAAACTTCCGCCGATACGATAGTATTGGCGACAAAGGTTAAAGTGCCCGACATTTCCAGGTTTCGTCTAATGTCTCCATTTTCAACTTTTACGCATTCTACCTTCATGGGCGGAAGAGATGGCTTTTTTTCTTGCCTTCTGGAACATCCCGACGGAATTAACAGCATTAAGGAAATAGCCGCTATTGTTAAATACTTGAACACATTGCCTCCGTTGCGACGACAGCGTCCCAGTGTCTCTCGTACTCTAACAGAGCGATACCGGACATCCTGAGAATGTCATGTTGGGCTCGACCAATCAAGTCCCAGCAATATGAAAGATTGTTCATTTCACCCTATGATAAAGAGTTCGGATCCATGGCTTAAGAGTATTTGCAGAGAAGATTTTCACAAATCCGTTTTTCATGTCATCCACCAATGTATAAACAATGGGAATAAATAACAGCGTGAGTAGAGTAGCAAAGGACAATCCACCCACTACGGCCATGGCGAGGCCGTTGTATATCTCCGCTCCTGCTCCGTGTTTGAGGGCTAGCGGGAGCATGCCGACAACCATGGCGCTAGCAGTCATGAAGATAGGTCGCATTCTCCGTTGACTGGCAAGTTCAAGAGCTTCATTTCGTCCTATACCCTGTTCCTCCATGAGCTGGACAGCGTACGTGATCAAAAGGATGGCATTTTTTACGACAAGGCCAACCATCATTATGTAACCCAATAAAGTGAATGAGTCGAATGGCGTCCTGGTTATGGTAATCAGAATATTTGCTCCTATTATGGAAAGAGGGACGCTGAGCATAATTGAAAGCGGACGGATAAACGATTGAAATTGCATCACCAGAAGTAGATAAACAACTACTATTGATAGAGGGAAAGCAAAAGCCACAGCCTCTTTGAGGGTCTTTAACTCGTTGACCGCTCCGAACGGGATGACTGAGTAACCAGGAGGGAGGGCGATACTGGAACGAATTTTAGTCGCAACCTCCTGAAAAACTTCACTCAGGGGTCTGTCTTGAATAGTGAGTTGAACTCGAGCGTTTCGTCTGGAATTATAGCGATTAATTTGCAGTGGGCCAAAGGTAGCCTGTACATCCGCCACACTTGTCAGGGGAATTTGAATTCTCCGATCCTGCCGGGAAGTTAGAATGATGTTTCCAATGTCGGAAACGGTCTTGAAACTTTGCTCATCTCCAATCAGTCTTATGTAGAAATATCGTCCATCCACATCGTACTGGGTTCTTGTAGTCTGCCCCCCCACCGCCGCTTCAACAGCGTCGGCAATATCTCTTACTTCAAAACCAAGATGGTTGGCTCTTTTATCATCCACGTGGATTTCGACCTGGGGCTTGTGCAAGTATAGATCTGTATATTTGAACACTACCCCTTTTGTGTTTGCGCCAATATCCATGATTTTTTTAACAATGCCGTTAATGACCTCGTAATTGGGACCTCTTACTCGAACATCGAGCACGTTTGATCTCTGTTGCATAGTTCCAAAAAGCGGAAACTGAATTGGATTGACTGCCTTGAGAGGCAGGTCCGAGGAAGAGAGGAACGCCGCTGTAGCCACGTCTCGAACAGGCACACCGCTATCCTCTTCCCGCTCACACACAAGGAAGATGACGTTTCTCTGCATGCTCCGATTGGGAATTGACACCATATGACGAACACCTTTAATCTTTCGCCACCGGTCTTCAAGTATAGTCATCAGTCGACTTCTTTCATCCAGCGACGTGCCTTCAAAAGTCTCGACCTGAATTTTTAATAGATTCGTTCCGCCTGTCGGTAAATAACCCATACTCGGGATGATCCAGCAGGAGAATATGAATAAACAGAAAATCCCAATGACAAGAATGACCTTGGGCCAGGTTCTGGCTAAAAATAACCGCAACGACCAGAGCATCGCTTGAGAAACCATTTGTCCAAGAATCTCGGTAAATCTAAGGGAAGCCATTAATTTATTTTGAATTCGTGACGGTTCCTTCTGTTTTCTCATCCACCTTGAGGCCAGCATGGGGACCACTGTAAATGCATCGAAAAGAGACAGGAAGATTGAGCATGAAATTATGAAAGCCACTGGTCCGAAGAGTTTTCCTACTTCGCCTTTGAGCATGAGAATCGGCATGAACACGGCTGCAGTGGTTAGGGTGCACATGAATACCGCTGTTCCGACCTCTCTTGTCCCGTCGACGCACGCTTGAACGATGCCTTTGTTTTCTTCGTACCGATGGCGGTATATGTTCTCCAAAACCACTATTGCGTCATCAACAATCATCCCGACCGACAAGGCAAGACCAGCGAGCGAAAGTACATTTATGGAATAGCCCAGCAAGTACATTCCAATAAAAGTCCCCACGATCGAAACCGGTATTGACGTGGCCACGATAAGAATGCTTCGTGTGTTTTTCAGAAAAAGAAACAGGACCAACAGCACAACCAATATGGCTTCTATTAGCGATTCCTTCACTACCTGAACTGCGTCTCGAATGTATACGCTCTGGTCGTAGATTCTTTGAAACTGCGCTCCACGTTGACCATAATCATTCTTTAAGAGCTGGATTTCCCTATCAACGGAATCGATGGTTTGAACTATGTTTGCCCCGACTTGATTGAATACGTTAAAGATGATTCCTGGTTTACCATTTATCCGACAGTATGAATCAGGCCGTTCGAAAGAGTCCTCTATGGTAGCCACATCGGCCAGGTAGACCACAGGGTCTCCTGGTTTGGAGATTATGACTTTGCTAAAGGCTCTTGCGTCACGCAACTCACCCACAGTTCTGATGGTCCATTCCCTGGGACCGTCTACGAAATAACCCCCACTTTGATTGAGGTTGGTTCGATCAATAATTTCCTTCAGATCAGCTACAGTTAAGGCCCTTGCCTTTAGGCGTTCGGGATCAAAGCTGATTTTCATCTCCCGATTGCGGTATCCATCGTATTGACAGTCCCCTACCCCTGAAATTCTCTTGATGCGGGGGGCTATGTCCCTATCCGCCCACGTGGACATAGTGACTATGTCGGCGTCCCCAGTCATGGCAAACTGGTACACGGGAAGGCTGACCCTGTCACTCGCTTTAAATATCTGGGGTTTTTCAACCTGTTGAGGTAGATCTTTGACTCTCTCGATATTGCGTTGAAGTTCTGCCGCTGCAAGATCGAGGTTTGTTCCAGGCCTGTAGAAAATTAAAATGAGCGACTCACCGTGGCGTGAAAAACTCTGGGTATAGATCAAATTGGACACGCCACTGATATTTTCCTCAAAACGATTTGTAACTTCGCCTTCTACCTCTTCCGGCGCAGCTCCCGAGAACCTTGTCAAAACAACCAGGACAGGTTGTTCTGTGTCAGGTTTGAGTTCAACCGTAAGGAAAGTCGCGCAAACGTATCCAAAGACTATTACGAGTAATACCCTTACAATTACTGTGATAGGATATTTTACTGATGATTCAGCGATATTCATTTTTCATAATAAGGCGAAGACGCCAAAATCGTTAGCAAAGGCTATTCCTCTTCAAGTTTGATTGGCTCAATTTTCCAACAGCGTTTCTTGACGTCGTCCAGCATAGCGTATGCGACAGGGACAAAGACCAGCGTCAGCAGAGTAGCTGTGCCAAGGCCACCCACTACGGCCATGGCCAGCCCGTTGTATATCTCGGCCCCAGCCCCATGTTTGAGCGCAAGAGGCAGCATCCCGAAAACCATTGCTATGGCAGTCATAAAAATGGGTCTCATTCGTCTCTTGCTAGCCAATACCAGGGCTGTATCCCGCTCTACGCCATGCTCATCTATGAGTTGTACAGCGTAAGTGACCAACAGGATGGCGTTTTTCACAACCAAGCCGACCATCATTATGTAACCGAGAATAGTGAAAGAATCGAAGGGCACACCAGTGAATTTGACCAGAAAATTCGCTCCGATTATGCTGAGCGGTACACTTAAAAGAATAGACAGTGGTCTAACAAAAGACTGGAATTGCATAACAAGAAGCAGGTAGACGACGATCACAGAAAAAGGGAAAACAAATTTCACAGCTTGAACCAGCGCTCGTAGTTCGTTAACCGCTCCAAATGGAATGAGATCATAGCCTGGAGGAAAAGCGACTGAAGTGTCGATCTTTGAAATCATATCCTGAAATACGTCTCCTAAAGGCCGACCGAACACTGTAAATTGAACTTGTGCGCTACGTTTCGAATTGAAATGAGAGATCTGAAGTGGCCCCAAGCCAGCCTCTATTGATGCGAGAGAGGTCAATGGAATTTGTACGTCGGGGTTCTGTGGGGACGTGAGCAGGATATCCCCGATATCCGTTACGCTTGTGATATCTTGTTCGGGCGCTCTAACTCTAATGTAAAAATATCTACCATCCACATCGTATTGCGTTGCGGTTCTTTGCCCCCCTACAGAGGCTTCCACCGCATCCGCGATATTCTTGACCCTAAAGCCCAGGTACGCCGCCCGTTCCGGGTCGATACGAATTTCTACTTGTGGTTTCTGAAGGGCCAGGTCCGTATAGTTGAAGACAACCCCATCGGTCGCCTTCCCCACATTCAGGATGCTCTTGACCAAGCCATCTATAACCTCAAAATGCGGGCCGTTTAGCCACAGGTTAACGATGTTGGACCTGGTATTCATGTTGCCAAAAAGAGGATATTGAATAGGGTTGACCGTTTTGAATGGCAGGTCTCTAGATGTCTCTACAACTTGAGCGGCAATTTTTTCTGTTGGCACACCGCTTTCTTCTTCTCTCTCGCAAAGTAGATATATGACGTTCTGATCAGGAGTCCTGCTGGGAGTGGCAATAATATGTTTAACACCTTTAATTTTCTTCCAACGGTTTTCAAGGATCTCTGAGAGGCGACTTTTCTCATCCAGATTTGTGCCTTCATGGGTGTCAATTTGTGTTTTTATGAGATTGCTGCCGCCTGTAGGCAGGTAATTCATTCCTGGTAACATCCAGCAAGAGCAGATGAAGAGCGCCAGAATGCTTAGAACGAGTAAGGCTTTTCGCGAATTACTTCCTAAAAAGAACCTGAGGATATCTAAAATTCTGTTTGCCGCTAGGCTCCCCCATGAGTCAAGGAAATCTAGTTTATTAACTATTCTATCAACAAACCCATGCCCTTCCTGCTCCTTTTTCAACCATTTGGACGCAAGCATCGGGACAACAGTAAACGCGTCAAAAAGAGAAACAAAAATAGCGACTGAGATAACAAAAGCCACAGGGCCGAAAAGGGCGCCCACCTCTCCTTTGAGCATGAGTACCGGGAGAAAGACGGCTGCAGTCGTCAGGGTGCACATAAATGCCGCCATCCCTACTTCTTTGGTCCCATCTACGCAAGCCTGATGAAGCGGCTTACCTTCTTCATAGCGGTGGCGGTATATGTTTTCGAGAACAACGATGGAATCGTCTACAATCATTCCTACTGACAGAGCCAAGCCGGCAAGCGAAAGAACGTTGATCGAATAGCCGAAGATGTACATACCAATGAATGTTCCGACTATCGAAACTGGTATCGATATCGCCACGATGACAATGCTGCGCCACTTCTTCAGAAAGAGGAACAAAACGAGCAGCACTAGTAAGACAGCTTCTATCAGGCATCTTTTAACTATGTTTACAGCGTCACGTATATAGTTGCTCTGGTCGTACAGTCTCTGGAACTTAACGCCAAATGGTCCATATTCTCGCTGTAGAAGCTGGAGTTCTCGCTCAATTAGATTGATTGTCTGTACAAGGTTTGCCCCTGTCTGCCCCAGCACATTGAATACTATGCCGGAAGCTCCGTCGATCCTGCAGTATGAGTCCGGTCGTTCAAATTTGTCTTCAATTTCAGCGACATCAGAGAGGTATACGATTGGGTCACCGGGTTTGGAAATGATAACCCGCCGAAACGATTCAGCCGTGAGAAGTTCTCCTACGGTTCGTACTGTCCATTCGCGATTTCCCTCGATGAAGTAGCCACCACTTTGATTCAAATTCTTGTTATCAATGAGCCGTTTAATTTCCGCTACCGTTAGACGACGAGCTTTCAGTCTCTTGGGATCGAAAGTTATTGTCATTTCCCGGTTGAGCCCGCCTGCATATTGGCAGTCCCCAACTCCAGAGATTCGTTTAATCCTGGGCGCGATGTCTTTGTCCGCCCATGTTGTCATACTGACTATGTCCGCTTTACCTGTGAGCGAAAATTGGTACACCGGTAGGGTAACGAGGTCACTGGCCTTGGAGATTTGAGGTTTGTCCACGTCTTTAGGCAGGTCCTGGACTCGGTCTATATTTCTTTGTAGTTCCGATGCCGCTAGATCCAGATTCGTCCCCGGCCTGTAAAAAACGAGAATTAGTGATTGACCATTTCGAGAAAAGCTTTGCGTGTAAAGCATGTTAGAGACGCCTGAAATGTTTTCTTCAAAACGTGTGGTTATTTCTCCTTCTATCTCTTCTGGGGCAGCTCCGGTAAAAGTAGTGCTTATCACGAGCACCGGTTCTTCCGTTTCAGGTTTCAGTTCCACGCTCAAAAAGGTTACGCATACGTAACCAAACACAATTACCAGCAGGACTCTCGTGATCTGGGTTATAGGATATTTTATTGAAGATTCCGCAATGTTCATTTTAAGGGTTAGTCGCTCGGGTGTTTTAAACTATGTCAATCAACGGCGTCTTCGCTGGGATTACCAAATTTCCAAAAGTGGTTCTTGAGATCATCAATTAGAGTGTAAAATACTGGAATGAAGATCAAGGTAAGAAGCGTTGCCAATGAGAGCCCTCCTACAACCGCCATAGCTAGCCCGTTGTAAATTTCAGCGCCTGCGCCGTGTTTCAATGCCAATGGAAGCATGCCGAGCACCATTGCCGTAGCCGTCATAAAAATAGGGCGCATTCGCCGTTGGCTGGCCACTACAAGGGCGTGGTTCCGTTCAAAGCCTTGTTCCTCAATTAGCTGAACGGCGTATGTCACCAGCAATATGGCATTTTTTACCACCAATCCCACCATCATGATGTATCCAAGCATCGTAAATGAATCGAAGCGAGTACCAGTAAGAGTCACGAGTATATTCGCCCCAGTGACGGAAAGAGGTACACTCAGCATGATAGACAGCGGTCGCATAAACGACTGGAACTGCATCACAAGCAGGAGGTACACCACTACTACGGATAGAGGGAAAACGAATTTTATGGCCTCCATAAGGGTCTTCAATTCATTTACCGCCCCAAACGGCAAAATCGCATTACCGGCCGGCATGGCCACCTTTGTTTTGATCTTCCACATAATTTCCTGGAATACTTCCGATAGCGGACGATCCTGAATGGTGAACTGAACACGGGCGGCCCGCTTGGAATTGTAATGGTTAATTTGTAGTGGGCCCGTAGTTGTGACAACGGACGCCAAGCTTTCCAAAGGAACCTGGACATTGGGATTTTGAGGAGCTGTGAGGATTATTTTGCCAACATCTTCGAATGCTTCAAAATTGTTCTCACCCGCCATGACTCGAATGTAGAAATATCTTCCGTCCACATCGTACTGCGACAGAGTCCGTTGCCCTCCAACCGCAGCCTCAACAGCGTCGGAAACATCCTTCACCTGAAAACCCAGGGTCGCCGCCCGTTCAGCGTCAATCCGAACTTCGATCTCAGGCTTACGAAGCGACAAGTCGGTATAACGAAAGACGATGCCTTGGGTCTGTTTACCAATGTCCATGACCTCGTTGACAAGTCTTTCGATGACATGATAATTCTCGCCTCTAATCCGCACATCGACGACATTCGAGCGTGTATAGATGTTTCCAAATAGTGGGAATTGGATCGGATTTACTGCCTTGAACGGTAAATCTGTCGAAGTCGAAAAGGCTTCCCGAATTATTTTTTGAATTGGATTGCCACTATCTTCTTCTCTATCACAAACTAAAAAGATGACGTTGCGGAATGTTTGCCGGTTAGGAGTGGCCACAATATGTCTTACACCCTTGATGTGGCGCCAGCGGTCTTCCAGGATTTGCATTAGTCGGCTATTTTCAGCCAGGCTGGTCCCCTCGAAAGTCTCAATTTGAACTTTTATTAGATTAGTACCGCCAGTTGGTAAATATCCCATGCCCGGGAGCATCCAATAGGAGAATATAAACAATCCCAGTACCGCAAAAATGAGGATGAGCTTTCTGAATAATCCTTGAAGAAAGAACTCCAAGGTGTTTGTCATGCCGGATGAAATCTTTTCTCCAACTCGATCCAGGACTTTTAGCCGCTGAGATAGCTTGCCTGCTAGACCGGCTTGAGGCTTTTCTTCCTTAAGCCATCTCGAAGCGAGCATCGGCACGACCGTAAACGCATCGAAGAGTGAGAGAAATATGGCCACGGAGATTATAAAAGCCACTGGTCCGAACAGAGCGCCGACTTCACCTCGCAACATGAGGATAGGTATGAAAACAGCCGCGGTTGTTAGTGTACTCATAAATACGGGTATGCCTACTTCCCTCGATCCATCAACGCATGCTCTCACGATGCTCTTGTGTTCCTCATACCTATGCCTATAGATATTTTCCAGAACGACTATAGCGTCGTCCACTATCATACCGACGGATAGGGCCAAACCGGCCAAAGAAAGTACATTGATCGAATAGCCAAATAAGTACATCCCGATAAATGTCCCAATAATAGACACTGGGATTGATGTGGCCACGATGAAAATGCTCCGCCAGTTTCTTAGAAATACGAATAGCACCAGTAGTACAAGTGCAATAGCCTCTACTATAGATTGCTTAACGACCCCCACTGCGTCCCGAATGTAGTCGCTTTGATCGTAAATCTTCTGAAACCTGGCCCCACGTGGGCCGAAGTCTTTTTCGAGGAGTCGAAGCTCGCTGTCAACGGAGTTTATTGTTTCAACCAGGTTGGCCCCAACTTGATTGAACACGTTAAATATGATCCCGGGTTTGCCGTCAATGCGACAATAGGAATCCGGCCGTTCATAGAGGTCCTCGGTCTTGGCTACGTCGGAAAGATGCACAATTGGTTCGCCGGGTTTGGAAATGATTACCTCACTGAACGCCGCTGCGTTCAATAACTCTCCCACTGTACGAACCGTCCACTCACGAGAGCCTTCAACAAAATAGCTTCCGCTTTGATTCAAATTGGTTGAGTCGATGGCTTCCTTGACGTCATTGACGGACAAATGTCTGGCCTTGAGGCGTTCCTGATCAAAGGTGATTCTCATCTCACGGGTTCTTGACCCGTCATACTGACAATCTCCAACACCCTGAATTCTCTTGATCCTTGGAGATATGTCTCTTTCTGCCCAAGTTGACATAGTCACGATGTCGGCCGCGCCGGTTAACGCAAATTGATAGACCGGCAGACTAACCCGGTCACTAGCTTTGAATATTTGAGGTTTTTGGACGTCTTTGGGTAAATCCCTGACCCTGTTCAGATTTCGCTGTAGCTCTGCGGCGGATAAATCGAGGTTGGTTCCAGGTTTATAAAACACCGCTACAAATGATTGGCCATAAGAGGAAAAGCTTTGGGTGTAGAGCATATTAGAGACGCCACTAATGCTTTCCTCAAACCGAGTTGTTACTTCGCCTTCTACTTCCTCCGGGGCAGCGCCGGGAAAGGTGGTACTAACAACGAGAATAGGCTGTTCCGTTTCAGGTTTCAGTTCAACAGAAAGAAACGTCAATGACACGTACCCAAAAACAATTACCAGTAGCACTCGGACGATCACCGTTATTGGAAATCTAACCGATGACTCTGTGATGTTATTTTTCTTTTTCATTCCTGATACGGTGGTATTTGGCGTTACCAATCAATCTAACGAGCGTAAATTAAATGACCCCCGGGCAAAAAAAGCCGGGGGTCCTATTCTTGTTAGCCATCCCAGGGAACTTGATAAATCGTTCCCTGAAGGGAGCGTCTCATCATGAACTAGATTTAGTCGTTTGAGGCGTGCGTCTTCGGCTTCCTGATCGCGAGTGTATTTTGTCGCGCCATCTTTGTCTAGCCCCTCTGTTGAAACATGGAAACTTCTCACTCAATAACGTTCACCTATGAAATTTCTTGCAATCCAGACAGCGCTCCTGGTCTTGATGTATCCAATCACGTTTAAATATTTTCCTTATGGAACGTTAATCGACAAGGAACGACACTGGCTCACTGGATTTTGCCGCTTCAAGGATCTCAGTCACCGCTTCGGTTATAGACATGGCCTGACCATTCAGTATCCATATTCCTTCACCGCAATAGCGTGTAGCGGAAACAACCGGGGTATCCGGACCGGGAGGGAATCTGCGGCAATAGCCATCTCCTACCCTCATGGACAGTTGTTCCCAAAACAAACAATGCTGGCAGTCTATGTTGTATTCTCCAAGTTTCTCTGAAAAATTCATTGTTGCCCCTGGCGCACTGAAGCGCCCCTCCACTATTTCTTGATCCTTCCAATCATATCCAAAAGCCATTTATGAATGGGAGCGAGGTCTTTAAATTTATCCAAACAGTAATTTATAATATCGTAGGAGTAAAATTCTTCGGGGATACTCGCCTCGGTCCAGGCCGTCAATCCTCCAAAAAGCAATAGTTCGGCGTTTTCATGGGTCTTGTCATAACCACGTGGGACCTGCTTGTATTGCTTCTCACCTATTTGATATGAACCCTTGTCCTTGAGGTCGCGGACCGCCTTTGCCAGAGCCTTGCCGTATTTTGGGTCCACTACCGACTCGCGGTAAAGATCCAGAATCGGTTTGGAGAAGCAGTGGTTTCCAGCGGCAATCATCAACAACGGTGGCTCCAGGTGAAAATAATAGCCCGGACAATCCATTTTTGCCAATTGGCCTTCCCAGAAGAAGATTCCCAAATGAGTCTTGTACGGCGTCTTATCCTTGGCTGAACCGCGTGTCCCTGAACGGCCTGAAAATTGACTTGCTATAGCGGGAATCTGCAATGGCGCCTGGAGAAATTTCCCTGAGCGCCATTCCCATATCCATCACAAAAAGACGCGCTGGTTCCATTACGTACTTCTCGAAATCCGGCTTGTGAGAGTCAAACCATGTTTTATTATTGTTGTTACGCAATTCCGTGTAAAAATCTACGCATTCCTTGGGAAATCCATTGAAGCCGTGTGGTCCGGTCATTTCGGTTCGCCTCCTCTGAACAATTCCTTCTCTCCAGTCTTTATATGTGTGATTCAGCGCAACAATTCAACAAATTCATCGACACGTTTTATATGAATCAAGATACGCAGTCCTGTTGTCAACATATTAGACGCTTAAAGAAAAGAATCTTTGAAAAGGTTGTTACTAGAGTGATCAAGTATGCTCCTGGGTTTGTTTTACTCGGTCGTATGGATTCTCCTCGATATCATGACTCACTTTGTAGCGCGTTGTTCGGGCGTCTTGGCAGGGAACGTAATTGGATCACGCTGTTGACTTCGCCCAGTCTCTCTGCTAATCTGAGTGGACTTGTTCATGGACTGTCCTTATAAGGACCAAGGGAAAACGGTGAAAATCCGTTGCGGACCCGCCGCTGTGACCGGGGACGAAAGCCGTGTGACGCCACTGTCTGAAAGGATGGGAAGGACGGCGATTAGGATGAACCGGAAGTCAGAAGACCTGCCCATGACTTAAGATGTCGGCTCTTCGTGGACCGAGAGCTTGGCAAATGGGATGAAAAACGGCATCCTCGGGGATTAATTTCCTCGAGGATTTTTTGCGCCCTGCATCCCACTTCCCATCCTGACGTTTGCTCGCCAAGTTCACAGCCCTGACATCCATCAAAAACGCCGGGTCGATGAGAATCGACAGGTTTGCTAGCTAGAAAGGAATTCATTAATGGGCCTTCTTGACGAGACTGTACAACGAATTATACCTGCTGATTCGAAGATCACGACAAATTGCTCAGGAAAGGTTGGACCAGCTTACCATGCCCTATTGGGCGCTAGGTCGTCTGATGGATCTGGCTCTTGATCTGGCGGGCATGACTAGATCCACCAAGCCCGAAATAGACAAACGAGTGGTTGTAGTAATGGCGGGAGATCATGGGGTGGTGATGGAAGGTGTGAGTAAGTACCCCCAGGAAGTCACGGTGCAGATGGTTTACAACTTTATTAATGGTGGGGCGGGAATAAACGCTGTCTCGCGAGTCAGCGGATCACACGTTGTGGTGGTTGACATGGGAGTGGCCGGCGCAATTGAGGGGGTAAAGGACCACGCGGGTTTCATTTCAAAGCGAATCAGGCCTGGAACCTCGAATATTGCCATTGGTCCTGCAATGACCCGAGATGAGGCCGTGAGATCAATTGAAGCGGGAATCCAAATCGCTTTGGATCTGGGTTCGACTTACAATCTTTTCGGAACTGGTGACATGGGCATCGGAAACACCACCCCCAGCAGCGCCGTTGTCGCAGCGGTCACAGGATCTGCCCCTTCTGAAGTCACTGGACACGGCACTGGAATTGATGACAATCAATTTAAAAACAAGGTCAAGGTCATAGAAAAAATTCTTGAGGTAAATAAACCTGACCCCAAAGATGGTCTGGACATTTTATCCAAGGTCGGTGGATTTGAAATCGGCGGAATTGCCGGTCTCATACTGGGCGTGGCTTCCCTTCAGAAACCCGTCCTCATCGATGGCTTCATATCCACTGCGGCTGCGCTCATTGCGCACACAATTTGTCCAAACGCGGCGGATTACATGATTGCTTCGCATCGTAGCGTTGAACAGGGCCATAAAGTGGCTCTGAAGCATTTGAACAAGGATCCTCTTATAGATCTTAACATGAGACTGGGCGAAGGAACCGGCGCCGCTTTGTCTATGACACTGGTTGAGGCGGCAGTGCGGATACTGACGGAAGTCGCCACTTTTGAAGAAGCTTCGGTATCCAAGGCTCAGGAGTAGTTAAGATTTCATTAGTTTTAAATTTTCGGGTTTGACTCGCAAAACAGGCTCCGGGAAATCCATGAAAACGTCCAAGCACGGCGGAAATATTACACATCTTATGAACATCTCAGGACTTCCTGCAGATAAGATTCTAGACTTTTCCGCCAATATAAATCCTATGGGCTTACCTGATTGGTTGCGTCCGGTAGTGAGCGCAACACTTGAATCAATAATCCATTATCCCGACCCGGAATCTTTGAACCTAATAGACGCAACGACAGATCGATATCAATGCTCCTCGGATCAGGTTCTCGTGGGTAACGGATCATCGGAAATCCTTCATCTATTGCCAAGAGCGTTGGGAAAGCCCAGGGCATTGATTCTGGCGCCTTCTTACTCGGATTATTTTTCCGCGTGCGAGGCTGCCGGACTGGATGTCGATATTCTGTTTCTGGACGAGAAGTCCGACTTCATCCCGGACCTTAAACGTCTGGAGTCATCTCTTAGGGGAGACGAACTTGTCTTTGTGTGTTCTCCCAACAACCCAACGGGCTTACTTATTGATTCAGAGGCTCTCAGACAACTCGCCAACAGGAATCCTTCCACTTTTTTTGTTGTGGATGAGGCTTTTGGAGACTTTGTAGAAGGTTTTGACTCGTTAACCTTGAAGCGTCCTGAAAATGTCCTGGTTCTTTTGTCTCTAACCAAGATTTTCTCTGTTCCGGGCCTGAGAATCGGTTGCGCGATTTGCGAACCGGAAATAGTCGCCTCAGTAAAACTCATCCAACCCACCTGGTCGGTAAACTCAATTGCCCAAGCGGTCGGGACTGTCGCTTTAAGAGATAGGGACTATGTTGACCGGAGCAGGAGATTAGTAAACACACAACGACAAATTCTCGAAGAGCGACTGAGAGCGATGGACGGGTTAACCGTCTACCCCGGCAAAGCAAACTTCCTTCTTGTAAGAATTGATTGCGCCGGCATTGACGCTGTTACGCTCGCAAATAGACTGTTAGGCGATGGGATCGCAATTAGGGTCTGTGACAACTTCCAGGGTCTCGACAAACGCTTTTTCAGGGTGGCCGTCAAAGCTGAGAGCCAAAATGACAGACTGATCGAGTCGCTCGGAAAAGCGTTGGGAATCCTTCGCAAGCCATCCAGCAAAACGGAAAGTTCCTGCGATAATGTTTCAGGGAACCAGCTCAAACGCCGGCAAGAGTGTCTTGACTGCAGCTTTAGGCCGGATTTTGCTCCAGGATGGCTACAGGGTGGCTCCGTTCAAGTCACAGAACATGTCCCTAAACTCTTTTGTTACAATATCCGGAGGAGAAATGGGCCGGGCTCAGGTGACTCAGGCTCAGGCGTGCAGGCTGGATCCTGATGTTCGCATGAACCCAATTCTTCTTAAACCCAACAGTGATACGGGCAGTCAGGTAATTGTCATGGGCAAGCCCGTGGGTAACATGGATGTCATTGAATATGTGCGGTACAAACCGCAAGCTTTTGATGTTGCAAAAGCCGCCTACGACTCCCTGGCACAGGAATATGACGTAATTGTAATGGAAGGAGCGGGTAGTCCGGGGGAAGTTAATCTTAAACATCATGACATAGTCAACATGCAGATGGCTCGATATGCGGAGGCCCCTGTTCTTTTGGTAGGAGACATTGATCGGGGAGGCGTTTTCGCCTCGTTTGTGGGGACAATGGAAGTGCTTTCGGAGTGGGAAAGATCTTTGGTATCCGGTTTTGTGGTGAATCGTTTTCGAGGTAACAAAGATCTTCTTACGGACGCGGAGAATTATATCTTGCGCCACACAGGAAAACCTGTGCTTGGCGTTGTGCCGTATTTTCATGATCTCGGACTTCCGGAAGAGGACTCGGTGAGTTTCAAGAATGGGTTGTTTAATGATTCAATAATGCATGATGATTCTGTAGAAATTGCTGTGATAGACCTGCCCCACATTTCGAATTTTACTGATTTTGACGCTTTAAGAGCCGAGCCGGACGTTGCGCTAAAGATTGTCAAATCCCCTAGTGACCTGAATCATCCAGACGCGATAATCCTGCCTGGCAGCAAAAACACCATTGGGGACTTAACCTACCTGAAAAATACAGGTATTCAAGATAGATTGAAACAACTGGCGGAGCAGGGAGTAGAGTTGGTTGGCGTGTGTGGAGGCTTCCAGATGCTTGGAGGAGGAATATCCGATCCACACTGTCTGGAATCAGACGGTAAGACTTTCCAGGGACTCGGTTTCCTGGGTGTGACAACAATGCTTGCGCCTGAAAAAACATTGACCCGAGCCACATGCACACACATTGAGTCCGGGTTACCTGTGCACGGTTATGAAATTCATCACGGCAAAAGTTCAGGCTCAAACGTCGAGCCCGTGCTGAGGATGGGATCAGGTTCGATTGACGGCGCAAAATCTCGGGACGGACAGATATGGGGAACATATCTCCACGGGATATTCGATGCTGACGAGTTTCGAAGATGGTTCATAGACAGGCTTCGTCAACGACGTGGTCTCGCCCCGAAACGAAAAGTCATGGCCATCTATGATCTGGAACCAGCTCTGGACAGACTTGCGGATGCCGTCCGTCAAAGTCTCGACATGGAGCGGATATACGGAATAATAGGCCTTTAGGCTTCAAGAGCGACATCCAAAGGTAGACACAATTGTCCTTATCCTGTCCCAGAATAGTAGTTGCTGGAACAAACAGCGGAGTAGGAAAGACTTCCGTCACACTCGCTCTCGTGAGCGCCCTCAAAAAGCGTGGCCTGCGAGTGCAAACCTTTAAGGTAGGGCCTGACTACCTTGATCCCACGTATCTGGCCATCGCTTCCGGTCGCCCTTGCTACAATCTTGACGGTTGGATGACAGGGGAAGATTACGTCAAGCGGTTGTTCGAAGATAAAGCCGCTGAGGCTGACATTTCGATCATCGAAGGTGTAATGGGCCTTTATGATGGCAGCGACCCGGTAGGCAGCGAAGGCTCTACAGCCGAAATCGCCACATGGCTGCAAGCCCCCACACTTCTTGTAATTAACGCACATGGGATGTCTAGAAGTATTGGAGCGCTTGTAAAAGGTTACACCGATTTTGAGCCTGACATAAATATTGTCGGAATTGTCGCCAACCAGGTTGGTTCTGAACGGCATGGGGACTGGTTGGCCGAGTCTCTCAAGAGTTTCGGATTGCCCAACATTGTAGCCGCTCTTCCCAGAGAGTCTCTCCCCGGACTGCCTAGCAGGCATCTTGGGCTGGTTTCCGCTGACTCTCAGATTTTAAGCCGTCACATTCTGGACGATTTGGCTCACGCCATGGAGCGATACGGCCGCGTGGACGACATTGTCAACCTCGCGGGAAGCGCTCCACAAATTTCTTCCACTGCTCAGAACCAGCGGTTAAAGGGTGTTGAAACTATAGCCCGACTGGGCGTAGCCAGAGATCCTGCTTTTCATTTCTATTATCAGGATAATCTGGAGGCTTTCGCTTCCGAGGGATGTGAACTGCAGGAGTTTTCACCCCTGAAGGACAGATCCTTGCCCGATGGGCTCGACGGAGTTTATTTCGGAGGAGGCTACCCTGAAGAATATGCGGATGAACTCTCCAGAAACCAGGAAATGCTCCATTCGGTGAGGAGTTTTGCCCGAGAAGGCAAGACGGTTTACGGTGAGTGCGGTGGTTTGATGTACCTGTCTCAAGGAATTGAATCCAGGAATGGAGAAAAATTTGAACTCGTTGGGTTACTTCCGAATTGGACCAGAATGCTGACTCGACGCAAGTCCCTGGGTTATGTCGAGGTTACCCTTACGGGAAAGTCCCTCTTCGGGGGCCCGGGACAACAATTCAGGGGACATGAGTTTCATTATTCGGAACTGATTGGAAATCCTGTTCAAGACGGGCAGTGGAACATGGCCTATAAAGTCAGACGACGGCGAGCAAATCTTGACCAGCTTGAGGGATTTCAGCGCGACAAAACTCTAGTCAGTTATGTTCACGGGCATTTTGCATCCAAACCTGATCTGATAAAACATTTTGTCGATATGCTAACAAAAGCGAGAAATCATGAAAAATAAGGTTGATGAGGCGTCTGTTAAATCTCACTCTACCAGGAAACCTCTAATAAGGGATTTGTACGAAAACCCTATGAGCGCCGAAGCGATTGAGACCAGATCATTTGAAATTATTGACTCCGAGGCCCGGTCAGACGGCTTCTCGCCGGATCAATGGCAGGTGGTTCGAAGAATGGTTCATACCACGGCTGATTTCGGCTTGATTGACTTCATACGGTTTTCCCAGGATTCCATAGTATCTGCACGGAGGGCGCTGAAATCAGGGGCAAAGATTTTCGTCGACTCGAACATGATTCGGTCCGGCTTATCCATGGCCAGGCTTCAGCAGGTCTATCCGGGATATTCATCGGAAGATTTGGTATGTCACGTTGCTGACCAGGACATCGCTGCGGCAGCGCGAGAGAGCGGACTTCCCAGATCCCTCTTCGCTGTGCGCAAGGCAAAATCGATGTTGGACGGAGCCATCGCCGCATTTGGAAACGCTCCAGTCGCATTGATGGAACTGAACCGTCTGATTATTGAAGAGGGTATCAAACCCGCTGTTGTCATAGCAATGCCTGTTGGATTCGTCCATGTTGTGGAAAGCAAAGACGAAATCATGGAGCTTGACATCCCATATATAGCGGTGGCAGGGCGTCGTGGTGGTAGCCCTCTAGCCGTTAGCACGATTCACGCCCTTTGCGCTCTTGCGTCAGCTAAATAAGGAGGCTTAAAATTGGGTGATTCAAATAAAAAGGCTATCATTCTCATGGGACATGGAAGCCGCGTGCCGGACGCGGGAAAGCACATGGAGAGAGTGGCCGAGGGTCTGAGAGCAAAGTATGGTTACGGTATTGTAGAGATATGTTATATGTCCCGACTTGGTCCCCATTTTCCTGAAATCTTCGAGAAATGTGTTATTCAGGGGGCGACAGATGTAATGGTCATTCCATACTTTCTTCACGATGGCCTGCACCTTGTGCTGGACATCCCGGAGATGATGCAGGAAATCGCGGCTGATTACCCGGAAATTAAACTGGTTTTGGGCGCAAACCTGGGGTTCGATGACGCTCTTGTGGATCTTGTTGAGAAAAGGATCTCATCCTCAAAAAATATCTGTGACGTCCGGGAACTGGTTTTGCCGCCGAGACGACAGTTTCCTGTTCCCCCAGGCCAGCACGAATTTGTCCCCATGACTCCGGAAGACGCTGCCAGGTTCTTTGAGCAAAACCCTGATGCGCCTCATTGAGGAGGGTTAGTCATGATCAATTTTTTTGGGATCGTCGGAACGCTGATGGCGGTCATTGTATTATGGGCCGCCGTTGAACCTGTTCACGCCATGCATATTGCAGAAGGTATACTGCCCATGGGATGGGCTGTCCTGTGGTTCCTGGCGTCTCTTCCGTTTATTGTAGTGGGATTGAGGAATCTACGGATCAGAAGTGAGAAAGAACCCCATCTCAAGGCGCTGGTAGGTCTTGTAGGGGCAGGTGTCTTCATTATATCCTGCATGCCGATTCCGGTTCCCACTGCGGGAACATGTTCCCACCCTTGCGGAACGGGAATCGCCGCTATTCTCATCGGTCCAACACTGAGTGTAGTTGTTTCCAGCGTCGCTTTGACCCTACAGGCCCTATTCCTGGCTCATGGGGGATTGACTACACTTGGCGCGAATACTTTTTCCATGGGTGTTGCTGGATCATTCGCCGGATACGGAATATTCGTTCTGGCCAGACGGCTTGGGGCTTCCTGGGTTATAGCGGCTTTTCTGGCGGGCCTGATCTCCGATTGGGCCACATACGGTGTGACAGCGTTCATATTGACTGGAGCGCTTCATTTTGAAGGATCCTTCTGGAAAATGTTTGTAACAATATGTCTCGCCTTTACGCCGACCCAGATCCCGCTTGGAATCCTTGAAGGGTTCGTATCGGCTGGAGCTTATTCTTTTATTCATTCTCGCCGCCCGGAATTTCTCCAAATGTTGGCAAAAGGAGGCGCAGCATGAAAAAACTAGTCGCTGGTGTCGTTGTAGCCTTGATCGTCGGAACAGCCCTGGGCTTTTTTCTTCAAAAGGACGCGAAATGGGTAGGAACCGATGAAGCCGTAATTGAAAAATTCGCTAAAGACGCTGGTAGACAGCCTTCTGAGCCTTTCATCAACGTAGATCAGGGAGATCTGTTACTTTTTTGTTTCCTCGTGGCAGGCGCTGTCGGCGGCTTTATATTTGGGTATCGATATCGGGAACTTTTTCCACCTAAATCACAGTCCGTTGAACGGTTACCGCATGTTTGATCTTTTTTCTGACTTTTTCGCATGCAGGGACAATGTGTTTACGCGAATGGACTCGCGCGTGAAAATGATTGTCGCTTCATGCTTGATTCTAGCTGTTATATTCTCGACGCAGATTACATTTCCTCTAGTTGTGTCTGTCGCATGCGTCTCGACTATGATAGCGTTACGCATACCGGTGAAGTTGGTCATTGTCAGACTCTTAGGTCCTATGGGAATCGTTTCAGCTCTCGTTGCCGTTCAGGCGTTCAGCGCTCCCGGCCACAGTTTGTTTTCTTTTTCGCTCTTTGGCTGGACTCTAACAGCTACAAGAGAGGGATTCGCTCACGGAGCCTTACTGGGATCCAGGGTTATTGGGGCTGTTAGTGTTGTTTTGCTTCTAGGTTCGGTAACTCCGGCTCACAAGATTTTCCATGCGTTGAGATGGTTCAAGGTCCCTGAAACATGGGTAGAGATAGCCTTGCTCATTTACAGGTATTCATTCACTTTAGCGGACCAGACAGTGGATGTGGCGGAGGCGCAAAAGCTACGTCTGGGTTATTCAAGCGTTCGTAAATCGATTTCATCAATGGGTGTCCTTGCAGGCACTGTTATTACCAGATCAATGGACCAGGCAATGAGGACATATGAGGCGATGACCCTCCGGGGATATCATGGAAAGTTGATTTTTGATCCTTTGCCCAAAATGACCGGGGCTGAGATCACCGGTCTTCTTATCGGGGCACCGATGGTGTTAATATCGTACGTCATAATTGAATGGTGGTCCAGGTGAAGCCGACGCCTGCAATTGAAGCTTCTGGTGTGGCTTTTACCTACCAGGAGGGAACCCGCGCCCTTGATAATGTTGATTTCTGGGTTGAATCCGGTGAATTTGTCGCGATGTTGGCATCCAACGGCTCCGGAAAAACCACGCTGATAAAGACTCTGGTGGGACTCCTCACTCCTCAGGCGGGAAAGATCAGGGTCAATGGACATGACATAAAGGAACTGTCAAGAAAGGATTTGTGCAGTCAGATTGGACTGGTTCTTCAGAATCCTGTTGACCAGCTTTTTGCGGCTACAGTGGAAGAGGATGTGGCCTACGGCCCCAGAAATTTGGGTTTGGACAGAGACGAGGTTCAACGACGTGTGACGGAATCATTGGAAAACGTCGCAGCCTCCGAACTTCGATGCCGGGCTATTCATCATTTGAGTTTCGGTGAACAGAAGCGTGTTTCCATGGCGGGTGTTCTGGCCATGAAACCTTCAATATTGATTTTGGACGAGCCTACCGCCGGCCTTGATCCGGCTGGAGAGGCCCTGATGATGAGGCTCTTGAATCGTCTGAATCGTGAGCAGGGAATCACGGTTATTCTGGCGACCCATTCAGTAGACCTCCTACCACTGTTCGCAAACAGAATATACGTGCTGCGTCACGGGAAAGTACTCAAACAGGGGCCTGCGGACGAAATATTCTGTGACCATGAAATGATAAATCAGGCGTGCCTGAGACTGCCATACATAGCCGCTCTGCTTCACAAGATGAAAGAGAGTGACGGTGTGCCTATAAACGGGCTGCCGTTGACTATAGGTGAAGCCCGTATGCGTTTGCTGGAACTGATCCCGGAAGATGTCATTACCAGGCATCCGGAGGTTAAGCTTCAATGAGTTCGGGACGGACCGGTTTTACCACGGGAACCTGCGCGGCAGCCGCGGCCAAAGCCGCTACAATGGTTCTTTGCGGCCAGCCTTCCCCTTCAGAAGTGAATATAACTTTACCAGATGGCTCAAACGTAAAAATTCCGATCATGTCCATGGACGGCAGGGAAAACGGCTTTGAGGCTTGCGTCCGTAAGGACGCCGGAGATGATCCGGATGTTACGGATGGCTGCTCGATAAAAGTGATGGTCCAATGGACGGATGGCCATGATGTAATCTTCAGGGCGGGCAGAGGTGTCGGCACAGTTACAAAACCAGGTCTTTCAGTGGCTCCCGGGGAGCCGGCCGTGAATCCCGTACCCAGGCTAATGATAAGGACGGCGATCAGGGACATTACGGATCGTGCGGTTATCGCGACCATATCTATCCCAGGCGGAGAAGAGCTTGCTTCAAAGACTTTTAATCCGAGATTGGGAATTGAAGGCGGCCTATCCATCCTGGGAACATCAGGTATAGTACGACCTTTTAGCAGCGCCGCTCTTCAGGACGCTCTGAAATGCGCTTTGAACGTGGCCGTGGCATGCAAAGTTAAATTTCCGGTATTTGTTCCTGGACGAATAGGAGACAAGGCGGTTAAAAAGCTGTTCAGACCTGCGGATGAACAGGTGATCGAAGT
The DNA here is from genome assembly GCA_963711335.1 of uncultured delta proteobacterium. Lineage (GTDB taxonomy): Bacteria > Desulfobacterota > Desulfomonilia > Desulfomonilales > Desulfomonilaceae > CAJBEZ01. Next base: position 110,725 of record CAVQDX010000057.1, on the reverse strand, counting down.
TAGCAATGAGTGGGGTTTTATGCTTGATCTCGCTGCAGAGGTTGACTTCGAAAGGCTGCTGACGCTGGGACATCCGGGGAAACTCGCAAAACTTATGGCCGGATGGTGGGATACGCACTCATCGAGATCACCGAGCGCCGTGCCAGCGGTGATGGAACTTGCTGAAAGGGTTCTCGGTTCAAGACCACCAGAATCCCTTACGGTAGAAGGTATTTTTCGAGGGCTGCCGGCTGCGAAACAAAGGAAATTGGCTGACGAGCTATCAGCTCGGATCCGAAGCAAGATTTACGACCGAATCGGCCAACGATTCGACGTCACTGTCGCTCTAGTGACAATGGCTGGAGATTTGCTGGGCCAGGACGGGGATACGAGTCAATGGCTTTGAGTAAATCCGGAATTTATCTGTAATCGAAAGAAGTGTTCACATATGAAACGAGGCGTCTTATACGGTATAGGAGTGGGACCGGGTGATCCCGACCTGATCACTTTCAAGGGTGTCAGGATCCTTGAATCATGCTCTCATGTGTTCGTTCCAAAAGCCAGGCAGGAGGGCGGAAGCCTGGCGCTCACCATCGCCGGTAAGCATGTCAACCCGGAAGCCGAAATTCACGAAATAGTTTTCCCAATGACAACAGATAAAGAGGAACTCAACCGACGGTGGGAAGACTCGGCCCGGCAGATCGCCGAGGTCCTAGAAACCGGCTCAGACGCTTGTTTCCTGACTCTGGGGGACGCTTTTCTGTATTCAACATATATCTATATGCTCAAGGCGCTTCGTAGAAGAATCCCCGACGTCGATGTAGTCACTGTCCCCGGAATTACAGCTTTCAGCGCAGCGGCCGCAGTCTCGGAATTTCCCGTAGGGCAAGGGAAAGAGTCAGTTACTATTGTCCCGACGGCGGATGATCTTGAAGAAGTCAAGAGGGCGATTGGAGCTGGAGGAACTGTTGTATTAATGAAAATCGGCAAACGCCTTGATCGAATCCTTGACATTCTGGAAGATTCGTCCGCTCTCGGACGTGGTGTGTTCGTTTCTCACGTCGGACTGGAAAATGAGAAAATCGTCAAGGACTTGAGGACGCTGAAAAGTGGGGCTGAGGATAGGGGTTATTTGTCCGTGATGTTGGTCCGGGGACGTGATGAGGAGATATCATGAAAGTTTTTTTTGTTGGAGCCGGTCCGGGCGATCCCGAATTGCTCTCGGTCAAGGCTGACAAATTGCTGCGCCGGACTCACATCTGTATCTATGCGGGCTCGTTGATAAATCCTGACATTCTCAATCTCCTTCCTGCAGGAGCCGAAATGCATGATTCAGCCAATCTGGACCTCCAGGAAATCAAGGGACTTTTCCTAGAAGCGAAAAACCGAGGGTATTGATGTAGTCCGGTTGCACTCGGGAGATCCCTTCCATTTACGGCGCTATCAGGGAACAAATGAATGAACTGGATAAATTGGGTATAGATTATGAAGTAATACCCGGAGTGAGTTCATTTCAGGCGTCGGCCGCCGCATTGAAGACCGAACTGACTGCGCCCGAGTTTGCGCAGACGATAATCCTTACACGCACATCTGGACGCACTCCTATGCCTGAGGAGCAGGACCTAAAGATATTGGCCCGAACCCATTCGACTTTGTGTATATTCCTTTCAACTCATAAGTTGAATGATGTGGCGGACACACTCAGCGAACACTACGGATCAGATTGTCCGGTAGCTCTGGTATACAGAGCGTCCTGGCCGGATCAGATCATTGTCAGAGGGACTCTGGCCGACATATCGACGAAAGTATCTGAAGCGGGGATCAAGAAGACCGCCATGATAATAGTTGGTCCGGCCCTATCCAGGGATATTCCCCCATCCAGGCTCTACGATCCGGCTTTTTCACACGAATATCGCATTGGGAAGGAGTCATGACGGTCGCAGTCATTACCCTGTCCAAGGAAGGCGCTAACGTAGCGACGAAACTGAAGTCCAATATTTCCGGCTCCGGGATGTGGTTGCATGCGAGTGTTCCAGGGTCTTGGGAAGCTCAACGCTTTACCAGTGTGTATGAGTTGACCGCTCAGATTTTTTCACAACACTCAGGACTCATATACATAGCCCCGTGTGGAGTAGCGGTCCGCTCGGTGGCCCCACATTTAAGGCATAAAAAACAGGACCCGGCGGTGGTTGTCGTAGATGTCCTGGGACGATGGTCCGTAAGTCTTGTCAGTGGCCATGAGGGCGGCGCCAATGATCTCGCCTTGCAGATCGCAAACATCTTGTCGGCCGAACCAGTGATCACAACCACCACGGAAGCGCTCAAAACTCTCATCGTAGGAATAGGCTGCCGAAAGGGAATTGGATCTGAAGAGATCGTAAAAGCCATTAGGGTTACTCTTGACCAGGCTGATCTCAACCTCAGTCAGGTTAGGCTGTTGAGTTCAGCCGATATTAAGGCCGCTGAGGAAGGCATCCTGATTGCGTCTCAGGAATTGGGAATTCCCTTGAGAATAATATCTTCTGAAGAGATACGAAACTGCGCTCTGAAATTCAAACATTCGGATTTTGTTGAAAATAGGGTCGGTTTACCTGCGGTGGCGGAGCCAGCGGCTCTTCTTGCGGGAAGGAGGACAAAATTAATAATCGAGAAGCGGACCTTCGACGGGATAACGATAGCAGTGGCAAGGGAAAGCTCTTTGTAGTTGGAATAGGACCCGGCGGTCCTTTGGACAGAACCCCGCGTGCGGAATTGGCGCTGGCCCAAAGTCAGGTCATTGTTGGTTACAAACGTTATCTCGATCTGATAAAGGACATTACTGAAGGAAAAGAGCTGATTTCCTCCGGCATGACCAAGGAGACGGAGAGGTGTATAGCGGCCATTGATAGAGCGGCCCAGGGAGCCACGGTTGCCCTGGTATCGTCTGGTGACGCAGGGATTTACGGAATGGCTGGTCTTGCGTTAGAACTCGCCGGCGGCGCAGGAAAGTCTTTTCCTATTGAAATTGTCTCCGGGGTTACCTCGGCCACAGCTACAGCGGCTAGACTCGGCGCCCCTCTGATGCTGGATTTCGCATGTATCAGCCTGAGTGACATATTAGCTCCATGGTCTATGATCAGACAAAGACTGGAGGCCGTAGCGGGGGCTGATTTTGTGGTAGCCCTGTATAATCCCAGGAGTAAAGGGCGGACGCGACAACTAGATGAAGCCGCTGAGATCTTCAGAAAATATAGGAACGGGGCGACACCGGTAGGTGTAGGCACAGCGGTGGGCACGGATGAAGAGAGCATTCTACTATCCGACCTGGACCATTTTCTGGACCTTGAGATCAACATGAGAAGTATTGTGATCATCGGGAACAGGTCGTCAAAGATTGTCGATGGATGGTTTATAACACCTCGGGGTTACAAGGTTTAATATTCACCATTTTCTTTATTCATCAAATCTAACAGCAAGCAACAACGGCTGAAAAATGTTAGAATTCTATGCCCCTTTGAGCTTTCACACCACTATGAAAGGGATGTTTTATATCATTCATCTCAGTCACCAGATCAGCTAATTCAATTAATCCTCTGGAAGCGTCACGACCGGTAATTACAACATGGACTTCTGAAGGCCGATTTTTTAGACAATCTAGGATCTCTTCTTCCGGAACCACGCCGTATGTTATTAGGTAGGTCAATTCATCCAAAACAACCATCTTGAATTTTCCCGAAAAAATAATTTGCTTAGCGAAGGCCCACGCTTCTCTCGCTAGTTGAATATCTTCTTCTATGTTCTCTGACTTCCACGTGAATCCTTTACCAAGAGCATGAATTTCCATGAGGTCCGAGAATCGTTTAGCGGCTTCTAATTCCCCATATTTCCAGGATCCCTTCAAGAATTGGAGCACGCAAACGTGGAACCCATGACCTAGGGCCCTGAAAACCTGTCCTAGCGCTGCGGTTGTCTTTCCCTTGCCGTGACCGGTATTTAAAATCAATAAACTTTGGACCATAGAAACTCTCCCATAGAACTGGATTCACAAAGCTAGTGTAGCGCGCCAGAATTTGAATGAACATTGGTCTAACAGAGTTTTTCCCGTATGTATCCATTTGAACGGGTGAGCCCTGCGATCGTTATATTGCTATACGCAAATTTTGAGCCGTTTCCAAATTGACCTGTTCAGTCAACAAGAACCATGGTGAACCAGGCTGGCAAAAGATTTCCAGTTTTGTCAAATTCCACCTTGAACCCCAAGGACTCTACAGTCTTTACCACGTCTATTCCTAAACCGTCCATCGATGGTCTAGCCTTTTCAGGAAATCTGCATGGCTCAGGGAAAGCGCATTCTTCGCACTGGACGCACAAAACCAATGCAAACGCGAAAACAGCCCCATGTTCCAACATCGCTTCTTTTTCCACTGCCAAAGATATTTCCTGGGCTGCTTTTGGCTCTGCACATTTCAGAATTATCGCATTCCGATAGCACTGTAAGGCCTTTTTGAACTCGTCAACAGAAATGCCTATATTTGGACTGCAAGTCCAGTATTTACCCCAACGTTTACACCCAAAGCGGCATTTCAAAATTGAACGAGGGTCAAAGATAATATCGCCAGCGGCGATAGACTTCGCGTCCAACGCCCCTCTTGATTTGGCGAATTCTACGAGTTTTTGCAGCGATTGTTCCAAATTCTCCCCATTCAGCCTGCCAATTTAGAGATTCGCGAAGTAACCAAGTGCGTCTTGCGGTAATCAAACGCAACTCGAGTTCCCCTTATGAGCGACATTTCTGTTTCCCCTGAAACTCCAAATGAAGCTCATCGACATGATGAGGCGGGCCCATCATCCTGATTTCAGAAACGCCTAACCGGGAAGATAACAAACTCCATATTTTTCGAGGCATTGTTCGGCCTGGGGCAACGATGAATCCAGGTCAACCCCCAGGATTTCAAAAATGTCGGACGCCGCGGATGCTCCTGTTACAAGCCTAGCGCCTTTTTTCGCGACTGTCAAACCGCATGCTGAGGCATTTTGCAACGTATTTTTCTCTTCCGTTACGAACAGGAATATGATTTATGGTTTTCTGTCAATCATGGAAAGGTCAGGCGTGAGCGACACGCTGTTCCTCTTGTTATGAAATATATCGGTTAACTGAATTTCAACTTCTATACCCGGGACATCTCGATGAAGAATTTTATTACCTGTATAGCATGCTGTTGCCTCCTCGTTGGGTCGGCCTATGCCGAATCTGATTGCTACGTCGTTACTGAGGACGCCTTAATTGCGGATTCCCAACAAACATGGGAGATGGCGAATATGATGCTCAGGAATCAGGAGATGGAAAAACTCACCAGATTATCCTTGGAAGAAAAAATCGCAGTGCTGAAAAAGGGCGAAAAGATCCATCTTCTTTCAGCGGGTCCCATACTCAATGAGATCAGGTACTGAAAAAGACCAGAAGAGATGGTTTATTGCTATAGAAGTGGCCAAGCCCTGCCCGAAATAGGACCAACTACGGATACTGCCAGGAGTCTCAGTCCCGTGCTTTTGATCTTCGGTTAATCTAACTACTTTCGACCTCACAAAAAATTCTGCACTCAAACTTTGTATTTTTGTTTAGCATTGTTTATATTCAAGCATTCACAGGGCCTTAGTAGCAATTATCTTCAACTAGCTCCAAAATGATGTATCAGGGACAAATCCGATGCAAGAGGCGTCATCCAAAACCGAAATCTATCGCAATGTCGCTTTTGGGGTAGCGACGTTCGCAGCCCTGTACATGACCCGACTTGACAGTTACCTTTTGTTTCACAGTATCGCAGAACTATTCAGCATTGCAGTTGTTGGGGGAATGTTTGCAGTCACGTGGGCCTCAAGACACGTCCTGAGAAACAACTATCTTCTTCTTGTCGGAGTCTCTTACCTGTTTGTGGGGGGCTTTGATTTGTTGCATACCCTGGGTTATCAGGGCATGGGAGTGTTCCCACAGTATGGCCCAAACCTTTCGCCGCAACTTTGGCTCTGCGCTCGTTCCATAGAGAGCTGCTCCCTGATGATAGCGCCGTTATTTTTGAAACGACGCCTGCGGATTGAAATTCTACTTCCGGTTTTGACGGTTCTGTCGGCTCTCCTTATTGCGTCTATATTTTACTGGCAGAATTTTCCAGTATGTTTTGTCGAAGGTGTTGGACTCACCCGCTTCAAGGTCATATCAGAGTACGTCATTTGCGCCATTCTTGTGGTCGCTTTGCTTTTACTGCTCAAACATAAAGATTCTTTCGACAAGAGGGTTTTGAAACTGGTGGCACTGTCGATAATCGTGACCATCGCGCAAGAATTGGTATTGACACTTTACGTTCAAATGTATGACTTCTACAATTTGATCGGGCATTACCTGAAAATTGTTTCATTCGTCCTGCTGTATCAGGCGATTGTAGAAACTGGCGTGACCAAGCCCCTTGTTCTTCTTTCCAAAGAGGTGCGGGACAAGCAGGATCGCTTGGAAATGGAAAGGAATTTCGTTTCCACAGTTCTTGATACCACTGGAGCGCTGGTAACCGTGCTGGACCCTGCTGGAAAAATAGTCAGATTTAACAGGGCTTGCGAAGAAGTAACTGGTTATTCGCTCGAAGAGGTTCGGGACCGTTACTTTGGGGACCTCTTCCTGGTCCCTGAACAGGCCTACGAAATTAAGGCCGTTTTCAGCGAGCTTGAGTCCGGCGGATCAGTTCATGACCGTGAATATTACTGGTTGAAAAAGAATGGTGGTCTTCGTTTAATTTCGGGGTCATTTACCGCCATACGTGACAACGAAGGCCATGTCCAGAATATAATCTGCTCCGGTGTCGATTTAACTAAACGCAAACTCACTGAGCAGAAACTCCAGGAGAGTGAGGAACGCTATCGAAAGCTGGTTGAGTTCCTGCCGAAAATGATAGGCGTTCATGTCAATCAAAGGTGGGTCTACATGAACCCGGCAGGCATGAACCTTCTCGGAGCCAGGCACGAAAGAGAAATACTTGGAACGGAAGTACTGGAAATAATAAGCCCCGAATTTCGCGAGATCGCTAGATCAAGAGTTGAACAGGCCCAAAAGACTGGGCTTCCTACCCCTGAAATTCAGGAGAAATTCATCAGACTCGACGGTGAAAAAGTGGATGTGAGTGTGTCAGGGGTTCCAATCGATTACCAGGGAGAATCTGGAATTCTCGTGTTCGCTGAAGACATTTCCGCCAGAAAAAAAGCCGAAGAAGAGGTGCGGCGGTCTCACGATGAATTGGAACGTTCCAACCAGGAGTTAGAGCAATTCGCGTATGTGGCCTCACATGATCTGCAGGAACCGTTGCGAATGGTATCGAGCTATATGGGGCTTATTGAACGCCGTTACAAGGGGAGACTTGACCCGGACGCTGATGATTTTATAGGGTACGCTGTGGACGGCGCCAAACGTATGAAGATGCTAATTAATGACCTGTTGCAATATTCGCGGGTCGGGACTCATGGCAAGATATTTGGGCCAGTTGACTGCGAAAAGCTATTAATTGAGGTCCTCGAACATCTTCAACTGTTGATAGAGGACAACGGGGCCACGATCACTCATGACCGGTTTCCGACCGTGATTGGGGATGACGTCCAACTTGCCCGGCTGTTCCAGAATCTCATCAACAACGCGTTGAAATTTAGAAAGGATGACCCCCCATCGATCCATATCTCTGTGGAACCCAATAATGGCAATTGGCTATTTTCGTTCCGGGACAACGGGATAGGAGTCTCCCCGAAATTTGCGGATCGAATATTCGAAATATTTCAGAGATTGCACGGTAGTGAGGAATATCCCGGGACAGGCATAGGCCTCGCTATTTGCAAAAAGATCGTGGAAAGACACGGAGGACGCATCTGGGTTCAATCAGAGCAGGGCAATGGAGCCACTTTTATTTTCACAATTCCCAGGCAGGATTCAGATTCCTGACAAGTGAGGCAGCAATGGACGCCAAGTGTATTTTGAAGCCCGTAGAAATACTGTTGATCGAAGACAACCCTGGCGATGTGCGACTTACGGAAGAGGGGCTCAAGGAAGGGAAGATACTCAACAATCTGAGTGTTGTGAGCAACGGAGTAGAGGCGCTTGCGTTCCTTAGGCGAGAAGGAAAACATACCGAGGCCCCGAGGCCTGAACTTATACTCCTGGACTTGAATTTGCCAAGAAAGGACGGTCGGGAAGTGCTCGCAGAGATTAAGAACGACGATAATCTCAAGCGTATTCCTGTTGTGATACTAACTTCTTCGGAAGCCGAACAGGACATTCTAAAGAGCTACAACCTTCACGCGAATTGTTACATCACCAAACCATTGGAATTGGATCAGTTCATAGGAGTAGTAAAAAACATAGAGCAGTTCTGGCTCACAGTCGTAAAACTTCCTCCGGGGGACTGAAATGCTGGAAGATCGTCTAAAAATTCTGCTGATAGAGGACAATGCCGCCTATGCCCGCCTCATTAGGGAAATGTGCCTGGATTGTGAGGGCGTTAATCTGGATATCCAGTGTGAATCGCGTCTTGCTTCTGGATTAGCTCGTCTCGGAAAAGGTGGCGTTGATGCGGTGCTTCTGGATCTGAATTTGCCAGATAGTCATGGTATTGAGACGTTAACTTGCGTTGATTCTGAATTTCCTGAAATTCCAGTTATCGTGCTCACGGGGCAGGAAGATGAAGTTGTAGCTGTTGAGGCGGTAAAAAAAGGAGCGCAGGATTATTTATTCAAGGGCACGGTGGATGGGAGCCTGCTGCTCAGATCCATACGTTACGCCATAGAGCGTAAACGCATGCGAATAGACCTTATCAGAGCTAAGGACGATTTGGAAAAACGGGTTGAGGAACGCACGGCGGAACTGTCAACAGCCAACAAGGAACTTCAAAAGCAAATCAAGGAGCGAATGCTGGCGGCTGAAGAGCTTAAAAAAAGTGAGGAACGTTTTAGGGCCATCTTTGAAGGCGCTAAGGACTTCATCTTCATCAAGGACGTCTCATTGAGATATACACATATGAATCCGGCCACGATAAAACTTCTTGGTGTCGCAGAACCCGAGATTTTGGGAAAGACCGCTGAGGACTTTTTTAAAAAAGACGCCGCTCAATACATTAAAGAGACTGAGGCGCGAGTCTTGCGGGGGGAATCGATTGAAGAGATATGCACCCGGGAAATAAGGGGCGTGCCCATGACCTTCCATGAAGTCAGGGTACCCATGCATAACGACTTAGGAGAGATCATAGGAGTTTGTGGAATACTTCGAGACGTAACTGATCTGAACAAACTGCAGGATATGCCAAAGCCTGAGCATAAGGAATATCGTTCAGAGGTTATGAGGTCCGTTCTTAAACAGGCGGCGTTCGCAGCGTCCGGGAAAAGCGTGATCCTCCTCTTGGGCGAGAGTGGAGCAGGTAAAGATTACCTTGCCAAATACATACACGAGAGATCTAGTTATTCTTCGGGACCCTATTTCTCAATCAATTGCGCTGCTGTTCCATCAGAACTGGCGGAATCCGAACTCTTTGGTCATGAAGCAGGCGCATTTACCGGAGCGGCGAGACGTAAACGCGGCCTATTGGAACTGGCTGAGGGCGGGACTCTGTTACTGAACGAAATCGGAGAGCTTTCTCCCGCCCTTCAGGCAAAATTTCTCACCTTTCTTGATACCAGAACATTTACGCGTGTGGGAGGACAACAAGAAATACGGGTTAACGCGCGCATACTTGCGGCCACAAATAGAGATCTCCAATATGAGATATCGGTTGGCCGTTTTCGCGCTGATCTCTATTACCGCTTGAATGTGCTCTCGATAAGAGTTCCACCTCTCAGGGAACGAACCGAAGATCTGCCGATCCTGGTTGCGCAGTTGCTGTCAACCCTGGCCAAAGACCTGCAAATGAGCTTTTCGCCGGAACTGACGGCCGAAGACATGGCCAAACTTTACAATTATCACTGGCCCGGAAACATCAGGGAACTTCGAAACGTTCTGGAACGTGCGATAATCCTTTCGGGCGGGGGAACCATAAGGGTGGATATCGACGGATCTAAACCTCACGACGCGGTTTCATCCCAATCCAGAGTATTGGACATTACTGAATCCCCCAAGTTAGCTGATTCGATGCAGAATCTCAGTCGAGCGATGATCGAGGAAGCTCTAACCCGTTCAAAGGGCAAAAAGGAATTAGCGGCGTCCTATTTAGGAGTTTCCCGTTATACGTTGAGGCGCTGGATACAAAAACTGGGCATGAACGTGCGAAGCTGAGTAGTTGACTCGTCATTAGGGGCGACAGGCGCACACGAGCCAACGGTTTAAAATCATATACTAACTTGGCAGATTCAATATTTGTGTGCGAATCTGCCACAAGCATGACGTCTCACCAAGATATTCTTATTGCCTAAACTGCCGCCCCGTTTGAGCCAAAAATAAAATTCTACATCTTTAACCCATCTATCTTATTTCACTTTTCGTGAATAGCCAGACAGACATAGTCTGCATGGCACATGTATTGCTAATAAAAAATTAAAACAGACGAATTCTCTATGTTCTGTGCTTTTTGATTGGTGTCTATCGCGCATTTCTGGGAATGGTCGCGAAAGGTCGGGCTGTCGCATTTTCTAGAGGGCTCGCATGGTAAGGGGTTACCATGCGGTGGCTTTTCAATATCTCAGAATTAAAACATTCCAATGGCTCGAGAAAAGAAGCATGGAGCGTTGTCCCTGCTGGGAACCTTGGTCCAGTGCTATTTATTAGGTGAGAAAGGAGACTGCTATGAAATTGGATGGAACGCCGATTCCTCGTGATGAGGCTTTCGCTGCTCTTGTTGAGGCTGGATATCAAGTTGTCGACAGTGATTTTGATGAAATAACTTTCAAGAAATGGAGACAAAAGGCCATTGCTTGTATCTCGTCTCTGTTGGGCGCTGAACACCCATACACCCGCTCTTTTTCGGAGTATGTCCGAAACTGCGATTTAAACAGTCTTTTCCTAGGTAGAGGTCTGGTTGACGCCACCAAACGTGAAGTGTTGATGAAAATGAAACAATCGGGAAAAGAATCAACAATCCTACAGACAATCCGGAAACTCATAGATTTGTTCAGTTAAGGCTACACTTTGAAGAGGACTTTCCGTGAATAATCGTTCAAAAACAGGTATGGGGCTAGCCGAATACGCTCTTCAGCCACAAAAGCGCCCGCTGGGATGAGGGGGTAACCAGATGAAAAATAATGTTAAACCCTTTTGGTTATTGACGCTGCTCTGCATGATTATTTTGCCCTCAACGCTCTCTCTATCCGCTGAGACCAACTCAACAGTGGATAAAGAGATCTATCAGCTAATTACGCAGATCCGAGATATTGAGTCGCTCAAATGCAATATTCAGAATTGTTATCACACGGAAAAGCAAATTCTAGAAGTAGCCCGCCCATCGGGATTATCTACCAATTTCTCGGCCAAGCTGGATCGTGAACTTGTCAATCGCGTTTTTGGGTATCTTTCCAGCACTCCTGAACTTGAAAGTTTTGTTAAAACTTACACAGCGCTAATTGAAAGATCTAATTACAGGGAATTTTTTACGAGTGAGCTTTTTGCAGAATACATGAAACTTCTTCAATCAGGACAGGCGAGGTTAATTTCTCAGTTACAACGATATTTCAAGAGCGCTTCTCTCGTCGATTCTAGTGAACAACACATTCCCAAGGTATTACCCGAGACGCTCCCCTGGAGACAACCGTCGACAGCGAACATTCCAAGAGCGTTGAAAACAGTTAATTAGTCCCGAATGACTGGGAGACATAACATTTTTCAGCTTCTGACCGAGCGCTCCTTAAAAATCTATACCATCGGGCATTCCAGCCGGTCTTTGGAAGAGCTGGTAGATCTATTGCAAACATTCGGGATGGAGACACTAACTGATATTCGCAGCCTCCCTGGTTCCAAAAAATTTCCCGTTTTCAATCGACAAAACTTGGAGAGCTTTCTGCCTCAAAATGGGATCCGTTACCTGTGGTTGCGTAAACTCGGGGGTTTACGTCATTCCCGGAAGGACTTTCAGTCCCCGAATATAGGACTAACCAATTCAAGTTTTCGGAGCTATGCTGATTACATGGGGACGGATAATTTTGTCGATGGGGTACGTGAACTGATTGAGATAGCGTCGGAATCCATTACGGCGTGTATGTGCGCAGAAGCAGTGTACTGGCAATGCCACCGTCGCCTGTTGAGTGATTATCTGGTTGCCCATGGTGTAGAGGTGATCCATATCCTTAGCAGAAAACAGGCGATCCCTCACAAGATGACTCCTGGCTCACTCGTCACCTCCCAGGGACAGGTAATTTACCCGTAACCCAGCATAGTGTCGGACTTTCCGGGGTATGCTTAGGCTGGTAAAAAGTGGGTTGGTTATAACTGTTGAACAAATGTCTCCGAAGAATCATTACGGGGTTGGCTGTTAAGAAGTCCCCTTAACAAATTGATTTCGGCGATTTTCTGTTTTATTGTTATAATTAACGATCGGGGGGATCATCTTGGGACAAGAATATGGAGACCTAATTTTGTTAAATTCGGCCCTGTGGCCTTTGGCCCTCTATTTCTTTTCCGCCATTGCCCTTGCAGCCATAATGATCGGGCTTTCGTATCTTCTAGGAGAGAGTCACAAAGAGAGAACTACCGACGATCCCTATGAGTCCGGCATGGTTGTGACAGGCTCCGCTCATGTTCGTCTCAATGCGCCCTTTTATTTGATAGCGGTTTTCTTTGTAATTTTTGATCTTGAGACTCTTTTCATCATTTCTTGGGCAGTTGCGCTTCGCGAACTGGGGTGGCTAGGGTACATCGAAATTTTGATTTTCATTTCTGTTCTTTTCGTCTCTCTTATCTATCTCTGGCGTGTGGGTGCGCTTGATTTACGCAGCAAGCGCAGGCCGGATCCAATGGACATGTCGTCCTCAGTCGGAAACACCGGACGATTGAGCTGAAGCTCTAACAGTAAGGCTTTTACAGAACCAAACACTGGTCAGGTCAAGACGTAAACATAGTTGAAAGGATCCCATGGACAGAAAAGATGGCGCCCATGAGGCTGAAACCTCGATTGAAGGGGCTGTAAAGGCCAGCGTAATCCTCACAAAGTTGCAAGATCTGGTCGCGTGGGGCCGTAAATACTCAATTTGGCCTTTTAACTTCGGACTGTCATGCTGTTACGTAGAGATGGCCACCTCATTTACAAGCAGGTACGACGTCGCCCGATTCGGATCTGAGGTCCTTCGAGGGACTCCCCGTGAAGCGGATCTGATGGTAATCGCCGGGACCGTTTTCATCAAGATGGCCCCAATAATCCGAAGAATGTACCAGCAAATGATGGAGCCCCGCTGGGTAATTTCCATGGGGTCCTGCGCCAATTCCGGTGGCATGTATGATATTTACAGCGTTGTGCAGGGGGTGGACAAATTCCTTCCTGTAGATGTTTATGTGCCGGGTTGTCCTCCCCGGCCAGACGCTTTTCTGGAAGGTTTAACGCTTTTGCAAAGCGCAGTGGGCGAAGAGCGTCGCCCTCTTAGTCGATTCGTGGGACCTCAGGATATAGTCCGTCCGCAAAGACCGTCAATGCGGGATCTAAAGAAAGAATCAAGGAAGCGCATGACAACGCTTCCGTTGCCTGATGAGCTTTAGGAGCATTTCCCCAAATCTTATGGATAAAGATACAGATATCCTCCAAGAATTGAGACTCAAATTCGGCGAACAAACATTTACGCCGCAGATTACCCTTGATGATGTCCCAACTATCTGGACGCCAAAGGACAAAATTTGTGATGTTCTGCGCTATTTGAAAGTAGATGTACCCAGACCGTATAGAATGCTTTACGATGTGAGCGCCATAGACGAGAGGCTTCGTACACATCGGAACGACCAGCCAGACAGTGATTTTACAATTGTCTATCATCTGTTGTCATTTGACCGGAACGCCGACATCCGGCTCAAGACGCCCCTCACAGGAGAACACCCTTCCCTCAGTAGTATTGTTGATATCTGGCAATCAGCCAACTGGTACGAACGAGAAATCTGGGATCTCTTCGGCGTCCGCTTTGAAGGACACCCGCATCTCAAGCGAATTCTTATGCCACCAACATGGGAAGGCCACCCGCTGCGCAAGGAGCACCCAGCAAGAGCGACCGAAATGGGGCCTTTTCAGCTTCCCGAAGACAAGGCTGAATTTCTGGAAAATGCTTTGCAGTTCCACCCCGAGGAATGGGGCATGAAACTTGGTGGTGAAGACACTGATTTTATGTTTCTCAATCTAGGCCCTCAACATCCAGGCACTCACGGGTTACTTCGAATAATTCTTGCGCTAGACGGCGAAGAAATAGCGGACGCGGCCATGGACATAGGCTACCATCACCGGGGCGCGGAGAAAATGGGTGAGCGACAATCATGGCATACATTCATCCCGTACACAGACAGGATAGACTATCTTGGCGGGGTGATGAACAATTTCGCATACGTTCAGGCCGTCGAGACTCTTGCGGGGATTAACGTGCCTGAAAAAGCGCAGATGATTCGAATCATGATGGCGGAATTTTTTCGGATTGCCAGTCATCTCGTCTGGTACGGTACCTTTGCGCAAGATTTGGGCGCAATGTCACCGGTTTTTTATATGTTCAACGACCGGGAAAGAGTATTCGACATCGTTTCTGCCGTTACAGGGGGTCGAATGCACCCGGCCTGGTTCCGAATTGGAGGAGTCTCCCAGGATCTTCCCAAAGGGTGGGACGGTTTGGTCAACGACTTCATCGGCTATTTTCCGGCCAGGTTGGATGAGTACGACAAGCTGGTCATGCAAAACCGGATTTTCAAGGCACGGACTCAAGGAGTCGGCGCCTACAGTCTAGATGAGGCGATTGATTGGGGTGTAACTGGCCCGGGTTTACGGGCGTGCGGGCTTGACTGGGATTTCCGCAAAAAGAGACCCTATTCAGGATACGATCAGATCGAATTTGATGTGCCGACGGCTCAAAACGGTGATAGTTACGATCGAGCGGTCGTAAGAGTAGAAGAACTCAGACAGAGCCTCAGAATCATCGAACAATGCCTCAAAAACATGCCCGCCGGCCCTTACAAATCAGATCATCCTCTCGCTACTCCACCTCGTAAAGAACGTACGATGAAGGACATCGAAACCCTCATCACACATTTTCTCAGTGTAAGCTGGGGACCGGTAATCCCGCCCGGCGAGGCGTGTTTCAGGATCGAAGCGACGAAGGGAGCCAATAGTTATTATCTGGTCAGTGATGGGAATACTATGGCATACCGCGTTAGAATTCGGACGCCATCTTTCGCTCATCTCCAAATGATCCCATCCATCACCAGAGGATTAACAATAGCCGATCTCATCGCGATCCTCGGTAGTGTGGATTACGTATTGGCGGATGTGGACAGGTAAAATTGTAAATGCTTTCTGATGAGATAAAATCGGAGATACAATGTGGAATCGGCGCATGCCCTACGAGACGATGCGCGATTCTTGAAGCCCTGGAAATAGTCCAGCGGCATCACGGATGGGTCTCTGACGAAAGACTCGGGGCGGTAGCCGATTTTCTCAGCTTGACAGTTGAAGAGGTAGATGGTGTCGCCACTTTTTACAATAGAATTTACCGAAAACCGGTAGGACGCCACGTAATTCTCGTTTGCGACAGCGTAAGCTGCTGGATAATGGGGTTTGAAAACATTCTTGTTCATATCACAAAGAGGCTGGGCATAGGGTTCGGAGAGACGACGCCGGACGGTCGTTTTACTTTGTTGCCGATTCAGTGTCTTGGAGCGTGTGAACGGGCTCCTGCCATCATGATTGACGGAACTTTGCATGGTGACCTTACTCCCGACAAGATCGAGTTAATATTAAACGGCTACGAATAGAGAGGCAGATGGACCGACCTCTTACAAATTATATTGACACCGGCAGAGAACCTCTCAACCTTGCCGAATATGAGAGAGTAGGGGGTTATAGTGCCCTGCGTGAATCTCTTAAATCTCTTACCCAGGGAAACATTCTACAATTAGTCAAGGATTCTAACCTTCGAGGAAGAGGCGGAGCCGGTTTCCCTACTGGCCTGAAATGGAGTTCCCTGCCGTCTGTCTCAAACAGCCCAAGACCAAGGTACGTGGTAGTCGATGCGGATGAAATGGAGCCCGGGACATTCAAGGACAGAATATTGATGGAGGGAAACCCGCATCAATTGATTGAAGGGATGATAATATGCGCTTATGTGGTCGACAGTGAAGTTGGCTACATTTTCATAAGATCTGAATACACGCTTGCGGCGACTCGCCTCAAAAGGGCCATCGCCGAAGCGTATGAGAAGCGTTATCTGGGATTCAACATTCTAGGATCAGGCTTCAACTTTGAATTGCGGTTGCACATCAGTTCCGGCAGGTACATTTGCGGTGAAGGGACAGCTTTGACGAATTCTCTTGAAGGCAACAGAGCTGTCCCTCGATATAAAACACCCCGTCAAACCGAGTCTGGGCTCTGGGGCATGCCGACTCTGCTGAACAACGTTGAAACGCTTTGCAACATTCCGCACATTGTCAACAATGGAGCCGAGTGGTTCAAGTCCCTCAGCAAATGTAAGGACGGGGGAACCAAAATCTTCGGCGTCAGTGGAAAAGTAAAAAAGCCCGGCGCGTGGGAACTCCCAATGGGAACAACCATTCGGGAAATCCTGGAAGAACACGCCGGCGGCATGAGAGATGGTTTGAAATTTCGGGGGATTCTTCCCGGTGGGGGATCCACCGAGTTCCTGGTTGAACAACACCTTGATGTTCAGATGGATTATGATTCAGTCCAAAAAGCCGGGAGCCGTTTCGGAACAGGCACAATGATAGCTCTTGACGATCATACATGCCCGGTTGGAATGGTTCACAACCTGGAAAGCTTTTTCGCCAGGGAATCCTGTGGATGGTGCACGCCATGCAGGGAGGGATTGCCTTGGATCGCCCAGATTCTCAAAGCCATTGAAGAAGGTAGGGGCGAATTTAATGACCTGAAGATCCTTGAATCTCAAACGAGATTGCTCGGGCCTGGCCGAACTTTTTGCGCTCTGGCTCCAGGAGCCATGGAACCGCTGCAAAGCGCATTGAAGTTCTTCAGAGAAGACTTTGAACGGCATATCACGGAGAAGCGTTGTCCCTGGAGATAAGACTTGGCCACAATTTATATAGATAATGTCCCGTATGAAGTTCCCGAAGGACAAAATCTCCTTAGCGCATGCCTTTCCCTCGGCTTCAACATCCCCTATTTCTGTTGGCATCCCGCGTTGCACTCCGTGGGGTCCTGCCGGATGTGCGCGGTAAAGCAATTCCGTGATGAGAATGACACCCGCGGCCACATTGTCATGTCCTGCATGACGCCGGCGGATGAAGGAACGAGAATTTCAATTGATGACAACGATGTAAGGGAGTTTCGAGCTGGGGTTATTGAATGGCTGATGATCAACCATCCCCACGATTGCCCTGTCTGTGATGAAGGAGGGGAATGTCATCTACAGGACATGACGGTAATGTCCGGTCACGTATATCGGCGATATGGGTTCAAAAAGAGGACCTATCTGAATCAGAATTTAGGGCCTTTTATCAATCACGAGATGAACCGCTGCATCCAGTGCTACCGGTGTGTCAGGTTTTATCGGGATTACGCAGGAGGAAGAGACTTTAACGTTTTCGGGATAAACAATCGGATTTATTTCGGCAGATGTAATGATGGGATCCTTGAGAACGAATTTAGTGGAAATCTGGTTGAAGTCTGTCCTACTGGTGTCTTTACGGACAAAACACTGAGGAAACATTACACCCGCAAATGGGACATGCAGACATCTCCGTCAATTTGCCCACATTGCGGGTTGGGCTGCAACATCATAGTAGGCGAAAGATATGGCTCGTTACGCAGAATCCTGAATAAATACAATCACGAAGTGAATGGTTATTTCCTGTGTGATCGCGGTCGATTCGGATATGAATTTGTTGAGGGTCCCGACCGAATCCGTCAACCACTGTCAAGACATAGGCCTCGACCGGTCCGACACCTTGTTGAAGCCTGTTGAAAAGACAGAAGCTCTCAGCCTGTTTAAAGGAATTTTGACGGATAGCGTCCACACGCTTGGCATCGGTTCTCCCAGGGCCACATTGGAAGCGAATTTTTCTTTAAGAAAGCTTGTAGGGGCTGAAAATTTCTGCAGCGGTATGTCGGAGAATGAAGAGAGACTCGTCTCGGCAATAATCAACATTCTCCAGAATGGCCCCACCTACTCGCCTTCGCTCCGGGACGTTGAATTGTGCGACGCCATCCTGATTCTGGGTGAAGATGTTACCAACGTGGCGCCCCGGTTGGCCTTGTCTCTTCGCCAGTCAGTTCGCGAAAAACCAATGGATATAGCTGACAGGTTAAGGATTCCCCGTTGGGCTGACGCGTCCGTCCGGCAAGCTGTTCAAGCCGAGAAGGGACCTTTGTACATCGTGAGTCCCATGGGCTCCGGACTGGATGACATAGCGGCGCAAACGCTGTATGCAGCGCCTGATGATGTAGCCAGACTGGGTTTCCAGATCGCTCATGAAATTGATCCAGGCTCCTCGCCGGTATTAGACTTGCCGGAGGAACTCAAAAGATTGGCCGCGCGCATCGGCGCTGTCCTCAAAAGCTCAAAGCGACCGTTGATAGTTTCCGGCACGAGTTGTGGAGCCCTATCCGTAATTCAGGCCGCGGCCAACATCGCCTGGGCGGTGAGTAGAGCGGGAAGGACGGCCGCATTATCTTACACAGTGCCTGAGTGTGATACTTTCGGGCTGGGCCTTATTGGCGGACTTAGCATTCGAGATTGCTTTGAAAAAGTCCTTTCGGGTCAGGCCGACAGTTTGATCATCCTTGAGAATGACCTTTTCAGACGTGCGGAAACCCATTTGGTTCAGGGCGTTTTGGCAAAGTGCAAACACGTTGTAGTGATCGACCACATCTTAAACCGAACCGGCAAAGAAGCCGATCTCATGTTGCCGGCTGGGACATTTGCCGAGACCACTGGCACACTCGTAAGCAGTGAGGGAAGATGTCAGCGTCAATTCAGCGTTATGCCGCCACCAAGCCAGACACAGGAAAGCCACATCTGGATATCGGAAGTGATGACAGCGCTCGGTAGAGACTGTGCGCCTAATTTTTCCACCATTGAAAATATCACCTCAGAGATTGCGCAAGAATTCCCTATCTTTAAAGACCTTGCAGAGGTATCTCCACCAGCGAATTTCCGGATGGTTGGGCAGAAAATACCCCGTCAGCCCCATCGGTATAGTGGCCGGACCGCTATGCGAGCAAATATATCCGTTCATGAACCTAAACCAACTGACGATCTTGAATCGCCCCTGTCATTTTCAATGGAAGGTTACCCCGGTATTCCTCCGGCTTCTGTTAACCCACGGTTCTGGGCCCCCTCATGGAATTCATGCCAAGCTGTGAACAAGTTTCAAAAAGAAATTTCCGGGCCTTCTATAGGCGGAGATTCCGGGAAACGCCTTATTGAACCATCGACTGCCGACAACGGCGCTTATTTCCGGGAAGTTCCAGAAGCGTTCAGATCTGACAATACCGAATGGCTCGTGATCCAGTCGTTTCACATATTCGGCTCTGAAGAACTCAGTTCGCGTGGGGATTCTATCGCACAGAGGATTCCTCATCCTTATGTCGGCTTGAACGGACATGACGCTGCTTCTTTAGGCAAAGACAATGGACACATAGCGCAACTAAGCATAGGAGATGTTTCGCTGAGGCTTCCCGTAAGAATTATCCCGACGCTTTGCAGTGGGTTGATTGCGCTCCCGGTGGGGATTCCCGGTCTGGAAGGCGTAAGTCTGCCTGCCATGGGAAAAATAATAGAAGACTGAAATGAACGAACCAGAGCGATCAATTATAATTTTGTACTTAATACTAGTCGGAGTCCTGCTTACAGCGGCGGGATTGATCTGGCTCGAACGACGACTGCTAGGATTGTGGCAGGATCGTTATGGCCCGAACCGCGCTGGTCGATTTGGGTCGTTACAGGTTGCGGCAGACATGATCAAAATATTTACAAAGGAGGACTGGATTCCGCCCTTTGCGGACAAACCTGTTTTTGTAATAGCCCCTGCGATTATAGTTGTAACAACGCTCCTATCCTTTGCGATCATTCCGTTTGCTCCAGGCATAGAAATTGTGAACCTGAATATCGGACTTTTGTTCTTTCTTGCGATGTCGTCGATAAGTGTTTACAGCGTGGCATTGGCGGGATGGGCTTCGGACAACAAGTATTCATTGCTCGGCGGTTTAAGGGCCGCTGCGCAGATGCTCGGCTACGAAGTATTCATGGGCCTGTCGCTCGCCGGAGTCATCATGCTCGCAGGCTCTTTTAACCTTCGTGAAATAGTGGAAGCGCAGCGTAAAGTCTGGTTTTTTATCCCCCAATTTCCTGGATTGATCATCTTTGTAATCGCAGGACTTGCGGAAACCAGACGAATTCCGTTCGACCTTCCTGAGGCCGAGAATGAGCTTATAGCCGGCTTTCACACTGAATATTCCGGGATGAAGTTTGGCATGTTTTTTGTCGGGGAATACATGGGAGTTACCCTAATCAGCGCCCTGATAGCCACACTTTTCTTCGGTGGTTGGCTAGGACCTTTGTTGCCGCCTCTGTGTTGGATGATAATCAAGACTTTTGTATTCATCTGTGGCTTCATACTCGTTAGAGCGTCGCTACCTAGGCTCAGGTACGATCAGTTGCTTTCGTTCGGCTGGAAGTTGATGCTTCCTCTAGCGCTCCTAAATGTTGTGGTAACCGGAGCCATTATTCTCGCGGCAAGTTGATGCAGGATAAAAATGTTTAGCTTAATCAAGGGAATCTGGAACGTCCTAAAACACTCAATCAGAAAGAGAGAGACGATTCTGTACCCGGAAGAAAAGCCTAATCTGCATCCCAGATGGAGAGGCAGAATCATACTGTCGCGTGATCCGGATGGAGAGGAACGGTGTGTCGCCTGTTATCTTTGCGCCGCCGCATGTCCGGTAGATTGCATCGCCCTACAGGCTACCCAGGATGAACATGGTAGACGTTATCCAGAATTTTTCCGAATCAATTTTTCACGTTGCATTTTCTGTGGATTCTGTGAAGAAGCATGCCCTACTTATGCGATCCAGCTAACGAACGACTTTGAAATGGGTGAATACTACCGGCACAATTTCGTGTATGAGAAAGAACATCTTTTAATAAGCGGACCGGGGAAATATCCTGGCTACAATTTCTACAGGGTCGCGGGCGTTTCTGTTGGCGGCAAGGACAAAGGCGAGGCTGAAAATGAAGAACCGCCAGTGGATATTCATAGTTTGATGCCATGAAAAAAATTGTATTGAGGACATGCGTATGAACAGCGTTTTTTATGTATCCGCTTTAGTCGCGATCTTGTCTACCGTATTGGTAATTACACGGCTAAACGTAGTGCATGCTCTTCTATATCTGATAGTTTCCTTTTTTTCGGTGGCGTTAATCTTTTTTGCCCTTGGAGCGCCGTTCGTGGCCGCCCTGGAGATAATCATCTACGCAGGAGCGATCATGGTGCTTTTCGTATTTGTGATCATGATGCTTAACCTTGGCCCAAGATCAAGAGAACAGGAAAGGCTTCTGGCTGGAGCCCAAAATGTGGATAGGGCCATCTCTGCTTGCAGGTGTCCTCTTTTCGGAATTGATATACTTAATAGTCTATACAGGAGAAGCGGCCATTTCCCCTTCGGTAGAAATTACACCCAAGCAAGTCGGTATAGCTCTTTTCGGCCCTTATGCTATCGGTGTTGAACTCGCATCCATGCTGCTTCTTGCCGGTTTGGTCGGCGCTTACCACCTCGGCGCCAGACGAACCCGAAATCCATCGTCAATAACAGGAGATAAAACATGACAGCGGCAGTGCCGATGGAACATGCTCTGATCGTCGCTGCCGCCCTTTTCGCGTTAGGTCTTGTGGGAGTGCTTATCCGCAGAAACCTGATCTTCATGCTCATGTCCGTCGAAATAATGCTGAACGCCGCAGGTTTGGCTTTTGTGGTGGCTGGTTCAAGATGGGGACAGACCGATGGACAGGTAATGTTCATTTTTATTCTATCCATGGCAGCGGCCGAGGTTGCCGTGGGCCTGGCGCTGGCGATTCAGTTTTATCATCGTTTCAAGACATTGGACACAGACGAGGCAAGAAAGGCACGAGGGTAGAATGCTACATCTCTTGTGGCTGATTCCGGCGTTACCGATTCTGGGGTTCCTAATCCTGGCCCTGGCGGGTTCGAGATTGTCACGACACAGTCAATCCCTGGTGGGTGTCGGGTCAGTCGGGGGCGCAGCGGCTCTAAGTTCGGCCATTTCGATAAGTTTTATGGTGTTTCCCCCTCCTGATTATCAATATGATCAAACGCTCTGGAACTGGATAAGTATAGGCAATTTCTCGCCGACAATCGGATTCCATTTAGACGCTCTGTCTGTATGTATGATCCTCGTGGTTACAGTAGTCGGCTTTCTTGATTCATCTTTATTCCGTGGAATACATGGCCGATGATGAAGGATTTAGCCGCTTTTTCGCTTATATGAACCTCTTCGTGGCCTCAATGCTGGTTTTGACGCTGGCGGACAATCTTCTCCTACTTTATCTGGGATGGGAAGGTGTGGGGTTGTGCAGCTTTTTACTCATTGGTTTCTGGTACAAGGAACCGGATAACATAAAAGCCGCCACCAAAGCTTTCGTCATGACACGAATCGGGGACACGTCTATGGCGATTGGGTTGTTCCTTCTGTTTAATAGCTTGGGGACCCTACAAATTCAGGAGTTGAGTATTAGAGCGACTCAGGCATGGGCTGTCGGCTCCACTATGCCAATGCTTGCAGCGGCTTTGCTTCTAGGCGGGGCGCTTGGCAAATCCGCTCAGCTTCCGCTTCAAACCTGGTTGCCTGACGCTATGGCGGGACCAACGCCGGTAAGCGCTCTTATACATGCTGCTACGATGGTCACGGCTGGGGTATACCTGATAGCCCGAATGAACGTTTTCTTTGCGCTCGCGCCAGCGGTTCAGTCAGCCGTAGCCATCATCGGCTTGGCTACTTTGCTCCTCGCAGGCTTCAGCGCATTGACCCAGACTGATATCAAACGGGTGCTGGCATACTCCACGATAAGTCAGATCGGTTACATGTTTCTGGGCCTAGGGGTAGGAGCCTGGTCCGCCGCGATTTTTCACTTCGTCACACACGCTTGTTTTAAGGCTCTTTTGTTCCTGGCCGCCGGTTCAATTATTCTGGCGTCAGGACATGAACAGAACATGTTCAAGCTTGGGGGAGTTCGAAGAAAATTACCCGTTACTTTCTGGACTTTTTTGATTGGAGCGTCATCGTTGGCTTCAATACCGCTTGTTACTGACGGTTTTTACAGCAAGGACATGATTCTGTGGCAGGTTTGGTCCTCGCCCACTGGTGGTTTCTGGCTGTGGCTGGGAGGAGTCGTCGGCGCCTTGCTCACTGCTCTCTACGCCTTTCGCATGGTTTTTGTGACCTGTTTTGGCGCCCCCAAAACACCGTTAAAACAGCATTCAAGTAATGTAATCCATATTCCTTTGATAATACTGGCTATATTATCCATAGTGGTTGGTTTTGTCGAACTGCCTCACAACATCGGCAATCTTCACTTGTTCTCTGATTTCCTGAATTCCGCTTTGCCGTCTTTCCACGTTGATAAATTTGGCGCCAGCAGTGAACTTGTTCTGGAAATCATTGCTGGAGTCGCTTGTTTTCTCGGTGTTCTGATTTCCTATATATTTTACTTTAAACGTCCTGAGTATCCGGAAAGGTTTTTTGGAGGCTGTGTGTCCCAAAAAATCCATTCCTTATGGCAATCAGGTTGGGGATTCGACTGGATCTATGATACTGTTTTCGTTAGCCCTTTTGTGGGAATTACGAGAATGAATCGTAATGATTTTATCGATTCTTTTTATGCGCTTGTCTCTTTTCTGGCAACAACGCTGCACAACGGGTTGAGCCTCACACAAACCGGCAGGTTGAGACAGTACGCTCTGGGGATATCAATAGGAGCTGTTTTGATCCTATGGATGCTGGTGTGGCTATGACACTTATCTGGCTCATTATAATTCCCTTGATCGCAGGTATAGTCTCATGGGTTTCCGCACGAAAAAACTCTGTATGGGCTCGTTGGATTTCTCTGTCAGCTCTTTTTGCGCAAATGTTGATCATCATTTCATTGTGGATTGGTCACTCAATCAAACTGGATTCTGGTCATAATACAGTTTGGATAGCATCCGTAGATTGGAATTGGGTACCTCAATTGGGGATCGGTTTCCGGCTCGCTATGGACGGGCTTAGTCTTTTGATGGTAGCCCTGACATCTCTGCTTGGGATTGCCGCTGTTATTTGTTCCTGGACTGAGATTAAGGATGGTGTTGGGTTCTTCCATTTTAACCTCATGTCTTGCCTGGCCGGTATAGTCGGAGTTTTTCTGGCCATGGATCTGATCCTGTTTTACTTTTTCTGGGAAGTGATGTTGGTCCCGATGTATTTTCTGATTGGAATCTGGGGCCATGAAAACAGGATCTACGCCTCAATCAAGTTTTTCATATTTACGCAGGCGGGTGGCCTGTTGATGCTGATCGCCATACTCGGTTTGTATTTTCTCCACGGGAGTAGCGCTGGCGTATACACTTTTAATTATTTTGAGCTGTTAGGAACTCCCCTGTCATCATGGTCGTCCATGTTGTTAATGCTGGGCTTTTTTGCAGCCTTCGCTGTTAAGCTCCCTGTTGTTCCTTTTCACACCTGGTTGCCTGACGCTCATACAGAAGCCCCAACTGCCGGAAGTGTTATTCTTGCGGGTTTGTTGTTGAAAACAGGAGCTTATGGGCTGATACGGTTTATCTTGCCGTTGTTTCCCGCGGCGGCTCACACCTTGGCTCCCGTAGCCATGACATTGGGAGTGATTGGAATAATTTATGGCGCATTGCTGGCTTTTGCTCAAACCGATCTGAAGAGACTTGTCGCTTATAGTAGTGTTAGCCATCTTGGATTTGTGCTACTGGGTGTATTCGCGTTCAACGAGTTGGCTTTGCAGGGCGCAGTAATGCAGATGATCTGTCATGGAATAAGCACCGGGGCGCTATTCATAATCGTAGGAGCGCTTCAGGAAAGGATAGGCTCTCGTGATCTAAATCGAATGGGGGGACTGTGGGCGTCTATTCCACGAATAAGCGCCGTTGGGCTGGTTTTCGCTCTAGCTTCTCTCGGTCTTCCTGGACTGGGTAATTTTGTGGGAGAGTTTCTCGTTCTGGTGGGCGTTTACAGGGTGAGCCCGTGGATGACGATTCCTGCCGCAATGGGCCTAGTTCTGGCGGTTATTTACTCACTAAGGATCGTAGGAAAGGCCTTCTATGGTCCTTCGGATGATAGCCGCATAATTCAGGATCTTTGGCCTAGGGAGGCCTTGCTCATGGCAGGCATGATCCTGGCAATTCTGTGGTTGGGGCTATTTCCTCAGGGAGTTTTAAACACCGCTGAACCTGCTCTGAAAGCGATCCAGGAAAGAGCCGGTTCGATGTCGTACAACTCCGGGCAATCTGCTGTTTATTTCGATGTTTTGACACATGCTCAAACATCACACCTTGTCACCGGGATCCAAAGGAGCGGGCAATACAGATGACAATCGCTGATCTGTTCCCGTTATTGCCTATACTGTTGATATCTGCCGTCGTGGTATTGAATTTGTTTGCCATCGCATTTTACAGGAATCATTTCCTGACGGCAGTGTTAACCAGCGCAGGGTTGCTCGGGGCTTGCGTATCAACTTTAGCGGTTTATTCATTTGCCCCCCGTCAAGTAACACGTCTGATCATCATCGACGGTTATTCTATTTTCTATATGGCGCTTATTTTCGGCGCCGGCTTTGTGGTGACTCTGCTGTCTTATCGTTACCTGGAACTCCTGGAGGAAAATCCGGAGGAATATTACGTTCTTTTATTGTTAGGCGCTCTAGGTTCCGCCGTCATAGTTGCGAGCAGCCATTTTGCTTCTTTTTTCCTGGGCCTGGAAATCCTCAGTGTTTCTCTGTATGCGCTCATTGCCTACAACCGCAATGGTCCTTTGGGGATAGAGGCGGGCATCAAGTATCTGGTGTTGGCCGCTACATCTGACGCTTTTCTGCTTTTTGGAATCGCTCTGATATATGCTGATACCGGTTTCCTGGATTTCGCCCAGATTGCTCAAGTGGCGGGGTCGGGACATGCTGGTTTAATAATTCCCGGAACTGGACTTCTGATCGTGGGGCTAGGATTTAAGTTATCTTTGGTCCCATTTCACATGTGGACACCCGATGTTTATGAGGGGGCTCCTGCGCCAATTACCGGCTTTCTCGCTTCCGTCTCCAAGGGAGCGGTTTTTGCGCTCATGCTACGTTACTTCACCAGGGTAGATATTCACACCAACAATTCTATGGTTCTGGTATTTACCGTTATTGCAGTAGCTTCCATGTTCGGGGGAAATTTGCTTGCCCTCATGCAAAATCACGTAAAGAGAGTGTTGGCCTATTCATCGATTGCGCATTTCGGTTATTTGCTCACCGCCTTCCTGGCAAGCGGCAGCCTTGCTGTTACAGCCACGAGCTATTATCTAGTCGCCTATTTTGTAACCATCCTTGGGGCATTCGGCGTAATAACCTCGCTATCAAGCGCTGGAGGTGAACCTGATCTTCTAGCCTCTTATAGAGGCCTGTTTTGGACTCGCCCCCTCTTGGGAGGAGTTTTTGCCGCCATGCTGTTGTCGTTGGCCGGCATTCCGTTGACTGCGGGGTTTGTGGGCAAGTTCTACGTTCTGGCCGCTGGAATTGGTTCGCATTTGTGGTTATTGGTCGTATGTCTCATAATGAGTAGCGTAATAGGATTGTTTTATTACCTACGAATCATTTCCGTCATGTTTTCCAAGGTTACGGAAGATTCCAGGGACACCGGGCTCTCAGACGTGTCTGGACTTGCGGCTGCTGGTTTGGCGTTGACCATGCTAACGATATTACTCGTCTGGTTGGGAATCTATCCTTCTACTCTCATAGAATTGATTCAGAAAATGATGTCAAACTTTGCCTGACGCTTTTTGCGACAGTGGGCGCGCAATTAGTTTAGTCGCCAAATCATTGCGTTGAGGCCGGCCGCAATGGTTACCCAAATCAAATAGGGCGCCATCAACCCGGCCGCAAACCGGGAAACTCTACAGAAACTTATCAATGTTACAAGAATTGCTATCCATAAGATGATGATTTCGACAAGAGCAAGACCCGGGGATCGCAGACCAAAGAACAAAAACGTCCAACCCGCGTTCAAAAGCAGTTGAAAGGCATAGAGCCCGAGCGGACGTCGCTGTTTAATCAGACCGCCACATAACCAGACAGACCAGGCGGCAATTGCCATCGAGGCGTAGAGGATTGTCCATATCAACCCTATGGTGGCCCCGGAAGGAGTCCAGGATGGTTTGATCAGGGAAGTGTACCAAACGCCGAGAGACATTTGGGTAACAAACGCCCCCAGCCAACCCACCAAAAAGACCAGTACCAAGCTTACTACAAGTCCTGTTATCTGTTTGGTTTTGCTCATATAGTCATTATCCATTTAATTGAGTTTACATTCGTATGTTCATCGCTGCAATCTGAATGCGATGGGCCAGGTTGCATAAAATGGCTATTACATCATGACATGGCTGCCAGCCTGTGACAGTTTTCCAGTTGTATGTTGACAGGTTACCGGTGTGGTGTATAGTGCAGCTATTGGGAGTTAACAACGATGGTTAATATCGGCGGCCAATTTTTCTTTTTCTTTAGCTTTAGGAGGTATACCCGCGCGAGCTGAGTGTGACCATCATCTAATACACGAAAAAGCGGAGTTCACACTCCGCTTTTTTTGTTCTATTGGCATGGACCAGCTCGTTTCGAGATGATCGTGTCCCCCAAAATGGCGTTAGGCGGATCTATAGGCATCGAATAAAAATTTTCTGGCCTCGCGTGTAAGATCTTAATAAAAGGAGATACATAGAATGAGTGGACCTTTAGAGGGCGTCAGTGTGGTGGAAATATCAATGTTTCAACAGGGCCCGGTGGCGGGTATGCGGCTGGGTGATCTGGGCGCCGATGTTATCAAGGTGGAACCCAAGACAGGAGATCCGGGCAGAAGTTTCATGAGAATCATCGGGGCAATGGTAGGACTGAGGGGTCGTAATTACTACTTTGAGCACTGCAATCGGAACAAGAGAAGCATTGTTTTGGACATGAAGACCTCAGAAGGAATGGAAGTGTTCCTAAATCTTATAGATAAAGCGGATGTTTTCCTTAATAACATGAGTATTCCGGCGCCGGAAAGAATGGGGATCGGACCGGAAACGCTCCTGGCTCGCAATCCGAGACTTATCTACGCCCATGCGTCTGGTTGGGGGCGAAAAGGTCCTGACTCAGATGACTATTCATTCGATTACACTGGAATTGCCCGTTCCGGTCTGATGATGGCATGTGGAGAAAACGGAGCGCCTCCAACTCAAATTCTTCCCGGAATTGGGGACGAGGTCGGGGCCTTGGCCTGCGCTTGGGGCATCACCGCAGCGCTTTATGCCAGAGAAAAAACCGGAAAAGGGCAATTGGTGGACACATCTTTGATGGGAAGCGTTATTTCCTCGCTTGGCCTCATAATGGCCGCTCCAGCAATCTTGAATAGTGAGTTTCCCCGAGAAGTCAGGGCAAAAGCGGGAAACCCAATATACAACCACTATCGATGCCAGGATGATCAGTGGGTCGCTCTTGCGCACCTCCAACCAGACAGGTACTGGCCAAAGGTATGCAAAGCCCTTGGTTTGGAAGAGCTAATTGATGATCCAAGGTTCAACACAATAGAGGCGAGAAGTAACAACGCCAGGACTTTAGTCTCGATTTTTGACGAAAGATTTGCAACCAGGCCCAGGAGTGAGTGGATGGGCGCTCTAATAAGCGAGGGCTGTATTTGCACACCTGTGCAGACACCGACGGAAGTTTCAAACGATTCCCAGGCGTTAGCCAACGATTATTTTGTGTATTCAGATCATCCTGAATACGGCAAAACCAAAATGGTCGGGTTCCCATGGGATTTCAGCGCCACGCCCGCGTCCTGCAGATTGCCAGCCCCCGAACTCGGGGAGCACTCGGAGCAAATTCTCTCGGATCTCGGTTACAATACCGCTGAAATTGATGATTTGAGAAAAAAAGGAGTGATATAGGAGCTATTACCAGGAAATGGAGTCAAAGGGACTCAAAAAAGGTCACGGAGCGCTCGTTTGGCGGCCAGATACCCGCACATTCCGTGCACTCCCCCACCGGGAGGCATCGAAGATGAACAGATGTAAATACCATTCGCAGGAGTGGCGTAGGCTCGCCATCGTCCCAGCGGGCGCAAAAAAATTTGCTCAAAGCTCTGTGAGCCGCCTGCAATGTCACCTCCGATGTAGTTCGGATTATATGACTCCATATCGGCTGGCGACATTACGTGTTTCGCCATGATGATATCGTGAAAACCCGGCGCAAATCGTTCGATCTGAGCCTCGATTCGGTCCGTCATGTCTGTGGGACATCCATTAGGAACGTGACAATAGCCCCAGGCTGTTTGCAGACCTTCTGGCGCGCGGCCCGTGTCAAACAGGCTCGGCTGTGACAGAAACACGAAAGGTCTTTCTGGAATTCTGCCGCTCCAAACCTCACGCTCAGCGCTCGCAATTTCATCCAAAGTTCCCCCGACATGTAGCGTGCCAGCCAGATAACAGGCTGGATCCTTCCATGGAATGGGGGCGTTTAGCGCCCAATCGATTTTAAAAACTCCCGGTCCATATTGATGACACTCTAATCGATGTCGATACGCGGGCGGAAATTGAAGACCGTTTATCTGAGCCAGTTGTCTCGGCGATACATCGAATAGAATGGCTCGCGCTTTCGGAAGATCATTGACCCGGGAAACATTTGTCCCAATCTTAACAGCCCCTCCCAAAGACTTGAGATATGAAACAAGGGCGTCCGCAATAGCCTGGGAACCACCCCTGGCTATAGGCCACCCAACGGCGTGCCCCAAGGTAGGCAGCATCAAACCGAATGCTGCGCTGGACCAATGATCCAAAGGTAGAATTGAGTGAGCGGCGTTACCGGCAAACAGAGCCATCGCCCTTTTCGATTTAAAACGCCCTTTGGCCAATCCTGTTGCGGACCGCATGGCGTTAGGACCAAATTTCAATAGCGTTAATGGATGGCTCGGAAGCCCCAGAGGTTTCAGCAGGTCCTGAACCAGTTTGTCCCAATCTTTGACAAGATGGGAAAAAAGATTTCGATAGCGTTCCGCGTCATTACCGAGCCCTTCCGCGGTCGCGTCAACTGACCTATCTAGCAGGACAGATCCCTGGTCATCAAGCGGATGTGCAAGTGGCACAGGCGGATGAATCCACTCTAGGCCATGGCATGATAGGTCCACACTTCGAAAGAACGGGGACGCAATGGCCAAAGGATGGATCGCCGAACACACGTCGTGCCTGAAACCCGGAAGAGTTAACTCTTGAGTACGTGCGCCTCCGCCAGCCGTTTCCTTTGCTTCAACTACCAAGACGGAAAGTTTGCGCCTGGCTAAAGTTATGGCCGCTGCCAGGCCATTTGGTCCAGAGCCGACAATGATGGCGTCATACTCCGATTTAGGAGTCATTGTGTTTCTCGCCACTTAAAAGTCGTTGAGCTGCGCCTAACCATCTAAAGGGTTCCGTCCCCAGGGTTCGTATCTGCGAGTTCCGCCAAATGTTTCCAATGCGGGACCACTGTATCTTGCTGTCCACACATCTCGATCTTATGGTGATTTCCGGAGGTATCCCAAGGTGCGCTGCCAGAGATGTGAGAACGTGCTTCCATATCCTGATCTGGATTTTAGTGCCTACAAGGTGGAATGCTGCTTCGAACAAGGGGTCATTGGACCGGGTCAATCCATAAATTTGAACAACCGTCGAGCCACCATCCTTGTAAGCGCTAAAGCTTACCCAGCCGGCTTCAGGATGTCCTTCCGGGGTGCAAAAAGTAAATGATGTCTCATCGGCATACAGTATCATAACGCCGGTAGAAACCGGTCCGCCCGGCGTCATGGAATCTATAAGGACTATTTCTCCGGGTTTGATTCCTGCCTCTGAAGCGAAAAAACGATTAAATGAGGGTTGAAAATCAGTGAATTTTGATTTGAGGGTCGAGATCAGATATCCTGGACTGTACATCGAATCTTGTATGAAGAGCCTGTAGGTCTTCTCCCACATTTGACCAAACCCGCTTACAGGACTAACCGTTTTCAACCCGTCTACATTAAGGTTTCGAGCTGCCGGCGGCCGAAAAGACACTGTCAGGTATGGAACCGGCTTGGCCCAACATGATGTGTCAACCGAAACTCGCTGAAACGCTTCATTCACTCAACGAGTTGTCAAACGACCGCTCCACCCCGGCAGCGGCGAGAGCGTCCTTTTCTGTTTCAAACAATCGTATGACACGATCAAGTTCGGTTAATTTCAATACATCCTGAAAACCCGGGACCAGCCCATAACCCAAAAGTTCCTGGCCCTCGCGATTTGCGTGGGCGCTCAGCTTGGCCAACATTGACACGCCCAGCCCGTTCATGGTCCTAACGCGGGAGAAATTCAGAACGCTGTATTTTGAGAAGGCTGCCGTATCTTGTTCACATACCCAGAGAAAGGGTCTCTCATCGAAATCGGTTAGGTTCTCAGGAAGATCAACCACACAAGCGCCAGCCTTTATTAAAGAAGCGTCGGCACGGATTGCTCCGCGATCCTGACCGTCAGATTCAACAACAACGTTGAGAGTAGCCTTTTTGACAGATGACAACGGCGCTTCTGTTTCCGCCAAGCGGTCACGAGCAAGATTTAAACGATTCGTGAAGCCGGGCAACAAAGCCAACCCCGCTCTAACAAAAATGGATTCCCTCATTTTGTCGAGAAAGACCAACTGAGAGACTCTACCAACAAGAGCCTGGGCATAGGTCGGGTAAGCGTGAGTAACGGAATGAAGTCGGCTCAAAGGCTTATTCAACGCCTTGATAACCTGAACTTCATGTATTACTTCCGGGGATGCTTCCCCCAGAATATGCGCTCCAACAATACGACCGCTTCGATCACACAAGAATTTGGCCATCCCCGTGGTCTGTCCGTCTATAAGCGCCCGACGCATGTTCGAGTAGTCGAATCGGTAAACCCGCAGTTTATGTCCGTATTTCTTGAGAGCCTTCTCTTCCGTCAATCCAATAAAAGCCAAAGGTGGCTCCGTAAAAATAACATTGGCGTTGTTGCTGTAATCCACTTTCTGTTTGATCGGGGAAAAGGCGTTGGTGGCGGCTACAATTCCCTGGTACTCCGCCATTGAAGCCAGTTGATAAGGGCCGGCGACATCTCCACATGCGTATATATTCGGGGTCGAAGTTTGCAGTTTCCTGTTTGTCGATGACACCTTTCGCGTTGAAATCCACTCCCGCTTTTTCCAGCGCAAGGCCTTCAATATCCGGTGTTCTTCCTATTGCCACCAGGACGCGGTCGGCATGAATTTCACCGGGCGTCTTATCCAGCCGTTCGTATTTCAAAATTACTTTGTTGTTGTCCTGGCTGAAACCTGTTGCTCTGGCGCCTGTGAGAAGGTGAATGCCGTCGAGTTCCAAAGCTCTTACCAAATGGGCTATGAGTTCAGGTTCAGCCATCGGCAGAAGCCTTGACGCCATCTCAATCATGGTTGTTTCAACACCGAGCCTACCGAAAGCCGAAGCGTATTCAAGCCCATCCACTCCGCCACCAAGGATGATGATTGATTTGGGTAGGTCCTCCTGTTCATAGAGGTTTTCGTTGGTTAGGTAATCAACATCTTGAAGGCCGTTGATCGGAGGAACCATGGGTCTGGTCCCGGAGGCTATAATGACCTTGTCCGCTGAGATCACCTGTCCGCTTACATCGACTCTATGATGATCCACAAACGACGCCACCCCAAACAAAATGTCTATTCCGATCCGTTCAAACGTCTCCGGCAGGTCTTTTTCATACGCTTTTTGAACTATCGACCGGACATGAGCCAACACTTTTCGGCCATCAAGGTCAGGCGTAGGGCTGGACCACAGCCCAAGACGATCAAGGTGGTTAATATCACGGTTCAGGTGGCTCAGTCTTATAAGAGCTTTGCTGGGAATACACGTAAAGTTTGTGCAATTACCGCCTACCTTACGCTTCTCAACTACTGCGACTCGTTTACCTATACCATTGGCTGTGACGGCGGAGACGAAACCGGCTATGCCAGCGCCGATGACAACCAGATCATAATCATAAGCATTGGGCATGTTGTGTTACCGTTCCGATTGGTAATTTCAGTCAATCCAACAATTAAACAAATTCAGTTTCATCTCATAAGTTGAATCTAGCGGCGAGTCGACGAGCTTTCTTGTCTATTTTTCGTCCGATCATCTTTGTCAGTACCATTGGTAAACTGGACAAAAGGGCCGGAATATTTTTCGGAGTGAACATTTCAACTGAAAACAGTTTCCTGATTATCGAGATCAATTGGCTGGGCGTATAGAATCGACGAGTTATCTCCCGGCTGATCCGCTTAAGGCCCGGACGCCCGAATCCTTCCAAATATACAATCCTGTCGTCCCCCACGTAATACCCGGGTGTCGCTTCAACAAGCTCCCTCAGAGGTGAATATCTGTCTACACGAAGTTTCTGATAAGTTATTGAATCAAGACCCAATTCTTTGGCAAACCCGGGAATGCGCAGCATTTCCTGTTCCGTCTCGGTCACATTACCGTAGATAAAATAGCCATGATAATAAAACGGATGTTTTCGGAATTCTTCGAAGGCTTTGCGTAGTTTACACGTGTCAAACCCCTTATTGAGTTGTTCGAGTATTCTGTCACTGGGCGACTCAATTCCAAGCAGGAATACCTTTATTCCCGCCTTGGCGGCGGCTTCCAATACATCGGGACGTTCAAATATCTCAATACGGGCCTGAACAAGAAACCTCTTTTTGGACACCATTTGCGATGAGCCGCTCGCAAATTTCTTTTGCCCTATTAGGGTTTACAAAAAAATTCTCGTCAGCTATCAGGATGATTCCCGCTTCAATCTGGTTTATTTCGTCCATCACCGCGTCTATGGGACGCACTGAATAACGACGTTTTTGAGTCCATGGGTTGAGGTTGAAAGTGCAGAACTTGCAATTGTAAGGGCAACCCCTTGATGTCAAGATCATATCAAAAGATTCTAGCGGTAGCGCATAACCGCCGAAATTAAGGTTGTATTCCTGACTTCTTAAGCCGCGATTTGGTGGGAGATACCGATCAATTTCCCCTAGAGGTCTGTTGGCGTTGTGAACAATCTGAGAGCCGTTTCGATATGATATTCCCAGGATATCCTTTAGTGGGATCCCCTGAGCTATTTCGGCGATGGTCTCCTCACCCTCTCCTCTCACCAGAATGTCTACAAATGGGCATAGCTGAAAAACTTCTTCAACGCTATCGGTCGCCTGCTGACCGCCAACAATAGTTGTGACTTGAGAAGGAAGACTATTTATTAGGGAGCAGACCTCGGGGAAATGATATTCCCAGTTTATGCTGACGCATAACAGATCGATTTCTTTTTCTATGAAGCCCTTCAGTTTTTTGAGGTCTCTCAAAGGACCGGGAAGACGAAGATCAACAAAAGTTATTTCTTTTACGTGTGGCTGCAGGGCAGCCATGACGTATTCGAGTCCAATCGGGGGAAACACCGCTAATCCAAGTGATCCGGCGTGACTATCCTGATAGTAGGGATGAATACAAAGCGCATGTTTGTAAAGACTGCTCAACAATTTTTCCCTTCATATTGATTAAAAGCGGATTTGACAACTTCAAACGTTGTCCTGGTTATCGCTATGATCTCTCCAAATGGAATAGGGGCTTCCCCGCGAACCCGGATGGCGTCAAGAAACCTCTTAATACATTCCGCATGTCCCTTATCCTGTCTCCATAGTGACATTTTCTTGAATCCTGGCCAATCATATGCTCTCAAAACCTGAAAATTGTCCAGTTGAAGGATACGACCTTCACAAAAGACTTCGATACGCTCCTTCGGAAAGGACTTTGCTCCATTAGCAAGATAATGAACCGTTCCGAATGAGCCATTTTCAAATTTAATTGTAAAGCTCATTTTGTCATCAGCGACGAACACTCCTGGGGCGAAGCCCATCTTTGTTGAGCAGACCGAAACAGCGTGGGAGCCTGTCAGATAGTACAGCAAATCTACAAAATGGCACCCTTCGCCGATTATTCTACCACCCCCGATTTTAGGGTCTTGAGTCCAATCGCTTGCCGGAACTTCCCCTGCATTAACTGTTATTATTATTGATATTGGCTGACGGATGCCTAGCAGCAATTGTTTCATCTTTTGTACATGAGGCGAAAACCTTCTGTTGAAACCGATCATCAAAATGGGAGCGGGACTGAAGCCGCGTGAGTCGATATACGCGTTCTCGATTGTTTCCACCTGTTCCGGAATGATTGCCAGAGGCTTCTCCACATACACGTTCTTTCCGGATTCCAGGGCCTTGCAAACAAGAGTAGGATGCGTGTTGTGTCTTGTCAGCACGAAAAGGGTGTTAATTTCGGGATCATCAAACAGGCTCTGAGTGTCAGTAGTCGCGTTGTTAAAGCCAAATTTTCGTCCCGAATAAGCCCCACTTACGCCTGTAGATGTGGCTAGCGTCTTAAGTCTCGGACCAATGGATTTTAACGCGGGAAGAAAGGTTCTCAGCCCATAATTGCCCGCTCCTATTACGCCAACAACAGGTTCTATATGAGGTTGCGCCCCATTAGCCAGAGTCCTGGAATGATCCTTGGGTGGTTCACCGGTCAACCTGACGGTTTTACTGGTTAGCGCGACAATGTCCGAGTCGCCAGAATCATACTCCAGCAACAGACCAAGAACCGGCTCATTAGAGGCGAGCAGATCGTAAGCCGCAACCGCCTGTTCAAATCCGAAACGTCTCGAAACCAAGGATTCCGCTCTGAGCCCGTTATCAGCCAGAAGCGTCAGGACCGCCTCAAAGTTACGCTGTTCAGTCCATCTTACAAACCCGTAAGGATAATCATTACCTTTTTCTTCAAATTCCGGATCATATCGTCCTGGTCCATAGGAGCATGAGACCTGGAAACTAAGCTCTTTTTCATAGAACAGGGATCGATCGAGATTTAGTCCAGTTACACCTACAAGGACTATGCGTCCACGCTTCCGGCATATTTTGGCGGCTTGTTTAACGGGCTCGTCGCTTTTGGTCGCCGCGGTAATTATTACCCCATCTATCCCTCGGTCGTTTGAAAATGCGCCTGCAGTTTTGATCAAGTCCTGGCCAAGAGACAAGTTTACGGTCTCAATTCCAAGTCCTTCGGCCGCGGCGATTTTCCCAGGATCCAGATCGACGCCTAACACTTTGCAACCATTGGCTTTAAGGATTTGAGCGGTCAGTAGCCCTATGAGCCCCAATCCAGTGACTACAAAATTTTCGCCGAGTGTCGGGTTAGCCAGACGAACACCTTGAAGTCCTATTGCCCCTAAGACTGTAAAAACGGCCTGTTCATCAGTAACCGAGTCGGGGATTTTGGCGCAAAGATTTTTCGGGGCAAGTACGATCTCAGCATGAGCGCTATTCGAGAC
Source organism: uncultured delta proteobacterium (assembly GCA_963711335.1). Classification (GTDB taxonomy): domain Bacteria; phylum Desulfobacterota; class Desulfomonilia; order Desulfomonilales; family Desulfomonilaceae; genus CAJBEZ01. The sequence goes on along the minus strand of CAVQDX010000057.1, from coordinate 73,954 downwards.
TACCCGGTCTCCTATCTTGAAATTATCCGCCCCTGCGCCAACTTCAATTACCACCCCAACATTGCAGTAACCCATAATAATTGGGTGATCCAGTTTTTCTCGTACCGCGTCGATAGTTTGGAACAGGCCTTCGTTTTTGACCTTATCCAGAACTTGAAAAACTTTTTCAGGCTGTTTTCTGGCCTTTTGAAGTAAACTCGCCTGTCCGAGTTCAACGACACTTCTTTCGGTCCCGGACGAAACAAGGCTGGCAATTGTTCTGATCAGTAAGTGGCCGGGCCTCACTTTCGGAGCTGGAATTTCCGCCAGTTCCGCTTTTCCGGAGCCCAGGTTTTGAAGTATCTGTTTCATTAAACTCCCCCTGAATCGGTTTGAGTTTTTTTGGCTATTTCTTGCAACGAGTGTCCTTGCGAACCTGTGCCTTTACTAGTAAAATGGATGCTGAAATTCTAACCCTTTGAAACTGAATCGATTAAGTTCCAGTATACACTATCAGGAGGTGTTGGCCATGAAATGGTCTTTTAAAATCGGGTCGATATTTGGTATACCTTTAAATCTTCATATAACATTTATCCTGCTGTTAATACTAGTGTATTTTGTGGGAGGATCTGTCATAGGGGCAGGTGGCCTGGCAGGGGTCACTTTTGTGGTTCTAGTCTTCGCTTCAGTAGTTTTTCATGAACTTAGCCATTCCATAGTGGCAAGGCATTTCGGAATTAATGTAACGGATATCACTCTACTTCCCATTGGAGGGGTGTCCAGAATGGCGGAAACCCCGGACAAGCCCATTGAGGAGATACTGATAGCAATCGCAGGCCCAGCTTCAAGTTTCTTGTTGGCTTTTCTGTTATGGTTCGTTGCCGACATTTTTGGAACTGGGGTGACAATTACCGATTTTTCAGTAAAAGGGGGGCTGCTGGCCGAACTGACAGCCGTCAATCTTATTTTGGGTCTTTTTAATTTGGTTCCAGCCTTCCCCATGGACGGGGGTAGAGTTTTAAGAGGCGCGCTTGCGCTATATTTATCACCGCTAAAGGCGACTAAGGTGGCGGTCGGGGTTGGTCAGGGCTTTGCCATCTTTATGTTTTTCTGGGGTTTTTTTTCGGGAAACATATTCTTGATTCTTATAGCGCTTTTTGTCTACCTGGGGGCTGAAGCTGAAGAACGTCAGATGGGACTCATGGTAGCCCTGGGTGGTGTAACAGCGGGCGGAGTTATGATCAGTGAACTCGAGACATTAAGGCCCTCTCAGACGGTTGGAGACGCTGCCGAGCATTTTTGCCGAAGCTTTCAGGGCGATTTTCCAGTGCTCGATGATAGAAGGCTTGTAGGACTTATTACAAGAGACGCCATTGTAGAGACTCTTCACAAAAAAGGACCATCAACGTCCATAGCGGAAGCCATGGTCAGAGATTTCCCTACGGCCGGGGAGTATACGCCCGTGACTGATATACTTCAAAAAATGCAAGCGAGCGGCAGTAAGGTGATCCCGATTATGAACGGTTCCGAATTGAAGGGTTTGGTCACCCTAGAGCAGATAGGTCGTTACAACATGCTTTGTAGCGGTTATTCGTGCGATTTTATGGGCGCTAGAGGCAAAGCCTGACTTAGACTCTTTTCCTACAAGCTCGGTGAATTAGGCTTTGCGGAGGTCTAGAAGTTGGAGGAGTTCACGAACTCATATTTAGTCACGGCCGGTCAGATGAGAGATTACGACTCGGCGGCCATTAATCAATTTGGGATCCCCGGTGTTGTGCTTATGGAAAACGCGGGCAGGTCCACTTTTGAAATCTTAAGAGCGCTTTTCGAGGACAGACTTGACGACCTGTCGGTTTCCGTTATCGCAGGCCCCGGCAACAATGGCGGCGATGGATACGTCATTGCCAGATATCTTATGAACGTCGGCGCAGAAGTACAAACATTCCTGTTGAGTCCTCCGGAGAAAATACAAGGTGACGCCAGGACGAATCTCAACATCCTGCAAAGAATGGGGGCAAAGATTTGGCAGGTAGATTCTGTGAACGCGATCGAATCCGTTGAGGCAATATGGGCTGGAAGTGAGGTAATCGTTGACGCCATTCTAGGCACAGGACTGAAATCAGACGTTAGATCACCTTATCGTGAAGTAATAGAAATAATAAACACATTGCCATCGTTCATAATGTCAGTTGACATACCATCAGGGCTTGATTCCGATACGGGCGAGATCAGGGGGGCTGCCATCGAGGCAGATCTCACTGTGACTTACGGGTTCAAGAAATTGGGAATGGCCATGTATCCGGGCCGAATCCTCTGTGGCGAAGTCGAGTTGGTCGACATCAGTATTCCCCAAGTGGCTGTCCGGCGTGATCCTCCCAAGGTCGTTCTCTATGAGAACCCCGACCTGACTAATTATTTAGGGATTAGAGCCGACCCAACAGCGCATAAAGGAATGTTCGGCAGAACGTTCATTATCGGAGGATCGACTGGCAAGACGGGAGCTCCCGCTATGGCTGCCATGGCAGCCTCGCGTATTGGCGCCGGATTGGTGACTGTAGCCGTTCCAGCCTCTCTTAACCATATTCTGGAAATTAAACTTACTGAAGAGATGACGGAGCCGCTTCCAGACGAATCAGGCTATTTCATTCCTTCCGCTGCAGATCGTATTTTGGAGTTATGTAGAGACAAGGACGTTGTCGCGGTTGGTCCCGGAATGTCCACTAACTCCGGAGCAACTGCAATAATTCAGAATCTTCTCAAGAATTATGAAGGTAACTTAATTATTGACGCTGATGGCCTCAATTGCCTCGCTAAGGATTTAAGCTTCCTGTCTGGAACCAAGGCGAAAGTTATCTTGACGCCTCATCCGGGCGAAATGGCCAGGTTAGTCGGAGCTTCCTGTTCGGAAATTCAAATGAACCGATTTAATGCCGGAAGAGGTTTTTCGGATCAATACAAGTGTTGGGTCATTCTCAAAGGCGCTGGAACAATGACCTTCTGTCCGGACGGTAGGTCTTTTATAAATACCACAGGAAACCCATGGATGTCTTCCGGAGGACAAGGAGACGCTCTGACCGGGATTCTCGCCGGTCTGATCAGCCAAAAATTGAGGTTCGAAGAAGCTTTGCCTCTTGGAGTATGGATTCACGGATTCCTGGCCGACAGGCTCATAGAAAGGGACGGAGCCAGGACCGTTTTGGCCACTGACATACTCAGGGAAATCCCAACATTTTTGACTCATATCGTCAAATCGGGGCTTGGAGAAGAAGAGGAGACGGAAAAGTGCCGGTAATTGATAGGGATAGACTCATGGGGCATGTTGGTGGAAACTCGGAACTGCTTCTAGAACTTATCCAGCTACTGTTGGAACTCGGCCCTAACATGCTTAATGAAGTGGGCGAATCAATCGATCGGGCTTCTTCCGATGATCTGCAAAGAACCGCTCATACGTTGAAGGGCTCAGTAGGCAATTTTGCTGCGGACGCCGCTGTCCAGGCAGCGCTGTCACTTGAAATGATGGGACGCAACAACGATTTTTCCAAGGCGCATGAAGCGTTCATATTGTTGAAAAAAGAGATGGGAAATGTTTTTGATGAGCTTCAATTTCTAAAGCTTGAACTCACAGTTCCGAAATGAATGTCTCATTCTAAAACTTTTTCAGCTTTTTATATCACCATCTGTGGGATCAGGATCGGACGGGACTACTTGAAGACGGGGCTTGCCCTCAGTCCGCTTGGGACGGGCAAAATTTAGCCTTGCTTTTGCGACAAGTTCAGAAAACTTTTCAAAATCCGAAGGAAGAAGCTTAAGTGTTACATGAGCCAGATTGATGTGGACTATTCCTCCGGGGCAGACCGATATGGCTCCGAAATTCTCCTCAGTGGCAAGTATCGTATGATCGTCCACGTTTTAGCCTTTTCTTTTGGTATTACCAACATATTATGGTCATGAGGCCGGATTGGCAACAACAGATTTCATGAAACTCGAAAATCCAGCGGTTCATTCACAAGTTTGCTCCCACCTTACGGCCATAGTTCTGGCAGGAGGAGCCTCCAGAAGGATGGGTGGACACAACAAGGCGCTGATCAAAATTGATGGGGAATCCATAATCGAAAGGGAACTGAATATACTCGACCGCCTTTTCAAAAACATCATTCTGATAACTAATACTTTTGAAGATTATTCTTTTTTGGGAAAACCGATGTATAGCGACATCAAACCAGGCTACGGTTCCTTGGGAGGGCTGTACACAGGCCTCAATCATTGCTCTACCGAATATGGCTTTGTATTCGCATGTGACATGCCCTTCCTGAATCAAGGCATTGTCGGTTACATTTGCGGAAAACACGAAGGACATGATGTAACCATTCCCAGAATAAATGGCTTTCTGGAACCACTTCACGCTGTTTATTCCCGCCGCTGCATTCCGTTCATAGAAAAGCTTCTGCGAATAGGGGATTTAAAAATTGTTGACCTTTTCCCTTACGTTGATGTTATGGAAATCGGGCAAGATCAACTCGAAGCCGTAGATTGTGATTTGAAATTCCAAATTAATGTCAATACCCCGGATGACTTAGCTGTCGCTAATAAAGCGGCTAGGCGCGGATTCCACAAACTCTAGAGATGAGTTGGCCCTTTATTTAGTACTCATAGGGCAAAAACATTTTGCGGTGTTCATACAGAGCAAACCTGTCAGTCATTCCAGCTATATAATCACAGACTATTCGCTCCAGTGGCTCTTTTGCATTGTCAATTCTTCGTTGTACTCCTGGGGGCAACTGAAAGGGTCTTTCAACATACTCACGAAACAGATCAGACAATAAGCGATCAGCCTTGTACTGCATTCTCATTATCTTGTAATGCGTATAAAAATTGTTGTACAGAAAACTGTCGAGTTGTGTCTTCCAACCCTGCATAATATCTGAAAATGAAACAATATTTTCAGACACTGCCATGACATGATCAGGTCTGGTTATGCATAGGACGTTAAAAAGCTGTTCAGTGCGACTTACAACGTCTCTGATGAAAAGGTCTATGAGAAAACGAATGCACTGGTAAAGAAATGTGTCTTGGTCTAAAGCCTTGAGTCGATCTTTGACGAGTTTTGCGACTTCGTTCCAAATATCTAGTTCTCCGAGGTCATGTTCAGTGAAAAAGCCTGATCGCAATCCATCTTCTATGTCGTGGCAACTATATGCTATTTCGTCCGCTATATTGACGATCTGGGCTTCCAGCGCTGGTTGCGGCGTTGTCAGGAATTCTGAGAGCATTTCTTCCGGAGCTTGATCATATCTCGTGGTATGCCTGATAATCCCTGATCGAGTTTCGAAGGTTAGATTCAGTCCAGGAAAATCCGGGTACCGGGTTTCGAGTAAATCGACCACGCGCAACGATTGGCGATTATGTTCAAATCCCCCAAAATCCTTCATTAATTGGTGCAGTGATTTTTCGCCGGCATGCCCGAAAGGAGTGTGTCCCAAATCGTGCGCCAACGCGATCGCATGAGTCAAATCTTCGTTCGCTCCGAAGTATTGGGCCACGCTTCTCGCAATTTGAGCCACTTCCAAAGTATGAGTAAGTCTGGTCCTGTAATGATCACCTTCATAATATGCGAAAACCTGTGTTTTGTACTCTAGTCTCCGGAACGCTTTAGAATGAATTATCCTGTCTCTATCCCTCTGAAACGAAGTTCGGTATTTGCATTCAGGTTCCTGCCACTGCCTACCGGCGCTATTTTCAGCTAGAAAGGCGTACGGGGCCAGGTACTCTCGTTTCTCTTTTTTCCTGAATCGCTCTGTCAATAATCACTTTGACTCTCTTTAGATGAGATTATTAGGCAAGAAAGATCTGATCGAAATTGGAGCCTAAGAAACGTCCGGAGGCTCAAGATGTATTACCTACTGTTTCAATGAGCTGATGCGTCTGACGAAGTCACTTGTTCAACTCCCGCCGGAGGTAGGCCGGGAAGAATGATATTGACAAGGGCTGCAAAAAAAATCACCACAAGAACCGAAACGGCTACAAAGGCAATTAATGCCGAACGGGAACTCCAGAACGACTTTTTTTGATTTGGCGCGCCCGTTTCGGCTGGAAACCTGAAATTATTGAAAGCGTCTTCAGGAAGTGTTAATTCGCCCGCTTTACCTGAAGCCGACCTTTTTGATGAGGATTGGTCCATTTTTTTTTCGGTCATCGGGCTCTGTTCGGTTAAGCTTGGGCCACCAGGCTCGATTACTGGAGAATTATCAGCAATCGAGCCTAATGGATTTTCTGCTTTTTGGATCAAACCTTCTTTTCCACATTTTGGACATCTGATACGGACATCCTGGTCTCCAGGGATTCGATTTTCATCGACATGAAGAAGGCTCTCACAATAGAAACATTTTACTACCATTATATATCCAACGTTTACGATTTTTTCTTGATCAGGTTCACTACTTCGCCAATATCAGGAAACCGGCCTATTTCCTTCTTTGAAAAAATCAGGTCATCTCCATATTCAACTTCGAACACTCCTCCACTGGACTTGACGAGTTCGGGCTCGATACCGAGTTCTCTCGTAAGTTCTTCCGCCAAACTAGCGGCTTTTGGACGATAGCTTCAACTTCCGCAGTAGGTTATTTTACATTTTGCCGTCATTTGTTATTCCTCCAATTCAAAATACCCCGGCGACTTCTCGAAGTATATTGACGTGCTTAGTCTATTGCAAGGTTGGCATGACTTTTATTGGTAGTCCACTGATTGCATCTTGATTTTTCCCATGACTTTGAGAACTGGACCGGGGTCATCATCACTCAAGGAGACTAGCTTTATATGGGTAGCGTCTGAAGGAACCTGTCTCAAGGTGGGGTCAACCGATAGCCATCCTTTAACGTAAGACTCCGCCCAGGAATGATACAAAAAACCAAGATTGTCTGAATACACTAGACCAGTAACCAGGCGTGTGGGAATTCCGACGGATCTGGCCATGGCTGTATACAATTTAGAGTGCGACTGACATTCTCCTTCCTTGGATTTCAAAACATCCAGTGACGAAAATGAGTCTCTCATGGATCCCTTGATGTTGTCAGCGGTCCAGTTCACAAGCTTTACAATCTTTTCCAAATCCTGGGACGCTCCTGAAACTATTAATCCAGCCTGTTGCTTAATGTCTTGATGGTCAGATTGAATACTAGATGTTGAAACCAGGTACCTGGACAAATTTTCTCCGGCGTCGTCAGCCCTGGTGTGGAGCATCGCAAAGCCTTGCGCGCCCTTGAAAAGTTTCAGATCTTCAACCTGTACTTCGACGTCAAAACCGCTCCCGGACATACCGTGAGTTGAATCCTTGACGGTTTGACGATGATCGCGGGCGAACATCTCTGACTGAACACCCTGGATATGAGCTTTCAGGAATTTTGTTTTTGCCGGACTAAGTATTTTCCTGGGAGTTTTTACCAAACTGAAATCAAGAACCAGGTCCTTTTGCTGAGCTTTTTGCTCAAGGAATTTTTTGGCTGATTCTTCATCCTCGAGAATAGTTATCAAAGATCCGTCCAACCCTTTTTCGAGGACCACAAGCCCTTTGCGATTCAACCATGAAATTACGACCGATTTCCCATAGTTGTTTGTTACTTTCCATACGGCGTCTGAAGGCCCAGGAGCGCCCTTTACTTTGGAGATTTCCTGGTCTACTGTTTCAATTGACTGCCTTTCGACATTAAACACATCGAATGAATACTTTGACCCGTCTTTCAATCCTTTCATCGCAGGCATCAAAGAGATGGCGCTTGTATGAAATATTTTCCCCTTTAATGGAAATTCGCGTTCGAGCTTTTCGCCATCCGCGTCCATTTTCAACAACAGTGTCGATGATTCTATCTGGCCCTCAACTTTAAGATTCTTTTGGTTCATTTTCACTGTAGAGTCAAAAGAGATTAATGATAGGTCCGGAGCCACGGTAATTTTCTCGTTCATGGTGATTTCATTGGTTTTTTTCATGGCTGTCAGCCTCATCATCGAATCGCTTTCGATGATGAAATTTTCCCCTTGAGGCTGTATTTTGAAATGGCTATACCCTATTTTATCTTCCTGAAAATACAGACCGTACCATGCTTCTTTAAATGGAAAGTTTGATAGGGTTCCGTAACCTTTAGTCGGTTGAACGGCTTCCACTTGAGTTGGATTGAGAGACTTCACAATACAACTGCAATTAATAGCAGCTATAATAGATAATAATATGTATAAAACAAACTTATGCATAATATATTTTTGTTAACTCTATATAATCAATTATACTAATTACTATCAAATAACTCAACCAAGTTCAAAAGAATCTCTCCATCTTCATCGTCGGTTCAAAAAGGTTTTCATTGACTTTACCGGCCGGATAACTGATTTTAAAAGATTGTATTATGATGGGACCTGAAAAATGGCGCCACCGACTCCGACCGGCGCTCCGGAGGAAACAAAATGGATTACAAAGATACTTTAAATTTGCCGAAAACTAACTTTCCCATGAGGGCTAACCTTCCCAAGAAAGAGCCCGACATTTTAAAACATTGGGAAGAGTCAAAAATATATGACCAAATCCTTGAGGCGGCGCAGGGCAGATCAAAATATATCCTCCATGATGGGCCTCCGTACGCCAATGGCCACATACACCTGGGAACCGCTCTCAACAAGATATTAAAAGACATAATCGTGAAATCGAAATTCATGGCTGGTTTCAATTCCGATTATGTTCCAGGTTGGGATTGCCACGGGTTGCCTATAGAACATCAGGTTGACAAAGAACTCGGTAAGTCAAAGGCTCAGATGACCGAGGTCCAGGTCCGACAAAAATGCCGTGAATATGCCACGAAGTTTATCGATATTCAACGAAAGGAATTCCAAAGGCTCGGAGTCCTCGGTGAATGGCAGGATCCCTATCTAACAATGAAGTATAGCTATCAGGCGGCGATAGTAAGAGAACTGGGCCATTTTTTTCATTCCGGGGCAGTGTATAGAGGTAAGAAACCGGTCTATTGGTGCTCATCCTGCGTGACGGCCCTGGCTGAAGCCGAGGTGGAATACGCGGATTCGGCTAGTCCTTCCATATATGTAAAATTTAGAGCTGTTGACGATTTTTCTTCCAGAATCCCCGAACTTCAAAACGAACAGGTTTCCGTAATTATATGGACCACCACTCCGTGGACCATACCTGCAAACCTCGCCATCGCGGCTCACCCCAACGAGACTTACGCCGCGGTCAAGGTGGGCGACGAGGTTTACATTCTCGCTCAACGATTAGTGTCGATAAATATGGAAACGTTTGGGATCAACGACTTCAAGATTATCGCCGAATTCTCCGGGAAGATTCTTGAAGGTCTGAGATGCGTTCATCCGCTTTATGACAGAACCTCACAGCTCATTTTAGCTGATTTTGTCACACTGGACACAGGGACAGGGCTAGTTCATATTGCCCCTGGCCATGGCCAGGAAGATTATGAAGTCGGGCGTTTATATAATATCGACGTTTACGCGCCTGTTGATGATCGCGGGAGATTCACCGATGAAGTTGGATTCTTCGCGGGGAAATTCGTCTTCAGCGCAAATAAGGAGATCATAGAGAAGCTCCACGAAGTTGGCGCCCTCATGGCCTCCGAAGAAATGAATCACAGCTATCCTCATTGCTGGCGATGCAAGAAACCAGTCATTTTCAGAGCCACCCATCAATGGTTCATCTCCATGGACAAAACTGGTTTGAGAGAATCCGCCCTAGAGGCGATCGACACGGTCAGGTGGATTCCAAAGTGGGGCAGGGATAGAATTTACGGCATGATCGAGCACAGACCTGATTGGTGTATTTCCAGGCAACGCAGTTGGGGTGTTCCTATTACGGCTCTTAGATGTTCAGACTGTGACACGGTGGTCGCTCCACCGGAACTTTTTGAAAAAACAGCTAAGCTTTTTGAAGAAAGAGGGGCTGACGTTTGGTTCGAATCCACAGTTCAAGACCTTGCGCCCGAAGGCCTCAAGTGCCCGTCATGTAACGGTCGATCGTTCCTCAAGGAACGGGACATTCTTGATGTGTGGTTCGATTCCGGGGTGAGTTGGTCAGCGGTTCTTGAGAGCAGACCATCTTTAAAATATCCCTGTGACATGTACCTTGAAGGCAGCGACCAGCATCGAGGTTGGTTTCATAGCGCGATGCTCACTTCTGTTGGAACGCGCAATCGAGCCCCGTACGGGAACGTTCTTACTCATGGATTTGTAGTCGATGGCCAGGGCAAGAAAATGTCCAAGTCCTTAGGAAATGTTATTCAACCTTCTCAGATAATAGACAAATATGGAGCTGATGTTCTACGGCTATGGGTTTCTGCGGAGGACTACCGTGATGACATAAGAATTTCTCCCGAGATTCTCGACAGGCTTTCTGAAGCCTATCGCAGGATACGGAACACATGCCGATTCCTGTTGGGAAACCTGGCTGACTTTAATCCCGCCGAACCGGTCTCCCCCGGGGAGATGACAGCGCTCGATCGCTTCGCTCTGGACAGGCTAAACGTTGTGATAGCCAGAGTTAAAAAAGCATATGAGGATTTTGATTTTCATGTGGTTTTTCACACTCTGTATAATTATTGCACCGTGGATTTGTCTTCATTGTACCTGGATATTCTCAAGGATCGTTTGTACGTCGAAAAGTCAGATGGAAGGCTGAGAAGATCAGCTCAAACCGCATTGGATAACATCCTTTCGGCCTTGATAAGATTGATGGCTCCTATTTTGGCTTTTACAGCGGAAGAAGTTTGGAAGGAATTTCAAAATAGGGCAGGAAATCAGTCGAGTGTTCATCTCACATGCTTTCCGGACACCATAGAGGGGGTAACCTTAACCAAGGAACAAAGATCTCAATGGAACGATATGCTGGCGTTAAGGCAGGAAGCTTCAAAGGCGCTGGAGGAAGCCAGAGCTTCAAAAGCCATTGGGTCTTCTCTCGAAGCAAAGCTCATAATTATTGGGCCGGCGGACTTTATTCAAAAAGTGCAGGACATGGAAGATCGTGAAGGATTTTTCATAGTGTCTCAGGTTGAACTCCAGTCTAAAAATGTTGACGCAAAAGCTTCCGATGACGCAGAGCCCCTAGTGGGGGTCGAGGTCGCTGTGGAGCGCGCTCAAGGCGCCAAGTGCCCACGATGTTGGATCTGGAGTTCTAAAATTGGAACAAACTCCAGGTACCCTGACGTTTGTCCAAGATGCGCGGCTGTGTTGGTCGAAGTCGAATAACGTCAGGTGTCTGAGTCAGACGGAATATATTTTTAAGATTATGGTTCGAAGCAGGAAACAAACGCTCACTATTTTCTGGTTGGTTTCAATTTTTGTCATTCTTTTGGATCAAGTGACGAAGTTTATGATCCTGAGCGCTATCCCTATTAATACATCTGAAACCATAATACCTGGTTTATTGAACTTTACCCATATCAAAAACCCTGGAGCCGCTTTTGGGGCATTTGCTGAAAATGCTGGAACGCTGGGGAGAATCGCTTTGTCGATCGTGTCATTTGTGGCCCTGATTGTAATAGCCTGGATAGTCATTTTTCATCCGCTGGATTTTTATTCGGTTATAGGATTCGCCTTATTTTTTGGAGGAGCCGCCGGAAATTTTATCGACAGGATATTGTTTGGAGAAGTCACTGATTTTATAGATGTTTACGTAAGGGGATTACATTGGCCAGCTTTTAATGTTGCTGATTCCGCTCTGTCGATAGGCGCGTTCATTTTTTGCCTGAGGCTCATCTTTCCATCCAGGGCTCAAAGTTGAAAATGGTAGGAAAAGATGAAAAACTTACCCTTGTGGTCAGGGTGACCCCGAACTCCTCGTCCAACCATATTTCACTCGAATCTGACGGCAAATTAGCGGTAAGGCTGACCAGCCATCCTGTCGAAGGAAAGGCGAACAAGGATCTCGTCAAATTGATCGCCAAAAAGTTGGGAATTCCCCAGTCGGATGTATCTATAAAAAGAGGGGAACATTCAAGAGATAAGGTGCTTGTTATCAGTGGAGTTTCCTCTGAAACGTTTAGAAGAAATCTCACAAACTAGCTGATGACAAAATTTCAGATATGGTGAGCCTTTTGGTTCTACTACCCCTCATGTAAATCATTTCAAGCTCAAGTTCAGCCATTCGCCGGTAGAACAGAGTTCGGTCCATCTGTACTTCTGGTTTATTATGGCGGATATCATTTTCGAATCGGGGACAGCCTGTTCCAAAAACGCGGTTTTTGTTTGGGTTATCAATGAAATGGGGAATGCCGGCCAATCTACAAATCATGGGCCTGTAATCGTAAATGGCGCACCTACCCCCTATGTTAGCGGCACAGACAGAATTTCTGTATGGATCTCCCAATGAATCTAATTGCTTGAGTTCCACTATTTGTAGACTTCTCTGTTCTATTTCCAGTTTTGTTGTTTGATCTAAGGCGCGGACGCCCCGCCTCATATAAAGCATTTCCGCAAAGGTGTGGACAACTAGATCGACAGTGCAACACTTCGTTCCATCGCAGCCTTCACAGTTGAACCCTGCTTGAAACGACGCCTCTTTGTAGACGACGTCCATTTCCTTATAAAGCTCTTTGAGACGGGGGTTGAAATCAGTCCCAGAGAAATCAACACTATGATCTCCGGAATACATTTCCGGCGCCTAAAATGATCTGTTCATGAGCATAAACAATGATTGGGGGCAAAACATGTTCTCGGATCTTATTCCTGCCAACTGATTGCCTCTTCCGGGCAAGTGTCAATCGCTTCCTGGATTTCGTCCTCGGAGCACGCGCTTTGATCCACCACATAAGCCTTATCGGTCTCATCGCTTACAGCAAAACAATCCTCCGCAATAGCCGCACATGTTCCGCAACCACTGCAAGCCTCTTGATCGATTACCAAAGTCCTAGCCATTTTTCCTCCTCTGTCTGTCAGGACATGATTTGATAGGTATGGAAACAGTTTATAATTGACCTTTACATGTACGCGTTTTTTCAGTCAACCGTTATTCTAATCCATCAGATGTTCCTTTGAAACTATTTCTGGCGCATGGGGATAAATCAACAAAGAGTGAGCGAGTATCTATCTTAAATATAGACATGTCATAATAATATATTAACTAGATTAGTTATAGTTATTTTTAACTTATTTTAACTAACTTAAACGCCGCTAGATGGGTGTTAAAGTAACTCGTATTGAGTCCAAACATAGAAATAAAGCTGCCGCCGGAATATTTTTGATTCAAATAGACACAATATTTTCTTGACACTTGACATTATGGGGACGTATAGAACCATCATTGATTTTAGTGACATAAATTTATGATCAACTCGAGGGAGGCGTGGAAATGACAAAAGCTGAATTTGTGGACAAACTTGCAGAGAAAGGCCAGACAACCAAGAAGCACGCGTCGGAAGCCATAGAGCTGGTTTTTTCGACCATAGCGGACGCGTTGGTGGCAGGAGAGGAAATCTCCGTTCCAGGGTTCGGTAAATTTTCTGTAGTCGTCAGGCAGGCGCGCTCCGGAATCAATCCTAGAACAAAGGAAAAGATTAAGATTGCGGAGACCAAGGCTCCTAAGTTTTCCCCAGCGAAAGCTCTTAAGGAATCCATCAAATAATTGGTTTCTGGGCCGTTAGTTTATAAATTTTTATTATGGAATTTCGCCCCAAGAAGCGTGGATTTAAACCTATATCTTCCACTGTGGCGCTTTTTCCTTTGAACATTTGGTTGTATTTTTTATTTGCGCCTAAGGGCGCTTTTGATTTTGTGGGATCCCAAAAGAGGAAAAAATGTTCGTTTTAGGCAACTTAGTTTACGCATTTGCGAATGTAGTTGATATAGCGCTGTCCATATACATGTGGATTGTAATCGTGTCCGCTCTTATTTCGTGGGTTAATCCTGATCCCTTCAATCCCATTGTCCGTTTCCTTTATGGAATTACGGAACCTCTATTCAACTTTGTACGGCGCCACCTTCCTTTGCCACAAATGGGAATAGATTTTTCACCGCTAATCATTCTGCTTGCCATAGTGTTTCTGCAGCAATTTCTCGTCAAAACTCTTTTACAGATAGCGTCCGCGTTACGTTAAGCGCTCAAGGAACGAATTAACGCCCCAAAAAAGTAGACGACCTGAACCGGGACAGGCTTAGGTCGTCTACTCATGTTGTATAATTATATGAGATCAGAAATCGTCGAAGTCTATCGTAAGTTCTTCGTCAGAAAATTCTTCGTCGATTTCAAGGGAGGATAATAAGTCTACAGGACCACCCTCTAGGGGATCTTCAAAATCAGCAAGGGCTTCGGCCAGTGATTCTTCTTTCACGTGGCCGATATAGTAATCAATATTGTGGGAATGAGGCATGCTTGATCCTCCCGTTTTCTATGAATACCGTTGCAGCGCAACTGAAAATAAATAAAGCATAACAAGAGGATATTGTCAATATTTAAAGTATTACATTAATAAAAAGCGATCTGGCTATTCTCCCGCCTTTTATTCATCCCCCACTGATCTAAACGTCATATTTGCGTAGGTTATTCTATGATCCTGGTAATGGATGAAAAGTTGTTCCCGTAATCCCTATATTTTTGGGAGTTTTTCATGTGAAATTCACGTTCTTCATCGGTGCAATCCCTGATCGGACGCGCCGGAACACCTACAGCTACCTTGTTCGCGGGAATAATGGTCCCAGGACTGACGACAGCGCCTGCCGCCACTACGGCTCCTTCCTCGATTACACAACCGTCAAGGACCAAGGCTCCGATACCGATTAATGCCCTGTCATAAATTGTGGCGCCATGTAACACGGCCCTATGACCAACTATCACTTCATCTCCGATAATTAACGGAAATTTGTCACTGGTGACATGTAGCGCGCAAAGATCCTGTATGTTCGTTTGCCTGCCAATCCTAATGTAGTTAACATCGGCTCTGGCTACCGTATAGAACCATAGATTACTGAAATCCCCTATTTCCACATCGCCCAACAAGACTACTCCGGGAGCTATAAAAACCTCCTTGCCGAGCTTGGGTCTGATTCCTTTATACTCGATTATCATTGAATGCTCCGTAATACCGGCTTCCATACAACATGAGGATAGTGGTGAATCATTCGGTCCCCATCCCACAAATACTCTTAAAAAACTCATATGAGATAGATCGTTGTCGTTGTGGATTGAAATCGTTGTCGCTAACCTTCATTGCTTCCAGTGAAACCGGTCTTTTGAAGACTCTGTAATATTCATAATTCAATACAAGCGTTTTACCCTTTTTGGGGCCTGTTACACCCACATGCTCACGCACGTGATCAAGATCATATTTCTCGTCGTCATAGAGAGCTTTACACAAGTTCCTCGGATCTTCGAACGTCCAGGTTTCTATCCTGGCCTGGCCTACCGCTCCGACGCCATTAACGTAGAACAGTATCGGCAATCCTTTTCTGATCTCGTGAAATCCTGTCGGAAAAGTGTATACAAGATTCCGCCGAAGTATTTGACGCGCACAATTTTCAGTAAAAAACAAATTCTCGTGTTTCATTTCTTCCCGAGGCATATCAATCATGCTTATCGCTCTTTTTTTATCGAGAGTAATCATTAGTGGTCTTTCGTGAGGTCCTTCTATGATTAGAGGGAAAAAGAGCGTTTCCAATTCATACGATTCCAGTGGACGCGCCGGCGGGCTAACTATCAGGTTCGGTCCCTGTCGA
The DNA here is from genome assembly GCA_963711335.1 of uncultured delta proteobacterium. GTDB lineage: Bacteria > Desulfobacterota > Desulfomonilia > Desulfomonilales > Desulfomonilaceae > CAJBEZ01. The sequence continues at coordinate 58,267 of CAVQDX010000057.1, read as the reverse complement.
TTGATTCTGTGCCAGGAGGAAGACACTAACGGGGGCTGATAGCCGGGTCCGAGTCTGTAAAGCAAGGCTCCGTTTTCACTCCTGGTTTCAAAGCCCAGAGAAAGGAATAGCTTCTCAAGAAAAGTAACCAAACTGGAATGAGGAATAGACTCGTAGATAAGCTTTTTCCCAAACCTGATCCGATTCTCCTCCTCTGGAGTAGAGGACCACTCAATCCCTTCGTGGAAAAATCCGCAAGTGATCAATGTTTTCTCAAGAATTAATGATTCACTTTCAAATACCGTCATTCGAACTTTTAATATTTTCTTTAGCAGCCCAAGTCAGAATTTCCCTCCTCAGGAATCTGATGTCCAGCCCAGTTTTTCTTGCTTCATCAGATGCCCAAAACACTACGAGGACTATTTCTTGATCCGTTTCCAGGGACCATACCGAAATACCGTGGGGTTTTCCTTCGATTTCCAAAATGGTTATGATCAGATTTTCATCATTAGGTGAAAACGATTTGTTCCTGGAAAGAAAATCTGGAAACGATCGTGGGATGAGACTGTGATCCAGCGACGACGCTATCTCAACCAAGTCCTTTTCAGTGGCGGATCTGATTATTGGTTTCATGACTGTCCTTGATCCATGCAAAAGAACAATGTCATAATAAAGCGAACATTGATGGAAGAGCGTTTTCAACTCCACCATATTAGACTACCCGGTCATGGTAAATGAAGCCTTTTTCTAATGTTTGCCAAGATTATGAGACATGACGCGTAAATTTAGTTGGAATATTTCTTTGACGTTATTTCAATTTACAGGGAGTGATCAAAACGCCTGGAGGAATGGATGCTTGATTTTTTAGTCCCATGCCTGGTCACAGGCGCTCGAGGGATGCTCGGACATGATTTGTGCGCCGCATTTGACCAAGCAGGTGTTGGTTATGTTGCAACAGACCTGGGCGATATAGATGTAGGTAACTTGGATTCGGTTCGTCACGTTTTCAACGATGTCAAACCTGGAATGGTGATTAACCTCGCTGCAATTACCGATGTAGACGGATGTGAGTCATCCAGAGATGAAGCTTTCAGGGTTAACGCAGTTGGTCCCGAAAACCTCGCTCTAGCTTCCAGGGATTTCGGATCCTATTTCGTGCACATAAGCACCGATTATGTCTTTGATGGTTCCAAGAATGAGCCCTACCTTGAAGACGATACTCCCCATCCGATGGGGATCTACGGTAAGTCCAAACTAGAGGGCGAGACAAGATTGAGAAGGGTTCTAGAACGAAATTATCTGATTGTAAGGACTCAGTGGCTGTATGGCTCAAACGGCAAGAATTTTGTCGATACCATAGTTGGGGCTGCGAAACGAAACAGCAAACTCAAAATCGTGAATGATCAGCGAGGGGCGCCTACCTATACCGTGGATTTGGCGGACTCAATATTGAAGCTCTGTCAACTCAAGCCTTCCGGAATTTTCCATGTCACAAATTCTGAGACCACTACATGGAGCAATTTTGCTTCCAAGATCTTGAACTTCGCAGGGATCGAGGGGGTAGAAATTGAGGAGATCAGCACTGAGCAGCTTGCTCGTCCCGCCCCCAGACCACTTTTTTCAGTTCTTGACACTTCCAAGTTTGAGCGTTTCACAGGTATGAAAATGCGATCTTGGGACGAGGCTGTCAGAGAATACATATCTACGAGGAATTACTAAAAATGGGAATGACAATAACAGAAAAGATATTGGCCGTTCACGCCGGTTTGGAATATGTAAAACCAGGGCAGCTTATTGAGGCTAATGTGGACATCGCCCTCGCCAACGACATCACGCTGCCGTTGGCTATAAAGCCTTTCAAGGAAGCAGGGGGCGTCAAAGTCTTTGATCCAGAAAAGGTAGTTATAGTTCTGGATCATTTTAATCCAGCCCAGAGTATTGATTCCGCCATGATGCTGGCAAAATCCCGTGAATTCGCAAAAGCAATGGGGATCGTCAACTTCTTTGACCTCGGATCAATGGGCATTGAGCACGCGCTTCTCCCCGAACTGGGGCTGGTCCGTCCTGGGGATTTAATAATAGGCGCAGACAGTCATACCTGCACATACGGGGCCTTGTCCGCTTTTTCCACAGGAGTGGGAAGCACCGACTTCGCAGCGGCTATGTTGACAGGTAAATGCTGGTTTAAAATCCCCGAGTCGATGAAATACATCCTAAAGGGTAAATTTGGGGCATGGGTTAGTGGAAAGGATCTCATTCTCAAAATAATTGGAGACATCGGGGTGGACGGAGCGTTGTACCATGCCATGGAATTTACAGGAGAAGGGGTATCAAGTTTAACCATGGCCGATCGGTTTACAATAGCAAATATGGCTATAGAGGCCGGCGCTAAGAACGGGATCTTTGAATACGATTCTATTACCAAGGATTACGCCGACATGCACGGATCTAGACCCTATAACGTATATGAATCTGACCCCGACGCCCAGTATTCCTCACATTCTGAAATAGAACTGGACGCAATACCGCCGCTGGTCGCCTTACCTTTTTCTCCGGAAAACGTGCAGCCTGCAGCGGAAGTAAAAAATATGAAGGTGGACCAGGTCGTTATAGGGTCATGCACCAACGGCAGGATTGAGGACCTTAGAATGGCGGCGTCGATCCTGAAAGGCGCCAAAGTCGCCAAAGGAGTAAGACTGATCGTCATCCCGGCGACTCAGAAAGTTGTTACCCAGGCTATTAGAGAGGGAATATTTGAGATTATCATTGAGGCCGGCGGTGTGGTTTCTACGCCCACATGCGGGCCATGTCTAGGTGGTCATATGGGAATACTGGCGCGTGGCGAACGCGCAATTTCGACAACCAACAGAAACTTCGTCGGCAGAATGGGACATCCTGAAAGTGAGGTAATTTTGAGTTCGCCGGCCGTAGCTGCCGCAAGCGCATTAACCGGAGAAGTTACGGACCCAAGAACTCTTTGAGATGTTAAATTTTGGAATTGCGCAGAAGCAAGGTTTTGAGATATGATTTGTTCATCAAGACCAGAAAAAATGGACAGAGTAAAAAAAACTTTTTCACCGGGATTTTTTGTGTTAGGCTTGACGTAGTGGCTTATGGATCAGAGTGGATCGAGAAAAAATATCTTGACTTCTTGGAGCCATTCTGATAATCAAAGTATCAAATTGCTTTTCTTTGTCTATAATTCCACATTTGGTTCCACGCTTTACTTCTGTGGAGCCTAATAAAAGGAGGATTTGGGTATGGTTAAAAGAATGATCGTTCTGCTAGGCGCGATGGCCATCATGATGAGCGCGATTGTTGTAGCCGAGGCGCAAGTATGCGGGATGCCTGGGCCTGGCATTGCTAACACTGGGGATATGATAATGATTCCCATGAAAGTGAAAACAACCTTCAGCAAGGCCACTGCTGGAACCGCCGGCGGCGACAGCACATTGATGTTGGGCGGCTGTGAGCAGTATACTGCTGGTTTTCGTCCCTGGGGTGTCTGGAAAGGCACAACCTGTACTGAAAAAGTTCAGGTTATACCCCCGAAGTGCGTTGCTCCCGCTTTTGGTGGACCTGTCGCTTGGGGCGCTCCTCCAGTGCTTCCCCCGAATTCCAAGCTCGTCAGTAACGTAGAAAAATACACTGTTAAATCTCCCGGCTGCAATCCTTGCGTAACACCAGGCCTGGGATACGAAATGATCAAGAAGCAGCAGGTTAGATAAAGTCTGAATTCTCTGATTTACTTTTTTAAAAGACCGGAGGTTTCTCCGGTCTTTTTCGTTCTATCTTCTGATCTAATGAGGTGATTCATTGATATACGATTCTTACGTTTTGATTCTGGACTACGGATCCCAATATACTCAACTCATAGCCAGAAGGGTGCGGGAAGCTGGTGTATATTCAGAGATTCATCCTTTTCACAGCGGCGTGGAGATTGCCAAGACTCATCGCCCCTCGGCCATAATTTTGTCCGGAGGCCCTGCCAGTATTTACGATCCGGATTCTCCCCAGTTGGATCCAAGGATCCTCGACTTTAAAGCGCCTGTTCTGGGCATTTGTTACGGGCTCCAAGCCTTGGCGCATACTTTGGGAGGCTTGGTAGAGAAGGCTTCGGAAAGGGAATATGGACGCGCCGTGCTTACATACGTTTCCCCGGACTCATCTCTCTTTTACGGAGTCGACAGAAACGGACCACAGGTCTGGATGAGTCACGGGGACAAGGTCATCTCTCCTCCGCCTAATTGTCATGTGGTTGCCTCAACTCCGGACACCCCGGTTGCCGCAGTTGAAAGTCTGGACGGACTGGTTACCGGAGTGCAATTCCATCCGGAGGTTGTCCACACCCCGAATGGTCAATTGATTCTCGAGAACTTCCTCTTCAGGATTGCAAAGATTCAACCGAACTGGTCAATGTCATCATTTATTGAAAATTCGTTGCGGGATTTGAGCAATCGAGTGGGGAAGGCGCATGTCGTAGCGGCTCTATCAGGTGGCGTGGATTCGTCGGTTATGGTCGCTCTCCTGCACAGGGCAATCGGAGATCGTCTACACCCTATCTTTGTAGATAATGGCCTCCTTCGTAAGGATGAGGCCAAGCAGGTTCATGAGTTTTTGGAGGACGGACTTGGCATCAAGGTCGACCATGTTGACGCTTCTGAACGTTTTCTTAGTAAACTCAAAGACATCATTGACCCGGAAGAAAAGAGAAAAATTATAGGAGCCGAGTTTATTGGAGTATTTGAGCAAGAGGCGTCAAATTTTCCGGATGTTCGTTTTTTGGCTCAGGGCACACTTTATCCTGATGTTATAGAGAGTGTTTCTTTTAAAGGTGGGCCGTCAGCGACTATTAAAAGCCATCATAACGTTGGGGGCTTGCCGGAAAAGATGCGTCTGGACCTGATCGAGCCTTTACGGGAATTGTTTAAGGACGAAGTCAGGGAATTAGGGATCACGTTGGGATTGGATGAATCTCTTGTATGGCGTCATCCTTTTCCCGGTCCGGGCTTAGCTGTCCGAATTCTCGGCGAAATCACCAAGGAAAGGCTTGATTTATTAAGAGAGGCGGACGCAATCGCCATAGAAGAGATCAAAAGAGCTGGTCTATACAGGGATATCTGGCAGGCGTTTGTGGTTCTCCTGCCTGTAAAATCGGTGGGTGTGATGGGAGACGAAAGGACCTATGAACATGTTGCCGCTCTGAGGGCGGTTCACTCAACGGATGGCATGACTGCCGACTGGTTCAGAATACCTCATGAAACGCTGGCCACAATTTCAAACAGGATCATAAATGAGGTAAGAGGTATCAACAGAATAGTCTACGACATCTCTTCAAAGCCCCCTAGCACCATTGAATGGGAATGATTTTCTTACAATGAATTAGAATCTTTGAAAGAAGAAACCCAGTTTACTTTTCGGAAAGTTTGTCAAGATTTCTCCAGGTCCTTGATGTACTTTTTAAGATTAATTAGCTTCTCGGGCGGGAAATTGTTTATGAGTTTACGAATTAGGTCAAATTTAGGGTCATCCTTCAAGCGTTGGTAGGGTTTGAGTCTAATTTGCTGGACGGACGCGCTAATAATTCGCATATCCATATCTCCTAATCAACCATTCAGTTGGGAGCCATTTGATTGTTCCCGCTAATAGTTCAACTAATTTAGAAAGTCAATCGAAATCACCGCCACCATGCCAAATATGCGGTCAATTTAATTGTATTGTATTTTCAGTGTGTTATCTATGAGGTTGGGGGTTGAACGTGTTTAGATCTGGGTCCGAAGTAGACGCAATCTCGGGAACTCAGCAAACATCATTATTGTCACAATTGACCAACACAATTCCGATTCTTTGGCCCAAAAAAGAAGACCGTCTCCGGGAAAGTATCAAGGGGGGGGAGTCATGATACAAATGAAGACGGCCTCATGTATATTAATTTAACTGTATACACTCAAAATGTCAACCAGTAAAGGATTAGCGCAATTTTTTGAGAGAAAATTCCGACTATTTTGTAATCAGACCATTTCAATTATCCGGCGTCATGATCTTTCACAACAAGCATGTTGCGCTTGACGCGCTTCTTTCGATAAGTTAGAAGATAGTACAATAGTTTGGGCTCAAAATGAAGGTTTCATCAGTTGTCAGCTTTCCAGGTAGGAGTTGAACAATGCCGAAATCCGGAGACGCAAGAAAATACCCAAGGATTAAAGTCAGAGTTCCTAACTCGCTTCGCATAAAAGTCAAGGAAGGAGACTGTCTTGCCGATCTTCTGGACATAAGCGACGGTGGAGCAGGGGTTGAATTCTTTGATTTGTTTGACGTTCTCATATTTTCAGAAGGCGATTTAGTAAAGTTGGAGTTCCTGTTAAAGCCTGAACAAGTGAATAATGAAAACGCGTCGAAAATCCTCGACTCTATCCGTAAACACCAAAAGGTCCCTCAGGGCACGAAAAATGAAATCGAACACATTCAACTGACTGAGGATGGTTTTGAGGCTGACGCGAAGATAGCGTGGAATTATTTGAATCGGCTTGGTTTGGAATTTATCACCTAGAATAGGAATCAATCGCTGGATCGAAGAGATAGATTGTGACCCCTAGATGGCTATTGAAGAGAATCCTGAAATGGGGCGTGGAATGGGGCTCCGAAGTCAGCGGCGCAGGTTTCATTTATCGGAATTCCTCATATTTCAAAAACGGCTTTAGAATACTTACCTATCACCGAATTACCAAAAACCCTCTTGATTCTTACAGCCTGAAAACTTCCCATTTTAAAGATCATGTCGCTTACCTGACGGACCATTATCCTGTCGTGAGTTTACAGGAAATGGCGCTTGCGCTGCAGGGGAGATCAAAGTTGGAGGATGGCTCGGTGTGCGTCACTTTTGATGACGGTTACTCCGAGGCGGCCGGTGTGGTTTGGGACATTCTAACGAGGTTCAATGCGCCTGCCTGTTTTTTCGTCATAACCGGAATACTGGACAAGAAAACAGGGTATTCAGGTGGTGGCTATCTGGAATGGCATGAAGTCAAAGAATTGAAGAAATCGGGATTCAACATTGGTTCGCACACCGTGTCGCACAGGAGTCTCGGAACACTGAACCTCCATGATGTTGAGCTAGAACTCAAGGAATCATTCGATCGCCTTGAACAGGAACTTGGAACTGCCCCTGACGGCATTTCATATCCGTATGGAACTCTCCGGGATTTTTCTGATGGGATTGTCCGAGCTACGCATAAATGTGGATACCCATATGCGGTTACGGCCATACATGGATTAAATCATATCGGATGTGACCAATTCAGGCTTAATAGGACGACTATTACAGCGGGGGATGGTCTAAAGACGTTCAAGCTCATCATGAAAGGATCTTTAGACGCCTGGAGAATAGTTGATCAGTGGGGGTACCGGTTACAACGCCCATCATCGTCTCTGGAATGAACAAGGAATTTCGCGTAAGCGCGCAAGTTCTCCCGCCTTATTGAAATGATTGCGCCCAGCATGAGCTCAGATGTTAATGGCAGTTACTGTAGGCTTCATCGCTATTGCTTCTATCTTTTAAAGGACTAGTGTGACATTCCGACAATTGATTGTACTGCTTATGGATGGAAACGCCATAATATCCGGATTTATCAATGTCCATCCAACCGGAGGAACGTCACACTAACTTCTACCTTGAGGGTGCAAAAACACTTATTCAAGGTGACCAGGCTAATGGGTCCGATACCAGTGTCATAATCGGTGCAGACAATACTACCAAAGACACTCAATTCTCTCGTGACCCATACTCCCCTCCCACCAATAATTATGAATCCCAAAATTCGTTTCGCGATTAACAAAGGAGTGTAAACCAAACAGATATTTTGTCAAGCAGGATTGAGCGAAATGTCACATTATTTGTAATTCTCGCCCTTGATGCCCATCTTAGCTATCTGTCGTGCTAGCGTGAAGCGAGATATGCCCAGCAACCTAGCTGCTGGCTGAACCTTGCCTCTTGTCTTACGAAGAGCGTTCTCGATGTAGTTCAATTCAAGGTTTTTCGAGACAGATGGAAGTGAGCGTGTTTCCACAGTTGGGCTTTCGTTCTGTGGCGCTTCGGAATGCATATCTATCAAATCTTTAAGCGACTGGAATAATTTGCGGTATCTAGTTTCGCTTTCTCTTAGAGCATATTCAGCCCGTTTTCGAAAACTTAAAAATTAGTGATTGCAACATTGGTACAACTTGCTTAGGGCAAATTCGAAGGCAAGAGTAATCCCGTATCAAGAGTGGCTTTTAGAAGTTAAGACGGTAACAAGATCGTTTGTTACCCTCGTCACCTTTCATAAGGTTCTTATTGTCGTAATACTATTCTTGGGGTGTTATCGAAGACGTTAGCAAAATGTTAGCTTTGGCAATAAAAAACGGTCACTGGGCTTTTCCCAAGGACCGTAAGTTATTGAAATCATGGTCGGGACGACTGGATTTGAACCAGCGACCCCTGCATCCCGAATGCAGTGCTCTACCAGGCTGAGCCACGTCCCGATAAACGATAAGATTACACTTTTAGCATATTGATGTCCAGTCTTTTAATCGTGTTTGCTGTTCCAGTTACCATTCAGTTACCTTTTTTTTGATCGATCGATCCGATCTGCATGAAGCTGTAAGTTATTTTTGCACATATCTTGTGCAGAATCTATGTTAGTTATTAGAATATTGGACGAATAAGATATATATAATATTAGTTAATTAGATAATTAAATACATAAAATAATATTATTTCATTGATTTGTTGGATTATTTTATGTAAGTTGTTTACAGAAAAGTAGAGGGTCCAAAATACTGTTTTCGTCTGAATAATCAATTAAATTTCAGATTGACTTACACTTCGGACCATTTCTATTCCTCAACCACTGGATTTATCATGTCTTTTTCAATTCTCATTCTTGAAAGATTCTACAGTAAGTTTTCTGAAGTAAAAGAATTGCAGGTGCGTTTCGGACAACAAGGGGAGTCGCTGTATCGATAGGTAACAGTGGGCGAGGTATCCCCGTGGTCCAACGATGCGCCCGGTTCCCATATAAAAATTGAACAGACGTGCTTCTAAATGGTCTGGTTTGTTAGACTTAAAGAGTAGAAATATGCCGATATATACTAACAATTCCGATACTGGATCCTATGTTCCCGAATTACCAGATTCCTGGACAGGAACATCAGATACTCCAACTGTGCAGCCGTTTCAGCTTTTGGCTGTTATAATCACATTTCCATCAGTTTCCCTGGATGTTTCTCAATGGGACAGCGTTGTCATATTTAATTGGTCGTCTGGGTCTGTTAACGTTGTGGCAAACGGTGACAAAGCTAATGCCATGATTATTGCATCAGGCACAAACGAGGAATTAGACAATAGACAAAACCTGATTGAGACATTAACGGTTACCTCAGATGAAAAATTGACTGGGACAGTTTACATTTGGGGCAAGGCAACGGCGACAGCCAAACGATGTTCAGAGGGCCTCGTAACATCTATGATATCGTCTGACGCTAGAAGCTCGTAAGGTCATTGTCAGAATAAAAAAGTTAGATCCTGCACGGACAACACCTAATCATCGGGGAACATTTAGTAAAATAGCAATAAAAGATGTGGGCAATTGCGATTTTATTATGGCTATAAGAGCTGGTGAAGGGGCGTCTACTGTTGCGTTGAGATAGTGATAATAAATCCAGAATGACACCCCTCAAGAGCCTGAGGATTATAACGTTGTTTTATCTTCAGATCTCAGCGTCCCGACAAAAACTAAACAAAACTTTTATCTGCTCACCTTGACCCGATAGAATTTTCGTTTTCCGACCTGAACAGTTATTTCATCAGAGGATAACGCTATCTCAGTAAGAGGATCCTCAATTTTTGAACCGCTCACCTTAACACCGCCCTGGGTGATGAGCCTTTTTGCCTCAGCTTTGGAGACCTGCCCGATCTCTGCTACCAAATCATAAGCCTGATATTTGATGTTAGTCAAATGGAGCAGAGGTATTTCACTCGGAAGCTCCCGGCGTTGCACAACCTTCTCAAAGTGATCCTCGGCCCGTTTTGCCGCCGACCAATCATGATACTCACCTACTATGCTTCTCGCCAAAGCTTTTTTTATTTGCATGGGGTGGAACGGATCCCCCGGTTCCTGGTGTTTTTCAACTTCCTTTAAGGCTTTGCCGTAATTATTCACTTCATCAAGGTCCACGTCAGTCAACAATGTAAAATATTTTACAATCAAGTCGTCCTGAATAGACATCGTCTTGCCAAAAATGTCTTCAGGAGCGTCATCAACAGCAATATAGTTTCGTTCAGTTTTGCTCATCTTTTTCGAGCCGTCCAGACCCTCGATCAATGGTGTCATCATGACAACCTGGGGCTCCTGGCCAAACTGGAGCTGAAGATCCCGACCAGCCAACAAGTTAAATTTTTGATCTGTTCCACCAAGTTCGACGTGACATTTGAGCGCCACGGAGTCATATCCCTGCATAAGCGGATATAAGAATTCCGTGATACTAATAGGAGAGCCTTCTTTGAAGCGTTTCTCAAAGTCGTTTCTCTCAAGCATTCTTGCTACCGTAGATCGATAGGCTAAATCCAGGCAGTCCGCAAAAGACATTGGGTCAAACCACTCGCCGTTGTTACGAATTTCCGTCTTTTTCTCATCAAGAATTCTGAAGACCTGATCTTTATAGTTCTTTGCGTGTTCCCAGACTTGTTCTTTAGTTAATCTTATTCGGGCTTCCGAACGCTCGGTAGGATCACCAATTCGGGCGGTGAAATCACCTATCAGGAAGATGGCTACATGGCCCATATCTTGAAAATGTTTGAGCTTTCTTATGGTAACCATATGACCCAAATGGATATCGGACGCCGTAGGATCCACCCCAAGCTTCACTCTAAGCGGCGTTCCCGTTTGAGCGCTCTTGGTAAGCATTCTCCGAAGTTCTTCTTCGTGAATTACTTCTTCTACTCCTCTCAAAATATGTCTCATCTGGGTCTCAATATCTGGGAACGACATACTTCAGCCTTTCATTTGCAAAATTGATTCATCAAGAAACCAATAAAATACGGATAGTATCTTACAGAGGGGGTCTTTTCAATCTAAAACAGGAAAAAGGAAGGAGTCAAGGGGTGACGGCAACCTTAGGCTTTCTTTCTAGCACAAGATGCAGCAGGAATTCACGATTACCCTTAGGGCCTCGAATAGAAGATTCGACTTCGTTTAGAAGCACAAATCCGCACTCGTGCGCCGCCTGTTTAACATTTTCCACCGTTTTAGCTATGACATGCGGATCACGGACTACCCCTTGCTTCCCAATCTCTGACCTGCCGGCTTCGAACTGAGGTTTTACAAGAGGAATGAACCACGCCCCCATTGGCAGCAGTTCAGCAAATTTGGCCAAAACCAGTTTCAGGGATATGAATGAAAGATCAGCGACAGCCGCGTCTAGGGATTGATTGAAAGATTCCAAATCAAGATATCTGATGTTAGTCCTTTCTATCAAACAAACCCTTGGATCATTTCTTAACTTCCAATGAAATTGACCATATCCAACATCAACCGCAACGACCTTGGTAGCGCCTCTCTGCAACAAGCAGTCGGTGAATCCACCCGTAGACGCGCCTGCATCGAGCACCGTCAGGCCCGTAGGATTTATCCGGAAAACATCTAAAGCGCCTGCAAGCTTGATTCCTCCACGACTTACAAAGGGTGGCTGCTCCACGACTTCCAGCTTGGCTGAATTGACAATTTCTTTTCCAGGTTTGTCAACCTTGGCTCCGTCAACAAAGACCTTGCCTTCCATGATCAGAGCGCGAGCCCGCTCTCTGGAAGAAATCACCCCCCGTTCGACAAGTAATATGTCAAGCCTACGCCTGGAATTTTTCTCAGCCATAAAACCACGCCTGATCAAGAGCCGGGCATGATCGTGAAATCAAGGACATCAACAATGCTAAAACCGTAATAAATATAAATCATACCGCTTCCCAAGAAATCTTCGGGCCTGTGAATGGTGAAATGGTAGTTGAACGTCCCCTGACGATTTGTAAGCCTTACCGTTTCTTCATACTGTCTCGAATCAGGCAATTTAACCACGAATTTAAGAGGAGTGTCCGAAGTTGACGACCGAAAAGAGAAACGAATCATGAGAACAAGGCGGTCACCAAAAAGTCCCGCATTAAATGTCCGACTGTTACCCAGAAATTTCCACCCGTGATCCTGGGGAATGGCGGGTCCAAACTGAAGATCATATATCGATAGTCGGCCAGGCATTTCCCAGGACAGTTCCCGTCCTGGAGTCTCATCGGCAGGCGCGGGCTTTTTCTTTGAGGTTTCAACTGATGGGGTTTTGGCTTTGCCGGGTTCAGCCGCCAGACAGCGCCCATCAAAAGTAAAGAGAAGCGCGAAAACCAAAAACGCAACAGCGGCGCATAACATCTTTAACTTGAAGAACCAGGGATCCGTTACCTCGACGTCTCGGCGATTCATGCGCCCCACCATCTGGGATTAATAGGTCTAGGTTGGATCGTGCCGGTTCGTCCTGGCCCACCCTGATTATACTGAGGGTTCTCCTCAGGTCGGGAAACTTCGTAAGATCCACTCTCGGTCATTTGACCTCTAGGTTCTTGATTTTCAGTCTGATCCCCACCTATTGTCCGTAGGAAACGCTCCTGTAATCCGGGGGATTCGGCTTCTGAGTTGTTTGTGCCCGTCTTCCTGATTTTGGACCCGAGCATGCTAAAAATCCACCAGAAAGCAAAAAGCAGGATCAAAGGAAGAACGCTACTTAATTCTCCTCCGTATTTTTTAAGAAGTTCGTCGATGCCAGGCATTTTGATAGCCCTCCTAGCAGAACACAGGATTTATAGCGAGAAGAGAATCTCACAAAAGCGATCGATATTCAATTCCATTCGTTTTCCTATATAATGATAGAAGATGTTGATTTTTGTTGAAAAATCGACATGGATTCCTTTATATTTTATAACTTGTGTATTGCGTTCCGACCTTTCCAAATCGTCAGGAGGCCGAAAAAATGACCCATAGAATCCACAATTTCAATCCTGGACCCGCAGCGCTTCCTTTGTCTGTCCTTGAAGAAACACGGGAAGCCTTGGTGGACTTCAAAGGCTCAGGAATGTCGATTGCAGAAATCAGCCATCGTTCAACCGCTTTTGAAGAAGTCATAGACAAGGCGGTTCACCGTGCAAGGCGATTACTCAATATGAGTTCGGAATTCAAAGTTCTGTTCCTTCAGGGCGGGGCAAGTTTGCAGTTCACCATGGTTCCGATGAACCTGATCCCTTCAAATATGTCCGCAGACTACATCAATACAGGAACCTGGGCTACAAAGGCTATTAAAGAAGTTCAGATTTTGGGTCTACCGCACAACGTAATAGCTTCAAGTGAAGACAGAAATTTCTGTTATATTCCCAAAGAATATAAGGTTTCATCTGGAGCGGCATACCTTCATTACACTTCGAACAATACCATCAAGGGGACACAATGGAGTTCAGCCCCGAATTCAGGAAAAATTCCCTTGGTCTCTGATATGTCTTCTGACATCTTCAGTCGTCCTTTTGATCCATGCTCTTTTGGTTTGATTTATGCTGGAGCGCAAAAGAACCTCGGACCCGCCGGGGTCACAATGGTTATCATTCGAGAAGACATGTTGGAGCGTTGTCCGAAAAGCATTCCAACCATGCTTCGTTACCCGACTCATGCGGAAAAAAATTCTTTGTACAACACCCCACCATGTCTCTCGATATTTATGGTCAGTAGGGTTCTCAAATGGATAGAAGAAACCATTGGGGGCCTGGAACAAATGGAACGGCGCAACAGGGAAAAGGCCGATCTGTTATATAATTATATGGATGGGTCCGATTTTTATATGGGTACGGCCGACAAGGATAGTAGATCCATGATGAATGTCACGTTCCGCCTTAAGTCGGAAGAACTTGAGAAGAAATTCACAGCGGAAGCGTCGAAGAACTCATTGGGAGGTCTCAAGGGGCATCGATCTGTTGGTGGGTGCAGAGCGTCAATATACAATGCCATTGAGCTGGAATCAGTTAAGACACTGGTAGATTTTATGAAGGATTTCGCCAAAAAGAACGGTTAACCTGATATGCGATTTAAAATTCTTGTTGCGGATGAGATCCATGAGACTGGGCTTAGCTCTCTATCATCGAGCCCTTCACTCGATGTGGAGGTAAGAGTCGGACTGGACAAAAAACATCTGCTGGAGATCCTTCCTCAGTATGACGCTATTGTTATAGGCGATGATGTACGAATTCAGGCTGAAGTCCTGGATTCTTGTCCCGGTTTGAAAGTAATAGCCAAAGCCGGAGTTGATTTCGAAAATATTGACATTCAAGCCGCTACCCGGCGAGGCGTGATCGTAATGAACGCGCCGGCCAGTCACATTGTTTCCGCCGCTGAACACACAATTGCTCTAATCACTGCGGCCCACAGACATTTGCCAACCGCTGTGGATTCTATGAAGCAAGGCAAGTGGGAAAAAAAGAAATTTCAGGGTAGGGAAATGGCAGGGAAGACCCTGGGAATCATTGGTTTCGGGAAAACTGGGGCAGTAGTGGCTCGCTACGCCGCTCGAGGACTCAGGATGAATGTCTTGATCCATGATGCGGTTATTCCTTCGAACACGATAAAACAACAGGGTTTCAGAACTGTTTCATTGGAAGAACTGCTTTGTCAGTCGGATGTAATTTCGTTGCATGTTCCTTTGACTAGCAACACGAAGAACCTGCTTAACTCAAAGGCTTTTGATTTGATGAAACCGGGCGCAATTGTGATAAATATCGGTAAGGCTGGACTGATTCACGAAAATTCTCTATGGGCCGCGCTGGAATCCGGTAAAGTTGCGTGCGCTGGCATAGACGCGCATTTTGATGTTCATGCGAAGAGCAGTCTACTTCTCAACCATCCTAAAGTAATAGCGACACCAGATTTGAGCGTGGCCACAGACGAGGCTCGAGCCAAAATATCGCAATCTATCGCTGAGTCCCTGAGGGATTTTTTTGAAAATGGAACGCTTGGAAACGCTGTAAATGTGCCAATAGTGGATCCAGCGCTTCGTACAAAGATGGGGCCGTACGCTGAACTTGCCCGCAGACTCGGAATGTTCATTGGCGGGTTATCGTCAGGAAGCGCTTCCAAAATAGAAGTAAGCTTTAGGGGCGAGCTTGTAGATTGGGACGTAAAGCCACTTACTACCTCTGTCCTCGCTGGTTTTCTTAACGTATTCAAAGGCTCGGATGTTAACCTGGTAAATGCCAATGTTACGGCTCAGGAATCTGGCATTCAGGTTCATGAAACAATTCTAAAGGAATCATCTGGAGGCAGGCCCTCAATAACGATAGAGGTTTTTTCTACCGATAAAATGTCAACCAGGGTAGAGGGCGTACTGATTCGCCGATTTGGAGAAGAACCCAGAATAATAGGCCTCGATGAATTTGTCACCGAGGCTGTTCCGGCTGGTCCCATGCTGATTGTAAAGAACAGGGACATCCCAGGAATGATCGCAGGGATAACGGGCATCCTCGCGCAAAAAATGGTAAACATTGCTCAAATGAATTTATCCCGGAATTGCGCTGGTGGGACAGCCATCTCCATTACCAATATTGACAGCCCGGCAGATGAGGAAACGCTCGAGAGTATAAGAAACATTGACGGAATATTGAGTGTTGATCAAATAATTTTAGAGGATTTGCCTGAATTGGACGTATGTGTCGCATCGAATTGAAAATGCAAACATAAGTCGTTTTTAACCATTGTTCAGACTTATCAAGAAAGGCGATAACTTTTGAGTACACTTGTAGTCGTTGGGGCCCAATGGGGTGATGAAGGAAAAGGAAAGATAGTAGATCTACTCACCAGCAGGGCGGACGTGGTAGTCCGTTTTCAGGGCGGAAACAACGCTGGGCACACACTTAAGGTAGGCGGGGAACAGATTATTGTACATTTGATTCCATCCGGAATACTATACCCCGACATTACGAACATTGTCGCTAATGGCCTTGTTGTTGACCCATCGGTGCTCCTTTATGAGAAGGCCGAGCTTCGCGAGCGTGGTCATTTCCAAAAGGACAATCAGTTGCTTGTATCTGATAGAGCCCAGGTCATTATGCCTTACCACAAGATTATTGATCAGGGCCGGGAAGAATTTCTGGGCAAGTCTAAAATAGGAACAACAGGTAGAGGCATTGGACCGGCGTATGAAGATAAGGCGTCTCGCATGGGTATACGCGTCGGAGACTTGATAAGGCCAGCGTTTCTTTCGCGAAAGAGTTTATGCCGCTCTAGATGAGAAAAACTTTTTGATCGAAAGGCGTTTTAGAAGACCCAAACTCAATCCTGAAGAAATTGTGCAGGAGTATCTCGGTTATGGAGAAAGTCTTGCCCCTCATATTACTGACACCAATGTCACCCTGCAAAATTTTATAGCCGGCGGTCGCCATGTTCTATTTGAAGGGGCCCAAGGAACTCTGCTCGACATAGATCATGGCACATATCCTTTTGTCACGTCTTCAAATGTAGTTACTGGAAACGCTTGCTCAGGGTCAGGAGTAGGCCCTAACGTTATTGAAAAATGCTGGGGTGTTGTAAAAGCCTACACAACAAGAGTCGGACAAGGACCATTTCCTACTGAGCTAACGGATAGACTGGGAGAGGACCTGAGAGAAAAGGGCGGTGAATACGGAGCTACGACTGGCAGACCCAGACGGTGCGGATGGTTGGACATGGTGATCGTAAATCACAGCGTCCGACTGAACGGTTTAACAGGAATTGCTCTGACAAAAATGGATGTTTCTGACGGGGATATCCCCACTAAAAATAGCAGTAGGGTACGGACTGGATGGCAAGGCCCTGGACCACGTTCCTTCCAATATTGATGATTTCAGTCGAGTCGTTCCTCGCTACCGGGAAGTAAAAGGTTGGGACGAACAATTATCTGATTGCAGATCGTTCGATGATCTCCCGAAGAATGCTCGAGACTACGTTGAAATGATTGAACATCTTTCCGGAGTTCCGGTCACATTGGTCTCGGTAGGTCCGGCTCGTGAACAAAGTATTCTTAGAAAGACACCTTTCTGAGTACAGTCGTCCGTTCCTTTCAAGGCGCTAATAGTGTGATTCCGGGCTCAGCGGACTATCAGTGTGTAGAGATTGCACCTTGATTTTGTCTCCTGCTTTGAAAGGAGCATTTTCGGACGGAAGAATCATCAACCCGTCCGCAACAACCATTGAGCGTAATGCCCCTGAGCTCTGGGTCCCGGTCGATACTGCCATCTTTATTCCGTCTTTTTCAAATAATTTGCATCTCACCAGGTGAAGCCTCCCTGAGGATACTTTTACGTCCTGAGCCAGCACAGCCTCTAACAGAGGCCTGAAAAGGTTTTTTCTACCCATCATTTTCAGCAGAGCGGGCCGAACAAACTGTTCAAATGAAATCATCGCTGAGCTTGGATTTCCAGGCAGACCAAAAACCGGCTTCTCCCCGATAGTTCCGAAAACAAGAGGTTTTCCCGGCTTCATGGCGACCTTCCAGAATTTGACTTTCATTCCCACTTCAGTAAGGGTGTCCTTGACCAAATCATATTTACCCACCGATACCCCGCCGGAGGTAAGAATAACATCAGCTCTCAAGCCATCTCTTAGCCTTGACCGAAGATCATCGGAATTGTCCGATGCTATGCCCAAAGATAAAGGAATCGCTCCACAATCCAATGTCTGAGCTGCTAAGCTGTACGTGTTTGAACAAACAACCTTTCCCTGGATGAACGGCTCGTCAAGGTCGACAAGTTCATCTCCAGTTGACAAAATAGCAACAACAGGCCTTTGATGAACGTATACATAGGCATGTCCCAAAGTGGCGAGCATCCCAACTTCCGGTGGTCTTACAACATCCCCTTGATGCAGGACTGTTTCTCCGGTCCGTACATCCTCCCCTCTGGGTCTTATATGAGCGCCGTGCCCCGGATCGTTAAGGCAAACTACTAAATTGCCTTCACGTTCCGTGTCTTCCAGCATGATTACTGTGTCAGCTCCCCTTGGAATCAAACCCCCAGTCATGATTCTGACTGCTTGCCCATGTTCGAGAACGCCCTGATATGGTTTACCCGCCGGAGATTCTCCTATCAGTTCCAAACGGGCGGGGCTCGAAGAATTAGCGCCAGCGAGGTCCGAATGTCGAACACAGTATCCATCCATGGCGGAATTGTCCGAAGCAGGGACATCTCGGACAGCTTCAACGTCCTGGGCTAGAACTCTGCCCAGGGCTTCCAGTATGTGAATTCTTTCTCGGCCGAGAACGGGGATTTCCTCGAGAACTTTTTTCTGAGCTTCACCTATAGGCAACATATCTGAATAGTCTCTCCTAAAAAGATTGGGGTTGTAGTGCCATCACTGATCAAAACTCTACATTTCAAACAGTTGACCAGTTTAGACAATTTGGAGGCTTTTGTCCGCTCAAACCTGCCAACAAATTTGCCACGGCGAGTTTTCCCATAGCAATTCTTGTTTCAAGTGTAGCGCTTCCCATATGAGGCGAAAGAACGGTGTTCTTCAAATCAGCCAGCCCAGCGGCAAGTTGAGGCTCTTTTTCGTAAACATCCAGACCGGCCCCAGCTATCGTCTTGTCTATGAGAGCCTTTACAAGAGCGTTCTCATCAATTACGGGTCCCCTTGAGACATTTATAATGAAGGCTGACGGTTTCATTAGAGCCAGTTCTGCAGCCCCAATAATGCCTCTGGTTTGATCGTTCAATGATACGTGTAGAGATACAAAATCCGATTCTCTTAAAAGGGTTTTCAGGTCAACATATCTAGCGCCAAGTTCCAGCTCCTGACTTTCCGGGATTCTCCTACGGTTGTGATACAGAATTGGCATCCTAAAACCTCTGGCCCTACGACCCACCGCTTTTCCAATCTCACCAAGACCAATTATTCCCAATGTTTTTCCTGTGACCTCGGTCCCCAAAAAAACAAACGGCGCCCAAGGACCCCATCGTTTAGAGCGGTTCCGGCCATCTCCTTCAACAATCCGCCGGGCTACAGCTAATATAAGAGCAAAAGTTAAGTCCGCTGTTGAATCAGTAAGAACTCCGGGAGTGTTTGAAACCTTGATTCCTCTTGCGGAAGCCGCCGGCAGGTCAATGTTATCGTAACCCACACCGAAATTCGCTATCATCCTTAAGTTAGGGGCGCAATCCATAACCTCAGCGCTGATTCGGTCGGAGATCGTACAAAGTAGACCATCTTTATCACGGAGCGCATCCAGAATCTCGTCATGGGACATTGGAAAGTCATTGGGGTTAACAACCAGGCCATGGTCAGGCAACAATGGAGAGAGAATTTCCTGGCTTAGATTTGCTGTTACCAACGCTTTCATCTTCGTATCTCCTTATTGTTGGAAAGAAATCGGTTCAATCGTCCAGGGAAACTGGCTTGACCTTCCAGAATCGATTTTTCACATCATCCAGAATAGTGTAGACAACGGGGATAAAGATCAGGGTGAAAAGTGTCGCGACAGTAAGGCCTCCAACTACGGCCATGGCCAATCCATTGTATATTTCCGCTCCCGCCCCTGACTTGAGCGCCAATGGCAGCATGCCCAAGACCATTGCAATGGCAGTCATAAAGATAGGACGCATTCTGCGCTTGCTGGCAAGGATCAAAGCCTGATCACGGTCTATCCCTTGTTCCTCTATCAACTGAACAGCATAAGTAATCAAAATAATGGCATTCTTGACGACGAGACCCACCATCATGATGTAACCGAGGATAGTGAACGAATCAAAAGGGATTCGCGTTAAGATTACAATAAAATTTGCCCCGATTATAGAGAGAGGAACGCTCAACAATATGGAAAGAGGACGGACAAAAGATTGAAACTGCATTACAAGCAACAAGTAAACTACGATGACCGACAAGGGAAAAACAAACTTGATAGCCTGATTAAGCGCCTTGAGTTCATTTACGGCTCCAAAAGGAACCCATGAATAACCGACGGGAAAAGATACGGTGGATCCGATTTTTGTCACAATCTCTCCAAAAACTTCACTCAAAGGACGGTCTTGGATCGTAAATTGCAGTCTGGCGCTTCGTTTCGAATTATAATGATTTATCTGAAGTGGTCCAAATGTTGTTGTCACGGAAGCGATTGCGGACAGGGGAACTTGGGTTTGTGAATCTTTGGGAGAAATAAGCACGATTTTTCCTACGTCCGCAACATTTTGAATCGCCTGCTGCATTCCCTGTACTCTAATATAATAATATCGGCCTTGGACATCATACTGGGTGGTAGTCCTTTGACCTCCGACAGCCGCTTCCGCAGCGTCTGCGATATCTTTCACATCAAATCCAAAATGAGTGGCTCGTTGATGATCTACCTTGACTTCTACCTGAGGTTTGCGAAGGTATAGATCATTATATCGAAAGATAACGCCCTTGGTGTTCGCTCCAATTTCCATGATTTCTCTTACAAGAGGTTCAAGGACTTCATAGCTCTTGCCCATCATTCGTATATCCACCACGTTGGACCTGGAGTAGATGTTGCCAAACAAAGGAAATCTAATGGGATTGACGGCCTTAAAAGGCAGATCGAGAGACTGGGAATAGGCTTGTCGTGCGATCTTTTGAGGTGATACCCCACTATCTTCTTCACGATCGCAAACAAGATAAATCATATTTTTCATCATATTACGATTAGGTATGGAAACAATATATCTAACTCCGTTAATGTTACGCCATCGCTCTTCCAGGATACTCATCAACCGGCTTTTCTCATCCAGGTTTAAACCCTCGGAAGTTTCCACCTGCATTCGGATTAGATTTGTCCCACCGGTAGGCAAGTAACCCATGCCCGGCAACAACTTGTAGGAGATGGCAAGGAGTATCACTACGCTTATAATCAAAATGATTTTTCTGTTAAGCCCGTGTAAAAAGAATTCAAGCGCTCTTAATAATCCGTCCGCGACTTTTTGCCCAATAACATCCAAATAAGAAAACGGCGCCATTAATTTTCCATATATTCCCGACGGCTTGCTCTCCTCTTTCATCCATCGCGAGGCGAGCATGGGAACGACAGTAAAAGCGTCGAAAAGAGATAGAAAAATAGCGCATGAAATGATGAACGCGACAGGGCCGAACAATGTGCCGACCTCTCCCTTGAGCATCAAGACCGGCAAAAACACCGCTGATGTTGTGAGCGTTGACATGAAGACCGCTCCGCCTACTTCACGGGTACCGTCCACAGCCGCTCGAACGATGCTCTTGTTTTCTTCAAATCGGTGACGGTAGATGTTCTCAAGCACGACTATGGCGTCATCCACTATCATTCCGATGGACAAAGCCAGACCAGCGAGAGACAGTACGTTTATGGAATAGCCTCCCAGGTACATGCCGATGAACGTGCCGATTACGGAAACTGGGATGGATGTGGCAACAATGAATATGCTGCGCCAATTGCGCAAGAATATGAACAGGACTAGTAAAACGAGGCCGATAGCCTCAATGAGGCTTCTCCTGACGATATTAACAGCATCCCTAATGTAATTGCTCTGGTCATAGAGTTTCTGGAAATTGGCGCCTTGAGGGCCATACTCTTTTTGTAACAAGACCATCTCATTATCCACTTGATCGATGGTTCGGACAATATCAGCTCCAACCTGGTTGAACACATTGAACACGATACCGGGTTTACCATTGATCCGGCAATATGAGTCGGGTCTTTCGTATGCGTCCTCGATCTTTGCCACGTCGGTCAGATACAATATCGGTTCCTCAGGTTTCGATATGACTACTTGCCTGAAGGCCTCTGTGGTCAATAATTCACCAACTATTCGAACCGTCCATTCAAGAGACCCCTGAGTGAAATAACTTGCGCTCTGGTTTAAATTTGTGCGGTCGATAAATTTTATGATGTCGTAAACGGTGAGCTTTCTTGCTTTCAATCTTTCAGGATCAAAGATGATTCTCATTTCCCGATCGCGGTTGCCATCAAACGTGCAATCCCCCACCCCCGCAATTCGCTTGATCCGTGGAGCGATGTCCCTGTCCGCCCAAGTAGACATGGAAACGATGTTGGCCTTGCCAATCATGGCAAATTGGTACACAGGCAGGCTGACCCTGTCGCTAGCTTTGAATATCTGGGGTTTCTCTACCAGTTTTGGAAGATCCCGGACCCTGTCCAGGTTTCTTTGAAGTTCGGAAGCAGCGATATCGAGGTTTGTCCCTGGCCGGTAGAATATTACTAATAGGGACTCTCCGCTTCGAGAGTAGCTTTGAGTGTAAATCATATTTGAAACGCCGCTAATGTTTTCCTCAAAGCGGGTTGTGACCTCACCTTCCACTTCTTCGGGAGCGGCGCCCGTGAATCGAGTCCAAACGACTAGAACTGGTTGTTCTGTATCGGGCTTAAGCTCGACGGTGAGGAAAGTTAAGCACACGTAACCAAATACGAGCACTAGCAGCACTCGGACTATAACCGTGATTGGAAAGCGGATTGAGGATTCCGCTAAATTCATATGTGCTCAGTCTAGCGTCTGATATAAAAAGCCGGACGCTGTTTTAGTAATATTGGGGATGCGATTGTTATAGATCAGGCTAATGAGGAATTCAAGGAAAGGCTCTTCCCACGTTCAATACCATAAACTATGAATACAGGTCTGCGAGTAGATCAACAGATTTCTGTCAATGAAACTCGCTCTCCAAGTTTTCCGCCGTTGTGTTGGGAGTTAATGTTACGAAGTTTACATGTGGAGTTTTCCATGAGTCAAATTGATGTACAGGCGTTCAACAGGAGTATGCCGGCGGCGAGCCCGAACAAAGCATTGGCTGCCCAGGCGGCCACCATAGGCGGAATGTAACCCCCATGTCCCAATGCGATGAACATGGTATGCACTATCCAATAACTAAAAGCTATTACGAGTGAACCCGCAAGCCCGATGGCGACTCCGCCGCCCCTCGGTCCTACACGCACAGCGAATGGAACACTAAGCGCAGCCATAATGAGACATACAAGAGGAAAAGCGATTTTGTCATGCCAGTCGACCAAATAGCGAGTGGGGGTTTGACCCTCGGAATCAAGCTTGTCTATAAGTTCGCCCAATTGGGTGAGATTCATCTCCTTAGTAGGAGTTTCCCCTTTTTCAAACTCACTTGGCCTTTTGTCCAACGGGCCTTTCATTGATGGAATGGTGTCGACCTCGAAGTTGCCGTCTGGTGTTTTGACAGTCCGATTTACTCCATAAAAAATCCATTGATTATTCCACCACTTAGCTTTATCCGCCACGATCCTGTCGATGAAGTTGAAATGACTATCCCAGCGTATGACTGAAACTCTTTCCAATGTAAGATTATGCCGGTCATATTTTCTGATATGTGTAATTGAGTCGGCCGATTTAAGCCATATTTGATCAAATCGCACGAATGTGGTTTCTTTTTTACCTGCTATTTCTATGTTTTGAATATACTCGCTATATCGGTTGGACCAGGGGATAATCGTTTCATTGGATAGAAACATCACTGCCGACCCTATTAAACCAACAATTATTACCGGTTTGGCTATGCTAATAGCGTCAATCCCGCCTGCCTGCATGGCTATCAATTCCGAATGCTTCGCCATTAAAAGAAGAGTGAGCATCCCGGCCAGTAAGATCGCCATCGGCAATGCGAAAAAAAGATAACCCGGAATCTTTACGAGGAAATATTTCAGCATCAGGAATCCGGGCGGGTTGTATTGAAAGTAATACTTGATTTTGTCGGTGATCTCGATAAGTAAAAAGACAAATACAAACACTATGAGACAGATTAAGAATATTTTCATGAACTCACGGATGATATATCTGTCTAGAATTTTCAAAATACCTTTCGCTTGTTTAGGGTCGATTACTGGCGCCACCGGTTGGGCGAGACTCCAGTAGCCACTCGTTTTCCAGCAGATACCTGGCGGTTCGCCGAATTCCCTGTTCTATAGACACTAGGGGCTTAAAACCTGCCGACCTGATTTTTCTTATGTCCAGATGAACAAACGGACTGTCTCCAAGCCAGCCCCTGACTCCACCCGTATAACGGAATGTCACATCCTTAAGACCCATTTCTTCTGTCACTATCGAGGCTAGCCGTTTCACATTCATGTAATCTTCATGCCCCAGATTTATCACATTTTTTTGTTCTCTGATATTCTGAATGGACAGAAAGATTCCTCTAACGCCATCTTCAACGTGCAGATAAGATTTTCGCTGGTTTCCATCACCCAAGATCTCCAGCTCATTAGGGTTTGTATTGAGCTTCTTGATAAAGTCATAAACTACACCGTGTGAATATCGTTCCCCAATCCAGGAGACAAACCTAAACATGTAACTGCGAATCCCAAAATACTCGCCATAAGCCTGAATCATGGCTTCAGCAGAGTATTTTGAAGCCCCGTAAAGCGACGTTTGGAGTGGAGCGTAGTTCTCCGGGGTTGGAAATATGTCTGGTTCCCCATATACCGTCGCTGAACTCGTAAAAACGATTTCGGGAACGTGATTGATCCTCATAGCCTCAAGCACATTGTGGGTTCCGACAACGTTTTGTTCCAAATCTACAGCGGTATTTCCTTTTCCTCCTCTGACATCCGCATTTGCGGCCAGATGGAAGACCAACCCGGATCCCTTCATGGAGTCGATCATGTTAGGAAGATCAAGAATATCACCGACTATCAATCGTACCCGCCCCTTGGATAATCCGAGTTGCAGGTGGCGCTCGTAACCTGTGGAGAGATTGTCGTACACGATTGTTTCGAAATCACGCCTAACCAGCTCGTCAACAAGATGGCTTCCTATGAATCCTGCTCCACCAGTAACAAAAACCTTCATAATTCTACCTGTGCGAAAAAGAATTTAAACTATTAATGAGAGATCTTCCGTGAGTTACGTAAGGATATTTCAAAAACCCGAAAGGACAATTTGAAACTATTGCATTTTCCTCATCAGATTTTCCGATTCCACGATCTTGTCGACTATGAATAAGGGTCGGTCCCGGGAGTCTTCATAACAACGCAAAACATACTCACCTACTACGCCAAGACAACCAATGGTCAATCCGAATAATATCCAGAACGACAAAAGTAACGCATGTAACCCCGAGTTATCGCTAAAGCCGCTGAATAATCCACATAAGGTAAAGACTAGCCCGGACACAACCCCCACGCTAAATATCAACAGACCCAGGGCAAGGACAAGTCGTATCGGCGCTTTGGAAAAAGGGATGATCCCGTCGAGCGCTATGCCAACAGCTCCTAATATCGAAATTTGAGTCTTACCAGCTAGTCTTGGATTCCTTTGAAATGGGATTATAGCGGTCTTGAAACCTACTAAAGCGGTCAAACCTCTTAAGAATCCGTGTCTTTCGTTGATCTTAAGCATTTCCTCTACAACCCGTTTATCTAGCAACCGAAAGTCACCGCTGTTTCTAGGTATCGTAACCTCAGAAAACTTTTCCAGAATCCAATAGAAAAGTTCTGCAGCCTTTAGATAAAAGAAATGTTCACCTAGCCTCGATGTCCTCTGGGCTATGACAACCAGATTTCCATCACGCCATTTATCGATCATCTCTCCGATGAGTTCTGGTGGGTCTTGAAGGTCCGAGTCGATTACGACACATGCTTCTCCAAGACAATGACGAAGGCCGGCGATCAGCGAAAGAGGTTTACCGAAACGTCTGGAGAACTTAACGAGTCTAATTGGGAAGCCTGCTCCGTATAAGTTCAAGGATTTTGTCTTCAGTATGGTCTGTGCAAGGATCCAGCGCAAAGACCAATTCCCAATCTACTTTTAACTTGAGAAACGTATCGTTCAACTGGTTGACGAGGCTGACCACGTTGGCTTCTTCATTATATACGGGAACCACCACGCTTATGAGGGGAATGGATCTTTCTGGATTTGAAGACAAAGTCGATTTTCTCCGTAACTATTTCGAAAAATGGCAAGATTAAAGAAATCCCTAACAGAATCCGATATGCCGTTCAAGAAAAATGAACCTCGTGAGGAACTTACGGATGTCATAAACTTCCCTTTTGCAGCGTAGAGAAGTATAATAAAAATGTTAGTTGACAGTGTCCATTCCGCCAGGTTTTGATTTCAAATCTTCTGACCCCATCGGTGTGGCCAAATATTTATGTGAAAGAGGAGTCATGACAAACATTCAGGTTGAAGATCTAAGCGCTGTCAGAAAAAAAGTGACTTTCGAAGTTCCGCAAGATCGAGTTTCAGAAACACTCGACGCACAGTACAAGGATCTCAAAAGAAACGCCCAAATCAAGGGGTTTCGCAGGGGGAAAGTCCCGATGGAGATCCTGAAAAACTTGTTTAGGGAACAGGTCCAGGGTGACGCGGCTAAGAAGATTATTGAAGAGACATTTGAGCTTGGGCTGGACGAAAAGAAAATCAAGCCAATATCAGTGATCCATTTGGACCAAGAGCCTTTAGAAGCGGGAAAACCGTTTATCTACACGGTCGAAATAGAAGCCCCTCCTGAACTTGATGTGCAGGGATATAAGGGCCTATCTTTGGAAAAGACAGTTCGAGAGGTCAAGGATAAAGAAGTTGACGAGCGATTGGAATCCGTGAGGCAAAGACACGCGAGATTGGTTCCAATAGCTGAGGGTAGGGACATTCAAGATGGCGACCATACAGTCGTAGATATCGAAGCGGTGGCTGATGGTGAGACCGTCAAATCTTTAACCGTGAATGATTATCATCTGGAAATAGGAAGAAACTTTTATCTACCGGATTTTGACTCGAAAATAATTGGTTTGAAGTTAGGGGAACCGACCACCATAACGCATGGTCTCGCCGATGACTTCCCACGGAAGGAATTGGCCGGAAAGCCAGTGACGTTCACCATAACCATAAAGGAAGCCAAAGAGAGAGTCGTCCCTGAACTTAACGACGAGCTGGCTAAAGACGCCGGAGACTTTGAGTCTTTGGATGATTTGAAAAAACAAGTTACTGAAGATTTGCGACGCTCATTTGATATGGACACCACACAGCAATTGAGGAAGCAGATCGTTGAAAAGATTATCGAAGCTAATCCTTTTGAAGCTCCCGAATCACTGGTTGAATCGCGAATCGACGATATAGTTATGGGCGCAAGGGAAAATCTTGCCCGCCAGGGAATAGATATGAAGAGGTTTCCCATGCCTGATAAGGCTCAGCGTGACTCGATAAAACCGAGAGCCTTGGAACAGGTAAAGGCAGGTCTAATTATTAAGGCCATTGGAGAAAAAGAAGAGATTCAGGTAAGCGGAGACGAAATAAACTCGGAACTGGAAAAGCGCGCAAAGATTTTCGGTTGGACTCCTGATTTCTTGAAAGATCAGTTGGAAGAAAATCAGACGATGGACAATTTCACATCTTCTTTACTTGAAGACAAAATATATTCATTTATTGAGAGTCAATCTGACATTACAGAAACGGCCTATTCAGAGCAGGAAACGGAATCGGCCGAATAATTACGAAAAGAGAGTGATGAATAATGTTGGTTCCTATTGTTGTAGAACAGACTAGCCGTGGTGAACGATCGTATGACATCTACTCGCGCCTCTTAAAGGAGCGAATTGTTTTCTTGGGTACCGCAGTAGACGATATGGTGGCAAATCTCATCATCGCCCAGCTCCTTTTTTTGGAGAGCGACGATCCTGATAAGGACATCAATTTCTATATCAACTCTCCTGGTGGAGTAGTGACGTCCGGTCTAGCGATTTATGACACCATGAAATACATAAAACCGGAAATTCAAACAATCTGTATTGGTCAAGCAGCGTCAATGGCCGCTCTGCTTCTCGCCGCAGGAACGAATGGCAAGCGGCATGCGTTGCCTCATGCCAGAATACTGATCCATCAGCCTATGGGAGGTTTCCAGGGACAGGCTACGGACATTGAAATACACGCCCGAGAGATCCTGCGAATGCGTAGCGAGCTGAATAGGATACTGGTAGAACACACGGGCCAACCCTTGGAACGGATCGAGTCGGATACGGAACGAGACTATTTCATGAGCGGAGAAGAAGCGGTACAATATGGGATAGTTGATAACGTGCTAACTCATCGTGCAATTTCTGATCTCAAGAATAAAACTCAGGTTTAAGGTTGTCTTGATTCCTAGGAGACTTAGGCTGAACTAAACAGGGAAATACTCAGACGTTTTTATGAGGGTGAGTGCCAGCACGGTGAAAATCGCCCTCATAAGGACGCGCTGAAGGAGGATTACATGGCTGCAAGAAAAGGCAATTTTTCTTCTCTTTATTGTTCATTTTGTGGGAAAAGCCAGGACGAAGTCAGGAAATTAATTGCTGGACCGACTGTATACATTTGCGATGAATGTATCGAACTTTGTAATGAAATCATTGCTGAAGAATATGAAAAAGAGGAAATGGGGCGAGGTAAGTCTAAAGTTCCCAACCCTTCTGAGGTTAAAGCTTCACTTGATGAATATGTGATAGGTCAGGAGCAGGCCAAAAAGATTCTATCAGTCGCTGTGCACAACCATTACAAGAGGATTGATTCCAAACCCGACCTGGATGGTGTTGAGCTACAGAAAAGCAACATACTGTTAATCGGCCCGACAGGTTCGGGAAAGACACTACTGGCGCAGACTCTAGCCCGTATCTTGAACGTCCCATTCGCTATCGCCGACGCCACTACTTTGACCGAGGCTGGATACGTCGGTGAGGACGTCGAAAACATAATTTTAAGCCTGCTACAGAATGCTGACTATGACATATCAAGGGCTTGCCGAGGCATAGTATACATTGATGAAATCGACAAGATCTCTCGCAAGACCGAGAATCCGAGCATAACGCGAGATGTGTCAGGAGAAGGCGTTCAACAGGCCTTGTTAAAAATCGTCGAAGGAACCATGGCCAATGTTCCGCCCAAAGGTGGCCGTAAACATCCGCAACAGGAGTTTTTACAGGTTGATACAACGAACATACTCTTCATATGCGGAGGAGCGTTTGTTGGGCTGGATAAGGTGGTCCAACAGCGCCTAAATATGAAATCCATGGGATTCAACGCTCAAATCGGTGGATCAAAGAATGATGATGTAGCGGACCTTCTTGAACAGGTTCAACCTGAGGATCTGATCAGATACGGGCTTATCCCTGAATTTGTCGGACGGTTGCCGGTCGCTGCGACTCTCCATGAACTCAATGAGGAAGCGCTGGTGCGTATACTTCTGGAGCCTAAGAACGCCTTGGTACGCCAATACAAGAAGCTTTTTGGTTTTGAACAGGTCAAACTGCGATTTACCGATGAGGCTCTGCGCTCGGTAGCATCCCAGGCTCTGCATCGCAAAACCGGCGCTAGAGGTCTTAGATCCATACTCGAAGCGGCGATGTTAGACATAATGTACGAGTTGCCTGAGTTCAAAAACCTTCAGGAAGTTATCGTAAACGACGATGTAATACAAAAACGATCACCCTGCATTTTGGTTTTTGAGAAAGAAGCTGAAACATCCGCATCCTAAGAAATTCGACGACAAGTTGACCTAACTAGATAGCCTTTCTGTAATTCCAAACTTAAGGTAGCTTAAAATGTTTTTTGGAAAGAAAGACGAAACGACAGTCTCGCCAAATATAGTATTGCCGCTTTTGCCACTTAGAGACATTGTTGTCTTCCCTCACATGGTTGCGCCGCTGTTTGTGGGTAGAGACAGATCCATAATGGCGGTAGAAACCGCTATCAAGACTGAGAAGCTGATTTTTCTCGCTTCACAGAGAAACGCCCAACAGACAAATCCTGAAGCGGAGGACATCTTTTCCATAGGTGTCGTCGGCCAAATAATTCAACTACTGAAATTGCCCGACAACACAGTAAAGATATTTGTGGAGGGACGGTATAGGGCGTCAATAAAGCGCTTCATTGAGCATGACCCTTATTTCCGCGTGGAGATTACTCCCATTGAAGACGAATTTACGGGCCGTGAGATTGAAATTCAGGCCTTGGCCAGGGGCCTGCGCAACGTTTCCGAAAGTTACGTGGCCACCGACAACAAAGCCCCACAAGAGTTTCTTAACGCCATCAAATCCATAAAGGAGCCTGGGCGACTGGCGGACACAATAGCTGGTCAGATCAGCCTAAAGTTGGAAGATAAACAGGCGTTGCTGGAAAAAACCTCGGTTCGTCAGCGAATAGAACGGTTACTCGAGTTGATGCAGAGTGAGATTGAGATATCGGAGATCGAAAAGAAAATTCGGGAACGCGTCAAAAAGCAGATGGAGAAGACTCAGAAGGAATATTACCTGAATGAGCAAATGCGAGCAATTCAGAAAGAAATGGGTGAAAAAGACGAGTTTAAAACCGAGATAGCTGAAATTGAGGAGCAACTCAAACAAAGGAAGCTTACCCAAGACGCCGAGTCACGAGTTAGAAAGGAAATTCGAAAACTAAAAATGATGGCGCCGATGTCGGCGGAGGCCACTGTTGTAAGGAATTATATTGACTGGTTCCTCGTGCTGCCGTGGTCTGAAATGTCAGAAATGGAAATTCACATCAATGACGCTCAGCAAATTCTCGATGATGATCATTACGGTCTAAAAGAGGTCAAGGAAAGGATAATAGAATATCTTGCGGTTCAAAAACTGGCGCCTGATATCAAAGGGCCCATTCTGTGCCTAGTAGGACCTCCGGGGGTAGGAAAGACATCGCTCGCAAGATCCATCGCTCGGGCCACAGGAAGGGAATTCGTCAGAATATCGCTAGGCGGGGTTCGCGACGAGGCTGAAATCAGGGGGCATAGACGCACATACATCGGCGCTCTTCCGGGCAAAATAATTCAAAGCATGAAGAAATGCCAGACCATTAACCCGGTGATGTTGCTGGATGAAGTTGACAAGATGAGCATGGATTTTCGTGGTGATCCGTCCGCCGCTTTGCTGGAAGTCCTGGATCCGGAGCAAAATCACACTTTCAATGACCATTATCTTGATATTGATTATGATCTTTCGAAGGTGATGTTTATTACTACGGCCAACACGCTGCACGGCATACCCGCGCCACTCCAGGACAGGATGGAGATAATCCGGTTACCTGGATACACGGAATTTGAAAAGCTGAGAATCGCTGAACGCTTTTTAGCGCCGAAGCAGATCCAAGCCAATGGCTTAACCTCGAGCCAGATTACCTTTGCCCGTAAATCCCTAATTCGCGTCGCAAGACGATACACCCGCGAAGCCGGGGTTAGGGAATTGGAACGACAAATTGCCAAGGTTCTTAGGAAAGTCGCCCGAAAAGTTGTAGACGGGTCTATCAACACTGGAATGGAAATTTCTCCGCGAGATATAGGCGCGTTTCTGGGCGCTCCAAAGTTTAGGTATGGTGAAAAGGAGCAATCCCTCAAGACTGGCATAGCAAATGGTCTGGCGTGGACAGAAGTGGGAGGAGAAATCCTGACTGTTGAAGTCGCGCTCATGCCGGGTTCCGGCAAATTTACCGTTACGGGCAAACTTGGTGAGGTTATGCAAGAATCAGCGCAAGCCTCTATGAGCTATGTAAGATCACGAGCGTTAAGCTTGGGGCTAAAACCTGATTTCTACAATAAAATTGACATCCACATCCATGTCCCGGAAGGAGCTACTCCAAAAGATGGCCCATCAGCAGGTGTAACCATAACAACCGCTATTCTTTCGGCGTTGACGAGACAACCTTTTCCGAATGATCTCGCAATGACCGGAGAAATAACCTTAAGAGGGAGAATTCTGCCCATAGGTGGACTGAAAGAGAAGCTACTTGCTGCTAGGCGAGCCCTTATAGCAAGGGTAATTATACCGAGAGAAAATGAAAAAGACCTTTTTGAGGTTCCCAAGAGAATCAAAAAGGGGCTCGACATATTGTTAGTTGATCACATGGATGAGGCTCTCAGGATTGTTTTCCCTGAAATCAGGGAAGCTTTTATTCCTGCTGAGCAGGTTGGAGAGCAGTCTTTTGCTGTTCTGAAACAATAATTGAGGATAAGTTTGACGAAATTTTGTAGAATAGGGAACTTGATCAATTGTTGGTTTACTAATTAGTGTATAATAAGGATTAAAGGAGTGACTTATGCTGAAAATGGAAGGATCACGAGTGAGGCTAACACCGGAAAATGTTCATACAATGCTTAAGCAGGGTCTTTCCTTTAGAGAAATAGCATCTCGCTGCGATGTTTTTGAAGACGCTATAGACGCTTCATTGGTTCGATGGTTGAACCAGGGACGGTGGCCGATCGAAGACGATGTAGTCGCAGCATAGACTAAAACGCGCCGTATTTTTCCAGGAGAGCCCACCGTAGCTGACAAATCTTAGCGACGGATTTAGAAACGGAACCTTAGTAGAGGGTTCCGTTTTCTGTTTTTATATGATTGGAATTTAAGAAAATATAATTTACAGAGGCGTTATTCATGGATTTGTATTACGTAATATTGGCGCTGATGGCAGGGGCTTGCTCTCCTACCCAGGCAGGAATCAACGCTCAGCTTGGCGCGGTTACAGGAGATTCCGCTGTTGCCGCCGCCATATCATTTATAGTGGGAGCGGTGGGACTGAGCGTCTATGTGACGATATCAGGCGCGCCATTGCCACAGATGAAGAGCTTGATGGGGATTCCATGGTGGATGTGGACAGGCGGGATTCTTGGAGCCATTCTGGTTTTCGCGTCCATCATACTGGTCCCTAAGTTGGGGGCGGCGACTACTCTAGGGCTAATTGTGGCAGGACAAATGATTACATCACTGGCGCTCGACCATTTTGGATGGGTGGGCTATGAAGAGCATCCAATAAATATATGGAGGCTCCTGGGTGTAGCGATGCTATTAGGCGGGGTAGTCCTGATAAAGAAATTCTAAGGTTCGTCGACTAATTGACCCTTTTTGGGAAAAACCCTATAAATTTTGGCCCTATACTGAATAATATAGCCAGATAAAAGATTATCGTCGAGGCAACCGCCGGATGCAGCGAAATCAAAGGTTTGAAAAAGAGAAAAAGACCAAATGAAGTCAAACCAAGGGCGATTGGAAACAGAAAATCTTTCACACGGACAAATCCAAAACTCAAACGACAATATGTAAAGGTCAGTGTGACTATAAACAGCTTTGTAAAAATAATTACAAAGCACCCGCCTTCCAGTTTCAAAATAGGAACCAGTGTAAAGTTAAGAACGAAATTAACAACGGTTCCCGCTATCTGAAAGATCAGCAACATATTTGCGGCGCCTGCCACTATCATAACGTAAGAAAACAAGTTATTTTCGAAAGATACCACAATTGTCCAGGCCAGATATTTTTGCATCCATACCGCGTCAACATATTCGGCTGGATAGATAACTCCAATTATCAGGGCGCTTTCCGCATAAAGAAAAAAAATGACAGGAAAAGCGATAGCCATCAGCCACTGAGCATTTCTCCTCACTAACTCCCCGGCTCGTTTTCGGTCCTTCCACCATAGTGTAGCCAATAGGGGGAAAATGACCCATCCGAGAAATTGCTCGGATCCCAACAATGAAATAGCTTCCAATATATTGTAGGTAGCGCTGTAATAGGCTACGCCGCTGACCCCGGTATGCTCCTGAAGAAAAAAGATATTGGCCTTGTTGTAGACAACCCCTAGAATTTCGATGAGAGCAAAAACGAGAGAAGCCTTGAACATTGGACCGACTGAAACCCAGGCTTCTGAGAGCACTCCAGTTTTTACTCGACTCTTCAGGAAAATCTGGAATCCGAATATAATTCTTGTAAACCCGGATATTAATTTAAAAAGGCTGACATAGACCGGTCCAAGTCCCACGGCGGCGGATATAAATCCATACCCGTACGAGGCTATTGATCCGGCCACCTTAATGCGAGCTTCGACATTCTGGTTACCGCTGACCCTCAAACCGGCAAAGAACGTTTCCGCCAAGGCCTCGACGGAAAATCCTGCGGAAATGAGAGCCAGAACAACGCTTAACTCAGCGCTGAGTTGCTGTCGCCATGCAAAAATCAATACACCCACGAAACAGAGAGCGAACAACGCTATCTTGATTATCTGAACGCCCAGAATGAG
This sequence comes from uncultured delta proteobacterium, assembly GCA_963711335.1. Classification (GTDB taxonomy): domain Bacteria; phylum Desulfobacterota; class Desulfomonilia; order Desulfomonilales; family Desulfomonilaceae; genus CAJBEZ01. The sequence goes on along the minus strand of CAVQDX010000057.1, from coordinate 24,201 downwards.
GCCCTTTGTTTCAGATTCATCAACATTACCGAGCTTTGAAACAAGTGGATAATAAAGCCCGAATTGAATAATTGTCTGGATGACAGATCCAGCAGCCATGGCATACATTATCTGCCCATAGTTCGTTGCGTTGATCCAGGCGAGGCTTAAAAAGAAAACAGTGCTTAAAACCCCCTCCACCGCCTGCGCTGAAAGCAGATAAGCCAAACGGCCCAAGATACTGTCATTACGTTTAGAGGAAAGGCCTGACTTGGTGGAGCCGAACATAAAAACCTGACAACATGGATTTTTACCCCCGTTTGAGTAGGGTGAAACGACAATCTAACATTTTGGCGCTGATTTCGTAACCTTAATCCCAGAAAGGTTGAACCGTTTCCCAGTATTCGTTATGTTATGAAATCCTTTTGAGGAAGAGTTCGCAACTATCCGGGAGTCCAATCCATTGAAGATAGATGACCTTCTAGTAATGTGCTGGCGTTCAGCCCTCCGGAATCGTCGTCGCTACAAGGCTGTGATGATAGGCATCGCTCTTGGAACGGCTGGTTTCATCATTGTTCAGACGATGGGTGATTCAGTCGAAAAAAAAATGGGCGAGCACCTTGAATTACTGGGAGAAGCTACTGTCATGAAAGCGGTCTGGCGCAATGATGACAACTACCATCCCGGTGAATATTCAATGAGCGACGTGAGAAAACTTCGACGAATTCCCCATGTATGGGCTGTCGCTCCAGTAGTATCGATTCCAGCGATTGACGCGTTTTTCGAAGATAATGAGTGGAGTCCCGGATTAATAGGTATAGATCAGGAATTTTGGATAACCCAAAGCACGGAATTGAAAGAAGGCAGGCTGATCGGGGCTACAGACATCGTGGGCCGAAAAAAAGTCTGCGTTCTGGGAGAAGATGTTGTCAAATATCTTTTTGGAAAGGAAAAACCGGTTGGGAAATTCTTGGGTGTAGGAAGCCTGAAATTTGAAGTGATTGGTGTGCTTGGAGGAGTTCAACAAAACGATCTCCAAAGATTCATAGTTATTCCCATGTCTACAGCGCAAAGCCTTTTCTCAGGGCTCGAAAAAATTAGAGAAATTTATATAAGAGTGGACAACTGGGACGATGTCGAACCCGTCAGGGATGAGGCGTCAAAAATCTTGAAGGATTCTCACAAAGGTTATGAACAAGGAGTAGACATTACATATTACCCTCGAAGAATTGAGAAAGTTAAATCCACAGTTTATTTGGTCAAGCTCTTTATATATGCGGCTTTGGGGGTTACCATCCTTTTGGGTGGTTTAGGTATTATGGCGGTCATGTTGTCCGCTGTTCAGGATAGGACACAAGAAATTGGGCTAAGAAAGGCGTTGGGAGCCAAAGAGGAAATAATTCTTTTACAGTTCCTGTTGGAGGCGGTTTTAATAAGTCTAATCGCTGGATTTTTAGGTGTTGTGGTCGGTGTATTTTCAGTCACAATTCTTAAGGGGCCCTTAGGTGTCGAGGTTTCCACGTTGATGCTATCCTTTAGTATAATGAGCGGAATTCTCTTCACAGCTTTTTTGGGGATCGCTTCTGGCCTCTATCCTTCCGTGAAGGCCAGCCGCATGGATTCAGTCACTGCAATGCGGTTTGAGTAATTTCATGGATGATCATCAGCCCGTTCAGAAATCCGGGTCTCGACTAAGTTATAAGACACTAAAAAGAAAAATTTATGAGGGAGTGATCCAACCGCTGGTCTACTCACGTAATACGCCCCACTATGATGCGTTTGGCGTAGCTGCGGGCCTGGTTGTAGGGCTTGGGACTCCTTTGGGAAGTCACATGCTATTTCTGGGTTTGATGAGGCTTGTTCAAAGGTTTAACGTAGTGGTCGCTTTTGGTTTCACATTCGTGGTAAATCCGCTTAATGCTATTCCAATGTATTATGGATACTATCTCCTCGGGTCATTTGTCATGGGGAAACCGGCTGTTTTGAGTTTTGAAAATTTTCGTATGACAATGGATCCTGTCATGGAAAGCGAATATTTCTGGGAATCTATAGTTACATTTTTTCAACTCAGCGCTTCAATACTAGCTCGTTGGTTAACATCCGCTATTTTGCTCGGCGTTTCATTTGGTGTTTTAGGATATGCTATTACATATGTGATCCAGAGGAAGCGACTCATGAAAAGGGCCGTGAAAATGGGGTTGGAATACAAAAGCTTAGTTGAGAAATTGAAAATTTCACGACGAGTTTCTGAATTATCGGCCCAGAAAGTCGGCTCCGAGGATTTGTAAAAGTAGACTCAATAAAACTACGGTGACTTTTGCGTAAATTTCTTGATTCCCCATCCGGACTATGTTTCTATAGGCATGCTGTAACTTCTAAAATTCAACTTTTATTAGTTCCTAACATATACGGCGTCGGTTCTCCATGCACGTTTCGGGATTATCCCGCAAATGTCAAACTGTACTGGTTCAGCGGAAAATGGACAGAGGCCTCTTTTTCTTAGACAGTCGCTGATTTGAATCGAGATTCTATTCCGCCCTTCGGGCGGGGATTTTTTAGGCATCACAAGGTCTATCGTCCGATGGAAATGTTGATGGGAAACGACAGATCGCTCCCAGCAGTTTGAGTATCGGCTCGATGAGCCTTGGTCGAGCTATCCCTCAACAGGTTGCTTCCCAGCAGAGCCTGTCTCCGTTTCACCCGGGCCCTAAAAGTTTATCACATTGCCAGGATGTTGTCCCAGGGTTTGTTGCCTTTGTAGCTTGGCGACACAATCTACGGTTTTCCCTGGCCCTCTCTAGTTTTCGATCCCGGTCAGCGAATATCTCCTTTTCTCGGCCATGGAGTTTGTCCTTGGGCGTTACATAGCCTATGGCGCTATGAAGTCGCTCATTGTTATAATGCTCCACATATTGACCCACTATGCGTCGTGCATCGTCCAGACACAATGGAGTTCCGGGTCTAATGCACTCACGCTTGACCGACTGATGCCATCTCTCAATTTTCCCGTTGCTCTGCGGATAATTAGGAGAAATCCTAACGTGTGTCATACCACTGATCCTGATAAACTCTTTGAAATCCCGGGCTATAAATTGTGGTCCGTTGTCTGAGATGATCCTGGGCCTTGCTTCGGGAACCTTTTCCCTGGCTCTTTGCAGTATGATCTCCACATCAGCTTCGGTCATCGATTCACGGATGTCCCAGTGAACGATATACCGGCTGCATCCGTCGAGCACGCTGCACAGGTAATAGAAAGTCCCTGAGATGTTTATATATGACACATCCATATGCCAATGCTCATGAGGCTTCAGGGGTTGGTGAAATCCCGTTCCCTTCTTTGAAGGAGTCGGATTCCACGGACAAAGGAGTCCTTCCCTGTTCAGTACTCGCCAAACCGTAGCCGGACTAACAGCGACTATGTCAGAATCCAGCATCATGAAGGCCAATCGCCGATAGCCTTCGTTAGGGCGCTCATGGTAAAATCGAATGATAGCTTTTCTTTCCCAGTCCTCAAGCCAAAAATCTCGTGGAATCCGGCCATTATGTTCATTGACCATCCCATAACGGGATCTCCAATCATAAAACTTACTCCTGGAGACGCCTAACCAAATAACCAATCGCGCCACCGATATCTCAGTGAGTCCTGACCAGTGGTTGACAAAATCCACAATAGCGTCTCTAACGTCGGGAGCAACCCAGAAAACCCTCAGATCTCCCCAAGACTTTTTTTTAGCGCAATATGCTCTTCCAACAACTCGGCCAAGACCTCGTCCTTACGTCTTACCTTGGCTTGAAGAGCTTCGATACGGCGCTGAATTTCTCGGTCTTTCCCTTTGGACTGCCGTTCAAATGCCGCTGCGCCATGTTCAAAAAAGTCTTTCTGCCACCGATAGAATACAGTAGGCTGAAGCCCCAATTCATCACACAAGTCTGACACCGGTACACGATCAACCAGATGTCGCCTCAGGATCTGGACCTTCTCTTCAGGTGTGTAATTCCTTCGCCTCCTCATTCCAATACCTCCGTGTTCCAGTGACTATTCTAACGGAGGTCTTGTCCAATTCCAACTGAGGCGGAACAAAACCAGAGTCTCAACAACATTAACCCCTAAGAGGAGGCGGAAAAATGGAACGACGGAATTTTCTAAAATCCATCGCGGCCGCTGGAGTAGCGGCATCGGTAACTGGTCCAACCGGATTAATTTGCAAGGAGGCTCACGCGGGTGGGAAGGTAAACATCGGAGAAGTGAAAAGCGTTAAGGTTGATGTTCTCACAGAAACAAGCTGGTTTGACAATGACATCATGAAGAAGAACATGATGGATTATGGCGGCGCAATGACAAGCCAGTACGCCATCCCGTGGGATCCCAAGAACGCTGGCGGTTATGCGACTCTGATAACGGTTACGGCTCTTGACGGTAAAGAAAGGAAAATATTGCTTGACTCAGGCTGGAGCAACGAGTGGATGGACTATGTGTTCCAGGACAAGAGCAATATAGCCTCCATGCTCAAGAGCGGCGAAATTGAATTCATGGTCTTGTCGCATTGGCATTTGGATCATTATTGGGGGATCGAATCCACATTGAAGCACAAGCCCGACATAACGATGTATGCTCCGGCGACATATTACCCCGAAGACATGGCTCTGCTAAAAGATAAAGCTCACCTTAAAGTTAAGGATAAAGCCGGTGAAGATGTCCTGATATGCAAGAATGACACGCCTCATACAGGCAAGTTGATTTTATGTAACCAGGATGGCGAAGACAAAAGTGGTGTATACAAACTGATGCCCGGGGTAGCCTTGAGAATGTTTGATGTTCCGATACTCCTGAGGGTTAGGGGCGAGAACGTATTATATTTCAACGTCAAAGACCAAGGAATTGTAACTGTCACAGGATGTTGCCATCCAGGCGTTTTGTCCTTGTTCTCTTTCGCTCGCAGCAATTTTGAAGGATATAAACCTTATGGCTGTTATGGGGGGCTGCATATCTCCCTTTTTGAGCAATGGGACCCAAAGTTTGATGACCTGATCAAAGGGGTAAAGTCGTTTAATATCGCTAAAGTCGCATGCAACCACTGCACCGGCTGGATTTTCGCTGAAAAGGCCGCAGCGGCTGGGATTCCCATTGTTAAAGGCACCGACAAGTATAAAACCTACTCACGATACTCGACGGTAAACAAAGGAACAAATGTATTCTTGACCAATGGTGATTCAATCGTTTTCTGAGCTTCCTGGACAGTAAATTTTTGGTGAGACAGGTTAACAGCGAAATTTCATGGTTCCGCGTGTTAACCTGTCAAGAAGCTGGAACCAACCATTTCAACCACCCAATATTGTGATGGAGGCCATTTTCATGAGCGCAAGTTCAGAAAAGAAGACCGTATACAGTTTTGTCCTTGGTTTCGTAGCTTTTGTAGTCATTTTCATAATAGTCCTAGCCCTGTGGCAACTGTTTATGGATGCCAACGGGATATTAAAACTTTATACCCCGATGTACGGATTTTCACTGGTCGCCGTCTGGCTAACTTCGATTTTGATGATTTCAAAAGTCTTTGAATTCTATCCGTTTTCTGAAGAACAAATGATCGACAAAGGTGGGACAGTTCGAGGCCTTTTCCTTACAATAATATCAATCTGCCTCATGTTGATCATTACATACGGTATATTCTGGAACCTCATTGGAAGGTTTGGAGTAGCGTATTTCAGCCCGTATTCAATTGTCATTTCAGGTGGTTCGGGGGCGGAACCTTTTGTAGCAAGAGAAAACGCTTCCACAGCTATAATCTATTTTGTGACGGCGTTCATATGGTGGACGCTTGTTTGGGACCTTGGATTCGGTAACTGGCCGTGGAAAGATACCAGTCAAGGTGTAAGGGCTTGGTCCAGATTTTGTTCAATATCAATTCTCACGGTCTTGACCTATGCGGTTCTTTTCCATCCTCACATTTGCCAGTTGTTCTATCCGCCTCAAGATAAGGCAGGAGTCGCCCCATGGTGGGCCGAATATGCAGGAACAGGTAGCGCTTTTTTCAGCTTGGGACTAGCGCTGTGCAGCCTCAAATGGGTCGTATTGTCTGACCTGCTTTGGGAAGGCTATCCCTGGAAATTCCTGGGTAAGCAAGGAGAGGGAAATTTCATCAGAGGATTTTTTACATTGATTTCGAGCGTAATCTTGGGGATCATAAGTATGGTTGTACTCCTTAAGATCATGAATATCTATTGGATGGAGCCATTCGAGGGGGGGCAGTATACTGACGCTCCTTATTTCAGATACTTACACGCAGGAGAAATCAGCGCTTTCATAATCCTTGCCGCCTTTATTCTAAAAACCTATTTCAACAATTTTCCCAACCTTTCGGCATTTTCTTTGACGGCCGCTCTCAGGACGCTGGTTGCGTTTCTTGGAGGAGGGCTTATTTATGGGTTTTATTACTCTGATTTAAGCGTAAAATTGCTGGGGAAAGTACCTGGAATAGCGCAACCCGATGACACACCGCTGGTGTGGACCATGTTGTTTTTGAGCGTCGTAATTGTTCATGGACAATTCTTTAATTCATGGCCTGTAAAACGATCCGATACTTGAGTCAGGACTGATTGGTTTACACCTATGGTGAGGGGATCATGCTGGATCAGGATAAAAGACAATTCTTCAAGAAACTGTTCACTGAATCAATTCTAAAACCCATTGCAGCATTCAAATCTGGTGTCGAAGAAGTTGATTCAAAGATTAAACTAGACGAATTTTTTGGTTCTTATGAATCGAGCTACACGTTGACCTTGAATTACCCGGATGAAATTATTGTCGAGACAGCACGAATGGAAGGTATAGAGGTAGAAGGACGCGAAAAGATAGACATAGTGCGTGATTTAATAAAGAAGAAAGGGGAGTATTCCAATAGATTTTAGAGCGCTCTTTCGAGAACGTCTGGATAGTCTGCTCATAACTGCCTCGTGGTTTCCAGAACTGAAAAATCAAATTGGCTTGCGTGGTGTGAGTCCTGTTTGGCAGGATACACCCGCGTATTATTTTTGGATCGATAAAGCACCGTGTGTTTATTCGCTTGAGTTCAGTGGAGCCTCACGTGAATCAAGGTTAGGGGTAGAGTTTGTTGATTACGAGACATTGGTTCGAGCTTTTCCGTTCCGGAATTCTGATCTTTACAACGGTTTTTCGGATATTGAGAAAGAGGCTCTCAGCGGCCCTTTTTTTGATGGTTCAAATACCCCTCGTGTGGAATGCGTTGAAAAACTCGACAAGAACCTGTTCATAATTTCCAGAATTGAGTGGCTATATCCAGAAAGCGGCTTATGGAATATTTTTGCGCTTAACGCTCTTGATTCGTTAATTACCCGTGGCGATTTCAGCCCGGATGATTCGCAGCTTTCGCCGGACCGGATGGGAAACTCCGTTCTGAGAAAGATTCCCTCTTGGCGGATTAGTCTGCCTATATTCGATATGCTGAATTCGCTGTACGTTCTTTATTCTAGACAAAAACCCCAAAGGGTCAGATTGACTGCCGAGCCCGGCTTCGAATATGTTTCATCTTCGGCTGATGAAATACAATTAGTGGAAAACAAATCCGTTCAATCGCTGAATCTTACCACGTTCTTTGGTGGCGATCCTGGTCCGGAGAATGTTGCGCATCAACCACATTTTTATGTGGCGGAGGATAGAGATTCAGAACAGGTTATTTTCGACCTGACATTTAACCCAAGAGATGGCTGCGATTATGGTTTTGAGGTCCCTCTATACGAAAACAAGATGGGACAACATTGGTGGACAATAAGCGATTTGAAATTTGAATCCCGCATGACATGTCCCTGCGGGTGTAATCATGACTGAATTGACTGGAGGACTTGTTACCTCATCCTACGTTATTTCCTATCTGCACATCACATTGGGGCATTGTTTGGGTGTTGACTAACTGATTTTGTCAGGAGGCTTGCCCTGTTCGTCCCAGCCTCGTTCTGCGTAGTAGTCCGCTAGGAGCATTTCCATCTGTTCCTCTGTGATTATTTTTCCTGTTTCCGGAAGCGCCTCAGTAGAAAAACGTTTCGGCAGTTTGTCCTCCTGGGGCGTTAAGCCCTCGCGAATGTTGAATCTCCTGGTATCATCGGCAATATTCTTGGCGATAGACTTCATGTCTTCAACACTCAAATCAAGTCCGGTAATCCCCTTAATCATTTGGCCCAGTTCTTCCCACTGGTACAGATCTCGGTAAAATCGGCAAAGAGTAAGCGTATCAAAAATAGTAAGCCGATCCTCCCACTCTATAAACATTGCCGCTTTTCCGGCAATTTGTTCGGGATCGATCATCTTAGCTAATTCCGGTTTGTAGAAAGTGGAACGGAGATGGCACGCCCCTCGATCCGATGTGCCGTAAGCCAATCCCATGCCCTTTAACACACGGGGATCGTAGCCAGCCGGTTCCAGTCCTTTTACGTGGATAGCCTGATCCTCCATACCCCACTCTCTTGCAACTGATTTGACGCCATTGGCCAGTACGTTTCCGATTCCGCGACGATAGGCTATGTCTTCCAGAAGTTCCGCAATTCTATCGACCTCACCATAATCGATTTTATAATCAATCTTTTCCTGACGGGAGGCTTCAATAGTCAGGGCCGCCAGGTTCCCGGCGCTCATAGTGTCCAGGCCCAGCCGATCACACAGGTCATTGAGATAGACGATTTCTTCGATGGAATCCACCTCGCACAGACCTCCAAAGGCGTAAATTGTCTCGTACTCAGGTCCCTCGATAGTCAATCCTTTATGCCGTCCCTCCTTGACCGTAGCCATCCGTCCGCAGGCTATGAAACACTTTCTGCATGCATGGGGTTTTACTTCACAGCGGCTATGAAGGGCCGCGGCGTTTATACTCTCGCGATGATCCGCCGTGCCTTTTTGCCAATATCTAGTCGGGAAGCTCCCCACATTACTCATGATGTCTACCATCATAGGTGTGCCCATGCTCTTGTATGCCTTGACACCAGGATTATCAATCGTCTTTTTGGCAATATCCTTGGTAAAATTCCTCACTGCGTCGACATTGGCGATTTCCTTTTTGCAATTACCCCAAAAGGCGATAGCCTTGATCTTTTTAGATCCCATTACCGCCCCGGTGCCAGTTCGCCCAGCCGACCTCCAATAGTCGTTTTCAATGACAGAGAAGCTGGCCGTATTTTCACCTGCAGGCCCTATGACCATGACGCCGCAGTTCTTGACATCAGGCCTATTCTCTTTGATCCATGCCTTTATCCGATCCTCAGTTTCATAAGTTTCCAAGCCCCAAATATCATCAGCCCGATGGAAGTGAACTGTTTTCTCGCACACCTCAAGCCAGATGGGCTCATCACTCGCTCCATGGATCATTACCGCGTCAAAGCCGGTAGCGGCCATATAATCACTTACGGTTCCACCTGAATAGGATTCCGAATAATATCCCGTTTGCGGAGATTTGGTGTAAATCCCATGCCTGCATGAACCCCAGATGCTCGTACCACTCGCTGGACCGGAAGCCAGAATGAGGTGATTATCCGGCCCCAACGGCTCTGTTCCCTGAGGGTTATGTAATAGCAGCAGGTGGGTGGCCAATCCTTTGCCCCCAAGCGTTTGGCGCAATACACTATCGGATATTATCTTCAAATCAAAACACTTGAGAGTGGCATTGACTCTAAGCGCCATATTGTAAAAACCGAACATAAGTAATTCTCCACAAGAGACCCAGAATGTCTGACCAAAGACGCCGGTACTCAAGTTGGACACTGGAGCGAGCGGTTAAGCCGCGAGACTTGGGCGTCATCGCTGACTAAAAACTTTCGTCAGAGGACCCGGCGATAAATTTTTTCGGCGTCCTCGAGTTTAAGTTCTCTTGGATTATTGGCCAGGAGCCTTGTAACTTTCATGACGCCCTGCGCCAGCGAAGGAATATCCTTATCTTGGACCCCAAACTCGCTAAGCGACGATGAAATCTCAACATCAGTAGCCAGGCACCTGAGACTCTCTACCGCCACAGAAGCGGCTTCTCGCTCGCTCAGACCCTGAGTGTTCTCACCAAGGAGTTCAGCCATAACAGCAAATTTTGGCAGGGATCCCATCATGTTGAATTCCATCACTGCGGCAAGCATGATGCTGTTGGCCACCCCATGGGGTATGTGGAATTCCGCCCCTATGGGATAAGCGAAAGCGTGAACGGCGGTTACACCAGCGTTGGCAAAGGCCATGCCTGCAAGGAGGCTGCCTTCAAGCATCTTGGCTCGTGCGTCCAAATTGGAGCCATTTGCGAAAGCCGTTCGGATGTTCTGTGAGATTAGCCACATCGCCTCTTTGGCCAGCATATCGGTAAACGATGTCGCATTTTTGGAAGTAAATGCCTCGACCGCATGGATTAACGCGTCCATGCCGGTTGCGGCTGTAACGGCCGCTGGTAAGCCAAGCGTAAGTTCCGGGTCCAACATGGCGACAGACGGAAATAAATAAGAACTCACAATTCCTTTTTTCAGTTTCTCATGATGATCCGAAAGGATGGCTATTGGAGTGACCTCACTCCCGGTCCCAGCGGTGGTAGGCGCCAGAATCATCTTCAAGCCTGGTCGAGGGACCATGTCCACACCAAAGTATGAGCTTACGGGGCCATCATTGGTCACCAATATGGAGGCGACCTTTGCTATGTCCAATGATGATCCTCCACCAATCCCGAGAATTAAATCCGCTCCTACGTCTTTAACAACTTGCGCCGCTTTAGAAGCGATCTCAAAAGGTGGGTCCGGCTCCACGCCGTCAAAACGCCGAAAAGAACATCCTCCTTTAACCAACACACCCTCAATACGATCACAAATGCCTGATTTTACTAGACCAGGGTCAGTTATGATCATGACGCTTTTCCCGGAAAGTCGCTTTACCTCATCGGCTATTTGATTAGATACTCCCGCTCCAATCAATATTCGTGGAGTGGTCTGAAAAATGTTAACTTTATTCATCTGTATGTGCCTTTCTGACTCCTGTGACCCCTAGAATTACTACACAGCCAAATATTTGCTCTGTATGGTGTCTTGTCTCTTAAATTCTTCCATCGTGTCTGTGTACACGACATGCCCCTTGTCTATTATGACCACGCGGTCCGAAACGGCAGTAGCGAAACGGATGTTTTGTTCTGAGAGAAGGATCGTGGAACCAGCGGATTTGAGAGTCATTATGAGGTCTTTCAAAACGGTTACAATAACAGGAGCGAGTCCCTCCGTAGGTTCGTCCAAAACCAACAGGTCCGGGTTACCCATGAGCGCCCTGGCAATGGTCAACATCTGTTGCTCACCCCCTGAAAGCGATCCCCCGAATCGGTCTTTGCACACCTCTAGCGTCGGAAAATGCTCCAGGACGGTAGCCATTGACCACTGGCCTTTTCTACCCGATATCTTTCCCAACTCAAGGTTTTCTGAAACGGTGAGAGGCCCAAAAATACGTCGATCTTCCGGGACGAAACCCATTCCCATTCGGGCCATTTTATACGAAGGCGCCCCAGCGCAAGATTTATCCTTGAAAATTACCGTGCCTCTCTTTGGTGGGGTCAGTCCCATTAAAGATCTGAACGTGGTGGTTTTCCCAGCTCCATTCCGACCCATGAGACAGACAGTCTCGCCAGCGGACACGGAAAGACTTACATCAAACAGGATGTGGCTGCGCCCGTAAAACGTATTAATGCCGTCGGCTTTTAGGATGTAGTTCACATAACCTCCTCGCCGAGATACGCAGTTATCACTTCTGGGTTTTTACGTATTTCTTCCGGAGTCCCTTCCGCCAGAAGCCTACCCATTTGGAGCACTCGAACTGTCTGAGCTATACCGAAAACTGTGTCCATATCGTGCTCAATAAATAGCAACGTGAGGTTGAATTCCTTCCAAAGCCTCTTGATCAGATTCCGTGTAAGCAGGCGTTCGTCAGGAGACATACCGGACGTGGGTTCATCTAGAAGGAGTACGACGGGCTCCAATCCCAATGCGACGCCAATGTCGAGGAGTTTTTGATCGCCATGAGCCAGTTCGAACGCAGGGCGATCAGCCTGTTTCTCCAGACTTAGACTTTCGAGGATCCTATAAGCCTTGTCCGTCGCCTCTTTAAAGCTCGAAACACTTTGCATCATAATCCGCGTCTTGTTCGATCGCGAAAGGCAGGCTACTCGAACGTTGTCCAGAACGGATTCCTCTGGAAAGAACGAAGTAACCTGGAAAGCCCTTCCCATACCGAGAGAAACAATGTCACGCGTGTTGAGATCGGTTATATCGTGGCTCAGAAAGATTATCTTCCCTTTGTCCGGCCTTAAATAACCGGTGATTTGATTGAAGAGAGAAGTCTTTCCAGCTCCATTGGGGCCAATTATGGCTGATATGCTTCCTTTTGCTACAGAGAAGCTGACTCCTGCAGTAACTCTAAGTCCTCCAAATGACTTAGTTACGTTATCAAGCGTCAAAACCGGTTCCATTTCAACCTCGATTCCCGGCGCCGGGCCTTAATCGCGTCCGTAGGAACTGGATCTCTCCTACCAATCCCTTAGGTAGTAGAAGGACCATGACCATCATGATCAGCCCGATAATCAATGACCAGTATTCGGTACGGGCTCCAACAACATCCTGGATTATGATAATCACGGCTGCCCCGATGAACGGACCAAAGAACTGTCCTATGCCTCCGAGTACGGCCATGAGGATTACTTCTCCAGATGTAGTCCAGTAAAGCATGTCAGGATGTATGGAATTATCCACACCTGCCATCAGGCCACCGGCCAATGCGGCGAAAAAGGATGAAATCACGTAAATTCTAAGCTGATTACGGCGTACTCGTCTTCCCAGAAAACGCACTCGGTCTGGATTTTGCCGGATGCATCGAAGCGTAAGACCCATGGGCGAATTTACCAGACGTCGTAAAACCCAAATAGAAACGGCTACCAACAACAACGTAAAACAATAATAAACAATATGGTCCGCAAGAATTCCAGGAGGCATAATGCCTTGAATCCCATCATCTCCACCGGTGAAATGGTACCATCTGAAGGTTATCTGCCACGCCAGTTGACCGAAGGCCAGTGTAAGCACGGTGAAATACACACCACTGACCCGTATTACCAAAAGGCCGATCAGAATAGAGATAAGCACGGCTAACAACAGCCCCACAACGATTGCGGGCACGAACCAAACCTCGCCGAAGCCCTTTACGATCAGCCCGACAGAGTATGCTCCCAGCCCGTAATATAGAGCTTGGCCGAAGGACAGCATGCCGGTGACTCCGAACAACATGTTGAAAGCCATGGCGAACATGCCCCAAATCAAAATGTGATTGGCCAACATTAGATGGTAGTCAGATTTCGCGAAAACAGGAACAAGGCCGAAGATCACAAAAAAGATAGCCCAAAAGATAACTTCCTTAACTCTTGTTAGGTTCTTCATGGCTACACCTTCCTGATCTTCCGAGAGGCAAAAAGGCCTTCGGGTTTGAAAATCAGGGTCAGCGCCATAACGAGGTAGTTAAACAGAGACGCCCAGTCGGGGACCGTAGCTACAGCGAAGGAGTTAACCTCCCCCAGAATCAGGGCCCCCAGCCAGGCCCCCCAGAAGTTACCCATCCCGCCAATTACGACTACAATCAAGGAGTCGATGATGACCTCAATTCCTGCTCCTGGGGAAACAGAACGAAGGGGGGCGGCGAGCGCTCCGGCAAATCCGCCCATTGCTGTGGCAATTCCAAAGACCAAAGTCATGACAAGGGGCACGTTCACGCCCATGGAACCCAGCATTTCCCGATCAAGGGCAGCGGCTCGGGCGATTCGCCCAGGACGGGTTCGGGAGAGAATCAACCACGCCATAAATACTACCAAGAGCCCGATCCCTATGATTGCAAGGTTATAGGCTGGAATGGTCAATCCCCCTATATCCACGGCTCCAGTGAACCCTGTAGGTCGCGCCAGAGACTTGTACTCAGTTCCCCAGACCAATTTTACTAGGTCATCAATTACGAGGATAAATGAATACGTCAGGAGGATCTGGAAGCCACCTTCATCGGAACGCCCATAAATGCGACGAAGGAATAACGCCTCAGCCAGCATACCCAGAACTCCGGCGCCTAAAGCGGCAAAGATTACCGACGCCCAAAAGTTGGTGTGCCAGACAGAAACCGCCTGGTAGGCCAGATAAGCCCCAATCATGTAAAAGGATCCGTGGGAGAAGTTGAAAACATTTCCCACGCCAAAAATTAGGGTGAGTCCACTGGCTACGAGGAACAACAGAGTAGCCATCATCAACCCGCTTAAAAATTGCATCACTATGAACGAAAGGTCCATTGCGAACTCTCATATGGATGCGGGCGTATGGACAGCCCGCATCCGTTGGTAACCAGTTGGCTGTAATCTATTTCTTTTTCAGTTTCTCGATATATTCCTTCGGAGGAAGGAGATCTTCAGCTTTGTAAACCTTCCAGTCTCCCAGCATGAGTTTGGCTGGAGGAAACTTGTCATTCGGCATAGTGACGCCAATTGCTTGCACTTGGACAACCTGGTGTGTCGCAGGGTCAATGTAGGAAGTAAAACCTTCCGGGTCTTCAGGCAGTTTAATTTTCAATCCTTCGAGCGCCTTTACAAGGGCTTCCGTATCGTCAGGGTTCCCGACCTTCTTCACAGCCTCCGCAATAGCATATATTCCAGCATATGCGCCCTCAGCCGCATAGGTTGGGTAACGACCCGTCCGTTGAAAGAACTTCTTCACGTATTCCTTGTTAAGCTCTGTGTCGGGCCAATTGTTGTGATGCCGGGCGCTGAGCACGAGTCCCTGGGGTAGGTCGGCGCCCATTGCGGCCATAAGTTCGTAGTTACCACCCGCGTCCGGATGAAAATAGAGCATTTTTTTGAACAGTCCATAAGGCTGGGCCTGCTTAATAAAAGCGACGGTGTCCCCGCCCCAAAAGCCTGCCACCAAAATGTCCGGTTTATCGTTTATAATTGAGGTGATAAAGGCTGTGTAGTCCGGAGCGAAAAGCTTAGGCCAGTACTCACCCACAGCTTTATACTTCACGCCAAAACGGTCCAGGTTATACTTCAGTTCGTCCCACTGATCATGGCCATACGCATAGTCGGGACCGATGTACGCTATGGTCTGCCATGGCTTTGTTTTCTGCAGTTCCTGAAGATAAAGCGCCCCGGCCGCCATAGACTGGAAAGTGTTATTAGAAACCCTAAAGTAGTATGGCTGCAATTTATCTGTAGTAAGCTGGGTAGAGGCATGATCCGTTCCGATAAATATCTTCTTATATTGCTTGGATACCTCTGTAACGGCCAAGCCAACAGCGGAACTGACTACACCAAAGAGAAAATGCGTCTTATCCTGAGTGATGTAGCGCTTGGCTACCATTACCGAATAATCGGGCTTGGCCTTGCTGTCAGTGTTGAAGAACTCCAGCTTGTACCCATTTACGCCGCCTTTGGAGTTAATTTCTTCAATGGCCATCTCCGCAGCGTCGACCGAATCAAGACCATATAGGCCGGCTCTACCGGTCATGGGGTACAATGCGCCGATTTTGATAATCTTGTCCTGTGCGCTCACGGAGAGCGGCAACACTAACAATACCGACAACAGCTAACAGTATCGGTAAGAAGTATTTGTGCTTAAGCATAGACCCACCTCCTCGTTACCTGGTTTTTCTTGAATTTCATTTCTAGTGAGCAATAAATGTGCCATCCATGGCACAGCATTGATCAGAGCGGGAATCCACAGACAGCGCCGGAGAAGTGCAGGGAATTGATATTGCAGAGATGCAAGAAAACTAATTGTACGGAATGAGTTAGTTTTTATTATTAGCTTAAAATCAAAGACATGGCGCCATGTTGCATTATCGCAATATTATTTCCGATTTGCAACGTCTCTTGGCACTCCAAGTTTCGCCATCTTGCGCCACAATGTCGTAGGATGCACATTCAGGGCTCTTGCAGTCATGGAAAGACTCTGGTGCTTTCGCAGGGCCCCTTCTATTATCCTACCTTCCATCACTTCAAGAGCTTTCTTCAGAGTCACTCCCTCTTCAAATGGATCAATAGTTGTTGATGCGGATTCTCTGAGTTCTTCCGGAATATCGGAAAGGGATATTAGGTGACCGTCGCTCATTATCATTATGCGCTCCATTATGTTTATGAGTTCACGAACATTTCCCGGGTAATTATAGCGCGTCAGTCGGTCCATTACCGCAGGATCTAAGCGTTTGTAATGACTCGATGACTGATTGAATTTCTCCAGTCTGTTCAAAGCCAAAGCCGCAATATCATCACGACGGTCTCGTAATGGAGGGATATGGATCGGAATAACATTCAACCTGTAATAAAGATCTTCCCGAAAGCGCCCGTCCTGAACAAGTTCCTTTAATTCGTGGTTGGTGGCCGCAATAATGCGAACGTCGATTGAAGTCGGCCGTGTGGCCCCAAGACGTGTGAACATTTTGTCTTCGATGACCTCAAGCAGTTTCACCTGCATCGCCAATGTCAATTCACCGACCTCGTCCAGGAATACCGTCCCGGTGTGGGCAACCTCAATAAGCCCAGCCTTGCCCTCAGGGGCCGCGCCGGTGAAAGCCCCTTTGGTGTAGCCGAAAAGCTCACTTTCTATCAATGAGTCCGGTATGGCTCCGCAGTTGATCTTTATAAACGGCTTCTCCTTTCTCGGGCTAATAAGGTGGATAATCCGCGCAAGCATGCTCTTGCCTACACCGGACTCTCCGGACAGCAGCACCGATGAATCGACAGCCGCAACCTTGATTGCTTTTTGTAGCGTTTGAAACATAGAAGCGCTCTTGACGACGATGTCCTGCAGATCGTGCTGAAATTTTTCCTGTTCCATAAACGATTGATAGTAGCGAGAACTCAACCGCCGGGTTTCTTCCAGTTGGGATTGGAGATTATTTAAAAGCGTTATGTCGCGAACGTTGGTTACGACCAGGGCAACCTTGTCTTCGTCATCGAAAATTGGCGTTCCTGTCACTAGCAGGTGCTTGTCACCTTTGATCTTTTGCATGATCGTAACCTGACCTCTTTGCTCCAGGACGTCCAGCGTGACGGAATGGTCAAAAACCCCCTCTTCGACAAGATCCTGCATCTTTCGACCAATCAGATCTTCTCTTTTTAAGCCGGTTATTCTTTCGTAGGCATTGTTCACTCGAATCGTGTTCGCTTTGCCGTCAGTAATGTATAGACCATCAAATGAGGATTCGAATATCGCTTCGAGTTCACGATGGAGTTTCTTGTAACCATGGAGACCCGAGATCATTGCCTCGTATTCGGAAATGTCCTGAAAGACGCTTATGACTCCTTCAACCTTTCCGTGAAGGGTTATGGGACTGCGGTTGGCGATGATAGTGGCTTGAGGGAAAACTATTTTTTTCCCAAGTTGAGGACGACCGGTTTCCAAAATATTTTGCAGGTCCGGCCATGTCTCGGGGCGAATTTCTGAAAAATGGCGTCCGATCGGGGAGGTGTCGTCATCTCCAAGCATCCGCCTTGCGGCCTCATTGTATACCAATATCACACCGTCACGATCAATGATGACTATTCCGTTGTGGGTCGCGTCAGTTACAAGGTTACAAAATGAAGATACATGGACAGGTTCGAGGCTTGCTGATTTCATAATGATTTTACACCCAAGATAACTCGTTTTGTGTTTCGAGAGTTCTCGAGGAACCCCAGATTCCCAGACTATTATTTTACAATGAACAGCAAAAATTCACGAATAAAACACTTTGGAGCATCCAACACGCAAAATTTGCATCCAAATTGACGTAGATACAAAAAAAGGATTTTAAGAAGTAATTTTGAGACTTGTTTAAACATAACCAACAGATTGTGATTCCGCCGGTCGGACAAGACGAGAAGTTTAAGTAGATCAAAAGTGACAATGATTGTTGACATGAACGTATAACCTAGCTAATTTAGATAGGTTAAAGGGCTGGTAGAGTTTCATGAGATATTTACAAGGGGGTTGTTATGAGAATTATTAACATGGATCACGTCGCCGCTTCTCCGATACTCCCGGAAGTTGTTGACGCTATGTTGCCGTTTCTCAAAGAAAAATACGGTAATCCATCAAGTATGCATAGCATGGGCGAGGAAGTTACCGATGCAATGGATGAGGCCCGAGAAAAAATTGCAGCGCTAATAAACGCCAAAGCCCAGGAAATATATTTCACTTCCGGAGGAACGGAAGCCAACAACTGGGCGCTAAAAGGAGGTTTGTTCGCAAATCGAGCGAAAGGTAACCATCTGATAACCTCCTCCATAGAGCATTTTTCCATAATGCACGCAATCAAAGCCTTGGAAAAGATGGGAATCGAGGTCACAAGATTACCGGTGGACAAGTACGGGTCAGTAGACCCTGACGATGTTCGGAAAGCAATCACTCCTTCAACAGCGCTCATTTCCATAATGCACGCCAACAACGAAATTGGAACAATTGAACCTATAGCTGAGATCGGCAAGATTGCGAAAGAACATAATATCCCGTTTCATTCCGACGCTGTCGCGACTGTCGGAATAATACCCGTTGACGTTCAGAACCTCAACGTGGACATGCTGTCACTTGCATCCAACCCCTTTTACGGACCTCATGGGGTAGGGGCTCTGTTTGTACGCAAAGGAACCAAAATCTCTCCACTACTTGACGGCGGCATTCAGGAAGGTGGCTACAGAGCAGGAACAGAGAATGTGCTCGGCATAATAGGTATGGGGAAAGCAGCGGGAATCGCTATTGATAAAATTCAGGATCGTAGCAATCATGTAACGCCCCTACGAGATCGTTTGATAAGGGAAATACCAGCCATAATAGAAGAAGTGGGTCAGGTCGGACATCCCACCAACAGATTACCCGGGAACGCCAGCCTAACAGTAAGATACGTTGAAGGCGAGTCCATGTTGCTGTTTCTTGATATGGAAGGAGTCAAGATAGCAAGTGGTTCCGCATGTATATCCAGATCACTGAAAGTCTCGCACGTAATGTTGGCTATGGGAATAGACGCAGGGACAGCACAAGGATCTCTTCTTTTTACTCTTGGCATAGACAACACTAATGAAGACGTGGATGACGTGGTTCGAATTCTTCCGCCGATTGTTCAGAGATTAAGAGACATGTCACCATTATATAAGAAAACAGGCAGGATCAAGGCTGCTAGTTGAACAGCCGCTCGGTAAAAGAACTCAGGAGTGTCAAAAATGTACAATGAAGTAGTTATGGACCATTTTACAAACCCCAGGAACGTCGGAGAGATTCCGAACGCGGATGGCGTAGGCAGTGTAGGTAATCCCGCATGTGGGGACATTATGGAGTTTTATATCAAAGTTAATAACAACGTCCTGGAAGATGTAAAATTCAAGACTTTCGGTTGCGGAGCTGCAATAGCTGTTTCCAGCATGGTGAGTGAATTGGCCAAAGGCAAGACCCTTGATGAGGCGATGCAGATAACAAACGCGTCGGTAATTGACGCGCTGGAAGGATTGCCAAAAAAGAAACACCATTGTTCGAACTTGGGAGCCGACGCGCTACACAGGGCAATTGAAGACTATGTGGCTAAACAAAAGGGAAATAAATTCAGCAAACCTACGGATAGTCCGGAAGTCTGTTCATGCCCTGTCTGTGATGTATCTGATCCTGAAGAAGCGCCATTTTGTTCATCGGCTTGTGAACGGACTACATCGAAATAACCCCGGTATTCTTAAGTCCAACATTTAATTCATCGCTGAATGGGAAGAGTCAGACTCTTCCCTAAACTTGATCTTTGCGCGCCCCTCACATAACCGCGGAGAAAAAATAATCTGACCTAATTTATGTGCTGCGCACATAATGCTAACTAAAACAATATGTTCTTAACAATGCCTATTAAATGATCTAATTTTTATTAAATTAAATGTTAAAAAAGCTTGACAACATACCAATAAAATGATTGATTCCTCTCCAGCGACAAACCAAACCTAATCCTTCCTTTGGCCCGTTTATAAAACGGGCTACTTTTTTGTGGAGGAAATTTTTACAATTGTCGTTACAAATTCTGTCCGACTAAACCAGCTTTACGAGTGGGGCAGTTCCCAAGAGACTACGGTTTAACGGTTTAACCGCATACCCCTGGATCACGAATTCAAATCGCCCAGAAGTGTGTGCCGATTCAATATATTGCGCGGGTCAAGAGATCTCTTGATTCTTTTCATCTGCCTGACCGCTTCCTCGCCTAACGCCATTTCGAGGTATTTGCTCTTGATTTTCCCGATCCCGTGCTCGCCCGCTATGCTTCCGCCCATTGAAACGACTTCCGTGGCAATTTCATCCATTGTCCGCTGCGCGGTTTTCTCTTCATCATCTGTTTGTGGCAAGATGTTGGCGTGTAGGTGACTGTTCCCGATGTGGCCAAAGACATACGAAATACAGTGCGGAAGCTTCTCGTCATACACGTCCAGAAGCTGCCTGAGACTTTCTGACGGCACGGAGAAGTCAGATCCTATCTTCACAAAACCTGGATGTATAAGCTCATTTAACTTTTCTGGAATAGATTGCCGCAACAGCCTGAAGGCTCTGGATCCCCTAACATCCATTGCCACCTGGGTTTGAATCGTTTTTATCTCATTGCCGAGCAATCGATTGAAATATTCTATGAGTTCAACCCACTGGGATGCGCTCTCTGTCATCCCGTCCTCATTCTCGTATTCCTGTTCAACAAAAATCGCGCCGTAGGAATTTTTCAGGTATTTCTTGTGGTCCTCCGGCAATAGCTCCACAGTCGAATTCCCGAACCATTCCATGCAGGATGGTAGTATCAAGCGAAATCTTGAACAATCCAGTTCCTTAAACCAATGCTCATGATCAATTTTATGAGCTTTGCATTCATTGAGACCTTCCTCGGGAAAAGGTGAATTTAAAACCCTCAGCAAATTCAATACCTGGACAAAACGGACAGTTGTTCCCTCATCAGGGAGATAAATGATTAAAGAGAAAAAAGCTCTTCTTCTTTTGAGCAGTTTGGTAGTTATTTGCGCAAAGACTCCGAGTATTCCTTCAGATCCGATGAACAAATCCACGAGATCCATGCTGTCCGCTGAATAAAAACCGGCTGAATTTTTTAAAACCTTCCACGGTGAAGCTTTCCATGATGGGGCCGGAACTACCAAGTCGTCATTAGGACTTGGATCCATTAGATCCTTTGGGATTCTAAACATCCCCTTTTTGGCGAAAACTCGTTCGCGATCGAGATGCAGAATGGCGCCGGTAGGCAACACAATCTTTAGGCCCTGAACGTAATCACGAGTTGGTCCGTAAAGATAACTCAATGCTCCGGAAGCGTTACAGGCTACATTCCCACCTATTGTGCACGTGCCTTCGGATGTCGGATCAGGAGGGTAGAATAAACCCAACGAATCGACGAATTCCTTGTATTCTTTCAACACAGCGCCTGGTCCCACCTTGTTCGGCTCGTCGCTGCTCATCCAGTTTAGTTTTTTTACGTCTAGTATTACGCCGCCGAGGGGAACAGGAGCCCCAGTAAGAGAGGTTTTTCCTGAAACGACCGTAACAGGAGTCCCTGTGTCGTTACATGCCTTCATGACCCGAGCCACGTCAGAAATATTGGACGCTCTGATCAAGGCGTCAGCGTGGCCGGTAAACCGAGACTCGTCCCTGAGATAGTCTTCGAATCCAGCGCTTTGAATATGGATTCCAAGTCTTGTCATTTCCTGAAAAAATGGATTTGGCATTTTTTACTTGATCTCTCGGGACGCTATTCACTCAAGAGTAAATGCTCAATTAGATTCGAGCATATAGCCGACACCCTGAACGGTGACTATAAGTTCTGGATCCGATGGATTATCTTCTATCTTGGCTCTTAGATGTTGAATGTGCACATCAATGGCGCGACTCCCAGTATAAAGGTCGGTATCTTTCCAAAGCGCTTTCCTTAGGTTGAAGGCGAATTGGCATTTTGGTTGTCCTCTCAGCTTGATATGCTTTCCCTATAGCACAGACTGAACAAGCCGCGAAGTCAATGGGCAGAGAAATCAATCAATTTTTAGACGCCCATAACTCAATCGAAATCCACAAATCTGATTGACGTTGAACCCTGAACGGATCAAAATACGGTCGTATGATCCGACCCGATTTATGTGCGGGTCACACCTGGAGAAAGCTTCCTGGGCACAGTCGGATGAAAAAATTGCAGGACATATAGATGGAAAAACGCGATCTGCAACATCTAATCGACCGCTGTGGCAAAGACTACGTTTCCAAAAGACTTCAGATACAAGTCGAACATTCTGCAAATGTCCTTGGACCTGGCCTGGGAGGTTTCCATTTTGAGAACGTCGATTGGGCTTTGGACGCTTTTGGTTGGTTTGTGAAGCTATTCCGGGCTTGGGATAGAGGGTTTTCAAATATAAAAGCCCACAAGGTTGTTATTAACCGAGTTGAATTGCCCGGTTTTCCCAATGCCTTCAATGGATTTAAAATACTGCATCTGTCTGATCTTCATCTGGATGTATTTGAAGGAATGGGTTCTCATGTGGGTAGGCTCTGTTCAGCGTTGAACTGCGATGTCGCATTGATTACGGGAGACTTTAGATTTCATACCCACGGCAACTACTATCCGGTCTTTAAAGAGATAAAAGCGCTTACGAGGGATCTGAACTGCAAGTATGGATGCTACGGAATATTGGGAAACCATGACTTCCTGGAGTTTGTTCCAAAACTTGAGACGCATGGAGTCCGGATGCTTCTGAACGAATCAACGGTTCTGGAAAAAGATGGGGTTAAGATTCACATAGTCGGATTGGATGACGCTCATTTTTATGGAACCCATGACTATGTTAAAGGATTCGCCGATGTGCCCGATGACGCCACAAAAATTCTGATGATTCATTCACCTGAAACGCTGGATGAAGCCTATCAGCATGGCGCAGATTTTGTACTGTCCGGCCACACTCATGGTGGACAGCTATGTCTCCCTGGGGGCTTTCCTTTGTGGCTAAATGCAAGTTGTCCTCGAAAATATTGTAGAGGGAACTGGATCCATCGCGGTACAAAGGGATACACATCGTCGGGAACAGGTAGCTCAGGCCTCCCGATCCGGTTTAATTGTCCTCCCGAAATAGTCGTCCATTATCTTGTATCTGCAAAACCAACAGCCTAGAGTTAATAGCATTATGTATGATATTGGCTTGTCCTGTTTTTCGCGTGTACTGGCGCTTTTGAGTCCGAATTCTTCAGGCTGTTTAAAATAGTCTCTTTACTTAGCAAGTCGAATGACAAGTCGCCGATTCCATTAATTTTCATCTTTGTCGATCAACATGTCCGGAACCTTTTTGACTAGACGAAGAACGTTTTTGCCATCAGGTTCGGATTTATAATCCAACTCATCCACAACCTGACGAATTAGCCAGAGCCCCAGCCCTCCTTCAGCAGGTTTTTCCAGATCCGGAGTAGGAACCCCTTCGGGGTCAAAGTTTAGTCCCCAGTCAATGAAGTAGAAAATCAGGTTATCTTTCTCAATAAATATTTGTATGAGAACTTTCTTGTTTTCATCTGACAAATAGGCATGTTTAAGGACATTTACCAAAGCCTCATTAAAAACCAGTTCTATCGAGTTGAGCAAACGATCATTTTCTGAGAAAGGCTTAAATTGATGCAAGAATTCGCGGACAAGTAAAACGACAGGCCTTATAAAAAGCCTATTGGAATCAACCTCTATACTTATAAAAATGTCTTTCATGCGGCGCTCAAGAAAGAACTCTGAGCAAGAATCAATCCTTAGTTATGTGGGGGTCCTGTTTCATCTTAAATATGACCCGCCAGATTCCTTTTTCTCAAAATAGCTCCATTGCCTCCACGTGGAGACGGTTAGCCCTCCACGAGCGTACTGTCTGTAGAGTTCATCTAATAAGTCTTTGTCCAGATTGAATTTTTCGTCTTTTTTTGTCATGGTTTCTCAAGGCCACATTGGAAGGTAAAAACGCGCCTGAAATAATATGGTTTTGATCTGCGGAAAGCGTATCAGCCAACAAAACCCCCACATACTATCAGGCAAATACTTTTCCGCAGATGGTCCATGGTTGATCCTTGGTCACTATGGCCCCACGCGGGTCGAGTTCCTCAATTCAACAAATTATACTATAGTACCTTTCGTCATCCCAATAAAATTATCCTGAAACTATCAACAGAGCCTTTTGCAAAACTCCC
>CAVQDX010000056.1:0-13996 GCA_963711335.1 uncultured delta proteobacterium | reverse complement strand
TCCTTCATTTTTAATATCCAGTCTTCGTTTTAATTATGTCTCCGCCTACACAAAGACATTCGTCCTGCTTCAGAGAGGCGGGCAGCGAGCACCCGGTGAGCAAGTTCGCCGTCGCTATCACCGTTTTCGGATCTACCCAGCACAATATGTTTTTCCCACGTCTTTCCATTCGTATGAGCCCTGACTGCCGGAGTTCTCTCATGTGATGAGACACGGTTGAAGGATCTATCTCAAGGCCCTTGCCGAGTTCACTAACACGCTGCCTTAATGCGATGTCTGCGCTGCATTTTGTTCCGGGGGAACAGCACGAAACCAACCGCAAAAAGATCCTCAAGCGGTTAGGATTCGACAACGCCCTGAAAATTTCGGCAAAGCTGGAAATCTCGTCTTGAAACTTTGACATATGTCAACATGTAACAGGTCCGACATTTCGGGCCAAGCAAAAAAAGCCGAAACCGTATGCAAATTAAGCCCTGCAAAGCAACCACGGCCAATTGATTTTAGACCAAACTGGTAGGTCATGTTACTTGGCCGTTAAACGAAACGTTTCCAGACCTTAATAAATAATAATACCTTGATATGAATGGTATTAATTCTCAACAACAACATTGTTTGTATTCGAAGTCCCAAAAAAAGCGTGACAAAATTGCCTTTTCGATACATTCTATCAACGTTTATTTTTTGGGCTATAGATAAGGAGGAAAAACTTGTCAAAAAGAATTCTAGTTTTGTTAGTCGTTACATTGGCCATATTGGGACTCGCTTCCGTCGCTTTCTCTAGTTGATCTGGTTGTTTCCCCTCCTGGTCAGGAGGATCATCAAGCTCCTATTCTGCCGGCGGTTATTCGTCCTACTATGGTTATGGGGGTTCTTCTTACGGTTATGGTTATGCTGCCCCGCAGCAGTACAAGTACCAATCATCAGGCCAATCCCGTAAGCCGGCCAAGAAATCGAAGCAGAAACCCGCTACCAATTAGAGTGTTCTGGAATATATCCGAGGCGGTCATTCTTGGGATGGTCCGCCTCTCAACCTTTTACCACGAACACTGTTCTTGTATAACGCCGAACAGGTCAACACCATTTCCACCTGTTCTGGACACCTTGGTTATCTCACCCGCCGTTGCTGTTCCATCACCAACATATAGCTTTCCATCTGATTTAAGGGCCTGATCTCACAGCCTGTCCTTCAGGAGTAGGAAAAATTATAGCCACAGAATGGTTGACATAGTCAACTTTATAGCATATGTTTTTTATGGTGACATAAAATGACAGACATAAAGATAGTGCAACTCCGTCAAGCGCTCCTGGAGATTATCTGGCAATTTGGTCCGAGAGGTTTGTCCGGTGAATGTTGTGAAGATCTTTCGATGCCGGAATTCTTCGCCCTGGAACATGTGGCTAATACGCAAAGCTGCCGGGTTCAAGATATTGGGCAACGACTTGGCTTTACAAAAAGCGGGGCGACACGAATTGTAAACCGCCTCAACAAGAAAGGCTATGTGCAAAAAATGATTTCGCTCGAAGACGCTCGCGTTTGCTGTGTGACATCTACAGAAAAAGGTAGAGATGTATTGTACGCAATACAGCAACGCTATGCAGAAATGATACGGAAGATGCTTTGTAACATGCCGGAAGAATATGCTCAGAAAGTTACAGAAGCATTTTTAATCATGGCTGGTTCCATGCGGAAGTAATTTTTTTTACACATATAGTTGACATCATCAACCAATAGGAGGAATAGGCATGAACACGTTCGTCCTGACAATTGAATATTTTGTGACTATTACAATGGAATTAACGGTTCTTTTTCTAGGAATTAGCGCCGCTGTGGCGCTGGCCTTGATGTATATCCCGCAAGAAAGGATCAGCGCATGGATGGCGAATAGAGGGGTTTTCGGAAATTTCATGGCGGCAACAGTTGGAGCTCTTACACCGTTTTGCGCTTGTTCGACGATTCCTGTGACATTAGGTATGTTGAATGCCGGCGTCCCTTTCGGGCATGTGATGTCTTTCGTGATTGCGTCGCCACTGCTTAATCCAATCATTATCGGAATGGTTGCGACGCTTATGGGGCTGGAAGCGTGCTTGATATACTTTAGCGTGACTTTTTTTGGTTCCATTTTATTCGGCGTGTTACTGGACAAGGTGGGAGGCGCCAGATACGTCAAGAACGTTAGAGCGAAACAGAGTTGTTGCGGTAGTAATGAAAATGCCATACCCCTGTCATTTTCTGGAAAAATTAAAGCGGCTTCTAAGTCAGCATGGGGAGATTTTCGTTCAGTTCCTGGTCTTTCTGCTTGTGGGCGTCGGCATTGGCGCGGTTATTTACGGCTATATGCCCGAAGAATTTGTGGCTCAAGTCGCTGGCCCTGAGAATCCACTGGCGATCCCCGTGGCCGCGATTATTGGTATCCCGCTATACATCCGAGCGGAAACAGCAATACCTATTGGGCTTGCATTATCAGATAAGGGGATGAGCATGGGTGCGGTAATAGCTTTGATTATCGGCGGGGCGGGCATGGCAATACCGGAAATGACCATGCTTGCTAGTATTTTTCGCAAACGGCTCGTAGCCGCAATCGTTGCAGTTGTTTTTGCCACAGCCGTTATTGGGGGCTATGTTTTTAACATGTTTTTTTAGGTCAAGGAGACCAGCAATAATAGGAAAGAGGAGATAAGTCATGACAGACCGAAAAGAAAAACAGAGTTTCTTAAATAAAATCTTTGGAAAGAAATCGAAATGCTGTTCGTTCGAAATCGAGGAGATTCGGCATGAAACGACAAATGAGGGAAAAAATCAGGAAGAAACGCAATTCCAAGCAGGCCACGCTTTGAAAACAAAAAAATCAGATGCGGAGGATAGTGGACAATCTAGTGATTGTAGTTGCTCAAAGTAATCGGTCTGCGATGTCATATCCTGGAGTTCCATATCAAACAAGCTCTTGACAGTTTTACGTAATGGTGAAATAGTTGCGCCGCTCATTTCCAGTTTTTCTTATGGTGTTTGCAGAGCTATCGGATGAATCGCTCACGGGTTCCCCGGAGCTGATCCTGTTCTTTCCGATTGAAATCCTTCAGTAAGAAGGACCGGAAGAACCGGCAAAATGGATTTAGGAGGTTTGCTGTAACATGAAACGACTTACATTGGTTGTGGCGGTGGTAACAATGGTGGCCTTAGTCGCCGGCCCAGCGGCAGCGTATATGGGTTGGGCCCCGTTTGCCTCCTGGGGCCGGAATGCGTCAAGTAGCGGCTCCAGCAGTGGTTACTATCCGGCAAGTTCATCTAGCGGTGGATATTATCCTGCTAGTTCTTCCAGCAGCGGCTATGCCCAGGTTTCTACATCATCGAGTAGTAGCGGCTATTATTATCCGACAGCGTCATCCAGTAGTGGTTATTACTGGCCCGCTAGCAGCTCTTCAAGCGGCTATTACTACCGTTAGGAAATCGCTCGTCTCCCTGATGATCCTGTTTTAGCTATCGGGGCGATTATGGCTTCTTGCGTAATCGCCTCTTTTTTGCCCGTCATCCCGTGTCAGATAGGGGACCATAATTTTGTCATGTTCTCGGATCAATTTTTAATATACCGATTGATCATTCAACTGCTATGTTGTTAAGCCTCGGCCAAATGGCCCGCTACATATTAACACATTTATGATCAGGTATGGTGCGGCGTAGTGAGAGAATTCAGTAGTCTGAAGAAAGTAACTCGTCTGGCTGGGCTGGTCATCGGCTCGGTAACCCTACTGTCGATTTCCGGCTGTATAGGTTTCCCTACCCTTTCAAAGAATAAACCAATTCCCGCTATAGCAGCCTCTACAATTCCGAGACCACCGTCAACCGGCCGGACCCAACAACCAGCTCAGAGATCGATGGGATTGGACCAATGCCTTGAAATCGCGCGGAGGAACAACCCGAGTCTGGCGTCAGGAGCTTGGGATGTTCAAACATCGGTTGCGCTTCGTAACACCGCTGCGTCCGAAAGATGGCCAAACATAAGCAATGTAGACAGCTTACGCCAATATTTACAAAATCAGAGATTACAAGCCGCTCGCTTGAACGGCGAACCAGGGATGTTCTCTTCCGGTACTCTCGCAGTGGATATCTTGGTGAGGATGCCGGTATTTACTGGTGGGCGTATCAGAAGTGACATCAGCGCTGCCGAATTAACAGTGATGGCCACAGAAAATCGGCTCTCACGAACATGGGAAGAACTGATCTTCAATGTTTCCAGCTCGTTCTACACGATCCTTGGGCAGCGCAAGCTTATCGAAGCACTGGAATTCTCTCGACAAGTTTTGACGAAGCAAAGAAAACGGGTTCAGGACATGATGTCGGTCGGAAAATCAGCCAGAGTTGATGTTCTCCGTACCGAAGTTCGAATAGCGGACCTGGATCAGCGCCTGGTGAGGGAGAAAAGCCTGCTTGAGATTCAGCGACGCCTACTGACTACGCTTATGGGGATTGGCATGGATGGTGGGCCGGTTGATGTTCAGGGTGGCCTCGGCCTCGGCGGGCCAGCCCCTGACCTCGACGGATCTCTCGCCATGGCATTCGCCGAACGAGGTGATTACAGGGCCGCTAGAGCATCTCTTGACGCTCAGGCGCTTAAGATCAGGGCGGCCCGGGGAGCGCTATGGCCTAAAGTTACCCTGGACGGGGCTATCGGCATGAGAACCGCAACAGGTATTGACGACAATGGCGTGGCTTATACAAACAAACTGAATACAACGCCAAGAGGGCCTCCACAATCCGGCACTAACCCATCTGCCGTTACTTCGCGAACCATGGCCGTATCCCGACTCTACTTTACCGGTCGGAAGCATCGGTGTGGTTGCTGATTACCCAATCTTTGATGGTGGCCGAATACGTTCCCAGATATCCGAACAGGAAACAAAATTTGCGTCCCAGCAACAGCAACTTCGTAAACTGGCGCTACAGATCCGTTTGGACGTTGAAACAGCGATTATCAATGTTAACTCCGCGACGTGGAGCGTCGTTTACGCGACTAAAAAAGCGATTGAACAATCTGAGGAAAGCTTCAGGATCGAGCAGGAGAAGTATGATCTCGGAAAGGGATCGATTACCGATGTTCTTGACGCTCAGTCCGCCATGCTGGTGGCTCAAAGCACCTACTACGTGTCTCTTGCCGATTATAACATTGCGGTGGCTCAGCTTGGCATGGCAACGGGTGAAAAAAGATAGACTCAGTCCTTCGCTCAAAAAAATGAGCGTGAAGAGATAATATTCATTTAGACGTTTGTTGGAGCGGTTTCATGAAACGTTGGGCGTTAATAATCGCAATCGGAATCATTGCGCTAATTGCAGTATGGCAAATTTCCAAAATATTCACATCTCATAGTTCAGAGAAAAGCAAACCCAAAAAGCCCAATCCGCTTGTATCGATCAAAACTGTAGAATTGGGAGCGATCTCTACAACTCTTGACCTCACCGGCTCTGTAGAAGCCACAAGGGTAGCCCGTTTGGCCTCTCCCGCCGAAGGCCCTATCTACAACTGCTTAGTGAGAGAAGGGGATATCGTCAAGGAGGGAGCGAGAATACTTAGCATCGGCAGGAAGAAGGCCGCTGAAGCCCTCCTTTTGTCCGCCGAGCAGGATGTTCGGACAGAAAAAGAGGAGATGGAAAGCATTGAGAAACTAGTTCAGTCAGGTGCGATTCCTCAGGATCAGCTCCTACTCGAAAGGGCAAAATATGCCAGAATGGTAGCCCAGTTGGAACGGGTCAAGGAGACGTCAGAGGATTATGAGGTCGTTGCGCCCTGGGACGGGATAGTCTCTAAGGTTCTGGTGAATGATGGAAACTATGTTTCTGCTCGCGCTCCGTTGGCGGAGGTGTTTGATCCCAAATCGTTGGTTATTCGCATGGCCGTGCCGGAGGCTCAAAGTCAAGAAATTGGGCCGAACATGGAAGTCTCCGTCAAACTCGACGCTTACAAAGGGAGGTCGTTTCAAGGCAAAGTCTCCCGCATTTATCCGGACCTGGATCGACGAATGCGGACCCGCACTGTTGAAGTAGAGATCACCGACGATGTCACCCTGGTTCCTGGGATGTTCGCCAGGCTGAGCCTTGCGCTGAAGTCGGAGAAGGATACGGTGGTCGTCCCCGTGGAAGCGGTTCTGGCCACACCTGAAGGAACTCGTATAGCCTATGTCGTTAAGGACGGTAAAGCTTTCAAACGCATGGTTAAGGTGGGTATGGAGGGCGAGGATAAGATTCAAATTCTCTCGGGTGTGACTCCGGGAGAACAGATCGTTGTCGTGGGTAATGAAAAGCTAAAAGATGGGATTCAGATCCGAGTTTCAGGCGCCAAGCAACCAGAGGCCGGGGATTCTAAACCGAAAGGGGTAATTGAAAAAAGAGGGGCGGATAAATGAGAATTACCGACTCCTCTGTTAGACGCCGTGTCGCTACCAGCGTAATTGCAGCGGCCCTTGTTGTTTTAGGCGCCTACGGCTTATGGAAACTTCCCGTCAACTTCCTGCCGGACATCGTTTATCCGCTGATAAGAGTCCACATTTATTGGACGGGAGCGACCCCCGAGGAAATAGACAAAAACCTCGCTGATCCAATTGAACGACAATTAGCAAGTGTCGAGGGGCTTGATTATTTAGAATCTTCGGCGATTGAGGGTATGTACACAGCGCTGGTGAATTTCCAATATGGAGTTGATGTCAACGTCGCATATCAGGACGTTCTGGCAGCTATGGCCAGGGCTGCTAGAAATTTGCCCAAGGATATCGAGCCACCTATCGTGATCAAGGCTGATCCTTCTCAACTTCCAGTGGTACAGCTTACCGTGAGTTCCGACCAGTGGGACCTCGTAAAACTTCGCACGTGGACGGAGGACTGGCTTCAAGATCGCCTTATGGCGGTGTCGGGGGTAGCAGGCACTGAAGTCGTTGGTGGTTTGAAACGCGAAATTCGTGTTAATCTTGACCAACTTGGTCTGGAAAAGCACCAACTCACTTTAACCGGAGTGGTCAAAAGGCTTAGAGACGAGAACCTGGAACAATTTGGAGGTCGCGTCATTGTTGGCCCACGAGAGTACATAGCCCGTACGATGGGCGAGTATTCGTCGCTGGATCAGATAAAGCAGGTCATACTTGCTCGAAAGGACCAGGATAAGGTCTATGTGCGGGACGTCGCCAGGGTTGAAGATTCTCACGAAGAAGTTCGTGTCATTACCAGGCTTGGAGGTAAACCTTGCGTCAAGCTCAGCGTGCTGAAACAGGCGGACGCAAACACCGTCGAGGTAGCCAAAGCAGTCAGCAAAAAATTAAAGGATTTGGAACCAGGTCTGCCGGCGGGTATTCATCTTGGGATGGTAGAGAATCAGGCTGATTACGTTGAAGCCGCCCTTACGGGGGTGCGCAACGCGGCCATAGAAGGCGCCATCCTCGTTATTCTGGTCATATACCTCTTCCTGGGAAGCTGGCGCCAGGTTGTGGTGATGCTGTTCGCACTACCCACCACAATCTTGATCAATTTCGGACTCATGAAACTGGCGGGCTTTTCCCTGAATATCTTTTCCTTGGGAGGGCTTGTCGTTGCCATTGCTGTAGACTTGGACAATTCCATCATTGTGATCGAAAACATAACCAGGCTCCGACACGAAAACCCGGACATGTCTATGACCGAGGTTGCTATTGCCGCAACATCTGAAGTCGGACCAGCGATTCTTGCGGCAACGCTGGCGTTCATGGCCGTTTTCCTTCCCTTTCTACTAGTTCCGGGGCTTGTCAGCCTTTTGTTTCGGGAACTCATCCTCGTGATCGCAGGAGTTATTGTTATAAGTTTGGTCGCAGCCGTAACCCAAACTACCATGCTAACGTCTGTCCTATTGGCTAAGCCTGTTGCTGGCGATGAGGAGGGCTCACGTTTTCAGCGTATTTTTGAGCGGGTCAGGGACGCATATGGGCGGATTCTCAGTATAATTCTGGGCGTTCGTTGGATAGCTGTAGTTCTTGCGGCCCTCGTTCTGATCGGCGCTTATCTATCCTTATCGAGAATAGGAACGGAATTTTTGCCCAGAATGGATGATGGGCGAGTAATGATTAAGGTGCGTCTACCTACAGGGGCGTCAGTACAGGAAACCGACAAGTATCTCAAACGTCTCGAGTCCCTGGTTGCGGATGACCCCTTGGTGGAATCTTATTTCACACTCGCGGGAGGTAAAGTTTGGGGGCTCTACACGTATCTCATTGCTAACGAAGGTGAAATTGACGTTCAATTGGTCCCACCACACGGGCGAAAGATCACGACTAAAGAATACTTAGACAAACTCAGGCCTTTGGCCTCAAAAGTGGGAATCCCAGGAGGCATGGCCATGGTCATGCCTATGCCTATTAAAGGAATCAGGAAACTTGGGGATGCGGACATCGAGGTTAAAATCAAGGGCCAAGATGTGGACAAGCTTTTTGGGTTGGCCCAGGCTACTGCAAATTCGATGAACAAACTGGCTCATTTTACCAATGTCTATGTGTCCATGGACTTGACCAAACCTGAGTACCAAATCCTGGTAGACAGAGAACGTGCGGCGGAACTCGGTGTTTCGATTTCGGACGTCGCCAATATGGCCAGATCCTTGATTCAGGGCGCAGTGGCAACACGATATCGAGACGGTGACAAGTATTACAATATCCGCGCAGTAATTCCCGAAGAACGGATTAGGTCGAAACAGGACGTTGAGAATTTGGTTTTAGAGGCTGGAGAGGGAGGATACCTACGAATTCGAGACCTAGCAAAAGTTAAGCAGGCCGTAGGACCTGTAGAGATTGTTCGAGAAGATCAGGTAAAGGCTGTCATTGTCAGAGGCGACGCGGCGGGGGTAACCGTGGGACAGGCTTTGGCCGAGCTTAAGGAATCCATATCGAAGCTAGAGCGTCCTGTGGGTTATGAGTTCTCCTATGGGGGACAAGCGTTGATGATGGCTGAAATGTCCAGAACAGCGCTTGCAATATTGGCTTTTGCGCTTTTCTTTTCATTTGTAGTTTTAGCGGTGCAGTTCAACAGTTTGAAACTGCCGACCCTCATTTTGACCTGCGTGCCTTTCTCCCTGGCCGGCTTGATCTATATGCTCAATGTCTCAGGTATTCCGATGGGGGCTACGGTGATTATCGGAGCCATGGTTGTTATTGCGGCTACGGTGAACGAAGGCGTCCTACTGCTGACTTTTACGGAAGATCTTAGGGCCAAGGAGCGACTTGACCCTACCCAAGCTGTTGTTGCGGCTGCGAAGATAAGGCTTAGGCCCAGGCTTATGACCACCATTCCCATAATAATGGGGCTGATTCCCCTGGCGCTAGGGATAGAAGAAGGGGGTGACATGCTTCAACCTATGGCCGTTGGAGCCATTGGGGGTCTTATAATGCTCTTGCCGGTAGCGCTGTTTTTTATGCCCTGTATTTACGTGATTTCAACCAGGAAAAAAAAGATTACAGTTGGGCAAAATCAGTAAACGAAAAGAAAGAGTTCGATCCATAAGCAAGGGTCTTTTTTACAGGTGCGACATTTATTCCAGGGCTCGTTGAATCGTTACTTCGTTTGACAGTTAGATTAGTGATTTAATGATTACAATCAAAATATTGTATAATAAATGGAGAAAGTTGTTGACATAATAATCGCGCTTATTTAGTATTTTCCGAAATGGCGTAATAATTGTTGCGTCATTCAGAAAAAATCTTGCATGTTCGGCAAAAATCCTCTTGACACACTTAGTGACATGTTTTACTATTTGATTAATTTGGAAAATGGAGTAACATATATGAGTCCCCATGAAAACGAACGGCTTCGATTAAAAGCAGAGGTATTCAAGGCCATGGGCCATCCTCTTCGCCTGGGAGTTATCGAGCTTCTTCAAACAGGTGAAAAGTGCGTCTGTGAAATCGTGGAACAAGTTGGGACCGAGATTTCAAATGTATCCAAACATTTATCTGTATCAAAAAGGCAGGCATCGTCACCGACCGCAGGGATGGCCTTAAAATTATGTACAGCTTGACCATGCCATGCGCTCTGGATTTCGTCAGGTGCGTTGAAAATGTGGTAATCAAAAGACTTGAAGACCAACGGGCTGTAATGGTCGCATAGTTTGGGCGATAATTTGCCCCATTTAATTACGAAAAATATTTCATCAGGCAATTATGAAATATTTTTTTTAACAATCACTATTTGATAATTTAAGAAAATACTAAAATGTTGTTAAGAGACAAAGAAAAACTCCAAATGAAAGCAGATGTTTTTAGGGCCATCGGACAGCCTGTTCGTTTGGGGATTCTGGAGCTTCTTCGCCTGGGAGAAATGCCCGTCGGCCTCATCGCATCCAGATTGGGAACAGATGTATGCGCCATTTCAAAGCATTTGTCACTTCTGCGTACGCATGGAATAGTTTCTGGCCGCAAAGAAGGACTAAAAATTTTCTATAAAATTACCATACCCAATTCATTGGATTTCTTTGACTGCGTTGACGGTCTGGTTGGGCCTAAGCTGCTGGATCGCAACAAGATCTAATTGTGAACCGAATATTGAATTTGAGTTGAGCATAGCCAATTGTAATAATTATTGTCTGGATTCAAGACGCCAAGAGACACGGAGAAAACCATGAATACGACTTCGCATTCACCAGAGATCGAAAAACAAGATTTGCGAGAACTTGAATTTGAAATTGGGCCAAACCCTGATGACGACGGCGTTGCTATCGAGTACCGATAGCTTTCAGTCCAAGCTCATTTATCTTTTTTCAGGCACAGTCCTCTTGGCTGCCTGGTGGCTTGTTTATGAAAACCTATTAACCTTTGCCAAATTTGTCACTTATCATGTCTTACAATTGAGCGAAGGCACCCACTTTGGTTCTACAGTCGAATTCTTTATATTTGAAGTGCCAAAAGTTCTCCTCCTCCTCACGCTAATTGTATTTTTCGTGGGTATAATCCGCTCCTTCTTTACCCCTGAACGAACGAGGAGGATTCTGGCCGGCAACCGTGAGTCGGTAGGACACGTACTTGCAGGGGCGTTGGGTGTTGTAACACCCTTCTGTTCGTGCTCGGCCGTTCCGCTTTTCATGGGGTTCCTCACAGCCGGCGTTCCTCTCGGTGTAACATTTTCGTTCCTCGTCTCTGCGCCCATGGTCAATGAAGTTGCTCTTGTGCTTCTTTTCGGCCTGTTCGGCTGGAAAGTGGCCGGCCTGTACATGGCTACCGGCCTCACTATTGCGCTTATCACCGGTGTCATTATCGGCAGACTCCACATGGAAAAATATCTCGAAGATTGGGTCATCGAACTGACAGCCGACAAATCCGCAGTAGGACAAATCTCAATAGAAGAAGAACATTTGACCTGGAAAGAAAGAATCGGGTTCGGTATTGACGCAGTAAGAGACATTGTTTTGAAGGTCTGGCCGTATGTCGCAATTGGTATTGCTGTCGGCGCCGGCATTCATGGTTACGTGCCTGAGAACTTTCTCGCCGGCATCATGGGAAAAGAAGCGTGGTGGGCAGTACCGGTCGCGGTTCTTATAGGTGTGCCCATGTACAGTAACGCAGCGGGCGTCATCCCTATAGTGCAGGCACTGCTGTCCAAGGGAGCGGCATTTGGCACAGTGTTGGCTTTCATGATGGCGGTCATAGCCATTTCAACTCCTGAGGCCATCATTTTACGCAAGGTCCTCAAGCCGAGATTAATAGCTGTTTTCATTGGAGTAGTCACGGTTGGAATTATCATCGTAGGCTATCTGTTCAACATGGTTCTGTAATTTTACGCATCCTGGGACAATAAACTGGAGAAAGCATAAAAATGAGTTCTGAGGCAAAAACTTCAGTGGTTCGGCACGACGGTGTTGAAGAAGCGGTTAAAGCTCCTTCGCAATCCTTAGTCGCACGTATCAGAGAGAGCGGCTTTGTTTCATATTGGCAGGATGAGTGGAAACCGCTGGTTCTAATCACAGGTGTCTTCCTGATTTGTTATTACATTCCTGTTGGCAACTTACGATTTGACAATGCGGTAATTGAATCATTTTACCTTGTCAAATGGTACGCTCAGGAACATGTGCTCCTGTGTCTCGTTCCCGCTTTCTTCATAGCCGGCGCCATCGGGGTTTTCGTGAGCCAGGAAGGGGTCATGAAGTATTTGGGGCCGACCGCTTCCAAATGGATAGCGTATCCCGTCGCTTCCATTTCCGGCACTGTACCTCGCCGTCTGCTCATGCACGGTATTGCCTCTTTTCGCTGGGATTTGGACTCGGGGCGCAGGCCTTGGCCCAGCATCCGCTTTCCTTTATTCCGGACCGGCCATTAACGTGTTGGCTATCATCCTTACCGCAAGAATATTAGGCCTGGAATTGGGAGTAGCCCGGGCAGTAGGAGCGATTTCATTCAGTGTGATTATCGGGCTACTTATGCATGCCATATTCCGAAAAGATGAAGAGCAGCGCACAGAAGAAACATTGGCCGCAATGGGATCTATGAACCTGGACGGACGCCCACTTTGGAAGACGACAATATATTTTGCATTCATGATCGGTATTCTCGTTTTCGCCAACTGGGGCAAACCAGACATTAACACAGGGGTTTGGTACACCATTTATTCCACCAAGTGGGTCATCACGGGGATACTGTCTCTAGGTTTTGCCTCGGTAATGGTCACTGTGGTTCTCCGTCCCATTCTGGAAGATGGCCGTCAGCGTCGCTGCGGTTGCAATTATAGGATCGATGTTTCCAAATGATCCCCTCGTGCCCTTCACCGCAGGAGTCATTGCCCTGTCTGTAATGGCGACCACTACAGAAGGCGAGACTCAGGACTGGTTTAGTGAATCCTGGGGTTTTGCTAAACAAATTTTGCCCTTACTACTTTTTGGGGTACTGATAGCCGGATTTCTCCTCGGACGCCCCGACAAAGAAGGGATGATACCAAATGAGTGGATTTCATGGGCATTAGGTGGCAATTCGGTATGGGCCAACGCAATCGCTTCAGTGGCCGGCGCATTCATGTATTTCGCTACTTTGACCGAGGTGCCTATTGTTCAGGGACTTATCGGCAGCGGTATGGGCAAAGGCCCAGCGCTGGCTCTTCTCCTTGCGGGACCTGCTCTTTCGTTGCCCAGCATGTTAGTGATCAACAGCGTAATGGGTTTCAAAAAGACCTTTGTTTTCGTTTCTTTAGTCTGTGTTTTGTCGACTGTCGCGGGAGTAATGTTCGGTTCTTTCGTGGACTAGGAAGGACAAATCAAGATGGTTCTTAGGAATGACTTTTAGAGGATTTGACAAAATAGATAAACTTTTTGAGAAGTATTCTATTTTTGCCCGCTGGTTTTCGCCCAGACGGCTGTATAGAAAATAGAGCCGTCTTAAGGGTTTAAGAACAGCGATTTCAAAAATGGCGTTTATATAGGAATTTGGGTCAAAAAAGGTTTAACAATCAATTCACTTTAGGCTAATGGACCTCTAAGAAAGAGGCAACACAGAAGGGAGTATTTTTAGATGAAAGTAGAAGTCCTAGGAGTTGGATGCGCTAAGTGTCACAAACTTGAAGAACTGGTTCGAGACATCGTTAAAAAAAACGCAATAGACGCCGAGATTGTAAAAGTTGAGGACATTAAGGTGTTCGGTCAATATGGGGTGTTTATGACACCAGCGCTTGTAGTTGACGGTCAGGTTAAAGTAGCTGGCAAAATACCCAAAGAAGCCGAAATTCTGAAATGGCTCTCTGCTTGACAGCGCAAATTATAGATGAATGAAACATTCCCGGCAGCAACAAACTGTCGTCTCGCTCCATGCGGACGTCGATCGAAATTTTGAATGACATTCATCATTACCTAAGGCGTCTTCCGCTGATTTCTAAATAAGGGAGAATTTTTATGCGACGTATCAATTCAACAATCATTCTTACGCTTTTGGTTGGTCTATTTGGACTCTTGTCTCATGCCGACGCTCAGGACCCTAAAATCAATCTCCAGGCGCTACTTGGGAAAAAGGTCCCGATTTTATT
>CAVQDX010000055.1:0-116043 GCA_963711335.1 uncultured delta proteobacterium | reverse complement strand
ACCACTGAAATATTCTTCGGAAATTTGGTTCGGTTAGCAGAAATTTGGAACACCAGTATCCTCCTAACCCAGCCGAGATGATCACGTAGACACGTTCCAGGGATTGCCGTGGCGCAGCACTGAAAATACCGCTAAGTATGGCAATTAAGCTAAGGATTACTGAAATCCAGAAATCAGCTCCAAACTTGAAACGCTGTTTGCCTCGTCCGACCAGAATTGTAAGCAACGAGCGTCAGCAAACACATAGTGCCACTGAATACTTTCGCCCTCTCATCGGGCAGTATGACAATGTATGGCTGCTGGAAAACGAGTTGCGCAGTTGTCAGACAAAAGAGAACAAACGCTGCGATTTGCCCCTTTGAAGTATCCTCAATAGTAGAAATAGTCATAAATAAAGGGCCTTAACTGAAATTGGAACGATGCTCTTCCAAACATTGAAGTGTAAAATTCTCAAACTTTGTCATGAAATTCTGTTTGGAAAATCTGGCGGCGTTACTTACAATTTTATTGGTTTCAAATTCGTCTATCCGTTTTTCCATCTCTTCAATAGCCATGGAAAGTGATTCGACCGATCTTTCGTAAAAAAACACCCCAGTTTCGTTAGGAATTACTGTCTCCAAAGCGCCTCCCTTGCCGTAGGCGATCACTGGACGCCCTGCAGCCTGAGCCTCGACAGGGACAATACCGAAATCTTCCTCACCGGGGAATATGAGCGCCTTGCAGTTGGAATAGATTCTTGCCAATTCATCGTCTGGAACCCATCCCAGAAATTCAACGTTTTTCGACGCGATTGCCTTGAGATTTTGTGTTTCTGGTCCCTCGCCCACGATCAGAAGTCGCTTCTTGTTCAATGTGAACGCCTTCACCGCAAGGTCAGCCATTTTGTATCCGACCAAGCGTCCGACGAACAGGTAATAATCATCAATTCGATCAGCCGGCTTGAAACGATTCACGTCGCATGGAGGATGAATAACAACAGCGTCTCGGCGATAGTATTTTTTTATGCGCTTCCTCGATGTTTCCGACGGCGCTGCGAAATAGTCTACACGAGCAGAAGCGGTGTGATCATATACTGCCAGATAGCTCATGACAACTGATGCCAGGCCCTTCTTGAATGTCCCAAATTCACGCGTGTAATCATGGAAGGCGTTCCACGCGTATCTCATCGGAGAATGACAAAAGCAGATGTGGCAAGTTTCCGGCTGGGTTTTAATCCCCTTGACGACACTGGAGTCACTACTGATAACCAAATCGTAGGATGATAAATCGAATGATTCTACGGCAAGCGGAAACAGAGCGGCAAAATAGCGATAATATTTTTGGGCTTTGGGCAATTTCTGAATAAAACTTGTCTTGAGCGCTGATTTTTTTAACGTGGGACTCATGGATCCCGTATCGGCGACGATTGAATATAGATCCGGAGCGTCTAGGATCTCGCAGATTGCTTCACAGACCTTTTCTCCGCCCGCCATGGTCAAAAACCAGTGATGAGCTAGAGCCACCCTTAAAGTCTTAATGTCAATCATTCAATAGCATCCGAGACAGAGTTTGATAAAACCGGTGAAAACATGGCAAGACGCAAACCAGAAATTGAAAGGATTCTCTTTGAGCTACATTTTTATTACATCCCGTCCCCGCGAGCCACAACAATTATCGTTTTAAAGAGCACCGCCAAATCAAACCAGATGCTCTGACGCTTTAGATAATAGAGATCAAATTCTATCCTTCTAGACAGTGAAGGGTCCCCACGACTCATAACCTGTTGATAACCCGTGATTCCAGGCTTGGCCTTCAGGCGTCTCCACTGATAATCATTGTACTGGTGAACCAGTTCCGTGCGTTCCGGCCTCGGCCCCACCACGCTCATTTCACCTTTTAACACATTGATAAATTGAGGTATTTCGTCAAGACTGGTCCTGCGCAGGAAAGCCCCTATCTTTGTGACCCTATGATCTTTACGTATGTTAAAAACCGGTTCCGACATCGAGGAAAAATCTATGAGTTCAGTGAGTTGTTCATCAGCCCCGTCGATCATGGATCTAAACTTTAGCATCTTGAATGGCTTACCGTTCATGCCGCCCCGTTCTTGAACATACAGAACAGGGCCTTTACTTTCGAGTCTTATGGCTATGGCTATGACAATCCATAGAGGGGCTCCTAATATCAGGACCGCCAAAGACAGCAATATGTCTAGAGCCCTCTTTATTGCTGTATAGACAGGATGACGGGATGAATCTCGTAGAAGCAGTAAAGGGATTCCATGATAACTCCCCATTTCCGAACGCAAAACCATGACGTCTGTAGAAAAGGATATAAGATAAAGAGGTATGTCATAAGCCTCGCAGTAATTCAGGACCCTCATTAGCAGGGGACCGCGATCTTGTTCTTTTGGACCAACAAAATCAGTAGCGGATACTATAACTCTATCGAATTCTATTTTGCTTCTCACAACATCTATTTCGTTCACATCTCCCACTATCTTACAGCCAGGCGTGTTTTCAGGGTTAGAACACCTCTCGTCTGGAAATTCCAGGAAGCCTACAACTTCCTGAAAGCCATTTGATTTTGTTTCCAGGGTTGAAGCAAATTGGATTGCAAGAGGAGTTGTTCCGATCACCAGCGTTCGTCTCGGCGGTACCCCTAGCTTGAGCACTTTCTGGGTCAGGCGTCGCCCTAACTCTCTTGAGGCTATTATACCTATAGCGCTCAACCCGAAAGAAATTCCATAAACGAACCTGGATAACAAGAAGCCCCTAAATAGGAACGAAATAGCCATGAGTATTGCGAGAGACTGTAATCCAGACCATAGGATTTGTTGAACTTCGGTTGAGGGTGAGCTTGCCGAGATCAACCTGTGGCTGTAAAGACCATCCCGCGCCATCATTGCCAGCCACAAGACCGTAAATATTATAGCGGCCCGAATATATGCGGACATAAAATACGCTTCGAGGTCGAGTTGTTCTTTGGTGGAGAAATAATTTTGCAGATCTGTTTGGAAACGGATCATGTATGCTATGAGGAAAGCGGTTAATATAACTGTCGCGTCGAGAACCATCAGCATACAACGGCGTCTTTTCCAGATTTCCAGAGAAAGCCTCTTTAATCGAGATGCGGTAGCCGTAGCATCGCGACGTGGAAAAAAAGCCTCACATCCCGCGTCATTCGAATGGACGACTTTTATCATCTATTTGACTTTCCCCGTAGATAATTGCGCTGGAATTTCAACAGCCCCAAGCATAACCCCTAACGTCACAAAGTAAGTTACTAATCAATTATACAATTATTGCGTCATACCAGTCTAGAAAAACTTACCTTTCGTGTCAGAGTCCAAAGAAAACCCCGTAATAACGTCATGACTGATTTCTGCTACCACTTTGGGCCGCTCAGTATGCTAATATGCTATTCGCCGTTTTGGCGGCTGTTTATAAGGAACCGCTCTTCAAGAGCAAAATTCTACTATAGTTAGAGCAAATGACTGATCTACTAAGTCGTAAAACCGTTCCGGATTTCCTCAAATCCCCACAGTTCAGGGGTATTCCCGGATTGCTTGATCGAGAACCTTCCCGGCTGACCCAACAGATCGCGAAAATCCTGTCACCCAGGGTCAAAGTTGATGATGAGGCCGCGAATCTGATACGGGAACTGGCCGAAGGATGGCCCCATTGTGTACACGCTCAAATATCCCACGTACTATGATCTCCAATATCTGAGAATGCGTATGGCCGCCATGGGGTTACCCGCTCCATGTTTCTTGCTTGGTGGGCCTGGCAGTCTACGAAGCTATATGTTTAGGGCGACCAGGCTATTCAGGGGAGCCTCAAAACTATCGGGAAAAAACGGCCCGGCTCACTTCGGACTGGATGCGGAAATTGTAAAGGACATTTTTCTTAATCGAGGAGCCGGATCTTTCTTCCTGATTGATGAAGCGGCCACCAGAGACCGCTATGTCAGTCCTGAACATGATCCAATAAACATATTGATTGAAGCCCAGAGCAAGATGCCTGAACCAATCGCCATCCTTCCCGTCTTTTTATTGTACGACAGGAGGCAGAGGCGCCAGATTACACCGTTTTGGGAAACCATGTTGGGCGATTATGATCAACCAGGAGTAATAAACCGTGTCCTGATGGCGTTTAGAAAATGGACATTGCCCGAACTGCTGGTCGGAGAGCCGGTTCATCTTATAGCCGAATTCGAAGAATTTGGCTCGGGCAAATCGTGGGAGGATCTTCCGTTTGAAATTCGTCGAGAATTGATTGAGAACATCAATGACCGTATTCGGGTGAACCGAGGTCCGGAAAAGCTTTCCCGAACGGAAATAAAGGAGCGAGTGCTTCAGGATCCCAGAGTGCAGAAAGCTGTGAGCGAATCGGCCGAGTCAGACAAAACCACGGAAGAAAAAACACGCAGGAAAGCGGAATCGTATGTTGATGAAATAGCGGCGGATCAGCGACTCCAGATGATTCACTTTCTTTACTATGTTCTGAGCTGGCTCTTCAATAAGGTACTGGAAAGACTTGATCATCGCGAATCCGACTTCTCCGTTTTAAAAAAAGCTAATGAAAAAAATTCACTGATATTCGTTTCATGTCATAAGAGTCACTTGGACTATCTTACGGTCGGTTATCTATTATTTACGAATCAGATGCCGCTACCTTTCATGGCTGCAGGCAAGAATTTGTCGTTTTGGCCGGTAGGTCACATTTTGCGGCGAGGGGGTGGGTTTTTCATCAGACGCTCATTTAAGGGACTTTTGTTGTACACGAGGGTCTTTGCGAGCTACGTTCAAGTTTTGGTGAAGGAAAAGATCAACGTCAATTTCTATATCGAAGGTGGTCGAAGCCGTACCGGAAAGTTTCTGCAGCCCAAGGTCGGAATGTTGGGATTCCTTTTGGATATTTTTTTTGACGGCGCGGTTGATGATTTGACGTTTATTCCCACCTACGTGGGATATGACCAGGTCCCCGAAGAAAAATCGTATTTGCAGGAACTTCGTGGAAAAGAAAAGCAGAAAGAATCTTTCTTTTCATTTCTGGAATCCAGGAAGATCTTACAGACCAAATATGGGGCAGCGTATGTGCGTTTTCACGAGCCGGTTTCCTTTAAAGAGTTCGTTTTAAAGAGAGATAAAGGCCAGACGGCAGTGGATCTAACATCCGCTGAACGGCGTGAGCTTGTTGAAGACTTTGCTTTCTACCTCATGACAGGGATAAGTGAAGCCTCGGTAATAACCTTTTCGGAATTGG
Organism: uncultured delta proteobacterium; assembly: GCA_963711335.1. Lineage (GTDB taxonomy): Bacteria > Desulfobacterota > Desulfomonilia > Desulfomonilales > Desulfomonilaceae > CAJBEZ01. The sequence continues at coordinate 110,797 of CAVQDX010000055.1, read as the reverse complement.
CCGCGGCAGGACTTGTTTGTCCTGGTTCGTCCCTGGTATCAAGGTCGGTCTTTTTGGATGCTGTTGCATTGTTGGGAAATGGCCTCAGATATCATGGTATTGAAATCTCGCGAAGCGCTTCTGATCTTGTAAGAGGTTGTGATCACGCCATAGAAAGATTCAGATCACGAAAATTCGTGGAATTGGAAGGGGAGGCAGAAACTGAGCAGCCAACTTATGCCATAAACGAAGCCCGGAGGGTTAACCTTGAATTTTACAAAAACTCCCTCGTCAATTGCCTTTGGGCTCCGGCTCTTCTGGCGACGGTAATATTGGATGAAAACAGCGACTCGTCAATTTCGAGAGAGCTTGTCTGGAAACAGTTCAATAATCTGAAAGAATTGCTGAATAAGGAATTTATATTTGATCCTTTGGTCAATGATAATGACCTTGTCGAGCGAAACATTAAGTTCTTTGAAAAGCAGGATTGTATAAGAAGTAACACTGCGGGTAGAAGCTTTGAGATCAAGAACGAAATAGCGCTCAGAGTATTCGCAGGGCTGTTGTGCGATATATTGAGAGTCTACCGGTCATGCGCTGCGGCATTAAGCAAAATGGGCGAAGAAACGTTATCGGAGCGGGATTTCATTAAACTTGCCGTGAAGACCGCTGGAGAATCTCACTTTTTCCCGTCGGCTGACAATATTACCATGTCTACCGTCACCGTTAGAAACGCGTTGAGCGAATTGACGAAGCTCAGAGTCGCTGAATTCAGTCAGGCCAGGAAAAAGGTAAAGAGAGGGAAGATAAATCCGAAAGAAGTCCTGAAGTTTAATATTCAGTCTGTAAGTGACTCCGAAGATTGAAGTTGACAGGTCCGGACTTGATGGGCTATTATTTCAAGATATGCTTAACAACTCGGGGCGTAGCGCAGCCTGGTAGCGTACCTGAATGGGGTTCAGGTGGTCGCTGGTTCAAATCCAGTCGCCCCGACCACACCTTCCTTAATAATTCCAATCTGTTAACCATTAACAGCCCGCTTTAATCTACTCTTCAAAATCACTATTGCGTGAGATTTGCGTGAATTGTTCCGGCATACCTTTTCAGAAGCCGCTATCAACGCTTCTAACGGATCTTCCAGAAAAGCAGGAGCCTTATGTGAGACTAATTATTTGATATCCCTAAATTAATCTGTCTTTTGTCTGATGTTTTTACTGGGCACACCCAACGAGGTAGGTTGCTGTATCCCCAGCGCACCCAAGACCATCTGCTGGCGTGCGTTAGGTACGGGAAGCCGACTAAATCTGATAGAACCCAAGAATTCACGCAGAATGGTCCATCCTGCCATGTCCCTGAGGGCATGACCCACTTCTATTTGTACTGGCTTGAGTCTCTTCTCAAGTTCTCTCCGAAGAATCAGGGCCAGCATTACTACCAGCACATGTCCACGGGTACGGCTCGCCTTACGAACAAAAACCGGCCTGACTTCAAGGTCCGTCTTCATGTTACGGAAGTCGCATTCCACCCGATAAAGACTCTTATACACCTTATGGACCATTTCCTTATCAAGATCATCGCAACGCACATCAGTCTTGAGAACATACACCCCGTCCAATCTGGACTTTTGCTCCAAAGCTTGTTCATCAACTTCCACAAAGACAGTGCGATCATCCAATATAGCTGTAGCAAAATTGTTTATCTCACACTTTTCCATGGCCTGGTTAACATTTCTAAGAGCCACATCGGGACGTTTCCGGTTGGACAGACGCAACCCATCAGACAGTTTTATCGCCAACTTCCTGACCTTTTCCAGCCTCTGTCTGCGCGAGTCCGCGATCTGCGCCGCTTATATTGGATCATTGTCGAACTTTAGATTAAGATAGACTGTTAGAAAGATTAGCAACTGCTTGGGAAACACCAATGGCAAATACAAATTCAGAAATCAACCCCTCTTACAGCAAAGCCGACCAGACTCATGGCCTTACCTATCGGAATCTTCAATTGAAGGAAAAGAGTGTTGCCTGCCCTGCCAATGACAAAGTTTCCAAAGATGAAATGCTGGAAAACATTCTCAAAAAATACCGGTCAGCGTGGAAGAAACTAGCCAAGTTATAAAGTATCTGGAGTTCTCCGACCTCATAGAGATTCATCGTCGACATTTAAGTTCATCTGAAAGGTATTACGAGCAAGGAAATTGTGAATGTAGCTCTTTCCATAGCCGAGAACAAAATGGCTTTTGATGAATTAATTCAGTGGATAGACCAGAGGATTATTTTTACAGATAAGTTTAAGTGATACCGTCACGCCAAGTCTGGATCGAGGGATGAAGGCGGCCGTAGGCCAGGGCCGTCACAGGCGGGCGCAACAAGCTAAACCGATTAACCCTATACCCTGGGCGTGGCTGTTCCTTCAGGAATAGACGGTTCAGAAATAAGAACTTCGGCCGGTATGCCAAGATTTTTGTGCAATTTCCTGATCATATCCAGGCTTAAGGGGAGTTGACGGTTAAGTATTTTGGTAACTCTTCCACGACCGCCCATATATTTACCTAAGTCTTTGTCAGTTAAACCCATCTGTTCCATGCGGAATTTAATAGCGTCTACCGGATCAGGCGGATCGATCGGATAGTGCTTGGTTTCATAAGCTTCAACCAGAGTAACGAGTATGTCGAGCCTGTCGGATTCCGGCGTGTCCGGTTCCGAGTCCCAGAGTTTTTCGATTTCAGCTAGTGTAACCTCATAATCAGATTCAGTTTTAATTGGCCTAATTTCCATTTCTAGATCTCCTGGGCGTCAATCCGGTCATATTCAGCGTGAGTACCCACGAATCGAATGAAGACAATTTGCTTGTCGTATCTAATCCAGACGACAAGACGGTACTTATTGCCGCTAATATTAAAAACAACTCTGTTTTTAGCAAGGAGACTTGCGTGTTGATATCGGGCCTTTATCTCTGCAGGGCCTTGCCAGATGGCTTTTTTAGCTTCTTCATACCAGGACCGCAACGGCTTTTCAGCCTCTGCGTGGCCATGCTGCCAAAATTCCCTCAGTTTTTTCATCGAAATGACTCGCACGAGTGAACTATAATGTTTTTGATGTGTTGTATCAAGAAAACTGTTTAGAGGGATGTAGGCGGCGGTAGCCAGGGCCGTCACAGGCGGGTGGGCAAGGTTGTGGCTGTAATCTGTCAGAGACAGCCACTAGGAAATAATCCAATAAACGAATCTGCTGAAATGATGTTTGCCCCCGAACGTTACAAGACATCAATTCATTTTGTTTTTTGTTCTTGTGGCGAGGTCAACATGGTAAGGTTCGTTTCCGATTGCTGAGTTGGTTCAGAAGAACGGATAAGAGAAGTGTTGAGCCTACTCTCCCACAGTTTCTTGAGCCTGTCGTTCAAGCGCCTTTTTCATCCATGCGTTGAGGCTCAAACCTGACAGCGCTGCTGCGGTAGCCACCTCCCTATGAAGTTCCGGTCCTAGGCGGAGCTTAATTTCACCAGAATAAGGCTTATCAGGTTTCTTTCCTGTCTCCTTACATAGCTTTAGATAGACGTCCACAGAGTCTTTAAGCGCCTGCTCCAATTCCGTCACGGACTGGCCTTGGAATGTCACCACATCCCGGATGCCGACTACGTCACCATGAAACAGCTTGGCTTCAGGGTCGAAATCGAAAACTGCAACATACCCCTTGTAACTAAGTATATTCATCTGGACTCACTCCCACGTTGATCAAGAAACGTCTTACACTTTTCACGGCCCCCTTGTCAGTTGTTGGTCGAGGGTGGGACCTGTGAAATACGGCGTACACTTCATTGAGTGTAACAGTTATTCTGGAGCCTTCCGCCTCTTTTATGGTAGCGCCTACAGCTATCAGAAGGTTTTCGATATCCGCCCATCGGATTCCTGAGCGGACAGGGTGAAAGAAAACATCCTCCAGTGTTTGACGCTGTTTGCTATTCATGCTTTATGGTGTCACTTAATAACACCATTGTCAAGTATCCTGAACATGAATTTAATTCTCCCAATTGATGGCTATGGCTGTAATCTGTTCAGAGGCAGCCACAGGAAATAATCCGATAAATTCAGTTACTAAACCAGCCATGAGTGATTACATAATGTCTGTTTTCGGGCGACCGCCAGGGAGCAAAACCCGTAAGGGTCGGAAAACACGATGTTATGTAAGAACGACCACTTGGGACCAATCAAGTAGGTGGAACGCAACGACAAACAAGAATAAATCCGCTGGGAAACAGGATGGACAAGACCGCCCGAGATGGCCGAGGAAATACCGTAAAAGCCGCTGCGGGCACGCCTGTTGCCCGGCAAGGAACGTGCAATACAGAATATCAGATAGCACGTGACGTGACGGAGAAGTTGCAAGAGGCGTGATATACGTCCGTAAACCAAGGGTCGACGCCGCAATACGGAACGGGGAAAAGCAAAAGGTGTCTGGTGGCGCGACGCTTGCCCTGGCCGAAACATGCGTAACCAAAACGGGAATTAAAAAAGAGTAACTGCATGTTGCGGGACAGGAAGGAGCAAGCTGCGTGATTGGCAAATAAACTAGCTTCGGGTGTCAAGAAACAATCTCGTATTCCCAAAATCAGGAAGATTATCACGGGTCGCTAATAACCACCCCTTAATAGCTTAGGGCCAGTTATTCTTTTCGCGAACCGTCTATGAGAAGGAATTTAGGCCTGGCAATTAGTGGACCTTTGCGGAATGGAATATTCAATCCAACAGCCAATAGTTTCTGATCCCCCCCTCTGGTCATTTCTGTTTATGTACTCACGGTTATGTTGGAAACCCTGATTCGAGTTCAGTTGGCGTCTCTACACGCAAGTGGTGGATGACTTTCCCCGATACATACCTGTTTATCGTTCAAATTTTGGAATACAAAATTATATCGACATGATTAAGTCTCGGATGTGGAGCCATATTCGTCACATAGAAATCTTTATTAACCTTTTATAATCCGTTATTATCGCGGTGTCGAAGATAGAAGCGGCTGTGTGAGATTTGCGGATCATCACAACGGGAAACCACTTTTCATGACTAAAAAGTTGGCAACGGTCGGCACGATAATTGGGTGAAATCATTGAAATGATTACTAAATCAGCGAGAATGGGGTTCAGGTGGTCGCTGGTTCAAATCCAGTCGCCCCGACCACACCTCACCCAATAATTTCCAATCTGTTAACCATTAACAGCCCGCTTTAGTTTGCAAATATCCACCGGTGAAAAAGTTCCGTTGCCCTATGCCGGGATTTTTGGCGTTCTTCCGACCGCCAGTTCGTGAACTGGTATCAAGATATCAGCTTCTTCCTTTATACGTTTCATACTGTCATACGCCTGGATCGCGTCCAGCAATACCCCAGGCGCTATTATACCCCCGCCTGAGGGAAAGTTTTCGGAATTGCAGCACAAACCTGTTATGATCGCTTTGCCGGCTGATGTTTGAATGACAACAGACTGCCCACCGGGTGTATGCCCCGGAGTAAAGATCACACCTATGCCATCTAAAATTTCTGTGTCGCCTTCGATCACCTTCAGGTTTACCCCATCCAGAACATCAGGATAATATCGATGATCAATCGGGTGCGGATTCATGCAGAAATCGAGTTCAGCTTTCTGGACATAGAATTCAGCGTTGGAACACAATGAATCATTTTCGCAATGATCATTGTGCAAATGCGTATGAATAACTATTTCGATATCTTCAGGTTTCCAGCCAATTGTCTCCAGGGCTTCTTCAAATGGTCTTACTGGAAACCCTGTTCTTTCCTCCAAATCATCTGGCGCCATAAATTCCTCAACACCTGTATCAACAAGTATTTTCTTGGCGCCTCCCATTATTGCAAAAGTGTAAATGGGTAATATTATGCGTTTTCCATAAAAGCGCTGGTAAGTTAATATTCCCTGATCGGTTTCATTAAAACCGACAGCCAAAGGGTGAATTGTGTAATTAGTTGGCATTGTTTTGTCACCTCTTATACTGTTTCAGGATTTATCAGAGAAAACGGGTATTCGTTTCTGATTGTCCCCCCGGCACAGCGCCGGTGGTCTTCAAGAAGCCAGTTCCTTTTAATGCGGAAGTAAAGAACGGCTGTTTTGCCTCCACATCTTTCTGTGGTTTCAACGGAGTGAAGATCACGGTGGCGCCAATAACTTTCATTGCATACCCCGAGAGGATTTGAGGTAATATTTCTCGAGCTAATGTTTCTGTCTGACGCGATATGACTGACAATATAACAATGACGGGAGCGCCGCCAAGTTTTTTTGGGTCTGTAATAAAACGAGCGTCGTTTGCGACGCAGAGAACCGAAAAACAAAGATAGGTTTGAACAAAGATGCTTGAAGATAACCTGGGATCGAAACTGATGACAGCTCAGCAAGCGGTACAGAAGTTTATTAAAAAGGGGGATCAACTGGCTTTAGGTGGTTTCACGGTGAACCGAAATCCGATGCTCATCGCCAGAGAGATCATCAAACAAGGTATTCAGCATTTGCACGTAGTGTGTCACTCACATGGACAGGCCCTCGATCTGCTGATTGGCGCAGGATGTGTCAGTCACCTGGAAATCGCCTACGGGGGTATGGGCAGATTCGCTTCAACGTGTATTCGTTTTAGAAAGGCTGTGAGCGCCGGGCTTGTCAAAATAGAAGATTATTCCAACTATCAGATGAGTTTACGATTTCTGGGCGGGGCTATGGGGCTGCCGTTCATGGTTACCAAATCTGGTCTAGAAACCGATATTGTGCGTCTCGATGGCTTTCCTGAAGAGGACAGGGGTAAGGGGAAAATACCGTCAAAGAAACTTGAAATTGTCCCAAATCCTTTCGGGAAAGAAAATGATAAAGTTGTCCTCTTGCCGGCCCTAAATCCAGATGTATGTATCATTCACGCCCAATACGTCGGCGCAGATGGAACAGTCCGAATAAAGGGATTGACCTTTGCCGATCTGGAGCAGGCTAAGTCAGCGTCCAAGGTGATAGTCACATGCGAGGAAATTCTTTCCAGATCTGAGATTCGACGTGACCCGGACCAGAACTCTCTTCCTCCTTTCTTGATAGATGCGGTCGTAAAGGCGCCGATGGCAGCCCATCCTACCGCTTGCCACTATTTCTATGACTATGACCCGTTCCATCTGAGGCTTTACAGTGATATGGCGCATGATGACAATGACTTTAAGCGCTATCTCAAGGAGTGGGTTTATGACATACCGGATCAGGAGACCTACCTTGAAAAGATAGGGGTATCTCAGTTGCTAAAGATCAAGGCGGATCCTACCTTGGGATATGCTCCGGGACTAGATCGAAGGTAAAGGACAAGTTTTATGCGCAGATATTCTGAACTCGAGATGATGGCTATTACTGCGGGAAGGCTTATAAATGACGGTGACGTGGTATTCGCTGGAACAGGAATTTCCATGTTGGCAGTCACCGTGGCAAAGCGCATACATGCTCCAAACGCTGTAGTTTTTTTCGAGACTGGAGGCATAGATCCTTCTTTGGACGAATTACCATTGGCGGTGGCGGACCCGAGAGTCATGGCCGGAGCGTCAATGAACTCGGGGCTGATTGAATCATTTTCCCTTCTTTCCAACAGGAGACTAAGAACCATAGCTTTCCTCGGGGCCGCTCAGATTGATCGCTTCGGCAATCTGAACTCAACCTGCCTTGGTGACTATCATCACCCGAAGACCAGATTTCCTGGTAGTGGTGGGGCCTGTGACGCCGCTTCTCTGGCATCAGGTTTTATCGTTTTTATGGAACACGAAAAGAGAAGGTTTGTTGAAAAGTTGGATTACTTTACCAGCCCTGGCTGGCTTTACGGTGATGACTCAAGGGAGAAAGCCGGGTTCCTTAGGGGAGGGCCTATGGCTGTGGTAACCAATCTGGCGGTCATGGCGTTTCATCCGTCAACAAGAGAAATGATGTTGTCTGCACATTACCCGGGCGTTTCTCCCAAGGACGTAGCTGCGAACACAGGATTCGGAGTTGATTTGTCCAAAGCGACGCAGGCTATGCCGCCAACCGACCTGGAACTAAAAACACTCAGGGAGCAGGTGGACCCACAAAGACTAATTCTGAGCTGATTCGAAAATGAAACGAACTTGTTCATATGACCGTTAACAGTGTGAACTCCGTGAACTTGTAATCCAGGAGATAATTGGGTGGAATGATCGGAATGAATTATAAATTCTGAGAGGATGGGGCTCATGTGATCGTTGGCCCAAATTCAGTCAGTCTTGACCACCCAAAACATAGAGCTTATGAACGGAATTTGGAATTCCGAAATTGAATACTCAGGCATGACCTTTTCGGTTTTCTTGGAGGTAGATGACTATGAAAAACGTACCTAGATCTCTATCTTTTGTTTTTTCAGCGGGCTGTTTTGGGGGGCTTGTAAACAGCGCTGAGGTGTTCCTCGTGGGCCATTTTGGTGTTACTGAGGCCATGGGTGTGAAGATGGCCCCGGAATTCATGCCGATGTGGCTCTATCCAAGGATAGTGTGGGGAGGCATCTGGGGGTTTACATTTCTAATCCCGACCTGGCGAAACAAGCCGTGGCTAAGGATTCTGATCTTTAGCCTCGGCCCAACGATTGGCCAATTATTTGTGGTGTTTCCTTACAAGTTGGCGAAAGGATGGCTAGGATTGGATCTTGGTCTGCTTACCCCTGCGTTTGTAATTTTTTCCAATCTAATATGGGCGTTGTTCGCAGAGTTATGGCTGAAGTTGGTTTCGGACAAGTGGTAGGCAAGACTTCATAAGCGTTCGAAGGTTGTCACAGTCTTCGCCGTTAAAATACAATGTTTCGTCCCTGTGACCTCTGGTTTGGAAATCCCAGGGTGTTTGTTGACAATTTTATTGTTGCTAAATGGTTTAAGTAAATTAATCAATATGTTAAAATTATGTTAATTTTAGTTCTGATGTGCTATTCTTGTCGCCGATGCTTAACTTGAATCAGGAGGCTCCTTGGATACGCGTTATCTATCTTATCTCTTTTACATGTTAGTGTTGATGAGTTTGCTAAGCTCCTGTGGAGGTAAGATGGTGAACACCGGCGTGGGTTCAATTATGGACGTTAATGATTACGGAACATTTAGATTTGCCTACCCAGACGGCTCCCAGTCGTGGAAAAGATTCAATCAGGACAGCGTGAATAAGGACATCAAAGTCGCCCAAAAGAATCGGCTGAAACCAACCCGTTTCGTTGAGACACCTAAAGGTGGAACACTCACCTTTCCTGATGGCAAAACCATTTTGTACTACGACAACAAAGCAATCGAATAGTCTTGTTTTCTAACCCATTCCGGTCAGACAAAAATTTTCTTTTTTGACGAGGTGGGTTGCATCTCGGAAGATCGGAGAGCATCTTAATTAACCAGAAGGTGTTTCGGAGGACAAAAATAATGCCAATTTACGAATACAGATGTGAACCTTGTGATAATGATTTTGAAACTCTGGTGTATGGATCTCAGGAAGTTTGCTGTCCAAAGTGCGGTGGTCCTGTGCAGAGAATCATGTCCTGTTGTAGCTTTAAGAGCGCTGGCGGAGACTTCAAGACCTCTGGAGGAGGAAAATCAAGTTGCGGGTCCTGCACGTCCACCTCTTGCGCTTCCTGTCACTAGCCCGGAGTAGATGACGCGAAAAGGGAGGTATTAGCCATGAGTAACGTCGAAAGCCCACAGTTGAGGCTTCAAAGACAAATCGATTGTCAAATTGAAGTGAAAACGAGTAATCCCCTGGTCGAATGGGAAAAAGCGGGTTGGGCCGAAGATCCCGGAACCGATGCGGATGAAGCCCCACTAAAATATCTCGCCCTTGTGCTGCTGGAAGCTATAGAAAGCAGGTCTGTGAGACTTTCTATAGACAAAGACAAAGGCGTAACAATTCTTGGTGATTCCACGTATGTTTTGCCCAAGGCTCCGGCTGCGTACATCGCAAGAGGCTTGGAGATTCTCCGGGACATAGCGGGTATGGAAGGTGGAAACGCACAGGGGAGAATATCTCTAGGTATTAGGAATGACAGCCTGGATCTGATTATTCAAAAAGAGGCCGGTCTTCACATTATAAACATACCTGGAGTGAGCCCTGTCTAAGCTGACTCACCCCTGGAGGCATTTGTAAGTAAATCTCGACTAATCCGGATCTTTTTCTTCCATGGCCTTGGCTTCATCCCAGTATCCGTCCAATTCAGTCATGCTGGTTTGTGGCCAGGCTTTGCCTTTGGATTCCAGGCGAGTCTCCATATATTTGAACCTTTTTTCAAACTTGTCAGAAGTCTCATTTAGGCCAGCTTCGGGATCAATGCCCAACCGTCTGGCGACATTTACGAGGGTAAACAGTAAGTCACCGAATTCCTGACGTACGCTGTCGGAATTGTTATGTTCGAGCGCCTTTTTGAATTCTCCAATTTCTTCATCAATTTTGGGCAATAATTCGTCCATGCCAGACCAATCGAAACCTACTTTCGCGGCTCGAGAAGAAAGTTGGTATGCCCTGCTCAGAGCGGGCAAGGATCTTGGGATACCGTCCAAGATAGATTTTCTTGATTTGATCTTTTCTTCTGAGGCCTTGATTTTGGACCAATTTTCAACAACCTCTTTGTCATTTGCTACAGACACATTTCCGAAAACATGGGGATGTCGCCGTGTCATCTTTTCAATCACCCCAGATAACATGTCCGGAAGGGTTCCGTAGCCGCATTCTTCAATCATGAGGCCCAGAAAAATCACGAGAAAAATCAAATCTCCGGCTTCTTCAACCATTTCATCGGGGTCTACTCCATCAATGGCTTGAACGAGTTCATGGTATTCTTCGAGGACATAGGGATGAAAACTTCTCAAGGTTTGTTTTCGATCCCACGGGCAACCGCTTTCGGATCGAAGAGTTTTTATGAGTTGTGTCAACTGTGTAAATATTCCATCAAGGTCATCACCTGTTTTCAACAAATTCATTAATTCTTATCCTTTTCGATCTATCCATAAATTTACTAATTTTATATAATACCTTTATGAGATGTATTTCCAACAAAGTTTGGATCTTGGAACACTTTCTACTGACGGAGGAGATTTGAATCCCTACTCGACCGTCGAAAATCCCGGCTCGTTGCGGCGAATAAGCTTTGATAATATTGGGGCCTTTCAAGCGTTAGTTGGGGAATTCAACAATAACATAAAACGCATAGAGAAACTTCTTAGTGTAAAAATTTCCGTCAAGGGGAACAGTCTAAGTATTGACGGCGATCAATCCCCTGTTGAAATTGCCGAACGTTTGATAAAGCAGCTTTATTCACTTTCCAGAGAGTCTTATCCTATCCATCCTGCCGATATTGATCAGGGTGTGAAGATGCTCACTGCCGATCCGGCCGCTAAGATCAGGGAAGTTCTTAAAGAAGTCATTTTCACGTCGGATAACAAGAGACCGATTACACCCAAGACATGGAACCAGAAACAGTACATTCAGGCCATTAGAACTTTCGACATCGTATTTGGGATAGGTCCGGCCGGCACCGGAAAAACCTTTCTGGCGATGGCGATGGCAATGGCCTCGTTTTCGAAAAAGCAGCTCAGGAGAATTATTCTGGCTCGTCCTGCTGTTGAAGCTGGAGAAAAACTGGGATTTTTGCCTGGAGACATGCACGAGAAAGTTAACCCTTATCTCAGACCACTTTATGATGCTCTCCATGATATGATCGACTCAGAGAAAGTCACTCGCATGGTGGAGCGCGGAGATATTGAGATAGCCCCTCTAGCGTTCATGAGAGGCCGAACCTTGAATGATTCTTTTGTTATTTTGGATGAGGCTCAGAACACTACCTCAGAACAAATGAAAATGTTTTTGACAAGACTCGGATATTCATCGAAGGCTGTTATTACGGGAGATGTGACCCAAATCGACCTTCCGGCAGGGATTAGATCAGGGTTGGTAGAGGCTAGAGCGATACTGCAAAATATTGAAGGAATATCATTTGTGACATTCTCAGAACAGGATGTTGTTCGACACCCTCTTGTTCAGGAGATAATAAAGGCGTATGAAAACCGTGTTACTGATTTAAGGAATCGGAGATAATCTGCGATGCATGAGCCATCGTCAAAAAATAAAAATTCCTCAAAGCATTCCTCCAAGGAGAAGACCAAGGATTCTCTTATCAAAAGGAAAAGCTTATTAAGCCGTATCCTTCCGGAACGGGCGCAAAGGTTACTAGATCCCAAAGCAAAGATGTGGGCTTTGTTGATAGCCGTGTCCTTGTTTTGCGCGTTCCTGCTCGCCCCACGATCGTTCCAGGTCTATTCCCTGACAATTGGTGAGCCTTCCCCTGAAACTATTCTTTCCCCAATCACATTCCAGGTTATTGACGAATCCGCCACCAACAAGAACCAGGAAGAAGTTCTCAGGTCGGTCTTACCTGTTTATGACCTCGATGAAGAAATGGTAGATGACGTTCAGGCTAGAATAGCTAACGCCTTTAATTTCATGAAAAACTATTTGGCTGCGGAGGCGGAAAACAACGCTAAAGAAGAAGATAAAGCCAAGGAAAATAAACCGGGCCAGGAAAACAAGAGTTCTGCAGCCAAAGTGTTTCAGCCCATGGATGACAATGCCCTTCGCTCCAGATTTGAGACTTTACTGGGCGCCGATGTTTCACCAACTAGTTTCGCAGCGCTCAAAGCTGCAGGTTTTAACGCCAGAGTCCAGAGGGACTTGCAATCATTGGTAATTCCCTTGCTTCTCAAGGGTGTTGTATTGAGCAGAGAACTGCTCTTGAGAGACGGAAAACAGGGCATTTTGATTCGATCCAAGTCAAAGGAGAAACTTGAACCACTGAAGGATGTATCTTCGCTCTACGATCTCAAAGAAGCGATGGAAAAGATCAACGATGAGGAACGTGACACCTCTGATGACACCTCTTTGACAGAAGCGATACGCAAGATCGCCACTGATTTGATAAACGTAAATCTTACTTACAATCGGGAGAAAACTGCCGCCCTGAGACAGGAAGCTCTTGCTTCAGTAAAGCCGGTGTATTTCCAGGTGGTAAAAGGAGAACCCATAGTCCGTGAGGGAGAACCGGTAAATGAGGCCCATATAAAGAAGCTTGACGGTCTGAACAAGGCCAATCCGGCGTACAGCCGATATGGAATCGTAGCCGGCCTTGGGCTACTCTTGATATTGTTGATTCGTCTCAGTCTATATTTTTCACAAAGCTATCTGGATAGATCCAAAAGGGCAGCGGATGATTTGGTATTGCTTTCGGTGCTTCTTGTTGGAACCATCATCATCATGAAGATTTTCGTCCACATTTCTACGTCAATTTCAGCCTCTTACAATAATGTGAACCCTCAATCTTCTTTTTTCGCTGCTCCCGTAGCGACTTCGGCCATGTTGGCGTCGCTCATGATTGATCCCAGGCTGGCGCTTCTCTTTGCGGTCTTAACTTCCCTCGTGGCGTCATTGGCCGTGGAAGGCGACGTTTACCTGTTTGTATTTTTCTTTGTAGCCTGTGTAGTGGGCCTGCATGGAGTCAGTAAGGTTTCTGATCGAACAGCCATACTCCGCGCCGGTCTGGTGGTTGGGCTGGTGAACATGATTTCCGTTCTCGGTGTCAAATTGGCTCTAGGGCAGTTGCAGAGGAGCCAGGATGTATACGAGATAGGTCTGGGTTTTCTTGGGGGAGTCATTTGTGGTCCTATAACTCTGGGTCTGGCTCCTCTTCTCGAAAGATTGGGTTACACCACGAACATCAAGCTCCTAGAAATTGCAAACCTCAATCACCCTTTGTTGAAACAGATGGCCATCGAAGCCCCTGGAACCTATCATCATTCCATGCTGGTCGGTAATCTGGCGGAAGCGGCCGCCGAAGCTATCGGAGCAAATCCTCTATTGGCGAGGGTGGGGGCTCTTTATCATGATATAGGAAAGATCGCCAAGACATCCAAACCTACATACTTCATAGAAAATCAGGTGCGTGGCATCAATCCGCATGATCGGTTAGAACCAAGCATGAGCGCGCTAATATTGGTGTCACATGTCAAAAATGGGGTTGAGAAGGCCAAGGAATATGGATTGGGCGCTACAATTATAGATATAATTCAGCAGCATCATGGGACCGGCTTAATTAAGTTTTTTTACTATAAGGCAGTAGAAAAGACTGACAAGTCGAGGCTTCCAGTAGCGGAAGAAAAATATCGCTATCCCGGCCCATTGCCAAACAGTAAGGAAGCTGCCTTGGTTATGTTGGCGGATGTAGCTGAAGCGGCCTGCAGGACTTTGCCTGATCCGACTCCGGCAAGGATACAGAAAAAGGTTCAGGGGTTGATCATGAACCTTTTTGGAGAGGGCCAACTCGATCAATCCAATCTCACTTTGAAGGATATACAATCCATAACGAAATCTTATGTAAGGGCATTGCAAGGAGTGCTTCATTCTCGGATTGATTATCCGGAAGAATCAAATTCCCAGGACATAAATGATGGAGATCATCTTAGATTGGCGTCAGATAGAACCTCAAACGGACTTGACCCAGTACCAGCAGAGAGTGGAACAAATATTACGCGGCTTGGGTTGCGCTGAGGATTCGGTATTATCTATCACAATAGTTGATTCATCGATCATGTCGGAAATCAACCATCAATATAGAGGCAAAGAAGGCCCGACCAACGTGCTTTCTTTCAGTCAAAAGGAATCCGGGGTTTCTTTCAGTGATCCCAATCTTCTGGGCGATGTTGTCATTTGTTGGGATAGGGTAGTTTCGGACGCCGAAAGACTCGGGTATACGACAGACGAGATGCTAACCTACGTGTTAATTCACGGTATTCTGCATATAGTCGGGTTTGATCATGATTCTAATGACAACGCCCAAGCCATGGAAACGATGGTTTCTGACATTTTTCAGAGGTTTTTCCCCGACAACTCCGAAATAGTCAACTGAGGTTTTAAAAAGAAAATCGGAAGCGCCCTGGTAAGGTACATTTCCGCAAGGGCAATTCAAGATTTTTACGCCAGATGAGGGAAATAAATGCGAAGACCTAAAGAAAAAGATGTTGTCCTGCGTGGAGATCAACTCTTATGCCGTGGTGACATTATCACCTTGATGGACGAGGGGGCTCCAACCAAGTGCAAAGTTTTGTCCTGTATAGGGACAAACAGCGGATCGTGTGTAGCCAGCGTGGAATTTATCGAGGGACCAAAAAAAGGAAAAAGGCTTGAGACATCTTTAGTCGCTAAGGAGCAGAAAGTCAGTTGATATTCTTAATGCTCGGGACCCAGCCACAAGCCTCTCCGGATTAACAAAAAAGTGTAGTTGTGAGAACCAGTTAGAAACGTTTTGAAGTATTCTCAAATGCTCCTTGGATCTCAAAACTGTCATGCTATCCCGGCGACTCCGGACTCAGCCAGAGACCTTGATGCCACGGTCAACATTCTCACGTGTTCCATTTCAGCCCTTATTAGCTGATCGATTTCCGATTTGCCCTCCGGATCTGGCAATAGCTCTTTCATGCCAATAAAAAACGCCACAGAGTCCTTTTCGAATTGAATCGCCATGCTAAGCGCTTCCTGCGACGAATCGACACTATTGAGTCTGGAAACAGCGGCTTCCACGGTGAAGATATGAGTATCAGCCGATGCTTGCAGATAGCTCTCCGCAAGTCCTTCTGGATCCCAGACGCCTGGAGACAAGGCTTTTTCCGGTAATGAGCCCCTGAGTATTTTAAACGACTCAATATGATGGGCCTCCATGTCGGCCAAGTCCTGGAACAGTTTCTTTGTCTCTGAATCCTTCGCTTTTGCCGCAGCCCCCGCATAAAAGGCGTGTCCATTTTCCTCTATCCGGACAGCCATTGTGAATACATCTTCAGCGGTTCCAAAAACAAACATAACAAACCTCCGATTTGCGGGTTCATAAAAATTTGAACTGTGAAAAACAAGTATAACAGAATTTAGATTTTCATCACTCCAAGAGCAATATTCTAATTTCTTGCCCAAGTCTGGAAATAAAGGCTCTATATTGTCTTGTAAACGTTTAGACCAATTTTTTCAGTTCTACCGTAAACGAGTTGATTTCCTCCTGTAGAGGCTATGATAATAGTTTTTCCTGATTTTGACGGTCCCAATTCCTGGGAAAGATCTACAACGATGCTAAGATCATCCGCTGTCACGCTCATTTCCATGTTCCTGAAGGATTTTTTGTTACCTGACCGTTTACTCAGCCCCATCTCCTTGTAGACATTTAGACCTATCTTTTCATTTCTGCCCGGAACCGTCTTGTTTCCCTCTGTGGATGCGACAATAATGGTCTTCCCAGATTTTGACGGCCCGAACTCCTTTGAAAGATCGATGTCAATTGTCAGTTGGTCACCCTGAACTTTCAAATCAATGTTTTTCATTTTCTGAGGAGCGACGCGCGGGGTTTTGGGAGGTCCTGCCTTTTGGGGCTCTGTCATGGTTTCATCTTTTAAATCGATTACGCTTGTATGACTCAGGGGCCAGTCTAACATTCCAAAATCATTCCTCGCCAACAGATCCCTGACTTGAGGATCCAGCGACAGAACGCGCTGTAAATCGTTATCAGAAACCAGTTCAGGAAACCTTGCAGATGCTTGAAGTAATTGTCTGATTGAGGAAACACTTATTTCTTTGGATCGATTTTCATCGCACAGCAAATCTCGGAGAAAATGTCGAGCCTTAGTGAAATCCTGAAAAGCGTTCCTTAAAACTATTTATGAGGTTGACAGCCTCTCCGGCCAGTCGGGTTTCTATTAAGCCCCTATTCTTGTCCGTCACAAAAAGTTTCCATTTAGCTGGGGTTGGTGAGCCTTCCTCTTCGTAATAATTTCGAAAATCCTCGGAACTTACCAGGAACTCGAAACCTTCTTCGGTCCTAACTCTGAAAGGGGACTTTTCCTCATCAACTAATTCTACTGAAGAGCCCGGTTTCGAACCTAGGAATTGCTGGTGTTTCTTGGGCATATAAACTCCTTGTCAACACGGTTCGGGTCCTATCTTATATATTACAGTATGGATAAGGTCCAGTCTGAACCACAATCATAGGCAGAAAATAATTCTTCATGATCGTGCAAGATAGCCTGATTTTACAGATCTAATGACGTTTTTCTCAAGAGACTACATCGTTGGGTCAACACCCAGGACTCCAGTCGATTGTTGTTGACTTTCATGATATTGGTATTTACCAATAGACAAACCTCTAGTATCAACCTACTAGGTCTGGAAATCCTCAAATGCGGGCCAAAGGAGCTGGAAAAGTTGGGAAATATTGACTCCCTTGCGGAGAGGGTACTCCGAGGAGATATTCGGGCGACCGCCCAGCTTATCAGAAAGATCGATGATGGAGACAAACAGGTCTTTTCAGATTTGGCCACACTCTATGGTCACGCCGGACGAGCTTATGTGATAGGTTTTACCGGATCACCCGGGGTTGGAAAATCTACACTGGTGGATCGGATCATCACACGTTTTCGAGAGGACGGCAAGACTGTTGGGGTCTTGGCTATCGACCCCACTAGTCCCTTTTCAGGTGGAGCGATTCTCGGTGACAGAATTCGAATGCAGCGTCATTTCCTTGATGATGGGGTATTCATTCGGTCTCTGGCTACCAGAGGAAAATTTGGAGGCCTGACAAGATCCACATCCGACGCCATAGTGATATTGGATGCTATGGGAAAGGATGTGATAATTGTTGAGACTGTAGGCGTGGGCCAGGATGAGGTCGATATAGTAAACAGCGCCCATACTTCCGTCGTAGTGACCGTGCCGGGTATGGGTGACGATATTCAGGCAATAAAGGCCGGATTAATGGAAATTGGTGATCTATTTGTAGTCAATAAAGCTGACAGAGATGGGTCCGCCAAGACAGTAAGAGAGATCCTGTTTATGCTTCAAATGAATGGGGATCGTACTCGTTCCTACGGTTGGGAACCAATAGTGGTTGAATGTGTAGCTACTCAGGAGAAAGGGGTAGAAGACGTCTACAAGGCTATTCTCAATCACAAAAGACACTTGGAAAACCTGGGCAAGGACCGTCTCCGGGAGATTGAACGCCACAGGGCCTTGAATCAATTTATGGACCTTTTCAAAGAAGGACTCCTTGAAAGGGCAACTAGTAAAAATTGGTGGGAATAAAACCATCGATAAGGCAGTCGAAGACATAATCTGTCGAAAGACCAATCCATATCGGTCTAGTTCAGAATTGCTTGAAATCGTTATCAACACTTCTAATAGCGATCCCAGTAACGATTCGGACGGACTGTAAAATAACCACCCCACAAGACTTGGGAGACGGATCATAAAAACGAGCATGTCAGCGCAACTTGAAAATCTGGTTCTAGCCACACGAAATAAAGGAAAGATTGTCGAAATGACGAACCTATTACAAGGGTCTGGCGTTAGAATACAGTCTTTGAATGATTTTGCCGAAATTCCTGAAGTTGTCGAGGACGGAAACACCTTTGAAGACAATGCCTTAAAAAAAGCCCGTTTCGTCGCATCAGCGCTTGGTATTACCGCATTGGCGGATGATTCGGGTCTCTGTGTTGACGCATTGTCCGGAAGACCGGGAGTATTGTCTGCGAGATATTCCGGGCCTGATTCGGATGATAGACATAGGTATTTGAAAGTCCTGGATGAAATGACAAACATCGAGGACCCTTTCAGGACAGCAAGATTCGTCTGTGTGCTGGCGATGGTCCGGCCAAATGGCGAGGAAAAGGTGTTTCAAGGAATATGTGAAGGAAGGATTTTGAAAGAACCTCGCGGGAATGGCGGCTTTGGCTATGACCCCATTTTTTATTTTGAAGAGTTTGGGATGTCTTTTGGGGAAATGGATCTGGAAACAAAAAATCTTGTAAGCCACCGTGGTAAAGCTTTGAGACTTTTTGGCGATTTTGTGAAAACAATTCAGAGATTGAGCGAATGATGGGATCAAGTTTTGCCAATTTGTGACATCTGACTTCGTCGGTTTACCTTCTCGGCGCTTGCCATTTCTTATGTAAAGATTTATAAACAGCATGTTCGGGGTGTAGCGCAGCCTGGTTAGCGCGCGTGCCTTGGGAGCACGAGGCCGCCGGTTCGAATCCGGCCACCCCGACCAGTCGCCTTCCTATATCTCTAGTCTCAATTATAAATTTTTGAATCGCCATACGCGATGAGATGACTGAATCTTTTCTGCCAAACTGGGAGAGAGGGTTATGGTGAGCAGCTTTCTGAAAAAGTCCTTCAACAAGCGTTACAGTTTTTCTTGCCATTTTCATTCTTGGAGTGGTGTTCGCAACGGTTGGAGAAGCAAAGGATTTCTCTGGTTCATTCAAGCTTACCATCCTTTATATGAATGACGCTCATGGCCACTATTCGTCCGAAAAGCAAGCCAATGGACAAACAGTTGGTGGGTTTGCCAAGGCCATGACCCTCATCGAAAAAATCAGAGAATCCAATGAGCGAGAGGGTAGGGACACATTGATACTCATGGCTGGAGATCTTCTAACAGGCACCGCTTACAGCGCTGTTTTCAAAGGTGAACTTGGCGTCCGACTCATGAACATGATGGGATTTTCCGCTATGGTGGTTGGTAATCATGAATTCGATTTTGGACTTCCCAATCTCCTGAAACGTCTGAAACCAGCGATGAAATTCCCTCTGTTGAGCGCCAACACGCTGTACAAGGATGGTAAGCAGGTGTTCAGACCGTACATGATCAAGAGATTTCGAGGCCAAAAGGCGAAAATATTGATTTTGGGTCTCACAACTGAGAAAACTCCTGAACTCACCCACCCCAAAAACGTGAAGGGACTGATTTTTGAGGACCCCGTCAAGGTAGCGCAAAAAATTATTCAAGAACAGGGTCAGGACAAATTTGTCATAGCATTGACTCATCTGGGTCTGGAAAAAGACAAAAAACTCGGGATACTATGTCCCGGTATTGATGTAATAATTGGGGGACATTCACATACGTCTGTTTTTGACCCTATCAAACTTAACGGGACGCTTGTGTGTCAGGCTGGCGCCTATTCCAATTATCTCGGGCGACTGGATATGGATGTCGTGAATGGCCAAATAGAAAAATATGAGGGCCAATTGATAAGACTTGACGAAAATGTTCCGGATGATCCCCGTATTACTTCTGTCGTGGAGAAGTACAAAGCAAAGATGTCCCCATTTTTCAATGAAGTAATCGGATCCTCAGATGTCTCGCTGGACGCTAGCCTCAGCGCTGTTCGGTCTTCCTCCTCCAACCGATTGGCCACGCTAGTAGCGTATGTGATGGCTGAGGCTGTTGGAGCCGAGGCAGGTATAATCAATGGAGGAGGGATTCGTGACGGTATTAAAATTGGCTCTATTACGAATAGTTTCTATTTACAGCGTCCTACCTTTTCAAAATCTGGTCATGAAAGTAATGATGAAGGGATCAGACCTTGAGTCGGTTTTGCGTCGCAGCCTGGACTTACCGGAACGCAGCGGAGGGAAACTTCAGGTGTACGGAATCAAATATGAAGTAAATAACAACTCATTATCCGTTAAGGAAGTTGGCTCCAAAAAGTTCAACCCAAACGATTATTATTCATTAGCTATAAGTGATTTTCTCCTGGCTGGTGGGGATGGCTACCAGCAATTCGCATCAAAAGCCAAGTCTGTTTACCCTTATGGTCTATCCGTCAATCAGATTTTCTGTGACTTTATAAAAAAGAATAAGGTGATCTCAGAAAGTTTACTCGAATCTATAAAATGATCTTATGATATACGCACTGACCGAAAAGATTACTCAAGGTTTTATATAGATGTATATCCATTAGAAACGAGTATCTCTTCTTTCGGATCAGGGACAATTCGCCAAATCTAGTCGTAACGACGGTCCAATGATCTGTATTGAATCGCCTCAGATACGTGTCCAGACTCGATATCTTCGCTTCCGTCGAGATCGGCTATAGTCCGAGCGATTTTCAACACCCTGTGATATGCCCGAGCCGACAATCCAAGGCGCTCCACAACTTTTTCAAGGAAGTCGAGGGATTGTTTGTCCAGTGCGCAGTATTTGCGAATTAAGGATGATTTCATGTGAGCGTTTGAGAAAATGTTATGCTTTCCCAGCCGTTCTAACTGAGCTATCCTGGCTTGGTTGACTCTGTTACGAATTGTCTCTGATGATTCGCTGACTTCAGTTCCAGTAAGGTCCCTCCATTCGACTGACGGAACCTCCATGTGGATATCAATCCGGTCCAACAATGGTCCGGATATTTTTGCCCAATAACGCTCAATTGTTTGCCGGGAACACAGGCACTCGTGTTTTGCGTCTCCCCGGTAACCACAAGGGCAGGGGTTCATCGCCGCCACTAGCATGAAACGAGCTGGAAAAGTAATGGCCACATGAGCCCTGGATATGGTTACCTCACCATCTTCGAGCGGTTGTCTCAAGACCTCCAGCACGTTTTTTCTAAACTCAGGCATTTCATCTAGGAACAATACCCCGTTATGGGCCAGGGAAACCTCTCCTGGGTGTGGTATAGCTCCACCTCCTATAAGTCCTGCGTCAGAAACCGTATGATGCGGTGATCGAAAAGGCCTTCGGGTCACAATGGATTTGTCTTTACCCAACAAGCCCGCGGCGGAGTATATCCGAGTGGTCTGGAGAGCTTCCTCAAAAACCGGTTCGGGAAGAATGGTGGGAATTCTTTGGGAAAGCATGGTCTTTCCAGAGCCCGGCGGCCCCACCATCAGTACGTTGTGACCTCCAGCAGCGGCGACTTCCACAGCTCTCTTTGCGTATTCCTGTCCTTTTATATCGCAGAAGTCGACGAGATAATCTCCTCTTGTCTTTACCTCATGATCTCCTCTTGGTTTTGCGGGTTCAATAGATATTCTGTCCATGAGAAAGCCGACAGCGCTGACCAGATTTGAAATACCCAAAGTATCAATTCCTTCAACTACAGCGGCCTCAGCCAAATTTGACTCAGGAACCATGATGCCGATGAATCCCCGGTCACGAGCCGCTATCGCAAGGGAAAGAACTCCACGGACTTCCTTGACGGTCCCGTCCAACGACAGCTCCCCCACTATCATGTATTTGTCCATTTTTTCAGGTACTAGGAAATTGAGTCCAACAAGAACTCCAAGCGCAATTGGTAAATCAAATCCCGAACCTTCTTTTCGCAGACCTGCCGGCGCAAGGTTGACTGTTATGCGGCGAGCCGGAAATGGGAAGCCACTATTTACGATTGCCGATTTTACACGCGCTGCGCTTTCCTTTACCGCGCTGTCAGGCAATCCGACAACGGTTATCGCTGGTAGTCCATTGTAGACATCTATTTCAACCTCTACCGGATAGGCGTCAATCCCAACCAATGCTCCGGAATGAACTTGGGCTAACAACTTAAGGATCCCCCCTTCAAAGTCATTCTACAATATGGTAGTTAGCTATAAATGTGGCATGTTTAGTCCATAAACGTAAGTCATAATAGCAGACTATGCTATAAGGCGCAAGTAACTTCTAAGTTTGAGTCAGGCTATCTTTAAGACTTTTGTATTTAAGTCGTCCAGTATTCTGTTTCGGTACTGATTTATCGACGCTTCGTTAGACATCACCATGTCAAGTTGTCGAGTATGAATGATCAGGTAACCAAGGATTCTCAGTTTGTCCTCCATGACGGCTTGGTCGAGTCCTTCGACACGCGCAAACGCGCTATCCTCTCTTATCTCGGATCTGAATTCGAATCTTTCGAGAATTTCTCCTACGAAAATTGCTCGACGTCGTCGCCTTGGAAAATCTGCGGCGCCTCCTTTGAAAGTGAATCTCACATAGTTTTCCGACGATCTCTCACTGACAAGCGCTTCGATTGTCGAAAAGTGAAAGCCAAACCTTGAGGACAAGCTACAGAAATTCCTGGAAAGCATAAAATAGTTTCTGGCCGAATAAGCGGAGCGCATTGAAGGATCCAAGGCAGGATTAGTAGTAGCCTGCATTAGCACAGACATGAATCCCTTTGCGTCGACAGGTGGTGGTCCCTCCCACGGTACAGCCGTTATACCTTCCCACATAGCGAGCATAGGAATTGAAACGATGTTGTCGATATGCACGAATTTCCCGTCGATATTCTCTTTGAACCCGTCGTCCAGGTTAATGATCCACCATTGCATCGGGACATCACAGACCAACTGTTTGCTCGACCTTTCGGAGAAACGGTGTTCCTTGCCGAAGTTAAACATTTCGTGGACCGATTTTTCATGACAGAACCGTGTGATATCGTGAAGTGTTGTGCACTTTCGAGGATGAAAATCAGCGCTATCGGGATCAAGGAGGTTTAAAGGAACAATTTGTTGAGACACCTTTTCAAGTATTTCGAATACCGGGCTTCCGGCCATGAGGTTTTTCTTTGTTGCGTTACAGTTAAGTAAGCTATCTATTTTGCCGGCATATACGCGATGTCCATCAGCGTCCACAGTAATTTCCTGGGCGTTTTGCAAGATTTCAGTAGCCCCTGAAAGGCCGAATATTGCGGGAATCCCAAATTCTCGAGACACGTTAGCGAGATGCCCCGTTATTCCTCCTATTTCAGTAATAACGGCTGAAGCGCTTCCAAGCATGGGGGCCCAGCGAGGCAGAGCCTGGGCCGTCACTAATACTGATCCGGAAGGAAACTTTAGCTTGTCGACATCATTCTTGACTATATATACTGGTCCGAATGCAACTCCAGGAGAGGCAGTTTGTCCGCCCGTCGCTAGCGTTAGGCAATGAGTTTCTACTTCAGCGTTCAGAATGTTTTCATCAACGTTTCGAAGTTCGATTTCCTGGAGAGGTCTGCATTGTAAGATAAAAATCGATCCGTTTGAGTTAATTGCCCACTCAATGTCCTGAGGGCCCCCGTAAAAATCTTCAAGTCTGGTAGCCATCTTGGCGAGATCTAAAGCCTGACTGTCAGATATTGACTGTGTCTTACTTTTCTCTCCAGTCAATTCTTGTCTACAAACACCTTCTTCTGGAAAACAAACAAATTCAAGTTTCTTGTCTCTAAGGGATTTCTGATGAATTCGAAATGAGTCGTTGCGAGAGACTATAAATAAATCCGGGTCTATTGATCCGTCAACGACGGCCTTTGGAAGGCCCCACACCGAGTTGATAAGAATTGAGCGGTCCCTTACGTTGAGCGGATTGCAGGAGTACATTACTCCTCCAGCCTCAGCGTTAACCATAGCCATGCAACCTACGCACATGGCCACATCCTCGTCGGGAATTCCACGATTCAGCCGGTAGGTTATGGCTGGAAGGCTATATTTACTTGCCACAATATCTTTATACGAATAAATGATGCTTTCAGCGCTGACGTTGAGTGTAGATCGAAACTGACCGGCAAATGTGGTTCCTGATGAATCTTCTCCAAGAGCGCTGCTGCGCATTGAGACGCGTACACCTTTGCCTTCATTTTTCTCAAGAAATTCATAGGCCAGGAGTATTTCGTTTTCTAGGTCCGAGGGTAGGGAAGCGCTTAGAATTAGGTTCTGAAGATCCGTGCTTAACCGATACAGGTCGTCAATTCTCTCGGTATTTGTGGCTTGAACTCTCCTATCTATCTCCGCTTGCAGATCATTGTGAGAGACAAACCTTTCGTAGCCTCCCGCTGTGACTACGAACCCATCAGGGGTAGGTAGGCCGATCTCATTCCGGATTGTTCCCACATTGGCCATTTTAGCCCCGGCTTCATCGAGGCTGTCTCGACCTACTTCGGACAAGGGCAATACCAGTCTTTCAGTTTGAAAGACTTTTTTATAGGCCAATGTCAAGTTAATATGATCTTGAATTTGTCTAAAGGAGTCATAGAGTTCCCTGTACTTGCCAGGAGCCAATTCGTCCAGGTGCTTGATCATTCTGAAAACATTTACTGATACCCCTGTACAGTTCGAGCGAACAAAGGACATTCCGAATGGTCGATTACCCAGGAGGGCTTTTTCCAGATCGGTCATTACCTCAAGGGCTTTGTTATTGGCTGTGAGTAACAGCTTGAAGTTGTGATAGCGGTGAGCAAAAGCCGCCCGAAGTTCCTCAACACTGTGAGGAGCTGAACCGACGCTACGGTTCCTGAAAATAAATTTCCTTAGAAATGCCGGAAACTTGCTCATAATATTAGCGGCCTCAATTCGCTCTCAAGGGAACAAAAAAATATTGTCGTGAGTCTTGATTAAAGTAAACCTGCTCTGCAATGGTCAGGTCGAAATTTTTCGGAAATTCGCGGATATAATTTGCAGTTGGTCGCATACAAAAGGAAAGGAGTCGCAGCAAAGCGTTGAGCGACTCCTCATTTTTCCAGGAGCCTGTTTGCAAATTCTAATGCTCTTTCTTCCCTCCTGCTTTCATTTCAAGACCGATACCTTCGAACAGAAACAAAATGGCAATGCCCCACCATAATGTGTAGATTACGTAAAAAACAAGAGCGAACGACAGCATACCAGCCTTTGATACAGCGCTTCCAGCCTCAATGCCAAAGAAGTTGAAACCGACCTCTACACCCCTTTTTATTACGGTATCAACAAAGGACGCTTCTTTGAATCGCTTTTGACGTACCAGGTCCTTATTAACTTCTTTGAGCCCATTCCACCATGCGGCCATGACCTCGAGACCTGGCAAGCCGTACTTTGCTGAGAGTTCAGAGTCACGGTTGTGGAACATGGCGCCGGAGTCACTGATCGCAGCGCCAAGCACTTTCCCTAAATCGCCTGAAACCTCGATCTGAGCCCCTTCTCCGGTTACTGTGGCTCCCGCCTTTTTGAAAACCGTTGCCGTACGCTGACCCAGTTCCGATGTTTTGAGCTTGATATCGACCTTGAATGTCTTCCCCATGAATCCCTGATTGCTTTTTTGCAGATCCGGTATGAAATATGTCGAACCCTTGGCTATGGTATTAAATAGGCGATCTGAGGCTTCAAGAGCGTTCTTGTTGTCCCCAAAATTTGGGGTAAACATGATCCCTAGGACCACAAGAAAACTTATCGCCAATACAAGCCCTTTTACAAAGTGTTTCTTGTCACGTATCAACATGATCTAAGCCTCCCCTCTAAGCGTCTTGATTCCTGCAATAAACTTGCCTATAACCCACACTCCAAAGATGCCGATCACGATCCAGAATATGATTGCGCCAACGAATTCTATCCCCATGGCTAGCGATCCGGAAATATCGATAATTTCCATTTTTTTCAGCTTTTCGGGCATGGCGAAGAATCTGTTTATAAAACCTGCCAAAATTGTGATGGCGTAAAATCCCCGTATATGAATTCCTTTGACCACTTTGGTAGTTAAGGCTCCAACTTGGATCCCTATCAGGGATCCGAGAAGCATACCCATGGCAAGGGTGTAGAAAATGAATCCATACACAGCATACTGAAATATGGCTGCATAGCCGGCAGTGAAGATAATCTGGAGAATGTCAGTTCCAACTGTAGTGAAAGAGGAAACACCCAAAACGTAAACGAATATCGGAAAAGTGAGAAACCCTCCGCCTACGCCCATTATAGCGGCGGCAAAACCAACAATTCCTCCGCAGATTGCTACAAAAAGAGCGGGGATCTTTTTGCCTCCAGGTGTGAGATCTTCATCAAATGTGATCAAAGGAGGGATTTTAGCTGCTTGCAGCTTTGCCGGGAGACCAACTTTACCTGAAGCTGCGGCTTCTCCATGCGCGCTTTCTCCCCCGTGAGCCCCAACATCACCTTCAGATTTTCTCAATTTCAGAAAGTCTATGAGCGCATAAAATCCTAAAAAACCCAGCAGTACTACATAAACGATGCTGATGAACAAGTCGCTCAGCACCGGATTGTATTCATAGATAGCTCTATTTATATAGCCCCCGCCGGTAACCCCAAGTCCTGAGCCCACAAGAAAGGCTATGGCAAGCGAAACCGAAACGTTTCCGAGTTTCTTGTGCACGACTGTACCCATGATGGCCTTGGCGAAAATGTGGAAAAGGTCGGTTCCCACTGCCAATATTCCTTTAACCCCTATACTCATAAGAGCAGGAGTAATGACAAAGCCTCCGCCAGCGCCGATGCATCCTGTGATCAAGCCGGCGCATAAACCTACCGCCATTGAAACTAGAAAGATTGTAGGGTTGTAATAGGATGGCTGGTATGCTTTTTCACCCCCGAGATACTGATCACTAGCGAGCGCCAAGCCTGTCAACGCCGCTGGAATCAACATTAGCGCAAGAATCCGAAGCCTTTTTTTGTCCTTCAGGATATTCATGGACGTCTCATAATCCCACCTTGCGTGGGCCATGGAGGCCTCCATTAACATCCGATAAAGTTGTCTACCCCACTTCATTAGTTTGATCCTCCATCTTCTGGATTATTTATCCTTTGATTCTAGAACGGGTGTGCAATAGTCATGCCCGGAACGAGGAGTTCTTGTCGGGTTTAACTTATTAGAATGATGGGGAGATTTAGACAGTCGGCCAGACGAGTTGCCGTCAGGACAAAACCGTTGGTGTCAATAATTTTTACAGAATGGAAAAGTAGATTAAGTTGCAGTAATCGGATAAATCATTACCTTCAGGCTTTTCTAGGACACGGCAAAGCGCCCTCTCTCGAAAATCGTGTCAAAATATGCATGCTCGTCCGGTTAGTTGCCGACACCGTAACATTTTTTCTTATATGCGTCCTGAAGCTTGTACAGCAGGTCATCAATGTCTATCGGCTTCATCAAATAGTCGAAGGCCCCTAATTCCATTCCCTGTATCGCTACTTCTACGTTAGCGTGGCCCGTCAACATGATGACTTCAACGGAAGGCGCAATCTTTTTGATTCTCCTGAGCGTTTCGATTCCGTCCATGTCCGGCATCTTTACATCGAGAACTACCACGTCGCATGGCGCTTCTCCAAGAAGATCCAAAGCCTTTTGGCCGCTGGACGCCGACCGTACCTCAAGTTTGCGCTTTCTCAATCTCTTAACAAGAGTCTCTACAAAGTCTGTTTCGTCATCCACCAACAAAACTTTGAATTCGTTCACTGATCTTTCCTCCCAGTTGGCTGGACTGATTTATCCAGGTCAAGATACCAGAGATATCCAGAACCTCAAATCTATTTACCCAAAAGACGATACCCTTCTTGCTGGTAAATCAGAATTCTTCGTATGGTTCAGCCTCTGATACCGATGTTTCAATCTCAGGTTGCTCACGAGGGTTGGATGAAGGGCGTTGGGTTTCGACAATTTTGTTCCTAACATCAGCCAATATTTCAGGATTTGCTTTTAGGAAGCCCTTAACATTTTCTCTGCCTTGCCCGATTCTATCGTCACCGTAAGAATACCACGCTCCCGATTTTTCTATGATTCCGCTTTCGACAGCAAGATCCAATATTTCTCCCGCAGCGGAGATTCCCTCATTGTACATAATGTCGAATTCTACCTGTCTAAAGGGAGGAGCCATTTTGTTCTTAACGACTTTTACTCTTGTTCTGGAACCGGTGATATTTTCACCCTCTTTAATTTGTCCTATCCTACGAATATCCAGTCTTACAGAAGCGTAGAATTTTAAAGCGTTCCCACCAGTGGTTGTTTCGGGGTTACCAAACATGACTCCTATTTTTTGACGGATCTGGTTCGTGAATATAACTGAAGTGTTTGATCTTGAAATCGCCGCAGTCAGTTTTCGCAAAGCCTGAGACATAAGCCTGGCTTGCAGACCCATATGAGAGTCACCCATTTCCCCTTCAATTTCAGCTCGTGGAACCAAAGCCGCCACGGAGTCTATCACGATAACGTCCATGGCCCCTGAACGTACTAATATCTCTGTAATCTCCAGGGCCTGTTCTCCCGTGTCGGGCTGTGAAACAAGCAACTCGTCGGTCTTTACGCCCAACCGCTTAGCGTAAAGCACGTCCAGAGCGTGTTCCGCGTCTACAAACGCTGCAAACCCACCTTTTTTCTGAGCTTCCGCTATCACGTGAAGGCAGAGGGTGGTTTTTCCAGAGGATTCGGGGCCAAAAACTTCTATAATCCTTCCCTGAGGAATTCCTCCAATCCCGATGGCCAGGTCCAGACCAAGCGAACCGGTAGAAATCGCCTTAACATCCGGGATCGCTCCAGCTTGTCCGAGTTTCATTATTGAACCGCGTCCGAATTGTTTCTCTATTTGGGTCACAGCAAGTTCCACGGCCCTTGAACGTTCAGATTCGGGCTTAGCCCCTTCAATAGATTCAGTTGATTTCTTGCTCTTGGCCATTTACGATCCTTTCAAACTATTCGAAAAAACTGTAACAATATAGCGCCCTCGTTGCTTTATGAAAAGCCGATTTGAAGGCGTTACAACCCCTGGTGATTTTTGTGTGTCCAGGATAAACAGTCTACTGAGAGTATAATTCCATGTCACTATAATACACCGATCCTACTAATGGTTCCTATATTTTCATGAATATTATTTCGGCAAGTCGCAGGACGGACATTCCCGCTTTTCACTCCGATTGGCTCATAAATCGACTACGGCAAGGGGTTGCACAAGTGGGATTTCCTTTTAACAATAAGCTTAGATCAGTGTCTTTAGCTCCAGAAAATGTTATTGCGATCATTTTTTGGACCAAAAACGCACAGCCTCTTACGCGTTATTTGGATGAAATCTCAGCCAGAGGCTATGATTTCACCTTTCTATATACGGTGAACAATTATCCTAAACTTGTGGAACCTAATGTTCCTGAAATTGGTCTTACTATGAGAACTGTGGAACATCTGTTTAACCATCACGGTTCAAGCGCGCTTCGATGGCGTTACGATACCATTGTATTGACTGAGACTCTGAATCGGTCCTGGCATATCAACAACTTTAGGAAATTATGCGGTATAATGGGACCACTTGTTGAGGAATGTATCTTCAGTTTTTGCGACTTCTATAAAAAAACGAGAGCTAAAATGCGATCTCACTTGCCTGATCATCATGAACCGACACAGGACGAAGCTGTAAAACTTGCGTTAGAGTTGGCGGATATCGCGTCTGAACATGGGATCAGGATGTCATCCTGCGCACATGACTTCCTTTCTCAAGAAGCGATCGGTCCAGCCAGATGTATCGACGCACAATTCCTGAAGCGTGTAGTTAATGGATCCAACAAGTTGGAGCGCTTGGCGACCGTCAAGAATCAACCTACACGGAAAGGTTGCCGATGCGCCTATTCTATTGATATAGGGGAATACAATACATGCAATCACAATTGTGTGTATTGCTACGCAACTAATGAACCAAAGATCAAGAATAACAGAAGAACCCAGGAAACCTGTAATGCAGTTTAGATAGTTAATATATGACCTTATGCTCAGATATTGACACCATGGATTTGTCCCGGACTAAACTTGTTATTCTGGATTGCTAAAACCCGAAAACTGTTTATTATAGTTACATATTTTTGATACAATTGTTAGACTATAAAGTGACGGGCTTTAGAAATAGGAGCCCCATCCCAGTATGTTTTACAAATGACTGTTTAATATGAGGCGTGAGGAAACTCTTCCGGAAAACGACATGGACTTGGATTTGGCGGACGGCCTTGAGCCGGAGCGTTTGGCTCTCCCGTCAACTCTAGCTATTGACGAATCTGAAACGGAGAGGATTCTTAAATACTGTATACTTACGGCTTTTCTTATCCATGCGCTTCTCTTCTTTGTAGTGACCAGGATTGTTGGAGCCCAGCCTCAGGATGCTCTTCTCAAACCAGGAGAGAAGATTACTCAGGTGAGATTGGTAGAACCTCAGGAATCGTGGAATACCAAGGAGCCGCCCCCAAAAGATGCCTCAGCAATATCTGACAGGGATCATACAGCGCTAAAACAGAGGCTACCGAAGACCCCTGTTCCTCCAAAACCTCCGATTGGATCTATGCAAGAACCCCCCAGAAGAATGGCCTCACTTGCGCCACCGATGGCCCCCGAGGACCTTATAAAGAAAAGAACCGAGGCCCCTGAAGAAGACGCCAAGAAGGCCTTGCAACAGGAAAGGGTTCAAAAAAAAGCTAGAACTTATGAGAAGGAATCGAGTCCGCAGAATTCTCCGCAAAAGAATCACAAGAAAAATATAGATCTTAGGCCGACGCCAGGTGAAATAGCGAAAGGACTTTCCAGTTCATTCGCTGGCCCAAATGATTTTTTCCCTCAAGGAGATGTCGAAGAGGCTGTAGTAGATATAAATACAAGGGAAGATAAATTTTTCTCATACATGCTTCACCTCAAAAGAAAAATCCAGGGGGTGTGGGTTTACCCAACTTCTGCGGCTCAGTCAGGCGTAGGCGGCAGTTTGGCCGTCGAATTCTCAATAGCGAAAAATGGTGAATTACTTTACGTGAACCTGTTGGATTCTTCCGGACACAGCATTTTGGACGATTCCGCTATCAAGGCTATCAAATCCGCCGCGCCGTATTACCCCTTTCCTGCTAGGCTTCACGCCAAAAGGCTGAGAATTAGAGCCAACTTTATCTACATAACGAGCAACTTTCTCCGAAACATAATGTGATTAAGCCTGCTTGGCGAGTTCATAAAGAGCGCTACTTCGGGATTCGGGCCAAGGCTTTCTGATCCAAGTCTATTCTCGACTTTTTCTTGAGAATAGGGCTAATATGTTGAAAGATAGCGATTAATGAGCTATTATTGTGAGAAGAGCTTACAAGCTTTCTTTTTCTCGTGAGGTGATTACCTCGCGGAACTGTGATTTGGGTACAAATGGAGGACACATGTCAGTATATGGTTTAGGAGCGCTGTTGACAGCGTTGTTATTGTCATGGCCGGGGGCCGCCACCGCCTATGAATATTCTGGAAAACTGGAACGATTGGATTTAACAACAGTCACCCTATTGGGAAAAGACTGCGACAAAAAAATTGGTCGAGTCGCTCAGGAACAGAGGGTCCAGGCCGCCAAATTGCTTGGAAAATCAGTAAAAGTGAATTTCAAGAACCAAAAAGGGGAGGAATGGGCCGTCAGTTTTGAAGCCTTGAAATGACCAATTCAAAAAAAGGGGACGCTTTGTAAAAAAAGCGTCCCTTTTTGATACCTACCTACTGGACATTGCTTTACTAATTATAGGTTGATTGCAATTCGATTATTGATTACTGTCAAGAGGCAAAATTTCGTAAGATGTCCTAACTTCCTGCCTCGCAGCCAATTCATATTTCTTCAGCCTTTCCTTCATCTCTTTTATGCAAGATTCGTCCGGACATTTTTTTGAGCCCATTTCCAACGCTTTTTTCTGATGTTCAACGGCTTTCAGAGGGTCTCCTTGTTTGAAATACGCTTCGGCTATAGTCTCCTGGAATACTCCGTCCTGCGCTCCCATCATGTCCAAGGCTTTTTTAGCCAGATCCATAGCCTTTGTGGGGTCCTGGAGATTTTCATCAGGGCATGTAAGCAAAAACCACGCTGTGTCTTGAAGCGTCCACGCGTCATTGGGACCCATTTTGGCCACTTTCTGGAAATCGTCAAAGGCGTCCTTGCATTTTCCCATCCTACTGAGAATCCATGCCCGCATCCGGTATCCTTCTACAAAACCAGGTTTGTATTCCAAAGCTTTGTTGACATCCTTGAGGGCTTTATCATTTTCCTGGGCCCTGGAATAAAGATCAGCCCTTTGCGCGTAAGCCCACGCGTATTTGGGATCTAGCTTGATGGCCTCGGTAAAATCCTTAAGAGCTTCAGGCATCTGCCCTTTGAGCTTCAAAACAATAGCCTCCTGACCATAAGCCGGCGCGCTGTTTGGGTTTTTGGATATGGCCGCCTTGGCGTCTTCAGCGGCTCGACCAAGATCACCAAGTTGCACGTATGCTCTAGATCTGCCAATGTACCCGGCTGCGTCTCCAGGATTGGTTGTGATGTACTTATCAAAAAGTTTCACAGCCTTATCAAATTCCTTCTTGGACATTGCCTGGTCAGCCGCTGCCAACTCCGGATTTGGGCCTCCTTTTAGCATTTCCCCCCAAGGGAAGAAAAACACTATCACTACAACGATTACCCCTAATATCAAAAACCCTAAGAAACTATAGACCGATGATCCATTTTCTTTCCGAAGACTCAAATTCGGCTTCACCATGCCTTCACGATCACTCATCCTTTGCTCTCCTTCTTTTCATGTTTGTTGAGAAGAACTACTTCAGGCTCTCCCCCTAGTTAAAATATCCACTAACCTCTTAAATAAGAAATCATCCGCATGTTTCTGCACAGTAACGAGTCCTTCCGACGCTGCCACGACCGAAGAGGACACGGATGTTGACTCAGACATAAAGATTAAATTATAAACAATCTTCCAATTTAATCAACGTCAATTTCTTATGGATTGACTAGGGTAGTCTTTTTTTTTGAGAAATCAACCTTGAATCGAGAAGAAGTATTTAAAAGGCGAACGGAAGGCGTTTTCTTTGACTTTGGAGGCGTAATCGCTGAGGAAGGATTCAGGGAAGGGTTGTTTGCCATAGCCTCTAAATGCAAGCTTGATCCCGCGGAATTTTTTAAGACAGCCTCAGAAGCTATTTATGATACCGGGTATGTAACCGGTAAAGCGTCTGAAGGTTCCTACTGGGATTTATTAAGACTTAGGACTGGTGTTCCCGCGTCTCACCTTGAAATGCGCCTGGAGATTTTAAGGCGTTTCAGACTCCGTCCCTGGATGCTCCGGATTGTCGACAAACTTCGTCAACATGGCTATTTCGTAGCTCTGTTGAGTGATCAGACTAATTGGCTTGATGAACTTGACGCAACAGGCCATTTTAGCGGGAGATTTGACGCCGTTTTTAATTCCTATCATCTTGGGAAGGGCAAGCAGGATGCTTCTGTTTTTACCGATGTTGCGTCCCTTTTAGGAATGGAGACCGAATCTTGTTTGTTCGTTGACGACAATCCGGATAACATTTCTCGCGCTTCATCCGTAGGATACCAAACCATTCTTTACAGGACACAAGAATCCTTTGTAGAAGAGATCTCGCTACTGCAACTAATCCCTGGGTTAGATCTAGTGAAGTAGCTATTGTTTTTGTTGCTGTAATGAGAAACGCCTGATGAAATCAACGTCAGCTCCTCACAAGTGATTTCGTTTTGTCCACACCGGAAGTTAATCATCTAATTTCTGCAATTCTTTTAGTGAGTTTCAACAATTTATTAGACTTTTTTATAATAAAGTTTGGAATCCTCACGGTTCTTTTTTTATACGTCCAACGGGCTACATTGACTTTTTCCAGAAAATCTGGTATGTTACAGCCTGTAAAACCATTTTAATAATTTGTGAATCTTATTAAAGTTCCAAAGGGATGGGTGCGCCTAAATCATGAAATCTTTGAAGTCCGTGGGTAAATTCCCCGCGGTTGTTCCGATTTTGCCTCTCCGGGATATGGTCATATTTCCAAATACCGAGATCCCTCTATTTCTGAAGGGCGCTAAAGTGGTCAAACTAGTTGAATCGCTGCAGGGCGGTTCAAATCTAGTAGGACTTTTTTATCAGAAATCTAGGAGCCGAATCGGGATATGGAGTGAGGAACTTGCGCCTGTTGGGGCGCTCGCCCGGGTAGATAACATAGTTTCCGTAGAGACCGGCGGGGTAAGGGCAGTGGCCGAAGGCCTGTGCAGAGTACGTTTGATAAGTAAGGTGAGAAATGAACCCTACTTTACGGCCGAGGTGGGTCTCATCGAAGAAAAGACCGGTGACAATGATGTTCATGACGCTTTAGTCACAAGCGTATTAAGTTTATACAAAATGGCCGAGGCGCTCGGCAAGACAGTCAGTCCTCAAGTGCTAAAAGCGATTGAACATGCCGCTGATATCGGAGAGCTTTCCGACCTCATCTCTGCCCAACTATCAATCAAGTCTGATTCCAAGCAGGATCTTCTCGAAATTTTAAATCCATCCGCCAGGCTACGAAAATCCATAGCATATCTTAAGGCCGACATAGACAATTTTGTCTGTAATACAGTGGTTACCTCGGAAACGGCGGGGTCACCATCTGGTCTTCGGAAGTCGTTTGAACCGGACCCGAGACAGGCTTTCAAGACGTTCCAGAAAGATTTCAGCGTGGATGAAGACCCGCAGTTGGCTGAA
This sequence comes from uncultured delta proteobacterium, assembly GCA_963711335.1. Classification (GTDB taxonomy): domain Bacteria; phylum Desulfobacterota; class Desulfomonilia; order Desulfomonilales; family Desulfomonilaceae; genus CAJBEZ01. The sequence continues at coordinate 75,766 of CAVQDX010000055.1, read as the reverse complement.
ATTCGCGGATTTCAACTCAAGATACGGGAAACGGGTATGCCGGCGGATGTGGCTGAAGCAGTTACCAAGGAGATACAGCGTCTTGAAAGGATACCTCCTCACTCGCCGGAGCATATTGTCTCAAGGACTTATGTGGAAGTCCTGACAAGCTTACCCTGGGACAAATCGACTAAAGATCACCTCGATGTTGTTCGTGCCAGAAAAATCCTCGACCAGGACCATCATGACCTGAAGATTGTCAAAGAACGGATACTTGAGTTTCTTGCGGTAAGAAAACTCAATGTAGACAATAAAGGGCCGATATTGTGCCTTGTCGGTCCCCCGGGAGTGGGGAAGACATCCCTAGGTCGTTCGATCGCTCGCTCAATGGGACGCAAATTCATCCGGGTATCATTAGGGGGGATTAGAGATGAAGCAGAAATCCGGGGGCACAGGAGGACATATATCGGGGCTATGCCCGGACGGATTGTTCAGGAAATAAAAAGAGCAGGGACGAATAACCCGGTGTTTATGTTAGATGAGATTGACAAGCTGGGGCAGGACTTTCGAGGAGATCCTGCAAGCGCGTTGTTAGAAGTGCTGGACCCGGAACAAAATTCGAGTTTCATGGATCATTACATTGATCTTCCTTTTGACCTTAGTAAAGTCATGTTTGTGGCCACGGCCAACCAGGTTGATTCTATTCCTAGAGCCCTTAAGGATAGAATGGAAATTATCACGATATCAGGATATACAGACGAAGAAAAAAAGAAGATAGCGGAATTATTTCTGATTCCAAAAGCTCAGGAACAAACAGGCGTGAAGGATTATAGAATAGAATTCGACGAGCCGGCGATACGAAAATTAATAAGTGGATACACAAAAGAGGCTGGAGTCCGAAGCCTAGAGAGAGAAATAAACTCCGTTTACAGAAAAATTGCTCTACAAATAACTCAGGGACAGCCACTTAACAAAGTTATAGATCCGTCGAAGGTGGAAGATTTTCTAGGGGCTCCAAAATATTATTTGGAGCTTGCTGAAGACATAGACAGGGTAGGGGTGTCCACAGGGTTGGCTTGGACCGAAAATGGAGGAGAAATTATATTTGTTGAAGTTACTGGATTCAGTGGGCATCAGGGGCTAATTCTTACCGGTAGCCTGGGCGATGTGATGCAAGAGTCCGCAAGAGCGGCTCTAAGTTGTCTTAGACATCTCAGCGAGTTATTCGGATTAGATCAGAAGCGACTCACAAACACAGACCTGCATGTTCATGTTCCTTCCGGGGCAATCCCCAAAGACGGTCCATCGGCGGGGGTCACCATAGCAGTCGCCCTTGCCTCATTTTTTACAGGCTCCGCAGTGAGGCGAGATGTCGCTATGACCGGCGAGATCACTTTGCACGGCAGAATTTTGCCGGTAGGCGGAATAAAAGAGAAACTCCTTGCCGCCAAGAGGGCTGGAGTAAGAGAAGTCATTCTACCCTCAAGAAATTTTCCTCAGGTCAGGTCCTTCAAAGATCATGTAACCGACGGGCTTGTTTTACACTTCGTAAGTGATGTGGGGGCGGCTATTAGCGCCGCGCTTAATGTAACCCCTGGACTGCCCGGCTTTCAAATGGGAACGCAGAATATTTTGCCGCTCTTTTCAGATTTTCAACCGGATGTGTGTTGAGATTTATAATGCTGTGATGTTTTGTGTGGTTGAAGAATTTAGGGATGAATCTATTAACTTTATCAATCTTCCTCGAATCTCTTCACGTGACATAGAAACTTTGAGCCCGGCAGCCCGAGAATGTCCTCCACCTCCCAGGGCAGAAGCTACAGTGGCGACGTTCACAATTCCCTTCGAACGGAGACTGACCTTATAGAGGTTCTCTGATAATTTTGTGATCAGACCACCGACTTCAACTCCACGAGTCTCGCGAAGTCTGTTCACCAAACTTTCCCCCTCAGACATAGACGCTCCCAATTTATGATAATCTTCGAAATCAATATAACTCAGGGCCAACTTCCCATCCAAAAGAACTTCCAGCCTTTCAATCATCAATCTCTCTAAAGTGAGTCTCGACTCCGGAAACTCTTCAAAAAGCTTCCTGGTAATATCATAATTGTCTACACCAAATTCTAATAGTCTTGCTGCGAGTTCAAAAGTTTCGCTTGTCACTCCGGCAAACTTGAAACAGCCGGTGTCTGTAACCAATCCGGTATACAAACATTTTGCCACGTCTAAACTCAGACGGTATTTCGCCCGTTTAAGTATTTCATAAACTAGTTGGGTAGTAGAGTTCGCAGAAGGGAGAACCAAGTTGTAATCTCCATATAGAGGATTTGTCGGGTGGTGATCTATATTGACAAGCTTTGAGGATTTTCTAAGATCGCCAATTTCAGGGGAGATCCTGTTTTCCGCAGCAACGTCAAGAACTATAATATGAGACGGGTTGAACCCAATTGAGTCAAATCCGATCACGGTATTTCCAGAACCGGGCAGAAATTTAAAAAGTTCAGGAAATTCTGCGCCTATAACTGGAATGGCGTTTTTACCGTTTTCCTTAAGAGCCAGGTACATTCCTAAAAGAGAACCGATAGCGTCACCATCAGGATTAACATGAGTCATTATGACAAAATCATGGTATTCCCTAATAATACCCGCTATTTGATCAATCATTTTCATTGTCTGTGGTTGTCTCTATTTCTTTCAGAATCTTTGAAATCTTTAAGGAATGATCGAATGAAGAGTCATAGCAAAATGTCAACATAGGTATATATTTGAGGTCTAATTCTTCTTTCAGACGATGTCGTATAAAACCCTCAGCTTTTGTCAGCCCCTTTGTATGAGACTCGATTCCTTCATGGGCAAAGCAGGAAAAAAAAACCCTTGCCGATTTCAGGTCGGGGCTCATGAGCACCTCTGTTATAGTAACGTCTTCAACCCTAGGATCTTTGACGTCATGACTCAATATTTCGGATATGGTCTGTTTCAAAAGTTCTGAAACTCTTTCTTTTCTGAAATGTGCCATGAGAATGGATTTATCCTTAATGTTCTTGAGGGGTTGAAATAAGGGTGGAATAAATACTAAAGGAATTCTCCAAAAGGCAGAATTTCGATGTTAAAGCTGGTCACTTCAGCCAGGTATAAATTTTCAATATAATCGTTAACAGTCTCAAGCATCCTATGAGCATGACTGGAGTCGTTAGAAACTACAGCCATTCCCAATGAGGATATCTGCCATTTATCATTATCATCGACTTCCGCTATGGAAACATCGAATTTGGAACGAACCTTGCCCAATATACTTTTGATTACTTTCCTTTTATCTTTCAAAGAAGACGACTGATGAATCATTATTCTAATAAATCCAACACCTACGAACACAGTATTTACCGCGCTATCCGTTAGATCCCAGTATTGATAGGCAAAAATCGACGAAAACTACTGCGCTAGTTTTGCCGATTCACGTTCCACGACGAAAGCTTCAATAACATCCCCAACCTTAACATCGCGGTAGTTCTCGATTCCAATTCCACATTCATAACCTTCAAGCGCTTCTTTGACATCTTCTTTGAAACGTTTCATAGAGGATATCTTGCCCTGATGGACGACAACATTGTCTCTAAGAAGTCTGATTTGATTTGATCTCTCAATTTTGCCGGAAACTACATGACATCCAGCTATCATAACGACTTTTCCGACCGAGAAGGTTTGCCTGACTTCGGCTCGACCAACAACCGTTTCCTTTTCTATAGGAGAAAGCATGCCTTCGATTGCTCGACGGACAGCCTCAATAGCGTCATAGATGATGGTGTACATCCGGACATCTACTTTTTCCTGTTCAGCCAGGTGGGTTGTTTTTGGCGTCGGACGAACATTGAACCCGATAATAATGGCGTTGGATGCGCTGGCCAGCATCACATCCGTTTCATTTATAGCTCCTACTCCACCATGAATAACCTTGAGTTTGATTTCCTGTGAAGGAATCCCCAACAATGCCTCTTTTACAGCCTCAACCGAACCCTGAACGTCGCCTTTGACAATTAAGTTGAGTTCTTTAACTTCTTCAGTTTGCATACGGGCGATGAGTTCTTCCAATGAGGCAGGGCTGGTGGAAGCGGCTTCGTCTTCGCGATGTTTAATCATCCTTTGCACGCCGATTTGTCGAGCAAGTTTTTCTTCTTCGACGACCATGAGAATTTCTCCGGCCTCTGGAACACTTGCAAATCCCTGAATCTCTACTGGAGTCGAAGGGGAAGCTTCCTCAACATTGCGTCCTTCATGATCCAGCATAGCTCTCACTTTTCCGTAGTGGACACCGGCGACAAAAGGATCGCCCAATCTCAAAGTACCCTCTTTTATAAGTACTGTGGCAATTGGTCCCTTTCCCTTGTCTAGGCGAGCTTCAACAATTGTTCCTGTAGCTCTTTTGTTGGGATTTGATCGCAATTCCATAATTTCAGCTTGGAGCAATATGAGGTCAAGAAGCTCATCAACGCCCTTTCCCGTCTTAGCGCTCACGTCAGCGAACAGTGTATCTCCACCCCATGCTTCAGGAATAAGATTGTATTCACTTAGTTCACGAATGACTCGATCCTTGTCGGCTTCAGGTTTGTCAATCTTGTTTATGGCGACAAGTATAGGAACACCGGCCGCCCTGGAGTGGTTTATCGCCTCTTTGGTCTGATCCATAACTCCGTCATCCGCAGCCACCACTAATATAACAAAGTCGGTGACCTGGGCGCCTCGTGCCCTCATAGCTGTGAACGCTTCATGTCCAGGTGTATCCAAAAAGACAAGTTCACCCCTCGGTACCTTGACTTTGTAGGCGCCAATGTGCTGGGTGATTCCCCCCGCTTCTTGATCAGTAACGTGAGTAGACCTAATTCGATCAAGAAGAGATGTTTTGCCATGGTCAACATGCCCCATAACTGTAATTACCGGCGGGCGGGCGACCAGATTTTCCTCGGTGTCCTGAATTTTCTTCGGGAGGAGAGTCTGTTCTGATGGGCGGCTTGTTTCTGTCTCAAAGCCAAATTCTCCAGCCACAATGGCGGCTGTATCGAAATCTATGATTTCATTCATCCCTGCCGCCACACCTAGAGGCAAAAGATGTTGAATAACCTCAGACGCCTTGACACTCATCTTGTGGGCCAAATTGGCGACGGTTACTGTCTCAGGCAGCTTGAGCCTTCGCTTGATGGCTTTAGGCACAGTAATTTCAGTTTTCCTGAGCTTGACTTTCTTGGTTCTGCCACGTAGCCGACCACGATGTCTATCATCATACAGATCCGCTACATTTATCACTTCTTTCCGTCTTCGGACCAGACCCTTATCCTCTTCTACACGTTCTTCGACGGTTCTCCCCTTCTTGTCCTTGCGCTTTTTGATTCTGCCTTTCTCATCCACCGGTAGTTCGGGAACGAACGGGCGAGTAGAAGGTTCAGGTCGTACGCTCGGGCGTGGAGCCGTCTCAACAACTCGTGGCCTGCTGGGTCCGGGAGGCGGTCCCGCCGGCCTGGGAGCAGGCGCATGAACATAATGGATCTTTGGCGCTGGCCTTTCAGCGGGACGGACCGGTTCCTTTTTCAGTTCTACTTTACCAATGATTTGGGCAGGCTGAATGCGTTTGTCCTTCTTTTTCTTTTTCTTTGCGTTGCGGTCTTCAGCTTCTCGTAGTTCTTCCGCTGTGGAAGTTCTCGTCTCCAACTCTGTTTCCTTTGGTCTCTCCATTCGAGTGGAATGGTCAGCCTGAGCGCCGTCTTCTATTTTCCCAGCTATCGTTTTTTGAGCAAGCGCATGGCTGGATGACTCTTCCGATTCACCAGAAGCGGCTGAGATGAACGATTGGTCTGAGCGAGCCAGAGTTTCTTCTGTAGGGGTAGAAGGAGTAATCAATGGTTTGGGGGGGGCCATTTCGATTATTCTTGCTGGTTCATGACGCTTCGTTTTTCTCTGAGCTTTTTTCGCATCGAGGGGAGCTCCAGCCGAGACAGAAGATTTGGGTGGTTCCTCGTTCTTCGGAACATGCTCATAATTAACTTCTACGTCAGACATGGCATTTTCTTCGGGTGAATAAGCCTCTTCATGAAAATCCAGAGGGGGAGCGTTTTTTGCTCGCCGGCGGATGACTGTAGGTCTTATGCGCTTTTCAACAACTTCTCGTTGGGGAAGGGCAGACACAAGATGAGCCCTTAAAGCCGATGGATCATCAGTGACCAAAGAACTTTCCGGTCCCTCGACCTCATAGCCCATAACAACTAATTCCTTAAGCAAGTCTTCGTTTTTGACCTTCAGGTCTCTCGCCAGGTCATCAACGGTCATGATGGTCATCCGCACACCCCTTTTTTTCTACGCCTTTGTTCAAAATGCTCTCTACTGACGGCATTGACTGGAATTCGCTCTTCAGAGCTTTCTGCAATTTTCTCTTTTTGCTTGCTTTCTCAACGCATTCCAGGGTTGGGCAAACATAGCAACCTCTTCCGTTAAGCGTCGCCTTAAGTTCCACAACAACTAGCAATCCGTCTGAAGCTTTCAGTTTCATCATTTCTTTAGCTGGTCTTGTCCTACGACATCCTATACAGGTTCGAATCGGAGTATGGCCGCGGTTCATTGAACTAAATACGATATTGGTCAGAGACCGGGTTCCGAATTCATGTCACAAACTTTATGCTGTAGCCTGAACGACGTTTTCTTCACTCTCGTCGGCCGAGGAAGGTTCCAAATTCTCTTCAGCCGCTTCAGGGTCGGGCGCCGTTTCTTGCGACTTGGTTAAATAGTATTTGGCCCCCTCTTGCAACATTAGAGCCTTCTCGTTTGTTATTCCCATGAAACTCGTAAGTTCCTCTATCGACGCTCGATCTATGTCTTCAGGATTTCGATACCCGTTGTCAAAGAGAATGGTGGCTGTTTCTTCATCCATGCCTTCAACCGCCAGCAAGCGTTCGAAAGATTCACCGGTAATCTTTTCCTCTTTGGATTCACCTCTCACGTCGATTTTCCAACCCGTGAGCCGTGCGGCCAGTCTCACATTCTGGCCTTTCTTGCCAATAGCTAAAGAAAGTTGTTCATCATCGACGATTACTTCCATTGCGCCGGTAATCTGATCAATGATGACCTTGGATATCTGAGCAGGTTGAAGAGCGTTGCAAACGAATCTTGCGGGCTCGTCATTCCATGGAATAATATCAATCTTTTCGCCTCGGAGTTCCTGAACAACGGCCTGCACTCTTGACCCCTTCATTCCGACACATGCGCCCACAGGATCGACATCGGCGTCGGTGGACCTCACCCCGATCTTGGCTCGTTGCCCAGGCTCACGCGCTGCGCACATAATCTTTACAATTCCCTCAGCTATCTCGGGAACTTCCTGATCAAATAATTTTACCAAGAAAGCCGGATCAGATCTGGACAATATAATCTGGGGATCTTTCTGAGTTCTTTTAACATCAACGATCAACGCTCGTATTCTGTCACCCTGTCGATAGGCTTCTTTTGGAATTTGTTCGGTTAATGGCAGGATGGCTTCAGCTCTGCCTAAATTTACCACCGTGTTTTTCTTTTCAAATCGCTGGACAACACCAGTAACTACGTCACCTTTTCTGTCTTTATATTCAGCGTAGATATTTTCACGCTCAGCATCTTTGACCTTTTGGATAATTACCTGTTTGGCGGTTTGGGCGGCAATTCTACCAAAGGTCTCAGCCTCGATCTTTTCTCCGAGTTGGTCACCAACTTCAGCCTCAGGGTCCAACTCTTTCCTCGCTGTTTCCAGGTCAATCTCCACACTCGGATCCTCGACTTCGGCCACAACGTCCCTGAATCTGAAAACCTCAATTTCTCCTGTTGTATCGCTGTACTGGGCTTCCAGTTCGACCTTCGGACCGAACCTCTTCCTTGCTGCCGAAACCAGCGCAGCCTCAAGGGCCTCTACCAAGGTATCTCTTGAAATTCCCTTTTCTTTGGCCACCTGATCAATCATTCGGTCCAAACTTCCCATGGTCACCCTCCCACGCTCAACGCCTTTTTGTTAAGGCCTTGCTGCAAAATTTCATCCGGCGGAGTTTCCAAATGAGCTTTCTCAATATTTTCCGCGTTAATCTCTATCATTTTATTATCTACTTCCATAATTACTGTTGTTTCTCGTGTGCCTCTAATTACACCCAAGAAGTTCCTGCGTCCCTCAATCTTGTGAATCGTCCTGATACGTGCCTGACGGCCTGAAAATCTATTGAAATCTCCAAGTTTCCTCATGACCCTGTTGATCCCCGGGGAAGATACCTCCAGGCTATAATGGTGATCAATAGGATCTTCTATGTCGAGTAAAGCTCCAACCTGTCTGCTAACCATTGCGCAGTCATCGACGGTTATTCCTTGAGGCGAGTCGATGTACAGCCTCAAAGTCCATGAGCCGCCCAAGAGCAGGTATTCCACTTCCACCAGTTCAATACCATCAGGTTCAAGCACTGGTTCAATCAAGTCCCACAGATAGGAAAGAAGCTTACGATCTGTTACCATTTTCGTTATGTGCGCCCGTGTTGTCGCATATCATCTATAATAAAAAACCCGGGATTTAAAAAAACCCGGGTGGCAAAAAACCACTCTCTGGAGCGGGCAACGGGGCTCGAACCCGCGACATCAAGCTTGGGAAGCTTGCACTCTACCAACTGAGCTATGCCCGCGTAACTAAAGATTAACAGCGGGTCCTACCAATGTCAAGGTAATAGAGCGAATAAACAAATAATGTCGTCTTATGGAACAGGTATTTCCTCTCTGTTCACAGAGCCTTCTGATTAATGTCAATGGATGATTTATCGCGAAGCATCCTTAACCATCCTTTAAGAAATTCGGTCCGACGCACCTCCAACACCCAATTCCTAAATTCGGATGCGCCCTTTGCGTATTCTTCCTGGCTAGCTGGATCTGTTTTCAGTAACCGGACGATACCAACCCCATTGGTGGTGTTTATGGGTGTATTAAAAACGGGGGCGGCCTCAGAGATGGAAGTGAGCATTTCAGACACCTGGTTGGATTTACCAAGCTGAGGAACAAAGCCGGCTGTTCTAGATACAGGTTCGATCGTATCCCAGGTTAAGCCACTGGCCTTTGCAATGTTATCGGCTTCTGATGGATTTTTGGAAATCTGCTCTATGAGGGATTCAGCCTTCTTTACGGCTTGCTCAAGGGCCTGGTTCTTGATGTAGTCCTTTTCCACCAGGCTTTGAACTTGTCCTAAAGAGGGGATTCGCTCAGGTCTCTTCTCCAGGAGTTGAGCCACGAAATAGTTATCGCCATTTCTGACCAGTTTAGAAACTTCTCCTGTTTTTAATTCAAATATGTCCTGAGAAACATTTTCTGAGTCTAACACTCCTGGTATTCCGCCCTGGGAAGTGACATTGTCGGCCATTTCGAGCTTTAGCCCGAATTTCTTCGCCTGTTCAGGAAGGTTTTCTGACCTGTACACCTGTTCATAGAAATCGTCAGCGAACTGAGCTATTTTTTTCTTTGCCTGTTCATCCTTCAAAAGTTGGGTAATTTTTCCCTTTACTTCTTCAAACGGTTTCTCAGCCTCATCAACCCTGTCTTCAGCCATAATGAGATGATATCCTTGATCTGTCAGAATCGGAGACGAGATTTCACCCTTGTTGAGCTTAAAAGCCTGCTCTTCAATGGCTGGATTCAAGGAGCCTTTGGTGATCCAGCCAAGTTCTCCTCCCTTTGAAGCCGTGGCCTCATCCTGGGAGTTCTCTTTGGCCACTTTATGGAAATCGGCCCCAGCCTTAATGTCCTGTTCCAGCTTGATAGCCTTCTCTTTGATCGTTTCTCTTTCCTGATCAGAGGCTTTTTCCGGTACCTTCAGAAGAATCTGACTAATTTTTACTTTCTCTGGTTCGATAAATTCTTTCTGGTTAAGCTTGTAGTAAGATTTTACGTCATCTTCGGTGACATTCGAGTCCTTGAGCAGATCTTTCCACGAAAACCAAACGTACTCTACTTTGGCCGATGCTGGAATTTGGTATCGAGACTCATTCCGCTTGAAGTAGTTTTCAAGGGCCTTTTCGTCAATAGCCAGTTTGTTGTGGACCTCCTCCGGCTTGATAATCATCAGCGCCAAAGTCATTTTGTCGTTTTGGAAATGCCACAACGTTTCAAGTTCCTTGGGATCGGTCTTAACTGAGTCCGTTATGAGTTTGGTTACTTGGTCGGCAAGAAGTTCCTGTTTCAGGTATCTTTCATACATGTCGGGGTTCAATTTGATAGAACTCAGATACATCTTGTAAATTTCGGGGTCGAAAGATCCGTTTCTTTGAAAAGTCTGATCAGACAAGATGGCGTTTTTAACATCGGTGTCATTGACAAAGAAACCCAGTTTGACAGCTTCCTGGATAAGGAGCTGTTCATCTATGAGTCGATCCAGGACGCTTTTCTTTAGGTTGAGCCGTTCCAACAAGTCAGGCGGCATTGCGCCCCGGAATCTCAACCGTATTTTTTCAACTTCTGTTTGGTATGTGTTATAGAAATGATCGTAACCAATGACCTGATCATTGACTTTAGCAGCATAATCGTGTTCTTTATCCCGTGGTCCACCCCATCCAAAAAAGAAAACAAAAACAATAATTATTCCGCCGAGCGCTACTTTTATTAACCATGAACTGGCGTGTCGTCGCATCAGATCTAGCACCGGATTCTCCTTTCCGAAGGGGCGATTCGAGTGGCAATATTATGATCATATGATCCTTAAGTCAATGGAGGGGCTAAAAACTCTTTGTTCAAAGCGTTTCCGATCGATGACAAAAAGGATACGGCCTAGTTTCTGACTAAGGCTTTGTCGTACGCTTGATCATAGTCCGAGTGTCTGATATTGTCCCTACAAGTATCTCTAGGAAAACTGGTTTAATAAGAACAAAAATGCTCTCAAATTGGTTGTCGAGCATCTTTTCGAACGACATGGCCATAGATCTCGGGACTGCTAACACCCTCGTGTACGTCCGGGGCAAGGGGATTATCTTGTCCGAGCCCTCAGTTGTGGCCGTAAAAATGGACCTTAGACGAGGCCCTAGAATCGTTGCGGTGGGTACTGACGCGAAGAAAATGGTCGGACGGACCCCCGACAACATCAAGGCTATCCGCCCCATGAAGGATGGTGTCATTGCAGACTTCGAAGTTACCGAAGCCATGCTTAAGCACTTCATCCGCCGTATTCACAAGCGCAGGATGTTTGTTAAGCCCAGGATAGTGGTATGCGTTCCAGCCGGGGTCACTCAAGTGGAGATGAGGGCCGTACGTGAGGCCGCTGAAAGCGCTGGCGCTCGAGATGTCTATTTGATCGAGGAACCTATCGCTGCGGCTATAGGAGCCAACCTTCCCATCACAGAGCCTACCAGCAATATGATTGTGGATATTGGAGGGGGAACGACTGAAGTTGCGGTTATCTCCATGTCGGACATTGTTTACGCTAAATCGTTGCGAATCGCTGGGGACAAAATTGATAACGACATAATAAAATACGTCAAACATAAGTACAGCTTGCTGATAGGAGAGAGAACCGGTGAAATGGTAAAGATGTTGATAGGAAGCGCCTGCCACACTAAAGATGAAATGGTCATCGAGGTGAAAGGGAGGGACCTCATAGCCGGAGTTCCTAAAGTTATTCCGCTGAGATCCAGTGAGGTTACTGAGGCGATTTCTGGGCCAGTGAGAGCAATTCTGGAAACTGTAAAAACGGCTTTAGAGCAGACCCCGCCGGAACTCGCGTCGGACATTGTCGACAGGGGCATCGTCCTGACCGGGGGGGGATCGCTTTTGAAAAATCTTGACGAAGTTATTAGACGAGAAACAGGGCTGCCAGTGGTTGTAGCTGATGATCCTCTCTCCAGTGTAGTCCTTGGGTCAGGAATTGTTTTTGAAAATTTTGAGATGTACAGAGACATTCTTATCAGAGCCTGAGCGCATCATGAAGTATACAAATGCATTCAGGCCCAGTAATTGAGGCTATGCCCATAATTTCCATTCCTATTATCTTGTCTTCATCAGAATCCCAAACTCCATTCGTTTGACTTTACGGGTGGTTTTAATTTTCCGCGCCGGCTAGATGTTCCAGGCTATGCCCCGATCGATCAAAGAATTAACCATTGTTGCGATTCTAGTAAGTATGGGTCTAATTTTACTTTTTTCCTCTTTCGAGAAGGGAGGTAAAGGTACATTTGTAAGTTTCATTTATTCGGCGTTTAAACCAGTCGATCAAACTATTACTTTTTTCCAGAGGAAAGTTTCCAACATATTTGACTCATACATCCGGCTAGTAGGCGTTAACAGGGAAAACCAGGTATTGACTGAAGAGATTCGCAGGTTGAGGACCGAAATTGTCTCGTTGAGAGAAAAGGAGCTGGAAAACAAGCGTCTGAAAAAAATACTGGATCTCAAGGATAAGCTCGATTTTCCTACTATTGTGGCCCAGATCATTGGTCAAGACGTGTCTGGGCTATTCAGAACCGTGTTAATCAACAAGGGGTCAGATGAGGGTGTAATGCCTGATATGCCAGTTACAACTCCTGGAGGAATCGTCGGCAAGATCGGGAGGTGTTCGAACGCGATGGCGCAAGTGGCTATGATAACTGATCCGAACGTGGCCGTAGATTGCAGAGTGGAACGCACACGTGACAGGGGATTGTTGATTGGATCATACTCGTATAGCTGTGTGCTACAGTACTTGAGCAAGGAAGCGAAGATAGAGCAAGGAGATCTAATTGTTACTTCAGGGCTGGATGGAATTTTTCCACGTGGCCTTGTCGTGGGGACAATCGAATCAGTCCGCTCCTCTGAACATGGTTTATTTTTGGAAGCCACAGTGTCTCCCTCTGCTAGACTCTCTGAAATTGAAGAGGTAATGGTAATTCTAGGCAGTCAAGGAGGGTTTTCCATGGAGCCGGGGTTGGAAGGTAAGCCTTGAAAGATTTTGCTTTTTGTGTGGTCGTTGGATGGTTATCATTTGTTATAGAAAGCGCTATTTTGGGCAAGATCTTTTCAATGGAATTCAAGCCTGATCTGACTTTACTAATTGTAGTATGGATTGGCTTGAAACGCACTTATGTCGCAGGACTTCTCGCTGTTTTCGCGCTGGGTGTAGTGGAAGATTTGCTCTCAGGCGCTCCACTGGGACTCTTTCCGGTTATCTATCTGGCTGTCTTCATGTTTTCGGTTTATGTGAGCGTCAATTTTGACGTCGACCAGTTGGGAGCTGGTTTGTCCGTAGCGCTTTTAGCTTGTTCCGTTTCATTTAGCCTAATTTTTCTTGCCAGGTGGCTTAATGGCCAGATCTCATTCGAACCCCAGATCATAAAAATCGTGGTTCTAAAAACCATTTTGTCATCGCTGAGTCTAATAATCGTAAAGCCCGCTCTGGACGGCGCGTGGAAAGCCTATTCCAGGTTGATTGGAGCGAATTAGTGGCGCATTTTAGCAGCGATCGCGTTCCTCAAGATTATTACAAATCCCGTATCATCGTCTTTTCTATCGTTGTTTGGGCAGTAATGGCAGCGCTGCTGATTCGATTATGGAATCTGCAGCTCATGATGGGAGAGTCTTTCGATGATATGGCGATCGAAAATAGGATCAGACTGTTGAGACTACCTCCACCGAGAGGGTCGATCCTTGACGCTAATGGGGATCCGCTGGCCGAAAACAGGCCCAGTTTTACTCTGTCAATTCTTCCGGGAGCGATCAAAGACTCGCAGGGTATTGTCGATGTTTATGCGGACGCATTGGGTTTTTCTCCAGAAAAGATGCGAACTATACTTGATAAAAGCCTTTTGGCTCCGATGTTTATGTCCTTTCCGATCAAGAAAAATATTAGCCTCGAAGAGATTTCGCTTATCAAGACTCATTCCAGAGAAACAAAGGGTGTTGCTCTCGAAGCTCGACCCTATCGATATTATCCATTTGGAGAGTTGTTTTGCCACCTAGTAGGTGTTACTGGGGAAATTTCGAGTTCTGAATTAGAGAAGGTCGGGCGTGTGGGATACAGGCCTGGGGATTATGTTGGAAAAACGGGAATAGAGAAAGAGTATGAGCCCTATTTGAGAGGGGAGGAGGGTTGGGAACAAATTGAAATTGACGCCAAAGGAAGGCATCTCGCGAGCCTAAGAAGAAAACCGGCCAAACCTGGGGCTGATATAGTGTTGACTATAGACTCTTCCTTTCAAAAGTTTGTTGAAGAATCCTTTACAGAGCGAGCAGGCTCCGTTGTAGTTGTGGATCCGGATACTGGACGAATTCTAGCTATGGTCAGTAAACCCGGTTTTGATCCTAATTTGTTTTCACCTTCGATTTCAGAAAGAAATTGGAAATCTTTAAACAGTGATCCTCTTCATCCATTGGAAAATCGCTCGATCAGAGGATTGTATCCTCCAGCCAGCACATTCAAAGTTGTCACGGCTCTTGCCGGTTTGTCAGAAGGGGTAATTAGTCCTGAAAAGAATTTTTTCTGTTCTGGTGAGCTTGAACTGGGAGGTCAGGTATACAGATGCTGGAATCAGCATGGCCACGGGAAGGTGAACCTTCATAGGGCTTTAGTCGAGTCGTGCGACGTATATTTTTACGAGCTTGGATTAAAGCTGGGAGCTGACCGAATGGCTAAGTACGCATCGCTTTTCGGCTTGGGGAAACCGACGGGGATAGAATTATCCCAGGAATTACCTGGTCTGATACCGACAAATTTCTGGAAGGAGAGAAATTATGGGACCTTCATCAAGGATGGCGAAAATGTGACGATAGGGATAGGCCAGGGATATACTTTGGCCACGCCTATCCAGCTTGCCATGATGACAGCGGCTCTGGCCAACGGTGGAAACATTATGAGACCATATTTGGTTGATGAAATCAAATCTCATGACGGAACTCCCATATTTCACCAGACTCCGGTTGTGAAATGGAGTATAAACCCCGATCCGAGGAACTGGGAGCAAATCAGGAAGGCTATACTTGATGTTGTTCAGGATAGGGCGGGAACAGGTAAGAAATGCAGGATTCCTGGGCTTAATGTCCACGCGAAAACAGGGACCTCACAAGTTATCAGCGTTAGGGATAAATCCAAGAGTGAGGACGAAGTTCCATATCACGAGAGAACTCATGCCATGTTTGTGGCGTTTGTAGATGATCAGCCGAAAAAAATCGCAGTTGTGGTCATTATTGAACACGGTGGCGGTGGAGGCAAAACAGCCGCTCCTCTGGCTCGTAAAATCATATGTAGGTATTATGGCCTACCCGACAAGGGTGATCCCAGAGAGTGATCATTCTCGTTTAGACCTGTCTCAAGATTGTCCAAAAAGATTTGATTTCAAATGCCAAAAACCTATCTAAATTCGAACGTAATTGATTCCGTTCTCAAATTTGAATGGCTCCTGGTTCTCGACGCTGTCATCCTGGCAATTGCCGGGATTGCTCTAATATATAGCGCCACCATTCCGATGGGCGCCATGGGCAGGTCTTTTGTAATAAAGCAAACCGCCTGGTTATGTATGGGAATGACCCTTTTGGCGCTGTTTTCCTTTGTTGATTATCGGGCGCTGGATCGCTGGGGGATCTGGATATATGTATTTATTCTGTTCGCCTTGGTTACGGTATCTATTTTTGGGAGGGTTACAGCGGGTTCTCGACGCTGGATCGACTTAGGAATGATGCGTTTTCAGCCTTCAGAATTCGCCAAATTGGCGGTTGTAATAGTGATGGCTAAGAGTCTAAGTGAACGAGTTCGCGGGCCGTTGACAGACTGGACGGAGATATTAAAGAATTTGGGGCTCGTTCTGGTTCCTGTGATATTTGTGGCGACTCAACCAGATCTAGGTACCGCCATAGTGCTCCTGTTGGTAGCGTTTAGCATGGTTCTGTTCGTTGGATTGAGCAAAAAGATATGGACAGCTATTGGCGGTTTGATCCTGATTAGCGTCCCTTTAGTCTACCTTGGGGCAAATTACTTTCTTTTGGATTATCAAAAGAAGCGATTATTGACTTTCCTCAATCCCGAACATGATCCCTTGGGAGCGGGGTACCAGATAATTCAGTCTCAGATTGCGATTGGGTCTGGGGGGTTGTTAGGGAAGGGCTATCTAAAAGGTACGCAAAACCAGTTGATGTTTTTACCGGTGAAGCACACGGACTTTATCTTTGCGGTTCTGTCCGAGGAATGGGGTTTTGTAGGATGCGCAATAATTTTGTTACTGTTCATAATTTTTATACTTAGAGGGCTTACCATAGCAGGTAGGGCAAGGGATGATTTCGGGACTCTACTTTCGGTAGGGTGCGTATCAATAATTTTCTGGCACGTCGCGATAAATGTGGCCATGGTGATGGGAGTAGCTCCTGTAGTCGGAGTTCCTTTGAGTTTTGTTAGCTATGGGGGGTCTTCACTCCTCTTATCATTTCTGGCGACCGCTATCCTAACTTCCGTAAGCGCAAGACGGTTTTCTTATCTAGCGCAACCTTAAAAGAATTACCAGATATTGAATTTCAAGATGGCCAACGCAATTTAATTAATTTTCTAGAATTTATGCAAAAGACTGAAACAATTTTCAATTATTTGTTGAAGTTGATTTCCGGCTGTGCTAAGGAATGGGCGACCGGGCTTTAGACCAGAGACAATTGCGCCGGGAAAATAGGGAGGGCACATGCTCCGATTCAGGAAGACTAAGAGTGACGCAGTAACAGGTTTTTTGGGTTCGCAAACCGAGTTCGCCGGTAAACTGTCGTTCTCTGGGATAGTTCACTTAGATGGACACTTTGAAGGAGAAATCATCAGCCGCGGAACACTCGTGGTTGGTTCGGACTCCATCGTCCATGCTCAAATTCATTCAAATATTCTAAAAGTTTCTGGCGAGGTCCATGGCGATCTGACCGCTACGGAAAAAATAGAATTGTTTCCGCCTGCCAAGGTTTTTGGGCATTTGAAGACACCGAGTTTGGTTATAGAAGAGGGTGTTATTTTTGAGGGCACGTGTTCCATGGCGTCGTTCCAGCAGGAAATGCCGGAATTAACGACGAGTTCGGATGAAAAGGAAATCGAAGCAGGATCTATTGAAGAGATCTCGGCTCAGCCTTGGCCCCCGACTTTTGAGGGTTCAGACAATCTCTCAACTGAGGAATCAGGCGAGGAGCCAGTAGCTGAGCACAATCGCTGAATCTCACCTTCGAGCCCAGTTTCACTAAGAAAAATTTCTTGACACCCCTAACCATGGGGTGCTAGAAATTATGGCATTTAAAGTCTGGGTCCAAAATATCCTTGCCAAAAAAATCAGTTTGAAGGCGCCCTATAGCGTGACACGGGGTACAGTTATGCTAGCCGGGCGAAAAACTTCTCGGATCAGGAGATCAAACCAGTGATAAATGTAAATTTCACTCTGTTTATTCAGTTGATCAATTTCCTGATTCTCTTACTCCTCCTCAACTCTCTATTGTTTAAACCGGTGTTGGCTAAAATCCGGGAGAGGGAATCTAAGATCAAGGCCGACCGGGACAAGGCTTCTCAGCTGGAGGCTGAGGTTCTGGAGCAAGAGAAAAAACACCAGGAAGCGCTGTTTGAGGCCAGACAAGTAGCTGGGCGGGAAAAAACCGAGCTTCTTGCCGCCGCCAAGAAAAGTGAGGCTGACATCCTTGAGAAAGCGCGAGTTGAAGCGACCCGCATTGTGGATGAAATGAGATCGTCCATCCAAGCGGAGTCGGAAAAAGCACGGAAGGCTATCAAGGAAGAGATGGCCCCCCTGGCGCAATCGATTTCTGAAAAAATTCTAGGGAGGGCTATGTGATGGACTGGAAGAGAATCCTCAAGAATTTTTTCTTTTTTGCATTGGTTATGTGTGGCGCCGTTACAATGGCCAACGCTTCGTCCGGCGGGGAGGAGGAGTCAAGTTGGACTCCATGGTTGCTAACGTGGAGAGTGATCAACACTGTGGCGCTTATTGCCCTCCTTATCTATTTTGTAAAGAAACCTCTCGTCACGTTTTTTGCTGAACGTAAAGATCAAATCAGAAGAGACCTTGCTGAAGCCCTAGAACAACGTGAAGAGGCTCTCCAATTGCTGGCGGGCTACAAAGAAAAGCTGGCCGGTATGGAGAAAGAGGTTGATCGGATGAGGGTCGAATTGAGGAAGGCAGCGGAATCCGACAGTGAAAAGGTCATGGCAAACGCTGAGAGAATGTCGGGAGCCATTGTCGAATCGGCCAAAATGACGGCGGAGCAAGAAGTCAGAAAGGCCCGCGAGTCTTTGCGACACGAGGCTGTAGAATTAGCCGTGCAACTGGCCGAGACCATGATTCGTGAAAAGATTACGGAAAAAGACCGCAAACGAATCGTTGAGGACTACCTCGTTAAGGTCGGGGGTATGAAGTGATAGACACTACTTTAGCAAAGCGTTACGCAAAAGCCCTAGTCGAAATAGGTCAAGCCAATGACGCACTGGACAAATACGGGAGCGATTTGACAGCTCTTTCGGGAATTATAGCGGAGTCCAGAGATTTTAGAGAAGTTCTCGAGAGCCCGGTCTTTACGAAAGATGACAAAAAGAGGATCGCCAGAGATATTCTCAACAAAATCGGCGCGGATCCAATGGTGATTAATTTCGTTAACGTGTTGATCGATCGGAAACGCATCAATCAACTTGACGGCGTAGAAACCGCATATAGATCGAGGGTTGATGAGATACGCGGAATCACAAGAGGTGAAGTGATAAGCGCCGAGAGTCTGGAAGAATCGGACCTCGGTCGCGTGACGGAAGCTCTTTCCAAAATAAGTGGCAAAAAGGTTCTGGTAACTTCCAAGGTTGACCCCTTCCTAATCGGGGGCCTTGTTGCCAGGGTCGGAGACATGGTTTTTGATGGCACAATTAGAACGCAATTAAACCAGCTCAAGGAAAGCCTGAAGGGATAGGGACAATGCAAATCAGAGCCGAAGAAATCAGTCAAATTATTAAACAGCAGATCCAGGATTATGACAAGAAGGTTGAGGTAAGCGAGACCGGAACAGTTATAAGTGTTGGTGACGGTATCGCTCGTTTGCACGGACTAGAGAACGCAATGGCCGGCGAGCTTCTCGAGTTCCCGCATGGGATCATGGGAATGGTCCTAAACCTCGAAGCGGACAACGTTGGAGCAGCCATCCTTGGTGAAGATGTTCACATCAAAGAAGGCGACACGGTTAAGAGAACCAGCCGCATCGTGCAGGTTCCGGTAGGGCCCGCTATGCTTGGAAGAGTGGTCGATTCCCTTGGTCAACCGATTGACGGTAAGGGGCCAGTCGACACAAGTGAATTCCGAATGGTCGAAATCGTCGCCCCCGGTATAATCAAGAGGGAACCCGTTAAAGAGCCCCTTCAAACCGGAATTAAGGCGATTGACGCAATGATTCCAATCGGACGTGGTCAGCGTGAACTCATAATCGGCGACCGCCAGACCGGCAAAACCGCTATTGCTATTGATACCATCATCAATCAGAAGGAAAGCGACGTCAAGTGTATCTATGTCGCCATCGGACAGAAGAGATCCACTGTGGCCCAGGTCGTGGCTACCCTTGAACGTTTTGGAGCAATGGAGTACACCACGGTTGTTTCCGCCACCGCATCGGACCCGGCGCCTATGCAATACATAGCGCCTTATTCCGGTGTAACCATGGGTGAATACTATCGAGACCATGGACAACACTCGCTTATAATATATGATGACCTTTCTAAGCAGGCCGTCGCCTATCGTCAGTTGTCTCTGTTGCTTAGAAGGCCCCCCGGACGTGAGGCCTATCCTGGTGACGTTTTTTACCTGCATTCACGATTGCTGGAGAGAGCCGCAAAACTTAACCAAGTTGATGGTGGAGGCAGTCTGACGGCGCTACCTATTATTGAAACTCAGGCTGGCGACGTTTCAGCTTATATTCCTACTAACGTTATCTCAATCACTGACGGCCAGATCTTTTTGTCCACCGACCTTTTCTACTCCGGTGTTAGACCTGCTATTAACGTTGGCTTGAGTGTGTCACGAGTTGGTGGTAACGCTCAGATCAAGGCCATGAAACAGGTTGCCGGAACGCTACGTCTTGATTTGGCCCAGTTCAGGGAACTTGAAGCGTTCGCGCAGTTTGGTTCCGATCTTGATAAGGTTACTCAGGCGCAGTTAGCCAGAGGAACACGACTGGTCGAAATCCTTAAACAACCTCAGTATGAACCGATGGCCGCAGAGATACAGATTGCCGTAATATTCGCAGCGACAAACGGATATGTTGATGAATACGACGTGAGAGTGCTGGCCGAATATGAACGACAGTACGTGAGTCATCTTGAAAGTAGCTATCCGGATGTTCTGACTGAGATCAGGGAGAAAAAAATCATATCGGCTGAACTGGAGTCCAAGATGAAGAAGATATTGGACGAGTTTAAGGCGGTTTTCATTCCTCCCGTTGTATCAATCGTATAGAGTTCAGAAAAAGCGCGATGTGGTTTGAAATCCGGAATTAGTCCGCAAGGAATGAGGTTGAAATGGCAAGTCTACGAGATATTCGTAAACGCATAGCCAGCGTCAAGAACACTCAGAAGATCACAAAAGCCATGAAAATGGTTGCCGCGGCCAAGCTACGTAGGGCGGAAGAGGCGATCAAATCGGGTAGGCCCTTCTCAGAAAAAATGCGCGAGGTGATGATGTCTTTGGCCGCAAGGACCCAGGCTCATCCAATGCTTGAGTCTCGTCCGGCTCAAAAGGCTCTTCTGATATTAGTGACCGCTGACCGCGGGTTATGCGGAGCATTTAATACCAATTTACAGCGTCGTGCTGAGGCCTTTGAAAAAGAAATGAAGGCCAAAAGCATTCAAGTTGATCTGTTAACAGTGGGACGTAAAGGAAATGACTACTTCCGGAGGCGTCAGGTAACAATAATCGAGAAATTCAACAACGTGATGAATAGCATAAGCTATGATTTGGCAGGACGAATTGTTTCCATTGTCACGGAGAAATTTTTAGCCGGCGAATATCAGGAAGTCTACGTACTTTACAATAGTTTTAGGTCGGCGGTTACACAGGTGTTGACGCTTCGTAAGCTTCTACCGATCGCCCCTGACGAGGAAGGGTGGAAGCCCAGACGTGGTTACCTGTATGAGCCATCAGAGGAGGAGTTGCTTCAAGAGCTTCTACCTAGATATGTTCAAGTGCAAGTCTTCACGGGGCTTCTGGATTCTGTGGCCAGTGAGCACGGAGCACGGATGTCCGCGATGGAGGCTGCGACTACCAATGCAGGTGAGATGATTAACAAGCTGACGTTGAAGCTTAACCGCAAACGTCAGGAATCGATTACGACAGAATTAATGGAGATCGTCGGTGGGGCCGAGGCGCTCAAAGGTTAGTTCGACCTCTCCAAAGCCAATTTTCGATAAAGATAAGCAAGACGGTTTCAGGAGGAAATCCTAAAATGAGTGTAGGGAAAATCGTTCAAGTAATCGGCCCCGTCGTCGATGTCGAATTTCCGGAGAATCAGCTCCCGGCGATTTATAACGCCTTACTGATTTCAAATCCTGCGATTAACAACGAGCCGGATAACCTAGTTGTTGAGGTAGCTCAACATCTAGGCGACAATACTGTGCGAACCATTGCTATGGACACGACGGATGGTCTTGTACCGAGGAATGGCGGTCACGGACACAGGGGCTCCGATTCAAGTTCCGGTGGGCAAAGCGGTCCTGGGAAGAATTATAAATGTGGTTGGTCGGCCGGTCGATGAGGGTGGTCCTGTAAGCGCAGAGGCCATGAGACCTATTCACCGCCCTGCCCCTTCATTTGATGAACAGGTTACACAGATTTCTATTCAGGAAACTGGGATCAAGGTCGTTGACCTTATTGCTCCGTTCATGAGAGGCGGGAAGATTGGATTCTTCGGCGGCGCAGGCGTCGGGAAGACCGTCTTTATGATGGAGATTATTAACAACATCGCCAAGCAGTTTGGTGGAACATCGGTGTTTGCAGGAGTCGGCGAAAGATCTCGTGAAGGAAATGACCTTTACCTTGAAATGGGGGGAGTGCTTCCCGGTCAAAAGAAACCCGAAGGAGAAAGAGTCCTTGATCGCGCAGCGTTGATTTACGGTCAGATGAACGAGCCTCCGGGCGCTCGAGCACGAGTGGCCTTGACCGCTCTGACCGTCGCCGAATATTTCCGCGATGAACAGGGAATTGATGTTATGCTTTTCATTGATAACATCTTTCGATTCACTCAGGCTGGGTCGGAGGTCTCTGCGCTTCTTGGACGAATGCCCTCCGCCGTCGGTTATCAGCCGACTCTTGGAACCGACATGGGTGAGTTGCAGGAACGAATTTGCTCAACCAGAAACGGGTCTATTACGGCGGTTGAATGTATCTACGTGCCTGCTGACGATTTGACCGACCCGGCGCCGGCAACCACTTTTGCTCACTTGGACGGCACAGTGGTTCTTTCACGTCAGGTCGCTGAGTTGGGAATTTACCCAGCGGTTGACCCTCTGGACTCCACTTCAAGAATTTTGGATCCCAGAGTGCTTGGTGAAGAGCATTACAATGTCACAAGGAAGATTCAGTTGGTCCTTCAACGGTATAAAGACCTTCAGGATATTATCGCAATCCTCGGTATGGACGAACTATCGGAAGAGGACAAGCGCGTCGTAGCCCGGGCCAGGAAGATTCAAAGATTCCTGTCGCAGCCTTTCTTTGTTGCTCAGGAGTTTACAGGCACCCCAGGTAAGTATGTCAAGATCGCTGACACAGTCGCCGGATTCAAGGAAATTATCGAAGGTAAATGCGACGATCTGCCCGAGCAGGCATTCTATATGGTAGGTGATTTGAGCGAGGTTAGAGCCAAGGCTGAGAAACTGGCGACCGCCACAGCCTGATCAGGAGAAGTTCATGGCTGAAAAGTTTAAGGTTGAATTGGTTACTCCACGAGGCATCGTCCTCGACAAAATGGTGGAGGAAGTCATAGCGCCGGGAATGATGGGCGAATTCGGTGTCCTTAACGGACATACGCCTATGTTAACGTTCATCAAGCCAGGGGTCCTTTCATACCTGGAATCCGACCGGTTCGTGAAATATATTGTCGGAGCAGGGTTCTGTGAAGTGCTTAAAGATACCGTTACTCTATTGGTTGAAGAAGCCCATCTGGCCGAGTCCATAGACAAAACAGCAGCTTCCGAAGAGCTTTTAGTGTTGGAGAGGCAACTCTTGGAAATTGACGCCCTGGAAAATTCCGCGGAATACGAGAGGACTCTTAACCGAATAAAGGTAGCTAAGGCAAAGATTGCTCTCGCCGGAGGAAATTGACGGTTAAGCTTATAAGTTAGAAGCAAAAGCCTTGACATGTTCAAAGCGGGTTAGCTATATGTCAAGGCTTTTTTAGTTGTATGTCCATCGGTCGAACTGGTATTCCGCGACTTCCATCAATTTTTGGACCCCTTCAAATGATATCACGAGATCCCATAGCTTTAATTCGAGAGAAGCTGAGCAAGAATTGCTTTGACGCTGCATTGTTGAATACTTCAGAGATCACTCGCTCGGTGAATTTAAGATACCTTTCCGGATTCTCTGGTTCTGACGCTACAATCCTAATTACCCATGACCAATTACGATTGTTCACGGATGGTCGATATAAAATTCAGTCTAGGGATGAGTGTCCAGATTTCAAGATTCATATAAGCCGTGACAAGATTGCGTCAATAGGAAAAGTCATCAGGCGTCTTGGAATCATGAAACTTGGAATAGAAGGCTCAAGAATCAGCCATGATTTCGTGAATTTTTTACAGAAAAGAATTACGGAAGTTGAGATAGTGTCACTTGGACGGCAAGGTTTGGAAAGCCTCAGAATAATCAAGGATCCCACTGAGGTTGAAGCAATTAGTGTAGCGGCCCGGATCGCTTCAGCGGCTTGCCTGAAGCTCCTTGACTCAGGTATCTCAGGCAAAAGCGAGATAGAGTTGGCTGGGCGTCTGGAGCTTAATTTTACCGAAAAAGGGGCGTCCAGCGAATCATTCGACACTATCGTGGCTTCAGGGCCCAGAAGCGCGTTGCCTCATGGTAGGCCTACCGGCAAAAGGGTGGAGCCTAACGAGCTGGTAATAATCGATTATGGATGTATGGTGTCAGGTTATTGCAGTGACGAAAC
This sequence comes from uncultured delta proteobacterium, assembly GCA_963711335.1. Taxonomy (GTDB): domain Bacteria; phylum Desulfobacterota; class Desulfomonilia; order Desulfomonilales; family Desulfomonilaceae; genus CAJBEZ01. Next base: position 51,655 of record CAVQDX010000055.1, on the reverse strand, counting down.
CGTTACCTGCATCGTAGGCTCTCCAGATCAGGATCAGCTTAAAATATATCAGGTGGTGTCAGAGGCGCATGACAGAGCAATTGATTGCCTTAGACCTGGGATTAGGGCTAATCAAGTGGACCTGGTCGCCAGACAGGCTATTTCGGATGCAGGGTGGGGAAAATATTTTCTGCACAGTCTTGGTCATGGGATCGGCCTCGAGGTTCATGAAGCGCCATTTCTCTCCCCGAAATCGAATGTTGTTCTGGAAGAGGGTATGGTTTTTACTATCGAACCGGGTGTATACATTCAAGGATTGGGTGGAGTTCGTCTTGAAAGCCTGGTCCATCTCTCGTCTTCTGGTGCGGAGGTTCTTTCAAAGGCCCCCAAAACACTCATTCAGGTCGATTGAAATAGCGAACGGGTCATTTTGAAACCGCTAATTACCTGGGAGCTAGGGGGTAGTTTTTACAGGGGTTCAATGCGCGGAGCATCATAAGCTTTTCCTTTGCGCAAAAGTGGTTAAATTTAGTAATTGGGGAAATGTTACTTCCACAGTGTAATCGATAAGAAAGGATTATTTCGAAACTACAATGTACTCGACCTCAGATTTTAGAAAAGGACTCAAGATTGAGATTAATGGTGAGCCATTTACCATGGTGGATTTTCTCCATGTAAAACCGGGAAAAGGTGGCGCTTTCGTTCGAACAACTCTGAAGAGCTTGATATCAGGAAATGTTATCGATAGGACGTTTCGATCAGGTGAAAAAATTGACAAACCGGATCTGGAAGAAAGGCAGATGCAATTCCTCTACGAAAGTGACGGGGAATTCCATTTTATGGACAGCGAGACATATGAGCAGTCATTCCTCACAGAGGGACACCTCGGTGACGTGCGCAACTACCTGCAAGAGAATGTCAGCGTCACAGTCCTTTTTCATAATGGTAAGCCTATTGGTGTTGAAGTGCCGATTTTTGTAGAACTTACCGTAACCTCGGCTGAACCGGGAGTTCGGGGCGATACCGCAGCTGGAGCCACTAAGCCCGCTATTTTGGAAACAGGCATGACGGTTCAGGTTCCACTTTTCGTGAATGAAGGTGATGTCTTGAAAATTGACACCCGTACTGGGAAATACATCGAACGCGTGCGCTAAAGGAACCACATGGAAACTTACGGTCTTGTAGCCCACGATGATAAGTCCTTTTTAGCGAAAGTCGTTGAGCTTGGAATCCAAAAAGGGGAACTAAGTAGGGATCGAGCTGATGAAATCGTCCGCATGTCCGTAGCTATGGCCAACAAATATGTGTTGCAAAAGGAGATTGATTTCCGTTCCGTCGAACAATTGGCGAAGGTTCAGCAGACAGTGCTCAAACTTGTCGGTTTGGGGCTTGAGATCAAGAGCGAAGGTGATGCGGATGAAGGAGTGTTTCATCTTAAAGAACGATCTCCTGTTGATTTGTTTAGGCTGGCTTACACAAGAATAGAGAGCCTAAGAACCGAATGGAAGAAGCTTCTTCTTTACGATCGAGTGCAAATCCTTGTGAATCGGAAAGAATATGAGTGCCTGAGCGAAATAGCCTGCCAGCTACTCTCAAAAATGAGTGTCTTTACCGAGGGAGAGCTTTATGTCATCAAGACGATAACACTTGAAGATGATCTTTTTACGTCACTTTCGGTACTCGAGTATTATGAATCTGAATTAAGAAGATACAAGTTTATTCTCGATCTTAAAGACGCGCTTCCTTTCAGCATGCTAAACCGCTCAAGTGCTGTTAGAGCTGATAATCTGTCAGAGGTTGATTCAATCAGGGAGGCTCTCATCAACACTCTTGTGATATCAGCTCATCTAGAAACAGACAGCCCGATAGTCGTAAGCAGTGAGGATATTAGACAGTTTCTCGCATCGATAGATTGGAATTCGACGGTAGATCCGTTTCCGGTCGAACTCGAGCCGACTGTCATTGATGTGATTCATGAGCTTGGTCATGGAATGAAAGAGGAAGACGCTTCTCTTTTGGCAAAAGAAATTATCAATACGATTCAGAAGCTTGTTAATACAATTGTAAGTGATTGGAACTCGATCAATTCTTTGTCTACGCAGGTCTTTTTTAAGAGATGGGCCCGCATTACGATACTGTCGGACAAACTGGACGAACTGGATCACCTTTTTTCGACTTCTGGAACACTTGATGAGTTTGAATTCGAGTCATTGATGGACATGCTCGGTAAGGCTCCAGAGATTGATGTTTCAATTGTGCTAGAGCGGTTGCCATGGGAAACACTGTCTCCAAATCAAATCGTAAGGCTTTTTCAGGACTTGCGACCACACCAGCAAGAATTGGGAAAGCATGTTTCACTGAAGGAGTTTTCGGGGCCGGACTTGATTGACTTATTGGAATCTATGGATGGAGCAACCATCAATTTGATGTTCTCCAAAATCAAAGAATGCATTGGGAATCTATCGCTTGAGTTGGAAGATCTCGAAATACTGGCGTCATTGCACGAGACGGATTCAATCCGCTTAATGAGAGTCGCTGGCCCCCCGCACCTGGATAAGGGACACGCTCTCGTAGAATTTCGCGACGGCAGCCACAAGATACGGAAAATTTTGTTTAATTCCTGTATGAGGGCTGAATTCTATCCGGATCTGTTCGTTGAAGCCTGGAATATAGACCCTCAGTTTGTAAAAAGAGAGGTTAAATCTTTACCGACTGAAGAAATCGGCCCATTTCTTGAATCCATATCAGGTGGAGCGCCTCCGACAGTTAGCAGAAATGAGAATGATGAATTTGATCTGCGATTTGGGGCCGGTGAATTAAACAGTTTCTATAATAGCCTGCCGTTAACGAAAAAAAAGGCGGCGCTAAGATATTTTACTCACCTGAAAAAATTAGCCGGAACTTTGAAGCGTTTGGTAACGCTGGTTGAAGGCGGCTGCGCCGTTTGAAGATCCAATATCCAGGGCCTTTATCGAACGCGATTCGCGAAGTCAACTGCAGCCCTCAGCAAAATGAAGCGATTACATCTTTCTCATTGCTCATGAGCGAGGATCAGCATTAGGCGTTCGACAAGACCCTGGATTTGTTACTATTGTTCAAGCTTTTTGAGAAATTCCGGATTTACCGGATAGCCACGTTTCTGGGCTTCCCGGGCATGAAGCTTAGCCTCTTGGATTTGATTGCTTTGGAAGTAAGCTACCGCCAGATTGTTGTGCGCCATTCCAAATTCAGGTTTTAGTTGAACAGCTCGAAGGTTATGTTTGATTGCCTTTTCCAGGTCTCCGGAAGCCAGGTAGATATTACCCATGTTGAGATGGGAGATCACCGAGTTCGGATCAATAGCTAGAGCTTTTTCAAAACTCTTTTCAGCCTGGTCGAGCATACCTTTCTGAATGAAAGCGATTCCGATATTTACACAGGCCTCTACAAGATCAGGCCGGAATTCCAGCGCCTTAAGGCTCTCTTCAATACAAGCGTCATAATTACCTTTTTGGAGCAACATCCCTGCGATATTGACTCTTGCTTCCAGCATCCCTGGTTTCAGCTTTAAAGCTGCCCTGAATTCTGATTCCGCCCTATCCCACTGTTTTGAACGAACCAAGGCCAAAGCCAGGTTGTATCGAAGATTGGCGGAGTCTGGATCTTCGGATAATTTCTTTTCCAGATCCTCCACTGAGTCAAGCGCGAGTCCCTTGTTTTCAGAAATATTATTTGTGCAATCTGAAGTCATTTTATCACCTTGATTAAAGCTGTGTTTCTAAATGTTAGGACAAAACTAAACGCCAAGGGCTAATTAGTCAAGGATGGCTTGCGATTATCACCAGTTCAGGCCTGGATAGCCGTAATAATACCGTGACATCTGCAGGAAGTCGCGATCAAAAAGTTCTGTCCAGATGCAATAGCATCAAGCATCGACCGCAAACTCAGAAGGGTGTATCCGCCTACACCGGGGGCCAATTGGAAACTTCTTATAGTAAGAACCATGAAATTAGGCACTATTAGTCGTTCAATCAACTCGAACATGGGCTGTCGAATCTCACCGGTAACCGTGCAAGTCTCCCCCTCCTCACAATCATCCGGGCAAAGGAAATCTGCATGACTGACGCAAAGATTTGACTTGTCCACTAACAACGTGTTCTGAAAGTGTTCGTTAAGCTCCTTTGGGATTTCTGCATTTCTAATCCCCCTGTTGGCCGCGCAAATGAAAGCGGCAGCCACATTGAACGGAGCTACAGGAATGACGACATCCGTGTCATGCAATTTATCGTGCTCCACAAGAAACTCAGGTCCGCTTTCGCGAATCCATTGGGTTTGTTTATCACGTGAAAATTCACCGATAGAAATCAGGGGGTCAACTATGACGAACGTCCCCGAAGTGGACTGGTTCTTCAGCCTATCGAAAGCTATTCTTCCAAACTTCCCAAAACCGACGATTATAAATCTCAATTAGATGACCGCCTTTACGACTCGATTTTTTCCACTTAAATCCTTGTGGACTCGTACCCCTGAAAAACCATTTGCCTGCAATAATTTCCTCACCGGCTCGAATTGGTCCTCACCAATTTCCAGAATTAATCTGCCGCCAGGTTTAAGTCTAACGTGAGAAGTTGGTATCAGTCTTCTAATCACGTCAAGACCGTCCAAACCACCGTCAAGAGCTTTCCTCGGTTCAAAATTGCGAATTTCAGGAGCCAGTGAATCTACATCCTTTGAAGGGATATAAGGGGGATTGGAATAAATCACGTCAAACATGTGTTCCGCGCGAACGGACTCAAGCAGATCCGAGGCGAATAGAAGGATTTGGTCCGAGAAGCCATGACTTGACGCATTAACGGAAGCACAATAGAGGGAATTTATAGAAACGTCACAAGCGAATAATTGAATGTCAGGTCTTGCGCTAGATATGGCAATCAGTGGCGCTCCGGAACCGCAGCCTACCTCAAGGACGGAAAGATTCAGGAAGTCCTGGCACTCTTCTAGGACTACCTGTACCAGTATTTCAGTCTCGGGACGGGGAATCAGAACGCCTGGGGTGACTACAATATTGAGAGACCAGAATTCCTTCTTCCCGACTATCAGCGCTACGGGTTCCCGGAGCGCACGGCGACGTACCAGATTCCGGAAGCCAAGGCGTTCTCCATCGCTTAAAGGGCGATCAAAGTCTAAGTATAGTCTGATCCGCTCGGTTCCCAAGTTGTGCGCTAGAAGCAATTCAGCGTCCAGCCTAGGGGTTTGACAACCCTTTCCTTTGAGGTAATCCGTAGTCCACGTCAATACATCGCGGATCGTCCATACCGTTTTTTTGTCGGGGGGCTCCGTCATTAGGCTAACATCTCTTTCCGCGACATTACTTATAAATCGGATGAGGAAATCACGACTAGTTTACATTCACTTTATAACAAACGCGGCATTCAAATCACACGTTCGAACGCAAGGGTGGCGCGCAAAAAAATGGAACCCTTTAACAAAAGAATTGTCGCTAATATTAGCCGCATTCTACCCCTCCCGAGAGACTTCGATGCGCGCATCGAGGTCTCCCCTCCTTCCTAAGACGAACCACACCGAGGCCATATTTGAGAGTTCAAAAAAACATTCTACGGGCCGAACGCAGGTTAAATAAAGAATTGGATCTTTTCAACTGATTCCACAAACGATTGGAAATATGGCCACTGATATTTGGGCAGTTCATCTGATGACATATAGGGCGGTGAAAATGGCAAATCGCTGACATAACGCCCTTGACCAAGCATGTACGATAAAATATTTAGCGTCTGAAGCAGCTTGCAAGATGGCTGGCGAGTCGACAAGCACATTTGGCCCGCAGAGCGGACCTGATGGAATACTGGTCCCAAAGATCTTATCCCTATTGCAGTTTTCTTGTTTCCGGAGACGGCGCATCCAAAATATTACAGACGATCAGTTCTCGTGAAAAAGTGGTTTTATAAATACGGCCCTGAAAAGCTCGTATCATTTCTTTTTAACGATTTCCAGGTCAACGAGTTTCTGGAATTCCGTGCGGATTTCTTCAAGCGGCACCATAGTGGCCTTTCGCGAGGTAGTAATCACTTTTCCTCGGGCTAAACCGTACTCGACTGTTTGAGGATAATGAAATTTTCTCTTTGAAATTCTTCTCTTATCCATCCACGGGGCCTGATGGATGGGCAGGTAGAAAGAAAATCGAAAAGGCTCCATAGCTATTTGAAAATGATATAGGTCAAAATAACCTTCTTCATAATCTATTTTGCATTTCGTGGTGAGATACATCCTGATGTGATGCTTGTTCGAATTGGTCTCATTTTCCCATCTCTTTTTGGCTTCCGGAGAAAGTGTGTATATTTCCCTGTCTCCACGGCGCACATAGTTCACAGTCAAACAGCTGTGTCCACTCTTGAAAATCTTTTCCAGGACATTGTGTTTCAAAGGGAAAAGATCGGAAGTGGTTTTGGTTTCATGAACCAGAAAACACATGTAGTAACATGCCTTAGCAATTTCTTTGTCAGGAGAAGGGAACGTGTTGATTTCCTCAAGATTTGCCTGGTGTTGCCGTACTTTCTCTGGAATCACAACTTTGGGCTCTTTTATCTTTCTCGGTTTTTGAGGAGCTGGTCCGAACCTTAAGCCTCTAGCTCCCTGCAAGAAAGGCTTGAGTCCTTTTTCCTCTCTTTTGTATACGATTATAGGATCCCTTCGGGGAGGTTTCTTAGGCATCTTTCTCTCCTCATGCCGAGTTGGCTTTTTTGTTTTCGGTAAACTAGCGCCTAGACTTATTGATTCGAAACTCCAACAACACCGGCAATCCGTCTAGCCAGCGCAAAAACAATTCTGACAGAACTTGGCCTCATATCCAGCAGTGAGCAGCCAAATGAACAGTTGCAACAATCGGACACGTTTTTCATGAACTATGAAAACGCCTCCCAGTCAATTTCATCTATATCAAGGCTAATTGTCTTTCAAGGGTTCAAGAACGAAACTGATTCTAAACGCCGATTTATGCAATTACAAGGGATTTTGATTGATCCACTCCCCTTTTCACTGTTCCTCAAAATTACCTCTAAACGTTTAATACGAAGGAATCAAGAACTTTTTTCACTCTTAATAGGGTTGAATAGATTTCTAAATCAAAATATAGTGACGCTAGAAAGGAGTAGCAAATGGATTTGATAGAATCAGCAATATCTGAAGGACGGAGAACCCTTTCGGAATACGAGTCGAAGCTTGTTCTCTCATATTACGGAATACCTACTGTCCAGGAATTGTTAGTTGGCAGTGAATCAGAACTGGAATCTGCAATCCAAGCTTTTGGGTTTCCATTGGCAATCAAGGCCTGCGCGCCGAACATCACCCACAAGACGGATCTGAATCTGTTAAGATTAAATCTGCAAACCAAACAAGAAGCGCTGGACGCATTTAAATTTATGACGCTTGAATTAGCTAAATTAGGGGGCGGAGCCGTTTTAATACAAAAAATGGCAAGGGGACAGAGAGAGTTGATGGTAGGCATGACGCGTGATCCTCAATTCGGGCCATGCGTGATGTTTGGCTTGGGAGGAATTTTTGCTGAGGCTCTTGAAGACGTCTCTTTTCGTGTAGCGCCATTAGAAAAGAAAGACGCCTTAGAGATGATGAACGAGATTAAGGGACGGAAGCTACTCGGCGCCTTTCGCGGGATGCGTCCGGTAGATATGGAACAGTTGGGAAGTATTCTAGTCAATCTAGGCAGGTTAGGTATGGAAAATGAGAGAGTCCAGGAGGTAGACGTAAATCCACTCATAATCGAGGAAGGATCTCCAGTTGCCGTAGACGCTTTAATAGCGCTCAACTAGAGTAAAATAACGGAAATGATCTAATTATTTCATCTAATTGTATTTATAATATCAATGGGAGGATAAATGACTCTTAAGGAAATTGATCATATTTGTTTTGCTGTTCATAGCCTTGAGGAGGCTAGACAGACTTACGAAAACATTTTTGGATTGAGCCCTGCGGCGGAATATGTTTCACAGGAAGAATCAATCAAAGTGATCCGTTATTACGTGGGATCGGTTGCCGTAGAGTTACTGGAGCCCCTGAATCAGGAATGCGAGGTTGCCAGGTTTCTGAAAAAGCGTGGAGAGGGTTTTTTCCTTATTTCTTATAGGGTTGACGATGTAGAGGAGGCCTTGAAAGAACTGCGGAGTAAAGATCAAAAAATCATCGACATTGAGCCAAGGAACTTTATGGGTAGCAATTACAGGTACGCGTTTCTTCAGCCACCAGCGCAATCGCACGGAGTGCTCGTCGAATTAATTGACGGCACTTTTAATCTTCCATAATTAAAAAATTACTTCCCACGATTCGATTAATTCCTGATTAATAGGTTTGCTTCTTATATTATCCTCCAATGATATTGATATGATATTAGGACATATTAAATCTAAATAGCATTTTAACGTATTGTATCCGTTGAATATGTCAACAGATTTAAATTCACGAAAGAGATTCACAAACAATTATACCAACATAAGATGTCATGGACTTTATATGTTGAGATCTTATTCTCTGTTTTAACAGTAAGATGACTATTTTTTATAAAAAGTGCTTGACAAATAATTCATATCTTACTAGAAGTTGCGCACCTGCATCAGTCCTACCAAATATACCTTCCGTAGCCTCTCGCCAAGCGTCCTACCCGATGCCCCGTAGGGGGTCCCGCCTTTTTTGGGGACAATAAAGCCTAACTATATCAAATAATTAGGCATGCATCCCCGTAACTATAGAATCTGTAGTTGTTGGAAATTGCAATGCTGTAAGACTTGATCATCACTTCAATGCCCGCGAATGCGCAGACCAATGCGAAAAGTGTAGATTGCGGGAGATGAAAGTTTGTGATCATGCCTCTCACAACCTTAAATTTGTACCCTGGAGTTACAAATAGCCTAGTGGTATGTGTTCCACTACTAAAACCGATCTCAGGTTCATAAGAGGCTTCTAGAGCCCTAACACACGTAGATCCAACAGCGATTATCCTTCTCCCCTCTTCAATGCATTCCTGAAGCGCCTTTGCTGTCGAGTCCGTGATTACATAAGTTTCAGATTCCATTTTATGGTGCCGAATGTCCGGCGTCTTTATCGGAACGAATGTTCCGGGGCCGACATGCAGCGTGATTCTGAGTATCTTTATACCCTTGGAAGCCAGTTCAGCGAAAATGTCGTCAGTGAAATGCAGACCCGCTGTAGGGGCCGCGATTGAACCAGGATTTTGTGAATAGATGGTCTGATAACGTTCTCGGTTATTTACCTGGGGATTCTGTTTTTGTTTGATATATGGTGGAAGAGGGGGAACCCCAAATTTATCCAAAAATGCCAAAAAGCCTGCTTCGTTAACCGGAAATTTAAGCAAGGCTCTCCCGGGCGATACAATTTTTTCAACCAACAACTCTATTCCTTCAGAAATTTCGATTATGGTTCCGTTGCGAAGATGTCCACTGGTCTTGAACATGCAATTACGATACACTGAGTCCGTAGGATCGTAAGGTTCCTGCGGCTCAGCCGGGTCTAGAACCAGAAGCCGCACTATGCCTCCGGTTCTCTTTCTTGCCTCTAGGGAGGCCGGAATCACCTTAGTTTCATTTATTACCAGGGCATCAGAATCATTTAGCAATTGGCTTAATTCAAAAAAGTTGCGATGTTTCAGGGTTCCTGTTTTTCTGTCTATGTAGAGTAATCTAGAGTGATCTCTTTTGGATACGGGTTCTTGAGCCACAGACTCTGGAGGTAATTCGTATGAATATGTGGAGAGACGAAATTCTAGAGGCACATTTTCGGATGGATTGATACTGTCGTCCGTTGGCAAGGAAAAAGTTGCGCAGCTCATGATTAGACCTAGTATGTTCAGCAACGCTCCTAAAAAGAGGAGCTGGTTCTCGCGACAAAAACAAATATGAGTCCTAAGGCCATCAATATTGCCCCAAAAATCCTAAGAGTATTGTCCGGCTGCGCTTGCACTATCTTCATAACGGCCTTCATCCTGTCAGGGGAAGCGAAGTAGGGAATCCCCTCTATGATCATGACCATTCCTATGACACTTAAGAAAAAATCCATGAAAGGCCTTTCGTGGGACACCTGTGTTGTTTAGGAGACTTTTTGCCGTATAGATGAGGCAGTAAGGTCTTTCACCAACACAAACAGAACTGCGGCATAACATCCCAAATATATATAGAGTTGGGAGTCACCTAAAAGGTTTAAAGATGTTAGTATAATATCCAATAGAGTACATGGGACCAAAACAAAACTAGCTAATTTGAATCCTTTACCAAAACTGAACGGTATCGAAAGATAACGAGTCACCAACTGTATTGACAGGGCGGAAATAAGTGTTTGAAGTATTTTCCCGATTCCAAAATATATTAGGGATCCTAAAAAAATGGACAGTATGATGCTCGAACGATATTCCCCAATTTCTGACGATATTGTCTGAGAATTGAGTGTCATATCGGGAAAGTTGTTCAATTTTATGGTGGACATTTCCTCACGGTTTTTGATGATCAGAGAATGGCGCAACAACAACATGCCGGTATTGTCTTTTTTCAAGTGAGAGAGGGGGTTAGGGTCAGGATTTTTCCTTGTGTCGATAATGGCTGTAAGGTCGAAATCTTTAGGCGTTTCAACGAAATACGGTTGCTTTTCCTTGATAGTAGCCTCACCATCTACAATAGAGATTTCCGGACAGTACAGGTCAAATTTCGAGGCCACTTTCTCCAAAAAAGTCAAGAATTGCAAACCAGAGGTTAAAGTGAAGACGATGGAACTTGACGCTATGCAAAGTAACAACGTCAGGATCACTATTCTAGGGGTGGCTGAACAAAGCGACTGGGATAACGAACCATCATCAGATGAGTCGATTCCGGAATTGAGTTTCATCCGAGAGCCTTTCCACGAATTAAGTCAGAAGCTACTGTTTAAGAATTCAGCTTAAATAAAGCAATCATGCGCATGAAGTAGTACCCGAAGATATCTTCAAGATCTTACCATCCGACAATTTCAGAAGTAGCGATCCGTCGGAATCCAAGGCGGTGGCCGTACCTGTGATCCCTTCCCTGACTAGCTTCAGCCCTTTATGAAGCCATCTCCGCTCCCACTGGGGAGGAATAAAATCTGGTCCCACATCTTCAATTCTGTTAAGGAGTTCGCTCATTCTTTGGAGAAAAGCGGTAGCGACCATCCTCAAGTCGATGGTCTCGCCTGTCAAGTTAAAAAAAGACGTCAGTGAAGCTCTTAACTGATGGGGAAAATCTTCAGTCTTTGAATTGACGTTCACTCCGACTCCGACAACGATGAAATCTACCATTTTCCCTAGAAATCGCGCCTCAGAGATTATGCCGGCGATTTTTTTCCCTTCAACCAGAACGTCATTCGGCCATTTGAGTTGGGCCCTGAATGGCCGGCAAAAATCATCGACCAGGTCCGCTATGCAGATAGCCGATAGCATACCTATGAGCGGAGCTTTAAGGACTTCAATGTTTGGTCGTACTATCACAGAAAGAGCAAGGTTCTTCCCCGTGGGAGATATCCATTGAGAGCCGGATCTTCCTCGACCCTTTGTCTGATTCAAGGCCATTACCGTGGCTCCCGAGAGTTCTCCATCAAGCGCCATTTTAACAGCTACCTCTTGGGTAGAAGTGGTTTCCTCCAGTACAATTAGCTCGGGTCTAAACATAAACTTTTTCCCCAAGGACCTGAATGGATCAACGGACTGAGACAGAAGACTCTCATGCGTCTTTCATGGCTAGGGTTTTTGCTAGTGCGTCTCTGAGTCCGGTTAGTTTGGTAAATAATTCAGTCTGACGTTTTCTCTGCTTTTCAATCGCTTCCGGTTTTGCTTTTGAAATAAAATCAGGGTTGCTCAGTTTCTTTTCCACAGCTTCGTGCTCAACGGTGTTCTTACCAATTTCCTTGTTCAGCCGTGATATTTCAGCGTCCAGATCAACTATTCCATGTAGAGGGATGTACACTCTCGCACTACTAACCACTGCAGTAGCGCTATTTTTTGGAGCCGTAAAATCCGATGTCAATTCTCTCAGATCCAGACTCAAGATTCGCGCCAGGCTCATAACCATGGAAGTGTTAATCCGGACGAGATCCATCTGTTCCACGGTTGCGCAAGCTATGATTACAGGAAGAGTTTTACCTGGTGAGACGTTCATCTCGGCTCTCAGATTACGCACGGCGTTAATTAGAGCCATCAGAAACTGCATATCATTCTCGGCTCTTTCGTCGATCCAGAGGGAGTCGACAGAGGGGTACGGGCCTTTTATGATTGGCTCGGAACTTGAGCCCAATTTTGACGCTATCTCTTCGGTGATGAAAGGAATGAACGGGTGCAGAAGTCGCAGCAATGAGTCCAAAGTATGGGTTAGAACTCTGACCGCCCTGGACGACACGACTGAGTCAGAATCGGCTAGAGGAATCTTTGATATTTCCAATCCCCAATCGCAGAACTCATGCCAGGAAAACTCATACAAGGCCTGAGCGGCATCGTTAAAAGAGTACGTTTCCAGCGCTTCGCGGACTACACCTACAGTTCTGTTCAGTCGCGAAAGCAGCCATCTCTCAGGCAATGTAAATTCGGAAAACTCGTTAAGATTAGTTGCAGAAACATCTTTTGAAGAGTACGGAAGAGTAAATCTGGCGGAATTCCATAACTTGTTCATAAAATTCCTGTACCCCTCAATCCTGTTTTCGGACAACCGGATGTCGCGTCCTTGAGCTGCCAAAGCGGCTAGAGTGAAACGAAAGGCGTCCGTCCCATATTTGTCCATTACCATTAGGGGGTCGATGACATTGCCCACCGATTTACTCATCTTTTTCCCATGTTCATCTCGAACGAGGGCATGAATGTAGACATCTTTGAAAGGCACTTCACCCATGAATTTTAGACCCATCATCATCATTCTGGCCACCCAAAAGAAAAGAATGTCAAAACCGGTGACCAGACAGGAGGTAGGGTAGAAAGTCTTCAAGAGCGGCTTCTGTTCAGGCCACCCCATGGTGGAAAATGGCCAGAGCGCAGATGAAAACCAGGTATCCAGAACATCTGTTTCCTGGTCCAGCTTGGCGCTCCCGCATGATGGGCATTCGGGAGGGGTTTTTCTAGCAACAATTATCTTGCCGCAGTCGGCGCAAGTCCATGCAGGAATTCGGTGTCCCCACCATATCTGTCTGGATATGCACCAATCACGGATGTTGTTCATCCAGTCGTAATAGGTTTTGGCCCAATGTTCCGGGATTATGCGAGTTCGACCAAGCTGCACAGCCTCAAGAGCTTCTTTTGCCAACGGGGCGACACGAACGAACCACTGTTTTGATATGAGTGGCTCCACTACATCCTTGCACCTGTAGCATTTTCCCAATCCCACATTGTACGAAGTAACTTTTTCAAGAAACCCCTTTTCCTGAAGCTCTTCCACTATCCGGGTCCGACACTCATAACGATCCAGCCCGTGAAAATGAATGCCCCTTTCATTTATTCTTGCGTCAGAGTCCATAATTGTGACTCGTTCCAGATCATGTCTTATGGAAAGCTCAAAGTCTGTCAGATCATGTGAAGGGGTTACCTTAAGCGCGCCAGTTCCGAAATCCATTGCGACAATCGGATCAGCAATTATCCGGAGCCTTCGTCCTACAAGAGGCAGGATAGCGAATTTCCCAACATATTTCGAATATCTTGGATCAGTCGGGTTGACCGCTACTGCCGTATCTCCAAGCATTGTTTCGGGTCTGGTCGTTGCGACAATCAAAACCTCATCGGAATTCTCTAGGGGGTACCGTATATGCCATAGCGATCCCGGAGTCTCTTGATGCTCTACTTCAAGATCAGAAAGGGCGGTATGACACCTCGGGCACCAATTTACTATATAATCCCCTTTATAGATTAAGCCTTCATCATACAACTGTACGAAAACCTCCCGGACAGCGTTAGAGAGGCCCTCATCCATTGTGAATCGTTGTCTATCCCAGTCGCATGAACATCCAAGACGCTTCAACTGGTTGATTATTACACCGCCGGATTGTTCCTTCCATTCCCAAACTTTTTCAATAAATCTATCTCTTCCAAGATCGTCCCGAGTCAGGCCTTCCGCTCCAATACGTCTTTCGACAACGTTTTGAGTAGCTATACCGGCGTGATCCATACCTGGCATCCAGAGCGTGTTGTATCCGTTCATTCGATGGTAACGGATAAGTATGTCCTGAAGAGTATTGTTGAGGGCATGCCCCATATGCAGTGAACCTGTGACATTAGGAGGTGGGATAACAATCGAATATTCGAGGCCGGTTTTATCGTCGCCTGCTTTAAAATATCCGTTTTCGAGCCACAAATCGTACCACTTGGATTCAATCTCGGCAGGACTATATGTTTTTGGCAGCAAATCCTGAGTCATACATAACTCCTCTGACGGCTTAATAGTCGCTAAATGCAATAACAATACAGAATATCATGAACACGGTGCGCACGCAATTGTTGGCCACGAAAGTCCAAGCTCTTTCGATCCGTCAACAACCCTTAAAGCCAGGCCAGAACGAATCACAAGCCGCCTCGATAAAGAAGTTGTTGATTTTTTTTGTACTATTTCTGATAAAATATGATCAAATCCATGTATTCAGGAGAATTGAGATGCGATATATTTTTGTGTCGCTACTGTTGGTAGCCGCATTGTTCGCATTTTCTTCAAACAGTTCTGCGGTTGGAGTTTACATTCCGGGGAAGGAAACGTGTGATTGCTCACCGCTGGTTCAGCGTGGGGTGATCCCCGACACCTGGAACAAATTGACTGAAGCTCTATTGATACCACAGATTTCGTGGGCTATTGACAGACTTACGCTTGAGGCTAAGGCAGTGATAAGTCAATTTGGGCAACCTCCGACCAGTCAGACAGCCGAAGTATCATCTTCTAAAGAAAGTAAGGTTCTCAAAGATGAACCCCTTCCTCTAGTCAAGGAGAAGATACGGAAGATTGAGAAGAAAAAGAAGAAACCTGTCGTTAGCGCAGCAAAAACCAATTCAAAGAAAGCCAAAAAGACGGACGACAAGTCGGGTAAACCGAAAAAGAGAATTAAAGCCCCTTTGAAGGCTTTGTGATGGGAACATAACATCAATCTCGAAGCTATTTATTTTTTCTTCGCCTGGAAGACGGCTTTCTTCGCCACTTTCGTTGTAACCAAAACCCCTGTTCAGGTTTTGTTCGGAGCCACGTCTCGAACAAATCGTGAAATTTCTGACTCAGGGCTATGAGATCCGCCTTTTGATCGCCGGTAGGTTCAAATTCTATGTCGGGTCCAAACGTTGAAAGGTATTTCCCATCGTCTAAACGATAGGTACATATTGGTAAAACACGCGCCTTTCCTTCAATCACCAGTTTGGCGAAGACTTCATTGGCAGGGGCGGGAGTTCCAAAAAAATTCACGAAAACACCTCGTTCCGCGTCACCTCTCTGATCACCCAGGCAGGCTACTAGAGCGCCTTCCTGTAGAAGCGTTATCAGGGTCTGGACCACTCCTTTATGTGGGAAAGTTCTTATTTCAGCGTCGCTTCCTGCTCGGCTAAATAAGTAGCGAGAAAGAAAAGGGTTTTTTAGTCCCGTTGCGAATAAGTTTGTTCGATAACCCAGAAACTTGGTTGTAGCGGCGCTGACTTCAAAACATCCGAAATGCGATGTTAGAAGGCAAATTCCATGATTTCCTGGCATCATCGCTAGATCATATTCAAGTTTGCCTTCAATAATGATCTTTTCAGCCATCTGTTCTTGTGTCCACCGGCGAATCAGAAAAAATTCCACCAAGAGAAGCCCTACGTGTTCAAAGCTTTTGGTGGCGGTTTGATTTATCCATTCCTCTGATTTTTCTTTGCCAAACGCTGTGGTAAGATTTTCAATTACTGCGTCTCTTCGATCACTTAGAAGAAGCCGACCGACTCGCCCGATAAATCTGCCGAAGGCCCTTGCCCAAGATTCAGGAACGATATTTATGCATATTTCTACTACCTTGACTAAAAGATAGACCAAATAGTCCACGATCAGGAAAATATTCAATTTTCTTTGCATTTGTGGCCCCCGGAAGAAACTTGGCCACCTAAAATAGCACAACATAGATCTGGCATACAAACCGATATCGAATATTGAAACGCTCGTTGAGATCGAGTATCGTAGCGTCCGAATTCCGTCTCCAATCAATTTTTACGAACGGGCGTTATTTCTACCGCTATAATGGATGAAAGGGCGCATGTCGAGACTTCTAATTATTCTGAGCATGCTCTGTGTATTTGTTTGCGCTTCTATTTTGGCTACTGGTTGTTCAAAAAAAATAACTCGCCAGAACACTGTGTTTGATCTGGATAAAACCTTTGCTGAAAAGTCTGAAGATTCCCGGGAAGATTCCAAGGATAAAGGAATACAGCTCGCTCGTGAGAGAAACTTTGTCCAAGCGATAGATCTTCTGAAAAAATATACGCAAGATCAACCTGCCGATTTCTCCGCGTTCAACGCACTTGCGATCAGCTACAAGAATACGGGAGATTTCTCCAGGGCAATGCTGAATTTTGAAAAAGCGTTGAACCTTGCGTCCGCAGCGGAAGAACGCGCCAAAATCCTGGCCAATATTGGGAACCTGTATTATAGCGATGGCAAGTATCAGGCGGCACTGGGGTTCTACAAAGAAGCAGCATCAGAATTTGATAAGAATCCGATGTACATGATTTTGATCGCCAGAACATTTGTTGTTCTTGGAGACTACGATCGAGCCAAGAAAGTCCTTTCGAATTTAAATAGTAAAGACTTGCGTCCTTCGGACTTGGACAAAGGAGAAGATCGTGGACTCAACAACTATCTTCTTGCTGAAATCTACACGGGATTGAATGATGAGAAAAAAGTGTATGCAAATATCGAAGAAGCCCTAAAACTGGATCTTCCACGATTTCGAGCAAAGCTTCTTCACGACATGAAGGATGAAAAGAATCTCTTCTATACATTAAAGGGAGACAAACGTGTAAACGATATTCTTGCCCGTTATGGATCAGGTTCTAGGTAGTTGATACTGGAGAAGAGGACTTGCAATCAGAATAAAACATAACTGTGGACAATTATGGTGTGAGTAGAGATAATTGAACCTAGCGGTTTGACGCATCGCAAGCTTGGCTCGGAGGCGGGAGTGTTAAATAGTTCGGAAAAGGAAAGATTCGGAGAGTTACTCACTAACGCTGGACAGATGTACTTCGAGGTTAACAAAGATTTAGAGGTAACTTACGCCAATGACTTGCTGAAAGAACTCTTTGGAAATCCAACTGGTAAGAAATGCTACGAAGTTATATCTAGTGGAACCGCTGTTTGTCCGGACTGCCCCGTAGATAAAGTTCTCAAAGGAGCCGAGAGATCGGTAGCAGAACTGTTTCGGTACGACAAGGACGACATGCCAATATGGCTGGACAGCACTGCTATTCCAATTAAAGACCACAAAGGCGCCATTGTTGGGGCCGGTCAACTGTCCGTAGATATAACTCAAAGAAAAAAAGATCTAGTTTGGAAAAAAGATTCTGAAAGACTGTACCGCAACCTTGTGGAACAATCTCCAGACGTGATCTTCTCTCTGGACGCTCAGGGCAACTTCACATTTGTGAACACACAGGTCGAGAAATTTCTCGGTTTCAGGGTTCACCACGTTTCTGGAAACCCCGTTGAAGGATTATATAGCTCCTGAGGACAGATCGAGGCTTGAGAATCTTTCTGCACTGGAACCTGAATCGATCTGGGACGAGGAAGTCGCGGTGATTGACGCAAACGGCGCCCGCAAATTTGCAAGGATAAGGATAAAGATCTCGTTTGATGAGGTGGAAGAGACTCTTGGTTTTGAAGGAGTCATGCGAGATAGAACCGTTCGCCGGAAACTGGAAGAGGACTTGAGGGCTTCCCGCGCCGCCCTGGTTGAAAAGATCAAAATAATTGATGAACTTTATGAGCACATTGTTGAATCCGGTAAATGCAAGGCAATAGAAGACCACACAGCGGAGGTTGCCCATGAGTTACGTCAACCGCTTGCAATTATAGGGGGGTTCGCTAGGAGGCTTTCAAAAGCTCTAGATGGACTTGACGCTATAGATCTGGATCGACAGAAACAATATGTGAGTATCATAATATCGGAAATACAAAGGCTTGAGAAAATACTCGATCGCCTAATAGAATTTACGAAACGTGGCAATATCAAGGTTCAGAAAATTAACCCCAATGACCTCATAAAATATATAATAGCTATTACTGAAGCCCGTGTGATCCAAAAGAACATTTTGCTCAATGTTAACCTTGGTTCAGAGATTGGCGAGATACCATTGGATCCGGGCCGTTTTCAGCAACTGGCGCTGAATTTACTTTCAAACGCCGTTGACGCTTCACCTGTCGGTGGAGTCATAGACTTGGAAACGGGCGTCTCCATTCCCAGTGACAGGGCTATGAAGATAGGGGCTCTGGCCTCCGAAACATTCTTTGAAATGAAGATACGCAACAACGGCCCTGTTATTCCACCTGAAATAATCCAAAATGTTTTCAATCCATTTTTCACGACAAAAGAGCATGGCACGGGATTGGGGCTGACGGTCAGTAAGAAAATTGTTGAGGACCACGGCGGGTCAATTTCTGTCAAATCTGATGAAGACGGGACTACGTTTACAATCTGGCTTCCTCTAAATGAAATGTCTAAAAGCAGGAATGACTTTTGTCTTTTTCAGGCTCCGGCTTAATAATTGTCTCACTTGATGTCTGGTTTTATTTCAGCAAATCGGTCAAAGTGGATCTCACGCTTGAAAAGTTGAATTGGAATCCGTGGTCGATAAGTTTTCTCGGAAAAACCCTCTGGCCTTTAAGGATGATGGATCCGAACTCTCCGAGGGCTAGCCTGATGGCGAATCCTGGAGCAGGCATGAAGGAAGGTCGGCGCAAGATTTTACCGATTTCCTCAGCCAGATTCTTATTGGTCACCGGTTCGGGTGAACAAAAATTCACAGGCCCTTCGACAGCCGGATTTTCCGCAACGAACAACGCCGCCCGGCACAAATCCTGAACATGTATCCAGGACATCCACTGGTGACCACTGCCTATTGGCCCACCCACAAAGAATTTGAACGGTCTAACCATCTGATCGAGAGCGCCCCCGTCATTTCCCATGACAACTCCAAAGCGTGTTAAGGCCACTCTAATCCCTTTGTGAGACGCTTTAAGGGCTTCATTTTCCCAGTCAACAGCGAGTTGAGCCAAGAAATCCTTTCCCGGAGGAGATGTTTCATCCAATTCTTCGTCTGCGGTGAACCCATAATATCCGACGGCAGAAGCGCTTAGAAAAACTCCCGAAGAAGGAAGGGCTTCGACAAGGTTTCTCGTTGTCTTTATTCGGCTGTCTCTCAGGAGTTTCTTGTAATCGCTATCCCATCGCCGAAAAATACTGGCTCCGGCGAGGTTAATGAAAAGATCATATTTTTCAAGATTCTCTTGCCATGTTCCCGGTTTGGTGGATTCTCCGACCACGACGGAGACTTGTCTGGGAAGATCATTGACCTTCGAGGGGTTTCGAACCAAAACGCTAACCTCATGCCCCTTCTCGGTTAAAAACCGGGCCAAGTTGGTCCCAACAAATCCGTTTCCGCCAGTTAGAAAAACTTTCATTGGGCTAGTCTCTATGCATCCTTCCCTAGTACTATCTCCTGAGGAGCGCAGCTACACGGGGAGTCATCTTCAGGTTTTCTGTCCCATTCGGCGCAAACATCACTGGAACGGGACGGGCGCGCTTCAATGATTTCGAGTTCATAAGCCAAATCGAATCCAGCCAGATTGTGGTTAAAATCGATCACAATCCCATCTTCCCTGACGTCCTTGATTCGTACACTATCGGGTCCTTCATCGTCGTTAAGTATGACGGAGATCTCCATCCCGGGATACGGCTCGTAACCTGGTGGAAAATGGAATTCCTTCTTATCCTTGACAAAGACCAAGCTATCGTCCCTTATTCCAAAGGCTTCTTCCGCCGGAACATCAAAAACCATTTTCTGACCTTGCATTGCGCCTATCAGTCTTTTTTCCAAACCAGGTATGACATGCTTGTAACCGGTCACAAAATCCATTATTTCCATCTGGTCGGCCCCTTTGAGCACAGGCCCGCCAACTATTTTCACTTTGTATCTGATTTTTACGTAGGCTCCCGAAGCGGCTATTTCGTAGGCCTGGTTGTCAACAGAACAATCCATCAAAAAACTCCTTTTTGATCTTTCTGATAAAGAAAATGTAGTTATCGCATCCAGCACCGGGCAATAGAGCCGGATTTTTTACGTTCCAGCACTGGCGGGTTTACACATATGGCCGCTGCTTCCGGACATCTGTCACGAAAAACGCAACCTTTGGGAAGATTGACCAGATCCGGAACCATTCCGGGAATCATAAAAAGTTTCAGGCGTTTCGTCTTGGCGCCCTGATCTATACGAGGCACCGATTTAAGCAAACCAATGGTATATGGGTGAAGTGGATTTGCAAAAAGCGCCTTCACATCAGCTTCCTCAACAATTTGACCGGCGTACATCACGGCGACTTTGTCCGCCATTTCCGCCACAACTCCCAAATCGTGAGTGATTAAAATGATTCCGGTATCTTTTTTATGTTTGATGTCATTCATGAGGTCCAGTATTTGAGCCTGTATAGTAACGTCAAGCGCTGTCGTTGGCTCGTCGGCAATCATGAGTTTAGGATCACAAGCCAACGCCATGGCGATCATTACTCTCTGACGCATCCCACCACTCATCTGATGAGGATAATCCCTAATACGTTCACTAGGTTCAGGAATTCCTACTGTCCTGAGCATTTCCAGAGCCGCTTCGAGAGCCTCTTTCTTGTTCATTTTCAGATGTGTGCGGTAAACCTCGGAAACCTGATCACCAATCTTGAAAACGGGGTTAAGGCTCGTCATGGGCTCTTGGAAAATCATTGAAATGTCTTTCCCGCGAGTGGCGCGCATCTTTGCAGGAGAAAACTTGAGCAAATCAGAACCCTGGAAAATAATTTCACCGCCGGCGATTAAACCAGGAGGTGTTGGAATCAAACGCATTATTGACAGCGCAGTGACACTCTTGCCACAACCTGATTCTCCCACCAATCCGAGGGTCTGTCCCCTGCCCAGGTTCAGGCTGACATCATTGACAGCCAGCGCCGTTCCCCGGTCAGAGTTGAAAATGACTTTCAGCCTTTTTATTTCGAGCAGCAAACCGGACATTGCAACTTACTTTTTGGATACCGAAAAATGTTCAGAATTCTAGCAGCTAAGTCTTCAATACTCAAACCTACTAAATATCCAAGCTGGGTAGTATAAGAAAAGACCCGAAGAACCCGGCGCCGAAACTCAAGAGAGAAACCAGCAGAGCCATAATGAGGAATGAACTACGATAAAGGAACGCGTCCAAAGCCGAACCCGCCCAAACTATGATTGCTATCAAGAGAGCGGGAGTCTTGATGTCATATTCGGTATTTTGAGGCGCCAAGGCAAGCGGGGCGAGATATAAAATCACATTCAACAGAAAGAGCAGACCAGCCAGAACTCGTCCCCGGACAATTTGACCCATCCCAGGAAATATCAGAGACATGATAGAGTATGAAATGTTCGATCGCCCTTTTTGTTGGTTTTGCTCATTTTCCATTTTTTTCACGTTCATCTCCTCGGTCAAACGCAGGTTTGCAACGGTATAATCTTTAGACCGAGCGAAGTCAATCCGCTCATTCGCCCCGAGGAATATACAGACACAAGACTAAGTCTCCATTCAGGGCTTATTACAGGTTGTCAGGCGAACTGTTCGACCCACTCATTAAAAAATATGATTAGCCAGATCCTGGAAGCATTGTCTGAGCGTGCTTCCTGATGGTCTTTCCAGATTTTCTCAACGATTCGTTTTTCCATGAAACCGTGATCATAATCGAATAATCTATGTTCGCACCACTTTTTTAATGATGTCTTGAACCACTTACCGATTGGTGTTTGGAATCCCTGTTTGGAACGCCCGATTATTTCTGCGGGTACCATACCTTGAGCCACATCTCTCAGTATTCGTTTGGTAGTTGTTCCTCTGATCTTGAAACGTAAAGGGAGCCTGCATGCAAATTCGACAATTCTATGGTCCAAGAAGGGGCTTCTGACTTCCAGAGCGTGAGCCATGCTCATGCGGTCAACCTTGGTAAGAATGTCATCTGCGAGATATGTCTGAATATCGGTGAACATCATTCTACTGACAGGGTCGAGAGCGGGCCACTTGCCGGCATTAGCCATTGCAGGGTCAAGTCCGGGATCATAAGTCAAACCCGTCAATGCCCTTACGTCATCAATAGAAAAAGTTTGAGGAGTCAACGCAGCCGGATTTCTTCTGATCCTATCGGACGCGTCGATAAACAGTTTTAATTTTTTTGTAGCGCTAAATCCGTAGTAGTCGGTCGATGCCTTGGTTCTCGTTACGAGAGGTTCAATAAATTTTTCTCGCAAGGGCCTAGGTAAACAATCATATATGTTTTGAAGCCTTCTAGCGATATAACGCTCATATCCACCGAAGAGTTCGTCTCCTCCATCTCCCGAGAGCGCTACCGTCACATCTTTTCTGGTTTCCTCACAAAGTCTCCACGTTGGTATGGCTGAGGAATCTCCGAACGGTTCACCAAAGTGAGAGACCAACTTGGTAAAAACATTCTCGATGTCAAAGTCGACCCGGTGTTCTGTATGTTGAGAACCAATATATTGGGCAGCGATTCTGGACCATTTCGCCTCATCATGTGTAGTTCCAGGAAAAGATATGCTGAATGTCCTGACCTCTGATGTAGCGTTCTTTGTCATAAGTGAAGCAATCAGAGTAGAATCGATTCCCCCGCTCAGAAAAGCCCCTAGTGGAACATCGGCGACCATCCTCTTGTCCGTGGAGTCATGCAGAACATTTAGCAGTGAATTTCTGCAAGAGTTATAGTCCAATCCAGATTCCGGAACCGGCGGAACCCAGTATCTGGAAATTTTAATTCCTGACCCATCAAAAACAGCCATACATCCGGCCTCTAATTTATTGACTCCCGAAAAAATTGTGTGTGGCGCGGGTATGAAATCATAAAGAAAATATTCCGACAAAGCCTGTTGATATATGGATTTCGGTATTGCAGAGTCCTGAACCAGTGATCCAAGTTCTGAAGAGAAAGACAGCCTCTTGCCTTGAATCGAATAGTACAGCGGTTTTTTGCCCATCCTGTCTCTGGCCAAGAAAAGACGCTGTTCCCTATCATCCCAGATCGCAAAACTGAACATCCCATTCAAATAGGGCAATGACTCATCCTTTTTTTCGACATAAAGCCTTAACAGGACCTCTGTGTCCGACTGAGTCTTGAATCTGTGTCCTCTGGATTCCAATAAATCCCTGAGTTCCTTGAAATTATAAATTTCACCATTAAAGACGATAGCCTGGCGCCCGTCATCAGATAACATGGGCTGATTGGCGGCATCTGTAAGATCAATAATTGATAGCCTTCGATGGCCTAGCGCACACTTCTCGAATCGGCACGTTCCGTTGGCGTCAGGGCCTCTATGCCTCAAAGCCTCAGTCATTCTGTTCAGGGTTGCCTCAGAAGGTCGATTGTTGAAATCTACTATTCCTGCGATTCCACACATTTGTTGGCCTCATTGGTCTGTTTGTCGGTAGCCTAATACCATTAATCGTGCAAATTAGTATATAATATTTGACATTTGAATCTAATTATGAAAGCTTTCGTTAAGATTTTGCTTTGGTCCTAAACAGGCCGTGCCCGTTAGGCTCTTATCATTCTAGGAGTTATAACATGGTCCAAGTCCGTTGCGCCGACTGCGGTTACCTTCAAAGTCTCTCAGATGAAAGATTCTTAAACATATCCGAAGACTTCCTGAATTGTCCACATTGCCACGCCAGAATTCCTAAAACGTGGACACCTGCTCAGGTGGAATCGATCCCTGAAGAAGTTCGACACAAGATGCTTGCTTTTTCGAGTCGTATTCTGAACGGGGGTGATATCACAAAAGAGGTCGTGAATGCGCTGGAGTCACTCTTCAGAAAGTACGGGCCTCTGGAAAACACTGTTAGAGCGCTCGGTTTGGGATACGCGTCTGTTGGAGAAGCGAAAAAGGCGGAAGAGTTTTTAATTCAAGTCCACGATTTGGATTCTAAAGACAAGGAGGTTTGTCAATCTCTTCTTAAGATATATTTGTCGCTTACCAAATATCAGGAAGCTGTTGAAATCGGCATGAGCCTGGTTCAGGCTTCAGAAGCCGAAGATGATGATATAGGTAGGCTCGGATTGGCGTTGATCAGGATAGGAAGGCAGGAAGAGGCAAGCAGGCTTTTAGAGTCACGCCCCTGCATGGATAACAGAAATCTGGAGATTCGTAAGGCCAAAAAAGAGTTACATGCCGGATCGGCTGTCGGAATAGGGGCAATATTTAGTGGGAAAGTTCCATTCAACAAGATTTTTTCAATATCTGGAAAAGAGAGCCTAAAGGCCATAAGCAGTCGAGCTAGGTCGCTGGTGTCCTCGCCCGGGGCTCAATTGCTCGGCAGCCTTCGACGGACGGGCGAAGAAAAATCAATTACTGGGTGTGATGCAGGCGGAGCAACTACGCTCGAATCCGCATTGTGGACAAACCATTGTGAATATTGGGTATATGCGCCAACATCGACGATCCCCAGTTGGGAAGACTTAAAGAGAAGTTTCTTGCAGCAACCAGTCAACAGACAAAACAGGTCCCGGGAACTTCAAAATCTTGAAAATCTCATCGCTAAACAGAGACTCACCATTGATTATATACTGCGGGAAGAAGCCGGAGATTTATTTGAATATCCTGTGGAACTATTGGAATTCAACTCTCGGGAATTGGAGCCCTCCGATTTCAGAACCTTCAGACATTCACAGATGATAATACGGATAAGGTTCGCTGATTCTGCTGATTCCGCCCTTGAGAATGTTACATTTCTTACAAGATTTGTAGAAGCGGTCAGAAATGTTTCCGGTGGAGTAATACAGGACGCAGTCTCGCATGTCCTGTGGGGGCAGAAGGCTTGGGAGAGAAGTCTATATGATGACAGATCGCAAGTAGTTCAATCTAATGTTCTTATAGACTTACTGGATGAAGATGGGGCGTTATGGGCTCACAGCCACGGCATGAGAAAATTCGGATTGCCTGACATCGAACTGGAGGGAGTTCCAAAAGAATTTGGCGTAGCGGCGGCCAAACTTATAATGCGTGTGTGTGAAACTCTGGTGGATCTTAGAAGCAAATCTTCGGTTATCTCTCAGCCGCTGCGCTTGACAGAGTCCTCTGTATTGTGTGGTTTTGAATACCGCAAATCAGACGCTGAAGGACATTTCCCTGCAGGAAGTTTCCTAATATCGCCTTATGCGAGTGATGAATCGTCAACAGGGGAGACAGGCCTACGCGACGCCCTGAAAGTATTCAATCGAGTTTCCGTCCCTGCTCGAGTCCCAGCGGAGAAGACAGCTTTGAAATCCGACGCTCCTGCGGCTAAAACCGACATAATAAGCCCAGACTTGATAATTTTAAGGAAAAGGATATTGGACGCTCACCGCCAGGCGCGCGGAGCCTTGGACATTTTTAGAAAAAGCTTTCAGGAATCCAATCTTACGGAAGACCGGGTACATGCCGTAAAAGTGGGATTTCCCGCTCATGGCGGTCAATACGAATGGATGTGGGTATCTCTCAACGTGTGGCGCGGCAAATCGTTGGTCGGTTTCCTCGAGAATGCCCCAGTTTTACGTAAAGATCTCCAAAAAGGCGCTAAAGTCCGAATAAACGAGGCCGAGATATTCGATTGGGTCATAGCCAACGACAATAACATTGTTGACGGAGGTTTTACCGAGCAAGTGGTTCAGAACAATTAATTTTTGGTAAGAAATCAATCGTCTCCGAGCATGTTTTTCACCATATAAAAAGACCCTAGATCCCTGGATGACCTATTACTGGAAACTTTTTCAGCGAAGGCTATTCCCCCGACATTTTGAGGAGTTTCATTATCTGCTCCGCCTTTTCATCAAGCCCAGCCTGCCTACCTATCATGATTCTCTGAGCGGCCGGTGGTCCGGCGCCATGCATGGACTCCACAAGATAACCTACAGCGCCCGCTCCAATGGTGAGGTTCTCAATCAGCCTAAGAACTTTCATGCGATCTACCACCTGGTAATCTGGATTGGCCGCCAGATATTTCTCGATGTACGGGCCAACCTCAGGATCGTTTAGGTCCGAGGCCGAAGGCATGGTTCCCAGAAGACCTCCGGCAATGTCGGTGGCCAGTCGAGCAATCTCGTATGGAAAGCGAGTAACGTTGAGCTTGCACACATTTGCCAGCAGTAGATCCACTTGATAATTACCGGCGGGAGTAGGGCGCCCCTGGATTGAGCAGGCCAGCCCGCAGCAGTAAAGAGTTTCATTCAGGTGGACCATTTCGACAATTTTTTCCCTCACATGGGTGGCTTTGGCTACTCCATTCATACGGGCGATCAGTTCGGTGGCCCCGATCAGAACGTCTCCAACGCCAACTTTACACCCGCCATAACTCTGGCGGTGGTAAGATGCGAAACGCTCCACCAGATCCCCGGTGAAGTCCACCTGGCCATCCAGGAATATACGTTCTTCTGGAACGAATACATCTTCGAAAACCGTCATGACTTCCTGGCCCCCGAAAATTGGATTGCCAACGTCAAGCTTGTTCTGTTCAAGTTTTCGAGTGTCACTGGCCTGTCTCCCATAGATATAGCGTACACCCGGGGCATTTATCGGAACAGCGCAGCAGATTGCCCATGGCTCTTCGCCTGTGCGCATGCTCATGGTCGGCATGATCAGAATCTCGTGGGAATTAAGCATGCCTGTCTGGTGGAGCTTGGCTCCATTGATGACTACTCCACCCGGTTTTCTCTCTTTCACTCGCAGGAAAAGATCAGGGTCTCTCTGGTCTTTGGGCCGACGACTTCGATCACCTTTCGGGTCGGTCATGGCTCCGTCCACTACAAGGTCTTCCCTCTGGACCCAACCCCAATAATCACGGAAACGATCATGAAATTGAGTGTCATGTTTGCGGTCACAATCGAAAGTTGTGCTGTAGATGGCATTAGCCGCATCAAGGCCTACGCAACGTTGAAAGCAGCATCCGGTCATCGCCCCGCAGTAACGCTGCATTTTTATTTTGTTAACCAGGTCTTCGACGCTCTGATGCAGATGAGTGAACCGATTAACCTCGTCGTCGCATAAGTGCGAAACAGCCCTAAACATTTCTCGGCTCTCGGGTCTGTGAGCGGAGTCATAGGTAAAGGCTACCGCCTGCCGAGAAGGTCCTATAAGTCCGTGCTTCTCCGGCTTGTTGGTCTTTTTACCCAATACATGAGCCTCAATTTTGAGCGACTTCAGAGACCTAAGGTACTGATCTCCAGTTTTTAACGCCATTTCCTTCCTCGCATTCTCTCGATCAGATTGTTGATAAATGCTTCGCCAGTGTGTCGAGTTTCCGAAACACCAATGAATTTATATACGTCAGCGATGGTCTAATCCAAAGAGATAAAATTGCCCGGTTTTGATTTTGTTGTCGCGTTTTTTCTCTTTAGGAGTTGACAATCTGTCGATATCTACATTAATGTAAGCGGGCGCTCGGAAGGTGAGTGAACGATCGGCAATAATTCTTCTTGGGGTCCGAACGTGAGTACCGATTCACACCACCGTCAAAAACCCAAATCTTGTTCAGAAACGTCGCGAACAAATCGTTCTTGCGGCAATTAACCTCTTCGCCCAAAAGGGATTCCACAAAACCACACTTAGAAATCTCGCAGAACAAACCGGCTTGAGCCAAGCCAGCATCTATGATTATGTCGGGTCCAAGGAGGACATATTCTTCCTGATTCACGAGTTGGCTGCTAGTTCTGCCATGGAGGCCATGACAAAGTCCCTCGAACAGGTTTCGGCTCCGCAGGAGAAGCTGCGTCGCATGATCCGGGCCGAATTCAGCACCATGGATAAACTGGCGGACGCCATCATGTTAATCTACCAAGAGGGCCACATTCTTACGAAACCCCTTTTGCAAAGTCTCTTGAGGAAGGAACGGGCCCATCTCGAAGTTATCGAGTCAATACTCGAAGAATGTGTCGAAAAAGGAATACTTCGGCCATGTAACGTTCGGGTAGTCGCCAACCTTATCAAATCTATGGTTGACGCATGGGTCCTGAAGCGTTGGGATATCCGTGGCTATGCCAGCGCTTTGGATGTGGAGAAAACCATCCTCGAATTACTCTTTCAAGGATTAGTTGAGTCAGGTTCCTCACCTGCTCACGGTGAATCTAGCGGTAACGCTTTGGAAGGAAAATCGGCGCTTGTCGTAAATGGCGGGACGCCTCTAAATACCGCCCTCATTTCCTTTATGCTATCGCACGGGGTTACAGTGACCGCCCACATGGACACCATAAGAAGGGGTCGGGAATATGCGGTGATCAACCCTAGCGGATCATGCAATCTCACATGCTATTTCAATTCTGAAAACGGACCGATGTCTCCGGAATTGTACAATAAAATCGAGAATGAAGTTGGGACTCCTGACATTTATGTACACGACATAGGGATAGGCAGCCTTAGAGTATCTGAAGCTTCGCGGGACAATCTGATCGCCGCCGGCCGACTCCAGGAAAATGTAACCTGCGCCCGGAACTTAATAACGTCGGTTCAGGAGAGTATGCGCAAACGTTCCTCGGGGCGTGTTATTTATTTGGCTCCATGGGCTTGGGACAGGTATGCTGACGCCTTGAGCTATGAAACAGCGAAGGCTTCGGCCATTGCGTTAACCTTGGCCTGCGCCAGGGATGTGGCTGGGTCCCAGGTAAATGTGAACTGCATTGTGCCTGGGTTCATAAGGACCATTCGTCCGTCTCGGATTCAAAAAGATCTTGCGGATCAGTTAATTAAAGAGATCCCGGCGGCGCGTATGGGAGAATTGTCGGACGTTACCAATGCGTTGTTATTTCTGGTGGGAGACTCATCTAAATATATTACAGGGCAGGTGCTGAAATGCAACGGAGGCGCCGATTAGACCACTTCAAGATCAAAGGGTATGTCTTTTATTGTAGTCAGAGGGAACTATGCGATCCATTTACGAAAATCGGCCTTGGTTGAGTTCTTATCCTGATTGGGTATCTCCTGATTTAGAAATAACGTCGGCGACAGCCAGAGATGATTTCATAAAAACAGCGTGTTCCCGACCAGACGCTCCAGCGGTTTATTATTTTGACCATGTGATCTCATATGGCGCGATCAACCGGCTCTCGGACTATTTAGCCGCAGCGTTCCATAACTTTGGTCTTGAGACTGGTGATCGAATCATTGTACATCTTCAGAACATCCCTCAATTCCTAATCGCAACCTATGCCGCATGGAAACTAGGCCTTATAGTGGTCCCGCTGAATCCGATGTACAAGGAACAGGAACTCTCGTACTTTTTTCAAGATTCCGGCGCCAAACTGTTCCTTACTCATGACGAAATTGCAACCACTCTGGATCTTTCCTTTTTGAGCCATACGCAAGTTAAACGGGTGATTACGACTTCGGCCCTTGATTTGCTGCCTCCTGACTCGCCTCCTGTGGAAACGCTTAAAAGCGTCAAACGCTCGGAAGTTGTGGGCTGCCTTAAACTTCTTGATATTTTAAAGGAATATGAAGGAAGGCCCCTAGACTATTGTGAACTTGCTCCCGATACTGTCGCGTACCTTACATATACATCCGGGACTACAGGCCAACCCAAAGGGGCCATGAACACTCATGGAAACATAGCGTTTAACGCTAGAGTCTACCAGGCCGTTATGCGCATAGGCTCCGACGATGTAGTCCTTGGGGTCGCGCCGCTTTTCCACGTCACTGGCGAAGTGGCTCACTCGGCCATCGCAGCTTTAGCTGGAGTTCCTCTGACGCTCTTCTACCGCTTTGATCCCGGTGAGGCGCTTAGGTTAATAGAGCGATGGAAGGTGACCATGACGGTTGCTTCGATCACCGTGTACATCGCTATGATGAATCATCCGGACATCAAAAAGAGACGCCTTGAGAGTTTTGTAAAAGCTTACAGCGGTGGAGCGCCGGTTTCCAAAGCCCTGGTTGATCAGTTTGAGAGCTTGACGGGTCTTCGTCTTCACAATGTATATGGGATGACGGAGACAAATTCTCCATCTCACATCGTGCCGTTAGGTGAGGAAGCGCCAGTGGATCCAGAGAGTGGGGCCCTTTCGGTCGGGCTTCCTGTTCCCAACAGTGTTTCAAAAATTGTGGACCTTGAAGATCGATCTCGTGAAATGCCGCCGGGCGAAGTAGGGGAAATAGTGAATCGTGGGCCAATGATTATTCCCGGATACTGGAACAAGCCCGAGGAAACAGCGTACGCTATCGAAGACGGGTGGCTTTTTACCGGGGATGTCGGCAAGATGGACGAACAGGGATGGTTTTATGTCGTGGATCGTAAAAAGGACCTGATCATCGCTTCGGGCTATAAAGTTTGGCCTAGAGATGTGGAAGACGTCCTCTATCAGCACCCTGCCGTGCGTGAATCCGCTGTGGTAGGGGCGCCGGACCCATACAGAGGGGAAACTGTGAAGGCGTTTGTAGCTCTGAAAGAGGGGTTGGAAGGATCTGTGACTGCTGATGATATTATATCGTTTTGCAAGAGTCGCATGGCGGCGTACAAGTACCCGAGACAGGTTGAGTTTGTCACAGCGATCCCTAAAACTTTGACAGGTAAGTTCTTAAGAAAAGATCTCCGTGAAGATAAGAAATCCTAAAAGGAGAATACTGGTATGACAATGATGACAGGGAGAGATTACATAGAATCTTTGCGGGAATTACGGCCCGAGGTTTATTTTATGGCCGAAAGGATCACCAATGTGGTCGACGAGCCTATGTTCGCTCCTCACATAAATACTGCGGCAATGACATATGAACTTGCTCACGATCCTCAGCACGCTGAGATCATGACAGCGACCTCTCATCTTACCGGAAAGAAGATCAATCGATTCACGCACATTCACCATAGTATCGATGATCTGGTTAAGAAAGTTCGAATGATGCGGTTGCTGGGTCAGAAGACGGGGACGTGTTTCCAGCGCTGCGTAGGTCTGGATGGTCTTAATGCGCTGTATGCTATCACATATGCAATGGACGCCAAACTTGAGACTTCTTACCACCAACGGTTCAAAGAATTTCTTGGATATGTTCAGGAACATGATCTGATGTCCGCAGGCGCCATGACCGACGCTCGTGGTGACAGGAGCCTCAGACCGCATCAACAAAAAAATCCCGATCTTTACCTGCACATAACTGAAAGAAATAATGAGGGAATAATAGTTAACGGCGCCAAACTCCATATCACCGGTGTCGTTAATTCGCATGAGATCATTGTTATGCCCACTAGAGCGATGGGTGAGGAAGATAAGGATTTTACGGTTGCTTTTGCGACGCCGGTTAATACAAAAGGAATCAAGTTAGTTTTTGCCCGCCAGACCAACGACACTCGTCGACTTGATGGTAGTCTGGACTCGGGGAACCCCAAATACGCCAATGTGGGTGGAGAAGCCCTCATAATTTTCAAAGATGTATTTGTGCCTTGGGAAAGAGTTTTTATGGCGGGCGAATACCAATTCGCAGGTCAATTAGTAGAAATATTCGCTGGCCATCATCGCGCTAACTACGGCGGATGCAAGGTGGGGTTGGCGGACGTTGTAGCTGGCGCTTCCCACTGGTTGGCGGATGCCCACGGTGTAGCCAAATCGTCACACATTGTCGATAAACTTACCGATATGATGGCTATGGCGGAGACTTGCTGGTCATGTTCGCTAGCATGTTCGTATGAGGGGCGAAAAACCCCCTCTGGGGCCTATAACATCAATCCATTGCTGGCAAGCGTTACAAAACTCAATATTACCAAAATGGTCTATGAGTGGATGCGGCTCGCTCAAGACATAGCGGGAGGAAAAATAATCACCCTTCCGTCAGAAGATGATTTGAACAATCAGGAATTAGGTGAGGTAATTACCGGTTACTTCGCGGGTAAGGACGGTGTGGATGTACACAACATATTGAAGATGCTAAGGCTCGTTGAAAGCATGTCCGTGGGGGCAGGCCTGCCGGAAGCCATGCACGGGGCCGGTTCGCCGGCCGCTCAGAAAATAATTATAGCCCGTCGCGGAGGTTTAGAGGACAAAGACTCTCTGGCCGAGACTATTCTTGGCATTCGGCGCGACGAAACTTTTGAAAACATAGTAGGAAAACCCGAGAAGGATTATATGGACGAGATGGCCGAAAAACTGCGAGGGCAAAGCGTGCAAATTTGCCGTCGGATTACCCAATAGTTTTCTCTTCTATTTTTTGTAGATGAGCAACCGGCAATACCATAAGGACGAATTCGTATGTTTAGAGATTTGTTTGATCTAACGAATAGAGTGGCTGTTGTCACAGGAGCGTCGAAGGGCCTTGGAAAGGCGATTGCAATCGCCCTGGCGGGGGCTGGCGCTGATGTGGCCCTTTATGCTCGTGACACGGATGATCTGATGACGGTCAAGGCCTCCGTTGAGTCTCTCGGCCGAAGGGCGGAAATATTCTGCGTTGATATTCTGGATAAACAGCTCGTGAACGATACCGTGAAAGCCACATTGGGAATCTTTGGAAAGATAGACATACTAGTGAACAACGCCGGCGTAAACGTACGAAAGCCGGTCCTTGAATTGAGCTCTGAAGAGTGGGACCTCGTGATGGATACCAACCTGAAAGGCTATTTCCTCATGGCCCAAGCAGTGGTCCCGGACATGCTTTCCCGATCATACGGTAAAGTAATCAATATGGCCTCCATTTTGGGCGCTGTTGGCCTTCCCTCACAATTGGCTTACGCGTCCAGCAAGGGAGGCGTAGTGCAGATGACAAAAGTAATGGCTCTGGAATGGGCAAAACAGGGTGTTCATGTGAACGCGATTGGTCCTACCTATTTTGAAACGCCTTTAGTAGCGCAATTGAGAAATGATCCTGAACGATACGGATTCATTGTAGAGCGGACCCCAATGGGGCGTTGGGGACAGCCGGACGAACTCGCTGGAATCGCTATTTTCCTCGCCTCTCGAGCGTCGGATTTTATAACCGGTCAAACCATCTTTATCGATGGAGGCTGGACAATCTGGTAAGACAGTGTTTTGGCGTCGAGAATGTGTCTTCGCAAAGGGTCCTTAGCTGATGGCCGGAAGGCTGAATTTCATGCGGCCTGAATTTGGCCGAAAAGAAAGGAGTGTGAATATGGATGAGCAGGGAACGACGCGTAGGGATTTTCTGAAGGCGGGGTTGGTAACCGCAGCCGCATCGGCTTTGGGGACCGGTGTTGTGAAACCTACAGGTTTGTGGGCTACCACGCCGAAAATCAAGGGTCCTATCAAGGTTGGTTATTTGACGGTCCTCTCCGGGACTCTTGCCGGATACGGGGAATTTCACAAAATGGGCGCCTTGATGGGTGTGGAAGAGATTAACGCCGCTGGCGGCATCGCAGGAAACAAGGTGGAGCTTGAGATTCGTGACTCCACATTAGCGGCTCCTGCATGTATCCAGGGCGCGCGATATTTTGTTGACAGTTGGGGAGCCGATTTTCTTGCGGGAGTTGATTCATCAGGTCAGGCTTTGGCAATGGCCCCTGTAGTCGCTGAGCTTGATCGGGTGCTAATGGTCACTCACGCTGCGACCGAAAAACTGACAGAAGATGAAGTCTTCAAAAAAGGTATCAAGCAAGTCTTCCGCATCTGCACGCCGACATATCAAGACGGGAATGCGGCGGCGTTCGTGGCGAAAGATTTGCCGGTCACAACATGGGCTACCATAAACCCCAAGTATGAGTATGGATACACGACATGGAACATGTTCAAAGATACTCTTGGAAAGCTGAAACCAGGAGTCAAGTTTACCGCTGAATCCTGGGCTCCATTCGGGACCACAGACTTTAGACCGCACATAAACACGATTTTGGACGCCAAACCGGAGGGGCTATACTCTGTAGTCTGGGCAGGTGAGCTGATTACTCTCATAAAGCAGGCCAAGCAGGCCGGTTTATTCGACAAAATAAAGCATGTCATGCTTCCAGTGGGTGCGGCGATGGATGTCCTGGAAGGACTGGGCCCCGAGATGCCTGATAACATTTGGATTTCCGGCAGGTATTTTTTCCTTTATCCGACTACTGAACGAAACAAGGAGTTTGTCGCCCGTTTCCACAAACGATGGAATCACTATCCCGCTTATGTTTCAGAAACCGCTTATTCAACGATGTTTGCGTTCAAGAAGGCGGTCGAGGCGGCTGGATCAAAGGATACAGCCAAAGTGATTCAGGCCCTGGAAGGTATGGAACTTGATTCTCCCGCTGGCAATCGCGTTTTCCGGAAGGAAGATCACCAGGCGATGTACGAGGTTCCGTGGGGTCTTACAAAAGCTGATCCGAAATATCCGTTTAAGATCATGGGTAAGGAGATAGTCATTCCGGCGAAAGAATTTTTCAATCGTCCGCCATTCGAGGGACCGGGGACACATCCTCCATTTAAAGACTGAAATTAAATCTCAGGAGGCGGAGTGATACGCATGTCACTCCGCTTTTGCTTTCTTTAGACACACTTGTTGTGAAGTTCAAGTCAGGGAGTAGGCGCTTATGTTGCAATCGCTCGTCCACGTTTGCCTTGCCGGGATTTCAACCGGTATGTTTATTTGGCTGGTAGCCTGTGGTTTAACGCTGGTCTTTGGTGTCCTTCGAGTATTGAACTTTGCGCACGGCAGTTTTTATATGCTGGGGGCCTATCTATGTTTCGCTGTACTGCATGCCATGGGTGGCAATTTCTGGCTTGGACTCCTGCTCGGACCACTGGTTGTTGGCGCCGTGGGTTATTTCATGGAGCGGTTTCTTCTACGAAGTGTTTATCATCTGGAACTGCCCTACCAGCTCCTGCTTACATTTGCGATGGTCCTAATTTTTGACGACCTGGTTAAAATGATCTGGGGAGCAGGGTCCATAGGCTCACCGGCAGTCCCCGGTCTGGCCGAGTCAGTTTCTATAGCGGGCCGCGATTTTCCCGTATACAGCCTTTTTATCATTGTCGTGGGCCCTCTAGTTGCGCTTGGCCTTTATTGCCTGCTGGAAAAGACCTGGTGGGGACGGATAGTACGGGCTGCGGCGTCCGATCGTGAAATGGCCCTATCTATAGGCGTCAACGTGCCTCAACTATACACTGGCGTGTTTGTTTTCGGGGCTTGGCTTTCAGCCGTCGGTGGCGCATTGGCGGTCCCTTACGTCGGACTCCTGACGACTGGTATGGGTGAGGCTATCATCATCTCGGCCTTCATTGTTGTAGTCATTGGCGGATTAGGGAGCTTAAAAGGAGCTTTTTTGGGGTCTCTATTGGTGGGCCTTCTCAGTTCTTTCGGGACAAGATTTATGCCAATGCTCGATATGTTTCTCACCTTCGGACTCATGGCCGCTGTTTTACTATGGCGACCTCAAGGTTTCTTTGCAGAAGGCTGACCTATGAATCAATACTGGAAACACTTACTATCATTGGCTTGTTTGGTTGTTTTGGTCATAATTGGTCTTCTTAGCGGCCCATTTGTCCTATATGTGGTGACGAGGATAATGATACTCGCGATTTTTGCCCTTGGATACAATCTGCTACTGGGGCGAACCGGACTATTGTCATTCGGACATGCCGCTTTCTTCGCGACTGGTTCTTATGGGCTGGCTATAACATCAATCCACCTCACCTCTAATCCACTTTTGGGAATTCTTGTAGGTGTAGCCGTAGCGGCAATTTTGTCTCTTTGCATCGGTTTTTTTTGTGTTCGGCATACTGAAATATACTTTGCCATGCTGACTCTGGCCTTCGGGATGATGGTCTTTGCCCTCATATGGAACCTCAGAAGTATTACAGGTGGAGACGATGGCCTTTACGGAATTCCACGTACAGCCATTTCTCTTGGCATTCTGAACATCCCCATAAGGAAGGGCTATCAATTTTACTTTTTCGTGCTCTTTTTCTTTGTTATTAGCGTTTTTCTTATCCATCGTATTTACATGTCGCCCTTCGGGCTGGTACTTGCCGGAATTCGAGAGAACCACATTAGAGCCGAATTCGCCGGCCTATCGGTTAAGGGCTACCGGCTTGGAGTGTTTACCGTATCCGGCGCGTTTGCAGGACTGGCCGGAACGCTCTCCGTGTTACTCGAGAGCAATGTTGCCCCGTTCTCCGCTCATTGGAGTCATTCAGCCGAGCCGGTACCTGGTAAGTCTTATCGGAGGTCTGCACACTTTTTCAGGCCCTCTGGTAGGTAGTGTCGTTTTTGTGGCTCTTCGAGAGATTCTCCAACGGTTCACTTACAACTGGATGCTATGGTTTGGAATACTATTGCTGGCAATTATCATCGGATTCCGTGGGGGTATCGTTGGATCGACGGCAGACGTCCTCAAACGACATTTTAGAGTGTAAAACGAGGACCGGAGGATCGGTTGGCTGAACCAGCGGTCTACTGCGGGAGGATTACACCAAAGTCGTGTTGACTGCGCTGATAGGGAAAAGAAATCATGGGTGAGATTTTATTAGATGTTCGAAGACTGAACAAGGCTTTTGGGATGGTTGTCACCGCCAAGGATCTCAATTTCTGCCTTTACAGCGGACTTATTACTTCTATCATAGGTCCCAACGGCGCAGGTAAATCGACGTTGATCAACTTGTTGACCGGACTGCAGGCCCCGGATTCTGGAGAGATCTGGTTTCAAGGCCGTGAAGTCACAAGTGAGCCGATTCATCGGCGGGTAAAGCAAGGATTGTGTCGTTCGTTTCAAGTTGTTAACGTGTTCGGTAATCTCACTCTGTTCGAAAACCTCGCCATTCCGGTCCTTGCGCTCAAGGGAAAGGCGAGAGGTATGATGAGGCCAGTAACAAGCTTCAAAGAAGTTCGAAAAGATGTGGAAAGAGTCCTGGATCAAGTCGGTCTTTCAGACCAGGCTTACATGGCAGCTAGGTCGCTTTCGCACGGGGACCAACGCCTTCTTGAAGTTGCGATTGCTCTTGCAGCGAAACCACGTCTTCTCTTCCTTGATGAGCCTACGGCAGGGATGAATCCGGTGGAAAGGTCAAGGATCCTCGAAAGGATCCGGCAACTTTCGCAAACGGGTGAAGTTACCTTTGCCATCGTTGAGCATGACATGGATATAGTTTTTTCTTTATCGGATAGAGTTATGGCCTTGCATCGAGGGCAAATCATTGGGGACGGTTCACCCGAGCAAATCAAGATGAATCCTCAAGTTAGAGAAGTATATCTTGGGGAAGAGGTTCAGCATGGTGTTGCAGGTAGATGAAATAGACGTCCACTACGGTACGGCGCATGTGCTTCAAAACGTATCTTTTGAAGTGAAACAAGGTGAGACAGTGGCCCTGCTGGGACGAAACGGAATGGGAAAGACTACTACCCTGCGTTCCATCATGGGCTTGACCCCTCCTACGAACGGTTCAATTCGTTTCGAGGGTCAAGAAATCTCCAAATTACCTCCGAACGTCATCGCAAAACGCGGCGTTAGCTACATTCCAGACGATTTACGAATCTTTCCGGACCTCACATGCGAAGAAAACCTAGAAATCGCCGGAAGAGTCTCCAAACGGTCAGGATACTGGACCAAAGAACGAGTTGAGGCCCTATTCCCTTTGTTAGCGGATCGTCGGAAGCAAAAAGGCTCAAGTTTTTCAGGCGGAGAAAAAAAGGTACTTAGCTTAGGCCGGTCACTCATGATGAACCCAACGCTGATCCTGCTCGATGAACCATCGGAAGGGCTTGCGCCCATGATTGTTCGCAAACTTCTCGAAACTATACAAGACATAAAACGACATGGCGTTACGATCCTTTTGGCGGATCAGAATTTGCGATTTTGTATTGAGGTCTGTGATCGAGGTTACGTTCTTGAGAAAGGGACCATAGTGCATGGAGCAAGTATGGAGGCTATCTGGTCCAACGAAGATGTTGTAAAGCGCTATCTTATTCTCTAAACCTTGATCCTAAGGGAGGTGGGCTCATGAAAATTCTTGTAGGTTATGATGGCTCCAATCAGGCTAAGGTGGCCTTAAACTTAGCCAAAAAGCATGCCCAGGCGTTTAACGCTTATGTCTACGTGGTTTACTCCTTGAAAAAGGGATCGCAAACGACCACCGGCGAGATTGATCAAGCTAAAGAATGGCTCGAATATACCAAGCAGTTTTTTTCCGCGAGCGGGATTCCAGTACAGACACATCTTCTTGTTCGCGGGGTTACTCCCGGAGAAGACCTCGTTCAATTCGCTCAGGAACATGACGTTGATGAGATCATAGTAGGGATCAAGAAAACCTCACCGGTAGGCAAGATCGTTTTTGGTTCCAATGCCAGACACGTAATTCTCAACGCTGACTGTCCCGTAGTCACAGTGAAGTAGCTCCGAGTCTAAACATCGATCGCAATCATGTGAGGATGGTTAATGTTCATGATCCGGCGAGGACCGTTGAGTTCCAACCCCCCGTAGGGCATAAATATTAACCTTGTTGGCCCTAAATTGTTGCTGAGTCATCCGCTCAGATAACTCCTTCCTTTTTCAATTTCAGGATGGAATCTTTCGAATAGCCAAGTTCTGTAAGTATTTTTATTGTCTCACCCCCAAAAGTATAAGAATCTTTTCGTATCGACCCAGGGGTTTCCGAAAGTCGGGGCGCTACTCCCGGAACCGGCACACCCTGATCATTTCTTTGAATCATTTGGCGCTCAATTAGTTGAGGTTCGGAAGGAAGATCTTCAATTCGGTTCAAAGGAGAAACACAATAGTCAGGCCCACCCAGGAATTCAATCCAATCTTTAAGGTCTCGCCTGGAAAAAATCTCTTGCAGCCCACCACTGACTTCCGGGATAGATGAACTGTCAAACTGCTTCGCAGCATATTCCGGTTTCCCAAGTTTCTCGCACAAAATTTTCCAAAGATGGGCTTCCAAAGGGCCAACAAAAATATGTCGGTTGTCCTTGGTCCTATACAACCGATAACAAGCGTAAGTGTCTTGAGATTTGTTGTCTGGGCGACCCGGAATCAAAGATCCTGAAAAAACAAAAGAAAGAGGAATCGCCAGCAGAGAGATCAATCCATCGGTAATTGAAACGTCAATATACTGGCCTTTACCTGTGACGGTTCGAGAAAACAAAGCGAGAAGAATGCCTACAACTGCGTAGAGGCTCCCGGAAAGATTAGCCATTTGGAAACTAGGCTGGGTGGGTTCCCCATGCTCGTCTCTCAGTAGGTCGAGTATGCCGGCTAACGCCATGTAATTCATGTCGTGACCGGCCTTTTGCCGTAAGGGCCCATCCTGACCATACCCTGTAATCGAGCAATAAACGACCCGCGGGTTTACTTTACAAATGGTCTCGTAATCTAACCCCAGCTTTTTCGCTATGCCAGGCCTGAATCCCTCAATCAAGACATCCGCTTGCGCCACCAGTTTGTAGAAAACCTCTCTGCCTGCCTCTACGGAAAGGTTCAAGGCGATATGACGCTTATTCCTGCGAACCATCGGCACAACCCCAATTACCTGGTTTTCCCTGAATCGGGGCGCTTCGACTACGGTGACATCAGCGCCGTGATCTGCCAGCATTGTTGAACAAAAAGCCCCAGGCAAGAGCCTGCTGAGATCAATTACTTTAATTCCGTCGAGAGCGCCCACTAATTAGAACCCCAGAATCAACTTTGTTTCTTCAACTCATGGAAGAGCCCCAAAAACGGCGACTTTCATTTGGTGTTCTTGAACATTATCCCCAGGATACCAGGTTCATTGATAGAGGGCTGAAGAGGTATGGATGAAAAGGCAGAACCCTCAGATAGTAAGCGAAAACTCCGGTTTCTTCACAGTGAATAGTTCCTTTGAAGCGCCAAACCCCGTCGGAAAGCTGATCTTCACTCGCCATTGCCGTGATATTGCGGTGTGTCAAACGTTCAGAATCTTCATCCTGCCCTACCGTTCCGTGACACAAATCCACGATCACCTCTTCATCTCGCAGCTTTCCAAGCTGAATAGAGGCTGTAACCTCGAGAGTTTGACCAAGGGAAACTCTATCCCCAGTTGGCGCTGAGACATCGAGGACCCTTACATCCTTCCACAAAGATCGAACCCGTTTCTTCCATTCGCTAAGTTCAGCTCCTCGAGTTAGACGATTTTCCCCGAGAATTTGGTGAGCCAGTCCTGCCTGGAGGTAATACTCCTCCATATATTGTTCAATCATGCGGTGAGAATTGAAGTGACCACAAATCTTCGCCATACTGTTTTTCATTTTTTCGATCCAGGCATGAGGTAACCCATCCGGACCACGGTCAAAAAAGAGCGGAACAACCTCGTATTCCAAAAGGTCGTATATCTGTTCTGCGTCTATTCTGTCCTGATCTTCAGAATCCGGGGATTCTTCGTCCGTCCCGATGATCCATCCGTTTGTCCCGTCGTACGCTTCAGGCCACCACCCATCCAGGATACTGAAGTTCAGGACGCCATTGGCCGCAGCCTTCATCCCTGAAGTTCCACATGCTTCCTTTGGTCTTTTTGGGGTGTTCAACCACACATCGCAGCCTTGAACCAGATAACGAGCTACATTTATGTCATAGTCTTCAACAAAAACAAGGTTTCTACAGAAGCCTTCGGATCTTGACTGATGAACTACTTTCTTGATTATCTCTTTACCCAGCATGTCCTTTGGGTGCGCTTTGCCGGCAAAGATAAACTGGACAGGCCGTCTCTTGTCAGACATGATTTTCAGGAGTCGGTCAGGGTCCGATAAAATCAGGCCGGCTCTTTTATATGGAGCGAACCTTCTGGCAAAACCGATGGTAAGAGCTTCTGGATTCAAATATTCTCTCGCCCTTTTCTTGTCTAACGTAGATCCACCACCGGAAGTCATCTGTTTCATGAACCTGCGGCGACAGAAATTTACGAGTCTTTCCCTACGGGTCTCGTGTACTGTCCAAAGCTGTTCATGTGGTATGTTGTATACCCTTGACCATATCTTGGTATTATCGGGTTCTTCAATCCATCCCTCACCCAGATACCTGTCAAACAGATCCGACATTTCTTTGGAAAGATATGATGGAATGTGGACGCCGTTGGTTACATAGCCTATTGGCACATCGTCTTCTTCTATATGTGGCCAAAGAGATCGCCACATTTTCTTCGAAACATCTCCATGAAGTTTGCTGACCGCGTTGACCCCTCGTGAAAGTCGAAGAGCCAAAACCGCCATGGAAAAAGGAGAAGTCCTGTCTTCCGGATTGGCGCATCCGAGATCAATGAGATCCTTTACAGTCATGCCCAGTGATTCCATGTACTTACGAAAGTACTTGTGGATAAGCTCCTGAGGAAAAAGATCTATCCCCGCTGGCACTGGAGTATGGGTGGTGAAGACGGTAGACGCGGTAACGGCCTCCATTGCGACTTCAAATGATGTCTTGTAAGTAACCATCGATTGTCTTATTCGCTCTAGCGCAGCGAAAGCGGCGTGGCCCTCATTCAAATGATAAACGAATGGCCAGAGACCCAGCAGATGAAGCGCACGTGCTCCGCCTATGCCCAGGACTATTTCCTGTTTCATGCGCATTTCGAGATCTCCGCCGTACAATTCAGCGGTTATGCGCCTTGCCGCTTCTGTATTCGAAGAATGGGACGAATCCAGAAGGTATAGCGGAATCCGGCCCACCTGAACTTTCCATATGAGAATCTTTACGGTGGATCCATCCATTTCAAGATCGAACGAGAGCTGCCCGCCTGCTCCGTCACTTACAGGCGCCAGTGGCATGTTGTAGAAGTCATTATCAAGATAGGACTCCTGCTGCCAGCCGTCGATGTTCAGGTATTGCCTGAAATAGCCTTTTTGATACAACAGTCCCAAACCTATTAGTGGGAAACACAAGTTTGATGCGCTCTTGAGGTGATCTCCGGCTAAAATGCCCAATCCTCCTGAATAAATCGGCAAACATTCCGCAATCCCGTATTCCATACTGAAATAGGCGATACGATAGTCAATCGGGCGCTCAAGGTTGAAAGAATAATTTTCTATATTACTCACATAGTTATCAAACGAGCGTTCTAAGTCCCTCACCCTGTCTATTAAAACGTTGTCCGCAAGAATCTCGCGTATCCTGGTTTCATTAAGTTGCGACAGTAGCATTATTGGATTGTGGCCGTGTTTTTCCCAGAGATCCGGATCAAGAGACTGGAACAGTCGGTTGGCTTCAGGGTTCCATGTGAACCACGTGTTCATGGCAATAATTCTAAGGGGTTGTAACTCGTCCGGCAGATCGGGTTTAACGATCAGGTGGCGGAGTCTCATCATCTCACCTCATGCAAATCGGGTAAAAACTAGATCGGAAGAGAATTTCGGAATGATAGTATTTTGAAGTTTTTATCAAGAAGGCTTTGAATGTGTCAAGCTCAATGGGAAAGATTCAAAATAGTTGCAGGAATAGGTTCGAGACGCTAGAATGACCATGCGGTCATTCCGAGCCATTAATGTCTACTTTCTCTTTATTCAGCAAGAGACTTATGAAATATCTCCTAGAAATTGGAACTGAAATCTTTCAGAAACTGCAGCCACAGAAAAGGGAGAAGATAATAGACTCTGCTATATCCGAGTTTGCTGAAAATGGATATCGGAAGGCGTCAGTAAACAAAATTGTGAAAATCGCCGGCATCAGCAAAGGAAGCCTTTTCCAATACTTTGCGTCCAAGCCTCTCTTGTTCACAGCCACGGTCAGCGCATCGTCTTTGCTGGTAAAGGATTATTTGAAAAACGTCCGCGATGAAACGGAGGGTAAATCGTTTTTTGATCGATTGGAGACGCTCATCCGATCCGGATTTCTTTTCATAGATAAGCACCCTCAGATGGCAAGAATCTATTTTCATCTCTTACAATCGGGAGAAGCGCCTTCTGGAACGGAGCAGGTTCTTGAGTTGAGAGAAAGCGCTGAACGTTTCCTGGGAGAGTTATTGTCCGAGGCCCAGGAAAAGGGTGAGTTAAGGTCCGATATTGGTCTTGAAAAGGTTTCATTCATAATGAACAGCTTGCTCGAAACCTTGATGCGCGCATATTATTCCGACTTCATTGGTCAGTCTTCCGGGCTCTATAAGGCGGATGCCTGCAAGGCGGGACCAGTGGATAAACAGCGTGGTGGATTTTGTAAAAAATGGAGTCTCGAACCAGGATCATGCAAAGGGGTGACGGATAAATGGGTTCTAAGTGTCGAATAGTATTACGTTCTTTGATCACATTTTTTTTGATTGCTGTTGCCTCGACCAACATTGCAGCCCAGGATAAACCCCTAATAAGGTTTGGAGTCTTACCCGCGCTCCAGGCTTTGCCACTTTTTGTCGCAGAATCCAAAGGGCTTTTCTCAAAAAACGGCTTGAACGTTGACCTGATATTATTTAATACGGCGGGTGAAAAGGACATCGCATTAGCCTCAGGAAGCCTGGACGGCTGTTTTGCTGATCTGGTTACTCCCCTTGTTCTAAAGGCCAACGGTCGCAACCTTGTTGTGATCGCCAAAAACTATGACACCAGATACGACCGGAGGATGTTCGGGATAATGGTCAAACCAGGGAGCGCCATCAATGAATTGAAGGGTTTGGGTGGCGCTTCGGTAGCTATTTCTTCAAACTCGGTGGTTGACTTGGTCAATGACAAGTTGCAGATGCAAGCGGGAATAACAAAAGAAAATATTAACACTATCGAATTCAAGAATATTGGCTTACGGTTCCAGGCGCTTCTCACGGGTCGTCTCGATGCGGCGGTGTTGCCTGAACCTCTTGTATCAGTCGCGATCTCAAAGGGCGCTAAACTTTTAGCGGATGATTCCGGCCTGGGAGAGAGTCAGACCGTATTGGTTTTTTCACAGGAATTTATCAAGAAGAGTCCCGAATTGATCAAGGTATTTCTGAATGTGATCAGTGACGCCAACACACTTATAAACAGTAATCCGGACTCTGTAAGGGATATAATGGTGGAAAGGGTGAGGCTTCCTGAAGCTCTCAAAATGAAATATCCAGTCCCGAAGTTTCCCAAGTTGGCCCCGCCGGACCGGGACTGTCTTGAGAATATTGTCACATGGCTAAACAATAGGGGAGTCATTCGTTCCGACATAAAATACGAACAGGTAGTGAACGGTGAATTCTTACCCTGAACTCGCTTTCCTAGACCGTGTAAGTAAGACGTACAATACGGATATAGGCCCTACAGAGGCGCTTTCAGAAATCAGCCTCACTCTTGGTAACCTCTGAGACTGTAGCTATCGTTGGTCCTTCCGGGTGTGGAAAATCAACACTGTTACTAGTTCTTGCCGGGTTGGAAAAACCTACATTCGGTTCGGTCTCTTTCAAAGGGCGAAAGTTGGATGGTCCCCCGAGGGAAGCCGCTTTGGTGCTTCAGGATTATGGTCTGTTTCCATGGAAAACTGTCCGCCAAAACATTGAACTTGGTTTGAAAATCCGTAAGGAGCCTGTTGATGAGTTTCGC
This sequence comes from uncultured delta proteobacterium, assembly GCA_963711335.1. GTDB lineage: Bacteria > Desulfobacterota > Desulfomonilia > Desulfomonilales > Desulfomonilaceae > CAJBEZ01. The sequence goes on along the minus strand of CAVQDX010000055.1, from coordinate 7,042 downwards.
TTGCAGGAACTCCTCAACGAATTGGACATCAGTTCAAAGATAGATGACTACCCTCAACGACTCTCAGGTGGCCAAAAACAGCGAGTGGCGCTGGCTAGGGCATTCATTCTAAACCCAGCCTTGCTGCTCTTGGATGAACCGTTCGCTGCGCTGGACACACTGAATCGGGAGCGCCTCCAGGGACTTTTGGCTCAGGCGTGGCGTAGGAGAGGTTTCAGCATGATTCTGGTAACACACAACATAGAAGAAGCCACTCGGTTGGGGAAAAGGATCATAGTCATGAAGGGTTCCCCAGGCGCAATCAGTAGCATCATTGTCAATCCAGGCGCATGCGACAAAGACTATCACGGGTCCGACCAGTTTTACCATGTGTGTGAAAATGTGAGGAGTGAACTGGAGGGCGTGGCTTGAATCGTCCAAGGGATTACCTTTGGGGTGTGCTGGTATTACTTGGCCTTTGGCAGTTGGGAGCCTGGATTGGTGGGGAAAACGCCATATCATCCCCTTGGGTAACGTTCCGGACCCTGTTTTATGAGGCCGGCGCCACCAGGTTTTGGGGACATATTGGAGCGTCTTCGTTCAGGATAATGGCGGCTCTCATTGTATCATTCATTGCCGGGGTTCCACTGGGGTTATACCTGGGCTCAAACAACAAGGCCGACCGGATAGCCAAGCCGTTAATTTATCTAACCTATCCGGTTCCCAAGATTGTGTTTTTGCCTCTTGCTCTGCTTATGTTCGGTCTGGGGGACTTGAGCAAGATAATGATGCTTTCTCTAATTTTGTTTTTTCAACTTCTTATTACAACCAGAGACGCTGCCAGAAATGTGAGCCGGTCCGCCAAGCATGCTCTCCGAAGCCTGGGCGGGAATCGCTATGACCTTTTTGCGCACGTGATATGGCCCGCAACTCTGCCGGCGGTGTTTACCGCATTGAGAATAGCGACCGGGACAGTTGTGGCTGTTTTATTTTTTGTTGAATCACTGGGCACTCGGTACGGGATGGGTTTCTACATTCTTGACGCCTGGGGAAGGGCGGACATTCCCCAAATCTATGTTGGGATAGTTGTTCTGGCATTGATGGGGGTAATCTTGTACGAAACCTTTGACATCCTTGAAAAAGTTTACTGTCGATGGAGCCGACTATGAACTCTGAGCCATTAAAAAACTGGACACCTGACGAACGAATATCTGCGGTCAAGAACATATTCAACACAATAACGCCCCACTATGACCTGCTCAACAGGATCATGTCCGGACGTAGGGACGTAGCCTGGAGAAAATTCGCAGTGGAAAGGATCCCAAGCGACGCCAGAAAAGTTCTGGATGTGGCCACTGGCACAGGGGATCTCGCGATCGCCATCGCAGAAAGCAAATTTGACATTGAGGTGGTTGGGGTGGACTTTGTTGAAAAAATGATGAGGCTGGCTCAAAGCAAGACAGAGGCTAAGAAACTCACAGGGAAAATAGAGTATTCAGCAGCGGACGCGACTAGTTTGCCTTTTAACTCAAATGAATTCGACAGCGCAACTATAGCTTTTGGCCTTCGGAACATCCCGGATCGACTGGCGGCGTTGAAAGAGATGGGACGTGTTGTGAAAAAGGGCGGGAAGGTCATAACCCTTGAAATGACATTTCCGAAGAACCTGCGTCTTAGAAATTTTTTCAAATGGTATCTGAACAACATGATACCAATACTTGGCGGAATAATATCCGGAAACCGGTCGGCATACAGATACTTGCCTGATTCGATTCAGGATTTTCTGACTCCCGACGAGTTGAGTGATCTATTTGAGTCCGCTGGATTTACATCAATCAATAAATTTCCTCTCACATTCGGATTAACATATTTACACGAAGGAACAGTCGGATGAATGAAGGTTCTTTCAAAGCGTGGGTTCAGGCTAGCCGAGCGCCATTTTTTGTAGCGACCTTAATACCTCTGGGGCTAGGGGCTTCAGTTTCCTTTAGTATGGGTGAATGGAATTTCGGCAGATGGTTGCTAGTTCTTTTGGCGTCCTTCATGGTGCATCTCGCGACAAATCTTTCGAATGATTATTTCGATTTTTTCGAAGGAGTTGATGACGGAGCTTCCATAGGCGGTAGTCGCGTAATCCAGGAAGGAAAGATAAATCCTCAACAAATAAAAACCGCCATAATATGCCTATATGTGATCTCTTTCTTTTGCGGGGTGTGGATCCTGTGGCTTTCCAAGGTCTGGGAACTCGCAATTCTGATCATTGTAGCCTTTGCCTCGAGCCTCTTCTATACGGCTCCGCCTATTAGATACGGGTATTACGGTTTGGGTGAAGTCTTTGTCGGGATAAACATGGGACCCATAATGGTGGTAGGGACAAATGCGGCCCTTGCCGGCCATTTTACCGCAAAGGCGCTCTGGGTATCGATTCCTATCGGGATCATGGTGGCGATGATTCTATATTATCAATCTCTCTCAGACATTCCCGAAGATAGGGCTGTCGGAAAGATGACGTTGGCCGTAAGGCTTGGAAAGCCTGCCGCCATATGGGGGGTTAGAGCCTTCGCTTTTGCGTCTGTGATGTCTATCGTCACGCTTGTAAAAATCGGTGTATTGGGCCCAATAGCGATCGCATCGGTGTTGACCGTCCTGCAGGGCATCAAGATAGACAAGATGATACGTTCAACGGAAGACTGGAAAGAACTTCACGACCGGGGCTCTGCCGTGCGGTCGTTTTATCTCATTAATGGAGTGATTGTAATCCTGGGGTCGTTCTGATCCTCAAGGTCAATATCCGTCTTCTGTCCTGTTACCTTCCCTTTGTTTTTTTTGCGTCTCATCCCATTTCGTACGAGCCTCGGTTGGCGGCGGTATCATGTTTGACAGCTTCTCGAGGCTCGGTATATTTCTTGAAATCCATCCGCTTTTTTCATTTTCGTAACCGGCCTTTACTGCAGAGACTGAACTTAAGGTCGAAGAACACGAACAAACCCCAAACATAGATAACACGACCCCCAAGACAATCCATGAAAAATTCTTCATATAAATCACCCGCTTTGACAATAGGTTGATACGCTCAAACCTCTTAAAGCGGAGCTTATACAGTCTATTATTTGAAATATCAACATTAATTAGTGTTATTCATAAAAAATAATATATAATGGTATGTTGAGTAATATAATTGTAAAAAATATTACATATGGATTGGTTATAGTCTCTTCTCCATAAGAATGGCGTCATCTCCAGTATCCCGGTAAAACCTTTTCCTCCTACCGACCCTCCCAAAGCCGGATTTTTTGTAAAGCTTCATTGCCGCATAGTTGGTCTCGGCTACTTCAAGCAATATTGTGGATATGTTCATACTTTTGCACGTCTGTTGAAGATGATCGATCAGGAATGTCCCGAGGCCTTTTCCACGAAACTCCTGGTGCACGCTGAAATTAAGCAAATGGGCTTCATCAAGGATTTTCCAGAAGCAATAGTAAGCTATTAGTTTGCCATCTAGTTTGAAAACCATTAACCCGTCGTTTTGTCTATCAATTTCCAAATGAAACATATCCCCAGACCAAGGGCTATAGATGGTGGTCCTCTCAATTTCGACCGCATCTTGGATGTCGGTTCTGGACATTCCGGAAACCTCCAGAACGACACTCCAATCGATATTTCCAGTGGATTCAGACTTCATGGCTCGTGCCACACCATAAGTTTTGCGTTGGAAGATTGAACGAAAAAATCAAAGAAACAAATAACAGAGCAGAGTGGAGATGAATCCAATCACGAAAAGCGCAAAAGTGAACCTTTCAAAATTCCCGGCAAGCATGTCTAAGGCTCCGATTGCGGGTACTGCGAAGTAAGCGAATTTCAGCGCTGCAATCAAGCTTTCCGGGCAGACTTCGACTATGCGCTTCAGGACGACTGTTCCCAGGATTATGATAGGCACCTCAGCAGTCAGGCATATTGTGAAGCCCAGAATCGCCGACGCGGCGAAAAAAAGACCTATGGTTAGATTATCTCGTTTGAGTATTGCCTGTTCAGTCAGAGGAGCAAGCTTACCTAGGCCCATCCTCAGCAGCAGATCGAGTTTGCTCCCCACAAAAGACAGGGGCATGAAAAGCATGAAACTCAGGAGCGCTAAGGCCGGTGTGTCTAGGTAGAATTGGTTCTTGACGATAATGGCTACGGCTGAGGCTATCGCTGTCGAAAAAGTAACGTCAGGCGCTATGAAACCCCCTATAGGAGGACGGCGAAGCCAGAGAACTTCGAACAAAACCCCTACAGCGAGTCCCAATGGGATATCACCCAGCGCCACGCCTATGACTGGACCGACAACGATTGGTCTGGAAATCATAATTTGACCGATTTGATATCGGTCAAGCCAAAGGAGCGCTCCAAGTGTTCCGGCGCAAAAAGCCTCTTTGATCATGTGGATTTCAAGGCCCTATAATTCCAGAATGCTATTTTGTAACGTTAAACGTGGTCCACGTTAAAAAATTACTGCAAAGCAGAGATTCTTGAAGAATCAGGTCAAATCGTTAATTGACCCGAATCTCGTCAAACAGTGTCTTGGGGCGAAACGAATAAATTAGAAAAATCACACAGGTCGCAGAAATTCACAGGTTTTTCAAAAGGAACACTCTGAACAGTTATATCAACCCCTTTTGCAAGTATCTCTCGAAGGGCCGACACTGATTCTTCCCCCAAAGCTACTGACCTGGTAAGCGCTATTTTTTTACCGTTGGCTGACATGTTTCCCAAATTGAGGTGGTCAAATCTTACCCCAGCCTTGATAAGCCTTAACGCGTCCATAGGAGTATCGACCAGAACCATGCGCCTGACTCCGCTAGTGTCGTCGTCCAATAGAAGGTCCGCAACCTTATCTACCGTGTCGATAACTATTTTTACCGTGTAGGGGATAGCGCATTCCATAATCATTTTCTGGACATCGTCCTGGGCGAGGACGTCATTAGCGATGAAAAGTTCCTGTCCGCGAGTCGACGGTAGCCAGCCTTGTAAAATCTGACCGTGAACGAACCTGTCATCGACTCTTAAAAGCACTATTGACATGAAGGTTTAACCAGATGTGTGATTCTTTTTGAAACCCTGTTTCGGGCACAGTCAGGCCCCGCGCGATCTTCGGTGTTTGAGAACCTCGGAAGCCCTGTAGATGTTTTCCTTCCCAGAGTCCGCAGCAAGTTGGGCCAGACCGATCAAATCGAATTCATCCCTGGAGTTCACAGACTTGATCAGCATAGGCAAATTCAATCCCGTTACCACTTCCACACGGCCTTCTTCCAGAAAAGACAATGAAACGTTTGTAGGAGTTCCTCCGAAAAGATCCGTCATGATAAGAACTCCCTGACCCGGAATTGACTCTATATATCGCTTTAGACACCTGGTCTCGAAGTGAATCCGACGAACTGTTAGGATCTATGGATAGAGCAATAACCGCCTCATCAGATGTTAGTCCTATCAAGACGAGCGGTGTCCAGGAACTTAACGCCGAGTTCTCCATGAGTTAATATGAGAATTCCAATCATCTTTGGATCTTTCTTCCGGTCAATCAGTACCGGCATGCATTTCCATCCCAAGCTCTCGGAACTTGAGGTGAACATTGCGATACCCAAGCTCTACAAGCTTTTGGGCAAGAAGCGTCGCTATCACTACGGATCTGTGGCGCCCGCCGGTACAGCCAACTGAAATTGTAAGGTACTGTTTTCCCTCTTTTATGTAAAGGGGTAAAAGAAAATTCAACAAATCGTAAATCTTTTCCAGGAACGCAGTTGTTAGTGGTTTGCCTAAGATCCAAGACTTGACTTCTTCGTTCCTTCCATCCTTTTCCTTAAGCTGCTCGACAAAAAAGGGGTTGGGCAGAAACCGGACATCGAAGACAAGATCAGACTCCAGGGGGATACCTTTGCCAAAACTGAAGGCGTTTACTTCAATTTGCAATTCCCCAGTGCGCTTTTCAGCGTAAATCTTCCTAATCTCATCTCGCAATTGGTGGACAGTCACAGCAGAAGTGTCTATCACTCTGTCGGCCCGATCCTTAATTTCTTTCAACTCGGCCCGTTCCCTGTTTATCCCCTCAATCACGGCTCCGTCTGGAGCCAGCGGGTGCTGTCGCCTCGTCTCGCTGTAACGTCGGATCAGAACCTCATCTCTGGCGTCCAGGAACAAAATTTCCAGAGACGTGTCCTTGAGTTGCAGAGAATCGAGTATCGAGGAATACCGAGGAAAGAAACTTACGCTGACGAAGGTCTATGATAAGAGCTACTTTTTCGAGTTCCGTTCCTCCCGCGTCCATTAGCTCTATTAATTTGGGCGCAAGATCGACCGGCAAATTATCCACACAAAAATATCCGAGATCCTCAAGGGTGCGGGCCACCGTAGATTTTCCGGAACCTGAAAGCCCCGTTACAATGACTATTTTACGTCTTCCCAACTTTTCTCCACGATTCGATGAGAATGCGCCCGAACAATAAGTTCCACCAGAAAACCAGGATCCATTCCCGACGGAACTGGAGCGAGGACTTTATCCAATTCGCGTCCCAAGATGGTAACTTTGCTAATGAAGGGCTCGGTACGGCCTGTGTCGCGATCATCCACAAAAGAGGTTAACTCCGCCACCATGTCAACGGGCCCCATTTTCAGGACAGAATCCTTGAAGAGGGCGCAAGTGTCAAAAATGCCGAGACCACGGACCTCAATTCTGGATTTATTTTCGACAGGCTGTCCCATTAACCCTTCTTGGCCGTGCTTGGTGACCAGTACCAGATCATCTGCGATAAATCGATGTCCGTGCCTCATCAAACTTAAAGCCGCCATTGATTTTCCGCTTCCGGAAATCCCCTGGATAAGGACTCCCAGGCCAAATACGTTTACCAATGTTCCTCGGATCACGGTTCTTTCGAGCATAGCGAAATATATCATGATATGATGTATGAAGAAACAGGAGAAGAATAATTGGCGCAATCTAAAAAAAGATTGACACAGAGAACCCTATATTATAAATTGAATATTCAAATGTTAATAAAGAAACCGGAGGCCCAATGACTAACTCGCTTCG
>CAVQDX010000054.1:0-55718 GCA_963711335.1 uncultured delta proteobacterium | reverse complement strand
TGGAGAATCTGAACTGGACATTGCTTTTTTCCAGTGCGTAGGTTCTCGCGACAAAACCATTGGGGCAGACTATTGTTCGCAGGACCTGTTGCGAAGCGGCGATCAGGGCGGCCCTCAAGTTGTCCCACAAGCTCCCGAAAGCCAGGATCACCATTTTCTACATCGACCTTCAGCTTGCTGGGAAAACAGCTCCTACCCTGTTAGACGAGGCGCTGGAAAAAGGGATACGATTTGTTCAGGGTGTTCCGGGTGAAATTTTGCCTCTCAAAGAAGGCGGATTGCAAATAATCACGGAAATTGATGGCGAAAACGTTGTAGAGCGTTTTGATCAGATAGCGCTTTCCGTTGGCCAACGGCCACCGGCTTCAGCCACCATGATTTCATCCTTGACGAAGGTCCCGTTAAACGAGTTCGGTTTCTTCCAGACTCAATCGGAACTGGACACGGCCAGAAGCGTTGTGCCTGGAGTCTACCTGGCCGGAAGTTGCTCAGGCCCGGGTTCTATCTCGGACATTTCCATAAGCGCAGGCAAAGTCGCCTCGGCCATAATTGCCGATATGAAAAAGGCAAATTGAGGTAATTATGAGTAAGCATCAACCTTTAATGAATGAACATCAAGGGGCTGAGACCTACCAAACGGCGATGGTTGTCGGGAATGGCCTCACAGCTTCTATTGTGGTTTCATCGCTGAACAGGCAGGGTGTGCAAGTAACACAGGTCGTCTTTGGACCAAAAACGGATAGCCTTTTTTGTAACTGTGAGAATTCCCAGGTTGAGGCATTTCTATCAACTCTCTCGCAAGACGGCTCTAAGCCCAAGATTTTTACATCGTCCGCCCCAGTAGAAATCTCGCCCACTCAAAACGGTTTCCTGGTCACTTTTGAAGATGCTGCTAAATGCTTTTTCAGCTCCATTTTCCTGGCTACAGAGGGGAGTTTCAAGCCTCTCCCCACAAAAGCGCCTGACAACGTAACACGTTTCACGCCCCATTGCTTTGACCAGGTCTCTGGTCGGTCCGTGACTTTCGTTCTTGATTACGATGAAGTTACAAATCCCTCCATGGGGATGCAGGCTATCAAAACGGCTCTCAACAATAAACTGGCGGGCGGGGAGTCATCAATAATCTTCAGACACGCTCCTGTGAGGGGATTATTTGGTGAAAAATTGTACGGCCAGGCACGATCGGGCGGAGTTAAATTTTTTAGGTTCGGAAACAAACTCCCACTAATCGAACCGCTTTCCGACGACAAGGCTTCGACGACCAAGTTCAAGATATCAGTGCAAGATGTTATTGAAACAGGAACTGTTTTTACCTTCGAAAGTGAAATGGTATTTGTGGCCTGTAATCCTGTTCCCGTTGAGATACCAAGCTTTTTTAGTCCGTTGCTGGTCAGGGAGATTGATCACCTGGGGTTCCTCTTGCAGGACAGCGTTCATTGCTCGGCTGGAAAATCGTTTTGTAGTGGCGTTTACTGCATTGGCCCGTCAGTGGGGATGGTAGATCTTTTGGAGACCTCCTGGTCCGCAGCGGCTGCTGCTACAGAGGCGGCGTCATGGCCAACCGTGTATTCTGAATCATCCTCAGCGGACAAGGTTTCAGTTTCGGATCAATGTATCAGATGTCTTACGTGTCTCAGGTTATGCCCCCATTCCGCCATTTCCCTGTCGCCGGAAACTTCCAGATCAAGGGTCAGTGTTGCTGACTCAAGATGCCTTGAATGTGGAATATGTGTGGCGGAGTGTCCACGAACAGCCATGGATCTCACCAACTTCCCGGAAGAAGGTTTTTCAGGCATGCTTGATAAACTCCGATTGGAGCCTTCTAGCAAGCCATATGTAGTTTTTGGGTGTTACAGGTCTGCAGGGAGAGCGTTGTCCGAGATCAGCTTACCTCCTAACGTCACATTTTTCCCCGTTTCCTGCGCTGGGCGTCTTTCCGAATCCGTCCTGTCAGCGACACTTCTTGCAGGAACCAGAGGAATTCTCGTTCTCGGTTGCCATCATGGGAACTGTCGCTCCAATTATGGAACAGATTGGGCAAAAGCCAGAATTGATTCAATCGCGTCAAGACTCAATTCTCTATTTGGAAACAACTCCCTGGTTTCTTACAAAACGATGGCGGCCAATGAATCCGAGCGCATGTCAAAGCTAATCGAGGATTTCGTCAAGTCATCCGAACAATAATGAGCTTTGTCAAGGCCGAAATACGGTTTTTCCAAGAAAATGACCAACCACTGGAGAAAATAGATGAACAGCGCAGCCATTTCTGACACCACCAACCAAGCCAGTCCGGACAGTCCCTCGACGTCTTTTCAGAGCCCTGATTTGTGTTTGACCTGCGGAGAGTGCATATCCAGATGCTTTCTCAGTCAGAGTTATCCGGAAATCAATCCTCGTAAAATAATCAGAAAAACCCTTCTGGGACGAGAACAGGAAATTGTGGATTCAGAATTCATCTGGGCATGCACCCTGTGCGCCAGATGCACTACCGACTGTCCAAAAGAGATCCACATGGACGCTATCATCAGAAGACTCCGTGGTTTGGCCTGGAGCCAAGGCAAGGCGCCGGCTCGTCTCTGTGAAGGGATCGAGAAGATTAGAGAGATCGGTAACAATACTGGAATCGATGGCGAAGAGTTTCGGGAAACAGCGGAGTGGATAGCTGAGGAATGCGAGGAAGAACTGCAGGAAATTTCTGAAAAGGCTTCAGAGATCCCATTCGACCTTGAAGGGGCCGAAATCCTGTATATGCCTAACCCTAGGGAATATACCTCCAATCCCACTTTGTTTCAGGCTTATCTGAAATTTTTCGCTCGTGTTGAGGCTGACTGGACTTTGTCATCCAGGGTGTTTGACATAACTAACTGGCCCTATTACCTGGGCGATCAGGAAGACGCCGTAGCGTTGATCAGAGCCATGGTTGACGAGACTCGAAGGCTGGGAGCGAAAATCCTCCTCTCAACAGAATGTGGCCACGGATTCAAGATACTCAGAAAGGACGCTGAAAACTGGCTGGGAGAGAAGATCGGTTTTGAGGTGTTGTCCATTGTTGAACTCGCCCACAGGTATTTCAAACAGGGAAAACTCAAATTGAGACGGGGCGCAATTGAGAAAACCGTGACCTATCATGATCCATGCAATGTAGGAAGAAAGGTTGGGGTTTACGAGGAACCCAGGGAACTCCTCAGATATATCTGTTCGAATTTCGTTGAAATGTGGCCGAACCGGAAATATTCGATCTGCTGTGGTGGCGGAGGCAGCGTTAGTCAAAATTCCGATATGGGGAAAAAGCGATTGGAACACGCTGTCTTGAAAAAAGACCAAATACTAAGAACCGGGGCGGACATTCTGACCACTTCTTGCCAAAACTGTCTCACACAACTTGGTGACTTGCAGGCTCGCTATGACATGCCTGTTCAGATCAAATCCGTCATTGAGCTGGTTGTTGAGGCTATGGAGCCATTAGACTCCTAGTCCTCATTAGATCAATCATTAGCTGTTTTCTGTAACACTTTATGGACGCATACGGACCCTATTCGTGCAGTCTACGTGTTTCAGCGGATTCACCATGAACAATTTGCTTCAAATTATTATTCAAAATGAAAACGCAGCGACCAAAAGCTAATAAGTTACATTATGGTTTTGTCGTAAAATATTAAAATAATGCTGAGTTTTTGATAGAAATTACTTGACTTTGTGGCCCATTTGGGTTAGGCATCATAAGCATAGTTTGAAAATTCGCTTTTGCGAAGTTTCAAACCCTAGGGGAAAAAATGGTGCGGCCCGGGGAGAACTAAAGCCCATTCTCGAACTAAACAGATTTTTAATAATTAACGGTTTTAGACGCTCCGGTTCATCACCGGCTGGAGGTACGCTTATGGCAGCAAGGGGCAGAAATCGAATTCCTTGTTTTATAACTTTGGTCCTAATTATGTTGTTAGGATTTTCTAGTCTGGCGTTGGCCTGGCAACAGGCGGCCTATCGCTATCCGGTAAAGGTGAATGTTTCAGATGCGAACTCACAAAGTCCCAGTGTCGGTTCGACCCGCTCTTTTCCTAGAATAGGCGAATCAAGTTGGGATGTCGCCGCCGGGCAAGCGCGGGCTGAGATACTTTGCCCCAAGCGCGGTTACAGCTTCGAACTCGGCATTCGGCCTTTCTTTAGTTCATTAACAGGAGCAGCCAAACCAACGAGCCGAGGCGGAGAGGGGTCGTTTCTGAGCTTCCGCGGACATTTACGGCTTCCCGATGAAAAGACGCTCTGGGAGTTCTATTCCAAGCTGCGACTTTGGGACAAGGTGGCGCTTAGACTCGAATACGCTCCCTGGACATGGGCTGGTCCCGGTCATATTCCCATAGACGCCAATTTCGCGGGAATGGCTCTCAAGAGTGGGGACGCCATTCAGTCCGACCTTGGAATCACGACATTCACCGTCGGCGGTGATTATGACGTGTCGTTCGGAAGAGATCTAGTGTTTGGGCCAAACGCCGATCTAAATATCATCAAATGGACGCAAAAGGTTACCAAGGAGCAGGGAGCCTCAATGGATTTTTCTCAAACGATCCTGCAACCTGCCATAGGCGCTCACATCCGTTATGAACCTACCAATACCGGTTATTTCTCATGGTTCAAACCATATCTAGAAGCAAGATTCACCTGGATGAGTTTTGATGGCCTCGGTCTTTCAACCTTAGATATGTTCGCAGGAATAGCGCCTCCTATAAGTAGAAATGTCGACGCCGGTTTCAAGGTTGGTTATAAGCAATGGAAACTTGATGGAAATCGTGGACGACTGTTTACCGATGTCAATGTAGAAGGCCCTTACATGGACTTCGCCCTCCAATTTTGAAATTCGCATAGCCCCAAAGCTATTAACCTCCACCCAAAAAAAACAGGGTTTACAGCCCTGTTTTTTTTATTTATTGAATCAATACTCTAAGAATATTGTCATAGTTGTTGTAAAATGAAGACTCGTCTTAAGGAATTCCGCCGCTGCTCTCGGGTGAAAATCATGCCGACAATACAAATGTGGAAATTTTGGCTCTCAGCGATACTGATCACTTGCCTTGTTCATTTTGTTTCTGAGCCTGTTTGCCTGGCGGGGCCCGTTTCATTGAACAGCGGAGCGTCAACTGACGGTCTTAGATATACTCTGCCCCCACAAATTGAGACGAACGGACTCCAGTTTGCGTCTCAGGACGTTCCCATCAGACGACCGGACGTCCGCAACAGAATACTCAAAGAAATCAATTATCTGCTTCTGGACAGAAGATCTCGCGTTTTCCACTGGCTTTCCAAGGCGGATTCCCTAAAAGCCACGATCGGACCGATCTTGAAAAGCTACAACGTTCCCCCGGAATTTATTTATCTTGCCGCTATTGAAAGCAACTACAACGGCCGGGCGTTGTCTTCGGCCGGCGCTTTCGGTTACTGGCAGTTTATCAAGTCAACAGCGCTGTGTGGGCCGAGAGGATGCCCCGACTACGATTGGAAGCGAGAAATCAACGCATGGAAAGATGAGCGAGCTGATCTGGTAAAGTCCACACATTCGGCGGCGCGTTATCTAGCATGGCTTAACAGGGTGAAAAAAGTCAGCCTAAATGGTCACGATGACAAAAACGGATTTAATGACTGGTTCCTGACCGCAGCTTCGTACAACGCCGGCCCGACACGCGTCGTGCAAAGGCTCAACGCCTATGGTGTAACAAACTACTGGGACGACCCCCTTCCTACTGAGACGGAGAAATATGTCCCACGGTGGATAGCTTTAGGAGTTATAAGCAAGTATCGGGACTTTTACGGCGTCAAGATCAAACCGTTGGGCTCGTCTCCATTTGACACCGTGGAGCATGTCAAGCTGGTCAAGGATCTCAGCTTTGCAGATGTGGCAAAAATGCTGAATACCACCCCCAGAAACATATGGCTGCTGAACTCTCAAGTTCCTGTTGAAAAATCAATATTTCCGGCTCGCCATTCGGGTGTGGTCATAAAACATACTATTCATTTGCCCAAAGGAACCCAAAAAAAATTTCTGGCGCAATTGGAAATTCGCGGTTTCAAGAAAAAATAAAACCGCTGTCATTGATCAACGTTTGGTGTGGACAATCAATACCTTAGCCAAAGTCAGTCCGGCGTTCTGGAGGGCCGCTTCCACGTCCGGAGCGAGATATACCCCCTGCCCTTCGTTAAGGCGCGTCTTGTCCTCCGTAGTCGTCAGTAGCAGTGATCCACACAGGACAAAAGCGAAACGATCGGTATTGGCGCCTGGGACACCCGTCGGACCAGCATTGGGCAGGAATTCCATCATTTTCGCTTCAAGTCTGTTTAACGTAACTCCCGAAGTCAAATGGTATTCCATGACTTGTTTTCGTTTTTTTCCGAACGGTCTCAGTTCATCCGGATCACATATCAGCACCTTTCTGTAAAATATTTCATCCAGAAATTCGCTGATTTTTACGTCAAAAGCATCCGCTATTCGCGCCAGTGTCTGAAGTGTGGGGGAGGTTTTATTCAACTCTAAAGAACTCAGATTCGACGCTGCTATACCAGTCATTTCGCTCAATCTGGTCAGCGAGAGTCCTTTTCGTTTTCGATACGATCTAATTTTTGCCCCTGCGTCTATTTCGGACTGATTCATGTCGCAGTTGTTATCCTTCAAAGAGAATTGAGGGCAAATCCCTGATGTGTGAAACAGGAACAAACGAAGCGATTCCTGGCATGGGACACAGATCCAGATTCCTTTTGGGACCTACAATTCTGGTATATCCAAGTCTCACCGCTTCGTTGATACGGGACGCCGCTCTTGCGACCGGCCTGACTTCCCCTGAGAGGCCAATTTCTCCGAAGATCATGGAGGAAAAGGGGATAATCTTCTCTAAAAATGAAGAGATTACCGCAGCCACAACTCCTAGATCCACGGAAGGCTCGGTAGCCCTGACTCCGCCAACAGCGTTGAGGAAAATATCCTGGTCGTTCAGCATGAGACCCAGCTTCTTTTCGATCACAGCGACCATGAGGGCCAGGCGCTGAGGATCCGTTCCAAGGCAGGTCCTTCTTCCTGATCCCAAAGTCGGGCCTGAAACCAGAGCCTGTATTTCAGCCAGTATCGGCCTTGAACCCTCTACCAATGATGTGACTACCGATCCTGAAGCCCCCTCGGGACGTTCGGCCAGGAAGAATTCCGACGGATTTACTACCTGACTCAATCCGGCGTCTGTCATCTCGAACACCCCAATTTCGCTGACTGACCCAAACCGGTTCTTAACAGCTCTTAAGATACGGTATGGATGCCCTCTGTCACCCTCGAAATACAATACCGTGTCGACCATGTGTTCAAGCACTTTGGGACCCGCCAAAACCCCGTCCTTAGTTACATGCCCTACAAGAAAACACGCAGCCTGGCCCTTCTTGACTGTTTCAATTGCCATAGAGGCTACGTGACGAACCTGGTTAATACTCCCGGGATGTGAGTCAACCCCCTGAGCCGACACTGACTGAGCTGAATCCAGGACAACGACGGACGCTCCGGTCGTCTTCATCAGTTCCAGTATCCGTTCAAGCCGGTTCTCGGCTACAACGAGAAATGAAGGGGAATGAATTCCCAGTCTTTCGGCCCTAAGTTTGATCTGTTCCAAAGATTCTTCTCCGGACACGTAAAGGACTGTTTCCCCCCGAGTCGACATTGCGCCCAGAGCCTGCATCAGCAGTGTGCTCTTCCCAATACCCGGATCGCCACCAACCAGAATTACACTTCTGTATACCAGGCCCCCACCCAGCGCCCTGTCCAATTCATCAATTCCTGTTGAAAGTCGAGGACTCCTGTCATCCGATATGTCGATAATCGAGACAGGCCCGGACTCGTTTTCCTCCATCCGCAGCCTTGATTTGGGGGTTACCTGCGAAATTTTCTCCTCCACTGAATTCCATTGCCCGCATTTCGGACAACGCCCCATCCATTTCACTAGTCTTCCGCCGCACTCCCGGCACACAAACGCGATTTCCGTTTTCATTCATTATCCTAGGGAACGTCAGTCACAGATCGTAAAACTGACAAGAAACTCATAAAATATGGTGTTGATCGCTTATTTGTCTGATCAATCGCCGAATATCCTTATTGAACGGTTGTCATTTTCTTTTGGAAGCCTGACAACTAGAATTATTGATTGTAGACTAGGCTTTCAAGAGGTCAAGATGACAACTACCAGATATAGATCACTATCGTCATGGTTAAAAGAGCTTTTCTCCGAACCGGTCAGAAAGATTTCCCTTGACGCTGGACTCGGTTGCCCAAACAGAGATGGAACGATAGGCCACGGTGGATGCATATACTGCAACGCTAGAGGATCCGGAACAGACGCCCACGACCGTGGATTGTCCGTTCAGGAGCAGATTGATCGGGGAATCGAGTTTTTATCCAGACGCTACAAAGTGAACAAATTTATAGCCTACTTTCAGTCTTTCACTAACACGTACGCAGATCCTGAGCTACTTCAAAGGATTTACAACTCTGCCCTGCTCCGCAAAGAGGTTGTCGGGCTCGCGATTGGAACCAGACCGGACTGCGTTCAGGAAAGCGTTTTAGAACTGCTGGCCGATTTAAGCAGAGAACGACTAGTTTGGCTTGAGCTTGGCCTGCAATCATCTCATGAGAAAACTCTTAAACTTATCAGGAGGGGGCATGGCCCGGAGGTCTTCTTCGAAACGGCGGACCGCGCTCTGAAGGCAGGCCTCATAGTGGTCGCTCACACAATTTTGGGATTACCCGGTGAAACCATTAATGACATGCTGTTACAGCGAGACGTGTAGCGGATTCCCAAATCCAGGGCATAAAAATCCACCCGTTGTATGTAGTCGCTGGAACTCCCTTGGAAGATATATTCAGGAAGGGATTGTTTACACCCATGACAATGGAGGAGGCTGTTGACGCTATTTTGGCGGTCCTTGAAGTCCTGCCGAAACAGATGGTGATTCATAGATTGACTTCAGACCCTCATCCGGATGAACTTGTTGCGCCTGTCTGGATGCTCGACAGGACAAGGGTTAGGGCTTATCTAAACTCCGAGATGGAACGGCGGAACGTATTCCAGGGATGCAAAACTTGGTCTGGCTAGGGGGATTTGGTGAGGCAGCGTCGAGACATTGGTATGAATAGACGCAACACCTATTCTAGAACGAATATAACCTCAGCCCTAATACGGTATTCCTGAATCTCTCCCGCTTCACACATGACTGTCATATCGACAATTTTCATGCCGGTTATGTTTCTTAAAGTCTTGTTTGCGCGCTCAAAAGCCAGCTTAACCGCCTCATCGAAGCTGGTAGGAGAACCCGCAATTACCTCCGTTACTCGAGCGACTCGTCCTGGCATAATATCCTCCTGACTAGCTTGCCTCACCAGATAACAGAGTACGGAATCAATTGACAAATTGTCAACTAGACAAGTTGATTAAATTCACTTTATTACACATAAAATAGTTTGGCGTCTTACGATGTTGGAACAAATTATTCGGGAAGTTATGAAATATCTTTAGGTCTATTGTCTGACTTTACCGCTTGGGACGCGTCTGGCCTTTGCCTGGTCCTTTAGGAACGTTACTTGCCGATCTCGGTCTGGTTTCGGATTTAGCGCGCGATTCACGTCTCGGTTCTGGCTCCTTCTCAATCAGTTCCATCAACTTCCTTCGTTCATCCGCTGTCACAAGTCTCCATGCCCCCGTTTCCAGGCTCCCCAAAGTTAGAGGACCAAAACTTATTCTCCTCAGTTTTCTGACAGGATAATCGATACGAAAGAATATTCTCTTGATCTCATTCTTTTTGCCCTCGTAGAGAACGACTTTGAGCCATGATGTCGTTTCCTGGCTCCGCAAAAATGTGACGCTTATCTCACCTACGCGCACGCCGTCATCGAGCCGCATGCCCCTTTTAATCATGGCCATAGATTTTGCGTCAGGTATGCCCCTAACTTTAACAAGATACGTCCTTGGGATTTTTCTTGAAGGATGGGAAAGCGCCTGAGCCAGTTGTCCATCATTGGTAAGTATCATGAGGCCTTCAGCGTCAAAGTCGAGCCTGCCGACAGGAAACACAGGATCTTTGATATTACGTGTGACATCACCCAGGCAAGGCCGCTCCTCAGGATCTTTCATAGTGGAAACGACATTACGCGGCTTGTTAAAAACGTAAATAAGTTGAGTAGAATCGATCCTTTTAAGTAGCTTGCCATCGACCTTAATATAGTCTGCCACGGAATCGACCAGAAAGGCAGGATCTTGAATCACCTGTCCATTGACAGTGACTCGTCCTTCCCGTATAGCCTGCTCGGAAAATCTGCGAGATCCGGCCCCAGAGTTACGAATTCTAAGTTGAAGTTTTTCTTTTGTCATGGTTTGTTCCAGCAATTTGATTCAATTCGGTGGATGGGCTCCAAAGCTTGACAATCAGGCTGTGATAACCCATTTTAAGAATATGAGTAGATTTAATTGTTTACCTAATACAATCGTGATATAAGTTCAAGAAAACCGTTAATAAACATTGTGATCGGAGTTTTTGTTGAACAACATATACAAAAATTTGGGGTTGTGGCTTGTCATATTTCTCGTGATGATCTTCCTTTTTCACCTGTTTAACCAAACAAAATCTCCCCAAAAGGAAATTTCATACAGCCAGTTCAGACAAGATCTCGATCAGGGCGCTATAAAATCCGTAATGTTACAGGGAAACCGCATCAAGGGGACCTTTCTGGACGGCAGTGGAGCTTTCAGGACCCTTGCCCCTGCGGATCCTGACCTGATTCCTTCACTCATGAAGAACAGAGTAGATATACAGGTAAGTCCAGAGGATGACAATCCCTGGTACTTGACGGCCCTTATCTCGTGGCTGCCGATGATCTTTCTGATAGCCATTTTCGTGTTTTTCATGCGGCAAATGCAGGCAGGGGGCGGCAAAGCAATGAGCTTTGGGAAAAGTCGAGCCCGTCTCATTTCTGAAGATCAGAACAAATTTACTTTTGCCGACGTGGCCGGCATTGAAGAGGCCAAGGAAGAACTTTCCGAGATAATTGAATTCTTGAAGGATCCGAAAAAGTTTACTCGTTTAGGCGGCAAGATTCCCAAAGGTGTGCTGCTTATGGGTGGCCCTGGAACGGGCAAGACGTTGCTGGCGAAAGCGGTAGCAGGCGAGGCGGGGGTTCCTTTTTTCTCGATTTCGGGGTCGGACTTCGTCGAAATGTTTGTTGGTGTTGGGGCCTCGAGAGTGCGAGATCTTTTTATTCAAGGCAAGAAAAACGCTCCGTGTATTATTTTTATTGATGAAATTGACGCTGTAGGTCGTCATCGAGGCGCTGGTCTTGGCGGCGGGCACGATGAGAGGGAACAAACCCTCAACCAGTTGTTGGTTGAAATGGATGGTTTTGAAACGAATGAGGGCGTCATTCTGATAAGCGCCACCAACAGACCGGACGTGCTGGATCCGGCGCTATTAAGACCCGGACGATTCGATAGGCAGGTTGTCGTTCCTCCTCCTGACCTGAGAGGTCGTGAGGCAATACTCAAGGTCCACACCAAAAAGACACCTCTTAGCGACGAGGTTGATCTTCGTTCAATCAGCAGGGGAACACCTGGTTTTTCAGGGGCTGATCTGGCCAACCTCGTAAATGAAGCGGCCCTGAACGCCGCGAGGCACGATCAGAACCTTATTAACATGTCGGATTTCGAATTTGCCAAAGACAAGGTTCTCATGGGGGTTGAACGTCGCAGTCTCGTTATCAGCCTTGAAGAGCGCCGTAATACAGCTTTTCACGAAGCTGGTCACGCATTTGTGGCAAGAAAGATCCCTGGCACTGACCCCATCCACAAGGTCACCATCATACCCAGGGGCAGGGCGCTCGGTGTCACCCAACAACTCCCGCTTGATGATCGTCACACATACGAAAAGGATTTCCTGCTTGCCCAAATTGCGGTGCTCATGGGAGGCCGCGCAGCGGAAGAGATTTTTCTCGAACACATGACTACTGGCGCTGGGAACGATATCTCACGCGCAACGGAATTGGCGCGGAAGATGGTTTGCGAATGGGGAATGAGTGAAAGTCTGGGACCTTTGACTTTCGGTCAGAAGGAAGAACAGATATTTCTGGGTAAGGAGTTGACCCGTCATCGTGACTATTCTGAACGAACAGCCATAATGATCGATGATGAAATCAGAGGGTTGGTGACCACCAATTACGAACGGGCCCACAAAATCATTATGGATCACGAACAAACCGTCCGTAAAATAGCCGAAGCCTTGCTGGAAAGGGAAACTCTCAACGCTGTCCAGATAGAAACTATAATTGAAGGCAAGGACTTACCCAAGCTGGAGAGTCCACCCGATCAACCGCCAACGGAGCCTCAGAATCCCGTCGAAGCGACAGTTGAAGCTTCAAGCAATGCTGTGTTAGAGAATCCCCCGGCTACTCCTAATCCTGAAAAAGCCTGAGTCTAGACAGGCGATAACAGTAAATCTCGATCAGCTATGTATTATACATTCACATTGGATCGAGATTTGATCATGGTGGGAATACCATTCGGCAGCCAGGTGGTTTCGTTTTACTATCGTCACAAGACCTGGACAATTAGAGACTCTCGACCAGCGTTGCCGCTAACCTCCCTAAACCCTACATTGGAGTCAAAGTCTTGATATCCAACACGCGTCGATCCCTGATAAAACAATTTTCCAACTTACTCTTCCACGAATCTCGCACGAAAGTGATGGGCGTAATAAACACAACGCCTGACTCATTTTCAGATGGTGGGGTTCATTTCGAGAGCGATACAGCCATAGCAAGCGGCCTTAAAATGCTTGAACAGGGGGCGGATATACTGGATATTGGGGGCGAATCCACTCGCCCAGGTTCTCTACCCATTGGTGTTGATGAGGAAATACGCAGGACAATTCCAGTCATCTCAGGTATCTGTTCCCAGGCGCCTGACGCCGTCGTATCGATCGACACCCGCAGAAAAGCAGTAGCTGACGCGGCTATTGAAGCTGGAGCCGTAATTGTTAACGATGTCTCTGGATTTCGCGATGATCCGGAATTAGCCCAGTCAGCCAGGGATAATGGGGCTTTTCTAGTTGTCATGCACATGTTAGGCGCTCCGAAAAACATGCAGAGAGACATCCATTATGACTCGTTTCCCGGAGACGTTGTCACCTTTTTCAAGCAACGTATAGCCGATCTGGAAGAGATCGGAGTCGCCCCTGAAAAAATAATACTTGATCCTGGGATTGGCTTCGGCAAGACGTTTGACCAGAACCTGATTCTCATCAACCGCTTGCAGGAATTCTCAGAACTGGGGAAACCATTGCTCATGGGGCCCTCCCGGAAAGCGTTCATCGGAAAAATTATAGGTGAACCTGAAGCTTCCAAGAGGGATGTAGCCACAATGGCTGCGATATGTATGTCCATCTGCCGTGGCGCCACGATTGTGAGGGCTCACGACGTCATGTCAACTGTTCAGGTCGCGAGGGTTACGGACGCCATCTTACGGGAAAGAGTAGAGATGTGATAGTCGGAATAGGAATTGACCTTGTAAGCGCATCCCGGATAAAACGAATTCTGGATCAATCGTGGGGGAATAGATTTGTCACCAGAGTCTTTGGTCCGGAAGAAATATCTTACTGTCGCTCCGGCTCTAAACCGGAAGAAGCGTTTGCGGCGAGATTCGCGGCAAAAGAAGCCATGGTAAAGGCTTTAGGAACCGGATTTTCCAAAGGGGTAACACCGGCTCAAATAATTGTCAGAGGAGGCGACAGACAAAAACCGTCCATTGTCCTGACATCCGTGGCGTGGAAGATCGCCGAGTCCATGGGAATCAGCAACCTCAATGTTTCTTTATCTCACTCAGACGGCATGGCTTGCGCTATCGTAATTGCCGAGAAGATTTGAATCGATCATCCTGTATTTGATCTAAATTTCCCAGGCCCGGGCTTGTGGAAGCGTGTTTACTGCCGACCGGAACGATCTATACCGCTTGAGCCACAATCACCTTCAAGTATCTTGTATCCGGCATAGCCATAAGAGTCGGATGATCCGGTCCCTGTCCCAAAATCTCAAGAAGCCTCAGGTTTTTCCCACACCTGTGAGCCGAGACATTTAGGACTTCCAAGAAATCAGTCAACTCCATATGCCCGGAACAGGAACAGGTAACAAAAATGCCTCCCTGTTTCAATCTTGAAAGAGCCTTCCGATTTACGTCTATGTAACCCTGACGGCCTTCACGAACCTTGGAACGACTCTTTATAAAGGCTGGAGGATCCAGAACAATAACATCCCACTGGTCTGGACAAGTCCCTAAGAAGCGTAGGACTTCTTCACGAGCAAAATTAACCCTGGATTCGTACTTGTTGAGACGAGTGTTTTCCATAGCCAGTTCAAGAGCCGGCTGGGACGAATCCACACATGTGACAACTCCTGCCCCGCCAGCAAGCCCATGCAAGCCCCACGCCCCTGAGTAACAGTACAGATCAAGTAAAGTGGATCCATCCGGAATATATTTTCTCAAAGAGCTTCTGTTGAATTCCTGATCCAGGAAAAATCCAGTTTTCTGACCATTAAGCAAATCAGCGACAAAATTTAGACCGTCGGAACTGAATCTAACCCTGTCAACATCTGATCCAGATCTGAGGAGTTTGTACAAGGGAATCCCTTCGAGATTCCTGACCGATAAATCATTTCTCAGAACTATGGATTTCGGAGAGAACAAATTCATGGCCACATCCACTACCGTATCCAGGATCTTGTCCACTCCGGCGGTAGAGCTTTGAATGACAAGATTGGCCCCGTAGCGATCGATTATAAGACCAGGCAAGAGATCCGACTCTCCAAAGAAGACTCGATACGCCTCCCTTTCTCTACAAAACGGCTGTCTACGGTCAAGGGCTTCCTTGAGCCTGTTCATGACAAAATCAGAATCAATGGCGCCCCGTTTCCTGGAAAGGAGTCTCGCTGCAATCAGACTATTGGGGTTTGCATAAACCATTCCTAGAAATTCCCCAGAAAAATCAACAAGCTCGTGTATATCTCCAGGCTCAAGCTCCTTAACGGACGGAGCTTCGATTTCATTCGAAAAAATCCACAGCCCCCCTCTTCTGACTTTACGATCCCCGTTTTTTCTTAGTTTTATCAAATTATTCGGTCCAGACAATGACTGGTGTCATTTAGAGTTCTTTGGTTCTATTTTTTCCCTCCCTCCCATGAGAGGCCTAAGAAACCTTGGGTATCGTCACACTTCCATCAGCGTTTTGAAAATTTTCAAGTATAGGAATCATGATTCTGGGAGACGCTATGGCGGTATTGTTAAGTGTATGGCAGGGCCGGGTCTTACCGTCCGAGCCTCGGTATCTGATTCTAAGGCGCCGGGCCTGAAACTCATGAAGAGTCGAACACGAATGTGTCTCCGAATATTTTCCCCTGCTCGGCATCCATGTTTCTATTTCGTGCTTAAGCACCTGTCCCTGGCCTATTTCAGCGCCGCACGCCAGGGCCACGCGATACGGTAGACCCAACGCCTGCATCAGTTCTTCGGCGTTCTCGAGTAACAGACTGTGCTCCCTTCTGGAGACTTCGGGATCATTCGCACAAATTACAACCTGTTCTACCTTATTGAACTGATGAAGCCTGTAAAAGCCTTTCGTATCCCTACCGTAGGAACCAGCTTCCCTCCGGAAACACGTTGAATATCCGCAGTAACGCTTGGGCAACTCTGACTCATTCAATATCTCGTCCATATGGTATGACACGAGCGAAACCTCAGCGGTACCCACGAGATACAGGTCATCCTTGGTCACACAGAATGTGTCTTCTTCTCCCAGTGGGAAAAACCCGGTTCCTACAAGGGCTTCCCTCCGCACCAACTGGGGAACTATCATCGGATGAAAACCCTTGGAAACCAGGTGATCAAGGGCGAATTTAAACAATGCGAATTCAAGGAGAGCCCCTTCATTTTTCAGGAAATACATTCGAGCGCCGGCGAATTTAACGGCTCTCGGCATATCTACAATGTCAAGGCTTTCAGCAAGCTCAAGGTGGTCCTTTGGAACAAAATCGAAATTAGGAATTTCTCCCACTGTCCTTACAAGAACGTTGTCGTCGTCGGAATCTCCTTCCGGGACCTCCGGCAATGGTGGATTGGGCACAAAAAGCATGAGGTTCTCGAAACGTTCTTCGAGCGCCTTGAGCTTTGGTTCTTTTTCCGCAAGGCTTTCCTTAATAAATTTTATTTTCGAAATCAGTTCTTCCCGCTCGGACCCGGAACTTTTCGAAACATCCTTCGAAATCCTGTTTCTATCTGCCCTGAAAGTTTCAACTTCGGTCTTTAAACTTCTCATTTCAGTATCGACGCTCAGCAGTTCGTCGACATCCATCTTCATCCGCTTCTTTCGGATTCCGTCTTTAACGATTTCAGGATTATTTCTAATAAACGCTATATCTAACATTCAAATCTCCAGATCTTGGCGTAATTTTGAAAACCTACGCGGGATTACTTGCCAAACGGGCTTTTAGCAATTTGGACCTTGCCGAAAACATTTTTCAAACCAGTCGACGGCTCAGACCATATCATCTTTTCCATCACGGTAATGGGGTCTTCTTTGGATTCCGTTCCTGTGTCATCGCCTTTCCCGAACTTTGTTTTAATGTATTCGAAAAGCTCCTGCTGTTCGGCCGGGAGCATTTCCGCGTAAAGTTTTTCAAGTGTCTCCCGTTCCGTCCGTGTCATCGCTCCGGGTCCGATTTTGCGAGAAGTTTCCATCCACCGCTGCTGCTTTGGGGTCAAATCTTTTTCCTTCACCTCATTGGTCTCCCTGATACAAGAATCTACTCACGCCATATAGTTTATAGTCATCCACGGTAAATTATCAAATTAAGGCCCCTTTTACCAATGGTTTCATGGGGCCTGTCGTCACAAGCTTGCGATATATCGCCTTATATACAATAATAACCGAATTAGATGGGCTGAGCGGTTGACATATCTGAAACACCGCGGTAGTCGGACTAGCGACGCAGTCAAATCCAAGAGTAGAGGAGCCTGATGGCGTTCAATAAATATTTCCTATCCCTGATAGTAGCTCTGCTGGCCTTTTGCGCAGGATGCAACGAAAAAGCTGCAAAAAATAACGCGGCTGAACAAGGCGCAACGACAGAGACCAGCTCAAAAAAGGTCGCTGAAGTGGACACAAAGCCCGCATATGGTGACATGCTCATAGTGGGAAGTATCGGAGACGCATCCGTACTCCTGCCGGTCCTTGCTTCTGACTCGGCGAGTGGAGACATAAACGGCCTGATCTATAACGGTCTAGTCAAGTATGACAAGGACATCAAGCTGGTAGGTGAACTCGCGGAAAAATGGGATGTTTCAGAGGATAAACTGAAAATTCGCTTTTACCTCAGGAAAGACGTCAAGTGGCATGACGGACATCCATTCACCGCCAAGGATGTGGAATATACTTACAAGGTTTATGTCGACCCCAAAACGCCAACCGCTTACTCGACCGATTTCCTTAAAGTAAAGGAATTCCGGGTTGTTGATGATTACACGGTAGAGGTTGTCTATGATCATCCATACGCGCCTGCCCTGGGGTCGTGGGGACAGGGAATGTTACCCAGTCACCTGCTTCAAGGGGTAGACATCACAGAGAGTCCTCTGAAAAGACATCCTATCGGCACCGGCCCTTACAAGTTCAAAGATTGGGTCACTGGGGAAAAAATCACGGTAGACAGCTTTCACGATTATTTTGATGGCCGCCCATACATCAACAGGGTTATGACGAGAGTAATACCGGACCTAGCCACCATGTTCCTTGAATTAAAGGCGCTTTCCATTGACGAGATGGGATTGACTCCTCTCCAGTACGTCCGTCAGACTGACACCCAGTGGTTTAAGGATAATTTTAACAGGTACAAGTACTTGGGGTTTGGCTACTCTTATTTGGGTTACAATCTTCAGGACTGGAAATTCCAGGATAAACGGGTTAGACAGGCTCTCACGATGGCGATTAACAGGGAGAGTATAGTTGAGGGAGTTCTCCTGGGGCTTGGAACAGTGACCGATACCCCTTATAAACCCGACACCTACTGGTACAATCATAATGTTAAGAAATTCCCATATGATCCTGAAAAGGCAAAGCAAATGCTTGCCGAAGCCGGGTGGAAAGATACCGATGGTGATGGCATACTGGACAAAGACGGAAAACCTTTTGAATTTACAATAATAACAAACCACGGTAATGAAATTCGAAAGAACGCCGCAATAATAATACAGAGAGACCTCAAGAAGGTCGGGATCACGGTAAAAATTCGTGTAATAGAATGGGCCGCTTTTCTAAAGAATTTCATTAACAAGCGGAAATTTGAAGCCTGTCTTTTAGGGTGGGGCATTGGAATTGATCCGAGCCAGATAGATATCTGGAACTCGAAAAAAACCGGAGAAAATGAACTGAATTTCATCAATTATCAAAATCCGGAGGTAGACAGATTGCTCGATTTGGGCGCATCGACCTACAACAGGGAAGAACGAAAAAAATATTACGACCAGTTTCAGGAAATCATAGCGGAAGATCAACCCTATACGTTTTTGTTCGTCCAGTACTCCTTACCCATTATCAATTCGCGTTTTCATGGAATCAAACCGGCCCCCATCGGCATCAGTTACAATTTTCCAAAGTGGTATGTTCCCAAGGCTCTGCAAAAATATACGATCCAACAATAACGGAATTTGAATGAACTTCCTGGTTAAAAGAATAGCTCTAATGATCCCGACTTTAATCGGGATCACAATAATTTCTTTCGCTGTAATGAAAATGGCTCCGGGTGATCCTACCAGCCTTATGACGGACCTGAATCCGAACATGAACGAAGAGGCGGTAAAAAGGATCAGGGCTCATTATGGGCTGGATCAACCATGGTCGGTCCAATATTTCAAGTGGTTGAAAAGCATGGCTTTGCTGGACTTTGGGAGGTCGTTCGCCCCTGACAACAGGCTGGTTATAAACAAGATCTCGGAACGAATTCCAGTTACGCTTATGATCAATGTCCTTTCCCTGGCGCTTATTCTATCGGTTTCAATTCCGATTGGAGTCATGTCCGCTGTCAAACAGGACTCCCTCTTTGATCGGGTGTCGTCGCTTTTTGTTTTTTTGGGATTCGCCATACCAACTTTCTGGCTGGCTTTACTGTTGATGATTCTGTTTGGCGTCAAGCTCGACTGGCTTCCGATATCGGGATTACGTTCTCTGAATTACTCGCATTTGACTTTTTCGGGGCAGGTATTGGACGTAGGGCGGCACCTAATATTGCCGGTCTTTGTTTCAGCGTTCGGGGGACTTGCAGGAATGAGCCGTTACATGCGTTCCAACATGCTGGAAGTCATAAGACAGGATTATATCACCACAGCTCGAGCCAAAGGCCTCGATGAAAGGACTGTAATCTTCAAGCACGCATTGAGAAACGCCTTGCTCCCGGTAATAACCATCCTGGGACTGTCTGTTCCGGGCTTGATCGGTGGAAGTGTAATCTTTGAGACGATTTTCGCCATCCCCGGTATGGGCCAGCTTTTCTACCAGTCCGTGATGATGCGCGATTATCCCACGATAATGGGAATACTTGTGATCGGGGCCGCTTTGACCCTGATTGGGAACCTCCTGGCTGATCTCCTTTATTCCTGGGCTGATCCAAGAATACGCGTCGGCGGTTAATAACTATGGGGAAGCGCTAATGGATATATATAGCAGGCTCGGACGTACGATTAGATAATGTTTTTAAATGAAGATTTTGTAAAAAGAATCCGAAGGAATAAAATGGCGATGATCGGTTTGATCATCGTCGCCACATTGTTTTGCGTAGCGATTTTCGCGAATCAACTGGCCCCCTATTCTCCTTCGAAAATAGATACTTCAAACATTCTGGCCCCTCCAACCTGGAGCCACCTCCTTGGCACTGACGTCCTTGGACGGGATGTTCTATCGCGCATTATACACGGAGCGGGTGTTTCACTAAGTGTAGGCTTTGTGGCCGTAGGCATTTCCACTTTCATTGGAATGTTACTGGGAGCGGTCTCTGGATACTACAGCGGGATCCTGGACAGGATAGTGATGCGCTTTGTGGACGTGATGCTTTGCTTTCCGTCATTCTTTCTCATCCTTGCTGTAATTGCGTTTGTCGGGCCAAGTATATGGAACATCATGATTGTAATTGGAGCGACATCCTGGATGGGAGTGGCCAGGCTGATCAGGGCAGAGTTCCTGAGCATCCGCGAGCGTGATTTTGTTCAGGCTGCAATAGCTCAGGGAGCAGGTGACGCCAGGATCATTTTTCTCCACATCCTCCCAAACGCGATGGCCCCTGTACTGGTGGCTGCCACGCTAGGGATAGCATCCGCTGTCCTGATTGAATCAGGATTGTCATTTCTGGGGATTGGGGTTCAGCCTCCCGATCCCTCATGGGGTAACATGCTTACCGAAGGGAAGGACAACATCGAGATAGCGTGGTGGCTGTCACTCTTCCCCGGTATGGCCATCCTGATTACCGTCATGGGATACAACATGCTCGGCGAAGGTATCAGAGACTCCCTGGATCCACGTCTGAGGCGATAGGCTTTTCTTCCATTATCAGGCTATGGAGGCTAAACAGTATGACGCTTAAAATAGGCTGGTTTTCAACAGGTCGCGATCCCGCCGCAAGAAACCTGCTGAAGACCGTTCACGATTATATAGCGCAGGAACACTTACCCGCTGAAATATCCTGGGTTTTCTGTCATAGAGAAACCGGAGATGGTCCATTCAATGAAGAATACAAGCAACGGGAGATGTTTTTCGACCTCGCCGCAGGTTTTGACATCCCCGTAGCCACTCTCTCCCACGTAAAGTTCCTTCCTGATTTGAGAAAAAAGGGCCTCGCTGAGAGCGCATCAGCCGAAAAAGCGTCCCCGTCCCTACAGGAATGGCGTGACAAATTCGGGCGGGAAGTGGTCAGGGTTGTAGAAATGCTCAGCCCGGCGGATCTGATTGTAATGGCCGGATATATGTTGATCATCGGCAAACCGGAACTCGAAGCTCTCGATATGGTCAACATCCACCCTGCCCTGCCTTGGGGACCGAAAGGAACATGGCAGGAGGTTATCCATCAGTTGATAGCCGAGGACGCTTCCGAACAGGGAATAATGACGCATCTCGTGACCGGTGAACTCGACCGTGGCCCGGTGATTTCGTATTCCCGTTTCCCGATCAAGGGACCTGACTGGGATGAGCTGTGGGATGAATTGGAAAGCCGATATCCAGCCTTCTGACGGCCTTGAAAAAAGAGAATCCCATCCGCTTTTCACGAAAATCCGTCATGAAGGTGAAATACGGGAATTGCCGCTGTTAAATTCCGCTATCAGGGAGCTTGCTACAGGCACAATAATTGTTCGAGACAAAAAGATATTCACTCACGGCTCTGTCCAGGATTCCGGTGTTGATCTCACTTCGGTGATCGAGGAGTATATTTCTTCCTGAGAATGCGAGTGAGCTAGTTCAATGGCAGTCAGCGCACACATTTCCGCGCAGACTTTCAACGCCCTCGCGGGCAATGATTGGAACCATGATAAGACCAGCTACGGGGTCCGCCCACCACCAGCCAAAAAGAGCGTTAAGAACCAGGCCTCCGAGCAATATAGCGGAGAGGTAGGCGCACAAATCAGTCTGCCGGGAGTCAGCGACCAGGGATTTGCTTTGCAAGCGGGCCGCCACCCGACGCTTGGCTCTCGCAAGAAGCGGCATCACGATCAATGAGGCGGCGGCAAGAACGATACCTACGACACTAACGTCCGGCTCCTCGCGTAATACAAGCGTTTTAGCGGCCTCAATGCCAACATAGGCCGCCAGAATTATAAAACTGACACCAACCAGCTTCACGGCAATTCTTTCCCTGCTTTCATCGGCCTCGTGCAATTGCAGCCGCCAAAGCAATATCCCTCCAGACAGGCATTCGATGAGGGAATCGGCCCCAAATCCTACAAGAGCTATACTACCTGCCGCTATGCCCGAGGCTACCGCCACCATCGCCTCTATAAGGTTCCAGCCTAACGTGAAATATTCCAGGCGCCGACCTTCTCTGAGCGTGGCGGGCTCGGGAGGCCATACATTCGCCTGAACAACATCCATCGCTTTCATCCATGCCGCTTTAATCTCCTTCAAACACCTGTACAGTAAAAACATAATGTCAATTTAAAGCTTAATATGATAAAATATACTTAATCATCTATAAATAAACAGAATATATTTTAATATGTTCTTGATCAGTCAGCCAGTGTTGTAATTCAGAATATTTACACGTTGATATCCGAGGATTCACAGCCATTGACGAGGCCTATGTGAAATTAAAACCAGTCTGTTGCGCCCTCATACTTATGATCCTCGCATGGATCGATCCAGACGGCTGTTTGGCCCAGGGATCATATTACGGGCTTGACTGCTTATCAATGCTCTCGGTCCAGCCAAAAGTATTAATCGGGTACATGTTTCCAAATAAGCCTACCACTTTATCACTTGAAACATCAGGTGGATTCCAGATTCGGAGTCTCGAGCAGTCGTTCAATCTTCAAGGGTTTGTGGACTGAACTAGTCGTTCCCATCCGATGTCCCAGCCCCATTGGCTTCGCTATGAGCCTTGGCTACCTGTTTCCTGCGAATTATGGGGCAGAGGAAAAGTATAACCCCTCTGATCGTGGCGGAGTCGCAGTAAGAACCTGGAGCACTAGTACTACAGATGGTTAATTTTCAGGTTGCGGCCACATACCGATTTTCTCAATCGATAACCGGTATTCTAGGATTCCGTTACGATTCTTTTATGACCAATTTTGCCTCACCTGTGGTAGTAAGCCAACTCACGAATCCACCGACCTTCAATCAGCATCAAAGAGCAGCCCTTACCGTCAGTGGAGACATCCCATTTTTCGGAGGAATGATTCAAAGAGACTTGATGAATGGCGTCAACCTTAAAGCAGGAGCCATAGGGCTTCCCACGTTGCCGGGTGACATATCTTACAAGGAAACCGTTCAGCACATCCTGGCATAATCATTGAAGGACAACTCGCTTTCTGTGCCAAGAGAATTCAGGTCCGGATATTTTCTGGAAGGATTTGGTGAGTTATCCATACCGTTTTCTCGATGGTTTCAGGTGGGGGCCTTCACGAAGTACAGCGCCATTTACGGAAAGGCCACACAGGCAGAGGCTTACTTATTCCAGATGACAATAATACTACGCCTCCTGCAGTCACGGCTAACCTCATTTTCGACAGGAGCAGTTGGATTTTCGGGGGCACGATAAGCGCAAGTTTTTAGTGCTTCCATCATCAAATCGCAGGAGCTCGAAGTCATCACTGATGAATATCACTATCGTCGCCCCACGATACGCTCTGTCACCACCAACACCACCAAAAAAATCATGTCCAGGCTGAGCCACTTCTCTATAGATTTATCAAATAAAACGGTGGCAGACGCAGGGAATTCTTCATCCTCTTTCCAAAGAACATACGTGACGGGAATTTCGGGAAACGGAAAAAAGGTCATCCCCTTGTCCCCATGAGCCGATGGCACAGCGCCCAATTCTCGGCCTCGCTTCTCAAACGCGTCAGGGTCCGCGCCGTACAACTCTACTATCGGGTTGACATGAAGGGCGTGAGGCCCCTGAAAGAAAGTAACTCCACCCTGCAAATCCTTCTCACTTATTTCCTTTCCCGCTATGGGACCGCCATAATCCGCCACAAGATATCTTATCAGCAGAATCTGAAACTCCTCGCTTAGCAGCCTGACGGGGTTAGGATTAATCTCAACTATCCTACAACCCAAAGGATCCACAAGATATAACGCGTTCAGGAACTTCACTTCATATGAATGACCATCCTGGGACAGTCCTACTCCCGGTTGTTTCAGGACTTTTTCGACCGAACGGCCGGCAAGGTCTTCCCAATGAAAAGGATTGGGAGAAGCGCAACCCATTTTTCAAACTCCAAATCTTGATTATTTCGTGATGTATCTTCACCTTATCAGGCGTCTTCCACAACAGGCAATATTCAATTTGCCAAAAAAATCATTTGGAGGCGCGGGATTTATTTGTTTGTACGGTATCTATCTACAATGCGAGTGAATCGCGGACGATAAATTTAGTCAGTTTATGAGAAAATTGCTTGACTTTAATTAGTGTGAAATTAGATTAATTTAGTAAAGAATATATTAAGGCGACAGATGATACTTCTCAAGAAAGCTCTTGTAATTGTCTACTGCCTGTCATTCATAGGAATGACGGTGTCGCCTTCTTCCGCGATTCCCTGTTGTTGTAAGACAAGGGCCCCCTCTTCAACATCAGATGATTTTTCTGATGCTGACCAACCACCTCCCTCCGACTCGTGCTGCGCAGCCAGAAAAGCGCAACCGCAAAACTGCTGCGCAAAGCACGCCCCAATTGAGCGCCATTGCGCATTCACAAAGACAACCAACCTCAACTGCGGTCATTGTTCGTGCCTGAAGCATCTGCAACTGATCGGGATATCCGAGAATCTCGGCGCTGATCGCGTTGAAAAATCTGAATCTCTTGTGGGTGTTCTAGTTGACCCGTTCGTCACTACAACGACTTACCATCAGACGGTTCTGGAAGAGTCCTGCCATTTCGTCTTTAGATCACACCTTTATCCTCCACTGCTCTCTTCGTATTTGATTCTATAAGTTTGTTTTCAGCTCATTAAATCCAACAGCCTGATTATACACGTATTATATGTCCGGGATGCGCCCTGACGCTCGCGTCGTGGCTCCCCGAGACAAAGCAATAGGCCGGTATTAAGGAGTCAATAGATGTCTGAAGAAAGACAAGTAAAAAAGATTACCCTCGACACTCTCGAGGATAAAGAAAAGAAAGTAAGCACGGCAAAAATCAAGAAGTTGGCCGCAGCGGTCATGGTGGTCGCGGTTGCGGCTTTCGGCGGGTATTTCATTTATCGAATGCTGTCGGGGGATCTGCTGGCGACCCGATTTGCAGTAAACAACATGACCTGCCCCGCATGCGTGCTCACTATCAAGGAAGCCACAGAAAAAGCTCCCGGAGTTGTGGGAACGGACATCAGTCTCGCGGGAAGGGAAATTACGGTCCAGTACTATGACAAGAAAACATCCCCTGAACAAATCGAAAAGGTGATAGAAAAGGCCGGGTATCCTGTGAAGCTGGATGGGCTTTTCAGGCCCGCGTCCATCGGTAAGAATGATGTGGTCATAGCCGGCGTTAACGGCAGGCCCATCTTGATGACCGATCTCAAGACCCCTCTTGATGTTGATCTTACTTCACCCAGATCGTCCGATTTCTCCTCCACTTTTTTCTCTACGGTTGGGAAGGAAATTCTTTTGCAGGCCGCGGACAAAGAGAAGGTGGTTGTCCAGCCGCAGGAAGTCGAAACTGAGATCAAGGAGATAATGGAACGTCAGCCAATGAATGAAGAGCAGTTCAAACAGAAGGCTAAAGAACAATTCGGCTCGTTCGAAAAATTTACGCAGGTAGTGGGCCAACGTCTTGGGATTCGAAAGCTGTTTGAAGAGAAGATCCCTGAAAACATTCAGGACCCAGCCGAGAGACAGGCAAAGGCAATAGAGTTGATCGGCGGGCTGTTCAAGGACTCGGATGTAACCATTTTTGATCCGAATGTCCGGGAAAAAGTTCGGACAACATCGGGACAGGATGACTGGAAAGTGTTTTGGCCACGCATGATAGCGTCTGACACGGACCTTAAGCGCCTGCTGTCCCAGACCAATTAATAGCTCAAAATTAAACGACATTTAAAAGATAGGAGTAATTAGAATGAAAAAATTAAGTAGCTCAAGCAAGATGATGACATTGTCCATGACTTTTTTGTTAATCGGCCTGGCCTTCACTCCGCTCATGACGGCAGACTACGCTTTTGCAGGTAATTTCACCGTTCCTGCGGTTAACGCTCAACCCCAGAATGGCTTCTTTTCATTTCCCGTATCAGAATTTCAGGATGGTAGGGCAAGACATTTCAGCTTCCAGGTTTCTCCGAATAAAACGATCCGCTTCTTCGTCATAAAGAGTTCCGATGGGGTTATCAGGGCTGCTTTTGACGCCTGTGAAGTTTGCTACAGGGCCCAAAAGGGATATGTCCAGCAGGGTGACAACATGGTTTGCATGAACTGCGGCATGAAATTCAAGAGCGTCAAAGTAAATGAAGTGACAGGTGGATGCAATCCTTCCGCTCTCAGGAGAACCGTGAAAGACGGCAAGGTCCTGATCAGCCAGCAGGATATGCTTGTCGGCGCAAAATACTTTCAATAAAAGGGGCTGAAAATGAAACTTCACAACATAGCGATAAACAACTTGAGACGCCGTAAAGGCAAGGTCTGCTTCCTGGTTCTCGGTCTACTGGTGGGTGTAGCGGCGGTTGTAGCGCTCTTATCCACTACGCAGACGCTGGCGGAAGACATGGTCCACAAGATGGATGAATTTGGGGCCAACATCCTTATTACACCCAAGTCCGAGGGACTCTCGTTGACCTATGGCGGACTTGATCTTGGAGGAGTGTCCTTCGACCAGAAAGAAATCCATCAGGAAGATCTTGCCAAAATAAAGACCATAGAGAATGCCGCCAATATAAGACTGGTAAGCCCCAAGGTTTTCGATGTCCTTGAAACCCAGGGCCATAAGGCTCTGGCAGTGGGTGTGGACTTTCCTTCTGAACTGGCTCTCAAAAAGTGGTGGAAGATTAATGGAACAACCCCCAAGGATGATTCCGACATCCTCGTAGGCCGTGAAGCGGCTGAAAAACTGGGTGTAAATGTAGGATCAAAACTCAACATAAAGGGAACTGATTTTTCAGTGTCGGGTGTCCTGGATCCCACCGGTTCACAGGATGACAGCCTCGTTTTCATGTCACTACCCGTGGCCCAGAAGACGTTTGGAAAAGAAGGAAAGATCTCGATGGTCGAGATCGCTGCATTGTGCAAGAACTGCCCTATTTCCGATATTGTCACGCAACTGTCGGACAAGATCCCAACCGGAAAAGTAACGGCGGTCCAGCAGGTCGTAGAGGGCAGAATGGACACCTTGCACAGTTTTCAAAGGCTTTCCCTTGGGATATCTGGGCTTGTTTTGTTCGTCGGGGCCATGGTGGTTTTTGTTACCATGATGGGAAGCGTTAACGAACGCACCCGAGAAATAGGAATTTTTAGCGCCATTGGCTTTCGAAGTTCCCACATAATGAAAATAATACTGCTTGAGGCCCTTGTAGTCTCATTCTCCGCCGGTCTCCTCGGGTATTTGGTCGGAATGGGGGTGACTTACGGGATCCTGGCAGTAATTCTGGAACACGCTCCGCATATGGCGTTTGATTACACGATGGCTGTAGGTTCGGTTTTTCTGGCGATTGTCGTCGGTCTGCTGGCGTCTTTTTACCCGGCCCGATCGGCTTCGGCCATGGATCCGAGTGAAGCGTTACGCACTTTATAGGAGATGGAAATGAGTTATATAGAAGCGAACCAAGTCAGAAAAGAGTTTGGAGTCGGCGACGCCAAGGTAGCGGCTGTAAGCTCCATTGACCTTTCAATAGGACAAGGCGAATTTATTTCGATAATGGGAGAGTCGGGATCCGGGAAAAGCACATTATTGTCAATGTTAGGCGGTTTATTAAGCCCCACAACCGGCTCCATAACAATTGAAGAAATCGATCTCTATTCTTTGAAACGAAACAAACTGGCCGATTTTAGGCGTGAGTTCATGGGTTTCATCTTTCAATCTTTTCAGCTTGTGCCATATCTGAATGTAATTGAAAACGTTCAGCTACCTCTGGCTGTCACCCATCATTCAGAAAAGGAAAAGAAACGTCTTGCGCTGTCGGCTCTGGAACGGGTTGGCTTGAAAGATAAAGCTTTCAGGCTTCCAAACCAGATTTCCGGTGGTGAACAGGAAAGGGTCGCCATAGCTCGGGCAGTGGTTAACGAGCCGCCAATACTCTTTGCCGATGAACCAACCGGAAACCTTGATTCCAGAAATTCTGAAGAAGTCATGAAGCTCCTGATCAAGCTGAATTCCGAAGGCCAGACCATCGTGATGGTTACCCACAGCAGGGGCAATGCAGAATATGCCCATAGAATAATAGAAGTCGCTGACGGGCGTCTGAAACATACGGAAGCGCCCATCAGATTGGCAATATAGGATTTTCAATGTTTTTCTCCCGACGCTACTGTACGCCGAGACTTGCTTAGCCCATGGAGGCCGCCAATGAACACGTTAAATTCAAAACCCGGGCATCCAAAGACAAGAGTCGCATTGTGGGTAGGACTGATATTGGTGGCCTTCCTTGCCGGATACTATATCTCAAAGGGGCCGACCCCTCCGCCGCCTGGCGCTGAACCCTCGGCCAAAGCCAGCTCAACTGACACTGATCAGGGTCACTCAAACGAAAAGATATCCGGCCATGACCATGATGCCACAACATGGACGTGCGCGATGCATCCACAGATCAGAATGTCCGGTCCGGGAAAATGTCCAATCTGCTACATGGATCTGATACCTGTCGAAGATAGTGGAACTGACACTTCGGTTAGTCGTGACATGTCTAAGGTGACATTGTCGGATTACGCGAAAAAACTCGCAGAAATTCAAACCACCGAAGTGAAAAGGGACAGGGCGAAAAGGCTGATCCCCATGGTTGGGATGGTTTTCGAGGATGAAACCCGTGTCGCGGTCATAACTTCCCGTGTCGACGGCAGGCTCGATGAAATCTATATAACCTTCACCGGTGAAAAGGTTAACAAAGGCGATCCTCTGGTCAAAATATGGAGCCCGACCCTGATCAAGAGTCAGGTCGAACTGTTTGAAACCATCAGGAGTGACCCAAACGACAAGGAACTCATTAAAGGGGCGGAAGAAAAACTGGTACAGTATGGGTTGGATCGTGAACAAATAGACAAAATCGAGGCTCAAAAGCGCCCTACGCTTTACGTCACCCTCAAAGCGCCGATCAGTGGGATAGTGACAAAGAAAAACGCTCTGTTGGGACAATTTGTGAAGGAAGGGACCGAGATGTTCGTCATTAACGATCTCTCTGACGTGTGGGTCAAAATGGACGCCTATGAAACCGATTTGCCGTGGATCAGGTACGGGCAGGACATCACATTTACCACACCGGCGGTTCCTGGACGGACATTTAAGGGTAAAGTCCTGTTCATAGACCCGACTCTCGACACAAAAACCCGATCGGTCAAGATTAGAGTTGAAACGCCAAACCCGGATTATCTCTTAAAACCGGGGATGTTTGTCAGCGCGGAACTGGAAGCTGAGTTGGACGATCAGGGCAGGATCGTAAAACCAGAGTGGGTAGGAAAATACATCTGCCCGGTTCACCCTAGGGACGATGCGAGTTCCACCCCCGGCGTATGCCCGGATAGCAAGATGCAGTTGAGACCTGCCTCGTCTTATGGTTACGCCGATGATAACGATTCCAAACCACCGTTGCTTATCCCTAATACTGCGCCTCTTATTACGGGCAAACGCTCGATCGTGTATGTGGAGGTCCCAGGCGCTTCGAAGCCTACATATGAGTTGCGTGAAGTGACACTCGGACCCCGCGTCGGAGACCAATACATAGTGGACAAAGGCCTTAAGGAAGGTGAGCGGGTTGTAACCAAAGGAGCTTTCAAGATCGACAGCACCATGCAGATCCTCGGGAAAACAAGCATGATGGCCCCCGACGGAAAAGATGGCTTCTATGGGAAACGAACCGCCGTCTGACAAGAAGCCTGAAGAAAAATCCGATGAAGAGACTGTAGAAAAACTGATCGCTCCCAAGGGTTTTATCGCCGGATTAACCCCGGTTTATACCGATTACCTCAAAGATAAAGGACGCCATAAGGGAGAAAGACCCGGACGTGGCCATATCATCCGGGACGGAGTTGACAAAACACGTCAAGAACATTGATAGCTCTGCGCTTGACCCGAAACAAAAGAGGACGTGGAATCAACTCTCAAACGGTGTTCTTGCTGCGAGCGCCAAAGTCGTAAGTACCCGGAACCCGGTTGATCAACGCCGCTTTTTTAATACTCTCTCTGAAACAATGGTTAAGACCCTTATGACATTCGGTCAAATGACCGACTCCGATTTGACCGTCTTCTACTGTTCGAAGGCATTTGACGGCGAAGGCGCATACTGGATCGGCAAAGCGGAGGACAACAAAAATCCGTTTTATCAAACAAAATCTGAGACCAACGGAAAATCGGATGAATGCGCCGAATTGGTCGAAAAGATTTCTCCCGAGAAACCTTAACTGGTTTGGTGGTGAAACATGGATTCGGTTAAATCAAAACTTGAGAACCTGCCCGGGCAGAACGACGGCTTGTTTTCAAGGTTCATGCGTTTCTGGATCGAACGGAAACTTTTCATGGCTTTGGTTTTGGGTTTCACCCTTCTCGGTGGGATCTCCGTCGCGCCGTTTGATTGGAACATTTCATGGCTACCAAGAGCGCCTGTCCCGGTTGACGCCATTCCGGACATTGGGGAAAACCAGCAGATCGTATTTACCACCTGGGAGGGGCGGTCCCCCAAGGACATAGAGGACCAGATAACATATCCGTTGACAGTCGCCCTACTTGGCGTCCCTGGAGTCAAGGTAATCAGGAGCAATTCATTCTTCGGTTTTTCCACAATTTATATAATCTTTAAGGAAAATATAGACTTCTATTGGTCAAGGTCCCGGATTCTAGAAAAATTAAACTCACTTCAACCGGGCACGCTGCCTGAGGGGGTTCAACCCACTTTGGGACCCGACGCGACAGCTCTTGGGCAGGTCTTTTGGTACACGGTTGAAGGTGAAGGTTTCGGGCTCGACGAATTGCGGACCATCCAGGATTACTACGTAAAATATTATTTGCAGTCCGCAGGTGGGGTAAGCGAAGTCGCTTCAATCGGTGGATACGTCAAAGAGTACCAGGTCGATGTCAATCCGGACGCAATGCGGGCTCACAATGTGACATTGCCGGAAGTTTTCTCCGCAGTGCAAAATTCGAATATTGACGTCGGAGCAGGCGTTATTGAGGTAAACCGGACAGAGTACAGCATACGTGGGCTGGGATTCATAAGATCGGTTCAAGATCTTGAGAACAGCGTGGTCAAGGTAAATGACAACGTTCCTCTGTTCATAAAGGACGTGGCGACGGTTTCTCTGGGGCCTGCAATGAGACGAGGGGCTTTGGACAAAGAGGGCGCCGAGGCTGTAGGTGGAGTTGTTGTCGTAAGATTTGGCGAAAATCCTCTCCAGGTAATCAAAAACGTCAAGAAAAAGATAGCGGAAATTAGCCCGGGCCTTCCCACAAAAAAGCTTGAGGACGGCAGA
Organism: uncultured delta proteobacterium; assembly: GCA_963711335.1. Classification (GTDB taxonomy): domain Bacteria; phylum Desulfobacterota; class Desulfomonilia; order Desulfomonilales; family Desulfomonilaceae; genus CAJBEZ01. Next base: position 24,326 of record CAVQDX010000054.1, on the reverse strand, counting down.
GTGTCCCAGGTCAAGATTGTTCCATTCTATGATCGAACCAAGTCTCATCTACGAAACTCTGGATACACTGAATCGCGCCCTTCACGAGGAGATTCTGGTATCGATAATTGTTGTCGTCGTGATGATGAACAATATTGTCGGTTCATTGCTCATATCATCAGTTTTGCCCCTGGCGGTTCTCCTGACATTCGTGATTATGAAATTTGTAGGGGTAGACGCCAATATCATGGCGCTTTCTGGCATCGCTATCGCAATCGGGGTAATGGTCGATATGGGTATCATCCTTTGCGAAAATATACTTAAGCGCATAGAAGAAGCCCCAACCGACGCAAGTATGTTTGATATCGTTCACGCCTCTGCGGTAGAAGTCGGCGGCGCAGTCGTAACATCGTCTCTGACGACGATCATCTCATTCTTGCCCGTCTTCACATTGACTGGTCCCGAGGGTAAACTATTCGGACCTGTGGCCTACACCAAGACTTTTGCTGTGGCCGCCTCATTGGTTTTGGCCCTGGCTCTGGTTCCTCCTCTCGCTCATATCGTATTTAGAAAGCGAAATATCAGTAAACAAGCTCGTTTTGTAATTTATCTGATTGTGGGCGCAGTGGGGGCATTGATTGGGCTATCAACTTCATGGCTGATAGGCGCTCCTCTTATTTTCGTCTCCATCGTGAAAATTATTTCCCAGGCTTTACCCAAAAACATTCAGGACAAGATCCCGATCTTCTTTAATATCGTCGCCCTGATTTTTGTAACATACTTGTTAACAGCACATTGGCTACCTTTAGGGCCGGAGAAAGGGCTTGTTAGAAATTTCATCTTCGCCTCAGGGATAATCTTTGGGCTGCTAGCGGTCCGAAAAATTTTCACAGCAAATTACAGGGTAATTCTCTCCTGGAGTCTCAACCACAAACCTATTTTCCTAGCCCTCCCCGTATCGCTTGTAATATTTGGATGTGTCATTTGGCTTGGGTTCGATCGAGTATTCGGAGTTATTCCATGGACGTGGGTAAGACTGTTTCCACTTTTTCGATCAACTCAGTCGATAAGGCAAACCTTGACCAAAACTTGGGAAAGTCTTATCAGGACCAACCGGCTGTGGTCGAGGCTGGCTCGTGCGTTTCCCGGTCTGGGAAAGGAGTTCATGCCGGAACTTGATGAAGGTTCCTTTCCTGTATATGCCTACGACTATGCCGCACGCGTCGATTGGTGAAGCGCTGGATATCATTAAGAAACAGGATATTGCAATCCGGTCCATCCCTGAAGTGGAGTCGGTTGTCGGCAAAATAGGCAGAGTAGAGAGCGCATTAGACCCAGCGCCGATCTCCATGATTGAAACCGTCATCACCTATTTGCCTGAATACAAAATCGACCCGGTAACAGGGCAACACGAAATTGACCCAAAAACAGGCAAACCGATCCGAAACTGGCGGCCTCAAATCAAAACGGCTAACGATATCTGGAAAGAGATTATCGAAGTGTCGAAACTTCCGGGTGTGACATCCGCTCCCAAACTTCAACCGATAGCGGCCCGCATAGTTATGCTTCAAAGTGGTATGAGGGCCGCCATGGGCGTTAAGATAAAAGGCAAAAATATAAATGAGATTGAAAAATTGGGGTTTGAGATTGAAAAATATCTGAAAGAAGTCCCATCCATAGATCCTACTACCGTTGTCGCTGATCGAGTCGTCGGAAACCCTTATCTTGAAATTAACATCGACCGAAAGGCCATCGCCAGATACGGTTTGTCGATAAAGGATGTTCAGGACATTCTGGAAATCGCCATCGGGGGTAAAAAGATTACCACAACGGTTGAAGGTCGGGAGCGGTATCCCGTGCGTGTAAGATATCAAAGAGAACTTCGGGATTCTCTGGAGTCGCTGGAAAAAATCCTTGTGACCAACAAAGAGGGAGTTCAAGTCCCCCTGTCCGAGGTTGCCACGATAAAATACACTCCTGGACCGATGACCATAAAATCAGAAGACACATTTCTCACCAGTTATGTCCTTTTTGACAAGAAACCCGGATTTGCGGAAGTAAACGTTGTTGAAGCCGCTGACAATTTTCTCAAACATAAAATAGAGACCGGCGAGTTGAAGCTTCCAGCCGGTTCATCAATAACCTTCGCAGGGTCTTATGAAAATCAGGTTCGTTCCGAACAAACGCTCAGAATCGTAATACCCATAGCGCTGTGTCTCATCTTCACAGTCCTTTATTTGCAGTTCCACTCCATACCAACCTCGTTAAATGTTTTTTCCGGGATCTTCGTCGCGTGGTCCGGTGGCTTCATGATGCTGTGGCTATACTCTCAGCCATGGTTCCTCGATTTCAGTGTGTTCGGGGTCAACATGAGGGAACTGTTTCAGGTGCATCCCTACAACTTGAGTGTGGCCGTATGGGTAGGATTCCTGGCCCTTTTTGGTATAGCCACCAATGATGGGGTCATATATTCCACGTACCTGGACCAGGTGTTTGCGAGACATTCTTTTAGTTCTGTCCAGGAAATCAGGGAAGCGACAGTTGAGGCTGGATTAAGAAGAGTGAGGCCGGCTCTTATGACAACGGCTACCACGATTCTTGCTTTGATACCGGTTCTCACATCTCAGGGGAAAGGGGCGGACGTCATGGTTCCCATGGCTCTGCCTAGTTTTGGTGGGATGTGTATTGATATAATTACCATATTTGTTGTCCCAAACATCTATTGTCTTGTGAAGGAAATTCAGTTCACCAGGCTGACTCAATCATGAAAAAAACACAGGAGGATTCGTCATGAAAAATAACGCATTACGATCAGTCTCAATGATCGGGTTTCTGTTTCTGATTGTCGGCGCAGCGTCTTATGCATACGCTGCCCAAAGTTTAGAGACACCGGATGGTTCGAAGATCGAACTCCCTGCGACATGTCCGGTTTGTGAGATGAAAATTGCGTCGGATGCCGATGTGAATGCGGTAATCGTTTTTGCCGACGGAAAAGTAGTTCCATTCGACAAGATTTCGGATTTCTTTCGCTACCTGCTCGCTCCGGACACATTCGGCTTTGATCCGAAAAACGTTAAAAAGACCTTCGTGCTAGAGCATGATTCCAAGAAATTTATCGAACCTAAAGCCGCCGTATTTGTATTGGGGCCGGAGACTGTTCCCATGATGGGACCAGAAATGGAGGCTTTTTCAAACAAGGCCGACGCTGAAAAATTCGCCTCAGGAGCCAAAGACAAAAAGATCCTTGCATTTTCTCAAGTCTCACTCCAAGATGTTGGTCCGAAAAAAAAGATGATGAAAATGAAGCACTAGGAATCAAAAGCGCCTGGAAACACGGAAGAAAACGATCGGAACTTGTCCCCCATTGGACTAGACGATCTGCAGGAAATGTTCCAGGCGCTGTAACCATTTTCCCCTGGTATAACTTATGTCTTTGGAACGACGTTTTTTTCTTTTCTTGCTTGTTCCGGTAGCAGTAATAGTAGCTGCTTTCGGTTTTTGGGGGTTCTTTTTCGCAAGAGCCTATCTTCTCGACCAGTGGCTGGTATCAATCCATCTTCAACTGGAAAAGGCCGCTCATGAAATCAGCATGTCGTTAAATGAAAAGCTTGAGCTGATTAATTTGATTGCAAAGGCTGAAGATGCGCCAGATAGGAACATTACCCAGGCATTCCTGATTCAAGAGTTACTGCAAAAGCCGGGGGTTCGATTCGTTGACGTGGTCAAAGAAGCCAATGCCCAACACGGCAAAACGGCTGCAGGGAATGAACTCGACGAATTGGACCGGGGAACGTTGAGTGGCAGCTATACCATGGAGCTGTGCGGGGACTTTGGGTTTTGCGCGCCGGTAATGGACCCGAACTCACCTGATAAGAGCCTGAGAATCATAAGGAACCTCGATACCGATAATCCTGAATCTGGAAGAAAACTACTTGTACGGATTAGCTTCGATTCCTTTCTCGATCCTATTAAGAAGATGACACTAATGGAAGGTGGCTCGGCGTGGCTGGTAACAAGCACTGGGCAGTTCCTCGCCGTTACGGACAAGAGCTATGCGGACAGGAAAAAAGTCGGGGACAACGGTGACCAATTAGAGCTGACAATTCTTCAGGACATCAGGAACAAACCTTTTGGGAACGTTTTTGGACCGGGCCATCCTCCCGATGTCGTGGCAGGGTTCTACAAAATCCCGTCGGTAAATTGGTACATTGTCTTGATTTCGCAAGGTCGGATTATGCTAGAGCCGATAATTCAATTCCGGTTTTATTACGCCCTGGCCGGTCTCCTGGCCTTAACCGTCATCCTTTCATTGATTCGGATTGTCACCAGACCCGTGGTTCGTTCGATATCAGATATCTCAGAGGCTGCGGCGAAAGTTCAGGAAGGAGACTATTCCCTCAAATTGTCCGATACACGGTCTGATGAAATAGGACAACTCTATAGAAGTTTTAATCAAATGGTAGAGGGGCTAAAACAGCGAGACCTCATAGAACAGACTTTCGGACGATATGTTGACAAGAAAGTGGCTCAGGATCTCATGAACAGACCTGAAGCGCTACGATTGGGAGGCGAAAAAGGTGTTGTTTCAATAATGATGTCCGACTTAAGGGACTTCACCGTTATTTCCGAAAAGTTGAATCCTGAAACTGTCATTACAATCCTGAACAATTATTTTTCCCGGATGATATCAGTAATAGAGAAACATCGGGGAATCATCGTTGATTTTTACGGTGATTCAATAATGGTTTTTTTCAACGGAGTAGACTCGGACATCAAAAAACGAGCCTACGACGCTGTATATTGCGCTCTAGAGATGCAAAGAGAGATGGACGGTTTCGTCAAAGAAAGCGTCTCTAACGGCTTTCCCGCTTTGTCTATGGGTATCGGGATCAATACCGGTGAAGTAGTAATAGGCAACATCGGCGCAAAGACGAGAGCTAAATACGGCATTGTAGGGGCGGATGTGAATCTTACGGACCGAATTCAGGCGACTGCGAGCCCGGGAAAGGTAGTAGTTTCTGAAGTAACTTACGAACTCGTCCGGGACAGGTTCACGGTTATAAGAGAATTCGAGGTCTGCTTGAAAGGCGTGGAAGACCAAAAGAGCCTTTTTGAGATTGACTCGACCTGCATTAAGGACTCATGCGCCTAGGCGCCCTCCAAAGATATTAAAACCTTTCAAATCCGCCAGGACTCATGATCTCTATTCTTTTTTGGGTCTGTCCACATCCTCGGGGCGGGCCGAGGAACGTTGAATAATACGTTTACCCCCATACTCAGTCATGAATTGCTCTGCGTGCGCTTTTGTGGAGAAAGGGATCAGATCATAGCCCATGAACCCTAGTACTTTGGTACCCATAACGAAAAAGGCGTCGTTGACGTCAATAAATTTCCTGGTTGTAAAATCTGTAACGTAAGAACGTCTAATCTTAGTCACGTCGATACCAAATCTCTTCGGGATTGTATTGTAAACAAACAGACACCTCGCCCCATCGAACCCTACAACCGACCCGTTCTCGAAAACGGATGCGCTCGCTCCGGCAAAACCTACAAGTTTTGCTTCACTATAAGCGTAAATGGCTTCCGCTCCAAGCTCTCCACCAACTTTCATGCCACAAACAGGACACAAAGTGCCTAACTTGAGCGTCAGTCCGTCAGGCAGGTCTACATGATCGGAAGCCTGCGTCCGTAAAGGCGTTGTGACGACAAGCAAGGTCACAATTACTACAGCTATCCAGGGCTTTCGGGAAAGCTCCTTTACCTGCTCGAACCATTTCATGTTAGCCCTCCTAAACAGATTTCCGTTCTTGTCTGTTCCTATAACATATCTTCTTGGAATAGATTACGCCCTAATCATAAAAACGGCTCGAGGTGTCCGGAGACTCAACAAACGTCGTTTCCGTGTTTGGTTGTTCTGATACCCAGAATCAATAGACGATTGAGGCGTACCCTACAAAGCTTGAGCCCGGCATTACGTCATAACTCGTGTAGTAATCAATTAAGGTTCCCTTGGTTATGCCGCACAACCTGGCGATTTCGATTATCGAGGCGATGGGACCGGCTGAGCACGTGTTCTGCCTAACTGGAGCCTCCCTCAAGATTTCCGACGCTTTCATATCAAGCGCCCTTTCAATCAGCACCTTATCATTCTCGTCTTTCACCCATTTTATGGCCGCAGCCCCTGTTCCTTTTGGGGTAAAGCCATAGTTTGGACCATAATGCGTAAGGTCGGCTGAGCCTAGAAACACTGCTTTAAGGGCTTTCTCATCAAGCAATTTCTTGATGACCCTTGCGAGAGTAATTGATTCTTCGGAAGATGGGGAATGAACGGCGATTATCTTTGCAGCGGGGAAAAAATATCGAACGAGAGGCGCCTGGATCTCAATAGTATTGTCCGAGAATCCCCTGGGAGCAGGACGAGCATGCCCATTAGCGACAAATTCGTACAAGAAGTCGGCGTCCAAATCCTGCGGCCCCAAAGGGGTCTCCCATGATTCCTCCATGTAGGCGATTGGGGCATTGCCGCCGGGGAGATGTCCCCCAAAAATAACCACACGGTCGATTGCCCCCCTGGAAGATAAGGTCTTGACGACACGGGCCGCAGCCCTTCCCGAAAACCCCCAACCGGCGTGCGGAGCCACTCCGGCTGTCCACTTTCCTTCCGGAGGATTGAATCCTTGCAGAAAGGAGGTTATTTCCCGTTCGCATTCTTTAGCCGAACCAGGATACCAGCCTACCGGTAACATGCGAGATCTGAAACTCATAATTACACCCCCTTTTCAGATTGTTACGGATCAACCATCGGCGCCAAGTATTCGCCTTATTCACAAATCAGGGACGACAACATGTCAGAAATTGTTTGAATAGCAGTTTACCAACCTGCCTGCCAATGAAAGTCGATGATACTCCTGGAGGGACATAACTCTGAATTCATCACCCCTGCAAACGCTTTTGAGGCCGAGTGACAACGCGTTTGCCCCTGCCAGAGTGGTGAAGTATGGGACATTGCGATTCAAAGCTTCCAGTCGAATGTCCAAAGAGTCTTTAAATGATTTCTTGTCTGCCGCTGTGTTGATCACCAGAACGATTTCATTCTTCTTAATCAAGTCAATCACGTCCAGTTGGCCTTCCTCGTGGACCTTCGCCACCACCAAACTGGGGATGCCCGCTGCCTCCAACGCTGCGGCCGTGCCTTCTGTGCACACAAAAGTGAATCCGCACTGGCTCATCCTGCGGGCCACTATCACGGCAGTGGCCTTGTCCCGGCCGGCGACGCTCAAAAAGACCCTCCCGCCAGTGGGAACAGGGAAATCCGTGCTGTATTGAGCTTTAAGGAACGCCTGACCAAACTCCATGTCAATGCCCATGACTTCGCCGGTTGACTTCATCTCAGGGCCAAGCACCACATCAACGCCAGAAAACTTTATGAACGGAAAGACAGCTTCCTTAACGCTAACATGGTCAGGAATGATCTCGTTTGTGAAGCCGAGTTCCTCAAGACTCTTACCCGCCATTACTCGGGCCCCAATCTTGGCGAGAGGAACTCCAATAGCTTTCGAAACAAATGGAATAGTTCTGGATGCTCGAGGATTTACCTCCAGAACATATATTTCCCCATCTTTGAGAGCAAGTTGAAGATTCATCAATCCCCGGACTTTAAGCTCCAGGGCCAGCATCCGTGTTATCCTGCGGATCTCATCAAGGTGGTATCTCCCAAGACTGTATGGTGGCAGCGAGCATGAAGAATCTCCGGAATGTATACCGGCCTCTTCGATGTGCTCCATGATTCCGCCTATAACTACTGTTTTACCGTCGGAAACGGCGTCAACATCTATTTCAACGGCCCCTGTCAGATACCCGTCCACAAGGATCGGATGATCAGGGGACGCTTTAACAACTGCCGTCAGATAGCCCTGGAGATCCTCCTGATTGTGAACTATCTCCATCGCACGGCCACCTAGCACATACGAAGGCCGTACTACCAAGGGGTATCCTATTCTCTTGGCGACTTCCATGACCTCGTCGTATGAGTGGGCTATATCATTAGGAGGTTGGTTCAAGTCAAGTTTGAGAAGCATTTCCTTAAATCGTTTTCTGTCTTCAGCCCTGTCTATAGCGTCAGGAGAAGTTCCGATTATGGGAACGCCAGCCTCCCAGAGAGGAATAGCCAGCTTTAGAGGCGTCTGACCGCCAAATTGTACAATCACGCCATCAGGTTTTTCCCGGTCAACAATTTCGAGGACGTCCTCAAGCGTCAACGGCTCAAAATACAGTCGATCGGAAGTGTCATAGTCAGTGCTCACCGTTTCCGGATTGCAGTTCACCATAATGGTTTCAAATCCGTCTTCTTCAAGGGCGAACACACCGTGAACACAGCAGTAATCAAATTCGATTCCCTGGCCTATCCTGTTTGGGCCACCACCCAGAATCATTATTTTTTTTCTGTCCGTAACACCGGACTCATCTTCATCCTCGTATGTCGAATAAAGATAGGGCGTATGGGCTTCGAACTCCGCGGCGCAGGTGTCTACTCTCTTGAAAACAGGCCGCACATTCGACTTTATCCTGAGGGAACGAATATTATCTTCCTCGCACTTGACGAGTTCGGAAATCCGTATATCGGAAAATCCCATGGATTTTGCCTTGCGTAGATTGTCCTCACATGACGGCCCCTCAAGCCAACCGGGTTTGCCGATTTCGGATTCCATATCAATAATCTGTCTGATTTGATCCAGGAACCACGGATCAATTTTGCTCGCCTCATATATTTCAGGGATGCCAACGCCTGCGCGAATTGCGTCTCCAATTTGCCATAGTCGATCTGGGGTCGGTCGTCTCAAGTGGCCGAGAATCTCGTCTTTTTTCAGTCCTGCCGGAAGCCTGGGCTCAAAACCATGAACATCTATCTCCAAAGAACGAATAGCTTTTTGAAGTGATTCCTTGAATGTTCGGCCAATGGCCATGACTTCGCCGACAGACTTCATCTGCGTGCCCAAAGTGTCATCGGCCCCGGGGAATTTCTCAAATGTGAAGCGGGGTATCTTGGTAACTACATAATCTATAGTTGGCTCGAAAGAAGCTGGGGTCTTCAAGGTTATGTCGTTAGCTATTTCATCGAGTGTATAGCCAACCGCAAGTTTCGCCGCGATCTTTGCGATCGGGAAACCAGTGGCCTTTGAAGCGAGAGCGCTTGACCTGCTGACTCGGGGGTTCATCTCGATCACTACGACCCGGCCGTTTTCAGGATGAACGGCAAACTGGATGTTGGAACCACCCGTGTCCACCCCTATTTCCCGTATAATCGCGACGCTCTGGTCTCTCAGTATTTGATATTCCTTGTCTGTTAAGGTCTGAGCCGGCGCGACCGTAATTGAATCCCCGGTGTGAACTCCCATGGCGTCAAAGTTTTCAATAGAACAGATGATGACAACATTGTCACCCACGTCCCGCATCACTTCCAGCTCAAATTCTTTCCATCCAAGGACTGATTCTTCTATAAGGATTCGTCCCACAGGCGAGGCTTCAAGGCCCCATAAAGCGAGCTTCTCGAAACTTTCTTCGGTAAAAGCTATGCTTCCTCCTGTCCCCCCAAGGGTAAAGGAAGGACGAATAACATTTGGAAATCCGATTTCCCGCGCAATTTTCCACGCGTGGCTCAAAGACTCCGCATATCCACTTTTGGGCAAATCCAGCCCAATGTTCTTCATGGCGACCTTGAACTGGTCTCTGTCTTCCGCCTTGTTAATAGCCTCGATTCCTGCCCCTATTAACTCGACTCCGTATCGTTCGAGAACACCGGCATTGTGCAGTTCCACCGCCTTATTCAGCGCGGTCTGTCCTCCCAGGGTAGGCAATAGAGCGTCAGGACGCTCCTTGGCTATAATATTTGCAAGCACATCTAGCTTAAGGGGTTCTATATAAGTAGCGTCCGAAAATTCCGGGTCAGTCATGATGGTAGCCGGATTCGAGTTTACCAGAACTACACGGAAGCCCTCTTCTTTAAGAGCTTTCAGAGCTTGAGTACCCGAGTAGTCGAACTCACACGCCTGACCTATGATTATAGGCCCGGAACCTATGAGCATTATCGATTTGATGTCTTTTCTCTTGGGCATAAAAGTGTTCTCTTCCGCTACCTTTTGAAATGTTAATCAAGAATCCTGAGGGCGCCATGCAAATCTTTCAGACTATATGGCTGTTGGCCTAAAAATTCAAGACCGTCCAAGCGCCCTCGAAGTCGGAATTCTTGACATCTGCTTGAATGCAACAGACTTTCTAGATTATGCTAGGTTTTATTATTGTTAGAATACTTTTCTTTCAGTTGCTCTAAATATGGGCTGCCCCAATTAACACAAATTTTCAAGACAGTAGATGCTCATTTTAAACTTACGCGCAATTTTCCCCTACATCAGAGAATCATGGGCTGTAGCATGGCCCATGATCCTTGTGATGTTCTTTCAGTTTTCTATAGGGATCGCGGACGTTTATGTAGCTGGGTTGCTGGGATCCCAGATTCTGGCCGCTGTAGGGTATGTTGGACAGCTATATTGGACTCTGATGATACTTGCGAATGCAATTTCAGTCGGAACAGTTTCCATGATATCGCAGGCTTATGGAGCCAAATCCAGACTGGGAGTCGGTCAGATTTCCTCCAATTCCCTGATGATGGGATTGCTTGTATCAGGAGTAATAGCGCTGCTGTCGAGGATATTCGCATACGAACTTGTCAAAATATCAGGAATGCCAGAAGAGATCAGAGGTATTGCTGAAACCTTTCTCAAGATTTTTTCACTCGTTCTGACCCCAACGTATCTCATGATAATAACAGCCGGAATACTAAGGGCTTCAGGAAGAGTAAAAACAGCCATGGTTAATAGCTGTTCCGCCTCTCTCCTGAACGTGATCGGTGACTTTGTCCTGGTTTTTGGTCTCGGTCCTATCCCTCCACTGGGATACGAGGGTATCGCGTGGTCAACAGCTTTCGCAACAACTGTCGGTATGACTCTCAACCTTTTTAGAATATTTACAGGTCCATATAGAATTACCTTAGACTCAGTGCGAAGGCCCCTCGGTAGGTGCATTCGTAACCTGATAAAACTGGGAGTGCCAACCGCTCTGCAGCAAACAGCCTGGAACGCCGGGACCCTGGTAGTTTATTTCTTGATCACCCGATTGCATGGCTCACAAATAACAGCTTTAGCCGCAATGACTGCTGGAGTTAGAATCGAAGCGATAATTTTTCTGCCTATTTTTGCGTTAAATATGGCCGCTGCTGTTGTGACAGGTAATAGACTCGGAGGAAAAAACATTGAGGCGGCAAGACAAGGCGCAAAGGCTACAGCAGGGTTATGCCTTGCCATAGTCTCCCTCCCATGCGCAGCCTTGTTTGTATTCGCTCCTGAGCTTTCCAGTTATCTAACCACAGACCCGGCCGTGCTCGAAGAAATGACGCGTTACCTGCGTATTAATATGCTGGCTGAACCTTTTTTCGCAGTTGGGATATCTCTTGCCGGCGCTTTGCAGGGAGCGGGAGACACATTCGGCACCATGCGCATTATTTTCACCGGCATGTGGTTGTTAAGGATACCATTCATCCTGGTGGCGATTTACATCATCAAGACCGGTCCAACCGGGATATGGTGCTGCATGGCGCTATCTGTCGTCATCATGTGCGGTATGCTCATCGCAAGGTTCAGAGGCGACAAATGGCTACACGCGTCCATGGACAAGACTACGAAGACGATGCTCTGGGAGTCCTGTTTACCTGTGGACCCAGCCATACCTTCAGTAGCGGCCAAACGAGAGGACGATAGCCTGGACATTTAGCCATTGATTTGAGGCCCCCCTTTTCCGGTAAACCTATGCAGGAAACCAGATCACCTAGCATAATTCATCGGCGTTAGAGGAGACTCATGCCCCTGCTTTTTTTTGATGTTTTCCTTAGCCTTTATATCTGGGCATCATGTATAGTCATGTTTTCAAAAATACATGAACAGTCAGGCGGAGTTGAATTGGTATCCAAACGTCCAGGATCCAAGCGGCATTCTTATATACGACCAGAAAACTTCTTTCTAGCGTGCCTGATCACTTTACTTTTTGTGTCCATCGGAAGCCTGAGCCAGGCTCAAGATGTTAACCCTGCCTACAAACAATTGAGGACAATAGTTCCAGTCGATTTATCCCCCTCTAGGCCAACTTCTTTGCCAGGAACTTCAGGACCGCAATTTGGCGGGGGGTGGAAGCGGTTCCAATCTCAAGCGCATTGGTCCGTAATTGGTTGCCTGTAATCCCCAACCTGCAGTTCGGATTCAATTACCTGTTCGGAAGAAATCTGAGTCAGACATGGTGGTCCGCAGACTATGTTTTACCAGTATCCTGACCAGGAATGACATCGTGTTCGGTGAAGCTCATGTTGACTCTGCTAGTTCAGCGTCTAAAGGTGGTTTCCCATTCTTGAACAATTTTTGGCAGCAAGGGCCTGCCGGGCTCCAGAACGGATCGATCTTTCGTTTGGTCTCGGATACCGCAAGCTTTTCGGAGACAATCTACTGGTTGGCGCTTACGGATTTTATGATTCTACACGTTTGACAGGGTCATGGAGATCCGCAGGAAGCGTCGGATTCCAGGCCGCTGCTAACGGACCCGGCGATTCGGCGGTTGATCTCAACTTTAATTATTACTCCGATTCTTATGTCGGTTACGACTCCCGCGGAAGTGATTTTCCGACTTTCAACCTTTTTGGAGCCATCGCAAATGGCACAGGCAACTATGATTTCGAGGCCGGAGTTTCACAACCGTTGTTTAATCGTGCGTATGATTTCCGGGTCAAAGTGGCCGGCTATAAATACGACATGGGTAACTCAAAGGTTTATGGCTTACGTTCCGGCGCGGATCTCACAACAGCCGATGGCGTATTCAAAATATCCGCAGAATATGGCAATGATCGACTAATAGGCCAGTACGGGCAGATCGGAGCGTATGTCAATATCGGGTTTCAGGCTGAGAATATAGTTAAGGGCGAAAACCCTTTCACCAAACCCGAGCCGATTTTTAAAAGCCCGCGACACTTGAGGCAGTTGGCCTCTCAGCCCGCCAAGCGTAACTGGCACAAGCCGTCAGCGGTCATTGCCAACGCAAAATGCTACGGCATGCCGGATGATTCGCAGTTTCAAACCCCTGTGGACCACGCTTGCTTCTGGTCCGGCAAGACTACCATGGCCGAGTGTATTGCCAGAGGATATACAGTTCAGACTCAAACACCTGGGGGAGCCTGGGTTGAGAGCTACATCAATAGTTTCCCAAACTCTATAACAAGCACAGACGCAGAATACACCAGAGATTTCGAACCCATGTGGATTTGCGCTTCCGCTGCCTCTGCAAGAATGGCAAAGGGAACTGTCAGGGTTTTTCTAAATAATGCCAGGGCGAATTCGGTATTTTACACAACTGAGCTTCCAACCCTTCAAAGCAACTCAAATGTTCCTGAAGTGTGGGCCTATTATTGGAATGGTGCCGACTGGGGAGTACCAACAAGATTGAAGTAGCCTGGAAGGCCGGAACTTTATCGTTTATTTCTTGATTACCAGACTGGAAGGTTCCCAGGTCAGGGCGCTGGCGGCCATAAAGGCGGGTGTTCATGTAGAAGCGATAAAAGGTCCACCAATTTTCGCATTCAACATGGCAGCGGCCGCAGTATACGGAATCGACAATATAACTGCGTTTAGACATGTTGACCGAGCCGTCTTTTGCGTTGCTTTTTTTTCGCTTGACTTTCCTGCCTGATCATCATGTAAAGTAACCTTACAAAATTTTCAAAATAGTGGGTACGGTTAAAATGAACTCTCGAAGGCTGGGATTCGACGGGGTAGTTTGTCAAAGATTAAGCAATCTTTTAGTATATGGTCTTGTCTTGCTGACGGCCTTTTTATCTTGCGGATTAGTCTTTGCTCAAGACCTTAATACTGCCTCCCCAAGATTGCAATCTGTGGCTCTCCCTGCCGATTTAGCGCCATCTAAACCATATCTACAACCAGGCTCATCCGGTCCACGGTATGGGGGTGGATCAGAGACTGTTCCATTTTCAAGCGAAATGCTAAGGAACTGGCTTCCTGTAATTCCCAACCTGCAGTTCGGATTCAATTATCTGTTCGGAAGAAATCTCAGTCAGACATGGTGGTCCGCAGACTATGTGTTGCCAGTGTCTCTGACCAGCAGTGATATCGTGTTCGGTGAAGCGCACGTTGACTCCGCTAGTTCAGCGTCTACAGGCGGTTTCCCGTTCCTGAACAATTTTTGGCAGCAAGGGCCAGCCGGGCTCCAGAACCGGATCGATCTTTCGTTTGGTCTCGGATATCGCAAGCTGTTTGGAGACAATTTGCTGGTTGGCGCTTATGGATTTTATGATTCTACACGTTTGACAGGCTCGTGGAGATCCGCAGGAAGTGTCGGATTCCAGGCCGCAGCCAACGGGCCCGGCGATTCGGCGGTTGACCTCAATTTTAACTATTACTCTGATTCTTATGTCGGTTACGACTCCCGTGGGAGTGTTTTTCCGACTTTTAATCTTTTTGGAGCCATCGCCAGCGGAACAGGGAACTATGATTTCGAGGCCGGGCTTTCACAGCCGCTGTTTAATCGAGCGTATGATTTCCGGGTCAAAGCGGCCGGCTATAAATACGACATGGGCAACTCCAAAGTTTATGGCCTACGTTCCGGCGTAGATCTCACAACAGCCGATGGAGTATTCAAGGTATCCGCTGAATATGGTAATGATCGACTAATGGGTCAGTACGGGCAGATCGGGGCCTATGTCAATATTGGATTTCAGGCTGAAAACATAGTTAAGGGCGAAAACCCTTTCACCAAACCTGAGCCGATTTTTAAGAGCCCTCGACACTTGAGGCAATTGGCCTCTCAGCCTGCTAAGCGTAACTGGCGCAAACCTTCGTGCGGTCATCGCCAACGCAAAATGCGAAGGCATGCCGGATGATTCCCAGTATTCTACTCCGACAAACATGGCTTGCTTTTATTCCGGATGGCGGTTGGAAGATATGCAATCTGTCGCAATATGTTATTTTGGCTAATACCCAAGGAGGGAAGACTTTCAACGTTTCTTACATTATGCCTTATGACGCTCAGCTTTACGGCACTCCTTACTACGACAGTTCAGTCACGCCTATGTGGGACTTGCACATCGGCGGCTTATGCCAGAGTTGCGTCCGGAGAAGTCGACGTTTATCATTGGACGATAATAAATGGTCTGATTGTCGGTACTGTTTTTCGTCGTACTAGAACTCCCTACGTTACAGGCTAACCCAGCTGTAACTAGCATCAAGATCTTCCACGGGCCTACCCGGTGGATCATCTAACCTCGCCGATTGGACCGAAGAAGCTCTTCCGCCACTGTCCATAGATTCATATCGTGTGGAAGTTAGGAAGCTTACCAGAGATTCTCTTGAAAATTGTGTAACCTTATTGGAATAGAAAGGCGATCTTTACTTGCGTATTCGTACCATAAAGGATGCTGCCAACGAGAGTAATTTTATAAGTATTTGCGGTTGGATAGCCAACAGGCGCTCATCCGGTAAAATTCGTTTTCTGCAACTACGCGATGGGACTGGTGTCATCCAGTGTGTTGTCATGGCGAACCGGGTAAGCCCAGAAGTATTCGAGTTGGCGGATCATATTCCTTATGAGTCCTCTGTGATCGTAACGGGACAAGTCCAAGAAGACCCTAGATCGCCGATCGGTTTTGAGATTGCTGTCGACAACATCGAAGTAATTTCGGAAGCATTACCCTACCCAATCTCGAACAAAGATCATGGGGTCGCCTTCCTGATGGATCACCGCCATCTGTGGCTAAGGTCTTCCAGACAAACCGCTCTCATGAAGATACGATCGGTCTTGACCCGATCAGCGCGGGCCTACTTTGATGAACTGGGATTTGTTTCAGTAGAGGCCCCTATCCTTACCCCAACAGCGTGTGAGGGGACAACGTCTCTGTTTGAAGTAGCCTACTTCGACCGATCGGCGTACCTCACACAATCCGGACAGTTGTATGGGGAAGCGGCGGCGATGGCGCTCGGCAAAATTTACGTATATGGGCCCACGTTTCGCGCTGAAAAGTCCAAAACGAGACGCCATCTGACTGAATTCTGGATGATCGAACCGGAGATGGCTTTCTGGGAGTTACCAGAGGCGATTGACCTCGCTGAAGGCCTGATTTGCAAAATAGTGTCCGATATCCTCAAAGAATGTTCGGGGCAATTGAAAATACTGGAACGCGACATCTCAAAGCTGGAACTTGTGAAACCGCCGTTCCCTCGAATCACATACTCTGAAGCCATCGACATATTGAAACAAAAAGGCACGGACATTGCCTGGGGCGCCGACTTGGGCGGAGATGAAGAATCCGTCCTGTCCGAAACTTTTGACAAGCCGGTTTTTGTAACCCATTACCCCGCTGACATTAAGGCTTTTTACATGAAAAGGGATTCAGCCGACCAACGGTTGGCCCTCGCCGTTGACCTATTGGCTCCGGAAGGTTATGGAGAAATAATTGGTGGAGGACAACGAGAAGATTCTCTTGAGGCTCTTGAGGGACGAATTGAACGTCATGGATTGGACAAAGAACCACTTGAATGGTATCTGGACCTCAGGCGATATGGGTCAGTACCCCACGCCGGCTTTGGAATGGGCATCGAGCGGGCTCTAGCATGGATATCAGGAATCCACCATGTCAGAGAGACAATTGCCTTCCCTCGGCTTCTGGATAGATTGCACCCCTGATCTTTAAGGCTACCGCCTCAAAAAAGGATGGCGAACATCCTAAGACATACGACACCCTTGAGCGTTTCGGCGCGCGAACGATTTTTATTCCATAAAGAGAATGACTTACGGTATCACTTGGGAGCCAGGACCATGGTCATGTTGCGGCCTTCTAATTTCGGATGCTGTTCAATTTCAACATATTCAATTATCATTTCTTTGAGCTTGTTCATGAGCGCGTTGGCCAATTCAGGATGCGTGATCTCCCTGCCGCGAAACATTATGGTCACCTTGACCTTACACGACTCGGATATAAACCGTCTGATCTGTTTGACTTTGTGATCGAGATCATGCTCCTCGGTCTTAGGTCGTAGTTTGACCTCTTTTAGAATCACTGTCGCCTGTTTCTTCTTGCGCTCGTGTTCTTTTTTGGTCTCCTCGAACCTAAATTTCCCATAGTCCATGATCTTACACACTGGGGGGTCAACATTCGGAGCGACCTCGACGAGGTCAAGCCCTACTTCTTCCGCCCTGCGTAGCGCTTCGGCCACATCCAGGATACCCAGTTGTTCCCCTTCCGCTGATATCGCTCGCACCTGGGCGGAGCGAATCTTTTGGTTCACCCTGACCTTGGGTTCCGCTACGACGGAGCCTCTTGGTCTTCCTTTCATGCGCAATGCCCCCTTGCAACTAAAAGAGACGTAATTACCTTACTCATTCTGGATTCAGAAAGAGCGCGATTTAATTTCATTTTTCAAGAGATCAATGAAGTTTGACAGGGTTAATGATTCTGTTGAATCCTGTCCTCGTTTTCTCACGGAAATAACCTGATTTTCCAACTCCTTATCACCAAGAATAACCATGTAAGGAATTTTCAGATTACGGGCTTCCCTGACTTTAAAACCGATTTTTTCGTTTCTGAGATCAAGTTCCAGCCGGATTTCCTCTTCTCTAAGTTTCTCGGCAACCTCTTGAGCATAACCGTCTGTCCGATCCGTTATGGTCAATATGATGACTTGTACTGGAGCCAACCAGAGGGGAAAAGCTCCGGAATAATGTTCTATTAATACACCCAGAAAGCGCTCAATGGCTCCGAGCACCACCCTATGTATCATTACCGGTCTCTTGCGTGACCCGTCTGAATCCACATAAGTGAGCCCAAATCTTTCGGGCAAAGTAAAATCGCATTGAATGGTGGCGCACTGCCAGGATCTGGACAAAGCGTCCCTCAGCTTGATATCGATCTTTGGGCCATAGAAGGCGCCATCTCCTTCATTGACTTCGTAGGGGAGATCCAAAGTCTGCAGGGCCTTTTCCAATGCGTTTGTGGCGCGTTCCCAGTCTTCATCGGAACCAATGGATTTTTCGGGACGTGTGCTCAATTCCATTGTGTATTCGAAACCGAATATGCTCATCACATCTTTAACAAAGTTGATGATCCCTAGAATCTCATCATTTAGCTGGTCGGGAGCGCATAGTATATGGGCGTCATCTTGCGTGAACTGCCTGACTCTGAGCAAACCATGCAGGACACCGCTCTTTTCGTGGCGATGAACAGTTCCTAACTCGAAATATCGAATGGGAAGGTCCCGATATGACCTGATCCTGGATTTGTAAATGATCATATGAGCAAGACAGTTCATCGGTTTGATGCCGTAGTCGACATCATCAACTGTCGTAAAATACATGTTTTCACGATAATGGTCGAAATGCCCTGACTTCTCCCACAACTCTCTTTTAAGGATCTGTGGTCCTACGACCATTTGGTAGCCACGCTTGAGATGCTCTTTTCGTTCAAAGTCCTCAATCAGATATCTCAACATCGCGCCCTTGGGATGCCAGATAATCATACCTGGTCCCGCTTCTTCAGATATGGAAAACAGGTCCAGCTCTTTACCGAGTTTCCTGTGGTCCCTGCGTTTCGCTTCCTCAATAAGTTGCAAGTACCTTTTCAGTTCATCCTTCGAAGGAAATGAGGCGCCATATATTCGCTGGAGCATAGGGTTCCGTTCATCCCCTCTCCAATAAGCGCCGGCGACTTTGGTAAGCTTGAAGGCCTTTACGGCGCCTGAACTAGGAATATGGGGACCTCTGCATAGATCGGTAAAGTTCCCCTGAGAATAAAGGCTGACATCTTCAGCGTCTATCGAGTTTATGATTTCAACTTTGTAGGTCTCGCCAAGTTCCCGGAAATACTGGATCGCTTCTTCCCTGGGAAGGACGACACGCTTAAATGGAAGCCTGCTCTTGATAATTTCCTTCATCCTGATTTCTATCTTTTCCAAATCTTCAGGAGTAAAAGGACGAGGGGAATCGAAGTCGTAATAGAAACCATCTTCGATAGCAGGCCCAATGGTCACCTTAACGTCCGGGAACAACTCCTTGACAGCCTGCGCCATTATATGCGCGGTGGAGTGCCTCAGGATTTCAAGACCCTTCGGAGAATTTACTGAAACAAAATCAATCTGGCCTGATTCCGTTATGGGGGTATAAAGATCGATCTGCGTGCGGTTTAATTCCGCGGCGATAATCTCATGAGTGTTCTTCAACGAAAGATCTTTTAGAATCTCACCAGCGGTGATTCCAGTCGGATATGACTTCGCAGTTTCTTGTACGAGGATTTCTATGGAGGGATTCATGCTTGGGAATGCTCTAGCGCTATAATGGTCCATTCCCGAGGATTTGATAACATCTACCGAGCTTGCCTCCTATAATTCCGGCTAAATCTTGTTGGTAGGCGCGTGGGGATTTGAACCCCAGACCCTCACCGCGTCAAGGTGATGCTCTCCCCCTGAGCTACGCGCCTAGATGTAACATTAACGATTAACAAGCGTGACACAGCTTGTCAAGACAAAAGTCATCAGACCACAAACGCGTCTTATCGCATCGAATATTTGCCTTCAGTTCCCTTGCTCGTCTGTGAAACACACGTGCGGCCTTCAACTATCAATTTCTGAAGCATCGCCTGCGCAGAAGCGTCGTCCCATTTAGCCGGTCCGACACTGTAACCTACAGCGGAACCCCTGCAATCAACAATGTAGGTTGTCGGAAAACCTGGGACCTCCAGTATTGCTTCCTGCTTAGGATTTACGAGAAATGAGGTTCTCTTGCCCGCCATCTCAACCACACGAAGGTTGAAGCCTCTCCCTCCATCATAAACAATAGAAAATGGCGCTCGAGTGGTCGCTGCGTATTTCTGAATCGCCGCAGGCGGGTCAACCAGATTTATGCCCAATATTTCCAGACCGGATCCATTGTAAGCTCTTTTCAGATTGTCCAATTGAGGTTCTTCAATCTTGCATGCGGGACATGTAATAGACCAGAAATGCAACAGCACCACTTTACCCTTGAAATCATTGAGGGACACGGTCTGACCAGTGGCGGTCCTAAAAACCAGGTCCGACACCTTGTGAGGTTTTGGATACATGTAAATGTTTGCCTGGGTAAGAGGATCGGCGGCGTTTGACAAGGCTATTGGGGCTGACAGGGCTATTAGTGATAATGACAGTATTATTAGGATTGAGCGTCATCTGACGGCGTGGTGGCGGTGTGGAATCGTCTTCGCTCACCGGTCACGCAGTTCGGGCCTCGAACCACGCTTGGTTAAGGCTTAGCCAGTGGCGGATCAGGGAGATTTGACTCTCTTCCATCAGGCTTGGGGCGTGTCCGACGCCTTTCAGCTCCACCATCATGACATCGGGCTTTCCCCGCTTCATCTGCTCTGCGGTTTCCAACGTCAGGATATCGGATTCCGCGAAGGAGCAGCACCGGGCATTCCACCGCCTCCCAAACGGGCCATAAATCGATATCACCGGTCTCTTGCGGTCGCGTCAGTGAGGCACCGATCGCCGGGTCGTTGGTCAGGCGCACCGAACCGTTGTCCAGCATCACCATGCTGTAGGGCGAACAGGTGCCACCAGTGCGCCTCGTCCCTGATGCCGAATGGGGCGTAGATTTGCCTTAGCACTTGTTCCGCCTCCGCCTTGCTGGAGAAATGCGTCAGTTTGCCCACATAGGCGAGGATGCGATGGATTCCTGCGACGGGAATGACCGCGCCGATATCGTTCAAGACAAGGCGGCGAACCTTGTTCGGATAAAACCCCGCCATCATCATGCCGATGATGCCGCCCATGGAGGTGCCGATCCAGTCCACGCTGTCAATGCCGAGGTGGCGCAGCAGCGCGCTGATATCAGCCAGGTTGACGGGATAGGTATAATCACCCGGCGTCTTGAGCCAGTCGCTACGACCACGCCCCGGCATATCGGGGCAAATCACGCGGTACTTGTCCGACAACGCGTGAGCCAGCACGCCAAAATCATTGCCGTTGCGGGTCAGCCCGTGCACGCAGAACGCCGCGCGGATTGTTGCGGCGACCCCAGTCGTAATAGGCGATCGTGTGCGTGGATTGCGGCCGCTCGAGGTCGGGCACATCAAAAAACTGTGCCTCCGGCGTTGCCGGTCCCTTCCCTTCCGATTCGCGTCCAGCCATACCGCTTCTTTGTGCTCCACCATTAGAAACGCACTCGCGCCGGGACCGGGGCTCGGGATGGGAATTTCGCACCGCCCTGTCTCCCCTGAAAAGGCTCACGATCTCTCAGGTGACGAGGAGACTCGGGGTGCTGTCACCTCTTGACCGGGATTTCCCAGATCAGCGTGACCTCCCCGTCCGTGACCTCGCGTGGGCACGTATTGGACAGGCCCCGAATGACCGTGTCCAGCGAAAAACCGCGAAATTGATGCGGCGGCGGGCCCGGCCCGCCCGGAGGGCGGAGGAGCGGCCTTCGCGTACGCGCAGGCGCACGCGCGAGAGCGGAGCGAGAGCCAGCAGCGGCGGGCAAGAACCGCGAAAAGCTGCCGGCCGCCGGTTCCCGGCCCCGGCCACTTCCGGTGGCGCCGCCCGCCCCCTCCGGTGACGCAACCCAATGCAAAGGTCGTTCTCTGACGGCTGTGCGAGGCACTACCGCGCCACCGAAAGTGAGCGTCTTTGGTCGCGCGTCAGAAACGGACGGGACCGTACAGAACCCGCGGCGGCGCCGGCGCCGCCGAAACGTGAAGGTCTTCGTGTTGTCGGCTGGGAGGAGGTCGGAAGGCCATCCCGACCAAACGGGAACCACGATGGCTTTCTCGGTGGCGCCGGCCATTCCGAGTCTGTCAACCGACCCCCGACTGGCCTTTGGCTGGTGGGCTACCCGGCCCGGTTCGAGTAGGGTTGGGGACCGGCCGGGGCGGAAGACCCCCCGGCCAGCTATGGCGGCGGGCGTGGCCCATACCACCGGTGGGTCCTCCGCCGTCCGAACTCCGGCCGCTCTCCGACACGATCGCCCGGGCCGTTCGGACCTCGCTTGGCGCCGCCCGCTCGCCGCGACACGCCGACACCTGGCCGTGGGACGCGGGTCTTGCCCCCGGCCGGATCGGCTCGCTGGTGCCCGGCCGCTCCGAGCCGGCCCCAGCCCGGCACCACGAACCCTTCCGGAAAACTTTCTTCTTTTAGAAGGGTTCATGGTGCCACCGGGGCGGCCGACGGGCGAGCGGCAGGAGGGGCAGCTCGGGGTCCGATGCGGAACACCTCGCCAGACAGAGCCCCAAGAACGTCGCACAACCCCGTCGGTCCTTGGGGCGCCGGGGCCGCCGATCGGGGCGACCCACCCCCAGCCAGCCATGGCGGCGGGCGTTGCCCGTGCCACCGGCGGGTCCTCCGCCGTCCGAACTCCGGCACGCTATCCAACACGAGCGCCCGGGCGTTTCGGACACGGCGGGTCGCAATGCCGATCGGGAAAGTTCGACCGGGGCACCGGGAGACCGCCCGGGAGGGGGCTGCAAACGAGCCTTAGGAAAGAACAGTTCTTCTCAAGGGCGGCTTGCAGCCCCCCCCTCGGCCGACGCGACCACGAGGCTCCACGACCGCAGGACGGGACCGGATCGACGCGCTCGGCCGGCGGCTGCGTCAGACCGGCAACGTCGGCTGGATCGTGAACGAGGCGGACCCGGGCGGGGGCGGGCGGGCGCGGGCGCGGCCAGCCTGGCGGCTGGCGACGATCCACGCGGCCAAGGGGGCACCGGGAGACCGCCCGGGGGCTGCAAACGAGCCCTAGAAAGAACGTTCTTTTCAAGGGCGGCTTGCAGCCCCCCCCGGGCGATCCAGGGCCCAAAGCCGTTCTCGAACGGACTTGCTCCCCGAACCCTTGCGACGAGGGCGAGGATCTCCTCAAAGGCGGCCGATCCCTCAGAATCTCAGGGGAAAGCGGAGAGATTGGGCAGTCATCCACGCGCATTTTCCGGTAAAGAATCAAGTCATCCCCTGAGCGGTCCTCGTCCAGGCCTCATCCCGGGCTGCCGGCGCGGCCAGGTCCGCAGGACCCGATCGAGGCCATTCCACCCCGTTGGAGTTTCCAAACGACCATGGCCAAGAAAGCCGCACCCAAGGCCGCCCAGGGCAAGGCCGCCCCCGCTCCGGCCGCGATGGCCGCCACGGGCAAGGCCACCACATTTTAATTAGCGATGGCCGCCACGGCAAGGCCGCCCCCGCTCCGGCCACGAAGGCCGCACCCAAGGCCACCGACACACCGGCCCCCGCCCGACCCAAGCCTGCCAACAGGACCGTGGTCTACACCGCATTGGCCGAGACGACCGGGCTGGGCGAGAAGGAGGTCGCCGCCGTCTTCTCCGCCCTGGGCGCTCTGATAGCCAAGGAGTTGGGCAAGCAGGGCCCCGGTCAGTTCGTCGTCCCCAGCCTCCTGAAGCTCAAGGTGGTGCGCAAGCCCGCCACCCGAGGCGGGGCCGGGGAAGAACCCGTTCACCGGCCACCCGATGACGATCCAGGCCAAGCCCGCCCGCAACGTCGTCCGGGCGATTCCGCTGAAGGCCCTCAAGGAGATCGTCTGAGACGGGGGGCCGGATGGCGGCGGGGGGACCACCGGGGCCCACGTCAGAAGGTCGCGTCGCGGCTCGGGGGCACCTCTGACAAGGTCTCGAAGGAGGGGACGCCCAAGCGGAGCGCAGCGCGCGAGCCAGGGGTGATGTCGTCGCCCTGGTCGTCCTGCATGAAGACCCCCTGCCCTGCCCATCCCCGACCCGGGATCATCCACGAACGTGACTCGGCCATCCTCGACGAGGTGATTTACCAGAAGTCCGACACCCCTGGAAAGTGGCCTGGACGTCGCCCGGGCTGACCGGGACAACGCTCGGAGGCGCTCACCGACCTGGATCGGATCCGGGTCCAACCTACCCGCATCTTGGCGAGCCATGGGCAGATCCTCGACGTCCAGCAGAAGCGGCTGGCAACCGCGGTCGGCCGGTCACTGGAGCAGGCGGGGCAGGAGGTTCTACACCGTCAAGACGCCGTCCACGCCGGGGCAATCGGGCTGGTGCGGTCGGCAACCCAGGACCTCGATCGCACGCGTGACCGGCTCGGCCACCAGGCCCGCTGGCTCCTGACCGCCCACGTCGCCGCCGTCGAGGACCAGGTCGTCCCTGATGCGCAAGGGCCGAGGGCATGCTCGACGCGAAGGACGGCCACGTGGAGTGTCCTCCGGGCGCGGGTCGATGCCGGGGCCGGGGCCGGGCGCCGGCTGGCGATGCTTGT
>CAVQDX010000053.1:0-17303 GCA_963711335.1 uncultured delta proteobacterium | reverse complement strand
GTCCGACCAGTGATTATGCGTTTCCAAATGACATTTTTTCCTGCAGGAGTTGGTATGAGGTTCAGGGGATAAGAAATGAGCCTTTTGATTCTAACATGTCTTAACTGCAAACAAAGATTTCTCCTGCCAGCCCTACCCTCCTACTATATCTCATGCGACCTCGGGTGTAAAAGTCATTCATGGCTCATTCATGGCGGAGAAAAAATGGACAGTGAGCTTGCGTGCGTAGACAGCTCTAAACTAAACGAGTCAATGTGAAATTGCCGGTGAGCATTTAAGTGACATCAATCAGCCAATTTTTTATCGGGGCCAAAAACCCTCCGGTACTTTTTCATACGTACTTTTCTACGCCAAAATAAAACCCTAACCGCTCGAACGACCAGGGTTAAATTAGTAACCGTCTCCCAGAAAATTACCCACAAATAAAACCAACGGCGTTAAAACCGTTCCCAAAGTGTCGTTCCCGATATTAAAACTCAAGAAAACACTTAGAAAGTAAAAATCTTCGAATCTACCGCCAAAGTGATCAGTGTCTTGGATGTGTCAAGCTTTGCATTCTCCAGGAGGTCCGTCTCGTCAACCTGACGAGATTTGGCACAGGGCACTCAAACGTAGAAAGGAACTTTGGCCTGCTTCAAGTGTTCCAAATAGGTGTTTGCATCGTCTCCAGTAGGGGCCACAACGTTCTCCGCCATACCTTTCTTAGCCAGGAAAACGGCGTCATCAGTAAGGAAAACCTTGACTTCATGTCCTTCCTGCTTGGCCACGTGTGCTAATTGCAAGCATCTGGTCGCCCTGGTAGGATCTTCTAAGCCACGTGTTAGAACAAACAAGAAATCTGCCATTGGTCGTACCTCTTCGAAAGAATATAATTTCGAACGCAAGTCCTACGGGAAGAAAACTTGACTCATAAAAGGCCTAATTATTGTAGCCTGGTCATAAAATCGTGTTGAAAAAATATCTGACCTCAAAAGATCGGTTTTACTTTATTGATTCTTTAAGGGCCTTTGCTGCGGTAAACTTTGGGACTTTGGTTTCCGGGATGTTGATTTTCTGTTTGGTCTGAGGATTCAAACCTGTCCGAGCTTGTCTAACAATCACGGAGAACTTTCCGAAGCCTGGCACTGAGATTTCGTCGCCCGCAACCAAAACATCGGAAATAGCTGAAAAGACCAGATCAAGCGATTCTGAAGCGAGTTTTTTCGTCATCTGGCCCTTCTCGGCAAGTTTGTCCACCATTTCAGCTTTTTTCATGTCCGTTCCTCCCTCTAAATTGTAGTCGTATTCCGTCAAAAAATATGAATTGGGGCTATTTAAGGCATGACCGTACAGGGTGTCAAGACAAGATTCTAGGCTCAGTGGGAGTCACGCTGGATATTTTGTAATCGGACGGACATTTTTTGCTTGAATGGAGAACATATGGTCTCTATACTGACAACAGGCAAAACAACACGGACTGTTGGAGACGCACGACCCATGAAAGAGGTTCAATCATTTGTTACAGAGACTGCTAAACAGACATTAAGAGAAGTCATGTCAATGAGTGTCTATTGCCATGCGCATCCCCTGACTTCGCTCCGGCGCACTTTGACAAAGCAGCAAGTTGTTACATCCAGAGATTTGCGACGTATGCTGAGCGGCTCAATTGTAAGAGTTTCCGGTATGGTCATAATAGTTCACACTCCCCCGACCAAGTCCGGAAAAAGGGTAATGTTCCTGACACTGGAAGATGAAACAGGGCTTTTTGATGTTGTCGTTTTCTCCAAAGCTCCAAGCAAATTCGCGAAGCTCATATTAACCAGTGAAGTTTTAACAATTGAAGGTAAGTTGCAGCGCAAGGGGCCAGGAGGGCGCTCAATATCCATTGTCATGTCCAGGGCGTTAACTGGCCTTAGCGGAGGTTTGGCGAAGCTTTTGGCCAACGAAATGAAAATTAGACTTCTCCCAAAGAAGAAAGATTTAAAGCCACCATTGAAGAGCAGCTTGAAGTATGAACAGACTGAAGGCGAATCTTTGGAGCAGTTGGGGTTGGGGTATTGAGAGGTGGAGTAAAACGGACTACCTCCTACGCTGTTTTCATGAACGTGAAGATGGGTCAAATTTCGCTGATGTATCCTGTTGTTGAGTTGAATTTCCCTCTATCCCGAAAACACGTCTATCCACAGTTGATTATAACTATCAGACCAACAATAAAGAGGCTTTTTACAATGGCAAGATTACGGGTCTTCGCGAAGATCCATTTTTTTCTTCCAATTCTTTGAATAAGATTTCATTACGGTGAGCAAGGAATAAAGCATGATGCGCCGGAAGAACCTGGATGTTATATTCTTATAGCGGATCGGTTTGACAAATTTTACCGAACCAATTCCCCACCTTTTTAAAAGAGGTAATTCATGGAACGGGTATTTGTTGTTATTGGAGCGCTTTCCGCATTTGTTGCAGTCGCCGCTGGAGCCTACGGTTCCCACGGTTTGAAAGGAAAGCTTTCGGCAGATATGCTTGCCGTCTTCGAGATCGGTGTTCGATATCAAATGTATCACGCTCTGGCCCTCATCGCATCAGGCTTCGCAACCACGCAGTGGCCTGGAAAGCTCGTTACAGCTTCTGGATGGCTTTTTCTGGCCGGAACGATTTTCTTTTCAGGGAGTATTTACCTGCTCTGTCTGACTGGATCAAAGCTGTATGGTCCTATAACTCCCATTGGAGGTGGAATGTTGATGATTGGCTGGCTGTGTTTAGCCGTTGGTGTCGCCTCATAGAGGAGATTAACCGAATCAATAGTGTTGGATTAGTTACGAAATATTAGGTAGATAATGATGATTACAGCGCCAAGAATGATCCATCCAACTCTCGCCCGACTCGCCGGTTGCTCGTTATGGAATGGCTGATAAGTATTTCCTTTTCCATCTGGGCCGGCTTTCTCTCGACGGCGTCTCTTCTTCTTCCGCCATCATTGCCGCTATGACATAAGGTTCCTCGTCCATTGGGGGTCCGTTTGTGCAACAAGTATGGTAAGAAAACGGTAATAACAGCATGTACAGCAAGGTTTCATTTTAGATGTTTTATGCGGCTCCCGCAAGATCTCTTGATGACATCGCCAGACTGAGACGGACCGGATTCGATTTTGGAGAATTAGCCATGGCCAATGCACGGGCCAGGCGGATGTGGTGGGAATCCGGAGTCATTAATGGCGGTCTGGGCAAGTTTTTTCTGATGGCTCATGGACCACTCGAAGGCGATCCTAATGACTCCGGTTCTCTTTGGAATCGGTATATTCCGAACCTTATGGCCACCGTTGATACTTTGAACCGAATGTCTATCCGGTCATTGAACATCCATCTCCTTGTGGATAGGAGAATCGTCAGCAACCTCGTCTTGACCGAGAAGATAAGAGCCCTCAAAGAAATAGTTGAATACGGCTGGAGAAACTCAGTCTCTATCAACCTGGAGAATCTTTCCGAAACGCCGAAGACCTTGAGCCTGTAATCAACGAAGTTCCCGCTCTCGGTCTAACGCTGGATGTTGGACATGCGAACCTTGACGGTGCGGGAAATAAATCAATTTCGATCATTGACAAATTTGGGAAGCGGATCCGTCATGTTCATTTGCATGACAACCGTGGCGGCCAATCGCAGACCGACGATTTGCATCTTCCAATAGGGGACGGCACGGTTGATTTCAGAGCAATAATGACTTCGTTAGTTAGCGTGGGTTATGATGGGACGCTGACGTTGGAGGTGAAGCCGGAATTTCAAGGGGCTTCTCTAAATTTCATCCAAAGCCTGTTAAAAAAGCTTGGCCAGACAGATCGATGTGATCTAATGTTTAATTAGCCTTAGAAATCCACGTCCTCTGGACGTGGTCAGAGTCTGAAGGCTATGCCGGAAGACAGCTCACCTGCTAACTCTAGAATTCGAGTTGTTCCCGCAACTTCGAAAACAAGAGAAGCGGGTGAGCAGGTTTTGTAAACTATCCCATATTGTGAAGTCAGTGAAAAGGTTACATGCTGGAACGCCGAAATGAAGTTCCATATAGGATCTTCAAAATCGAGCAGCCGCTGATGGAACAACCCTATTTCGCTAAATGGGAGCCCCCTTTGGGGGCTAAAACAAAGCCACGTGCTCTGCACGTGGATATTTACTGTTACCAAATTCTATACAAGTGGGTCACAAATGTAAAATGTAACAAAAGTCAGGACCACTGACACCAGAGAAGCGAGAATAATTATATCTTGACGAAAAAGGAGAAGCTATATGGCTATCTTTGGAGTAGGCGCACATTGGGATGGAAGGGACAAAACAAGCGATTTTATCAATCGATGACGTCGCAGCTATAGGTTGGGACCGAAAAAGATGCTCCAGGTCTTCACCAAATAATGAGACAAATGAAGGTGGGTGACATCGTTTATTTAAAATCCTTTTATCTTCCTAAGAGTCGACTGATCGTAAAAGCAATAGGAATAATATTAGACGACAAGATTCTCGAAACAACGGTCTTTTCATTCTGCCGGGGGCTAACCTGGCAAGAAACGTCGGGTACATTTGGGAAGGCAGTGAAGATTTACCAGTCCCAAAAGACCACGAACCTGTAAAATCTTTTACAATTTACCAGGAACATAACCTTGTTATTCAATCAAGTATTTTGGAACTAATCTTTTCTAATTGCCACTTTTCCCACGTTGGGGCCTAGAGACCACTCGAAAAATTGAACCGTAACGCCCAACCGATTCTTTCCGGAGAACAAACTGACGAGCCGAAGCCATTTTAGCAATATGCCATCGGCTTTGCAGGGGCACTGAACTCTGCCTGATAATCCGTTGGTCACCTCGGTTCCTTTGATTTAGGGTTTCGTCTCGTTGTTTTTGATAATAGTGTCCAGGGCCAGTGCAATTTTGACTAGAGGTTCACCAATTTTGTTTACTATTGCCCCAAATTCGCTTTCCGTAAATTTTTTGCCGTTTATCAAGTTGGATGGCTTCATAGAACCGAATAAGCACATCCATGTCACCCCAATTCTGGTAGTCCTGGTCTAAGTATTTGCCCCAACTCCAGTATTGATTTGGACGGTAACCGTTGCCTAGGCTCTTTTGTTGTAGACAGCTGTATATTTCGTTGTCAGGGTTTGCAAAACTTTGCCTTCACCATTTGTAACACCGTAAAAAATGTTTCTGGCTACCTTGGCCTGCGGTTTAGAGCCACGTAGTAATAATCCTTGCCAAATTTGCGTTTGAATATTGTGAATCGTGGGTAGGACTCTTTACAAATGGTCACTAAACTTATCATCCACAGCCCAGTCAGTGTCTCCGAGTTTATTGATTATGAACCTTTGCAAAATCGTAAGAAACTCTTTGATCAGCAGGTCTCTGATATGCTCGAAGGAACTGCATACTTTCAAAGTAGTGGATAAGTTGTCACGATTAGCAAGTGCGAAGTCTTGGAGTATTTTAATCTCTCCCGGCAGAATCATATTGCCCCCTCTTCTGACACATAAAATGGAATATCTTCTTTAATAAAACCTATTAGATCCTGAATGAAATGTCGCACCTTTTCCGCTTCACAGACTTTCCTGCACGCAATCAACCAATTTAACAGATCGTCCCAGTAAGGGAAGATCACAAATTGGCCTTGCTGTTTAAGTATAGCCCCTTCATCAGGCTTCAAACTTTTCGAATCGAGTTTTTTGACATATGGAGGAACGTAAACAAGGGAAAACTGACCATTACTGGCTATAGACAGATATTTCGCATAGGCACTTAGCTGATCGGGTTGGTCTCCAGTCCAAGGCTTATTCTCTATCCCGAGCATGAATCCCGATGGCAAAAATTTTAGTAGTATATCCGACACGCCTTTGCGAAGAGAGAAGTAAATGGTTGGCTTCTCCCGAGTTACTGAAACTTCGTTGTCTTCTAATCGAGAGCGCACATTCGCCGGCAACTTGATAAAATCCATAAATTTGTTCAGAAAAAGTTTCCCCTGTCCGTGGTCGCCTTCCGGATTTAGGAAATCTGAAATCTGTTAAGAGTCTATTTTCATCAGGCCGGATATATCTAAAAACGCTGAAATCTTGAGCCATGTAAATGTTCATTTGCCTCCTTGTTTCAGCAAAAATATTCAGTTGAAATTTAACCTGACTCATGAAGGAAGTTAGTTGCACCGTATCTAAGATTCCAGTTGTCGACTTCGATTCGATTTGTTGGTTGTTTGAAAGTAGAGTTCCCGTATTGTCGTTCACTTGATGCACTCCTATCCAATAAGGAATTTGAGATATATACTGGAATCAAACTATTAATGTTACTATTTCAGAATGTTGCCGGTCTTCCGGGCTGGCCGAGCCCTGTGCTAGACCGACATATACTCAAGAGGAGCTGATCCAACTAACGCAGCGAGCCTTAGGCGACTCCTAATCACGTTAACACTCGCCATATTTTTTAGCCATATTCTAATCGACATCCCCCGCACCTTTTTTATTAAACACATTGGCTTCATGATTTCCGCCTCATCCCCAAACGAAAGAATCCACGAAATGATTTCTGGTTCACTTGAGGCGGTGAATTTGATCCGGACCTTTTCCCCGTCACGGGTTATGATCTGATCGTTGCTCCAAACTCGTTCTTCAACGTAAATAGCGGCCCACCCCGTGAATTCAGCCTCGACTTCAAACTTTTCGTCTTTAATGATTCCAAAAGTCTGATTGAACGCCTTCTGGAAGTCGTATTCCTTCGGAACCTCAAAATGGGCTTTTGTCTCATCGATTTCGACCTTCCTAAATCTGTGAATCGCTAACACCGGATCAAATTCGGGCGCAACATATTTTGTCTGCCAGGGATCTTTTGCCCTGAGAGCATGAAGATAAAGGGCGTCCTTGAATGAGAAAATCTTCAGCGGTTTGATGTAAAAAGTCTTTGAACGTTCATTATATGGAGATTTGTAAGTGACTTTGCAGACATGCTTGCCGTTCATGGCTTTGATAAGGGAGCTGATGGTTTCCTGATGCGGGGTGTAGTCTATAGTTCCAGGATAGAAACAGGCAAAATTGGCGTCACACAAATTGGTTTGGTCTTTCAGGAGGGTTTGACTCTTATCCAGGGCATTTTTGGCGTCCTGAAAAAGCTGCTTTCCGAGGAGCCTTTCCGTAAATGCCCGACACATATACAATAAATTCATTTCTGATTCAGACAGATACGCGACTGGAGGGGGTTTCGGCTTTTTATAGCGAAAAGCAGCTTCCCTACCCCTACTTATTCGCTCTATTTCGACCTGATACGCCGATTCGATATCCCGCAGAATACGGGAAACGGTCTGTTTTGAACAGTTCAGCATTTCAGCCAGTTCGGTGAGAGTTTGGGCGCGTCCGCGAACATCAGGCTTCCGAAAAGCCTTATCACCTTCTCCCCGTAGCTCT
The DNA here is from genome assembly GCA_963711335.1 of uncultured delta proteobacterium. GTDB lineage: Bacteria > Desulfobacterota > Desulfomonilia > Desulfomonilales > Desulfomonilaceae > CAJBEZ01. The sequence goes on along the minus strand of CAVQDX010000053.1, from coordinate 9,902 downwards.
TGTCCATGTCCCTTTTTCTAGGCATTAAAACCGCCCTCTATAGCTTTTTGATCCGTTGAAGCAATAGCCTGGGAAGACGCTAATCTCAAGATGTCCCCTAGAAATATGACTTTAACAATCGATTCGGTGATTTCTGAAGTTGTCCAGCCTGAATTGAAAACCTACAGGCTGACTTCAGCTTACAGCAGAAGAATTCAAAGTTTCAACAAGAAAGATCGGACATATGTCGTCCTATGGAACGATACGAAAATATATATGTTGCAGGACAAGACAACGTGTCCCTGAGCAAGCCGGAATAAAGGAGACTACAATGGGAAAATCTCGTGATAAGAGATCGTCAAAATTCTTCAGTTTTCCGCTGATAACGCCTCTCGTTCGTAGACATCTGGAAGAATCTGCGACTGAAGCGCTGAAGGGCCTATCGGGAATCACCCCAGGCGACTTCAAGGCGGTCAGGGACAGGTTCGCTTTCAGGAACAAGAAAGACATTACTCATGAAGCCTTGGTTTCGGCTTTAGCTGACGAAGCAAGACTCAAGGCGCTTCACGCAGGGCAAACCAGGATCGGTTTCTTACCTTGAGATTCCTTGGATGTTTCTGACAACAATTGAAAACTCACGAGCCATTTTACAAAAGAAGGAGATCCAGAATGAAAAAGGTCACAGTGATTATAACCGCTCTCTTGATCCTGAGGAGTCTTGGCTCATGCAGGATCGCCGACCACCCGAAGTCAGATTCGCGACCCTTCAGGAAAGCTCCTCTACAACACCAAAACCACCGGGAACACAACTGAAGTTCGGAACCCGAGCGGAAAACTCATTATAAAATCTAAAACAACAGGCGGAAAGACTGAGGTTCGGTCGCCTTCTGGTAAGCTTTTGGAAACCATCAAGACGACAAAATAGGAGCATTGCCAGGACACCTACACATACGGTCAAGAACATGAAAATATTACTTCGAGCTATTCTTGAGATTCTGGGGCAGCTTGCGCTATTAGTCCTGGGCACGCTAGTCGCCGCTTTCTTCATTGTCATATTCCTAATATGGGGATGGCCACTGACCATATTGTTGCTCTTCGTAGCGATTCAAAAGATCTATTTCTCATCTTATGGCAGCGAAGAGCTTCACTAACATTGAGGTCTGGCCGACGGCCTGTTCCGACCCAAAGGTTCATGTCAAAGCCAGTCAAGAATTTTCCAGATGAATCAATAGAAAGGAAATTAAATGAAATCCATGAGGATATTCCGACGCTCTTGAATTAGCAGTAAAGACATGACGCAAAATCTAAAGAAGAACTGGAGATGATCTATGACACCACATTGGCTTAAGGACTTTTCGAATTATCTTCGCTTAATGGCCCCGAGCATGGAGGTTAGTCAGGAATATGGCAGACTGATTCAAATGGGTGACTATGGTCGTTACACAGATCGTGATGTTGAAATAAGCTGCTACAAAAACGTCCATTGCTACCTGGAAAAGGGCTTGGGGTCGCATTGCGAAGAAGTTACCAAGGTTCTCCGATTAACAGACTGTTTCATGACCGATGTGAAAAGGGGACTGTATCGTTTCGATATGTATTTGTTCGGAAGCATCGAAGAGCATAGAGAGGATGACCGTCTGGCACGATTTCTCTATCAATATGGGAAGCCCATGGAACGCTTTAACAGTTTACCTGCTTGGGCCAAACATATTTGCGACAAGGCCGGGACAGAGGTCTGTTCAGAAGGAGCCTATTTCCCGACATGCTCCCAAATTGGTTATGAGGACCTGGCGATAGTGTTTACGAGGGCACAAGTCAAAATAAACGACAAATCAACGGATCTCTACAGGAGGCGCAAACGTCACTTTTTCTGGTTTTTCCTGGATGAACCGGAACCTAAATTTGTTCACGGACTTCGCTTCCAACCCGATTTTATTAACGTTGAACCACAGCGAACGGACGATGAGCTTAGGCCATTTTGACCAGTCGAATTTCGGGCTTTAGCCAGGTCTGGCAAAACCTCAACTCCAGAACCTGAAAGGAAAAGGCGCCTGACTTTTTTTGAGAGCAACCTCTTTAAACATCGATTGTCAACAAAGGATTCATTTACTGGCCTTGCGAGCTTGAGGAGAGACCACCGCATGTTTCTACAACACCAAGGAGTTTCTATGGCCTCCCGAGACTTTGTTCACTTGCATCTGCACACTCAGTATTCGCTGCTTGACGGTGTCATTGGAATTCCCGAGGCGATAGCCAAGGCCACGGAATACAAAATGCCCGCTCTGGCCATCACCGACCACGGGAATCTCTTTGGGGCAATGGAATTCTATTCGGCAGCTAAGGCTAGCGGGATCAAACCAATCATTGGCTGCGAGGTCTATGTAGCCCAAGGCTCGCTGTTCGATCACTCCCCCACGCAAGCTGAGCGGGATTCCTATCACCTCATTTTACTCTGCGAGAACGAGAGAGGCTACCGCAACTTGTGCAGACTGGTCACAAAAGGATACCAGGAAGGTTTTTGCTTGGCGCCCAGAGTTGATGGGGAACTGTTGCAGGAATACAACGACGGACTTGTATGTTTGAGTTCGTGTCTAGAAGGTGAGATTGCGACGCTAATTCTGGTCAGGCGACGATAAAGGCGGCCGAGGCGAAAGCTTCATGGTATCAGGACATCTTCGATGATGGGAGATACTTCCTGGAAATTCAAGAAAACGGACTTGAGGAGCAGCGTAAAGTTAATCGAGGTGTTTGCAGGCTAGCCGAGAAGGCTTGGCATACCAATGGTGGCGACCAATAACTGCCACTATCTGGAAAAATCGGATCATCGGACCCACGAAATGCTGATGCGCATTCAGGAAGGGAAGAAAATTTATAACCCTGGCAAAATCAGACTTCAGTCAGACCAGCTTTATTTCAAGTCATCTGAACAGATGGTCCACGATTTTCGTGACTTTCCTGAGGCCATCAACAATACCCTGGCCATCTCGGAGCGATGCTCGCTATCACTGGAGTTCGGCGAACTGAGTATGCCTCTGTTCGATCCAGTAACGGGGGTGACACCGGATGAACGTCTTGAGGAGGATGCACGAGCGGGCCTGGATTTGCGTTTGGGCAAACTACTTCAAGGCGGACAAATGGATGATGTTGGCGCTCAGAAATACATGCAGCGACTGGATCACGAGATTGGCCACATACAAGCCATGGGGTTCTCAAATTATTTTCTCATCGTTGCGGACTATGTCCGTTTCGCCCGCAATAACGGAATCCCTGTAGGACCTGGCAGGGGATCGACTCCAGGCTCTGTTGCAGCATACTGTTTGGGGATCACCGACATTGACCCCATGCGTTACAATCTGGTGTTCGAGCGATTTCTCAACCCTGAGCGAAGCGTGATGCCCCGCATAGATGTGGAGTTCTGCGCAGCGGGCCGCGAGCGAGTTATGGACTATGTTTCTGAAAAATACGGGAGAGAAAACGTCGCCCAAATCATTTCATTAGAAAGAACGCCAGCTAAAACACTGGTGAGAGAAACTGCCAAAGCGTTGGGGCTGGTCGATTCAAAAGCAGACAAAATAGCAAAGCTGATCCCCGATTACTTCATGTTCACGATAGATTCAGCCATAGCGGAAGAGCCCAGGCTGCAAGAGATGATAGAAAAAGACACGGAAGTCGCCGACCTAATCAACACGACTCTTTCGCTGGAACGGATCACTCGCCACGTTTCCACAGAATCTGACGCAATAGTCATATCCGACAGGCCGCTAGTTGAGCGTCTGCCGCTTTACGTGGGGAACAACGGCCAGGCTTTCACCCAGTACGACCAGACTTGGGTCAACAAAATAGGATTGGTTACTTTCGGTTTTCGCGGACTTGAGATCCTCACCGTGATTGATCAAGCGGTTCGGCTCATTAATAAATCTCGGGGGGTGAAACTGGACGTGACGTCTGTTCCATTGGATGATCAGGAGACATTCGAACTCATTTCCACGGGAGACACACAGGGGATATTCCAGCTTGAGTCTCCCGGCATACGGGAAGCGCTTACCAAGTTCAAGCCTTCTACGTTCGAGGACCTGATTGCCATAATATCGATATATAGACCGGGTCCACTCGAAGCCGGTATGGTGGAGGATCTAATTAACCGCAAACATGGTCGCACAGCCATCGAATATCCATTGCCTGAGTTGAAACCGATCTTGCAAGAAACCTATGGGCTTATCATCTACCAGGAACAGGTCATGCGGATAGCCACTGCCGTGGCAGACTATACTCTGGCGCAAGCCGATCTTTTGCGCCGGACCATGGCAAAGAGGATAGATTCAAAAATGGCTGAACAGAAGATCCTTTTTGAGAAGGGAGCCGGTCGGAATAACATTGATTCCGCAAAAGCCGGTCACATATTCGAACTGTTGACAGAGTTCAACGGTTATACTTTTAGCAAAGCTCATTCAACAGCATACGCTATGATCACTTACCAGACCGCATATCTAAAAACTCATTACAAAAGGGAATTTATGGGTACCCAGTTGAGCTGAGAATCTGGAAGCCTTAACAGTTGTCGCAACTGTCCCAAAACGTAGACAACTTGAATTAGAAAGAGCTTGCCATTAGCGGAAGACAATCGATTCCATTTTCGCCCAATCCCCTCTTGCCTAACAATCTCTAAATCACAAAGAAATAACGGACATGCATCGTCTTATGGAACGATGAGGCAATATGAGTGTTGCAGTAGCTTTTCAAATTGTCATTCAGAATTTTGTACGAATTCATTGTTTCGTGAATGTCAATGACGGAGAGGACAGAGTTAGAACTCAAATAGCGGGAAGGTCTGAACCGACAATGTCAAAAAAGAGAAAGAAGAAATTGATAGAATTTTCAGAGTTTGATGAAAAGCGATACTCACGCTGGACCTTGGCCGTTGACAAAACAGTTTGCGATTTGAAACCTTACCTGGAGAAGCTTAGCTTTCATGTGGAGCCCTTCTACGGTGAACAATACGCCCCTGAGCTGGACGAATTACTATTAGCAGCTAAAGTAGATTTCTTTATTACAACTAGGGGAAAAGCCTTCGAGAGGTATACATGGAGATATTTCAGGAAAAACTACAATCTCATCTGGATTAGTGAGCATGTGCTGGATGACCCGCCCAGAGCCGCTAAGGCTATAGAAGACGCTATCCTATATGATCCCTGGTTCAACAGTAGGTGGGGCGCTAACTCAGTCAAAATTACCGGCCGGTACATAACTTGGTTGCCTAAACTCAAAAAAGATTGGCTGCGCAAGAAAAAGAAATGAGTTAAGGGTTCAAGGAGAGGCCGGATTAGAGGAGATTACTACGACGCGGAACAATAACCATTAAAGACTTAATCTCACGCCAAAGGAATGAAGCCAGCCAGTAACCTGGATGTAGCTATCCACCCAATCCCATTGCTGGTTCAATAGGTTTGTCAAAAAAACCTTGTCCTTGCCGGTCAGGCGGCCAAGAAAAGATTGCAGGAAATCTGAACCGATCATTTCGTAGGCGCCGTCATCCTTCTGGGCCGCATGTCCCCTTAAAAAATCTAGTGAGTTATATGGATCTTGCAGTCCTAGGCCAGTCGATACATTGCCATGATGTCCCGAGCTGAAATCCCAGACATAAACATTTCTGGTCTTGTTGTCCGCTGTGAATCTAACTAATGGGCCTATTTTCGGCAAGTCTGACAAGGAAGGATTTGTCCAAAGTTTAAAGGTCCTACCATTCGCGGACACGACAACTGGGTCCATTGAGCCTATTCACCTCGTCCAGAAAAAATCGTTAGTCATAAAGAAATAACGGACACATATCGTCCTATGGAACGAAACATAGTTATACCTATTGCAGTAAGGTTTGCAATAGAGCGCTGATTTGCCCCACGGCTTGCGAGCGCATTAGAAGTTCAGCTAAAAGTGGTGAAAAGGTTATCCCGTTTCAACACTCCAGGTTGAACGGGATTTTTTGTTTTTAGGGCCAAAGCGGCGCTCGAATCAAATCATTGACCAACGTCATGAGCACAGGAGGAAACAAATGAACAAGTATCTGAGAAATCTTATCCACAAGTACAGAGCGTCCAAGCAACTCAATTTCGGTCAACTGGCTGAATTAGCGGGCTACAAGAACAGGTCCAAGTGGGCGATCAAAATCTGCAATTTTGAGAGAGAAGGCGTAGGAACCGATGAGCTGGTCAGCAGACTGGTTCAGGCCATGGAAATGGACCATCAAGAAGTTCGAGACGCAATTCAGAAAGATTACGCGATTTGGGAGAAATGGGCTGACGAGCCCGTTCCAATGCAAATGTTTTTGCGAATCACTGGCGTCATTATCCTGATTCACGAGATGCCTCCGGAGATCACTTCACGGGAAGCGGCCATAGAGTATGCCCAGAAATACGCAAAGGAACAGGGGTTCCGGGTTTGTCTGCGTCTTTCGAGGCGAGAATCAGCGTGGATCGCTGCGGATGGCAACATGTTTATATCGCAGACAAAGCCTGGCGTGCCGAACATTCCTTATGCGAGCGTGGGTGGAAAGAAATTTCTTTTTAGCGGTAGCGAGGAATCACTGACACTCTCTTTATTAAAGGATTGAATTCACCAGTGGTGATTCAGGCCGATTTTGCGCACTGATAATCATCCACAAGAAAAGACAAACACACATCGCACTATGGAACGATACGGACCTATAACTATTTCAGGACGATCTCATATGTCTCGAATACGGATTGAATTGAGGTAAAAAAATGAGGCGACCACGGGCTTACCGCTCTGCAAATTCCTTCACTGGTTCACAGATCGAAGCTGGAGACAATTCGTTAGCATACCTGCAAATAAAGATGCTGACCTATATCGACCGATTATTAAAAGTGGACCTTAATCTCGACAGGGAAGTCTTTGACATTATCTACTGGGTATAAATCGTGATTTGGCCGGTGATTATGTCAGCGCAATCAAAGAGCTGATTCCCGAAAAAAAGAGATCGGACACCGATGAGATTGATAATTGTGTTGACGCTGCCTGGAGCTTTTCGGAGCGCTGTCTCGACATCATCAAGCTGCTCTCGCGAGAATCGAGACACCGCGCGAATCACCGCGAGATGGTTACTGAAACTGCGGATCGATGAGTTGCGCTACAACGGCTCAGCAGTCGTGGATCAGAATATCCAGGAATTCAAGAGAATGTTCAATCTGGATGATGTCGAAACCGAGTTATGCGTTTTCCTGTTCATAATGGCCAATTGGACAGAATTTGAATCATTTTTCGCTAGCCACCTCCAATGTAATCGCTATCAGGGGCGAAAATGGCTCGCTGTTATCTTAGATTGCAGGGAAGCCCAATTAGTGGGAGCCCTCACAGGAAAACTCGATCAGATCGGAATTCTGGACAAGGAAAATTATAGGGGCGCTTTCGAATTGAAGCAAATGTTCGGACAACAGTTGCAGGATCTCAGTCCAAATGAATTCAGAACCCAATTTATCAAACAGGTGAAATGTGATCCAATCCCTCTTGACGCCCATGTGATAGAAAAAACAATCACCACGAACATTCTGACAAAACTCTCCTACAAACCGGAAACATCAACTCATGTTCTGTTATATGGGCCTCCCGGGACAGGGAAAACAAGCTACGCCTACGGTATTGCCGAAAAACTGGGTTTAAACTGTTACCAGTTAGATATTGGAGGAAAGGACAGCCCATTTTCGCGTAGAGCGGCGATAACGGCTTCTGTCAACATGGTTAGCGAATCGGACAGATCGCTGCTGATAGCTGACGACTGTGATTCCATCCTGAACACCAGAAGCTCATGGTCATTCTTTGGTGAAACACCGGACAAACCGTGGCTCCATGAAATATTGGAAAAGCCCGGAGTAAGAATGATATGGACTGTCAATTCAGTGGCCGACATCGAGGAATCAGTCGCTCGCCGTTTTACTTTCAGCGTCAATTTCAAGCCATTTAATAGACAACAACGTGTTCAACTTTGGCAGAATGTCGTTCGGAAACACAAGGTGAAGCGTTTCTTGAATGACTCGGAGATTGAAGAACTGTCAAAGAGATTTGAGGTTAGCGCAGGCGTAATTGACCACGCAATCCGCAAGGTCGCTGAATCTAGAAAACACTCGGAAGAGGATTTTAAAGCATCTGTCGTATTAACCCTGGAATCACACATTCGTCTTAGCAAAGGCGGTCGTAGTCCAGCGAACGGGAAACATGATTATAAAGATTTCACTCTGGAGGGGCTCAATCTTTCAGGGACCGATCCCCATGTCTTGTTGGAAGAACTAGCGGCATTTGACGAATTCTCGAAAAAACCGGACTCAAATGAGCCTGTTTCCATGTCCTTATTGTTCCACGGACCCCCAGGTACTGGCAAGAGCGCATTGGCGAAGTTCATAGCGACTCATCTCGAAAAAGAAATCGTGATCAAGAGAGCTAGTGATGTTTTCTCAAAATGGGTGGGGGAAACGGACAAGAACATCCGGGATGCTTATGAAGAAGCCTGCTCGAAGGAAGCGGTCCTGATCTTTGATGAGGCTGATTCGCTTATATTCAACAGGGACAGGGCTGATCATTCCTGGGAATTGAGTTTCACAAACGAGTTCCTGACATGGATGGAGTCTTTCGAGGGCATTCAGATTTTCACCACAAACAGGTTAAAGGACATGGATAGCGCAAGTTTGAGAAGATTCAATCACAAGGTGGAGTTTGGATACCTGAAGCCGGAGGGGAATCTGGTTTTTTACGAGAAGTTAATAGCGCCTCTGATCGGCAAACCGCTCGACAATTCTGAAACCCGAGCGCTGAAAGGTCTGTCAGGGCTTGCTCCTGGGGATTTCAAAGCGGTCAGGAACAAGTTCAGGTTCAGAAACAAGAAAGATATTAACCACGAAACCATCATATCTGCATTGGCTGATGAAGCCCGGCTTAAAGATTGTCACGCTGGGGTCAAAAATATCGGATTCCTATCCTGATTTTTGTCCAGAATAACTACTATGAGGCACATAAGTTGCTTGGGCTGGTTGAATAAGTTTTAAACTCTGACTCGGTTAAAGGAGGCCATTATGACAGACATATCTCCAAATGTGGAACCAATATCGGCATCCATCGAAGACACTGTTTTTGTGGTGTCTCCGCATGTTCAACTGGTCGATGATGTCAGGAATTTCTGCGCTTTGAAAAACCTGAAACTGTGGGAGGGCGATCCCGACTCCCCGGACGTTATAGCGATCCCTTACAAGGTCGGCATAGTGGACAAATACTTCATGGACGAAAAATCCTGGTCCGATTGGCTGGAATTTCTGCGAGAAACAAAGGGAATGAGCCACAATCATCTGCTCATTATTATCCTTCCTGCTCCATTCTCAGAAGCGGCCCTGGAACAAATCCGTAAGGAATTTGAGGATGCTCATGAGCCGGTTAGTTTCATTTTCGGCCCCGACGGTAAACAAGTTATCCATATCATGAAGAACTGGCTGGACACGGGATCTATTGAACAATTTAGAGTTTTCCAGAATGACGCATTAAATATCGCTCCATCCAAATTAGAGAAGCCAAAACACATGGCTTTTCGGGAACGTCTGGAAGAATTGCTGAACAGGTTAACCGTGTGTGGAGACCAAACATAAGGTCAGCGTTGACGTCTATTTCAAATATAGAATTCAGGCAAAATGGCTCCTAGCTAAATATTTGGGGGAGAATCATCTGTATACAAAAGAGCTTGATATGATGTTTGCAGTCGATATGGACCCCTTCGCCGTTGGGGGATATTTGTTGGCGGCGAAGGGAATTTTGGAAGCTCTTGCGGAGGATCTGGATAACGGATTGGTCGAATTAAAGGAGGTGTCATGAAAAAGTTAGCCGTCGCTAATATCATCGGTTGCAATAGGACCGACGAAATAGTTTACAATCGC
>CAVQDX010000052.1:0-40010 GCA_963711335.1 uncultured delta proteobacterium | reverse complement strand
CCAGACTCCTCTCAACCATTCAAGCCAATGCGACCCATGGGAAAATATGCAGACCCGAATGATGTGTAAGAGCTGGTTTGCGGGCTCACTGCGAACGCTTGTTCCACCTCAATGACGAGGGCATCGTCAGAATTTTCGCAGCCGCTTCTCACGTCATATTTCTAGGAATTTCTCGTGATAATGCCCAGGAATAGTTGAAGCCAAAAACTAGTAATGAATTAGTCGTCCTTGATGATTTCACCTTTCAAATTGTCAACTATCACCGGACTGCTGAAATATTGCAGTGAGGGTTCGGCTCCCATCTCCATACTTGTCCAGTATGAACCTCTTCCAGTCAACAGTATAGAATTGCTCCGCTTCGTCACGAGAACGCCACAGATAAGCTCCGCCGGCTGTGAGGCCGTCCTCGGAGAGCAGATAGTACTTGCGGATCAACCCATTGATCTCTCTGTATTTGGGGGCTGTACTCGAAAAGATTTCCTTGGCCTTGTCTACGGTTATGGGCTGTGGAAGCCTGAATTGGACAAATGCGGTAATCATATTGCGCTCCTCTATATACATGGGGTTGACGCAAGTGTTTATAACATTAACTGAGCGCATGGACCAAGACTTTGAGAATCCGTCGCACACCAATTGAAGCTTTTTCTCAGTGCCCTGCCACAATCTAGTGAGCAGGGTTCAGGCGACATCGATCTGGCTTAAATCGTCATACTTTATAAGCTCAAAAAGCTACACAGTGCGTGATATTCTCCAGGAATTTTAACTGGCCGTGACATCTGACGCCGCCTTGCTACAAATGCTCAGCCATTTTGCGGGCGATTCGTCAAAAAAACCTGACCACCGTTTGCCTGTTTGCTTTCCTGCTGACACCGGTCCTGGATGTACCTCTAGAGCATTTGATTTGGCCCCGCGTGGAGTTGGTCTTTTATCAATTTCTTCAAGTAACGTTGTGTCCAATTCTTTAACTCCCTGTCTCCAGCAATTCCCATCTCAAGATTCGCGATCTACCACGAGGCCATTTTAACAATTGTGTTCAGTCTAAAATGGACCTGTGTCAAATAGGGACACACGTTCCAAATAAATAATTCAGATATTTTTCAATTATTAATTTTTTTTGTGAAAAGCGTTTGCCGGCCCGTGCTAGAATCCTACCATCTGGCGCTGCCGCACATGACATTTAACAAATGGTTTGACAAGTTTATGGCGGAGGACGCGCTCGATACCGAGTAAATCGTTACAGTGAGAGGGCCTGGCGGAGACAACCACAGACACATTGCCCGTGAAATTGAGGCGATTAAGTCCTCACTGTACGGTCAGAGTTATGCGTGCGCCATTAGGAGATTTCATTGGAAATCGAAATAAAATACGAATTGCCCGATTCTGGCTGGGAAATCGTTTCCCAAACCCTAAAAGAAGTTGGAATGGCCTATTATGAACCACATGTTCACAAAGAAGCATTCGAGAACAGTTATACCAGTATTTTCGTATACTACGGCGGCCGATTGATTGGATTCGGTCGAGCCATTTCTGATGGAGTTTATCAGGCAGCCATCTATGACGTGGCCATTATTCCGGAGTTCCAAAAGAGAGGAATTGGAACTACTATTATCAACAATATTGTATCGAATCTCCCCTCATGCAATTTTATCCTCTATACAATGCCCGGAAAAGAAGACTTTTACAGAAAACTCGGTTTTCGCAAAATGAAAACTGGTATGGCTATTTTTATGAATGCCGAAAATATGAAATTGAGAGGATTTACGGAGTAAAATAGAAATGTCCCCGTTTTGAGCCATATAATCATAAGTAGTGACATATTCTTTGCGTATCATTCCTTGGCTCCGTGAGCTTTCAGGAGCTTCACCACCTCAATGTGACCACTTTTAGAAGCTAATTTCAGTGCTGTACAGCCTTCGTTATCCTTAGCATTGACATCCACCCCTTTATCAAGAAGCGCCTTCACCACTTCAAGATGACCATATTTAGAAGCCATTATAAGCGCTGTATAGCCTAGGTAATTGGCGTTTACATCCGCTCCCTTATCCAAAAGAACTTTCACCACTTCAAGATGGCCATATTTAGAGGCTAATCTCAGTGCTGAGCCCTCGTTATTGGTGTTTACATTCGCCCCCTTATCCAAAAGAACTTTCACAACCTCAAGGCGACCTCCAGAAGAAGCGTGTATAAGCGCTGTATAGCCCATGTAATTGGCGTTTACATCCGCTCCCCTGGCCAAGAGAACTTTCACCACTTCGAAATGACCTCCAGAAGAAGCCTCCATTAGCGGTGTAAAGCCCTCGGTGCCTTGGTAATTGACGTCTGCTCCCTTATCAAGAAGGAGTTTCACCACTTCGGTATGACCTTCAGACGAAGCCTGTATCAGTGCTGTCAATCCATATTCGTTCTTAGCATTTACATCGACTCCTTCATTCAAGAGACGTTTGATTTCTTCCAATCGGTCTTTTCTAGCAGCTTCTACGAAAGTTTCATCTATGTCTGATGCTTCAACGATACTCACCCCAGCTACAAGGATAATGACGAATCCCATCACCAAGACTGACACGAAGACTTTGGACATTTTACAAACTCCTGCATTCTACTTGCTGCTTGCAATTATATATTTACTGTGAAACTGGCTAATCTTACTGGTCAATAACTCCGACTGTGATGATACAGTTATAATGTTTCAGCTCCAGTTGGAAAAATTTGAAACTGAAAGGTTCTCACGTATTGAAACAGTGGGATAGGCGCTATTGACCGGTACCAACGAAAACATCTCTAAAGTTATTTCAGGTTTCCGCCATATCACCTGAACGTCATATTTGAAATTCTCCTGGAGTAACATCGAAACTATCTCCATTTCATCGGATCTACCATCATTGAATTCTATAATCATCTCTATAAGTCTCTTGTGGAGTTGTGGCTCTTTGTGTCTGAAATGACTGACAGCCAGCATCCAAGAGTTAACGTTACCTTTGTGACTGCCGTCATACTCAGGGATGGTGAAGTACGTGTTATTGAGTTCAAATGCCTTGATAACCCTCATGTTCGATTCCTGCAGAAAATCAACAAAATTATTGTTTTCTCTCGAAAACTCATCTGGTCGTATCATTGACTTAACAACTTTTCAACTATTCTAACACTATTATGGTATATTGTAACTATTAGCTAATAAGTCGCATTACATAATGATTTCAAAAATTGGGTAGCAAAAGGATGTAATTGAGAATGCATCGACCATCCTACGAAATTTGTAGCAGAATTTTTTTCCCGATCGGTCAAGAAGAAGGTGAAATCATGGACGTATTTGACTTAACATACCTCGATTCCTGGGCAGGACCAGACAGATAGCCCGACATTCAAAATAGCTAAAAGTATTTCCTGGAAATCAATCCAAATCAGAAGTGAGTATTGTTTTTTTCAGATTTCACAATTATTGTCAGACGCACGAAAAAACATTAGTCGGATTAGTAATTTTACAGTAATGGACTCGAAATGGACGAAGATCCTATAATAATCGCCGCAATGATGGCCGAGGAAGAAAAACGGCGCATTCAGAAGAAAAATGCTGAAAAAAGAAAGAAGCCGCTTCTTGACCCCTATCAGCCGTTCCAATCCGATCAACCGGGTGGTGTTTCGAGGCTTGGATGGATAATTATTGGAATTATAATTGTCGTCATCTACTTAATATTTCGCCTATAACCGATTTTAAAGCCCGCAAAAACTGGTTAAATGTCCGGACAGATAAAACGGCGTAGAATTTCTTGGACATTGAAAGGAAGGTACAACTTCGACTCTGGCGGATCTCCTCCACTACAGACGACGTTGCCTGACTGTGCTTCGGAGATCTGCCAATATTGGTTTCAGTCCCGACGGTGGAGGGATCGTTTCTCCGATCTCGCATGGGCATGAGACCCATTGCAGATCTAATTGGGATCGAATACTAGCCTCCAGCTCTCAGTTTTTTCACATCCTGAGTCGACACAATTTTGCCGCCGAATCCCCAATCCCCGCTCTTGACTTCTTCCACAATGACCACCGTCTTGTCACGGAGCTTCTCACCTTCTATCGAAACCAACGCGTCTGTTACCTTCTCGATCATGTGTTTCTTTTCTGCCTCAGAAAACACCCCTTCAATTACCTTCATCTCAGCTAGTGGCATTGTTTTTACCTCCTAGGGTTTGTTGACGAGCCATGAGCCAATGGGCACAACTCAGGGTCGATGTTCTTTGTCTTTTGGATGCCTAACCGACGACTCAGGATTCACGGACGCCAGGGCAACAGGAATATTTCTGCTTTTGAATGTTTTTACTGCTGAAGTGGAACCCTTTTGATTTTGCGCTGTCTACCCATTTAAATCCGGAGATTTCCGGTTGGAAGATAAGTTGGCAGGAGCCTAAGAGCTTCAGATTTTTTAATCTTCCCCAACTTTCATTCATCGAATTCTGTTAAACCCGCTGCCTCAACGGCGGGTTTAACTTTTATCTGATAAACTGAGTTTCGGTCCGATCAAAAGAAACCTGCCCCAAAACCAATTCCTGCTACAATCTACCTTGACACCCCATAAGCCTCTGCCTTAAATATCCGAAACTCAAAAACCTATTCCTACTATCTATATTTCACTGGGCATTTTCCGCTGGCCCATGTGTATTCAGGGATTTTTTGTCGCTCTTGAAGATACTGGTCGCTTAATAATTGACACCATCCGCAATAATAGTTTTACTGTTTACATATAATCAGTTCCCAACGGCAGAGCGTTACAGAAAGAATTTGTTTGGATTTTGGCAAGTAATAAATTACTCCGTTTTTGATTCATGCCTTTGACGAGGAGGAAGTCATGTCACTGTCAGACAAAGCGAAATATGTGTCACTAATGGTCCATAGCTCTCACGAGACTCTGGAACTAGCTGATCAGGGGATCGCCGAAACTCATGTATTAAAAGACACGGTCAAGGAACTAGTTGAAGAGAGAAGAGTAGATCCTGAAAAACTCAGAGTGAACATTGATCAAAGCATGATCCAGGTCGGAGAAATTCTTTCCGCCGTTGGACAGAAAGTAAGCGAGTCGTGGGACATCAAGAATGTGTCTGTGGGCCTGAGCATAAATGCAGAAGGTTCAGTTGGAATTGCCACTGCCGGGGTAAAAGCCTCGTTGGAGGTCACTCTTACGCCGTGAAAGAAAACTGAAGAATTAGGCTTCTGATCTATCCCGGATATGTGCCGCCATACGGTAGTTTGGTCGTGTATTGGAGTTAGTTGCTGGCGCCGTGGTGGAGGCAGTCTCGCCGTCATTTGATGGGCTGGGCGCTGCCCTGGCTGGAGCACATGATGTTTGCGGTTCTTGCCTGGGAGGGATGAACCCCAGAAGATGATGTGCGATGTTCCCTAACTCTTTCCACGGATACAGCGTATGATACCTCTACGTGATAAATCCTGCCGGAACCGTGCCGTACGTCGTCTCGCTCATCATTATCCTCAATGTTTTAGTTTGGCTCTACGAATTGTCTCTGGGGACAAACGCCCAGTATTTCCTGGTTCGTTACGGTCTGGTCCCCAAGAATTTTGTTTCAATGTTTGAGCAGCCCTACGGAGTTTTTACGCAGGCCTTAGGACCGCTTTTCTCGTCCCTGTTCATGCATCTCTCATGGAGCCATATTATCTTTAACATGTGGTTCTTGTGGATTTTCGGGGACAACGTGGAAGACCTTCTGGGTCACATGGGGTTCCTCGCCTTCTATGTTGCCTGCGGTATTGGGTCCGGACTTGCCCATGTGGTTCTTCATCCGCATTCGACCATTGCCATGGTGGGGGCCAGTGGCGCAGTGTCGGGAGTATTGGGCGCCTAGCGTTGTGTTTCCCCAAGGCCCATATAACCACTTATTTCTTGGTCTGGCCATTCGATCTGCACGCTTATGTATACTTCATAATGTGGTTTGCCTTTCAGTTGCTCCCCGGTATCCTCGAGCTTGGGGGCAATAGTGACGGCGCTGCTGTAGCCTACTGGGCCCATATAGGCGGATTCGTCATAGGTATGGGGCTGCTCCAGGTCCTGCCGAAGAGGCCCCGTTTTGTGGATCGATCGGAGAGTGAAGCCTGAAATGCGCCAATCCCCGCACGACGATGCTCTGTTAGAAGTCTATAATAGGACCGTTGCTCCGCCAAGATGATCATTCATTCATTTTTGGAATAATCCAGAACAAAGTAATCACAACTATTGCGGATTACTTGGCCCGTTTTGCTTTTCTTTACCGGATGGTTCATTTAGCCGTACCATGAGCCATTCTTGGGTCTGTTCCTTGCCGAAATGCGCTAAAACACCCGTTTTGTCCTTAGTAAGGTTGTAAATTCCGGCCTCCATTATCACAGTATTTTCATTCTTATCGTCAAAAGTCCACACAGCACGCTCAGATTCCTTGTCAACCATGCCCTTGATTGGTTTGGCTGTGTTGTCATCACTGTTGAAGTATCTTCCCTGTATGACGCCTTTCTTGTTTATAGCCAATTGCAGGCCTTGTTCGAAGGTTTATTAGTCTCCTGAGTGACAGCGAAAATGCCCAACGGCAACTATTTGCGCATGTAAACCCAGGAGATCTATCCCGTCTTCTTGAAAAGCCTGAATGTTGCGTTTACTTTGTTCGCGGTTATCTGTTGTCTCGGAATTTTTCCCTCACTTGCGAGAGGGAAAATCTTGGCAATTAGAAGTTCGGATTAGGCTCGTTTGAGAAAATCAAGCATATATGTCGACCTTGACAAACAGGGTTCATTGCTGAATTCCCATGAACCATGACATCTTTTTTCTGTGCGCCACGGGCTCCTTCTGTGAAAAGCGTCTTTTTGCTAATAAACTTCACCACGAGCTTACCCGTGAAGCTCACTTATTGCTTGCTCACATGCTAGAAATGATTTTTTTTCACGACGCCCCCTGAATAATCGATCCTGTTCTATGGCTTGGCATGTATCGAAAAATATGCGGTGAATGTAGGATTTCCCATGACACAGGACTTTCGCATATGGTTAACAGATATTCTGGATAGTTTCGTGCAAGAGTCTCCTAAAAACTCGCTGAAAATGGAAACAGACGAAAGAGCTTTTGACGAAATTATGGTGGGTTTTTCCAGTGGGGCCGATCCACTTTACGACGATTACAAAGAACTAATCGGACCTTTCCATTGGACGCCGCTGGAGATATTGTCACTGACTTTTCCTGAACTTGAGATAGGAGCTGATCAGCTCACTGTGATTAGCTGGATATTGCCCCACCGGGGACCGACTAAAGCTGACAACCGCAAAGAGAGTTTCTATCCATCAAGACGATGGGTTCATGCCCGCTTTCCGGGTGAAGAATTCAACAACCATCTTCGAAGACACATAGTAGAAGAAACTTGGAAGAATTGGAGTTAAAGCTGTCGCTCCGGTTCTTTCGCCGCACTGGAGCATGGAAAAATCACCAAAATACGGATTTGCGTCAAAATGGTCAGAGCGGCACGCGGCGTATGCGGCCGGTCTTGGAACCTTCGGCCTTTGTGACGGCCTCATTACTCCTAAAGGGAAGGCTCATCGCGTTGGCTCCGTCGTAGCAAATCTTGTTGTATCCCCTTCTCTAAGGCTGTATGAAGACCATCATGCTTATTGCCTCTTCTTTCATGACGCCTCTTGCAACGGTTGTCGCAAACGCTGCCCAGTAGGGGCTATCACAGAAAAAGGCCACGACAAGGAAAAGTGTTGGGCCCATGCCGGGGTTACTTGCGCAGAGTTTGCCAAGAGCAATTATGGTTTCGATGGTTACGGTTGCGGACTATGTCAGACTGGCGTGCCATGCGAGTCCGGAATCCCCAAGAAAATTCATAGATCAAAACCTTGGTTGTTCCGATGAGACCTGTTTAGTGGAATGAGTTGAACCTACCAATTGTCGAAAAATTGATGTTAGATCCAGCCCAGCCCGTGACATCGCTTTTGTTCTATTAATCATCTTAGCATCAACATTATTTTTCGTTCGCGAGAAATAGGTCCTATCAAGGTAATGCTAACTAGTGTACTCATCGAATTCCAAGTTTAAGCTAGACGTCTTCTCCATGAGGTAACGAAAACCCGAAGATAGGGCATCCCACATAAAATGACTACATTATGATTAGAAAGACCTGTAGGAAAATATTGGGTGATATCATGATATATGGATGTGTGTTTTGTAATAAGGTTTGGTGTCGTAAGGACAAATTTGAAACATTAGATGTCCAAAATTTAGATATAGAAAACAGAACTGATATAAGCCACGGAATTTGTCCAGAATGTTTTCAGCGACAAAAAGAAGATAAAGTGCATAATCACCAGAGAAACAAAGGTTATGATGAATGTTATAATAGACACGAGGACTGCGCAAACACTTCTTGTATGTTTAGGCTTACATGCGGCGAGAAAGCATTGCAAGAGTGGCGGGCTGACATAGTGGTCTTAGCAGGTTGATTAACTGATTCGTTCATATAGGGGAGCCTTCCAGGGGCTCTCCCTAAAGGTCAACTCCTGTAATGTAGAATTGCCTTTTATTCTCTACGGCGTCTTCAGGGCGCGGACAGTAAATGGCTCCTTTGGATATGAGCCTTTCGAGCGGATCTGGGCATCTATTGTTAACGAGGACTTCGTAACCCTGTTCAAGTAAGTGTCTCACCATTGGCTGCGCCAATTGGCCCACGCCTATGAATCCGAATTTCTTCCCTTGCATTGCGACCTCCTTTAACGCCTATATATAATCACAATGAGACCTGCCTCAAAAAGATGTTCCGCCTGGGAGATTGTCTGGTGTGGAGGGCACATAATTGTGGCTAAAAAACGGGATTAACCTTGAAATAACATAAAGGAGGATCAGGTATGGATGACAAAATCAACGGAATTGTGGCCCGCCTCTTTAAAGGGATCCTAACCGACGACGAAGCAATGGACAAAGGATTAGAAAAACTTTTTAAAAAATTATCTCGGGAGGACGCTGAAAAGGTTGACGAAATTCTTGCTAGGGAAGGCTCATTAGCTCTTTACGGATTCCAGAATTTTGATGATTTTTTAACCGCTCTAGGTAGGGGGGAACAAAAGGCGAAAGACGCCATGATTGAGATTATCGGTACACTTAAAAGATTAGCGTATATTATCCCGTGACGTGTTTTGCAGCGCCGAGAATCTAAAGGCAGCGATTGCGTCAATTGAGAAAAAGGCTATTTGTAATGGCTTCCATTATAATGTTGATAACTTATACTTTATAAAATTAGCTTAGTTTAGATAGTGGCTTACATTGTTAGATATAAAAAGGCCCTGATTGGACAAGGTTCCAAATATGAACAGCGAACCCGAACAGGCGTCCACTCGGCCAGAGGGAGAAATCTATCCCCGTAACGCTGTAGATATTTCGTCACGTTACTGCTCGAGATGACATCCAGAGCATATGTCATTTTGACCGAAGCGTTTATGAGGATACAAACTCATGGCAGACAAAATTGACCTGGATGAGAATGGTAAAAGCAAAAGCACTCTGAGGCATGTTGCGGAGGAGAAACTTGCCGGGTCTCAGGATGCGTCTTCGGAACTCAAAGGTCAAACCCCTGAAGCGATCATCCACGAACTCCTGGTCCACCAGATCGAACTGGAGACGCAAAATGAGGAACTGAAAAGAATCCAGCACGCATTGGAAGTGTCCAAGGACAAATATGAGGATCTCTATGATTTCGCTCCCGTAGGATACTTTACCTTAACTCATAAGGGGATCATCAGAGAGGTCAACCTGACCGGCGCCTCGATACTGCGGGTTTTTCGTCCCAAATTAATCAATCGCGGTTTTGGACGTTTTGTTGCGGCTGAGTGCTTAGACCGTTGGTATCAGCATATTATAAGCGTGCTTGAGCATGAAGAGAGGCAGACTTGCGATCTGAAACTCATTCGGGAAGATGGTTCGACGTTTTATGCCGGTTTTGAAAGTATCCGAATGGATGCGCCTGCCGAACTGCGAGAGGACAATAGCGTTACCAGCGTGATCCGTATGGCGGTCAGCGACATCACCGAGCGCAAGCGGATAGAAGAAGTTCTTAAACAAAAAGCTGAGGAACTTGAACGGAGCAACAAGGACCTGGAGCAGTTTGCTTATGTTGCGGCCCACGACCTGCGTGAGCCTCTGGTGGCAGTCGCTGCATACCTCAAGGTTCTAGAAAGGCTTTCTAGAACCCTCTTGAGGATGTGGCGCGGACGTGTATCGCAAAGGCGCTAAATTTGGCTCTACGAATGGACTCGATGCTCCAGGGCTTGCTCGCATACTCACGACTAACACTTACCCCGATTTCCTATGAGATGACAGATTGCAACACTTGCCTTGCAGACGCCATTTCAAATCTGGGCTTGTCAATCAAGAAAAGAGGAGCAGTTGTAACAAGCGATACTCTTCCAACTCTTAAGATCGACGCCTCTCAATTAGCTACAATCTTTCAAAACCTCGTCGGCAACTCGATCAAATACGGCGCGACAGAGCCTCTTAGAGTTCACGTCGGCTGTATATCCAGACAGTCTTATTATGAATTCTCGGTCAGCGATAATGGTATTGGAATTGAGCCTCCGTATTTGGACCGTATCTTCAACATGTTCGAAAGGGTAAGGGACTTGTCTGGACCCATGGGAACCGGCATCGGTCTCTCGACATGCAGGAAAATAGTGGAACGTTATGGCGGACGCATATGGGTGGACTCGAAGGTTGGAAAAGGGTCGACTTTCTATTTTACACTCCCGAAGGAGTGACATGAGACAGGGAGAGAGCGGGAGCGGGAAGGACTATTTGGCGCGATGAACCCACGACCATCCGAAACGTGTAATTGGCCAATCTTTTCGATGAATTGCGCTTACGAGCTATGGCTGGCCCGGCGATGTCAGGGAGTTGCGGAGCGCTCTCAAGCGCTCATTGAGCTATCCGACGGGCATAGCTTAAACTTGACGCTCCCTTCTGTTAAACCAAGTTCCGAGGACTGGCCTCACGTGTCCAGTTTTCCGTTGCAAGAACGCACGCTTCACGACGTGTCGGACGACGTGATCAAACCCCTGATTTTGGAGGCCCTGCCGCGCTGCGAAGGCAACAGAAGATGCGTTACCCTTAGGCTTGGTATAGCCCGAGATTCTCTTTATCGTCACTTTAAGCGCTTTGGGATTACGAGCGAAAACCGCACCGCAGACGAGGATGATTGACCTACATTAAGACATCAGGCTAATTTCTAACCCCTTGACAAGACATACATCAGGAACTTTGTGGTCCACTATTAGGACACGTTCTTCTCGTTAAGCCTCTGCCTAGACTCTTCATATCTCATTCCAACACTCCACCGCTATGGCTAACTGGCTAACATCACAGGTGTTATATAAATACTGATCTATTGGTCTCGGTTGGCGCCAAACATGCATACTTATGCGGCAAGGGTTATAAAGAATCAGCACTCGATAATCTGAATCGCTTTTTGGATCTGTGGATCAGGTGTAGCAAATACAGCCGTTTCCGGTGGCGTCACGGTGGACGCCCGGAACGAAATCAATTCCCGCCCATAACAAATAAAGGGACGGAGGATACTACGATGAGCATTTTCGGCGTGGGCCTTGGAACCATACTGTTGATTGTTCTGATTATATACCTCATCCGGTAATAGGCGCCAATGCAAATAATTGGACACAATAATTTAAGAGCCTATAGAAAGGCGAAAAAAAGGAGAAGGAAAAATGATGGAAATTAAAGTACCTATGAGAGTGAGTGAGCTACTGAAAACTACCGTGGAGAATCGTCACAAGGAAAAGCTTGGCACAATACAGGATTTCATGGTGGACGCGGATGGGCGCTTAAAATACGCCATCCTGTCTCACGGAGGTTTCCTGGGAATAGGTGACGTGTTGATTCCGATTCCATTTGACGCTCTGATGACGGGCGATGAAAAGGGAACAGTGGTGCTCGACATTGATAAGCAGACCCTGGAAAAAGCCCTCAGCTTTGAGAATAAGACATGGCCTGACTTCACTGCGGCCGAATGGAATGAAAAGATTGATAGATACTTTGCGGCCTATGCGGCAGGCTCAAGTCAGCCGTAACGGGTGGACCGGGGTGTTTAGGGTGATCAGCGCTCGCTCAGCCGAGATGGCCGACTCACAGTTGACAAAACCCGCACCTAATTTCCTTGGTCGAACAGGAACGAGTTGAGCCCCTTGAAAAAGTCTCGATGGGCTGCCACCGAGGCTTGAGCAAGGGGGCTCTGTCGATAACCATGGAAGTTCTTTTTTTTGTTTAGCTGTTACTACTGGGAAATTGGCTTCATCGCTCTAAGGCCTGTCGAATTATCCCGACCACAGGAAGGAGGAACTCGATGAAAAAATCGAGAAACGTTATAACAGTCTTTCTCGCAATCTGTGCGCTCTTTGTAACCCAAGCCCTCGCTGCTGAACAGGAGGTGGGTAAGCCCCCCAGCGTCCAGGCTCAAACCGATGAAAAACCTGTGGCGGCCACAGGACAGAGTCAAACAAGCGAAAAAAGCGTCATGGAGCAGGCTGATAGAGTCAGCAAGATACTCGGGAAAAAAGTTATAAGCCAGAAGGGAGAGGATCTCGGAAAGATCGAAGATATAATGCTGAGCAAGGAGGGATGCCTCGACTATATAGTTTTGGCTCCCGGAGGTTGGTTTGGGACCGGTGACCGATTGATTCCGATTCCGTGGAAAGCCGTGAAGACAGGCGCTAAAGCGGACACGATGATCGTCAACATGGACAAGGATCAGTTATTAGGGAAAGCTCCCAAGTGACAGGCCGTATATGACCTGGGGGCAATGGATGAAATCACACAGCTTAGTCGACACCAACGAGGATGAACAGCAAACTTGGATCAGATTGAAGGAAATTGGAAGCAACTGCAAGGCAAGTTCAGAGAGAAGTGGGGCAAACTCACGGACAGCGAACTGGAAGTCGTTGCTGGGAGGCGAGATCATTTACTTGGCAAGTTACAAGAGAAATACGGGCTCAAACGTGAGGCCGCGGAGAAGGAGCTGGATGAGCATCTGAGCAAATGGTAGCCCCATTTATCCAGACGCTAACAACGTTAACA
Source organism: uncultured delta proteobacterium (assembly GCA_963711335.1). Taxonomy (GTDB): domain Bacteria; phylum Desulfobacterota; class Desulfomonilia; order Desulfomonilales; family Desulfomonilaceae; genus CAJBEZ01. The sequence continues at coordinate 26,917 of CAVQDX010000052.1, read as the reverse complement.
TTGACTCATTGAAAAAGGAGATTGTTATGAAAAAGAACGGTTTTGGGTTGTACGCAGCGGTAATTTGCATTCTACTTGCAGGCCAAGTCTGGGCTGAAACGGGTACTACTCCCTTGGAGGGATGGCAGAGGTCCAGCCAGATAACAGGAATGACAGTCACCAACCCGCAAGGGGAAAAACTTGGGAAGGTCGATGATCTCCTGATCGATCCAGGCGGCGCATTGAAATATGCCATTTTGTCCCATGGAGGCATACTAGGGATTGGCGAGAAATTAATCCCCATTCCATGGAGAGCTTTGAAACTGGGAAAGGAAAAAACTACCCTGGTTGTTAATATCAATAAGGGGGCCCTGGAAAAGGCCCCGAATTTCGACCCAAAGGATTGGCCCAAGGTCACATCCCCGGATTCGCTGAAGAAAGTCGACATGTACTATAAGTAACGGCAAAACTGTGGGTGACGGGGCTGCCCTAGGGAGTGGCCCTCGTCCACCCTCAGAACAGAGAGCGGCGAATTAGACGACACACTGTGGCGAATAGCCTTCGAGAAGATCCATAAACAAATTCTGAAAATGGCTGATAGGCCCATTTCTGGCATATCAGCGAGTTTCAAATCCAACCATGGAAAGGGAGTGATGATATGGATTCGACAACAATCATCATAGTCATTTTAGTGATTTTGCTCTTGGGCGGTGGCGGTGGATATTGGTGGAGGAGGCGGGGCCCTTTAGGCTAGGCGCGCCTCAAACGCCCGGTGACCCAATCCGGTAGAACCATCCCCCAAGGAGGAGGATCGGGTGCCGGTACTGCCATCGTGATGGCGTTCCTATTGCGGGCCGTATTTGACCTGGGCAATGGATAAATTACATAGATTAGTCGACAACAAGGCAGAAGAACGTGAACTGGGATCAGGTTGAAGGAAATTGGAAGCAACTGACAGGCAAGTTACAAGAAAAATACGGGCTCAAACGTGAGCCAGTTGAGGAATTGGATAAGCGCCCAGGCAGATGGTAGCTCCGGCCGAACTCAGTTGCATTTAGTTACAAAAATAACAGTCCGCCGTCAAATTGCTTTTTCTGTGCCGGGTTGATGTTTCGATTAATAAAATATGATTCAATCGGAGGTTACCATGAGAGTCAGACGCTTAATAGGTTTTTTCACAGCCATAATTTTTGTCCTGACAACTATAGTTGCTTTCGCCGCCGGAGATAGCTACTTCGTAATCAAGGACAAAAACGGTGTTTGCAAGGTGATTAAAGCGCAAGAAAAAACATCTGCGACCATAGCAGGTCCATTCAAGACCCAAGTAGAAGCTCAAAAGGCAATGGGAAAGGAATGTCCTAAGGTATCCAGCAAGCCGAATAAATCAACTACTGAGCCGAATAAATCAACTGCTAAGCGCAGTAGATCAACCACCTACCATAAGTCGTGTTATTAGATAAAATACTGCTTGTTCTAAGCCCGGCATGAAGAATATTTTGCTGACCCTGCCTTAGCGTTGTTCGCTAGGGCTTTTTTTCTTGGGGCCCCACACCAATGCTCTAACGAGTAAGCGTTCGGTGTTTTCAGTTGAAATGCCATCTAGGTAATCGAATTTCAATGGTTAGACCACAACTTATCTCTTAAGCTTTTTCAATTGATTTAAGATAGGCGCGTCTGTCTGCAATAGCCCTGTCGTAGAGGAGAAGATATTCTCCTGCAGACCGACTCCAGGAAAAATCCTTGTTCATTCCTCTTTTCATGAGCCTTTTCCAGGCATCGGGTCGATCTTTGTAAATCCTGATAGCCTTTGAGACGGCTTTTTCCAGTTCGACTCGGTTTAGAGGAAAAAATTTGAACCCGGTTCCGATATCCGCATCGACATCACATTCATCAATCGTATCGGTGAGCCCACCTGTAGCTGTTACTACAGGCGCCGCTCCATATTTTAAAGCGTAGAGCTGGTTCAAGCCACAAGGTTCGTATCGAGAAGGTACGAGCAAAATGTCTGCGCCGGCAAATATCCTGTGAGCCAACACATAATCGTATCTGAGAAATACTCCTACACGATTAGGGTATTTTTCAGCCAATTCTACCAATATGTCTTGATATCGAGCCTCTCCTGTTCCAAGCACTACCATTTGAACGTCATTCCGCATAAACCCGTCAAACGCTTCTGCAAATATGTCTACACCCTTTTGACTCGATAGACGGCTCACCATTGCTATCAATGGCGTTCCAGGGTCTAATGGCAGTTTTGCAAGTTCTTGCAACTTGGCTTTACAGATAGGTTTTCCTTGCATGTTTTCCTGAGAATACCTGGTCGCCACATAAGGATCGGTTTGCGGGTTCCATATAGAATAATCAACTCCATTTAGAATCCCGGTTAGGTGGTCTGCTTTGTCCTGTAGTATTCCTTCCAAACCAAACCCAAACTCCGGTGTAAGAATTTCGTCACGATATCCCGGAGAAACGGTGCTCACTTCATCGGCGAAAACAATCCCACTTTTTAAAAAGTTAAGGTTTCCGTGAAATTCCATATGCTTTGGGGTAAAAAATTCCCAACCCAATCCTACGAGCGTCATATCAAGATGTCCGAATATCCCCTGATAACCAAGATTGTGAATAGTCATTATTGCTGAGCTGTCCCTGAACAACGACTCCCCAGCATAAAGGGTTCTAAGATAAACAGCCGTTAACGCAGCCTGCCAATCATGTGAATGGAACACATCGTAAGGTTGTCCCTGATATAGGGCTAATTGAAGAGCGGCTCTGGATAGAAAAACAAACCTCTCGGAATTATCCTTATAATCACCTTCAGGAGTTCCGTAAAGATACTCCCTGTCATAATAATCGTCGCATTCAAGAAAAAGGTAGCGAACTCCATTTTTCCCAACAAACCGCCAGATGCCGGCTGTGATTTTTTTGGCGTTCAGGGTTATTTCAAGAGTGATATCAAGTTTTGTGATATCAAATTTTTCTGCATTTATACCCCGATATTTGGGCATCAGGACGTCAATCTCAACTCCCAAAGAAGCCAATTCAACCGGTAGAGCGGATAGGACCTCGCCCAACCCACCAGTTTGCGCAAATGGCGTCACTTCAGACGTAATCATAAGGACTCTCACGTCAATAAACCTCCGTAGATTTCCAGCTTCTTCGCCTTGGAGACCCCGGAACCGTCTTTTATCCCCCCAAAGACGGTTTTACTTTTTAAAGGGATTAGTCATACCCCGCGGTTATCCCCGTCACCCTCTTTCCTTTGTCTCCAGCATTCTTCGCTTCTTGAATAAACTAGTGTTGGTGACAGCTTTGCAAATTCTTCAAGTAGTTTTTCATCAATCGCTGGATGCCCGTGTTCATTGGTGTATACGAATTTTCCACCAAACTCCTCCCTAAGAAACTCTATTAAATCAGTCCGATGGACACCTTTTTTTTATTCTCTGAGAGTACATCAGCCATAACTTTAGCAATCTTTTTTATGTCAGGATCAGGTTTGTTCATTGTAGCTCCTAAAGTCCGTTCTGAATGATGTTCTCTTTTTATCTTGTATTCAAGCTTAAAGAAATCATTTTCTTCCGTTAAAAGACTTCTAAGAAGGGCTATGTCTCCTTGTGCGAGAACGGTCACTGTCTGTCATGTTAGCCACTGCTCTCACTCTAGTTAATGTGGAGCAGCTCAGAAATTTATGTCATAGTCCCATTTTTCCACCCGCACGAAAAACAGCCGGTGAATTTGGACAAGGCTCCTGACATCAAAAACAACTTATGGTAGAGGCTCTTGCGTTTCTCAGTCAGGAGGGAGAATACGCCAATAGCCCTAGACCTGAACTGATACTCCTGGATTTGAACCTGCCAAGGAAGGACGGTCGGGGAAGTTCTCGTAGTGATTAAAAATGATGACAATCTAAAGCGTATCGCTGTTGTGATACTGACTGCTTCGAAAGCGGAATAGGATATTGTAAAGAGCTACAATCTTCAAGCCAGTTATTATGTCACAAAACCAACAAAATTAGATCCATTTATAGGCGTGATAAAAAATATTGAACAGTTCTGGCTCACCATCGTAAAACTTTCCCCGAGGGATTAAAATGCTGGAAGATCGGCTGACAATTCTGCTGATAGAGGACAATGCCGCCTACGCCCGTCTCATTAAGGAGATGTGCCTGGATTGTGGGGCCGTTGACCTGGATATCCAGGTTGAATCCCGTCTGGTGTCGGGATTAGCCCGTCTTGGAACAGGCGGCGTCACTGGGGTTCTTCTAGATCTGAATTTGCCCGATAGTCAGGGTATTGAAACGTTGATCCGCGTTGAATCTGAGTTTCCTGAAATTCCAATTATCGTGCTTACAGGCCAGGAAGATGAAGCTATAGCTGTTGAGGCTGTAAAACAGGGAGCGCAGGATTACCTGTTCAAAGGCATGGTAGACGGAAACCTGTTGGTTAGATCCTTACGTTACGCCATAGAGCGCAAACGAATGGCGGTAGACCTTACTAGAGCACGTGACGAACTCGAGAAACGGGTCGAGGAACGCACGTCGGAACTGCTAAAGACGAACGAGCGACTCAAGCAGGAAATTGCCGAGCGCAACCAGGCAGAAGAGGCGCTGAGACAGAGTGAACTGAGGCTGAACCTGGCATTGAACGGAGCGGGCCTTGGGTCGTGGGACTACAACCTTGAGACAGGCGAGGCCATTTACGACCGGCGTTTGGCCGAAATGCTAGGATTTACACTGGATGAGATTCAGTCACATCTCCCTTGGTGGGAGAATCTCACTCATCCAGACGATTGGTCTCGGGTCATGGAGACTTTCAATGCCCACCTGGAAGGCCGCACACCTTTATACGAGGCGGAATTTCGGGTCAGGCCAAGGCTCGGCGACTGGAAGTGGGTTTTGGCCCGTGGTTCAGTCGTCGAAAGGGATAAAGACGGCAAACCGTTGCGGGTAGCGGGAACGTATCTTGATATTACCGAACGGAAGAGGGCTGAGGACGCTTTGCGTGTTAGTGAAGAACGTTTCCGGGCAATATTTGACGGCGCCCAGGACATGATTTTCATGATGGATAGTCATCTTAAATACACGCAAGTGAACCCCGCGATGGCCAAAATTCTTGGACTTGACGTGTCCGAAATCATTGGACGCAAGCCCCAGGACATCTATGGCGAAGAAATCGGGCGCCAGCTTCGACTGCTGGATCTCCGCGTACTCGGCGGAGAGTCCATCGAAAGAGAACACACTGTCCGCATAAATGGCGTCTCGTTGACCCTGAATACGGTCCTCAGACCTCTTCATAACGCTGAGGGAAAAATTGTCGGCGTATTCGGGATTTCTCGTGATGTGACGGAGCGTGCGAGGGTATCGCCTACCCCAAAAGCGGTTTTTGAAAGCTACCCCTCGGAAGCCATGAGGGCGACTATGCGCGAGGCTCGCTCGGCCGCCGCCAGTGACGGGACGGTCCTGCTTCAGGGGGAGAGCGGGAGCGGGAAGGACTATTTGGCGCGGTGGATCCACGACCATTCGAAGCGTGCGCTTGGCCCATACTTTTCACTGAATTGCGCTGCCATATCAAGGGAATTGGCGGAATCAGAGCTTTTCGGACATGAGCGTGGCGCATTCACAGGAGCGCATGGGCGTAAACGAGGACTTCTGGAGTTGGCGGAAGGGGGCACTCTCCTGCTCAACGAAATAGGAGAGCTTCCACTCTCGTTGCAGTCCAAGCTTCTTACGTTTCTGGACACAAGGTCATTCCTTCGTGTCGGTGGTGAAAAACCCATTAATGTGAATGCTCGGATCATTTCGGCTACCAACAGGAGTCTCGATAATGAGGTTGAGGAAGGCCGATTCCTGTCCGCGCTTTTCTATAGAATTAACGTTTTTGGGATAACCGTGCCACCCCTTCGTGACAGGATCGAAGACATCCCCGTACTCCTGGAAGAGATCATGTCGAGGCTGGCCGTGGAACTTCAACTAACTCATCTCCCGTATGTCGATCCGGCCTTCGCAATTGCGCTTACGAGGTATGACTGGCCCGGCAACGTCAGGGAGTTGCGGAACGCTCTCGAGCGCGCGTTGATGCTATCCGACGGGCATAGCTTAAGCTTGACGCTCCCTTCTGGTAAAGCAAGTTCTGAGGACTGGTCTCACGTGTCCAGTTTTCCGTTGCAAGAACGCACGCTTCACGACGTGACGGATGAGGTGATCAAATCCCTGATTTTGGAGGCGCTCCGACGCTGCGAAGGCAACAGAAGATCGCGCCGCACGGATGCTTGGTATAGCCCGTGATTCTCTTTATCGTCACATGAAGCGTTTTGGGATCATGAGCGAAAACCGCACCGCAGACCAGGATGATTGACCGACATTAAGACACTAGTGTGAATTCGTAACCCCTTGATAAAACACACATCAGGAATTTTGTGGTCCGTTGTTCGGGCATATTTCTCTCGTTTCGCTTCTCCTGTCAAATCTTCGTAACTCACACCAAATTCTGTCGCCTATATCTAACCGTTTAATTAGCCTATGGTTTTCAAGAAGATGGCTCTGTTTGGCACAGTTGGCATGAAATGTGCTTCATGTGTGGCAAGGGTTAAACTATCTCCGTTACCATAATCTGAAACGTTTTTTGAGTTCTCCGGACCAACCTTAGCGCCCCGCCGCATAATTCCGGTTAAAATGTAAGGAGGTTAAACAACCATGGCAGAATCAGTTGAAAAAACACTTTATGTGATGCGGCTCCTAAATGGACCGGTGTTCCTAGTGTATAATAAAGAGTTGGCTGAATTGTTATTATCAAAAGTAAACGCCAAGTTTAACCAGGCCATCAAACTGGAAATACATGAAAGGAAAGAAACGGACCACAGTAGCTGGTCCGACTGAAGCTGACGTGAAACCATACAAAGAGAAGTGGACATTCTGTGTCTATGTGATCGCTAAAGATAGACATGGTCTATAAGTAGTATTTAGGACGAGGCTGACAAACCGTAGGGAAGGCTGTTTCCGCAGGAGCGTAGAGACGCCCTACTATTGTGTGATTGGTACAAAATTTTCCAAGCAGGAAATTTATGAGAAAGATCGATCTTCTAACGAAAGGAGAGGTCCTCAAGAAATTACCTTTGTTGGTGGTTATTAGACGGCTACAAACAGTTCTATTACCACTCAAATAAAAAGGGGATTCCGATGAATAGGCATGTTTTGATTATGCTGATGGCAGTTTGTTGCTGGATTTTTTTGGTGAGCGGAGATGTTTTTTCAGCTGGTCATAGGGGTGGAGGAGGTCGTGGGGGAGACGGAGTTCATCGGGCCGACGGGGGCCGGTGGGGAGGCGGAGACCGAGGTCATGTTGTTTATCCTGGAGGCGCAGGTTATGGCGTTTATAACGGAGGGAGAGTCTTTTTTAACGATACGGGAGTTGAGAATTCTCCCTGCGTCTGGAATGGGTACGAATACCAATGTTACGAAAATGATGATGACGATTAAAAAATAATAGATCTATAAAGTCGGGTCTTGTGTTGCCCCGGAGCCTATGCCAACACCATCGCCTGTACCGGCAAGATAAATAAGTTTATAACGTCTCATAACAATGTATCCCCCAACAAACCCGCTATTTGTTGGGGGATATTTTTTATGTGGGATGAGTTCAGAGGTGGTCTAGAAAAACTGAGCCCTGCTATTAGCGAATAAGCTGATTTAAAGCAATCAGAATAAAAGGACCGGCTGATTCTAAAACTAGATTTGGTCCTTAAGACCCCGCATGAGGTTTACTCGGGAACTCTACCTAAACAGAGGACAGCGGTTTGCACTCGAAAGTCACGTTCAAATGTCCAAAACTGTTAGATCATTTCTATTTTATAGAACATGCTCATGCCATGCTCACCAAAAAGTAGGATATCATCCACGATGCCCCACTAGACGACTAAATTACTCAGACCCGCTCAACAAGCCACAATGCCCATAAAACAGCTATTAAAATGTTCCACCAACTAACAAAAAAATGATACTGCTTAATGAAGGGAAAAACGTGGCATCGTCGCTGCCTCGGTTGCTCTCACGTGGCGCCTGTGCGTTAGGCGGCCCTTCATTTCTCCGACCTTCACCCAAAGAGAAAGGCGAACCTCGAAATGACTGCACTACCCTTCCAGCCCATCCGCTCCGGTCTTTACTCTCCCGAAGAGCTGCTTCAGGGCTTCGAGGATTCTAACCCATCAAGTCTCGAGAGCACTCCCGATCTACGCACCTACCAATTCTTCGTAACCGAGGGGCGGGGCGAACTCTATTCACCCTTTACAAGCATGATGGAGGCTCTTCACGACTGCTTCATCAACCAGGCAAGAGCGACCTTTCAGACGCAGTGGAACAAAATAGTGGGTATCGCTGGAGGTCACGAGATGGATCGCGGTAGCCAACCCTACCGTCAAGTATCTGAGTTGGCACGGACGCTGGCGCAAAACCAAGTCCTCATCGTTACCGGGGGCGGTCCCGGCGCTATGGAGGCAGCTCATCTCGGCGCCACGTTTCAAAACTCGACCGATTCTGATTTCGAGGGGGCGCTCAATCGGCTGTCAGTGATACCCTCCCTGCCGGTCGGGCTGAACAACCTCGTCTCACCCTCCGGGGTCTTCGACCCTGCCCTTCGTGACGCCCTTCACGCCTGGTGGCTACCGGCTATTCAAATCCACCGAAATCTGGGCAGTACGGCCGGGCCCAGTCTCGCACTGCCGACCTGGTACTATGGATACGAAGCCTTCACTCCCTTCGCTACCGCAATAGCGAAGTACTTCCAGAACAGCATCCGTGAAGATGGGCTTGTCACCATTTGCACAGCGGGGGTGGTCTATGCTGAAGGACGCGCAGGCACTGTTCAAGAGATCTTCCAGGACGCCGAACAGAACTACTACCGAAGCGTGCAGAACCGCTTTAGTCCGATGGTGTTCCTCGGCTCCGAACACTGGCAGCAACAACTCCCCGCGATTCCCTTACTCCATGGCCTCTTCAAGGCGGTCGACTTTGCGAAATACGTTTTTATCACCGACTCCCCACGTGACGCTGCGGAATTCCTTTTGAACTCAACCCTTTAGACAATGGGGCCGCCTAAGAACTCATTGCAGCGGACTCGCCTACAACGAGAGGCATTCCCCTAGGCAAATGCCTTATTGTAGTGCATTGAGTCATTAGAAACTGTTCCGCCGAATTGAGGTATTCAGCGCCTTCAACACTTGTTCAACTTTTTGAATTAAACGCTGTTATTTTCTCTGAAGCGTCTTTTTTTGATATATTGGGAGAAATTTTCCAGGCAGGCTTAGCATAATCATCAAACGATTTCGTCATAACACAGCTTTTACCAAATTGTTTTATTGAAAATTCACCTGTAAGTTTTGACCCACTGAGAAATACAACTGTCGTAGACTTAGTTCTACTAATTAAATCAAAAATTCCCTTGTCCCAAATACTAACGAGGCCAGCGCCGTAGCTCCCTTTTGGGATTATTCCTTCAAAATTGATGTATGACAGACTATGGTCCGCTACAGGTATTGCTAGTCGTCTAATATTTGGGTCCATTGATGGACCTTTTGGAATAGCCCAGGACTTAAGTGTTCCGTCCAATTCAAGCCTAAAATCATAGTGCAAATTCTTGGCGTAGTGTTCATGAACGACAAATCTACCACCAACTACTTCATCATTCATACCTACTAGTTTTCTCATATCTTCGATTAGCGTTTTTATCAGTTTCAATTCGTGATATTGCAAAAAGATTGCAGGCGCCTTAACAGAAAACCCCCAAGATCTCTTCGCCCAGAAATGACGGTCTCGCCTTCTACCGTTGTCAGTTGGACTTTCTATTCATATCTCTCCTCCAAGTTCCAGGGCCCATGTCAGAACCCCCGTGGGCAAGCAACAGCTTTTTTTCTCAAATTCTGTCCAACTGGAACTGAAGGATTATAATTCCTTTTTACAGTTTCTCGATAATTTTGAGTAACACCTTCGCCGTTAGCATTCATCGATCTGATATTTAATTCCGCATCGGCATTACCTTGATCAGCAGCTTTCCGAAACCATCTTAAAGCTTCGGTAAGATTTTGAGCGACGCCTTTGCCGTTAGCATACATCAGGCCGATATTTAATTGAGCCTTGGCATTTCCCAGATCAGCGGCTTTCCAATACCATTGTATAGCCTCTGCATAATTTTGACTGACGCCTTCACCGTTGTAATACTTTAGTCCAGTTTTGTAAGCCTCGTCCGCTTCGTCAGCCCTGACATCTTGCAAGCCAAAGAAAGCGTATACGAGCAGTAATCCCATCATCACTAGGCCCAAAATCTTCATTGGAAATCTCCTTTGCCTTTTCCTGCCTGATCAAGAGGAAAAAGTTGTAGGTTTCTGATTGTTGAGTAACCACTCCTGTTTTCTTTTTCTCTTAAATTCTGTGACACTGGAAACATTAAAATGCCACCGGTCGGCTTTCAACAGCAAAATTCCTCCGATGCCCATCTTCAAGCCATTTGCTTGCATCCCTTATTAATTCTCTCGTTCATTCTCCCGTTCCCTCTCCACTTCCTCTCGGTTCTTCTTGGTTTGGAGAGCATCCACTTCTTCCTTGCCCCGTGATCCTGCTTTCCAATTGTTCAAGATAGTACGCGATAAAACGATGAAACCACCCACCCCTGCCACAAGCACGGCAAGAATTATGATGATGTTGTAACCCATATCAAATCTCCTATTATTGAAAACCCTTCATTACTCCCATCTCTGCCTTCTGCTCCATGCCATGATCGACAATTTTTTAACAGTTTTGTTTTGTAAATCTATATTTCAGATCGTCTGGGTTTGCCCTTCATGATGAACCCTTGTTGTTCGATAGGGTTAAGATCTGGGGAGAGGGGAATACGGAGACAGAAAGATCGGCTCAAATTGTCCCCAATCCAGTTAGTTGCTCTTATGCCAGGAGGCATTAGCCCGAAATAAGCAGTTTTAGGCGGAGTACGAACTGGATGTCTCGATTAGGGTGGTCCAGGAATATCTTGAAGATCTCCGTATCGGAATTGCTAAAATCAACCACCATGAAGCCCTTCATCTAAGGCGGTGTCATCGCAAGCTTGACGATTTTAGAAAACTTTTAACGGCTAAAAATTTTTGAGGTTTTTCAGAAAACTAGATCGCAGTTCAAAAAATAAAATTGCTGACAATTGTAACCCACTGATATTTTAGGCAGCCCCAGCCTTTTTGCGACGTTCAGGTTCATGTTGCTCACTCTTTTTGTGGGAACCGCGATTCCTACTACCGCAGGTGTGGCATGCCACAGTGTCCCACGGCGTTGCACGAGACATACGAATACTCGCCCGCGAGAAGCCCAAGAATAGGCATAAACCTACGGCTTGTCGATGTTTCTTCTTCTGTTCACTAATTACTCCCCCCGTTGAGCTATTGCGGGAACTTGAGCTTGTATGCCCGAATAAAGCCATTCCAGGCCCGTTACAGACCCCTGCGACCTTGAATGAGATTAATCAATATCACCACGAGCGCTATGACCAAAAGAACGTGAATGACCCCGCCCATGGTGTACGAGGTGACCAAACCTAGTAGCCAAAGTATCAACAAGATTACCACTATGGTCCAAAGCATTTTTTGTTCCTCCTTATGCCGCAATCTTGCGACGATCCAAATCATGTATGCAAGGGCCTACTCGTAACGCATAACGGCTTTCGGCCTGAATCGCCGGCAATTCACAGTATAAGTTTCGACTTCTTTCCGCCAGCCGGGTTCAGCAAACCTGGGCCATTTTTTAGGGCCAAAGTTCGGAGCCTTTTCCAGAGCTATTTATCTATATTGACGACCAAGGTATTATCTTCCTTTCCCGGTGTCAAAGTTTTTCAAGGAATGGGGATTAATTTCTCACCAATCCCAGAAATTAATGGTAGATAAACAGGACACTGGATAAGAGTATAAGCTGCTCTAAATTAATCAGGATAAGCGTAGCGGTGTGAAGGCATCCCACTCAAAAGCGTGACTCATCAAGTATATGGTCAAGATCGAAGGTGGTATGTTCATGTGGCTTGAGCATTCCCCCTGGCTGGACCTTACAGCGCTGTGTTCGGGTAAGCGGTCATGCGCAGGATTGTGCTTGACAGAGGGAATGCGGACGAGATATGCGTCAGAAATGCTCAAATGAGTCGATAATTTAGCGCAAATTTGCTAATTCCCGACATCGGGTCGTTTCACGGGAAGAATCGATGGCAATTCGTATTCCCATGCAGCGCCTGACGTTTAGTCACGGGTCCGAAAGTTCCGAAACGGGTGGTAGCGAAATAATTACCGTGAAAGTCGCGGAACACAATATGGGGATCCGACTACGGCTCGGAGGGGAGACATGAGAATACGCCGAGAGAAACTCCGGCTCCGTGGGTTTAATAACCTGACTAAGAGCCTAAGCTTCAACATATACGACATCTGCTACGCCAAGAGCCGGGCGGACCGCAAGGAGTATCTCGCCTATATCGATGAGGTTTACAACTCGGAGCGACTGGAGAGTATCCTCAAAGGCGTGGCAGACATCATTAGAGCCCGCATCCTCAACGTCTCCACTCAGGACTACGACCCAATGGGAGCCAGCGTAGCGATCCTCATCGCCGAGGGTTCGATGGCGCACGAAGCAACGACCGGCATCAGTCTAGCCCATCTGGACAAAAGCCACATTTGCGCCCACACGTATCCGGAGACTGATAAGGCGAGTGGCATTTCCACCTTCCGAGTCGATATCGACATTTCCACCTGCGGGAAAATTTCTCCGCTGAAATCTCTGAACTACCTCATCAAGTCCTTCGATTCGGAAGTGGTCCTCTTGGACTACCGAGTGCGAGGCTTCACCCGGAACGTCCAAGGGAAGAAGCTCTTCATTGACCATGACATCCATTCCATCCAGCAGTTCATCGCTGAAGATGTCAGGAAGCGGTACGATAGTGTCGACATCAATATCTCCCAGGAAAACCTCTTTCACACTAAGATGGTTCTCAAGGACTTCGTGCTGGACAACTACCTTTTCGGGGCCACGGCCAAGAAGCTCGACCGGCAGGAGCTACAGAAAGTGAAGGACAGCTTAAAGCGAGAGATGACCGAGATTTTCTATGCGAAGAACCTTTTCAGATGATTCACCTTATTAATAAGGGACTACGAAAAACCCCACGGTTGATGGATTTTCCCCGAACCTTGTGTAGCTTGAACCTTCATTTGATTTACCCACATATGAAATAGGGGATCTTTGTAGTCGTCACAGGCATATCGCGCTCGTGCAAGATCCTGGTCGAGTTCCCCCATACCCTCATCCAACTTGACCAGGGTCGTTCGATAAGGTACGCTCAGAAACACGAAAATACGGGCGTTTTCATCAACCTGACCCCGGTTTCCTCTTTGCCGGCCGTTTGGGGAAGCGATATGGGGCCTTTTCGAGGTCCAGGGAACCATGCCCCGAAATGTTAAGACCCCCGCATAATTGCGTGTAAAAAAGGATAAATCTTATGTTCCCAATCGGTGATGATGATACCTCTCGCAGAACTATTCCTCTGGTCACGTATGCGTTGATCGCTCTGAACGCCTTATTTTTCTTTGTAGAGCAGAGTGGCGGTGACACCTTTATTGGAATGTGGGCTTTCGTTCCTCGCCGTTTCCTTGCCGATCCCTTCGGCGATTTTTTGACGCTGTTCACTTCCATGTTCATGCATGCCGGGTGGGTTCACCTGGGAGGCAACATGCTCTATTTGTGGATCTTCGGTGACAATGTCGAAGACCGTTTCGGGCACATCAAGTTCGGAATCTTCTACCTACTCTGTGGGCTTGCAGCAACTTTTGCACAGTTGGCGTTTAGCTCCGGATCAAACGTGCCGACTTTGGGAGCATCGGGGGCGATTGCGGGCGTGCTCGGCGCTTATATTTTGCTGTTCCCACACGGAAAGGTCAAAGTATTGCAGGGCCAACAAGTGATTCAAGTGCCAGCGCTGATAGTCATTGGAGTCTGGATCGTTCTGCAGTTTTTTAGCAGCATCGGTTCCATTGCTAACACGGCGCAGACGGGTGGCGTCGCTTACATGGCGCACATGGGCGGATTTCTGGCGGGATTTGTGTTGACCTTTTTGTTCCGTGGGAGTCCCGGGGCGCAGGAGACGGGCTGAATAGCTACGATGGCACATCATATTGGCGAATCGAGAATGCTTGCCGTATGAAGTTGTTTAATTCTGACTTCTGTCGTGCTTACCAGGATGAGGGTTCTCGAATATTGACTTAAAGAACCAGCGGAAGTCTTGAGGCTGCATTCCAGGGCAATTACAATTTATAAGACAGCCCGGGACACTGGATTTCTTCACATTTGCGCTTCCTGCTAGACGACACGAGATGACAAAGGTTATTGGAACCAAGTGGAAAGATACATAAGTGAGCACTCAGAAGCCGGATTCAGCCATGGCATTTGTCCGGACTGCGCTCGAAGAATTTATCCTGACTTGTTTCAAAACTAAGGCGATGACTCGCAAGTACAATGTTATTTGGCTTTAAGCGGTTATACGGATGCTGAGACAGGGAAACTAACATGGACCTAGACTAGAATGAGAATAGCAAAAGCTATCTGACGCATGTTGCGGAGGAGAAACTTGCCGGGTCTAAGGATGCTTCTTCGCGACTCAAAGATCACCCCCCTGAGGCGATCATCCACGAACTCCAGGTCCACCCAGTTTGAGCAAATGGCGTAAGGAGGATTAAATGCTTAAAACAGAAGGCGACACTTTTGAATCATATTTGGGGAAAATTGAAGCATCCGTCCGTGAGATGCGCCCTGAATGGGATAAAGAAAAACAATGGAAGGTAGAGGTGTCAGATAAAAAAGCAATACCCAAGATAGATATGATTGATTATGACAAAAAGCTAATCCTCATTGGTAAGGCAACATTTAATATTGCTTTCAATGGTAATGAAGATACAGAAAAAGCAATATTATCAACTTGTTCTGGGATTGCTGCTGGAATTGAAACTACAGAAAAGTAAGTAGTTTCTTCCCCACCATCGTTTGCCATCGAGAGGATTGATTATTAAGATATTCCCACTGAAAGCTTTGGTATATCTTGCGCTCTAACCTCGTCTCAGCGCCGTAGCGAATCCCTGGATTCTTATCCCTCTCCCTCAACAACTCACCGGCTCGGACCTTTATACATCCCCTTTGACCGCCTCAACTTTTCCAGCAGCGATCATTACCTTCTGGAGGGGTTTAGAATTGTGGAGGGTAGCGCCGCCAAACCTGAATTATTAACATTCCAACATTAAATTGCTTCTTGCCAAACTGGGACTAATGCAACTCGGGGATCTCATTGAAGCCGTTCGAGTAAGCCATGCCACGTACGTGGCGGGAATAGAAGCCGCCAACCAGAACGCATCCAGATAAAAAACCTCACGGGATGCCCCTATTTTACCAGCGGCCTCAGAGCAGTCGCCGTCGTGTCCGGAACCCGTACAAATCCGATCTTCCTGTACTGGTCTCGACGCATCGCCGTATTGGCGCGTGGATGCAGATATATGGCATAGTGGCATACTTATTGTTGCGAATTGCACTGACCAATTTGTTGTTCTGGAGGCAAAGATATGGATCCTAATTTTCTAATTCCTGAAATTCCCATCCTTGAAAAGATTGTCAGACCTCTTTGCGTCTACATATTTTTGCTGGTGGCGTTCCGACTTTCTGGCAAGCGAGAACTTGGCTCCATCGGCCCCTTTGACCTAGTTATCTGGCTGACCATCTCGAACGTTCTGCAGAATGCTATGATAGGGGCGGACAACTCGCTCACCGGCGGATTAATTGGCGCAACCACAATGTTTGGAGCCAACTGGTGTTTCGCAAGACTTTCCTACAGTTTCCCTACCTTTGAACGGCTCGTGGAAGCAAAACCTACGGTGCTGGTAGAAAATGGTAGAATTTTGAAACAAAATCTGGCCAAAGAACTCTTGACCGTTGAAGACCTTAGCCACGCCCTTAGAAAAAATCAAATAGACCTGGATCAGGATTTGCCATACCTCAGGAAGGTCCTGTTAGAATCTGACGGTGCTATCACAATCGTTCGGAGGTTGTACGGCGACAGGGGCTTTGAAAAGGAGCCTCGTTGAGCACCCCTGAAACGGGTCCAGTAAACTCATGATAGGCTTTATACCAAAAATCGTCCGGTCTTGATTGGACGCCTTCCTTTAAATTTCGTATGAATCACTTGAAAACGATCGACGTTCCTACTGTAGGATGAGTCCTTAAAACCTAGCATCCACTGGGTTTTTCTTTTCGGCCCTGGAGTTCCTCCTGATATTTTTAGAGTCAACGTCCAGCCTTGTCGCGTCATTAGTTCATTCTATGTTGCAAAAGGAGGCCTCACAAAAATCTTTGCCATGTCTATTCTCGAATCGAAACTCTCGCCAAATTTTGGCTTGAATCCCTACAAGAATATGCGCTCTTAAATTTCAAGATCATAGCTATCTGACTCGACTCAGATTACTTGTCCCTAACCATTGCATATCTGAACTTTTTGGGACAAACTTACTCCAACTTGAACCAACTCCAAAATGGATATAAGCCGCTTGTCGTTTTCGGTTAGAGCAGTCTCCCACGATTCCTCCAGTTTCGAAAATAGAATTCGTTGCTGTGTTCATATAGCCCATGATATTCTCTTTCTAAGCTTGACCGCTGCCTCCTGTTACAAAGCGTCTTTTCGCTAAAAATACTATCACACGGGCATCCCCGTGAAGCTCATTTATTACAGATGCTTAAACCATCAAAAAACACTTTTGCAAGAGGCTCATGAGTGATCACCGATTCAAAGCGCCGCTATACTAGATGTCAACAGGAGGGAACAAATTATGAAGAAACTATTCTTGATTGCCGCACTTGTGTTTCTAGTTGCGTCAGCCTTGGGTTCTGCCCAATCGAATGACAAGCCGATCAAGCTGGGAGCTATGTTTATCAGCTCCGGCCCACTTGGTGGATACGGAATCAATGGGCAGCGAGCCATCACCATGGCTTTAGAGGAGATAAACTCCTCAGGAGGCGTACTTGGCAGAAAGCTGGAACTCGTTTTTGGAGACACTAAATTGAAGCCGGACGTTGCCGTCGAGCTTGCTGAGAAGTTTATCAATGAGGACAAGGTGGATTTTCTGATGGGTCCTACGTCCAGCGCCGTAGCGCTCTCACTGTCCGAAGTCGCTCGAAAGCATAAGAAAATTCTCATCAACACGCAAGCAGCGACATATGTTCTGACTGGCGACAAATTCAATCCATACCTGTTTAGCACCCTGAGCAACGTGATGATGCATTCTCGTGCAGGGGCCTATTACATGGCTTCTAAACCCTGTAAACGGTGGATGTGTATTGCGCCGGACTATAATTACGGCCACGAATCCTGGGATTTGTTTAAGGAAAAACTCAAGGCGTTGAAGCCTGAAGTAGAGATTGTAGGCGAAACGTTTCCCAAGCTAATGGCCCCTGACTATTCAGCCAATATAGAAGAAATTTTAAAAGCCAAGCCGGATGGCGTTTGGTGTCCGCTGTGGGGGCAAGATGCCGTCAATTTCATCCGACAGGCAAAGCAATTCAAACTCTTCGACACGATTAGGTTCGCTTTTCCAGTAGGAGCAGCCCTGGAAACCGTTGTCCCGCTTGGCAAGGATACCCCCGACGGGCTGTTCATGGCGTCGAGGTATTTCTTCACTACTCCCGATTCGGTAGAGAACAAAGAGTTCGTAAAGAGATACTTCGAGAAATACAAGGAATACCCTGACTATATGGCTGAAGAGACTTACGCTGGCGTGTATTTCATCAAAGCAGCCGCGGAGCGAGCAGGTACTACAGACGCAGAGGCGATTATCAAAGCTGTCGAGCGGGAGCCTCTGGCCTGGCCGACTCCGGAGGGTTGGAAGATCATGAGGGGCGCCGATCATCAAGCGGTAGAAGATGTGGTCTGGGGACAAACCAGTTACAGCGAAAAGTTTGGTTTCTCGATTCTCGTGAACATAGAATCTATACAAGCTGAGCAGATATGCCGGACTCCCGAGGAACTCACGCAGGTAAACAGGAAACCCTAGGCGCATCCTGAGGTCCTGAAGCCTCCAGAAGATTTAGCATTTTTTTTGTAAGTAAACGGCCGTTTTGTTCTCCGAGGCTCCACTCTCCGGTTCTTCAAATGACATGTCTGACTTGAGAAGAGCGTGCCGGCTAACTCGGGGACTCATGTCCATGAACAAGCGGCCTACCACTCATAAATCTATCTCAGTTGTCTAAAGAAAACGGACCGCTGCTCATAATCACTGGTCAGACTCATGAATCAGATAATTCCTTGGAAATGCCATAACTGTGGGAGAGCATTCGACACGTTACGGGGCGGTATCTGCAAAAAGTGCGGACGACCGACATGTAGTATTTGCTTCGGTATCGGAACCCTTCGGCGAATTGTACAACTAAAATTGCCGGAATCACAGATTTGCCGGTCCTGTGCAAAAGCAGAAAAGAATGAGGCTTCCTCCTCAAAATAGAATTTGGCGTTTTCCCAATACATTAATCAAGATGGCGCTTGAAGGGTTTTTCCCCCACAAGACGGTATGTCGGATGAGTTTTTTGCTTACCCCTGTCGTCTACGCAAAGAGTAACGAATTATCAGGCAATTCGTGAAAGTGTGTGTATGAAAGTAACCGACAAGATCTTACTGGATCATGCGGCGGAATATCGACAGAAGCGTTTGAAACCCGAGGCTCCTAAGAACGGAACTTTGATGAGGAGAAACAAATGTCGCGCTTAATTGCTTGGGATCAAATTAAGGATCAATATAGCGACATCTTGGTTCTGGGAAATGGAGCTAGCGTTTCTGTCCACAAAGGTTTCAATTACAAATCACTAAAAGATGAGGCGGTTAGAAACGGTTGGTTAGGTCCAAATCTCTCCAAGGTCTTTGACGATTTGAGAACAGATGACTTTGAACTTGTACTAAAAATGCTTTGGCACACATTTCGTATCAATCAAGCTCTTGAAGGAACCGACAACCGCTCTACAAAGACCTATCACGAGATCAAGCAAGCATTGATTCGGTCCGTCCAAACAGTCCATGCCTCGTATGAGAAAATAGAATATCTGCGCCCCATGTGGCAATTCATGTATCGCTTCCGGACAGTCGTAAGTTTGAATTACGATTTGTTAGTCTATTGGGCCATGCTCGCGGGAAATGATTTTCTGGGGCGCTGTTTCAAAGACTGTTTTCTTGAAGGAGAGTTCCAATATGATGACTGGGAGAACTTTCGAAAGCCTATAGCTGAAGGTGGTCATTCGACTCTAGTGTTTTATCCTCATGGAAATTTATGTCTTGCATCCAATGAAGCTAATTCCGACATCAAAATCGTCGCTCACGGGGATAATTTACTGGGTACAATTCTAGACACTTGGCGCAGCAACGAAGCCATTCCTTTATTTGTCAGCGAAGGGACTAGTCATCAAAAAAAAGAAGCCATCGGTCGCAGTCGATACCTGAATACAATCTACAACGACGTTCTCCCAAAACTTAAAGGCAATCTGCTTATATACGGTTGGTCCATGAGTGAGAATGATGAGCATCTTATTAGACGACTTGTGAAACCGAATACCAAGGCGGTAGCAATCTCGGTACATATCGCAGGCAAGACAGATAGAGATATCGAGGAAACGTGTAAATTATCGGAGTTGAAGATTCACAAGTATAGCCCAAAAGTAAAAATAACTTTCTTTAACGCAGAGGATCCTGGTTGCTGGATCCACAGTCCGAGATTTACCGTCGTAACACCAAGCAACCCCAAAACATGAAACGTACCCCGCATGAGATCTCAAAAACCCGGTAGAAGTCTGATTCTACACGCTCACTTAGAAATGGTCCCACCAAATAAAAATCTTAGCCACCGTGTACCCAATAAGGCCTATTACAATCAGGTAACCACCAGTATATGCGCTTGATTTCTCCCCTGAGAATAATCAAATCCAGCCTAAAAAACAAACGAATACGCTTAAAACAAGGCATAGCTCAGGCAAACCCAGTATTTAAGTTATTACTTTAGTAAAAGTTATATTTTAATTAAGTTAAACAATATAACAATTTAATAATATTACTTGAACATCTCAGGGTATTTGGTGTCACTAGTAAATAGGTAAGGTAAAATCCTCACAGAGAAAGAAGGTATCGGAGATGAAACGAATCAAACAGCTTAGAATCGCAGCCGACGCCCTTTTGAAAACGGATGTTGGTGTTGACGCCTTCATGTGTTGGAAAAAGAGTTCTTTGTTAGCTCTTGTTGGTCTGCTGGGGCCTTTACATTACTACACCAAGAATTTTGGGATATTCACGAAGGAAAAGAACCGTCAGGGCCTGCTGGCTGGAACGGGGATTCTGACTGCGGTCGAAGAACAATTCGCTTAGAATCTGTTTAGGAACATCCGGTTCAAAGGCTGTATGGATACATTTATGCCTCAATGGCTTAGTCATAAAGATTGAGAGGAGTTTCAAAATGTCCTGGCAGTTCTTTTTGGATCAAACTGAGCTTGGTACAATTGTCGAATGCGAGTTCAACAACACTCAAGAACGATCGTTTACGCTGCAAAATGGCATGACCAAAATAACGAAGGTCCAGGGAGAATGTAGGTTACACCTGTCAATCCCCGATGTCGAAATGCGCTCTCAACTGGCTGACAGGGTGGGACATAATATCAACTGGGAATTGAGGGCCGGTCCCCATTCATCCACACTCAGGGGCAAAGGAACTTTACTAAGATATGATCCTCAATCTGGGACAGCTCTAATTAACTGCTAATTTGATCAGTTTGATTGGTGTGCGACGGCTCTGAATTAGCGTCCGTTCCAATATCCAAGTTGCTATTCGGGCGATGGAGTTAGCTTCCATTAGTTTTGTTTGTGGGTAATTTTCTGGGAGACGGTTACTCAACTAGTTTTAATGGACGATCTACGTGAATCATGACGTCTCCTATCAGATTTGACAGCGCCCCGCTGACCCGCCAACTCTAAGGCAACGCCGCAAATTCCCAATCCAGCAACCATGGAATAGGCAAGAACCACTAACCACGAATTCATAACATGTTGGTTTAATTAAGATAAAACTTGACAGCTCATGCTGGTCTGCTATTATCATATAACATCATAGTATCTGGGAAAATTTGGCGGGGGAAAAGTTCTGGGCGAGTCTGGAGGGAACATGCCACGATTCGACGTTGTGGAAGAGGCAAGACGGGAGAAGGCTTACCGAAAATGGGTTATTGGGAAGAGTATGACGAAGGAAGAACTAGCGGACGCTTATCTTAAATGGGCTAACGAGCTTGAAGACGAACTTTTACGACGGACCGGACTAAATCTAGACTTTTTTTTGAGTTATCCTTACGGCGAAGTTTTTCTCCTGGAAAACCTCACTCCCTCGGAAGCAGCGTCCCAGATGATAGAAGTTGAAAATATCAACGAAATAAAAAATAGACCTTTTTTCGTAGTTCAAGGGGGACGAGAGAAGCAGACTGTCAACAGACGCTAGTTCGTACCAATTCTTCGGCGAAAAAAAGAGCCAAAGGCTGCCTGTAAACGGGGGGGAAGTGTCACAGGTCCTCTGACTCTATGTGTTCAGACTATCTTTTTCTGGATGAAGTGTAAAGTGCCCGACATCATTGATATGAGGTTATTATTGCCAGGAGTATGGCCCAAAATATTGCCAGGATCACCCCTACCCAAATAACTTCTTTCAGAAAAGATTGGAGATCCCGCCAAAACATAGCCCCTCCATTTTCCTGGCTCAACGTTTCTCAGGACATTTTACTTTGCCAGTGACAGTTCATCAAGATCGTTGATACCAACCGGGATAGGTGGCAACCAGTAAACTACAAGATGGCGCTTCGCTGGAAGATTTCTAGGCCCTTTTCAGAATGAATGCCAGTGAGCCCGCCTGATATGGGGAAGGGGAGCCGCTCAGAAATCTGAGCCAGCTAGTCTTGATCCCCCGATTCCTCACGGATTAAATTTCCGTTCCCGTCCCTCACCTCAATACGGTCGCCTACCCTGTGACGCTCCCGGATCAGGTTGTTGTCCTTGTCTCTGATCTCGGTCCTATCCCCACGTTTGGTCCATGTTTCCACGAGGTTTCCACTTCCGTCACGGACAGTTTTACCCGCAAAAGCAACCAATGGACAAAGCAGACACACAACGATCAAAAATATCTTGATTCGCATTTGTTCTCCTCATTTCACTCAAAACGGAACTGATAATGAGTTTCCAAGAACACAAATTGCACAGCCGATATCCATTCTTGAGGCTTCATCCAGTCTTTGATCGCTATTTACCGCCGGTTGACGCCTTTTGTCTTCTGAATTTCCACGGCGGAATCGGATTCGGAACTGACCACAAACCTATTTTTGCGGCCCTGGCGTCAATTTCGGCTTTCCAAAGATCATCATCATTCGGGGCATATCGCTTGTACCACCATGCAAATCCTTCAGCGACAATCATCTGATTCAGATATTTTCCGTCAATGTAAATCTTGGCGACCTGTCTCTCATATCTGTCTTTCTCGATTGGGACAACTTCAACGATCTTCCCGAAGACCTTATCTGATGTGAACTGTTTGGCTCTAGTCCCGAAATCCTGATCGTGTTCCGGGCAATCTATCCCGTAAAGCCGAATGCGAACCGGCGCCTTGTCCTTCAGGACTTCGATCGTGTCCCCGTCAAGCACTCCGATGACTTTGGCCCGGAAGGCTGTGGTGGCACCTGCAAATGCAATTGAATTGGCCAGCAACAGAATCAGCAGGGCTACCCGAAATAACATCATGGCTCCTCGTGAGCTACCGGCAAAGTGACAACCGGATACCGGGAATAAATATCATGATTCGGCGTTCAGATCATCGGGCTCATTGACGTCCTATTGTCATCCATTGAAGACAATGATCCAGGTGTGACATGCTTTCCTTATTCATAAGGGGCTATCCAATGTCCTTTTTCAATAACAAATAGACGATGGGTCGTTATTTTAATTCGGACGTGTGTCAAATAAGGACAAACATTATAAATCTATTTTGTGAGAGGTAGAAAAAGTGGTCCGGAACAGGATGGATTGGTCCTGCTACGCTACCTTTCCCAATATTGCTTCAAAAATTCAACGGTATTTTCAGGAGGTAATAATGATTCCTTTCCAGATCTATCCCCGTGAGCGGGTCGATTTCTGCGTTCAATGATTTCACTCAATCTAATTCGAACGGAAATAGCGCTCGTTGTCTGTTCCCACCAACCACGATACTCCATCAAATTGCTTTTTACTAAAATCAGATTGATATTAATATTAATAAAATCTTATTCATCGGAGGACCGCATGAAAGCTAGGCGTTTAATTGGTTTGTTCATAGCCGTGATTTTTGTCCTGACAACTGTAGCCGCTTTTGCCGCGGGGGATAGCTACGTTGTAATCAAGGACAAGAATGGTATTTGCAAGATTATCAAAGCCCAGGAAAAAACACCTAAGACCATAGCAGGTCCATTCAAGACCAAAGAAGAAGCGGTAAAAGCAAAAGAAAAGGAATGCGCTAAGGCATCTAGTCAGCCTAGCAAACCAACTACCCCATCAAGCCAAACTACGCCACCTAGAAGGTAAAGACTCGAGTTTTCTTTTGAATTCGAATTATTAGACAGAATACCGCATATTCTAAATCCGTATGAAAAATATCCTACTCACTAGCCTTAGCGTTCTTCGCTAGGGCCTTTTTCTCTAATTACTGACACCAGCGACGAGTTCCTCTTTCATAAGTTTGCTCAAACGCTTAATTCGGTATTCCTCTTTGAATGCGCCCGACTTGGTCAATTCGAAAGATGACCAGACCAGCCTGACAGGAAGTCTGGACCTCGTATAGCGAGCGCCGGTTCCCTGGTTGTGCTCATGCAATCGGCGTTCGACATCAGTTGTTGTTCCGCAGTAAGACTGTCATCAGAGCATCGGAGTATATAAACTTTCCAGGATGTCATTAAGGTTTTTCGACGAAACTTTGTATAGTAAAAAATGTTGACAAACACATAGCATGTGATAGAGTCATTTGGATGAGAGATTCGATGCACATATACCAGACCAAACATGCTAGACAATGTTTTAGTACGCTATCTGATTCCCAAATATCTGCATGGCAAGCGCGAGGACTGGTTGCTCACGAGGCTCTCCAGAAGAGCATCCGGAGGATGTTTAGATATAGCGCCTTGCAGATTGTCCACCTTGGCGTGTTGTCCCAACTCAGTCTATTGGGGATTTTGGCCAGAGCAGAGCATACGAATGTTTATGACCCTGATCGTCACTGGTTTACTCTAAAAGAAGCATTTAAACTTGTCGATTGTTATTACGAATATGGTCCCGACATTGTTTTGACCGCCATACTCTCGGAAATGCCGATTGAACCCGACGACCAACGACTGAGGTCCTCACGCACCGAACCCCAAATCCTTATTATAAAATCATCTGAACTTATGGATTGGGTACGAGCCTATAGACAAGGCGGTGGCCTCATTGGCAGAGAGCATGAAAGATGGGCGCACGAACTCGATGACGTCTCAGCTGCTGACTGGTTTGAGAGCTTCGGATTTGTAATGATAGACTTGGAGCGGATTATTCGACACGTTTACGAGACACTCGAAATTACGCGTTTTCTCAAATGAGTTTGTTGTCAGAAGGGGTAACATAACACATGCAAACTGCATATCCTAGTAAGTCTTTATAAGAGGTCAAAAATGAGACTCACAAAAATGAAAATGATCAAACTTTCGGCACGGCTGAGCCGTGAGGAAATGGAACAGCTCATTCTCTTGAATCAATTGCAGTACTCTCGTCTTCAGAATCATTCGGAGCGGCTAGTCTCAGTCGCTACAAACGACCAATTTATTACGACCTTTGTGGAAGTCTTCATGTTTTTAATCAAGCCGATTTTACTTGGACCTTATACTTGGAGCGTTCATTGAAGCCCCTGTCTCTGAATTTTCGGTATGAGATCATGACACTAGCACTCACCGGGAAACTCGGGGCTTGGGTTTTCTCGGAAGCCCAAGCAAGAGCGATAGCGAAGATAGAATGCTAGTCATGACCACTTTATTTGAGTGTCTTCTTAAGAGATTTGGTCTAGGTCGGTGTTGAAACTATCACAGATTTTGTCAAATGGCCTTTGGAATGGCTAAAGGTGGTCTAATCGACTCTGGTGCCAAAAAAGACACATTTATATCTGAAGCGAAAAAGCGACATTAAGAGGACCTATAGTTGGATCTTCCCGAACTACTCACTATTGAACAGGTAGCGGAACTCTTCGGCGTAAAACCACGTTTTGTGCGTAGTCTCATATCCAGAAACCAGATTGCCTACAAACGTTTAGGAGCAAAGACTATTCGGATTTCCCTAGATGCGTTAATTGACTACCTTGACAAGATAGATGTGGCTCCCCCTCAACCGGCTATTGACGACTCAAAATATTCCAGTTTAAAGTTCGGAGTTAAAAGAAACTGCTCTTTGAAATCCAAAGATGAAACGGTTAAGGGGAAGGGGGATTATGGCGACAGGCTCTCACAGGAGATGAGAGACCAATGGCGCTCATAAAAAGAAGTTTGCACTGGCATATTACGTTCCGGCCTTTCCGCGGCGTTCAGGTATCAATCGCCACGGATGAAACCAACAAGACAAGCGCACGGCAGATTGAAAAAGAGCTAATGTATGCTTGTCGTCACAAAGACTATACATCACTGTCACATGACGCCCGTGTTGTATTAGTCAAAATGTTTCTAAACCGCAAGTGGGAAATACCGGAAGATCTTGTCCTGCCTGAGCATGGCATACTGCTGGAGCCGGTGAAAGAACCGGATGACGTTTTAACCTTATGGAAAGCCCAGAATCTATTCAGAGAATACCCGGATATTCAAAACTCCAAATCACGGGAACGATATCGAATGTGCCTGACGCACGTTATCCGGTATTTCGAGAAGGACACCCCGTTACAATCAATCGGTATTCCGGAGATAAAGGAATACCGGATCGCCAGGCTAGGGCAGGGTGCTTCCCCAAGCACAGTCAATTGGGAAGTAGGTACGTTATCGAGAGTGTTTGGTGTTATGCAGGAATTGGGGCATGTATCGATAAACCCTTGTAGAAGCGTCAAGAGTCTATCGCAAAAAGAAGGGGAGAGGGAAGCATATATCGGTCATGCCGATTTTCAGACGATGCTCACAAGGGTCTCGGACTGGTTTAAGCCAATAGTCAAGACCGCATATTACACTGGTATGAGAAGGGGCGAGATCGTTGAACTCAAACGCAACCAGGTTAACCTTGAACGGAGAATGATGGTTATCGCTCCAGCAGGAACGAAGGAGAAAAACTGGAAAAGGATTCCAATCTCACGAGATCTTCACAATGTCCTGGGGGAAATATTATCGGTTCCGATTTTGAGATGTGACTATGTCTTTACCATCGACGGCCACAAAACCAACCCCGAGAGTTTTAAACGGCAATGGAAAAACGCTGTTAAAGGAATAGTCCCGGCCCCGAAGTTTCACGATCTGAGAGCCACCTTTAAAGTCAATATGCGAAATTCGGGAGTGGACTCGGAAATCACAGAAACCGTTATGGGTCACAGCACACGCGTCAAAAATGTGAAGGAGAGATACGGTCGTGTGCTGGATTCCGAATTAACCCAAGCTATTGACAAACTTCAGTTCGATTTTGGACCTACCGTTATCCTCACCGCTAAATAAATATTCCTTCGAGGAAACATGTTCAAGTTCTGAACCTATGTCCAGGTTGCTTTTAAAGAGCTTATTTCAATCCCGATGTTAGCAAACGTGTTAGCAAAATGTTAGCATTGGCAATAAAAAACGGCCGCCGTAAGAAACCAGGTGGCCGTAAATCGTTGATTTCATGGT
>CAVQDX010000051.1:472500-512282 GCA_963711335.1 uncultured delta proteobacterium | reverse complement strand
AAGTTTTTATTATATCAAGGAGTTTGTCCACAATCTCAATGGCTTCTCCTTTCGAAAAACCGCAATCATCCGCTATCTTTGTTTGTTGCGATATCGGATTTGGTCAACGCCATACACACCATCCCAAGTAGTTAATAAAAAAGAATAATATTAAACACCACGAAAAGAAAATACAAGAAATTTCAGAAACATCATGTTCCACAAAGCCATTTAGATATTTTAACTATCTATGACAGATTAAGGACTTCAAGGTACCGCTACAATTTGGTTTTACGAGTCCTGGAGTAGGTTTAAACCAGCTCCTCACAAATGCTGTCGATGGTTGCTGGAAGTTATATTTTCTCCACTTAGTCTCTTGGAGCATATGGCTCACTATGCTCTTAATGATACTTCCAATTTTAGATATAAATCTTGGCAAGTTCCGGCGACTGGATGACCAGAATTTTCTCAGTATTTTTGACTTCTCCGGCTCTAGTTAAGTTAAGGGCATCTCTAAAAATCACTTTTTCAGTCTTTGGATTCCCTAAAATTCCACAATTCAGCATAATGTGATGAGAATTTTCATCATCACAAGTTTATAAATCATCTTTTTCGGCCCAATCTTACCTTTTTACGCTGCTAAGGACGCAACTGTCCTAAGGGAGTCTATTTGAGGAATAGCCTTTGTGGCGTCACGCTTAACCAATTGGACCAGACGGCTCATGTTGTAGACAAGGTTCATCATGCCAATCTTGACCCTTGCCCGCGCTATGCCAATCGTACGAATAATGTGGCCTCCCATTGCGTGTTGCGCCCCAAATACGTGTTCCACCCGAGCCCGAGTCTTTGACTTGATACGATTTGACGCCTTTTGTTCATCTGTAAGAGGATGGTTCCGAGCCCCTTTTTCATGGATCTGACTTTCAAAACCATTGCCGGCCAGACTCTCTTCCTGGTCTTTGGAACGATATGCGCTGTCTGCGTATATCGGGCGCTTTTTACCTTCAGGGTCAATTGTCTGGTCAAGGAGTTCTTCAAATACCTGGCTGTCGTGGACAGCCGCATTGCTCACAGCGAAGTTCTGAACCAACTTGTTGGTTTGGTCGGCATTGATATGGTTTTTGTAGCCGTAATGTTTCTCTTGATTCTTCTTTGCCCAACGTGCGTCAGTATCTTTTTGACGAAGCTTGTTGAGGTTCTTGTACCACTCTTGAGGTATTTCCCCCGATTTGATGGTGGCGTTTTCTTCTCGATTGTTGCGCTGACGCGGCGCTTCAACAAACGTAGCGTCTATCATTTGCCCAGCCTTAGCCACATATCCCTGCGCCGCCAACTGCTCATGAAACTTCTCAAACAACTCTTCAACAAGATTGAGTTCCTTCAGGCGTTCACGGAACAGCCATATCGTCTTGGCGTCCGGAACCCTGCTCTCAATCTGTAACCCCAGAAATCTCATGAATGACAGTCTGTCCCTTATCTGATATTCAATCTGGTCATCTGACAGATTATTTAGCTGCTGAAGCACGATAATCTTGAACATTAGGACTACATCAATAGGCTTTGCTCCTGCATTACTCTTGCGAGGTTTATCATACACAACATACAAGCAGGGTCGAAAAGCCTCCCAATCAATAAGCCTTTTCAATGCGACCAACGGATCACCCATCTCGGTCAACTTGGTTGTACGCTCATGAATGTCGAAAAAACCAGGTTGAAGGCGAATTGGCATTTTGTTTGTCCTCTCTGCTTGATATACTTTCCATATAGCACAGACTAAACAAGCCGCGAAGACTGTGGACTAAAAAATCGTTCAATTTTTAGAGACGCCCTTAAGACTACCTTTATCTCCGTTGTTCACTCAATAATTACAACCCAGGAACATTGTCTCTACAATGTTGTCTTATTACATTGAAATGTTATGTAATGAGGTTAAAACATAATGTTAGAAATAAGTAAACAAACACATTATGTTATTAGGTCCCCAAATCGACGAAATGGACCTATGTTATTCGTGGATGATAAAGAGTTGGCTGAATTGCTATTATCAAAAGCAAGCGTCAAATTTAGACAGAAACATGAAACCTGAAATATATGAAACGAAAGAAAAGGACTTCAGAAGAACCTCCAACTGAATCCAAAGGTAAACTATAGAACTAATCCCTTGGCTCATAAGGTTCCGAGCGTTCCCTATGTCGATTCCAATTCTCAGTATATGATTTAGCCAGTTCAGGTGATTGAAGAATCAGTAAATTCTCCGCATTTTTAGATTCTGCCGCTTTAGTAAAATTAAAACTTCCAGTAATCACTGTTTTCCCACACATCTTCACTATCCCTAAGATTACAGCGGGTTATAATATGGCTTGATATTATCGGGTTTTATAGGTGCCCCAACGTTGAGCAATCTGCTTCACTCTGTGAAAAATGGGGAGGTTACCAAAATTATGAACAGCCCTACACCATAGCTATCCACAGGCCCAGTGAATCTACGATGGCAGGTCAATGGTAGCCTGGGAAAACTCTGTATATGGACTTTTTGAGGCTCTTCGCGTAAGTGCGTACCTGCTTGAAAAATGAAATGGGACATGATTTCTGCCTTCTTGTATTTGAAAAAGATATGGGAAGGCGAGGAAGTCATGTCCACAAGCATACTTTATCACTGTTTTGGAATTACGGTACGAGGAATACGTCACATTCATTCCCGTTTCGAGAACGGTCGGACGATCTTCCGAATTGGTCAAGATCCTACTACTCTTACATGTTCGATATGCGGGAGTAGGAGAGTCATGAAGAAGGGAAAGGTGTTTAGGAAGTTCTTGACTCTTCCCATTGGCCTGAGGCCAACTATTATCGAGTTTGCAATTCAACGGGTGTTTTGTCTGGATTGTAGTGTCACGCGACAGGTGAAGATCGGTTTTGCTGAAGGAAATCGCAGATACACCAAGCGCTTCGAGCGTTACGTCCTGGATCTGTGCAAACATATGACCATGACCGACGTGGCTCATCATTTGGGAATCAGTTGGCACACGGTCAAAGATATTCAAAAAAGGTATCTTCAGCGCAAGTTCTCCAGCCCTTCATTGCGCGACTTGCAGAGAATCGCTGTGGATGAGATCAGTGTGGGTCACGGACATCGCTACCTGACGGTGGTGCTAAATCTGGACAATGGGGCGGTTGTCTTCGTTGGTGATGGTAAGGGAGCCGATGCTTTGGAACCGTTCTGGAGAAGACTCAAAGCCTCCAGAGCCCACATTCAAGCGGTGGCTATGGACATGTCCCAGGCATACATATCTGCGGTGACAAGCCATCTTCCCAGTTCGAGTATTGTGTTTGATCACTTCCACGTGATCAAGCTGTTCAACGAGAAGCTCACCGAATTGAGGCGCAATCTATACCGTGAAGCTACTGACCTACTCCACAAAAAGATCATTAAAGGGACTCGATGGTTGCTACTAAAAAATCCAGAAAACCTCTGTGAGAAAAGAAACGAAAGAGCCCGACTAGAAGAAGCGTTGAGCATAAACAAACCCTTGGCGACGGGATATTACATGAAGGAAGATCTCAGACTTCTTTGGTCTCAGCCAGACAAAGCCACAGCCGAAAATCACTTGCATGACTGGATCTACCGGGCCGAGGCCTCCGGTATCAAAATGCTCAAGGACTTTGCCAATACTCTACGAACTCATCGCCGTGGAATAATCGCCTACTATGATCACAACATATCAACTGGTCCACTCGAAGGGACAAATAATAAGATCAAGACGCTTCAACGACAGGCATACGGATTTAGAGACAGGGCCTTTTTTATGCTTCGTATCTATGCGCTTCACACTACAAGATATGAATTGATAGGTTGAGAGGTTGACATGTCAGACACGCACTTACGCGAAGATCCCTTTTTGAACCATCGAAAGGAATACCTAGAGTTTTATGACATCAATGGCTGATTCTTAGGCAGATTTTTCATCTTAGACAAACTTAGTGTCATAGGAGCCAATAAAGTGTGCGACCTCAGCTTTCCACTATCTTCTGAAAAAGTTAACAATCCCTTTCCTCAACATTTTCCACTATCGTTTCTGGTGAAAAAAATAATCACTTTTTCTCCAGAAATAGATATAGTATATATGTCTTTTAATATCTGGTTAAAAGCTAGAGGTTTGCCATTGGAGCCAAAATGCGTATCCAGGAAAAAACCGCTTGTCGTGTAGGAGTAGCTAAGAAAACGGGGTTTTTAAAATGAGTTTAGCAAAAAAATATTTGAAAAGAGCAAAAAAGTTAACCAAAATAACTGAAGTCAATATAGACCCTAATTTATCTTGGGGGGTAGTTTCTGTTGATTCATTAGATGCTGGTAGAGGAAAACCATTGGAAGTAGTGTCTACACATGCTACTGAAGGGGAAGCCGCTACTCAGGTGGCAAAGTTAAGAGCTAATAAAGATATCTATGGAAACCGTCCCGCTTTTAGAGCAATGAAAATGACGGCTACTTTAAAAAAGAAAATGATAGTAAAACCTTAAATAGACGGCAGTAAATTAGAGAAATGAAACTGTTTTTCGATATTTCGGTTTCCATTCATATTGGTAGAAATAGTTTGGGGTAAATTCTGTTTTAGAGATTTACCTGTGAGCCTTGGCATCCCCCCGTCAGGGCTTTTATTTTGTCCTAATCCCTGGGCTCATAAGGTTCCGAGTGTTCCTTATGATTCTTCCAATTCTCAGTATACAATTTAGCAAGTTCAGGTGATTGAAGAATCAGTAAATTCTCCGCATTTTTAGATTCTGCTGCTTTAAGTACACTTATAACAATGTACAGCTTGTATCTCTTGCCGTTGAGTTCTGTGGCTACTTGAATTTCTTTAGCTGTAAGAGGTCTGCCGCAATGGGGGCATGATGGCTCCCGAGTGGATACATTATTGCCGCAGTCCGGGCATTTAATCAGACTCAATTTGAACTCCTATGAGTACAACCCGAAAAGTCCAACTGATAAGCATGTAGAGCGGCAAACGTGTGGTTGACCCATTCCTGTTACCTCAATTCTCAGTCATCTCATTTTGAATCTTCAGATTGTTGTTCAATGACATCCTGGGTCGTCCAAAGTAATTCCAGAGAGCTGAATCAAGAATATGGGATAACTGCTGTCCCTGTTGTTGTCGAGCCTTTACAAGTTCAAACAAAGCGGAGTCTATTGTAGTAGCTATTTTCCCCTCATACCCTCTTTCTTTTTATAAAAAATTCTAGGTCTTGGAGTATTTTCCATTATACTTACTACTAACTGTTTTTTCTGCTGTGACAGAATTGACCCCTTACACCTATCCAGGTCGACGTTCAAGTGTTCAAGAGTAACTCATTCCTCGTCATCTTCATCTTCACAGAGATCTGGGTACTTGTCTAATAACCAATCAGCGAAAGGATCGTCATCGGGGTCCTCCATATCTGGCTCACCAAACTCGTACCAGTGAGCTTCGATATCCTTCCATTCTGCCTGTGTAAGTGTCCTGCAACCAATACCCTTCTCGAAAAAAGACTTGGTTATTTCCTTAACCTTTGCCATGGCGGTCACCTTTTGTAACGATATAGTTGTACCGTCTATACCGCTTTGGACGGGGTTAACTGATGCGGCTCTCGATCATTTCTTTGGCTATGGTTCATTATTCACCACAACATTTGATCGGCTTAGAATCCAGTAAGGATGATTCATCTTCTTTATTCGCCGGTGTCTCAAAGCTCAACAATGGCTTGCCAAAATAATTCCATAATGCCGAATCGAGAATATGTGAAAGTTGTTGCCCCTGCTGCTGCCTCTGTTTCACCAGTTCAAACAACGCGGCATCAATTGTAGTAGCAAGTTTCTCTCTTTTTCCTTCTTTCTTTTTTATCATCAAGTATCCTCCAGCCAAACAAGAGCAGGCTCGCCTTTGATGACAAAGAAAGTTGCCCACACAGCCCGAGACCAGGGGGAATACATGCAACTCGACGGCTCCCTGACACAGGGTGGATTCATAGAATTGCAAGTAGATGGCAATATAAACATTACCCCCAACGGTTTGATGGGAGTCTATGCCCAGTACTCCTACGAGCAATTAAGAGGCGAACCGACTGGAACCAGTAAAGTTGGCGATCGGGACAATGAGGGTTACCTGACCACATCGTACAATTTCTCACCCTTAAGAGTATCTGGACTTTAGGCTTAAGCGCTAGCATCCTGTTTTAGGCTCGAGATCCTGTTACAGGATCTCGGCCCAGTTGAC
Organism: uncultured delta proteobacterium; assembly: GCA_963711335.1. GTDB lineage: Bacteria > Desulfobacterota > Desulfomonilia > Desulfomonilales > Desulfomonilaceae > CAJBEZ01. The sequence goes on along the minus strand of CAVQDX010000051.1, from coordinate 506,058 downwards.
ATCTTTGGTGGTCACGCCAGCATCGATCCTGATCTTGCCCCCGGCTAATGTTAGTCCTTGTTACGGCTCCAAATAAGCTAAAGATTCCTGATTTTTTCCAGATCAAGGGAAGGCCAGATTTTAGCCCCCTTTTCTTTCATTTCCTCCAGGGCCGCCTTTGAAGTGTTGTCAGCCACTCCACGGCATAATTCATCGACAACATAAACGTTATACCCCTGTTTCAGGCCATCGAGCGCAGTGGCTTTCACGCAGTAATCAGTAGCGATACCATAGACGATCAATGTCTTGATGTTAGAAGCCTTCAGCGCCTTATCCAGTTCTGTGCCGGCCCCGCCGTCGTCCATGAACCCGGAGTATGAGTCAAATTTTGCGTCCGCGCCCTTTTGGATCACTTTAGTGATGAGGTCTGGCTTCACAAGGATTTCAGCGGCCGGGGTTCCCTGCACGCAATGAACCGGCCACAGAACCTGAGTGCGACCGTCATTCAACTTGATGGTCTCAAATGGTTTCTTGCCTTCATGGTTCGATGCGAAAGACATGTGATTCGCCGGATGCCAGTCCTGGCTGGCGAAAATCGGCAGCCCCGCCTGCTTCAACTGCTCCGTGGCCCTGGAGACTTTTTCCAGATAGGGCGCATCAGTATTTGGCACGGCAAGCGATCCCTTATGGGCTGTTGTGAAATCGCCCTGAACATCAACCACGACTACGGCCACGCCACCTTTGGTCTCCGCTAGAGCGAAGGTCAGGGACAGTGTCAAAATGGTTAGAGAAGAGATCAGTACGAACAGGTTTTTCATGTTCCCTCCTTAGGCTTATTGGACTCACGCATCGGCCTTCCAGTCCAAAAATCATTAACGCCGATCGCAAATTTTATGACCGGATCACATTATAAGCAAAAAAATCGAAGATGATAGAAATATAGATTATGGGAAGATAAACTGTAGTCAATACAAGCGCTTGTGGTTAGAACCACGGTAGTGTGGGCGATAAACATCAAATTATTTTGATGACAATTCAACAAAATGCAACTATTAAGGACCTCAGGTTACATACCTCTAATAGAATATTCATCTGTTCCTAACAATCCAATGTAAAAATCAGGCGCAAGGGAGGGAATTCGTGAATGTTGTATTGAATCACTTTAATGATTAATAGGATAACATGGAAAGTAAATTAACGGATTCGGAAAAACAGTTCTTATTCGATTGTGAGTCAAATTGCGGTCGGGATTTCCCCAAGTGCGGGAACACTAATTGTGAGAGGCGTCATCAAATGAACCAGTCTCTCCAAAAGTTATGGAGTTACAATGAAACGATTGCCACGAAATGCTAACGTAACCAGCTTGAGTAAAGCTGAGTACCACATATTCAAGATATGCATGAGTAAATACTGTATTTATAATATAGATACCTGTCCATGCAATAGCCGCACGGGCTCATCAAGGTATTGTGAGTACTACAGCCAGAGGGTTCAGGTTTACGCCAAGATTTGTCAACCAGAGCCGTCCATGAGCATTGCGAAGATTGCCTAGATTAGTTTCCAGCGGCTTATGCGCTCGCGCTGCCGCACTATATTAAGGGCCATGAACAATCTGTTATCGCTGATAGCCATAAAAAGCTCATTCCGAGTCCAGAACCGCTCTTACGGTTTCCAGGACCTGCCGAACGGCGTACGGCTTGTTGATGAACCTCTTCGCCCCATTAGCCACGGCATCCCTGACGGAGCCGTTTGCGGCATATCCGCTGGCGACCACTACCTTTACAGACGGATTGAGGGCCAGGAGCCCTTCGAGACACTTCATGCCACTCATTTCAGGCATGATTAGATCCAGAAGGACCATGGCAATCTCTCCGCCTCTCTCCTGATACACCAGCAAGGCGTCTACCCCGTTATTAGCCTCAATCACCTTGTACCCGGCCTGAGTAAGAAATCTGGAGCAGAGATCGCGAATAATTTTTTCGTCATCGACGACAAGAATGGTTTCTGAGCCTCCCCGAGGTATGGGACCGGAAGGGAATCCCTGAATCTCCGTATTGGAGACAAGGGCCGGGAAATAGATCCTGAAGGTGGTTCCTGAGCCAGGTTGGCTGGAACAACTGATATATCCAGTGTGCCGCTTTACAATCCCGTGGACCATAGCAAGGCCCAGCCCTGTCCCCTTGCCCACGCCTTTGGTCGTGTAGAAGGGCTCGAAGATGTGTTCCAGGGTTTCGTCATCAATTCCGGAACCGGTGTCCGAGACACTCACCAGGACGTAGCGACCGGGCTGTATGTCAGCATGCGTTCTGGTGTATTCCCCATCGATGATGACGTCGCCGGTCTCAAATGTGAGTTTCCCTCCATTGGGCATCGAGTCCCGCGCATTTACCGCAAGGTTCATAAGAACCTGGTCTATCTGAGTTGGATCGGCGTTGATCGTAGCGAGGTCTTCACTCAGAAATGTCTGTATTTCGATCATCTTTGGGATCGTTCTGTCCAGCATTTTAAGTAAATCAGCGATGCGATGATTCATGTTCAGTGGTTGAGGCTTGAACTCTGTCTTCCTGCTGAAGGTGAGTAGCCTCTGAACCAGATCGGCCCCGCGATTTGCCGCTTCACTGATTCTTTGCACGTCAGCCTTGTAGCGAAGAGGAAATCCCTCATCTTCAATGATCATATCGGAATATCCCAAGGCCACCTGCAAGATGTTGTTGAAATCGTGCGCAATGCCCCCCGCCAGCGTTCCTATGGCCTCCATCTTCTGGGCTTGCTGAAGCTGTCGTTGCAACGAGACTTCCCTGGTGACGTCTCTCTTGACTGCGACATAGTTAACTATTTTCTCGAAATGGTCTTTTACCGGGGAAATGGATACATCTTCTTCGAACAGTGAGCCGTCCTTTTTCCTGTTTATGATGTGACCGGTCCAGATCTTCCCATTGGTAATCGTGTCCCACATCTGTTTGTAGAATTCCTCATTATGATGGCCGCTTCTGACGATACGGGGAGTGTTTCCTATAGCCTCTTCGCGAGAATATCCCGTGGTTGTTTCAAAGGAAGGATTTACATACACTATCGTCCCTTGGGAGTCGGTTATTTCGACTGTCTCAACAGATTGTTCTACGGCAGCTTCCAGAAGGATACGGGCTTGCTCCGATTTCTTGTGCCGAGTGATATCACGGATAGTTCCCACTGTAGCCCTGTATCGGCCGTCGGCCTCCCGAATCGCCGATACTGCGGTGTCGGCCCAGACTATCTTCCCGTCCTTCCGCACATATCGTTTTTCCAGACGGTACCCATCTGTTTCTCCTCTGACGATGGCTTCATGCATTTGCCTGGATCCGTCCGCGTCCTCAGGGTAAGTAACGTCCAGTATGGTAAGGCGCCGAAGTTCGTCCGGTGTGTAACCAAGAAACTGAGACAGCGTAGTGTTTACTTCCAGGAAGTGTCCATTCCGATCGACCAGGTCGATGCCGACCAGAGCGGTATCGAAAGTGGCGCGGTACTTCCGCTCACTTTCCTGAAGAGCTGTTTCCACCCTGTTCCTGTCGGTGATGTCCAAACCCATCGCCAGCAAATAGGGTTCTCCACTTATTTCAATGACTTCGCGCGAGACCAAAACCACCCGATCTTCGCCGGCCCGGTTCCGCACGGTTGCTTTCACGTTTCGCAGCGAACCCTTTTCCCTGGCTTCCTCCATGATGTTGCGGTACGTTTCAGTGTCGTAGATTCCCAACTCCACGGTCGTGCGCCCAATCGCCTCGTCACGTGTGTAGCCGAAGACCCTTGTCCATGCGTCATTCACTTCCAGCACCCTGTTTGTGCCCATGTGAACGATCGTTAGAAACGCGGGATTATTCCTGAATGACTTTGAAAAACGCTCTTCGCTCTGCCGCAGTTCATCCTGCCATCGCTTCCTTTCGGCGCTATACAGAACGGTTCGGATCAATAAATCCGGTGTAAGCTGCGCTTTTGGGAGATAGTCCTGCGCTCCCATCCGGATGGTATCCAGCCCTGCACGGTGGTCGTCAAGCCCGGTTAATACGACTATCGCTCCGGTTGGAGCGACTTCGAGAATGCGGGAAAGGGTTTCAAGACCGGCGCTGTCAGGTAAACCCAGGTCCAGGAGAATAACATCGATTCGCTCTCGCTCCAGGAGTTCAAGCGCCGCTTTCAGGCGAGTCACGGTCAACACATCGAAACCGGTTTGATGCGCGTGAGACAGGTACTCGCGCACGAGATCGGCGTCTCCGATGTTGTCTTCCACAAGCAGGACTCGCACTCTATCGATCATTTTATGTCCCCGTGAGGTGGCAGCGCCACAATGCCGAGCCAGAACGCCTCAATCGCCCTCACGACTTTAAAGAACTGGCTGAGATCGATCGGCTTTGTGATGTAACAGTTGGCGTGCAGATTGTAACTCTTCAGGACATCCTCCTCGGCTTCGGACGAAGTGAGGATCACCACTGGAATGGATTTGAGGTCTTCGTCGGCCTTGATCTCAGCCAGGACTTCTCTGCCATCCTTCCGGGGCAGATTTAGATCGAGCAGGATCACATCAGGTCGAGGAACTCCGGCGTATGCGCCCTGGCGCCGTAAATACTCCATGGCCTGCTCTCCATCTTTGACCACGCGCAGCGGGTTGCACATTTTGTTACCTTCCAGCGCTTCCCGCGCCAGATCGGCGTCACCAGGATTGTCTTCGACAAGAAGAATGTCGATGAGTCGAAAAACCGGCTTAGGTCCCATCATCCTGACCTTCCTTTGTTATCTTGGGTATCGTGAAATAAAAGGTTGATCCCTGACCCGGATTTGAGTCGAACCAGATCTCTCCGCCGTGTCTGTTGACAATGCGCTGACAAAGGGCGAGCCCAATTCCGGTGCCTGGGTATTCTTCTCTGGTGTGCAGGCGTTGAAAAATAACAAATATCCTGTCCTTGTATTGCGGATCGATACCGATGCCGTTATCTTTCACGGAGAAAAGCCAGTTGGGGCCGTCCGCCCGCGCTGATATATGAATCAGAGGCGGATTTGCGTCTCGAAACTTTATTGCGTTGCTGATCAGGTTCTGGAAGACTTGAGCCAACTGAGTCTGGTCCGCCATCACTTGTGGAAGCTCCTCATTCGTCACCAGAGCGTTGGATTCACGAATCGATTCTCCCAGACTGGCGACCGCCATCCCAAGAACTTCGTTACTGTCAACAAGCTGGAATTTCGATCCGCGTGTCGTCACCCGTGAGAAAGTCAAAAGATCGAGGATGAGGCGCTGCATCCTCACTGCGCCATCCACCGCATATTCAATGAACTTCTTTGCTTTATCGTCGAGTTGTTCCCCGTAACGCTCCGCCAGAAGCTGCGTGTAGCTCGCTACCATACGAAGCGGCTCCTGGAGGTCGTGGGAGGCCACGTATGCGAACTGCTCAAGTTCCTGATTCGAACGCTCCAGATCTATAATGGTTTGACTCAACTCATGCTCTACCGCCTTGCGTTCAGTGATATCCATGACGATCCCGATGTAACTGACAGCCTGACCTTGGTCATTGTAAAGCGGTCGTCCTCTTGCCATTAACCATCGCTCGCGACCTTTGGGACCTAAAACACGCCACTCCACGTTCAGTTCCACCCCTGTGGAGCTTGTTTCCTGGACTGCCTGTTCCACCGCAGCACGGTCATCATGATATATCGTCTCAAGCCATGCCTCGTACGAAGGTTCGCAGCTATAGGGCTCTAGTCCGTACAAGGCCCATAGTTCATCGGACCAGAAATTCCTATTGGTCCCCAGGTCCCACTCCCAGGCTCCCGCCTTTGCTGCGTCCAGCGCTAGACGCAGACGCTCCTCTCCTTTTTTGAGCGCCGCTTCGGCCAGTTTACGGTCGGTGATGTCCTCGCAAAAAATTACTATCCCGCCTGTTCCACCGTCAGACGTGCGCCAGGGGCGAATCTCCCGTCGCAACCATTGAACTGAACCGTCCTTGCGCTCGAAACAGTCTTCATCCACGCGTACGACTTCGCCAGCAAGTCCACGGCGATGCTCCTCTTTCCAACGATCGGGAATTTCGCGAAAAATGTCGTAGTCTGATTTGCCCAAGATGTCGCTACCCTCAAGCCGGTAATCTTTAATCCAGCGCTGGCTGAAAGCGAGGTAGCGCATATCGCGGTCGAACATGGCCAGGGCGGCGGGTGAATGTTCGATGAACAGCCGCAGGGTTTCTTCCCGCTGCTGCAACGCCTTCACCGCGGCCTCTCGGGCCTGCTCCGCTTCGACGCAGTATTCCGCGAGCCAGTTCGATCTCGGCTATGACAGGGCGTGATGGATTAGATGGTGATTCCGCCAGATTTACGACCGAGTTAGCCAGTCTGCGGCTGGCCATCCGTCCGCCAAGGACGCTCAACAAAGTGGCCGTCAGTATTGTTAGCGCCAGCCCTGTCGCTGCGGTCATGATCGGCGCACGATAGACGCTGGGAGGGATTTCCAGGACTACCGACCAGTGCGAAACCCCCGACTTGGCGACGTAGCGTCCGGATAGGCCCGTGGCGCCCGAGCTACCTTCGGTTTCCGACTGGGAGCGGCGGGCTATAACCTCGTCCTTGCCGTCCAGGACCGTCAGGGACCACCCGGTCGGAAGCGAGACTTCGTCCAGGGGCTTCTGGAATTGGCGGGTCTCGATAACGCTGAGCAGGATGAACCTGATTTTCTCATCTCGTTTTACGGGTACCGCTATTGCGATCAAAGGCTCTTTGGCTACTTTTCCGATGAACATGTCTCCAACAGCGGGTTTTCCTGTTTTCAACACAGTCGGAACCGCTGCGTGGCTTCTTGGGCGGGGAAGTTTCGGGAGCGCTTCTCCAAAAGGCGCACTGGGTGTTGAAGAGCATTTGGGTTGACAGGTCGGCGAGGATGACATTCCCCCCGAAGCTTTTACGAAAGGCCTTAGCTTCGGTGTAAAATTCGTTCAATCGGGGCGGATCATCCAGCAGCGGCGAAGCGGCCAGCACCTCCAAGCTTCCAATCCGCGCTCGAATTTGAAGGTCAATGGCGGTCGCTACGTTTTCAGCCAGATGCTCCGCCTCATGGTCGATCTTTTCCTGCAAGGTTCTGACATTGTCGACCGCCAGATAAATTGCCAATAGCACGAGAGGCAAAACGCACAACAAGATCAGCCGGGTTAGGAATGCAAGGAGTGACAGCGGCTTCGGAGCTTTTTCAGCCGAATTGCCCGGCTTATGAAGGTTTGAGAGAGTCATTTTAGGACTCCATTGAATGTTACCCAATTACTCATTTAAAGATTTTCGCAACGTCTCAGAAAATCCAGTATCGCCTCGTTACATAACTCGGGTTGTTCGATCAAAACCTGGTGGCCTCCGCCGGGAATAACCCGTAGTTCGGCTCCGGGAATTCTCTCCGACAGTATTTTGGAGTTGGCCGGCGGGATGAGCAAGTCAGAATCGCCGGTAAGAACAAGAGTTGGAGACATTATTCCCGTCAGGCGGTTGAAAGTGTCGTGTCCGAGAACCGCCTGCCACTGTTTGATCAATATCTCAGGTTTGGCCGGGTGTTTAAGAGATACTTCAGAGTAGTATCCCGGAATTTCCGGGGAATGCTCCAGCGTGCGCCTGTCGAACAGGGAGGGCGCGGCCTTGATTTTGGCTTCAGGGGTCCCTTCCCAGATCATTTCCCTGAACAGAGCCGCCACTTCGGCGCTCGGTCCGATTTGTTGAGTCCCTCCACAATGGGTACAAGTTAGAACCAGGCCCTTAATTCGATGTGGATGATTGATCGCCAGCTCCTGGGCAATCATACCTCCCATGGAAAGTCCCATGATATAGGCTCGTTCCAGGGCCAGGGTGTCCATAAGAGCCAGGGTATCAGCGGCCATCATGGGAATGGTGAAGTCTCCGCCGGGATCACTGGAACGCGCTATGCCACGGTTATCAAATGTTATGACCTGGAAATACCTGGAAAAAGTTGGCGCCTGGGCGTACCAGTGGTCCGCATTGCTGCCCAGACCCCTTATCATGACGATAGGCGTCCCCTGTCCGTGAACCTCATAATAAATATTCAGACCATCCATTTGGTGGTATGGCATGCAATACTCCTTCACATGTTACAGAAAAAGGCTGAAAAAAATTCCGCAAAAATTGTGTAACTATTGTTCGGCTGTTGGCGTCAAGAAATATCCAACGATCATTTATCGGAATCAAGAGTAGAGCGAACCGCTTCAAGGAATTTATTGATGTCATAAGGCTTGTAAACGCAGCCTTTCGCCCCATCCGCAAGCGCCTGTTCAATAAGGCCATCGGTAGAGTAGCCGCTGGCAATGAGCGCCTTGGCGCCTGGTCTGACGCTCAGGATTTCCTTTAAACACTGCAATCCCCCCATCTCGGGCATGATCAAGTCCAGTATGATGAGATCTATTTCGTCAGCGTGCTTGGCGTATATTTCTAAAGCCTGCTTACCGTTGGTCGCCTCAAGAACCCTGTAACCCGAGCGAGTCAAAATCCTTTGAGACAGACTGCGAATCGAATCATCATCGTCCACAATGAAGATCATTTCAGATCCCCCGGTCGGTGCACGCTCATTTAACGGGAGACTCGACTGATCGCCCTGAGGCGCTAAAGCGGGAAAGTAGATTGCGAACGTGGTTCCTTTAGCCGGTTCACTATCGCAAGTAACCCAACCGCCATGCCGCTGGACAATGCCATAGACGGCTGACAGCCCCAATCCTGTCCCTTTTCCGATTTCTTTGGTCGTAAAGAAAGGTTCGAAGATGTGTTCCAGTGTCTGTTCATCCATGCCGTGACCGTTATCGTTCACCGACAAACGCACGTACAATCCAGGTTTGATTTGAGGATGAAGGGCTGTTTGTTGATGATCAAATCGTACACTTGCGGTTTCTATGACCAGTTTACCCCCATCTGGCATGGCGTCTCTGCTATTTACCGCCAAATTCATGAGGACTTGCTCTATTTGGGTTTCGTCCGCGCTAATAACAGGAATATTCTTTCCAAGCGACAACTCCATGCCTATCATCTTGGGAATAGTCCGCTCCAGCAATTTGGCAGTCTTGAGGACCTGTTCGTTGAGATCCATGCGGCGGAGGTTGGTCTCTGTTTTTCTGCTGAACATAAGTAAGCCTTTGACCAACTCAGCGCCACTTTTCGCAGCCTTGTGAATTAATTTGAGGTCCTTTTTTTGTTTGTCTGAAGTTTCTTCGTTGTTAATGATTAACTCTGAATAGCCCAACACGACCTGTAAAAGATTGTTGAGATCGTGGGCTATGCCTCCGGCGAGCGTCCCAATCGCTTCCAGTTTTTGCGCCTGTGTGAGTTGCCTCTGGAGACCGATCTCTTTGGATACGTCACGTTTTACAACCACAAAATTCGCAATTGCGCCAGAAACGTCAAACACTGGTGAAACGCTTATTTCCTCTTCATAGCCATGGCCGTCCTTCCGGTTCCTTGTTAGCGTTCCTCTCCAGTTTCGCCCTTTGAAGATGGTTTCCACAACCTCTTGATAGAGGGCTTCATTTTCCGGATGTTGTACGAAGAGGTGATGTTTTTCTCCCAGGACTTCACTTGCGCCATATCCGGTAATACGCTCAAAGCTTGGGTTAACATATTCAATGTCGCCCGTGGAATTCGTTACAACTACACCCTCCGCAGCCTGCTCTATCGCGGCGACCAGGCGTCGCTGAACGCGCTGGTACTTCTTTAGCTCGGTGATGTCTCGCCAGCCCCCTCTTGCGTGGGTCACGGAGCCGTTGTTGGCCCTCACGGCCTTGGCGTTCATCATCACGTCCAGGACAGTTCCGTCTTTTTTGATTATCCTCAATTCAGTCGCGTTCAGTTCCCCGGTTCTGCGCAATGTTTCAAGATCTTCTTTTGCCTGATCGAGGCTGTCGGAATGATATAATTCATCAATTCCGCGACCGATGATCTCGTTTTTGGAATACCCTAAATGTGTAGCGAGAGTTTCGTTGCATTGCAGGATTTTGCCGGATTCCGTGTCGACGGAAATCAGCATTTCGGGGGAATTTTCGTAGAGGTCCGCGCAGAACTCCTCAGCGCTTAGCAAAGCCTTTTCCGAGAGTCTGCGCCCTGAGATTTCCTCTAGCAGTTTTGCGCTCAAGTCTGTCAGTTCAGCGGTACGCTCCGTAACTCTTCTTTCAAGTTCACTTTTGGAGCGTTCCAGTTCCAGTCTGGTCTCTCTCTGTTCTGTGACATCACGAGCCACAGAAAAAATCAGATTTTCTTCCTTAATCGGAAAGCAGTCCCAGGAAATCCACCGATAAGAGCCATTTTTGTGAATATATCTGTTTTGAAAATCATGAATCTCTTGACCGGATTTGAGCTTGGCGCCAGCGATAATAGTCTCCTCTCGGTCTTCGGGGTGAACGAATTCAAGCCACGGTTTGCTTGTAAACTCTTGAACAGACCAACCAAGGGTTCTGGTAAAGGCTGGGTTTACCTGCGTGAGGATTCCATCGAGCCCGCCTATGCTAAGCATGTCGGTAGATAAATTGAATAGCCGCTCACGGTCTTGTTTCATTCTTTTATGAATGAGCACAATTCCGATACTCACCCCTATACCTTCGAGAAAACGGATCATATCAATGGTGAACAAGCCCGTACGACGATCGTTAAGCTGCAGGAGACCGATGGTTTCGAGTTCTGAACGAAGCGGGATTAGCGCTACAGACTCGTACCCTTCGCCGTTACACCGGTTCCTGGTTCGACTTTGGCGATCTTTTTCGCTGCTTGTAGCGAGGAGTTCAGTAGTGCAGTTCGTCCAGAAACTTCCACCTCGTGAGAAAAACGGTAAAGAGGGGTCCGTGCGTCCCTGCAAAACATTTCCGCACATGCATTCCATGATAGGGTATCCCGAGTGGTCCCTGATTATCGTGCCTTCGGTGTTCCTTGCGCAGAGAGAATTTTCAAGTTTAATGAAATCGTCGGGGAAACCTCTGGTTTCAAAATAGGGGAAATCATCACCGTCTCGCAAACGTATACCCACAGCTTCAAATCCGGTGAAGTCCTGTATTTCTTTCAGGATTTCCCTAATCGTTTCCCTGGAATCAGCCTGATGGCCCAGGAGAGCAAGAATCTTGACGGCGAGCGCCTGGGCTCCCTGAGTCCAATCACGCGAGTATGTGGCGCCACTCACAATATTTTCCTGAGGATCAAGACTCGGGGGTGAGGTCATTGTTTCGGTTTGACCTTGGATGAGTTAGTTTCGATTCATCTGCCACATAGTATAAACAAGATTTTTATACATTACAAAAGAGTTTAATTTCCTATTTTTCGTTGACAAAGGTTTTAGCGAAAGTTATTTAGTATACTAAATAAGGATAGCGATCCCTCGCTAGGATTGATTGATCCGGTTTATAAACCAGGAGCTGAAATATTCGGTCGGCAGCCTTGCGATGGTTCTACGCTAAAGGCTCGGCATGACTCTTTATCTCCTGGACTCATTTCTGAAGGCCGTAACGGGCTTAATTTTTATGTGGAACAGTTAGTATACAAGCTATTTAGTGAATATTAAACGGAGGATGACATGTCATCGTGGCAAAAAACAAGCTGTGTCTGTTGCGCCCAGAACTGCGGCCTTGAAGTCATGGTTGAAGACAACCAGATAATCAAGGTCCGTCCAGACAAACAAAATCCACGCAGTGAGGGCTACTGTTGTCGTAAAGGACTGGAAATAGCCCATTATCAGCGACACGCGGACCGACTCAAAAAGCCGCTCAAGCGGGTAGGCGACAAGTTTGAAGAAATCTCCTGGGATCAGGCAGTGGAAGAGATAGCTGAAAAGCTCAAATCCACAGTGGGGACTCACGGACCCAAATCCCTCGCTTATATGGGTGGAGGAGGGCAGGGGTGCCATTTTGAGGCGGCATTTGGAGTCCGGCTTCTTCGCGGCTTAGGATCACATTATCACTATAACGCCTTGGGGCAAGAGTTGACTGGCCATTTCTGGGTGAATGGAAGAGGTCTGGGACGACAATATTTTTGGACCGTGCCTGACCATGCGGACACAGACATGCTATTGGCGGTCGGCTGGAACGGGATGATGAGCCATCAGATGCCTCAGGCTCGAAGGCATTTAAAAAGAATTTCAGAAGATCCGCAAAAGTTGCTGGTGGTAATAGATCCCAGACTTTCTGAGACAGCCCGGATTGCGGACATGCATCTGGCGATTCGTCCCGGGACTGACGCTCTGCTGTTTAGATCGATTATAAGTGTCATTCTTGCAGAGGGCTGGGAAAAGAAAAACTATATTGCGGAGCATGTGAGTGGTTTCGAATCGATCAAACCAATGTTCGTTGATTTCGACGCCCGTTCAGCCATTGATCTCTGCGGCCTGGAATATGATCAGGTCAGAGATCTGTGCCGACTCCTGGCGACTCGCAACTGGTCATACCACTCGGATCTTGGGATCCTGATGGGGAGACATAGCACCGTATCGTCCTATCTCGAGTTGATCTTACTGGCGATATGCGGCCGGATATGGGCCCCTGGGGGAAACGTCATGCCTGGGAGCCTCATGCCTATTGGGGCGCATTCCGACGAACGTGATCCCAGGACGTGGCGTACTGCTGCCACGGATTTCCCTGCAATCATGGGCGTATTCCCGCCGAATGTCATGCCCGAGGAAATTCTTGCTGACGGGCCGGACAGACTGAGGGCAGTCTTTGTCAGTGGATCAAACCCCTTGAGATCATACGCCGATACTTCGGCCTATGAACGGGCTTTTGCCGCCCTTGATTTGCTGGTAGTCATCGACGTGGCTTTCACAGAGACCGCTAGTCTCGCTCATTACGTACTTCCCGCAAAATCTGCGTACGAAAAATGGGATGGGACGTTTTTCGCCTGGAACTATCCGGGAATATTTTTTCAGATGCGGCGTCCAGTGGTTGAAAGCGAGGGAGATTGCCTTGAAGAGAGCGAAATCATGACCCTTTTGGCCGAACGACTGGGATTGCTCCCAGAAATTCCCCAAAAACTTCAAGACGCCGCCTCGGGAGACAGGCTGAATTTTGGCATGCAGCTTATGGCCTTTGCCCAGAGCGAGCCCCGTGCAATGAAATTCATGCCGTTCATTCTAGGCAAGACCCTCGGTAAAGCTCTTGGGTCAGTGAACCTGGCTGCGCTGTGGGGGTTGTTGCAGGTAGCGCCGAAGTCTTTCAGGGAAAACGCAGAGCGCGTGGGTTTCAATCCTGGGCCGCTAATGGGAGAGGAAATCTTTAAAAATATTTTTGAACACCCTGAAGGAAGCTGGGTCGGCAGATGTGACACTTCAAATCAGTGGAATGAACTTCGAACTGAGGATAAGCGCATAAATATCCTGATTCCGGAGTTGGCTGAAATGGTGAAAAGTATCAACGCTGAAACTGAAGAAATAGCGTTGCGTGCGAATGATGAATATCCGCTCGTACTGGCCGCTGGTCGTCACATAGACTACAACGCTGAACACGATTATGAGGGACCCGGCATGGAACGAGGGCAAGAGCCGGGTTTGCACATTAATGATGAGCCCGCAAGACGCCGCAAAACTTGGTCTCGCGGACGGTCAGGCGGTTAAGATAACCACCGAAGCGGGCTCGGAAGACATTGAACTGGAAGTCACAGACACTGCCAGGCCGGGTCAGGTAATCATGCCGCACGGTTTTGGCCTGGTTCACGCAGGCGTAAAGTCTGGGGCCAATGTAAACCGACTCACCAGGAGCGGTAACAGGGACCCGATTGCGGGAACGCCACTTCACAGATTCGTTCCCTGCAACGTGAAACCGGCATAAGGCCAGGAAAGGATATGGATGAAATCAATCCTTCTCTAGTTTATCCATATCCTTTTGCCACTCTTTCCAGAATTTTTTCTCACAATCGTCAATACACTTGAAATAGAGCCGCCACATGCTGTCTCCGCCGCGACCCCCGCCTCGCCACATTACATCTACGCCATACTTATCCTTACATTCTTTTATACACCAGGTGCGTTCCTGTTCCACGCTTTCAAACGCTCCGGCAGGTCCTACAAGCCCTTGAAAACTGGCGCCGAGAATTATCGACAGCATGGCTCCAAAAAAAACAACGGTACGTGCGCTGTTCATGGTCACCACTCCTTGATGCCGAGTTGATAAACGTAAACTAAAAACGAGGATCTCTCCATAATATATAGCCTCGGTTCCAATCCAGGAAATTCTTCACGCTTGACTCCCGTGTGTCTCACGGAGAATGAAGGTGGTCAGACGGCCTCCTCAAGGACGTGGAGAGCCTTTGGGGATACGGACGTAAAGTGCGCCTTTATATAATGAACTCCCTGAGCCTCTTCAAATGAAACTACTTTGGCGTAAATCACGGCTTCCGGGATTGCTCCGTTTTCGTCATGAGGTACTATCATCACGTTTTCCCAAAGCTCCATGGGTTCAGGGCAGGTCATAACAGCTTCTCTGTGGGAAACTTCTTTCAACGTTCCCAGGGTTCCATGGGACGAAACGGTTTTCTGGCTTAGCTGGTAGTAGGTCATAGTTATTGGCTTCTCGAGAACTCTAAGAGTTTCTTCAAGGCGCTTCAGAGCAACCATGTACTTGCCCCTAATGCCTATGACATCATACAGTTTGACCTTTCCCTGAAAACCCTTCATTTCAATCTCAAGGATGTCCTTGACGTCCAGGATATCCGACAGGCGGTCGTAAGTTGATTGAGATACAAGGACCTGGCCGCCGACGGTAAAAGATTCCATCCTGCCTGTGAAATTGACATCCGGCCCTACTGCTCCATACTTCTTCCGTTTATCTGAGCCGATATTTCCAACCACCACGTTTCCTGTATTGACAGCAATTCCCATTTCGAGTGTGGGTAGCCCATCGGCTATGTTCCAGGCGTTTATTTCGGCCATTGCTTCCTGCATCTTTAAAGCGCAGGCTACGGCCCGTTCAGGATGGTCCTCGAGTGGTTCAGGCGCGCCAAAAAAGGCGAGTATCCCATCTCCTATTATTTCATCAATAATCCCTCTGAAATCTATCAGCGTGTCGACCATTTTTCCCAGATAACGGTTGAGAAGAGTGATTATGTGTTCGGGATTCATGTTTGCTGTGAGAGCCGTAAAACCTCTGATATCGGACATCATCATCGATATTTCCCGGATCTCGCCACCAAGTTTTAACCCATCACTAGACTGAAGCAGCCTGTTGACGACTTCCTGGGTGACGTATCTTCCAAATGCGTCCCTTATGAAATCCCGTTCTTTTAGCCCCTGAGCCATTTGAGTAAATGACTGGGCCAGCAAGCCAACTTCATCAGTGCGATTTGAAGCTTTCAGTTCAATATCGAGGTCTCCGGCGGCAACCTTTTTGGTAGCGGCGGCCATCTCTTTGAGTGGTCTGGCTATGGATCGAGCTACAAGTATAGCGAGTAAGGCCAGTAATGCTATTCCTACGAGGCTTAACAGGAAATTCGCCCTATGCAACTTGTAGACTTCCGCAAAGAGTTCGCTCTTTCGGGAATACCGCTCCAAATCTCCAGCCGGTAGAGAGTATTCTAGAGTAGGCGAGGAAAGATTCCTGTCCCCCCAAGCTCGTCCCTATGTCCAAAAATCCCTTCTTGGAGCGAAGCATCTCTTTGGCGACTTCACGTAGTCTTTTGTCGTGATGAGATTCGGCCAGACTGAATAGGGATTCCTTCATCACATAGTTGTAATCGGGATAAGCCACGAAAGCTCCCGTGTCTGTCACAACAAAACAAAAGCCTTTCTGTGTCTCATTCATTGCCTTGACAAGCTTGGACATCCATTCGAGGCTAACGTCAGCCGTTACTACCCCTCTAACACCCAAACTGTTTCCCGTCATCTGAAAAATAAAAAAAAGGAAACGAGTAAGTGACCATCATAAATATTGCCACCGCCTCTGGTCAAAATACGGCTCACTTGTAACGGGAGCCTTTAATTCAATTGGGATGTGAAACCAGTCTTGCTGAAAATAGTTGTGTTTTGAATCCCCCAATTGGCAGAACTTAATACCTCTGGTCTGCTTTATAAAAATATGGCGCATAAGCCTCAATCTTATTATCAAAAGCATATGGCTGGAAGGCCACCGCCATGCCATAAATTTCCGAGTTGTCAACCACCATCCTCTTTAGTCAGATTGAGAAGGGTTTTTGGATCCCAATCTCGAGGTTTCGAGAAAACCGGCGAAGCTTTTGGGTATCTTGCCTACTGCCACGAACTCCTGTTCCATTTTCCTGGACATGGCAAGCGCCATATTTAAAGCGTTCTCTTTTGACTTCATCCAATATGATTCGTTGTGAATAAATATAACTGTATGTGAGCACCAGGGAGAAAACGGCTACCGACACCAAGAGAACCAGAAGAGTCAGTTTGAGGGCTATACTGCTGTGGAAATTCTGACCCTCATTTTGGTTCCCCGATAAAAATCTCTAAAAGCTCACATGGTCTTCCACGAATCCCAGGGATTGGAGGGTTTCTGTGACAAGTTCATATTGCTTTTGATTGAGTTTTCCGAGCAGTGATGTGTCTCCATCTGGAAAAATTAAATCTTTCATGCGGGCCAACATCCACATCTGATGGGCCCGGTTTGTTCCAGTGTGCGCAGCGTGCGTGTACTTCATCACCACATCGAGGGTTTCGTTCTGCCGCTCCAGCGCATAAACCCAGCCTTTCAGGGATGCCTGAACAAAACTTTCACAGACTTTGGGGTTTTCATTCAGAGTTTTTTCGAGACAATAGATCCCGTCTTCCGGGAAATTCAGACCGTAATCACTGAAAAAGAAGGTGGTCAGTTCATTGGGGTCAAAGCCACTGTTGAGGATGGTGTGATACTCATTGTACCACATCGCCGATATTGCGTCGACGCCCCCCTTGAAAAACAGATTTATGGAACTGTACATCGGTATTTCAGTTACGTTGAGATGATGTAATTTGAACAATGCTAGAGGCTGTATTCTGAAATCTCCCTGCCAGAGGCCGACTCGCCTGCCATTAAGGTCTTTAAGCGTATTAATTCCACTCGATTTCTTCGCGATCAGCATTAGGGCGGAGCGTTGAATAATTTGGGCCAGATTCACCAGCTTCGTTCCTGAGGAGCGCTTTTGAACGGCCGTTGAGACCCAGGATGTGCAAAAGGTCGCCTGACCTGATTCCAAAGCCTCCAGAGGCGGATTCGTGGGGCCACCCTCTAAAAATTCTACGTCGAGGCCGGCGTCCTTGTAGAAACCTTTTTCAAAAGCCATCATGTAGCCGGCGAACTGGGCTTGAGGGATCCATTGAGGGAGAAAAGTCAAGTGGGTGAGCGGCGAATCACTGGCCATAAGATTGGAACCCAGAAGCGCCATACAAATTGTAAGGACCAATATGACCTTTTTCATCGACCCTCTGTGGAAAAGAACGGATGTGATTACAAACTATCACGGGATATTGAACAAATTTAACATAAAACATTACAAAGTTTTATGTTAAATTTACTCTTTCCGGAGTTTTATCCCCTGTTTGAGGCGCTCCATATCCTTGAACCTGTTCCAAGGGCCATTGACGAATAACGCATTGCCAAGAAACACTTCCGAAATAATGAGAAGCGTGCGCTCACGAGACACCGGTCCAGAGTTACTTTTCCGTAAGGCGCTCTGGAGGAGGGGAATACGATACCGGTTGTGCGCCAAGGACATGCCAGGCAAACCGGATATCGTAGTTCCTTCTCTAAGACTAGCTATTTTTATCGATGGGGATTTCTGGCATGGAGGCCAATGGAGCCGAAGAAATTTGTCTTCGCTTGAAGATCAATTTACTCAAACTGGATCCCGAGACTACTGGCTTGCCAAGATTCGAAGAAACATGGATCGTGATTGCAGATCCACTTCAATCCTCCTGTCGCAAGGATGGAGAGTGTTAAGGTTTTGGGAGAGCGAGCATTAAAAAGAACTTGGAAAGCTGCCTTGCCACTGTATGCGAAATGGGCAAAAAACCTGTTGAACCAACATCGTTTAGTCTGGCTCCGCAGAAAAACTTCGCGGAATTTTTCGCAGGAATAGGTCTTGTACGGATGGCTCTGGAGCGTCACGGCTGGAGAGTAGCTTACGCAAACGATATTGACCGCGACAAATACAAAATGTACTCGCAAAGATTTCAAGACAACCCCGAACTTGTCGACTTGCAGGATATCCACAAAATTTCCGCTGACAGGATCCCGGACGTCACACTTGCAACTGCTTCATTTCCTTGCAATGACCTGTCTGTGGCCGGTTCCCGAAACGGACTTAACGGAAAAAAATCATCATCATTTTGGGGATTCATAAGATTGCTTGAGGACATGAATTCGAGACGTCCCCCTATAATCCTTATAGAAAATGTGCCGGGCTTTCTCAATTCCAACAATGGCAAAGACTTTAGGGACGCCATGATGGCTTTGAATAATTTGGGATATTCGGTTGACCCCTTTTTGATAAACGCAGCGTGGTTTGTCCCTCAAAGCAGGCTAAGGCTGTTTGTCATAGGGCAAATATCGGACAAACCACGCGAGACAACGGATAAGTTAACCGTAAGGGCGCTCGAGTCCCGTTTCAGGCCGAAAAAGTTGGTAGACTTTATTAATGAGAACCTGAGATTACCTGGAACATCAGGGAAATGCCTCAGATAACTTCGACAAGATTAGCTCTGACTGACATTATCCATGACCCACCAGATGAATCCCCTGAATGGTGGAGTGCGAAAAGGGCCGCTTATTTGCTCAGTCAGATGAGCCCAAGGCATAGAAAGGTGGCCGAATCAATGATTTCAGGATCACGCTGGTCCTATGGAACGGTCTTCAGAAGAATACGGAACGGCAAATCAATGGCCGAGCTACGTACCGACGGGATCGCCGGCTGTTTGAGAACTCCGCGAGGAGGTAGCGCCAAACAGATTGTGGTCAAGGCAGGCAATGGCGGCTTTTTCGCCCGTCTACTGGCGCCACTGGAATGCGCGAGGCTCATGGGGGCGGGCGACGACAATCTTCCCTCCTCTGCGAGCCAGGCTTTTTTTGGGTTCGGAGACGCTGTGTGCGTTCCAGTGATTGAATGGATAGCCATTCATAGGTTAAATCCACTTGTTGCGGAACTGATCAGGGGGAAACCTTTGTATCCCATTGAGTCCGCGTTACCTGAAAAAGTAAAATGTGATCCGCTGGGTGACATCCTATGATTGACCCTGAAAAGACCCTCTTTATCTATGAAATAAAAAGCAATCTCCCTGATGCTCTGCCGGACCCGCCCAATACGTTGATTGGGGTTTGGAATGAGGACGATTTTTCTTATGTATTCTTTCTGGAGCCTGAAGATCATTACGTGGAAGCTTTATGCTCGTCATGTAACGCCAACCTCAGTTCAAGGCATGAGATGAGATACAAGGATTGGCAGGAAGGCATCCCGGACGTCGGGTTAAGTATAGCCGGGCAGAGGTTCGTCCCGTTTCGGGAAAACGCTTACGATGAAAACTCGATATTTCTTGACCCATCGGTGGTCTTTGGAGATGGAAATCATCCGACAACCGTTGCGTGTATCGAATTCCTGGTTGACATCATGAAAAAGGATGAAGTCAAATCAGCGCTTGACCTCGGATCAGGCTCAGGGATTCTGGCTCTGACCGCAGCCAGACTCGGGGCTTCCAAGGTTGTGGCCGCGGACAAGAACCGTCTGGCAGTGCAAGCGACCAGGCTAAATGTGAGCCGAAACGGACTTGACGACATCATTGAGACGCGGGAGGGAGAAGCCAGGATTTTCCTGAATCGTGCCTATGATCTTGTGATGGCGAATTTGCCGTTCAGCGTTTTAAGAGACATAGTCGTATTGAAGGAAACATCATTGATCAAGACCTGGGTGGTTTCAGGAATCAATGCCGACCAGGCGCTGACGCTGAAAACATTGCTTGAGGAACAAGGATTTGAAATAAAGAATGAAAAGTTAACCCCGCCGTGGACCACGTTTGTCGCGGCGCAAAAAGATTTGGAGTGAATCATTAAATGGACCACAAGTTAAAAGAACCCAATGAAGGGCGATGGATAACAATTAATAAAGAAGGTCTTGGGCTTGACGTGCCGGATAGCCCGGTCATCGGTTATATCGAAGGCGATGGAGTGGGACCTGACATCTGGGCCGCTTCTAGACCAGTTTTTGACTCGGCTGTCATGAAAGCCTACAAGGGAAAGCGCAAAATCTACTGGTGGAAAATATACGCAGGGGCCGAGAGCTTCAAAGAATTTGGTTCCTACTTTCCTGAAGAGTCATTCGAGGCCATCAAGAAATGCGTTATCGCAATAAAGGGACCCTTAACAACCCCTGTGGGTGGTGGTTTTAGAAGCCTCAACGTCACACTCAGACAGAAACTTGATCTCTACGCATGTGTAAGACCTGTCAAATATGTGACTGGCACACCGTCTCCAATGATCAGACCCGAGGATGTGGACATGGTTGTTTTCCGGGAAAACACGGAGGATGTCTACGCGGGGATAGAATGGAAATCCGGCTCTGTTGAAGCCCTCAGGATGATAAACTTCCTTGAGGCGGAGATGGCGATACATTTGCCCCTCGACTCCGGTATCGGCGTGAAACCCATGAGCCCCTCAGCCACAAAGCGACTGGTCAGAATGGCGTTTAAATACGCCATTGATAACAGAAGGCAAAGGGTTACACTGGTTCACAAAGGTAACATAATGAAGTTCACGGAAGGAGCGTTCCGGGATTGGGGTTATGAAGCGGTAAGGACCGAATTCGCGGATGTAGCTATTTTTGAAGAAGATCTGTTCTCAAAATTTGGTGGCCGTATCCCCGACGGAAAGATACTTGTGAACGACCGAATTGCGGACGCTATGTTTCAACAGGCTTTGTTAAGGCCCCAGGAATATGATGTGCTGGTTACCCCGAATCTGAATGGTGACTACATCTCTGATGCGCTGGCGGCACAGGTTGGTGGTTTGGGAATGGCCCCCGGAGCTAATATTGGTGACACTTGCTCTGTTTTTGAAGCCACTCACGGCAGCGCTCCGAAGTACGCTGGACAGGATAAAGTAAACCCTGGGTCAATGCTGCTTTCCGGGGCCATGATGTTACGGCGGATGGGCTGGGATGAGGCGGCTGAACTAATTGAAAGGGCCCTGGCCGAAACAATTCAATCAAAGATCGTTACATACGATCTTGCCCGACTGACGCCCGGCTCCAAAGAGGTTTCATGCTCAGGATTTGGAAAGGCTATCAAAGAGCGCATTGAGAAGAATTAATTGAGTGCTGTCTCCGCGGTTTCAGCGGCCCTGGATCATTTTTTTTAGGGGTGTCGATTTGTCGAGTTTCCAAAAGCTTATGATTGACCAATAAGAATGACGTTTAATACCGGAAGCGCTGAAATCAAAGAAAAGCCTTGACTCAATTGTCCTACTTCCCATATTTTCGGTTACCGCCGCTTCCGGATTTTATTTTTTTTGTTTTTGTGGTGACTGGAGGGATGAAGTATACCCCGTCCCGAAGAAAACTTTTCCCGGAATGCGGTCTTTGGGACGGGGCATATATAAAACGAGATTTGGCGCTTTTCAGATCCGCCTGGCTTCCGGCTAGACAAACAAGCAATTAATCTTTACAAATAATCAAAATTTCTGGGGCTTATCCAGGTCGTTTGCATTCCGCATGGCAGGTTTTCAATGATAATCACGCGTACACCATTTCGAGTGAGTTTTTGTGGAGGGGGCACTGATCTCCGTTCCTACTATCAACATGAAGAAGGGGCGGTAGTCAGCGCGACCATAGACAAATACATCTATATCACCATCAACCGCCTGACCCGATATTTCGAGCACAGCATTTCCCTGAAATATTCGCAAACCGAACTGGTGAACTCAGTTGAGGAAGTCCGACACCCAATAATCAGGGAAGCGCTGAAAATGACAGGGGTCACTGACCGGGTTGAAATAGCCTCAATGGCTGATATCCCTTCCGGCACCGGCCTCGGGTCATCGAGCGCGTACGCTGTGGGACTGCTTCATGCTTTACACACGTTCAAGGGTGAGGCCGTGTCCGGCAAGAAACTGGCGGAAGAGGCCTGTGAAATTGAGATAGAAATTCTAAATGACCCTATAGGAAAACAGGATCAGTTCATCGCTGCTTACGGCGGGATATCCCATATAAGATTCAATCCTGATGAAAGTGTCTTCGTGGACCCGGTCATTTGCTCAACGACTACGAGGAAAGCCCTTGAAGGTAACCTTATGATTTTCTACACTGGAGTCACGCGTCGGGCCGGGGACATCCTGGAAGTTCAGAAGGCGGAAACCAGAAACAAGATGGAAGTTTTGAGATCAATGAAAAACCTTTGTAAGGAACTCATTGAAACTCTGAGGGAACCCAAGTCTTTGAGTGATTTCGGAGAAATTTTGCATCAGGGGTGGTTGCTCAAGAGAAGCCTCGTGCAGGAAATTTCCAACGATACGATAAACAACTGTTACGAACGAGCAAGAACCGCTGGCGCTATAGGGGGAAAACTGCTAGGAGCGGGTGGTGGTGGGTTCCTTTTATTCTACGTTGAGCCTCAGAACCACTTGCGTGTCCGGCAAAGCCTCTCCGATCTTACGGAATTGCCGTTTCAGTTTGAGCCACAAGGCAGCAAGGTAATTTACATATCGGACTGATAAAATACCATGCGCCGGGAACTCCTGTTATTAATGCCGATTGACATGCGCCGAATTCTCAGACAATCCGCAACCGTATTTCGCCTGTGAGAGGCGAATAAAACTTTCGGTGACGCTGTGACGACGTCCGAGAAAATCAATAAAGAACTCACTCGCGGTTTTTTTCCAGTAGACTAAAGCGGCTTCGTCATATTCAGAGTCCAGCACATGCCACCCAGCCTCAATCAGATCATCGATTCTTTTTTCGAGATCCATTGTCCGTGCCTCCTTCCCGAGAAATGAAAGGAGATTTGGTTGCCAAGTTGATATACTATAACCCCAATATACATATTAAACTGGGGACAATGAGGAGTCAAACAAAAATCATCGATTTAAAATCTTTTCTTGATCCTGAAGGATCGGTTGGGATAAGCTGAATAACAGGGTTTCCTGGACGCTTTACTCTCTCATGACATCCCTGGTGTTCGAGAAACTAAAATCGCGTCTGAATTTAATTTGCAGTTTTTTAAGAAATATTTGATTCAACCTTTCCATGTAACCTGTCTTCAAAGCTAATCAGGAATTGATTACTTTATTTGAAACGAAATATTCTTGAAATAAAAACCGATTGCATTTTTTCACTGTATCGATTGCTTAACAGGATAATTTTAAGGAGGTCGGTATGAACTCTGGGGGTCATTTCAAAGCCATTACACTGGTAGTTGATGATGAACAGATTGTACTTGAAAGTGTCCGTAGAATTCTCGAAGAGCAGGGATTCAAGGTAGATACAGCTTCAAGGATTGATCAGGCTCTCGATCTTCTAAAAACAACGAAATATGATCTGGTATTGACTGACCTTATGATGCCGGACAGAAGCGGTATGGATTTAATTGAGGCTGTAGCCTCAGGATATCCTGATACTGGCGTAATCATGTTCACTGGCTATCCGACAGTCGATTCGGTGCGGGAGTCCATGAAACTCGGCGCTCTTGATTATCTCCCGAAGCCATTTACTCCGGAGGAACTTCTTGAGGTAACTGACAGGGCGCTGGGCAAGGTTTTCAGTTCCCGGCGAGACAAGGAAGCCCAACTAGTCTATGAAGTCTCAGAAAAGGCTCTGATGTCCAGCCTTGATCTCAGAAAGATTCTTGATCTCATATGTTCCTCATCGAAAGACATTTTAAAGGTTAAGGGCGCGTCTGTGCTCGTGCGCCAAAAGAATAGCCCCTTTTATGAACTGGCTGCATCCTGCGGTTTGAGTGATGACTACGTTAGCAAAGGCTCCCTGGACGCGACGAGAAGTATTGCGGAGGTACAGTCGACGGGAAAATATTCGTTCGTAGCGGAAGATTCGTTTGACGCTAGACTTCAGTACCCGGACGCGGCTCGCCAGGAAGGGATAGCTTCTATTTTGTCGGTCCCATTGACTGTTCGAGGGGCAATAATCGGCTGCCTCAGGCTCTATTCAGCCTCAAGTCGAGAATACGAAGCCAAGGAGATGAAACTCATTTCCAAATTCTCGGATCAGGCGGCGTTAGCTGTAGAAAACGCGATTCTGTACGAAACCATGCGCAAGGACATTGAGGGCATGAGGAAATACATTTCCTGATTTACTCTTCCTGGAAAGGCGTTGAGAAAACGCAATGACGGCGAAAGAGGCCACTGCCTTTGAGACTGATAACGAGAGGCGCCCTGTGAACTCTGTGTCCGGGGGAGCGTCCCTGATCGTCCATCACGAACCGGGACTTTTCTTAAAGTTGTTCAGGAGAATCCAGGCATGGGTTCCGGTTCGTTTCAGGCAGAACCTCCTTTTTCTGACCTCATTCAAGAATAGAATTCTCATCACCGCTTTGGTCCTGCTTATAGGGCTGGTGGTAGTGATAGGAGCGATTCTCGGCGCTACCATCTTTCCAAGTTTGCATGAGGAAACCCTTGTAATTCAACACATCAAACTGATCCATTTTTTTGCCAGCCTCATCATCATAGCGATTGGATGGCTGTTCATAGACCGCATTTCCAAGAAAATCACAGAGCCACTAAGAGATCTGACCCAGAAGGCTGATCAGATTAGCCGAGAGACCTCAGCTAACAGGTCGGTTGATACCGGTCTGGACGAAAACCAAATTGGGGAGGAAAATGGTTGCGCCACGGCGGAACTGGATTCACGAGATGAAATTCATCAATTGACTTCATCATTCAACCGGATGTTATGTAATCTGAAAGCCTCGGAATCCAGACTGATAGAGTCTGAAGCACGTTATCGATTTCTGTTCGACAATGGACCGACACCGATCTTTGTGATTGATCTCGAAACTATGAAGATTCTCGATGTAAACGCCCGTGCCGAAGAAGAATACGGATATATAAGGCAAGAGTTCCTGAAGATGAATTTTGACGATTTGGCTCCTGAAGGTGATCGAGAAACTACCCGTTCGCTTCTACAAAATATTGATCTGAATGAGATTGCGCCCCTCCCGATACTTAGGCGAAGGAGAAAATCAGGCTCTGTCTTCGTGGTCAATTTTCAGGCTAGCGCCGGACGATATGAAAATCGGCCGGCCTTAATGATTGCTGCTTGGGACGCGACTGAAAAACTCGAGAAACATGCAAAGTTGATTCATGCCAGTAAGATGGCCACACTTGGAGAAATGGCCACAGGTATAGCGCACGAACTCAACCAGCCTTTGTATGTGATCCGTATCGGTTGCGATTACCTTATAAAAAAAGCCCGAGCGACAGGAGCCGTACCGGCGGAAGATTTTCTCAAAGTCACGGAGGAGTTGAATGAAAACGTAGAAAGGGCTTCCGGAATTATCAATCACTTGAGAGAATTTGGACGGAAGACAGACGAAACTTTAGATATTCTCGATATCAACGTGCCATTGAGAAATTCAGCTTCTCTTTTGAAGACCCAGCTTGAAGCCCATAGCATTGAGTTTATTCTTCATCTGACCGATGGGCTGCCAAAAATCAGGGGGAATTTGAACAGACTTGAGCAGGTATTCATAAATCTAATAATAAACGCCCGAGACGCTGTTATTTCGAAGCAGCGCGCCGAGAATCGCGAGACACAACCCCCTCACCAACATCGTGTGATGATTGAATCTTACCTGCAGGACCAAAAAGTGGTTGTGACCATATCGGATACGGGGCTCGGGATTCCCGAGAGCCTTCGATCAAAAGTGTTTGAACCGTTCTTTACTACAAAAAAGACTGGACAGGGGACTGGGCTCGGCCTTGCGATCAGTTACGGAATTGTGAAGGAACACAACGGCTCCATTGAGATAGTCAGTAGACCTGAACCCGGGTGCGCCATCAAGCTTTCATTTCCCAGGACGTCCATGGGGTAAACTGAATGACAAAAATACTGCTTGTAGATGACGAAGTCAGCATACTCAATCTCTTGAAGATGACCCTAGAACTGGATGGATACGAAGTTCTGACAGCCCTGGACGGTAAGTCCGCTCTTGAAATCTTTGAGAAAGAGCATCCGGAGGTAGCTATCATAGACGCTCGCATTCCGGAGATGGACGGACTGGAGGTTCTCTCGAAGATAAAATCCGTACAGACCGGACACGGAAGTCATTATGATTACCGGTCACGGCGATATGAACATGGCCATCGAATGCTTGAGAAAAGAGGCCTCAAACTTTCTTACAAAGCCTGTTAGCCATGAGATTCTATCTCTTTCCATCAAAAGATCTCTTGAAAGACTTGGACTTAAAAAGAAACTCAAACAGTACACCCGGAACCTCGAGATCCTGGTCAGGGAAGCCAACGATGAGTTGGAAAGAGCTTACAAGTTCCGTGAAAACATAATAGAGAATTCTCCGGACGCCATCGTGTGTGTAAAAAAAGGAGGGGAAATAATAATTTTCAACACGGCGGCTGAGAAATTACTCGGCTACAAAAAACATGAAGTTGTAAGCAAGATGCATATAGTCGATCTCTACCCCTCAGGGGTAGCAAGACAGATTATGAAAGACATGAGATCTCAGGATTTTGGAGGCAAGGGGGTACTCCAAAAGAGAGAAGTTGAAATACTGCACAAAGACGGCAGGCCGATTCCTGTCTACATTTCCGCCGCGATATTGTATGAGGGATCGCAAGAATCAGGCTCAGTGGGCATTTTTACTGACCTGACGGAAAGAAAGAAACTGGAAAAGCAGCTTCTTCGCTCCGAAAAACTTTCATCATTGGGACAATTGTCGGCAGGGATAGCTCATGAAATTAATCAGCCGCTAACCGGAGTTTTGACTTTTGCCAGTCTCTTGTTCAAAAAGTTCAAGGAGGATGAACAAACAAGAGAGGATCTGGAAATAATAGTTAATGAAACGACCAGGATCAGAAACATAGTACAGGGTATCCTCGATTTTGGGCGTGAAACGCCGGTTAAGAAAATACCGGAATCGATAAATGAAGTTCTGGACAGGACCTTGGAAATAATCGTCCGACAGCAACGTTTTCTGGGAGTAACTCTAATTAAGGATTATGAGAGTTCAATACGGGATGTATTGGTCGATGAGGGCATGATGCGACAAGTTTTCATGAACCTTGCCTTAAACGCTGTTGACGCCATGAAAGGAAGAGGAACCTTAACGGTTCGAACCAGAAGCGTGGGAAATTTCATTGAGGCGCAATTCGAAGATACCGGACCTGGAATTTCTGATGAAATAATAGAAAACATATTCGATCCATTTTTCTCCACCAAGAGTTCCTCCGAAGGGTCTGGCATGGGCTTGGGCCTGTCTGTAAGTTATGGAATTGTGAAAACTCATGGCGGGGAAATTTCAGTGAGTTCCACCCTGGGGAAAGGGGCTACTTTCACAGTGCGTTTACCGACCGAAAACCATTTCTGAAAGGGTCACTCCGGGCCTGAAATAATAAAACCGCAGATCTTGAGGAGCATTTGGTGGCATCTCAAAAAAAAGTGTTGATTCCGTGCGGCTCCATAACCCTGGAAGGGTTGCTGGAAATGCCGGAACCAGATGAAAAATCGCCAGCAGGGGGCTTTGATACTTCATCCACACCCTCTTTACGGCGGAAACATGCATAATAACGTGACTTCAGCTTTGGCTGATGGTCTTGTGGCGCATGGCGTCGCTACACTGAGATTTAATTTTCGTGGAGTTGGCGCCAGCGGTGGTTCGCATGGTGGTGGAGTTGAAGAGATCGATGACGTGCTGGCGGCAATAAGTTTTTTGGACACTCTGCAGGACTTGGACTGTTCCAATCTTATCCTTGCAGGTTATTCTTTTGGGTGCTGGGTCGGGCTGAAAGCCGCTTCGCTCCAAGACAGGCTCATGAGATTAATCGGTGTTTCCCCTCCTGTTGACATGTATGATTTCAGTTTTTTGCTTAACGAAAAGCGACCGAAACTGCTGCTCGCCGGAACATCTGATTTTGTTTGTTCTTCGAAGACTTTTCTGGAACTTGCGGCAAGGATCCCGGATCCCAAGAGCGTGATAACTCTCGAAAACACCGACCACTTCCATTTTGGCAAAGAAGACCGGATCGTGTCGGAAACGCTTCTTTTTTTAAACTTGTGAGTAAATCCGGTAAATTAGATTCATGTTGTTTTGGGAGCCACGTCTGTTGCCAGTCGGCGAACATTGGTTTATTCTAGGAGACTATCGCCACAGCTTAACATGGCTCGAATTAATCGGAGGAAAAGGTATGGGATTCGCCTCTAGATCAGTTTCAATAATGCGTTATCGTGTAAAAGGCGAAATACAGGGATCATTTTGGGATACGGTTCACGAAGGGGTCAAGCGCGGTTCATTCCGAACAACTGATCAACCAGGAGAGTTGATAGGGTTTGGCTGGACGAGCATTGATGATTTTGATGATTACAGGTTTGAAGGCGCGTCGTATGTGCGGACCAATTATGTAGCCTTATCTTTTAGAATAGACACTGTCCGGGTGCCTCCAAGAGTATTGGAAACTGAACTTAAGAAAGAGCGACGAAAATTGCTGGAACGCACGGGTCAAAAGCGCATATCAACGACCCAATTGCGAGAGTTGAAAGAGGGGCTCAAGGAATCGCTCAAGAGCCGGGTTCTGCCTTCAATCCAGGTTTTTGACCTCGTTTGGGACACTACCGGATCGGTCGCCTATCTCGCTGCCCTGAGCGTGAGAGCCAGAGAGAGGGTTGAAGATCATTTCAAGAAAAGTTTCGGTTTGACTCTAACGCCTCTTGTTCCGTTCATCAGGGGAATGGAATTGCTTTCAGGTGAGGTGGACCGCAACAGGCTGGACCAGTTAAAGTCCTGTATCATGGCTCCCTGAGTTATTATT
Source organism: uncultured delta proteobacterium (assembly GCA_963711335.1). Classification (GTDB taxonomy): domain Bacteria; phylum Desulfobacterota; class Desulfomonilia; order Desulfomonilales; family Desulfomonilaceae; genus CAJBEZ01. Next base: position 477,148 of record CAVQDX010000051.1, on the reverse strand, counting down.
GGGAGTTGACGACCTCAAAGTAAAAGGATTGGCGGAGTACGGCATGGATTTTTTGGATATATTGAGAGAAAAAGCGTTTCTTGGGCGGGAATTTCTGACGTGGCTCTGGTTTAAATCGGAACAGACCGGCGGACCAATAGAGTTACCGGGCGGAAAAGTAATTGAAGTTGTTTTTCATGATCGCATGACTCTTGATCTTACGGATGTAGACACTCCTCAAACGGTTAGCATTAAAGGTGAGTTTTCAGAACTTAGGGAAGGGCTGGCGGCGATACGAGAGGGAAAAAAGATTGAAGAAACCCGGGTATCATTCAAAACAGAGGAAAACGAATATTCAGTTCTCATAAAAGGTAGCTGGTTTTCTTTTGGTTCGCTGAAAACTCCGCGGACCGCGCCGTTGGAAGAGGGGGGAGAAGAGGATTTGGAGGGAGCTTTCCTGGAAAAAATGAGTCTCATAGAGGAAGGTATTGGACTGATCGATTCCCTTTTTGAGCATTTCGTTTCCCTCAGAATTTCTGAAGCCTGGGAGACAATTGAACTGCCAAAGCTTAGAAAGTGGGCGTCAGTTGACGCAGAAGCCGTCTAGTCAATGGAACGTGGTCTGATTTGCCGCTGTGATTTTACTTTTTCCGCGATCCGGAAATTTTCGCGTTGACAAAATCGCTGACTTTTTTAACAATAAAAAGATTATGAAGTTGGGGTAGTGACAAACGCCGACTTCCTATTCCCCGATAGCTCAATCGGCAGAGCGGATGGCTGTTAACCATTAGGTTGTAGGTTCGAGTCCTACTCGGGGAGCCACACAAAAAAATGATCCCGTCCAGCGTTTTATCACTGGACGGGATTTTTTCTTTGTATTCACACCCAATTTATACATAAAAATCTGTTTAAGAATTAGTTGATGGGAGTAGTATTTACCTCATGATGGGGGAGTCCATTAAACCATTCATGCGTCCCGAGTAGGAGGGTTCATATGGAAAAGGCGATGAAAAAAGGTGGTGTGAGTACGGAGGGAGGGCTGGCTCGTTTCGGGCTGTCACTCGCCGATTGGAGCGAAAAATGGTTTCCTGACGCGCTTGTCTTTGCTCTTCTGGGCATCGTGGTAGTTTTCATTGTTGGATTGCTGCTGGGGGAATCACCATACAAATTGGCGGTTGTCGGCGGTAAAGGCTTCTGGGCCCTGATCCCGTTTACAATGCAGATGGTCATGATAATAATCGGCGGATATGTCCTGGCGTCGACTCCAGCCGTGTACTGGTGCATTCAACGACTTGCTTCGATTCCCTCAACCCCGAGGGGAGCGATAGCTTTCGTGGCGTTGTTCTCAATGCTGACCTCACTCATTTCATGGGGGTTCAGTCTCATCTTTAGTGGACTACTGGTTCGTGAACTGGTCCGACGCGTAGATGGAATTGACTATCGAGCCATAGGGGCTGCGGCCTATCTTGGTCTTGGTAGCATATGGGCAATGGGGTTATCGTCGTCGGCGGCATTGTTAATGGCGACTAAAGGTTCGGTTCCGCCTGCCTTGTACAATATCAGCGGTATAATTCCATTAACACAAACTATCTTTTTGAAGGAAAGCCTGATAACGGCCGGAGCCCTACTCGTAGTTTCTGTGCTTATCGCATACTGGTCGGCGCCTTCTGCTGCGAACGCGAAAACAGTGGATTATTATGGAGCCAGGTTTGACCCTATCAATCTCGAGCTTGAACCAAGGAAAAAACCCGGTGAGTGGCTTGAATACAGCCCTCTGCTAACAATATTGGTATGCCTGGTATTGTTCGCTTACCTCATAGATGTTTTCAGGACTTCTCCCCAAGGGCCGTTGGCTGCGCTTGATCTAAATACCTATAACCTGATCTTCATTTCTGTTGGAATGCTTCTCCATTGGAGGCCTAAGAGATTTCTCCGCGCTGTTGGTCAGTCGATACCTGCGACCGGTGGCGTCTTGATTCAATTCCCCTTTTACGCTGTCATTTTTGGGATGATAACGGGAACCGGCATATCCGCGTGGTTGGCCGGGCTTTTCGTTTCGATAACCACACATAACACTTATGCGTTGTTGGTAGCCTTTTATTCCGCGGTGCTTGGGTTGTTCATACCTAGTGGCGGCGGGAAGTGGGTCATCGAAGCGCCTTACGTTTTGCAGGCGGCAAACGAGTTAAAAGTCCATCTCGGATGGGTAGTTCAGATCTACAACGCCGCCGAGGCCCTGCCCAATCTGATCAACCCTTTCTGGATGTTACCCTTGCTGGGGTTGCTGGGAGTTAGGGCCCGGGATCTCGTCGGCTACTCCGTCCTACAGTTGATTGTTCACACCCCCCTGATCTTTTTCCTGTGCTGGCTTTTTTCACAGTGGCTCCCTTATGTTCCGCCAATTAAGTAGGTTTTCCAGTCACAGCGCCTAAGCGCAAATCGGGCCACATCCCTGGCGATGAAACTTCAATCGTAAAATGAAAATCATCGGGAATGTGGCCTTCTCTCTCTCGATAGTCTGTTTTCCAACCAAGCCGAGTTTTCCCCCCTCATGAGCCTATTTCCATGCCTATGAAACTTTTCCTGAGTAAGAGCATCCGATTTTACAAATGCACAATGGATCTATTTGTCCGGAGGTCTAGGACTGTGAAAAACATTAGAGAAATACTAAAAGATAAGGAAATAGAGCGTCTGATCGACTGGGACCTTCACCCCTTTGACGCTGTGACGCGTTACCTGGAATGGGGGACGAACTGGTCAAGAGGTCTGAGCCATGCGAAGTCATGTAACGAGGAGAGCGCATATTTTAAGATATACGCCACGGGCACACCGGCGCGCTTGATGCTTGTGAGACAAAGCCACAACACTTATGAGGTAGTATCTGAAGTTGAAGCGCCGCAAGATTTGATAGACGCCTCGGTAATTCATTTCGCGTGCAAAAACAGGGCGTGTGGAATAACTGACGATCTAAGGTCGTGGTTGAAGAGCGAAGCCTCTAAAAGAGCTTAGCAATTACTATTTATTTGAAGACACTTGACAGGCCAAGACGCTTAAGCGGCTCGAGGAGATTTCTATGCAATGCCACTGCAATGATCATGTTCCAGGCGACTGGCATTCACATGGGGACTGTGATTGTCACAAGAGTCAGTATCCGACGTACTCGTTCGTAGTAACCAAAGTTGTAGATGATTACCCCGGGACCGGGGTTGTTTTTATATCCAAGACTTTTATGGAAAATCTGGGTCTGTCCGATGGAGAAGCGGTAGAGGTGCTTGGTCCTTACGAATGCGTCGTTCAGGCGAAGAGTCACCCAAACGCCTGGATTGACACGAGAATGGTCTCCTTCGACCGCGATACGATGGATCGGGCAGGTTTTCAAATGTTTAGCCAGGTAAAGCTCCGAAAGGCGGTCTGTGTTGACGCTGAAAGTGTCACTCTTCAGGCGCCGGAGGGAATAGATCTATCCAAGCAACAAATCCGATCAATGCTGGACAAAGTCGACGGTGTGGTTCTAACCGAGGGAGCCTCTATCACACTCGAAACCAACCGCGGAGAAACCGTTAGGTTCAGCATATGCGACACTGAGCCGCATGATCTGTGTAGAGTCTCCCCCGGCACCCGTATAAGGCTGGTCGACGAGAACGGTCAGGAATATGTTTCTACCAAAGACACCCTTTTTAAAGATATCGGGGGACTGCAGGACGCTGTTCGACGCGTAAAAGAGGTAGTGCAACTACCCTTGAAACATCCCGAAATATTTGATCGTTTGGGTATTGATCCTCCCAAGGGAGTCCTCCTGTATGGTCCTTCAGGTACTGGCAAGACGCTGATTGCTCGAGCCGTGGCGGCTGAGACAGGATGTTGGTTCAAGAGCGTAGTGGGTTCGGAGATAATGGAAAAACACTATGGCGAGAGTGAAGCCAAGCTGCGCACTGCGTTTGAAGACGCTTTCAAACACGCGCCCGCTATAATTTTTATTGACGAAATCGATGCCCTGGCTCCCAGACGAGACACGTCAGAGGGCGAAGTCGAGCGCCGGGTAACCGCTCAGCTTCTTGCTTTGATGGATGGACTGGAAGATCGTGGCGCCGTGATGGTGCTTGCCGCGACCAACCTGCCAAATAATCTTGACCCCGCGCTGCGAAGGCCCGGAAGGTTTGATAGAGAGATTCACATTGGAGTTCCCGATGTAGTGGGGCGTCGTGAAATCATTGAAATTCACACTCGAAACATGCCCCTGTGTGAAGTCAACCTGGATACCTTGGCAGAAAAGATGCACGGATTCGTGGGAGCGGACATTAAATCTTTATGTCAGGAAGCCGCATATGAAACCCTTCGACGATCGTTGCCAGGGTTAGAGGATACTGACCAGGAACTCTCCGAGGATTTCCTAGAAGCGATAGCTGTTGAAAGTGGTGATTTCGAGACAGCGTTAAAGAAAATGAGGCCATCCTCGGGGCGGCGATTCGAAGTTAACCTTGACACCGCGGGATGGGACGCCATTGCAGGCTACTCAGCGGAGATGGGGTTTCTTAAGGAAACAATATTGTGGCCTCTTAACAATGTCGCTTTTCTGGAGAAATTGAGTGTTAACAGGCCGTCCGGGCTTCTGATCACGGGTCCTTCAGGTACCGGGAAAACTTTGATGGCGCGCACAATCGCAAAAGAG
>CAVQDX010000051.1:0-467500 GCA_963711335.1 uncultured delta proteobacterium | reverse complement strand
CGAAAATATAACGGGGCTTAAGCGTGCTACCGAAGCTGCGGGATGTCGTAAGGCATCGGTAGGAGAGCGTTCCACAAACGGTCGAAGCCATACCGTGAGGAGTGGTGGACGTAGTGGAAGTGCGTATGCTGACATGAGTAGCGACAAAACAGGTGAAAAACCTGTTCGCCGAAAACCTAAGGATTCCTGGGGAAGGTTAATCCGCCCAGGGTTAGCCGGTACCTAAGCCGAGGCCGAGAGGCGTAGGCGATGGAAAGCAGGTTAATATTCCTGCGCCACACGCGAGGCGTTTGAGCGATGGAGGGACGCGGAAGGATAGGCCATCCGGGTGTTGGAAATCCCGGTTTGCGCTTGTAGGAGGATGCTCTAGGCAAATCCGGAGCATCATATACTCTGAGGAGTGTGAGGAGAGACTTTGTCTCATAAACTGGTTGATTCCATGCCGCCAAGAAAAGCTTCTAAGCGAGTCAAACGTGTGACCGTACCGTAAACCGACACAGGTGGGTGAGGTGAGTATCCTAAGGCGCTCGAGGTAACCATCGTTAAGGAACTCGGCAACTTGACACCGTAACTTCGGGAAAAGGTGTGCCCCATTAGGGTGTAGCGGTTCTCCCGTGAAGCTTGAGGGGGTTGCAGTGAAAAGGCCGTGGCGACTGTTTACTAAAAACACAGGACTCTGCAAAATCGCAAGATGAAGTATAGGGTCTGACGCCTGCCCGGTGCCGGAAGGTTAAGGGGAGCTGTTAGCGCAAGCGAAGCGGTGAACCGAAGCCCCGGTAAACGGCGGCCGTAACTATAACGGTCCTAAGGTAGCGAAATTCCTTGTCGGGTAAATTCCGACCTGCACGAATGGCGTAACGATTGCGGCGGTGTCTCAACGATGACCTCGGCGAAATTGAAGTGGCGGTGAAGATACCGTCTACCCGTGGAAAGACGGAAAGACCCCGTGGACCTTTACTACAACTTGACAGTGTATTTTGGGCTATTTTGTGTAGGATAGGTGGGAGGCGTTGAAGCCGGGACGCTAGTTTCGGTGGAGCCAACCTTGAAATACCACCCTGAATATCACGAGATACTAACTCAGACCCGTTATCCGGGTCGAGGACACTGTCTGGTGGGTAGTTTGACTGGGGCGGTCGCCTCCTAAAGAGTAACGGAGGCGCGCGAAGGTTCCCTCAGGCTGATTGGAAACCAGCCGACGAGTGCAAAGGCATAAGGGAGCTTGACTGCGAGAGAGACATCTCAAGCAGGTGGGAAACCAGGTCTTAGTGATCCGGTGGTTCCGTGTGGAAGGGCCATCGCTCAACGGATAAAAGGTACCCCGGGGATAACAGGCTGATCTCCCCCAAGAGTTCACATCGACGGGGAGGTTTGGCACCTCGATGTCGGCCCATCGCATCCTGGGGCTGAAGTCGGTCCCAAGGGTTTGGCTGTTCGCCAATTAAAGCGGTACGCGAGCTGGGTTTAGAACGTCGTGAGACAGTTCGGTCCCTATCTTCCACGGGCGTAGGATATTTGAGAGGTTCTGTCCCTAGTACGAGAGGACCGGGATGGACGAACCCCTGGTGTTCCGGTTGTCGCGCCAGCGGCATAGCCGGGTAGCTACGTTCGGATCGGATAACCGCTGAAAGCATCTAAGCGGGAAGTCGACCTCAAGATTAAATATCCCGGGCTTCGGCCCCTAAAGACCCCTCGTAGATGACGAGGTTGATAGGCTGGGTGTGGAAGTGTGGTAACACATGGAGCTTACCAGTACTAATAGGTCGTGAGGCTTGATGCCTCAAAAAAATATGTTGTATCCTCGATCTCCTATTTGGTTGATATATACGCCGACAATTTTGTCGGCAAAGCTATCATCCTATGAATAGTTAAAGCTTCCCGGTGACTATGGCGGAGGGGCTACACCTGTTCCCATTCCGAACACAGCAGTTAAGCCCTCCAGCGCTGATGGTACTGCGTTGGGCGACCACGTGGGAGAGTAAGTCGTTGCCGGGATAACCACAACCCCTGTTCAGATCACCGTCTGAATGGGGGTTTATAATTTCGGTCCTAAAATTATTCCAGGGAGGTTATGCTTATGGTCGTGGTTTCAGGTCCTGGCGACGACATCGATGCGTGGTGCGGCAAGTGCACAATGGTTATGAATCATCGGATCATCGCTGTTGTTAGCGGGCGTGTCAAAAAGGTTGAATGTCTCACCTGTCATGCTATTCATGCGTACAAGGCGTCGCCGACAGAGAAGGTCTCTGGAAAGGCGCCGAAAAAATCGGTTTCTTCAAGCCCCAGACCGTCTCGAGGGCCCGTAGCGAAGGCCGCTAAGGCAGAAAATGAGTGGAAAGTATTCCTTTCCGAGTTGCCCGACGATTGCTCGCCTCGGCCTTACAAACCTACTGACAGCTACGGCGCTAATGAATTTATCGATCACCTCACTTTCGGAATCGGTCGGGTTCTTGAAATAACAGGAGCCGAAAGGATGCTCGTTATCTTTAAGGACGGACGAAAAACACTCCTTTGCAATCGCTCCAGTTCTCCATCCTGATTACCGGGTCCGGCTTTGTGGGCTTCGGGTTCTCTTAGGGAATACAGCATCCTTCTTGCCCGGTCCAGTCCCGGAATTGAAGGACGGCTTTTTTCCATCCTTATTCCCTCAATTCACCATTTCTTTTACTGCGGCAAATCCTTTGACTTTGAATTGTTGGACGGATATGTTTTTGTAACGTATTGGTTCTCACGCGCGCCCGATGGACACGCGTAATTTGAGACACTGCTTTTTAGGGGTATCGGATTGTGAGGGATTTTGCACGTTCAATGCAAATGCTGACGATTGTTTTATTGTTCAGCGTTATTCTCTCTGCGTGTTCTGAAAGGGTCGAAAAAGCCAGGATTTTACCTTTGAAGGTCGGAGTCCGGACCGTTGAGAGGGGCGAAATCGTCAAGCGCCTATATGTTTCTGGCTCCCTTATCTATGATGTGAATACTATCGTCTCGGCTGAGGTCTCTGCACAGGTTAAATCGATATTGGTCAAGGACGGGCGGACTGTAAAGAAAGATCAAATCCTTCTCACCTTCGATGACGTTAAGATTAAGGCTCTCGCGGATCAGGCGCAAGCCAATCTCCAGCGGGATGAGGCCACTCTTGAATTTAATAGATCTGAATGGGGAAAGAACCTGGAGCTTCTTAAATCCGCTGCCGTAAGCCAAATGACCTACGATCAGAAGTTTTCTATTTATCGTCATTCTTTGCAGCAGGTCGACGCCGACAAAGCATTTGTCACCAGGACATTGGAAGACCTGAAGCGAACCAAGGTCCGCGCTCCCATCAGGGGATTTTTGACTGAGCGTTTCGTTGAGGAAGGAGACTGGGTAGGAGAAGGGGGAAAGCTGTTCAGAATAAGTGACTATCGAAAGATAAGGCTTGAGCCATTTCTCACGGATCTGGAAGTCGGAAAACTTGACATGAAAAAGGTCGAAACCGAAGGCATCGACGCTGAAATAACGGTCGACGCATATCCAGGAAAAGTGTTCCAGGGGAAACTCACGTATATTCAGGGTGTCGCAGGTCCTAACCGGTTGTTTCAGTCACGATTTTATCTAGATAATCCGGATATGTTATTGTTGCAGGGGATGTACGCCAGAGGATCCACTGTCCTGGATACGATTCCTGATGTTTTAAAGGCGCCTATCCTGGGATTACTTGATGAGACCCGAGAAAATGAATCAAACTCTTGTTTCACTGTCGATGCGGAGCATAAGGCTCGACTCACGAGAGTTAAAATAGGGGCAATGGATTCGGAATTTGCACAGATCACCGAAGGTCTTAAGGTCGGAGACGTAATTGTGGTTGAAGGTAAAGAAGTAATAGTTGACGGTCAGCCGCTCCATACTATGAGCGGTTCTGAATGGGGAGATAAGAGCGGCAAGATTCAAAGGAAACTCGATTAAATATATTTTGAATTGTTTTTCGACGAATTATGAGATAAAATATATCTTAATGGGAGTTTTTTCGTGAAAAGAATTGTAATCATATATTCATTGATCCTCGTATTAAGCTCGAGCCTTGCTGTCTATGGTGATGATTTTCCAGTTCAAGCGGCCGCCAATACTCCTCAGGCCGCAGTTTCACAGCAGGTCGGCGCTCAGCAACCATTTTACGGATATGTTCCGCCCCCCCCAATTAGACACACATGGCCCGGTGGTTACAAAGTCATCTTCCATGAGATGATGAATACTCTCATGGAACATATCATTGGCCATTACTAAAGAGTCATGCGCATTCTGAAAAATTGCCCTTCTCAAGACGTGTCCAAGTCGGCTTGAGTGTAAGCCGTCGGTTATGCCGGCATTCTGTCGAGCGCTGCCTCAGTATCTTTCAAGACATCACGCCATTTATCCCAACATTGTTCAGAAAAATGAGCTTCAAGACAAGATGTTTACGGACTTAATGATCATGAATCATTTTTGCTCTTTCAGTATCTAAAATAGTAAACATCACGGGAGGTGCTCATCATGATATCAAGTGTTTCAGAAACAGGGTCCGGTTGCGGGTGTGGCCCCGTCCCTAGTTATCCTGGAGAAGGGTGTTGTGACTGCCATCCAAAAGTTGCGTTAACTTCGGAAGAAGAGGCAATTCTTAAAAAACTTAGATCTCTAAAAACGCAGGCAAGGTCCTTAATATCAAAGTTAAAGGACATCGAGGATCATCGTTTTGATAAAATGGAGAGTGAATCGGTTTCTATGGAAGGAGACTGGTTGAAGATTTCAAATGAGCTTGATAGCCTCCGGAACATGTGGGGAGAATGGGAAAAGAGACTGGATGACGCTATAGAGCAAAAATGGATAATGTTGGGGCATCGGGAACCAAAAATTTAACGAACTTTGAATTGGCGCAGCGGGTATTTGACATTGACAACGTATTAACATGGAAGAGCGTCTATCAATGGCTGAAAATGTTTTAGCGGTACTGAACGTTAACGCTGATTGCCGATTACTAGCGGCGGTCGAAAACCTGGTGGCTGGTGTAGCCGAATCTCAGATGATTTCGTCGTCGGAGTCCGCTGAGTTAGGCAGACTGACAAGAGACGCTCTCGACTACTTGATTGCATTAAACCTGCTACAATCGGAGACGAGCTCAATAGCAATAACCTTGAGTACAAGAGTGGACCAATTAGTAGTTGCGATTGAACATCAAGGGTTACCAATAGATTTAAGGAGCGATATCCCTCTACGGTCCTCTCCATTTTCTCTCTCGATAAGATCCCCCGTAGTTGATGAGGTAGGCCTCGTCAACCTCGGGAAGGTCGGACAAAGATTCGAATTTATAAAATATCTTGATCGTCTAAACGCTGAGGAGTCACAGTCTTGTTCTACGATTCTTTCAAAAGCGGGCGGCATTTCAGCAATTACCAACCATGAAAAAATTTACGTTCGGGAGGTGCTCCCTGATGAGGGGTTGAAGGTCGCCAGATGCTTCTACAGGGTTTACGGGTATACTTATGGCCCGGGCTACGTCTATTTTCCGGATCGCCTAAAAGCGATGATTGAAGCTGGAAATCTTGTCTCCATGGGAGCCTTTGATACTTCCGGGGAGATAGTCGCCCACGGAGCCATGAGACTTGACCCACCAGACTCTACTGTTGGGGAGTTGATATCCTTGGCAGTCGATCCGCTGTACCGAGGAGCTGGCTTGGCGGCAAAAATCCACTTGAGCCTCATGGATTTCGCTCGTAAGAAAAAAATGAAAGGTTTGATCGGGGAAGCAGTAACCCTCCACCCCTATTCACAGAAGCTTTGCTTGGGGCTCGGAGGCAAAGAGTCCGCTATTATGGCAGGATATGTTCCACCCTCTGATTACAAAAGAATCTCAACCGGAGAGGTTAAAGAACGTCAATTGGCTGTAGTGTACTTCTTCGGACTTTCTGATTCCGCTGAGTCATATAAAATCTTCGCGCCTCAAAGCTATCGGGACATAATCGAAAAGATATATATTCATCTGGGTTTAAAACGAGAGTTACTGTCGGAATCGGCTGTTCCGTGGGGTACGCAGTGTGGTGAAACGGCCTTTAACGTAAAGGTCTACAACGAAGTTAAAATGGCTTCTATTTCAATAGAAATCTATTGTCCCGACACATCAGAAATTGTCGGCCTCAAGTTGAGGGAACTTCTGGAACTGGGGATAGAATACATTTACCTTGATTTGCCTCTATCTGATCCGCTTACGCCTTATTTTGCGCAGGAGTTCGAGTCGTTGGGTTTCTTCTTCTGCGGAGTTATTCCTTATTTTCTACAGGCTGACGCGTTAAGGCTTCAATTTGTCAACACCAGAGCGATCAATTTTCGAGAAGCTATAATAGCCTCTGAGTTTGGTAAAGAGCTGGCGAATTATGTCATGTCAAAAAAGCAATCGACAACTCCCACGCGGTAAAAGACATTTATTGTGAAGTATCAGCCCTATATAGCCTTGCCTCGGAGCATTATCCCCATGAGGACGATCACATGAATGATCATACGATACATGTGCTGCTGGTAGAAGATGATCCCGCATATGTCGAATATATAAAAGATCTTATTACTGAAGTCATCCGCGAGATAAAAATATTGGTCGATAATGCCTCGACTCTTGCTGAGGCTATACAGACGGTTGACCAGAAAGATTTTGATGTCGTTCTTTTGGATCTAATGCTGCCGGACAGCATGGGACTTGAAACTTTTCAACAATTCAATGAGCGCGCCCCAAATATTCCGGTGGTCCTGCTGTCCAGCTTGGACGATTCACAAATTGCGACTCAGGCGGTTTCGGAAGGCGCTCAAGATTATTTACCCAAGAGAGGACTGAGTTCAAGGTTACTGCTGAGATCCATCAGATATGCTATAGAGCGCCAAAAACTTGTATTGAATCTGCAACAGGCTCTTAACGAAGTAAGGAGACTGCGTGGATTTCTACCGATCTGCTCGAATTGTAAGAAAATCAGAAATGACAAGGGTTATTGGCAGGCGGTCGAAGTCTATGTCCAGGAGCATTCGGATGCTCAATTCAGTCATGGGATCTGTCCGGAATGCCTAAAAAAACTTTACCCTGAGTTTGCCGCTGAAATTGTTTAGGCGCACGCCCTATAACCAACTAATTTGTTTTCTGTGTCATAATTGTTTGCGATAGGTTCTATTGCTCTGATAAGAATAAGGTAACAACACCCAGAATACTGAAAATTGTTGATTTAATGATGCTGACAATTTGAGCTGGGTCTAAGGTTATGAAACGGTCTTTGCCATTTAACCTGGAAAGGGGACCGGATTTGCCTAGAATATTAGTTGTAGACGACGAACCTCCTATTAGGGGGTTGTTGCGTCAGGCTTTTGAGATGAATGGTTATGAAGTTCTCGAGGCTTCCAACGGAGTAGAGGCTGTGAGAATGTTTCGTGAAAACGACATTGATCTGGTTGTTACCGACATCATAATGCCTGACAAAGAAGGTCTGGAATCCATTATGGACTTGAAGGAGATTGATCCAGATGTAAAGATAATAGCCATGTCTGGAGGAGGGCGACTGGAGCCGCATTCATATCTTCAGATGGCGTCAAAATTTGGGGCGAAAAGGGTCTTTCAAAAACCTCTTTCAATAGCTCTTCTCGTTTCGGCTGTTAAGGAACTCCTTGGACCTGAAAGCTAGAACTGGCTACAAACAGGTTATGTCAGCTTACATGCTGCCGGGAAGAAAACAATTGTGTGACATAGCCATCGGAAAAACCTATTCCCATACTCTTGAAATTCGGATTTAGAATGTTTTTCCTGTGTCCCGGGCTGTTCATCCATGCGCGCACAATCTTGTGAGCGTATTCGTCGCGACCCGACAATGTCGCGGGAAATTTCTCACTCGTCCAAAATATGTTCTCACCGAATGTTACCGGCATCGGAAACTGCAACGTTTTCATTCGTTCGTCAAACGTTTGCCGGCCCTTTGGAAATTTCTCGGAATTGTGAGCCATAAGACGCACTCTCGCCTGGTCCTGAGAATGGGTTTGCGCAAGCCTTCCCAGAGCGATATTTGTCCTTAACGCCGGTAATTTACGGTTGGTACGTTCCTGATTTGTCCACTTGAGGATAAATCTCTCCAATTCTGCACGTGACTGATCAGCGCCACCCTTAACACCTTGCGCTTCAACAAACGTTCCGGACGCTATCACACACAGACCGGCGCAGAAAGAAAATGCCAGGACATATGCTTTGACATTAAAAAAATAGTGACTCAAACGGTTCGCCACCTAGCTCCCCGTGTACGCTGCAAGGAAATGACGCATGATGAAATTGACCGTTTCCTGGTTTACATGGAAATTTTCCCTACCGTCGGCAAAGACAGAGTTCCCTTTTATTGGTCTGAAGATCGTCGCCATCTCGTAAGCCGGAAAGTATGAGACATTGGGGCATCGGGCTACGAGTTCGTCGGCAACGGCGCGCAGGGTTGATTTTGAATTACAACTTGCGCTCATAACATCACAATCTTTTCTAAATGTGGCCCACAGGTGAACGGGAGAAACGGTCAATATGATATGACATCCGGGATTGTAGCGTCTGTACAATGTCGTGTATTCGTACCAAATTGTTCATGTTTTCATCGTAACGACTCACCCGGAATTCATAGCGGTTCATATCGCCACCCTCATTTACAAAAGGACCAGCGGGAAGACATATCACCGATTTGTCTATCCTGTCCTGCCAGATCTCAGTCAATCCGAGGGTCAATATCAGTATTTCCGCTGATTCAAGAACCTGACGGGATAGTATCACGTGGTTTTCAAAATCGACCTGGGCTTCTTCAATTGAATCGTAAAGGATGATCCGACGGTAAGGATCCTGAACAGTCCCCGTTTTCGGGGATATCCACCAGCGGACGTCAGGATTAAATTTCTCAAACGTGTACTCGAATATCTGGCGCATGGAAAAAGTGTTATAAAGTCTCTCCCATGCAGCGGACGCATGTTTCGAAGCGGGTCGTTCAGTCTCTTTTGTTATGTAAGAGTACCCCTCCCGCAAGAGAACCGATTTAATCTCTCTGGCAAAGCAAGATCCCATCGAGGCAATTCTGGTAGATCTGGTAATTGTGGGTCCTTTGTGAGGCGCAAGGATAAATTCCTCAGAGATGGGGGGGTTATCGTACGACCCCGGCCACACTTGCCATGACTCAAAAACGTGCAATGGATGAACATCAGATCGAGGCATCCGAACCCTTACTTACAATTGGCGTATCCTCAGTTAGCGTTGTGATCAACGCCACTTTTCCCGTAGGAATAAGTCTACTGTCCTTCCTGTCAAATCGACCTGCCGTGGTGTCTTGGCGGCCGACAAAGGCAGGAACCAATCAAGCGCCGTATTTGACCTGTCTTTGAGCGTGAGCCGTAATCAACTTCATGAGATGCGACGCGTTGAACTGACCTAAAGACCCTTTGAGACATTGAGATTCGCCAAAACCGGCGACATCAGGGTTAGACCTCGTCATTCCCGGAGCCCAAAGTATGAGAGGAACTGGGTGCCAACTGTGTGATTTCAAGACCGCCGGAGTTGAATGGTCTCCGGTGATCACCAGCACATCAGGGTTAAAATCCAATATCCTGGGAATTATTGCGTCAACCTTTTCTATCTCTTTGACTTTCCCGTCGAAGTCCCCATCTTCACCTCTACTGTCTGAATATTTGTGATGAACAAAGAAGAAATCGTAGGCATCCCAATTCTGCTTCAAAGACTCCAACTGATCGTGAAGATTCTTGAGACCGTCAATTTTGGTCATTCCCACCAGGCTTGCCAATCCTTTGTACATTGGGTAAACAGCCATGGCCGCCGCTTTCATTTTGAATACATCTTCAAATTTGGGTAATCCAGGCTCACTGGACCAACCCCTTAGAGTAACCATATTTGCCGGCTTTTGGTTCTTGATGCGCTCTGATACTTGAACTATCCACTGGTTTACCAGATCTGCCGTGTTGCGGGCTTCCAGAGAGCCATCAAGCGGTCTCAACTTCAAAGGCTTTAATCCGACTTTTTGCGGGTCCGTTTCGTTCAAAGACGACGATAGACGAGGTCCCCTGAGAATTAAGACAAAACGGTAATCCTGAACAGGCCGAACGATGACTTCAATACCCGGGAGAGTGATATCTTGAATCAGATCAACCATTCGCGAGCATTCTTCAGTTGGAATTCTTCCAGCTCGACGGTCAGTAATCAGCCCATTTTGATCGACAGTGCAAAAATTCCCACGGGCTGCTACATCTTGTTCGGTTAGGGTAAGACCAATTCCAACCGCTTCCAGAACCCCTCTTCCAATAAGATGTTTAAGCGGATCATACCCAAACAGTCCAAAATGGCCAGGGCCACTCCCCGGGGTTATCCCGATATCCACGGTATTAATCAGGCCCACTGAACCTTCGCGAGCAAGTCTGTCCATATTTGGCGTGAACGCTGCTTCTAGTTCCGTAGGTCCCCCTGGTTCTCTGGGGAGACCGCCGAGTCCGTCCATGACAAGCAGGATGGCCTTTGTAGGCGCTTGCTGGGTTAATGATTTCATTAGATCAATTGAGGCCATTAAAACCCTCCCCTCAAAATATTTTTTAAAGCGGCACGATACATAATGTTCTGGAGATCAAATTAATCATCCAACCTTATCTACAACAACACATTTACAACATTCGGCTAAATCAGCCAATACTTCTAAATCTATGAACGTTTACTATTAACTTCCGTTATGATAGTAGCTCATTAACCCGAATCGATCTCGCTAGCGGGTTTAAGTATAGCGCAAAACAAGAGAGAGTGCATAAGCTAAATGAAATCAGTAGGTTCATTGTTGAAGTTAATGCGGCCTAGTCAGTGGATCAAAAATGGTTTCGTGCTGATGCCGCTGGTTTTTAGTGGCCGGCTCTTTTTTCCATACGAGTCGATCAAGACTTTTGGAGTATTTATATGTTTTTGTCTAGCAGCGTCAGCCACATATATCATTAATGATTATATGGACATGGATCAAGACAGGATCCATCCTCTAAAACGAAATCGTCCTTTGGCTTCCGGCGCAGTATCCCCGATGATTGCGCTAACTTTTGCCGGCTGCCTTATCCTGCTGATGTTTCTCACCTCGGTTTTTTTTCATCTGCCAGTTTTCACACTTGGGGTTCTCGTCAGTTACGTGATTTTGCAGGTTCTGTATTCCTGGAAACTGAAAAATCTTGTCATAATAGACGTTCTGGTAATTTCCACAGGATTCCTTTTACGCGTATTGGCCGGAAGCTCAGCCTTGAGTGTAGGGGTTTCAAGTTGGCTGGTGCTATGCACTTTTTCGGTCGCAATATTCTTGGCCCTTGGAAAAAGAAGACACGAAGTAATGTTCCTCAATGGGGAGGCTGTCAGTCACAGACCCGTGTTGGAGAGCTATAGTGTGGGTTTCTTGGACCAGTTACTACAGGTAGTCACCACCTCAACCTTCATTTTCTACTGTCTATATTCGGTAAAAGCCAGCCCAGGCACTGATATCCTGTCTGAAAGAATGATGTTGACCATCCCTTTTGTCACATATGGAATCTTCAGATACCTTTACCTTATATACCACAAGGAAATCGGAGGTTCACCGACCGCGTTGTTGTTGACGGACCCGCCGCTGCTAACGTGTGTTACGCTATGGTTAGCGGCGTGCATATATGTGATCTACTGGGCTGCTTAAACACCATTGATACATTGGAATTCTTTGGCCATCATTTGAAAATTTGAAACAGGGAAACATAGATGCGTCGCGCACTTCTTTTTGTCTTATATTTCGCAATTCTTGCTGGAATCGGAATTCTTCTTGGCTGTTTCATTCACGCGCAGAGAGTTAATCAGACAACTGTAATGAGCGGTGTGGCGCTAGTCAGAGAACTGCCGTACGGTGAATGGATAGTAGGAAACATAGAAACCAGCGTATTCTCCTATCAGGAGAAAAAGGATCTGCAGGAATTCAAAGAAAAGTACAAAGGTCAAATTCACCTGGATCCTGAAGTGTTAAAGCGACACAAAGATCTATACGGGGATAAACCCAGAGGCGAACAGTAAAATATGTCTAATAATTAGAAGATTTTGTAACTAAAGTTAAACCAATACTTGACAATGCTAAAAGGGCGTGTTACGTCCATCCTCGACACCGGCGTTCCCGGTCCTGTCAATCAGCCCACTAGATCCTTTATCAAAAAATACCGATGGAGCAGCCATGAGAGTGGACAAATCCGCCCAGGATATGGACCTGTCTTCTATTCCGGCAGAATTTCGTGAAAACTATAAATTCCTGAGTGAACTGATAGAATGTAAAGAAAAGAACAACCGTGCTGTAAAACGACTGGAATCAATGGTTGAAGAGAAATTAAGCGTCCTGAGAGGCAAACTCAACCGCAGGCAGGTGAAAATACTCACAAGTTATCTCAGTCAAATCGAGGAAGACGATGAGGGCCTACTCAATCCTCCAGTGCCGGCAGAACTTGAGGCATCCATAAAGATACGTCAGAGGACCGGATGGTTACCTTGGGAAGCCGAAGCGATAAGAAAGATTGAGCGGTGGAGGGCCGATGTTGACCGTATCTCAAGCGTTTGGAGTTTGTACCACGATGAACCCACTCAGCTTTTAAATAGTACCGGTTCCATGATCAAACTCAGTTTCGAGAACAGAGCTAAGCCTCAGATTTAACCAACCTTCCTGAATCTTCCAAAAGTTTTCTGAATTTTACGGTCATTCTCAGAGCCTCTGAATGGCTCTTTAGTTCTTCGACCGTAAACCTGGTCTTGGTGACCCAATTCGGTCGCTCAACCGTTGTCCCTGGTAGATTTTGCTGCCGGACGTCGCCGAACAGATCTTCCAGGCTGATTATCGCCAGACGACAAGGTGTCCTAAAAATGAAACTGAGAACCGCTGTATGGAGTTCGTCGGTAGGGACTGTTGACTCCCACGCCCTATGTGCGACTTCAGGAGGAAGAACACCGTCGGAAACAAGTCGTTCGATTATCTTGGCTTTCTGAGTTGTTCGTTCAGAACGCGCTGCTATCTCTTCATCAAGTTTGATCCTTCCGATTGCAAGCCTTTCGTCAATGTCAAGTCCCTGCCAGAAGCCTGAAAAAGTTGGTAGGTCGTGAGTGGAAAGCGAAACCAACGCCCCGGCGGGATAGTTAAAATACGGCGCTTGGTTAAAGTTTTCGTCTCTCTCGAAATAGAAAATCCTGTATGAATAAATTCCTCTATCAATGAGACGTTCACGAAAATTAAAAGGCAGCGTTCCCAAATCTTCACCAACTACCATCGTATGGTTGATTGCGCTTTCCATCGCCAACACATTTAATAGATCTTCCTCAAAGTCCTTGACGTAAACACCGTAGCTAGCGGACTGCCCCATCGGTATCCAGAACAAATGATGAATTTGCATCACGTGGTCGATCCGCAACGCGCCTCCGTGTTTGCAACCAACTTGGAGGCTGTTTCTAAAGGGAGAGAACCCGGCCATGCGGACCTTATGTGAATTTGGAGGTTGAAATCCCCAATCCTGTCCTTCGGGGGCAAAAGCGTCTGGTGGAGCCCCTACACTAAATCCCCGAACAAAGTATTCCTGTGTCGACCAGCTATCGGCCCCATCCGGGTCAACAGCGAGGGCCAAATCATGATACAACCCTACCAGCATCCCCTTTCTCAAAGCGTATCTCTGAGCGTCAGCCAGTTGTGATTCGCAGACCCATTGTATAAACTCATGAAACATGATTTCCACGGTGTTTCTTTCTCGGAATCTCTCAACATCCTCAGATCCAGGATGTTGAAAGCCTTCGGGCCAGGTCATCCAACTTCTTAGATCAGGAGATTTTGCCAAAAAGAAATCTCTTAGAACGCAAAACGTTGCGAATCTATTTAAACTGTCCCCACCCTCCTCTATGTAACATTCAAATTCTGAGTAAACGGCCTTGATGTCAGGAGAACCTGAGGACCCCCTGAATTGATCGAAAATCGACCGGAGAGCCTTTATTTTCAATGAAGAAACTCCTTCATAATCAACCAACTCAGATTCTCTGAGTTTCCTGGACGTTTCCTGGATCGAAGGGTCATTCAAGATCCCGTGAGCCACCTTTTCTGAAATTCGACTGGCGGCTTTGGGGACATCAATGTAGATGAGGTTACAAAACGTACGGCTCGAAGGCATATAGGGACTGCAATTATAGGGGCACGCGTTGAAAAGGGCATGAAGAGGGTTTAGCCCGACAAAATGAGCCCCCAAATCATCGAAAGCCCAATCAATGATCCGTTCCAAATCGGTAAAATCACCCACCCCCCAATTGGTCTCTGATCGAACTCCGTACAGGGAAACAGCAATTCCCGCTATCTTTTGACCGTCTTCCATCAGACACGGGGTATATGCTTTGGAAGGTCCGACAATAATTTCCAACGCAACAGAATATGTAGATGTCTCGCTGTGAACCGTTACCAGAAACCGATGATCACCAATTGCCAGATTATCTGGAAGCGGAACCGGGACAAGAGTTAAACCTGTCTCCTTATCAAAATCTTCGACCAAGCTTGACCTATTGATCGGCTGAGACATGAGGGCTATGCCAGATTCCTGCGATGTCAACGTTATAAGTCCATTTTTCCTCAATTCGTCGAGAAAAGATTGCGTAAAATCCATATGAATGGGGACTTCATTCGGGATTGAACCCTCCGTAAGAGTCACAACTTGATGGGCCGTCGAAAGCAGGCCGGGATCCAGCCGGACACCCTTGGTTTCAAGGATGTCTCTCATGATGGATGGAGATGTTTTGAATACACGTCCCCAGTTATCTGTGTATTCCTGTTCGATACCGAAAACCCTGGCCAGAGCCTGGATCGCTTCATATGATGAATTCATTGAACTAGTCCTCAAACTCCGCAAATCTGATTTTCATTGACTCGGAGGTGTTACAATAGATAATAATTAAAAAAATCTTTAGTCCATTCCATTCAAGACTTAGAAAATCTCAATTTTACCGCCTGCCGCCTCCGGGCTCCAATAGAGGCGCCGTAGCGATGTGTTAACGCCGGAGGCCCAAACAGGTCATCCAAAGATATCTTCAGATTGCAAAAATCACAATCCGGTTATTCATGTGAGACGCACTTAACCCACACAATTCTTTTGGGAGATTTTTCATGGACTTCAAGCTCAACGACGAACAGCGGCTCATACGCAAGGCCGCCAGGGATTTTTCCGCCAAGGAGTTGGCCCCAAACGCTAGAGAATGGGAAGAGACACATACCTTTTCCAGACCGGCTTTCGACAAGATGGGCCAACTGGACTTTACTGGATTGTATGTTCCCGAGGAGTACGGAGGAACAGGCGTTGGCAGGTTGACAGCCGCTCTTATTTTTGAAGAACTCGCAAAGGGCTGTTTTGCTACAGCGGTGTACATGAGCGTTCACAACATGGTGGTAAATTTAATTTACCAGTATGGTAACGAAGATCAGCGTGAACGTTTCGTAAAGCCTTTGGCTCTGGGCGAAAAAATGGGCGCCTATTCATTGACCGAAGCGGATGCTGGATCAGACGCCGCAAACCTTAGCTGCGCCGCGGTAAAAGTTGATGGCGGTTACTTGATAAACGGCACGAAACTTTACGTCACGAATGGGGGTGTGGCAGACCTTTACGCTGTTATGGTCAGAACCGATGAAAACCAGAAACAGAGAGGAATCAGCGCCATAGTAGTGGAGAAGGGAACGCCCGGGTTTTCGTTTGGGCCTTACGAGCCTAAAATGGGTCTGAACGCATCACCGACAACGGAGCTTCACTTCCAGGACTGCTTCATTCCGGACAGCAATAGAGTTGGAGAAGAAGGCAAGGGATTCAACATGGCCCTTGGCGCATTAAACGGAGGACGTGTAGGTATAGGCGCCTGCGCTGTGGGGCTTGCTCAACAGGCGTTCGATTACGCTCTCAATTACGCGCAAAAGCGAGTTCAGTTTGGTCGTCCCATTGTGTCATTCCAAGGGCTACAGTTCCTAGTGGCTGATCTGGCTGCCGAGATAGAAGCGGCTCGATTAATGATTTATAGAGCAGCCTCACTGATGGATCTTGGAGAGCAATGCGCTCTGGAAGCTGCCATGGGAAAGAGGTTCGCCACGGATATGGCCATGCGGGTAACCACAGAAGCTGTCCAAATTCTTGGTGGCTATGGGTACATGAGGTCCTATCCGGTTGAGATGTACATGAGATCTGCAAAAATAGCTCAAATTTTCGAAGGAACGAATCAGGTGCAGCGGATCGTAATCGCCAGGGAGCTGACCAAAGCCAAGGGAGGCAAGCGGCCCGACCTTTATTGATTCGTTCACATTTAACATAGTTGAGTTCACAATTTTACTTTCAAGGGAGATCGCTCATGGCAAAGAAGCCTGTCAAGTCCATCACTGTAGGAGACAAGATTCGACAGATGCGTGAAAAGCTCAAACTGGATTTTGGCCAACTATCTCAAAAAACAGGATTCGAAATAGAATATCTAAAGGACTTGGAAGACGGGAAAATTGCTCCCCCAGTGGGGACATTAATCCAGATCTCGCGAGCGCTTGCAGTCGATTCCGCGTCATTGCTTTCTGAAGACCGTAAAGTGGAACGCAGGAAGAGCTACCTGAAAAGGACGAAGGCGTATTCATACAAGAGCCTGACACCTGACGCGCAGGACAAGCATTTGTGGGCTTATCTGGTGACACTCGACCCGAAGAAAGAACATGAGATGGTAGCCTATAAGCACGAAGGTGAAGAATTTATGTATGTAATAGAAGGTAGGGTTGAGGTCAAAGTGGGAGAGGATGTCAGGGAACTGAGGAAAGGAGCCACCCTGCATTTTGATTCGGGGACGGCCCACCATTTAAGGAATCTCAGCCAAAAGGCGTCAAAAATGATTGTGGTAGTTTATACCCCATGATCGACTTCACGGTCGTCGGCGCTTTGACGCAACTTTTTTAGGACTAAATGAAAACTTTGGAACTTTTGTTGCATACCAATGTCTCTCAATGTAAGGGTTATTGAGAAGCGATACCTTGCCGTCAAAAGAAGTCCGCATATTATACAGCCCGTGCGGAGATGAGCTGGGGCGCAAAACGACACGATAACCCATATCCATACCTCCTTTCACGCCCTGAGAACGTCTCAGGGCTTTTTTTTTGGTTTCTTCTCTGTTAAATGTGTCAATAGATCAAGAGTTTTAAAACATGTCGCATACTTTCCAGGAGGTAGTATGAAACTTGCGGGTAGAGCGGCGGTTGTCACGGGCAGCAGCAGAGGTGTTGGTAGAAATGTCGCTTTGGCTTTCGCCAAAGAAGGGGCGGATGTTCTCGATAAATTACACATCCAGCGAAGGACCTGCGATTCAATTGGTTGACGAAATTAAAAAGCTGGGACGTAGGTCTGTAGCCGTAAAGGCCGATGTGGCGACTAAAGCTGAAGTGGAGAATATGATGAGCGTCGCCAAACAGGAATTCGGCCGATTAGATATATTGGTAAATAATGCAGGGTTTACGAGACCCGCTATGCTGACAAAGATGACCGAAGAACAATGGGACGCCGTTGTGGACGCGCACTTGAAAGGTCCTTTCCTCTGCGTTCAGGCGGCTTCGAAGTATTTTCAGGAGCAGCAATACGGCAAGGTGATAAATGTCAGTTCAGTCGCTGGATTAGTCGGAACAGTAGGACAAGTGAATTACTCGGCGGCCAAGGGTGGAATTTTAAGCCTTACAAAGAGTGTCGCAAGGGAACTGGCGCGTTACAACGTTTGCGCCAACGTCATTTCATTAGGCATAGTTGAAACCGACATGACTGAAAAGATTCGGAACGACGAAAAACTTAGAGAGATTTACATGAACCGAATATTGATGAAGCGCTTTGGGACGGCTGAGAACATCACCCCGGCGTTTGTATTTCTCGCCTCTACCGACTCCGATTACATAACAGGGCAGACATTGTGTGTAGACGGCGGTTATGGGATGATTTAGGCTAAAAATCGGTGACGGAGGTAAAAACCGAAATAAACCTTGACTTAGTTCACAAGGTCTGATAAAAATCGTTAGCGTCAATAAACTATATTTGTTTAACAAGTTTTGTAAGAGGGCGACCGGATGTTGATTTACCATTCGGACGTCAGCCGGTAAAGGTTCATGGTTTGAGGACTTATGAAGTATGTAGCCGGCATGTGGTCTAGAGAGGCGTCAGGCAAAAAATAGCTTGACATTTGCTATGCGATTTGATACCAAAAATACATTCCGGAATATATCGGATATTTATCCGGGAATGTTTTTTACGGGTCTCCCGAGCGGTTTTTTGGGAGGAACTGTTGAAAGGAGGATTGAGGGTATGGTTAAACGTTTGTTTCTTTTGAGCCTACTGGTTCTTGCGCTGTGCGGCGCTAGCACGATGTCCTTTGCCGGCGGCCCCGGTGGAGGGAGCGCTTATATGCCGCCACCTCCAGGACTGCCCCCAGTGTGTGGTCCTGCGGCTACTAACTATTCCCAGATAACGGAAGTAATTACCCCTGTTCCAGCGCAGCTGAGAAAAGTTCGGGTAGTCGCTCCTTATCTAGCAGGCGTTGCGTGGCCGCGCACCCCGCTTGCATTCTACGGCAACCCCCAGACCTTTCCGAATCCTGTCGCTCCTGGTCGTTATGAGTGGCTGGTGCCGGTTACGGACATCAAGGTTGAACACTTTGACAGAGAGTATGATTGGCCGAGGGGCACGGATCGGTGCTGTTTTGAAAAGAAGGTTCCGCGTTGCGTATACGTGAAGGCTAACTACATCAAAATGAAACCGGTTTGTGGTGTTCCGATGGCGCCTCCGCCTCCGATGCCCTGCAAGGTAAAGAAGTAGTAGGCTGGCCCCAAAGATGACATTAGAGTTACAAAGATATAATCAGTGTTTCGAAAGGAGGATTAAGGGTATGGTCAAAAAGTTAGCGATTCTCGGTTTCATCCTGGTCGCCGTTGTATCGACGAGCGCAGTGTGGGCCGAGACATTTGCGGGCGCAGTCGCAGCGCCAGAACCAATGGTTATGCCGGCTTCGGCACCAGCTTGCGGCGTAGGTGGATGTCCACCTCCTCCGGCTCCGAAAGTTATGAAAGCCGTGAAACCGGCGAAGCTGACGACTTCCATTCAGGTTAAAATGCAATATCCGGCCCCTCAAATGCCGGTATGCGCTCCAGTAAGCTGTGGTCCACCCCCGATCCCCGTGGCCGTCCCTATGTGGAAGTTCATCGTTCCTTGGCCGCCGTTTGTATACTACCTGCCGGTTGAATAAGATCAATCAGCTATAAAATCGATACCAAAAGCCCCCTGTTAAAGGGGGCTTTTTATTTTAGGCGCTTTCCAGCATGATAATAATCCCCGCAATAGACCTTAAAGATGGAAAATGTGTTCGTCTCAGACAGGGACGAATGGAATCTTCTACCATATTCAATGAAAACCCGTTGGATCAAGCCTTAATGTGGCAAAACATGGGAGCCTCAAAAATTCACCTCGTGGATCTCGACGGTTCCATCGATGGGCGTCCGGTAAATCTCCAAGTCATAAAAGACGTGATCCGAAATGTTAATGTTCGAACGGAACTCGGCGGTGGTATAAGAGACGTGGAAACTGTGAAGATGTACCTTGATGTAGGGATCGATACGATAATTGTCGGCACGATCGCGGCTTCCGATCCTGAGCTTACCCTTGAACTACTAAGGAAATTTCCCCGTCGAATAGCTATTGGAATTGACGCCAAAGCCGGAAGGGTGGCTGTTCAAGGTTGGACCCAGACTACGGAGCAGGACGCCAGGGAATTGGCCAAAATCTTCGATCCCAAGGCGCCGGCTGCTTTTATCTACACAGACATCGAACGAGACGGCATGATGAAGGGGCCTAATTTCGCCTCGACCTCCGAGTTCTCTCGCGCCATGAAAACCCCGGTCATATTATCCGGAGGAGTCAGCACGCTTAATGATGTGAAAAAGGCGTTGTCGCTTGAAAAAGATGGCGTGGAAGGTATTATCATCGGCAGAGCCCTATATGAGGGCAAAATTGACCTTAGAGAAGCCATTGCTATGACCGAGGGTTCCAATGTTAGCTAAAAGGATAATTCCTTGTCTTGATGTGAATCAGGGGCGAGTTGTAAAAGGCGTCAACTTCGTAAACTTGCAGGACGCCGGGGACCCGGTAGAGAACGCCCGTTTCTATGACGAGGAAGGGGCTGACGAACTCGTATTTCTTGATATTACGGCCTCCCATGAAAAAAGAGATATTATCCTTGATGTCGTATCTCGCACCGCTGAGCAGGTATTTATGCCATTGACCGTAGGTGGCGGCGTTCGTTCTACATCTGACATCAGAAGTCTCTTAAACGCCGGCGCTGACAAGGTTTCACTTAACACAGCGGCCGTCCGTAATCCACAGATAATCAGGGAGTCTTCTCTGATGTTTGGCAGTCAATGCATAGTGGTCGCAATTGATGGAAAGAAAACCGGGGCCACTCCTTCCGGTTTCGAAATATCCATCCACGGTGGAAGAACGATGACCGGAGTCGATCTCCTCGAATGGGCCTGCAAGGTTGAAAGGCTGGGAGCCGGTGAAATATTGCTCACGAGCATGGATGCGGATGGAACCAAGGATGGTTATGATATTCCCATGACCAGAGCTGTGACAGATATCGTGGGTATCCCGGTCATCGCTTCTGGAGGAGCGGGGAAACCGGAACATCTCCGCGACGCCATCTTAAAAGGCGGGGCCGACGCTGCTTTGGCGGCTTCTATATTTCACTACAGGGAAATACCAATAAGGGATCTCAAAAGATATTTAGCCTCCGAGGGGGTTCCTGTCCGACTTTAGGCATACAGACGGGGAGCGGTCTTCTCTCCGGTCTCTTAAACACGGGAGGAGTGGGTACACGTCAATTTACCATCTTCTGAGGATCCCGCCACTAGCATCTGTTCAGAACGAATTGCAGTTTGAGGGATAAATGCAGGATTTACTTAATGAGAGTGTCATTGCGCTTGAGTTGCCTAGTGTGTTGGATGAAGTAGCTGGGCACGCTGGCTCAATGTCTGGGAAGCTTCGAGTACTAAACAGCGTTCCCGAAACCGACATTCCAACCATTGAAAGAAATCTGCGTCTAGCCTTGGAGATGAAAGAAGCCATCCAGATCGATGGCGAGTTCGGATTTGCCGGTGTCGCTCCATTGGAAGGCGTGTTCCAGAAACTTACAGGACTGAATTCAGTGCTGGATTCGGAAGAAATCCTGGCTATCCGCGAGTTGCTAGACGTCACCTCGACGGTAAAGCGAAAACTTTCTGACCTCGATGACCGGTTCGAAATACTCAGGGGGTACAATGATCTACTGACCTCCATCTCTCCACTGAAAACAATTCTTAAAAGGTCTTTGGATGAAAATGGAGCTGTAAAGCCCAACGCCAGCCCCGAGTTGATTCGGATTCGTGAAGAAACCGTTGCCTTGAGGTCAAAGATCCACAAGCGCCTTGACCGTATAATCAGGGATCAGGATCTTTCGAGGATTGTTCAGGAAGATTACGTAACGGTTCGAAGTGACAGGTACGTCATCCTGCTACGCCCGGAATTCAAGGGGCTTATGAATGGGATTGTCCACGACCATTCGCGTTCAGGCGCTTCGGTGTACGTGGAACCATTTGAAGTTGTTGAACAGAACAACCTGATGGCGTCATTGGCTGACGAAGAAAGAGAGGCCATATTCAGGGTATTCAAAATACTGACTGAGGAAATAAGGCTATCTCTACACGATTTGACAACCAACTTTCAGACTCTGGCTGAGCTTGACGCGTATCAGGCTAGAGCCATGTACTCAATCAAGATAGGTTGCAATGCGCCTGAATTGACAGAACAAGGTTTTCACATTCTAGGGGCACGTCATCCGCTGCTTTTGGCCTCTGGAGACCTTGACGTTGTTCCTATGGATGTGATTGAGGACGCGGATACTCTTGTCACGATCATTAGTGGACCGAATATGGGTGGGAAAACTGTGGCCTTGAAAATAGCAGGTTTATTTCCGCTCATGACTAGGTGTGGAATACCGATTCCAGCTAGAGAGGGTGTCAAAATCCGTGTTTTTCCCCGAATAATGGTCGATATCGGTGAAGAACAGGATATACGGGGGAGAGTATCTTCATTTTCAGGCCATTTAATTCGTATCAAAGCCATTCTTGAAATGGCGCAACCCGGAGATCTGGTTCTCCTGGATGAGCTTGGTGGCTTTACTAATCCCGATGAAGGGGCAGCGCTTGCAATGGCTATTATTGACGATCTAAAGTCAAAGAGGACTCATGTCGTTGTCACCACACATCTAACTCAACTCAAGGCCTATGCCCTCTCGAAACCTGACACCAAAAACGTGAGCGTGGAGTTTCACCCGTCCACTTTGAAACCGACATTTCGATTGGTCTATGATCTGCCAGGGGAAAGCCACGCCATCACTACCGCTGAAACTCTGGGGCTACCACAAAACGTGATTAGCCTTGCGAAAGAGTATGCGGACCAGGCTGCAGGCGGTAGCGTAGCCTTGATCGCCAGTTTGAGAGAAAAACTTGAATCCCTGGACAAATCGCGTCAAGAAGTTCAGTCGTTAAAAAACGAGCTCGATCAGGAATTAAAAGAGGCGCGTGAAAAGCGAGAGGAGCTTACTGAAACATTTAGACAAGAAGCAAGTGAACTCCTGAAGAGAGCAGAGAAAGATTTGGCCGGCTTGCGACAGTCCATGAAATCAGGCCAGTTAAAATCCGGCAGAGATATTCATGAGAAGTTTCAGGAAATAAAATCTGAGATCGTGCAAAAATTACAGACCCCTTTGGTCAAGCCCAAGAAGCAGTGGGAAGCAGGTTCCATCGTTAAGATAAAATTACTGGGGAAGCAGGGCGTGTTAAGGTCCTCCGCTGAACGCGGGAAATTGGATGTGCTTGTTGGAAACATAACCGTAAGGGTGGACCCTGAAGACTTGACACTAATTAAAAGACCTGATAGCAAAAAAAATTCTTCTAAAAAATCCGTTCTTGGGGTAGATATCCCTTTCACTAAACCCGATTGGGAGGTGAATGTCATCGGGATGCGCGTAGATGAAGCCCTCCCAGTTGTTGAAAAGGCCATCGACAATGGGATCCTCAACGGTTTGAAGTCACTGAGGATTATACACGGCAAAGGCACGGGTCGCCTAAGACAGGCGATTGCTGAGTATTTGGCCAATAATGCGCTGGTAGTGGACTCCCGGATTGGAGTCCCGCAGGAAGGTGGCGCCGGTGTGACGATGGTGGATTTGAGGCCGGAGTAAAAATATGAGGATTCCGGAATCCAAGATCTCAGAAATCGCCGTAGCGGCCGACATAGTTCAGGTCATTTCCAGCTATATAGAACTCAAGAAAGCGGGGAAAGATTATAGGGGAATTTGTCCCTTTCACGGAGACAAGGATCCATCTTTGTATGTTTCTCCTCAAAAGAGTATTTTTCACTGCTTTGGTTGTGCCGTCGGAGGGAGCGTTTTCAACTTTGTAATGAGGATCGAAAATCTCTCGTTCGTTGAAGCAGCGAAGTTACTTGCTCAACGATACGGCGTCACCATCGAACTGGAACGAGCCCAAGAGAAGAGGGACAACGTACGGGAAAGATTATCCAGAGTCCTCACTGTCGCGCAATCATACTTTGTTAAAAGCTTGAAGTCGGATCAATCCGCCATGCAGTACCTCCTTAACAGAGGGTTGAGCCCAGAGTGGATTGAGTTTCTAGGCTTGGGGTACGCTCCAGATTCATGGGACGGTTTTCAAAATCTAGTCTCTGGTTCGGGGTTGGCCATCCAGGACGTGTTGAGCGCCGGCATTGTTCGTCAGAAGCCTAGTGGGGGCTACTACGATTACTTTCGAGGCAGAATCATGATTCCTATACGAGGGTTGAACGGCGAACTCGTCGCCTTTGGCGGTCGAGCGCTGGGGGATGGCGATCCAAAGTACCTCAACTCTCCAGAATCTGACATTTTCAAGAAAAAGAATATTCTTTTTGGCCTGGATTCCGCTAGAGAAGCAATAAGAAAAACCGGGTTTGTTATTTTGGTAGAAGGCTATTTCGACCAGATCTCTCTTCGCGCGCGTGGGATAGAGAACGTCGTAGCGCCACTTGGGACGTCTCTCACTACCGAACACTCCAAATTGTTAAAGCGTTTCACAGATAGAATAGTCACAATCTTTGATGGCGACGAGGCGGGACTACGAGCGGTGAAACGATCGCTACCCATATTTTTGACCGAGGGTATCGAGCCGGAATGTGTCATCCTCACTGAAGATAAGGACCCGGACGCCGCAATCAACAGGATTGGAACAGAGGCCTTTCTGGCCTTGGCGACAAAATCGCAATCCATGATTGATTTTTTCCTCGACCAGTTGGAAATTCAGTACGACCTGAAAGGAATAGCCGGAAGAAATAAAGCCCTCGAAGAATGTGTTCCCATTTTGAGAAAGATTGCCGATTCATCGGAGCGAGATTATCTTATAGAAAGATTCTCTTCGCGAGTTCGGATCAAGGAAGAACGTTTGCGTCGGGCGATTACAACTAGCAAAGTCAATCAGTTCCCCCAGAACGGATCTCCGAAGAAAAAGCCAGCATCAACCCTGTTTGATTTCCCGGCTGATGAGAGAAATGTGGTCCGAGGAATGCTCTCGTTGCAGGGATTTATAAACAGGGTTATTGAAGCTGGAGTCCTAAGGGAAATAGAGAATCCTTCACTGGGTCGGTTGGCGCGCGAGATCATACGATTTTCAAATGAAAGAGGAGAATTTGATTCCAAGCTTTTTTCGTTTTCTATTGACGATTCCGAGATGGCGGGGCTGGTTGCAAGCTGGTTGCAACCTAAACCTGAAGAGGATGATCTTAGACCCGAAGTAGACGGGGAGCTTACAATTGATCAGTCGCTTGATCGACTCAGGTTGAAGCGACTTCTGAGACGCAAGTCTGAAATCCAGGAAACCATTAGAAAATGCGTTCCCGGAGATGAACAGTATAACGATTTAGCCAGAGAGTTGCTGATTATCGGTCGGAGATTGCGGAGTTGAGAGCAGGCCCGGTTTTGAAGGTATTAGCTACCGACGCCTAATAGTCTCGGCCACGAATGGGGTAAAAGGAGAAAAGGTTTTATGCCTGAAACGAAGTTCAAGTCCGAATTCAAAGGTCTTTTCGATCTGGCCAAAACCAGAAAATATCTTACTTACGACGAAATAAACAAACATATTCCGCCTGAAATGGTCGGTGAAGCGCAGATCGACGAACTTCTCATGAAGATTGTGACCGAGTTCAATGTCGAACTTGTTCCTTTCGACAAGAAAATTCCGGTGACTGATGCGAAAGCCCGCGACCTTGAGATTGAGAAACCGGATGATGATGATGAAGATGAAGAAATCAAGGTGGTTGAACCCGACACTGTCGTAAGGGGTAATGATCCGGTCAAGATGTATCTCCATGAAATGGGTGGAGTCTCGCTTCTCACAAGAGAGGGAGAGGTGGAGATCGCCAAGAGAATAGAGCAGGGAGAACAACAGGTCTTCAGTGTAATTATAGGCTGTCCGGTCACGATCAAAGAAGTGCTTGCTATTGGTGACAAACTCAAAAAGGGCGCTATCCGCGTTAAAGAAATTATCCGGGGTTTTGAAGATGAAGAAATGCCGGATGGAGATGATTCAGGGATAGTGGATCGCATCCTGAACCTCATTCAGGAATTGAAGGATCTTGAAGCAAAATATCAAGGGGTTGTGAATCTCAGGAAATCTTTGGTGGCTGAAGCCTCTGCAGAAGAAATCGACAAGTACGATCTTGAGATCGAAAAAAGCAGGGCCGAAGTTATAACCTGTCTCAAGAACATTAATCTCAATAGCAATATGATAGATCATATCGCAGGCAAGCTGAAATTCCTTGTCCGCAAGCTTGAGACATCCAGAGAGGAACTCAAGGCAGTCGAATATGAACTTAAGATGCCTCTGGACAAAGCCAGGGAAAGTCTGATTTTGTGGAAGACCTTTATTGACGACAGGAAAACCCTAAAAAAACACACGAACATCTCGCCACAAAAAATACTGGATCTCGACAACAAAATTGACAACGGCATCCGAAAGATCGCCAAGCTCCAAAATGAAGCGGGTATGGACGAATACCATCTCCGTGAAGCGCTAGCCAGATGCCGGGAAGGTGAGAGACTTGCCCGAAGGGCAAAAAGTGAACTGGTGCAGGCCAATCTGAGACTTGTTGTCAGTATTGCCAAGAAATATACCAACAGGGGGTTGCAGTTCCTTGACTTGATTCAAGAGGGAAATATCGGCCTCATGAAGGCTGTTGACAAGTTTGAATATCAACGCGGATACAAGTTCAGCACATACGCCACATGGTGGATAAGACAGGCTATCACCAGAGCCATTGCCGATCAGGCGAGGACCATTCGTATACCTGTGCACATGATAGAAACAATAAACAAACTGATACGTACCTCGCGGTACTTGGTCCAGGAATATGGACGAGAACCAACTCCTGAAGAAATCGCCGAAAAGATGGAATTCCCGCTGGAGAAAGTTCGGAAAGTCCTAAAGATTGCCAAGGAACCGATCTCTCTGGAGACCCCGATAGGTGAAGAAGAGGATTCGCACCTGGGTGATTTCATAGAAGACAAGAAAATACTGTCTCCGTCTGACGCCGTTGTCGGGATGAGCCTTACCGAACAAACAAGGAAGGTCCTGGCCACTTTGACGCCTCGAGAAGAAAAGGTCCTCCGAATGCGTTTTGGAATCGGCGAACGAGCCGACCATACTCTTGAGGAGGTAGGTCAGGATTTTGACGTAACACGTGAAAGAATAAGGCAAATAGAAGCAAAAGCTCTAAAGAAATTGCGACATCCTTCGCGGAGCAAGAGGTTACGCCCGTTTCTGGAAGGCTGACTAGAAGCTCAAGTTTGCTCATCGCCCGCAGTTTAAATGCTGACATGCGTCTCTTGGATCAGGCCGATTCAATGCCCGCTCTCGACGCATGTCACATATGCAAGCCCATCTTCCGTCCGGCGGCTATGCTTAGAATCAAAAGCTTGTTTATGAACATTTTCTCAACGAGACATATCAGTTTAGGATCTATTTTTGCGTTCGTGATTTGTCTTATTCTTTTTGCGTATGGTTCGACTCCGGCTCGAGTCTCAAAACCGGGCCATCGAAACCCAGGTCTTACGTGTCTTTATAACAAAGAAAGCCCCGTATTATCACAAACCCTGGAAGAGTCCGGATTTCTCGAACCTGAAAGCAAGCGGCTTCTTTTTCAGGGATGACAAGTTATTTCCTGGCCGCAAAGGACTTATCCTGACGAATGCGCACGCTGTGTCGATGGCCGAAAGTATTAAGGTCTCAAACGGTCGGGAAAAGAGACAATATGATGTCGGAATAGTGGGCATATGCAATTCAGCGGATTTTGCGGTCCTGGAAATGGCGCCTGCAGATTTGAAGGTTTATGAATCATTAAATGGCCCAATTACTCCATTAGAGTTTGGAGATAGTGACACTCTTCGTGTTGGGGACAAAGTACAGGGCTGGGGGTACCCTTCTGGCGGCGAAAGAATAAGCAAGTCGGAACAGGGGGAAATAAGCCGGATAGAAGTTAAACGATATGTTTATTCACACGAGTTATGGCTTATAGCCCAGGCTTCGCTGCAACAGAATCAGGGAAATTCTGGAGGTCCGGTACTCAAGGACGGTAAAGTAGTCGGCATGTCCTTTCAGGGGGTCAGGACAGGAGATAGGATAAATTATTTTATCCCGATAAATGTTGTCAAACATCTTGCCTCGGTCCTCGATAAACAGGAGTTAATCCCAAACTGGCGTTACGCAATTCAATTCATGTTTCCTCGATTAAAGGAATATTTCCATTTAGGATCCGAACAGGGAGGGGTCTTGCTCAATTACATTATCCAGGGCGGAGGACCATTCACTTTTGGATTGAAATCAGGAGACATAATTACTGAAATAGACGGTTTCAAAATAGACAATTTTGGGGAGATTTATTTCAAGCCGCTGGCGCAAAGTCTATATTTTTCCGAGATACTTAACCGTAAGCTAGTTGGTGATCCTTTAAACATAAAAGTTATTAGAGATGGAAAGACACTGGACATTTTCGGTAAGGTAACTCCAGGCTTGCCACGCCTCGTGCCGAAGATCTTCACGATGGCGAACTATTTCATCTTCGGCGGAATCGGTTTTGTCGAATTAACGATGAATTGCATTGAAAATCTCGGACAATCCGGAGAGACTTTCAGAGCAAGATACGCTGAATCTTTTCCGGAACTTCCATACCAGAAGATAGTTATAGTCTCCGAGATATTTCCGGAATACGGACTTGTCGATTCGACAGGTTTCTTGAACAGAGTGATCAAAATTGGAGATGTGGACGTTGTAAACATTCAGCAATTTTATGACACAATTCAAGATTTGGCGGCCAAAGGCGAAAAACGGGTTCTTCTTAAAATCTGGTCTAACTCGACCTTGCCGTTGGACATCGCCAACGCCCCGGAACTTGATGGTCAGATAAAAGAAAAATATGGGATTCTTTACATGAAGACTCCTGGCGGGTTTAGCAACTAATTCTGAGCGCTGGCCTCATTCCTGGATAAATCTGAAATACACCGATCAATCTTTTCGAAGAGTTCCTTAAAATTAACCGGTTTGGATACGTAATCATCCATCCCTGCCTCCAGACATCGCCCTCGGTCCTCTTTTAGGGCATGGGCGGTCATGGCGATTATGGGTAGATGGGCGCCTGTTTGCGCCTCAGACTCTCTGATCCGGCGTGTCGCCTCGAATCCATCCAGTTCCGGCATGGAAATATCCATCAAAATTATGTCAAATTGTTGTTCACCCAGTAATCTAAGGACTTCAAGACCATTCTGGGCGCAAACCACTTTATATCCAGCCTTTTCGAGGAGCCTCACAGCCAGGATTCTGTTTATGGCGTTGTCTTCCGCGAGCAGAATGTTCGCCGTTTTGTGGTGAGCGTCCCTGGATGTTTCCACATGCGTAGAATCCTCCTTGGGAGACTGGCGCGCCTTTCCCAAAACTCTTAGAAGGCTTAACAGGAGTTCGGATGGCTTGACAGGCTTTACCAACCATGATTTCAGACCATATTTTTCAAGATCGTGAGAATCTCCGATTCTCGTAGCGGAGGAAAGCATTACAAGTTTAGTGTCTTTTATGTCTGGATCACTTCTGATCAACTCAGCCAACTGGAATCCGTCCATTTCCGGCATCATGCAGTCAATCAGCGCTATTGCAAACGGCTCATTACTGGACGCGGATTTCTTCATGACTTCCAGCGCATCAGCTCCATTTTGAGCTGATATTACAACCATTCCCCAATTCGACAATTGAACCTCAAGGATTTTGAGGTTGGTCATATTGTCATCAACAACTAGAACTTTTATCCCTTCGAGCGATTGCATCGGCTCAAGTTCGTTCTCACGAATCTCACCGACAGCAGGCGTCAATTGAATTGTGAAATGAAACTTGCTGCCCTTGCCTAATTCACTTTCCACCCATATCCGTCCGTTCATCATCTCAACCAGACGAGTTGATATGGACAATCCGAGCCCTGTTCCCCCATACCGTCTAGTAGTTGAAGTGTCTGCCTGATCAAAAGGCTGAAAGATCTTCTCCTTCTTTTGCGGGGAGATCCCTATGCCTGTATCGGCTACGCAAAAATGGATCGTGATTCTGGAGTCTTCCGTGTTTCGCAAGTCCGCTGTAACCAGGACCTCGCCCTTTTCAGTGAATTTTATAGCGTTTCCCACCAGATTAACTATAATCTGACGGATGCGGACAGGGTCACCATGGAGGTCGTCAGGAACGTCTTCAGAAACCTCACACATCAGTTCGAGTCCTTTTTCTTCCGCCTGAAGAGCAAGACCGCGAATCGCATCGGACAATGTGTCCCTAAGCTTGAAATCATCATTGTCGATCTCGAATTTTCCAGCTTCAATCTTTGAAAAATCGAGGATATCGTTGATGAGTTTGAGAAGTAATTCCGACGAAGCCTTGACCGTATTCAAATAGTCTCGTTGTTCGACGGTAAGCGCGGTTTCAAGAGCCAATTGTGTCATTCCAATAATGCCGTTCATTGGAGTGCGTATTTCATGACTCATATTGGCAAGGAATTCACTTTTTGCTCTTGAACCCTGTTCTGCCTTTTCCCTGGCGTCTATAAGTTCCTGTTCGAACTTTTTCCGCTCACTCACATCCCTGATGATGCTCAAGAGCATCCTTTGGGAGCCGAACCTGACTTCGCTTATTGACAACTCAACAGGGAACGTTTCCCCGTCTTTTCGTTTTGCGAGGAGTTCTGTCGTTTGGGAGTATGGCCTGTCTGAAGTATTCGTAAGCACCTTCTTGACGAAGTCATCAAGCCCTGAGGCATAAGGTTCCGGCATCAGGATGCTTGCGCTACAATCGAAAACCTCCACTCTTGAATACCCAAAAATCCTCTCCGCCGCGGGGTTAAAAGTTTCAATCTTCCCAAATGGATTGA
Source organism: uncultured delta proteobacterium (assembly GCA_963711335.1). Lineage (GTDB taxonomy): Bacteria > Desulfobacterota > Desulfomonilia > Desulfomonilales > Desulfomonilaceae > CAJBEZ01. The sequence goes on along the minus strand of CAVQDX010000051.1, from coordinate 436,930 downwards.
CAGTAATGATGGCGTCGGAAGCGTTTTCAACGACGGATCTCAACCGAATTTCGCTACGCCTGAGTTCGATCTCCGTTTTCTTCCGTTCCGTAACATCTTCTACAACAGTCACAACGCCGATGATCCGACCTTTTTCGAGAATAGGAGATGATGTCGATGAGATCTGAAAAACTTCGCCTGTTTGAAGAATTCGAGCGCTCTCCTCTCGTGAAACCTTGACGCCTCTTTCGATAGCCTCTAATGCTGCGCTTAAAACGAACAGCGGTTCGCCGTTTATGTATTGCTGGAACTCTACAAACTGTTCGATCCGTTTTCCAACTATGTCGTGTGAAGACAGTCCTAGCAGGCTTTCGGCAGCGGGATTGACAAACGTCACCTGACCGGTCCTATCCAACACGTAGATAGCCTCCGCCATGTTGTCGGTTATATTCTTCAGGCGGTAAGTCTGTTCTTCAATTCGCCTGTTTTGATCGGCTAGTTTACGTCGGCTGTGTTCCCCAACGTAAATAAAGGCGAAAAAAGCTAACAGAAAAAGTGAGAACCCTGTTGATTTCAAGATCAAATCATTCCAACGAACCGAAAAACTGGCGTCCTTAAACAACGAAAAAATGTATGCGTTTTGCCTGCCCCCAATGTTGAATACGGGTAAGAATGTGGCTATGTATTCGGTATCATTGGCCGAGACCCCTATACAGAATGGTTTGCCTTCAAGGATTAGTGGGCTTACCTCAGCCTTGATCTGAGTGGAAATTCTAGAAATCGCTTCCCGATCGGATTCGAAGGATTGAGCAGAGGGATAACTTTCTCTGTCAAAATCCTCGTAGACATAATCTTCACCAAACGGTGAGGGTCTGAATTTGACCGTCTCATCAGAAACCGGAATTTTGTCAATTACTTCTTTTTTGATCAAGAACGAGAATCTCTCCGGCCCATACAGTTTTTCCATCGAAGTCCTTAGCGCTTCGAAAGAGACTCCCAATTCAGCGCTACCTATATGTATTCCCTGAAAAGTTAGAGGAAAGACGTATCTGAACCCTGGCCCGCCAAGACCTTCTTCAAATCCCTCAACTTTGACTTTGGCAGTATTTACGTACTTGATTGAGGGTCTGGAATCAAAGAGGTTGTCACCAAATCTCGACGGAAGATGAAATCGAAGGAGGCTTTCTCCATTTGCGAGGTGAAAATGAAGCTGCCTAAAATTTCTGCCAACGAGTCTTTGGTAGGTGTCGCTTAGCTTCGCAAACAGTTCGCCACGAGCAATCGCCCGGATCTTAGGATCTTTGGATTTGTATGCTTTTGCTACAATAGTCAGAATTTCCGGCTGGTCTATAACCTCTTCAAAAATGGTATTGGTAAGAAGGCTGTATGAATTCAGGGTTGCGTTGTACTGGTTACGAAGGTATTGAATTCTACTACTCTTAAGGCCGGAAACCCTGCGATCGTAATCACGATAAATGAATGAGAACCCTAAGACTAGAAGGAGTATGAAAATGAGGACGAGAAATTTCGCTGAAATTAGGGTTTTAAACATGAATCATTTTTCCAGGAAACAGGGATCCTTGCGCTTGCGCCATCCCTGCGCCGGTACACCAGATATCCGTTTTCAATCCCAAATTGATACAAATCTCTAGTGATAACAACATCATCTCTACAGTATTTCTCCAATAGGTCAAGACGACCCTCCCGAAACCATTTTGCGGCGTCCAGTCCGCTTCCACTTTTTCGCTTTCCCAAGGTAAATTCGGCCAGATGATCCAGGCTTAACCTATGCCCAAGGGTTTTTTGAATCTCCAGTAACATATCCAGGTTGCGGTAGCCTCTTAAATTCTGATTCGTATATGCGCTAAGCACTTCATAGTCAAATTTAATGTGATTGAAGCCTACAATTAAATCGGCGCAGGCCAGAAGACTTACAAGTTCATCCACGTTCTCTTCGGTAAACGTCTTGAAACCGTGGATAGTTGAACATGTTACCGCTATGGACATCTTCATCCTGGAGACATATTTCCAGCCACCAACTTCGTCGGCGAGTTTTTGAGTCTCAAGATCGAAGAAGATGACATGGTCTGCTTTGTCGCTCTTTGAATTCATTTTGAGTTCCTTCATCCTGACAGTAGTTTCAGTAGTCCTTCGGCCAGGGGCAGCGTCTTTAGAGTCTTGAGGCTGGTTCGGAGTCTTTGTTTCATAGTTCTTGGCATTCGCCTTTTCTGGAAAGTCCAGGAGTTCGGGATGGAGGAGACATTCAAGAATTTTAATACAAGCCTCCTTATCCAACGGCTTGTTGCCGGATCCGCATTTTGGGGAGTGAATACAAGATGGACAACCTGTTTCACACTCGCACCTTTTTACAAGATTCAAGGTGGTCGACAGAAGCTCTTCAAGAACGTCGAAAACCGTGTGAGCCAATCCCACACCACCGGCATGCCCGTCATAGATGAACACGGCTGCTCGGCAGACCTGTTCATGATCCGGACAACTTATCCCACCAATGTCGTCACGTTCGCACAGCGCAAACAGCGGAAACATGGAAATTGCGGCATGCTCCATAGCATGAATCCCACCCATAAAATGAAATCCTGATTTTTTTATGGCTTCTTTAATTTCATCACGGGATTTCGATCCACAAACCGACCGTTTCGAAAGTCAGAGTCGGCAGGTCAAGATCAAGAACACCAATTAACTCCTGTCCGCTTGTACGACGTTTTTCATAGCCTGTTACCTTTTCACTGACCCTTAATCTCGCCTCCCGAGCAATGAAACCGGGAAACTCACGAGTACGTAGAGGAGCCCCCAGAATCTTTGTGTCCTTTTCAGAAATTGATTTTGTGTAATACCCTACTGAAGAAGGGCGCACAAACACGTTCTTTTTCTCAAGATCAAGCCTGGTGACCACGTACTGCCTGGTTCGATGCAGGTATATCGCTCCCTCATGACACTCATGGAAAGCCCTTGAGCCGGACGAGATCCCAATCGGCGTCTTGCCGCCTTCGAGGAATATAGCGTAGGAGCCCCCAACATTTCGTAAATCAACATCCCTGTGGGGTCGAGGATTGATCGAATGGATAACTCCATCCGCGGATTTGTAGATCGCTCCCTTTTCTAATAGACTCTCGACTGCGGATTGGGCCTGATTTGTTCCAATCCAGTCTTCTGAAGAATGTATGGGGGTTTCAGCGGCGGCGCACGGGATATGTTTTTTCAGAACCTCTATGTTCAGTGGATCAAGTGTCGCCTTTTCACATTTTCTGATAAAAAAGTCCGAGGGATTATGAACAAAATACTGGTCCAGAGCGTCATGGCCCGCGATCATGACAATAGCGCTAGGCCTGCCCTGGCGACCAACCCGACCGCCCCGCTGCCACGTATTGACTATTGTGCCGGGATATCCCACCAGTATGCAAAGATCAAGGCCTCCGACGTCTATCCCCATTTCCAGAGCGGAAGTGGAAATTACACCGTCGAGCGCTCCTGAAAAAAGTTTCCCTTCTATTTCCCGCCGTTCTTCCGGTAAAAAGCCTGCCCTGTAGGAACTTATGCGGTTTCTCAAATGTGGGGCCTCGTTCAGCGCCCACAGAGTTATGAGTTCAGTAATTTTTCTGGCCCTTGTGAACACTATTGTTTTAAGCCCCGATTCGACAGCCTTTACAAAAAGGCTCGATGCTACCGTATAAGGGCTCAGAATCGGGTTCAGAAAAACAAAATGCCTTTCAGAAGAGGGAGCGCCGGATTTGTCCACTACATGAACCTTATCGTTGATAAGTGTAGAAACGAATTCTCCCGGATTCCCTATGGTTGCCGAACAGGAAAAGAACTGAGGCCTAGCGCCGTACAGAGCGCACACCCTCTTTGTCCTCAACAATACCTGTGACACGTGGCTTCCAAAAATTCCTTTGTAAGTATGAACTTCATCAAGAACGATGATCGCCAGTTTTCTGAAAAAATTCCTCCATGACTCATGGAACGCCAGCAATCCGAGATGAAGCATGTCAGGATTGGTTATCAGGGCTCTGGGAGGCTTGTTCCTGATTTTTTTTCTTTCCGATTCGGGTGTGTCTCCATCATAGACAGCGGCGCTCACACCAATCTTTGTGGAAAGAGCGCGAAAAGAATCCAGTTGATCCCGTTCAAGCGCCTTTAAGCGGGAACAGCATGAGAGCGTGCGACTGGGGATCCCTGATGAGACGGTCTAAGGCCGGAACCTGATAGCACAAGGTTTTTCCGCTCGAAGTGCTTGTCGAAAGAGCGACATTTGCGCCGCCGGCGGCTTTTTCAATCGCTTCGGCCTGATGACGGTAGTAAGATTTAATCTCAGTTGATTTGATCAGATCTTGAACAAGGCTATGAACCCGCTCTGGCGACTTCTCAAAGATTGGGTCAATTTTGGGTAGCAGTTCATGGTGAACCACATCCCAGTTTCTTCCAGAACTGGTTCGAAGCCATTCTAAAAAATCAGAAACCAAAGCGACATTCCAGGCGATCGTTTCCTGACTTCAGGAAATGATGAGAAAAAAGGAAGTTTTATAAAAATAGCTATTTTCGTTTAATTTTCGAAAGCTCTTGGTCCCAGTACACATTTACTGCGTTTACATAAGCCGATCTTGGAACGATGGGAGCGCTCGCCTCAGCCATGATCTCGTCCGAGATCTTTCCATGCAGGCAGACTTCCTTGCCGGCTTTGTTGATAGCGTTGAGACATCTGGATGTTTCTTCGGGAAGCATTTCCGAGAATTCCAGTATGTGAGCGTGAGGACGAAGCACGTGACCCGCGTATTGGGCATGGAAATTCAGGCAGATTCGCTCACAATGATGTTGTAACGCCTCAAAGTTGTCCATTTCGTAAAAACCGCAACCGCTAAGGAGAACAAACTTCCATTGTTTATCGATCCGTTGCGGATGACGGCAATGATCTTCCAGAATAATAAACTCCGGTTTCGCGCAAGGAATCAGTCTGTCGAGAAAAATTTTTGCCTGAGCCGTCATGCCGTCAACATACAGCGGTGTCGCCAGGACGAAAATATCACACCAGTCGCATTTCTCAATCAGGTCTGCCTGATCATCCTTGAAAACGCATTTTCCAGGCGTTTTTATCCAGCAGGTGAAACAGCCTAGGCATGGATTGATCTTTTTCTTGTTCAGGAATACTTCATCAACCTCGGCTCCGGCAGCGACAGCTCCCTGGACAAATGCCTTCTGAATAATTCCCGTAATGCCTTTTTCCCCGTGCGGGCTTGCGTTTACTACAAGCATTTTTGGCATAGGCCGACATCCTTTCAAACATTCAGCTTGGAGCTTCAGATGAAGTTTGCGGGATGGATCTGTTAGTGTTCGTTTTCCAGGTCCCAGTCCGGGAAGATGATCATCTGACCGATTATGGCCGCGTCATCCCCTTCAAGAATATCATGAAAATTAGCTATCGCGCCAAGTTCGTTTCTCGTATATTTCTGAATCACAACGTAAGGCAAGCCACCCTGAATGGAGGTGGCAAAGACAAGCGCCTCTTCGCCCATTCCCGTGCGGCAGTCAACTATACTCGAATTCGTTATTGTTGTTACAGCGAAGGCGTGCCGTTCAATGGCCTCTTTCTTGACATATTCCACAAGCAGCTTTTTCTGTTCCTGAGTCTCATAAGGGATAATGATGGGGAAGAGTCCGGACATGGTGTGCAAAATTGCGGTGGGGATATGTGAACCTGACGCAAGAAGGGTTTTTCTAGCTATCGGGGCCATTCTTCGGACGGATTCCACGATCATGTCCTGGATCGCCACAATTACCGTTGACATTGCGACCGGCTCACTATTCATCAGCTTGTAACTCCGATTTCATGAGACAGCCTGTCACAGGCCCTCATAAATAACTGATTGTCCCAATTAACGTTGAATAATGCGCCTGTCGGGATAAATCAAGACCCACCTTCATGGTTTCACGGGTTTTGTGGTTGATGCACTCGATTTTATTTGAATCAACCATGCCGGAAGATGATACCTTGGGACAAATTCACCGTCATTTTTTCTGAAATCCGTGAGCAGCCAGGATAAATGGATCTGGCTCTCCAGAGCGCCGAAGCGGACAAATATCCGCCTCAATTCCGTCCAGATCTAGAGCGGCGAAAGGAACGATAGTCTGAGATTCGAGTCGTTCAACTCCCTCTGGAATCTTGACTATCGCTCGTGTTCGGCCCATCCCTGATAGACGCCGTGTCATGTCCAGCGGCGCCAAATGAAACTCCTTGTCCCGTCTCGATAAATCACAGTGGACAAACTGTGTCCAATCCGACTGGCCGACGACTTCCTGAACCAATCGTCCGTAGAGTTGAGGGAACAAAGGCGCCCTGCAACCTGCCATGCTCAGGAGCGATGGTAATACGATCATGAAGAAAGCCATCTGGTTGGAAGGTGGACCGCCGGGGAGACAAAAGATGGTTGTTCCGTCAAGCTGTCCCATTCCAACGGCCTTTCCCGGACCCATGCGCACCCTGTGAAAAATTGGTTTCCATCCGAGGCTGTCCAGGACTTTCACAACCAGATCGCGATCCCCAGTCCAGGCTCCACCGGAGGTGATCAAAACGTCCAGACCGTCAATCATCGATTCAATCTTGGCTGCCAGTTTATCGAATGAATCTCCGCACACTTCTATTGAGCAAGGGATGCCTTTAGACCGTAACCACGCTTCCTGCAACGCCACGTTACTGGCATAAAGTTTTCCCTCTTTGATTGGCCTCCCAGGAAGTAACACCTCATCTCCCGTAGCAAGGAGACCCACTCGAGGCCTACAAACAACAGGCGCCTTCGAAACTCCGCCGGCCGCCAGCAGACCAATCCTGGCGGGTGTAAGCTCTGTGCCGCTTCGGACCAGAACCTCGCCGGCGCTCACGTCGGTCCCCCTGCCAAGGATGTTCCTCCCGGGATAAGCGTCGGCAAAAGCGAGAACAGCGCCTGGACGCTGTTCCGTGAACTCTTCGGCAAGAACGGCGTCTGCGCCTTTAGGAATGACTGAGCCGCTAAGTATGCGGACCGCCGTTCCTGGCGCTATGCTCAATCGACATTTCCGGGTCTGCGCCGGCCCCAATTACTCCGATGAGCTTCAACTCTACCGGTCGGGAAGATGTCGCTGCGGAAATATCGCTGGAGACAACAGCATAACCGTCTTTCATCGACGAATCGACCGATGGGGAGTCAACTATGGCCGTTATGTCGCGTGACGCTATTCTTCCCAGTGAATCCACGGTTGAACACCACTCTTCCGGGAGGGGGAAGACGCTATCCAGGGCAAGACTCAACGCCTCTTCGAAGCCGATGAAATTTTGTTTAAACCTGGACTCGTCCATACTATTTCTCTTCATTCATGATTCGAAGCATCTGTTCATGATCAGGCTTGTCCAATACCAATAATACCGATTTGAGTCTAGCAGGAATTAGCGCCTCTGACTAAGGAAACAGATTCGTTGCAGTGTTCCCATAAGCCATGATATTCTTTTCCCAAGTTTCGCCGGTGGTTCCTGAGAGAAGCGTTCTTTATGTAAAAAACACTATACCACGGAACCACCCATGAAGCTCTACAGATGCTTAAACCCTAAAAAAACTCGTCCACGGGGCTATCAGGATAGATTTTTCAAACGTGCTGTCTATGTCGAACCGGGTAGGTAATCTGAGTAAGCCATCCAGTTTACATAGACATATTGACTCGGGTTTCTTTGTTGATTTAGCCGGGGTCTGATTTCAGAATAAACGATCTCGAACATCTGCGTGAGCTAATTGGAGGTTAGACCGTATGAACCAAACGGACACGGACTTGAGGCAAGTCTGGCACACCCTTTCAGCCGAAGAAACAGCCCGCAGCTTTGGCGCTGATCTCGAAAGGGGGCTTAGCAATAATGAAGCTGCTCGTCGCCTTCAGGAATCGGGTTACAATGAGCTTCAGGAAGCTCCGCGTCCTCCTCTTCTGGCGTCTGTTGTTAGCCCAATTTGAGAATTTCGTTAGACATGATGCTGATTGTATAAAGTCTTGTCTCGTCATTTTTGGGAGAGTATACTCGAAGCTTCGGTCAAAATGGCAATTGGACTACTCAACGCAATCCTTGGAGTCATCCAGGAATCTAAGGCTGAGGAGGCCCTGGCAGCGCTGAAAAAAATGGCGGCGCCTAATTCTAACGTGGTCCGGGACGGTGTGAGGGTAACTATTCCGAGTCGGGAACTCGTTCCGGGCGATGTTGTGATAATGGAGGCCGGGAATTAAGCTGCCTTCTGATGTGCGTCTCATCGAAACAGTTAACCGGCGTATCGAAGGCTGCTCTCACTGGCGAATCCGTACCCGTAACCAAACAAGCCGATGAAGTTCTGGAGGAAGATATCCCCTTGGGGATCGTCGAAACTCCGCTTTTCATGGGAACGCTTATTTCGTTACGGACGTGGCCGCGGATTAGTGGTGGCTTCAGGAATGCAAACACAGATGGGAATGATCGCCGAGATGCTTCAGTACGATTGAAACAGGAGCCTACACCCCTGCAGCAGAGGCTTGATCAACTAGGCAAACAACTTGGATACGCCTGCATTGTGATCTGTGCAATTGTGTTCATGTGTCAGTTTTGAATCAGACCAATCTTTCGTTGATCACCGGTCCTGATCGTCGATTTTCTAGTTTATCTTAGCAAATACTCCAACGTTCTTTCTTCGCTTTTCATTTTTGCCGTGAGCCTTGCAATCGCGGCAGTGCCGGAAGGGCTCCCCGCGGTGGTCACCATCACTCTCGCCCTGGGTATGAGAGAAATGGTTCTACGGCATGCGCTTATGCGCAGATTGGCCGCTGTTGAAACCCTGGGATCGGTCAGCGTTATCTGCTACGGCAACAACGGGCCACGCTTACCGAATCAGATTACCGCAGTCCTTTTGTGTACGATGATCATATGTTTTCCATCACAGGAGAAGGGTATGAGCCAAAGGACAATTCCACCTCTAAGACAAACGGATAGATATAACGCAATATCCTGAGGCCATATCGACATTATTGTCAGAGACCCTTGCCTCAGACGCATACTTGGAGACTCCCGGCAAAGAGCATGACTGATCATTTCTGATGGTTGGAGATCCGACTGAAGGGGCCATTGTGGTGGCGGCTGAAAAGGCTAGAGTTCACAAGGACGACCTGAACAGGTTGTATCCAAGAATATTCCAGATCCCATTTGATTCTGCGAGAAAACTTATGTCCACCTACACCTTTGCGCCAATCGTGATGACATTGCTTCAGTTTTCCCTTTCATCATGGACTCTGTCCAGGACAAGGACATTTACATCACTGCCTGTAAGGGCGCTCCAGGGTACTCTTGGGATTTTGCACGCATTACCAGCGTATCACAGGTGAGATCGCGCTTCTGAGTGATGATCGTAGAGAGCAGATTCTGAACGCCTACAAATTGATGGCGCGTGAGGCGCTCCGCGTAATCGCTATTTCGTGTCGTGTTTCTTATTCGGCTCCTAACGTGGATGTCCCTGCCGACTGGAGAGCAACCTGGTGTTTCTGGGGCTGGTTCTGATTATAGATCCGGCGAGACCTGAGGCGCTTCAGCCATTGCCTCCGCGCGCCTGGCGGGGATACGAACTATCATGATAACTGGCGACTATCCGGATACTGCGGCGGCTATAGGCAGATACATAGGTCTTGTAAAAAATGAGGACCAGGTTCTCTAGAGGTCAAGCGCTTGATCATATGACAAACCAGGCTTATCGAGACGCTTGGAGCAACAATATTTTTGCTCGTGTCAATCCTGAGCACAAAGTCCGTATCGTGGATGGACTCAAACAACGAGGTGAGATAGTCGCCATGACCGGGGATAGCGTGAACGACGCTCCGCGCTCAGCGTGCCGACATCGGAATCGCTATGGGTATCACCGGTTCAGACGTCGCCAAGGAAACTGCGGACATAGTCCTTACGATGACAACTATGTAGCATTGTGTCTGCGTAGAACAGTGTCGTATCATCTATGCCAACATCAGTAGGTTCGTTTTTTTTCTTCTCTCGTCAAATGTGGCCGAGATTCTGATTATATTCCTGCCTACTCTGTTTGGCTTTCCCTGTCCACTTACCGCAATTCAGCTCCTATGGTTAAACCTGGTGACTGATTGAGCCCCGGCTCTGGCTCTGGCTAAGGAAAAGGCCTATTGGCAGGCGTCAATTTGTATAACCCGTAAGTTGGGCTCTTAGTCTTGCGCCCCAAGTGGATTAGGATCTTTTCAACATCGTTAATTATTTTTCTCCGATCCATTTTCCCAGCTCCGGATATATAGCAATTCCGCATGTAGTTTTTTTGCGGATCCACCATGGAGCGCTTCCCATTAATTGTTTAGATTCTAAGGCGCATATGTGTCAAACAAGGACACACGTTCCAAAGAATGTCTTAATAATTTTTCAGATTATGATTTCCTACTGAAAAGCGATGGGGGGAACAACAGTGCATGGCCACGATTCACATAGAATCGGCAGTAAGTGAGACAGTGATATTATGCAATTTTTGTGAAAAAACACTTGAAGGGCAGACACAAATTCATAACTCTGATTCGTTCCGAAGCGTCTTCTGCACGAATATAAACTCTTGAGCGAAGTTTTCATCAAAGTCCTTGACAATTTCTTCGCAGCAACTCTGAAGCTTTTCTGGAGGTCCCATCTTGATTTGATGTTCAAAGACGGAGCACAATCCATCAAGGAGATCTGATATCATTTCCGCTTCGCTCTCGTCCAGCCCCTCAGATAACTGCTCCTTGAGCGATGGGTACAGTCCCGCAATAAAATATGAAATGTTGTAGCCGACGCGGTTATCAACTAATGCAATTACGCTAATCCAGTAATGAGCTTCGTAATCTGTAATAGTTACTGCTTCAAGAGATTTAAAATATTTTTTGAGGTAACCCTCGATTTTCTTTTTAGCGCCGCTTTTTCCCGACACGGTCAATTTTATTCTAACCGGAGGTTCGAGTTCCGAGGGCTCAGTTGAAACTGGAAACAACAATAGGTTGTCCACGGACTTCCCGGATATTACTTTGTCGCCAGGATTGCTGATAAGTCGATCACGTTTTTTCATCGCTTCCCCTCGAACAGCCAAACCTCATAACTCTCATCTTAAGAAAGTAATCGCATTTTGGCGTCGCTTGATTCAACTATAATCTTGATTCGCATTCCTGCGCCTCTATTTTTATGTATATCAGAAATCACATTTGGGATCCCTACTTTCATGTAACTTAGGTTATGCGTCAATTAATCTGTTGAGTTGTATTGCTTTTTTTGCCTATTTCAAACCATCGAAGAGCCTCGGGAGTATGAGTAAGCGAAAGGCGCCAGACGGAATAATCATTTGGAGGATTTCTGCTTACGAAATTTGTGACTGATTCCCCAAAGAATTAGTTTGCGGGCGCGTAGCCTCAAAAGGTATATTTAAAGAATAGTTACGCTTATGTTTATCGCTGTTCGGACAGGATAGTCCCTGAATTCGACTTGTCAAATTTCATAGGCGCCCCTCATGCTGGAAATATTCAGACACTGTTCCATCTACCTTGCGGCCTTCGTTGAAGGCGCCGCTGCAATTATAATAGCCTATGGAGCGGTTGAGGCGACAGCCAAGGTCCTGGCGCTGGTCATTCACAGAAAAGACATGCAGTTCAACAAGGAGGACATTCGATTAAATTTGGGGCAATGGCTCACCCTGGCCCTGGAATTCGAATTGGCGGCGGACGTCTTGCGAACCGCCGTAGCCCCTTCATGGAACGATATTGGTCAGCTCGCCGCAATAATAATTATCAGGACGGCCTTGAACTTTTTCCTGCAGAAAGAAATCGACAAAGCGGAAGAAAGAGCGAAAGCGAGCGCCGCATAGGATGTATGGTCTCAACAGTTTCATACTATCGATTGACATATTAAGTTCACTGGTAACTTTTGGTTATTGCTGCGCCGGCTTTGTTGTCTTCCTGACACAGCGAAACAGGAACAGGGCGCGAATGCTGGTGGCTAACGGCGCTCTGTTGGGAATGAATATAAAACTGGTGGGAGCTTTTTTGAAAACTGTTGAATTGCAAAGCTGGAACCAACTGGGGCTATTTTTGACAATTCTTGTATTAAGAACCGTGATCAAGAAAGTATTCCTGAGTCAAAAACTCCTGTCTACAAAAGAATCCGCATAGCCCTAACGAATCTTCAGCGCCTGTTGTAACTGAAACGACAAGATTGGCCGAGACCAATATCCATGACTGTAAAGGATGTTTCGGCTGCCTGAAGACGGGAAAGAGCGTTCTTTCAGGCGACACGAGACGGAAATGACGGTATAACCCTTATGGAGATTAAAAAATGATCATAGGAATCCCTAAGGAAATCAAGGAAGACGAATACAGAGTTGGAATAGTTCCACCAGGAGTCAGAACTCTCACGGAACACGGCCATTCGATACTTATAGAAAAGGGCGCAGGCGATGGCTGCAGGATAACCGACGGAGAATATATGGAAGCGGGGGCTACAATAGTGGAGAGCCCCGTGGAGGTTTATGATCGTTCGGACATGATCATGAAGGTCAAAGAACCTCAACCGAGCGAATTCCCCCTGTTCCATGAAGGGCAGATCCTGTACGCCTATCTCCATCTGGCGCCTGCCCCGCAGCTTGCTGATGCCCTTCTCAGCGCTCGAATAATAGCCGTGGCGTACGAGACTATACAGAACCAGGATGGTTTCCTGCCGCTTCTTGTGCCAATGAGTGAAGTCGCAGGCAAGATGTCGGTTCAGGTAGGAGCGCATTTTCTGGAAAAAACCCAGGGAGGTCGAGGCGTTTCTGCTCGGCGGGGTCCCCGGTGTGAGGCGGGGTTGTGTAACTATTCTAGGCGCAGGAACAGTTGGAATGGCGGCGGCAAAAATTGCTGTAGGAATGGGGGCGAATGTATATATTCTGGATGTCGACCAGAGACGTCTAATTTATATGGATGAGATTTTTGGAAACCGGGTAACTGGATTGATTTCTAACCCTGATAATGTCCTGTATTCGGTATTGAACTCTCATCTGGTTATTGGAGCGGTTTTGATCCCAGGGGCTTGCGCTCCCAGGGTTGTCACAAAAGATATGATCCGTCAGATGAAAGCGGGAGCTGTCATTGTGGATGTGGCCATAGACCAGGGAGGCTGCATAGAGACTTCCAGGCCGACCACTCACAAGCGCCCCACGTTCCTTGTGGACGATGTGATTCATTATTGCGTGCCCAACATGCCGGGAGTGGTCGCAAGGACTTCCACTTTCGCTCTAACGAATGTCACATTGCCATTTGCGTTGGCGATAGCCGAAAAAGGGATTGATAGAGCCGCTCAGGGAGACTTGCGGCTGGCTAAAGGGGTAAATCTGTACAAGGGTTTGGTCACACACGAACAAGTCGCTCAAGCGCTTGGCTATCCGTACAGCCCCATTGATCAAGTCGATACTGGGAGGCAAACGAAATGACCCCTGAAATGAGTAATTTTATAGACGTTATGTATGAAGCTTATCGCGAAAATGCGGAAATGAGACATTACGCCGAATACCCCGATGGCGAAAGTCGCTCGACAATGCCAACAACGTCTTTCGTCTATAATTTTTTTATTTACAACAGTATTTACCAATATGATTGGGAAGCTTCGTGGATGAAAGGAAAACTCACTCCCTGGAACGCTGAACCGGACGCGGATAAAAGTCTCAAGGTAGGCAAATCCGTGGAATCTGTCTCGGAGCCTGCGAAGCAAAAAGGCCTGGAAAAATTTTTGCGAAAGAAATGTTCAAAGAGGCCGCCGCTCTTGGGTATGGCTTTCAGTCCCTTGGGCGGTTTGACGGATCTCGAGGGATCATGGACCATCGCTCCTTCAGACAGGAGACTCCCAGCGTCAGCGGGAACAAGATTTTTCCATTACCTTGCTGAACTTTCAACGGTGTTGTCCAACCCCGTTCAGGTAAGGGAAGGGATCGTTGAGGCGTCAAAAGCCAACTTTGAATCGATTCAGAAATGTCGATTTTCCATTTACCTTGCGAGAAACAGCGTATTTCATGGATATAAGAGTCCGGGCGACCCCAGGGACAGGGATCAAAAGAGAAGGCTGGCGCATTATGATCTTTTCATGAAGTGCCTCCTGGGCCTGTTTTTTCTCTGTCATGAAAGACCTCTGTTACCGGAGGCGTCTTTCCGGCTTGGCGTTGAAGACTCTCCCGGAACAAAGCAATAAAAACTATTGAGACCTTATTATAGTAGTGGCGCCTTGGATGGAGCCAATTTCATCAAAACAAATTAGGAGATGTAATGAACGTAACTATTAAAACGAATAAGGGCGATATTCACATCAAACTTTTTCCAGACCTGACGCCGATAACGGTAGCCAACTTTGTAAACCTGGCGCAAAGAGGTTTTTACAACGGTTTAAAGTTCCATAGGGTCATCGAAGATTTCATGATTCAGGGTGGGTGTCCTCTCGGAACAGGAACTGGAGGCCCAGGCTACAAGTTTAAAGACGAATTTGACGCGACCCTTAAACATAATAAACCCGGCATCCTGTCCATGGCGAATTCGGGACCTAACACAAACGGGAGCCAGTTTTTCATCACACACGTTCCGACACCTTGGCTTGACGGTAAACATTCGGTCTTTGGGGAAGTGGTGAGTCCAGAAGATCAACATGTGGTTAACAGCATTAAACAGGGTGACGTGATAGAAAGCGTATCCATTGACGGCGACACCACCGAGTTATTCGCAAAAACCAAGAGTAATCTGGACTCCTGGAATAAAATTCTGGACAAAAAGTAAGACTTATATTCCGCTAAAATGGTCACTGATGTCTGGGCCCTCAACCTGCTATGAACTCATAGCGCCATGGAGGACGAGACACCATGGAACAGAAACAGATGCTCGGCTATAGAATAATAGGAACGATCAAGAGAGTAAAAGGATCATGCAGCGCTGGACACAGCATGGGTGATCAGATGGAGCTAAGCGGCCACGACACTGGCGGACTTTGTGGTTTTCTTTACCACCAGATTTTTCCATACCTGGTCATGCTGCAATTTGGAGGCGGTTTCCCGAGCGAATGGGGAGACCCCGATGTGGTTGAGATGGATTGTTTCGATAAATCGAATGTTGTTACCATCGAACTTAAACGAATCCGTGAGTAACACGGATTGCTAACCAAAATGAACGGGACCGACCGCGGCTATATCTGCCGCAGTCCTCCCGTTTGGCATTTTTCGGCCCTTCCCCCGGCAAGACACCACCAAGCCCCTTTCATCCCGAACATAACAACATGAAGACAATTTGACGATCTCACACTTTTCTAATAATATAACTTCGTTATCTTAAAATATGATAAATGGAAAACAATTCGGATAGAAGGCAGGCCCGCTTTTTGTGAATAACAACCAGGACAAGTTGGATCTTTCCAACCCGAACCGCCTTGATACGATTATTGATCACAGAAAACTATTGGTAACCGTAATAGCGGTCATCTCAATAGTTTTCGCTTACTTTGCCGTTCAACTCAAGACTGATCCTTCTCTCAAAACAGGAATCGACCGAACCTCTCACGCGTATCACGAATACAAGAAATTCATCGATACTTTCGGAAATGAAGAATTCACCCTTATCGTCATTAAGAGCCATTCAGGGATATTAGATGCGCCTACCTTGAACATCATAGACAAGCTGACAAGAACTCTTGAACAGGTTGACGGTGTTTCGGAAGTTATCAGCCTTACAAACCTACGCATCTTTCAGGAAAAAAACGGGTCTTTCGGCAATCTTCCACTGTTCGAGCGTGTCCAGGGGAAAATCGTTCCTACTGCTAAGGAATCATTGGAAAATTTACGGCGATCTCTCCCCATGACTAATATTCTCATTTCATCGGACTTAAAGACAATTGGTATCGCAGTGAAAGTCGAGGAGAAGTTGAAATATGAAGACGCAATTTACGAACAGATCGTCCGGATCGTAAACAGGGAACTCAAGGGAAACAAACTCGTGGAGGACTACAGGATTGTAGGTCCTGCGTTCATCCGAAAGGCCATAGTTGAATACAGTATTCAGACGGGAATAGTGTTTGGCGTCCTGTGCATGCTGATAGCCACTATTGTATCAGTATATGTTTTCAGGAGTTTCCGTGTCACATTGGTCACGAACTTTATTCTTAGTGTTTGTGTGTTGTGGGTCCTGGGGCTGATGGGGGCATTGGATATTCCGCTTAATTCAACTACAGCGCTTGCGTTTGGGTTTGTTCCGATCACCACGATTGAAATCGTGATCCATATGGTTGTCAGATATCACCTCTACCATAAGATAGTTAATGACAAGATCAGCGCCCTGAAGATGTCGGTAAGGTGGCTTGCCAGGCCGTGCTTTATCTGTATAGCGACCACTGCGGTTGGTTTTGGAACACTGATGATAAGTTCCATCCCAATGGTCCGGGACCTTGGATTCATAATGTCGGTGGGAGTTTTAATTTCTTACGGGCTGGCGATAATAATGACTCCAGCGTTCTTTTCGATGATGAAGACGTTGAACACAACTGAATCCTCGGATGTTTTGGTAGACTGGCTGGAAAGAATTCTCAAGGCGATTGAATCTCTAATATCTCAACACTCTCGAGCGGTTGTCCTTTTCGCTTTTGGCCTCTCTTTGTTTCTGCTTGCTGGTTCGCCCAGGATCAACAGCGACGCCCAGCTATTCCGAATGCTCGATGAATCAACCAAAACTGTAAGGGATATCCGCTTCGTTGAAAAGAACCTGGCTCCGGCTCAAACTCTTGAGCTTTTCATTGAATCGAAACCGAACGAATTTAAGAAGCCGGAAATGTGGAAAAAGATCGCTGAGCTGGAGAAACGGGTCAGAAGTATTCCGGATGTGGTTTCAACGGATTCCTATGCGAGCGTGTTGACTTATCTGAACAAAATAACTCAGGGAAACGCTGTCAATTCGCAGGACATATATTCTAATCCAAATCTTATCCCGCAACTTCTTTTCATGACATCCTTGAGTGAAGGCGGGAAAAAAATAACCGACAGATATATCAGTGAGAACTTTGACAAGGCCAGAATTTCCATACAGATAAAGAACTCTCCGGACAGACCTATCGGAGAGACAATTTCACAGATTCAGGATATCGCTAATGAGATAATGGCGGGGGAGGGGAAGGCCACCGTCACTGGTGACCTGGTTCTTGTCTCTTCTCAAACTGAGACGCTGATAAGAGATCAGGTAGAGTCGATGTTCATAGCCGCAATTCTGATCACTATACTGATGATGATTCAACTGCGCTCTTTTATGCTCGGGCTGATCTGTCTTATACCTAATATTCCTCCCGTTGCGGCTGTCTTCGGGATCATGGGCTGGTTCGGAATCTCTCTCGA
Organism: uncultured delta proteobacterium; assembly: GCA_963711335.1. GTDB lineage: Bacteria > Desulfobacterota > Desulfomonilia > Desulfomonilales > Desulfomonilaceae > CAJBEZ01. The sequence goes on along the minus strand of CAVQDX010000051.1, from coordinate 419,555 downwards.
TATGGTTACCGTGTTCGCTGCCACTGTAGCGATCGGACTGGCGGTCGACAACACAATCCATTACCTGACCCAGTTGAAAAGGGAAATAACCCTCAACCCTGACGTATCGATCGAAGAAAACGTTTTTCGCTCATACAGGTTTACCGCGCGCCAGATTGCGTCATGGTCGGTCGTGGTATTGCTTGGTTTCCTGGCTTTAGCCACTTCGCCGTTTAGACCTGTTGTTTTTTTCGGAATACTTGGTTGTTCCGCAATTACGCTTGGACTCTTCGGTGATTTGATTTTTCTGCCGGCCCTGATACTGACTTCCAAGCGGATCCGCAAAACAATTACGGATATTTGCGCCAGAGAACAAAAGAGCCATATTCGAAAGAATATGGCTTCATGAAAAGACGAAATGTAGCCCGATATGGGGTGTGAAATTTCTTGAGCCGCTGACGGCAAACCGGGGTTCTGAAGCGATCCGTTACCCAGTCGCTAGTCAGCGTCAACTCCCCATTTAAACTTCATCGAATGAGGGGGTTGAACTACGGGCTTCGGGCAATCCTTCAGAGTTTCATCTACAGGAATTGAGACATCTTTTTTTAGAGCCGTTCCCGCTGGCACACCCCAGATGTATTTCTTGTGGGATTCCATTTTTGTGACGTCGGACGGACTTGGCGTATCCGCGGCAAATCCTAACGAAGCGACTGCAAAAATTAAAGCTGACATTGGAACGACGATTTTTTTCATGTTTCACCTTTTCTAACAAACAGAAGAAAACCTGAATAAATATAGGTTAATTCCTGGTAGTAATGTAATACATGAGGTTTTACTATCAATACCTTGAGATAAGGTCAAGAAAAATGAACTAAGGTGTGTTGTCCGATCTGAAGCCGCAAAATTAAACAAAAAAGGCCCAGAGCGGATCAGTCCGCTCCAGGCCTTTTCATAAGAATGAGTCTAATAAACGAATTTACGCCGCCAATTTTTCCCTCCGCAGAATCTGTCCTCTTCCACTAATTACGACCTTTTCCAGTGGAATTTGCTTCCCGGCCATTTTCATGCCCATTTTTATTATTTCCGGTAATCCGGAACAACATGGAACTTCCATCACCGCGACTGTTACGCTCTTGATAGAGGCTGACGAGAAAATTTCACCGAATTTTTCGATGTAGGCCCGTGAATCGTCAAATTTTGGACAACCGATGAGCAGTATTTTGCCCTTGAGCAAGTCTCTATGCAGGTTGGGGTAAGCAAACCCTGCGCAATCGGCCGCCACCAGCAAGTCAGCGTTTTTCAGGAAAGGCGCAGTTGGTGGAATTAGCCTTATCTGAACAGGCCAATGTGTAAGTTCGGACCCAATGGTGTGCTGGGTACTGGGTTCATTCGCCTTTTCGCAGGAACAGCTCGAAGCCGCGAAAGTCTGAATGTTGGAGGAAGGGCAACCGCACGCCATGGTTTTGGGCTGTTCCTTTTCTTCTTCCGGCAAGTTCTTTAGGCGTTCCTCTACGGCCTCTTCGTCAAAATCTTCAGCCTCTCTCTGAACTATTTTTAACGCTCCGGTTGGACATTCCCCGATACAGGCGCCGAGACCGTCACAATAAACCTCCGATACAAGTTTGGCTTTTCCGTCTATTATTTCCAGAGCCCCCTCAGCGCAGCCGGTTACGCACTGGCCACAACCTGTACAGAGGTCCTCATTTATTTCTATTATATTTCTCTTGAATTTCATTTTGATTTCCTTCTCTTTTTGTCTCGCATTTTTCAATTTGCTACCGAGCGTAAACTGGTAGCCGACGCTTGTAACAATTCGTACGCGAGGCTCCGTCCTGAGTCTGTAACAAAGTCTCTATCAATAACTTCTGAGAGGAAGCTAGGGTCCAGTTCTGATTTCTTCATCTTTTCCTGAAGAGAAGCCAGAAGATGGGCGTCATGAACCAGATCAAGATCTCTGGATTGATAAGATCCTGGATCATCTAGATGTTTAATTATTGTCACATACTTCCTCTATTATTTCTTCAGGGGCGTCCAATTTTTCGAGTATTTCGCGAGCCACAGCCGTAGACTTTTCCATTTTACCGGTAATATCCGCCTGTCCTGGAGGATCAATCGGTTCAATATCATGCAGGTAAGCGGCTGAAAGAAGCACAGCGGGTTTTGACTTCTCCGAGCCTATTAATTTTTCAACCAGTGAAGCCACTCTGGAAGCGTGACCTATCCGTCTAAAATCGTTCTTAAGTCGCATCTTCATTTCCACGGCGACTCGATCTTTGAAAAGATCTTCTTTCTGTTTCATTAACTCGGGAGGAAGATCTCCGAAACATTGTCGGGCAAATTTGCAATGAGCGGCGCAACCAAAATCCATTTTGGGGTTTAAGACATACTGGCTGCATTTTTTACACTTGCGACGGGTTTCGTCCTTAAAAAACTCTATCCTGGATCCGCAGTTCGGACATTCGGTTTCAAAGATAGCGTCAAATTTCCAATAACGGGGATCCTGACCGGGACATTTCATGGCCGTATCTCCTTTCCACTAAAGGAGTAGTTTTTGTATAGGCGGCGCATGGTCTGTAAAATTGGCATGCGCCGCGATGAGTTTGTAATCAATTTCTGATTGATACTATTCTGTGAAGTTAAGATGAGGTTAAATTCTTTAAGATTCCTAAGCTTCAATAGTTATCAATACTTACGGATCAGCCCAAAATCGCCTTTAGATCCTCATCGGGCGTGCTTATAGGCTTGATGTCAAAAGTCTTTACCAATGTGTCGAGCACGTTTGGGGTGATGAACGCCGGCAGGCTCGGGCCAAGTCGGATTCCCTTTATTCCCAGGTAAAAGAGCGTCAATAGGATGGCCACAGCCTTTTGTTCGTACCAGGACAGTATCATCGAAAGCGGCAGTTCATTGACTCCACAATTAAAGGCTTTTGCCAGAGCTACAGCGATCTGGATGGCTGAGTAAGCGTCATTGCATTGGCCGACATCCAGAAGACGTGGAATTCCGCCGATATCTCCCAGGTCCTTGTCAAAGAAGCGGAATTTTCCGCAGGCCAATGTCAAAACGACCGTATCCTTGGGGGTTTTCTCAACAAATTCGGTATAGTAGTTGCGGCCAGGTTTGGCTCCATCACATCCGGCAACCAGAAAGAAATGCTTTATGGCCCCACTCTTCACCGCGTCGATTACCTTGTCCGCGACAGACATCACTGCGTTTCGGGCGAAACCGCACATGACTTCCTTGCCTTGATAATCTGAAGTAAAACCAGGCATCTCCAATGCTTTTTGGATCACGGGCGCAAAATTCTTGTCCGAGATGTGTTTTACATCTGGATAGCCTACAAGCCCTGTGCTGAAGATGTTGTCGTTGTAGGAAGGAGCCGGTTTTTGAATACAGTTGGTAGTCATCAGAATAGCGCCGGGGAATTCAGCGAATTCCTTTTTCTGGTTTTGCCATGCGGTTCCGAAATGGCCGTAAAAATGCGGATATTTCTTTAAACCCGGATAGGCGTGTGTGGGCAGCATTTCTCCATGCGTATAAACATAAATGCCCTTGCCTTCAGACTGCTTGAGGATTTCGTCCAGGTCCTTGAGGTCGTGTCCTGATACCAGTATCGCCTTGCCGGTCTTGTGTCCGAGAGGCACTTTTGTCGGAACCGGATGGCCGTAGACCCCAGTGTTTGCGGCGTCAAGCAATTCCATGGTTTTAAGGTTGATCTCACCGCATTTTAGAACCAGACCTACCCAGTCATTAAGAGTCAAGTTGTGATTGAGTGTGGCCGCCAGTCCTTCTGACACGAATGCGTAAATCTCATCATTTTCTTTTCCGAGGATCCTGGCATGATCAGCATAGGCAGCCACTCCTCTTAACCCAAAGATCAACGTGTGCTTCAATGACACTATATCCTGATCGTCCGATTCAGCCTTGAATCCTTTGGTTAATCCCTGCTCTATCATGCCCTGTTTGTCCTGGGCCAGTTTAAAGGTGGCTGCGTCTTCGGTGAAATCGACTTTTCCCCCTGCCGCTTTGACTCTCTCCTTCAGACCGTCACGGTATGTCACCGCCTGTTTGATCATGGGTGGAAATCTGTCCTCATCGAAATCGACATTGGTTAGAGTTGCAAATAAGGCTTCGTTGGTGAAAACATCGGCCGCATGATCCACGACACCAACTTTTCTGCCTTCAACCGCAAACAAGGCCATACCTTTGAGAGCGTGAGTCAGGAGATCGTGGAGCGCGGCAGTTTCCGGGGATTTTCCGCATACACCCGCTCTGGTGCAACCGATACCGCCCGCAGTTTGTTCACACTGGTAGCAAAACATCTTGTCAGCCATTTTGTCCTCCTGTTTTATTGGTTCCGACTGAATCGGGAAACACTTGAATTCGATTTACTTGAAGTATCTGTAAACAATATGGAGGTTGGGTGATCCATAGACATTGACTTAAGTCAAGGCCACAAAAAATATGTCGATTTTTGATAAACTGAGGGGAAAATTAATTTATTATAAAGAAGGTCACAACTTCACGACTGTCTTGAGAAATTCCTGAAGGCCGACACGCTCTATGATTTCTCCGAATCTCTCGCCTCTATTGTTGTGGGCCATGTAGAAATCCAAAATATGATCAATGAGTTGTGCAGTTTCATTTTCCGAGAAAAGGCCCGGTATTTCTGAAGCGAGTCTGGGATGTCTACCGAGTTTACCGCCCACCATAACGCGGTATCTTTGCCTGCCCCGGACAAGAGTCCCTGTGGGGCATGTCCTGATGCAGTGTCCGCAGGACAGACACTTTTGCATGTCGATTTTTGGTAACCACATCTGATCGTTCATCGTGATTGCTTTCTCGATGCAGACCTCGGCGCAAGCGACGCACCGGCTACACTCCACGTCAGTTAGAGCCGGCTTTACCGCCGCAATTATTCCAAGATCCGCGACCTGGGGCCTGGAACAGGCGTTAGGGCAATCCGACACGGAAACCCTGAATTCATGATGAAATTTCAGAGGACCACCAACTTTGGATTTTAGGAAGGTTTTGAGATCTCTGGACTGTAAATTTTTTTCGAGGCTTACTGTCAGATCATCTCGGGGAGGAATTTTGTTTGGGCAGCCACTCGATCCAAAACAGCTTTCGATTTGGAAGCCCTTTATTTCATCATCCATGTTTTTAAGAAAATTTTGCTGGCAGATTCTAACGTGGTCAATTGTCACTTCTGAGGCGTTCTGCCTTTCAGCCTCCTGTTCTACTTTTTTCTTTACCCGCCGTCTTATGAAAAATGGAGTTTTGGCTATGGCTTCTTCGGCTGCTGGGCTCCAACGCATAAAAATAATCTCCCATCAATGTTCATTCATATTTTATGTTAGTTTAACTTATAATCAAGTCTACGCGGATCTCATATTTTCAGAGCTTTGTGTTGGCAAAATGTTCCTGCATATCGTAAATTTAAGAAAAAATGCGCAATTTTATACCAAAAACCAAGTTCATAATGTCGTGTCAAGGAGGCCGCTTTGAGTCTTATCGAAGCTCTTCGTCTGATTCCACTGTTCGAGGGTCTTCCTGATAGCCAGTTGGAGGACCTAAACACAATCTCCCTCGAAAAATCATTCAAAAAGGGAGGATCAATATTTAATGAAGGAGACCCAGGGAACGGTTTCTATGTAGTAAAAGAGGGCCGAATTAAAATCTTCAAGATTTCAAGCGAAGGGAAAGAGCAAATCCTTCATGTCTTTGGGCCTGGAGAGCCTTTTGGCGAGGCTCCGGTCTTTGAAGGGCGTCAATTTCCAGCGCATGCCGAAGCGCTTGCGGATACTGTTTGTATCTTTTTTCCTAGAAAAGCCTTTACTGATCTCATAAGCAAGAACCCATCACTGGCCATGAACATGCTGGGAGTTCTTTCCCGGCGCCTAAGACGTTTTGCCGCTTTGGTGGAAGATCTTTCCTTGAAGGAGGTTCCAGGGAGGCTGGCCGCCTATCTGCTATACTTAAGTAAGACTGAATCTGACTCTATTGAGTTGTCCCTGGACGTCGCCAAAGGCCAGTTGGCCGGGATGCTTGGCACTATTCCGGAAACCCTGTCCAGAATTCTTGGTCGACTAGTCAAACAGGGGTATATAGAAGCCATCGGTCCGAAAATCAGAATTGTTGATCTGCAAGGACTTAAAGACCTTGCAGACGGTTCAAAACGCCTTTAGGGAAATGTGTATACCCAGGGCATTGCCTCCTGGATCATCGGCACTGTATAACTGGACGAGAATGAAGCGATATCCAAGTGAAAAACGATCTAAGGCCTCCAGTTATGAAAGAATACTCTGACAACCTGTGTGATTTGTACAACACTTACAACAGGAGAGAATTTGTTCACCCTGACCCTCTGGAATTTCTCTATGATTATGATGACCCCGACGATAGAGAAATAGTTGGTTTGATCTCCTCCTGTCTGGCTTATGGAAGTGTGTGGCAGATACTCAAAACGGTCAGGCGTGTCCTGGACACCATCGGTCCCCCCCGAAAATTCTTGTTGAACGCCACACATGAAAAGCTTGTTCAGACTTTCAAGGATTTCAAGTATCGTTTTACAAAAGGCGAGGAACTGGCGACCATGCTGTTTGGGGTAGGCAGGGTCATCAGGATTCACGGATCCGTCAGGAACTGTTTTCTTGAGGGCTACTCTCCCAATGACAAGAATACAATTAATGGACTAAGTTATCTTGTAGGAGCTATCTCCGCGGTATTTAAAGAACGGCCGCGAAGCTTGCTGCCCAGTCCTGCCGGCGGCAGCGCATGCAAGCGTCTGAATCTGTTCATGCGTTGGATGGTGAGAAAAGACGCGGTTGATCCGGGTGGATGGGACCAAATCTCTCCTTCAAAACTGATTGTGCCTATGGATGTTCACATGGGGAGGATATGCCGACGGCTGAAACTTACTTCACGAAGCCAGTCCGACATGAAAGCGGCTCTCGAAGTAACTGAGGCTTTCAGGAAAATTGAACCTGAAGATCCGGTTCGTTATGATTTTTGTCTTACCCGCCTGGGTATAAGAGATGACCTGGAGCCTGATGAATTTCTCAAGGGGTGTGGAGTCGAATGATATGCGCCCCGCTAGCTTCTCAATCGCTGTTGAAAACCACTTTTTGGCCTTCTTTTATGCCATGTTTTTTGCAAAAGCCCGCCGGGATTTCAAGACAGTAACGAACCGGGAATATCGATGGATATACAATCCCTGAGTTTGGCCGGATCTGCTCGTAAATCAGTCTGATCACATCGTTTGAGTCAATCCAGACAGCGTCAATCGGGAATTTCATGCCCTGCATATGTATTGCGAATACCCCTGATCGAATAAAATCCAGCAGCATTCCCTGATCTTCCCGAATCTCAGACCAACCGAGTAGACCCTCTGTTCTGGTTTTGTCGGTGTTCGCAAGGGTGGCGACTATTGCCTTGGTTCCCAAGGTAATCCGAACGGTAGGTTTGGCCAAAACCTTGACGGATGCGCCGTCATTGTTGGACTGGGATTGCGCTGCGCTCCAATCTGGGCAAAAAGCTAAAATCAGCCCTAGCGCTATAAAAACAGAAGCTAGTCCCGTCAAGGATGTCCGCACGGCACGCCTCAAAAGATTTTGTTCCTAAAATAATCGCGTTGAGAGATCTTGCGCTTCCCTTCAGCTCGTTATATACAAGAATTCGCTTGAAAACAACTTGATCCGAGACATTGGAATTGCGTGAGCGTCTACCAATAGACCTCTCAGCGATTTTCAGAGGCGTATGTCAATTTTATAAACAAGGCAAGGTGGCACATGGCGGTAAATCCGAAACTTCTTGAAATTCTGGTATGCCCGAAATGCAAAGGTGACCTGATCCTGACAGAAAAATCCGATGGCCTTATTTGCAACGCCTGTCGTCTGAAATATGAAATCAAGGATGACATCCCGATCATGCTGATTGATGAAGCCATCCCATTGGATTCAAAAGAATAGAACTCCGTTTGTTTTCATATCGCCGGTAGTGGTTTTTTCGGCGAAAGAAAAGTGTCGAGTTTAGGTGATTTTATGACTGGCAGGAAAATTGGGCATGAGGGCAGTTAGGCATAAGGGGTCAACGCCTTCCAGGATAGTTGTTCGTGGGGTTAACTGGGTTGGAGATACTATTATGAGTCTGCCTGCGGCGCGGGCTCTTCGCAAGATGTTTCCCGCCGCTCACATCGCTTTCTGGATACCGGCCTATCTGGAACCCTTGTTGAGACTGACGAAGATCCCCGATGAAATAATAGTTTTTGAAAAGAAAGACGGGGGGGTTCTCAAGAGACCGTTATTGATGAAGGGCCGTCTGGAGCGAGGTCATTTTGACATGGCGGTTCTTTTTCAGAACGCGTTTGAGAGCGCTTTCACAGCCTGGCTCTCGGGAATAAAGCTTAGAGTTGGCTATCCTACCGATTTGCGAGGATCATTCCTGAATATCAAAACGCCGCTGGTCCCGTCCATACTTTCAGGACATCAGGTTTTTTATTATCTGGAGATAGTCAAACATCTGGATAGTTATTTCAGGCTTGGCCGTTTTCAATACCTGGGTAAACCGGATTGCTCCATAAAACTTCCTGCCGTGGAGATAGAGAAGGCCCGAAAACTTCTCCTGGACGAAGGCGCAGACCTCAAAGGACGTTTAGTATGTCTGTGTCCCGGTTCTGTAAATTCCGACGCTAAACGATGGCCTGCGGAATATTATTCGAGACTCGCTGATCTTCTCATAGAAGAACTCGATGCGCGGATTGTCTTTCTGGGAGCCCCTCAAGAGCGAGACATGCTGGATGGTATCATCGGTCAAATGAAGAGAGGCCCTGCTTTTAATCTAGCTGCGAAATCCGACATGGTGATGTCTCTGGGTATAATGAATCAGAGTTCCCTGGTTATTTCCAATGATACAGGCAGCGCTCATCTGGCTGTGGCGGCTGGTGTAAGAGGCCTAACTATTTTTGGTCCTACCATCGCAGGGGCCACCGCGCCCTTTGGGCCGCTTGCGCTAATTATTCAGGGAAAAGCGGAATGCGCCCCATGCGACGATCATAATTGTCGCGACAAGGGACATACCTGCATGAGGAGTCTCTCCCCCGAAATGGTAGCCCAAAAAGCGTCTGAAATTATGGCGCTACCTCCCAGTGTGTGATGAATCCGTTTGTAAGCGTAATCATTCCAACGTATAACCGACTTGAATTACTCAAAGAAACGGTAGATTCGGTGAGGAAGCAACTCTTCCGGGACTTTGAGATCGTCGTGGTCAATGACGGTTCTGACGACGGCACTGCGGAATGGCTTGCGCAACAGAGTGATGTGATCTTTGTCGATCAACCCAATTCCGGCATTGCGTCGTCGAGGAACAAAGGGTCTTTAGTAAGTAAGGGTGAGTGGCTTGCGTTTCTTGATCATGATGACATATGGGCCCCGGATAAGCTGCAGAGGCAGGTAGACTTTGTTCGTGTGAATCCTGGAGTCGGTATGGTCGCAGTCAAGCACGTAAGACTCGGAACCAGGACCATCTCGACAGGCCCCGGGAAATGGACCAAGGGCGACCTTTTTGAAAAGGCTTTTTCGGAAAGCTTCATTCATACTTCTTCAGTAATGATTCGAAGAGATGTCCTGGAGAAAGTTGGCGGATTTCCAACAAAGTATCGATTTGCAGACGAATTTGATGTCTGGCTGAAAATCTCCAGGAATTACGACATAGCGTTTTTTGACAAGCCTCTTGTTTTTATTAGGTTTTACGATTCCAATACGAGCCACAACAGGTTAGGGGTCAGGTCAGACACTTATGACATCCTTATGAAAAATTATGACCCGGATCGTATCCCACGAAAAATTTTTCTGAAGACATTGTCAAATCATGATATTTCATTTGGTAGAGCCTATGTCAACCTGAACGATTTTACCAACGCCCTGAAATGGTTCCGCAGCGCTGTGAACAGAACGCCTTTCAGGCCGAGGGCGTGGCGTTATTACATCAGGTATAAGATTCTTTCTTTACTAAGATTTTTTCGACCAGGCCCTGCAAATGGCTAAATGCGACTCCTTACCGAATCGATCCGTTCGTAGTTCTGACGATAAATTCTCCATACAAGTCAATCCATCTTCACTATCCATTGTTGATCTATCGCTTGCGCAGATTGAAGACATTGCGACGGCGGCGCTTTATGAACATAACCGTCAGGTTCGCTCTGGATCTGCAAATGTAAAGAAGAACGGTCCGGAAACTTCAGTTTCTATCGTTTCGCTGCCGGGCGCTCCTGCGCTGTGCGTAAAACATTTCAAGAACCGTGGAACAGGTTATACGATAAAAGGTATTTTCCGTGCGACCCATGGAGTGAGAGCGTTTCAGGGAGGAGAAGATCTTTTTCGTCTCGGATTTACTTCGTCCCCCCCTATTGCGTTGATCAGGAACATGAGGTTTGGAATTTCATTTGAAGAATGGCTCGTGATGCCAATTCTTCCCAAGGCGGAAGAACTCGATCGATATATGGTCAAACTAATCAGGAAGGGTTGGCCAATAAAGGAAAAACTTGATTTCCTGAACTCCTTCGCCAATTTCCTGGCGGATCTTCACAGTTCGGGTGTTTTTCACACCGATCTAAAGACATGTAACATAATGGTTTTCGAAGACACTAGTCAGAAACAGGCCGTAAATTCGGGCGAGGAGGCCCGGCGGATCGGATTCTCACTGCTTGACTACGATGATGTGAGGCTATGCAAAGGCGTAGTAGGATGCAAAATCAGGGCTAAGAACCTTTCACAACTTTTTCTTTCTACACCTTTGGCAATAGATCTTTGCGCCAGAATGCAATTCTTTAATCAATATTTCAGGCGCTGCGATAGACATAATATTGACAGGAAGCGACTTCTTGCAATGATCATTGCCAGGATTGACGGCAAATCATTACTTTATGTCGGACCTGAAGGTGACATATCTGAAAACTGGACGATGAGTAACAAGGCCGAGGAATGTGTCGATAATTTTCTGAAGATCTGAAAAACTAAGGGGGATACTAATGTTCAAAAAGATTTTCTCATCGATTTTTGTGGTGACGTTTGTGTTCGTATTTTCCGGGAACCACGCCAGCGCTGACGCATCAGCGGCACAAAATCAATCTGAACCTAAAGAAATAGCTAAGCCCCAACCCAGTGACTTCGAAGAAATATCTTCCTTAAAAGAGAAGATTTTGGACATTCAGAACAAATCGGCTCTTGGATTCGGGAAAGTGATCCCGTGCAAATCTGTTGAAGCCTATGGGGTGTATTCACCCCTTGAAGCAGGTCAACCCGGATCAAAGGTAGTTTTTTATTTCGAGCCAGTGAATTACGGTGTTTTAAAGGGCGACGGAAGGTACATTATAGATTGTTCAGTGGATCTTTTTATATTGGATCCTTCGGGGAAAGTTATTGCTGGTAACGAAAACATCCGTAAGATTAACAAGATATCACGATCTCCTATACTTGACTTTTATCTGACAGTGGAGTTGAACCTTGCCAAGACACTCAAACAAAAAGCATTCGTCGTCAAGATGGTCCTCAACGACCGGATAAAAAACAAGTCTGTTTCCACCTCCCAGAGAATCCAATTGGGCCCTGTTCCCAAGAAAAATGGTGGCAGTATTTGAAAAACAATCGTCGCCATAGAATAGTCAATGTCACCACATTCGAATGAACGTGGCCTGGCCAAGACATTAAATTCGAAACCGATCTACGATCACTTGTCAGATTTTCTCCGTTGTTACGAATAGATTAAAAAACAACAGAAAGGCGGTGGAAAATGACAGGCTCGAGGATTCATCCGTCACTGATTAACTGGTTGATGGGAGCAGTTCTTTGTCTGGGGTTTATGTTGGGCCCTTGTTTAGGGGATTCTTCCGGTCAAGGCCGGTTGACGATAATCGACCCGGACGGCAAGACTGAATCGACCTGTCCATTGGAACATACTTCGGTGAAGGCCGATGTATCAGGTTTTGTGGCGAGCGTTGAAGTCAAGCAGGTCTTTCACAACCCACGCAGTGACAAGATTGAAGCCATCTATACATTTCCCCTGTCAGCCGACGGGGCCGTAGATCAAATGCTTATGAAGGTCGGCGATAAAGTGATTCGCGGCGAAATAAAACGTCGGGAAGAAGCTAGACAAATTTATGAAGCGGCTAGGGACAAAGGACAAATGGCGTCTCTGCTGGATCAGGAACGCCCAAACATTTTCACCCAGTCTGTCGCCAACATCATGCCCGGACAGAAGGTCGAGATCACCATCAGATATGTAGAAACACTCAATTACGAAGACGGCGCTTTCAAATTTAATTTTCCCATGGTAGTAGGCCCAAGATTTATTCCCGGTCAGCCTGACGCCAAGCAGGGAACAGGTTGGGCCAGGGACACCTCACAAGTTCCAGACGCAAGTCGGATAACTCCGCCAGTCGCTGAAGAAGGTAAGAGGGCAGGGCATGATATAGACGTGGTGGTTTCAATTGACGCAGGCGTCCGAATAGAAAAGATCGAATCCCAGCTTCATGAGGTAAACATAGAACATAAAGAAGAGAATAAGGCCCTGGTTTCTCTCAGGAATAAAAAAGAAATCCCCAATCGCGACTTTGTCCTCAGTTACTTGGTAGCCTCAGATCAGATAAAATCGGGAGTACTCGCCCACAAAGAAGGAGAAAACGGCTATGTGATGATGGTTGTTATTCCTCCAAAACGTGTGAGCAGCGAACAGACCGCGCCCAGAGAACTGATTTTCATCATAGATGTTTCCGGTTCCCAGCAAGGTCTTCCACTTGAAAAAGCCAAGGAGACAGTCAAATACATTATTGATAGGATGAATCCTAACGATACTTTCAATGTCATTGATTTTAACGATACGACTCGCATGCTTTTCTCGTCGCCTAAAGAAAATACACCGGAAACACGCGCAAAAGCGTTCCAGTATGTAAAATCACTCAAAGGCTCTGGCGGCACACGCATGATATCCGCAATCTGGGAGGCGCTAAACACGAAGCCCGCTGAAAATCGGCTTCGTGTAGTGACTTTTATGACAGATGGTCTTGTAGGAAATGATTTCGAAGTCATATCCATGGTGAAGAAACTTCGCGACAAAAGCCGATGGTTCTCTTTTGGCACAGGGAATTCCGTTAACAGGTTCCTGCTCGATAATGTTGCGAGGGTGGGCGGTGGCGACGCCGACTACATTCTTCTCAACAGTCCGGAGGAGGCGGTAGCCAAAAGATTCTACGAACGAATCTCCACCCCTGTTCTTACCGACATAACTATGAGTTGCGAAGGCTCGTTTCTTCAGGATGTCTATCCTTCCAATGTTTCTGATTTGTGGTCCAACAGACCGCTAATATTTAAGGCCCGATATGCCAAATCCGGTAAAGAGACAGTCAAAATAAAAGGATTCCAGGCTGGGAAGGCCTACGAACAGGATATCAGCCTAACGTTACCTGAGAATGAAGCGGAAAACGGCTCTATCTCCGCTTTGTGGGCTCGCTCCAGGGTTGATGAACTTATGGACCAGGATCTCATGGGCATCCAGCGGGGCAACCCCGATAAAACGGTGAAGGAAGAAATCGTTAAAGTGGCTTTAACCCATAGGATTATGACCCAGTTCACAAGTTTCGTGGCGGTAGAAGAGGCGGTTGTGACTATGAATGGTAAACCCGTTACGATTACCGTCCCTGTGGAATTGCCGGAGGGAGTCAGCCGGGAAGGAGTCTTCGGACCGGGTTCAACTCGCAAACTTTACGAATCACACCCCAATGCCTCCCGACTCCTATGGCCACCAGTCGCCCCAGTTATGGAGGGTCCAGACTAGGTTTTGGGACGGCAGGTTCACCTGCCCGAAAAGTAGATCAGAACAAGCAGGTTTCCTCAATGCCCATTGAATCCAAAAATCAAGGCGCCAAACTCTTCCAAGCTCTCTGAAGAACTGGTAGCGCTTGTGAGTATGAAAGACAAACCTCTGGATTACTCAAGTGGCAAAGTAATGGTTAAAGATGGCAGGCTTACAGTCCAAGTTTGGTTGAGTCGATCGAGTGAGGAAATCATAAAAATGCTTGAAGAAAAGGGACTGAAAATAACTTTTCAGGCTTCGACCGGGAAAATGGTTATAGGTAGTATTTCTGTTGAGAATTTGCCGGATCTTGAAAAGATTACGGAGGTTCGTCTGATTGAGCCATTTTCAGTCGCCGATTGATTTGTGATTAATATCGATCTGAAATCACCTCGAAGATTTTTTTGGAGAGCCCTGAAACATAGTCAGGCTTTTCCAGGATTCCACCCGGGCCTGTCCAAATTGAGCGCCGTCAAAGACTGATCGGCGCTCACTTCTTTCATAATTAGACACCAGCCCGTTTGCCTCGTCTACAATACTCAAGTTTTCGAAATACATCATAGTCGCCTATTCTCTCAAACAGGAATCTCTCAGACTCCCAACGCATCAAATTAAAATAGTGAAATGTAAAAGAATATCCGGAATCGAACACGAGCTTTTGGCCCGTGATGTCGATAAGATTCGGGACCTTAATGATTGGGCACAGGAGAATCAAATTATGACCACATTATTTATCGAAGTTCTTGTCGGAGGGTTAATCGGCCTCATGTTTTTTGGCGCTATCGCAAGCGCCCACACTGAACTGGAAAAAGCGATATTTGCAGGTGGATGTTTCTGGTGTATGCAGCCTCCGTTTGAAAAGCTGGACGGTGTAGTAAGCGTAGTATCAGGATACACTGGCGGAACAGGAACCGACCCCACATATGAAGATTACGCTGAAAAAGGAGACATAGAAGCCATTGAAGTAACCTACGACCCGTCAAAAATAAGTTATTCCCAACTGTTGAATGTGTTCTGGAGGCAGATAGATCCTACGGACGCTGGTGGGCAATTCGTTGATAGGGGCCCTCAATACCGGTCGGCCATATTTTACAATAGTGAAGAACAAAAACAGTTAGCGGAAAAATCTAAACAGGAACTCCAAAAATCGGGAAGATTCGACAGGCCCATCGTTACTGAGATCTTGAAGGCGTCCAAATTCTACAAGGCGGAAGACTATCATCAGGATTATTACAAAAAGAACCCGATTAGATATAAATTCTATCGGTACAGCGCCGGGCGTGACCAGTATCTTGAAAAAATATGGGGCCATGACGGAAACCAGAAAGACCTTAAAGACAGTGAAAATAAATCGCAGAAATTGAGCGAGGAAGATCTCAGAAAGAAGTTGACCCCAATCCAATTTAGGGTGACCCAGGAAAATGGCACTGAGCCCGCGTTCCAGAATGAATATTGGGACAACAAGAAACCAGGCATTTATGTGGACATAGTTTCAGGAGAGCCTCTTTTCAGTTCTTTGGACAAATTCGATTCCGGAACTGGATGGCCGAGTTTTACTAAACCCCTGGAACCTCAAAACATTGTTGAAAAAGAAGACAGAAGCTTTTTTACGACACGCACTGAGGTAAGAAGCAGGCACGCTGACTCGCACTTGGGACACGTGTTTAATGACGGCCCCGCTCCGACAGGCTTGCGTTACTGTATGAATTCCGCCGCGCTTCGTTTTATCCCCAGGGATGACCTGGAAAAGGAAGGTGACGGGCAATACAAAAAACTTTTTGAGACAAATTGATTACAATTCCTGGTCTTGTTGAGAGGAATCCAACAATTTGATCAGGAATTGCAGACTGATGACAATGCTTAGTTCTGTCGTTTTTGTATTGAGGTCTGGGAATATCAGCAATTATTTGATCTTTAATACGTGGGGGAAGCGCAGTCATTATATTTATGTGTGTTAGACGGTATATTTGTAAGTATAATGACCATGAAAACACTCCAAACTTTTAGACGAGAAAATTAATGAACTCCCCTCTCGATAGGATCAGTAATTGGGCGACGCTAAAATTCGAAAATGTCGAACTGGAGAAAGCGTTTCGCACCGAGTATTTTGAAAAATCACTTGGGCGGGTCCGGTTGAGCGTGATACTGGCGGCTATCCTGTACGGTGTATTTGGCATTCTGGATGAAGCGATTATTCCCGAAGTAAGATATCAGGCATGGATTATTAGATACGTCCTCTTTTGTCCCCTGGCGATTCTTATTGTTATTCTTTCTTATTTCAAGCGTTTTCAAAAGCTGATAGAGCCCTCGATCATCGTCGTGGCATTCATCGGGGGAGCTGGAATTATCGTAATGATTGCGCTCGCTCCTCCGCCAGGAAGTGACCTTTACTACGCTGGATTGCTACTTACAATTTGGTTCTATTACTTGTTTTTACGGCTGCGTTTCATTCCCGCAACGGCTCTGGCCTGGACTGTCTTTGCGCTGTATGAAATTACGGCTGTTTTTATAAGAGGCGCGTCCACACCAATTTTGATCAACAATACATTTTTCTTTTTGGCGTTCAACATCACCGGCATGTGGGCCTGCTATACGATGGAGCGTTACGTTCGGATGGATTTTCTGCAGCGTAGAACCATTGTAGAACAGAGCGAAAAACTAAAGATGATTTTCGATAACTCGCCCGTTGGTATCATGCATTTCGACTCTAACGGAGCCATAACTGATTGCAACTCCGAATTTGTAAATCTCATCGGTTCTACCCGCAAGAATTTAGTCGGATTTAACATGATTACCGACCTGAAGGATGAACGAGTTATAAGCGCCGTTAAAGACGTATTGAACGGCCAGATGGCACACTACGAAGGTGAATATAAATCGCTGACAGCAAACAAGGCCACTTGGGCCAAAGCCGATTTCAGCCCAATAATTTCTCCGGATGGTGCGGTCGCAGGCGGTATCGCCATTGTGACTGACACTTCCGAAGCCAAAAAAGCTGCCGACGCGATCAGAGAAAGCGAACAGCGGTTCAAGAAACTCTATTCGCTAGTGCGGTTGATGTGTGACAACGCTCCGGATTTAATCTGGGCCAAAGACCTGGAAGGGAAGTTCCTATTTGTAAACCGGTCTTTCTGCGAGAAGCTGATAAATGCGAAAGACACGGATGAACCGATAGGAAAAAACGACATGTTTTTTGCCCAACGGGAAAGGGACAGTAACCCTGAAACCCATGATTGGTATAGCTTTGGAGAAGTTTGTGTCGATTCAGACGCTGTAGTTATCAACAGCAGAAAACCTGGACGTTTTGACGAATTTGGAAATGTAAAAGGCCAGTTCCTTTTTCTCGATGTGCAGAAGTCGCCTTTTTGGAATGAACAGGGAGAACTGATCGGAACGGTAGGATGTGGACGCGATGTCACGAAAGAGAGAAAAATTGAGCAGTCCCTTCGAGAGAGTGAAGAACGCTACCGGGATCTTTTCGAAAACGCCTCAGACATGATCTACACTCATGACCTGGCTGGAAACTATACATCCGTTAATGAGCTGGTTTATAGCCTATTGGGATATAGGTCTGAGGAATTCCTGAAGCTCAATTTTCGTGACTTAGCAGATTCTCGATTCTTGCCTGTTGTTGAAAAAAACTTTCTGGAAAAGATTGAAGAAGAGGTTGAGGCAACAGGGCCATACGAAATCCTCGCGATAAAAAAAGATGGGACTCCTGTATGGCTCGAAGTCAAAAGTCGACTGATGAGACGGGATGGGAATGTTGTCGGAATACAAGGCATAGCCCGAAATGTCACAGAAAGAAAAGAATTGGAGGCCGCTGTACACGAGGCTCAAACAAAATATCAATCCATCGTGGAGGCCTTTGACGGCATAATTTACATTTGTTCTCAGGACTTCAAGATCCAGTTCGCAAACCAGCGTCTGGTAAAACGCACCGAATACGACCCGATGGGAAGAAAATGCCACGAGGTTGTCCACGGGCTGCATGATGTCTGTCCGTGGTGTATTTTTAAGAATGAGCAACCTCTTGTAACATTACGAAGGCTGCGTCACAGTCCGAAGGACAACCGTTGGTATTTTGTTGTGAGTTCGCCAATCGTGCATAAAGATGGCAAAATTTCCAGACTGTTCCTGATGCAGGACGTAACTGAACAAAGGGCGGCGGAAGAAGAAAAAACAAAATTACGGGAACAGCTCTTTCAGGCCCAGAAGATGGAGGCGATAGGTACGCTCGCGGCAGGGATTGCTCACGACTTCAACAATCTGTTACAGGTAATTCTCGGCTACTCGGAACTCCTGCCGGCGTTCCCTGATATAACGCCGAAAGCTCTGGACGGACTCGAAAAAATCAACCAGGCGGCACGAAGTGGGGCTGATCTCGTTAAACGGCTGTTGATGTTTGGTCGGAAAACCGAGATCAACCTTCGTCCTCTTGATCTCAACCAGTTGATTGGCAAGGCCAACAAAATGTGGGAGCGGACCATTCCCAAGATGATAGACATCCAACTATCATTAGCAGATAACCTCCAGGCCGTTAACGCGGACGCTACTCAAATTGAGCAAGTCCTTATGAATTTGGTGATCAACGCCAGAGACGCCATGCCGGACGGAGGAAAACTCGTTGTCGAAACAGAAAGTATCTACATTGAACCGGGATACTCAAATGGCGATCCTGATTTCAAGACCGGATGGCAAGTCCTTTTGCGGGTTTCCGACAATGGAATCGGTATGGATGCAGAAACTGTAGGACGAATCTTTGAGCCTTTTTTCACTACTAAAGAGATGGCAAAGTCAACCGGCCTCGGTCTAGCTGTAGTCTACGGCATAGTTCAGCAACATGGTGGGTATATTACCTGTAAAAGCGAACCTTCCAGAGGAACGACCTTCGAAATTCATTTCCCCGCTTTACGCGCGGAAGAGCAAATAGCTGAGGAAGATATCCAGGACGCTCCAGCCACAGGAGGTTCCGAAACTGTCCTAATAGTTGATGACGAAGAACAGGTCCGGTTTTTGGCCTCCGAAATTTTGAGTGAAGCTGGCTACGAAGTGATTGAAGCAGCGAACGGAGAGGAAGCTCTATTGCTCTATGAAAAGTACACGCAGGAAATTGGTCTCGTTCTGTTGGATCTGATCATGCCTATTATGGGAGGAGAGCAGTGTTTGCGCGAACTGATCAAAATTAACCCGTCAGTTCGAGTGGTTATTTCGAGCGGACAACCTACGAACGGCCCTATAGAAGAATACATGGAATTAGGGGCCACGGCTTTTATCAGCAAACCATACGACGCAAGGGGGTTACTCAATATTGTGCGCTCATCTCTGGATGCTGGTTCACAGTGACCTGAAAAGTTATTTTGCGCTCAAGCGTCAAGAATGAATAGGCCCTGTAATCTATAAATTGTCTTACCTTAGGGGAGGCCAAATGGACAATGTCAGAAAAGTTCAAGGAACAGAATTTGATGAACCGGCGATCAACGACGCGCGGTCCAGCGTAACAAAAGATGGCTTAGCCCGGGGGATTCTTGACTACCTCTATTACCAACAGGCCCGGTTGCCCGAATTCGCAACAACAAACGATTGGTATCTTGCGCTGTCTTATGCGGTCAGGGACCGGCTTGCGGAATCGTGGATAAACACAGCCCGCTCAATATTAGTCCGTCCTGACCTCAAAATAGTCTGCTACCTTTCCGCTGAATTTCTCATGGGACCCCAGTTGGAAAACGCGATGTTGAGTCTTGGGGTAACTGAGGAGGCCCGTCAGGCTATGGTCATCCTTGGCCAGGACCTCGATGAGATCATTAAACGGGAACAGGAACCAGGTCTGGGCAATGGTGGTTTGGGTCGACTGGCTGCGTGCTATTTGGACTCATTAGCCTCGCTTGATATTCCTGCTTTCGGTTTTGGTATCAGGTACGAATTCGGGATATTTGAACAGCAAATAAAAAATGGTTGGCAAATAGAAAAAACGGACAAATGGCTTCATTATGGAAATCCATGGGAGATCCGCCGCCCGGAGACTGAGTTTGATGTGAAATTCGGAGGGCGCACAGAGTCTTATTTCGACAACAAAGGTCGTTATCGGGTGGAATGGAAACCTGACATCGTTGTAAAGGGAGTGGCCTACGACACCCCTATCCCAGGCTACAAGGCGGAAACAGTAAACGTTTTAAGACTTTGGACGGCCGAGGCATGTGAATCTTTCGATTTTCAGGCGTTCAATGTCGGCAATTATTACGGGGCCGTAGAGGAAAAGGTGCTCTCAGAAACCATTACCAAGATTTTGTACCCCAACGACGAACCTGTCCAGGGAAAACAGTTGCGTTTATCTCAGCAATATTTTCTCGTGGCCTGCACGCTCAAGAATCTAGTTCAACTGTGTCTGGAACTGGACATCCCTCTGGAAGAGTTTGACAGGAATTTCGCAATTCAACTGAACGATACTCACCCATCGCTGGCAATCCCCGAATTGATGAGAATTTTGGTCGATGAGCATCTGATGGACTGGGACAAAGCATGGGAAATAACCCGGAACTCCTTCGCATACACAAACCATACACTATTGCCGGAAGCTCTAGAGAAGTGGCCCATTTCCCTTTTCAGCGATTTGCTTCCACGACACCTGGAAATAATTTACGAGATCAACATGCGTTTCTTGAGTGAATTGAAACTAAAGTATTCGATGGACGATTTCAGATTGGCTCGAATGTCCCTGATTGACGAAAGTGGAGAAAGGTACAGTCCGCATGGCCAATCTTGCCTGTCTGGGCGGCCACGCAATAAACGGTGTCGCTGAATTGCATACTGAATTGCTGAAACAGGATACTCTTCGTGACTTTTTCGAATTATGGCCGGACAAATTTTATAATATCACAAATGGGGTCACTCCCAGACGATGGATAATTCTGAGCAATCCAAAACTTGCTGCACTGATTTCCAGCCGTTTCGGGGAAGGATGGATTCGGGAAACCGCAGACAATCTACCGAGGCTTGCCTCGTTGGCTGAAGATTCCAATTTCCAGACCGAATGGAGAGAAGTCAAACGCTATAACAAACAGAGGTTGGCCCTGCTGATAGAAGAGCAAGAAGGAATCAGGCTAGACCCGGAAACCATGTTCGATGTGCAGGTGAAACGTATTCATGAGTACAAACGCCAGCATCTGAATGTTCTGCATATTGTCACACTATACAATAGAATAAAGCGCGATCCCAATATTGACCTCACACACCGAACATTCATTTTCGGCGGGAAAGCGGCCCCATCTTATTTCATGGCAAAGCTCATCATCAAGTTAATAAACTCAGTGGCATACGTCGTTAACAATGATCCGGACGTGGGCGATCGTCTTAAAGTGATTTTTGCGCCGAACTTCAATGTCAAGAATGGGCAGATAATTTATCCGGCTGCGGATCTGTCCGAACAGATATCCACTGCAGGAAAAGAGGCTTCCGGGACAGGAAACATGAAATTCGCTATGAATGGGGCTTTGACAATTGGGACACTCGATGGGGCCAATGTAGAAATTCGGCAAGAGATTGGAGAAGAGAATTTCTTCCTATTTGGTCTGACTGCCGATCAGATAGGCGTTATAAAGACTAACGGCTATAATCCTAGGCATTATTATGACAATAATGAAGAACTGCGCACAGTCATTAACATGATTGGTTCCGGTTTCTTTTCTGATGGTGACAGGGCGATGTTCAGACCGTTGATCGATTCCCTATTGTACCACGACGAGTACATGGTTTTGGCGGACTATCAGTCATACATAGATTGCCAGGATCATGTAGCCCGCGTTTTTCTGGACCAGAACCGGTGGACTAGAATGTCGATCCTGAACACAGCTCGAGCCGGAAAGTTTTCCTCTGATAGGGCGATTGAGGAATACTGCCGACATATTTGGCATGTCAAGCCCATCACTCAGGGTAATCACGAGGCATAGAATTGAGCGAATGCTAAAAGGAGGCTACTTATGATCGAAATTCTGTCTAAATCCCAGGGGAAAACCCTAGGAGTGCGTTTAACGGGTAAAGCGACCGATGAAGATTACGAAAAGATCTTTGTCCCAGCCCTGGAGAGGCTGATAAAAGAACACGGGAAAATCAGGTGTCTCTACTATATGGACGAGGGCTTCCATGGGTGGGAACTCGGCGCAATGTGGGACGACGCCAAATTCGGGATCAAACACAAGAGTGATTTTGAGAAGGTGGCTGTAGTAGGAGGTCCCAAGTGGGCCGAATGGTGTACGAAGATAGCCTCTCATTTAGTAGCAGGTGAAATAAAGACTTACTCTGCTGACCAACTTGATGACGCATGGAGTTGGGTCCAAGCTTGAACCATCATAACGCTCGGGGGGATACCAAGTCTGACAGCATGCGTGCTTTATGTCACTAGTTTGAGCCTTCAATTTCACAGACGTTCAGTTACGCCACCCATGGAAATCTTTCGAACACGGTTTAGAGTCCCCTAAATCTCATGGAGATCTTTCATCCGTGAATCCCAGGTGAATGGCCAATCCCCTTGCTCTTTCCGAGCGCTCGTCCCAATGTTGAGACATAGGCGCCGGTGGCAAATAATATTCCATCCCATCATCGTACCGACGGTGCTCTTCAATTACATTAGTGAGTTTTGAAGCGCTGTATTGAGAAAAGAGTTGACAGGGGCAAAATTCTACGGTTACTCTATTGCAAATGATTGGCATTAGCAATTATCGGAGTCTGAATGCAAGCAAACGCACATCGTAGAATGACTAAACAACGCCGAATTATTGTGGAGGAGTTGAAAAAAGTCACTTCTCACCCCACGGCGGACCATCTTCACCAAATGGTCAGGAAGCGACTTCCCAAAATCAGCCTTTCAACCGTGTACCGCAATCTTGAAACGTTGTCGGCTGAAGGAATCATCCTGAAAATGGATGTAGCTGGAACTCAGAAGCGCTTCGATGGGACCGTTGAAAGCCATTACCATATTCGTTGCAGTCGTTGCGGGAGGGTCGATGACGTCCACATGGAGCCGATAAATGAAATTGAAGAGATAGCCAGGAGGCGTTCAAACTATCGGTCGGTGTCACACGTCGTAGAGTTTACTGGAATTTGTCCTGATTGTTATAGCCGAGGCTGACCAATAGCCGGTTTTCACTGCAATAGACCTGTAATTCAGAAAGGAGGTTTTTCATCTAATGGACGCTTTGATGCTCTCACGTCTGCAATTTGCAGTTGCGACCTATTTCCATTTTCTCTTTGTGCCGCTTACCCTGGGACTCTCCATTTTGGTGGCGATAATGGAGACTCAATATCTGAGGACCGGCATAGAAGAATACAAGAGGATGACGAAATTCTGGGGCAAGTTATTCGTCATCAACTTCGCCATAGGAGTGGTCACTGGAATTACCCTTGAATTTCAGTTCGGGACAAATTGGTCACGGTATTCGAAATATGTTGGAGATATATTCGGCTCCCTTCTCGCCATAGAAGCCACCGCTGCGTTTTTCCTTGAATCTACTTTTATCGGGGCGTGGGTATTCGGATGGAAAAAACTTTCTCCAAAGGCCCATGTTGTATGCATCTGGCTAGTCGCCGCGGCCTCAAATATATCCGCCTACTGGATTCTTGTAGCAAATTCATGGATGCAGCATCCTGTTGGGTATGTGATTAGAAACGGCCGAGCGGAGCTAGACGATTTCTGGGCAATTATCTCACAACCTTACGCAATTTTGATGTATCTTCATGTTTTGAGCGCCGCTTACATACTTGCGGGTTTCTTTGTCATGGGAGTGAGCGCTTATCATCTTATAAGAGGAAAAGAGCTTTCCTTTTTCAAGAGATCTTTCAGGATAGCCGCTACTTTCAGTGTCATCTTTGCCCTGGCCATAATCCTCATTGGAGATTTTCATGGCAAGGAGATGGTGAAGTCTCAGCCGACCAAGGCGGCCGCTTCTGAGGCTGTGTGGGAAACGACCAAAGGGGCTCCGATGTATCTGTTTTCAGTCCCTGATGAAGCGAACGAAAGAAACAGTATTGAAATATTGGGCATTCCCAAGCTTTTGAGTTGGGTTGCCACAGGTGACTCGGAAGGCGTTTACAAAGGTTTGAAAGAGTGGCCAAAAGAAGAACGACCACCCGTTGCAATCACATTCTGGTCTTTCAGGATCATGGTCGGGCTAGGTATGCTGTTCGCGTTGCTTAGCGTCATAGCTTGGCTAAAGCGCAAAAATCCTGAAAAGAGTCCTGGATTCTTGAGATTACTGATTTATTGCATTCCTCTTCCCTACATCGCAATAGCCCTGGGATGGACGGTCACCGAGGTCGGTCGCCAGCCATGGATAGTTTATGGAATGATGAAAACAGCGAACGCTGCTTCACCCGTTAGCGCATCCCAGGTCGGAGTGTCTCTAATAGCTTTTGTGGTTGTCTATTCTTTGTTGGGGATCGCCTGTTATTATCTGATTTTCAAGAACGCCCGAAAAGGGCCTGATCCTATAACTGCGGTGGGCCGCTAGGAAAGGGGGAGGACGCTATGTTGGAGACAATCTGGTTTTTACTGTGGGGTATTCTTTGGGCTGTTTACTTTATGCTTGACGGCTTTGACCTTGGGTTGGGAACTCTTGCCCCGTTCATCGCTTCTAACGAAAATGAAAAAAGAGTGATTTACAATTCGATGGGTCCCTTTTGGGACGCGAATGAAGTTTGGTTGATTACAGCGGGCGGAGTCACTTTTGCGGCTTTTCCGACTACCTATGCGGTTATGTTCAGCGCTCTTTATACTCCTCTATTGTTGTTACTGTTCGCCTTGATACTCAGGGCGGTAGCCCTGGAATTCAGGAGCAAGGTGGACGATGAAGGGTGGAAAAAACTGTGGGATGTGTGTCTTTTTGTAGGCAGTTTTGTGCCGTCCCTTTTGTTGGGTGTAGCGTTCGCGAACATTTTTAAGGGAATACCTGTGGACGGCGAAGGAGTGTTCCACGGGAATCTGTTCACCTTGCTAAATCCCTACGGACTTTTAGGTGGAATCCTGTTTACGCTCCTTTTTCTCGTTCACGGAGCGTTATGGCTGGCAATCAAATCCGAGGGAACCCTTGAGAAAAAAGCGGCCAAAGTGGCGGCGGGACTATGGATTATCTTATTGGTTGTCGCTGTGGCGTTCCTTGTGGCCACCTGGTTTGCGACAAGCCTGTACGTAAATTATCTCAACTCTCCAGCGCTTATGGTCATTCCGCTGGTAACTGTCCTGGCTCTGTTAGGGACAAGGCTGTTTATTGGAAAAAAGGCTTACTGGAAAGCATGGTTCTCATCAAGTCTGACAATTGTTGGAGCGACCCTGTTCGGAGTGGTTGGGTTGTATCCAAACCTTTTCCCTTCGAGCCTTGATCCCGCATATAGTCTCACAATTTTTAACTCCTCTTCCAGCCCGCTTACCCTCAAGATCATGCTGGGAGTGGCTCTAACCTTTGTGCCGATAGTAATAGCGTATCAGGTCTGGAGTTACTACGTCTTCAGAGACAAGGTGACGAAAGAAGACTTGGCCTCTGACGAAGCCTACTGATTATTCGCTAGGAGCAAAGGGCCTCAAGTCCTTCCCATTTGAGGGGCTTGGGGCGCCTTACCGGACGATGCCCAAGTTTAGCCCTTTTGTATGCCTCAAGATCTTATCTTCGAGAGTTCATCTCCACAACTTATACGAAGATTATCAGGTTTCCGTCTTTCAATTCAGTGCGATAAACCTTAACGGGTTTAGTTGTGGGGCCTGTCAGGTTGGCCCCGCTGTAGTCGAAAGTAGAATGGTTGACGCTACAGCATCTGAGAACACTTTTTCCTGGAACAGGGTCCAGCTTGCGCCCGAAATGGGAGCATCGATTCGAAAAACTGTGATAATTACCGTCATCGTCACGAACGACCAGAACAGGGGTTTCAAGGCCATTGCCTGAAAGGAATACAGCGCCTCCAGGCTGTTGCAGTTCAGGGATTTGGTCAACCTTTATCGTGGCCTTGTTTTCTTCCAGACGCCAAAATTCCGGATTCAACTGTTTGGTGCTAGAAACACCAGCTAAAGCCTTCAGAAAATCCAGGATTACAGACATAATATTATCTCCTCTTTCAAGACTTTTATTCTGAGTCGGTTCATCCCCGCTCCACTTCTCAGTTTTATTCCAAACTATCCCAATTCATAGCCCATCCATGGACCTCGGTTCGGGACCCAGCGGAGGAAGCGACCCGAACTCTGATAGCTCCCCCCAGGTTGTTAAGATCCGACATCGAGGCCGTGAGCAATTCTAGTTTCTCCTCGATAGACGCGCTTTTCACCGGTTCAGAAAATTTTATCCACTCCGAGGGGGCATCGCCGATACCAAAGTAAAATTCTAGATCCGCATTGAAGTTTTTAACAAGTATCGAGCCATGAACCCCGGTAATTGTCCCGGAAAGGTCGAAAGCCCGGCTGATCAGATCCATTCCTTGACCGAGTTCGTCATATGTAAAGGATAAGGTTCCGAGCAGAGGAATTTCAAGGTCCAGACCGGCTTTCAAACCGACTGCCACTGACAATGTTCCAGGGACAAACACATCGGGAAAATGGCTGCTTGCTGCTATAAGTAGTTGTTCGTCCATTTGGTTGTCAGGAAACGCGAGGGCCATTCTCAGGGCCTCAATTCTGTTATTCGAGACAGAGTTGTTCCATATTTCGTCATTGTCCCGATACATCCAAGATGTGGATTCAACTTTTACGATGTCCTTCCAGACACTTCCATTCCATATCTTCCATGCCTCAGAGGCGGAACCGTGATTGACACAAAGAGCATAGAAACTATTTGATGACCCTGGAGTTGCACCAATCGGCAAAATATTTGTGACGGCCTTCCAGTTTGATGTGGGAACACTTGCGAAACATGCCACCTGAACTGAATTTGGGACCGTGTATTGCGCTTCGACTAATTTTAGCTGGCTGACGCTGGTAAGACCTTCGCCCCATGAATCAGTAATCTTCAACTGGTAGAAACGGTAAGCCGTAGAGTTTTCGAAAGTGAGGTAATCACTCCATGTGTTGGACCCCAGTTCTGGCAAATCCAGCCTTGGATCAAGCTCGTACCATGTCTGATCATTGTTGGATCCCAATAATTTAAAATTCCTGGGAGACGCGACATAAGACGGGTCGGACGTGTTGCGGGAAAGAATGCGGTACTTGTTGATCACCGGCTCCGTATCTTCCCCGAGATCTATCTTGATCCATTGAGGAGACTCTTCAGTTGCGGCTGACGTAGCAATCCAGCACTGGTCCGGATCCATGGTATGGGATTCATTTTGGTCGAACGCGTGCCATGCTGGACAACTGGGTAAAGCGTATTCACTAGAAGCGCTGACAACAAACGGAACAGGAGATGAGTTGGAAACCATGGGCAGTGTCACATAATCAGTTCGTCCATTTGTGGCTCCACTGGAGACCAAAGTTCTCCTCAAGCTGATCCCGTCATCAGTAACCGAAAAGTCATTAGTGTCTGATATTTCAAGATTTGCTGCCCCATTAAATTCCATCAGTTTGGTCAAGCCGGTTGTTCCGGGAACTTCAGAAAAATATCTTCCCGACTCCGAATAACGAGCAATGGACAAATATAAATCTACGCCTATGTCATCCTGAAAAGTATCCACGAAACCATCAGACATTGACATACCTGAGTGACCATGCCCGGTCAGGTTGCTCATGAATAAGAGTTGAAGATTCGCTCTTACGTTGTTGATCTGCTCAGTGAGTGGTCGAGTCTCTCTATTGGGCAAAACTCCCGCCATAAAAGTCATGTTTCCTCCCGGCAATTAGATTGTTCCAGAAACAGGTTGAATTACGGTCAAACGGATACGGACGAGATATTTTTGTTGGGGATACTTCCCATCTTTCACTTGATACGATTTGACGCCTTTTGTTCATCTGTAAGAGGATGGTTCCAAGCCCCTTTTTCATGGATCTGACTTTCAAAACCATTGCCGGCCAGACTCTCTTCCTGGTCTTTGGAACGATATGCGCTGTCTGCGTATATCGGGCGCTTTTTACCTTCAGGGTCAATTGTCTGGTCAAGGAGTTCTTCAAATACCTGGCTGTCGTGGACAGCCGCATTGCTCACAGCGAAGTTCTGAACCAACTTGTCGGTTTGGTCGGCATTGATATGGTTTTTGTAGCCGTAATGTTTCTCTTGATTCTTCTTTGTCCAACGTGCGTCAGTATCTTTTTGACGAAGCTTGTTGAGGTTCTTGTACCACTCTTGAGGTATTTCCCCCGATTTGATGGTGGCGTTTTCTTCTCGATTGTTGCGCTACGCGGCGCTTCAACAAACGTAGCGTCTATCATTTGCCCAGCCTTAGCCACATATCCCTGCGCCGCCAACTGCTTAAGATTATGTTCAGATTGTAACTTGATGCAGGACCATGTCAATCGATGGATCAAAAAACCTCGACAATAAAAAATGGCGGCCTGTGTACGGCCGCCATCAATGTTTTTCGATACGGGTAGGAACCACCGGGAATTATGTTCGACCCGCTCAACTCGTAAAAAACACTGTGAACGCCTTATGCGCCATCCAGATGTCATCTTTGGCGCAGAGTTCAAGCGGGGAATGCATTCCAAGGATGGGGGGGCCGCAATCAATAATGTCCATTCCGGCGTTAGCGACGTACTTCGCTACCGTCCCTCCTCCTCCCTCATCCACTTTCCCCAGTCCGGCCGGCTGCCAAATTATCTTGTTATCATTAAAGAGACGACGGACCCATGAAGCGTATTCCGCGTTGGCGTCAGATCCCATATATTTGCCGCCCGATCCGGTATATTTTGTTATGCCTATACCCTGCCCAATCTTGGAGTTGTTCCGTTTTTCGTAAGCGTCACCATAAGTCGGATCAACAGCGGCTGTAACATCACCCGAAAGCGCCTTGCCTGAGGAGAAAACTCGTCGCAGATTTTTAACTGATGGATTGATGCCTGTTTTTTGCATGAGTTCCATAAGAAACTGGTCTAATGCAACAGATTTGGCGCTTGTGTTGCCTTCGCTTCCTATTTCTTCCTTGTCGTAGAATACAGCCACACAAGTATGTAGGGGCTTTGACAGTTTCATGATAGCCGTTGCGCTCGCATATGCGCAAACTCGATCATCTTGCCCATATCCCGCTATTAGGCTCCAGTCAAACCCCGCGTCCCTCGCCGGTTCAGCGGGGACCATTTCCAGTTCAGCTCCTATGAAGTCTTCTTCGGTAATTCCGTACTTGTTGAACAAAAGGTCCAATATGGCAAGTTTGACTCTGTCCGAAGCTTCCTCATCGTCATAGGGCAATGATCCGATGATCACATTGAGATTTTCGGCAGGTATAAATTCGCTGGCTTTTTGTTCCATTTGTTTTCTTGACAAATGGGGCAACAAATCCGGAATCGTCAGCACTGGTTCACCCGGTTTGAGACCTAATTCAATGTCCACCACCTTGCCGTCCCGTGTGAACATGGTTCCAATTATGGCCAGAGATCTCGCCACCCATTGGTATTTTTTGACTCCGCCGTAATAGTGAGTCTTCAACATGGCCAAGCCGGATTCTTCATACAGGGGATTGGGCTTGATATCCAGTCGTGGGCTGTCGACGTGTGACGTGACGAGCCGAATGCCTTCTGTCATGGGCTTCTGCCCGATGACGGACAGGAACAACAACTTTCCGCGTGAAACCTGATAGAGGTGACTTGAGGCCTTCTCCATGCTCGAGATGTCAATGAATCCGTTTTCTTTAGCCAGTTGAGTAAGTGTTGCGACCGCTCTACGTTCCGTTCTGGCCGAGTTGAGAAAATCCATGTAACTGGAGGCGTAATGCGATACCTCTTGTTTTTCAAGGCTCGAGAGCTTATCCCACACCCTCACGCTCCCCATGAGCAATTTTTCTTTTAATTCTTTTGTTTTTTTTGATTCTTTTTTTTCAGGCATGCGCTCACCTATGAATAAGTTTTCACTGCCCTTGCTTCCACAGTGGATCAAAAGGATTGAATTTTTCCGGTAGCGATCTCGGGTGATCCGATTCTGGACCCATTGGCCCTGTGGGTGGAGCTGCGGCGGCTTTCAAAGGAGGATAATTCTTTCTTTCCAGGAAGTCACGAGCCATGTTGATAGGAGTAGCGAACCCGATGCCTTGGCTCTTCCAAAGCAGTATGGTGTTAATGCCTATAACTTCCCCGTTGAGGTTGAACAGTGGCCCGCCAGAATTGCCAAGATTCATTGCCGCGTCAATCTGAATCAAAGGCGGGTATCCCGAACCAGGAATTGTCCTTTTCTGCGCGCTCACGATGCCAATCATGATTGATTGGCCAATGCCGTATGGATTGCCAATTCCTACAACCCATTCCCCCAACTCTACGCCGTCTGAATTACCCATCTTTACGGGCTCAAGGTTGTTCGCGTCAATTTTGATAAGCGCGACATCATTCTTGCTGTCTTTAAACAGAACCTTCGCTTGACGCTTGGTTCCGTCGAGGAGTTCTACTTCTATTTGAGTCCCGTGTCGCAAGACATGCTCATTTGTAAGAATATGACCATTTCCGGAAATGATGAAACCGGATCCATAACCAGTAGCTTTGCTGTTTGAATCCCCGGAAAAACCCAGGTTGCTCAAAGACCATGACCCGCCCGAATCAAGCATGCGGATTGACACCACAGATCTGTTGACTTTTCTGATAAGCTCACGAATATCTGGATATCCGGCGCCTCTTAGAACTGGTTGCTGAGATGAATTCTGCGGGGCTTCTACTCTGCTGGCTGCTGGTTCGGGGTGGTAGGGAACAGGGATGAGGCCTATTTTCCCTTTGTGAGAGTAGTCCTTCGATTCTTCATTTCTTACGTTGTCAGGTCGTCTATTACCTTGGGCGGTAAAACGATCGGTCCTGATTTCAGCGTGCGAAATATTGGCCAGAAGTAAACAACATAATGTAGAATATGCTATGTTGATTATGTGTCCACGGGTAGCCCTCATTCAGGCGCCTCCTCATAGCGGTTTCCAGAAAAGGACCGTGGCATTTTTTCGGTCTCTCCGGATGGGTGGAACCGATATAAACTTAACACAGATTGGTTGTCAATTAATTTATCCATTTTAGGTTAGACATTCGATATGTTTAAGTGATTATTTAATCCTCTTTATTAACGATCTTTAAGCTCTCGGAGATGAGGACATGTATGAGGTTGAGATAATTTCCAGTTTCGCCGCGGCCCACAGTTTACGTCAATACAAGGGTAAATGCGAACGCCTCCATGGACACAATTACAGGATTCATGTGACAGCGCGGGCTTCTTCGACGAAATCGGACGGAATGGTCATAGATTTTGGGATTCTCAAGAGTATCACCAATGAAATTCTTGAACAGCTTGATCATAACTTTCTCAATGAAATTAAGCCGTTCGATGAAATAGAACCTTCCGCTGAAAATATAGCGGCCTTCATTTTTTACGAAGTGGAGCGCCGTCTGGAAGGGCATGCCGCTCTACTCTACAGCGTCGGTGTATGGGAATCCGATACGTCGATTGCCAGATATATTAGAGAATGAAGCCGGACTCTATTCATCAGTCAATTTAGGCCCTCGAGAGGTTATTTTAGTGGAAAATTGCTCGATTCCGGATGTCCAAAGCATGCCTGACGTACGAAACGTGCCAATCGACAAGGTCGGCGTCAGAGGAATCAGGTATCCGATATCCGTTAAGGACCGCCGAAAAGGCTTGCAACACACAGTTGGCCTATTTGATCTTTTTGTCAACTTGCCTCAGGAGTTCAAGGGAACACACATGAGTCGGTTTATTGAGGTTCTTAATGAATATAGAGGCGAAATATCCATGGAAAAGTTCCAGGAAGTCCTGGAAAAGATCAAGGATAAACTCCACGCGAAAAGCGCTCACATGAATGTGGAATTTCCATATTTCGTCGAGAAAAACGCGCCTGTTACATCTACCCCTGGTATCATGTCTTATACCTGTTTCATGCGTGGTTCGCTTGCCGACCGTTTTGACTTGATAGTGGGCCTGGAAGTTCCTGTGACCACAGTATGCCCTTGCTCAAAGGAAATTTCTGATTACGGCGCTCACAATCAGCGAGGCATTGTCAGAGTCCAGTTAAGATTTAAGAAATTCTTCTGGATTGAAGAGATTATTGAAATAGTGGAATCTTCGGTGAGTTCCGAGATCTATTCTATGCTAAAAAGGCCCGATGAAAAATATGTGACCGAAAAAGCCTATGAAAATCCTATGTTTGTGGAGGATGTGGTCCGGGCGGCAGTTACCCGCTTGCGTGAGAAAAGCAATTTCCCATGGTATAGAATCGAGGCCGAAACCTTTGAATCAATTCATAATCATAGCGCATACGCTTTGATAGAAAAGGACTTTTCTCCCATACCCGAATGCTTTCAAGGCCCATGTTCCTTGAGAGCGAACGGCGCTTTCTGACGGGTCGAGGTTCCCTGAAATTTACTTTTTAGATTAAGGACGCGTCGGTTTAGCTTGACAGGGGAGACCTTCCTAAATATTATTGGTTATATGATAAACCGAACCAACTCTCAGAGATTAATGTCTTATTTTATCCGAATCATGGCGTTTTTCCGATAAGTCAAGAAATTCCAAACCAACGGAGACGGCCATTTTGGCTTTAAAACTCATTCTCCAGATTTTTGTCATCTTATTGGTTTGCGCCCAATGGAACGCGTTCGCTTTTCAGCCTCAAAACAACGAAAACTATATCGATAATCTTGCGTCTCATGTGAGAAACGGCAAGGGCGCTCCTCAGATATCCGGGGTTGTAGTCCCGGCGCTTGCTCCTGCTCGTAACAAATTCACACATCTCAACAAATATTTGACGATGAAAAAAGCTCATTCCAACGTTGCCACCCAGTCGGTTTCGCAGGGGATCCCTGTTCAGCCCAAGGTGAAAGCCAAGGCCATGTTATGCCTCGATAGATCCTCAAATAGGGTAGTGCTTGCCGAAAACGAGTCCGCTCCATTGCCAATCGCTAGCATTACGAAGCTTCTGACGGCGATGGTAGTCATCGACAACATGGATCTGGACGCAATTGTGGGAACACCTACTGACATCAGGGAAGTTGAAAAACACGTTATTGGAATTAGACCCGGGGACCTGTTTACAATAAGGGACCTTCTGCACGGTATGCTCATAGAATCCGGGAATGATTGTGCGGAGGCTCTCGCTCGAGCCTATACCAAGGGTGGTAGAACAGCGTTTGTCGAGGCTATGAACAGAAAGGCGCGGGAACTTGGTCTGAGCCATGTGAAAATTTATACCCCCAGCGGTTTGGATGACAAGTTCGTAGTCGGCAGAAAGGACGGACGTGAACTGATTGGTAAAAGACCAAACGTCGCTACTGCCGAGGACGTGGCTCAATTGGCAAATCACGCGTTCAAGTATCCTCTTATCGCCCAAATATCCAGCTCGAAGACCTACGTGATGAAATCTCTGAATCCAAAACCCCATGAATACCACCTTGTTTCAAATGATAAACTGTTAAGGACCGACCTACCCGTAGCAGGCGCCAAGACCGGTTTCACGAATTTGGCCGGCAAGTGCATCGTAGCGCTATTCAAAGATGACAACAGAGAACATCTTGTGGTGGTGCTGAACACACCCCATCATTTTAAAGCCGCAGAAAAAATTTACCGCTGGGCATGTAAAATATTCTGAAATTCACCCTTAAGTCTCAATTTGATTTTTTTTGGGTTTCTTTATCTTCTGACGGTTGAAGAATGAAGTAAATTTACCCAAAAAAATGAGGACAATGTCTATGTGGAAACTGGCTGATAAGCATGTTTGGGAAGCGTTGGGAATTTTCGCGTGGAATGTTGTTATTGCCGTAATATTAGTTTTAGTAGGAATCAGGTTGGTCAAGTGGCTGGCAAATACTTTGAACCGGTTACTAGTGTCAAAAAATGTGGATCCAACCATTGTTCATTTTGTTAACAACGCTGTTCGGGTCATTCTGTACGGTTTTATCGGCATTGAGGTATTACACAGGCTTGGGGTTGAGAACAGCTCACTGATAGCCCTGGTCGGCGCTACCGGTCTTGCTATTGGTTTCGCTATTAAGGGACATCTTGCGAATGTCTCCGCCGGTTTGTTAATGATTCTATTTCGACCCTTCAGCGTGGGCAATTATATACAATTTGGTAAAACCGAGGGAACGGTTGAAAAGATTGAACTAGTAAATACCCAGATTCGGACACCCGACAACTTGATTGTTATCGTGCCGAATTCCAGACTCACGTCTAGCCAGATCGTCAATTATTCCATGAGGGATATTAGACGATTGTTAATACCAATTCGTGTGAGTTACGACGCGGATGTCCGTAAAGTCCGTCAGACACTTCAGAATATTATCGATGAAGATGAACGGATTCTTAAAGAACGAAAAGCTATAATCGCCTTTCAGTCACTTGGTGAGAACAGCGTCAAAGTGATGCTGAGGTTGTGGGTAAAGTCTTCGGACCACTGGAAGGTTCAGTTTGACACGACTGAAAAGATAAAACAACGATTCGACGACGAAGGCATTCCGTTCCCAGCAACGCAAGCCTAGCGATCAGGATTCCATAATCATCTTCCGGAATCGTTCAAACAGATATCTGGAATCATGAGGCCCAGGTGAAGCCTCCGGATGATACTGGATGGAGAAAAGTGGATATTTCCTGTGCGCCATGCCTTCATTGGTTTTGTCGTTAAGGTTAACGTGAGTAACCCTGCACTCACCCTCAAGAGTATCAGGATCTACTGCAAAGTTGTGGTTTTGCGAAGTTATTTCAACCTGGCCAGTGTCGAGTCTTCGCACTGGATGATTTGCCCCGTGATGCCCAAACCCTAGCTTATAAGTCCTCCCACCCAGAGCCAGCCCTAAAATCTGGTGACCTAGGCAGATGCCAAAAATTGGTTTTTTTCCGATAAGATTTCTTACGGTCTCAATCACGTAAGGAACTCCTTGGGGGTCACCGGGGCCATTGGACAGGAAGATCCCGTCAGGCCCGTATTTCAGTATATCTTCCGCCGTAGAGAAGGCCGGGAAAACTCTTACATTCGCGCCCGCATCCACGAGCAACCTCAAGATATTCTGTTTGATCCCATAATCCAGAGCAGCTACCTTGAATTTGTTCTGCGACGCGGATGGACGCGCATTCCATCGCCAGGTTCCTTCACTCCATTCGTATGGTTTACTGCACGTCACTTCCTTTACAAGATCAATCCCTTCAATGTCAGGATAGTCGGTCACCTTTTTGAGCAGACTGCCAACATCGTGGTCTTCGGTCGAAATAATACCTTTTTTAGCCCCAGTCTCTCTGAGGTTTCTGGTGAGTTTCCGGGTATCTATTCCCTGGATACCGATTACGTTGAATCTTTTCAGGAAATCATCCAGGTCTTCTCTTTGTCTCCAATTGCTGGGCGAAGCGCAGTGTTCCTTAACAATGAAGCCGGCCAGGAACGGATTCACAGACTCGTTGTCCTCGAAATTCACTCCCGTGTTACCGATATGGGGGTAAGTCATGGTAACTATCTGACCGCGATATGATGGGTCGGTCAAAATTTCCTGGTAGCCGGTAATGGCCGTATTGAAGACTACTTCTCCTACTATTTCACCCGAGGCGCCCATTGCGGTTCCACTAAAGAATTCGCCATCGGCCAAAACAAGAGTGGCTTTCATTATAATCCCTTTACAAAATTCTTGAGACGTTCCATGCCCATTTCGATTTTATCATTGGATGATGTCATTGAAATCCTGAAGAAAGCTTCACCGCTGGGTCCGTAACCGACCCCGGGGGTTACGACCAGCCCCTGCCTTTCAAGTAAATCAGCGCAGAACACGACTGAGGATGAATATACCTCAGGTATACGAACCCAAAAATAATAACTCGCTCTGGGCAGATTGAACTTGAATCCCAATTCCTCAAGAGCTTTGGCGATAATGTTTCGCCGGTTCTTAAACAATTGAGTCCTGTCTCGATTGAATAATGGCGCGTCCGGATGGCCCAGGGCTCTAGCCGCGGCCCTCTGAATCGCCATGAAAACGCCGGAGTCGAAATTTGATTTTAGCGTTAGGAAAGCCTGGATCAAATCTTTTGAACCGACGACGAACCCTATTCTCCATCCTGTCATGTTAAAAGTTTTGGAAAAGGAATGAATTTCTATTGATAGGTTCTTGGCTCCGTGTATTTGCATGATGCTTATCGGCTTGTCTTCCGGTTCAAAGTACACTTCAGAATAAGCGTTGTCCGATAGGATGACAAGGTCGTATTTTTTGGCAAAAGACACCAGGTCTTCAAAAAATGAATCGTCAGCGACAGCGGCTGTCGGATTATTCGGATAGTTCACGAAAATGAACTTCGCGTCTCTCGCCACGTCAGCAGGAATAGCGGATAGGTCCGGCAGGAAACCTTTTTCCTCAACAAGCGGCACACGAACCGGTCTACCGCCGGCAAAACCAATAGCGGCTTCATAAACAGGATACCCCGGATCGGTGACTAGCGCTGAATCACCCGGGTCGATAAATACGAACGGCAAATGAGACACAGCGTCTTTCCCGCCTATTGTGGCCATGATCTCGTTTTGAGCGTCCAGTTTGACTCCGAATCGTTTTTCGAACCAGTTCGCTACGAGTTCACAGAAATCGGGCTCACCTTTATAACTGGGGTACTGATGATTACGGGGGGCCCGCATTTCTTCATTCATGAGATCCAGGACGAAATTCGGCGTCGGCATGTCAGGATCCCCTATTGCAAGCGATATCACGTCCACTCCGCGCTCTTGAGCAGCCTTTCTTTTTTCGTCAATCAGATGAAACAAGTAGGGCTGAGTTTCAGTGACTCGTCTGGATAGTTTCATTTCGTCCTCCAAAATGCTATTTCTATAGATGAACGATTATGGACAAAGCCTCAATGGACCGAAATCAATGCAAGAACCACTCTTTTTACTCGATTAAACAGGTATATTCAAGCAATAAAGAGCGAATATCAAGTTTACAAGAAGAACTAAATTGCAAAATTGTCTCGAATCAAGGCCGGAGCCTGTCAGAATGAGTTTCCTGACCTTAATTCTTGACTTTGAACCCAAACTACCATAATTTTCAGGGATATATTGATCGGAGATAAATAATCCTCCCGTGACTATAAATCTTGAAACAATTCTAAATTTAATTTGTCTGACCATAACAAGTGTGGCGTTTACCGGCAATTCGACTCCGGGTAATGACGACGACGATGAATTGGTTCAACGGTGCGCGCGTGGCGACAGGGAGGCTTTCAATCAATTAGTCACCAAGTATCAGAAAAAGGTTTACAGTGTCGCTTATCGCTTTGTCGGTGATAGCGAGGAGGCCAACGATTTGGCCCAGGAAATTTTCACGGCGGCATACCAGAACCTTAAGAGTTTTAGAGGTGATTCAAAATTTTCGACCTGGCTGTTCCAGATTGCGACGAATCGAGGCAAAAATAGGTTTAAGTATTTAAAACGCCGTGGTTTTTTCACTAATAAGGGATCATCTGAAACAGACGATGAAGGTGATCAATCTCAGAGAGCTTTTCCAGATCAGAGCGCCAGTCCAGAGGATCTGTTGTCGGGAAATCAAATCCGTCAAGCGGTCCTCGATGCAATTGATGAGCTTGAACCGGATCATAGAGAAATCGTTATTCTCCGAGACATTGAAGGCTTTTCTTATGAAGAAATCGCCAGAATGTTAAATTTGCCGGAAGGAACGACGAAATCCCGTCTGCATAGAGCGCGGATGGTAGTTAAAGAAAAACTGAAGAAGGTCCTGTCATGATGGATTGCCAGCGGATTGCCGATTATTTCGGAGTTGTTTATGAGGGAGATTCTGACGCGCAAACTGAAAAGATGGTTAAGGATCATTTAGAATCCTGCCCCGCGTGTCGGGAAGATTTCAAGTGGTATGGAGTCACCGTTCAAGCGCTGGCCAACCTTGAACAGATCGCGCCTCCAAACGACTTTTTAAGGCGTGTTAACGAAAGAATCGACCAAAACCCCTCACACTTCCAATCGATACTATCCCAAATCAAAAATCTGCTGAATTCAATTCCCACAGCGCCTGTTCCAGTTGGAGCCGCGTCACTCGCGTTTGTTACCGTTCTGTGTTTTCTTGTCTATAATTACTCTCCCACGGAAGTGAGCCAGTTCGGGAAAGCCGGATTTACAGCTAAAAGCTCTGCCCAGCCAGCTCCTGTGGAAGTAGTTTCAATGCCGGCACAGCCGCAAGTTGTAGCTTCCGCTCCGTTCGCTCCGCAAGTCGCGCCATTTTCGCGCGCGTTTGTGCCTTATGACGGCGCTGGACGCTTCGGTTCCTCCTCAGTGGCGTGGCGTTTTCCAACAACCGCTGATGAGATAGGAGCTGATAACCTTACAGTAGAAAGTCCTCAAATCGACCTCGCCCTTAAAACCCTCAAAGATATCCTCCCAAACATTCAAGGCAAGCTAATCGACGAACAATTCAAGGGCCCCCTTGGGGAAACATTGGTAGGAGTGATCATTCCTTCAAACAGGTATGGTGACCTTACCTCAGCCCTAGTGAACCATGGAGCGGTTGAAGTCGGAGCCAGATCTCTGGAATCGGATTCTCCGGCTCCCTCCAAAGTTGACAGCCGCAACGTTCGGCTTTACATTCGTTTCACTCAGGCGCCAAAATAGTTTGCTTGAACAATATTGTTGGGAGGGTGGCAGTTAATTGAAACTTGGAATAATAGGTTTGCCGGGGGCTGGGAAGACCGTCCTGTTCAGGGCTCTTACCGGTGGCTTGACTCTCGGGGACCAAAGAAATCGCCTGGAGCCTGCTCTGGGCGTCGTCAAAGTATCAGACCCTCGTCTGGACTTCCTGACTCAATATCATAAGCCAAAAAAAATCACGCCAGTTCATGTCGAATATCTTGATATTGCCGGAATAACCGGTGAGGGTAAGAAGGGAAGTTCGCTGGGGGACAAGTTTCTCACGGTTATTCGTCCTCTCGACGCACTCGTAATGTGTATTCGTTTTTTCGATTCGATGTCGGTTGGAAAACCTACGCCTCTCAAAGATTACCGGTCCATAGAAGAGGAAATGATTTTATCGGACTTGTCTATAGTTGAGAAGAGACTGGAGCGAGTGAACAAGGATCTTGGCAAGGGCAGGAAAGATCTCGCAGAAGAATTGGAACTTCTCTCACAGGCGAGGGATTTGCTCAACGAAGCCAAGCCGTTAAGACTAATGAAAGAGATTGAGAGCCACGATAAACTCCGTGGATTCGCTTTTCTTTCGGCTAAACCTCAACTTATCCTGTTGAACACCGGTGAAAACAAGACCCCTGAAGAGGCGCGAGCGGTTCTGGAAGAATTGAATCAACATATAGGCGGGCATCCTAATGTCGGAGTTGACTGGTTATATGCCGATATGGAGGCTGAATTGGCCGGTATGACTCCCGAGGAAGCCTCTGAATTTCTTGAAGACCTTTCTCTGGAAGAAGGCGCCAAAGAGAGAATTATTAAGCGATCGTTCGAGCTTCTCAATCTTATCGTGTTTTTCACGGCGGGCGAACCGGAAGTGCGGGCCTGGAGTCTCGTAAAGGGAAGAACCGCGGTTAAGGCGGCCGGAAGTGTGCATTCCGACATGGAACGAGGTTTTATCCGAGCCGAGGTAGTCGCATATGATGATTTTAAGAGCGCTGGTTCCATGACCGCCGCACACAAGGTTGGGAAAGTCCGTCTGGAGGGTCGGGATTACGTTGTCAAAGATGGTGACATAATGTTATTCCGATTCAATGTCTAGATCTGAAACGCTCTCTCTATCAACGGGTCGGTCGCAAGAGAAAACCAGTATGGAAACAACAGTCGAATCCTTGGGCGAATGTAAGATCGATACCCCGCTGAGCCACGTCGACTGGGTTGGGGACACTGAAAGAGTTCTATACAATTTGTCTGCCGACGCAGTCGAAGAATCCTTCAGACAGGGAAAGTCCCCGACCGCTTTTTTGAAGGCCGGCCCACGACAAAAGATCTATTTTGATCTTAGTAAGCTCAAATGCGCTATCGTTACTTGTGGCGGTCTCTGTCCGGGGTTGAACAATGTCATACGGTCCATAGTCCTTACGCTTTACCACACGTACGGGGTAAAGAACATCCTTGGTATAAGGTACGGTTTTCAGGGCTTCATTCCAAAATATGGACACCCCATCCTTGAATTGACTCCAGACAGGGTTACTGAAATCAATGAATTAGGCGGCACTATCCTTTCATCATCTCGGGGTCATCAAAAGATAAGTGAAATAGTGGACGCCCTGGAGCGAATGAACGTGGGTTTACTGTTCACAGTTGGAGGAGACGGCACGTTCAGGGCAGCCGAAAGAATCTGTGAAGAAATAGCCGACAGAGGCGCCAAGATTGGTATTGTTGGGATTCCAAAGACAATAGACAACGACATACTATATCTCTCTCGTTCCTTTGGGTTCAGCACCGCCGTAAGCTGCGCCTCTCATATCATCGGTTGCGCTCACGTTGAGGCCAATGGGGCTCCAAACGGCATTGGTCTGGTTAAGCTGATGGGTCGTCAATCAGGTTTCATTGCCGCCAGCTCGGCTCTAGATCGACGATACGCAAACTTTGTGCTTATCCCGGAATCGGATTTTGATCTGGATGGTCCACATGGTTTTCTCGCCGTACTGGAAAAGAGAATAACGGAAAAGAAACACTCCGTCATCGTTGTAGCCGAAGGAGCGGGGCAAAAGTATTGTGGCGTCGAGGGCTTTGACAATTCTGGTAATAAGGTTCTCGGTGATATCGGTCTCTACCTCAGAGACAGGATTCAAATGTATTTCAAAGAAAAGGACATTGAAATAAACTTGAAGTATATCGATCCGGGTTACACGATCAGATCGGTGCCCGCCACGTCGGAGGATTCGGTGTTCTGCGGTTTTCTTGGCCAAAACGCTGTTCATGTTGGTTTGGCGGGAAAAACCAATGTTATGGTGGGGAGTTGGGCCGAGGAATTCGTTTGTGTGCCGTTCAAAATTGTGACCACAGGCCGTAAGCAGGTCGATCTCAAGGGCAAACTTTGGAGCAGTGTTATAGAGGCGACCGGACAGCCGAGTTTCAAAGACCCGAATAGTTGACAAAACTGTGAAGATGTGGTTGAAGCGCCTTGACGAGGTAACGCGAATTTTGGGTTGTGACAAGTCGCCCAAAAATTGTTATCTATACAACTCAGCTGGTATGTAGTTAAAATTATGAATGTTTTTTTGACTTGTCATTTTTGGTTTAATCTGATACGGTAAATCTACCGCGCTAAGGATGGCAGATATATGAAACTTTTAGAATTCGGTAGTGTCATTCAGAAATTGAAAGAACTTATAGTTAAATTATAATTTGGAGGTATACGATGTCGAAGAAATCCGTATTATTGCTGGCGATATTGGCTTTAGCCATTACCGCGGTCGTACCGGAAAGTTCCGAGGCTCTGTTCGTAGCCACAGCCAAGAATTTTCGAGGCGCTCTTTATCAAGGCATTGGCCCCACTCCAGGTCACGCTACTGAGATGGCCGTGGTGAAATGTTCGCAAGATTCATTTGCGCCAAGAAGCTGCAGGGTTGTTTCAGTGCGGATGGAATGTCCGCCCCCTGTTTGCGCCCCTCGAAAGACGATTAAGAAGAGCCGATACAGTTGCGCTCCAGCTCCTGCGCCCGTTTGTTCACCCATGGCTCGCCCTTATCGCTGATAGAATTCGTCTGTCCTCCCGATCAACCGAGATTGGGAGGACTTCCTTCCAGATTGCGCCCGTCCTTCCCGAATTTTTTTCCGTAAATCCATCACTTCCAACTGCCGGTTGTTGATTTTGTTTCGAACCTGACTGATGAATCAGGTCAAACACTGTCCTTTACAGTCGGGGTCGTTTCGGGTAGGATGCGCTGCACATTCGGGAAATCAAATTTGTTAGTGATTCTTTATTGAGAAGACCCATGGGGGGTCCTCTCAGGGTTGATTACCAACACATGAAAATACCTGAAAAACGCAAAAACAAAACCGGACTGATGTCTCGTCTGGGATGTTTTTCAAGGCGCGGAGTCTACTAGAAGTGGGTATATTTACAAGAAGGCAATTTATTGTGTCAGGCATCCTGTCATCAGCGCTGCTGTTTTCGAAACCACAGGCGTGGTCGGGTAGCGCTGAAGAACGGATCAAAATTGGCTTCATTTACCCTGAATCAGGAGAATTGGAAATAGAGGCCAAGTCCCTAATGGTAGGGTTCGATCTGTTCTTTGGTGAAAAAGGGTCATGCCCTGTTGATATTTTCAGGAAACCCTTCGGGGGTCATCTTGATGAGTTGGAGAAGACAATTGATGAGTGGATCAACGCCAAAAACGTTCGTTTTATAGCCTTATTGGCCGATGTCGAGATCTCTGAAAAGATTATTCAAAAATGTTCAGGCGCAAAGGTTGTGCTGTTCATATCCAACCGCTCAGTAAAGTTAGCAGCGGGGGAGTATTGCCAACCTAACGTGTTCAGAGTTTGCGCCAACAACTATGTCAGTTCTGAACCTCTCGCTCCCTGGGCGGTACAAAACGTAGGGTCCACTGTTTTTATAACAGGCGATGACGACCTGAATGGAAACGAGAAGTGCGATTTCTTCGCTTTTGGATTCGAAAGAGCGGGAGGCGCCTTTGCAGACAGGGCAATGTCGGATGGCTCTTTAGCTTCGATACAATCGATAATCTCCTCTATAAAAAACTCAAACGCTGATTTTGTATTCGCGGCTTTTAAGAATGAATCAGCGAAACTGTTTCTGAATACTGTAAAATCTAAGGATAGCTCGATAGGAAAGGCTGTAATAGGACCTGAAACCCTAACAAGCTTCCCGAGAAAAATAGATCCAAAAGCGGTAAATTTCCTTGGGGTTCCTACGCTGACAAATGTGCTCAATCAGGAATCGCTGAGGCAAAAAGTGACTTCGCTTTTCGGGGAAATGGAACTTTGGGTTTCACGCGCCGCAGAGGGATATGACATGGCGAAAATCGTGGACAACTCGGCCCACGAAAATTTCCTGGATATAGAAGATTTTGAAACGTTACTTCAATTTGTTGCGAATTGTAAGTTCCCTGGCCTAAGAGGCGATTTCAAGTTTGACAAGAATCACGAGGCCATAGTGGATTCGTGGGTAACAACTTTTGAGCAGAAGTCCGGAGAATTATTTCAGAATGTTGTTGTTTCTCTGGGGCCTACAGCTTCATTAGATTTTGGATGTGGCAAGGTTGGATATCCCAACCGGCCTGACGCAGCGCCCCACGAGCCGGAAGCTGTTTGGGAGGAAAATGCTAATTGATGGCGTAGAGTTATAAATATTTATTAATTGATGTTCGTAATGATTTTGGGGGTTGACATCTGAGGATATTTTTTGATACAGTGCTCTGCAAGGAAATTATACATATGTTTTATCTGTCTCTCGGAGGGGTGTA
Source organism: uncultured delta proteobacterium (assembly GCA_963711335.1). Lineage (GTDB taxonomy): Bacteria > Desulfobacterota > Desulfomonilia > Desulfomonilales > Desulfomonilaceae > CAJBEZ01. Next base: position 376,266 of record CAVQDX010000051.1, on the reverse strand, counting down.
AGGGAGTTTCCGAGGGATTTTTCGGAAGGAGTTGTTGCATGAAAGCAAGAATGTTAGTCGGCGCTGTTGTTGCGGTTGCAGTTATGTTCGCGCTGACGCTGGGTCCGGTTTTTGCCGGCGGGCCCGTGTGCAAGGTGCCACCCATGTGTGGGCCACCTATGTGCGGTCCCCAGCCCTATTGTGGGCCGCCCCCATGTCCACCCCCATGTGGGCCTCCTCCATGTGCGCCCTCGTGTGAACCCAATCCAGTGGCAAAAATATTTTCAGGCGCATTCAGGCTGGTTACCGGTGTGGTGGCTCTACCGTTTAAACTGGTTGACAAAGTCATTGACGCGTTCGATTGCAGCCCGAATCCCTGCTGTGGCCCACCTAGGCCTATGTGTGGCCCACCTCCGTGTCCTCCTCCTGTGTGTGGTCCGGTCAAATGCGGTCCACCTCCAGCCGCCTATGGTATGGCTCCGCCCATGAGACCAGTTGGCTATGGGGCTCCAAGGCGCATGTCTCCGATGAGCAAGAAAACCAATTCTGGTGTCCAGTCATCCATGATGGCGTCTCCGGGTGAGGGAGTGTTCGGAAACTACTGGTAGAACATTGTTTCCAGAAAAATAAAAAAAGGGACTCGTCGGAGTCCCTTTTTTGTTGTGTATTATTATTCGCGGCGTTAATCCCACCTTCTGATTCGGAAGATTCGATCTTTAGCCATATTCAGCTCTTTCATCCTGTCTTCGTCGCCTTTACCTCCCGGCGCATCCGGATGATGCAGCCGCGCCAGCCGCTTCCATGCTCTAAGTGTCTGTTCGCGACTCGAGGTTGTCGGGATCTCCAACATGGAGAAAAGCTTTTTCAATGAATATTCAAAAGGATTTATGGAGGACGACCTGTGCTTGGCTTCAAACCCTGGAGGCAATCTAAAGTCTGAAAATTTTTGGCGTCTCCGTTTCTTCCATTTCATCGTAGCGTAAGCCGATCCGAAAATTTGCACCAATCGGTATCTGGAATGAAATTCAGATTTGGTTAGAGGCGTAATTCTCCTTAAAGTTTCGAACAGCTCTTCAACTTGGACAATCCCCAGGCTCATGAGATTCATGGGATTTGGCTCTATAGGGCCAAGCAAATAGGCGAGTCTTCTCATAAAAGCGATCATTTCCGGGCTTTCACACTCGGAGTGTTCGTAGCATCTGCCGTCAGCATGACCAGGCTCCCCTAGACACTGTGAATAGCCCCCACTGAAACGTCCCAACCAGTTCACTCCGAGACATCTGGACCTATCCAGTTCTAGAGCCCATACTCCATGGTTATCACTCCATGGGAAAACCAAATCGGGAAATTCTCGTTGCAGGTTCCTCAGAACTCGGTTCAAACGATATTCCGTGAGGTCAAAAATCTCTAATAGACTCCGTCTCAAGGTACCGGGTTTTTCACGAATGAAGTGTAAGATTTGAAGATTGGGTGGTTTCATGTATTAAGGACCCTTAACTAAGAAAATAATACACTGGTAAGGTACATAAAAGCCATGTCCATAAAAGAAAGAAGCTCGACCGGTTAGTCGAGCTGGGAGGGAAGGGGCCTGAGGATCCGGTCGAGCGTTAAGTGTTTTCTTCCCTTAGGCCCTTTGAAAAATTCGTTTAAGCCGAGCGCCCTCCGCCACTCGGCCTTACAATTCATTGCAGGAGATCAGAAGACAAAGCCCATCTCGACATAACCACCGTCCATACAAGTATCGATCATCTTGGTGTCGCTATATTTCTTCTTGTAGGTCAGATACCTGTACCCGCCTTTAAGAAAGCCGGAACGACCATTGTTCAGAGGTATGCTGTATTTCAAGCCAGTGCTCATGTCGGAACCGAACGCGTCATCACAGAATGCGACCCCTGCTTTACATTCCAGGGAAAGGACACTCGCAAGACGGGTGAACTTGAGCATTTTTTCAACTTCAACTCCGGCCATGGCCATGTTCAAATCGTTGTCAAAGGTGAATCCACCCGTGCCTGACAGCGTCTGAAAGACACTGACTCTTTCATTGAGTCTGACGTAATCCGCAAAGATCCCGACTCTGGATGTGGGTGTCAATATGGGGTCATAGACAAGCCCCATCTGCTGATACAGTCTCTCCCATTTGGATCTGGCGCCTTGGCCCTGCCATCCGCCCCATTGTGACGAGTTGTCACCACCGCCGCCATTGATGGTTGTGGGCATTATGGAGTACTTAACAGACCACCGAGGTTGGAACCTGTATTTGGCGGTGAATGAACCTATTACGGTGTGATCCGGAATCCCAAGGGCAGTGTTGAAGTCGACTTCAGGCTGGGCATTCCAAACATAGCTATAGTTGTTGTTCCAAAAGATGGCTTTGCCTTTTGTTCGAGCGAACATAGCTTGGGCGTCGAGATCCCATCCGCGCAGTTTCACCCCCGGCAAAACGGGTGGCAGTGTTTGAGCCGCCATGGTTTGAAAACCTTGCTGGAATCCAAAGGGCGGTCTGCACTTTACTATTGGTTGAGGTTTGACCTTCGTGATCGCCTTAGCTTGAGGCGAGGTCGGAATGAGTAGATTTTCACGGGCGTCGTTTGTGGCGGCCGCCTGGAGGAAATTCCAGGCCATGGCGTGAGCCGTGAAGATCAATGTGAACAAACATAGACATACCAGTACTATACGGGGTTTCCTAATCATCATACCCTCCCTCCCAGGAGAACGTTTTGTTAAGGATGCACTTTACAGATAGGTATTAACTTGTCAACAAAAAAATAAACTCTTTTGAATAGTTAATTACAAATGCTAGAAATTAAATTAGGTTAAGGAATCAGCTAAATTAGTGTAATATCTTATATATTAAGTCTATCTTGTGGATTTAAATGTATAAAATGTATCATAATAAAAAATAAAAACAGCGCGTCAAAATAAAATCGCGCTAGACCGTATAAACAAAAGCTGCGCGCTATATAATATAATATAATATATTATGAATTAACTCTAATTAACTTAAATAACTACATTATATTGTAATAAAGACTAAATAGTTACTGCTGTTCGTGGGTAGTTCGAACGGCTTTCTCAATTTGTTCTTGAACCAAGGACCAGGAAAAAACGTGATTGCAATCAAAAATTAGCGTCTGGCGCGCTCGGAACCCATGGTCCCCATTGCGAGGGATCCGTACTCACATAAAAGAGTATTGAGAAAATCCCCAGGGCCGCAGCAAGGTGACTCATGCCGGAATCATTTCCCATGAAGAATTTGGAGTCGGACATGAGATCACATATTTGTCTTAGCGAACGGTTTTCCAGCACGGTCGGCTGGCTCTCTGCGATCCACATGTCCCATTCTTTTTCTCGTCTTAGTCCTTCGTCAGCTTCTCCTAAGGTTATGACTATTTCACATCCAGTGGTCTCACGAAGCCTTTTTGACAATCTCCTAAAGATCCTTAACGCTTGGTTTTTTTTTGCGCTTCCGCTTCCAGGATGCGCCCAGAGGATATTTTTCCGTTTTCCAGGCTGGTCCCTATTCAGGACAGGATAACGGGGGGGGATTTCAGCGCCGAGTTGAGAGCACAATGTTTCGACTAGATGGACCCCCGGTTCAGGAATCGGACTAGCTTCACGTATGTCATCGACCCCACATGTCTTGAGGTTGGCGACGACCACATCAGGACGCTTCAGTATTACGTAAGCTACATCGCAAGGTTTCTCCCTGGGCTGTTCCCGGAATGAATCCGGTTGGAACAACCATGAATAGTCTCTGTGGTCAACGGATTTGAAATTAAATTCTGGTGGGATAATCTCTTGGTAAGCTCTTGAACCCAAAAGGGTCACATTGGCTTGGTCATGGACATTCTTAATGGAAAAAAGCAGAGGTAAGGTTAAAAGCGTGTCCCCCAATGCGCCGGGGCGAATTATCCAAACGTTCGTCATGCCGTTTCACCGCCCTTTATGGTCTTACCTCGACTGAAAGGGCTTCTTTTCCTCTTGAATATTGTTGAAGAGCCTCCACATAAACATAACAAAACACCATCACATCTTCGAGATGAAAGTCAGAATTTTGTAATAAAGGCTTTCTTGATCTTCTTTTCATGCTCCGGTCAATTTTGACATAAGGGGCTTCGATTGATATACTTTGACAGTGACTATTCTAAAAAATATGTAAAACTGTGAATTTGCAACATGTTAAAACCATTTTTTCGAGTTGTGTCTCCAGATGAGGCAAGAGCCAAGTTACATCTAGTTAAAGCCCTCGAATCAGAACATGCCGATCTTGACCTGGCGCTCTTCAGGGTTCTTTCCGAATCCGTGAAGGCCCACGACGACGCGCCTGCGTTTAACCGGGCTACCATGGACGGATACGCCGTTCGATCTATTGATACTTTCGGTTCCACCGAGAGTTCTCCTTCGCTTTTTAGTGTAATTGGCGAGATCGCAATGGGGGAATCGCCCAACCTGAAACTTAAGCGAGGCGAAGCTGCAAAGATCTGGACCGGAGGCGAGCTTCCGGTTAACTCGGACGCAGTAGTAATGATAGAGCACACGGAAGAGTTGGGAGGGAATACGGTTGAAGTTTTCAAAGGGGTGGCCCCTTTTGACAACATGGCTCGCAAGGGCGAAGACTACCGTAAAGGTGAAACTCTACTCAACTCCGGTTTGAGACTAAGGCCTCAGGATGTCGGACTGCTTGCGTCCCTCGGGATCATGAAGGTCAAGGTTCATCGTGTGCCCAAGGTGTCGCTCATCAGCTCGGGAGACGAAATAACTCCGGCAAGCGAAACACCACCCCCTGGATGTGTCCGGGATGTCAACAGGCATTCCCTTAACGCCGCGATTTTAGAGGCGTTCGCTAAGCCGGTATGGATAGGACTGGCCGCTGACACTCTAAAATCTGTAAAATCCATGATAACTACGGGTCTGGAGCAGGGTGATGTTGTGATCATTTCCGGAGGCAGCTCCATGGGTAGCAGGGATCATGTTATTCAGGCGATTTCCGAGGCTCGTGATTCAAACATTTTACTGCATGGCGTTTCGATGTCTCCCGGTAAGCCACTAATCATGGGACTCATTGGGTCTAAGCCGGTCATAGGTCTACCAGGCCATCCTGTCTCAGCGCTGGTATGCTTCGATCAGTTTGTTGTTCCGCTCATTAGGCGCCTGGCAGGAGAGAATACGTTCCAGCCTTTCCTTAGGCCACAAATTAAGGCCAGCCTTACACGCAATGTGTCATCCAAGGAAGGACGACTGGACTTTGTCCGAGTAACGGATATCCAGAACTGACAATGAATTTTTAGCCACTCCCTTTATCGCCAAGTCCGGAATGGTCTCAGCCATGTCGAGATCTCACGGTTACTTGAAGATACCAATGGACTGCGAAGGGGTTTACAAGGGTCAAACAGTTACGGTGTATTTGTTTACTAACTGGATGGGAGACGATTTTGAGAAGGAATATCTTTCTGGACATGAAGCCCCCGGCGGAAGCCCTGAAAATTTTTCTGGAGCGTCTAGACAGGAACAGCTTTCCGGGATCCGAAAGGGTTCTCACAGTTGAATCTTTAGGTCGGATCACTTCCGAGCCTGTTTACGCGAAACTGTCAGCGCCAAATTTTCATACTGCAGCTATGGACGGGTTTGTTGTTCAAGCGTCGGAGACTTTTGGCGCGTCTCCCGAAAGTCCCAAAAGCTTTCTTATGGGTACTAACGCATGGTCCGTTAATACTGGACGCCCCATACCAGAAAAGACCAATGCGGTGATCATGATCGAACAAGTCAATTTTATGAGTGATGAGACTTTTGAAATTGATAAGGCGGTAGTGCCTTGGGAAAATGTTCGTCGAGTTGGTGAAGATTTCGTTCAATCTGAAATGATCTTGCCCAGCCACCACGTGATATCGGCCTATGATCTGGGCGCGTTGCTTTGCGGAGGAGTTACCCAAATCAATGTAAACCGGAGACCAAGGGTCTTTCTGATTCCGACGGGTTCCGAGCTTGTGCCCGCGTCTGTGTTGGAAGACAGATCCCCTGTTGATGGAGAAACGATAGAATTTAATACGTGGATACTGTCAGGTCTTATTACACGCTCTGGAGCGATTGCGGACAGAAGTGAAATACTCCCCGATAATTATGACCAAATTAAGCAAGCGATAAAATCCGCAATAAAATCAGGATATGACATGGTTGTCGTAAACGCCGGTTCATCGGCCGGCAGCGAGGATTACACAGCCGCAATTATAGACGAACTCGGAGAAGTGCTAGTTCATGGGGTAGCCATGATGCCGGGTAAGCCGACAATTCTAGGAATTGTCGACGGTAAACCAGTTATCGGAAACCCGGGTTATCCTGTTTCTGCCGTATTTTCTTTTGAAACCTTTGGATTGCCGGTTATTGCCGAGATGCTTGGCGCTCCTGTCGACGTCAGGCCGACTCTGGAAGCGTACTCAGCGAGGAAAATTCCATCCAAACTCGGGAGAGAAGAATTCTTCAGGGTTAAACTGGGCAGGGTAGGGGACAGGACAGTAGCGGCGCCGTTGCCTCGAGGCGCTGGTTCAATTACTACTCTTACCCGAGCGGATGGGATTGTCCGGATTCCTTCAAATGTGGAAGGTATAGAACAAGGCTCGATGATCAGAGTCGAACTACTGAATCAACCGCAACAGATTGAAAAGACCCTGGTAATCATAGGCAGTCACGATTTGACTATTGATTGCCTGGCTGATGAACTTATCAAATGCGGTATGTATGTCTCTTCGAGCAACGTAGGGAGTCTGGGCGGTCTACTGGCTCTCAGGAACGACACGGCGCACATGGCTACCAGTCATCTGCTGGATGAGAATACAGGAATTTACAACTGGTCGTACATAAAGAAATTCATTCCTGACATACCCGTTGAAGTTTTCCATGGTGTCATGCGGGAACAGGGGTTCATGGTAAGGAAGGGCAATCCAAAAGGCATACGGAATTTTAAAGATCTTACAAGAGATGACGTGACCTTTGTCAATCGGCAGAAAGGCGCAGGAACCCGAGTGTTGCTTGATTTCTACTTGAGAAAAGAGCAGATTGACGAATCTTGTATTAAAGGCTACGAGATGGAAGAATATACTCACACGTCGGTCGCTGTAGCGGTTCTATCCGGAGTAGCCGATGTTGGCATGGGTGTTTTAGCCGCAGCCAATGCCCTTGGTCTGGATTTTATTCCAGTAGCCACGGAACAGTACGATTTCATAGTGCCGAAGAAATATATATACGATCAAAAGGTTACGAAGCTTCTCGAAATACTAGGTAGTGATTCATTTAAGACTCGTGTTTCCTCTTTAGGGGGATACGGTGTAGAACGCTCAGGAGAGCGTATCTTTGAGCCTAAATAATATGTACCGGTTTTGACAGCATGGATTTTACAGGATTGTTTTCAGGTGTGTCTTGGTACCCCATCGTGGCTGGCGCCGCTGTTCTTATGTTGTTGTTAAGTGGATGGATCCTTTTTTTGAACAAATTCAACCCTACCTATGGAACCATGGATGAACCGGACGCAGTAGCGATCGCAAAGGGAAATTGCGGCGATTCGATGAAAATTTCCCTGAAATTTAGAAGGGGAAAAGTTGTAGACGCCAGTTACTGGACAGACGGTTGCAAATTCAGCAGCGAATGTGGGGCTGCTGCTACTCGTCTGGCTCTGGGAAAAACACCCGAAGAAATTGCCGACATAGACTATATTGCTGTCAAAGAAGCCGTAGGGGGTATTCCGGAAGAGGATCTGCATTGCGCCACGCTTGCGGCGGGAACTCTACAGGAATCAGTGCGCATTTACTGCCTTGATCTTCACAAGTCACAAAGCCAAACTGTCAGCGCGAAAATGTAGAAATCGGCTCGATCGAAGGATTGTCTCTTGACTCAGGTTGTTAGAGGTCCTATCAATATTTTACCCGCTTGCGGGTAAAATGATCACCATGTTCCCCAAAAAAGGATGGTAAATATGAGTTTTCAGAAACGTCCAATCTCGGCTGAGGGTTTAAAGAAACTGAATGAGGAGATGGACAGGTTGATTCGGGTCGAAAGACCATCTGTGATAAAGGAAATCGAAATAGCTATAGGACACGGTGATCTGTCAGAAAACGCTGAATATACGTATGGTAAGGAAAAGCAATCCCTGATCGAAACCAGGATAAGGGATTTGCAGGAAAGAATTTCATGCTCAGAAGTTATAGATATATCCAATCGGCCAACTCCGGACAGGGTAGTGTTTGGGGTTTATGTCACTATTCAGGACCTGGACACGGACGAGGCCAAAAAATACCAACTTCTTGGACAGGATGAGGCGGACATTGCCAATGGAATAATATCCGTGGACTCTCCCGTGGGAAAAGCCCTGATCGGAAAGGAAGTCGGCGACGTAGTTGAAATTCACACTCCTAACGGATTGCGTGAATGTGAGATAATTGGTATCAAGTAGCATCCAGCCAAGCGTCCAATTTGCGCGGCTATGATCTCCAGTGAGACAATTGATCAATAATGACGCTCCCAAACAATCTTGAGCGCATGGCGGCTCAAGAGTCTTCAAGCAAAAAAAAGACCCTCATTCTTTGCGACTTTGACGGGACTGTGTCTATAAAAGACACAGTGAACAGACTTATTCGCAGTCACATTTCCGACCCGCACTGGCGACATTACGTAAAGCGTTACATGAGAGGCGAAATTGGGTCCAAAAGGGTCTACGAGGCTGTAGCCCCGATGATGAGCATGACCAGAGCCGATTTGGAGCGCTTTGTGATGGAACACGCTGAACTCGATCCTCATTTCCCCAAATTTTTGAAGTGGGCCAGGGAACGAAATATAGAAGTAAAGATTGTTTCGGACGGTTTTGACGAGACCATAAAGATTCTTTTCAAAAAACATGGAATTACCGGGCTTGACATAATTTCCAACAGCTTGACCATGAATGATGAAGGTAAGGTCCAGTGTTAGTTCCAACCATTTCAACCCGTCCTGCCGGAAATGTGGAACATGCAAATTATCAGCGCTTCGGAATTTCAGACGTGAATATGACAAAATTGTGCTGATCGGAGACGGGGAGTCTGACCGGCACGCGGCTACGGAAGCCGACATGGTGCTAGCTATCGGGGATCTGTTTCTTTATTGTGTCAGGAACAATATCCCGGCCATAAGGATCGATGGCTTCCACGAGGCCCCCAATGCGCTGACGCGAGAAATTGAAGCTGTCGCGTTTGATTTGGACGGAACGCTCATAGAATCAATCGATGCGATAGCCGAGGCCTTTAACTACATGTTCGCCCAACTCGGTTACCCCTCGATGACCGTGCAGGAAGTCCTCAGGTTGACGTCCGTATCCTTGATGGACTTTGTAAAGTCTCATCTGAAGCCTGAACATAAAGAAATCGGGATCAATGTTTTCCGTGATTATTATGACACAATCTTTCTTGAAAAAACTTTCATGGCCCCAGGAGCCATGGAGACTTTGAAAAGGCTCAACGGATCTTTAAAACAGGGAATTGTTTCCAATAAACGCGGTCGATACGCAAGAATACTTGCTGATCATCTCGGTTTTTCACACAAGATGAAAACAATAATCGGGGCCGAGGACGGTTTTAAGGCTAAACCAGCGCCCGACATGTTCCATGAATTCATGAAATCTGTTGGTTCGTCGGAGATTAACACGATTTATGTCGGAGACGCTCCGATTGACATAGAAGGAGCTAAAGCCGCAGGGATCGACACGTACGCGATCGCCGGGCCATTTTTTTCAGCGGAAGAACTGGCTTTACACAAACCTAGACGGGTTTTGAGAAGTATCAGTGAGTTGTCGCAGCGCTCTGGAGCCAGTAATACCTACCGGAACATCCGAATAGAAAAATTCGGAAAATATCTTTTTTTTTCGGAACCGGTCCAAAACAATGGTGTCTTCTTTAGTGATACCTACCTACTCTATATGACTTGAGGGGCCCAAATGTTCCTACCATACATTTGGGCCTTTCCTTTTTTGGGCTACCGAATGTTCTTTTCCAAGATCAGTTCAATTAGCGCATCTGCCGGTGAAGGACTGGAAGCGCCTGGCTCGAGCATTTCTCTTAAACGTTTGAAACCCTGATCGAACGCGGCCCTAAGATTTGTGTCACTCCGGAATTTGTCGAGCCAGGAGACGAGATTCTCCGGTGTTGCGTTGTGCTGCAATATCTCCGGGACAAACAGGGGTCTTCCGCATTCAAGACACGGTATCCTGTAACCGTTTTTCAACATTATCTCTATGGGATTGTCGGGTTCATTGGGACTCTTTATGCAGAGCATGTTCGCCATCGCGACATGAATATCGGGTTCCATGAGAAGCGGCATCAAAATCCTGGTCGCGAGAATCCATGAGAAATTATCCATAATATATACCACCAGCGTGAGGCATACGAGCCAGGGCGGCCTGTAGAGTGGCCGTTCCTGAGGTGATCAGGCCACTGTCCGAGGCGGCCATGACCCTGAAAGCCTCAACCTCGGTAATCCGAAAATGTGATCCTGCATCCCCGATGATCCCCTGAATGAGTTCTTTCAGATGAGGACCGGCGAGAGGAATAAAAAATCTGGTTTCAGGGTAGTTTTTTAGGTGTAATTTTGCAGCCTCGATCATGACAGGCAATGATCTTGTTATCTCAGATCGACGACTCCCGGGGGCCAGAGTGACCAACCAGTCCGAGTTTGCGAACCCCAATTCTGATCTCAGTTTAGCCCTGTCCACATCCGGAGGAATGTCTCTCACCATGGTGTGTCCGACAAAATTAGCCCGCACACCCAAATCAGAGTACAATTTTTCCTCGAAAGGGAAAATGGTCATCATTCTATCGACCACCGAAGCAATCTTGTAGATACGTCGTTTTCTCCACGCCCAAACCTGGGGACTCACATAATAGCAAACCTTGACTCCCGACTTTTTTGCCACGGCAGCCAAACGTATGTTCACGTCCGGGAAATCCACGGCGAGAAACACATCATATTTCCCACTCCTCAACTCCCTTTTCATAAGGCTGTAAGCTGACATAACCCTCTTTAGCTTACCGAATCCTCCGCTCAGGCCAATGGTGTTTATCTCTCGGTAGTGAAGCAGGACTCTCATTCCGGCAGCCTGAAGTTTCTCGCCCCCTATCCCTGTGAATTCCACTTTAGGGAAGCGATGTCTCAAATCCTTAACCAGCGCCGCCGCATGATAGTCACCGGAGGCTTCACCCGCCAGAACCAGAACCGAGGCTTCCAGATTATTGGGTGAGGCTGACATTGTCTTGTTGAAAGAATTCATTATTTGAGGCATAAATAAACTGAACCTATGGAATGATTCTATTCTGGAAACGTTCTAACAAATTAGCTGGGGAGCGAGATTTTCGGAATATCCTGGAGTTTTTATTCTTACAGCATCACTTTTGTCTTGACAATGAAAGAATGTTTGATAAGAGTCGATGCCGAAAATGTCCAGTTTTTATAAAAAAATACAAGTAGATGCCTTCAAAACGTTATAATTTGGCGCGACTTTGAGGTTTCCAATGTTGTGTAAACGCCCTGCGGAGTAACATATGAAAATTGGCTTGTGTGAAAAATGTGGATCCCCGACAGACGCCCGTTATGAAATCCGTAACAACTGTGTGTACCTGGTAAAATTCTGCAAAGACTGTGGCCGGACATCATCGCTTGTCACAAAAGACGCCCGAAAATGGCGATGGAAGAGAGAAATTGCCGAATACCAGGAACCTACCGGCCCTCCAGCATGTACTCTGGATTGTAAGTCATGTGATCACAAGTTACATACTACCCCATCAACAGTCGCCATCGATGTCACGAATCTCTGCAACCAAAGGTGCCCGATCTGTTTAGCCTATGTAGACGCAATGGGATTTGCTTACAAACCTCCTCTGGAATATTTTGAGAAGATTTTTCGCGAATTTGAAAACAACGATCCTAGACCTAATATCTGCTTCTTTGGAGGAGAGCCAACGGTCCATGAGGATTTTCTTGATATAGTACGTCTTGCGAAAACTCATGGCTTTCAGGTTCAAATGTTCACTAACGGGATTAAACTGGCTGACATGAATTACTGCAAGGAACTCTGTTCACTCGGAGTTCAGGTCAATTTCGGTTTGGACGGTACCAAATCTGAAGTTTATAAGACTTTAAGAGGGGACAATTCTCTCGCGGTAAAGAAAAAGGCCTTTGAAAACGTTATAAAATGCGGGGTTAACAAGCTGACCGTCATTACCACGGTAGCCACGGGTGTTAATGACTCGAATATGTCTGAACTGATGGCCTTTATCCACGAGCGCAAAGAACATGTTTCCGTTTGGGCCTTTGTGCCGCTGACCCCATGCTGGGACGGTTCCAACGTGAAGTTGGAGCCTACTACTACGGAGTGCGTTGAAAATATATTTGAGAAGATGCTCCCAGAAATCGAGTTTGTGTCGACTGGAATGATGAAATTCGATGTCCTTTCCAGGTTTTTTGGAAAACAGACCTTAGGTGGATCACACCCGAACTGTGAAAGCGCTACTGTCGTGATCTCCGACGGGGAAAAATATGTTCCCATTTCGACTTATCTGAATACGCCTCTTTCTGAAGCGCTTTCAAAGTTAAAGAAACTGGATGGAAAACTATCCCGGAAGAAACCCTCGGACTCGGCTTTCATTTTACGACGTGGATGGTTTAATGTTTCTTCCGCTATACAGACAGCGCTCATTTTTGCGCAGACTGTCAACTTCAGGAAATCCTTCGCCAAACCTGCTTCTGTTAACGTAGTTAAAGCGCTCTGGGATATAATTCGGGGACGGAAAATAGACGAGGTCCTGAAAAAGAGAACATGTTTCAAGCAATTATTGACATTAATTACTATTCCGTATGAAGACACGGGCGGACTGGAAAACGCCAGACTCCACGATTGCCCGGCTGTTTTCGCTTATGAAGATGTTGATACCGGAAAAATACGAACTGCGGCTTTTTGTTCATGGCAGACGGTAAAAGATGATGTGTGCCGAAAAATCCAGGCTCATTATGACGCAAACCGCAGTATCGATAAAAAGATAGTGGCCCGATTGGGGTAGATCGCTCCGCAGCCACAACGATCTGAGATGAAGTAGATTTTAGACTCTTGCATCAGCCCAATTAAAATAGATTTTTGTCGCCCATTTCTCTTGAATCAGCCCATGGAGATGTCTGCCATCAGGTTGACTTCTCCATGGAAGCATTTCCTTTCCGGTTTCTGCGGATCATGGAATGCCTCTCGTTAGCGCGATTATACCGACCTTTAACCGGATGGATACACTCACGCGTTCAATCCGGTCAGTCCTGGATCAAAACTTCAAGGACATTGAACTCATTGTGGTGGATGATGGTTCGACAGACTCGACTTCTGAACTTGTGCGGAAAATTTCAGGTTCGATAGTCTACCTGCATCAGGCTCATCAGGGAGTTTCCAGCGCACGCAACACGGGAATTATGGCGTCAAGCGGGGATCTTGTCGCGTTCCTTGATTCTGATGACGAATGGAAACCCCAGAAAATTGAAAAGCAGTTGCAACTATATGACGGAACAGACGAAGATTTCATTTGCCATACCAATGAGCTTTGGATGAAAGACGGGCAGGTCGTTAATCAAAAGAAGATTCACGAGAAACAGGGTGGCAGATTCTTTGAACGAGCCCTGGAACGATGTCTCATCAGTCCGTCCTCGGTTATGATTTCACGAGCTTTGCTGGACAGAGTCGGTTATTTTGACGAGAGTTTTCCGGCGGCGGAAGATTACGATCTATGGTTAAGAATTACGGCCTTCTATTCGGTAAGATTCGCCGATGAACCACTGGTGGTCAAGTATGGGGACAGAGATGATCAACTGTCCAAAGTAGTGCCGGCGATTGATATATACAGGGTTCGGGCGATTTTGAAAATCCTGGATGATCCGGGCTTAAAGCCCACCTACAGAAGAGCCGCAGCCAAACAGTTGGTCAGAAAATGTTCAGTCCTGGCAAAAGGCCTCACAAAACGCGGAAGATATCACGAAGCGGCTACATACAATGAACTTGCTGAAAAATATGCGAACCGCATGGATCAAGCCTGCTCAAGTTAATTTTCAGAATCTGATGTTTTGGGTTCCCTCTTTTGAAGTCCTGGAACCACTTCGAGCATCTATAGAACAAGTTGGGATTCTGAATCCTCCGGTGGTCAAGAGCGACGAATACAATATTTTTATCCCTATCCTGGGAAGACGTCGGCTTCAGATTGCGGCGACATTCAAGTTTGAGAGCGTCGAAGTAAGAATTGCCGATTCTTCTTTGAATGACGGAGACGGGTATCTTATGGCCTTTTGGGATAACCTTGGCAGGATCAACCAGGATCCGGCAGTCAAGGCGCACACGATAAAGCGACTTCTTGAATTATTTCCACGCGAAACTATCGCAAAGAATACCTTGCCCTTTATAGACACGCCAGCAAGAGGACCGAAACTTGAACGACTCAGAAAGATCGGAGGCCTGGAAAACAACATCCTCGAAGCTGTATCAAACGGAAAGATTCAGGAGAAAAGCGCTATCCTGTTTGCGGAACTTCCATTGAACGAGCGTCAATCGCTTTTTAAACTGGTTTGCAATCTCGGGCTCAATTCAAACAAAGCCTTTGAAATAATTTCCAGCCTGTTTGATTTGTCGATCCTGTGGAAGAAGCCTGTCACTGGTTTGCTGAGCGATCCTGACGCTGTCAGTATCCTGGATGATCCCGTTCTAAGCGCTCAGGAAAAGGCGTCAGAGTTCAGGGACTTGTTAAAATCCTGGAAATATCCATACGTATACGAAAAACAAATGGGTTTCGAAGGTTGGGCGAAGGAAATTCATCCGCCGGACAATGTTCGCATGAGGCCGGCTCAATCTTTTGAGGATGACTCAGTGACCGTTGAAATTCGCCTCGACTCGCGGACTGAAGCCGAAAAGTTTTTGACGGTGATTGACCAATATAAAAAAGGAACACCTGGCAAAGCGAATGACTAATGATCAATCCTTGAATTTGTCCTTGACGCTCTGAGGCAATTCACTGTCATCGATCTGGACGATTGATGTGAGATTATCTATTTCCGTCGGTTCCTGAGACGGTTGCGGCTCGTTGTCTTTTTGCGTCCTGCCCTTCTTGTCGTTTTCTCCGGCCATGAAACGTCTCCAGTAAAATTTGAACTTTTATTCGTTCTTTATCGGATTAATATAACAGGGATGGCCAATTGTCCACAGGGACCCACAATCCCGGACTAAACCACGGTATTTAACGATCAGCGTCTCAGGTGTGTAATGTATGTGATAGATCAAGTATGGGTTGAACGGGAAGCAATGGAATATCCTTTAACAGAGAGGATAATCAAAGCTTCTAACCCAGCGAGAGTTCTCGTCGGGTCGCAGATTCTCGAGGAGTCGGCCCGTGTGGAACTTGCGGGAGATCCATTCAGGAGAGGCAAGCGAATACTTAAGCTTACCAGGTACAGAGGGAGCTTTGTGAAACCGTGCCCCGGCACGAAAACCTATATCTGTTGCGGATTGAATATACTTAACATTGGGCAGGGCTGTCCTATTGATTGCCGATATTGCGCCTTGCAGGTTTATTTCAACAACCCGGTGATGGAAGTCTATGTGAATTTGAACGAAATGTTTGACGAGCTGAGAGATTTTCTCGATAAAGCGCCCGGAAGATCGCTTTTTTCGTTTGTGCACTGGCGAGTTCACGGATTCCCTGGCGCTGGATCCATACACAGGATTGGCTGAACAGTTACTCCAATTGTTTTCGGGTCGCAAAAACGCTTCTCTTGAATTCAAAACAAAATCAGATTTCATCACGCCCCTATTGGAATCGAATCCCCATGGAAACATAATTGCAAGTTTTTCAATGAATGCGCCGAGCTTTAGCAAGGCAGAGGAAATTCGCTCTTCGAGCTTGTCTCAACGATTGAAAGCGGCTGCTTTGGCAGTGTCTCAGGGGTACAGGGTAGGATTTCATTTTGATCCAATTGTGCCCTTTGACGGTTGGGAGAAAGAGTATGGCGAGACTATAGACGCAATTTTTTCCAGTGTGAAGCCTGAGTCAATCGCCTGGATCTCCATGGGGGTATTACGGTTTGTTCCGGAATTGAAGGATATCGTGATGTCCCGTTTTGGCCCGGTGTCATATTTTTGTGATTCTTTCGCTCCTGGACTCGATGGGAAGGCGCGTTTAAGCCGTGACCGCAGGATAGTGATTTACAAAACCATCGCCGAGAGAATCAGGTCCTACGGAGAAAATGTCCTGCTATACCTGTGCATGGAGTCTCCTTTGGTGTGGTACGGAATCGTTGGGGTTGGAAATGAGAAGCAATGACCAGTTGGCGGCGCTTCTGGATGAGGCCGCCCGAGAATATGTTTCAAGATAGTTCGCGCAGACTTCCTTGACTATGAAGTAGATATTAAGTTATTAAGGCTTTTTTCAAAAATCCTGCCTTGCAGGATTATTTCGGCATGAGTTTGAGGACGTCGTTCAACGATGGCATACAGGACAAAGGATGAACGGACAAATTGCTTGCCTCAAACATATGTTAATCGCGTCGCAATTAATTACATTTCGCGACGACGATTTTGGATTCTCAAGGAGATAATCAACATGAATGAGAGAGAAACTATAATAGAATTTTTATCCAGAGCTTCGGATTATGATTTATCGGTCCTATTTGAGGTTCTTGATGTGGCCCATCAGAACCTGATCTATGAGACCACTGATGAACTCCTGGTTATGGACCAGTTTATGACCAGCCTGTGGATTGCAACGAGGTCAAGTTCAATGTAAGCGGTGTTTTATTGCGTCTGTCTGTAAGATGAGGAATCATCCAAGAACAACGGGGACGATGAGAGGAGTGATCATACCAGGAAAAAACAAGGCTAATTCATATTCCTTCCTTATTGTCCGGCGACGTACGATGAGTGGAGTCACTCAAAGACTGCACTCATCGCTACGGCCTCTTTCATGCAGTTTCAAAATGTGATTTGAAACCTCGACTCCGGAATTCGCATCTAAAATTAGTGAAATAAATCGGAAGGGGCGATATCCGCAGCTTTAAAAGCTGAACAAAAAACGGATAAATTTATAAAGGCGCAGAAGGTATTTGAGACCTTCGATAAATCCCATCACCGCTCGCTGCTTTACACTGCGAAGGGTAAAATGGGCTGTTTAAGGCTGATCATGGCAGTTCCTGTTACGCTCTTTGGGTTTCAGCGTGCGGCGTCAGACTCTGTTGAGAGTCAGGAATGGGGGGTTAGCTATGAACAAATCAATATGCACCACGATTCTTGTAGTTGCGCTTTTGGCGTTTACAGCCGGCAGCGTTCAAGCGCGAGGCTTCCACATGGGGGGACAAATGGGCCCGCATGGCGGTGGCGGTGGCAGGTGGAGATGGAGTAAGTCACTTTGCGCCATCTGTCAATAGGCCATCATTTAACGTTTCACACTCTTCGGGCCAGGTTTTCCAGCATAGTGGCGGTGGGTTTTCCAATCCTGCGTTTTCGGGCCGCGGCCAGTCGTTTACACGGGGACCAACGCAATCTCACACGAATTTCAAATCCTGGGAACATAAGCTTCCATCTGAGCATGGCGTACAATCCCAGACTGGGCGAGTGTTGGAACATAATCCAACTCAAGGTCAGGTACAGCATTTCCTGAACCTCCCGAAAAATAACGCCGGTACGAATAGACATGGCATGGGCAAAATTGGAGCGGCCGCTCTCGGAGCCACAGCAGGCGCAATTGCGCTTGATCACTTCAAGGGAACCCGGGCCGATCTAGCGGCTGTGGGAAGCGGGCATCTGCCCGTGAAGGGCAAAGAGCTGAACCGGACTCTGGATCCTGGAGCTGTCCAGCGTCTCCAGAAAAATTACTCCCAGCTTCACCAGACAACGTTCAACAAGAATTGGTGGGCGCAACACCAGAATTTCAACAACAACTATTGGCACAGCGACGTGTGGTCTTATCGACCGTGGTATTACTGGTGGAGACCGGCCACGTGGGCTATTCTGAGTTCATGGATTCCCTGGGACTGGGGCTCGCCGTTGTACTATGATTATGGAGACAATTTCTATTACTCCGACGGCTTTGTTTATCTGAATGGTCATCGGGTCTGTAGCGCCGATGAGTATTACGATCAGGCTGTGGACCTCCTGGCAAGAGCGCCAAAAGTCAAGAGCGACCCCGAGCAATGGATGTCTCTGGGAGTTTTTGCATTGACTCAGGACGCGACAAAGCCTTCGAAAATAGTCCTGCAACTTGCAGTAAACAAGGAAGGCAGTATTCAGGGAACGTACTATAACACTGAAGACAAAACCGCCAAGCCGATAAAGGGGATTGTAGAAAAGAAATCTCAGAGGGCTGTGTGGACGTTTGCGGATGAAAACAACCATGCGGTGATAATGGAGACAGGTATCTACAACCTTACAAAGGATCAGACCAACGTTTTGGTTCATTTCGGCAAAAATAAAACACAAGAGTGGATTTTGGTACGTCTCAAGGAGCCACCGGCGCAGGAAGGTTCGGCGCCTGCGGATACCGCCAAGTAAAAACCATTGGGTGGCCGGTTAAAAACTGGCCGCCCAATGCCTGTACAAAACAGGATTGTCGCTAATCTGTGACGTGAAGATCAGAAGAAATAGCCTATCACGTACCGTAACCCAACCACGCTGATCACAATGGCGAGCATCGGCCTGATGATCGCTCCTGGGACGTACTTCTGAACAGAAGCTCCGAGATACATTCCAACGAAGCCACCTATTCCGAAAAGAAAACCCAGTAACCAGTCCGGTCTGACAGGCGCTCCTGCTTGAGCGAAAAGAGGCCCAACAAACTGGAAGAAAAACACGCCCCCTATCGATGTGACACAAGTGCCCATGAGCGTGGCGCCCGCGATAGTATGGATGGGAAGATGAAAAAACGTGACAATAAAAGGCGCTATAATGGCCCCGCCTCCAATGCCGTATATCCCCCCAATGAGACCTACGATTAGGGACAGGATGAAAAGACCTGTCGTGTGAAAACTGAACCGTTCCCCAAAGAACTCGTATTCTGTCCTTGTAAGAGACCAACTGATAGTTTGAACGGCTTGGCTTCCACCATCTACGGCGCCGGAGGCTTTGCCAGCGGCTTGCCGCATTTTAGTTTCAGCCGCGGTCGCAGCGGTGGTTCGGCCTCTCTGGGCGATCACCTGGATAAAGCATTCGTCCGCCGATGTACAGCAGCACGCAGCCGGCGAACAGCTTAAATGGTCGCGGGTCGGGCAGATATACGATCCTGATGATTCCGCCAAGAAACAGGCCGGGGAATGTGCCTACGATAATGTTCCAGGCGAGAGGCCAATTCATGCGCCCTTCACGGAAATATTTATAAACGGCGCTGGGTATTCCTACTACGTTGAAGACAAGGTTGGTGGGGGTGACAGCGGGGCTTGTAAAGCCAAGAACGCTAACCTGAAACGGTAATATTAGAAAAGCGCCTGATATCCCGCCCATTGATGTAAAAAAAGAGATAACAAGGCCAACAAGTGGCGGGATCCATATAGCTGTCTCGATTCCTGAAACGGGGAAAGTCATGTTAGCCTCCAAAGGGGAGCGCCATTGCTACGGGATTTGGCCTAAAATTCTCTGTTTGAAAGCGGCCGGCGACAAGTCAACTGTCAGTTGACACGTTTTTAATTAAAAACGTGTGACTAATATAAAAAGGAGTTATAGTACTTGTCAAGTAGTTTCGATTATTATCTCCTTGTTGGCCCGAAACGATGGATCTGGTAGTATTTCGATTCGTGGAGTCGAATATTTGGGGTCAGGACGCCGGGAAAAAAATCCATGCCTGAAGATAAGAATAATAACTCCGAATCATCCGCTGAAAACAGCAATCGGGACGCTTCCAGGCTGCCAAACCCGGCCAGAATATATGCGGCGCCCGCGCAAACCCGATATCTGGACCCAACCCAATTGGCCAAGCTGGAACAGGGGTTCCGGTCATGGGCTCAGGCTTCATCGCGGCCGGACGTATACTCTTCTCGAAAACGGATATTGTTGATCTTTCTTCTAATCCGTTATACCGGGGCCCGGCTCAGTGAGGTTTTAGGGCTTGACCTGCAGAGAGATGTCGATGGGTTAAAACATGTGGTTCGTTTCGGTAACGTTGATTCAGGTCAGGCGAGTGGGCGAGAAGTGCAGATTTCTTCAGTCCTGACGTCTGAAATACAATCTGCGTTGGATGATCCTGCATTTTCAGAGTCGGTCGGGCCGTTGCTAAATGTGGACGCGGGTCATGTTCGACGCAAGTTTTATGAACGCTCGGTGGCCTGCGGTTTTGCGCAGGAGTTAGGTTCTCCAAACGCCATTCGTAGGGCCAGGGCGGTGGAACTGATGCAGGGGAACATGCCGCTGCCTGTAGTCCAAAGGGTTTTGGGGCACTCGACCCCAAATCTTACAGCGTCATTTGTCGCTTTTTCCGACGAAGACATCCATCAGGTCGCAAAGCATTTCGTAGAAAGGGAAAACAGGCGCAAGAGCAGCGCCCGTAATACATTTTTCGGGAAAATCGGGACTGTAAAGAAGGGAGACATCCAGTCTCAAATCGAGTTGGTAACCATTGCTGGGGAAATTGTCACTACGGTCATTACTAACTACAGCCTGAAAAGGCTGGGTCTGAAGCCGGGATCGCTGGTTACAGCCGAGGTTAAGGCCCCCTGGGTAATACTGGAAAAAGGCCTTGTTCGACCGTCAAGCACGGCTGAAAACATATTCCACGGAGCGGTTTCGCAAATCGTTCGCGGCAGGCTTACCACTGAATTCATTGTCCGCATACATGACGGGACTGAGTTGTGCTCATTGGTGACGGAGAAAAGCAGACGTAAGTTCGACATCAAGGAAGGAGAAGAAGTCTGGGTAATGTTCAACAGCTTTGCGGTAATTTTGCACGTGGATTGAACGTGGTAAGAAACATTGAGTTCAAGAATTTATCACCGAGTTGGGCCACTACATTATACAAGAACACCAATTACTGTGTAGTTTTGTGAAATTTCAAGAACGGGATAACTTGCCGATATAATGAAACAACTTCTTAATATATGTATTTTATATCTTGATCATTTAACATATACAAATATAATTATTAGTAGAGAGGTTAATTTAGCTAAAAAAATGATGAAATATATATAAAAGAATCCAAGAAAACCGTTCAAAACTACACAGAATAGCATTAATACTTATGATAACAAGTCGTTGAGCGTATATAAACATCATGCAGAACTTCACGCTCAGAAATAAGCGCCGTAATATCAGTTAGTTATTGGTAAGGAATTTCGAGGAAAACTAGCCAAGCTGCATCAGGCCCATAATCCATCTCTCTCCCTCTCGGAATGTCTTACTGGAGGATGACGTTTTGCAACCACTTCGAGTTATTGACCGTGAGTGATGGCGATCTTTTCGAACATAACTGCGAGCCCGGTAACGATCCTGTAAATTGAATCGATCGTCAGATTGTCCTCGGCTGTGTCGTCAAAGAATAGATTCAATGATGATTCCAGGGCTCCATCGGGTTTCCAGTAACAAATGAGTATCGGTATCCTGGGCAAGGGATGCAAAACTACAGCGATGTCCGAATTAAAAGCGCTCGGGGCAGGTTTTGCGCTGAAAATCTGTACCATGAATTCGAACATATCAGGGTGGGCGTCAGCTATCTGTTTCAGTGGCTTTTCACAGCGCTGCCCAAAAAGACCGGCCCATACGGCCCCATTCTTTAGTTCGCGCAATGGTACCCAGTTTCCCGAAATTGGCTTACCGGCGCAGGAGATCACATAATCGAGGATTGGAGTTGTGACCCATCTATGCACGTGGCAGTCTGATGTGACATTTCCCCTGGAATCAACATGGAAATCCTTACCAAGCGCTTTCAGCGTCAGCGTCTCGCCTGAAAACTGACCGCCCAGGCGTTCGGCGGAAGAGGCAAGATCCACTTCAGCGACTTTTTCTTTTAACCGGGTAAATTCACGGTCCTCGTCAGAGTCCAATTCCTGGGAATCAGGGTTACAATGGCTGAAGGTTTCTAGGACGGTTTTGTCGACATGAGGGCATTCCTTAAGGTTCTTTTCCCCCTTAAATACTGCGGCGGCGAAGGCTAGGCACGTGGGAACGCGACAGTCCCGGCAATTGTTCCTCGGCAGTACCTTGAAAATTTCCATGGCGTTTTTCAATTGAATCAATTCCTTACAGATTGCCTGGCATATTCTTAAAGCAACATACATGCATAAGCTGCCCTAGAACAAATAAACACGAATCAGCGGAAGACAAGTCAAACAACAGGGGGCAAATTACGAACAAAGTAAAGCGCTTTAAGGGTTTCAACTATGCGGCAGTGAAAGTCCGCTCAACTCATAAATTTGTTAATGAACTTCCTGTAACTATCCAATACTATTCATGACCCAAGAAGACATTCCTCTGAATTGTTCTTATTCTGATCGTAATATCTTGCCTCTATAAGATTGCCTTCCGGATCTCGAAAATAGACCGAAGTTCCTGTGGCATGCGCTCCCCATCGCTGAACAGGTCCTTCTTCTATGGCGACGGAGTAGGCCTGAAGTCGTTCCAGAAGTTCCTGCCATGCCTTCTTGCCGAGTGCGATGCAGAAGTGGTTCAGATTGTCGCGGCCTTCCCCCACCCGAGCTTTTCCCTGCCACATCCTTTTGGGAAACAGGTCGATGATTGTGTCCGCATTGAGTCGCACCGACGGAAACGGAACATTCCCGGAACGGTATTCATCCAGACGTTCTGTTGGGAACATAAGTACCAGCGAATAGAAGGCGATCATCTTCTCGTCATTTTCGACATTCAAGACTATATGGTCCATTACGCAGTGCATGTTCAAAACCTCCGGAACTTCAAATTCATGACTAGGGGTACCCCCAAGCTCCGCCGAATTGCGTGCGCTGGTTTCCTGGCCGCTCAACTGTCCCAACATCGACTGAAAACCAGGTTGCTTAAGTTTTTAAGCGTAAGTTACCGATGACTCCTCTGTCAATCATTTTTGATATTTGTATTCAGTTACTAAACACGGCGTGACAGGGGTGAGAAAATTCTGCTTTTGGGACACCCGCAAGGCAAATCTAATGCTCCTGCGAGGCCCTGGTTCAATAAAATGGGCCCCAGCCTGAAAAAAGGCGCTGTTGTGTCCCATGGCTCTTCACAAAGTTGATTTCATGCCACCCGGGAGATAAATTCTATCAGAAGCCATGGTATGCAGAGACATCAGTTTGGAGGTTGTCCATGGAAATTGCATCCGATGTCGCATTTGAGAGAGTCACCCCAACGGCGTGGGGCGTGGCTTATAGGAGAACATTGACAGCGATCCCCTTGTCCCGAGAGATCTTCGATATTTTTGACAAGGATTTGACTGATCAAGTAGATCGTGCACAAAACTCGAACAATTGAAACGCCCCAAACTCACCCCCTTTTTTGAAGCCAGGTATCTATTAACCGAGAAACTCTTTCAGGAAAATCGAACCAACCAGGTCCTCGAGCTTGCTTCTGGACTCTGCCCTCGCGGAATCCTATTGACTGGGAATCAGGACACAACTTACGTCGAAATAGACTTCCCCAGTGTGATAGAACAAAAGACAAGGATCATCGAAGACCTTGTCTTCCAACGAAGGATTGACCACAGGCCGAACCTGCATCTGGTCGCTGGCGACCTGCTCGATTCCGATGTGATCGATGCGGCGACGATGTTCTTTGAACCAGGGCCAATCACTGTCATCAACGAAGGTCTTATGCGCTACCAATGGTTTGACAAGAAAGCCCTGCTGAGCAAGAACGTCCTTCGGTTATTGAAAAAGTTCGGTGGCGTCTGGATCACACCCGATATCACCCTTCCGGACGAGAGTTTCAAGCGGGAAGATGTGATTCGACAGACGATAGAGCTGACCGGAATAGACGTGCGCGAGAATGCTTTTCCAGACACTATGCATGCCAGATCGTTCTTCGAGACATTGGGATTCGAAGTGGAACAGCGGTCATTCAACGAAGTGGTGGATGAGCTCACCTCTCCGAAAAAATTAGGTTTGTCTGAGAGCGAACTTGAGAAAATGATCTCATGGCGGGTAGCCTTTGTTATGAAACCTAACAAATCCTCATGATCGAATTTACCTGTCGCCACAGCTTCTCTGGTCGTCAATCAATTTCTTCAAAGGACATTTTGGGGCGACACCATGAAATAGTTCCGTCTGTCGAATCCTTGGCCAGGTTATGAGCAATTATCCCTGTTTCTTGTCTCTTGTTTTAAACGACGCATAAGTGGATCCGCCGCAAGGGAACACCCAGACGGACGCTGAACTCGGGGCTTTGGACGCTGCCCAGTCCATCATGGATCGAATTTCTGTAAAACTCCGGGCAATCCCCATCTTTTTGCCGATGTCAGACGGAAGCAGCGGACTATCGCTAAAAATACCTATGTGGTTTCTTCTCAGCATCTGAAGCGCAAAGTGGCCTATAAATATTTCTTCAACAGGCTCGTTTCTCTTTGCCTTCTCAACCAATGGGAGCACTCTCTTTTTACCGATCAACTTAAGAATCGCTCGCATAACAGGGTAGGGCAGTGTTTTCTTTGCAAGAGGCATTTCGCCAAGGCCGTTCACTGACCTTGCCAATCCCATCATGATCCCCCCGGGCTTTGAGGCGTAAAGCGTGTTCCCAATGCATTTCACGGATTGACGTAAATCAGCGTCCATCGGGAATGAGTTGGTGATTACGACGTCAGCCTGCTCAGGCACCTCCAGGCGAACCGCATCCTCTACAAAACGTTCCCCCATTCGATGAGCTTCCACAGAATCACCGCAGAAAAATTTTACCGGCTTGGCGTTCTCATTCATGGCGGCATTGACTAAGAAAATATCCTGTTGCAAAAGAAGCGCCCCTTCTTCAAGGTCATGGCGCATTGGTGAATATTGGCCATGCGTTCCCACGTAATTGAAATGATCGGGGTCCACGCCCTGCATGTGGTTCTTCCCGATTGTTTCAGCGCCTGCGCAACCGGGGATGATCATTTTCAATCCGCCCCCGAAGCCCAGCAATAAATGGGGCTCCACTGCCCCGACAAGGACAATCAGATCAGCGTTGAGTAATTTTTTGTTCAGGAAGACCTTTGTTCCTCTGGAAGTGGTTCCGAGATAAGAAAGCCCGTCGGAGTCATAACCGTCATGACAACTCCATGAATAGTCGGCCATGATTTGGGAGCCAAGCTTCTTGTCCACTTCATCGGATCTGCTCTCACGATGCACTCCGGTGGCGATCAAAATCTCTACATTCTCTTTTGAAGCGCCGGCCGTCATGAGTTCATCCATGACTGCGGGTAGGAATTCCGCTACAGGAGTGGGTCTGGAGTGATCGTCCACTACGACCAACACCTTCTTGCCGGAAAGATTCCTTGACGCGAGCCTTTCAGCGCCGACAGGCGCAGTCAGAGACTGAGCGCACTCTTCCATAAGAGTGACCCCGCCTGCAAGGCCTTTCGGTTTTAATTCACCCAAAATTCTCCAGCCTTTTGGAAGGCCCATTGTGACCTTGCCGTTCCCCCAGAGAACCTCTATCGATTTTGTCATGTTGTGGCCTCACGATCGGATATATCTTCCAGCGCTGATCAGAAACGCTACTGCTGACACAAACTGTTTGAAGAGACGTTGTTTCAGGATAGCTCATGGCTAGATCAGTGGTCAACATGATTCGAAACGTTGTCGACAATTCAGGCCGTAATTACAGATTTTCTTACGGCTTTTCGCTTGGCGAGGGCGAAACACAAATCCTGAGATTCACCCACAGTAGAAACTATGAACCGCTTGCGAGACCTTTTCGACATCGGAAGGGTTCATCTCATAGTATAAAGGCAGTCGCAACACCCTGGAACTGATGTCATCGGTTACGACCAGATCATTATCTGTTCGTCCATATTTGCGACCCGCAGGCGATGAATGTAAAGGGACATAATGAAAAACGGCCATGATGCCCCGACTGGCCAGGAAGTTTATCAAGAGGCTGCGCTCGCGGCCTCCTGAGGTCAAGACATAGAATACGTGACCATTCGCATTCGAGTTACCGGTCTGAACCGGAGGTAACTTAATATATCCATCCTTTTCGAGAGAACTGAGGCTATCGTGATATAGCCTGACAAGTGTGCGTCTTTTTTCCACAATCCTGTGAGCGCACTCCAATTGCGCAAACAGGAATGCGGCTGAAAGTTCACTGGGGAGGAAAGATGATCCCAGTTGAACCCATGTGTATTTGTCCGTAGATCCTTGAAAAAAGGCTTTTCTGTTTGTGCCCTTTTCCCAAATGATTTCAGCCCTCTCAGCAAGGGAGGGGTTGAGTTCATTATTTATGAGAATTGCGCCGCCTTCACCGCTGGTTACGTTCTTGGTCTCATGGAAACTCAGGCAGCCTATATCACCGAGGGTACCCAGATAACGGCCTTTGTATGTGGACAACATAGCCTGAGCCGCGTCTTCAATGACAAACAATCCATAATTGGACGCAATATCAAGGATTTTATCCATTGCGCATGCGACCCCACCGTAATGGACGGGAACAATGGCCCTGGTTCTGGATGATATGGCTGGGAGTATCTGGTTTTCGTCAATGTTCAGCGTGTCGGGCCGGATGTCTACAAAGACGGGCAAAGCTCCTCGTAGAGCAAAAGCGTTCGCAGTGGAGACGAACGTGAAAGAAGGCATGATAACTTCATCTCCAGGTTGAATGTTACAAAGTATCGCGGACATTTCGAGCGCCGCAGTGCACGAATGGGTGAGAAAAGCGGCTCCCGCTCCCAGATTCTTGCCTAGCCAGTCCTGGCACTTTTTTGTGAAGTCCCCGCCGCCCGATGTGCGGCAGTTCTTGACAACAGCCTGGCGAATGTAGCTAAGTTCCTTTCCGGCAATGAAAGGTTTATTGAAGGGAATTCCTGATTCCAGGTTCTTGATCATGTGTTTCCTGGTACACGGAAGTTGATATGCGCTGTGTAAAACGAACCTCCCATGCGGAATCCTTCACTGGACAAAACTCCGTGAACCGGGCGATTTTCCAATAATACAAACGTGACTATTCGATGGGCTCCATCAGCCAAGAAAGCGCTCTTTACGGATTTGATGATCTTCCTGAATGTTCCGATGTTCCGGAAATTATGGGCAACTCCCGAAAGTAAGCCACGGTATACGGTCCCGGTTGTTTGAGCGGTGAAGAACCCACACAGGGTTTCATCCTTGAAAAACAGGAAGCAGGTATTGTCCGGGGACACTACACAGGACCGAGCCCATTCCTGGTAAGCCGGCGTCAAATCGAACTGGGCAAGGCTGGGGTTATTACAGTAGTGATTTCTGTAACCCTTAAAAGAATCGTGAACGAGATGATTTAGGTCAGACAGATGTTTTCTGTTTGCCCTGATAACTTTTAATCCCGTACTGTGATGATCGATCGGCTTTTGGGTCTGTTTGAGATCAATTGAGTACATGACCAGGCAATCGCCCAATAATACATTGCTGAACACCTTGAACAGATGATTTACGATATCGAGTCTATGCGTAGGTATTCGCACAATAGCAAGGTCGGGATCCCTGGAGATGATCTTGCGTTTGAGTTCAATCGAGGAACAATCATCAATCTCAAACCTTACGACCTTTCTATTAAAACGACGTGATTCAGCCGGTGAAAAAAAGGCGGTCATACCGTCCTCATTTTCAATGGGCCTGACATTATGTTTCCCCACAATTCCCCCCATATTATGTGTTGTGTAGTTTTGTAGGCCTCTATTTCAGGTCAGGAGTAATGTCGCTGACGACATAGGATGGTTTTACATCGGGATTTTGAAATTCCAGTAAAGACCTGACGTTAAATCCGGCAAACATTATCAGCGAAAGCCTGAACAGTTTCTGCAACGTGTAATTCGATTTTTCGTTATGCCGGACATCATGCCGTATTTCTACATAACTGATTCGATCGGTATTCCAGGCAAGCATCGGGTCAATCGAGACATAAGGGCTCTGAAAGTCTTTAAAGCTAAATCTTAGACTTGTCCGAAACGCCCTGAATGCGGATAGAATTTTGCCTCTCCTAATTCCAAGCAAAGTCTGTCCAAGCCATCTGATGATCGTTGAGAAAAAACTACGGATTAGCCCATGGTTTAAAGTTTTGGGCACGCCATAAATTATGTCGAATCCTTTATCAAGTTTGTCGATGAGTCTGGGGATTTCTTCAGGTGGATGCTGCAGATCGTCATCCAGCGTGACACACGTGTCAAATCCGGCCGAACGGACGCCGCAGAGCAGGGCGTTGTGCTGACCAAAATTTCTGGAGAGGTTGAAGCCCGTTACCCGATGATGTTTTGAGGCAAGATCAACAATGACTTCCCATGTGTTGTCAGCACTGCCATCGTTAACCAGGATCAACTCAAATTCCCCACCCATGTCGTTCATAGTCGCAAAAATCCGTTGTGTTAGAATCGGTAGTGTTCGAGAGCTGTTAAAAGCTGGGACCACTACAGAAATCCCTGTCATGGCTTTCCCCCCTTACTGGAATAGCAGGCGCACAGCTATGTAATAAATTTACCTGAATTAATCAAACAAAAAATTCGCTTGCTAAACTATGACTATGGAAACTCTTTCAGGACCGTGGACCCCAATGGTGAGGGTCAGTTCTATGTCCGCTGTTCTGCTGGGACCAGTGATCAAAGTGATATTTGTAGGAGGATCATTCTCTATGGTTGAAAAAAAATCATCAACTGTATTGAAAATATTGTCTGCTGATAACAAAGCCACGTGATGGGCCGGCAGAAGACTCGCCTGGACGGCCCGCCCATTAGCGCTGGTGACCACTATCGAGCCAGTTTCGGCTATCCCGGCTACGACTTCTTCAACTGTTGCTGTAGCGTCCCCAAATGATTCGACTAGACGAGCAGGATCAATCTGAACTGATTTCTCAAGTTCGGTCTTGTTGGGGCAAAATATCGCCGTATCATTTTCAAGTATTTTGCCAAGGATCTGACTCATTTCACTCAAGTTGGCTATCCGAACTGGCTCGGCCGCGACTTTGGCTGCATTATCCATAAAAATATGGATCACCTCTTCGTTTTTCACGACATCCTCCGTCGAAATGTTCTATTTACCGGCTTGGGTAGACGATTTACCGTGACAGGCGATAAAAATCCGGCTAACGGCCACAAAGCTCGCGCCAAGACCTGACCGCTCCTAAAGAAATTCACATTATGCGCCGCAATGCCAAATCCAGTCATGCCAAAATTTTCCGCTGTTTTGACGTAACCTTTGTCAACTCTCATTTCACGTAATTTGTAAAGAAGTTTTAACAATGGGACTTTAACCGGACAAACTTCCGCACAAGCGCCACAAAGAGTGGTAGCGTCAAGCAGTCGATGGGTTTCTTCCATGCCATTCAGGAGTGCGCTCAGAATAACGCCCATAGGGCCGGGGTAAGTGGAACCATAAGCGTGGCCTCCAACTATTCCATATACAGGACACACATTCATGCAAGCCCCGCATTTGACACACTTCAGGATCTCCCGGTAGGGGCCATTGGCTATTTCCGACCTTCCATTGTCGAGCAACACTATGTGAAGCCGCTTAG
This sequence comes from uncultured delta proteobacterium, assembly GCA_963711335.1. Taxonomy (GTDB): domain Bacteria; phylum Desulfobacterota; class Desulfomonilia; order Desulfomonilales; family Desulfomonilaceae; genus CAJBEZ01. The sequence goes on along the minus strand of CAVQDX010000051.1, from coordinate 346,637 downwards.
CTCCAGTGGTTTCGCCCTGCATCTCGTTGGCCCGTGATAACAGACAGATAGCTCGTCAGAGTTTGACCCGTCGCCGACCGTGGCAAAAGCCTCATCAAGAGTGGTAGGTCCTTGATTGAGGGCAATGCCTTTTCGATAGAGGTGACAACTATATGCAGCGGCGGCAATGTGGTGACCATTCTACCGTTGCCCTCGTTGGTGAAAAGGACAACGCTCCCGGTATCGGCTATATAACAATTTGCCCCGGAAATGGCCGCATCCGCGGACAGGAACTCCTGCCTCAAGATTTCTCGGGCCGTGTTGGTCAAGACAGTGGGGTCATCGCTAAAATCACAACCCAGTTTTTCTCGGAAAAGTTGACCAATCTGTTCGCGACTCTTGTGAATGGCGGGAACTATTATATGAGATGGAGTTTCTCCGGCAATCTGAATAATGTATTCTCCGAGGTCCGTCTCGATTACTCTAAGCCCCAGGTCTTCGAGATGCTTGTTAAGATGAATTTCTTCCGTGACCATGGACTTGGACTTGACTATACTTTTTGCATGGTTGTCCTTAAGTATGTCGCCGACGAGGTTCCTGGCGTCTTCAGCGTTTTTGACCCTATGGACTATCGCTCCACGCCTTGTAGCGTTTACAGCGAACTCATCTACGTAACCCTTGAGATCATCGACTACCATTCTTCGCAGTTCGGAAGCCGCCTCTCGCCATTCTTGAAACGGTATTCCAGCTATCGCTTCACTCCGTTTTTGTCTAAATGTCCCCGTGGCATGTCGCATGGATCGTCTTAATGAAGGGTCGTCAATCGCCAGACGGGCGTTGTCGTGAAAGTCTATAATGTGCGATTGAAGCGTTTTCATAGGGCCTCCGCTAAAACGACAGCGAGGTGTTTGACTTCAAAACCTGCATTTCGTCGCTTCGCCGCGTCCATGATGTTCATAAGGCAGCCATGGTCGCATCCAGTTACGATGTCGGCGTTGGCGTTCAATATGGAGTCAACTTTGTCGTCTGCCATGGCCATTGAGATTTCCGGTAACTTTCCCATAAATACACCGCCAAACCCGCAGCAGCGATCAGCGTTGTTCATGGGAATAAATTCGGCCCCACTAATTGAGTTCAAAAGTTCTATTGGTTCAGTTCTGACACCGAGTTCGCGGGTTAATTGACACGAAGCGTGATATGTTATTTTGCCATGACCGTTTGGAAAACCTGTTTCATGGGCTTTTAGAATATGAATCAGGAATTGTGAGAATTCGAAAGTCCTTCGAGCCACGGCTTCAGCTTTTCTAAACATTTTAGGATCATCCTTAAAAAGGTCCGTGTAATGGTTCTTAACCATAGAGGCGCATGATCCGGATGGTATGACAATCGGGTCGGTCCCTTCGAAAACTGAAATAAAATGTTCGGCCGCTCTCCTGGACGCCCTACGGTACCCAGCGCTGTTAGGGGGTTTCCCGCAACAAGTTTGTTCTTTAGGGTATACGATCTCGACACCGAAATGTCGGAGAAGTTTAACTACAGCTTCTCCAGTTTCAGGGAAAAAAGTGTCGACAAGACAAGTGGCAAAGAGTTGAACTCTCATTTCATTACCTCAGTTCGTGGAACCAACCCGACAATCAAAACTCTCAATTAACGCTAAACTATATTACAAATACACTCATTTAACCACCATAAGTGTAAACGGGAAAACATACGCTTGAAGAAAAACCAGGACCCCCATAAGAGAGGCTAAAGCCAAGCTGTGCCAGAAGACCCAACGTAGAATATCTCCCTCATGTCCATACCATTGAGTAGCGGTGCTTGCCACGACAATACTCTGGGCGTCTATCATCTTGCCCATTACTCCACCGGTGCTGTTGGCGGCAGCCATGAGGGTGGGGCTTATTCCTATTTGTTCTGCTGAAATTTTCTGCAAGCTTCCGAATAATACGTTGGAAGCGGTATCCGAACCAGTCAGGGCAACCCCAAGCCATCCAAGAAGGGTTCCGAAGAAAGGATACAGGAAACCGGTTTTAGCAAAGGTCAAACCCAGAGTCGCGTCCAGTCCTGAGTACCTGGTCGTAAATCCCAAAGCCAACATGGCGGCGATGGTTAGAAGGGAAAAACGCACCGTTTTGATCGTTCGGAGATATATCCGGAATGTTTCGGATATCGAGTACCCCATCAAAATAGCAGATATTATACTAGCGATGAATATACCGGTTCCCGTAGCTGACAGGATATTAAACATGTATACGGCGGGTTCCGCTTTGTCCGCTGTTACTACTGGCGGCACTCTCATTACAAGGTTGTGCAAACCGGGAATAGGAAACTTGTATACCCAGAGACCATCAAGAAAAGTTTTGATCTGCGGAAGGCCCCAAAGGAAAACGAGCACGCTGAGGATTATCCAAGGAGTCCAAGCTCTTACAACTTGATTAGTGGAGTGTCCGTGACAGGCCCGGCAAATGGCCTCCTCGTCATGTCCATTGAATCCCCAGATTTGCTTTGGACGCCACTTGAGCAAAAATACGGTGACAGCGGCCAAGCAAGCAAGAGCAGCGACGACATCCACGAGCCAGGGGCCGTGAAAATTGGATATCAGGAATTGTGGAATAGCGAAGGCGAATCCAGCGACAAGTAAGGCCGGCCATACTTGAACCATACCTCTAAAACCGACGTATGCCCAGACCAACCAGAAGGGAATTAATATTGAAAAAATTGGCAACTGGCGTCCCGCCATAGCGCTCAGATCGAATAGATCCAGACCGGTCACGGCGTTTAGGGTTATAATCGGGATCCCTAAAGCTCCGAAAGCTACAGGAGCCGTATTGGCTAACAGAGACAGGCCCGAAGCCTGGATAGGACTGAACCCGAGACCAATCAGAATTGCGGCGGTGACTGCTACAGGGGTCCCAAATCCTGCAGCGCCTTCGAAAAATGCGCCGAAAGCGAAAGCGATCAAAACCAACTGAAGGCGAGTGTCATTTGTCACACCCGTTATGGTGTCCTGTAAGACCTTGAATTCACCCTTTTCCTTGGTTAGAAAGTAAAGGAAGATGACGTTCAGCACAATCCAGCCTATGGGAAGGACACCAAACGCCGCTCCAAATCCGGCAGTCGCAAAGGCCATGCCTGCCGGCATTTTAAAAAATACAATAGCTACCACCAGTGCGGTGGCCAGTCCTAGCAGCGCAGCCCAGTGGGCTTTAATGTGTAAAAAAGCCAAAGTCCCCAACAACACCACTACAGGCAATGCGGCGACAATAGTTGAAATAGCCATGTTGTTGAATGGGTCGTAAATCTGATGCCAGGGCATAGTCCAAGCCTCCTTCCAGTTTCATGGGTCTAATCTTAATTCAGAGGTGCGCTGTCCCGCGCCTTCTCGCCCCCCGACTGTCACTAAATGTTCAGCCAAACATTTCTGTTAGTGAGAACAGCCCACATATCTTTGAACTTCTCAGTTTTGTGTTGATAATGATCCATGTCTAACAGGAACGCTGATTAAACTGATTTTTGTCCTGCGATCATGGAACGATTTAGAATTTCCGATATATGAATAACGTTCCAGCCTTTCTTCCAGTGGCCGGCGCCGTAGGTTAGCTGCATCAAACAGCCGGGGTTTGAACTAATGACTGTTTGGGCTTGAGTCTTTTCAATAGCCTCAATCTTGGATTCCAGGATTTTCATGGAACGCTGTCTATGTGTAATATTATAGATCCCGGCTGACCCGCAGCACTGTCCCTCATCGGACAGTTCCCGATAATCCAGTTGTGGAATTCTTTTCAGAAGGTTTCTTTGGGGGAAGATTAATCTCTGCCCGTGTCTCAGGTGGCAAGGGTCATGAAAACAAACCCTTTCCGATATGGGGCCAAACCTGATATCCGGCGTTAAAACGGAGTCCAGGAATTCGGACACGTCCCTGACCTTGCTTGAAAATTCTTCAGCTTTGCCGGCAAAGGCAGGATTTTTTTGAAAAATTTCACGGTAAGTCTTCAGTTCCGATCCACATGCGGCGCAATCGGTCACTACGTAATCAACACGTCTGCCCGCGAATATCCGGATAGTGTTCTCGGCCATCTCCCGATAGACTTTGCGTTCACCTTCCGCTATGTTAGGTGTTCCACAACATTGAACTTCGTTTGGGACGATCACCCTGTAGCCGGCTAACGTCAAATTTTCTATTGTGGTCCGGCTCGTCTCCGCAAAAATAAGATTCATCGCGCAACCAAGAAAGAATCCGACTCGTCCGCGTTCAGGTCCTTTTGCCGGGATTTCCTCGGGGATCTGTTCAGACAGTGGCCGAGAAGGCAACTTTGGCGAAAGGGCCTCCATAAATCCGAGGTCCTCAGAAAACAGATTGAGAATGTCATATTTTCTCACTAGGGACTGAAGACCGGAAATCTCATAAAGCTTCAAAGGAAACAGTAGCTTATACAGTCTCTTTTGATCCAGGATCGCGTAATTTAACAGGAACTTCTTGATTAAGGATTGGGGCCTGTTCTGTTCAATCCGATACCGCGCTTCCAGCGCTAATTCGCCAGCCTTGACTCCCGCTGGACAAACACTCTGACAATTTCTACAGTCGAGACAATGATATATATGTTCGACAAACTCCTCGGAAGCTTCCATCTTGCCATCTATAACGGCTTTTATCATGGCCACTCGCCCTCGAGGCGATTGGGTTTCCAATCCGTCGGTCCGATACGTTGGGCAAGACGGTAAACATAACCCGCATCGCATACACTGGAGCACGTCACCATAATCGTGAACGTCAAGAGTTGAGAGCGCTGCCGCTATCTTGTCCGGATCAAAGTGTTTTCCCATTGGAGCCTCACTTTTCTAAAGAAAAGATTTTTCCCGGGTTCAACCTACCGGCCGGATCAAAACATGCTTTGATTTTAAGCATTAACTCAATAGCCTTTGGGCCAACCATTCTAGGCAGGTATTTTGCTTTGGCGATCCCGGTTCCGTGCTCCCCGGAAATGGTTCCCCCAAGGCTTATGGCTTTGTCGAATATGATTTCGTACGCCTCGTGAACCCTCTGGATTTCGTTCAGGTCCCTCTCATCGGTCAAGCATGTCGGATGTAAATTGCCATCACCCGCATGTCCGAAAGTGCCTATCCTTATGTTCGACTTTTCAGTGACTTCCTTGATCAGGGCCATCATTTCGGGAATTGCGGGACGAGGGACTGTAATGTCTTCGAGTATTGTGGTCGGTTTTGCGCGAGCAAGGGCCGACAGGGCCATTCGCCTTGCGGTAAACAATTCTTCGGATTCCTGAGCGCTTTTGGCTATTCTCAAGGTCCTAATATTATTGGCTTTGCAAGCTTCCTCAATGACGGCCGCCTCTTCATCTACGACCGCAGGGTGCCCATCAGCTTCAATGAGCAATAACGCTGCGACATCCCGGGGTAAACCGATCTGGGAATAGTCTTCAACGCAGTTTATCGTGACCTGATCCATGAGTTCGAGGGTTGATGGGATAACCTTCCTGGATATAATTGTTGAAACGGTTCGAGCAGCGTCTATTACATCATCATATAGAGCAAGAAAAGTTTTCTTGGTCTTTGGTTTTGGAACCAGTTTCAGGACTATTCTCGTAAAAATACCTATAGTGCCTTCCGTGCCCACCATAAACTTGGTGAGGTTGTATCCTGCCACATCCTTCACGCACTTTGTGCCATACCTGACTTTGGATCCGTCAATAAAAAAGGTATCTAGACTCATAACGTAATCGCCGGTGATCCCGTACTTGAGTCCCCTCAAGCCCCCAGCGTTTTCGGCTACGTTGCCGCCGATAGTAGATATCTTCATGCTTCCAGGGTCAGGGGGATAGAAGAGATCCATGGCCTCAACAGCGGCATGTAAATTGGCAGTAATAACTCCCGGTTCAACGGTCACGGAAAGGTCATCCCCGTCGATTTCAATAATTTTATTCATAGCGGTAGTAACCAGGACAATTCCGCCTTTGACTGGAACGGAACCCCCGCTCAGGCCAGTCCCACTTCCACGCGTTGTCACAGGGATATTTTCTTCGGTCGCAAGCTCTAGGACTTTTTGGATGTCTTCTTCGTTGAAGGCCCTGACAATGGCGTCGGGTTTGAACGATGTCAGGGGTGTTGCGTCGTAGGAGTAGCAGACGAGTTCTGGCTCCGAGTGCAGGACTTTTTGGGAACCGAGTTCTTCTACGAGTTTGGAAACGAAAGTCTTTTTCATGAGTTTCGCTGTCCTATTCGGGATTGGGTAATAGTTCAGAGTGGCAAGATCGACAAACAATAACATTGTCTGACAACTTGTCAAGAAAATAGTAATACATTGTTGTTGTCTGTTGACTGGTAGCCTCGCTTGTAGTACCCTTCAAATCATGAATAAAAGCCGCTCCAAACAAGAAAAGCCGCCTCAGCCGGTATTTAACAAAATTAGGTCTGAACGCCTGTCTGAAAAAGTCGCCGAACAACTAAGACACGCGATCAGTGAGGGCAAGTTCAGAGTAGGTGAAAAACTCCCGTCTCAACCAGACCTAGCCGAACTTATGGGAGTTAGCAGACCCTCAATCAGGGAAGCTGTCAAGTTATTGGAATTGCAAGGAATGATAGAGACTGTTCAGGGAGGTGGCACAGTCGTAAAAAATATTGCGGCCCAGGAAATTAAGACGCCCATTGAAGCGTTGCTTGGCGCTGACAAAGAAAAAATTATGGAACTGACAGATGTGAGGGCCCTGCTGGAAGTGTGGAGCGCAAAACGCGCCGCTACCAATCGAACAGCAGATGAACTCACACGAATCCTTTCCCTTGTTGAAGGAATGGAGAAGGATTTTGAGACAGGATCGATCCATTATGAACTTGACGCCAAGTTCCACAAGGAAATCGCAGGGGCCACCCACAACACTATCCTTACCCACCTGGTTGGTAGCGTTTTTGATTTGATAAGCGAGTCAATAAAGTTTCACAGGGAACAGGTGTTTGTCAGTCGTAGAGATCAGAAAAGGATTCTTGAACACCATCGAAGAGTTTATGACGCTATTAGAGATCAGGATCCCGCAAGGGCAGAATCTGAGATGTATGAACATCTTCAATTTGTGATCGGTGAATACAGGGCCCGGTTCTTCAACGACTAGCCACAACGCGACAACCTTCCGGCTGCCGGATTGGGCCGCAGCCTTGGACGAATTTCTATGTTGTGAGGTATAGAGATTCCTGGATGGATTGATTAGCGATGCTATCAGCGCTTTTGAGAGGTTCTATACAATCCGGCTTTTCGTAATCGGGTCTGTTTACCTTCATGCCAACCTGGGTAATCCGGAGTCTATCGTCGCTCAAAGGTCTCAATAAATTTCTAAAATCTTCCGAAGCGGTATCCGTAGATTCCAGCCACAGTTCGTAGTCTTTTGTGGGAATGACTACGGGCATTCTGTCATGGATAGATCTTATCAAGTCATTACTCTGTGTAGTTATGATAGCGCATGATCTTGTGACATCTCCTGAGGGCGATGTCCACTCGTCGTAAATTCCAGCGAAGGCCAGGAGACCAAATTTCTCAAAGCTTATCAAGTAAGGCTGTCTGGCTCCAGATTGGGTTCCTTTCCATTCGTAAAAACCATTGGCTGGTATCAGTATTCTTCTTTTCTTGAAACTGGATCTGAATGCAGGTTTTGATTCCACAGTCTCACAGCGCGCGTTTATCAACCGTTGAGCAATAGCTGGATCTTTGCTCCAGGAAGGGATTAATCCCCATTTCAGGAAAATAACCTCACGCTTATTGGTCTGGGGGCCACGGTTTAGCCTGATCGCAGCTATTTCCTGTGAAGGAGCCACGTTGTAGCGGGGCCTAATCTCGGGAGTTTCATCCAATTCGAACTGTTCGGCGAGTTCTTTCGACGAACTCACCAGCAGGAATCGTCCGCACAAGTTTCTCTCCGTTCTGATTCTGAGAAGATGAGTTCGTAATCATTTCTGGTGAGCGATTCGTCTGGCGAACTGCGCTGAAGCGCTCCCTTTGCGAACACATCGCATATTATCCCAACAGTGGTCAATTTATCGACAGACCATGCCATGAGAGATGTTCCAAATTGCTTTTTGAGAAACTGAATCGCATCCTTGATTAGTGTGAATTCAGTTCCCTCCCATGACTCAATCTCGATTTCACAATGTTTGAAATCCTGGGCTCCCGCAGAGAATGAAACTTCGTCAACAGCCAACTCCCCGATCGTTTTTGTTTTCTCCGGATCACGTATTGCTCTGGTGGTTCGATGGGTGTTACGTTTTTGAATGATCTCCAGCCCCATTCGCTTTAGAGAAGTTTCGGCGTCAAGATTTTCCGAAAGTTTTCCTATATCAAGGTTCACACCTATGTTCATAGCAAGTTTCGCAATGCGTGCAAGAGCCTGGGTGTCGGACCCGGTTTCCAATTCTGGCCTCGATAAAGAGCCATCGTTATGTTTCAGAGCAGGACCCTTCATGGCTAGCTTTTCACAGTCTGAGTATTGCCTCAATCGCAGGGCCCATTTTCTTCTCGACAGGGCTCTATCGGGCGAGTCAAAATAAAGGTCTCGGAAAGTTGTCTCTTGAGCCTCTTCCAGTGGAAACTGCGCCAGGGATGACAGCCCAGCTACATCCGCTTTTAATTTGCCAGGATTTTGCGAAACTATGACTAGCTTCGCCTCGGTTTCCGTGGATACCGGTATGAAGAATTTTTTTTCATGATCCAGCAAAGCTCTTTTTATATGAAGACCGGAACTATAACCACCAAGGGATCCATCTGAATTTATGACTCGGTGGCATGGGACAATTATCGGGACGGGATTTTTTCCGTTTGCGGACCCTACGGCCCTAAAGGCTTTAGGGTTGCCTATAGCCTTGGCGATCTCTGCGTAAGAACAAGTTTCTCCTGCACGTATATTGAGCAGTTCCTTCCACACACTTTGCTGAAAGGTGGTCCCTTGATTAAAGTGTATAGGGATATCAAAAGTTGGACAAACTCCCTGGAAATAATTGTCAAGTTGGGTTATCAGATCCTTTAGAATGGCTAGGGTAGGGGTCTGAGGGGGTTCTGATGGGACGTCGGTAAATTCGATCTCCGTTATGCCGTCGACAGTGGCGGATATTTTTAACCATCCAACTAACTCATTAAAGTAAAAGCAACTTGAAATTTCGAGGTTCATGATTCTCTCGGATGCGTTTAGTTTATAATTCTGGTAATCTAAAAATTAAATCATAAATCGACATTGACAATTAAATCCAGTACATTCCCGCAACAGTGATTTGGTTATGGTCTCGTGGATACAACTGGCATCCTGGGGCTGCGTAAAAAGAGCGGTTGCTAGAACAGGACAAATGTGTAATATAATAGAAAAAGAATCGGAAATTATCCGAAGCTTGGGAGGCGGTAGAGTTCTGGTGGGCTCCGCGGTCTTCAAAACCGTAAGCAGGGCGCTAACAACGTTCTGGGTGGGTTCGATTCCCATGCGCCTCCGCCAATTCGATTTTGGATTGTCCTTTCTAAAGATTTGTGTCGCCCGCTCCAGACCCTAAAATTCCCACAAACTTAGAATGACTCCGAACGAAACGGTCAGGGCCAAACCTTTTCTTTTTGCAAAGGGCGCTATATGAAAATAGTAAGCGCTGAGTATTTATGTAGCGCCGAAAAGAGTAAGGACTATCCTTCGACGCGCCTGCCCGAAATAGCGTTCGCCGGCAGATCAAACGTGGGCAAATCGTCAATGATCAATTCATTGCTCGGAAGAAAAAATCTGGTCAGGACATCCAAGACTCCCGGTCTAACAAGAAAAATCAATTTTTTCCTGATAAACAAGAATCTGATGTTTGTTGATTTGCCCGGTTACGGATACGCTTCCGTCCCTATGGATGTTCGAAGGTCCTGGGCGCCCATGGTCAATACGTATTTGACTGAAAGAAAACAGTTGGCTGGTGTTGTAGTAATAATTGACTCAAGAAGAGAGCCTACCGAGCTTGATGAAAGCATGATCAATTTTCTGAAGTTTCGTGAATTTCCATTTCTTTTGGCGATATCAAAGGCGGACAAGGTGGGGCACGCCCAACGTTCTCTGCTTCTTAAAAGCGTTCAGGAACAATGGGGGCTGACGAATTCGGTTGAACTGTTTTCATCTATAACCGGCCTCGGACGCAAAGAGTCATGGAGCTGGATTATTGAATTTTCGGCAAAATGGCGAGCTTCCAAAAACAACTCCTCTATTGGTAAAATTAATTCTGAAGATTAGCGGCGTATACCGCATCATGATAAAGGAAAAATTAATAAAGAAAAAATCATGACCAAAAAGATGCTTATTAATTCAAGCCATCCGGAAGAATGCCGGGTGGCGGTCGTAGTGGATGGAGAGCTTGATGAGCTGGATATCAAGACCGGTCCCAAAGAAGCTACAGTAGGAAACATTTACAAAGCCGTAATTACGAGGATTGAACCTTCTCTGCAGGCGGTATTCGTAAATTACGGCAGTCCCAAAAACGGCTTTCTGTCAGTCAACGACATTCATCCCTCATATTTCCCGGAATCATTTCATGATTCCAGGCGTAGACCACGGATTCAGGAGGTTTTCAAGAAAGAAGACCATGTGGTCGTGCAGGTGGTGAAAGAGGAAAGGGGGAACAAGGGAGCCGCATTAACGACGAACATATCCTTGGCTGGCCGATACCTTGTGCTGATGCCTGGAGCCGAATTATGCGGCGTTTCCAGAAAAATTGAAGAGGAAGCGGAACGCCGGGAACTCAAGGAAATCCTGAAACAATTAAAACCGCCTGAAAACATGGGTTTTATAATCCGAACAGCCGGAATGGGCCGAACGAAAACCGAGTTGTCAAGGGATCTTAACTACCTTCTCAGGCTGTGGAAAACCATAGAAAAGAACATGGCTTCCGAGCCTGCGCCGTGTCTACTGCATAAAGAGCATGACCTTGTAGTGCGTGCGATAAGGGAGCACTTCTCTGCGGATATAACGGAAATTTTAGTGGACGATAAGGAAGTTCACAAAAAGACTAGAGATTTCTTCAGACAGGTGATGCCAAAGTTCGAAAAGCTGGTAAAGCTTTACCAGGAGAAAAGACCATTATTTAACAAATACCAGCTCGAAGAGCAGATTGAACGGGTTTACAGCAGAAAAATAAGTTTGAAATCAGGTGGATACATAATTGTAGATCCTACGGAGGCGATGGTCACCATAGACGTCAATTCAGGTAAAGCGACCAGAGAAAAAGAAATTGAAGACACAGCGTTTCTTGTAAACATGGAAGCTTCGCCTGAGATAGCGCGTCAACTCAGGTTGAGAGATCTAGGTGGAATCATAGTGATAGATTTCATCGACATGATAAACAAGAAGCACATTCAGGAAGTTGAAAGAGCGTTGAAAGCGGCGCTCAGGAGGGACAGGGCAAAGACAAAGGTACTCAGAATCTCTCCTTTAGGACTGTTGGAACTCTCTCGTCAGCGTTTGAGATCATCACTTGGTGAAGGGGAGTACCATGACTGCCCGTTATGTGAGGGTACGGGACGGCTTAGGTCTCCTGAGACCAGTTCTCTCTACATTTTCCGCAAAATAAAGGCGCTTCTGGCCAAAGCAGATGTTCGGGAGGTCAGAGCCACCATCCCTTCCCAGGTAGCCGACCATCTTCTGAATTTCATGAGGGCTGAACTGTATACTCTGGAATCCCAACATGGGGCTCGGATAGTCATCTTGGGCAAGAACAATCTCCCAGACAAACAAATATCGCTGGAAGCCTTCAAGGAAGGCGAGGTTTCATCCTACACAGTTCCAATCAACGCCATAGATTTGGTTGGACCTGTTGCGATCATTGAAGTCCCGGAGCTGGTCGTAGAGGAAGAGATAGCCCCGGAAATTTCATTGGAGCCTGAGCCAAAAGCTATGGAAACAAAAGCGCCGCGACGCAGGCGCAGGAGCCGTAAAAAACCGAAACAGGACACTGAAACGCAGGATAGCCCGGATATTGCCGAGGAAACCCTTGAGTTGTCCCAAGACACGTCTCAGGCGCCGGAATCTCCTGTGGAAGAACAAAAGACCTCGGAACCTGATCAAAGCTCTGAAAATGAGACAACGGAATCTCAGGCAAGCGATCAGCCCGCTCAGGAACAAACTGAAAACGAAGAAGAGCCTGAAAAACCTAAAACCCGTGGGCGAGCCCTGCTAAGGAACGCCAGACCTAGGAAAAAGGCCACGCTTCAGGATTATTTGCCGTTCTCGTGAAAGTTGTTGGAAAGAATTTGATTAATGGATGACAGATCTCGTGAATATCCGTCCCGACCTTTAGTTGGTGTAGGCGCGATAATCATAGCTGAATCAAGAGTCGCTGCTTGTCCGTCGAGCAAAGGAGCCTTCCAAAGGGAAATGGAGTATCCCTGGGGGCTGACTCGGCTTAGGCGAGACGTTAGCCCATTCGGTTATTAGAGAAGCGGCTGAAGAAACCGGCTTATCCGTGAAGGTGGGGCCTCTGGTCGAGTTGGTTGAACGTGTATTCCATGACAAAGACGGCAGGATTCAGTTTCATTATGTCATAGCCGACTACAAGTGTATGGTTGAGGATGGCGACTTGAGAGCCGGCAGCGACGCAATGGAAGTTTGCTGGGCCACTAAAGACGCTCTTCATGACTTCGCGTTGCCCAAGATCACTTTGGACGCTATAAATAAAGCTTTGGAGATGAATTGAGCCTGACATTTGGAGTAATTTTTTGTTCAGTCAAAGAGGTCGTTGAGTGTTGAAAATCTCTGACAGATTAAGTCCCACGTCAGAGATGCTGGCGTTGACAACCAGTGGCGACACCAAGAACATTTTGATCTGCCTTATCGAATTAACGGGTCCTCTAAATGTGAACCAGGCGTTGGAGGCCGCTCAGAGGGCAGCCGCAAAATTCCCACAGTTGACCCGTCGGATAAAAGAAGTGAAATCCCGCTGGTTTCACTATCTGGTTTGGGATGCGGATTCCAAGCTCAAAGTCCCTGCGTTTTTTCAAGAAATCGAGCATTTTGAAGCTGATAGGCCGATGCTTGATCAATTGATTCCAGTCATCCAATCAAGGCTGGAAAGGAATTGGGACCTTTTTCAAGAGCCTCCTGCAGAGTTTCATCTGATAAGGATTTCCCCTGAACGACATATAGCGGGATGGTTAATGCACCATGTGGCGGGAGACGCCGCGACAGGAACTGATGTTGGTCAAGAAACACTCGTTCAGTATTTTGAGATCCATAATAGGCAAAAGTCAGAATGGGCCGGAGAATACTATTCATTTTCCGGATCAAAAAAGAGGCGTGTAACCCCCAAGAAACTTCGAATTCGAAATTATCTTGAGGACGTCAAGCAGACTTTTGAAAACCTGTTCACCAAAGCTTGTCTTCCCGTTGGTTCAGGCTCAAAGCACGACAACTCCCAACATCATGTAAAGAGATTACTAACAGAGGAAGAAACAGATCTCTTGTACGCAACAACCACCAATCATGGAGTTTCTTTCGTGGACCGACTGGTAGTAAGCGCCAATGACGTAATTGATGAATGGAACCTCAAGCGTGGGGCGTCTCCAGGGTTGCTCACTACTTCCATGACGGTCAACATGCGGGGACGTTTCTCAGACGTGGACTTAATGAATTCCAGTTCACTGATATTTTTCAAATCGTCGCCGTCGGATCGTACGAATACACGATCTTTCGCGAGAAAAGTCGCTTTAGCCCGAATAAAGCATTTTCGGAATCAAACAGACCTGAAACTCTCGAAAAATATCGAAATGATGATCGATGCGTTTCGAATCTTCCCATTTCAAATCCGCAAGAGAATAATCAGCTTTTTCATTAACAGACATCAGTTTTCAATAGGAATAACAGTTCTAGGGACAGTCTGGCCGGAAATTCAGAACGGAAAGCCCACAACGAATTCCGCTTTCACAAGAATCGGAGATCTGGAAGCTGTGGAAATATTTGGCGTGGCGCATAAGATGTTGTCCGAAACCCGAGCGCTTCTCCTCCTCTACACATTTCGAAAGAGGCTGAATCTTGTGCTTACCTGCTCAGGGCGCCTTTTCACTCGTGAAGAATGTGAAGAGTTCATGGATATGATAATCAGTAAATTGACGGCCTCTCAGATGTTTCCGGTTCATTGACCATATCCATTGCAGCAAAAGTCTTAGCGGGTCTAGACAGCCTGGGGGCCGAGGGTTCGAGATGCTTGGGCTGATATCTATTGCGCTGATAAGTGGTTCCTCTCCACTGTAAGGCGTCTCGCAGCAGAATTTTTTTCACCATGACCCCAAACATCCAGATCAGCATTAGGTTACCTAGAGCTACATAAGCGGAATACTTCCTGGAGAGACCGATTTGAGCCAAAAACAGACTGGATGTTATGGACATCTGGACCAGGCATGCCATGGGAAGCAAGAACCAGAAATTAGGCCATATTTCACGCGCCGATACAGAGTAAAGAATTGTCGCAATAACAAAAGACGGCAAACTAACCAGAACGTGCATCATCAAGTATTTTAATACGGCAAAAAGTTTGTAATTCATTGCGCCGCAAAGGATTCTAGTCCAGCCGTCCAGAACTTCGTCAAAACCTGAATACATTTTTGTTTCTAACAGGTTTTTGCCATTCGCGAATAAAATGCCCAGTCCCTCAGCTTTAACTCTTTTTCCTATACCGATATCCTCGACAGCAAGATTCTTGACGTTGTAGTGACCGCCAATCTTTTCATAAGCGTGTCTACTGATGATAAAAAACATTCCGTTCGCTGTAGCTACCGAATTATTCGGATCGTTAACTTTGGCCAGTGGAAACAGAATTGCGGCCATGGCGGCGAAAGTAGGAAGCAGCGCCTTCTCCCAAAATGAGTTCAGAACAAATTGAGGCGAAAGAGTAAGAAGGTTTATTTTTCTTTGAAGGGCCTCGTTAACGCACTGCCTCAATGAGGATTTGTTGAGAGAGCTATCAGCGTCAAGAAACGCAAACCACTCTCCCGAAGCATGTTTGACGCCTTGGTGCAATGCGTGACACTTGCCGGTCCAACCTACCGGCCTTTCTTTGTTAGACACCAGTTTACAATTAATTTTTCCGTTAAAGAGTTCGGAAACTACTTTGGCGGTTTGATCTGTGGATCTATCATCAACACAGATTATCTCGAAATTGGGATAATCTTGACTGAGCGCAGACTCAAGGCAGGCCCCAATGAGGTTTTCCTCATTGTGCGCCGGAACAATTAATGAAACGAGTGGCGGCTTTTTTGGAAGAGAGGTTTTCTTGTCGGGGTCCAGGACAGGAACCCATTTAATTGTATCCATAATATCGCGCATACGCGAGGACCAAAAAAACATGATAAAAATCAATACGGCAGATCCTAAGGCAAGACTGATATAGTTCAAAAAGACCTCAGTTTCATAAGGGCCAGACAATCAAGTCAATTTACCTTAGCCCAAGTGATAGTCAATTTCCATAGATTTTTTGGCCGCTAACGCACTTTTTGGGACGCTCCGACAATGCCGAACCTTGAGCCCGTTTTTGTTCCTTCCAACAGGGAAAAGCCACACCTGGCCAACTCACCTATAAAATCGGCTTCGTAAAACCTGTCCCCGGTTGGATGTCTCAGCATCCGCTTGAGAAGCCAGTTAGCATACAGGGGGGGATATATCTCCTCAAAATAAAAAATGCCATCCGGTTTCGTGACTCTGGCAATTTCACTGATACACAGACGCCAATCCAGAACGTGATGAATTATTCCGAAATTGAACACAGCGTCAAAGGAACAATCCGGAAATGGCAGGAACTGGGCGTCAGAGGAGAGAAAATGCAGGTTGTCCTTACAGTCGGATTTCAATCTCCTAACGGATCTTTTCACAAGGGCGGTTTCCAGGTCAAAAGCAATAACATCGTTAAATCTCATGCTCCGATATATTATCTGGGCGCCACGCCCTAGACCACAGCCTATTTCCAACGCGATTTTTCTTTCCGGGGGAAGCCCCAATTTGAGCCACTTGCTCATTTCCCGTTTTTGAAACACAACGCGTAAAGGACTGTATATCCAGACCCTCTCGGGCCAGTTCATGAGCATTTGCGTATTTTTCGAGGATATTTCCTCTGACATTTTATACCGGTATCAAGATTGAAGCTACTGTGAGGATCAAGAAGCTCAACGGCATGTAACTTGCCCTGTTAAACAGGGACGTCGCCGTCTCCACACCTGCGGATTCGTATACACACTTTGCAGGCCTCAACAACATCAAATATCCCAGTATTGCGGCGCCAAACGGATAGAGCGGGCTGATTCCCTGATCCAGCCACAAAATATATTGTGACACCAGCGAATGCTGCCATGGAGACCGCAACAATCATGATGAAAACAGATTCTTTCAATCCCAGCACGCTCAAGGTAGTGCGTGCGCCCACCTTGATGTCGTCTTCCATGTCAATAATATCATTGGCTATATTTTGACCACCTACCTCCCAGCAGGCTAACCACAGGGCCATGAACGCCACAAAACCGAGAGGCGGGTCTGGATTAACTGCGTATATGCCTGCCAGACCGCCGGAAGCCTTGACCAAAGCCGAGGGAATTATCTTCAAATGGGTGATTCTGAGCAGCTTGCAATAGAGTCCTTCACAACAGGCTGAAACCAGGAATATTATCGCACAGACCGGATTTAGAATTGTCGCTCCTGTCAATGCGATAACCGCCCAGAAAATGACCCATTCCAGGCCTTTTCTAAACGGAATAAGTCCTTGAGCCACCGGATGCTCCGCCATTATTTCGTCAACATGAAAAACCTTCAATGACCTGTCTTTTAAAGCCAGCCTTTCTTTGTCCACCTTCACGTCCACAAGGTCGTTCAAGGCATATACTGCGGTATATCCAGCGAATGCGGTAACTAATCCAATAAGTACGGTAGACATCGGAGGAAAATGGCCCAACTGAAGCATAGCCGCCATGGCCGGAGTCGCAACATCCAACAATCCGTGAGGCGTCCGGGAGAGACCAAAAAAAAGCTTTAACCCGGACAAACGTGTAAGGAAGGAGCAATGTCTGTTCTGCTCGCTAAGGTTCATAGAGCCCCTGTTCTACCGAGTGAATGTCTGAAGTGAGCTACAACTACTCATAAGGAAACGTCAGTTTCCCTCCCAAAAAACCAAGAGTCGCTGCCAGGGCTGAAAGAGAGATGACAAGCGAAAGATACGCCAGCAGAATTGGATCGGTCATATCCAACGGATTGGTTATAACAAAGGTTCGGATCACAAAAGCGAGAATTCCCCACAAAAGAGCCAGGAAAGCCAGTCTCTTCTTTTGTCGGGTTATTGAGGAATCGATAGCCTCATAATTTACCCACCATGTAAAATAGCCAGTAGCAATGGTAGCAGGCAAGCTAACTACTCCAATCGCAAGAACGAGGAAAGCTGCCCATTCTGTCATAATTGATTCAGTCGCAATCGCTCCGATTTCAAGCACGGTGGAAACGATGAGAAGCGCAACAGGAAAATGTACGACAGCGGGATGAGGATGCCTCCTGAAAAAGGGATGTTCGTCCAGAAACGCTTCTACTTTTCCACGATAACCGGGCCCATAATCCTTCTGCGCAGACTTAGACAGCCCAACCATTGGCACCCTGCTCAAAACGTCGAGCCCATGTGGAGCCGACTTTATGTCTGAGCTAAGATCCTGACCGGCCTGGTGGCGTCTCATGTGGGCCCCTGCAGGCCATTTTGCGCTTTCTGTGACGTCATAGACGTTTCCGCCCACTACCACGAGCGCTCGAGCCCCATTTTTCCCGTCATTTTGCTGAATTACTTCTGGAGGGAAACTTTTCATGTCAGATAAGAGCCTGTAGTTTCCAGAGGCAGTCTCCGGCGGCCTGATCTATCTCAATTGTCGAAGCGGCAGCCTCATCACCACCTGCGCCTTGAAGCGCTCTCTCAATCCTGACTGTGAAACGGTCAGTCCTTTCGTCGCAATCGTCGGATAAAACTTCGACAATCAACTGCCGGTTGTCGTCAATCAAAATGGCTTGGCAGCCCGTTACGATGCGAGGGTATCGGGGATTACTCGAACGCGGGTCATTTTCCAGTTTGTCCAGCTTGTCAACTCTTCTGAAACTCGGTTCGGGTTTGCACCCAGAACAACTTTTGCATCCGGACATTTATAACTCCTATCTTTAGAAGATTTTACTTTATGGCCAAAATGGTCTTGATCAAGAAATACGACTTACAGGTTCCTATGGAGGACAAGACAGATTGAATTCATCCAGAACAACACTCACTTCATTGTTTATGGATTATGGTTAATTATACGAATCTCCTCTATGGAGCTGTTCTCAAATTCGCTCAAGGATGCCCTGACAATAGAATTTTCCATGGCCTCTTTACGCATGGCTCTGTGGAGGTCTGACTGGCCATCGAGAGCCTCTGTGTATGGTTTCTCTACCGACAACGACGTTTTTTGGGAAAGAACAAGTACCCTGGTTTGGACGGGGCCAAAAACATGATCTATTACATCTTTCAATTCGGGTTTTGTGACAAGATACGCCTCAAACTGATCTTTGTAAAAGCTCTTGGTAAACCCGATTTCAATCTCCTTGGGACCATACGCGATAAGAGAACCGTGATCAAGCATAGAGAGTAATAGACCGTCGAGCCCATGCGCTTTCATGGTTTTTTTGAGAAATTCCCATACCTCATCGTTGGTACCATGAGGAGCCGGAGCAACATCTGTGATAGTGAAACGTTGTTCATCCGCCTTGAGATTTGGAAGCCGTTCTGAACAAGATTCGTCCTGTTTTTCAGGGCGCTGAAGAATAGCTGGCGGAGTCGGCTCGACCAAACTTGCCTGAAATTTTGTCTGGGATGGAGCTACCCTGATTCTGGAGGAAGGGGAGTCAATTTTTTTCAAGACACTCGCAAGATCGACCAGTCTGGGGGCCATAGCCATCTTAACCACGGTCATTTCCAGCGCGATCAGGGGAATTCCGGATTTCTTTATCTCTGGTTCACTTTTTAGAAGAATAGAAAATAGATTGTTGAGTTCTTCACAGGAAGTCTTTTTGGCCATGCTTTTCAACATCTGTATTTCCGATTCCCCTGCGTCAATCATGTTTACAAGAGCGGAATCGTCAATATTATGAGCTATCAGAATCAAATTTCTTATAAAGCGTATGAGATCAAGAGTAAACTGTTCAGGATCATAGCCCTCGTTAAAAACTTGATGCAGCACGTCCAAAGCGCTCGCCGGATCGTGATCTACAATCGCTTCCACCAGTTTGAAAAATCGATCACGGGAGCCGATTCCGAGAATTGCCTGTACGGCTGGGATTCCTATGTGTCCGTCACTGAAGGCCAGGACCTGATCCAATAGGCTCAAACCGTCCCGGAATGATCCCTGGGCTTCGAGCGCTATGACATCAAGGGCTTCCGGAGCGGCTTCAATGCCCTCTTTGGTCAGAATATCCGCCATCCCCGCGGCAATATCCCGGACTGATATGGTACGGAAGTTGAACCTCTGGCATCTCGAATTTATAGTGGCAGGCACTTTATGAGATTCCGTAGTGGCGAATATGAACTTGGCGTGCGCTGGGGGCTCCTCAAGCGTTTTGAGCAACGCGTTGAACGCGTTCATTGAGATCATGTGAACTTCGTCGATAATTATGATCTTGTAATTGGACGAAACAGGCGGGTATTTAATGTTTTCATTAATTTCCCTGATGTTGTCCACAGAAGTATGAGAAGCTCCATCTATTTCCTGGACATCTACAGAATATCCACCAGCTATTTCCTTGCACGATGGGCAGGTACAGCATGGGTCGGCTTCCTCAGGTATTCGACCTGTGCAATTCAATGACTTGGCCAGAATTCTCGCGACGGTTGTTTTACCCACTCCCCGCACCCCGCAAAACAAAAAGGCGTGCGCTACCCTGCCGGAAAGCACGGAGTTTTTCAAAGTGGTAATAACATGATCCTGTCCCACCACTTCTGAAAACTTGGTCGGTCGATATTTACGGGCAAGTACGAGATAAGCAGACATGATTCAAAAAGAATCCATAATGAAGCTGGAATGGAAAGCGCCGATCGCCTGGAGAGGGCCGACCCCCGAGATTACTTCCGCTGCTTCCTTCCAGACCTGACGGGTTCAGTAACTCCAGGTCGCCCTCACCAGAAGACCGGCGCCGACGCTTGATATCGCATGACCTCCACTGAAAGCTCGAATTGGCCATACCATTTGAAAATAACAGAAAATCACTACTTTCGTCAAGGGCCGCTCTTCGGTCTATTATCAATATCCCGGCCATTTGGGGTCGTGGCTTAGAGAAACTTGGCAGGCAATTCCGCGCTGAACTGGAACGGTAAGTTGGCGATCACCATCAGTGTGGATGTCCCATGAGCCAGGATTTTTCCTGTTTCATCAGTTACCTCCACCTGCCCGTATCCCAAGGTCCTGCCCAGTTTTATTTTTTTGCCATTTGCAATAAGTTTTGCCCCACCTGTAGATGAAAGATAATTTAATTTCAGATCTACCGATGTCATGCCCATGCCTTCGTCGACCTGACCATACACCGCCCAGAATGCTGCAGCGTCTATAATCGAAGAGTAAACACCTCCATGAACCTGTCCGAAAGGTTGAAGATGTTTATTTGGGTCCAGTTCTATCTCTACTTTGGATGTACCAATGTCGAAATGAATCAGGCGCATGTTCAGAAGCCTGAAATATGGGCAATCGCACGTGGTTTTACTGATTTTAGAAACGTATTCCGGATTTAGTTTTCGCATGACCTGTCCTTATTTCTTTTTGCCATCCCGCAATTCTAGGCATTCTGAAGGTCAGGTCAACCATCTTTTTCGACGTCTGTAGTGTTTAACGTCACGATAACTTTTTTTTGCCCCCTGTTCGGTTAAACCTAGATAGAATTCTTTTATATCTTCATTCTCCCGAAGTTTTTCTACAGTGTCGTCAAGCACGATGCGTCCATTTTCCATCACGTAGCCATGATCGGCGATACTTAACGCCATATGGGCGTTCTGTTCCACAAGCAGAATAGTGACTTCTTCCTGACGGTTAATTCGCTGGATGATTTCAAAGATTTCCCCGACTAACATCGGACTCAGACCCATCGATGGCTCATCGAGCAACAAGAGTTTCGGATGTGACATCAACCCCCTGCCGATCACGAGCATCTGCTGCTCTCCTCCACTTATGTAACCTGCCGCGACTTTTCTTCGATGCGGGAGCCTGGGAAAATAGTTGTAAACTCTCTCCAGATCCAACTTGATGCGCTTCTTGTCACGAATCGTATGCGCAGCGACCAGTAGATTTTCCTCTACTGTCAGATCTTCAAAAGCTTTTCGGCCTTCCATCACCTGAAATACGCCTTTTCTTACAATATTTTCAGGGTCCATTCTATCTATGCGCTCACCTTTAAATGTTATGGTCCCGTCCGTTATTTCGCCGTCTTCAGACTTTAACAATCCGGACACAGCCTTGAGCGTAGTGCTTTTTCCTGCGCCATTGTTGCCCAGTATTGTCACGATGCGGCCTTCGTCTACGCTGAGAGACATCCCTTTTATTACAAGTATGACCTTATTATAGGTCACTTCCAGATTGTTTACGTCGAGTAAACGCGACATTTGCGTCAACCCCCCAGCCTGGAATAGGCAAGGTCTTTTTCACCAAGGTAAGCTTTTATGACTCGCTCGTCTGTTCTTATTTCCTGAGGCTTCCCCTCCGCTATTTTTACCCCGAAATCCAGAACCGACACACGATCTGAAATGTCCATTACCACGCCCATGTCGTGTTCGATAAGAATTATGGTTACTCCCCATTCCTCATGAATATCCAGAATGAATCGGGCCATATCCTCGGTTTCTTCAAGGTTCATCCCTGTAACAGGTTCATCCAGAAGCAGCAACCTCGGTTTCATCGCCAGGGCCCGAGCCAGTTCGACTCTCTTTTGGAGACCATACGGGAGAGTTCCGACCTTCTTTTTGCGAATGCTCTCTATCTCCAGCATATCAATGATTGTCTCTTCGATCTCCTTCCTCAATTTCAGCTCAGTGCGTTGAGCTTTTCCAAAATAATAGCCTGCCGAAAGCATCCCGGTCTTCAGGTGGACATGGTTTCCGAGTTTGATGTTGTCAATGACGCTCATCCCCTTGAACAGTTCCACGTTCTGAAAAGTCCTTGCGATACCGAGAGCCGCTATATCATGTGTTTTTCGTTTTGTTATGTCCTGTCCTTCAAAAAAAAGTCTTCCCTTTTCCGGATGATAGAATCTGTTTACACAATTCAGTAAACAGGTTTTCCCGGCTCCGTTCGGTCCAATGATCGAGAAAATTTCACCGCTGTAAACCTCAAGAGATACGTCAGTCAACACATGAACACCGCCAAACTTGAGAAACAAACTTTCAAGTTTTAGCAGACTCTGGTTTGAATTATCTGAAACGACACTGGTCATAGGCGCGGCCACACTCACTATTTTGGTTCCGGAACCGTTTTGATCTGGACTGAAGTTTGCATCCGGAAACCCTTACCGTCCCGGTATTTGATGTCTGACGTTACTTCAAGTTTGTCCTTGTCCCCATAAAGCGCTTCAATCAACTGGGAATATCGTTCTTCAACAACTGAGCGCCTCACTTTTCTGGTTCTTGTCATCTCATCGTCATCGGCGTCCAGTTCCTTGTGCAACGTGACGAATTTTCTCACCCAGGCCGCCTTTGGCAGAGACTTGTTGATGACGCTAATTTCCTGAGCCACCAGTTCGTAGACCTCCTCTTTTTGGGAGAGGTCGGTATAGGTGGTATAAGTCATTTTACGGCTTTCCGCCCATTTACCCACATTAGCCATGTCAATGTTGACCATGGCCCCGACGAACTGCCGGTCTTTACCAACAACAACCGCTTCTCCGATGTATATGCTGAACTTAAGCTTGTTTTCGATGAGTTGAGGAGAAAACTTTGACCCGTCGGACAGGCGCATAACATCTTTCATCCTGTCTACCATGACCAGATGGCCATCTTCGTCAAACAATCCGTGATCACCGGAATGCAGCCAGCCGTCGATAAGTGTCCTTGTGGTAGCTTCCTCGTCTTTATAATATCCGACAAAAACAGTATCACCCTTGGTGAGTATTTCACCTGTATCGGAAATCTGGATCTCAACGCCGGGTATAGGCTTTCCTACTGTGCTCAGTTTGATATCGCCATTTCTGTGTCCGACGCTGATGCCGGAAGTTTCCGTTTGGCCGTAGAGTTGTTTGATGTTAACGCCCAGGGCCTGAAAAAGATTGAATATCTCCGGTCCAAGCGCAGCGCCGCCAGTGTAGACGTTTCGCAAGTGTCCAAGACCGAGGTAATTCTTGAGAGACCGGAATAGACAGAGATGGCACAATTTGTAGAGCAGATTAAAGATGGCCGGAGGTTTCCTGTTGGCTAAACGGTATTCGGCCATCTTGAACCCGACAGGCATGCAAACCTTGTAAAACCATCTTTTGATCCAGATGGCGTCCTGAATTTTGACCTGGATATCAGAGCAGATTTTTTCCCAGAATCGAGGTGGAGCGAAAAGTATGTTCGGTCCCACTTCCCGTATGTTTTCCGCTACTGTTTCTGGTCTTTCCGGGAAATTGACCGTGAACCCCTTGTAAAGGTTCCAGGAAACGGCGGTCATCTGCTCGCCGATCCACGGCAGGGGGAGAAACGAAACGTGGTTGTCTTCAGGATATGCCGGATCAATCTCGTCATAATTAGCTGCCATCCTCACCATGTTTTTGTGAGTCAGCATTGCGCCTTTGGGGAGCCCAGTAGTCCCAGATGTATAGGCTATCAGCGCCACCGTATTTTCGGTAATCCGTTGCAGGCGCGAGGCAAAATCTTCGGGGTGTTTCCAGTTATATTCGCGGCCTAGATCGCGAACATCTGACAACGTGACAAACATTGACCAGTCATAATTCCGCATACCCGTGGGGTCATCTACTATAATCTTCTTTATCCCAGGACATTCGTCCCGAATTTCGAGAAACTTGTCGGCCTGTTCCTGATCTTCTACCAACAGATATGCGGCGTCGGAGTGATTAATGATATGCTTGATCTGAGCGGCGCTGCTGTCAGGGAAAATACCTACTGCAGCGCCACCCAACGATTGAACCGACAATTCACAATAGAGCCATTCAGGACGGTTGTCGCCCAGGATCGCCAGTTTCTCACCTGATTCAAAACCCAAACAGACTAATCCAAGAGCGATATGGCTCACGTTCTCGAAATAACCGGCCCATGTTACCGATTGCCATATCCCGAATTCCTTTTCACGCAGAGCGACCTTTGAAGTTCCATACTTCTCGGCGTTTCGCGCTAAAAGACCGGGTAAAGTCAATGACATTATTTTCCTACTCCAGCGTAATCCAATCAGATACCGGCTCTAGTATCTTTTTCTGTGTGTTAGCCTTCCAGACCCTCGCTACCGGGAATTTGTTATTCTTGATTGTGTATGGAGCGGAAAGACCGCCACTGTCGAAGTCTTTAAGTGACTCGAGGGCTTTTACCAATCCGGGTCCATTGAGCTCCCCCGCTTTGTCCGCCCGTTTCAGGCATTCGACAAAGATAAGTCCTGTCATAAAACCCTGCATATAGGAATTGTCCCGATAAGTTACCTTTGGATATTTTTTTGCTGTATAAGCTTTGATCTTTTTGATCATGGGGACATCATCGTTCCACCAGTACATGTAGGGATTCACAGCCATATAGCCTTCCGCCATAGGACCGAGATTATCCACCACCATCTTTGAAGCGCCCCAGAATGTTCCCATAAACTGGGTTTTCATGCCGAAATCTCTACACTGTTTGATGACTGTCTGGACCGGATCTACCACAAAGCCCTGGAAAATTACGAAGTCCGGGTTCTTGCGTTTCATGTCCAGAACCTGCGATGTAACGTCAACTGACCCTACCTGAGCGACTTCTTCGGCAACCAGATCAAGTTTCAGGGTCTTGCACATCTGTCTTGCCGCCTCGATCGGGTCTTTTCCAAATTCGGTGTCACTGTAGAAAAAGGCTACTTTTGCCCCGGGTTTTTCTTTGGCGATATACTTTAGCAATATCCCGAACATGTCCGCATATGTCGGACCCGGCACGAACATATAGGGATTTTCCTTGGGATCTGCCAGTTCACTGGAAAAAGACGTCGAACTATACAGAATCTTGTATCTATCTTTGATTTCCGGAGACATGGCTTTGCCCAGGCCCGTGCTTTCTCCGTACATGATCAGTGGATTGTCCCGCGACATGATTCGTTTGAACGCCGCAACAGCTACGTCCAACTGATACTGTCCGTCCTCCATGATGTATTTGATCTTCTTTCCGTTGATGCCGCCTTCTTCATTGGCGATCATCAGGGCGTCTTCAAGACCTGCGTTGATGTTTACGCCTGCAAACGCGAATCTGCCGGTGATCGGTTGAACCGCTCCCACCTTGATCTCGTCTTCTGCGTAAGCAAAAGCTGAAAATGCGACCGCAATTGCCAGAACCATCGCCGAAAACCAGAAGTGTCTCTTCTTCATTCGTTGCTCTCCTTTTCTTGTTTGAAGGTCAATTTTGAGAAGCTCTCCTTAATGATCAACGTCTATTCAAAACGGTTACGTCTGGTCAGGACGCTCAAATCCAATGCTTGAAGCGGCAATTCATCGGTCGAAAATCCAGTTTCAGTTCGAAAAAGGCCAAAGCAGGAAGAAGTTCTTGATACGATGCCAAATTTCCGCCAGACCATGAGGTTCCAGGACCAGGAAGGTCACGATCATGCCACCAAAGATTATTTCTTTCAGCGGGATGAAAAATTGGTCCAAACCAGGGAATAGCTGTTTGGCGGAACTTACGAAAATGTTTAGAAGCTCAGGGGTAAGCGTCATGAATATGGCTCCAAAAATGGAACCCAGAACACTACCAAGGCCCCCGACTATAACCATGGCCAGATACTGGATAGAGAGGGAAAATGGAAAATGTTCCGGAGTTACAACCTTGATGAATCCCACCCATAGGCTTCCTGCAATACCGGCGAAAAAAGAACTGAGAGCAAAAGCGGCCAATTTGTAGCGGAACAGGTTGATTCCTATTATTTCGGCCGCAAGATCGCGATCGCGAATTGCCACAAAAGCTCTACCCCATTTTGTTCTTACAAGATTTCTGGCAAAACCGACCGTAAGGATTACAAGGACAAGGGTTATAAAATAGTAACGCTTTTCAGTGTCGAATACGAAATCCCCAATCCTCGGAGCTGGCACATTTATCCCACGGATTCCATGAGTCATTGATTCCCAATGCACAAACACGAACTCCAGGATAAATTGCGCCGCAAGGGTAGCAATACACAGGTAAAGGCCTTTAACCCGCAAAGACGGAATCCCAATGATCAATCCCATTCCTGCGGAGACGAACCCGGCTATTGGCATTGCAAACCAGAAGGGCATACCGAGACGGGTAACAAGTATCGCTGTCGCATAACCGCCAACACCGACAAATGCGGCGTGTCCAAGGGAAATCTGACCTGTAAAGCCGGTCAGGAGGTTTAAACCTACAGCCCCGATAATGGCAATGCCGATCAAATTCATGATGTACAGAACATAGGAGCTTGCGACAAAAGGTGTGATGATCAGCAAAACAAAGAGAACTGCGAGGCAAATCCTTACAAACAGACTTTGAAAGATTTCTTCGTCTTCACGATAGGATTCTTTAAAATCTCCACAACGCATGTCGGGCCTCAAACACGACTAACTAAATGTCTAGACTCTCTCAATGAGTGGTTTCCCGAAGATCCCGTAAGGCCTGATCATTATGATCAGAACCAATATTATAAACGGGGCGACTTCTTTGACGCCGCCACCGAACATGGAGTCAAGATAAACACCTGCGAAATTCTCAAGAACACCAATTATGAATCCGCCGACTATTGCCCCGATAATGCTGTCCAGACCGCCCAGGATTATCACCGAGAGGACCTTTAGGCCGATGTGTCCCAGATGAATGCTTATGCCGTTTATGTTGCCGATGATTATTCCGCCCAAAGCCGCGGTGATGGCAGCGAAGCTCCAGGAAAGAGCAAACACCCTCTTTACGCTGATCCCCATCGAAAGAGCAGCCTGTTGATTGGCGGCGGTGGCGCGCATCGCCAAACCGGTTCTCGTGTAGCGGAATATAACGGTGAAAACCACGGTGCAGATAACAGCGAAGATGAAGCCCCACAAAAGACCTGAAGGAACAATAGCGAAACCCAGATCCAAAGGAGTAGGCGGGAATACCTGAGGAAATGTTCTGAATTGTGGAGACCAAATCATGTGAGTAACGCCTTTTAAGACACTCGCAAGACCTATGGTAACCATGATAACGGATATGATGGGTTCCCCGATAAGTGGTCTTAAGGCTATTCTCTCGGTCAAAGCTCCGAGACTGGCAGCGAAGATTATGGTAACAAAAAGAGCGACGCCAAACGGCGCCGACAGTTCCGTCAAGACGGTCAGGCATACAAATGCGCCTAAGGTCATGAACTCGCCTGTGGCCAAATTCAGAACGCTCGTGGCCTTGTAAATCAGGACGAATCCAAGAGCGATCAAGCCATATACGCCGCCTGCCGCTATGCCGCTGACGAGAATCTGAGGAATTATGTCCACTTTTTCCACCTCAGGGAGCGCTTGGAAATGAAAAACAGTATGTCGCCGCAATTAATGAAAGACTGGACTCAATGACGAAACGAAACCAATCACGCAATCAGGACTTTTTATATGATTCGGGATTGACCCGAATAACTATTCTGGTTGTAGATCCTTGGTCTGTGGTTCGGGTAAGCTTGATTTTCTATTTTTGAAACTATTTGGATTAATGATTGATAGATTAAATGTGTCGGGAATTCAAGATTTTTCTTTACGCAGAGATTAAACCGGGTTGTAAGAGATCTCCAAATGAACTAGATTTTGGCTGTGAGGCTCAACAATAAGGGGGTAAAGGTGAAAAACACTGCTTGCAAATGCGAATCGCCTAAAGATTACGCCAAAGATTATGTCAAACGACTGATTGCTTTACTCAACAACCTGAACCTGGAGGAAGTCGAAAAGGTGGTTCAGTTGTTTCTGGACGCCAGAGAAAAAGGAGCCACAATATTTTTCCTTGGAAACGGGGGGAGCGCCGCGACAGCGTGCCACTTTTCAAACGACATGGGAGTATGCGCCTCTCCGGAGGGCAAGAAGCCGTTCCGGGCCATTAGCCTTGCAGCGAACATGGCCTATGTAACCTGTCTGGGTAACGACATTGGCTATGAGAACATATTTGTCGGACAACTTCGGAATTTAATGCGTCCTGGAGACATTGTGGTCGGTATTTCCGCAAGCGGAAACTCCCCTAACGCTGTAAACGCACTTGATTACGCAAATCAGAATGGCGCGACATCTGTCGCTATAGTGGGTTTTCACGGAGGGGTCATGAAGAAAAGGGCGCAATATGTAATTCATATAGAATCCGACAGGGGAGAATACGGACCGGTCGAAGACGTGCACATGGCCCTGGATCATCTTATTTCAACATACCTCTCCCAGGTGTGATCTCTCTGAAATGTTACGGAAACATGGTAGAGTTCAGTTCCCTTATCCAAAGGTCTTCCCAACTCTAAAAGGGGAGGATTTAGAAACTGGCTGGAGAGGTTCATGAAGTTTCTTCACACCGCTGACTGGCAGATCGGAATGAGAGCTGATTCGATAGGAGATCGCGCTCCACGGGTTAGGGAGGAACGTCTAGCGGCCGCTAGGCGAGTCATAGATGTGGCCAAATCAGAGAACGCTGATTTCATATTGGTAGCGGGTGATATCTTTGAAGACAACGCAGTGGACCGGAGGTTGGTCCAAAAGGTCGCAGACATACTTCGATCATTTTCCGGGCCAGTCCTGATCATTCCCGGCAATCACGACCCTCTGGTTCCTGGTTCGGTGTGGGAACACCCGGCCTGGGAGGCGCCTAAGGTTACAGTGATCAGGGAGGAGCGATGTATTGAAGTCGCTGAGGCGTTAGTCTATCCATGCCCTCTTAAAGAAAAGCGATCTACGGCCAACCCCACGGAATGGATACCAAAAGAAGACTCCGGCCGAATCAGAATAGGACTGGCCCACGGAACCGTCGAAGGCATTCGTCAGGATGAGCCTGATTTTCCGATCCCAAGAGACGCTCCCCAACGGACAGGCTTGGACTATCTGGCTATAGGCCACTGGCATTCTTTCGCTTCATACCCCGACTCTGATGGAAATGTCCGGATGGCTTATTCTGGAACGCATGAAACCACTAAATTCGGCGAACGTGACAGCGGTAATGTTTTAGTAGTTGAAATAGAATCCCATGGGAAGGCGCCCAAGATAAGGCCGATCAAATCAGGTGGTCTAAACTGGATTTCTATTACTGAGGAATTGATCAAACAGGGAGACATAAAGCGCCTGAAGGATGCTCTCGAATCGTTGGCCAGTCCTTCCCAAACTCTGATTCAGTTAACCATATCCGGTATTTTGAACATCGAGGAACGATCGGAGTTGGAGCACATTGAGCAGATGCTTGAGTCGAGGTTTTTCTGGAGTGACATCAACTCCTGCCCAATTGAAGGCCGCTCCTACCGATTGTTCATGGATCGACGATCTTGGACCGGGTGTCATTCAACAAGCCGCCCTACGTCTGTTACAGGACTCTGAAAATAGGCCGGAAGTTACGCAGTTAGCCCTATCGCGACTTTACACCATAGTAAAGGCGGCCCCGAAATGATTGTTGAGTCAATTGGCGTCTGTTATTGGCGGAACATACTTCGGGAAAAAGTCGTTGGACCATTTTCAGAATGCCTCAATGTAGTCTACGCTTCCAATGGCTCCGGCAAGTCATCCCTTTTCGAAGCCTTGAGGAGAGGTTTGATTGACAGACATAATGTTAAGGGAGAGGACATAAACGAGATTCAACCCTGGGGGCGGGATCTCGCTCCCAGGGTAGTAGTTGAGTTTAAACATAAGGGCCATTCTTACCGGATAACCAAGCAGTTTATACAGAGCGTCAGTTCAGTACTGGAGGAAATGCAGGTCGGTCGGTACAATCCGATTAAGCAGGGGCTAAAGGCTGATGAAGCGGTTCGCGAGATGCTAACCAGGAATCCGCCTGCCAAGGGATTGTCGAGAGTTGAACACTGGGGATGGGCTCAGGCTCTGTGGGCTCCGCAGGGAAGCCTTGCTCTTGACCAGTTGTCCAATGATGTCCTTCACGATATTCGAGACGCTCTGAGCGCCCATCTCACATCCAGCGGCTCATCCCGTGTGGAAAAGGAGATTAACAGGCTCTACGATCAGTATTATCACCGGCACGGGAAAACTGAAAAAAGGAAAAGACGCCCCTGCAAGCGTTACGCTCAGGCAGGAGCTTGAAAAGGCTCAAAGCTGACTTGATTCAGGCGAAGGATCGATATGAATCTTTCCAAAGGACATCGGCTGAGGTTGAAAAATGTCGGCTTCTTACAGCGAAGGCCAGGCTGGAATTGGATCGGATAGAGGGATTGCTGTCGACCACGGAATCAAGTTTGAAAGAATATCGTGAACTGAAGGCCGCCAGGAGTGAAAGCGACAGCAGCGCCAAGATTCACGCGGGTAAGTTTGCGGCGCTGAATACTACCATCGAACAGATAGCCAAAACAGAAAATGACATCGCCATAGGGCGAATAGAATTAGAACAGCTTGCCAAAGATTTGGAACAAAATGGAAAAGAATTCGAAATCGCCGAGGATAATCTCACGAATTGTCAGGAAGA
This sequence comes from uncultured delta proteobacterium, assembly GCA_963711335.1. Taxonomy (GTDB): domain Bacteria; phylum Desulfobacterota; class Desulfomonilia; order Desulfomonilales; family Desulfomonilaceae; genus CAJBEZ01. The sequence continues at coordinate 315,866 of CAVQDX010000051.1, read as the reverse complement.
CCTCGACAGGATCAAGACGCTGGAGAACGAAGTTAACGATATGACAATTCTCGCTGAGTCGGCTCGTTCCTATTCAGACATCTGCTCGAAACTGACGGCTCTCGAAGAAAAGTTGACCGGGATTTCTGTAGCCAGGGAACGCCTCACACAGCTTGAATTGCAAAGAAAGTCTGTAAAATCCCCGAATGAAGGGACACTGAAGGCTATTGGAATTGCCATGAGGGACCGTGATGACACGAATCTCAGATAGACGCCTCTTTAATGCATTGGAAATCATGGCTGATACAGGACTGACGGTTGATGTTCTCAAGGGCGATGACACGGGGGCGGTCAATGTCCGGTCTGGAGAGGTCACAGTATTCAGGGGATCTCCTGAAGTAAGTGTCCGAATCCCTGACGTGGCGACGATCAGGGCTTGGGGTCCGACTGGATCAATCGACGAACTCAGGGAGAAACTTTCCAAGACACAAGAAAAAATATCGCAATTGACTGAACCCTATGGAACTACCGATCTAACCGAGCTTGAGAGAATTTCCGGCCGGGCCGACGAGATAGCCCGAAACATTCGTGAGGCGGAACTGGAAATCAAGACATTGTTGGGTAAAGGAAAACCTGACGTTCTGGAACATGAAAGAGCGTCTTTGGAAAACAACCGGGAAGTCATTTTAGACCACTATCCCGAGTGGGCGTCAAACCCTCCGGATTGGGAAAGCCTCAAAAAGAAAGCAGATAAATTGGCCGAATCGCACGCAGCGCAAAGAGAACAAGCGTCGAAAAGACACGAGGACGCCAGGAAACTGCGTGACAATCTGGACAAGAGCCTGGGAGTATTAAGGACGAAAATTGAAGGAGCAGAAAAAGCGATCGGGGAAAATGAGAAACGACTCAATGATCTGAACAAGGACAACAAGACCCCGGAGCAACGCAAAAACGAACTGAACGAAATTTCCATGAGTTGGAACTCAGCAAAAAGTAAATTGGAAGATTTGGAAAACCAGCTAAAGAAATTTGACCAGGACCCTGAATCCTTGGCTACAGAAACTGACATCAGAAAAAACTCAGGCCGAAAATCATTACGGACAACGCAAGGATCAGGAGAGCATGGCAATTGGGAGCCTCAAAGTACTTAGCGAAGGAGGCTCATATTCGGAGTTGGCTGCAGCCCATGAAAAAATTGTTCAACTGGAGAAGAAAATCCAGCGTGAGGAGCTTGATCAGGATGCGATTCGCCTGTTGCATGATACGATAGATAGCGTGCGTAAGGAGGCGTTGTCGTCTGTTTCACGACCCGTAGAGGATGCGGCCACGAAGACTTTGAATTACATTTGCGGGGCCGAACTGGGACAGGTCCGTCTCGGAGACACGTTTCAGCCGTCAGAGCTTACGCCTGACTTATGTGACTTCAATGTTGGGGTTACAAGTCTTTCAGGCGGAGAACGCGAGCAGCTTTACTTTGCTGTGAGGCTGGCTTTGGCAGACGTCCTGGCTCAGGATGAAAGACAGCTTGTGGTGCTCGATGATGTCCTTACCGCTACTGACTCCATGCGCCTGGGCAGAGTTCTTGATGTCCTCGAGGACAGCGCAAAAAGACTTCAGATAATCCTGTTGACCTGCCATCCGGAGCGGTACCAGCGCCTGTCATCGGCCCGGTTTTTCGATTTTAACGCAACCCGGGATTGCTAGCCAAACTACGAAAACGCGAGCACTGGCGCCAATCCTAAAGCGCGGGTTATCCGCCTGCCACAGGCGAAAACAAGACGAGTTGATCGCCTTCCACGAGTTCCCGGTTCGGCTTAGCTGCCCGTCCATTGACGATAATGACCTTGGGAGCGGAATCGGGAATCGCGAGAGTCTCCAGGACGTCCGCCACCGTGGCGCCCGGAGGCGCATCCAGGTAGAAAAGCTCCTCGCCGTGGGGCGTCATGTCGCTGAAGGTCAACTGCAGTCTAATACCTAGGCGCATTGCAGCCATTCCCGAAGACTCTAGGCGAGTCCAAGCTCCCTGAGCTTTTTCTCAGTGGGAATTCCGTTAGTGTCCCATTCCCGTAGCCGGTAGTACTCGTTCAACATCTCTTCCAGGTGACAGACCATTCCCTTCGCCGGTCCATCGGGCATTGGCTCCGAGACAATGCGGGCCGGCAAGGTGTCGTCCTTCCGGGAAAATCCTGCCCGGGACAGAAAGAGGCGTTCGGCGTTGAAAATGCGTTCCCCTGCGGCGCAGACTTCTTCCAACGAATAGTCCATGCCGGTAGCCGCGTTGAGCAAGTCGGTGATTCCTTCCGGCTTGATTGTCTCATCCGGTCGCACGTAGTTGCGTACTGAGAAGAATACGCACAATCCCGCAGCGTCGATGACGCTGAACGCATCCTGCCAGTCTTTTACTATTTGGGGCTTGTCATGGTAGGTTAGTGGATCGAGCTGCTTGGGAACGCCCAGAAGCTCGATGTAGGCAGGGTCGCCTCTCATGTGGGAAGCGCCGATGGGGCTTGTCGCATAGGCCAACCCCATACCTTGCTCCCCGCGCGGATCGTAACCTGCGAATTCTTGGCCCTTGGCCACCATGGCGAATTCGGGCCGGTCGTAATGCCGCGCGAGACGCAACGAACCCTGGGCGAGCAACTGACCGAAGCCCTCTTGACGCCCGGTCAGACGGGTAAGTTCCACCACAGCCCGGGCGTCCCCGAATTTGAGGTCGCGGCCAAGCCCGACATCTGAGGGCGAAATCAGTCCTTTCTCGCTCATTTCCATTGCGCACGCGATAGTTGCCCCCATGGTGATGGTGTCCATGCCCAACTCGTTGCAGATGTAGTTCGCCTTGGTCACTGCGGCAAGATCGTCTACCCCGCAATCACTTCCCAGTGAATATACCGTTTCGTACTCCGGCCCTTCTCCTTCGCCGGCATAGGGACCGTCAGGCACTTTTGTTCCGCGTCCGCACGCTATGGGGCATGAGAAACAGGCCTTGGGTTTCACTAGGTATTGTTTGGTGAGCGCTCTGCCGTCGATTTTTTCCCATCCTTCGAACAGACCGGACTGGAAATTGCGTGTGGGAAACACACCAAAATTCTGCGTGCCCACTGCGGTTATTGCAGTTCCCCATTCCCGTAGCGGGATCGGGCCTCCCTGGAACGATTTCTTGAAACCGTCAAGAAACCTTGCGACGAGGGACTGGAATCGGTTCGGATCGGCCAGTTCGACTTTGCCTTCCCCTTTGACCGCTACTGCCTTCAACTTTTTGAAGCCCATCACCGCCCCTACGCCGGAACGTCCAGCCGCCCGGTGTCTGTCGTTCATGATGGAGGCGAACAGAACTCCCAATTCACCCGCAGGACCGATTACGGACGTCCTCGCGGACATGTCGGTTTCGGCTCGCACGGCTTCGTCGGTTTCCGGCACATTTTTACCCCACAAATGTCCGGCGGGTCTAAGTTCAGCATGGGAACCGTTGATCCAGATGTACACCGGTTCGGGAGACTTACCCCTGATAATTATCGCGTCCCACCCAGCCTTTTTCAGAACAGAGGGAAATTTGCCTCCGGAATTGCTACAGGTTACGGCCCCGGTCAAAGGGGACTTGGTCATCACCATGTACCGGGCGCCGGTAGGCGCGGAAGTCCCGGTCAACGGGCCCGTGGCAAAGATCAGGTCGTTGCCTTCACTTAAAGGATCGACTTCAGGGTCTACAGCATCGAGGAGGTGTTTGATACCCAGTCCGCGACCGCCGATGTAATCGCGTGCGGTTCGAGAGTCCAGAGGCCGCTCTTCAACGCTACCCGCGGTTAAATTAACCCACAAAACCTTGCCGCGCCACCCGTACATCTCCTATTGGCTCCTTTCCGCGGTCCCACTCTTCTTCATGCCCAGGTAGGCTTCCTTGATCGATGGATCTCTGAGGAGTTCGGCTGAAGGGCCTTCCCGAACAACCCTTCCGGCTTCCAGGATGTAGGCGTATGTGGAGTTCTTGAGAGCCATTTCCACGGACTGCTCCACCAGGAGCATCGTGATCCGATTCCGCAACTCGGCAAGGACGCGATAGATTTCCTGCACGATGACCGGCGCAAGCCCCAAAGACAGTTCGTCCAAAATCAGAATTGAAGGGCGGCTCATCAACGCGCGACCGATGGCCAGCATCTGCTGTTCGCCACCGGACAACGTGCCCGCTCGCTGAGTCATCCTGTTCTTAAGGACAGGGAAAAGGGTGAGAACTTCGTCCATCGTTTGTGTGAGACTCTTTCGGCCTCGGGGCAGAAATGCGCCCATCATGAGATTGTCGGCCACGGTCATATCCACAAAGGTCCGTCTTCCTTCGGGGACTGTGGCCACGCCCAGGCGCGCTATCGCATACGGCGCCATATTCTGTATCTCCCGATCTTCCAGCGTTACCGTACCCCTAGTCGCTGCCCTCAATCCGCTGATTACGCCGATCAAACTCGACTTGCCCGCTCCGTTGGCCCCCAATACGGTCACCGAGGAACCCTTGGGAACCTCCAGGGAAACGCCTCGCAACACCCGGTTTTCACCGATGTAGGCTTCCAGATCCGTGAGTTTAAGCATCTGGCTGCTCTCCCAGGTAGGCCTTTATGACGAGCGGGTCCCCGCACACTTCTTCCGGTGAACCCTGAGAAATGAGACTCCCCTGATCCAGTACGAGCACTCGGTCGCACACACTCATGATGGCTCCCATGATGTGCTCTATCCATATCACGGTGATCTCGTACCGGTCGCGAATCGCACTTGATGAGTTTAAGGGCTGTGTCCATTTCCATGCTGTTGAGTCCCCCGAGGACTTCGTCCAGGAGTATCAGTTTCGGGTTCGCTCCAAGGGCTCGCGCCGATTCAAGGCGTTTTTTGTCGATGAGGTTGAGGCTTGCCGCATCCGACTCTTCCTTGCCGGCCAGGCCGGTCATTGCGAGCAGTTCCTGCGCTTCCTGTTTGCGGGCCGCTCCTTTAAGGTCTGGGCGGTTCTCCATCAGTGCGACGCACACATTTTCCATGCAGGTCATTTTAGCGAAAGGTCTGACGATCTGATAGGTTCTCGATATCCCCGACCTGCATATCTGATGAGGCTTGAGGCCTGTAATGTCCCGACCCTGAAACCAGATCGCTCCTCCATCCGGAGTAACAGCGCCGGTTATAAGATTGAACATGGTGGTCTTACCGGCTCCGTTGGGACCGATCATACCCAGGATCTCTCCGGGGTTCACCGAAAAACTCACGCTGTTGATGACTTTGACTCCTCCAAAGCGCTTGGAAATAGTTTTCACCTCAAGAAGGCTCATGCGGATCGTTTCCCTCCGGTGACTTTCTTCCACCAATTCACGGACAAACCCACAAGTCCTTGAGGCGCGAAGCGTGCGAAAACCAGGGCTACGCAGGCAAATACCAGCACGTGATACTTGTCGCTGAATTCCCGCACAAACTCGCTGAGGACCTCCAGGAGAAAGGCGCCCACGACAGGCCCCGCCATCGTGCCCAACCCTCCGATTACCGCCATCGCGAGCACGTGGAACATCATGTCCAGAGAGGGTATATGGGGAGTAATAAGCATGAGGTAATGCCCGTACAGCGACCCGGCCAGTCCCGCCATAGCGCCACTGATGACGAAGGCGTTGAGCCGAACCCTCGTTACATTGACTCCGAGAGATTGAGCCGCTGTTTCGTCGTTGAGCACCGCCCGAAACCGAAGCCCCATGTCTGAATTGATTATCCAGCTCACTAGCCAGACAACTCCCACCGCCGCAACGAGCATGATATAGAAGGCCGTTGTCTTGGAATAGGGCCCGACGATAAACGGCACCACCAATCCCATCGTGCCGCGAGTGATATCGTATTCGTTCTGGATAATTATGCGAACGATCTCGGAAAAAGCCAGCGTGGTAAGCGAGAGATAGATTCCCCCCATCCTGATGCACAATGCGCCCAGACACAGTGACAGGAGAGCGGCGGCCGCTACGCCCAACAAAAGCCCGAACAGCGGATGCAGCCCGAGCTTGGCCGAAAGTATCCCGCTCGTGTAACAACCTATTCCGGCGAACGCCGCATGCGCGAAGGATACTTGTCCGGTAAAACCGGCAAGCAGGTTCCAGGAACTCGCCATCATGACGTAGAAGAGCGCCACAATAGCGCTGTTCAGCCAGTATGGTCCCAGCACGAAAGGCAGGCACGAGAACCCGGCAAGAATGACCAGCCACCCGGCTGATTCGCCTCCGAGGGGTTTACTGAAATCTTTTGCCGCAGCCTGCATAATGGCTTCCCTACTAAAGTCGCTTCTGACCGAACAGACCCGTGGGTCGGAAGAAGAGGACCAGAATCAGAATTAGAAAACCGAAAAGGCTCTTATAGCCGCTGGATATGTAGGCGACTCCGAGGTTCTCTACTATGCCCAGGAGCAAGCCTCCGACAATGCAACCGGTCAGCGAACCCAGTCCGCCGAGTATCATCACCACGAATGCGGTCAGAGAGACGCCTACTCCCACAGTGGGGGTGACGGGAAATACGGGGGTGAGTATGACACCCGCGCACGCTGCCAGCACGCATCCCAAACCGAACGAGAGCATATTCACTCGCTCGGGGTTGACTCCCAACAGGGAAGCCATTTCGCGGTCCATGGCCACACTTCGGATCACCCGCCCAAACCATGTCTTGCGCATTACCACCATAAAAACCGCTATCACCGCAGCGGCGGCTGCGAAAGACGCCAGCCGTTGATTGCTGTAGGAAAACAAGCCGAAAATGTCGCTGGCCCCGTTCACCCAATTGGGTGGCTTATTGGGATAAGGACCGAAAACCACCAAATATGCGTTTCTGAAGAATTATGTACAGAATAAACGTGATGATCAGAGAGTACATTTCCTGGCCGTAGGTAGGCCGTATGAGGATACGCTCTATCACCAGCCCGAAAAAGAATACCAGGACCACAGCCACAATCATCGAGCTAAGAGGATCGAATCCCAACGCCTGCGAGCAAAGGGCGCTGAAGTATCCGGCCAATACATACAGTTCGCCGTGAGCGAAGTTGATAACGCCCATAATTCCGACGATCAACGTGACGCCCAGAGCTACTAGCGCATAGGTGCTCCCCATGAACACCCCGTTGGTAAGATACAGCAGCAGGTCTTCCAAGGATCCGCCGTCCTTTCGAGCTGGTAAGGGGCCGGATCAACCGCTCGGTTCAGAAGCGGCCGATCCGGGTAAAAGGGGTCGCTACTTCTTCAGGTCACCCGTCTTCGCATCCATGGGATAGACCACAACCTGCTTCTTGTCTTGCCATTGAACGATAAGCATCGGCGGCTGCCACTGGTGATATGTGTAGCTGCCTTTTTCCTTGCCGAACTTCACTTGACCGGAACAAACGACGAGGTCCGAGTTTTCCAGAGCCTTCGTGAGTTTTTCGCTGTCGGTGGACCCCGCGCGCTTGATGCCGTCCGCTGCGATCAAGATTACATCGTAGATGGAACGGGATTTGTAGTCCGTAGGAGCTTTGCCGAACTTCTTCTGATACGCTGCGTCGAACTCTTTGGCTACCGGAGTCAGCATGACTTTTTCGTGCATTCGGGAAACGAACAGCTCAAGGTTGCCATACTGCCCTACGGTTTTCCAGAACTCGGGCCACAACGACGGCGGTCCAGCGCCTTCCAGGAGCAACGCCTGCGAAGGAACAATGCCGACTTCGCCGGCCTGAGCGATGAGATAGTGCACGCCAAACCCGTACACGAACGCAAGAATGAGATCGGGCTTGAACTTCTTGACCTTGTTGAGTTCGGTGTAATGGTCCTGACTCTTGGTATCAGTATCTATAGTGGTGAACTCGACGCCGGCGGCCTTAAGTCCGGTTTCGGCCAGGTCTTTGATGCCTTTGCCCCAGTCGGTATTCTCGGCGAAAATGGCGACTCGCTTGAATCCGTAATGCTTGACAAACCCCATGATGGCATCGTTGACTACGCCGCTGTTACAGGGGCCGGCGCGAAAAACATAAGGGTAGTTTTTCTTGGTGATGTCATCGTGCCAAGCTTCGGCGATGATGAATGGGGTCTTATTGCGGTTGGCCACTTCAATCTCCGCCAGGGCCGCAGAGCTATGGGATTCCCCCAGAACCATCACGACATTGTCTTTCGTAATGAGTTTCTCGATTCCGCTCGCTGCTTTGGCCGGGTCGCCGGCTGTGTCTTCGAAGACCACTTCGACTTTTTTCCCCAGGATTCCGCCAGATCCGTTGATCTTATCCAGGGCGAGAGCGATTCCTTCGTCGAAAGCTGCGCCCGTGGCGGCAGCTGTGCCTGTTCGCGGACCGACCACTCCAATCTTGATGGTTTCCTCAGCCATGGCGCTTCCGGCAAGCCCGAGGGCAGCCGTCGCCAACGCCACCAATGTCGCCATTAGCTTCAAATACTTGCTCATACCTCCTCCTTTCGTGACTCTGTCCAAGGTTCCAGGGAGCTGTGGCTCTCCCCAATTACACTCATTCTCTTCATCGTCCCAAAATATCGGTAATGGCACGATCCAGAGCCGAAGTGATCATGTCCATCTCTTCCTCATTTATCGTAAATGGCGGTGCGATGACCAAACCATCCCCATCCGCGCCGGCCAAAGCCACGGATTTGTAAACGACGATTCCATTGGAAAACAACCGATCCCAAACCCGCTCCGTGACTTTGCGAGATCTGGGGAAGGGTTCCAGTGTCTCTTTGTTGGCTACGAACTCGATTCCCCACATCATACCGATGCCTCGGACGTCGGCCACGAAGGGTGAACCGTTCAGCAACGACGAGAGCTTACTGCCAAGCTTTTGTCCGGAGGACGCCGCCTTTTCAATCAGCCCATCCCGCTCGATTATACCCATTACAGCCAATCCCGCCGCTGCGCAGACCGGATGATGAGAAAATGTGCCGCCGTGTGCGAAACCTCCCCCTTCAATCACCTGGGCGTAGAGATCCTCTCGGACGCCGGTAGCGGATAGAGGCAGAGCGCCTCCACTGATTCCTTTGCCCAACGTCACGATATCGGGGATCACATCGTAGTGTTCCGAGGCAAACCACTTCCCTGTTCTGCCCATCCCGGTCATGACCTCGTCAAGGATGAGCAGCACGCCGTACCTATCGCATATCTTCCGGACAAGAGGCCAATACCCCTGTGGGGGGGGATAAACAGCCAAGGAAGCTCCGCTTACGGGTTCTCCGATGAAGGCGGAAACCGTCTCGGGCCCTTGGTTCAGGATGGCCTCTTCCAGAGCCAGCGCACATTTTAGAGCGCAGGCGGACCTGGTCAGCCCGAACGGGCATCTTAGGCAATATGGTGGAGGTATGTGTATCGCATCTTGCATCATTGGGGAAAAAGGGGAACGAAAGCTGGTCCGTCCGGTAGCCGCAAGAGCGCCCAGCGTGAGTCCGTGATAAGAGCGCCAACGGGAGATGAGTTTGTGGCGACCCGGACGCCCCGCATTAACATGAACCTGGCGAGCAAACTTGATCGCTGTTTCAACCGCTTCTGAACCGGTGGTCATGAAATAGAAGCGAGAGATCCCCTGGGGCGCGTGCGCAGCGAGTCGCTCAGCCAATGCTTCGACGGCCCGAGTTGTGAACATGGTGGGATGAAAATAGTATCCCTCGCAGAGTTGCTCAAATACGGCGTCAGCGATTTCCCGTCTTCCGTGCCCCACATTAACGACCACGGCGCCGCCGCTGGCGTCCAGGTAGCTGCGACCGTTCTCGTCCAGGATGACAGCGCCATCGCCTTTGACGGCCGTGGGTAGTTCCCCGTCAATCTTCCTGTGAAACACGTTACCCGGTCTGATCATGCCCTGTCTCCGGTCCTCGGTTTGAGGCCGAGTATGCTTCGAGCTTCGTCCGGCGTGGCCACGTCGCGACCCAATATCCGGCTGATCTCGACAACACGTTCCACCAGCATCCGATTCGTAGCCAAATTGCCTTTGGAGTAGTAAATGTTGTCTTCGAGACCAACTCGAACATGCCCACCCATCAAAATGGCGTGGGTCGCCATCGGAAGCTGGCCAGGTCCTACGCCGCTGACGCCCCAGGTGGATCCCGGTGGAAGAAACCGAACCAGGTGAACCAGGTGTTCCACACGAGCCGGTATGGCCCCCTTCAGTCCCATCACAAAGTTGAAATGCAAGGGTTGGGGAATCAAACCTCGTTCCATGAGCGCTATGCCGTTATGAAGCATGGCCGTGTCGAACACTTCGATCTCAGGCTTCAAGGATAGGCGCATCATTTCAGCCGCAAGGCCTTCGACCAGATCAGGAGGGTTGACGTAAGCGGAATTGGGAAAGTTGACACTGCCTGTGGTGAGTGAGGCCATTTCGCCGCCGGCCGCCAGTCGAGCGAGCCTGCTCTCCAGACTTGTCCCCGCTCTTCCGCCGGTGGATATTTGAAGAATCAGCTTCGTGCGGCCTGCGAGGGCGCTCACCACTTGCGCAAAGCGGTCAGGATCGTCCGAAGGGTTTTGGTCTTCGTCTCTTGTGTGAATGTGCAGAACCGATGCGCCGGCTTCTTCGCACAGGAGCGCATCGGTAACGATTTCATCAGTAGTAATCGGGACATGCGGTGTGTGGCTTTTTCTCGGCATCGAGCCCGTAGGCGCCACAGTGATGATCAGCTTTTCGGTCATTTGGCTCCTCGCCTAGAAAATCATGCCTTTTCCATCGAACCCAGAGCCTTCTGAATCTTTTCGGCAGTTTCTACCGCCAATGGCGCCAGCCGGGTTTCCAGATCCTCAAGGCTAATCCGTTTAGTAGGAACTGCGATATTGATGGCCGCGATCGCCCCGCCGGACAAATCCTTAATGGGAGCTGACACGCTCCTTAGCCCGTAGGAAAGCTCTTCATCGTTCAGCGAATAGCCCTTCTTCCGCGCCTTGCGCAGTTCGCGTCGAAAATCCTCTTCACTGGTGATGGTGTGGTTCGTCAGAGGGACGAAATCGTAATCCTTGAGGATGTTTCCGAGTTCTTCCTCGGTGGCGAAGGCCAGGAGAGATTTCCCCATGGACGTGCAGTGCACAGGAAGCCTGGAGCCAAGTTGCAGGTCAAAGGGCAGAATGCGGCCGGTGTTGTTTATGCGCACAAGATACATGAGTTCTCTGTCCTGCAAAACGGACAAGTTCACGGTTTCTCCGGTCTTTTCAGCCAACTCCTCAAGATAGTGTTGCGCGACTTGCCGCCAGCCGAGGCCTCTCATGGAGGCGTAACCAAGCGAAAGGAGTTTAGGAGTCAGATGAAAACGGCGTTGCTGATCTCTGCGAACAAAACCCAGCTTGGCAAGGGTGCCGCAAATGCGAGTGACTGTCGCGTTGTTGCTGCGGACGCTTCGAGACAGTTCAGCCAGGGCCATGGGATGAGGGGATTCAGCCAAAGTCTGCAAGACATCGAGTCCTTTGGCGAGAGACTTTAGGAAATACCGGGAGTTCTCAGCATCGACGGCCATATTTCGAATTCCCATTGTTTACGCATAGCGAAAATGAGTTGTGCTATGTGAATACAATAAGACGAAGCGCCGACCCCTGTCAACAGTTTTCATCTCCGGTAGCGATCACGGCGAACCACGAGCCGGCTCGGAAAACCCTAGGGCTGAGAATATAGTTTATTCTGGTGTTGCGGTCCTGAAAAGGATAAAATTACGATCATAGCGATTACCCCACATCCCTGAATTTTCTTCGGCAAAACCAATATTTCGTAACAGCGCTATTATAATAGTAGTGGCGGGCCTCCGTGCATGCGCAAGCATTCAAACGTAAACCGTGCATGCGCAGCCGAGGCCGGCATTAGAATGTGTCATTTGGAACGAGCAACGCTATTTTTCCACAGCGCTGAGACTGTCTCAAAACACCTTTACAATTGAAAAACGGCCCGTCCGTAGGTCTAATTTTCGGAACGCCAGAGATTAGAGGGATTCTTGATATGTTCCGACCTAAAAGTTCAATTTACAGGGTTGACCAACCTATATTTCTATCTCCCAGCTAAACACAGTGGCTGTGTCTTCCAATATTTATAGATTTTCTTGAGATTGATCGCTGCGCACACTAAAGACCACTGAATCTTAGCGCTTTCCAAACCGAACACGGTCCATCGATTAAAGCCCATGTTGTGTTTAATCCATGCAAATACCGGCTCCACTATGGCTTTTCTCATTTTCAGAACATTTATTTTTTCAGGGTCCAGCCTTTTTGAACGCTGACGGTTTATGGCTTTGTAATTCACATCAACGCCAACGACCCGGCCATGCTTACCAGGACAACATTCACGTCTATGGGGACATTGTTTATAATCTTTACACTGGTAGCGGCGAGACTTGTTTTTATTACGGCCTTTCACTCTCATCTGGAGGTAAGTGAGCTTTCCGCCATGAGGGCATATACAGCAGTCATTGGCCTCATCATAGGTAAACCATGAACTGTGGTAAGCGTTGGCCTGTGGAGATCGTTTGAAACCAACCTCAGACCCGGGTGGATTGGTCAATACCTCGTAGCCTCGCTCATCGGCCAGCCCTATTTGGGATCCACAATAATAACCCCCATCGGCAACATTCTCGTCAGCCACTGAGCCAATGCTCTGGTTGACTCGATCAAGCATTGGCACGAGCTGGGCATTGTCATTACCTTCTTTGATTACGTCACAGGCTACAATCACTCCATTGGTCTTGTCAGCGACTACCTGGGCGTTATAAGCCAAGTCCACGGTTCGTTGGCTTTTCATGAAACGGGCTTCAGGCTCTTGCGGATTAACTCGTTTCTTGCCCGTTTCCGCAAGTTCAGCCAATGCAGTGTTTATTATCTCTTTCCTCTTAGACGAGTCCCTTATCGATTTAGGTAGCCGATATTGACCAGTTTCACTTTTTTCTGACCGTTCCACTTCATCGACAACTTCTTTGATTGATCCATCAAGCCTTTTAAGAAGCTGCTCCAAGTCCTTCTTGTCCATTGCTCCTTGACGAGACGATCTGGCGGCAATCTTCGTTCCGTCCAAAGCATTAATGACAAGGCCTATTAGCTCAGCCTTCAAAGCCACGAAAACTGTTTGTTTGAAAACATCCTTCAGCGGTTCCTTGTTATCTCTCCAGAACCGCCATAACGAGTTGTGATCCGGAGCGTTCATGCCTGTGAGCCATATCAGCCCCATATGTTCTCTAGAAGCTCTCTCAAGCTTGCGAGTACTGCGTATGGCGTTGACATAACCATATAACCAAACCTTCAAGAGCAGGTCAGATCCGTAATTGGGCCGACCCGTCTGCGCTTGCCGAATCTGGAAACCAAGAGCTGGTAAATCCAAAGAATCTACAAAATCCCTTATAAACCTCGCAGGGTGATCTTCCCCCACCCAATCCTCTACAGATGGAGGAAACACTAACGTCTGTTCATAGTCAGCCCTGATTTCTCTGCTCATCATCGCCTCGCTAAAATTAATAATCTCGTTATAAATCAGATAATAAGATATCGCGAGACAAAATTAAGTTTTGAGACAGCCTCAGCGCTATGGGTGATCTACGGCAGAGGTGGTATCACGTTCCTCCGTGCTCACAAAAAAATTCCCCAACCCAAAAATAATTCAATAACGTTTGTCCTTATTTGACACACATCCGAATTAGAATAGGGAAACTGACGATGGCGCCATTTCGACCGTCAGGGTGAAATCTGTTTCCAAGGAGGTAACTAATGAAAGTTTTTGTTGTGGCCCTTATCTTCATGCTGCTACCAGTGGTCGGCCTGTGTTCCGATCGCAGTGTCACCGTCCGCGACCGTTACGGAAATATTGTCGAAACAAAAGACCGAGACGGCAATGACACAGTTGTTCGCGACCGCTCCGGAAACATTACCCGAACCGAGGAGTACGACGGACAGGGCCGAAAAACCATCCGTGATCGTAGCGGAAACATAATCGGGACCGAGGATGTTGATCGATGAAAGGATATGATGGAGCGAATTCCATAGACGTCCTGAGAAGTTTTCTCGAGATCCCGTTAGGAAGCGCTGATGGCCTGTTCGATCGCTTTCTGCAAATCCCCGGGGCAATTTATCGTGGCGAAGGGCTGGAGAGATTCCTGTATGTCAGAGGGGCTAGACCAAACAAGGTATTACTCGTGGCACATGCTGACACTGTTTGGGATCGTGAATACGGATACGATCCCGGCCCCATACACAAAATTAAGATTCAAGATGGCAATATTACAGCCGTCAATGAAGAATTCGGGCTCGGCGCTGATGACAGGGCCGGATGCGCCATGCTCTGGCGACTAAAGGATCTGGGACATTCCATGCTTATCACAAATGGCGAAGAAAAAGGTCAATTAGGTTCTTCCTGGTTGATGGACCATAACAAGGACATCGCTCACGAAATCAACCGGGACCACCAGTTTGTCATTCAACTCGATAGGCGCAATGGCCGGAATTTCAAGTGCTACGACGTGGGCACTGACGAATTCAGGTCTTACGTTGCTGAGAAGACAGGCTACACGGAGCCTGATCGACGATCATCAACTGACATAAAGACCCTTTGCCGAGAAATTGCCGGAGTTAATCTCAGCGTTGGCTATCACAACGAACATGGAAACCGGGAATATTTGAATGTCGCGGAATGGGAACATACTCTTAATGTAGTCAGAGAGTGGCTTTCAGAGCCAAATTTGAAGAGATTTACGTTGCCGTTTGGAGAAGAGAGAACTTCTCCGCAAATCTAGCTTACTCGATCTAATGACGTGGGAGACCGTAATGGCAACATCAAATGGCCCAAAGAAGATGAGTGTTGACCCTCTGTCTCAATTAGGATTCTTTTTTTACGAGACTTGCTGGAATGTGTTATAAATTAAACTTACTACTGTCTGTTCATACGGTAATTTACTAGCCAGAAAATATGCGATACGGGCGCAACCTCATCTAATAAGGGTTTCCTTTATATAATCCATAAGATATTGTTGGTTAAGCACTAAATGGGGGCCATGCCCAGATGCTCATAACGGACGAAAACTCTGACAATTTCTTGACTGCGGAGTTCAGAAGATCGTCGATGAAGTGACTATGAGGGACTCCACTTAATCTTGCTAGAAAATCAAAGAATTGAAGAAGCAAGTACGGCAAGGGCCGAATCTACCTGAGAAATTGGCTATTCAAAAGAAAATTAAAGGGATTCAAAACAACAGCGACGAAGCGTGGTGGAAAGATGATGTTGCGGCCAAAGAGATTGAAGGGCATAAGGATATGTTGATCGAAGAAGTCGAGCGTAGGCTTACATATAAGATCGCCGAATGGTCTATGTATACTGTCAAACGGCGGATTGTGTAGGAGGGTAAATGGCTGACATCGAAAAGATGCCTCTTGGTTCGATGAATATTACAGATGAGCGTATAGAAAAGCTTAAGCAATTATTTCCGGAGTGCTTCATTGAAGGGAAAGTCGATTTTGAAAAGCTCCAACGATCTCTAGGACAATGGATTGAGCCGGGAAAAGAGCGTTTTGGTCTGAACTGGCCCGGGAAGGCTGAATGTCTGAGGGTCATACAATCACCATCCGTTGGAACCCTGCTACCAATGCGAGAAGAGTCCGTCAACTTCGACACGACCGAAAATCTAATCATCGAGGGCGATAATCTACAGGTCTTAAAACTCTTACAAAAAAGTTACTTCGGTAAGGTTAAGATGATCTACATTGACCCTCCATACAATACTGGGAATGAGTTCATTTACCCCGACAATTATCGGGAGGGGTTGCAGGAATACCTGAAATTTTCAGGCCAGGTGGATGCCGAAGGGTTCAAACTAACAGCGAATGCAGAAACAGAGGGGCGTTATCATTCGAAATGGCTGCGCATGATGTATCCGCGCCTTTTTCTGGCAAGGAACTTATTGAGGGATGATGGAGTAATTTTCGTCAGTATTGATGACAATGAGGTTCACAACTTACGAGAACTGATGAATGAAGTCTTCGGGGAGGAGAATTTCGTAGGCAATCTGGTCTGGAGAAACGCGACAGATAACAACCCCACCAACATAGCTACAGAACACGAATACATCGTTTGTTTTGCAAAAAACAAGTCTGATTTACCGACGGAATGGAAGTCAGAAAGTCTCTATACTAAAGAACAACTTGTCAAAATTGGCCAGATCTTGGCGGCCCAAAACAACAGCCTAGAAGAATTAAAGGCAGATTATAGTCGTTGGTTCAAACAAAACCGACCTTTTCTCGGCCCATTGGACCGTTACAAGCACATCGATTTTGAAGGCGTTTACACTGGCAGTCAAAGCGTCCACAACCCCGGTAGGGAGGGTTACCGCTATGACGTGATCCATCCTAAAACAGGCAAGCCTTGCGTTCAGCCTTTGATGGGATACCGTTTTCCGCCTGAAACAATGAATCAACTAATCAAAGAGGGCAAGATTCTTTTCGGAGAAGATGAAACGAAAATAGTCGAAATAAAGGTTTACGCTAAGGATTATCGACAGAAATTATCTAGTGTAATAGACCTAGACGGTCGATTGGGAGCGTATGACTTGTCAAGAATTTTTCCGAAAAACAGTCGCCTATTTAACAACCCAAAACCAGTTGTTCTCGTGCAACATCTGATTGACTTTGCTTGTTCTCCAGATGACCTCGTCTTGGACTTTTTTTCGGGTTCCGCCACAACAGCTGACTCCGTCCTTCATCTTAATAAGGAAGATGGTGGCGACCGGAAATTTCTTTTGGTCCAACTTCCCGAGAAAACAGCAAATCCCGAATACCCAACAATCGCTCACATAGGACGAGAAAGGGTCCGTCGTGTCATTAAGAAATTAAATAAAGAAGACTCGGACAAACTCAACCTGGAAGGAGTTACTGTCCAAGATCGGGGCTTCAAGGCTTTCAAACTTTCCTCAAGCAACTTCAAAGTCTGGGACGGTACTGCTGAGAAGATCTACGACGTTGCCCAAAGACTGTTGGATTATGCTGACCATATCGATGCCAGACGATCCCACCAGGACATTCTTTACGAACTCCTCCTCAAAGCCGGATTTCCTTTAACAGCAAACCTAGAGAAACTTTCTATCGCTGGAGATGAAGTTTATTCAGTTGCTGAAGGGGCTTTACTAATATGCCTTGAGGAGGCACTCACACTCGAAGTAATTGAAGCGATGGTCGATATGGAACCTTCACAAATTCTTTGCATGGATAAAGGCTTTCAGAATAATGACCAACTCAAGGTAAACGCCATCCAGGCCGTCAAATCCCGGAACCGAAACCAAGAATCCGACATTACATTCAGGGTGGTGTGAGATATGAGCAAACAGCCTTTCATTCCCCACGATTTGCCTATAGCCAACCTGGATTGGAAAAGGCTGATAGCGCCGATAGGTCATGCAAGTATTGCTCTAGGACGATATGACGGAATCCTTACCAATTTGCATAATCCAGCCATTCTTCTTTCTCCTCTCACAACCAATGAAGCTGTGCTTTCCTCGCGAATAGAAGGCACACAGGCTACTCTGGACGAGGTTTTAAAGAACGATGCGGGTTTAGTCTACGATGAGGCAAAGACAAATGATATCGGGGAAATTCGCAACTATAGAAAAGCCTTGATTGTGGGCGAGCAAGAGTTGGAACACCGGCATCTCTCACTCAATTTGCTAAAATCACTTCACGCTATATTATTGGACACTGTTAGAGGCAAAGACAAAAAACCGGGTGTGTTTCGGCTCGATCAGAACTGGATTGGATCTTTAAACTGTCCAATGGAGTTGGCCACATATGTCCCGCCTAATCCGATCATTCTGCAGGAGCGCTTGGAAAAATGGCAGGAATACATTGAAAAGACTGACGAGGACCCTTTAGTCCAGTTGGCTGTAGCTCATGCTCAGTTTGAGATTCTTCATCCATTCAATGATGGAAATGGCCGTATAGGACGGATGTTAATCCCTTTGTTACTTTTTCAAAAAGGTATTTTGTCTCGACCGATGTTCTATCTTAGCGAATACCTGGAAGCCCACCGACGCGAATATTATAACCGGCTTTTGGCAATTTCCGACCAAGATGATTGGCAAGGTTGGATCGAATTTTTCTTGACGGCCCTCACCGTGCAATCACGAAGCAATTCCGATAAAGCGCACGAAATCTTAAGCCTTTACAATGAGATGAAGAACCGTTTTACGGAAGTTACGCGTTCACAATTTGCTATAAGGGCGCTTGACGCATTTTTTCTTACCCCTGTAATGAGTTCCACAGATTTTATTCGTCTGTCCGACATAAAACATAGGGCGACTGCTCATACTATTCTGAAGCAGTTGCGAGAAGCGAAATGCATAACTGTCATGCGCGAAGGATCCGGCCAGCAGCCTGCGATATACGTGATGCCACGATTGGTGAATATCGCAGAAGGCCGCAATGTTTTGCAAACAACTAATTGATTGCCGCCCTATGGTTCACTAATTCTTTTGTGTACTGCGAAGAGGTCTTTGACTGTACACAATCATATTTGCTGATGATATACCGTACACTAGCTTGGAAATACGATGAAACTTAAATTTGATGCCTCATTGGCCTTTCAGGCGGATGCAATAAACGCTGTTGTTAAGGTGTTCGATGGTCAACCACTGGCGGAATCAACGTTTTCGATGGCAGTCTCGACCGGGGATTCCTGGGGAATGGAGCAAACTGAACTTGGATTGGGCAACAGGCTGGTTCTAGACGATGACCGTTTACTAGAAAATGTTCGCACGGTTCAGGAAGCTAATTCGATTACCAAGGTTACTCAACTTCAGGGCCGACATTTTTCAATCGAGATGGAGACCGGCACGGGCAAAACCTATGTCTATCTCCGCACGATATTCGAACTTAACAAAGTCTATGGATTCAAGAAATTTATTATCGTCGTCCCGAGCGTTCCCATACGAGAAGGAGTTCTCACAAGTATCCAGCTTTTGCAGGAGCATTTAAGATCAATTTATAACAACGCTTCGTTCAATTATTTCGTTTATGACTCCAAGCAACTTGGCAAAATCAGGCAGTTTGCGACGAGTAATGCAATTCAGATTATGGTCATTAACATCCAGTCTTTCCAGAAGGACGTCAAGGACGATCAAGAAATTGACGCGATGACTCCGGAGCAAATTAAAAAACTCAACGTGATCAACCGTGAGAGCGATAGATTGTCAGGGCGAAAACCAATCGATTTCATTCGTGCGACAAATCCCGTGGTGATTATTGATGAACCGCAAAGTGTTGAGGGAGACACAACCAGTGAAGAGACAGTTTCCGCTAAGGCCATTGGTCGCTTGAATCATTTATGTACTCTACGATATTCGGCAACCCATAAAAATTATTACAATCTTTTGTACAAGCTTGACCCCATCCAGGCCTATGACCTGAAACTTGTGAAGCGTATTGAAGTGGATAGCGTTATCGCCGAAGCGAATGTCAACGAGGCATTTGTAAAACTTGAAAAAGTCGACAACAAGAACGGAATTAAGGCCAAGCTCGTTGTCAATGTTAAGAATGGCTCGGACGTGCGTCAAAAGTCAATTACTGTTAAGAAAGGGGATGACCTCTTTGTCAAATCAAAAGACAGACTTGAATACAGAGACGGGTTCATTGTTTCAGACATAGATTGCACCCCGGGAATAGAGCATGTGGAATTCAACAACGGACTGATAGTCTCGTTTTATAAATCGTTGGGCGGTCACGATGATGAAGTAATGAAAAAACAGGTAAGAGAGACTGTTGAGCAACATCTCATGAAAGAACGGGCCGTAAAAGGCAAAGGAATCAAGGTGTTGTCACTGTTTTTCATCGATCGAGTTGCAAATTATCGAGTTTATAATGACGACAAAACAATCGGCCTTGGAAAAATCGGAAAATGGTTTGAGGAATCTTACAGCGAGCTTGTATCCAAGGACTTTTACAAGGGCCTACTTGACGACTATCCTGTTGAGAAACTTCACAATGGCTATTTTTCACAGGACAAAAAGGGAAAGCCAAAGGACACCTCCGGCCAAACGAAGGACGATGACGATACCTATGCTCTGATAATGCGTGACAAGGAGCGTCTTCTTTCATTAGACGAACCGCTTCGTTTTATATTCAGCCATTCAGCGCTCCGGGAAGGGTGGGACAACCCTAATATTTTCCAGATCTGCACTCTAAACGAGTCGCGCTCCGTAGATCGAAAACGCCAAGAGATCGGCCGAGGCCTACGGCTTCCGGTCAATCAGACCGGTGAACGGGTTCATGATGAAACGATAAATCGACTCACAGTAATCGCAAATGAAGCCTACCACGATTTCGCGAGCAAGCTTCAAACGGAATACGAGGAAGACTACGGGATCACATTCGGTATGGTACCCAGAGAAGCTTTCTCTAAGCTAGTTTTGGAATCGGACGGAAAACAAAAACCTATGGGACAGGAAGCGTCTTTAGTTCTATGGGAGCATCTTCAGCAGAGAGGGTACCTAAATCAAGATGGCAAATTAACGGATTTCTTTGACCCTAAGAATCCGCATTTTTGTTTGGACGTGCCCCATCAGTTTGAAGAGCTAAGATCTTTGATTGTTGACAAGCTAAACTCATTCATCTTTAAGAATCGTATAGTCAACGCACGGGAACGTAAACAAGTTAAGGCAACCAAGAATGTGTTGTTTGATGAGGGATTTAAAGACCTTTGGAAAAGAATCAGCCAACGAACCAGGTATCGAGTAACCTTCAAAACAGAGGAACTGGTAAATGTTGCGGCTGGGAGGCTTAGAAAAGCCTCAAAAATTGAGCCTATTCGGATAGAGACCACGAAAGCTGAACTCAAATTTTCCCTAGCCGGTATTGAGGGGTCTAAATTAGCGGAACGTGTTGCAGATTTTGACGGCCCTGCCATTCTCCCTGACCTGCTAGCTTACCTGCAAAACGAGACGGATCTTACCCGCCGTACAATCGTAGAAATCATTCGGCGGTCCGGTCGTGCGAATGATTTCAAAATAAATCCTCAAATGTTCATAACCATTACCTCAACAGTCATCCAAAAGGCTCTCCGAGATTTGATGTTAGAGGGCATTGAATATGAGCGCATTGATGGCGACTACTGGGAAATGCGCCGTCTGGAACAGGATGACGAAGAAGGCATAAGAAGATACTTGAACAACTTATATGAAGTCCAGAACACAGGTAAAACTCCATATAATTACGTGGAATTTGACTCGGCAGTTGAGCGACAATTTGCCGCGGACCTTGATAACAATGAGGACGCAAAATTTTTCGTGAAACTGCCGGCCTGGTTTCGTGTTGATACACCGCTCGGGGCTTACAATCCCGATTGGGCGATTCTTACCGAGCGAGAGAAAAAACTTTATATGGTGCGGGAAACTAAGAGATACAACAGATAACGATAAACGCCGGGAATCCGAAAACAAGAAAATTCAATGCGGAGAAAAACACTTTGACACTATCGGGGTTGATTTCAAGGTCGTTACGAATGTGAGGGAGGCGTTAAAAGGGTGAGGGCTGCTTTCAGCTTTTTCGAATTAACAGAGAATTCACGAAATGGTTAACATGCGATGACTACCATTACCAAGAAACAACATTATGTGCCTGTCTTCTACCTTCGGGTATGGAACCTACCGGGTAAAGATGTTGCGCATTATTACGATCTGGAAACCGGCAAAGTCTTGCTCAACAAGCCCGAAACCATGCTGGCGCAAAACTATTTCTACGAACAGCAAAGCAGATTCCCGGAAAACTACATTGAGTCAATTCTGTCGGACATGGAAAGCCATGTTGCTCCAATATTCTCTGAATTAAACGAAATAATACAAAACCATCCGACTCGAGTTCACGAAGACCGTCTACTGGGTAGGCTTAAAGAATTTCTGTCGATGAACAATCGTGACACATTTAAGGAATTTGCGGCTTATCAGTATTTGAGGATACCTGGCGCTATGGAGCAAAAGGTTCGAGAGCTTGTACCTGCTAATATGGCGACAGAGGAGCTTACCGAACAACTCCAACCCGCTAACTTTGTTAAAACAGGGTATGATTTTATCAAAGAACGGATTTTCAAAAAAATGGGAATGGTGCTCCAGGTTTCATTTGATTACAACTTGCTTACGTCCGATTGGCCTTGTTTCGATTTCAGAGACGGTAAATTTGCCCCTATGCTGGGGGTGGAAATTGGCGCGATGCGTGATGTGTTCATGATCTTGCCCATAACACCAAGGGCCTTGTTAACCCTGTTTCCTCTTACATATCTTGATCCACGTTTTAAAAATGCCATATGCGTGCCGTCCATAGCTTCGGAAGGTCAGGTCAAGAACACCAACACTTTGATAATTCAGCAGGCAAGGCGCTGGCTAGTTTCTAATAATGAGGCTGACTATATATGGAAAGTCGCGAGCAAACGTAAAAAAGAGCCTATCCCGAAGTATTTCTAAAGTTCAAAAAGCATATCAATAATATTCAGAAAGGATCTGCATTGGTATGAAA
The DNA here is from genome assembly GCA_963711335.1 of uncultured delta proteobacterium. GTDB lineage: Bacteria > Desulfobacterota > Desulfomonilia > Desulfomonilales > Desulfomonilaceae > CAJBEZ01. Next base: position 293,435 of record CAVQDX010000051.1, on the reverse strand, counting down.
TCTGGCATAATCGTCTAAGACTGCACGATCCAGCATCTGTTTCTAAAATGGTCCAAATTCTTGAATCAAGAACGATGAAGAGATATAGCGCGCAACAACTCCTATGCGAAAAACGAGGTTAGTCGTGGCTGATTACGAGCTTTCAGAAGCTAATGTGCAGAGAATTCAACTGATTCAAGAACATTACAACTTGCACTGGTTCAGTATGGACCCATCAGGACAACCTGTGTTTTTGGGAGCTGACCATAATCGTCGATGTCGCTTTTGTGGTAGGGTTGAACCGGAAACAACCTCTGATAAAATAGCTCACGCAATTCCAGAACTCATAGGGAACAAGATTCTCTGTTCGTACTGGGAATGTGATTCTTGTAATCGGTGGTTCGGCAAGAATTACGATGACCAGTTTGGAAGATACACACATCCCGCAAGAACTTTAGGGCAAACCTGTGGTAAAAAGGGAGTTCCGTCAATAAAACTGGGGCGCTCTTGGATAGATTTCACCCCAGAAAAAGGTCTTCAGATCTACAAACACCCGAAAGACAATTGTATTCAGGTTGACGAAAACGCCAATTGTATTCGGTTCAAAAAGACACGTGAGCCCTATCGTCCACGCTCTGTTTATAAATGTTTGGTAAAAATGGCTTTGACAATAATGCCTGCATCTGAAATCTCGCATTTCGCTGAGACAATAAACTGGCTCATGGTCGAACCGGATGCAGACACGGTTGTGACTTCCAGTTTTTGTTGCCATTCTTGGTTTATGGCCGGGGAAAAACCAATTCCCTATCCGTGGGCCGTACTCGGGGTTAAGAAAGACAATGATCCAATTTCGCTACATCCCTATGCGTTCTTCTTTCTAGCTTTTGATAACTTAGCTTACCAAACAATGGTACCGTTTTGCTCGCTAGACCAGCACCTGGAAGGGAAAGGAGCAAAACTGATCACGTTTCCTGATCCCTTTTACTCTTACAAAGCGTTTGAGGAGTATGAACCCCTAGAGAGAACACGGATTGACCTTTCGAGCAATGACTTGGTGCGGGATGAAATTTGGGAATTTGCCTTACGCTATAATGGCAGAGGAAACCGAGAACTTACTGATGAAGAAGGACGGTACATTAAGAGTCGAACAAAATGAACTCAATACCCACATCAAGAAATTCATCAATTTGATTTACGAATTGTCAAGAAGAAACCAACAATGACATCAGCGCATAAGCCCCTGTAAACCAATTCAAGTAACGGTGTCCGCGGAAATGACAAAGAGAAACAGAAGTAATCACGTCACAACGTTGAAGGCGAAGGTTGACACGATGATGGTCCCCCGGGTTGGGGGCAATTTGAACTACCTCTATCCGAAAAAAGACAGCGAGACAAAGTCGCTTCGGTTCACGCTTCAAAGCCATGTTGCCTGAACTTCGTCATGTTTTTAAAGGCTTCTTGGCCTTGACACAACTTTGCGCCCAAACCATGGATTGTCTTTTTGACGAAATCCAGATCGACATGAGTCAAGTCAGTTGGTTGAACGCTGAAGATTCCACATGAATGAAATAATAATAATCCTTTCAGTCTTCGAAATAGTTGGAAGCCAACTTTGTGTAGCATTCGACGACGGTGAAAAGGTTTACGAACGAATCCGGAAAGCCATTAGACAAGGGCGAAGCGTGGCGCTGTCCTTTCTGAACGTCACGAGTATGGCACCGACATTCCTGAACGTGGCCATATGCCAATTCTACGGAGAATTTTCCGAAGAGGAAATCCGAGCCAAACTTACCGTTAAAGATATGGAACAGGATGACCTTGTTCTGCTGAAGAGGGTCGTTGAAACAGCAAAAGCGTATTTCAAGAACCCGGAACTCCACCAGAAAGCCACTGCGGAACTCCTGGAAGGCGACAGTGGTGGGTAGCGTCGTCTAGGATATAGCAGCCGCAGTCTGGCGAATTCTTGATCTCTGTGGTCGCACCGAAAGCGGTTTTGACATTTTAAATGCGCATTCACTTTTGACCGAATGTCAGACTGGCAAAAAGGATTTTAACGATCAGGTTTTAGAGAACTTATGCGTCAGGCGTGGATTCAATCTGGTTACCGATGACCAGGATTTCAAAGCCGCGAACCTGACGTTGTTTACGGCAAATTCTGGGCTTCTTAATCCGTGAGTTGATCACCCAATTCAGTTTAGAATTTGGCGAAGCCATGATCAGGGGAATATTTTCCCGCCTGCCACCAATAACAATACCTTATCGCCGTGTCGGTAAGATCTCTCGTAGCTACGCTCGCTCGAGATGACATGAAGGCTTGCGTTGGGTGGGACTTCGGAACCGTAGTTTGTAGTTCCCCAAACCTGCATTTTGTTTAGAGGTGAACGATATTGATGGTCCAGGGGAAAAGAGCCGTGGTATAGATCAAATTTTAAAGCAGATGGCGACGGGCACGGAAGTGAAGTCAGTATGCAAAGGGATAAAGGCGGAAGGATGAATGATGACAAAAAACTGATTCGCAACAGCACGGCCGAGTTCCTTATTTTCACGGGTCAGGCTGGAGAACAGAGTATTGAAGCACGGTATGAGGATGAAACGGTTTGGTTATCGCAGAAACTGATGGCAGCTTTGTTCGATGTGGACGTGCGAACGGTTAATGAACATCTCAAAAATGTTTATGAACAGGGAGAAGTTACGCCGGAGGCAACTATCCGGAAATTCCGGATAGTTCAAACCGAGGGAAAGCGTGAAGTTGTCCGGAATGTGGATTTTTACAATCTTGATGCGATCATCTCAGTGGGTTACCGGGTCAATTCGGTTCGGGCGACACAGTTCCGCCAGTGGGCCACCCGAGTGCTGCGGGAGTTTGCCATCAAGGGCTATGTGCTGGACAAGAAACGCCTGGAGAACGGCTCTTTTCTTGGTGAGGACTATTTTGAGCATCTGCTGGAAGAGATCCGGGAAATCCGGCTAAGTGAGCGAAAATTCTACCAGAAAATTACGGATATATACTCTACCAGTGTGGACTACAACAAGAACGCGCCAACGACCCGGGATTTTTTCGCCAAGGTTCAGAACAAGCTGCATTTCGCCATTCACGGCCATACCGCCGCCGAACTGATTATGAAGCGGGCCAACAGAAGCAAGAAAAACATGGGACTGACCTCATGGGAAAACAGTCCGCACGGAAAAATTTATAAGACAGATGTATCCATCGCCAAGAATTACCTGAAGAAAGAGGAGCTCGAATCACTTGGGCGGATTGTCAACGCATACTTGGACCTGGCAGAAGACCGAGCGAGGCGGAAAATTCCTATGACCATGGAAGATTGGGCAAAGCGGCTGGACCTTTTTTTAGAATTCGACGAACGGGAAATTCTGCAGGACAATGGCACGATTACAGCCCAAATCGCCAAGGATTTTGCTGAAAGCGAGTTCGAAAAATATCGGATCGTGCAGGATCGGCTGTTCGAAAGCGATTTCGATAAAGTCATTAGACAGCTTGAATCTGAAGACAATCATTCGCGATCATCTTCTAACAACAACGCCGGCGGCCAATAAACTGAAGTTCAAAATTCAACTAATGCTTTCTTTTGGTGATGATTTGTACCATTATTTCAACCAGGCAACAATGATTACTGAAAAGTTCGTATCAGAAACAAAAACCATTCGACAGACTGGAGAAAGATCAAATGCCTGAGTCTAAATGGAAAGAGGTTAGGATTCTTTCTAACGCCGAGGATCATAAAAGATTGGAGAGAAGCCAGCCCCCAATGAATGACAAACCTGCTTATCGAGTAAGGGCAATATTGCCGGATTTGAGGTATTTTAAGGGGGAAGAATATCAAGAGGAAAAATAGAGCGCCCGACTTCAATTACACTTGCGCATGTTGACAATTGATTCCCTGTCCCTGAGGCTAGACGCGGTTGTTAATCCGCGAGCTGCAAGGCAGTTCGCTTGACATACAGCCAGTTCAGGTTCAGTTTGTAACAACTTAATAATATTTTAAATTATATCACTAAACGACTTTATCCCATTGTTTTCAATTTCTCTCTTAATATCTCTATAGGCTCCTTGTGGTTTATGACTCCTAAAAAGGTGCGATTCAGTTCCGCATTTAATTCATAGAGATTTATCCTTTCCAGGCATCCTGCTTCATAGATACGATATTCGACACCTCGCCTGAGGTCATTCATTGAACCAAGGACCCTACGATTACAGGTCTTCTGGTAACTAACGTTCCGAAATTCGGATAAGACAGCCTCGATTTGTGGTTGAGGAATATTTTCATGAATCAGGTTCTTGAAAAAATGTTCGCCTACGATCCGATCAAAGAACTTAAACTCCGGTTTCCTGAGAAATGGAATGAAGAGGGTAAACAAAGTCAAATCATTGGAGATCATTACACATTTGTGACGCTGAATGAGGAACAGGGTCGCATGACAGTCCATGAATGACTCTGTGACCGGCTCATGCGGTTCTGGATGAGCCTTCAATTCGGCCAATAACTTCTGTGTACATCGGATTATCATAAGAATCTTATATCTCGAGCTCTGCCAGATTATCAACGAAATACAAACCGGATCTATAGAAGACCGATTTATTTGGCCTGAATATGAGTCTTATCTTCCAGAGCGCTGAAACCTGGTCTAAAATCAATTCCCCGCGATTTTGTCCTGTTGGAACATTATTTTCCCCGTTACTTTATGACAAATTTCGCCGAAATCGCGTTAGAGATGCGCAATATATAGAGTCCCAGAGGAAACACAGCTACTTTTTGAGCGTCCCGAATTCCAACCGCTGACCAGGGTCCAGAATGACGACGCTCTCGGCCGCCCTGTAAAATGGTTCAGTATGGTCATGCGGAAGGCATTCATAGAACTCATCACTGGATTGTGATCTGGAACTCGTTTACAATGAATGCAGCGAAACTTTGGAAGAAACCAAGAGAAATTTGCTTGAGGCTATTTCCATGGTAATGGAAGCGAACAGATCTCTTTCCGAGGAAACTCTGCCAGGCCAAGAGGTAATAAGAGAGCCCTAATGAAATACAAAATTATGCTCAGACTTTCGGAAGAAGGATATAGCGTCTCTGTAGCGGGCTTGCCCGGGTGTTGGTCGCAGGGCGCAACAGAGCAAGAGGCTATTGAAAACATAACCGATGCGATTAAAGAGTACTTAGCCGCTGTAGACGATTTGTTTCCGGACTCTGACGTTCGGGAAATAGATGTAGCAGTGTAGCGCCGTGGGAAAAATACCCGGGGTTGATCATCTGGACGCTGTAAGAGTCCTGAAAAAAGCAGGTTTTAGTATCATTCGACAGGGGAAGCACATTGTCATGTCGGATGGTTTGCGAATTCTTACGATCCCCCGCCATAATCCTGTTAACGCCTATACCATGGGCGGTATCGCGCACGATGCTGGCATGACCCCGGATGAGTTCAGAAAGCTGCTTTAGGCCGGCCTGGCCCGGAATGTGGAAACTTTGGCTTCCCAAGGTGTACTGTTCCAGACAATTCAACAGGAAAAAGTTGTTGGTTTCCATGTCACTATTCGTAATTCAAAGCTTCACTCGTGTCGCAGACCCTCTCTTCTAATAATGATTCCTTCTTTCTTAATGCCTCGACCAGGGCCTCTCCGAATGCCTTAGAAGCGGAAGGGCCTTTGGCAGTGATGATCTTTTCATCTTGCTGAACGAGCCCGCCGACGTATTGGGCTCCATACCTGAGAAGTTTCTCAGATCTGGGTCCAGTTACACGCCTGCCCTTAATCAGTCCTGCTTTTCCCAAGACATAGGTCCCGGCGCAGATGGCCCCAATAAGCTTATCTGAGTCGCGGAAGCCATGAAGCAAGCGGTTAACTTCGGGATCTCCCATGTATTTCCAGACGGAGTACCCGCCTATGATGACGAAAGCGTCGTAATCCCTGGTTCGAACCTCTTCCAAGGTGAGATCCACTGGTATATTTGCCCCATTAAGATCCTTGGCGGAAGGGTCTTTGCACGCTACTCTTACCTTGCACTGAGACGATTCGAGCACTTGCCGGGTGACACCGTACTCAGCGGGATGATTCATGGTAGGACTGACCAAGAGAAGCACGGTTGGCTGCTTCCCATGGGAAACCCCAAGGCCGGCGGCAAAGATGAGCGTAACTACTGTGACTATCTTTATGCAAAATCTCATGTCAAGATACCCCCTCTTCGACTCTCGTTCTCAGAAATTGCCTGACTATGGAATACCCAAGGTGTTTCAATGAGCCATGCCCTTGGCCCATATAACCGTCCAACACTGACTTTGTAAAGCTCAGCGTAATGGTTCAGTGGTAGGTGTTTGCCTTCCACCGTTGTCAGTTGGACGCTCATGCATACTCCTCCTCCAGGTTCCGGGGTTCATATTATGACTCCCGTCGGGCAACTAACAACTTTTTCTGTCAGTTTTTGTCCACATTGGGCTGAAACATTATAATGGCTAGTTCTTTGTCATACATATACAGCGTCTCTGTCGATCCTTTGTTTGAGAAAATGGTTCATGTTTTCGCGATATGATACTATATCGACAGTCCTGTGAATCCTTTCTTCCAAATCGTACTTCACACCAGCCATGGCAAATAGGTCTGGCCTTTGAAACCGGATGACCACATCGACATCACTGTCTTCACGGTCTTCGCCACGAGCAGTGGTACCAAATATACCCAGCGCAACAATTCCGTAATGGCCGGAGCTTTGTTTCTTGTATTCTCTCAAAATGGGTAGGATATCTTCTCTAGACATGATGCGCCCTGCTTAGATCGGACCAATAACTTATCACGGTTTTGGAACAATGGTCTAGCAAAAAGGTATTAACATAATTGTACAATGTGTCTCAAACTAATCAGATAAAATGCACGGCGCCATTGACGAAGAGAGACACGAATAATCAGGAATCAGCGTTCCAACTGGAAGCGTCTCTAAAAGATGTTAAGGAGCTATAGTTGTCGTAGTTCTTCAAATTAACTGGTGAGCCGCTGCCGGGGGCAACCGTCAAAAAATATGTGGCAGTTCGCTGACTTGGTCCCGGATGTGGAAACTTTAGCTTTGCAGAGGGGGTTGATACGTTGGGAACCTTAGGGGGCCGAATCTGGTATCAGGAAAAAATAATACGGAAATTGGCGTTTAAGATCGTTCCATTCTAACCAGCGAAATAACGGCAATGGCGTGAGTCGGGACAGCAATCAAAATGGCCATCTTTTGAACCGGCGGATCGTTTCCAATTACACCCGAATCAGATAGCGCTATGAGAAAGCGGTTTAGAGCAGATTCCTTTGCTGTCGAAATGTTATTTCCTTAATGTTGACATATTTACCACTTAATGGTAAATATATGACCATGTACAGGCGAAACATCCTCAACAAGATCCTCGATGCCCTGTCCGATACGCCAGTTGTTTTTCTACGTGGGGCAAGGCAAACAGGAAAGAGTACCTCTCGTCCGCAAGATCGCAAATGGGCCATATCCAGCCCGATACGTAACTCTGGATAACGCCGCGGTTTTTTCCGCCGCAAGCGCTGACCCCACAGGATTCCTCGCCGGCGTTGAGAAACCTGTGGTGATCGATGAGGCTCAGCGGGTCAGAAACCTTTTCCTTGCCATCAAAGAAGACGTGGACCGAAATCGGATGCCCGGCCGTTATCTTCTAACCGGGTCCGCAAATATTTTATCCATCCCAAAGGTTGCAGATGCCCTGGCAGGAAGGATGGAATTGCTGACCCTGTGGCCTCTGTCCATCAGCGAGTTGAAGGAAGGCGGAGAGAACATCCTGGACGCCTTCTTCGACAGGAGTTTCCCAAACCGATTCCATCCCGGGACTGATTTTGATCTCGCAGAGAGCATTGTAGCCGGCGGGTTCCCAGAGCCCTTGCAGAGGTCGTCTCATCGACGAAGGCGGGCCTGGTTCGAGTCTTATATCACAACAATCCTTGACCGGGACATCAGAGATTTGGCCCAGATTCAAGACCTTGCGGTTCTGCCGAGACTTCTCCAGTTTCTCGCCGCTCGAATAGCAACCTTGCACAATCAGTCGGAGGTATCGAGAAGCAGTGGGATTCCGAACAGCACACTCTCTCGATACCTGACGCTCCTGGAAATGACTTTTCTTGTGCAGACTCTTCCCGCCTGGTCGACCAATCTTGGAAAGCGCTTGGTGAAGGCGCCAAAGCTCTTTATGGTAGACACCGGGCTTGCTTGTCACTTGCTTGGTATCGATGAAGAGGGATTTCGGCAGAGGGGAGAAATTGCCGGAAGGGTTTTTGAAAACTTCGTGGTTCTGCGAGCTATTCAAGAACGCATCCTGGTCTGATGAACCCATGAGACTTTACCATTTCCGCTCGCAGGCGGGGCAGGAGGTGGATGTCGTCATTGAAAGAAGTGGCGGGGAAGTTGTCGGTGTCGAAATCAAACTTTCAGCTAGCCCATCGCCGCGGGATTTTGACGGGCTTAAAGTCCTCAGGGAACATCTAGGGAACAAGTTCGTCAGAGGTATTCTCATCTACACGGGGAGGGAAATTGCGCCATTCGAAAAGGACCTGCATGCGGTCCCAGTTAACGTTTTTACTGGTAGGCTATGAAAACGGCGCAGTTTGAACAACTTTTGATCGAAGGTCTCGGGCGCTTCAGGGGCAAGAGAAGATTACTTTTAACGAAGCCTGCAAAATCTGATTCAAGATTTCAATACATTTGCTGATGATACTCCGTACAACAACTTCTATGGTTTTACCCTGGGTTTGATAATGCGTCCGCTCACTTTCCGATAGACCCATTCAGCCACAAGGCAGACAGGGATCAATAGTATCATCGTAACAAAGGCAGGTTTGGAATTCTGGTAAATGTAAACACCAAGGATCCCAGCCATCGCCAGGCACGCTACGATCGACATCCATATTATCGACCGATTCGCTCCGGTCTGTGAAGTCAGTTTGAGATGTGCCGCGTTTACGCAAGCATAAATCAGCAGGAACGCTCCACTCCCCATCATGGCCACGCCTGATAAATCGAAGAACAGGATGAACAGAATCACCATAGCGGAAGTGATTACAAGGCCGCCAGTCCCGCCTTGCCAGATCACATGAGAAAACACCTTCGGAAGCTCACCGTCCCTGGCAAGCATGTAGGACACGTTGGCCGCGCCAAAAAGTGTAGCGTTAATGGCTGATGCGGTTGAGAACAATGCGCCTATGGCAATAAGTCTAAATCCAAAATTCCCCAGGAATGGTCTTGCCGCTTCCGCCAGGGCATAATCCTTTGCCGCCAGGATGTCCTTAACCGGAAGATTCCCTATGACCGCAATTGATACAGCAAGATAGATCAGGATAACACTGATAACACTGAGATAGAGGGCCTTGGGGAGTAATTTTTTGGGATCATCCATAGATTCGGCTGTGTTTGCGACGAGACCGAATCCTTCATATCCGATAAAGAGCACGCCCGCTCCAAAAAGGATTCCAGAGGGCGCGGGCCAATGCGCCACGGACAGATATGATGGTTGAATAAAAAACAGGCCGGCTACAGCGAACAACAGCAATATGGCTAACTTTACCGCCACGATAAAAGTTTCGGATTTACCGACAACGCCTGCGCCAATGAAATTGACGGCCATGAAAAGCAGCACGATTCCTACCCCGACCGCTTTGGGGATCCACCCAATAGAATGGTGGGGTAAAAAAGTCATGAAATATCCAGCGAAAGCTTGGGCGTAAAGGGCAAGGGCGATTATGTAACCTACCCACATGTAAAGATTTATCCCACCGCTCAGGACCCCGTCGCCCAATCCCTGAACAAGGAATTCTACGGCCCCTCCGGACGATGGGTATCGTGCGCCCAGTTTGGCGTAAGAATAAGTGGATAGAAGAGCGACCAGTCCACCGATAAGAAACGAAAGCCACATTGCCGCTCCGGACGCCTCTGCCACTACTCCGAGAATGGAAAAAATGCCTGCTCCTACCATGCCTCCAATTCCGATGGACATGGCAGCGAACAGTCCTATCCTGCTTTGAGTTGAGTTCTGTTTATTCGGCAAGGTCTTGATCCTCTATGTTAAACGGAGTAACTTAAAGAATGAGGCGCAACCGTACAATCTTTTGTCGTAAAGACTTGGTTAGGGTATTAGACGCTCTTTTTGCCGAGGATATTCAACCTTTTTGGTTAGCTTTGTACCACTGTTATCAACTGGGAAAGTAAAGTAAAGTTCTTTCCCCGGAATTACTCATGCAAACCCTTCTCGTCAATCCTGTGTATTCGCAGACATTCTGGTCATACAACAAAGTCCTGAAAATGACCGGTAAAAAAGGTCTACTTCCTCCGCTAGGACTCTTAACTCTGGCGTCTTTGCTCCCAAATGACTGGAATGTCGAGTTGGTAGATATGGTCCTACAGGACATATCCGAATCTCAGTGGGACCGGTCAGAACTGGTCTTCATCTCAGGAATGACTGTTCAACAAAAGGGCATCATTGAAGTCATCAAGGAAGCGAAGAGGCGTGGTAAACCTGTGGTAGTCGGCGGACCATGGTCTTTCCACGTTCCTGAGCAGGCTTTCGAGGCGGGAGCTGACCTTGTCGTAAGAGGCGAAGCTGAAGTCGTCATGGGCGAAATTCTTTCCTGTTTAAAGAAAAAGGATTTCGGAAGGATCATTCAATCAGAAGAACGAGCCGAAATGACGAAAAGCCCTGTCCCGAGGTTCGATTTGCTTGATATGAACGCCTACGTAGACATGGAGGTGCAGTTCACCAGAGGCTGTCCGTTCAAGTGTGAATTCTGCGACGTGACTATGATGTTAGGGCGAAAAGTACGCTCCAAAAACCCTGAGCAAATCATTCAGGAGCTGGAACTCCTTTATAAACTGGGATGGCGGCGGCATGTTTTTTTTGTTGATGACAATTTCATCGGTAGCGTTAATAAGACTAAAGCCTTGCTGAAACAACTAATACCCTGGATGGAAGCCAGAAATAAGCCTTTTGATTTTTACACCCAGGCGTCCGTAAACCTGGCCGCAGACGAAAAGCTGATGGAAGACATGTATGTCGCAGGATTTAATAGAGTCTTTGTGGGAATAGAGACCTCAGATGAAGCCAGCCTTATAGGCGCCGGGAAAATTCAGAACACCAACGTAGATTTAAACCAGGTGTGCCGGAAAATTTCAAAGGCAGGGTTCCAGATAATAGCAGGCGCCATCCTTGGGTTTGATGAAGAAACCAAAGGAGCTGGTGGGCGTTTGATTAACTTCGCCGAGAAAAACCACATACCTGAACTATTTACTACTCTTCTTCAGGCAGGACCCGGCACGGATCTCTGTGTTCGGCTTCAGTCGGAAAACCGACTATTAGAAATGAAAGAAGAGAATTTGAGTAACCAAACCGGTCTGGTCAACTTTGTGCCTACCAGGCCTCTGGAAGAAATAGCGAGCGAATTCGTAGCAGTTTACGGCTCATTGTATAAACCAGAAACCTATATTGAGAGAGCTTATCATCACTTTGAAGGGATGGAGCCGCCTGAATACAAAAAACCTTTTAAGCGCCCATACTTATGGGAACTCAGGGCTGCGGCGATAACAATATTCAGAAATGGGATAGTTTATCCTACTCGATTCCTGTTCTGGAAATACTTCTTTAAAGCGTTATGGAAATTTCCGACCCGCTTTGACCGATTCCTGGTGTCATTGATCGTGGCGGAACATTATTACGATTTCAAGAATAATATTCGTAGAGGCATCAAATCACAATTGACGGAACTTTCCCCGGAATTGAGAAACAATTTCTACGTTAAACTGAAGACAATTCCTGAGTACGAGCCACTTCTACAACATAACTAATACCGGTAAGACATTGGAATATCTTGATTTGTTGTTTGTTGAAGTGTTAAATTATTAGATAATGAGATTTCAGGCAGAAGAAAAATTCAGGAGAGAGAATATGGGCATCGAAGAGCTGAAAAACGAGGTTTTGAAATTAAATCCGGAGTCTCGCGCCTACCTGGCCAAAGAACTTATAAATAGCCTCGATACAATGAGTGAGTTTGAAATCGAAAGTCTGTGGGTGAAGGAGGCCTCAAGGCGGGACAATGAATTGGACCAAGGCATGGCTCAAGGGTATCCCGCCAAAGAAACTCTCGCCCGTGCCCGATCTAGTCGGAAATAATGCACACGCTTTCGATCCACGAAGCGGCAGAAGCTGAAATAAATCAAGCAGCGGATTTCTATGACGCTGAGTGTCCGGGACTTGGCTCTATATTTCTCGATCAATTAGAAAAAGCCATTGAAAACATTCAGCAGTTTCCGACTGCGTCATCGCCCATTCAAGGCAGGATGCGAAAAAAACACCTAAAAACATTTCCTTACTCGTTGATCTATTCCGTACTACCTGAAGAGATAAGAATTCTGGCCGTAGCCCACATGAAGAGACGCCCACTTCACTGGCATGGTCGTCGCTAACAAAAAAAGCGCATATCAGGGAGTAAATCCATGGAAACTATTTACGTCAGAGTTAGCCACTTTCTGAATTCGTAAATCGATCTTACTCACATCGGGATCAGAAGGTATAATAATGCTGTCTTTTTACGATAGCAGTTTTTTGTAATACGTGCCATGAAGATATATCGGGGCCAATGGGTTGTGACCGGTAACCCGATCCTTGACGGCTAAAACGGTAGTGTATGCCTCGGCATGTTTGAAGAACAACGAATCATGTCCAACACATAGCCCAAGTAGAACGTTAAAATCAGTTTTCTCGTCATTGAGTAGCATCGCTTGAAAAACCGGGTTACACATTGCCTCGTCAGTTCCCTGAAAGATCTTGTCCTGCTCCTCGATGCCGATAAGGTCCTTTGAAGTTCTTCCAGCCTTGCAACAGACCGAAACAACCTCAAAGCCGTTCTTTTTAAATATCTGATCCACAATCGCCGCCTCATTCTTCAGCCCGACACAAAAAACAAGCCCAAGACGTTTGAAGCCCATGCGGTTCGCAAATTCACAGATTTCAACGATGCGTGTTTTGGTAGGTTGCATCACGTAAGGACGCTCTTGTCGATTCGCGTAGCACGCTGACTCCTGCACTGACGCCTGGTGGGCGAAATTCTGGATCTCGGGATTTTCGTAAATGCTGTTAGCCTTGGTCAAAAGCTCTTTACGACTGACAGTCGGGCAGCCTTTGTGACTGGACCCACTTTCGTACATGCACAACATCTCTGGCATTTGGTTGGGGCACGTGGCGCAAGTGGGGTCAATTTTCTTTTTATTTTGAGACATGTTTAACTCCTCCAGGATTAGGAAACAGACTTTGGGGATTTTACGTAATTTTGAAACTTATTTATCAGCCTGGACTCTAGGGGCGAACCCACGTCTAAGCGTGTTTTCACTGATACTCCTAATATTCATGAACTGTAACAGATAATCAGGACCACCCGCCTTGGAGCCCACACCAGACATGCCGAACCCTCCGAAAGGCTGTCTTGCCACCAAAGCCCCTGTTATCTTTCGGTTGATATAGAGATTGCCGACCCTGAAATCACTCTTGACCTTTTGAATGTTAGCAGGGCTCCTCGTAAATATTCCACCTGTGAGCGCATAAGGGGTCGCGTTTGCGATGTCTATCGCATCGTCGAGGTCCTGCGCTTTCATGACGACAAGGACTGGGCCGAATATTTCTTCCTGGGCAATCCTGGAGTCAGGGTTCACGTCAGTAAAGATCGCTGGTCCCACAAAATAACCGTCTCTCTGAACATTACGGATAAGGATAGCTTTTCCCTCCCGGTTGCCGAGCCCTATGTAGTCTTCTATTTTGTTCATTGCCGCCTTGTCTATTAGCGGCCCCATAAAAGTCCCGGCTTCTTCCGGAGGCCCTATGACTATACTCTCCATGGCCTCCTTAAGTCTCCGGCAAAATTCGTCATAATGGTCTCCGACCACAATAACTCTGGAACATGCCGAACATTTCTGCCCCTGAAAACTCAATGCGGAGTCAAGGACTCCCTTGACAGCTTCATCCAGGTCGGCCGTTTCATCGACAATGATGGCGTTTTTGCCTCCCATCTCGGCAATGACCCGTTTCACGTTGATTTGTCCGGGTTGTGTGACTCCGGCGAGTCTGACTATGTTCAGGCCCACCTCCCTTGAGCCGGTGAAGGCTATGAAATCGATCTCGGGGCTCGAAACAAGGCTTTCCCCAATTTCCTGGCCAGAGCCTGGAACAAAGTTCAAAACCCCCGGGGGAAGTCCGACAGACCTGAAAATCTCTGTGAGACGCCATCCCAGGACAGGCGACAGGCTGGAAGGTTTGAGAATCACACAATTCCCTGTAACCAGGGCCGCCGACACCATACCGGTTGGTATCGCGAATGGGAAGTTCCAGGGAGCGATAACCGCGCCGACGCCTCTGGGTTCATAAAAATATTCGTTTGCCTCACCGGGATAATTGCCCATGATTCTTGGATCGCCAAGTCTTGTCATCTCCGCAGCGTAATATTCAAGATAATCTATCGCTTCCGCCACATCTCCATCAGCCTCGGTCCATGTTTTTCCGACTTCGTAGACTTCCAGAGCCATGAGTTCGAATCGTCTCTTGCGAATTTCCTGAGCTGCTCGAACCAGGATCCCTGTTCGTTCTTCAACAGCAGGTTTTTCTCCACGAAGGCCAGGCTATTCGGGCTGCGGCTATTGCCTGTTCAGCGTCTTCTTTCGATCCTGCGCAAACATGGCCGACGATTTCGTTTGGGCTTGAGGGATTGAGTGACAGGATCTTTTGATCCGTCCAAACTTCCTTGGCTCCGATCAAGATAGGATATTTCTGGCCTAACGTTTTTCGTGTCTTTCGGAGCGCCTCTGTCATGTTCTTGCGGTTTTCGAGAATGGAGAAATCAATCAATGGTTCGTTTATGAATTCCTGATGGAATGATTCAACGAGATTTTTGTCGATCTGCCGGCTTGTTGGGGGGCATTGAGCAATTCGTCGACAGAGACGGTTTCAGAGAAAGATTTGCGGAGGAAAGACTCATTTGATGTGTTTTCCAGTAGTCTCCTGATCAGATAGGCCATTCCAGGGATCAATTCACCAATCGGAGTATAGGCACGTACCCTGTAATTCATTTTCTGCAGCGCATGGCGAACCGGCTCAGCCATTCCGTAAATCATCTGGAATTCGAAAGCCTGTGGAGGCAGATCCAGCGCATTGGCGGTCGCGATGGCGTGACTGATACTCCTGATGTTGTGTGTGGCGATTGCCGGGCGGATGCGCTCCGTATTTTCAAGAAGAATCCTGGTGAGTTCCTCGTAATTCAGGTCGGTCTCCTCTTTATTCAGAAAGACAGGTACAGGCCAACCCTGCTGCTGGTTAATGACCGTTTCGTAGTCCCAATATGCGCCTTTGACAAGGCGAACACCGATGCGATTTTTTGTCTTTGTCGCCCAATCCATGAGGCTGAGAAGGTCACCTTTTGTTTCAGGGAGGTACGCCTGAAGGACCAGACCAGCAAATTTTAAATTCGGGACGTCGTCGAACAGGCTCCTGAAAACAGCTATTGTCAGGTCCTTGAAATGGTGACTTTCCATATCCACTGTGATTGACACGTCCATTTCAATTGCCTGCTCAATTAGCGGAATCAAAGTTTCCTTGATTTTTCGTATTGAGCCGTCCCAGTTCCTTGGGTCGATCTGGGAGTAAAATGACGAGATCTTGACTGAAACATCCAGAACAGGAATTCGCCCATGATTGTCATAATCCAGAAGGGGAACTTCCGACCATTGATTTATATGAGGGACCAGGAACTTGAGAAGTCTCCTGTAACGCTCGGCGTGACTGAACGCCTCAGAATCAGCCAATACAGCCTCACCCAACAGATCAATACTGAATGAGATTCCCTCATCTCTCAGTTTCTGTAATACTCTAAGCGCATCGTGTTCATCACGGCCCCCGATAAACTGCTCAGCCATAGATTCGACTCCGGTTCTGACGGCTTTGGCCGCAACGTGAGGCAAAATACCCGAGAGCCGCCCGACGCCATGGAGGAAAGGATTGTCTGGAATATCCGAGAAATACTCCTTGAGCATTCTAACAACGAGAGAATCGGACTTTAGAGTAGGGAGGACATCCACGAACCGAAAAAGCTGGATTTTCAAGGCTTCATCTTTCATCACCCAATCGGTAAGCCGTCCGCTCCAGTTTTTTCTATCGAACACGGAAGGGAGTTCCTGTCCCATTAGTGAATAGATCTTTTGACCTATTTCATGTATTCGATCTTCAATGCTCTGTGACATTGGTTATCCTCGCGGTGATCAATCCGGCAGTAAAAATGTTACCAGTAAACAATAATACATTTATGAGACAAATTGCACGTCAAGCCCCTAACCCATAAACTGGGCAGGAACGGAACAATTTGATCCTGGACCTTCATATCGCTAAAATAACCTTTCTATGCCTACCAAGGAGATAAAGGAGCAAGAACATGACCTCGAATGTCGCGCCACTTACTGAACGACCAGCATGGAAGGCTCTAGCAGCCCACTATGAGCGAATCAGGAAACTGAGTCTCCGAAAGCTATTCGAGGACGACCCTAAACGGGGCGAGCGCTTCACATTGGAGGATGTGGGGATTTATCTAGATTATTCAAAAAATCTGATAACTGAAGAAACCTTGAAACTCCTGATTCAACTTGCCGAGGAATCGGGTCTAAGCGAGCGGATAGCCGCCATGTTTCGGGGAGACAGAATCAATGTTACCGAAAACCGGGCTGTTTTGCATGTAGCCCTACGCGCGCCGAGGGACGCCACCATCCTTGTGGACGGAGTGAACGTAGTGCCTGAAGTCCACGCGGTTCTCGACAAGATGACTCAATTCTGCGCCCGCGTCCGAAGCGGCGAATGGAAAGGCCACACGGGGAAGCGCATTGCCAATATCGTCAACATTGGCATTGGGGGCTCGGATCTAGGGCCCGTGATGGCTTACGAGGCTCTCAAACATTATAGTGATCGCTCTATGACCTTTCGGTTCGTCTCCAATATTGATGGAACAGACTTCCGGGAAGCTGTTCAAGATTTGGACCCGTCTGAGACTCTGTTTATAATCTCGTCTAAAACTTTTACCACGCTGGAGACAATGACGAACGCCCATACCGCTCGCTCCTGGTTAGTCGCTGGCCTCGGGGGAGATGAAAAATCTGTCGCCAAACACTTTGTCGCTGTTTCGACTAACGACAAGGCTGTGAAGAAATTTGGTATTGATACCACTAACATGTTTGGATTCTGGGATTGGGTCGGTGGGCGGTACTCCATGGACTCGGCCATCGGTCTTTCCACAATGCTATCGATTGGTCCGGACGATTTCAGCGAGATGTTGGCCGGCTTCCACGAGATGGATGAGCATTTCCGGAGCACAGCTTTCGAGCGTAACCTTCCAGCGCTCATGGGCCTGCTGGCTGTATGGCGTAACAACTTTTGCAACGCCGGCACTGTGGCGGTCTTGCCGTACGAGCAGTATCTGAATCGTTTCCCGGCTTATCTTCAACAGTTGACAATGGAGAGTAACGGCAAACATGTCACGATCGAAGGAACCAATGTTACCTATCAGACAGGGCCGATCTACTGGGGTGAGCCGGGGACTAACGGTCAGCACTCCTTTTACCAGTTGATACATCAGGGGACCGAAATGATTCCCTGTGACTTTATAGCGTTTGGCCGATCGATCAATCCCGTCGGTCGTCATCACGACATGCTTCTGGCCAATGTTTTCGCCCAAGCGGAGGCCCTGGCGTTTGGAAAGACACTTGAACAAGTAAAAGCCGAGGGAACTCCTGATTGGCTCGCTCCACACCGTGTGTTCGAAGGCAACCGCCAGTCCAATACCATCCTCGCAGAGCAACTGACTCCGAAAACGCTCGGCAGACTTGTCGCGCTGTACGAGCACTCAGTATTTACACAAGGTGTTATCTGGAACATCAACTCATTTGACCAGTGGGGAGTGGAACTGGGTAAAGCGCTTGCAGAGAGGATTATTCCTGAACTTGAGTTGTCGGAGGAGCCTGTTCTCATCCATGACGGTTCGACTAACGGCCTTATCCGTCGCTATCGAAAAATGCGGGCCACCTCATGATGAACGTTGATCTATTATGGGCGCTGATCTAAAAGAAGGGGCAACCTAAATGGGGGAGAATCTGTCATGAAGATCAAAGTTTTTACCGACGAATATTCGGTCGCCCAAGAAGCCGCCGCTATTATCGCAGCGGAGGCCAGGGAGGCGGTCGCCGACCGCGGAAGATTCGTTATGGCGCTCAGTGGTGGTCGCACTCCGTGGGCCATGCTACGGTCTCTGATAGCTCTTGATGTCCCATGGGAATCCGTGCGGATGGCTCAAGTGGACGAACGAGTGGCTCCCGTAGGCGACCCGCTCCGAAATCTTACTCACATCAGTGAAATCCTGCTGCAAAACCATAGAATCGACCCAAAGCAGGTTTATGCGATGCCGGTGGAGGAAGAAGACCTATCTTCCGCCGCTAGCCGTTACGCGACAATTCTGCGAGAGATAGCCGGGTCGCCGCCCGTGCTTGACCTGGTCCACCTTGGACTAGGACCGGACGGACATACCGCTTCGTTGCTGCCCGAAGGCCCCGTTCTTGAAATCACCGGAGAGGATGTCGCTTTGACCGGCCTTTATCAGGGGACACGTCGAATGACATTGACGTATCCGATCATTAATCGCTCCCGGATGATTCTGTGGTTGGTGACAGGGGGAGAGAAGACTGAAGTAGTTGAGCGACTTTGGAATGGCGATCAATCAATTCCATGTGGCCGAATCCGGAGGGACAATTCTCTGATCCTGGCCGACACTGCAGCGGCTGGACAATTGGGGTGACGGCAGGGTCCTAATGGAGTTTCTCGATTACCCCTGTCAAGTTGATACAAGGTCACGCTCCTTTCCAATGATGAATTTCGGGGATACATTAACTCAGTGAATTAGTTTACCCGAAGGTCGGCATGTCTGAAGACAAAATCCAAAATTATTCTCCATGGAGCCCACTAGCCTATTCAGTTTTTCGAGCGCTATGGATAGCGGCCACGGTGTCAAATGTTGGGACGTGGATGCAGAACGTGGCCGGTGTGTGGATGATGACGTCCCTATCGAGTTCGCCGGTCATGGTCTCCCTGATGCAAACTGCGAGCAGTCTTCCAGTTTTTTTGGTGGTGCTGCCCGCTGGAGCGATCGCCGACATAGTTGATCGAAGACGACTGCTGCTTTTTACTCAGGGCTGGATGACAGTCGCCGCCGCAGGCTTGAGTATTGTAACGTTTATGAACGCCACAACCCCATGGATACTGCTCTCTTTTACTTTTGCCCTTGGGATGGGGGCGGCCATGAATATGCCGATCTGGCAAACGGTGGTTCCACGCCTGGTTCCCAGAAAAGAACTACCGCAGGCCGTGGCGTTAAACAGTGTGGCTTTCAACATCGCCAGAGCGATCGGTCCGGCCTTGGGAGGGGCTATTGTGGCGTTTTGGGGACCAGGTCCGGTATTTTTTTTGAATGCGTTATCTTTTCTAGGTGTGATTGCTATAATTTATCGTTGGGATTCGTCTCAGAGGGAAAATCCGTTACCAGCGGAACATGTGATGGGGGCAATTCGAGCGGGAACTCGATATATTCTTCATGCCCCAGAATTGCGTTCCGCGTTAATCCGCTGTTGCATATTCGTCACTTGCGGGAGCGCCCTATGGGCGTTGATGCCATTGGTAGCCCGACATGAACTTGGCATGACTTCCCGCGGGTATGGGGCTCTGGTAGGTTTTTTCGGATTAGGGGCTCTAGCCGGCGCCGCGATTCTACCGAGCGCCAGAAAGAGGATGACGCTCGACAACCTGTTGATTTTGGCGACTATAATTTTTGGGATAGTGACAGTCACGCTCGGATACCTACGAATTGATTTCCTGCTTTACGGCTTCATGATTGCCGGAGGGATAGCCTGGGTAACTGTAATGGCAAGTTTTAACGTGGCCGCCCAAACGTCCGCCGCCTCATGGGTTCAGTCACGGGCGCTAGGATTTTACACACTGGCTTTTCAGGGACTAATGGGTGTGTCCAGTGTTATGTGGGGGACAATAGCGGAATTCTGGGGAAACTCGTTGGGCTCTTCTTTTAGCCGGATTTGGTCTGGCGACAGGAGTAGCGGGGGCTTTCCTGTGGCCCCTAAAGGGGATCAGAGAATTGGATCTCAGGCCATCGTTGCACTGGTCCGAGCCGCTTGTGGCTTTTGATCCGGATCCGGAGGATGGGCCAGTGCTGGTAATGGTTGAATACCACATTGACGTGGAAAAATTGGGCGAATTTGTTGACTCAGCATACGAACTTAAACGTATTCGCCATCGTGACGGCGCTAGACGATGGGGCTTGTTCCACGACATTACTGATCCGGGGAAATACGTGGAGACATTCATTGTGGAATCCTGGGCCGAGCATGTTCGTCAGCACGCTCGTTTCACTATTGGAGACCGAGCGGTCGAAGACCGAGTCCGTTCTTTTCATGTTGGGTCCGATCCTCCGGTGGTCTCACATTTGATTCATGTCAAAGGGAAATAGATCCGCAAATATTGAGTTGTCTGAGGGTTAGGAATGAATATCGTCAATCATTGCTAATTGCTTGAAGACTTTTATTCCGATGTGGCAAAAATAACGCCGGCTAAGATCATCACACCACTGAACACGTGAATGGCCGTGACCTGTTCACCCAACAATAACAGACCCTCAACACCGCTAAAGAGCGGCAGACAGTAATAGACAAATGACGCGCGGGCGGGACCAATGATTGCGACTGATTCATTCCAGCACAGGTAGGCTAACAATGATGGACCGACACCCAAATAGAGAATCGCCCCCAAGATGGCCGGGGTAAAGTGGACCGCCTCGGTTTCAGGTAGTTTCCACAGGAACAATGGCAATAAAAAAAGCATGCCTATAATGAACAGAGAAAATAGAAATGGGAGCGGACTGAGTTCACCAGGTTTCATCCTGACCAAAATGGTGTAAAGGGCAAAAGATGAAGCCTGTCCAAGCATCCACAAATCACCCTCAGAAAACGTCAAATTCGCCAAATGTGAGATCTGACCACTGGTGATGAGCAACACAACTCCGGCGGTAGCCGCTACTAGACCTATTACCCTACGAAGAGTCAGGGTGTCGTGCAGGAAGATTCGAGCAAAAATGATTGTAAAAACAGGGGAACTGATTGCTATCAGAGTCAGATTCAAGGCTTTGGTGGTAGCCGCGGCTATGTATACAACAGTGTTGCAGATCGTCAACCCGAGAAAAGCTGTAAGGGCAAGATAGCCGAGATGCTTGCGAATCGCTGGAAACTCTTGGCGTAAGTGGCCTGCCACAAAAGGCGCAAGAATAGTAATCGCTATCAACGAACGGAAAATAAAAATTGTAACTGGCGGAACCGAATTGGAAAGTATCCGGGCTACAATGAAATTCCCGGACCAAATTGCAGTGGCCGCCAGAACCAGCGAATATCCCTTGATGAATCTGTAATGCTGTTTAAACAACGCTCCCGTAGTCTCCAAGGCTTAAGAGCGGAAGCAGATCCTGGCACGTGAAGATATTAGCCACAACCTCCTGAGCCTTATTGTGAAATTGGAGCAAACCATAATGCTCGACAGGCGCCTTAGAGACCAGGCGCTTGCCACGCTTTTTTTAATTCCCAGATGTTCATGTCAATGACTGTCTTGCCGTTCAACCCCTCGACAGTCAGGTTGAGGTCGGACGAAGTTTCTCCGATAAGTGACAAGGGAAAACCCTCTAAGGTTTCTTCAAACACTTTGCTGTTAGAGCGGTGAGACACTTATGAGGAAACGGCAAGGGGTTTCTGAGAACAATGCGAAGTCATCACGGGCTACGCCCTCATATCCCAGTTTGGCAAGGCTGACCTTTGCTCCGATTCCTCCCGAAAATGAACTCTCCGCCAGAGCTACACCGAGCCCGCCGTCTGAAATATCATGAATCGAAGCGACCAGTCCCTGGGTCACAGCCCTGAACAATGCCCTATAAGATTCAATCGCAGATTTCGGGTTCAATACCTTGGGGACATTTGATGCTATGAATCCCCTTGAAGCCAGATATTCGGACGCTCCAACCTCGTCTCTCGTCGTTCCCAGGACATATATCAAGGCGCCTGCGGTCTTGAAATCAGCGGTAACGGCCTTTCTAACGTCCGGCACAACTCCCACGGCAGTAAAAAGCACGGTCGGCGGAATGGAAATTTTTGACCCGCCTATGAGATAGTCATTTTTCATGCTGTCTTTTCCCGAGATACACGGGATATGATACTCGACACACAGATCGTACAGCGCCTTGTTCGCTCTTACCAACTGCGCGAGTTTATATTCCCCGTCAGGCGTTTTCTCAGACCTTACCGGATCACACCAGCAGAAATTATCTAGGCCGGCCATGTGGTCCGGGTTAGCGCCAACAGCGACTATGTTTCTTACGGCTTCATCTATTACGGCTGCCATCATCCAGTATGTATCTATATCAGAGTATCTTGGGGCGATTCCGCATCCCACGGCGACACCGAGATACCTGTCCAGCATAGGTCTTTGAACCGCAGCGTCCCCAGGACCATCATTGTTCAAGCCGATTAGGGACTTGACCACGGAGCCTGCTTGAACCTCATGATCGTATTGACGAATCAGCTTCTCTTTGGAGCAAATGTTCCAGCGGCTCATTAATTCAAGTAATTCCTGATTCAGGTCCAGAGGACATTCAAAATTCGGTTCCGGGTGTTTGGGAGGTTCCCATGTCGCCTTCAGACGCATCTGCGGAACTCCGTCATGCAGAAAGTCCAGGGGAAAATAGGCTATCGGCGCATCATGCCAGTAAACGATGAAGGACTGATCATCGGTGAATTCTCCGAGATCCGTCGCCTCCACATCCAATTTTTCCGCAAGAGCCATAAATTCCGACAGTTTGTCGGGCGGCACGGCAACGGTCATTCTCTCCTGAGCTTCTGACAACAGGATTTCCCATGGCTGCAAACCAGGATATTTTAAAGGCGCTCTGTCAAGCATGATGTGAGCCCCACCCGATTCATTCGCCATCTCACCTACGGAGGACGAGAGACCGCCGGCGCCGTTATCGGTTATAGAGCTATAAAGCCCTCGATCTCTAGCCATGAGCAAGAAATCAGTCATGCGTTTCTGGGTTATCGGGTCTCCAATCTGAACGGCCGTTGCGGGCGAGCCTTCATGGAGTTCCTCCGAAGAAAAAGTGGCTCCGTGGATACCGTCTTTGCCTATTCTTCCGCCCGTCATGATAATCCGGTCACCGGTATTGGCCTTTTTGATGTGCGCTGGCTTGCCATTAATGGTTGCAGGCATCAACCCGCCTGTCCCGCAATAAACCAGTGGTTTCCCAAGATAACGTTCATCAAAGACAACAGCGCCGTTCACAGTAGGAATTCCGCTTTTGTTTCCACCGTGTTCGACTCCTTCGCGAACTCCTTCAAAAACCCGTCTGGGGTGGAGTAGACGAGGTGGGATAACCCCATTAAAGTCAGGCGGCGCAAAGCAAAAGACATCCGTATTGAAAATTAAACGGCAGCCCAGGCCGGTGCCGAATGGATCACGATTTACCCCAACTATGCCCGTCAAAGCGCCACCGTATGGGTCCAGAGCTGAGGGCGAATTATGCGTCTCGACTTTGACGACCAAATTCCATTCGTCATCCAGTCTAATTACGCCTGCATTATCTTTGAATACTGACAGACAAAAGTCATTGTTCCCAAGTTTGGCGCGAATATCTTCAGTCGCCTTCTGAACATAAGATTTAAAAAGACTGTTGATTCTGGATATTTTTCCGTTTTCTTCATAGTCAATGGCCGCATTGAAAATCTTGTGCTTACAATGCTCGGACCATGTTTGGGCTAGAACCTCCAACTCACAGTCAGTGATTTTTTCGTTCAATCCAAGTTTTTTCCTCTGACTGATAAATTCCGGGATTATTGAAAAAGCTCTGGATTGTCTTCATCTCTTCCAGATTGAGGGCCAAAACGCCTTCCTGGCTTATGCGCAACAATTCGGAATCCGATATGTTCAGGTCGATTTCCTTGACGAGAATTTCCGCCTTGGATCTCACGATTGGGACGTTTATCATCGAACGATCGTCAGATGGCGCAAAAATCTGAGAAGTCTGGATCAGATCGTTAGCGAGCAAATCTTTGGCTATCCCGCCAATTTCGTCGCGAGTCAGGCGTCCTGTAAAGAAGTACAATTTTCTACTGAATACGCCCCCGCCTGATCTCAGTTTGACGCCGAGAGTCCTCTCAACGGACTCTCTGGCAGTGCGACCAACGTTGTCTGTTACGCCAGGGCGGTATCCGACCTCAACAAGCCAGTCGAAAGGTAAATTGATCGGTTCGTCAATTGTGGCTTCCTGGATGACAGGGTCTACGAAAACATCCTCGACAAGAGATTCAAGTTCCCGTCGTTCAAGGTCCATATCAATTATGAAACTATCAGCGACCCGAACACTATCAACTTGGAATCCGAGATCCGACTTTATCCGTGCGGCCGTTCGTCGGCCGGCCGGATCAGGTAATGATTGTTTTAAACATACATCTATTCGGTGCGGCATATCAAAATCCTAGATCCAATTCATACATTGAGATATTGGCGCTGTTTTGCGTCAATTGTTATTGACTCGCCCTGTCTAGACTTTCAGGAATATCCTCGCGTCAATGGCAGTGGCTCCAGAAGGTGAAACCCACACAGGGTTAACATCTATCTGGTCTATGGCTGGGAACTCGACCATCAAAGTCGACACGGCTGAAATTGTTTTGCGTAGGCTATCCCTATCGATAGGAGCCCTACCTCTGACACCCTTGAAAATCTCCGATCCAGGAAGTTCGTCAATCATCTCATCTATTTCCCGCGAAGATGGAGGCGCTATTCGGAGGGAAGCTTTTGCGAAAACTTCGACTAGTACACCACCGTAACCCACTAGCACAAGAGGTCCAAATTGAGGATCGCGTTTTCCTCCAACAATCAGTTCGTATGTTCCTGCTTCTCGCCGAGCCATCTGTTGAATGAGACATCCGTAGAGGCCAAGGTCCGTTTCCGGAATGAACCGTCCCCACATGTTGTCCAAGGCTGACCTGACCTGATTCAGGTCTTTTAACCCTAGTGTTACCCCGTTTCTATCCGACTTGTGTGATATCTCCCGAGCAATGACCTTGACGGCGTATGGCCCGGGGAAATCAGGAGGTCTGGCTAAAATGTCCTGGGTTGGTTTGATTACCGTGTAATCGGGAATGTTAAGGCTAGTAAACCTTAGTATGTCAAGGGCTTCATGCAACAGAGGCGAACGGCCTTCAGAAATTGATTTGTCAATAATTCTCGATATGGCGGATCTATCCATTTCCACAGGCTTGGTTGGCTCGGAGCTTTCCTGTTTTATCAATTGGCGGCGCTTCTCAAATCTTATTGAGGTGTCTAGAGCGCTGACAGCTCTTTCTGGCGATATAAATATCGGGAAATCAAAGTCTTTGAGCAGACGGGATATTTCCACTTGTTCAGTAGAGACACACAATGCCACCGGTTTTTGATACTGTGTCGACAAGGATGCAGCCGAACGCAGCAATTTCCTTGAAGCCTCTCCCTCAACCATGGCGAAATAGGTTTGCAGTAGCAGGATTCCATCAACATTTGGTTGTTGCAGTGTATGTTCGACGATCTGAACATAAACCTCAAAATCAAACAAATCACCGAGGTCCAGGGGATTAGCCAGTTTTATCACATTTGCCCTGACTTTCTGTCTAATCTGGTCCAGAAAATCTTCATTAAAAGGTGGCAGATTGAACCCATATGTGAAGGCAGCGTCCGCTGCAATAACAGCATGACCGCCGGATCTGGAAATTATTGCAAGGTTGCGGCCTTTCATTCGTGGTATTTTTAGTATCTTCACAAAATCTACACAGTCGCGCATGTCGCGAAACCGTATCATGCCCGATTGGGTCAGGGCAGTGTCGACGACTATGTCGTCATTGGCCAGAGCGTCCGTATGCGACTGCGCAATTGTTTGGCTGAATCCGCCTATGTTGGCTTTATGGACGGCTATCGGCTTAGTAGATTTCCTTGCCAGTTCCATAAATCTCCTGCCATCGGGAATTGATTCGAGATACATAGAGATTACAGACGTTTGAGGATCTTCAATATAATACTCAAGCAGATCGTTCTCATCGATGTTGAGCTTGTTTCCTATTGAAGCGAACTTGCTGAAACCGAGCTGCTCGCTGTCGAACATGTTAAGAAAGGATAACGCCACTCCCCCGCTTTGGGCTATAATTCCGACCTCACCGACTCTGAACGTGTTATGGAGCCTGGCGAAAGGTGTTGTCAGACCATTGGAAGCGTTCATTATGCCTATGCAATTGGGACCTATAAATCTCATCCCGTACCTGGTGGCGATTTCTTGCAAGTGTTCCACTCAATTCAGCGCCCTGGCCTCCAAACTCACCAAAGCCGCCGCTTTCTATGATCGCCCTCGTTATCCCTTTCTTTCCACACTTTTCTAACAGGTCCGGGACCGTTCGTGCGGGAGTGAGGATTATGGCCAGATCAATTGGTTCGTCTATTTCATCCAAGGATTTGTGTATCTTTCGGCCAAAAAGCACACCTTCATCCAGTCCAACGAAATGAATTACTCCAGTGTATCGGAACTCAAACAAGTTTCTGGCTATCTCTTTCCCCAGGTTTCTAGGATCGCTTGAAACGCCGATGACAACAACCGAAGATGGATTAAATAGTTTTTTCAATTTTGATAACCTTTCAATGGCAAACAAAAAATGGTGTTATTGTGACATTTCATCTTTTGACAATCGGAACTCCCTGACTTTATCGACCAAAGTTGGATTGTCCTGATACCATTTTACAAAAGGTTCAAGTCCCTCTCGTAACGAAGTTGACGGCTTGAACCCCAGCTTCTCGGAAGCCCTATCAATGCTGGCAAATGTGGATACCACGTCTCCAGGTTGGGCAGGAACCATTTCCTTGATAGCTACCAGCCCGCTAAGTTCTTCCAGCGTGGAAATAAAATCCATTAGCCCGACGGGCTCATTGTTTCCCAGGTTGATTATCTCATATTGATTGAGTTTCTCCGTTACAAGCGAAGCCATGACACCGGTTGTCACGTCATCTATGTAGGTAAAATCCCGCTTGTTTTTACCATGATTGAATACCTTTATGGGATCTCCATGTCGCATTGCTTCAAGGAAACTCCAGTACGCCATGTCTGGTCTTCCCCATGGGCCATATACGGTGAAAAATCTTAGACCAACGGTTTGGAGCCCCCACAAATGCGTATATGCGTAGGCTATCAGTTCATTGGACCTCTTGGTCGCGGCATAGAGACTCACTGGGGTTTCCACTGGATCATCTTCGCTATAGGGAAGTTTTGTATTTCCACCATAAACACTGGAACTGGAAGCGTAAACGAACCTTTGGATTGAGTTCAGCCTTGACTGCTCGATCAGGTTGACGAACCCTTCGACGTTAGCTTTCTGATAAGAGTAAGGATTTTTTAGAGAATATCTAACTCCCGCCTGCGCGGCGAGATGACATACCATGGAAGGCTTGTGTTCCTTGAAAATGCTCTTAACAGATGATAGATCCGAGATATCGGAGTTTATCGAAATAAAGTTCTTGTTTTTCCTCAGAATTTCATCTCTGGCGAACTTCAGATCAGGCGCATAATAAGTATTAAAATTATCAACGCCAATTACGGTTGTGTCTTCATTTAGCAACGCCTTTGCTACATAAAAACCGATGAATCCGGCTGTGCCGGTAACCAGAATCCGTGCCATCTTTTTCCTCTAGGGGGCGTTTAGAGCCTGCCGCAGCTAATTAGTGTAACCATGGGGGCATAGAGAAAACCATTTTATAACTTCTGTGACAATTGAGTCCAGATTGGATCTTCCTGGCTTCCAATCGAGAAGCCTTTGAGCTAAAGAGGCGTCAGCGACCAGTTCAGCAGGATCTCCGGGTCTTCTGGGGCCGAAATTCGGGACAATTTCAACTCCCGATATTTTTCGGACAGAGTCCACTATTTCAAGGTTGCTATATCCCATTCCGGTTCCCAGATTAACCCTTATGATGGGTATTTTTAGTAACTTGGAGCAAGCCTTGAGATGGGCTTCCGCCAGATCGGTAACGTGGATGTAATCGCGAACGCACGTCCCGTCTCTAGTCTCATAATCATTTCCAAAGATTGTGAGATCTTCCGACAGGCCCAGAGCAAAACGGACTACATTTGGTATCAGGTGAGTTTCAGGATTGTGGTCTTCTCCCAAACCGAAGTCCGGTTCACATCCGGCTGCGTTGAAATATCTCAACTGAGCGGACCTAATGCCGTAGGCGACATTGTAATCCTCCATCATCCACTCAATCGTAAGTTTGGTCCTTCCATATGGAGAAATTGGATTTTTGGGATGATCTTCCTTGAGGGGTAGTTGTTGTGGGTAACCGTATACGGCGCAGGTTGAAGAGAAAACTACTCTATCATGCCCAGTATGGCGCATGGCCTCCAGCATATTGAACGCGGCGAGAACATTGTTTCTATAATACTGAGCCGGATCCGAAACTGATTCTCCGACAAGACAACTGGCCGCAAAATGAAAAATTGCGTCGTATCGATTTTCAGAAAGATGTCTCAGCATGTTGTCATAATTTAGCAAATCATCTTCGATAAATTCAGAATCCCGCAAAGCGGATCGGTGACCTTTGGATAGGTTATCCATTACAGTTACGTTCAATCCACAATTCGCGGCATAAAGCGAAAAATGTGAACCTACGTAGCCCGCTCCACCAATTACAAGGATTCGGGAAATTTTCAAAGCCAAGTCCCCCTTTTAATTATCACTGTCCACGGACATTAATCCTACACAGTAGGAGGCGTTTATGGGGATATTATGCTACAATAGTAACACTAGTGGCCCCGTCAGGCAATTCATTCCCCGAGAAGTTTAAGTGTGTGACCAAGGAGGCGATGAAATGAGATTTGATATTGGTGAAGTTAAGGCTCGTGAGATTCTTGATTCCAGAGGAAATCCAACCATCGAAGTGGATGTAATTCTCGAGGACGGCGCTTTCGGCAGCGCTGCCGTACCCTCGGGAGCGTCAACAGGAGAAAACGAGGCTGTAGAGCTACGCGACGGTGATCCTGATCGTTTCCAGGGGAAAGGCGTGCTAAAAGCCGTAGAAAACGTGATGAACGAAATTAGACCGGCAGTGCTTGGAATGAACGCGCTGGATCAGGCGTCATTGGATAGAATGCTGATCGATCTGGATGGAACTGTAAACAAAAGTCATCTGGGAGCAAACGCTATCCTGGGCGTCAGTCTCGCCGCATCCAAAGCCTGCGCGGCTGAGTTAGGCATGCCGTTGTATAGATACCTTGGAGGGGTAGACGCTAGGCGTTTGCCTATTCCAATGATGAACATTCTTAACGGCGGCGCTCACGCTGACAACAATGTCGATATTCAGGAATTCATGGTCATGCCTGCGGGAGCGTGCTGCTTCGCCGATGCTCTGAGGACGGGCGCAGAAATCTTTCACACACTCAAAAAAGTTCTAAAAAGTATGGGATTGAACACATCTGTAGGCGATGAAGGGGGATTCGCTCCCAATCTGAAATCGAATGAAGAAGCTTTGGCGGTTATTGTCAAGGCAATAGAAGAAGCTGGTTATGTTCCCGGAGGAAATGTCTGGATAGCGTTGGATTCTGCGGCAAGTTCTTTTTACAAGAATGATATCTATGATCTCAAAGGTGAAGGCAAGAAAAAGTCCGCTGAAGAAATGATAGATTTTTATGAAGATCTCATAGAACGTTATCCGATAATCTCTTTGGAAGACGGTCTGGATGAGAATGACTGGGATGGATGGGCAATGCTCACGGATAGGCTGGGTCAAAAAGTTCAGCTTGTCGGCGATGATATATTTGTTACCAATGTGGACCTGCTTTCGAAGGGAATCGAAAACGGCATTGCGAATTCCATTTTGATAAAACTCAATCAGATAGGGACCCTGACTGAAACAATTGACGCTGTAAATATGGCTTCAGCAAATGGTTATACGGCCATAGTTTCGCATCGGAGCGGAGAAACCGAGGACACGACAATAGCTGATTTAGTGGTGGCCTTAGGTACCGGTCAAATTAAGACCGGGTCGGCCTCCAGGACTGATAGAATAGCCAAGTACAATCAACTGCTCAGAATAGAAGAGGACCTTGGGAATAGCGCACTTTTCGGTTCCCGTACTTTTCGATGGTGATGTTAGGGATCCTGCAATAATGTATTCGGAGGTTGTCCCTGGGCGTTATCGCCTTGGGGCGGCTTCCTGCATGCGGGAGTTTTTTTGTAAGGGCCGGGTCTTGTCCATACCGGATCATCATACCTGTCGTGGCAGGGTAGGCAGGGGACAATTCCAAGTATTCTGTTGAGTTCTTCTTTGTTAAATCCTCGGCTCAACTCATGAGAGGATCCCTGCTTCTGGTTTCCGTGAACATCAATTATTCCGTCCAGCGGAAAATCAATCTGCAAGCCACTATTGTATGAATCATAGATTGGGGAGATGGTAACGATCTTTTCCCTGGCATCCCAGGAAATATTTCCTTCCCCTAGTCCCAAAGCTTTTGAATCAAGATGACAATCTATGCACCTGGGGACTTCTTTTCTTGTGGTATGAGGATGAGTGGGGCCGATCGCGATTGAATTCAAGCCGTTTTTCAAAGGCATTATCTTGGAATTGTAGGGCTCAATCACTTCGCCCCTTTCATTCACGACAGTATTCCAAACCTGGCAGCCCGGCACGAGGATACCCACGCGGCCCCTGGAATTTATGCCAAACATGTTTTTCTCAAACCTGAAATATGAACGTCCTTCTGCCCAAGCCCCACGGGTAGTTTTTCCAGAGATGTGATCTTTTCCTTCCATGCCAAGATTCAAAATCTGATGACAGCCGAAACATTGAGGGCTCCAGGCGCTATGGCATGTGTCACATTCGAGACGTTCATGGCCTTTGATGTTGTGGCCTCGATTGTCGTTGGTAATGACTTTGACCGGACTCTCTTTGCCGGACAGTTTACTTGTCAGGACAAGACCTTTTTCAGTTTTTCGGATATGGGGTAAAGGGCGGTCCCTGGATGTTCGAAGAATTTGATCCGTGTCTGAAATTTTTATGAACTTGGAACTTCGGATTAGCGCCACGGTAAGGGGATCGTTGAAATCAGCCGCTGTTACTTTAGGTGGATGATCATACCCTCCGTGGCAATCCTCACATCTAATTTCGATCTGGTCTTTCATCCGGCCGTAAATTTTGCCGTCTCCCATAGTGTCCTGGGAAGTGTGGCAGTCAATGCAACCCATCTTCTTTTCGAAGTGTATGTCAGGAACCAGATTCAATACGAATCTTTCGTCACTCAATGTCTGGTTGTCATAAAATCCGCCCATGAATGGGGTCCCATACTGTTCACTTTCCATCTCACCATGATAGTTTAGGCCGGTTCTGGCGCTTCTATTATGACATGCTCGACAGCGATCATCATCTATTCTTGTGTTTATGGAATGGTAAGCGGCATGTCCCGCTTCATACCTGTTAATCGTGGGATCACTTCCCTGGTACCGTCCTGTCTGATCGTAGGTAGCATGGCAGGCTGCGCAACCTGCAAGACGCCCCATCTTTTCTTCAGGCTGCTTTCCCCACAAATGGCAGGTTGAGCAGAATTTCCGGAAGTGACTTTCGGCCAGATGGATGGTTTGATCTTTGGTTAGCTCTGGTCCAATTTCATCCAGGCTGGTTTTACCGTCCGAAACAGGCCTGATGCCGTAGCGCTCCTCTCCCATCTTCGCCACACCCCACTGAAAACGCAAAATGCCTATGATGCCGGCGTTGGTCGCCATTATTGAACGGGGGGTGTTTCGGACTCTGTCAAGTACCGGAGACGCCTTGTCTGTATGGCACATGCCCGTGGTAAGGGAAGATCCTCCACAGCTCTGGGACGCAAGATCCAGGCGGGTAGGGTTGGCTCCTCCGATCAAACCACGATGAGCGCCTTTCACTGTGAGATCGGCCCCACTGCCCCCATGACATATCACGCAGCCAAATGTGGAGTTTGGATGCGAAGCCGAGGTGTCCTCTATTCCAAAGTGACATGTTATACAAAATTCTGATGGCGTTTTACCGCCGAATGGATGTATTTCCATTACCCTGGGAGTAAAATTTCCTAGTTCCCGGAGTTTGGCTCTGATAACCTTCTGTTTTTCCTCCAACGGCTCATTTTGAAGCTGTTGATTAAGGAGGGAAACCGCCAGGGAAACTCCCTGCAACTGATATTTCTTCCACTCCGGGTTATGCTCTCGATACGACACTACAAAAAAAGCTACGAAGAAGATACCCGAGCAAATTATCAAGAGGCCGAAAAAAAAATTCCCCTGATTCTTCAATACAAAAATCCCCATAAAGTCAGAATCGAAGCAAGTCCAAGAACCCCGAAAAAGACGACGGAGGACGTTTTTCCATTGCCTAACAAAACAGGACCAAGAGCCAGGATCAATAAACAGACCAGGGGTATGACAATTCCGGCCAACTCAGGGGAAAAACTTCTTAGCATCTGTTGAATTCCGACAAAAATCCATGGGGCTTTGACATTTTCCACAGGTACGCCGTTCGGATCCGCCGCTCCTTCCATGGGAGCGTCAATAAGAGCTGAAATTAGACAAATCAGGGCGCATGCGCAAACCAGAGCGATGAACTCTTTTTGCGCCAGATTCGGGAAGGTTTTTACTCTGCTGATTTTTGTCATGCCAGGACTTTTGGTCTAAACGAAAGCGTTCAAACCGTAAAATGAAGGGCTCTAGTCTTTGACTATGCGAAAACCCACCGTCCGGTAATATCCTCTTGGAACAGCCTTATGGATGTTTTTAATCCTCGTTGATGAGACAGGAGCAGCCCATGATCCGCCTCTTATTATCTTTTCCTGACCCAATGAGGGCCCCAGAGGATTTTGTGACGGGCTCAACGCATAGTAATCACGGCTGTACCAATCAGAGCACCACTCCCAGACATTTCCTTCTATTCCCGTGATCCCGAAGGCTCCGGGCGTGGCCACATACACTGGAGTCGACTGTTCCTGGGTAGGGAGCGAAATGTCATCGGGCGGGGCTTTGGTTGATGTATAGATGGCCGCCTTTTCCCATTCCGCTGAGGTAGGTAGGCGCCCTCCAGCCCACTGAGCATAATCCGAAGCTCCATACCACGAAACATGGGTTACAGGTCTATCTGCAAAACCAGGTTTGGGCTGAAAAAATCCATTCACTCTTGTGACCGGAGACGATGGGTCGTCAATTCTGAGACTCGGTAAGCCGTCACTGGAAATTTCTCCTTTTCTGTTAAGAAATTTACAGAACTCAGTATTGGTGACTTCATATTTCGATACGTAAAATTCACCCAGATACACCGTGTGCAAAGGTCTTTCATCAGGTCTTCCTGTTTCTCCAGGGCTACCCATCTCGAAAGGTCCAGCCGGAATTAATATCATACCTTTGTACTTACCAATTCCTTCCGTCACATTGGCGGTTTCAGGAGATTGATCCCGTCTTTGGGGAGATACTCTCTGCTCGGGCAGTGGCGGGATAGGAACAGCGGGACCAAATGGACAGGAAGGGAGCAAAGGGAAAGAAAATTCGCCTTCCTGGTATGTTGGAGCCATCATCAAAGAATTCTGGGCCCCAAAATCAGTGTGATCAAGCGGTGATTGACCTTGCTCACCAGTTCTCAGGTCTGCCATGGCGAAGATGGAATTTGAAAGAACAATAAGCGCTATAATTATATTTAAAATAATATTCATTGATTATTCGATGATTACGTCTTCTCCGATTCTATACATATTTTGTGTCAAGAACAACCCCATCGGATCCGGCAAGATCTATCTGAAGATTAAGCCCTCCTATCAAATGAGTGGAGCAACTCAGGCATGGGTCAAAAGCCCGGATTAATCCTTCAATTCGATTGAGAGCGTCCTCTGTTATATTGTCGCCTCTCAGAAAACGTCTTGCAACTTGCAGTATCCCTCTGTTCATCGCAAGATTGTTATTTCCGGTAGCTACTATCATGTTCGCCCATGTAATCAACCCCTGCTCATTGACGCGATAATGGTGTACAAGGAGTCCTCTGGGGGCTTCAACTACGCCGACACCTTCAAACTCGTTGTTTTTCGCGAAGGATCTTATGTGGGCACTCAATATTTGAGGATCGCCAAGAAGTTGTTCAATTGTTTCCAGACTAAAAAGGATCTCGATTAATCTGGCGTAATGGTTATAGAATGAACTTAGCGCCGGGCCTCGCTCCAATCCCCTGAACTCAGCCCATTCCTGATCGGCTTGAGGAGTCCCACAACCATCACAAACATTCATTCTTGCGGCCGGGCCCGATTTGTAAATCCCATCGGGATAACCGAAAGACTTGAAATAAGGGGATTTCAGGTACGACCAGGACTCTGAATTTTCACCAAGATAGTCCATATATTCTTTAGGATCCACGTCATCCTGAATCCTGAATCCTTTAGAATCAATAAATCTCAATTTCCCCTCAACATGTTCAAGATTGTTCCGGTCATTTACAAGGGCCGCGAAAAGAGTAGGAAAATTTGCAAATGTTCGAATTTCTTCCCGATACTTTTCAAGGTTTCCTTTGAACCAGTCCAAGGTCCGATGAATGATATCGAAGCCTTGAGGAATCAACCCCATGATTGCGTCGCGAATTTGTTCATTCAAGGGACTGTTTACACCACCGGGTACGACCCAGGACGGGTGGATGCGTTTTCCAGCGCATGACTCGATGATTGTCTGGCCAATTTTTCTTAAATTGATTCCATCCATGACTAGCGAGGGATTTATTTGGGCTAGTCCCAGAATATTTCTGCTTTCGGGATCTGAATCGAATCCTAGAACCAGGTCTGGCGCTGAAAGATGGAAGAAACTCAGCGCATGGGACTGTATAAACTGACCGCAATTTACAATACGCCGCAACTTTTTGGCCGGTTCAGGGATCCGAACCGCTAGGATTGAATCACAGGCTTTGGCGGATGCTATTGAGTGACTTACCGGGCATATACCACATATTCTTTCCACCAACGAAGGCATTTCGTAGAACGGACGACCCTCCACGAATTTCTCAAAGCCTCGGAACTGGGTAACATGAAACTTGGCGTCGGAAACGCTTCCTGAATCATCAAGAGTTATGGTTATTTTACCATGCCCCTCTACTCTGGTAATCGGTTTAATCTGTAGTGTTTGGGTCATGTCTCGCTCTCCAGGGTTATCA
This sequence comes from uncultured delta proteobacterium, assembly GCA_963711335.1. Taxonomy (GTDB): domain Bacteria; phylum Desulfobacterota; class Desulfomonilia; order Desulfomonilales; family Desulfomonilaceae; genus CAJBEZ01. The sequence continues at coordinate 258,086 of CAVQDX010000051.1, read as the reverse complement.
GGCTCCGAAACGGGTTTTCCCCTCAAGAACCGGCACACGCCCATTGAGGAGATCACTTAACGTCGATAGTATCACTCCGGCTGGCGGTGGACAGCCGGGCAGGAAATAATCCACCTTGACGTATTCGTGGACAGGTTTCGCATATTCCAATAATTTCGGCACGTCATCGGAGGGAATACATTTCCCCAAGGTGGCGTTTTCTACATAGGAGCGGGACAAAGTGTCCTCCAAACTGAACTTGTTGCGCATTCCGGGAACATTAGCCGTGACAGCGCAGTCTCCAAAGGAAACCAGAATTCCGCTTCTGGCCCTTAAAGTTAAAATCTCTTCCCTGTCCGCCTCGGAACTAACAGCGCCCTCGATGAGCGCCACATCAATATTTTCCGGGATCACCTTAAAATCAACCAAAGGGCTGTACACAAGCTCAATTTTTTCCGACAGTTCAAGAAGTTTCTCATCTATGTCCAAAAAGGACATGTGGCACCCTGAACAACCATCCAACCATGCGGTTGCGAGTCTGAGTCGATTCATGTTTTTTCTTCTCCGCGCATCATCTTCAGGTAAGGCAGAAACTGTCTCTTTTTGGTCATTTCAGAGATGGATTTCCCTTTTTCCGATAGAGCCCCAGTTGGGCATACTTGCACACATTTTCCGCATCCTGTGCAGGTGCTTGATTCTCCCCACGGCTGGTTCAGGTCTGTAATAACCGTCGAAAGGAAACCCCGACTCATAACATCCCATGTGTGCGCCCCCTCTATTTCGTCGCAAACCCGGACGCATCGCTGACATAGGACACAGCGATTATGATCCACGGAAAATCTGTCGTGAGAGGCGTCAACAACGTGTTTAGTATGCAAATACTCATAATGAACGTGGGTCATGCCCAATTCGATGGTTAGGGCCTGAAGATCGCAGTGACCGTTGGAAACGCAAACAGAACATACGTGATTTCGTTCAGCGAAGAGAAGTTCCAGGATCTTCCTTCTATAATCCATTACCCGGTCTGAGTTTGTGATCACCTCCATATCCTGGCGAGCGAGTGTTACACAGGAGGGGCTTAGTTTTGGAGAACCCTTTATCTCCACTATGCAAATCCTGCAAGCCCCACGTTCGGAGAGCCCGTCAAGGTGACACAATGTTGGAATGGCGATGCCATTTTCGCGGGCAACAGTCAGGATGGTTTCATCCTCCCGGGCGCTAACCATTTGCCCGTTGATGCTGAAGGTCAAAATCCTTGCAGGTTGGACATCCGCACGATCAGCGACTCTTTGCAAAAAAGCCGGGTATCTCATTGTGATTTCTCCATGTGACAGACTCCGGCAGGGCACACCTTATCCTCAATGTGCGCTTTGTATTCATCCATGAAATAACGCATGGAACTCAGAACCGGATTGGGCGCCGTCTGCCCTAGGCCGCAAAGGCTTGTGCTTTTGACGAGGTCGCAAAGTTCTTCAAGTAAAGCTATATCTTCAGGTTTACCATCGCCTTGTGTAATTCTTCTCAAAAGATTGTATATCTGCACTGTGCCGACACGACAGGGGACACACTTACCGCAGGATTCGCTCATGCAAAACTCAATAAAAAATTTGGCCACATCGACCATGCATGACGTTTCATCCATCACTATCAGTCCGCCGGATCCCATGATTGCGCCTACCTGAGCGAGGGATTCATAGTCCATGCTCATGTCCAGGAATTGTGATGGGATGCACCCTCCCGATGGCCCGCCCGTCAGTATGGCTTTAAATTTTTTCCCACCAGCAATACCACCACCGATGTCAAAAATAATCTCTCGTAGAGTCGTGCCCATTGGGGCCTCAATCAACCCAGTGTTGTTGACTCTGCCCGCGAGAGCGAAAACTTTGGTGCCTTTACTTTTGTCCACCCCGATGGAAGCGAACCATGAACCGCCTTTTTGAATGATCGGAGGGACATTGGCGAATGTTTCGACATTGTTGATTAAAGTTGGGTAACCCCAGAGCCCAAGTTCGGCCGGGAAGGGCGGTTTTGGTCTGGGGCTTCCTCTGCGGCCTTCTATGCTGGCCATAAGAGCCGTTTCCTCACCGCAAACAAAGGCCCCTGCGCCCAGGCGGACATTCACTTCAAAACTGAAAGTGGTATTGAATATGTTGCGGCCCAGCACCCCGAGCCTTTCGGCTCTGGCTATTGCAGTCCTGATTCTTTTTACCGCCAGCGGATACTCAGCCCGGACGTAAACAAACCCATAATGGGCTCCAACGGCTAAACCAGCTATGGCCATACCTTCTAGAACCCTGTGCGGGTCACTTTCGAGAACGCTACGGTCCATGAAAGCGCCAGGATCGCCTTCATCAGCGTTACATACGACAAATTTGACATTGTTCTTGGTCTTGGAAACAGCAGTCCATTTAAGTCCGGTTGGGAAACCGGCTCCTCCTCGACCCCGAAGGCCACTCTTGGAAATTTGTTCAATGACTCCTGCGGGGGTCATCATCCTCAAAGAATTGTAAAGCGCTTCATAACCACCTTCAGCAATGTAGTCCTCAATGCTTTCCGGATCTATTCGACCACAATTCTCAAGCACTATCTTTTTTTGCCTGGCGAAAAATGGCAAATGAGCTGAGCAGTCCAATCGACTAACCGGTTCTCCCCCCAAAGCCTCAAGGATGTCCGATACGTCGGAGACGGCAACTTCCTGGTAAGTGGCGCCGTCGGGTTCGACAACCACCATGGGACCTGCGGTGCATAGGCCCAGGCATCCTACCCCCTTGACTAAAACCCAGCTTTCAAGTCCACGATGGGCAACTTCTTTTTCTAACGCTTCCTTGACGAGCCCACTTTGGCAGGAAAGGCAACCAGCCGCGACACAAACTAGGATTCGATGTTTAAATCCCTGCTGTTTGTCCTTTTCTATTTTCCCAATGTCACGTAATTCTTCAATCGTCATGATTAATGAGCCTCCTGATGCCTTCAAGCAACGAGGCTGAAGACATCCTGCCGTGGACATCGCCGTCGAACACCACGGCCGGCGCAAGCCCGCATGATCCCATGCAACGGGCGGTCAAGAGAGAGAGCTTCCCATCAGGGGTCGTTTCACCGGGCTTTACTCCAATCTCCTTCTCCACGGCTTTTATCATGTTTGCCGATCCTGCTATGTAGCAGGCTGTACCGAGGCAAACGACACAAGTATGCTCCCCTGGGGGTTTAAGCGTGAAAAAGTGGTAGAACGTCGCAACCCCATACACCAAGCTTAGCGGTAGATGTAGTGATTCCGCCACGTACTTAAGAGAGTCGGGTTCAAGAAAACCGAAGGACTCCTGCACGGCGTGGAGCGTTTCAATCAAGGCGTCCGGTTGATGTCCATGCAACCTCATGGTTCTGTTCACCAGTCGCCATCGCCGGTCTTCATTCAGTTTGGCGTGTTCAGCTTCTTGATGATCCATTTCAGATTCCTCTTTAGGGAATAATATGGGGAATATTTCTGCCGATGAACTGGCTAACGTTTTCTTGTTCTCCTGAATTTTCAGCGGACATTATTGTTTCGAGGTTTGGGAAAAATTGCGCAAGGCCTTCTTCAGGAACGAGATAATCGTGACGGAAGCCAGGATGCAAGTTTAAATGGCGATAATTGAAAGTTGCATAGATCAACAATCCGCCAGGCTTCAGACTTGATCTAATCCTTGATATAAGGCCCCTTGAAAAGAAATAAAATATTATGACGAGATCATAGAAGCCTGAACGTACGGGATAATAATCGAGATCCGCCAGAACCGGCCCTATTGTCAGATTGCGCTCCCTGATCTCTTTTTGGAGTCGTCGCAAAGCCTGCATGCTGGTATCCAAGGCGTCAACCCAGTAACCACGCTCGGCAAGGAACAAAGCATTAGAGCCCAGCCCGCATGCCAAATCAAGCGCTCTGCCGGATTTGAGCAAAGGCTGGGATTCAACTAACAATTGATCGGGGAGAGGTATTTTTTTCAGGGTTCCACAGTAACGAAGATTCCACCTCTCCCTGTCTGATTTCACTTAAAGCCTCTTTTCAGAAGAGTTTTACTTCGACCAATTTATTTGTGAATCAAAAACATTCACGAGTAATAACATCGACCAAAGTTATTTAGTCCTTAGCCCTCCAGGAGACCCCGCTCTTTCTCCGTAAACCAGGATTCAGGGTTTTCAAAATACAGTTTCAGATCCTCCAACGCGCCGAAATGTCCCCGTTCTTCACTAATCATCACTTTAACGAATTCCGTTTCCAGAGGGTCCGTCGCTTTAGCAAGCTGCTCCTCATAAAAACTTATTGCGCCCTGTTCCATCTCTATACCTATTGAAAGGGCCTCAATATCCGAATTGTCTCCATCGACGCGGGAGCCTAATGTTTCTATTCTTTTTCTGAACAATTTCCGGAGATCTTCATTTTCAACTTTGTGCCTTTTCCAGTCTGTACTCCATCCCTGGCCCTTTGAAAGGGTGTCAAAAATTTCCTTTACCCTTATTATATGAGCGCCTTCGTCAATCATGAGATTCCTGAATATTTCTCTTCCAAGTGGATTGACACAGTTTTCAGAGGCTTTTTTATAAAATTCCTGACCTTTCTTTTCCTTCTCAAGAGCGGCTGATAGCATTCCAAGAGCTGGGTTTTTGACTTCAGTCATTCTTTCCTCCTATTAGACATTTGGACGACCAGATCTACCAACTGACAAAAATTGAAGCGCCAGAATTCAAACTTTTATAAGGGAAGTGGTTTTTCACGCTCCCGTAGTCACTGTTGTGGGATACACAAAAGCTCTTGTAGCAAGTTCCCGATCTATCATGAACATGCCGCCACCTTGGTCTCCTGCCAGTTTAAGCCTCTGAACCACATCATAGGCTGAAGACTCTTCTTCCACCTGTTCGTTGACAAACCATTGCAAAAACGTCACAGAGGCGTGGTCCTTTTCAGCCATGGCAAGGTCAACAAGACTGTTGATCAGAGATGTCACTTTCTGCTCATGCTTGTAAGCTTCTTCGAATACGTGTAACGGCGAGCCCCACTTGGTAGGCGGCCCATCAATGGCTGTAAGGGTAACCTCTCCACCACGTTCATTGACAAAATCAAAAAACTTCATTGCATGTATAAGCTCTTCCTGAGCCTGGCATCTCATCCAGTTGGCGAAACCGGGCAAATTGATTGAACTGAAATATGCTGCCATTGAAAGGTAAAGATAAGAAGAATAGGTCTCAGCGTTAATCTGTTTATTGAATTCGTCCTGAATTTTCTCTTTGATCATATTTGGCGCCTTTCTCCTGTTTTATTTCTACAGACCTCTATCGGTCTCTATTAAACAGATGCGACGGGATTTGTAGAGATTCAGAAGGATCAGAACGGTAACCCAAGGCTTCCAGTCCTAAGGAAAGCTAATCGGTTTTTGACGCGTCTGGGCCGTGCGAACCGGCCTTGCCGGAATAAATCAGATAATAGACTACGGGAACGATGACCAGGGAAAATATGGTTGACGCAAACGCTCCAAATATGAACGACCATGCCAGTCCCGAAAAGACAGGATCAAGAGTGATCACCCAAGCGCCGAAAATTGCGGCGCCGGCAGTTAAAAGAATGGGGGTAAACCTTACGGCTCCTGAATCAATTATAGCTTCTTTGAGATCGACTCCCTGCCGTACCCTGACATGGATGAAATCAATCAAAATTATGGAATTACGGACAACAATCCCCGCGAGAGCTATCATTCCTATCATTGCAGTGGCGGTAAAGAAAATAGAATCCGTGTATTTTCCGATATGCGTAGCGAACAGGATGTTGAGTATGGCGAATCCTGGCAATATACCGATAAGCGTGAGCGGGATGGCGATCATTATAACGAGTGGCACGGAGAAAGACTCTGTCTGCTGCACGAGTAGAACATAGATCAATACCAACGCGACAAAAAATGCTATTCCCAGATCCCTGAATACATCAAGAGTTATTTTCCACTCTCCCTCGCCAGCCCAATTTACTTCGTAACCCTTTGGAATATTGAGTTGTTTTGTGGATGAAGTCAGTTCGAGGATAGCATTTACCGGACTTAGACCCGCTGTGTCTCCGACTACGTAGACTAGTCGGTGCAAGTTTTTTCTAAATATGGTTTTATCGAGGGTTGTTTTCTCAATCGATCCAAGTTCCGCAAAAGGTGTCATTGAGCCATCGGAGCCTTTGAGTTTAATGGAGCCCATGTCCTGGATTCGCGATCTGAGCGACCTGGGCAGGCGGAGATTTATCTCCAGGGGATTTCTCTCCTTGTTGGAATGGGCTATTGACGGAGATTCGCCACCTAAAAGGATTTTTGCGGACTGAGCGATCTGTTCTTCAGTTAGACTGTGCTGACCGGCCTTTGTCCGATCAACCAAAAAATTGTATTGCGTTTGAGGGGCTGTAATTGAGTCATCTACATCAACGACATCAGTCGTTTCTTCCATGAGCTTTCTTACACGTTTGGCCAGAGCCGCAATGTCGTCATAGGACGCTTCGGGTGGTCCGTAAACCTCTGCCACAAGCGTTGAAAACACCGGAGGGCCCGGGGGAACTTCTACCAGTTTTATGTTTGCGTTCCACTTGCGAGCAATTTCCTGTATTGCCGGTCTAATTCGCAACGCTATTGCGTGACTCTGGAATTGCCGATCCTCCTTGTCGATCAGATTTACCCTAATATCCGCCAGGTAGGGGCCATCTCGCAGATAATACTGGCGCACCATTCCGTTGAAATCCATAGGCGACGCGACTCCCAACGAAGGTTTCAATGTCCCGAACCTCATTGACGGAAGCCAGGTATAGCTTAACATCCCGGGCTACCTTGTCAGTTGATTCCAGTGTGGTTCCTTCCGGCATATCTACGAGGATAAGAAATTCGTTTTTGTTGTCAAAAGGCAGCATCTTCATTGGAACCAGGTTAAGTCCGACCAGGGCGATGGATCCTATAAACGCTAACCCGATCAAACCCATGAGATAATGGCTCTTCCTTCGGCTTTCCAGGAAAGGGATCACTATTGCCCGGTAAGTCTTGTAAATTGTCCCGCTTTTGAAATCAAAAGGTTCGGATTCACGGTCGTATTCTTTTCTTAAAGCGTGGTAGGTGGCCCACGGTGTTACAGTAAAGGCTACGGCCAGGGACATCAACATGGCTATCGGAACGTTTATGGCCATTGGCCTCATATATGGGCCCATCATTCCGGTAATAAAGAACAGGGGGAGAAACGACGCTATAACAGCAAGAGTGGCCAGGATTGTTGGAGGACGGACCTCGTCCACGGCAAGGATAGTTGAATCTAACGGTGGATGGGTCTTCAGCTTAAAATGGCGATGAATGTTTTCAACATCTACGATAGGATCATCCACGAGCAGCCCCAGGGACAGGATCAGAGCGAAGAGGGTTACCCTGTTGATCGTATATCCGAACAGATAATTAGCGAGCAGTGTAACAGAGAGTGTCATCGGAACTGCAAGAGCCACGATCATGGCCTCTCGCCAGCCCAGCATTATCGTCAGGAGCGCTATGATGCTTACAATCGCTATCAGTAAATGTTTGACCAGTTCATTTACCTTGTCATTGGCTGTTTTCCCATAGTTGCGCGTGACTAGAAAGCGCATATCGGAAGGGATTACATCTTTTTTCAGCTCCCCGAACTTTTTAATGAGCCCATCGGCTACCTGAACGGCGTTAGTTCCCTTGCGTTTGGCTACCGCAATCGTGACCTGATTGTAGGTTTTCCCTGGAATGGCCCCAGGCAAGTCACGAGTTTCAGGGTCCGCATGCGCCCCGGCCCCGAAAGTAAGGCTTGTATACGAATTAACTTCCGCCGGACCATCAATAATTTCAGCGACATCTCTGAAATAAACTGGTTTGCCCTGGTCTATGCCAATGACCAGGCTACTGACTTCATCCGCGGATTTGATAAATGGACCGGCTTCGACAATAATTTCCCTGTCCAGTATGTCCATGGACCCGGCAAGCAAGTTTACATTTGCGCCCTTGAGGGAACGGACCAGGTCTAATGGAGCGACGTGCCTTGCAGACATTCTCTCCGGTTGGAGCAAGACTCTTATCTGTCTCTCCCGGCCCCCAATCACGTTGGTTTTGCCGGTGTCCGGAATGCTCTGCAACCGATGTATTAACTCGTCAGCGACTCTTCTGAGTTCGTAATCGGAATAGACTGAGCTGTATAAGGCAAACGTGACTATAGGGACGTCGTCTATCTCAACTGGCCGGATAACCCATCCTGTAACCCCTGGAGGCGCGTCCGGAGTATACGCCATAATCTTGCTGTAGACCTTTAGAATGCTTTTTTCCATCTCCTGGCCGACATAGAAGCGGGTGGTGACGACTGCCCCTCCTGGCCTGGAAGAGGAATAAATGTATTCAACCCCATCAATTTCCCACAATTTACGTTCAAGATTTATTGTGACAAGGTTTTCTATTTCCTGAGCGGACGCGCCGGGAAAACTGATCATGACATCAATAACCGGCACTACGATTTGGGGATCTTCTTCGCGTGGAGTCACTATAAGCGCTGCCGCTCCAGCCAGGAGTGACCCAATTATGAAAATTATCGGCAGCTTTGAAGTGAGAAACTCTTCAACTACCCTAGCCGTAATTCCCAGGTTATATTTTTGTGACAGGCTCATCGCGTCTCTTATAGAACCCAGAAAAAAAGAAATGTTAGTGTGTTATGAAAAAGAAGCGCTAAAGTCATGAATAAAGCGCAAATAATGATTTCAGCTTATCATCGGAGCCAAATACCGTCAACAAAACTAACAATTTCAACTCTAAGGGGAGAATTTTCTGGATAGCTTCAGGGAATTGTTGTTAAATGAAGTGAGCCTGCTGGAATTGTCACGGACGCTTTTTTTGAAGCCTCCCGGGCATAACGTTGTTGACAAAACCAGTCCTCATCTGGTAACCAAAGTAACTCTAGTGAAGAACTTACAAACAACCTGGCAGCTAGTCGGAGATGGCCTTCAATTAGGCGCGTCGATCGTTTTTGCTATCCTGATCGGGGCTGCTCTGGGGTACTGGTTGGATGGAAAGTTCGGCACATTTCCATATTTAAGTATTATATTTTTCTTTCTTGGAATTGCGGCTGCGAGCCGAAATGTCTGGATTGAGGTTCGAAAACAGCTTCGAACCCAACATTCGGGGCAGACGAATGGACTTTCAAAAAATCCCTAAGATCTGGTTTTTCGTGTCAGGGATTGTTTTTTTTGCAGGTTTTATCGCCTGTTTTGCGTTCGCGCCTATGAGATTCACTCTAGGATATGCCTCAGGCGGCAGTCTGGTTTTACTGAACGCATGGCTTTCAGCTCGCCGGATCAAGAAGTCGGATTTTCTTAACAAGGGTCGCGCTCTGGTTACAATGATGGGCGGCTTCTATTTAAGACTTGTTTTACTGGCGGTCTGCCTTTTTTGTCTGATAAAATTTGAAAAAGTAGATCCGGTCGGACTTGTAACCGGGCTGTCTGTAGTCCCGGCCGGACTTTTTGTAATGTTGACGCTAATCTATATATCGAATAGGAGGCCGAAGGAGGTCTAATAAATGTCAGCTAGCATTCACCCGCCTGTGTTTACTGACGCCGTCGCAAATCCTTTATTGCATTCGATGGGGCATTTTTTTGAGAGTCAGGGAGTTACTCACGCTGATATCAACAACGTTCTGAACACCTGGCTTGTTATGATCATCCTCGTGGTAGCCGCAGTCCTTGTGAAGAACAAACTTGAGATGATTCCGAGAGGCGGCCAGAACTTCTGGGAGGTTGTCGTATCGACCCTCGAAGACATAGTCGTTCAGACCATGGGCGAACATGGAAGACACTATTTTCCTTTAATAGCGTCTTTAGCTCTGTTCATTTTAACGTGCAACCTGATCGGAATAATTCCATGGTTCCAGTCTTCTACCAATAATCTCAACACGACGCTGGCATTGGCGCTTGTTGCGTTTTTTACGACTCATTATGTTGGGATCAAGGCTCACGGGACCCATTACATCAAACATTTTCTTGGACCCGTACCGTGGTTGATTCCATTGATGCTTCCTATCGAACTGATTGGGCATTTCAGCCGGATCCTCTCACTGAGCTTTCGACTTTTTGGAAACATAATGGGCGAGGATCTCGCCATTATAATTCTGACGATGCTTGTGCCTTATCTGGTTCCTTTGCCAATGATGTTTTTGCAAGTGTTCACTTCTTTCATTCAGACTCTCGTGTTCATCATGCTGACCATGATGTACATAACCGGATCTTTGGAAGAAGCTCACTGATATTCCAACAACATGGGAGGTTTTTATTTGATGAGAAAAGTAGTTATCGCTGGTTTGATGACAATCGCCCTTAGCCTCTGCGCCGGTTTGGCCTTCGCCGCCGGTGACATCACCGCAGCGGCCGCGGGCATAATTCAGTGGACAGTTCTTGGCGCCGGTTTGGCGATCGGTCTTGGCGCTATTGGTAGTGGAATCGGTATGGGAACCGCCATCGGTGGAGCCTGCGAAGGCACCTCCAGGAACCCCGAAGCCGGTGGCCGTATTCTGACCACCATGATCATCGGTTTGGCCATGATCGAATCTCTTACGATTTACGCGCTCGTCGTAGCGTTGATCCTTCTTTTCGGTAATCCTTACGTCAGATTCCTTGGCGTTTAAGTTCATCTTGGGGGGCCACTTTGCGGGCCCCCTTTATCCCACACCCTGAATCTTCCAGGACCCAAGATAATCTGTTTTATAATTTCGCATCTTTCTATATCTCATAGTTTGGGGTATTTGTGTTTGCCGTATGGGCCATTGAAAAAATATCCATGCGGTATTCATCGGGGAAAGCGGTATGACAAGCAAGGTTAAATTATGCGGAGTTTGCGGCGGTGTGATGAGAAAATCGTCTCGGAGAATACTTTCCGCTCCCGCAGGCGTATTTATTATTTTGCTTGGCCTGTTTCTGATGGCCGGTTATGGTTTCTTTACCAACTTTTATCAGGCTCCGTGGTTTATGAGATTCGCTTTGCCTGCGCTTTATTACATCGGTTCAATTTTCATCGCCGTTGGGATTGTTTTTTTCTTCATACGCGAGAATGTATGGCGTTGTGTGGACTGCAAGGAGATGCTGAAGCGTTAGCGACCAGCCTCGGCTGTCTCTGATTATTCATTCGACGCCCTGAATTTTAAAGTTCTAAACTGCTACTTGTCCAAACGCTCTCCCAAAAAACAATTGCGCAATTGTTCATTTTTAGGTAATCTACGAATTTCACATTAACCCTCCTTGCCCTTTACAGGGCTTGATAGCCGAAAGGAGCTACTATGAGACGGTACGAGGCATTAATAGTCCTCGATCCCGACATGCCAGATGATGACGTGAAAGCGCTAAATGAGCGTTTAAGCGTTATAATAAAGGATCACGCCGGGGAAATCATCAAGATCGAGGACTGGGGGACCAGGAAGCTAGCTTATCTGGTCCGAAAGAAAGATAAAGGACGATACATCCTTTTCGATTTCGTCAGTGGGCCTCAACTCATCAACGAGTTGGAACGGCAGTTCAAGATCACTGAAGACGTCATGAAATACCTGACTGTTAAACTGGATGATGAAGTTGATCTCGAGGCTTTTAAGGCCAAAGCCGAGAAAGAAGCTGTAGTCACTGAGCCGAGCCCGGAAGCGCCAACAGAAGAAGCGAAATCCGAGACGGCCGAAGCCCTGACAGATGTGATGGTTCAAGAAACAGAAGTAACCGAGGTCTTACCGCAGTCATCTGAGGAATTGGTAGCTGAAGAGCCCGCATCTACTGAGAACATTGCGTCTAGCGACAGCCCGACCAAGGAGGAGGGACTATGAATAACAGACCACAGAAACGTCGCCCCTTCCCCAGGAGTAAGGTTTGCAGGTTCTGCGCTGATTCCGGATTGCGAATGGACTATAAGGACCCAAGCCTGCTGAGGATTTTTGTTACCGAACGCGGGAAGATAGTCCCAAGAAGAATCTCCGGGAATTGCGCCAAACATCAGAGACAATTGACTACCGCTATCAAGAGAGCAAGAAACATAGCGCTTTTGCCCTTCACGGTACCCAGACGCTAGTGTCTGTAATGGAGTGTGAGCCATGAATGTAATATTACTTGATCATATTGAAGACTTGGGCTTGGTCGGCCAGACTGTGAAAGTGAAGGACGGCTACGCCCGGAATTATCTTTTGCCGAAAAAACTGGCTTGTTTGGCCACAGAGAAGAATCTCAACTTTTACAAGGGACTAATCGAGGCAAAACAGAAAAAGCTCGCTAAAGCCAAAGGCGCGGCAGAAACTCAGGCGCAGGGCATTTCCGCTGTTGTCCTGACTTTTGTCAGAAAATCCAGAGACCAGGACGCTCGTTTGTTCGGTTCCGTAACTAACGCGGACGTCGCAGAAGCTCTTGCCCAGCAAGGATATGAGTTCGACAGAAGAAAAATCTCGTTGTCCGAACCTATAAAGCGTATAGGTGAGTACTCCGCTTCTGTTAGATTACATCCTGAAGTCATAGCCACACTTAAGGTAGTGGTTAACCCAGAGGGCTCATCGAAGGATGGCGCAGGACAGTAACGCGCATATGAAGACTCCCCCCCAGTTTCTCGAAGGCGAACGCGCCATACTGGGGGGATTACTTATCGACAATGACGCTGTCCCCAAGGTCCTGGCTACACTTACTCCTGAAGATTTCTACAGAGAAGCTCACCGCAACATCTTTTACGCAATAGTTGATCTATTTAACAAAAACGAACCGGTTGATCTCATAACACTCACATCCGGACTAAAGGAAAAGGGTGTTTTCGAGAATGTCGGCGGCGCCTTATTTTTAATGGAACTGATCGACGCTGTGCCAAGCGCCGCAAACATTATTCATTACGCCAAAGTCGTCAAAGAAAAGTCCATCCTCCGGCAGCTCATATCAGCGGCTACCGAAATATCGACCAGATGCTACGATGAACAGCAGGATGTGGATGAATTTCTCGATGAAGCTGAACAGATTCTGTTCAGAGTCGGGGAATCAAGAATAGGGACCGGCTTCTACCACATCCAGGACCTAATGAAGACAAGTTTCCAAACGATTGAAAGTCTGTATGAGAGGAAAGAAAACATTACCGGCGTCTCCTCCGGTTTTCGTGATCTCGACGCCATGACAGCAGGATTTCAAAATTCCGATCTTATTATTGTCGCAGGTCGGCCTTCGATGGGGAAGACTTCATTGGCGCTGAACATCGCAATGAACGCCGCGACAGACGCCGCCAAGCCAACCGCAATCTTTTCCCTGGAAATGAGTAAGGAGCAAATAGCCCTAAGAATACTTTGCTCCAAGGCCAAAGTGAATCTTAAGAGCTTACGAACCGGGTTCCTTACCCCGGAAGACTGGGCGAGACTGACTCTGGCTGTGGGCAGTATCTCGGATTCTCCTCTGTATGTTGATGACACTCCGGCCATAAGCACGTTGGAGATCCGGGCGAAAGCTCGTCGTCTTAAAAAGGAGAAGGATCTGGGGCTGATTATCGTAGATTATCTGCAACTTATGAAAGGACCGGCAAGAGCCGATTCCAGAGAAAAAGAAATCTCCGACATATCCAGGTCTTTGAAGGCGTTGGCCAAGGAGCTTAACATCCCTATCATCGCATTATCCCAGTTAAACAGGAAAGTCGAGGAAAGACCTAACAAAAGACCTCAGCTTGCTGATCTACGGGAATCCGGCGCAATCGAACAGGACGCTGACGTTATTATCTTCATTTACCGGGATGAAGTGTACAATAAGAGTGAGGATAACCCCAAAAAGGGTGAAGCCGAGATCATTATCGGCAAGCAGCGTAACGGTCCAATCGGTATGGTGACAGCATTTTTCGACGCCAAGTATTCGACCTTCCGGCCTTATTCCCAGCGGGAAGATTTTGTGGCCGACGACTCAGCCATACTCTCGAACCTCTAAAAAATTCACAAACTCCTCTCAGAATTGGCGCTGTCCTTCAATTTAAACAGATAATGTTCAAAGTGAGCAATTGAACTCAAGCCCATCTCTTACGCCTTATCCAGAGAGTCACGAACCGTCCTGAGGAGATTCTTATATTTGATTGGCTTGTACATGACTTCCAGGACGCCATTTTCGATCGCCAATTTCACTCGTTCATCGTCAGGGGGAACACCGGTAGCAATAAGGATCTTAGCTTTTGGATTAATCTGAAAGATTCTCTTAAGGCACTCTTGGCCCCCCATTTCGGGCATTATGACGTCCAGAATTACCAATGATATTTTCCCACTGTTGTTGGTATACAAGTCCAGGGCTTCTCCGCCATTACCGGCCATCAGGACGTTGTAACCAGAGCGACTGAGCATGTGTTCCATTAGAGATCTTACTGTAACATCATCGTCCACAACCAGAATGGTTTCGGTCCCACCCCTGGGCGATGTCTCCTCGGTTGAGTCTACCACGATCGGATCCTCCGCTGTTACCGCGGGAAAATATATCTTGAATGTGGCCCCATGCCCCGGTTTACTTTCGCAGTCAATAAATCCGTTGTGCCTTTTAACGATGCCATATACTGTTGCGAGCCCTAGACCGGTTCCTCTTCCTTTTGCTTTGGTGGTGAAGAATGGCTCAAAGATATGACCCAGACATTCGTTATCCATACCCTGGCCGGTATCTGAAACACTGAGCAGGACATAGGGGCCGGGTACAACCCCCATGCGCGCGTTGCAGTACGCCTCATCCAGAATCACGTTTGCGGTCTTGATTGAGAGCTTGCCCTCGCCATGCATGGCGTCCCTCGCATTGACGGCAAGGTTCATGAGGACCTGATCCATCTGGGTAGGGTCTGCATTGATCGTAGCCAGGTCCGAAGCAAGCGCCGTGTCAATCGAGATCATTTTTGGGATGGTTCGGGCTAACATATTGATGAGCACTCCGACTTGATCATTCATGTTGATCGGCTGAAAGCTGACTTCCACTTTCCTGCTGAACGTCAACAATCTCTTGATAAGGTCCGCTCCCCTCTCGCCCGCTGAAGCTATTTCCTGGATGTTGGCCCTGGAACTGTCTCTCAATTCCTCGTCGCTTAGGACTACGTCCGCATACCCGAGGACTATCTGCAAAAGGTTGTTGAAGTCGTGGCAAATTCCGCCGGCAAGGTTTCCAATGGCTTCCATTTTTTGCGCTTGAAGGTATTGGGCCTGAAGGGACTCTTTCTCCTGTTCTGCCCGCAGGTCATCTGTAATGTCTGTAATTACCGCTATTGCAAGGTTGGTTGGCGCCAAAGGGTCAACAAGTTTTGTTCTTATTCTTGCGTCAAAGACGGAACCATCTTTGCGAGCTAACTTCGCAGTAACATGAGCGATCCTTCCAGTCGCCAGGTGAGTATAAACTTCTCTACCTACTCTTTCATATTCGTCCTGCGTAGCATAAATGACACTGGTGTCCAGCCCCACGTATCCTTCATAGGTATCATAGCCAAACATCTTTAGACCGAATTCATTAGTCCAGATAAATTTTCTGTCCTGAATCAGAGTAATTGCCACTGGAGAAGTTGATAAAATGGTCTTTAATGTCTGCTCACTGTCACGAAGGGCTGCCGCAATTTTTGTCTTTTCTGTTTCCGCCTCCCTCTCAGTTGTGACATCTCTTCCGCAACCAACTGTGCCGATCAGCGTCCCATCCTGGTTAAAAAACGGAGCCTTGTAGACATCCAGAACAAGAAATTGGCCTCTCACGTTACCAGACTCGTCGAATCTACCGGGTTTCATCGTGTTCAAGACGACTGCGTCCGAATTAGCGCATGTTTCTCCAAAAGTAAAATAATTGGGATCTTGAGGATTTTCCCTTCGCATTCTCTCTACAAAAAAATAATCAGTTTTACCGATAGGTTCCTCGGTGTCATGGGCGCCCAGCAATTTGTCGCATACCGCCTTATTAACAAAGATGGCCTTGCCTTCGAGATCTTTTGCCCACAAAAGGTCGGGCACATTATCACACATTAGGCGCATCAACGAACTCATAGATTTGTATCGCCCTTCGGACTCTTTCAGCGCCAGTTCGGTTTGTTTTCGGAGAGTTATGTCCTCCATCACAGCCTGGCATCCCTCGATTTCCCCTTTTTCATTTAATTTGGGCGTGACAATGGCTCTCAAACAGATTTGTTTGCCCCATTTAGTCGTGTAGGGAATCTCTGCGCTCGTTTTCTGGCGCTCACCCATACAATCCTTGAAGACCCGAGAGACGCCGGCTGCGACTAATGGAGGAAAGGTTAGCATATTTATTGCCTTGGTAGCTTCCGGACTGGGGGAACCCAAGATTTCCAAAAGGAAATGATTAACTTCTAGAATCTTCCCTTCGGTGTCCACCAGGACTATCCCTATCGGCGCGACATCGAACAGCGAACGGTATTTTCGTTCACTATCACGAAGGGAGTCTTCCGCATGTTTACGTTCCACAAGCTCAGATTTCAGGAGTTCATTGGATTCTATTAATTTTGCGTTGCGCTCCGCTACGGTCTTTTCGAGTTCATCCAGATGTAGCTTGATCGCGTTCTGCGCCTCTCTCATCTTGAGCAGAGATTCCATTCTGACTTGGAGTTCCAGTCGGTCGATAGGCTTGTTTATAAAGTCGTTTGCTCCCGCCTGGATAGCCTCGATGCGAGTTTGCTTATCATCAAGAACGGTGATCATGATAATCGGAATGTCGGCAGATGCGGGATTTCCACGGATGCGCCGCACTACCTCGATCCCGTCAATCCCTGGCATCCTGATATCAAGCAGAACGAGGTCGAATCCCGATTTAATCTTCTCCAGAGCTTCAAAACCATTATTTGCAAAGTCCGGCGAATGGCCCATTACCTCAAGGAGGTTCTCGATCAGCTTCTGATTAACGGGTTCATCATCGACTACCAGAATTCGTTTGCTCGGGATCATCTATATCCCCCCTTTTGCAAAACATTTTAGGATACTGAATACATCTTTATCGAATCTCATCATCGGCTTCCGGAATAAACTGATCATTCATCAGGAATTGACTCGCGTAATTAAACTGTCCCATAAAAATACACTATTTTGTGACCGATTGGGTCAGAAACATTATACCCCCACAATCTAAAGCTGATTCCTTGTGCCTTGACCGAAAACATCACTTAAATTTATGTCCGTGATTATGAGGGGATATGATATGAATGTTAACTGAAGCGATCTGATTGTTCTATAGACTCACAGGAGGTAATGATGCTGGCGGTCATTTTCTTGTTAGCGTCACTCATTGGTTTTGCCGTTCACCTGTTCCTGGGAAGGGGACCCCGTTCAAGAGCCAGAACCGTTGAACTCCTCCTTTTGTATCTGCTTGTTATAAACATAGGCGTTGGCCTTCTATTGGCGTGGTACGGACACACATTTATGGCCGATGAGATAGCCCGCAAGATCGGTTGGCAGCCTGGAAGCCCCTTTCAGTTTGAGGTAGCTCTGGCCGACCTGAGCTGGGGAGTTTGCGGTGTGCTCTGTATTTGGTTAAGACAGGGGTTTTGGACGGCGACAGGTATAGGAAGCGCAGTCTTCCTGATAGGATGCGCTTTTGGGCATGTAAGGGATATTAGCGCACACGGGAACTTGGCAATATACAATGCGGGGCCAGTCCTTTGGATAGGCGATCTGGCTGTTCCGGTCGCAATACTTGTTCTGCTGTTCCTGCGTTACAGGTTTGGGGAGAAATGCTCCTGAGCCGGCAGCTTGACGAACTGAAAGGAGTCATCTTCACGTATGTCGTGATAGCTCCGCTCTTATCGGCGCTGTTCGCGGACAAGATAGACAACATCTTTGTTGTTTGTCTACTGTTTGTGGGGCTTGTAGGGACGGCCTTCATATATTTCAGGAACAGACTCAGACAACTGGAAGAATCGCTCAAGGAGCAAGAGCGGAGGCTCATGGAACTGGAGGGTGTGAGTGACGAGAAATTTGAATAATTCCAGTCAGAATCAGTGACGCCGCCCCAATTTTTGTCTATTGTGTCAATTTAGGTTCTAAGCGAATTGTTCCTCGACCGCTGTCAGTATCCCCGTTCCAGCCAGCAGGCCCCGACGGTTCTTTTCCTTCGTGAATCTCTCAAAATTCTCCGTGTAGTAATGTGAAGGACCCAACAGGGCAACGAGCGCAGCTAAAGAACTCTTTTTCCAACTCCTGAAGGCTTCGACATCTACATTCGTTTTCAGAAGGGCGTAAGCTGCGATAATAAGCTGTTTGATGCGTTTCATCTGCAATACCTTCTTTCTCCGTCAGGATTTTCTCTCATTGCTTAGTAGTGACAACGAAACACTAAAGATGTTCCGATGATTTATAAATGAAATATATTCATAATTAATATAAATAGTTACATATTATTAACCTATGTATCTAAATTGATACCATAATATGGTAACAGGTTGAACCAGTTGAGCTACCTCACAATTCCAGATCTTCCGAACCGCTACACGATAGACCGTTACAGCCGCCTCTTGAAAATCTCCACGACACAAGGGGAAAAACATACGTTCGCTAGCTCATAAGGCGCAGACCAACTTTCAGGCGGTTAGGCGCAAAAATCGAGCCTTTTGTGACCTCCTTCACAGACTCCTGGATGTTGAGTAACAGCTATGTAATTGAGATGCTTTTCCTTTGTTCGTTTGGGCTTCTGTGCCATACTGTGGTGATTGGACATTCCCGCGCCGCAGTGCTTTCATCCTAGGCGGTATGGTTAGCTAAGATTTCTTGCAAGTCCGGAGCTTCACGATGATCGGCAGGTATCTCGGACATCTCGCCCAAGACGATCCTCTTTACAGTTATATGCGGGATACGATCATTCCTCAATTGGGCGTTTCCTCACATCATCCCGTCTTTCGTGTATTCCAACCGCCCAACTCCAGGCACGTGTACCTTTACGAGGAGGAACACAGCGGTGCTCGAGTGATAGGGAAATTCCATCCCGATAAATGCAATCCCAACCCGCACCCCTCCCAAACGGGGGAAACGGAATACAACAACCTCCTGTTCCTCCGGTCCCTGGGCTTTGATGCGCCCCCGCATTATGTGGTCAAACCTCTGGGGTTTAACCCTGCCATAGGCGCCGCTCTGATGGTGGAATACCTGGAGGGGGGTCTTCTGGGCGAAGTTATAACCGACGCCATTCACTTGGCCAAGCGCGACCGGCTGTATCGCAAGCTCTCCGCTCTGGCGCATTTCCTAGCGTCTATGCACAACCGTACGGCGGGCGATTGGCATGTCAACTTCGACCACAGCCATGCCTATATGGGGCGGTTGCTCAATTCGCTGATCCTCAAGCGGGGCATGGGGCACGAACATTCCGGCGAACTGTACCGCCTCCGCGAGGCATGGCGCTACCAGGGATGCATGTGGGAAGACCGGGCGGTTCTGGTCCACGGCGACGTCACCCCGTCCAACTTCCTGATAGGCAGGGGCCACAACGTCATGGCCATTGACCTGGAGCGTATGCAATGGGCCGACCGCTCGTTCGATCTCGGTAGGCTTTGCGGCGAACTGAAGCATTTCTTCTTCCAGGGCACGCGGGACCGTCATTCTGCGGAACCCTTCATCGGGCATTTTCTCTGGGAATATTGCTGCCACTTTCCTGATAGAATGAGCGCCTTCAGGGCCATCACCAGGCGCACACCGTTTTACATGGGTATCACCCTGCTGAGGATCGCTCGAAATTCCTGGATTGACCAGGACTACCGCTGGCGCCTCGTACATGAGGCCAAACAGATTCTGAGGGTATTGCCATGAAGATTAAGGGAATCCTTTTCGACGTCAACGGCACACTTATCGATATCCATACTGATGAAGGCGCCGAGGAAATCTATCGAGGCATCAGCCATTTCCTTACGTACCAGGGGATATATGTCCACCGGTGGGAGGCGCGCGACGAGTATTTCCGCATAATGGACGAACAGAAAAGGGCAAGCGCCGAAGCCTTCCCTGAGTTCGACGCCGTGGAGGTGTGGAGGGAATTCCTCCGGCGTAGGCCGGAAGCGTCCAGTGTCTTGCCTCCGGATAAACTGCGTTGGACGCCTCTTTTTTTGGCGGAAATGTTCCGTGGGTTATCTCGTTTCCGATTGCAGCTTTATCCTGAAGTGAAGAACGTTCTGGACGAGCTATTCCAACGTTTCAAACTGGCGGCCCTTTCCGACGCCCAAAGCGCTTGGGCGATGTGGGAAATGAGGGCGGTTGGCATCGACACATATTTCCATCCCATCATTGTCTCCGGCGACTTGGGTTTCAGAAAGCCGGACAAACGGATATTCAAGGCAGCCTTGAGCGTGCTCGACCTGCGACCCGAGAACGTCATCTTTGTAGGAAACGACATGTACCGGGATATTTACGGGGCTAAGCAATTGGGAATAAATACGGTATTCTTTTCCTCCAATCAGGGACGGAAAACTGCGGAAGGGATTGAGCCGGATTACATTATCTACGAGTTCTCGGAACTGCGGAGGGCTATAGCCTTCTTTGAAGGGCGATAGAAGCTATGAAATCCTCCCTTGACTTGACGTGGCGACAGGAATTTATGAAACAGTTAGGAGGTCAGAGCCCCGACCCCGGAATCGGAAGAAAATAGTATTTCCACTGCTTTTAAACCCGTCTCGAGCCCCTCTCGAACGGGAAACCCTTCTATCTTTCTTGCCTGGCCTGCGTAAAAATCAGAGGTAGTGCACGTGGCGCCTTTATGGTAAGGGAAAAACAAAACTCATTGGCGGCCTTTTCGAGCGCCCCAAGCACATCAGGATGCGCTCTGACTACGAGATCAGGTTCCGCATAGTAGTGTGTGGTGTTTTCCTCCCCAATGCACTCATCAGTAAGGAATGGGGAAAGAGAGCCGCCACAAAGACCACACTCTTACAGTCCAAGCTTTCCCTTGATTTTCTTAAGATATCGTCTGCTGACTTGAACATTCTTTCTTGAACGAGTGTGTATAATGGCTGACTGGTTTTCCTGAAGTATAATTTCATCCGCCTGTTCAATATTGACAAGAAACTGCTTGTGGCAACGAACCAAGTGGGTTCTGGCTTCCAGAACCCTGAGAGTGAGTTCCGTATAGAACTCACCCTGAGAACAAACAAGGTAAATACCGGCAGCGTCAGACCTGACAAACTCCACATCTGAAGTATTGATTAATTTAATACGATTCGATCCTACGCACGGGATTCTCTTTATCTCTAGCCCCGTAAAGGCGTTGACCGATTTTGCGCTCAACCTCCTCTGGATTTTCTGAAGTGTCTTCTCGAGCCTTTGTTTTTCTACCGGCTTCAGGAGGTAATCAAAAGCGTTTTCTTCGAAAGCCTTTATGGCGTAAGCGTCATAGGCGGTTACAAATACTACGATGGGCATGATTTCTTCATCAATCATACTCAGTAACTCGATACCTGAAATGCCCGGCATTTGAATGTCCAGGAATATAACATCCGGCTTTTCTCTTTTCATGGACTTGAGAGCGCCGATAGCGTTCTCACATTTCCCAACCACGGCGAATGATCCGGTTTCTTCAAGAAGAGCCTCAAGTTCGTCACGAGAATGAATTTCGTCATCCACAATCAAGGCGCGTATCATGCGTTTTGCCCTATTGATTCCAGAGGAACACGAACGGTAACCTTGGTAAACTCGTTGGGAACGCAGGACACCGTCGCTCCATAATTAATTCCCATGTAGAGCTTCAATCTTCTGTCAACAATCCTAATTCCTAAACCGTTCTCGTTTTCGTTTTCACAAAAAGAACCAGCATTGTCCTCGATTTCGATTACCGCTGTCTCACCATTCCTAAATGCTCTAATCCTCGCTATTCCTGGTTCCAGCATATTTGATATTCCATGCTTTATGGCGTTTTCTATCAGTGGTTGCAAGGTAAAGGCGGGCAGTCTAAGGTTGAGTAAACTTGGGTCCACGTCTGTTTCGACAGTGAGACGGTCTTCAAACCTGGCTTTCTCAATGGTCAGGTAAGATCTCACATGGGCGAGCTCTTCTTCGAGTGTCGACAATTCGCTGTCTCTTTTTAAATTTTTGCGGAGAAAGGCGCCGAGTTGAATCAGCAACTCTCTGGCTCGATCCGCATCTTTACGCAAGATCGCTATAATGGTGTTCAATGCGTTAAATAGAAAGTGTGGGTTAACCTGAGCCTCGAGTAGTTTGAGTTCTGTAGTCACTAGAAGGTTTTTTTGCTGTTCATATCTGGACAACAAAAGCTGATTCGACAAAAGTCGGGCAATCCCTTCGCCCAGGGACTTGTTCATATTGAGGAATCTCTTATTACCCGCCTCATAAAGTTTTATGGTTCCCACTACAGTGTCATCCATCGTAAGAGGAACTACCAAAGCGGAACTGAGCGGGCAGCGCTCGGATATGGAACAGTTAAATCTGTGATGAATTCCGTCGGCAAAGACTACTTTGTTCTCGTCAATAGCCTGTTTGCAAAGTGGGGATTCAATTGGCTGATCAGGAAAATGGTGCTCGGATCCAACGCCAACAAAAGAAAGCACTCTTTCTGTGTCCGTGATAGCGACAGCGCTAACTCCCGTCTCCTCACGAATGATCTTGGCCATTTCATCGGCAGTCTGCCTGTTGAATCCAGTCGTGAGCAGACTCAACGTCCTCTCTGCAATCTTCAGAGTCCTGGCTGAAAAAGCAGCGGCCGCTCTGTCATGCATGTCCCGTTGGTCCCGTATAATGCTCATGAAAAGAGCGCAACCACCGGAACTGGTCAAGATCATGGGTAACGCGATAACCTTTACTAGAGCCAGCGCTTCGGAGAATGGCCGAGAAACAGCGAGTATTATGATCATCTGGACAGCTTCGGCAAAAAAGGTTGTAGCGAAAGCGATTTCCGGCCGAAACATATCCTGGAGTTTGTTCCTTCTGGCAAGGTAGATATGGATCATTCCACCAATAAAGCCTTCAGCAGTGGTCGACAATCCGCACGAAAATGCAGTGAAGCCACCCTGAAAATACCGGTGCAAACCTCCCGTGAAGCCCACAGAAGTCCCGAGTACCGGGCCTCCAATTATCCCCGCCAAAACTGGTCCTATCGATCGGGTATTAGCCAGGGCGTCCTGAATAGGGTGTCCCAGATATGTCCCCATGATCGACAAAGCTGAAAAGAAGAAATATAGGTAGATCTTGTCCTTCAGATCAAGACTCTGGTTGGTAAGTGGCCGAAACCATGGTGATTTGCAATAGACGTAACCTACTACCAGAAAAACGGCCATGGTCTGAAAAAGCTGAAGGAAAAGACTCATGGCATACTCCTAACCGTGGCGCTATACTACCCCAATCTCGGTGGGCCGAAACCAATGTTACTATAGTTTATTCTAATCAATATCATAATACCAAAAACCGGCCTCCATCAAACTCGATTGTTTACCTCGATATTTGACAGAGACCGGATGGCAAGAGCGATTCTTGTTACGTGCGTCTATATTTACGGGCCTACAGCCTCGTACTCTTTCTTTGGATCGGATAGGTCCACGACCGGCTCATGATACAGTTGATACCATCTTCTGAAAGCTTCAACGAACACTTCCGTCATGAGTAGCATCAAAATTATGGATAGAACGGTGAGGAGATACAAGCCTTTTGGAAGATAGTTGTCAACAATATTCAAGTAACCCGCAGACATTACCACTGGTATCATAAAGAGACCTGGGAATGCGGTGACCCAAGCATATCGCTTTTTTCCCATTCTCATTATCATGGCCGTCCCTACGATCAGAGCGCATGTCGCCAGAAGCTGGTTGCTCATTCCAAATAGAGGCCAGATCGTCGATATATCTCCAGTGTAGACCAGGTATCCCCACGAGCAAGTAAAAAGAAAGCTTGTTATGATTATCCCTGGTGTCCACTTTTTCTCACTAAACTTCGGAATGACTTTTCCAATCATTTCCTGGAGTAGATACCGTCCCACACGCGTGCCCGTGTCAACAGCCGTGAGAATAAACACAGCTTCGAACATGATCGCAAAATGGTACCAATACGCCATTAAGCCCTTGAAAATTGGCACAGAACCGAAAATGTACGCCATACCCACGGCAAGTGAAACAGCTCCGCCAGGTCTGCCCTGCAACTGTTCACCAACTTGTCTGGACAATTCGGAAAGATGAACAGGCGCCATCCCAAGTTTCTCAAAAACAGGGGCCACCGTATTGATGGCGAAATAATCCGCCGGTACCAGCACGCAGGCTGCGATTAAAGCCATAATCGCCACGAATCCCTCAACAAGCATTGCGCCGTACCCAATAAAGAGAATATCTCTCTCGTTCCCAACCATCTTGGGAGTGGTTCCGGTCCCGATAATAGCGTGAAATCCGGACAACGCTCCACACGCTATCGTGATAAACAGAAATGGGTATACCGAACCGGGGACTATCGGTCCCCCTCCATGGATATACTGAGTGATTGAGGTCATCTGCAAGTCAGGGCGAACAACCGCAATTCCAATAGCCAGTAGCGATATGGTTCCGATCTTGAGGTATGTTGACAGATAGTCGCGCGGGCACAGGAGCAACCATACAGGGAGAGCGGAAGCTATGAATCCGTAGATAGGTATCATTATGGACAACTGGGGTTTAGAAAGGGTCAGCCAGGAAGAAAGGGTCGGGCTCGCCGCCACATATGGGCCCGTTATGACGCACAAGAAAAGCAGCGCCACGCCCATGATGCTCGCTCCCCGCACATCGCCCGGTCGGATAAGCTCCATGTGGACACCCATGAGTAACGCTATGGGAATCGTGCAAAGAACTGTCCAGGTTCCCCACGGGCTTTGAAACATTGCGTTGACCACTGCTATGGAAAGCCCTGCGAGTGTCAGAATAAGAATGAAAAGAATGGCGAAAGAAGCCACCAAACCCGCCCTCTGTCCAATTTCAGAGGCGGCGATTGAGGACAGACTTTGTCCCTTGTGCCTTACAGAAGCGAACAGCACAACCATGTCGTGCACTGCGCCTGCGACCACGGCTCCGATGATGATCCACAACGCTCCCGGCAGATAGCCGAACTGAGCGGCGAGCACAGGGCCCAACAGGGGGCCTGCCGCAGCTATGGCTGCAAAATGGTGACCGAATAGCACGTATTTGTTGGTCGCATGATAGTCATGGCCATCGTCCATAGTCACAGCTGGGGTTGGTCTCGAAGGGTCCAGGCCCAGGACTTTTTGGGCTATGAAAAGGCCATAATATCGATATGCGAGCGCAAACACCAATGAAGCGACAAATACTAAAGTAAGAGCGTTCATAAGTTTTCTCCTATGTCAGATGCGCATCGTAATCCCAAAAATTTGACATTTTGTTGACCGATTGACTTGCGCGTTTAAACAACTCCGACGTGGCGCCGGGTCTCGAACGTAGCAGGAGGGGGATTGCAAAAGTGAACATTCCCGCCCTGGTGGCGCCAACCGTGAAAACTTGGGCCGGTCTCGCGCTTTTAAATTTCTATGATTTTGACACTTGACATGTAAAAGGGTGATAATCAACGAGAGTCATGGTTAGCGGCGGTATAATCAGGTTAGCGGTACATATCCGGGGGTAACAGGCGCATTAGCTTGAACGAACACAATCAGGGGATTGCTTTGAGGCGAGCCTTGATGAAGGCGAAAAATAGATTAGCATTATGCCCGGCTGCAACAAGCTGGAGTGGGAAGCGCTCGAAAGAACATCCATTTGATGATTATGAATGCCTGGAAGAAGACGCCTGAAGTTTCGAGCATAATAACCGTGGTATATGCGCTAAGTTCACTTTGCGGTTTGAAATAAGTCCTGCATGGTTTCAAAAAGAAGTGATTTGGATATCGGTTTAGAAACATAGGCGTTCATGCCAGCTTCGAGACAGGCTTCTTCGTCTTTCTTAAAAGCGTGAGCGGTCATGGCGATGATGGGGATTTGTTTACCAGTTCCCTTCTCAGATTCTCTGATAACTCTGGTCGCTTCTAGACCATCCATCTCCGGCATTTGTACATCCATCAGTATTAGATCAAAATCTCCGGTCCTATGTTTTTCAACGCCATCCAAGCCGTTATCAGCGACCACAACTGAGTGCCCTTTTTTCTCCAGTATCAGCGTGGCCATTTTTTGATTGACCAGATTATCTTCGACCAACAGGATCCTCAAGGGTTTTAGCGGTGGAAGTTCTGTTTCTTTCAGGAGGATAGCCTGTGGATTTAGTTCGAGAATCCGTAGGAGACAATGTGACAGCTATAGTATGTAAAAGGTCTTTGTAGTTGAGTGGCTTACACAAATATCCGTCAACTCCTAATTCGGCGCATCTCTCGCAGCCACCTATCGGATCAGCGGAAGACATGATTATTATCTTTAAATTTAAGAGCTTGGTATCACTACGAATCATTTCGGTCAATTTGAAGCCGTCAATTTCCGGCATCATGACGTCTATCAATGCTATTGCGATAGAGTCTCCGGTTTGGCCGTAAGAATTTATGATTTCAAGAGCTTCCCCGGCGGATTTAGCCATTACCGGTTTCATACCCCATGACTCAATGGTTTTTTTCAGAATTTTTCGGTTAACTTCATTGTCATCAACGACTAGAATTATTTTGTCCCGGACAACGGCTAGATCTTTGGCCCGGTCCTCATCTGAAAGACCATGTCTAACTCCAAGTCTGCACGTGAAGTGAAAGACGCTGCCTTTTCCAGGCTCACTCTCGACCCAGATTTTGCCTCTCATCATTTCGACAAGTTGGCTGGTAATCGCTAGCCCCAGGCCCGTACCTCCATATTTACGTGTTGTGGAAGAATCCGCCTGGGTGAACGGGTTAAATATCATTTCCTGGTTTTCTCGCGGTATGCCAACTCCAGTATCGCAAACTTCAAATTTAAGCTCTACCTCGTCTGATGTTTGGGATACGACACAGACATTCAATGAGATTACACCTGCTTCCGTAAATTTGATGGCGTTTCCCACCAAATTGACTATGATCTGCCGGATACGTCCCAAGTCGCCCGTCACTACTTCCGGCACTTTGTCATCAACGTTACAGACAAGATTCAAATTTTTGTCGTGAGCTTTGATAGCTAAAGATTGCATGATTTCGTCAAGACGATCGCCGATTCGGAAATCGCTGTAATCAAGGTCCAGCTTTCCAGCCTCTATTTTTGAAAAATCGAGAATATCATTGATCAGGGAGAGCAATGATTTTGCCGAATAATTAACCAGGTTTAAATTCTCGCGCTGTTCCTGAGTAAGTTCGCTATCGAGAACAACGTGAGTCATACCTAGTATGCCATTCATCGGTGTCCTGATTTCATGACTCATTACCGCCAGGAAATCACTCTTGGCGCGATTTGCTTTTTCTGATTCTTCGCGAGCAGTGACCAATTCCGACTCTATGAGTTTTCTTTCAGAGATATCCCTGACAATACCTATGAAGCCAATTTCGTTACCTATTCTCATTTCGCTGACAGAAATCTCCAATGGAAAGATGGTTTTGTCTTTTCTCTCTCCTTCAATTTCTCTGGTCTTTCCAATTATCTCGTTTTCTCCAGTTTCCAGGTATTTTTGAACGTATCCATCATGGAGGCCTCTATGTGGCTCCGGTATTATGGTATTGATGTTTTTTCCAATCACTTCACTGGCCGTATATCCAAAAATCCTCTCTGCAGCGGGGTTGAAAGTCTGGACTATTCCCCGACTATTGATAGTTATGATAGCGTCAATAACGTTCTCAACAATTGCTCTGATTCTCTGCTCACTTCGAACTAGTTGTTCTTCAGCGGTTTTTCGAAGTCTCTCATTCTTGTATGCTTGAACAATACCGGCGCATGTTGCCAAGAAAGGTTCCAGGAAATCCACTACACCCTGGTCAAAACCGCCTGGCCTGTTCGCGATCCCTATCATTCCGACAAATACATCAGCCGCATGGAATGGTAGACCCAGGAAGGAACGCAAATCAGGGTGCCCTTCAGGAAGGCCGCCGCTGCGTGGATCGTTCTTGGGATCGTTCGAAATTACCGGCTTCTCTGTGGTGATTGCGCTGCCAAAGAGAGTATTCAAGTTGTGAAATTCAAGGCCCTCGTTTGAATATTTTTCGTAAAAAGCGCGTGTAGCGTTATTCCACGCAATATTTGTAATAGCGAAGGTCTTAATATAAGGTTGATTATCCTGGTCTCTCATGATCTCAGCGATGAAGCCATACTCACCTTGAGTAAGTTCCAAAAGGGCGTTTAAAACCCCCTCGAAAAGTTCACGGGGGTTGGGGTCCAAAAAATACCTATTTTGAGCGATGGTGAGCGTATTCAATAGCTTATTGCTAGCCCGCAGTTCCTCAGTCAGTCGATCGGCCATTTGCAAGGCGTTTAAACGGTTGTTGAGCAGGGTGAGAGTAAGCCCGAACAGTAGGAGACTGATTATTGTTCCACTGGCAAAAGTGAGCCAAGCTTTTGCGTAACCCGCTACAGACGCCTGGACGCCCGGTTGCGTGAATCTGAGAGTCCAGGGGCGACCGTTGAAATCGACCTGTAATTCTTCCGTGAACTTCGGTGATGGATCAATGTCCTGGCCTTCGACGGCCTGACTGTCGTATAGGATCGAATCATTTGATAACAACGTGCCGTCGTAGACCTGTAATCTAATCCGCAAGCTTTCCTGCGAATCCCAACCACCAAGAATGCCGCTCATTAGATTCGTCATCCGGTAGGGGCTGTAAACCCATCCAACAAGAGCTTTGCGTCGCTGTTCAACCGTCCTTATGGGCATCCCTTTGCTGTAAACGGGAACGTACATCAGGGTACCCGCTTGAACGTCAGACTCTGTTTCCTGCACCAGGTAGACTTTTCCGGATAGCGCTGCGGTATTCTTGTCCCGCGCCCGCTCCATAGCCGCCCGGCGCACGGGTTCGGAAAACATGTCATAGCCAAATGCGCGTAGGTTCCGGCCTACAAAAGGCTCGAGATAGATGATTGAGGAGTAGATGTCTCTATCGCCTTCCGGCCACAATTTGTAATTCGGGAAGCCTTCGCTTCGTATCTCCAGGATGTGTTGCGCCAATCGACCAGGCGGAATCCGGAGAGCAAAGCCGATGCCCTGGATGCCGGGAAAATTGGATTCCAGGTTGAGGCGTTGAGTGAGTGTCCGCCATTCATCACGAGTAACCTTATCTGAAGCGTCGAAAAAAGCAGCCCCACAGAGAAGGATTTGTTCGTGAGCTTCAAGCCGGTCAGCAATCTTACCTCTGATTTCGTTGCACGCGAAGACAAATTCCTGCTTGGCTAGAACATCTGCGTCGGATTTCACATAAAAGGCAGCTAATGTGGTGAAGGTCATGGAAGCCGCTAGGATCAACCATGCGAGCCACACTCTCCGGCGCCCCAACTCTCGGACATGGAAAGCTTTATCGTTGCGGCTCTGGTTCAAGAGACCTCCATCAGAGAATGAAGTTGAGGGACCACTAGTCTTGGTACAGTAGAAGCCAGGTAATTGCGGGTTTTGCAATAGCGCATTTAGCGATATCAGCATAGCAAATGATTCCGCCTTATGGACAACCCCCATGGCGCAGTGTTTCTTATCAATAAACGCTTATCGGCTATATTGTCAAACCGGTCATTTTTTTTTCGGTTTTCTGGGTTTTTCGTCGTAAAGTAAAATGTGTAGTATCAGGATGACGGCTCCCGCCGAAGCTATAAGAAAAAATATAATTGCTATGGCAGGATAGCCCAGAATCTGAAAAGTGGTAGGTATCCGAGCCATTAACCCAGCTCCGATGATCAGGGACGCCAACAACAATCCTAAAGTGATTCTGTTGGCAATTTTTTGCATACCTCCTACAAATCTGTTTTCATCAAGCAGGTCCACTTTTACCTGGAACCTGTTAATGGCCATTTGCTCCAGCACGGAGCTTAAAGACCTGGGCAGGTTGCTAATCGAATCCTTAAATTCCCAAATTCCCGAAATAACATTGCCAACAGTGACACGGCCGGTTAGATACTGAAGCATAATCTGTCCAGCATATTTACGTAAGCTGGCATTGGGGTCGAAGTTAGGGTCCAGGGCTGCCGCGACCTGGTCCAGTTGCAGAATTGTCTTGCCGAGCATAGCCAGATCCTTTGGGACCCTTATTCCGCATTCCCTGGCCACACTCGTGAACTCAAGAATCAACTTCCCCATCTGAATTTGTCCCAGAGTTGTATTTCCGTAACGGAAAATGAGTTCAACCGTACGACGATAGTACTTGGATGCGTCGAAGTTGTCCATCTTCTCGCCGATTGAAGCGGCGATGTGAGCCGCATCTTCAGGTTCACCGTTGCTCATGGCAACCAGAAATCGTATCAGCTTTTCCCTCATCCCGGGCGTAATCCGAGCTACCATTCCCAGATCCAGTATCCCGATTCGGCCATCCTTCGTAAGCACAAGATTTCCAGGATGGGGATCCGCGTGAAAAAAGCCGTCAACCAGGATTTGTTTCAAATATGCCCGAAAGGTGTCTTCCAGTAGCAGAGTTCTGTCAATGTCGGGTTTGACGGAATCGGACAAGAGCGTTATTTTTGTACCCTCTATGAAACCCATTGTGAGAATTCGTTGAGTAGTAAGCGTTTCAATTGGAATAGGAACCACGATGTTGTTAAATTCCTGAAGGTTCTTCCTAAGGGTGATCAAATTTCGCATTTCCTGCAGGTAGTCGAGTTCACGTAACATACTGCTATTGAATTCCTGAAACATGTCATCGACACCATACAACTCACCGATCTCGGTATTTTTTTGGACAAACCCGGCGATAGCCCCAATTACTTCCAGATCAGTCATAACGGTTTCCCGGATGTTTGGCCTTTGCACCTTGACGACCACGGTTCTGCCATCCTGGGTCAGGGCACGATGAACCTGACCGATGGAAGCGGCTGCAATGGGTTCGGGGTCAAATTCCTTGAACGCCGCTGAAACTTCTATTCCCAACTCGGCCTTTATAGTCTCCTGAGCCTGCTCGAAGGGAAAACCTTTGACCTCGCTTTGAAGACGCCCTAGAGCGTCAACGTATTCCCGAGGAAGTATATCGGGTCTGGTAGAAAGGAATTGTCCCAGCTTTACGAAAGTTGGCCCCAAGGTCTCAAGGTCTCTGGCGAGTTCTTCCCCTTCCAATGTCACTCTAGATGCCTCGCGTTGGTTTTTTTCCAGCATCTTGTCGAGACCGGTTTTTCTTGCGATGTCGTAGAAGCCGTATCTCACAAGTAACAAGGCAATGTCCCTGTATCGCTTGAGATGAGTCGTCTTTATCGGGAGAACCATCGCAAACCTCGTTAAGTTATAATTTTGGTTTGAAAGCCTAGATTCGTAAACAAATCCATTAGTATTCAAGTTAGGACAAAAATCAACAGGCGCTGGAATATATCCCGGTTTTTAAGACAACTTCTTTGTGAGGATGATCATCTAATTGTGGGAGCCGGGAATACTGGATCTAGCTTGAGACTCTAACTACCAACCCATTCTATTCTCAATGTG
This sequence comes from uncultured delta proteobacterium, assembly GCA_963711335.1. Lineage (GTDB taxonomy): Bacteria > Desulfobacterota > Desulfomonilia > Desulfomonilales > Desulfomonilaceae > CAJBEZ01. The sequence goes on along the minus strand of CAVQDX010000051.1, from coordinate 226,646 downwards.
TTAGGCGCCAGAAGTCAATGACAATTTTATAGGTTGGTAATTGGTCGACTGATTCTGATGTTGGTCCAGAGGCCAAAAATATCGTGAAACAGCAATACCGAAACTTGTATAATCCATAGTCTCCTAAGTTCTGGGGCGGCGGCACAAGTCTTTGACACGCCGTCCCTCACAGAGATCACACGCCAAATATTTGGAAACGGTTTTTGAAATTAGTTGTATTTATTCTTTAGTGAAGAATAATTACACCGTGGTGGGAATAAGCTTTGGGTCTTTGACGAGAGGATGGTCTCAATGGTGAAGGTTGTTGGCCTGATAGGATCGCCCAGGAAATTGGGGAACAGCGAACTGATTGTTAAGGAGATAAGCCGCAATATCCTTGGAGACTTGGAAGCCAGATTGGCGCATCGTTCCTGGCTCATGGGGATGAAAGACAAGTTCAAAGAAAAGAAGGCGATCTTGAAAGAAGTTTCTATAGGATATTCGAATGAGGGAAGGTGGGTTCATAAAAAAGGTGAGGACTAATGTCGTTGGGATAGTTGCAACGGCTATATTCTATTTTACTTCATGCCCCTATGCGCCGGTTTTTCAAGATTAAACAACGCTTTGCCCAACGGATCAGAAATGTTCATCTTCGCCACTATTGGGTTTCTGTAGATTTTTTTGAGACGACGCTCTGAGTGATTGTAAGTGAGATGTTCAGGTTTTGAAGATTTGATCCGTTTAATTGATTGAATCTCACCTCGGATATTGTCCGGTCAGGGCTCTGAGACAGCGCAGTCCAAAGGTTGTCTATTTCGGACAGACTTAAATTGTAAGAGTAACTGTTCCCCATTGCTATGGTCCAGTCCGGCATGGGCAGTGACCAAACTATTCCCGTATCCTTTATGTACAGCCTCATGGCCGTTATGTCCACCTTCCCGCGAGAGGTCACGGCCGCTGAAACCTTTATCGTGGATGGCTTGATATTGTTAAGCATGGCGGCTGAATATTTTGGATACAGGGTAAAGACAACCTCCGCGTCCCCGAGAGCCACGAAAGTGGTCGGAGCGGCCTCAGATCCCTCAACAGACTCTGTTGAGACGGCGTGGGAAGCGAATTGTCTGTGGACCGGTTCGTCCATAAGTTTTCTCAGTGGGTTGGGCTCCGTATTGAGAGGGGTAGGGTATATTCCATCGGGAGTCGGAAAAGCATGGAATCCGTTACCAAGGCGCCGGTCGTCAACAGGACCGCCCGCCTGGACAAACGGAAGCTTTCCTGTCAGAAATCCATCCAGATTCAAAGGAATATTTACAAAGCCACCCACTGTTTCATAGGATCCATAGATCTGGTCCCGCCCGACTTCATATCTAAGGATCAATGCCCCGTTCCAGGGTTTAAAATCAACGCCGCCCCGGATTCCATAGACACTGTAACGAACGTCATAATTGTAAACGTTGAGCTTGAAGCGCAAATCGTGGGACTTGTCGAACAGAGATGTTGTGTACCCAGCCTCAAAATCCATGTTAGGTGGTCCGCTAATCAATTCCCCATCAAGATAATGTGGTCCCCTGAAGAGGTTACCATAGTAATTGAAGTTCAGGTCAACAATGTCCTTGTTCGGCAATAAAGCCGCCATTTCGGCTCCCACTCCACCCGCTGACCACCATTGGCCCAATATGCGTGTCGAGTCATAAAAGCCGTTAAATCCGACCATTATGTTCGGATTCAGCAATTTCCGGTATCCTCCCCCAAAGGATAGATCAACTCTGTGTTGAGGAAAAGAACCGGGAACCTGCCAAAAGTCCTGAAACTCGACGTGGCCCTGACCAAAAAAGGTGTCAGACCATTTGAGGTGAAGTGGAACAAAAATATCTCCTATAAAACGGCCGAGGCTATAATCTTTGCCGAAGCTGTAGAGATATCCAGCCTGCAAATTGGGAATAGAAGGGAGTATCCCATCCAGCATCCCATAGGTGAACTGCGCTGTTTTGATCTCTGGAGACTCATCGAGAAAGCTCTTAGGCTCCAAGAGAGGTTGAGACGGTTTGAGCAGAGAGGTCAGGTCTCGCCACGTTTCCCTGAGCAGGGGTTTCAAGTCCCGGGTCGGATTGTTGAGCTGGGCGACAACTGGCCCTACAAAACAGAATGTCAGCATGAACAAGACCAGCGCGACTATTGTCCTGATCGACGAGGAACGGATCAGGAGTCTCAACAAAATGGGACTCATCGTATCTGGTATTTGTCGTGTATGTTTTGACATTTTATGTTTTATAAAATGGCTAAATAGATCAATTATATTATATAATATATAATGTAATAGAAATATCTCATTGAATTAATGAGGTCTTATATTTTACTAATACGATAAAGTCAACAAATAAACATAAAATGACATTTATCTCAATATGTTATTAACAATAGTTAATGTAAGCGTGGCTTGCTGGAATGGTTATGGGATAATAAAAATGGAAAGGCAAAATCTCTCAGCGATCAGCGGACCTGTGAGAGATTTTGGATCGGTTGGTAGGAATGCAGAGCCGCTTCTATTACGGCTCTGAGGTGGGAATCTAATCTCGGTATTTTTTTGTTAATTTTCTGATATCGTTTTCTGTAAACTCAAGGCCGTGCTCTTCCATGAGTTCTTTTTCGATCTTTAGCAGCTCTTCCAATCTTATATCAGATCCGTATACGCCGACCATCTTGTGGTTTTTGTCTCTAATTGGGCCTGACACCGTAATGCAAAGAGCCCCGGTTATCCTGGACGTGAAAGGGCCTAGGACATGGGTCTTCCCGTCTTTGACCGGCATTATAAACCATGATCTGTCAGAGAAGTCTTCATTATCCTTAAACTCGACAAACTTGGATTTGTCCGCTATGTCGGTGATGTTGGCCGTAATTTTCTGCCCTTCCATGTTCACGACGTAACAATATTGTATGAAAGGGTATTTCCTGAGAAAGTCGTGCATGGCCTTTTCCATGGTTTTTACATCCATGGTTGTCATTGGGGCGGAGGATATGAATCTCTCGACGATCTTGGACGCCATCTCCCTTGCTATAAGCTTCATTCGATCCCAATCCGAGATAAACAATTCCGGGAGATGTCGTTTGACAAAGGCCAGCATCTCCTTATCCGACATTGCTGTCACCCTGCCATTTTCATACTGCTCCATCACTATGTCGTAAATCCGGGAAATTGCAGGGTGGTTCTTGTCAACCCATTCTTCCTTAGGTACCGCCAGTTTGGTGTTGATCCAATGAGCGATGCCAGCCAGGCCAGATTTGTCAGTAATGTTGACAAGCGGTGGCTTTCCAAGAATGGTTGCGGTGTCGAATATGTTGTAGATCTCTTCGTTCTTAAGCACCCCGTCAGCGTGAACTCCCGCGCTGGTTGTATTAAACGATTTCCCGACTAGCGGGTAATTATCCGGGACTTTATGGCCTAGTTCCATTTCAAAATATTCGGCCACTTCAGATATTACCCGTGGATCCATGCCGTCCGGGTGGCCCCTAAGGGACATATACTCAATGACTAAAGCTTCAAGCGGTGTGTTCCCTGTCCGTTCCCCTATTCCAAGAAGAGTTCCATTGACGACCGAACATCCGTACAGCCAAGCGGACACAGCGTTTGTCAGACCCTTGTGAAAATCATTGTGACCGTGCCATTCGAGCAGATCTTCGGGAACATTCGCATCGTCTATCATGGATCGAATAAGTTTAGGAACACTGCGGGGAAGAGCTGATCCCGGGAATGTGACCCCAAAACCCATCGTGTCGCACAAGCGAATCTTGATCTCGACTCCGGACTCTTCCCTGATTTCCATGATCTTTTGCGCCAAGGGGACGCAGAATCCGTAGATATCGGCCCTGGTTATGTCCTCGAAATGGCATCGTGGGGCAATTCCTTTTTCGATTGTAGTCCGCACCATATCCAGGTATTTTTCCATGGCTTTCCGTCGATCCAGCCCCATCTTGAGGAAGATGTGGTAGTCGGAAACCGACGTCAGAATGCCGGTTTCTGTAAGCCCCATAGCTCTAACGTGGCTGAGGTCTTTTTTCTGAGCCCTGATCCAGCCCGTTATTTGGGGATACTGATAGCCCTTTTTACGACAGACCTCTACGGCTTCCCTATCCTTTTTCGTATAGAGAAAGAATTCGGACTGTCTGATTATTCCCCGGGGGCCTGAGAGTCTATGAAGAAAGTCGAAAAGCCTCGATATCTGTTCAACAGTGAAAGGAGGCCTGGCCTGCTGACCGTCCCTGAAGGTGGTATCCGTCATGAGGAAGTTCTTCGCGGGATTTATCGGAATCATGGCAAAATCGAAATCGATTTTTGGCACTTCAGAGTATGGGAATATATTCCTCAATAAGTTAGGTTTCTCAACTTCGCGAAGGAACCTCTCTTTGCTGAACTTGTTGAATTCGTGATATAGCACGCCTCTTTTAGGGTCCCATGTGGCCATGGTAAAGCTCCTTCAACCTGTATACAGTTTCTGGTATTCAAATATTAAGATGTTTCTAATTCTTTGTCTTGACAACACTTAACCCTAGTTCTTTTAGCTGGTCGGGGCTTACCGGAGTTGGAGCGCCCGTAAGTGGACAGGTGGCTCTCTGCGTCTTGGGAAACGCTATTACGTCACGAATTGATTCCGATCCGGTAAGAATAGCGGTCAGCCGGTCCATTCCAAAAGCGATCCCTCCGTGGGGCGGAGCGCCGTATCTTAAAGCCTCCAACAGGAATCCGAATTTTTGCTCTGCCTGTTCAGAATCAATCCCTAGAGCCTTAAAAACTCGCTGTTGAATGTCGCTTCTAAAAATCCTCATACTGCCTCCACCTATTTCGGATCCGTTAAGCACTAGATCATAGGCTCGGGATCTTACTGAACCCGGATCCGTTTCGAGAAAGGCCAGGTCCTCTTGCATAGGAGAGGTGAAAGGGTGGTGCATTGCTTTGAAACGCTTCTCATCTTCATCGTATTCAAACATGGGGAATTCCGTTATCCAAACGAATTTGAATTCTCCAGCCGGAATAAGCCCCAATTTTGCGCCAAGCTGATTGCGCAAATTACCAAGCACATCGTTGACTATTTTCGTTGAATCCGCGGCAAAGAGAATTACTGAGCCAGTCTTTGCCCCAACCAAGCTGTTAATGTCTAATTTTTCCTTGTCAGACAGGAATTTGGCTATAGGAGATTGCCATTCTCCGGATTCTTTGATCCTGGCGTACGCCACTCCCTTGCCTCCGTAGATAGTTGCGAAATCCCTCAAATCATCAAGCTCTTTCCTGGAAAGTTTGGAGCCGTCTTCCACATTGAGCGCCTTAACTATACCCCCGTTATCAAGGGCGTTTCGGAAAACCCCAAATTGAGTTTCCTGAAGAACGGACGTTACTTCCTTCAATTCGAGCCCAAATCTCACGTCAGGTTTATCTAGGCCATATCGTAGCATGGCTTCCTTGTACGTAACCTTGGGAAACGGGGTGGGCAGTTCAGCGCCAAGAAGATCCCGGAACACTCCCTTTATCATTCTTTCCATAATTGAGAACAGGGCCTGTTCCTCTATAAAGGAAGTTTCGATATCCAACTGGGTGAACTCCGGTTGCCTGTCGGCCCTCAGATCTTCGTCTCTGAAGCAGCGCACTATTTGGTAATAGCGCTCGAATCCGGCCACCATCAATAGCTGCTTAAATAGCTGGGGCGATTGGGGCAGGGCGTAAAAACTTCCGGCGCTCAACCTACTGGGAACCAGATAATCTCTTGCTCCTTCTGGAGTACTAGTGGTCAGGAAGGGTGTTTCAATTTCGACAAAATCTTCGGAGTTCAAAAAATTCCTGATTTGAAAATTGAGACGATGGCGGAACATGAGATTTGCTCTCGCTCCTGACTGTTTTCTCAAATCGAGATATCGATATTTGTATCTGATGGCGTCCGTTGGGTTTGTTTCCTCGTCTAAAGGGAAGGGTGGGGGATCAGAGGAGTTCAGAGTCCTGAGTTCATCCACAAAAACTTCGATTTTACCTGTTGCGAGATCGAGGTTTAGTGATTCGTCCGGGCGAAGACGAACTTCGCCACTTACGGCAATGACCCATTCAGGTCTGAGATTGTGGGCGCGTCCGTGGGATTCCGGACAAAATTCAGGGTTGAAGACAAGTTGGACCAGGCCATTCCGATCTCTCAAGTCAATAAATATTACGCCGCCGTGATCGCGTCGTCTCATAATCCATCCCATCAGAATGACACGTTTGCCTACATCCGTATCAGACAATTCTTGAGAAAGATGGGATCGTTTCCACCCGTCCAAAGCTTGTAACATCAGGCTATTTCTCCTTGAACCGCTTGTTCGACGCCTGTCAGCTCAATCAGGCGCTGTTCCTTGGTTTTCATGTTTCGAACCGTGACCATTCCCTGGGCCAGTTCATTGTCACCCATCATGATCACCCATCGAGCGCCAATTCTGTCCGCAGTCTTCATCTGGGCCTTCAGACTCATATCTGAATACCGGGTTTCAACTGAAAAACCCCTAGTCCTCAACTGATTGACGAGATCAAAAGAAATGTCTCGTGCGCCTGAACCTATGGTAGCGACGAAAATGTCAATTTTTCTCCGGAATGCCGGATTTTCATCTGGCAAGTTCATGGCCAAGCGCTCGATACCAATGCCAAAGCCAATGCCTGAAACATCCGGGCCCCCAAGTTCCCCGATAAGTAAGTCGTAGCGGCCTCCGCCTCCAATAGCTTTAGTACGTCCCAGTTGTGAGTGCACAAATTCAAAGGCTGTTCTGGAGTAGTAGTCAAGACCTCTTACCAGACGAGGCTCCTGGCGGTATTTCACGCCGATCCTGTTCAAGGCCCCGAGCGTCCTTTGAAAATGATCCTGACACTCCATGTCAAGCCAGTCACTTATCAATGGAGCGTCACGACTTATGATCGCGCATTCAGGTTCCTTGCAATCCAAAATTCTGAGGGGGTTAGTGTCAAACCGTCTCTGACAGTCAGGACAGAGTTTATTCAATGAAGGCTTGAGATATTTTTTGAGTTCCGACCGATATTGAGCCCTACATTTTTTGCAGCCAACCGAATTGATTTCTACAGAAAAGTTTTCAGCCCCAAGTTCCTGAAAAATTGAAGAAGCAGCGAAAACAGTTTCAGCGTCAGTTAGATGTGAGTCGTCTCCGAGGACTTCGGCGTTGATTTGAAAAAACTGACGAAATCGGCCCTTTGAAGGTCTTTCTCGACGGAACATGGGTCCAATAGAGAAGACCTTGAGCACAGGCTCATGTTTCAAGAGAGAATGTTCTACAACCGAGCGCAAGATCCCGGCAGTAGCTTCCGGTCGTAGGCTGAGTGAATCGCCGCTGATATCAGTAAACGTATACATCTCTTTTTCCACAATATCTGTGGCTTGACCTATACCCCTCTGAAACAGTTCGGATTTTTCCATGATCGGGGTAACGATTTCACGAAATCCGAACCTCTGCAGAACTGAACGAGCTGTATCCACAATGAAAGCCCACTTGGGGGTTTGATCGGGCAAGATGTCGTGGAAGCCTTTAATTAGGTTAATCATAATCGGGTCCAGTGGATTAAGGGTCTAATGACCAGGATGATCACGCAAAATAGTTAGATTAAGACAAATAGAGTCCTGTGGTCAAGATTAATCGCAGGATTTTTTGACGGGACAAGGCCCATGAAGCGATTATCGGGACGTGGCGTGAATTTGTCGGGTCTTAACCGATTGATACTAATGAGCGGAAATTTGAAAGCAGCCCCATTCACTTCGAAAATTGGGCCAGAAAATATCCGTTTTTGGAGTATCTTTGCTTATGAAAAATTCTTTCTCAATCTTCCCCCCGATGTCCTGGATAAATTGACGGAAATCACTGATGGTAATTCTATGAATATCCGGAGTGTTGTACCAGGGATGTGGAAAGGTTCTTACTACCGGCGTCTTACCCTTTAGAAGGTATTCAAGAGTGATTTTCCAGTGTCCAAAATTGGGCAGGGCTATTATGGATTTCGATCCCACTCTCAACATTTCCCGAACCAGCCGTTCCGGATTGATTAGCTGTTGGAGGGTTCGGCTTAGAACCACATACTCATAACTCAAGTCCGGAAATCCCTCGAGGCCGTGGTCGAGGTCAAGAGTCATCACTCTTATGCCTCTTTCTGTACATCTAATTACCTTCTCCTGATCCAGTTCAACACCGCATCCTTCTACGTCCTTTTCGTCGCGTAGCCTCGCCAACAGGGTCCCTGAACCACAGCCCAGATCCAGAACTCTGGTCCCTGGCGTTATCAAGTCTATGATGATATTAAACCCGACCTCAAATTCGTGAAATGGGGTACGGATTTCGGCAGCCTGTTCAAACACCCTTTAAAAAACCTCTTATTATTCTTGTTAAGTTAGGCATACCTTGAGGAACAAGGAACGAATCGTGGCCGTATGGTAAATCGACCTCTACGAATGAAACGTGTTTCTTGGCCGCCTGTAGAGCCCTGACGATAGCTAGAGACATCGATGTCGGATAAAGCCAATCAGATGTAAACGATACCACGAGCATCTTCGCAGTTATGTTCCTAAAAGCGTTTACCAAGTCTCCATATTCGCGAACGAGATCAAAATAATCAATTGCTTTGGTAATAATTATATAAGAGTCTTCGTCAAACCTTTCCATGAAGGCGCTGCCCTTATGCTTAAGGTAGGACTCGATCTCGAATTCCCCATCGAGACCTTCGCTTTCTCCGAGGCTGTACGTGGTTCCATCCATGTCGCGAAGGGCCATTTTACGCCCAAACTTGACCTGCATGGTTTCTTCCGACAAATATGTTATGTGGCCGATCATTCTTGCCACCGCAAGGCCTCTTCCCGATTTTTCAACTTCCGCTGACTGATTGCTACGTCTCTCCGTGGAGACGGGGTCCGAGTATATTGCGTTTCTTCCGACCCAGTTAAAGGCAATGCCCTGGGGAGAAAGCCTGGCTGTAGCCGCGATTACAACGGCGGAGCGGAGTCTGTCCCCATAGCGGCAAGCCCAATCCAATGCCTGCATTCCACCCATCGAACCGCCGATAACGGTGTGCAATTTACGGATACCGAGCCTTTCCACAAGCATTACCTGCACATTGACCATGTCACCAATAGTGATAAGGGGGAATGAACGGCGGTATGGTCCACCCGTGACAGGATTGACGCTTGTTGGACCGGTGGTTCCCTTGCAACCCCCTAAACAGTTGGAGCAAATGACAAAATATTTGTTGGTATCAATACCCCTTCCTGGGCCAATCATACCGTCCCACCAGCCCACGCGGCCGTCCTCGTCCACCCCTGCGGCATGGGCGTCTCCGGAGAGGGCATGAACAACTAGCACCGCGTTATCAGCTTGAGCGTTCAACTGGCCGTAGGTTTCATAGGCCACTGTGATGGAGCCCAGGGAAACACCGGACTCAAGCTTCAAACCATCCAGCTGGATGTACTGGGTAGAAACTATTCCAATCTGATCCACATGCGTCCTCCGTCACAAACCGATCGTCTTAGTATCATTCAGACTTTGCGTGCTTCTCTGTGATTCGTTCGGCCGCTTGAACCACGAAACAGGCTGGTTCAAGAAAATCGAGGCAACACGGCTTTTGTTCCGCAAAACTTCAACAGGGCCTGATCAAGAGAGTTTGTTCGTCCTTCTACGCATATTTTACCAAGAAAATCGCCAGCTTCACGTTTCTGGAACCAGTTTGCGCCAAATGTGTCTTCCAGGAAATTCCTCATGATTTCCGCACCAGCCCAGGCCCAAACATATTCCGCAGAATAGAAGTCCCGATCCATGTCAATAAGGTATCCGTCGGGTTCGTAATTGAATCCTGTAGACCTGTTCAGCCATTTACAATAATGGGCGGAATCTTTAAACGGACCAACCTCGAACAGATCCTTTTCAGCAAGAAATTTTCCGATATGACGACGAATCAAAAGCAATCTTTTAGTTCTGGACAAATCGGCCAATGTATCAGCCTTACCTACGGGGACTCTGGCCACATCGCTTAGCCAGACGGGGTTCTCCAGCAACTGAGCGAACAGAAACGCGAAGGCCTCATCGAGGGCAGCGGATCGATAAAATCTCTTGTATTCAATCGGGAGTTCCGCCGAGAATCCGCTCAGAAAAAACGCGTGTCCCATCTCGTGTAGCAAGGTTTCAAGATCTATCAAACCTCCGATGGGACGCATAACGACAAATATCTTTCCTGGCAGATCTACAGGTATACAGAGCGCGTCGAAACTTTTTTCATGGCGGTCTTCAATATCTATTATTATGTCTTTTCGTTTCGTCAAATCCAGGCCTAATCCAAGAAAAGCGCCCTGGACAGTTTCAATAAGAGACGATGTCGGAAAACAACTGTCGAAATCGTCTATTTTCATCAAGCGAAGAGCGTGACACCTGTTGAGTTCTTCGATTGTCCGGCCCAATCGTTGTTCCGCCCACGATCTTGCCTTCGTAAAATACAAATCGTCTGTTTCACACAAAAAATTGATGAATATATCGGCCCACGCTTTAAAGGAAGAATCCCTCTTTTTTTCAACATAATCGGCGAAACTGTGAAATCCAAAAGTTTCCTTAACTGTTCGAGTTGTTACATCCAGAATACTAAGCAGAATGGGGTTCAAAATAACCCTGCAGAAGATACCAATTTCTTTTCGCATTTCTTCGCGGAGTTCAAACTCATCCTGAGTCTGGAGCCATGGAACGATCTCCATGGCAGGTATCTTGGCGCCTTGAACAACCATCCTCCCCTTATCCATGTAGAATTTGAACATATCGGAAAGGGAGGAATTTCTTGATTCGATAATAAGATCCTTACAAGCGTATAGAATACGCTCCTGTAGATCTCTTTCAGCAACTGAGGTCTGTGAGGTGACCATGTTACTCAATTGGTCAATCGTAGACTGGCTCAGGAGTAAAGAATCCGAGGGTAGTATATCTGAAAAACCTCTCGTAACAGAGGTTCCTGTGGTTTGCTCCAGAGTAAGCAGCGCAAGGTTCCGATAAGCGTCATCCAGCGCTTTGACGGTCTTGCGATGGTCGTATCTGTTCATACTCCTATCTCCGTTGGCAATCATACGCCGGAAGTCGGCGCGCGTACAGTCACGACATTAGTGGTATTTCCACTGACACCTGTCATGTGAAAAGCCAGTTACGCCCCTTCGTTAGACCCGTACAAACGTGTCCGGGTTGCGACTCGAACCGACGTGTGGATGTTTCGAGTTACGATGCGTGCGCAAACTCACGAAACTTTTATCATATTGATGATGTTGACCACAATTGAAAGGGATTGAAGCCCTTACATGGTCATTAAATATTTATTGAAGGCTATAACAAAATTTTTCCGAGGACTAAACTAGTGACGCAAGGAAATCAGATTTGTAGAAGAAGCCTTGAAGTCAATAAATTGTAACGCGCCGCAAGTTAAACTATACCCACTTTGTTCTGTTCTGCCCAGAATTTCTGTTTGCGTTGGTTTTCTTGTTACTTCTAGGAGACGGGCCAGTCCGGCCCCTTTTGTTCATCAAACATTCCCAGGAACAATAACCGTATACTGAATAGGTCATGGTTTGGTTTGCTGAATATTCTCTACCGCAAGTCTTACATCTTTCCAAAATGGTTCCTCCTATGGAAACAAATTTAGTTTATGACCTTCCAACAACATACGTGACCATCACGGCGGCTGGAAAGTCGTTTTAGTAAGAAGTCGTAATTTTTCAATACAACTTAGAATCTGTGTTTATGGATTGTTGGATCTAAGTAGCCTCAACCAAGTTCATCCCAGAAAAAGCCAACGTCTTCTTGAGAGTGGAATAGGGTTCATAAATGCAAGACAACAGGTTGCTACAAAAGGTTCATTACTTTAGCAATATATCTCGGTATTGTATCCCGGATTGTGACAAAGCGCTACCAATTTGAGAAATTGATGTCCGTCACTAACTGCCTATCAATCATAAGAATGCTTGATGGAGGGTCTCTCAAAAATAAACGCCAAACAGATTCGGACGGCATTGTTATCACCGGCAAACGCTCATGTCAAATAATGATTTTAGTTGCTGTAAAAAAAATTGTTTCTTTGTACCCAATGGAGTATAAAGAGAAGTTTGAGGGCGTAATCGATTTGCGTACGCCTTGTATTAGTTTAATATGCTTTCGATTTAAAGCTAGAGCACGACGGGAGCTTTTTTGAAGGCAATACGAACAATGACCCCATTGTCCGTATTTTGTGTAAACATCAAAAATGATTTGATACCGCGCTGATTTTCTGGTGCAGTCTGAAAGAATTGCACCGTTCGGAAAGCGCGTTTTATTAGATCACTTGATTAAATAAACAGTTGTAAGCTACAAACTTCTAGGAGAACTGAACATGCCAAAAATGAAATCTAACCGTGGGGCCGCAAAGAGGTTCACGGTTTTAAAAAGTGGTGGAATAAAAAGAAAAAAAGCTTATCGCAGCCATATCTTGACTTCAAAATCGACCAAGCAGAAGAGAGGATTGAGACAAGGAGGCTATATTAGCCCTGAAGATGTCGGACAAATCAGGAAATTGCTACCTTACGGTTAACCTGGGATGGAAGACGCGGACTGTCAGGCTTGTTATGAAAATGGTCGGTGTTTGATTTGCCGATAGGAATCACAGAGCCTTTTTTGATGAGAGGCGATTTAAGGAGATAGTTATGCCGAGAGTTAGATGTTCGCCTGCAAGCAGGGCGAGACGGAAGAAAATATTAAAGGCCGCTAAGGGCTTTGTAGGCGGACGAAGCCGCACTCTGAAACAGGCAAAGGAGACTCTCGAAAGAGCCCTTTGTTACGCGTATAGGGATCGTAGAGTCAGGAGAAGAGATTTCAGAAGTTTGTGGATTACTAGAATCAATGCTGGGTGCAGGCTCAACGGTCTTCCTTACAACAGGTTCATAGAAGGACTCAAAAAGGCTGGCCTCGGCTTAGACAGAAAAATCCTAGCAGAGCTTGCCGTATCCGACCCAGCGGTCTTTTCCGGGGTTGTGAGCCAGGCCAAGCAGGCGCTTCAGGTCTGATTTTGTCCTTAGTCTTGATCATATAGGCCGGGCCCACGCGCCTTTTGTTTTTTGCACGTCGCCCGGCAAAATTTTATAGATTGGTTACGGTCTTAATGACCGTTTTTTTGTCAATTGGAACTGCAATAACTTTAAATTCAAGTCTTGCGTAGCCTATCGAGGGTTTGTCTTGAAGAAAGGACGCCCAAGCAATGAAAGATCAGTTGCATTCGCTTAGAGACTCTACGATTGAGCTATTGGCGCATACCACGGACCCAACGGTTCTCAATGACGCCCGCACGAAAGTCCTTGGACGAAAAGGGGAGTTGACCTCAATTTTGAGGGGGTTGAAAAATCTTCCTGCCGAAGAAAGATCGGTTGCAGGGCAACTTGCCAATCAAATCAAGTCCGAGCTAGAAGTCCTGTTTGAGGCTAGAGAATCTGACCTGAGAGATGCGCTTGAGCGCAACATGCTCGAGCTTGAAACGATAGATGTCACTTTATCAGGAAGACGATTGCCTCTGGGGCGATCTCATATTCTGAATCGAGTGACTCAGGAACTGGTGGATGTGTTCTCAGGGTTGGGCTTTCAATTGGCTGAAGGGCCGGAAGTGGAAATTGATTACTACAATTTTGAAGCTTTGAATATGCCAAAGAATCATCCAGCGCGAGACATGCAGGACACGTTTTATTTTTCTGAAAACGTACTCTTGCGAACTCATACATCACCAGTTCAGATCAGAACAATGGAAAAGAGAAAACCTCCTGTTAAGGTCATTTGTCCTGGCAAAGTGTACAGGCGTGACGCGGATGTGACACATTCGCCTATGTTCATGCAAGTCGAAGGGCTTTGGGTTGACGAGAGGGTTTCCTTTTCTGATTTGAAAGGTGTCCTGACGGCTTTTGCCAGAGAGTATTTCGGAGACCGACTGGGGCTACGCTTCAGGCCCAGTTTTTTCCCCTTCACCGAGCCGTCGGCGGAAGTTGACATACAATGCGTAATTTGTGGTGGAACGGGTTGTAGAACCTGTTCGTTTACCGGTTGGCTCGAAATATTGGGGTCGGGAATGGTGGATCCGGCATTGTATAAATTTGTGGGCTATGATCCGGAGATTTATTCGGGATTTGCCTTTGGCCTGGGAGTTGAGAGAGTGGCCATGTTGAAATATGGAATTCCCGATATCCGCCTGTTCTATGAAAATGACGTTCGGTTTCTGACTCAATTTTGAAAAGCGTCCGCTTGTTAGGACTCTCTCTTTGTTCGAGAACGATGCGCTTAGACCCCTGCGCCAATTTTCATCTAAAATTTTCCAGACAACTACAACAGTAATGAGAGGTGAAAAGGTATGCTCGTCAGCTTAAATTGGCTGAAAGAGTTTGTCGACATTAATATCGAGCCTGAGGAAACGGCTGAACTTCTCACTATGGGAGGCATAGAAGTCGAATCGTTGACCCGTCTTGGGTCAGGATTGGCTCCGTGTCTCACCGCAAAAGTTGAAAAAGTCACGCCGCACCCGAACTCCGACAAACTTAAGCTTGCAGTGATTAGAATTGGCGAAAGGTCAGAGACAGTAGTTTGTGGCGCCCCCAATATTCAACAAGGTCAAATAGCCGCGTATGCCCCCGAAGGGACAGAGCTGGCGTCAGGCGTAAGAGTGGGCAGGAGGACAGTTAGAGGCGTGGATTCCCCAGGGATGCTTTGCTCAGAAAAAGAGCTTGGTCTAGGGGAAGACGCGTCAGGAATACTTGTCTTTGATGACGACACTCCGGTAGGGGTGTCTCTGGTTGAGGCTTTCCCGGATATTGAGGACATAATTTTGGAAATATCCATAACCCCGAATCGCGGGGACTGTCTTTCTGTAATAGGGGTAGCCAGGGAAATAGCGGCTCTTTCCGGAGGCGCTCTCAGGAGCCTCGATGTTAGATTCGAAGAGTCCGATAGATGTATTGAAACCGAGTTAGCTATAGAGGTCCCTGATTTTGATCTTTGCCCCCGTTATGTCGCCAGAATGATAGACAATGTCAAAGTCGGACCATCTCCTTTTCCGGTAAGGCTCCGGTTATTCAGAGGAGGGGTAAGGCCAATATCAAATGTTGTCGATGCGACAAACTATGTACTCATGGAATGCGGCCAGCCTCTGCATGCGTTTGATCATCTTTCCCTGGCCCGCAGGAAGATTGTTGTCCGGAGATGTGATCCCGAAGAATCGTTCCAGACGCTGGATGGAACGGAGAGAAAGCTGCCCCTGGATTCTCTGATGATACGGGACGGGGAAAAGTCCGTTGCTCTGGCAGGCATCATGGGTGGTCTGAATTCCGAGATACTGGACACCACCAGTACGGTAGTCATAGAGAGCGCCTGTTTTGAACGCTTCGGTATCCGAAAAACCGCCAAGGCGCTTGGGATGTCTACGGAGGCTTCGTTTAGGTTTGAGAGAGGAGTTGATCCTGAGGGATGCGTATGGGCGGCCGATCGAGTAACAGGTCTTATCCAGGAATGGACCGGAGGAGAGATTTTAAAGGGGAAAATAGATGTTTACCCCGAGCCTATAGTTCGGCAGAGCGCCAGGGTCCGACCTTCTAAGGTTAATTCAACTCTTGGGTTGGACCTCGCTCCCAGCCAAATGAAAACGCTATCTGGACAGTCTTGGTATCGATGTACAGGTCTCGGGCAGATGCCAGGGTGATTTGGTCTGCGTATCTCCCAGTTGGCGATGGGATCTTGAACGGGAGATAGATTATGTTGAAGAGATAGCAAGAGTCCATGGATTTCAAAATATTCCCGCTACAATGCCAGTTTGCGGCTCAGAGCCGGACAACACGAAGCGTGAATACAACATGGTCAACAGATTCAGGGACCTTATGAATTCATCAGGATTTACTGAGATCATAACAATGTCTTTTATTTCAAGCGACCTGGCCGATCCTTTTCGCGAAAAGCATGAAGACGAAACAGATTTTGCGTTAATGAATCCTTTGACGGAGGATTTCGCTGTAATGCGAAGGTCTCTCCTGCCCGGGATCTTGGGAGCGCTAAAAAGAAATCTAAATTTCAAGAATGAAAACATAAGGTTATATGAAATTGGCAGGACATTTGTTCCTGTTTCAGGATCAGAAACGCCTAGAGAGAATCTTAAACTAACCGGGGTCGCGTGTGGATCAAGATATCCAGACGCATGGCATTTTAACAGGGGCGAGGTTGACATACTTGGAAAAGTTGAAGTTAGACCAGAAGTTGACTTTTTTGACATAAAAGGCGCGTTGGAAAATGTCCTTGAAAGTCTTGCGATAACGGATGTTCATTTTGTCCCGTCCCGCCGGAAATTCTTACATCCTGGTAAGAGTGCGAATTTAGTCGTTAATGGAGAAGACATTGGTTTCCTTGGTGAGTTATCTCCAGAGAAGACTAGAGAAATTGGTTTAAGTAAGAAAGTTCAAATCTTTGACGTTTTTCTAGAGCCTCTTTTGGCTCAAACACGCAAGGACAGGGTATTCAGGCCGCTTCCCCGCTACCCTTATGTGGAAAGAGATCTGTCGATCATAGTTGAAACAAATTGTTCAGAAGATAAGATTAAACTCTTGATTTCACGTCTAGGGCATGATATCATTACCTCAGTGATCCTATTTGATTTATATCGTGGAGAATCGATTCCGGAGGGACATCAAGGTATGGCGTTCCGGATCCGATATCAGTCTGAGGATCGAACCCTCACTGACGCTGAAGTCCAGGAGGTTCATTCTCAGGTGACCGAGACTCTCATTAGAGAGTTAGGTGTCACTGTAAGAGAATGATAAGACTAAGGCTTTTCGCTTTCATGTTTGGCGAAGAGCTGTGTCAACTTTCCGGTTTGGCGTTTGGTGGATTCTCATGTGGAGGGGTGGGTTTGCAATGACCATCGCGATTCCAGAGAAGCAGTATTTTAAAATCGGTGAAGTAAGCGAAATTTTGAATGTTGAGCCTTATGTTCTGAGGTATTGGGAATCAGAATTCAAGATTCTGAAACCTACTCGGACAAGGGCTAGACAAAGACTGTACCACAAAAGAGATTTGGAGTTACTGCTCGAAATAAAACATCTTCTTTATGACGAAAAGTTCACTATCGCTGGCGCAAAAAAAAGGCTACAGGAAATGAAGAAGCAAGCGGCAGCGGAAAAGAAGGCGGCCAAAGCGCCTAAGGCTACTCGTGTAAAAGAGGAAATCAAAGCCCTTGAGAATCGAATGGAGAACGCCGCATCCAATGACGCTCAAGTGGATTACCGCGATCTGCTTATAGAGATTAAGAAAGAACTCAAAGAACTCCGAATGATACTTGAAGGTTAACTTTATAACGGCTTGGGGTCACTCCTAATTGAAACTCCGAGCCTTTAACAAAGTCGACTTTTAATACTTTCACCAAATTTCCAAAAACATTCGTATCCCTCTGCCCAAGTTTTCATTCCCTGTTATCAGTGATAGAGAACCAAAAAAATATTGCCTGAAAGCCAGGTCCAACTTATCTTAATGTTACGTGAGCGTATGCTCAGGCCAATTTCATCAAGTGAGGTTTTACATGAGCACACCAATGCACTGTCCAGGATTTGAAACCAACAAAAGTTTGAGTTCTTTCATTTGCAAGTGCCCAACTTGCGGAGCCGAAAAAGAGATCTTCTCTGACGAGTTCGATCGAACTCACACTTGCAAGAGTTGTAAACAACCCATAGACTTTTCCAAATGTTCGATTGAAGGAAGTGGCGGCGGGACTAAGTAAATAAAGCGCCTGCTCGTAGAGGCGCTGTTCCATGGACGCGCTGCCGGCAACAAAGACCACAACGGGGTTAAGTCTGGAGATTCCCTTAACGGGGCTCGGAAAGAATTTCTCCGACAATCGCTTTGAAGAGTGTTCCCCTGTGAAATTCATTGTTGAACATTCCGAATGATGCGCAACCTGGTGAGAGAAGGATGGCGTCACCCGAAGACGCTTGTTCGTAGAGCGACATAACTGCTTGCCTGAGATTGTCGAAAAGGCCGATAATCTTGCTCTCTGCCCCTTTGGAAACTAGATCTGAATACAACGCCGATGTTGCGGTTCCTTCCAGTAGGGCTATTTTAAAAGCCCTTCTGGAAGCTGCCTCCGCGAATGGAACGAGGTCAAGTTTCTTGTCCGCTCCTCCCGCCAACAGGAAAATACGGTTTGCTCGTACAGCGTTCAGCGCCATTATGCCGGCGACGGGAGTTGTGCTGGTCGAGTCATTGATGAATTGAACGCCATTTTTGATTCCCACAGTTTCCAACCTATGTTCAACGCCCTCAAAATTCTCCACAGTCGCACGAATGACTTCATCTGATACCCCCAGTCTTGATGTTAGTCTCCACGCTGCAGCGACATTCAAGATGTTGTGGTCGCCAGGAATTTTGAGCTTAAGGTCTTGTGGAACGTCCACGAACGAAAACAGATCCTTCTCCGCAGGAGCCTCTTCATAAAGGATTCTGGTAGCTGTCTGGTCACCGTTGAAAAGACAGAAATCAAATCCTTTCTGGTACATGTAAATCGCTTTCTTATCCCTTATATAAGCATCCATGTCTTGATAACGATTCATGTGGTCCGGATAAATATTTGTGAATACGGAAGCTTGGGGTGAAATGTTGGCCTCATGGAATCCCTGCAACTGCCAACTGGAAAGTTCTAGCACTACGATGTCTCTCTGTGTGATATCAGCAAGAAGCGGAAGAGTAGCTAAGCCCATAATATTTCCTGCGATATGGACCCTGGGTTTCACTTGCTTCAAGATTTGGTAAATCAATTCAGTGGTAGTAGTCTTTCCTCGGGTACCAGTAATCCCTATAACCAACCCCTTAAAAAGTTTACAGAAAAGACTCTCATCCATTTCAACTGGCACGCCATGATCCATAGCCAACTTCAAAAAAGGAGACGAATTTGGAACATCAGCGTTTCTCAGGACCATGTCAGTTTCAATAAAATCGGTTGGATCATGACCTCCAACCTTAATTCTGACTGGCAATCCCTGAAGTTTCTCGAGGGATGGAGCTAACTGTTCTTCGGTCTTCAGATCTGTAACGGTTACTTTTGCTCCGCATTTAACAAGAAACAGAGTGTCATTAAGCCCACGACCCAAGAGCCCCAGCCCCATGACAGTCACTGTCTTACCGAGAAAAATTGATTTGAAGTCTTTCAATTTTCAGAGACCCGTACACCTAACAATATGAAGGTATCGCGACAGAAATGAATAAGGCGCTATAGCCGACCAAGGATATTGGGTAGCGAATTTTTGTCGGTTATCTCACCAGACAGTGAGTTCACAAATTCGAAAGTATATATGGTCCATCCTCTGTGATTGCAATTGAGTGTTCAAAGTGAGCGGAAAGCTTTCCGTCCGCAGTAACCGCAGTCCACTCATCATCCAGAAGCTTGATTCTCCACGAGCCCTGATTTACCATGGGTTCGAGAGCCAGAGTCATTCCGACCTCAAGACGGGGATTCCCGCCGACTCCAGTGTAATTGGGAATTTGCGGGGGTTCATGCATTTTACGTCCTACCCCGTGGCCTACAAAATCACGAACGACTGAGAACCCATTTTCTTCGACGTGTTTTTGAACTGCCGCCGATATCTGTTGCAGTCGGTTTCCCGGAACCGCCTGTTCGATTCCTCTATACAAGGATTCTTCCGTCACTTTGAGCAGTCTTGTGGCGTCTTCCGAAACGACGCCCACGGGATAAGTACGAGCGGCGTCCCCAACGAAACCCTTATATTGGACGCCAACATCAACGCCAACGACATCTCCCTCTTTGAGAATCCGAGGTCCAGGGATGCCATGAACGATCTGTTCATTTACAGAAGAGCATATACAGGCGGGATAGGGTCGCCGGTTGCTCATTCGATAACCTTTGAAAGCGGCTTTTCCGCCAGAGTTTCTGATCATGGCCGAGGCTATCTTGTCCAGTTCACCGGTTGTGATCCCCGGCCTGATAATTTCACCTATTTTGGCCAAAATATTGGCGACTATTCTGTTCGCTTCCCGGAGTATTTCAATCTCTTTTGGGGTTTTTAGGATTATTGGATCGTCTCTCAAGATCTGCCTGCCTTAGAAGATTAAGTTGACTTACAATTTCTATCAAATTCCATGGGAAATTTCCATATAGTCGAAACTCTACTATTTATCGCTTGACAGTTTTTTTTGGGTAAGCTAAGCTAAATTAGCTAGTCATGTAATCGCCCGACGGAAGTCCGTATCCTCCTTCTTTGGAGCCATACCCTTTTTTTAGAATCCGTCGGGCTTCTTTTTGACTTGGTTTTTTCGGTCTTCGAGAGAAATTCGTATTTATCCATCCGATAAAACATTTTTATTCAAAATACCAAAATGAGAACTTACAAGACGATAGTTTTCTTGATTTTTCTTGGAGCGGTCTTTGTTCTCGGCGCCAGCGTGTCGTCATGGATCAAAACCACTTATTGGTCTTCTTCAATCGGAAATAACCTTTCCGAACAAGCCATCTTTCTTGGCGATTGGCAGGGAACATCCGGGACTACGATCACCATCCGTCAGGATGGAAAGGGCGACTTTCACAATCGCCAATATCAAGTTCGCGGAGCGACCGTAGTGATCAAAGGCAAACAGATTTGTTTCGGATTTCCCGGATTCGAAAGAACATTTACAATAGAACAACCACCTAGACTGGGAGATGATGGACTATGGCGAATGCGCCTCGACGGTGAACTATTTCTGAAACATTCTCACGAGTTATTGGTTAAAAACGAGAACGCGACAATTCAGATCGGGGACTTCTACAACAATAAGATGTCCCCGACGTGAGTCAACTTTGGCCTATTTGCTCAACAATTTACGAAAGTGGTATCCGAAAAGAGCGCTGGAGACGGCTTCACCAAAGGCGTCTCTATGAAAGACCAGCGCATTTACTAACAGTTTCCAATAATAATATTTCCCTTTGTCCAGTATTCCCAGATACAGAATCGAAGAAAAGAAAGCTCTGATTTCCAATCTGTCAATTCTTTTACGTCTAGTGGGTTTGTATTCCTTGAGGAACTCCAGAACTCGCTTGTAATACTCGGCAGGTGAATATATGTGGTTGAGAACCGCCTGGTATCCGGCCCGAATAGTTTCGGCGTCCATTTTCTTGGGAATAAAATTCAACGAGCCATCACAATTGTCACCCGTGCAGTCGGCCAGTAGTCGGCCTTCCTGCTGAAGCCTCTGGTATAATCTTGTGCCCGGTATGGCGTTGAGTAGACCTATCATGGCCTTGGCCACACCACTGCTTTGAATAAATCTGATCTGGCTTTCAAAGATGTTTGGCGGATCATTGTCAAATCCGATAATAAAGCCTCCCATAACCTCCATACCATTCCTTTGAATGGTCTTGACCGCCTCTACCAAATCCTTGGACTGATTCTGACGTTTTCCGCATTCAGCCAGGCACTCCTCTTCAGGTGTTTCAAGTCCTAGAAATACCGAATCAAAACCCGCTGCGGTCATGAGCGTCATCAATTCCTGATCATCGGCCAGATTTACGGATGCTTCAGTAAAAAGAGAGAACGGATATCCACGTTTTTCCTGCCAAACCTGCAATTCAGCCAACAGTGATTTTACTTTGCCCTTGTTGCCTATGAAATTGTCATCGACTATGAAAACTCTTCCTCGCCAGCCCATCTGATAGAGAATTTCAAATTCACGAAGCATCTGGTCATTGGACTTGACTCTGGTTTTACGGCCGTTGAGCTGAACTATGTCGCAGAATTCGCAGTCAAATGGACAACCCCTGGAATATTGAATAGACATACAGGCGTAATAACTCATATTAATGAGATCCCACTTGGGCAAAGGGGTAAGAGTTATGTCAGGTTTTTCTTCAGAGGTGTAAATACGTTGCAAAGACCCTTTCTCGAGATCTTCGAGAAAAAGCGGCAAAGTAATTTCCGCTTCATTTAACACCAATGTGTCAATTTCCGGGAATTCTTTCGGGGTGCTCGAAAACAATGGACCGCCTGCGACGATGCGCTTGTTGAGATCCTTTGCGCGCCGGACAACCTCCCTAACTGAGTCTTTTTGGACTACCATAGCTCCAATGAAGACCATATCGGCCCACTTCATGTCTTCATCGATCAAGGGTTCTACATTCATGTCAACGAGCTTTGTTTCCCAATCCTGAGGCAACATCGAACCAATGGTGAGAAGTCCCAAAGGGACGTGCGCCGCACGTTTCCTTATAAACTTTAGTATATGTTTGAAACTCCAAAAAGTGTCGGGGATAGACGGATACACGAGTAAAACTTTCATTTTTTAACAATCCTTCGCAAATTTGCGTGGTCTAAAGACAGTGGGAAGTCAATCCCGGGAGCAGGGGAGTTTTTCCCATGACCCGGGACACAGCGAACGTGATGATAGTTAATTGTTAGCAGTACCTTTGTCAATTCAATTGATAGTCCAGGGGTTTTACGGCGCCTTAGGACCAGCAATCTTCCGTTCAGCGCTGTTAATAGGTTTTCCATAAGGAGATTCGAGGAATCGCAACATTGGGGAATCCGGATTCAGCAAGAAGATGGTGTCCTTTGAAAAAATGTTCTTGTATGCTTCCAGACTTCTCGAAAATCGGAAAAAATCCTCATCTTTGGTATAGGCCTCGGCATAAATCTTCGCAGACTCAGCTTCACCTTCTCCTTTTAATGCTTGAGCTTGCTTATATGCCTCAGCGAGAATGATTTCCCTTTCTTTGTCGGCTTTTGCCCGTATTTCACGGGCCTGCTCATCGCCTTCAGCTCTATACCTCTTGGCAATTCTCTCCCGTTCAGCTTTCATTCTAGCAAATACGCTGCTTTGAACCTCCTCTGGCAGGTCAACTCTCCTGATTCTAACATCTATAACCCTGATACCAAATCGTTTAGCCTGTTCTTCAGTTCCCTTCGTCACCTGATTCATTATCTTTTCACGTTCTTCCCTAATAAATTCCTTAAAGTTGTGGTTGGCAATTTCCTGTCTGAGGCGCGCGGAAGTAATGTCATTAAGTCTGGCAATGGCCCCCACATAATTCCTGACGGTTTGAAAGAAAACCAGGGGCTGATCGATTTGCCATCTAGACACGGTGTCCACGGTAAGACGCTTTTTGTCCAGCGTAATATATTCGGCCGGTCTGGCTTCTGCAGCTAAAATTCTTTTCTCCAGCACTATTAGTTCTTGTATCACCGGAATCTTGAAATACAACCCCGGCTCACGAATTATTCTGACTGGTTTGCCGAATTCCAGGACTAACCCCTGTTCCCATTCCTGAATCACAAATACTGATTGGAGGGCTACCAGAGCGACAACGAATAGCGCCAAAACATATTTGAGCATGATTCTTAATGCCCCTTCCTGGATTGATCATCTGCAGAATTCTGTTTGTCGGTCGGTGGGGCCGGAAGAAGTCCATAGGCGTCGGAGAGGTTGAGAAGCGGCATGACCTTGGAGTCCGAACCTTGGGTGACCAGTTTTCTAGCTGAAGAAAAAACTTTCTCAACGGCTTCGAGGTATAATCTTTCCCTCGTTACAGCGGGGGCTTTCGAATAAGCTGATTCAACAAGAGAGAAACGTTGGGCGTCACCTTGGGCCCTTATTACCCGCTCAGCTTTAAACGCCTCAGCCTGCCTTATCTCCTGTTGAGCATGACCCCTTGCTTTGGGGATCACATCTTCCGAGTAGCCGTCCGCTTCCTTTATAAGTCGTTCCCGGTCTTCCCAAGCCCTCACAACGTCATGAAAAGCTTCCTGAACCTGAGATGGCGGGTCCACAACCAACAGTCGAGCCTGGGTAACAAGTAGACCGGTATTGTAATTGTCCAAGAGTTTTTGCAGGTATAACTGTACCTTCTGTTGGATCTCCATTCTACCCTTGGTCATTGTATAATCGATGGTGTTTTCGCCTACTATTCCTCTCAGAGCAACTTCGGCCGAAGCTCGAAGGGTGTTTTCGGGCGCTTCTGCGCCAAAAAGAAATTTGACAGGATCCTGAACCATGTATTGGACGAATAGCTGAACATCTACTATGTTCTCGTCCCCAGTCAGCATTAGCGATTCGGCCGGAACGGATCGGGTTCTCGATCCATCGCTTCGAAAGCCTATTTCTGCCCGTCTGACTTTGGTAACATCTACGACGACTTGACTCATAAAAGGTTTAGGGAGCCTGTAACGAAGGCCCGGGTCTGATATGGAATATTCTTTTCCAAAAAGAAGAACGACACCCTTTTCTCCAGGTCCCACAACATAAAAGCCGGAACAGATGTAAATGATAAGCAGGATTCCGCAGATAGCCCACAATCCCCAGCCCTTCATGAATTGATTCAGCTTGGCCCTGTAGTCGTCAAAGTTGCGCTGAAACTCTCCGAATGGACTGTTCTGGTCCTGCCTGTTCTGATATCCGTCCATGAAGCCTCCTGAGACTCTGTAAAGAAAGCTATGAATCCGCTAGTCAAAAGAAATTGCGGGATTTGATCTGAAAAGGTCTAAGCCACCATTATGAGATGATTCGAAAACAGAATCCAGCAAGGAAGGTATGTGACGTCCTGCAAACAGGACAATTGGGAATATGCTCACGATGGACCACATAGCTGGCTAACAGTCATAGAAAACAGGTTTATCGGTCCTGCCTTCTATTCGACATCCTGACAAGTTTTCGAAACAAGGGCGTTTTTTTAAGCCTTTGAAGGGCCCCATCCGAAAGAGCCTTTTCAATTACCGCCGTTCCTCCAGCCTGAACTGCCAGATCGAGGACCGCCAAAGCCTGTTTGTATCTGCCAGTACTGGCGTATATAAGGGCCGCGTTGTAATGAAGCCACTCGGGCTCAAACGGTTCCTTGTCAACCAGAGCTTGTTCATAATACTTTAGCGCATCATCATAGTAACCCATCTGCAAATTCAGGTAAACAAGGCGACTAACCGTGTAAGGAGCTAAATCAGCGGAACTCTCTATAATCTTTCGAAGTTCTAAAGTTCTCTTCTTATTACCCAGGATTAGATGCGCGACTGCGTAATCAGCTAGGGCAAACTGATCTGATGGTTCTGTTTCTCAAACCCAGGTTGTAATACTTTACGGCGCTTCGTGGCTGGCGCTTCTTGTACAGGAAATAATGTCCCAAATGGAAATAAACCTGAGCGTCATCAGTATCCTTGTTAAGCGTTTTTTTAAAAATAACCAGGGCGTCTTTTTCTCTGTCCATTTCAAGATACAGATGGCCTAATTCAGTCAGGAACTGGGAATCCTCAGGGTCAATATCAGCGGCCTTGGCCAGATAATGAAGCGCTTTGTCGGATTCAGATTCATCCAAATAAATTAACCCTAAATTGAAATAAGGGTCTCCATTCTCGCCATCCAAATTAATAGACGCAAGAAAGTCCCGTTTGGCCTGATCAACGAGGCCGAGTTTCCAGCGGATGAGGCCCCGATTATTGAACAAATACGCCCGTCCCACGTTACTCAGATGGATAGCCTGATTAATAAGTTCGTGCGCTTCATCGAGACGATCCTCGTCATATTTTGTAAGAGCGGCGTCATTGAGGCTTCTGACCAGTTTTTCGCGCTCCCACTCCTTGCGAGCGCTAAAGACCAGATTTCCTGCCCGAAGGCTGTCCAGCTTGTCCAATTCGGTCACGAGGACGAAATTATTGACCTCCAAGCCTTCTTCCAACCAATTGACCTCTACGCAAAAGGCCGGGGTCTTGTCTGTGTCTCCAAAGAAACTGAAGTACAACAATATCCTATGGTCAATATCTTCTGAAGGGCTTACGAGATCCCAGATCTCATCTGGATGTTCAAGCGTGAAAGCTATCCAAGGACCGAATCCGACTTTTCCGAATTTGTTTAAAGCGCTTGAAACACCGGGGATCGCATTGGCAATTGTCACAGTGTCAGGAAAAGAAGGAAGTGATGTATGGACTGGTTTTGGCGAAATTTCCCATAAATCAATTACACTATCAACGTCCCTAGTCGCCATCCACTACCTCGACAGAAAATTCGTGGGTCCCGGAATTCATTGGATCGAATGATTATGAGGCCCGTTAAGGATTTTATAATATTCTCTTTTTGTAAAGATAGCATGCAGATTAACGGCGGTCAACGAATTGGGAAAAACGGAGTATGTCATTTTTCACACTTTTTCTCATGATCCAACGATTGCCGTCGATGGTTTTGATCTAGAAAAAGCCCAACTCATGACCAGACCAGCTCCGAGTATCGCTGCTGTCTCAGTCCTGAGGATGAAACCACCGAAGGACGAAAACACACAGCCAGCTCCGGCAAGCAGAGATTCTTCAGCGTTGGTCAGGCCTCCTTCAGGACCGACGAGAAGCGTAACTGAGTTTGGCTCAAGTCTGTTTAAGACTTGGGCCATTGGGATAGCTGTGCTGTCAACCGTCAGATAAATGATCAGAGAATCTGGCCGTATTTTGTCAACAAAAACCTGCAGAATTGTCGGGTCATTAATTTCGGGAATTCGCGACCGCCCAGATTGGGCGCATGCAGCTCCCAATATTTTGAGCCACCGTGGCCCAGCCAACTCTGGGCGTCGGCTTGAACGTTCCAATAATAGAGGGAAAAACGATTCAACTCCCAGTTCCGTGCAATGTCTTAAAATCTCCTCTGTCGGCCCTGGCCTAACGCACCCAAACGCCAACTCGACTTTTACTGGAAGACGTGAGCCTTGTTCGCAAGAGTCCACGATAGCGCCAATCAGTTTCCCTTCGGCGCTCCGCTCCAGGATTACGTTGTAACTGCGATAACCATCCAGAACCGTTAAAGGATCCCCTGCCTTGAGGCGGAGAACATGTTTCAGGTAATGAACGTTGTCGGGTGAAAACCTGATCGTGTCCGGAAAAAGTTCCTCACAATTTATGAAGATCTTTCGTTCCCGTGATCTGGAACTCATCAAATACCCTTTGAGATATCAGTTCCCGAAATGTTTGAGATCAAAATCTGAACCGCCTTTGAAAATAATCATGAATTCGATTGAGTCCCTCAAGTATGTTGCCCATAGAATTAGTATATGAAAAACGTAAAAATCCTTCGGCGTTGGCTCCGAAATCGATGCCCGGCGCTACGCCCACATGAGCTTCACGAAGTATATCAAAGGCAAACTCGTACGAATTCGAACAGAACTTGCGAGCATCACACAAGATGTAGAATGCGCCCACCGGATCATGCTCTATCTTGAACCCTATCTCGCGTAGTCCTCTGAGCATGGCAATTCGGCGTTCATTGAAGGTTCGTTTCATTTCCAGGGTTTGATCTGAAGAATTGGTGAGCGCTTCTATTCCCGCGTACTGAATAAAATCAGCCGCGCTAATAAAAAAATTCTGGCTCATTTTCTGTATCGGGCGAACACATTGTGGGGGGCTGATAACGTATCCGAGACGCCAGCCCGTCATGGCGAAAAGCTTGGAAAAGCCATTCACGACAAACGCATTATCGGTAAATTCCAATATGGAATGTTCTTGACCTTCATAAACAAGACCATGGTAAATTTCGTCGGATATGATCGGCACGCCTATGTCAGTGAGTTTTTCCATGTTCTCCGGTTTTATAAGGGTCCCGGTAGGGTTTGAAGGCGAGTTGATCAAGATGGCCTTGGTTCGTTTTGTCACTGCGGCTTTCACCGAATCAGCGTCTAATTCAAATCCGTCTTCAGGGTGTATGCGGACAAATCTGGGTATGGCCCCCAGAAAATTTATAAAATTGGGATAGCACGCGTAATGGGGATCTGAAAGGATGATTTCATCGCCAGAGTCCAGGATGGAAGCGAGAGTCAAAAATATTGCAGGAGAAGACCCTGACGTTATAATCACACTATCTGGGTCGATATCCACATCGTAAAGCCGCTTATGATAGCTGGTTACCGCCCATCGGAGTTCTGGGATTCCGACACTGGAAGTATAATGGGTTTTTCCTTTTTTCAGCGCCTCGATTCCAGCATTCAAAATGTTGGGCGGAGTGTCGAAATCCGGTTCTCCAACTTCCAGGTGAATAACGTCCTCGCCAAGCTTGGACATTTCCATCGCCTTTTCCAAGACATCCATAACCAGAAAAGGGTTTATATCTAAAGATTTTTTGGAAACAAACTCAAATGGCGGTTTCATCGCTAAAGTCCTTTAAGAAGTAGTCTGCGCATCTAGTCGAGCGCTCACAAAAACCTTATTATAAAGGAATATGCGTCACACGTTCAAACTTATTCATTGATTTTATTCACGTCGCCTGATAAAATCGCCAACCACTAGAAAAGCTTCTATTTTTGTCGAATTAGCGACGCGCCAAACTAAATAAAAGCTTAAGGGAAATGAGATATGTGCTTTAAAATAATAAGATATTTGCTAATTGTAATATTGTTTGGCGCGTGTTTCGCGTTTGTCCCAGAGCAGAGCTTCGCCACGACATACGGAGTCAAGGATTCAAAGGGTGGATTCACCCCGAAAGTCTCGGTGGAAATGGGAAAAAAAGAAATTCTCATAACCAAGGTCGATCCACACGAGAAGTTCAAATCATTTGCGCTCATACTCAATAGAAAAAGTCCGGCCCTCATAAGAAATATCAATCTGATAAACATCGAATGGATAGCGTCCGATAATCATCCCACAAAACCTGTTCCGTTTGCGGGTCCAACATATGATCCCAATAAACTGAGGTTTGAAGAAGCGGTCACAAGATCCATAGGATTGAAGCTGGTGGATAAGAGCGCTCGAAGCCTTTTTTCTGGAAAAAACTTTTCTGACCTCTTTTCGATGTATGTGGATCAGCAGCTGCTGGTGCCTCAGGAGAGTACATCAGAATCAGATAACGCTGTGAAAATGGGATCCGGACGGGACATCTCCATCAATATAGACAAGACCTCCATAACCTTCAATGATAACAACATCAAGAAAGGTGAAATAATTAACATTGATAACAGGTCCGGTCTAGATCAGACCCTTGGTGTGGAGATTCCTGAGAAAGACCTTCTTTACACTCAAATTGTCAGAAAACCTGAACAGACCAAGGTCCCCAGGGAAATATGGGACAAATTCAAAGTCACCGCGGATTCTGGAGTCTTTGTGGTATTGATTCCGGATCCTGATTTAGCGCGGCTTTCAAACCTGAACGGCAAACAGATTCAGGTAAAAGTTTACCAGGGTGACAAGGTTCGTGAGACAATAAAAATCCCTATTAAGACCTCGGTCGGTGAGACTGGAACAGCGCCTGAGCCATCTAAATCCCCCGCGGTTCAGGAACAGGACCTCAAAACTGCGACTAAAAATGCCGGATCAACCTCCGCAGGACTAGAGTCTCAAAAGAGCCAAACTGGAGGGACATTATCCCAGAAAACGGCCCAATCGAGGGAACAGGAAAACAAGCCCGGATGGAGCATAGTTGGAATTTGGATACTTCAGATTTTCAATTTGGTGGCGTTAATAGGGGTAATTCTATATGGGGCGTTCTTTCTTCTGCCGAAAGTTCAGGTAATAGAGGCGAGGATGTCCAAAAATGAAATGTTCCTGCACGGGGCAAGAGAAGCCATAAGAGAAGAACTAGACAAGACAAAAGAGGAAATATTGCGAGAATGCGGCGTTCCAGGCGCTTCTAGCGAACTTGAAAAAGATAAAGACCTTCCATAATCTCCATTAACCCATGCCTTTTTTGAAGTTGCATTATCGGCGCTAATAATTTAATTTGCTCGATTATCTTGGATTTGGGAGAAATTATAATGTTTGGCACTATGCCGACGTCGTTTTTCCTTACTGCAGGAAGCGGTGAAGCCTCCAGGGAGTTAAACGCCTTTGACGCTGCACTGTTGGACGCTGGAGTAGGAGATACGAATTTAATAAAAATGAGCAGTATCTTGCCCCCTGGGGTAAGAGAGATCCAAAGGATACCTTTGCAAAAGGGATCTTTCGTCCCTCTGGCCTACGGGGACAGATCTTCGGACTTTCAGGACATCGTAATTTCAGCCGCTGTCGCGGTAGGGATCCCCGAAGATCCGCTTGAGGCTGGACTGATAATGGAATTTTCCCATGATGGTGACTCCGAAAGTTGCGAAGCTATCGCGAGAACCATGGTAAAAGAAGGTATGGAAGTCATTCGTAAGAGAAAAATTCGAGAAATAAAGAGTATTTCCACTTCGCTCAAAGTAACTAGAGTGGGCGCGGTATTTGCGGCGGTGGTGTTATGTCCTTGAACGAAAAAGAATGGTTTACTGAGGCTTATGAGAATAATACCGCTTTTTCTGTGCGTTTTTCGAAAAAGCTGTTTGAAACGAAAAGCGAATTTCAGAAAATAGGGGTTTATCAAACGCCGGTTATGGGGCGAGTCCTTTCTCTTGATGGTTGCTTCATGGTCACCGATAAGGACTCTTTTGTCTATCATGAAATGCTTACTCATCCGTCCATGTCAATGATCGCTCATCCTGAGACAGCGCTAGTTATAGGCGGTGGAGACGGCGGCACGATCACGGAGTTGGTTAAGTATCCAAGCCTGAAATCAATAACCTTGTGCGAGATAGACGCCGAAGTTGTCTCCACATGCAAGAAATTCTTCCCTGAGATTTCGAGTGGTCTGTCTGATTCCAGAGTCAAAGTAGTCTGTCTGGACGGAGCAGCGTATGTCAAAACTTTCCAGGAAGAATTTGATGTAATTCTAGTTGATTCGACAGACCCGGTTGGACCTGGCAAGACCCTGTATGAACTCGACTTTTACCGATCCGTCAAGAAGGCCCTTAAAAGGGGAGGGGTAGCGGCGTTTCAAACAGAAAGTCCTCTCTTTATGTCGACAATCTTTGCAGACACCGTGAAGAACCTGGGATCAGTTTTTGGGACTGATTCCGCTATTCCCTACCTGTGTGTTATTCCAAGTTATCCAGGCGCTCTATGGTCCTTCACAATGTGCTCCGCAGAGCCGATGGATTTGTCCAGACCATGCGCCGGACTGACTGACGAGGCTTTGAAGACTCTGAATTTTTACAGTAGGCGAATTCACGAAGCAGCCTTTGTTTTACCCAATTTTGTGCGAGAGCTTATAGGTCGCTGAAATTCTGGAAATTCATAACATGCCGGATTTAGCTTTTCTCAATTGTCATTCCCGCGAACTAATTAGAGGGCGACCTGCTATACTTGGAGTGCCCCTGGATGTCACTTCCACGTACCGAAGTGGTTCTGATCAGGCCCCCAAAAAGATCAGGATCTCTTCGGATTCCATTGAGTCTTACTGTCCCTATCTGGACAGAGATCTTTCCGATTATCCCTTCTGTGATTTGGGCGACCTCGATTTGAGAGGATTGTCCATGTTGGAAAAATTGATCAAGATCAGAACCAGAGTAAGTGAAATACTTCAACTTGGAGGTATTCCCTTATGCATAGGAGGGGAACATACGGTCACACTTCCAATAATTGAAGCTCTGAAAAAGTGTCACGACCAATTTCTAGTTTTACATCTTGACGCTCACTCCGATCTCCGGGATTCATACGAAGGTGAACAGATTAACCACTCCACCGTGATGAAACGTGTCGTGGAAATTGTCGGCCACGAAAACCTTATTCAGTTAGGGATAAGGTCAGGGACTCGCGAAGAGTTCGCCTGGATCAGAAATCACGGAACGCTACGGAGTTTCCGGCCTGGTCACGAGAAGACTCTTCTGGCCGGAATTGGGGGAAAGCCTGTATATTTGACTCTTGATCTTGATATTCTTGATCCATCATGCTTTCCAGGTGTAGGAAACCCAGAAGCTGGAGGATGGCATTATAGCCTCATGGAGCGTTTTCTGGAATTTCTTGTCAATGTCGATCTCATCGGTGTTGACGTTGTCGAATTGATGCCTGAAATTGATAAATCGGAATTGAGTTCTATAACCGCCGCTAAGATAATCAGATCATTATTACTCGTTAGTTAGTTAATTTTCTCGAAAAATTGTGATAAGAGTCGGCCCGTAAGTTTCAGGAATAGATCTTTTCCTGATTATACACGAGGAGCGCTGTCTTTCAGTTGATGACTGTTCCACCGGAGACATCATTTAAGTGGCTGACTTTGGGCGGGAGTATTTTGGCTCGGATATTCCGCATGGTCGCTTTTTCCTCCACCATTCTTGTTTTCTGCCTTTTCTCCGCATCTTGCTACTCTGCCCAGAATTCTACAGGACAAACAAGCGTCCAGAATGGATGTCCTGACCTGGTAGATCTTATTAAGAAGCTTGGGCCTTCTGTTGTATCTATCACGGTTGAACGAAGCGAAATCCCCAAACACCTGTTTAATGGACTTGCGCCTATCAAGAATGGGAATTCTGATTTGAAGGGGCTAGATGGCGCCCGCGACGAGGCCCTCAGTGACAGCTTGGGAAGTGGTTTTTTTTGCGATACTGAAGGCCATATTGTGACCAACGCGCACGTGGTCGCTTCAGCGGAAAAGATATTGGTTACATTGTGCACTGGAAAAAGCTTTCCAGCGAAGGTTGTAGCTACGCATCCCCGGGTGGATCTGGCTTTAATTAAAGTTGACACTGGGGTTCAGGTTGAAAAGGCCAGGATCGGGGATTCCTCGCGAATTGAGGTTGGTGAATGGGTTTTAGCCGTTGGTAATCCGTTTGGTCTCGGTAGGACAGTTACGGTAGGTATTGTCAGCGGGAAAGGCAGATTTTTAGGGCTGGGGCCCGATGACAACTTTATACAGACCGACGCTTCGATCAATCCGGGAAATTCCGGTGGCCCATTATTCAATATGGTAGGGGAAGTCATAGGGGTAAATACTGCCATCATAGCGTCCGGCAAAGGTATAGGGTTCTCCATACCATCAAATTACATAATGGAACTACTGGAACAAAAAAGAAGTCAATCAAACTACGCCAAGGGATGGCTGGGGTTGTATGTTGATGATATTGACAAAATCAAGGCTGAAGCGTCTGGGCTTACTTCTAGATCCGGTGTTGTTGTAGATGATGCGCTAGGGGCTGCCCCCGCGTTTCTGGCAGGTATTCGCAAGGGAGATCTTATTTTGAGCGCAGACGGAAAGGTTATCCGTAACGCGAAACATCTATCGTCAATCATCTCCAACACCAAGCCAGGAGACACTCTCCAATTGGTTGTCGTGAGGGAAAACGTATCCAGAAAAATCGATGTTTTGATGGGTACGCCACCGGAATAACTATCTCGCTCCAATATTCCCGGATTCTCTCAGAATTATGGAGACTAGTTCCTGGGTGGCTCTCTCCAAATCATCATTTACAACCTTGTAAGAAAACAACCCTACGGATTTCAGTTCTTCCCTAGCATTATTTAACCTGGTTTTAATGGAATCTTCGGGATCAGATCCTCGCCGCCTGAGACGCTCTTCAAGAACGTCCAGACTAGGTGGCATTATAAATACACCCACGGATTCTTTTATTCGTGCAAACACATCCGCAGCGCCTTGAACATCTATGTCCATGACGCATCTTCGGCCTTTTGCAAGCGCGTCCAGTATCGGCTGGGACGGTGTTCCATACATAGAGCCATGGACTTCCTTCCATTCCAGAAAACCACCATTTCTTATCATTTCCTGAAATCCACTCTTGTCGAGAAAACAATAATCGATTGAGTCAACTTCTCCAGGTCTTGGGGCTCGTGTAGTGCATGAAACTGAATAAAACAGATCAGGTAAAATGGATCGAACCCGATTTATAAGGGTCGACTTTCCGGACCCTGACGGAGCTGAAAGGACGAAAAGCACTGGTTTGATCAAGACAAATTCCTCCTCCTCTACTAAAAAGAACGTTGTCTTTCGAATGCAAAACGTTGCGTGAGTGTATAATTCATTTCAAGGTCTTTTTTCTAGAGTAAATTGCATCCTGTTGACACAGGTAGGAACGTGTGCTTAGTTATCTTTAGTTTGAAGAATTTAGCCGTAGGGAAAGCTCGTGATACGAAAAACACTATTATTATTTCTCATGGCCATTAGCCTTTTCATGACGGTGTACGGTGGGTTTTTCAGGAAATTTTTAATTTATGACAACCTGGAAAAATTCGACAAACTGAAAAACGTGGGCATCACTATAAAGATCCCGGGATATGACAACGCTTCTCAAGATTTTAAACCAGAATCCCAGTGGTTCACTGAACCCGAGGTAGTGAGGGCCATGACATTTGAAGGCATAAAACGCTACAAAGATGGAAAATTAATTTCAAACTATCCTGACCTGCGCATGCTAAAAGGCCGTATTCCGTGTCCAACCTGAATCTGAACAGGAACGTCGTGAACGTTCACCAAGCGCTCAAAAAAAAAGACCTCTGGAGAATTGTCCGTGGAAAAAATCAGGCTCAAAGTTCAAATAGCCTGTCTGGCTTTACTGAATCTTGGCGTATTTCAATGGCAAACGGTTTGTTTTCCCGTCCTTAACTGTCATTCCTGTCCGACCGCAATATTTGCCTGCCCAGTAGGAATCATCGGCCAATTTGTGGGTCTGGGACTGATTCCCTTGAGTGTCGTAGGGATAGTGGCTCTAGCCGGATTGACGGTTGGTCGATTCCTGTGTGGATGGGTATGTCCGTTTGGTCTGTTTCAGGACCTTCTCTACAAGATTCCTTATATCAAATTCGACATTCCTCGTTGGACACGTTTTATCAAGTATGGTGTATTCGCCGGGTTGGTGGTGGCTGTTCCCTTTTTTCTTACTCCTGCGTTTCCGGCTTATTTCTGTAGGCTGTGCCCTGTGGCGACCATTGAATCCGCAATCCCGTGGGCGATTATCAATGGGACTACTGATGTGATTTCACTGAGTATAAGACTTGCGATATTGTTCGCCATAGTGGTTGCGGCAATGGGACATCGCCGTTTTTTTTGCAAAACGCTGTGTCCCCTGGGGGCCATCATTGCTCCTCTTAACCGTTTCGCCGCCGTGTTTCCCCAGCGGAACAATGATTGCACGGATTGTGGTGTTTGCAACAAAGTGTGTCCTATGGAAACTTCACATGGCGTTTCCAAGCACGGAGTGTTTGAGGGAGCGCCTGAGGAATGCATATCCTGCCTGGAATGTCAAAAGAAGTGTCCTACAGACGCGATAAAGTTATGGGGATGATGTACTATAGACACCTGCGTGGAGGTTATAGAAAATGTGCGAGTCAAACGTGTACTTAGTGCGCGATGGCAAAGAAGAACTGATTATGGAAAGTGTGGGTTCTCTAATTCCTGAATTTGGGAAGGTAACACTGAAAAGCATCTTCGGAGAAAAACTATCTGTTGAAGCTGAGTTAATGGAAATAGACCTGGTTGGTCACAAAATTAGGCTGAAGTCCTCGTGACTAAAGAATCTTTCAATTCAGAGGCCAGACCTGAAGAATAGGGGGATGTGTTTGCTCTTGACACTCCTCGCCGGCAATTTGTAAAAGGGTACACAGGAAAAATGAGAATATAAATTACGGTTTCCGACCAATACGAGGCTTGCAAGAAATGTCATC
Organism: uncultured delta proteobacterium; assembly: GCA_963711335.1. GTDB lineage: Bacteria > Desulfobacterota > Desulfomonilia > Desulfomonilales > Desulfomonilaceae > CAJBEZ01. Next base: position 191,205 of record CAVQDX010000051.1, on the reverse strand, counting down.
CATGGAGGCGGTAGTCGGTACTTAACGCGGGCTATGAGTTTATGGGGCTGGTTTCTTGGCGACGGGCCATGACATTGATGTTTAGTGGAAAGGTGGAAGTAATAAAAGAATCCGAAAGTGTAGTCAGGACTGTTTCAAGGACTTTCAGGATCCCTGCCGTAATCAGACTCCTTAAATTCATTCGACAGATGTATCGTAGAGAGGTCCCATTTTCCAGAAAAAATGTTCTGGTTCGGGATGTTTTCACCTGCCAGTATTGTGGTCATTATTTTGCTTCCAATGAGTTGACTGTAGATCACGTTATTCCTAAAGTTCAAGGGGGTGAGAACCGTTGGAACAATGTGGTGGCGTGCTGCAGGATCTGCAATGTCAAGAAAGGTGGGAGGACCCCAAGACAAGCTGGAATGTCGCTGGTCAGACAGCCATTTAAGCCCACAATAATGGAATTCCTCAACCTGTATTTGACTAGAAAATTCGGCGTCAACTTGACAGAATTACTGAGCATTCAGTGATGAATCTTGGCATTCGACAATCAAAAAAGCGGTGACCGGAGAGTGAGAAAGGATTCAAAAGAACGCGGCACAGGCCCAGCCCATTAGTGCGGAAGCTGGGAAACAGGGTATTTTTTTGTTGACAGACATTTTCCTTGTGATAAGAGAGAAGCGCTTCTTTTTCATTATAATTCCATCCCAGTGGAACACACGCGAACGGCCATTTAGATGCCGTTTTCGTGTTTTTAGAGGTCTCTCTTTATCAGCGGCTTCATAATCGTGTGGTTTCATCCAGAACCCGCAGTTGTGTTAAATACCATTCAAAATTTGTTGTCAACATAATTCTGTGGATTTTTAAATACTAATGATGTTTTTATCAGATTAAAAATGATCAACGGATAATAATAGGCTTTATGTATATTTCAATAATGCAATCGCTAAGACTAATAATATATTGATATCATATATCTAATTATATTTTAATATGGAACTTAAGATTGAACTATCCTTATTTCAACTACTTTCCCGAATTAGTCGAAGCAGCGCGCGGTATACGCTCCTCCAGAAAGGAACTTGTCTTAGCCTTCGTTGTAGTAATTTGTTTTTTAACAATAATTAATGGCTCATGGAAAGCTTCACCGGACAGCGCATTGTACCTGGAACTCGGAGAATCTATGGCCAAGGGAATTGGTTACAAATTTAACGGAGAATGGCACACTTATGTTCCCCCCGGTTATCCATTTCTGGTTTCGATAGCTGCAAAGTTGTTCGGCCCGAGTTTCCTGGTTTATCGCGTGATGATGTCGCTGCTTGGCATTTTAACGGGATGTTTGGGCTACATTTTAGTTTTGAGACTACTTGGGCCAGATTTGGCTCTGATCATAGGAGGCCTTTTCGCTGTCAGCAACACGCTGCTGGTTAATTCTACGTTCACTACATCAGACACCTTGTTCACATGTATGGCCTTGCTAGCGCTCATTTGGGCCAGTAAGCAGGGACGAGACTTTCAATCCTATGGGTTCAATGATGTTCGGAGCTTTGCTCACGGGAATTCCAGCGCTTATAAGAATCAATGGATGGGGATTGCCGGTTTCATCTGGTCTGTTTCTGTTTTCTTTGTGGACTTCGCTGACTTTCGTGAAGAGAACCGGGATCGTGATATTTTTTGTCATTGTGGCTTTTCTTGTCCCATCATTGTGGTGCTTGCACAAGATGGGCTATCCTGTGTCCTATAACGAAGGAGCATACCTTGACGCTGTTGCGGGTCGCGGTATAGGCACTCAGTGCGCCGTAATTCTCGGTGCGCTCTTGGATTATATCCCTGAAACGGCTACGGCGCTGGCCGGGGTTACAATAAGGACTGGATTGCTGGAAATCTTTATCGCCGCGTTAGCGCTTGTGGGGTTCGTGTCTTCATGGAGACGTGGAGAAAGATTGTTTACCTATCTGACCGCCGTTCAATACGGGGGATTAGTGTTGAGTTCTGCGGGGAGCAGGTATCTTTTATTGTTAATACCAGGCTTGCTACTTTTCTTATTTCAGGGAATTGTGATCATTTTGAGGCTACTAAGCTCCAGGATGGGTGAGAAGCGCGCTGACGCGTTTGGCCTTAGGCGGGTCCTGGTTACCGTTTTTTGCCTACTGTTGGTGACAAACCTTGGGCAAAATATTGTTACGATTGCTGGAGCACGATCGGCTGTTGAGTCAGGGGGAGCTGAATCAGACCGAGATAAGCCTTTTTTTGTGGCTGCGCGTTGGCTCAAGGCGAACTCGAATGGGCAGTCCATCCTGACTATGAACCCTAGGATCATTCATTATTTGACTGGTTTACCTACAGTTGAAACGCTTCGGTCCGGGGCTCCAGAGGAAGTTGCGTGGCTAAACACGCGAGAACAGATCGCTGGGTTAATTAAAAAGCGTAAACCGGGTTTTGTATTCCTCGACAACAAGAATCCAGCGCTAAAGAAATTAATTGCTGAATCAGCGGAATCAAACAACTATACGCTTCAGGTAATACCTGAAGCGTCATATGGGAACAGATACAGCTTGGCTCGTCTTGTGTTGAAGAATGGAACTTTGGACAGGTGAGACGTTTCTATTGGGTGCGTTACGCTTCAGCCTGTGATAGACTCAATCATTGGATGTAGGCTCTAATTCGCTTGACAAATTCAGGACCCGATAGTACAAATCATTGTTTATAGTTACGGAGAGGTGTCACATGAAAACGTGGACCCCAAAAAAAGGGGAAGTTGAACGAAAATGGTTTGTAATTGACGCCAAGGACAAGGTCTTGGGGCGAGTCGCAGTAGAATGCGCCAGAATATTGCGTGGCAAGAATAAGCCTCAGTTTGCGACCCACATGGATAGCGGTGACTTCGTCATAATTGTCAATGCTGACAAGGTTAAGCTTACGGGTAAGAAACTGACGCAAAAAACATATTATAGCCATAGCAATTATCCCGGTGGATTGAAGTCTATTAAAGCGGAAACATTGCTCAAGCAGAAACCGGAGAAAATGTTCCGACTGGCTGTTCGAGGTATGCTCCCGAAAAATACCCTCGGTCGAGCGCAATTAGGGAAGCTTAAAATCTACGCTTCGGACACTCACCCTCATGAGGCTCAACAGCCGCAAACCTACAACTTTTGACATGGAGTCGTAGATGTCTCAAGAATCTTTTTATGCTACCGGAAAAAGAAAAAACGCAATAGCGAGAGTTCTATTGAAACCGGGTTCCGGTAAGCTTGTTGTAAATGAAAGGCCTGTAGAAAACTATTTCGGAAGACCCACTTCAAGAATGGTCATAATGCAGCCTTTTGAATTGACTCAAACAGCCGGTCGATTTGATGTTACTGTCACTGTCTATGGAGGCGGATTGTCCGGTCAAGCCGGCGCAATAAAGCATGGAATCAGTAAGGCTCTTTTGGCGGTAGATTTGGCTTACAGGACCATGTTGAAGAGCGCAGGTTTCCTCACAAGGGATTCCAGAGTGAAAGAGCGGAAAAAATACGGCAAGCGATCGGCCAGAGCGAGCTTCCAGTTTTCTAAACGTTAATTTCTTCAATTGGCGCCAGAGTTTCAAGCCGGGTTATAAAGGAGACAGGATCATCGTCCGTCTTCTTTATAATCTGTCGCCGAATCATCCCCGTTGTCTGAATTCGTTCATAATTTCTGACATCGTGTCCGATGCCTTTCCAGTTATTATAACGTCCATGATCTTGTCATAGGGAGTGGGGGAAAGGTTCACCAATATTAGCTTTGCCCCTGATCTTTTCGCTTCCGGAGGCAGTAAGGCCGCAGGTTGAACAATCAAAGAGGAACCGATGGTTAGGAAAAGATCACAAGTTGCAGCATGCGCGAACGAGGCCTTAAGAATCTCTTCCGGCAATGTCTGACCAAAAGATATGGTAGCGCACTTCAAGGGTCCTCCACACAGGTCACAATAAGGCGCTTCAATTCTATCCATCCTCATTTTTTCCGTGACCAGTTCTCTATCCCATTTCGTTCCGCAGTCCAAACACACCACTTCTCGGACCGTTCCGTGCAGTTCATGGATCTTTGTAAAAGAGACACCACTCTTTTGATGCAATCCGTCGATGTTTTGAGTTATTAAGGCTTTGAGGCGGCCACTTTTTTCAATTTCGGCGATGGCGCGATGTGCGCAATTTGGTTCAGCGTCGCGCATGGCAGGATATCGCGCCTGATCATAGTCCCAATAGAGTTTTCTGTAACGTTCATGGGATCTGAACTTTTGATATGTGAGGTCGTCCTGGTTATATTTGGACCACACTCCCCCCGGAGACCGAAAATCAGGTATGCCTGATTCCGTGGATATCCCGGCGCCGGTGAAAACCACTATATTTCGAGAGTCGAATATAAGTTTGGCGGCTTTCTTGATTGAGGAGTTGTCCATAGATGAGAGCGCCCCTTCCAGGATTGCAGGAAAAATAATATCTGGAGCGTTATATGTGAAGCCTAGATGAATTAGAGTTCATCGGGCTCCTAACGGTAGAGGTCAAGAATTCCGGAAACCTTGCCCATATCAACCTTGGTTTTGGCGGCAGGACCATTGGTGACAAAAGGAAAATGTTCCTCGTATAACGGCCTCTGATTACGATATAAAACCCCGACTGGAATCCGTTCCCCCCATTCCGCCGCTTTAATAAGCGCCTCTTGCCGATTGGAACTGTCGTATACATCCGGCAGGTTGTAACAGCGTTGATCGTACCATGCAAACGTATTGACCTTGTTGAAGGATACACAAGGTTGAAGAATATCCAAGAGAGAAAATCCTTTGTGTCTGATCGCTTCCTGAATGAGGCTGGAAAGATGGTCAATTCTTCCGGAGAACCCTCGCGCGACAAAGCTGGCATTCATGGCCACTGCAATCTCGACTGGGTTAAACGGTTCAGAAAAGGCCCCTTTCGGTTGGTTTTTGGTCACGAATCCTGTTTCTGATGTTGGGCTGGCCTGACCTTTTGTTAATCCGTAAACCTGGTTGTTGTGCACAATCATGGTAATGTCAGGGTTTCTACGGATTGCGGCCAGGAAATGGTTTCCGCCTTCACCATAACTGCAACCATCGCCACTTTCTACAATTACCGTCAGTTCAGGGTTACAGATCTTGGCCCCAGTAGCCACGGGCAGTGATCGACCATGTAGCCCGTTAAACACATTAGCGTTCAGGTAGTGCGGAGCCTTGGCCGCCTGTCCTATTCCTGAAACAAACAGAACCTGGTGAGGCTCCAGTTTTAGGGCTACAAGCGCCTGTTTCATCGCTTTCAGGATGGAGTGATTTCCGCAGCCGGGGCACCACGCAGTTTCATATTCGCCGTATTCAGCTAGAGTTACCATCTTGTTTGATCCCTCACGTTCAGATTCGCGCAACAATGTATTCCGGCGTTATGGGTAAGCCATCATAACGAAGGATCGAGGCGCCAATTTCAATTCCAGTTTCTCTCCTTATGAGCCGGGCGAATTGCGCCGTCGCATTACTCTCGACAGCGATAGTTTTCTTTGCAGAGGTGATCTTTTTCACAAAAGTTTCCGGTACAAGAGGCCAGACCTGCGAGAAATGTAGTACACCGACTCTTGTCGCCTCTGTTCTCAGTTGCTCAGCGGCCTCAATCGTTGAGCCTCGAGATGATCCCCAACAAATAAACAGTAAATCAGGCTCTGAATCGCCAATGTAATCCGGAGGGACGGATTCAGACTTAATTCCCTGAAACTTCCTCAATCGTTTCTCAACCATTGAAATCCTTACTAAGAGGTCTTCTGTTAGATGGCCGTCCTGGGTGTGTTCGTCACTATCATCGACCACGAGTTCCCGAGAACCGCTTGCTCTAACGCAATTAGTAGTCATTCCGGGAAAAATTCTCGGTGAAACGCCTGACTCAGTAAGAAAATACGTCAGGTGAGGGTCAGTTTCCGCGCAGGAATTTGCGCATGGATCGATTGGGTTGACATCGGCGAGATCGAAACACTGAACCGAACGGTAGGAATCCGCAAGGAACTGGTCCGTCAAGATAAAAACCGGTGTATTGTATCTGTGGGCCACCACGAAGGCTGATCTTGTAAGGTGGAAAGCCTGTTCCGCATTTCCAGGCGCAAAAATAGCCCGGGGAAATTCCCCGTGACCACTATGTAATACTAATTCTAGATCTGCCTGCTCGGTCCTCGTTGGTAAACCGGTTGACGGTCCAGGCCTTTGCGCTACCACAATTAGCACGGGAGTTTCGGTCATTCCCGAAAGACTGACAGCTTCGGTCATCAAGGCGAATCCGCCTCCAGAAGTAGCCACCATGCTAGGCGCCCCCGAAAACGACGCTCCAATCGCCATGTTTATGGCGGATATCTCATCTTCGGCCTGCTCCAGAGCGAATTCAATCTCCACGGAGTGTTCCGCAAGCGTAGTCGCTATTGATGTCGCTGGTGACATTGGATAGAAACAGAAGAATTTCATGCCAGCCGCAATTGCCCCTAGAGCAATAGCTTCATTTCCATTCAGAGTGAGTCTGTCCTTTTGAAGATTAGGCGGCGCAAGCTTGGGAAAATCAACTCCTCGCCGCATGACCCAATCGAACCCTGCGGAACAAGAGACCAGGTTATGCTCCGTGGCCTCTGATCCATGTTTATCGAAAAAACTTCTCAAAGTTTCGTTTGTCTCATTTTCCTTCAAGCCCAAAAGAGCGGAAGCTATACCTAGGGCCACACTATTGCTAAATTTATTGTCGGCCAGTTTTGAGAACGGGGCTCTCAATATGCGGTTGTGATCATCGCTGGAGATATTTTCATCAACGACAACCAGGCCACTTGGAGCAAGTTCACCCATGTGGATGTCAATTGATTTCTGGTCCAAGGCAATAAGGAGATCAACGGTCTCTATGGGAGCGATAATCTCCTGGTCAGACACCCTCAAAGCGTAAGAGTTGTGTCCACCCCTAATGCGAGATTGGTAGCTCTGCGTGACGACAAGGTAGTAGCCAGCTCTAACCAGAGCCTTGGTAAGGATTTGAGAAAGTGTTACTAATCCTTGACCCGCTTCCCCTGCTACCAGAATGTTCCGAGATTTTTTTTTCATGAGAAGTCCTGCAAGAACAGCTTGAATGATGTTAACCTACTGGAATAGGCGCCGATCTTGTACACGAAAAAACTAACCACTATACAGATGTGAGTCAAGTTACATAGCCATGTTAACTCGTACGTGAAATTGTCGTGAAATTTACGGTCAAAAAAGGCCGGACAGTTGAATTCTGCCGGCCCACTAATGTTTCCAGTTGTGAGAAGAGGCCCTCGTAAGGGCCCCAATACCAAAGCTTTCAGGAATTATTGCATTAAAATAGGATCATACAAAACATTGTCAAATGCTTATTTCACAAGGAGATATACGGCCTTTCCCGTGTTCGTCTCGATTCCCCATAAGACTATCGTTCGGATCTCCATCTAAAGCTTCTCTCCTCGCCTAACTTTGTCCAGGGTAGATTCGAGCAAGCTTCGGACCCTGTTTTTCTTATCTTCAAATTCGTCCCGCCAGACATCAATTTTCTGAATTGCCTCCTGCTCCCAAGGCAGCCAATCAGATTGTGAGCGTTTTCGTATGGATTTCTCCAACTCCTTGGGAATAGGGGGATTGGATAATTCCTCATAATGGCTCTCAATTTTTCTCAAACACTTAAAAAGCTGTTTCATGTCCTTTTTGGTGATAGGTTTGTCAGGCTCAGCGTCTCCGAACAATTCCTTTTTGATGGAATCGCTGTTTTCGCCTTTCAAATCTTGCAAGAGCTTCTTTAAGTATTTGTAATTCCCGTTAAAATCAGACACTTCGGTTAGGTTCTCAGCGAGGGCGCGGGACGAGCATTGAGGCATGTCTAACTCCTTTAACTTAACCCAAAAATTCAAACAATTTGTTATTTTAGAAATCCCGAGAAAGAGGAAATCAAATCATCTTCTACTGGGCTCAGCCAATGCGCACCTATTTAGAGCGCTCGACCGTAGTCCGGAAAGCGTTCAATCCCTCGTTGAGGGCTCCTATCACTCCATTCGCGCCTAGTCAAGAAATTATTGATCTCAACATCAAAATATTTTTAGCTTATTCGATTTTATTTCGCGTCTATTATGATAGTTATGGGCAGGATTCGTGGCTCAAAGCGCGATTAAAGGACTGAACCGAGGAACATCGCGCATGAAACGCGAAATGATTCTGTGGGGAGCCAAAATCATTGGAGAAATGACATCACATTACTATCAATATAAATACATATTATATGAGTTAGATATATTGAAAATATAAACCGATTAATTAATCTTCTCTTTTGTAAATGATTCCCAAACTAAAGTCGTCCTTCAAAACTTGATCAAACGCGACGTGAATATCCGTAGGGTCATAGCCGGCAGGTAAAGGATGAACCCATTTCTTAAGGTTTGTCCAAGTCTTGAAGGTTTTATCAAAGGTAACGCAACTAGTGTAAACGTGAAAAATTGAAAAGCCTGGGTTCTGTACCCCTTGAATGAGGGCGTCTGTAATACCTTTAGGATCGCCTGCGAACAGACGCGCTACGAAAGAGGCCCCGTAGGTCAGAGCCATAAGGGTTGCGTTCAAAGGTTTGTCTACCGTTCCATATGGACTGACTTTGGTCTTTGAGCCTAGAGGCGAACTGGGGGAAGGTTGACCTTTGGTCAGCCCGTATATGGAATTGTCAAAAAGGACATAATTTACGTCTATATTCCTTCTGGCGATATGTGGTAAATGCCCGCCTCCTATAGCTAAGCCATCTCCATCGCCTCCAATTGCGAAAACAGTCAGTCCTGGATTCGCCAGCTTAATGCCGGTTGCGGCAGGGAAGAGTTCTGCCATGAACAGTGTGGAGCCCGTAAGTCTTTGAAAAGAAAGGATAGCGGCCTGCGCAACCTATTCCGGAAACAGTGACTATTTCGTGTAGAGGCAAGCCCAAACTAGATATACAGTCAACTATGCCCTGATGGATTCCGAAGTAGCCGCAACCTGGGCACCATGTAGGTAGAGCTTCAGACCGGGGATAAAATCTTCCTGATTCTTCAATTCGACTCACCTGCTCAGCTAAAACCTTGGCTGGTGTTTTCATCAGGCTACTACCTCCAGTAGCTCTTCGATCCTTTTTTGGATCGCAGACGGTGGAATCGGCGTCGCTGTGACCAAATTCAAACGTTCCACCGGTTTTGAATTAAGGCGTTCTATCAGGTTGGCCAATTGACCCTCATAGTTCAATTCAGGTATCAAGACAAATTTTGATTTAGCCATAAAAGATTTAATGATTTCAGAATGGTAAGGAAATATCGATGTAATCTTGAGGGCTCCTACACTGAACCCGTTTTTTTTGGACTTTGCGACAGCCTCTAGTACTGAACCGAAAGTTGATCCCCAGCCGATGACCCCTACATCCAACTGATCGCTTGAAAAGAATTCTATAGGCTCTTGAAGATCTGCCAAAGCGTTTCCAATTTTTCGATGACGTTTTTCCGTCATTTTTTGGTGGATTTCGGAAGAATAATCCGGAGATCCACTCTCCGTATGCTCCAATCCCGTCGCTGTATGATTATATCCTAGCATTCCCGGGATTGCTCTGGGAGAAATTCCCGATGATGTGTCCTCATAACGAAGATAACGGTTCCCTGGAGATTCGCCTGGGAAAACATTCCAGTTGGCTTTAATCTCGTTGGAGGCCCTAGGTGTGCGCAAATTCTCAACCCTGTTATCGAGAAAAAAATCTGTCAACACAATGACCGGTGTCTGGTATTTCTCAGCCAACTGGAAGGACTTGAGCACCATATAATAACATTCCTCGACGTTGGTTGGAGCGATAACGATTCTAGCGGAATCCCCGGGTCCACCAAAAACAGCGGCATGGAGGTCCGACTGTTCCGTTTTCGTCGGCAGCCCCGTGGCGGGGCCAGCTCGTTGAGCGTCAATGATAACCGCAGGGATTTCAGCCATAACCCCGTGAGTTATTAATTCAGTCATCAAAGCGAATCCTGGTCCACTGGTAGCCGTCATAGCCCGCTCGCCAGCGTAAAAGCTCCCGAGCACCGCTCCAATGGAGGAAATCTCATCTTCCATCTGAACGACGCGTCCCCCCTTTTCAGGCAGCCATTTTGCGAGGTATTCCATGATTGGAGTCGCTGGCGTGATCGGATATCCGAAATACAGTTTCAAACCGGCTTCGATAGCCGCCATGCCTATTGCCTGATTTCCGGACAACATGACCTTGTCGGAATCGTATTGAGTCCCAGATTTAGCGAACCAATTCTTGAGCCTGTCAGGGAATTTTTCCAGCGCATAATCATAACCCGCGTCAAAACTTTTGATGTTAATGTCTACAATTCGATCTCCCTTGGTCTTAAACTTCTTGAGAATTACTTGTCGGAAAAGAATTGGATCAATACCCGTGACTGCTACGAATCCACCAAGCGCCACAAGGTTTCGACCGCGAGCGGCGCCACTGGCTACAGCCAAATCGCCGAAGGGCAGTCCAAATACTTCAATGTTGTTGGAGAGTGTGGAAAGCAGAGATTTTTCTTCCGACACGTACGAAGGGGGATTACTGTCAAAGAAAACAAGAGCGTGATCATCCAGAAATGCGGCCCTCGATCTGGATTGCTCATCATTTAGAGAGATCAAAGCATGCGCCCGCTCTCCTAAAGCCACAATATCATTGGAACCAATTCTGGATTTTGTTACGCAACGCCCGAAACCCCTAATTTCAGCCGGGTAAGAGTCAAAACCCAGAACCGAGAAACCTCCAAGAGACATTGCCTCATTGATCAGGCCACCAGCGGCGATAGTTCCGTCTCCCGCCATACCACACACTTCAACTGTAAAGTCGACTTCGGACATCTTAGAACTCCGTCCACCAGGATGTGTTTACTTTGATGCCCCCGACGTCCAGAAGACTAGCGAGTTCAACCGCAACTTCCATTCGAGAGCCTAGCAAGTTGAGAGCCGCTGTCCCACCAAGGGACGCCGCATTCTCATAACCAATCGAAACCCAGTAGTCCCTCAACACGGGATGATAAACCTGAGCGCAGTCCCCAGCCGCAAAAACGTCCGCAAACCTTGTTTTCAAGTACTCATCAACCAGAACCCCACGATCAATGTCCAAACCGGTCTTAACTAGAAAACCCACATCTGGGACTAACCCAAAAAATGCGCCGATTACACCCGTTTGTAAGGTTTTTTTATCTGTCTCAACTTCCAGAAGATCCTCCCGCAATCTGGTCAATCGCCTTATTTTCCCACAGTGAACAATTTCTACCCCTCGTTTCTCAAGACAGTCCGTTAACTGTTTATATAGAGTGTCATCCAGAGGCGCAGGCCAGAAGGCGTCTTCGTTAAGTATGAACCGCACTCTTTTTCCCAATTTCAAAAGGGCTTTGGTAAAACTGAGTGAAGTTAAGTCACCACCAAAAATCAGAACGCTCTCTGCCCTTTCAAGTATCTGGATCCACTTTTTGGCTTCCTGAGGTGTTTTCAGCGTGAGCATAAGTTCTTCGAACAATTGGAACCGTTCAGGAATACGAGGTTTCCCCCCTGTAGCCACAATAAGTCCATCAAACGGGATCAATTCTTTGTATTCAAGCACAACGTTACGTTTTGAGAAATCGACATTTACTACACGCTGACCAAGACGCAGGACGATGTCCCTGTCCTTGTAATAGGAATAGGGCCTGAAGTACAAATCATTTTCTTTTATTTCTCCAACTATAAAATCAGGTAACAGATGCGGTCGGTAACTCCGAAACGGATCTTTGCTGAGCAGGGTGATTTTGCATTCAGAGGATTTTGCGCGAAGACTGTCGGCAGCGCTGTTTGCGGCCGGACCGTTTCCGATAATTACAAAACGGTGTACGCTCATACTTCTGACTCCTACACGAGAGGTCGTTCCAAAAGCTCAACCCGAGAAACGGAAATACAATCAACTGGGCAAACTCTCACGCACTCCCCACAACGGATGCACCTGGAGTTATCGATAACGATGGCGTTTACTTCAGACCATTTGGTTGTTTCGACTATATTTTTTACGGCTCCGACTTCATCCGTAGTGATTTGTTTTGCAAGCTTGATACAGTCCCTTGGCGCATTGTCTATGCAATATCTACAATAGATGCACTTTGACACATCGATTTCATAATGAAGGTAGCATAAATAGCATCGTTTAGATTCTTCATAAGCTTGTTTGTCGGTATAACCGGTTTCCACCTCTACAGTCCCGTCATCCTGCAAACGATCCTTCACTGGTAACAGTGTCGGCATTTCGGTTCTGGGAATGAAATCCCAAACACGTTCCCTGTCAGTGATTTGCGCATCCTGAATTCTAACAGCCCATTCCTTGAATTTTTTTCCGGTAAGGTCTTCCGCTATTTTTTCCGAAGCCCTTCGTCCGTTTGCTATTGATTCAATTACGGTAGTTGGTCCTGTAAGGTAGTCGCCGGTAACGTACAGATTTGGGCATGATGATTGAAACGTTTTGCTATTGGCTAAAAGGACCCCTTTGTCAGTCTTTGCGCCAGGGCCGTTAAATGTCTCGGAAGCCTGGCCTATCGCGACTATGACCGAGTCCGCTTGGAGAATAAACTCACTCCCTGGTATTGGTTCAACCTTCCTGCGTTCGCCTGGGGTTCTTTCTGAAGGTCGAGTTCGCAGGAACTCAATACCCTGGACCGTTTCAGACCCAACTACACGTTTTGAGACGACCAGTGACCTTATCTTTATACCCTCTCTTTTAGCTTCCAGGATTTCATCACTTGTGACGCGGAGATCCTCTTCAAGTCCGCGAATGCAGATCGAAACATCTTTGGCTCCCGATCTGAGAGCAAGCCTGGAACAGTCAAAAGCTGTGAAGCCTGCGCCAATCACGATAACTTTTTCTCCCACTGACGTTTTCCGTCCCGAAGCGATATCCATCACGAATTCAAGACCAGGGTAAACCCCGTGTAACTCCGCTCCAGGGACTTCCAGCTTGATCGGGTCGTAACAACCAGTAGCCACAAGAACAGCGTCAAAATCATTCAGGAGCGATTCAAACTTTATGTCTGTCCCTACTCTGACTGAAGTTTTTAGAGATACGCCTAATCGCAAAATGTTTCGGATTTCGTCGTTCAAGATATCCGGTGGTAGCCTGAAATCAGGGATTCCATACCTGAGCATTCCGCCAGGTTCTTCACAAGCTTCATAGACCAACACGTCGAACCCCATTATGGCCAGATCGTGGGCCGCTGCCATGCCTGCGGGACCGGACCCTACTATACAGACTCTCTTGCCGATCGGAGCGAACCTGGGCGTCAGGTAAGCGTGACCGGCGGTCCTAAGATCTGACGCTGCCCTCTTTATGTGACAGATATTCACAGGCTGTCCTAATTCGGACTCCCCATGTCGGCATTTGAGTTCGCAAGGCCGTGAACAGATTCTGCCTAAAACCCCAGGAAATAAATTTACCATCCTGTTTATTTCGTAAGACAATTCATGCTTGCTCTCGTAGAGGGCGCGTATATAAGCGGGGATGTTTGTCAAGGCCGGGCAGGCCGATTGACAGGGGACATTGACGCTCATGTACCGGAAATCGGCGGGGTCGGTGGAATAAAGGGCGCCTGAACCCCTTGCTCCATCAGATAAGATATGTGACCCTTCAGGGGTGGCAAATCCATTTTCCATTACAAATCCCCTCTCTAACTTTTAGGTTCGAGTCAAATCTCCAGCGATTCTACCGTCACGGATGTGAATTACCCTATCAGTCAATTCGGCGACTTCTGGATCATGAGTTACCATGATGAAAGTGATTTTATGTTCTTGGTTAAGCTGTCTGAAAACGGAAATTATTTCGGCGCTTGTCTTGCTGTCCAGGTTGCCGGTGGGTTCATCCGCTAAAATAATTTCAGGATCATTTACTAGCGCCCTTGCTATTGCTACCCTTTGCTGCTGTCCTCCTGACAGTTGAGTTGGCAAATGTTCCGCTCTGTCTCCCAGGCCAACCAATTGCAATGCTTGCAGGGCGCATTGGGTTCGCAACGATGATCCTGATCCGCTGTAAATTAATGGCAGTTCGACATTTCGCATTGCGCTGACCCGTGGGAGTAAATTAAAACCCTGGAAAACGAATCCTATTTTTCTATTCCGTAAATCCGCCTGTTGGTTTCTGTCGAGAGAGGAAACGTTTTCTCCGTCAAGAAAATACACTCCTCCCGTTGGGACATCCAAGCAGCCAAGTATGTTCATCAATGTAGATTTTCCGGAACCGGATGGCCCCATGATAGACAAGAATTCGCCGGAATCTATGGATAAATTTATGTCATCCAATGCGACCAGCGAAACTGCTCCTGTTTGATATATCTTGGTCACATTTTGCATCACAATAAGCGTCAAACTGAACTCCCGAGAGTAATCATACGCCTGGTCGGCCACAGGCGCCAAGTGGCGCAGTAATTTGCCGATAAACGGCTCATGGAATTCTACTCTCTAGCGCTAATCTTAATTTCTCTTTTAGCTCAGTCAAGTCAGAGCTTTTTACGACGTAGTAATCAGCCGCGACGCTCTTCAAATCAACTTTGAAACTGGAATATGCTGAATTCAGAATAACAGGTAGATTATAATGGCGTTTTCTTACCTGCTGTAAGAGATCCAAACCACTGAACTCTTTCATTTTGATGTCCATGATGACGCAGTCGGGATTCTCTTTTTCTATGACCTCTAGTAGTCCGTTCCCATCAGGCAAGGTGATCACTTCGTATCCTTCATCCTGAAGTTCCATGGAATACAGCATCCTTATGCCTTCTTCATCATCCACTATCAGAATCTTGTGCATTTATCAGGCTCCTTTACGGGTACAGAAACCATTCCTTTTTTCTCTGCAGGGTATTTGGTTGTAGTCAATTCAGAGTTTAACCCCATCGCTCAAGTAGATAAGGCTTCGTTTTCTCAAATTGTAGACACTGATCCTCAATAAACTCCTCAACCTGTTGATTATTCATGGCCTCAGTTTCAATCACAAAAGACAATGTCTTTCCATAATGTAGCGGAATCATGGATCTGATTAATTCTCCACGGTCTATAGAGGCTTGCCTGTATGCAATAGCAAAGTCGTAGATCAACTTGGCCCATAGTCCAGATGGAAATTCAAACCCCATAGCAGGGATATCCATAACTTCCTCTAACTTGTTGAGGTCCTCCGTTTCCAGGACAGTGGAGTACAGCTCCCATTTTTGACGGGCCCCTGTAACAAATTTTTCCCATAGCTGATGTGTATCCACATTTACCGGAGGAGGAACTTCCATGTCACCGAGCCCGAAACCGAAAACAGCAGTGGGGCGGCTCCATCTGACATCTTTCCAAAAAGAATCAAAATTGACCATCAGTTCAAACATGGTCCCGACAACATCTTCAAAGAGCATGCCCACTTGTGAGTCAATGTCCCTAAGTTTGTGTACTTTCGGTCTTCCCATGAATGATTGAATGATTGATCCATGCTTTCTTACAGCGTTTGTTGTCATCCAGACATCAATTCCAAAATGGGCTATGGCCTCATTCCAGATGTCGCAATCGACGAAAGATCTAGCGACTCGTCCTGAAAACGCGACATCGCCTCCTATGGGCTGCCTGACACGACGTCCGTACAGCGCCCTTGTTAGAGGATAGGCAATGCTATTTGTTACAGTGACATCATATTTGTGGCGTATATACAAAGGAGCTACAAAATCATATTCGTCGAACAAGGGCTCTGCCAGGTTTCTAATCCACATGGGAGCGATGCTCTGAAGATCCGCGTCAATCACTAGGACTGCCCTGGCCTCAAGTTCCAAAGCCTTTTGAAAAAGGTTTCTTAAATTGTTACCTTTTCCTGTAACGCCGTCTTCAGTAGAGATATAAATTTTGGGGGTTTCTGTGGCCGTACTCATAAATGATCTATGAGTGTCGTCAGGCGAGTGGTTGTCGACATTTACTATTACAGCAGACTTTTCAGAATAATATTTTGTGAGACCACGATCCGCTTGCTGAGTCGGAAATGATATTAAGTCGGCCTCATTTAGCGAAGGTATTCCTACGACGATTTCAGCGCTCCTGATTCCGTTGGGATTGTCTTCGACAAATCTCATATTAAAACCTTTTCCTTGAATTTTCGCTATTGGTCTTAGGCTAGCTGATTGTAACATAAAATGCCTCAGCATCAAATAACACGCGACAAATCCCCGCTCCATGTGCTATGAATCTGGAACCGGAATTTTCTAAGGAAGATTGGGCGAGAATTGGACAAACGGCGGCTGAAATCAATAATTGAAGGCTTGATTTTCTCCAGTTCAGATAGAATAGGCGTTGAAGCTATAAGGAAGGTTGTTTCTGAGGCATCCAAGGACGAGATCCAGATGGCTCTAAATCAACTGGAAAACGAGTATTTGGAGAGAAATGGGGGGTTCTGCCTGACACGTGTCGACAACGGATATCAATTTCGAACTTTGCCGGAGATTGCTCCCTGGATTCAGGCTCTAAAGGACCTGAAACCGTGGCGTCTGAGTAGAGCAGCGTTGGAAACACTTGCTATAGTAGCCTATAACCAACCGGTAACAAAGCACAAAATAGAACAAACAAGAGGAGTGGAAAGCTCAAGTTCCATTAAGAATTTGATGGAGAGAGAGTTAATCGCCGTCATCGGTCGTGATGATATGCCGGGTCGGCCGCTGCTTTACGCGACAACAAGAATGTTTCTGCAGGTTTTTGGTCTGAATGATTTGAGCTGTTTGCCACCATTGCCTGATATCGAAGAATCGGAAGAGCTTTTTGAATGAGAACCCCGTGCTACGGAATTAGTACCCGGTCAGGCTGCTCCAAATTTTAAAGCCGTTCTTTCCAGATCCCGGATCTGATCTCTTATCTCAGCCGCTTTTTCGAATTCAAGATTTTTTGCAGCCGCAAACATTTCCTTCGTAAGTTTCTTGATAGCGCCTGGAATTTGATCAACCCTAATTTCAGATCTTTGTTTTTCGGAAGAATCTACGGTTACATAATCCTGTTCAGCCAAAGACGACAATATATCGTTGATATTCTTTCGAATGCTTTCCGGGGTTATATCGTGTTCAGTGTTGAACTCCATTTGAATCTTTCTCCGGCGGCTAGTCTCATCAATCGTTCTCTGTATCGAATTTGTAATCGTGTCGGCGTAAAGGATTACCAATCCGTCTATATTTCTTGCAGCCCGCCCGGCTGTTTGTATCAACGAACGTTCCGATCTGAGGAACCCCTCTTTATCAGCGTCAAGTATTGCTACTAGAGAAACCTCAGGGATGTCGAGGCCCTCTCGTAGTAGGTTGATACCGACCAAGACGTCAAACTTGCCTAACCTAAGGTCGCGAATGATTTCCATTCTTTCAATTGTATGTATCTCGGAGTGCAGATACTGCACCTTGACGCCGAGTCCGGCATAATATTCAGTAAGATCTTCAGACATTTTCTTGGTTAATGTTGTTACCAATACTCTGTGATTTTTCTCTACCCTTAGCCTGATTTCGTGAAGCAGATCATCTACCTGATCGGAGGCCGGACGAATTTGAATGGCTGGATCTATAAGCCCTGTTGGCCTTATTATTTGTTCGGCTATGTGACCGTTTGCCTCAGTTAATTCATAAGGCCCTGGTGTGGCGGACACAAATATTGCTTCATTGACCAACGCATCAAATTCCTCAAAAGTTAAGGGCCTGTTATCTAGGGCGCTCGGTAACCTGAATCCGTAATCGACCAGAGTTTGCTTTCGGGAGCGGTCACCTCGGAACATGCCCCTCAGTTGTGGTATGCTCACGTGACATTCATCGATCAGGAAAAGGGAATCTTTTGGAAAGTATTCCAGCAGGGTAGGTGGTGGTTGTCCGGGGGCCCGTCCTGTCAAATATCGTGAATAGTTCTCTATCCCATTGCAGTATCCCATTTCTTTCAGCATTTCCACGTCGAATCTGGTCCGTTCTTCGATCCTCTGCGCCTCGATATATTTACCTGTTGATCTGAAGAACTCCACACGGTCCCGCATCTCATCGAGGATTAGGTCAACTGATTTAATTAGTCGTGATTTTTCAGTAACGTAGTGGCTCGCCGGGTAAATGGCAACCCTGTCAAGCCTACGGATTACTTTCCCTCTTAGAGGGTCGATTTCCGAAATAGCTTCTACGGTGTCCCCGAAAAACTCGACTCGAACGGCTCTGTCTTCTTCATAGGCTGGAAAAACTTCGACGACGTCGCCACGCACTCTGAAGGTGCCTCTGTGAAAATCTAAATCGTTACGCGAATACTGAATTTCGACCAACTTCTTGAGGATTTCGTCGCGGTCGGTCTCTTCTGTCTGTATAAGATGGACCAGCATGTTTTGATATGCTTCCGGAGATCCCAACCCATAGATGCACGAGACGGAGGCGACTATGATGACATCCTTTCTCTCTAGAAGAGATCGGGTGGCTGAATGCCTCATCTTGTCTATAGTTTCATTAATGCTTGAATCTTTTTCGATGAAAGTGTCGGATTGCGGGATATATGCTTCTGGTTGATAGTAGTCATAGTATGATACAAAATATTCTACGGCGTTATGAGGGAAAAGGTCCTTAAATTCATTGAACAATTGCGCAGCTAGTGTCTTATTTGGAGCGAGGACCAGAGATGTTTTCCCTGATTGCGCTATGACATTGGCCATGGTGTACGTTTTGCCAGAACCTGTCACACCCAACAGAACTTGAGTCCTAACCCCCGAGTTTACTCCTTCTACTAATTTCTTAATCGCCTGAGGCTGATCACCTTGAGGTTGGAAATCTGAAACCAATTGAAAGTCGTTCATTTTTAAATTTCTCGGGTATGTTTCGAAAGAATCAATCCAGGTTGGGTTTTAAGATCCTCAACGATGCGTGAATTTCAGATATTACCGACTCCAGGTTTTTGAAGCCTTCGGCCCTGTCAGTAATTATTAGTTGAAGAAATCGGCCCTCAGTAGAATAGTATTGGCACAGTTGGGTTAATCTGATCCCACGTTTGTCTGTATAAGAGTATATAATAAAGGCTTCAGCCCCCTTTATGCCTGGAGCCTCCCCTTCTTTTATAATTTGAGGATCTTTTGTTTCTAACTTGAGATTCTGTTTGAATGCTTTAATGAAAGCAGCGGCGTCAGGCTTGCCCTTTTTTAGACTTTTTTCTATCGATATATTGATTCTGAATGATGCTTTCGGATGATAGATGTTCACTTCATCAGCGCTGATCTGGCGGACTTTCATCGTGACCGGGAATTTTAACGAAAATCGTCCCAATGGATCTTTATAGATTCTAAACGCGTTTGATTCTTGAGCCGCCACATGCCCTTCGATCAATAGACTCATAACAATTATCAGCGCGGGAATGGCTACAATGCGCCACATTGTTTCCAGAATCAGTTTATTAGTTCCGAAAATAGTCATAAAAGCCGCATAATCTCTGGATTTAAAAAGTGACAGGTCCAGTTTTATCCTTTCCGAGGGGCGTTCCGGATATTTTTCATACACTTATCAATAGAACCTACCGCTATGACAACAATTTGTTGAAAAACTTTCGAGACTGCACTGTTGAACCACTCCCCTGTTTCCGATTCCTCGAATTCCAGGAAGGAATCCAGGTCCGAGCTATTTAGCGATCGATAAGTATATGCAAAACACACTAGCGCTGTTTGCGCTAATGAATCAGCCTCGTTGGTCCGTAATGGCTGGAGGGATTTTTTCTTTGTCTCATCTTCCAGGTTACCTCCGTATGGATCATACAGATTTGAAGAGTCCAGCGATTTGATAATCAAACCTCTGAACAAAATGTTGTTTTCAGAAACTCTCTGAATACTAATCAGGCGCTCAATAATCTTACGCCTTTCTTCGTCAAGGCTGGAAGCCGTTCTTCTTCCTTCTCGGATAGCCTTGATTACGTGAGAGGACAAGGCTTCTGTTTGGGCCTTTCCCACTTTTCTACCTGTGTTGGATTCATAGAATTTGACAACTTGATCAAGTTTTTCTCTATCTAACTGCTCTTCAAACGAGTTTTCCGCAACTTCCAGCAGAGCCTTAGGGTTGATCTCGTCCTTGAGCTTCTCAGTGAAATCGACACGTGTTCTGTTATCGGGGAAAATATCCGCCGGGATAGTTGATAGAATGGCTGAGGAGAAATTCTGCATCTGACCCCGAAGGCCCGAAACCCGTATTACTTTGGTCACCAGAGGCTCTTGAGCTATTGAGGGAAAAGTCTCTGAGACAAAAGTCAACACAACCAGGGGAACAACAAAGGCCAGTTTTCTAATTCTCGAACTAGTGAAGCTGCAAAAATGCTTTGTAATCACTAACAAGATGTCGCCAATCCGTTGTATGTACCTAACCTAAAGTTTGTGAAACTCTGAAGGGATCTCCAGCAACTGTCCGTCATCACCAACAGCTACAAGTGTCACCGTAGCAGTGACCAGATAATCTCTGGGTTGTCCCTTCCTAATTATGATCTGTTTCACTACCAGTCGGAAGGTAGTGGTTTTCTCTATCCATGTTCTGATGGCCAAGACATCTCCAAGTTTGGCTGGGGCATGGTATGCGATCTCTATCTTATGAACCATGAATAGGTAGCCACGGTTGTGATAATCTACGATCCCGACTCCAAGCCGATCGGACACGTATTCTGAACGGGCGCGTTCCAGAAACTTCAAATAATTGGCATGGTATACTACGCTCATACAATCAGTGTCTTCATAATAGACAGAGCACTCAAAAACACGCTCTCTAGGATTATGGGTCGGGAATAGGCTCTGATTAACCAACTTGACTCCTCACATCTGTCTAACGAACATGTAATTTATGTGAAATCAGCGTGACACATTTCCATTTCTAGCACAAATCTGTTGATGAAAACAGGCAGGGCTTCATGGTCTCAACATTGATCAGAATCCAACCGATTGACGCGATGCGCAGAGTAAGCCCCCTGGATCCTGGTCAATTCTACTAGAGGCTCGTCTAACATCGCTATTGAGTTGTGAAATGTCCTGAGAAATCTCCACCATCGAATCAGGGGCAAAACATTTTCATGGATTTTGCGCAATTGTTTGCGCCAATTGATTAATATGGCCCGGTCCGGAAGTGGCGCCGCTTCAATGCCATCTGACACTACCCGGATTACCCCAAAAGCCGACCCTGCCGATGATGCCCCAATCGCTAGAGCGTGACTTTCCATGTCGACAGCGTGCGCCCCCGAATTCATGTGCAGGGTTTCCCTATCGGAACGATCAAACACGGGTTTTGAGGCCGTTACTATTGGAGCCACCCGGTATTGAACTCCGGCCCGTGAACACGCTAGCTGCAAACTACTCACGAGCGCTTCAGAGCACTTGTAGCGGACACTAGGGTTTTCCTGAAGCACAGTCTCATTCGCTATGAGAATGTGGCCGGGTCTAAGACCTTCTACCAGCGCTCCGCAAGTTCCCACACTGACCATTGACAGCGATTCGTCCCCGATGCTTTGAGCGGCGGCCAAAGCCTTCCTATAGCCAATCCCGCACCTTGTGACCAGAATTCTCTTGCCTTCGAAAAAAACCTCACGGTTGGTCGCGTGGCCGACTTTCCAACGACGTCTCGTTTCGACCCGTCGGAGAAAGGGAGCCGCCTCCATTCCCATGGCAAATACAAAGCAGAACGTATATTTTTCTTTGTTCATTTAACTGGTCAAAGTATAAGTTAAACAAATCATAGAAGGTAATGAGTTAAAATGTCTAGTATTAAGCTTGACCCAATTGACAAGGGTATACTGGTAACCCTACAAAGTGACCTTGGGGCAATACCGGAGCCGTACGCTGCTATGGCCGAGAATCTCGGGTGTTTCCGAAGAAGAGGTTATAAAACGAATTGAACGCTTGATTAAATCGGGAATCATTCGCAGAATTGGCGCCATGATCAGACATATCGAGGCAGGGATAAATTTCAATGGTATGGTCGTATGGAAGGTTTCCCCAGACCGAATTGAAGAAATTGGGACCTTGTTTTCCAACATACCTGAAGTGACGCATTGTTATGAGAGGCCATCATTTGGTTCCAAGGGAGGGAACCTTTTTACCATGATACACTCGGCCTCACGAGAGCAGTGCCTGTCGACTATTGAAAAAATGGCGGAAAAGGCGGGAGTTGCGGAATACGAAATTCTTTTCAGCGAACGGGAATTGAAAAAAGTCAGCATGACCTATTTTGAAGATTAATTCGAAGCCAAGATTAACTCGCGTGGGAGGCGTCAATTCATGGGCGGCAATTCAATTTCGGAAGAACTATACTCTAGAGCCATTAAACTAATTCCCGGGGGCGTAAACTCACCCGTTAGAGCTTTTCGCTCGGTGGGATTGAAGCCTCGATTCATCAAATCCGGCAGAGGATCTAGAATTGTTGACGAAGATGGAAATACGTACATAGATTACGTTTGTTCATGGGGTCCACTGATTTTGGGGCATGCGCATCCGGAAGTTCTCGAAGCGCTTGCTTCAACTATGAGGGAAGGAACTTCGTTTGGGGCTCCTACGAGACGCGAAGTTGAGATGGCGCAACTAATAGCGGAGCTAGTGCCTTCGATCGAAATGGTCAGGCTCGTTAGTTCCGGCACCGAAGCTACCATGAGCGCCATTCGTCTTGCCCGAGGCTACACGTCTAGGGAGAAAATCATTAAATTTTCAGGTTGCTACCATGGTCACAGCGACGCTCTTTTGGCTAAGGCTGGTTCGGGGGTAGCCACGTTCGCAATTCCTGATTCTCTGGGCGTTCCCAAAGCCCTCGTTGAGCAGACTATAGTCCTTCCCTACAATGATCTGGAATCAGCGAAAAAATGTTTTGAATTATTGCCGAATGATATAGCCGCAGTCATCGTTGAGCCTGTTGCAGGAAACATGGGCGTGGTCGCTCCCGAAACGGGTTTTCTGCGAAGGCCTTAGGAAGTTGTGTTCCGGATATGGATCGCTTCTGATCTTTGACGAGGTTATAAGTGGATTTCGGGTCGCCTTAGGAGGCGCTCAGGAACTGTATGGGGTCTATCCTGATCTTACTTGCCTAGGAAAGATAATCGGAGGGGGCTTGCCCGTGGGGGCTTTCGGAGGACCTCGAGACATTATGGAATTTCTGGCCCCAGTGGGCGGTGTGTATCAGGCTGGCACACTTTCAGGAAATCCGTTGGCTGTAGCCGCAGGCTTGACCACGTTGAAAATTCTTAAAAGAGACAATCCGTATCCTTTGCTCGAACAAAGATCAGAACGGCTGGCCAACGGTTTAGGGAGAATATTCTCTGAAAAAGGCGAGAAACACATAATTAATAGAGTGGGCTCGTTGTTATCGATATTTTTTGGAATTGACTCTGTCAGCAACTATGAAGAGGCATTGAACGCGGACAAATCCAAATTCAACGCGTTTTTCGCCAAAATGCTTGATCAAGGGATTTATCCGGCTCCTTCCGCGTTTGAGGCCTGGTTTCTGAGTGTTGCCCACACTGACTCCGACATTGATTATACGCTGGAGTGTGCGGAAAAAAGCATTTAATCTTTGTTTAGTAATTACGTTAGCTATGAGGTTTCCCAAGGGACTTTGCCGGGCAAAGACTCATTGGTGGGTGTCAAATTCGTCCGGCTCTACCGATTAGTAGCACAAAAGCAATAAAGGTAATACTCTAATTTCATTGAATTTACTGTCTTGATTTTGATTTTTCTTCATAGTATTGTGAAGGTTGTTTTCAAAGGCTAACCCTTTGTAAACTTTGCTTGGTCACATATTAGCTCTTTTCTGAGTTCGCAAAACGCCGGCCCATCAGTTTGAAGAGTGAAGGGCGGGTTAACGGACGCGGAGGGAGCGACATACTAAGTCACACCAAAGAGTCCATGCAAGGAGGATAATAATGGACAATCATGTCGATTTGAACGAAAGGTTGGCTTTAAAGGGCGTTTCCCGCCGCGACTTCATGAAGTTCTGCGGTTTGATGGCGACGGTCCTTGGCCTGCCAATGTCTTTCGCTCCGCGAATTGCTGAGGCCATGGAGAAGAAGAGACCCACTGTAGTTTGGATGCACTTCGCCGAATGTACCGGATGCACCGAGTCTTTCATTAGAACGACCTATCCGTGGGCCGCAGACATTATTCTAGACGTCATAGACTTGGCGTACCATGAGACTATCATGGCAGCAGCCGGGGACCAGGCCGAAGAAATTCTTGAAAAAACAGTCAAAGACCAGAAAGGCAAATACCTGTGTATTGCTGAAGGCGCCATACCCACCAAAGACAAGGGCGTTTACGGTAAGGTTCATGGGAAGACCTTCCTCGATGTCGCCAACCATGTGTGCAAAAATGCTCTCGCGACGATCTGTGTAGGCGCTTGCGCGTGTGATGGTGGAGTCCAGGCAGCGAAACCCAACCCGACCGAAGCCAAGAGCGTCGGCGAGGCGACTGGCCTGAAAACAGTCAATATTGCGGGATGTCCTCCTAATGCCGACAATATGGTCGCCACGATTGTGCATTACCTGTTACTCGGTAAGCTCCCGGCGTTGGATAGCAAGGGCAGGCCACTGTTCGCTTATGGTTATCTGATCCATGATAACTGTCCGAGAAGGGGTCACTTCGAGAACAAAGAATTCGTTAAGCAGTTTGGAGACGAGGGCGCAGCCAAAGGATGGTGCCTGTATGAAGTCGGTTGCGCAGGGCCGGAAACCTACAACAACTGTCCAATAATACAGTGGAATCAGGGCACTAACTGGCCGATTCGCGCAGGTCACCCGTGCATCGGTTGCAGTGAGCCCGGTTTCTGGGACAACATGAGCCCGTTCTATGTCCAGAAATAATTAGATTGGTACAACTTCCAAACTGTTACAACCAATTTGATAACCTAATAAGAAGGAGCTAAACATGGCACGAGTCGTCGTTGACCCAATTCCGAGAATCGAGGGTCACCTACGCATAGAAGTTGAAGTAGAGAATGGTAAGGTCAAGGACGCCTGGAGCAGCGGAACGCTATTCCGGGGGCTTGAGATCATTCTTCAGGGACGCGATCCCCGTGACGCCCACCTGCTTACCCAAAGGTCCTGCGGTGTCTGTACTCTAGTGCACTCTCTCGCGTCAGTCAGAGCGGTTGAAGACGCTCTCAAAATCAAAATTCCACCCAACGCCAGAATAGTCCGAAATCTTACGCATGCCGCTCAAAATATGCACGATCATCCGGTGCACTTCTATCAGTTGTGCGCCCTTGACTGGGTTGACGTAGTTTCAGCGTTATCGGCGGACCCCGGAAAAACTGCGGATTTGTCAAACGCTGTAAGCGGCAGACCACAGACCAAGAAGTATTATGAAGGCTTGAAAGGCAAATTAAAGGCGTTTGTTGATTCGGGCCAACTGGGACCGTTCGCCAACGCGTATTGGGGACACCCCGCATACAAGCTGCCGGCCGAAGCCAACTTAATGGCGGTTGGCCACTATTTAGATAACCTTAGGCAGCAGGTCCACGCCGCTCAGATGACCGCTATCTGGGGCGCAAAGAACCCGCACCTCCAGGGTCATCTACCTGGCGGAGTCACAGTTGTTGGACAGCTCGACGCTGACCGCATCGCCCACTATCTATACATGCTGAAAGAACAGATCGCCTTTATAGAGGACGTATACATTCCTGATGTGCTAGCGGTAGCTTCTTTCTACAAGGATTGGACAAAAATCGGCGGGAACAAAAACTTTTTGGCTTATGGGGATTTTCCTCAGAGCGACAAGGAACCCGAGAGCTTCTACTTCCCACGTGGCATGATCGTGGATGGTCAGCTCAAGTCTCTGCCGGTTGATCCGACCAAGATAACTGAAGATGTGACCAGGGCGTGGTATGAAAATGGCGCCCCGCTCTATCCCGCTGTAGGGGTCACCAAACCACTTTCCGGAGACGCGCTCAAAGGAGCGGTTCCTGACACCAACTCCAAGGATGGAAAATACACCTGGATGAAGGCCCCCAGATATGACGATAAAGTCATGGAAGTAGGCCCGTTGGCTCAGTGCCTCGTTTCTTATGTGGGTGGCAACAAGGAAATCAAAGAAACAACTGACATGGTCATGAAGAAGCTCGGAATAGGACCAGAAGCTTTGATGTCTACCCTAGGCCGAATCGGCGCCAGAGGCATAAAATGCCTGGTTAACGCTAAAGCCGCCGAAAAGTGGACCATGGAACTCATCGAAAACATTAAGAAGGGTGATACTCGCACATTTACCGATTATAAACTTGATGAAACCGTCAATGGCCAGGGAATGGGCCTCAATGATGTCGCGAGAGGCTCTTTAGGTCACTGGATCAACATTGAAAAAGGCAAGATCAAAAACTATCAGCAGGTTGTTCCTTCTACCTGGAACCTCGGCCCACGTGACGCCAAAGGTCAGAAGAGCGCTGTTGAGAACGCCCTAATAGGTACTCCAGTGGCCGATCCCAAGAAGCCTCTGGAAGTGCTCAGGACAGTGCACTCTTTCGATCCCTGTATTGCATGCGCTGTTCACGTTATCGACCCGAAGACAAACGAGATCTACAAGTTTAAAGTTTCTTAATGTAGATTACCGACATTAAACAGCGAAAAAGCGGCCTTCAGGGCCGCTTTTTTGTTGGGCTGGGGCAATAGAGTTCTTGATAAGGAAAATCAACCTGTTCACTCTCTGGGCTTCGTTGTGTTTTTGGGCGAGATGATTTATGAACCTGTCAAGACTCAGAACTTCGGTAATTAACGCTGCATCCAAGGATCCATAATGTCATTGAACAAAATACTTTCGAGATGGAAGGCCGCCAGCCGAAAACTAATTCCACAGGACAAGCTTGAAATAATGGACCGAGTCCAAAAGGAATTATCTCAATCGGGAATATATGACTCATGTTTAAAGGAAGGGAATATTGCGCCGGAATTCGAACTTCCAAACGCTACAGGTCTTGTCGTTTCCCTTGAGAGTCTTTTATTGAAAGGCCCACTGGTTTTGTCTTTTTATCGAGGCGGATGGTGACCATACTGCAATATTGAGCTGCGGTCGTTGCAGCGAAGGCTTGAGAATATAAGAGCGCTAGGATCGTCGCTGGCTGCTATCTCTTGTGAAACACCGGATGATTCAATGTCCGTAGTAGAGAAGAATGAATTGAGCTTTGAGGTGCTCAGTGATGTTGATAACAAAGTTGCCCGCAAGTTCGGGATAGTGTTTCGACTACCAATGGATTTGTTACAGTTTTACTCAAGTTATGGGGTTGAACTTACTAGGACCGGAGATGGTCACTTTGAACTTCCAGTTCCAGCGACCTACATTATCGGTAAGGACAGAAGGATTCTTAAAGCCTACGTTGACATCGATTATACCAAGCGGTTAGATCCTGAAGAGATCATCGAGGCGCTCAAATCAATACCAGCCGTTTAAAAATAGGTGTAATCATCTAGCGGCGCAAACACGCAGAATGCTGGAATGAAAGCGAAACACGCCCCTATGAAATCTATGACACCGACAGAGGCCATACTGGAGAGCATCTCAGATGGGGTGTTCACAGTTGATCTCGATTGGCGAATCACGTCGTTTAACCGGGCTGCCGAGGAAATAACAGGTGTTTCGCGAGAAGAAGCGATGAGTCGTCTTTGCTCGGAGGTTTTCCGGTGCAGTATGTGCGGCGCTGACTGCGCCCTTCAGCAGACCGTGAAAACCGGTAAGCCCATCATCGGCAAATCGGGATACATAATCAAGGCTGATGGCTCACGCAAACCTATCAGTGTTTCAACCGCTGTTTTGCGAGATGGCGGTGGCCGGTTAATTGGTGGCGCCGAAACTTTTCGTGACTTGAGCGAACTCGAAGCCTTACGCCGTGAACTGCAAGGAAAATGTCAAGTGGGCGATTTTGCGAGCCGAAGCCCGGTAATGCAGAGAATATTAGAAGCTCTACCTGCCATTGCCGCCAGCCCAAGCACGGTCTTGATTCTTGGAGAGACGGGCACCGGAAAGGAACTGGTAGCCCGTACGATTCATGGCCTGAGCCCACGGCGAAACGGTCCGTTCATAGCTGTCAACTGTGGGGCTTTGCCAGACACATTATTGGAATCAGAGCTATTTGGCTACAAAGCGGGGGCCTTTACCGGGGCCACGAAAGATAAACCTGGGCGGTTCGCTATTGCCAGGAAGGGGACTATTTTACTGGACGAGATAGGCGAGATTAGTACGGCCCTTCAGGTGAAACTCCTGCGGGTGCTTCAGGATCGGACATATGAGCCGCTTGGGGCTACAAGGTCTGAGATCGCAGATTCCAGGATCGTTGTCGCCACCAATAGAGACCTCGGGGAACAGATGCGCAAGGGTATGTTTCGGGAAGACCTCTACTACCGGATCAATGTAGTCCGCGTTGAACTGCCGCCCTTGAGAAAGCGCAAAGAAGACATCCCTCTGTTGGTGACCCAATTCATAGAGCGTTTCAACCGCCTTCAAGCCAAATTCGTTACGGGGATTAACACAGAGGCGCTTTCTTTGCTGATGGCTCACGACTGGCCCGGAAACATCAGGGAACTGGAAAACGTCATCGAGAGGTGCTTTATAATGTGTAACGATGGCCTAATAGGGGTTGGCCATTTACCTGATGATCTGACGTCGCACGACCAATCAAAAAGCGCGCCATCCGAATTACGATCAGCGCATGATTTTGTGGATATCCAAGCCATACAAACGGCCTTGGAACGTCATGGTTACAACCGGTTGGCTGCGGCAAAAGAACTTCATATTCACAAAACAACCCTTTTCCGCCGAATAAAGAAATTGGGTATCGTTCTGCCGGAATTGGATGGTCGCAAAGGGAAAGCGCCATCTCGGTAGCGATATCACTACCCAAGCTAAGCCATTAAGTAGCGACGCTGCTACTGTATTGTCGGCCAGATCAAAAGACTAGATACTAACAATCCTTATTATTCAATGAGTTAACTATAGCGACATAAGGCGCTTATGTTGTGGCGCCTTATGTGCATGTCAGTTCTATGGAAATTGGGAGCACGTTTTTTAAACTATGAGAGCAGCCTTTTCTTACCTGGATAATCGCATTGCGCCGGTTTTTGATACGGCCCGGCAGATTGTCCTCATTGAATCGACTTCAAAGCGAATTGTGAGAGAAAGTCAGGAATTTTTTGCTGATGATCTGCCAGTTCAAAAGGCGATCCATTTGGCGGAGTTAAGCGTAAACGCTCTTATTTGCGGGGCAATCTCAAAACATTTGCATGAAATGATTGCCGCATACGGCACTGAGGTTGTCCCATTTGTGACAGGCGATTTGAAAGAAGTTATCTACGCCTGGGTCAACAACAGGGTCTGTGAACGGCGGTTTTCGATGCCGGGTTGCAGGGGGCTGGAGCGCCATGCTTTTAGAAAAGGAGCTTCAAATGTTGGTCAACTATGGACAGAGAATAAAGTAAATTATGGAGAGGAGACTTTAATTATGCCAAGAGGAGACGGTACCGGCCCACAGGGAACCGGAAGAAGAGGTGGAGGCATGGGAGCAGGCGGTGGACGCGGCCAAAATCAATCTCAAGGACAAAGCGGACAAGGCGGACGGGGTGCCGGACGCAAGGGCGGGACCTCCGCAGCAGGCCCCGCTGGCTTTTGCGTCTGTTCCCAGTGCGGGGAACGGCAACCTCATAAACTAGGAGTGCCCTGCTTTGAGCAAAAGTGTTCGAAGTGTGGCGTAGCATTGATGCGCGAATAAGAATCCTGAAGAAAGGAGGACATGATCATGCCACGAGGAGATGGTACCGGTCCGCAGGGATTAGGATCAATGACCGGACGGGCCGCCGGATACTGCGCCGGCTCAGGAATGCCTGGAAATGTGAACGCGGCCCCAGGACGAGGATTTGGAGCAGGTTTGGGACGAGGCCCAGGTTTTCGAGGAACTGGATTTGGTTACGGGGGTCCGGGATATCGCTGCAGATTTTTCGCTACCGGGTTACCGGCTTGGAACAGATTCAGGGCTTATTCCAGACCTGGTCAGGGAACTGACCCGGAGTCAGAGAAACAGACGCTAAAAAACCAGGCTGATATTTTGCAGTCTGAACTGGACTTGATCAAAACTCGTCTAGCTGAGATGGATAATCCTGGCTCAATGGGATAGCCAATTACCTCCGACTGACTGGAATAAACTACGCTTCCAGTCCAGTCGGTAACCTCTTTGTTTAAGGGAAATATCAGAACATCAGGGGCGTTATTCCGGTTGTAAAAGGTGTCCGCTACAATGGCGTATCCCCAAATTATCATGACGCTATCTGGACTCCGATTGCCCAACCGGCGGATCCGAACAGACAGTATGTTGGCTTTGGTTATCCGTTACACCATGTGACCGTGGCTGGAGCCTCTTTTATGGCTAAAAACAGCCCATTTATCCACGTTGCAGGTTCAAGAAATGAAGCAAAGCCAATTTCATCACGTTTATGGTCCTGTTCCCTCGATGCGCTTGGGACGCTCATTGGGAGTCGATCTTGTGCCATTCAAAACATGCTCTTATGATTGTGTTTACTGCCAGCTCGGGAAGACTTCAAACAAGACCGTTGAAAGGCGGGATTACGTAGGGATCGAAAATGTCCTTGAGGAATTGGAAAGAAAACTCAATGTTATCAGCTCCTTTCCTGATTATATAAGCCTGGCCGGGTCCGGGGAACCGACGTTAAACAAGTCTATTGGTCTCTCGATACGCAGAATCAAGCAATTAACTGAAATCCCCGTTGCCGTGATCACCAACGGTTCCCTGTTGTGGATGCCAGAGACGCAGGAAGCTCTGATGGATGCGGACCTTGTCCTCCCATCGTTGGACGCCGGCAGCGAGACTACATTTTGTTATGTCAACCGTCCGCACCCAGACATTTCATTTGAAAGAATGGTCCAAGGTATCGCAGAGTTTGGACGAATGTTTTCAGGGTCCGTATGGCTTGAGGTGTTTCTCATCGGTGGGGTTACTGGTATTCCTTCGGAGGTGAAGAAGATAGCGGCTCTGGTAAGGCAAATTAACCCGGGTTTGACTCAATTGAACACGGTTTCTCGTCCTCCGTCGGAAGAGTTCGCGTATGCTGTAAGCGAGAAGAGGATGGATGAATTCAAAAAGCAGTTACCAGGAACCGTAGAGTTGATTATAGAGAAGAGTCAGCGAAAACCGCTAACACCGCAGCGATACGAAATTGATAATTCGGACATCCTGGGTTTGCTGAGTAGGCGTCCCTGCACCATGCGAGGTGTCTCGACTGGTCTGGGGATGAATGCTGGTGAAGCGGCCAAGCGGCTTGATAGTCTTAATCGTCATGGAAATATAAGAATCGTACGTAGCGGCGATAAAATTTTCTATCAAAAAGTGGGCGGCCAATAACAGATTGAGCGATAATTACGCTGGATCTAATCCAGAATTCGACGATGCGCATCATTTATCCAGGGTGCGCCACTTTCAGAAATTGTTTTCGTTTAGGGTAGAAAATGCTACCGGGCTATCCATGGTCTGGAAGTTATGTGCCCATGGTGTGTGGCTGATCGGGTGTTCTAGGGCGAGACGGTAAGCCTGGAATTTATTTCCTGTCCACGGGTTGTTGCAAAACATGGCCACCGGATTATGGCTGATAGCCGGGAGCAAATTGTTGATCTCCATGATGCGAACTTGGCTCGCGCTGGAGAGAGCAGCTCGCGCAGCAGTCCCCAGCTCCACCAATAAGCAGTTAGAATCATTGGGCATGTTCAGCTCATGAAACATAGCCAAAATAAAAAATATTAACGATGCAAACGCGATAAAAATCGTCTTCAAAACCAGACACTATTTTTTGCAATCGCAATAGAGCGTCGCCTCATGCCGAGGACAGCTCGTCTACTCGGCGTTCGTGAATCTGGCCCCTCAACCTTCGAAAGGTGAAGTTTGATCAAATCTTCGGCGCGTTACCATTGAAACTTGCCTTGATGATCCGTGGGACGGTATCCGACCAACCAAGAGGCATGAAGTGGACTCCTTGGCACATGGGAGCGATTTCCTTGAGCAGTTCGGAGGTCATTTCGACACAGAGATCTTTGGCTCCTCCTTTCTTGGCGCCTTCAAGCCTCTTCACCCAGCCTTCGGGAACCGTGATTCCCGCAACGTTTTTGTTCATGAACTGAGCCATCTTTGCAGACTTAATCAGGACAATTCCCAGTTGGACAGGTACCCCGAAGCTTTCAGTTCTACGAATGAACCTCTCAAAGAGCGCCGGATCATAAACTGTTTGTGTTTGAAAGAACTGTGCCCCAGCATCTATCTTTTTGGCCATTTTGATTATTTGTAGATCAAGTGGCTCAAAATTAGGATTGACGACTGCGCCCAAAGCAAAGTCAGTAGCCTGGGTAAGCTCGTGTCCCGTCATATCGTGACCGTTTTTCATCTGCGTTGCGATTTTGAGGAGCTGAACAGAATCTAGATCAAATACGGGCTTGGCGGAACAATGATCACCCAGAGTGGTATGATCACCGGTAAGTACCAACACGTTGTCGATGCCAAGAGAACAGGCGTTGAGAAGTTCAGACTGGAGCGCTATGCGGTTTCTATCCCGGCATGTGATCTGATAGATGGGTTCAATCCCATTTTGCTTCAGTTTTACGGAAGCGGCCAGTGATCCGAGACGCATAACAGCGCTCTGGTTGTCAGTTACATTGATCGCATGAACATGTTTCCGCAGGAGGTCAGCTTCTTCGAGGCACTGGGGGACCCGTCCGTCCCCAAGATCTCTGACGCACCCTTTTACCGGACCAACTTCACTCGTGAGGACATATGTTTTGTTGGAAAAGAGTTCTGTTATTTTCATTGTTATCCCCTTTATCAGGCTAGTCTAAGAGACCGCGGCTTGTTGAATTTTGCGTAGTCTTTTGGCTCTTTGTAGCTGGAAATAGAGTCCAGTTCGCCTAGAGCGGCCAAGCGGTTATAAATCAGTATCCATGCGCAGTCGCGATCGCGATCCACCTCACACTTGCCATTTTCTGCTCCGCCGCAAGGACCGTTAAGGAGACTTTTCGCACACTTGGTGACAGGGCAAATACCTCCCGTTTCATTCAGTACGCACTCCCCGCACTCCTGGCACTGCTCAATAGCCAGGGTTCCCGCTATGACAGTATCCATGTGTCCAACCGAATCAAGCGCAATTTTCACCGGGATGGCCAATCCTAGTTCTTCCGTAGCTTGCCGCACAACCTGCAATGCGCCCCCGCAGCCGAGGACTACGATGGCCTCACTTTCCTTGAGTTGTTTCTCTTTCCCTTCAAAAGACGCCAATGTGTGATTGATGTAACATGTACGTTCCGGAGTGACCTCAAGGACGATTTCTTTTCCGTGCTTGCGGAGTTCTTCAGCCATGGAAGCAACCTGAGCTTCACCGCCCGTTTTGCAGACCTTTGCGCATCCGTTGCAACCGGTAACGATAATCTTGTGATATTTGCCTAACGCTTCCAGAATCTCTGCTTCTGGTTTTTTAGCTGTTCCGATCATCAGATCCTCCTGTTGTCTGTCTCGACACTAGCCGAGGCGAAATGTTTGTTTTTTCAACGTGTCCTTTTTTCTCACGAAGATTCTGTCATATCCATCCGAATGAAGTAAGCCAAGGAACTCATGTCCGACGTTGCCAGCCCAAGCCGAAATATCGCCGGGAGCGCCAGGATCTACAGTTTGAATTTCAATTACCTCTCCCGTTCTCAAGTGGCCGATTCCCTCTTTGGCTTCCAATAGGGGGCCAGGGCATGGAGCCCAGCGCGCGTCGATCACTTTGACCACTCTGAGACCTTCCATGTCTAATCTGTCCATAGTTATCTCCCGCCAACTGGCTTCCATACTTCTCATGACTAAAGCAAAGGGCGTGCCACATTCTGGGTTTGATTTCCTCTAAAGTGGCCCCGCAATAAAATTGGTCAGCAATGCTTCATCTTCGACCCGTTTCACGGATTCTTGGTAACCTTTTCAATGCGATTAACGTCAACTTCGGAAGACTCTCTGGTTGACATATGTAAAGCGGGTGGTTAACCATAGGTTGACGTTCCCTGTTCCGCTGATGGAGGTTGCAACTATGAATCGCGAGGAAATGGTGAACTTCTGGAGAACCATTATTGAAACCATGATGGACGGCCTGATGGTGGTCGACGCAGATGGGATGATCGTATGCGTGAACCGAGCGACAGAATTGATGACCGGTTACACAAGAGAGGAACTGATCGGCAGCCTTTGCACGATTCTCAACTGTGATAACTGCTCGGCTAGTTGCAAATCTTCCACGGGTTTTTCGTGTGACCTGTTCGAAACGAAACGGGTAGAAA
Source organism: uncultured delta proteobacterium (assembly GCA_963711335.1). Classification (GTDB taxonomy): domain Bacteria; phylum Desulfobacterota; class Desulfomonilia; order Desulfomonilales; family Desulfomonilaceae; genus CAJBEZ01. The sequence continues at coordinate 156,904 of CAVQDX010000051.1, read as the reverse complement.
GGCGTAGATGCAACCTTAGAAGAAAGGATGGAACCATCTTGCCGATAATGAAGAACGCATCAGCGCTTGTCACCAGTGACGGCAGTGTTAACGGAGCTGTAGAGACACTGATGGATCTTAGTGAAATTGTTGAACGTGACCAGCGCATCGCCTCTCTAAGTTCTATTCTTAAGGGCAGGGATAGTTTTCAGGGTATTATTGGGAAATGCCGTGCAATGCAAAGCGTCTTTGACTTGATCACCGACGCCGCTTGGTCTGACGCCCCAATAATTATCTATGGAGAGAGCGGAACAGGCAAAGAACTCGTAGCTGCAGCTATCCACAATCTGGGGAGGCGCAAGCATGGACCATTTGTCAAAGTTAACTGCGCTGCTCTTACCGAATCGCTCCTGGAGAGTGAGCTTTTTGGACATGTGAAGGGAGCGTACACCGGTGCCGATAAAACGAGAAAAGGCCGGTTTGAACTGGCCCACAAAGGAGACATTTTTCTTGATGAGATCGGTGATATTCCGCTTTCGATGCAGGTGAAGATTCTAAGAGTTCTTCAGGAAAAGGAATTCGAACGAGTTGGAGACAGCGAGCCAATCAGCGTTGACACTCGGATAATCTCGGCGACTCACTGGGACTTACCTGACAGGATTGGACAGAATAAGTTCAGAGAGGACCTGTTTTATCGCCTCAACGTCATTCCTATTCGGCTTCCCCCACTCAGGGAGAGGATGGAAGATTTGGCTTTGCTGGTAGAACATCTTCTTGAAGAAAACCGACTAAAAACAGGTAAGGATATTAAAGAAATAAGCCAGGAAGCAATGGACATGCTCATGCGTTACCATTGGCCCGGGAATATTCGAGAGGTAATAAACGCTTTCGATTATGCCTTCGTAGTCTGCAGAACTAATTGCATCGAGGCGACAAACCTGCCCGAGACCATAAATGGTAATGCCAGGGGGCAGCGTGAGACACATTTGAGACAGGCTCCAGGAGAACTGGAATCGGTCATGAACGCATTAAGGCGGTCCAGAGGCAAGAAAACCGAGGCGGCCCGACTGCTGGGGATTAGTCGGCAAGCGCTCTGGAAAAAGATGGTTAAATTGAGGATCAAACAAGATTTCAATTTGGACGGTTAAATGGGGGACGCTAAATCGACACTGGCGCCGTCTGGTAGAAGACGAGAAATGCGGCAAACGCGACTCTTTTGCGTGGGGGGCATTTAAATAGGCTCCGATTTACGATTAAATAAATTCCCTTTTCAAAAAATAGAGACTATAAAACATTCAGCGGATTTCGAATTCGCTTGAACTAGATTAAACTTAAGTATTAATTTTTTACTACAACTTATTGAAACTTAAAATCTATATTACTGTCTATATTGGTGAGGATGAGCTAATTACTACAACTTTTGGAGACAATAATGAAAACAGCATTTAGAGAATTCGCTCAAGTTTATGAAGAATTCCAGGAAAAATTTCCTCAACATCCGATGATTGATGAAGTCCGAAGTCGGATTGTCGGTGGAAAACTGCCCTCTGACCAATGGCTTCAGACGAAAACAGAAAAAATGAGAAACCTCATGGCCCCTTTTTGGCTCAAGAAGAATGACTCTCATGATGTGGAAGCCGCATAGATTTCTACCCGGTAAAGTTGCATGAAGTGATCGTCTTGAAGCCAGAGTTTCCTAGCCCAAAATGTCGGACCCGCGATGCGACAAGACGACGACAGTTGTTTATAGGACTGTCCGTCGTTTTAATTTTTTTTATTTTCATATCTTATTACCTTTCTGTTCACTGGGACGAGTTTTATTCGCTCTGGAGACTTTCTTATCAAGACACGATTCTCGCCGGGATTTTCCTTTTCGTTGGGTTACTTCTGAACTGCTATCAAATAAATCTCTTTCTTCAGAAATTCGATGTTCATCTAGGTCTGTTTGAACTCATTTTTGTCACACATGGGATGATGCTTGGGAACATGGTGATTCCTATGCGCGGTGGGTCGGGCGGCTTCGCTGTCTATCTAAAAAAAGCTCACCGACTCAATTATCACAAATTTGGAGTTATATACGGCGGGACTGCAATACTTGTAGGACTGGTAAGCTCTGTGATGGGTTTGGGCGCTCTCGGTTTTGTTGGGCTAAAATTCAGAATATTTGAACCGACCTTAACTGCAATTTTGACCGCTCTCCTCCTCGGATGCGTTTACTTGACACTGTTTACTCCACGTCTAAAAAAAAATGGCAGCGGTAGAACTCTGAATTTCTTGATTCGTATGAATGAATCCTGGGTTGGTCTTACCAAGGATGTCACTTTATTGATAAAGGTGACTTGCGCTCTAATACTCATAACATTGTCGCAGACATTCTCTCTTTACTTTATTTACCTCGCCATTGGCAGACCCTTATCATTTTCAGCCACGTTGATCACTTCTTGCTTAGGAGCTGTAGCCTATTTGGTTCCTATCACTCCGGGATCGTTGGGAGTCTTTGACGCAGTGATAATAGAGGCGCCTCGCCTTCTCGGACTCGATACAACTGCCGCAATAATGGGGGCAGTCTGGTTAAGGATTTTATCTTTTGTGATTTGCCTGGCGCTTGGACTGCCAGGGTTGTTCTATTTTTTTAGGGCAATCCGATCATCCGAACCTGAGCCAGGGAAGTGAGAGATGCTGACTCAAGATATAGATCCCTGGCCAATAAGTCTCCCTTAGGTCCATACGCTTGTCAGACTATCAGTAAAGGCTTAGGCGGTTCCTTCGCTATCCTTTCCCCAAGAGACGACCCGCAACGAGCGCAAAGATATTCATATTTATCCCCTTCGGGAAGAACTAGCAGAAGCCGTTCCCTGACTGGCATGGAAGCCTTGCAATTCGGGCAGTACAATTCTGTAGCTCTGAGGCCTTCAAATTGTTTCTTCACGGGTACCCCTCGGCCACGATTTTTTAGAGGTTGTTGCAAATATTTCTTCATATATACCCCATCACGTGATTTTGGACTCAAGTCTGAACAAAACAGCGCTTTTCATTGAAAAGGCTTATACAAAATTAATCCTGAAAGGTCGTAGTTACAAGCCCAATTTTATGATTCGGGTTTCACTGTTCATATTGACTCCGGCATATTTTTTGATAACCTCACGGAGAAGCTCATCCTGGCTTTTAGATATGCCAGGGGAATGATATAATAAAGTGACGACAAGCCTAATTCAGGAGATAGCGCATGCGTCGATCAGTAATCAGCTTATTTAAATCATTATCGATTCCCTTAATTTTGTTATTATCGTTAATTCTTGATTCGAGTTCCAGTGTGTTGGCCGCATCAAGGGTTAGCGACAGGATACTATCGTTTGGGATTCCGACTGACTCGGTCAACAGTAAAAATAATTCCCCACAGAGTTCGCATTATCAATGGGGAGATGAGAAACGACTCTCTCCAGGTTCTATATCTTTAAGACCTCTTGGGAGAGACAGGGTTAGAGTTGCTTCAACCAGACGTGATTCAGGTTCAATTAGCAGAACCGACGCCGGTCTCGTAGACCCTATTGACAGTTTAGAAGAAATCGGCAGGCGCGTCGGGGATCCCACCGGGCTGTACAAGAATTTTCAGATAGAAGTAGAAAAGGCCAAATACAGTGTGAAGCTTTTTGGATTTGGTGAGGATGGTCGAAAAGTCCTGCTTTTCTCATGTAAAGCGGGGCTTGGTTCATCTGAGTTTCCAACGCCAAAGGGAGCTTTTTACATTGCGCGAATTTTCGACGACAAGCCTCTTTGGATACCTCCTAAGGACAGGGACTGGGCTTACGGCCAATCTCCGAGCCATTCTGTGTACGGTGGGCACATGATGCCCTTCTATTCCAGGCTTCAGGCCGGTCCCGCGCCCAAGAGCGATGACGTTAATTCGGAACTGGACCAGGTAGCCCCACAAATGAAAATGGTGGATACAGGGGCTTATCGAATACATGGAACAGATTCCCCCTGGAGCGTGGGGTCGGCCCAATCACATGGCTGTGTAAGATTGCTCAATTCATCTGTGGCCCAGCTCTCGGACACGCTCAAAATGTACGTCGGCACTACCACAAGAGGCCAGACCCCCAATGGGCTATACATCAGCCTGGCGCAACCTGTTAGGTTAATTCTCTATTAATATCTGGTTATTAAGGGACTAAATTACTTTCGGCCCATCCGTCTTCTCAATTCTTCAAACGACAGGCTGACGGAAATTGGTCTTCCATGAGGGCAGACATCCGAGGGTCCAGAACTATTTTCGAGTTGTCTGATTAGATCCTCAATTTCTTGAGTGGATAGCCGGGAGCTTTCCTTAACTGCAGCCTTGCAAGCCAGGGCTCTAAAGAGGTCTTTCCTCAATTTTTCGGGATCAGCCCTTAACCCCGTTTCGAGCGCAGTGTCCAGGAAGTCCTTGATCATGGAGTCTAAGTCTACTCCATGGAGCCATGATGGGATAGACCTGACCAGGAACGAATTTGACCCGAAGTCCTCGACCACAAACCCCGCAATCGCCAGAACGCTGATGTTTTCTCTGAGGCTTTCAGCTTCGAGGGAAGTAAGTTCTATGACATGAGGAATGAGCAAATCCTGTCCCTCTACCACTGAGGATTCTGTGGACGCGTCGCATAGCTGATTAAATATGAGTCTCTCATGCGCCGCATGGTGATCCAGCACGACCAGATTATGATCATCATGTAAGACCACAAAAGAATTCGGCAACCGGCCAATCACAGTCAGTTCAGTCAGTCTCGGCCGAGGCTCCTCAATCTCTGGTTCTCGCAATGCTTCGCCATATGTATTGGCTACATTCTGACGCTGGTTGAAGATGGGCGTGGATTCCGAACGTGTACGTGGCCCGTCACCGGCCAAATATTTATGTACCCCGGTCATTGGGGCCGTTGGACTTGACCAATGACCAGCGGAGTGTCGATTGTCAACAACTCTACCTATAATAGCGTCATTGACAGCGCTCATGATGAGATTTGAAATGCTCCCTGGTTTTAGGAACCGCACCTCAGCCTTCTGAGGATGAACATTCACATCAACCTCATCTGGGGGGGCTTGAATCATTATGATCGCAAAAGGATATCTACCCTTTTCCACAAGGTTTGAAAACGCTCTGATCAAGGACGCGTTGACAAGTCTGTCTTTGACCGGCCTGGAGTTGACATAACTGAAAACATATCGGAGAGATGAACGCGTGTAGGGAGGTTTGGAAACATATCCGGATAATCGCGCTCCATCCAGTTCATAATCCAACTCAACGAGATTTTCGAAAACATCTGATGGAAATAGAGTGTGAACTCGTTCCTTGAATGAAGTTGCAGGTTGAGCTTCGAGTTTGGTCTTGGTGTCTTCTGTCAATTTGAATCCTACCGATGGATTCGCAAGCGCGACCTTCAGGAACAGGTCATGAATTTGGGCAGACTCAAAGGAGGCTTTTTTTAAATATTTTCGGCGAACCGGTGTATTGAAAAAGATGTTACGAACTTCAACTATTGTGCCCCTATTCATGGCAACCGGTTCATACCCGCTAAGCGTCCCACCTTCAGACAGTATAGATATCCCTAAATCATCAATGTCGTCCTTAGTGCTCAACTTCATGCGGGAGACCGAAGCGATGCTCGCGAGGGCTTCACCTCGAAATCCCATCGTTGGAATACCGATCAACTCTTTTTCGGATCGAAGCTTCGACGTAGCATGCCGCTCTAGCGCCAGGAACGCGTCATCGTGGCTCATTCCATAACCGTTGTCCTTCAACCTGATGAGCTTCTTTCCTCCATCCTCTATGTCCAATTGGATGGAAGAACCTTGTGCGTCGATGGAATTCTCGATTAACTCCTTGACCACTGACGCAGGCCGCTCGACGACCTCACCGGCGGCGATCCGGTTTATAACATTTTCATCAAGAACGTGAATTCTCTCAGACATTTAATTTAAAATGCTCATAACTCTTTCTGGTGGCCATTCTTCCCCGCAATGTGCGATCCAAAAAGCCCTCTTTCACAAGATAAGGCTCATAGACGTCTTCTAGAGTCGCTCCTTCCTCCCCTATGGCCGCTGCGAGCGTGTCGATACCGACCGGACCTCCGTCAAATTTAAAGATTATAGTTTCGAGCAACCTTCTATCCATAGTGTCAAGTCCAAATTTGTCCACATCCAGCATGTCAAGAGCGAGTCGCGCCGTCTGAAGATCGATGACGCCGTCTCCTCGGACTTGCGCGTAATCCCGGACTCGTTTAGTAAGCCTGTTTGCAACCCGTGGGGTGGCGCGAGACCTGGCTGCGATCTCAGACGCGCCATCCTCAGTAATTTCTATTCTCAGAATCCTCGAGGATCGCTTTACAATTTTCTTGAGTTCATCCTCGGAGTAAAAATCCAGGTGGAAGATTATTCCAAAGCGGTCGCGAAGAGGGTTGGATAACAACCCAGTCCGTGTTGTGGCTCCAACAAGGGTGAATGGAGAAAGCTCAAGCTTTAAGGTTCTGGCGCTGGGTCCCTGCCCGATTATGATGTCGAGCTTAAAATCCTCCATGGCCGGATAAAGAATTTCCTCGACAGAAGGTGACAGCCTATGGATTTCATCAATAAATAGTACGTCCCCGCTCTCCAGATTTGTGAGTATGGCCGCAAGATCTCCTGCTTTTTCTACAATTGGTCCAGACGTTGTTCTGATCTGTGATCCCATTTCATTAGCAATTATGTTTGCCAGCGTGGTCTTACCCAAACCAGGAGGACCGTGAAAAAGAATGTGATCCAGAGATTCTCCTCTCTTCGATGCGGCTTCAATGAATACGGAGAGGTTTCGTTTAAGTTTCTCCTGACCTATATACTCCTGAAGTCGTCTAGGTCTGAGATCTATGTCCGATTCCTCATTTTCACGAATTTGTTGTCCTGAAATAATCCTTTTTTTCTCCATAATTCCAGTCCGAAGATCACTGTTCCCTTCGTTGAAAGTTAGCGCTGTTCATGATACTCAAGAATCCCGGCGCAACTAAATTAGCTTTGACCGCTTGTGATTACAAGAGACGGAACATTGTCTAAATTGGAAAACAATTTTAAATATATTATAGTGATCTTATCAAAAATGTGTGAACTAATACCGTGATCGGAGGTTGGGACGGATGTCAGGCCACAATAAATGGAGTACCATTAAACATAAGAAGGGCGCTGCCGACGCGAAAAGGGGCAAGATCTTCTCCAAAATCATTAAGGAAATTTCAATTGCCGCCCGAATGGGCGGTGGAGACGCTGATGGTAACCCGCGATTGCGGACGGCTCTTAATGCCGCGCGCATGGCCAATATGCCTAAAGAAAATGTCGACAGGGCTATCAAAAGAGGCACAGGTGAACTGGAAGGCGTGAATTATGAGGAGATAACCTATGAGGGTTATGGTCCCGGCGGGGTGGCTGTCCTTGCCGAAGCATTGACCGACAACAAAAATCGAACTGTCGCTGAGATTCGGCATATTTTTGACAAGTACAATGGGAACTTGGGGGAAACTGGTTGTGTAAACTGGATTTTCGAGAAAAAGGGCATGATTGTAATACCGTTGACGGGGCTTACTGAAGATGAGGTAATGGAATTGGCCCTGGAAAATGGGGCTCAGGATGTGAGCGCTGAAGAGGACACATTTGAGATCACTACCGCGCCCACGGACTTTGAAGCTGTACGTAAAGCAGTCGAAGACAAAGGGTGGAAGATAGAAGAGGCTGAAATCACCATGATTCCTCAGAACTCGGTGAAACTTGAAGGAAAAAAGGCCGAACAAATGCTCAAGATGATGGACGCCCTAGATGATCACGAAGACCTGCAAAAAGTCTACGCCAATTTTGACATTTCAGATGAAGAAATGATGAAGCTCTCCGCATGATTTTACAAGATGGAGTAATTAAAGAAAAAGAGCGTAGAGGAAACGTTGATGGCAACGTACAAATTCCTTATTTCTGGGGGCGCCACGCTTGTTAATACTTGGGGTTGACCCTGGAACGGTGACTACGGGATACGGTATAGTACGTAAACGAAAACCCACTCCAGTTTATGTTGCGGGTGGAATTATCCGCCCGGGCGCAAGCAAACCTCAGCCTGAAAGACTTCTGGTCATATATACTGCTCTGGACAAAATCATTTGTGAATTTCAACCATCTGTAATGGTCGTCGAATCACTGTTTCACGCTGTTAACAGCCAAAGCCTCATCAAGTTGGGTCAGGTTAGAGGAGTCATCCTGTTGCTCGGCGCATCTCATGGAATGGATGTATTTGAATACAGCCCACGTGAAATCAAACAGGGGATAACTGGCTACGGCCAGGCCGACAAGACGCAGATGATATACATGGTAAGGAAAATATTGAGAATCGATGATCTCAAATCTCCTGACCAAGCGGATGCTCTTGCTATGGCCACTTTTCACGCCCACTCTTACATTGCGGATAAGGTATCAAAATGATTGCGTGTCTCAGAGGTCCATTGATTTTTAGAGGGATAAACAGAGTAATAGTCGATGTAAATGGAGTCGGCTACAACGTTTACGTTTCCCTAAACACTCTGGAATCATTACCGGAAAAAGAAGAGGCTCTACTCCACGTCTACACTGCTTTTAGAGAAAATTCGCTCGAGTTGTACGGTTTTGCGACTGAAGAAGAAAAATCTCTCTTTGAGATGCTCTTAACTGTGTCTGGCATCGGTCCCAAAACTTCTTTGACCATATTGTCGGGTGTTTCTCCTGATGGATTTAAGCAGGCTGTCTTTGAAAAAGACCTGACCAAACTGAGTTCCATTCCAGGTATCGGGAAGAAATCAGCCGAAAGAATTGTGGTCGAACTAAAAGAGAAGATAAAAGTCGCGCCTGTAAACTCCAAGACACTACATACCTGCAATCAAGCGACCAGTCTGCAGGAGGATCTGACGTCATCCTTAATGAATCTGGGTTACCGGCAGAAGATAGCCTCTGAAACAGCGCAAGAAGTCCTTAAGAGGGCAGAACCCCATATATCTTTGGAGCAAGCCGTTAAACTGGCTTTCAAGGAACTTATCAAATAAATTTGCCACCTTTGATACCTTGTTGCGAGGTAGAGGCCCGCAAAAAAGAGGAGAAAGATCCATGAAATTTGTGGTCATTGGAGGAGACGCCGCAGGAATGAGCGCGGCTTCTAAGGCGAAACGGAACCGTCCGGATATTGAAATAACAGTTCTTGAGGCCACTGATGATGTTTCGTATTCTGCTTGTGGAATGCCTTACAACATCGCGGATCAAACCCGGACGATGGATGACCTCGTTGTCCGTCGCGCGGATGTTTTCAGGTCTAAACAAGGCATAGACCTCCGTACGGCCCACACTGCCGTAAAGATAAATAGAACCGGTAAAACTGTGGCTTATGAAACGGCTACCGCTCAGACTGGGGAGATAAAATATGACAAACTATTGATTGCTACCGGAGCAAAACCAATCAGGCCGGAAATTCCGGGTATAGACCTCGACGGTGTTTTAGTATTGAAGTCACTTCAGGATGGCAGAGCCATAAAAGGTTTCCTTAACAAGACGTCGGCTCGCAGAGTCGTTATAATTGGCATGGGTTACATCGGACTTGAGATGGCTGAAGCGTTTCATTCGATAGGGATGTCCATCACAATGGTGAAGCCTGGTCCCAGAGTGCTAGCTTTCATGCCGGAGGAAATGGCGGAGATTGTCAAAAATGAACTCTCCCAAAAAGGTATTCAGTGTCTTCCAGGTGTTGGAATCAAGTCTATTGATGTCGATGGATCCGGACTAAGAGTTGGAACCACTTCTGGGGATATACAAACCGATCTAGTGTTGGTGAGCGTAGGGGTTACTCCTAATTCAGAAATGGCGGCTGACGCCGGTTTGAAACTTGGCCCGAAGAAATCTATAGCCGTTGATCAAAAACTGACGACTTCGGATCCCGACATTTTTTCAGCAGGGGATTGCGCAGACGCCTTTCACGTCATTACGGGGAAAAGAGTCTGGGTTCCGTTGGCTCTGAGGGCAAACCGAGCTGGTTGGGCTGTGGCAGATAATGTCACCGGAGGAAACGTTGAGCTACCCGGGATAATGGGTACCGCAGTATTTAAAGTGCTCGATCTTGAGGTCGCTCGAACTGGCCTAAGCTTTGAGGAAGCTTCATCTGAAGGCTATGATGTGGTCCAAGAAATGACTAAGAGTAGGTCTCGAGCCCATTCTCACCCTGGGAATCAAACTATTTTCATGAACCTGGTAGCGGATCGTAAGACAGGTAAACTGCTGGGGGCTTCAATGGTCGGGAAAGAGGGAGTGGCTCATCGAATCAACTCTGTAGCGGTCGCGTTGCATGCAGGGATGACGGTTCAGGAATTCTTCCAATGTGACATGGCTTACGCTCCGCCATTTTCTCCTGTCTGGGATCCATTGCTCACTGCGGCGAATCAGATTTTGAAAAAGTTATAATGCTCAGTTTAATGCGCTGACAAGGTATGTAATACTAAATGTCATGACATTTTGATCCGTATAAACAATATTGCATGATTTCAGAATATATGGAATTAATATAATTATGTTGGGAGCTTACAGCCATATTTTGTTGACGTCTCTACTCCTGAATCTAGCATCCTTATAGATACCAGTGAAAAATACAGTAGGATACTATGTAGATCAGGAAGGTGGAGAAAGTTACTAAAGGCCTTTGCAAGCGTAAAAGCTCTTGCTGAATTTTCAGAGCGGATGTCATCCCGTAGCCCTTGGAGATTATGACCAGGCAAACTGACAGTTCCGAGGATTGTGTCTTCAAGAAGAATTGCTTTTATTACAAACCGGATCGAATAGAAAAAGATCGGGGGCTATGCTCTGGCGCGAATCCTCATTGAAACAAGGCCTCAGTTACTCTTGGAACCAGACTCTGAGGCCTTTGGCCCAAACTTCAAAAAAAGCCTGCTACATGATCATGTCTGTAGATCCTGCCCATTTTATATTGATGATTGTGATTTCACTTCATCAAATCCTTCAAAAGACTTGAACACGATCATATCTATCAGACAGGCTGTGACGAACTCGATGAGATAAACACCGAAGCCCTGGATTTTATGTCAAAAGGCGCCATTTAACATCTGGGAGCGTTCCCTAATTCTAATAGGTCTAACCTTAATAGGCTTTGATGAAACTGGTGTTCATAAGTTGACAATATCAATAAAGATCAATGAAGAATATCTTTACTTATACTTGACAAAGTAGTCGTGTAACCAATTGACTATCATGGCCGTAATGCATATATCTAACGTCAATACGGCGGAATGTATTCGTTCATTACGCCAAATTCGAAAAGGTGACGCTCATGGATCCAAAAGACGATATACGAGGAACTAATTTACCGGATCCGAAAGAAATCGAAAAAGAGATAAACGATTTCTTGGCGGACAAGTACGGCAATCGGATAAGAATAATGGGTACCCAGCTCGGGCCTTGGCCTGGAACCGAGGAATCGGGGCAAGGACAAATCCCCGTAAAAGAGGATAAGCCGGGAAACATCCGCTTCAATATGAAACCAGCGGAACTTCACGAATACCTGGATCGTTTCGTTGTTCGCCAGAATGTGGCTAAAGAAATTCTTGCAACCAAGATTTGTACCCATTTCAACCGGATACGATACTTTCAGGAACACGGCGATACTTACGATCGTGAGGGAATTGGCAGGATTAAGAATAATATAATCCTGATTGGCCCTACCGGGGTTGGCAAGACTTATCTGATCAAGTTGATAGCCAGAAAGATCGGGGTGCCTTTTGTAAAAGGGGACGCTACCAAATTTAGTGAGACAGGCTATGTAGGCGGAGATGTGGAGGATCTGGTAAGGGATCTTGTTCAGGAGGCTGATGGTGACCTGGAACGAGCGCGATACGGTATTATATACATAGATGAAATTGACAAAATAGCGTCATCCGGGAACATAATCGGTCTGGATGTCTCAAGATCCGGCGTTCAGAGAAACCTGCTCAAACCCATGGAGGAAACGGAAGTAGACCTTAAGGTCGCTCATGACCCGGTTTCAATGATGGAAGCCGCTGCGCACTTTCAGAAAACGGGTAAGAGATTAAAGAGAACAATTAACACCCGGGACATTCTCTTCATAGTCTCCGGCGCATTCAATGGACTGGACGAAATAATCAGCAGGAGACTATCCAGGAAAGGTCTAGGTTTTGGAGCTTCCCTCAAGGAGAAGGACAACAGGCTTGAACTGTTCAACCAGGTGAAATCGGAAGATCTTATTATGTTTGGTTTCGAATCCGAATTCATTGGCAGGTTACCGGTCATCGCTGTATTGGAAGACCTCAGCGAAGACGACTTGTACAAGATTCTCAAGAATCGCTATTCATCAGTCGTCACCGCCAAGAAGCAGGATTTTAAATCTTATGGAATTGACATCCGGTTTACTGATGAGGCCCTAAAGGTCGTCGCTGAGGAGGCTCACAAGGAAAAAACCGGGGCAAGGGCATTAATAAGTGTCATGGAGAAAGTTCTGGTCGGATTTGAACGGGTGCTTCCATCGACAGACGTATCACGATTTACCGTTACCGAAGAGCTTGTAAAGGACCCAAGACCGTTTCTAAATACTATCTTGGAAGACGAATTTCATCCGTCTAGGTGTGAAATTTTTGACGAGGTAGACGTGTGTGAGCGTAATGAGGCGCTGAGAGATCTTGAAACCAGGACAAATGAATTCGAGCAAGGCTTCGGAAAAGTCCTAGAGAAAAAAGCCCTCGAGGTTGTCGTAGACGCTGCGATAGAAAAAGGGGTTTCTCCTGACACCATGTATAAAAGGTTCATAAAAGTCGAAAGGGAGATACGAGGGTTTGAAGATGAATTCCTTAGGACTTACGGCCTAAAGATCAGGTTTCTCGATGAAGCTGTTTTAGAACTTGCCAGATTGTCGCTTCGAGGCTCAGAGGAACCGCTGATAGTTTGTCGGAAGATTTTCCAAAACTATCATCATGGACTGAAATTGGTTATGGAGCGCACCGGTTCACAGGAGTTCCTAATTCCTAAAGAGGCGGTCCAAAATCCGGAAAAGTATTTGAACGAGATGATTCAACAGACTTACCGAGCATAAAAAATAGCGATGGTAAAAAAAAACCGGCGGTCACGATTGGGACCACCGGTTTTTTGCATTAAGGTAAACGGCTTTTTAGCGGCCTACTGTTCGTCAAGTCCCTTTTGTTTCTTATTTTCCCACATGCTCCGCTGGTTAGGTACTGGGCCGGTAGTCGGGGGAGAAAAAATTTCCTTTAGCGTTCCCCAGAAACCCCCTGAACTCTCCTGTTGGGGTTGAGCTTGAGGTTGAATTTGCAGAGGGGTCGCCTGACCGGGAGGAACAGCCGAAGGAGCCATTGGAGACGCCGCGGTATTTACTCCGGGGGAGGTTGGATAGCTAGGCTGAGCATAACCCGGGTTGTTGTAGCTGGCTGCAGGCATGCTCTGAGGGTAGCTTGGCTGAGCCTGAGCCGCCTGTGGGTACTGCATAGCCTGTTGAGGAATCGTCTGCGGCTGGGAAGCCAGAGCTGGCTGACCCGCCTGGTTTTGTCTCGCTGCATCCTGGGCGACACCCATCAGGTCGTAGTATCTCTGTTGGGCTGTTCTCAAACCTTCATAAGCCTCGCCCACCGCCTTTTTGTGATATTCGTTCTGCAGTTCTTTCTGTTTCTGCTCCTGCTCCTTCAATTTTTGCTGAGCCGCCACGTACATTTGTTGGGTTTGCTGAAGTTCTTGCATCGCGCTCTGTTGCTGGGCGGCCAACTCGGCCGCTCGTTGTCGCGCTACAGCTCTGTCATAGGCCTTTTGTTGAGCCGCTTGCACCGAGGGATCAGATCCGTAAGGTGAGGGGCTCGCAGGTTCTGCGGTTTGTGGTTGTTGCTGGCTATAGCCAGGTTGTCCATAGGCCTGCTGCCCGTATTGCTGCTGTTGTTGAGGATAGCTCGGATACTGTCCGGCGCTCTGTTGAGGTTGTTGCTGAGGATAATATCCAGGTTGCTGTTGTCCATAGTAATTTTGCTGAGGTTGGTTGGCGCTAATGGCTGCCGACCTTTGTTTCTTGGAAGATTTTTTCCCATGAGACGCCTGTTGTTGAACATTGGGCGCAGGCGCCTGGTAGGTTTGATAAGAAGGCGCTGCCGCTCCCGGTTGTTGATAGCCCTGCTGCTGGGAAGCGCCGTAATAGTCCTGAGGATTATAATACATTCCTGATTGGCTAGTAACTTGAGGAGACGTAGCGTCGCTGGCCGGATTCGCAGGATAGTAACTTGTCACGGGCGCAGAATTTCCATATGCGCCGGTAACTGAGTAATAACCGCCCTCGCGTTGCAGATTGTCCAAATAATTGGTCCAATAGGGATAATACGCCTGCGGCATCTGGGTATTTTGCCCACCGTCCCCGGATTGCATCAAGGTAGATGCGTTGTCATAGTAGTTAGCTTGAGCGTGGGCAGATTGCGACGACCAAATGGCCATCGAAAAAGCCAGACTGAAGGCCCCTGTCACAATAACCCTTATTTTATTCCGCATGACGCTTCTCCTTTCGGACCAGGCGACAGATATCAATTCAGAACGATGGATAATCATCGACTTGGCACAGCTTGAATTGATCAATCCCCTGTATGAAACCACCAAGATCTTGACACTCTTATTATACTTTCTTTTATTAGAAAATCAAATCAAAAAAAGGTTCCATTACAGATTAAACACATATAATGTCAACCAGATGTTAACAAAAATTAATAATATAAATTAGAAATATCGCTACTTAATCACCTTGAAAAGGCTCTTGGAGGGCTTAAAAGGGGTTTTAGGACCATTGCCTTTGATTCTATCATTAAAAATCTTGTTCTTAACTCTTACGGAACTTATCATAAAGTATACTATTATTGAACGCTCCCAATCCTTGGAGGCCGAGAAATCAGCGACCTTTTTCAAATACTTTTCCTGAAGAGACGCAAGGGAAGCCTCGTCTATGTCGAGTATCCTGTCCGCGAGTCCCAACAAAACATCCTCTAAATTCACTATAGGCCTCCGAAAGTTTTCACCCGGAAACATTCTATCATTGCCGGTAATTTAAATCCACCAACCTGCGTAGACACAGGAATCATTTTCCTGAGCGGAAGCTTCTCAAAATCGGAGGCAGTTTCATCTGGCAAGATCATTGTTGATTTTCAAGGAGCATGCAGCGTCAATTCCAGCGTCAAGAGCTTTAATGTTGAAATTCCGTACAGATTCGCGAGGATCTTCTGTAAGCTTTGCTCTGATATCCTCCACCGAAACCTCCAGGTTTCCTAAAAAGGCGGCGAAGCCCAACAAAACAACGTTTTCGAGTTGAATCCTCCCAATAGAGCGCGCCATCCGAGCCGCATCTACCCTAAACAGACCAGCCTCAGAAGCGACCGAGGAATTCTCGAAAATGACTCCACCCTGTTTGAGAAATTGTCTGTTGTTACCGGTTTCTAACATGTCCATAGAGAGCAAGTAATCGGCGTGTCCCCATCTAACCAACGGAGAAGAAAAAGAGCCGATTTTCAAATGGCTGTTTATAGAGCCGCCTCTAACGGCCATGCCATGGGTCTCCGAGGAAATCACATCAAGTCCCTTGAGTGTCGCTATGTCGCCAAGTAATCTGGTCAGGAATACGATGCCCTGACCACCCCGTCCGCAAAGAATCATCTGAATCATGTTTATATTCCCCATACAGAAATTGCTTTTGAGGGACAAACTTCAACACAGAAACCACAACCGACGCATGAGTCAGGGTCAATCTGAACCTTCTTGTCTTGCTTCACAAAACTGATCGCCGGGCACTCAAGATCCCGAACACAGGTCATACATCTGTCGCAATTATCTCCAATCTGGAACTTGGTTTTCGACACGGTGGCATTTCGCGAACGGATACAGGGGCGACGAGTAATCACCACTGAAACGCCTGCCTTCTTCTCGTGAGAAAACAATTTCGCCGCTGTCAACGTATTCTCAAGGGCCTGATAATCATACGGATCGACCGTCTCTAGAAATTCGACCCCGCACCCTCTAATCAACCTGTCCATGTCTATTGGAACAGCCCTGGATCCATCGGCCGTTAAAGCAGTGGCAGGGGTAGGCTGGCCCCCTGTCATCGCCGTGATATTATTGTCCATAAGTACGAGCACAAAATTGGCGCCCGTGTGCACGGCGTTTATCAGGGCCGGGACTCCCGCGTGAAAAAAGGTGGAGTCCCCAATAGTGGCCACCACTAATTCACCTTCCTGTCCTTGTTTGGCGGCTTGAGCGAATCCGCAAGCCATGCCTATGGAGGCCCCCATGCAAAGACATGTGTCCACCGCTCCAAGGTTGACCCCTAGCGTGTAGCAACCGATATCTCCAGCGTAAATGGCTCCATCAAATAGTTTTTTGATCATGAAAAAGGCTGGTCTGTGCGGACAGCCTGCGCAAAGCGAAGGTCGTCTGACTTTAATGTTCGGCGCGTCAAAAGCTTTCGGATTCCCTCCTACAAATTCGGCCATGATCTTCTCAACAGCCTCTGGATCAAGTTCTCCCTGTTGTGGGACGGCGCCGGACATTCTTCCCTTGACCTTTGTTCGATTTCCTATCTGTAGTTCAATTACCGGATATGTCTCCTCAACAATGAGGGCCTCTGTTTTAGAATCTACCAGGGACTGCAACGCCGCGCGGTTTGCAGGATACGGCAGGTCCAACTTATATACGGACAGTCCACCCATTTGGGCCTCTGACAAGACAATATCTCTCACGTGAGAGGATACTGAGCCGCTTGTTATAACTATTCGTGAAGATTTGGAATCACCCGCGATTAGTTTGGGGAGGGCGAAAGTTTCCGTAGAGCTTATGGTTTCAATTTTTTGGTTCAATTCACCATGTAACGCCAATCTAAATTTTGGGGTTGCGGCCCATCGAGTCCAGTTCTTTTCAAATGGGCCGACATTCGCCTGGGTTCGTGGGTGAGAAATCGTTACGTTTTGCCTTGCATGGCAAACTCGCAAGCATGGTCGCAACATAACGGGAACGTGATATTTCTCAGATAGGTCAAAGGCTTTGATGGTCATTTCCAAAGCTTCCGCTGGTGACCCAGGGTCGAACACTGGCACTTTGGCGAACCAAGCGAAAAAACGACTATCCTGTTCGGTCTGACTCGAATGGGGTCCGGGATCATCAGCCACAATTATTACCAATCCACCGCGAACTCCTAGATAAGCAGCGCTGGTAAATGGGTCGGAAGCCACATTCAATCCCACCATCTTCATGGCCACAGCGCAGCGCTTACCCGCGAGGGACCCCCCATAGGCCACTTCAAATGCGACTTTTTCGTTGATAGACCACTCCAGGTAAATGGAACTTTTTTGTTCCATTTTCCATCGAACCAGTGATTCCATGATCTCTGATGATGGTGTCCCCGGGTAGGCGGTAGCCATAGAGCATCCAGCTTCTATGACGCCTCTCGCTATGGCCTCGTTTCCCATAAGGAACCTGTTCAAAACGGCTGATTCGTTTTTTGCGACACTCATTTAGAAATTCCTATTTTACCACTGATGTGACAAACGATTGTCCGACCCACATAATACCATAAATACCAAGTGTTCAAGTCTTTCAGGAGAGGGGATCATGAAAACCTTATTGAAAGTTATTGTGATCATGCTTGTTGGCTTGTGTTTTGCGCCTGAGGCTCCTGCCCAGGATGGCAGAACCGTTTATGTGGTATGCAGAAAATTTGTGGCTGAAAAAAACTGTCACAAGTGCTCCGATTACTTTCATGCGCGGTCTGAAGACGAAGCAAAGGCAAAATGTGGCAAGAAAGGTTACAGTGAAGCCAATTATTTTGGATCCTTTGGTTCGATGACTAGATGGATGTTGCCCAATTGTTCCTGCGACAATGATTAGAGCATTCGTAAATGGATGTTAATCAGAAGTCCCATGATCCTAGGTCCTAAATGTCCTAGTTTTTATTACTGATTGAGAAAAATCACTAAAGCGGATTTTCATGAAGGAATTGAACCACCGTTCGTAATTAAGTTTTCCTGCGTGAGGTGGCAATGAATGATCCCTAGTTTTCGGACATTTACGGTATGGTTCGCCCTGAGTAATTAGTTTGTTTCTTGATCTGGCCAAAAAAGCCGGCGCCATGTACATCCACTGGCTTGAATAGACCCTCATTATGCTAAATTTGCAATCAACCTCTGACGAATCAAGAGGTATAAATAGGGTTTCCGGGCCGCCTGAAGGGAACGCGTTTATTCTCCACCGCCAGGACCAAAATGGCCCTGCGCCATTGTAAAGAGGAAACTCAAAAATAGGAAAATCCAACATTGATCTAAATCTCGACTCGTAGACAATGAAATTCGCCGCATCGTGGTCGGGATGTCCTCCTTCAAAAGCCGTAACAAAAACATTGTCTGGCTTGAATCTGACAAATATCTCCTTTAATGTCTCCGCTGCAGAGTCCAATGAGCGCATTAGCCCTAGATCCGGGAATCGTAGTAACTCATAGCGTTTTTTCTCGAGGCCTAAAATTGACACTGCTGATCTCAATTCAGTTTCTCTACGTTCCTGCCCCCCCAGAAAACCGCCACTAGTAAGCCAAACACCCAATATTTCCGCGCCCGCTGAGATCAGTCTGCGCATCAAGCCCGAAATAAAAACGTCATCATCCGGGTGTGCGAATACGAAAGCGCTTCTCTTCAGTTTGTCTTGATAATTGAATTCATTATTGTCCAAGAGCAAGTCTCCTTTTCCCTTTGATCAGGCCAAACTTGATTGGCGCGCTCGATCTGCGCCGGGAACTGTTTCCTGATTTATATATTCAGTGGACAGTCACAACAAAAGGGAAAAAATCGGCTTACGTTGACACTGCGCTAAGCCGCGGCTATAAAATGGCTGAAACTATAGAATTCACAGGAGTCATCATGCGCTTCCCAGAATATAGGCCAAGACGGTTAAGAAAAAATGAGGCATTTCGAAGGATGATCCGTGAAACCTCTCTGGATGTTTCTAATTTTATCCTTCCCCTCTTTGTGGTCGAAGGAAAAGGGATTAAGAACCCCTTGGTTTCAATGCCGGGACATTTTCAATTTTCTCCTGACACTTTGGTAAAGGAAGCTCGTCTAATAGTGGAAAGTGGAATTCCTGCTGTAATTCTTTTCGGAATACCGTCTCGAAAAGACGGCGTCGGTTCACAGGCATACGCTCGAGACGGAATAACCCAAAAAGCGATCAAGAATTTGAAAGACGCTATTCCTGAACTGATGGTAATAACCGATGTATGCTTGTGTGAATACACTGATCATGGGCACTGTGGAATAATTTCGAACCATGAGGTCGATAACGATCCCACGTTGGATATTCTGGCCAAGGTCTCTATTTCTCATGTCCAGGCGGGAGCTGATATGGTCGCCCCCAGCGACATGATGGATGGTAGGGTTTCTGCCATCAGAGAGGCTTTGGACGAGTCCGGCTACGAATCTGTCCCCATTATGTCCTACTCCGCCAAATACTGTTCAGCCTTTTATGGCCCTTTTAGGGACGCGGCCCAGTCCGCTCCTCAGTTTGGCGATCGTAAGTCCTATCAGATGGACCCAGCTAACGCTGATGAGGCTCTGAGAGAGGTCGAATTGGATATAGATGAAGGGGCGGACATTGTCATGGTAAAACCTGCTCTGTCATATCTGGACATAATCTGGCGAGTTAAGACTTCGTTTAACAGGCCGGTCGCCGCATACAACGTAAGTGGCGAATACTCCATGCTCAAAGCGGCTGCTCAAAACGGTTGGGTCGACGAAACAAGATGCATGTTGGAAATCTTGACTTCAATAAAAAGGGCAGGGGCTGACCTTATAATAACATATCACGCTCTTGAAGCGGCCAGGGCCCTTCAGGGCAGTCCATTCAAGAGGTGATTTTGAGGCAATTAACGTTAAGACTAGTAGCATGGGAAATGACTAGGCAGTGCAACTTGAAGTGCGTGCATTGTCGAGCCGGCGCCTCAGACGTGATTTATCCCAACGAACTTACCTTCAACGAAAGTATAAAACTCATTGAAGGTATTAGGGAGCAAGGCACGCCGATACTGATTATGACAGGCGGTGAACCTTTGCTTCGGAAAGACTTCTTCCAATTGGCGGACCACGCTATAAAAACGGGCTTGAGGGCAGTTCTGGCTACCAATGGAGCGCTGGTAACACGTGAAATGGCAAAAGAAGTCTCTAACGTTGGAATTCCAAGAGCGAGTGTAAGTCTTGATGGTCCTACGGCAAAAGATCATGACACCTTCCGTGGTGTTCCCGGAGCGTTCGAGGCTTCTCTAAACGGAATCGAAATGCTCAGGTCCGCTGGCGTAGGTGTACAAATCAACACAACCCTGACAAGGCGTAACCGACATCAACTCTCCGAGATGATCAAACTGGCGGAAGAACTGGACGCTGCGGCGTTCCATGTTTTTCTGCTCGTACCTACCGGTCGCGCTCGAGACCTGTCCGGTGAGGAGATGGGGCCAGAAGAATATGAACAAACTCTGCTGGAATTCTATCAAATCGGTAGAAAAACCAAACTTGAAACAAAAGCTACATGCGCCCCGCAATATTACAGAATATTGAGACAACGGGCCGCCCAGGAGGGGATCGAAGTCACCGAGAATACATTTGGACTGAACGCTCACACCAGAGGTTGCCTCGGAGGATTATCGTTTGCATTTGTTTCACACGTGGGTGATGTTCAACCGTGTGGCTATTTTGATGATAAGGCTGGTTCGATCAGGGAAAATAGTTTCAGCCACATCTGGCTCGAATCGGAACTGTTTAAGGAACTGAGGAATTTTAGACTCCTTGAAGGCAAATGTGGCAAATGTGATTACATTCGTTTTTGTGGAGGATGTCGGGCTAGAGCATACGAACTGACGGGACGGCGGATGGCAGAGGAGCCATACTGCGCTTATCAGCCTCCCGCATTTACTAAAAATGGGAGTAGTTCATGCTAATAGAACAAATTCAGATTGGTGGCTTTGAGATCTTTTGTTATGTGCTTGGCGACGAAAAGACTGGTATCGGAGTTGTTATAGATCCAGGTGGTCCTGCAGGTCCGATTCTTGATAGGGCAAGCGGAAAAGGGATAAAACAAATAACTCACATCGTGAATACACACAGTCACGTTGACCATGTTTCGGGAAATAAAGAAGCTCAAGAAGCTACGTCCGCCGCCATTGCAATCCATGAACTAGACGCTGCGGATCTAACTCATCCCAATCTAGGCATGCTCGCGATGTTTGGCGCTGAACCTTCGCCGCCACCATCGATTCTGCTGAAGGACAATGACATAATAGCGTTTGGAAATGAGTCAATCAAAGTAATCCATACTCCAGGTCACACTCTTGGGGGAATATGCCTTTATTTTGATGGTCATGTCATTACAGGGGATACCCTTTTCGTCGGGGGCATTGGTAGAACCGATCTTCCTGGGGGCTCTTACGAGACACTCCGGCAGTCCATCAGGGAAAGGCTCTTTACTCTCCCTGAAGAAACAATTGTGCTTCCGGGGCATAATTACGGGGTCACTCCCACTTCAACCATAGGAAGGGAGAAGCGAGAGAACGTCTTTGTCTGATTGTCCAGATGTTCCTCATTGACGTCTTGGGGAAAGTTCGTGATGCGCGGCGCCGTCCGCATTCTTTAATCTCACGAACTAGGTGGTCCATGTTACTAATTAGATTGACAAATTCCGTGGCGGCCCTGCCCTTATGCTAGGGGTAATGACAATCACTCCCGCCGGTTGATGGTAACCAATTTGAGGCATGCCTTGATCGCGAGTTTATTCTGGGACCCTTGGCGCCTGATTTACTCTTCAAGACGTTACTTTGCACGCAAATCTTATGGTAGCTCTCAGTGAAAGTGAGAAGTTATACCTTAGGCTCTGTCTCATGTTGCCGAAGTAAATTTGAAACTACCCACATCAGAGTTTAAGCGCGAGAAATACACTGGGAAGCTACGGTAAACTCTTAAGATAGGCTATGAAAACGTTGAAAATGTATTAAGCTTTTGTTCATGAAAAAATAAGTCACCGAGGTTTACGTACATATGGAGGACTGTTACAGACACCCGGGTCGCCCGGGAATTTATTATTGTCAGAAAGATGGAAACCGCATGTGTGAGGAATGCGCCTGTTGTCACAGCCCGAGGATTTATTGCCAGTTTCGGAGCGCATGCGTGATAAGTATGTTAACCAAAGAGGGCGAATTGACGCCTTGCGAAAGGGAATCCGGAGGGAAACTCGACACGGAACAGCGGAAAATTTCAATACGAGGATGACAACGGTGTTCAACGTGCACATATGTACAGATTGGCAATATGCGGTAGTTCGTGTTTAGCCGATCAAATAATTCTGTCTGAGTTAATACTATGACCAAACGAGACTATTATGACGTTCTTGGTGTCAGCAAAGGTTCAGGAGCTGACGAGATCAAGAAGGCCTATCGTAAACAGGCTTTGCAATACCACCCGGACCGAAACAAGGGTGATAAAGACGCGGAGGAAAAGTTCAAGGAAGCGGCTGAAGCCTACGAAGTGTTAAGCGATGTGGAAAAAAGAAAAATCTATGATCGATTTGGGCACGACGGGTTACAACAACAAGGCTTCACTGGGTTTAGGAATTTCGACGACATCTTCTCATCCTTTGGAGACATTTTCGAAGAGTTTTTTGGATTTGGGGGTGGTCGATCGAGAATGAATCGTGTAAGGAAAGGGGCTGATCTTAGGCTCGACCTGACGATAGATTTTTTGGACGCCGCTTTTGGAAGAGAAACTGAGATTGAAATATCTAAACATGAGCCGTGTGAACTTTGTCACGGTCTAGGGACTCGTGGCGGTTCGCCCCCCTCAGTGTGCTCGACCTGTGGTGGAAGAGGACAAGTCACTAGGTCGCAGGGATTTTTTTCTATAAGTACCACATGTCCAACCTGCCAAGGGGCTGGGACTGTGGTGACGGACCCGTGTGAAAAATGTAGGGGTGTAGGGAGGGTATTGATTTCAAAGAAACTTTCTTTGAAGATTCCCCCGGGCGTTGAAAGCGGCTCACGTTTGCGTCTTAATGGAGAAGGGGAATCTGGTGACGCTGGCGCTCCTGCAGGTGATCTTTACGTTTATTTAAACGTCAAGCCTCACGAGACATTTAAGCGGGAGGGAGACAACGTAATCGTCCTGACTCCCATCAGCTTTCCAGTAGCGGCCTTAGGAGGCCAGATAGAGGTTCCAACACTTGAAGGTAATGAAATGATTCAAATCCCAAAAGGAACTCAGGCCGGTCAGGACTTTAGAATTCCGGGGAAAGGTATCCCCCACCTTCGTGGACGAGGGAGGGGGGATCTTATCTCTGTGGTATATATCCAGACGCCCAAAGAATTGGGTCAGGAACAGGAAGACCTGTTACGCCGACTGGCTGAATTAGAGGGCTCGAATGTAACGCCTAAGAAACGAGGTTTTTTTTCCAGAAAAAAATGACAGATAGAATAACCGTTTTAGGAATAGGTAACATACTTCTTCGCGACGAAGGGGTAGGTGTGCGCGTAGTTGAAGAACTAGGGAAAGCCTATACTTTTCCTGAGAATATCCATCTCGTTGATGGGGGTACCCAGGGATTATGGCTCCTATCAACAATTCAGGAATCTGACCATTTGGTTGTAGTGGACGCAGTGATGGGCGGAGGAGAACCAGGTAGCCTTTACAGACTTGAGAGGGCTGATTTACCAAAAGGATTAAGAATAAAGCAATCCGCGCATGATAGTGATTTGGTGGAAGCTCTTAACCTTTGCGCTCTTGTGGACAAGGAGCCCAAAACAGTGGTTGTAATAGGCATAGAGCCTGTTGACATAACTCCTTATGGACTGGAGCTTACGGAAACTATCCGTGGTAAAGTAACCGCCATGATGGCGATGGTCATTAGTGAGTTGGAAACTCTTGGCGTGAAACCGGAAAAAATTGTTTGAATGGCATTATAAACTGTGTTAATTTGAGTATATCACGTCTCGCGAGAGACAAGATACCGTGCCTTTGGTCGTTTTGTGGCGGTATTTTTTTATAATGTGTTGGAGGCTAAATAATGGATATTAGAGGGAAAATCGCTTTTTGCACGCTGATAGTTTTCTCAACCATCCTGTTCGCTGGAATGGCTGTTGCTGCCAACAAGGTCCCCGAAGGAGACATAAGTATTCACTCTGGAGACGTCTTTAAGGAATTCAAGCAGGGCCCTGTCCTTTTTCCGCATGCCAAGCACAAAGCTCTTAAATGCACAGATTGTCATCATGAGTACAAAGACGGCAAAAACGTTTGGCAAGAAGGTCAAGAAGTCAAGAAATGTAGCGCATGCCATAAACTGGAAGCCGATGGTAAGATTGTGAAGCTGGAAAAGGCTTATCACGACGCTTGCCAAGTCTGTCACAAGAAATTGAAAAACGAGAATAAACCTACCGGTCCGGTTACGTGCGCTAAATGTCACCAGAAAAAGAAATAGTGAAAAGGTTTTAGCAGATCTAACAAACTTTTCGACATTTTTGCTATAAGGAAAGAGGGTCGTTTCATAATAAAACGGCCCTCTTTTTTGTTTGTTAACGTTCTGTAAATGTTCTTGACCGATTTCAGAATATCGATGTAATAATAGGGTTTGTTTTTCTGTAATGACCTCATATTTCCCCACGGGATTTGCATATACACGGTAACCCAAGGAGTTGAAAAATGATTTCAGGGAGCAAGTTTCTCAGAAAGTTTGCCGTCTTATTTATCGCTGCAATTTTGGTTGGACTTTATGGAATAATTTCGATCAATCACGATAGGATGAGTTTTGCCGAGGAAGCCAGCCAGACTGAAACCGCGGACAAGAAACCTCAAGCGACTGAACCTAAACCTGAACCCAAGGAAGTCGACAACGCGACGTGCCTAGGATGTCATAACCCCGACATTCTCAAAATGTCCAAAGAAGAACTGCTCGATCAGGTGAATGTCAGTGACAAGGCTGTTCCTCCAGTCGCCAAGGTCCCATATGTGTTCGGGGAACTTAACCTCTCTATTGATGAAAAAAAGTACAGCAATAGTGTCCACGCTGATTTGACTTGTGTCCAATGCCACAAGGATATTTCAGATGTGCCTCACAATCAGCGACTAGCCGCTGTTGATTGCAAGGAGTGCCATGAAGAGGCCGTTGATAGCATTCAGGCTGGAGCGCACGGCAAAAAGGCAATTCCTAAAGGACCTAACCCCCCCCCTTGTATAGGGTGCCACAACGTGCATTACGGACAGGCTCAGTCGACCTACGATTCTGAGTTCAAAACAAAGGTGTGTCTTGACTGTCACACCGCTTATAAAATGAATATATATAAAGAACACGCAGGGCTAACACAACCCGGCATGCATTTGAAGATGGGGTGCATGATTTGCCATCATGGCGGAAAACCTGGGTTGCACAACCTGCCGGCAGAGAAAAACAAAGCTGCAAATTGTGAGAAATGCCACTCTGAAAATTCGATATTGTCAACTTCCAAACCCAAGCCCACAGGTCTTGAGGGTTATCTTCTTCAAACAGGATTCATAAACGAAAATCTAATCCAGAAGTACAGTTATGTAATTGGAGCCAATCGTATCCCGGCTCTTGACCTAATTATAATCATCGTGGTTTTGGGGACCTTCGCCTTGCCTATTTTTCACGGAGGTTTGAGAATTCTTTCCCGAAAGAAAGGTGGGCATCACCCATCCGGGGAAAAGATTTACTTACACCCCCTCTTTGAACGTATATGGCATTGGTTCCAGGCTCTCTGTATAATCATGCTCATCATTACAGGAATAATGATTCACTGGCCTGAAAGATTCCAGGGAAGTTTCGGCTGGGCTGTCAATGTTCATAACTGGTTCGGGTGGGCCGCAGTCATAACTTGGGCGCTGTGGTTTCTATACGTGGTTTTTACCGGGCGAATTTCACATTATATTCCCAGGAAGGGTGAAATACCCGGCGGAATGATCAAGCAGGCCAAGTTTTACGGCTATGGAATATTTAAGCATGAACCTCATCCGTACGCTCCGTCTGAAGACAACAAGTTTAATCCGTTACAGAAAATCGCCTATCTGAAATTCCAGTTGCTGTTATTCCCATTGCTGTTGGTATCGGGAATTATATACATGTATCCAGAAACGTTCGCTGGGATTATCAATGCTATAGGAGGTCTGTGGGTTCTGGCCACACTTCATTTGATTCTTGGCGCTCTCTTTGCTGCGTTTCTCGTAGCTCATCTCTATCTGGCTACAACCGGAGAAACCATAGGTGAAAACTTTAAGGCGATGGTATTTGGTTACGGCACAAAAGAGGATCACGTAGACCACAAGCACACAAGGATCACGTAAACCACAAACGGGATAACGGTTAAGAACCGGCTCGATGAATTACGGGGCCGGCGATATGCCAGTGGCCGGCTTGGCTCAACGAAGTCAAGTCGGCCTTTATTTTGAAGTGTCAAGTGTATGATTGGAACTATTCTATTGGACTGTAGAAGGGCTGTTCCGCCGGAAAGAACCCTCGATAAGTTCAGCCCAGTCACCTTTGCCCGATTCAGGTGGGGCTGCGATGTGGGGATACTTTTTGATCTCGTTCTTTCGTCCTAGCCCAAAGAACACACTTAGTTCCCTAGTAATAGGGGTATCCCTAAAATCCACGATTCTTAAAAACCTGCCCAGGTTTAAGTCCCACCAACTGCCACTTACGGGAATTATCTCCGGAACTTTCCAATGAGTGCCTTTGTCCATGTCCCACGTGTATTCTGCAAACGGCCAAAACCTATACTTGGTAAATACCAATAGCCCTTTCCTGTATCGTTTCTGAATGGCGCTCATGAAGAAGAATCGTCGCTCTACTACTACTTCATCAGTCGCGAGGGATATATAGTCATCCGTGCTGGAAGATGAACTTCCGGTTCTCCTGTCTTTTTTGGAAGAGTAAAAGAGAAAACTGAACTCATCTACTCCGCCTCCGTACCCATAGCTGAAGAAGGGTCTGAATGAATATCTCTGGTGTCCCGAGGCATAGTGTTTGTAATAAGTAAAAAAAGGCCACAAAAGATCCAGACTGTAATCGTAGTTAGTTTCATGACTGACATACAAAGGGAAGGGGAGCGCCTTTAGAGAAGTCCATTGCTCCTGTCCCATATATTTGTCCGTAATCTGGAAAAAAGGCCAAAGTAAGAAGATGTTGTTGTAATCATTCCGAATGTGATCTTTTCCAAATAAAGGCCAAACTTTGAGAGTGGATCGATAATTGTCATGCGCATACGTGATGAACGGCCACATAATTCTGTAGGTTTTCGCTCCGTCGTCCTCACTCTCGTAATATAGAGGAAACATGACAAATTTGTTGCGGTCTACCCCAAACCTTCGAAAGCTGTAGCCATAAAATGGGAAAAACCCCCAATAATCCTGGCCCATATCTGAACGGCCTTTGAACATAGTCCCAAATCTTGTGTAATAATCAAAGGGCGGTAATTTTGACCAACGGCTTTCGAACAAAGGGATTATTTTGATTTTTTTGTTGAAATTCGATTCTTCCTTGAAAGCTATTGGATACAGAATATCCAGCCTTTCGAAAAGTCCTGGGATTTTGGATCTCAAAAAAAAAGGAGGGAAACCCCAAGTTTCACCTATGCGCCATAATCTCCTGTCAGCCGTAGGATCCATGGAACGAATCGTGAGATCAGGATCAACGGCAAAAAATGAACCGGGTTTACTTGGCTTTATAAAATCGTAAATCGAACAGCTAGCTTCAATTTGACCAAATAGGATGACAGCGGAAATGACGAAGGGAATTACGCTACGGGCCGATAAATTGGCGCAAAACCGAGTTGTAGGCCGGATGGTTAATTTCCCAAACGCTGAGATGAAAGAAAACACCTAGTGAAATTAGGTTGTATCCTGTTTGTTCTACCTTGAGTATTTTTGCGGGAGAAAAGCCCATACCGGGCTCCTTATCTGAAGATGGACCCTAGAATTATCGCCAGTGTACTGACAGGAGTTACTTCAGAAATATCTTCCGCTGTCTTGTTCATGTTTCGGATTGCCCGACGAGCTTCGAAATACATCTCCGGATCGTTGATCAAGCGACCGACCGTGCCGGGCCCATTTTGAATCCTATTGGATATTCCTTTGACATCACGGACTAGGGATTGAGCGTCCCGATACAATGATTCGTCTGTGACCAGTTTTCCGAGTGTGCCTCGACCGGAACGAACGTCCTTGGTTAATGAATCAAGGTCACTAGCGAGCCTATCAAATTTTGAACTGGTTTTGTCCATTCCTTGAGAGAATGACTCGAAGTTGCTGACCGTGTGATTAATCTTGTTCTTATTCAGAGAAACAATTTCATTGATTCCTTTTGTAGCTGAGTCAGTGTTGTCTATCGTTTGATTTATCTTTTCCTTGTTCTTGGAAAGTAGATTTCTGGCGTCTTTCATCAACACGTCGGTATTGTCAACGATCTGATCAATTTTCTGAGAGCCTTTTTCGTCAACGAACTGCTTTTTGGCAACCGAGGTCAGAGCTTGAAGATCTTGGGAAACGACAGCCAGGCTTTCGAACATCTTCTGAGAGTCCATCGGCTCAAGAACGGACTTGATTTCCTCTCCAGGTTTAAGTTTCCTGGCGTTCGGCCTCCCAGGTTCTATCACCAAATATTTATCGCCTAGTAAGCCTTTTGTTTTTACCAACATCCTTGATCCCTCAGGAATCATGTTTTTGTAGGCGTCGTTGATTAGCACTGACACCGTAGCTTTTCCCGACTCTGGATCAAATGTGATGTCCTTAACCTGACCGACCTTGATGCCTGCGATCTGTACCTGGCTGCCCTGAGTCAAGCCTTCAACAGATCTGAAGGCGGCTTTAAGAGTGAACCCCTCCCTGAAGCTGTAGTCCAGAACTCTGAACCACACGTAGGCAAGGATAGCGATTCCTATCAGGAAAAAGACGCCGATCCTTGCTTGAATGGGAAACCTGTTCATGACCTGCTATGCCTTTCTTAATCGATCTCTATCGGACCGTCAGGAGAACCCTTCAGGAACTGTTGAACCACCGGATCAGAACTGGTCATAAAAGATTCGGGCGGACCTTGCGCTACAATTCTCCCAGTGTGAAGCATCATTATGTCGTTTGAAATGGCCATGACTCCGGAAATGTCATGACTGACAAGAAAGTAGGTTGTTTTCCCCTTGACGTGAGTATTCTCGATCAGTCTATAGATTGCTCCCCTAGTTATAGGATCAAGGCCGCTTGTAGGCTCGTCGAAAAAAACAAGCTCAGGATCGAGCGCCAATGCTCTAGCAAGCCCTACTCGTTTTCGCATGCCGCCCGAGAGTTCAGAAGGAAATTTATCCCCGTGCCGCCTTAGCCCGACTACTTCCAGTTTATTCTCCACAACATCAAGTATTTCCGCATCGGTAAGGGTAGTATGTTCTCTCAGGGGAAAAGCCACATTGTCAGTTACCGACATAGAGTCAAAAAGAGCGCCATCCTGAAATAGAACCCCGAACTGCCGCCTAATTTTGTTGATCTGCGATGTGCGCATTCCAATTATGTCCGATCCGTTGATCAGGATATGTCCTGAATCCGGCCGATCCAGCCCTATCATATGTTTCAATAGCAATGACTTACCCGCTCCGGACCTTCCTATGAGCGTGGTAATGGATCCCTTCTTGACTCGAAAACTAACGCCACGAAGCACCTCCTGATCTCCAAATCTTTTCTGAACATTATCGAGTTCAATCATGTCAACCCGCGCCTACGACAGCCCGACCGTCAAAACATTATTGTTGTCATCACGTAATCTGAGAACAGAATTAGTACTGATGATAGCACAACCGACTTGGTTGTGGCTACCCCGACCCCTCTGGCGCCTCCAGTAGCGTTAAAGCCTTTAAAACAAGCTACAAGTGAGAAGATAATCCCAAAGACCAGAGCCTTTATCAACCCGTGGATCACGTCTGAAGCGGCGAGATAATCTTTTATCCCAGACATGAATGCGCCGGAGTCGATATTTAAATATCTGGTTGATATAAAATAGGCTCCTAGCATTCCGGAAAAGCCAAAGATAGCCGACAGGAACGGCATGGAAAAAGTTGTCGCTACCATCCGTGGGGATACAAGATACTGAACAGGCGGTATGGCCATGCTTTCCAAGGCGTCTATCTGCTGAGTATTGCGCATGCTTCCGAGTTCCGACGTCATGGCCGATCCAACTCTACCGACGATCATTAGAGCGGTCAGGACGGGCCCCAACTCTCTCGCCAACGCCAGAGCGGTAGTGGCCCCAACAAGTGATTCCGCCCCATAACGGCTCATGCCGTTATATCCCTGTAGGGCGCTGACCATGCCGGTAAACGTTCCCAGTTATTATTATGAGCATGACGGACTGTGCGCCGACAAAATCCAGTTGCCTCAACACTTCGTGAATACGAAAAGGGGGTCTGACCATCCAATATACTGATGACCCGAAAAACTGTACGATGCCTCCGAGTTCAACCAGCCAGTCTTGAATGGTTTCGAATAAGGCTCCGATGTAAGTTTTTAGAAAGTCTTCAGATTTCATTCTGAATTTACAACTTCTTTAGTAGTTTGTAGTAATAGGTTCGTGTTTATTCTAATATATTTTATTAATAAAAGTCAATATAGTAATGAAAATAAAGAGTTTTAATGTAATATTATTTATAATTTTACGGAGGTCGCTCCCCCTGTTGCTACCGGAGTCTTTAATTACTAAAAACAGATTGCGACGTTATGCGCTGGAGTGATATTGTTCCCTCCTCAAAAAGGGATCATGAAACAATCAAACTTTTCAGATGAGGATTTCACATGACTGGGGCAGATTTCGTTCATTTACACCTTCACACTCAGTACTCTCTACTGGATGGGGCGATCCGAATTCCGGACCTGATCGCACGCTCAAAAGAGCACAGGATGTCGGCTGTAGCTATGACAGATCACGGAAACTTGTTTGGAGCTATGGATTTTTACAGTTCTGTCCAGGCAAGCGGTTTGAAGCCTATCATAGGATGCGAAGTCTATGTCGCTCCCGGAAGCAGGTTGGAAAAGTCCTCAAGGAATGGAGAGCAGAAATCCTATCACCTGATTTTGCTTTGCGAGAACGAAAAAGGCTATCGAAACCTATGTAAATTGGTTACTGCAGGCTATTTTGAAGGTTTCTATTATAAGCCTCGTATCGATAAGGAACTTCTGGAAAAACATAGTGAAGGGCTGATTTGTCTAAGTGGTTGTCTCTCTGGCGAGCTGGCCGATCTGGCCCTGGCGGGAGATGAAAGGAAACTGGTTCAGACAGCTTCCTGGTTCCGCGACGTGTTTTCCAGAGAACGTTATTATCTTGAGTTGCAAGAAAATGGACTTGAAGAGCAAAGGCGCTTGAATCAAACATTAATCGATCTGTCAACGAAGCTAGATATCAAGCTTGTAGCGACAAACGACTGCCATTATCTTGATCAGGCGGATCATAGGGCCCACGAGATACTGCTTTGCGTTCAAACCGGCAAACTGCTTGAAGACGCATCGAGAATGAGTTTTGATTCGGACCAGTTTTTCTTCAAATCTCCTGAGCGCATGGCAACTGATTTCAGGGAGGTTCCAGAGGCTATAAAGAATACTAGGGTGATAGCCGAACGGTGCTCATTGCTCCTGGAATTCGGTCAGGTTCACATGCCCAGATTTGATCTGGGGACAGGTGAGACTTTACGTGAGCGGTTTGCAAGTGACGCCCAAAACGGTCTCAAAATCAGAATTGACAAAGCGCTGTCCTCAGGTACCCTGGCTGAAAATGAGAAGGAGAAATATTCCGAACGTCTTGAATATGAGATCAATCTAATTCAAGAGATGGGTTTTTCAGGATATTTTCTCATAGTCGCTGATTTTATTAATTTCGCCCGAAAGAATGACATTCCCGTAGGGCCCGGTCGCGGGTCCGCTGCCGGCTCTCTGGCGGCTTATTCTCTTGGGATCACGGATATTGATCCTATAAGGTACAAGCTTCTTTTTGAAAGGTTTCTCAACCCGGAACGTAAAAGTATGCCCGATATTGACGTTGATTTCTGCACTGACGGTCGAGAAAAAGTGATCGATTACGTTTCCAACAAATACGGCAGGGATCGGGTAGCCCAAATAATTACCTTCGGTAGGATGCAGGCTAAAGCTGTAGTAAGAGATGTGGCGAGAGTGCTCGGTTTTCCCTATGCCGAGGCTGATCAGATTGCAAAACTGATCCCTGACGCCTTGAAGATGACTCTTGAAAAGGCGCTCAAGGAAGAGCCTCGACTAGCCCAAATGGTAGAAAAATCAGAGATGGTGAGGGACCTGATTCAGACTGCCAGATCTCTGGAGGGCCTCTCAAGGCACGCATCTACTCACGCCGCTGGGATAGTGATATCCGATAGGCCTCTTGTTGAAAGATTACCGTTGTACAAGGGAAATAAGGATGAAACGCTAACCCAGTTTGACATGACCTGGATTGAAAAAATAGGATTGGTCAAGTTCGATTTTCTGGGCCTCAAGACTTTATCCGTAATTGATAGAACGCTCCAGTTGATAGAGAAATCCAAGGGGAGCAAGCTTGATCTATCTTCCATTCCCCTGAACGATCCACTGACCTTTGAGCGACTCTCCAAAGGGGAGACACTAGGGGTGTTCCAACTCGAATCGTCAGGGATGAGAGATGTCCTTAACAAATTTAAACCAACGGTATTTGAGGACCTCATAGCGATCCTTGCCTTGTACAGGCCGGGCCCCCTTGAATCCGGCATGGTAGATGACTTCATAAACCGAAAGCACGGCAGGATTCCCATCGAGTACCCATTGCCCGAGTTGGAGCCGATACTGAAAGAGACTTATGGAGTAATTGTATATCAGGAGCAGGTCATGAGTATCGCTACCGCTCTTGCGAATTACACGCTCGGTGAAGCTGATCTTCTGCGAAGAGCTATGGGTAAAAAAAAGGTTCAGGAAATGGCCGAACAGAAAAGCCGTTTCGAAAAGGGGGCGTCGAAAAACAAAATAGATCCTGAGAAAGCGGCTCACATATTTGACCTGATGGAGAAATTCGCTGGCTATGGTTTTAACAAGTCTCATTCTGCCGCTTACGCTATGGTCACCTATCAGACAGCCTATCTCAAAACCCACTATCCGGCTGAGTTTATGGCCGCACAGTTGAGTCTCGAATCAGGAAACTCCGACAAGATAACAGTCTATCTTCAGGAATGCAGGGACATGGGATTACAAATACTCCCACCCCACGTCAACGAATCATTTGAAGATTTCCTTGTTACTGAAGGTCGCATAGTTTTCGGTTTAAGCGCTGTTAAGAATGTTGGTGAGTCCGCGATCAGTTCCATAATCGAAACGCGGGACAAAGGGATTTTCTGCAGCCTCCAGGATTTCGCCAGACGAGTGGATCTACGCAAGGTCAACAAAAAGGTCATTGATAGTCTTGTAAAATGTGGCGCTTTCGATGGTCTTGGACCCGGCAGGCGGGCTATGTTCGAGTCGTTGGATTCTATTTTGGACCAAGCCTCTGGATTTCAGAAAGAAAGAATCGAGGGCCAGTTTAATCTATTCGCCACCGAGTGTTCGCCCGGTGAATTTGGAAATCTCACTGATTCGCCTATTCCTGATTGTCCCGAATGGGATGAAATGACTCGGCTAGGTTTTGAGAAGGATCTAATGGGATTTTATCTGAGTGGGCATCCATTGCTCAATTATGAGGAACTGACGAAGAAATTTACCAACGCTACTATTTCCAAACTTTCCGGATTCTCGAGTGGCGCTGCGATTCGTCTGGCTGGACTCGTGAAAAAAGTCAAAGAAATCAACACCCGTAAGGGCGACAGGATGGCGTTTGTGACTATCGAAGATTTGGAAGGAACAGTGGAAGGAACTATTTTCTCAGATGTATATTCAACCAGCAGAGAACTCATCAACTCAGGAGATCCGTTGATATTCTCGGGGACGCGTGACGGAGACGCAGATGCGCCTAAGATGTTGGTCAATGAGATTCACAGGCTCAAAGACGCTCCCAGATATTTTAGCAAGGAGGTTCAAATAAGAATCTCCGCACTCGGGGCTGATCCCATTCAAATACAGCAATTGAGGAAAACCCTGGGAAAATACAAAGGTAGGATCCCTGTAAAACTACATATCGTGATCCCCAATCGCACCGAAACAATAATCAACTTGACCTCAATTACCTGCGATCCTACAGACGCGTTGTTTGCTGAAGCGCTAGACGTATTTGGATATCAGCCTGTTACATATGTCTGACATATTTATTTATCGCTTTGCCGGTATCTGGATATTCAGCTTGATGTGTCTGCCTTTACTAATCAGGAACCTAAAAGAGAGAAGGCTAATTTGAGCGATTCTTCTTCGTTACCCGTAGAAAAAATACTTGAAACCACTCTGAGAGAAGAAGTCGAAAAGCGCTATTTGGCGTATGCTTTGTCGACTATCGTTTCTCGGGCATTACCGGATGTTCGCGATGGTCTCAAACCCGTCCATCGACGAATTCTCTACGCAATGCATGGGATGAAATTGAGTGACGCCGCGAAAATGCGGAAATCCGCGGCGATAGTAGGTGAAGTAATCGGAAAGTATCATCCCCACGGCGATCAGGCGGCTTACGACGCCCTGGTTAGGATGGCTCAGGATTTTAGTCTTAGATACCCGCTTATAGACGGCTCCGGAAATTTCGGATCGATTGATGGAGATTCTCCGGCTGCCATGCGATACACCGAAACCAGATTGAGCCGATTCTCAGGTTTGCTTCTCAAAGATATTGACGAAGGGACGACGGATTTCAGACCGACCTATGACGGAATCGGAGAAGAACCGGATGTATTGCCTTCGGCTGTTCCCAACCTTCTGTTGAACGGCTCCTCAGGGATTGCTGTAGGAATGAGTTGCTCATTCCCGCCGCACAATTTACTGGAAGTGATTAATGCGTGCAGGTCTGCAATAAAATATCCGGATATTAGTGTGAAAACACTGATGGAGCATATCAAGGGACCTGATTTTCCCACATTCGGCGAGATCCTCGAGTCCCCGGAGCGTTTGGCTGAAATTTACGAATCTGGTCACGGATCCATACGCTTGAGGGGAACCTACGAAATCGAAAAACCAGGAAGAGGCAAGACGTTACTGATTATCACGTCCATCCCTTATTCCGTGAACAAGGCCAAGCTAGTAGAACGAATAGCGATCCTGATTCGTGAAAAACGCCTGAAGAATGTTTATGACGTAAGAGATGAAAGCGCTGCTGATGTCAGAGTCGTCCTCGAAATAAGGGGCTCCGATATAACTCCCGAATCTATCGCAGCGTTCCTTTATCGTCATACGGAACTTCAAGTCAACTTTCCGATGAATTTCATTGCTATTAATCCCCAAGGAGCCCCCGACCGTTTTTCGCTGGACAAAATAATTCGTCATTTTCTTGAATTCAGATATCACAAGACTGTTCGCAGGCTCAATTACTTGCTCGCCAATCTTAGAAGGAGGATTCACCTTCTCGAAGGATTTGAGATTCTTTTTGACGATCTTGATAGGGCTATTGAAATTATCCGATCATCTCGAAACAGATCGGAAGCGGCGTCCGGCCTGAGATCCAATTTCCCCCTTGATGAGGAGCAGATTGACGCAATTCTTGAAATGCGACTTTACAAGCTGGTGGGAATCGAAATTGGTCGAGTGCTGGACGAACTGGCGGCCAAAAGGAAACAGGCCCGGGACATTGAAAAGGATCTGTCCAGTCCAGCCCGTATATGGAAAATTGTCGACAGGGAACTGGAGGAAGTAGCCACAAAAGGGTCAGACGCGAGGCGAACTCAGATTGTACCGGAATCGGAAGCTGTCGCCCTCGATTACGATATCCAGACGTTTGCTGATCACGAAGACGCCACTGTTATTCTGTCAAAACAGGGGTGGATTAGAAGGATTAAGTCAGAAGTTGAAAACGTTTCAAATCTGAAATTTCGTGAGGGTGACTCTCTCCTGGACGTTGTCAGAAGCAATACGGCGCGAACCGTGACAATATTTACTAACCGGGGCAAGGTCTACACGGTGCGGTGTTCGGAAATTCACGCAACAGGAGGATTTGGAGAGCCCCTTGGATCTATTCTTCGTCTTGACGATGGTGAAGTGGCCGTTGCCTTGATCACGGCCGACTCAACAGCAGAAGAATTTTCGGAACAAATTGAAGATGGGCTCGAGGAAGATTCTTTAGGACAGGATGTTTTTCCTATTGATCAGCCATCGCTGTTTGTTGAGAAGAGTTCAGAGGAATCCTCGACTTCTTCAGCGTCTTTGTTGAAGCCTGCAATGGGCATGATGATTACCAAGAAGGCGAAGGGATTCAGATTTGCGCTGGATTCTTTGAGGGAACCTACGAAACGGATGGGGAGAAAGATTGTCAACCTTGAAGCCGGCGACGAAGTTGTTACTGTCAGAGTCACTGATTCAGAATATGTTTTGGTAGCGGAATCAGAAGGGCATGTCTTAATGTTCAGGTTGGACAAGGCGCCTGTCATGTCCGGGCCGGCCAGGGGAGTAATCTTAATGAAAATCCGAGACCATGCTGAAGTAGTCGGAATGGAACCTTTAGAGAAAGATTGCGCAGTGCGTTTCGTTTGTGACGAGGAAGATTGGAAAGTTGTTCGAGTGGGAGAAATTCACTTGTCATCCAGGGGCGGACGCGGTAAGAAGCTTTTCCCCAGGATCCTGAGAATTGAGCGTGAGATTTGAAAGGCAAGGACAATTCCATGGGCGATTCATACACAGTAAACGATATCCAGGTCCTGAAAGGACTGGAGGCTGTTAGAAGACGCCCCGGTATGTACATTGGGAACACAGGCCCGGAGGGGCTCCATCAACTTGTCTGGGAAATAGTTGATAATAGCGTCGATGAAGCCCTCAATGGCCATTGCGATGAAATTGACGTAATGATCGAACAGGATGGAAGCGTCACTGTTGAAGATCGGGGGAGGGGAATACCTGTAGAAGTCCACCCGTCAACAGGCAGGAATACTATAGAGACCATTTTCTGCAATCTGCACGCCGGCGGAAAATTTGACGACGACACTTACAAGGTCGCTGGAGGACTGCACGGTGTTGGGGCGTCGGTCGTTAACGCTCTTAGCTCCAGAATGGTCGTGTGGGTTAGACGTAACGGTTTTCTGCATGTTCAGGAATTTCAGCGCGGCAAGCCCGTCACTGCCTTGATCAAGAAAAAACCAAAACGTGGTACCGGCACGAAGATAAGCTTTCTTCCGGACCCTGAGATATTCGGGGAACTACACTTTTCGAGGGAAATAATAAAGGAACGTCTGGAAATTAAGTCATTTCTCATTGCGGGCTTGAAAATCAACTTTGAGGACAGGAGCGATGGCTCTTCCTGGACATTTTATTATCCCGAAGGAGTAAGGGATTTTCTTAATAAAATAATCGATGGGCACGAGCCAGTGGGAGCGCAACCTTTTTATCTCCACTACCGGAATGATATTCGTTTTGAGGTGGCGCTTGCCTGGACATCTGAGACATCATCCAAAATACTCTCTTTTGTCAATTCGATTCCTACACCTGCTGGTGGAACCCACGAGAACGCGTTTCGCAATGCCGTCACCCGGGTAATTCGATCTTACATAGAAAAGAAGAACGGACTTCCCAAGGGGGTAAAGGGCGTTTCAGGTGAAGATGTCAAGGAAGGGCTTGCGGCAATTCTCTCTGTTTATCTGCACGGTAATCTGGAGTTTCAGGGGCAGACGAAGGACAAGTTAAATAGCCCTGAGGCCCAGCACATTGAACCTGCCTTCAAGGCAGCGTTCGAAACGTGGCTGCACCAAAATCCGTCGCAGGCGACGGCCATTACTTCAAGGGTGACACTAGCGGCCCAGGCGCGTGTGGCGTCAAGGGCTGCGAGGGATGAAGTAGCTCGTAAAGCCGTTACTTCCAGGCTGACTCTTCCGGGAAAACTTGCCGATTGTTCACTCAATTCAAGGGATAGGACGGAGTTGTTTATTGTGGAGGGCGATAGCGCCGGTGGGTCTTCCAAGCAGGCCAGAGACAGAAAGTTCCAGGCTATTTTGCCTATTAGAGGCAAGATTTTAAACGTGGAGCAGGCGTCCCTGGAAAGGCTGCGAAATAATAGAGAAATAAGCAATCTGATTCAAAGTGTGGGGACAGGAATCGGCAAAAACTTTGACTATTCAAAACTAAGATACGGCAAAATTATCATCAACACTGACGCTGATGTAGATGGCCATCACATTTCAACCCTGTTGTTGGCGTTTTTCTATCGTTTTCTCCCTGAACTAGTCGAGCGTGGGCACCTTTACCTTGCCATGCCTCCACTATACAGGATCAGAATCGGGTCCGGAAAGAACAGTCAGGTCAAATATGTCTTCAGTGACGCCGAAAAGGAAGCTCTTTTAAAGCGTAGAAACGGAAAAGACGCTGAAATACAGAGGTTCAAGGGCTTGGGAGAGATGGACGCTCCAACGCTGAAGTCAACGACCATGGATCCGGCGACAAGAAGCATATTGAAAATAACAGTTGATGATGAAGCTCAGACCCACATTGTTTTCGATACCCTGATGGGTAAGGATGTGCGAAAGAGGTTCATATTCATTAAGGAAAGATCTCAACAAGTCAGTGAACTTGACATTTGATCAATGCAGTGAAGATGTTTAAATCTGGTACAGTAGGATTATGCAGGTTTCTAAGCAGCGCCTCGATGGAATTTCCATCGGGGCGCTACGTCTTTTAATGTGAGGAAGAATTGGTCTTTTTCAATTCTTCGACAGCGGCTGTTATGAGCCGTTTGACAGGGTCGTACGATTCACTGCTCAAAGCCTCTTCCAAAACTGGTGTAACTTTCGCGGGGGCAGACTCGCCCAGAGCCTTCAGCGCATTTATGGCTGCGACTCTGGTCCTATAATCCTTATCTTTAAGCGCTTTCTCAAGACCTACCATAACTGTTGTAGAAGGCGATTTAATCCCCCCTAGTGTAGATATGGCGGCGATTTTAACCCGCATGTCCGGATCTTCCAGCAGTTTGAGAATCTCGGGGGCCACATTGTCGGCATTTGGCCCAAGCCCCCGGATAATCCCTAACGCAAGTAGCCGGTTTTCAACATCCTTGTCCTTAAGTTCTTCTGAAATAACATCTAAAAAAGCGGGAGCCTTCGACCGGAAACGCATAAGCGCAATGAGGGCCTCTCTCCGGTCAAGAGGATTAGTCTCTTTAAGGGCTTTTAAACAAACGGGAACGGCAAAATCTCCCGAATCATCGATTGCGCTGACGGCGTCCAGTATGTCTGATTTGGTGTCAGGATCAGACTTGTCGTACATTTCTACAATTTTCGGTAAGGCAGACACTGAAACCTTTTTCAATTTTTTCAACGCAGGCAGAGCATGTACCGCTGCAACTGGGGTTTTGGCGCCGAGGGCCTCGATGAGAAGGGGAACAACCGTGTCAGGCTTCTGCTCGCCAATCATGGACAACGCTTTGCTTGCTCCTTTGGCTGTTGATTCGTTAGAGCTTCCTAATGCTTTAGCCAGGGCAGGCGCATCATCTTCCCGCCATTTTCCGAGGAGCGCCATAGCGATCAAAGCATTCTCAGCCGTTTTTTCATCGGGATCATTTAAGTATTTCTTAATCAGTTCCTCAATGGAGGCGTCCTTGTCGCCTACACGGCCTAGAGCTAAGACAGCGGCTCTTTTCGGGCCTAAGTCCGAATCATTCAAAGTCGAAATCAACGCCTTCTTTACGTCGTCACTATGGTTGGGAAAGAATCCCAGAGCTTCGGCAGCGGCGCTACGCACTTTAGGTTCAGGGTCTTTTAAAACTTCGATGAGGGGCGGAACCGCCCTCGCTGGTTTGTTTCAGGAACAGCCTAGGTCGAACGCCGCTTTGGCCCTCACTTCAGGATCATCACTCTTCAGATTCTTTATGTGTTGATCAGTCGAATCGGCCAGCGTAGTCTGAGAACCGAGCACGCACAAAAACAAAAAGATCGCGAGAACAGAACAAAAAATTCTCATTTCTTCGGTTTTCCTTTACTCAACACTTCATGTTTCTTTTTCTCTAGATAGTCTCGATCAATTTTCAGAAATCCCTTTTTGCCAAAAAGAGCGAATCTTAACCACTGAGCTGCAAAATATAGCATGGTAACATCGTCTTCTCTAATCTTCTCTGCGATATCATCGTCGACCTTGAATTTTTGAAGGAAGCTGGAATTGAAAACAAATTCTCTGAATCGGTCAACATCGTAAAGACTCATAAGAATCATGTCTTGCATCCTGGCGTCGGCGATTTTTTCTTCCCACAATTCGTCCGCATGCATCACGTCTTTTAAAT
The DNA here is from genome assembly GCA_963711335.1 of uncultured delta proteobacterium. Lineage (GTDB taxonomy): Bacteria > Desulfobacterota > Desulfomonilia > Desulfomonilales > Desulfomonilaceae > CAJBEZ01. The sequence goes on along the minus strand of CAVQDX010000051.1, from coordinate 116,473 downwards.
TGTGGCCTATATCATCGTAGTCTAGGAGGGCCTGATCTCGGCGCCACTCTTCAACTGTAGTTTCCTTAGGTTCCTTCAGACCATGACAGGTGTCTTCGCTAACAATGAACGAATATTCAACTCCCTGTTCGGTGTCCAGTGGATAGAGACGACATGAGTATGGACGGCTTTCATAAACTCCACATCCGGCTTCAGTAACAAAAGGACACTGCTTTTTATCATCCTGATTCATCTTCAGGATTACCGCCGGGAGACCACTTTTTTGTGACAACACTCTGTGCGTATAAGTTTCAAGAAAATCCGTGGAAGATATATTAAGTGCTTTACGAAGCCTGATTACATCCAAGGGGTCCAGGAAAATGGTGACATCTTTGCAGCATGAATTAAAGCAATCTATTCCGGGATGACATTTAAAGCAAAAGGAATCATCCCATGTCATGAATTTGTCTTGATCTTTAAGAACTCCAGCTTTGAATTTCATCTAAAATCCTTTCGAGATTTTCAATTACGGGGTTTTGGTTTGAACCCTCTGAATGTTACCGAGAGCCTGCTGGTTATGGGGGTCAAGGTCTAGAGTCTTACGCCAGCATTCAACAGCTTTTCCCAAGTCACCCAGCATTTCATAAGCAACGCCTTTTTGATGATAGGCGCCTATGTAGTTTTCCCTGAAGGAGATTGCTCTATCAAAACAATTCAGGGCTCGCGAGAAGTCACGTTTTACCAAGAGATAAATCTGTCCCATATTGTAATAGGCCGTAACGTAATCGGGGTCCAGTTCGACAGTTTTTTCAAAACAGTCTAGAGCCGCCTGGTCTTTTTTTAGAAAAGTATAAGCGACACCCAGATTGTAAAATACCGCTGAGTTTTCCGGGTCCAGCACAGAGACCTTCTCAAGCCTCGCTGCGGCCATTTCGTAATCTTCGTCTTCAAAATCAGAGAATGCCCTTTGAAGCTGAGCTTGCGCAAGAAATGAAGAAGGAGGCTTTTCCCCCGAAGAGATCGCCGACAATTCGTCCAGTATTTTCTGAACGGCTTCTTTTTCCTGAGGTGTCTTCAACATCCGAAAAACTTCTTCGAAAGATTCCTTGGCCTTTTCGATTCGGCCGGCGCATGCACGTGAGACCCCCAGCCTGTAGAGAATTTGTGTTTTATTTATTTCCTTCTCGACAGCTAAGGCCTTCTCGTAATATTCCGCCGCCCGCAGGTAATCTTCAAGTCCGTCATAGCAAGCTGCTACAGCCTGAAGGATTCCGGAATTGTGGGGATCCTCTTCCAGGCATTCTTTGAAATTGTCAATCGCATCGTCCCATTTCTTTTCAGACATAGCCTTAAAAGCCTGGACCGCTTCTTGTTGTAAACTATTTTCAGGAATTTCGTTCTCTTTGTTTGACTGTTTTGGTAAACTTGGTAAGCAACAATTCTTGAATTTCTTCCCGCTTCCACAAGGGCAGGGGGCATTCCTTCGGGCAGTCGCCATGCGGGAATCTCCTTTCTATTTGGCGAATCACAAAATATTTATATTAATATATAATCTCGCTCCTCTCAAGCAAAATAAGCGACGGTTTTTTGCGGACTTTTACAAATTTGTCATCCAAAAATTCTCTTGACAAAGCGAATAGGATTTGATTCAATCGGACATTCATTATTGCTTAGGTCATCCAAGGCCTAGCAGGATATCCAAATTTAGTATTGCAGCGCTAATCAGATCCACGTCGAGTTGAAATGGTCAAACTTTTTCTCGGAAGTTCCACACAAATCCGATTTTCCTCAGAGACTGAACATAATCCGGTGGCCGTTGGTACCGATGTTCGGGGTTCGGTCGTTCTCATGAACGGAGGGTGAAGAGGGGTCTCGGGGACACAGCGCCTTTTACTTGGGAAGTGATCTTCCAGGAATGGATGACTACCTTGAGAAAGGAGGAGCCCGTCTACTCGTTTGAGTCGAAATTTTTGACATTAAACTTTAGTTTTACGATCAGAAAAAGATTTATCACGCCAGGAGGATAATTCATGCCAAGTTTTGTAATTATGGAAAAATGTGATGGGTGCAAGGGGCAGGATAAAACCGCTTGTATGTACATCTGCCCGAATGATTTGATGGTTCTTAACAAAGAGACAATGAAAGCATGGAACCGCGCGCCTGAAATGTGCTGGGAATGCTACAATTGCGTTAAGATCTGCCCCCAGCAGGCGATAGACGTCCGTGGCTACGCGGACTTCGTGCCCATGGGCGCTTCAGTTGTACCGCTAAGAGGTTCGGAAGACATTATGTGGACTGTTAAGTTCCGTAATGGCATGCTCAAAAGGTTTAAGTTCCCGATCCGGAAGACCCAAGAAGGAACAGCCGTTCCTGATGGCGGTTTCGGTGAAGTGACAACGGACCTGGCGAGCCAGTGCCTGTACAACGAGCCGAAAGCTCTGAGACTCGATGCCCTACCCACGATAAAGAAGTAATTCCTTAGGAGGAAGCTAATAATGGCCAATTTTGAAAATGTAGAAGTAACCACTGACATTCTCCTTTGTGGTGGTGGTATGGCGGCCTGCGGCGCCGCTGTTGAAGCTGCATATTGGGCGGCGAAAAATAATTTGAAGGTAACATTGGTTGATAAAGCGGCTATGGACCGATCCGGCGCGGTAGCTATGGGTCTGTCGGCTATCAACCAGTATGTTGACATCAATAGTGGCAATAACACTGTTGAAGACTACGTCCGTTACGTCCGTAACGACCTCATGGGTATTACCCGTGAAGACATCGTTTATGATATCGCCCGTCACGTTGATTCCTCTGTCCACCTGTTCGAAAAATGGGGCCTCCCCATCTGGTTGGATGCAGAGGGAAAATATGTTCATGAAGGCCGCTGGCAGCTCATGATCAACGGCGAATCCTACAAAGTTATCGTGGCCGAAGCCGCGAAGAACGCTCTGACCAAGTATAACCATGAGTATTTCGAGCGCGTTTTCATCGTCGAACCGTTGATGGATGGCGAAAGAATTGCGGGTGCTGTTGGTTTCAGCACTCGTGAGAACAAATTCTATGTATTCAAGGCCAAAGCAGTCCTAGCCGCAATGGGTGGCGCTGTTCACGTTTTCAAACCGAGAAGCACTGGTGAAGGTCTTGGCCGGGCCTGGTATCCACCTTGGAACTCCGGTTCCAGCCTTTACTTCACGTTGATCGCAGGCGCAGAGCAGACCTGCCAGGAAGTTCGTTTCATCCCTGTTCGTTTCAAAGATGGTTACGGACCGGTTGGAGCGTGGTTCCTCCTGTTTAAGTCCAGGGCCACCAACGCTTTCGGTGGCGAGTACATGGTCGAGCGTAAGGACGAACTCGCGAAGTGGGGCGAATACGGAAAAGTGAAGCCCATCCCGGCTAACCTCCGTAACTACCTTGGCATGCTCGATGAGTTTGAAGGCAAGGGCCCGATCTACATGAGAACAGAAGAGGCTTTGCAAAAAATATCTGACGCTCTTAAGGACGACCCAAAAGCTCAGAAAAAGAAAATAAAAGAACTCGAAGCGGAAGCTTGGGAAGACTTCCTGGATATGACAATCTCCCAGGCCATTCTCTGGGCCGGAACCAACGTTCAGCCTGAAGAGAAAGCTTCTGAGATCGCAGCTTCTGAGCCGTACTTCATTGGCTCCCACTCAGGCGCTTCCGGCGCGTGGGTAAGCGGTCCTAAGGACCTCGCTCCGAAAGAGTACTTCTGGGGCTATGAATATATGTCCACAGTAAAGGGCTTATTCTGCGCGGGCGACGCTTCCGGCGCGTCCAGCCACAAGTTCTCCTCCGGTTCACACGCAGAAGGACGAGCCGCCGGGAAGTCGATGGTTCGTTTCGTGGTCGCCAACAACACCCAGCCGAATGTGGATGCCGCGAAGGTTGAAGCTCTGAAGAAAGTGATCTTGAAACCCATGGATCTGTTTGTGGAATTCGGAGCCAAGTCAAGTGATCCTGACATCAACCCCGAGTTCATGAAACCGAAGATGTTCATGTTCCGTCTTCAGAAAATCATGGACGAATACGCCGCAGGCGTGACCTCAGGCTTCAAAACCAACAAATCGAAACTGGATAGGGCCCTTGAGCTGTTGGCCTGGTTGAAGGAAGACTCAGCGAAACTGGCGGCTCAGGACCTACATGAGCTTATGCGCTGCCATGAAAACATTCAGAGAATGTATCAGGCGGAAGTTCATGTTCGCACCATCCTGTTCCGTGAAGAGACCCGTTGGCCGGGCTACTACTTCCGCAATGACTTCCCAGCCATCGACGAAGCTAATTGGAAGGTCTTCGTCAACGCTACATACAAAAACGGCGCCTGGGAAATGAAGAAAGTACCTGTCATCTCCATCGTCAACTAACCTCTTAACTTATCAAAGAAATTCCGGGGGTGGTTTTCCGCCTCTGGAATCCCTCGAATGCAAGAGGAAGCAGACTGAGGGAGCCTTGGCTCCCTCATAAACTTTTTATTGGGAGGAAGCATGGCTGGAGACAAGACCGTTTTGGTCGTAGGGGGCGGTATAAGTGGAATCACGGCTGCGGTGGAAGCCGCGGAGGCGGGTTGTAATGTGATCCTGGTTGAAAGACTGCCCTATCTCGGGGGTCGAGTAGCCCGGATGAACAAGTACTTTCCGAAGCTTTGTCCTCCCACGTGCGGCCTTGAGATCAATTTCAAGAGAATCAAGAAAAACCCGGACATTACCGTTTACACGCTCGCTAGCGTTGAAAGTGTCAGTGGCGCCAAAGGCGCTTACACTGCCACAATCAAGATCATGCCGAGATACGTCGAAGATCGATCCGGAACCTCGAAATGTGTCGAGGATTGCCCAGTTGATATTCCCAACGAATTTAATTATGGGATGGATTTGACCAAGGCCGTTCGCTTACCTTACGAAATGGCCTATCCCATGCATCTGGTGGCGGATGTCGAAGCATTGAAGAAAATTAAAGGATCCGCCGATTTTAACAGTTTTGTTGAATCCCTGGAAGCCAAAGGGATGAGATTGGATCTGGAAGCGCAGCCGGAAACCATAAAGGTTGAGGCTTCGTCAATTGTCTGGGCTACCGGCTGGGTTCCTTACGACGCCACGAAACTTGACAAGCTTGGATTCGGAAAATATCCAAATGTAATCACGAATGTGATGATGGAACGCCTCGCTGCTATGAACGGCCCGACGTGCGGGGAAATTGTCAGGCCGTCCGATGGGAAGAAGGTTTACAATTTGGCTTTTGTGCAATGCGCGGGGTCAAGAGACGAAAACCATCTGCCGTACTGCTCCTCGATTTGTTGCCTGGCATCTTTGAAACAGGCCACATATTTGAGAGATTATAATCCGGACGCAGAGGCTCACATCTTTTATATAGACCTAAGGGCTTACGGACGTTTTGAATTCTTTTTCGACAGAGTTCGTAACGACGAAAAGATTCATCTGACCAAAGGCAAGATAGTCAACATATATGAGGATCCTGTTACCAGAGATGTGATTGTCGAAGGTGAAGACATACTTTCAGGGTCCAGAATCCGACGAACATTCGATATGGTGGTTCTTGCCACTGGCATGCAACCGACCACTAGCCTGGAAAAGGTTCCCGCTCCAGGAGTGGAATACGACGAATACGGATTCCTCGTTTCGGATGTGGGAATTCACGCTGCAGGAGTTTCAAAGAGACCTATGGATGTAGGAACTTGTCTGCAAGATTCGACCGGGGCCGCCCTGAAAGCGCTTCAGGATACGGTGGGGAGGTAAGTCCATGGACCACAAAATTGGAGTATATATCGACACTGGTTATGGGATCGGCGAAGCCTTGGACATAGAAGCCCTATCCTCCGTCGCCACTTCTGAATTCAAAGCCACTGTATGCAGGGCGGATGCCTATTGGAGTGACCCTGAAAAACTCGCGATTATCAGGAATGATATTGCTACAGAAGGACTCACCGCGGTTATTATTGCAGGGCCGTCCTCAAGGGTTTTTCAAAAGGAATTTACTTTTGAAAACATCATTACTGAGCGGATAAACCTCAGAGAACATGTAGTCTGGTGCCATCCTGCGAATGATGAAGATACGCAGATGCTTGCCGAAGATTACATGCGAATGGGGATAACCAAAACCAGTAAATATGAAGATAGGCCTTCTTTTACCGAACCTCAGGAAAAGAGCGTTTTGGTAATAGGTGGAGGCATAACAGGTCTTACAGCCTCTTTAGGAGCGGCCGACGCGGGCTATCAAGTGTACCTTGTTGAAAAGGAGCCAAAGCTCGGGGGATGGCTCAACAAATTTTCAAAGGTATTTACTGGAAAGCCGCCTGTATGACCAGCTAGTGGATTCGCCAGTCCAGGAGAAAATTAAGGCCGTCGAGAGTAACGACAAAATCAGGGTGTTCCTGGGATCGAGAGTCTTTAGCATTTCGGGCGCTCCTGGTATGTTTGACGTGATAATAAGACCTGATGGGTCATGGATTGAAGAACTGGACGAGGTCCAGAACCGATGGCTTGCGGAAAAAAAGGCCAGGGAAAACAAGGGGACAGAGGAGCCCGAACCCGCCCAGACATCGCAGGAAGAAGCCGCCAAGCTTCCCCCAGTTCCCGAGAACCTTGGATTTTGATCATCAACAAGTGGCCGTGGGCTCAGTTGTCCTGGCAGCCGGATGGCGGCCTCAGGAACCGTCAGGATTGGAAAAATTTGGTTATGGCGCCTATCCGGATGTCATCACCAACATTCAGATGGAAGAACTGGCGGCAAAAGGAAAACTGGTCAGACCTTCAGATGGCAAAGAAGTCAACACGATCGCATTTGTGGAAATGGTTGACGACCAGATTGAGCATCCTTGGTTGTATAATTCGGCGGTCGGTTCATTGGTAGCCCTTAAACAGGCCCACTATCTCAGAAAGTCGAATCCAAATGGCAAGGCTTACATTTTCTATGAAAACATGAGGGCTCCCGGGCAGTACGAGAAATTCTATCGATCCCTGCAGGATGATCCTGGGGTTTTCATGTCCAAGGGGACCCCGGTGGCGGTAACCAATGGTGGCTCATCTTTGACTGTTGAACTCAAAGATACCCTCCTTGGAGAAGCCCTTAAAGTAAAGGCTGACCTGGTTGTGCTTTCGACTGGAATGGTGCCGGTAACCAAGGACTCGGCTGTCTTGAACCTGAAATATCGCCAAGGTCCGTTCCTGCCGGAAAATCCATATGGATTCAACGATTCTCATTTCATATGCTTTCCTTATGAAACCCAGAGGACCGGTATTTATACGGCTGGATGCGTAAAAGGTCCGCAGGACATTCTCAGTTGTGAGACAGACGCTATGGGAGCCGCGTTGAAGGCTATTCAATGCGCTGAATTGGTTTCTCAAGGTAAAGCGGTTCATCCCAGGGCGGGTGATGAATCATTCCCGCAGATCTTTACTCAAAGATGCACCCAATGTAAGCGCTGCACAGAGGAGTGCCCATTCGGAGCCTATGACGAGAAACCGGATGGCACCCCATTACCGAATCCTTCAAGGTGTAGGCGTTGCGCTATATGTATGGGGTCATGCCCTGAAAGAATCATCTCATTTAGGGATCATTCGGTGGACATGATTGGCTCGATGGTAAAATCAATCGACGTTCCGGACGAATATGCTGAGAAACCTCGAGTGCTCGTGTTTATTTGTGAGAATGACGCTTTGCCGGCCATAGACATGGCGGGCATCGATAGGCTCACGTACAGTCCGTATGTTCGTTTCATTCCGTTACGGTGCCTGGGGAATATCAATATGGTATGGATTGCGGACGCTCTTTCCAAAGGAATCGACGGAATTATGCTTATTGGCTGCAAATATGGCGACGACTACCAGTGTCACTTTGTTAAAGGGAGTGAACTGGCCGAGTATCGAATGAGTAAAATCAGCGAAACGTTGCAAAGGTTGGTTCTAGAATCAGATAGGATCCGGGTGCATCAGCTTGCTATTGATGAGTACTCGACAGTGCCGAAGCTGATTGATGATTTTATGGAAACACTCTCTGGATTTGACCCCAATCCATACAAAGGCTTCTAAGGAGGTTCATAATGGCGAAAGACATAGTCGCTGAACCTGATCTTCAGTTTACTAAGGATCTCATTGCGGCGGGCGGAGGCGATCTCAAGAAGTGTTACCAGTGCGCGACGTGCTCAGTGGCGTGCAAGGTTGCTCCCGACAACAACCCATTTCCACGAAAAGAAATGATCTGGGCTCAATGGGGTCTAAAGGATAAGCTACTCAATGATCCTGACATCTGGTTGTGCCATCAGTGTAATGACTGCTCGACCATGTGCCCACGCGGCGCCAATCCTGGTGACGCCCTGAAAGCAGTGCGAAAGATGGTGATTCAGAATAACGCCAAGCCTGCATTTTTCGGAAAACTGGTTGGTGAATCTTCCATGTTCGTGCTTGCTCTTGGAATCCCAGCGGTTGTTGTACTGTTTATCTTGTTGATAAGTGGTTTCTCGTTTCCGGAAGGCGCAGTGAAATACTCTGCCCACCATTTGAGCCCAAAGGATGGTTTTATCTATTTGCCTCTAGTTCAGATCATATTTACGGCTGCCCTGGTTTTTTCCGTGGTTTCGCTTGTCATGAGCCTTAAATCATACTGGACTAGTCTGGAAAGTAACAATCCCATTCCTGTGGGGTCAGCAAGAAAGGGTTTTATCCCAAGTCTTTTGGAAGCGCTGTCCGAAATTTTACCACACACCACGTTCAAGGAATGTGAAGCGAACAACATTCGTTATTCCGCCCACTTGTTGACCTTTTGGGGTATGATAGGATTGCTCGTGACTACTGCGATAGTCGCTTTCAACGTGGACATTCTGGGACTGCTACCGCCCTCCCAGAACGGTCCCGGCACAATCCCAATAAAGATCCTCGGGAACGTCAGCGCCATTGCGTTTGTGGTTGGGCTAGGAATCATGTTGTTTCGAAGATTGAATGTTCCGGACCAGGCTGGAGGCAGTTCCTATTTTGACTGGTTTTTTCTCCTGATCATATGCGTAACAGGCGCGACAGGGGTACTGACTGAAATTGTCAGACTGGGCGGCATGGTTGGAGGAGCCTACGTTTTGTATGCCATACACCTTGTGTTTGTGCTCAGTCTGCTATTGTATCTTCCGTTTTCCAAGTTCGCGCACCTCGGATATCAGAACAGTAGCCATTGCATGGGCAAAGTCAGCGGGTCGCAACATTATGTTGCCGACGCAGCCAAAGTGTGTGAATGCGCCTACAATGGAAGCGTAACAATCTGATCTTTAGATCTGTAATTTAGTTCACAAGAGAAGGGCGAACGATCTTTAGCGTTCGCCCTTCTCTTTGGCGGGATGATACGTGAAAATGGCCGGATGCGACTGCAAACCAGCCAGTTAAGTTTAACAGGAAATCCTTCTTTCGAATCGCTCCCAAAGGAGGTCCGCGACCTCGAATCCAAATTCCTGACAGTCAGCGTCAAAATCGCCCAAATATATTGAGAGATCTTTGGTCCATCTCGATCTCTCACAATCCATAAATCGCCTTAAAAAGTTTCCATAAAGTCCTTCGATCATGTAGGGCGTAGTTCTTTCCAACTCCCTAACCATCTGTTGAGCTTTGTGAACTCTCTTTCCCGTAGTGGAAGCCATTTTATAAATTTCCTCCTCAACAAGCATCCTAATAGATTTAATAATAATGACACGTGAATTTCGCAAGTATTAACTCAAAATCATGGCCGGGCACCGCCGACTGAGATTCAGAGGTTCATCTGCCGCTTGACTATCGATGGTCTACTTTGATCTAGCCTGTCTGACATAAAAATGATAGTCTCCACCGGGGCCGTTGTAGGGCACTTGCAACGACCGATTGAATAGTCTGAACAACTTATGATCATAGAGATCAGTTTGAAAAAGAAAGGATATGCGTTTTGATCAGTAGATATTCACGCAAACAAATGCAGGACATCTGGAAACCGGAGAATCGTTTTCAGAAGTGGTTGGACATTGAACTGGCAGTATGTGAGGCATGGGCTAAACGGGGATTGATCCCTGCCGTATGCATGACTCGTATACGCGAAAAGGCTTCCTTCAATGTTGATAGAATAGATGAAATAGAAAAAACCACCCGCCATGACGTCATAGCCTTTACGACCTCAGTAGCTGAATTTGTTGGCGAGGATTCGAGGTTTATCCACAGAGGGCTAACTTCCTATGATGTTGTAGACACTGCTCTGTCTTTGCTGATGAAACAGGCCGGTATACTGATCAGAAATGACATAGTTGATCTCATGGAGGCCCTCAAGAAGCGAGCTTTTGAGACGAAGAAGACTCTGATAGTGGGGAGGTCGCATGGAATCCATGCCGAACCGAGTACTTTCGGACTGAAACTAGCGATATTTTATTCGGAAATGGACCGAAACCTCAAACGTTGGGACGCGGCTCTGCAAACAATCTCGGTAGGCAAGATTTCGGGGGCTGTAGGAACCTACGCGCATCTTTCTCCGGAAATGGAAGAAGAAATTCTAGCCGGCCTGGGATTAGCGGCAGCTCCTGTGTCTAACCAGATTATTCAACGGGATCGGCATGCGGAATATTTCGTAACGCTTGCGTTGATTGCATCAAGTATAGAAAAACTTGCGATGGAAATTCGCCACCTTCAAAGATCTGAAGTGAGTGAGGTTGAGGAATTTTTTCACCCGGGACAAAAAGGATCGTCAGCCATGCCTCATAAGAGGAATCCGGTGCTCACCGAAAACCTGTGTGGCTTGGCTAGACTGGTTCGTGGGTATTCCTTGTCAGCCATGGAGAACATCCCTTTATGGCATGAACGCGATATATCACATTCGTCGGTGGAGAGAATAATCTGTCCCGACGCTACCATACTTGTGGATTTCATGCTCAACCGCATGACCTCGGTCATCAAGAACATGAGAGTTTTTGAAGATCGTATGATCCGTAACCTCGACTCAAGCAGGTGGACTTATATTCTCAGAATCAATACTTATAAAACTTGTAGATAAGGGTTTGACCCGGGAACGCGCGTACCTTTTGACGCAGAGAAACGCTATGCGAGCCTGGGAGAACGGTTTGAAGTTCAAGGACGTCCTGCTTGAGGATACAGAACTCCTGGAAGTTCTAACTAAGGACGAAATCGAATCAGCATTCGACATTAATCATTCGCTCAGATGGGTGGACGAGACATTTAATCGCGTATTTAATTCGTAAATTTGCAAAAGAATCTTGACACTTTCGCTAAAATGTATAATGCAAAATATAGGTTTAGGAGAATCAATTATAATTCATTTCCTAAAACCGGCGATTAGCGGCTTTAATATTTTACAGGCTGTCCTTCACTTTTTATGTTTTTAATGACTAAGAGGGAAAATGACAAGATTATCCGTAAGTTGGTTTAACCCTTTCAAGGAGACATTCGCTGCGATGAAGATTACAAATCTGTGGTCCGGGATCCTCGAAAGAATCAAGGGTTCCAAATCCCGTCGTAAGCTTGCAGACCCTCTCAAGGATATGCCTTTGATTCCCTCTCACAAACCTAAAGCCGCCCCTGGGTTCTCGGTTGTCTTAATTAACGAACGTCGAGGGCCTACCCAGTATGATCTTACGGGAAAGAAATTTCGTTTTGGGATTGCCGGCACGGTGATTATCGTTTGTCTGGCTGTCTTTGGTGTTTATTCAGCGCTGAAAGGCCTGTTAGGATTCAGTTCCATTATGGCCGATGGATATACCAAAGGAATCGTAGATTTGGCCGCGGCGCCATCTCAAAATCAAGAAACAACAGCCGCTGCGGCGCGTCAGTCCCAGGCCTACTCCTCCTCTGCCGGTTCAGGGGCTTCTACTCAACAAGGCAGATCCTTGGGTGATAACGATACTTCAGCCGATTCGGACTCGTCCCATCAGGATTCCCAGTCGGACAACACCGGCGGTCTCATTCAGTCATCTGAAAAACTGGAAGGCGCCCTGTCTGCGAGTCTTGGCAAATCTCAACAGACACACACAACTCAAAGCTCGACCGCTTCAGCCTCATTAAGTACTGGGACCGGCGGCGCCGGGGTGTCAACGGGGCGTCAATCCGCTATGCCGACTCAGGATGTGTCGAATGGGCCAATTATCAATTTTAACGCCCAGGATGTTACGGTTAAACCGACTAGCGTAAACAGTGGAACACTAAGTTTCCGTTTGATAAAGGATCACTCCGACGTACTTTTTTCGGGTTATCTTTTCGTCTTTGTGGAGATGCGAGATAAAAGGGGAGAGACAAAGATCTATGTATATCCCGATAAAACGCATCTTGGAGAAGGAGATCTGCCTTCCGATTTCAGGGAAGGGGAAAACATATCTTTCAAGTATAATTCTCGTGTAGAACTTCCCTACGGCGACATCAGAACTGGGGCCGGCCTGGCAAGAGTATCCATTCTTCTTTATGGTGACGACGGGAAGATCGTTTTTCAGCGGGGCTTTGAGAAAAAGGAACTATTGGTGGCAGGTCCCACTGGACAGCAACACACGGATGGGGCCAAACCAAAGCCGACTGAAAAAAGAAGAGCGTTATAGACTGAGTTTTAGTTCTGAGATGAACGAGATAAAGGCCGCCATCCCCAAATCAGTGCATCCTGTTGATCCTGTTATCATTATCCACGAATACATTCCTGGCTTTGTGGTTGCCGCATTCGCTATCGTCCAGACTCACATATGAGCAGATTATTACTAAATCCCGAACCGAGACCTTGCGCGCAGCGGCCCCATTCAGACAGATAACCCCAGAATCCGGTTCCCCTCTGATAACATATGTGGCGAAACGTTCTCCATTGGATACGTTGTAAATATGGACCTGTTCATATTCAAGAATGTCCGACGCCTCTAGGAGTCTGGAATCTATGGTTACACTTCCCTCATAATCAACACATGCGCCAGTTACAGTAGCTCTGTGTATCTTCGATTTGAGCATTGTTCTTTGCATCTGAACTCTCCAAGATTTATTCGTGGAGTAACATGTTGTCTATCAATCTGGTCTTACCGATTCTCACCGCGAGCACGGCAAGGGCGGTATCTACTACTGTGGTTAAATCTTCAAGTGTTTTTGGATCAGTCAAACTTAAGTAATCCGGGTCGGCGTCCGGTTCGGTTAAAATCCTTTCCTTCATCGCTTCGATGTATGCTCTGGGGTCAGGTTCACGGGCGCTGAACAATCTTTTGGCGATCATCAAAGCCTCAAAAAGGCAAACTGCCTGTTTCCTCTGGGACAAGGACAAATAAGAGTTTCTGGAACTCATCGCAAGTCCGTCCGCCTCCCGATAAGTTGGGCAACCTACTATGATTGTGTTGACATCCAGATCGAGAACCATCTTCTTGATGACTTGAAGCTGCTGGTAATCTTTGCTGCCAAAATAAGCCTTAGTAGGAAGAGCGATATTGAGTAATTTAAGGACAACAGTCGCAACGCCCCTGAAATGGCCAGGCCGGGACTTGCCACACAAAGGAAGAGACGTCCTTTCCAATTCTATGTAAGTCTCATGGCCCGCTCGATAGAGGTCGGAAGCTTCGGGCAGGAACAATACGTCGACGTCTCCGTTTTCAAGCTTAGTGGCGTCTCCTTCTGGATCGCGAGGATAGGCGCTGAAGTCCTCATTCTCCCCAAACTGCGTCGGATTCACAAAGATGCTTACAGCGACTAGGTCATTTTCTGAACGCGCTTTAGCGACTAGACTCAAATGTCCGTCGTGCAAATACCCCATAGTTGGAATAAAGCCAACGGTCTTACGAGCAAAAGTCTGTTCTCTTGCCCATTCATTCATTTGACGAACGGAACTGATTGTTTTCATGTTACAGCAATAAAAAAAGCCTTCCCGAGGGAAGGCCTACAGCGCTGCTACATATATCCTTCCGTCCCGGTCTTGTGGATCCAAGCGGATTCAATTGTTTACAACTATGTTCATTTGTTCCGGGTTCCAAACAGGAACTCCAGATCACTCAAATTTAGTATAACGAGATTGCTCCGGAGGTCAAGCTGAAATCAATCTTTAATAGTCATATTAATCCCAGTTTATCCTAATTTCATGATCTCACGATCGAGTAGATCTCAACGAGGAAACCAGCTTTTCCAATACAGACGCAAACATTACAACCGCGAATATGAAATTGGAGCTGGATCTGGTAACTTTGAACAGTGACGGGGAAAAACAGGTCATATCCGAAACCTCAATGTGACCTCTTTCCCAGACAAATGGACAGAGAGGCTTTAGACGCGAACAATGAAATCTTTGGTGAGTGTCAGAAAGGCGCGTGATTACAAACTTGAGGACCTGAAAAGAATTATTAACGCGAGTGTCGATGATGTGGGGGGCTTTGAGTCAATTGTTTCCCGGTCTGACAAGGTCTTGCTCAAGCCCAATCTCCTCATGTCGGCCACCCCCGACAAAGCCGTAGTTACGCATCCGGTTTTTGCGCAAGCAGTAGCGTCGCTCGTTATAGATTACGGAGCAAAGGTTTTCATAGGGGATAGCCCACCACTAGGAAATCTTGGGCGCGTTTTGGAAAAATCCGGATACACGGATTTCATGGCTACTCTCAACGTTGAGCCTTGTCCTTTCGTGCGGAAACGTAGCATCGAGTGTTCAGACGGGCGACTGTTCCGACGCCTTGATCTAGCTGCGGAAGTTTTCGAATTTGACCGTGTGATAAATCTCCCGAAACTTAAGACCCACACACAGATGGGATTAACTCTGGCTGTGAAGAATCTTTTCGGGACTGTCCTGGGAACCGACAAGGCTTCGTGGCACCTGAGAGCTGGAAAGAACATCGATAATTTCGCCACCGTCCTGGCGCAGATCCTTGAGCAGATACAGCCGGCCCTTTCGATAGTTGATGGGATTCTGGGCATGGAAGGAAACGGCCCTAATAGTGGGAATCCTAGATTTATTGGCATAGTGGCGGCTGGCAAGGACGCAGTGGCCCTGGACGCTGTCATCGCTTTTCTCGTCGGTTTCCCCCTCAACGTGTTACGAACGTGCATAGTTGGTCAAGAAATGGGACTGGGCGTCGCTGACCTGGCAAATGTGAAAATAACTGGAGCCGATCTCAGTTCATTTCCCTTGAATGATTTTAAACGTCCCAAGGCAATGTCAATGGCCTGGAATCTATCGTATTGGAATCCAGTCAGAAGATTTCTCGAGAACCATATTATTACCAAACCGTCGATAAATCCCTTGATATGCAAGAATTGTGGTGTTTGCGTAAGTCATTGTCCCCCAAGCGCAATCTCTGTTAGAAACGGCGCCGCCAAAATTGACCGACGAATATGTATCTCCTGTTTTTGCTGTCACGAACTTTGTGAGAACAATGCAGTAGACATTCTGGAGCCCTATTTGGGAAGACTTCTCTCTCGAGTTAGCCGTTAGGAATCTTTTTTGATACCGTGGTACAACTCTGACCCCGCCCCAGGATAAATTCTTTTGTCATCGTCACTGGATGGAATAGGATCCGGCCATTTTCCGGTCTGCGCCTCCGCTCCTTCCAAAGTAATCTCAGATGGCTTTTTGTCGACCATTACCGGGTGTTGCCGTATTTCATTTCCCCTGACGGAAAAGCTGAACTCGACCGGTATATTGTTAGGATCAAAAGAATAGATTGAGTAAATGAAGCCATGATCTACCATTTCGGAAACCCAAAAATCCGATGCCGATAATTTGTCACGAAGCTCCCACAAGTCCTCTAGGTTTTCAACTCCGAAAGAGACATGATCAAACATGATAGGTCCCTTCACAGGGGCTCCATGATCTTTTTCTATACCTGGTTCTGCCCCGTCCCATTCGAAAAACGCGATGAGGTCGGTAGGCGATATTTCAAAGAAATAATGCCTGTAACCGGGCGCGCCTAGGCCGGCAACCAGCCGGAAACCAAGAAGATCCCTCCAGTAACGGATCGTTTTGTCCATGTCAGATGTGACCATGGCTAGGTGATTAATTCCATTGAACTTTATCATGGATAATTCTCCTTTGAAGCTCATCTTAGCCCAGTACAGGGCGCCAATTCTTGGGTAAGAGCTTTTCAGCTATATTAATAAGTTACAACATTGAAATATATCTTCAAAAAAAAGGCATACCGATAATTCTCTAGACACGGGAAGTCAAGGTCTGTTGCAAAAAGACACGCCAAAAAACTTGACAATTTGGCCTAGAAAGTATACGCGTAGAACCTTAAAATTCTTACCTTGAACGTGGCTGACCCCAACCCGGGTGCATGCCAAGTGTTTAAAAGAACACTAAAACTCGCGGCCGCCGAAATCCGAAGTCAGGAATGACTCGAAATTGTTCAGCTTAACGGTAGGCTAAGAAGGTACAAACCGTCCCGGCTGAAAGAATAGAAAGCGCCTTAGTGCAGGATCTTTCAGTTACCCTTATGAAATTTGATCAGGCAGATCTGATCAACAGTCTGCCTGGTTGGGTTTGCCGGAGGTTCTCAGGGTAGTGTTCAAGGCCTGTAACAGGAAGAGCGCAAAGACAAATGTTAAAAGACATTCTTTCAGAAAACAAAAAAGACATAGTTAAACGATGGACCGATCTTACAATTGATACTTACCCGCCTGAAGCCGGTTCTTTCATGAAAAACCAAAAGAACCAGTTCGCTAACCCCGTGGGGGCGGCTATAGCAGACGGCTCAGAAACTCTTTTTGACTGGGTAATTAGCGCAAATTCAGACTATCCTCCGGATGTAGTCAGACGTTTGGATGACATTGTCAGGATTCGCGCTGTTCAGCAGTTCTCGGCGTCAGACGCCGTGGGTTTCATCTTCCTTCTCAGGAAAATCATCAGAGAAAAGATTCCGAAAAAAATGATGGGGGACACAACCCTTTTTGACGAACTTTTAATTATATATTCGAGAATAGATTCTCTGGCCTTGACAGCTTTTGACATTTACATGAAATGCCGTGAGAAGGTTTTCGAAATACGGGCTATGGAAATCAGGAATCGGACATCCCGAATCCTGGAAAGAGCGTGTATGAAATACGGGGCGCCTCACGATTGGTAGCGTCTCTTAGTGGTTCATAAAACAGTGTTAAGTTAATCGAGGTGGTCGAATGAACGCATTGTTTTCTTTAGTTTCGGCCCTGATAGCGGTAGCGGCGCTGGTGGTGATCTCTTGGTTCGGAGTAGGGGCCATCGGCCTTGACTCATTATTTGGGGTTATCATCCCTTACATAGCGTTGGCTATATTTGTTATCGGGGTTGTTTACCGAATTGTGGATTGGGCTAGAGTTCCAGTCCCATTTCGTATTCCAACAACATGTGGACAAGGTAAATCCTTGCCCTGGATAAAAGCCGATAATCTGGATTGTCCCTACAACACGTGGGGCGTTATCGGCAGGATGTTTCTCGAAGTCTTTTTGTTTCGGTCTCTTTTCAGGAACACTAAGGCAGAGTTGAGACAAGGGCCGAAAGTCACCTACGCATCCGCAAAATGGCTGTGGCTTTTCGGAATCCTTTTTCACTATTCGTTCCTCATAATTTTGCTCCGTCATTTCAGATTCTTCATGGAGCCAATTCCCTCATTTGTTGAGGCCATAACGTCGGTAGACGGCTTTTTTCAGATCATGGTCCCTACGGTGTTTATCAGTGATCTCCTGTTCTTGGGCGCTGTCACGATGCTCTTCGTTAGAAGGGTCACGCTGCCTCAAGTTCGTTACATCTCATTGCCGGCAGATTACTTTGCGTTGTTTCTGATACTTGGTATCGGGATCTCCGGGGTTTTGATGAGGAATGTCTACAAAGTTGACCTGCTGGGCGTCAAGACACTGGCCTTGGGACTTTTCACACTGCACCCGGTTGCGCAACCGGGGATTCACCCAATTTTTTATGTTCATCTATTTTTAGTAAGCGTTCTAATAGCTTATTTTCCATTCTCGAAATTGATGCACGCTGGGGGAGTTTTCCTGAGTCCCACGCGAAACCTCGCGAATGTCAACCGAAGTGAACGCTACGTTAATCCGTGGAATTATCCAGTTAAGGTCCATACTTATGAAGAATACGAGGATGATTTCAGGGAAAAGATGAAAGAAGTCGGCATCCCGGTGGATAAGGAGTAACCATGGAGCTACACGATTTACCTAAACCTCAGGACTTGATGAATATAAACCTGAATGAGCCACCGGAGACAGGCTGGATGGACAATCCAGCCGTGTTCAGGGATGGCACATACAGTTACCCCGCGGCAGGGAAAAATCTCAAAATACTCGGAATGGCCAACCCGCGTCAGTGGTCCCCCACTGCCGAAGATTGGAAGTTGCCGGAAAACTGGCATGAAATAATAATGAATGGATTCAAGGAACGGTTGGAGAAATACCGGTCGTTCAGACTGTTCATGGACATCTGTGTTCGGTGTGGAGCATGCGCGGACAAGTGCCATTTTTTTATCGGATCGGGTGACCCCAAGAATATGCCGGTCCTTCGAGCCGAACTTATCCGGAGTGTGTATCGCAATGATTTCACATTACTCGGAAAGATGCTTGGTCGTCTGGGAGGCGGAAGGAAACTCACTATAGATGTTCTAAAAGAGTGGTTCTATTACTTCTTCCAATGCACGGAATGCAGGCGATGCTCAGTTTTTTGTCCTTATGGCATTGATACGGCGGAAGTTACAATGATCGGCAGGGAATTGCTCAATCTTGTCGGTTTGAACATTAACTGGGTAATAGAGCCTGTAGCGAACTGCTATCGCACGGGGAATCACTTGGGCATACCACCCCACGGGCTAGTGGACATGTGGCAGTTCATGACGGACGACATTGAGGACCTTACAGGAGTTAAAATAGACCTGCCCATTAATAAAAAGGGCGCTGAGATTCTGTTCGTAACGCCTTCAGGTGACTACTTCGCTGATCCAGGAACCTACACATGCATGGGATACATGATGCTTTTCCACGAACTGGGTCTTGATTATACCTGGAGTACTTATGCGTCCGAAGGTGGAAATTTTGGTCTGTTCACTTCCCACGAGATGATCAAACGCCTTAATGCAAAGATTTACGCAGAAGCTAAGCGACTTGGTGTCAAATGGATTATTGGCGGTGAATGCGGGCACATGTGGCGAGTAATCCACCAGTACATGGAGACCATGAACGGTCCCGCTGATTTCCTCGAAGAACCAGTGTCTCCGATTACAGGAACCAAATTTGAAAACGCGAAGCAATCTAAAATGGTCCATATCACGGAATTTACTTCCGATCTTATCAAGAATGGCAAGCTAAAACTTGACCCAAGTCGTAACGATAAATTCATAGCCACATATCATGATTCATGCAACCCGGCGCGTGCGGCCGGACTCCTTGAAGAGCCTAGATACATCATTCGGAATGTAATGAACAATTTCCATGAAATGCCTGAAAACACCATCAGGGAGCAGACCTTCTGTTGTGGTGGCGGCGCAGGACTCGGAAACGACGAGAACATCGATATGCGTATGCGAGGGGCGTTCCCTCGAGCTAGCGCCGTACGCCATGTGAGAGACAAACATGATGTGAATCATCTATTGTGCATGTGCGCAATTGATCGCGCCACCCTGACCGCCATGAATCATTACTGGGCGCCGGAGGTTTCGGTTGGTGGTATTCATGAACTTCTGGCTAACGCATTGGTTATGAAGGGTGAGAACGAGCGAACTCTCGATTTGCGAGGCGAACCCTTTGGGGACGAAGAGGAGGACGAGTAGAATGTATAACGCTGGAAAAATATTAATAGGAATCGTTATATTTCTCGCCCTGATTACATCGCCCTTTTGGTACAATTTCGGCAAGGCGTCTACACCGCCAAAACTGGAGGTTGGCACGAAGGAGAAGCAATGCGTGGAATCAAAGGCTTTCATGCAGGCCAACCATATGGAGCTTTTGGACCAGTGGAGAGATGAGGTGTTGAGAAATGATAAGCGAATATATGTGAATTCCTCTGGTAAGGAATTCAACATGAGTCTCCAGAACACCTGCACCAAGTGTCATTCAAGCAAGACCAAGTTTTGTGACCGTTGCCATAACTACTTGAATGTGGCCCCGAATTGTTGGGATTGTCACATAGCGCCGAAAGAGCAGGAGCAGCAGGCCGGAAGGAGCGTTAACTAATGGACGAGACAAGAAGAAATTTCTTGAAGGTCGCCGGTCTGTCAGTGCTGGGTTTAGGCGCCAAGCCGGTGGCTGAGGCTGTAGCAGGGAACGCGGAACCAAAATTTGAAAGAGACCCAAAGGCCCTTAACGGCAAGAGATGGGCCATGGTTGTGAACCAAAAGAAATGCCTTAACGCCAAGGAGGGCTGTAAGGATTGTGTGCAGGCGTGTAACGACGCTCATAACATTCCGGATTTTGGTAACCCTAAAGATGAGGTTAAGTGGATCTGGCAGACTTCTTTTGAACATGCCTTTCCGGGCCAGGGAAATCCTTACATCGAGGGTTTTGTGAAGGATAGTCTTAAAGGTTTGCCGTTTATGGTCCTTTGCAATCATTGCGATAATCCCCCTTGCGTTAGGGTTTGTCCGGTCCAAGCCACTTTTCGCCGTCCAGACGGAATCGTGCAGATGGATTATCATCGTTGCATCGGTTGTCGTTTTTGTATGGCGGCTTGTCCTTATGGCGCAAGAAACCTTAACTGGCGAGATCCCAGGCCTTTCATAAAAAAGGAAAATCCGGAATTTCCGACACGAAGCAGGGGCGTCGTGGAGAAATGTAATTTCTGCTCGGAGCGTTTGGCTGTCGGTAAAATCCCGGCTTGCGTTGAAGCCTGCAAGGACAAAGCGCTTGTTTTTGGAGATTTGGAGGATCCCAACTCGGAAGTTCGCGAATTGTTGCGAGCCCATCCGTCAATTCAACGTAAACCCCATTTAGGCACACGTCCGCAGGTTTATTACATTTTGTGAGGTAACCATGCTTGAAAAGGCTTTAAGAGGTAATAAGAGCTATTTTGCGTGGATAGGTTTTCTACTGATCCTGGTCGGAATGGGCTTCAGGTTTTACCTGATGCAGCTCAGCACTGGTTTGGGAATCACCGGGATGAGCCGTGATGTTTCCTGGGGACTGTACATAGGACAATTCACGTTCCTAGTCGGCGTGGCCGCTTCGGCTGTCATGCTGGTGCTCCCGTACTACCTTCACAATTACAAGGTATTCGGAAAAATCACTATTTTGGGTGAATTCCTGGCCGTGGCCGCCGTTACGATGTGTCTATCATTTATTGTGGTAGATCTAGGGCGCCCTGACAGGGCATTCAATGTCCTGTTATATCCCACGCCTAATTCGGTGCTCTTTTGGGACATGGTCGTGTTAAACGGTTATCTGTTCTTAAACATCTTTGTCGGCTGGACAGTGTTGGAATCGGAAGCCAAATCCTGTCCACCGCCCAGATGGATCAAACCGTTTATCTATCTTTCAATACCATGGGCTGTTAGTATTCACACGGTTACGGCGTTTCTTTACGCCGGTCTTCCCGGTCGTGGTTTCTGGTTGAGCGCCATCATGGCGCCTCGATTTTTAGCGTCTGCGTTCGCCGCAGGTCCAGCCCTTTTGATACTTATATGTATGTTCCTCAGGAAATATACGAAGTTTGACGCGGGTTGGGAAGCTATACAATCGTTAGCCAAGATCGTAACTTACGCCATGATCATAAGCGTGTTTTTTGTGCTGTGTGAGATTTTCACGGTATATTACAGCCAAATTCCAGAACATATGTATCATTTCAACTACCTGTTTGTAGGCTTGCACGGCCACAATGGATTGGTTCCGTGGATGTGGGCCTCGACCGTATTGGCGGCAATCTCGTTGATTCTCTTGATTAATCCAAAGACCAGGAATAGTCCTGGAACTTTGTCTGTTGGATGCGCTGCGGTATTCTTCTCATTATGGATAGAAAAGGGTATCACATTGGTTCTTACCGGTTATATCCCTTCTCCCCTGGAAACGGTGACTGAATATCATCCTACTCTTCCTGAGATCGGTATAGTAGTTGGAGTTTGGGCGCTTGGATTCCTGATCCTGTCAGTGCTCTACAAGGTTGCCCTGAGTATTAAACTTGAATCAGCGTAAAGCTTAAATACCGAAGAAAATTCTTAGCTTGGTAAAGGCGATTCTTTATAGGATCGCCTTTTTTATTGCTTTCTGAAAAAGAAATGTTAATAATAATAGATTAACTTGCACATCCCCCTAGATCGGGTCGCGTTGATTCGTGTACTGGGGATGGAAGAATTAACCCGAAAAGGAGTTCTTTAATTGTCTCTAGTCACAATGAAACAACTGTTGGAAGCTGGCGTTCATTTCGGACATCAAACCAGACGATGGAATCCGAAAATGAAACAGTACATCTTTGGCGCTCGAAACGGCATCTATATTATTGACCTACAGAAAACGGTGCGCCTTTTCAAGAGAGCTTACCAGTTCGTCCAGGACGCAGCCGCTTCAGGAGTGGGAGTATTATTTGTTGGGACTAAAAAGCAGGCTCAGGACGCTGTCCTCGAAGAGGCCTCCAGGTGTGGCCAATTCTATGTGAACCAAAGGTGGTTAGGTGGGATGCTCACCAACTTTTCCACGATAAAACAGAGCATCGAACGCCTTAATCAGTTGGGAGCTATTCTAGACAAGCCGGAAGAGACTAATTTCACAAAAAAAGAATTGGTCAACATCTCCAAACAGTACGACAAACTCAATAAGAACCTGTCAGGTATTCGTGACATGAAACGTCTCCCGGGAGTTGTTTTCGTGGTAGACCCCAAGAAGGAAAACATTGCGGTCAAAGAAGCCCGAAAACTTGGAATCCCCATTGTGGCCATAGTTGATTCGAACTGTGATCCTGATGAAATAGATTACGTGATTCCCGGCAATGATGACGCCATAAGAGCCATCAGGCTGTTTGCGGCAAAGATCGCAGACGCCTCCATGGAGGGGCGAGCGATCTATGAGGCGTCTCTGAAAGAAGACGGCGGCCTCGGAGACATTCCTGTTGTGATGAAAGATGAAGAATCTGATGAAATATCTAGTGATATTGATAAGAAAGACGTGGTATTAGGAGAGAGCGCTGACGATTCCCCGGAGGATGCAGAATCCGAAAAAGAAACGGTTTAGTTCAGTTAGCGCAAAATTTGATCTGGCCCCTTTTTCGCGTGTCATCGACAGGCCATATAACTCACTCGTAGGCTTTTTAACCGCCTGGAAGTGTTGAGTTGAGAACTTTCAATTATCGATGATGGCGTGGACGCCACGATTCCAGGTTAACGTAGCCATTTATTATAATGGACTTAGAGACTGAATTACTCGTGGCCTGGGGCTACTTTATTAGACCATTCGACAAAGAGGAGGCGATCCGATGGACATATCAGCAAATCAAGTAAAGGAACTTAGAGAAAAGACCGGATTGGGACTAATGGATTGCAAGAAGGCTTTGATTGAGACATCCGGCAACATGGAAGAAGCCATTGATTATCTTCGTAAAAAAGGGGCTCTTAAAGCGGCTAAAAGGGAAGGGAGAGCTACTTCGGAAGGTAAAATAGGTTCATACATACACATGAACGGCAAGATTGGGGTTTTGCTGGAACTGAATTGCGAGAGTGATTTTGTCGCAAAAACCGAGCAGTTCGCTGAATTACTTAAGGATCTGAGCATGCAGATCGCCGCCAGCGCGCCCAGATGGATTTCATCGACGGATGTTCCTGAAGACATCTTGGCCAAGGAAAAAGAGATCTATATGGTCCAGGCAAGAGACGCGGGTAAACCAGAAAAGATGCTAGAGAAAATAGCGGAGGGCAAACTCAAGAAATTCTTTTCAGACACGTGTCTGCTTGATCAGCCGTTTGTAAAGGATGATAAAAAAACCGTTCAGGATATGATCAAAGAGAAAATGGCTCAGCTAGGAGAAAATATTACTGTGGGGAGATTCTCGAGGTTTCAGTTGGGTCAGTCTAACTAAAGGAGAAAACCGTGGTACCCAGTTATGGCCGAGCTCTTCTAAAAATATCCGGCGAGGCGTTGGCCGGAGAAAAGGGCTTTGGTTTTGACGGATCCAAGATATCCTGGATTGCTCAGGAGATAGTTTCATGCGCCGCTGATGACCGTCAAATTGGAATAGTCGTCGGCGGTGGAAACATCATTCGGGGTATTGACGCTGATTCGGTAGGCGCTGAACCTTTGGTGGGGGATGAGATGGGGATGATCGCTACTGTGATCAATGCCCTGGCTCTGAGGTCCGCAATTAGATCATTGGGTCGAGATTCCTCAGTAATGTCCTCTTTCAATGTCGGTCAATTCGTTGACGCCTACTCCAGAGAAGCCCTAAAGAAGTGTTTCGAAAAGCGTGAAATTGTGATTTTCTCGGGGGGGACGGGAAACCCCTGTTTTACAACTGATTCAGCCGCAGCTCTTAGAGCGGTCCAGATGGATGCAGATGTTATGATCAAGGCGACTCAGGTTGATGGCGTTTACGACAAGGATCCCCGAAAATTCCCCGACGCTCGTCGATTTGAATCCATATCGTCGGAAGAGGTGTTACAAAAAAAACTGAAAGTAATTGACGCCGCAAGTGTTGAAATACTGGGAAGACGATCTATCCCTACAGTTGTCCTGAACCTGCACGTTCGGGGAAATATTAAGAAAGCTCTGAGAGGCGAGAAAATCGGGACTGTTATAACGCCTTGATTTTCGTTGCGTTAACTTAATCAGAGAGGAGAGGCCCACCCAAATATGTTAGAAGATTTGCTCAATGAAACGAAGCTAGCGATGGACAAATCAATTGACGCTTTAAAGAAAGATCTAAAACGCATAAGAACTGGAAGAGCGTCTCTTGCGTTGCTGGATGGAATCACACCGAATTATTATGGGACACCCACTCCCCTGAACCAGCTCGCCACACTGTCAATTCCGGAGCCTCGTCAGATAGCCATCCAGCCTTGGGATTCCCAAGCTGTCTCAGACATTGAAAAGGCCATCTTGAAATCGGATCTAGGGCTGAACCCTATGAATGACGGGAAAGTGATCAGAGTCGTTCTTCCGCCCTTAACCTCCCAGAGGAGGAAAGAGCTGGTAAAATTGGTCAAGAAGCTGGCTGAAGAATTTAAAGTTCAGATCCGAAACCACAGGCGTGACTCCAATGAATTGCTTAAGGACCTGAAAAAGGATAAGGAAATCTCGGAAGATGATCTGCACAAGGCTCAGGATCTAGTCCAAAAGGCTACGGATGAATTCATAAATAAAGTAGATTCCGTGGCTGCAGAGAAAGAATCCGAAATTATGGAAATATAGATTCCAGTTTGTGGTCCATAATTTAGCTCCATTTTTTTCACTACTAAAACCACCCGACTGATCTAAGAGCGCCCAATTGAACTCTAATTCCGACTCATCTTCAAAAGGTGTTCCCACTCATGTGGCCATCATAATGGATGGCAACGGTCGTTGGGCAAAACGGCGATTCATGCCGCGTTTAGAGGGGCACAGGCAGGGCGCCAAATCGGTGCGACGCGCTGTAGAGTTTTGTAGACGCAACGGTGTGAAATTCCTGACTCTGTACGCATTTTCGACTGAAAACTGGCAAAGGCCGGAAACGGAAGTGTCGGGCTTGATGCGGTTGTTGTCACAGTTCATTGACTCTGAACTAGATGAAATTCACAAGAATGATATAAGATTTAATATAATTGGACAGTTGGATAGACTGCCACCGATGATCAAGGATAAGGTCAGCTCGGCTCTTGAAAGGACTGCCAATAATAAGACGATGGTTCTTACCGTGGCATTGTCTTATGGAGGGCGACAGGAGATAGTGTCCGCCGCTATCAAAATGAGTAGGTCCATCCGTTCAGGAGCGCTGCAAGAGAAAGAAATAGATGATAAAGTTTTTGAGTCTTTTCTAGATACCTCCGGTATTCCCGATCCTGACCTTCTTATTCGTACTGGCGGAGAAATTCGTATCAGCAATTTTCTGCTTTGGCAGGCCGCCTATTCAGAACTTTATTTTACGGACCTGTTGTGGCCGGATTTTGATGAAGACGCCTTTTGGACTGCGATAGAGGCGTTTCGCTCGAGACAACGACGTTTCGGAAAAATCTCCGAACAGGTTCGACAAGTTTAACAAGGAACGTAAATGCTCGGTGTAAGGATACTTGCGGCCGCCGTGCTCGCGGCGATAATACTGCCAACCCTTATATGGGGTGGGACAAAAGGAATTTCAATCCTTGTCGCGACATTCACGCTAGTCGCTGTTTGGGAACTTACTTCAAAACTTTCTGGGCTAAAGGGACTCTTTCCCAAATTGCTGCTTATGGCTCTCACGCTCATCATTCTGCTGCTTTTTTATGTTGTTCCGGTGACCGCTATTGCTAGCGTAGTGGTCTTTTGTCCTCTATTAATTCTCGCAATTCATCTTTTTTCCTACAATCTTATTGAAAACACCATTGAATCAGTCTCACAGATGATATTCGTATGCGCTTACGTAACGATCCCCCTAGCCCACGCCATTCTTATTGGACGAGCGGACGCCGGTTATTTATGGATCATATTTGCGCTTGTCGTAGTGTGCTTAGGAGACGCCGGCGCTTATTTCGGGGGAAAATATTTCGGTCGGCGCCGTTTGTCCGCTCATGTAAGCCCTTCCAAAACCGTCGAGGGATTGATAGGTGGTTTCTTAGGTAATTTGGCTGGCATGATAGTGATGAAAATCATTGTTCCTTCATTCCCCCCAACCGGGGCTTTACTAAAGTTGACAATACTGCTTGCGCTGGCAGCTCCAGTGGGCGATCTTTGCGCATCAGCATTGAAGAGAAGGCTCGAGATCAAAGATTTCGGCTCAATAATACCGGGACATGGTGGGGTTTTGGATCGGGCGGACAGTCTCATCCCGTCGATTCCGATAGTCTTCTACTTCATGATTTTCTCGGGTTATGGGATCTTCTGATGAAACGAATTTCGATTCTTGGGTCAACCGGGTCAATTGGCGTTCAAGCTCTCGATGTAGTTCGATGCAATACTGATTCTCTAGAAATTGTAGCCTTGGCTACCGGTTCAAACGTAGACCTAATAGAGTCTCAGGTTCGGGAATTCCACCCCGGCCTGATATCCGTTCCCAACGAAAAGGTTCTAAACAAACTTCGTAGTCGTGTTAAAGACCTGTCCGAATCGACTGAAATGCTTTTTGGTGATGAGGGTCTCAACGCAGCGGCTACCTTTGGCGCCGCTGATCTGGTTGTAGGGGCCCTTCCTGGGAGTGTGGGCTTGCGTCCCGCATTCAAGACCGTTTCTGCCGGCAAGGATTTGGCCTTGGCTACAAAAGAAGTTTTGGTTCTGGCCGGTGGAATTTTCATGGAACAAGTTCGGAATTCTAACATATCTCTAACGCCGGTAGATTCGGAAGAGTCAGCAATTTTTCAGTGCCTCCAGGGGTATTCGGATCACAAGGTCCAAAGAATCTTGCTCACTGCTTCTGGAGGCCCATTTCTGCGAAAAACTCCGGAATATATGCTCAATGTCACGAGAGAAGAAACCCTAAACCATCCCAGGTGGAAAATGGGACCCAAAGTTACAGTCGATAGCGCCACACTTATGAACAAGGGCCTGGAAGTTATAGAAACCCGGTGGCTTTTCGACGTGCGGCCCGAACAGATTGAGGTTGTGATTCATCCACAAAGTCTGGTTCATTCAATGGTGGAATTCACAGATGGTTCGATACTGGCTCAAATCGGCGCAACCGACATGAAGGTCCCTATAAGCTATGCTTTAGGTTTTCCTCGTCGAATTTGCTCCGGAACCACCCCGCTGGATTTTACAAAAATTGAGGCTTTTACATTCGAAAAACCCGACATGGAGAAGTTTCCTCTACTCAAGGCGGCATATGACTCCCTGTTGTGCAATGAGACCGTAAGTCCTGTGATATTGAACGCTGCTGATGAAGTCGCCGTCGAATTGTTTCTGAGCGGCCGCATACCCTTTCCATCAATAGCCAGGATTTGTCTCGACGCCTTGGACTCAATCCCTTGTTCGAGGCTGGTTTCACTCGACGACATCGAACAATTCCACGATGAAGTA
This sequence comes from uncultured delta proteobacterium, assembly GCA_963711335.1. Lineage (GTDB taxonomy): Bacteria > Desulfobacterota > Desulfomonilia > Desulfomonilales > Desulfomonilaceae > CAJBEZ01. Next base: position 88,460 of record CAVQDX010000051.1, on the reverse strand, counting down.
AAAAAGACAGTCCATGCAAAGTGGAACAGACCGAGTTGATGTGCCCGATTTTTAGACCAGCCTATTGATTTCTATCTTCAAGACATATAAAAAAACCACTCAGCGTAACAATTTCTAAAAACGTGGGAACGGTGAACAGAGATGGTTAATCGAAGTCGCTTTTTTCTTGTTGTCGTGATGGTGCTTCTTTTCCTGTTTCCAATCAGTGCCCGATCCGAGATTGCAGTTCTGGAACTCTCATGCGTCAATTGCGGTTATAGGGGACGCCTTATTCAGGGCGCTGATGGAGTTGATCAGGCTCACAACATTCAAAGTATAATAGTTGTGTGTGAAAGGAATCGTCAGATCAGGAACATTAAAATCCCGATAGACCCAGGAGCCCCTTCTTCGGGAGAACCTCTCTTGGCAAAAAGATATGGGAATGGAAGGTCGGAATTGCTCGGGATTGAGCTTCCCAGGTTCCTTGTTCCAGGAAACACCTGTCCGTTATTTCCTATCACAGCCTACCTTGACGCAAACATTTGTCCTATAGATGGGAGTCAAGGTTTTGCTTACACGGAGATAGGACGGTATTAGCAGGAATACGTTAGTTCAGCGGGATCATGAACAGCGAAAGGAAGAGAATGAAAATTTTGTTTTGTGGGACTACCTTTGCTGAATCAGTTCAGCTTTTATCAAAATTACTGCCTGAAGATAAGGTCATGAACTGCCCAAATGAAGATTTACCAAAAGAAAGCAGGGACGCGACCGTCCTGATACCCCTTATGACAAGACTAGAACGCTCAATAATGGACAGTGGGACTGTGAGGCTGGTGCAGCAGTGGGGTGTTGGACTAGAGGGCGTTGATATTGTTGCGGCTTCAGAAATGGGAATACTTGTCTGCAATGTTCCGGGTGACGTAACTCCGAATGCGGACTCGACAGCGGAGCACGCCGTTTTTCTCATGATGGGAGTTTCTCGAAAGATTAACCAGTGTTTTGACTCTCTGCAAAAAGGGGTCTGCGGTTCCCCTATGGGAGAAGCGTTGTTTGGGAAAACCGCGCTAATAGTTGGTTTTGGTAAGGTAGGTCAAGCGCTGGCCCGCCGCTTAATTCCTTTGGGAATGGTTGTAGATATTTCAAGAAGAAGTCCTGACAAAGAAATGGAAAAGGAAATCGGCATCAGAATGGCTGGGAAGCCATCGGACATTTTAGAGATGGCGGCGCAATCCGATTTCGTCGTATCGACCGTAATTCTCAACGATGAAACTCGTAATCTTTTTAGCGGAAAACTCTTCAACAGAATGAAGAACTCCGCTTTTGTAATCAACGTATCTCGTGGGCCGGTAATAAACGAGGAAGACCTGATTTTAGCTCTTAAAGATGGTTCGATAGCAGGGGCAGGATTGGACGTTTTTGCTACGGAACCGGTAGATCCACATCATCCTTTGCTTGGCATGAGTAACGTGCTGGCGACTCCTCATATCGCTGGCGTCACTAGACAGAATTACAGGGCGATTGGGGATCAGGTCCGAGAGAACATACTTAAGCTGTCTAGAAATGAAATCCCGAATTATTGTGTAAATCTTGACGCAGTTTCCAAAAACACGTGATTCTTTGGCGAATTTCCATATAAGGTCAATCTTAATCGCTTCGGACCAATGGCTTTGGATTTGCATTTTCCCTTTTTAGCAACTTCAGGAATTTCATGATTAATTTGGACGGCAATTGGCTTTTTTGTTGATCGCTGAGGTTAGCCAATGGAATTTGGCCGCCAGCCATTTCCCTGTGACCACCGGCGGATCCGGTTTTTCCCACAAGTCGTCCTAACACCGCTCCGGCTTGCTGGGTTCTGGCTTTTGACCTCAAGGATATAAGCATCATTTCTTCGAACTCACCCATACATAGAGACCATGTTACTCCATCGATTCTTAGCAACAAATCGGCAAGTTCCGGAATGATGGAATCCGTTTTGACTCTTCCTATTAAAGAACAGGCGACGTCTCGGAAAACGAGCGTATTTGCGAGTCCTTTCTGAAAATCACGGAAATAATTTATGGGTAGGGGGGGCTTCTCTATCGAACCTAACACTCGAGGATTCGAGAGCGTGGAAAGATAATTAAAAGCGAAATGGTCAGCCTTGCAACAGCTTCTAATTAAAGAATTTGTGTCAGTTTTTATACCGTACAATAATGCAGTCGCAACTGCTCGGGATGGTGTCAATTCTGCCGCCATCAGGTATTCGGCAATTATTGACGATGTGGATCCATAATCGGGGCGGACATCGTGAAATTTGGATTTCAGCGAATGTTTTCTTAGCGGGTGATGATCTACCACGATTAAAGGAAGGTGAGATCTGGCCACCATCAGATTGTTACCTGTCAAAGGTTGACCATCGATCAGCGCTATTGTTCGGTATGGGGACAGATCTTCCACGCGAATGCGGCTCGTTGGAATCCTCAACCGAGTAACCATGGCCTTGTTTTCCGCCCTAGTCAAAACACCGCCATAGCCCATAACGCATCTAATGTTGAATTTCTTCTGAAGAAGGTAAGAGAACCCAAAAGCGCCGGCCAAAGTATCTGGGTCAGGGTTGTTGTGAGAGAGTATAAGGAACTTTTTCTGATTCAGTCCTTCAAGGATCGAACCCAGTTCAGCAAGCTTGGCCTGGGATTGAGTGATATCCCACCGTTGAGCGGTCATTGCCTCTTTCCAATTTGAACTGCTTGAAAGAATCCTGGTTTGAACCTTTGATCAGTTTAATGACAATTGGCGGATGCAATTCACAGCACGCCAGAAGCTAAACTGATCAATCAGTATCTGATCCTCCTGAGTCGAAAGAAGCAAGCATTTTTTTGACAAGCCTCTCGTTTAGGACCATGCCTTTTATCGTCCCGTAAGTGCGCGCAAACCTGTTTTCAATGAAGGCCTCCAGCACTAAATCCCGCTTGTCGCGCATACTGATTCGACCCACTATGGTTAGGTTCTCCCCAGGAGGCGCCATTGTATTGAGGTCGGGAAACGCTGTTCCAGTGAGGATTGGAAATACCCGTGACGTTTTCAACAGCCTTAAGACCATGAAAGCGGCAAATTGCGCTACTGCCTCCATCTGAAGATGGCCACCAAAAACAGGCATGTTAACAAAATGTTCTTTCATCAAGGGGTTTTGTTCAGGGGTAGGCACAGTGTAACGAGCAAAACCTAGCATGCCCTCACGAAGTTCCCCATCTTCCATGATTACCCTGTCAAGAAACAAGAAATTAGGGCCGTACATGCTGAGAGTATTGGCGATTTCCGACCTCTCAAACTTCAACCATTTGGTGTCGCAGGCTTTTTTCGGAATTTGCGGTGGTCTTGCGGATGCTAATCCTATGTCAGTCTTTCCACTCAAATCCCTATACTTTACCTGCCTCACGTCACCGGCGGTGTAGGCGCCGGAAACGAGAAATTTCTTGACGAAAATTGTTCCGGAAGCTTCCCTGACAAATTCTGAAATGATCTCAACCGCACGTCTCAATGTTGAAAAGGATCCGTCAGCTCTCATTTCGGCGAACAACCCGGCCACAAACTCGTTAAGATCAACGACATTGGCTGTTTCTACGATGGATCGCCACCTGGCGTGAAGCCTGGCGTCAATCCATTTCATAAGCTCGTCAGCATTGTCCAGTGAAGACAATGATGTTTCCATTGATCGAAAGGAAGGCTCGATTTGTGGGTCAAACGAATCAATGGGCTTCAGTTCAGTCAAATAATGATATATGACGGCAAGCTCGATTCCAGTGAAAAACTGTGACGATTGTGTCCATGCTTCAGGCAGCGCCGCTACCAGAGTACGTTTCCCGTCACGCGCCATCCGAACGGACAGCCTCTCGAGATAAGCCTTGGTTTCACCAATGAAATAGGGTAAGTCACCTCTGTACGTTAGCGCCGTCAAGTGTGTGTCGGCTCCCAACAAGCCACCTAGTCCATCGACGAGGTCCTTGAAAGAACCGGCGTTGACGTAATAAACATTGCGCTTGACAGTGGTGGCCATACGGTTAAATGTTTCCTGGCCTTTCAATATCTGGCCAACCGCTTTCATTACCGAGGGTTGTCTGGGGAAACCACCAGCCACGGTGTGAACAATGGCCTCCAGCTTTTCAACGCCTTGGGATCGTAGTTGATCCTGAATTTGTCCCAAAGACTTAAACACTGAATTTCGCCGGTCGCTATCGAATCTTAGCGGGATTGGAAGGAGAGTAATGCTTGCGCTTTGAAAAAAAGCTCGCTCCTTGGGGTTTTCCGGATCTAACGAAGTTCCGAAAACTCTGGCGCCGGCACGTGCCAGAGCCCGGCCTATAGAGGACCCATATCCGCCCTCTCGGGCTCCAACAACTAGTACGTCCTTGCCTTGCAGCATAAAAAGTTCCTTGAAATTCAATCTGTCTTGCTATTCTTAGCGCTTCAAAAATAATATATTGTATGTCAGTAGTCAACTTGAGGAATTTTAAGCCTTGAGAAGGAGGCCGCAATGTCATGGTTTGAAGAAAAACCGGAAATAGCCAAAAAGATTCTGGACCTGCTGTATCAGAATCGGATGATCAGAAACTTTTTACCGGGATAAACCTGATGGCTGGACACTGATATCCGGCCTTTACAGCCCTTTGTACATACAGCTTCGCCCATTAATCTCTTATCCTGATGTTTTTGTCGAAGTCTGCGGAGCAATGGCCAGAATGGCTGAGCACGAGGCTCCTGAAGTTAAACGTTTCATTGGCATAGCAATGGCCGGGGTTCCCATAGTGTCTGGTATGTGCCTTGCCGGAAAGATGCCAGGAGGTTTTACCCGAAAGATTGAAGGGGTCAAATCCGTGGAAGATTTCCGAAAGACCATTTCAGAATATGGCGAACATACTTTAGTGGAAGGTGAAATAGGCGAAGGGGACACCCTGGCTTTGGTGGATGATCTTGTCACAAGGTTTGATAGTAAACTGGTAGCTTTTGAACAAATCAAGCATGAGATAAAAAAGCGAGGCTTGAAGGACGTAACTTGCAAGAAAGCTCTGGTCCTCATAGACAGGGAACAGGGAGCGGTTCAAGCCGCTGAATCAGCAGGGTTCAGTATCGTGAGTCTTATACCTTTCAAGAGCATGGGATTGGATCTTCTGAAGGGAATTTTGGCCCCGGCCGAATGGGAGGTAATTCGGGATTATCTTGCCGATCCAGGTTCGTTCCAGGACAGACTGGCTCAGGAGCAAGTAGCTCTTATGAGTTTCAGGAAGTAGCCGTTGTGGCGGGAATTTTTCTCTTGACCTCGCGAAGCTAGTTGTTTAATATTTGAGATTGTAATGATTATTCCCTATGGAGTTATCTCCGAGACACCATATAGGTGAGCCAAAGTATAGGGTGATGAGCCCGGCTTCACTGAAACGAAGGGATTTGATACTTCCATCCATAATATCCATCAGTAACAAAATTCATTGATAGACTTTCCACGCGTGTTTTCCATCTCTCGTGATCGAGCAAACACGTTTACAACTCAAAACGTTCATAGACGTCTAAGCTGACGTTGGGATCAAATACTCACATTCTTCGTGAAGGTTCCAGCATGATTCAATAGCCTTAGACTCGTCTATAAAGTTCTCTATTGAACGAAAGGAGCTTCTTAGAATGCCGGGAGTTTATGTTAAGGAAGATGAACCCTTTGAAAATGCTTTGAGAAGATTTAAGAAACAGGTTCAGAAGTCTGGCGTCCTCACTGAGACCAAAAAACGTCGAGCGTATGAGAAACCCAGCGTGAAGAAGAAAAGAAAAGCTATGGCGGCTAGAAAGCGACTTCTCAAGAAACTCAGAAGAATGCGCACGAGGTAGTGAACGGGGATCCTCCCCGACCTGCCAAGAAAATGTAAGGCCTGAATCAATTGTGATTCAGGCCGCATCATCCTCTTGTGATCATATACGGAAGTCTTGAACCTACTCAAACATATTGAAAAATACGAAATTCGCCGTCCTTTGGTCGGTGTTTTTTATTTCCTGACACTGTGCTGGTTCGTATGCGGCATGGCATCATGGGGATTTTTCGTTCGGCCGCCTGGGAACATTGGGCCTCGCTGCTGCTGTTTTTTGCGGATTGCTCGGAATTCTGTTGTTTCTAGTCTCAATTCTTGAACTTGTAACCTATCTGATTTATGTGCCTTTTTCCGGTCGGAACGCTGGGGTCTTGTCCCAGGTGCACGGCGAGCTTCTATTACACCCCCTATCGTCAGCGATTTTGCTTTTGACTTTCACTGCGACGACATTGACCGGTTCATGGTCGGTTTGGATGATCTGGGGAGCCCTGTTCGCCATATTCATATCGCAGACAGGTCTTATATTGAGCCATCTCGATTCAGAGCTTGATCCGCCTAATCCGACGCATGATCAAAAGTCTGGAATCATTTTTCGACTTCTAGGGCTCATTCTTGGAGCGGAAGTGATCACCATGTCAGCCGGGGCCAAGCCCCTGTCACCCTGGAAAACTCACAAATTGCCGGAAGATACATGGATTGTGGATGTCAGGACAAAGGCTGAGTTCCAATGGAACAGATTAAGTGGAGCGGAAAATTATCCCTGGGGGCTGGGACTTTACGACGCGGCGTCAGTTCATCCTAAAGATCGCCCCGTTTTGGTAATGTGTTTTTCAGGCCACAGATCGCCGTTGGTTACTGTGATGTTGCGACGCATGGGCTTTGAAACCGTGTATAACTTGCACTGGGGTTTGCTCTATTACATGTTATTGAATAGAGGAACAGACCAACATGGCCCCTTTGGCTTGACCCGCTCTAGTCGGGACACCAGCGGCAGGGGTAAAGACTATAAAGCCATATCAGTGGGATATGTGATCACACAGTTTCTCATGTTGGTGTTGGCCCCTGTCGAAAAGTGGTATATGGGCCGTGAGGTTTCCGACCCCCAAAGGTGGATAGGGGCAATACTGGGTATTGGTGGTTTTTTTGCCGCTTATCTGGCGTATAGGGCACTGGGGAGAAATTTCAGGGTATTTGCAGCGCCTCGTCGTAGTGGAACTTTGATTAAAACAGGAATCTATTCGCAAGTAAGACATCCTATGTACACGGCTGTTATATTCGCTTTTCTAGGTTACGTAATTTATTGGGGAAGCTGGTGGTGTTTTCCTCTTTGGGCGGCCATGACAGTTCTGTATGCGCTAAAAGCCTGGAAAGAAGAGAGTGTGTTGAAGGCACGTTATCCAGACTACGAGGAATACAAAAGCCGGACATGGAAATTTTTCCCTCATATCTATTGAACCGGTGATGGTTTTATCCAAGGGCCCCGATCTTTTCAGTCCTGACGTTTTTCCTGATTTGAGAACTATAATCAGATATTTCGTCGATATTCAGATCTGTTACCTGCCGAATCATCAGGTATTCTAAACCAACCAATCCTTGAGATATGAATGTTGTCGCCACCCATTCGATGGGAAGGGCATTGGCGGCGGTGATGGCTAACATCGACTCTTTTACTGCCCAATGATTGCCATTGAATGAAACGGCAAGGCCACCTCCAGCCTTTACCAACCGAAAAGCCTCGACATCTGTTATGCTATCTCCCACATAGATGACGTTCTCGACACTTGACTCTTCGCTTTCCACAATGTAACGTACTGCTTCAGCCTTTTCATGGCCTCCAACGGGGTTAACAGATTCCACGAGACTATAAATCCCAAGGTTTAGCAGGTCCGTCCAGAAAAATCGATCAAGCTCCCTTACGACTTCCAAATCAAATTCAGATAAATCCTCCGGAGTTTTCGCTCCTTGCGGGAGATTGAGGTCGGGCAAATCGAGGATTTTTCGATGAGCCTCTCTAATTATTTCTTTTTCCGAAGTGGAGAGGCGGAACTCATCAAGACTAACATTGGTAGAAAAAGTATATTGCAGCGGAAAACCAATTACATCGCAGACTCCCTCAACATATGGGGTATAGCTAGTGCTTACAATGAAGCTTGGAGCCATTGCATGAATTCTCTCCAGCGCCTTGTCAGCGAAAGGAATCATCTCGATGTTTCGGCGTGAGAATTTCCGCATACTTCTGTTGTCCACGCCAAATGCCTTGAGAAAGGGTAGGATAAGTTTCAGGGTGTCACCGGCTTTGTAGCCCTGTTTATGGTCTATTTCCGCTAAATAGTCATCATAGAGGCTTATCTTCCTAAAAAAATTCGTTCCCTCCGGAATGAAAGCTTCCGCTAATTCCGCCGCGTTATCATTTTTTGTTATAGGCCCTTCGCAATCGGTGATAAAAATCCTTCCTGGCCTTTCTGTCATATTAAACTCCTGGATGTGGGATTCGAGCGACGGCAATTTCTTCGAAAGACTTCAGTAATTAAAACTTCTGTTTCTAGTTGCCAGAAAATTTCCGACGTATTGTCGATCAGGGTAAGCATTTCGTCCATAAGACTCAAGGCTTTTTGAGGCTGCTTGAGCAGCTAATTCGAGGCATTCGGAAATCGGCAGAGACAAGATCAGGCCGGCTAAAAAACCAGCGGCAGCGACATCTCCAGCCCCGGTTCTGTCAATTATACGAGATGGAGTGACTGCCTCCTGAAACCAATCATTATTTGACTCAATAGCTCTAATACCCTTTGGTCCCATTTTTAGGACGATTATTTTAACCCCAATTGACAAAAGTATCGACTTTGATTCTTCGACTTTATTCGAGCCTGTCAACATGAATAACTCTTCGTGAGTCACGAACAGAACCTGGCTTCGAGCCAGAATCAACTCAAGAGGCTTTATTCCGAGTCGGCAATAGACTATACCAGGGTCGAAACTCAGTTGAGTTTTTTCGGAAAGATTCTCCGCAAGAGTCTTCTGAGCATCAAGAGGTCCGGATGACACAAACGATGTTAGATGAACCCAATCCGTACCGATGAAATAGTTCTTGTCCAAAAAGGATCCAGACAGATAATCGTTCGCGTTTGGGGTTATGACCAGGGCTCGATCCCTGGAAATGTCATGCGGATCTATTAGCGCTATGCACCTGCCTGATGGACAATCCGCATGTTTGATCCGCAAATGACCCTTGGGCCCCAGTTCCTCAAGATCAATTTTGCCATGAAAATCGTTGCCGACCGCTCCAAAAAAACCAGTTGAAAAACCCATTCGATTTAGAGCGGCGATAGTATTTGCCGCTGAGCCGCCTGGCCCGATCGCTTTCAAGGTTCCAAGTTGCTGCAATACAGGATAATACTGATTGAACCACTTGACCTCTTTGACCATTTCCTCCCCAGGGGAAATGCCTATGAGCTGGAAGAATTCTGTGGACGCTTCCCAAAATTCGTCAATATTGATTGAGCCAAAACCAATACAGTGAAAGTTCAAAGGCAAGCCCTCATTAAAGAATCAATTACTGAAACAACTCTTTAAAGCTTGGTCCATAGTTTTCCCAAACATTGTGTATTCTTTCATGAAGCATGTAAGTGAATCTGCAACGACTTCTTGTCCGAAGAAAGAATAATGATCAGCGAAAACATTTTTTCCCGTTGCCTCTTGGGCTCTAGCTAGAGGACCCACCAAGTTAGCGAAATTAATGTGGAATTGAGTACAATATTTCTGTACACGGTTGACTGATCTGGATATATCCCAGGTCATTGTTTCATGCGGCCCGCCCATAGCTCTAAGCGCCGCCAGTGTTCCTTCCGGGTCCAAAGCGTAACGCACCTCAATTTCTGATCCTACATACATTAGAACAAATACCGCGCCTCGAGATTCACAATAATCCCGAGAAGTCCTTACGTAATTCATGGTTCTGGACCACGCCTTCTCAACCACCGGAAGGTCTTCTCTTGACCACTGCAGCAATTCCGGTGATATTTTTATTCTGTTTCTGGCGATATCTTCAATACGTTTTTTCATGAAAGCCATGGCGACAAAGCCGTGGGTAGCTAGCTGTCTCACCACTGGAGTAACACTTCCGCCGGCTGCAACGAGTTCTCTTTTTAATTCAGGGTCATCGTCGCAAAAATCGTTGCCACAAAGAGTCATGATCACTAAATTTGGCTCATATTTCATACCCTGAGTTCTTAGAACCTCAAAATTAGATTCCTGCCCGAAGCCAGAATTTCCCAAAGCTATGAACTGATATTTTCTAGAGTTAGTCCCTGTTTCCAATTCATTGAGAGCTGATTCGGTGAGCTTGTGAAAGGTAGATTCGAGAGGCGCCTGCACAGATTCAACATAAGAGTCACCAATCAAGATCACTCTATAAACCTTTGAGGGTTTGCTTACGGGGTATTCGTGGTCAAAATAGCCGGTCTTGTTCCACCTTATTCGGTTTATATATCTTGTTTTTCGATTAGGATCGTATCCAAAATATACAAAGGTTCCACCCGGTTTATGCCAGGTCAGCTTCTCGCTAAGAATGTCTTTGACCTGTTTAGTGTTCCCCTGTTTATCCCTGGAATAGTCAAAAACCAAGTCGGGCTGGAAATCTTTGAGATCGTTTCTGATGGAGTTAGTCTTTGTGCAATCTGATGTTTGGGAATAATCCTGTGGTAAAAGAAACGGAAAAGCAGTCTCCAATAGAAGAATTGAAACTATCACTGTAATCACCATCACACAGCCGAACCTAAGGCGACTGGTCAGGGAATCATTCTGAAAAATTCTTTTGGAAATCACAAAGATTGCGAGATTTGCGCATAGAAGAATGAATAAATTGATAAATCCGTTTTTAACATTGTTGTATAGGATGAAAAAACCTGCCCCCGAACCAACTATCGGAAATCCGTAGCCGATTAGCCATGTGAGAATACGGACGAGTCTGGTCTGATTAGGCAATTTGTGGAGAAACCTGTTCAGCGATGAATCTATGATAGAACAGGTTCTTTCAAATTAGAGGAGCGCTGTCAACAAATACCTTAAGAAACCAGCGAAGGCAGCTTGCGTAAAATACGCTAGTAATTATAAATATATAGGCTATGCGCTGTCTGCTCATGACCAGACAGCGCACAGGCTAGTCCAGATTATGTGGAAAAAATGGGTATCGCCAGCTGTTTTCTTTGCCAGGCGCTGTTTGCAGGGCCTTGTCAGCAGGTTTCAGACCTTGTTTCACACAACAAATATTGCTGATGGAAGCTTGGGGGTCAGATTGGAATCTTTACAACGTGGTGAGTTGAGACAGGGATTGCAGTTCTTCAGAATTGTTATTGCAACAATTTCATGATATTATACGCAACATTAAATTGCGCTATGTTGTTTCCGCGCTGTTATGTTCAATTTTTTAAAAGGGGATCGGAAATGCGCTTCCGGAATCTATACGCTGTTTCGATCGTATATATATGTTTATCCATTGTGCCGCAAAATTGTTGGTGTTCAAACGCGCAGGATTATTTTAGAGATGGGTACGTTGCGTCAATGAAAAGAGAATGGGATGTTGCGATTGATTTCTTCAATAAATCAATCCATCTAAACCCTGACAATCCAGCAGTTTACGTACAAAGGGCGTCTGCTTTCCAAATGCTGGACAAACTTGACGACGCAATTCTGGATTATGAAACAGCCTTAAAGCTCAGACCGGACTATTATCTTGCCATGGAATATCTGGCCACCCTATATGAAGCAAAAAGCCAATATTCCAAGGCAGTTGAGATCTATAATCGCGCTTTACCTTTGGTTCGTGATCCCAAATGGCGATCAGTAATTCAATGGAAAATTTCTGAGGCCAAGAAGAGGGCCACAAACGCCAGAGTGGACCAGGGTAGGCTCCCTAGATAAGAAACTACTATTTTATCTGAGCGCATCTACAATCTTTAGTCCTGCAGCCCGCCATGCCGGCGCAAACCCACCGAACAACCCCATAGCGATAGCGAAAGACATGCTTTTTAGGGTTATTTCGAGTGTAAGTCTGAAACTGAACGCTATTTCCGAAAAAGTTTCCCAGTTTAGAGTCGAAATTGTGAAAAACTGGAGCCCTGAGCTGGAGAGAATTCCAATAAGGCCCCCCAAAAATCCTAAAAATAGGGATTCAGAGAGAAAAGCCAGTAAAATGTTTACCCGACTAAATCCTATGGCTCGAAGTGTCCCAATTTCGCGGGTTCTGTTGGCTACCGCAGCGTACATTGTGACCATGGCCCCTAAAATAGCACCCAAACTGAAGAAGATGGTCATAGCGAATCCAAGTAGTTTTATGAACTTGGACATCATTTCAGACTGCTCTTTGTAAAAAGCTATCTCACGTTTTACTTGTGCGCTTAGCCTGGGATCACTCTCGAGTCGGTTTTTTAGTTTCGTGAAGTTCCCTTGCCCCGGAACCTTCAGGATCACTGCTGAGTAACTATTACGCCTAAAAGCGGCCATTAGCTGATCGGCCTCAGCCCAAACTTCACTGTTAAACGCCGTATTCCCGGCGTCGAATATCCCCACAACTTTCCAGCCCACCATCGCCAACTTAAGGTTGTCTCCCATCGCAGCGCCCTTAATACTGTTGGCAATATTTTTTCCGACCATCACTTCATGAGATCCCGGATTAGGGATTCTGCCAGCAACAAGTTTTATCTGCGGCCTAAGCTCCACCGAATGGCATCCGGTTCCACGGACCACGACATTTGTGGGATTTCCGGTACCCCTCTTGGGCAAGGTCACGAGTACCAGTGTTTCTTTCGCTGCCACAGGCTCACCGTGATAGTCATAAGTGACCTCTGGCTGGGAAGTTATTACATCTGCCTGGCCGCGCTCTATAGAACTCGAAACTTCCGTTTCTGCCCCGCCCCTGAGGACAATGACATTGTCAGGGGATCCCGTATCAACAAGCGTTTGTTCCAGGCCGGAAGCGAGCATCATGACCGCTGAAAAAACAAAAGTGACAAGCGCCATCCCGCCCGCTGTCAAAAGGGTAGTGATTTTTCGGTTATAGAGATTCCGTATACTGTAGTAAATAGGGATCGCCAATCAGGCGCGCCTCCGTCTAAAGAATCGCTCCGATGGCAGGTTTCTTGATGGGATGATCGAGAATTGTCAGCATGCCTATTTCTGTTTTCGTAATTTGAGGTTCCTTTTCCAGCATGTTCTATCAGCAGTCTATTCTAGATTAGTAGGTGGTCCCATTGTCGGCCACTTGATTCATGGCTTGGCAATGGACCACCTTAGCAATGTGTAACTACCCACGGCACTGTGTACTGACAAGAATTCCTACAATCTTTCAACGATCAGGGCATGCCCCATGCCACCACCCACACACAGCGTAGCGAGCCCTAACTTGGCGTCAGGCCTTTTCTTGAGCTGATACAACAACGTGGTCAGTATCCGGGCTCCGGAGGCTCCAATCGGATGGCCCAACGCTATGGCGCCCCCATTCAGATTTACTTTGCTCATATCAAAATTGAGGTCTTTCGCCACCGCTAGAGCCTGAGCCGCAAAGGCTTCATTAGCCTCTATAATGTCAATGTCTTCAATTTTAAGCCCAGCCTTGGCAAGGGCTTTGCGTGTAGATGGAATCGGGCCGGTACCCATAATTCGGGGATCGACCCCCGCTGAAGCGTAGGACACAACTCTCGCTATAGGTTTGAATCCTTCTTTCTCGGCTCGATCCTTCGACATAACCAATATGGCGGCCGCCCCATCATTAATTCCTGAGGCGTTTCCGGCTGTTACCGATCCATCCTTCTTGAACGCTGGTTTCAACTTGCTCAGGCCTTCTTTGGTTGTTCCAAGCCTCGGGTGTTCATCTGTATCGAAAATTTTTGGGTCACCTTTTTTTTGAGGTATAATAACCGGAACTATTTCGTCTTTAAAACGCCCTTCTTTAATAGCTTGTTCCGCTAGATTCTGACTTCTCAGCCCCAAATCATCCTGTTGTTCCCTAGTAATGTTGAATTGTTCCGCCACATTTTCAGCAGTCATACCCATGTGGTAATTGTTGAATATTTCCCATAGGCCATCATGGATCATTAAATCTACCAATGGGCTGTTGTTCATTCTCGCGCCCCATCGAGCGGCTCCTAAAGCGTACGGCGCCGCCGACATGTTTTCGGTTCCACCGGCCATAATCACTTCGGCGTCTCCGGCCTTGATCACCTGGGAAGCCAGCGAAACCGCTCTAAGGCCCGAAGCGCAAACCTTGTTGATCGTCATCGCAGGGACTTCTATCGGCAAACCTGATTTAACAACTATCTGTCGAGCTACGTTTTGGCCTTGTCCCGCCTGCAGCACACATCCAAAAATTAGCTCGTCGACTATGGCGGGATCGAGATTGTTCCTCTTGATGATCTCTTTGACCACGATAGTTCCAAGTTCAACGGCGGGAACACCTTTAATTGCGCCTCCGAAAGATCCGACCGGGGTCCGGATCGCGTCTACAATAACAACTTCTTTCATACAATTGTCCTCCGAAAAGTTAACTATTCAGCATCCGGCGGAAGCAACGATTCCGGGATATGAATCTTTTTTTGTCTGTAATAGCGAATTGCCCCAGGATGTAGGGGAACTGCCAGTCCTGAAAGGGCGTTTTCCAAAGAAACATTTTTAAACGCAGGGTGGAACTTGCCAAGTTGTTCAATGTTTTCGAACAGACTCCTGACCAAATCGTAAATCACCTCTGGGTCCAAGGATGATGACGTGGCAAGGATGGTGTTCTGGCCAATCGTATTTATTTGTTTTTCCTGTCCGGGATATACTTCCGGAGGAATGACATAGCGATAACATGTTACCCAACCGTTATCCCGAGCGGCCTTTATGTCCATATCTGTAATCTCAATAAAGTTGAACAGTTCAGGGTCAGGTTGCAGTAGATTAGTCACAAGCGCGGATGGAACGGCAGACGTGAAGTCAGCCGCCTGCACAGCGCCTGTTCGTAGTCCCTCGACTGCGGAAATGTTGTTCATGAATTTAAGCTTGATTGTCTGTTTCTTCAAGTTTCGCAACAGCAATTCTGTTGTAAACCTGGTCCCGCTTTCCGGCAAACCGGTCGCTACTGTTAACCCTTCAAGGTCTTCAAGGCCTGACGTCTTTTTTTTGTCTGCCCTGATGACCAAATGAACAGCCTCAGACCATAAATTGGCGATACTTCGAAGCTCTAGAACTGCTTTTTCCTTGTAGGGTCCAGAACCTTTGTACGCCATCATGGAGGATAGGTCGTCGGCCAAAATCACGTCTGCGTCCTGAATTCTTATAGCTTCTATGTTTTCTCTGGCTCCTTCTGATATTGCCGCGGAAACTCGAATACCGACATTCTTTAGTCTTGTAGTCCATAAGGACGCCATGGCAAGCCCTAGATGATGATATGACCCACCAGGCATGCCTGTCGCCATTAACAATGAAATTCTAGCGCCTGCCGATGGAACGTCGGCTGCAGGACATCCCTGACGAGAGACACTCAACAGAATCACACACGAAACAAATAGGAATATCAGGACCGGATAAGACCTTTTCAGGTTAGCCTCATGGAAACGATGGATCTTTATCGACATCGATTGACAATTGAATTGAGCAAGCTAAAACAGGGTGTTAGTCGACCATCGCCATCTTTTGCGATTCTCCTTAATTCTAAGTCAAAAACATTGCTTTGAAAAGGCAGATTTTCAATTGAAGTCCAAATTAGAGTCTTTTACGAATGATGGCGCTCATTGATTGCGATGAAAAGAGAAATTTATTGACAGTAGGCGCATTCCTAAGGAATATTTAACGTTGACGTTAAGGTGATATTAACAATTGTTGTCATGAAGAAAACAGATAGCAAAAATACGAACTATTCCATTTCCGAACTTGCCTCTGAATTTGAAATTAGCCCACGGTCGATTCGTTTCTACGAGGAGAAAGGCTTGATTTCGCCAAAACGAACCCGCGGCAACCAGCGTATTTATGATAAACGCGATAGAGCGCGATTAAAGTTAATCGTGCGCGGTAAGAGATTCGGCTATTCACTGGAGGAAATAGCCGAAATGATAGGTATGACCGACACAAACATAGATGAAATAACCCAGATTGAACGATCCCTGAAATACGGTGAAATAAAACTTCAGGAGATTAGCAGCCGTATCAAGGATCTTGAGTTATTGGAACAAGACATTCTCAGCGTGAAAAAGAAGCTCGTCCAAAGGTTACGAGAACTCAGCGAAAAGGAAGGGTGAACGCCTATGAACATTACGCAAATTATGGATATTAACGCCAAAAAATTTGGGTCTCAGGACTGCCTTAGGGCAGGTGGAAGAAGTTGGACTTTCCTGGAAACCAAAGAGCAGTCTGAACGGGTGGCAGCAGTCCTCCAGAGCATAGGAATAGGGAAGGGCGATAAAGTGGCCATAATGAGCCAGAACACGCCCGCTTTTGTTTTTGCCTTTTATGGAATACTCAAGGCTGGGGCAACTGTGACGCCCATCAACCACAAACTTGCAGCCCCGGAAGTTGACTACATAATCCACCACAGTGAATCGAAAATATTCTTTTTTGATGGGTCTCTCGCAGAATTGGCTCGAAAAATCGCCAACTCCATCAGAAAAATAAGTATTGATAGCGCTGCGGAAGGTTTTGAGCAGCTAGAGGAATTGCTTTCTGACGGCCTGTCTTTCTGTCCTGTGACCATTTCAGACTCGGACATAGCTGAGATCCTGTACACAAGCGGCACTACCGGTAAGCCCAAAGGTTGCCTGCATACTCATCGCGGGGTTGTAATGGCCGGGATCACTGGGGCCATGGCTATGAAACTGGATGAGACGGATCGAATGTTAATGGCTATGCCTATCTGGCACTCATCACCATTGAACAACTGGTTTATGGGCATTCAGTACGTCGGGGGCGTAACGATTCTGATAAGAGAATATCATCCTCTGCATTTCCTGCAGGCAGTGCAACAGGAAAAATGTACAGTGTATTTCGGAGCCCCGATATCATACATCCTACCGATTCAGATGATTCCCCAATTTAAAGAGTTTGACCTATCCTCAATGCGCTGCTGGATCTATGGCGGTGGACCTATGGCCCCGGATACTGCTCGTATGGTTATAAAGTCCTACAGATCAGAAAACTTCTACCAGGTTTATGGAATGACTGAGGCTGGTCCGACGGGAACGGCACTTTTCCCGCGAGATCAAGTCCTTAAAGCTGGTTCCATTGGGAACAGAGCCCTGCCAGGCGCTGATTTGAAGGTTGTGCGCACGGATGGCAAGGAGGCCCAAGCGGGAGATATCGGCGAGATATGGCTCCAAGCCGACAGCATGATGCAGGGTTATTACAAAAATCCCGAGGCTACAAAATCTGTGTTTGAAGGACAGTGGTACAAAACTGGAGATCTGGTCCGGGTAGATGAAGATGGTTACCTGTACATAGTCGACCGATTGAAAGACATGATTGTGACTGGTGGTGAGAATGTATACTCCAAAGAAGTTGAAGACGCCATCGCCGGACTTCCGGGGGTAATGGAAACCGCTGTCATTGGAAAACCTCATCCGGACTGGGGAGAGACAGTAGTCTGCTTCATTGTTCCGAAGAAAGGTGAGACGCTTGATCCAGAAAGCCTCAGAAACGCTCTGTCCGAGAAACTTGCGAGATATAAAATTCCCAGAGATTTCAATATCGTTGAAGAGTTACCGCACACTGCGAGCGGTAAAATCATGAAATTTACCCTGAGGGACCTCGGATGAGCGCAAATAGATCGAGCTTTTGGAATATAGAATATTTGATTTTTGAGAAAGGTTGAGGCGATAAAATGTTCGATTTTTTATTGAATGAAAAACAGAAGAAAATACGTGACGAAGCACGAGACCTTGTAAAGTGGGTTCCTCGGCAGATGATATTGGATATGGACGCCGACAAGATTAAATTCCCAAAGGAATTTCTGAAAGAAGCAGGAAAACGAAATCTCTTTGGATGCCGGTATCCGTCTCAATGGGGTGGTCGTGATATGGACTGGGTCTCCACTGCGACGGTCATGGAAGAAATCGGGACCCTCGGATACATATTTGCGTGCGTCTTTGGCGTCGGAGCAGAACTTGTGTGCGACGCAATAGTTTTGCATGGTTCTGACAGGCTAAAAGAGAAATATGTCAAACCGTTGATGCGGGGCGAGATTTTTGCCGCTGAATGCCTCACTGAGCCTCGTGGAGGTTCGGATTTTTTCGGTACCACATCGACCGCTGAAGATAAAGGAGACTATTTCCTGTTAAACGGGCAAAAAAGGTTCATCGTGGGGGCTGAAGGCGCAGATTATTTTCTGGTTTACGCTAAAACAGACCAAAACGCTGAGCCTCATAAAGCCCTGAGCTGTTTAGTTGTTGACAGGGGTCCAGGCGTTGATGTGAAATATCTTTATGGCTTAATGGGCTGCAGAGGTGGTGGCGCAGGACGCATTGTCTTTAGAGATGTAAAGGTTCCAAAAGACAACGTCGTTGGAAAAATAAACGGAGCGTATGCGGTTTTTAATACAATGATGATCCCTGAAAGACTCGGGACCGCAGCCATGACAATTGGGGCAGCCAGGCCGGCTCTGGAAATAGCCACGAGGTATTCTACCAGAAGAAAGGCTTTTGGAAAGACGATAAACGAGTTCCAGGGCGTCAGCTTTCAAATTGCCGAAGCGTCAATGTTACTGGACGCTTGCAGATCTCTTGTCTATACGACCTGCAAAGCAGTGGACGCCGGAGAAAAACCGAACCTCATCCGGAAGATGGTTTCAGAAACCAAGAAATTTGTGACGGAATCCTGCCAGAAGGTATCTCATATTGCGATGCAGGTCGTCGGAGGAATCGGGTACACCAATGTTTACCCGATTGAACGGACATTCCGTGATCTTAGGCTGGCTTCAATATGGACCGGCACGAATGAAGTCATGTCTGTTATTGTAGCCAATGAATATTACAAGGAATTGCTCAAAACCAAGCAGGAAATCAGAGACTACGAAGCAGATTCGGAGGCTGCCGAAGCTGCCGACGAGAAAATATACGAGTAGGGAGCGATTTTTTCTCCAAAATCCTAGAAGACTTGGCAGATTTTTGTCTCTGCCAGGGCTTCTCACAGAATCGCTTTTAAAGACTTCTATCCTGATCAAAAATCCAAATTCCCTTATTCATTCGTTGGTTCGTCATTTTCTAATCCATTGAATGTAAATCGCAACGGAAAATAGACGGGTACGGCCATTATCTTTATTGTGGAGAGGTCTGTCCTTCAATTGCCAGTTTTGTGGAAAGCAAGGAAGAGATGGTTTGAGTTCTCTTTGCGACAGTACTCTACTTCATCGGTCATCTGACGAACCATTAAGATTCCTAATCCACCGATGTGTCTTTTTGAAATATCGAGCGTGCGATCTGGGGGTAGGGCGTCCTCGAGAGGATCAAACGGAATACCATGATCTATTATTTCTATTCTCATCCCATAACGAGAGGTCTCAGACTTGCAATTGATTTGGATTTTGCCAGGTTCACGACCATAGGCGTAAAGACATATATTGACCAAGACTTCCTCTAAAACGACTTCTATCTTAACGATAAGGTCTTTTGAGAATCCATGCGCCCTGGCGCATTCCCTTGCAAACCCCAGGGCCCGGTCCAAGCAGCTAATTTCTGCTGGTATTTCGAGAGATTCCACTCTAGCGGCCACCATTGTTTAGGACCAAATCCGCGACAAATTTGATGGGTCCAATTGGACGTCTTCATTCGTGCATTCATTTTTCAGATTCATTTTACCTGTCTGTCGTTGCTGAGTTTACATCTAACCGTTTTGCTGTTGTAAGTGAGGTCAGTGGAATGGCGGTCAGCAAAAACAGTCCGCTTATCAGGAAAAGACTGAAGTATCCGTAATGGCTCAAGATCATCCCACCGGCGAGGGGGCCGAGGGAAAATCCAGCTTGAAACATCTGTGTGGCCAGATTAGCGTTCAAACCTCTGAACTCAGGTTCCGACACATCGTACAGAAAGCCGTTTATCACAGGAAGTATTACGCCCCAACCCAGGCCTAACGCAAACGCAAGAATGAAAAATCCCGTGGGGCCTGAAACCATACCGATTGACACGTAACCGCCAACCAGGACTACGATCGACGCTGTGAGCAATAATTTCTTGTCAGCTTTGTCAAATAAATGCCCCGCCAGAACTCGGACAGCCATCTCGGTAAATGTTGAAACAGTGAAGAAGAATCCTGGATTGGAAATGCCGATCTGGTCTCCGAATCCCTTAAGGTAAAAAAATATTGTGGTGAACGAAGTCCACACAATCAGATTTATGACAAGCAGGGACCATACTTGAGGATTGCGGAGATTGAGCCAACCGTCCTTGATCGTGTAGCGGCTTGTATTGAATGTAGTCTCGCTGTCGTGATTCTTAAACAATCCAATTAAGGGCAGATTGATCAGCATCATCGCCGCGGAGACATTTATTGCGCCGTCAAATCCACCCAGAAAATTACTCAACGGATCCATCAAAGGTGGAACAACTGCGAACGGCAGCAAAGTAATGACGGATACCATTCCAAAGGCCTCAGCGCTTCTGTCTTTCGGGATGATTGAGACCAGCTTGCTCGTCACAGCCGTTCCTACCATCACATAGGTTGCGCCATGGAGAGCCCTTGTAATCGCCATAGACCAGAAACCGGTGGAAAAATTGTAGAGCGCCAGTGAGCCAATAAGGAAACAACAACCCGTAAACATCCATTTCTTTGAGTTTTGATCCGTAACCATGGGGCTGATGATGGGCCTGATTATGAGCGCTGATATGGAAAATAACGCTATTAGAAATCCTATCTGTTTTGGAGGTATGTTTAGAGTCGCCAGATAATCGTGAAATTCAAAAAAGATTGCTATGTTGCAATACGTCAGGAAAGCAATGGCGTTGATACCGATGAACTCCCTGCTCCAAAGGCTCTCTGTCTTCACCATGAAAATAATTTCCTGAATCCTGTTTTCAAAAGACTGAAATCTCCGCTTCCCTGATCACAGTTTAGATGTGTAGCCCATAAGACGAAGGAGAAGCTTACCAGCCACTTCACGCCTGTAATTGGCGGATGCCCTTATGTCGTCTATAGGGATAACTGATTGTTGTACTTTGAGGATTGCGTCACCAAGACCCCTTGGAGTCAGCGGTCTGCCTACAAGAAAATTCTCGATTTCCCTGAATCTCATTACAGTTGGACCTACGCTTCCCCATGCCAGCCGAATTTCGGATATGGTATTATCTTCGGAAATATTCATCAAAGCAGCCATGCTGACTACTGAACATGCCAAAGCGTTGCGTTTGCCAACTTTTTCGTAATGTTGGATATGGAAACCGTGAGGTCTTTTTGTCCAAACCCCAGCAAGAATCTCTCCTTGCCTAAGGTCTACCTGACCGGGGCCCAATATGAACGAACTGATTGGAACCCTCCTGCTCGTTGACTCCGATTGGATTTCGATCTCAGCGTCCAAGACATACCATGGAGCCAAAGTGTCGCCCGCAGGTGAAGCCGTAACTATATTGCCGCCGATAGTCCCCATGTTTCTTACTGGCGGCGATCCGAGAACCGCGATAGCCTGACTCAGGACTTGATAATCTTTTTTAATGATAGGGTGGGCCAGCATTTGACGGTGGGTTGTAAGAGCTCCTACAAAGATCAAATCGCCCTGTTGTCTAACGCCTTTCAACTCTTGAATACGCTCCAGACAAACAAGAGAAGAAGGGTTGATCAGTCCAGACCGTCTCTTGACCAAAAGATCAGTTCCGCCGGCGTATAACGCCGCCTCTGGTTTTGTGTTCAATAGGCTCCAGAGTTCGTCAAGATCGTGTGGAAGGAATACATCAGTCATGTTTCACAGCTCAATTGTTCCTTTAGCGGCAGCTTCAATGGCATCCAGTATTTTCTGGTATGCCCCACATCGGCAAAGATTTCCTGAGATGGCTTCTCTAGCCTCAGCCCGTGTTGGACACGGGTTTTCTCGCAGCAGGGTAGTAGCGGCTATTACCATACCAGGTGTGCAAAAACCGCACTGGGTCGCTCCAAGTTCTATAAATTTTTGTTGGACATTATTTAATTGATCTTGCTGGACGTGAAAAACCTTCGATAGTGATGATTTCTCGACCTTCCAACTGAGCGGCAAGCATTAGGCATGAAAGACGCTGCTCCCCGTCGACAAGTATAGAGCAGGAGCCACAATCTCCTCTACCGCAAGACTCCTTGGAACCCGTAAGTCCCAGGTCTTCCCTTAGAAGGTCGATCACTTTTCGATCCGGAGCAGTTTCCAGAAAGACGTCCTTTCCGTTTAGTTTGAACGATATTAACAATTCCAACTTACTCCTGTGAGTCTGGTTTGAGGGCGTTCAATATGTTTTCGGGCGATAAAGGCGCCTTGTTAGCCGTTGAACCGGTAGCGTCAAAGACAGCATTGGCTATTGCAGGTAAAGGACCGTTAATGGAAATTTCACCGATGCCCTTTAATCCAAAAGGACCTGAGGGTTCATATATCCCCAAAGCTATTGATTCTACATCAGGAATATCCATAGCTGTGGGGATCAGGTACGTTGAAAAGTCCCGAGTGAGAGCCTGAGTCCGAGCTACCACGAAATCCTCAAAAAGAGCCAACCCCAGTCCCTGGCAGACTCCTCCCTGAATTTGTTGTTCATAAAGCTGAGGATTGAGAACATTACCGCAGTCGCTGATTGTGAGGTATCTTTCAACCTTGACTTGCCCTGTGATCTCATCAGCTTCCACACACGCCAGCGCAACAGCATACGAAAAAAGATTGTGCGGAATACCATGTAATCTCAGGTTTGGGTCCTCAGTCACCCTATCCGAGGCTACCGGCGCTCTGAAATATCCGGTGGCAGTTCTCTCACTGGAGTTCATTGATCTTGCCATTTGTTGGAGAGAAATTTCCCTGTTTGATGGTAGATGCCTTATCGCCCCATTAACCAGGCCGAATTCTTGCAGATCCTTTGACATGATTAGGTCGGCTGCTTTCTGGAATAGTTTTTCTTTCATGAGATCAGTCGCAACAATCAATGCGTTACCGAAAGTGTATACACATCGACTTGCAGACGCTGAACAGCTAGGAAGGGTTCTGTCCGTATCGGGCAGAATGAGTTCGATGTTTTCAGCGGACTGGTTCAGCTTGGTTCCCACGATCTGCACGCTGGATGTGTTGTTGCCTTGTCCCATGTCTACGACGCCGCAATAAATTCTAACCCTGCCTTCAAGTGTTAATTCTATTTTGGCGTTCGCGTAATCGGGAACTACCGGTCCATAGCCGGATGCGTGGGCCATGGTCGCTATTCCTGCTCCCCTACGTTTAAACCGACCAGCGGATTCTATCCATTTTGATCTTTCCGTCCAGAGCGGGTTTTTCGATAATGTTTCAAGGCATTCGACAATTCCAGTGGACGTTGTAAGAGTCTTACCAACAAAATTCTGATCCCCTTTTCTCAAAGCGTTTTTCAGGCGAATTTCCAAAGGATCCTTGCCCATTTTATGAGCCAGCATGTCCACGGCCCTTTCTATGCCAAATGTCGCCTGGGTAACGCCGAAACCTCTGAATGCGCCGCCAATGGGATTGTTAGTATAGACACATCGGCCTTTAATAAGGCCATTGGGAATCCGGTACGCTCCTCCCGAGTGCTCCATGGCCAAGGCAAGCACCACTCCACCCAGATGGTCGTACGGCCCAGTATCCAGAGTGATATCAGCCTCAAGAAAATGGAGCGATCCATCGTCGCTTTGGCTCCGAGACGATAAGCCATGGTGGCAGGATGACGTTTAGCGCCGGCTAGAAAAGATTCTTCCCGATCCCACCACATTTTGACGGGCCGACCGCTGGAGTGTTGAGCCGCGAGGGCCAACAATGTCTGCACCGTTATGCCATCCTTGCCACCGAACGCTCCACCGATGTATGGAACTATAATGCGGATATTCTGCGGATCCAGTCCGAGCGCCTCCGCGACTTCCATACGGTCCCGGAATGGTGTTTGAGTCGAGCAGACAATTTCTATGCGCCCGTCATCACCAAGCCTGGCCCATCCATTTTCCGTTTCAAGATAAGCGTGTTCCTGCCACTGGGTTTCAAACGTCGCCTCAATCATGACATCACAGTCTTTTTCAGCCAGACGGGCCGGAGCCTACCAGAATTTGGCCCTGCAAGAGTATATTCCCGGTCTCATGGTTTTCATGAATCAGAGGAGCGTCCGGTTCCATCGAGCGTTTCACGTCTGTTACAGCTTCGAGTTGATCAAATCCGATCCTGATAGCTCTAATCCCAGCTTCCATGGCGGCTCTTGTCTCGGCTATTACCAGGGCCACAGCGTCCCCGCAATGCCGGATCTTGTCGTCAACCAGAACGGGCTGATCTTTCCTCACTACCCCCTGTCTGTTTGTGCCATTAATATGTTCGTGAGTGAGAACAGCGATCACCCCAGGCGTAGCCGTCGCTCCAGATGTATCTATATGCCCGAGGATAGCGTGTGCAACGCCGGCCCTTTTAACCCCTGCCCAAACGTGGTCTTCCCCATAATAATCAGTGGCGAACCGTGCCTGGCCGGTAACCTTAGCTATGGCGTCCGGCCTGACCAGACTTGATCCTATGTTTATTGACATACTTTTCATGACCGGACTGTAATGCCTCTGCCGTTTCGATTTACAAAATTTCAGAGAGCGCAGCCACGAGCGCCCTCATCGCCTCATCATGGGAAATTGTTACACGAATGTAATTAGGAAAACGAAATCCGGTCATGGAGCGTACCATTACACCTGAAGTCATGAGTCGCCGGTAGGCTAGACTGTCATTCATCGGCAGTTTGATCATGACGTAATTTCCTTCGCCACATCGGTAAGGTAAGCCGAGAATCTGGAGTTCAGATGTCAAAAAAGTCTTGCCATTTCGAACCAGGCGGCAGGTTCTCGCAACGTGGTCATCATCGTCGATGGCCGCCAGCGCTGCCTCCTGAGCCATGACGTTGACAGAATAGACTATGCAGGTTTTTCTAATCACTTCAACGGTTTCCAGGTTCCCGACCAGGTACCCTATACGAAGACCAGCAAGTCCATACATTTTGGAAAAGGTTCTGAAAACTACGAGATTCGGATATCTGTCTATAAATGACATGCCATCAGGGTAATCATCCTGTTCCACAAACTCGTGATAGGCCTCATCCACGACTACGACAGTTCGTTTGTCAATTTTCTGAAGAAATCTCTCGAGTTTTTTTGCTGACCAATAAGTTCCTGTAGGGTTATTAGGATTACAGATGAAAATTACCTTTGTGTTGGAACTGATGTTTCCTAATATGGCGTCATCATCAAAGGTAAAATCTTTCAGTGGGACAAGCCTGGTTTCAATACCTGAAAATTTTGCTATCCATTCGTAAACTGCAAACGTCTTATCCGCTGTGATGATGTCATTTCCTTTTTCGCAAAATGCCTTGATGACAAAACCAATGACCTCATTCGCTCCATTACCGACGAGAAACTGGTCTGGATCTTTTCCATATTTTTCGGCCAATTTTTTGCGAAGATAGTAACTGTCCCCACTTGGGTAATTGGAAGCCCGTCTCGGGTCAAACATTTTAAGAATTTCTTGAGCCGCCGGAGGAGGGCCCAGAGCGTTTTCATTGTTGTTGAGCCTGAAGATTCTGGAACAGCCATATAGTTTGGCCAATTCCTGGTCTGGTCTGCTTGGTATGTATGATTCAAAAGTCCTGACGTAATCAGGCAATAGTTTTTCCGGAGACCACGAACTCATAAGACGCCTGCGCTCCCTATATGTTGAAAAACCAAGATGTCACTAGACCCGGCGTAAGGTAAAACTAGACGTGGCTCAAAACCCGATTCAAGAAGGCTTGTTGTAAAATGACATTCCCAAGGTCGGCCTAAATCCATCTCGAAGAAAATATTGAAGACTCCTTCCTGAAGAAGCGCTGTTATGTGGGCGTGCAGAAGCGAAAGGGCGTCATGTCCCCACCATATCGGTTTGAGAGTAGCCTTGCTGATCGACTTGTCAAGTTCCGTCGCAATCACCGAATCCTGAGATTTATTTTCTCCTTCGTTGGTGACAAGGTTTATTAGACGGGCAAGAACATGCTTTCGATATTCTTGGATCAAGAATTCTTCGATCAATCTATGCGCCCATACAGAGGTTCCAGAATCTTCCCGCAAGTGTCGGTAATAAGAGTTTGATTCACAGGATTCTTGCCCTGGTTTAACGCTGCTGATGGAGCCGAGCGGCTCAAAGTAATCAGTAGGCAAATCGGGACTGGGAGATTGTGTTATCAGCCCCATTGCAGTGGTTCGAGCAAGCGACGATATCATGTGATCAGCCAGCTCAACCGGTATAGTGGAATGTTCCGGCTGACCGAAAACAAAGGGACCAAAAAACTCTACAAGTTTTTCATTTTTCCAGGTCCAAACAATTCCGCCACCAATAGCGCCGGAATTGTCGGAAGCGATAGCGATATTGTAATGCCCATACTGGACCATGTCAGCGACTTTACCCGGAGTCTGAAAGCTGGATGGAACAACACATGGATCATAATTTTGAGTCACATAGCGAACGAAGAGTTTAACCTCTTCTAAATCAGGGTGTCTTATAACAGCGTTCCTAAGCGGCGCGGGTTGTTTTTCATGGCTTTCCCCAGTGGTGGGATAAGATTTTTCTTTCTCCAGAATCAGCCTTGATAAACTGTCTTGTCTGAAAAATGAAAATCGGTCCACCAGTCTTGACGCTATCAGAAGTCCGGTTTCCAACACCGCGTTTTCATTTTCAACCGAGTTTGCCGCTGTGAGGTTAAACATTGAAAGCCCGAACTCTTCAGAGTGAAACTCAAATTCAAGGTCAACAAAATAACCGCCTTGACGGCAAGTAAGAGTGAGCTGTTCTCCCTGTACTCCAGTGAACGAGAGATAATTGAAGATTTCCTCGGAGGCAAGAGTCAGGTCCAGGGCGCTTTCGGGTTCCAGGCCAAAACAAATCCCAGCGTTCTCAACAAACGACGTCACAACCCGGGTCAGTTTCTGTTCGCAATTTATTGTTAGCCTGGTTTGAGGCAAAGACAGCGACTGCAATTGAGTCTCCTCCAGAAAAGCGTTTTGGAGGATTATAGACAATCTGACGGTTGAAATCTTTAAGAAAATAGTGTTAAAGATCTAACATCAATGGCGGGCGGCAAATTCTCAGGGTTTCTAAACATCAGTGAGGAAAAATATGAGAAAGCTTTTGGCATTGTGTATGACCTTGTGTCTGGGATTGATGTGCGCCGGCTTGGCGGTTGCTGACGAAGCGGCTGATACCAAGGCTCTTGTGGAAAAAGGTGTGGCCATGGCCAAGGAAAAAGGACCGGACGCTACGTTGAAGGCTATTGGTGACCCGAAAGGGCCCTTTGTTAAAGGAGACTTATATCTGTTCGCGGGTTCTCTGGGCAAGGTCACAGCGACAGCGCATCCTTTTGCCGCGGACAAGCTGGTCGGTCCAGACTTGACCAATCTAAAAGACTCCAAAGGGAACCAATTTTTTGTCAAGTTCATAGAAATAGCTAAAGCCCCTGGTTCAGGCTGGGTTGAGTATTGGTGGCCCAAACCAAACGAAAAGGAGCCTTCTCTCAAAAAGACCTTTATTATGCGGGTTCCCGGTCAGGACATGTACATAGGAGCGGGTTACTATCCAAAATAGATAGCTTTTTAAATCTCACGCCGCCTGCCACTGAAAAATCTGAGGTTGGAAACAAGGCATTGGGAGCATGTCCCGTTCAGCCTTAACCTTGTTCTTGTCAGACCCACCGTTCATGTAGATGAATTTGTTGAGAATATCCTGTGCAGAAATCAATTGAATCTCTTGGGGATTAGTACAACAAAAACTTATTATGTGCCACTTTTTTGTTGACAGATGTCAGTTGTGGCATATAAAGTTAAAACGTACCACTTGATATGTAATATTTAACTGAACAACCTGGGCCACTAGCCCGAAACACTTATGGAGAGCCCAGCGGCGATGGGGAGGCTATGGTCTGGTGGTTTGTCTGGTTGATTGTAATCTTCCCGGAGGGATTATTATGCGCTTAGTGCATGCGCTAGTTGTTTGTCTTGGCCATATTGGTATTTTCAACATTCGGAATTTCGTCTTCATGCGCGTGGGAATTCAGTATGAGTGGGACCTTTAACTACATTTATGAGCAATACAGCCAAACAGGAACACGGGGATTTTTTGGCGCCTACAATGTTGACCAGTCTACAGGTTCCACGTTGATCCCCGCAGGTGATTACAAGGGACTAAACGGCTGGTTTGGGTTTCAGGTGAATGATCTTGTCTCAGGCTCCAATGCCGGCCGCCATTATCAATACCTGGAACTATGGCCGGAATTCAAACTAACCAACGCCGTTAGGTTCAGAGGTAAGTATCGACTGGGCAATTACGGCGACCCTTATGCCTCCGATTATATAACAAACACCAGGCCAGGGGTTGATGTCGCTACATCCGACGGGCAATGGACAATGTGGTGGGTGGATGCTCAAACACCTTACGGGATTATAGTTGTCGGAAAAAGACCCGAGGCTTTTGGACTCGGTCTGCAGTATAACGGCGAATGTAATAACACCACTGAAGGTGTGGCCATAGTGGCGCCTTATGGCCCGTTCAGAATCAGTCTTGCCGTGAGACCCTTCTGGCCTGAACCGCCTAACAGTCAAGTCGCAGCCAGAAAAGTTGGAGATAACCCGAACTTAAGGCTGCCTCCCAGTTTCCCATACTATAATCTCTTCGACAGAAGCGGGATAATGTCTTTGGCTTTAAGATATTTCATGACATATCGAGCAGGTCCGGTAGACGCGGGAGTCTTTTGCGCATGGCAAGGGTGGCACGCTGGCGCTGAGGCGAGGAACGCTACTATTACCCAGACTGCAATAACTCCGACGCCGGGCCCCAATCCAGGGCCCGAAGGATTTAATAGATTCAATCCCAACGACCTAGACCAGTATCACGGAACGATTTACCTTAAATACAATGACGGCAGATTTTTCTTTAACACTGAGTGGGCCTGTTGGTACGAAACCAGTCAGACAGCCTACGGCTTGGCTGAACCTTTGGCGGGGCCTAACAGCTTGAGAGGGAAGGGAATTCGATACACTGTGGAATCATGGCGGCGCATGTTCGAGTTCGGGGCCCTGTTGGGACCATCAAAAGTATCTTTGCTTTATGCGTATCTCCCCGGGCCGGACAGAAGGGGAGGGTACGTCTATAATGACCAGGCTTATTTTCAGGCGCCCGGACAGGGGAATTACACCGTGTTCCGGCCATATTCCTACTTGCTGGGTTATGTCTACGGCTCAGGAGTGGGAGCGTATGACACGTCCAGGAATGGATATTTCAACGCCGCCGAAGTCGCAGCGGCGCGGCTGGATTACGCAGTGGCCGCAAACCTGAACATATTCGGGTCTTTTCTCTGGGCCCAGAGGTCGACCAACGGATACAGTTGGGGATATTTGAGACCGGCCAAGGACCCAAAGGTTACTCCAGTAGTGAATGCCGCAGCAGACTGGGATAGCCAGCTTTAATCAAATGGATTCCTTATGTTGGCTACCAGAACAATGATGGCGCTCCTAATACCCCGGATACTTCCCTCGGTTGGGAAGTAACCGCAGGCATGGAATGGAAACTCCTTGAGAAATATAGACTGAGAGGTACGTTGGCTTACTGGGAGCCCGGGAAATGGTTCAACTACGCGTGCATAGACAGAAGCGTGCCGGACTGGAATAGAGAGACAAGGACCAACTATAATAACAACACCCCAAATTATCCATTTGGGACAAACCCGGACAGGACAATTGATCCGATCATCGGTGGAGAAGTAGCCCTAACTGTTGATTTCTGATAACCTTCCTGATGCATTTCTTTCATGGATGTGGGATATATTACTGCGGACCGTCCTACAAAGAGACGGTCCTTTGTTCGTAAATCGAGAAATTGACCATTCGAGGATTTTGGAGGAGGCGATTGAATAACGCTAAAGCCGACTTTTTCGATTCTGAGGTTGAATCGGAATGGTCATCCAAAGAATATGGCCGGAATGAACTCATGAAAGTCCATCGAATTCTTGCGAGCCGGATCCGTTCAGGATGGGTCGAGAGTGATTGAGCCAGGTTGCGGAACAGGTCGGCTCACAAAAATCATAGCTGAGAGGATAGGTCCGCGGGGTGTAGTTCTTGCCAGTGACATCAGTCGCAAAGATGATGGAAAGGGCCGGTCGACGATTAGAAGGGTATTCAAACGTACAATTGACTTGTGGAACAATAGAAGACGCTACGCTCGACCCCGCCTCATTCGATGCGGTAATTTGCCACAATGTGTTTCCTCATTTTGATGACAAGTACGAGGTAGTAACGAAATTGCGCTCCGCCCTTAAACCTTCTGGTCTGTTTGTGGTAAGTCATTTGATGAGTTCTTCTGAAATCAATGATCTGCATCGAAAAACCAATCCCGCAGTAGCGCAAGATTTTTTACCTACCCTCGATGAAATGAGGAATATATTCGAGTCAGTCAAAATGATCGTTGAATTGCTCTATGACGATGAAAATGGCTACCTCTTGAGAGCTGTCCCACGTAATCTGCCCTGATGCAAAGATGCTGACGCGCAATTTAGAATATGGGGCGGGAGGAAATCTGTCTGGCGACGACGGTCAGGACGCCAAATCAGCTAACGCATAGGTTCGTGTACCTTCATGTGGGTAAAACAACGTCACCCAATGTGACGTTTATTCCATTGATGGCCGTGAACCATGTCTTATTGAGCCAGATGTGTGTGTTGAGAGCGACTGGAATACTTAAGTGTGCTACACTATTGACAAATTTAGTTGGGGCTCTTACCTTCGAATTAGAACGGCGAAGGTGTCGCAACACGTCTATTGAAAAAAAGGAGCCCCCAATGCAAGGCAACCACGAACATGAGCATTTACACGCCCATGATCACAAGCATATCCATAGCCACGAACATTTTCATGGCGACACGAAACACGTCCACGAACACTCGCACGCCCACGCCCATGAGCATTCACACGAACATAAGCACGAACATGATCACAACGGCGGAGCGGTAACCCACAGCCACGATCACTCAGGGGATCACGGACTTCACGATCATGCCCATCCAATTCACGAAAAAGAAGCCCACGACCACAGTCATTAATTTTTGTCCACGATTCTGTCGTCTGAGGAGCGGCCGGGCAACGGTCGCTCCATAATGTCATTACAGAGTTCTCACATTCCGAGATTCACTACCCGGCCAAGGGGGCCAAAATCTTTCTCCATTTCCTTGTACACATGTTTGCCTACGAGAAACGTGTAAATTTCATCCGCCTTGTCTGGTAGACTCACATCTGCAAACTTTTCCGGATAGAGGACCTTTCCCACGGTGTAAGCGTCAGCTATGGCTGTGTCGACATTCGTTGTATAGTAATTGAAAGGATAAAGAGCATAGACTCTGTTATCTCTGAACGCTCCAAGACCCTTGTAGAATTCAGGCCTCTTCTCGAAATCCTGTTTCACCAGGTTTAGTCCTCCGCCATCAATAAAGATTATTGATGGATTCAATGACAAAAGTTTCTCCTTATCAATGAAAAGGTGCTCTCCCTTGGAAACTTCTTTTGCGATGTTCCTGCCCCCGACCCACTCTATGGGAGTGAAACTTGCGTCAGAGCTTTCGATTCCCTGCACGCCCTTATAGCCGACACCTCCTACATAAACGGAAGGTTTTTGTGATTCGTCAAAACCCTTTGACCTCGTGCCTAGATCAAGCCTCTTGTTTTCAACAAAATCGATTACTTCTTCAGCTCTTTTCTCTTTATTTAGAATTTTCCCTGCCACTCTTAAGGAACCGTAGACCAACTCATCGAAAGAAGCGAATCGGCCGTGAGTAAGAATTACGACCGGTATGCCGAGTTTCTTCTGGAGTTCATCGGCGTTTCGTGGTTCCATATAAGAAATAAAAATTACGTCGGGCTTTACGTTGAGAACAGCTTCCAGATCGGGTTCCTTGTTTATACTTCCCGGACCACCGGGCCCTATCCTTGGAAGCTTCGTAAGTTCAGGATTAGCAATGATGTAAGGTCGAGCGTACGGTCTTGTTTTTTCAAAGTCTTCGACCCCTACCACTCGATCAGTCGCCTGCAGATAACAGATGAGCCTGAGAGTGCCGGAACTCAGACAAATGATCCTCTTTGGGGCAAGCGGCACAGTGACTGAGCGTTTTCCCATGTCGGTGACGGTTACGGTTTCCCCATTTGACGCCTCAAGTTTGGCTGCAATTACGATCACCAATGCCGGTATCAAAAAAAATCCCAGTATCTTCTTCATTGCGCCACTCCTCCAATTGTGTGATGTGTACAGCAATGCAACGGGACTACGACCGAGTGACCTCCTACGTCTCGAATTAAAGCCGTAACACCATACACTTCTTCTATCATTTCGGGAGTTACCGCTCCTCTATCCTGGATTGTGTGGACCTGGCCCTTTTTGAGAAACATTACGGTATCCGAGAACCGAAGAGCGAGGTTTAGATCATGAATAGCAATCATTGCGCACACGTTTCTCTGTTTCACTGCGTCCATCACCAGCCCCATTACTTCCAACTGATTCCTCACATCCAGGTTGCTGGTAGGTTCATCAAGTAGGAGTACATCCGGTTCCTGGGCCAAGGCCCGCGCTATGACGACTTTTTGCCCCTGTCCGCCGCTCAGCGTATTAACCGACCGGAGAGCATATTCGCTCAGCCCCATCATTCGGAGCACATTTTCGACAACTGAGATATCATGATTTGTTGGACCCCACTTCATGTGAGGTTTGCGTCCAAGGAGAACAGCGTCAAATACGGTCAGATGATCCTGGTCATAACGTTGGGGCACATAGCCTATCCGTTTCGCAATCTCATGCCTTCTCAAACCAAGAATTTCAGTTTCACTCAGGATTACCGTCCCCATGTGGGGACGCAATATCCTGTTGAGACACTTGAGAAGAGTCGACTTGCCCGCTCCGTTGACTCCCAGGACACCCATGATCTGGCCTGGTTTCATCTGAAATGAAACGTCTCTAAGGATGTTCGTGCTGTTATAACTGAAATGAATCCCCCGGACTGATAGAATCACCTATTATACCCCTTTACGAGCAGATAGAGAAACAGGGGAGCGCCCATGAACGACGTCAGGACCCCCACTGGCAGAGTGCCGGAACCTACAACGGTCCTCCCGATAGTGTCAGACAGCAGGAGGAGAAGAGACCCCAGAAGGCAGGAAACCGGCAGGAGGAACCTATGGTCAGAGCCGACGAGCCGTCTACCAATGTGAGGGGCAAGCAGGCCCAGAAAGGCTATAACTCCCAAAAAAGCGGTAACAAGCGAGGCTATTAGAGCAGTCAAAAACATTCCCAGCAGTCGAATCTTTTCAACTTCCACTCCCAATGCCAGCGCTGTCTCCTCGCCCGCTGAAAGGGCGTTTAGGTCCCATCGCTTGAATGTAAAATACAAAGTAGCCAGAGCCGTAGAAGCTATCATCCAAAAGATCTCGGTCCAATTTGAACGACCAACATCCCCGAAAGTCCAAAAGACTACAGACGCTATCTCAACCTCTGTCGCGAAGTATTGGACCAGAATGGTCCCTGACACAAAGAGTGACGACAATGCGACCCCCGCCAGGATGATGGCCTCTGGGGCCATTTTCTTCAACCTGGCAAGGACCAGAATGGTTCCCGTCGCTATTAGTCCCCCCATAAAAGCGCAAAATGTCACGGAGTACAAGTTTCGTATGGTCATAGGGCCTGACGAGCTGACTGTTTGCACTATACCCGTTTGAGCGGCGCTGCTTGCCGCCCCCCCGGCCC
Source organism: uncultured delta proteobacterium (assembly GCA_963711335.1). GTDB lineage: Bacteria > Desulfobacterota > Desulfomonilia > Desulfomonilales > Desulfomonilaceae > CAJBEZ01. Next base: position 54,719 of record CAVQDX010000051.1, on the reverse strand, counting down.
CTAAAACAACTATTGCAAAGGCTGCTCCAAATGCGGCCCCCTGGCTGATGCCGAGCGTGAACGGCGATCCAAGAGGGTTTCTGAGGAGGCACTGGATGACCAGTCCTGAAAGTCCAAGCGCCCAGCCGGCGACGATGGCCGACACAATCCTGGGAAATCTTATGTTCCAGATAACAATTCTGGCTTGAGGTTCGTCCGATCCTAACAATGCTGCCAGAACTTTTCCTACGGGGAGCTTGTAAATTCCGGCCGTCATGGAATACATCGCCAAAGCCACCAGAGCTAAAGACAGAATCCCAAAAAGGAGCGCCTTTCGTCTAATGTACGTTTTATAGCTCGATACAATCTCAGTAGATTCTCTGGAGGTCACTTAATCACTACTACCAGTACACGACGCACAATCGGGACATAGCTGACTACCCCGAACACCCTTGAGTTTCGAGGCCATAGTAGAAACGGATAGCCGTAGTAGACAAATGTGCCACTTACGGACGGATCATAACACTCAGTCTCCGCTACGTCAAGCTTGCATCAACAGGTTCCTTCGCTTAACTCTGCCATGAATGCGAAAAATCTTCAGATCAACTGGACTAGCTTTTTATTTATTAAGGGATGTGCAAGAGACTCGATAGATAATAGGTCCCATCAAAAACTTTACAGACCAGACAATCGCCATCCTCCCTCACCGATCAGTGTCAATTGTGATTCGTGCCAGGCGACTAAAGTGCTGCGATGTCCAACGCTTACCACTGTGGTGTTCCTCAATTGAGATCTGATAAGCTGATAAAGAACAGCTTCCATTCTCTCATCAAGTGACGCTGTGGCTTCGTCCAGAAACAAATAATCAGGACGCTGAAGCAGAATCCTGGCAAAAGCGATTCGTTGTTGTTCTCCTAACGAAAGCGCCTGTGACCAGTTGCCAATTCGATCAAGCTCTGTGGATAAATGTGAAAGATTGCAAAGATCAAGTATCTCCAGTAAGCGTCGCTCTGAAATCGAAAGTGCAGACGGGTAATAGAGAGTTTGTCGCAAGGAACCCAACGGCAAATAAGGTTTTTGTGGCAAAAACATTGTGGTAGCCTGCTCAGGGATGCGAATTGTCCCGCGTGCGAAAGGCCAAATCCCGGCGAGTGTACGAACCAAAGTGCTTTTTCCGGAACCAGACTCACCCGCTATGAGCAACGATGCCCCGCGCTCTAAACGTAAATCCAGGTCCTCTATCAATACCTTTCCATCTGGTAATAATACGTTCAAGGATTCCACGCTGAATGACCGGTCGGGTGAGTTGACTCGCCGCAGTTCCTCTCTTTCCTTGAGCGTCTTGACTTGCTCAATAGTACCGGTAAATCCGGTGAGACGATTCATTACGGCGTTCCAACTGGTAATTGTGGTGTAACTGTTCACCAAAAAGGAAAGGGCGTCGTGTACCGAACCAAACGCAGACGCCGTCTGCATTAGACCCCCCAGCTTCATCTGCCCCGCAAAGAAACGAGGGGCAGCCATCAGCACGGGAAATATTACCGCTATCTGATTGTATCCACCGGTCAATGAATTGAGTCTCTTCTGGCGTCTCATAATCTTCCAATAATTGTTTACAACCTCAGTGAACCGGGACCAGAAATTAGCGTGTTCATTCTGTTCGCCTCCATAGAGCGCAACGCATTCGCTGTTTTCTCGCAAGCGAGCCATACTGAATCGAAAGTCCGCTTCGAATCGCTGCTGGTTAAAATTCAATTCGATCAGTGGATTTCCGACTCGCATGGTTAGCCACGTTCCAATAGTCGAGTAGCCTATCGCGGCCCAGACCATGTACCCCGGAATACTTAATGTTCCCATAGACCCGAGAGAGATAGTCAGGGTTCCGGAAAGTTCCCATAAAATGACAATGAACGAAACCAGAGTAGCCACCGAATTCAACAACCTGATGCTTAGTGTCAGAGTAAGATCTATGAATGAATCGATATCTTCGCTTATTCGCTGATCAGGGTTGTCAGTAGCGTCATCCAGAAATTGCATACGATAGTAAGCTTGATGACCTAGCCATCTGCCAAGGTAATTTTGAGTGAGCCAACGGCGCCAACGTATTTGAAGCATTTGTTGAAGATAAAGCATGTAGACGGTCTGAATAATAAATGCCGTGGCAAGCTTGGCGAACCGCAGTAAATCATTGAAAAACGCAGCTTTGTTGACTTGTTGTAAGGCATTGTAGAAATCTTTGGTCCATTCGTTTATCAACACGTGAACATAAACCGTGCCGAGGTTCATGGCCATGATGAGGACAAGAAGTAAAAGTGCGAGCCATTTTTCTTCTGATGACCAGTAAGGTCTCACCAAACCCCAAAATCTACGCCAAAACGACGGCTGTCGAGTTTCCCCTGAGTTTATCCGCTGTTTGTGTTCAAACATGCTACAGTGATTTCCCCTCTTGAGCGCCTGTTTTTCCCCGCCCGGATTTAGAGCGGGTAGCCTGGCCTTGATTGTTCCTGTGTGCCCCTAATCCTATAAGTTCACTCTAATTGATGACACCCAAATCGGTTTAAGGATTTCGTATTTAAGAAGCTTTTCCTTCTCTAAGCTGGGTTTATTATAAACGACCGACCCATAAATTCATTTTGACAAACGCATGAACGTCAGGTCAATCGACCGCTGGTAGATAATCAAAATGGAAGGGCAGCGCTCTGCAGCGATAAGTATTACTTTGTAATGCCAAGGTCCGTTGGTGGAAGAATGAATTGCAGGAGATGATGTATTATGTTGTAGAATGATTGGCGTTGATCCACCCGGACCATAGGTACAACCTCTAAAGGGAAGAAAATGAGTTCATTGAGAAAATACCTGACTACGACGATGGCTGTTGTTCTTGTATTTGCAGTCAACCTCGTCGCGTATGCTGAGTCGAATAGCCTTGAGAGAGCAAAAGGCGTCATACTCTTCATCGGGGATGGGACGGGTATCAACCAGGTCAGCTCAGCCGATATTTATGCAAAGCGTGTCCTGGGTAGGGATCTGATGATCAATTCTATTCGGACATCAGGGCTTACCACAACGCACGCAGCCAATTCTGAAGTCACTGACTCCGCAGCGGCAGCGACGGCGCTTTATTCAGGTTACAAGACGAACACTGGTCAATTGAACATTTTGCCTGATGGATCAAAGGCCTCCAATGTTGCTCAAGCCGCAAAAAAAGCAGGCCTGTCGGTCGGCATAGTGAGTACGGCACGGTTAACCGACGCGACTCCTGCAGCGGTATACAGCAGTTCTCCCCGTCGCGATTGTGAAGCCTACATTGCTGAACAATTACCGGATTTTGCTCCTGACGCGATCTTGGGCGGAGGATGGGCGTATTTTGTCCCATCGAGTCAAAACGGTAGCAAGAGGAAGGATCAAAAGGACATCATTCAAGCAATGAAGATCAGCGGCTATGATTTCGTGGAAAATAGATCCCAACTCAGAGCCGTGAATCCAAAAACAGTCGATAAACTCTTTGGATTGTTTGCCAAGGGAAACATGGCCTATGCTGTTGATCGTGAAAACAACCCTGTTTTTTCTAACCAGCCCAGTCTCGCGGAGATGACGCAAACAGCCCTTTCAATCGTAGGGAAAAACCCTAAAGGTTTTTTCATCATGATTGAGGGTGGACGTATTGACCATGCGTGTCATACTCACGACATGAAGACAATGATAAGCGACATCCTGGATTTTGATGAAGCCGTAGAGGTTGGTCTGAAATTTCAGGAATCTCATCCTGATGTGCTGGTAATAGTGACAGCCGACCACGAAACCGGTGGGTTGACTCAAATGGAGGGAGATCAATTCACTATTGATCCTGTCCCCCTTGAACCAATAAAGCGGAGCCTGTTTTACCTTGAAGACAAGATCAAGAAGGACCCCAGCCAACAAGACGCTATATTGAAATCCGCAGGGTTGAAATTGACAGAAGAGGAAGCTGAACTACTTAGAAACTATCAAACGAAATCAGTTGAGGACAAAGCTTCTGGGAGTGGAGACCCCGCCACACGTGGCAAGTTATCGAAGTCTGGGACCCTGAATGCTCTAAGCATGATAACAAGTCAGGCCGCGAAAGTGAAGTGGACCACATTTGGACATACCGGAAAGGCTGTAGCGACCAAGGCTGTAGGCCCTGGCCAAGAGCAGTTTTCAGGAACTTATGACAACACCGATATAGCCAAGAAAATAGCTGAACTACTGAACGTGTCAATATCGAAGCCTTCGCTGGCAGATGACCTTAGCGCAAGTGTTGAGCAGTCTCGCTCAGCGACAACATGTCCATAGTTTTCCAGAAAATAATTGGGAACAAAAAGTTTGACATCCCGGAGAAAGATAATCTAAACTACTCTCGGATAATGTACAAAAAAATATATTGGGAATTGCCTAGGGGAAGACGGTGTAACACCGTCGCTGCCCCGCAACTGTGACCGTGGACGGAAATTCGCGTATAAGCTAGTTGAGAATCCTTTCGGATGGCGCGGAGAGTAGGTTAAGACGGAAGCCAGAATACCTGGGTATGTTCCGAACCCTAAAAAACCTGCGCGGGCAGGGAAGGGAATATGGAATCGTGCCAAGCCCTTTCACCGTACAGGTGGGAGGGCTTTTTATTTGACAAAAAACTGAGGTCTGGGGACCTCGAGTTCCGCTGCAACGGAACCCAAGGTAGATGGGGAATGGTTCACCTTTCCCTTTCCCATTATTTACCCACCTTTTCATAACCAAGTCAAGTTTGGCCTTGCGTCACAATGGGGTCCAACAATCGCTCGTCAAATCAGTCATGAGTTTGGCGCAGATGAGTTGTTTGTTGAGCATGTATGAATATAAACAGAATTAAATCAAGTTGTTACACGTTATGCAGCTTTTGTTTTTCAAAATCGGAGGTCAAGATGTTTCGTCTACCATTAAGCCTGATTATGATTTATTCATTTTTTCTGGTTACAAGTGGCTTTCCGGAAGCGTTGGCTGGCGACGCTCCTCAGGGCTGCCAAACGGCGGCGCCTTCATATTGCGCTTCTGTACCTGCGTCGCGCGGCCCGGCTCAACCCAACTCAAGTATAAATACTCCGAACCATGACCCTTCATTTTCACGTCCTGTCAAAGTTGGGTCATGTGAGCCTAGGCTAGTCCCCTTAACTTACCGGGAAGAAGGTCCTGTAAGAAGCATGGTGATCAATGCTGTAGGGCTTCTTAAAGCGACGATCCAGTTGCCCTTCAAGGCGATTGAGGCTGTTTTGCCTGTAGATCGCACAAAACCAACCGCTCCGGCATGTGTCAGGCCGCATCCCCCTTGTTGCGCGAATCCCATGCCTCCAACGTTTTGCCCGTCTGCTCCGATCCCGGCGTGTGGTGTTGGCCCGGTCGCTTGCGCTCCGCAGGGTCCTGTGGTGGGGCCACCGCCTCGTCAGGGCGCGAATATCGTATGCGGAGGCCCTCAACTGCCGCCTCAATTGGTCCAGGAGCATAGATTACCACCCGTCGAGCCCAATAATCTCCTTCAAGGAATCTTAAATCTGCCAGGGGCTATCGTTCAAAGTGGCCGATGGTTCGGTGACATGTTTTCAGAGTCCCGGGACAAACCCGGCCAGTACGGGCAAGTAACGCCATAATTTTTTGCGGCGCTCTTTGATGGAGGAATTATCATATGAGGACTAAACATAAATTCGGCTCCAGTTCTTTGCTCAAAATACTCTTGAGTTTATGTCTGGGGCTGGTTTCGTATAGCCATAGCCTCGGTCAGGATGCCACTCCGGTCCCGTCAGAGCAACTTCCGAGTGTTCAGGTCCAGGCTCCGAGCACTAGCGGTTCGTCCAGAGCGGCTAGATCCGAAGAGGGATTTGGATACGGAGATCCAATACCTTCCGGACAACCATTCTCTGACTTTGCCCCAACAAGGTCTGAGGTAGTTTCCGCTACCGGCAGAACGGAGAACATCGCCGCGGTTCCAGCAGCGGTAAGTGTCATAGAAAATAGAGGGGTTTCATCCTTAGGCAGGACAGGACTGTCAGATGTGGTTCAGGGGCAACCGGGTGTATTTTCGATGGGTGGTTATTCCGGAAACGCCTTTGACGCTCCGATCGCCATCCGTGGTTTTAGTAATGAAACAACCAATAGAACCTCAATCTTATGGGATGGGGCCAACCTGAATATGCCTAGAACGGAAAGCAACACAAATTTTATATTTCCGGAACTTATTGAACGTGTTGAAGTGTTGAGAAGTGATGGGACAATTCCATTTGGAGATAAGGCAATTGGGGGTTCAATAAATGTCATTCTCAAGAAACCCCGGCTAAATCCAGGAACTTATTTTGGAGCTGAGGGCGGTTCCTGGGGCCAAAACAGGGAGTGGGCAGCCACAAACATTGTCAAGGACACTTTGGCGATGGGTATATTTGTGGGCAGGTACAACGAACAAGGTTGGAGAACACATTACGGCAATAACGATTACGATGAACCAACTACCCGCCCCGGTCCTTGGTCGTTAGTCAATGTATATGGAAGTCTCAACTGGAAAATTTGGCCTGATTTGACGCTCGATGTAAGTCATCTGATTTCAGATCAGAGCGTTCCGAATTACAACGCAATAGACAAGGATAGATGGCAGCGGAGGGATACTCGGGATATAAGGCCTGATTCTTATGGATATCGAGCATTTGAAGATCCACCGGAGCGCCGGGGAGACAATCTTTCAATGGTTAAACTCCTCTACAATAAAAAACGTCTTGGAAACCTTGAAATCACATGGACAGGTCGTACGTATGACAGAAGCGTTCCATTCTATTTTGGCTGGGGTTCAAGTTCAGACCAGCGCTGGACAGATTCGTGCCTCTATCTCAAATACACTCGCAGTGACTCACACGCATTTCTCCGTAACGATTTAACTTTGGGGCTGGACTATGCAAACGGAAGATTTAAACGAGAATCCCGTATCATAACTTCTTTGCCTACGTTCAACTATGGACTCGCCCATTCCGGAACAGCTAGAGGGGACAGGGATCTGTTAGGATACTGGATGATGAACCAGACCCGATTCTGGGACAGGCTTATTTTTACACTCGGGTACCGCACAGAAAACTATGACTTGAAGGATCTGTATTCAGAGTCAATTTACAGTTCCAGCGTTGTCAGAGGACGAATCAACCCTAACAAAAGCGCCTCCCAATACGGTGTGGGTTTTGTATACGATCGTGAACTCGGTTCGGATATTTATTTCAAACATTCCACTCCGTATCGATTCCCCAATTTTGATGACATGATCAATCTCGGGTGGAACCCCATCAGCCCTTGGGGCCATCCTGACCCGATATGGCTCTTAGATCCGGAAGACGGTACGCTGGAAGAGGTAGGAATCCGCCACTGGTTCTCCCGAAATATATTTGTGGGATTAACTTACTACGAACTGGACATGAACAACGAAATCTACTGGGGACCTGACCCTGATCCTGCAAAGGGAGAGAAAAGCAGGAACCTCAACGTTCCGAATGTATCTCACGCGGGAGTCGAGATAGAATCGTTGATAAACATAACGCCCCGTTGGACCCTGAAATCCAATTACACGAGACAGAAAGTTTACTTTGGTTACAACTGGCAGGTCACTGACGCTTTGCGCCGATCGACCCTGGACAAATGGCTCAGTTTAAACCCCAGTGATATGGCCAACGTGGAACTAACTTACAACAACAGGGAATGGGGGTTCTCCGGCATGATTGCCTATCACTATGTGGGAAGCCGTTTTCTGCTAAATGATGTATTTAATGATCAACCTGACCTTGAGGCGTCCAAGTGGGGAGACATCAGTTTCGCACAGAAATTCTGGGGTGATATGGCTGAATTGTATTTTGGAGTCCGGAATTTTAGTGATCGTCAATATTCTCCTCAAGGCTCATATGCTTCATACTATACGCCACCTTTTGACAATTTATATTATTCAGCGCCAGGTAGGACGTATTTTTTTGGTCTGAAAGCCAAGCTGGATTATGACAAAATGAGAGTCCCCACTGTCTCAGACCTGACCAGAGTGCGTCAGAGGCTGTACGGTTCAGTTTCAGACGGTTTCTCATCGGTTCAGGGGGCGGCGACCTGGATGCGTAACCTGACCACATTCTAACGAGGCTGGAGTTCCCAATATGATTAAAAATATAGCTATTGTAGCATCGTTGATAGCCTTGGCTTTAGCGCCCTCTCGAGCCAACGCCGGAGAGCCTTTTCCCCTCCAGAATTCAATTGAAATAACCTGTACTGATAAACCTGTGCAACTAGGTTTCTCCGGTGGAGTTGTTTTCAGGGCCACGTGTCCGGGCATTTGGGCCATAACTCACCAGAGAATTGATGAGTCTTCCTTCAGGAGGAGATTCTTTTCCTACAGGCAATATTCCTTCAGAGGATATTGGGAGATCAAAGACCAAGGCTTGATTGAAGCGGTCCGCAATCCAACCCGGGAACTCTTCATGGTTCTGCCTGGCGATCTGATAGAATTCAAGCTGCTGGAACCGGACTGTAACTGCAAAATTAATGTTACGAACATCGGATACATCAAAAAGGCCGGACTATGTGAATTGCAGGAGTGGTTGGCTTACAACTCTTACATGGAAAAAGTGAATACACAGGAACAAGGAACACTGGATTCCGGACGTTAGAATTTCCAGCAATGAATCGGCCAGGTTCTACGAGGTCATGTCATGCTTCTAAATAAGTGTTTTGACTCAGTCGAAATACATCGTGAGGAAAAAATAATTATCTTCAAACTGCTTCAACCCTATCGACTGATCTCTACATGCCGGATCGGCGGAGGGCTTCGAGAAGACGTAAGGTTTGTTTGTAATCATCAATGCTGTGAACCATGTGGTCATTTCACATCAATAAATTCGATGATGGTCGAAGACCCGGGAACTTATCATTCTTTCATTTCCGATTATTATGGTCTTCCATCGCATAACACAGTAATTCTGGAAACCGCAGCCAATATTGAACAACGCTTCTATTGAAACCGAGAAATATCGGGATCTTGAAATAACGGTAGCCTGTACTGCCGGAGTGGAAACAAATTCGATGCGAGCAGGCGATCCGGCGGCTATTTACGAACTTGACGGCAAATTTGAGATCATTGACGATCGCACCTTTTCCAATGCCGGTACAATTAATATGATGATATTTATCAATTGCGAGTTGACACCAGCCGCTTTGACCGATTGTGTAGTAACGGCGACTGAAGCTAAAGCCGCCACTTTGCAAGAACTTGGAATTAACTCCAGGTATTCTGATTCACTGGCCACAGGAACCGGAACTGATCAAATCCTGGTAGCGTCATCAATCGGAAACGGTAAGGCACTTAGTGACGCCAGGAAACACACAAAACTCGGTGAATTGGTCGGACGAACATGTATGAAGGCCATTAGAGAGACATTGGTTTGGCAAAATTCACTGACTCCGAACGTTCAGTGCTCTTGTGTAGCCCATCTAGGGCTATTGTGCCAGGATGAAGAGACTTTTTGTAGCGGGGTAGGACAGTTCCTATCTCCTGATCAATCAAACCTGTTCCGTAAAAACGTGATCAGTATGAACCTGGATCCTCCGACTGTGGCTGCGGTGGCCGCTTTAACCCATGTGAGAAACAAATGTCTATGGGGCGTTTTGCCGGAAACCTGTGTCAAGGAAATCCTGGTTTCTCAGGGGGCGATGATAGCCGCAGCCGTATCGGGAAAGTATAACAAGCTAGCGTATTTCTTGAACGAACTCTCCGATAGGAATGTTTCCATCGACCCTCAAAAGTTTGTCTCATTCGTATACGAATGCTTTGCGCTCGGTTTCACCGAAAAATGGCCGGCATGAGTTCAGAAAATAGAGCCTAGATCCTGCCTAGGGGTGTGATCCTTGGGGTCATTGTGACAGGATTGATGTCTACAAAGGTTCTGACTTGAAAAGCTTCAGCGAGGTTATGCTCTGTGACGACTTCGCTTGAAGCGCCTTCGGCGATAATTCTTCCATTATTCATGAGTTTTAGTTGATCGCAAGCCCTGCACATGAAGTCGATATCATGTGAAACTGTTATTATTGAAATACCTTTATTATTAATTTGGTCCAATAATTCGGTCAAATTCATCTGGGAATAAATATCAAGATGATTCGTAGGCTCATCAAGAATGAGTATTTTGGGTTCTTGCGCCAAAGCTCTAGCAATTCTGACGCGTTGTTTTTCTCCGCCTGAAAGTGAATCAAATTCGCGATTTGTTAAATGTTCTGTTTTTGTTTTGATCATGGCGTCTTGCACTATTTCCCTGTCGAGCTTTTTCTCAAAGTACAATCCACCGTGATGAGGTGATCTACCTAACGCGACATATTGCTCGACATTGAATACGAATTCTAAATTTTCCTCCTGTGCGACTACAGCGATTTCTGTGGCAATCTTTTGTCTGGACAGAGAGTTTAGATCAATGTTGTGGAGACTCACAACGCCGGAAGTTGGTTTTAATACTCCGCTCAATACCTTGATAAGAGTGGATTTGCCGGCGCCATTCGGACCGATTATCCCGTAGAAATCTCCAGCGCTTATTGAAACGCTGACTTTGTCCAAGGCGACAGATTCATTAAAAACTACGCTTATAGATCTACAGTCAAGTATGCTGGGCTTGATCAAATTACTGTTCCAGGGTCAATTTCTATTCCTGAGTAGCAAATAGAGGAAAAAGGGCCCCCCACTTAGGGCCGTAATTACGCCCACCGGAAGTTCAACAGGGTAGGCTACGAGCCTTGCCACAGTGTCGGATACAACCAGAAATAGAGCTCCGCCGAGGAATGCGGTAGGCAAGAGAATCCTGTGATCCGGTCCAAACAATAACCTCATTGAATGTGGCGCAACAAGACCGACAAATCCAATGGTTCCAGAAACACTCACTACGGCGCCCGTAATCAAAGCGGATGTAGTCATCAAAATGAAACGATATTTCTGAACATCAACCCCCAGGTTAGAAGCAGATTCCTCGTCCAGAACAAGAAGGTTCAACCTGTTGGCGTTCAGATAAATCAACAAGAAACCTGCCAGTACTATCGACCCGGAAAACACTATCTTGTCATAATCTGCAAGACTGAAATCACCCATGAGCCAGAACAGCACGCGCTGTAACTCGTTTGAACTGGTAACCGACATGATCAGAAGCATCATCGTGTTCATCAGAGATCCCACGATGATTCCGGCTAAGATTACCGTATTGATGTATGTTGCGCTCTTCCGTAAAACAGCCAGTATGTAGACAAGCCCCACTGCTATCAAACTTCCGACAAAGGACGCAATAGATGTCGAGACCAACCAGTTACTCTTTAGGAGGCTTATTGAGGTCACTGCGCCCAAGGCTCCCCCTGCGGCAATTCCGATAATATATGGGTCGGCGAGAGGATTTCTCAATACGCCCTGAAAAACCACGCCTGAACAGGCCAGTCCGGCTCCCGCTATACATGCCAGTAATACTCTGGGAAGCCGATACGAAAAAATAATGGCGCACACCTTGCTTGTGTCGGCCGCATGAGAATCAAGGTTCCATAGATCTGATAATCTGACACTGGTTGTGCCCACAAACAAGGAAAACAAAACCACAATTAAAAGCGTGACCCCCAGAATGAAGCTTACTGTCAAAGTTCTTTTAAGTACTTGAGATTGCATTTTTCACGAAAGCCGACAGGTTATTGATCTTTAGCATCGCTATGAAGTGTGTTCGACTGAGTTGGAATATCAAGAATTTCAGGGTGAAAAAACGCCAACAATTTTTCCAATCCCTCGATGGTACGAACCCCCGGCCTAGCCATCAGGTCTGCGTCCAATTCGTATACCCGTTTATTTTTTACCGCTTTCAGCTCAGTGAGATCCTTCCACTGATTCAGACATTCATTTCCGTGACATTCCTTGTCCAACATCAGGATCAAATCAGGGTCACATCTGATTACTTCTTCGACGCTAAATTTGGGGTACTCAACTCTGGTGTCTTCAGCAATATTCGAACCACCGGCTTCTCTTACAAGAGACCCAAGAAACGATCTGCCTCCAGCTACCACTAGTGGGCGAACTCCAATAACAAAAAGGACCGTTGTTTTCTCTACTCCATCCGTCAGTTTGCTGATTGTTTTTCGACGGACTCGAATATCATTTACAATGCGGCTAGCTTCCTCATTGCTTCCCAACAGTTTTCCCACATTGTTGATGGTTTCTTCTATCTGTTCTATGTTTGAACTGTCGTCCACATAAACTGGAATCCCGAGAGATCTCAAGTGTTGTATGAATTCCGGCCTTATACCTGTTTTGGGCGCCAGGACCAAGTCAGTGCTCACGGACATCAGCTTTTCAAAATCTGGACTACCATATGAGCCTATGTTGGTGACAGCCTTCGCCGCTTCTGGAATGTTACATTTAGTTGTGCGACCAACCAACCTCGAACCGGCTTTCAATTCGAATACCAGTTCTGTAAGGCTTGGAGCTAACGAGACAATTCTTTTTGGAGATTCTTGAACACAGACTGGCGTTCCAAGAGAGTCTTTCACGCAGACAACGTTACCGGAATCGCTCCATATGTTTCCCACACGCGCAGAAATCGTTATGACAGAAACAAACAAAATGAACGCATATTTGAACATAGCCATTTCATGATCTTTTCTTGAATGTTATCGGCACGACGTAGTTGATCTTTTTGTGACCCAATGTTTCCGGAATCGCCGGAAAGTGAGTTGACGCCTTTTCAACAATTTTAAGAGCGGCTGTGTCCAGAATCTCTGATCCGGATTTTTTCACAACGGTCAACTCCTCGATCGAGCCGTTACTAACGACGACAAATGAAACTAAAGCCTCTCCGTACTCTTTCTTATGCAAAGCGTCTCTCGGATAGTATGCGACTTTATATATCGCTGACAAAACCATTTTCTTGAATTTGTCCGCTTCTTCACCTTGGGGGGCTGCGGAGCGCTGTTCAGCTCTCGCTACAGATGGCAGGCTTGCCACGGAATCTTGACGGGAGGGGCTGTCGAGATTTACATCGTCTTTTTGGTCCGTTTTTTTAGGGGAAGATAAATCTCTTTCTACCAGTTTGATGTCCTTTTTGTCCGCCGTGTCTCCGTCGCTAGAACCATCACAAACATGATCCGCGCCATTAGTAGTCTCTGTTGACATGTTCCGCGGTTTGTTTGAGGTTTCTTTTTCATTTTTGCCTTTTTCCTCTTTTGATCTCTTGGCTATTGATGGACAGGAAGCGGCGGATTCAAAAGAAGCGTGTCCATTTTCTCGAACGATCAAAGCGTTCTGGTCTATCAGCTTCACAAATATTCGATCCGGCGAACTTCCGTATTGACCGATCGATCCAGCGCCAGACGAGAATGCGATAGCAACCATTAGGGCAATGTGAACAGTTGTGGAAACAAGGCTTGGGATGATTTCAGCGCCCTTTCGCTGTGAACGTAAATCAGAATCCCTTGAAATTACGGCCGTATCGCTAAGCGGTTCGAAATTCTCCCAAAACCGATAAGATTCCGCAAAGTTTTCTTCCGGGCCCTGAAAAGAACTTTCAAACGAGCAATCCAGATTGAAGTCGATGGCTGAGTCTAAGTCATCGTCAGGGCGTTTTGCCCTGAAGGATGATTTGAGGAGAGATTTTGCTGAATTCTCCAGGAAGCTAAAATGACCGAAATCTGACGCGCTAAAATTACTCAGTGTATTCATAGCTATTTACCGTTGATTGGCGTCGGTATTTTCAGGTCATGCAAAAAACAAAAACCCGAGCCATGAAATGACTCGGGAATGCGCCCAGTTTTCTTTTCCCCAAGTTTTGCCCGTCGATCGCAGGGCTATATGTCAGGCAGGTCTTCTGGCTCCCGGATCATTCTACTTGCCCACGCCTTCCCATCCCGTTAATCGAGAAAGTGGCTATCTGCAGGTTTTCGTCCCCGGACACAGCGGCGGGACCGCGTCGGACTTTAACCGACTTCCCTATTAAGCTCTATGAGCGCCTATGGTCCCCAAGTTATCGAAAATGCCAGGGCGAGTCAACGATCAAAATCATAGGATTCAAAAAAGAATGAACCCCGCGTCAACATGGGTTGTTTCAAGGTAGAATCACTGAAATTTATTCATTACAAGAATTCATTTCACTCGACCTGCCGCCAGCAGGAATGTCACAGCGGACAGGATCAGACCGGTGAAAAAAATCTTCCACTCGAAAGGATCCGGAAACCCACCTCCCATGATGTTCTTGTAATCCCAACAAAAAGACACAATCACTATGACACCGCCGATAACAATGAGCAGCCAGTCTCTCCATTTTAGAAGGAGAGGGCGGCCTTTGTCTTCGAAGAAGAGGACCATTAGACCTGCAACGATAAGAGCTATTGAAATGATTACCGGAGCGATAACAGGCCCTACCCATGGCATTGGTATCAGGAACAACAGGTCCCAGGTCATTAAGCTCGCAGGCCAGTCAAGAAAAACCCGCAACCATACATAGAAAAAAATGTCCCAAACGCCGAAAGCAATCATGAAATGCGCCCAGGCTTCACGACGATTTTTGGCTGCAGCCGCTCCTACGGTAGCCAGCATTATCAGGGTGCAGAACTCTCTCGCTATCTCTATTTTCAGCCTGTGAATATGTTCGGGCCCTAGACTCTCAAAGTGAGCTAGGGTCAGAATAGGAAATTGGAAACCCCCTTCGGTGAGGGGATAATAGTGTGCACGCAGATATTCAACTACCGAAGCTTCAACAAATCCAAAAGCAATGGCCCAAATAATTACCCATCCGACTTTTTTCATAATTAGTTTTTCCCGCTCCTGAAACGTTCGACAATGGCCCAGAATTTGTTTCTGTCAGTTATTATCAACCCGTTACTTGTGTGGGCAAAAAATTTATTATTCTAATTACCGAAAGATCAAATATTTGGAACTTTTTTCCAAATATGGCGATCAATTTTATTTGACCGCTTAAATTGGAGGATATATAATACGATACAATATGAGCTTGTATTTCTCCAGTTGTCCTACTTTTAAGGGCCCACGGGTGTTATGCGAGTAGTGAGAAATTAGATCGTGCGGCCCGTGCCGAGGATAATCCGCCCTAAATCCAGTCGATTTATCCCCGTTCACAAAGACCCGCTATCTGTCAACCAAACGCTCTCTCACGAAATGTGTAAGGCGATTATCCAAAAGGAGCTAGAGAATGAGTATTAACATTTATGTCGGAAACCTGTCTTTTGATGCCAACGAGGGAGAACTCAAGGGATTGTTCGAAGAGTATGGCGTGGTGGATTCTGTCAAGATCATATCGGACAAGTTTACGGGCCGTTCCAGGGGATTTGGTTTTGTTGAAATGCAGAACCGTGAAGAAGGGCTCAAGGCAATTAAGGAACTCGATTCCAAGGATTTCGTGGGTCGAGCCCTAAAATTGAATGAAGCCCGCCCCAAGACCAATTTCGGTGGCGAAAGGTCAGGCAACGGTGGCGGTGGTCGACGAGGCGGTGGCGGCGGTGGGGACAGAGGTTCCCGCTGGTAAAACCAGATTTCTCGATACTTAATTTTCAAGAATACACGAGAGCCCGCTTTGGCGGGCTCTCTTTACTTATGCAATCCTTCTGTAGCCGTCCTGACGACGTACACGTTCTTTTCAGGAACACACACCGCGTAATTCCGGATTCATCTTCTTGCCGCTATCAAAAGCGCATCTTGTCTGCAGTTTCTATGTCACCGGTTGATAACCCTGAAATTTTTTGATCACTACAAGTGGAATCAGTGTTTTGCCACGGGCTGAAGCGAGTTGAGTCACGTAGTCCCGACCGGTTGCCGGTGGCTCTTTCCGTTCGCTTTCAGGTTTCATTTTCAAAGATATTGCGTCGCTTGGACAAGTTGTCACGCAAAGACCACAACCGATACATCTATCCCGATCGATGTCCGCCACATCATCAATTTTAATGGCGTCCATTTGACACCTGTCGAGACAGGTCTCACACGCTGTACACGATGAAGGGTCAACTTCAGCGAAATAGTTGGTCAAAACCATTTCTGATGGTTTGGGATGCAGCTTGATGGATCTCAAAATTCCGCAACAATCACCACAGCAGTTACAGATTCCTCCTGTGTCTTTTGAAATAAAAGGCTGAGGCACTAGGCCGGCTTCTTCACATTTGCCTAAAATATCAACAGCTTCCTCTTTAGATATGAAACGTCCCATGCCTTTGTCCACGTAGTACTGGGCGTGGCTGCCAAATTGGAAACAGGTTTCCAGGGGTTTTTCACATCCCTTTTCAATAAGGCCCTGTTGGACTCTACATACGCAATTTGCGACTGAAATTTGATCCTTGCCCTTTATTATCTCCTTCAAATCTTCGTAGGGAGCGACCGGCCACAAGTGATTTATTGACTTGTTTACCGGTACCGTTCTCATCGGAGCGGACTGGGCCAACCCGTCCTTGCCAAAAGCCTCCACAAAATAACGTTCGAACAGTTGAGCAAATTCCTTGTCCATGCTCTTGACTTGGTGTTCGAAAGACCCAACTACAAAGGGCGCTGCCCCGTACTTCACTACACCGGCCTTCTTGGTCCTGAAAATCAGTCCTTTTTCAAACATTGTGTCGAGCAGCTTGCTTGCGTTTTCTGCATCCATTCCAGTACGTGCGGCAATGTCTTGAGCTGTCTCGAGCATCATGCTCAGGTTCAGATACATTCCAGCTTCGTCTTCGTTGAACAGTTTTTTGAGGATCTGAATTTCAACTCCGGACTCGGTGGACGGGAATCCAATGGAATACTGATCCATCTGCTCACGCAGATCCTGGTACAGGTCTATGGACATTTTATTTTAATCACCTCTGAATAAGGATAAATCTGCGGTCAAAAACCGCTGCGCCAAAACAAAAAGGTCGTATATTTTGTATGCTAAAGAAATGCTCGGAATTTAACGATTCATATCTTTAAGAAGCCTTTTCAAGAGGACCCTTTCTTCGATTGAAAAGCCATTCAGGATTTCTTCATTGGAACGTTTCCTCGCCAGGATTAGTTCATCCTGATGGACCCTGGCCTTTTCTCCCAAATACAGCCTCAGGGAGCGTTTGTCCTCCTTATCCACTTCCTTGATCACCCAATCCCTCTCGGCCAGACGATCCAGCACACCAGACAAAGTAGCGCTGTCCAGGGAAACCTTCTTGCCGATTTCAGTGGCTGATGAACCTTCCTCCCGTCTTATAGCCTCTAGGACAAGGATTTGTACAGGAGTTAACCCATATGGAGACAGATGCTTTTTCATGTTGGAATGAGCCAACTGGTATGCCTTGGCTAGTAAGAATACTATGCACTCTTCGTTTGAGACCATCAAAACCTCTTGTATGCAAGATAATTAATTCGGTTATTTTGTCAACAGAATTTTGCTAGCCCCTAACCCCATACTTTTCGCCAGTGGGCCAATTAACACATTCCAATTTGTAGGTCGGTATCGAAACCTTATATGGAAAAGGGCATCTAGCCTATTATAAAGCGCCAAATTTGCAAGAAAGGAAAACACGCCATGACAACAAGGAAATACGCATTAACTGTGGTAGCAATGCTGTTAGCAGTTCTGTTTACAAATTTCGGGATATTTGTAGCGCCGGTTATTTCATCCGAAAGTGTGGAGCAGGACCGAACCGCATGTATAAGCACTTGTAATAATCCAACCGGACGAACCGAGATGTATTTCTGGGGTGGGGGCGGAGGTGACAATGGTCTCTGGCGACTCCGTTCCATTTGTATTGCAAACTGTGAGAAAAAGTTTTGGAAGGAATGGCAGAAAGAAATGGACGAAATAGGCAAGGATTAAGAACACGCTCAATCGCACATATTCCAAACATGATAGGGATGATACTATCATACAGAAACGTATGTCAATTGCTACTAAAACGTAGCTTTAATGATCCCAAGCTACACTGAAAACCAACTCTGGAAGTTTTATCTACCTCGCTCTATCTCCGGTTAATTGATCTTTAAGCCCTTATATCAGATGGTTAATCTGTTTGGGCTTATCCTTTCATTGATCTGGCACACTTCTTGATCTCCCCTGCTCGCAGTCTGATTACGACATCTAT
The DNA here is from genome assembly GCA_963711335.1 of uncultured delta proteobacterium. Lineage (GTDB taxonomy): Bacteria > Desulfobacterota > Desulfomonilia > Desulfomonilales > Desulfomonilaceae > CAJBEZ01. The sequence goes on along the minus strand of CAVQDX010000051.1, from coordinate 36,644 downwards.
TAGGAGGCGCCCCGTGACTAGAAAAGAAGCCACCGCAGCTATTCTGAAAGCAAAAAAGGAAAAAGGACTCACATGGGAAAACATAGCCTTGGCTATTGGGGGTCATAAGATTTGGGTTACTTCGGCCTTACTCGGACAAAACAGCCTGAACGCCGATGAAGCCGCCAAAGCCGCAGCGGTCCTGGGACTAACGGATGAAGTCGCGAAAACATTAACTGAGTTTCCCATGAAAGGAGCCCTGGACCAGAGTGTTCCTGTCGATCCCCTTATCTATCGATTTCACGAGATAACGCAAGTTTATGGCACATCACTCAAAGAGGTTATTCACGAAATGTTCGGTGATGGCATCATGAGCGCAATTGACTTTGAGATCGATATACAAAAAAAGCCGGACCCCAAGGGCGATCGAGTTGTAATCACCTTCAACGGAAAATTTCTCCTGTACAGAAAGTGGTGAGTACGACTAGACCTTGGCCTGACGTTTGAACCGTTTTATTGGTTCTCGCAAGAGCCCTGTGAACTATGGAGGTTATCGTGAGCGAAAGAAATACCAAAGACACAAATTTTTCTTTTATCAAGAGCCTTAACGATCCGTTCGATGCAAATGTTTCAATATGTCACGATTGTGGCGGACATTCCCACACTTCTTCCGATGATAAACCGCTGCGAGCGGATACGGAGCTGATAGCCGATCGCGCCGTGGAAGAAGCGGTAGTCAGGGCAATTTTCAAAGGCAACGACGTTTCACGACGGAAGTTTATGAAACTGCTCGGCGCCGGCACTGCGATGTCTGTGATATCAACCTTGTTCCCACTGGACGCTGCAAAGTCCTGGGCGAAAGACAACCCCGGACCGCTAGAAAAGACTGATTTGCAGATAGGATTTATCCCAATAACCTGTGCGACGCCGATAATCATGGCGCAACCTATGGGCTTCTATGACAAGCACGGGCTCAAGGGTTCCAAGGTCGTTAAGGCGGCAGGATGGGCCATGATCCGTGACTGGGCTGTGAACAAACAGGTCGACTGCGCTCACATGCTGTCGCCCATGCCGTTGGCCCTTACCGTGGGAGCAGGTTCTACGCAAACACCTTTTCTAATGCCAGCCGTTGAAAATCTGAACGGTCAGGCCATTACCCTTCACAACAAGCACAAAGAGGTAAAGGAACCCAAGGACATGAAGGGCTTCACCTTCGCTGTGCCGTTTGATTATTCCATGCACAACTTTCTTCTGCGCTATTACCTGGCGGAAGGGGGCGTAGACCCGGACAAGGATGTAAAAATTCGAGTTTTACCGCCACCAGAAATGGTCGCGAATCTGAAAGCCCAGAATCTTGATGGATACTTGTCACCAGATCCGTTTAACCAGCGTGCTGTCTACGAGAACACAGGCTTCATTTTTAAATTGAGCAAAGAAATATGGTCGGGACACCCATGCTGCGCTTTTGCGACATCCCAGCAATTTGCGACTCAGATGCCGAATTCATTCAAGGCGGTATTCAGAGCAATAGTGGATGCGACAGCATTCTCGGCAAAAATGGAGAATCGAAAGGATATAGCCCAGGCCATTGCGCCAAGGAATTATCTGAACCAGCCTGTTGAGGTTGTCGAAGCGGTTTTGACAGGTCAATTCCCCGATGGTCTAGGTTCCACGAGGAATGAGCCCGACCGCATTGACTTCAATCCCTTCCCCTGGAACTCCATGGCAGTTTGGATACTTACTCAGATGAAACGCTGGGGGTATGTAAAGGGTGACGTAGATTACAGGAAGATAGCGGAGCAGGTTTTTCTTGCCGGAGACTGCGCCGAGATTATGAAGGAAAAAGGAGACAACCCTCCAACCGAAATGTACAAGAAACACGTAATCATGGGCAAGGAATTTGATCCAGACAAGCCGGAGGAATACCTGAACAGTTTTGCAATCAGGAGATCCTGAGATTCGAACATGGAATATTGATTCAATTAATATATCTTGCCAAATAAGGAAGTCATGTAATGAAAAAACTCGGAAATTCCGGATGGATGGTCTTGTGCCTACTGTTTTTGTTGCTATTTCTGTTAACCTGGCAGTTGGTTACCGGAAAATTTGGTGGACTACCCGGACCGGCGCCGGTGGCAAAGACTGCGTGGTACTTCCTGTCGGACCCTTTTTACGATCACGGTCCCAACGATCAGGGAATTGGCAGACTCACCTTGTACAGCCTGGCTCGACTTTCTGCGGGTTTTCTGTCAGGGACATTTGTTGCGGTAATTATGGGAGTCATTCTTGGCTTAAACCCGGTGCTGTATAAGGCCCTGAATCCATATATCCAGGTTTTGCGTGCAATATCACCCGTCGCCTGGATGCCTCTATTGCTTTATTCCGTCCAGAACAGTGGGGTAACTGCGGTATTGGTTGTGTTTATGGCCAGCGTGTGGCCTACCCTTGCCAACACGGCGTTCGGGGTTTCTAACATAAAAAAGGACTACATTAACATCGCCAACATATTGCAAATGAACCCTGTTATGAAGGTTTTCAAGATAATACTCCCTGCGGCTGGGCCAACTATCGTAGCCGGGCTCAAGATATCGATGGGGAGCGCTTGGGTAGCCATTGTTCCCGCTGAGGCCCTTCTCGGGACACTCGGGCTGGGTTATTTCGTCTGGAATGAGTGGAACAACCTTTCTCTTACAAGTGTAATCTTTGCCATCCTTGTGATTGGAGTGGTTGGCGTAATACTCGATCACCTTTTCACCAGACTAGCCACACGCTTGGCGTATGTAGATTAGGAGAAGTGATTATGGCTTTATTAGAAGTGGATGCGGTCTCCAAATATTTCACGACCCAGGAAACTGGGCGAGAATTCTGTGTATTCAAGGATGTCCATCTAACTGTCGATGAACAAGAGTTCGTGTCTGTGCTCGGCCATTCGGGCTGTGGAAAATCAACATTACTCAATATCATTGCCGGAATAGACACTGCTACAGGAGGTTACGTTTACCTGGACGGCAAGGAAATCGTTGGGCCAGGCCTGGACCGGATGGTGGTTTTTCAGAATTTCGCTCTTATGCCCTGGCTGAGTGTTCATGGCAACATACGTCTAGCTGTAAAATCCGCATTTCCGGACCAGTCCAGGCAGGAGATAAATGAACGGGTTCAGAAGGTACATAGACATGGTAGGGCTGACAGGGGCTGAGAACAGAAAACCCGCAGTGCTTTCGGGCGGAATGCGTCAACGGGTCGGTCTTGCAAGGGCGTTTTCTGTGAATCCTAGGATTCTTTTGCTGGACGAACCGTTCGCTCAAATAGACGCCCTCACCAGGGGCGCAATACAGGAGGAGTTAATCAGAATTTGGCTGAGCACAGGGATTACAGTATTCATGGTGACACACGATGTTGACGAAGCAATACTGCTGTCGGATCGAATCATGCTGATGAGCCCAGGACCGGAGGCCCGGATTAAGGACCAAATAATTGTGGACATACCCAGGCCGAGAGACAGAGAGTACCATAATCGAGCATCCGCAGTATTACGCCATCCGCAACAAGATTATTCGCTTTCTCTCCACTAAGGCAGCGAGTCGGAAAGAGCTGAGCCTCGTGGCTTAAGATGGCCGATGGCTCTTAAGATTTGTGGGGGGACATAGCTAATACCGCTCCACAGGCCACCCTGGATAAAAATAAACGGCCTATAGCCGTCTCCCCGTCCACGATTGTGAGACGGCTCAGGTCTGAGAAGCAATCCTCCATCCCGAGAATACATCCAACGTAAATGTCATGACAGACCTTGGGGCCGTATTGTGCAAACGGGAAAGTTTTGAAAAATATTCCCAAGTAATTTTCCGAAATTAGTCTAAGATATATGTTCAGGGTTTTTCACAAGAGATGTCCACATGAACAAAATCCACTCGGTGGATTGAGCGACGACGATGTATTCTGTAACCGGGTAGGAGACCAAAATGAAAGGACTGAAAATGGCTGAAACCGTAACACGTCTTAAACCTACCAACAGAGTGGAAATAACAATACTCGTGGACAACTACGTTGACCTGCTCCTTCAGGACGAACCCGGATTACTGAGACCATCCTCAGCAAAGAACGGGGTAATTCTCTCAAAAACCCTAATCGCTGAGCATGGACTTTCTCTTCTAGTTGATACCTGGGATGGAGAAACGAGGCGTAGAACACTACTGGATACCGGTTACAACGCTGGAACCGTGCTCCACAACATGCGGACCCTCGACTTGGATCCTAAGAGCATCGATGCGATAGTCATAAGCCATGGCCACATGGATCACACAGGGTCCGTAAACGTGGCTCTTGAGGCCATAGGAAAGCCTGCCCCTGTTGTATGTCACCCCGATATATTTCGAAATCGGTTTATAGAAAAGCCCCAGATGGGTTTGGTCAAGCTTCCTCAGCTTATCAGCCGTGAACAGATGGTTGAACTGGGCGCTCAATTGTCCGAAGAAGGGGGCCCCATTCTTATTGCTGGAAACACAGTGCTGGCAACTGGCCAGATCCCCAGAGTTACAGCTTTCGAGAAGGGCATGCCTGGAGCGCGGATTGAAACGGAGGGTCAATTGACCATCGATAATATTGAAGATGATCAGGCTCTTGTCATCAATTTAGCCGGTTGCGGCCTCGTGGTCATCTCGGGTTGCGCTCACTCAGGTATCATAAATTCCGTGCTGTACTCTCCGTAAAATTACCGGCGAGGACAAAGTTTGGGCGGTAGTGGGGGGCTTTCACTTAAGCGGCCCTGACATGAATCCCTTGATTGAATCTACAGTCGATGAACTAAAGAAAATGGCTCCGAAGCTCATAATGCCAATGCACTGTACAGGGCACGCGGCCATTACAAGGATTTCATGCAGAGTTCCCTGAAAGCTTTGTATTGAGTAGCGTGGGAACAAGATTAATTCTAGCGGCTCAAGCTTGCTGAATTGTATTTTCGGAGTGGATATGATGGGGTCGTGAACCCACGACCTCTAGTCGCGAAAGGATTTTAAAAGCCCCTGATCGTAATAAACCCTAACCATTTCAGGAGCTTTTAAAATACCATAAAACAAGATATCGAAAAGCTGGAAGCGCTATTGGAGCCAAGTGACTCTGCGGGGCGGCGCCCCATACCAGAGCCCTCAACTCCATTCATCTTCGCAAGAGCGAAAGAAAGCGCATGAATTGTCTTCATCAGGCTCAAAGAAGCTCTATCAGCTAAAACGCCTCATTCTCCTGAGTTTCTTCATCAGCCTCTTTCTAGCCAATATCGCCTTTTTCTTTTTCTTAACGCTAGGCTTATCGTATGCTCGCCTTCTCTTGGCCTCTCCAAGAACCCCTGATTTCACCAGTTGCTTCTTGAATCGCCTTATAGCGTTTTCAAATGGTTCGTCCTCTCTGACCACGACACCAGGCATACTTATCCGCTCCTTTCCTTGAGCAGTTCAGTCCGGGGATTGTGATCAAACGTGGGCATTAAATGACCAACCCGCTCGATTACAATCAGGATTAACATGTTTGATCGTTACAACAATGGCTCTTAAAAAGTTTTGGCAATTGTGACAGCGATATATTTGGTTACCGGGCCGGGAAAATCTGCGATCCCCAAAGAAACCCGAACGCTTGTTCGGGGTATTGAGTTGGGGATAGATACCAAGTCTGTAATCCAAAATTATGGGCTTCCTTCTCGCAGATTCTACTATAAGGAGTCGGGAGGTCGGAAGTCGTGGTTTCGAATTCCGGCCTGATTATTTACCGAGAGTTGTGGCGTGTGTTTACCAGCGCGATCCGCCGTTGCCTCGGGGCCTGTCTCCTGAATTTGTCTTTGGACGAGCCTCGTTCACTTTGAGACTACGACCACCGAGATCTTTTGAATCAAGTTCCTGGATTGCTAGAAGACCTTCCTCACGATTTTGCATTTCGATGAATCCGAATCCTCTGGATCGGTTTGTGAACTGGTCAACGATAATCTTGGTTGAATCTACCGCTCCATACGGTTCAAAAAGGCCGTTCAGCTCGCCCTCGCTGGAATCGAAAGACAGATTTCCAACATAAATTTTAATGCTCATTTTGTAGCTCCTTTAGAAAAGCGCTTCCCATATTTTGGGATAGTGCGTTTACGGTAAAGAACAAGGGCTGTTTGTGAACGGGGATAAACCGGATGGAATTACCGCGAGAAGTCCTCGGCACGGGGGCCTATGTCCCAAGATCTTAATCTTTGCATAACACCCGCGGTCCTTGACGAGAGGTCAACTGGAGCAACACAAGTTAAGCTTTAGTAAATATGATAAGCTATCAATCCTTACCTGTCAAGTACACTGTCTAAATACAAACGGCGCCAATGCCAATAAACAGTTTTGTGTTCCTCTTTTCCTATTTTGAAACATTGAAGGCTCAGAAGTTTGCATCAATAGATACCCGGGTACCAAAAATCGCGTCAATTTCCCGGTTGGGGTTGACACCCCAATTGTTTCCGGCATTTGGTATGTCCCACTTGGATTGTCTCCTGTCCACACATGCGTAATTAAACCAGGCGCCGGGCTTCCAATAGGCCACCCTGGCCCTTAACGTGTATCCTTCGATGAGTTTCCAATCAAATCCTCCGCCGATTTCGTAACCAAGGTCTCTCTCCAGAATGTTGGGGGCATTCGTAAGATTTCCGTTGTCGTCAGCGAATGAAAGGTCCACCAGGTTACCAATTGGGTAGGAATTACCTATACTCCCATTACCGTATTGCAGCGCTGGCTGGGAGGCTGTGTTTGGCAGGATCCGGCCTTATCCATCCCCATCCATATCCTTGGGACACCCTGTTGGCGTACAAGAAGGTTGCGTATGCATTTAGATTGGCAGCCATAGCGTAATCCAATCTTACTCCATACGTGCTGGCATCGGTAATGAAACCGTGGTTGGAAGAGCGAGATATGGAATCGTTTCCTGATCCGTAGTCATAACCCAGCAACAGGCTGTAGGGAAGATACAGGTTTACACCGCCATTAGGGGAAAGTATGGGAACAATGGTTGGCTGTCTGTCGATGAGTTTGCCACCACGTCTGTCAGGACCTGGATAGTAGGCCCAGAGAAAGCTGATCTTTGCTGGGCCGGCCATAGCGCCGCACTCGATCATGCCCGCCCACAATTCCCAGTAACGAGTTTGAGGCAGGGGACTGTCAGTAGCTGAATTCAGAGCAAGGCCGTTCTGTCGAAAGAATTCCTGATAAAAACCGACTTCAGTATTGAAAAAGAACCGCCCGTCGACAATATTTGAAATTTGTGAATCCGAAAACTTGCCAGTCGTCCGTCGCGAAGACCGGGTATCTTTTGGGAAATATGCCGATCCGGTTTGACAGAATGCAGCGATTCCGGGCCCTTGTGACCGTTGGTGTATTCGACAAAGGTCTCGAGAACTGATTTTCCCGGCGTTATACATTAGCAAAGCAGCGACATGAGGTTGAGCTGCCCCACTCCGGTCTGTTTCTAGCGGATAATTTGACGCAGCATCCGCAACGGGCCTACCCGGCCCCCAGGGATAGTATTGTCCGACAATAATGAAAGGACCAAAGGGAATTGACAGGACTGCCGCCTCAGACGTGTTCTCCACCGAGTCGATGATCACACCCATACCGATGGTGTTTGGCTGTTTTCCTATTTTTAGAATTCCCCAGGGCAAGGTTAGCCTCAGCATACCAGGTTTCCCAATAACCGGGGGAAAATGACATTCCGATGCCCGGAGCCTGACTATTCAAATACCTGGAGCTGTTGAGCTGGCCATACCCCACATCCGTATATACAGAAATGGGATTCCAGGCTCCAATTCTGTAAGCTCCTTGAAGTGAAAGCGCTTGATTCACTTTTACCGTCGGGAAAAAAAGTGTGTACATGTAGTTCGCCGCCACATCCGAACCTGTAGCCAGTCTATCACCCCAAAAAGCTACATCCGTGCGACGGCAACCTCGTGACCAAGCCAACCGTTGCGAGCGGCAAGCCTGACAATGTCTTTCACTGAACTGTTATCCTGATTGAATGGCCCGAGGAAGCCGTTGGAGCCAAGTTGGGAAAATTGATAATACTCCCATGTGAAGTTCCCTGACATGGAAAACTCCCAGGCGCCTGCCTGTGAAACTGGCAAGACGAAAAGCGTCAAGATGAGACCAAACCGCAGGCTTCGACTCATGGTCCTACTCCTAGAGCGTTTCGCAAAATATTCCTAAACTTGGTCTATGGGGGGAAGCCCCTCTTTTTCCTGTGGAACGTATCCCCTTGTCAAGAAAAACAATCCGGGTTTGTTACTCGGGATCGCGGCCGACAAACTCCGGACGCTTGAACAATGGATCAGGGTACGTGTAAAAACCCCGGCCAGATTTGACCCCCAGCCAGCCCTTGTCGATGTACTCCCGCTTTAACATATCGGCGAATTGCTGAGCCCCAGGGTCGCCTGATTGCTTGGCGGCGGCCTGGCTGATGTGCCAGACGGTGTCCAGTCCTACGAAGTCCCACAGCCCGAAAGGTCCCTGGGGCATGTTGAGGTGAATCATTATAGCGCGGTCCACGTCCTCCACGGACGCGATTTTGTCCACCAACGCGATTTGCACCGCCTTATCGCACATGGCCCCGACAATGGCGTTCGACACATAACCGGGAAACTCTTTCTTTAAGACCAGCGGGACCTGCTTGATGGTTTTGGCGAAAGCCACCAGGAGTTCCACGGTTTCCGGCGAGGTCCCCGGGTGTGGCATGATGTCGACCAGTGGGGCTTGGAACGGATCGAGAAAGTGCAGCGCCGCAAACTGGGCGGGTCGGCCCGTAGCTTCCGCGTACATGGATGGAACCAACGTGGACGTGTTGGTGGTGAAGATAGTTTTTGGCTCGCAGACCTGGTTGAACTGGCCAAAGACTTTCGCTTTAAGATCCACGGCTTCAGGTACCGATTCGCTTAGCAGGTCCGCGTCGGCCCCGTCCTTCGGCTGGGAAGTGTAGTGTATCCGTGACACCGCCGCCTCCGCGTCATGGGGCGTCATTTTTTGTTGCGCTACCAGTTCCGCAGATAAAGCCGGTATTTTTACTCGCGCGTTCTCCAGAGACTTGGCCATCGGATCATAAGCGACCACCTCGTAGCCGAAGCGGGCGCATTGAAGAGCAATCTTCTGTCCCATTGTGCCGGCGCCTACCACGAGGATCTTTCGGATATCATCGACTTTCATGATCAGCCCTCCTAACGTGTTAAAACTGTCCGTACCGCTGGTAACGACCTGTGACAAGGGTGGAGCGGTCCCAACGGCCAGAGAACAGGTACGGAAAAAGGTTGTCCGCCTCTTTGTCTTCGAATTGCGCAAGAGGAAAAACGCCTGCCACCCAGTTTGAATTGATACTGTACCCTGCGCCGAGCAGCTTCACCACAGCGAGTTCCGCCCACGGGTCGTCCAGTGATGGCTCCATGTCGAGCGATTTTACGCAGGCCGGTTCCCAGGTCTGGTAGTCGGTGACACTGTCGTAGTTGACAAGGGTCATATTAGGAAACGTCACGTGGCCTTCCGGCGCCTGCCCGTAATTGAACCGAAACAGCAAGCAGGCCCCTCTTTCTCGATATCCCTGCCCGTAATCCTTGCGTTGGGCTTCCATGAGGGGATCGTTATACCCTCCCATCTCGACTTCGACCGCGAAAATGCGCCGGCCTTTTCTCTCAATGAAAGCGCTTGCCCAGTCACCGTTGCGTTCGACGACAATGCGTTCGCACATCTTCTTGGGCAGGCCCGCCGCTTCACGCCCGCTGCAGAGGCCCATGTGCGCTCCGGGACCGCTGAGCTGGAGGTTCAGAAAATAGACGCCCACGGTTTCACCGTAGCGACATAAGAGACTGAGGCCACCTTCCATGTACCACGGAGCGAACGTGGGCTCGCGGATGTTGACGACGTACACCATGGCGATGGGTCGCTCGGGGTTGATGAGATCGAGCGGAGGAGGCAGTATGCGTCGCGCCGCTGCGGGATCGGTCTCCCAGGTAATATAGAGGCCCTCCTCGTTGTTCATCGCTCCCGGGTTCATGAACGAGTAGATCTGTTCACGCGGTATGAAATAACTGCCGTTTTTCATGGATCGATATCCTCCTTTATGTGGCGCCACGCCGGTCACACGGTCCACTCGCCACTGCGCCGTTTCCGGGCCACGTTCAATAGATAGTCATCAACAGCCTTGGCAGCGTCCGGATTGAAACAACTTCTGGAGCCGGAGGCGTCAGTCTCGTCCCCAAAAACCAGTCGCTCGTTCTTCTCCACACCGCTGAGGATCGTCCGTGCGGACTGCTCAGGCGACTGGGAGCCCGGAGGGGCTTCCGTGTCCCCCCAGATCGCGGTGGCCACCGTACCCGGCGTCGCCGATGTCAGGCGGATGTTCTCGTCCCACAACTCGTACCGGAGGGCGAGAGTCAGACCGTTCAGGGCGGCCTTGGTAGCGGAATACATCGTCTGGTAGGCCATAGGATAGAACGCGATGCCGGATATGATGTTGACAATGTGCCCGCCGCCCTGCGCCCGCATGACCGGCAGGACGGCACGGATACCGTAGACTGCGGCGTAGAAATTCAGCGCGAACGCCTTCTCCCAGTCTCCATTGGTCTGCTCCTCAAAACGTCCACTGAAACCGGCCCCTGCATTGTTGAAAAGGAAGTCTATGCGCCCTGCGCCGAATTCAGCGGCTTGGCTAATCATTTGTTTAACTTCCTCTTCATTCGTGACGTCGAGCCGGATTCCGAGCGCCTGGCCGGGGTAAGTCGCGTTTAGCCGTGCGGTCTCCCGGACTAGGTTCGCCTCGTTGATATCCGCGAGGACGACCCTCTTTGCTCCATAGGAAAGCATGGTTTCCGCCAGCGCCAATCCAATCCCCGAGGCGCCGCCCGTTATAATGGCGCTCTTATCTCGGTAATACTCATTCGTTTCGCCCATGTTCGTTATTCCTTTCTCCAAAATTCGACTCCTCAAGTTGGGGCGACGCCGGCTTCCGACCAGTGCAAAACCGGAAGGCGCCGACGCCCCTCCAACGACGTTTTTGGGTATTACTACGGCTCGAAAACAAACGCCTGCCCGTAGGCGTCCTGGGTGGCGTCCACTATTCGCCCGCCACGCACCGCGTCGCCTATAACTCGCGCGTCTGGGAATGCCTCTCTGAAGCGGTCAATTATCTCCTTGTAAGGCCGAACGCCCAACGCCAGGATGACTGTGTCAGCAGACACGAACACGGCCTCGCCGCTCTCGATACATTCCAGGTGTATTCCCTCCCGCAGTGATCTTCACCAGCCGGTGCCCCGGCAAAAGGACAGGATCGTAGCATTCCATACGTTCCTTGATGTCGAGTATCACGATGATGTTAGCGCCGGCCCCGATCTGCGGCAGCATGTCCACGAGGCTGGTCTTGTGCCCTGCCCGCATCACAAACTCGGCTGTCTCGAGGCCAGTCATGCCTGAACCGACGATAGCGCAGTCCCCTTTCACCTCCGACCGCCCCATGAGCACATCTTCGGCGATGACGACGTTTGTACCGTCGATCCCCGGGACAGGAGGTATGAACGGGCGTGCGCCGCAGGCTATGAACACGCCGCAAGGAGATAGGGCCTGGACTTTCTCAACCGTCGCCTCCTCCCCGAGGCGCAGTTCGACACCGCATGCGTCCACTTGAGCGATCATGGAATCAATGTACCGAGTGATTTTCTCCCTGGCAAAGCCCTTGTCGGCGACATTCAGCGAGCCACCCAGCCTGAGAGATGGTTCAAACAGCACGACCCGGAAGCCGCGTTCCCGCAGGACCATGGCCGCCGTGACCCCAGCAGGGCCGCCACCCACCACCGCCACCGTCCGTCCCGCGCCGTCATGGGCGGGGTTGGCGAATTCGCGTTCACGTCCAGTGGTAGGGTTCACCGAGCACTTGACTCGTCGTTCGTGCATGATCTCATCGAAGCACACCAGGCACCCGATGCATTTGCTTATGGTCTCAGAATTGCCGGTCTTGGCCTTCTTGCACCAATCCGGGTCAGCGAGATGTCCGCGCGCCACGCCCACCAAGTCGCAGCAGCCTTCCTCCAGGATCGCTTCGGCAACCGCCGGCTCCTTTATGTTCGCAACGGCGATGATTGGTATCCTCACGTGCTTCTTAATCTCAGCCGCCATGTATTTTTTCCATCCCTGCTCGATCGTGCCCGGCTCGATGCAGGCGGTGAACTTGGGGCTGTCCGGGATGGTGGCGCTGATGTCGAGGAAATCGACGCCAGCCTTCTCCAGTTCGACTGCGATCCTGCAACTTGCGGCGAGGTCGTTCCCCCGGTCTCCCAGGAATTCCTCGGCCGAGAGGCGGACGCCGAGAGGAAAACCCTTGCCACATGCCGAGCGGATGCCCGCAAGAATCTCCATCAAGAATCGCAAGCGGTTCTCGAAGTTACCGCCATAATTGTCGTCACGCCGGTTGAGATACGGGGACAAAAAGCTATTGATCAGGTAGCCATGCGCTCCGTGCAGCTCAACGCCGTCCACGCCTGCCATCTGAGCCAGATACGCCCCCCTCACGAACGCCTCCTGGATTTTCCCGATCTCCGCTACTGTGAGCGCACGTGGAACCTCTCCCGTAATGGGCTTTACAACCGCCGAAGCGGAGACTGGCTGCTCCCCTCCAACCCCGACATTGCCCTCACGGCCGGGGTGATGCAATTGGATGAACATCCTGGAACCATACTTGCGCACTGTGTCCATGAGCCGTGCAAGCCCCTGAACATCTCCAACGTTTCTGGCGGCGAGCTGGCATGGTTCAGCCGCGCCCGCGCCATCCATGACCCGGCACAGCCCACTGACCATGAGCCCGACTCCGCCCCGCGCCCGTGCCTCGTAAAAAGCGATGATGTCATCGTTTACGCCGCCCCCCGCCGCAGCAAGGTTGACTCCCATGGCAGTCATGGCCACGCGGTTTTTAATCTCCAGTCCACCAATCCGTACCGGGCTGAACAGTTTTGGAAACATCTCCGTTACCTCCTCCATTGTCAATGAAGACCAAAGGAGCCCATACAAGGCCGAGCCTCAAACGTGATCAAATTGCCTGTTGTTCTCCGGTAGCTTCCATTATCGCCACTTTCCGCAGGAGGGAGGCCAGTACAAAAAGCAGGGGGCCCATTATCAACAGGATACAGCCAATAACTGGAAGAGGCAAGAGACCCGGCAAGAGCATGGATACGCCGAAAACTATGCCTAGCGAATTCATCGCCAGTTGAGTCCCCGCAAGTTTTCTAATAATCGGGGGAACAACAATTGGGGTTTCCGGGGAGGCACTGATTGCCAGCTTTCTCGCAAGAAGTCGTCTGACAAAAAATACGGCTCCCCCCAAGACGGTTAGAAGCCCCAGGAGCATCTGAATCATTCCTGTCAGCAGACCGGGAACGACGCATGAAACTACTCCCAAGGCGGCAAATACGATACCAACGGTTATCATGATCCAAGAGCGCTTGTACTGGCCGACCGGGGTGTCCCCCAGGGTCATCATCTGGAGGGCCATAATGGTCAGAAGCAGACCCAACTGGCCATCTGGTGAGAAAGGAAGCATGCCCAGACCGACCGGAAACAACATTAATCCAAGAAACGTGTTGAGAATTCCTAACAGCATGAGGATTGCCGGCAAGAGAGGAAGAGAGGCCTCCTGGAACAACATGAAACGTCTTTGTGAATCAACCCCAACTGCGCTCTGGATAGTCGATGCCGCGTCCTCTGGTTTCTCAGGACCGTATGTTCTAAAAACCTTCCAGATACACCACGACAGATAGAAGAAACTCATGCCGTAGACAGAGAGAACGATCGCCGTCCGTGGGTCTGATCTGAGTGAAGGAGAGAGAGTTATCAGGCCTGAAATGATTGTTAAGGCATAGACAAGGGCGCACGCTACGGTTAGTTGGCGCAATATTCCCGGAATCTTTATCCACATCCTCGCCTTTTTTTCAGAAATACAGAGCTGCAGTGAAAAGAACAATCCCGCCGGCAAAAAGGACTATTCCTACCAATAGTCGGACAAATTTTGTGAAGTATCCGGGAATGAAGGAAGTGATGATTCCAAGAATAGCCGTGCCCATTCCAATGATGACGAGAGCCCATGACCGTCGAAGGTCGCCAAACGGGGTTTTACCCATTGTGATCATCTGAAAGGAAACTAAGACCAGAAAGAGGCCGTAGGCGCTGTCTGGGTTATATGGCAGATCTCCGGCGTAAATTTTGAACAGCATTAGGCCGAAGAGGAGCCAAAATACTCCGAAGAGGATTAAGACGACAACTTCCAGGGAGAGATCAGATTCTTCCTTCATTCTTCCTATGCCTTTGTTTTCGCCAACGATGTTATGGTGTTGAAAAATTTGACCGAGATTTAAAATCGGAACATAAACAAAACGTCTAAAAAATTACGTTCGTACTAATGCTAAGCCTACTGTGGCTCCCTCGCTGAAAAGCATTCGCCAAACTGACGGAGGCCCCGAACCAGACCTCCACTGACAGCTATTGATCATTTCCAAATTTGAATATTACTTGAGGCGAGAATATCATGGTCCGAGTGATTGGTGGAAGGAAATTGTCATGCATAATGCCGCGTCAAACAAAGTGAAAAACCTCTCGAAAATCCACCACGCGTTTTTGACTACTATGTGTGATTAAAATGGGGGGGTGGTATCCTGGAAAGACTCCGACATTATAGACCCATATTGGAGAAGTCTGTATGTCTGTCAATTATGAGAATGGCAATTTGCGTAGCCAATTCTCTTTGGACAGAACTTAGGGTTTAAGCACTATATCAGCCAGAATTCGGTAAAACTTAATTGTATCAATTGGTTTGAGTATGTACGCGTCGCAGCCCGCTGCCCAGGCCCTTGCCTCGTCATCTTTCATGGCATGAGCCGTTAGAGCGACTATGGGGATAGGCGCTGTGGCGGGATTACTCTTTAAGACTTTGGTGGCTGTTAGTCCGTCCATGCCGGGGAGAGAGATATCCATAAGAATAAGAGACAGTTTCTCTCGTTCAGCCCTCTTTATTGCCTCTTCAGCGCAGACAGAGTGGATCACATTGTATCCTCCGGCTTCCAGCAAATCAGTGACGAGTTTCAGGTTGGCATTGTTGTCCTCTACCACCATAACTGTAGGAGGATTTTCCTTTTCAGAATAAGGCCTCCGCAAGCGGGGATGGAGACCGTCGCCATTCTCAGACAGTCGAATAGACCGTGTTTCGTGTATAACAATGGTCATGAAGGGAATAGTGAAACTGAATACGCTACCTTTATTTTCTCCCTCACTCTCGACCCAGACTCGGCCTCCATGGAGCTCTACGAGCTTGCGAACCAACGCGAGCCCAAGACCTGTACCCTGTTCCTGTCGTGAAAAAGATGAGTCCAACTGCTCGAACGTCTGAAATATTCGTTTTTGATCATCTAGTTTCAGTCCGACGCCTGTATCGGAAACACTAACCAGAACCTCTTCCCCTCGCCTTTCGGCTGCCAGTAGAATTGCCCCCCCGGAAGGGGTGAACTTTGCCGCATTGGATAGCAGGTTCATTAAGATTTGTTTGAGTCGTACATCATCAGCCAGAAGCTTTCCATCAAGCTGTTCGGACACTTTCAGTTCGACCGTCAAACCTCTTTTCATGGCCGTTTCCCTGATCATGATCACGCAGTGTCCCAGTAATTCAGGCAAATCGACAGGCGACATTCTAATGTCCATTTTCCCGGACTCGACCTTGGCAAGATCCAAAATATCGTTGATGAGTCTCAGTAAATGCCGTCCAGCAGATGAAATCTCTGTGACATATCCCAACTGTTTTTCATTGAGTTTGCCGAACAACTGCTCCCCCAGAAGATCAGAGAAACCAATAACCGCTGTCAATGGCGTTCGCAACTCATGACTCATGTTTGTTAGAAACTCAGTCTTGGCAGCGCTTGCCGCCTCTGCCTGAATACGAAGCTGGGATGCAGCGGTAAGAGCAAGTTCCAACTTAAGGTGACTCCGCTGTAACTCCTGTTCCGCCCTTTCACGTTCCGCAATTTCCAACTCCAGTTTTTTATTCGCCTTCAGCAGTTTGTTAGTGCGCTCTTCGACCCTAAGTTCAAGTTCATCCCTAGCCGCCTTCAATTCCTTTTCGGCCTTCTTGCGAGGCATAACGTCTTCCATTAGCGCCAGACAGCCTTCGACGTATCCCTGCTCATTTAACTTTGGGGTAAGAATGATTCTGAGACAAGTTTCCTCCCCCCATCTGCTAGTGTAAAAAAGTTCTGTATCAATCGTTCTGTTTTGCCTCATGCAAGATATGAACAGATCTGAAATTCCAGCTTCAATAAGCGACGGAAAAGTCAATATGTTGATTGCTTTTGTATCCTCAAGGCTGGGAGAACCTATAATCTGCAGAACGGAGTAATTGACTTCGAGAATCTTTCCTTCGGTGTCTACAAGGATTATTCCTATCGGCGAGATGTCAAACAGCAAACGGTATTTGCGTTCACTTGCCCTCAGGGCCTCCTCCGCAAGGTTGCGATCGGTTATATTACTTAAAACGTTAAAAATATGTTCCTCGCCATTCAGCATTATGGTAGCCGACGACATCAGTTGGCGCTTAATATCCCCATCCTGGGAGCGAAAACTAGCCTCAAAGTTAGTAACCTTACCTTCGGCTTTAAATTCTTCCTCAAATCTGTCCTTATCCTCAAGGTCAGCCCACAAATTCTCTTGTATAGCAGTGTTCCCATCGGCCTCATCTTCAGGATAACCAAGGGATTGTTTCAAGCCTTCGTTTACAGACAAAATTATTCCATCAGAAAGCTTGCTAATCGATATAACGTCGGGGCTTCGAAAGAATGCTTTTCTAAACTTTTTTTCCCTTTGTAGCAGGGTGTTTTCTCTTCGTTTGCGGTCGGTAATATCCTTAACGATAAAAATAACATGTTGCGCTCCATTTAGTTCAATGATAGAGGCTGACGCGATTCCGTATCGAATCTGTCCATTTTTTGTCCGAGAACTAGTTTCAAAGCTATTTACCGCCCCTTTTTGTTTTAGCTCCTTAATTATTGCATCTCGATCTTCAGGGTTATTCCATATATTCAGTTGAGCAGCAGTTTTTCCGACAACCTCATCTGGTTCGTAACACAGTGTCTTCGTAAAGCCGTCATTGATGAGAATAATAACCCCGTCACTAAGCCTGGATATTGCGATAGCGTCTGGGCTAAGCATAAATGCTTCAGAAAACTTTTCTTCACTTGCCCGCAGCGCCTCCTCATACCCTTTGCGCCTGGAGATATCTCGGGCTATACCCCGAAATCCCACGAATAGTCCGGCGTTGTCAAAAGCCGGGACCGTGACCATTTCAGTCCATACAGTGGTTCCATCTTTCCGGTTGCATTCTACTTCTAAAACATCTCCATTTGTTTCATTGAGTTCGGCCAGTTGTAACGTCATTGCCGAATACCAGTCTCGAACAGGTTCCTGCGATTCTGACGTTAATAAATACAACACAGACTGTCCCACAAGCTCCTGAGCGTCGTATCCCAAGAGTTTATTTACGGAAGGAGTGACGTAAGTGATGATCAAGTCAGTGGAAGTCTGCCAGATAACATCCGTCATGTTTTCAATTATCAGACGGTATTTTTCTTCCGTCGCCTGAGGTCTATCCTTCGGCGTCTCGTGTGGGTGGCTTCCATCGGTTTTTTCTGAACCAGTCATGGGCTACAACCTTTTAATTCTTTTACCGCAACAATCAACGTGGATTTTGTCAAACACTATACGGAGGGAACATCGTTGAGTTTCAATATCGAACTACGCAAATGACAGTCAGATCTGAGTTTAATTGATAGGGTAATTGGTTAGCAATATTATAATGGATCCGATTACAAATTAGGCCCAGTCGTCGATAGTGGACGCTATTACTTTCCGCTGCAATTCGTTGTTTGTATTGCAGTCGCTCAAAGGTCACAGGAGAGAGAGATAGCCAAGCGCAATCAGGGTCTTGGGGCGCGACAAGCTTTTGCGGAAAGATTTTAACTCTATATGGAAACATTTCCATAGAATGCGACTCCACATATCTCCATCTGATTCCATGCCTAAACTCTTCGGGACAAGTGTCAGATTAATTGACAACCCATGATTCACAGCATTTCCGCCTTGCAACCCGTCATTTCGAGCGTAGTGAGAAATTCATTATACGGCCTGGACACATATTTCCTAGCTGTGCTTTGTCGAGATTTAATGAGGGCTCCTTTCGTTATGGCACGGTTATCGCAAGGTAGGGGACAGGCATGCCAAACCATTTAAGCCGTTCAGGCGAAAAATAAAAAATGATGGAGTAAGAAAATGGCTAAGATAGCAAAATCGACTGATTCTTCCAGCCTCGCTGAGGTTGTAGACAGGATCCTGGACAAAGGTATTGTGATTGACGCGTGGGTGAAAGTCTCATTGGTTGGTATCGAGCTGCTTACAGTAGAGGCTAGGGTAGTCATAGCCTCAGTCGAGACCTATCTGAAATACGCCGAAGCCATTGGCCTCACAGCCAGCGCCGCCGCTCCTGCGTGAGGTGTCTGCGACTAGCATCCCAACGGCTATGGGGGGATCTACGCTAGGTACCCCCATAGCTTTTGGGTCCGGCGAAACCCGACATAACTTATCGGATACCCTAAGAGTTGGTAAGTCAGTCGGGTTAATTACTTAACGGACTTTCGCCGGATGTGCGAGATGACGCCTCGCTACACATCACGGAGAAAAAACTGACGAGGAACAATGGGTAACTTGACTGATGACATCTCCAGATTGTGCGGAGAGATTGAGGCCTTGCGAGACTCTCGCAAGGCTTTCGAATCTCAACTCAACAAGGAAACCAAGGAAATGAAAACTGAGGTTTCCGTTATGCGAGGCGGTTTCCGACAGGACCATAAAATTATGGCTGATCGGACCAAGGCCTATCGAGTAAAATTCGTATCAACTCTAGATGCCGAAGTTGATGGTCTCCTGAACGCCTTCGACAAAAGCCATGCTGAAATGGCTGCCAATACTAAAAAGGCAAACGTTAAGTTCGTTTCAGACGTGGCTAACCATGTATCCGGTCTCCTTACTGGTTATAAGAAGGACCGAACGGCGATGGGCGCGGCCACGAAGCGAGAAAACGCCATTTTCGTCGCTGACGTAACCCGGTTCGTCAACGCGAAGAACAAAGAAACGAAAGTGATGATGGATGGGTTCAGGGCCGATCACACAAAAATGGCTAAAGTAACCATGGCGGAAAGGCAAAAGTTCGTAAATAAGCTGGACGACGATGTCAACGCCATGAGAAAAGTTAACATTGCCGAACACATAAAAATGGCCAAGATGACGAAGGCCGACAGGAACAAGTTCGTAAACGAATTGGAAGGCAGCGTCGGCACGATGAGGAAGGCTAACGTCGATGATTTATCGGGTGCCCGGGCCGTATGGGCGGGCCTTTTTCCAGAGGGACGCAAAGCCAAGTTAATGGCTGAACAGCGGTCAAAGGCGGAACAGGAAAAGAAGTTCCGTTTGGAAGCAGAGCAGAAAGCCAAAGCTTTGGAAGATGCAAAATCAAGAGCAGAGGCTGAGAGGTCCAAAGCTCAACCGCAATTATTGACGGGCGTGAAAAAAGACAAGAAATAAAGATATTGGTCAAGCCAAGGCCATCGAATTGTCAGAAGTAATCTGAAAATCGATGGCTGAAGCCGGGCCAACAAGAGAAAAAACATGAGTGAAATAACTTGTTCATTCTGTAGAGGTACCGGGAAAGACCCTTTCGGCATTATGTCGTGGCAGTCCGTATGTAGCGTGTGTCATGGCAGGTCGGTTGTTGATGTTCCAACGCCATACAGGACTTGTCCTCACTGTGATGGGACAGGGGCTGTAAAAACGTTTACCTGCACAAGCTGCCATGGCAAAGGCCACGTGCCACTACCATCGGAACCAGTTGTCAGATGCCCGAATTGCAACGGTTCAGGCGACGATTCATCCGATCCATATCTCGATTGCCTCAAATGCCGCGGCAAAGGATTCGTCATCGCAGGCTAATCCGGTTTCCAATGAGCCGATTTCTTACCTAAAATTTGTCCAGATTCCGGACTGGACGTCCGATCAATACAACTCAGATCATTAAAAGGGAGTAATGCTCATGGGAGGCCTGCAAAATATGGAAGCCCTTCAATCTCAAATCATCAAGAATGATGATGACAACGTTGTCCCCCAAGCCAGTGAACAGTTTGTTTTTACATCGCATGTGCGGTCTCTGACCGACAGGGCGATGGCTTTTCTCAATGTGGGCTATTCGGTACATTTCTCGGGAGCGGCTGGCACAGGCAAGACGACGCTGGCGTTTCATATCGCAGCCGAACGGGAAAGGCCGGTAATCTTGATTCACGGGGATGACGAATTTGGGAGTTCGGACTTGGTCGGTCGCGATTCAGGTTATCGCAAGTCCAAACTGATAGACAATTACATTCATTCTGTCGTGAGAACGGAAGAAGAGATGCAAAGCCTATGGGTTGACAACAGATTGACAACCGCTTGCAGAGACGGCTTTACGCTGATTTACGATGAGTTCACAAGATCTCGACCTGAAGCGAACAATGTCCTGTTGAGCATTCTTGAGGAAAAAATTCTGAACCTCCCCAGTATGCGCCGTACTGGTGAAGGTTATCTCGAAGTCCATCCCGATTTTAGGGCCATTTTTACGTCCAACCCCGAAGAATACGCCGGCGTGCACAAAACGCAGGACGCTCTCCTCGATCGTCTGATCACGATAAATGTTGATCACTACGATCGTGAGACGGAAATCCAGATAACGATGGCAAAATCTGGAATTCCTCGTCCGGACGCTGAAACGATTGTTGACATTGTCAGGGAGCTTCGGACTGTAGGCGTAAATAACCATAGGCCTACGATAAGAGCATGTATAGCTATTGGTAAAGTGACAGCTCACCTGGGCGCTCGGGTTCAGGAAAATGACCCTGTTTTTGACTGGGTTTGCAGGGATGTATTGAACACCGACACTGCGAAAGTTACCCGGTCCGGGCAATCTCTCATGCCCGAAAAAATCAAGGAAGTTATCAAGACTATCTGCAAACAAAACAAATCTCGGACAGGATCTACCACCTGAGCGCTTGCTAATGGCGCTTGAGATTGGATAGTGATTTAAATAGCCATACATCGATCAGTAGAAATTCGACGCCTTCGAAACATTCGTACTCACTCCGGCCGAGTTCACGCTGGAAGTGTTCCATACCTGGCTTACATGAATATAAGCTGCCTGGAGATGGAAAAGGAACGAACCAGCGCTCTGAACGGGTCCACTTTTCAATCAAGAAACAAGGCTTTAAGATAAGGATTAGTGGCACACCTGAACGCTGCGCCACGGAGTTCCGGAAAACGGAGTTTATTAATGACGAAGATGAAAACAGCCGATGCGATTAAAACCAGCTCTGAAATAAAGAGTTATCGGTCTTTACGACACGGGGTAGCTGTCTCTCTAAGCTCGCTTGATTGGGGGCGGATGAAGATGGGTCACGCAAGAGGCGCGGCAAAAAAGGATTGGAAAATCTGGTTTCAGGCCGGGACTCAATGTGGGTCAACAAAAAGAGTCTTCGGACGTTGAATTTCAGTAAAAGAGTAAGTATTGCGCCCAAGGGCAATGAAGGAAAAGCAGAATTGATTCGTTAACTACGAAGCCGGACAGGAGCTTTCGAATGATAAAAAAAGTCACAAATATCACCGCCAAAGGTGGCCGCTACATGTACGCCATTATCCCTGGCGCCCAGGAGCGGTCTTTTGGGACTATGGGCGTGAACGGAGCGAAAGTTTACACTATATGCGTCGGCGAAACCGCAGCGGTTGTCAGCGACACTGCTAATGGAAGAATTCGTCCTGAACGAAAAAACTTCGCCGCTCATCAGAGTGTGCTGAAAACCCTGCTGGAGCAAGGGGATCTTCTTCCTATGTCTTTTGGAAATATTTCCACTAATGGATCAGTGGTCAAGAAGTTCCTCTCTGAGAACAACGCCTCAATATCGAAGGCGCTGAAAAGAATTTCCGGAAAAATAGAAATGGGGCTGAAAGTTAACCTCGAAGTTCCTAACATATTCGAATACGTGGTTAGATCCTATGAGGAACTTCGTATAGCTCGCGACGAATTGTTACTACCAAATAGGGCGCCAACCCAGGATGAGAAGATCGAACTAGGTCGTCTTTTTCAGAATATTCTCGAATCAGCTAGAAACCAACACGCCGAGACGGTGTCGGAAATCCTTGCCACTTGTTGTGTGGAGATTAAAAGGAACAAATGCGTGGATGAGGGAGCGGTAATGAATCTGGCCTGCCTTGTAGATCGAGGCGGTGTCGAAAAGTTTGAAGGTGGGGTTTTCAAGGCGGCGAGTATTTTTGACGACAACTTTGCCTTCGATTACAACGGCCCGTGGGCCCCTCATAATTTTGTCGATATTTAAGTTATAAAAGACCTGAACAATCCGTCCAAAACAGGAAATGCTTCGAGGCGCCTCGAAGCATTAACCCAATGTAACTATGTTCGTTTTGTTGGTGGAGATGAAGGGATTTGAACCCTCGACCCCCGCGTTGCGAACGTATTAAAAAAGAGCCTGCCTGTAAGAAATCCTCAACCGTTTCAAGCACTTTCAAAACACTTCACGACAAAATACCACGAAGATGTGTGCAAAAATGTTAGCATCGTCTGAGAGGGAAGGGGAGTCCTACGTGAACACGGGCACTGTTTCCTTAATTACAAAAAAGTAACAGGGTAACGAAAGTAACAAAGGCCTCGTTGTTACTCTCTTATAGGGTAAATATTTATTATTAACATATAACCCTATTAAAGTGACAAAGTAACAGCGATTCTGAAGCTTGAAGTCTCTTTTGTCGTTCATCATGTGCGACTCTAACCAATTATTTTGAACGGGGAGGGGGGCTGGTGTAACTCATGAATTCTAAACCAAGAAGCAGATAGGTAGGTCAGAAAGACATCCACCGCGTGCACGTAGGGACGCCGACCACAATCTGATCAGTGGCTAAAGAATAGTCCCGGACAGTAATCCAAGGGAAGACGAGAGGGGGGGATCTGATAATCTCGGCTTTCAGATCCTATCTCCTATTTCGCCGTGACCGGGGCGATTACAGAGCCCTAATTCATTCCTTTTCCCGGTTTAGGAAAAGAGTGGCCGCTCGAATGTCAACAGCAAGGGGATTTACGGATAAACGAATTTACGACATTCTTGATCATTCGGAGTATATGGAAATGTTGAGGCCGGTCTATTCAGCCATCACGCCGCCCGCACCCTCCTGGCCCTCAACATGCAATTACTCTTTTTTAATTCCCGTTTTGGTCCCGCATGTTTCGGCCAGGGCAAGCGTCTTGCCGCCAGAAACCCTTTACGTTTTTCCCCGTTCCATATTGCGGCGTCGATCCTTGGGTTACAGACCTAATCGCGCCTCTTGCAAATCCGCCGTCACGGCCCATGCAATCTGATAATCTGTATCGCATGGTCCTTGCCGGGCAACAGGCGTGCCCGCAGCGGCATTCTAGCTCATTCCTCGGCTATCTCAGGCGGTCTTACCATCCTGTTTCCCAGTGGATTTATTCGGATTTGTCGTGGCGTTCCAGCTACTTGGTCGGGTCCGAGTGGACGTTCGAACATAATGTCGTGTTTTCCGACCCTGCCGGGTTCCGTTCGCTCCGCTCACCCGAAAACTGACACTATGTAATCACTTTACTCAGTCTATAAGCTTTGGGTCGTATGGATTGTTCATTAATGGCTGTTCTGAACCGATTCCAGCCATGACCACGCCCACCCTCCTGTGACGGCTCTGGCCTGCGGCCGCCTCCATCCCAATTAATTGAAAATCATTATTGCGATTTAGAATACGGGGTCAATTTAACGGTAATCAAAGCGATGGAGATTGTTGGAGTGTTTAGGTAGTTTCATCATTGAGCTAGACCTTCGTGAATTCTTATCCTATCTTCTTCCACTATCCAGAGCATGCGAGCAAGTCGCTCTTTCCCCAGTAATGGGATAATCCGTCCAAGACAGTAAAGAAGCCGATTCTTGTCCTGAGGCTGAATTCTGAACACAAGAATTCCCGGCGACATTGACGGCGGATACACTCTTATGTCCGCAAAATCAATGTCCATAGTCATCAGTATCCGGTCCTCGTCGATACAAACAGAGAAAAGGTCATCATCTGCGGCGCCGCCCATTCTTTGTTCCAGAACCGTAATAGCATCATGTCCTATAGCACGGAGTTCATCCGCAAATTCTACAGGTAGATTCTCATCAATCTTAAATTTCATAAAGCGGGGCTCGCTTGTAATGAAATAACACGTTCACGCGCCAGTTCCGCAGCGTAGGCTATCACCGCCTGAATGTCGTCGGGGTTAATAGACGGGTAGCTCTTCAAAATCTCATCCTGGCTAATACCAGCCGCAAGATTGTCCAGAATGACGGAAGCCATGATTCGGGTCCCCTTCACGCACGCTTTACCATGGCAAACCTTTGGATCGACTGTGACTCGCTCTCGCCAATTCATGTTGACCTCATTCAGATTGCACATAAAATACCAATCGTATTCCAAACCTTACATCAATATAGTTTCCGTTTCCAGAGATGAGTTTCCTGTCGTCCGCAATGACATGGAACACACTCCTCATAGACGATCTGTAATCTCTTTTCTCAGTCTATAAGCTTTGGTTCTATGGATTATTCCCTGATGGCTGCCTCTGAACAGATTACAGCCATAGCCATCAATTGGGAGAATTAAATTCATGTTAAGGATACTTGACAATGGTGTTATTAAGTGACACCATAAAGCATGAATAGCAAACAGCGTCAAACACTGGAGGATGTTTTCTTTCACCCTGTCCCTTCAGGAATCCGATGGGCGGATGTCGAAAACCTGCTAATAGCTGTAGGCGCTACCATAAAAGAGGCGGAAGGCTCCAGAATAACTGTTACACTCAATGAAGTGTACGCCGTATTTCACAGGCCCCACCCTCGACCAACAACTGACAAGGGGGCTGTTAAAAGTGTAAGACGTTTCTTGATCAACGCGGGAGTGAGTCCAGATGAATATACTTAGGTACAAGGGGTATGTTGCAGTTTTCGATTTTGACCCTGAAGCCAAGCTGTTTCATGGTGACGTAGTCGGCATCCGAGATGTGGTGACATTCCAAGGCCAGTCCGTGACGGAATTGGAGCAGGCGCTTAAAGACTCTGTGGACGTCTATCTAAAGCTATGTAAGGAGACAGGGAAGAAACCTGACAAGCCTTATTCTGGTGAAATTAAGCTCCGCCTAGGACCGGAACTTCATAGGGCGGTGGCTACCGCAGCAGCGCTGTCAGGTTTGAGCCTCAACGCATGGATGAAAAAGGCGCTTGAACGACAGGCTCAAGAAACTGTGGGAGAGTAGGCTCAACACTTCTCTTATCCGTTCTTCTGAACCAACTCAGCAATCGGAAACGAACCTTACCATGTTGACCTCGCCATAAAAACAAAATGAATTAATGTCTTATAACGTTCGGGGGCAAACATCATTTCAGCAGATTCGTTTAACCGATTATTCATTAATGGCTGTTCTGAACCGATTCCAGCCACAACCGCGCCCACCCGCCTTTAACGGCTCTGGCCTTACGGCCGCCTCCATCCCTCGATCCAGACGTGGCGTGACTGCCCGATGTTCGCAATGACATGGAATATCGGCCAACAAGAAAATCAATTTAGGCTGGGAGCCTACCACGTTGCGTTGGCCAACGTTCGACCATAAAGTATTTTGGAGGAAATGGTATGTCGAGAAGTTCCGGTTGATCCTCCAAGACCACCGCTAAACCGGGGAAAAGTTATCAAACTCTGGCGGTGCCAGATGGGACGCACTGACAAGGATTTAAAAAGGCGGACACAAACTAATATCCTATTTGTTTTTCTCTTTTTTGCTTGACCACTTCCCAAACTATTTCAGGATGATCCGCAGCTATCTGAAGCAATACTCTGGCTGGGCCTCTGGGTGTTCGACGCCTTTGTTCCCAGTTCTCCAATGTGCGGACACTGATCCCAAGCATAGTTGCAAAGTCGGACTGGGTGGCTCCCAGCTTGGATCTGATCGATTTAACGTCGGGTTTTTCAACCACAAATCTCCGGCCGGGTTCTATTTCTCCACGCATTATTGAGCCGGCCTGTTGGACGCTTTCAAGAAGCTCATGGAACATTTTGTCCTTCATAGTAACTCCGTTTGCACAATCTTTCGTAAGGCCTTGAGTTGGCGTGAAGACAGATCGTCTTGATCAGTCTTGGAGTAAACGTAGATCATATAAATAAGGTCTAGATTTACAACCCAGTAGTATATTACCCTTACTCCGCCTCTCTTGCCCTGTTTCTTAACAGCCCATCTTATCTTTCTAAGACCTCCCGAGTCTTGAATTATAGCTCCGTCATCAGGGTGTTCGGTCAGATGGGCCTGTAACTTACGGTAATGCTCGTCCGGGAGCAGGTCCAGGGCCGCTTTAGTAAAAATAGGGGTTTCGACGAATTCCATAATATCCTGACTGAAATGTACGCCATTGGCGTGAAGCTGTCAACCTTGCTAACGTTGTTTGGAATAACTTTTTTCATTTAGCCTGATTATAACGTTGCTAACCTATCCTACCTAAATTAAAATCAGTTCAGTTCAGTTCAGTTCAGTTCAGTTCAGTTCAGTTCAGCCTAACGTATGTATTACATACGTTTCATACAAATCGCCTGATCGGAGGAGGTTCAATATGTCAACAAATGAACCACTTTTCCTTTACCGGCGGCGATATTTCAGCAACAACCCAACCCTAACGATTCGCCCTTCCTCACCGTATAAAACTGGACAGCGCATTTGAAGCCATAAACCCGACCCTTTTTCCAGCACATCTCATTTGGACCCAGGCGTTTATATGGAGACAAGCTAATGGCGGACAAAAGACAGAAGGATAAGGATGGAAGTAGCGGAAGTGTCTTGAGATACGGGGCTGAAGGGAAACTCTCCAGGTCTCCTGATATGACACAGGAACTCAAAGAGAAAACCCCTGAAGAGCTAATCCACGAACTCCATGTTCACCAGTTTGAGCTGGAGATGCAGAATGAGGAACTAAAGAGAGTTCAGCTCGAATTAGAAGAGTCCAGGGATAAGTATCGAGACAAGTACCGAGACCTTTATGACTTCGCTCCTGTCGGATACTTTACCTTAACTAACAAAGGGATCATCACACAGGTCAACCTGACCGGCGCCACTCTCCTCGGCATGCCCCGTCCAAAATTAATTAAACGAGGTTTTGGACACTTTGTCTCTCCCAACAGCCTTGACCTATGGGACGAGCATATTATTAGCGTGCTTGGGCATGAGGAGAAGCAGACTTGCGATCTAAGGCTCATACGTGAAGATGAATCGACATTTTATGCCCGCCTCAACAGTATTCGAATAGTTCTGCCGGATGAGTGGAAAGCTGAGACAGGGGAAACCGACTTGATTCATACGGCGGTCACTGACGTCACTGACCGGATGTGGGCGGAGAAGGAGCTAAGAGAGAGTGAGGAACGTTATCGAACCGTTGCCGATTTCACTTATGACTGGGAGTATTGGGTGGACCCTGAAGGCAATTTCTTATACGTTTCGCCTTCTTGTGAACGAATAACGGGCTACTCAGCGCAAGAGTTTCTTGATGACCCAAGTTTGTTTGATAAAATTGTCCATCCGGATGACCTCGACGACATAAGAAACCATTTAGATGTGGAGAGGAAGGTTGTGAATGAAGACTTGTATTCTTTGGATTTCCGGATCATTCATCAAGATGGACACACCGTCTGGGTCAGTCACGCTTGCCGACCAGTTTACGGAAAAGAAGGGCAACCATTAGGAAGGCGGGTATGCAACAGGGACATCACAGAACGCAAGCAGTCAGAGGAGGAAATCAGGCTAAATGAGTCTCGATTACAGTGTCTGTATGAAATTTCTCAATACAAGGCTTACAACGTCCAGGATTTTCTGAATTTTACCCTCGATCATGCGATTAGGTTAACTGGAAGCAGATTTGGATTCATATATCATTACGATGTAAATAAGCGACGTTTCATCCTCAATTCATGGTCCAAAGATGTCATGACTGAATGTGAGATCGCCGAACCTCATGATGTCAATGAACTCGTGAAAACAGGACTCTGGGGCGAGTCTGTCCGGCAGAAAAAAGCTGTTATAGTTAATGACTTCCAGGCCCCTAATCTGCTCAAGAAAGGATATCCTACGGGACATGTCGAACTCTTCAAATTCATGACTGTGCCCGTTTTTCAGGAAGACAGTATAGTGGCAGTGATTGGGGTGGCAAATAAGAAGTCGGATTATGATGACTCGGATGTCAGACAACTGTCTCTCCTTATGGATTCCGTCTGGCGAATGATTGAGAACCAGCGGGGCTTTGAGCAGGAAAGACTGCTATTTACGGCTATTGGCCAGTCTGCGGATGCTATCATCATTACTGACGCCACAGGGACAATTCAATACGTCAACCACGCACAGGCCACCATTAGTGGATATAGTCTCGATGAACTTGTCGGACAGACTCCCAATGTTTTCAAGAATGATTTTCACGATGGTAACTTTTATAAACAACTTTGGGAGACTGTTACAGCCGGGAAAGTATGGTCTGGTCGGTTTATCAATAAGAAAAGGGATGGGAGTGAGTACCACGAAGACGCTACCATCTCTCCCGTTTACGATAAGTCAGGGAACCTGACGAACTTTGTAGTGGTAGAACATGATGTAACCACGCAACTTCAGCTTCAAGATCAATTGGTCCAGGCCCAAAAGATGGAGGCAGTAGGGACCTTGGCTGGTGGGATGGCCCACGATTTCAACAATCTCTTGCAAGTGGTGTTGGGATATTCTGAGCTCATGCTCCTACGAAAAAAAGAAGAGGATACTGACTATGTTGATATAAACAAAATATTTCAGGCTGGAAAGCGGGGAACCGATCTTGTAAAGAGCTTACTGATTTTCAGCCGAAAGGTTGAGCCAAAGTATAACCCTATCAACTTGAACCAAGAGATACTTCAAGTCCAAAGTCTCCTGTCTCGTACGATCCCAAAGATCATAAAAATCGATCTACATCTAGGCGTGGACCTGGGACCAATCAAAGCCGATCAGTCTCAGATAGGGCAAATCTTAATGAATCTAGGAATAAACGCCAGAGACGCAATGCCTGATGGTGGGACATTGACTATTGAGACCGCAAACAGACAGTTGGACGAGGAATATTGCAATTCACATCCTGAAGCCAAACCTGGAAGTTACGTCTTGTTGACTGTTTCGGATACCGGAAGGGGGATGGACACGAAAACACTGTCTCACATATTTGAGCCGTTCTTTACTACCAAGGGAATGGGAAAAGGGACCGGACTAGGACTTGCGATTGTGTATGGTATCGTCAAGAATCATGATGGTCACATCATATGTTACAGCGCGCCTGGCCAAGGGGCTACATTTAAGATCTACCTCCCTATAATTCAGACACAGTCGGAATCAATAACCCAAACAGGGGAGACACCCGTTGAAGGGGGGACTGAGACGATTCTTTTCGTAGAAGATGAAGAGGACATTAGGGACCTTGGCACAACAATTCTTGACCACTTCGGTTATAAGGTCATCTCGGCCGGTAACGGAAAAGAGGCCCTAGAGATATACGAGATGGAGAAGGATAGGATTTCATTAATTCTGTTGGACCTGATCATGCCTGTAATGGATGGCAGGAAATGTCTGGCCGAGATTCTCCGCATCGACCCCAACGCAAAGGTTATTACAACGAGTGGTTTTCGCCCGAGTGGACCAGCCAATTGGGCCATGTCATTAGGAGCAAAGGGGTTCGTCCAGAAACCGTACGACATGAGACAACTTTTGACTACGATTCGTAAGGCCCTGGACAACGATCTTCCGAGACCTATTGATGATAAGGATGGTCGATAGCAGGAGTCATGGAGCATTATTGGGCATGGACCCGAAAGTTAGAGTTCTAGTAGCAAGCGGGGGGCTGAGACCGGTAATGGAGGAAAGTTTGAAGGGCGCAGGGGCCAGAGGCTTCATCGCGAAGCCGTTTGATATGCCCCAACTACTTGCGAAGATCCGGAAGATTCTTGATGAAGATTGAACGGAAGACGAATCCCATCAGGACCGCAAGTCCATAAGGATGTTAGCTCATGGCAAAGGAAATGGATCTGGATAAGAATGGAATTACCAAAAGTCGCTTGAGAGCGGTAGCTGAGGAGAAACTTAGCAAGCTCCAGGATACGCCCCAGGAACTCAAAGAGAAAACCCCGGAAGAGATCATCCACGAACTCCAGGTCCATCAGATTGAATTGGAGATGCAGAATGAGACGCTACGTGAAGCTCAACAAGCCTTACAGGAGGCTCATGACAGGTACATTGACCTATATGACTATGCTCCCGTAGGCTACTTTACGGTTGACAAAAAAGGGACTATTCACGAAGCGAATCTCACAGCTACCAGTTTGTTGGGAGTGGACAGGGTGTCACTTGTTGGAAAGCCTCTCTCTCTTTTTGTTTCTAGGGACGATTCGGATACTTGTTATCTGAAGCTTCGACATGTCTTTTTGACCCAGGAAAAAATGATATGCGAACTCAGATTCGTCAAAGAAAAAGGCGATCAATTTTATGCTCAACTCGAAGGCATAACAGTGCAAGACCTTGATGGGAAAGTTACTCGAGCCAGAATCATATTGACGGACATCTCGAAGCGAAAGCGGATAGAAGAAACGCTAGAGAGACAACATAACCTGACGCAGATGTATCTTGATATTGCGGGTGTTATGCTGGCTGCTTTGAACACCGAAGGCCAGATCACGATGATAAATAGAAAAGGCTGTGAAATCATCGGCTACAGGGATGACGAGATCATAGGTCGGAACTGGTTTGATGTTTGTCTGCCGGGAGAATTGCGTGAAGAGGTGAAAGGTGTTTTTAACAAATTGATGGCAGGAGACATAACTCCCGTTGAGTACTACGAAAATCCTGTTCTCACAAGAGACGGCGAACAGCTAATAATTGCCTTTCATAACACCGTCCTTTACGATTCATCGCATAGCATCGTGGGGATATTGTTTTCAGGGGAGGACATTACCGAGCGTAAACGATTGGAGAAAGAGAAGGAGAACCTAATTATAGAGCTTCAGAGCGCTCTCTCCGAAGTCAAGAAACTCAGTGGATTCCTTCCAATCTGTTCTTCCTGCAAAAAGATACGAGATGACGAGGGCTATTGGCAGCAAGTCGAGAATTATATTAGCGATCACTCCGAAGCTCTATTCAGCCACAGCATTTGTCCGGATTGTATGAGAAAATTGTATCCAGAGATTACTGATGAAGTTCTCCGCCGTTTGGAAAAGGACGAAAAGAAATAGTGAGTGGTGAATGGGCTGGTCGGGGTGTTTTAGCCTTTCAGATACACTTGTATTAGTCTGAGTCAGAGCAAAACAATGCCGTTCAAATCACGTTCAAGAGAATGTCTATAATGAGTCATCAAGTCGGAAGAATCAGAATAAAGCTTTAATGGCTGGTTTGAGGTTACTCCAGGAGATAACAAATTGGACACCGCAAGAATCTTAATCGTCGATGATCAAATCCATGCGCTCAAAGGTGTGTCGAGAATCCTGACTAGCGCCGGATACGACACATTTGAAGCAAATAGCGGCGAAGATTGCTTAAAATTGGCTGCGGAACACAAGCCAGATTTGATTCTCCTGGATGTAGTATTGCCTGACATAGACGGGAAAGAGGTTTGCAGACGCATTAAGTCCAACCCAGAAACTGCAGACAGCTATGTTGTCCTTTTTTCCAGCATTCAGGTCGAATCAGATAGGCAGGCTGAGGGTCTGGAGCAAGGGGCGGATGGATACATAGCAAGACCAATTCCGAATCGGGAACTCCTCGCTCGAGTTAAATCTATACTGAGGCTCAAGAGAGCAGAGAACCGACTAAGTGAGAGTGAAGAAAAGTATCGGAATATCTTCAACAGCGCAGGAGTAGGGATGTTTAGGTCAAGGTTGGATGGTTCCGAAATCTTAGATCTCAATGATAAATTTCTGCAGATATTAAACCAGACCCGTGAAGATGTTATAGGCAAGCCTTCAGTGATTGTCTGGGCCGATCCGCATGAACGTGAAAAAATGGTTCGCAGCCTCAATACTGATGGCAAAGTCACCGATGCCGAAATAAGGGTGCTGACTGGGGAGGGCGATGAGCGAACATGTCTAAACTCGGCAAAGCTCTACCCCGATAAAGGAATCATAGAGGGATATGTTGTAGACATAACCGAGCGCAAAAGGACGGAAGAAAACGTTTTAGCTTCAGAACAGAGGCTCGGGGCTATTACCAATTCTGCCTTTGATGCGATTATCCTGATTAACGACAGTGGAGAAATCTCTTATTGGAACCCAGCGTCTGAACGAATTTTTGGTTACAGAGATTCCGAGGTAATGGGGAAAAACGTCCATGAGCTATTGGCCCCTCCAGAATTTCACGCCGCCTACCGCTCTGCTTTCAAAGACTTCGTTACAACAGGTCGAGGAAACGCAATGGGGAAAATTACGGCGCTTGTTGCCCGAAGAAAGGATGGTGAGGAGTTCCCGATAGAGCTTTCGCTTTCCGGCTTCCAGGTCGGTGGTAGTTGGCATGCCGCAGGGATCGTCCGTGACATTACCGAGCGCAAGCATGTTGACCAAAGGATATTGAACGTCCTAGCCTATGCGGAAAATATTATAAATACGGTCCGTGAGCCATTGGTCGTGTTGGACGGGGAGATGCGTGTGGTCTCGGCCAACGATTCATTTTACCATATGTTCGGTGTAACGTCTGAGGAGACCCAAGGAAATCTGCTCTATAACTTAGGGAACCGACAATGGGATATACCCCGGTTGCACGAACTCCTGGAAGAGATTCTGCCGGAGAAGGCCGAAGTAAGAGATTTTGAGGTTGATTATGTTTTCCCGGGGATTGGGCATAAGATGCTGTTTCTCAATGGCCGGCAGGTAATTAGCGCATTGGGAGAAGAAGGGAGAAAACTGATACTCCTAGCCGTCGAGGATGTTACCGAGCGCAAACGCTTGGAGGAGGAGCGGTTGGATATCCAACGGAAACTTCTCCACGTCCAGAAACTAGAGAGCCTTGGCGTTATGGCCGGAGGAATAGCCCACGATTTCAACAACTTGCTACAGGTGGTTTTAGGCAACCTGGAACTGGCTCTAACCGATCTGCCCCCTGATTTGAAGGTGAGAAAAAGCATATTAAACGCCATCAAGGCGGCTGATCGTTCTGCGGAACTCTCCGGCCAAATGCTGACATATTCAGGAAGCTCATTCTACCTCCCCAAGGACATTCATCTCGACGAGTTGTTGAACAAATCCAGGAACCTTTTTAAATTGGGTGTTCCCAAAAATGTTACCCTGAACATCGATGTCTCCAAAACGGTTCCACACATTAAGGGAGATGTGGATCAAATACAGCGAGTAATTACTAATCTGCTCACAAACTCCTCGGAGAGTATTGGCGATAGTGGGGGCGCTATAACGATTAGAACCGGCGTTATGGATTGCGACGAGATGTATCTCAGCCGTAGTCGTCCAGTAGAACATTCCAGACCCGGTCGGTTCGTCTTTCTGGAGGTTACGGACACTGGTTGCGGTATGAACGCTGAGACTCAGCACAAGATTTTTGATCCTTTCTTTTCGACCAAGTTCTGGGGGCGTGGTCTTGGCATGGCGGAAGTAATTGGGGTTGTGACGGGTCACCGTGGATCTATAATAGTCGATAGCGAAGTTGGGAAGGGGACCACGGTTCGGGTGTTGTTCCCCGTATCGGAAAAGATTCAAGAGGCGCCCGTTCAAGTTAAGGGCGTAGTTGAGACTGAATTACCTGTGCCAGACAGTATCACCAGGCGAAAAACTATTCTCGTAGTCGACGATGAAGAAATGGTCCGTGGTTTGGTCTCAAGGCGTTTAGATTCTCTTGGATACGACATGATTGAAGCATCTGACGGGGATGAAGGTGTTCATGTTTTTCAAGAACGACTCAATGAAATAGATCTGGTGTTACTGGACTTCGCAATGCCCAAAATGAATGGCGTCGAGGCTTTTGGGGAACTCATACGGATCAAACCGGATGTCAAGGTCATCCTTAGCAGCGGTTACACCGAGGATGCTGTAATGCAGAGCTTTCCGGGGCAACGTCCTTCCGGTGTTTTGCACAAGCCCTACAAAACGGAAGACCTAAAGGGCGAATTGGAGAGATTGCTAGGGGCCACTGACTGAGGCGTTTATGAGGATGTAATCTAATGACAGACAAAATGGACCTGGACGAGACTGGAAGTAGCGCCAGTATCTTGAGACACCGGGCTGAAGGGAAACTCTCCAGGTCTCCTGATACGACACAGGAACTCGAAGGTAAAACTCATGAAGAGATAATCCACGAACTCCAGGTCCATCAGATTGAATTGGAGATGCAGAATGAAGAACTCAAGAGAGTTCAGCTCGAATTAGAAGAGTCCAGGGATAAGTACCAAGACAAGTACCGAGACCTTTATGAGTTCGCTCCTGTCGGATACTTAACCTTAACTCGCAAGGGGATCATCAAAGAGGCCAACCTGACCGGCGCCTCTCTCCTCGGCATGCCCCGTCCAAAATTGACTGGGCGCGGCTTTGGGCGTTTTGTAGCTCCAGAAAGTCTCGAAGAATGGTATAAGCATATTGTAACCGTGCTTAGGCATGAAAAGAAGCAGTCTTGTGGTTTGCAGCTTAAACGCGAAGATGGATCAACGTTTTATGCCCGCCTCGAAACCATTCGTATGGCTGCGCCCATTGAACCGCAAAGGGAGAACAACGGTGGCCATGAGATCCGTATTGCGGTCACTGACATCACTGAGCGTAAGATGGCGGAGGAATCTCGGAAACTGCTATCGGCCGCTATTGAGCATGCTGCTGAGGGCATCGTTATTACTGACGCGACTGGGATAATCCAATATGTCAACCCTTCTGAGGAGATCATCAGTGGGTATAGTCGCTATGAACTCATCGGTCAGGGGGCCGAAATTTTTAAGAGCGATAAACATGATGAGGATTTTCACGCTAATATGTGGGAGACGATCAGAGCCGGAAAAGTATGGTCCGGTAGCTTTATCAACAGGAAAAAAGACGGGACTGAATACAATGAAGACTCTACTATCTCCCCTGTTTACGATAAGTCAGGGAAGTTGACAAACTTTATAGCGGTGAAACACGATGTAACCCAAAAACTAGCTCTTCAAGAACAACTATTCCAGGCCCAGAAAATGGAAGCCGTAGGGACGCTTGCCAGCGGTTTTGCGCATGACTTCAACAACAGGCTCCATGTTATTAATAGTTGTGTGGAGTTGATTCTTGTAAACAAAGACCTACTGGAGCCTGTAAAATCGGAACTGGAAGTAATAAAGCAAACCGTTGACAGTAGCGCAGAGCTGATTAAGAGGATGATGGTTTTCAGCCGGAAAGAGCCAGTAAAGTTCAAGACGATTGAGCTGAACAAGATTGTTGCGCAGACCCGTTCCATGCTGACCCGGTCCATGTCCAAGATGATAGAAATCAATCTTTTATTAGCCGATGATATTTGGAAGATAAAGGGAGACAAGACTCAGATTGGACAGATATTGATGAACCTTGCGATAAACGCTAGAGACGCTATGCCAGATGGTGGAAAGCTAACCATAAACACACAGAACATAGTATTGGATGAGGAGTATTGCCGCTTAAACCCTGCCACAAAACCTGGAAGATATGTTCTGATCACGGTATCAGATACAGGCACAGGCATGGATAAGGAGACGGCAAGTCATATTTTTGAACCATTTTTTACCACCAAAGAATCAGGTAAAGGAACAGGACTTGGGCTGTCTGTTGTTTATGGAATCATAGAAAAACATGGCGGTAAGATTCTTTGCGACAGCGAACTATTTGTAGGCACGACATTCAGGATCTATTTTCCAGCAATGAGAGAAAGCTCTGAAGACCAATATTCTGGGGACAAGGAACCGATGAGGAGACAGGCCGAAACCATATTTCTGGTTGACGATGAGCCCAACTTCCTCGCAATAATCTCCCGTACATTGAATCGCTCGAACTACAAGGTAATTACCGCTTCCAATGGTCAAGACGCATTAGAATTATATAAAAAACATGGGCAAGGAATCAGTCTGGTCATTCTGGATCTCATGATGCCGGTGATGGGCGGGAGAGAGTGCCTTCAAGCATTACGGAACATGGACCCGAAAGTTCGAGTTCTAGTAGCAAGCGGGGGTCTGAAACCGGTAATGGAGGAGAGTTTGAAGGGCGCAGGGGCCAGAGGCTTCATCGCGAAGCCGTTTGATATGCCCCAACTGCTTGCGAAGATCCGGAAGATTATTGATGAAGAATAGTAAACCCGGGATCTCTCACTTTTGACATGCACAGCTTTCCGCCAAGAGGAACCTTTCATGCAAGACCAAAACAAGACCAAAAGCCCACTTATCGATGAATTGAATGAGTTGCGCCGCAGCTTCGCAGAGTTGGAGGTCATTCAAAAGTCGTTAACTGAAAATGAATCACAAT
>CAVQDX010000050.1:0-173011 GCA_963711335.1 uncultured delta proteobacterium | reverse complement strand
TCCCTGTCGTTACCCGGCCAGGAATAGCCGACTAAAGTCTTGATCGTTTCCTTAGGCAGCTTGTTGACTTCTTTGTGAAGCTCCTGGGAGTATTTGCAACATAATGCTCGACTAACGCTGGAATCTCTTTTCTTCGTTTACGCAGGGAGGAACGTGTATGGAGTGCTCGAGCATCCAATGCAAAAGTGGGTGTTTCTCTGCGGATATTTCGACGCGTCCAGATTTGTGGTTCCTATTATTCGAGTGTCAAGGTTTTGATACCCAA
Source organism: uncultured delta proteobacterium (assembly GCA_963711335.1). Taxonomy (GTDB): domain Bacteria; phylum Desulfobacterota; class Desulfomonilia; order Desulfomonilales; family Desulfomonilaceae; genus CAJBEZ01. The sequence goes on along the minus strand of CAVQDX010000050.1, from coordinate 172,746 downwards.
GCGCCCCGACTTTCTTGAATTTTCATTCTTTAAGGAAACAGTAACCTGTTCTGCATTAACAGTGTGAGGTTTTCCATCCCACGGACAAGGAGGGTTCCCTCTTCAGTCAGTTCGAGGTATCCAGGAGTCTCTGCACGGGATTGCCCTTGCTCTCTGGTTTCTGAACCAAAGAAAAGCTTCATTTGCTGTTCGGTGGGATCCAGGTTTTCTTCTGGCAATTCACAATAGTTGAGGGTATTTGGCGTTTCTGTTAATAGCAGGAGTAGATAGAGAAAAAGAAAAACTCGCTGATGGCTGGACGACATTTTGTAGATTTGCATGGCAAGGAATTCTTTTCCAACGCCGGTTTCTCCAGTAATAAGGACTGGTCTCTGAGAGCCGGCAAGTTCCTCAAGGCGTCTACCTACACGCTTTCTGACCGTTTCTCCGACGAAATAATCCGGAAACAAATGATCTTCACGACTGATGATGTTCTGAAGAGCCCTTTTTTTTCGAGTGTTTTTATATACGTTTTGATCGAGTCTTATTACCTTCCGCCGCGAGACGCTTCAACACGTCGATTGTGAATTCTGGGTTTTACTTAAAACATTTTCGAATTCAGTCGCTGGGATTTCTGAACCGTCGAATCTTCGTCGGCAATCACTTCAGAATTATTGGGGGTGGGAAGTCCAGTCAGAAAGCTTATTTCACCAATCAACTCTCCTTCGGAAAGTATGTCCACCAATATGTCGGGATTATTTTGTTCCCGTAACAGGACTTGGGCTTTTCCGGAAACCAGAAAACGAATCTCATGGGGTGTCTCTCCCGGTTCCAGGATGCGAGATCCTCGTTTGAAAGACTTAAGATTTCCCTTTCCCCACAAAGCTGAACGAATAGAATCAGGATATTCGGCGAATGGATCCTTGAAATCTGGATTTGCAGGATTAGCAGCAGTTGGTTCGGACATTCCCAAAACTTTGATCAAGAGAAAATGATATGGCGGAAGCTTTTCAGGTCCAAGGGAGTTACGGGCCTTTCACAGAAGCTTCTATCCGAATACCGTATTTTTCGATCTTTGCGAGTAACGTGGGTCTTGAAAGACCGAGAAGCTTGGCTGCCTGAGACCTATTGCCACCAGTCATGGAAAGAGCTTCAGTCATCACTATTCTTGAGAATTCGTCGATCATGTCAACAAAAACGTTTTCTCGTCCACTGTTTAGTGATCGTTTGATCCACTCCTGCATGGAATCAAGATGAGACTGGTCCCAAGTCTCTCTCCCTTCAGTATCTATCCTTATGGCCTCTGATATTTCTTCGGAACTTATAGGCGCTCCCCGGCTAAATATCAGCGCTTTTTGAACCGTATTGGCCAGTTCTCTTACATTTCCGGGCCATGAGTAAGATTCCATGACCAGTCTAGCTTCCTGCGTCAGTCCCGGGCTATCAACGGCCATTTCTTTAGAATAGCGCTTGAGGAAATATTCGGCCAGGATAGAGATGTCACCATTTCTCTCTCGTAATGGAGGAAGACTCAAAGTCACGACCTTTAGGCGGTAGTAAAGATCTTCACGGAAACGTCCGTCTGCCAAAGCTGCTTCAAGGTCGCGATTTGTAGCGGCTATGACGCGAACATCAACCGGTATTGGCGATCGGCCGCCCAAGCGCTCAATGCTTCTTTCCTGAAGGAGACGCAATATCTTGGCCTGTATCCCGAACGGCATGTCTCCAATTTCATCCAGAAAAACTGTTCCACCACTAGCTTGCTCAATTTTGCCTATTCGCCTGTTTACAGCGCCCGTAAACGCCCCTCTTTCATAGCCGAACAGTTCGCTTTCCAGAAGAGTTTCCGGGATAGCGACGCAATTAATAACAAGAAATGGCTTATTAGAACGTATACTGTGCTGATACACTGCCCGCGCTACAAGTTCCTTGCCGGTCCCTGATTCGCCCCGGATTAAAATGGTCGCTCCTGTTGAGGCCACACGACCTATCTGTTTATAAACCTCCTGCATAGCCTTACTGCGCCCGAAAATGACTTCTGAGGAATCACTCTCAGGGGCGGTGTCAATTTCCACTCTCGAACGCATGAACCTTGACGCCTCAAGGCCTTTTTCAATATTTGACAACATTTCGGGAATGTCGAATGGCTTGAGAATATAATCAAAGGCTCCAAGTTTAGTAGCCTCTATGGCCGTGTCGGTAGTTCCGTAGGCGGTCATAATGATAACCGGCAGCTTGGAGTCAATGTTGTGAATAGCCTTGAATGTTGTTAAGCCGTCCATACCCGGAAGTCTGACGTCCATGACTACTAAATCTGGAGGCTCTGTTTTTACGATCTCTAGCCCACCTTCTCCCGTAGCGGACATCCTGACTTTATGTCCCTCTGCTGTTAGAATCTTTTCAAAGCTGATACGCAACTGGGCGTCATCATCAACGATTAGTATTTTTCCCACGACACCTCTCCAGATACAGGAAGCTTTATCCTGAAAGTTGCGCCTTTCCCTTCGACCGACTCCAATTCCAACGACCCCCCGTGCTCTTCAACCATCCTTTGAGCAATACTCAATCCCAGGCCAGTTCCTTCCTCCTTTGTACTGAAAAAGGGTTGAAACAGTTTTTCCTGAATTGATTCGGGAACACCGGGACCGTCATCGCTCATTTCAATCATCAGAACCGGGCCCTCTTGTTCCAGAACCTGTCGGGTTTCACGAATCAAAATATGCCCACCGTCAACCATGGCCTCGCAAGCGTTAACCAACAAATTTACGAACACCTCTTTTAACTGGTCCGGATCGGCCTGTATCTCCGGGAGAAGCTTGTCTCTTACCAACTTAACCTTGACGTCGTAGGACTCCAGTCTATGTTTCAACAACTGCAGTGACATGTCTACAGCATCGGACGGACTGATTCTCTGAGTTTTCAGTTTTGGCGGTCTGGAAAACTCCAGAAAATTTCCTACAATGGTGTCAATATGCTTTATTTCCTCAGAAATCACTTCAAGGTCCTCTTTTTCACTGTCCGTTAGAGACAACGTGCGTTCCATCGAAAAAAGACGCATCTTGACCGAGGTCAACGGATTTCTCACGCTGTGAGCGACTCCCGCTGCCAATTTTCCGACTAGGGCCCATTTTTCAGCCTGCTGCAAATGCTCTTGACTCAACTCAAGTTTTGTTCTCGTTTGATCTACATCGTGAATAAGATTTTGAAATCGCCTGCTTAATGCCTTAACTTCGTTACCTTCTATTCCGGGGAGTTTTTTTTCATCAACATCAGTCGCCAGACGTCTTATCGGGCCAAGAATCTGGTTGAGCAGGATATACGCCAGGACAAACCCCAACATCATGACCGTTATCAATCCGCCGATCGCCGCGGCATTAAGAAGAGCGGCTCTTTCTTTTATCGCCTCCTGCGCCTCGCTGATCCGGTCCACATAAGCGGTTTTAAATTTCCTGCAAAGATCTATTATTTCAAAAAACTGCCCCCTGATACTCTTGTGGAGATTATAGCCCTGTTCGGTGTCGCCCTGTTTGTAGAAATTGACGACAGCGTCTCTAGCCAGACTGTAGCGAACGTAATGGGAATCAATCTGATTGAGTATTTTTCGTTCTTTTTCAGTCTCAGCGAGTTGTCTGGCTCTCTTTAGCCATGTTTCGAAAGATGTGTCGTGTTTTTCGAGTTCTTCGAGCCACAGGGGATCTCTATCCTGAAAATAATAAGTCACATAGCCTTTTTGCATAACCAAGGCGTTTTCCAGTTCCTGCGAAGCGTGAATCGCCTGGATGTCTGTTTCCAGGAACTTGTTGATATACCTGTCCATTACGTATGTGTGGGAGATCGAAATGATAGCCCCAGCGGCCGTTATGAACATCAAAGCGCCCAGGATGAGCAATATGCGCGTTTGTAGACTTATGCGATGAAACATTTGATATGTAGTCTTGCCTAATCACTGAAAAATGAAGCGGTGGGACTTACATTTATTCTGACCTCCTTCACATCAGCGATACCTTGGGCCTGGGATTTCAGTTCTTCCGCCAGTGGTTTAGCCACCGATGGTCCTACCTGTGTATCTACAAAGACTACGCCATTCTTGGCTGAGACCCTTACCGAGGGGCAAGTATTCACCAATGCAGACTTCACACGGGCCGCCAAAACCAAATTGTCGAGATCTTTCTGTGACTCCGGGGTGGTCTTGAACTGATCCAGACCCGCTGTATAACAGATTATGTCTACGGCGTTTTCGACCGTTATTTTGTGGATGTGGATGACAAGATCGTAAAGGCTCGGATCCCATGTGTCCACCCCGAACAACCTCATGCCCCATTGCCTTCGCTCATGATCGTCTTTTTTCAATACATAAAGGGCTTCTTCGGCAGAAATGTTTTCCCTCTCCATTTCCAGACGAACTCTGTTTTCAATGTCCGAGAGAATCCTAATCTTCATTACGTGCTTAATGCCCTTGAGAAAATAGTGACCAGCGAGTCCGTGATAAACTACATCATCTTTTTGCACCTGCTCCAGAAAAGATGATTCCAGGAATGTCAGATATCTTTCTTTTCCATAGGTGAATCTCTCCAGCACTGAAGGGGCGTCATGAAGCGCACGAACGAGCTTTATTTCAGGTATATTGAAGTGCTCCGAAGCATCTAGGAGAACTTCTCTCGCCATGCATCGGTATCCCAATCTTTCAGCGACCTTTTCCGCAACTTCTTTTCCTTTGCTGTACGACCCTCTTGAGATAGTGATTATCGCCATTATCCAGTTCCTTTCCGTAAGGCCTAATTTTAGGTTGAAGAACAAAATCCTTCATAGACTTATACACTCTTTGAAATTTTCAGAGAAGCGCGATAATGTTGTGAGTCGGAAATCAAAGCTATTCTATTTAGTCGGATCGCGCTGAAAAATGACAAAGACGGCCAAATCATTGTCCGAAGTTTATCGCACAGTGAGTATCCCAAACCGGGCAACGCTGATGAAGAGGATGTTCGCCTTCTTTGGCCCGGCATACCTAATTAGCGTCGGGTACATGGATCCGGGAAACTGGGCTACCGATCTGGAAGGGGGGTCCAGATTCGGTTACAAGCTCATCTGGGTATTACTGATGTCGAATGTGATGGCAGTAGTTCTGCAAACGCTGTCGGCCAGACTTGGGATAGCGACGGGTCGTGATCTGGCTCAGGCGTGCAGGGACAATTATCCGCGATTTGTGACCTACATGCTCTGGGTTCTTGCCGAAATTGCAATTGTCGCTTGTGATCTGGCCGAAGTTTTGGGTACGGTGATAGGACTCAATCTGCTTTTCAGGATACCATTAATGTGGGGGGTGGTGATCGCGGCCCTGGATACTCTTTTGTTTTTGGCCATTCAAAACCTGGGTGTCCGAAAATTCGAAGCTGTAATCATGGTCTTAATAACAACCATAGGAGCCTGTTTTCTTTTTGAGGTCGTGAAGTCGGCGCCTGATTGGTCAGATGTGGCAAGAGGATTTGCTCCCAGCCTGCCCGACGGAGCGCTCTACGTGGCTATTGGTATCATAGGCGCGACAGTGATGCCGCATAATCTCTATCTTCACTCGGCGCTCGTTCAGAGCAGAGCGTATGATTCATCGGTTGAAGGCAAGCGCCAAGCCTGTAAATTCAACTTTTTTGATTCGGTGCTGGCTCTTAATTGCGCTTTCTTGGTCAACGCCGCGATTCTGATCGTCTCAGCGGCGACATTTTTCAATAACGGAATAGTGGTGACAGAGTTACAGCAAGCTCACAACATGTTAACGCCCATACTGGGCACAACGCTGGCGGGCACGGCCTTTGCCATTGCGCTTGTCTGTTCCGGACAGGCCTCTACTCTGACGGGAACTCTGGCTGGACAAATCGTGATGGAAGGTTTCTTACGATTCAAGATCCGACCAGTCCTACGCAGGTTCCTGACGAGAATGCTGGCGATTGGCCCAGCGGCTATCGCCATTTCAATGGTTGGAGAACAGTCTACATACAGTCTTTTGATTCTAAGCCAGGTAGTGTTGAGCCTGCAGCTTCCGTTTGCAGTTATCCCCCTGATTCATTTCACTAGTGATGGGGCTACCATGGGCGAGTTCGCCAATGGCATCGGCGTCAAAGCCATAGCGTGGGTCGTAGCCTCAATAGTTGTCGTGTTCAACGTAAAGCTGATTACCGATCAGATCAACGAATGGATCTCTTCTATCAGTGAGCCTATATTCATTTACATCATTGTGTTTCCGCTGTGCGCATCCCTGTTAATATTACTTTTGTATATAACGCTTAAGCCATTCATCCACTTGCCTCCGAAAGAGACTATTCCGGCTTGGAGAAAGCTCAGCCATTTTGTTCGGGCGGATGAGGACAAGCTCGATCTTGACGCTCCACACTATGAAAAAATAGGCGTGGCGCTGGCCTTTTCCGATGCAGACAGAAAAGTATTGAGTCATGCTCTGCCCCTGGCCAGACAGCACCAATCCACGTTGTGCCTGTTTCACATTGTTGAAGGGGCGGGCGGAGGTACTCTATGGACCCGACACGTATGACACTGAAGCTCGTGAAGATGAAGCTTATTTGAACCAATTGGCTGTAGCTCTTGGACACAGGGGTGTAGATGTGGAGACTTTTCTCGGATACGGAGATGTGCCGTCCGAGTTGATAAGATTGTGTCTAGATGAGAAAGTTGACGCTCTGGTAATGGGAGGTCACGGTCACAGGGGGATCAGCGATTTGGTTTTCGGCAGCACAGTTTCACCAGTTAGACATACTCTGAATATTCCGATAATAATTATTCGATAAAAGTTTATTGTATGATAGAGGCGTAAAGCGCCTGATCTCTGGGTAGGGAAGGGCACTTTCCGAGATTGATCTTGACCAGTCGACAGGTAGCTGAAAATGATTAAAGCGCTTAATATTTACCGATATACGCTAGCAGCGGAAATTTCTCACGGAGAATAATGATGAGTGACTACTATGATTCCTCGGATCTTCCCAAATTTTCGGAAATAGGGGAAGAAGCGCCTGAACTCGCAAAGAAGTTCTTTGATTACTACAACGCCGTTTTTAGTGAAGGTGAGCTTACCGAAAGAGAGAAAGCCCTGATTGCGCTTGCCGTTGCTCACGCTGTCCAGTGTCCTTACTGCATAGACGCTTATACGCAGGGATGCCTGGAAAAGGGATCAAGTCTGGGGGAGATGACGGAAGCGATTCACGTCGCAACAGCGATCAGGGGAGGGGCGTCATTGGTCCATGGAACTCAAATGAAAAAACTGGCCAAGAAACTTTCTATGTAAGCACGGACTGCTTTCATGGATAGCAACACCATCTCCAAACCTTTTCCGGGCGCGGCTGAACAGTCTTCGCGGGCCATAATAAGACCGTTTTCCAAGACTCTTAGCGCTAATGGACTGGAACTTCGAAAACGCCGGGCGGATGTCCTGCAAATAAACACCGGATTGATGTGTAATCAGACTTGTCTACATTGTCACCTGCAGGCCGGGCCCCATCGAATAGAAATGATGTCGAAGAAGACCATTATCGACATTGAGCAGTTCGCCGGTAAGTCTCAATTTCAGGTGGCTGACATAACAGGTGGATCACCGGACATGAACCCGCACCTGGAATACTTGATAGACGCATTTTCCAGGTTGGTTCCAAAAATCATTCTCAGATCAAATCTGACTTCACTAGCTCAAAGAAATCACCACGACCTGTTAACATTGTGCAAGACCCATAAGGTAGTCATCGTGGCCTCGCTTCCGTCGGTTTCCGAATCTCAGACCAATGCCCAGCGAGGGATTGGAACATTTCAAACGTGCATCGGCATGATGAGACAACTCAATGAATATGACTATGGCATTCCTGGGACCGGACTGGAGCTCAACCTGGTTTCAAATCCTACGGGAGCCTTTCTTCCGGCTCCACAGGGGCAGGCCGAAGAAAAATTCAGAAAAGATCTAAAACGAAAATGGAGAGTAGAATTCAACAACCTCTACACTTTTGCCAACGTTCCGCTTGGTCGCTTCCAGGACTGGTTGATACAATCCGGAAATTTCGAAAGTTACATGAAGAAACTGGAGTCGAGTTTCAATCCATGCGCTATAGATGGCCTGATGTGTCGGAACTTGGTCTCTGTATCCTGGGATGGCTACCTTTTTGACTGTGATTTTAACCTGGCGAAGCAGATGTATTTTTCAGGAAAAAAGAGGCACATTTCTGAAATGATTTCAGGAGAGGAGATTGGGATTTCCATACCAACCGGTGATCACTGTTACGCATGCGCAGCAGGGGCTGGTTTTACCTGAGGAGGATCAATAACGACCTAGGTTTGGTCGTGTGAGTTTAACCCACGGAGTAGAGGTCTCCCCAATCTCATCCAAGGGACCTTGAGTTAATTTCCTTTCACGACCACCAGCAACATTTTGAAACGCTTTGCCGCATGGAGAGCATGAGGTGTATTGGCAGGCATTACAACTATTTGCCCAGCCGTTACCTTTAACTCCTGAGAACCTATCGTGATTTGGGCTTCTCCATCGAGAATCTGCACAAAAGCGTCACCAGCAGCAGTGTGAGAGCTTAACCCTTCACCTTTGTCAAAAGCAAATAGCGTTAAACTCATTACCGCATTTTGGGCGAAAGTTCGGCTAACCACTCGACCTTCCTGATAATCCACCAGGTCCACAAGAATCTGCGGCTCAGAGAAAGTTACGTTTTTAATAAAGGATCCGTCAGTCATTATTGCGCCTCCCCAGTCATCCCTAAAACGGATGGAGTCACTCTTTTTCTAATAGTGAGCAGAAGTAACACCTTAAAATCAAACACCAATCTCACAGTCAGTCGGCCGGCATGTTTTTTTTGCCTCAGACAGCATTCGAACATGGTCCATTTCTTGACATATCAGTTTGTCAAGTTCGCTCGTGTAGCTAGGATCTGAATTCATGTCCTTCATACCCAGCAGGAAGTGTACTGAGTCTTTTTCAAATTGAATCGCAATCTCAAGGGCTTCCACCGGAGTTTTTACATTCTTGAGCCGATTCGCCGCAACGTCCGGGGTAAAAACCTCGGTATCAGCCGCAGCCTCGAGGTAACTCTTTGCCAGACCCTCAGGGTCCCAAACTTCTTCCTCCGGAAAGTAACTGGGAATGTCGCTTCTTAGGGACTTAAAGCACTCAGCCTGAGACTCTTCTAGATTGGCGAGATCCTCGAAAAGCTTCTTCAGGACGGGATCTTCGCTAATCTTTGTGGTGGCGCTATGGTAAAAGGCTTTTCCATTTTCTTTTATACGAATCGCCATAGCGAAAACGTCATCCGGAGTTCCAAAAACCAACATCGCAATTCTCCTTATTCAAATTACCTGAAATGTTCTGGAAGTATATCCTGTTGATTTAAAATCGGAATTGTACAAGTAAGGGCCTACATCAAAAGAGCGTTTTTGAATGAATGTTTCCTGTCTTAATGTTATGCGGAAACATTTTATCCTGAAAGATAGACACTTATTATAATTGTGTCGAGAAAAAACGAAAGCAATTTCATCGGATGAGGAAGGAGATGGATATGGTAAAAGTTCTGATAGTTTACGCTAGCGATCACGGAAGCGTTGAAAAGATGGCCAACGCTGTCGCTGACGGTGTAAAAACCGTATCTGATTGTGAGGCCGTAATAAAAAAAGCCGAAGAAGCAAAAATGGAAGATCTCTTGTCATGCGACGCCCTTGTACTTGGCAGTCCGGTTCATATGGGCAGTATTGACTGGCGGGTGAAGAAATTTATTGACTCCGTATGTAGCGGAGCTTGGATGAAGGACAAGACCTTGGGGAAGGTGGGCGCCGTATTCGCGTCCGGGGCTGGTTATGGGGGCGGCGGTGGCGGCTGCGAATTAACGATGCTAGCGCTCCTGAACAACATTGCCGAACTAGGGATGATAATGGTCCCGCTACCCAAGAGCACGCCTGGTTATCACTCGGCTGGATTGCAGTGGGGGCCTTACGGCAGAGCGCATGGGGACGATTTAAGCCCTAAGGGTCTCTCTGATGACCAAGTCATCTCGTCCCATCATCATGGGAAACATATTGCCCGAACCGCCAAGGCGTTAAAAGGCGCTGGAATCTTCGGATAAAATACTGGACTACTGTCGGAGCAGGCAATTCAGATCGGACGTGAGATCGATTCGAATTGCCCTATCAAAAATTTTACCTTGCAAAAGGTTTGGAGGAATACTAGCCTCGGGGGCTTACATCACAGTCTCCGACGCCGACCACAGGCGTTGGACGAATGAGGGAGTTCTGCTGCGTTATGACATTTGGAACCAAGGCAGAAGATCGCTATTTTGAGGATTATAGGCCGGGAACCGTTCACGAGTTCGGTTCTGTCACCATTACGGAGCCTGAAATTATCGAATTCGCGCGGCGTTTCGATCCACAACCATTTCACACGGACCCGGAAGCGGCGAAACAGTCGTTCTTCGGCGGCCTGATCGCCAGCGGTTGGCACACTGCAAGCGTGTCGATGCGGATTCTCGTTGACAATTATATCTCAAAGGTAGCGAGTTTGGGCTCGCCCGGCGCAGACGAACTGCGTTGGCGCAAGCCTGTTCGTCCCGGTGACACTCTTTCGGTCCGAGCCACTGTTATAGAGGCTAAGCTCTCTCATTCGAAACCGGATCAAGGGACAATTCGCTCGTACGTGGAAGTAATGAACCAGCATCGGCAAGTCGTGATGACCTGGAAAGGAATGGGCATCATAAAGTGTCGGGCCGGCGTTGTGGGGGCGAAGGCTAGCGATCAATAAAATGTAGCCCGGAGCGGCAGTCGCCATCTTTTGGACAATTACGTAGGCAGTTGATCCGGGGGGTTCGGAATAGATTTTTCAGCGCTATGTGATCAAGGCGCGTAACATTTCGATATTTACATCAAAACAATGTCTTGGGGTTCAGCCCCATTTCAGTGAGCATACGATTCCCCGCTTCCGACATGTTTTCGGGAATATCTTCTTCGTGGTCTTTTCGGACCAGATTCAAACTCTGGGTTGGACACTTGTAAGCGCATACTCCGCAACCTATACATTTCGCCTGATCGTAAACGATGGTCATGTTCTCTCTTGTTTTCAGCGCCTTAGTCTTGTCTTCCGCTTCTGTCATTCCTTTCGAAGGAACGAGTTCCAAAGCATTCATAGGGCACCGCTGAACGCACAGACCACATTTCTTGCACGTTGCGTTATTCATGCTCAGGATGTAATTCGAACGCTGGTGGCCTATTGATATTGGCTGGAGCGATTTAACTGATTCCAGAAAAAGGCAACAGCAGGAACAGCAATTACAGATCGTATCCATGCCTCGTTTGGAATTGGTGATCCCGTGAACAAGCCCAGCGTCCGCCGAGGAATTTAGAATCTCAAATGTTTCCTCACGAGTGATCTCACGGCCCATATTGTGTTTAACAATGTAGCGGCCAAGTTTACCAAAGTGGAGGCAGTTTTCAGTCTCATGTTTGCAATCAGGCCGATTCGGGTCGAGGTTGTGCCGATGTTTGCAGGCGCACGTGGTTACGCAATGATAATCTTCTTGATCCACAAACGAGAGAATATCTTCATAAGGCAAAATTTGTCGGGGGTCCTTAATGGTTTGAGCCACTGGGATTGCTCGGAGTCCTTTGGTTGGTGAACCAAGGAAATTGGCTCCGAGATGATTTGTGTAGTACCTGGTTCAGGAGTGGTGAGATTTCGCGATTCCATTCGTCCGATTCACCCTTCCAACCGGGCATCCGGTAATAGAAAAATATTGGGTCCGTGAAGGCGTAGCGAACTGATTTTGAGCTTTCAAACTCACAAACAAACCCCTTTTGGATCACAGGCGCCATCTTTACCAACAGTTCATCCGCAGTCATTTGAAGATACTCACAAAGCCGATCCAGAGTGGTCGGTCTGTGAGGAAACCTTGAAAGAAACTCCGCTTCTTCAGGGGCGAACCTGGTTTCCAGTAACTTACGGAGAATTCCGGCGTCCGGAAGACCAAACAGCCAATTTCGAATGTGCCTGGCAAGTCTTTCATAAGGATCGGTAACTTGGATTTCAGTCTCGCGATTATTCATCTTTGTAACCTTGGTTCTTAAATTCGATGGGTTTCCTGAGACATCGCTCATCCGACCAACACGACTCTAACTGTTGGGAGAAAAAAATGAACTATATATGGCCCTTATCTTGTTCCGAATTCGAAGATAATCGTCAATTAGGGCTTCTCCATCAGTTCCATATCCCAGGCGTTTAGCCAGGCCCTCTAATTTCGATCCTGAGAGAGGCATTCTGTCTATACTTCGGTTTTCCATTATTCGTAGCCTGTCTTCGAGATTGGTCAGGAACCTGTAACCTGAATCTAACGACAAATAGGTTTCCTGATCAATCAGTTCGTATTCCCTTAAACCGGACAGCGCCTCCAGAGTGTTGGATCGTATGATTTCGGGATGTCGGGCCGCATTTGAAAGGATTTGAGCCTGTGTATAAAACTCGACATCCACCAGCCCTCCTTGACCTGTTTTCAAATCTACGTTCGCAGAATCTTCAAGGGCGATCTCTTTTTCCATTCTTTGGCGAATTCTTGAGATCTCTGCAATGTCCGTTTCGCTGAGTTTGGTCCTGATGATACAATCCCGAGCTATTGACCGAACTCTTTCGGCCAATCTTGAAGGACCGGTAACCACTTTGGATCGAATCAAAGCTTGCTTCTCCCAGAGAGCCGAGGTTTCGCTGTGATACTCTTCAAAGGATCCTAGTGTAGAGACCAGGGCGCCTTTGTTCCCTGAAGGGCGTAGGCGAGTGTCGATGGAGTAAACGGATCCTTCGGCAGTAGGAACGCTCAGTATTGAAATTATTCGGTTCGCCAGACGAGAAAACCACTCTCTAGAAGACAGTCTTCCGATATTTTCACTAGGAGAATCATAAATGAAAATGACATCAAGATCCGACATGTATGTCATTTCCATTCCTCCGAGTTTTCCCATCCCCAAGATCACGAAGGGTAATGGATCGCACAAGCCCTCCGATCCAAATTTGCGCTCCATCTCATGCGTGGCGATCTCTACAGACGCAGCCAGACAGACATCGGCAAGGTCTGTGATTAGTCTACGCGCAAGCGATGATTCGATCTCGGCATTGAGTTGACGAACACCTATCAGCAGGGTTTCTTCATTTTTGAATCGTCGGAGGACATTCAGCTTATCTTCGAGACTTTCCGTGTAATCCAGCCTTTCCAGAATTTCCTTTTTAAGAATTTCTGGAGTTTTGAAGGACAGTTCAGATCCACGACCAATTAAGGAGTCGATTGATTCCGGATGCCTGATCAAGAGTTCTGTGAAAAAACGACTTTCCCCAAGAATTCTTACAAGGAAGCGGATCGTCGCTGGATTTTCCAGGAATGTCGAGTAGTAGTTAGGAGCGCCCATGAGACAGGCGATGTATGAATCTAGAGCAGCTACAGTCTTTTCAGGTTCGGGAGCGATGAGAGCGGAGTCGAGGAGCAGAGGCGCCAAACGCTCCAACAAGTTCAAAGTTTTTTCGGAGACCACACCTCTTGAAGAAGGATTTATCATGTGTTTCAAAATAGGGTAGGTCGAAGAAGGGTTGCGAAATCCCAAGTCTATAAGAGTCGAGATGATTTCATCGTGATTGTCGATCGATTCAATAATGTGACTGGTTGTTGACGATACTCTATCGAAGTTGTCTTCAGATGGATGGTGTAAAAGAGAAGTAAATAATTCCTCAACCAGTTTCCGTCGTTTCTCCAGTTCGTCCAGGAAGTGATCCAGGGCTTCAGGCCCATCATAGCCCATACGGTAGGCAAGCTCTTCCTGTTCTTGAGGTGTCTTTGGAATATCGTGTCTTTGCAATTGATGATCAATTTGAATTCGATGCTCAACTCTTCTGAAATAAAGGTAGGCGTCTCTCAAATCATTAGCTGTAGAGTGAGGTAACAGGCTACCTTCGCTCAGAAGTTCCAGAGCCTTGAGAGTGGAAGGAGTCCTTAGCTTGGGATTTTTCCCTGCATTGATCAATTGCAGTGTCTGAACGAAAAATTCTATTTCTCGTATCCCACCTTGACCCAGTTTAATGTTCAAACCTTGCTTTTTCTTCAAATGGATCTCAATTTGTCTCTTCATGAGACGCATGTCGTCCAGCGTGGAGTAATCAAGATTCTTGCGATAAATAAAGGGATCGATTTCCCGTAGGAAGTCCTCTCCCAGGCCGTCATCTCCTGCGATTGGAACAGCCTTCATGAGAGCCGCTCGTTCCCATGTTCTTCCCCAGCAAAGATAATATTCTTTGGCATTATTGAGTGATGGAACCAGTTCGCCTTGGTCGCCTTCCGGCCTCAATCTGAGATCTACCCGAAACACGAAACCGTCTTCAGAGATATCTGACATAGAACGGCTGATAGACCGGGCTAGTTTTTCATAGAATCTGGATGCTGAAATCTTTTCGGGGCCCGAAGTCCAGCCTTCTTCGGGGCCTCTTAGATAAATTAGATCGATGTCAGACGAAAAATTAAGTTCTCTACCGGAAAGTTTGCCCATGCTGAAAATGACGAATCCCGTTGAATTTGGGCTTAAGCCTGGAATCTTTCCATGTTTTAGGGCCAAACGGCCGAAGTGGTAATCTAGAGTAACTCTCAGCGCTGTCGAAGCAAGGTCCGAAAGTTCGGCCATGACTTCGACGACATCCGCCATCCCTGAAAGATCTCTACACCCGATCCTGAGAAAATCCTCCTCCTTGTATCGTCTTACCTCTCGATTCACATCTTCTGGAGTTGGGTTGCTAAATCGACCGAGGCGATCAACCAACTCGTTCCGTTTTTGAGTGGCCGTCTTGCGCTCACGGAAACCCTTTTTGAGGAATACGGATGAAATCAGATCTGCGCTTCGTCTTAAGGTCGAAAACAGGTGGCCTGAACAACCAATAGTTGTGACAAAACATTTCCATGCTTCTGGTTCGTCTAATAGCATGGGAATCTGGTTTTCAGAATCAAGCCGCAGCAAGTCCTCAAGACGAATAATCGCCAGCCGGGGATTGGGGGTTCCCATCAGGACCGATTCTATTTGCCCCGAATAGCTATGGTGGACTCGATTTATAAGGTCGTGTAACAGATTGGCTTCGGAGTTGAGGAAATCTTCAAAAGTGTTCCTATCCATTGTGTCTTGGGTCAGGCTTTAGGATGGAGCCAGTTTACGCTATCACAACTTGAGGGTCAGCGTCCGAGCCTCTTGCCGAGGTCCGACCGATAACTCGCGCTGGTTGTTGATTTTCTCTAAAAAGTTCAATGGTTCGGTCAACGTCGACATTGTCCACGATTATTACCATTCCGATTCCCATGTTAAATGTTTTGAACATCTCACTATCATCAAGTTGGGTGGACTCACTCAAGACATTGAATATCGGAGGAGTTTTCCATGACGAACGATCAATGTGGATTTGGATTTCTACGGGTAGTACCCTGGGAATGTTACCGTAAAAACCGCCGCCCGTGATATGGACCATGCCGTGAATATCAATTTGATCCAAAACGGAGAGCACTGGCTTAACATAAATTGATGTGGGTGTTAACAGCTCTTCTCCAAGAGGCCGGCCAAGCTCGGGCAATTCCGTATCCAAAGAATATTTTTCTCTTTCCAGCAATGCCTTGCGCACTAGACTGAACCCGTTACTGTGTAACCCGGACGAGAGAAGTCCGATAGCGACATCCCCAGCTTTTATTTTGGAGCCGTCTATGGCCTTTGTTTGGTCAAGTATTCCTACACAAAATCCTGCAAGGTCGTACTCTCCTTCTGCGTAAAAATCAGGCATCTCGGCGGTTTCTCCCCCTATGAGAGCGCAACCGGAAAGTTTGCATCCCGTGGCAATTCCGGAGACAACTTTTTCGAATGTTCCCGGGAGTATTTTCCCGGTGGCAAAATAATCCAGAAAGAAAAGAGGACGCGCTCCCGTGACCAGTAGATCGTTTACATTCATGGCGACTAGATCGATTCCCACGGTATCGTGGGCATTTGCCATAAAAGCTATTTTTAGCTTTGTGCCTACTCCATCCGTGGCAGAGACCAAGACCGGATCGACATAATTCTTCCAGTCAGGACGAAAAGTGGCTGCAAATCCCCCAATTTTTCCGATCACACCGGGTACAACAGTGGAGCGGATTTGTGCCGCTACGGATTCCAGAGCCCTGTCGGCGATTTCTATATCAACCCCTGCGTCCTTATATGTGATTTTTCCTGACATGATTTCCTTTTTACGCCAGAAACAGGCTCTTCTTGGCGCTCTCAGCAATTTTTCGAGCCAACTCCAGGCATCTTTCCCGCACATCATCGTAACCAGTGAAAGAAAGCCGGCGGTTTCGCACTATTAAACGTCCAGCCACAATGACATCTCTCACATCCCCGGCGTTAGCGCAATAGACGAGTTGGGAGATCGGATCGTACAAGGGAAAGAGATGAGGCTTATCCAGATCCACCACAACAATGTCCGCCTGCTTCCCAATGTCAAGTGTCCCAATATCCTTGTCAAGACCAAGGCATCGAGCCCCACCAATAGTGGCCATGGAAAGCGCATCTCGCGCGCTCACGGCTTCGGGGTTATTGGAAGTCAATTTGGCCATTAAAGCGGCTGATCTCATTTCTTCAAACAAATCCAGGTTGTTGTTACTGGCTGGGCTGTCCGTCCCTATACCAAGACCGATTTGTAGTTCCAAAAAGTTTGCGACTGGAGCCGACCCTGAAGCGAGCTTCATGTTGGATTCGGGGCAATGAACAATGTTGATGTTTCTCTCGCCGATAATTTGAAGATCTTTAGGTGTGAGATGCACACAATGTATGGCCACAAAATCCCGATCCAAGACATTAATCGAATCAAGCAGTTGAACAGGGGAAACTCCATGACGCAGAGTCACCTGTTCAATTTCATTAGTAGTTTCAGATACATGGGAGAACAATTTTGCTCCCGCCGATTTTGAAAGTTCCCATGCCTCTTTAAATGTATCGGAGCCGCACAAATATGGAGAATGACAAAATATAGAAGGAGTTATAGTTGAATGTGAAGGAACATTTTCGAAGAATTCGGAGACTCGATTTCGCCAACAGCCAGCACGTTTCGCGTCCGGGGTTGGAACATCGAGTACGCCTTGGGCTATTATTGCGCGCAGCCCTATGTCCATTGCAGCGAGAGCTGCCTGTTCCATGAAAAAGTAGGCGTCTGCGTATGTCGTGATCCCGGACAACGCCATTTCGACCGCAGACAGGGTGGCCCCAAGTCTAACCATCTCCGGGGTCACATGCAAAGCTTCGCTTGGGAAAATAAACCGTTCAAGCCATGTCTGGAGAGGCAGGTCATCCGCCAGCCCGCGGAAAAGACTCATGGGTGAATGAACGTGACAATTGACAAGTCCTGGAATGATAATGCAATTCGAACAGTCAATAATTTCCATGGCCTCCGGTGGAGTAGGGGCCGAAGAGTTTACGGCTACAATCCTGTCACCGGAAATTACAGTCCTAAGATGAGGCTCCGGATTCGATTGTGACGCGTCCGTTAAGATCAGCCCATTTTCGAGGACAATACATGCGCTGTCAGACTGGTTGCTCAAGATCTCACCCCCCAAGGTCATAGCTCAATTTGTCGCAACGTCTGCTCTAAAACATCAAATAGTAAAGGTTGGGTAAGAGACGCGTTCTCTATAACCTGTGAAACCGAAAGTGGAGAAATGTTTTCAGGGTTGTTGACGTTAGTGATGGCTGCAAGAAAAAGAATCCTAAAGCCGACCTGTACAGCCGTTATGATCTCAGGAACCGAACTCATTCCTACCGCGTCGGCCCCGAGTAGTCGAAGCATTTTGGTTTCCGCCGGTGTTTCCAGGCTGGGGCCTGCAACGGCCGCATAGACGCCTTTCCCGAACGAACAGCCTTTTTGAATTGCGGCCTCAGAGGCAAGATCAATGGCGACAGAATCGTAGACATGGCTCATGTCAGGGAAACGATCCCCCAAACGATGATCAGTCAAGCCTCGCAAGGGATTGACACCCATGAAATTAATGTGATCCGTAACGATCATTACGGATCCTGGATCGAGAGACAGATCCAAGCCGCCAGCGGCACTATTTAAGACGAGAAGTTTGGCTCCCAAAGATCTGAAAACACGAACCGGAAACGTAATTTGGTCAAGGTCATAGCCCTCATAATAATGGAGACGCCCCTGCATGACTACGATCGGTTTTCCGCCCATAACGCCCAAGACTAGTCTTCCTCTGTGACTATCCACGGTGGATAAGCAAAAATGAGGAATCTCCTCGTAGGAGATGTCCAATACCCGATCTATGTTATCAGCTAGCCCCCCTAGACCGGTTCCAAGAATCATAGCTGCGTCAGGCGCTCTGTTTCCGAATCGACAAAGCAGGAAATCCCTGGTTTCAGAGACCTTTTCGAAGATTTCATCCATCAAATCATACTATCCCAAATTAAAGTCGAAAAAATAGGCGAGTCCGGGCCGACTTAACGATTAAATAGGCCCTAGACTCGATTCTTGAACGCAAGTATAAGGTGTGAGCCGGTTAATGATTGCCACGGCGGAAATCTGAGAGAGCGCTATCCTTTTAGTTCTTTGATTTTTTCTTCTAAAGCAGGAACCACTTCATTCAAGTCTCCCACAATTCCATAATTTGCAACTCTGAATATTGGCGCTCGCGGGTCTTTGTTGACTGCAATCAGAAGAGGGGAACCCTTGATGCCTCCCAAGTGCTGAAATGCGCCACTAATTCCGAGAGCCAAATAAACCTTGGGTTTGACCTCTATACCTGAGGTGCCTACCTGATGGTATTTGGGGAGGAGGTTCTTGTCCACAATCGGTCGGGAGCAGGCAAGGACTCCGCCGATTGTGTCAGACAGAGACTGGAATATGTCGAGATCCGGTTCATCACCTATTCCACGGCCAATGGATACAATTATATCGGCGGAAGCAATGTCGACATCGCCTTTCTCCGCCTCGACGTATTGAACAAACCGTTTTCTAAGGGAAGCGGGGTCAATCGGGCAGGCCATGTTCTCGATGGTCCCTTTGGCGTCTCCGGACGGAGCGAACGGAAAAGCTCCAGTCCGTAGAGTTAGCACAACGCGATCTGAATTCTTGAATGATACGTTGGCGTTAATCTTGTAACTGTACATTTGCCGAGAAGCCAAGAGAGCGCCATCCTTTACTTCCACGGAAAAACAGTCGGTCGCCAGAGCCGCGTCGAGGGCCACTGATACGCCGGGAGCGAGATCCAGTATGGCGTTTGACGCCCCCATGAGCAACAGATAGGAACCAGTCGGTTTCAATATCTCTTGCAGGGTCTTAATAACGGCCTCTGAATTCATGGTTTGAAACACAGGATTGTCGACTACTAGCACTCTTGGCGTTTCTGCAGCTAATTGTTCGGCCATTTGCGCCGAGTTGTTCGCAAGAAGAACGCATACAAGGTCGGCCCCAAGGTCCGAAGACAACTTTCGACCCGCTGCGATTGCCTCCCAAGTAGTATCTCTTAGAGCCCCTTTTCTATGTTCGGCCAGCACATATATGTTTTTTGTCATCCTATCATCCCCTTTTCTTTGAGAATTTCGGCCAAACGGGCAGCGGCTTCTCCTGGTTTGCCCTTGATGATTTCAGCCCCTTCGCCTTCAGGCGGCAGAGCGATTTGCTCAATCTCCACACGAGAGCCGGAAGCGCCAACTTTTTCCGGGGCGAGACCAATATCCTGTATACCCACATTTGGTATTTCTATAGAGGCTACTTTCCTGACAGCCCTTATTGAAACAAAGCGGGGCTCGTTTAATCCTGTAGCCACCGAAATGAGGCAAGGAAGGTCCATCTCCATGGATTCATAAACTCCACCTTCAAGCTCGCGAACGAACGATGCTTTAGTGCCCTGTATCTCTATTCTTGAAACCAGAGTGGAACTAGGTATATCGAGCATGGCCGACAGCATACCGCCAAGTTGCGCTGCGCCGTCATCTTCCGCTAGTGTACCGGTAAAGATCAAGTCGTAGGGACGGGTTTTAATAAACGCAGCCAGCGCTGAGGCTGTTGCGAAGCCATCTCCACCCTCCATCTCATCAGACCATATCTGGAACGCTTCATCCGCTCCCCTAGCCAGACATTCTCGAAGCATTTCCTCTGATTCTTCGGGAGCCAGGCTAACAACCGTAACATTTCCGCTCGATTTTTCCTTGATCCGCACTGCCTCCTCAATGGCGAAACGATCCCATTCATTCATGTCATAATCGAGATCGTCCTTCTTAATGTCTTTGGCCCCTGAAGCCAGCGTGAGATCAGCCTCAGAAGTGTCTGGTATCCATTTAATGCAGACAATGATGTTCATGGGTCCTCCGAAAATTCTTTCTATTCGATTGAAGTGTTGAATTTCAAATTGGTTCTCAAACCATAGACCTGTCAACAAGCTCAACCAGATCGATGACTTCTATTTTGCCCTCATTTCCAGTCGTTTTGATGGCGTCTTCCAGGTTTATTAGACAGAACGGACAGGCCGTAACGATAACCTGAGCCCCTATTTCCGCGGCCATTTTGACGCGCCTTTCACCCATACGTTCTTTTTCTTCTTCGTTTTCGTACCAGAGCAGCAGGCCTCCTCCACTACAACAGAAGCTCCTAGAGAAGGAACGAGCCATTTCAGCGTATTGTATCCCCGGAATGGCCTTTAAAACTGTTCTGGGTTCTTCATAGATAGCGTTGTGTCTGCCCAGGTAGCACGGGTCGTGGTAAGTAACTATCCTCCCAGCCACATAATCACCTTTCAAAGACATGGAACGCTTTTCCAGAAGCCGAGAGATCAACTGACTGGAGTGAATGACAGGAAAAGGTTCGGGATAATCATTTCTGATGGCGTTAAAAGCATGTGGGTCAAAAGCGACTATCTCTTTGAACTCCCTTGCTTTAAAAGCTTCAATATTCCGACTCGAAACTTGTTCGAAAAGCCCTTCTTCTCCCAATCGTCTTACTTCGTTCCCGGAGTCATTCTCATCCTGCCCCAGAATGGCGTAGTCCAAGTCGTTTCCAGACATTATTCGAGCGAAGGATTTAGTGATTTCCTGGATTCTTGGGTCAAACGATCCACAACTGTCGACGAAGAAAAGTAGGTCGGTGTATTCGCCTTCAGATAGAGTTTTGATCTGGAGGTCGCCCATGTCCTTTGTCCAAGCCGCTCGCTTGGACTTCATGGCTCCATATGCGTTACCCTTTTTCTTAATCTGCTGCAGCGGTTTTTGAAGGGTTTGGGGAATTTCTCCTCGATCAACAAGATGGCGTCTCATATCAACGATCTTGTCTATGTATTCAATAAAAATAGGGCACTCAGCTTCACATGCCCCACAGGTAGTGCAAGCCCAGATTTCCTGTTCAGTAATAATATCTCCCACCAGACTTTTTTCATCCCCGACTGTTTTGGAGGCCTTGTCAAAAATCGGGAAACGCTCGTACGCGTAATCCCTTGCTTTTACACTTATCATCTTAGGAGATAAAGCTCTTCCAACCGTGGTGGCTGGGCAATTGTCCGAACATCTTCCGCAATCTGCGCATGAATAAAAATCCAGAATATGTTTCCATGTAAAGTCTTTGAGATTCCCGGCTCCACAGTGGTCGAGTTCCATCCAATCGGCCACTCCATATCTGACCGGTTTTATTTTTCCGTGATTCAAATTTGAGAAAAAAACGTTGGGAATAGCTGTAAGGACATGAAAGTGCTTGGAAATCGGAAGATAGTTAAGCAGGCCGAAAAAGAAAAGAATGTGCGCCCAATAACTGCCTACGTAAAGACCATTCAGAACTGACTGGTCGCCTACGGGAATGAACAGAGAAGCCAGATAGGACGCTGGAAACCAGTGATATTCGCCGAATTTTCCGGCAGCCGTAAGCGCTGCGCCATCATGGATCATATCTGTGATCATTAGCGCAGAAACCAGGCCTAGAATCAGGTAAGCTTCCGATTCGTGCCCTTTGACTCCTGGATGATCATATCTTGCAGGATGGAACACAGCTCTTCTAATCATAGCTATGACGCACACCACCAGAACGAGAAGGACTGTGTAATCCTTGAGCGATTCGTATGCAAAGCCTACATGCCCAGTTAACAGAGGGAGATGAAATGTCGACGAAAAGCCTCTTCCGATCAAAGTTAGAGACCGCAAAGAAAGAATCATGAATCCGGCAAACAACAGTATGTGAAGAATACCGGCCCCTAGATAACGAGGCTGCCTCCACTGCCCAAACCCATACAGAATCGCCCGCCAGAAGCGTTTTGGGATATCTGAGAATCTCGGATCAGGGGCTGCCTTAAGAAGCAAGCCAATACGGCGGAACATCACGTAGCAGAAAAAGGAAATTGCGACAAATAGAATGAGAAAAGCGATTGCAGGAGCCGGCGCTCCCATAATTGGCGTCTCCGCCGGTTGAATGATGTTCATCGACAGTAACCTCTTGGGAGCGAAAATAACCATAGGGATTCATGCGTAACCGATGAACCCGCAGTGACATTAGAATTTCGAAAAAGACATTCGTTCAAGCGCATCAGGCTGTTAGCTGATCATAACCGCCAAAATTCTCGCCGGCTGGTTCCCGTGGGCTTTAACCAGATGAATATCGCTCGAATCATAATAGATAGCGTCTCCAGGTCCTAGAATATCCTTTGTTTGTCCAACGAGAACATCCATTTCGCCTTCGAGAACATAAATAAATTCCTGTCCGTCATGGGCCGAGGGTTCGATTGCGTCAGACGGACTAAGTGTGACGATAAAAGGCTCCATGAGCCGATCCCTTTTCCCTGACGCCAGAGACTGGTACTCGTAACCACGGTGTTCTTCCTTGGATTTTCCGAAACGTTTGAAGCTTTTTCGCTCTCCTGCTCGAACTATGGTGAAAGGCTTGTCACCCTCAGATATTACGTCCGACATCTTCAGAGAGAGCGCTTTACTAAGTTTGATTAGCTGACCAAGAGGCAGAATACTTTTTCCGGCTTCGACCTCTTCAAGAATTTCTGGAGAAACACCTACTCTGGTAGCCAGTTCTTTGATTGAAAAACCCAACGATTCCCGGGCAGCACGCAACTTGGCGGCATGATCTATGTCTTTTTCAACTAATGATTCCTGTTTCGCCGCTTCGACTGCGGCTGGGTCCGTCAGCAAATCACTTCCTTTGCCCTCTCCGTATCCATCAACCGTGTCACGGAAAGATTGATATGAAGTTTCTTTGAACTCTTCGTCCATCTCTCGTCCTTTCACTTAACTTGGCAAGTCACAAACCTGCGAACGATCGCTCCTTGTTACATTGATCTGCCTGGGACTCCAATGCTTCTAGCTATAACGATGCGTTGAACCTCGGATGTTCCCTCTCCTATGTCCAGAAGCTTCTGATTGCGATAATGGCGCTCTACCGCGTAATCCTTCATCAGACCATATCCGCCGTGCATTTGAACGGCATGATTCGCTGCCCTGTAATATGTCTCAGAGCACACTAGTTTGGCCATTGCCCCATACTTCGGGGTGAGTTTATCGTTGTCTTTCATCCAGCAGGCTTTGTAAAGCAGCAGCCTTGCCATCTCTATCTCGGTCGCCATATCCGCCAATTTGAACGCATTTGCCTGGAATGAGCCGATAGGGCGGCCAAACTGTTGTCGCTTTTTCGAATAATCCAAAGCAAGCTCAAAAGACCCCTGTGCGCCACCCAGCCCCATGGCTCCTATCGACAGCCGTCCTCCATCCAGAGTTTTCAACATCTGATGGAATCCTTCGCCCCTACCGCCAAGCAGGTTTTCCTTGGGAACCCGACAATCCTGAAAAGTCAGTAAGCCGGTATTCGAAGATCTCCAGCACATCTTGCCGTGCATTTTTTCCGCAGTGAAGCCTCTTGCGCCGTTTTCGACCAAGATGCAGCTAACTTCCGGCTTTCGAGCGTCAGCGCTGTCGGTAATACACTGGACCACACAAACAGCGCTTATGTCCGTCGCTGAGTTGGTTATGAATATTTTGCTTCCGTTTATGACCCATTCATTGCCGTCCAACACGGCAGTGGTCTTTGAGGCTCCAGCGTCTGAGCCAGCGTCTGGTTCTGTCAGCCCGAAAGAAGCCAGGATCTTTCCTTTACACAGATCAGGCAACCATTTCCTTTTCTGGTCTTCTGTCCCAAAATAATAAATCGGCGCAATTCCCAAAGAATTCCCGGCAGCGATGGTGGCCGCATGCGACCCATCTATCCTCGCAATTTCTTCAACAGTAATGATGTAATTGAGATAACCAACATCGCTCCCTCCGTATTCTTCGGAGACAAATGGGCCAAAAAAATCGAGTTTCCCCATTTTTTGGGTCAGGTCGTAAGAAAATTCCTCTTTGTCGTCCAGTTCCTGGGCAACAGGAGCGATCTCCTTCTCCGCAAATTCACGCACGACTTTTCTGGTTAGCTCGGCATCCTTGGGTAAATCAAAATTCAATGACATTCTAAAGCCCCCTTCTGGGATTCATTAAAGATGGACAACAACGCTATCAGAACCGACCTATTCGGTTGAATTTCGAAAAGACAAATCGGAAGACGGTATCCGGTATAAGGGAAGGGAATCGTCTTTAACACGTTTTCCCACCTGAACAGGGTGTATGGAGTTTTCTCGGATCTCGCCGAAGTGGAGAGAAGAATAGCTAATGCTTGATCAATAACAGATAAAAAAGAATGTTGTCAAGATGAATGCCGAGTAGCCTAAATCAACGATGCTCAAGTAAGGCGAACGAGCGTTGATCATCCTTATGATGTTGGATCACTCGTCTTGCGCAAAGCAAGTAAGGGCCAAGAAATAATGTGTTTGATGCCATAATCAAGGCATAATGAACTAAATATATAAAACAGTTTTATAGATATTTAGATCAACATGCTATATTTATTATAATTTAATTGACATAATCTCATTTTATCAATAAAATTAGTCTACTTATAATAGTCAGAGTAGTCGTTTTCCAAATTATTGTCTTGACCGAAAGGAGAGCCCTCGAATGAAGGCATTAAGATTGTTTCCAATCCTGCTCATATTGATCTCAACGGCTCTTCAATCCTGCGGAGGGAGATCTGAAGAGACTCCTGGTTCGAGTCTAAACAGCGGGGCAGGGCAATCGGGCAATATAGAGACCCAATTAAAAAAGGCCAAATCGAAAATATCTTCGCTCGAGTCTGAAAATAGGGATCTTCAGGATTCTAACAGAATCCTCTCCGACAAATTGAAGGAACTCCAGGACGCTGCCGAGAAAGAAGCCAGGGGCGTTTTACCGGAATCCGCCAGGGGAAGTTCCGCTTCAGGGATGTCGGAGCAGGCCAGGATTGCGCTCATGGGCGCAAAAGCCATAGCGGAGTTTAAAGCGGGTCAGGCGGAAAGGCGCGTAGAATCTCTAACATCTGAGCTGGCCAAAAAAGAAGATGACTTGAAAGGTAG
This sequence comes from uncultured delta proteobacterium, assembly GCA_963711335.1. Taxonomy (GTDB): domain Bacteria; phylum Desulfobacterota; class Desulfomonilia; order Desulfomonilales; family Desulfomonilaceae; genus CAJBEZ01. The sequence continues at coordinate 147,301 of CAVQDX010000050.1, read as the reverse complement.
CCTTGAAAATTTGGAAGCCACGTCCAAGGAGAACCTGCAACTAAAAGCCCAATTGGAAACGGCGACGAATGAAGCGGACCAAAAAGAATCCGAGCTTCAACAGACAATTGACAAACTTGAATCTACTTTAAGTGAACGATCCGCCTCTATTCCCAAAATGGAAGCGCAACTCAAAGAAAAGGAAGATCTCCTGAACACGCTAAAAAAAGCGTGGTCAGACGCAACGCAGCTAAAGAGTTCGGTTGAATCGCAGGTGTCTCAGCTCAACATGAAACTCACAGAATGTCAGAATCAAAGCAATCAGGCTAAGACCAGCCTCGATCAGGAAAAACAGGAAACCAACCGGTTAGGCGCAGAACTTGAGAACTTGAAGAAAAATCTTGCGTCATGCCAGACACAATATCAAGAACTCAAAGCACAGGCTGAAAACTATTTTCAACAAATAGGAGATTTGAAAGAGAAGAAACACCCAACTCTCTAAACAGATTCAGGAATCCAGACCGGCGTCTGGACCGACTCAAAAGCCGTCTTCAATTATCGAAAAACTTCTGGACGGGGCAGGCGCGGAGAAATCCCCAAAGTAAATCACGTCAGGAGAATTTTCCCTATCAATAATAACCAGTCTTCTCCATAAATTTCAGGGAGTTGAGGTCCTGCCCTCTGATATGCCTTACAAAAGCTGAAAGGCTATCGCGTATTTCGATCCTGGCCGAGCGGCTAAGTTTAATCCGCCCCGCCAATTTGGAGTCCGAGTTAAGTCCATGTCGCAAGGCTGCGAGAGAAGCGCTGCTGATTCGCACATTTTTTGATGAGATAGGATCCAAGCAACCTCTATGACAAACCCCTCCTGAGCAAGGCGCAAAAAAAACCTCCATCTGAGGGTCAAATCCCCGACCACAGACGGGACATACATCAAATACCGGACCAAACCCCAGGATTCCTAACAGTTGAATTTCCTGAACCAGAAACTCGATTGAACTGAGCGCCGATTGGTCGAGGATTTCAAGGAATCTCTCAAGAAAGTCGAACAATTCATGATCCTCCTGCCCTTCAGGAACAAAAACCGATGCGAGTTCCATGAAGTAGGACGCTCTTGCCAACAATTCCATATTTTCCCTTATCCTGATGAACCCCTTAACCATTTGAGACTCATCTATCCATACCATTGAATCCTTTTGTCGAGGTCTTACTAACAGGTCAACTACACAAAATGGTTCAAGACTGCCTCCAAAACGAATTCTACTTTTCCTCGAGTTTTTTGCCACTCCTGTGAGCCATCCTAGGTCTCGGGAAAGAAAGATGACTGTTTCATCAGCTTCCCCCCTGTCCATTTTTTTCATTATTATCGATCTTGTTGCCATCGCGATAACCCAAAACCCTCGAATTCAGAATTTAGAGCAAGCAGGACAACCAGGAAGAGAATTGATCTTTCACTAGACAAGCCCCTCAGCTTCCAGATCCTTGATAAGTTTCAAGGTGACTCTTCTCTTTTCTTCCAGGGAGACTTGGTCGAGAGTTGATAATATGTCTTCGAGAGTTTTCAAATTTCTCGATTTGCGAGATAGCAGGTAACTGATGACGTCGTGAGTCAAACGAACGCCTCTTTTTTTTGCCATCCTGTCAAGAATAAGCACCCGGGCTGAATCGTCCGGCGGGGTCAGTTCCAATGTCAGACCGGATATCATCCTGGAACTCAAATGCCTATTCTCGGGGAATATCAATTCCGGCCCTACGGTCGAGGAGCAAACGAGCCCGGCCCCCGTTGTAATCAACTGATTCCATAAATTCCACAGATGGTTCGCTTGGGAATCCGGAACTTTGTCGACGTCGTCAATCAGCACTGCAGCAAGTGACGAAACTTCATCTTTAGACATGGCGACCATGGATTCGAGCCCATGGACTTCGGGGTTTGGGTCCGACATTTGAGCGAGAATCACTCTGGGAGTTCCGCCCTGCCTTTCGCTCCTCAATAAATTATATAGAGCTTTTATCAGTAGCGTTTTTCCACTACCTACCGGACCGTGAATAAAAATTTGAGGCGGCGCCTTGACGTGAGAACCAAAAGAGGCTTGAAGCGCCTGTATCGCGCCGGAAATCCCGGGGTGAGGAACCACATCCGAGAAAGAGCTGTCAGAATTGTCATAAAGAGCTAAAGCGATTTGTTTCATGAGGTGATTGTATTGGCCTCGAAGAGAATGATCAACTACGAATTTTAATAAAAAGCTTGACAGTTCAAACGGCCTCTATTAATTTTCGTATAGCTGCTATTTGGGCGCTAACCTTCAAAAGTGCGAAACCAACCGAGGAATTCCAAAGCACGGTTTGGGGCATAACGTAAATCCCTCGATTTCGTTTCCTGTTTGACCTGTCTTAGAATTGCTTCAAAGTTTATAGATCCCAGAAATCATAATCAAACCTACATTAGAAAAATTGATCAGGAGAACGCATGGATGTTCAAGAATTGAAAGAGAAAAAAGTGAGTCAACTTCTGTCTATAGCTAATTCCCTCGAAATCGAGGGAGCCAGCAGCATGCGCAAGCAAGAATTAATCTTCGCAATCCTGCAGGCGCATCAACAACAGGAGAAAGAGCAACCTATAAGAGGTGAGGGGGTATTGGAAACCCTTCCGGACGGTTTTGGATTCTTAAGGGCTCCAGACTACAATTACCTTCCAGGGCCTGATGACATCTATGTTTCACCCAGCCAGATCAGGCGTTTTAACCTTAGGACCGGCGACACTGTAGCTGGATATATTCGTCCTCCCAAAGACACCGAACGATATTTTGCGCTGCTCAAGGTCGAGCAGATTAACGGTGAAGATCCGGAAAAAGTTCGGGATAAAGTGTTGTTCGACAATCTCACGCCTCTTTACCCGGACGAGAAGGTCAAACTGGAGATTGGCCCAACCCAGTATTCGATGCGAATAATGGATCTCGTCGCGCCGATTGGAAAAGGACAGCGCGCCCTGATCGTGTCCCCCCCTAAGGCTGGAAAGACGGTTTTGCTACAACAAATAGCCAATAGCCTAACCATGAATCATCCTGACGTGTACCTGATCGTGCTGCTGATAGACGAACGTCCTGAAGAAGTTACCGACATGCAACGTTCTGTGAGAGGCGAAGTCATTTCCTCAACTTTTGATGAGCCAGCGCAAAGGCATGTTCAAGTTGCCGATATGGTCATAGAAAAAGCTAAAAGACTTGTGGAACACAAGAGGGATGTCGTCATTCTACTCGACAGTATTACCCGACTTGCGCACGCTCACAATACGGTTGTTCCTCCTAGCGGTAAGATTCTTTCAGGTGGTGTTGATTCTAATGCGCTTCACAGGCCCAAAAGATTTTTCGGGGCGGCCCGAAACATTGAAGAAGGTGGCAGTCTGACCATAATTGCGACCGCGCTGATAGATACGGGCAGCAAGATGGATGAAGTCATTTACGAAGAATTTAAGGGCACGGGCAACATGGAGATCCATCTTGACAGACGTCTGCTGGAACGTCGTATATTCCCATGTATTGATATAAACCGCTCTGGTACCCGCAAAGAAGAACTGCTTCTCAACGCTCAGGATCTTCAAAGAATCTGGTTGCTTCGCAAGTTGCTTGCTGACATGAACTCTGTAGACGCCATGGAATTTCTACTGGACAAAATTATGCAAACAGATTCCAATAGAGAGTTTCTTCAGGTTATGAACAAGTAGATGACAAATGAGGAATGGATTTTCAGAAAAAGATCCTAATTAATTCAAGATCCTGTACTGGGTTGTTTTGTTTACTATTCTTCATCTTATGAGCCATTGGTGCGACAGGCGCCTTATAGATGACCGGGAAATTTTCGGGTCAGTGATTAATTTATCTTTTCATAAATGGGACATGATGTTATACTTTGATGTTTGAGACCAAAAACTTGGAGGACTACCATGAAAAAGGGAATCCATCCCGAATATAAGGAATCTTTTTTCCGATGCGCCTGCGGCGCTGAAATCGCCACTCGTTCCTTGCAGCCCGAGTATCGACTGGAAATCTGTTCCTCGTGCCATCCTTTCTTTACAGGAAAACAGAAACTCGTGGATAGCGCAGGACGTGTCGAAAGATTTTTGAAGAAGTACGGTGATCAAGCCATATCTACGGGCAAAAAGCCGGCAAAGATAAAAAAGAAAGTTGAAACAGCCATTAAGGCAGTGTCGAAATCAAAAAAAGAGCAAAAAGAGAATACCGCCCAGGATCAATGATTGATTTCCACGCACGCTTCCAACAGTTTGCTTCATTTCAAAAGCGCCCTTTAATGACGGCGTCTCGTCAATCTTGAAGAGCGGGGGCTCATGATTTTAAAAAATGATTCCGGTTCGAGCGGCGACCGAATAAAGGTTGGGGGACAGGCGGTGATTGAGGGCATCATGATGCGTGCCCCAAAAACCTTTACTGTGGTTGTTCGAAGACCAGATGGACAGCTTTCGGTTCGCGAAGACCGATGGTATTCACCAATGGAAAAATGGCCTTTCTTGAAGAAGCCTTTTTTCAGGGGATGCGTCGTGCTTTACGAAGCCTTGTTCAACGGCATTCAGGCTCTTACTTATTCTGCTCAGGAAGCTCTTGGGGAAGAAGAGGAAAAACTGAGCCCTCTGGCTCTCGCCGGTACCATAGCGTTTGCGCTCGGTGGGGCGGTCATGCTCTTTGTGGTCATTCCTCATCTTGCGACCCTTGGTATAGGCGCTCTAGTGGGCAAGGACCTGGGGGTTCGCGACGTGTGGTTTCATGTAATTGACGGTATAATCAAGGTAAGCATTTTCGTGGCCTACATTGGGCTAATCTCCCTGCTTAAAGAAATCAGACGGGTTTTCCAGTATCACGGCGCCGAACACAAATCCATTCATGCGTATGAGATGGGAGAAGAACTGACAGTCGAGAACGCGAAAAAGTATCCATGTCTGCACCCCCGTTGCGGAACTGCGTTCATCCTGCTTGTCCTGATGCTTAGCATTTTCTTGTTCACTGTTGTGTTTCCGTTTGTTCCAAAGGAAATTTTCGGTGACAGGATAGTAACCAACGCTTTTTTCATTTTAGTCAAGATTGCTTTGCTCCCACCGATCGCCGGGGTTTCCTACGAGTTGATAAGACTGGCTGATAAGCGGCCTAACCGATTCCTTTCCCTCATGTTATCCCCTGGATTATGGCTGCAGAAATTGACGACCCGCGAACCGTCTGACGATCAGCTTGAAGTCGCTATAGTGGCTCTCAAGAGAACATTGGAAAAAGAGGAAGAATGGGCGGAACCCAAAACCGCTATCTGAGAGCTTTTAATGCAAGTAATTGAAAAACTGGAAGAATTGAATAGAAGATACGAAGAACTGGATTCAGAATTGTCTCGCCCTGAAGTTGTGTCCGATCTTGCGCTGCTAAAGAAATTTTCCAAAGAGCAATCTGAACTGACCAATATAATAAAAGCTTATAGACATCTCAGCGACATTCTTCATGAGATCGCAGAAGTTGAAGGCATTATCGACGATGCGGAAGACCCTGAACTTGTAGGGATGGCCAGAGAGGATCTAGCTGCGCTGAGCGAAAAGAGGGACGATCTGGAGCGGGAAATTAAACTCCTTCTTCTGCCACGCGACCCGAATGATGAAAAGAATATATTTCTTGAGATTCGAGCGGGTACTGGAGGCGAGGAAGCTTCTCTTTTCGCCGCTGATTTATTCAGGGCATATTGTCGCTATGCTGAAGTCCGGAAGTGGAAAGTGGAAATGATGTCAGTTTCGAACAGCGCTACCGGTGGACTCAAAGAAGTAATCGCTCTCATCCACGGGCTAGGAGCTTTTTCACGGTTAAAATATGAAAGAGGCGTTCACAGAGTTCAGCGCGTTCCTGTAACTGAATCGCAAGGACGCATTCATACTTCGGCGGTCACAGTAGCCGTACTTCCGGAAGCTGACGATGTTGAAATGACGATCGACCCTAAAGACTTAAAAATTGACGTTTACAGATCATCAGGTCCTGGGGGACAGAGTGTAAACACCACCGATTCCGCGGTCAGAGTCACCCACGTGCCGACCAATATAGTTGTAACCTGTCAGGATGAAAAGTCTCAACACAAGAATAAGGCCAAAGCTATAAAGATCCTACAGGCAAGGATTCTGGCAAAGATGGAAGAAGAACGGGATTCTGAAATTAGCAAGGAACGAAAGAATCAAGTGGGATCAGGTGACCGCTCCGAGAGAATCAGGACATACAATTTTCCACAGAACCGCGTATCTGATCACAGAATAGGATTGACTCTCTACCGGCTAGAGGAAATCATGGAAGGGAAATTGGACGACCTTATCGACCCGCTGATAGTTCATTTTCAAACCGAGGCCATGAAAGACACTTTTGCCAACTAATCCATATTGAAGTATCTCTGACTTCTCCAATAGGGGGCGTGCTCATAAAGTCCGGGGGGTAAGCCTTGCCGCCTCTGACGTATAATTGATTTATAAATCAAATCTGTTCAAATAACACCAATAAATTCTTGACACTGGCATCCTGATTCATTAGTGTAAACCGCTGTATATAAAGCTTGCTCAAATGGAAAGCGCACTGCCTACCGAGAGCTTATAGCGCACTCTCGTAATCAAGAAATCACAGATGGGACAACGCGCGTCCGGAAACCGTCCGAAAGTCGGTAACGAGAATTGGTTTGTTTCATCGGCACGGACCAGATTGCCGATTCCAGACGCATGGCGAAGCAAGAGGAACTATGGCTGGAACAACATTTGCTAAAGGCGGGATTCATCCCGAGGAACACAAGGAGTTGACTGAGGGGTTGCAGATTGAAGAAGCGCCAGCGCCCAGTCAGGTGGTATTGCCATTATCAATGCACTTCGGCGCGATTGCTCAGCCAATCGTCAAGAAAAAACAGGAAGTTCAGGAAGGTGAGGTAATAGCTGTTGTAGAAAAGGCTCTAGGCGCAACAATTCATAGCAGCGTCACAGGAGTTGTGAAGGCTATCGAACCCAGGCCACATCCCACCATGGTCAGATGCGACGCAGTGGTCATAGACCGAGATCCTTCAGCTCCACCACGACAGTATGAAAGCTCCGACTGGAAAAAACTGAGCCGCGAACAACTGCTCTCACGTGTAAAAGACGCTGGGATAGTAGGCCTTGGCGGCGCCGGTTTTCCCACCCATGTCAAACTGTCTCCGCCTCCGAACGCTAAAGTGGATACTCTGGTATTAAACGGAGCTGAATGTGAACCTTACCTGACAACCGATCACAGGCTCATGTTGGAGTACCCCGAGAAAATAGTTGAGGGAGCCAGGATTATTCTCAAGATTCTAGGGATCAAGGAATGCGTAATTGGCATCGAACTCAACAAACCAGACGCCATAAATGTCATGAACAAAGCGGCTGAAAAGGCTGTCGACAACGATGGCTTCGTCGTTCGTGTTCAGGGAATGCAGGTCAAGTATCCCCAAGGCTCTGAAAAGCAACTGATCTATTCACTTACAAAAAGATCTGTGCCTGGTGGAGGGTTGCCATTTGACGTAGGTGTTATAGTCCAGAACATCTCGACAACCCTGGCTGTATTTGAAGCTGCGACTATGATGAAGCCTCTGTACGAAAAGGTGGTAACATTTTCCGGCAGGGCGCTGAATAGGCAAGCTAACCTGAAGGTCAAGGTTGGAACGTTGCTTTCAGACGTGGTAGAGTATCTTGGAGGCGTTAAAGACCTGGTTAAGATAGTTTCGGGTGGGCCCATGATGGGCTTCGCCATTTCCGCTCTTGATGTGCCCGTAACCAAGACTACCTCGGGAGTGCTTTTCTTAAACAGTTCGGAAACGGACCTCGGAGAATATGGGCCTTGTATCCACTGCGGTTGGTGCATGGAGGCCTGTCCAATGGGGTTAAGTCCAAAAGAGGTCGGACTTTACGTAGAGGCGGGTAGGGGACATCTGACCGAAAAGTTCGGAATATTTGACTGTTTCGAATGTGGTTGCTGCGCTTATGTCTGTCCCGCTAAGCGGCCTCTAGTGCAGTTTGCAAGACTGGCGAAAATAGCGATCAAAAAAAGAGGATGAAATCGGGGATCAATTTGCCGGCGCTTATCGCTTCATCTGTGTATTGATATATCAAGATGATGGAAGCGGTTGTTCCGGGAAACAAACCCTGTATGTGTCATAAAACCGGTCAATTATTTTGACTCAAACCCATAACTTGTAAGGGAGGATGGGACCATCGAAACACTAGACTCCAGAAACATGACTTCCAAGCCGGAATGGGCTGTTTCGGTATCCCCGCATATAAGAAAAGGTACCACCACCGCCCAGATCATGTGGACCGTGTCTGCAAGCTTGATGCCGGCGCTGATTCTGTCCATTTATAATTTCGGGTTCAGGAGCCTCTTGATAACTCTCGTAAGTGTAATGTCCTGCATTGTTGTTGAGGCGTTATCTTCAAAGGCTATGAGGCGTTCCGTGTCCATTAAGGACGGAAGCGCTGTTCTTACAGGAATTTTGTTGGCGTTTGTAATACCTCCTGGGGTGCCATACTATCTTCCTGTGCTTGGAGCCGTCGCAGCCATTTTTATAGCTAAGGAGTTGATGGGTGGAATTGGCTACAATGTGTGGAACCCTGCTTTGGTCGGGAGAGCTTTTCTTCAGGCGTCTTTTCCGGTAGCCATAACTACCGCATGGATACCTGCGCAGCAGTTATCCAAAGGTGTCTGGGATATTTTCTTGAGTCCTGGCAGCGTCGACGCTGTATCAACGGCGACGCCGCTTTTTGTTCTAAAACAGTACGGCTTAAACGCCCTCACGCAACAGTTCGGATCCCTTGACTCCATCTATTGGAATTTCTTTCTAGGCTTTAAGCCCGGATGCATCGGAGAAACGTCCGGCCTGTTGATACTATTGGGTGGGCTCTTCCTGATGGCCAGAAAGATAATTACCTGGCACATTCCCGTATCTACTTTGGTTTCCGCTGCTTTGGTAGCATGGATTTTCGGTGGAGAAACCTGGTTCAGTGGGAATCCCCTCGTACATGTGCTTTCCGGGGGGTTAATGCTTGGAGCTTTTTACATGGCCACAGATTATGTGACCTCCCCAACACTGAAATCAGGGCAGCTTTTATTCGGAGTCGGTGTAGGGGCTTTGACAGTCCTGATAAGGCTCAAGGGTGGATACCCCGAAGGTGTTTGCTACGCAATATTACTTATGAACTGTTTGACGCCGGCGATGGATGACTGGTTCGCCCCCAAGCGGTTCGCTCCACCCAAGGCCGCTCCGGTTGCGGCGGCTAAATAGTCCACATTCCTGAAAGAGGTTTCAATGAAAGAAATCTTCAAAATTACAGCGAGTCTAACAGCTGTTTGCATAGTGGCTTCATTGATACTGGGTTTTGTATACGCCAAGACAGAACATGCTCGAAAACTCAATGAAGAGAGAATAGAGCAGGAAACTATTCAGAGTCTGCTGGGTTACGGTAAGGGGGAAAAAGCCCCGAGCGATCTTAAAGTCTATCCAGTATATCGATATGTCATTAATTCGGATAAAGGGGTGACTTTTCTCGGGTATGTCCTGCCGCTCAAAGACAAAAAGGTAGCCCTTGTGAAAATGGACCTTTCTGGCAATCCTGTGAAAGTTTTCCCCATTGAAGCGGATCTTTCATCCTTGTCGGATAAGGCCACAAGAGACGCTGCGGTGGAAGCGGTACTACCTAAAGGCTCAAAATCAGTTTATGCCCAAACCATATTTGTGGCGGATCTTGGGGACAAGCGTCTCGGGTATGTCGTCCCCGGAGTGACTCAGGGATTTAAGACATTCATCAAATTGATGGTATCTCTGAACCCCGATTTTACAGTTACGGGCGTCGCAGTAACATACTCTGAGGAAGATCCGGGCCTGGGCGCTGAAATCCAGAAGGACTACTTCAGAAACCAGTTTGTGGGGAAAAGTCTCGAATTTCTCAAGAAATTGACTGTGGTTAAAGAACCTTTGCCCGCAGATTACGCTACCGCCTTAGATCCCGCAAAAGCCAAGAAAAAAGGCTTCTCGATGGAGCAGATCAAAGAGATCAAGGCAAAGCACGTGGATGACAATATCTACGCATTGACCGGAGCCACAATTTCCAGCAGGGCTTTAACGAACGGGGTTGTGAACACGGTGAAGAAATTCGTTTACCGCTTGGACAAATTGAACGAGGCGGTAAAAAAAGATCAGTTAAGCATAGCTTTCTAGCGGAGGTAACAAGTGAACAGGAATATTAAGCTTCTCTGGAATGGCCTGATACCTGAAAATCCTATCTTCCGCCTCGCTTTAAGTATGTGCCCGGCGGTTGCTGTGACGACCTCGGTGGAAAATGGATTGATGCTAGGCCTTGCGGTCATTTTCGTCCAGGTGTTTTCCAGTTGTACGGTTTCTATATTCAAGTCGTTTATTCACCCCAGGATACGAATCCCGGCGTATGTCATCGTGATTGCCCTGTGGGTCACAGTCATTGATATGATACTTCCGGTAATATCGCCGGATGTTTATAAGAAGGTCGAGTTATTTGTTAAGTTGATTGTCGTTTTCGCGATCATCATATCTCGACTTGAACTTTTTGCGTCAAAGGAGCCACTGGTTCCATCCTTTTTTGACGGTTTGGGGATGGGGATCGGATTTCTGTTTGGCCTATGCCTGACGGGGGCGATTAGAGAGTTTTTTGGAACCGGTCAGATATTCGGATACGATATACTTGGATTCAATCCCTTACTAATAATGGTTCTTCCGGCTGGTGGTTTTTTTGTTATCGGATTTATCATGGCGGCTTTCAACTACATCGAATACAAGCTTACGGGAAAGATCCCATCATCGGGAGGGGCCCATTAAAATGAAAACTCGCAAAATACTGTCTTGCGCTGGAGTGATAACGGTAGCCCTGTTCCTGCTCGTTACTGCTGTTCCAGAAATGGCGCGGGCGGCCACGGGCTCGGGTTCCTTTAATAAAGACACCGAAATCCAAATTTCATTTGGTGTGCCGGTAGACCAATCTTGGGGTCAAAATCCTCAGAATTACAGAGTATTCCAAAAGACAGATCCTGATATTGAAATTCCCGTAAAATCGGTAACGCTGGATCCTAGAAAAACAAAGGCTGTCTTAAAATTCGGTGAACCCCTTAACGTATCAAGTGAATACGGAGTTGACGCGAAAGGAGTGATGTCCGAAGGAAAATCTCTTGGTGACATTCAATTCCTGGTAAAAAAGAGCGAAGCCCAAATTCTTTTCACCATATTTCTCGGAGCTATGCTCATCAACAATTTTGTTTTCACCAAGTATCTGGGGCTGTGTATTTTCTTCGGTGTCTCACAGAAGAAAGAAACCGCTATTGGTATGGGGATGACGTTTACGGTAGTCATGGTGTTGAGCGCCATAATGTGTTGGGCGCTATATTCGTATGTGTTAACCCCTCTCCATTTGGGTTTTTTGCAGATCATCGTATTTATTGGTACAGTTGCCATTTTTGTTCAGGCTATGGACACCATCCTTAGAAAGGTGAATCCTTACCTGTTCAAGAAGCTCGGAGTGTACCTTGTGCTCATTGTAACAAACTGTATCATTTTGGCTGTTCCGTTGATTAACGCGGACAGTAAGAACGGACCGTTTGAGAGTCTTACTCTGGGTCTGGGAGCTGGTTTAGGATTTGCCTTGGCCTTGTTCCTAATGTCATGTGTGCGTGAGAAACTGGAACTTTGCCGTGTTCCGAGTGTGTTCAAAGGATTGCCAATAGCTTTCGTGGTTACCGGATTGTTCGCTTTGGCTTTTCTCGGGTTTTCTGGATTGTCCATATTCTGACATTTAACTGGGCCAAAATAACCGAGTCGTGTTTCTGGTGTCGGTTGGTCCGTAGAGGTGAATACATATGGAAGATGTTTGGCATATAGCCTTAATGGGAATAATTTTCTTTGCGGTCTTTGGCGCTTTCTGTGGATTGATTCTTGCCTACGCGGCCAAGAAGTTCGCTGTAAAAGTCGACCCAAAGATTGAAGCAGCGCGTGCCTGTTTGCCCGGCGCCAATTGTGGAGCGTGCGGGTACGCAGGGTGCGAGTCGTACGCTGAAGCGGTGGTTACAGATCCAAATTGTCCTCCGAATAAGTGCGCTCCAGGAAAGCAAGCGGTAGCGGACAAAGTCGCCGCTGTAACAGGAAAAGCGGCTGGAGCGGCTAGTCCCGTAATTTCTGTGCTTAGATGTTCCAGGAATGATGGAGAAGTAAGAAAGAAATATTCATATCAGGGATTCGATACCTGCCAGGGAGCCGCCATCGCTTTTGGAGGACCATATGAGTGCAACTTTGCATGTATAGGATACGGTGACTGTGAGGTCGCGTGCCCATTCCACGCCATTCATATGAAAGACAACATGCCTGTGATTGACAAGGAATTGTGCACTGGTTGTGGTGTGTGTGTAAAAACTTGTCCGAAGCAGGTATTGGAACTGGCTCCCAAAGACGCCCTTTGTTACGTGCCGTGTAGCAGTCGAGATACCGGCAAAGCCGTCACCAATGTTTGCAAAGCGGGGTGTATTCATTGCGGGGCTTGTACGCGAAAAGCTAAAGATGTTGTCACAATGGTCAAGGACCGCATTGAAATTGATTACGAAAAATGCGATGAAGATTGTGCAAAGGCCGGGGTGTGGGCTTGCAACAAACAGTTTATCTTTCGCTACATCGACCCTGAGCGCCAGGCCAAAGCTGTTGATCAGATAAAGGCGGAACAGGCGGCCAAGAAGGCGGCGGTTAAATCGCAGCAGCAAGTAGAAACCAAAGCTCCGGAAAACCCTTGATTCTGGGGCCATCGGAACAATATCTCGCCGATTTTTGTAGAATACGACATATTACCACGTTATTTGGAGTTCGGTTTTCTCAAAAGGTTATGACTCCCCGGACATCGTTCAGCCCTTTAAGGAGGCGCCCATTATGAAAGACAAGAATTACGTGTGGAACCCTCTTCGTATACTGAGCCCAAAGCTCAATACTGAGATTGGGAAGCTGGAAGAAGCAGCGGACATTCCGGTTGACGCTACACAATCTCCCGACCAGATCTTGGTCATCATGGTAGGAAAACTCATCGAGCTGACCAAACTAATCGCGGTCGGCTTTAGGAGCGAGAGCCAGTCTCAAATTGAAACCTGTGACAAACTGATTCAAGAGATAGTTCAACTTGAAAGAATTTCCACTTCAGGACTCGTAAAGGAATCAGAGACATTTGGGCAGAATCTTTTCCGTACTGTCGTTCGTCTGCCGAGCCGTGTGGAACGTATCGGAGTGATGTTCGAGCACATTTTGGCCTGTTTAAAGATCAAGGTAAATGAGGGAATACCGTTTAGCGACAAGGCCCAGGCGGAACTCGCGGAACTCTTCGCAGTGACGACTGAGCTGCTCAAAAACTTGAGAGATGGTCTGGTGACCTGCAACCTTGTGATCGTCGACCATATCAAGGCGCAAAGCGCTAAAATATCGGAACTGGCTGAGGATGCCCGTTTTAATCATTGGGAGAGGTTGGAACGGGGATTTTGTTCCCCCGACGCTTCATCAATCTATCTCAAGATCCTAGATTCTTTCAAGCATGTGAGTGATTATGCCGTAAAAATAACAGATTCACTATGCTCTCTGGATGACTCAGCCCTATAGTCATAACTACTACGAAGAGAAACCAATAAAGCCCCCGTGACCTTCCAGATCACGGGGGCTTTTTAGCGCCTGGGTTCGGGCGAAAAAAAAGGAGGAACGCTCAATGCTTAGCTAAATTCCTCCTGTGAATATATGGGTAAATTCTATACCTAGAAAGTGAAGAAAACCTTCTGCAAAACCTTGGGTGTGTACCCAACAACATCCAGGTACAGCGTGATCCCACCATTAAAGAATGGCCAACCTGCTCCAAGGATCATGGCGGTGTCAACGTCCTTAGCGTCTGCGACAACCTTTTCCTTGAGGACTTTGTCAATTTCCAGAGTGAGATTTGTCAGTATCCTGTCAATGATTTCTTCTTTAACGAATTTCTTCTCTCCTCGGTTGCTGAATATTTCAGCGACCTTGGGGTTGAGTGTCTTTCCTGGGCCCATTCCGTTAAAAATATTGGTGACTTTTGCGTCTACCATCTTTTTCAGGTTATCGTTAATTGGGAAACGATCAGGCCAGGCCTTATGGCAGGTTTCCAGCACATGGAAGGCTACGGCTGTTCCGACAAAAGCGAGCAGATCGAAGGGGGCCATGGGCAATCCCAAAGATGAAACAGCTTCGTCCACCTCATGGAAATCCGCTCCTTCATCCACCATCTCAAAACAGTCACTCAGGAGCTTCGTTAACAGCCTGTTGACCAGGAACGCGGGAGAGTCTTTAACGAGGATGGCGTTCTTCTTCAACTTCTTGGCGCATTCAAAAGCCGTAACCAATGTCTGATCATCGGTCTTCTCGCCCTTTATAATTTCCAGCAAAGGCAGGACCGCAACAGGATTGAAGAAATGGAACCCGACCACTCTTTCCGGGTTATTGAGTTTGGAAGCCATTTCTGAGACCGACAGGCTGGAAGTATTTGTGGCTAGTATGCAATGCGGAGAAACAACCTCTTCAGCTTGAGCGAAGACTTGCTGTTTAACTTCCATCTGTTCAAACACCGCCTCGATCACTAGATCGCAGTCAGCGAAATCTTTCCAGTCGAGCGTTCCAATAAGTATGTGATAAAGATGGTCCGCTTTGGCTTGAGTAAGACGTCCTTTGCTGGCGAGAGAACTAAGTTCTCCTTTGACATATCCAAGCCCTTTGTCGAGAAATTCCTGCTTTATGTCTTTCATCACAACAGGAACCCCGTATCTTCTCAGAAAAAGCATAGCCAATTGGGAAGCCATAAGTCCTGCGCCGATGACGCCGATCTTGTTGATCGGTCGGGGTTTCACATCCTTGGGCCGCCCCACTGGCTTTTTGGCTCTGCGTTGCACCAGATCGAAACTGTAAACCCCTGCCTTGCACTGGCGGCTCTTGATAAGATCTCCAAGCGCCTTGTCTTCAGCGGCGAAACACTCCTCAATAGAATGGTTTAGGTCACAGGAGTATTGAATCAGGTCCAGCGCACGATATGGAGCTGGAGCTGCGCCATGTACTCTCATGTCGATAAAGTTCCGCGCAGCGTCCAAACTCGTCTTGAGTTTGGACATGTCGGGCGCTTTCCTCTCGATAGTAACTTTTCCTTCGATAATGTCTTCCAGCAAAGCCATTGACTCATCGAAGAATTCTACCGACTCGAATAATCTGTCGGCCAGGCCGAGATGGAACGCTTTTGTCCCATCTAGCATCCGGTTTTGATTCAACGGGTTGTAAACTATAACTTCCAGCGCTTTCTCCGGCCCGATGAGTCGTGGGGTAAGAGTGGATCCACCCCATCCTGGAATCAAACCAAGAAAACACTCAGGGAAAGCTATAGCTGGGACGGCTTTGGATACGGTTCTGTAATCGCAATATAGCGATATCTCAAGTCCGCCTCCAAGCGCTGCTCCATTTATTGCCGCCAAAGTCGGAATCTTTAGGTCCATGATTTTCTTCATGGCCGCATGACCGGCGGCGCCGATACTTCTACCCTGTTCAAATGTGTTGACGAATGGTACCTGCATCAGATCCGCGCCTGCGGCGAAGATGTAATGTTTACCGCACAGCATCATGCCCTTTATTTCTTTGTCAGCCTCTATCTTGCTTATTGCCTTGTGCAAAGATCCAAGAGCGTGCTCGTCAAAAGTGTTGGGCTTCTTATAATCTTCACCATTATCCATGGTGACTATTGCAATTTTCCCAACACGGGAATTGTAATAGTTCGTATGGAACTGAGTACGCGCTTCAGCCATGGCGTTTCCTTTCTATAACTTGAAATTGGTTATTCAGCGTTTTCCTTTTTTTCTCTTTTCTCTTTTTTGCCGTCTCTCTGGAGGTTTTTCCAGATTACGGCGCCACCCTGACCAAGGCCGACGCACATAGTAGTTAAGCCATATTTGACATCCGGACGTTCCTTGAACGCATGCATCAGGTGGCATGACAGTCTGATTCCAGAGGAAGCCAGAGGATGGCCGAAAGCGATTGCGCCACCATATATATTGAGACGAGGATCATCGGGATAGGTCAGTCCAAATTCCTCCATGAAGGCCACTGCCTGAACGGCGAAAGCCTCGTTCATTTCCACCAACCCGATATCATCAAATGTCAGGCCTGCCGCCTTCAGCGCTTTATGCGTCGCAGGTATCGGCCCAATGCCCATGATCTCAGGTTTTACGCCCGCATAGGCGAAGGATTTCATTTCCATCTTGGGTTCGAGGCCAAGTTCCTCAGCCTTTTCCAATGTCATAAGCAGGGCTCCCGCTGCCCCATCATTTAAGCCTGAAGAATTGCCGGCGGTCACATTTCCCATTACTCTGAAAGGAGTTTTTAGGGAGGCCAGGCCTTCCAATGTCGTTTGTGGTCTAGGTTGTTCGTCGGTGTCGGCTATGACCCAACCGTTCTTGGTGTAAACCGTCATTGGAACGATCATCTCCCTGATTTTACCGGACTTGATGGCGTCAGCGGCCTTTTGCTGACAAATCAAGGAATACTGGTCAGTCATTTCTTTGGTTATGTGTGGGAACATGTCATGCAGGTTTTCCGCTGTCATCCCCATGGACATCGCGCTGGAATCCACCAGTTTGTCCGTAAGAAATCTTGGATTTGGATCAGCGGTAGCGCCCATAGGATGGTGCCCCATGTGCTCAACTCCTCCGGCTATCGCTACATCACAGGCGCCCAATGCGATCTCGGAAGCCGCCGAAGTAAGCGCGCTCATGCCGCCCGCGCACATTCGGTCAATAGAATATCCCGCCACAGTTTCAGGCAAGCCCGAAAGTATGACGGTTGTTCTCCCAAGAGTAAGACCCTGATCCTTCTCCTGACAAAAAACACCCCAGGCGTTTTCTTCCACCATTTCAGGTTTTACTTTTGGGTTGCGCCGCATCAGTTCCCTGATGACTTTGACCACCATATCGTCCGCTCGGGTGTTCCAGAAAACGCCCTTTTCTCCCGCACGGCCGAAAGCTGTCCTTATCGCGTCAACTAAAACTACTTTTCTCGCTTTCATATTGCTGACTCCACAGAAGATTAGACTAACGCAAATGATTCTTCGGGAAGATCAATAGCGGAGCGTTCGCCGCTCATGATCGCCCTGGCTTTTCCAGGCGCCAACGACAGGATGGTGTTGGCGAAAAACTCCGCTGACGCTACTTTGCCCCGATAGAACGCTGCGCTTCTGTTAGATTTCAACAACTCAGCTTTTTTCTCGGGCGTGTCAGCCTTGGCGTCGCTGTACAGCTCATCTAGTCGTCTGTCCGCGATGACCGCTTGCCATAGAAGCATGAAACCAACCGCTATATCCCCGAAAAGCTCAAGGTATGGAGTAGCGTAAAGGATTGGCGTCATGAAATCTTCAGTAATACTTTTCAACCCGAAGTAACGGGTAACCTCTATCAGGTGTTTACGAGCGGTTTCAAACGGCTCGACTATGTCTTTTAGGCGATAGTTTTTCTTGGCGCTTTTAAGCAAAGCGCCGGTTTCAGTCACGATGTTTTTGAATAGTAAGCCCTGCTTGTAGCCCAGTTTCCTGCCAACCAGGTCCAGAGCCTGAATTCCGTTGGTGCCCTCGTAAATTGAGGAAATTTTGCAGTCCCTCATGAACTGTTCCACAGGATATTCTCTACAGAAGCCATATCCTCCATGAACTTGAATAGCGAGTTCAGTTACTCTAAAGCCCATGTCGGATCCCCACGCTTTGCAGATGGGGATAAGAATGTCCAGAAATCCCTGGAACTTTGCAGCTTCTTCAGTAGTTTTCGCAATGTGAACCCTGTCTTCGCAGTAGGCCGCATAGTAGAGCAAAGAGCGAATTCCTTCCGTGACGCTTTTCATCCACATCAGCATTCTTCGGACGTCAGGGTGCTGAATAATTGGAACCTTGGGCGCCTTGGGATCCTTCATGGTAGAGATTTCTGGGCCCTGCAAGCGCTCCTTGGCGTATTTCAATGCGTGCATATAGGCGGCGCTGGCTTGGGCCAACCCCTGGACACCTACGGAGAGCCTGGCTTCGTTCATCATGTTAAACATGATTTTCATTCCCTGGTTCTCTTCCCCAAGCAGGTAACCTATGCAGTTGTCCTTTTCACCAAAATTAAGGGCGCATGTGGCGGATCCATGAATACCCATCTTTTTCTCGATGGCCATGGTGGTGACGTCATTGTCTTCCAGATTGCCGTTTTCGTCATACCGGAACTTGGGAACAATAAAGATACTGATGCCTTTTGTCCCGGCAGGCGCATTTTCAACACGGGCAAGAACCATGTGAATAATGTTTTCTGTCAGATCATGATCGCCGGCAGAAATAAATATCTTCCCACCGGAAATCGTATAGCTGCCGTCAGGTCTTTTTACCGCCTTGGTTCTGAGCGCCCCGACATCGCTGCCTGCCTGCGGCTCTGTCAAACACATCGTGCCGCACCATTCACCCGTATACATCTTGTCCATGTACATCCGCTGCTGTTCTTCACTGCCATACAGTTGAATCAAGCGGGCGGAACCGATTGTAAGTCCGGGGTACATCATCAGCGCCTGGTTAGAGGCCACGAAGAGTTCCATGGTCGCGATGTAAAGAAGATTCGGAAAGCCTTGTCCCCCGTGATCCGGTGGTATGGGAAGCGCAGCCCATCCTCCTTCGCAGTACCTGCTGATACGCTGCGTGGAATGACGCCGGAACCGTCACGTTTCCATTTTCCAGTTTTACGCCAGTAGCGTCACCATCGGCATTTGTGGGGGCAAGTTCCTTTTCAGCTAGTTTCTGAGCGGTTTCCATGACCATGTCGAACATTTCTCGAGAGAATTCGGAAAACGCGTCTGATTCACAAAGTTCTTCGATGTTCAGTTGCTCATAGAGCACGAATTTCGCGTCGCGCTCGTCAACGAGAAGATTGGCCATCAGTTTTCATCCTCCTTGTGTAACCTGGCAGGGTAAATAATTCCTTTTGAATGTTTTGTTGTCAGGGCTTTAATAACCGTTTAGCGCCCCAACCGATAAGGCTAGTCGGCATCTCCAAAATTCTATACTAATGAACAGGAAATGGCGCGATTCAGAATACGTTTACACGTTACATTCTAATATCTCAAGAAAAAAGATTCCTTACTGAATCAGTAGAGTATCTCGGAATTTCCCTCAAACATTGACTTCGACCAAAAACGAGCTTACTTTTTTTCAAAGTCATGGCCGGATAGCGCTCCATCTCCTGCGCGCCCTGCAAATTTCCTGATAACGGTTTTTGGCCGGAAGAGGAGAAGAAAATGTGGGAAGAAAATAACAGAAAAGCGGTCGATCTTTTCCAGAGCGGTAAACAATCTGAAGCGATCGCGCTTGTGGAAGCGGCTCTGAACGAGGCTGAGGAAGAGTTCGGACCGGAAGATCCGAGGGTAGCGCGTTGTCTAAACAATCTCGCTGAAATGTACCGAGTCCAGAAACGGCTCAAGCAAGCCCTTCCTCTATGGCGAGAGATCTCTGGAGATCCGCAGGAATGCTCTTGGACCGGAACATCCTGATGTGGCGATGGCGTACAACAATTTAGGTGGCGCATATTTTGAACTAGGCATGTATAAGGAATCCGAGTCGGCCCTTAGGAAGGCGTCCAAAATTATCGAGACTTCTGTCGGCCCTGAAACCGACATGATGGTCAACTGTCTTAATAATCTTGCGTCTGTAAATCGTGCTATGGGTCGCTATCCGGCGGCCAGGCCATATTATGAAAAGGCCCTGATGATACAGGAGAAATTGCATGGGCCTTCAAGTATGGAGGTGGGTGTCTCGTTAAATGATCTGGCCGGTCTCTTTGAAAGTCTCCAGAGATTCCAGGAAGCGGAACCATTGTATCGTCGAGCCTTGGCAATAGCTGAAGAGAAATTTGGACCGTATCATCAGCATGTCGCGTCATCCCTGAACAATCTCGGTTCGGTGCTTGTCGGATTGGGCCAATATGAAAACGCAGAGAAACTTCTGCTTCGGGCCCATGAAATAACGGAAAAGAATTACGGAACTTGTGGTCCTCTGACGAACCAAAGTCTTGAGAACCTGGCGGAGTTCTACGAAGGAATAGGGAGACCTGAAGAAGCGGGAAAAATGCGTGAACGCGTTGAGAAAGGATGTGGAGGAACTCGCTGATTCCCCATTCTTTTTACATTAAGCCAGCCCTACAAACAATCTGGATTTCGACCTGAGTATGGGCTTACTTCTTGAGGCTGAACTTCCAGGCGCAGAACTGTTTATGGGGAACCCGGTCTGGCGGACACCAGACGCATTCGGTGATTATAGTGGGGTCTATACCGAGCGCAAATTCAGTATATTCAGTTATTCCCGCCGACTTGCAGGGGTAATCATCCATATGTTTTCGACGTCGCGCCTCCTGGACACGACATTCCGTCATATAAAATATCAGATTCCCTTCTGTATCCCATTCTGCCGAGTGGGCGTTGAGACTTGAGTAAATCCTTAACCTCAGCGCCTTTTCCAGGGTCTTCAGCGCACACTCGGTTTCCGTCCCCAAAAAACTTTTTATCTTGAAAGCCTCCAATCTAGCGAACAGAGACCAGCAACAGTCATTAACCAGTTTTGCCGTATCCATCCCTTCAGAGCCTTCTATAGCCTGGAACCAGAGACCGTCACCTGTAACCCACGTCTTTGCGATGTCGCCAAGCAATAGGAGCAATTCTTCCCGGGACTTTTTTAGAAGAACCTCCGGAATCCCATCTTTGATTTCAACATTGAAATGAGGAGCCAGTCTGGTCAAGGCGATTTGAAAGTGCCTTTGAGCTACGCTCTGTTCAAATTCCAGCGCTTTGGCGACGCCGAGTTTCATTGAAGCCTCGGTGAACCACATTCCATAATGCATGACAATATGACCGAAGAAACGTTCCGATGAGATGTCTCAATTCCTCTTCAGGGAGATCCGCTACATCATAAGACTTGGTTTGCGACATGATTGACTCCACAGCGCCTCAAATGTCAGGCGCGGACGAAATGTCCCGATTTCCCACCGGATTTTTCTATAAGCTTTATCTCTGATATTACCATAGCCCGGTCAACGGCTTTTACCATATCGTAAATAGTTAGGCAGGCTACAGCCACCGCAGTCATGGCCTCCATTTCAACTCCTGTTTTGGCCGTCACCTTTACCCGAGCTTCAACATCGATGTGACTCATTGCGGTGTTGGGAGAAAAGTCTATGGTTACCGAATTAAGCGGCAGTGGGTGCGCCAGTGGTATCAGTTCCGGGGTTCTTTTCGCCGCCATTATACCGGCTATCCTCGCGACTCCCAACACGTCTCCTTTCTTACTCTTGCCGCTGAGAATTAATTCCAGGGTTTCTGGCTTCATGTGAATTCTTGCATGAGCTAAGGCCAGCCTATCAGTGATCTGCTTGGATCCAACATCAACCATTATGGCCTGTCCATTTTTATCGAAATGTGTCAGTTCGGACATGTAATTTCTCCGTTTATTCGTTCACACTCTCACGTGATTGGATCATTTCTGTTCCATACGTAGACTGATCGCAGCGGCATGAGCTGGAAAGCCTTCGTAACGTGCGAGTGTCAAAGTATTAGGAGCAAGTTGGTTAAAACCATCCTGTGATAATTCTGCGAATGACATTTTCCTCGTGAAGTCTCTTACCGAAAGGGCGGAAGCCGTCCGCCCAAATCCTGAAGTGGGAAGAATAGCGTTTGGCCCAATGGAATAATTTGCCAGTGTCCCAGGTGTGAACCTGCCTAAAAGAATTTCTCCGGCCGTTCGAACATGTTTCAGGATTTCCCTGGGATTTCGTGTCAAGACCTGAAGATGTTCCGGAGCGAATTCATTTACAAAGCATACAGCGTCGTCCATCGCGCTCGCCAGGATAACCCCGCCAGAGTTTGACAGGACAACCTCGCAATATGATCTTCTTTCATCCGGAAGTTTGGCGATAAGCTCGGGCAATGCCTTCATCACTGCTTGGGCCAAACTGTGGTCTGGGGTCACAAGATATGCTGACGAATCAGGGCCGTGCTCAGCTTCTATCAGAAGATCGGTCGCCGCAGTGAGCGCATCGATGGAATCATCCGCAAGTATTATGGCCTCACTCGGACCAGCCGGCAAGCCGGTATCTATTTCGGTTGAAAGCCACTGTTTTGCAGCCAGCACATAACCGGAGCCCGGACCGACTATCTTGTCCACGGGTTGAATTGTTTCAGTCCCACAGGCCAATGCCGCAATCGCCTGAACCCCGCCGATCGCATAGAATTCATCTACGCCGATCATAGCTGCCGCTGCCATAGTGGCCTGATCCGGCATCCCACGCTTGTCGGGAGGACTTGTGGCGACTATCCTTTTGACTCCTGCGACTTTTGCCGGAACAGCGGACATCATCATCATTGAGGGGAAAGATCCTTTGCCTCTGGGAACGTAAAGCCCTGCAGAATTCAAGGGGATTGTCTTTTCACCGGCGATAATTCCTGGCATGATCTCAATTTCACGAATCTCTGGTTCTTTCTGAAATTCGTGGTACTTGGTTATGTTAGTGATGGATGCCTGAATAGCGACTCGAAGTTCAGACGGGATTTTCTTCAGGGCATCATTCAGCCGATCTTTGCCGACTCTAAAATCCTCGGGGCTCATCAACGCCCCGTCGAATTTGAGCGCATAGTCCACAAGAGCGGAGTCTCCTCTTTTTCTCACATCTTCTATTATTGGCGTGACCTTGGGGATTAAATCCCTTAATCCCACGCTGGGACGTTGTGTGAGTTCTTTTCGCTGTGTATTGTCGAGCTTGGAAAGCTCCACAAACCTGATTTTCATCTCTTACCTCTGAATAGCGATGAGCAAGTAACTCTAGTGATTATGGATCGTTGACCTGTTGTTTTGTTCTGAAATGTGGCGTTCTTTAAAATTGCGCTCTTTTGATATATCATAGAATCAGGAACAATATTTAGGTTTAGAGAAGGTTTTTCGGAAGGCGGAAATGGAAAACGACTTGAATAGAGCTGAGTGGAGTTTTTTTGTTACAACCCTAAAAGAGGAAGCTAGAGATGTCTTGTGGAAAGTGGGCTCATCGGTAGCCCCGGAAACCCTGGTAAAATCTGTAATGAAGCAACTGGAGGCTTTGGGGCCCAAGCCTGAAGCGGAAGAATCCAGATCTCAGGAAGAGATATGGAAACAGGTTAAGGAAGTCCTTCTCAAAGCTGCCTACGATACGCGTCCCTACTGCATTAAATGCGGAGAATGTTGTTCCAAGGGAAGCCCAACGCTTACATTGGACGACCTCAACCTGTTACGGAAAGGAAAGATTGGCCCCAACGATGTGTTCACTATAAGAACAGGTGAAGTCGTTTCTGATAACAGAGTTGAATCAACGCTTAAGAATCAGGAAGAAAGAATAAAAATACGTGAGACTGCAGACGATAAGACCTGTATTTTTTACCAAAAATGGAATCGGGAATGCTCAATTTATGATGACCGGCCTGCCCAATGCAGGTTGCAGGAGTGCTGGGATCCTAAACCGGAAGCTTTCTCGGACCTGTCTCCTCTCACAAGGTATGACCTGCTTCAAGACACAGGAGACATATGGCAGATTATTCAGCGACACGATGAACGATGTTCCCATGAAGATTTTTCGAGGGAAATAAGCCGTCTGGGAGCGACGAAAGGACAAACAGTCGAAAAGATACTGGAGCTGTTAAGTTTTGATCATCATGTAAGAGAATTTGTCACGCAAGAACTGGGGATAGATGGCCAGACCCTGGAATTACTTTTTGGTCGTCCGATTAAGTGATTCTCTCCATTATTACGGACTGGAAATTGAAGAGCAGAGCGATGGTACATTTATTCTCAGACCGGTCAAACAGCCCGAAGCAGGTTAGATTTTTTTGATTTGTCTCAGCTCGGGACCAGAAGGGGCAGTTTGCTCAAGGGGAGGAATAAAAAAGTGATCTGGGACCCAGGCTCCTTGGCTCGAATGGGTCAAAACTGTACCCACGGCATACGTAAATTTCCCGGATTGGCTCTCCATGGTAAATGACCGAGTAATAAGGGAGTTGTTGCACGTGGGCGAAGTTTTCGAAAATCGTCATCAATGTCTGGTTAGTGGGCGCAAGGGGCTTGGAACTAACAAATAGGATATTCTTATTTTTTAGGTCTTCGTACGAACTGTTCCATACGTCAAATTGAGTCGGTCGATCCCACGGGGCCAGATATCTGACCTTCGGCTGTCCAGGAATGTTGAATTCAAGAAGGGCGCAAAGTTGATAGCTGTCACCAGCTATTATGTCACCATCCTGTTTCAATGCCGCCACGTGTTGTCCAAGACCACTCCAACCACGGGTCTCCCATATGATCCTGTCATCTTTTCCGAGCTTTCGCTCGACAGCGGCCGGCAGTAGACCCAACCATCCATGGAGGACCACAAGAGCTACCATCAAGATCGAAATCATCGCTCCAGCTCATGACATATCGACGAATGTTTAAGTATTTGGATAAAAATATCGTTACGGGATCGCTATTGTCCGAAAACAGCATCACGGCCAGGATGCCTGTAGACAAATATCCCATCACTCCCCAGTTGGCCTCCGAATGTCCTTTGAACGACATTACAGCGAACAAAAAAACAGGAAACCCCATACACAGAAGGAGTGATCTCCTGACGTCTTCACGTCGAAGCTCCAGGAACATTGAGATGAGGACTCCGGACACTATCGCGGTGTAGAAAAGCGGTGATATGGTAAGAAACTGGGAAACATTATAACCGAAGCCATCCGAAATGCGTCGCAAGAAACCGTTATAACCAGACCCGATGAACAGGATGTGTTTGAATGAAGCCCAATCGTGCTGGTAATTCCACCACAGGACAGGCAGTATACACAGGGACGCAATGATTGCTCCAATCCATGGTTCTTTCCTTAACAAGACCTTGCGAAGCTTTTTTGAAGACAGAAGCCAAATCAAGATCGCCGGAAAAAGTAGAGCGCCTGTGTACTTACTAAGAACCGCCAAACCAGTGGCCACCCCTGTGAGGTAAAACAATCGGTAATCTTCGTTTTCCAGGAATTTTGCGCAAGACCACAGGGCGAGCGACCAAAACATCATCAATGCGTTGTCATGAACAGCCGCCGCTCCACCCAATAGAGATATGGGAGCAAGGTTAAACAGCAACGCTGAAATGAATAGCTGTGAGTCCTGACCGGGAAAGAATTTTTGCTGTGGAGTACACCAGTATTGTTGTAATCAGCGATGTTATGAGGAAGGGAAATCTGACTGAGAAGGCTGTCGACTCCCCGAAAATTTCGGTGGAGAGCCTTATGAGGTAAGCCACCATTCCTGAGTTGTCAAAGTACAGACCAATCCAGACGCCGGGACCATGTCCAGTAGCTACATTCATCAGGAATCAAATTTATGCTGAATGAAAGAGCTACCCGCCAGATGAAAACGGCGGCGATGGCTGTCACCAGTAGCCATTCCTTGCGCCTGGAACTACCCTCTGTGAACATCTGTCAGTCCTGGGTTTGTAGAGTCGCATCCTGTTCCTACCCGACAAAACCTGTTGTTCGAGTCAAACTTGATTTCATGCGACGTTTCGATTTGAATGGTTGTGTGTCCAATGTGAAATCTTTCATTCAATATTGAATTTATCTCCAGGAGGATCTCGTTACGGTCCCGATCTGTTTCGGTGAGGACCACATGGGCCGAGAGATTGATTTGAGAGCTGGAAATACTCCAGACATGAAGATCGTAGACGCAACAGACACCAATCACATTAACTAAGGCTGTTTCAATACTCGCAACGTCCACGTCGCGGGGAACACCTTCCATGAGTACATGGACCGACTCCTTCAGGAGTCCCCACGAAGAAATAAGAATAAGGATACCAATTAGGGCGCTAACAATCGGATCGACCCAGTAGGCGTTAGTGTAGACTATCAACAAACCCGCCACAATTGCTCCAACTGAACCCAGGGCGTCTGATAGCACATGCAGAAAAGCGCCTTTGATGTTCAGGTTGGTGTTTCTACCCCCGAAGAGCAGGGTTGCCATCGCCAGATTCAGTACAAGCCCGATACTGGCGACGGCGAACATCCCAAATCCCTGGACAGGCTGGGGATCAATTACTCTTTGGACAGCTTCGTAGAATATGACCGCCACAATGGCCCATAGCAAGAGGCCATTAATCAGTGCCGCCAGTATCTCTGATCTGATAAATCCGAAAGTTAGTCTGTCGTTCGGAGATCTTTTTCCTATAAGGATAGCTAGCCAGGAAAGTCCTAATGCCATTGCGTCCGAGAGCATATGACCAGCGTCAGCCAGAAGGGCCAAAGAATTGAAAATCAAACCTCCACCGAACTCAACCAGCATGTACAAGCATGTTACCAAAAATGCGATTCCGATACGGGTCTGCCCATTGCCGATGGATTCCGGGAGAATGTGAGCATGCGAATGGTCGTGACTATGTGGGTGGTCCATTTGTCCGTGAGTTGTCTCTAGGCTAAATCAGATTGTTCAGATACATTCACAATGTTTCTATCAATTCATGGGAAGAATGTCTACGAGGCGCGCGTAGCGCTCTAAGGCGGCTGGAAGTATCAGGATTCGTTAATTCAGCCAAGTGAACTATTTGTTAAGCATTCGCTGCCTGGATCATTCCTTTAATTTTGTTGAAGGAGATGCTTTGTTGACTTGGAAGAGGGAGATTTGTTAAGTTGAGCGAGTCCTAATGTGCACTTTGATCCATGGAAATGACGCGCTTTGGATAATCTTACTCTATTAGGGCTGGCAGTCGCTCTGGGAATGGATGCGTTCGCTGTTGCGCTCGCTGTCTCCAGCGGTCTGTGTTTCATTACCTTCAGGCACATCTTCAGGTTGACCTGGCATTTTGGGCTGTTTCAATCATTAATGACGCTTGTTGGTTGGTTAGGTGGCGCAACTGTTTCAGGCCTGTTCGGAGGGCTGAACAACTGGATAGCTTTCGGCCTCCTTGTTTTTATTGGTTTAAAGATGGTGAAGGAATCCGGAGATACAGAAAAGCGCTTGGAAGGCTTCGATCCGACCAGAGGATGGAGCCTGGTTGGTCTGTCTGTGGCCACCAGTCTGGACGCTTTGGCAGTGGGTATTTCCTTTAGCCTGATGGGCACGAAGATTTTGTTCCCGGTTCTGGTAATCGGACTAGTAGCGTTGCTGATGACTTTGGTTGGTATGAAAATCGGTCATCGTGCGGGAAAGAGCCTTGGACAGTGGGCGGAAAGGGCTGGGGGGGCGGTACTGATTTTAATAGGAGTCAAAATTTTTGTTGGAAACATAATTTAAGTCATTGAGATTTACGGCGCCGTTGACCGGAAATACGAATTGACGCTGCATTTCATCATTACACAGCTTTGAGGTGACTGACATGATTCTTGATTTTCAGACAAACAGCCTGACAACAGTTACTCAGTCAGGACCCGGCGAATGGCAAATTGTTTTGAACGCCGGAGACAATATCCTTGAAGTTTCGATCTTTTTAGAAATAAAGGCTCCCACTCTGGATATAAGAAGATCAGAAATTCTTATGAAGAAGGATGTCCTGGGGGTTATTCCGGACATGTCCTCTGCGGCTCAAAAGCTTATTGGTGTCAGAGTTGGTCCTGGAATGACGAAGATAGTTCGTGAACTTGTCGGAGGTTCGCAAGGCTCCGATTGGATAGCGGATCTAGCGCTGGAAGCGATGGAGATGCTCGTGAACGGCATAACCGTTCCTGAGCTTCGCAAGGCTGCTGAAAAAGGTGGCGCCCAGATCAGGGTGTCAAGCGACGGCCCAAAGATTTTTTTAAATGATATCGTGATAGGGCCGGAGATGATAAAGGTCCTTGGATCCAATCCGAGACTCAAGGATAGCTGCGCCGCGTTTCAGAACATCGAATAAAGGGAGAGATAAAATTGATATCAAGAAACATGCCTATATATTCGCGGATGAAATCATGCGGGGTTCAACGACAGGGTTCCGATAAGAGAGTCGTTTCAGGGGTGCTGGAAGACGAACTTTACGCTATGCAATGTGAACTGTTGGTCGATTGGCCAAGTCTCACAATTGAGTCTGTTCAAGCAAGAATGAAACGGTTTACCACAATGAAGTGCATCCTTGCGGAGCAAATTTTCCTGAGGGCAGAGGGTTGGAAAATAGATGGCCAGATCTCGGGAAGAATCAAGAAGGAGCTTGGGCGGAACGGTTGTCGGCACATGGCGGCTCTAATGGTTGATTGTCTGCGAAGTCTTGCACGGGCCGAGCTTACGAGAGATTTGAAAACTGCTCTGGATTCCAACCCTGACCTTGATCGGAATGGTTTTGTCGACGACTTCTTTAGGGTGCGCCCTGAATTGAAAGGCCTTGCGAAAATTCAATGAACCAACATGTGAGGTTTCCTAGCCCATGAGAATAGATCTGCATTGCCATACGAGTCCGATTTCTCCATGCAGTGAGATGACTCCCGACGAAATGATGAACGCTGCTCTTGACGCAAAATTGGATGGCGTCTGCTTGACTGAACACAATCGTGTCTGGAACCCAGATCAGGCCCAGGCGTTGAGCCAAAAATATGGAATAGCCGTATTCAGGGGGATTGAGGTCACAACAACAGGTGGGGATATTCTTGTCTTTGGTATTGACACTGAACCAGAGGGATTGCTTACCCCTAAACAGCTAAAACAGAGAGTAGACGCCAGTGATGCGATAGCGATTGCTGCGCATCCGTTCAGGGGATTTCTCCTTTTTGGTTTTGGGATGCTTCAAATGAACGTTAATGACGCTCTTGAGAACCCGACGCTGTCACAGGTCCACGCCGTCGAGATTTGTAATGGTAAAGTGACTGACGAGGAGAATGAGTTTGCTGGGCAGGTGGCGGATGCCTTAGGTCTCATAAAGGTCGGAGGAAGTGACGCTCATTCCGCAGAAGCCGTCGGAACTTGTGTCACCAATTTTGAAGTTCAGATCAAAAATGAACGGGACTTAATCACGGCAATCATTAATCGTCAATTCACTCTGGAACGCTGTAAATAAGTCTGATAACGGCGCACCAGATCAGAAGAGTGAGGATCAATCATGGAATCAGAACAGATCAAATGGTCTGAATGGACAAGGGGAATGGAACGCCTCCTGCGACTGAAAACATTTCCCGTTGCTCTAAAGCTGCTGGAGAAGGCCGAAGATCTCGATCATTACAAGTGGATGAGACGACCTTCGGAAAAGCTGTCGTTATGCCAGCTAATAACAATTGTAAGGACGTTTGACTGGACTATCGGCGGGACAGCGGACGACTTGGTCACACAGGGATGCGCATCCGTGATTGGTTTGTCAAAACTCGACGAATTTGTCACTAGTGGGGAAATGCGCAGCACAGTGTGGCTTGAAAAGAAAGAGGACGCTGCGAATTGTGAGTCAGTCATACAGCGTATCCCTTTCGGTAAATACAACGCCTTCATACTGGCCCCGTTAGCGTACGACCCTTTTGAGCCTGATCTTGTACTGATTTACGGCAATCCGGCTCAAATGTCCATCATGATAAACGCAATCCAATATGACAACTTTAAACGACTCACATTTTATTCTGTAGGAGAAACATCGTGTTCAGATGTCATTGGTAGATGCTTCGTGGATCGAGAACCGGCATTGTCTATACCCTGCTACGGGGAAAGAAGATTCGGACACGCCGCCGATGATGAGTTGGCCATAGGCTTACCACCTGAGGACTGCGCCCGTATCTTTCGAAATCTGGAGATATTGTATAAGAAAGGCATACGCTACCCTATCTCGCAATATGGATCGCAGGTGAGTCCTTTTCAGGCGCTGGACGCTGTTTACGGCCTCTCAAAAAGACTTTGACCAATTCATAGAACTTTTCTCTCATTATGTATTCCTCACGAAAATGGAGCCGAACGCAGATTGGCTACCATTACTAAAGAGCGTTAGATTGAAATTGATCTGGTCGCTATCCACAGGCTGGTCATGAACTGGTCCATCAGGAGATGTTCATCTGTAGACTCGTAAACGAGATTCTGATGAGCCACGTCTAATACCTGAAATAGAATTGACAGATCATGTTCCGACACTTTTGATACAAACTCAATAAGGGTTTGTCGTTCAGTCATAGCTACGTTCCCTCCTTGAAGATTCAAGATTGGGCGCCGTGAGACGTTTCAACTTTCGACGCAATCAATCTGGGTTGATGAGAAGTGTTTAAATACCCAATCTCCATGATATCCGGAGGACCTCCTGATTGATGTCTTATTTAATGTTGATCATATGTTATCAAGAATTGTGCCAGAACGATGACCTGGCAAGATCTATAAACATCAACTAACTGATATAAGGGCTATAAAGATGGGTTAGTTGGTGAAAATTCAATGTGGGTATAACGTCATCCAGTTGAATTTCACTTCAGATTTCA
This sequence comes from uncultured delta proteobacterium, assembly GCA_963711335.1. Classification (GTDB taxonomy): domain Bacteria; phylum Desulfobacterota; class Desulfomonilia; order Desulfomonilales; family Desulfomonilaceae; genus CAJBEZ01. The sequence continues at coordinate 116,812 of CAVQDX010000050.1, read as the reverse complement.
ATTAATAAAGCTACTGATTTGTATGATGGGCCTACATTTATGTATACCATCTTTGGGGCTTGTTCACGATGAGGGGATTCTCTTGGCGTGATAACGCGTCGAATTCAATCGAGAGATGTGAGGAAATCTGATAATTCGCAGATCGCTTGCATACTAATCCGGAAATATAATGTGATATAAAGTCTTCTCTATTTCTGGGATGCCAGTTGACAAATTTGCCAAAGCAATTGATGAACTTTGGACAGGAGGCGCCGGATGCTTACCGCCCGAGATGTTATGGTTAAGACCTTTCACACCCTCAGTCCCAAACTTTCAATCGAAGAAGCGGCGAAGCTTTTCAAAAAAGCTAGTGAGCAGGAACAACGCAAAATATTTGGAATGATTGTGACGGACGAATCTGGGCGACTCATCGGTATGATGTCGATGTATGATATTTTACTTTTTATTCGCCCAAAACATGTTCAAGTTTGGGGCATGATGGAAGACATAAATATTGCGGGTCTGATGGAGGACATTTGCTCTAGAGCAAAATCTGTGCTCGTAGAGGACATTATGACCACCGACTTGACAACGGTAACTCCTGATACCTCAATAATGTTCATTCTTGACCTCATGATTACGAAGCATATACGCCGAATTCCTGTCTTAAGGGATGGAAGGGTCGAAGGCATTGTATACATTTCTGATCTTTTTTTTCGCCTGATTAATGAATTGGCCCCGTAGCAACTGTTTTCTTGCGATTTTAGAAAATGACTTTGGTTCCACAAAGAACCGCTTCGAACCATGCTGTTTATAATGGTTAATAGTTTTCTCATGCATGCCGTAAGAGACACTTTTGGCTTTTTCCCAGCTGCTATGAGGCGTTTGTAAAAAGAACCTATTACGGGATTGCAACGCACTGCTGACAAGGCTGCCATGTACAATATTGATCTGATTGGGGCCCTGCCACCCCACACTCGTCGATATCCTTTGCGCTTGCCGCTATCACAGTTGAAAGGAGCGACACCTACTAAGGCGGCTATTTGACGACGGTTGAGTATACCTAACTCGGGAAGCTCTGAGATGAGCGTAACGGATAAAACTGGACCCGCTCCAGGAATACTCTGGATAATTTTATCCTTTTCCCTCCAAGCGGTCGAAGTTTTTATCGAATGGTGTAAATCCTTATCCACATTCTTGAGATGGGACTCAAGCCAACATATATGGGCCTGTATGTCTTTAAGAACACCATTGGTGGCTTTTTCGGCGCGGTTTTTTTCCATTGTGAGCATTTCGATCAACTGTTTTCTTCTGGCTAGCAATGCTTTAAGTTCTTGCGCTTGGCTGTCTTTGAGCGGCCGCGGTTCAGGTTCTATCGATTTGCCGTACTGCGCCAAGACAAGACTATCAATCCTATCAGTCTTGGCAAGTATTCCAATGGCTTTAGCAAACGATCTGATATTGCGAGGATTGATAATCACAACTGGCAGTTGGGCTGTAGCTAACGAACTGGCGACAAAAGTTTCATAACCGCCAGTAGATTCAATTACAATGACACAGGGCGATAAAGTCTCCAAATCATCTATTAACCGCTGTACGCCCAAACTGTCATTTGAGACTTTCCATGTTTTGGACCCAGGAATTACGCCTATTTCCAGCTCAGCCTTAGAAACGTCAATACCGACAAAGAATTCCAATGACTTCATAAAACTTTCTCCTACCATGATCCTTCGCGAAAAAAAGTAAAAAACCTCGTTGTTCTTGATAAATCAAGATGATAGAATTCTCTCAGACAGTTCCTGGGCATCTATATCTGCAATAGACGCTAGTAATGAGATCTCCGACGTCAATTACCATGACACACGTACACACGGCTCACCTCAGATGTCTCACTATAATCTTCAGGACAAGAATCCGATATTCTTGACACCGGCATGATGATCTTTGAGTCGAGATTCATCCTCCAAAGCCGTCAATACTATTTGATGAGTAATATCTCTTTTGTTCCTGAAGGCAAACCTGTCCCTGACCACCTTGAAATCACCAGGAGTTAATCCCGTTAACCCTTTCAATCGCTTGTGTTGTAGACCTATCTATCGGTCTGTTGATCAACGGGGCTATCAGTTTCTCATAGAAAATCACATTCCCGTCTGGTTTCAAGTATCCAAACTCAACCTTGTGATTGAACCTTCTCAAACTTGCATTATCCAAGTCCTTCAATCGATTAGTGGTGAATATCTGGATACCGTCGAATGACTCCATCCATGTCAGGAATTCATTCGTAAAACTCAACTCCCAGGAATGATCAGCCCTATCCCGTTGAATATTAGCGAATCAGCCTCATCAAAAATCAACACAGCCTCCTTTGAATTTGCCTCTTCATAAGCTTCCCTGATGTTTTGTTCAGTGTCACCAACATACTTGGAGAAGATATCACTTGCTCTCTTGAAGACTATTTCTTTATCAAGATGAGTCGCAATGAATCTAGCCAATGCGCTCTTGCCACTGCCTGGAGGTCCATGGAACAATAAAGACATGGAGACAGGACCATGTGGGTTTGGTTTCTTGGAGAATTCGTTGAATATCGTCAGTTCTTCCAACAGGACATGGGGATTGGTCCCGGAGAGATTGAGTCCATCCAGAGTGAAGTCCTGACAGTTGTGTCTCGTGTTCCCGGCGCTAATACCACCTTTACTGAGTCGAATATGAGATTCCAGGGTTAATATGACTGATTCCTTTAAATCCTCATCACAGAAGTTTCTTGATTCCGCTACCTTTCGTATTGCCTGATCTATTACACCTGGACTCACATCAAATCGGTTGGACAGTTCTTCAATCTCTGAGCTCTTTTAAGAAACTCTCTACCTCGTATTTCTCAACGATATTCCGCCAGAGTTGAACACGTTGACGTCTATTGAACGGTTTGAAATTGACACTGAAAGAAAATCTTCTAGCGACTGACTCCTCGATGTTACCCACGGAATTGACTATCCAGATCATCCTGACTCCTGGTTTTTCCAATACTTCGTGTAGCCAGGGCTTGTCAGGTGTTTCACCGAAGAATGACCATGCGTTTTTGGTGTTCAAAATTGAATCACAGTCATCTGCTATGAGTAATGATCTTTTGTTTCACTGATCATGTTTACAGAAGCTGTAATAGCCGCTCTACGTGAAAATGGAGTCTCTTTTCCTCCAATATCTAACTGGTAACCGGTCAACCCTAGTTTATCCGCAATGCCGTACGCATAGCTTGTCTTACCTGTTCCTGGAGGTCCGTACAAAAGAATATGAGTGGATGTCTCTGGTTTGTATGAAAGTTTGTTTAGAATGTTCTGGTGACCCTTTTGTCAACCATATGGAGGTCTAGAGGGACTAGACTCACATTTGAACGGCTTGATAAACTGGGTCCTGAATTCACCAGGACTAAGGTCTTGTAACTGTTGCCTGAACAGTTGTTCCAGTTCAAAAGTACCCCGATAATTGTCCTTTTCCAGGATACCGATTTGACAGAGTTTCCCGCTAAGGATCTTTACCAACTGTGATTCTCTGCAATTTAGAATCACTGGCTAGCCATTTTCGACCCTGATACTGGTTACAATTGATATGGTGTTCGAAAAACGACTGGAATTCATCCCAATTGGTCATTATGAACAGGAATAGGCACAACTCAGCTTCAATGTCATCAAGATCGAATATTTCTGAAATTCGCTAATATTCTGCTGGATCGTTGTCAATCCTTCACAGTCCAACTCATCCAACCTCTGTTTCAGTAGTCTTCTGGCCATGATACGGACCTTACGTCTCTTATCTGTTGAGATCAATTTGATGATGTCAAAAGATCTCTGGGTAAAGTCCCAAGAGTCTTCAATAGAGAGATCCGACTCATCGTCTGTGGGTCTCTTGTGTTCTGGAATTAGCTCTTTGATTGTCTTGACATAATCATTAGCCAGATCTCGATTGAGCATCCAATAGAGGACCCCAAAGAATTCCTTGTCGAGATCAAGATCCACTTTTAGTAACCGACTCATGTAGGTCAACATGCGTTTCTGGAGAAACTCAAACGACTTGTCTGGGACATCGACTTCCGGAACATTTAATGAACTTACAGAGCTGAAGGCATGTGATTGAGTCATTTCAAGACCTCGATCCAGGAAGTATTGGAGACACAATCAACTGTTCCGTCTTGATTGCAGTGGGCTTGAACCCTCCATTACTGATATCGACCAGAAATTTTTTAGTCCCTCCAAAACTGCCGTAAGGGACATTTATTCCACCTGGTTGAGACTGTGAAATGAATGTATGCCCATCAGCCGAAATCCATGCAGACTCTCTCCTGGTAAGGACAAGACAGACACGGAGATGGTCTGTTTTGGCATAATTCTGAGCATAGGCTATCGCTTCTTCCCTATTGCAGACCTCATCTGGAATATGATGGATCATACAAAAAGGACCTATCAATCGGACTATCATCTGCATGGGGATAGGTTCATCAGCCCATTTATTCCAGTCGGCTAAATCCTTTTCAACTGCCTCTTTAACTTCTTCCAGTGGTATATTGAGAGCATGAATGAGTTTACCTGCCAGTTCTCCAGAGCCCACTGATTCTCGTTCAAAATCTACAATTCTGTGTCCCCATTTCTTAGGATTTAGCCCACAAAGTCCCGCTAATTCCTCAAAATTTAGATTTTGTTGTTGACGATAATGTCCTACGAGTTTAGATAGCCGGTTCATTTTGACCTCCTTAGAATAGAGAAGGTTAAATAACAACTGGCTACCGGCTGATTTGTCTTCCTAAAAACAAAAAATCCCGTCCAACTAAACGTTGAAACGGGACAGTCCGTAGCCACTTTTAGCTGAATTTCTATAGGGCCCGCAATCCGTGATCAAATCGGCGCTAGTTACATATTACGACATTAGGGACGAAAATGAAATTAAAAATGATTGCATCTCGTATCTCCTCAGTTATTCGGGGCAGATATTATTCTATAGTTTCGCCCTTTTTGAATCGGAACCTGTTGATTCATAGGGAAAATGGTTGAAAAAGGAGGCGTTCCGCGTGAACCCGTTTTTTGGAAACAAACATGGGGAAGGAGGAACGCCAGGATGAAAAAGGAAACAGCATATCCGTTCGGAATTGACGAGATCAGATTCAAGCGATGCTTCAGCGCTCCGAGTTACCGTATTTTTGTGGCCCTTTTGATTGGATGGGCGCTGACTGTGGGAAAGCACACCATAAGCCAAGTGATTCTGACCATGAGACTTCACCATTCTATGCACTTTGCCAGTATTTATCGATTCTTGGGAAAAGGCAGATGGAGCGTGGATCTTGTGTCTTATTGCCTTTTCAGGGTTTTGGTCGAGACCTTGGACCTCAAGGGGAGCCAGATCCTTGTGGTCGTTGATGACACATTGAATAAGCATAGTGGTAGAGCGATCTGCGGCGCAGGTTGGCAGCATGATGGTTCGGCCCCGACACTTTCGAATCAGAAAGGCTATGGTGTCTGTTTTGTTATCATAGGTCTGGCGATTAGTCTTCCCGGAATTAGCGACCGCATGTTCTGTCTGCCTTTCTCCGCCCGTCTCTGGTGGCCACCTAAGGCCAAGGTTAAGCCCCAGGGTTTTCCCTACAAGAAAAAGCCTCAACTGGCTTTGGATCTTGTAGAACAGACCCATTCGTGGCTCCAAAAAGGAGAACATCTCAGGCTCATCACTGACCTAGGCTACTGTTGTGACACGGTAATGAAGGGACGTTCACAAGGCGTACATGTTACGGGAAGGATGCGAACCGATTCCGCATTGTTCGCCCTTGTTGAGCCGGTAGTTACTCCCCGAAGAGGCAGACCTCGTAAGAGAGGTTGCCGATTGCCGACCCCGGCAACCATGTTTAAGGACAGCGACCTGAAGTGGACTCAAATCAGGGCACTGTGCTACAGAAAAGAAATCAAACTGATGGCTTATCAATTCACTGCCCTTTGGTATCATACCGCAGGCCAAGAGGCGCTTTCCGTATTACTATGTCGTGATCCGAGCGGACGTCACGGCGACATTGTGTTCTTCGACACAGATATACAGGCTCGACCTCGCGAGATCGTTGAGCGATACGGGGCCCGTTGGAGCATTGAGGTGGCCAATCGCGAGACCAAACAACTCTTGGGCGCCGCAGAACCTCAGTGCCGTAAAGAGCTTTCAGTTGTCCGTTCTCCGATGTTCGCATACTGGGCATACTCTTTCGTAGTCCTTTGGTTCGTTCGGCAATTTGCCAGCGCAAAAAACCTGGTGGCGGATCCTGCGCCATGGTATCGTCAAAAGAAGTCTTTCACATTTTCTGACATGCTGGCCGCAGCACGAAGGAGTCATTTCGCTATAAGAATTTCTTCGGAGACCAGAGATATCAATGAGTTGAACAAAATCGACCGGCCGCGCTATTCGCCCGGACTCAAACATTCGGATTTCGCGAAACTATAGTATTATTTTGTTTGATTATTTTTCTCGCGATTTATAGGGAGATGAATTAAGAAGTTGGTCGTCTTGGCAGATCTCAAGCAATACGAGTTCTGTAACGATGGCCATAAACAACTGTCCAATATGTCTGGAAAAGCAGCGCGAGATAGATGAACTAAAAGAAGAAGTTCAAAGGCTTCGGACAGCTTTATGCAAAGAGCAGCGCAGGATTGAGGATGGTTACTTTGGTTCGTCCACTCCTTCATCTAAAAAGCTTTTTAAGCAGAGTGTTGAAAACAATCAGGGGAAGCCCAAGGGGCCTGGGCCAGGGCACGAGGGACATGGTCGAAGAGGACATGAACAAGGAAGCGCCGATTGTGAGGAGGACATTTTTCCTGACTCCGAGACATGCCCTGAATGCGGCGCTTTGTTGTTGAACAAGGGAATAGAACGCAGGAGCGTCCTTGATATAGCATTGGCCAAAACCCAGAAGATTTCGTACAATCTTCACAAGAGATATTGTGCTCACTGTCGCAAGAGCTTCAACCCACAACCTCCTGGAGTTCTTCCCAAAAGTCTTTTCGGGAACAATCTTATTGCCAAGGCTATTACCATGCACTATCTCCATGGTGTTCCAATCGAGCGGGTTTGTGAGAATCTTGGGATAGGAAGCGGTAGTCTTGCCGGGATATTTCAGCGATGCGCTCGTTTGTTCGCAGAGGTTCCTCAAAATCTGATTGAAAAGTACAGAAAAGCTCCTGTAAAACACGCTGACGAGACCAGCTGGCGCACTAACGGAAAAAATGGCTATGTATGGCTTTTTGCGACCGAGGAACTTAGCATTTTTCAATTTGGGAAGAATAGATCATCTCAAGTTCCTTTGGCGGTATTTGGAAAAGAGCCTTTGGCAGGAACGCTTGTTGTGGATCGCTATAACGGATACAACAGGGTTCCTTGTGAGATTCAGTACTGTTACGCTCATCTACTGAGAGATGTGGAAGACCTGGAAAAAGAGTTTCCCGATAATGGGGAAGTTTCCGCTTTTACATCAGTAGTCATCCCTTTAATTAGTTCTGCTATTAAGTTGCGAAAACAGCCGATAGATGATGTGGAGTTCTACTCTAAGGCATCTGCTATACGCTCTGAAATTGAATCTGCAATGAATCAGCCTGCCCATCACTTGGGCATTCGGAGAATTCAGGACATTTTCCGAAAGAACAAACATAGGCTGTATCATTGGGCAAAAGACAGAAGAGTACCTGCTGACAACAACCTGGCTGAACGCGATCTAAGGCCTTCAGTAATTGCTCGTAAAGTCAGCTTCGGTTCAGTGACTGACGCCGGAGCTCAGACCAGAAGCACTCTGCAGAGTATCGTTAATACTCAGAAAAAGCTAACGCTAGACCCCGAGCAGCAGATAAGTAAAGCCCTCAATACCTTGGCGCGTGATCCAACAGCGGACATTTGCTCTGTTCTTTTCCCGAGGTCCAACGGCAAAAAGCCCGTCGATATCACTCCGCCTTAAAGAATTTTCACATTCTTAACTTCGAGATAAGCTGATACTCGTAGATCGCTCTGCCGCGGATAACTGAGGAGATACTGCATCTCTCAGATAATCTCCATCCACGGAACTAACGTAGCTCCTCTGACTCGCAGATCACAGTCTTTTTTCTCACCAATTTAAATACTCGTCTAAGCATAACAGCCTTTTAAGTTTTCCTCCCCAAAATGAACTCATCTTCAAACACGTACCAACTTCTACATCGCGAAAACAAAACTGTCTTTCTTATAGACGTACTTTTTGCGGACCTAATTCTAAGACGGAGGTTTTCCGATGGATGATTCAGGGAAAAATTGAGTAACGCAATTCCAGTTCGATTACCAGAGGACCTAGTTCTGAGAAACTGAAGAAATGTGCAGCCCAACAGCAGCGTAGCATTTCTCAGGAAATTCGATACCGGCTGGTCCAGTCTACTTCAGATCCAGTGAGTTTCACGAAAATTGATATTAAGAATTCGACCGAGGAGTAACATAGAATGAAAAATTACAAAGTATCAGAGATTTTTTCAAACATCTTCCCCATACGACCCAACGACTTGAACTCAATCCAAGATCATATGTCAACAAATGGTTTTGACCCGACTTGTCCCATCATTTTGGGAGAAGGAGACTGGACCGATGTTCCCGTGGTAATCGATGGACACACTCGATTGAAAGCCTCTGACAATTTGGGAATTGAAGCAGAGTTCACGACAAAATGCTTTGAGTCAGAAACAGGCAGCAATTGAGTACGCTATTCACCGGCAGCTTGATCGAAGAAACCTCAACGATGCTGAACTCCTGTTGACTGTCCCTAAAATACATCAAATGAAGCCTCGAGGAGGTAACAACAATCCAGAGGGTAAGAATCAATACGAAGATGAGGATAGGTCAAAAGCGCAAGATTACGCTATTGACCTCACAGTCGCTGGGTACTCCGGAGACAATACGGAACCTGGTCAATCAAAGAAATCCTCTGGAAAATCAGTAGAAGAGACAGCCGCTATTTTTAAGATATCTCCGAGAAAGATAAACAAGTCCTAACCGTAGCTGCAGAGGACACGCCAATAGAAATCAAAGAAGCAGTGCTCAAAGGTGAAAAGTCGATGAATCAAGCTTACCAAGAGGTCCGGAAGATTAAGAAGGAAAAATTGCTGACTGAAGAGCCTAAATCAAGGACCGGTAAACCATACCGTCCGACGTTTAATTTTACAAATGATCATATTGAATGGGCTAAACTGTCTTGGAATCCGGTCACAGGATGCTACCACGGCTGCAAATTTTGTGTAGACGCTAATACTCCAATTTTATTAACAGATAATAGTTATAAGAAGATAAAGGATATTAGTATCGGGGAAGAGATTTATGGTCTGGAAAAAAGAGATGGTAGTAAATATAGACATCTGGTTGCTACTACAATCTTAGACAAATGGGAAACCTCTAAAATAGCTTATGAGATTGAATTGGTTGACGGTAGAAAGCTTGTTTGTTCAGGGGATCATAGGTGGTTGTCTAATAGTGAATGGAAGTACACTGATCATCACACATCGGCATTGACCACTAATGACTGTCTTGTAGGTTTTGATCCGACAGATAAATCTACGTTTGATTTAGGTATTGTATCTATAAAGTGCCTCGGGTACGAGGTTCCAATGTAAGATATATCAACTGGAACTGAAAATTTTATTGCTAACGGTAGTCGTTAGTCATAATTGCTACGCTCGTGATATTGCAAATAGGTTTTATGGAGAGAAGTTTGAATATACAGTCCATAGAGAAAGATTTTCAGCTCCTCACAATACAAAAATCCCTAAGTGGAGATTAGATGAGCCGGGAATTCACAACGTTTTTGTTTGTAGTATGGCTGATCTCTTTGGAGATTGGGTTGAAGAAGAAGTCATTCAAGAGATATTAGACATCTGCGCCGCTACTCCTCAGTGGAATTATATTTTTCTGACTAAAAATCCAAAAAGACTTTTAGAATTTGAATTCCCAAAAAATTCTTGGGTAGGAACAACAGTGCATGAAAAGTCGATGGTAGCTAAAGCATTAGAAATTATGCCTAAAGTTAATGCCCCAGTGAAATTCCTTTCTTGTGAGCCTTTGTTAGAAGACTTGGAAATTACAGATCTTACTGGAATGAATTGGGTTATCATTGGTGGTTGCAGCAAAACTACAAGACATCCTGAAGTTCAACCCGATTGGGAGTGGGTAGAAAAATTATTAGTTACAGCAAGAAAGAGTGATTGTAAGGTTTACTTTAAGCCTAACTTAACAGTTGTACCAAAGGAATATCCAGAATCTTGAGTTTTTGTTGATTTCTGAATTGGTCAATAGCGCAACGTTGCGCTATTGACCAGACAATTGCCTGTGGAAAATTGGTTTTTCTTTATAGGAGGAATTTTTGCCAACAATTTGAGATATACGCACCAGGAACAGAATAACTTGATCTGATTATTACAGGGATCTTTTCTTTTTGCCTGATGGCGTGTTTAGTGGTTGCAGCAAGACTGACGGTAACCCAGCTTTTCAACCAGAATGGAAGTGGGTCTGGAATTTGCAGAACTAGCTGATAAGCAGGGAATTTCCACCTATTGGAAACCCAATCTAGAGACTAGACCTAAGAATTACCCTTCTCTTTTCGATAACTACAGATGAGTATTTGTCATTGAGTTCGCTAAAAACAAATATCCCGTACAGCAATTAAGCTAACACGGGATATTTCCCTATCTTTGATCTGAACTTTTAAAACGCCGGATCTTCTTTCAAATTGAGAAATGGTCCCAAGAAACTGGACAGTGACATAAGTGATAAGCTGCTCTAAAATTAGATAACAAAAAGGAGCAGCAGACATGTCAAAGAGACCACGACGCAATCATGGATCAGCTTTCAAGGCAAAGGTAGCCCTTGAAGCTATCAAGGAACAGCAAACTCTCGTTGAGCTTGCTGAACGTTTTCAGGTTCATCCTAACCAAATAGTCCAGTGGAAGAAACAACTTCTTGAAAATGCGGAAAACGCCTTTAGTAAAGATAAGGTGGTAGATAACGATTCCACGGTAAAACAGCTTCATGCCAAAATCGGGCAACTGGCGATGGAGAACGATTTTTTGTCAGTAGCGCTCGGTCGCATCGGCGATTCGAGCGCAAAGAAATGATTCAAGAAAAAAGTCCCGTGTCCTTGTCCAGGCAATGTCAGATTCTTGAGATCTCAAGATCAGGAATGTATTACAAACCGGTCCCAGTCAATGAAACCGACCTTCGGTTGATGAGATTGATCGATAAGATTCATTTGATTCACCCGTATTTTGGAGCTAGAAGGATATCCGGTAAGCTTTGTGACATGGGTGAAAAAGTAGGCCGAAAACATGTCAGGACTCTAATGAATAAGATGTGTATCACGGCCATTTACAATAAACCGAGACTTTCAAAGCGAAATCGGGACCATAGAATCTACCCGTATCTTCTCCGGGGAATGCCCATAACTCGGGCTAATCACGTTTGGGCAGCCGATATTACGTATATTCCCATGGCCAGAGGATTCTGCTACCTGGTAGCTATTATGGATTGGGCAAGTCGGAAAATATTATCATGGCGGTTATCAAACACTCAGGATGTTGGATTTTGCCTGGAGGCTTTGGAAGAAGCCGTGGCAAGGTTCGGAGTTCCAGAGATTTTCAACACGGATCAGGGATCTCAGTTTACATCTGATTCATTCACTGAGGCCCTGTCATCCCGGGGCGTCAAGATAAGTATGGACGGCAAAGGTAGCTGGAAAGACAATGTTTTTATTGAACGTTTCTGGAAAAGCGTCAAGTACGAAGAAGTTTACCTGAAAGGTTACGAATCTTTATCAGTCGCTCGAAATGAGCTAAAATCATATCTTGAGTTTTACAACCACGAACGGAGGCATCAGGGCCTTGACTCAAGGACCCCGGATGAGGTCTATTGGAGTACTTTGCCCCAAGACCGAAGTCGCAGCATGAAGAGTAAGCTTATCACTTAAAAATCACGTACAGTTGTACTGGAAGGTTAGACCATCTCTTAAGAAGGTAATTACGATCTCAATTTCATGGTTCTTGTTCCCTGATCATGATCGAGGATTCGTCCGAATCAGATCCGCAGTCTCCATAGCCGCGACTTTATAAACTTCCAGATTGTCTTTCCACAATTTCCAACAGTCGGCAAAATCCTTTCCTGTTGGATCATATGGAACGGCAAGCCCACTTCCGTATTGCTCAAGAACATGTTTGGCTTTTCCCGCCTCTGTGGAAAATACCGGTACACCACTAGCTAACGCTTCATACATTTGCAACGGTTCATGATCAGAATTGGCCGTCACTACGAGTCCAGACAAAAGGACGTATAGTTCCTCTGGCGTTACTAAGGAACTGAGGAGCTTAAAGTTTTCCAATTTATATTTCTTTGCGGTATTTGTAATATCTTCTTTCAGCTCCCCAACTCCCGACATGACAAAGAAACTGTTGTCCTTAAACATCTGCATCCAATAGGCGAGCCTCAGAAATCCTGATGGTCTGTTCTCTTGTTTCAGGTCTCCTACAAATCCGAAAATCAATCTTCCGAACGGGAGTCTTAAACGCTCTAATTCAGTACGTAGTTGCAAGTCCGAGAGAACCTTAACGAACAATCTCGATCTATTAATCTCTCCTTCATTTGAATTTGGTGACCTTGGGCATTTATTGAGCAGGTTAGAATATTGGTAACCGTAAATTAGCTTTTTCTTTGACTTTAAGAATGCGAATACACTTAATTTTACTTGTTCTGTTTGTTCAAAAAGACGCATTATCAAATCTCGAAAAAATACTCGAGTCTCTTCGTTGACAATCCCAGAAATCTTAAGCGCTATTTTTACTATTCTCCGGTCCAGTTTCCATGTGGCGGATCTGAGACGTTTGTTTTCGGCGATTGTTCGGAGGAGCAGGTTGTTAATTAGTTCACCATGTTGCGGCCCAACATTACTAAGAATCCTTTTGCGGAGAGTTTCGATCGAATGATTCGACCACGCGCTTTGAAGCCAACTCCCTTGTCTAACGCGATAGAGAAATATTCCTTTCGGGATTACATCTAGACTAAAACCCGCCAAAACTAATCTTGCTAGAAATTCCCAATCGTCGGCAACTTCTCCTCTCGCACCACAAAAACCTCCTAGTTTTTCAAAGACTGATTTTTTGACGCAGAAATTAGCATCCCCAAAAATGTTGCTATAGAATCCAGCTTCTATACAACCACCCAAAGGCATCCAATAATCTGTTAAATTTGAACTGGAAGGATCTCCTCCTTCCCCAGTAAATTGAATCATTGAACAAGTTAAACAGTCAGCTCCAGAACCCAACATTCCTCTTGTAAAGTCTGTAATCATGGTCTTGGTGGCAAGGTTGTCCGAATCCATAAAAATGATGAATTCTCCCCTTGCGTGGGTGACCGCTAAATTCCTGGTTGGCCCGATGGTCTCATTCTCTTCCTTCATTATGAATCGCCAGGAGTTGGAATTATACTTGGCTGCTAATGAGGCGATGATGCTGAGAGATTCGCTATCTGTACTGCCATCATCGACCACGATCACTTCGAAGTTTTGGTAATCGTTTTCCTCTATGGACCTAAGAAGGTGGGATAGATTTTGACCATCATTAAAGTGCGCTACGCAAATAGAAACAAGTGGACTGAGTTTCGGCTCTAGACCTTTCCCAATTCTTTTAAATTGATCAAAGGCGATTTGTTTTCATGAGCCCGCAGAGAATCAACGGCTTTAATCTCGATCAGAGGGATTGCCTTCTGATGGTCTATATTCCATTTTTGTCGGAGTGCCCATTTAAAAATGGCATTTGTATGGGGAATGATCAAATCACTCTTTTCGCAGCAGTATCTCTCGGCAAAATCTAACTCTCTATCTAGTCCTAACTGGCGAAGCTTAAGAGGGATTTCAAAAAGCTGATCCTCCTGAAATTTGTGGCAAGTCCTCAGCCAGCTGATTAGCAGGACCTTTTCGAAATCAAGCCCAGTCTTCTTAGCTCTTATTGGGACAAAACCCGGGGCGTCAAAGGTATCAAAAATTACACAATCGAAATGTGATTCTACCAAATAGTCATAAATTCTAACTGATTGATTCACAAATGGTCTGTAATCGTTGAGGCGCAGATCTTGAGACTTGGAACCTGGACGATTTTCTTCATGTAGAGCCACAACCCTCAATATTGCCCCTGAACGCTTACATAAAAAATTCTCATATTTTTTGGCATCACCATTATAAATTAACAGAATAGTGAGATTCGATGTTTTAGCCAAATAAGATATAATCCCGTGAGCATAACCTAGTTTCTGGTTCGTCGAATTGAGTGCTCCGTAGATTCCCTCGTGGAAGAACTAATAGGATGTTGCTCATTGGGTGTCTCCTAGATATTAGAGCTTATCAATTTCATCTATTCCTGTGGAATTCTCAATAAATGTGTTTCAACACAAACGGATTAGAAGAGCATGGTTTAAATGGAGTTCCACGCTCGTCGAGTTTTAAAGATTTTCGGTATTATTTCGTGTTATGTTCTTCAAACGTAAATGAACTGCCCTATGTGGCTCGGAGATACAATCAGTGATCCTGATGTATCACAAAATTCATATGGAAGCGCTAGTAAATTCTTACATTGATATTGAGGAGGTTGATCGCCAAATGGCTCGCCTATTAGATTATGATGTAGTCCATTATGCCAATCGTTGGTTTAACTGGCCTTAAAGGACTAACCCAAGAAATTAGATGTCAAATAAACCCAATCCTCAGGACATTGAATCTACACCTAAGATTTTAACATTACTATTGAATCTATGGAGACATCTGGCAAGGGGCCGTCAGAGGCAATTGGGATTATTGCTCGCAATGATGCTTGCCAGCGCTTTTTCCGAAGTTATAAGTCTAGGCGCATACTCCCATTTATTGGCGTACTCACAGCCCCAGATCGGGTCTTTAACCATGCGGCGCTCAGAAGGCTGGTCGCAACGTTCGGGATAAATTCTCCAGACCAACTTGTGGCGCCGCTGGCTGTGGCGTTTGCCGTGACCGCGTTAGTGGCAGGTTCAATGAGATTGCTTTTGCTATGGGCTACAGCAAGGCTTTCTAACGCAATTGGGGCAGACCTCAGCATAGAGATGTACCGGCGTACTCTTTACCAGCCATATAGATTACACGTTGTTCGAAACAGCAGCGAGGTAATTGATGGGATAACAAACAAATCCTGGATAGCCGTATCCATGCTGCAATCGGCGCTGACTCTTACAAGTTTCTATATTGCTACTTTTAACGCTGGTAATAGCTCTCATATCAATTGACCCATTCGTTGTCTCAGTTGCCCTGAGTGTATTTGGATTAAATTATGGTTTGATCTCGTGGGTGGCGCGTCGCAAGCTACAAATTAATAGTCGGCGCATCTCTGAGGAAAGCACCTCAGCCATAAGAGCCTTGCAGGAAGGGCTTTGGGCAATTAGAGACGTCTTACTAAACTGGACACAACCGGCGTATTGCGCTATTTATCGCAGCGCGGATATTCCTTACCGCAAAGCCTATGGTAGTAACATGTTCATTGCGGTTAGCCCTCGATTTGCGATGGAGGCTCTCGGAATGGTCATGATCGCAGGTCTGGCATATGGATTGAGCAGGAAGTCGGGAGGAATCGCAACCGCATTACCGCTATTGGGAGCGCTTGCTCTCGGAGCGCAGCGCATCATTCCGGCCCTTCAGGCAATCTATTCGGCTTGGGCGACTATTGCGGGCAATCAAGCGTCACTTGTGAAGGTAATAGAACTTCTCGAACAGCCTGTACCAGACGAAGCAGCAGAACCTCCGCCAGAGCCATTACAGTTCAAAAACAGCATATGTTTCAAATCAGTATGGTTTCGCTATCTGGATAATGAACCATGGGTGCTGAAAGGTCTTGACTTAACAATCCCTAAAGGCGTCAGGATTGGGTTCGTGGGAAGCACCGGCAGCGGCAAGAGCACCACGATGGATCTTCTTATGGGCCTCCTGGAGCCTACTAGTGGTCAAATATTGGTAGATGGTTTGGACATTAGGGGAAAACGACTCCGACCCTGGCAGCAAACGATAGCCCACGTGCCGCAAAGTATCTTTCTGGCTGACTCGACGTTGGCGGAGAATATCGCTCTAGGATTGCCTAGAATTCTCATAGATTTTGGCAAAGTAAGGCTGGCAGCGAGACAAGCCCAAATAGCCGACTTTATAGAAAGTCGTCCAGAAGGCTACTCTGCCATGGTTGGTGAACACGGCGTAATGCTCTCCGGAGGACAAATTCAGCGAATCGCCATAGCCAGGGCTCTGTATAAGCAAGCTTCAATCCTGGTTTTCGATGAAGCGACTAGTTCACTTGACAACGAGACTGAACTGGCTGTGATGAGTTGTATTGAAAACCTTGGTAGGGACTTAACTATCTTGATAATTGCTCATCGGCTTACTACAATTCAAAACTGCGATCAAATTGTGGAACTCGCTCAAGGTCGAGTTGTTGCTCAAGGAACTTATGATGAACTGATGGAACTAAGTCCTAGTTTCAGAAGAATGGCGACAGCGAGACCATTGGACTAACAGACAATGTTGGCATGGGATGTTCATCAGGTGCGCAGTTTTTTCAAAAACACAACTTGCAGGAAAAAGGATAGTTCCCCTTGGGCTCATTATTAGGACCACTACTCGCTACAAAAGCAGACGAAGATTCTATTGTTGAATTAGAAAAGCTTGTTTGGCATTCGGCTGAAGAGGCCACCCACGAATATTTTCGATGGTTGACGTATGGGAACCCTTCGGGACAGTCGATCACTTGCGTGATTAAAGATGATTCCGACAAAGTAGTCTCGATGCACATTTTGGTTCCTGTATCAGCCCTTGTCGGAGGCGTCAGGAGCCTTGCGGGGATTTCTGTGAATGTAGTTACTCATCCTGATTACCGTCGAAAAGGTTTGTCGAGCAGAGTAGCCGCCTATATATATACAAAAGCAAGAGAATTGGGCATAGAGTTTATTTTTTCTGTACCCAATTCTAGCAGCCATGATTTATTTACGAAGAAATTTAATTTTTCTGACGTAGGAACGCCGTTACTCTTGGTCAGATGGATCAATCCAGGAATATTTATCGGCCAAAATGGTTTGCCAAGAATTGGGAAAGTCGTCAGTTTGTTGACTAAATTACTTTCAGAGACATCGTCACGTAAGAAAAAGCTTATCTCAGAAGGTACGTTACATAGAGGACTTGGAAGGTTTGAAGGTCGAAAAACTTTTGGAACCCAATGATGTTTGTATTGACATTACTGGTCCATGGCTAAAGTGGCGCTACAGGGAACGTCCTTTCCGGAGATACGAGTGCGCCTTCGTTGGTGAACCTGAGTCCCCGAAGGCTCTTATTGTATATCATGTGTTAGAATCCAGCAAGAGGGTATTAATCATGGAATTCCTCGTCGCTCAGGATGTTCCATTGAGAACCGTACAAGTTTTGATCGATCATGTTGTGGAAAAGTGTAAAGCCGCAAGTTGCTCATCCGTATGTTGTCTAGCGGCAACCAATTCCAGAAAAGCTGACTTACTAAGAAAAAATGGATTCTGGCGCTTCTTGTTGGGTTCGGCCTGGCGTCCAAGCCTAGTAGCCAAGAGTAGCAGGAGTCTATCCTACAGGTTTTTCTTCTTTCCTCCATGGATTTCTCTTTTGGTGCCTTAATAAACATGGAATGAAGGATCAATCTGGATGGAATGGAAAAATAACTCTTTCCCCAGGATCAACCAAGATTCTATTGAAATAAAATACCTTGGCGATTTTTGTAGAGCCAGGGAGGTGAGGTTTTTTTCAGCAGCCGGTTTGTTCTGGATGTCTCGCGGAATGAGGTTTTTTTCACCGTGGCCAGCTTCGAATCCTGTCTCTCTTTCTCAAAAGACATTGAACTACATTTGGAGCCAGAAGGCTTTATTCCTCCATTACAGTTCCTCGGATGATAAACCTTTTTTCCCGGGCTATGATCTTATCGTCGATGATAAAAATTATGATTTTCGAAATATAACAAGCAGCAAACGTCGTCATAATATTCGGTGGGCGTTAAAACATTGCACAGTGGAGCGTATTTCTTTTGAGGCAATGATCAAATTAGTCCAACCGTTGATAGAAGATACTTATGATCGCCAGGGTCGAAACTTCAACGAGTCTGTTCTGGAAATGTGGAAAAACTATTTCAGATTAGCCGAATCAAATCCTCTGTTTGAGGCTTGGGGTGCGTTTGTCTCCAACCAACTCGCTGCGTCCCATGTCTGTATTACTGTGGCTGGGAGAGTTTTTATTGAGATGACGTTTAGCCGCACGGACCTACTAGGATTTCACCCTGTGGACGCCCTCTGTTTCGTTTTCACCCAGAAGGCAATGGTTAGGGACAGTGTAACACATGTATCTTATGGTAGGCGTCCTATAACAGGTGAGGCTGAGGGGCTTGTAAATTTCAAGGAATCAATGGGCTTTAAAAAAGCTTTTAGTGAAGGAGCGTATAGAAATCAACCCCATCTTGAAGCCGCTATTTTTCGGTCCCTTGAGCCTCGCAACCCATACTGTTGCTGGATGGTATTCTGACCATTCAATGTACGCGAGGATAATAGCCGGGATCACTAGCACACTTCGCAGCCAGGTGAGACATTTTAGTTAAAGGCAAAAGCGATGTGAAGCGGAATTGAACCTTCGCATCTATGCTTTGACAAACAGATCGGGGAACGTAATAAGTTCACCTTTACCGGAGAGGAATTTTTTTGATGAAGTTCTCCATCATAATACCAACCATCAACAGAAGCTCCTCGCTCAAAATCACAGTTAATTCTCTACTGTCCTTAGATTTTCCACCGGAAGATTACGAAATTCTAATAGTGGATAACTGTTCAACGGACAATACTAGGCAAGTAGCTGAGACTGCCATCGAATCTAACCTCCTGCGACAAATCAAATATTGCTACGAACCAATACCCGGCTTGCTTTCCGGTCGTCACCGAGGAGCTTTTGAATCGAAGGGGGATATCCTAGTTTATGTGGATGATGACATTGAGGCTGATCAACTGGCTGCAGGCGATATCCGAAGCTTTTGAAGATTCGGACACACATCTGGTAGGAGGCAAAAATCTTCCCAAATACGAGTCAACTCCTCCTGATTGGCTGGACACTTTTTGGTATAGAGAGGGATCACTTAAGTCAGTGTTTTTATCTCAGTCTTATGGACTTTGGAGATCAACTTACCGAAATTGATCCTCTTTATGTTTGGGGACTCAACTTCTCGATAAGGAAGGATACACTATTTGGAGTGGGTGGGTTCAATCCTGAGTGTGTTCCGAAGACCTTCCAGCGCTATCAAGGCGATGGTGACACCGGGCTGGCATGGAAAATCGCGGCAAAAGGATTGAAGGTTATGTATCAGCCTAAAGCCCTTGTTTGTCATCTTATACCTAACCAACGTCTTACTATCGATTATTTTGTAGAAAGAATGTTTTCTGCAGGGGTCAGTGATTCATACACCTCAATTCGAAGAAATCTAGGCATGAAGTTCGACTGGAAAATGCAAGAGCCATCTCCCCATGCTAGAAGGCTTTGGCGACGAATTGCCAGCAAATTGTCGGCAGATCCCTATGCAACCATCAAGCAAAGGGTTCGTGAAGCCTGGATGCAAGGGTATTTGTTCCACCAAAATGAAGTACGTCAAGACCCCAAATTGCTCAATTGGGTATTGCAAGAAAATTACTGGGACTATCGTTACGGACCTTTCCTGCAGTCAAGAAGCGCAGACCCCAGGGAATTGAAGTAATAGGGAATCCAAATCCTTGTCCTTCGATGACACAAACAGAGATCGTATAGAAATGCAGCCTCTATGCTAATCTGGATTCCCTTCCTTATTCACAGCCATTTTAAATTTTTCCGGATCCATTAAAACATATGTTCCAGTGGCCTTTGAGCAAATTTCCTGTCTACTGTTCTTAATTTCCGCAGTCAGATTAATCCGGGATCCATTCGTGGAGTCTATACGGCATCGGACTTCGATTTGTTGCTCCACATAAAGAGGCTTCAAAAATTCCACCTGTATTCCGGAAGTCAACGCAACCTTCTTGGTAATATGCAGGGTAGTCCAGCCCATGATCTCGTCAAAAAGACCACTCTGGATTCCGCCATGCAAGATCTGTCCAAAACTTTTGTAGGTTGCGGGTGGAGACCACACGCAAACCAGCTCGTTGGGTTCGGTTTCAGTTTCCTGGAATGTTAATTTAAGTCCCGCCGGATTATTCGGGCCGCAAAAGAAGCACGCTGAGTTTCTATATGGATTTTTAATATCTTTCATAACTTAGACCTTTTGCCATGACCTGTTTTCTTTTGTAAATGAGAGGGCAAACATCAATATAGCAAAACAAAGGTATGCCATCCCAAATTGGTATGGGATCTGTCTCTGGACTCCTTCCAACAGCCAAGGGAAATAAACATTCGCGTCCAACGAGGAAGAATGAATAATACCAAAAAATGAAAAAACAGCCAGAATTGCAAGATAAAAAGAACACCTTTTAAGGTGGTGATCTATCATTTCCGCAAGGAATGATCCCCACAGCATCCCCGTCAAAATGAATCCGTTCCCAAGCGCTATCATTATAAGTGGCTCAGGGAGGGAGCTACCGACCCTGGACATCATGTCATGCAGATTCTGAACCGGAATCATGTTAGGATTTTCGAGTTGTATTGAAACCAGGCGGCTTACAGTTGGAAACATTGCCAGAAACAACTGCCGGGATGTGCCGGGTAGGTGAATAAGTAAAGGCTTGGGCGACTATCTCCAGTGAAATAAAAACGAGTATAGGAGCGAGAACTGCCTTGGGTATCAGTTCAACGATAAACGACACATAGCCCAAGACTCCACCTAAGCCAACAAAAATTGCGGTCAACAGAGTATACCCAGCTCGTGCCCCCATGCGCTTGTACGCTGGGTGGCCTATGTACGGGCATGATTGAGCGACTCCACCACAGATCCCTGCCAGTAAAGTTGTCCAAGCTTCTGTTAGAAGGATTTGACGGGCGCTGTAATCATCACCCGCCACCCTTGCGCTTTCCGTAACATTAATTCCTCCTACCACCGTAAGGATGGCGAATGGAATTGAAATCGGCAGATATTTCAAGGCTGGAACGATGCCGCCAACAAAATCTAGACTAGGCCACGGCAGCCCGAAGTGAAATTCAAATGCAGGTTTAATATAAGTTTGAGTTGAGGATCCATCAGGAATCAAGAAATTATAAAGATGATAAAGAATTGTTCCAATCACGATGGCTACAAGTATACCCGGTAGATTTTTCGGGAAGGAGCCTCGCGCCACCAATGTGTAGAGGACAAGCCCCAGCGAAATCATTCCTACTACCGGCAGTCCAAATATATCGACAAGAGGAATGAATCCAATGAGAACTAGACCCACGCCCGCGATTGACCCCAACAGTCCGGCTCTTGGCACGATTTTCTGAACCCAGTTTCCACCAAAAGACATAAAAATTTTTAAAATCCCAATCATCACCATAGTGGCCATTCCAATTTGCCACGTCATAATGGCTGCGTTTTCAGGAGACTCTCCTGCCTGCTTCATGGCAACGAACGCCGGACCCAAAACTGTTAGCGCAATCCCTATAGTTGAGGGGGTGTCCAGTCCCAAAGGCATGGCTGTCACGTCGGTGGAGCCGGTCCTTTTTGCCAGCCGAAACGCCATCCAGGTGTATACCAGGTCTCCAAACAGCACCCCCATAGTTGTTCCCGGAATCATTCGAGTGTAAACAACGTCTGAGGGAAAGTTAAAGCCAACAATTAAAGTTCCCGCCAAAAACGACAGTTGTGCAATATTGTCGAACATTAAGCCGAAAAAGCCGTTTACATCCCCCAGCCCCATCCATTTGTAATTTGAGTGCGCCTGTTTCATGAGATTTACTCTGAAAGCCGAAAATCGAAATTCAATCGCTGGTTCAAAGGAATTTATGGTAGCGCTACAGGGCTCCCTTGCAGCGATTATGACACAGGGAGTTTTCTGTTTCCATTGTGAAGTTGTGAAAATGAGCAAATGGAAGACATCGATGAGTGGCACGCCACCCCTGATCCGTCTGAACCAACTACTCGCTCGTATTGGATTTGACTGGTTAGAATAACCCACAAGTAGAATCTTTGGCCCCCTAAAAAAAGGTGTAGAACAGATTTTATGCCTGTGGCAATGAAGCCAATCAAAGTTGCCTATAAGGAAATTTGTACGGTATGCTGATACAGGACAGAATCTGGAGGAATCAATTATGGCCTATCAGTCAATTCTTTTAACAAAGGAAGCCGGAGTCAGCCTGATTATGCTAAACCGGCCAGAGGCTATGAACGCAGTCAATGACGAGATGCGGGTAGAACTGACTGAGGCGCTGTGCGAATTGGAGTCTGATACTGAAACCAGGGTTCTTGTCATAAGTGGATCGGGAAAAGCGTTCTGCGCTGGCGCTGACTTGCGGCACATCAAGTTTCTTTACGAGGCCTTTCGGAAATCCGGAATCAGATCACCTTTCGGGGGCCCGGAATTAGCTAAAGTCTTTTTCGGTTTTTCCAAGCCAATCATCGCTGCGGTCAATGGAGCCGCAGTCGGTTGGGGCATGACCATGCCACTGGCATGCGACATACGCATAGCGTCAAACAGGGCGAGGTTTTCCGCTGCCTTTGTTCGTGCGGGCTTGACTCCGGAATTTGGGAGCAGCTACCTTCTTCCTCGGCTTATCGGATATAGCCGTGCAGCGGAACTCGTGTTCACCTGTCGGGTAGTCCCGGCAGAGGAGGCGCTGCAAATGGGTTTGATAAATCGCATGACTCCACCAGAAGAAACTTATGGCAGAATCAATGGCCTTGGCGCGGCTCATCGCTGACCAACCAGTTGAAGCGTTGATCAAAGCTAAAGCGCTGCTGCGGGGAGGGATGGATGCTTCTTTTGGACAGTGGATCGAGCATGAGGCGCTCATTTTCAAAGAGCGCATGGTAAGCGAGGAACACTACCAGGCGGTCACGGTCTTGCTGGCCGACATCGAATCAAGAAAAAAATAAAGTTAGCCAAAGCATTGGCTTAAATGACAAGCAAATCATTATCCGATCTTATGGTTGTGGCCACCCGCAACGACAAATTGATAAATTTTATCGTTGCGGGGGCAGTGAACTAGTATCTCAACTACCATAAGCAGAAAATCTTATTTCATCTCTTTCGGAGATCTCCAATCAGTTATGGGTATCATGAGCCCCTTTGCTGGGTCGGCGCGATAAAGACGCGCAACAGTGGTTGGAGCGTGACTCGTCGGAGTATATGTTACCGGTGGAAGAATCCCCCCTGTGTCGAAATCTTTCAGCGTTTCCATGCTGTCCTTGTAGGATTCTGGAGTGAGGTTAGCTCCCGCTCGTTTCATGCCTTCGGCCAGTACCGTGGCTGTTCCTACTCCTATGGTGTATAATGACGTAAGCATTTTGTCTGGATCACGATCATTTTTCTTGGCCAACTCTCTTACTCGTTTCATGCCTGGAGTGTCGTCCTCCCAACCACCGACAAAATTGACGCCGATGTAATTTTTGGAGGCGGTTTTGCATGCTTTGACTACCATGTCATCGCACGACCAGCTTATACCGAAAGTTGTGGGCCAGTAGTCATATTTCTCGGCAGTCTTTAGGAAAGTGATGATGGGTGGAACAAGATTGCAGGTTACGACGTAATCCACGTTGTCTTTCTTAAGCGACAAAACCTGCGAACTGGCGTCCACAGATCCTATGTTAAGGACCAGCTCAGAAACCAGCTTAATCCCATACTGCTCGGCGCGTTTCCTGGCAGCTTCCAGTCCCTTTTTGCCAAACTCAGTCTCCGCGTAAACTACGGCTATTTTGGGGTCCTTGGCTTTTAGATCATTCATGATGTAGTCGAACATAAGTTCGATCTGTGTCTCATACGACGCCCCCAAGACGAAAACATAAGGCTTGTGAGGCTTGAAAAATTCTTCGGCCAGGGCGTTTGGGATGTTCACCACGTGATGCTTGTCGATTAGGTCGAAGAGGGCTATGGTCTGTGGTGTCCCACCCATGCAGGTTATTGACAGGACCTTGTCTCGAAATATCAGCTTGTTGAAAGCTGATATTGCAAGGGGCGTCTTAAATTGGTCATCCTCCCAGATCAGATTGATCTTGCGTCCGTTAATTCCTCCCGATTCGTTGATCTGGCTGAATGTATCTTGAATTCCCCAGCCTTCGGGTAGGCCAAGCGCCGCCACGGGCCCGGTCTTAACAAGGATCATGCCCATCTGTATGGCGTCCTTGGTGACGCCCCGGGTTTCAGGAAAAGCGCTAGTGGCTGAAAACAATCCGAGGCAGATCACCACGGATAGGACTAGTCTCCAGTTTTTCGCAGTCTTCATTCTCGTTTGCCCTCCTTCTATAATGGGATGAAAGCCGTTTCTCAGTAAGTGAACGGCCAGTTCTTGAAACTGGTCTTGATACGAGACCAAATCCCGTTAAGACCTGTAGGTTCGACGATTAAGAAGATCATAATAAGGAGGCCGAAAGCCGCTATGTTCCACTCCTCATCATATCGACCCTGAAGAAATACGAATTGATGACCCAGGGAATCCGCAAGGCCTTTTATGATGTCGGGCATCGCAGTTAGAAACACGGCTCCGAATATGGACCCCAAAATTGACCCTAGACCTCCGACGATGATCATAGCAATGTATTCTATGGAGAGTAGAAGTGTGAAATTTTCAGGATGGAGATAGGTGGTGGCATAGGAATAAAGACCTCCAGCCACTCCTCCGTAAAAGGAACTGATTGCAAACGCCATCACCTTGTATTTTGTGAGATTGACGCCTATAACCTCGGCCGCCACATCCCGATCGCGGATTGCCACAAAGGCTCGACCAATCCTGCTCCTGGCAAGATTCTTGGCGCCTAGAGTCAGAACAGTCACAAAAAAAACAGTGACATAAAAAAGTTTGGAAGGGTCCCCGAGAGTATAGCCGAAAAAGGTTGGAGCTGGGACGGAAATTCCGCGAACCCCCATGGTTAAGGACTCCCAGTGGGTTATGCCATATTCCACAACTATCCCGAACGACATGGTGGCCATCGCCAGATACAGCCCTTTAAGACGGAGACATGGGAAGCCCAGGAGCACTCCAAACAATGCGGCGACAATGCCCCCAGCCGGGATGGTCAGCCAGAAAGGCATGTCTACCCTGGAACTAAGAATTGCCGAAGTATATGCCCCTAATGCGACAAAGGCCGCATGGCCAAGAGATATCTGACCCGTAAAACCGGTAAGGATGTTCAACCCTAGAGCGGCGATTATTGCTATCCCAGAGATGTTGACCATGTAGATTATGTAAGGGTCAACCCAAAAAGGCAGAGACAAGAGCCCAATGGCGAACAGGGTCAACCAAAACTTTACCCAGATCGTCTGGAAAATTCTAATGTCTTCTCTATAGGATTCTCTGAAAGTCTTGCTTCTCATGATTCCCTTAGGATAAATTATTCACGGTATCAACGTAGTCCGGCCCAAACATCTCTAAACCCGCTCTATTTCAACTTTGCCAAATAGCCCATAAGGCCTGATCATAAGCACCAGAAAAAGGACCACAAAGGCCGTAAGGTCTTTCACACCCGGAAATGTCTGGTCCAAATAGCCACCTACCAGTGTCTCCAGTACACCAATCACCAGCCCCCCGATGATGGCGCCAGGAATGCTTTCCAGCCCGCCAAGAATCACCGCTGGGAAAGCCTTGATAGCCACCAGACAAATACCTATGTTCAACACCATTACGTTGGCCAGGAATATCCCGGCGACGGCAGCGATGGCGAATGAAATGCCCCATGTTAGAGCGAATACTCTTTTGACGCTGACGCCCATCAACATGGCCGTATCCTGGTCATTGGCCACTCCTCGCATTGCTAGGCCAACTCGTGAATATCTAAAGAAGAGGAAGAAGAGGACGACCATCAACCCGGATATCAGCATCGCCCAGAGGTGGGTCTGTGACAGCACGAGTCCTTTAAAGACCAATGACTGTTCTGAAAAAGGTGACGGAAATATCTTGTTGTCATGCCCGAATATAATCCCGGAAATGCTCCTCAAAAATATTGATAGACCTATAGTGACCATGACTACCGCAAATTGGGGTTCCCCGATCATGGGTCTCAAGACCAGGCGTTCGGTGACCAGTCCGAAGAACATTGCAACCGCTACGGTGATAATAACGGCCCAGAGAAATGGAATTCCCGCCATCACAAGCGCATAACAGATGAAGGCGCCCACCATCATTGCCTCTCCGTGCGCAAAGTTCATGATGTCGGTGGCCTTATAAATAAGAACAAATCCCAGCGCCACAAGCGCATATAAACTTCCCACGGCGACGCCTGAAATAAAAAGCTGCAAAAAGTAAAGCGCCTCTTCTGTCACCTTGGATAAGCTCCCTTCATTCGAGAAATCTGATGCGTTTCGTCAAACTTTTGGCGAAAACCAGTTACAGACATTCCTGGTGATCGCAAGGTTACGAACTAGTACATTGAATCAATCAGATCCTTGAATTTCTTCTCTATGCTGGATCTTTTCACTTTCATGGTCGCTGTCAGCTCTTCATCATCCTGGTCGAGTTCCTTGTCCAGAATGGTAAACTTTTTGATTTTCTCTACCTGAGCAAAATTACTGTTGGTTTTTTCCACCTCTCCCTGAATCAGTTTTTTTACATCAGGATGAGTCGCAAGGCTTTTGTAATTGGTGTAAGCGATTCGACTGTTTTGAGCCCAGTGAGCGACGTTCTCCAGTTCGATCTGGATTAGGCAGGACACATACTTGCGACGATCGCCAATGACTATAGCCTCCTTAATGTACGGGCTAAATTTGAGGCTGTTTTCCAGTTCCGAAGGAGCTATGTTTTTCCCACCGGCGGTGATAATGATATCTTTTTTCCTATCCGTAATTTTCAAGTGCCCGTCTTCGTCCATCTCTCCTACATCACCGGTATGTAGCCATCCGTCAATTACGACTTCTCTGGTGGCCTCCGGGTTACCGTAATAACCCGCAAAAACCGAATCCCCTTTCTGAAGGATCTCACCATCTTCCGCCAATTTGACTTCTACCGTCGGTATGGGTTTCCCGACCCCGCCAATCTTGATTTCGTCATCTCGGGGCATGAAAGAGATGCCGCTCATTTCCGTCATGCCGTAGCATTCACGGACCGGCACACCTATGGCATGGTAGAACCTCATCAGATCAGGGGATAGTGGCGCCGCTCCGCTGACGAAAATGCGCGCGTCCAGAAGGCCCAGATTGTTCCGCAAAGGCCTGAAGAGAAGCAAATACGCAAGTCCGTATAGAGCTTTCCAATGTAATGGGATAGGTTGCTTTTTGAGCTTGAATTCGGATACCCGCATGCCGATCGGAAACATGGCTCTGAAGATCCACCGCTTGAAAAATATTGAATCCTGGATTTTTATCATGACATTGGAGTGCATTTTCTCCCAAATTCGGGGCACGTTCAGGAACGCTGTAGGCGAAATCTCACTGAGATCCTCCTGAAGAGTAGCCACGCTTTCTGCAAAATTTACGGCGCATCCCGCCCACATGGGGAAGATCAGGGAAAACATTCGTTCTGCGATATGGCATAGCGGCAGAGCGGACACGAAAGAATCGGTTTGACGGAAGTTCAGGACCTCTGCCAGGCCTCGAATCATTGCTATCATATTCTTGTGGGTGATCATGGCGCCTTTCGGCTGCCCTGTGGTACCTGAGGTATAGACGATGATGGCCGGATCGTCAGGCCTGGTTTCACTCACCATGTCTTCGAACAAGTTAGGCTCTCTCTCGTTAATAGTGTAGCCCAGGGCTTCAACATCCTTGAAGCTTATGATCATAGGCTCTTTGTACCGGCGGAGCCCCTTCATCTCCACGACAATGATATTTTTTAGGCCGGGAAGACTGTCCTTGACTTCCAAAATTTTGTCTACTTGCTCCTGGTCTTTGGCCACAACAAATTTGGATTCCGAATTTGTGAGGATATATTTGACCTGAGAGGCGACGTCTGTAGGATATATGCCAACAGTGACACCTGAAGAACTCTGCGTGGCCAGGTCGGCATACAGCCACTCTCTGCAGTTATCGCCGAGGATAGATAGTTTGTCTTGTTTTTGTAGCCCGAGTTTCTTCAGTCCGAGAGCGAAACAGCATACATGGTCCCAATACTCATTCCAGGTCGTGCGTTGCCAGATCCCCAGGTCCTTTTCTCTCAGCGCGACCTTGTCCGAATACAGTTTCCTGTTTCTTGCAAACAGCTTAGGTATGGTGTCAATTTCCATATCCAGACCTCTCAGACTTAGTTCTCTACTGCCCTAAATAGGCTGCAATGACCTGCGGATTTGATTGAACCTCTGAAGGGCTACCTTCGCCGATCTTGGACCCAAAGTCCAAAACCGTGACCGTATTGGCAATATCCATGACCACGCCCATGTCATGTTCGACCATGACAATGGTGACCCCCATTTCCTCTTTGATGTCGAGTACAAAGCGGGCTATATCCTCAGTTTCCTCCACATTCATGCCCGCGACCGGTTCGTCGAGCAGGAGTATCTTCGGTTTCATGGCGAGAGCACGGCCTATCTCCACCCGTTTCTGAATTCCATAAGGTAGCGATCCCACAGTCTTTTTACGGACTTTTTCAATCTCAAGAAAATCGATAATCCTTTCGACCTGAAGCCTGCTTTCTTCTTCTTGCCGCACGGCTCTACCGAAAAAGAGAGCGCACGAAAGAAGGCCGGTAGTCATGTGTGTGTGGCATCCCAGCAGCAGGTTGTCTATTACGCTCATATTGGCGAACAACTCGATGTTTTGAAATGTCCTGGCGATTCCCTTTTTCGCTATCTCATGGGGTTTTAAATCGGAAATCTTTGAGCCCCTGAGCAGTATTTCGCCTGACGTTGGAGGATAAACACCGCTTATGCAATTGAAAAGGGATGTCTTGCCTGCTCCGTTAGGACCTATCACCGCATGCAACTCGCCCTCTTTGACGGTTATGTCCAGCAATGACAGCGCGACGATACCGCCAAAACTCAACGAAAGGTTTTTGATCTGCAATAGCTCCATGGTTACCCAAGTCCGTTAAGACAACCAGCGTTTGCGTCGCTTGTAATGCTTGATACCAGCGTAACTCTTTCGCTCGTGGTTGTCGGTCACGCCGAGATAAAATTCCTTAACATCCTCGTTTTCGAGCAAGCTCTCACTCCCGCCGTCCAGAACCATTTTTCCGCTTTCCATGATGTAACCGTATTGGGCGAAATTCAGTGCGACAAGAGCATTCTGCTCCACAAGCAAGATCGATGTGTTTCTGTTCCCTATTAATGAGTCTCAGTATGTCAAAAATCTCTTTTACCAGCATAGGAGCCAGTCCAAGTGATGGCTCGTCGAGCATTAGCAGCTTAGGACGTGACATAAGGGCTCTCCCAATTGCTAGCATCTGTTGCTCGCCTCCACTCAACAGGAGCGCCTGTTGCTTGTAACGGCGACGAAGATGCGGGAAATACTCCATCACCATCTCAATGTCACGCTTCGCCCCATCACGGTCCCTGCGTGTATGCGCTCCAATCCACAGATTCTCAACTACGCTCAGGTCGGAGAAAACACGTCTCCCCTCCGGGACAAGACAGATGCCCATTCTTACTATCGCGTCAGGGTCCAGATTCACGATAGATCGACCCATGAATTGAACATCGCCTTCTTCAAGCGAGCCATTCTGAAATTTCAATATACCGCTAATAGTCTTGAGCGTGGTTGTCTTTCCGGCGGCATTGGCTCCCAGCAGGGCTACAACTTTCCCCTCGGGAATTTCCAGCGAGATCCCTTTCAGAACCATTATCACGTTGTTGTAAACCACCTGGATATTGTTAACCTTGAGCATACGTCGCGTTCTCCCGGTCTACGAAGAGAGGGGTCTCTAGCTTTTTACGTAAGGGGGCCCTGAAAGTTGAGTCTAACAAATTGAACCTTGGTCAACGTTGAGTGTCAGGCTAGAGCCGTTCAAGGACCACAGCGAACCCCATTCCACCGCCTGCGCAGAGGGACGCAACGCCCAGACCGAGATTGTCGGCGAGCATTCCGTGGAAAAGAGTTACCACGAGCCTGCAGCCTGTCGCTCCTACAGGGTGTCCCAGCGCAATCCCACTTCCGTATGGATTGACTTTCTCGCGTTGCAAACCCAGTTCGCGCTCGCACGCCAAATACTGTGCGGCAAAGGCTTCGTTGATCTCAAAGCGATCAATGTCGCCAAGCTTTAGTCCCGAGTCCTTAATTGCGCCTCTTATTGCCGGAACAGGGCCGATGCCCATGATGTTGGGATCAACTCCTACCACTTTGTATCCTCTGATGCTGACTAGAGGTTTCAGCCCCATCTCTTTAGCCTTTTGGTGAGTAGTAACAATGACCGCTGCAGCGGCGTCGTTCATGCCGCAGGCGTTTCCAGCGGTCACCGTGCCGTTCTCCTTGAATGCCGCCGGAAGTTTGGCCAATTGTTCCAGTGTGACATCCGGCCTGACGTGTTCGTCGGTGTCAAACAACAGTGGTTCCTTTTTCCCCCTTGGTACGGTGACGGGGATGATTTCCGCTTTGAATTTCCCTTCCTTAATGGCCCGCGCCGCTCTCTGATGACTCAACAGAGCAAACTCGTCCTGTTCGTGGCGTGAAATCCCATATTTTTCAGCAAGATTTTCGGCTGTTAGCCCCATGCCCACTCCGATAGGGTGCTCCTGCATGCCTTTCCAAAGGAGATCATAAGCCTGGAGATGCCGAATACGCTGCCCCCATCGAGCGGATTCCATTATATATGGAGCGTTACTCATGCTTTCAACGCCACCTGCCAGAGCGACCTCAACTTCCCCGCACTGAACAGCTTGAACAGCGCTGATCAAAGCCTGCATGGAAGAGCCGCAAGTGGAGTTGATGGTGAATCCCGGCACGTATTCCGGTATCCCGGCGCGATATGCGGAAATACGGGCTATATTTTGGTCTATAGGCGCAAAACAGTTCCCGAATATGACTTTACCTATAGGAATGGCCTCACCTGTCGCTTTTATCGTGCGCTCCATGACTAATTGCGCTAGATGACTCGCGGATAAGCCTTTTAGTGTGCCGCCAAAATCACCCAAAGGCGTTCTCAACGCATTTGCCAGAACTAGTTTGTTCATGGCCTATTGACCTCCTACCCGATTAAAAGGAAATGAGAGCATTTCTTCAACGTAATGCGACGTAGAATAACTACGACTTCCCCAGTCAAAATCCTGCCAGATTCCTCGGTTGAGACCATTTCGAATCGCTGTAGTCGTAAAAACCTCGGCCTGACTTAGCTCCTAGATCTCCCAACGCGACCAGCCTCTTGAGCAGAGGCGGAGGCGCATACCGAGGTTCGCGATATTCATCAAACAGTATGTTCCCAGCTTTGACGAGGGTGTCCAGGCCTATCAGGTCCGAAAGGGCCAAAGGACCCATAGGATGGCCGCAACCGTACCGCATTCCACTGTCGATGTCGCTTACTGTCGCAAGTCCCGATGAAAGCGCGCGGATGGCATCAAATAAATACGGTGTCAGCAGGTAGTTTACGAGGAATCCGGCTTGGTCACGGACCAAAATGGGCCTTTTCCCCAGAGACACCACAAAGTCCAGCGACCGTTGAATCACGTCTTCGGATGTAACAGCCGTCCTGACAACCTCAACCAGTTTCATTACCGGCACAGGATTGAAAAAATGAAGTCCAAGGAACCTGTCTGGCGTGCCTGAGGCCCGAGCAAAGGCCGGTGATGTCCAAAGTCGATGTGTTGCTGGCAAATATGGTTTTTTCGGCGCAGATTGTGTCCAATTGCTTAAAAAGAGCCGTTTTTGCGTTAGAATCCTCGTATATCGCTTCAATTATCAGGTCACATTCGCTCATTGCTTGTGGATCCGAGTGGCCTTCAATCCTGGCCAGAATGGTCTCCCTTTCGGATTCCTTAATAGCGCCCTTGTCCACCATTCGTGCGAGATTCGAGGCAATTTTGTCGATTGAGGCGTCCACCAGATTTTTTTCGGTATCCACGACTGCGACATCATAAGCAGCCATTGCAGCGACCTGAGCTATTCCTGTTCCCATCAAGCCCAAGCCGACAACACCGACAAGTCTATGTCTGGACTCCGTTTCCATGTTCTTTGCCTTTGTTTGATTTCAATTGCATTTGTTCGAGCGTTCGCTCTGCCGAGATTTCTTCTCTTACCAAACCGTATAGGAAAACCTCTCGGAATGTCCGGACGTAAAGCTCTCCATCCAGATGATACCTGTTGAGAACCCACTGATGGAGCACCCCGTCGTGAAGCGCCATAAAAGTCAAGGCCGTAACATCTGGGTCAAGATTCTTCTTGAAAAGTCCCTGTCGTATTCCCAGGCTGACTATCTCACTGATTACTTTGCGGTATTCCAGATAAACCCCTTTAAGCGCGGGCTCAAAATCAACATCCGTATTAAGCTCAGTTGTGAGAAAGGTCAGGAATACGCATAAATACTGGTTTTCCAGAGCGAATCTAGAGTTGAAGCTGATAACGTCATGAATGCGATTCAGCGCATTGCCAGGACTTTGCTTGAGTGTATCGATCATCCCGCCGATGAAGCGGGATCTGAATTCTTCAATGATCCTTAAAAGAAGATCTCCCTTGCTGTTGAAGTGGGAGTAGAGCGCCCCCTTGGTAAGACCGGCTTTCGCTGTGATTTCGTGGACGGATGTGCCGTGGTATCCCTTTCGGACGAATATCTCAAGAGCTGCCTGAATAATTTTGTTTTCGGTGTCGCTGCGTCGTTTCATGTTTTGGTAGCGCCCTGATACTGACCGATTGGTATGTTAAACCCTAATAGGCTGACTCGGGTGTTGTCAAGGTTTTTCTATCGAGATGGTAATATTGTCAGTTTAGTGGTGGATATTTGATCCCAAATAAGGCTCTAACAACCGATGTAAGCGACAGAGCGCTGGCTATGACCCCGCAGGTGACGAAATGCACTCTTTTTTCTTGACAATCATAGGTTTCGGGGAAAAAGTAAATGACCGTTTAGTATATTCCATCGGTCTGCAGATAAGGAGATCTCTTATGGACTACTCACTTAGCGATGAACAGAAACAAATCGTAGAGGCTGCACGTAAATTCGCTCTTAATGAGTTTCCAAAAGTTGCCCGTGAATGCGATCGGGAAGAAAAGTTCCCGAGAGAAATTTGGAAAAAGGCAGGAGAACTTGGTTTCATGGGTATCTTCACCTCTCCGGAATATGGGGGATTGGGCCTTGGGTGTCTGGAGCACGCCATGGTCATGGAGGAGTTCTGGCGGGTGGATCCCGGTGTGGGATGCATCCTGTTGGCCGTTTTCGGCTCAGAAATTCTGGGAAGTTTCGGTACCCAGGACCAGAAGGAAAAATATTTGGCGCCTGTTGCCGAAGGTAAGGCGATTATCGGATGCGCCATCACCGAACCGAATGCGGGCAGCGACATTTTTGGCATCAGGACGCGTGCGGTTAAAACCGGCGCCGGCTACGTCATCAACGGTAGCAAGCAGTTCATAACGAACGGGAGCGTCGCTGATTTTTTACTTGTGTATTGTCTTACAAACCCTGAAGCCAAGAAGCCCACCCAGCGCTTCAGTTTTCTGGCAGTCGAACGAGGCAGTAAGGGTTTCACTGCTAACAAACTCAAGGGTAAAATGGGTATTAGGGCGTCCGACACTGCGGAACTTGCGTTTGACGACGTCGAAGTGCCAGCGGAAAATCTTATCGGCGCCAGAGAGGGTGATGGCTTCGATCAGGTGATGCGCCTGTTTAACATTAACCGGATGGTGGCGGCCGCTCAGGGCGTTGGTGTCGCGCAGGGCGCCCTGGACAAGGCGGTAACCTATATCCGTGAAAGGACACAGTTCGGCGCTCCTCTTGCGTCGTTTCAGGGACTTCAGTTCAAAATAGCAGAGATGGCGGCGCGGGTGGAAAGCGCTCGTCTCCTTTACCACAAGGCAGCGTGGCTAATGGATCATGGCCATGTGGACCGGAAGCTTGTTTCCATAGCCAAGCTTGTGGCTGGAGAAACAGCGGTGCGAGTCACGGATGAAGCTCTACAATTGCACGGTGGTTATGGATATATGGATGAATACGATGTAGAGCGATTTTATCGGGACGCCAAAATAGTGGAAATTTACGAAGGGACCAAAGAGATCGAAAAAATTACGATCGCTAGAGAAGTCCTCGGCAGAAACTGAAATAACCGCCAGTCTGAACTAGCGCTCCGATAAATACTATTTAGTCAATCGTTCGCGCCGCAGGGTCTGGTGTTTTGGGGTGAGAGCAACCATATTTTTGTTTCTCCAGGCCGCGTAACCTTGTCATATCCCCATGGTGTGGTTTCGGTGCGGGAAACTTTTTCACCAGCCTGGAATAATGTTACCGCTCCTGACGCGAGCAATTTCGAGACTCCTTCGAGATCCATGTTCTTTAGCATCGAAACGAGAATGTTTTGGGCGTCCTGGGTGTCTGCGGCATACATGTCCCTTACGACTATCTTACAGTTAACATTGTCCGCCAAGGTAGTAGCGACTAACAGCAAGAAACACACAACAGATAAAAGTGGTCTGCTCATTACACCATTATTCATCAATACATGTAGGGCGGATTTCTAGGCTTTCCAATATTTTCCCATGTTAGCCCCAACCGCTCATTGAAAAATGGTCCTAGACGATCAAAGAGTTTACGCCAGTGGCTTTTCCCTTGAGCCAAGCCTTCGAAAATATCGACTAAATGTTCTTGGAGATTTGCCAATTCATCTTTGGGTAAGAAAGAAATCGCGCCCAAACTCATAGCCTTACTGACACTGTCAGTGGTGATGGAATGAGCCGTAAGCATGGCTGCCGGTAATTGCTTTTCTCTGCACTGTTCCAGCAATTTAAAGCCTCTTACTCCCATAATGTCCAATAATACCAAATCAAAGTGGCCCTTGGACAAGATCTCTGTGGCCTGTTCGTAATTTTCCGCTGTTGTGATTTCAGAGCTTTCAAGCTGTTCCTGAATCATATCGAGCACGTCAGGCTCGTCATCGACAGCAAGGATTCTTTTGCCTCTTAATATTTCATCGTTTCTCATTTTGTCTTCTCTCTTAGTGATAGGGAACCTGACGAGGTCGGAGCGGTAATATTGTAACCCTCGGCAAGGTGTTCACGATGAGCTTTTTCCATTTCCATCATTGTCTCGCCGAACTCCATTGCATGCCTTCTCATGGCCTCCGCCGATTCGTCAGGCTTTCCCGCTATGACCGCCTCGACAATCGGACGGTGCATTCCTGCAGGATGCATGGATAAGATGTTAGGACGTACGGCTTCGATAACACTCCTTGTCACCCGCATCAAAGATCTTACGAGAGCTTCCAGGAAGCGGTTTCCACAAATTTCAGCCAATGTAAAATGAACCATGGTCTTGGTTTCTATGTCATCTAGCAGTGATATTACCGGCAATTCTTCTTTTATTAATATTTCTTCAAGTTTTTTAGCGGCTTCGGGCGTGATTCTCAAAGCGGCTAGACGAGCCACTTCAGGTTCAATTAGGACTCTTACGTGAAACATCTCCGGTATAGAAATTTTTTCTGCGAGGAAGAGATCTATAAAAGCGCTTGACAATTTCTCGAACGAAAGGTCAATAACGTAGGTTCCGCCACTGGCGCCCTGACGCGTCGCCACAAATCCTGAGTTTTCCAAGGCTCGGAGCGCCTCTCTAATTGCCACCCTGCTTACCTGAAACTCTTCCATGAGTTCGCGTTCGGTAGGGAGTTTGTCTCCGGCTTTAAAGTCTCCTAGAAGGATGCATTGTTTAATTTGCTCCGTCACTTCTTCGGACACTCTGGTCTGTTTAATGGGCCTGAACTTTTTCATTGTCATCCTTTTAAGCCATCTTACT
The DNA here is from genome assembly GCA_963711335.1 of uncultured delta proteobacterium. Lineage (GTDB taxonomy): Bacteria > Desulfobacterota > Desulfomonilia > Desulfomonilales > Desulfomonilaceae > CAJBEZ01. Next base: position 80,838 of record CAVQDX010000050.1, on the reverse strand, counting down.
TAAAAGAGATTTTTTTTGGAACATAAAAAATTCCGGTGTAGAATTATTTCTTGACTAGATTCATTCGCAGAGTTAAAGATTAGACAATTAGACCTTTAAAAAAGCCTTCCGACGTTTTGCCAATTTAGGAATTCTCAATGAATGTCGCCAACAACCTCGATACGGCAGCGCGTTTTTTCCCAGACCGCCCGGCTATAAGTGAAAACGAATCGGAAATTTCCTATCGTGCGTTGAATTACCGCTCCAATCGGATAGCTACGGGATTAATCAAATTGGGTGTTGTACCCGGTGACCTCATCGGTGTATGCGCTCCTAACTCCACTGATTGGATAGCTTTTTACTTCGGTGTATTGAAAACCGGAGCGGTAGCCGTAACGCTGTCCAGTCAACTCAGGACCGACGAGCTTGAACTGTTGCTCACCCACGCGAGGCCTCGTTTCCTGCTTTCCACAGACGAAATATCATCAAAAATCGAAAGATTTCGGGACGCTGCCGGAATAGAGAAAGTCTTTTCTCCGAGCGGCTCAATTTCTCTGCCAAAACTGATGGAACTTGGAATCGACGATTTCCAGGCCGTAGCGAGAAGACGAGACGATACGGCGTCAGTGCTTTATACAGGCGGTACAACAGGAACTCCGAAAGGTGTGATGCTAACTCACGAGAACATTAATGTTAGCAGTCACAATGTCGCTTATTCGGAGCGGTCTTCTCAAATGGATCGGGCGTTGTGCTGTCTGCCGCTGAATCATGTCTTCGGGCAGATACACATTATGAACGCCACTATTTTTAGTTGTGGCTGTATTGAACTTCTACCGTCCTATGATTTGGACCTGACTCTTGGTCGGACCGCTTCAGGCAAAGTCACAAAGTTCTATGCCGTCCCCACTATTTACACGCGGTTGCTTACAGTAGAAGGCTTGAAAAAAAGGCTTGGCAATGTCCGTTATTGTTTTTCCGCCGCCGCGAGTATGGCCGGAGAAATAGTGCGGAAGTGGAAAGAACAGACCGATCTTACCATTTTCGAAGGTTATGGGATGACGGAGTCAGCCTCTGCTGTGACCTACAATCATTTCTTCGAACATGTGACAGGCTCGGTGGGAACAGAAGTCCCAGGTGTAGAGGTTCAAATTCGGGATGAACAAGGTGCCATTTTACCTAAAGGCAGCGAAGGCGAGATATGCATTCGCGGTCGGAACATCATGAAAGGTTATCTAAATAACGATGAAGATACACGACGGGCTTTCAGGGATGAAGAATGGTTCAGGTCTGGAGACGTCGGGTTACTTGACGATAGAGGTTACCTTTTTATCGTGGATCGTCTCAAAGACATGATCATCACAGGGGGAGAGAATGTTTATCCCAGGGAAGTGGAAGAAATTTTATTTTCCAGATCTGATGTTCAGGAATGCGCTGTTGTAGGAATTCCGGACAAAGAGTGGGGTGAGCGTGTAACCGCCTTTGTGACACCATATCCCGGACAGAATACCACTCCGGAAGAGTTGAAAGCTTATCTCAAGCAGCGTCTTGCATCTTACAAGGTCCCCAAGCAATACATCATAGTGAACGAACTGCCCAAGAACTCAACCGGCAAGATATTAAAAAGAGAGATCCGAAGGCGATTTTCAGATGAGAATAGTGAGTAAGTCTCAAAGAAACTTACCAACTAATATTTATTTTTAAGGAGGATGGAATGAAAAAGATTGTGCCTTTTTGCTCCTGTTTTATCCTGGTTGTTCTTTTCCTTTTCGGCGCGCCGGAAGCTCGCTCTGATGAAAAAGTCATAAAACTCAAATACTCGAATTTTTTCCCGCCTTCACACAAGAACAGCATTCTTTCTGAGCAGTGGGGCAAAGAAATTGAGAAGAGGACCAACGGCAGAATAAAGGTCACTTATTTTGCCGGAAATACTCTGACTCCTCCTACACAGACGTACGACAGCGTCGTAAAAGGAATTGCGGATGTGGGGCAAAGCTTAATGGGATACTCCCCCGGCAGGTTCCCCTTGACCGAAGTCCTCGCTTTACCGCTTGGGTATTCCTCCGGAGTTCAAGCCACGAACCTGACGAACGAATTCTACAAGAAATTCAAGCCTAAAGAGTTTGAAGATTCAGAGGTGATGTATTTTCACGGCCATGGTCCGGGCCTGTTCCATACCAAAAAAGTGATTTCATCCATAGATGACATAAAAGGATTACGGATAAAGGCAAATGCGGAAAATGCCGCAATTGTCACTGCTGTAGGTGGCGCTCCCGTCAGCCTCCCTATCACTGAGACGTATGACGGTCTTCAAAAGGGCTTGATTGACGGCGTTTTGTTGCCTATTGAGCCGATAAAGGGATGGAAATTCTTTGAGATGATCAAAACGACGGTTGAGAATTACGCAATGGCGTATACGGCGCCAATTTTCGTAGTCATGAACAAAGGTAAATGGAATTCGCTTCCCAAGGATGTTCAGGACATTATTACTCAGGTCAATCAGGAGTGGATAGTGAAACAGGGTAATCTATGGACTGAACTGGACGCAGAATCGAAAGAATTCTGTGTGCAAAAAGGAATTAAGATGGCCAAGGCTTCTCCTGAACAAGAAGCGGAAACGGCCGAAAAAATGAAACCTATCCTTGCCGAGTACGTTAAATCCATGAAAGCCAAAGGTTTACCGGGTGACGAGGCGCTTCAATTTTCACAAGAGTACATCAAGTCTCATCCTTAATGAAGATGGAAAGAGCCGGCCAACGCTGATTTGATGCGCCGGCTCTTAGCTCTCACAAAGGAACGCACCATGAATAAATTCACGGCTTGGATTCTCAAGGCCGATTTTGGCCTGTTCGTCATTTCCGGCGTCGCATTGTTCATAATGATGGCAGTAACCCTCATAGACGTGCTTGCCAGATCTTTTGGCCATCCGATTGTAGGTAGCGTAGAGCTGATTTCCTTTTTCGGAGCCATAGCCATAGGGTTTGCAATTCCGTACACAACATGGACTAAGGGACACATCCTGGTCGATTTTGTTCTGGAAAAACTTTCATCCAGATCACGAACCATGATGCTGTGTTTCACCAGATCGATTGGAATAGGGCTGTTCTTTTTAGCAGGATACAATTTCATCTCATTTGGACTGGATATGCTCAAATCCCATCAAGTGAGTGGCGCCTTTAAATTGCCCCTTTACCCAGTGGCGTTCGGTCTTGCTATCAGTTGTTTTCTGCAAACGGCAACCCTGTGTTGCGACTTTTTTAAAGTATTTCATGGAGACGATCATGAGTGAAATCGCCACAGGGATCATTGCTCTGTTTATCTTGATTATCTTGTTCCTCACTGGGCTTGAGTTGGCTTTCGCAATGGCGGCGTTAGGTTTTGTGGGATTTGCGTACCTGGTTTCTTTCAGCGCAGCGTCTAACCTCCTTGTAAAAGATTTCTTCGACACGTTCTCATCTTATGGATTTACGGTAATACCTCTTTTTGTTTTGATGGGTCAGGTAGCGTCGAATTCGAATATCGCGAAACGTCTTTACATGGCGACTCACAAATTCGTGGGGCATATTCCAGGCGGAATCGCTATGACTACGGTCGTTGGAGCTACTTTGTTCAAGGCAATGTGTGGGTCGACTCTCGCAACCGCTGCCACATTTGCTGGTATAGCCATCCCTGAAATGGACCGTTATGGCTACGACAAGAAATTATCGACTGGGGTTGTCGCCTCGGTGGGAACATTGGGAATGCTTATACCGCCGAGCATTGTTCTCATCATCTATTCAATGATCGTTGAGGAATCTATTGGAAAAATGTTTTTGGCGGGTATCATTCCAGGGCTCATGATTTCAGCCTTTTTCATGATAGTCATTTATGGATGGGTGACCCTGAAACCTGAAATCGCTCCTCGCGCTGAAAAAGTACCCTGGAACGAGAGAATTTCCGCTCTACCGGAATTCATGTGGGTTGCGATTATCTTTCTTGTCGTTATCGGTGGGTTAATGTGGGGGTGGTTTTCGCCCACAGAAGCAGGCAGTATAGGCACCTTTGCGGTAATAGCGCTTGCTGCCGCCAGAAGAGAGTTAACATTAAGGGGTTTGCTCAAATCGATTGATGAGTCATTACGCACAGCTTGTATGGTCCTTTTGCTCATAGCCGGCTCCACGGTCCTCGGCCATTTTCTGGCAGTCACGGAAATCCCTTTTGAAGCTGCGGATTGGATTACGGGCCTTCCGTTACACCCTTCTTTAATTATGGTAATTATCATAGCGGTGTATCTTATAGGAGGCTCGTTTATAGACGATCTGGCGTTCATGATTCTCGCTACCCCCATTTTCTTCCCGGCCGTAGTAAAACTTGGCTACGACCCTATGTGGTTTGGAATCATGATTGCGATAACGGTGATGATCGGCGTCATCATTCCGCCTGTGGCCATCTGCGTATTTGTAGTAAAGAGTATCACTGGTGTTCCTATGGGCATCATATATAGAGGTTGCGTGCCATTCCTGTTGAGTTTGTTCGGCTGCGCCCTCCTCCTGTTCCTTTTTCCACAAATTGTGGTTTTTCTCCCTAATCTGTTGATGGGAAAGTGAAATGAAAATTTAGATCAGTTTTTGCGAACCGCATTTTACAAGATAAGGAAGTCTCGGACCTTATACGCATTTGCTGATTCACAGTTGAATACTGCGAGGACATAATGGAAAGTTTGGAACGTTTCGGTTTTACTGAAGAAGAACAAATGTTGCAGCAAACAGTTAGAAGATTGGCCAGGGACAAAGTAGCCCCAGGGGCCTCAAAACGAGACACTGATGGTGTATTCGCTTATGACATGCTGGAACTGATGAAAGAAAACGGCCTGATGGGCATAGATTTTCCATCCGAATACGGGGGAACGGAAGCGGGGCTAATGGCGCTGTGCATCGTCATAGAAGAATTTGCAAAAATCGACGCCTCCACTGCGATGATCCCCTCTACTCAGGAATTGGGGAGTTTGCCGATCATTCTTGCCGGTAGTCACGCCCAGAAAGAGAAATACCTGGAACCTCTTGCCACAGGAGAAAAACTGTCCTCCTTTGCTCTCACAGAATCAAAGGGTGGATCTGATGTTGCGGCTTTAAAATCGAGAGCAGTACGTAAAGGGGACAGATATATCCTGAATGGCTCCAAGACTTTTATTACAAATGGTGGGGTAGCCGATATTCTTACGGTTTACGCTGTGACCAATCCCGAAGAAAAGGCCCATAGGGCGGCCAGTGTTTTTATTGTAGAAAAAGGATGGGCTGGTTTTTCTGTTGGAAAAAAAGAAAGCAAAATGGGAATCCGGTCTTCCGAAACCAGGGAACTTGTATTTGACAACGTTGAGATTCCTGTGGAAAACAGACTGGGAGATGAAGGCGACGGTTTTCACATAATGATGAAGACCCTCGATTTCACCCGGCCGGCTGTGGCGGCCCAAGCCATTGGTATAGCACAAGGAGCTTTTGAATACGCCACTCAGTACGCTAAGGAGAGAGAGACCTTCGGTAAGCCGATAATCAAACATCAGGCCATAGGTATAAAATTGGCTGATATGGCGATGAAAATAGCGGCAGGCAGACAACTCCTATACAGGACTTGCGATCTGTTGCAGGCCCACGCGAAAAAAGATCTCTCTAGACTTACTCCCGAAATAATACGATATTCTTCAATGTCAAAGGCGTTCTGTTCGGATGTCGCGATGTGGACGACAACTGAGGCTGTGCAAATACTCGGGGGATATGGATACATGACTGAATATCCGGTGGAGCGATTTATGCGTGACGCAAAAATCACTCAAATCTATGAAGGCGCGAACGAAATCCAGAGGCTGGTAATTACTTCGACTCTTTAAGATTGAACTCCGCCCAGGGACTCGTACGGAGGCTAAATTAATGAAACACCATGTTAACTTCAAGGTGAATGGGGATGAATATTCGCTGGCGGTAGATCCCTGGCGGACTCTAAATGAGGTTCTTAGGGAAGACCTTAATCTTACTGGCACAAAACTTGGCTGTGGAACCGGCGACTGTGGAGCCTGTACAGTCATGGTCGACGATAAAACCGTTAGTTCATGCCTGACACTGGCTGTATCGGTTGATGGGAAAAGCGTCACGACCGTCGAAGGTCTTGCGCCATCGGGCGAAGAGCTTCATCCGATTCAGGAGGCTTTCATAAAAACCGGCGCAATCCAGTGCGGCTTTTGCACTGCGGGTATGGAGATGTCGGCTTTGCATCTTTTGAACAGGAACCAATCGCCGACTGAGATGGAAATAAGGTCGAGCCTTTCAGGCAACTTGTGCAGATGCACAGGGTACAACCAGATTGTGGAGGCGATATCGATTGCGGCTGAAACAATGAAAGGAACCGAGCCAAAAAAGGAAGATCGATGAGACTGACAAAGTTTGAATATTTTGAGCCGAAAACGCTTGAAGCCGCATTGAGCCTGCTTACTGAAAAAGGAAGTGACGCCTGTGTGTTGGCGGGCGGAACCGATGTACTGGTGAAAATGCGTAATGGCCGATTAAACCCCAAGGCTGTGATAGGTTTGCAGGGAATTGAGGGATTAAATAATATTAATTTTGATCCTTCCAAGGGCCTCACAATAGGATCTATGGCCAGGATATCGGACGTCGTGTCGCATCCTGATGTAATGAGGCGCTATCCCGCTCTTTCTCATGCTGCGGGGGTAATGGCCAACGACCAGGTCCGAAACATGGGCACGATTGCGGGGAATCTTTGCAACGCGGCCCCGTCCGCTGAAAACGCTCCCCCACTAATGGCAATGGGAGCGCAGGTCACGATAGTAGGACCTACGGGCCCAAGACATATACCTCTCGATCAATTCTTCAGAGGGCCGGGCCTCACGAAAATAGAGGCGTCTGAAATAATGACTTCAATTTTTGTCCCATTACCCGCCCCTCGATCGGGGGCCTCGTACAAGCGCATATCCGCTCGCTGCGGTGTGGATATAGCTGCTGTGTGTGTGGGCGCTATGGTAGCCTGTACAGAAGAAGTCTGCTCGGAGGTGAGAATCGTGCTTGGGGCTGTAGCGCCGGTTCCCATGCGAGCGTCAAAGGCTGAAGGAATTATCCAGGGACAAAAGTTGACAAGGGAGCTTGTAGAAAAGGCCGCTGCCCTGGCGGCGGAAGAGTCTAAGCCCATATCTGATGTTAGGGCAACAGCGGACTATCGGAAAAAAATGGTCGAGGTATTGACCTTCCGGGCCCTTGAACAAGCCTACGAACGGGCGATGAAGCTTTAGTTCAAACGCAAAGGAAACATCATGAAAGATCGATTCAATATTATTGGAAGAGATGTTCCAAGGACGGACGCTGAAGCCAAAGCAAGAGGGTCCGCCATATATACCGATGATATGAAGCTGCCAGGACTGCTATCATGGACAGATATTGAGGAGTCCATTGGCCCATGCCCGAATCAAGCGCATCGATACGAGCAAGGCTTCGGCGCTTCCAGGGGTTAAGCTTGTTGTAACAGGGGAAGACACACCAAAGATAAAATATGGTAACTGGAGGCTATTTCCTGATACTCAGGACGAGTATCCGCTGGCCGTGGACAAGGTTCGGTTTATAGGGGACGAGGTTGCAGCGGTAGCCGCGATCGACAGGGACACAGCGGAAGAAGCTTTGGGTCTGATCGAAGTGGAATACGAAGAACTACCCGCAGTCTTTGACGTTGATTCTTCCGTTCAACCCGGAGCCCCTGTGATTCATGATTACTGCCCCACGAATATCAGCGTTAACCGCAAGATCAAGTATGGAGATGTGGAAAAGGGGTTCTCTGAGTGTGACTATATCAGGGAAGACACTTTTACTGTGCACTCTGTCAGCCACGCCTACCTTGAGCCATGCTCCGCTCTGGCCAACATTGATCTGGACGGTCGGATCACACTTTGGACGTCCACTCAAGTTCCTTACATCATTCAGTGTTTACTGGCGTCAACATTAGGTATGAGGGAAAACGACATCCGGGTGGTCAAGCCTTTCGTCGGTGGCGGTTTTGGCGGGAAGATGGAATTAAGGGCATGGGAATTTTGCGCAGCGTTCATCGCCAGGAAAACCGGTCGTCCTGTAAAGTTTACTCTTACCAGAGAAGAAGAGTTCATTGCGGGCAGGCGCAGACACCCTATGAAGATCCATTCCAAGGTGGGATTCAAAAAGGATGGTACCCTGGTAGCCAAAGACCTGAAAATCCAACTTGATGGCGGGGCGTACAATGCCATGGGACCAACCGCCACCTTTCTGTGCGGTAACTTCGGAGCCATGCTCTATCGCTATCCAAACTACAGATTCCACGGTGAACACGTGTATACCAACAAGCCGCCGGCGAGCGCAATGCGAGGTTTCGGCGCGCCTCAATCGCTTTACGCCACAGAAATCCAGATGAATATGGCCGCAGAGGAATTGGGGATTGATCCTATTGATCTAAGACTGAAGAACGCCCAGGTCAGTGGAGATGAAATTCCCGACGTAGCGGTGATTTCGAGTTGTGGGTTCATTGATTCCATAAAAGCGGTGGCAGAGATGAGCGGATGGAAAGAAAAACGCAAAAATCTCCCAATGGGTCGAGGTATAGGCATAGGTTGTTACAGTTTTATTTCGGGAGGAGTCTTTAACTGGTTCAACACTCAATATCCATTTTCCGCCGCCGAAGTTCGTGTGTTTTCCGATGGCACAGCCCATCTTCTGACCATGGCCTCGGACATTGGACAGGGGTCTGATACGGTCCTGAAACAGATCCTTGCGGAAGAATTAGGGCTGGAGATGGAAGACATCAGGATCACCTCCGCTGATACATCGATGACCCCGCAGGCCGATCTGGGTTCATGGGGAAGCCGTGTCACACTGATGGCCGGCAACGCCGTGATCGACGCTGCGAAAAAGATTAAGGAAGAATTGTTCGGGGCTGTGTCTGCACGTTACAATCTCAATGTGATTCACGAGATCGAGTGTAAGAATGGCCGGGTGCAGGCTAAGTCGAGGCCCGACTATGGCCTGTCATTTGGAGAAGCCGTAGCCATGGCGCAAAAGGCAAGGAGAGGGGAGCCTCTAGTCGCTCGTGGTTCGTATACCCCAAGAGGAAAGGGCCTTGTGACCCCTGCTTTTGGTTTTGGGGCACAGGTGGCGGAAGTGGAGGTCGACAAGCTGACTGGTCTGGTTGAGGTGAAGAACATGTGGACAGCCCATGACTGTGGAACCGTGATCAACCCGAGAAGTGTTGAGGGTCAGCTAGCTGGTTCAATTCAGATGGGACTGGGGTACGCCCTTTCAGAGCAATTCGTCATGGATGGAGGAAAGACCCTCAATACGAGTTTTGTAGACTACAAGATGCCGACAGCCACTGATATGCCCCCGAGCGAGGTGGTCCATGTTGACACATATGAACCGGAGGGACCCATGGGAGCTAAAGAGGCAGGAGAAGGCCTCGCTTCTCCGACAGCGCCAGCTATCTCTGACGCCGTGTACCATGCCACTGGTTACCGTTGCATGGACTTACCAATAACTCCGGAGAAAATCCTGGCCGGTCCCAAGAATCCGAGATAGTATCAAGAGGGAAACCAACGAGGGTATTACGATTAATGGAGCCATTCGATTTTTGACATAGAAAATGCCCTGGCTTCGCCCTAACTGATCCAGTTAGGCCTTTTGGCCATCCACTCCTTCACGGTATTCTGAAGTGGGCCATTGAGGCTCGGAACAAGGTAGAATTTAGGCTTGAGAAGATTGTCGGTAGGTTCGATGATTTTGTCCCGGACTGCGGCCTGAGCCAGAGTTGTGCCAGGATAGATCCTGATTCCCACCGTGACCTTTACCATGTCCAGATTTAGAGAATCTGCGAACTGGAGGCTCTCGATTGAGGATTCCAAAGTCTCTCCAGGCCCACCCAGCATTAGGAATCCCATTCTTTTGATGCCGGATTCTGCGAGAGAATCACAAGTATGACGGACGTCATCAAGGCTAAACTTCTTGTTCATTCCGTTTAGAATGTAAGTCGAGCCGCTCTCAAAACCCACCGAAACTTCCTTGCAACCGGCTTCAGCCATTAAACGGACTAGTTCTGGATCAATTCTTGTAGGATAAATAATACAACGCCAGGACACTCCCAAGTCAGCCTCTCGCAATTTTGAGACAAATTCTGTTGCATAGGAGGGTGGCAAGTTAAAAGTGTTATCGACAAAATAAAATTGCCTTACTCCGATTTGTCGCCACTGAGAAAGCCATTTCACAACCTTCGCAGGGGTTCGTTTCCTAAGAGATAGACCTTCTATGGCTCCGGTGGAGCAGTAGCTACAATTCATGGGACAGCCGCGACGAGTTTGGACCGGCAACCAAAAATCCTGTTCATGCGGAATCAAATTTGAGAAGTATTCCACATCGGGAAGTGGCAGATTATCGAGGTTACGTTCCAATCGCATCGGACCAGACAACCCCAATTTGGGTAGATATAGCCCTGGTGAACCGTAGAGAGCATCTCCATGCTCGATTCGCTTGATCAGCTCTAAGAACGCAAATTCCCCTTCACCCTTTATCCCCATGTCAGCTTCTAGATATTCCAAAAGACTCGAAGGATAGATGCTGTATCCCGCTCCACCGAGAACAATCGGGGCGCTAGATCGATCTCTACAAACGGCCACGATATCTCTCATCCCATCCAGAAAAAAAGTGGGTTCAGACATTTTTTGAGTGTCGATGTTTCTCAAGGATAAACCGATTAGCTTGTGGTTGAAAGTTGTTCAGGACTTTTCGGATCGAATATTCTGGATCCTCAGTACTCATGAGGTCCAGGATCTCTAACTTGTGTCCGGACCTTCTTACGGATTCAGCCACACTTGCCAGTCCCAGAGGCCAGGCGCGCATGTTGATATCTTCCCTGTTAGCCGAAATCAGCAGGACTCTCATTTCGTGATTCTCCGTTTGTCATGAACGGTTGCATAAACAGCATTCTCTAGATATAAGAGCTTATGCAGCGACAATAATGATACAGACCAAAACTTACAACAAGGTAACGAAATTTCGACTCGCTCGGTCGATAATGGGGCGACGTCTATATTTTACAGCAGCCTATTTTGTTGACGGGCTGTTGATTGACAGCGGCTGCGCCTACACAGTCAGCGAGTTGATGATGGCTCTTGACGGATCAGACGTAAAGACTGTCGTGAATACCCACAGTCACGAGGATCACGTTGCTGCGAATACTGATTTGAAGAAAAAATACCACGCTCAAATTCTTGCGCATCAAGCCGCTATTCCTGTTTTGTCTAACTCAGGAAAAATCAGGCTTCGCCCATACCAACTCGTTCTGTGGGGCAGACCACTTCCTTGCGATGCCAAGCCGTTAGGGGACACTCTTGAAACTGAGCGCTATAAGTTTCAGGTAATCCATACCCCCGGTCACAGTCCTGATCATATCTGCCTTTACGAACCGAATCAGGGTTGGCTGTTTACCGGTGACGCATACGTGGGGGGAAGGGATAAAGCGCTCAGGGCCGACTACAATATTTGGCAAATCATCGCTTCTCTTAAGAAGTTGGGCTCGTTAGATACAAGTTTCCTTTTCCCAGGAAGTGGGAGCGTCAGGGAATCACCACGATTTGAGCTAGAAGAAAAAATCAGGTATCTTGAGGATACGGGAGCGCAAATCGTGGAATTGAAAAATAAGGGCTTGAGCCGTACTGATATCCGCAAGAAAGTGTTTGGTCGTGAGATGGGTATCGCATATTACACCTTGGGGCATTTCAGTGGACGCAACCTTGTTCGTTCTTATTTGGATGATTCGGTTTGATCTTGGACTAACTCGGCGCAATGTCCGTTTTTTTTGTTTCGATTACTTACAATTCTTACTATGAACAGCGTTTACAGATTCCCATTACTTAATGTTTGAGGGGTTTTCATGTTGATAGAATCATACAAACTCGATATTGAAGTGGCGGATCACAGTTCCGAGGTTTTTGAGTACGAAGCCATAGCTCATCTGCCGGTTGATATCAGTGAAGTCCTTCCTTATCTCAACGCTACGCTGAAGAACGGGACTTATTTTAGTGATGGGCCTGTTTTTTCCTGGCGGCTTGATGATCACAAAGTCGGATTTTGGCATGATCGCATAGCTGCGGACCATCTTGAAGCTCGTGAACAGGCTAAAGAGGTAATCGACCGATTAGTGGCGATAGTAAATGATGTGTGGGAACAGGCGATCGGGAATTGAGCCGGACTCAAAAACTCATGAAAATCTTCAACCTCTTGAACTATATCGCTTACTGCCCAAAACAAACTGCAAAGCCTGTGGAGAAAATACCTGCTTCAATTTTGCGTTGAAACTTGCAGCAGGCATGGTTGAGTTGGATCAATGCGGGCCTATTTTAAATGACACCGCACACGAAACTCAGCTCACACAATTAAAATTGTTGCTTATCGCGAAGAGACCGTTGCTCTGAGGCGGGTGGACGGAGGAATTCATTTTATGTCACTGGCACGTAAACAGTGAAAATAGCTCCTTTTCCTTGTTCGCTTGATACTTTTATTTGCCCGCCCAGTCTTTGCAGTATTCCGAAGCTGATCGACAAACCTAACCCGGTCTTTTCGTCGTCTTTCTTGTCGCTGACGAAAGGATCAAATATCCGTCCCAAGAGATGTTTTGGTATACCTGGTCCATCGTCCGAAATCTCTATAATAATTTGTTTGTCGAGCCCCGAACTTAAACTCGTCTTGCTGGGTTTCCCGAAATATTCAATGACAGACAAGTTGATATTATCGCACAAGACCTGAGCTGTTTCCAAACATTACAACTTTCAGGCGATTGTTTTGCAGATCCGTGAATGGTAATATGAGGCATGGAGGCTTACTCTGCATGCCGTTAATACAATCCGAATATAAAGCTCCCTTGTTTTGCTCAAATCCTCACATTCAGACTGTAGTTCCTACACTTTTTAGAAAGGTTTCGGGAGTAAGCTACTGTCGTGAACGAATCGAGACCCCTGATGGTGATTTTCTTGATCTGGATTGGTCAAGGGTTGGTTCTAAACGATTGGCCATAGTGCTTCACGGCTCTGGAGGGAAACTCCACCCGCTCTTACATAATGGGAATGGTTAAAGCGTTGAATCGGAAAGACTGGGACGCTCTAGCCATGAATTTCAGGGGATGCAGCGGTGAGCCGAACAGGAAGTTACGCATGTATCACAGCGGAGAAACCGAAGACCTGCAGACCGTGATCCGTCATGTAACAGCCTCGGGAGAATATTCTGATTTGGCTCTCGTGGGGTTCAGTCTGGGGGGAAATGTGATCCTGAGAGTACCTTGGAGAGCAGGGACATAATATTTCTTTTCCGGTCGCAGCGGCGGTGACGATGTCCGTACCTTGTGATCTAAAAGCGTCCTCACTTCGAATAAGCTCATTGTCGAATCGTCTGTACCTGAAGAGATTTCTTCGAATGCTGTACGAAAAAATGAAGGCAAAGGCTGTGATGGATCCTGCAAAGATTGACATCAGCGGATATGAAACAATCAGGACCCTGAAGGAGTTTGATGACAGATACACAGCCCCTTTGCACGGGTTCAAGGATGCCTTTGATTATTATGAGAAATCTTCAAGCCTGCAGTTTCTTCGAGAAATAGCAATACCAACTCTGTTGGTAAACGCTTCAGATGATCTATTTCTTTCCCGGTCGTGCTACCCGGACAGAAGAGGCTGAATCGAATCCCAACCTGTTCCTGGAGATCCCGAAGCATGGGGGGCACGTTGGGTTCATGTCGTCCAACAAAGACGGAGAGTATTGGTCAGAGACCCGAACTCTCCGTTTTCTGGAAACCGCCCTCCAACCTTCTGTGAAACCGCATGGCCGGAAACTACATAGACCCGAAAAAATCACCAAACACCAGAGTTGTGACTAAGTGACCGCTTTAATAACATCCGACATTCGGTTTTTTCGGGGCTGGTTTGGTAGGGATTGCCTGGTCAGCAGGAGCGGTTTTAGTCTGGTCCGCCTCTGGAGACTTTTCTACACCCGCTGGCGCCTCAACATTTCCTGTCTTTAAAACTTGTCCACCCTTAGAGGATTCATAAACTGGTAGGCCAGCTTTTATCCACGCCTCACTGCCACCCTCAAGATTTCTCGGTTTCTTGAAGCCGTTGCGTTCCAGTATCCCAGCCGCCATGCTGGAGCGGTAAGCGGAATTACATACAACTACTACTGGTTCCATCGGATCCAAGAGGCTGGATGTTTGCGCAAGTTTGTTTAAGGGAAGATTGAGAACTGTTCCAATTCTAAGCCCCATCCATTCGGAAGGTAAACGGACGTCCACCACCAGAGGAGCGTCGCCTTTCAGCATTGACGAGTGGAGTTCCTGTGGAGTTATAGGGGAGCCGGCTGTGACCGGCAGGCCAGCTGCCTTCCATGAATCTAAACTTAAAACATCAGCAGTGTATCCTACTCGATGGAGCCTGAAAAGCGCTTCATTAAGATCTTCGGGAGAGCCGACCAGAACAAGTTTAGCTCCCCATGGAACGATTGTTCCCACCCAGGTTTCAAATCGGCCCCTAAGCGCAATATTCACAGAGTTTGGTATGTGTCCTTCAGCGTACACCTTGGCGTCTCTGATATCTACAATGTAAAATTTGTGTGGATCTGTAAGATCTTTTGAGGGAAGGAGCTCCGCAGGGAGTGAGGCTGTCCAGTTCACCAGGGCCGGCCCTTCACGGTTCATTTTGGCGTTATGGCCAAAATATTGGGGCGCTTCGGGAAGCCCTTCCAGGAGAGTCGCAACGAACTCTCCCTTCTTGGTGTGTTGGAGGTAAGAATTCGTTTTTCTTTCTTTACCTATGGTGGAATTAGGTTCCTCGCTCAGATGTGCGCCGCAGAGTGATCCTGCCCCGTGGGCTGGCAAAATCATAACATCGTCCGGGAGCCTACTTATTTTGTTTGTCCAGGAATCGTACATTGCGCCGGCAAGCCATGCAGCGGAAATGGTTCCGCCCATGAGGTCCGGTCGGCCTACACTGCCGGCAAACAAAACGTCCCCAGTGAAAAGTAATTTGGGTGAATCAGGTTGATCCTTGGAATAAACGGCGCAGCACATTCCGTCCGGTGTGTGCCCGGGCGTATCAATGAATTTCAAAGTGGCCTGGCCAATTTGCAGCGTAGTCTTTTCATCTAAGGCTTTAAATGGGTATGAAACACCGGATTTGTGACTCTGATAAATTGGGACCCCAAGCGCTTTAACCATCTCAGCGTGACCCGCCACAAAATCAGCGTGAGAATGTGTCAAATAGACGCCCTTAATGGCCACCCCTTCTTTCTTGGCTGTATCAAGATAGAAGGAAATGTCTCTGACTGGGTCTATAATCAGCGCTTGACCGTCGCTGATCAACATGTATGAGTAGATTGACAGAACTGGTAACACAAATTGGATGACCTTGAATCCTGGAAACGTATATGTATTGACTATGCTGTGAGCTGAGGCGTCCTCTCCGTGGGATGTGGACTCGGTGTCCTTGATCTCGGCCGCCCATGTGAGCGTGCGCCGCTACGAGACTTATAAATATTATCAATAAAAAACAAATAGACGTTTCATAGTTTCAGTAACCTCCTATCAGATTTGAACTAGACGCTTATAGTAAAGCATAGTTTCACGCGGAGCCACGATCAATTTAAAGATTCGAGAATATAAACCGTTTTTTTTCATTCTTCGGTTCGAGTTTCACCGAGAAATACTTGGAGCCCGATTGGTGAAGCTTGGATGTAGATCTTTTCCAGGGACTCAAGAAAATTTTCCTGCCCACGCCAGAGAGGAAAACCGCCAAGTTTCCTGGCCTGCGCCCCTGGGATTGTTGGGATAGAGACCACTCCGGTATCCGATTCCTTGGGCTTCACCGGTCGCCAGAACGATTCTGGGTCACAAGGGAGCGGTTTCTGGCGGGAGCATGGTTACGGTTTCCTCTTGCTGATCGGGACCAGTCAGGCATTCATCCAGAGCGATTTCATCCGAAACCGATGAAATGTCCGTGATCGCAAGAATTTCATCGCGAGCCATGCCCCTTAAAGTGAAAATCAAAAAAGGGTCCCGGTCGAACTCCTCACCCAGTAGGTAATACACTGCGGCGATATGCTTGCAGGGGTTGGACCAGTCAGGGCACGAACAATTAGTCTCGATATCTTTTAATTTGTTCGGGAAAAGGCTGATGTTGACCTCTTTGAAGATGTCTTCAATGTTCTCAGGCATTTCACCGGCTAGCAACTTGGCCATGAAAAACGCCTGACCAGACAGGGCCGCTGCGATTTTTCCCATTCCAGATTTAGAGAAGAGTCTTGATATTTATAATTACAGAATATGGTGTTTTCCTCGAACCTTGAACCTTAGCGGTCACTAAACCTTTTGAGATATCTATGGATGCTACCTGACCACGACGGGCGTAAGACCTCCCTCGGTTGGAGCCTGGCCCCAATGTTGAAACTTTCTAGAACGGATATCCAACGTTTCGCCCACCAGCTTTGTCCGAATGCTCCCCGTTTGTTCCTGGGATTTTACTCCGCCCTTGACTTCGATCGGGACCGGAAGAGTATAGTTACCATAATAATCCCAGCGACTCATCTTAATCTCCTATAGCTTCTTTGCGAAGTTTCCAGAGTTCCTTCAGATCTTCGTTGGATAATTCTGTGATCCATCCTTCCCCCGCGCCGACAACCAATCCCGCGAGTTTTTCTTTTTTTTCTCAATCATGTCGTCAATCTTTTCCTCCAGCGTACCCTGCGCAGATGAATTTATGCACCTGAACGTTCCGCGTTTGCCCGATGCGGAAGGCGCGGTCCGTAGCCTGATTCTCTACTGCCGGATTCCACCAGCGGTCGTAGTGGAACACGTGGTTCGCTCGCTGTCAGGTTCAGCCCGGTGCCGCCTGCCTTCAAAGACAGGATGAAAGATAGACGGGCCTCCAGGCGTCCGAGAACCGCTCTACCATCGCGTCGCGTTTCTTCTTGGTGACACCCCCGTGCAAGTACAGCACCTCTCGACCGAACGTATACTCCAGGTGGTCTCGGCAGCAGTTCGCCCATCTCCGTGAACTGCGTGAACACCAAGGCCCGATCGCTTTCCGCCAACACTTCCTCCAGCATTTCGGTTAAGCGCGCCAGCTTTCCGGAACGTCCTGCGATCTCCGAACCGTCCTTGAGGAACTGAGCCGGATGGTTGCACACCTGTTTGAGTTTCGACAGAGTCGCCAGAACCAGGCCTTTGCGCTGAATGCCTTCGTGGATTTCGCGAGCGCCTCTTCCACGTTTCTTTCACCACTGCGGCATAGAGCGAGCCCTGCTCGCGGGTCAGGTTGACAGTAGACCTTCATTTCGAGCTTTTCGGGAAGGTCCGGCGATGATGCTCTTGTCGGTCTTTAGCCGGCGCAAAACGAATGGCCCCGATATCCGCTTCAGCTTGCTCAGTGGCCGCCTGCTGATCGCCGTTCAACCTGGACGGGAACGAATAAGCGTTTCGCTTAAATTCCGATTGTGCTGCCCAGAAGGCCGGGATTCAGAAATTCCATGATGGACCACAAGTCACCGATGTTGTTTTCCACCGGCGTACCTGTAAGTGCGATACGGTAATCCGCTTTGAGAGAGCGCGCCGCCCGGGCCTGCTTGGTTTCCGAATTCTTGATGTTCTGAGCTTCGTCGAGAATCACCCCTGCCCAATCTACTTCCTGCAGGAACTTGAGGTCACGATAGAGTGGACACGTAACTCATGATGACCATTGCATCACTCATACATGTTTCTTGAATGCGTCTTCCTTGTTTCTGCCGATACCATGATGAACAAGAACGGGGAGTTGTGGAGTGAATTTGGATGCCTCTTTTTGCCAGTTGTTCACCACTGTAGTAGGACACACGAGCAACACGGGCCGATGTTCTTTGTAAAATCGATTGCGCTGTATAAGGGCCAACGTTTGCACGGTTTTGCCAAGTCCCATATCATCAGCGAGGCATGCGCCCATTCCCAATTTGGCCAAAAAAGCGAGCCAGGAAAAACCTCTAGTCTGATAAGGTCGAAGTGTTCCATTGAAGGTGTCAGCCGGAGATAGCTGGTCTAATGGGGAGTTTCCCTCTAGTTGCTTGAGAAGATTGCCGACCCAACCCGTAGCGGTAACTCCTCCAAACTCTAACCCAAGAGGAGAATCTTTTGCTCCAACAGCCATTTTGATCAGATCGCCCACTGTTGTTTTGGATAATTCTTTCTTTTTCCACGAATCAACAGCCGCCTGGATTTCTTCTACGTTGACTTCTACCCATTGTCCGCGCAAATGAACCAGGGGAGATTTTAATTTAGCCAAAGCTTTCAATTCGGGGAGACTTAGTTTGACGCCACCAAGGGCGACTTCCCAATCGAAATCAACTATAGCTCCCAGGGATAAACCACTTGAGGCCTTTAATTTCGGGCTTCTTACAGTAGCCCTTAGCGATAGCCCTTCTTTTGTCCCGGACCTGGTCCACCAGCCCGGAAACATGACTGTAAATCCGGAATGTTTAAGCAATACAGCCTTTTCTGTAAGAAATTCGTGCGCTTCAACGGTATCCAGGGTGTAGCCATCCGGCTGAGTGGATTTTAGGCTTTTCTCGATATTCGAGCATATACTTCCAGCCTGGCCCAAAGACAACAGGAGATACTCCCGAAGGTCGGAAGGGTTCGTTTTGAGAGCTGACAACATTTTGGGCTCTGGTGTTTCCAGGCGTCTCTAGCTGGGACAATAAGGCTGGGATCAGCGCATGACTGGATTAAATAATGTACGCGCCATTTCTCATCAGGGATAATACGACGATTCTTCGGCATAGTCTCCGCAGGAGTCGGTTCCTCCAGTCTGAAGCAAAGACGAAAGGGTGATAACTCGGCAATCGCTATTGGTCGATTCCAGTCACGAACCTGCGTCCAAAGTCGCCTCAGTTCATTTGCTTCACCATGAATCAAACTGTTTGGAGATTGTAACGAGTGAAGCCATGCGTCATGAACACTGTCAAAGGACTTGTTTCCAGACTTCCTTGCGCTGGCGAATCTGCTGTGATTAGAAACCCTAACCAGATAGTCCAACGTGTCACTCAGAAAACGTTTCAATTCATTCAGTTTGTTGACCTGAGGTGGATTAGTCGAACCAGGAGAGGTCAGAGAGCGGGCGACCGGAGGCATACGATTAGCAAGACCGTTCAGACGCTCTGAATCCTCAGCGGAGAACATCGGCTTCCATTTGGCGTGAAACTCTTCATCTTCCATTATGACTTGCGGCAGGTACCGCTGGGTCGCAACTAAACCGCCTGCGAAACGCAACGCCTCGGACCAGAAGGCCAGGTCATCTCCAATCACTACCCCAGGAACAATAGTTTTCTTTTGAACGCAGCAACAGAGCAAATCTATAATTTCATCAGCCCTGAGTTCATATGTAGTCACGAGCCAAGGGGTAAGTTTTGGTTTACCACGAGAGTAAGACCCGTCAGCGATAAGAGGACTCGGGATGGGCTTGTTTCCTCTGGTCGGAAGCCACGCAGCCATTTGATCCAATCGTTTTCGGTCAGGCTGTAAACTCCAGGGGGCTCCCTTGATTATGTCAATCAGCCATTTCGACCCTAGATCGAAGGAATATTTACGCTCTTCGTCAGTCGCCCGATCGGCTGCTGCTGAGAGAGTTCCGTTACTTTTCCGGGAATCGGAGGTTTCTCCCCACAATAGGAGGCGCTTTGAATCTATTCCTGCATGTAGGACAATCATAATGTGACGCCTTTGAACAACTTAATCGAGATGATATGGACCAAAAGCAAATCATGAATACCTTGATGATCGATTCAGCCTGTCAGTGATTTGTGATACTATTTTCCTCCAAAGATCGAAACCTTGAAAGGACGGATGTCCCTGAAAGTAAATTCAACTTCATCTGTTAGTGTACACGGCGTATCAGAGTATCAACGCCTAGTCAAGAATACGTGGAGTCTACATTTCACCCTTCAATTTTAATAAAAGGTGAAGACAAACGAACAAACAGGAATTTTAATGATAACGCTTTTTATTACTTATGCTCTGGTAGGGGTCGTGGCTGGGATACTCGCTGGTTTGCTTGGAGTAGGCGGAGGCCTGGTGATAGTTCCTATGCTTGTATATTGCTTTACCGGTCAAGGCGTTTCCTATGAACAGATCATGCATCTGGCTCTGGGAACCTCGATGGCCAGTATCATGTTTACTTCAATTTCCAGCTTCATGGCTCATCATCGGGTTGGAGCGGTACGATGGGACATTTTTAGGGGAATAGTAATTGGGATCCTTGTCGGGACGTTTTTAGGGTCGTGTGTCGCTGCTCGCCTATCAACTGCATTTCTGAGCGTCTTTTTCGTAATTTTTCTCTACTATGTGGCGATCCAAATGGTCCTCAATCGTAAACCTAATGCGACAAGGGGCCTTCCTGGTAAGCTCGGTATGTTTGGAGTGGGGAATATTATCGGCGCTGTATCGAGTTTTGTGGGAATTGGTGGAGGCAGCCTATCGGTGCCGTTTATGATTTGGTGCAACGTGCCTGCGCATGTCGCCATAGGGACATCCGCCGCCATTGGTTTCCCTATTGCCGTCTCTGGGACGGCAGGTTACATTTACTCAGGATTGCATACGCCAAACTTACCCGATTTCTCCTTTGGATACGTTTACCTACCAGCCTTTGCCGGGATTGTTTGCGCAAGCGTGCTCACAGCGCCATTGGGCGCTAGACTTGCCCATCGTCTGCCGGTCAACAGACTGAAACAGGTATTCGCTGTCCTCCTTGCAGTGATGGGAACCCGCGTTCTTTTTGGGCTGATTTAGAAAGTCATTGGCCAAGACAAAGAGCCCCAGAAGTTTTTAGTCTATGTTGTTGTCAAAAAACCTCTCTATTGAACAATCGAAGAGATGGCCTTATTTTATTCGCGAGAACCAGGCGCTCGACAGGTAACATTACTAGATTCGGAATTGACCGTATTCGGAGGACTCGGCATGAAAAAAATGCCATACATGTTAATTACTCTCTTCTCGATCCTTTCTTTATCAATCGGTGATGTTGCGGCTCGCGGCCCTGACGAACGGAAAGATCGAGGAAAAAACATTGGCTCTGTTCATCAACGCGGTGGGGGGGTGACCAGGCAGGTTGCGCCATCTGTTAGAAATCCTCCTGTCAACAGGCCACAACCTACAGGTCAGTTTTCCAAGCCACGAGGGGGCGAACATTCGAAACCCAATTTTTCAGGTCAAAACAGATCAGTCAATCCCCAGACTATTCAGCCACAAATGAATGTTAAACCGGGAGGCGGAGGATATTCGAAACCTAATCTTTCGGGTCAACAAAGATCAGCTCAACCCCAAAATTTCCAGCCACAAATGCACGTTAAACCGGGGATAGGGGGATATTCCAAGCCTAATCTTTCAGGTCAAAACCGGGTGGTCAATCCGCAGTCTTTCAGACCACAAAGGGATACCGGGCCCGGTGGAATCAGGATGCCAGTTCAGGGGGTTCATCCTCAGTCTGGGCAAGGGTTCAAGAACAGACCAAGTCAGGAGAAAGTGCAGCAATTTCTCAACTTGCCCAAGCAAAATATCGGGCGCCAGCCCGGCCCTGGTCTGGGTAAAGTGGGCGCTGCCGCTCTCGGAGGAGCCGCTGGAGCCGTGGCTTTGGATCATTTTTTGAACAAGGGTAGGGGCCCCGGCGCTCATGACGCTGTAGGTTACATGCCGATGAAGGGAGGACAACCGGGTCAAAAACTGAGCCCTCAGTCAGCCCAACACATACGGGACAACTATTCCCGCCGATACCACAACGTGTTTAACAAGGCATGGTGGGCTCAACACTCCAATCTGAACAAGTATTACTGGCACAATCATATATGGCCTCACCACCCATGGAATTACTGGTGGCGTCCGGCCACATGGGTTGCGCTAAGTTCATGGATTGTCTGGAATTGGGGGCCGCCCTTGTACTACGATTATGGCTCCAATTTCTATTACGACAATGGATATGTCTATCTGAATGGGCGTCGTCTTTGCTCTGCTGTTGAATATTATGACCAGGCAGTCGAGATAGTTTCCACGGCTCCTGAGGTCAAAGACGAGGCAGCCCAATGGATGCCTCTTGGAGTGTTCGCCTTGACTCAGGACCCTACCAAAGCATCGAATATGGTTCTGCAGCTTGCTGTTAACAAAGACGGAAATATTCAAGGGACATATTACAATTCAGAAAATGACACGACGAAACCCATCAAAGGAATGGTTGACAAGCAGTCCCAGAGAGCCGTTTGGACTTTCGCTGATGACAATAACAACGCAATAATAATGGAGACAGGGATTTACAACCTCACTCAAGATCAAACCGATGTATTGGTACATCTGGGCAAGTCTCGAACGGAACAGTGGTTTCTGGTGAGACTCACTGAGCCACCAGCCCAGGAAGGTCAGGTCGCTCCAAATCCTGCTCAATAGAGGAGGCTGTACTGGTGTTAGACTTCGAATTAAATGAGCTGATTTTTGAAGGAGCTTGCTTTAGTTTTTTTTCTGTTTTTAAGGATGACACAACTACAGTCAAGACACAAAATTTAGATGATTATCGAAACTTGTTTTCAAGGAGGTATTCGGTGTCCAGAGTATACTCAATCTTTCTGCTATTGTTTCTGCTGGCGGTTACCACGGCCATCGCCAAGCAAGACTTTCAAACTGATACAATCAAAACATCCGGAGGGGACCTCAAGATCACTTTTATTGGTCACGGGACCCTAATGTTCGACTACGGTGGGAAAATATTCCACGTGGACCCGTGGAGCAAGTTGGCTGATTATTCTAAACTGCCGAAGGCCGACGCCATCATCCTCACTCACGAACACCCTGATCATCTTGACCCGGACGCAATCAAGAAGATTCGAACAAAGGATACTGTCGTTGTTCTTACTGAGAAGTGCGCCCAGACAATTCCTGGCGGAGTCATAATGCATAACGGCGATACGAAAACCGTTGACGGTGTTAAGATAGAGGCCATTCCAGCCTATAACATAGTTCATATGAGAGCCCCTGGCGTACCCTATCATCCAAAAGGAGTAGGTAATGGGTATGTGTTCACTTTCGGGGACAAACGGGTTTATGTCGCTGGTGATACTGAAAATACGCCTGAAATGAAAAGTCTTAAAGACATTGACGTTGCTTTTCTACCCATGAATCTGCCGTACACAATGACGCCGGAAATGGTCGTCGACGCTGTCAAGGTCTTCAAACCTAAGATTTTGTATCCTTACCATACTGGCGACACTGATTTGTCCAAGCTGACAACTCTAATGAAAGGTATGGAGGGAGTGGACGTTCGTCTTAGAAACCTGAAATAGCGATAGAAGGAAAATCTGCATCGACCTGGCTCCTCGTCAATAGAGTGGAGTCAGGTCGTATGCCATGCAACATCCTCGTTTTGTGGCTACCCAGGATATATACCTTTTCTAGCGATTCCGGAAAGCTATCATCCCATAACCACGGCTTGCAATTCCTCCTTAATATCCCTCAACCTGTCAAGATCATCTTCAGAAATCTTTTTGCCATATATGGAAAGACGCTCTCTCAATTTTGCGATCTCAGCCTCGATATCCGCCGTAATAGAGATCATCTCCCGGCTAAAATCCTTGGGAACAGGCCCTGGGACTATCTCATGAGCAGCTTCAACATGATCAAGTCTTAAGACTTCACGCCATTGAGGAACGTAAGCGTCCAATCCCCATTGTTCCCTGATCTTGATTGCGAGAGCGTTGCTTGATCTCGGTTCTCCGTGTGTCACGAAAACTCTTGGCTTTGATTTGCCGGCAAAATGGCCGACCCATGCAAGGAGGTCAGCTTGGTCGGCGTGAGCCGACAAGCCCCCGATGGTGAATACTTTGGCCTTCACTGCCACTTTTTCCCCGAAGATCGTAACCGTCTTGGCGCCGTCCACTATCTGTCGCCCGGTGGACCCTTGGGCCTGGAAGCCCGCGATAATGATACTTGCTCCAGGGCGCCACAAATTGTGTTTCAAATGATGTTTGATCCTGCCCGCTGAACACATCCCGTTGGCCGAGATTATAATAGCTGATCCTTTGATTTCGTTTATTTTCATAGAATCTTTTGTGGTCGGGGTCAGTTTAAGGTTCGGCATGCTGAATGGATCGAAACCCTGCTCCACAATTGCTTGAGTGGCCTGGTCATAATACTGTTTGTTATTTCTGAAAATTTCGGTAGCCTTTATGGCTAGGGGACTGTCAAGGTAGATTGGTATGTTGGGGATTTGTCCAGATCGTAAAAATTCTCCGAGCAGATAGAGAACCTCCTGAGTCCTTTCCAGGGCAAAAGCCGGGATGATGACCTTTTCTCGATTGGAAAGAGCGTAATGTATCGCTTCCAGGAATTCGGCTTTGCTGTCTTGAAAATTTCTGTGAAGTCGGTCGCCATAGGTCGATTCGATAAAGAGGTCATCAGCTTCCGAGATTTCGGATGGGTCCTTTACAATTAGTTGATCGTGTTTCCCGAGGTCTCCTGAAAAAACTATTTTGGTTTCGCTTCCCTCGTCCTGGACCCATAACTCTACTATCGATGAGCCTAGCACGTGCCCCGCGTTTCGCAGTCTGGCCTTGATTCCGGGTTCTACATCAAAGATTTTATCCAATTCAAACGGGACAAAAAACTTGAGGCTTTCCGTTGCGTCCTTGGTCGTGTAGAGAGGTGTAGCGCCGGTCCTTGCGCGTCTCCGGTTTTTTCTGGTTTTCCATTCCGCTTCCATTTCCTGAACATGAGCGGAATCGAGCAGCATGACCTGACATAATTCCGCTGTGGGTGGTGAAGTTATAATCCTGCCGTTGAAACCGTCTTTGACAAATTTCGGAATACGCCCGCTATGATCTATGTGGGCGTGAGTGAGGATCAAATTTTTTATGGCTTTAGGTTCATAACCCCAAGGTTCCCAATTGCGAAGCTCCATCTCCTTGGCGCCCTGGAACAACCCACAATCTACTATGATCTTTCTTCCATCCGATGTTTCGAGAAGATAATTTGAGCCGGTCACTGACCCTGCCCCGCCAAAGCAGGTAACCTTGATCATGGCCATTCCTTTCAGTTGTAGTATATGAAGCCTGTAAGCTACAGGCGGCCATCTGCGCATTTTAGCAGATAAGCGCGAGTATGCCCTAGGCATATTTCGCCATAAGGCAGGGAATGGCTGTTTTCTCCAATAAGATTAGACTCAGTTGAGTAACTTACGGCATTACAGTGTCGCCATTGGCTCTTTATTTTTGGCCTAAAAATGAAACATTGTTCTTTACACGAAACACTGTTCCCTGATAATCTCTGTTATTCTTAAGATACCAAGTACCTATGACCTCACTACATTTCAAAAAGGAGGCAGCCACAATGAGTCTTCCGGACAGACGCAATCCATATTCATTCGATGGATTCCTGGACAATCTATACTCGGTCGATTTCTATCTTGATGATCCCTTCCTGATAAAGATCATCAATCACTATTGCTCCGATTTAATGCCTGACTTGCACGAAGAGATAGCTAAATTTTCTCTAAATGTCTCAGGCAGGTGGCGTGAATTGGCGGATAATATAGCCGGACCACAGTCGCTACCCCACATAGAGCATTATGACGCTCACAATCACCGAATAGACAGAATAGTCCGGCCCGAGCAAACAAGGGCACTTGAAAGAGAGACTTTTGGTGAAGCTTTGTTCTCTTCGAAGACTAATCCGTGGGCACGTTTCATAAAACGATTCCTCCTTCACCAAATAGGCGAATCATGTGTCATTTGTCCGATAGCATGCACTGAGGGACTAATAGCGTTAATCGAAGAGTTTCCTGAGGGAAGGCAGGCAGAGCTGGAAAAAATCTTTCAGCATTGCAAAGAAGGAATTGACGGAGATTTTGGGATAGGCGCCCAATTTATGACTGAGATCCAGGGTGGGTCAGATATTCCCTCAAATCTACTCGAAGCCGAACCCCATGAAGACCATTATAGAATTTATGGCACAAAATTTTTCTGCTCAGCCGCACACTCGGATTACAGTGTTGTTACAGCGAAGGTCACGGGTAGCGAAGAAGTAGGCACATTCATCGTTCCTTCCTGGTTACCTGCAGAGAAATCCCGTGAGAATCGAAACGGGCACCGGATTAATCGTCTGAAGTGGAAGATGGGAACATCAGAACTCCCGACCGCTGAGATTGAATATAATGGGGCAGTGGCTTACGCAGTCGGGCCTACGAACCGCGGCGTCGCCAACGCTGTTGGCATCGTGCTCACATTGTCGCGAATCGCTGTGGCAATCTCCAGCGCATCGACTATGACGCGAGCGGCTCGAGAGTCAATCCTTTACAGCCAGTTCCGAGATGTTTTTGGCAAGAAAATCTGTGAGTGGCCACTTGGCGCTGGACAACTTCGAGATCTTGTCGACGCGGCTCAAAAAACGACAGCCGGAGCCTTTAAGGTATACGATCTTTTCATTCGTCTTGGGGGCAAGCTCCAAGCCGGTCTGGGGTCCAAAGAGCCCCTAGAAACAAGAAAACAGCGCTTCAATCTAAGGGAGCTGATTATATTACAGAAACTGGTGTCGGCTTACGACGCTGTGGATGTAATTCGAAAGGCCATGTCAATATTCGGCGGTCATGGGGTGATAGAAGACTTTTCATCTTTACCGAGGCTTTTCCGCGACGCTACCGTCAACGAATTGTGGGAAGGGCCCCGCAATGTTCTACTGATGCAGGTTTATCGTGACATACAACGTGTTTCTGACTGGTACCCCCCTGAAGAATTCATAGGATCGGTCCTCCCCGAAGTTTCCCGGAAAACAGTGGATGATCTTTCCACAAGGTTAAGAGATTTTCTCGAGGGGCCATCATTCTTCGATCTTGAACCAGGCGCAATAGAACGGGCCATTGCATGGGAAATGTACTGTGACGAACTGTTCAAGCTGTATCAACAGCAGGCCCTGGACGAAGTGGGTAGGGCCCCTATCCTCAACCCGGAAAAGACGCTAGCGGCCGATGCGCGGTCCAGTTTATAAATGTGCGAAAAGTCTTAGTCAAGGCGTTAACGGAGGACGATCATGAACTTTAACATTGGCGAGACCCTTATTCACAGAGCGCGGCTCACGCCTGATGACGAGGGGTTTGTGGGAGAAGGTTACCGATACTCTTTCTGCGAAGTCAATTCAAGAGTAAATCGTTTTGCAGCCTATTTGAAACAACAAAATACAGCGCCCGGAGAACGGGTAGCTATCCTGTGCAAGAACAACGAACATTTGGGGATAGCCATTTACGCTTCGGCCAAGATTGGTGCCATCGCTGTAGTGCTGAACTGGCGTTTACAGAGACCGGAACTGGAGTACATTCTAAACAATTGTAAGGCTTCATTCCTGGTATACGATGCGGAATTTCAAGAAACGGTAGACCAGTTGAAGACGGCGATTCCTGTGAGGAGCTATGTTCGAAAGGGCGGAGAAGGCCAGGATGTTGAGTTTGAAGCGGCGATATCTGAACAACCGGCTTCTGAACCCACGTTAATAGGCGGCGGAGATGATCCCGCAATAATCATGTACACATCAGGCACCACGGGTAAACCTAAAGGAGCGACTCTAACTCACAACAATCTGTTGTGGTCTTCTCTAGGACTTTCTCATACGTTGGATTGGAATTATGGCGATCGTTTTCTCCTCGTCGCTCCTCTTTTTCACATCGGAGGCCTTGCTCCACTGGTAACCAATCTGCACAAAGGAGCAACGACTATATTCGTCCCGAACTTTGATCCAAAATCTGTATGGGCCACAATAGCGCAAGAGAAAATCACGTCCATGATGTCTGTGCCTCTTATGCTTCAAGCGATGCTGATGGTCGCCGGAGCGACAAAAATAGATTCGTCCAGCCTCAAGTGGTTGATATGTGGAGCTTCGGCTGTGCCTGAATCCCTGATTCGGGCGTACCTCGAATTAGGGATCAAGGTCCAGCAGGTCTACGGTATCACGGAGTTTTCAGGTGGGGTAACTTTCTGGCTCCATAACATGCCGTTAGAGAAAAGTAATACTCATGGTAAGCCCATATTCTACGCTCAGCTAAAGATTGTTGACCCTCAAATGGGGCTCGAGAAAATGGCCGGTGAAGTTGGGGAAATCCTTTGTAAGGGGCCCATGGTTTTCAAGGGATACTGGGACAATCCAACAGCGACCAGTGAAGCCTTCATGGATGGGTGGTATCGTTCAGGAGATCTTGGCATGGTCGATGAAGACGGATATTTTTCCGTTGTGGATCGGTTGAAAGACATGATTATCAGCGGAGGAGAGAATATCTATCCCGCAGAGTTGGAGGCCGTGATAATTACGCACCCTGCAGTCGCGGAAGTGGCGGTAGTCGGAATTCCGGACCCTAAGTGGGGAGAGATTCCCGCGGCATATGTTGTAAAGAAATCTGGAGCTTCTGTGGAAAACGATGACATTATACGAGTGTGCCGGGAAAAACTTGCCTCATTCAAGTGCGTAAGAGAAGTCCGCTTCGTGGACGGATTGCCCAAAAACCCGGTAGGTAAAATCCTCAAGAACGTCCTGAAAGCGTCAAAATAGTTTCGAATCTTCGGCTGATCGTTCTGAAAGGGGTTGCCTTGACGGAGAAAACAGATCTCACGGTATGTCTATACTCAAGTAACCCCTTTCCTGAAAATCATTGAAATGATCGAAGCTAATCTTAGAGCGTGTTTTCGAGTATCTTCCGCAGTCCGACCAGGATAGTTCTGAAAAGTAATCAGAATTCCGTTGAGTGAGGCGAAAAATGCGTGGGAGAAAAGCCGAATATCCCCTTGTGCGCCAATACTGAGGAAAATTTCGTCGAAAACATCCAGGAGTTTCTTCTCAGCCTCGTTGAACTTTGCTAAACTTTTATCGCCTATCTTTCCGGTAATCATGAAATGAGTCATCATTTCAAAAAAAGTTCCGTGATCCAGCAAATAACCCACAAAGGCGGACGCGATCCGCTCGATTGAAACTCCTGTTTCAGAGTCCTTTAAGCGCCGGATGTCCCGTTCTATGTTCTTGCCTTCCCTCCACAGCGCCTCCACGAAAAGATCGTCACGGTTCGAAAAGTATCTGTAGATTGAAGTTGGTGAAAGTCCGGCCTCAGCGGCTATGTCTCGTATTCCTACCGTGTTGAAAGTTTGCTTTGCAAACAGTCGAATTGAAGCGTCTATTATAAGGTTTCTGCGAACTTCTCGCTCTTTTTTTCTTATTTCACTTAATATTCTTTTCTTTTGGGGCATTAAGCACTCCGCCATTGAACAAAAATTTACTGACAAACTTGATTAGGCCCAAAAAAGTCATTATCCACGCGGCAAACGCGAGGTATATGAAATAATGTGGAATTATCAACAAAAAATACAGATGAAACGTTTCAGACAATTCGGCTGTGCACGCGGTGTACATTCCTAGCGGGAACACAAGACTCCAATATTCGGGCGAGTATGAAATCCTGACACGTCCCTGGATGCGTTTCCACAATGTCAGAATTAAGAGTATTGGGATCCACCAGGTAGCCATAGACCAGCACATTATAGTGAGCCCGTCTACAAATGGGGCAAATGGGCTCAGTATCCTTCCGTCATGAATGGTCTGGGCGAGGATCGTGCCGGCAAGCGCGCTTATGGCGACAGCTCCCATATTTATCCAGTAAGTAGAACTGAATCTTTCCGGCGGCAATTCCTTGAACATCAGACGAAAGAAAGTTAACGTAATCACGATGAGATACAATGAGCATCCAACAAGGAACATTCCAAGAGAAAAAAACAGAATAGGTTCCTGATATGGTGGAAATTGATCAGCTAACCTCCCGGCAAGAACAGACAAAGACTGCGCGCTGACCGTAGTGAGAAGCCAAGCCCCGTTAATTCCGTCTTCAATTGCCGGTTTGTCTGTCCGGACCATAAGAGCTGTAAGTAACGAATATATCAGAAGGCCCCAAAGGAATGATCCAGCGCAAAGGAACAAAAACCCGAGTTGATATGCTTTATCTAGGATGACAAGCTGACTCCCTAGAATGCACGTGGCCGCTACCGTGGTCAAATAGCCGACCCCTCGATTAAAATCCCTCAGGTCTTCAACGAATCGACCGCAGTAAAACAGGATGCGGGCAATTGTGAATAGCCACAGAAGAACATAAAACCCTACGTTAAGCCATAAAAAAGCCTTTGGAATGACATTGAATCCGACCAGGTCCGCGGCTATCGAAATTATCCCCGTCGCCATGACCATGGAGAAATAAGAAGGAGGAAATTCTTGTACAATTGAAGATAATCTGTGCAGTTTGGTCAATTTGGGGTCAATGCTTCAAAGGACTTAAATGATTCCGGCAAATCTTCTACGAAACGAAAGATATGGCCGTAGAAAATACGTCAGAGGAATGCTCCATATATGTACCAACCGTGTGAATGGAGAAAACCCCAACAACACCAGCGCCGCCAGGATGTGGATCTTGTAAGACCACGGGACCTCGATCATCAAACGAGGATTTGGCTGGAAAGTCACAATGCTGCGTATCCATGGAGCAATAGTCACCAAAACGTCAAAACGTTTAAAATAGGTGTTGTATGTACCCATGATTACTACTAAAATTAACATGATTAGGAGTATTACATCATTGATGGATGTCGTTGATCTAACCCTAGGTTTCGTTAATCTTCTCATCAGGAGAATCAACAGTCCTAACAGCGCCATTGTACCAAACAACATCCCCGTGTAAATAGACATGAAATCATGAATCTCCGAGGTAATACCAAATTTATCGAGGACCCATTGAGGGGTCAGCAAACCAAAGAAATGTCCAAAGAAGGTGAAGATTATGCCCCAATGAAATATTGAGATCCCCAGCTTTAGGCTGTCGCGGTCAACCAATTCACTTGATTTTGAATTCCAATGGTAAATATCGGAACAATAGCGATATGAATGTCCAACAACGAAAATGGTCAAGGCAATATAAGGGAAAACTAGGAACGTCATTGTATAGAGTAAATTTTCCATTGAATTACTCTCCTTTAGGAATCAGTTCCCTGCATGACAATAAAAGGCTTTCCATGACACAGGCGTAGGGATGCCCAATTTGTTTTAATCGTTCAGAGATAATGCTGATATGAGAGATATGTTTCCGCAATACAATGGAGGAGGCTTCATCCGAACATACAGATAAAAATTCGAGGACTAGCGGCAAGTAATCCGGCAATTCGGAATTCAACTGCTCATACCCCTCGACCTTGTATAGTTGTCGAAGCTTTGAAAGCGCAGCGCCCCGCTCGGAGGTTTCTCCATATTTATGATAAGTCAGGTAAAGGCATGTATCAGCGCTGAAATCAAAGGCTGATGTATAGGATTCCTGAATCGTTATCAGGGGAATAGTTTCTAAGGCTTCAAAAAAATGATTCAATTTTGAGGTCAAGGCCCATTTCGAAAGTCTTGCGCATTCCCTGCGAAAATCCTCTATCGAGTCTATGAGTCTCTCATCGGGATAACTCAGAAGCGCCGAGAATAATCTGAACATTGCTCTTTTTTCTTGCTGAATTGGCATTATCTCATGATCCAAATCCAAGTGTGTCAAAAGAATCAGAGCGGATTATTCCGCAGGCCTTAGGGATTTCTCAGGGAAGCCCAGTCGACCGCGACCCTGATACATGTCTTCGGTTTCCTGCCGTGCTGTAGTAGGTATTACAAATCTGTCTTCATATTTTGCAATCGCCAAAAGTCTGTACATTTCTTTCGCTACAACTTCCGTCATTTCCACTTCCTCGAGTGACTTATAATCTGGCTTGTCGGAGACCCGAGTTGATCTCATAAATTTGCGCAACTTTATAAGTCTCTTCAGGGCAAATCTGATAGGAGACTCATCCCCAGCAGTAAGCAAATTGGCCAAATACCTGAACGGAATGCGCATAAAATCGTTCTTTTCTACATCAGTAGCCTGATTTCCCACCCCCTGGATCAGTGGGCTCAATGGGGGTACATACCAGACCATTGGTAGCGTTCGGAATTCAGGGTGAGGAGGAAAAGCCAGTTTCCATTCGACCGCCAATTTATATACGGGTGATCTTTGAGCGGCCACCACAAAATTGTTTGAAATGCCCTGATTCAAAGCTTCAGAAATTATCTCTGGGTCATTCGGATTGAGAAGGGTGTCAATGTGAGCCTTGTAAATTCCTCTGTCATCTACAACAGAGGCGGCCTTCTTGATCCTGTCGGCATCGTAGAGCAAAATTCCCAGGTACCGTATACGGCCGACGCAGGATTGAGCGCAAAGTGTAGGTTGACCACTTTCTATTCTGGGATAGCAAAGAATGCATTTCTCAGATCTACCCTCTGACCAGTTGAAGTAGACTTTCTTGTAAGGACAACCTGAAACGCAATAGCGCCAACCTCTGCACCGTTCCTGATCAACCAGAACGATACCGTCTTCTTCTCTCTTATAAAGAGCCCCTGAGGGACAAGACGCGACACATGCGGGATTGAGACAGTGTTCGCAGATACGGGGTAAATAAAACATGAAAACTTTTTTAAATTTGAGATAAATCTCTTTTTCCATACCAGCAAAGTTAACATCCTCTAATCCGGTTTCATGGACACCCGCAAGATCATCCTCCCAATTGGGTCCCCAATTGATTTCGGTATTTTGGCCAGTTATCAGAGATTTTGGCCTTGCCGTTGGTTGGTGTTGACTCGAAGGGCATGATGTGAGTTTTTCATAGTCGTACGTCCACGGTTCATAATAATCGTCAATGGCTGGCAGATCAGGATTATGGAATATGCCTACAAACTTTTTCAGCCGTCCGCCGGCCCTAAGCTGAAGCTCGCCGTCCTGAACACGCCAACCTCCTTTACGGATTTCCTGGTTTTCCCATTTCCTCGGGTACCCAATTCCCGGTTTTGTTTCCACGTTGTTGAACCACATATACTCAGCGCCTTTTCGATCTGTCCACACGTGTTTGCATGGGATGCTGCAAGTATGGCAACCGAGACATTTGTCGAGGTTCATGACCATGGCCATCTGTGCTTTAATCTTCATGCCACTTCACCCCCTCGGCTTTTCGGACTACTACGATCACATCCCTCTCTGATCCTGTGGGACAATAATAGTTGAAAGAATAGCTAAGCTGAGCGTATGCGCCGATCATCAAAGTCGGCTTAATAACAATCCGCGTCACACTGTTGTGGCCACCCGACGTCTGGCCTGAGATTTCCGAGTCCGGGACAATAAGTCTTTCTTGAGCATGGTACATGAAAGCCTTTCCAACTGGGATTCTGTGACTTACCACGGCTCTGGCCACGGTCACACCGTTCACATTGAAACACTCGACCCAGTCATTGTCCTTGACTTCGACGGAAGTAGCGTCCTCGTTGTTCATCCAGATAGTGTTACCTCCGCGAAACAGGGTGAGCATAATTAGAGTTTCCGCATACGTGCTATGGATGGACCATTTGGAATGGGGGGAAATATAATTCAAGACTATCGTTTTGCTGGCCCGCTGCTGGTCTACAGGAACAGAATCCAGCGCCTCCATGTTGAGAGGTGGACGGAAAATCGGCAATCCCTCTCCAAATGCCAGCATCCATTCGTGATCCAGATAAAAGTGCGCTCGGCCCGTGAGTGTACGAAATGGAACCCTTTCCTCATAGTTGATAACAAAAGCGGAATATCTGCGACTTTCAGACTCTATGCCGCTCCACGTGGGTGAGGTGATTATTTTTCTGGGCTGAACGGTCAAGTCAGAGAATGTGAGCTTCTCCTCTTCTCTGCCTGCACTCAAATGAGCAAGTTTTAAGCCTGTTCTTTTCTCCAACCCCGTCCATGACTTGACAGCGACACTTCCATTCGTTTCCGGCGCAAGAGTGAGAATTGCCTCCGCCACCTGTTTGCCGGATTTTAGTTCCGGCATGCCGAATGTTAGTCCAGGATCCTTGACCTTTCCGAGGATGCTTTTCAGACGTGTATATTCCTCGGAGGCGTTCCATGTTACGCCCTTTGCGCCAATGGTTCCGTCCACGAGCATGGGCCCGAGGGCGATCATCATTTTATGAGCGTTTGGGAAATCACGGGTCACTATCTGCAGGTTGGGCATGGTCTTGCCCGGTATGGGCTCTACCTCTCCCTTTTTCCAATCCAGGACGCTCGACTGAGCGATTTCACCTGGAGTATCGTGGAAGAGAGGCGTTGCCACAATATCCTTGCGTACTCCGAGATGAGATTCTGCCAGCTCCGAAAACTTGGCAGCGATTGCAGAGAAATGGTCCCAGTCGCTTTTTGTGTCCCACGGCGGATCAATGGCAGGTTGAAATGGGTGAATAAAAGGATGGAGATCAGTTGTGCTGAGGTCGTGGATTTCATACCAACTCGCAGCCGGCAAAATCACATCAGAATATAGGTCGCTCGTGGACATACGAAAATCCAGGGAAACCAGAAGATCTAGTTTACCTTCTGTCGCCTGCTCTCTCCATTTTATCTCTTTCGGCCTCAATTTGCTTTCATGTCCCAAGATGGCGCTGTGTGTTCCCAACAAGTTTTTCAGGAAGTATTCGTGTCCTTTTCCGCTTGATCCCAGTAGATTGGAACGCCAGACAAACAGCAAACGTGGAAAATTTGCAGGGTTGTCAGGATCTTCGGCCGCAAAACTCAATCGGTTGTCCTTAAGCTTTCCAAGAACGTTCGAGATAATTTCCTCATCTGTTACGCACCCTTCAGAGGCCGCTTGCGAGCAAAGATCCAGGGGGTTTTGATCGAACTGCGGGTAGCTTGGTAGCCAGCCCATACGCGTGGACATTACATTGTAGTCCGCAGGATGTTCCGGAAGATCGGAAGGGGCGAGAGGAGAGGCGATAGTCCTTGCGTTGAGAGTGTCATACCGCCACTGTCCAGTGGCAAAATAAAAGAAAGACGTTCCGTTGATTTGACGTGGTGGCCGAATCCAATCCAGTCCAAAAGCTACCGTCGACCAGCCCACAAGTGGTCGAACTTTTTCCTGACCGGTATAATGCGCCCAACCACCTCCGTTCACCCCTTGGCAACCGCAAAGGGATGTCAAGTTCAGGATAGTTCTATAGGTCATGTCAGAGTGAAACCAGTGATTCGTTCCAGATCCCAGCAATATCATGGATTTTCCCCTGGTTTTCTCAGCATTCTCAGCGAATTCCCTGGCTACCTCAATTACATCCTTGGCCGGTACTCCGGTTATTTCCTCCTGCCATGCCGGTGTATAGGGGTTCGGATCCTCGTAAGCCCGAGTGTTGTCGACAAGAGGCTCACGCTCAATTCCGAGGTTGGCTACCATTAAATCAAAGACGGTAGTGACAAAGATCTCTTCCCCCTGAACTACAGTCTTCTTGACCGGAGCGGAACCTGTCCTGATCGTTGACCCTTCAAAGTCAAAAAAGGGAAATTTTACGGAAACCCAACCATCATTGTCGTCAGCAAAACTAAGGGCAGGGTTCACTTCAGATCCCGTAATCGAATCCTCGAGCCTCAGATTCCACCTGCCTTCTTCGTCCCACCGACTGCCCATGGTTCCATTAGGCGCAACAAATGATTTGGAATTTGTATCAAAATAAACAGTTTTCCATTCGGGCTTTTTTGTTGGTAAACCAAGGTCGGACGCTCTAAGAAAACGGTCTGAAACGTATTCACCCAGATCCGGTTTTAGACGAACGGCGAATGGCAGATCGGTAAAACTCTTTGCATAGGTCGTGAAATACTCTGACGGGTGATCAAGATAGAATTCCTTGATTACTACAAATGTCATCGCCATGGCCATGGCAGAATCCGTGCCCGCCTTCGCAGGAAGCCATGTGTCCGAGAATTTGACATATTCAGTGTAGTCTGGTGAAACAGCGACCACTTTTGCTCCTCGGTAACGGGCCTCAGAGAAGAAGTGGGCGTCGGGCGTACGAGTCATTGGCAGATTGGTTCCCCACACGATCATATAAGTTGACTCGAACCAGTCGGCGCTTTCTGGAACATCCGTCTGTTCTCCCCATACCTGCGGAGAGGAAGGAGGCAGGTCGCAGTACCAATCGTAAAAGCTTGCCATAGAAGCTCCAATGAGCGAAAGGAACCTGGAGCCTGAGGCGTAGCCAACCATAGACATGGCGGGTATCGGCGAAAAACCAAAAACCCGGTCGGGACCGAATTTTTTCACGGTATAGACCAAAGAAGCGGCTATTAGCTCGACGGCTTCACTTGTAGAAACTCTGACCAGTCCCCCTTTACCCCTTGATTGCTGGTACTTCTTTCTCTTGAATGGGTCTTCCACTAAGGCTGCCCATGCCTTTACAGGATCTGATTCCTGTTCCCTGGCTTCTTTCCAAATTTCCAGGAGAGTGGAACGCATGTATGGGTGTTTGACTCGTACCGGACTATATGTATACCAGGAAAATGAGCTTCCACGAGGACAACCCCGGGGCTCATGATCAGGAAAATCGGGACCGCATCCAGGATAATCGGTGTTCTGAAGTTCCCAGACTATTATGCCGTCCTTTACGAAAACATCCCACGAACAGGATCCGGTACAGTTGACTCCGTGTGTTGATCTGACCTTTTTGTCGTACTGCCATCTACGGCGATACAGATCTTCCCATCCACGACGTCCGCAAACAACTTCAGCCCATCCTTGCGATAATTCCTCGTGGCCGCAGGCGCCGATATCGGCAAGAGATCGTAGCCATCTCAACGATGACAACAGCCGCTCTTCGGACATTGGCGCCTCCGTTCACTCTGAATCCAAGCTTGATCACGACTTGTTGGAATTATGGGAGGATTTAAAAAGCAACTTGCCTATATATCAACCACTTTTTTATATTCAGTCACCATCCGGAGGTAGGAGTTCCGATCCTGGAAGAATTTCTTGTTGGGGAGATGTTGGGAGGAATAGTCTTGGAAGCAAGAGCGCCAGCAATGTCGCGACGCAGGCCACTTCCATCCAGAACTGCGCAAAATACAACCGGTCAACGTAGAAGTGCAGGAGTTTCTCAACCACATCAAATTTCGAGCTAGGCTCCCAGTGTCCTCCAAGGGGCCAAAACAGGACCTGGAGTTGCAGAAAATCTCCTACTAGATGGGTTCCCCACATCGCTATTCCTGCGATCAAAGTTCGGGAGCTGAACTTGAGTCGTGTTCTAAGGAGACACGCTATCGCAATCATGGTGAAAAAAAATATAAGGCTATGGCTGACGCCACGTCCCGGTAATCCTAATATCATGCTGGCGGGCTTGTCTATAAGGTCTGGTCCAAAAGCGGCCAAAGATAGAAAAAGTAAATTCTCTTTTTCAAACCAGGTGTGTTTCGCTATACCCGCAATTGCAAGATGGCCAATTATCATAGTTTAGAATATAGTCTCCTGGAGAAGTGATATGCAAGTAGTGTGTTGGATTTTCTTTCAACAGGCCGAACAATTTCAGATTGCGTCGAAGTGTTGACACGCAAAATCCCAACTGTTACAGGTTTTCGACCTTGCTAAAATATATTCTTTCTGGACTTATTCAATGAAATGGCTCCTGTTCCTGCTGCGTAAGATAGCGCTGATATCCCTGAATCATCCATATTCGGCCCTAATTACC
This sequence comes from uncultured delta proteobacterium, assembly GCA_963711335.1. Classification (GTDB taxonomy): domain Bacteria; phylum Desulfobacterota; class Desulfomonilia; order Desulfomonilales; family Desulfomonilaceae; genus CAJBEZ01. The sequence continues at coordinate 43,236 of CAVQDX010000050.1, read as the reverse complement.
AGTGCAATCATAGCAGCTCTTGGTTTTGCCAGCATGCCCTTTATTGTGACGAGCACAAATCTACTGGCAGGCGTTGGTAAAAGTAATCAGGTCATAAATCTCACAAAAGAAAACAATCAATATTTTGGCGAACAAGAATCTCTGGTACTGGTGCTCGAATTCCCGGAGCCCCCGGGACGGGGCCGGCTGCAATTTATAAAGGATCTAGGCGAAAGCATTGCAACGGTGCCCGGGGTTGAACGAGTTAGATACAGGCTGATTGATCCAGAGAACGAAAAAGAAGTTGAAACCCTTTTTAAGCATTTTTTGCTTGGGATGACAGCAAATGAGAGAAAAGGAATAGAGGCAATTCTGAGCCCTGAAGGAGTCAAGGACGCATTCAGAAGAACTCGGAATCATCTAATTCTGCTAGAGAATTCCCATTTAGAGAAACAGTTGCTGAGCGATCCTCTCGAACTTGCCAATTTTGTGGCGCATTCTATGGAAAAACAAACTGGGCCTATCGGGGTAGGGGATCCCTATCTCCTCATAGCCAGCCCAGACGCGACTTTGTATCTCATACAGATCACCCCCCAATTCCCAAGCTCAGACATAGTAAAGGCCAGGGCGCTAGTTGAACACCTGGAAAAGTTCATTCCTTCGAAAATTGCTGAGCTAAATAAAACCGTAAACGTTGTCAAGGACATCAAAGAACTCAAGTGGGAGTTAACAGGCAAGACTGCCTTTCAGTACGAGTCGGATGTAATCTTTGACGAGGAGACATCAAGGCTTCTTATCATAAGCTTTGGGCTGGTTTTGTTTACATTCCTGGCAATATACAGAAGCTTCGTTTCAGCCATAATACTCATGATCCCGTTGGCCGCGGGCATAGGCCCAAACTATGGATTCCTGTATCTTGCTTATGATGAAGTGAATCCGGTGGTCATGGGGGCTACTGGAGTTCTGCTTGGACTTGGGGCAGAGTATGGTGTCCATCTGTGGGGTCGATTCCGGGAAGAGTTCGATCGCCATGGCTCTTCTAGGGACGCAATTCTCACGGCTTATGAACAAACTGGACCACCAGTGATCCTCGGCGCTCTCACTGGAATAGTAGCTTTTCTGTGCCTTTGCCTGTCGAATCAGCCGGCGCTGACTCAATTTGGTTATTTCGGGGCGACGGGTCTTGCCCTGACGATAGTTTCGACACTGTTTCTTCTTCCGGCTATGGTCTCGATTTTATCAAGCCGAAAAAAGGACCTTTACCCGAAGATGATGGTGTCATTCGGATTCCTTGCCGGCCTCTACCGACGTAATCCTGTGATAATTGTAGCGGTATCGATCGTTCTCATTTGCGTGGGCGCTTTATTCGCCGCCAGAGTCACCTACGAGAAGGATCTATTCAAGGTTTTCCTCGCAAGCGATATGACATCAATGGCCGTATCCCAGAAAATTTCCAGGAAATTTCATTCAAACTTTTCTCAATCAACTCAATTAACCTTTGATGTTAAAGATTTTCAGGCAGGATTGACTGTTCAGAGAGAGCTTGATCGTATACTCGAATCAATCATGGCCAAATCTTCGGATATAGCTTCTTTTGATTCTATTTCGCGTTTCATGGCTCCTGAAAAAGTTCAGCAGAAAAACATCGAGATCCTTTCGGGAATAGTTAAATCATGGCCAAATTTGAGAAAGATTTTTGAGAGCGAGCTTAAAAACTCCGACTATTCGACGTTTGCCAAGAACAAACTTGAAGAATCATTCGATTCCACCGGGAAAATGATATCTGATCTTGTTGAGAGCGATCATAATGACCAGGATGTCAACGATCCTATCGAAAAGGCCATGTACGTAGCCAAGATAAAGGATAAGTATAGATTCCTTACTGACGTCCGGTATTCAGACGCTATTACAAATCCTGAGGATCTGAGAAAAGTCGATCACGAGATTCTGGAGGCGGTTAAAGGGTTGCCAGTTGTCGTCCATATATCGGGAACACGTCAGACCATGGAGGCCATTTTGTCGAGCCTGGTCGATGAACTCCTGCGTTTGGGAATGTATGCGTTTGTTTCATTAGTTCTGATATTCCTGGCGGTATTTCCGAATCCTCTGGGAGTTGGCTTGTGTTTGATCCCGATGATCGGTTCCTTTGCCATGACTCTAGGAGCTGCCGGGTTAGTCGGAGCCGGCCTGCCGTTTTCGGTGGTTTGTGTTGCGCCTCTCGTTTTCGGGTTTAGTATCCACAACGGCATCCATGTCGTAATGGGCAGCCTTCACGAGCAACACAGTGATATTAAGAAAACCATGATCAGAGTGACTCCTAGAGCTGTTCTAACTTCTTTGACCATAATGGCCGGTTTTGTGGCCATGGTAACATCGAGGCATTATTCCATGGAGTTCCTCGGGTGGTCCATGATTGTTGGGATGCTTTCAGCCGTGCCTCTGACTCTGGTTACGCTCCCCGCTCTGTTGCTTCTGGTCCAGAGAAAAAGAATGCCGGAAAACCAAATTGAAAACGTCGGCTGAGATAAATACTGTTCCGCTAATTGCTTTGGTCCTGTTTACCTTCAGTTTAAGCCTTGCCCTTTTAATTGGTAATATAGGATTTCAAGGGGATGACTGGTGGCAATTTTCCTGGCCCTACTGGTTTCCCTTTCCTCAATCAATTTGGGAATACGTCAAGGCGTCCAGCCGTCCCATAGAAGGTATTTATACTGTTCTAGCTTTTGATGTGTTCGGCTTAAACAGAATTTTGTATACTCTTTCAGCGCTGGTCTTGTCAGCAGGCTCATGTTTGCTACTCGCTAGTACCTTTAAACGTGCATTTCCCTCAAAAGCTTCACTGCCTGTAATAGCTGCTTTTCTCGCATTTTTCCTTACTCCGGTTTCAAACCTCATTTATATGTTCCATACCGACAATTCGCGGCTATCCATGTTGTTTTTCTGGATTTCGGCATTCAGCTTTCAGCGCTGGGCGCAACGTTCTTGTTCATGGATCGGCTTGATCCCGCCAGCGGTGCTTTACTTGCTGGCAGCGTTCACATATGAAAACACGACTTTTCTCGTTTTTGGCGTCCCTCTCTTAGTCTGGCCGGTCTATAGCCTTGGCGAAAAAGCCGTCAACGAAAAAACTGTTTTTATCAGGCTGTTTGCAGGAATTATCGGCAGCTTCGCCCTGTTCGTTTTGGTCCGCTTCCTTGCGTTTTCAGGAGGAGCCGTTAAACAAAGTTCCCTAATCCCCCCTGTCAACTTAGTGTTCAAATACTTTTCGAATCTTGTGATTTACGCCGCATATCCGTTCCATGATATCCCAGGAGACCTCGTGTCCTGGTTGTGGGCGACCCCTGTGGCCCTGGTCCTGGCTGCTCTTGTCTTTAATTCACTGAGAAGGAGCCCTCCGTCACAAGTTCAAAGATTGGAGCCCTGGTATCAGGGCTCCTTATATATCGGAATGTTGGGGGTCACATTTGTAATCTTGGGAATGCTTCCGTACCTCATGGCCGGCTACAATTCAACCATTGGTTTTACGAGTCAGAGCAGGATCTATTCGTCAGCTTCTTTCGGGTTGGCCATTGTTTCTCGCCTCCATCGTTGTGGCTCCTGCTCATCCAAGAACTAGAGCGCTAACCCACACCCTCGCGATAATTGCTGTATGTTTAATGGCCGCGTTCATGGCGGGTTTACGCCAAGAATGGCAGGACGCTGAACGTCAGAGGCATAGACTAACCAGGTCTTTATTGGAGCAAGCCCCTCAAGTGGCTCCAGGATCCACGTTCCTTTTCTTCGATTTGCAGTCTTACATTACCGCCGGAGGAGTAGACCGGGCAGTTGTTTTTCAAGGCGTGGACGGCCTTGGAGAATGGGCTAGGATTCTTTATCGGAACAGGAATATTTACGCTTACTTCCTCTATTCACAGGGCGAAGCTTTCAATGACGGCGAAGGACGAACAGCCTCCGTTTCGCCTCAGGGCGTTATTGCAAGGGGTAGCGCAACAAGGGGACTCATTCCTCTTGATAGTTTGATAATCGTCAAGAGAGACGCTAATAGATTGCGGATCCTTGACAGTCTTTCTGAGCAGGATCATGAGGCGGCTATTAACTGGGAAGGCATTTCAAGGATAACTACAAACCGGAACCTCATTATCCGCCCTTGATACATGTTGGCAAAAAAATCATGAATTCCCGTTGACATAATCACTTGGGAACCTGGACGTCTCGATCAATCTGTCAATTATTCAGATTTTGTTATTCTGCAGAGGTAACACTTCATCGGTTCGCTTCCTGTTTCAGGGTCGTAGCCGTCATTTCCAAACAAAAGATTCACACTCGAACGTTTCCAGCCATATTCCGGGGGCTTGTCTTCAGGGTACCACCAAGCATGCTGGGCGTAAACCACGTCAGGGGCAATACCGTCAAAGAGCCTGGCCCTCATTTGAACTGAGCCGTATGGAGACTCTATGCACACCCAATCCCCATCTGAAATCCCCAAAGATTCAGCGGTTTTCGGATGAATTTCAACGATCGGATCGGGGTTGTTCTTGCGGAGCGAAGCAATTTGATGGAGTTCGGAATGGAAGAAATAACGGTTCTTGGATCCGGAGACAAGAATCAATGGATAATCCAGGGCAAGATCGGGTCGCGATACAGGGGAATACGCTGGTTCTCGATACACGGGTAGGGGAGATGCGCCAATATGCTCAACAATAGTGCTATAGATTTCGAATTTCCCAGTAGGGGTTTGAAATCCGTCGGTTCTGTACTTGTGATACCGCATTTTCCCAACTACGATTGATCTTTGACAGAACTCGTCGAAATTCATACCGCTATCTTCGAGCAGCCAATCAATATAATTCGACCAATTTTCCCACGGAAACGCTTCCTTTAGCCCCAAACGTCGTGCAAGTTCCAGGATGACATGTCGGTCGTCCCGAGATTCTCCAACCTGAGCTACCTTCCTGCGAGCGATGACACACCAGATTTTGTGCAGGCTTACAACGTCGTCCTGTTCAAGCCATGTAGCCGCTGGCAGCACGAGATCAGCAAGCTGAGCGGTAGGTGTAAGAAAGAAATCCGAAACTACCGTAAATTCGATGTGGTCTTTAAGCGCCGCTTCTATTTGGAGTGATTGGGTTTGGGTAAGCAAGGGGTTTGACCCTACAATCCACATAGCTTTAACACGGTAAGGGGCGCCACTCACCTGAGATCGCCAGAATGATGGGGCATGCGGCGTTTCAGCCCATAGAGGAAACATGCCCGCTGTTAGCATTCGCTCCCTTGATTCGGGAGGCATGAAGTGTTTACCCGCCTGATCAGGGTTGATGAAAACAGATTTTGGTTTTATTCCTTCCGGAGGAACCCAAAGAGCATCCCCTCCAGGTCTATCTACGTTACCGGTAATCGCGCTCAAAATTAGCAAGGCTCGTGCTGTTTGAAAATTGCACGAGTTCATGTCCACTCCGTTACCCCACTGCATGCAAGCCGGGGCAGTCGTGGCGTATGCGCGTGCGACCGATTGAATGGTTTCCGCCGGGATTCGTGTAATGGATGAAGCCCATTCAGGGGTGAAAGTATTGACATGTTCAATCAGTTTGTCGAATCCAAAGGTGTAATTTTCCACGAAATCGCGATTGAACAAATTTTCTCTGATGACAACGTGAATCATTGCGAGCGCCAGCGCTGCGTCAGTCCCCGGTCTTATTCTGAGCCAATAGTCAGCTTTTTCGGCGGGTCCTATCCGACGTGGGTCTATCACGATTACTTTTTGAGCTTTTTTTATAGCCCGTTCCAGCATCCCCCCACACATTCCGTCTGCGGCTCCGGAGTGAGTGATGTTGCAGCCCCAAATCAGGATGCAAGCAGGCGCCTCTCCCCCGAAACCATAAATGTCTGCGACCGGCAGTCTGCCTAGAGTCATGCCACTCGCCATTACCCTCGGAAGGTAACAAACATGCCCGGGGCCAACGAAATTGGGTGTTCCAAAAGCGTTCGCGAATCGAATGGTAAATTCCGTATAGGGTCGTCCAGTCCCCTGCGCTACCGCCAGGAATTCCGGGCCGCTTTCTTGTCTTATCCGACCGAATTTCTCGGCCATTTCACCTAAAGCTTCTTCCCAGGAAATTGGCGTCCAGCGATTTTGTCCACGCTCGCCAGACCGTCTTAGAGGGGTGGTGATTCTGTCGGGGTGATAAAGAAGTTCCGGCGCCGCTTGTCCCTTTGGACAGATGTAGCCCCGACTCGTAGGGCTTTCCGGATCCCCGGTCACTTTAGTCACACGACCTTCCTCAGTGTGGACTAGTACCTGACACACTCCGTGACAACCACGACAGGAGGAACGAACGATCTGTTTCATGTTTGGCGCCCTATCCCCCCGGTGTTCCTTGGACGAAAAGTCCCATTCTTACTTAGGCCGGCCTGTACCGTATACAGTTGAGGACAACCTCATTTTGCGGGGCTTAAGGGAAGAGCGACATAAAATGTGGTTCCTCTGCCGACTTCGCTCTCAACCCAGACTCGCCCCTTGTGGCCCAACACGATCTTGCGTACGATTGCAAGACCCAGGCCGGTGCTTTCTTCACCATCAGTTGTCTTTACACTTGTCCTTTGAAATGGTTTGAACAGTTTGTCAAGATCGTCGGAAGGGATTCCCTGACCTTGATCTTTGACTAACAAGATGACTTCATTATCAATTCTGACAAGGCTCACATTTATAACACTTCCTGAACTAGAGAACTTCAGGGCGTTGGTAATCAGGTTGTTCAGTACCTGTTCAATTTTTGCGGCGTCAATCTGGATATTGGGAATATAGTCATCATGCTCAAACTTAAGCTTGATTTGTTTTTTTGAGGCCATCGCGCTATTTAGAACAACGTTGCGCTCAATCAAGCCAATCAAATCAGTGTTCGCAAGTTCCAACTCCAATTTCCCTGATTCAATCTTGGCCACGTCAAGAAGATCATTAACAAGCTGGAGCATGAACCGGCTTGAGGAATGTATTATTGAAACAAACCCCATTTGTTCCTGATTAAGGGCATCAGTAGCTTCATCCAGCAAGAACTCGCTATACATCTGTATTGCGTTAAGTGGATTTCGTAAATCATGGGCCGCTATTCCGAGAAAACGGTTCTTTTTCTTCATTGAGTTTTTCCAATTCAACATTTTTTTTGGTAACTTCCCGCTGCAAATTGGCAAGCTCGTTATTGAGTCGACCCAATTCATCGTAAAGTGTACTATCTGTTTGCCCCCTGTTTCTTAATAGTTGGTCTCGATCTTTCATGGCTGAACGAAGACTATTGATTTGTTCGGCGCCCATCTGAAGCATCTCATTAAGGATTTTTTCCAACCCATCAGTAGTTTTGGCTCCGATGATCAATAGCCTTTCATTCCATAGAACACCAGCAAAGCTTAGAATTTCAACACTGTCAAAAATGCGTATGCCCAGTTGCCAACCAAAGACAGCGCCATGAGACTTGATCTCTACAATAAAGTTCAGGGACTTGATTAGGCTGCCCCTATCCACAATAGTAGAAAGAGACTTACCTGGATGGATTCTGTCAGAAAGGCCAAGCCCATCCTGAATCACTTCCTGGATGGTTCCATCAAGACCGCAAGAGAAGACAATCCCCATTTCAGGTTCGTCAGGTTTCATGAAAGGGACTTCTCCATGACTATTCGATTTGCCAGCGCAATAGCCTGTTGAGCGTCCTCGGCAAAACCGTCGGCCCCGACGCGTTTCCATAATTCTGGAAATGTACGTAATGCGTACCCCCCTACCAAAATCTTCACTCTTTTGTTTGGATCAAATTCGCGAATACTTGAAATCAGGTCCTTCAATGCGCTGATATGGAACGGCATGGAGGATGATATCCCGACGACGTCGGCATGACGTTTATCCATTGCTTCAACAATGCTGGACGCTGGGGTGTTTGCGCCCATGTAGTAGGTGTCCCATCCCTCCATCTCAAAGAAATCCGCTACCATCCTGACTCCTATTTCATGAAGCTCACCGCCTACGCAGGCGGCCACCAACGTACGGCCGATTTTCTCATTCGAAAAGATTCGAGAGTAGAGTTGTGACATGATGAGTTGAGTAGCGGCCGAGCAGTAATGTTCCTGAGCTATGCTAACCCTATTTGAGTGCCACAGGCGACCAATTTCGTACTGGGAACGCTGAAAAACGTACAAGTAAATGTCCTTGATGCTTTCACCCTTGTCAACAGCCTCCATTATGAGTTTAGTAGCAAAACTTCTATCACCGTTCAAAAGCGAATCCAGGTATTTCTTGGCCATGTCATGGAGGGGGGCGTCATATGTAATAAAAGAAGGTTGAGTTCCAATTTCATGTTTTATCTGATTGCTGGCTGCTATTATGTATTCGCTGGTAATTGAGGCCATTTCAGGAGAAAGTCGTTCACGCAGAATTTCGTCGGCGCATTCAAGCATTGTTGGTAAGGCTTCGGCCGGGATTCTTATCCCCTCAAAGAGTTGTTTAAGCCACACGACATAATCAGCAAACAGGGAAATGTCAGACTCGTTAAGGGCCGCTACAAGATAACTTAAATGGTGATTCGAGTCCCGTAGGCTCAATTGCCGACCTTTTTCCCCGTATGGCGTCCACATTTCAGGCTGAAGCTCATACTGGCGGGAAACGATTGCGTCCGAGATAGAGGCCCTCTGCTCGTCAATAATTCTGGCTATTTCCTCATTGATGGACTCCATTTTGATCCCTCATCCATGGAAAGTCTGGGTGTTGGAGCGACATAGCGCAAAACCGTGGTAACAAAACCTCCCATGACCTGACCTTATATCAACAATTCTGTCACAAATTTTGATTATTGTCATATTTTTTCCAGATATCTCTCCGGAAGAAGTTTCTTGATAAAAACATAATAATTTCTTAAAGGTAGGTATTAAACCACTACAATCCCAGAGGCTGATTACAATACACTTTTGGATAGGAGCGGATCAGAATGGCGAAAGAATTCATGCAACGATTGAGAGAGGCAATCATGCCTTTACATGATGAAGCGGAGAAAACCGGTCCCTTGAGCGCTATTGAACAAAAAACGATTACCCTCGAGCGGTATAAAAAAATTCTCGAACGTCTGTACGGTTTTGTTTCCGTCGCAGAGAATCTGATCATACATGAGATCCAACCGAGTGGGCTGGATTTCGGTCCAAGGGCCCGAACTAATCATCTGGTAAATGATTTAGTATTTCTTGGCCACACTCGGGAGTCCTTGAGGGAAATACCTCTCTGCAATGATATATCGGCCATCAGGACAATACACGGGGCGCTGGGACTTGCGTACCTTTCTGAAGGATCACGTCTTGGGGGGTTGGTGTTGTCTAAAGATCTCGTAGACTGTTTCGGATTCACAGATTTTCACGGATATGCGTATTTCGCCTCCAATGGCATGGATGTTCCATCTCTATGGTTGTCGTTCAAAGATTTTATGGAAAAATACGTTGAGACACATGGCGGAGGCTCCGAAATCATTCTGGCGGCTCGAAGCGGTTTCGCATACCTTAACAAATGGCTTGCCGGAGTCTGAGTCTAAGTTAAGCGCCTATCGTGATTTTATTGATTTTAAGACACGTGGCCAAGTGAACGTATAGATCTGACCATGTAAAACCGAAGACGATATACGAATCATCTTCGGACGCGAGGAAGTGTCACAGCAAAAGCAAGGGCCAGGATAGGAAAAATGAACATTGAGTATAGTGTTACGGTTAGGTCGTAATGGTCGGCGATTATGCCCATCATGGGCACTGAGAGACCGCCGAGTCCAATAGCCGCTCCAAGGGTCACGCCCGACGCGACTCCTATGTGGGACCGAAGATAGCTCTGACCCAACAACACTACTGTACTCGCGCTCCCGATTGTGGTCATGCCCACAAGTCCAAGGCAGACCAGTCGAAAAACTCCATGCGTGACCATAAACCCCAGAAGTAGTGGAGGAATAACGCATAGTGAACCAACAAGAAAGTTCTTGAGACCAATACGATCTGCGACAAAACCGCCTATCCCTGATCCCAAAGCGCCGGAAACAAGCATTACCGTTAGAGCAAAATTGGCTTCAGGTATGGACACCTGTCTCACATGAACGTAATAAAGGGGGATAAAGGTCATCAGACCAAAATAAAGGCATGTCCTAAGAACAATTACCGCAGTCAGTCTGGAGAAAGCCCCCCATTGAGCCGTGTCATCCACGGCGGTCAGTCTTGTGGCTCGTACAGGCGGGCGAAACGAAGACAGTCGGGGCAATTCCCTTATCAGACCGGCAGCCACAACAATCGCTGGTATTATCATGAACATCGTTCCAGGTAGACCGAATTTCAGAATCAGCGGCGTCACCATTACAGGGCCGAGACTAAACCCGATCGACCCGCCCACCGTGAAATAACTCATACCTGTGGCCCGTTGCCCTGAGACATAATTTGCGAATCTGGATCCTTCAGGATGGAACGCAGCGACCCCCAACCCACTAAGAAGAACACTCGCTGCTATTAGCGCATATGTTGGGGCTATACCGGTCAAAGCCAGGCCAATTCCTCCGGTTAAAACACCAAATGGCATCAACCACGGAAGAGGGCGTCTATCCGAGTAGTAACCCAATAAAGGCTGAATTAGGGAAGACAATACCGTAGCCGCCAACACCAATCCCGATGCGGCGACATATGACAGGCCCCTATCTGCGACCAAGAACGGGAGGATAGCCGGAACAGCGCCCTGGCTGACATCGTTAAACATGTGACTTACAGCCAGAAACACCAATTCGCGGTGATTCATGGCCTCCTTCTTGTCGGAGGAATTTTGAGCGGCGTCCGGATAACTCATTTCTTGGGCAAGCTATGTTCGGGGCTCTTGGACAGAGGATAGCCGACCGTTTGGGCCGGCGTTAGTGACTACATAAATGTCAATCTCTTGCTTGTTCAGAGCAGAAGGAGCTGTTCGTCTTCCAGATTCCGGCCGGTTTATTCCGAAAGCAGCCCAAAGTAAACTAGAAAGCGTCTGAGGAGGAATGTCCTCCGGAGCAAACTCCCGAGAAGTTTTTCTTTCACTTAACGCCTGCATCAGAGTTTTACCATGGAGAATCTGCGGCGGGGGAAGCTGGATGGATTGAAGTTTGGAGGCTTCAGACACGCTCACGGAGTTCAAGAGGATCGCCACTCCAAAACACAACACTTGGATCAGTCTAAGTTTCACTATGATTACCTTTCATTGCATTAATTTAAGGACACAATTCCGAGGGACAAGCTTTTGCTCATTGATCCTTTCCGATTTGTACGGCCGGTTGGGGACAAAAAATCACCTCTACCTCGGAGATCGATTCGACCTTGCCCAAGAGCACGACTATGTCATCGGCCCGAATTTCCTGACTTGGCAATGGATTGGCTATGAAGTCCGTTCCTCTTATTATGGCAAGGATCGTCACCCCGTATTTTTTCCTGATGTCGAGGTCGCTGATAGTCCTTCCTATTGCCTGCGCGTCATCCTTCACCCGAATTGTCGAGATTTCGGTTCCGAATATTTTAAGAGGAAGATCAGATACGGTTGTCGGTTTGTACGATGGGGTTCTCAACATTCTGTAATGATTTGACCTGACCTGCGTGACAAACCTGTCGATATCTTCCCGAGGCGTTAGATATTTTCTCAGAACCCGCACCAGGATTTCTATGGACGCTTCGTACTCTTCCGGCACTACTTCGTTTGCTCCCAGAGCGCATAAGGGTTCTATTTCAGACACGAATCTGGTCCGTGCTATGATGTGGATAGCGGAGTTCAATCGACGTGCGGTATCAATAATGCGGCGAGTTGCCCCTGGATCAGAAATCATTATTACAAGTGACCTTGCCCGGGTAACGCCCGCGTGCCTCAAAACCGGACCTGTTGTAGCGTCACCGTAATAAATAGGCTGTCCTTTGGAGGCTTCTCTGCGAACAGTGTCTGGATTCAGTTCTATGATCACCCGTGGAATATTGGCGACCGCGGCTACATGGGACAGGTTTTGCCCACCTAGCCCGAACCCGATGATTACAAGGTGGTCCTTGTGTCTCGGGATATTCCGCCGCTGCGCTGTCTTGGAAAATCCTCTTTTTATGATCTTGGGGATCGGGATCGAAAGAACGGCCGCCGCAAGTCGATTCCCGGAGTCAATCAGGAAAGGAGCGGCGATCATCGTCATGATTGATAACCCCAGGAAAAGCTGATAGACGCTTTGGTCAATCAGACCCAATCCAGAACCGGCTTCTGACAATACGAAAGAAAACTCCCCAACCTGACCCAAAGCGACTCCGGTCAGGACGGCGGTTCTTAGAGGTAGTCCAAGCGCCATGGCGGCAGTCGCCGCTGTCAGGAACTTGGCTACAATAACGATCAGAGTCACGCCTGTTACAGTTACTAGATTATTCAGGACAAATCTTACGTCCAGAAGCATTCCGATGGAGACAAAAAAGAAACTGGTAAACAAATCCTTGAAAGGTAAAACGTCACCGAGCGCCCGTTCGCTAAATTCGGATTCCGAAACGATGAGGCCAGCGATGAAAGCCCCCAGCGCCAGTGAAAGACCTAGCGCGGATGTTAACCACGTAGCCCCGAGTGCGACAAGCACGATTCCCAACAGAAACAACTGCCTGTTTCTAAGACGAGCGACTTGAAACAAAAATCTGGGAGCGACCCACTTAGTGGAAACCAATACAATGAGGGAAATTGCAGTGGCTTTAAACGCCAGTACAAGCAGAGCAGTACCTAGAGACGAGCCCTTTCCCGCCATAATGGGAGCGGCAAGCATCATGGCCACTACCGCTACGTCCTGAAATATTAGTATCCCCAGTGTTAGGCGTCCATGAGGGCTTTCGGTTTCGGCCCTTTGCTGCAATATTTTCAGGACTATGGCTGTGCTACTGAGAGACAGTAAACAACCGAAGAAAATAGAGTGGTTGCGATCCATCCCCATAACACCGGCCAATAGCGCTCCTGCCACGATGGAAAGACCGACCTGTATTGCTCCACCCACCAGAACCATAGTCTTGATTTTCATCAGGCTCTTGAAGGAGAATTCAAGTCCGATTGCAAACAATAGGCACACGACGCCGATCTCCGCCATCTGTTCCACCTGATGAGTGTTGTTTATCAAACCCATACAGTGGGGACCGGCTAGAATTCCAGTCAGCAGGAATCCAACGGTATCCGGGATTGCGAAACGATGACAAGCAAACGCCACCCCGAGGGCAAGCCCACAGATAACTATGATGTCTCTGAGTAACGGAATTTCCATCTATGTCTTACATTCTTGATCCTAGGAATTCCTCAATAACGTGAGTCAGATCCATGAAATCAAATTTCATCTCCCGCTCCAAATTGCGTGTTTCGTCTGGAGCATAACTTATGCCGAAACGTTGATCTATTTGGATTCCTTTCTCTTCGCAGTATTTGGTGAGAGAAACTTTTGTCATGGAGCCTACAATGAGTGCGCCCACTGAAGCGCCCCATTCAAAGTGCGGTCCGTCTCCCCCGCTGTCTCCAATTACAATCACTCTGTTGCCTGGAACTCCGACCGAACTGGCCGCGGCCTCAGTATTCCAGGGTTTGTCCTGTATGTTTTTGACGGTGAATCGATATCGAGATTGGTTCTGGTCGTCAGGATAACTAATTAGAGGATTGGCCGCTACCAGAGGAACTTCGGGTATAAGTTTCTTTTCTATGGCCCTTTGAAAGAAACCCTGCATGCCGGTCGTATTGATCATGAAAAGTATGTCTGCGGTCTTGGCCCATTCGATAAACTCCGGCACTCCACGATAGATGGAAAAAGACGTGTCCAGGAAATCATCCATCTGTGACATGGGAAAAGGCTCAGGCAGCAAACCGTCAATTCTGCGGACAGCAAGCTCCAGTGGTATCCTGTTTCCAGTATACTCTCTGAAAATAGCGCTCAGTTCAGGCCCCATCTCTGGATAGGCGTACGCAATGGGATCAAAAGGCCCGCTGGGCGCAAGACACTCATTCCAGTCCGAGGAAATCAAGGCCCTGTATTTCATGGTCTATCTCCAAACGATGACATGTCTCTATGTAGTCGTAGTCAATCCATTTTTGCGCTGATTTACTTAACAATCAATACGGCGCAGGGAGAAAATCTCGCTATATTTCTGGATGTTCCACCCCAAATCCGTTCGAATATCCTGCTGTGGCCGGTAAATCCCACAATCACAAGATCGAATCCTCCGTCAGTAGCGAGATCTACAATGCTGTCAACCGCGTGACCAGCGGTTATATGAGTGGTCAAGTTGATCCCGGCCTCATCGGCTAGTTCCTCCGCTTCTTCATTAAGCTTTTGGAAATAAGCGTCTTTTTGGAGTTTTACCTCAGCGAATTCCCCGATTGTAGCTACGTAATGAGGGAGGTCCACCTCGACACATATCGAATGCAACTCAGATCTAAAAATGGCGGACATTCCCACGGCGGCTTTTAAAGCCTTTCTTGATCCTTCCGATCCGTCATAAGCTACCAATATTTTCTTGTACATTTTTACCTCCTGTTTAGGAAATCGGTGATTTTTTCCATGAATTAGAAGCGTCAGCCTTGTTGGGTTGAAAAAACCACTGGGCTATTAGTGTTGGGACAACGGCGCTGGCAATTACGACTGTAACCAGAATAGTGTATTGTTCCTGACTGATAATCCCCCGATTGTAACCAAAAAGAGCGGATATGCTTCCAAACGTTAAACCTGTGCTCATGAGAAGTGTGGTATACATCCCTATCCGGGATTTAAACCTAAAGATTTCGGCCATAGGATACACCCCCAAGAATTTGGCGGCTATCTTTACGCCCAACAAAATCAGGATCAATTCGAATCCATGCAATATGGCCGACAAGGAAATAATTGATCCCGCTTTCAGAAAATAGAAGGGTGTCAGGAGCGCAAAGGTAGCCGTCCTCAAATGGCGAACCATTTGCGGGTTTTCTTTGAATATCCCTGCGACCACGAGGCCAAGCAAATAAGCGGGCAATACGGCTTCACTATTTGCGTGTGTCGCCAGCCATCCCAATCCAACAAGGAGTAAAAAAAGAAATTTAATTTCCGGTTCACTCACATGTCCGCCAAAAATTCTGAAAAACCATCTGGTAAAACTTGGTGTAGCCACCAACACGAGCGTGGTGAGGAATACGAAAATCGCCAGCCATATATTATAATGAGCGAACAGGACGCCCAAAGCCACGACGGTTCCAAGATCCGTGACAAAACAGGCGGCAAGAATTATCTTACCCAAGTTCGTTTGATTCAGCCCTGTTTCGACCATCACGGCGTAAACAACAGCTACCGAAGTTGTGGATAACGCGACTCCGCAAATCTTTGAAGCGTCGGCGCTCCAACCTGCCACATAATATGCGTAAGCCATCGCTCCAAGGAATGGTAACAAAAAACTTACTACGCCGATTGCGACGCTTTCTTTGCCATACTTTTTAAGAATTTCCGGTTCAATTTCAGCTCCAGCCAGAAATGTCAAAAGAATCGCGCCAAAGCCCGAGAGGAAGCTTATCCATTCAACCTTAGGGTCCAGGCCCAGAAAATTTCCTCCGATCACGCCAACGCAAATTTCCACAAGAGCGACCGATATAGCAGTCCTGATTGATATAATACTCGCGACAAGCGCCAGTCCAATCCATATCGTCGCCACATACCAGGTTTGCTCCATCTTGGTCTCCTATCGAACTTGGGGTCAGACTGTTCATGATTGACAATGGGGCCCAAAAAACAAAAAACAAAAAACCCACCAGATGGTGGGATCTAAAGTCGCTCTCCCACCGCTGCAATACGCGGTAGGAGTCATCAGCTCGAGCAAAGCGTTTTTGGGGGACTCCATCCCCTTATTTTTTCTACTGGTTACACACTTGTTTTGACCAAGTCAATTATTTCGGTTATAGGTCAGATATCAAGCAGGAATCCTTATTGTGAACACGCTGCCCTGGCCAACTCCACTGGTGACATCAATCTTGCCGGAATGCAAATTCACAATGTGTCTGGCGATCGATAACCCGAGGCCAGCCCCCCCTGTTCTTCTATCACGGCCTCTGTCAACACGGAAAAATCTCTCGAAAATTCTTGGAAGTTGATCAGAGGGAATTCCAGTTCCCCTGTCCTGAACTTGAATAATGACTTCCTGATCAACACTGTTTAGCTGAAATTGACACTTCCGAATCCCTTGAGCTGTATTTGATCGCATTGTCCACCAGATTGGACAAAGCCTGTTCAAAGAGCGGTCTGTTCATCATAATTGTTATGGACTCGTCGCAATCGACAACCATTTTGACGCCTTTGTCCGTAGTTTGAGTGTCCAGAAATCTTACAACAGACTGGACGACGTCGCAAACTGAAGCCGATTCCAGCTTCATGGCCCCGAGATCAGCGTCCTGTTCCACTCGGGATAACTTGAGCAAGTCTTCTATTATGTTGGTCAACCTGTCGGTATGCTTTATAGCTATATCCAAGAAACGTTCAGCCGTAGAGTGATCGTTAATCGCTCCATCCTTCAATGTTTCCAAAAAACCCTTTATGGATGTGACCGGTGTTTTCAACTCGTGTGATACATTCGCCACAAAGTCTTTCCGTATTTGGTCAATGGCCTTCAGTCTGGAAATGTCATTCATTACGATGAGCGCTCCAGCAGGTTTGCCCTGAGGATCAGAAATCTGGGCGCCGTGCGCCTGGAGAATCCTATCCGGATTTCCGATAACGGTTAATTCTTCTTCAATTGGCGCCGCACTCGATAGCGTCCTTGTCACAAACTGATTCAAGCCCGTGTTTCTAACAGCTTGAAGGAGGTTTCTTCCTTCCGCGTTCGCGAAAACAGTCTGTAAAATATTTTCAGCGGCCTGGTTCATTCGAACTATTCTTTTTTTCTGGTCCACGACCACTACCGCTTCGACCATCTCGGCGAGTAATGATTCGAGTTCATTTTTCTGTCTGGTCATTATGTCCAGACGTTCGCGAAGCTGTCCAACCATGTCGTTTATGGAAGCTGCTAGTTCAGCGATTTCTCTGGCGCCGCCAGATTGTAATGTTACTTGACCAAAGTCCCCTTTTGCGAATCTTTCAGCCGCGTCCCTGATCTCAGCGATAGGTTTATTGATTCGATTGGCGAGGAAAAGGCTTATGATTCCTACAGCCACTATTAGGAACAGGATCATGGCGCCGAGCTTGACATAAAATCCCTCGAGGATTTGGCTCAATCGCTCTGAGTGAGTTGAGACTCGAACTATTCCTTGGAGTTTACCGTCCCTCATGACGGGAATGGCCACGTAAACCATGTCAGAATTGACAGTGAAACTGTATCGTGTTGATGAGCCAATGGACCCGGCCATTGCCGCTTTGACTTCCGGTCTGGTCGCATGGTCTTCCATCCTTGATGGCGATGATTCTGAGTCCCCCAGAACTGTGCCGTCAGGAGCCATTACGGTTATTCTGTAACTTGTTTCAGTAGTTAGTCTGTCGCATAGAGCGTCGATTTCTTGAATATTTCGTTCGGAAAGTTTGGGGCCGATAATTTCCGCAACAATCTGACCCTGTTTCTTCAGGCTTTCTGAGATGGTATAAAGTTGCAGTTCACGCAATTCTACTAGAGCGAAATAACCCAAAAAAGCGAGTCCCATTAAAAGAACGGCCATATGTGAACTGTAGAAACGCCAGAGTAATGTGGACTTGTCGGATGACATATACAGTACATGCCTGAAGAGTTAGTTGTTAAGGTTAAAACTTATCCCTTCGGTCGAAATGACAAAACTATGGCCGACGGGTCTGAGAAATATACGCTACGTAATTAGAAATCGATCTTAACGGGCAATCATAGCCCGCATCATATCAGAAGAATTCTCCAAATGATCCGCTATGTCTCCGGTTGTTTCCACCAGGCGTACGGTAAGAAAAAATGTCCTGGGGGGAATCGACTCGTCTGCGCATAATCGTATAAAAATGGTCTTTTCAAGATCATCGGACTCTTTTTCCCGCCATCGTATTTCGCGTATCATGTCTTTGACCAACTGACGGTCTTTTTCTGCCCGGCTGTTAAAATAGGTGTGCGCCCTGAGTACCATCTCCGGCATAAGGCCTACGTAATCACCAACTTCTTTCGCTAACGTGATGTAGTCCTTTTGTATGTCCTCGGGCAAAATTAAATTATAGTATGACATCCAGTACAAAGCATTCTTAATGCAATCAATGACCTTGTCTGCCTCGCGTAAAAACGCAAAAAACACCGATTTGTCCACAGGCATTAACAACGAAGCGGGCAAGTGGGCCCTTATGTTCCGTTTAATCCTGTCAGCCTCAGCCTCAAGATCTCTAATTTCATCCTTCAGTATCTCAAACTGGTCTCTATCCCCACCGAAATAGCTCTTGATGGCTGTGACGAAAAGAGGCCCGCATTGCGCAATCCTCACTGAATGCTTAAACACATTTTCGAACGGCGACACCCTAAACAGGGTCGTTAGAGGATTTCTCATCAATCACCTGCCTATAAAAATAGTAGAAAGAATAAAATATATCACAGCGCATGTTACAGCCGCGACCGGCACAGTAATTACCCAATAAAGCATGATTTTCCACAGTACTCCCAAATCTAACGCGGCGAGGCCACGGGCTAAGCCTACCCCTATGTAGGCTCCAACGGCCGCGTGGGTGGTGGAAACCGGCAGCCCCATCATTGAGGCGATGAGTATAAATGTCGCCGCCGAAAATTCGACGGTAAAACCTCGTATATTGTTAAGCTCCGTAATCTTGGATCCAACTGTTTCGATGACCCGGTATCCCCACGTACAGATACCGACGCAAATCATTGAGCCCCCAAATGCTAGCATCCAGACCGGTATAGGAGAAGATTCCGCTGTTGTTCCCGTAGAGTAGATGAAATAAACACCAGCCAGCGGCCCCATGGCGTTAGCGACATCATTTGCGCCATTCCCGAAAGCAACGTAGCAGGCTGTCATCACCTGCAGATACCGAAAAATTTTGTCACCTTCCCCCAGAGATGTGTTTCCTTTCCTCAACAAGTAGCCCAATCCGACCATACAAACCACATAACTTGCCACTCCGATGGCCAGAGAGGTTGCAAAAGTTCCGCTCACACTCAGACCGATTTTGGTCCCTAGAGGGGTATCAAGTAATAGGGACAAGGTCATTATGCTTAGAGTGGCAGCGATCAAGATGGGAGTTGTCCTGGCAACCCCGCCCGTAGTGTCCATTCTCGCAAGCACCGCTTTGTCGATGAACCGGAACATTACGAAAGCGCCTGCCGCAGTTAATAATGGGGAGAGGATCCACGAAGTGACGATGTATATCACTTGCTTCCAATTGACAGCGGACAATCCTCCGGCTACGATCCCAAACCCGATCATTGCCCCTACAATGGAATGGGTAGTAGAAACTGGAAGATTCTGGTACGTGGCGAGGCATACCCAGAGTGAAGCGGAAAGGAGGGCTGACAAGAGTCCGAGCAAAATTATCTGGGGGTCCCCTATGACCTGAGAATGGACGATGCCTTTCCTTATGGTCTGCGCAACGTGCGACCCAACCAGAGATG
This sequence comes from uncultured delta proteobacterium, assembly GCA_963711335.1. Lineage (GTDB taxonomy): Bacteria > Desulfobacterota > Desulfomonilia > Desulfomonilales > Desulfomonilaceae > CAJBEZ01. The sequence goes on along the minus strand of CAVQDX010000050.1, from coordinate 23,688 downwards.
AGCCGAGGAACGTGAGCACTGTCGCGAGCACCAAGGCTTGACGTAACGTGATGGCGCGAGCGCCAACCGACGAGGCCATGGAATTAGCCACATCGTTGGCCCCTATGTTCCATGCCATGTAGGCCCCTGCAAAAATGCTGAGGCCGAGAAGATAATAATCCGACATTTGATTTGTTGAAAAAAGCCTGTTGAGATTATGCCACTTCAGTTGGACTGACTTGTCCAAAGAAGCCCAATCAGAATATCAGTAAAGGCGGCGTAATGAACAGTATTTTTTTTAGGGATTCGCACTGGTTTTTGAGACTGGAAATCTGATGTGAAAAGTTGTGCCGACCCCTTCTTTGGTATTGACTGAAATATCACCGCCCCATTTTTTTACAATTCCGTAGCAGATGGAAAGCCCCAAACCGGTGCCTTTCCCCACAGGTTTGGTAGTAAAAAAAGGGTCGAAAATTCGTGGTAACACATAATCCGGTATCCCCGGTCCATTGTCCGCAATATCCACCACCAGATAATCATCCTCTCGTCTGGTTGTGATCTTGATTTCTCCGCCTCTCAATTCAATCTCATCCAGAGCGTTATTTATAAGGTTCACAAATACCTGTTGGGCTTCTGAAGGCGAAATACGGGTGAACGGCAAGCCATCGGCAAGCTCAGCCTTGATCATTTTGGACCCGGATGTGACTCTATGTTCACATAACGTGATGGATTCACTAACGATGTCGTTGATCTTTACCTTCCTGGGGACAGGATCGGTTTTTCGCGCAAAGCTGAGAAGTTTGTGGGTAATTTGTTTACAACGGGAACCCTGGGCTTTAATTTTGTTCAGTGACTGTTCAAATTCATCAACCATTGGGATTGCTCCCGGCTCAGTATCATCAATTATATCCTGTAACCATCCGGCCTCTTGAACCATCACTGCGACGGGATTGTTTATCTCATGCGCTATTCCTGCCGCCAGTTCCCCCACAGCGGCCAGTTTCCCTGCCTCGATAACTTTTTCATTCAGCATTTCTTTTTCTTGATCAGCCTGTTTTATCCGGGACACGAGTCTTTTGGCCAGAACCACCGAAACGACCAGTATCCCATAAACGCCCATGAAGAAGATCAGCGCTGTTACGGTGCGAATTGTGTAAAGTGCCTTGTAGGCGTCAGATTCTGTCTGTTCAAAAGCCAAGGCCCAATCTCCATTTTTTAACTTTGACATCACATGGATAAGACTTGCGCCTGACCCTTCAGAATTCTTGACCAATGTATCATTTCCAGACCCACCGTCATCAGAAGAAAGGAAAGATATGTAAGGTTCTTTGTCGTGCGAGGCGTTTGCCCGAGGTTTGGTCTGGAATTCGCCTTTTTTGTTTATAATGAAGGCAGACCCTGTTTCCCCGATTCTTATGTTTTCGACCAACGCATTGAATTTATCAAAGTCAACCGTCGCCTTTAATAGCCATTTTGAGCCGTTGTTTTCGCCCCTGACCGTTACAATGAAATGGGGAGATCCTCGAAGCCCTTGATATACGTCGCTTATATAACTTGTTCTCTCAATTGCCTGTTTAAACCATTCAGTCTGGCTGTAATTCGCGCTCTTGAGTTGATATGGCCCGGCATAATCAATCTGGATGCCCTGATCATTAACTACACCCAGGTCCACCAGGGCGTTTCCGGATATTTCCTGTAAACATTTCAGCTTATGGTGCAAGAAATCGTCATTCGCAATCTCCTGGAAACCGTGACAGTCTTTCAACATTGCGATATTAGTCAATTGCTGACTCAGGAACCCGTCGATGTTTTCTTTGTGCTTCTGACTTAGCAATTTTAGTTGATCCAGAATATTGCCCTGGAAAGATGTTATGGAAAAGTGTCTGATAGTTAGCGTGATTAGAATTAATGGAATGACGGATACGCTGACCATTATCAGAATAATGTTTCGGGTCAATGATCTGTAGTATGAACTGCTCTTGGGATTGAACATGATGCGGCTCTACTGGTGAAATCTTCGCATCAACATTTATGTCACAGGCTATTCCATGTTTCCAGTAAGAAGTTGAGAATAAACAGTGAGCGGTGAAATAAGAGGTTCATGCGGATTCAAAATCGCCTTCCATTTTTAGTTGACCTCTTCAGGTAATCACAATGAGCTTCTCAAGAGGTTGTCGTTAAACCCACCCTATCTCCAAACAGAGGGTGACGGCGATTCAAAGTTTTGACAGAGATCGATACGCCTTTCCTAGGTATTTAGCTCATGCCTAGAAAATTAGCCCAAAGGTAAGCCCACCACCAATAGCATACTTCGTCGAACTGGCTTCAGAAGCTGAACCTGATCTGCGAACCCCATTATTGCCGTTGGCGTAATCGAAATTTCCCTCTCCTTTGATGTTCATCCATATGGCTGAACCCCAAATTTGAGCTGACAGAGGCGGCGCTACCTTCGGAAGATCGTAAGACGCATTTGCGCTTAAGAACTGCCCCGGTTTGTTGAAGCTGTATTGGAGTTCAATCGGGGCTAATTGAGAACTTCTCAGGGCCATTAGAGACTGCGCATAGATTAGTGGAGTGTAAATTACCGATGCAGTGAGCCCACGATCCACAAACTGCAACCCCAGATACGGGGCCCAAGTGTTTATCCAGTAATCAGCTCTCAACGTTTGGTCAGGGAAAGGCCTTGTCCCAGTGCGCGGCTCATTGCATGTGTTGGTGAAGTGGTCCCACAAGCTGCCGACAAGCAACGAATATCCAGGCGCCAGAGTTATGGAGGCTCCGAATTGGCCTAGACGATATTGCGTGTTTTCTCCCGTGAAATTCACTTCGCTCGGCAAAGCCGTCCCATTTAAGCTGGTGGGCAACTGGGCATAAATCGGGTATGTAGTTGGGATGAATCCCAGGAAGCTTGCGAAGATCGAAACGCTAGGATTAATTACGGCGTTCACACCCAAGGTCCATGACCATAAGTAAACGTCTTTGAGTTCCATGTCCATTGATCCAATTTGTAGTGTGTTATCCACAGGAAAGACCCGTTCGGTCAATATAGGAAACGAACTGTTCGCCGAAACTCTTTGATAACCAATCTGTACGTAGGGATTGAGTATGACTTTTCCGAGCGCTCCTTGAATGGAGGACTGATCAGCTTGCGCGCCATCAACAGAAATAAGCGCAACTAACAAAGAAATCACAACAAGATGTCTCATAATTATCCTCACATAGCCCAAAACAAAACCTTGCGTCATAGTCACATTTGGGCTCGAATCGCAGACTCAGGCGCCGTGGCATAGTTGCATCAACAGATAGTGAGGGTACACGTTTCAGACTGACCCTCAGTCTATATGGAGCCGAAATTCAAAATTCTTGGATTGAGGGGAATATATATTCAAGCACGTTATGAAACAACAAAAAGTTCGAGCTGATTGAATTCGAGCAATCGTGTCCATGGGCCTGAAAAATTCGATTTACCGATGTGGCTCGCTATTGGCTCGTTCGAGATTAAACGTTTCTATTGGGCTTGATCAGTAATATCAGTATACTTCTGCGGATTCGGGCTAAAAGGGATGTACTTCAGCTTGCTACCGCCAAAATCCAGTTTCTTTAAATCTATTTTAGTCACTTCCAGGTTTTCGTAGGTTCTCTGGTACATGATCCTGTTGGTAAGGTCTTTGAACGTAGCGAACTGGGTAGTCTCCGAATTTGTTACTTTTCCGTCACTAGCCTTTTCAATGATCAAGCCTTTCGAGATATCGAATGAATTTACAATGTGTTGGGCTAGATTAAGATTCTTCTCAACATCAGGTTGCCGTTCGACGGATTTTACAACTAGAGCCAGTCTCACAAAGCGGCTTGGCGGAGTCATGTCTCCTGGAACGCCGAACATTCCGGATCCGTGACCTGTGGGATAAAGTTTTTCGTTGTCAAGGACTCCTCGGGCCGGTGTTGCGTTTGTCATGCCTATGTACTGGCGTAAATTAGTCATATGCCACGGGAATTTCGGAGCGTTTGTAAGTATGCCCAATGGGGCGTCGTATATATTAAGTTTTCCGTCCTCGAACTCAATTACAATCATTTTGCCGGTCGCGTCCGATACGGCAAGATGGAGAGGAGGAACCATGTTTAATTCCTTGACGAAGTCCCCGAAGATTACCACGTTGCGCAGTTCTCTCCTCACTTCATCGACAGTGGAGAAATTCCCTAGAATCCATGGCCCTGTCAGCGCAAGACTCAGAGCTTTGGACTCTTCTCCTGTCTTTACCTCTTGATACTTGGTGTTTGGTTCAAACCACAGTGCTCCGACGGTAAGCCCTACCTCGTTCATACCATCAGCTACTGCTCCTTCTGGACCTGCGCCGTAATATCCGACGAAGCCGTATCTGGTTTTCCAGCTTAATCCAGTTTTTCCGTTTGGAGCCTGGCTTTGGAAACTCATGTTTCGCGGAGAAACAACTATTTTATAATTCAGAGGCACACCAAACTCCATGGTTCTGCACACCATGATAGAGCCATCTGTAGCTGACAGTGTGAACCACATGCAGCACGACGCAACCTTCGGTCCAGTCAAGAGAGCCAAGCTCATAAGAGTTATGCTAAATGCGATGAGACGCTTTGTCATGGCTAGTTCCCCTTTCGAAGCTTTTCAAATTCTAGGCTATTGAATTAAACGCCGCAAATCTGGTCCGAGGTAGCAATAACATGGCGTTATTGGTCAAGGAACCACACACTCTATCTTAGTAGGTAACACGCTGTCACGAGAAGAGTCAAAAATAAATTTGCGGGCAAGTTGAAAACATTATCGATCATAAGCTGGCAGTTTATAATTATTGCGGGCCATAGCGTGCTCATTGCCTGAAAATATTGATAAGCGACTTATCCGAAAGAGGCTGAGATCCCAGGACGCCATAATATATTTACGACAATTCCAAGCAATTGACTTAGGTCAAACACATGTCCCCTAAATGGCTATAAAATCGTATACGAAACACAAACAAAGGAGCCGAAAAGATGGCGGATACATTTTACAAGGCGTGCGCTCCCGTCCAGATCTCGGATGATGACATTTTCTCCGCAATGCGTGAAATTTCCGGCTATCTTGATATAACACCTTCCGATTTCAAGGAACTCTATATCAAGGCTTATCAACACGCTCTTTCAAGGTTGACCAGAACTGTAAGAGTCAAAGAAGTTATGACGACTCAGGTCATATCAGCTCGATCTGACTATTCGCTCCAACGTGTCGCCGAACTAATGGCGACCAACCATATTTCAGGTCTGCCGGTATTGGATGACGATCACAAACCTTCAGGTATTATATCCGAGCGGGATTTTCTTGAGGTTATGGTGGGCACAAAATCCGCAAGCCTCATGGAAATAATAGCCCAGTGTCTGAAGGGAAAGGCGTGCCTGGTGGCCCCTGTCAGAACAAAGCTCGCTAAAGACATCATGACCGCTCCTGCTGTGATTGTGGGGACGGATGACGAAGTTGGCGCTGTGTCTCGTCTCTTCGCCTCAAAGGGGATCAACCGCGCTCCGGTAGTTGACATTGAAGGTATCATGGTTGGGATTGTTTCTCGGGCAGACCTGATGAGATCCTTCGAATCTGGAGGCTCAGAATGAACTTTTTGGAGAAAATGAAAGGCTCAGGCCAGAGTCCACCGTCAGTATCACCGTTGGAAATCGGGTTGTCGTGGTTTGGAGCGCTGCTTGGAATAGGCATGATTGGGCTCGTAAACAATTTTGTCGTGGGGGCCCAGGAGAACGTTTTGATGATAGCCTCATTCGGAGCCTCCGCCGTGCTACTCTATGGGGCTCCGAAGAGTCCCTTGGCTCAACCCCGAAATCTGATTGGCGGACATATAATGGCTGCGTTTATAGGTGTGGCGGTTTGCAGGATATTGATGTCACAGCCATGGTTCGCTGCTGCGCTGGCGGTATCTACCGCCATCGCTGTGATGCATCTCACCCGAACCCTCCATCCGCCAGCCGGCGCAACGGCGTTGAATGCCGTAATAGGGGGGGCCAAAGTCCATCAACTCGGTTTTATTTATCCGATCCTTCCAGTCGCATTAGGCGCATTTATCCTTCTGGCTGTGGCGCTGGTTTTTAACAACATACCCAGAAACAGACGTTATCCGGAATTCTGGATTTAGCATTGAGATAGTTAATTTCGGTAAAAGTTATCTGAAGACGCAAGTGACACCGAGCTAAACACAACGGGTAAATCTCGAATGTCCAGGAGCCAATACAAGGCGAGAGATTTACCTGATTGGTTTACCGTTAGCCGATTCTTTGATGGGCTCGACCTCGGCGCCGTCAGCAATCTTGTTTCCCAGATTAATCGCCACCAGCTCACCTTCTTTGAGGCCGGAACGGATTCTCAGTACCTTCCCGTTACTTTCCTGTATGGAAATTGGCTGAAAGCGTACCCGATTGCCTTGAGTTACGATCGCCACAAATTTTTTTCCATCTCTTATTAATAGAGCCTCCACAGGAACCTGGGTATATTCCGGGACGCTGAAACTCAGAGTGACCTGAACAGAACTACCTGCAAGAATTTTGTTCTCCCGATTGTCAACGTCTATCTCGACGAGGAGTGTACGAGTCTTAAGATTTAGCTCTCCACTAGTTCTCGATACTGCTCCAGATATTCTCGTATCAGGTCGCGCAGCGTCAATGATTATAGCCTTGTCTCCGACCTTGATTGAACCGGCGACGCTCTGGTCTGGATATACATATACCCTCAATCGGTCGATCTGGGAGACCGCCACTATAGGTAGGGCTGATGTTTCGGATGTGGCGGCGCTCTGGACTAAAGCGCCCGGATCAGCGTACCTCGCTGTTACTGTTCCATCAAATGGAGCCGTGATTATCTCATATTCTTTTTGGGCTCTGAGCGATTCGGCAGTGTTTTTGGCAACCTGGGCAGCCGCTTCTAACTTTTCAGTGTCCTGCCAGGACATGGCTCCCGTCTTGTAAAGGCCTCTTGCCCTTTCAGCGTCAGCCTCTTTGTCTTTTGCGTCGGCCAGAGAGGCTTTGTATTGGCTATTCAGCTCAGGAGACTCGATCACGGCTAGAACTTGTCCTGCCTTTACCCGAGACCCCTTATCGACATTTATATCCTTAAGGAACCCGCTGACCTTGGAATACAAGGTTACATTAGCGTACGGGAATGCGTCTCCAACCAGGGAAATTGATCGAGTCGTAGGAGACATAGTCACGGGGACAACCCTGACTCGATAACTGGATTTCAAAGCGGCAAGCCTTGTCTTGCGCTCTTCGCTGAGGTAGTTGTCCCGAATTTTATATTGTGCGACAACGATTGCCAGAGCAACCAAGACTAAAGCGGCTCCACCAAAAAGAAACAGCTTGCCTGTCTTTCCGTTTGACTTCAATTCAGGATTCGAGTTGCGCATTAAAGTTTACCGGACCACTTTTCTCCCCGCTCTTCAGCCAGGAACCTTCTCTCCAGAATTTGCTTTGTGGGAAGATCCTTTCGCAACAGGGAGTAGATAACGGGCACCAGGAAAAGAGTCGCGACCGTGGCCACGAGGAGACCTCCGATCACCGCTCTTCCCAACGGCGCATTTTGTTCACCGGCCTCACCCAGGGCGAGCGCCATCGGGAGCATTCCCAGAATCATCGCAAGAGCAGTCATCAAAACAGGCCTCAGCCGTGTTTTTCCAGCTTCCAGAGCAGCCTTAACCGGGGATGCGCTGCCCTCGAGACGATAATCGTTTGCGAAACTTACCAACAAAATAGAATTAGATGTAGCCACACCTACGGCCATAATCGAACCCATCAAAGACTCTACGTTAATGGTTGTTCCGGTCAGAGTGAGAATCCAGAGAATGCCGACCAGGGCTCCAGGTACGGCCATGATGATGATAAAAGGATCCAGCCAGGATTGAAACAACACAACCATTAGCAGATAAACGAACAATACCGCAAGAATCAAACCCATACCCAGACTCTTGAATGAGCGTTCCATTACTTCATACTGGCCGCGAAGAGCTATGCGTGTCCCAGGTGGAAGCGTCCCCAATTCCGCGATCTTTTTCTGGATGTCTCTTGCTACAGACCCAAGGTCCCTACCTTCCACATTAGCGTCGACGTTCAGCACCCGTTGAACGGTATAATGGGAAATGTTTTCCGGCGTTACACTGTGCGTTATGGTCCCGACATTTGCCAGCGTCTGGGCTGGTATTGTAGGAACTGCCGTCGGCGCAGGCAGGGTTGAAGGAGTGACCAGGTTTCCGGGCGAAAGTGGAGGTGTTAATGGAATGGAGTTTAGATCGTCTATAGATGAAAGCAGCTTAATGGGCATCTGGACGACAACGTTGTAATTAACGTTGTTCTCTGGATTTACATAAAAAGATGGGGCTACAAGAATACTTGAGGAAAGAGATATCAGAACACTATTGGCCACATCGCGTTCAGTCAGACCCAACTTGGCGGAAAGAGTCCTATCTACGTCGACCTGTAGTGAGGGATAATCCAGGACCTGGTTGATATGAACATCAGTAGCTCCTGGAATCTCCATCATGGCCACACGCAATTTGTTCGCGTACCCGTACGATCGGGCTAGGTCGAGGCTCTCTATCTGGACGTCAATCGGAGACGGCGATCCGAAGTTCAACACCTGTGTAACAATGTCCGCGGGCTGAAAATAGAAGGTTGAGTCGGGAAAATCATGTGATAGGACCTTTCTCAATGCGTCAGTATAACGGACAGTTGGTTGATGTCCCATTTTTAACGCGATTAAGATGTCGGCGTCCATGCCACCTATATTGTCTGATTGAACAAAGCCTAGATTATAAAATATCGGGACCCCGATCATGACATTGATTGTGTCTATCTCCTCTGGAGGGATTACCTCTCGAATTCGTTTTTCCACGCGGGACACTATGCGGTCGGTTTCCTCGATTCGAGTCCCGATTGGAGCCCTAAAATGAAGCTTCATCATGCCGGCGTCGACACTGGGGAAGAAATCGGTCCCTACGATGGCGATCAGAGGCAAACTAATAATGATAAGCAGCCCAGACAATACGAGAGTGTAAATCCTGTGACTTAAAGCTGTTTCCAGAGCGCTGCTGTACCTCGCCTGAAGCTTCTCAAACCCCCGATCTCTCCAGTGGTTCAATCTTCCGATAATTCGAGAAAAACCACCGACAGCCTGAGTCTGAATTTCTATGTCGGACGATTCATTATGCTCACCGGTCATCAGCATTCTGGCAAGCGTGGGCACCAATGTCCTGGAGAGCACGTAAGAAGCGATCATGGCCATAACGACGGCCAAGGCCAGTGGAGTAAAAAGGTATTTTGCAGGACCGTAAAGCAAGACTACAGGGAAAAATACCACACATACCGCCAACGTGGCCACGATGGCCGGGACCGCCACCTGTCGCGCTCCATCAAGAATCGCCACGGTCGGAGGTTTCCCCATACGCAAGTTCCTATGTATGTTTTCTACCTCCACGGTAGCGTCGTCAACCAGCATACCTATTGCCAGGGCGAGCCCGCCTAGAGTCATTATGTTGATGCTGTGGCCGAGGAGATTGAGTCCAACTATTGACGTCAGTATGGACAATGGTATGGAAATGATCACGATTGTCATCGTGCGCAGGCTTCCAAGAAAAATCAGGATCATGAGTGAAACCAGGATCGAAGCAAGAAGAGCTTCACGAACAACCCCCTCAATTGCAGCTCTTACAAATAGGGACTGGTCGAAGTCTAATTTGATTTCGAGGCCTTCCGGGGCAACTTCCTTGATCGATGGTAAAATATCCTTGGTAGCCTGAACCACGGCCAGAGTGGAAGCGTCGGAATGTTTTAAAATCGCTAGATATGTCGCCCTCTTGCCGTTTACTCTTACAATGTTGGTCTGTTCCGCATAACTGTCCGCGACAGTCGCCACGTCTCCAAGATACACGACGGCGTCACCGACAATCTTTATAGGGATGCGGTTGAACTCCTCCAGCAACGAGGGACTTGAATTGATGAGGACGTTGTATTCAAGCTCGCCTATTCGAGCCGTACCAGCAGGAAGTATGACATTTGACGATTGAAGCGCACTGACTACGTCAGCGGGAGACAGGCTCCGGGAAGCCAGCGCGTTTGGATCAATGTCGACCTTGATTTCGCGACTTTTCCCTCCGAATGGAGCAGGAGTAGACAGGCCCGGTATTGTAAACAGCCTTACTCTGATGAAGTTTAATCCATAGTCGAAAACTTTTTCTTCAGAAAGGGTCTGACTGGAAACTGTCAGTTGGGCCACAGGAACGTTGGACGCGTTAAACTGGATTATAATTGGCGGTTGGATTCCCGGAGGCGCTATTCGTAGGAGAGTGTTAGAAACTGAAGAAACCTGGGCGATGGCTGTCCCTATTTCGCTGCCAGGGTAAAAATATAGCTTTATTAGACCTATGCTAGGGATACACTGGGATTCTATACGCTGAATGCCATTTACCGTGGTGGAATAAGCCCGTTCACTTATAAGGACAATTCGTCGTTCCACGTCTTCCGGGGAAAGTCCCGGATAATTCCATACGACCACTACGACGGGGATATCGATCACAGGGAAAATATCCACCTGCATTCTGCTGAGAGAAAGGACCCCCAAGACAAAAATCAGTGTAGACATTACAGCGACGGTGTATGGGCGGCGTAAAGCAAGGCGGACTATCCACATATACTAGACTCCCGTCAAAATCTCCTGGGTCCACTAACCGAAGGAGCTGCGCTAAGAGTTCATGATTGAGGAAGGGCGTCGCTTATAGTTCTTGGAACGACTAAATAGCTTTCTTATTTATTAATTATAGCGCGGGCTTGCCCGTTGCGCCAGTAGCGTCTTTGAGAGCAAACAAAACGGTTAGGAAAAAACGTGGTAATCAAATTAGACGAATCAGGAACAGAACTTCGGAAGGTCTAAACGCAGTCAGATAATGAACCGAAGAAAATGAGCGCTGTTGCGCAAACCGGAAGAAATTGCGACGGAGGACTGATCGGTCGAGTCCTCCATCGCAATAATCATTAATTAGTGGAATACTCCAAAAGCGAAAACGAAGATGACCAGCAATACAATTCCTAGAGTCAATGATGAAAAAATCAGCTTCTTTTCGATCGGCAGGAGATCATGCCATTCTTCCGGCCCCATTGCCCCCGCGTTTTCCGCTGTCTTTGTTGTGTTTGTTCTTTCTTGCGCCATATCTTCACTCACCTTTCTTAGGAAGTTTCAATTATTGGGCTAATACCGGTGGCATGATGCCATGATAGAAGATCCACGATATCGCCAACCCAACCCAGAGAATGAATCCGAACAGACATACGGCGTAAACCGCTACTATCCGTCCCATTCCCTCGGCCCAGAGTTTCCGAACATTGGTTACTATGCCAATTGAGAAGAAGCACAAACCGAAGAAGATTGTCCTAAGCGCGTTGGCATCGCCGGATCCCTTTTCTGCAGCCTTGACTATGGTTGGATTATTCAAACCCATTACCAGAAGAATCAGAAACGTGAGGGTGAACCCAATGACAAACTTGGGGAACCTGTCCCATATCTCGGTAGCCGAAACCTTCCCCGCAGCAGCGCCTGCAGTCACTCCAGTTTGACCGATCCCATAAACCGACCACACGATGGCCAGTATGAAAGCCCATACTCCAATAAAAACGTCGATGAAAACTTTAGTGGTAGTAGCGGCCATAAGCATCCAGCCTTCTTCCCACTTGATTCCCAGATCCGCAAGAGCCTTGGCCCTAATGAGGGAGTCTGTTATCGCTCCACTGGCCACGGCGCCACCATCACTCTTTACCGCAAGCCCCATCCATGCGCCGGCCACCATAGGCTCTTTGTACAGGAAAGCCTGCGCAAGCCAGGGAAGGAAAAGAAGCTCAACAGCGACGAAAACGATGATAACAGCCGAAAGGATCACCGGTACCACAGGTCGAGCCCGTATGGCCCCACCTGTTGCGATCGCCGCGGAAACTCCGCAGATAGAAATACCGGAAGCAAGCGGCGCCGCCCATTCAGGCGTAAACTTAAAATATCTTCGTGACACGTAGTAGACCACTGGCCAGTAAATCAAATACGCTTCCGCCACTGCGCAAATTCCACGCACAATGACTGTGCTTGCCAGCCCTAAAGCCCCGACCGCCTTTATTCCAATGGCCGCACCCAGGATGACAATACCAGTTTTAATGAACCATTCGGGTTTTGCGGCGTCTTCCAGGAACTTAGCGACTGACGGGAAAAAATTTCCGATAATGAGCCCAATGATCATGGCGATTACAAAGCCCATTTCGCCTAAACTCAACGACCATGGTATCTTGAAAGCCGCTTGCTTGTCCGGAGTGGCCGCTATGTAGGCGTAATTACCCGCAACCATACACCCGAACACTATCCAAAAAATTATGGTGAAACCTATAATGTATCTTATTACATTCTTTCCCATGGCGATAACGCCGATAGACGTGATGACCAACATGAAAGCATAGGTCAACACGGCCGAAGTTATTCCTGACAAAGACGCATAACCGGCTGAAATTGGTTTAATCGATTTGCTGAGGTCGATCCAGACATTGTTTTTTACTACCCAGCCCAATAGGTCTTGCCCATAGATCGGTCCAAGGCCAAGTAGAAAAATGAACAGCCCGATCCAAACGGCCCACCAGTCTTCACTTTCAAGAACCGACTGTTTTCCGTAGAGATTTGTTGCTTCTCCTGACATAGCCACATCCTTTCTTAATGGTATATCCTAAGCAAAATTAATGAAACGCGTGAGGACGCGCCGCCGAGACTCAACGATCGCCCCGATAGCAGGCGTTTTCGTTGGATTCAATAACGGAAAGCATTAACTGTGCCAGATAGCTGCTGTTGTATATTGCTGAGTGGAATCAGGCTGTTATGTCTGCTGCCAGCGCGTGGAAGACATCAGGTCTTGTCTCGATGCGATATAAGAAACGATCGGTAGGGTTGCATAAAGTTGAAGTTTCCAGACTAGGCCTGTCCAAAATACCTGTGCAACTTTCCGTTGCAGCGCAACTGCTATTGGCGCCCAGACCGAAACGAAGTAATTTTTAGACCCACTTTCTTCATCAGTTTTTGAAAGTGCTGCCGTTCCAGACCGCTTTCACGAGCCGCTGCTGAAATGTTGCCGCCATTGCGCTTTAACGCCTGGGCGAGGTATCTGCCCGTGAAGTCGTTCACGAGTTTATCCCTTGCCACTCTAAACGGTAACTTCATGTCTCCGGTATTCTCACGATTTAGATCGGCCTTGTCAGACTCTTCCTTGAAGTCACCCAACTCCAGGCGCTCTCCCTTGCTGAATATCAAGGCTTTCTGAATCACATTGCGCAACTGCCTTATGTTGCCCGGCCAGGGTTGATTCTCAAGATGTCTTAAAGCTTCGATTGAAATTTTCTTTGGAGGAAGATTGAATTCACTGGAAGCTTCATGAACGAACCTCTGGGCGAGTATGGGTATATCCTCAGGAATTTCTCTGAGTGGCGGCATCAGGATCGACACAACGTTAAGTCTGTAAAAAAGGTCTTCCCTGAACGATCTGTCCTCTATTTTGGACTCAAGATCGCTGTTGGTGGATGCTATTATGCGCACATCCACCAATTTGGCTACTGACGAACCCAGTGGTTTTATTTCCTTTTCCTGGATGAGTCTCAGAAGCTTGGTCTGGATGACCGGCGAAATGTCGCCTATCTCATCCAGAAACAATGTGCTTCCCGCAGCCTCCTGAATAATGCCCTTTTTCTCGGTATCAGCCCCTGTAAACGCTCCCCTTGAGTATCCGAAAAGCTCGGATTCCAGCAGAGATTCCGGTAGGGTAGGGAGGTTTACCGTGACCATGTGGCGTTCCGATCTTGGGCTGAGCAAGTGAATATGTCTGGCTGCAATCTCTTTGCCGGTCCCGGATTCACCTCTAACTAGGACCGTAACGTTCAGAGACGCTACGGTCCTGATCGTTCTGACTATCTTTCTAATTCCAGGCCCGCCCCACATGAAAAGATCCGCGGCGGAAGAAGCGGTGAGTTTATTCTTTAAATTAATATTTTCCCGAACGAGGCTATTGCGTTCAAGCGCTTTTTTAAGCAGGCGATTAATCTCGTCCGGAGTAAATGGTTTTTGAACGAAATCGTAAGCCCCTTTTTTTATGGCTTCTATAGCAGTTTCTATTGTTCCGTAAGCCGTCATTACAACAACTGTGATGAATGGGTCTCGGGCTTTGATTTCATCCAGAAGTTCAATCCCATTCATGTCCGGCATGCGAATATCCGTAAGGACCAGTTCCACTGGCTGCCCGTCTATCACGTCCAGAGCTTCAGCGCCGGTTAAAGCGGTTAATACCCTGTATGGTAGTTCCTTTGGTATGCTTCTGGCTAAGCCCCTAAGAAAGTCCGGTTCATCGTCCACAACGAGCAGGGCAGGCAAATGATCTTTCGAATCCATGTCTCTACGCATGAGGCCGCTCACTGACCTTCTCAGGGAGAGTGACCGTAAAGATGGACCCTTTTGTCAATTCACTCCAAGCTGAGATTTCTCCTCCATGATCCTTTACAATTCCGTAGCTTACGGAAAGCCCCAATCCAGTTCCTTCTCCGGTTTTCTTGGTGGTGAAAAATGGGTCGAAGATCTTATGGACAATCTCAGGCGCCATTCCTTCTCCGTTATCTCTTATAGTCACTGATACTAATCCGCTCTTTTTGTTACAGGACGTGCTCACAGTTATTACACCGTCGCCGTGCTTGATAGCCTGTCTTGCATTGAGTATCAGATTCATCCAGACCTGTTTCAGCCTGTTGTCGTCAAAGCGGATCAGAGGAAGTGAGCAATCGAAATTTCTCTCTACTCTAATTCCATCTTTGGAGAACTGTTTCTCCAGCACTAGTATCACTTGCTCTATGCTATCGTTGAGGAGCCCTGGAACCGGTATCGTTTCGACGTTTCTCGAAAAATGGAGCAGATCCCTGACCACGGCTCGGCATGTCTCGGTATGTTTTTCGATTACCTCGATGTCCATGAGATGCTCGGATTCTCCCGGAAGTTCCTTTTTCAGCAGTTCTGAGTAAAAGAGTATCAAGCCAAGCGGATTGTTCAACTCGTGAGCTACGCCAGCAACCATCTGTCCAAGTGACGCAAGTTTCTCGGCCTGCATCATGTGCTGCTCCATCCGCTTCTTTTCAGTTATTGACTTGCAATAATGGACCACACTTTCAACCTGTCCGGTTTGCCTGTTGCGGATTGGATAGAAATGAGCCAGGTAAATCTCTTTATTTCCGTGACATACTTCACCGAATGTGGGTGTTTTCTCGTCAATGGTTTTCTCGAGTAGGCAACCGGAACAAGGAGTATCGAGTTCATGAATCAGGTGGTAACATTTGAGGTCCTGCTCGTTTCCGTGTATCTCTGAAATGGACGCTTTGTTGGCCATAAGGACCGATCTGTCAGGTTTTATCAACATAAGCTTGTCGGTGATACCATCGATGATTGAACGCATTTTTTCGCGTTGTTCGTAGGATTCAACGAGGAGAGTGTCCCTCTCTTTCATAATATTGTTGAGTTTGTCCGCCATGACGTTGAATGCCGAACAGAGTCTCCCTATTTCGTCATTCTGCTTGGTCTCAATTCTACGACTAAGATCTCCTCCATCGGAAACAAACTCCGAGAAGAATTCCTTAACAAATCCGATTCTGTTAACAACTAGTGTTTTGAACAGGGCGATGACCATAATCATCGCGGCCACAATAGCCAGGAGTCCTGGTCCCAACACACCCAAGGCCCGCCTCCGAATGTGTCCCATAGCGCTCTCAACGGGGAATGAAAGCACGTCCATCCCGCTAATGTCTCCCTGTTTTCGGCCAAATCCAAATTCCGGTCCGTAAAGTCCTATCAATTTGGATGGGGCTGCATCGGGGGCCCCATGGCATCTCAAGCAGGAAGTTTCCGTATATATGGGGGACATCCGTACAAAAAACCGCTCATTATCTCTTTTGACTATGCCGTGCCATTCCTTTAGACGAGGATCTTGTTCAAAACTCAGGAGTATGTCCCTTTCGAAAGCGTCCGCCTGGTTTCGTAATTCTCTCGGATTGACAGCCGCTCTCTTGTACTTGAAATCCGGGAAAGCTGCCTGAAAACGGTCCATTATTTGTCTGGAGACATAGGCTGTAGACATAGCTTCCAGGACGAACTCATCGGAAGCAACCAGAGTAGAGACCTTCGGTCTTAATATTTCAGATACATACTTACGAGTAGCCTCCAGTTCAGCGAGTATGATCTCCGACTTCTCATACACATTGGAGATCAGGGAATTTTCGAGCTGCCGGTACAGGCCATAAGACAGTAGGCATGTGAATAGCCCCAGTATGGCAATAATACCGAGACTGAACTTGGTCTGTAATGAAAGGCCGTGTGCGGCCGTAGATTTGGGTCCGGCTTGCTCTTGCATAAAATACAGCCCTGATTCTCGAGGCTATTGAAAACACCGGCAAAAATTCTAGCATTACCGTAAAGAATTTGAAAGTGGCGGCTGAGAATTGAATATTCTGTTTAAAAGAGAAGATCACAATGATTTTTCTTTTGTCTGATTGGTGTTTTTTGCGTAAGAATTACTAAACTCATTTTGAAAGGGTTCTTTATGGCCGACTGTATTTTTTGCAAGATAATAGAAGGTAAGATTCCAGCAAAAATAGTTTACCAGGATGATCTGGTGGTAGCTTTTTGGGACGCGAACCCGGCTTCCCCCATTCACATCCTTATAGTGCCCCGAATACATATTCCTACCCTAAACGATGTTCCTGACAATGATCCAATATTGAGCCACATCGGCATGGTAGCGAAGAAATTAGCGCGGGATTTGGGGGTGGCGGATACTGGCTACAGGTTTTTCATCAATGTGAACAAGGGCGGAGGACAGGTCATCTTCCATCTGCATGCCCATTTAGTTTCCGGTAAGGACATGGGCACAAAATTCATAAAGGCTGCAATTGTCCTTGCTGTTGGCTGGCGAAAGCTTGTCAAAATTTTCTCCACCAAGAAGATTTCCCCGAAAAAAGACTCTGTGTAGATTAGTATCAGCGACGATATTAAGGTGGCGCCTATTTGCGGAAGCGAAAATTCGTCAAGATTTCTTGCTTGACCCCAAATCGATCCTTAATTACTATAAGGGGCTTTAATAATTAAGGATCGATCATGAAATCAAATCAAAACTATGAAATAATCTGGCACGGTCGTGGCGGACAGGGGGCCGTGACAGCGGCCAAGATGTTCACAGAGGCGGCGTATTATTCAGGCTTTAAGGGAGTCAGCGCAAAGCCCACATACTTTTCCGAAAGGCGTGGCGCCCCGGTCAGTGTTCACACCCGGATTTCCCCTGAACCGATTCGAACTTTCTCAAATGTTCTGTTTCCTGACATCGCCGTTGTGTTGGATGACAATCTTCTCGAAATGGTGAACGTGACTTCCAATCTTAAAACTGGGGGCCTTCTAGTAATAAACTCTTCTAAATCAGCTAATGATCTGAATTTGCAGGGGCAATTCAAGATTGCGATATCAGACGCATACCACTGTTCAGAAGAGGCGGGCTTGATCATAGAGGGCAATGTCCTTGTTTCCACCTCCATTCTGGGGCCATTGGTGGCAGCGACAAATTTCGTTTCAATGGAAAACGTTCGAAAGGCAATAGAGAAGAAATTCAAAGGAAAATCTCTCGAACGAAACATCAAAGCTCTGGATTTGGCTTTTCAAAGGACTGAGGTCTCAGAGATCGGAAGTCTTTCCGCCGCTGCGGCCGGATGATAGGCTTGATCCATATTTCTTCAGCAACTGAATCAGTTTGTAAAACAGGAGCGTATTTTGGCAGAAAATTCCATTCCTATTCGAACGATATCTAAGCCAGCCAAGGGAGAAGCTGGAAAGACAGGGGATTGGCGATCTCAAACACCTAGAATTGATCACGATAAGTGCTCTAAAAAAGATTCGTGCCTCTTATGCTGGCTTTATTGCCCTGATGGAGTCATATCCTCGACATTTCCTCTTGAGATTGACTTAACATACTGTAAAGGCTGTGGCATATGCGCAGAAGAGTGTCCCAGAAAAGCCATCGATATGGTTGATGACAAGTAGAATAGGATCCCATGATACTCTAAACACAATATCGACTTTGATTACTACACCGGCAAAGTCCAATAAATGAAATACAGGTCGTGTAAATGGGGCGAATTGAAATAATTACAGCAAACACAGCCGCCGCTCTGGCGGCCAAATTGTGCCGCGTTCAGGTAATCTCCGCTTATCCTATAACTCCTCAAACCCCAGTGACTGAAGAGCTTGCGGAAATGGTGGAAAACGGTTCACTGAAGGCTGAGTACATTACCGTTGAGAGCGAGCATTCGGCGTTGGCTTCGGTTGTGGCCGCATCCCAGGTCGGAGCGAGAGTGTTTACGGCTACTAGCGCCAATGGACTCTTGTACATGCACGAAATGCTTCACTGGGCTGCGGGGAGCCGAGTCCCAATTGTGATGGCGTGTGTTAATCGTGGAGTCGGGGCGCCATGGACTATTCTCAACGATCAGCAGGATACGGTATCACAGAGAGATACCGGGTGGATTCAGATTTATTGCAGGAATTCCCAGGAAGCGCTGGACAGTGTCATACAGGCTTACCGCATCGCTGAGCGGATTCAGATCCCGATCATGGTATGTTATGACGGTTTTATTCTATCCCACACCAGCACCCCGGTTGATGTCCCTTCGCAGGAAGAAGTGGACGGATTCCTTCCACCTTTGGAGGACAGATCAGGAATTGACGGCCATACTCTCATGAATGTCAACCCTCTTATTCTGAGCGATCCGAGACCTGACCCTGAAGGTAGGTTGATGCCTGGATACATGGAGTTCCGATATCGTTTGCAACAGGACATCCTTGAGTCTGTAAAGGAGATCCAGTCGGCAGATGAGGAATTCTCGGAAATTTTCGGAAGAAGTTGGGGAGCCTCGGTTTGGACGTATCGTATGGATGACGCTGAACACGCTATGGTGAGCATGGGGTCTCTCGCTTCAGAATGCACCCTGGCGGCGGATCAGTTGAGAAATGAAGGCGTTAAAGTGGGTGTTGTAGGTGTTCGAGTTTATCGACCTTTTCCAAGAGTTGAGATAATGGAGAGCCTTGCCGGCTTGAAAACGGTAACCTTCTTCGAAAAGGATGTTAGCTACGGATATCAGGGCGCATTGGCCATGGATGCTAAAGCCGCTATGTACGACTCAAAACATAGGCCACTGATCTCTTCTTATATCGTTGGATTGGGAGGGCGAGATGTTAGGCCTGATCAATTAGCCCAGGCGACCCTCAAATGTGTAGGGGGAGAGACCAAACACTGTTGGCTTGACGTGCGTGACCTATAGTTGCCCTCTAATTGTCTCATCAGAGGGTTATATTGAAAAAGTAGACGAATTCGTCAGGAATTGAAGGTGATTTTTTATGCCTACAAGCTCAATTAGACAACTTCCTAAAACAGAGATGATATTGCCTGGCACGAGATCTTGCGCTGGTTGCGGTCTGATGCTCACTTACAGACACGCCTTAAGGGCGCTTGATGAAGGGAAAACCATAGTAGCTGTTCCCGCCAGTTGCATGACGGTCCTGCATGGGGTCTATCCAATAACTCCGGTTAAAGTAGTCTGTATCAACAATCCGTTCGCTGCTACAGGGGCTTCGGCCACAGGCATTGTGGCCGGTCTCCGCGCCACGGGAAAAACTGGATATACTGTAGTGGCTTTTGCAGGCGATGGTGGTACTTATGACATTGGAATTCAGGCCCTGTCCGGGGCTCTTGAACGAGGGACAGATTTTATTTATGTTTGTTATGATAATGAAGGATACATGAACACTGGGACTCAGAGATCCAGCGCAAGCCCGGTTGGGGCAGTAACATCCACTACTCCAATTCTTGCCAAGCTTCAGCACAAGAAAGACATGATCAGGATAGTTGAGGCTCACAACCTTCCTTACATAGCTACAGCTTCGCCATCATTTCCGTTTGATCTTTACGATAAGTTTAAATTTGCCAAGAATGTCACAGGGCCACGTTACATTGAAGTCCACGCCGCGTGTCCACCAGGATGGGGGTTTCCAAACAAGGATCTTGTCAAGATGGGGAAACTTGCAGTAGAAACCGGGATTCATGCGCTGTTCGAAATTTCTGAGGGCAAGTTCCGCCTGACCTCCCGTTCGCTTGCGCTTGCGGAAAAAGGTCGAAAGAAGACTGTAGCAGATTACGTAAAAGGACAGACACGTTTCAAAAAGATCTCGGCTGAGAATCTTGCAAGGTTGCAGGATTTCACCGATAAGAGATGGAATGAACTACTCGAAAGGCATTTCAAGGACAACCCTTAATTCAGATGAGCCCTACTCCTAAATTTGATGAATTGTTTTCCGAAATTGACCAGAGTCTGACTGCTACAGGATATTTTGACCGGATCCCTACGGCGTCAAAATCTTCCAGTCAGGTTGCTGTTCCGGCCTATTCTTTCCCAAAGCTAAAGGAACTTTTCAATAAATCCAGGAAAATTGACGCCGATTTCAGTGAACTTGGGTCGTTTTTTGTACGACGAAGCGCTGCCAAAGTTGAGGCAGTTGGAAAAAATTTCGGAAACGCCCGAAAATAGGGATTTGCTGGCTAGATTTTTAAACCGTCTAGAAGGTGGACTCGAGGAAGTAAGAAACAAGAAAGAAATTGTTCGGTCCTATGGTGAACTTCTATCTCTCTATGTCTCGACACTCTGTCACAGCGCTACAACCGGCCATCAACATCCGCTAATCAGGATGATCCTTAAAAATGTTGTTCGTAGAAAAGCTCCTGAATTGAGCAAACAGGCGGTCTTTCGTTCATTCGCCAAACTTCGTCGAACAATCACTGTTGCGATAATAGCGAAACGCTACGCTGTTTATGTCCTCGCTGTTCAGGGATTTGTAGTTTTGTTCAGAGGCGAAGTTGATTTCCGTACTTTTGGGGTCTCGCCTGAGGGCCTGGCTCTCCAGATAATGAACATTCTGATCAAGAATGGAGTCAAGCTAGCTGAGGTAACTGATGTCGTGTGTGGGGGAGGGGATTTGGGACCCTTGCCGGACGGCATCTATGTATTAACTGAGAATGTTAGGGATGAATCCTGGAAACGCCTGCATAACTCTTCGCTCAATAGGAGCGCACTCATCGCCTGGGAGTTGATCCAACTCCTGAAAGGCCAGAGGGGGCAAGCAGCGATAAACGCTTCCCTGTGCAGTCCACTGTCATTTTCAACCCTTGCGGCCCAGGACTTGAATTTTCTCTTCCGTCCGGGCTCCAGGGAATTACAGCAGAGTCTAAAAGGTTATGTGAAGGTAACCCCCTTAAAGTCCATAGCGGCAATAATTTCCGAACTTAAAGGGATAGAGCAGGACAGTCTCAATTTGCTGGCGCTAAGCCTGGATGAGCTTTTTGCATCGGTAGTGCGGAAGATTGGGCCTCGCATAGTCAGAGAACTGGCTGCTCAGGATGCAAACAAGATACTGATAAGCTTTGATTTTTCCAAAATAGTTGAGCATCTGAAGCAGGAAAATTTCACCATACCCCCCCAATTTAGATTGGCCTCCCTGGATATGGGGACAGGTGTCATGGAAGTCTGTGAGCTGCTTATGATTATCGAATCGGGGAAAATATCAGCGAAGCTTGCAAATTCCCTTAATCACGTGGTTGATTCATACGCAAAAAGCACGGCCATGGCGTTGGAAATGTGTTCTTCCGGCGCTTCTTCGGAACGCCCCAATTTCATTATCGTTACCAGCATGAGAGCCAGCGATCCTTATTTTCAGAAGCTTTTTGTTAGAATAAGAGATCGAATTGACAATCCCTTTACTCCTGTCATGTGTGTGGACTCCCTCGAGCACGAATATCTCATAGCGAATCATCTTTTTGAAATGTATGTCAACCCTGCTGAAGGTGAAAGCCGTTTGCATTATGGTTTTGAAACCCGCAGCATGAAGCAGGCCCTACAGGTTCTCCAATCATCCGGCACACTAACTGAGGCGTTTTCATTTTCCTCTTTGTTAGATGACGTTACGGGTGAAATAAAAAAGAAAACCATCAACCCCGCAAATCTGGTTCTTGTGGGAGCGGACAACGAAGACGCATTGCTGGCTGCCACTAACGCCAAGGAATATGGACTTGTCCGTAACCTGGCGCTTGTTGGTGATCGAGAGGACATCCTATCTGCGATTGAGCGATCCAAGGCGCGACTGTCGCTGGTAAATGACCCTGATGTTCATGTTGTACCTATTGATCCCCTTGCTGCTGACTATGAGGCAAAAAAGAAATCAACAGCAGAGGAATTTGGAAAATTCCTCGTGGATCATCCTGATTTTATTATCATGAAAGGAAGCATCGAAACCGCCGCTCTGCTTCACGTGGCCCTATCTATTTACAAACAGGACCCCTCAAAAGTGGATCCCGACAATCCGCCAAAACGCAAACTGGCGACTTACAGTGGACTGCTGGTGTTTCCTGACAAGCGATTCTTCGCTCTTTCGGACGCTGCGGTCAATCCGGCTTTTACCAGTGCCCAGACGCTGTTAACAGCGATTGAAAATCAACTTGATGTAGTGCGCCGCGTGGTCGGTAAGGATCTACCTCTGAAACTTGCAATCATCACGGCGGTTGAGAAAGAGACGGCTGCCATACCTGCTACACTGGTTGCTGGAGAGGCTGAGGCTTTATCCAAGGACCTTGAACAGAAGTATGGCCCTTTAATCGTGGAAGGCCCTTTGTCATTCGATTTGGCGACTGCGCCGGAAGTGGCGGAAGAAAAGCATTATCAAGGCAGGATTATGGGGGACGCTAACTGTCTGGTTGCCACTGAAATAAATACGGCGAATGTTCTCTACAAGATGCTTTCAAAAACCATGGGCAGCCTTGGGTTGATGGTCGATATCGGAGGGATTATCACCGCTGGTCCGGGTACGACTCCAATTGTACTAACATCCAGGGGAGATACGGCTCAGACCAAGTTCAATTCAATCTTGCTGGCATTGGCCTATTCCGCTTCGATCCGTGACAAATTGGAGAAAGGCAACTGAAAACCCTGTGATGGAGCAAAGTTCGAAATGCGCGATGAAATATTTTCAAATAAGACACTGATTGTGGAACTTTAGTCTTGAACCAATAGTCAATTATTTGTAAACTACTGAGTTTTAGCGTAACCTCGTTTCATTAAATAGCACAGACTTCTACCGGAGGATCTACATATGCATTGCGATACTGTCAGAAAAGGCGCGAGTTGTTCATTCATGACCAAAAAAGGTTGTAACTTCAACGGGGGGCGCTGCCTCACCATTATTGACAAATGTCAGGGTTGCAACAGAACATCAAGTTTTGAAGAAGAGGTATATTGCTTGGTAGCGGCTAATCCGGCCTCCAAGTGGAATACTGGGGATTGCAATTTCGCAACCCATCTCGAGAAAAAACAGGTTGAAGAAGCGCAGAAGATTAACCCTTTGAAGGCCTCGAAACGAGCCGCCGCAGCGAAGAAATAACATTAGGGCGCCCGGAGTCAGCGACATCAGATTCCGGGCATTTCCGTCTCCACAAGTATCAGTGGTTTCTGGTGGGATAGGGGGAATCCAATTTACTTTCTTCTGTGTTGTTCTTGTCCGCTTGCCCCAAATCACAGGAT
>CAVQDX010000049.1:0-11211 GCA_963711335.1 uncultured delta proteobacterium | reverse complement strand
CTATTTTGCGCTACGGGTGGCAGAATATGTTTCTTTGTTTCGCAATTGATCCAGTCAATTAATTGTTGGTTAATTTCAATGGGTTCAGAACTCAGCCTCTATCGTATTAAAACACGTGAAACTAAATTTTCGTCTATTTTAGAATCAAAGATTCGTAATTTATTGTCAGCCGTTCTTACAACGACGCCCAGGGGGGTGTTACCCGGAACCAAATCGACTATTCATGTCGTTAGTTTTAGATTCCTTCCTTTTTTGTCACTTTTTAGATCACCAGTGTCCACAATCCCAGATAAGTTCAAGCAGTGTTTCTTATCGTATTCGGTAAATGTCAATGGGATCTTGAAGGCTGCTCGCCCTTTAAGGCCCCACAGAAGAAATGGTTTTGAAAAGCTTCCTTTGAATCTTCTTGATAGAAATCACTTTTTGGTGCTGATCAACGGGAGATCTCCACCCTAGCGCTTACCAGCGGGCGAGCACGTATTTCATTGTTTTATCGTTTATTATTTGCTCTTCAGGACACAAACAACCTAGTTCTTTTTTAAATTAATTGGCTCAATGGCGTCTTCATTTAGTGGACGAGTTCTATTCCGCTAATCGTAAAGACTCCGCTTACTGTTATTGACGAACGTCTGGCTAAAAGGGAAGTCTGAGGCTTCTCTGTCCTTTAATTCTTAGACAAGAGGAAGGAGAATTTTACCGTGGCGCAGCAACAAACAGATTGGGCGGCAATTGCGAGGAACCCCAAGTTCGCCGAATTGCACAGAAGAAAATCAGCGTTTCTTTTTGGGTGGTGGGCTGTTTCAACGATTTACTATTTTCTGCTCCCTATAGGAGCTGGGGCGGCTCCGGGGCTTTGGAGTTACAAAGTGATTGGGCATATTAATTTCGGTTATCTATTTGCGCTTTCACAGTTCTTTGTCTCCTGGGCGATCGCTCTTTATTACGCTGCTTGGGCGAACAATGTTTCGGACAGGCTTACCAATGAACTTCTTGATGAACTGAAACTGCGATAAGGAGGAGAGGCGCAATGAAGAAATTCCTGGTCATAATCTTGGTCGCCCTCACCCTGGGCATCGCAATCAATGCTGTTTTACCCGATTTAAGTATTGCCGGCGCAGAAAACGCTATAGCTTCCGCTATTACGGGTCAACCCCCTGCTGCGGCGCCACCTAGTAAGCTTGAGGCCCATCGCGGCCTCACAATTACGTTGTTTGCAATAATCATATGTATAACCTTGGGAATAGTTGTTTGGGCCGCAAAACGCACAAAAACGACCGCAGACTTCTATGCGGCCCGTGGCTCCATCACTGGATTCCAGAATGGATGGGCGATAGCTGGCGATTACATGTCTGCGGCGTCATTCCTAGGTATAGCAGGTCTCATCTGTCTTTACGGATACGACGGCTTCATGTATTCAGTAGGATGGCTAGTGGCCTATGTTACCGTCTTATTGATTGTAGCTGAGCCTTGCCGAAACGCTGGTAAATTCACAATGGGTGACGTGTTGTCCTTCCGGGCAAACCCAAAGCCTGTTAGGGCTGCCGCAGCCACGTCAACAGTTATCGT
Source organism: uncultured delta proteobacterium (assembly GCA_963711335.1). Taxonomy (GTDB): domain Bacteria; phylum Desulfobacterota; class Desulfomonilia; order Desulfomonilales; family Desulfomonilaceae; genus CAJBEZ01. The sequence continues at coordinate 9,645 of CAVQDX010000049.1, read as the reverse complement.
TTCAGTGTTTTATCTCCTCGCCCAGATGGTCGGAGCAGGGAAACTCATTGAATTACTTATCGGAATTCCGTTCAGAATATCGATTGTCGGGGTGGGCGCCTTGATGATCCTTTATGTGGTTTTTGGCGGCATGATCGCCACTACGTGGGTTCAAATTATCAAGGCGTGCCTACTGATGACAGGCGCAATCGTGATTTGCATCCTTGTCGCCGCAAGATCCGGTTTCAGTCCTGTTCAATTCTTTGCCGATGTGGCGAATAACCCTCAAATTCAAAGTTGGACACAAATACAGCTATTGAAAGATGCTATCCCAAAGGCTGGATTCGATTATGGTCAGCGGTTCCTCGAACCGGGCCTACTCCTTAAGGATGTGTGGGACCAGATATCACTCGGTATGGCGCTTGTGCTAGGGACTGCCGGGATGCCTCACATTCTCATGCGCTTCTTCACAGTCCCCACAGCCCTGGCTGCCAGGAAATCGGTTATATGGGCAATGTTTATTATTGGAACGTTCTATATTCTGACCACCCTTTTGGGATTCGGCTCAGCTATCTATGTTAGCCCGCAAATCAGTTTCGCGGTAGACAAGGGTGGAAACATGTCCAACTTGCTACTTGCGCAAATGCTAGGTAATGAAATAGCGCCGTTTGTAGGAGACTTTTTGCTGGCGTTCCTGTGCGCTGTCGCATTCGCTACTATCCTCGCTGTTGTGTCTGGTCTGGTGCTTGCGGCGTCAGCGGCCATTTCCCATGATATTTGGGTTAACATCGTTAGAAACGGTCACGCAGATCAACACGAGCAGGTGAAAGCCGCCCGAATTGCATCAGTAACTTTCGGAATAATAGCCATTGTTTCTTGCTATAGCCTCTGAAGGCCAAAACGTCGCGCACCTTGTCGCTCTGGCTTTTGCAGTGGCATCATCCGGCAACCTTCCTACCGTTGTGCTTTCCCTATTCTGGCGCAAGTTTAACACGGCAGGCATCGTGGCTGGTCTCATTATAGGGACAGTTGCCGCAGTGGCCTTGGTGCTTGTTTCTCCCAACATGCAATATCCTAAAATCATTGCGGCCGGCGCTCAAAAGATATCTGTGGCCCTGGAAAAGAAACAGGCGGAGGGAGCTGTCCTTACCGACGCACAAAAAGCTGAGCTTGCCAAAGCCAAGCTGACTTATGAAAGCAACAAAGATGGAACATCACTGGTTGGGCTGGATAAGCCCTGGTTCCCGCTTAAGAATCCCGGCATCGTTTCGATTCCAATCGGTTTCCTCTCCGCTATCATCTTCGCCCTTCTATTCAGGAGCAAGAAAGAGGAAGACGCATTTGATGAACTTTATGTTAAACAAAACACCGGCATTGGCGTAGCTGAAATCCTAAAACACTAACTGAGTTTCAACAGCTTCGGGAGTTTAATTCCGAGGCTGTTGATTCTTCTAAAGAGCGGGGCTTGCTCCTCGGTTCCAGAATTCAACATCGCTAACGTAAAGACGAGGGAAAATCATATTTCCCTCGTCTTTTTTGTCTCAGCGATTTCCACCAATCATCTCAAACGTTCCAATCGGAAACATTTCTTTTGAGTGAAAAAGGGCTCATGCTGCCGATAGTGGGAATAGTTGTCGGACTCCTTGGGAGATTGCGGGACCGTCGCGCTCAGAAAGGTGATTTGGCTGTTTTATTGCCTTATCTATTCTACTCGAAATGAACAATACCGCCCTTGTGGACCTCGAATCAATGAATAACGACACAAGCAGGTTATCTGCAGCTATGGAAGGGTCCGCACGTACCTGAACAGGTATTCATAATGAGGTTAATTGCCAGTGTCTACCACATCTTTCTCTAGTTGTTATCTAATTTCAGGATACCTTATAGCAATAGGATAATATTGCTCGCGTGGCGCCAAGTCATCTTTTCGCCCCGTGTTCTTTCAAAAGCTGAACAACTCTTGAGTGGCCAGCCCATTCGGCTTCTTTCAAAGCGGTCCGCCTGCGCCAACTGATGTAATCTACGTTTGCCCCAGCATCGATCAATAATTTGACGATTTCCATACAGCGATCCTCTTTGCATTCTTCATCTGCTTGACCGCGTCCAACAACGGCCATCATCAAGGGAGTCATACCTTCCCAATCATGCGCATTAACATGGGCTCTTTTTTCAAGCAGCAATTTGACGATGGATGTGTTCCCAACGTTACAGGCATTCATCAAGACGGAGATTCCCAGTTGTTTCTCGTTAGGATCACCACCATTACGTAGTATTGTTGCAACTTCATCAACGTCACCTCTGTTGACTGCCTTAGTGAGGGGCCCACCATAAATCGCTGATAATAATCCCATCAAATGACTCCTTCTAAAGAATTTGTTTGATGTGCAGATATAATGGAACGGTCTGGTTTCTTTATTTATTTGCTGTTTTTTTCTGGCTCCAGAACCGTTTAATCAAACAGATCTGGAATTAGCATTATTGGCGCCAATCATATTTGAATTAACAAATTTAGATTTAAGTAACTGAAGTCACAAAGATTATGAATTTTAGCGGACTACGTTTAATGTGAGTCGGGTATAGGAAGACTGGAGGTAGTGTAAGATGTTTAGGACAATTAATTTCAGAATAAATTATCCGAGCATAGACATCATCGAACTTAAACCGGGTAAATAGATCTAGACTTCGAGGACTTAGATATCACAGAAATGTTATCAGATAGGTGTATTGATAATCTGACACTATTTCATTATATGGCTTGTCTGCTGGATCGATACATGGTACACAACCTAGAGAATAATCGTAAGCCCGTTTCGTGAAAACCGGAAAATTAAAACAAGTTCCCGGAGTTCGACCGATGTCAAGACCAAAACTTAAGGCGAATCCCAATATTCAGGCAAGTCAAGTCACTGGGAACGCATCAGGCGAAAGTAGGCTAAAAGAAACTTCCATTCCTGTTTCCATTTCCGAAACCCTGACCCAAAGCTGGTCAAGATTTGTCCAGGTCGTAGATATTCTTTTCGACGGGATACTCATTATCCAAGACGGTTTGATTACCAGGACAAACCAGGGATTCTTGTCCATGACTGGGTACGAGGCTGAGGAAATTATAGGCCGTAAAATCAGTAATCTCGATGGGTGGAAAGATCTGGATTTGACTCTGGCCAAAGTCGTTTCTGAACAAATCGTGTCATTCGAAACAGTAGTTCCCAGAAAATACAGCCTACCTGTGTCCGCTACTGTGCGAGCATTACGTGTGTCGAAAGGGACCTCTTCAGTTCTGTTCGCTGTTATAGCGGGAATGACAGAAAACGAGCCGGCCTCGGCAAACCTGCTTAGATCCGCTGAGCGGTATCGTTCACTTTTCGAATCAGTTCAGGATCTAATTTTCACAAAAGACAAGGACTTGAAGTTTTCAGACGTTAATCCAGCCATGGGGAATACCTTCGGGCTTTCGCCCTCGGAGATAGTTGGGTGTACTTCAGAACAAATTTACGGCCACGATGTTGGAACTCGAATTCGTGAATGGGATATGCGAGTCCTGTCTGGGGAAACTATCGAGGATGAACACGCTGTCGTAGTAAAGGGTGAGAGACTCATCTTCCACGATATCCGAGTGCCGATCAGGAACAGCGCCGGGAACATAGTAGGCGTGTGCGGAATTTGTCGAAATGTCACTGAACGACGTCCACCTGAGCCGAAATCAAGCATTTATTCATACGGTTACCGATCTGAGGCCATGAAGGACACGATGGAATTGGCGAGTCAGGCGGCGTCTAAAGACAGCATCCTCTTATTGCAGGGAGAGAGCGGGTCAGGAAAAGATCATCTGGCAAAATGGATTCACGATCATTCGAAAAGATCCGGGAGCCGTTTCCTTACGATAAACTGCGCAACAGTGCCCCATGAATTAGCTGAGTCCGAGCTTTTCGGTCACGAATCAGGGGCCTTTACAGGAGCCGTAAGTCGAAAAAGGGGTTTGTTGGAGCTTGCAGAAGGTGGGACTTTGTTGCTCAATGAGATTGGCGAACTCTCCCCATCACTGCAGTCTAAACTCCTTGTCTTTCTAGATTCTAAGTCATTTCACAGACTTGGCGGAGAAAGAAACGTACGTGTCGACGCTCGAATAGTGGCCGCCACACACAGAGATCTGGAGGAGGAAGTCGCCGCTGGCCGCTTTTCCAAAGCCCTATTTTATCGACTCAACGTGTTCCCGATATTAGTGCCTCCTCTCCGCAATCGTATTGAAGATATCCCCATGCTTTCTCGCGAGCTCATCGCCAAGGTGGCCATGGAGATGAATTTGTCGGGAATTCCTAGGCTGGATAGGGAGACTCTCAAGGAACTGAGCCTTTACGATTGGCCGGGCAATGTTCGCGAACTAAGAAACGTTCTAGAGAAAGGGCTCATACTTTGGCAGAGTGGCCAATTGAAGCTCAATGTGCCGTCGCCAGATCTGAAAACCGAAGACTGGTTTCTCCGTGTCGATTTGACCCCAGGCAAAAAACTAAGCGAATTAACAAAAGACGTAGTAAGGTCAATTTGTATTGAAGCCATTAGACGCAACGGCGGTAACCGGAGCGCCGCCGCCAGGTCCATCGGAATATCTCGTGATTCGTTGTATAGACACCTTAGAAACGATAGTGAACGTGACGACCGCAATCACAGGAATTAAACGCCGCTGATATGACACTTGAAATTCCTAAATAATTGAACCCATTATTTTGTTCATCGTCTGTATGTCAGAGATTTAAGACAGCTTCCTCGATCTCATTACAGATCGTAATTTAGAGTCTCCTCAGACTATTCAATAACCTCTCAATATCGCAGATCTTTTAATCTTGGATCTCTCGCTGTTTCGACTTGGCGCCCATCTTGCTTTTTATTTACTGTTTAATTTGCGCCTGGCGTTTTTGTAACAACAGTAAATTGGTTTGATGTTGAATCTGTGTTGTAACTCCGCTCGCGGGGCGCCATATCTCGACATTTATACAGAGAGGAATCCACCATGAGGCGTCATTCAATTCTTTGTTTTATCATAATATGCTTGATCGTATCTATTTCGGGGTTATCTTCAGCGGAGAAAACAGACTTAGCCAACAATACGCTGGTGATCCAGGGCAAGATACTTGATTCAGCCGGAAACGCCCTTAGTGAGGCAAACATCTTGCCGTTTCTCAATGGAAAACCATTCCTTGCCGCAGGTCATGGAGTTGTGGCCAAAAAAGAATATACAACCGGTAAGAATGGCCTGTTCCGTATTGAAATACCCATAGAGGAAGACAAAATCAAATCCGGCAAATGGGAAATCAAGGTCAGCCGGCCCAGTTTCAAGCCATCCCAACTCACAATGTTGAAGGTTCTAGATGATGGCGTGTCCGACGACGGTGTACACAGGTGGGGCGCAAACACTACCATTCAACTGAAGAGAATGCAGGGCTCCGCATTCTGGATAGCATTGGTAGTATTTCTCGGCGTCTATGCGCTCATAGCGTTCGAGATCCTCCACAGGACCCTCGCCGCCTTCCTCGGAGCCACCCTGGTTCTATTGATCACCCATACTCTAGGTCACTTTGATGAGGCGTTCAACATCCTGACATGGGACCAAGCGTTACATTCTGTCGACTGGAACGTGATCTTTCTCTTAATGGGTATGATGATAATCGTAGGAGTGCTCAAGGGTTCAGGCGTTTTCCAGTGGTTGGCCTATAAGTCCTTCCAGATAGCTAGAGGTCAAATATTTCTCCTCTCTTCCGTGCTGCTCGTAGTAACAGCCGTTTGTAGCGCTTTCCTGGACAATGTTACTACTATGCTGTTACTCACGCCTGTGACCTTGGAAATTGCTCTAATCTTGAAAGTCTCGCCTTTTGTATTTCTAATGCCCGAAATAATTGCATCCAACTTTGGGGGAACAGCTACTCTTATCGGTGACCCACCTAATATAATGATCGGTTCCTACGCAGGCCTCACATTCAACGATTTTGTGATAAATCTCGCTCCGGTCGTAATTATAGTCATTCTCGCCCAAATCATTTACAACAAATTCCTTTATGGACGCGATTATTACAGGGCCAAGGTAGATGACGCTGCCGAAGATGATCGCTTTTCTCAAAGAGAAGTACAAGATCACTGACAGCAAACTGCTAACTCTAGGTGGAGCAGTGCTCCTAGGGGTTATCACTCTCTTTGTCATGCACGGCATGTTCCACATGGAAGTGTCTGTTGCGGCCCTTTTTGGAGCAGCTATCGTAGTTCTCCTTTGCAAGGTGGACATAGTTGAAATGCTCGAGAAGGAGATTGAATGGCCTTCGCTGGTCTTTTTTATCATGCTTTTCATAGTCGTCGGAGCTGCCGAACATACTGGAATCTTACAGGTCCTGGCCGACTCGATAAAAGATGTCTGTCAAGGTAGACTATGGGTAGCAATCATTGTCATATTATGGGTATCAGGCATAGCCTCGGCCATAGTTGATAATATCCCCTATACCGCAACCATGTTGCCGATCATAGCGTTCCTGAACAAGTCCATTCCGGGGGCTGAATCGGGTGTTCTGTGGTGGGCGCTTGCTCTGGGAGCGTGTTTTGGGGGTAATGGCACCATAATCGGAGCGTCGGCCAATGTTGTTACCACGGGGATAGCTGAGAAAGCAGGCTACAAAATAACATTCGGGCAATTCGTGAAAGAGGCGGCGCCGATAACCCTTGTGAGTCTTCTCTTCTCATCCGTATACTTGCTTTTAATGTACTGAGAGGTTAGCTGATTTTAGCCAGTCGTTGTCTTCCTCTGCTACGGCGGATACTCTAGGACGAGAAGATCAAAACGAAACAGCCAGGTTGGGGAACATTCGACCCAATCACCAGAAAATTTCACCGGGGGAGTCCTGAAGATGGCAGATGTGTCTAAAAACAGAGATAACACCCGCTAAGCTGGCACAATTTGAATGAATGATTCATTACAATTTCTTATATATTGTCCTAACGCGCCCAATTGATAATACAATCACTTCATTTTATTGAGCGCTTTGCAATATGCTCTTTTTTTATTCATGTTATCTTTGTTTCTTATCGAGGCCAATCATGTCTGAAGTTACAACCCCTCCTGAGTCCGTCATCGGCCATGCGGCTACTGACAGGCTCAGGAGATTTTTCCACCAATTATCTCAAACATTCCGGATTGAAACTTTCTTCAGCGAAACAGGGCTCATATTACCGATACTTGGCATAGTTGTCGGACTCCTTGGGGGATTCGGGGCCCTCGCGTTCAGATACCTGATTGGGTTTTTTCAGGGGCTTATTTACTCTACTAGTGGAGATTTGACTACTGCCGCTCATACGCTTCCATGGTGGCGGATTTTACTTGGTCCAGCAATAGGCGGGCTCGTAGTCGGCCCCCTCGTTTACTTCTTCGCCAGAGAAGCTAAAGGACACGGGGTTCCCGAAGTTATGGACGCCGTAGCTACCAAAGGCGGAAGAATAAGAAAACGGGTAGCTTTCGTTAAAATTCTCGCGTCGGCAATTTGTATCGGTTCCGGGGGATCAGTGGGGCGAGAAGGACCTATAGTCCAGATTGGGAGCGCGCTTGGTTCTAGTATCGGTCAAATCCTAAGATTGACCGATAATCAAGTAAGGGTGTTGGTGGCATGCGGCGCGGCCGCAGGCATCGCAGCTACTTTCAATGCTCCCATTGCCGGGGCTATATTTGCTTTGGAAATCATTTTGGGCGATTTTGCGCTGCCTACGTTCACTCCAATAATTCTTTCATCTGTGATGGCTACTGAAGTTTCTCGAATCTGGATTGGAAATTATCCAGCGTTCGAGGTCCCACCATATGAACTGCTGTTTCCCCAGGAACTAGTCCTGTATTGCATTCTTGGAATAATTGCCGGAGTTGTGGCTGTCAGCTTTACCGTGACTCTCTACAAAGTTGAAGACATCTGGGACGCCTGGAAATTTCCAGAATATCTGAAAGCGACAGTAGGAGGAGTCATAATCGGAACTATTGCGCTTGCCTTCCCTCAAATCATGGGAGTTGGCTACGATTCAATTTCAAAAGCGTTACTGAGTCAGGAAACCTGGACTATCTTGCTGTTACTGGTTCCATTAAAGATTCTGGCCACTTCGATAACTATCGGATCCGGCGGTTCGGGAGGAATTTTTGCTCCATCGTTATTCATGGGGGCCATGTTGGGTGGAGCTTTTGGATCTGGAGCCCATTACCTTTTCCCCTATCATACGGCCGATCCTGGAGCATACGCTATTGTCGGAATGGGAGCCCTGGTCGCGGGTACGACGCAAGCCCCTATTCAGGCTTTTCTCATCCTTTTTGAACTCACCCAGAATTACAAGATTATCGCTCCAATCATGATTTGCTGCGTCATATCGACATTCGTAGCTCGCAGCCTCAAGAAAGAATCGATTTATACAATGAAATTGGTGCGAAGAGGCGTTGATATACGGGCCGGTCGCGATGTAAATGTGCTAAAAAGTATCAGCGTAAATGATTTTATGACCGAGGGCCCTGAGATTATTCGAGAGGATACCCGTCTTCGTGAACTCATAAATGTCCTTCAAAGAAGCAAACATTCGACTTTCCCAGTCGTAGGCGATGAAGACAAGCTTGTTGGAATGTTATCTTTAAAAGATTTCCGGGAAGTTGTCTTCGAAGACAGCCTCTTCGACATTGTGATTGCAAAAGATATTGCTACCATACCCGCCATATTCATTACGCCGAGTGACAATCTGGCCACAGCCCTCCACTTGATAGATCAACACGGCGTTGGACATCTTCCTGTAATTCGAGGGACAAACGGAAATGGGACAAGTTGTTGGAATACTTTCGCAAAGCGACATTATGTCGGCTTACAATCACGCATTGGAAAAACGCGGATTGATGGCGAAATTGACGTCCTTCTAAAACATGAAATAGGCTATGAAATTCGGAACCCTGACCGCGCTCTTTTCAGCTTAAGAATCATCACCGCTAATCGATTACTTCACGGATCTGAACGACAGCTTTTAGATTCCCCTCAATAGACGTCAATACATGTCGATGATTAAATTATAACTGCGCGTGTATAGAGCGAAGGAGACAGTCACACGCGAAGTAATGGTGGATCTCTTTACTGAACACAGTCTTTCGATTTCAATCAATATACGGCCTCCTAAACGATAAGTGTAAAATAGTTAAAGGAGCCTTGCCATGGTATTTTCATTGCAAAAACGATTTTTGGTGTTTCTCCTGTTACCGGTCACCCTCACCCTAGCAATTTTGGGTGTCACATCGTTCATTTACGCCCGTTCGTATTTACTTGATGAGTGGGGGGCTATGGTCAAGTTAAAACTCGAAAAGACCGCCCACCAGGTTAGAATGCGACTCGACAGAAAACGGGATATGATGCGCCTGATGGAAAACGCCGAAGGCAATCCTGATGCCACGGTCATAGAGGCCTTTCTTGCTCAAGAACTGTCTAAAATGCAAGGAGTCATTTCTGTAGAAGTTCTTCCCGTGACTCCAAGTAAATCAACTTCAGGAAACACACCCCCTCCGGAGACAGCAGACTCAAAAAGAGCCATGTGTGAAATTCCCGAGGGCCAGGCCCAACGTCCCTGCGTCGCCGATCGGAACGGGGCGTCTTATTTCAGCTCACACATGGACCAACATGAGCGTAT
>CAVQDX010000048.1:0-331670 GCA_963711335.1 uncultured delta proteobacterium | reverse complement strand
TACAACGCTGGCGCTATGGGACCAGACGGTTGCGATAAATGCTGCAGTTTTATATGCTTATGTGATTCATACCATATTCCACTCATTTTTTTGCATGACACCCCCGGTTTTCTGGTAGGCAAAGCTGCTGAACTCAAGCGCATGCCAGGTAAGATCATAAATTTTGTCGAGGCGGTCTCTCTTTCGACTGTGCCGAAAGATCTCCGTTGTAATCAGGAAATCCTATGGGATGGCTTATTCCAACATGTGTGGAACAGGCATGGGAGCTGATTTTGTATCGCCTGGCCAAACGCGGAAATCAGTTTTATGGCCCCGGAGATTGCTGCCAATGTTGTTTATCACAGAAAATCTGAAGAATCAGATGACGCCAAGGCCGCTAGAGAGAAAGCTGAAAAGCGGATCAGAGCGGCGAGCGCTCCATGGAAAGCTGCCGGACTACATTTGCTGGATGATGTGATCAACCCGACGGATACACGCAAGGTCCTAATCCAGGCCCTCAAGTTGTCAAGAGGCGTGGAGGGAGACCACAAAAGCAAGAGATTGCTGGCGAATTGGCCTACTACTTTCTGAAATTAAGATTTTAATAGCTCAGGCTCTCTAGCTACCATTTTTCGTCAGACCTCAGTCTGCAACATGCCGTTAGGGCGCCAAGCTTAAAATGTCTATAAGATCGGAGAAGAATTGTGCGAACAAAACAGCAATACATTGAGGGACTGAAAAAATTAAATCAAAACATATATTTCAAAGGTGAGAAGATTGACAGGGATCACGAAGACCTGATTCCGTCGCTAAATGTGATTGGATATACATTCGAAGCGGCCCAAGACCCTGAAATCGAAGACCTTTGCACTGCCGTGTCTCATATCAACGGTCAAAAAATCAACCGATTCTGCCATGTGCATCAAAACATCGAAGACCTCCACAAGAAGCAGGACATGACAAGGGCATTGTGCCGGAGGGTGGGCTACTGTGTGGGACGATGCATGGGCGTGGATGCCCTGAATGCGATCAATGCCGTTTCCTATGAAGCTGACAGGGGTAACAAGGGACAAACTGAGTATCACAAAAATTTTCTAAAGTGGCTGGAGTATTTCCAGACGAACGATTTAGTCGGTTCCTGCGCTCAGACAGATGTCAAAGGTGAACGACTGAAAAGACCTTCCAAGCAAACTGATCCGGACGCTTACCTCCGAGTAGTGGAAAGAAGAAGTGATGGAATAGTGGTTAGGGGATGCAAGGTGCACATTACATTTGCGGCTGTCGCGGACGAAATTCTCGTTGTGCCCACCCGTTCACTAACCCCTGACGAAGGTGATTATGCGGTGTCATTCGCCATTCCTGCGGACCACGAAGGTGTAAAGCAGGTAATTCACCCTCACAATTTCCGAAAACGTAGCCACATAGAGCGTGGATTCAATTGGGGAGCCGCCGATTCTTATGTGATCTTTGACGATGTATTTGTACCCTGGGATCGAGTCTTCCTCTGTGGGGAATATCAGCATGGCGGTATCTGCGCGTTACTATTCGCTCTTTTCCACAGGCACAGTTACTCCGGCTGCAAGCCGGCTGTCGGAGACATTTTGCTGGGTCTGGCGTCTCTTGCGTCCGAGGTGAATGGAATTGAAAAGGCCGACCACGTCCGGGAACACCTCGCTGAACTCATAACGATTTCTGAGTTGGGATACGCTGCCGGTTACACTGCGTCATCCCTTGGAAAACCGGAACTCTTCATCCCAGGGATGGGGGTACGCCCGTATGGACCTGGCGCTTATATCCCCAATTCCATATACGCTAATGTGGGCCGCTGTCTTACCGGCGATTCCGTCTATCATGAGCAGGAGATACTTTGCAAGCTGGCCGGCGGAATGCCTGCCACATTTCCTTTTGAACAGGATCTGTTTAACGATGAGCTTAAAGGGTTTTTCCAGAAGTATCTGAAACGTAATCCGGAAATTCCGGTCGAAGAGCAAATAAAGTTCTGGCTATTTTTCACTGATTTTGCCTGTTCTTCTGCAGGCGCAGCAATTAACTACGCCGGTGTGCATGGTGGGGGATCGCCAATCATGGAACAAATTGCGATCACTTCACAATTTGACATGAAATTGAGAAAAAACATTGTGAAACGGCTGGCTGGAATGAAAATAGATTAAGGATCTAAGACTATTTCACTTTTAGGCAAATCGAGAGTCGTGATCTTCAGATTAGCGTATCAATCCCATTTTCTTTGCTTCGCTCAATAGTTCCTGCCTGAATTGAGGCGCCGCAAGTTCAATAAGAGCGAGCGCTCGCTGGGAATTGGTTTTCCCTTTGAGATTGGTCATGCCATGTTCCGTAACCACAAACATGGGTTCCATTCTGGAATCTGTAACTATTCCGGTTAGGCGTGGGACTATCCTGGAGACCTGGTCATTCCTGGCAGTCGAATAGAAAGCAAGGAATGACATTCCTCCTTTTGAACGAAAAACGCCACTCATGAAATCTCTCTGACCGCCGACACCGCTGAATTCATGCCCGGCAATGTATTCGGCGTTGACCTGCCCCAGTAGATCGATTTCTATAATGGAGTTTACAGATACGGCATTGTCATTCTGTTGAATCACAGAAGGATCGTTGATATGTGACGACGGATAGCTCTCAACCGAAGGGTTGTCGTCAATGAAATCATAAAGTTTCTTTGTGCCCCAGCAAAGGGTATAAACTGTCTTGTAACGGTGGATATTCTTTTTAGTATTGGTGATTGCTCCCGCTTCGTAAAGATCCACTACACTTGATGTGAGCATTTCAGTATGGATTCCCAGGTCTTTATGGTTCGTAAGGGGTTTCGTTACGCTATTGCCGTTTTGAACAGTAGTAAAACGCTTGGCGCTTTGTTCAAACGCAAGCTTCTCGTTGTTCCCGGATGAACCTAGGCCCGTAGAAGGCAGCCTACTAAAAAGCCTGAGCCGCATGAACAAACCACCTCTTCAACCGTCTTCAAGAGATTCTATTCGCCGGCTTTATCAGAAGTTTGATGACCAATCCTGGGACTCGATCAACTGCTGGTTTTGCTAGAGGCGCCTTCCTTAAAATCTTTTCGGTTCTTCTTTCAGAGCCCGGGTGAACCTACCGTTTCAGGTCAGTTAAGTGGCGAAGAGAGACTTTCCAATTCCTTGAGGCGTTTCAATGCCTGCATTGCCTGGAGTGAATTGTAGTTGATGCCAGCGGCGTTCAGGCTGCTTCCCTGCTGAAATGGATATTCCGGCAGTGTCGTGAGAAACCCCTTGAGCTTTTCCTGAACCGGCACGAAGAGCCAGATGTTATCCGCATACCAGCGGAAGTACAGCCCGGACTCGTGTGGAGCTTTCTCATAGGGATCGGCGCGGAGGTTGACGATGACGGGCCAATTGGGTACTTCCCTCACGGCAGAGGCGATGTTTCCGTTAGTCACAGCGAAGTGGACCTTCCAGTCGTTCCAGCGGACGGCGTTCAGCTCGCCACCCTGGCCGAAGTAGTAAATCTCTTCGCGCGGGCCTTTCCTGGTCTCGCCCTTGAAGTATGGCAGGAAGTTGTACCCATCGAGGTGGACTTTCCAATTTTTACCGTTGGCCTGGTAACCCTTCTTCATCTCTTCGACGATATTTGGATCGCCTGCTGCCGCAAGCAGAGTCGGCAACCAGTCCTCTTGCGAGAAGATGTCGTTGAAAATCGTGCCCGGTTTTATCACGCCGGGCCAACGTACGAGCATCGGAACGCGGAAGCCACCCTCCCATGTCGTGCCCTTCTCACTGTGGTATGGCGTTGTCCCACCGTCCGGCCAAGTTCCAGTCTCAGCGCCGTTGTCGGTCCCGTACACCACGATGGTGTTGTCGGTAATGCCCAGTTCATCGAGCCGTTTGAGTAGAGCGCCCACCATGTCATCGTGTTCCACCATGCCGTCGGGGTAGAGCCCGATCCCGGTCCGTCCTTGCGCTGACTGCTTAAGATGAGTCCAAACGTGCATCCGCGTCGTGTTGAACCAGACGAAGAACGGCTTCTTCTCCTTTACCGCTCCGTCGATGAACTTGTTCGCAGCGTCGTAAATCTCAAGGTCCACAGTCGGCATGCGCTCGCGGCTCAGCGGCCCGGTGTCCTCGATCTTTTGTCCGCCCTTGCCGTCCGACCAGGAATGGATGACGCCACGCGGACCGTATTTCTTCCTGAACTCAGGGTCCTTAGGATAGTAGTAGGTCTCCGGTTCTTCCTCTGCGTTGAGGTGATAGAGATTGCCGAGGAACTCATCAAATCCGTGCACGGTCGGTAAGTGAGAGTCGCGATCGCCCAAGTGGTTCTTACCGAATTGGCCGGTGGCGTAGCCGCGGTTCTTCAACAGATCGGCGATGGTGGGCGCCCAATCGGGGATGCCCTGCGGTGAACCGGGCATGCCAATGGTTAGCAACCCAGTGCGGAATGGATGCTGTCCGAGAATGAATGAGGCGCGGCCTGCCGTACAACTTTGCTGCGCATAGGCGTCGGTGAACAACGCCCCCTCCTTGGCAATGCGATCGATGTTCGGCGTCTTGTATCCCATCACGCCAAGGTTGTAGGCGCTGATGTTGTTGATACCGATGTCATCGCCCCATATCACGAGGATATTGGGTTTCTTGTCCTGCGCCTTAACCGGACCAACAGCGCACAAAAGCAAGGCCAAGGCGGCGAGGACAGCAAAACTGTAACTAAAAAGTTTGTTTCTTGTCATGGTTTTTTACCTCTCGTCATTTGCTTCGTGCCGCCTGTTCGTCTCTATGGCTCGAACGCGAAGATCCGTTTCCAATCGTTCTTCATGCTGATGATTGTCCAGCCCTGTTTCTTCGCCTCGTCGTACAACGCCTGGGTGAAGGCGCCGACCCTGGTATCGGGTAGCCCTTGGGCTGGGCCATACGCATACTCGCGTTTGGCGTCGTCATGTAGCACGATCATTGACAACCTTGCACCGTTGCCTGCCTTAGTGTATTCCAACATCTGCCGGTCACCTGTCGAGTTGCCAAACGCGGCGTAGGGCCTGCGGCCGATCATCAGGTGAATGCCCTCGGGCTTGCCGGCATTGTTGTCATTGAGCAGAAGCTTGGGCTCCTTTGTCAGGAACGGCTTGCCGTCCTTGGCGTAGCCATACTTCGTGCCACCTGCGGTACCCACCACCTGCTCGGGCGGAATGCCGTAAACCTGCTCGGAGTAGACGCGCACAAAATCCTGCCCGCCGCCAGTCACGATGTAGGTCTTGTAGCCGTTGGAGCGAAGGTAGATTAGAACCTCCAGCATCGGCTGGTAAACAAGCTCAGTGTAAGGCCTCTTCCAGCGTGAATCCTTGGCCGTTTCGATCCATTTCTTCACTTCAGCTTTAAACTTGTCTACTGTCATGCCGGTGAGCGTGGCAGCGAGGATCTTCTCCAGATCCTTCATCGAAAGCTTCGCCATCGCCTCGCGATTACCCGACAGCACGGTCTTAAAGGGCTCCATATTCTTCAGTTCCGGCTTTGCCTTCACAACCGCAGGGACCCTATCCAGGCAGCACATTACCTGCGTGTACATGGGATGCTCCACCCACAACGTTCCGTCCTGATCGAAGGTAGCAATGCGCGCCTCCGGCGGCACGAAATTCGGGCTGGCCTGGTCGGTAGTGTCCTGCACGAACTGGATGATCGCCTGTTTGGCTGGTCCGTCGTTCCAGGAAGGGAGAGGATCAGTTTGGGCATCCGCAGGAGCGCCCAAAGCGATCAGGGCCCCCAGCGCGAAGATGTGGGCAACAATCAAAAATGGGCGCATGGGTTTTCTCATGGGTGGTTTCTCCTTAATAAATCACAAGGGGCGACCCTTTTGAGCCGCCCGCTTTGTAATATCACACTCGTCTCATACAGCTAATCACTTGGGTGGCTACTCTGCTGCATTTGCTTTAGTATACCATCCAGGTTGTAGGTCTCCGGCGCTTGCAGCGGCGGGAACTCCTTGTAAGTCATGAGGTGCTTTTCCCACAGTTGCAGTCCGATCGGTAGCATGTTCCAGTCATATAGATAGGCCGTGGCCGGAGCGGCAAGAGCGCCTCCGATGCCCATGAC
This sequence comes from uncultured delta proteobacterium, assembly GCA_963711335.1. Lineage (GTDB taxonomy): Bacteria > Desulfobacterota > Desulfomonilia > Desulfomonilales > Desulfomonilaceae > CAJBEZ01. The sequence continues at coordinate 325,602 of CAVQDX010000048.1, read as the reverse complement.
GGTTTTCTGAGAAACGCCGACGGCCTGCTCGAAGGGGTCACGCTTGATGTTTTGAACCAGGGTAAAATGGAATGGTGAGTGGCATTACCCATCCCTCAGCGCCAGGTTGTGACATGGAATAGTACATCTTCCAATTCTTGTACCGCACAGCGGACGGCGTCGAGCCCGAGAAGTAGAAGAAAAAGTCACGCGCCGACTTTTCCGACTTGCCTTCGAGATAGTCACGTTGATTCACACCGTCGAGCGTGGTCTTAACGATGCCGGGGTACTTTCCGGCCTCGATTTCCTTTTTCAGCCCATCTCCCTTGGGCCCACCTGCGATTTCGACAAGCGTCGGCAGCCAGTCCAGGGCCGCGAACAATTGGTTCTTGACCGTGCCCGGCTTGATGTGCCCCGGCCACCGAATGACACAGGGAGCGCGGTAGCCACCTTCCCAGGCTTCACCTTTCTGGCCCTTGAATGGGGTAACACCACCGTCTGGAAATCAGATCGCCTCTGCGCCATTGTCGGTGGTAAAGACGACAATAGTGTTGTCGAGCTGACCCATGTCTTCCAGCTTTTTAAGAACATAGCCGATGTTGTCGTCCATCTGCTTCATGCCGGCTTCGTTGACGCCCCAATCCTTACCGCCAGGCTCACCAACCATAGCCATATACTTGTCTGACAGCATGGTCGTCACATGCATGCGTGCGGGGTTGTACCATACGAAGAAAGGTTTACCGGTCTTCTTGGGGTCATTACGGTCGAGGAAGTCGATCACCTTGGCTGAGATCTCCTCGTCCACCGTCTTTGACCGCTCCAGAGTCAGCGGGCCCTCGTCCTTGCAGGTCTGGTTCTTCATCGTTCCATCAGTGGATTTGCACCAGAGACACGGGCGTGGCGGTGTCAGGCATACGCCGGTTTTTGGGTCAATTGCGCCCGGCACTTCCGCTAGTCCAGGTATGGGCGTGTTCTTGCACGGTCGGCAGATGCCCTGTTCGGTCGGGCTCTTGTTGATGTCTGGGAAGCTCACTTGCTGCATCGCGTCCAGGTGGTAAAGGTAACCCCAGAACTCCTGGAAGCCGTGAGCGGTGGGAAGAGCCTCGGTGTGGTCGCCCAGGTGGTTCTTGCCGAACTCCCCGGTGGTATAGCCTAGATCTAACAAGAACTTGGCTATCGCAGGAGTTCCCTGTCGCAGCCAGGATGGACTGCCCGGAAGCTGCGGCGGGATCATACCAGTGCGGAGCGGATACATGCCGGTGAAGAATGCGTTCCGCCCAGAGGTACAGCTCTGCATGGCGACATAGTCCATGAAGATCGCGCCCTCATTCCCGATCCGGTCGATATTCGGGGTCTCACCTACCATCACACCCCGGTGGTAGATGCTCGGCTGCATCCACCCGATGTCGTCGCCCATGATAAACATAATGTTAGGTTTTTTGTCGTCAGCAAATGATGGGCCGGCCACCAACGCTAAAACGAAAAACAGCAAAGCAAGGGCTATTACAGACGTTCGTTGTTTTCGTTTCATTCTGCTGTCTCCTTTCATGAAGCTAACCTGAGAACAATAAGTGAAATACCTTTCATAAAATCCATTTGCATCCGTCCATATCCTTGGTTTTTCGCTTTTTACCTTACCCCCTTCTTCTCGAATTCACCTTCATCAGGTTTCTAAAAGGCTCACTTCTGTTGCGCTCCTGGAGGGCTACCCTTCAGGGCGTTTAGGCGAGCTTTCATACGAACCTTGTACTGGTCCGGCATACCTGCGACAGCCAGTCCCTTATTGTACACTCCCTCTGCTTGCTCCTTCTTGCCCTGTTTTTCATAGATGGCGCCTAGGAGCGCATAGGCGTCGGCATAGGCCGGATATTTCGTAATAAGGCCATCCAGTACGCTTGCAGCGCCATCGAGATCTCCCGTTTGCTGCTGATAAAAAGCCAGTGTAAAGGCATACCTGGGCATGTCCGGTCGGATCTCCGCAGCCTTTTTGCAGAAATCCACGGCCTCATTGACGCGGTCCTTCGAGAGGATTACGCACAGGTTATACGCCGCCTGAGCCATCTGAGGGTCTGTTTTGAGGGCCGCTCGAAGGTGTTTCTCAGCCGTGACTATGTCGTTTTCCTCGGCCTTGATCAGTCCCATATTGAAGTTCGCGGCGGCGTTGTCCGGGGCTACTTTGAGCGCCTTAGCCAACGCCTCCTCGGCTTTTTTGTTTTCTCCCATTCGGGCGTACGCCATTGCTTCGTTGACCATTGCTAGCACTCCGCGTGGCTCCATCTGGAGCGCCTTCTCATATGAATCAATCGCCTGCTTGAAATCACGGCGATCCAGGTAATAGTTGCCCAGATTGTAATGGGATTCCCACTGGTCGGGACGTGACAGGATTGATTCCATGTATTCCTTATTTGCGGCTTCGACTTTTTTCTTGTCCGCTTCCGTCAGCGGGAGATTCTGATAAGCGGCCAGAGCGGCGGCGGCTCGAATGCGAACAAGGCGGTAGTCATCTCCAGTAGCCTCCACGAGCGCCAGAACAGCCTCCTGAGTTGGGGCGTTTTGTAGAGCGGTGGCGGCTGCAGAGCGTACGAGCGGCGAAGGGTCTCTAATCGCCTTGAGCAATGCCGGAACCACCTGCGGGTCCCCGGAAGTCTGGACCAGTCGTATAAGCGCCGTGGCAAAGATTTCATCCCTGTCTTTGCTAACCACGTAGTCGAGCATCTCGGGCAACCTGGTCCAATTCCGTGTTCTGGCGGCTGCTATCAGCGATGCTCTGGAAAGCGTTGAAGCCTGATAATCTCTTTGGCGCCACTTGCGGACCCACTCGTCAGCCCACTGAGGGGTTTTGTCCTTGTGGCAACCGTTGCAGGCGTTGGGGGAATTGAATGCTATGGTGGCTGCGGGCGTTGGCGCCAGCATCGAGTGGTCGCTCCTGCGCATCCGGGCGAATTCCGTAGTGGGCATGTGGCAGGAAATGCATTTATTTCCAGGACTGCCGGCCTTGTGGCGGGTGTGTTCGGTGGGATTGTCGACCTTGTCTTTATGGCAGGGCATGCAGGCCTCATTGGCCTTGTCCTCGGACTTGAATTTGTACCGACCACTCGATGTGTGGCAATGGAGGCAATCGATTTTGCCAGATTTGACACAGGGGCTCATGAGCCACGATGTGTAAGTGTAATTCTCTCCGAGGTCACGGCCATCGGGGTAATAGTCAGGATTTTCGAGAGTGACCAGACCATAATGGTCGAAGAACTTATCTCCGGGTTGAAATGTATCCGTGATCACGACCGCTTTGGCATGACAACTTGCGCAGGTTGCGTTGTTCTGTTCATGGGTAAAATCCCTGCCACCCCGTTTGATTTTCAGGTCTTTGGGTACCACCCCCTTTGGAGCGTTCTCGCAGACCCTTACGTGCTCCTCAGCAGGGCCGTGGCAGGTTTCGCAGTTTATGCCCGGCTCTTTCCAGACCGAATGGTACGTGTCAGTTTTGAGATCATAGTTTGTAGAGACCTGGCTCACATGACACCCGTAACAAGCTGTATTGAAGGTGTACTGCCAGTCTTTCCAGTGTATCGGTTCATCCGTCTGTCCCGGAAAGTGTCGTACTCCACTGGCTGCCATGTCAAACCATTCTTTTGTGTTAACGTCGTAGGCTACGGGCAGAGTCTGGAGCCGCCCACGATCCATGGCTGTAAGAAAGTAGTACACATTCTTGCCACCCATCGCGTAATCGATCCGATATTTCCTTTCTCCTTCAGGTCCCTGTTCGACGACCCACCCATTCTCGCCAGCGATATCCGCATGGTACTTCGAGTCTCCGATAACAATTTCTGCGGTCTGGGGGGAGAGCTTTTTAAGGGCCAATTCAGCGGTATACGGCTGCATTGCCAACCCGTGATGAGAGGGAGCCCACAGTTGGTAGAATTTTTCGTGACATTTCCGGCAACTTACCGAGCCAGTGTAGGAACCAACAGGCGTCACTTGTGGTGATTTCGTGGGTGGCTCAGCGCAAGGGCCCAAGTCTGGATGCAGAATAGCTATGGCGACCGTTGCAACTAGCGCAACGAACGCCCATGCGGATCGTGCTATCATCCTAGTTCCCTCTCGTTTCATTCCCAGAAACATTAACGATTCCCGTCCGGGTTATCGGCGTGTGAAATTATGGTATTATAATTATGTCGGAGCGTGAAAAGTCAAGTAACCCAAGAATTGTTTGGAAGGCTTCAGAGACTATATCTTTGCGTCTATAACGATCGGACGCAAGGGTCTCTTTTCAGAGCACTGTTTCCACGTCTGGGCGCCTTGAAGCCATTGAGACCACTGCTGAAAATTCGCTCTGGCGCTTACCTGAAAAACTAATAATTAACATCAATAAAATGATCTTTATTCGAGTAAATATTGCATATTATTGCTTGACCTAATGGGATGCGTTGAATTAGTTTACAAACTGCAAAAAAATGGGCTACGGGGTCGGGGCAGTCAATCCAGGAAGCTGAACCGGCCAATTTTATCATGCGATAAGGTCATGAATTCATTAGCTTATAGTCTTGGCGCATTAGATAATTGTTTGGTCTTGGTTATTTTAGGTCTGGGAGACCGATTCTGAGATGCAGAAAGCGGAGATATACCGAATTAGAAGAATGGCGGAGTCGAAAAACGACGCTCTAGCCCAGTTCAATCTAGGTTTTATGTATGAAAATGGTTTTGGAGCGCCTCAGGATCTTCGAGAAGCGGCGAAGTGGTATCGTCTGGCTGCTGAGCAGGGATATTCGGTAGCGCAATTCAATTTGGGCAAAATGTATGAAAATGGTTTTGGAGCGCCCCAAGATTATAATGAGGCCGTAAAATGGTATCGCCTGGCTGCTGAACAGGGGCTCGCCGACGCTCAAAACAATCTTGGACTGATGTATAAGCGGGGGATCGGAGTACATAAGGATTACAGGGAAGCTGTGAAGTGGTATCGCAAGGCTGCTGAGCAGGGTTATTCAGTAGCTCAGAGCAACCTTGGGTTCATGTATGACAATGGTTTTGGAGCGCCACATGACCCTAAAGAGGCTGTGAAATGGTATCGCCTGGCCGCTGAACAGGGGTACTCAGTAGCGCAGTTCAATCTTGGTGGTATGTATGAGAATGGATTAGGAGCCCCCCAAAATTATAATGAAGCTGTGAAATGGTACCGCAAGGCTGCCGATCAAGGGTTGGCCGACGCTCAAAACAATCTGGGACTAATGTACAAAAACGGGCTGGGCGTTCCTCATGACCACTAAAGAGGCTGTGAAATGGTACCGGCTGGCTGCGGAGCAAGGTTATTCAGTAGCGGAAAGCAACCTGGGATTTATGTACCAAAATGGCCTGGGTGTGCCTCAAGACTATTACGAGGCTTTGAAATGGTATCGCAAGGCCGCTGAGCAAGGTTATTGGGTAGCGCAATTTAATTTGGGTATTATGTATGAAAACGGCTTGGGAACCCCTCAGGACTATGATGAGGCTGTGAGATGGTACCGTAAAGCTGCTGAACAAGGGTTGGCGGAAGCCCAAAGCAATTTGGGGCTAATGTACAAGAATGGATTAGGAGCGTCACAGGATTTTGATGAGGCCGTGAAATGGTATCGTTTGGCGGCTGCTCAGGGATACGCTGTGGCGCAAAACAATCTTGGTTTCATGTGTGAAAACGGTTTGGGGACTCAGGAAGACTTCGATGAAGCCGTAAAATGGTATCGTTTGGCCGCTGATCAAGGATACGCCGTAGCGCAAAACAACCTCGGAGTTATGTGTGAAAACGGCTTGGGGACGCCTCAGGATTTTAGAAAGGCTGTCGACTGGTATCGGAAGGCATCTGAACAGGGACTGGCGGAAGCGCAGAATAACCTTGGGTTAATGTACAAAAATGGATTAGGCGTCACTCTGGACCATGATGAAGCCATACGCTGGTACCGGAAAGCCGCCAACCAGGGCCTGGCCGAGGCCCAAAACAACCTTGGGCTAATGTACAAGAGCGGTCTCGGGGTTCCTCAGGATTTCAATGAAGCTGTAAAGTGGTATCGTCTTGCTGCTGAAGACGGTTACGCAATAGCTCAAAACAACCTTGGTTTCATGTATGAAAATGGGCTGGGCGTGTCCGAAGATTTTGATGAAGCTATAAAGTGGTATCGTCTGGCCGCAGATCAGGGATATGTGATAGCCCAGAGCAACCTCGGTTTCATGTACGATAACGGTTTCGGAGTTGTACAGGATCATCATGAGGCTGTGAAGTGGTACAGGCTGGCCGCCAATCAAGGGTATCTCCGTGGCCCAATTTAATATCGGTGTAATGTGTGAAAATGGCCATGGCGTTCCTCAGGATTACACTGAAGCTCTAAAGTGGTATCGACGGGCGGCGGATCAAGGATTGCCCGAGGCCCAGAATAATCTGGGGCTTTTATACAAAAACGGCCTTGGGGTAGCCCAGGACTTTGACGAGGCTGTGAAGTGGTATCGTTTGGCAGCGGACCAGGGATACTCCGTAGCCCAGAGCAACATGGGGGTAATGTGCGAGAAAGGTCTGGGGACGTCTCAAGATCACGCTGAAGCCGTGAAATGGTATAGATTGGCCGCGGCTCAAGGTTATCCGGTGGCGCAGTTCAATCTGGGGGTAATGTATGAGAACGGTCAGGGAGTTACCCAGGACTACACTGAAGCCTTGAAATGGTATCGTCTGGCGTCTGACCAGGGATTGGCGGAAGCCCAAAACAGCCTCGGGTTGATGTACAAGAATGGCTTTGGAGTCCCGCGAGATTACGATGAAGCTGTGAAATGGTTCCTGCTTGCTGTCGAAGAAGATCTGGCGGAAGCGCAGCTCAATCTCGGAGCAATGTATGAAAATGGTCAGGGCGTGACCCAGGACTACGGCGAGGCGTTGAAGTGGTATCGGCTGGCCGCCAAACACGGATTAGCCGAGGCTCAGGGCGGTCTTGGAATAATGTACAAGAGCGGATTCGGCGTGGCCAGGGATTTTGATGAAGCGGTAAAGTGGTTTCGGTTGGCTGCTGATCAGGGATATCCGGTCGCCCAAAGGAATCTGGGTTATATGTATGAAAACGGTTTGGGAGTAACCCAGGATCACGATGAAGCTATGAAATGGTATCGCTTGGCGTCTGATCAGGGATTGGCGGAAGCCCAAAACAGCCTCGGATTAATGTACAAGAATGGCTTGGGCGCTGCGAAGGATTTTGAGGAAGCCGTAAAGTGGTATCGACTATCTGCGGAGCAGGGTTACGCCATGGCCCAAAGAAACCTTGGTTATATGTATGAAAATGGATTTGGCGTGACCAAGGACTTTGAGGAAGCCGTGAAGTGGTATCGACTATCTGCGGAGCAGGGCTACGCGATAGCTCAGAGCAACCTCGGTTTCATGTACGATAACGGCTTTGGGGCCCCACGCGATCGTAAAGAAGCGGTCAAATGGTACAGGTCGGCTGCAGAGCAAGGGTATTCATTGGCCCAGTTTAACCTCGGAGTAATGTGCCAGTATGGACAGGGGACGCCCCAGGATTACAATGAAGCCATGAGGTGGTATCGAAGGGCTGCCGACCAGGGTTTGGCGGATGCCCAAAACAATCTCGGGTTGATGTATAAACACGGTTATGGCGTTCCCCAGGACTACAATGAGGCTCTAAAATGGTATCGGCTGGCAGCGGAGCAGGGATATTCGGTAGCTCAAAACAATCTTGGGCTTATGTACGAAAATGGTTATGGTGTTCCCCAGAACTACAAAGAGGCTCTTAGATGGTACCGTAAGGCAGCGGAGCAAGGCTATTCAGTGGCTCAGTTCAACCTTGGAGTAATGTACGAAAATGGACTCGGATTGCCTCAAGACTATATAGAGGCTCTAAAATGGTATCGAAAAGCCGCAGACCAAGGAATAGCGGACGCTCAGAACAACCTCGGGCTAATGTACAAAAATGGTTTTGGAGTGTCCAAGAACTACAATGAGGCTCTGAAATGGTATCGTAAGGCCGCCGAACAAGGCTACTCGGTAGCTCAATTCAATTTAGGCGTGATGTATGAGAACGGTTTCGGGGTATCTCAGGACTTTAGAGAGGCGCTTAGATATTATCGAAAGGCTGCCGACCAAGGGTTGGCGGATGCCCAGAACAGTCTTGGACTCATGTACAAAAATGGTTTTGGGGTCCCGAGAGACTACGATGAGGCCGTAAAATGGTACCGCTTGGCTGCGAATCAAGGATATCCAGCGGCTCAATGTAATTTGGGGGTCATGTACGAGAATGGTTATGGAGGCCCAAAGGACTACAGAGAAGCTGTCAAGTGGCATCGGCTAGCTGCTGACCAGGGTTACTCACCAGCTCAGTTTAACCTCGGATTGATGTACGAAAACGGATTTGGGGTAGCTCAGGACTATGTTGAAGCGCTAAAGTGCTATCGGCGGGCGGCAGACAGAGGCCATCCTGAGGCTCAGACCAGGCTTGGTTCCATGTACGCCCATGGGCAGGGAGTAAGCCAGGACTACGGAGAAGCGAAGAGATGGTTTGATAAAGCGGCTGATCACGGGATACCGGAGGGACAGCGCAGTCTGGGGCTCGTGCATTATTATGGTTGGGGGGTTCGTCAGGATTACAAGGAAGCGGCCAAGTGGTTCAAGCTCGCCGCTCAACAGGGTGACACTCAATCTGAAACTTATCTCAGAGAGATTGAAAATCAACTCAAGCAGAGGAAAAGGAAGCCGACTACCTCTGCCCCAAAAACAGCAAGAAGCAAAAAACAGCCTAAAGGCTCGAGTGAATCTTTAGACGACCTGTTCGCTGAATTGAATAAACTCGTCGGTCTACAGCGAGTCAAAGATGAAATCGATCAGCTTATCAAATTGGTTCGCGTCCAAAAAATGCGACATTCACAAGGGTTGAAATCCGATTCTTTCTCTTTGCACTGCGTATTCTTCGGCAATCCCGGAACGGGTAAAACAATAGTCGCTCGAATCTACGGCAAGATGCTCAAGGCCTTAGGCTTGTTGAGTAAAGGCCATCTGGTGGAAACCGACAGGTCAGGTCTCGTAGCCGGGTATGTTGGGCAGACTGAGCTGAAAACAGATCAAAAAATCGTTGAAGCATTAGGTGGAATCCTGTTCATAGATGAAGCCTACTCTTTGTACAAGGGCAAAGACACTCAGCAGGATTACGGTAATGATGCGATCAGTATTCTGCTCAAACGGATGGAGGACCACCGTGATGATTTCGTCGTCATTGTGGCGGGATATGACAAACCTATGGCGGAATTCCTCCAATCAAACGAAGGCTTAAAAAGCCGATTTGCCGCCAATATTTATTTTCCGGATTATTCTCCCAAGGAACTTCTAGAAATATTTGAATTGTTTTGCACAGAAGGCAATTATGACATACAGCCAACTGCGCTGGAGCTGATTGAATATATTCTCAACAATGAATATCGAGATCGTGATGAAAGCTTTGGAAATGGACGCCTGGTTCGTAATCTGTTCGAAAGCATAGTCAAGAACCAGTCAGTCCGAATTGCAGAAACCATTTCAAGCCCCAAACATTCCGACCTGGTTACGATTCTTGCCGATGATGTTCGTCCCCTCCTCGAGAAAAAACAGGAACCCGTTTCTCCAAACTATTAGAGAGATGAAAGGGCGTCCCCACCCAAAGGGACCGAAACATTATATTGCAATGATTGCTGGGCTCATGGTATAACTATTCAATATATGAATAATCATAATTTGAGCATATATTTGGCCTATGACTGAAAGAACATGGGAACTCGTATTATTTTTGATATTTGTAGCTTGTGTCACATCGGTTATTCTCTGGGCGAGATGACTTTGGGTGTTTGCCCTTTGTCGTCTGGTGATATAATAGATGTAAGTAAGCTTGTAAATAAATCTCAGAGGAGGCCCTATGAAACTAAGCATTAGAAATGTGTTAAAAGGAAAAGTGACGGCCGTAACTGAAGGCATGGCTGTGGCGACGGTGAAGGTGGATGTCGGCGGTGGAAACGCAATCACTTCAGTGGTTACGATGGATGCCATCAAAAACCTGGGAATCAAGGTTGGGGACGAAATCAGCGTCCTAATCAAAGCCACTAGTGTTATGTTAGCCAAAGAATAAGTGGCTATTTAGTGGCTCGTAGCTTCCTTGACAAATTTTCTGAACATGGCGCTCCCACTGGGTCGTAAGGATCCCTTTGCGCCAGTGGGAACCTGTTACCCGGTAACCGGTTAGAGTGGAATTTCAAACACCAACAATGGAAGAAATAGCTTTTAAACCAATAGGAGTGATTCGGTCCCCGTTTTCTGATGTGGAAGGAATGCCGGTTCAATCAGTCGCGGCCATTGGTGTCAAGGGAACGGTCGAACTTGATCCCGAGTTAGCGCCGGGACTCAAAGATCTTGAAGGTTTTTCACACATCATTCTCATATATTACTTTCATCTCAACAAAGGCTATTCATTACATGTGATCCCCTTTTTGGACCCTACTCTTAAAGGAGTATTCGCCACGAGAGTGCCAAGACGTCCAAACGGAATAGGCTTTTCTGTGGTAAAGCTCACGGGGATTCAAGGAAACAACCTCGAAATTCGAAGATGTTGATATATTAGATCAAACCCCGCTACTGGATATCAAACCTTTTGTTCCTGAATTTGATCATCGAGACGTTCAAAGCACGGGTTGGTTCGCCAAAGGGGCTCCAAAAGCTTCAGAGATTCGGGCTGATAGAAGATTTGTTGATCAAACAGGTAACGGCCCTAATTGAATCGAATGGTTCAAAAAGCTACGTTTCTTCATGACCGTACGGACTCAACTTTTTCAAATCCCCCAACCGAAAATGCGGACGAAAATTTAGTTTGAAGAAGCAACATCACCAAAAGGTGTTTCCCTGTCATTTCATGGCAGGGCGGCGCAATTCCACCGCTCGATAAGTCTATACCTTCAATCGGCACGGATAAGGCATATTTGGTTGAAAACCGGTATTCTTTTCTCTACAAATGCGCTGACTCCTTCTCGCCCATCGCGATGGTCTCCGGCCAGGCTCAGGAACTCTCTCTCGTATTCCAAGTGCTCTTCTAAGGAATGGTTGAATGAGTCAGTAAGAAGTCGTTTAGACAGTCCAAAGGAATGAAGAGACTTCTGAGCCAATTCGTGCGCCATCTTCGTGGATTCCTCCAGCGCCAGACCATCCTCGACTACTTTTGTCACGAGTCCCCATTCGAGAGCCTTTTCCGATGGAATCGGCCGGTCAAACGCCGCAATTTCCAACGCCTTGGCCAAACCGACCAAGCCTGGGCAAATTAAATGTCCCAGCCCCGTCAATAGATAGACCTGAAGAAGTATAGGCCTGTCTAAACGCAGCCGAACGTTCCATGACCCTAAAATCACAAGCAAGAGCAAGGGAAAATCCTCCACCTGCCGCCGGTCCGTTTATAGCGGCAATTACAGGCTTCTTCATTCTTCTGATTTCCAGGATCGCCTGATGATAATGGGCCGCAAGATTGTGAAGAGCAGCGGCTGGACCTTGAGGCCAACTTCTAACCCATTTTAGGTCACCGCCTGCGCAAAAGACTTTGCCACCTCCTGAAATGACAACTCCTTTTACTGATTCGTTCGCCGCAAGGTTGATAAGATCAGACGCCAGAATGGAAATGGTATCCAAATCGAATGCGTTGAAAACGTGAGGCCGATCAATAATTACGGTGGCGATTTCGCCCAGCACAGTAGTTTTTATCGGTTCATTCATGGTCACTCCTTGGGTGGAAAGCCACAACTAGGATGGATGTCTCAAACAAAGTCATCGCTACGAACAGCAGCCGCATTTTAGAATTCCATCTTGCCTCTGGCTCGGAGTTCCTGAGGTAGTAAGCTAGAATACATACACGAAATTATCGGCGTTTCAACTCCCACTTCTTGTCCGAGACGAACATACCGCTCCAAGTTGCTCTGAGAGTTCCGATGGCAGTCCATTCATGATGTCCCTTTGCATTGAAGCCGTTGACTCAAATCCGAGGTTGTCAATAAAGCCCATAGTGGATTCAATCAGATCATCCCTTAAAGGAATCTTCCTTGCGTGTGCGACTTTAATGATCTCACTGGCGGCTTCTTCGAGTATTTTTCGAGTTTCCGGAACGCTTCTTATCACACCCGCAGGGGCTCTCGTAACAGCCGCTACCCCGCTGAAAGACGCTATGAAGAGAAATTTTTCCCACATCGCGACATGAATATTTGCTGGGATCTCGCAAGTGACGCCGGCTTTCGTGAAAGCCTCCTGCAGAAGTCGGCCTCGTTCGCTAGGTTGATTATTGAGTTCACCAAAAGCTATGTAAGGTTCCAGCGCCACATGCCTGATGTGCCCGGGCCCAGCTTTAAGCGCGACAATTCGGCACAAGCCCCCAAAAACATGCTCGGAACCAATCGCTTTTGACAAGTGGGTCGGGGCTTCCAATCCATTTTGCAGTGGAACGGCGAATGTTTCAGGCCCTACCATAGGCTTTATAGCCTCCGCAGCTTCTGGGACCTGCCACGCCTTGACCCCGACTATAATGACGTCTACCGGTCCCACCTCCTTGGGATCTCCACTTACGTTTACAGGCTGAGTCAAAGAAGCGCCATCCGGAGTATCCATTTTCAAACCGTTAGCGACCAGAGCCTTTAAACTCTCGCCTCGCGCGAGAAATATCACATCCTCGCCTGATTTTGCCAAACGCCAACCAAAATATCCGCCAACGCCCCCAACTCCGAAAATCGCTATACGCATTGAAACCTCCGAAAGAATTGGTCTTGAATTTTATACGCCAGATAGAGTCTAAAATACAAACCTGGGGTTTTGATAGCGCTGAGCAAAGCGTTTCCTGAGAATCAGGCAATCTAGCTCAAATCTCTACAAGCGATAAAATTAAGAGCCTTCATCGTCATTACAATTTCTTCTTTTTGGTTCAACGCCTCGACATAAGAATATACAATTCCACGATCCGGTTTTGAACGAGATCGTTTGGTCTCTGAGACAGTAATACGCAGCGCTAAAGTATCTCCCGGACGGACAGGTTTCAGCCATTTCAGTTCATCGACGCCAGGTGATCCGAGACTTGCGACATGTGATAGATAGTGATCAACGAATAGTCTCATCATTAGGCTGGCCGAATGCCATCCGCTCGCTATCAAGCCTCCGTAGATGGACCGTTTGCCCGCTTCAGGATCCGTGTGGAACGGCTGAGGATCGAAGCGGCTCGCAAAAGAAATCATTTCAGCTTCTTCAACCGCGATGGAGCCGAATTCATGGACAGAACCCTGCACATAATCTTCGAAATAACGCTTATCGATTGGGGTAGCAAATTCGGTGACTCTCATAAGCCTCCTCTCTAACATTTCTATATTGGTCCGAAGTTCATGAGCTTCAATTTCATGAACCCACGATCAAGATCAATTATGTTCAAATTCCCATAATCCTGAGAAATTCGAGTTATATTTGACAGAGACATTCCCAGAACATGACAAAGAATAACCCTGTTTACTCCCGCATGTCCAACAATTAGGGCCGGACTTTGTTCGACCTGATCGAGTATGGTTCTAAAAGTGGGGATTACTCTGATTGCAAGATCAGCAAAACTCTCGCCGCCGGGAGGGCGAAAACCTTCCATGTCATTCCCTCTTTCTTGCCATTGAATTGGGAATCTGGCCCTGATTTCATCTATCAGGACCCCATCCCACTCTCCCAAACTTATTTCTCTCAAACTCGGGATAATTTTAACTGAGTGGAGGCTGTTTCCTGCAATTATCTCTGCTGTCTTGCGGCTTCTTGTCAGGTCGCTGCAGTAAATTAAGCTGAAAGAAGAAACATCTAACTGATGTCGCCAATACCTGGCTTGCTCAACGCCCTTGTCACTTAGTGGCGCATCGACCTGGCCTACATATCGTCCTGCATAGTGTCGGTCAACTTCTCCATGTCTGAGCAAGTATATTTGAGATTTGTTCATGCTGGTTTTTCTTCATCATTTCTGGAAGCAAAATGGCGATCTGCTGACCCAATTCCTGCTCTAACCGATCTCTGAGTTTCTTGGCGTCGGCTAGCCTATGTTGAACCAATTCAAGGAGTTCCTGGTTGCCTTGGGAACACTCTAGTTGTTTCTCGAAGCGTGTTTCCAATGACACCAGACGACCCCCCAAGACCAGTTTGTCGGACAGGCTAACAACATCTCTCTCAGTAATGGGAGAGCCATTCATATTCAGAACAGTTCATGTGATTTTCGACGATTTCCGCAACATCCGGGTAATCCAGGTCTCGAAGCATCTGACCCGCGACCTTCGCATGGTCTGGGAGGCATCTAGCGACATCGTGCAGGAGGGCCGCTGCTAAAATCAGACCCAAGTTCAACTTGTGCCCGATCTGGTTTAGAGCCTGTCCCAGGCATCGGGCTATTTCAGCCACCATACATGAGTGATCTACCAATCCTTTGTCTTTTGCGGTTAAATTGCTGTTTAGAATGGCCATGCATTCTTTGGGAGAAGGAAAGTCACGTTCTTCATACCTCTTGAGCAGATATCGATAATCCTCCTGTGTATCCATATCGAGGAGAATGCGCTCGTCCGTAACATTGACATCTATTGCGTCGGCGTGCTTTTGTTTGAGAAAACCCCCGAGCCCACCAGGGGCTTCCCATTGCAATATTTCCTCACGATATCGGGTCGAGATCAGCGGTGGGTGACCTCTTTTGCCGAGAAAACTAGGATAGCAAATCAATTTTCCGGATTCCTGGAAAGCGCGAATCATCTCCAGAATGGTGGGCCTTCTAATTAAAGGAATGTCTACAGGTATGACGAAAAATGCGTCCCGGGAGGAGTCAATAGTCTCAATACCTGCTTTAACGGACGACATCATGCCATCCTGTATTTTTCATTCGTGATCCACTTGATGTTCCGCCGTTCGAGTATTGGCTCAATATCATGAGCGCGATACCCGATAACAACACGAATATCCGAAATCCCAGTCCCCGAAAGAAGAGAAATTACCAGCTCGAGAACAGTTTCCGCTCCAAATTTCAGGAGAGGCTTGAAATCCACCATACGGGATGAATAGCCTGCAGCAAGCACTAAGGCCGTGAATCGTTCTTGGTTCAATTTAGAAATCACCGAAGTCGAGCAGTCTTTCTCTTGTCTTGAATGGCTCTTTTGACTGCGCTGGGATTAACCAGGCTTTCTTTGTCAAAGGTCACCGATTTAAGCGAAAGGGACCCATCCGTAATCGCTTCCGAGAGTACATGCGCATGGGTCAAAACAGAAAAAACCGTTTCAAGTATACTTCGTTCTTCTGGGTTTCCCGTTTTAATCTTTATTTCCAAGATGTCCTTTTCATGATCATTGGTTAAGACAGCGCTGAAGTTCAATACTCCCGGAACTGAAAAAAGGATGTCATCCAAATCTGATATGCTCAGCCAGTGAGATTGTCCCAGGCGCACGAAATCAGTCAGTCGTCCCCTGATGGTGTCCAACCTGCGCAGAACCGTTCCGCAAGGACAGGGATCGGTCAAAAATCTGGACAAATCACCCGTGCGATAACGTAACAAGGGCATGCCTCTTCTCGTCAATGTCGAAAAAACAACTTCACCACATATACCATCTGGTTGAGGGAGACCTGAAACTGGATCGACAATCTCAATGAACAAATCAGCTTCTCTTAAATGATACCCCTGCAAAGCCGAACACTCTACACCTCCGCCAAATCCCATTTCAGTCGTCCCGTAATGATTGAATACCCCGCATTTCAATACACGACCCAATTCCGCCACAATCGCAGGTGAAACGTAATCCGAACTTAGCAGGACATTCTTTATCAGACCTTTGGGTATCAACGACGAATCTTCGTGGCGGACAATGGAAAGCGCCTGGACAGGGATAGCCACCAGAGCGTCTGGCCTTATTCGCAGAATCTCCTGAATGGTAAAACCGGGGTCCTGAACCAGCCCATGAACAGTTCCCTGAACATCCATTCTGCTCAATGCCCTGGCCAGAAGGTCGCCTACAGAGTCGGGTCTCTCTCCCGGCATTAGAATCAAGACCTTCTGTCCAGGCTGCACAATGGACATCATGCCGTGATGAAAGAAATCAAGTGTCAGGTCGATTTCATCTGCGGTAAAATATACCCTTCTCGGCTCAGTCGTAGGATCTGAATCCGGTAATGTAACAACCCGTTTAATTTCGTTTTGGGAGACACACAGGAATTCCGGCCCTTTTGTGCGCAAATCTTCGACTGTTGTAAATGGAAGATTCTGAAAATATTCCAGATGTTGTAACCGGGCTGGCGAAAATTGAGCTAGATGTTTCCGATAAAACGGGCTTCTGTCCTGGACATAACCAATAATGTCTCGCAGTCTGTTTAACTGGTAATGTTCGAGTTCTTTTCTGGAGAGGTTTTGAGCGTCGGAACATCTCGAAACTTTGGAGGCGATCCATTGTTCGAGTGGCGTTTTATCCATATATCTTTATGACCTTCATCTGTAAATCGAATGGCCTCTAGATCCTGTCAGGTTGTAGGCGCAAAACGGAACCAGTTTGCCGTCAGTAGTTACTACGTGAATGCAGCAATCCTTAAGCCTTTCTAGATCCAGATTCCATGCGTCCTGAAATGCCATGCCGGAGATACAAAGGCCGTGCGTCCGAGTGCGCTCAAGTAAAATATCCCACTCGCCAAACGAAAAAGGATTTTGTTCTTTACTGGAATGATCCTGTGTAGGATAACGCCATCGCCCAGAAACAAAATCTCTTGCTTTTGCAGCTCCTTCCTCAGCTCTTTCCGATTCACACAAACAATTCCTGAATTTGTGGCTTGTCAATGCTTTCACTCTACCCTCAGGCAATACAACAAAGTTCCCGTGAAAAGAGCATAGGGCGTTCTCGCATCCCGGAGGGCGGAAACTCTCTGACTTGATGAGTCCATCAGTTTGAGTTTCGATGTTTTTGATAACTTCCGGCAAGGTTAATCGATCCTCCTCGGCAGGAGTCTTTGGATACCTTCCAAAATAGCTGACAGGCTGAAAATGTACACCGCGAATCACATTGACATTATCGATAGCGAATCGAATTATGCTACCGATTTGGCGCACATTTGCTCGAGGAACCAGAGTCGGAACAAGAATAACACCCAACTCGAGAACGTCGCAGATCCGAATAGCTTCCAACTTGGTTTTTAGAAGCGCTTTCCCCCTCAGGTTTCTGTATACATCATCGCTTATTCCATCAAACTGCAAGAACACCGATGATAACCCCGCATCTTTAAGACATTTGGCGAAAGACGGGTCTTGCGCCAGGCGCAATCCATTGGTATTCAATTGAATGAACTCAAACCCAAGTTCCCTGCCAAGGGCGATAATGGCAGGCAGGTCATCCCGAAGCGTCGGTTCACCACCAGAAATCTGAATATTGCATGGATGCCCTGTGGCAAGCACGGTTTCGTACCAGCTTCTAACGACACCAAGGTCAGGATCAGGCATGTTTTGACAGTGAGAATCAGCAAAACAATAGGAGCAGTTCAAGTTGCATCGTTGAGTCACTTCTAGCAAGGCGGCGCAAGTTTGTTGTCGATGTTCCGGGCAAAGGCCACAATCAAATGGACAGCCTTGGTTTTTTTTAGTATTTGGGTTGGATGGAGAACAGGGGATCTTGGGGCGAGTCCATGATATATAGGACGGGTCTCCTCTCCAGAGTATAGCGCTGAACGGACCATGTTCGGGACAGGTTTTTGTCATGTACACATCCCGCCCGACAGCGACCCTTGAAGCTGGAATTCTCGCAAGACATTCCGGGCAAACACTCTCCGTTTCAGACAATTTGATCTCGGCCTGAGAACACATCATCTTTTTCCGGAAAGATCAAAACCGTTTTCCATTAGAAGCGATTTTACCTTGTCGAAAGTTCCAGAAACAATTTTGGGACATCTGGAAAGTTGATTTGCCGGATTGTCTCCAATGATCTCCGTACAATGTATACCACCGAAGCACTGGGAATATTCCTCAGAAAACCACTCTATCAAGCTATTTATCATTGGGTTTAATCTCTGATCCGGCTCTTCTTCAGGTTCTCCTCTGCCGGCGTAAAGAGCTAAAAGACAGGCTCCACCCGTCAGAGCGCCACAAATGTCTCCAGAAAATCCCACTCCGCCTGCTAATCCCTCCATAGCTCGCACGAGATCCGGGTTGTGCTTTCCCTGAGCTTCCAGTCCCATCATGATAAGGATCTGACTGCAGTGAAAACCTTGACCCGCCAACTCCAGCATACGCAACAGTTCGTCCATTCGAGTAGACCTCACGTCTCTGCATGCGATGTTAACGCCGTCTTTTGTCCTATTAACAGAAAATAGCCGGGTTTCAGATACCGCACGGTTTCCTGGATTTGTGCAGGGTTTACTGGATTAGGAGTGGTTTGGAGCCAGAAATGATTCAGGGAACCATAAGACAAAATCAAACGCACGGCAAAATCCTTCAACAGATCAGAGTGATCTTCCCAAAGGTCGATGCTGAAACCATTATTCTCAATTTTCTGGATGATCTGCTCTTTGGGAATAGCTCCTCTCAAACAGCATTTTGTGAAAACGCCATTTGGACAATCTAGGACGTCGGGATTTTTGGAGTAAACATCCGTTAAAATGATTTTCCCACCTAACTTTAAAACACGTCCGAATTCACTTAACGATTCATCCGAATAGCTCATGAGGGAAAGGCTACACTCGGCGAGCAATCCATCCGCAAATTGATTGGGTAAAGGAAGGTATTCTCCGGAGGCGCGAACCACTATCAACTCTCTGTTTCTATTTTTACCGAATCGCAAAAGACTGGAAGACGTATCGAAGCCTATCGCCAGATTATCTTGAGAAAGGCGTATGTGTTGGAGCGTTATCCCCGTTCCGCAGCCAACGTCGATAACCTTGGATCGTGGTGGCAGGCAGGATAGAGTCAAAGCTCTTTGTGTTAATTGCAGGCCACCGGGTCTTATACCCTCGACGGCAATTTCTGTCACGCCTAGATGTTCATAGATCCCATTAGGTTGTATGTCTCCAAATCTTGTCACTTGTCTTCCAGGAGCTTCTCGATCTCTGCCATTTTACCTATGGCCAGCGTTTCGGGAATAAATACCAGCCCGCATTTTGGACAGCGTGGAAGGTCTACCGGATATTGGCTACCCATGTAACCAATTTCTACTTTTCCGATTTCAAGGTCTACTCCACACACAGCGCACGTCCACTGTTCAATTTCTTCGGAATTTACGTAACCGCTCACGATTTTGATTCCTCTATGATGACCATGCGGTGACTATAAGCGTTATGCAGTGTAAAACCATCTTCATTAGGTGAATACTCAACCCAGTAAGTAACATTCTCGGAGCTGTAATGAGCCATGAATTTCCCTGTTGACCGATTTACAAACTTGGTTCCTGTCTTTTCCGCATGATCTATTACCTGCCTTATGTCGTCATTCAGGATCATTCTTTGTCGCATCAAATTCAGAACTTTTTCGGGAATGTAAAGCTTTATGTCTTGATACCCCTGATTCTTGGTCACGGGATCCCTCCACAGTTTCTCAAGCAAAGAATTTTTCAATAAGACGCGATTATCTCTTATTTGTGAGTAATCTACATCTTTCTTGACATCAGCCTCAATGGTTTCATTACCAAAAATCAGATCCAACAAATGCCACGTGATCTTGCCCTGTGATCGAAAATGGTCCTGGCACACAGCGCAGTAGGTAAGGTAATCATGAGGACTTTCTGTGATCCGGCGCAGCATGACCTCTTTGGCCAGATCCCGATTTGCGAAACACATTAAGCCACCATACCCGCAACACTCGGTCAAACTGCGATTTAGCGGGAGTTCATGTATTTTACACCCCAGTTTTTTGATAATATTGCGCACAGCCTTGTGAACTTGAGGCTCATGTCTTGAAGAGCAAGGATCATGGACCGCAACATCTAATTGTTTAGGGTTGGGAAACTCATTAGGGAGGCCAAGGCTGTCCATAATTTCCCAAAGAGAACGCAGTTTAACTTGTGGTAGATGTGTTTTAAATACAGAGTAGCACGATGAACACGCTGCGATAACCTCAGGGCTGCGACATCTCCTCCCATTGGATGGTAAATTGTTCCAGGACTTGAGAGAAAGTGTCTTTTCTGCCGGCCCAATCGGCAGGAGCGCCGCAACATCGGAGCATAATCCCAACACCACCACTGAGTCGTTCCATCAAATAGGTGTAAGTAGCCTCAACATTGTCAGGAGTGGATCCGCTGAGCCGACAGCCGGGAAAAAAGAGGAAAGCGCTGGAATCTGTTCCCGGCTGATGGCGTGTCAGTGTGCATCTTTCACCGTTGCTGAAGGCCATGTCCCGGATCGCGAACTCATGAGCCGACGGCGGCATTTTGCCTTGACTGACCATGGTTTCTCGAGCGGCTTTACAGACATTACCCATGTGAAGGTCTTCAGGACAAACCTCTTTACAAAGGCCGCAGAAGCTGCATGAGTTGATAAGTTTATTACCGTGCCGTTGGCCCATTACTATTGAGAGGTTATTATAAATCTGCCTGACGTATTTCTTGGGATAGCCTTTGAAACTGGAAAGGAACTCACAGACCTTTACGCACTCCATGCACTCACATTTAAGGCATCGTCCGGCTTCCTGAGCCGCCTCATTTTCGGAATATGCCCCGATCGGATCTGTCATGGGGGTTTGATCCAGGTCGTCAATGCCTTTTGTGTTCGTAAACAGCCGGGTGTCGTAAGGCCCTTCGTTTTCCCTCGAAGCGGTGAGGGATACGCCCTGTAAGAACCGGTCAATAGAAATTGCCGCTCTACGCCCATCAGAAATTGAAGTTATTGGTGAAGGCTTCCGGTTGCCCCTGATTAATCCGCCACCCACAAATATATCATCGAGTTCAGTTCGAAATGTCACAGGGTCTATTTCCAATGCGCATCCCAACACTTTGACCAACTCAGCGCCATTGGCGCTATTTTGACCTATCCCCAAATAAATGGCGTCGAAATCCTTTCTAAGCTCTGGAATAGAAAGACCCTCGCCCAATGAGTGACTCGATCTAATATCTATCTGAAGCGTTTCGAAAACTTTAAAGTCTTGAGCGATATCCTGTCGGGACAATTGATGCTCAGGGTAGTCCCAGACAGAACCCCCAATTTTATCTGAAGCCTCGAAAACAATGACTTGATAACCTTTTTTTGAGAGGTCTAAAGCTGCTGTAAGTCCGCTCAGGCCCGCTCCGATAACCGCGACCCGTTTGTTTTTAGGAGGTAAGAAGTTTCTTTTTTTCATCTTCGGTGGGAGCCCAGGTAAGGACCGCTTTTTCCAAAGATCGAATAGCGATAGTCTCTCCCACTTCGCGACGTTTGCAGACTCCCTCGCATGGATGATCACAGATTTGGCTTATTATTCTGGGAAATGGAATGGTTTTTCTAAGGATATGTGAGGCCAGAACGAAGTCTCTTTTGGTCAAGGCCGAACACATCGCACGCACATCCAGGTGAACCGGGCACGTGGCGACGCACCAAGGGGCGCATTCCTGGATACAGAGGTATTCCAGTTCCCGCAATTCCTTTTGGTCCATGGAAGCCTGCCAGTCGAAAGATTATGTCTCTGGGAATGCTATGGTCCAGGTAAATATTTACCTGGACCTTTTGTTGAGATGTTAATTATCCAATGCCTTTGAGACCAGCCAGGACCTTTTCGGGGAGCGCCGGCGCCTGTCTGATTCTAACCCCGCTAGCATTGCAGATGGCGTTGATAACAGCGGCGTGTGGAGATGTCAAAGGCAATTCTCCAACGCCAGCAGCGCCGAACGGGCCATTTTCTCTGGGATTCTCGACGTAGATAATCTTGATGTCGTCAGGGATATCCTTGGGATAGGGAAGGCCACAATCAGCAAGAGTAGTATGCTTGTTCAGGTCTTCGAAATCTTCCGACAAAGCCAGACCGATCCCCTGTGCCACTCCTCCATAAATCTGTCCATCTACAGCCAGCTTGTTATTGATTTTTCCGATGTCGGCCACCACAGTGAACTTCTCGACTTTCGTCTTGCCTGTTTTCGTGTCCACTGCTACCTCAGCCATAAACACCCCATACATGTAAACAGGGAATGGATTTCCCTGACCGTTCTCATCACAAGGAGTACACATTGAGGCGGTCCACTTCCCGGAGTATTTCAGGGGTATATTTTCCGCTTTCATCTCATCGTATGTGCGGTACGTGCCATCCGGTTTCTTCATTGCGCTAATGAGCATATCGCATCCATTCTTGATGGCGTTACCGGTCATGACCTGTTGGCGGCTGCCTCCTGATGGCCCACTATTAGGAACCATAGCTGTGTCATTCATAACGAGCTTAATCTTATCCGGGGATATCCCTAAGGGTCTAAGCCCCTCATGGCATGTGCCGAGCGCCCCAATGTCCGCTCCCTGGCCATGGTCTTCCCATGAAGAAGACAATGTAACCCCGTCAGGAGTCAGTTCGACCCACACTTCAGAGGAATCAGGGCCATCAAGACCACATCCGTAGATTCCTATAGATACCCCGACACCCTTTTTGAGTTCTGGAGTGGATTTCTTTTTAGCTTGTTCGACAGCCTCTTTATAAAGTGGACGCAATTTGTCAATCATATCCGGGAAGCTGAAAACCTCCGGGGTTTGTCCTGTAGGAGTAGTGTCTCCAGGTCTGTAGACATTTAGATATCTCAACTCGAGAGGGTCTTTTCCCATTTTGACAGCAAGCTCATCCATGAGGCTCTCAGATGCGAAAAAGCTCTGTGGTGATCCATAAGCCCTGAAAGCGGAACCCCAAGCATGGTTCGTGCAAACGGTTTTTCCAAGGCCCCTGATGTTTGGAATACCATACCCTGCGCCAATGAATTGAGCGCCACGTACTGTGAGGAGGTCGCCAAACTCCGAATATGGGCCGTGATCCACAATCCAGTCGCCTTCCATGGCGACAATCTTGCCATCTTTGTCAGCGCCATATTTCAGATTAACGAAGAACGGGGACCTCTTGCCTGTGTACGTTATATGCTGATAGTAGTCATATTTAAGGGCTACCGGTTTGCCTGTGGCCATTGCCGCTACACCCACCAGGGCTTCCATTGTGGGGCTAAACTTATAACCGAATGTTCCACCGGCAGGATTCTGCACAAGCCTGAGTTTTTCAGGTTCCATACCCAGACCAGGACAGATCATAGCGTGATGAAGATGGATTCCGATACTTTTTGAATGGATCGTAAGACTTCCGTCTTCGTCAAAATACGCGAATCCAACATCCGGCTCCATCGTCAGGTGTGGTTGCCTTTGTAGGTAATATTCTCCCTCGACCACATAAGCCGCAGATTCCATAAGTGGTTTTGTGTCCGCCCCCTTGGCCCGTTTTTGTTCATAATATACGTTTGGGGTTCCAGGGTGAATTTCAATAGCGTCGTCGGCCATTGCCGCCGGAGCGCTCATGTACGCCGGCAGCGGCTCCAGGTTGACTTTCACCTTGTCTGCCGCCGCTCTGGCGTTTGCCTCAGTGTCAGCCGCCACCATTGCTATGGCGTCCCCAAACTGAAATACCTTATCATCACAAAGAATCGGCCGGTCCCATCCATCGCCTTTGTTGGTAGGGAAAGTAATTAATCCGGTGATGCGGTTCTTACCCTTGACGTCCTTATGGGTTATCACTTTTACCACGCCGGGCATTTTCTCGGCCTCTGAAGTATCTATGGACAATAGTTTGGCGTGAGAAACCTTTGCTTGAACCAGGGCCAGATGCAGTGTTCCAGCAGGCATCTTGGAGATTATGTCCGCCCCATAGTCAATTGTTCCTGTTACCTTTGCGATTGCTGATGGTCTAGGATAACTGGTCCCCCAGATCCTGCCGTCCTCCGGCAGCTTGAATGCTAACTCCGCCTTCGTCATTTCCCCGCGAAGAACTTTCGCTGCGTCAATCACTGCGTCGATAAGTGGCTTGTATCCAGTGCAACGGCAGGCGTTGCGGTTTTTCTGAAACCAGTCCCGAACTTGATCTCTGGTGGGGTTCTGGTTTTCATCAAGTAGCGCTTTTGCGGAAACTATGAATCCTGGAGAACAAAAGCCACACTGCGCTCCACCATGAACAATCCACGATAACTGGAGCGCGTGAAGATCTTTCGGAGTCCCAATTCCTTCGATCGAGGTTATTTCCGCTCCATCTTGAACTCGCTTCATTTTGGTGACACATGACTTGATTAGTTTCCCGTTCATGATAACCGAGCATGATCCACACTGACCTTTCTCGCATCCGACCTTCAAACCAGTGAGACCGAACTGCTCTCTGATTACCTCAGCCAGTGAAGCTTCCGGATCTGCTACGACCGTTTTGTTTACGCCGTTGAGATTGATGGTTCTCTTAATCATTTCAAGCCCTCCTTGGTGGACATGCGTTTCCTAACGTGAAGTCTTTTCAAGTTTGACTGCGCAGACCTTGTAATCTGGAGTTTTGGAAACAGGATCCAGAGATGTGCCCAACAAGACGTTTGGGTTCGCTTCCCTGAAATGGAAATCCATGAAGATTGCGCCTTCAGGCACTATGTCTCCGGGTTGAACTGGGGTGGTGAGGTCGCCACGTCTGGATGTGATCTTAACCACGTCCCCTTCTATCAGCCCTAACCTTTTCGCATCGAGATAATTGATCTGAGCCCGGGGCGTCGGAAATTCCTTATGAAGAGACGGGCACCTGCCTGTCATTGTCCGAGTGTGGTAGTGGGCGAAACGTCGGCCTGTTGTCAGCAGAAAAGGGAAATCAGCGTCCGGTAGCTCTTCGGGGGGACGAAAATCTATTTCATGAAATAATCCCTTACCCCGTGTGAACCTGCCTTCGTGGAGAAAAGGTGTCCCTTTATGATCGGGTGACGGACAGGGCCACTGGATTCCGCCGGCCTCGAGTCGCTGATAATTGATTCCCGCAAAAGCGGGCGCCAGGCTGGTCATTTCATCGTAAATCTCTTCCGGGGAATCGTATGACATTGAAATCCCAAGGCGAGTTCCTAACTCGCAAAGAACTTTCCAGTCGGGGATAGCGCCCTCAGGTGGATCAACAGCCTTTCTCACCCGCTGCATTTTCCTTTCCGTGTTCGAAAATGTGCCGTCCTTCTCGGCCCAGCAAGCCCCGGGGAGTACCACATGAGCAAGCTCAGCCGTCTCAGTTCTAAAGATATCCTCAACTACAAGAAATTCGGCGGAACTTAGAGCATGACGAACATGGTGTGTGTCCGGGTCGCTCATTACAGAGTTTTCGCCCAGGATGAACATGGCTTTTACTGAGCCATCCAACAAACGGTCCATCATCTCGGGGATTGTATAACCAACTTTATTCGATAGTTTGGCGTTCCATGCGCTCTCGAATTTTGATCGGACAGTTTCGTCAGTGACCACCTGATATCCGGGATAGACATTTGGTAGTCCACCCATGTCGCACGCTCCCTGGACGTTATTTTGTCCTCTGAGCGGATTGACACCTGTGGATGGTCGACCAATCTGTCCGGTAAGCATAGCCAGGTTGCCTAGAGATTTGACGTTGTCTACGCCGTGTGAATGCTCCGTAATACCAAGGGTATAAAGTATGGTAGAACGTTCAGATGTCGCATAAATTTTAGCGACCTTTACCATGTCTTCCACCGGTACTCCACAAATCTCGGAAGCTTTTTCCAGTGGATATTTCTTGAGATGTTCCCTCAGTCCTTCAAACCCTTCCGTTCGTTCATCTACAAAGTTCTGATCATGCCAGTTGTTAGCGATGATGGCGCTCATCAGACCGTTAATAAAAGCGACATCAGTTCCAAATCTTATCCTTATATGGATATCGGCTTGCAAAGTCAGTTGAATTTTCCTTGGGTCGACCACAATCAATGTAGCGCCATTCAATTTAGCGCGGAAAACCCTTTTAGAAACCAGTGGATGGGCTTCTGTGGTATTTGAGCCAATCAGAAATACGCAGTTAGCGTCCTCGATTTCTGGTATTGAGTTGGTCATCGCTCCACTCCCGAAAGCAGCGGCAAGACCTGCCACTGTGGGAGCGTGTCAAAGACGGGCGCAGTGATCTACATGGTTAGTCCCGAACCCAGCCCTACAGAGTTTCTGCATCAGATAGTTCTCTTCGTTTGTGCAGCGGGCCGAGGTCAAAAAAGCCAGGCTATCGCCTCCATGAGTATCCCTGATTTCGGCAAGCCTGGTGGACGTGTAATCGAGCGCCTCATCCCAAGAGACCTCTTTCAAAGCGCCATCTTTACGTATCAATGGTGTGGTCAGTCTTTCAGGGCTGTGAACGAATTCATGCGCATTCCAACCCTTGATGCAAAGCTTCCCCTGGTTCATAGGGCTGTTTTTCGACGGAATAGTCCCGATGAGCTTTCCATTCGCGACTTCGAGCATCATCTCGCAGCCGCACCCACAGTACGGACAGGTTGTCCTGACGAGTTTGTAATCCATTACTCCACCTACTAGGGAAAATGTCGGGTTTTTAAGGCCTTAGTAGTTTCAAGCTGCTTATATAACAGGTAATTATCGCTAAGTCAGTGTCTTATGTCAAGCTTGACATAAACTATCTCGAGAGTCAAGCAGACTAAAAGAAAAACAGCACCCAGAAATTGTTAACTTTGAGGATAAGATGTGTCAGCTTGCGGAATTGGCTCTAAACCAAGGGGATGTTCCGATAACAATCCCGCAAGCCATGCGTTTGGATGAACATTGAGGCGCCCCAAAGAATGGACAAACAATTTGGGATTATTATCCTTGGATCAAGTCTACGATGATATCAGAGATTTTCTTGACGTGGACCAATTTTCCACAAGTCCGTATAGGGCCGGCAACACCAGCAGGGTCAATACCGTACTCGAAACTAACCCCCCGATCACTACAGTCGCAAGTGGTCTTTGTACCTCCGCTCCAGTTCCTGAAGCGATTGCCATAGGCACGAAGCCGAGGGATGCGACTAAAGCTGTCATTAACACAGGTCTGAGTCTGGTGATTGCGCCCTTGAGAATGGCTTCCTCTATCCCTACTCCCTCATCTCGGAGCTTGTTTATGAATGTGATCATCACGAGTCCGTTCAGGACAGCGACTCCTGAAAGCGCAATGAACCCGACCGCCGCTGAAATTGAAAAAGGGATATCCCTGAGCCATAGGCCGGCCAATCCTCCTGTCAAGGCTAGAGGAACGCCCTGTGAAAACCATTAATGCATATTTAACGGAACCAAGAGCGCTAAGTAGAAGGGCAAAAACAAAAAACAAGCGACACGGGAACCACTATCTCCAGACGTTTGGCGGCTGAAATAAGCTGTTCAAACTCGCCGCCCCAAGTGACCCAATAACCGGGTGGCAGCTTTACAGCTTTCGCTATTTCCTTTTGAGATTCCTCAACGAATGAGCCTAGATCCCGGTCCCTAACATTAGCCGTGACCACAACTCTTCGTTTCCCGTCTTCCCTGCTGATTTGATTCGGGCCTTTCACGATAGAAATTTCGGCGACCGAATCTAAAGTGACAAAGTATCGTGGCTTGGTTTCTTCCGGAATCACAACTGAACCCGTCAAGGAACCAACATTGATTTCCTGGCGGGGCAACGGAATAGGTAACCGCTTGAGTTCGTCCACATTGGTTCGCAAATCCTCAGGCAGCCTAACAACTATGTTGAATCGCCGGTCTCCTTCAAAGACCACGCCAGCTTCTTTTCCACCTATCGCAATCTCCACTATGTCCTGAACATCGGATGCGTTGAGCCCGTATCTGGCCATTTCAGGTTTTTTCATTGTGACGGTCAGAATCGGTAAACCCGTCACAGGCTCAACCCTGACATGTGATGCTCCCTTGATCTTTTTGAGTTCATTGGAGGCTTCTTCTGCCTTTTCAAGCATTACGCCCATGTCGTCACCAAAAACCTTGATCGCCACATCGCTCATAACCCCTGCCAACAAGTGATTAAAGCGCATTCGGATGGGCTGACTGAATTCCAGGTTGCTCCCAGGCAGCCTATTTGTGACCTCTTCCATCTGTTTGACCAGAGCTGATTTGGGAAGCAGGGGATCTGGCCATTGGGAACGAGGTTTAAGAATTATCGTCTTATCCCCAATGCTTGGTGGATGAGGTTCTGTGGCTATTTCTGAAGTTCCAGCCCGTCCGACGATCGTTTCGACCTGGGGGAAATTTTCGATAATAGCTGCGGATATTAACGATTGTAGTTGAATAGCCTGGGACAAACTGGTTTCGGGAATACGAAGACTGTGAATAGCGATATCTCCCTCGTCCAGGCTTGGTATAAATTCCCTCCCCATTTGGGTAGCGGCTAGGCCACTGACTAAAACTAGCGTAAAAGCTGACGTGACGACTGTGACGCGATATTTGAGGACGAATTTGATTAATGGAAGATAAACGATCTTTGCCCAACGGCTTATTGTATTTTCTTTGTCAGCTTTTTTGCCTGAAAGAAATATCGAAACAGCGGCCGGCACATAAGTGAATGAAAGTATTAACGCTCCTGTCAGGGCGAGCAACACGGTCAACGCCATTGGTGTGAACATCTTGCCTTCTACCCCGGTCAAGCTAAGAATTGGTAGATAGACTACCATTATGATGATTTCCCCGAACAGCATCGGTTTTCTGACTTCCTGCGACGCTTCCCAGATAATCTCGATTCTCTCTTTGTTCGAAAGAAGGCGAGCCGGATCCTGTTGGGCTTCAGTTAATTTCCGGGCGCAGTTTTCAACTATTACAACCGCTCCATCAACGATGATTCCAAAATCTATAGCTCCAAGACTCATCAGATTTGCGCTCAATTTGTTTTGAACCATACCGGTTGCGGTGAACAACATTGAAAGCGGTATGACCGATGCCGTGATGAGAGCGGCCCGCACATTACCCAAAAAAAGAAACAGCACAACAATTACAAGAGCGGCTCCCTCGGTCAGGCTTTTTTTAACAGTGCCTATAGTTTTGTCTACGAGCGTGGTTCGATTGTAAACCGGACGCGCTAACACACCCTCAGGAAGAGTTTTATTTATTTCTTCAAGCTTTTGGAGGACTCGCTGAGCTACGACCCTGCTATTTTCTCCCATTAGCATGAAGACAGTCCCTAGAACTGTTTCCTGTCCATCTTTTGTGGCTGCGCCCGTTCGGAGTTCCTTCCCCAAATGAACTTCGGACACATCCTTGATCAAGACAGGGACACCCCTGACATTTTTGACTATAATGGCGCCTATGTCTTCGAGTCCGGACACTTGGCCCGGTACCCTGACCAGCCACTGCCCTGCCTCGCTCTCTATGTAACCAGCCCCAATGTTTTCATTGTTTGACCTCAAAGCCCTGGTAACGTCCGAAAAAGTCAAACCATTTGAGATTAATTTGTAAGGATCCGGGGTAACATGAAACTGTTTTTCAAAACCGCCTATGGTATTTATTTCAGTTACTCCATGAGTATTTCTGAGCTGGGGACGAATGATCCAGTCCTGAATTGTTCGTAAATCAGTCAGGGTATAAGGACTTCCGTCTGTTTTTGTCGCTGATGGGTTGGCCTCAACTGTCCACATAAAGATCTCGCCCAAACCTGTAGAGATTGGGCCCATCATTGGTTCGACACCGGGCGGGAGCTTGCCCCTGACTTCCTGAAGTCGTTCGCTTACCAGGCGTCTCGCAAAGTAGATGTCAGTCCCATCCTCGAAAATCATAGTGATCAAAGCTATCCCGTATTGAGATAACGAGCGGGTTTTCACCAGGCCAGGCAAACCAGCCATGCCTGTTTCCAAAGGGTAGGTTATTCTCTGCTCAATCTCTAAGGCCGAGAGTCCCTTACCTTGGGCTGTGACTTGTACCTGTACGTTGGTAATATCCGGAACAGCGTCGATATTTAATCGAAAAAGGCTATATATCCCGACGCACGCCATCACTGAAGTAAAGCCAAGCATAATCCAGCGATGCTTGATAGAAAATTTCAGAATTTCAGCAATCATGAAGACTTCCTAGTGTTGATGAGACATACCGGCTTTCCCGAGTTCTGATTTGAGGATGAAGCTATTGCGGAATACGTAATTCTCTCCCACAGAGAGCCCTTTGATCACTTCCGTGTAGTGACCGTCAGTCCGTCCCAGATCCAACGGTCGGGCCTCAAACTGGGGGCCATATTTGACGAAAACGACCGATCGATTTTGAAAGCTGTGAATAGCCTCAGCTTTTACTGCAACTGGGACATCAGACTGGTCGGTCAGTAACTTTACCTTGACAAACAAACCCGGGCCGCCACTTGCCTTCTGTATTTGAAATCACAACTCTCGCTTTTGCGGTGCGACTGTCTTCTCCTACTACTGACCCGACATAGGAAACTTCTCCAGTTGATTCCAAATTGGATGACGCTGATTTGACTACAGCTTTTTGCCCTATGTGAACACGTTCGAGATCATTGGGGTAAACGCTAATTTCCACCCAAACCGTAGAAAGATCCGCAATAACGAATATTTCCGAGTCATCTTTAAGCCATTCGCCTTTTGATAGTCGCTTTTTAACAACCGTCCCTTCAAACGCCGCCCGAATCGGATAATGCGTGAGTTCAGAAAGAGAGCCTTTTTCCAGGTCCAAAATTTCCTGTTCTTTAAGGCCCATAGCGAACAATTTACGTGTCGCCGCTGTGAGTCCTATCTTTTCTTCCAAATAGGTCTTTTTCGCAGTCAAGAACTCTTTTTCCGGCACTGTCTCCTTTTCCCAAAGCTGCTGGGATCTTTCAAAGTTGTATCTTGCGAGTTTTTCACGTTCAAGCGCTACGAGGTATACGCTTTTGGCCTCGCCAAGCTCTCTGCTGTCTATTATCGCTATGATCTCATCCTTGCTTACGGTGTCTCCGAGGTTTTTTGTTGTGTCGAGGATTAATCCTGAAACTCTGGGAACTATCCTGGAGACCTTATCCGTGTTCAGAGCGATTTCTCCTGGAAGCGCCATATAAGTTTCGAGATTTTTTGGGCCCGCTTCCGTAGACTGGACAGCCATCTTGTCGATTATTTCGGAAGGTATTGTCAGACGCCCTTCGTACTGTGAGAATTCCCAATCGAACGTTTGATCCGTCCATTGCGCCGTAACCTTAACGTCAAATGAGTGAGGCTCATCTATTTCTTGTTCACAAATTAGAAAATCCTGTAGAGGTTTGAATTCAAAGTTGGACATTCTGTCACCAATGCGTTTTATCTCCACAGAGGCCGCGACCTGTGTCGGATCCAGAGGTTTATGACCGATTGACGGATAAATCCGGAAATGTGGAGGTCCACCTTTTTCATAAATTACGAGTTCAAGTTCAAAGGGACCTCTGCTCAGTAATCTACCTCCATGCGGGCCCTTGGGAGATTCCTCGTCATGATCATGTTCATTTTCATGCCCATGTGAATCGATTGAACTCGAAACCCCTCTGCCGGAAAATAATATACCGATTGAAACCAAAACTCCGACCAGTACAACTGATCCCAGGGCCCAAAATTGTTTCCTATGCATTGTCAGATCCCTCTACCACTTCATTGGAAAGGATGAAGAACTATGATCATTGCCGGAAAATGCTCCGTGGGGGCTTAATTTAGATCGGTCAGGAACATGTCCATCTTGGGATTTGAGAGCACGGGAGGCTTCACTCCAAAGCTCTCTATATTTGAGGTCCTGCGCTTTACGCCATCTTTCGACGTTTCTCCATTTTTGGTCTATTGAAGCCCTATGATCGCCACCCGCTTCGGCTCGCTCGTATGATGGGATCAATGCGGATATCGCGATCAAAACACACAACAGTGTTTTCATATCGTTTCAAACTCCCCTAAAATATGATGTTTGATTGAAGCTCTGGGAAACTCTCAGATCAGGAGAACGACAGAAAACGTGGGTTCTTCAGAAAGGTTTGTTTGATATGGGTGATTTAGCGAAGAAGATCCTGTAGGGCAGGACCCGAATGAGGGACAACTTGGCGTCCAAATACAGGGAAAGCTGATTGTTCGGCAATAATCTGGAATGCGTTGGTTGTGATTCGACTACACAAGTATCTTGAGTGGAACCTTCCGGATGTGAAGCAGCGCAACTGCGCACATGGTTACTTGAGGAGAACTGGCGATCTACCTCTGGGAAATGGGAAAAGAGATGAGCGGCGAAATGTATCCTGGGATGGGCGTGTACATGGCCCGCTGTTTCGTTATCCACGTTGCATGACTCATGTAATACAGCAACTCGCTAATGATACACCCAGGCAGACCGAGATCTGATAGATTGCAATGATCATCCATACCATTAACGTCTTTTTCAACGATGATCCTCTAAAGATTGAATTGCTGCTTCAGACGATACCCAATATCACAGCCCAGGCAAAATGAACCTAATGTTTCCTAGTGTATTTGTCAATATCAGCAGATTTGGCGATAAGTGTCGTTAGCTTTCCTTTGCGCCTCACCTGTCAGCCAATGAATCTGCTCATAGTGACCATCAACAAGGCCGATGATATTCTTATCCAAAAGGTTTTTGGCTCCCCAATCTCTCAATACTGACATGACTCCCTCTTTATTCATGCCTTTTCTGTAAGGGCGATCTTCAGCGAGAGCGGTAAAAACGTCCGCAACAGCCACTATTCGAGATCCAGTATTGATTTTTTTCGCGTCCAGATGGAAAGGATAACCGGTTCCGTCGAGCTTCTCGTGATGAAAAGCCGCCCACTCCGTAATCTGCTGTATTCCGCCTATACTACTGAGGACAGTATGGGTCAAGATATGTGTGTTGTCGCATCACTGCAAATTCTTCGTCCGTGAGCTTGTCCGGCTTCTCCAGGATAGCGTTGGGGATGGCCACTTTCCCCAAGTCATGCAGATTTCCGGCGACTTTCATTAGTTCAGTTTCCAGTTCTGTGAGTCCGAACAAATCAGCAATCGTGGAAGCCGCCGCAGATACCCCAGCCGAATGCGTGATTGTAAATTCAGATCGGAAATCGATCAAGTTTCTCACAAACTCGGATATCACTATAAGCTGCTCCAGTTCAATCTCTACCCCCCTACACGGCGCATTGCGCAGCAAAATTGCGTAAAGCCTTGGCGATGCGATATCAAGCCAGAAATCCTCCCTCACAGCGACGGACTTCAACAGGTCAATCACCAAGGGGCTGATTTCGTCATTTGAAAGAGACGATATCCTTGAAATAAGATCTTCGTTTTGATGTAAAATGTATATGTCACGATCGATAAACCGTTCAAGTCTGTCCGCTAGACAAAGTATCTGGGATTGTAGAACCAGATCCGTTTCTATTGGCTTATCCCAATCAGGCCACACTCGATGGTGAAATCTGACAATGCCTGCGCATGGCCTGAACATTGGCACAATTTCAAGGAGACGCTGCCCGCGAATGCAATGAGCTTCCAGATCTGCAACCTGATCCTTGTGAATGGCTATCTTTTCATCTGGTGATAACGCTCCTACGTCATGGAACAAAGCGGAGATAAACAGTTGTTCCAGGAGTTCAGACCGCATGTTGGCGGCCCGCCCCAGTTCCCAGACTATAAAGGCAGTTCGAATCTGATGTTGGGAAATCTCGGGACCGGCAAGATCCAAGGCATCGGACAAAGACAATACCAAGTTCAACAAATTTACATTTATATCCCGATGCATGTTAAACCCCAAAAGAGCAACTCAAATATACTTGATTTTTAGAATATATAAATCTTTTAAATTGATTTGTCGGGATTGGTCAAGAAGGTTGGGAACAGAGTTCTGTCGACCAGTTGCAGGTCGAAGCAACCAACCTTCTTTTCGAATGGCTATTCTTCTCATTATGGAACTGGCGGTTCATGATCCTTGCAAAACGGGGCTTCCCCAACAACAGGAACCTGGCAAACCCGACAAAAAGTTTTTCTAACAGGATCTTTTATCTCTGCGCACGGTTTATCACCGATAGGGGTTTTTTTAACTTCACCGCCTGATCCAGCCTCCGATTCTTTGTTATAGATTTCGGCCATTTAACTCACCTCCTCGAAGTCTCATAAATGAGTCAAGGAAATAACTTTCGGCTTACAACACAAAATCCGCCCTATACAAACCCACACGAGCGTAAATTGTGAGGCTTAAGGCATTGATATAATTCTCAGAACAGCCCGTAAAACTTTTTACGCTGTATACATGTAGTTGATCATTATATTGTTGACATTTAGATATAGTGTGATATATCGGTCTACATGCATGTCGATATAGTCCCCAACAGAAATTCCCGCCCTTGCGCCTTGATACGTGAATCCTTCCGCGAAAATGGCAAGGTAAGGCACCGTACTCTTTTGAACATATCAGATTTGCCGACTTCGAGGATACTGGCTGTAAAGCGGGCTCTTCAGGGTGATTTTGACGAGGTCGGTCTGAGTGGCGCTGAGAAGGCTCGAACCGAGCAGGGCCCACAATTTGGGGGACTGTATATCGCATATCAAATTGCCAGGGAGATTGGTCTGGCCGATGTTCTGGGAAACAACAGAAAAGGCAAGCTGGCCTTATTCATGGTTATTGGCCAGGTTTTATGCGGCGTCAGTCGGAGAGCGTTGATACAGTGGGCCAGAAGCCAGGCGGTTTATGAGGTCCTTGGCATAGGGACTCAGGATGAGATAGATTTTAGCGAGAATGATCTTTACGATGTTCTAGATGATTTGGCTGACAGAAGGTTCGAGATTGAACTGAAGCTTTTCCGAAAAAGGCGCAAAGCTTGTAGCCGGTTATTTCTTTATGATGTGACATCGAGTTATCTTGAAGGCGTATGCAATGAACTGGGAGCATGGGGTTACAACCGTGATGGTAAAAAGGGCAAGAGACAAATAGTCATAGGGCTGCTCACCAATGACAGCGGTGATCCTGTGGCGGTTGATGTGTTTCCAGGAAACACCTCTGATCCCAAGACGGTAGTGGATCAGATAGATCGTCTTTCAAAGCGATTTGGCGTACACGATGTAGTGTTTGTAGGCGATCGCGGAATGGTAAAGAGGATTCCCCTGGAATCGATTGAGCAGGCTGATTATCACTATATTACAGCCATCACCAAACCCCAGGTCGAGAGTCTAATCAGAGAAGGTGTACTCCAGCTTGGCTTGTTCAATGAGGAGTTGGGAGAGATCGAAAACCATGGAGTTCGTTACGTTTTCAGGCGTAATCCGATAAGGGCGGCGCAGATCGCGGACTCTCGCAGACAGAGGCTGGAAAAGGTCAGGAAGTTGGCGACAAAACTATCTAATGGGTTGCGTCTGTCCAACCGGAAACGTCCCGACGTGGCTCTTAGAAATGTTAACCAGGCCATGGAAAAGTTTGAGATAAACAATTTTGCTACAGCTATATTGGATGATCGCACTGTCTTTGTGGAAGTTGATGAACAAGCTTTGGAGCAAAAATCCAGATTGGACGGGGTGTATGTTCTCAAGACTGATGTGCGTTCCGATGATCTTGATAAGGAAATGGTCCATAAGGTGTATAAGAGTCTTTATCAGGTGGAATGCGACTTCCGTAACATGAAGACGGACCTTGAAGTCAGGCCGGTTTTTGTTCGTAAGGCGAGCCGTACCCGTGGACATGTGCTGGTAGTAATGCTGGCCCTGATTCTCCGAAGAGAGTTCGAAAAGAGACTTAAGCCAGTACAAATAGAAGTGGGTCATGCCCTCAGGGACATGACAGGATGGACCATTCTGCGCGAATTTTTGGGGTCTATTAGATTTAGTCGGCTTCCCGTGCCTAACGCACGCCAGCAGATGATCTTGGGTGCGCTGGGGATACAGCAACCTACCTCGTTGGGTGTGCCCAGTAAAAACATCAGACAAAAGACAGATTAATTTACGGATATCAAATAATTAGTCTCACTTAAGGCTCCTGCTTTTCTGGAAGATAAAAGATGCGTTTCGCGAGATCGAGTTTCGTTTCCAGGTAAAAAAAAGGATGGTCGACATCGACCATCCAGAAACAAGGAAAAAGAGGGTAGGTTTATTTGATCTTAAAGGCGCAATACAAAATATGTTCAGGTCTAATAAGGAATTAAAGACATCAAAAAGAAATCAATCAAAGAGCCAACAACGTGAACAAATTATCAATATATACAATTCAGAAAATCCTGAACATAGCGCCTCGGGTTTAATAATTTATTAGCCCCCCTATCTGAAGACCATTCAACCAATCCTAAACCCCGTAACAACGCTGGAGTAAACAAACCAACGATTGCGTGGAAGGGGGATCCCCCCCCTTTTTTTCCTCGAGCCAGGAATACACCAGAGCCCTCTGTCATGGAATCCCCGGGTGGCATACTCACGTGTACAAGACCCTCGGTTTCAGGTCTTCTTACGTGAATAAAACCTCGGTAATCAGCTTCCATTGCCTGGTTATTATCCTGGGTTTGCATAACCGACACCAAGCATTAATGGCGCCAAATTTAAACTCTCGGACACAGTCATGTGAGATGACCAATTAATTCATAGAATTAGCCGTAAAGACGAAATTGGGAGACTGTAAGGGGAAGACAGGCCAAGGGTTTGTGGAATGCGAGCGTTATCGCTCGACTATGATTGGAATGACTGAAGGTCATACGATATCATGTGATTATTGTTGAGCGATAACGCTCGCGACAAAAACGTGTATGAGCGTTATCGCTCAATCAAGCCACATAGTGTTACAGCATAGGGCGTAGTTAGGCGGAAAAGACCAATGTGAGGTCATCAGGTTTACAAAATCCCTCTACGGCCCCAAATTTGTAGTCCAAAGAAGCGCGACCGTTTCACAGCAGTGGCCATATATGTAATGAAGTCTCCGGAAAGAGAAAGCGGAAGATGAAGAGTAATTCTATTACGCCAGAGCCTGTTGAGCCTGTGAGACAATTGGCCGCTTGTTGGGCGTGGTTCTTTTTCGGCTTGCTTGGCGCCAGAAAGGGGATGACAAATGTGAACACGCTACCCTTGTTTTCACCATCGCTCTCAACCCAAATACGCCCACCCTGAAGCTCAACAAGCCGGCGAACCAGAGCCAGGCCGACGCCGGTTCCCTGCGCCCTGCGCGACAAAGTTGAGTCAATCTGCTCAAATTCTTCAAAGACCCGGAATTTGTCGTCACACTTTATCCCGATCCCAGTGTCGAAAACATTAATTTGAATCGCCTCTTCAATTTTTTGGGCTTTCAGCAAAACACGTCCGCCATTTGGAGTAAATTTTACGGCGTTCGAAAGCAGATTCATCAGAATCTGTTTCAATCTGTAGCGGTCTGCCAGGATTTCTTGCTGAAAGAGATCGTCCGATATTTCCAATTCCAGGGAAACGCCCCTTCCAATCGTCTTGTTCCTCGTCTCAGTCAGACAATTTTCCATCAATTTATTTAGATTCACAGATGTGATTGTCAAGTCTATCTGACGTGATCGGACTTTTGCGAGGTCGAGTATGTCATCGACCAATTGCAGCAAATGGAGTCCAGCTACATAAATCTCTCTAACGTAATCTAGCTGTTCCTCGTTTAAATTGCATGCGACACTTTTCTCTTAACAGTTCTGAGAAACCAATGATCACGTTGAGTGGTGTGCGCAACTCGTGACTCATATTTGAGAGGAATTCACTCCTGGCGATTTTCGCAGACTCTGCCTGGGCTCTCATCTGAGCTACCAGAACTAACGCCTTGTTTAGTTCCTCGGTAAGACGCATCGATTCAGCCGATTTTTCATCCATGTTCTGTCCCCCAGCAGACAATGCAATGCCCATACATCATCCATATTGTTTCTCTTAGACACTCAGTCAAAATGCTCCGACATTTTAATGAAAGTTTCCTAGAAACTAGCCCAAAGGTAAAAATCAGCACAAATGGCGCCACAGGTTGGCGCCAGAGATTTAACGAATTGTAAGTCTTACATAATTTGTTGTTGGAAAGTTGTCTCCTTAGTGGGAATTCATGACGCTGCCACGTGTCCAAAACAGTGAAAAAAGAGCGGTATCGCTCGTCAAGATAACAGGCGAGCTAAATTACATTTAATTTTAATATGTTATTTGATGTGCGATAACGCTCTCCAAATAACATCGATGAGCTTTATCGCTCGATCAGGCCTAATTTGATCATGTGTCTAACCAGGGCGAATCGAGATATGCCGAGAAGCCGCGCAGCTTCATGTTTCTTGCCGTTAGAGCGAACGAGGGCATCCTCAATAAGGAATCTTTCCGTATCTCCAATAACATCATAAAGTGAGCGTCCTGAAGGAACACCAAGTCTTTCCGGCGCCGTAGGCAATGTCGTGTCTCTGATGCCCAAGTGACCGATACGAATAGTATTGCCCCTCGATATGATAAGAGCGCGTTCCAGGACGTTTCGCAACTCCCTAACATTCCCAGGCCAGGAGTAGGAGCATAGGGCATTCATAGCGTCGAAATTTATTTTGGGGACAGATGGAAACTGCATGTCATTGCAGAGGCAGCGCAAGATCTGATTTGCGATTATCTGTATATCTTGTTGTCGTTCACGAAGCGACGGCACATTTATACTCAGGACATTAAGCCTATAGAAAAGATCTTTACGGAAACGACCCTCAGAAACTTCATTCGAGAGATTCCGGTTGGTAGCCGCTATAGGTCTTGTGTTGACGGTGATACTTTTTTCTCCTCCCACCCGGGTGAACGAGAATGTGTCCAAAAAAGTCAGTAATTTAGCTTGCATCAGAGGAGACAACTCTCCTATCTCATTGAGGAGGAGCGTTCCCCCCTCAGCCAATTCAAGCATTCCTCGTTTTTTGCGTACCGCTCCTGTATATGCGCCCGCCTCATGCCCAAAAAGTTCAGATTCAGCTAATTCTTCGGGGATTGCGGCGCAGTTGACGGAATAAAATGGGCCACCGCTTCGGGATGATCGATCATGTATGTAACGGGCGAGGTGGTCTTTGCCACTACCTGTCTCGCCGGTCAAGAGTATTATACTGGATGTTTCTGCGGCGATATCAGCTTTTGCAAGGGTAGATCGCATAGCTTCAGATTGATATTCTCCGGCAGTTTGGAGGTTCGCCGCAAAGAGTCGAAGGGCTATTGCGCAATTCTCTGGCAATTCCACAAATGCCTGATATTTTTCCAGACGAATCCCGAAGAGGAAATCGGATAAAGTCCAATGTTATCGGCTGCGATTTCCATACGAAACTCTCCTGGCTTTCTATCGTTTGTCCTTGCAGGACCCTGGACTCTCTGTCCTCTGATGATAAACCATAGCCGACCCCGAATAATTCCTCGTCGGTTTTTCCGATGATTTCGGAACGGCTCATCTGTAGGAGATCGACAGAAGCGGCGTTAACATCGATGTATCTAAGATCTTGGTCTTTTATGAATATGCAGTCTTGAGCAGCCTCAAACAATGTTTTGAATCTTCTCTCACTTTCCAGAAGATCAGACGTGCGTCTTTCAACTGTTTCCTCGAGTTCGGCCCTATGGCGCTTGATCTCGTCTTGAGCTTCCTTCATTTTAAGGAGAGATTCCAGGCGGACGCTGAGTTCTAGCCGGTCGATAGGCTTGGCGACGAAATCATTGACTCCAGCCTCTACAGCGCGAAGCCGGCTGTCTTTATCATCGAGCACTGTCACCATAAGGACAGGAATATCACCGAATTTGTCATTTTTCCGTATACGGCGGGCCACTTCAAACCCATCTATGCCAGGCATCATGACATCCAACATAACGAGATCGAACCCGGATTTCAACTTTTCAAGCGCTTCAAAACCGTCAGCCGCGGATTCCGTAGAATGGCCGACGGCCTCCAGAAAATTGGTGATGAGATTTCTGTTCCTTGGGTCGTCATCAACTATCAGGATGCGTTTGAGACGGTCCATCTGTTATCCCTCTTTTACAATCCAGCAATTATGAATTTGCTCTCTCTTTACCGGACTGAATTAGAGTAACCAGCGTGTGGTAGAAGATTCTCCCCGCCTGGTGACCAGGCGATCTCTTCCGATTCTTTTATTTTGCGGATCAACCAGAGTAAACGTGGATGTACAGGGTGAATAGTCTGCAATTCTTGGGCCTTTTCGGCCATTATCGATAGCCACTATAAAAGAAATCAAAAGTACGACAAGGGCTCGAAATCACATCTGAGACAACTCATCTGACCAAGCCGATAAACCTAGATTCCAATGCGCTTCAAGGGTTCCCCTCCGACCCGACCAGTTGCAGCATTACTAAAACTAAATGATGTTATGAAGTTTTCCAGGCGATAATCTAACATTATAAAACGTTGTCTAACAACTAAAATGTTCGTCTAAACCTTTCAGAACAGGAAACGGCCTACCGATCACCACTTATATCAGGAATTTTTCTGAAGTGGATCGGGCCGTCCTTGATGGAGAAGAAGAAGGATTTGTTAAGATACACGTCAAAAAAGGGACAGACCTTATCCTGGGGGCTACGATAGTGGCTGGTCACGCGGGAGACATGATCAATGAAATCACTTTGGCAATGGTTGGTAGACTTGGACTAAAAACCCTTTCACGCGTCATCCACCCTTATCCTACCCAGGCTGAGGCGATCAAACAGGCCGCGGACGCCTATAATCGTTCCAGATTGACTCCTATCTTGAAAAAAGTCCTTAGGAAGTGGTTCAGTTGGATTCGATAGAATTAACAGGCCGAACACCTATATTCTTTGGCTCCTTGATTTACTGATTACCACAATCGCATAACCTTTTTGTCTCCCCTCATTTCGGCTCTCACTTTCTCAATGTGGCGTAAGGCCGCGAATTCTCGTTCGACTACTTTGCCGTCTGTTCCCATTCTCTCAACTAAAACTGGGAATTCAACCCCTCCAGTTTCTTTCAAAACACTGAGGATTTTGGTTTGAATTTCATTTAATTGAAGTGGCCCACTGTTTTTTTCCGATATGGATTTGGCTGTGTAAATCGCCCAGGGATCACAGGTCCTCGTGGGGGAAAGAGCATCCATATAGCAGTCGTCACAGAGTTTTTGGTCGTGAAATTCTCGTTCTTCGCCATCTTCGATATTCTGACTACATTTGTCACATTTCATTGCAACCTCCATAATTAATATAAATGCTATTAGCGAAGAATGCGAGTCGTAAACAGACATTAATTGGCTGGACACTTCTGGAAGTAACTAGTGGGGTTGTGAGCCCGCTGAGTCGACCAGAATTTCTTTTCGTCTTTTGTCCAGGTTGCCCATGAGTTTATCAAAAGGCTTGATAAATTTATCAACTCCTTCATCTTCCAGTCGCTGGGTAAGCTGGCTCAAGTCGATGCCCAATTCCTCAAGAGTTTTCAAAACATTCTTGGCTTTTTCTAAATCATCTTCGAGACGAGAGGCGGGATTCCCATGGTCTCGATAAGCATTGAGTGTTTCCATTGGAAGTGTATTTACTGTGTCCGGTCCTATTAGAGGCTCTACATACTTCACGTCACTATAGGAGGGATCTTTTGCGCTAGTGCTGGCCCAAAGCACACGCTGAGTCTTAGCCCCTTTTTGAGCCAGACTCCGAAACCGCTTACTGTAAAAAATACCTTTATAAATCTGATATGCGACTTTTGCGCTTGCGATTGCCGTCTCACCACGTAATGAAGCCGCTTTTGCGGCTGCGGGATCTCCTTTTTTCATGATCATTTCCAGGGCCGGATCCGCCAATACATCTATCCGACTCAGGAAAAAGCTGGCCACCGATGAGACCTTATCCAGAGGTAAACCCATTTCGAGGCGCTTTTCCAGGCCTCGTATATATGCCTCGGCCACCGCGCGGTACCGTTCCAGGCCGAAAAGAAGCGTCACGTTGATGTTAATGCCTTCGCTTATAAGCTGTTCAATAGCGACGAGCCCTTCCTTTGTAGCTGGGACTTTGACAAAAACATTTGGCCTGTTCAAAGCAGTCCACCAATAACGAGCCTCATTAATCGTTCCCTCAGTGTCTCTTGCCAGATGTGGTGACACCTCTATACTGACAAATCCGTCACGCCCATCGGTTTTCAAAAACACTGTGAGCAGAACATCAGCGGCAAGCCCAATATCATCAATGGCCAGAGCCTGATAAATCGCTTCTGTATTTTTTCCCTCAAGGACTAAGCCGCGGATGGCGGAAACATAATCAGGTGTTTCCGTGATGGCTTTTTCGAAAATGGCGGGATTCGAGGTCATCCCTCTGAGTCCATCCTCATCGATGAGTCGTTTGAGTTCCCCTGAGACCAGCATGTCTCTGCGGATAAAATCCAGCCAGATACTCTGACCAAATTCCTGAATTTTCACCAGAGGATTGGTCTTCATTTTTACAACCTCCTTTCCAGGGTTTCGACCTTAGCCAGGCGTCTGAGATGACGCTGCGCTCCACTAAATTCGGCTTCAAGAAAGCGTTGAATGAGTTCCCGCGCCAAGGATAGCCCTACAACTCGACCACCGAGGCAGATGAGGTTCATGTTGTCATCCTCAACTCCCTGGTGAGCGGAGAAAGTGTCATTGATCAACGCCGCCCTGACCCCTCGCTCTTTATTGGCGGCTATACAGGCGCCCACACCACTACCGCAGATTGCTATGCCCCTATCGACATCTCCGTCGGAGATGGCTTTAGCGAGTGGAATGATGAAATCGGGATAATCGTCATTTTCTTGCAGGGATAACGCTCCAAAATCCACGACTGTGTGGCCATCGGATTTGAGAGTTTCCATAAGTTCGACCTTAAGCAGGAAGCCACCATGATCCGCTGCTATGCCGACTTTCAACATGTCATGTCCTTCTTTGCCTAAATACATTTTCTACATGTTTTAAAATGTTTTCAACATTGAAGCCATACTCGTTCATAACAACATCTCCCGGCGCTGACGCTCCATAATGATCAACAGAGACTACGTCTATTCCTGTCCCTACATAAGGTCTCCATCCCAGAGACACTCCCGCTTCTACCGCAACAATTGGGACACCGGTAGGGAACAGATGTTCACGGTATGAGGCGGGTTGTTCTTCAAAGAGGTTCCAACTGGGAAGACTTACTACACGAGCCTGGATACCCTGTTCAATAAGCCTTTCTCGCACAGAGAGGATAAGGTGAACTTCGCTGCCTGTAGCGACCAGAATCACATCTAAAGCCTCCCCGTTCTGTGTTTCAGCAAGCGTGTAGCCCCCGCGATCTACCCCTGTCGCAAGCTGTGGATATATCGTCAGGTCCAGGACAGGCAATTTTTGTCGCGTCAGAACCAAAGCGACGGGCCGATTCCGCTGTTCGACAGCGATTTTCCACGCAGAGCGGGCCTCGTTTGCATCGGCAGGCCTTATTGTAATTAGGTTAGGAACGGATCTGAGGCCCAGAAGTTGCTCCACTGGCTGATGGGTAGGCCCATCTTCACCCAGTCCGATGCTGTCATGAGTAAACACGTAAATTACATGCAAGTCGCTCAGCGCTGCCAAACGAATAGGCGGCCGCATATAGTCGCTGAAAATTAGAAAAGTCGCCCCGTAGGGGATAAGACCTCCATGG
Source organism: uncultured delta proteobacterium (assembly GCA_963711335.1). Classification (GTDB taxonomy): domain Bacteria; phylum Desulfobacterota; class Desulfomonilia; order Desulfomonilales; family Desulfomonilaceae; genus CAJBEZ01. Next base: position 282,175 of record CAVQDX010000048.1, on the reverse strand, counting down.
AGCGCCATTCCGTTGAGTAGGCCTCCCATGGCATGTTCCCTTATCCCAAAGCGCATGTTGCGTCCTGTCAAACTTTCGGCCTCAAAATCACTTGAGCCTTCGATTAAGGTAAACGTGCTTGGTGAGAGATCCGCTGATCCACCAATAAGTTCTGGAACATGCCGCGCAATTGCGTTAAGAATTTTTCCGGATGCCGACCGAGTCGCTATCGGACCAGTGGTCGAATCAAATGTTGGCAGGCTACTATCCCAATTTTCAGGCAGTCTTCCGTCGATAATCCGTTGGAATTCAGCAGCCAGATCGGGATATTGTCTCGAAAAACTTCTAAAAAGATCCTCCCACTCGCTTTGGATGTTTTTACCGTGATCAATTGCAAGCCTAAAATGCTGTAGAGCCTCGGCGGGGATATAAAAGACGGGTTCCAATGGCCAACCCAAGGCTTGTTTCGTCAGACGGACCTCAGCCTCACCCAATGGCTCGCCATGAGCCGCAGCGGTATCTTGTTTGTTCGGGCTTCCGTATCCGATGTGAGTGACAACTGAAATAAAGGATGGCCGATCATTGGTGTCTTGTGCATTCTGTATGGCCGTCTTAAGGCTTTCGACATCGTTGCCGTCAGCCACTTCCTGGGTATGCCACCCCAGCGCGGCAAAGCGGGCAAGGCGATTTTCACTGAATGTCAGGGATGTTTTTCCCTCTATGGTTATGTGATTGTTATCATATAGCGCTATCAATTTGCCCAGGCGTAAATGCCCAGCAAGAGAAGCCGCTTCATTAGACACCCCTTCCATTAAATCCCCATCGCTTACCAGCGTATATGTGAAGTGGTTCACGATCTCGTGGCCCGGTTTGTTGAAGCGGGCAGCAAGTGACGCTTCCGCGACCGCCATCCCAACAGCGTTGGCGAACCCTTGTCCCAATGGTCCGGTAGTGGCCTCGACTCCTGGAGTTTTTCGGGTACTCGGGGTGTCCAGGTGTTCGACTACCCCACTGTCGAAAGCGCTTCAGCTCCTCAAGTGGGAGATCGAATCCTGTAAGGTGCAGAACAGAATACAGGAGAGCGCAACCATGACCGGCGGACAGGACGAATCTGTCACGGTCCGTCCATGAAGGATTTCGAGGGTTGAACTTCAGGAAATGGTTCCAGATGACATAGACAATGGTCGCAGCCCCCAAAGGCAAGCCAGGGTGACCTGAATTAGCTTTTTGAACCGAGTCTACCGAAAGAAAACGAAGCGTGTTTATACAAAGCTTGTCCAGTTCCTGCTGTCGCATGGCGCCTCCAGTCAATCCCGTCGCTTTGACGCGATTTCTTAGGTTTTTTCCTATTCCGGACCCCAACTCCCGGCTGGGTAAAACAAGAGTGCTTCGCCTCTATCAGGACAGTTCTCACAGTCCTCCAGCAATGGTTCAAGGAAAGACCAGCAAAGCTCTACGCCGTCCTGCCGCCAGAAAAGCATATGGTCCCCTTGAATACAGTCCATAATTGCTTTCTCATAAGCGTCCATAACCGGTCCTACATAATTCTGCCGATAATCGAAATGCATTCTCACGGACCTGAGACAAACCCTCGCTCCTGGGGTCTTGGTCTCAAAGCTCAGATTAATAGTTTCATCCGGATAAATTCCCAGAGTCAGGATGTTTGAGCTTGCAGCTTCCCCCAAGATTCCTCTAAACATTGAATGAGGCGCCTTTTTAAACTGTATGACTATTTCCGTCATCTTTCTTGCGAGTCTCTTCCCAGAGATCAGGTAGAAAGGGACCCCATGCCATCGCCAGTTATCTACAAAAACCTTCATTCTGGAAAAAGTCGGTGTTAGGGATTCGGGATTTACGCCATGTTCTTCACGATAACCCGCGACCGGTCGCTCATCAACTGTTCCAGGGCCGTATTGGCCTAGTATGAGGCTGTCTCGGGAGTTGTAGGCAGAAAACGGTCTGAGGGATCTAAATACCTTACTCTTTTCATCGTGCACAAAGTCCGGTTGCAGACGAGCTGGGGGTTCCATGGCAGTTAAAGCAAGGAGTTGCATCATATGATTCTGAAACATGTCGCGTAGAACACCCGATTTTTCGTAATATTCAGCCCGGTTTTCTACCCCAAGAGACTCGGCAGCGGTGATATGAACATGGTCTATGAACATACGGTTCCATAGAGGTTCAAAAATAGCGTTGGCGAATCGGAACATCAGCACGTTCTGGACTGTTTCCTTGGCAAGGTAATGATCAATTCTGAAAATTTGTTCTTCTTTGAAATGCTTGTTGAGGGTCTTATTAAGGTCGGTAGCGGTCTTCAAGTCTCTTCCAAAAGGCTTTTCTACAACGATGCGAACCCACCCTACGTCGTTTTGGTTCTCGAGAGAAAGCCCTGCATTACCAAGCATTTCCGACATTCCCGCATAAAGCGACGGTGGAATCGCCAGATAAAAAATCCTGTTACCTGGGAGAGCGTGTTCTTTCTCCAATGCGCTCAAAGTGGTGGAGAGCTTTACGAAGGAAGCGGGAGAATCAAAAAGGACCGGTTGGTAAAATAACGAGGCGGAAAATCTGTCCCAAGCCGACATGTCCATCCCTGACAAAGCTACTCTTATTCTGTCTCGAAATTGATCGTTAGTCATCTCGGATCGCGCCGCCCCAACGATGAGGAAGGAATCAGGAACGGCCCCGAGAAGGTAAAGATTGTAGAGCGCGGGAGCAAGTTTTCGGGTAGTTAAATCTCCCGTAGCGCCGAAAATCACCATTGCGCACGATTCTAAAGGTCCTTCCAGAAGACAGGCTTCCTCAGAAATATTGACTTCGGATGTTTGTCCTTTAACCACAGTGTCGCTGAAAGTGTCCTTATTTTCACCAGGGAATTCTATCATGTTCGATTCTCCAAGCGTTCCATCGCACAACAGGCGGCTCCTAGCAGCGCAGCCTTGTCGTTCAGGATAACATTGACAGGGATCGATGAAAGCAGCTCCTCAAACCGACCTTTAGCAGTGAATGCCTTCATGAACGAGCCCTCTTTAAGTTTGGGCATAATCTTTGGGCATATCCCACCGGCGAGATAAACCCCGCGGGTTGTCATGCCGGTCAGCGCAAGATTGCCAGTGGCTGCCCCCAGGATAGAGACGAACATCTCCAGAGATTCGACGCAGATGGGTTCTTTCTCCACAAGCGCAGCTTCGGAGATTACTTTCGACGAATCTCCAATCAGAAATCGTTCCCGTATCCAGGCCGGCTCTCCGTGGTTGCGGTAATTTTTGAGCCATGAGTAGATTGTGAATAGGCCAGGTCCTGACGCCAGGCGCTCTACGCTCACGTGAGAGGTCATCAAGTGTTGCAACAAAGCAATTTCAGGCTCGTTTCTAGGGGCGAAATCAACATGCCCTCCCTCGGATTGTAGCGGATAGCCTTTTCCGTTTATAAACACCAACAGGGCCATTCCCAAACCGGTACCGGGCGCTACGATACCAATAGGGCCATCGAGATCAGGCTTTCCCTGATTCAACTCAGCGAGTTCCTGTTTCTCCAGGACAGCGATTGAAGTGGCAGTAGCAGCCAGGTCATTTATAAGCCTCACGTTGCTCCAGCCAAAACGATCTCTCAGATTGCTTGACGACACGAGCCACGGAAGATTGGTCGTTCTAACACACCCTTTAGACACAGGGCCGGCAATCCCGAAACAAGCGGAGACTACATTTGTATTATGTTTAGAAAGAAAGTTCTCGATGAGTTCTTCGAGAGATGAAGATTCTCGACTAGAACATGATTCCATCACTAAAGGAATAGGCCTTGACTGGCCGGGATTGAATATCGCAAGGTTTGTCTTGGTCCCACCGATGTCACCAGCCAGAACAAACTTGGTCTTATCGATCATGTCAATTCCATATCCATGTGAGTTCAAATTTTGGTTATCAGTTTAGTCCTTTTTCTCAGCCGACACGACGGCATGGCCACCGAATTCTCTTCTCATTGCGGCTAGAATTTTATCCGAAAGCGCATCCTTCTCCCGGGATCGAAAGCGGGCAAAAAGAGACAGCGCTGTCACGTAAGCGGGCACTCCAGTTTCTAACGCCTGTTCCAGAGTCCACCTGCCTTCACCTGAATCCTCGACGAATCCCTTAATGTCCGCGAGCCTAGGATCCTTTGCGAACGCTGACTCAGTGAGTTCAAGGAGCCACGATCGAATGACGCTTCCCCTGTTCCAAAGATGGCAGAGACTCCTGTAATCAAGCGATTCGCCGTAAGCAGATTTGTCGAGGATGTCGAAACCTTCCGCGTATGCCTGCATCATGCCATATTCAATCCCATTATGGACCATCTTGACGAAATGACCTGCGCCTGAACCGCCGCAATAAAGATATCCTTCTTCAGGAGCGAGCGATCTGAAGATCGGATCAAGGTGTTGGTAAATATCCGCATTACCACCAACCATGAGGCAATAACCTTCCTTAAGCCCCCATATGCCCCCACTGACCCCTACATCCATAAAGTGAATGCCCTTCTCAGATAATAAGGCTTGCCTGCGGATATCATCCTTAAAATGGGTGTTGCCACCGTCAATTACAATGTCTCCTTCACTTAGGACATCCTTAAGCTTTTCCAAATGCTCATCAATGGGGGGGCCCGCGGGTAGCATCAACCAAACGATTCGAGGCGGAGCCATCTTTGCGGAAATATCATCCAACGTATAAATTCCGCTTGCCCCCTCTTTAACAATTGCCTTTGTCTTTTCGCTGGTTCGATTGTACGCCATTACCTCCTGATTATTGGCCAACAGTCTCCTGGCCATGTTCATTCCCATGCGCCCAAGGCCCAACATCGCTAGCTTCATTTTATTGCTCCCTCACCGAATAACAGGAATAAATCAAAGTTCACCCTACTGGCTGAGCTATAACATACTCGCAAAACCTGGTCACAAGCTGAGAAAAATTCTATTAAAGGTGGCTACAAGCGTCCAGCGGCTCCGCGTCAGGGGCGAAAACAAAATTGCTTGACCGGTAAAAAGACGTTCTGTTCAGTTGGAACGCCGGATGAGCTAGACTCGTCCGCTACAGCCTTTGAAAATATCTTTGTTGATGGAAGACAACACGATACTGAAAATGGTTCCAAGGTATCGAACCAAAGAGACTGACAAGAACAGGAAAATGTTATAGAGACTCTCCACTTCGGCATCATTTTCACGGCTCATAGACACGTGAAAAATAACTTCACGGCACCCGTCCACGGGCTATATCAATTCTTCGTGGTCGATATCGTATTTCCTTATTTTCTTGTACAGAAGAGTACGGTGAATACCCAACAAGCGGGCCGCCTTGGCCTTGTTATTATTGGTCGTGGCCAAAACTGACAGGATAGCGTCTCGTTCGGCGTTTCCCTGGACATCCTTTAAAGATAAGCCGGTCAATGTGATTGATTTTTTCTCACCCGAGTATAACTGCATAGGTAAATCAGTTGGCCTGATTACGTTACCCTCCAAAGATGAAACAGTGCGTTCCAAAACGTTGTAAAGTTCCCTGCAGTTACCAGGCCAATCGTGTTTTATCAATACAGTCTCTGCTTTTGGATCCACCTTTATTGTTGGAAGAGAGTAATCTACCGCAAGCTGTTCCAACATGTGTCTGGAAAGTGGAATAATGTCGTCCGGTCTTTCTCTGAGCGGTTTTATATTAAGTGATACAACGTTCAATCGATAGAACAGATCCTTGCGGAAACGCCCGGCGGTCATCATGGATTCGAGATTTTGGTTACTGGCCGCGATGAGCCGGAAGTCGACACGAATCAACGAAGTTCCTCCTACCCTTTCGACCTCTTTCTCTTCTAAAACCCTCAGGAGTTTGGGTTGCATCTCCAGAGGCAAGTCACCAATTTCATCAAGAAGCAAGGTTCCTCGATGAGCGAGTTCGAACTTGCCGGGTTTGCCTTTATATGTAGCGCCGGTAAAAGCCCCCCGATCATAACCGAATAACTCGGATTCCATCAATTCACGAGGGATTGCGGCGCAGTTGATCCGGACAAAAGGGTTAAGTCTCCTTGGACTAGCGTTATGAATGGCTTGAGCGAATAGCTCCTTGCCTGTTCCTGATTCGCCTGTTATCAGTACGGGCAAATTGGTGGCTGCTGCTTTTAAAGCCTCTTTCTTGAGGAATCGGATGGTTTCGCTGTCACCGGCTATACTGTCAAAAGTGTAACGAGTGGATCTAAGTGAGATGAGCGCTTGCTCATATAATTCCACCTTTGATTCCAGAAGGGAGAGTTTTTTTGCCAGCCTACCGACATCTCTCACGTCTTTAAACATTACCTGACCGAAAACGGCTATTACTTTGCCGTTTTTCTTTATGGGAATGCGTTGAACCACCATGTTCTGTCCATTAATGGAGTGACTCTGATTGATCTCAGCTTTCCCTGTCTCAGCTACAATGTGCATCCGGGTGTTTTCAATGACCTCGGTGCAATGTTTTCCAACCTGTTTTTTAGGATCTACTCCCAGGAACTGGCCGTAAGGCTCATTGAAATGAGTTACATATCCTTTTGAGTCTGTCACCATGACTCCATTGTAGATGCTCTCAAAGATCAATTCGAACATCTCGATTTGTTTTATGAGATAGGACGCTTCAGTTGAAGATTCCTTGTTGTCAAACTCGTGAACAGGGGGGCGCTCCATGGGGGATCCTATATATGTATCCTTTTAAATACATGTATCACTATTGATACTTATGTCGCAACACCTTTGCAGGTCTTATGTCCCGAAAAAAATACGGACAAATATAATACAAGAATGGAAATCACCGGTAGCAGGCTGTCCAGACACACAGACCGCAGATTCTTTTGGAAACCAGAATAATCGGCACGGAAATTGCCCTCTTCAATACTGATAAGTCCATATAACATGGAGGTTGCATGGCAAGGGTGGACATCAGTGAACCAAAAATCCGGAAAGAAGAAGTGCTCGTGCTGGTTGACGAAGACTTCAATTCGAGGAATGTATGCATTGTTACCGGCGCTGCAGAAGGAATCGGAAGGGCGACCGCAGTGGCCTCGGCGGCTAACAACATAATGACCGTAGGCCTTGATATAAATGAAAAAGAGGGGAAAAAGACTGAACAAATGGTCCGGGACATGGGTGGTCAGATGGAATTTATCCGAACAGACCTGACCCGTGACGAGGACATTGAATTGGCGGTGGTTGAAGCCGCAAAGCTAGGCCAAATCAAATACGTGGCTAACATAGCTGGCATTCAGCACATCGACCCCGTAGAGAAGTTCCCTATGGGAAAATATGACATGATGCAAAATATTATGCTGCGGGCCCCCTTTTATCTTTCTCAACTCGCCATCCCACACATAAAGCAAAGCGCTTCCGGCTGCGGGGCTATAGGCAACATGTCGTCGGTTCATGGTCACATATGCACGATGAATAAGCCTGTATACAACATAACAAAATTTGGCTTGAGAGCCCTTTCGCAATCTATTTCAGCGGAAGGGGAAGGCAAGATAAGGTCTTTCACCGTCAGCACAGGGTTTGTCAAAACCAGTTTGGCTCTTAATCAGGTTCCTGCTCAGGCCGAGCAGCGCGGGATTAGTCAGGAAGAAGTTATTCGGGATGTCATGATGGGGAAATCCCGTGTCAAGGAAATGATGTCCCCGATAGAAGTCGGCAATCTCTTTATTTTTGGGTTCTCTCGATTTGCGAAATATCTGGTTGGGGGAGATCTTCTCTTTGATGGCGGCATGGTGCTAACATATTAGAGACCTCTTATCCTCGAAGGATGGTACCACATGCAAAAGTGTCTTCCAGTAGTTTGAAGGAAGACTTTTGTTATATATCGCTTGTGTTGGTTTCGTTGAAACGGCGTATTAACGATGTTGATTTCCCTTTAAGTTAGGGGACGCCGATATTTTGAAAAACTCCACAACAATGGGCCAGGATCCAAAAATCTTTCAAGTTTGGAGGGGTATTAATGGAACACGCTAAATGGAGAGTTTTGTTAACGCTAACATTGGTTATTTTTTCATGCGCTTTTCTATTCAGTTCCGTCGCATCAGCGTCGGATGTTATTAAACTCGGGTTTATCGCAGACGCTTCTGGAATTGGCGCGCCGATGTACAAATCCCAGAAGGCTGCTATGGACATGTTTATTGAAGAGATCAATGCGGCTGGTGGTGTACTCGGAAAGAAGCTGGAACTTGTAGTCCGTGACGCTCAGTTAAAGCCGGACGTCGGCGCCAACCAAGCCAGGGAACTAATTCTCAGTGAAAAATGTGAATTTCTACTCGGGCCTACCAGCAGCGCGGTCGCATTAGCCGCATCCAAAGTGGCGCATGAGTTTAAAAAGATCATCGTCTTTCACACATCGAATGCGGAGGCGCTTACTACAACGGGTTTCCAGCCTTACATGTTCCAGGTTGTCCCTAATACCGGAATCGAGAGTAGAGGCATAGCTCTTGTGTTGTCCAAAAAGCCGTACAAAAAATATAGCCTTATTGGACCGGATTACGCATACGGACACGACCATCTGACAAATTTTAAGAAGGAAATGGCCAAACGCCGCCCAGATGTTGAAATTCTCGATACTATTTGGGTGAAATTGGGCGAGTCAAATTTTTCCACTTTTATCCCAACGCTTATGGCCAAGAAACCGGAAGCCATCTATGCTGCCTTCTGGGGGGGGCAGTTGAGCGCATTCATAAAGCAAGCCAAACCATATGGGGTTTTTAAACAAGCGTCGGTAAGCTCCCTATACGATGTGGACACGCTCCGTTCCATGGGTAATGAAATGCCGGAGGGACTTACGGGATATGCACGAGCGCCTTTCTATGCGATCGATACGCCTAAAATGAAGGAATTCGTCAAAAAATTCTATGACAAGTACAAAGAATGGCCCGCAGACTGGGCAGTCACTTCATATGACGGAATGATAGCATTGACCGAGGCTATGAAGAAGGCTAACAGTACAGAGTCCGAACAGGTCGTAAAGGTCCTCGGTGGATTAAAGTTCAACTCATTAAGAGGTGAGCGCTATATCCGCGATGTAGACCATATGGCTAACGTGGGTATATACGCCGGTGTGACGGCAAAATCGCCTGAATTCAAGGAATTTCTGGTCCTTAAAGATGTTCAAGAAGTACCGGCCGAAGAAGTCTGGTTATCCGTGGAAGAGGTCAAGAAACTCCAGGCTGAGCAGAAATAACAACACGCATTACAGAAGTGACTCTTGAATCAAATTGATTTCATTGGGTCTTAGAGAGTCACTTCTCCATTAACATTACCAATCCTATTTCGTTGCGTGGACAAGAACCATGACGTGGCAACTATTTATTTTTATGTTGATAAATGGTCTCTGTCAGGGGATGCTCCTTTTCATAATTGCCTCCGGACTATCTCTTGTGTTTGGTGTCTTGAGAGTAATCAACTTCGCCCATGGCTCTATTTATATGATAGGCGCTTTTTTGGCTTACTCTCTGTCCACCATCTTGGCTGGAGAGTCTCTTCTAGGTTTTCTTGCTCTCTTATTGGTAGTGCCCCCAGCAATCGCGATTATTGGATTTGTCCTTGAAGTGTCTCTTTTCCGTCGGGTTTATCGTGAAGAACATCTTCTTCAATTGCTATTAACGTATGCGCTTGTCCTCATTTTAGACGATTTGGTCAGGGTAATCTGGGGGGGTGAGCCTCGAAGTGTTCCACGACCCGATCTGCTTGCGGGATCGGTTGACGTTCTGGGTATGGCTTTGCCGTCGTATAATGTCTTCATTTTAGTGGTTGGCCCCCTAATAGCTCTTGGGATGTGGTTTCTGCTTTACAGGACACGGACAGGCAACATAATAAGGGCCGCTGTTTCGTTCCCGGACACGTTGGGCGCCTTGGGCGTCAACGTCTCGTGGGTTATGACTTCTACTTTCATGCTGGGGTGCTGGCTCGCAGGTTTAGGCGGTGTACTAACTGCCGCTCTCTCGGATATCGATCTGGGCATGGGCATGTCGACGATTATAGAGTGCTTTGCAGTCGTTGTTATCGGGGGACTGGGTAGCGTAGGTGGGGCCCTTTTGGGATCGCTAATAATTGGGACGGGCCTGACCTTTTTCCAATTTCCTTTCGGCCGCTGGGCCCTCGTCTTTCCCTACGCATTGATGGCTCTGGTACTAATCGTCAGACCTTGGGGTTTTTTTGGAAAACCTGAACGATAGATCAGGAAAAGGCTGAATTACACAATGGATGATATGAAGTCCTCCTCTCGCACAGGATGGTGCATGGGAATCGCGGTAATCATCGTCCTTTTCGCCCTTCCAATTGTTTTGGGTCGGCTCGGTAAGACTGGTGAATACTGGATCTGGGTGTCTACCGAAATGATTATCATGGCCCTATTCGCCATGAGCTTGAACCTCATCTTAGGGTTTGGTGGTATGGTCAGCTTTGGCCATGCGGCTTTTTTCGGTGTTGGAGCTTATACGGTGGCATTACTAATGAAGAAGGCTGATTTCCCGCTGTATCTAGCTCTCGCTGCCGCTCCATTTGTGGCCGCAATCACCGCCGCAATCGTGGGGTGGTTTTGTGTGCGGCTTCTAGGACTATACTTTTCAATTCTCACCCTTGCCTTCGGTCAGCTCCTGTACATGGTTGTTTTTCAATGGTACACTTTTACCGGTGGAGATGATGGTCTTCACGGGGTCCCAAGGCCAGAAATACTGGGGCCGATAAACTATTATTGGCTTTGCCTCGTTCTTTTCGTGATCTGCTTCTTTCTTATGAGGATGATAGTTAATTCTTCATTCGGTCTCAGCATCAGGACCATCCGAGAAAATATGGAACGAGCCAAGTTCATCGGAATCAACGTTAGACGATACCAACTACTCAATTTCATTATCGCTGGAGCGTTTGCGGGTCTGGCCGGTGGGATGCTAACAGAACTGAACCGTTTTGCTCAGACTGAATTTCTTTATTGGAGTAAATCGGCCGAACCCATACTGGCGAGCCTAGTTGGAGGTATGTACTCACTGGTGGGTCCGGCTATAGGATCTTCTGTTTTGATATTCCTCAAGATTTTCCTACAACAGGCCCATAGGAGTATGGTAGAGGTCTGGGCGATTGTTCTTGGCAGCCTGCTATTAGTTGTTGTTCTTTTTGCGCCTCATGGGTTGGTGGGGCTTTATCGAAAAATGTTTACGAGATCTTCGTCATGAATCGTTCCCTGAATGGAGTGTGAATCTTAAATGGCTGAAGCGGTTCTGAGTATCGAAAATCTTTCTAAGTCATTTGATGGGAATCAGGTCTTCAACAATGTCAGTTTCTCTGTGGAGCAAGGTGAACTGAGCGCGATTATCGGACCTAATGGGGCTGGCAAGACAACCCTTTTCAATTTAATTACTGGCGCTCTTGTTCCGGATGAAGGGAAGATCATTTTTCAAGGCCGGAACATTGTTGGAATGGAACCTTTCGACATTGTGAGACTGGGAATGGCCCGGGCTTTCCAAAGGACGAACATTTTCCCCAAAATGAGTGTTTTGGAAAATATTGTGATTACAATAATCACTAGGCTCAAGGGAAATCTTAGTTTTGTCAAACACTGGAACAGTTCGACCCGGATAAGACAGAGAGCTTTTGAAATTCTAGAAAGTGTCGGATTGGCTGATAAAGCTCATCACTTAAGCGGGACTCTTGCTCATGGCAACCAAAAACGCTTGGATATCGGGGTAGCGTTGGCTTTGGAACCCCAATTGCTTCTTCTTGATGAACCGGTGGCTGGAATGAGTCCTGAGGAAAGGTGGGAAACGGTCGAATTAGTCAAGGAACTATGGAACCGGATGAACGTTACCATGGTTTACATCGAGCACGACATGGACATAGTATTCGGGATTTCTCAGAAGGTTAGGGTCTTATGCTACAAAACCCTTCTGGCCGAAGGATCCCCTAGCGAGATTTCAGCCAATAAGCAGGTAATCGAAGCTTACCTCGGGGAAGAGGTGTAGCCATGCTTTTGGAAGTCCACGATATAAATACATATTACGGGTTGAGCCACATCCTGTTTGATGTTTCCCTGGAGGTTGACAAGGGAGAAGTAGTCGTATTGCTCGGGAGAAACGGAGCAGGTAAGACTACAACCATGCGTAGCGTCATGGGGCTTACTCCTCCCAAAAGTGGAGCAGTAATCTTTAATGGCCGCGATGTTACCGGCATGGCGCCGTATAAAGTAGCCAGACTGGGCGTCGGGTTTGTCCCTGAAGATCGTCGGATTTTTCCGGATCTCACCGTTCGCGCCAATCTTGAAGTAGGTTTACGGAAGGCCAAAGGCAATACTAATTGGACCATTGAACGGATTTATGAACTTTTTCCGAGATTGCAAGAACTAGCCAACCGTGGTGGGGGAAATTTAAGTGGAGGCGAACAGCAGATGCTGACTATTTCGCGTACTTTGATGGGCAATCCTGATCTTATACTACTTGATGAACCATCTGAAGGACTTGCTCCAATAATAGTAAAAGTACTCGGTGATTTTATTGATCTTCTAAAACGGGAGGGAACGACAGTTCTTTTATCTGAACAAAACGTCAAGTTTTCCCTCAAACATTCGGACAGGGCCTATATAGTGGATAACGGCCACATAAAATATCATGGTACCATTGAAGAATTGGCCAGGGATGCCGAAGTGACAAAACGTTATCTCGCAGTTTGATCTACAGGTTTGGCCTCAAAACCCAACAAAAAAAATAATACACAGTATATTTAAAAGATGGACGAAATGACCGTCTCGGAAGTAATATGCCTTGGAATAAGGGAGTATTAGACTGGATCTCGTTCAAATTTCGAATTTTCTGGTTTTTTGAAATCCCTCCCCTGGTCGTGAGATCTAGGAGGGTCAATTTTTGTAGGCCTTGATTAACGGTCAGGTTTAAGCTTCATGATTCTGGAAAATCCTTCAAGAAGTCAGAAAAAGAGAATACTTTTCATTGCGGCCATTGTATCGGTCGGTCTTCTTTCACTTTTGTCCTATCATTCTATCCTGGGATACTTTTTTACTGGCACAGATACGATGACTCTGATTGAAACAAGCCGGATCGAGTCATTAAAAGACTTCGCAAAACTGTTTGCCGAACCTCTCATGGCGGGATCCAAATTTGTGGACGTAGCCAAATTTTTTCGTCCAATCTCCTCGCTTTCTTATTCTCTGGATTATGCTATTTGGGGCCTGAATCCTTTTGGTTTTCAACTGACCAACCTGTTACTCAACGCTTTCGTGGCTATTCTCGTAGTTACTGTAATGTGCCAGTTGTCGTCCGGAGATCTTCTGTTCGCTTGGCTAAGCGGATTGATATTTGCGTTACACCCTATTCTGATTGAAAGTGTGCCGGCCACCGATAGACGCCATGACCTTATTGCAGCCGTGTTTCTGTTACTTTCGCTCTGGTTTTTTTTAAAGAACTCCAAGTTTAGTATGCACCGTAAGTGGTCCATATTCCTATCGCTCATTTTTTATATTCTGGCTTTGGGCGGTAAAGAGATCGCCGTCATTCTGCCAGCTATCATCTTCTGCCACGTATTAATTTTTTCCAAAGAAAGTGCCTGGCGGGGAAAATTTATCTCCTCCCTCAAAATACTCTCCCCCTTCATCGTGATAACCTCCGCCTATCTCGCATGGCGGACAGTAGTTCTGGGCGGGTTGGGAGGCTATGCCAGGACTGATCCGTGGGAATACGCTGATATAAGCCATTATTTCATAAATCTTTTTCACAATTACTTCATAGACCTGCTGTATCCCAGTGATCCCTGGGGCGTGCTGGATTGTCTCTACGCCAACTGGTGGACACTTGTGATCGTTTCGTTTTTTACTCTTTATTTGGGCCTTTACCTGGTGGGGGCCCTGTCCGGCCAGGATTCATCGCACAGACGAAAATCGGGCAAACTGCTTTGCTTTCTGGCCTCCTGGATTTTAGCTCCTTTGCTACTATTCATGGTCACCCTGACTTTTGCGCACAGGAGCATGTACATTCCTGTGATTCCTTTTAGTGCCCTTCTGGCTTACCCTTTGTCCCAAAGTATCAGAGCTTTCTGGAAGGCTAGTCTAGAATATCAAAATACTGGATTTCGATCTTCAGGGCTGTTGGCTACACTAAAATCTCAAGGATTGGTCCTGATGATCGGAATGTTTCTCTTTTCTTATTTGTTCATATACTCCCCCGTGGTGAGAAGTTATGATCAGTGGGAAATGAGCGGGCGAATGGGAAGGCTCATACTGACAAAGTTGGCTACAGGAACCACACAATTTACCCAAGACTGTCGAGTCAACCTCTACAATGTTCCAGAGTGTTTAAGATCTTATGAGAAAAAAGAACCAAAAGCCAAGGACGTAACATATCTGAGCGATTACAGTATTAAATCCTGGTTGAATCTTTGTGGTTTCCACAGAAAGCTCGAAGTAGTTATCCATAGCAGATCGAGACCCTGGGATTTTACCGGGGATCTTAGCGTGGCAATGTTGAAACTCGGAAAAGAGAACCTTCGGGCAATAGTTAGAATGAAAACCGTTCGAAGAACAAGTTACCTATGGTAAAGAGGAGTCTTGGAGGTGGAAGCCATTCATTTTGTGAAACCTCCAAGGAGCCGGAAAGTTGACGCGAACCAGACTAAGAAAATATTTAATTGTCCTTGCGGTTGTCGTAAACATAATCAATTTGCTGCCGGTCCTACAAAGCCCTTTTCTAGGGGATGACGCATGGCGAGAATCCTGTATAAGGGGAATCTCTTCACTGACCCGCGTTGATCTTGGCCAAATCTGCTGGAGCACAGTTCAGGATTACATTAGGGATGGGCGATGGTATCCTCTTGTGGTTTACTATTATCCGGCGTTCTATTATCTGGACCGGCTCTTTTATAAAATTGGCGAGATCGTATTTGTTCTGATCAATGTCTTATTGTTCGGTTATCTTGTACAACTTATAACCCGAAATAAGAATTTGTTTGTACTCGTCTTGCTGGTTGCCCCGTTATTCTTCCAGTTTAGATTCTATCATGATCCAATCCTCTCTTATTATTATTTGATGCAGATAGAATTTGCGCTTGCGGAAGCATCCCTAATTTTCTTTATATGGCACATCCGGAACCCGCAGCTTATAAAGCTTGTTGTCAGCGTGTTTCTATTCGCTATCCTGTTGCTGGTTTACGAGGCGTTTTACTCCTTTTGCGCAATTTATGCTCTCGTAGCTTATCTGGAGCTTGGTGTCTCCGAAAAGAGAAAGATTTTCACGCTTTCAAGCCCCTTTTTTGTCCTGGTTGCTGTGAATCTCACCGTAGCGCTTGTCATAAGAACCTTGTTTCATACGAGCTATGAAGGAACGACGCTTAGCCTCGAATTTTGGCCCTGGTTTACCGCTTTTCTAAAACAGGTTTTCGCTGCTATTCCACTAAGTTATTTCTTCTCATTCGGACATTTGGGGCAAGCCTGGGATTATGCAGGCGCCTATTTTCTTAATCAACTTGTAGCAATCACTCTCGTGTGGGCTGTTCTGTGGATCTTTAACTGGGACTATCTTTCTGGTGAAGATTCAGATGACCCAATAAAGGGAATAAAGGCTCTTGGTGTTCTGGGACTCAGTTTTTGGATTTTTCCGGCCTTGTTGGTGACTTTGTCGGCCAAGTACCAGAGGGAACTGAAATGGGGATTGGGGTACCTGCCGGTTTACGTTTCATGTTTCGGCCTTATGATGATTGGGTTGATGTTCCTTACTTGGGTAAATAATGCGCTACGAAACACGAGAAAAATGTTTCGCGGATCAGCGATGATAGTAACTGCGTTGATTGGGGCCGCGGTGGTGGGACTTAATTTTACGAACAACAACATTGTAGTCCAGTGCTACAATGATGCGGAACATTATCATCGGAGTCTGATGGAGAAGGCCTTGACCAACGGTCTGATGAACGGAGTGCTAGAAGGGTCGTTCCTGACCTTTGGACTACCTGTTCGCAGTTGGGATGAGCCTGCCTTTTACCGAATGCATTCAGGCCTTGAGCTACAAGTAGTCAAGCCGCCAGGCTTTGAAATGGACCCTCAATTGGGAACAATCTCTTACAGACAGGCGTTTAAGGATTATTCTGTTCCATCGAGCAATGGAGACGTATACGACTTTGATCACCCTAGAATTCCCAGGCGCGACTTTACAGGGTATTCGGCTGAATTTCAGAAAGCGCAAGGGGTAATAGTACACAGGAAGTCGGCTCCAAACAGAGATTTTAAGAGGCCCCTGGTATATTTTGTCAAGTACGAAGCTGAAGCTAAAGACCTGGGATACGCTGTCCTCGCTCACGTGACAAAGCTGGAAACTCGAAGTGATCTGCTTCAAATAGCCGTGGCGGACTCCCTGCGTGTCTACGTTCGTATTCCAGTCGGGAAATCCTACAATGACATTTTGTTGACAGGAAACCGAATTGACCCTCATTCCATGAAAATAACGGAAGCGTTCCTTCTGAAAGAGAATGATCTCAATTTATTGTCATCTGATGATCGCGGAAAAATGTTCGAGGTCCCTCTCGGTTTCATTGAAGGGGGAGTTGATCCAAAATCTGTAGTCGCTACTTTAACGATGGTTGAAAACTAATCCGGCTATTGGAGATGTATCGATATTATTTCGAACATGACAACGGGCTCTACACCTTCAAAATAAACAGTGTGATTCTATTTATGATCCGCCGCAAACTTGACAATGTTAATCCAGGCTTTTTCGCTGCTATTGCTGCTGGCCACTTGCTCAACGAAATCTTGGTTTCTTGCCAGACGACTTAGCATTCCAAGAATTCGAACCTGGACACTGGGGTCCGATACAGGCGCCAGTATGAGGAAAACCAATCTAGTCGGAGTCTCAGTTGGAACGTCCAATACTCCTCGGGAAGGTATTCCAAGAGCTACTAAAGGCTCCTTTATTGTAGGAACGCGAACGTGCGGGAAAGCGATCCCTTCGTTAAAGAATGTCGATGATTCATTTTCCCGATTCAACAATTTGGTAACAATATCCTCTGAAGAAACGCCGGATTCGTGAGCGACCTTTTCGGTAAGTTCCCGAAGCAATTCTTCCCTCGTAACAGGCTCATTCCACAAGATTATCCTGTTTGGCGTAAGAAGAGTAGTCACACTTAAGATAGTCGGGTTAGAGCCAGACGCAAGGCGGCTATCTTCGACGATTCCGGTCTTCGAGGTTTCAAGGTCTTCTTGTGATACGACAGGCTCGTGTGTATCGAGAACTACTATTGTAATTCCCCGTGCCTCTTCAATGAGAAGTTCAACCAGACTACGTTTGCCGAGAAGTCTCTTCCAAAATGGAATTTTTCCAGGGCTGCCAATAACTACCTGTCCAACTCTGTATTCTTTTACGAATCGCAGTATCGTCTTTGGGACATCTTCTCCATTGTAAGTGAAAACGATGGCCCCTAATTGTTTGGCTAGAGTCAATGTCTCAGACAGGATAGTCTGTGTTCTCGGATCGATCACGGTCGGCGCTTCTGATGGCGTTTGGACGTATAGAGCATACCAGTTCCGGTTCAATCTTCCAGCCAGACGAGAGGCGAAACGAAGTAACTTTGCGCTGTTAGGTCCTCTAGAACTCAGGCAGACCATGACTTGATCAGGCGCTATCTGGTTTTCATCTTCAAGATTTTCCCTTCTTTTAAGATCAATCTGAGAAACAAGTTCGCGAAGAGTTAGCTCCCTTAAAGTTTCAAGGTTGTCGCTTCTGAAGAAATTGGAAAGGGCCGTCTGAATTCGTTCCGCTGGATATATTTTACCTTCCTGGAGACGTTTTTGTAGGTCTTCCGGTGACAGATCAACATTAACTATTTCATCAGCTTCTCCTAATATCCAGTCGGGTAGACGCTCCCTAACTTTAACGTGGACGGTTTTTTCAACAGTGTCGTAAAGGCTTTCCAGATGCTGAACGTTCAAAGTCGTTATTACGTGTACGCCCGCCGCCAGGATTTCCTGAACATCTTGATATCTTTTCTGATTCTTGCTACCCGGCATATTGGTATGAGCGAGTTCGTCAATTAACGCGACTTGAGGTTTTCTGGATAGGACAGCGTCGACATCCATCTCTTCAAGTGTAATTCCTCGGTATTCTTCCTTGCGTTTTGGGATGACCTCCAATCCTTCTATCAGACTTTGTGTCTCAGAACGGCCGTGTGTCTCCACCAATCCGACAGCGACATCTATACCATCGGCTTTCAACCTGTGGCCTTCGAGCAGCATCTGGTAGGTTTTTCCTACTCCGGCGCCATAGCCCAGGTAAATTTTAAACCGCCCCCTTCGGGCGCGACGGATCATTCTCAGAAAACTACCGGCTCTATCTTCGGCTAGAGTCTTCAAAATCACCTCGCGTCGAGTGATAAATTCAAAGCCAACACATTGACTCTGGGCTCTCCCAATATATAGAAATCCCTACCCTGAGTGTTGGCCTCGATTTTTTCGACTACGGTTTTTTCTTCTATGCCTCTAGCCTTTGCGACTCGTGGCGCCTGTAATAAGGCGTTCCTGACGCTAATGTGGGGATCAAGCCCACTGGCGGAGGCGGTTACGGCGTCCGCGGGCGCTTGAACGTTCAACGGCAAATTGTTATCCGCTCGATACGCCTCAACACGCTCCTTAACTGAATCTATTAATTTCTTTGATGTTGGCCCCAAGTTGCTGCCCCCTGAACTCGTAGCGTCATATCCCGCATCTCCGGCAGCTGAAGGCCTTGGATGAAAATACTTTGCGTCGGCAAAATTTTGACCAATGAGTTTGGAGCCGACAGTCCTGCCATTTTGTATAATTAGCGAGCCATTGGCTTTTTCAGGGAACAGCGCCTGAGCTACGCTCCATATCAACGCTGGATATAAGCCACATAAGATTATAGCCAAAACGATAGTTGCAACCAGGGATATTCGAAGCTGGGAAATTAAATAGTTCATTGAGAATCCTCCAATTCTACGCTAGTCGCAGCGCCGAGACAAACAAGTCGATCAGTTTTATTCCTATAAATGGCGCCACAAGTCCTCCAAGCCCATAAACAAGTAGATTACGGCGTAACAACTTGGCCGCGCTCAAAGGTCGAAAGCGAACCCCACGTAAAGCAAGCGGAATGAGTGCCACAATGATGAGCGCATTAAAAATTACTGCGCTCAAGATGGCGCTTTGCGGCGAATGAAGCTGCATGATGTTCAGTGGGCTTATGACCGGGAATGTGGCGACGAGCATCGCAGGAATAATAGCAAAATATTTGGCGGCGTCGTTTGCGATGCTGAATGTAGTTAAGGCGCCCCGTGTCATGAGCATTTGTTTTCCTATTTCCACTATCTCAATAAGCTTTGTAGGGTTTGAATCGAGATCTACCATGTTGCCGGCTTCTTTGGCCGCTTGTGTCCCCGTATTCATCGCTACTCCAACGTCGGCCTGGGCCAGCGCCGGAGCGTCGTTTGTCCCGTCACCCGTCATGGCGACAAGATGCCCGGCGGCCTGCTCCTTACGAATAAGAGCCAGCTTGTCTTCGGGTCGGGCCTCTGCAAGAAAGTCATCTACTCCAGCTTCCTTTGCGATCGCTGCCGCAGTTAACCTGTTGTCACCAGTTATCATGACGGTTTTGATCCCCATCGAACGGAATCGTTCAAACCGGTCTTTCAGTCCGCCTTTCACAATGTCCTTGAGATGAATGACGCCCATTGCTTTCTCATTCTCAGCCACTATCAGCGCTGTTCCACCAGAATTGGAAATCCTTGCTACAGCGTCTTCGACAGACGCCGGCAGGTGGCCTCCAACAAATTTAATTACTGCGTCAGGCGCTCCCTTTCTGATTCGTCTGGTGTCAATATCCACTCCACTCATTCGAGTTTCCGCCTTGAAGGGGATGAATGTGGCGGCCGGCATTTCAGAGAGCGTTCGCCCTCTAAGTCCGTATTGTTTGGCGAGTATAACAATGCTCCTCCCTTCCGGTGTTTCATCAGCCAACGACGCCAGTTGCGCCGCATCGGCCAATTCCTCGGCCCGCACTCCGTGAGCGGGTATGAATTCGGTCGCCTGCCGGTCACCCAATGTAATAGTTCCGGTCTTGTCCAGGAGTAGAACATCAACGTCACCCGCTGCCTCGGCAGCTCGACCACTCATCGCAAGCACATTCTTTTGTACCAGACGATCAATTCCCGCTATACCGATTGCGCTTAAAAGACCACCAATCGTAGTTGGTATGAGACAAACCAAAAGAGCGGTCAAAACAGTAATTGAAAAAAACACTCCGGAATAAGCTCCGAAAAATTTCAGGCTAAAGATTACGACGAGGAAAATTATTGTTAAAGCGGCCAGTAGAATTGTGAGCGCTATCTCATTCGGCGTTTTCTGGCGTTGAGCCCCTTCAACCAGACTGATCATGTGGTCAAGGAAACTTTCTCCAGGGTTGGCTGTTACCCTTACTATGAGAAAATCCGACAGTACCCTTGTGCCCCCTGTCACTGAATTCCTGTCTCCGCCGGCTTCTCTGATCACTGGAGCGGATTCCCCCGTAATTGCTGACTCATCAACGGACGCTACACCCTGGATTACCTCGCCGTCGGCTGGGATGGTCTCACCGGCTGAAACAACAACTTCATCATCTTTTCTTAATCTATCCGCTGAAATATCCTGCTGTACGAGACCATCCTGAAGTAAGCGATGGGCTGTGGTTTGAGAGCGAGTCTTGCGTAAAGCGTTTGCCTGAGCCTTGCCCCGTCCCTCAGCCGTGGCCTCGGCAAAATTGGCGAATAACACCGTAAACCATAGCCAGACAGCGATTTGAACGCCAAAGCCGAATGACTCAGTCTCTGGTTTGAAAATGATGCTCGCCGTGGTTATGGCCGCGCCAATTTCCGTGACGAACATAACGGGATTTTTCAACATAGTTATTGGGTTGAGTTTCTTTAAAGATTCTACAACCGCTTGACTTAATATCTCACGATCGAAGATTGAAAGCGCTTTCGCAGTCATCCTGGTTTATCCTCTTAAAATAAAATATTCGAATGAGCCATTAGATAGTGTTCGACAATTGGGCCAAGAGATAGCGCTGGGAAAAACGTCAATGCGCCAACTATCAAAACTGTGCCTGTCAGCAGTATCGTGAAGATAGGACCGGACACAGGGAAACTGCCTTCACTAGGAGGAACCAATTTCTTTTTCGCAAGATTACCAGCTAGAGCGAGGACGGGAATGATCATGAAAAATCTTCCAAGAAGCATCGCTATTCCCAACGTAATGTTATACCAGTAGGTATTGGCGTTAAGTCCCGCAAAAGCGCTGCCATTATTCCCTGTAGTGGATGAGTAAGCATACAGAATCTCGCTGAAGCCGTGAGGTCCTGAATTGTTCAAACCCGCAAGGCCCCATGAACTTGTAGCCGCCCAAGCTGTGAAACCAAGAATGCTCAAGACAGGGACCATTATAAACATGACGCTTGTTTTCACATCGTAGGCCTCTATTCTTTTGCCTAGGTATTCGGGAGTTTTTCCGATCATCAGACCGGCAAGAAACACGGCAAGCACAACAAAGACGATCATGCCATACAGTCCGGCGCCAACACCGCCGAAGATTACCTCTCCCAACTGCATATTGAGCAAGGGAACCAATCCGCCCAAGGGAGTAAAGGAATCATGCATCGCATTGACAGCTCCACACGAAGCGTCAGTAGTTACAGTGGCGAAAAGGGCTGAATTAAAAATTCCGAAACGTGTCTCTTTACCCTCCATGTTTCCTGACGAAGCGTCAACGCCCAGCTGCTGGAACCGGGGATTGACCGTGCTCTCGGCCCACCAACAGACGAGGAATCCGATCAGGAAAATTGCCGCCATCGCGCTCCATACGGCCCAGCCGTGTCTCTGGTTCTTGACAACCCGTCCCAGATAGTACGTCAATCCGCTCGGTATTAAGAAAATAGACAGCATTTGAAGAAAATTGGAAAGAGGGGTCGGGTTCTCATAAGGGTGAGCCGCATTGGCGTTGGTAAAACCACCACCATTTGTTCCCAACATTTTTATGGCCACTTGGGAAGCCATAGGGCCTTGAACGATGGTCTGAACGTCAACTTTCCTTTCCTCCATTACCAGGTTGCCCTGGGTATCCTTGATTTCTTGTCCGTCGGCATCTTTTTTGGGAACCTGAGAGGTGTAAGGTTCAATAACTTGCGCTGTTTCGTAGGGCTTAAAGTTTTGGATCATGCCTTGAGACACCAGAAATACGGAGTAAATAAGGCAAATCGGCAAAAGCAGGTACAGGGTCACACGAATTAAGTCCGTCCAGAAGATTCCGATAGTTTTGGAGGAATTCCTCGCAATGCCTCTTACGAGGGCAGCGGCGATCGCTATTCCAGTAGCTGCGGAGGTGAAATTATGGAATGTCAACCCTACCATTTGTGAAAGATATGACATGGTTGATTCACCGGCATAGCTTTGCCAGTTAGTGTTTGTGATGAAACTTATGGCCGTATTGAAAGCAAGCTGGTCGGTAACAGGCCCTAATCCTTGAGGATTCAATGGCAAAAGATGCTG
Source organism: uncultured delta proteobacterium (assembly GCA_963711335.1). GTDB lineage: Bacteria > Desulfobacterota > Desulfomonilia > Desulfomonilales > Desulfomonilaceae > CAJBEZ01. Next base: position 259,671 of record CAVQDX010000048.1, on the reverse strand, counting down.
CAATCGTAGAACTAAGTAAGTAAACAATACTCCAACGAGACTGAACGCTATCAATGAAAATGTATACTGTTTCCAATCCTGTTCCTTTTTAGGATCAATACCCAACAAAGAATAAAGCAACCGCTCCACGGGCCGCATGACAGGATCCAAAAAAGTCTTGCCTTCGACATCCAAGACTTTAGTCAAGTAGACCCCCATGGGCTTGGTCAAAACGAGCAGAAGACCAACAAACAGCGCTAATTGTATCCATCCAAAGTAGTCCATTATTCTTTTTCCTCGTCAGAACTTTTCAGGCCTGAGAACCGTTATAAAGAGATAGACAATGAGAATCACGGCAATTAAACCCACAACAATGTTAAACATCGTTCAAATCCTTTCCCACGCCACGCAATATAAGACGCATAGTCCAAAAAAGACTACGAGACTCAATATGAAAATGAAATCAATCATTCTAAACCTCCTTCTCAAGAGCGGTATCCGAGCGTTTCAGCGAAAAGACGAAAATACTTCCTTCAGACTCACGGCTTTCAACGGTCACTGTACCGCCATGCGCCTCTACGATTTCCTGAACGATTGAGAGTCCCAAGCCCAGCCCCGATTCAATCGTTTGTCCGGGAACTCGAAAAAAATGTTCCAGGATCTTTTTTAGATACTGGCCAGGGATACCTCTTCCTGTATCAGATACTGAAAACTGAACAGCATCTTCGGAACTGGTAACTTCTATACGGACCAAACCTCCGGGATCAGTATATTTAACCGCGTTAGAGAGCAAGTTCGCAAACACCTGGGAAACCATCACAGGATCTGCCAGAACATCCGGCAAGTCATTCGGCGCATGTACTTCCAGCGTAAGTCCTCGGTCTATTGCCACGCTCCGAAAAGGTTCTACGGACTCAAGAACCAATTCATGGGGTCGAACGCTCTTAATCTCCATGCTTGTTTTTCCAGATTCTATACGGCTTATGTTTAGCAGTTTCTCAAGAATTGAATTGAGACGGTCACTTTCTTCCCTGGCTGCGACCAGGAGTTCAGCCTGTTTTTCCGTTAGCGTCCCAACTTTTTCTTCGAGTAGCAAATGAAGCGACATCCGAATTGATGTCAGCGGTGTTTTAAGCTGGTGAGAGACCGTTGATACAACTCCTTTTTTCATCTCGTTTTGTTCTCTCTCCAGAGTGATGTCTGAAATGATCATAATCACACCCGTGGGCTTCCCGTAGCTATCCAGAACCGGAACCGCCTTTGGGCGAAAATAATGTTCCTTTCCCTTGATAAATCTCTGGATCAGGGACTGGTCGCTTGGAGGCTCAGCCAAACAGGCTGTTAGAATAGCCTCGTTGTAGAGATCAATAATTCCTTCCAAAGCCAGTTTGCTTATCGTTTCATTTGGTCGGATATCGAATACTTGAGAGGCGGACTCACTGGAGATCTCAACCAACCCGTCTGCGTTCACAATGGCGACAGCCTCCGGTAACGCCCTAAAAGCTTGTTCCATCGAACGTCTCATTTGGATCACTTGCGTCCTGTCACTGCGTCTGAATTCTCTAAGGCTCGTCGCCATATCATTAAACGCGTCAGCTAGGGCCCCAATCTCGTCTTTGGAACGTGATGGAACTACCAGGTCCAAATTCCCCGCCTTTATTTCCAAAGCTGATGAGGTCAATCTTGCTATTGGCCTAAGAATCCACCTGCCAATGAGAAGCATGAACGCAATCGCCAACGAGGCTCCTACCAGGAGCAAAACTGTCATGCTTCGTCGCGCTGACAGCGCTTTTCGTCGAGCGTAATCATTTGCGTGGATCATATTCTGCTGGTTCATCTCCAATATCTCATCAGCGGCCATCTTTATTTGCCGAAACAAAGGAAAAAGTTGATCAAAGTAAGTTTTCTTGGCCTCCTCCTGAGATCCTGCACGCTGCCGTATCGATTTCATCACTTCGTTATATTTGTTAAATAGTTTTTCAATATGCGCGGCCTTTTCCTCTTCGCCAGGAATGGTAATGTTTTGCAGTTCAACGTCGAGGGCCTTTTGGAAGGACTCCCTGTTTTTGTCTATGAGATCGGATCCTTCCCGTGTATAGCCAAGAAGGGTGAACAAGATCCCACTATCCATACGTTCCAGGGCTTCTTTCATGTCCTGGCTCGCAATCACGCTGCGATAATTCTCTTTCAAAATAACGTCTATTGAACCACCAAGTTCAGAGAACAGAGTGACGCTTTCAAGACCGATAATCACTATTACGGCCAGCAATCCACCGAACCCCAGAGACAGCTTCTGTCTAATTCCAAGCATCCTATTTCCTCCGTCAATCATGATAGGCAAGGATGGCGCCAAAGAGTCAATGTAAATTGTGCCCTAATTCTAAGATGCTAACTTAACGACTTGTTGTGGTGAGTTGAGATTTGCAATGGATGGCTTAAACAACCTTGCGTTTTGCAATGCGCAGGAACTTGATTGGTTTTAGGGAAGTCTTGGTTTTTTATTCTAGATTCCATATTGTTTCCGACGTCGCCAAAGTGTGGCCTGATCAATACCAAGTATGTCCGCGGCTTCCTGAAATGATCTGCTACCAGCCAGCACCCGCCGGATATGTTCTTCCTCGATCCTGCTCAAACTTACTGGATCGCCTATTTTCATGGTGGCGTCACACGAAACCATCTTATTCGGCAAATATTCTGAGCCAACTTTGTCATTGGGGCAAAGTATTGCGGCCCGCTCCACAACATTTCTCAATTCCCTCACGTTTCCTGGCCATGAATATTCTTGAAGGTAAGTAATCGCTTTGTCGCTAAATCCGTTCAAGGGGCGATGGTATTTGCGGCTGAAAAAGGTTAGTGATTTCTCTGCGAGAGCGACTACGTCTTGGGGCCTATCCCTTAATGGCGGAATCTCTATCTGAATTACATTTAGGCGATAGAAAAGATCCTCCCTAAAATTCACTTTTTCTACAGCCTGCTCTAAGTCTACGTTAGTGGCTGATATTATTCGTACGTTTGCCTTTCTGGTTTTATGCGACCCCATGTGCTCATATTCCCGATCCTGCAGAAAGCGTAAAAGTTTTGGCTGAACGGGGAGAGGAAGTTCACTAATTTCGTCGAGAAAAAGAGTCCCGTCTTCACAAGACGCTATCCGACCTGGATTATCTCTGACAGCTCCTGTGAAAGCTCCTTTAACGTGGCCGAACAATTCACTTTCCATTAGTTCCGAGGAAAGGGTTGGACAGGAAATTAATCCGAAAGGCTTTGACGCTCTATCGCTCCAAGAGTGAATCTGGCGGGCGAGCATGGTCTTTCCTGTTCCGCTCTCTCCCCGAATGAGCACCGAAGCCTCGGTGGGAGCGACTTTTTTAGCCAGACTTATCGCCCTCTGCATAGAAGGGTTAGCGCTTGAGAAATCTATCTCAGGACCAGACCTGCCAATTTCCTCCTGCAAGCTTGAAAGTCTTTGCTCCAGAGACCTTATGGAGCCAACTTTCTCAACCGCAAGTCTGACTTGTGACGGTGTAAAAGGTTTTGGAATGTAGTCGGACGCGCCTCTCCGAGTAGCCTCAATAGCTGTTTCGATAGATGAGTAGGCGGTAATGATAATCACCTTTAACCAGGGCGAAGATGCAATAAGGGGCTGAATTAAGTCCAGCCCGTCGTCCGGACCTAGCCGCAAGTCCACAAACGCTATGTCAAAAGACCTTTCGGAAGTCTCTGAGATGGCGTCCCTAAAATTACTTACAGCCGCGACTCTGTGTCCGTCGGATTCAAGGCAAACTGTAAGCGTTCGGCGAATATTGGCTTCATCATCAACGACAAGAATATTCAATGAATTTGGCATGACGCATTCGCCCAGCTTATCAAGAGTGACTTTTGTAACTTTCCCCCAATCATTAACTAAAGATATATCCTGGTCAACGCTTATAAAGGGACCCCTTGAAATAATTGATCCGGAAATGTTTTCTGAAAGTTAAGTAAGAAAAATGAAGGCAAACGGAGGGGCAAAAAGGAAAAGAAACCAGATCATCCGGCCAGAAGATCCTGCCTATCCATTAGAAACTCTCTGACTACCCGTAGTGTCTTGACCAGAGGACGATGCTCTCTAAGCTCCAAGACCCACCAGTCGCACAATGGCAAAGATGTCAAGATTCTGAGACGCCATTCTATGTCTGAGAGTTCTGTTGGCGCTGTGTGCTGGTTGCTGGTTTCTTCGTGATAGACGTGCGCGTTTAAAATTCGCCCAGGGTGGGCGTATGCAAAGTCTTCGAGATCATAAGCGCCGCTGATAACTGTTTGACTGGCTCGGGCGTGACCAATGTCCAAAGTCCCCCAACACTCCGCTTTTCTAAGAAGTTTTTCAAAAAGATCCGGCCTGCTGGTCCAGCCCCAAGCCAGGTTCTCAAGGCAGACACGCAAACCGATTCCTCTCGCGAAATCCGTCAGGTTCGATAAGCTCGTCACGGTAGTTTGCCAGGATATTTCTCCGGATAAGTCATGACGATCCAGTCCGATATGAAGTGTTACATGTCGTCCGCCAAGCCTGGCGATCAGCCGACACGCCCTGTAGAAAAAAGTCCTATCTTGATCAGCATGTTCCTGATTCTTTCTTCCAATCTCTTTTCCCAAAAAAAACAGGTGATAACGAATTTCTATTGGATTCAATACCTTGTGTTTACGGACAAGTTCTTTTTCTTCCTCATCAGAAGAGGGAAGATCGTCAGGTGTAAATGTCCAGTCTATTCCTGAGAACCCGTAGTCCAAAGCGTATTCTCGGAGTTTGTTTGTATTTTGTATAAAGTTACAACAGGCAAGTTTCGGAGAATTCATGAGCCTAGATCCCATCTATTAGCGAGTTAAGCCACCCAACCCATCATGGTTCACTTTAATAATATATCAATTTAAGCGATAGAGAAAATAGAAAATGGCTATTTGTCGTGAAAGTCTCAAAAAATTTCTTCCAGCAAATCATCAACAAGTTTCTTCCGTTCAAATTCAGAGGATCCAGATGTAGCTACGATGGTTCCTTCCTTCATAACAAAAATTTGATCCGCAATTCGCTGAGCCTGGCTAAGACTATGTGAGACGGCGATAATAGTATAATTCCTCTGGAGTTCCTTCAAAAGCCCCTCTATTTTCTCCGACGCTTTGAAATCAAGAGATGCTGTAGGAAATTTCTCCAGATCTCAAATGTAAGACCGGTTTCAGAGGAAATCGATCTAGGTAAACATCGACCGGACCGTTTTAATAATCAATGTTAATCTATGGTGTGCTCTTGATAAACATTATAATAATCTATAACTAACATGTTATACGTCCTGTATTCGGTATTCCTGATGTGCAAAGCAAAAACAGGAAGAAACAGGATTTGTATATAGCTAGAACAGTGAATCGTCATTAAATAAAGAGCGCCGACTGAATTGATCTTGTCTAACAACTACTAATTAAGTAGTATTTTCGTGGAGCGCAAAACCATGGATCTGAAAAGGATGGAAGTATTCTGCAAGATAGTTGAACTGAAAAGTTTCACACGGGCGGGAGAAGCTTTGTCTCTGGCTCAACCTACAGTGAGTGAGCATATCCGTGCCCTCGAGACGACTCTGGGAGATAAACTTCTGGATCGCTTTAAAGGAGATGTTTTGCCGACTCCCGTGGGGCGCGTGTTTTACCAGTATGCGAAGAACATGATTCAGACCAGAGATGAGGCGTTCCAGGCGGTAGACCAGTTTCGCGGAAAAATGGCCGGTCAATTGAACTTGGCCGCCAGTTCGATACCAGGAACGTATGTCCTCCCTCGAATCATAGGAACATTCAAGGCTGCCCACCCGGCAAGCCAGATTGCTCTGCAAATTTCAGACACGTCTGGAACTGCGGAGGCTGTAGCCGACGGAAGGGTTGATGTCGGTCTTGTTGGAGCACGTTGGCACCATCCAAAACTTACTTTCCAGGAAATTGTTTCTGACGAACTCGTTTTAACTGTATCTTCGAAGCATTCCTGGGCTGAAGAAAAAAGAGTCATAGAGGCAGACGAACTCTTTCAGGAGCCGTTCGTTATTCGGGAAACTGGTTCAGGGACTCGCATGGCCACTAAACAGATCATGGAGGAACATGGCCTGAGTGTTCGACGTTTTAATGTGATTGCGGAGATGGGAAGCACTGAGGCTGTCAAGCAGAGCGTGAAAGATGGTATGGGAGTGTCCATACTGTCGTCTCGCGCCGTGAGCGATGATTTACGTCAAGGCGCTTTAGTAGCAATAGGAATTAGAGGACTTAAGTTTCAAAGGTCGCTTTATTTAATACAGAGACGAAATCGGCAAGCGTCTCCGCTTTGTTCGGCATTCCTGAGCCATGTCGATGGAGGGCTGCGTAAGGTAGGGCAGCGATCGTCTTCCGAAATCTGAGCAAAATAAAGATTCCGCGTGAATTTTAATCTCCATGGGGTCAGTGTTGTGGGATCTCCTGGTTCTTTATTCCGTAGAGAGCTGCCCCTAAGGCGCCTATCATATCAGGCTCATCGGGGATCAATACTCCGCCAATCATTTCCCGCCTAACAAGCTCAACTATGCAAGGATTTCGAGCTACTCCACCGGAAAATACGATGGGGCCAGCGGTAGAAATTCTCCTTAACATGGATATCGAACGCTTCACCACGGAAAGGTGCAGAGCAAAAGCAATATCCTCAGGACGACCGCCTCTAGCCATAAGAGATGTTGCTTCAGCCTCGGCGAAAACCGTACACATACTGTTGATTTTCAGACCCTCGACTCCTGCAAGCGCAAAAACGCCAAATTGTTCGATCGGAACCTGGAAACTCGTGGCCATGAACTCCAAAAACTTGCCGGTTCCCGCTGCGCAACGGTCATTCATTTCGAATTTCTGTACTTTGCCTCTGGAATCCAATGAAATTGCCTTAGTGTCCTGACCTCCGATATCCAGAATCGCGTGGCATTCGGAAAACACATGCCTCGCCCCCAATGCGTGAGCCTGAATTTCAGTTATTGACTCGCCTCCAAAATTTTCCTGGGCGAGTTTTCGGCCGTAACCTGTCGCGATAAGCCGGCCCGTCTTCATTCCGTAAAGTAGCTTCTTGGCCTGGTCCAAAGGGTTAAATGTGGTTTCCACTCTTCTAGATAAAGCTATACTTCGATCTACGGAATCGATACTCACAATTTTTATTGTCCTGGACCCTATGTCGATACCTGTAGTAACCAATGCCGACCCCTAAGTTAGGCTCGTTCCTGAAATCGCCTTGAAAGTCAAAGTGAGGGACCCTGATTCGTCCTCCGGATCCCTCGCAAGCGAGCACACACGAAAACAGCGTTATTTAATTCGTTCTATGAAAGCTTCCACACGGGTTTTAAGTTGCTCGACATCTTCCATGCTATAATCCGTATCTATTCGGAGGGTTGGAATTCCAGCGTCTTCTAAAGCCCCCTCCACCGGCATGGCCTCCATCTGATAAGGCTGGCAGAACTGCAATCCGTAGTGAATGACACCATTGGCGTTGTACGCCGCTGTCATATCCTTTACATGTTGGAGCCTGTCAGGATTCGGGGTAAATATTGCGCAATCTACTTGGAAATATCGATCAACAATAGCGTCCATCAACTGATCCAGAGTTGATCCCGTATCATCAGTAAGATTACGGGTCCCTCTTTCTCCCACACAAGACTCTTCTCCAACAATTACCGCTCCACTTGTTTCTATAATCCAAGGAAGCTTCCAATTTGGAACAGCCATTGGGCAACCAGAGAGCAGGATTCTGGGGGAACCTTTGGGGATTGCTCCTGAACCTGTTTTTATTCTCTCTTCAAGCTCGTCACATATTTTGTTTACCGACTGTGTAAATCGAATGGGATCATCGTAAAAAAACACCTGATTGATAAGCAAAGCGTCAAGTCCAGAAATAGGAGCGGGGTCTGCCTTTCTCAATTGGGAAAGTCTGTATATGGCTCGACGTTTGTTGTTTACAATCTCGATGCCTTTTTTGAGCCGGGCCACGTCAAGAGTTATTCCAGTAAGTTGTTCAACACGATCCTTGAATTTGAAATACTCGGCTTTTAGCAGAGATTTGCCTTCCGGACTTTTCATTTGAGGGAGGTCCATGACATAAAGATTGGGAACAAGGCGCCCAAACGCCTCGTAAGACTTTTTCTTTCCGTCACAGGTATTTTCGCCAACGATCATGTCCGCCGATTCGATGTAAGGGCAAACCTTGCCCAACTTGAAGCCAAACGCGGATTTGATCAGGGAGCAAGTATTCCTCGGTAGCAGTTTTTCTACCTCTTCGGTAGCAAAATCCGCCCCGGTACATAACCCAACCAAAGTTGCGTCAGCCGCTCGAACAATTTCTTCCGGAACAAACACACAGAAAGAGCCGATAACCTTTTTACCTTCCTTCTTACCGTCCACTAATTCCTTAATTCTGAGACCGTGAACTTCACTTAACACAAAGTTGAAATAATCCATGCCTTGAGGTCGCGATTCTTGAGCCAAGAATATGTCCTGGTATCCTTTACCGAGGACTTGAAGCAACATGTCGTGAGAGACAAGGTCAAGCCCGAGGTCTTTCCACATCTGTTCATAACTTTCGGTCATTCGACTCTCCTCATTGGTAGGGGAACTTTAGTAATTTAATATCACTTATACCGATACTCTTAATCATGCATACCTATTCACAATCAAAAGAATCCTGTCAAGCAAAAATGAAACTTCGGGATAACAGAACAGCTTTTGGACCCAGGGATAGAGAGCATGCTCCGAGCAAGCCTTGTATTTGAGCCCAGTTAATAAATTGAGGTATTGGAATTTTACACAGGAATTGAATAAAGTGAGACTTTGGTTGTTATAGGTCGGACGGGTCAGTTCAGGGTCAAGGTTTGTAGAAAGCCCTGGCCCATGGACGCTTCTCGCTGTAACGAGTGTGAAACTATTGCGAAAAAATGTACAACAAAGTGGCCCAAGAATTCAGCTTAGATCTGGACCATCGTAATTGTAGACCGTTGATTTCTTAAATAATGTCCAAGTGTCCTTCCGGGTCATCCGTAGTCACTTCCCCAATCTCGGCCACCGGCGTAACGCCCTTAGAAACAAGCATTGCCACGAGGTCTCCTGCCAGGGCCGCATGAATTCCAATTAGTAGTCCACCCGAAGTTTGAGGGTCAAACATGATGTCCGACCTTTCAAGCGGCACTGCTCTGTCTACTGTAATCCAACTTGAGAAATGCTCTCTGTTGCTGTGTGCTCCCGCTGGTACAAGGCCCATAGACGCCGCTTCCAGAACCCCTTCAAGAACTGGGACGTCATAAGATCGAATTCTGATCCTGCATTTACTCGCTCTTGCCATTTCAACGAGGTGACCAGCAAGGCCAAATCCAGTCACATCGGTACACGCCTTAACTCCAAAGGACTCCGCAACCTCGGAAGCCGTTTTATTAAGGGTACACATGGAATCCACCATGGTCTGAATGGATTTTGGGGACGCCAGCCCACCTTTCAGCGCTGTTGCGACAATGCCGGTTCCAAGCGCTTTAGTTAGGACAAGCTTGTCCCCTGGTCTGAGCCCGGAGTTAGTCATAATTTTGTCGGGATGGACGAGTCCTGTAACGGAGAGCCCATATTTCGGTTCATCGTCTTCCACGCTGTGGCCACCGACGAGCGCCACGCCAGCTTCACGCAGGATCTCCAATCCACCTTCCAAAATGCTGCGGAGAGTCTCCAGGCCGAGCTTACGGATGGGAAAACAGACCACATTCATTGCAGTAACAGGACGACCGCCCATAGCGTAAACATCGCTCAGCGAATTCGCAGCCGCGGCTTTCCCGAATAAGCGCGGATCATCCACGATAGGTGTAAAAAAATCGATGGTTTGTACTAGAGCCAGATCATCGGATAGTTTGTACACACCGGCATCCTCCGAGCCCTCGATTCCGGTTAGCACATTGGAATCAAAAGGGATCTCCAGCCCGCACAGAGCCTTATGAAGGTCCCCAGGACCTATTTTAGCCGCTCAACCGGAGGTTTTGGACAGCGATGTGAGCTTAATTTCATCAATACTCATGGAAGTCTCCGCTTATTGTTTCTTTGCAAGATGTTCCTTCAAACCATCATCGACCCCTACAATATACACTATCAGTAGATACGATGGCAAAGCCGCTGATCTGATGTCAAGGATTACTTTCCTGTTTTCCCAGAGCGGGGCAACGCCCTGCAAAGCTCCCAGATCGCAAACATAAAAGAGAAATATTGGAAATTGGTACCATGGGTTTTTAAACCCAGCGGTCTACTAAAACCAATTCGAGTCTGGACTCAGATTGGGGGCGACTTTATCGGGATGGACAAGTCAGGTTTAGCTGAGTTTAGCGACACCTGGAAAGACAGATAATTCATGACTGTAATACGCCACGATTGGTTTCGATCTAAAGTTCAACGGAGCAGGATTGGCGTTTTGACAAGGCGCAAGCCATATCTACAGTCATAGATGACCCCCATAAACACGAAATTTGTTTCAGGTAAATAACTTCCGCTTGTCCTGGATGTCCTGTTCAAGAGTAAATCATGCAACGAAGACGGAGTTTTCACACGAAATCCGTTCACTTTCGGATGTTATATTTACAATGCCTAATAAGGTCTTCAGTAAGTCAAGTCTCTCAAGACCATTCTAGGCTGCGCCGTAGAGGGTAAGACACCATAGGGATAAAACATTTTGAGTGAGTCGGTGGGGCATTACTGTCTCACGACCGGTTCGCGACCGTCCGGATACTGCCCTTGCCAACCGTAATGTTACTTAGCTTCTGCCCGGATTCCAGTAGCGTCAGCGGGCTTGGCCAGTTGGGGCGCCGGTTCATTTAAATGCGCCGGCGGACGTTGGGCGGACTCATCTTCCGCTTCAAGGTTTTTCTTCAACGACTTAATGCCTTGTCCCAAACCTCCCATAATTTCCGGTATACGTTTGCCTCCAAAGACCAGGAGGACGATGCCCAATATTAAGAGTAACTCTGTTGGCGCTGGAATGCCCATGTGGAACTCCTGTATGTTGAATTAACAGACGGGTTTGATGGTTAGTGTCCCCTCCTGTTACCCAATATGATGGTAAGCCATTACGAGTGCGCTGTCAAATGAACAGCGGTCGTCGACCGGAGGCCTAATCCTCATTATGTGAATTGCTGGTAAGAGTATGGCGGTCCCATATTTGACGGTGGACCAGTGTTCCCTGCCTATGAGTACAGGGTTCGTATTCGCAACAGGTGCACTGTCTCTTGTCACAAGGGTCAAGATGGATCAATACATCGGACATGCCCCGGAAATGTTCGGAAAATATGGACTCCAGTTCTTTCACCTCGCTGTGCCCCTGCTCAACCGTAAGGTCGGTAGGTACCACAAGATGAAAATCTACGTTAATCCTGGAGCCCGACCGCCATGTGCGGAGTCGGTGTGCGTCAATCCAGGATTTTTTTCTGTGGCTGGCCAACAAAGCGGAAATCTCATCCAATAGTTCCGGGTCTGATTTGTGCATGAGTCCGCCGGAAGCTTTACTGACGAGGCCTATGCCCCAATAAATTATGTTCACTCCAGCGGCGCACGCTATAATCCCATCCAGCCTGTACCAGCCCGTAGCATAGACCAGCCCTAAGGCCAAAAGGACGGCGGAAGACGTATACACGTCGGTCAATAAATGTTTTCCGTCGGCTTCAAGCACGATTGATCTGGTTCGTCGACCTACTCTTAACAGAGCGACTCCCAAGGCAAGATTGCCCAGACCAGAGGCCAATAAAAAGAACAAGCCTTTTTCAAGGTTTGGAAGAACTACTGGATTCAGGGTTTGTTTCAGTCCTTCTACAAAGATTCCCACTGCAGCGATTAAAATGAGAGACCCTTCGAAGCCAGCGGAAAAGAACTCAATCTTGCCGTGACCATAAGGGTGGTTTTCATCCGCAGGCTTTGCGGAAAAGATTACGCTTCCCAATCCAAATGCGCTGGCTACAACGTTAATTATTGATTCAAGAGCGTCAGACAGAATAGCGGATGATCCAGTAATCCAGTAGCCATAAAATTTCAATCCCATTATTCCGACGCCAAGAAGTACCGACACCGCCATGATCCTAAAATTGGACCTGTAATTCTGATGTTCCAAGGACTTGTGGGCTTCCTGAGGGAATTCTGTGGATTGCTGATCAGCCATTGTTTTGTCGTTATGCGCTTAGATGTTTCCGCTTTGTCCGTTAATTTTTCCGTGATGTAACATCGTCAGAGGATTTGAGGAAAAGACTTCTCTTCGAATGTGTCTGATCTTAATATGCGACCATGCGCTTTGTCATTGCTTTTTTGGTTTGAGGGTCCGTTCGAGCAAAGAACAGGCTCATGTTGTGATTGCCCTCTACCAGCATTAGAAGAGTCTACCTTAGCTCATGAAAACATTCTGGACCAAAAACTGGACTAGTGAGTAACGCGATTTTGGTCGTTGAATAGTAACCTCCCGTCCTCCATCTCAAGGATACGATCAAAAACCTCGAGACTGCGATGGTCATGTGTGGCCACCATGACGGTTGTTCCGTATTCATGCGCCACAGTCCGAAAGAGTTCCATGACCTGTTTACCTCTAACACTATCCAAAGCGGCCGTGGGCTCATCGGCAAGAACCAGTTTGGGATTATTTGCAAGCGCCCGGGCTACTGCGACTCTTTGCTGTTCTCCTCCCGAAAGCATGTATGGAAGGTTGTTAGACCTATGGCCAACATCGAGACTCTCTAACAATTTGATCGCTTTTGTTCGAGCCATCCGTCCAGGGACATCGTTGATTTCGAGAGCCAGTCGAACATTTTCCAAAGCCGTTAGAAAAGGTATTAAGTTAGCTTTTTGGAGAACATATCCGATAAACCGTCGTCTATAAGATCTCAAGTTGACCTTGGCGTTGGGGCCATCGGTAACCAGGTCCTCTCCTATGATCAGTCTCCCTGCTGTCGGTGTGTTAATTAGTCCCACTATGGTTAACAACGTCGACTTGCCGGCGCCGCTTGGCCCGAGCAGGGCCACGACTTCTCCACTATCAAGGCTGAACGATACATCCCGCATGGCTGCGACTTCCGCGTTTCCACTGCCGTATATCTTGGTAAGGCCCTCCGCCAGGATAGCTGCGCTGTGGCCCGTCATGAAACAACCTCATTAGGTTCTACGCTAAGGGCCTTCCAAATGCCCAGTCCGGCGGATAGAATAGATATTATGAACACTATCACGGCCAAAGACAGCAAATCGTCGTTGTTTATCACAACTCTGCGTGGAAACATGGGAAACACCCATTTACCCGCATAGAAAGCGAAAATAAAGCCCAGAAAACCCAACAATAGGGCCTGTTGGACGATGAGTGACAGGATTACCGTGTTGCGGGCTCCTATTAGTTTTAACATCGCAATATCATGAATTTTTTCAAGAGTTAAAGTGTATAGGATCAAAGCCATGATTATGGCTGAGATAAGAATTAGAAGCGCCCTGAAGAGACCAAGTTGTCTACGGGCCCTGTCCACCACGCCTCTCAGGAGCAGTTCATCCTGTTGTTCTCTGGTGAAAGCCGTGACATCCGTCCAGCCTGAAATTTGGGACATCACCCCTGAAACATCGCTCCCCGGTTCTACTCGGACAAGAACGGCGCTGACTGAAGGTCGAGGTATAGCTGCCAAATTCGCTGAAGGGAGTTGGGATCTTTCAATAAGAGAGGGCAGAGTAGCGCCGATATCCTGACGGGCTATTCGGCCTCGTCTTGCCTGTCGTTCAATTCTAATCGCTTCTCCAGAATAGTCATATTGAATGTCAAGGGCATCGAGCAAACTGAAGAAAGCTAAGCCATCGCCTGCCATGCTGGACATGCCCTTTGTGATTCCCACCACTGTGTAGGCATTTTTCCCAAGCCTAACTTTGTCACCCAGCCTCAAGCCCAATATCTGATCAGCGACCATTTCGTAATGCGCAGCTTCGATTTTCCGACCGGCTATCAGGGGCAGCCACGCTCCTTTATCCTCGGGCCATGAAAGTCCCTGAACCTGCATCCGAAGAGGGGCCCCGCGAGATTCTCTCTGTACAGCGTAGGTCACGAAAGCTCGAGCCGACGCAACTCCAGGTACTGACTGTAAACGATCCTCCAGGTTTCTAGGTATCCTGGAGATTTCGGCGAATGGCCCTCTTGTTCCGTGTTGAACCACCCAAATATCCGCTCCTATATTGTCCACCAGCAAAGTGGCTTCTTTTATGAGTCCTTGATAGATCCCTCCCATTCCCATGACTATCATGAGAAGCATCCCAATGCCAAACGCTGTAAGGGAAAAACGTGAAAGGTTGTGACGAATGTCTTTTATGGCAAGATTCATTCGCTATAGACTCTCTGCCCATTTTTCATCTGGGAAGGGTTAGGGCCAGTTATAACAATGTCTTCTTTAGAAAGCCCTTGTGTTACTTCCACATCTTTAATGCCTCTTAAACCGAGGGCAACCGGTTTCCATTCGGCCTTACCACTTGACATCAGAAAAACACCGGCCTTGCTTTTTTCCCATACGATGGCGCTTAAAGGAGCCTTTAAGACTCCAGCCTTTCTGCCTGTTTCAATATAAACTTCGGCGCGCTGACCGACCGCCCAGTTTTTTGGAAGGGCGTCGACTCCAACATCAACAAGAAATTCTCTAGTCTCCTTGTCGACTTCACTCCCGATCCTGGAAACTTTACCGTGGTAACCCTTATTGGGTTCTGACCGGAAAACGATACGAGCTTGCTGATCCTTGGCAAGTCCTGCTATGGCTGTTTCATCAACCCAGGCGGACACCCACATCTCCTTTGTGGATATGATCCTGAAAATGGATGCGCCAGGGACCACGATGTCACCTATGTCACGATCCCTACGAACTATCAAACCGGAAAACGGACTGTATATTCGGGTGTCGGCAAGCCTGGCCTGTTGAAAATGAAGCCTTTCCCGAGCTGCGACCAATTGCCGATTGGCTTCACTCACCGCCGCAGTCGCCCTCTGAAGATCCGCCTGGGCAACAGCCAGGTTCTGGATGTTTTTGTCCATTAGCTCTTGGGAGATGCTCTTTGAAGTGAATAGTTGCGCATACCTTTGGTAGTCCAGTTTGGTCAATTCAAAAATGGCCTGGGACTTGGCTTCATCGGCTTTTGCTCTTTCAACCGTGGCCTCGCCGGCCTTCACCACCGCTTCTTGAGTAGTAACCTCTCTTTTCAGGTCGGAATCATCGAGACGAGCGAGTAACTGTCCTGATTCAACCCAGTCATTTTGATCAGCCAGTAGTTCGACCAAAAGCCCCTGTATTTTAGAACTCACTGTACTTTGGTAGTGCGCCTCGAGCGTGCCTGTCCCCATAACTTCCGCAATAACTTCTCCAACACTGACTGGCTGAGTGGAAACAGGAATAGGGGAAAATTTGGCTTTATAGCCCACTATTATGATTAGCAGAGCCAAGACCGCCCATTTCCACCCCTTGCTCAGAATATTCATTACGACTGGATGCAATTGTTTACCTCATTGGGATTTCCCTGCGGAACTCTAAATAAATATACCGAAGTCAGAATAATTTCTCGCGATTTAATCGTTTGGATGATATTTTTAGCTGCAAGTTCTAATTGATTGACGGACTGCTTTGCAAGCTGCCCTCATAGTAACAAAACCTCTTAACATTAAATTGATTGAAGTCATATTATCCTTCGCGTCAGGGAAATCCGGTGTTTCCTATTCTGGAGAAAATATAAATGCGCCATTTTTATAACAGCATTCGCTGGAGGATGATCTTTATCGTAACCTTAGGTTTAATCCCGTGTGTAGGACTGACTTTATTCACCGCAGTTGAACAGCGCAGATCAATTTTGAACAAGGCCCATGAAAGGGCGTTCCAATCGGCTGGCAATTTCGTGAAAGTGTTCACTTTCACTATTGATGAGACAAAAAACATGTTGGTCAATCTCGCTCTAGAACCGCAGACCCAAGAAATGAGTCCAGCCTCATGTTCACGAAATTTCAGCCCAAGCTTTTTCAAACACGTCTTAACTATGTATGAGAATATAGGCCTATTAGACTCAAAAGGTAAACTGGTTTGTAGTGTTATTCCTATCCCTGACTCTGACGGACTTTCGAGTCGACCATGTTTTCAACATGCAATGAAAACTGGAGAATTTTCAATCGGGACGGCCGAAACCGGACCATCAGGTCCAAGAGGCGCAATCACCATGGTATATCCGGTGTCAGGCCCTGCAGGTGAAATTCGTGGAGCGCTCTTCGCCTCGTTTGATCTCAGTTGGTTAAATATCATTGCCGCAAACGCAGGGATTCCCGATCACTCCATTCTGACAGCGATAGATTCTACAGGAACAATCCTTGCCCGTAGCGCCAATCCTGAAAAATGGGTTGGACATTCGGCTCCGGACGCTGAAATTGTAAAAAAAATCTTCAAGGAAGAGCAGGGAACAACAGAAGCGGTTGGCGTAGATGGCACAAAGAAGATTTACGGATTTACGCGAGTGGAAGGTTTTTCAAAAGGAGTCTACGTCTATGTTGGCATCCCAAAGGAGGCACTAGTCGGAGCGGCGAATCGATTGGTGTTTTTTGACGTCGTCTGGTTAGGAATAGCTTTACTTGCCGCATTTTCAGGTGTTTGGATTTTGACGCGTATTTTGATCATGCGGCAGGTGGATACTCTCGTTAAGACGACAAACAAAATTGCTAGCGGCGACCTTAGAGTTCGTACAGGTTTGAACAATGGCGCAGGTGAGTTGGGTATACTGGGTAGCGCTTTTGATAAAATGGCGAAGGCGCTCGAAGAAAGGGAGATCGAACGTAAGAAGTCACATGAGGATCTCCAGAAAGAAAAACATTTCTCGGAACAAGTCATCAATAGTTTACCTGGCGTTTTTTATCTATTTGACTCACGAGGCAAGATACTCAGGTGGAACCAAAATGCGGAGCTTGTTACCGGTTATTCGGCTGAAGAAATCTCGAGAATGCGCTCGCTGGATTTTATCCTGGAAAACGACAAGGATGGTCTGAAGAACGGTTTTGAAGAAGTCTTTAGCAAGGGCGAGACTGCGATGGAAGCTCATTACCTTACAAAACAAGGGACTTCCATACCATATTATTTTACGGGAAGAAAAATTGAGATCGGTAACACTCAATGTGTGCTGGGAGTGGGCATCGATATCGCGGAGAGGCAGAAAGCCGAGAAGGCCTTGGAAAATAGCGAAAAGCTACTCAAAACAATTCTGGCTACATCGCCGATTGGCATACATTTGGCGGAGAACCGGATAATAAAATGGGCCAACGAGTCATGGGCCAAGATGTTCGGATTTGAACATGAACTCGAATATGTAGATCAAAGCGCTCGGATTCTGTATCCGTCGGAGGATGAGTTTGAGCGAGTTGGGCAGGCCCTGTATAAACACCTGGGGCCGGGAAAAATTACTGAAATTGACGCAAAATTGAAGAGAAGAAACGGTTCCGACTTCGATGGTGTGATACGGATCACGCATTTAAACCCATCAGAACCTGATAACGATACAATCGTCGCCGTTGTGACGGACATATCTCAGAGGATACAAAATGAACAGGCCCTGCGAGAAAGTGAAGAACGATATCGTAATTTGGTAGACACCATGACAGAAGGTTTAGGGTTAATAGATGACAAGGGGATAATCGAATACGTAAACAAAAGATCGGCCGAGATGCTCGGTTATAGGGAGGATGAACTTGTTGGTCATCGTGTAGATGAGTTTCTTGAAAAATCCAGCATGAAGATTTTCTTGGACCAGATGACTCAGCGAACCAGAACGCCTACAAGATCTTATGAACTCGAGTGGAAACGTAAGGACGGCACAATAATTCACACTTTGGTAACCTCGACATCCATCTGGAATGCCGATGGATCATTAAAAGGTAGCCTTGCCACAGCCATGGACATTACTGACCGTAAGAAGTATGAGCAGCAACTAGAGGATTCCGAAAAAAAGATGAGACTCTTGATTGAACAGGCGCCGATAGGTGTCGGGATCTTTCAAAAAGAAAAATATGTTTACGCGAATCCGGAGCTTATGGCCATTTTTAACTGTGAGAGTCAGGATGAAATAGTTGGGAAAGCGCTCTCTGAGTTTGTCGCTCCGGGGCATCAGCGGCTCTTCAAAGAACGATACAAGAGATTTATGCTGGGCAAGCCGATGCGGACTTCATACCAATTAGAAGGATTCAAAAAGACCGGCGCTTTGTTCGACATGGTTTTGTGGCCTAAGAAGATAGATTACGAAGGAGAACCGGCAATTCTGGCATTTATTATGGACGTCACAGAAACCAAAAACCTTAGGGCTCAGCTAATGCAAGCGCAAAAAATGGAAGCTATAGGCACATTGGCCGGTGGCGTCGCACATGATTTTAACAACCTTCTGCAGGTGGTGATCGGGTATTCCGAATTGATCATGATGGATCCACAAATATCGGATAAACTAAGGAAAAATGTTAAATCCATCAATAGGGTGGCGACTAACGGAGCCGACCTTGTGAAGAGCCTGCTCGCCTTCAGCAGGAAGACTGAAACCAGACCGAAGCCAATTAATCTGAATCAGGAAATCGTACAGATCAAGAAGTTGCTGGATCGTACCATTCCGAAGATGATTGGGATTGAACTTAATCTTCAAGAAGAAGTCAGTTTGATCAACGCCGACAGTTCTCAGATCGAGCAGGTGGTAATGAATCTCGCCGTGAATGCGAGGGACGCTATGCCGGAGGGAGGTAGGCTGATTCTTGAGACTGAAAATGTAATTCTTGACGCTGCATATTGCGGTGTTCATCTTGACGCCGCGCCCGGTCCTCATGTTTTACTCTCCGTGTCCGATACCGGTCAGGGCATGGACAAAAAGACAATGGAACGTATCTTCGAACCATTTTTCACGACCAAGGCGCTTGGAAAAGGAACTGGGCTGGGACTGGCGATGGTCTATGGCTTAGTGAAACAGCATCAGGGGAGCATCATTTGTTACAGCGAACCGGAAATTGGAACTACCTTCAAGATCTATTTCCCCTCTTTTTTGCCGCAAATTGATTCAGAAGAATCGAAGACTTCGCATAATTCTCCGGGCGGGACCGAAACAATTCTGCTGGTTGATGACGAGGAAAATGTGCGAGACGTTGGAAAGGATCTGCTGGAGGGAGCTGGATACACGGTAATCACAGCTTCTAGTGGAAAGGAAGCCCTGGAATTGTACAAAGATAAGCGTTCCAGTATTTCACTAATCATCCTGGATCTCATAATGCCGGAAATGGGAGGAAAGGAGTGCTTGGAAAGTCTCCTCAAGATTGATTCAAGCGTGAAAACCTTAATCTGTAGCGGATATTCCGCGAATGGCGCTGCAAAGGAAGCGGTGGCGGCTGGAGCGAAAGGATTTGTTAGTAAACCATATAACTTAAATGAAATGCTCGCTCAAATCCGAAGAATTCTTGATCCTAAAGAATCCTCATAATTCCCTAAGAGAGTAAAAACTACGGCAAATCAGTTGTGTTGGCCTACCATTGTTAGTTAAACCCGTTACGTTTGTGTGTCGATTTCGACCTACACTTTCCTTCCCTGAAAATTTCTAAATTATAACCAAGAAATTTATCGGAACCTTCTCCATTGATCATGGTCTTTATGCCATAGGAAATAAAATGTAGTTAGGAGAAAAGGAGTGTATGGCATGGATTCTATTATTGATTCTCTGATAGATCTCATAAATGCCGCACAGAGAATTTCGGATGGCGGTTTCGATGTTCAAGCGTTCCTGACGTGGAAAACCGTAGCATTTATTACACTTTTCGGTCTGCTCGGACCATTCAATTATTACACGAGAAATTTTGGCCGTTTCACGACTGAGTCAAGTCGCAATGGATTGCTTGCGGGAAAAGGAATTCTAGTGGCTGTAATGGAACAGTTGTCAAAGCGAGGATTTACAGCGCCGGCGTTGCAAGCGGTCCCGGAAATATGTGAAACAGGGTCCGATTGTTTGCCGTGGGTTGACAGACATAAGAAATGGCGATCTCTGGCTTTTCTGAAACAAGTTCAGCCGAATGATTGACCCTAATCATGAAACTTTCAGGCTTGCGGTTTGATTGACGTCAGTTCAACCGCCGCAAGTCTCATCAGAACATCGTTCCGATTTAGCCCACAACAAGACTTACCCCGACGTCATAACATTGATTCCCAGCGTTCTTTCTGTTAGCATCAAACCATTCTAAAAATAATTCCCGGCTCGAAATGCGGTTCCATAGGGGCTTACAGACTCGTTAAAGAGGTCGAGACATGAAAAAGGCCGGTTTCAAGATACGTCGAAAGATCATTCTAGCCTTTCTTTTCTGTTTTCTATCAGTATTGTTGTTTGCAATTTTCAGTTTTCAGTCACATAGGGAAATCGGAAAAAGGCTCAAACTTGTTGAAGTTGCCGATGACCTGGTAAATAACCTTTTGGAAGTTAGACGTTTCGAAAAAAATTTCTTTCTTTACAAACAGCCGGCAAGTCTGAACGAAGCTCTGGCTCATGTAGACAAAGTTGAAGCCCTCTATCTAAGACATGAGCCTGCCATCCTGAATCTATCCAAAGATGAAAAAGAACCCGTATTTTATCAAACTCTCATCTGTTACAAAGAAACATTATCAGAGCTACAGTCAATAATATCCAATGAAAACAATAAAACAGAACAGTTAGATTTTTCGGTGATTGAGGAGTCACTCAGGCTAATTGCGCAATCTCTACTGGACGTGAGCGGAAATTGGGCCAGGGAGGAGAGAGACAGAATTGAAAGCCTTTTCCGGCAGGCTCTCTATTTGTTTATAGCCTCAATGGTTTTTTTTGTGGTTCTAGGAATACTGGTCGCTTTCTACATAGCCGTTTTGTTTACCACACCTTTGGTACAGATGCAGCAAGCAATGGAAAAGATAGCGGAGGGGGACTTCACCCCAATTTCCGAAGATCAATGTCGATCTGAGGAGTTTACCCCTCTATTTAAAGCCTTTAACAGGATGATCAGTGAACTGGAGGAACGGCAGGAACAGCTTGTCCAGGCCAGAAAGATTTCCGCAATAGGGACGTTTACATCCGGAATTGCTCACGAGCTTAACAACCCTGTTAATAATATTGTCCTGACCGCTGAGGCCCTCAAGGAAGATTTGGGAAGCATTGACGAGCAAGAGGCCCTTGGAATGATACAGGACATAATTGTCCAATCGGAGCGAGCCTCAGAGATAATAAAAAATCTTCTGGATTTTTCCAGATCAGAGAAGCCGGAAATGATCACAACTTCAGTTTCCTCCGTGATCATGGATACTCTAAAATTGGTGAAGAACCAGTTACTCCTTTCCGGAGTTGAGCAGAAAGTGGATGCGCCGGCGGATCTTCCTACCGTTCGCGGAGATTACAAGAGCCTACAGCAGGTTTTCTTGAATCTTTTTATAAATGCTATTCAGGCGATGCCCAAGGGCGGACTCCTAACGGTAAAAGGCGAGTCTCTCGAAAATGGTAAATTTGTAAGGATATCAGTGACTGACTCAGGAGAGGGAATAGACTCGGAAGACATTCACCACATTTTTGATCCATTTTTTACGACCAAAGAGGTTGGAAAAGGCACAGGGCTGGGGCTTTCTGTGACATATGGCATTTTACAGAAACATGGTGGGACAATTGAAGCGCATAGCCATAAAGGAGAGGGCGCCACGTTTGTCGTCACTCTTCCCACCGACAGCAAGTAGACTCGTTTAAAGTGAGGCCGTAAACACCATGCGCGTCGCAGTAATTGATGATGAAAAGATTGTCAGGATTCGGCTGCAAAAGGCTCTTATCAAAGAGGGATACACCGTTGAGACTTACGGGTCCGGAGAAGAATTTCTTCAGAGCCTGGAACACTCTCCGGTAGATTTGGCGTTTCTGGATATTTCTCTGCCGGGCATGAGTGGTATCGAGGTCCTGAAAAAAGCCAAACCACGATTTCCTGAGATGGACATAATCCTTATAACCGGTTACTCGTCGATAGAATCGGTAATAGACTCAGTAAAACTGGGAGCTTTTTACTATGTGGCCAAACCACTTAAGCTCGATGAAATAAGACACCTGGCCTCCAAAGTTCGCGACCAGAAACGACTTATCGAAGAAAACCGGTCGCTAAAATCATTTATTAGTCCCCTGGACTCTTTGGGCGCGATGATAGGCGTTAGCCCCGGGATGAAAGAAGTTTTCAGATTGGTCGAAAAGGTGGCGCCTTTGGATTGCAATGTGCTGATACAGGGGGAGAGTGGAACAGGGAAAGAACTCGTAGCCAGATCAATTCATCGTCAGAGTCGACGCAAGGAAAGAGCGTTTGTGGCTTTTAACTGTGGAGGATTCACGGAAGAACTTATAGCCAGCGAACTTTTTGGATATCAGAGGGGAGCGTTTACAGGAGCCACAGCCACAAAAATAGGCATTTTGGAAACAGCGTCCGGCGGAACGGCTTTTATGGATGAAATAGCGGATATGCCCATCTCAATGCAGGGCAAACTTCTGCGTGTTATCCAGGAAAAACAGATAATGCGTGTGGGAGCTAACAGGCCCATCCAGTTGGATCTGCGATTCATAGCGGCCACGAACAAAGATCTTAAAAAGGCCGCTCAAGAAGGTAGATTTCGGGAAGATTTGTATTTCAGGTTGAATGTGGTTCAAATCAATCTCCCTAGCCTTATGGATCGCAAAGAAGACGTACCGGTGCTGATCGATTTTTTCACCAAGAAGTACGTTACCAAATTCTCCAAGAAAATTTCAGGAATCGATCGAGCCGCACGAGAAATCCTTCTCGGCTATACATATCCAGGCAACGTAAGAGAATTGGAAAACATAATAGAACGAGCGGTAGCCCTTGCTGAAGGCGCATCCATTACTCTACATGATCTCCCCCCGGATTTACGGGAGTACTCAGTTACGCAATATGGGAAATGGCTAACATCTGAAGAACATGAACGGGATTATATCCGTCGTGTGTTGAGGTTCACAGATCATAATTTAGGTAAGACTTCGACAATACTGAAACTTCCCCGCACAACTCTCTGGAGAAAATTAAAGAAGTACGGCCTTTCGTGATGACCAATTCATTCTGAAACATCTCTATCCTCCTTTGTTCTTGCCTCGTTTTGCGTACAACCTCCTATTCATTTTTCATTCTGAAACACGCTTAGTCTGAAGCGGAAACATCCTAAATCAAGATCTTATTGATTTAATTGATTTCTTAAGTTTGGCCTCATTTTTGCTTGATCAGGCAATTAAAGAGGAGAGATTTTCCATGGGTAAGAAGGTTCTTGCCGCAGTTGACCTAAATTCGATTACCGATTCGTCCGCCTTGTACGGCATTCAATTGGCTGCAAGAATTCAAGGGGCAATCGTTTTGATCGTCGTTTCGACTCCAAAACAGGGTAAACGAAACGGGCGGTCCATGGTCACAGTCAGCGACGTCGACGACAGTCTAAATGGCTGGTTAGACAAGCTTGTTGACCAAAGTCAACAGGTAGGAGTTGCCATGGAGATTTTCTTCGCGTCAGGAAATTTCTTTGAGGAGATCACACGATTCGCCTCATTTAACCCTTCGGTTCAGTTCATAGTCATGGCTGGCCCGGAGGAACCCATTTTAGGTGAGAATTCCGTCTTTGGCGAGGAACTGAAGGTTCTTCGAGAAAGATTTGAAGGCGAAATTCTTCTGGTGCAAAAGGCTGGGCAAGTTACTCGAGTGCCCGATTTACGTTTGAGGGACCCATCGAGGGAGATCTGATCATGAGTTGGAGTATTTATTTGCCGATAGCCGGCGCGAGCGTAAACATTTTTTTGTTACTCGGTCTCGGAGGAGCGGTAGGTTTCCTTTCCGGACTCTTTGGAGTTGGAGGTGGTTTCTTGATGACCCCGCTACTCATTATGGCCGGTATCCCACCTCTCGTGGCTGCAGCCTCTGATTCAAATCAGATCGTCGCCGCCTCAACTTCCGCCACCTACGCCCACTATCGAATGGGCAATGTGGATTTCAAGATGGGGGCGTTGCTATTAATTGGCGGTGTCCTGGGAGGTGGACTTGGGGTTCAACTGATCAAGGTCCTGCGCAGCATGGGAAATGCCGACTTTGTCATCAAAATTACATATGTGGTCATGCTAGGCGTGGTAGGCTCATATATGTTCATGGAGAGTCTTCAGAGTCTCCGCAAGGCTTCGATGGCCGCAAGAAAAGTCGAGACTTCAAAACCATCACTTTATGCGCGGACTGTACAATCGCTTCCGTTTCAAATGAAGTTCCCTAAATCCGGTGTAACACTATCAATTTTTCTGCCGATAATACTTGGGATATTTGTAGGTATCCTGGCCGCCATAATGGGTGTCGGTGGTGGCTTCATAATGGTTCCGGTCATGGTTTACATGCTCCGAATGCCAATGCATGTCGTTGTAGGCACAAGCCTTTTCCAGATCCTCTTTACATGCGTAAATGTGACTGTCTTGCAGGCGGTTGAGAACCATACGGTTGACATGATACTGGCTATTATCCTTCTGTTAGGTTCAACTGTAGGGGCTCAATTCGGGGCACGGTTGAGCAGGAAGCTCAAAGGTGACCAGTTGAAAATAATCCTGGCTTCAGTCGTCCTGCTTGTAATGGTCCAAATGCTTGTTGGACTGATTCTTGCGCCTTCAGTGATGCTTGCCTATAAGGGAGGACACTAATGAATAAAATTAATGGTGTCCGGGTCGGTTTAATTTTGATCCTGGCTTGCTTATTGACAAGTCTGGCAGTCCCGACGGCCTTTGCGGCTTCGAGAGATCTTAGACTGACTCCGTCCGAAATTCATATCAGGGAAACCTTTCAGGGCGCTCCCATGTCTATTACGGCGACCGTACCCCCTCAAAGTCTGTCTATTATTGAGATCAAGGGGGAATCCCATAAACAGGAACTGCTGAGAAAAGGGCGCAGAGGCGGTCTCTGGATGAATGTTGGAGAAGTTGAAGTTCAGGCGGCCCCCTCAATGTATTTAATGCTAACCAACGAATCCGGGGCTATTTTAAAGAAGGATATCGGCGCAAATTTTGGTTACGCCGCATTGAAGAAGATCATCCTTTTCTCAGGAGAATTACCAAAGGCGGGAGCCAACGTTCTATTCGAACAATTCTTGCAACTCAAAGAGAGTGAAGGTCTATACGGAATTTTTCCCGGAGCGATCAAAGTTAAGGAAACCAACAGTGAAGGCGCAAAGATTGAAGGTAATATCAACCTTCCCAGCAATATTGCTCCGGGAACTTACCAGGTCGTGCTTTCCGTGGTGAAGGACGAGAAACTGTTGGAACAGGAAATTACAGAGTTTACAGTAGAAATGAAGGGCTTACCAAAGCTATTGTCATCTTTGGCCTTTGAGCACGCCTTGCTTTACGGTTCATTGGCCGTGATCATAGCAATCGTATGTGGGTTTCTTATGGGTTTTGTTTTTGGCGGCAAAGGCGCGCATTAGAAGTTTCGTAACCATCAGGGAGTAGGAACCGAAAGCTTGCAGAGGCGAAGGAGCTGTCTCAAGTGTGGTCTCGAATAAAAAAATCAATTAAGAGACTGGTTTCTCGAAAACGTGAGAGAGTAGCTTTTCAACAAGTATTCGAGCAGTTCCAGGTTTTACTCCAGAACCACCAGAAAGCAATGGAGCTAATAGCTGATCTAGGAGAAAAATCAGGTGGTGATTACATATTTGACAGAAAATACTTGGTCGATTCCATAGCTGAACTACAGGATTTGCTTTTACGAATGGTCAAAGGTCTTAACCTTATCTCATCAGACCGATACTACGAGCTATATCCAACGCTTGATAGAGTCTTCTTTCCTATTGAGATGGAACTCAGGGGCCGCCTTGCGCTGTCGAACGCCCCTTATGTCATATCCCTAACAGATATGCCACTGGATACGCCCGAACTTACCGGCGGAAAGGCTAACGCTCTGGGCGAGATCATGCACAGGCTCGGAATTCCTGCGCCTTCGGGATTTGTCATCACCAACAGAGCGTATAATCGGTTCATAGATTATAACGACCTTGAAGACCGGATTCATTCCTGGCTTGAGCTTTGGGTATCAGGTAAGGAGACATTGGACAAGGCTTCCGGTCAGATCAGATACAGCATACTTGCGGGTATAGTCCCCCAGGACGTTGCCCGACAGATAAAGACACATACCAAAAATGACAATGTATACTGGGCTATACGTAGCAGCGCATATGGAGAAGATGGGGATGTATCATTCGCCGGATTGCATGAAAGCATCCTGAATGCTCCGGCGTCCCAAGTCCTGGACGCATACAAGAGGGTGATGGCCAGTCTTTATTCCCCCGAGGCCCTTATTTACAGGCGACAAATGGGCATGATCGGTGAAGAAGCGGCAATGGCGGTTCTCTGTCAGGAAATGATCGATAGCCGGGCAAGCGGCGTCATTCAAACAATGTCTCTGGAATCCGAGCAACCTGACTGTCTGGCAATTTACGCGGCGTTTGGATTAGGTCGAACGGTGGTAGAGGGGCGTGATACTTCCGATCTCTACGTTGTGGAAAGGGCCCATCCTCATAAAGTAGCGCTGGAACGAATCGCAAAAAAGGAGTCATTTATAAAGGCAGCGTCACGAGGTGGTGAAGAAGAAGCGATCTTACCGAAAAATATTCGGAGCGAGTCATCGATTTCTGAATCCACCGTAGACGCCTTGGCCAAATGGGCAATGGCCCTGGAAAGGTACTTCAAGCGTCCCCAGGAAATAGAATGGGCGATAGATTCAGAAGATCAGATATGGATTCTTCAGTGCCGAAGATTGGCAATAAGCCCGGACGATGCGGACATGGATAAAAACATCAGGGAACGTTTTTCGACTTACCCTGTCTTGATCGAGAATGAAGGCGTTGTGGCTCATGCGGGAATAGGGTCAGGTCCAGTCCATATCGTCAATATTCATGAAGATATGTCCGATTTTCCCGAGGGAGCGGTCCTTGTTACAAAATATACCGCCCCGTGGCTTGCTCAAATTGTCCCGAACGCTGCGGCGATTATAGCTGAACGCGGGTCGGCGGCCGGGCATCTTGCTACAATTGCCAGGGAATTCAGAGTTCCCGCTCTCCTGGGAATAGACAAAGCCACGGAAATACTTAGAGACGACATGGAAATAACCCTGGACACCCACCATCGTACTGTCTACTCGGGCAAGGTTGATGAACTCATAAATTTTGAACGTGTCCAATCCATGGTTTTTGAGGAGTCACCCGAGTTTCGTCTGTTGAGAAGACTCCTCAAAAGAATCGCTTCATTGCACCTGATAGACCCTTACGCTCCGGATTTTACTCCAAGTGGTTGTGTGTCGGTTCATGACATGATCCGTTTTATTCACGAGAAATCTGTCCAGGAGTTGATGGAGATTCCAGCGGCGCTTCCCCGTTTCAAAGGAGCTAAGGTCTGGACCCTGGAGTCGGATGTTCCCCTCGACCTGAGAATATTGGATCTGGGTGGCGGGATTGATCCCGAACTGGCCGGTAACAAAGTCAAAATTGAACTTGTTCGATCTTTACCTCTTAGGGCGCTATGGCAGGGAGTTTGCTACCCGGACTCATGGAGCACCCGTCCGGTCGCAGTTGATTTCAAAGGTTTAATGTCAAGCCTCACGAGGAATTGGGACGCCGCTGGTGGTGGAGTAGCGAATGCGGGGTTCAATTTGGCTGTTGTTACTGAACTCTATATGAATCTTCATCTAAGGCTTGGATATCATTTCAACCTGATCGACGCTACCATGTATGACGAGGCCCAACGGAACCACATCTATTTCAGGTTTGCAGGAGGAGTCACGGATCTGACACGCCGGTCGCGCAGGGCGCAAGTGTTGTCTAAAATACTATCGAATTATCTCTTTAATGTTGTAGTTAAAGGAGACCTTGTGGTAGCTCGGCTGGTGGATCTTCCAAAAGAGGAGATAGAAAGTCGCCTGCAGGTTATAGGGGCCCTGATTGGTTTTAGTAGACAACTGGATATACAGTTAAGAAGTGATCAGGATGTTGATCAGTTTGTCGAACAGTTTTTTGACCGGTATGCGAATCTCGCGAGATCCCTGCCGGCGGGAGGAAAAAATGAGCAAATTAAAAATTATGGTTTTGGATGATGAGCCGATCGTTTGCAAACGATTGAAACCTGCTCTTGAGAAGCAGGGTTATGAAGTTGATACCTTCACCCAAAGCTCGGACGCGATGGAACGGATCAAGGATATTAATTATGACATTATTATTACTGACTTGAAAATGAAGGGCGTGGACGGTATGCAGCTTTTAACGGAAGCCAAACAACGATCGCCCAAAACCGAGGTCATTGTAATTACAGGCTTTGCCACGATGGAAACGGCGAAGGAATCATTTCACAAGGGTGTATTTGATTTCATTGCCAAACCGTTCAAGCTAAGCGAAATTCAAGATGTAGTAACCCGAGCGGAAGCCAAAATCCGAGGTGAGTAGTCCAAGGGTCTCGTACAACAGGGGAGTCCCGAACTTACAACCTCTTATCCCACAAGGGAGGACCGAGACGTGATCAAAACTTTGGTGTCAATTGAAGTGGATCTGGCTTCCAGCCTTGCTATCCGCTTTGCGTGTCAACTTGGAGGATCCATTGATGTAGAAATTCATCCCGTTTATGTCAAAGAATCCCTTTCCCATGATTCGTTTCGAGGCGCAGGGTGGGCTAGCAGAACCTGGCAACGCGAGATGATCGAAAGGGGAAAAGAAGAGATATCCAAAATGATAGCTCCGGAGATGGATTTTTGTCCAAAACTGTCTGACCCTAGAGTAATATATGGAGATCGTCATTCGGAGGTCAGTAAAGTTGCACAGGAAGGCGAGTTTGATCTCTATGTCGAGGGCGTGGATTTTCAATGGAACCATGCGGAACTCTACAGGTTGGCCCACACTAAGTTTTATCAACGGCTAACATGTCCTTTAATCCTTGTTCAGTCCTTGAGAAAAATGAAACATGTTCTGCTACTGTGTCTGGACATTCCAGGGACGGAAGCGTTGACGCGAACATTTGAGAAAATCTGGCAGGGATCGTCAGTTCCTCTGGTTTTGGTATACCCCGAGCATCACGGATCTGGGCCTCATGAATCTGGTCTCAAGGAAAAGGTCCTCGAATCGACCGGCATTTTGGAACAGGTTGGCTGCAAAGTAGAACAGAAACCACTGGACGTTGAAGTTCTTTCCAAACCGACGGAAGATGATTTAAAAGACTGTGGATTAGTAGCCATAGGATTAGACAGAGCAGTCCGAAAAGACAGTGTTGAGCTGGAATGGCTCAGTTTAGTCAATACGGCCTCTCTGATAGCATTTTACTAAGGGCTCAAGGAGAGGAGAAGCGCCATGAGAATTCTATTTGCCGGAGACGAACATCCGTATAGCGAATACGCTCTTAAAGAAACGATCAAACTGGCCATGAACACCTGGGCGGACGTGACTCTACTAGGAGTAAGTCACGGCTCGGCTGCCAGGGATTCAGTCAGGGGTCATGACACAACGTTTGAGTCCGCCATAAGTAAGGCCTTAAGAGAGTATCGAGAAGTGTTCCTGAACAGTTGGACCCGGGAAGACTCTCCCTATGAGCTTGGGGAGGGCAAGTACGAATGGATACCTGTCAAAAATGGGGTGATGGAAGAGATGAAAATCCTTGCAGGCCGAAAAAAGGATTTTAGAGTTCGGCTCAGGACAGGAACTCCGGCTCGAGAAATTTTATCAGAATCCCAGGATGATGGCAGCGATCTCATAGTTCTTGGCTGCGCAAAAGGCGACAAATGCGAATGGGCGAAATCCGTTCCTGCTCCTCAGCAAGTGGTGGATGACGCCGATTGCTCGGTGCTTCTCGTAAAGGAACAGCAACCTGTTACCAGGATTGTGGCTTGTCTTGATCAAGGTTATATAAGCCAGGAATCGCTGGAAATTATAAATCAAATGATTACAATTCACGGGGCGTGTCTGGAGCTTATAGGCTTGAGTCAAAATGGTGACATGGAAAAGTCCGTTTATACCAGATTGATCGAAATCGGCGATTATTACAGCGATCGACAAGTCGAGATCAGCACTCGTTTGATGGATATCTCAGATTTTGAGCGAGTAATCGCGCAAGAAATCAAACAGGACCTTCTAGCCTTATGGTTGGGTAAAAAGTCGCTTCTTAACCGCTTTTTTTCGCGTGGTTGGGTGGGACGTTTTGTCAGTAAGTGTCCGACATCCGTTTTGGTGATGAGATAGTTTGTCAGCTAAGACCATTGAAACCGGTCTTACCAAGGGAGGATTTACAATGAAAGTCTTAGTGGCTGTAGATAAAAACCCCGAAACTTATACAGGTCTGGAGTTTACATGCCATTTGCTTGAGAATCGGAATGCAGTAGTGGAC
The DNA here is from genome assembly GCA_963711335.1 of uncultured delta proteobacterium. Lineage (GTDB taxonomy): Bacteria > Desulfobacterota > Desulfomonilia > Desulfomonilales > Desulfomonilaceae > CAJBEZ01. The sequence goes on along the minus strand of CAVQDX010000048.1, from coordinate 229,257 downwards.
GCGATACATGTCAAACCTGACTTGGCCGAAATAGCGGCTGAAAGTTATGCTCCTTTCCTGTCAAAAGATGGATTGGAAGGGGCAATCAAGGCAGATGTGCAGGAAGTTGAAAGGCAGTTCGATGTCGCCTGTCAGTCCTGTATTAAAGCGAAGATCCCGTGTCAACTCGAAGTCCTGGAAGGTGATCCTGCAGACGAAATACTCAATACCGCCAAATCGGATGGCTATGACATGATTGTCCTTGGTTCTCATGAACAATCATCGCTTCGAGGCTTACTGTTAGGGGCTGTTCATGCCAAGATCCTGCATAACGCGGAACAACCTGTTCTAATTGTTCGTCAATTTCGTGAAATTCATCGGGTCCTTATCGTGTACAGAGGTTCCGAAACCGACCAACTGGCGCTGGAATTTACAGCGCCTTTGTTGACAGGCAAAAACGCTGAAATTACACTTCTCCATGTCCAGGAAACCGGACAGCATGAAAGTGATGAGTTTGCTCGACAATCTCTTCAGCAAGGCGCCCAGATATTGAGAAAATTTGATTACGAACCGATCACCAAAATGACTAAAGGCGATTTCGTTGAGCAAATCCTCAAAGATGTCGCCGTTCACAGATATGATCTCATCGTGCTTGGAGCTTACGGATACAAGCGGCCCAAGTATCTCAAGCTGATCAGTGACGAAGCTCTAAACCTGGCTCGGTTGACAACACGTCCCATACTGGTATTTAGGGAAAAGTCAACTACTTAGATTATGGAATCTTACAAGTAGGGGGAAAAGATCGGAAGTCATCTTTACCGCACGAAGAACAGCCAGAATAAAAGCGTTTCTATAACTACGACACTGGCGCAACCCGGAATTGAACTGGTCTGGAAAGACAAACAGGCCTCGACAGTCCGTGAAATAGCTGACTTCGAGTTGATCGAGCGTATCGGCGCTCAATCTGTCGAAGCTGATCAGTCTACAGGTCCGCGAGTTCCCCCTCCACTAGATTGGACCAACAAAATCATCCGGGGTGACAACAAACTCGTAATGAGTTCGTTGTTTGGTGGTAAAATTCACGATGAAATACAAGCTGTTGGCGGTATCAAACTCGTATATATAGATCCTCCTTTTCTTGTGGGAGCTGATTACAACATTAGTCTTCCCATAGGGGAAGATGGGTCAGACAGACTCCAGGTCGTCGAGAGTTTGGCGTACAGGGACACATGGCAAGCTGGGCCGGAAGCGTATCTGACAATGATGTACGACCGGATAGCGCTCATAAAAGATCTTCTGGCTGAAGACGGGAGCATTTGGGTTCATTGCGATTGGAAGGCCAACTTCATGATACGGTCTATCCTGGAAGAGATATTTGGCCCAGGCTCCTTCCGAAACGAGATCATTTGGTATTACACGAACAAAATACCTGACACCCGTAAACGTCAATACACCAACTCCACTGATACAATCTTTTATTACACCAAATCATCCAGTAGCGTCTTTAACTGGCAATTTGACAAGCGGGAAAAACCGATCAAGGTATCCCGGATGAAAAAGGTCGAAGGGAAAAAGGTTTACCCAAAAGGCTCAGACGGCAAATGCGTTTACGTAATACGCCATGAAAGGACAGCCGACAATGTCTGGAACATGCCCCTTCTTCACGCTCATCCAGAGATGTGGGGATACCCGACTCAAAAGCCTTTGGCTCTTCTGGAGCGAATCATCCTTACGGGGTCAAACAGCGGAGATCTGATCGCTGATTTTTTCTGTGGTTCAGGAACAACTCTCGAAGCGGCCCAAAAGCTCGGTAGAAAATGGATTGGGTGTGATCTGGGCAAGATTGCCATCCACACATGTAGAAAACGAATGAGCGTCCTTGTAAAAGAAGCCGAGAGCGGTGATGTAAGCGTAACAGGCTTTGATGTGCTGGAAACCGTCTGGGTAAAGGCGCCCGAGAAAAAAACAGAAACCGAAATTCGTGAAGATGGTCCTCAAACAGATAGCGACGTTCGAGGATCAATGTTTGATTGTATCCAGCCTCAGGCTAGTGACATCATCAAACCAGAAACTGCTGGTCATTTCGAGGCTCGGGTTGACATCGTCAATTGTTCAGCGAGTGTAACTCTTATAGGCTTTTGTCCACCATGCCCCGAAATTCTGAAAAGACTCGTCGTATCAAGGACTAGAATGAAATCATTGAAGGTGATTGAAGAATATGGTTTCCTATTCAAGGTGTGGAGGAATCGACACGGCGAAGAACAAAGGCACTTGTTGACGAAAAGATGGACCGACTGGATCGATTATTGGTCTGTAGACTTCCGTTACAGAGTTCATCGGAACGCTGGATCAGCGCTGGAAAAACCCGTTGAGATGTCCTCGATGTTGTTGACGAAGAGAGTTTTTAACAGTTACTGGCAGGATTTTAGAACTCCCAAGAAACGGTCGCTGGAATTAACCAGCTCTACCTGGGAATATGGCCGACCAGGAAAGCAAAGGATTGCAGTCAGAGTGATTGACATTTTCGGAAACGAGACAGAGAGATTCTTCGATGTTGAGATACCGTGAAGAGATATTTGTCCAAGTTCATAATGATGTATTAACTCAAGATCACCAACCACAATAATTTTTTTTGGCGTTTTATCTACGAATATTGCTTTCTTTTTCTGTTTCGGCTATCCTCCTTAAATCAATAAAGGGATACGGGTGCCGTCATATGATTCTGAGCATTGTTTATGCCAATCAGGCTCGTTCCTGTTGATTTCTACTACTCTAACAATATTTCATTATACTGTCTTTGACGATTAAGAAAATATACGGTAATTTCGCTCATTCATTAAAGGCCCTTTTAGCCCCGAATGATGACTTAAATCAGAAAATGGTTCGGATGCGAATCTATTATTGGTTCAGGCAAACCAGGATCACGTGCTTGTCAATGTCGTGTGCTTGACGCCCGTGTATCCTCTCACGAAAGGAGATGTTGGCATGAAAAGACTCTTTTTAATGGCTAACCTCATGATCGGTATGTTATCGGTCCTGTTATTGGCGCCTTCGTATGCTGCTGATCCGATATTGATCGGCGTTCCGACCGCTGAAACCTCGGTCGAGGGAAAGGAATCTATTAAAGCGGTTCAGATGGCCGTTAATGAGATCAACGACAAAGGTGGAGTCAAAGTTGGTCAGGAAAAAAGACTTTTGCAGGTTGTTGTCTCAGATCTAAGAGACGCTTCCGCAGGTGTCCCGGTTTCTGAGGCTCTGCTTGGCCTGGAAAAAATAATCACCGAGAAAAAGGTTAACGCAATCCTGGTCGGCCCTTTCAGGTCCGAATCACTTCTCGCTGGTATGGACATCATAGCGAAGCATAAGGTTCCGCTTCTGGAAACCATAGCTATGTCTCCAAAATTCGAAGAAAAGGTCAAGGAAGACCCAGTCAAATACAAGCATTGTTTTCGAGTTTGTCTGAACGCTCAGTCTCTGGTTGGCTATCTTGCTCAGACCTTGGGGTTCATGAAAGAGGAATTTGGCTTCGAAAAACTCTATGTCATGACTCAGGATGTACTGTGGGCCAAGGCGACCGGCCAAGGCGTGGCCAAAGTCGCTACTTCAAAAATGGGCATTGAACTCGTGGGGTCAGAGACGTATCCGACCGGAGCCTCCGATTTTTCACCCGGTTTGATGAAGGCCAAGATGAAAAACGCTCAAGTTATAATGCCGATATTTGATATGCCCCAGAGTGGAATCCTGCTCAAACAATGGAAATCACAAAAGATACCCGGAATGCTTTGCGGATTCATCTCACCCATGACTGGTCCGGGGGCCTGGAAGATTTTTGAAGGTAAAATCGGCGGCCTGATCAACTCCAATTTTGAATTAGGTAGCGCCATCCCTGTGGAAAAATATCCTCCAGCAACCAAATTCTACAATGATTATCAAAAAAAGTTTGGGGTTCCTATGGAAGCTGGACATGGTCCCGCTCCTTCTTATGACTCCGTTTATATCTTTGCAGAGGCTGTTGAACGGGCCGGTTCACTTGATCCTGACAAGATAGCCGATGAAATCAAGAAAACCGATCGAGTAGGGGTCATTGGACGAATAAAATTCAACGAAGGTAATCAGGTAATATACGGAGCTGATCCCAAAGAGACCGCCGCTGGTTGTGTCTATCAGTGGACGGATGACGGGAAAAGGGTAATTGTGTTCCCTAAATCCATAGCGGAAGGGAAAGTAGTCCTTCCGGAATGGATGAAAGCGACCAAGAAATAGACGCGTAGTTCGATTGTTACGTCGGGCTAGGATTTGAATACGCCCTGAGGGCGTCAAGTCGTCCTCGGGGCGTAAATTCTCGGAAAGTTATCGTTAGCAAGGAACGAGGCCATGTGGGAAGTCGCTTTAATCTACGGCTTTATCAATAGTGTAATACTCGCTCTGACAGCCCTGGGCTTCAGCTTAACCTTTGGTATAAGCGGTGTGTCTAACTTTGCCTACGGTGCTATGTACATCTTCGCGGGGTTCGCATCCTGGCTGTTTTTGAACAAACTGGCGCTTCCATTCTTTCTGTCCGCTGCGATTGCGGTATTTTTGACGGCTCTTCTCGGAGCCGCAATGTATCGCTTCGTATTGCTCCGAGTTCGTGGCCTTGTGATTTCAGAAGTCATAGCCACCTTCGGCGTTGGTTTAATAATTCTCGAACTTTTTCGTTACCTTGGATTCTCGGGCTTCGAATACACTCTTCCTGTATTTACTGATGGCAGTCTACTCATCGGCAATACCTACGTAGATTATCAGCGGATCTGGATCGTGGGAGTTGGCATAGCGCTGGCCATTGGCCTTTATCTATTTACCCACTATACAAAGATTGGGCTTGCTTTCCGGGGCATCGCCCAGGATGAGCATACAGCCCTGTCTCTAGGAATCAATTCAGATCGAATTGCTGGATTGAGTGTCGCGTTCGGGTCCGGCCTGGCAGCCGTAGCCGCAATACTGATACTGCCCCGTGGAACGATCGCTGTGAACGATGGATATGATGTTCTGATAAACGCAATGGCGGTATGTATAATTGGTGGGCTGGGGAGTTCTGTTGGCGTTGTGTTGGCTTCATTTCTCATTGGATACGCTCAGATAATGACTGACATATTGTCCGGCCCGCATTGGAAGATGATCATATCTTTGATTGCGATTCTTTTGATACTGGTGGTCAAGCCTTCCGGTCTTCTTGGTAAACAAAAAGAGCTGGAAGAACGAATATAGAACTTTCATGTATTGAGAATAATAACGATGTTTTGAGAGTGGCGCTCACGTGAAACAAAAGAGAAAGGAAAGAATAGACAGAGGGATCAAAGCCAGATCCGACGACGTGTTCTCACTGAACTCGTTTCGCGAGATGCTTTATGTGGCTGTTCCACCACTTGCTCCGGTCCTTTTGCTGATCATATTGCCTCTTGTTCTGCCTTCTTACTGGCAGAAAGTCTTGATCTCCACGTGTGTTTTTGCGCTACTTGCAATGAGTTGGGACTTTCTTGTCGGCGTCGGAATGGTATCGCTTGGCCAGGCCCTGTTTTTTGGCGTCGGAGCATATATCGCAGGGGTTTCGAACAAAATCCTCGGAGTACCTATCTGGATCGATCTCCCAATTGCTACGGTTCTGGGAGGACTTATCTGCACGGTCCTGTTAACGCCGGTCCTGAGGTTGCGAGGCGTCTACTTTTCCATGGTGACCCTCGTTTTGCCGTTGATGCTGGAACGTATCATTGAGGCCGCGGGCATATTTGGAGGCACAGAAGGAATAACCGGTATCAAGGCGTTCGCCAATCCCTTTGTAGAATCGTACGTGATTGTTTTCGTGACACTTTTTGCCCTATTCGCCTTCAGACGTCTGGTCACAACTGATTACGGCCTTGTCCTCAAAGCTATAAAGGACAATGACAGAGCTGTTATGAGCGTCGGAATCAACATCTATTGGATGAGGGCTCAGGCACTGTTTATAACAGGGTGTGTAGGCTCTTTTTGCGGGGCTTTTCTAACCCATGTTTACGGGTTTGTAGGCATGCCTTCTTTTGCGCTTGACTATTCAATTCTGCCTCTATCCGCGGCTGTCGTAGGTGGCATGGGGACATTTGCGGGCTCCTTTGTCGGCGCTTTCATTCTCGTCCCTCTGTCTGAAGCGCTTCGAGGCATCGGAGGGTTGAGAATAGTGCTGTATTCATTTTTCCTGGTGGTCTTTATTGTCGCTTTACCAGAAGGTATTTTCCACTACATCCAGAGGAAGTATCAGCAATTCGAGAGATGGGTCGAAGTTGACAAATGAGTGATCAGAATAAACGTAAAAATGACGCAGACCCCATTTTGCAGGTTGAAAATCTTAGCAAAAGCTTTGGTGGTGTTAAAGCAGTCGTCAGTGTAAGTTTTGATCTTCATGAAGGGCAATTACTCGGCGTAATCGGCCCTAATGGATCAGGAAAAACCACTCTTGTCAATCTCATAACGGGGTTCCTGAAGCCGGATCAAGGCAAGATAGTTTACAAGGGCAAAGAGATTAATGGCTGGGCGCCATATCGAATCGCCAGGGTCGGCATAGCCAGAACATTTCAGATGATTCGACCCTTTGCTGAACTGCCTTCATTCAAAAACCTGATCATCCCCCTGTATTCGCCCCGAGTCAAGGCGCTGTCCGGGGGTAAATACGGTGATCTTGACGCTGTGGCGAAAGATTACCTGGAAGAAGTGGGCTTTGAACGGGAATCCGCAGTAACATACAAAGCCGCCGGGAGTTTACCTCATGGGTACCTTAAACGGCTGGAATTGGCCAAATGCCTTGCTCTTCGAGCGGACCTCATTATACTGGACGAGTTGTTCTCTGGACTGAGCATAGCGGAATTGGCAAGTATTGTTCCCATAATCGAAAAACTAATTTCAGAAGGAAAGACCGTGATCATGATCGAGCATCGGTTGCGCGAACTTTTTCGGATTGCGGACCGGGTCGTTGTGTTGAATTATGGCAGTGTAATCGCTGATGGGATACCTTCTGAAGTAATGGAAAGATCGGAAGTCAGAAAGGCTTATTTGGGTTCAGAATAAATGCTGGAAATCTCCAATCTTATGGTTTTCTACGAAAACGCTGTCGCGTTGAACGATTTCAGCATGAACGTTCAGCCGGGCGGTATCGTAGCTGTCATCGGCTCCAACAGCGCGGGCAAGACAACGCTAATGAACACGTTGTCAGGTTTGATCATCGATACCAAGATCAAGGAGCAGCGTAAAGGCGGAGAAAGAATTACCATATACGGAAAGATAGTTTTTAATGGCGAAGACATAACAGACCTCTATCCCAGTGAACGAGTCAAGAGGGGAATGGTCCTCTGCCGGGAACGTCACCCGATATTTCCGGAATCCGATCTTCTGGAAAATCTCCGGATCGCTGGTTACTTACGAAAAAAGGCAGAAGTCAGGAAAGGCATAGATTATGTATTTGAGCTTTTTCCAACCCTGGTAAGGCTTAAAAGCCGCAAGGCGGGTTTCTTAAGTGGTGGTGAACAGCAGATGCTTACAATAGGTATGGCGCTGGTTGTCAAACCTAGTTTGTTGCTTCTCGATGAGCCTCTACTTGGCTTGAGCCCTATGATGCAAACGACCCTGGTTGACGCTATAAAGAAGATCAGCGTGGAAACCGGCCTTACGATCATAATATCCGAGCAATTCGCGAGACCCATTCTACCCATGATAGATCATGGATATATAATCGAGAATGGTATGTTGACACTTGATGGGTCAGGCCTCGAACTTATGGAAAATCCGGAAGTCAAAGGGGCCTATTTTGGTGTATGATGCGCAGTTATTTATGCCTGGAAGTGTTTGAAACATGTCCATATTAAAATATCAGACAATATACGGGGCCTTTTCTGCGATGGCCGAGAAATATCCGCAAAAAACGGCGGTATACTTTCTTGGATCTTCTTACTCCTACAAAAAAGTGCTGGATCTGTCGGAAAAATTCGCCGCGGGCTTATATGAAATGGGCATACGAAAAGGCGATCGCATCCTGATGTATATCCCTAATTCAATTCAGTTCGTTGTATGCTGGTTGGGAATGCAGAGACTCGGAGTTGTGCCGGTTCCCATCAGTCCCATATACACCGCCTTCGATCTTAAATACATGGCCAATGATACGGGAGCCAGGGCGGTTATCTGTTCTGATCGTAACTACGGATACGTAAAACAGGCTATGCCTGACACTCAACTTGAACAGGTAATATTTACCGGCTTGATAGAGTTGCTGCCATGGTGGAAAAAGGTCTTTGACCTCTTTGCTGATAAAGCGCCCAAAGGTAAAGTGGAAAAAGGTCCCCAGGTGTGTTCCATGAAGGACGTGATCAAGCGCAACGCCAATCCGGCCCCTAAGCCTGACCTGTCTTCTCGGGACATTGCCCAGATTATGTATACAGGAGGAACTACGAAGCATCCCAAAGGCGTTCCTATGAGCCATGGTCTGTTTCTGGTATCTTCGGAAGAGCAGCTTGATGTTCGAAATCCGCTTTTCCCAAAACACGAAGATGTTATCCTTGCAGGCTCCCCATTGTTCCACATAGCCGGCCAGACCTGCTCTCTAGCTACGATAGTTGTGGGTGGCGGGACTATGATTGTGTTCCCCAAGGTAAATCTGGACGCTTTTTTTGACGCAATTGAGAAATTAAAGGCCAAGAGCCTTGTTGGGGTTCCGGCTTTTTATCGTATGATTCTGGAACATGATCGTGTCGATCAATATGATCTTTCCTCATTGAGTTATTGTTTTTCCGCCGCCGATGTTTTGCCTCAGGATGTAGCGAGAAGATGGACGGACAGATTCCATATGCCGGTTTATCAGGGCTATGGAGCTACGGAAACGTGCGGTGGGGTCATAATGTGCCCGACGGACCGCGAGAGTCCTCCAATGGCAATGGGGTTAAGCGTTCCAAGCAAGCAAATACGGATCACCGAGCAGGAGGGGCTAGACGAAGTTCCTTTGGGAGCCCCGGGTGAATTGCTGGTACATTCGGAATTAATGGTGTCAGCCTATCTTAACAAACCTGAAGAGACCGAAACTTCCTTTGTAATGATAGATGGAAAGCTCTGGTACCGAACGGGCGACATAGTCCGGCAGGACGAAAATGGTTTCGTTTACTTTGTTGATCGAACCGTCGACGCTATAAAGCACAAAGGCTACCGTGTTTCCGCGTCTGAAGTCGAAGCGGTCCTTCAAGAGCACCCAGCCGTGATTGAGTCTTGTGTTGTAGGCATTCCGGATAAAAAAGTGGGTGAAAGAATCAAAGCTTTTGTTGTGCTCAAAAAAGACGTCAAAGGCGTCGCCGGTTATGAGTTGACGAAATTCTGCCGGGACCGGCTTCCGGCATACAAGATCCCACAATATATAGAATTTCGGGACATGCTGCCAAAATCCAAGGTTGGGAAATTACTCCGAAAAGAAATTAGAAGTGAAGAACGCAAACGTCTCGAAACCTAGCCGTTCAAGTTCTTTGAGATAACCGACACCGTGGCAACTGGTAATTCCGGTTGTCCTTCGGTTAAAAGTCTACCTGCCATAAAATGCGGTCCTCTGAGATTTGCGGGGAGCCTGCGATAGTGCGCCAACCACTGAAGCTTCTAATTTCTTGCAATTTAATTTGAACTGTCAAGAAAAAAGAGTCTCAAATAGAGCTTTGGCTTCAAGCGTAGGAGAGGCTTTCAAGAACTCGACAACCTGTTCCCGGTCACGATCAATCTAGCAGAATGGTGTGTTCTCGATTGTCCCTAAAGGACCGTATGTGCCGAAGGCACAAGACTCAGGTGGAGTTTGCGCGATTTGTCCGAGGTCTAGGTAATGTTGATCGTCTAATAAATGGATGGCTGAGCCGACCGGCTCCTACTGCATTCCTATCACTTGAAATCGATGTCTTCCGGTTTCTCGGACTCATAATTGGAATATCGCATTATCAAAACGGCGATCAACACGGCTCCAATCACATAAACGGCTATTTCCCAGATTTCCATGAAAATTACACCTGACGTTGAACGTTAGCGGTAATCGCGGATCCTTTGACTACATTATGTTATCAAAAAGTCGAAGGGTTGACCGCATTAATTAGATGCCTTAGATAGATGCATGCGCAATTCCGTTGATGGAAACGAAAACGGAGAATATCATTACATAGCGTCTTCTTGATAAAAACACTATAGCACGGGCCTGCCCGTGAAGCTCATTTATTACACAGGCTTAAATACGAGGAAACACCATTGCAAGAGGTTCAATGCTCAATAAATTCCGTGATCCTATTAGTGGACTGACACATCTCGCTGCGGCCGTAGGAGCCGTCTTCGGTGTAGTGATCCTCTTGCTCATTGGTTACGACGACACTACCAAGGCTATTTCGCTGGCGATCTACGGCCTTAGTCTGGTTTTGATGTTTGCTGCCAGCGCTACGTATCACCTGGTCAAAGCTCCTCCTGAAGTAATCAAAGTTCTGAGAAAGGCTGATCACTCGGCCATCTATCTCTTGATTGCCGGTAGCTACACGCCTATTTGTGTTCACTTCATGCGGGGCTTCTGGCAATGGGGGTTCCTCGAGATTATCTGGGGAATGGCGCTTATCGGCGTTGCAATCAAGATCTTCATTATAAATGCGCCCCGCTGGCTCACGGCAGGGATTTATCTGCTCATGGGTTGGATGTCTATCCTCGCCATTCCGGAGATGGCTGCGGCTATGCCGGTGTCTGCGTTGATTTGGCTTGTTGTCGGTGGGCTCTTCTTTACGCTGGGAGCAGTGATCTATATCAGAAAGAAGCCTGATTTCTATCCCGAGGTTTTCGGCTTTCATGAATTATGGCATATATTTGTAATTCTCGGATGCGCATGTCACTTCATCGTAATAGCGACTTTTATAGCGCCGAGTTCCCGAGTCACGCTATAACCTGTTATTTCACAGCTACAAAAATGGGTAAACCATTACTGCCCATCCGTCGTATTGGTGATGCCTCAAAATTTCCAGCATTTAACATTTTGCCATGCGGTTCTCGGAGAACGTGATTATTGCACACCGAGGGCGAACTCTACCGCCGCCTCCGAATGTATCTGGACAGTGTCGAAAACTGGCGCTCGAACATCCTTCTGTTTTATTAACAACGGAATCTCGGTGCACCCTAGTATGACACCTTCGGCCCTTTCCTCTTCCAGTAAACGGTGAATGATTCGGATGAATTCGTTTCTTGAGGCCTTGATGATTTTTCCAGCGCACAATTCATCGAAAATAACCGTGTTAATGTATTCCCGTTCGGTCTTATTGGGTATAACTACTCTAAGTCCGTATTGTCCCTCCAAACGGTCCCGGTAAAAACGCTGCTCCATTGTATATGCCGTGCCCAGTAGAGCGACGGTTTTTAATCCTTTTTCAATTATTTTATTGGCGGTAGCGTCAGCGAGACGGAGAACAGGGATAGTGACATGAGCCTCAATGTGGTCGGCCGATACGTTCATAGTATTGGAGGCTATCACGATAAAATCAGCTCCGCCTCGTTCAAGTCTTTGAGCCGCATCGATCATCGTTTTAATCAAGGGTTCCCAGTTTCCGCGTTCCGCCAGACGTTCATCTTTGGAAAAAACCCCGAATGGAATGGAAAACATCAATATCTTGGCCGAATTCAAACCGCCAAGCAGGTCTCTGACCATTTCGTTCATTAATCGGTAGTATTCTAATGATGAAACCCAGCTTATTCCACCTATAATGCCGATTGTCTTCATCTGGGGTCTTTCTGAAGAAACATTATTAGTCTAAAATCATGGGACAGTGAGAGCGATTTTTAAGAGCAAGCCGCATGTCCATGCTGCCGTCCTGTGTTCGGGTAGGTAACCGCAGTAAACTTCATTAGGAGTTCTTCTGTCAAGGTAATGCTTGTTGCCGAAGTTGACGAACTCCGCGACAGACGTTAAACTTTCATCCGTCGGCTATTATAATGTATCAGCTACGTGAGCCGCAATGCTTTAAGGGACTGCTGAAAGGCAATCCGGACAGAATTTTAACTGCCAAAAAACGTTAAGTCAGGGAGGAAACCCAATGAAAGTCGTAGCGTTCAATGGAAGCGCCCGGAAAGATGGCAACACAGCCATTGCTATTGGACACGTGTTTAGAGGGCTCGAAGAGGAAGGGATCGCCACTGAAATGATACAGCTTGCAGGTCGGCAGATCCGTGGTTGTTTGGCGTGTTACAAGTGCTGGGAGAAGAAAGACAAACGTTGCATAAACGACAAGGATGATATTAACGCTTTTATCTCAAAAATGATCGAGGCCGATGGCATCATCTTCGCTTCTCCGACATATTTCAGCGACGTCTCGGCTGAAATAAAGGCCATGATAGATAGGTGCGGGATGGTTTCCAGAGCAAACGACCACATTTACAAACGTAAAGTTGGCGCAGCTATAGCCGTTCATCGTCGTGGCGGGGCAATTCACGCTTTGGATACTCTCAATCATTTCTTCCTCGGCAATAATATGATTATGCCGGGCTCAAGCTACTGGGCATTCGCTGTAGGCAGGGAAATTGGTCAAGTGGAACAGGATGAAGAAGGGATGCAAACAATGAAAGACTTGGGTCAAAACATGGCGTGGCTGATGAAAAAACTCAACTCCTAGACAATGTCTGGCCAGAAAATTCACAGGAAAGGTCTCTCGAAATGACAACAAAAACCAAAATGACGATTGCCGGCATCATGATAGTGGCGATTTTCCTCTTCGGCCTCTACGTATATTTCAATCTTCCGTCGGTCCAGCAAAAAATCAGCCATGCCACGTCTGAGGCTATCGGACTCGATCGTACCATAACTCTTTATACCAATGACGGGAAGCCCATTAAGTCGTGGAAAGGTCGAGTTCAGGTGGAGTTGGCCGGTGGCGCCGCCCGATTCATTACTGGCCACAAAACTGTCATAATATCCGGCACGTACATCATAGAGGAGAATTGATCCACAACTGAGATCAACCTCCTATTCTTTTGACCGTTTTGTGTGGAAACCTGGATTTAACATAGGCTTCAGCTTCAGATTCGGGAATAACGTAAATTGTCTCCTTTTTTGAGCGCATTTTCTTGACCGTGCGATCCAGATATTTTTTCGTGTCGGATAGATATTCGCCGATGTTTTTCTTTCCTGCAGGACATACGGCAACACATCTGTCGCATCTTGTCTGCGGACAAATCGAAAGATTTTGCCACATTGAAATAGTCTCTGCGTCAGTCATCCGTCGACGATACTCTTTGAAGGATTGACTGTCTGTCAGATATCTGACCCAGTCCACAAATCCTGCTGAGCGCTCCCGATAGTTGTGTGTAAAACAGGGCTTGAAGTCGAAAGTTCCGTCCGACTTAATGGCCCCAACAGGGCAAGCAGCGACACAGAGTTTGCATCCGATGCAAGGATCATATTCAATGCCGCTACTGTATCGAGTAAAATCGGCCGCCACCAGCACGGTACACAAGACAATGTTGGAACCAAAAATCGGATGCAACACGAGTCTGTTGAGTCCCATCCTCCCAAGCCCGGCTTCTACGGCAATAGGTTTATCTGACGCAATTGAGGTTACTCCAGGCCAACGATCAACCTCATAAGGGAAACCGGCGGACAAGTTCAGAGCCGGAACTCCCATTTCCTCAAGGCGCCGGACCAACAGCCCAGCAGAGCGATTTGCATGGTCCCAGGCATGATGAAATTCCAGGCTGGTTAAAGAATGGCAAGTTGTGCGTAATGGTTCCTTGTTGAGTTGAAAAGCAAGGCTGATGACTGACCTGGTTAGTGGAAACGCTTCCAGTATCGCCTCCTTCTGAGTCGCCAATCCAGCTCTGTCGATCTCGACAAATCCAGCGTCGACCGCCCCATTTGCCAAACACCAATCGTGAATCTCTTCAGGATTCAGTGTAGTTTCAATTTTTGGCGTCGATGAGTTTCCAACTTGTTCATAAAACCATATTACGTCAGGATGATTTTTCCTAAACATGTGTTGTCCTCCTCTAAAATTTCCGACCGGATGCCATGTCGCCCTTTAATGTGATGCAAGTGCTACTGGCTTTGGCGACCAGGGACTGATGGGTATCCGATATTTCGCATTCAGCCATGCCTACAGTTTTGCCCCGTTTGACAATTCTTGCGACTGCCACAAGTTTTCCGGTCCAGAAGGGCTTGAGAAAATTGATTTTCAGTTCCAGCGTGGTGAATGATTCCCCTTTTTCAAGAGTGGTCGCATAAACCGCTCCCATAGACAAATCGGCCAGATCGCAAAGTACGCCCCCGTGTAATGTTCCCATCGGGTTGGCGTGTTGAGGACCAGCTTCGAACTCCATTACCACTTCCCCATATTTCATTGAAACCAGGGAGAAGCCCAGAAGGTCAGCTATGGGCGCAGGAGGCATGGTCCCAGGCGCGAAACTATTCCCACGGTTTGGCGATTCTTCATTATCGTTGGCAGGATTCATTTTTTTCTCCTTTTATATATGTATATGCATGCAACCGGGCAAAAAAATATTACTTCCGCCTGATAGAACCAACGGATTCCAATACCGACATCCAGTTGTCTGAACCAATCTTGGATACTATCTGCGCCTGCGCTGCTTTCCACAAAGGATACGCTTGCTTCAATCCTTCGTGTCCTCTATGCGTAAGGGAAATTTTCCGTGTACGAAGATCGGAACCGGCCTCCATCTCCACCAGTCCTTTCTTTTGCAAAAGTGCAACGTTTCGGCTCAAGGTAGTTTGATCCATCCCAACCGCTTCCGATAAACGTTTGAGATTAGTTGGCCCCATCACTCTTATGGCCGTCAAAAGTGTCAACTGTGTCACTCTAAGACCAGTCGATCTGAGTTCTTTGTCATAGAATTGGGTCACATACCGGGTGGCTTTGCGCAAATTGAAACAAACACAAACCCGACCCATCTCTCGTGCGAGATCGATGTCTATATGGTTGTCGCGCTCTTGTTGATCGTCCTGTTTCATCTGTGACTTCAAAAAAAAATCAGTTCTCAACGATCGGGTAGTAGTTACCTATAATATGTATATACATCTAAATGTCTGCTGTCAAACATAGACTTGTGACCTGGGAAAATCAGCCCCTATAATGGCAATAACCCGACCATTTCCTAAAGCGATCGACGTAATTATGTTAATTGAACACAGGTTTGAGATTGATCAACAACCGAAGAACTGATTTTGTCAGTCTTGTTTCGACCGTTAATAGCCATAGATTCAGCGGAGGGATATCCGAATGAAGACAAGCATTGGCGTTTTTCTTGTCACCGTAACAGCAATACTGGTTTGTCCTTTGTTTATAGCTGTCGATCCGGTTAAAGCGCTCGATAAAGGAATAGACAAAAAGAGTTCGGAATCATCAAAACAAGAAATGATGTCGGCCAGGTCGATGGCCCAAAATGGCTCCAGAAAAATGATGGATGGGGCGAAGATGTTGCAGGAATCGATGAACATAATGAAACAAAGCCAGGATAAGGCTAAGGCCACGGCAATGATGAACATCGCGATACAAATGATGGCTGAAGGCGAAAAGATGGTAACTGAGGCGCAGGAACTGGCTCAGAAGAACCCATCGATTAAGGGTCAACTGAAACCAATTATCGGTAGTTGCGTAAAGATGATGGGCGGCTGCCAACTAATGCGCGAAGGCGCGGGCATGATGCTTGATAGCGGACATGATCGCTCCTGGGCTGAAGAAACTGTCGCAAAAGGGCGCAAACGCGCTAATGAAGCGGCTCGAAAAATTGAACGGGGAGGGAGAAGGGAATCTGACCGCTAATCCTGTTCAATCATTCCGTCAGCGAAATCAGGAGCGCGGTTGACGGACCTGGTTATAGTTTGTTGTCCCTTACGGAGTATGGAAGAAAAACCCCGTTACGTATCACGATGTGACTATCCTAATTCAAAGCTTGTCACCCCATACCATTTGTGCAACGGCAGAGACGGCTCTTCTCCATTATACATTCTCGTAGTCCGAAATACCTCCGTCATTCCATAGTGTTGAGCAAGCGCTACAGAGTCGGTATTTTTTGCAGGCGTATCAAGAAAGACCGGAACGCTTATTTTTATGTCTCTCGTGAGAGCATTAAATAATGACTGTGCAAGGTTTTTGTTGTCCGCGAACAGGGGTCCGATTTTGAAGCCTTCCCGGCATTCTCTTATGACCCCGTACGCCGAAAGTTTGTTGCCGTTCATGACGCCCAAAGCCCATGCGTTGGGGCGGGTTATCCAGCATTTCAGGAAATCATCTCTCATGAACGAAAACACCTCGTAATCATAAGCAGTCACGATGTCCCATGGAATATCGGCAAGCCTGACGATTTCAGGATTTGCGCCCAATTGTTTGTCCTTGATCCACTTGAAACGAAAGTTGATATAAGCAGGTTTGAACTCCGGCTTCTTATGAGAAACAAGATCCGGCCTAACACTGTCGAGTCCTACGTTACGGTTTTCCAGGTATTTCAAACCTGCTTCCCACAACTGAGAGCCATAGCCTCTGTTGCGGAATTTGGGATTTACGATGTAAAAGCCCATAAATCCGTAGGTCTGTTCATACCTGACAGCGGAAACCATTGCTACGGGGTCATTATTTAACAATCCCAGCAGAAAACCATCCGGATCTGCAGCGTAAAAACACTCAGCATCATGATTCCCAGGATTCCACCCCTCTGTTCGAGTCCAGTCAATGGCTAAGTCAATTTCGTCCCGATTCATTCGGCGTATGGAGAAGTTGGTGTTGTTCATATTATTACTCCTGCTCGTCAGGATCAATTTGGTTTCAGCTATGGTAATTCACAAAAAAAGTTTCGGAAAATTCGAATCTGTTTGCAGGCAGCCTACTGGCATTATGGAGAACCCGGGCTGTTCAAGTCTCG
The DNA here is from genome assembly GCA_963711335.1 of uncultured delta proteobacterium. Lineage (GTDB taxonomy): Bacteria > Desulfobacterota > Desulfomonilia > Desulfomonilales > Desulfomonilaceae > CAJBEZ01. Next base: position 212,370 of record CAVQDX010000048.1, on the reverse strand, counting down.
ATTGACAGGAACTCTGAAGCATTGCGATCAAGAAGGCCCGTAAGAAAATCTTCAGGAAGCTGGAGCGACTCAAGTCGCCGGATCTCTCTGTCCCAAGCATAGGGGATATTCGGAAAGTCCGTTCCGAACATAACGCGATCTGCCCGGAGATCCGATAGACAAGGGGGGTCTAGATTGGGCAAATAATCCGCGAGCGCCATAGCGGTGTCGACCCAGAGGTTGTCGTAGCATTCCAATAATCTTTGATATTGATCGAACTGATCTGCGCCGAGGTGGGGCACGCAAATCCGGAGGTCCGGGTAGTTTTTCAACACACATTCCAATTTGATGACGTCGCAGGTTTCATAGGGATCACGTTTATAAGGATAATTCGGGTTTTTTGGCTCACGCCCTACGTGCATGATCAGAGGTTTGTTATGATCAGCGCATGACCTGTATATTTCATGCATTGCAGAGTCGTCCATGGCGAAACACTGGACATGGGCATGGAGCTTTATCCCAACTAGCCCCATCCCAAACGCTTCTTCCATGATGGCTATAGCGTCGCTTTCTCCCGGGAAGACCGTGGCCACGCCTATGACCTGCGGATATTGTCCGCATAACTCCGCCATATAAAGGTTCAAATATCGGGCCATCTCAGGTCTGTGAGCGTAGAGCAGCCCCAGAATACGATCTATTCCCCTGGATGAAAGAAATTCAATTATTTGAGGCGAAGTTAATTTGTAACGGATAGGCCAGGCGAACTCATCGAACCAGCGCCAAATGGCTTGAAAAACCGCATCGGGAAATAGATGCACGTGTGCGTCCGTGACGGTTGAAAAACGGTCCGGTACTCTCTTGCCTTCCGAATCATCTAACGAAAGCCAATTACTCATGTACGCTCTAAGTGCCGATAACTTTCATGGACAATAGGTCAGAGGCGATCGCCTCGGGACACGTCTGAATCCCTGAAACTATTGATATCCCAATGGCTGGACTCGGGCTTCGCACCGAGTTCAATCGGTCCCGTAGATTTTCAAAAGATCTGTGGACGCTTCTGGGACACGACTTTGACATTGGCCTCAATTCCCTCAAGGTGTTGAGTGACCATTTTTGCGCTGATTCCTGGAACGCCGTATACCGTAAACAGAACATTATGTGTTGAATGGGTGATCCTGGTTCTCTGATCCGGACCGTAAATAAGGCTTGATATGATTCCTATCGAATCCCTGATTATCATGTCATCTGGTTTTACAGTCTGATCCTGCCCGTTTAATCTTGTATAATGTTCATCTTCTCTTGCTACATCCAGCGTGACCGGGGCCTTAACCAAATCAAAGTCATGGCCGGCTGTCAGCAGCGAATTCCTTAATTCTTCTATGAACATACATTCCACGAGGGCTGAAACGGCGGGGATAGGTTTACCTTTAAAAATTACCGATTCAAGTTGTTGTAGAACGTGATAGGTTTTGTCAAATCGACTGTAATAGGTCCGGTAAGCTCGAACCGGCTCCACTAATTTCAACTCACTGCGGTCTTTGAATAGGGCCCGTAAATCTGCCTCCAGTTCCCTTTTTACTGAATCGAGCTTAGGATGTTGAGGCGGGTTAGCAACGTTCTTCATTACCAGGACCCCCAAATGAGCGCCTGGATACATTTGCTTCCAGTTACTGGTTACTGTGAACATTTTTCCCTCACCTCGAGTGAGTTGTTTTTGTTGGCTTCCTCATGGCTCTATGTCGAAGGTCTTGGTCTTTGCGCTCCATCCAGTCTCGACTCCTGGCGCTTGGTCATCTTTTCCGAGTGTGACTCGATGCCCATCGGCTCAGAAGCCTCACAAAAAGTGTTTCCAGTTCTTTCAGGAGCATACATCTTCCACATCTCACTGGTCAACTTCCATCATAGAAATAATAGACCCCTTCTCCGTTCATTTTTGTTGAAAAGTTTTTTTTGACGCCGATGCGGTGTAAATCTTTCAATCAGTTTTATATGGGAGCGAACTACTAGTCGATTTATTCCATCCGGTTGGGGAGATCAAATTATAACAATTTAGCCCATCCCATTGTGGTAAAATTCAATATTAATTAATGTCCTCCACTTTGAGATGGGCCGGTTCAACAAATAAAATTATAATCAATTTATTTCCTTACTAATGAGCTCCGCGACCACAGAAAGGCGTATCCGCATATTCAGGAGTAGAGCAAACTACCGACCTAACTCTGTCACGATGAGAGGCTACCCATCGTCCAAAATCATCCTCTTCCGGCCAAACTTCTATGTTCGGACGATTATCTTGTCCCTCTATTCTATCATTGAGGCCATTAACTATATCCCTTACAAATTCTTTCGATGCGCTCATTTTATATATCCTCCAGTTCAGCTTATTACTCTTTGTTTCGGATATATAGATGCCCGAGATTAAAACTTGATTCACAATTAGTTAGAAATTGATATACAGGCTATTAAAGGGATCGGAAGGTTGTCGATGGCACGCTTCGGGATCTTTATCAATAGGCGCAATGCCAGAGGGAGAGGATTGATTGTCTGAGAAAATCGGGGTCGCAATCATAGGTGGAGGGATTGTTGGATGCTGGATCGCTCTGGAACTTTCCAAGAAAGAACAGGATGTATTTCTCTTTGAAAAAAACCCAGGGATAACTCAGGGGGAAAATCAATCCTCCAGAAACTCCGGGGTTAACCACGCTGGACTAAATTATGACTTGCTCACGAGACCTTTGAAGGCGAGGCTTTGCGTTGAGGGAAACCGGCTGTGGGAAGAATTTTGTCGAAAACATTCACTGCCATTTCTAAAAGTGGGAAAATTGATGGTCGCTATCAACGAAAGGGAAGAAAATGAACTGGATCAATATTTTCTAAGAGCCCTTGAGAATGGGATTCCGGATGTCGAGAAGATTTCGGGAGTTCGGGTACGTGAGATCGAACCAAATGTGGTTGCCGCTTCGGCGCTCTATATTCCAAGTTCGGGGATTTTCGAACCGACTTCGCTGCTTAGGCAAGTATATTTCCTGGCTTCAAATCAGGGTGTTAAATTCATGACAGGGACTGAAGTGGTAAAACTTGCTCTTGTTAAAAACAGACTCAGAATTCAAATAAGATATCGCGATGGTTCCACCGACTGGATAGAACCTAAAAAAATTGTCAACGCAGCAGGTGTCAACGCTGTCGATGTGGCACGCATTATAGACAGAGGTTTCCCGCTCAAGGCAGCGCTAATCCGAGGGGATTCCATGAAGTTCAATCGGAAATCGCGAAAAGATTTGTACCTGAAAGGGACAAACATCTACCCCACGCCTAAGACAGTCCAGACTCCGTTTGGTCTTCAACGGACAGTTGGAGTTCATCTTACTCCCACATTTGACTACGTTGACAGCGACTTTACCATCAGCGATATAGTGATGGTAGGGCCCAAGTTGATTCCTGTAACAAACTCAGCGGATTTTCAGACCGCTATGCCAAAGCCTGACCTTTTTATTGAAGATACCAATTTTTTCCCGAGCCTGAAGGCTTCGGATTTATCGCCAAATTTTGGAGGGATTCAGGCTAGGCTTGATGGGTACCCGGATTTTTTCATAGCTCGGGATAAAGTGTGTCCTGAACTCATACACCTTGTCGGGATCGACAGTCCTGGGTTCACTTCGGCCCCTGCCATAGCCCGTTATGTCGGTCGTAATTTTTTCTAGAATGATATAAAACGTCCCCGTTGTGAACAAAAATAAGATTGGTTTGTCGGTAAGCTCAAGACACAAAAATTCTTGCGAAGCGGGTCTTCTGAAATTGGGAATCAATTCAATTAGAGAAAGGGGAATTATTAATGACAGGTAAAAAGTTAGAAACTCTTGGTCTTGTTTTATTGGTCTGTTTGTTTTGTTTTAGCTTGTCGGCTCAACGACAGGCAATGGCTGATGACAGTATCACCTCGAATGTAAAAATAACCCCCAAGAAGAAACTTTCTGACGCGGAACACAGGGCTCTCTCTGAAGCTGCAGGAAGATTGCTGAGCCATGTGAATCTCGCTCGGCAGGCTATTGCGGACAATAAGCTTGATGCGGCGAAAGAACAAGTGGACAAGGGGCTCACTCTGGTAAAGATCATAGAAAACGCCGCTCCGACTTACGAGATTGACGCCAACATAAAATCTGGAGACACAACGTACTCAGACAAGCGCACAGTGGAGCAGTTGATAGTCCCAATATACGCGGAAATGGACCAGGCAGAGTCAGTGCTCCTGCCCATAAAACAGGCAAAAAAGGAGTCTGCCGCTCAGGCAGCGGCGAAAAACGGCTCAGCGCCGGTGGACGTAGATTTTATTTTTACAAAAGCGTCTTTAGATGTCGGCGGGACCAAGCTGGATCTGAAGAAAGCTGCTGAAGCTCTTGACAATAAAGACGGCGAGCTGGCCAACAAAAGCCTGGCCGACATCCAGAACAGACTGGTTATCTTTGAATATGACGAGTGGGATGCGCCGATGGTGAGAGCTAGATCCTACTTGTGGGACGCTCTTAAAAGCGTTGAAAACAAGGATTGGGGTGACGCGAAGACATATGTCAAAGAAGCCGGTGAAAACTTGAGATCCCTTAAGGACAAAGGAAGCAAAGAACTCTCGGAGAAGGTAAAGGCTCTTTCCGATCAATTCTCGGCACTGAACAAGAAACTCGATGAAAAAAAAGATAGCGCCAAGACTGACATCCTCTCTCTGTGGGATAAGATCACAAAAGGAATGTAAATTGTAAAATAGTGATGGGCCAATTTTTTATAGGCTCTTACTTAAACTCGTGAAAGTCCCCTTAACTCCGGTTCTCAGGGACAGTTAGCGCAACCCTGAGAACCGTGTCAACTCGGTTTCTCACCTCATACGGCAGCTCAGATTCATTGAATATCTTTTCCCTTTTCAGTAACCTTCAAATGTAGACTGCTAATCACCGGAAGTCAGATTTTAAAAAGCAGGGCTTTTTCATTGGACAGCCCGCCTAATCTTTCATAAACGTAAAAGATTATGATTGAAAGGATTTCACATGGCTGAGAAATTCGTCAGTATCAGGAATTTACGATTCCTACTCCACGAAGTGTTCCACACTGAGCGCCTAACCGAATTTGAATACTATTCCGACCATTCGAGGGAGACTTTTGATCTCGCGTTGGATACAGCGTTTAGGATATCGAAGGATCTTCTTCATCCTCGACTCCAGGAGATGGACAAAAATCCGCCTGAATTCAAAAATGGCGTAGTGCGCGTTCATCCATTGGTTAAGGAATTTATAAAAGAATCCGGGGCGGGAGGATGGATAGCCGCAAATGCCTCATACGACCTTGATGGCCAACAATTACCATTTACGGTAACGTCGGCCTGTCATTTCATATTTGGAGCGGCAAATTATTCAGCGTCGGTATATCCTTTACTCATGTATGGAGCGGCTCATTTGATCGATTCTTTTGGGTCGGAGGATCTTAAACGGGAATTCATTCCTCGAATGCTCTCTGGGAAGTGGCAGGGCACAATGGCTCTTACCGAACCGCAGGCGGGAAGTTCGCTCGGAGATATGCAGACACAGGCATTCATTACAGATCAAGATTATTACCTGATACGAGGCCAAAAAATCTTTATCTCAGCGGGCGATCACGACGCGGTTGAAAACGTTGTCCATCTGATGTTGGCCCGGATTAAAGGCTCTCCTCCAGGGGTTAAAGGAGTTTCCCTTTTTGTGGTTCCTAAAAGACGTTTCAACTCTGAAGGAGCCCTGGTTTCCAACGATGTCAATGTTTCAGCCCTTTACCACAAATTGGGTTATCGCGGGGCGCCGATAGTGCAACTCAGTCTAGGTGAAAACGACGACTGCCGTGGATATCTGGTAGGCTCTGCTAACAAGGGTCTTTCTTACATGTTTCAAATGATGAACGAGGCCAGGTTAGAGGTGGGCCTCGGCGCAGCCTCAATCGCTTCAGCGGCGTATCAGGCGTCCCTTGAGTACGCCAGGGAACGACGACAGGGTCGAAAAGTATCGGAGAAGAATCCCGAGTCTGAACCTGTAAGGATCATTGAACACAGTGATGTGCGTAGAATGTTACTTTTCCAGAAGGCTGTCGTTGAAGGATCTCTATCCCTTGTTCTCCAATGTTGTCTATACTCCGATCTGGCGCATGTGAGAACTGGCGAGCTGAAGGAACGTTACAGCCTGCTTTTGGATTTACTCACCCCAGCAGCCAAGACATATCCGTCGGAAATGGGAGTGCTGTCGGTCAGTCAAGGATTACAAGTCCTTGGAGGCTATGGTTTCTGTGATGAATTCCCTCTGGAGCAGTTTTATAGAGACATAAGGATACATCCTATTCATGAGGGTTCGACAGGAATCCAGGGTATGGATCTGCTAGGCCGGAAAATCGTAATGAACGGCGGGAAGGCTTTCTTAGTGTTTCTTGAAGAAGTTGGGGCAACCATAAAATCGGCCAAAAACAGGGACTCTCTCAAACCTTACGCCGAAAAGCTTGATGACGCTCTCAATTCGTTGAAAAATACTACCTTTGGTCTGACTAAGATAGGTTCTTCAGGCCGGATCGAGAATTTTCTGGCGGACGCCACCTTATACCTGGAGTTGTTCTCGATAGTCGCCATCGCATGGCAATGGTTGAAACAGGGTATTGTCGCTTGCAGGAGTATTGACGTTTCTTCTGGGGAGTCGGATAAGGCCTTTTATAGTGGTAAGCTCGTTACCATGAAATATTTCTTCCACTATGAGCTTCCCAAAACAAAAGGATTGCTAGAACGTCTTTCCGAAAATGACGGTCTCACTGTGAACTTTGATGAAAACTGGCTTGAGGACTGATTAGGCGTCAAGCGTTTTGTAAACAGGGCCATCTGGTCCGGGACAAGGGTGAGTTTAATGGAAAAAAAAGTGGTTGGAGTTGCTCGATATGAGACTCCGTTTGATTCTGTTCGAGATGTGGTGGAACTGGCCGGTGGCCTCAGCCGAATTTCTAAATCAGACAAGGTGTTTATAAAGCCCAATATTGTTTTTTGGAGCAAGTCGGCGCCTTTCCCAAAATGGGGAGTAGTTACAACCTCCAGAGTTGTAATGGATGTCGTAAAACTTTTGAAGGATCACGGAGTAGACGACATCACCATAGGAGAAGGATCAGTGGTGCTTGACCCCAAAGACAGGGAAACTCAGGCTCATGCTTACAATTATTTGGGTTACACATACCTGGAAAAGCGATACGGAGTAAAGCTCATCAATGTCTTTGATCGACCGTTTGAAAAAGTCGATGTAGGGGAAGGCGTTGGCCTTAATTTCAATGCGGATATCCTGCACAGTGATGTTGTAATCAACCTCCCTGTCTTAAAAACCCACGCGCAGGCGGTAGTGAGTCTGGGAGTCAAGAATCTCAAGGGCACGATAGACATAAATTCTCGCAAGAAGTGTCACACTGTCAATGGAGAGAGGGATCTTAACTTCTATGTGTCAACGTTGATGAGAAGTTTTCCGAGAATGCTAACCATTATAGACGGGATCTATTCTAACGAAAGAGGACCAGGTTTTGATGGAAAAGCCAGAAGGACGAACCTTCTCATTGCGTCTTGGGACGTTCTTTCAGCGGATTTCGTGGGGACTCAGATTTTGGGTTACCAACCGGATCAGGTTCCTCATCTGAAACAAGCGGCGGATTTCAGTTCAAGACCCGCTGACATGTCCGAAATAGAGGTCCGGGGTCTGAAGATAGAGTCCGTAGCGAGCTTCCATGATTACACTTTTCCCTACACTGTGGATAACACTCTTCCCTTACCGATGGTGAAAATGGGCATCTCCGGGATCTCATACCCAAAATATGATTCAAGTCTTTGCACATATTGTTCTTTGCTGACCGGAGCCGTATTAACTTCTATCGCTATGTCCTGGAAGGGGGCCCCGTGGCCTGATGTGGAAGTTTTGACCGGTAAACTCATGAAACCTACACCGGGAAAGAAATCGATATTGATTGGAAAATGTCTTTTCGAGGCTAATAAAAACAGCTCCGGCTTGAAAGACGCAATATTTGTGAAAACTTGTCCACCTGATCCCGAAAAGATCGTCGAAGCTTTCGTCAGGAGTGGAGTTGAAATAAACCCATATATACTTAGAAACCTAGACAAGTTTCCAGCTTCGTTCATGAAAAAATACGAAAATAACCCTGATTTTGACGAAACCTTTTACCAGCTTGAATTTCATTGACAAGCGGATCAATCTTATTAGACTAATAACTTTATGTTTATTTGATCTGTTTTTCGGCTTATTCCGGCCACACCGAAATAAAGACTATCCGAAAAAGACGAAGTTTCCGATTCTACAACAAATTTAAGGAGTCTCATGATGGACAAGAAGCCCAGGCTGATTCAAAGGACACCCAGCGCGTATTCTTACCCCCTGTTGATAAAGAATCTTCTGATTACGCCTATTCTTTATGCTCCAGACCAGGAAATAGTGTACCGGGACAAACTGAGAATGACGTACACAGATCTGTACCAGCGCATAAACAGGTTGGCTTCCGCTCTTACCGATTTGGGTGTCGGGTATGACGACACTATTGGAGTGATGGATTGGGATTCGCATCGTTATCTGGAGTGCTTTTTCGCTATTCCAATGATGGGCTCGGTCCTTCACACGGTTAATGTGAGGCTTTCCGCGGAACAGATCATTTATACTGTCAACCATGCGGAAGACACGGTTCTGCTAGTTAATGAAGAGTTTGCGCCTCTGGTTGAGAGCATTGTGGATCAGCTTAAGACAGTCAAAAAAATCATTCTGATGAAAGACTCCGACGAAAGCCCAAAATCGAGCCTGAATTTCGTAGGAGAATATGAGGAATTGCTCGCCAAGGCTTCGCCCGATTTTGAATTTCCGGATTTCGATGAAAATACAATGGCTACCCTGTTCTATACAACAGGAACTACAGGGGATCCCAAGGGTGTGTACCTATAGCCACAGGCAGCTTGTTCTTCACACGTTCGATATGTCCATGGCCCTTTCTGGATTTTCATCGATCGTGAGATTCCAGTCCGCCGACGTATACATGCCGATAACCCCTATGTTCCATGTGCATGCTTGGGGTATTCCTTACTTGGCCACTCTCTTGGGTTGCAAACAGGTATATCCTGGAAGATATGAACCAGCGCTTTTGCTGAAGCTTCTTCTATCGGAAAAGGTGACATTTTCACACTGTGTGCCGACCATTCTTCACATGCTTGTCTCTAGCCCTGTAGCTAAACAGGTAGATTTGAGCAATTGGAAAGTCGTAATAGGAGGTTCCGCGTTGCCCAAGGGGCTGGCAAAGGCAGCTATGGATTTGGGCATTGAAATTATTGCTGCATACGGTATGTCGGAAACCTGCCCACTCCTTACAGCGGCTAATTTGAAGCCAAAGATGGCTGCTTGGAGTCTCGACGACAAGATCGATATTATTACCAAGACAGGCTTGCCGACACCTTTGGTGAACCTCAAAGTTGTTGATTCACAGGGAAAAGAAGTTCCACATGACGGGATAACAACCGGTGAGATAGTTGTGAGAACTCCATGGCTTACCCAAGGCTATTTCAAGTCCCCGGAGAAGTCTGAGGAGCTATGGAAAGATGGATGGCTTCACACTGGCGACGTGGCCAATATAGACCCTGAAGGCTATGTCAAGATCACAGATCGGTTCAAGGACGTAATAAAGACCGGCGGTGAATGGATATCATCGCTCGAGTTGGAAAGTCTAATAAGTCAACACCCTTCAATTTCTGAAGTCGCTGTCATAGGCGTTCCTGATGACAAGTGGGGGGAAAGACCTGTAGCCCTGGTCGTGCAGAAGACTGACCACACTTTCTCCGAGGATGTTTTACGAGCCTATATGCAGGGGATTGCGGACAAAGGCGCAATATCGAAGTGGGCGATACCTGACAGGTTCTTTCTGGTTCAGGAAATACCCAAAACCAGCGTTGGTAAATTAAACAAGAAAGTTATTCGCCAACAGGTTGGTGAAGGGGTTTACAAGTAACCAACAATTTGTTCTCGACAAAAAAGCAGGGACGGTTTGAAGGCCGTTCCTGTTTCTTTTTGGACCGTCACCAAATAAGCCAGAATCAACTGTCAATTACTCTGCGAATCTCTACGAGTAGGTCTTCAGCTTTGTATGGTTTATCTTTAAAAATCATGGCCGCATACCTTGGATTACAATTGAGACAATGATTCTGTAAAATTAAAAGTTGTCACAATCGTGATAATGGCGGCTTGCCTATCCTGTGTACTGTAAATCCTATTTTAAACATTTTCTCGTGATCGAGCAGATTTCTGCCGTCAAAAATAAAGGCGGGCTTTTCCATGTTTTTATAAATTCTATGGTAGTCAAGGCTTGTAAACTCGGCCCAATCAGTTGTTATCACAATAGCATGCGCTCCAAAAGCGGCATCATAAGGATCGGGCTCGAGGGTAAATTTTCCCTGGTAATCTTTCAGATCTTGCCTGGCTCCTTCAGAAGCTTTGGGGTCATGAATGGCGAGATCAGCTCTTTCCTCCAGAAGCGCCCTACATACCTGTATTGCCGGTGACTCTCTTGTGTCACCAGTGTCGGCCTTAAATGCAAAACCGAAAATGGCTATTTTCTTTCCTACAACGGTATTAAACATGTTCGTGATTATCAGGTTAGCGAATCTTCGCTGCTGATAAGAGTTAATCTGTATGACCTGTTCCCAATATCTGGCAATTTCAAACAACCCATAGTTTTCAGCTATATAAGTCAGGTTTAGAATATCCTTCTTGAAACATGAACCACCAAACCCAACTCCCGCTTTGAGAAACTTGGGGCCGATTCTGGAATCCATTCCTACCGCCCTAGCGACTTCTTCTATGTCTGCGTTGGTCTTTTCACAAAGAGCCGAAATCGTGTTGATCGATGACACTCTTTGAGCAAGAAATGCGTTAGCTACTAGTTTTGATAGTTCACTGGACCAAACATTAGATGTAACTATTTTTTCCTCTGGTACCCAATGTCTATAAATATTGACTATTTCCTGAAGAGCCGTTTGACCGGATTCGGTCTGCCGAGCCCCGATTAGGACCCTGTCCGGATTTTCCAAATCCCTGATGGCCGTTCCTTCTGCCAGGAATTCCGGATTGGATACAACCTCGAAGTGGATTCCTTTTTCATTTGAATCAAGTATTCGCCCTATCGCCGCAGCAGTTCTGACCGGAAGAGTGCTTTTCTCGACGACTATTTTCTCTCGTGAGCTATTTTTCAGAATTTGTCTGGCGGTTTTTTCCCAGAACTGTAAATCCGCCGCTTTCCCTGCTCCCATGCCGAATGTCTTGGTAGGGGTGTTTACACTCACAAAGATTATGTCGGCCTCTTCAATGTGATTATCAACCTCAGTGCTGAAGAAAAGGTTTTTTCCGCGAACTTGCGACACTATTTGGTCGAGGCCGGGCTCAAAAATCGGTAACTGAGACGAGTTCCATTGGGCAATGCGTTCCTGGTTCAGATCAACAACCACGATTCTATACTCGGGGCAATGGCGCGCTATCACGGCCATGGTAGGGCCGCCCACATACCCTGCTCCAATACAGAGAATATTTTTTTCGAACATGAACTTCCTCCAACAAGACCATCAAAAGAGCAATATCAACGAATTACAACCAACTTAGAATCGTGCTTTTTGTTTTCAAGAACGTGTAGATAATGAAAAAGGCAGGGACTACTTGTTTTTGATACTTGCCAGAAGTTGCTTGGCCTCTTCATCGAGTCCCAGTTTGGGATATTGATCAAGCACCCGCTGGGCAGCCAAGCGAGCAGCCTTATAATTTCCAAGGCTGATGTAAGAGCGAGCCTTGTACAACTCTTTATCAGCGAGTTTCCTCTGGCACTCGCGGCTTTTTTCTTCAGCTTTTTTTCCCCATTCTCCAGCATCCGGGGCTTCTGAGACTGCTTTGAACGACCTTATGGCCTGTTTGACGACCGAGTTGTCAAGGTCCGTTCCTTTGATCTGGTTGAAATACGACATGCCTATTTGATAGCGAGCCTTGGAGGCATCCTTGTCAGCGGGGTAAAGTTCCAGAAACTGCAAATATCTTGCTATCGCCCTGTCGTATGAACCTTCATCGTAGAAAGCGTCAGCTATTGATAAATAGACTTGGGGCATTTGCTTGAATTCGGGGTAAGCTGATTTCAATCGTTCCAGAGAACTTATCGCGTCGGAATAGCTCTTTTGTTTTAGTTTGTCCCTCGCCTGGCTGAATAGCTCTTCTGGAGGAACACTTTTGTCTTTGACATCGGAGGCCCACCAGGAAGGACAACCCGACATTAGAACGGCAAGTAAAGTTACAAATAAAAAACGGACAACCAAGATCACTCTAAAAAGTCCTCAAAAAACAAAAATATAATGCGCTGTTTACCAATCCGGCGCTCTTATGTCAAGAAATGGCTCAGTAGGTTCTGTGCAATATTCTATCGGAAAGCTTGATTAGAGCCCTTTTCTCCTGGGAATCAGGGAATATGGCCAAGGAATCAACTGCTGTGTTGAGATAATCTCTGCTGCGAGACAATGTCTCTGTTAGTCCACCTCTACGATCAAGAAATTCACGCACCCATGCAAGATCTTCATTCGTCACAGTCTTCCCAAGAATCATCATCTTGACCGCAGCCTTTTCCTCGGCGTTCGCTCGCTTCAGAGACGCGATCAAGGGGAGCGTCAATTTTCCTTCTTCCAAATCTTTGCCTGGGTTCTTTCCCATCGTCTCCTTTTCGGACCTGTAATCGATGACATCGTCTGTCATCTGGAAAGCAATCCCGAGGTTAAAACCAAACCTGGCTAGGGCTTCCTCTTTCTCCGAATCAAGGCCACCCAGAATTGATCCTCCTCTGCAGGCAGCCTCCATAAGGACTGCTGTCTTATCCGTGATGACTTGCAGGTAATCTTTTTCGCTAAAATCCATATTGCCGATGTTCATCATTTGGAAAAGCTCACCTTCGCTGAGTCGTTCTGTAGTTCGCGACACGATTTCCAGTATTCTCAGATTTTGAATTGAGGTGAGGGCGGTAAACGCCTTAGCGAGTATGAAATCTCCGCCCAGTACGCACATTTCGTTCGACCAGAGGGTATTTGCCGCCGGTCTGCCTCGACGCGTGTCTGCTGAATCCACAACATCGTCATGTAAAAGTGTGGCCGTATGTATACACTCTATTGCCCCAGATAGCGTTACAGCTTGCATACCTGTGTAGCCACCCATTCGAGCCGCTATCACTGTTAACTGGGGCCTGATTCTCTTGCCCCCGCTATTCATGATGTGAGCCCCTATTTCAAAAGCGACTGGGACTCGACTCCGCAACTGTTGTATGAGTTGATCTTCCAATTGGTCCATCGTGGACTGTATTGATTCTAAGAGGTCCAAAATTATACTCCGAAAACCGTCATATCACCTGACACTGTAAAAGAAGGCATTGACCGCCTTGACCATCAAGCCAGAAACAGCTATCGCAACCAAGGCGTGAGGAGCCAAGCCTAGAACTTTTCTGGACCATGGTTGGTCGCTCCATTGAGCAAGCTTGAGATCGGTGATCAAAGTCCAAACTAGTCCAACCAGGATTGTCATATACTGAATGTGCCTGGTTGTGTCCGGCTCAACCGTTATGATTAAGCTTCTCAGAATTGCTATGTCAAAATACTTACTTATCAGGATAGGTATCTGGACTCCGAGATTAATCAGGTAATATACATGAAAGGCCAGAAAACAGGTTAGCGTAACTGGCAGTAGAGCCAACCCGAAACGGGCGAAATTTTGTCTCAACGTATCGTGAAAAATTCGGCGGGATAACTGAGCTGATGCCAGAGTCATCAGATTGAGGCTGATTATAATCGTCAAAAAGACCATGGTAAAGAATACTACCGGCGAAAAAGGTGTCTGCGCTGCGAGTGATTTATACTCCGGCATTTTGCTCACCATTTCGCTAAACAACCCTCCTATCATTCCAAGCACCAAAAAAGCGGTACCCGCGTGTCTCTGGCTGAGTTGCCATATTTCTTCGCCAGGCGGCCGCAAATTAAGGGTTATCGCTGAATGGGGGCAGTTCTTGACACACTGACCGCACAACCTACAAACCCGGTTGCTCCTCAACCTCGGGCCCGCATGCCCGAACTGGCATCCTACATTCTCGCTAGTCCCCAGGTAACATTCATTTGAGGAACATTGTGATATACAAATAGCGCTGTTGGCGCGGAGTTCCAAAAAAGAAGTTTTTGAAAGCACTCCAACCATTCCACCCAGACCGCAAAGGTAGAGACACCACGATTGACGCTCGTATACGATCGACACAAGTATTGCGGACAATAGCATGGTTAGAAGAAGCAAACCTAGCTTGGCAGGCGAATTCCTGATATTTGTGGCTGTTTCGAACCAGATAACAAAGAGGACCGCTCCGGCAATAAGAAAATCAGAATGCCTTTTCAAGAAAGCAGGGAATGGCTTTTCAAAAGAAATTAAACGCTTGGCAAGATTGGATATTACACCTATCGGACACAGAGAGCACCAGAATCTTGCCCATATAAGCGAACCTCCAATCAGGATCGGCCATCCAAGAGCCCAACTAATAAGAGCCGCAGGGTTATTTAGAGGATCGGAAGGCCCTAAGAACAGGAACAACAGTATTAGGAAAAAGAATGGAATTACAGCGCTTTGGAGCGAAGCCGGATATAGCGGACTAAGAAACGCTTTTTTAATGGACGCAAACTTGAAAAGATTGAACTTCCATTTGCCTTGAACGTGCTGTAGGTCAAAGTATATGTCCTGGGGCCTTAAAACTCCCCCTTCGCAAACAAGTATGGCTCGTTTCAATGTGATTGAAAGCTCCAAATCGTTCCCAGGCCAACTATAGTTGAGAAGTGTTTTCAGTGTTTCTTTAGGTAGATCGCTCAGTTCCCGCCCCAATTCTTCCTGATATTTTTTCAAATAATGGCGGATAAGCCCAGGAATTTCACGACGTCTCTGTCGAAGCGGGGGTATGGTTACCGATCTCTGAAGTAGTCCGAAAATTAAAGGATGATTTTCCAGTGTAATTTGGGATTTGGATAGCCTGGTAGAGGCCAGCAAACGGACCTTTGATCGCAGTTGAGCAAGACCACCCCGGCGTCGAAATGTGTCTGTGACTATCGCCTCCATAAGCTTCATCTGGCACACGGGCGTTAGTTTCTCAATTCCGCGGATGAGAAGCGTTCCGTCATCGCTCAATTCAAAATAACCGGGAGTTTCTTTGATTAACCCGTCTCGGCCCGCTTCTTCATATCCAAAAATCAGCCTTAACTGTTTTTCCGTAATTTCGGATTCATTTTCTTTGCCGGAACCTTCGAGTGATCCGGCTAACCAATTGTCAGAAGCACGATGTAAATCCAGCACCAGGAATACTTCTTTGGCATACCTGCTCATTTTGTACATCTGTTGAGCAATTAACTCTTTGCCTACCCCACTCTCCCCTATGACCAGCGCTGGTCCATCCGATTCAGCTAGCCTTTGGATCTTTGGGGCCAGGCTTTTTCGGATACTTTCCCCAATCACATAATCCGGAAATATTTCGTATTCTTGACTTATTAACGAATGGAGCGCCCTTCGTTTCTGTTTGCTCCTTAGCATCAGCCTGTCAAGTGACATTATCTTTCGAACAAGGTTCTTGGTCAGATTGACCGTGAAATCCGGATTGAGCCGTATCAGGTTTTCAAAGTCATCAGATGAAATGACTAATGCAATAACAAACTCATCCGCAATTAGTTCCGTGTCGGATTTCCATGGCACACCAGTAAAAAACTCAACTCCACCAAAGATATCACCGGGACCGCAGACATCCACGGCCATCCTTTCGTCATCCTCATTTTTTAAGACGACACCGGCTGATCCAGTTACCACATAAGCGACATGGTTGGCTGAAGTTTCTTTGTCAAGAATCAGGGCGCCCTGCTCAAACTCATGAATAATGTCTTTTTCATCAGCAAGACGCCTAAGCGGACCTGGAAGATGGTCCCTTACGTTTTTGGAAGATATATCTAACGCATAATTGGGCATAGGACTATAGCCACGCAGCTAGCCAGGATTGCACGTTGTGGAACCCCGACTGGCCCGCAAATGAGATCTAGCTTCTACTTCCGGAGGCCTGGAAATCAAATTTGATTATGAAACAAAGCGCTCAGGAAAACAATTCTTAATAGTACCACAGAAATTGATAAAATATCTTATCATTATCTCCTGATATACGCCCTTGCCAGAACACTGTCGCCGAAATTCTCGACTCGCGCTTCAATTTCATTCAAACCGTTATCACGCACAAACTTACCGGCCTCATTCTGAAATTCAAGTCTAGCTTTACCGGTTTTGTCAATCCCAACTACAAGGACATCCTTCAAATCGTATCTCAACCCTACTCCCAGAGCCTTTAGCCCCGCTTCCTTTGAGGCTCCATATACGCGTCAATTGTCTGGCATGATCAGCGGAGGAGTCCGCTAGTTCGAGTTCAGAATCATTAAAATAGTCCTTTCCCCATGTAGCGCTCCTCTTCTCAACTTTTTCAATATCCGCTCCAACTCCTTGAAATGCTAGGGATAAAGTGGCTGAAGCCATTGCAAGTCCATTTGAATGGGTCACGGTAACCTGGGCGAATTCTGACTTAGGGTCGCTAGAAGAATAAACAACAGGTTTGCCCAAAGAGTTTGATCCTATGTGAAGCTTCAGGCCTTTCTTGGACCCGTTGCCATTATGCGACATCAATCGATCCAGGGCTCTCCCCAAAAGCATGCGGCCGGCAATCCACTCTTTTCGACGTTTAGGAGTAGCGTTTTTAAGAATAACATCAACGTCGTCCAGCAGGCGGATCTTTCCCAAGTCTAGCTTCTGGTCTGATTTGACGCCAAGCTCATCAATGGGAGAAATTTCCTCAAAAATACGGTTTGGGAAGGAATTTGCCCTTTGTAACTCTACCATCTCAAAACCTTTCAAGAAGATCACAGGAGTCCCGTCGGCTTCGCTGAGAATTCCGTCAAACCTAATCTTAGTACGAACCTCTGTCCCAGGTTTTGAAATTATATTGGTCGGAATTACAACTCCGTGAGTCGGGGCGCCATTTGGCTTTAGAATCACAATCTTTTCTACCCCCACGGGTAGAGGTATTATTCCATAAGATTCTAGTCCGAACGCTGCTCCAGCCTGAAAAGCTGTTTCAATCGCCGCTGGAATAATATCCGGGAACATATCAGGCCTATGCTCAGTGTCTTTGAATCGGAATCGGACCCCGTTACCTCTTCCTTCAACTGAAATATAATCGAGGAATCGAAAGGCAGGACCATGAAAAAATACCGAGTAAATCTCTTGTTCCGGAACAAAGATAGTCTGTTTCCAATTGTGATCCGGCACATCTATATTGGTGGGTTCGTTTGAACCGAGAAACAGTTCGTGATGCAATCTTTGCTTCCCGAAAGGTCGACCTTCTTTATCCAGAAGACTGCTGGATATTTGGGCCTTAAATTTGATCATAGGATCGGAAACTCGAAAAACATCAACTTCAGCCACAAACTTCTCGTTTTTGAATATCTTCAATGGCTGCATAAACCGAACATTTTGAATCACCATTTCAGATGTGGAAGGATCAAGAATCTCCGCAGCTTTTCTCATAATTTCTATGCCGCCCGCTCCAGGGAACACGGCCGCTCGATCGATTCGATGATCATTAAGCAGTGGGTGAGATGGGTCGAGTTCGATCTTCATCTTTAGATGTTCGCCCGGGATCAAAGACTCAATAGTTGCTTTTTGCCCCGCCAAGAAAAAGATTTTCCGTGATTGTTCACCACTGGTGACGAATGCGTCCCCTTCAAAAGGCCCAATTTTTCCGGCCACCAGAATTTCAGGTGATGACGACGATCTAGCTAACTCCTGCATAAAGGCTGACACACCTTTTTCCGGAGGAATGAAATCTATACCTGCGTCTTCAAGGCTTTGTTGAACGCTTCCTCTAGTAGCCATACCTATTTGGGCCCAAGGGGCCCAGTCTATGACCGTCGAGCGGATATCGTTGTGCCCTGCCAGCCATCGCAATAAATGGGCAAGGCCGTCATTAGCGGCAGAATAATCGATCTGCGCTATATTGCCAAACCGGCCTGCAACGCTTCCAAAGCCTACTATCCTCCTGGGAGGCAATTCGTGTCTGTCAAGAGCCGCCATAATATTTCTTGCTCCTTCGACCTTGACGTTGAAAACCAGCTTTATTTGATCCATCGTTTTTGAGCGAAGGGCCCGACTTATATCGATGCCAGCCCCGTGAACAAAAACGTCCACACGACCACAAAGTCGACCTATCTCGGCGATTACGTTATCCACAGCCTCCGAATCTACGATATCAACTGCCCTATAAATGACCTCGGACCCAAGATTTCTGAGTTTTTTGACATTTTGAAAAACTTCGACCTCATTTTTTAGCCTTAAAAACTCTTTTTCCACCAAGACCGGGGTAGGGGGCTTTCCTTCACGTTTGTAACGCTCTATTATCCTGATTTTTTCCTGGTTCCATTCGTCGGCCCCAAATGTAGACAAGGTCTCGGCCCGACTAGACAATACGGTGCGCCCCAGTATGACAAAGGTAACGGGAACCTGCTCTGCAATCCCTGTTAAACAGGCCGCTGTTATGCCGCGAGCGCCACCGGTTGCCAGTATAACCTCGCCTTGATTGACGGAACCGGATTCACGCTGGGTGATCGATGTGGGGGCGAATCTAATGCGCCGCAATTCAAGATTGTCCGCCACTGCGGTTTCGAGAGGAAAATCTTCAATAAGACTTTGAATGGCCAGATTAGGGCCGTGAGTTTCCAGAATATTCGGAGAAACGTCGAGACATCGGCACATGGTCTTGGGATACTCTCTGGAAAATGATTTGGCTGCCCCAGTTATTGCGCCGCAGATGTATCCTGTCTGTTGAGGATTTTCAAATCCCCATGCCCCGTCTTCGGAGACGATGTTTACCAAGAAGACCGGCCCATCCTCAAAACTCGCCGCCAGCGCTCGAAACAATTCGAATGAACTATACAGAGCGGTCTGCAGGTTAATTGGAGTTGTCACATTAATGACCCCGACGCGGTTGTTTTGTTGAGACGGAATTTCAATAGGCCCATCCAACAGCGTGACATTTACAGACTGTACTAGTTTCTTAATCTCTGATAAAAACAGATCATCTGCCCCGAGAATAACTATTTCATCCACGTCCGGAAGCGCCGATGTTACTTGAGTCTCAATCTTAACTAGTCTGGCTTCGTAAGTATGGATATTTC
Organism: uncultured delta proteobacterium; assembly: GCA_963711335.1. GTDB lineage: Bacteria > Desulfobacterota > Desulfomonilia > Desulfomonilales > Desulfomonilaceae > CAJBEZ01. The sequence continues at coordinate 193,079 of CAVQDX010000048.1, read as the reverse complement.
CGGAAACCATTGCGAGCGGAACCGACTCGGTCGTTTTTTGTTCTACTGGTTACAGCGACTACCGGAGTTTTCTTCTCGAGCACAAAACCAATTATGTGCTCAATCGTTGGGAATTCGGCTATTTTGAGGCCCTCAATCCTGGGGATATTAAATTTATCCCGCACATCAGAAATAAATTCAGCCTGCTTAACGGTATCGATGCCGAGGTCGGCCTCCAGATCGAGTCCAGTGTCGAGCATATCGGGTGGGTAACCTGTCTTGGCTGAAAGTAGCTCAAGTATTTTTGCTCGAACCTCAAGCTCGTCCGTTAAAGCTTTTTCCGCAGGAACAGATATCTGTCTTTGAATCGGGTCTTTTGGCTGTTGGAGCGATGTTGCGGTGTGTTCGGCTACGAAGCCAATTATGTGCTCAATCGTTGGGAATTCGGCTATTTTGAGGCCCTCAATCCTGGGGATATTAAATTTATCCCGCACATCAGAAATAAATTCAGCCTGCTTAACGGTATCGATGCCGAGATCCGCCTCCAGATCAAGTCCAGTGTCGAGCATATCGGGCGGGTAGCCTGTTTTTTCGGACAGCAGCGACAGTATGATCTGCTTGATTTGCTCCGTTCCTGTCTCAGGAACGGAACCTGGGATCCTTTTTTCGACCTGAACTGTGCTCGAAACCGCTACCTTTTCCGAAGAGTCCTCTCGAGTAGGTTTTTCCGCTATAGCTCGTTCTGAAACCTTAAGGGTTCTGTTTTCAACTGAAACCACAGGATCATCGTACCCGGAGATTTGTTTTAACCACAATCGATTTGCCCCATAATCGGTGACGCGATTTTCTTCATGGGAAGCTACTTTGTAGAGAGACATTACTATCTGTGAGCCAAAACCGGCGGCTAGACGTAAAGCATATTGAGCGTCACATGGCCCCCCGGAGCTAAGGTTCATGTCCTGAAATTCCGGATCTGGCGCCTTGAGATTGGGGATTGGCGGCAAAGTGCGTTTTTGAAGGCATCTCAATGCGACTACATCTTCAACACCAACACCCATCGTGTGACCGGTAAACCCCTTTGTATTGGCGATGGGGATAATCACGGCGCTTTCCCCGAAAGTCGAACGTAGCGCCTTGACCTCAGCGGAAGAACTTCCGCCCCGTTTTGGAGAATAGGTCTCGTGTGACATGAAGAACATTTTCTTTGCGAGTTCACTGCGTGAAACTCCGGACTGCTCCTCCCATTTTGAAATCATCTTCTCCATTACGGTCGAGATATGATCGACATCAAGTCGTGTTCCGTGGAAGCCGCTGTTTGCGATTACTCCCGCTTCAATGGAGGCGATTGGGTCCATACCTCTGTTCTTGACCAAGTCCTCACTCTCCAGGACTATCGCCGCCGCGGCCGACCCCAGTATCAGACCATGTCTGCGGTCGTCAAAGGGTAACGCCGCTTCATTTACATTCGCTTTAGTGGTTGCCGCCCCCATTGCCAGGAACCCGGAACCGATCCACGGGAAAAGGTGCCTTCCTGCGACGTCGTCAGCCGCTACCACAAGCACTCTCTTGGCCTGCCCGGTTCTTATCCAGTCTCTACCCAGAAGAATCGCCTGAGTTGTTCCTGCGCACGCTGCGTCAACATGAGTATTGGGACCCTGGGCCTTGATGAGCTGCGCCAACTGGCCATGTCCCATGCTCATTACTCTCAAAAGGAAATTCCGATTAAATGTGTACAACTCTCCGGAACCCGATCCAGTCAGCCGGTCAAACTCTTGGGTGAACCATCTGGTAATGGATTCCTTTTCGTCATCGTCTTTTATCCGTTGGACAATTCCAGTGTAGAAATCTATGAGTCTCTTTTTAGCCCCGGCTCCGAAACGAGCGCTTGCTTCTCTGGTGACTTCATCGACCAGTGATGCCATGCCCGGGAAGGCCGAGGCAAAGATTATCCCTGTTTCTGCCCTTAAAGCCTGCGGCAAAGCCCATGCCTCAGGTAATTCGATACCAGCGCTGGTTGTTCTGGTCTGTTGGACCAATGGAATCCCTGCTTCCCTGAGAGCTTCCAACCCGGTAGCCACGGCCATCCTGGTCGTAACATCCATTGCTTCAATTAGACGTCTTTCCAGCCCAAATCCCTCAACCAGAGAATCGTCGTTTTCAAAAAAACCTGCTAGCTTTATGACTTCGGATACGTCGTGAACGATCTGTAATTCAGCTTCCCCGGACGGACCTTTGAAAAGCCTTTCCACGTTCTTTTCGAGCATTTCCCTACGGCTTTTTTCCGAAACCTTCTTGATGAAATTCTTCCCAAGGATAAGGTCATCCAGATTTTCCTTGTCAAAAGGAAATCGAACGTCGCTTGGTAGACCCGCCGCCATGCCGGAAATGACAACCGGTTTAAAATTAATTTCCTCAGTTTTCACCATTGTAACCGTTTTTTGGAGAGGCAAAATGTTATCGACATAAGTGTTGAAGCTCGATTTTATGAGACTCCTAATGGGGTTTCCCTGAAGCTCTACAAACCTTGTGAATTCGGGTTTGGATGCAATATCCTCCAATTCGGCGTCGAGGAGCGCATCCAATGGAGAAGTTGTCTTCCCGGTGACGGTAACCGTGGCTTCCTGTGGATGGCCCTGTTCGATACTGGTAGGTACAACGGCGAGATTCGTTCGCTGTCGCAATCGCTCCGTATGTGGTGTTTGGTGGGGAATCTCCGCGGCGTGAATATCCAACTCAAAGCCTTCTACAATTAAGGCTGCGAGCGATTCCAGCAATTGCAGGACTCCACCCTTCTTGGGATGATTGGTAGGTAAAGCGAGTACTTCCTTGGACAAGGTGTCGATCGTCAGATTTGTCATTACACGCTTTGGGCCGCATTCCACAAAAACGCGGATCCCATCCCCATGCAATCGTCTGAGAGTTTTCACCCATTCGACCGGCGCCGCAAACTGCTTGCCCAGGAGGTCTCTAATGCGTGCAGGAGCGCCCGGTCCAACAGGATAGTAATCACCGGTGACATTCGAGATTATGGCTATCGCCGGTGATGATACCGAGAGCTTTTCGAGTGTTTTCATAAACGGTTCCCTGGCAGGGGCGACGACGCCTGAATGAAAAGCGGCGGAAACCGGAATGAGCATGCCCTCCAAGCCTCTCTCTCTGAATAGCTCTCCAGCTCTCTTAACAGCGGCAGTTTCACCGGAGATGACAGTTTGTTTTGGGGAGTTTTTGTTCGCCGCCACTACATATCCATCCACCTGCGCGATAACTTCTTCGACTAATCTGGCGTCCGCAGGAATGCTCATCATTAAACCAGGGTCAGCTATGCTAACTCTCGCCATCTCCCGGCCACGAACGGCCACTGCTTCCAATGCGTCCGGAAAAGTGAAAACACCTGAAGCGACACATGCGGCGTACTCCCCTAACGAATGTCCCGCACAAGCCTCAGGGCGCAACCCCATTTGCTTCAACAGCCGGAAGATGGCTGTGTCCGCCGTCAATATCATAGGTTGTAAATTCTGGGTGTCCTTCAGGACGTCGTTTGCGCCAGGTTGCGCAAGTACAGCAGGATTGGGAAATACGAGGGAACTTATCTCCTTGAGTCCAAGCCCCTTCATTATATTATCAGCTTCATTAAAGGTTTCCGCTACAACAGGAAACCTGTCGCATAAGTCCCTTAACATGTATGGGTACTGGGACCCTTGACCTGGGAAAAGGAACGCGGCGCCGGACAAATGCTTTGAGGGTTTACCCTCTGAAAAATGGACCCCTCTTGCAGTCAGGAAGCCTCTCTTTGCCGGGTCTTGTAAGGCTTCAAGTATTGACACAAGTTTTTTTGAGGTAGTTTCAATATCCGCTGAGGCGAAACCGAATCTCAGTTGGAAACTCTGGCATTCGTTACTATGCGACGAGGCTAGTGTCTTGCAAGTTGATGGATTGATTGTTTCGAGAACCTTCTCAATTTTTCCAATCAGCTCTTCTGTGTTATTCCCTCCGATAGCCCAAATCTCGCCACTGACATTCAAGTTGTCTGGCTTGGGCCAGTCGGGTTTGGCAAATTCGATGGAAGGAAGTGTCGCCGGTCTGTTGGAAGATACAAGTTGTAATCCCGGCGAGTATTCCTGGAGAACAACATGGAAGTTTGTGCCCCCAAATCCGAAAGCGCTTACCCCAGCTCGCCTTGGAACCCCCTTGGTAGACTTCCACGGGCGTGATGACGTAACCAGGGAAAGAGGTGACGATTCCCAGTCTATGCAAGGGTTAGGATTAGTAACATTTATGGTTGGCGGCAGTGATCGATGATAAAGGCTGAGAATCGCCTTTATCATGCCTGCTGAACCGGCTGCCGCCTTCAAGTGTCCAAGCTGCGATTTTACGGATCCGATTCCTACTGAGCCAGCCGGAGATCCGGCACTCCTAAAGAATTTGTCAAGAATCATTAGTTCGGTTTTGTCGCCAACGGCTGTAGAGGTTCCATGAGCCTCGATGAGTCCGATTGTGACTGGATCCACTCCTGAATTTTCAAGACACGCTCGGATTGCTCGTTCCTGGCCCGCAGAGTTCGGCGCTGTTATACCCTTGCCTCGTCCATCAGAAGACGACCCCACATCCAGAATTAGCGCGTAAATTTTGTCTCCACTGGACAATGCGTCGGAAAGTCGTTTCAGAACCATGACACCGGCGCCCTCGCCCATGACAAAACCATTAGCGGCAGCGTCAAAGGGCCTGCTTCCATCCGGTGAAAGGGCGCCGACTTTACAAAATTTCACGAATATTGATGGTTGCATCGAGGTGTCAACACCCCCGGCAATAGCGCAATCCATTACCCTTGATCGCAGACCTGAGACAGCGTTCATTATTGCTGCCATAGATGATGCGCATGCAGCGTCTACCGTGAAGTTAGGGCCTTCGAGGTTAAACACATTGGCAATTCTGCCGGAAATCACATTGGCCAATTCACCGGGCAAGGAATCCTCAGTAATTTCTGGAAGCCCGGCAAGGAAACGGCCTCGAAAATCGTCAAGAATTTTCTCGCTAATCGATGAATCAACATTTGCCGAGTCCATCGCTTCACGCATCCGCAGCAGAGTTCTAGGTAATCCTACGCGTTCTGCATACAAATCAGAGATTTCGCCTCCCATGCTATTTCCGATAACAGTTCCTACACGCTGTCCCTTGAGAGCTTCAGGAGAAAGCCCTGCATCTGTCAACGCGTCAGCCACGCAAGCGACGGCCATTTTCTGAGTCCGGTCCATTTTTTGTGCGACAGTCGGAGGAATCCGGTATTTGAGAGGATCAAAGTTGAAATCAGAAATAAAGCCACCTATCTTTGAATAGGTTTTGTCCGGAACCCGCGGGTCCGAATCGTAGTAAAGATCTACCGAGCCCCACCTTTCATCAGGTGTTGGGCCTATGCCACTCTTTTTTTCAACTATCTGACGCCAAAACTTTTCCGGTGAATCGGATCCCGGAAGACGCAACCCGATTCCAATTACTGCTATTGGCTCATTGTCAGAATTCAGTTCCACTATTTGTGTTGGTTCGGAATTCTCGCCGAGTTCATTAGAATTCATAGCGTTAACTCCTGTTTGAATGGCTTCAACTTGTTTGAAAGGACTCAATTGCGTTGGTGGCTCGGTGTGAGCTGGTTCAAAAAATTCGAGCTTATTAGCTGGTTTCCTATAGATTTCTTGTCCTTTGAAAATGAGGTTCTCATGGACATGAGCAATGGTAGTGGGTTCGTTTAACAAGCAGGCTACCTGTCCCATCAGGTATAGGCCTCTTTCTACCTGTTCCTGAGGGCTTAACTCATAAAATTGAGGGCAATCGGATTGTGAAGTCGCAGGATCAATGGCGCATCCCTTTGAAGCCAGACGAAGGCCGCCAAGGTTATCCTGTTCGTAAAGTTCCTTACGGTCCCGTAGCGGCATCCCGGCCTGGAGACGTTCGAGCTCTCGTTCAACCAGCTCATTGGCCATCCGCGAACACGCGACTCTTGTCATAGTGTTTACTGTCCGGCCTACTACTACAGTGTCACGAGATTCGAGAGTCAACCTCCGGTAGGAATCAGTGATGGCCTTAGCATTGACTGCTTCCTCGGTCGTAAGGTAAGCCGTTCCAAGCTGAAGTCCAACCTTGAGCCCCTTTTCGGTAAGATGATCTGTCATGCCCGCTATAAATGCAGACCCTTGAGGTGAACCAATTCCACCGGCAAGCAAAACACTTACTTCATTCAAATCCAGGCCGTTTTTATGAGCTTCTTCCAATTGGTTCAGATTTGCGTTCCACAAGTTGAGACTGCTAAGGTTTCCGATGTGCCCGCCGGACTCGCCGCCCTCGAAGACGAATCGTCTGAGCCCTGCCTTCAAAGCCTCCGATAAGATTCCGGGTGAAGGACAATGCAGGTAGCAACAAGTGCCAATACCTTCAATGGTTAAGGCGAGTTCTGGGCCGCCGGCAGCTAGGATCGCAAATTTTGGAGGATTGGAGCGCATTATTTCCAGATGCGCTTCATACCGGCTACGATTGATCTCGAGTCCTATCAAGCCTACTCCAAATCTTGATCCGTTTTTTTCGCGTGCCTGCTCAAGGGCCTGCTGAGCTATCGGTCCCGGCATATTGCCCAAAGCCAGGAATGGCAATCCACCCCCGTCATTAACCGCTTTCAGAAAATCAGAGTTGTCACTTACATGAGCCATCGGACCCTGCACAACGGGGAACCTGACTCCGTGCTCAACGCTCAGTGGCGATCCCTCTTTAAATGGCCAGGCGCCGGAGCAGAGTTTCATAGCGCTATCAAATGCGGCGATAACTTCGGAAACCGAGTGACATTTCTGAAGCAACACCCTGTTGATTGTAAGGTCTTCAGAAAACGGGAAGATCGAATCGTCGCCGTCTGGTTTAGCGGAAGGGTAGCCAATCTGTGAAGAAATGAGTTTCTGGTATTGCTGTAGATTCGATCTACAGCAAGAGACTCTTCCATTTTCTTGAGTTCACGAATTTTCTTTGTGCCTATTCGAGAGTAGGATCGGAAGGGATGTCCTGAAATTTCATTCAATATTGTGGAGCCCGGTAAATTGAGTCGAGCTTAAAAAACTTTTCAGTTCGGAATCTATGGCGGATTCATCTGTTAACAACAGATGATAATCTAGAACTATTCCTGAAGCCCCTGCTCCAATCGCTCCGGCGGAAGTGTAAGGGCCGATACCTCCCTGATGGAATACGGGAAGTTTTGTTATCTGGATTATTTGCTGGAGTAACACAAAGCCGTGAGTTGGGCTTACCCAACCAGGCCCTTCAGAACCTCGAACAATGAGGCCGGCAGCTCCTATTCTTTGAGCATTGGAAACGTCCGAGACGCATCCCACTTCCACGAAAACCGGAATTGACAGTTTTGAAAAAAAACTGTCCTCAAGCGAGACCAGGCGATCATTGTCTTCCAGAGGAATAATGCCCAATTTTATTCGTTTATTCGAGCCCTCTAGTAAAGGATCGTCCACATGGACCCTTATCCCATAAGGTGTTGAGTCATCGGGCTCAAAGCGAGCGGGACCCGCTGTTACGTGGTCGATTACTCCGATCCCACCTGCCTGATTAACCTTGGCAATTAACGTGAAGTCCTTGTTGAAATACGGATTGACAAAAATTATGGGCTTACCGATGTTAAGTTCGGAAATCGTTTTCATGAGATCACCTTAAGCGGATTTGTGTTGAAAGCTTGGCTGGGAGGAATAGCGAAGCCATAAAACAGCACTTCCCTTACAGTATCGACTTCATCGAGGAGCGACCCCTCCGCTCCTTCTCGTAGCCACTTTTGGATCACTCCATTTAGAAAGCCGATTATTCCGTAGAACACGGTAAAGTAATTCATCTGCTTTAGGCGACCAGAGCGAGAAGCTTTCCAGCATCGACGTTTAAGTCCAGGCAGGGCCAGGATCAGTTCCTGGATAAACTTTTCAGAAAACTCTCTGCCAAAATCCTTGTGTTCCTGAATTATTACTTTAAAAAAAGCAGAATTCTGTTCAAAAAAAGTGAGATATATTTTAATTACGCTTTCAATTATTGTAAGCACATCATCCTGAACACTCAGGTCTTTTCGAGCCAATTCCACAAATTCGGACATTGTGTCCTCTTTGAGGGCAGTGAAAATACTCTCTTTTGTCTTGAAGTAACGGTAAACTGTACCCTTCGCTATATCGGCCCGATCAGCTATGGAATCAATTGTAGAAGTGTGGAAGCCTTTGTCGGAGAACTCTGTCAGCGCTGCCTGTAGTATTCTGTGCCTGACATCTTTCTGCTTTTTCCTTTTGGATGTTTCACCTTCGACCGACCGTCTCAGGCTCTGGAAAAGCAGGTCTTCGAGAATAAGTTCTCTGGGAACCCCATTAGCTTCGGCGGAATCGATCGCGCTTCTGTAGAACTCCCGTATGAGCGTGTCCGAATAAATCGGCGACGCCATGAGCGCCTTGGCTGCCACATCGACTATTGACCGGGTTGCGTCAGACCTGACGGCGTCATCGTTAGGCAGTTTAAGGAGTTCATTTTTCAGGATTTTGATCAATTCGGGAATGGCGAAAGTATCGCGGTGGGCTCTGGTATTGTTGACTACACTGTTAATTGCGGTTTCCAGAGAGATGTCCATGATTATCTCCAACTATAAGAATCGAATAGTATAACCCTAAAATATAGTGACTGACGAGTACGTCATAATCTGCTTGTAACGAACAAGAGCGGACTTTGTCAAGTGTTGATATGTAACTAGCTAGTATTTAATGGAAATTACTATCAGATAGATATGTGAATAGACAGGCCCTAAACCATTTAATGGGAGATTGATGAGATTTTAAGCGTAAGGCTGGAGTTGAGAATTGGGGAATCCTGGTCTCCTGCTAATGAATTTTGAGTCTACGGAAACGTTTCTCTGGATTCCATGTCACTTTGCAGGAGCCGTTTCACAATTTTTAAACGTGAAACAAAACCGACATCCATAACCGATTCCCTGTGATTCAACCCAAATGCGACCATGGTCGGCTTCGAGGATTCGCTTGAGCATTGCCAATCCAATGCCCGTTCCCTCTGAATTCTCATCCAGCTTCACAAATAAACCGAAGATCTTAGACAGATTTTTCGGGTCCAGCCCGATCCCGTTATCTTCAACAAAGAAAACAACATCTTCGCCATCGTTTCTGGACCCTATTTTTATTCTCGGTTCAGTCTGGGGTCCCATATATTTTACTGCATTCTCTATTAGATTCTGGAGAACAGTAAGTAGTTTGTTCCTGCAAGCGCACACTTTGGGGAAATCACTCTGGATATCTATCTTCACATTGCTCTGGTTTATTTTGCCGGATAGAAGTTCCAATGCTTCCCAAACAATTTCTTCAAAGCTCATTTCCTGCACTTCGTCCTGCAAGTTTGCAACCCTTGAAAGTTTTAACAGGTCGGTTATAAGCCCCTCCATGCGGTCTGCGGAACGGAAGATAGTGGACATATTTTCTTGAAGTCTTTTCAGGTTTGAATTTATTGCGTCACGTTCTACCCACTTGAGAAGCCCCTTGATCGTGAGTAGAGGCCCTCTGAGATCATGTGAGACTGCATAACTGAATACCTCCAGGTCCTCATTTTTAGCTTCCAGTTGGGCTATCAATTTCTCTCTTTCGATCTCGACATTTTTCTTGTCGGTCACATCCTGAATCATGGCCATTTTCGCAATTGATCCATCCGGGTAATATATCGGTGTATTAATGACGTAGTAGTAATGATTGTCTTTGGGGCTCCTAATCTCCCAACGGACTGTTTCACCCTTCAGAACCCTGTCATTCACACACCAGTCGCAAACATGGTCTAATCCGTGCAACACGTTGAAACATTTTTGTCCTATTGGATCGTAGCCGGTGCGTTCAATAAGTTTGTCGTTCATGTACTCCACCTGGTAATTCGAAGAGCACACATATATAAAACCGTCAAAAGCTCTGATAATCGCCTCGAGTTTTGCGGAATTTTCAAAGCAAACTCGAGCCTCAGTTCGTAACTGTTTTTGAAGGGAACGCAGGTGGTCAAGCTCTTGACGCATAAAAGCGATTTGCCAGTTCAAACTCTCCAGGCTTGTGTCAACAAAACTCATTAGAAACTCCAATCGAGAAAATCGGCCAACCGCAAAACATACGGACCTGCGTCAATGGACCACTATTTTCTACGGATCCTGGTTAATCTATTCTTCTTTTAAATAACGCGGAGGCCCATGCGATGTAAATAACCGCCATTATAAAAATTGGAATTACCTGCGGCCAAAGGGTCTCCCAGCCAGTTCCTTTCAGGAATACGCCTCTCAGAATTGTTATGAAATATCTGACAGGGTTTAAATAAGTAATGTACTGAATCACAGAAGGCATATTTTCAATGGGGAAAGCGTACCCTGAAAGCAAGATTGAAGGCTGAAGAAACATGAATGATGTAAGAACTGCCTGTTGTTGGGTCTTGCAAAACGCGGATATCGTCATACCAATTGCTGACGCGGTGATCAGAAACAAGAAAAACGACCCAAAAAAAAACCAGATTGATCCCCTAAACGGAATATCATAAATGATCAACGCAAGAGGTGTCACAATGAGTAACGTGACCAGTTCAATAAAAAAACAGGGTGAGGTTTTCCCGAGAATAAGCTCCAACCTTGAGATAGGAGCGACCATAAGCTGTTCTATTGTACCGATTTCTCTCTCTCTTACGATTACGGATGACGTTAATATTATAGCCAGAGTCAAGAGTATCAAGGCCACCACTCCAGGGACAAAAAAATCCTTGGAATTAAGATTAGGGTTAAACCAGGCTCGAGATGCGTTCGAGAATTCAGGGATGATGAGCCTCGGCGTTGTGGAGTCGTAAAGCAGCCCTTGCATGCTGTTAATTCGTGACGCCAATATATCATCCGAGAATCTCTGAATTATGGACTGAGCGTAACCTGAGACGGTGCCGGCCGTTATCGTATCGACACCATCAACAAGAACCCCCACCTCAGCTTTGCGTCTTCCCTGCACACGCTTCTCGAAATCCGGAGGGATGAGAATAGCCAGTGAAGCCTGGTTTCTCTCGAAGAACCGATCTGCTGAGTCATAACTGTTCAAATATTTGACAATTTTAAAATACCCTGACTTGGCGAACCCTTCCACAAGGTCACGACTCATGGCGGAATGGTCCAGATCTACTACGACAGTAGCGACGTTATTCACATCCAGTCTACTAGCTGACCCAAAAATGACCAACTGAATGACCGGCGCAATTAGCAACATCATAAGATTCTGTCTGTTACGGACAATTTGAATGAATTCCTTCCAGATCAGCCATCGGATCCTTTGAAGGCTCTCTGAGACTTTTCGTTTCAGTGAGTCCTGCCTGGGAGTGATACCGGTAGGAATATACCCCATTATTTGGGACGCTCCCAGTGAGTCGGTCCCGAGCGATCCGCTAATTTTGGGGCTCTGTCGATCATAGGGTATATTTGCCAAGTTTTCTTGCGACTAATGTTGTGACAAACAGGGCAAAGACCACTAGAGCAAGGGTGGGCCAGATTATGGCGTCCCAACCCACTCCCTTCAAATAAACAGCCCTGAGCACGGTTATGTAGTGCCTGGCAGGAATAATGTAAGTAAAATATTGGAGCGATTCAGGCATATTAGAAATTGGGAAAACAAACCCGGACAGTAAAAAAGTGGGAAGGACAGTTCCCAGTAGAGCCAACTGAGTAGCGAAAAACTGATTGGAAGCTACGGCCGAAACCAGGAACCCGATAGACATAGCGCCTATAAGGAAAACGCTGGAAACTCCAAACATGATGAGCAAACTCCCACGGAACGGCACTTGAAAAACGTATCTGCCCATGATGTAAACCAGCAGCAGGTCTACATAGCCAAGTGTAAAATATGGAATCAACTTACCCACAACCAACTCGCCGGGTTTAAGCGGCGTTGACATGAGTTGTTCCATTGTTCCAGTCTCCCGCTCTCTGACTATGGTGAGCGATGTCAAGAGAGCGGAGATGATCATCATTATAACTGGGATCAAGCCGGGAATTATGTTATTGCGGCTTCGGAGTTCCGGGTTGTAGACAATGCGAATTCTGGGGTCGATAGGCGCGCTGACCCTGCTTTGAACCGCCTGTTTTGTCAGCGATTCCATTTTCAGATCACCTTCGAAAGTAGCGCTTATCGTGTCAAGGTAAACAATCGCCAGGTTCGCTCTGGTGGAGTCGGAACCGTCCACAATCGCCTGAATCTGGGTGGAAGAGCCATTTTTTAGGTTATGACTGAAATCAAATGGTATTATAACCCCCACGCTAATCATGTTCCTGATCAAGATCCTTAATTATTTCCCGGTAGTTGTCCGTTTGGACAACCAGTCTAAAATAGCCGGAACTGGTCATTCTATCTATGAAATCACGAGATTCCGGACTTCGGTTTTGATCCCAGACAGCAATCGGAATGTCGTCAACATCCAGTGACAGGGCATAACCGAAAAGGATCATGAGCATGACGGGTATGCCGAGCGCCAGGTAAAGAGAACGGCTATCCCGCATAATCTGCCGGGTTTCTTTCTTTGCTACAGCCAGAGTCCGAACTATATTCATTTGGTACAAAAGTCCTGGTTACAGACTAGGTCTGATAAATGAATTTGTCGCCTCCAGCGCCTGGACATCATTATTTTGTAACCGGCGTTGTCAAGGTTACAAATACGTCTTCCAGGCTAGGAGTGACTTTCTCCAATCTGATGACGTCAATGCCATTGTCAGACATGATTCTTCTCGTTGTTTCCTCAGCCCCAGTTGGGTCTCCCGTAACCAGGTGAAGGGAACTTCCAAAAATTGCCGCTTCGGAAAAGATCTTCTCTTTCTTTAGCAGTTCGGAGGCTCTCATTGGTTGGTCACATTCAAGGTCGATTACTGATTCAGACATCCAATTTTTTTTAAGATCAGAAGGAGTTCCCAGAGCTACTATCTTCCCTGCGCTCATCAAAGCGAGCCTGTTACAGTACTCAGCCTCCTCCATGTAATGTGTGGTCACAAAAATCGTCACCCCTTGGGACGCCAGGTCGTTAATCAATTCCCAAAAATTCCTACGGGACAGAGGATCAACTCCGGAAGTCGGCTCATCGAGAAATAACACCGGGGGTTCATGAAGAATGGCGCAACCCAGGGCAAGCCGCTGTTTCCATCCTAAAGGCAAAGACCTTGTGAGAATATCCAATTTGTCTTGAAGCCCTGCCATCTGGAGTACCCATTCCCCACGTTTCCTTTTGGTCTCTTCATCCAGTCCGTAGACACCCCCGAAAAAATCCAGATTTTCTGAGACCGTCAAGTCCTCATAGAGAGAAAATTTCTGTGACATGTATCCAATGTGTTTCTTGATTTCTTCACTTTCAGTAGAAACATCATATCCAGTGACCATTCCTTTACCGGAAGATGGAGTGAGGAGTCCGCACAATATCTTTATGGTAGTTGTCTTTCCCGCCCCGTTAGGCCCCAGGAAACCAAATATTTCACCAGGTCGGACCTCGAATGTAACGTGATCGACCGCTACAAAACTGCCGAAGACCCGGGTCAGGTCCTTCGCGAAGACAGCTATTTCGTTCATCTTTTAACCAGAAAACGCTCAAGAAAATGCGCAAACAATATCATGGTGGATTTCCCCTCCCAGTCAAAACCGACAAAAACACGTCTTCCATGGCCGGAGCGATCCGCCGAAAGGACTTAATTTCGATTCCCGCTTTTTCGAGAGCTTCTTTAGCAAACACCTCATCTGACACATCAGAGAGCCTCACATGAAGACTGTCCCCGAACAAACTTACATCCAAAATTCTTGGATCTGCCTTCAAGACTTCTCGAGCGGCACGGGAATCCGAAGGAATGATTTCTATCATGTGGCCCTCGACCGTTTGCTTGAGTTCCTTGGGGGTCCCCAACTCCATTATTGAGCCTTCGCGCATAAAAGCCGTTCTTGTCGTCCGTTCAGCTTCATCCAAATAAGCGGTTGAAACAAGAATCGTTATCCCTTCCTGCAAAAGGTCATAGAGGATCTTCCAAAAATCTCTCCTGGAGACTGGATCGACTCCATTAGTCGGCTCATCCAGGAGAAGAACACGCGGAGAATGGATAAGAGCGCATGCCAGTCCCAACTTTTGTTTCATTCCTCCAGACAGAGCGCCTGCCAATCTGCCGGAAAACGGAGCCAACCGGCTGAAACTAAAAAGAGTTTCTATTCTTCCCGGTCGATCCTTTTTAGGGACTCCAAATAAGTCAGCGTAAAACAGCAAGTTTTCCAGAACTGTTAGATCCTGGTAAAGACCAAATCTCTGAGGCATATAGGCGAGATGTTCTTTCACCTTATCGGGATTGTCCCTAACGGAAATTCCATCAATGTAGGCTGAGCCGGATGTCGGAGCGAGAATACCTGCAAGCATGCGGATAGTGGTGGTTTTACCGGCTCCGTCGGGTCCTATCAAGCCGAAAAGTTCACCCTTGTTCACCCGCAAGTTCATGTTTTGAACAGCTTTTACAGGTCCAAAACTCTTACACAGACCTTCTGTAAGTATAATTGGAGTTTCTGATTCTTCTTGTTGGGATCCAGGCAATACCACTTAGTTCTTCTCATCATCACGAACAGTGTCCACCAGAATGTATCCTTCAGCGGGCATGCCGATTTTTAGCTCCTGTTCAGGATTGGGTATCGTTATTTTTACACGATACACCTGTTTGACCCGTTCCTCCCGGGTCTGGACATTTTTTGGCGTAAATTCAGCGCGCGACGATATGAAAGTCACAGCGCCTGCATAAATTTTACCTGGAAACGAATCAGTAGTTATATTGGCTTTTTGTCCCAGTTTGACCAACCCTAGATCTTTTTCTCCGATATATCCCTTTAACCAGACCGTATCGATTTCGGCTATAGTCGCTACGGTCGCGCCCGGCAGAACTACTTCCCCCAATTCGTTAGCCTTAACTAAAACAGCTCCGGACACCGGCGCCTTTAATGTGGAGTGCTCGATGTCCAATTCAATTCTTACCAGATCGAATTTTGCTTTTTCCAAACGGCCTCGAGCCGCAACGATTTCCTGTTCGCGAGGTCCTTTCTCAAGCTCCGCAAGCCGTTGGGCCGCATTATTGAATTCCTCTTGAGCCACATTGAAAGCTGTCTGCTTTGTATCGAACATGGAGGCCGATATGGCGCCTTCTCTAAACAGAGGGTAATAACGTTCATACTCGTCCCTGGAATTTTTGAGCCTACTATCCGCCGCTTTGGAAACAGCCCGGGCAGCCTCAATATCTTCCTTTCTCGAGCCTTCCTCCAGTTGATCCAGGACGGCTGTTAAAGCCGCGACATCACCCTTTGCTGAGCCTCGCATTGCTTCAAGTGTGTCTGTGTCCAGAGTCGAAATCACCTGTTCCTTTTTGACTCGATCTCCTTCTTCAATTGGAAGGGTTTTTATTTGACCGGCAAGCCGAAACGAAACGTCAACCTCTGTAGCCTCAATATTGCCGCTGACAAATACGGTACCTGCCGGCGCAGTTCGGTTTTTCAGGTAATGGATCACATAAGTAGCTGTGGCCCCGATTACGCAAACTATTATTGCTGGAATCCCTATTTTTTTTATCACAACGCCTCAAACACCGAGATACATACTCATAAGATCATAGTTTTGTTTTAAATCCTGAACGCTTCCATCATAAACTATTGTCCCTTTGTCAATCACATACACTCTTTCACTCAGGTCAAGAGCAAAGAGCGCATTCTGTTCCGTCAAAAGGATCGTCAAGTTTTCGGACTTTAGTGTATTAATAACGTCTCTGAGCAAGTTTACCACAATCGGGGCTAGTCCCATTGTAAGTTCATCAAGCAACAGAAGTTCCGGTTCCCCCATAAGAGTACGGGCGATTGTGAGCATTTGCTGTTCACCCCCACTCAGCGTTCCTCCGATTCTATGTGTAAGTTCCTTGAGTCTGGGGAACAGGTGAAAAATTTTGTCGAGCGTTTCGGCAACGTGTTTTGAAGTCTTTTTACGACAACCTAGTTCCAGATTGTCTCTAACGGTAAGATCGCTGAAGATCAGGCGGGTTTCCGGGACATAACCGATCCCCATTCTTACTATTTCATGTGTTTTCTTTCCTTTTAGCTCGGCGCCTTTGAACTTGATGTTGCCAGACCTGGGTTTATATAGTCCCACAATGCTGCTGAGAGTAGTAGTTTTTCCCGCTCCGTTTCTTCCCAGGAGGCAAACAACCTCACCTTTTTCTATTTTGATGGAAACATCAAAAATGGCGTGGAAAATGCCATAGAATGTGTTGATATTGTTTACTTCCAGAAACATCAGCCCTCGCCTAGATAAATATCGCGAACCCTTTTGTCGTTCCGGATCTCCTCCGGAGAGCCGGAAGCGATTACGCGCCCGAAATTCATTACAGTAATGTGAGAAGACACTGCGAAAACCATATCCATCTTGTGCTCGGTAAATAGGACAGTGACGTTAGTGTCGCGGTTAATTTTTCTAATCAGCTCGAATGTGCCGCTGGTTTCGTTTGTAGACATTCCGCAAGTGGGTTCGTCCAGAAGTATCAATTCGGGTCTGGTCGCCAAAACTATTCCCACTTCGAGACGCTTCATGTCGCCGGCCGATAAAGTTCCAGCGAGTTCGTCGGCTTTATCAAGAAGATCAACCTGGGATAGAACGGCTTGTGTTTCGGTCCGGGCAAGTTCGGTGGCTAGAGAAAACAGGTTGAGTCCCTTGCCTTGCTGTAAAAGTGTCGTAGCTTGAATGTTTTCGTAGACCGTGAGCTTAGGGAATATTTTTGTAACCTGAAAAGATCGGGCCATACCGAGCCTGACCAACTGGTCAGGATGTAAACCGGTTACGTCCTTGCCTTTGAAAAGGACTTGTCCACCGTCACAGTGATCGAATCCCGTTACTAGATTAAAAAGAGTGGTTTTTCCAGCCCCGTTAGGACCGATGATACTGAAAATGCGCCCCTGTTCCACGCTCAAGTCGACCCCGCCTACAGCGGCGACCCCGCCAAAAGATTTTCGGATACCTTTGACTTGAAGAATTGTCATCTACGCTTTTCCCTTCCAAAGGGAGACAATAGCTTTTCCTGAATCAGCCCGCCGACACCTTGAGGAAAGAACAGTACGATCATGATTAGAGTAACTCCCAAGAACATGCCCCAGTATTGAGTGTAGGAACTCAGGAAACTATTCAGAAGAACTATGATCGCTGCGCCGAGCGCAGGGCCTAGAAATAAATGCATTCCGCCTAGTAACCCCATAAGGATGACGTCTCCGGAAGCTGTCCAGAAAAAAAGATCCGGTGATAATGACGTCTCAAAGAGAGTAAATAAAGCTCCCGCAATACCAGAGAAAAAAGCGGAAATTACGAACGCTATGAGCTTGTATTTGTTTACATTTACTCCAATAAACTCAGATCGTTCGGAATTTTCACGGATTGTGCGCAACATCAGCCCGAAAGGAGATCTGGTGATGCGCCACAAGATGTATATACATGGCAGTATGACTATCAAAGCAAAGAAATAGTAATTTACATATGTATCTAGAGTTGAGATCAAATCGGGAACTTTGATTCCCTGGATCCCATCGTCACCAAAGGTGAAACTGCGCCACTTGTAGACTAGTATATAAAGAAGCTGCGAGAATGATAGCGTCAGCGTAGCAAAATAAAACACCCCCTGTATTCGGACACTAAAATACCCCATTAGAAGACCAATTATCGCCGCTGCGAAGGGAGCGGCCAAGAACGCGACGGCTGTAGGGCAATGGGTCTTAACAAGAAGCAGTCCGCAGGTGTACGCTCCAACTCCGAAAAAAGCGGCGTGACCAAAGGACATCATGCCACCATAACCCAGGACCAAATTGAAACTTATGGCGAAAAGAGCCCAGATCATAACCTTGATAATCACGTACAGATAAAATTGGGAGATATTTGCCGCTACAAATGGAACGGCGACAAGGAAAAGAATCACAGTCGATATCAAGGATGTTTTCCAAGCGTTGTTCACCCTCATAAATACTTCCTTACCTACCTGCCCGATTTACCCAAAAGGCCCGACGGTCTAAAAATTATTATCAGAGCCGCCAAAGCAAAAAGAAAAGCCATGGCGTATTTTTCCAGAACCAATATACCGAAAGCATATGTTTGGCCGGTTATCAGCGCAGCTAAAAGGGCTCCCCAGACATTTCCCAGGCCACCTATTATTACGACAAGAAAACATTCAATAATGATCAGAATGTCCATGCCGAGCGCAAGCCTTATCGTAGGCGCCATGACCACCCCTGCTAGCCCTGCTAACGCTGTGGCCACCATGAAGACTACGGTAAACAGGGTGGACACGTTGTAACCCAGCAAGCCAACCATATCGCCCTGTTCCGCAGCAGCCCTGAGAAGCTTCCCTACTTTGGCGTATTTCAGAATTAGCCACATTGCCAAAGCCACAATAAGCCCCGTTATTATTATGAAAAAATAATAAACCGGGAATTCCTGCCCCAAAAACAACACAGATCCCGCAAGCTGGGGGGGCATTCTAACAATCCTCATGTCCGTTCCCCATATTAATTTTACGGAATCGTTGAAAACAAAAATTAATGCGTAAGTAAGAAGGATCTGTAGCAAATGTTCCTTTTCATAAATTCTTCTCAACAGGAGCCATTCTACAATTCCACCGACAAAGCTTATGATGACTGGAACAGTAATAAGAGCAATCCAGAAACCGTAGGGTCCCGCCATGAAAAACTGCGTCACGGAATAAGCTAAATAAGCGGACAGCATATAAAATGAGCCGTGAGCGAAATTAATTACCCGCATGACCCCAAAAACGAGCGTAAGGCCCGAGGCCATCAGGAACAGGATCATGCCATGACATAAGCCGCTTATGAACTGAGCTGCGAACATTGACGCATCTAAATGCATAACCTACCTGCGTTAAACAACGAGCCCGAACTAATTAACGGCGCTCTTTATGAGCGGCCACTGTTCAAGAAAACATTTATTGGAGTTAGGGTCCAACAGAAGATGACATTCCAGCGGTCCTGATCCACGGCGACCGCCGGAATGTACCTATGACTACCTTAAAGAGTACTTACTTTTCCTTTTTTCTTTCTTTCTCGATCTCTTCGCAGGAAGGCATAGTTTTCTCCGGTGATGTAGTTACCACGTCCTTGATCACCGGGAACGGAAATCCCTCAACCTGTTCGACTTTTCCCCAGAAAGCCGGTGTAGCGGCCTGATGATCGCACGCCCTCATCACGATTTTACCAATAGGTGTGTCGATGGACAAACCTTCCATCGCTGAAACCACCTTTTCAGTGTCGGTAGTCCCTGCTTTGAGGATTGCGTCGGTAAGGAACTTGGCGCAGCAGTAACCGGCGAATACTCCAACACCTGACGGGTACCTGTCAGGAGAGCCAAGTTTGGTTGTATATTCGAGGTATTTTGCGACGAAACTCTTATTCTCGGGAGTGTTGGGATAATACCACAAATAATTGGAACCGCCGAAAATTCCCGTAGGCATATCGCTTTTTAGTATCATCGGGATGATGGAATCGGCAAAAGCAAAAGCAAACAGCGGGAATTTCTCGGTCAATCCAAAAAGCTTCGCTTGCTTGCTAAAAGGGAGTAGACCCGAAGCCCCAAAGGCGACATATACGGCGTCAGGTTTTGCCCCCGCTAAAGCGGTCATGTAGGGGCTATAATCTGTTTCACCGACTTTAGGCCATGCCTCACCTATCTTTTCCACGTCAGGTCTGTTCTTTTTAAGGCCTTTCCAGAAATTGTCCGCTATGGAATGGCCATATTCGTAATCCTCACCAATGATATACCATTTTTTGAAAGGCATGGTGGCCGCATATTCGCCTCCTGCCAGTCCTTCAATGTCGGCGCTGGGACACCCTCTAAATACGTATCTGTGACCTTTTTCCCCAGTTATTCGATCAGAGCGGGAAATATGAATAATAAAAAGTTTTTTCTTCTGTTTAGCATATTCAGACACCGCAAGGGCGGAAGCGCTGTTGGTCGTCCCAGCCAGAAAATCTACGTTATCTTTCAAAACCAATTCCCTGGCGTAAGAAAGGGCTTCATCCGGCTTAAACTTATCATCTCTGATGACCAGCTCAATCTTTCGTCCGTTTAGTCCGCCTTTGGCGTTGAATTCATCAATCACCATTTTCCACGCGGTAAGAGCAGGCTTTGTAAACGCTGCGGCTCCTCCGGTATAGCAGTCGATCATACCTATTTTGATTGGTTTTTCCGCGAGTGAAGGCGAAGCCGTCATGGTGAAAAGTATAACAGCCGCCAGACTCAAAACGAGCATGACTGATCCGAACCTTTTGTTGAACAGCATCTTTCTCCTCCTTGTATGTGAGTTTCACTTGGAAAACGGTTGCTTCAAAAGATAACCCTATAAAGCGCCCTTGGCGCTCAGGACTTACAAAGTTCTTCCAGTCAAATTTATTGGTTCGTCATGAACCTGGACACAAGCTGCACCGTGTGCAAGACATCTACGCTCTCGTCTGCGGACATATTGCCCGTCAATGTTAGCCGACAGCCTGGACAACCTGTCGCTACAATATGAGCGCCGGTAGTTCTAATATTGTTGGTTTTTCTGGATGTGATACCGGACGAGATATCGACGTTTTCGAACTGATACGTTCCAGCGCCACCACAGCACTCATTTGAGCCCTCCATCTCGACAAACTTAATTCCATCGATAGCACGCAATATGGTCCTTGGTTCCAGCGCCACTCCCATTCCTCTGACGAGGTGGCAGGGATCGTGGTAGGTTACTACCAATTGCTGATCAGTGGCATTGCGGAGAATTGGTAATTCATTGATATGTTCATATACAATCTGAGAAACATCTTTAACTTTATTTGCGACTCTTTTTGCTTTTTCCGTATCCAAGCCTAAATCTTCCAGCAATTCCGGTATTCCCTTCTTTAAAGCTGCCCCGCAAGTAGCGCAATCCACAACGATAGCATCAGCGTCAACTCCATCAAGAATGTCCAGGTTTTTAAAAATGTTAGGTAGAGACGCTTCTGCCGCGCCGCCGAGGAACAGTGGGGCGGAACAACAGACCAGGCCCTTGGGAATAACGACCTCAAACCCGAGTTGGGACAAAACTCGAAGTACCGCATATCCAACGTCATGGTAAACTAGGTCTGTAGCGCAACCGGTAAAGTAAACGACGCGTCCTGACCTATTCCTTGCAGGTGGGGTTTTTCCCTCGTTTTTTTTCCTGAATGTCTCTTTTGCTATTCTCGGAAACCTTGCGAGAGGTATGGCGCCGATTTTGGCGTCAGTTCGAAACACATCAACAAGAAGTCTTTGCCCTATTCGAGATAATCCAGCGGCTTTACGCAATCTATCTCCGTTTTTAAGGATAGAGATCAAAAGTTTCTTGCCCAGTGTTTTTGGGGCGCGGTGGTCCATTTCCACACGCATAAGCCTGAACAGCCGGTCAATCCGAACGCCGCTTGGACAGAGCGCAGCGCATGCGTCGCATAGCATGCAACTCATAATCAGCCGCTTTAAGTTAGGGGTTAAATTGAGGTCTCCTTCGAGGTAATGTTTGATTATTTGAACTCTTCCCCTTGGGGTATAATATTCCCGGCGCATGACCTTGAAGGTCGGGCACACCTGCTGGCACATGCCGCATTTGAAGCAGTGGTCCAAGTCGTCTTTAAGATTCTGCGGAAACAAAGATCTCCTGCCTTTTACATTATCGGACGCAGTGTTTTTGATGAGAGCAAAATGAATGTTGGCCTCATGATCATAATCCAGTCCGACATGGCAATGTTCGATCTATGCTCCGAATTCAAACAAATTTGCCTGGATTCAGTATGCCCCTAGGATCAAAGCAGTTCTTTATGCCCTGTGTAATCTGAAGAGCGACTGGATCCAACTCCAAACTCAAAAAGGGCGCTTTGGCGATTCCTATGCCGTGTTCGCCCGACAGCGTGCCGCCCAGGGCAAGCGCTTCAGGAATCAATTCTTCGCAGACCGTCTGAACCCGCTTATACTCGTCTTCGTCCCTTTTATCGAAAACAATGCATGGATGAAGGTTTCCATCACCCGCATGAGCCAAAATTCCGACTTGAATCCCGTGACGTTCCCCAATCTCCATCACTTTCCTGATCATTGCCGTGAGGTGGGAAACAGGCACGGTCACGTCCTCGGTTATAATGTTAGGTCTCATCCGCATTACAGCCGGCCCGGCGGCTCGGCGAGCCAACCACAATCTCTCCGTTTCGGCTGAATCTTTAGCGACAATTATATTCTTTGCGTTCTTATCAATCAGGACGTTTTCAACCTGTCTCACTTCCCTGTCCAGCGTTTCAGGCGCTCCGTCCAACTGGATGAGCAGTATTCCCTCTACATCAGTAGGAAGTCCAAGCTTGAAGGACTTTTCTACCGCTTTCACCACGAATTGGTCCATCAACTCCAATGATGCAGGAACAGACCCACCGGCCATGATTGCCGCAACAGCGTCAGAGCAATCTTCGAGGCGTTTGAAATCGGCTCGTATTGTTCGGCTTGCCGGTGATTTGGGAATCAGCCTCACCACGATTTCTGTAATAATGCCAAGCGTGCCTTCAGAACCACAAATCAGGGTTGTAAGATTGTAGCCCGTCACATTCTTGAGTGTGCGCCCCCCAGTTCTAAGAATGTTACCGTCAGCAAGCACTACAGTGAGTCCAAG
Organism: uncultured delta proteobacterium; assembly: GCA_963711335.1. Classification (GTDB taxonomy): domain Bacteria; phylum Desulfobacterota; class Desulfomonilia; order Desulfomonilales; family Desulfomonilaceae; genus CAJBEZ01. Next base: position 170,356 of record CAVQDX010000048.1, on the reverse strand, counting down.
CAAATAGTCCTTGGTGACACCATATTTCAATGTCCTGGGGCCGCCGGCGTTTGTAGCGACAGTGCCTCCCATAGTTGCTACGGCCCATGAAGCGGGGTCTGGCGGATACATCATTCCCCGTTTTTCAGCTTCACGCTGAAGATCGAGATTAATTACCCCGGGCTCGACAGTAGCGGTTAGACTCTCGGCGTCAATTGAAAGTATCCTGTCCATCTTTGTCAGACATACGACAATTCCTCCATGGATTGGCACGCTTTCACCAGCGAGGTTTGTTCCCGCTCCACGCGGGGTGACTGGTATAGCCTCCCGATGAGCGACTTTCAAAATAGCCGCAACTTCCTGTGTGGTAACCGGGAAGAGCACAATGTCCGGGCGTCGCTCTTCTGTATAGGCGTCATATGAATAAGTGACGAGATGCTCAGGCAGGTCGGTGGCCGTGTCAGGACCAACTATCCGTACAAGTTCCTTTTTGATTTCATCCCGCATTGATTGACTCATTCACAGTTGGTCATTTCTTTGCCTATGGTGAACGCCTTGAGATTAATTGCGACCCGGTCCTCTGAGATGTTTTCTCTGACAGCTTTCTCCAATTCCTTTTCGGTAATTGAAAGAATACCTGCTCCAGAGACAGCTCCGATCATGATAATGTTGGCGAGAACTGGATTGCCCAATTCAATGGCTTTCTCCGTGGCTTCCAGAAAAAAAGCATTTTTAGATAGGGCTCTTATTTTTGCTTTAAGGGCTTCCTTTTCAGGGTACGGCAAATTTCCGCATGTGACGTCAACCGGAAAAATTGGTCTGGTGTTGACAACTGCTATAGTGTTCTTGCTACCGAACTGGGCCAGGACTCGCACCGCTTCGGTTGGCTCGAGAGCTATGACAAGGTCGGCGCATCGCGGCGGAATCAATGGGCCGTATTGGTCTGTTATGGAAACCCTCATGTGGCTCATAACCGACCCCCCGCGTTGAGAAGCGCCGTAAGTTTCACCGATGGTAACTTTGTATCCCTGATCAACCAGTACCGCTCCCAACAACTGGGTGCCAAGCACATTGCCTTGCCCCCCTACGCCGGCAACAACAACATTGTAAGGATCTTTTTCCATTTAGACGCCCTCCTTCACTATGGCATGAGAAGGACAAATATCAGCGCAAACCCCGCAACCTGTACATATCACGTCGTCAATACGGGCCTTTTTCGCGGAACGGTCCCATATAAGTCCGGGACACTTGAAAACGCGCGTACAAAGCCTGTCGCATCCGCATTCCTCTCCTATACACTTTTGAGGATCAATTCGAACCTGGTATTTCAGAGTCCCTTTTCTGCCACTTACAAGAGCGCATTCACGTCTCAACACGAGGGCCTTTGGTTTTGTTTGGTCCTTTATCATTTCACAGACGGTTGAAATTGTTCCCTTCAGGTCGAACGGGTCCATTACCCGGGTTTCGAGCCCAAGAGATACGCAAAGATCTTCTATCACAATTGGATTAGTTGCATTTCCCATAGCGTCTATCGGGCTTCCCGGATGAGGCTGAAACCCGGTCATGGCAGTTGCGTTGTTGTCCAGTACCGATTAGCAGGAATTTGGAATTCTGATGCACGGCATTTACAAGAACCGGAATGACGGCATGGAAAAAAGTGGAATCTCCACAGACGGCAAGACTTGGCTGATTAACTCCGAACTGGCGCAATGAGCCGAAACCGCAGGCCATTCCAGCCCCTGAACCCATAGCGTGGACGGTCTTCAGTTGGGAGAATCCAGTGGGAAATATCCCTAAAGCATAGCAACCGATGTCTCCAAAGAGAACGCCATCCCTACCATCGAGAGCCAGAGCCTGCTTGATGGCCCACAAAGAGGCTCTGTGAGGACATCCTGCGCAGAATGCCATGGCTCGTTGGGGGGCGTAATTTTCTATTGCGTCTTTCGCCAGGTTTGCGTAATTTTCGTCAATTTTTGGGACAACCCCCGTTATTTTCCCAAGAACCCCCAATACCAGGTCAGGGGATAACTCTCCTGTCCTGGGCACGACGCCAGAGTTCTTACCCACGAACTCTATTCGCGGAAGATCAAGATTGTGCTGGGCATAAAGCTCGGTGACATTATTCTCCAACACAGGGTCGACTTCTTCAAAGAAAATTACCTTTTTTGTCTTCTGCAAATGATTGATGAGAAAAGCTCTCGGCAAGGGCCACGTGGTACCAACCTTGAGGACCCCTACCCGAGGACGGAGCCCCAAAATGTCAACCGCCTCCTTGGAAAAAAACCAGCCTGATCCGCAAGTTATAATGAGGGTCTCTGGTATTTCGGGTCCCCAATACTCGTTGAATTCCGAATCCGCCAGGATTTCTTCAGCCGCTTGAAGTCTTTTGTGGAGGGCGGGATGAGTAACGGATGTTGGTAAAGGGCACAAAGGTCTGGACGTATCGAAATATGGAGACGGAAAATCTCTAGGAAGCTTCCCGAGAATCACATTGCCGCGAGCATGAGATATCCTCGTGACGCTGCGAATCATAACAAAATTGCCGGTCATTCTGGAAAGTTCAAAGGCGTGGCGCACCATCTCTTTCGCCTCTTGGAATCCGCTGGGTTCCAAAAGGGGTATGTCCGCCAGTTTGGCAAATGATCGGGAGTCCTGTTCGTTAGAACTGGAAATTCCTGACGGATCATCAGCCACGATTACAACCAAGCCGCCTCGGATTCCCGTAAGGTTTAAGTTGAGCAAGAAATCACATGCCACATTGAGACCGTTCTGTTTCATCGCAACCAGGGCGTTCATGTTTGATACGGCTGCAGCCGCTGCAACCTCGGCAGCGACTTTCTCATTCACGGACCACTCAACATAGATCCCCATTTTCTCGGCAACCTGGGCAAGGTTACCTATTATTTCAGACGAAGGATTGCCCGGGTAAGCGGCCGCCACGCGCACCCCAGCTTCCAGCGCTCCCCGTGCAATAGCTTCATTACCCATAAACAGAATCTCTTTGCCGGGCTCATCTAGAATCAATCGTGACATGCTTGAGAACCCCCCGTTTCTGTTTTTGCAAGAGACACACGTTCTTTCTTGTTCAGAGAAGCTTGCCTTAAGTGAGCCAGATTCTCTTCCGGGAACCGCCCGGTTTCGATCACTCCCGCATGTGTCGCAGTCTCAATCAAATCAAGCCCTGTTTTGCTCCTGATCATCAACGTATTCCAGCCCGGTCGACCTTCATACATGCCTACCGAAATGTCCGCAAATTCGGAAGTCATGTCGGAACACTCCCGACAAGCCCCTTGAATCAAAGGCTTCAGTTCCTCCAGAGCTATGCTTTCGGCGCCATCATCAGTTTCGACGATGAGCTTGTTCGAAGGAGGAGGCGGCACGTCGAACTTTCTAATTTTCTTATTGCCGATTCGCTTAGTGATAAAAGACTGGAATTCGTCCGCAGAGAAACTCCAATTGCAGAAAAGACCTACCACAAGGCGGATTCGGTCCTTTAGATGTTGGTCTTTCATGTCGTACAATTGCATCTTGCGCAGGGACCGAACTTGGCACGGAAGCCCTACAATTCCGATTCTGGAAAAACCACGCTCGAGCGCTTCTTTCAAAGCGTCAAGGGTATGAGCGCCTACAAATTTTGATCCAGCGGACTCTTGAACCGCTCGAGCGGTCGTTGCGATTACACCTACTGGGAAACCCCTCGGAACCTTTAGCCGACGTAACAATCGCAGCGTCCAGAATGCCGGTTTCAAGCGCCATGCTCATCAATGACGTTACTGTTCCGCCTCCTTGGGCCATGGTCAATATTTCGTTCGAAGTGGACCTTGAAGCTCTTACTTCAGTAAATGAGCCAAGTCCCGCCGTATCGTAGGGTTGAGAAAAAATTGCCTGCGAGATGGATTCCGGATCGAAGTTTGCGGACGGGCAGTAGGCATAGCACCTTCCGTCCGCCCTGGAGCATGAATCCAACTTCACCGTGCGGCCCTTATATTTCACGAGGTATGGACAGTTACCCACGCAGGCGCCGCAAGCAGCGCACAAACGTGGCAGAATAACCTCTTTGTACAATTGTTCAAGAGCGCTTACTGGGGACACTCTGGCTCCTTCTATCTCAAACGTAATATTGGTTTTGGAAAGTGGATTAATCGTTGGTACACGAGCATACATAGGCTTAGCTCCTCAGTCAATCAGTAATCCCCCGCTGAAAACCTACAAAAAGGTAATCTTACGATATAATATATAATTTCGCGAGTAATAAAATATGGATGCACTATATTAAACTCAATAATTAATAATTAATCATTATATACTTATTAAATTGGCTTTATTTCATACATAAAAAATATATTTTTTTGTTGACAAGCCTAATTCATTGTGATATCCACGGCCCGTCAACCTTAGGTTGACCATCTGAGCGCCGGAGATTTAAGTGTTCGGAAAAGTAATTGATTTCCAAAAGAAGGCTTCTGAGTCAAATCGACGAAGCGAACTCCCCTCAGAGATAACTACCCAATTTAATTCAGAAGTTCTTGATACCGGCCTTAAACTGGCGCATTCCTCGCGAATTACACACATAAATTTTGGAAGAGAGGCATATTTCGCTGTAGTATCTGATCAGTATGGTAAGTTATTTAATGTTCACATTATGCTTGATCCTGAGACAAAAGTCCTGTCCAAAGCCTCTTGCGGCTGTTTTCGCTCCTCTACCAGGACCTACTGTCAACACATTGTCTCTTTGGTTCGTTATGTTTTGAGGCCAGACCAGCAGACAGGAAAGCTTCGTTCTCTTGGCGACGATTTTCAGGACAGTTTTTGGAACGAAATTAGTTGGTTGGGTTTCAAGAATTTTGGGGATTCCTCATTGGGCTTCAAAGCTCAAGTAAACCACGGTGGCGAGGGTCTACGAATAAATTTTTGTGACAGGAATCAACGGGAAATCTTGGCGTTCATGCCTGGTGAACGCCTGGTTGAAGAGTTTTTGCATGAATTCTATGACATTATAAGACGTGATATAGACGGCGCTGTTTTCCGTCGTATGTACGGCAGAAAACTCAAAGATCCGAATGTCCCCTCTTTGAGGAGAAGACCGTGGAGATATTCGGATGACGAACTTGAGATAAATCGAAAGGGATTGAAGTCAGTCCGGCAGCATCTTGAAGACAGTATGTGGCATACGATAGCCAAAGTTGGTTTTCTGGTTTCGGGTAGAGACGGTGGACATTTTAATTTCAGGTTTCTCGAGTTCAAAGAGGAGTTGATTGTTGAAGGGGTGGATGAAGAAGACACGCCTGTAATGAGGTTCGTTCCTCCAAGGTCAATGATTGGGGAAGTGATTGGAAAAGCCGAGAAGAAGGGCGTAATTGGAAATGACCTCTACATAAATTCCGAACCCTTGAAAACCGGTTACAGAATTGAAGTGGCCGACTCGTCCGAGCTAATGGTTATTCCTGTGGTTGAGAACCCGGATGAGGATTCGTCCACCGAGCAACCATTCCTGGACAGAACAGAACTTGAGCGTCAACTCTTTGGGGCCTTTTATCTATTTCCCGAGCTTGGGTTTTACAGAATCTCCGCTGCCCCTACCGGACTTCCTCATGAATATTTTTCCCCCCAAAAGAAAATCACCATCCCACCGGACCGCATAACGGATTTCCTACAGTCATACGGTGAGATTCTGAGATCAGAACCGGCAATAAATGTGGATGAAAGCCTGCTCGATCGAGAAACGCTCGCGTCATATGAGGCCATGGCGGTAAATCACGAGTCTCTATCATCCGAAAATGTCACAATAGAGATCGATTACAAGTATGAAAACTTCTCAATTTCCATGGAAGAAATACTGGAAGCCAAAGCGCTGAATCGACGATTCATAGTCCGGGGAAACAAATGGGTTGACATTGCGCGACCAGAGTTCGCGTGGCTTGACGGACTGGACAAACGAGAAATCAAGGCCGGAAGGGTAAATTTGTCCCGTTCGGAATACTTGAGATTTCTTGCCTTGAACGACCGCATTGAGAAAAAATACTCTTCTCAGAGAATCCGGGAATTGGTTGAAAACCTGGAGGCTCTCAAACCCCCGTCCAGAGCCCCATCAATCTCATCCATGAAAGGGAAATTAAGATCATATCAGAAGAACGGATATGGATGGCTGTGGTTTTTGTATCAAAATAGATTTTCCGGGCTGTTATGCGACGACATGGGTCTTGGAAAGACTCACCAAGTTATGGGGCTAATGACAGGAATCCTGTCCAAATTTTCCGGTTCTACGGACGACATACGGTTCCTTGTAGTCTGTCCCACAACTGTGCTTAACCACTGGTTCGATAAGGTCATGGAATATACTCCTTTCCTTAAACCATACATTTACCACGGTACGGATCGTCTCTTCGAGGACGCTTTCAATGACCACAAGCTGATTATAACCTCTTACGGTATCGCCCTGAGAGACAGGGAGATGCTTTCCCAGTACCGGTTTGAACTCCTGGTTCTTGATGAGATTCAATCTGTAAAAAACAAGTCTACCAAGACTTACGCCGCTATAAAATCACTAGAAGCGGAGTGTATTATTGGACTCACCGGCACTCCGATCGAAAACAGCGTCACTGAGTTGAAATCCCTTTTTGACATTACCTTGCCTGGTTACCTTCTCTCGGATTCTTCTTTTGAAACCCATTTCCGCATTCCCATAGAGGAATACTCGAACAGGGAGGCCAAAGATAAACTGGCCAAACTGATTAGGCCGTTTACCCTGAGGCGAAAAAAAGATCAGGTTCTCAAGGAGTTGCCGCCTAAAATCGAAGATATCAGAAGCTGCGAACTCAGTGAGATTCAAACTCGATTTTACAAGGACGTTGTAGAGAATCAGGGGCGGGATCTAGTCCAGCAGTTGAAGGACCCAGATCAAAAAGTCCCATATATGCATATCTTTGCGGTTTTGAACTACCTCAAGCAGATCTGCGACCACCCTATACTCTTGGAAAAACAGGGAAAGGATTACACGAAATACCCTTCAGGTAAATGGGACCTTTTTGTAGAGTTGCTTGACGAAAGCTTGGGCTCAGGACAGAAGGTAGTTGTTTTCAGTCAATACGTAAGAATGCTGGAACTGATCGAAGTTTACCTGAGGGACATAAATGTCGAGTTCGCGACTATCAAGGGCCACACTCGACATAGAGCCGAAGCCGTCAAAAGATTCAACACAGATCCCAACTGCATGGTATTCTCTGGTTCATTACGCGCTTCAGGTTTGGGAATTGATCTGACTGGAGCGTCAGTGGTCATACATTATGACAGGTGGTGGAATGCCGCTCGAGAAGAACAGGCGACAGATCGCGTGCACCGGATCGGACAGACTCGAGGGGTTCAAGTGTTCAAACTCTTGACCAGAAACACGCTAGAAGAAAAAATTGATCAGATTATTTCTCGCAAAAAGCGTCTCATGGAGACTGTCGTAAGACAGGACGACAAATCCATCCTTAAACATTTCTCCCGCGAAGATCTCATTGAACTCATTTCTTTCTAGTCCAATCACACACACTTGACCCGTATTGCGGCTACCGTTTGAAAATGTTATACAGCGACGTGTAAGAGATAGCGAATCAGGTAAATGTATTCATATAGACATCTATACTGGCGCCAGTAGCCCCGTAGCTCAGAGTTAGCCGAAGGACTTGTCAAATGGAAAAAATGGTTATCAAAGGAGGCTGTGCGCTTCGAGGAACAGTTGAGGTGAGCGGAGCCAAGAACGCTGCGCTTCCCTTGATGGCGGCCGCCATTCTCACTACGGATGAGATGACGTATCATCGAGTGCCGGCTCTCAGGGATATTAGAACGACCAAACAGCTTCTCCTCCAATTGGGAGTCCAACTGGACGATTTCACTTCAGGCGCTCTCAGGATCAAAGCCCGTGAAATCACCGAGCATACGGCCCCTTATGAGCTAGTAAAGACCATGAGGGCGTCAGTCCTTGTTCTCGGTCCACTCATGGCGAGGGAAGGTCGGGCTGACGTGAGTTTGCCTGGTGGTTGCGCAATAGGAGCCCGTCCCATAGACCAGCATCTCAAGGGACTGGAAGCCATGGGCGCTTCCATTGAGCTTGAGAGCGGATATATCCGCGCCAGATCTCAGGGCCTGAAAGGGGCTGACTTCACGTTTGATCTGAATACGGTTACAGGGACTGAAAACCTCATTATGGCCGCGACACTTGCAAAGGGGACGACCATCTTGAGGAATTGCGCTATCGAGCCGGAAATTACGGAACTGGCGCATGCGCTGAGCCGCATGGGGGCAAAAATACAGGGCGCCGGCACGGATGTGATCGTCATTGATGGTGTGGACAGACTCAACGGAATAGTCCATGAAATAATGCCGGATCGTATCGAGGCCGGAACCTTTCTGATAGCCGGCGCAATAACCAAGGGTGATGTTACTGTTCAAGGCTGTAAACATGAGCACCTTACTTCTTTGCTTGAAAAACTTGATGAAGCCGGATTGAAGATTGAAACTGATCCCGAATTTGTGAGAGTTTGTTCAAATGGCGGTATTAAGAGTAGGGATGTGGAAACTAATCCATACCCCGGATTCGCCACTGATTTCCAGGCTCAGTACATGGCCTTGATGTCTATGGGTGACTCGACTTGTTCAATTTCCGAGCAAGTCTTTGAGAACCGTTTCATGCATGTGCAGGAGCTTGTTCGCATGGGAGCGAACATCAGGGTCTCGGGTCGTTCGGCTCAGGTTAGGGGGGTAGGTAAATTGTCTGGGGCTCATGTTCAGGCAACTGACCTAAGGGCGAGCGCTTCTTTAATAATCGCCGGACTCGCTGCCGAAGGTATTACCGAAGTCCATAGAGTCTATCATCTTGATCGAGGCTACGACAAAATAGAAGAAAAGTTGGCCTCCCTAGGCGCAGACATTAACCGAGTCAAAGACGACATGGTTTGAAAGGCCCCCCAAATGAGAATTTCCGAGATTGCAAGAAAGACCTCCGAAACCGACATCCTGATCAAACTCAACATTGACGGCACGGGGGAAAGCGCAATAGAAACCGGCATAGGGTTTTTCGATCATATGTTGAATTTGTTCACAGCGCATGGTCTTTTTAATCTTGAACTCAAAGCGACGGGGGATCTGCATGTAGATTTTCATCACACCGTTGAGGATGTGGGCCTAAGTTTGGGAACCGCATTTAGGGATGCTCTCGGAGACAAGAGTGGCATAAAGAGATACGGCTTCATATCATTACCAATGGACGAGACGTTGGCCAACGTATCCCTGGACATTTCTGGACGTCCCCACCTGACACTTGTAAATCCCCTTGAGGACAGGATGGCTGGAGATTTTCCTCTTGACCTGCTAAGGGTTTTTTTTCAGGCTTTTACAGACCGTGGAGGGATTACGGCCCACGCCACCGTATTGACCGGTTCAAACCCCCATCATGCAGCAGAGGCTCTATTCAAGGGATTTGCGCGGGCGCTACGTGAAGCTGTATCAAAAGACCCGCGAGTTCAGGACGTGCCTTCAACAAAAGGCTCACTCGATTGAATGATTTTGTAAGAGGCTCGCATGATTGTAATAGTTGATTATGGAATGGGCAACCTCCGAAGCGTTCAAAAAGGTTTTGAAAGGGTCGGAGCCCAGGCTCTGGTATCAAGAAAAATCCAGGATATCGATTCTGCTGACAAGCTGGTTTTGCCTGGCGTAGGGGCTTTTCCCGAATGTATGAAAAACCTTGTCACTTTTGGATTGGTAGATTCTATTCTGGACTTTCTGAAATCCGGAAAACCATTTCTAGGGATATGTTTGGGGCTCCAACTATTGTTTGAAGAGTCCGAAGAATTTGGATTGCACGAGGGGTTAAAGGTTATACCCGGAAGAGTAAAGGCTTTTAGTCGAGACATGGGATTAAAAATCCCTCACATGGGATGGAACCAGGTAACGTTTAAAAAGGATGTTCCTATCTTTCACGGCATTGACAACGGTTCATTCTTTTACTTTGTTCATTCATATTTTGTTGAGCCTGTGCTGTCTGCGGACATCGCTACGGAGACGGACTATGGTGTGACTTTTACGAGTTCGATAGCTCGTGACAATATCTTCGCGCTCCAGTTCCACCCCGAAAAAAGCCAGGAAAATGGGCTTAAGATATTAGAAAATTTTTCTAGAATTTAAGTTCAAGTTGATTTTACATGTCAAAAAAAACAGCCTCTCGTATTTACGTAACAGTATCCGTAATATTCTTTAATGTTTTTCTTCTGTTGGTGCTCATCAATTTGGGTTTCTCCGGTCTAGCCGATCTCAAAGAATACCTCAGAAAAAGCAGGTTGCCGCCAAGGTTGTCATTTAGTTTTAAGGCCGATAACCCAGAGCTTAGTAGAGTATATCAGGGTTTAAGCAAACCTGAACTCAACGAGCTAATAAAAGAAAACCGCTCAGTCACTCAAGGTTATGCTCCGTATGTTCAGTTCAAGGAACTTCCATTTCATGGGAGGTTTGTAAACGTCGACCCTAGAGGATTTCGCCTCATAGATGGAAGAGAAAAATGGCCGATAGATAGAAATTGTTTCAATATTTTTGTTTTTGGCGGTTCCACAGCTTTCGGCGCCGGGGTGGCGGATGATCAGACAATTGCAGGTTGTCTAAAGCAAATTATTGTAGACGAACAGTGACCCTATTATTAATGTGTACAATTTTGGCCGCTCCAGTTATATATCAATACAAGAGGGGGTTTTACTTCAACGACTGATCCTAAGCGGGAACGTGCCCAAATTGGCGATATTCGTAGATGGGTTGAATGATTTTGCTCACCACGACGGTCTTCCTGGCTTTACTAAAGATTTGACAAAATTTATGGGTGAAGGTCACAAGCCAGCATGGAGAAAAATTATAGAGGAATTGCCGGTAACGAAATTTTTCACCAAGTCCAGAGAAGCGATTTCAGAAAAAGAAAATGCCACCTGCGCAGGTAATTGCAGAAGTAATTTCTCGGTACAAAGCCAACAAAGATATTATAGAAGGCATCTGCGAAAAATTTGGCATTAAAACTGTGTTTGTGTGGCAGCCAATACCGGTATACAAATATGACCAACATTACAACATCTTTAATAAATTCGACTATAGTAGTTTTCTGCCTTATCTGAAATTGGGATATGAGGCCATGGCCAAAGAGTATCATGCTGGAGAGTTTGGCAATAATTTTATATGGTTGGCTGACATGCAGGAAAACTTTAATAGACCGTTGTACGTCGATGCTGTTCACTACAGCGCTGAAATGAATAAGTTGATCGCGAAACGAATCTCAAGCTTCCTGTCGGAAAAAAAAATCTTACCTTAGGAAATTTTCTATATTAAATTAAGCCCTTTCATGACGTAGGGTGACTCAAAAACCCAAGGAGAATTATCTGTTGCAACTGGATTTCCTCTTAGTAGTCCCGATCGGAAAATCACATTACGTAGTTCCACCCATAGGGCTTGGTTATCTAGCCACGGCATTGCGCAAGAGTGGATTTGATAACGTGGCAATCCTAGATTCGATCAAAGAAACATTGGATTTTAGAAAATTCACCGAGCGAATAAAAATTCTTGCCCCTCAAATTGTAGGTTTTCAGGTATTCTCGTCCGACTTCTCTTCAGTGAAAACATGTTCTCGAATTGTTAAAGAAGTCCTACCTCATTGCCTGGTTATTATTGGCGGACCTCATGTTTCAGCTAGAGGCGTAGAAAGCCTGAGAGATTTTCCGGACGCGGATTATGGTTTCCAGGGAGAAGCCGAAATCGGGCTTCCTTTTTTTGCTCGTCGTATCCTCAAGTCTGAGGATATTCCATTCGAACAGATCCCGGGACTGATTTATCGTGACGGGTCTGAATTAAGAGCCACTGAAAGGGTTTTTGTAGAAGACCTTGACTCCCTTGGTTTCCCGGCCTGGGACCTGATGCCACCGGAATCATATCCGGACGCCCCTCAAGGCGCCTTTTACAAAAAATTTCCCATAGCGCCCATAGCCTCATCGCGCGGATGTCCATACACCTGCGCTTTCTGCGGGTCACCTGTGAACATGGGAAACAAACTTCGGTTCCGGAGTCTTGAGAGTGTGTTTGCTGAGATGGAGCTTCTTTATGAACAATACGGGGTTCGAGAATTTCATTTTATAGATGATATGTTTAACGCTTCGAAAAAAAGAGTGATTGAATTCTGTAAGACATTGAACGCTAAGAACTGGGATGTTAGCTATACATTTCCAAATGGACTGCGCCTAAATACCCTCGATGAAGAATCACTTGTCTGGATGAAGAAGACAGGAGCCTACGCTTTTACAGTGGGGATTGAATCAGGGTCCCAAAGAATACTTGACGCAATGAACAAGAAGCTGACACTCGAGTTAATCAGAGAAAAAGTCAATCTTATCGCTAGGGTGGGAATTGAACCAAGTGGTTTCTTCCTGATTGGTTTCCCTGGTGAAACCAAAGAAGACATGGAGAAGACGCTTCAATTTGCCAAGAGTCTCCCTTTGAAAAGAGCGCATTTCAGTAACTTCCTCCCTTTGCCGGGAACATCGGCCACACAGGGACTTTTGGATTCCGGTGAAATTGAATCTACGAATTGGGAAGACCTGGCATATTCGAGTACGCCGTATTCTCCCAAAGGAATTACGAAGGATGAACTTAAATCCTTTCAGCGAAGGGCGTTCCTGGAGTTTCATCTCCGACCAAAGATACTTTTCAAAATGCTCTGTGAAATCAAGAGCTTTTACCACTTCAAGTCCATACTCGTTAGGGCGAGAGATTACCTGTTTACCTGATGGAGATCTTTTGATGCAAAACAAGAGAGCTGAAAGGGAGTTTTTCGACAACTTTGTTCAACAAAAGGAATATGACGTTTTTGATGAGAGAGGATACCGAAGAATTATTATAGAGTTTGACAGTCTGATTGAGCGAGGTGCGGGGTTAGACAAGATCTTGCTGGATGTTGGATGTGGAACAGGAGCGTTCACTAGACGTTTGAAGAACAATAAGGATCTAATCCTGGGGGTTGATATATCATTTAAGAGCGTGTCTTTAGCGTGGAAGAAGATGGATGGGTGCAGTTTTTTTGCCGGAGATGGGGAAAGCCTCCCATTTGCAAATGATACGGTCGATATAGTGGTATTCAGTGGTGTCCTTCACCATTTACCATCCATGGAGAAAGCTCTTGAAGAATGTTTCAGGATTTTGAAACCAGGAGGAAATTTTTTTGCTTACGACCCTAACGGAGTAAATCCCGCCATGTGGCTCTATCGAAGTTCCAGGTCCCCTCTGTCCACACAGAAAGGGTGGACTGAAAATGAGAGACTTCTATGCAAGCGGGAAGTCTGTGACGCTTTGAAACATACGGGTTTTTCGAATGTGATTTCAAAAGGTATTTCAGGCGTAACTTATAAATATATTGGAACTGTTGTAGGGATGAAGATCCTAAAAATTTACAACTTCTTCGATCTGTGTCTCCAGCGCTTGGGCCTTGCTGAGAGTTTTGGCTCGTTCCTGATATCTTACGGACAGAAGCCTTGAAAATGTCAGACTTATTAACAAGTGGACCATATTGTGGCTAAAAAGATTCTCATAATTGGGGCCGGGATCACGGGGCTGACGGCTGCTGTACGCCTCGTTGCGCAAGGATACAATGTAACTGTGGTTGAAGCGTCTTCAACTGCTGGAGGACTGGCCGGCTCGATGATATTAGACGGTGTCCCGATTGAACGATACTATCACTTCATCTGTCGGGAAGACCATGATCTAATAAAATTTATCAATGAACTTGGTTTGAACGAGAAACTGACCTGGAAAGAGGCTAGCACAGCTTCATTCATAAATGGAAAGATTTATCCATTCAACACTCCGTTTGATTTGCTGAACTTTGCCTCCTGTGCCGTTTTTACAACGGTTGAGATTTGGACTGCATGTGGCGGTGTCGCAGTTTCGAAAAAGCTGGTCCGGACTCGACAAGTTATCAGCCAAGCCCTGGCTAATAAAACGGGTAGGGGCATCGGCATATTTTGCAATTTGGGATCCCCTGCTGAGGATAAAATTCGGAGAATACCATGAGCAAATTTCAGCGGCCTGGATATGGCACAGAATTCACCGCGTCGCCAGGTCTAGAACCAAACCGCTGGGCCTGAACAGTTATGGGTATCTTGACCAAGGATGTCACACTTTGATGCAGCGGATGATCGATAGACTTTCAGGATCAGAAAATTTTCGTTTAATACTCAACGGAAAAGTGTCTCAAATTTCTATCAAAAACAAGAAAACGGAAAGGGTCATTCTTGAAGACGGGAAAAGTATCAGCGCTGATGCGGTTATTTCGACCTGCGCCATCCCGACTTTTATTAAGATGGTAGATTCTTTAGGTGATTACGGCGCCAGACTGGCGTCGATCAATTACATAAATGTTGTTTGCGCTCTTTTCGAATTGGACAGGCCCTATTCAAACCATTTCTGGCTCAATGTGAATGACCCCAGGATGTCTTTTAATGGAATTGTTGAAACCACTAATTTGAACCCCAGACCGGATTTGAAAGGTAGAAGCCTGATCTATGTCCCGTATTACATGAGTTCCCAAAACCCTCGATGGGGCTGGACTGACGAGTCCTTCCTTAACGAGTATATAGAGGCTCTGAAAATCATAAATCCCGCAATTCAATGAGGATTGGATTGTCAGACGTCATATTTTTAGAGACGCTAACGCTCAGGCGGTTTGCAAAGTGGGTTTTTCAGAAATTATGCCGGCCATGGGAACCCCTATACGCGGTCTATACATTACGGATTCGTCTCAATATTATCCGGAAGATAGAACCTTAAGCGCATCAGTTAAACTCGGATCAAGTGTAGCCGAACTTTTCCCCCCCTCCACACCTTTTTCTTACTATTTTCATAATTATAAGACAATAGCAACACAATCTACAAGAACTTCTAAATCAAAAAAATAAGCAACCTATAAAAATTTACAATTTTAGAAGAACTTATTATTTTTCTTCACAAAATGCGCTTTATTTTACTTTACGCTGTACATCCCTACAGCTATCTTTCTTACTCTTTATTCATTCTGCATGATGGAGACAGTTACAATCAACGAATCTGGCTTACGCAGAATCGCGACCCGAGCGCAAAAACCTCTTAGACTACCATTTCAATTTATTTCTATTACTATGCTCCATCTCCTAGTTAACTGATGATTCATCTAAGAGCCTTATACATCTATTTCTTGCGATGAACAACATCTATGATCAAGTGATAAAGCGTTATCAGACATATAAGAGATTCATATATTCTATATCAAAAGAATTTATAAAAAAATTAACACGATTTTACTGCTTATTATAAAATAGCAAATTTCTTTGTTGTCCAGGACTCAACACTTTTGACACAGGATCTAGATTGCAATAAACGTTTGTCGACACATTTATGAAATTTCATCCCATTGAAAGGCGCCAAGGATGAAGTCCGAAAGCTTTGGTAAAAGAATTGCGAATTATTACCGCGTATTAGCCTTGATCGTTCTAAACACTATTATTGTATTAATAGTTATCAATTTATCGGCTTCTGGGGTCATTGATTTTCAAAATTATTTGCGAAAAAAAACTGACGATGAGAAAAAACGTTACAGTTTTAAGAAATATGAAGATCCTCTCAAAGAAATCTTTCCTAATCTGGACGAGGAAAGACATTGAAGGGCTTTTAGATGATACGAGGCATCTTTCGCAGAGCTTTGAACCTGTACACTCAGTTCAAGGAAAGACCATTTGTTGGGAAATCTGTCAATGTCGATACCAGTGGGTTTAGACCGATCAAGGACCAAGGACCGTGGCCGCCCGATCCTCACTTCATAAATATTTTTGTTTTTGGAGGTTCCACAACATTCGCTTACGGGGTGCCGGACGGAAACACATCCCATCATATCTACAGGAATTGCTGACATTCAAAGTCTCACGGAAAAATTAAGAGTCTACAATTTCGGTACGGGCGGTTACATTTCAGTGCAGGAAAGAATTCTTCTTGAAAAATTGATTCTGGAGGAATTAGTGCCGAGACGTTGCTGTGTTTATAGATGGATTGAATGATTTGGCTCACGAAGATGATAATCCCGCCCACACTAAAGAATTGACTAAATTCATGGATGAGGGAGAAATATCGCCATTCAAGAAATTGCATCCTGCAGATGCCCATAGTAAAGCTGATATCTAATTTCCAAAAAGACCGAAAAGTAGTCAGACCACTGATTCCAAGCGTAATATAAATTGGAATCTTATACGTCGGTACGAAATTAACATGGAGAATTGATTCGAGTCAATTTCAAGTCATTTCGAAATCAAACCACTTTTTGTTTGGCAACCTGTCCCGGTTTACAAATGCGATCATAAATACAATATGTTCGCAATATTTGATTATGTTGGCTATATGCCAACCCTTAGCATCGGATACCAAGAAATGGCTAAAGTTGTTGCCAAATGCCCAATTCGGCGATAATTTTTTGTGGCTTGCAGATATTCAAGTAGGTTTAAATAAATCTCTCTACGCCGATGCGATTCATTACACTCCATATCTGTGCCGCATAATAGCTCAAAGAATTGCTGACAAGCTAGAAGAGCAGAAAATTATTAAAGGAGTTGGACAAAATCCGTGATGTGGTTGAGCAGAATTGTTTTACTAAAATTTATCTACCTTAATTTACTAATGAAGGCGCAAGTTGTCTAAGTTGACCGAACAAAATATCAGCCAAAACCTGATTACCTTCTGCTGTTGCATGTCCTCGATACATTTCTTCAAGTTTAGATTTTGACGGCTTCATGTTGGCTATAATCTGGACTGCGTCAATAAATGAATATTTCTTGGCAGTCAAATACTCTACAAGTCTTGATACCCTATTGATTCCGTAGTCCATTGTTTCCTGTATGTAATCTTTATGAGGCATTATTACGATTATTGGAAACGAGCCTCTGGCCAATGCATTTGTCACGAACCGATCCACAAGATGGCGCATGACCGAAAGAGGATAATCTTCATCGAAAAGGTTCCATGGATAGCGTGGTTTTAAAAAGGCGTGCGTTGCGCTGGGCAATGATACGCCAATCTGGTTAAGAACCGGATCTCGCCAACGGAAAAGAGATACGATCCAGGGAAACGAGAAATTCGGGCAGCTTCTGATCCAATTGATACCAGTAATCATGCTCGGCTAGTTCCTTCATGAATGCAGGATCATCAAGTTTATGAATATCATCAATAGATTGCAGCGGATTAGGCAAAAGAATTAATTTACTGCCTTTCTTGACGAAGATTGGTTTGGTGAGTTTCAAAGGATCATTATAGGTATAAAAGGGGCGATAGATATTGACAACACGATTTATATTTTCTGGTAGAATACATAACATGACTATTTTTGTATGAATCTGTTTTTGAAGTTCATGTTTCAGCACCGCCTGGTCAGTTCCATATCCCCCAACTCCGAAATTGAGAACATTCTGATTCAGTCTTTTTGCCAGGAACGTCTGCCAGGTACAATCATCTGTGGCATTGGCGCAGTAGGTGAATGAATCCCCATAAGTAGCTATGAGGGTATCCTTATACGAAGCGCAAGTTAGCCTCTCTCCCAGAGACCCATGATGGTAGGTTATGTTATCGACATCCTGGTAAATTAAATCCGGGGGATAATCCCATCCCAGGAATGGATGAAACATCCTGGTACCAGCAACTGAAAATTCATTTTTATCTTTGAGGACGCTGGAGGTGGAAACAATTTGTGGCTGGGTATCAGGATTTAGCTTCCTTTGACTCAACTGAAACTCAACGCCCCTTTCCCCGATTCTTCCAGTTATCCTGCTCGGTATGGTCTTTTTGAGCAGGACATATGAAGAAACTTCCAAAACCACAAGCAGGGGCACAAATGCTATTATCCAGTAAATTATAATTTTTGAGCGATTCGGTTTACCGTCCAAGACTTTTTCCTACAGATTTTTATGAATATCGAGCCCCGTTACCGACTCAGAATTACGCTCTGCGTTAAGGCGTTGATGATACCACAATTTCCGGGGTTCACAGGGCTGGTTCTAGTTAATAAATGCACAAAATACTTTCGGGTCCCAGGTACCTTGTTCCAACCTTCATCGCCGAGCCCTATAAATTCAGGTTGCTTTACCACCACAGCCTTGAATCCATTTTTTTTCAAGGAATTCAGCGCCTCGTCTCTTTCCTGGGTTGTGCTTTCCAGGAATCCCTGAACATTCATGATTTCGCCAACAACCCTTACTCCAGCCATTCTGGCCCAATACATTTTGCTGTTTATAGGATAGAATACCGCGATTCTGTCGTGTTTGCCCACACCGTTGGAGTTCAGATAGTCTTTCAAAGCTGTCATTTCCATAAAAGTCTCACGATGAGAAATCTTGGCGCCAGAGTCATTTAATGCTCTGTGACTTTGATCCAAGACAAAGCCTATTACCATTCCCATCATAAACAAAACCACCAAAACAGCTTCAAGCATGACAGCGTTACATTTGCCGAAGTCGGACAATTGGTATTGGGGAGCCAGGACGAGAGCCACAAAACCCAGGAACAGGAACGCCGCGACATAACGAATTTCCATTGAAACCATGCAATAAATTCCAGTACCCGCGAGACAAACGAGCATGAGCGTCAGCAAAACAGAAGGAGGACGAATTCTTGGAACAGAAAATTGAGCGTTCCTGAACTGAGCAAAAAACCAGATAAGCATGACCAGTGTGGGCCCCCAGATCTGAGCCATAAGATCACTCACATTTTTCATGATGGCTTTGAATTGCGCTTTCAGGTTTAGAACCGGCTTTATGCCCAGGGCCCAGTAGGCAGGATCACCATGTGGAAATGTCGATAATATTCCCTCGTCGTAGAGCAAAACGTCAGGGTTGCTATGTACCAGTTTTGGCAAATGAACAGGGTTTCCTTCCCCAGCCACATAGAAGGCGTAATTGTAGCTTCCAACTTCCCCAATTGAGAGATGGCCGGCTTTTAAAGACTGCGAGATCACCACGGGTGAACTCACGATGAGCATCACCGCTAACGAGAGCATTATTCTGGGAATAGCTCTTCTCAAAGAACTGCAATATAGGCAGGCCAGTGTGAAGAAAACGACTGAAAACGGGAAAAAGAACGTCTTGCAAATGTAACCCAGACCTGATGACAAGCCCAAACATGCAAAATTGAAAAACTCATCGGGTGATCGCTTGATATTCAGAATGGCGCCAACGGACAACAATACAAAGATGAATATCAGAATGTCGGGAGCCACAATCTGAATCCTTAGCCATATCAAGGACGCAACGAGAAAAAGCGCAAAACAAACCGCCTTCATAATGTGCGGCGGCAAAACGGTCCTCCCTCCGCCGACTTCAATTTCGTCTATCAATCGATTAACAAACAGATTGCAGGCTGCCATAGCAGCTATGAAAAGGATGAAATTCAAAAACTTTACTACAAATAATTCGTTGAGGAGCTGTTGAAGGAACTATACGACTCAAAGATGGCCAGCAGAATTGAATAACCCGGGGAATATCCCAGAAGGACAGATTCCTTCCATAATCCTTTACGGAAGGCCTCGGCCATGTCCATGTACGCAATTGCGTCGCCGTTCACATAATGCCTTGTGGTATAAGCCATAATCCCCCCGGCCAACGAGCCAAATACCCAAAACGCTGTGCGCACCCTTGCGCTCCATAGCTTTGGGTCCGCAACTACGTTGTTGAATCGTGATACGGCGTCAGCCCAATTCATTGTCGAGTCTTTCTTTTTGACCGTTGACAAGCCTAAAAAAGCAATGCCCAATATGTTTCAGTTCCGGGCACATGCAACCATCCTTCGCCGGCAAGTTTTTGCAATTCATTTCCCTGGGCTATTACAGCGCCGATTCCTTCATTCTTCAACAGAGTCAAATACATTGAACGATCCGCTCTAGGAGAATCCAGGAACTTGTCAGCATCCTCAATTTCGCCTGTAACTCTGACCCGTGCCATTCTGGCCCATTGTATTGGAGGACTGCCAACTACCGCTACACGATTTCCTGGAACTACTCCGTGCTCTGCCAGGAACTGGCTCACCCTCGATCTCATCCGAATATGCCTTTTGGTAGGACGATTTTCCATCGTGAAATGACAACCCCCTTTTGGCCTCGTCAAGAGTATATTCCAAAACAGCCCCGAGCAGAAATAACACTAGGGCAAGAATCCCCAGTTCACTCATCCCAAGTTTCCAGAAAACCTTTTTGTTTTTTCCCTGACGCATGCCGGAGATTAAGCCGGCTGATCCGACGAACAGGGACGGGGCTACATATCTTGGTTCCATGGAGATCATAGCGAACAGGAACATACCCGATAATGACGTTAACAGAAACAAAATCTGCAGACTGACAGGACATGCGCGGCCAATCACAAACGATCCCAAATATATCTGAAATAGGGCCCAAATCAGAATCGCCAGGATCCAGTGGGATTGTGCAGGGATTTCCAGCAGATTCTGTAAAAACAATTTGAAATGAGCGCTATAATTATATTTTGGATCAATTCCTATAGTCCAGTAAGTAACATCAAACGTAAAAGGTCTAGTGCAGATGGCGCCATAATCATAGACCACAATCCTGGGTTCATTCTGGAGGATTTTCCCCTGATGAACAGGGGCGCCTTGTCCACCGATCAATTTGGTGTACACGTGGCGTCCACCCTCTCCGTAGGAAAAACTTCCTTTTTTCAAATACAATTCAGTCAACAAGGGGCCGGTTATTATAAGAAAAAACAACATAGCGACCGTGATTCTAGTGATGGATTTACGTAGTGAACCCACACAAAACGCTGCCATAAGCAAGAAAAGAGGCGCAAGAAGAAACATGAAGGCTTTGGCCATATAACCCAAGCCCAGCAGGATTCCCAGAAGAGCAAACTTGAAATGAGACGTTGGATTCTTTCGTATCCACATAACAACAGCCAGAATCAGAAGTATAAGGCAGAATACCAACATGTCCGGATTTATCAGCCTCAATCTGATAGACACCAGTGAAGTGACCAGAAAAACCGAATACAAAAGGGTTTGGACCCAGATCCAGTTGAGTGGCCTCTCCCCAGAGTTTACAGCGGCCATATAGTCCTGTTTAAAAAGCCGTAAAAAGATCTCCAGCGCTCCAATAGTGACAATAAATATTAAATAATTAAGGAGCTTAGCCCAGAGAATCTCATTGAATGGATTGAGTTGGAGTAAACTTTGGAAAAGAGCTAACAGCAAACCGTATAAAGGACTGAAAGTAAAATTCGCCGCATCATACCAGTCAAATTGTTTAATCGCCTCCCCGATTTCGAGATAGGCTATTGCGTCATTATTTATAAAAAAACGACTGGTATAAGCATTGATTGCAGCAAGTATGAGCGCGGCCACCCAAAAAAATATACGAACCTGAGTTTCACTGATGTGATCATCAATAGAGTTCCCACACTTCACTACAGCAGGCAAAAAAGGTCTCCTTTAGGCAACCAGATGGAAATTTGGAGGTATTAGCATGATTCGTTCCGACGCTATTTAACAGTAGGGTCGATAATTTTCTCCAAGTTTGCTACTACTAACCTACCATAAAAAAACGTTTTCTTGACCACCCATTGAGCTTGTGCATAAATGCGAACCACCAAGAATAAACATGAGACCCCTAAGAAAAAGGAAATCCGGAGGAGGGCGAGGATGAAAGAACAACAACAATTTCCATTCAAAACTGTCTTGAGCCTTAGGCCTCTGATCGATTTCTGGAACAGGACGATCACGTCTTCGGACGCGTCGTGGGGGCTTTCTCAGGACGAACTGAGTTCAAGGCTGGAGGAGGCTCAAGAACTGCTGGAGCCGATCACGGATTTTTCAGCGCTCGAACGCCACCAGCCTATAATTAAGACGCTTATGTCAGCGGTGTTTCCTAGAGCGTTTTGGGAAGCGCAAGTCGCTGGCGCGTTTATACCATTCCAGTTAAGGCCTTTTTTCGTTTCACCTTTACTGAAGAAAAATTTTCTTAACAATGATGGATCGATAAAAGGCAGACCCTTTCCTGATGAAGAGGCTTACGACAGGGACAGGATTCTGAAAGCCTACCTAATGGTTTTGAAAAAATTTTACGATATTGATTCTGATCTTGATTTGCCTTTGATCAGAATAGTCCCCGATGCGGATACAGGTTTGGACAGGTATTACAAAATTATCACACAGACAAAATTTGTTGAGCCTCACAGTCCAACTCCCGTTCGAGATTTGACAGAGGACGAGAGAGCCAAAATCAGGGAGAACATTCTGGATCTTGAATCTCTAGGACGTATTATCCAGATTGAGAATTTCGAATTTCACGGATTTATTGTTGTATACGCTCTGGAGATTACTACTAGCTCGGTCATATCGGCACTGGAAAGCGATCTCATTGACAGCGGCTCTATATCCTGCGGTTCAGGTCTAGCCCGTTTGGAAAATCGTTTGCGGACACTTTTGGGGGTGCCTGATCTTAGGGCTGACATAATGGCTTTTGATGGGGATGAGGCGATAATGCTCCATGAAAGAGCTTCGGGAGAGGAAGGCCGCCTTTTTTCGATGTCACAGCGCTTGTCCTTAAAAGATTTCTCTGGCTCAAAGTTGGATGAGGTAATCCAGCAAGGCAAGATAGTCACAATTTCGGATCTTGAAACATCCGCATTAGATCAAACATCGGAAGCCAAACTTGTCGCCGGTGACACCCGGTCCTGGTTGGCCGCTCCGCTCACATACTCCGGCCGGAATATCGGTGTTCTTAACCTTACATCTCCTCACCCTGCTGAATTTGGAATTTCTCAATCGCTTTTGGTAAAGGAAATTTTACCTATTTTTTCTGTGGCTCTAAAGAGATCGTTGGATGAATTCAATTCGACCATAGAGAAAACGATCAAGGAAAAATGCACAGCCATTCATCCGTCAGTCGAATGGCGGTTTCGTCAAGCCGCAATCCAAAGTCTGGAAAGTTCCGAAAATGGCTCTGCTGGCGATTTCGCTCCAGTAGTGTTTGAGGATGTTCATGTCTTGTTCGCCGCGGCCGATATCAGGGGGTCCTCTGAAATCAGGAATCGCAGTATTCAGGCAGACCTCAGTGAGCAACTTCGGTTAGCCTTGGAAATAATTTCGACGGCGCTTTCAAAAAAATCATTCCCAATTTTGGAAGAAGTGAGTCACCAAATTCGAGGGAGACTGGAAGTAATATCTAGAGGAGTTACGACCGCCGACGAACAGCCGATTGTGAACCTTGTGCAGATGGAAATAGAACCTCTTTTCCCGTTTTTGAGAACATTGGGTTCGGATCTGGCCAATCTGATCGACAAGTACCAGAGCCGACTGGATCCAGTTACGGCAACCATCTTCCAGGAACGTAGGGAGTTTCAGGAAAGTGTCGCTTTATTGAACAGGAGGCTAGCCTCATATCTCCAGGGTGAACAGAACTTGGCTCAATCCATTTTTCCCCATTTTTTT
Organism: uncultured delta proteobacterium; assembly: GCA_963711335.1. Taxonomy (GTDB): domain Bacteria; phylum Desulfobacterota; class Desulfomonilia; order Desulfomonilales; family Desulfomonilaceae; genus CAJBEZ01. Next base: position 146,872 of record CAVQDX010000048.1, on the reverse strand, counting down.
GACAAACATCAAACGGACGGTGTTGATTATGTAGTTTATCTTGGGGAATCAATGATCGAGAAAATGAAGTTCAGTGATGTTTATGTCAAAAATCTTCGTTTGTGGCAGTTGATAGTTTGCTGCGGGATGGCCTGGATCGCCACTCATATTCGGTCTGAACTGAAGGTTCCCCTCGATGTTACTCATCTGATGCTTGTAACCTATACCCCAATTTCAATAAGATTTCGTTTCGATGAGAAAAGGTTCGATGTTGACGGAGCATATAACATTGGCCATGAAATCATTCGATCCCGAATAGATAAAGCTACTGTCAAAATCGACAATGGCCGACTTACTCAGCCCGATAGAATCGCTATAGTTTATTCTAGACCCGAAGAGGCTATGGAGATGAGGCGACACATTTCATATCTGCAGGATAATGATTTCCTTTTGGACGATCTGGAATACGTCGAACTGAATGACCTTCCTGGTGTCCAGGGTCTTAGGGCCATGAGAGTCGGAGTAAATGTTCAGTCATCGAAGATTGCCGGAAGAGTAACGTCTGACGCTGGGACATGAAGTGGCTATTTAGCCTTATCATTACATTTTTACTGGCTCTTTGGATCAGGTAAGCTCAAGGCTTGAGAATTTTAGACAGATACGTGTTTCGCGAAGTAAGTGTCTCCTTTTCTGTTTTGCTTCGCAATCTTTCTAGTTACCGGCATGGTAGCGGGTTTCCTTCCAATTTTGCAAAAGGGGATGGAATCGGGGCTTGAGTTAACCTTCATATTGTTTCAGGCCCTTGTGAACGCATTTCCCAGCACTCTGGTAACCGTTGCCCCTCTTTCCATATCTGTAGGGGTGTTGCTTGGTTTGGGGAGGATGGCTTCAGACAATGAGATTTCTGCGATTAAATCCAGTGGCATATCGGTCATACGACTCCTTCCGCCTGTTTTGACGCTGGGTTTCCTGGGGTTTATCCTAAGCTTGATTTGCACGCTCATTTTAATTCCCAAAGGGTATCTCTGAGGGCAAACGTTTGATGAGAGAAGCGCTAACAAAGAGAATAGATGTTGGTATAGAAGAACGAGTTTTTTTTGATGCGCTGAAAGACATGATTCTTTATGTGGACCAGATCGATTCATCCAACGGATTGATGAAAGGTATATTTATAAGAGAGTCGACAAAACCGAATGATGTGACCACAATACTCGCCACCAAAGGTAAAATGACTAATGACCCTGAAGGCAAATCATTCATTATGGATTTGAGAGACGGTGTCATCCTGAAGGAAGACGCAAGAGGAGATTCAACCGGTAACCTAGCCTTCAAAAGCTATGTCTTCAAATATCCATTAACCCGGATGAGTCTGGAGAAAGAACAACAGTCTCTTGAGGAAATGTCAATTTCAGACATTCGAAAGAAAATTGAGACAATCATGGCTCCGATAGAAAGCGCCACGCCTGCAAGCAGGGCCTTCCAAAAGAGGGCTGACATTTTTTCGAGAATTTTGATTCTTCAAAGATTTGTCTATCCGTTGTCTTGTATAGCGCTTGCGCTAATATCTTTTCCAATTGGATTGGTAAGCTTCGGGAAAGGTAAGCTTAACAATGTCTCTTTAGGACTGGTAGCCATATTCGCTTATTATGCTTTAACCCTGGCTGCGGAACGTGCAGCAAGATCATATCTGATTTGTCCTGAACTCGCGATCCCCTTTCCACCAATGCTATTTGTATTCCTGTCAATCTATCTTATGAACAAGGTTCGTAGGGAAAGCTTACCGACTGTAGTGGTCATAATTCAGAAGGTGTTATCGAATCTGAGGCGGTAGTCAGTGATTAACTCTTATTAGTGGGAAAAGCCAAACCATTTCCAATTCCTTCCACTGGTTAATTTATTTAGTGTAGCCACCATGTTTGTGTGAAGAAATTGTGACGATCTCTTTACAACCGCATATTTGGGCACTATATCGAACCAGATTAGTCTACGTTTAATCGGAGCAATGAAAGGTTTCGTTTGGAGTCGGGGTATGACAAGAGCTTTTAATGAATTGATTAAGATGGAATATACGCCTTGCGATTTGTGCGGTTCAATGAACCATGAGATAATTTATTCGAAAATAGACCATGTTACGGGATTGGAATTCCATGTCGTTGAGTGTGAATGCGGGATGGTATTTGTTAATCCGATGCCGTCTGAAGAATGCACACGCTTGCTATATCCCTCGGACTATCTGAATGAGAAACCTTTTCTGGGATCACTTTTTAGGGAAATGATACGGCTGTTGCCACCTATGCCGGAGGGCAGTAAGCGGTTGCTGGATATTGGATGTGGAACGGGCCACTTCATAAAGTTCGCCTCCCAGGTAGGCTGGGATGCGGAGGGAGTGGATTTTGCGGACTGGGGAAGTTCCAAAAGCAATGTCAAAATTCGTCTTGGAAATTTTCCGAGCATGGACTATCCCGAAGAATCCTATAATGTGATAACCTCATGGGCAGTATTGGAACACGTGAGATATCCATCCTTATTCTTTCAGAAAATTGGAAAACTCCTGCATAAAGACGGCGCCTTCATTTTCACCGTGCCAAACGTCTCGGCGCCGGGCATGAAGTTGTCCTGCGACGAAGACGTTCCGAGGCATCTTTGGCTCTTCACACCATCAGCAACAAAAGATTATCTGCTCAAATATGGCATGCGTGTGGAGACGATTCTCCACAATGGAAAGATCTACAGATCGTATCCGTTTGGGCTATTAAGGTATGGCTGGCACGTTCTATTCAAGAAGAAAGATCCGGTTTGTTCAGTTTATCAGAATAAGTCGGTTGCTCTCCTCAGGAACCGGTCCGTAAGTGTGCATTATGGTGATTGGGTTAGGGAGGTTTTGAGAACGGTTTCTCCGTTGGATATCGTCGTCGATGGATTAGATCTGGGGCTTGGTCTCATGTTGGCAAATCTATCCAAATGGACCAAAAACTATGGAGTGATAACCGTCATAGCTAGAAAGCAGGGGTAAACGGAGACATGCTCAGGAGGAACAGTTGTGGCCTATTAAAAATGACAGGTCACTTGGCTAGTAATTCTTAACAATCTTTATGAACGCTATTACGAAAAAAGTCAGGACTCCTGAAGAAACGGCGATTGCAGCGGGAGGGTATTCAGCAAACATCTGCGAATATACCACAAGGCAAAACAGCGACAAAGCCACTTCCAGGGACAGCGCAACACGAAAATAACTATTATGTATGGGAGGGGAATCCGGAACAAAAAATTCGATCCTGGGCCACAAAAACTCGCACAACACTTCGTAAAGGATTAGAGCGACAATTATTCCCCAAACGACATCGTTCGGAAAATGCGCTCCTATAAAAATCCGCGACAGGCCGACAAGCGTGCCGAATAACAATAGACAAACTTTAAGCGCTCTGGATGAACTGAAATGGGCGATCGAAAGGGCAGTCGCAAACGCAGCGGCGCTGTGCCCGGACGGGAATGACCCGGACCTTAATACTGGACCGACAAAGTGAACGACCCCCAACGTCTCGGCGGGCCTAAGTTCGGGAACGATAGCCTTTATGAAATTTACCGTGATAGATGCGGACAGGAGCAACAGCAGGCCAAAAACGGTGATCCTTGGGTTTACGATGATGAACATTCCAAGGATAATTCCTAGGAGCAACCCGTCTCCCATTGTTGTCATGGATACCCAGAAAGCGTCAGACAAATTAGAGTGAAGCGAATTCAAAAGTCCGAATAATTCAATATTGTAAGCATTAATGAAGAAAGATGAGACGACAAGGGCTATTAAGAGGATAACTCTCGGCGGAACGATAAGATGTCTCTTTGACATATGCGGCTGATCTATCTCGTGTGGCGTGTGAGTTCAGCGTGAAGAGGACTAGGGGAAGATTCGTTTTTCAGTACGTAGACAGCTCCGTCATGAGGAAAGATCCTTTTGAATGGGAAGATAGTGTCTACGGTATAACCAGGAAGTGGCCCCAGAGCCAGAAGATAATTCTCTTTTTCTACCCACCACCAGCTCAGGCCCGGTTTCTGAACAAAACTTTTTCTGTAGCAATTAAAGCCATTAAATTCAAACCCTCCGTCAATAGCGCATGGGGATACGTGACGATCCTGAACAAGGTAATCCTGGGCTTCCTTGAGAGCTGTCTTGGTAGCCATGAAATCGCGTGTCCCAGCTATTGAAAAAAGTCCTATCATAGCCATGCAAATAAAAGCGGGTATCGCCGTTCTAACCCTAAAGCTGATCAACGGTGTGGCGCTTCCCATGACGCTGACAAGCCACACAATAAGGAGAATGCAAATCGGAATCAGGTAACGGTCATGAAAACCGGTCAACAGAATTATTCCAACGTAAACCACGGCAGTTACAAATCCCAATATCGAAGTGACACTGGCGCCTAAGCATGAACGCCCTCTGACGGGCTGATTGAAAATGCCTGAAATGTATGAATACGCTAGTAACACCAAGGCGCCGGTATTCAGAAACGCCCAGTAGGCAAGACAATAATAGAGGGAAGCTGGGATGGCCCATGTCCTTGCAAGATGTAAAATATAGGTGTCCTTTAAGAGTATGGGACCAATACCGAAGTTAAATATCACATTGCGGTAGAAGGCTACGGGAAGCTGAACAAGATCAAGGACAATGCCGGCCTCGACAACCAGGAATACAGCGGTGGTAACAAAGAAATACGAGCGAAAGATTCTTCTGGCAAAAAGCTCTTTAAAGCTGAGGGCTACAATCGGAGAGACAATTACACTGATGTAACCTATGCCGATAACTACTCTGCCAAACAACAAATCTACGTAGCCGTGAAGCCCCAATTGCAGTGGATCATTGACAATAGCATGTATGACTTCATGGTCTGTCAAGGAAGTGCTTCCCAGCATTTTGAGGGTATATTCGAAGCAAAGCCAGGGAACAATTGAGATAAGGAGAATCATTAAAGTCACGGGTCGTAGATCAGAAGATCGAGTCTTTGGATTAATCAACAGGGTGATGATTAGACCTATAGGAATAGCTATGGCGATTTGCCGGGTCAGCAGCGCGGCTAGAGTGAAGAAAAGCCCTAAGCCTATCAATGAACGACGCTGGCTTTCTAAACCCTGGGTTATCAACAGCAGAGCAAAAATCATCAAAGTGGCCAGCGTGACATCCGTCATGAATGTGAATGATTGAGATAAAAACAGCGGATTAAGCACTAAAGTCATCGCGCCCCAAAAGGCCAGAAAGGGTGATGCGCCAGTCCGTTTCAACAGTTCCAGTAAACCGATTGATCCCAGGACAGCCATGACGAGCACAGATATTCGCAGCACAGTCACGGAGAAACCGAACAATTTCGTGAACATCCAGCCCCAGAGCAAATGGGTCAACAAAGAAGGGCCTCCCTGACCCCAGCCGGTGGCGGGAATTCCTCCCTCCAGACTCAGTATTTCCAATGCTTTAACAAAAGACCAATCATCGTTGATCATGAATTCGCCGACGGGATTAATGAACCATATGATTAAACCCCACGCGATCATTAACGCGAACAATGCGGCGGTGTATGAGAATTTGAATTTCTCTGATCGTGGAGCCATGATCTTAGCGCAGTTTGTCCATTATCTGTTGCGATAAAAAAACAAGTTCACAATCATATACCCAACAATTGACCCTGACGAGTTCCGACCAACGATTTGCGGAGCCGACAGTATGTTGGACCTGAGTCGAGGCCATGCCCCTAACCGGATATTCACCCAGGGAAACAAGCTTAGAAACTGATTTCCCTAAATATACACCACCCTAATCTGATTTGTAAACAATCAAAAAGTCATAAAGAGTAACCAATCTTTTGGTTTGTCGTATTATAGCGGATAGTTATCTGTGCAACTTCTAAAATTCTATTCGCAATAGTTTTATGCGCAACTACATTGGGATGTTTGTCCATAACTTTGACCGGTTTTCCTCCCCAATGATAGTAACTCCTGGAATATGCTTCGATGGAATCGATTTCCAATTTTTGGATCATGGCAAGTTGCGCATTAACTACTTGTAGATTGGTTTTACAAAAAAAATTGGGGATGTTCGGAATCCGGTTGTCCATCCCCAAAACTACTACAATCATTTCTGATCCAACCAGCCTGCAGATCGATGCGATTTCACCGTATACATATTGCTCGATTCGGTTGACATCTTTTGTTGGCTCCGGGGCTAGGCCAGTCAACTCTTTTAGTCTGACCAGGCCAGCATTCCATTTGTCACTAAATAACTGAGGGAATTCGCGGGAGAAGCTGAAATTAAGGAAGCCACGAAAGGAGTCGTCAGATAGATCAATTTTTGTTGAACCATAATCAAATATTTGGCTTTTGAAATCGGGTTTGTGGATTTTTATAATGCCTGGAGTGGCGTCTATGAAATATGGATGCGGCAGGAGGCCTTGGACAGTTGGTCCATATCTATGAGTAGATCGCTCCGCCAGCCAGGGAGAATACTGGGCCAGGACAATTTTCGGCTTGAATTGTGGAATAAGCTTTCTCGCCAGGATGAGCATTTCAGCCAGGCCAGCGCTGCACTTTCCCGCATTAAGGGCCGTCAGTTTGAATTTGTCCGCCACCAGATTACAGAAGGTGTTTTCAGCCTGAACCCCAAATCCAAACGTAAAGCTGCATCCCAAAGCCAGAAGGTAATCTTGTTTTCGAGTCGTGTTTTCCTTGCCCGAAGCGATACATGGAGAGCGAAAACCTCGAGAATCATAGCACACACAGGTCCTGGATCCATTTGGAAGAACCACAGCCCCGCAAGACCCGGAAATAGGAACATAACCAAGCACGTCATCAGGCTTGTGAAGTCTCCCCTCCCAATGAGCGACCCCTCTTTTCAACGTCACCCAATCTGTAAAGGAACGGAACATAATGAGGCAAGAAAAGGTCAGGAAACAGGTTCCCAAGGCTATTCCTGACCACAGGAACAGGTGCGCCATTTTTTGTCTTGGCATTTTATCCCCCCCCAAAAAACTACATCTGGTTTCAAGGATTGTCAGGGCTTATAACTTCTTCATCCAAATCCTTTTCCTCTTCATCAGACGCTTCTACCCGCGCAAGGTCCAGAACGTGTTCACCTGGATCCATCCGCACCAATGTTCGACCCTGAGTGATTCTGCCAATAACCGAGATCTCTTCCATTCTTAAACGAATTATTTTTGCCCCGGAAGTAAGTATCAGAATGTGGTCTGAGTCATCTACAACCCTGACGGCGACGACATCCCCACTCTTTTCCGTAGTCCGTATCGTAATTACTCCCTGTCCGCCTCTGTTGATCGGAGGATATTCGCTCAAGGAAGTTCTCTTGCCAAGTCCATTTTGGGTAATAGTCAACAGCGTCCCGGAATCCTCCGTGACGACCTCCATCGCTATCACCGCGTCATTTGAGCGCATTCTTATGCCGGTAACGCCTCTGGCCTGGCGACCCATTGGTCTTGTCTGACTTTCATGAAACCTGATTGCCTTTCCCTTGCGTGTTACCAGGAGAATGTGATTCTCACCGCTGGTAAGGTTAACATCAATCAGTTGGTCGTCCTGGTCGATGGTCAGAGCAATAACACCTGTCGATCGTGGTCTTGAAAACTCGGCGATTGAGGTTTTCTTGATTTTTCCCTTAGCTGAAACCATGGTCACGAAACCTTCCTGGCTCAGTTCGGGAATGGAAAGAACCTTTTTGATGGTTTCCCCTTCATCCAATTTCAGGAGATTCACAATAGCGCGACCTCGGCTGTAGGGTCCTTCTTCGGGCAATTGGAAAACTCTAAGCCAATGAACTCGACCTCTATTTGAAAAACAGAGCAGCACATCATGAGATGAAGCGTACAGTATTTGATTTACAACATCCTCACTCGCAATTTTAGCGCCTATTCTCCCCTTACCCCCTGGCTTCTGTGACTTGTAAACATTCGCCAGGACTCGCTTAACGTACCCTTTGCTCGAAAATGTCACCACCACGTCTTCTCTGGGAATCAAGTCTTCATCCAGAACATCTGACTCAAGATCTTCGAGAATCTCCGTTCGCCGGTCGTCGCCAAATTGGTCTTTGACCTCACTAAGTTCAGATACCACAACCTCAAGTATCTTTTCTTCAGAGGCGAGCAGGGCTTCCAAATCTGATATTTTAGCCAGAATATCCCGAAGTTCCTGCAAAATCTTGTCGCGTTCGAGCCCCGTCAGCCTTTGGAGCCTCATATCGAGGATCGCTTGCGCCTGAATTTGGGTCAACTCGAAATTAACTATGAGAGCGTCTCGAGCAGTTTGAGGATCTGGAGATTCTCTGATTGTTCTTATTACAGCGTCGAGGTTGTCGAGCGCTATTTTGAGCCCTTCAAGAATATGCGCTCGTTCTCTTGCCCTGGCCAACTCGAATCTGGTTCTCCTGATTACGACCTCGCGGCGAAAATCAACGAAACCACTAAGAATTTCCTTAAGATTCATGGTGCGAGGACGACGGTTGTCCACGCAAAGAAGCTGTATTCCAAAATTGGTCTGTAGCTGCGTATGTTTGAATAGCTGGTTTAGAACCAATTCCGGGTTCTCATCCCTTTTTAATTCAAAAACAACTCTCATCCCATGGCGGTCTGATTCGTCCCGAATATCCCTAATACCCGGGATTTTCTTGTCCTTGACCAGGTCTGCAACGTTTTCGACCATTCTTGCCTTGTTCACTGTGTAGGGAATCTCAGTGACCACTATTCTCTGGTAACCTTTACCGGCGTCTTCAATCTGAGTTCTGGCCCGCATCCTTACGGAGCCCCTCCCGGTGTGATAGGCGTCAATTATTCCCTTATTGCCAATTATGAATCCGTACGTAGGAAAATCAGGGCCGGGCATCCACCTCATCAATTCTCGGATAGACGCTTCTGGATTCTGGATGAGGTAAATTGTGGCGTCTATTGTTTCTCTCAAGTTGTGAGGTGGTATATTGGTAGCCATTCCGACAGCTATACCCTGGGAACCGTTGATCAACAAAGCGGGAAATCGGGCAGGAAGGACAACAGGTTCCTGCTGAGTGTTATCGTAATTGGGTATGAAATTAACCGTATCCTTGTCCAGATCTTCAAGAAGAGCCTGACAGACTTTCGCCATCCTAACTTCAGTATAACGCATGGCCGCCGGCGCATCCCCATCCACACTACCAAAATTCCCCTGTCCATCAATAAGCGGGTATCGCATTGAAAAAGGCTGGGCCATTCTGACGATCGAATCATATACGGCCGTGTCACCATGTGGGTGATATTGGCCTATCACGTCACCAACAGCCCGCGCCGCTTTCCTGTACGAACGGTTCCAGATATTTCCAGCTCTGTGCATGGCGTACAGGATCCTTCGGTGAACAGGTTTCAAACCATCGCGCAAATCAGGTAACGCGCGGCCCACAATTACGCTCATAGCGTAATCTAGATATGATTTTTGAATTTCTTCCTCAATACCAACTGTTAAGATCTCGGCAGATTTACCCAATGCGGATTCCTTTTCAGCAAATATACAAGAATCGAAGACCAAGTCCCTGACCTGGCAATATTAACACAACGATAAATTATCGACAAAGATCGACTCAAAATCTCCGTAAGTTATTCTCATATTTTCAGTCTAACGAATCAAATATTCCAATGCGAAAGTCGGCTTGTTTATGAGTCTGAATTTATATCGAGGCGCCTCTTAAACTATAACAATATATGGGCCATAACAACTTAATATTGCCGAATTTATAATTCTTATGTTGAATCTGATTGACATAATCTTACAAAATATGAAATAATTAAACGGCTTATTACATTTTGGAGGTTCTGGGATGGATAGAATCTTGAAAATGGGCGTTTGCCTAACGCTCATCGTTGTTCTTTCATGCCCGGCCATTGTCTTGGCCAAGGACAGTTCAACATCGGCGGCATCAAACATGGCCACAACAGTTTACGACGGGGGAGCAAAGGTGCTCAACAGCATATGTCCTCCTTGTGTGGCAGAAGTGTGCAGCATATGCGGCATAATGCCCCAAGATAGAAAAGGAAACCAGAGGACCGAAGGAATTATTAACCGTTGCCTCAAATCCACTTTCAGCTTGTTTAACCCATGTTTGGACGCTGTCAAGATGTGTACTGACGTAGCTTTGAAGCCTTTGAACTATCCGTTTGATTACGTTGAACAAAAGATTGACAAGCCAAAAGTCGTAAACAAGCGGGTAGAGATTCCGGCCCCTCAAAAACCGGTGATGCCCAAGCAGTAGAAATTTCAGTCAAGAGGGGTTTGAGGGGATAGGCGCTTAACTATCGGATTGTTCGATAAGTCCGAGGTAAGCGCCAACACGGAGGGTGTTTTATGGCAAGAGTTGTCGTTCCCGTAATCGGAACGCTTTTGTTGGTTCTATTCCCATTAGCGCTTAGAGCCGAAGTAAAAATTCAGACCAACGGAATTTCAATTTGCTCCGTGATTATCAATGAGATGACTGAGGGGAAAATCCCTCTGAAACAGTCGAGAGATATAGCTACTGCTATTGCTGGAGCTGGAAATCGCCACTTTGGAAAAGTCACCTGTGGAGACATGTGGCTATACATGGCGATGGTTTACGTTGAAAGCGGATTTCGCAACAACATTATAAACTACCAAAATTGCAGAGGAATGTTCCAGATACACGCCCCGTCCTGGGCCTCAAAGTTCGGCATTAGATATAAGGATCTGTTGAATCTGGAAACCAACGCAGATTGCGGCGTGCAAGTTCTAAAGTATTATCTGAGCCTATACAGAGATTTGGGACAAGCGTTAAGCGCATACAATAGCGATCATCCAGCGGCGGCCAGAGGGTACGCACGAACGGTGATGTCTGTCAGAAACAAGATAAAAAAGAGATACGTCCAGCTTTACCATACTTATAAGGATGCCCCGATGCTGGTTGCAAAGACTCCAGCCAGATAATGGGTTCCTAGATTTGTCCCTTCAAAATTAAAAAAGCCAAGCTGTGATTGGAGTATCGGTCTGAGATGTATTTATCTAGGAGGACCGTACAAGAACGGCGTAGCTATTGAGCCAAGAAAATCGAATGGATTTAGTGGCGAAGGATTATGATCCATAGGCACGTATGGGTCATGTCCCATTGGGTAACACGCGGACACTGGGCCATTCGGCGGAGCTAAGTATTGAGGCAGACAACTCACACACCCACCGAGCCATAACATACTAAACAATATCAAAGTGATTAATAAATATTTTATAAATTGCTTCATATTGTTACGCATTCAAAGAGTTAACTTATTTTAACCTTTAAAACTGTTTTGATCAAGCTAAAAATTCAGTTATATATAACTCCTTGAATTATATGGTTTATTAAATCTCAGAAGAATAAGGCTAGCGCCATTAGTCATTACTGATCTCTTAGCTTAAAAACACGAGATCCCTCGGGGAATACGATTAATCTGCCATTAGAATCAACTATTAGACACGAAATATTATTCATTTTATCAAGTAAAGAGCTTCCCTGCTTTGGGCCAAGAACAAATATTCCTGCGGACAGGCCTTCAGCCCGCACTCCATCAGGCGCTACCACGGAGACAGACTCCACTTCGGATGAGGGAAACCCTGTCTTGGGGTCCAAAATGTGGTGATACCGCATGCCGTCCTTTTCGAAGTATCTTTCATAATCCCCCGATGTAAAGACTGATCCTGATTCGATATCGACTGTCGCTGCGATTGCTGACGGGTCTCTTGGGTCCTGGATACCAATCTTCCATGGGACACCAGGTCCTTTGCCTCCAAAAGCCGTAATATCGCCTCCGGCGTTTATTAGAGCTGATTTGATTCCCGTTGATTTTATGATTTGTTCGGCCTGATTCAGTGCGTAGCCCTTTGCTATTCCTCCGAGATCCAATGCCATTCCTTGTTCTGGAAGATATATTTCAGACCTCTCAGGAAATATTTGGACCTTTTTCCAGCCCACTTTATTTAACGCCTGATTTATTTCTTTGGGGCTTGGTAGCCTGGGTCCTTCAGGGCCACTAAAGTTCCAGAGTCTTGATATAACTCCAATAGTCGGGTCAAAGGCCCCGTGTGTAACTTTTGATATCTCGAGACTTCTTTGAATAAGGGCCATGAGTTCCGGATCCACCTTCACAGGCTCTAATCCCGATTTCTCGTTTATCTCATTGAGTTGAGACTGTTTATGAAAAGATGTTAGATCCTCAATTCGCTTGATTTCATCAAGAGCGGAATTAGCCGCCTGTTGAAGTAAGTCAGAAGGGCCTACCACCGTGACCTCAACGAGGGTTCCCATGAGTATCCGGCCAATTTTCAGAGTTGAATTGGAATTGCCTAAAGAGCAGGAGTTCAAACTCCATGAGGTCAAAAGCAAAAAAGCCATTGTCAGCAAGGGCGTTCTACGATTCAAGTCTATAAATTTGGGGAAAGCCATTGGGATCTCGAAACCAGAATCTTGATTGGAACTACCATGGAGAAGAAGGGAAACATGTACATCGCTGCTAAAGTCGGCGCCAAGGGTCCGAAGAAATGTGACGAGAAGACAATAACCAGCACATTGTTCATGATTGCAAAACTTACTCCAGCGCCTATGCGATTGGCTGAACTCTCTTTAGGAACAAGCAAGAACCCGGTCAGGTAATATATTACGGAAAGACCGTAAGCCACTCCCAGGCTCAACAGGAGAACACTGGGGCTCTGAAAGAAGAAATAAGAGTATTTGGAGAACACTCCCAGATTGATAATAGCGAATATTAATAGCGAAATAGGAAAGTGAAACGGAAGTATTTTTTCCAAAACCCCCATAAAAAATCGTCGAGCCACAATTACGGCCAACATGGGTACAAATATAACAGCGGCCAGCAACTTGATCATCAATTCCAAAGGAATATTCACTTCCTGCCCAGCGAGCGCTTTCAGGAGGACTGGCAAAGTGAAAGGAGCCAGCAATGAAGTGATGATGACCATTCTCAACACAGGCGCCAACTCCGTATCCAAGAGGTTGGCTATAAAAGGAGCCACAACTCCTGTTGAAATTCCAGATAACAACAACACAGGAATGGCGAACTCCGGAATTACCAGCAAAGCTACCCAATATAAAACAGCAGGCAGAACGGCCAACTTGAACAGTACAAGGATACACAGCGTCTTGATGGATCCCAGGGATGTATCCAGAAGCGACTCAAAGTTGATTCTCAAGAAACTGAGAAACATTAGCAACATCATGAAATACAAGGGATAAGGCTGTAGTGGGGAACACAATTCCGGTTGAAATATGGCGCCCGCAGCCGAAGCGAAAATTACAACCAGAAGGATGATGTCATTCATCCTCATGGCGCTTTCACCGCGCCTATTTTTTCAATCAAAGTTTTGTCGGAGTTGGACCTGGCGCATCTGGACGGAAGAATGCGTTCGCTTCTTTTCAAGACTTTGCCCATAGCATCAGGCCTGTGGCCTGGTCATATTCTCTTCTCATTATGTGTCCAGGTATCTCGATTCCGCAGAGTTCGGACGCGAAAATTATTGAGCCTGGCCCGAGATGGCCCCCAAAACACTGAAATTGTTGATCTGCAACTAGAATGTGGGCATGAGCGAATACTTCTCCATCCTTTTCAGATATATTGCCGATGCAGGAAACAATTTCCAAGTCTTGATTATATTCTTTAAAGCTATACTTTTGTTCATCCGGATTGTAGAATCCTATAACAGCCTTTGTTAAAGCTCCAATCAGATTGAAAGATCCACTGCGAATTGATCTGGATCGAAACTCATCGGTGATGGCGTCCAGCAAATCCAGACCCTTGGGAAGACGCGCCAAAAACTGTACTCCCATAGTTGTTTTCTCCTTGAGTAATTTTTCCGCAAGAGATAGATGTGAACCACGGCCAAGTGTATAGTGTCATTATGTCAAACTCTTAACGCAAGAGGAACGATATGAAAAGAGGTTTTTGTCACCATTGTGGAGAGCCACTCGAGTTTGCCGAAAAGGTATTCCGGAACGACACATGTGTTGTTTGCGGTTCGGACATCTTATGTTGTTTAAATTGTTCTGAATATGATCAAACCGCCTCTAACCAGTGCAAGGAACCTCAATCGGAAAAAGTCTCGGTAAAGGATCGAAGAAATTTTTGTGATTACTTCAATCTATCAGAAAGAAAAAGTTCAGCAAACGCGAGGGGAAAAGCAGCGGATGCCAAACGTAAACTGGAGGCTCTCTTCAAAAAAGATTGAAGTCATCTTCATCCTCGATGTCTGCGGATGCTTCAATTTCTTTAACTATGTCAGGAGCGAAAGTTTCACGGGGAGCGTCAGACCACAGTCCTTCCAAATCGTAGAACTCTCTCGAAGCAACTTGGAAAACATGAACTATAACTTCACCATAATCGAGCAAGACCCAGTTCCCTTGAGACAAACCTTCAGTTGAATATGCTCGGATGTTAGTGGCTGAGGCGACTTCAAGAATTCCTTCAGCTATCGATTTTACGTGTCTGGCGGATTTTCCGGAGACAATAAGAAAATAATCCGTAATCGGGGTTAGTCGGCTCAGTCTCATAAGCACCGGGTTTATCGCTTTTTTTGAAAGAGCGGCTCTTAGAAGTTTTTCCGCTTTTTCTTTGGAATCTTGAATTGTTAGTCGCTTGGCTGATTTATTCATACGTCCATTTCTCTTGTCTCTTAGGAGTATAAGTTATGTGATTTAATATATTCTAAAACTTTGTCGGGGGTGAGGTATTTTGCACTCGACGAACGCTTGAGTAACCTTCTTATTTCCGTAGAAGAAACATTGAGACCTTTGATGTCGGAACGTGATATTGATGTTCCACTTGTGTGAATAAACTTATCATGATGACAGGAGAACTCTTTCTTCAATGCTTCTGGAAGGTTTTCCCAAGCTCTCTGGAAGGTCATTCCTGGTCGATTTACTATAATAAAGTTGGCTAGAGTAAAGAGTCTTTCGTAATCTTTCCATGTTCGTATCTCACTCAGGGAGTCGGATCCCATTATGAAATAGACAAGATGATCCGTTTGGGATTTAAAATAATTCAACGTGTTGACAGTGTAAGATGGGGTGGGAAACCTCAATTCCATGTCCGACACTTCAAAGATCGGGTTGTCAGAGCAAGCAAGACTTGTCATGTTAAATCTATGTTGAGCCAGAGATATTTCTGTCCGATTCTTGTGAGGCGGCTGGTGACAGGGCACAAAAATGACCTTCTCGAGATTGAACCTTTCTGAAGCTTCTTGAGCTAGCCGCAGGTGTCCGATATGTGGGGGGTTGAATGTTCCGCCAAGTATTCCAGTTTTCAATACGATCTCTTATAATGAAGAAATGACTTGTTTTATAGGAACGAGATTTTATATTTAAACATGTTAATTGAAAAGAGGAATCCTGCCGGATCCTTAAAGATTCGAGGGTTCTTTCCCGGGAGGGCCATAGTTTGGAATATATTCTTGGTTTTATCGTCCTATTAGGCGTCTTAATTTTTGTTCATGAATTTGGGCACTTCATTGTGGCAAAAGCCCTAGGGGTCAAAGTGCTTAAATTTTCGCTCGGATTTTCACCTGTAATGATTAAAAGAAAATGGGGTGAGACTGAGTATATGCTTAGTTGGATACCACTGGGCGGATATGTGAAACTGTTCGGTGAAGAACCCGATTCTGAGGAAGAGATCGCCCCTGAGGAACAGCACAGGACATTCACCGGCAAACCCGTTTGGGCAAGAATGGCGATTGTGGCCGCAGGCCCGGTTTTCAATTTTGTCTTTGCTGTGATTCTCCTGTGTTCCGGATTTGTCGCAGGTTTTCCTGTGCTCGCCCCGGAAGTCGGCAAAGCTCTTCCTGGTAGTCCCGCTATTGAAGCCGGCTTTCAACCCGGTGATTTAGTCAAAGCCATAGACGGCAGGCCCGTGTGGCGATGGGATGACGTGAGGAATACGATAGAAGACGCCGCTGGCAAACGCCTCGTCTTCACAGTTGAGCGAGACGGTAGCGTTAAAGAGATTACCGTCACCCCGACACTAACTGATCAAAAAGATGTCTTTGGCGAACTTAAGGGAAGAATAGGCATTGCTCCATCCGGAAAAAAGATTGAACTGGGCTTTGTGGCCTCGATTGGTGAAGGTGTCCGTTTTTCAGGATATTTGACAAAACTTGTGGTCATGACTGTTGTTAAGCTGGTTCGTGGGGAAATAGGCGTCAAGGCATTGAGTGGTCCTATAACGATTGCCCAGGCTTCCGGCGAAAGCCTGAAAGCTGGAGTTTTCAGCTTCATATTTCTTATGAGCTACATTAGCATTAACCTGGCGATTATCAATTTGCTTCCTATACCAGTCCTGGATGGCGGGCATCTTTTGTTTTTCCTCATCGAGGCGGTAATAAGAAAGCCAGTCACCGGTAAAATCAGGGAAGTCGCTGTTCAGTTAGGTCTTTTGATCATAGTGTTCCTGATTGGTTTAGTCTTTTTCAATGACATATACAGGATTGTCACAAAAGGCTGGGCACTGTCTCCTTAGGTCTCTGACCAGTTAATCTTGGCTTAGTAAACCCTGGTTGGTCTTTGAAAATTGTCTTTCGAGGGATTTCAATTGCTGATTCTTGCTGCGCACACCACTACCCCTGAACTCGGTATAGCTCTCACAAGAGAAGAAAAGCTGATCCAAGAACTGGTCCTGAAACCTGGCAAGGAACATCTTGAAAACATCTCAGGAGCAATCCAGGAAGTTCTCACGATTGCGAATCTTGAACCAAGCAGCCTCAATGGGCTCGCCATAGCGGTAGGACCCGGATCTTTCTCGGGAATACGGGTGGGAATGTCTGTATTCAAAGGTCTTTCTCTTGCCTTGGGCCTAAAAATTTGCGGTGTTTCAACTTTGGAGATCCTGGCGTGGCAGGCTTTGGAAATTGGAGATTTAGGAGTCCCTGTTATAGAGGCTGGTAGAGGACAGGTTTACTCGGGTTTTTTTAGAAAGAGTCCCGATGGCATAGAGACTATTCAATCCCCAAGACTAGTAAACAAAAGTGAATTGGCGGAATTTATAGCGCGATTCGAAACAACTGGGGTGTTTATTTGTGGGGTTCCGGAGCTTATCGAGGATATTTTGGAGAAAGGGGAGGTTTTCCTAAAACCGGTGCTTGGACCTTCTCCTTACGCTTGCGGCATTCTTGCTGAAAAGCGTTTAAATCTTGGTCTTTCAGATGACATTCATCAGCTTGCTCCTTTGTATGTGAGGAGATCCGACGCGGAAGTGAAAAAAGAAACAATCAGGGCTTGTTGATTACGTCCGATCAGAATTTTTCAAATTCATAGATTGTTTTGGTCGAGAATTTTCTCTCGACAAATTCTCGTGGTTCAATTTCAATTACTCTTTTTTTGATTCTGATGACGTGATATACGCTGTCCCAGTGTTCCAACAAAGGAGACCCGCAAGAAGATACTATGATGGAGCTATTATTATCGGGAATTCGAAGTTCGACTACTGAAGACCTGTGCTTATGACCCTGCAATATCAATTTCACTTTAAATTGCGCGCATATGGTAAGAATTGCTCCAGCATCGGACAGTTGGTGGGCCCAAAAAGATGACGCGCGTAGGACAGGAAGCACGGGATGATGCAAGAAAAGGACCTTGATATATGACACATATTTTTCAACCTGTTCTTTGAACCAATATCTGCTCTTTCTGGAAATAGATCCTGGCCATGACGGAAATTGGCTCACCGAATTTAGTCCAAAGAAAACGGCCTGGTGTTCTTCGGATTTGAAAAACACCTTGTCGCTTGAACCAAAAAAGGATCTGTAGCGTCTCATTGAAAAGGAAGGAACGAGAAATTCCCAAGGCGCAAAGACTGGGGATTCCCGGTTTCCAGGAACAGTCAAGTATGCGCAGCGTGTTGAATCAAGAAAATCTTTTGCCTGCCTGAACTGTCTCGTATGGCCTCTGTCTGTGACGTCTCCAGACACGACGATCAGGTCGGGCTGTTGGATCAGCAGATCGGAGTAGAGCGCCTTCAGTTTTTCGGAAGATATTGATGTTCCGAAATGCAAATCAGAGAGGTGGGCTATTTTCATGGGGCCTAGGATAGACTTGGAAAAAGTTCGGGTCAATACCGTCTGAAACGGGAAAGTGTTTTCAAAGGAAACAGGGTGAACATAGATTGAAATTTGAGTTGATTAATATGGTAAAATTATTTAAAATTACTAATGAAAATCAGATCGTAAATATTGAGCGCCGTCCATTGTTCCTTCGTGAGGTCAATGGTGATATGCTTGAGGCTAAAGGAGTGTGTTCATGAAAATTATATTTCGAGTCGGTCTTGCCGCGTTTCTCTGCCTTTTTCTGGCTGGGATCGCAGTAGGTCAGGATTATTACGGCGGTTATCAACCATATCAGGGCCAGGACTACAGCTCCTATGGGTCGTCAGGTTATGCTCAATCGTATCCAGATTATGGGCAGAACAATTCATCCGGTTATGGTTCATCACCGTATGGGTATGCGGAACAGTCGGGTCCTCAGGGATACCGGGCCCCGTATGGATATGATCAATACCCCGGCGTTCAGGGATATGGTCGATACGACAACTCCCCTTTAGGCGCTGGGTCATACAGCTTACCTTCATCTACCCCTCAATCCAATCAGCCTACTTTGAGAACCAGGTTGACCCCACCGGTAGGGAGAGGCGGCGCTCCTGAAGTTAGAGAAACCACGAGGGTTGTTACTCCGTCTCGACAACGAGCGCAAACCAACCAGAGACCCACTGCGATTCCAGCATCCAGAGGCTCTGAAGAAGGAACTCTTTACAATAATGAGATCTATTGGGATGGCAGGGATTCTGGGGTTCAGGAATCCGGCGGTGTAGCTGCTCAGTCGCAGGAACCGCAATCGCTCAACAGAGGGACTGCTTCCTCCGGAGCCAATCCCGTTGTGCGTCAGGCTAGACCGCTAGGAGGCGCCAATGCTAATCAGACAAGAGCGCAGCAAAGTCGCCCCAATATTGTAAGACAGGAAACCAAAGCGGGGTCTACTCCCCCACCCCCGCCTACTTCAGGCTTAAAGTGGGGCAAAGAACCCCCAGATGTTAAAGAACAAACATCGCAATCGAGGCAGTCATTCAAGTGGGGCATAGAGGGCAGGCCCTCAATGGTAGGGGCTGAACCGGGCCGAACTAGCTCGGGTCAAGGAACCGCCCAAGTATCTGCTCAAAGTCCAGACCAAGGCTCGTCAAACTCATTGGACAACAGCTCAAAGAAATTTCAATGGGGTAGAGTTCAATAAAACCTTCTATTGATCCCTTCAACACTGTCTCTTTCCCCTTCCCGGCTCCGAATGTCCCTGACCAGACTAGGTCAGGGACTCTAAACACCTTCGTGGTCTCCAATAAATAATACCGCCTCATTAAGAGGAACCAACCATGGGCATTGGTTCATCAACCAAAACCGAAAATCCGATCAATCTCGAGACAGGGAGCGCTGATAATTTGCCGTCATTTTCTTCACAACCCTGTCCATACGATGAAAACAAAATTAAAGATGCCGACAGGCAGTTACGCATTTTCAGAATTTTATACGATCTTGCGCTCTCAATCCCGAAGGGAAGATCGATTGACGAGAACCTGGATCTCATAGCGCAAAAGGCCAGGCAAATTCTGCAGACGGACACATCATTTATCGCGTTGGTCGATGATCAGTCTCGTGATTTGTACATGAGGGCGTTCTCAGGGATTCAGACGGATCATTTCAGAACGATGCGTTTTCCCATAGGTTTAGGAATGGGTGGCAAAGTCTCAGCGGAAAAGGTTGGGGTTATTGTCTATGACTATTTTAAAGAAATGGTCACTAGTCCGGTGCTCGAAAAAGTCCGCGCTGAAGGCCTCATTTCGGGGATCGCTGTTCCTTTGAGGAGTCGGGGGGTAGATCTTGGAGTCCTTTACGTTTTCAATAGAAGCTACACCAAATTTACTGAAGATGATCTTGCAACCGTTACTCTGATAGGGAACCTGGCGGCGGTAGAAATTTCGCGTTCAATTTACGCAGACAGGCTCAGACAGGCTCAAGGCACTCTCGAGGCACGGGTTTTGGAACGCACCGCCTCACTTATGGAAACAAAGAAAAGCCTGGAAAGGGAAATAGCCGATCGTAAAACCCTTGAAGAAGCCCTGATACAAAGTGAGAGACGATACAGAGGTCTTGTAGAGGGCGCCAATGACATCATTTTTTCATGTGACGTAAATGGGTGTTTTACTTTGATCAACCAGGTAGCTCTACGTATCACAGGCTATTCACGGGAAGAAATACTTGGACGTCGATACGTCGATTTTATACACCCCATCTACAAGGACGAAATTGAGGAATTTTATTTCAACCAGCTTACAAAAAGGATTTCCGACACATACAAAGAATATCCGATAGTGTCAAAGAGTGGACAGGTTATATGGCTCGGGCAGATTGTTCAGTTGACAACTGAACAATCCAGGATAATGGGATTTCAGGCTATCGCCAGAGATATCACGAAAAGAAAGGCTGCTCTGAAAGCGCTTGAAGAATCGGAACAAGAATTCAGATCAATATTTGAATATTCACCGGTAGGAATTTTTAGATTTGACAGAAACGGCGTAATCACAACCTGCAATGAAAAATTTATTGAGATCATTGGGTCATCGAGAGAGAAGCTGGTTGGCCTGGATATGTTGAATTTGCTGAAGGATCAGGGAATGCTGGATTCCATCAGGAAGGCTTTGTCCGGTTCAATCGGATATTATGAGGGCGCATACGCTTCGGTAACCGCGGAGAAGATTACACCGGTTAAGTGCGTAATGAGTCCTGTCCTAATAGATGGGGTTTTTCAGGGGGGAATCGGAATTGTTGAGGACATAACTGAGAGAAGAAAATCTGAGGATGAACTCAGAAAAAGTAAGGAAATGATGGAAGCTATACTCAACGCTTCCTCCGACACCGCATTTCTGGTGGATACCGAAGGACGAATTCTTAGAGCCAACAAGACTATGGCAGCGAGTTTCAACGTACAGGTCGATGACCTGATAGGAAAAAATTGCTTTGACCTGATTGACGCCAAGTCAGCTCAGCGGCGGAGAGCAAAGTTTGGGCAGGTAATCTCTGAAAAGAAGGCGATAAGATTTGAAGATACAAGAGCTGGAAAATACTTCGACCAGAGTTTTTACCCCATATTCGACTCAAGCGCTGAAGTTGTGCAAATAGCCGTTTTTTCACGTGACATAACGGAACAGAAGAAATCAGAGGAAGCTTTTCTCCAATCGGAGCGTTTCAAGGCAGTAGCTGGATTAGCCGCTGGTGTAGCTCATAACTTCAATAACTTGCTTCAGGTGGTGATGGCGGGTTCCGAACTGGCCCTCCAAGAGACTAGAAGAGGTAATCTTCAAAATATTGAAGTCGTGATGAGACGTATAATCAACGGGTGCAAATTTGGAGCCGAAACCGTTAAAAGGCTTCAGGAATTTGCTGGCATTTCCAGTCAAAGAGATCGACCAACTGAAATTCTGGACGTTTCTGAGATAATCAAGCAAGCTGTTGAAATAACAAAACCTTTTTGGAAAAATAACCCAGAGAGGGAAGGGATTTATATCAACATGCTCTTAAACTTAAAAGATGGATGTTTTTTGGCGGGTAAAAAGCATGAAATGTTTGAAGTTTTGGTAAATTTAATCAAAAATTCCGTAGAGGCCATGCCTGATGGAGGCGATTTGCACATAGCCTGTGAGCGAAAGAATAGGGAGATCATGGTCAAAATTAAGGATACTGGAATTGGTATATGCTCAGAAAATATGGGAAAACTGTTTACACCTTTTTTTACAACCAAAATGAACTCTGGAGCCGGGTTGGGGTTGGCCACTACCCGTAAGATAATCAATGACCACGGGGGTCACATCTTTGCCACAAGTGACGTTGGAAAAGGGGCTTTGTTCACAATGGTCCTACCTCTTAAACAGCCCCTGGATTTAATCGACCTGAAAAATTAGATCATCTTGCCCTTTAGTTTTCCCGGAATTTCCATAGGCCAAGGTGTTCCGCCAATGTCAAACGCCAGTTTTAAGCGGGTTTTTCCTCTAGAGATTCCTGGATCTTACCAACATACGTCAGAATATCTTTTAGAAGAGGCATGACAACCATAGCCCACTCTGGTTGCTCTTTCATATTGACGCTACCGGTCTCCAATACCTTAGCTACCACAAACAGCTTTGTCCTCGCGTCATAAACTTCCTGTCTTACTTTCTGGGGATTCCACACTTCGTCGCTCAATATAGCCTCCTCTTCAATGTTTATTCGCTTACCTGAACATACTGAGGACATTACGCCAGAAACGACGAAAAGCCAACGAGCCGGATGGAATAAAGTTCTTGCGAACAGCCCTCTATTTCCAAAAACTTGAGGCTAGCGCTCATCATGCTAATGCAGACTTTGCTGATTGGCGATCTTCTGAAACCTTGACGGCTTTGTCGACAGGGCGCAGACCAACAATGTTGCCGTGACCGCCCGTGCCGAGATCGTTAAACTTTCGTACAGACGGAAGAACTCTAGACTCGAGAGACACCACTGATCTGTTATAGGCTGTGACAGCGCTTTCCAGGCCTTTGCCGATTTTTTCGATGTGTTCAATCCATATACGAATACGTTCATAAACTTCTTTTCCCAGATCGCTTATCTGAAGAGCGCTCTCGGCAATTTTCTCCTGCCGCCATCCATATGCGACTGCCCGAAGCAAGGCGATAATTGTGGTTGGAGACGCAAGGATAACGCGTTGGGTCAGGCCCACTTCGATTAAGCCTGGATCATTTTCGAGCGCTGCGCTGAAGTAGATTTCTCCAGGCAGGAACATGACTACAAATTCCGGGGCGTTATCGAATTGTTCCCAGTAGGACTTGGAAGCCAATTTGCCAATGTGATCCCTGATCTGGCGAGCGTGACTCTTTAAATGTAGCAATCGATCCTTTTCAGTTCCAGACGAAACAGCTTTCAAATAACCGTCCATGGGGGCCTTAGCGTCGACGACCACGGTTTTTCGTCCAGGTAACTTTATGATCATGTCCGGACGCAGACGTCCAAATTCTGTGGAAACGGATGGTTGTTCCTCAAAATCACAATGATTAAGCATTCCCGACAATTCCACTACCCGGCGCAACTGCATCTCTCCCCAGTGCCCTCTAACTATGGGGGTTTTCAGAGCATGGGCGAGATTTGATGTCTCGGATCTCAACTGTTCCTGTGCTCTGGCCAGGGCCCCAACCTGTTCGCTGACGCTGGAGTAGGCTTCTATTCGTTGTTTTTCAAGATCTTGGAGTTGCGCATCCACTTTCTGGAGAGAATTTTTCAAAGGTGATATCAAAGACTGAATTTCAAACTTTTCGTTTTCAATGTCACTCTTAGCCTTGAGTCGGCTCCTCTCCAATTCACTTTTGGCAAGGTCAAGGAAACTCTGATTATTGCGGTTCAATGCCTCGGACGAAACTGACCTGAACACGTCAATCATTTTCGATTGAGCAATCTCGAACATACTGAGTTTCTCATCCGAATATTTCTTCTCGGCCCTTATCTCAGTTGTGAGGGAGGCCACGTGGTTTTGAAGCCCAGCATTCTGGAGCCTAAGTTTGGATATGATTTCGCGGCAATTTTCAGTCTCGGTCTTAAATTCCTGAACCTGCGACTCGCGAAGCTGGAGGCGTTCTAGAAGAGCGGCGTGTTCGCCTGCGCCAGAAGCGACTGACCGTTGGATCCTAAGTGAAGCTCTAGCGTTTACTATCAAGTAAACGCAAAGTGAGCCGAGAAAAAATCCGAAAACGAACAACTCAACTGCACCTAAGCTCATTTATACCTTATGGTAAAATCAAATAAATATTAATAAGTTGAAAATGTATTATAATAAAATAGTTTAATTAAGTCAAAAAGATTGCTTGCAATAGGGGTTCCCGCAGTCCTTGGGAAACTGCGGGAGTTCGGGGGAAGTGAGTCTCTACCAGAGACTACTTGGGGATGATCTGACTGATCCGAGGACAACTCCGGAATTAGGCCATTGCGCGGCCTTCGTTAAAAGCCTTTATATTAATTTCTACGAGCTTTGGTTTAAGAGATTCTCTAAGAGTCTGTTCGTAAACTTCAGCCGGGATGTCCAGGAATTTTGACAGTACACCGAGAAATATCACGTTTAACACCTTTGGGTTTCCTATCTTCTTGGCAACTTCCGGCCCATCGACAATTATGGTGCTGGGAGCTTTTTGCTTAATTTTTTCCAGAACGTCGTTCGGGTACTCCTGCTGGCCTGTAAAAACCGCGGGAGGCAAAATCTTTTGATCGTTCACAACGACTTGCCCTTTTTCAGACAGGAACGGGAAATATCGAAGAGTCTCAATCTGTTCAAAGGAAAGGAGGACATCAGCTTCCCCCATTTTAATTATAGGGGAATTCACAATCTTTCCAAAACGAACGTGACTTGAAACAGAGCCGCCTCTCTGTGCCATCCCGTGAATTTCGTTCTTTTTCACGTCATAGCCGTGTCTCGCGGCTACACGACCAAGTACGTCACTTGCTAGAATTATACCCTGTCCACCAACGCCGACAATCAATACATTGTATACACGGTCCTGGCTCATGACGCCTCCTCAATAGCATCAAACTTGCAAACCTCAAGGCATGTGCCGCATCCGACGCATAACGCGGCGTTTATCTTGGAGTAGCCCTTCCGCTTCTTCCCGGGTTCCGGCGTATCGATCCTGACGAACTCAAGAGCCGGGCAGCCTGTGTTTATACATGTCTTGCAGCCGGTGCAGACATCCTTTTTGATTCTCAACGGTTTATCCGGGAGTATGCGGCCTGTTTTCAAGAGAGCGCACGGCGCTCGTGCAATAATCACTGACGGTTCCGGCGCTTCCAACTCTTCCTTTACTATTTTTTCCAGTTCTTTAAGTTTGTAAGGGTTGACGGTTCTAACTCTTTTCAAACCGAAGGACTCGCATAATTGCGCCATGTCCACCGCGATTGTAGGCTCCTCCCTCAATGTGAACCCCGTTCCGGGATGGTGTTGCGCTCCAGTCATTGCGGTAATTCTGTTGTCTACTATTACAACCGTAGCTTGGCCTCCGTTATATGCCAGTTCTAGAAGGGGAGTCATTCCAGAGTGGAAGAACGTGGAATCGCCTATTACTGCCACCGCTTTTCCCTTGGCGACGTCTCCAAGTGTTCTGGCCAGGCCTGAGGAGATACCGATACCTGCTCCCATGCAAAGGCAATTGTCCAGCATGCCCAAAGGAGGCAGCGCTCCCAGAGTGTAACAGCCGATATCGCCGGCTACGTAAACCTTGTTTTTCTTTAGAGCCGTAAAAGTAGCTCTATGAGGGCATCCCGGACACATGTTCGGTGGTCTGAGAGGCAGTTCCATATCGATGGATCCGATACTCTTGGCTGAAGATTTTCCAAGGAGAGCCATTTCAACCAGTTCCGGCGAGAGTTCCCCGCACAGCCCAGTGAGGCTTTTTCCCTCAACGTTGATTCCCATCAGACGAACGGCCTCCTCGATGAAGGGATCCAATTCTTCAATCACTACTAGTCGTTTGACCTTTGCAGCGAAATCACGAATCATCTTTTCCGGAAGGGGCCATACCATGCCCAATTTCAGGAATGACGCGTTCGGCATGACTTCTTTCGCATACTGATAGGCTACACCAGAAGTTATTATTCCTATCGAGTCGTCCGCCAATATAGTTTTGTTATGAGAAAAAGTTTCAGCGAAAGAGGCTAAGCGTTTGAGCCTGTCTTCCACAAATGGATGCTTCTTTCTAGCCATGGCGGGTAGCATTACATACTTCACAGGGTCCTTCTTAAGGCCTAACTCTCTCGGACCTTCTGTCCTGTCTCTCAATTCAACCAGCGACATAGAATGGGATATGCGCGTGGAACTCCTGAATATTACTGGTGTGTCGTAATCTTCACTTATTTTTAGCGCTTCACCTATCAAATCCTTGGCTTCCTGGCTGTCCGAAGGCTCTAGACATGGGACTTTGCCAAATTTGGCGTAATTTCTTGTATCCTGTTCATTTTGCGAAGAATGCATCGCTGGATCATCACAAACTATTATGACAAATCCGCCGTTGACTCCGGTGTAAGAAAGGGTCATAAACGGGTCCGCCGCCACGTTTAATCCTACATGTTTCATTGCAGCCAATGCTCTAGAACCCCCATAGGAGGCGCCTGCCGCCACTTCGACCGCCACCTTTTCGTTTGGGGCCCATCCGGCGACAATTTCCGGGTACCTTTCACCTATATATTCCAGTATCTCTGTGCTAGGTGTTCCCGGATAGGCTGAGGCCAGTCGAACACCGTATTCGTAGGCCCCTCTTGCTATTGCTTCATTTCCAGATAATAGCTCTTTCACGGTCACTTCACCTTTCGTTAATTTCCATGATCTCCGACTCACTGAAAGTCGGATCAAATGCCTGACAGGGCGGAGTTATCACCGTAAACGGCCCCAGTAAATGTAAACCAGCGCCGTTCGGTATGTATGGGGAATATCAATATTACAATCCTAACCTTACTTGACGACCCTGTCAAGATTTTCATATATGCGTCAATTTAGCAAAAACTCCAGATTTATAATATTGACTTAACAACTGGAATTGGTTGACGTAGTTGTCATAAATACCTATCCTGACAAAGATGTCTATGTTCACCTATGTGAAACTAAGGAAAGAGAGTAAATCTGCCCGGCAATCTACGCTGTGATATTGATTGACAGATTGTAAGTCAAATATTATTGATTTATATCGAAAGAAATGATAATAATGTGAACAAGTTGCCTTATCATAACAGGATGTCTTGAGAGATTCTTATGGTCAGAATATTAACTCTGATTTTAGGTGTGAGCTTTTGTTTTCTTTCCCAGGCTGCCGCGGAATCCCAAGTTTCCCAGAATCATTTGATTATGGATTCCACGCTTTCACGTTCCGTATCGTCGCGTCAGAATTTACTCTTGCACGCGAAGAATTTTGATCAGCAACAGACGAAACTGAATTCAGCCAACTCATTGCCTGAAACCCGCCAAAGAAAGAAAACCGAGCCAGGCAATAGGAATGACCAGCGGTTTTCGAGGAATATATCTGATTCAGTGAATTCAGATGTGCCCGGACAAGGCAAAGCTTACGTCTTGGGAGCGTCAATTTTCGATATCAGGATTCCTGGGGACCCGCGGTCCCGTTTTGAATTGAAACCCGAAGATTGGAATCATCCCCAAAAAACAGCCTCGTGGTCCGGGCGACAAAAGAACGACGAGGCTCCAATACCAGGAACCATACTAAAAAAATTGGGTAGTATCCCCAATCCAGTCATTTCTTTTCAGGAAGATCGAATTCAGAGACTGGAAATCCAGGTAAGTCACTCAACTCATGTTTTTAAATTGCTTGCTCATACGAGAGGCGCGGACACTCAAATACTCTATGAGTGCAAGATTGGGCTCGGGGCCCCAGAATTTCCTACCCCGGTTGGGACTTACTATGTGACGCACATATATGACCAGGACCCGTGGTGGATTCCGCCCCCAAATCGCGCATGGGCGGCGGGGGATTCGCCCAGTAAAAGAGTCTATGGGGGAACCATGGCTCCTCTTCTTAAGAAAAGAACACCAACTACAAGGAAAAAAGACGTTTCACCCTCGGAGGATCGCATTGAGGGGGTTGTAAAACTTGAGGATTATGGCTACAGATTTCATGGTACTAACGCCCCCAGAAGCATCGGGCGCAATCAATCTCACGGGTGTGTCAGAATGATTTCCGATGACGCCAAGAAAGTGGCCAGTATAATAGAAGATTATGTGGGTATAGCTGAACGAAAAGAGTCAGAAAACGGGTCTTACGCGATTCTAAAGGCGCCTGTAAGACTGAATCTGCTTAAGTAGTAAAAGGAATGCGTTTAAGTAGTCTCTGCCTCAAACCGCTCTCGACCTTTGGATATCCATTGCGGATTCGGACTTTTCGCCGAAACTGCCCAATCAGGTTTTAGGATTGTAGGTAGGGGCGTTTTTCGATGTTTTTCCCTTCAAATGGACGTGATAGTATTCGTAAGTGAGAGGCCGACCCTCATCTATAGATTTTGAAAAAGCTACCTCACCAATAAAAACGGTGTGTGTGCCTACATTCAAATGATTCTGGACTTTGACTTCCATTACGCCCAAGACATGCACAGTGACGAGCGGACATCCATTTGGGCCCATGAAGTATTCGGTTTTCTCAAATTTGTTTACGTCACGCCCTGATTTGAATCCAAAAAGTCCAATGAACGGAAAAGGGGTGGAGTCTTTTAGCACCGACACGCCAAAAATACCGCTGCTCATGATCAGCTCATGGGTGTAATTCATTCTGTTGATAATTACCGCCACGCACGGTGGCTGAGAAGTAACCTGTATAACAGTGTTAACTATCTGACCGTTGATCTGAGCCCCGTCGGCTGATGTGACGAGATACAAACCGTAACTAAGGCCACGGAATACGTTGTAATCGACTTCAGGCGTCATGGAAAGCCTCTGTTGAGTAGTAATATTTTCTCCAGGCCGGGAAAGGGCCGCACTGGCAAAAAAGGGCGGTTCTCAGTCGCTTAAATGCAGAAATATCTTAGCCTGTTAAATCTTATGATAGCAGGAAGCGTTTATTTTGGTCAATCACACCAATATAAGGCGCTGTCTATTGCCCTGAATGCCCCCAATCCTTTTCAACGGCGTAATCGATAATCCTGTCAACGTATTGAGAGTTAATGGGAGGAACAGAAAGATTTTTGAGGGCTATGTCAATGTTAGAGCGATCAAACACCGGGTTATTCGCAAAGTGCAAGAGAATTGTCTGCATTTGCCGCCACACCATCCTCTCGATCCTGTTTCTAGGTTGAATGAATGGCGTTCCAGCTCCTGCAAATCGAAGGCCCCCAACTCCGAATCTTTTGCAGACGTGGTCAAGAGTCCATTCATGTGTAGGTGGGTTAGGGTGAGTGAGGTGGTAAATCTTGTTATGATTTTCAGGGTTCTCGATGATTCTTACAGCAGCTTTAGCTACGTAATCTACCGGTATGACATTGCTGACTCCATCAGGGTTTGCGGGTATGTCAATATTGAGATTTAATCGATCAAGCCCTTCGGCGTCTCCCATTAATCTATCCAGAAGATGCGCCGCCTGAAAAAGGATGTACCATCCTGAAAATGAGGTGCAACGCCCTGTTTCCGAGTGGCCGACGATGATGGACGGTCTCAAGATAGTCGCGTTGTCCATCCATATTTGTTCAGCTTCCCACTTGCTCTCCTCGTAAACGTTAACGAAATCCCCTCTGGGATGGTTGACTTCCCTAACCAGTTCGCCCTGAACCAGACCGCAAACGTAAGCCGTGCTAATTATGTGAACTTTCAGCGGTTTTCGGTCTATCAATTTTCTTAATGTTACCGTTGATCCTAGGTTCGTCCTTAGAGGTTCCCCATGCTCGTCCATGTGTAGTCGTGTAGAAGCGGCGCTGTGCAACAATGTGTCCACGTCTTCAATTCCCTTGTAGTCCTGGCGCCACTGGTCCCATTGATTGTCAGCTTCGAGAATGTCGCCCCTGAACCATTTCAAGGACCCAGCGCTTCTTGGTAGCCCGAGTCCCCCCAAGAAACGGATAGTATCCAGCTTTTTTGATTCACTTCTGTAGTGGGCCCAT
The DNA here is from genome assembly GCA_963711335.1 of uncultured delta proteobacterium. Lineage (GTDB taxonomy): Bacteria > Desulfobacterota > Desulfomonilia > Desulfomonilales > Desulfomonilaceae > CAJBEZ01. The sequence goes on along the minus strand of CAVQDX010000048.1, from coordinate 117,199 downwards.
ACGCTGTGACCGCGATCCAGCAATTCGGCCAACAGATATTCCCCTAGGAATCCTGTTCCGCCGGTGAGAAGCACATTCATGGAATCGGACATGTATCCTCCGCAGGTTCCAGAGCTTCGCCCTAGGAACACGCTTATTCAAACATATTAATTTAGACTATTGCTGTATGACATTACAAACAAAAAACCAAGGCCAATCCCGTAAAATCAAGGGATTTCATATCCCAATCCGTAGAATAAAATATTGTAATAACAGATTTTGTCTCATAGAGGCAATCGAGCGGGTATTGACTTGAGCCCAAGTTTTTTGATTACATGAAGGGAATGATGGCTTATACTATAAGTTTGAATTAATTTTCCTAAATAAGGGTGTTAGATGTCAGTCACATGTGATCACGCTTCATTAATTTTCCTTTTTCAAGCTAATAATATTTCCTCCTCACTAATAAATACAGCCAAAGACCTGAACGTGCGAGTGGCTTTTGATCTTGGCTCTGAAAATCCATCTGTGCATCAGACCTCGTTACTGGTAGCGGACGCTTCGCAAGATGTAGTGGATCTCAAAATTTCCCCTCATGTACTCTCAGACCCAAAATTGGGACCCACGTTGCGAGAAATAGATGTCCGAAGAATTTGGCTGGACATGGAGCCGGTCGGCGCTTTGGAGGACAAAAATTTAATATATGAACAAATTACAGAACTAGCGTCGGATTTCGAGATTGTCCCAATTCTGAGTGACTTGAGCTCGATCCGGGAGATTATAAAAGACCATCCAGACATAACGAGCATTGCGATAAAGGGAAATGAGGCAGCCGGTTTCTCTGGTCCAGAAACTTTGCTCACTTTGTTTTCAACTGTTTCTTCGCTAGTCAAGCAATCAAACTCTCACACGAATATTTTCATATGGGGAGGGATCTCCTTTCCTGAGGCGGCGGCGGCGTTTCTGGCCTGTGGAGCTAAGGGCATAGTGTTTGAGAGTCTCCATTGGCTGACCGACATGGTCAACCTGGACGAAGATTTCAAGAAGCGCATTGAGAACATTCGCCCGGATCACACTGAGTTGATAGGGGCAAATTTAGACGTTTATCTCCGAGTCTTCAATAAGGGCAATTCTACGTCCGTAAAAGATTTGAAAGATTTCGCCGGATCCCTGTGTGGCGCCGAAATCAGAGATGAACAGAGAATTTCTTTCATCAGGCATGTTTTGAAAAATATGACGCATCCCCTCAAAAGCAAGTTTGGGAAAGATGAGTTGATCCCTCTAGGAACTGAAGCGACATTCGCCGCATCTTTTGTTCGTCGCTACGGTTTTTTTACTGAACAGGCTATTGAGAAATTTAGTGAAGACATTGAAAAATGTTTGAGCACGGCCCCCGAACGAGCCAAGGCTTTCGTAAAGAGCCCAACCGCTGAGAAGATGGGGACAGAGTATCCATTTATTCAGGGAGCCATGTCCTGGATTACTGATTCAATGGAATTTGCGTCAGGCATTTTGGAGTCAGGAGCGTTACCAACTCTGGCGCTTGGGCTTATGGACTCCAAAACATTGAACTCGAGATTCTCTGAACTGGAAAACCTCTTGGGCGATCGGCCCTATGCCGTAAACATAATCACCCTGTCCGAGAATCCATTCCGTGACGAGCAGATTGAATGGGTAAAGTCTAAAAAACCTCGATTTGTAGTCATAGCCGCTGGAGAGCCATCTAACGCCAGGGGTCTCATTTCAGATGGTATTGAGGCTATATACATCGCGCCGAATGAGGAACTGCTGAGATTGGCGCTCGAAAACGGTATAAAGTTTGTGGTCCTTGAGGGTCATGAATCGGGGGGCCATGTAGGTGTCTATAGTACCGTGACTCTTGTTCAGGCGGCTCTGGATCTTAAGAGCCGTCGCCCGGAACTCTTTAAAGATTCCACGATAATTTTCGCAGGTGGCTTTTTTAACCGTTTGACATCGGTCATTGGATCTATCATGGGAGCGGACGGCCTCCAAATGGGGACCGTATATCTGGCTTCAAAAGAAATTATTGAAACAGGGGCTCTAAGCCATATTTACCAAAAGAGAATTCTTGAAGCTCAGCCCGGCTCTACTATCGTTACCGGCGAAAGCGCTGGGCTACGTGTGCGCTCCCTGAAGACGCCAAAGATAGAAGCGATTTGTTCACTCGAACGCGATTTTGCCACCGGTTCCGAGAACGAAAGTTCCTTTCGAAGGAAAATAGAGACATTGAGCGCGGGAAGTCTTTTCATTGCTGCTAAAGGTATGAATAAGCCCGATGGCGAAAAGTTGGCTGAATCAGAAATAATGAAGCAGGGCCAATTCATGAGTGGCGCATGCGCGGGGGGAATCAACGTCCAGCTTTCTCTGCGCCAAATCCATGAGAATTTGGCATTTGGCGCGCCAAATGATGTTTTGCCAGCGCGGGTAAGCCTCAGACCAGACTACTCCGAACCACTGTCCAATAAACAAAGTTCCTTCTCCTTTTCCAGCCACCAGACTTCCACCACGCGTGGTTCCAACATAGAGACCAATGGACTCGAAAGGATAGCAATAACCGGAATGAGTGTTGTCAACTCACTGGGCGCTAGTCCTCTGGAAATAATACAAGCCAGCTTGGCTCTAAAAAGCGGTGTAACCCCAGTTCCGTCCACAAAGTGGGATCATGAGGCCTTTTTTAGCTCAAAACCAAGGGCTTCTGAAAAAACCTATTGCCGATATGGGGCTTTTCAGAACCTTGAGGTATCCAGAAAAGAATTGGGCATTCCACCTCAGGATTTCAGAACAATGGCGGAAGCTACAAAAATCACACTGTGGTTAGCTAAAAACGCGATTTTGGAATCAAACATCCTTGCGTCTGACATCCCCAGAGAACGCATTGGTGTCCTGATATCCCAAAATTCAGGGGAAGCTGCGTCAACACTGGAGCAGATGATAATCAGAGGTTGCTCTGAAAAAATATTATCCGACATCAAGAGAGCGCTCAGTCTTACCCCTGACCAAGAGGCTCTTGTATCCGAAGAGATTAAGCACAAAAGAATGGGTGTCGATGACACCACCCTTCTCGGTCGGCTAAACTGTTCAGCTGGCGGATTCATATGCAACAAGTATGGATTCATGGGCCCCAGTTTCTCTGTTTCCGCTGCTTGCGCAACCTCATTGGTGGCTCTCTACAGCGCTTACCAAATGATTAGGAACGGAATCATAGACGCTGCTGTCGTAGGTGGGGGTGAGGAGCTTTTGACTCCAATGCATTTCCTGGAGTTTTCAGCCCTGGGAGCTTTGGCGGGTCTGTCGGGCGCCAACAAATCTCCTTCGGAGGCTAGTAGGCCCTTTGACGCGGACCGTGATGGGATGGTCCTTGGCGAAGGCGGAGCGATGATAGTCATCGAACGCGAATCAATCGCACTAAAACGAGGCGCCAATATTCTGGCCTTCATAACCTCGATGGGAGCCAGCAATAACAATCTTGGCATGGTAGAATCTTCCAGATCTACTCAGGAAATCGCTATCAGAGCCTCTTTCAAGGACTGTTCTTATGGCCCGGAATCGGTGGACTTGATAGAGTGCCACGCCACCAGCACTAAACAGGGCGATGTAGAAGAAGTCCAAGGGCTGAAATCAATATTCAATTCCGGTTGTCCGCCGGTTCTCACCTCTTTCAAGTCTCAAATCGGTCACACTTTGGGAGCTTCTGGACTTAACAGCCTGATCCGGGGTGTTATGGCCATGCGCTCGAAGGTTTTTTCTCCAACAATCAATTATTGCAAACCGGACCCCGAGATTGGAATGGAATCAGCGGGATTCAGAGTAATGGCTGAACCTTCCGATTGGCGGCTCAGCAACGGCAAGCCTCGACGATTCCAGGTTAACGCTTTTGGCTTTGGCGGATCGAACTATGTGGTTCAGATCGAGGAATCGCAAAATCAAGAAGCGGTAAGGTTTTCTCCATCTCCAGAAAAACTCAGGATTCCCGTTGATAAGCGCCCAATATTCAATGCTCCGGATGGAATACATTTCTTTCGAAGCTCCATAGCTGGAGAAAAATACCGGATAGCTGTAATCGCTGAATCTGAAGCCGCGGCTGTTGAGATGATACAAAACGAAGATTTGACCTCCAGCGAAGGGGCGATCGGCGGTAAACGACTGAAAGTCCTGGCGAGACAGGGCATTCATATAGGATCATCCAACATGCCTATACCCGGCATGGCTTTTGTTTTCCCCGGTCAGGGATCACATTACGCCGGCATGGGCCATGAGCTTTACAATAGCTTCCCGGTGATTCGGGACTGGATGAACAGAGCCGCTGATGTAGCGGAATTTGATATTCTTAAGCTTCTATTTTACGATAAAGAAGAAGATTTACAAAAAACACGGTGGCAGCAACCGGCGTTGTTTACTCTCGAATACGCCCTGGTGCAACACTTAATTTCACTGGGGGCTAAAGCCACGGCCTTGGCCGGACATAGTCTTGGGGAACTCACCGCCCTGTGCCTCGCTGGTGTTTACTCTTTTGACGATGGTTTTCGCATCGTGAACAAGCGGGCCGTTTGCATGGACAAAGCCTGCAAAATGAACGTCGACCCAGGGATCATGGTAGCCTGTGACGCCCCGCTGGATGTGGTAAATCAAATCCTGTCCGAGGCAAAAAATGTTTACATAACGAACATAAATTCACCCAGACAGATAGTGATCGGAGGAGCGACCGAAGAGTCCAAGGCTATTTCAGCTAGACTCAAAGAGATGGGGTATAGGAGCACTGTCCTGAGGGTAAGTATGGCGTTTCATTCGCCGATCATGAGGTGTATCCACGATGAGCTGAGAGAATTTATTGATACCGTAGATTTTCACCCTCCCAAAATCCCAGTTATTTCCAACACCACGATGAAGCCTTTTCCGGACGATGCTGAAGAGATAAAGGGAATTGTGATGGCCCATCTTGAGTCGCCGGTTCATTGGCTCCAGAATGTCAAGACCTTGTGGAACGAATTTGATGTAAGACTCTTTGTGGAAGTCGGGCCGCGAGAAGTTTTGTCGAACCTTATTCAGGACACTATTGAAGAAGCCCCATGCATCCAAACCTGTCTGCCATCCGCCGAGTCCTTAATGTGCAAGACAGCGGTAGCTCAAATGTATTCCAAGGGAATTCTGCCAATTGATAAGGTGAGAGATTTGACCGAAGATCTTTATCTGGACTCTCACTTTGAAGTGGTTGAAAACCGTAACGAACGCCCATTGGAGCGTACAGCCAATTCTAAGGTTTCAATACACAATGATTTTAAAGAAATTATACAAAAAGAGATCAACTCATTTGTGATTGAAACATTTGGCAGATTTATCAGGCCTTCCATCTTGCGGAAGATTCGTACAATTAAGGACCCAAAATTCAGCGAAACAGATCTGGACAGGATACTCGGAGATTCCTTCGGCGCGTTGCCCACCTCATCGCCTATTGAGACGCCTTACAATCAACCCCAGCTTACAATCGCTCAACAGGAACCAGTGAGATCCGCTGCTCCTGAACCGGAATCCTCGGCTCCGGATACCACGGAGACAATTATTCGCATAATAATGGAGGTAACTGGTTATGACAGAGATGAGATCGAACCTCACATGGACCTTAGGGAAGATCTCGCAATAAGATCGAGTAGGCTTCCTGTAATTATGGATGCGGTGGAGAGTCGTTTCAAAATCAAGATCGAACTTGAGGACTTTATGGACGTGAGAACAATCAAGGATCTGTCGGATCGTCTCGACATGGTAGTTTCAAAAAGAGCTCCGTCCATCGACAAAAAAGGGTCAGTCGATCCTGAAATCGAGGAACCAGAGATTCTCGAAACTCCGAAGGAAATTTTGAAAAGACTTACTTTTTCCGAAGTTCCCCTGACTGGCGATTCTTATCAGCCGCTGGAACTTAGTCCGATGGATTCGGTTATTGTTATTGGACCCTCTTCGTCCGAAGAATTTTGTAGGAATGTTGGGGACGTCTTTCGCAGGGATTACGGGGTCCGGATAGATCACTTTTTCTTTGGTTTGAGCCAATCTGATAAAGACGAAAACATCGTTGACTTACTATCGGATTCCGGTCTGATGGAAATAAAAGACACAATAAAAGATTCTGAGTCTCCGGCCGGAATAGTCTTTGTCACTGACGAGGCTTTTGAGGCGAGATTTTCGGAAACAGCGACGTTGACGAACTTTTTGACGGGATTTTTCAGCTTGTTGCAGCAATTTATCCAGAAACCAAGCAAAAAGATGTCTGTATACTTGCAATCGGGGGGTGAATCGCCGAGCGCTTTCATGGAAGCCGTTACGGGTGTCTTTCTGAGTGCGGCTCTAGAATACAGTTCAGTTCTTTTTAGAACGGTATTCGTTGATTCATCTACGGACATCAGAACCGCTATACGGAGTTCAATGGACAGGAGTAAAAAACCCGTTCAAATCATATGCAGGAATGAAGAACTATACACTCTCCAAGGCAAGGTGGCCCCTTTTCTGTATCAAACAGCAAACACGCAAGTCGAAATCGGCGAGAACGATGTAGTTCTTATTTCAGGGGGGCTTTCGGGAGTATCAGCGGAACTTGGGCGAGCTTTCGCGTCGTTTGGCCCAAAGTTGATCTTCATTGGCCGAACATCCATAGACAGCAAATCCGGGCATTACCTTAATGACCAAAAGACGTCCTTGACCCTCAAGGCCCTTGAAGAACTCCAAGCAGCGGGACTCAGATCTTATTACTATCAACTGGATGTGACGGATTCGGGTTCAATTCAAAAAGTTCTGGATAGAATTCGGAAGGAACACGGAAAGATAACTGGTGTGATTCATGGCGCCGGTCTATTGAAGGACAATTTTATCAATCGAATGCCACCAAAAGAATTTTCCTCTGTCGTCAACGTAAAATTTCTCGGGGCGCTAAATCTTTTCAACGTGTTGGACAAAACATCGCTCAAGTTTTTTGTGGCTCTTTCATCCGCAGCGGCCATCCAGGGAAACCCCGGACAGGTTAATTACGCAGCGGCTAATAGGATGATGTCAGCATTTATAAGGGGCCAAAGAAGTTTTCATCCCAAGATCCTCCTCAAGGCCCTCATGCTGCCCCCGATCGAGGGGGCCGGTATGGCTGAAAACGCTGAAACCAGGGAACTGATGCGCCGGATGAATGCGTCGTACATTTCGCTTGAAGAATTACGCGGAATGTTTTTACGGGAACTTTTCATCGCTTCCAGAAAAGATTCGTGGTCGCTTTTCATGAAGAACCTTCCGTGTTTGAGTTCCGCTCCTCTGGATACCCAAGTAGAAAATTCAGATGAAACTGTTTTCGATGTCGGGTCAGTAGATTTCAGAAAAGCGGATTTCCCTATGCTGGACTCAGTACCGGATCTGGACATGGATAAGGGATCTCTTAGGGCAGTACGAATTTTCGATCAACAAAAAGACCCTTGGGTGGTGGATCACAAGCCTTTCAAGTTCATGAAACACCCTATAGTATCTGCGATCATGGCCGTTGAAACATTTATGGAGGCTTCCAAGACATTATTTCCGTATTTGAATGTTATTGGCTTGAAAGAAGCCCGTTTCCTTGACGTTATAGAATGCCCGCCACATAGTTCTGTTGAAAGCCAAATTTTTGTAGCAAAGGTTTTGGAAGAACGCGGTCTGATCCTTTGCGACGCGATAATGTGCGCTCAAAAAGGCAGGTCTGGAAAGACAATTGAAAAGGCTCATCCTAATTTCAAGGCTCAGATAATGATGGCTGCCAACGCTATAACTCCGGCCATATCGTTTGAGGGGTTTCCTGTTCGACCTGACGAGTTGAACACAAGACCGATGGAACATGACGAAGTCATGGCCTGGTATTCTGATCGCTCTGATCTCAAAGGGCGGTATCGGGTCATGGAAAGATTTGACGGAACTGGACCTGATTGCATCAGAGGGGAGTTTACTTACAGGCATTCGAACGATTTTGCCACGCCTTTACGAACTGTGTACCAGTTTTCACCGTATCTTTTTGAAGCGTTTATGCATTTGATCAACTTTTATCTTGCGATGCGGGATGACCATGACAAAAGATCGCTCATTCCATTTGGTATTAATGAACTGCGTTGTTTTCGCAAGATATCAGATGGTGAACGGATTATGGTGGAAGCGCGTAAAAAATCGGGTGATGAAAAAGGTGTTATGTGGGACGCCCTGGGATTGGACGCAAGTGGTTCAGTAGTAATGTATTCCAAGGGTATAAAGATGATATGGATATCTGGTTTGGGAACCTGAAATGAAGGTCCTCGACCGTGGATTGGATGAAAACCCTTCAGAAGAGTTTTGCTCCTTACGGACTGATGTACTTTACGCTAGTGTCAGCAATAAATCTGTTAATCCTGGCGCCGAGCCTCCTGGCGAAATAAAGCGGCAGCTTGTCCGTAGTCTGGTAGTGTCCGCTATTGAGAGAGGTATGCTAGGAGCGAATTTCTCTCATTTGGACGATCTAGGTCTGGACATTCAGAAAGACAGTCTAGGTAGACCAACTCTTAAAGTTTCCAACAACGAGAATTGGTCGATTTCATTTTCATATGGACGCGAGAAATTATGGGGAGCTATCTGCTCCGGGAATTTAAATTGTGGGATCGATGTAGCGTACCCCGAAGACTTCACGAAATCCTACCCTTTTCATAGAGCCTTCAGTGACTCGGAATTGTATCTCCTGTCTTCTGCGCTGAATCTCAGCCCTATCGGGTTGGCAGCGTTCGCATGGTCTGCCAAAGAGTCCGTAGTCAAAGCGCTAGGAGTCGGGTTTCATTTGTGTGATCCACTTGATCTGGAAGTGACCGGTATTCAATCATACGCCCGATATTTTGAGGCAGACGTAGGTTTAACGGTCAGACCCAAGTTAAAGGCCACTCTAGATGGCTTCACGGTCTTTAAGACCATGGTACGCCATGATGAAAACGGATTTCTATCCTTAAGCGCGACCACGATTTCGAATAATAAAGTCAATTTTGAGGGCTTGGAGCGTTTTAGCGTAATGTAGGCGAACACTTTAATGAGAGTACTACTGATAAACAGCAACAGAAAAGGAGATATGCTGGCCGCCGCGCCAATTGGTCTGTGTTATGTGGCTTCTGCCGTAGAGGCTGCTGGCCATTCGGTTAAGACACTGGATTTATGTTTTGCAGGCAAGAGGGTATTTTCCGAAGTAAGAAATTTAGTACAGTCGTTTGCGCCCGATGTTGTAGGGGTTTCGGTCAGGAACATAGACAACGTGAACATGCTTCACTCAATCTCCTATCTTCCTGACGTCGCCGGTTTGATGGAACATTTAAGACTGGTAACGGCTAGCCCCGTTGTAATTGGTGGATCTGCAGCAAGTCTGGCTCCAGAAGCCATCCTAAGGTTCTTGAAGGCGGATTACATCATAGTTTCGGATGGTGAAGAGCCCTTTCAGCGCTTACTCAAATGCTTGGACAGCCACAAAGACCCCTCGGAAATACCTGGTGTGGGAATGCTCGTCAACGGTTCGTTTCATCTCACCCCGCCCTCTCTAAATGGGTTTAACGGCAAAGCTCCCGACATCGGCAGATGGGTTGATACCTCACTATACCGGAAAATAGGCGCGTCCTATAACATCCAGACCAAGAGAGGCTGCAGGAGGCGCTGCATTTATTGCACCTACAATCAATCCCTTGAAGGGGCTCATTTACGGTTGAGAGATCCTATAGATGTCGTAGATGAAATAGAGGACGCCCTCAAAAAATACCGACCCAATTGTTTTGAATTTGTAGATTCAGTTTTTAACGACCCGATCGAGCATTCGAGAGCGATTCTTGAAGAAATAGTCAGGAGGCCATGGAAGGCTTTGTTCACAGCGATGGGGGTTCATCCAAACGGACTTGACCGGGAATACCTCGATTTGATGTGGAGAGCCGGTTTCAGGTCTTTAATGATCACTCCGGAATCCGCTTCGGACAAAATGCTCAACGCATACAGAAAAGGATTTACAAAGCAAGACGTCCTCGATGCAGCGAATGCGCTGAACCGGACCGCTTTCGCCGTCTGGTGGTTTTTCATGATTGGGGGTCCTGGAGAGACAAATGACACCTTAAAAGAATCCCTGGATTTTGTTCTAACCAACCTTCAGAAAAAGGGGCGCGCCGCAACCCATGTAGCTCAATTTTTTCTCGGCGTAAGACTATACCCTGGCACTGCTTTGTGGAAGATGGCTCAAGAGCAGGGATTCGTCAATGGGACTCCCGACCCCCTGGAACAGGCTTGGTATTTGTCAGAGGAGCTTAATCTGGATGAAGCCTGGTCCCAGATGCTTGACGCCGCTGCGATATGTCCAGAAGTCTACCTTGGATTTGATGAACGAGTGCTGGCTTTTTCAAAGACCATTGTAGCAGTCTGTCGTCTTTTGCGTTTGCAAGGGCCGTACTGGAAATACATGAGGTTTGGTAACGTAATAGGAATCAAGACAGGTATAAGGTTCATGTTTAAGCCACGAGACGTTTCAGGTTTGATAAGGAAGGCTCTCATCAAGCAATCCTATTCGGGCCCTCTTTTGGGGAAAATTCAAGACAATTAGTAGTTCCGGAGAGTTGAATAAACGTCAATCTTCTTTATTGTCATTCCATTTCGGTCCAGCCATGATGTTTTTTTCAGAAATTTCTTGCCTTTTTTGTTCATGCTGTTTTAATGTATTTTCAGATTAGTCATTTTTTTTAACTACTTGGGAGGGTGTATATGACGCTTACCAAAGCTGATATAGCAAAAAAGATAGCCGATGACTGCGGTTTTATGAAAGGCGAAGCCACCGAGATTGTGGAAAAACTTCTCGACATTGTTAAGGATTGCCTGATCGATGGGGAAGATGTGATGATTTCTGGGTTCGGAAAGTGGACTGTCAAAGGGAAAAATTCCAGACGAGGCAGGAACCCTCAAACTGGAGCTGAGTTGATTCTTGACGCCCGCAAAGTAGTTACCTGGAAATATTCTCCGGTTCTTAAGAAATCTGTGAACGTACCCTCCTAGAAAATCCGCCAACATACATTTGGGACTGTTCCTGCGTGTCTGTTCACCTCAAATCGCCTTTTTGACAGATTTGGGACGAACAGGCCCGTAATAGGGACAACAATTTTTTGAGCTGGGAAATCTTGACTTCTCTATCAGGAAATTCCAATCCGATATCAAGAGCTTTCCGGAATGTGCTGGAGGGTCATGCGGAAGTTCTGCGGATATCAATCCCACTAATCCTTTCTACTTCGTCTTTGACTTTGGCGCTTTTTGTGGATCGGTTGATGCTCTCCTGGCACAGCATTGACTCGGTAGCGGCCGCCACACCCGGAGGGATAACCTATTTTACAATCTGCTGTTTTTTTCAGGGTACTGCGCAATATACCAACACGCTGGTAGCTCAGAGTCATGGCGCAGGAGACAGTGTCAGGCTGTCCAGGTCGGTCTGGCAAGGGATCCTCTTTTCTTTGTTGGCGCTCCCGCTGCTGATTGCGACTATACCTGTGGGCCGGTGGGTGTTGGCCCATACGGGCCATGAACCGAATATAATCACGCTTGAAAGAGAATACTTTACGATACTTATGTACAGTGGAGTGGCGCTTCCACTTAATGCAGCGTTTTCGTCCTTTTTCTCGGGAAGGGGCCGAACTTCATATGTACTAATTGGCAATCTCATAGGGAATTTAGGAAACATAGTTCTGGACTACGTTTTAATATTCGGCAAGTTTGGTTTTCCTGAACTGGGAATAAAGGGCGCAGGAATCGCCACGGCTGTGACCAATTTCCTCCCGACCATTTATTGGGCATGGTTATTCTTGGGGCCCCGTTATCAGCCCAAGTATCAGACCAGAAAACAATTCACTTTCGACAAGAAAATCTTTTGCGCCCTTCTAAGGTTTGGTCTTCCAGCGGGGACTCAATTTATTCTGGATGTTGGATCATTCACGGCTTTTGTCCTTATCGTGGGCAAACTGGGGGCAATAGACCTTGCCGCAACCAATATTGCGCTCAGCATTGAGACACTGTCCTTCTTGCCTATGGTGGGGATGTCTATAGCTACGAGTTCCATAGTAGGTGAATACATAGGCAGAAAACAGATCAACGTAGCGGAAAGGAGGGTGTATTGCTCATTAGCGCTCGCCTTGTTTTACACGGGCGTCGTCACAGCGTTCTTCTGGACAATACCTGAATTCTTTTTAAATCTTTTCAGGCCCTATCATCAGACAAAATTGGCTTTCGAGCCCCTGCTTGAAAAAGGTGTGGCCCTGGTTCGGATAATAGGGGCATACACCCTATTTGACACAGTTTTCATCATATTCAACGGAGCGTTAAAAGGAGCAGGTGACACGAAGTTTACCATGTGGGCACAGATCATAGCCTCATGGATATTTTTCGTCCCCCCTGTGTACATTATGACGACATATTTTGGGTTGGGGATTTTGGCCGCTTGGTCATGGCTCTTAATCTACGTCATTTCGCTCGGAACTATTTTCTGGTTCAGGTTCAAATCCGGTCACTGGAAGTCGATCAGACTATTTGACTGAATCGGCCCTACTCCGACGGCATCTCAAATTTTTTGCCTACAGGCGGCTTCTGAATGATCCATAAAACCCCCACCAAAACGACAAATATTAATGATAGAGCATAGAACACATCACAATAGGCCATCAATGCGGTTTGTCTGTTGAGCGACTGGTTAATGTAGCCAAGGGCCAAATTACCATGATCTGAAAATGATCCGAGCTTTTCCTGCAACATAAATTTCAATTGATCAAGCCTGTATGTGAACCCGGGATTGTACAAGTCAAAATTCTCAACCAGACGAGATTGATGGAACTGTGTTCTTCTGGCCAGGAGAGTTGTAACAAACGCTACTCCAAAGGATGACCCAAGATTTCTAAGCAGATTGAAAATCGCAGAAGCGTTGTTGAGCTTTTCTTTCGGCACGTAGGCCATCGCTACAAAAGAACATGAAACAAAAATAAATGGCATGCCCACCCCTTGAATAAGGCGGGAAAAAGTAGCTGTCTCTATATCTATGTTTAAGTTGAAACCAGACATGTAGTGAAGGCTATAAGCATTGATAAGAAGGCCTACTGCGAGCAAAATCCTGGCGTCCACCCTTTCTGTCGTCTTTCCCACAAATGGCAGCATGAACAATGCTATAGCTCCTCCAGGCCCCAGCACCCAGCCAGCCAGATATGCTGTGTACCCCATCAATGTTTGTAAGAATAACGGGAGTAAAACGATAGAACCGAAAAAAGCGAAAAAAGCCAAAAACATGACGAAATTACCGGTCGCGAAGCTTCTATCCTTGAAGATTCTTAGATCCACGATTGGTTGTTCATAATAAAGTTCCCAAAATACCAAAGCTACCAATGAAACAATGGCAGAGGCTGTCAGCAGCACTATTTGGGTAGAGCCAAACCAGTCTTTGAGTTCGCCCTTGTCAAGAACTATCTGAAGGCTTCCGAGCCCAATGGTCAGTAGAACCAGTCCAACGTAATCAATTTTTTCTCCTTTTTTTCTTCGCTCCTGAAAGGACGGATCAAATACGAAGCTGGTGATCATGTAAAGGGCTAGCGCACCTATAGGGATATTTATGTAAAAGATCCAGCGCCAGGAATAATTGTCAGTCAAATAACCCCCCAAGAGCGGGCCCAAAATAGGCCCTACAACAACTCCCATACCAAATATGCCCATGGCCAGTCCACGCTGGCTTGGTGGGTAGGTTTCAAGGAGTATCGCCTGAGACATCGGCTGAAGTCCTCCGCCACCTATGCCCTGAATAATTCTGAACAGGATCAGCTCATTCAGGCTGGTGGCTGCGCCGCATAGGCTCGAACTTATCGTAAACACTATAAGTGAAAGCAGCAGATAGCGTTTTCTCCCGATAAATCTCGCCAACCAGCCACTCATCGGGATAACGATGGCATTGGCTACCAAGTACGAAGTAAGGACCCAGGTAACCTCTTCCTGGCCAGCCGCAAGGCTCCCCTGAATATGAGTCAACGAAACATTGGCTACGCTCGTATCCAGGATCTCGATGAGAGTCGGGATCATGACCGCCAGTGTGATAAGAGCCTTGTTTATTTGCGGTCTTGGCATGCCGGCTTTTTCAGTGTGTGTAAATTGTTGGGATAACGCTCATTCCAATTCTTAGAGCCGGAAAGGGATTGGGTGTTTTTGTATTGAAAACTATTTTTACCGGTATGCGTTGAACTATTTTAACATAGTTGCCTGTGGCGTTCTCAGGAGGGAAGAGAGAAAAGGCTGCGCCAGTGCCAGACATTATTGAATCCACGGTCCCTTTGAATTTGATTCCCGGGTAAGTGTCAACCTCAATAGATACTTGCTGACCCGGTTTGACACCGTGCAATTGAGTCTCTTTGAAATTTGCCGTAACCCAGATCAAACTAGGGTTCAGAGGAACGATTGCCATCAACGGCTGCCCTCTAGACACCATCTGGCCAGGTTCCACCTTTTTTCGTGTAACGAATCCATGGGTGGGAGATTTTATACTGGTGTAACCAAGGTTAAGATCTGCCTGCCGAACTTTTGCTTGGGCCAATTCAACCCGAGCCTGCTGGGCTTCGACCTGCCTGGACCTAATTTTTGCCTGGTCCTCACCCGTCGTCGCCAAACGGATATTAGCCGCCAGACGGTCCTTATCTGAAATCAAAGCCGCCTTCTGTTTTTTTACGGCGCCAAGGCGAGCTTGAGCAGCGTTTACCTGGGCCAGGGTAGTTTGAACACGGGTTTCCACATCATCAAGGGTAGACTGAGAAATCGCCTGGCTCTTAATTAATTCGTTCATTCGCTTGTAATCAATTAGGGCTTTATCATGTTCGGCCGCTGCGCGTAGTAAGTCTTGCGCTGCAGCCTCTTCATCCTTGTTTTTCGTTTCAAGATTCTTGCTGAGGGTGTTGAGTTCCGACTCGGCCCCCCGGACCTTTTGCTCGGTCTGACTAAGTTCCAAGGGAACCCCGAGTTCCAGGGATGTCAATGTCGATTCGGATTCCGCCAAGTTTGCCCTTGCTTCCGCGAGAGCTACTTCGTATTCAGTGGGGTCCAGGGACAGCAATGGCGAGCCCTCCAGGACTTCCTGATTGTCGTCCACATCAACTGAAATTACATACCCGGCCACCCTGGGAGTTACCGAAAAAATGTGGCCATCGACAAAAGCGTCATCGGTAGATACCTGACCACGGGTCAAATAATAATATCCACCTCCACTTGCGATCAGTAGGGTTAGTACCGCCACAATTACATAGATCTTAAGTTTGTTGTTGTTTTTCGGGCCTTCTGGCAAACTCTAAATACCGTATTAAACGCCGCTTTCTGCATATTTATCCTGATCAAGTCTAACAGACGAACATAACGAGGTCAATCTCGGCAACACTCAGTTGGAATAAAACTATTTCCGGCGAACAGGCAGGCACACCATATGTTTATTGCGCGAACGGGTCGGGCTCGACAACTTGACTTGTGCCACGAAAGGCCGTAAGTTGCAATTAGGGTAACCTAGGTCCACGTTGAGGAATGCGGAGAAAGATGCATATATCTGAAGGAGTACTCTCCGGCGCTGTTTTGATAGCCGGCGCAGGACTGTCCACGATAGGAGTGGGCATTGGAATCAGAAATCTAGATTACGATCAAATTCCTAAAGTCGGGCTCTTGTCAGCAGTTTTCTTTGTGGCCTCCCTAGTCCATATTCCAGTGGGCCCTGCGTCCGCTCATCTGGTTCTTAGTGGTTTGTGCGGGCTATTGCTTGGATGGACTGCATTTCCGGCCATTCTAGTCGGACTCAGTTTTCAGGCGCTGCTCTTTCAGTTCGGAGGACTTACAACACTTGGGGCTAACACCTTTAACATTGCTTTTCCTGCGGTTCTCCTCGGAGTGACGGTTGGGAAATTAGTAAATAGTGAAAATTCCGCAATCAGAATGACGGCTGAATTTATTTGTGGGGCTGGATCAATATTCTTCTCCGGTCTTCTGGTGGCTCTGTCTCTTTTTGCGACAGGCAAGGCGTTCCTGCCGGCCTCAAAGTTGGTCATACTGGCTCACATACCAATCATGCTGATTGAAGGATTGATAACAGTATTCGTAGTGGAGTTCGTCAGGAAGGTGCGGCCAGAAATCTTGAGTCCGGCCTAGCGTCTCTCGCGGGATAAAATCAATTGGATGGTTCAAACTATTGGGTTTTAGGTTAACAATAACACTTGGGGCGTTGCAGATTTTATGAGATTAGCTGAATTTTCATATGGGGATTCTTTCATTCACCGAATGGATCCGAGATCAAAAATTGTAACTACCGTCATTTTCTCAGTTTTTGTAGCAGTCAATAATTCTCTCCAAGTATGCGCACTGGCGCTAGTTTTCCCTTTAGTCATGCTAGGATTGGGAAAGATAGGCTTTGTAAAGACTCTTAGACGTCTTGCGGCAATTAATTCCTTTCTGATTATTTTGTGGTTGGTATTGCCATTTTCATATCCTGGAGACCCCCTGTTCACGATAGGCGCCTGGACCGCGACGCAACAGGGAGCGTTGATGGCTCTGATGATCACATTGAAATCCAACGTGATAGTATTAACAATGATGGCGCTCTTGGGGTCGTCATCGATATTCAGTCTGGCCCATGCTCTGACTCACCTCGGGGTACCGGAAAAGATAGCCCTGCTGTTCTTTTTTTCGTACCGTTACATTCATGTTATTAATACTGAATTTGAAACTCTCAGCCGAGCCATGAAAATCAGGTCTTTCAGACCAAACATGAACATTCACACATACAGGAGCTATGCGTATTTAGTGGGGATGCTGATTGTCAAAAGCTTTGACAGGTCGAACCGAATAATGGCCGCCATGAAGTGTCGTGGTTTTAAAGGAAAATTTTACATTCTTCATCATTATCAGATGAAACGAATGGATTTTCTGCTACCTGCGGTAAGTGGGATTTTTGCGGTCCTGATTATGGTGGTTCGATGATCAATCTCAGTGATGTTTCTTTCCGATATGACACGAAATACGTGCTCAAAGCCGTGAATCTAACGATAAAAACCGGAGACAGAATTGGGTTGATTGGTGGAAACGGGACAGGGAAAACGACTCTGTGTCACGTTATTATGGGGCTGATAAAACCTGAATCCGGAGCCGTCACCATTTTTGGCAAGCGACGCCAAACAGAGTCTGATTTTGCCGAGATCCGTCCACGTGTCGGCTTTTTGTTTCAGGATTCCGATGATCAGCTCTTCTGTCCTACGGTATTGGAAGATGTCGCATTTGGTCCCTTGAACTTGGGCAAGTCTGCTGAAGAAGCCAAAAAGATAGTCTCAAAAACGCTTGACGACTTGAATTTAAGTGGCTTCGAAGATCGCATAACTTACAAGCTTTCAGGAGGAGAAAAGAGGCTGGTTGCTCTAGCGACGGTCCTTGCAATGAATCCCGAAGTTCTTATTCTGGATGAGCCGACGAGCGGTTTGGACGATGATACCACGCAGAGACTCATAGATATTTTGAATAAATCCAGTTTGACCTACCTGTTAATCTCCCATGACAAGGAATTTACGCGAAAGACAAGTTCCTCGATACTGACCATGAATGGCGGAACAATTCACAGCGAATCCTGATCTCTGTCGTGATATACAGCAAATAACAATAAGTATAATAGTAAGTTATTGACTAAATATTATGTTAATGGTATAATTATGTCTGATATAATTACGTTATTAATTTGTAATAACAGCGAAAACATAAATGTCTTGTCGTGTGATCGCTCTACTCTTTCTTGCCACTTTTTTATGCGGCTGCGCCGCAACGCCGAGTCTTGTCAAACTGGATCGATCCAAGGGATACATCATAAAAGGCAAAACCTATCATCCCATGAAAATAGTGAAGGTTGGGTACAAGCAGGACGGTGTCGCTTCATGGTATGGGCCGGGTTTTCACGGCCGGAAAACAGCGTCCGGAGAAGTATATGACATGAACGAGATGACGGCGGCTCATAGTGAACTACCCCTGAATACACTACTGAAAGTGACAAATCTCAACAATCGCAGACAAGTTTTCGTTCGGGTCAATGATAGGGGACCTTTTGTGGGAGACAGGGTGATCGACATGTCGTTCGCCGCTGCGAAAGATCTTGGGATGGTGACTCCTGGAACCGTCCCAGTCAAACTTGAAGTGATCGGGACGACTACGCAATTGGCCTCTGCAAAGAAAAAGAAACGCAATGTTCTCGCATCTCACGCACCTGCTACTCCAAATCCATATTACGCATCCAAGAGCCGTGGGTTCCTGGCTCTCCTTCGGAACTGATCCACCTAACCGTTACTTGGGTTAGACTGAAAGGGTTGCAAATAAGGGGCTGCGAGGGTAGACTTACCTTTAAATCAAGTTTCCAAGATTGCAGGGTTTAATTTGAGTGTGACCATAATTGGAGCTGGTCTTGCTGGCTGCGAGGCTTCTTGGGCGGTAGCGGGGCTTGGTGTCTCTGTTCGTTTGATCGAAATGAAACCAAACCGGTTTTCTCCAGCCCACACGTCGCCGGATTTTGGAGAATTGGTTTGTTCCAATTCACTGCGGTCGGCGTCAATGAAATCCGCCGTGGGCCTACTTAAAGAAGAACTTCGAAGTTTGGGCTCGCTTATCATGCAAGCGGCCGATCATACGTCTGTTCCCGCGGGTAAGGCTTTAGCTGTCGACAGGGATCATTTTTCAAAATTCATAACCGAACAGATAGAAAACTGTCCTCTGATAAATGTTGAACGGAGAGAAGTTGTGGAAGCGCCTCTAGGAGCTACGAGTCCAGTTATAATCGCTACTGGTCCCCTAACGTCGGATCTTTTGGCTGAAGACATAGCGAACAAACTTGGCGCTTCGAAACTCCATTTTTATGACGCGATCGCTCCAATAGTTTATTCGGATAGTCTGGATATGGAGAAACTGTTCAGGGCTTCGCGTTACGAAGATGGCGAGGGAGATTATCTGAATGCTCCAATGAACCGCGATCTATACGAGAAATTTGTCACTGAGATTAACAAAGCGACAAAAGTGGAGCCTCATCCTTTTGAAAAAATACCACATTTTGAAGGATGCCTACCCATAGAGGAACTGGCCTCGAGGGGTATGGCTACACTCGCGTTTGGTCCAATGAAGCCAGTAGGCCTTTCTGATCCTCGGGACGGACAGAGACCTTACGCCGTAGTCCAACTCAGGGCAGAAAATCGTGAAAGAACGCTTTACAATCTGGTCGGATTCCAAACAAAAATGACTCATTTGGAACAAGAGCGGGTTTTCCGGATGATACCAGGTTTGGAAAAGGCGGTTTTTGCCCGCTTGGGGTCGATTCACAGGAATACATACATTGATTCTCCATCGATGCTTGATGATTTTTCTCGCTCCAGGGACGTTCCAAATATCTTCTTTGCCGGTCAGATCACCGGGGTTGAGGGATATGTAGAATCGACAGCGTCTGGTCTGGTTGTAGGGGCCATGGCAGCCTTGATTTCAAAGGGAGTCCACCCGTCGATACCATCGGCTGAATCGGCAATTGGAGGATTGCTCAAACACACTCGCGAATTGCCGAGAAAAAGATATGAACCGATGAACGTGAACTACGGCATGATCGAATCGGCAGTCGCTCGTCGTGGCAAAACGTCAAGGGAGGAAATTGCGGAAAGAGCTTTGATGGCCGTGAGAAAATGGAAAAGTGAAATCCATGACGCAGTCCGAAACGCAAGCTAGTGAAATCCATGATTCAGAGGATTTGTACCAATTGGAACTGAGTGAACGCAAAATCTTAACAGTAAGCGAACTGACGGAGGAGATCCGCAAGGTTTTGGAGGGAACCTTCCCAATGGTATGGGTAAAGGGGGAAATCTCTAACTTCAAGCGAGCCCCTTCAGGCCACACCTATTTGACGTTGAAGGATGACAACTCCCAAATAAGATGCGTGATGTTCAAGCATCAGAGCAAGTATTTAAGGTTTCAACTTGAGGATGGTTTAAAGATTCTCGCGTCAGGTAGAGTGAACGTATATAGCCCGAGAGGCGAGTACCAGCTTATTCTGGAAACCATGGAGCCCGTGGGTCTCGGCAGCCTGATGCTGGCGCTTGAGCAACTCAAAGCCAGGCTCGCTTCTGAAGGGCTTTTTGATAGTTCAAGAAAAAAGGCTCTGCCACGAAGGCCAGGCACGGTTGGAGTAGTGACATCCGCCACTGGAGCCGCTGTTCGCGATATTATTCGAATAATAAAAAGAAGATCCCCAGGGATAAATATTCTGATCAGCCCTACTTCTGTGCAGGGCGATAAGGCCCCGGAAGAGATAGTTTCCTCCCTTCAGAGGCTTGTTCTGTCGGGAAAGCCTGACGTAATAATTATTGGAAGAGGCGGTGGGTCAATAGAAGATCTTTGGGCGTTTAACGCTGAAAATGTCGTTAGGGCCGTGGCGTCGTGTTCTGTCCCGATAGTTAGCGCGGTAGGTCACGAAACTGATTTTACTCTTTCTGATTTTGCCGCGGACGCTCGCGCTTCGACTCCTTCTGCCGCTGCCGAGATAATAGTTCCGGATGATCGGGACGCTTGGGACGCAGTCTCCAGTTTGGTCGCTCGATTGAAAAATGGGATTCGAGTTTGTCTGACCAGATCGGCTCAGACTCTGGATGATCTTACCAAAGGGTTCGAGTATCCATTGCGAAGAATCCAGGATGAACGTTCCAGAATTGAAGACCTTACGGAAAGGATTAGAAAAAGCTCCATCAGGATGCTGGCTGACGCCAGAAAGGATCTGTCCGCAATAACAGGGCGCTTGAGGCCCGAGATCCTTATGAGGAAAACAGCTACAGCCGCAGAAGATTTGGGGCGCCTTGTGGACCGCATGGAACGATCAGCGAAAATTCTCATGGACGACTCGAGAAGCCGCGCTACAAATCTTGTTGCAAGACTGGACGCTCTAAGCCCTTTTAGAGTTTTATCCAGGGGGTATACCATCACGTTCAGAACAACTGATGGAACACTGGTCCGGGGAACCGGAGACGTGACGCCAGGAGAGGACATCCGGACGGTTGTTCCCGAAGGGTCAATAGTCTCCCGCGTTATCAGCGTGGACCCAACTCCCATGAATTCCGAAATCTTCAGGAAATGAATATAGCAAATGGACTCAACTATTAACCCAATGGAAATTCTGGAGTTCACCAAAGAACTCGCATCCGAAGCCGGAAGTATAATCATTTCGTATTTTCAGGGTCGATTTGGTGTTGAGTCCAAAGATAGCGCCCCGAACGGAATCGACATCGTGACTGACGCAGACAAAGCGTCGGAACGTTTCATTCTGAGTCAGATACGTAAGTCATTTCCCTCTCATGACATAATGACTGAAGAAACTTCCCTGGAAAGATCGGGGTCTCGTTTTCTCTGGATTGTGGATCCTTTGGATGGCACAGTGAACTTCTCGCACTCATACCCGCAATTTTGCGTTTCCATAGCTCTCATGGAGCATGGAGCGATTAAGCTGGGAGTTGTGTTTGACCCTGTGAGACAGGAAATGTTCTGGGCCTCCGATGGCGAAGGCGCGTATTTGAACGGCTCCCCTATTCGTGTGACACAGAGCGGCAATCTTTATAGATGCATTGTCGGTACTGGTTTTCCTTATGACAAAGCTAGATCGATGACCAACAATCTCAGGGAGTTTTGCGCTGTAACGCTAAAGACCCAGGGCATTAGACGGTCCGGCTCCGCTGCCCTGGATTTGGCCTGGGTAACATGTGGAAGACTGGATGGGTTCTGGGAACTCAAATTAAAACCCTGGGATTTTGCCGCGGGAATGTTATTGGTTCAGGAGGCGGGTGGAAAAGTTACGAATAGAAGAGGCCGCAAAATGAAGATTTCAAGCCAAAGCATTGTGGCCACGAATTCGTTTATCCATGCTCAGTTACTGGATATTCTGTCTTCCGTAGAATAAGGAACTTCAGCCCGAACGTTTTGCATTTAAACACGGGTGGAACATAATAATTTCTCTAACGTCAGAAGTCCCATTTGTGGAGGATTCTTGAACAGTCATCAGGTAAAGGATTTCGCGCGTCAATGCGGGGCAGACGTTGTGGGTATTGCGGACCTGGCGTTGCTCGACGGCATTCAAACTGAACCAGCGGAATTGCTTCACGGGTACCGTAGAGCTGTTAGTATCGGCGTGAGGCTGGCCGATGGAATTATTGACCCTATCGAAGATAGGCCCACGCCTCTTTATCAGCAGCACTATGTGAAGGTCAATATTCTGCTGGATGTTATTGCTCTGAAGGTGAGCCAGTATATCCAGGCCAGGGGTTGCAAGACACTTCCAATACCCGCTTCACAGGTCCTTGATAAGGAAAACTGGACTTCCTATCTCTCGCACAAAGCGGTAGCGGTAGCGGCAGGAGTCGGATGGCAGGGCAAGAGTCTCCTCGTGGTGAGCCCGGATTTTGGACCCAGGATCAGGCTTGTGACCGTACTTACCGACGCGGCTGTAAAGCCAGATCATCCGCTAAAGAATCGCTGTGGTCGCTGTTCTTTGTGCACAGAGGCCTGTCCCGCGGATGCCATCAAGAACGTGAACACAAATTCCCATTATGAAAGTCGCGACCAGGCTTTGCATTTTGATCGTTGCCTCGCGAGGGTTACTGAGAATTCTGTTCGACCATTCATAGAAAGCCCCATTTGTGGTGTTTGTATTAGAGCTTGTCCATGGGGTAAGACTCGCAAGCGAAAAACGAGAGATTACGATGAATCCATCTCTAAAAGGATCAAACTGGATTGACAAAAATGTTTTCAAAGAAAAATCTTTATTGGGATCTGCTTGGCACGAGAGAGGATAGCAATTACCATCTGTTTTCAGTTGAAATAAACACTTGCAGGTCTCCTCGCACAGGAAAGCCGCATGAATTTCAGGTACTGAAATCAACTGACTGGGTAGCGGTAATCGCATTGACGGAAAAAAGAGAGGTTGTTCTTGTCAATCAGTTCAGACACGGAACAAGAGAACTATCCCTCGAACTACCCGGGGGGCTTGTAAAGGAAGGACAGTCTCCAGCCCAAAGCGCGGCTGAAGAACTCATGGAGGAAACCGGATTCACAGCCCCTCAATTTAAGCTGCTAGGCTGGAATCACCCTTTTCCAGCAATCCTGACAAATAAATTTCACGTATATTTGGCTGAAAACGCGGTTCCTACCGGCAAACTTAATCCGGATGAGACCGAGGAGCTTGAAACCATATTGGCGCCCCTTGACGATCTGAAAGACTACGTCCGTACGGGCAAAATAACCTGTGGGATCATGATAGCGGCCATCGGGATGTTCTATCTCAATTCTGAATAACCCTGAAATCTTTCATCATATTGTCGTTACAATCAGGAGATTTCCTGTTTCGGCTTTTCTTGGTCGGGACTTGTTGCAATTGTTTCGTCATCTTTTGACGTCGTTTTCTCTGGCTCAGACGAACTTGCCAAGAGTTCCGCGTAGAAATCCGGACCTGCTTTTTCCCCCACGGGCAATTTTAAATCCTTGTCAGACTCATCGGTTGTTTTGGCGGTAGGCTCAGGGGCCGTAGGTTCACGATTGTAGTTGTATGAGGATGAACTCGTTGTCGGTGGGCCATCCAGATCCAAATTGATGGAACGTTGAACATCCGTCGCCATCTTTTGGAGTTCCCGAACCATCCTGCCAACTACCCTGGCTGTCTCGGTCAATTGGCGAGGCCCTAAAAATATTAATCCGATGAGGGCAATTAGTCCTAATTCATACATGGAGATTCCGAACACGAAACAACTCCCATTTGACCGGGTCAAAAATAATGATCCATCGCAAAAAAATATTAATGCTCATTTCAAAAATTTTCAATGGTTCCGGCGCTTGAAGTAAAATAACGATTCCAATATTGATCAAGGCGGTTGAAAGACTCATTTTTTTGATGTATGGGACTCAACAGGCAGACGTTGTTTTATGGAGATTGCAATGAAAATTCTGATTAAATCATCCTTTTCAATTTTGTTGATTTTACTTTTGTCAGGGCTTAGCGAAGCCGGCGCCCCGAAGATAAAGTTTGAGAAGCTTAGTCACGATTACGGCAAGGTTTCTAGCGGACAGAGTGTCTCCGCAGAGTTTGACTTCCGGAACGAAGGGGACAGTACGCTCAAAATTGAAAATTTGACCGCCAGTTGCGGTTGCACGAAAGCAGTGGAAGGGAAAAAAGAAATTCCGCCCAACGGAACGGCAAAGATCTCAGCCCAATTCGACACAGTCGGCATGAAAGCCGGGAGAAAACAAAAAACAATTTTTGTGAAAACCAATGACCCCGTGACACCGGTCGTAAAGTTGACACTTTATGCCGACGTGGTCAAAGAAATCAACGTAACGCCTCCATCTTTACACAAAAAGGTTTCGTCTCTGACGGAACCAGTTGTTTTCCCTCTGAACATCACGGACACAGCGACCAGAGGTTACAAGATATTTGACGCTGAAACCGTAGAAGGGGAAGGGCAAGTTACTTTGGATCCCTCCAACGTCACTCTCGAACCCAAATCGACTTCCCATTTAAACTTGATGTTGAAATTGAAACCTGAGCCAAACCGTTCATTTTACGCCGGTAAGGTACGATTGAAAACAAACCACCCGAGTGAATCCGAGATAGAAATACCTTTCCTGGTCAAACTCGATGACCTCAGAAGCAATCCCTAAACCCGGCATGGTATTTTTGCTGGGTGTTTTTCTCATGAGAGCCAGTCGAGTTATTGTATTCCTGATCAATCAAAGAGTTGATTTTGCATTTTCCGTGAAACATTGTTGAGTCATAATTGATTCTTCACGAACTTTCGATCTGGAGCGGAAAAAGTTGATCACACGGAGCGTTTGATCGACCCCGTATTTCCACATTATGGCTGTGAGAGCGATGGAGATGGTCAACACAGCCGCGGAAAACGTCAGAAGAAGGTAGCCTATCCATTTTCCGCCAATGCTGTTGTCTGATAGAGGGACTATCAGGAATAATAACAGGAAAAATGAACGTGGTAGAGGCCCAATGGCGGCTGCAAGTGTTTGGGCAACATCAAGAATTTTTAGCGCTATTCGGAAGAACCCCCACACGAAACCAATCAGGCACGTGAGAAAAACCAAAGACCTGATTATAAATATCGAGGTTGAGGACAGCTCAAGTCCTGTGAGCAGGAAGTTCAGTTGAAAAAATATCTGTAATTGAGAGAGGATATCCCATAAAGATTGCATGCGCCTACTCCCTGAAGGTTTTTTTTGAACGCCCGGCGGGCTAACCGTCGGACATTTCGGGAACCGTACGCTATAATGTATATTAGTACATAATATTAGTATATAATCAAGACTGTTTAACCTTATTATGTATATAATTACCGCAACTAATTACTACAACAAGATTATAAGTCTGTTAACGCACAAATTATAACCATTCTACGGTAACAGTTGACAACGGTTGATTGACAAACCTGCGGAGCGTTTCTAGACTGAAGCCTGATGATCCTTCGTCGACGAGGTCTTCGTGAGTTCGCTTTTGAGACTGAACAAATGAACAAGACCATAATTTCATACAAGTCTAAGGCCGCTCTTCTGGGCATTGGATTGATGATCTTCTTTGCTGGAGGTTGTTCGAGTTCAAATGACCACAGCCTCACTGAAGCTAGGAAGTTGCTCGACAGCGGCCAACTGGAAAAAGCCGTCAAAGTTGTTGATGCACGTCTGAAACTTGAACCGGACAACAAAATGGCTTTTTTCCTGAGAGGCAAGGTCAGAGACAGGTCAGAGGATTTAGATCTTGCTCTTGAAGATTACAATAGGGCTCTAGAACTGGATCCAGGGTTCGTTGATGCGCTAGAAGCCAGGGGTAGGCTGAAAATAAGAACAAGAGACTATGACGGAGCTGAGAATGATTTGACCAAGGTCTTGCAGACAGGTCGCCAGTCTGCGCAGTTGATCTCCTCTCTGGGGTTGGCTCACTTTTTCAAGAAAGATTTTGAAGAAGCGCGTAGGCTTTTTGACCAAAGTCAGGCAATGGATGAAAAGCACGATGGAGCCTATTTTGGAAGAGCGGCCATCGACGTTGAAGAAAAAGATTATCCGGCGGCTATTCAGGAATTGGATAGCTTGTTGAAATTTCATCCCAAGAATGCCCAGGCGTTGTTTCGTCGGGGTTTCGCTCACCTTAAAGCGTCCGATCCCAAGGAGGCGGTGGCTGATTTCAACCTGGCGCTCGAATTGGACCAGGATTTAAAAGAAATCTACTGGTACCGCGCGGAGGCCAACAGAGTCCTTGGAAGGCCCGAAAGGGCTCTAAAGGATTATGAAAAAGCCGAGGCGGCGGACCCCAATGACCCAATTCTGTATCTGAATCAGGGAACTGTCTTAATGGCTACCGGCCAGTATCCTGAGGCGCTTGAAAAACTTACCCGGTCGATTGTTTCTGGATCCTGAAAACCCATTGCCATACATAAATCGGGCAGTGCTTCAGTTTGACACTGGAAACCTTCTTGCAGCGCTGAGCGATCTGAATAAGGCCATCAAGTTGCGGGATGATGATCCTCAACTTTTGATCAGACGAGCTTACATTTTCAAACTTATGGCCCGAGGGGATAGGGCAATAGCGGATCTGAACGCAGCCCTGACAGCTGATCCAAAAAACTATCAGGCTCTTCTACTTAGGGGTAGCCTTTATTACAATCAGGAGCAATTGGATCGCGCCATATTGGATCTTGAAGAAGCCATAATTCAAAACCCGGATGACCCCTCGGCTTATCAACTCCTGGCCGAGGGCCTTTTTCGCAAAGGCGAGAAGAAAGAAGCCCTGGATGAAGCGAATCTGGCCCTGAAAAAGGACGAAACATACATACCTGCGTTCATAACCATAGGGGATATTCATAAGTCAGACCTAAACTATGACCAGGCGATAGCGGCTTATTCTAAAGTGTTAAACCTCGATTCCGGCAATTTTGAGGCCAGACTCAAGCGGGCCAAGCTGTATGTGGAATTAAGAGATTTCCCTGAAGCTTTGGATGACCTGGACTCTGCTGTAAAGGTCAACCCCTACAGCGGAGATGTTTACGCTCTTAGGTCCCAGTGCTATGACGCTCTTGGTGATCAGGAAAAAGCCAAGCAGGACACGTGGCGGGCTAGAGTGTTTGTAAATCGCTAAAAGACCTAAAAAAAGAGTCAGGACATGCTTAATTTCATATTCCTGACTCTTTCCAATCCGGCTCAGCAGGATTGGTCAGCCTTTAAAAAACAGTAATGACAGCTATGTGCCAACACAATCCCGGAAATTACCTCTCGTCAATAATTCTTTTTGCCTTCCCAATGCTGCGTTCAATAGTATCAGCAGGCACAATCGCTACAGGGACGTTTATACCGATAACCTGATGGATCCTCTCGGAAATCCGTTTGGAGATGTTATCTGTGGTCTCTTTTCCCTCATCATATACGCTCTTCTTCAATTCTGTTTCTACGGTGATATGATCAATGTAACCTTTTTTGCGGAGTCTGATCTGGTATTGCGGTTCTACTTCAGCGAATTCCATGAGCACAGTTTCAATTTGTGACGGGAAAACGTTGACACCGCTTATAATCATCATGTCGTCAGAACGCCCGAGAATCTTGTCCATTGTAATGAGGGTTCGCCCACACTGACATTTTTCTTTCCTCAACGAACAGATGTCGCGTGTCCTATAGCGAATCATGGGCATCGCCCTTCTTTGCAGAGCTGTAAAAATCAGCTCTCCTTCTTCTCCTTCAGGCACGGGCTGCAGTGTTTCTGGGTCCACTATTTCAGGGTAAACATGGTCCTCATTGACGTGAATTTGGTAGTACTCACAAGTGAAGGAAACTCCCGGCCCCATCAGTTCCGTAAGACCATAGTGCTCATAAGCGTGAATGCCTCCACGACCTTCTATGTCGCTGCGCATCTCAACGCTCCATGGTTCAGCCCCGAAATGACCGGTTCTCAACCCAGTTTTCTTAAAATCGACACCCATCTTCTCCGCCTTTTCTATTATCGTGAGGCAGTAAGAAGGGGTACAGCACAGGGCCGTAGTGCCAAAATCCTGGATCAGCATGATCTGTCTTTCTGTCATCCCGGCGCCTGAAGGGACCACAGCGCAGCCAATCCTGATTGCGCCCTGCAGGAACCCCAAACCGCCAGTAAAGAGCCCCATGCCGTAGGCGTTTTGAAGAATACTGTCCGGTCTCACTTCCTGGGCCCAAAGCCCTCTGGCCATGCACTCAGTCCACTGTTCCAAATCCGCCGCCGTATATGGACCGGTAATCGGTTTGCCCGTAGTTCCAGACGACGCGTGTATTCTGACTACGTCAGCCATCGGCACTGCGCACAGACCGAAGGGATAGTTGTCACGTAGATCCGTTTTTATCGTGAAAGGAAACTTCGCCATGTCTTCAAGACTTTGAAGATCCGAAGGTTTGACCCCCTTGTCATCAAAGGCTTTCTTGTAGAACGGGATGCGATCATAAACCCATTTCACCGTCTCTTTCAGTTTTTCCAACTGAAAAGCTTTCATCGCTCCTTCGTTCATGGTTTCGAACTTTTCATCCCAGTACTTCTTAAACATAAGGGGCCTCCTCGAGACATGCGATAGTATTTTTTTGGAAAAGAACGGTCTAGGAAAGCTGTTATCTTTCAAGAAATAACGAAATAGCCGGACTGTGTCAAGCTAAAAGCTGGTTGACAATATCTCAATGAAACACAGTAACGATAGTCGTGCAAGTCTTCAGTCCGATGAAAAACAGTTTGCTAATTAGTTACCTTCTTTAGTTGACCAACTGTTTAAGTTGATTAACACGATCTTTTGGTAATGAGTTCTCCAGGACTGGGGTGAGTGTGGGCTCTGCCCATAAACCGGCAATTTTGATTATGACGTTTAAGGAACGTCCCTTTTTGGGGGTTTCCGGGGCCTGGTTTTCGTCTTTGTTATTCGAGGAATCGATGCCCAACTTCTTGAGTTCCTTGTCCAGGCCAGTGATTTTCAAGAGGCCCTCATTCTTCTGAATGATGTCCTTTACTGCAGGGATGGAACCTAAGGCCGCCAAAGGGGCTGAAGATGTTTTTACAAAACTGAGGATGTCCATCTGCTGTGACTTGAGGTTCACGCTACCGATTGCTCCCATGAAGAGTTCGGACGCTTTCAATCTGAAGTTGTCCGTTCTTATTATTCCCGAGTCTAACGTTAGATCTGCCGTAGCTGACTGAAGCTCGAAAGGATTGAATTTCTTTGGCTGTTTGCTCTGGTTGAGAAATGGTTCAATTAATGCGCTGGCGCGCGCCAGAACGGACCCAAGTTTTTCTCCGGATAATCTTCCCGGTCCAGCCGAAAGCGAAGCGTTTCCTTTCAGTTTTCCAGGGTTTTCCAGCCCTTCCAGCTTTAAAGACGCAGTGACCGGCGCATCTATTGTTCCATGGACATTACCTTTGAGGCCTTTACCCTCTAGCGAAGAGCCTCTCAAATGAAAAGTTCCAGTAATCTTGTCAAAACTCAAGGGACTTTTTGAGGGCCTGTAACCGACCGAAACAAGCTGCGCCACCCCATTTACCGGTTCCTGATTACCCTGACCTCCATATGTAATTTCAGCTCGAACAATTCCGGACAATCCTGATTGTTCCAACGAGGGGAAAAGCTTCGTCAAGGTCGTAAAGTCCGCTTCCTGTAAATCGAGTTTTCCGGACACAGGTTGGCTTGCCCTGAGATTGATTACTCCGGAGGCTGTCGCTAAAAGTCCGGGCGCTTTTAAGCCCAGTTGAGCCACCCCAATCAGCCCCGGAGCGGTGGAACCGGAGGCAGAGATGTTTAAGTCCACCCCGGCTTTTTTGAAAAACCATGTCCCGATGGAAACACGAACATCTCTCAATGGAGCCACAAAAGACCATTTCAGTGAATCAGGGGCGCCTGAAATACGAAAAGCCACGTTCGAAACCCCTTCCATGTCCACCGGCGCTTTGGATGGCAGCCCAAGAAGATCTATAACCTCTCGGCTTAACGTCAATCCCCCTTCGAGGTTCAAATCCATTCCCTTGGAACTCAAACGATGGACATTCCCTTTAACCAGGAGAAGTGTCTTTTTGTTACCAGGCAGACCAACTCGGAGGACTAGATTCTTAACATTCGTTGTTGATTTTAGGGCCGATATTTCAGTATCAAGACTTACCGGACAGCCGGAAATAGGCTGAAATCCAGGAGCCAATTTGATTGTAGTGTCGGCCACCTTGAATTTGATGTCCATTTCTCCAGGAAAATTCGACAAAGGTTTGGATTGGTCCAAAGAAATGACAGTTTGAGCCCAGAATCCCGCTTTTACTCCTGGTTCTTTATCGAAAACGGATTTGAGGGACAAATCTGCCACTGAAAGATCTCCGTGAGTCTCGACCCTAAGGTTTTCCAGAGGGCCTTTCAGATGGGACGTAGCAGAAATTGGTCCCCGCAGCGTAAAGTCTTTAGGTAAGCTGATTCCTAAATGTCTTACCCACTCTCCTTTTATGTTTATTGTGGTTTCAATGTCTAAAAATCGGTGTTTGGACAGGGGTTCGCCTATCTTTCCCTTTAGAGACATGAGCTTGTCCAAGGTTTCGTTTTCTAGATGGAAGTCAGTAATTGTGAATGAATCTGAGGTGAGCTTAAAGCCGAGGGTAGCCGTTAGTTGATTTCCAAGGAAACCGAATTTGGCAGGGGCATGAAATTTGCTGAGTTTTGCAGATCCGGAGACAGACCAACCCACGGTCCTTGTCCAGAAGCCCTGAAAATCTGTTTTGATTGAGCCGCTGTTTCCAAGTTGATCGAGAATGTCATTCGGCAAACCTGGGGCCATGCTCCTAACCGGAATATCCTCTGAAGTCCCCTTCAACTCAACTTCCTCAACTTGACTGAAATCCGGAGTAAGGGCTGCGGACGCGCTCAGCTTCAATGCGGATGAATGATCTTCTCTTTGAAACATTCCGGCCGAAACTTGAAAAACTGGCAATTTCCCAGGTTCAATTTTCGTCGAAAAGCCAACATTGTTAAGTTCAACTTGTTTAAACCATGACGCTGCGGGAGTTGGGAGAAACCAAAGGTTGGTTATTTTGGCGGATTGGATTTTGCTTTCTAGACTTGCCTCCTGAACAGATAAAAAGTCCTGACTCACAGTAGCGAAACCCTTTGTTGCCAGTTCTGAACTTTCAAGACCCGGAACATTTGGTAATCCGGTGATGTCGATATCAAACCTGTACTCCTCACGTTTTATCTGACCATTTATCTTTTCAAAGGCTAAATGGACAGGAGTTGAAGATCCTATTGAATAGTCATCAAGGAAAACCTGGCACGACTCCAACACAATAAACTTGATCGGCCATGAGATTCGCTGCTCTGCCGGTATACCGGGAGGTCCTGCTTCCTTAGGGGATTCAGTAGCTTCAGGACCGTCAGTTGGTCCCCCTGTTTCTCCCTCAGACGGCGTAGAAGTTAATTTATTGTCCGAAATCTCAGGTTTTCCGGAAAAAACGCTTTCGATTTTTCCACCTGAGTCTCGATACATCCCAATCACGCCTGAAGAGAGCCTCAAATTGTCAATTGACGGGCTACCAGTAACTATGCTCCAGAGACCTAAACTCAAGCGCAAAGAGTCTGCTGTAAAAAGGGGACGTTTGTTATTATCTCTTATGGCGATGTCTTTAACAACCAGGTTGACCAATGAAGGAAAACCGAGTTTGACTTGTACCGTTCCCAAGGATGTTTCCCGTCCAGTCGCCTCATTGATCTTGCTCTCCAGGACGCGTTTCAGGAACGTGGTGTCAGGCAGAAACTTTGTCAGAAGTAGAAGTCCAACTCCTGCGAAAAGACAGACAGAGAGTATTATGATGATCAGTTTTTTCGGGAAAGTCATTGCTTTACCTGACGGTCTGGTCGCTTCCAGCCGAGTAGTTCAAGGGACCAGTCTTCCAAAGCATCCTGACATCTGCTGTCCAGCCGTAACCTGTGCCGCCCGCCCTGGATAATGTCCAGTTTCGTTATCCCCGACGGAGCATGGCTATACAGCTCTTTCGCCTGATCCACAGGTATCAGTTCGTCATCATCGCCATGAATGATCAACAGGCTCTTTCCCTTGAAGTAGGCGATCCATTTTCTGGGCTCAATTTCAATGAAACCATGTTCCCATTTTTGAGGGTCAGCAGGAAAAGCGGGGTTTCTAATTATACCTCTCTCTTTGAAATCTTCAATAATCACCGATACTTCTTTGCTGAAAATCTCGAAATTGGATGGCGTTCCAACAACTGCCAGTCCGAAGACATTCACGTTGTCCGCCGCAACGTTTATGGCAGCGGCTCCTCCGCCACTAAAACCCACAAGTATGATTCTCGTAGGATCTATAAATGGGGTATTGAGTAGCTTGTCCAGGACGGCGCTCAGGTCTCTGGCCCAACCCATCATATCGAAGTCCCCACCGGAATCCCCACAGCCTCTGAAGTTAAATATCGCCGCGGCCAATCCGAGGGAAGAAAACCGTTCAGCCAGACCTTCATATCCCGGATCATTGGATGGTCGTGGGGAGCCGCTTCCAGGTATCCCGTGACAGATAATGACACACGGATAAAGCATATGCGGTTGACTGGCCGGAAAGTAAATCTTTCCCTTAATTCTGATTCCGTCCGATAGTACTGAAAACGCCTCAATCATGCGAGAACCCGTAGGGTCAACATTTGAAAATGTTTGAGGCGCTTTATTTATCCTGAGCGCTTCCATTAATTTACTAAACATTAAACGGATCAGGCTGAATTCCATGAATGACATCCTATGGCGAGTGTTTGGAGGAAATTCTCGTCACTCCACGCCTAAAAGGGCTCACCTTCCCGTGTTGGAGACGTGCGCCGTCATTATTATATTGTAGACAAAACGTTTTCGCCATCTTGGGGAAAAGTAGTATTCATAGCTCAGTAAGCTTGTATAAGAATAATTTTACAAAATCAAGGCGTGCATATTTTAATGTGACGCGCTTTATCCATAAAGACAAGTCTCATAGTTGTTGCAAATTAACCTGTATTAGTTTAGGTTTTGGTGGAAGGATTGAGGTTAACTTATGAATTGTAAGGTGATCTGCAAGTTTGGATTGTCTCGATCCTTGATGATTCTGACAGTGTTGAGTTTTCTTCTTCCTACCGCTTTAGTTATATCAGCAGATAATCAGGCTGAAGATATTTGCAAACCCGAACTCCTCAATTCACCGGTTGTTGAGTTAGGCGCCGCGGCAATTTTCGAGTGGGCGTGTGATGAGCGAAAAAGCGCGGGTGAGGGATTCTACGTCGTCTTTATAAGACCTTCAGGCACTTATGTTTTACTCAAAGTCCCTAAAGGAAGAACAAGCTTTGAGTTTACGCCGGACACTGTGGGTCAGTGGCGCTGGATGGTAATCAACACTCATCCGGACAGAACAAAGCCTGACATAGAATCGGCTCTTGGATTTTTCAAAGTCAATATGGGGGACGACGGCAAGTAATATGAGCAGATTTTTTTGAGGATAGAGCAATTTTGGCGCCGAAACGCAAATTTAATTCTAGAAAAACAAATTATTGGGAACGTAGGTCATTTACGAATGTCTTTGTTGAGTAAAGCACAATTCCTGTACAGGGTTGGCGAAAAATGTGGCAATCAGAAGGAGCATATCATGACTAGGAGCCTCTATAAGGCACGAAACACACTATTTATTCCTCTTCTCGCAATCATTTCAATTAGTCTTCTTTTTCCTATCCAATCTTTCGCTGCAGCTCCAGCCGTACTTAAACAATTAGATGAGGCTTTTGTTCAGGTGGCGGAAAAGGTTAAACCCGCTGTGGTGAACATCAGTTCAAGCAAAAAAGAGACTGTCAGATCCTCTGAAGGAGCGCCTGATCTCGAACCATTCTTCAAGAATGGGCCGTTCAAGGATTTTTTCGGACAGCAGGAACCATTCAAGAAGTTTAAGAAAGGTCCTGGAGAGGGCAGAGAAGTTCATCCGCAAGGAATGGGATCGGGTGTAATAATTTCAGCGGACGGCCTGATCCTGACCAATGCGCACGTAGTAAAAGATGCGGACGAAATTAAAGTAACGATTTCTGACAAGAGATCATTCACCGCGAAAGTAATCGGTATCGATGTTGAGAGCGACATAGCGGTCATCAAAATTGACGCCAAGGACCTGCCTATAGCTCATCTGGGTGATTCCGACAAACTCCAGGTAGGTGAAATAGTTTTCGCTATCGGTAACCCGTTCGGGCTGAACAGAACGGTAACTTCTGGTATCGTGAGCGCCACAGGAAGAACTAATGTCGGAATAATCGACTATGAAGACTTTATCCAAACCGACGCAGCCATTAACCCTGGAAATTCAGGTGGCCCGCTCGTAAATATAGACGGTGATGTAATTGGCCTGAACACGGCGATTGCGACAAGGAGCGGAGGCTATCAGGGTATCGGATTTGCTATTCCTTCCAACTCGGCAAAATTAATTATGGACGACCTGGTCAAGCACGGGAAGGTTAAGCGTGGTCTACTGGGGGTCAACATTCAGGACATGAATGAATCGCTCGCCAAGTCCTTTGGACGAAGTGACGCGGAAGGCGCTCTGGTTTCACAGGTCATCGAAGGCAGTCCTGCTGAAAAGGCGGGCGTCAAGGCAGGCGACATAATCCTTAAGTTCAACAACGAGCTTGTAAAAGGGGCAGCCAACCTAAAGAATATAGTTGGTAGGGAAAAACCCGGTTCATCAGCGACGTTGACAATTTACCGGGACAAAAAGACGATGCAAATTCCTGTAAAAATTGCTGAACGTACAGACAAGACTGTCGCCTCTAACGCTGGTGGCGGAAGTTCCACCGCCGAGACATCCAATGATCTTGGAATCGAAATAGAGAAGACGCCTGCGGACGTGGCCTCTAAGATGGATCTTAAAGAAGGTCAGGGCCTGTTGGTAAAAGATATTAGCTCTGATGGAGTTGGAGCGAAGATGGGTCTTCGTTCAGGCGACGTGATTCTTGAAGTAGACGGCGCCACTGTTTCGGACGTCGCTTCGTTCAACAAGGCGGTGTCTGAGGCAAAAAAGAATAAGGTTATCAGACTGAAAGTTCAGAGAGGGAAAGCAAAGATTTTCCTTGCTTCTTCACTGGATTAGTTCGAGAGCCTGAGGCGTCGAAGTCCGGTGGATTCGGGCCATTGGGGTTCGAACAAAGCAGGGCTTTGCGCACAAAAAGCGAATTAGAGTTATTCTTTGTTCATGACAACGGTTGGGACCACAAAACGGTCTCAACCGTTTTTATTTGATGGGTAATTTTTAGCCAAATGAAACCCTGAATCTGAATCCAAGAGGGGCGAGATTGTTCTCGAGAATTCTAGCCGCTGTCAGGAAAAGTGTCCTGATGTTCCCTTGCGCTTCCCGTTCTGGGTGGCTCATTCGGCAAGAGATCATTACGTGCCTCGAATATAACTTCGTTGAAATATCTATCAAGCGCTTCAGCCATGAATATGTTTGCGTCGAATCTTTCAGCCGAAGTGGACCGTAAGGCGGTTCCTTTGTCCTAAAGGACTTTTCCACACTTATATCTACGAAGAATCCGGGACTGTAGATAATCCGCGCCATCACCAAATCACCATGTAAGATTTGAACCGTTACAGTCATGAACGCCTCAGTTCAACTACATCAGAAACAAAAAAGGTTGTCAATCTGAGTAATTCCGCGCTAGAGGGCTCTATGTTCAGTGAGCTTTCGAGTCCCTTGACAAAAATAATATATGAGTTTAATGAAACGTATCTTTAGAGAGGCTTTATTTTTATTATCCCCGGCTTGCGGATTCCGGAAACCTAACCAGATAGACAGGATCCCAAATCAAGTCAAGACTTTTTCGGAGGCCATTATAAATTACTTATTAATATCAGTAGATTGTTATCTCGCTTCTCAGCAAGCGAGCCGTCTCATCTGGTTTAGATTTGGGGATCTCAACCTCTTCCGACTTTAACAAATTTTCAGAGTCGGGAACGAAAAGCAGGTCGCACGGAAAATTTCTGAATTCGGTCAGGAGGTTGGAGCGGAGCTATGGAACCTAGTCCAATGCTTGTCAAGGGAAACCGGGAATCGGACAGACCATACCGAAAAGTGGACTGCGATCACTACGGTGAATGCCTGAATGTAGCGCTAAAATGCCGCTGGTCTGATTTTTCGTGTTCGGAGTGCAACGCCTATTCACGAACCAGATTTATCGAACAGGCTACAGGATCTGAGGATTATTGGTAAGAATGAACTGATATCCGAAACATTTCTCTGGATAAGTTTACCGGGCAATTGTTATTATATTTGAAGCCGGCCGGGCCAAACCTTTTGGATACCATATCGGAGAGGCGCCTGGCTTTTTGTTTGTCGAAAAGTTTGCGCAGAGATCAGTGTCAGTGGAGGATCTATGGGAACAGTGCCGAGAAACAGAACAGGGTCCCAACAATATGATGAGGACAGCCTTGGATTTGGTGACATTTTTACGGATCACATGCTCACAATTGAATATTCCGCAAGTGAAGGGGGATGGGGACGGGCCAGGATAGTTAAGACAAAAGATTTGGCCTTGCATCCTGCCGCTATGGTGCTGCATTACGGCCAGCAGGTCTTTGAGGGATTGAAGGCCTTTTCAGGTCCCAAAGAGTCAGATATATTGTTGTTCAGACCTGATATGAATATAGCCCGCTTTAACAGATCTTGCGAACGCCTGTGTATACCAAAATTAGATCCCAAGATGTTTATGGACCAAATGGCCGAACTTTTGAGAACTGATCGCGACTGGATACCCAGAGCGCCCGGAACGTCCTTGTATATAAGACCCACTGCGATTGCCATGGACCCCCATCTTGGAGTAAGACCTTCTCATAAGTACCTGTTTTTCATTATTCTCTCACCCGTCGGAGCATACTATCCGGAAGGCTTTGAACCTGTGAAGATAATGGTTACCGATAAATATGTCAGGGCAGCTTTGGGAGGAGTAGGGGAAGCCAAAACAGCGGCAAATTACGCGGCGTCTCTGAGAGCCGCCGAAGAGGCGCATGAACTCGGTTTCACACAGGTACTCTGGCTCAACGCCGTTGACAAATCCTCTATTGAAGAAGTCGGTACCATGAACATATTTTTCCGGATCGATGATGAAATTGTAACGCCGGAACTTGGAGGCACAATTCTTCCGGGCGTTACCCGAGATTCCGTTTTGCGTCTTTGTAGATCCAAAAATATGAAGGTCTCTGAAAAGGTAATATCCATCGACGAGTTGGTGTCATCAGCCAAGACCGGAAAGCTGCAGGAAATCTTTGGATCGGGAACCGCCGCTGTTATTTCACCGGTGAGTCACTTCCAGTATTTGGGAACCGACTATATGGTGGCGGATGGAAAAACCGGACCAGTGGCAAAAGAACTTTTTGATGAAATAACCGACATTCAATTAGCCAAGAAACCCGACCCGTTCGGTTGGGTAGTAAACGTCGGCTGATCGCGGATTTCCAGTTTTCGGGATTGTCTCACCTAGCGCTCAGGCGATAACGTAAGAATCAGCGCAAAGGCCTGCGGATAAAAGCTATCCGTGGGCCTTTGCATTTGGCCGTTTTATATTCTCTACCCCCTCGGGTGGGCTTTCTTGTGAACGTCTTTCAGCCTTGTTTTGGCTACATGTGTATAAATCTCGGTTGTTGAGATGTCGGCGTGTCCAAGCATCAGTTGGACAGACCTTAGGTCGGCTTCATTTTGTACGAGGTGGGTAGCAAATGAATGCCTCAATGTATGGGGCGAAATTTGTTTTGTTATTCCTGCGGTATGAGCCGCCTTTTTGATTATCTTCCAGAAAGACTGCCGCGTCATGGGTCCACCCTTTCGGGTCACAAACAAATATTCACTTCTCCGGGGACCAATTATCATGGGCCGAATGTTATCATAATAGGCCATGATTTTGCTTGACGCTGTAAGTCCAATGGGGACTACCCTCTCCTTGGAGCCTTTTCCCATTACGGTCACGCAACCAATTTCCAAATCTACTCTGTAGGTTTCAAGCCCCACCAGCTCGGAAACCCGTAACCCGGTACCATAGAGCAATTCAATCATGGTGTCGTCTCTGGCGCCCTCTGGGGTAGAAACGTCCGCGGACGAGATCAGTATCTCCACCTCCCGTTGATCAAGATATTCAGGAATACGCTTGGGCAGTCTCGGCGTTTCGATGAATTCACAAGGGTTTTCGATTATCTGGTCGGTTTCTATCAGAAACTTGAAAAAGCCTTTAAGGCAGGACAGCTTTCTGGCCCTTGTTCTTGGCGTGAGCCCCTGCCGGTTAAGCAGTTCCAGGAAAAGGAGAATATGCTCTTTTTGGACTTTAGTTGGAGACAATACGCTTCTTG
The DNA here is from genome assembly GCA_963711335.1 of uncultured delta proteobacterium. Taxonomy (GTDB): domain Bacteria; phylum Desulfobacterota; class Desulfomonilia; order Desulfomonilales; family Desulfomonilaceae; genus CAJBEZ01. Next base: position 78,785 of record CAVQDX010000048.1, on the reverse strand, counting down.
ATTTAAGAAACAGGGTTAAGTCTTTAAGATCCGTGGAATATGATTCGATAGTCAGTTGCGCCAAACCCCGGTTTACAATAGCGTGGTCTAAAAAAGAACTTACCACTGCATCTATTTCTCGAAAGTCCGATTCTATATTTGTATTGAGAGTCAAGAAAAACGCAATCTCCAAGTCGGCGACAGAGCATTAATTCTAAAACGAAATTTGAGACGGAGACGTTTTTTCAGAAGCGTCTTTCTCCATATCAATCAAGTGCCTGATAAGCTCGTCCCTGATTGAATCAATCTCGTCAAAATCGATTATCTTGTTCCCATTTTGATCCTGGATGTAAAAAATGTCCGCGGCCTGGTCTACCTCGGTTGAGATCTTTGCAAGAATAATGTTCAGCCCCATGACTGACAGCCTGCGAGTAATATCATAGAGGAGCCCGGGCCGGTCGTGAGCGTAAACTTCTACAATCGTGGCATTGTCTGAAGTCGAATTGTCGATCTCAACCTTTATGGGGAAACGGGGCTTAGTTGTTCTCGTGAACATGCCCTTCGTTTGCCTCTTGGTTTCAACCAGGGTATCAACATCGATCTCTCCGACAATCACCCTCTTGAAATCATTTTGGAAGTTTGCCCATCTTTCAGGGTCGTCAAGAGGCCCTTCAGGAATGTTGTTTACATGCAGTGTAGACAGCGCAATTGGACCTATCAAATGAGTCCAGGAACTCAATATGTTTATTTTGTTTGAAGAAAGTGTGCCTGCAATTTTGCAAAACAGGCCGGGCTGGTCACGAAGGATTAGTGTTATTGAGCTGTAACCGCGCTTTGTGTGGTCGGTTTTCTTTGCAATCAGATCGTCCGGGCTCAAGGTATCTCTTCGAGTTTGAGAGAGCCTCCTCTCTATATCCATGAAGTGATCCACTATGATTCCGGGGTAAAAATCGAGACAGTAACGTGGAGTAACGCGTGAAAGAAAATCATCCAGTCTTGGGCCTCTGTATTCAACCGGAACGAGTTCCCGGACTGCCCCTTTGATCTGGCTGACCCAGTCGGATAAATCGTCTCCACCGCCTTCTTCGCCCTGAATTACGTCGAGTGTCCGGTAATACAGTTCCTCGAGAAGCATTTTCTTCCAGGAATTGAGCGCAGTGGGGCCGACCGCCTTCAGATCCGAATATGTCAGGAGTAACAGCAAATCCAGCCTGTGTTTAAACATCACATTTTCTGCAAAACGATGAATTAAATCCTCGTCATGAATATCCTTCTTGAAAGCGAGATGAGTCATGGCCAGGTGATTCTTGATAAGAAACACCACATCTTCGATGTCTTCCGGAGGAAGCGACAAACGATGAAGAATCGGCCTTGCGATCTTTTCACCTCTGATTTCGTGCCCTGATCCGCTCCCCTTTGCGATATCATGGAAAAGCCCGGCGAGGCGAAGGACCAGGGGCTTGTCGAGTTTGGAGAAAATGGTTCTCAACAGCGTCTCATCTTCGGGGCCGTCCGGCTCTCCCATCTCGTCGATATTTTCAAGTACGGCCATGGTATGGAGATCGACCGTATATTGATGGTAAATGTCGTATTGTGGCAGGAACCTTATCCTTGCGAAGTCTGGTATGAATCGTTCCAGGAATCCGACTTTCATCATTGTGTTCAATGTTTTTGCTACATTCCTTCGACACTCAAGTATCTCAATAAACAGTCTGTTGGCGGATGGATCATTAATCATCTCGTCGTCGATTTGAGAAAGCCTGGATCGGATCAGGTCAACGAGCCTTATGTCAAAGTCACAGCCGGTTTCAGCGATTAATTTGAAAGCCTGAAGCAGTTGACTTGAATCACTGCCAAAGGATTCCGGAGTCAGGAAATTTACACCACCCGCGCCGAGATAAAATGACGCCCCGAATTCCAGTCTTTTGGTGTTCGAAACCATTTTGGGCCTTAGAAATAGCCTTGCCCTGGCTAGCAGTTGCCTCCCAAAGAAATCTATAATAGCTGCGTGCCTGTAATACTCCCTCATAAAATTTTCAACTGCGGGCCGTTCAGGGGCGTCATGAAATTGCATCTCCCTGGCTATCAAAGCCTGGCAGTCAAATTTGAGTCGATCATCACGGCGCCCTTCGATAAAATGAAGACGCGTTCTGGTCTCTGCGAGGAAACGCATGCCTTGTTTAATTTCCACAACTGACTTGGCGGAACATAGGCCGGCTACCACAAGGTCATCCAGGTTGGCGCATCCGAATATCATTCTGGCGAGCCAGGTCAGAAGTTGAATATATCTTAAGGAGCCGGGGCCTTCCTTGAGGTGAGGCTCAAGCAGGTAAATCGTGTGACCAAATTTGTCGGACGATTTCCTGATCTCCGCCTCAACTCTCAGATAAAGGTCTAGCGGATCCGATTCAATTATCAGACGATCTCTCTGGACAACGAGGCTTCTGTATATCTCGGAGGACCCCCATACTTTTCTGATATCCATGAGAGAAGTCAGGACCGCCAAATCCTTGTCCGCCTCGTGTCTGCATTCACTCACCGTCCTGACGGAATGTCCAAGCTCGATCCTTGCGTCCCACAATAGATAAAGGATGCTTCTTATTGCCCTGTATATGCCTTCGGGCGCGTTTTCAGGTCTAAGAAAGAGCAGATCGATATCTGAATAGGGACTCATCTCCTTTCGTCCATATCCGCCCAGACCGATGAGGGCTATATCTGTCTTCCAGTAGCCCAGGAAGTGATCACAAACCTGACAAAGAAGCTCATCATAGACCGGATGCATCTCAAAATTTGCCGGATCCGTTTTGCCGACCTCGCGATACGCGCCTATAGCGTCACGAATTCTTTGGATCTGTTCAGCTTTGTCATGGGTGGAAAAGATGAATCTCATAATTTGGGAGTCCTTTTTCACAGACAGTGAAGTGGTGAATCAATTTCGATCAAATCAATTTTGTTCAATATACGCCAGGCCCGGAATTTTTGCTCCAAATATTTGGGACCATATTGTGGGACCAGCTGACATTGGTAGTATAAATATTTACATAAAAGCAACAAGTTATATCAAATACATAAAGTATAATGATTACAATAGTTAAGGTTTAATCGTTATTGACTAGTCATCGCCCTTATGTTATTGTAAGTACATTCCATATGAATTGTTAGTTTTTTTGAGATCCACTGAGTTCTTTATCATGTAGGATCGAATATTCTTGCGCAGCAAGCTGACTTTATTAGGCTTTCCGCACTAGCTACACGAATCATCTCGTTGGGTCTCGGGCCTTTAAAGTCAAGTCTTGCGGCATGCAATAAAGGATTGGTATGGTTAATCGCCTGGGGGTCGTCATTTGGGCGACCGCCGTCATGCTATCGTATGCCCTTTTTGTAGCGGCTCCCGTTGCGGCGCAGTACCCATCACCGCTCGACGTTGTTTCGGACGTTGTGTCTGAAGTAAGAGCCCCGGATTGGCGCTATTCCATAGGCGTCAAGAAGTTTTTCAATAGTTTCACTTCATATCAATTCCCCAACCCTTTTCCTCCCAATCAGGATCCACTGAGTAGACTCGAATTTCCTATCGATCAATGGTTTTTTGGAGGGGATTACGAGTATTTGTCAAGATTTTGGTCAGCACGGTTTGAGAGTTGGGTCAACATCAACAAAGAGAGCCTGTCCCGGATGCATGACAGCGACTGGGATGACGAACACCAGCCTTTCCAGAAGACCATCTTCAGTGAATCAAACTGCCGCCTGAACAGTGGATGGTTGCTCGACCTGAGAATCCTGTTGAACCCTGAACTGTCGATTTTCAAGACCGCAAAACCCATCATGGGAGTGAGGTATCAGACTTTCTCATTTACCACTCACGATGGTTATCAGGTAAGTCTTGACGGAGGTTCAACCGATCTGCCTGGGGACGGGATAGATTTTAACCAGACTTTTTACCAGTATTACCTTGGACTGGCCATCCAAACTCAACTCAACACATCAGGGATTTTCAGGCGATTTCCTACTACGGACCTTGAGGTTACAGCAGACTACGCTTTGGTCACAGCGAAAAATCAGGATCTGCATCTGCTGCGTTCAGGCCAACGTATAACCGTCGAAAACACAAGCGGACACTGCTGGCATCTTGGAGCTACTGCTTCCTGGAACATGCGTCGCAACCTGAAGGCGATGATCGATGTAGATTTTAAACGGATAGTGACGAACGGTGGGCATCAACTCACAAACAGCCTGTTCAACGTTGACTTCTCGTTTGATGGATCCAAGGTCTGGTCCGATCAGTTCTCAGTAACGGCTTCAACTGAATTAATCTTCTGGTAAAACGATTCAAGAACTAATTGTTGGGATCAGGGGTGATTTGGAATTCAGGGGGAAGTTTACAGTTATGTCTATGTGCGGAACAGCTTCGGTAAACCGCCAAGCCTTAGAAGAAGATACCAAACTCCATGCCGTAAAGGGCCCAGTTTAGATTAAGATCCCACGTCTGGCCGAGTGTAGGTTGGCTTGTGCTGGATTCGGTATTGCTACCGCTGATTGACAGGGTGGTACGTTCATATTTTAGTCGTGAAAACAGATCGAAGCGATAGATCTGAGGTCTGAAAACGAGCGCAGCCCCGACACTAGTCCATGGCGATCCCTTTAAGGGAAAATCGGCCCAGGCTTCAAAATGCACAGGAAACCCAAGAATTTCAGGTGGCACATATCTGATGTAGGCTCCGATGGTAGCAGGAGCTGTACTTTCAAAATAAATATTGGTATTAGCATTTAGTTGTGGTATCTGGTACGGGAAGTTGTTAAATCTGAAGAACGGGTTGTTCAACCACCATTTGGTCGCCACTCCAGCGGCGAGCCAGGGGCCCTGAATTACGTCTATGTCTCCGGAAAGAATTACTGAGTTAAAGAAAAAACCATCAAGATGTCTTCCGCGACTACGAGACTCAAAAATTGAATAATCAACCTTCCCAGCGAATCGCCACACTCTAAATTTTGCAAAAAAATCATAAACAATCGGTCCACTGTCCAGGGATCTGTCCTGCAACGGTGGGCACAAACAGATGTTCCATCATCAGCTGGCGTGTGTTATTTAAGAAGATCGTAAGTGACACCGTTTCCAGATAGTAAGATTTTTTGGAACAAAGGAGTAGCAAGGTTAATCCCAAATTCACTACGGAATGTGTCACCAAACCCGTTAGGCGGAAGAAGGGGGCCGAAGACCGACTCGATGGACTTCAGCGGTAGCATGGAACCCAGACCAAAATCGTACGATTGAGCCTCCGCGTGACTCCACCCCAAAGCCGATAGCGCAAGTATGAAAATTATATAAACAATAGCCTTTTTGAACGGGCTTTTTCCCATGCGGCCCTTCAAGCGGGTAAATTTGGTATCTTGAGCGGAATTTAATCACACAAAAGGTTGTTTCGTCAAGATAAATAGACTTCGTGCGCCTGAGCCGAAGTAATGTCGCTTCGGGTCAGGCGCAACAAGAACTAAGCGGAGTAGAAAAAGGGGAACTTACAACAGGCCTCTTTTAGCCAGGACAGGGATGGGAGAGACGAGATGTTTCTCGAACCAGCTCTTGGCCTTGGGGTCATTAAACGCCACGCCTATGAGTTCGGTAAGATATACTATAGGCATGTGGTACACTTTTCCCGCTGCCTTGGATATATCCGTCTGTCTGGTGTCAAGGTTGGCCTGGCACATCGGACACATCGTCACCATTATGTCCGCGTCTACCATGAGGGCCATGTCAATGAGCTTACGGGAAAGCTTGACCACCATTTCGGTCTTGGTAAGGGCCAATGAGCCCCCACAACAGTCGGTCTTGTACGGCCAGCTCAATACCTCGGCTCCGAGCGCCGTGAGTATGTGATCCATCTGTGTCGGATTCTCGGGGCTCTCAGGCTCAACCACGTCCACCGGCCTGACAGCGAGGCAACCGTAATAGGGAACCACCCTTAATCCTTCCAGTGGTCTGGTCTTCTTCTCCTTGAGAGCCTTTAGAAGCTCAGGCTTGTGGAACATGTCCATGCCGGAGATTACGTCTATTTCCCCCTTGAATGGAAACTGCCTGAGTAGCTCCTTGTCTTTTAGAATATGCTTGGAAGCCGCCCGCATACGCACATGGCAACCAGCGCATGGAGCCACGACGTCGTGGCCCATTCTCTCCGCGGTCATAAGATCACGGGCGGGAAGGGCGGTTTCCAGATATGCGTCCACCATATGGGCTGACGAAGCTCCACAACATGTCCAGTCAGGGATCTCCTTTAATATGACTCCAAGCCTCTCGGCTCCGTTCCTGAAAGACTCGTCAAGCTCCTGCGCCGAGCCTTTGAGCGTACAACCAGGATAATAACTGAATTCCATAGTATTTCCTCTTTATAAGGATAAAAAGCCTACTTGATTCCCGACCTCTTGAAAACCTGCTTGACTTCACTCAAATTGCCGGTTTTCTGAGGTAATATATGCAACTTCCCTTTACGGAACATGTTCATGCCAAGCTCCATGTCTTCCATAAAGGTCTTGGTTCTAAATTTATACATTCCCACGAGGAAAAGCTCATAGACCCGACCGAAATACTTGACCGTGTCCATGAAAGTCTTGTGAAATATGGCCACCTTGGGATCGGTCAAGGTTCCCTTGTTCCTCAATACACTGTGCCTGATAGGATCAAGGAGTCCAGGCACGTCAATGCCGTTGGGGCATCTTGCCCCACAGGTGTGGCAGGTCAAACATAGCCATATACTCTTGGACTGTATAATCCTGTCCACTTCTCCCAATACGGCCAGACGAACAAGCTGATGAGGCAACAGGTCCATGTCAGGGGCCACGGGGCAGCCCGCGGAACATTTGCCACACTGGTAACACTGATTGATTACTGATACTAAATCCGCCGACATCGGCGAATTCCTCGTTGATGTGGTCGCATTTGCCTGGAGCATTTTGGTCTCCTGTTTCGAAGCTATATATTTCCTAAGTTTATATTCCGACTCTATCTCTTTGTGACAGTAAAGGACGCCTCCCATTTCCGCTCGGGGTTAAGAAGCCTCTTTGACCAGCAATGTGTCAATCTCAGCGAACACCTGATCATCCCTGAAATGCTGGAGATCGATCGCGTTACCCGGACAAACGGACGAACATATCCCACATCCCTGACACAAAGCAGGCACTATTTCAGCCTTGTGGTCCTCATTGATAAACGGAGCGCCGTAAGGACACAAACGCACACATGTCAGGCACACTGCGCATTTATCGGGGTCAACCTTGGATATAACTCCCGGGAACGTCAGTTGTTCCTGACTGATCAATATTGACGCCCTTTGGGCGGCGGCCGTCGCCTGGGCGATGGACTCATCGATCGGTTTTGGATAATGCGCCATTCCGGCCAGGAAAACGCCCTCAGTGGTGAAATCCACCGGTCTGAGTTTCATATGGGCTTCAACGAAATAACCGTATGAGTTTACGGTCACCTTGAAAAGCTGACCCATCTGCTTGTTAGTCTCGGCAGGATCTATGCCCGCAGCCAGAGTCACCAGGTCAGCCATAATGGTCATATCCGTATTAAGCGTAGGATCTTTAACAGTAACCTTGACCTTGTCACCAGCAAGTTCGCACACCGGCTTGCTTTCGGGGTCAAACCTGACGAAGATGGCGCCCGTCTTTCTCGATTCAGTGTAAAACTTTTCAAGCAATCCATAGGTCCTGAGATCCCTGAACAGAATGTATATTTTCGCGTCGGGGTTTATTTCCCGCAACCGACTGGCGAGACGGACTGAACCCGAGCAACATACCTTTGAACAGTAAGGTCTCTCTTCATCCCTGGAGCCTACACATTGAATAAAGACGGCGTTCTTTATATTCTTCAGGGTGGGGTCGCCGGCCATTATCCTTTCTTCGAGGGAGTGCTGAGTTTCGACAGCCTTGCTTTCTCCAAAAAGATATTCCTTCGGCTTGGATTCGGCGGCGCCGGTCGCTATGACAGCGACACCAAAATCAATGACTTTTTCGCTGCCGTTTCCATTAATAATGGAGCCTTTGAAATGGCCCACATGGCCTGACAGGTTTGTGAATGATGAGTTCTTGAAGGCCTCTATCTTCGGGTGGTTCTCGACTCTGTTGATCAGTCCGTCCATGAACGGCTTGATCGGCTCGCCCTGAATCGTCCGTTCGATAAAAAGGGCGTTTCCTCCGAATTTGTCGCTTTTTTCAACGAGATAGGTATGGAAGCCCTGATCCGCAAGATTGAGAGCCGCTGTCATCCCGGACACTCCGCCACCCAGAATAAGGGCGTCATGAACGACATCCATCTTTGATTTCTGCAACGGAGCCAGACGCCTCGCTCGGGCGATTGCCATTCTGGCAAGGTCCATGGCCTTCAATGTAGCGGCTTCCTTGTCATGAGCGTGAACCCATGAGCACTGGTCCCGGATATTGGTCATCGTAAAAAGGTACGGATTCAGTCCGGCCTTTTCCATGGTCAATTGAAACATTGGCTCGTGTGTTCTGGGACTACATGCGGAAACGACCACACGGTTGAGGTTGTGATCTCTTATAATTTCCAGAAACTGCTCCTGGGTGTCCTGAGAACATGTGAACAATTTTTCATCTGCAAACACCACGTTCGGCAGTGTCTTTACGTGCTCAACTACCCGTGGAACATCAACGACATTCGCGATGTTTATTCCACAACGGCATATAAAGACACCGATTCGGGGTTCTTCTCCGGAGACATCTCTCTGGGGAGGAAATTCCTGCTTGATCGCAAGGGTGTTCCTGGCAGCGGCCAGAAGCTTGGAAGAAGCCCCCGCAGCGGCGGAAGCCTCCATAACGGTTTGAGGAATATCTTTCGGTCCCTGAAACATTCCTGCTACAAAAATTCCAGGCCTGTTAGTGGAAACCGGCTCAAACGAAGTGGTCGCCGCGAATTTGGATTCGTTCAGTCCAATCCCGAGCTTGTTTGCCATTTCAATGGACTGTTCAGAGGTCTTGAGCCCAACTGCAAGCACAACCATATCAAAGGTTTCAGTAACGAATTTCTGATCCTCATCAACGTAAGTGATTTGAAGATTATGGGTCAGTGGATCCTCTACAACTCGACTCACCATGGATCTGATGAAACGCACGGCCCCTGAATTTTTGGCCCTTTCATAGTATGCGTCAAAATCTTTACCGTAAGCTCTGATATCCATATAAAAAATTGTGGGTTCGATGTTGGTGTCGTGTTCCTTGGCAATAACGGCTTCCTTGATCGACGCCATACAGCAGATTGAACTACAGTGCGGCATTCCCTTCTGGGCGTCTCTTGATCCGACACACTGAATCCAGGCTACCTTTTTGGGGTGTTTGTCGTCAGATGGCCTTTTGACTTCACCGGCGTTTGGTCCGGAAGCGCTGAGCATTCGCTCAAACTCCATGTTTGTAAGGACATTAGGCGCCGTGCCATACGAGAATTCGCCTCTGATCTTACTGGGGTCGATCATTTCATAGCCGGTTGACAAAATAACGGAACCGACTTCTACATCCATGAAAGAGTCTTCCATCGAATGGTCGATAGCCTGGGCCGGGCATGCCTTAACACATTCCATACACTCGGAGCAGACGCCGCAATTGAGACAACGATTCGCTTCTCTTTGGGCCTCTTCTTCGGCTAGAGCGAGTTCAACCTCACGGAAGCCTTTCCTTTGGGATGCTTCTATCTCCGGGTTAACTGCCCTGCGTTCGGTTTTGATCTCCTCCGGGATTGGAGGGTATTCCGGATTCTCGGGATACTTGACCGGTCGCCCTTCCGCCAGATCCATTCCATTGATAAATCTGTGGATAGACTCAGCGACTTCCTTTCCCGCCGCCACCGCCTCTACAACGGTAGCCGGACCGGAAACAGCGTCTCCTCCGGCAAACACACCCTCTATAGAAGTAGCGAATGTAACCTTGTCACATTCGATGGTGTTTTTTCTGGTTTGGCTTAAAGATCCGGCGGTATCCCAAAGGCTCGGGTCAATGACCTGCCCTATGGCCGGGATGATAGTGTCAGCATTCACAACGTACTCGGATCCCACCACTGGAACTGGTCGCCGTCGGCCGCTTGCGTCAGGCTCACCCAACTCCATACGGACTGCCTTAAGCCCAGTGACCTTCCCGTCTGAAACTACAACCTCAACCGGGGCCGCAAGAAATTCGATCTTGACTCCTTCTTCGACAGCGGCGTGAACCTCTTCCTCGAAGGCCGGCATTTCCGCCCTTGATCTTCGGTAAAGAATTGTTGATTCCGCTCCGAGCCGAACAAGGGTTCGCGCAGCGTCGATGGCTACGTTTCCACCACCGATGACAACCGCTTTTTTGATGCCTTCGAACTTTTTCCCCAAAGCCGCGTCCTTCAGGAAATCTACTCCTTGAATCACGCCGGTAGTGTCTTCGCCCGGTATTGCCAGTCGAGCGCCTTTCTGACAGCCGACCCCCAGGAAAACGGCCTTGAAGCCCTGATTCTTAAGGTCTTCTATGGTGAAGTCTTTTCCAAGAGCGGAATTGGTTTTTGCCTCGACTCCGAGACTCAGAATGTGGTTAATTTCCTTTTCAAGGATATCTCTGGGCAGCCTGTATTCGGGGATTCCTACCCGTAGCCATCCTCCCATTACGGGAGCCGCCTCGAACACGGACGCCTTATAGCCTTTTAGAGCCAGATAATATGCAGCAGAAAGACCTGCGGGTCCGGAACCGATTATAGCGACCTTTTCCTCACGAGGAGTAATTTCCGGAACAGTCAGCGTTGAATAGTCTACCTGATCAGCCGCAAATCTTTTTAACTTACATATTGATATGGGCTGGTCTTTTTCCGCCCTTCTGCAGGCCGTTTCACAAGGGTGTGGACATACCCTCCCCAAAACTCCAGGGAGAGGGAGGTTCTCATAGATTAGCTCAACAGCCTCTTTATACTTCCCTTTGCTTATCAACGCCACGTAACCCTGAGCATTGATGTGCGCGGGACACGCCATGACGCATGGAGCCCTGTCAGCCTTGTCTATTACGAAAGTCTGAGGAATTGTCTGCGGGAATAATCGATAGGTTGCGGAGCGCTTGCTCAGGTCCTGATCAAAGAGGTTAGGAACCTTTACGGGACATGCGGTGGCGCAATCCCCACAAGCTTTACATCGGTCTTTTCGAATATATCTGGATTTTTGCCTGATGCGGACCTTGAACCTGCCTGCGTCGCCTTGGATATCGTCAACCTCACTATAGGACAAAAGCTCAATATTAGGGTTTTGGCCCACGGTAACCAGTTTGGGAGAAAATATACAGGTAGAGCAATCGTTTGTGGGGAAGGTCTTGTCGAGTTGAGCCATCCTGCCACCAATACCTGTCTGACTTTCTACCAGGTAGACCTTATAACCTGATTCAGCCAGGTCTAAAGAGGCCTGAACACCTGCTATGCCGCCTCCGACGACAAGAGCGGCGCCTACAACATCCTTCGGTTGGGCCATAATTATCTCACTTTCCCAATTTTGTTATGCGTGTTTGGATGAAGAATTCTATCTTTTTTATCAGCATGCTTTGACTGTGTCAACTATTCACGGCGCACGGCCGTGTTGATTATTTGTCTATGATTCTAGGCTTTCCCGTATCATTTTTCTGGTTCGAGACAAAAATTCCCAGTTAACCTCTGGCTCGGCTACGGGCAGCAAAGAACAGTTCTGAAAAAGCGGTTCAGTCTCAATCGGATACTTGCTTGTCTTTACCGACTGAGACCACAATGTCGAACCTGGAATGGGAGAGTATTCGGCAAGTCTGGGATACGCTCCAGCTTTAAGCGCTTCTTCAACATCACGCTCAATTTCAAGCCTGGACTGTCCCGGCAACCCAACCAAAATATAGGCGCCAACATCCAGGCGGCCAAATCCAGCTTCTCTTAAACATCCAACGGCCCTGACAAAGTCGCTCCAGGTAGTCTTTTGTCCCGATACCAAGTGAAAATCATCCGAAGCGCTCTCCAACCCGAGCCTTAAGGTCCTGAAGCCCGCCTTTTTCATCGATAACGCCACCTTGGGATTTATCTCCGATACGTGAAGGCCATTGGGCGTATGCCATTTCAGTTGGGGATCACAGGAAGCGAAGGCGCCGAGTATATGTAGGGCGTGTTTGTCCGCGGCGCAGAGAAAAGCGTCGTCATACAAGACGATCTCATCCACCTTGTACTTGGCGACATTTGCTTCAATCTCCGAAATCACGTCAACCGGGTTTCTGCGACGATACTCCGGCTGGACTATCCTGGAAGCGCAATAAGCGCATCGGTAAGGGCAGCCTCGAGAAGTCAGCAAAGGGATGAAACGCACGGACCTCAACAGATCGAGATCAGGAGAAAAACCTAAATCGCCCTTGCTTTGGCCCCTTGTCGGTTCGAGTGACGTCCATCGAAACAACGCTTGATTCAGGGAAAATTCGCCGGGACCCGGCAAAACTTCATCCACACGAATGGTTTTTCTCGCGTGGTCAGGCATTAATGACGCATAAACACCCCCGAGAATTATGGGTGTTCCTTCAAACACGTTCCTCAGTAGTTCAACCGTTTCGGCCAGACCGGTATGCCAATATGTCATTAAAGATGAAACAACTATTGCCGCAGGACGTTCGAGTTTTTCGAGATCTTTCCTTATTTCATCGACATTTACCCCATACCTGGAAAAACTTCTCGGGACAGATTTCAAAGGCTCCGGCTTTTCCAGCGGAGTTTTATGGAATTTTCCCCTGGACCCGGCGGCCGTTCCAGCCGCGCGGAGTGATGGATGGTCCGGATCAACACAATCCACTAACATGGTCTCCCAGCCGTTTTCGCGTAACATCGATCCCAGAACCATCAGACCAAGAGGCTTGGCCCAAAGATCGTAGGCGGCGAAATCGTGAATCCAGGGGTTTACCAAGAGAATACGGGGACGTCTCATGTCAGCGGCGCCTCATGACTTTCTTTTTTACGCCCATTAGTTTAAGAGTATGCTGTTTCAAAAAGTCAAGCGCTCTGCGACGGTCGGCCAAGAAATGGTCGGTCGCAGTTGACACGTCTTGTCTTTCGGAGGACCCCAGGCAACTTGGCCATGCGGCGCGATTAACAGTGTTTATTTTTGCTATAAAGACCGAAAACAGGAGGTTTAACAGGTGTTAGGTCTCAAAGATTTAATGGAACAGGCCCAGGGAGTACATTCCAAGATCAGGGAAACGCAGGAACAATTGGCTGAGCGTTCAGTCATAGGGAATTCAGGCGGAGACATGGTCAAGGTTGAGGCCAATGGGATCCAGGAAATACTGTCAGTTTCAATAGAACCAGAGCTTATTGTATCGGAAGACAGAGAAGTGTTGGAAGACTTGATAGTAGCGGCTGTAAATGACGCTCTTCAGAAATCCCGTGAGATGGCTGCCGAAGAGATTGCAAAGATATCCGGAGGCCTCAGGATCCCGGGCCTGACATAGTTGTTATGTGATTTTGAGTGGTGAGGTAAGGCTGAGTTGGTCAGTCCGTTGGAAAAACTGATAAAGTGTCTAAAAAAGTTTCCCGGAGTGGGCGAAAAGACTGCTACTCGATACGCATTTTTCATCCTTAACGCCAATCCCGGGGAGATTGACGATCTGATCAAAGCCATCGAAACGGTAAAAAAAGATCTACGGCTCTGTTCCAGGTGCTTTCATCTCACGGATCAGGATTTGTGCGACATTTGTAGGGATCATCGTCGTGATGAATCACGGATATGTGTCGTGGAGAGCCCTCTTGATCTAATGGCCGTTGAGAAATCAGGTCAATTCAAGGGTGTCTACCATGTTCTGCATGGGGTCATGTCACCCCTTGATGGAATAGGGCCGGAAGAAATCCGGTTAAATGAGTTAGTCAGCAGAGTGAAACAAAATGGCGTCAAAGAAGTAATACTAGCCTTGAATCCCACCGTAGAAGGTGAGGCCACAGCGTCGTTCATCAGAGATCAATTAAAGCAAACCGGAGTCAGTGTCTCCAGGATAGCTTATGGCATCCCTGTAGGAGGATCGCTTGAATACGCTGATCCTCTCACATTGTTCAGGGCCTTCGAACACCGGACAAAAATTTAAACAATCCTAAATAGTTGGTGACATGTCAGGAAAAACAATATGGTTTACGGGGCTTTCGGGTTCAGGAAAATCCACCCTTGCCAAGGCTCTAAAGGATATTCTTTGTTTCTAGAAATCAGTCTGCGGTTCTTCTGGATGGGGATATTCTGCGGTCCGGGTTAAACAGAGACCTCGGTTTCTCGGCTGCGGACAGGGCTGAGAATATCCGTCGAGCTGGAGAAATAGCAAAAATTCTAAACGATTTGGGACATATTGTGTTCGCCGCGTTCATAACGCCGGTAGAAAGTCTTCGCAAAGCTGTCAGATCCATTTTTGATCCATCCGAATTTGTTGAAATCTACCTCGATTGTCCAGTTTCAGTTTGCGAGGCACGGGATCCCAAGGGCCTATACGCTAAAGCGAGACAAGGCCTCATTAAGGAATTCACAGGTATTTCCGCGCCTTTCCAGCTCCCGAAAAATCCGGATCTGGTTGTGAAGACTGACCGTTTTAGCTCGGAAGAGTCGGTTGACCTGGTTCTTGACTTCATAGAAAGGAAATTCCCTGAAATCAGATCAGGCGCTTGCGCATCACGTCAGAAAAAGGCCTCGGCAAGAAAAGTCGCCGTAATTGGGCTTGATTGCGCGCCACCAAGCATAGTTTTCAATGACGCCTATGGTTTGACAAACATCAAATCGCTTATGAAACATGGCGTGTGGGGTTCGTTGAAATCCACTGATCCCCCAATTACAATCCCGGCATGGACTACCATTACCACCGGTTACGATCCTGGAGAATTGGGTTTGTACGGATTTCGGAACCGTTTGAGCCACAATAAATATGACCTGGTTACAGTAAATTCAACGCACGTGAGTTGCCCGAGAGTTTGGGATCGTCTCGAGAAAACGGGCATGAGATCCATCCTCATAGGAGTGCCGCAGACATTTCCCGCTGCGCCACATTCCGGCATTACGGTTTCTGGATTCCCCGCCGTGGAGAACTCAGAGGATTTTTGTTATCCACGGGGTTTGATGGGCGTTCTTTCGTGTTTGGGGGATGGGGACTATCTGGCGGATGTTAAGGATTTCCGATCCGCACCAAGGGAAAGACTGCTTTCGCAGCTTTACAGCATGGTTGATAGCAGGTTCAAGGTTGCTCAAGAGTTGCTGCTAAAGGAAGAATGGGATTTCTTCATGATGGTTGAAATTGCCACGGATCGCCTGCATCACGCGTTCTGGAGTAGTCATGAGGGGCGCGATGGCAAAAGAGATTCTGGGAATAGTGGGCAAAATCCAATACCAGAGTTCTACAAGTATCTTGATGACAAAATTGGCGAGATCCTCGGCTTTTTCGATGATGACACCACGGTGATAATAATTTCTGACCATGGCGCAAGAAGTTCAACTGGCGGGTTTTGCATTAATGAATGGCTGATCCGCAAGGGTCTGTTGACCCTGAAAGAACCGCCTGCAAGTGAAACTAAATTTAGCGAAGAACTCATCGATTGGGACAAAACACTCGTATGGAGTGAAGGTGGGTACTACGCACGAATCTTCATGAACGTCGAGGGCCGCGAGCCTCGTGGTATCATCAAGAAATCCGAATATGAGAGCTTCCGTGACTATTTACGAACTGAACTCGAAGTCACATCTGAACCTGGTGGTCATAAATTGTTCAATACAGTGCTCAAGCCGGAGGATCTGTATCGTGATGTTAAGGGAATTCCCCCCGATTTGATGGTCTATTTCGATTCGTTAAACAGGCGGTCAATCGGCTCTGTGGGCATGAAAGACATTCTGACAAAAGGCGCAATTGATGGTTTGGACTCGTGTAATCACGATCCGGAGGGAATTTTCATAGCCACAAGGCTCCGCGATTTGCGCAGCGGGGCCATAAGAGATGTTCAGTTAACCTTTGCTTCGTGTCCTGACATTACCCCAACCATCCTTGCGGAATATGGACTTGGTCTTTCGAGAGATCTCTCAGGTAGTATCATTTCAATAGGGGGCGACGTTGATGCGACATCCGCCCGTTCGGAAATTCATGAAACGTTTCCGTTGACTTCTGAGGATGGTCTTGAAGACAGGGGGTTTACCAATGAAGAAGAAGAAATTGTCAAGAAGCGACTGTCGGACCTGGGATATATTTGATCGGTCCTCTCAATACCATTTTCTTATGGCCTTTTGGGATAGGTGATGATCTTCTCGGACAAGTCGTAGCGTTGCGATCGCTATGATTAAAAGGATCATTCCGGAGACATAAAAGCCGCCCATCCGCCTGATTGGATGAACGGCTTCTACGCTCTACAGTGTTACCGCTTGTAACTACGTCAGGGTTTAGCGCTTTTTCTCTGGCGCTTTTTCCTTTTTGTCCTTCTTGGGACAAAGTTCCTTCTTGGATTTTTCAGCGTCATCTTTCTTGTCAAAAGGTCCGGCTATGGATTTTGGGGTTTTTTCCTTAGCCTGTATTACCTTGCAAACGCCCTTGGTGTCTTTGACAACGAACCACTTTTTGTCGGCTGCGAAAGAAGAAACCGATACAAAAGTGAACGCCATCAACACAGCGAAAGCCACAAAAAGTTTTAAAAAGCTCCGGTTCATTATTAGCCTCCATCGGTCTAAAATAACTGTGAAAAGCGTCTAACACGAATAATAATGATCTGCAAGACTAAAATAGCAATATTCTAAAATTCACTTTGTTCAAATGCTTTGGCTCCAGAGTAGTCAAATTTATAATTCATTATTGTAGCTCCCTGATCTGAGAGGGCTTTTTCTACCACCGATCTTTTTCCTGGGGGGGCTAAAGTAATCAGGCATCCTCCTCCCCCTGCTCCACAAACCTTGCTCGCTAACGCTCCCGAAGAGTGAGCAGCGGAAATCATGGCGTCAATCGTCGGATTACTTACCCCAGGAGCCAGGGAACGTCTGATATTCCACTCTTTATCGACCAGTAAACTCAATGCCTCCCAGTCCCCTTTCTCCGCAGCTTTGGAAACCTCTGTGGCCACTTTTTTTATTTCCATCAACTTGGTCTTGGTCGGCTGGTCTCCATCAATGAAATTCTTGGTGATTTCCCAATTGTTCATTCCGGAAAAACGCCCTGCTCCAGTATAGGACAGAATAATCATCTCTTCGAGTTGGAGCATATTAGTGTGTGATTCACGAAAGCCCCTGCGTTCATAACCGTTGAATCCGAATTTAATCACGGATAACCCACCATAAAGAGCAGCGATGTGGTCCTGTTTTCCCGCTGGGACACCGATAAGCGCTGTTTCAATATCAGCGGAAATCTGAACTATCTCGTTTGGGTCCATTTCCTCATGGCGAATTTTGAGTAGCCCCAAAATCATGGCCACGGTCAGAGCGCTGGACGCTCCCAGTCCGGACCCCGGGGGCGCAGAATTGTTTGTTGTAACACTCAAGCCTTTCGAAGGAGGAAATTGCCGGAGTGTCAAGCCCAAAAGGCCCAAGGGACCGTTAGTCGGCAAATTTTCAAGACTGTCGGTTTCAAAAGATTCTCCCAAATCTTCGGATTGTAGCTTGAAGATTTGCTGATCCGTAGACTGCAAGGTTACGCGGCTAAGCACATTAACCGCTATATTGACAGTACAACCCCCACTCATCAACAAATACAGCGGATAGAGGTCTGTGGTGCCCCCCGCCAAATCGATCCGGTTCGGAGCGCTGACTTCGACGCGGATTTTAGTAACCCAGATCTTCAGGAATAATGATAACTGTCATGTCGGTGAGCATTGGACGCCTGTGGATGATGCTTGTAATCCGGCAAATTCGTTCAGGAGAATCACAATCCATGCAATAGCCACTTTTTACACATGGCGTTTTTCGATTCAGACTCATGGCTCTAATCGGAGCCGCAACCTCTTCTATTCTTGCGATGGCTGATTCCAAATCGGGGGTAATTTTGTTTTTGCCAATTACAACAACAACTTTTTTCGGGCCGAAAGTCATGGCGTTAGTTTCTATTGCCACAACCATCGCGGTTCACTATTTCTCCATTCATTGTTACTGCGTTGGAGGAGGTGAGAAAAAGGTCCACCCTGCCTTGATTCTTTCTGCACTCGACCTCTTCGGGGGTACCAGGTTTGAATTTCCAGTGGTCCGACATGGCTTTGCCGGATTGCTCCAGTTTGGGTAATACCCCCAAAGCGCGAACTGTGTGGGTGCCCGCTACTCCCACAGAGGAACAGTCTTTGGCGATCTCCATTATTTTGTTCGCCGCTTCTTCCTTTGTGTCGGCGAGAATTGCCTTGAAACCGTTTTTTTCGAGGGCAGCCAGTGTTGTTTCAAACATTATCTTCTGATGATTTTTCACAAATTCGTCCACAATCAATCTCCTTTTCATGGCGAAAATAAATCTGTCACTAGACCTAGTCTATTCCTACAGGGCTGGGTTTCAAAACTATTTTAACGCTCAGGCCTTTTTTGCGGCGGGCCTGTACGGTTTTCGGCTTGGTGTCTCAGGCTGCACCATTCATCCGGCTGGGTTCCCGAGAGGAAGGGATTCAAAGTGACCTGAGGGCAGGTGGACGTAGCCCTTAAACCAGATTCAGCGCAAAGTTTTCTGAAAACTAGACCGGCAGGGATAGCAAAATCGCTATCAGCTCCAAAATTCGTTCTGGGAAGCGAATCAAGGGCTAGGCTCCGCAAATCCGTGGAAGACAAGTGGGAAGGAGGGAATCGGAGTACAACCAGCGCATTTCTATTATACGCGACAGACCATGCCCCCATGTTGTCGAAGGAAGACAAGACAGAAGGACTCAATAGGAGTGTTTTAGGACTTTCATTCACATCGTTGAGGTTTTGCTGTTCCCTTAGCAGGCTGTTTATGATGAAGAGAACCGAGGGTGGAGTAGATACACCTATTTTTGATTCAGAGTTAGACGGAGTGGGGCTATTTCTTCTCGGAGGACGTCTGCAATTTATTGGAGTCGTAGAGCCAAGGCCGGATAGAATTGCGTAGCTTTGAGCTACCTCCAGAGGAGTCATAGGTTCAATTAATATTTCTGATCCTCCGCCAAGGACCGCGTCAATCCGAAATTCTTTAAGAGCCGAAATGATTTTGTCGACTCCTATGACTTCTATGATTTTGCGTAAAAGTTCCTCCCTGTCTGTTCTGAAGGCTTCGGCAAAAGCCAGCTTTTTGGTCTTTGGGTCGGAAAAAGTTATCTGAGAGGCGATAGTGTATATAGGATCATTCACTTTTTGGGGCTTTAGGGCAGGGGTAAGAGCCATAGGAGAGAACAAGGCCAAATTTCCCCCTCTGCCGTCCCACTTCTCGGAGGAAGGGGTTACATACACTTTTAGCGAGCCGGTGCTGGGATTAGTCAGGACCACAAAACTCTGTTGGCCGGATTCTCCCAGTTTGCGCAATCTGACCTCAATTCCAGCCTGTATGGCCGGGTCCAGCGATGTAGAAATATAGTTTTGGTATGGATTGGAGCTGGAATCAGTTATCTTTTCCTTTTGTCTCAGTATGTCAATGAAGGATCCTACCCTGGGGGGAGAAGCGCCGGGTTTTAACATTTGAACCGGTTTCGCAATGGCCTCTTCATATGCGTCCCGTGAAATCTTGCCGTGCTTGAAAAGCAACCCTAGAATCATATTTCGTCGCGTAAGAGTTCTTTGGGGATGTCGAAAGGGGTTGATAACATTCGGCGCTCTTATAATCGCGGCTATCAACGCGGACTCTGAGACATCGAGTTGTTCAGGAGATTTCCCAAAAAAATTCCTTGAGGCCTCGGCCACTCCAAGGACTGGCAGTAACCCGAAATGACCGAGGTAAACACGGTTCAAATATGCTTCGAGGATGGTTTTTTTGCTATAGATGGCGTCAGCCCCAAGCGAAAGCACGATCTCCAAAAACTTTCTCCAGAGAGTTTTTTCGGGATTAAGCAGTGTCATGCGGATGAGCTGCTGAGTGATGGTGCTTCCCCCCTGCACGTATCTCCCCGCCTGTATGTTTGACACAAGAGCCCTGTACATGGAGATCAAATCGACGCCGCTGTGCGAGTAGAAACGATTGTCTTCTGTAAGTAATATGGAATCTATCAACGAAGAGGGAATTCGGGATAGCGGAACAGGAATTACCATCTCGGGGACTCCGCCTTTGACAGGGATGACTCCCAGTAACTCCGGTTCCAGTTGAAAACTCCTGACTTCTTGTAGGGAACGCATTAAGCGTATGGATTTAATAGTGTCGTCGTCTAGAAGTAGTGTTACCGGTCCCTCAATAGGACCATCACCAACAAACGGCGAGTACCTAAGGAAAATTTTGAAGTCTGATCCGGAGCGACCCCATTGACCAATGTTTGGAGCTAGAGACTCACTTCTGGAATAGCCCAAACGGGCTAATCGGTTATAGAGCTGAAGATCACCGAGATTGTCACCAACTCTAACTGATTCAGGCGCGCCGAATACCATCATGGGCCATCGCCGAAATTTCACCTCAAAAGTCCAGACAATAACCAGGCTAACAAGGACAGCAGTCAAAAAAAAACAGATCGACAGGAATATCAGGGCTTTCTTGAAAAACGTTCGGATCGGACTTGTCGATCTGGATTTCATTTTAGTGTAGCGATAAAACCGGTTTTGTTCGCGCTAAGATCTGAATTTGGAGCCTCCAGCAGGTGTTTGGGCACCTGACGGTCCGTGGCTGATTCAAGAATTAATTCTTTGACATTAGGGTCGTTACCGCACGGTCCAAACCATCTAGGGTTAGCTCAAACATCGGAAAAATTGAACCTATCACGCCAATAGTTCTCGTGAGGGGCCACAATCTTGACGGGGTTGGATTAAGCCAAGCCACTTTTGGAAACAAATGCGCAAGAAGATTCAAGCGATCAATGCTCGGCAAACCGCTGCGTTCCTCGATGTGGATCGATCCATCGGTAGCCATTAGTTCGTAGGGCGCCATGCTCGCGTCACCGACCACTATTAATCTGGACTGTCTATCCCAGGTAGAAAAATCTTGTACTCTCTGGGGCTTATAGCGTCGTGGCGGATCCTCCCATACGAAATCGTATATAGTGTTATGAAAGAAGAAAACCTTGATATCCTTAAACTGCGCTCTGGCGTAGTTAAACAGTGTCTGGACAAGTTCGATATACGGGTCCATCGACCATCCGCCATTGTCAATCATCAGGATAATCTTCAGCTTGTCACGAAGGCTTCGATCAAAGACTATTTCAATTTCACCCGCATTGTGTGTAGTTGCCCGTATTGTCTCATCCACATTTACTTGGTCTTTGGGTCCGACGGGAATCATGCGCCGGAGCCTTTTGAGAGCCTCTCCCATCTGGGCCTGCGTCAATGGCGCGTCTAGAGAATAGTCCTTGTATCTTCTATCAAGAGCGACCTTGACCGCGCTCTTGCTCATGGATTGGCCACCAACCCTCATCCCGCCGGGGTGGTAACCCGAGTGACCGACCGGCGAGGTTCCTCCGGTACCGATCCATTTGCTCCCTCCGTGATGGGCCTCACTCTGTTCTTTCAGTCGGTCGAGAAAGTATTTCATCAATTCGTCAGGAGACATGGACTGAATCTTCTCTTTTGACAGTCCCAACGCCCTCGCCAAATCTTCGGGATGCTGCAGCCATTCAGCAAGAAGTTCTCTGGCCGCCGCGTCCAGGTCAATGCCTTTGAAATCCGGCAGTTCGGCGCCCTGGAAAAAATGGGCGAAAACCCTGTCATAAATGTCAAAATATCTCTCGCTTTTGACCAGAGTCGATCGAGCCGCTGTGTAAAAATCATCAAGGCCGTTCACAAGACCAAGGGACAGCGCTTGATGAAGTCTGAGAAACGATGTTGGGGAAACAGGAACGCCTGATTCTCTAAGAATGTAAAAGAAATCCACAAACATACTAATTTACCTGAACCTGTCGTGCTTCACAGTTAAGAGCGGAGTCTTCGGGACTGTTGAACTGATAATTGGTAATCGGAACTCTTCTTGAACAGAATTCCGAGATAGGGGATCTTGCCTTGAACCAAGTCCTTGGGTCGAAAATCCGGGTCCTTTTTAAGGGCGCGAACCCAGTTGATCAGCTCCCGTGTGGCCGGTTTCTTTTCTATTCCCTGAAAATCGCGCAATTTGTAAAAAGTTTTTACGGCTATGTCCATGAGATCTTCATCGAGATCCGGGAAATGGACGTTAATGATCTTGCGCATCATGTCGGGGTCCGGGAAAGCGATATGGTGAAAATTGCATCTCCCGAGGAATGGATCTGAAAGGTCCTTTTTAGCGTTGGAAGTGATGATGATAACAGGCCTGTTCTTGGTTTTTGTGGTCTTGTCGATCTCCATAATATCGAATTCCATCTGGTCGAGAACATCCAGCATGTCGTCTTGGAAATCGGTGTCGGCTTTGTCTATTTCGTCGATTAAAAGCACAACTCTCGTGTCGGATACGAAAGCTTGGCCGATTTTACCCATTCGGATGTATTCCTCAATGTTACTCACATCCCTTTTGGAATCTCCGAATCGGCTGTCGTTAAGACGCGTGAGAGTATCATATTGATATAAGGCGTCGACGAGCTTGAGGCTCGATTTGACGTTCAGGATGAGGAGAGGCATCTTTTGAGACTCAGCAATGGCATGGGCCAGCATAGTCTTGCCCGTTCCCGGTTCGCCCTTCAAAAGCAACGGCATTTCCAGCGCAATGGAGATATTCACTATCTTGGCCAATTCTTCATCCAACACGTATTTGGATGCGCCGGCGAAGAATGGAGAGGTAGAATCAAGAGGCATAAATTTGGGCTCCTTCTTTTTTCCGAATAGATTTAAGAAAAACATAATCGTGAATTTCCGAAAAAGTAGACAGCGTTCTTTTAAATCTTCCCCGAAGGGATTGGATTGTAAATTTTTATTACTGTTTGTGTTAAAGAGTCAACAACCATCTTCTGTATGGAAGTCTGGTCTGACGTGGAAAGTGGACGTGATCGCTGAATAGACCGCGAATCAGAGTGAATGTTCAGGACACTTTTTTGACTTGACATCCGACTTAAAGGCTGGCTAAGTTACGACAGTCAATTGTGATGCAAGGTTTTGTAAATTCGGACGTTTCAAGGCGTGAAAAAAAGGGTTGACAACCTTGCGGATTTCTGTAATAAAGTTAAAACACATGCAGAGCTATATTTTTTGGAGGCTATCCAAATATGGTATTAAAGCTTCCTTTGGAAAGGATTGATGAAAGGAGGATGAGGGTATGGTTAAGAGAACATTAGTCGTTCTCGGTGTTTTGTCTCTGACGCTGATGGTGGCGGGGACTTCATTCGGCTTTATTGGTGGTGGTTGTGGTACCCAATGTGGTGGGCCGTTGTATGTTCCTGTTGATTGTCCTGACATGGGTGTCGCCAAGACCATAGTTAAGACTTGGGAGTGCAAGATTGAGGGTCCGTGCCCTGCGCCTACGCCGGCTTGTGGTTCATCGTGCAAGACTGAGCCCAGACCTGGTATGTTGTGCTCATTATTTACTGCCATGGTTCACCCGTGTGAAGTGCTATTCGGCGGATTCGATGGCGTATATGGCTGCTTTCCTGGCTTTGGCTCCGGTGGTGGCGACGCAGGGGCTGTGGTTCCCCGTTTGGTGGTCGTCTTCCTGGCTTTTTTGGTTCCGGCGCGCAAATGCTGTCCGGCGATACCACCGTGTTTGGCGCTCTATGGTAAATCGTGAGAGACCATAACCTTGTGAGAAACAATAACATAGGACCGGACACTGGCCCGGTCCTATTGATTAAACCCACAAGCGTTGAATTTAATAATTCAGAATGGTTAGATCGGTTTATGATAGTAAAAAATCCTTGACAACTCTTCAAACTTGAGTTAACAATAGCGCAAAATATACGCGCTAGATTTTAAGAAAGATTATCTTGATGTCCGGTTTGTAAACTGGAACGTCTTGAATGAAAGGAGGATGAGGGTATGGTTAGAAAATCCGTTGTAGCTCTTGGAATCCTGGCTGTGCTAACACTAGGAGTTGGGATGTCCTGGGGTTACACCGTAAGCTCGTGGCCGGTTCCGGGTATCCCGAACACAACTTTTGGTGGAGGATCTTCTTGTCTGAACGTAGCTCCTGAAGATGTCACACTGAGGGGTCCTGTCGCTCCCGCTTGTGAACCACCGTTGATTCCGGGTATTATCCATGCGGCTTTGAGTGTTCCCTTTAGAGCTGTTGGCCTTGCGCTTTCCCCATGTTTCACGGGTCAGCTTCTTCCTAATGAAAGCTGCTGCCCCGTTGAATTGGACGGCCCGGCCTATGTTACAGCCGCTGTTCCTTGTACACCAGTTAATATTTACACAGCGCCCAGGGGCTGGTAACCTAGAAGTCAGGAATTTATTCCTTGAAAAGGCCGGGTTTAACCCCCGGCTTTTTTTGTTCTCATTGAACACACCCCTCGCCAAGAAAACCGTGACCCAACGGTAGCACTGGGATTCGACATAGGTCCAAACACTGGCCAAGAATGAATCGTGACGGTATCTAATCACATGCCTAATTGCAGAAAACCCATGTCCGCGCGAGATGATGCATAAAACTCAGACAGATTACCAACGGATAAATCTTCTGGCGCAATGAAGATAGTTCTGAACGAAGATTTTACGGCCTGGCGTTACCTCTCACAGCAAAGGGTCGAACTCATCCGATCATGAAGAAACCTACCGGGTCAAACGCAACATAGTAATATTACTGCAAACTGAAGACGTCAGGGGTGAAGAATTGGAGAAAACCGGTTGATTGTTAAGAAGGGTAAGAAGATGGGCAGAATGTCAGCCTGGTTTCCCGGAAGTGGCACGCTTGCCTACAACTGACTCCTTGTGCAGGAAAAATACAATAATACAGATGAATGCTGTGACAAACATCAACGATCCACCGAAAGCAAACATGAAAGGCAGCCCGTTGATTTTTCCTATGAAGCCCCAAAGGAGGACGGAGAGGTTTATTCCCACTCCAAATGATCCAGTGAACAAGGACACCACGATAGCGCGATTGGCGTCGTTCGACTTGTCTACCATTCGAGCCATCATTGCTGGATATGACAGCCCCTGAGTCGCTCCAAAGAGTATCCCGAGATATATGGTTTGAACCATGGACTGAATTTGAGCCGTCGCTACTAACAGCGTCCCAAAGCCCATCAGGCAGACAAGAATAAGTCTGTCCCTATTCATCCTGTCTACCACAGCTCCCAAAACCAGCCTCACGATGATCAATGTCGCGCCGTATGATGTAAAAAAAATGCCTGCCCTTATACCCAGGCTCTTTGCGAAAAGGGGAAAAAAGGTGTTCATGGCTGCGAAACCTGAACCGAAAACCGCAACCAGCGACATCATGGCCACATGCTTTCCATGAATCACGGTGGGAAAGAATCTCACCTTGGAAACCCGTGACTGAATACAAATGAAAGGTTCCTTGAAAGCAAGTCCTAGGCACGCCCCAATAATTCCAAAAGCCGATAAAAGAGCAAAGTATGCGTTGAATCCAAAATGAATTATGACAGTCTCGCCTAGATAAGGCCCCACAGCGACTGCTAGGGAGCCGGATATGCCATATAGACCGATACCCTGAACTCGCTTATTGAACGGTAGAAGGTCCACGAGAGCTGTAGAGCAAGCATTAAAGCAGGCAGCGAAGGCGAGCCCCTGAATTAGCCGGATCAACAGCATCCATGGTGAGTAGTGTTGGAATAACATAAACCCTAGATTGGAAATCCCAACGACAAATATACCAACTACCATGAAACCCTTCCGCCCATAGCGGTCAATCAGGGGCGCAATAAATGGCAGCACTCCCAGTGAAGTAATGCCGGCGGATGCCATTAGGACGCCTATATCACCGGTGTTTGCGCCCAACTCTGATACAAAAATTGATAGGAAACTCCAGGCTGAAACCACTAGAAAAAGAAAGAAGTTCGAGGCGGCGAGCACGAGAAATCTGGTGTTGGTTACAAATTCGAGCATCTTAAAGTGGGTCTAACCTAGATCAGGACCTTGGTGGCCGAAATTCAACCGGGTCCGAATGATTTAGGGCCCGTAAAATAATAATAGGCCGAATTCGTATGACGAAATCGGCCTCATCATGTCACCACATAAATGTTTATAGTTAATCAGCGTAGGAAAAGCAACCGATGCCATAGAATAAGTGACTAATTTCTGTCCTTCCAGAGAAACCGTCTAGGAGTTTTTCCAGATCCCGAATCAGTAGAGTTGGGTGGAACCGGGTTCATCGGCTGCCCAATACCGGGGGCGCCACCTGCGGTGGAATCCTGGGGCGCTTGGTAAGTCTGACCACCGGAATGCCGGTCCGTAATGTCTTCCTCTTTTACTTTAGGAGCCGACCGATCGATCTCTTTGGTCTGCGTTTCTACCGCAGCGCAGCCCAAGAGAGCCATGAAAGCGTACAAAATCGTTATAGATTTAACAAGTCTAATGAACATGACGGCGCTTCTCCATAAAAACGTGACCGGACATATTCATTTCAACGACCATCACGCAGTTTTCAAAAAAAAACAATTCCATATAACAGATTAGATACATCGTCTCAGTTCGATTCGTCTTGAGGCGCAGGCGCTCTCATAACTTTAACAATTCTGTATAGGACAACGGCGTTCGTATGGATGGCCAAATAAATGAGCGCAAGCAATGGAACAAGTACGCTAATAGGGCTTATTAATCCCGAAAGCGCTACGACAGCCGTCCTTGATCCTTTGCTTGCGAGCGTGGGACGCCCCAATCCAATTCGGAGGTTGGCCGCCCTAGAGCTAGTATAACTAATAAGACCGCTACCGATCAGCGCAAATGTTCCCAGAATCAAGATGTAACATTGGTCCACGTAAAGATCATTGCGCCAATTGAAAATAGTCAACCCGATGACGAGAGTTCCATCCGCATATCGGTCAAGAACCGAATCTAGAAAGGCGCCCGCTGCGGTAGCCTGTTCGCTAAGCCTCGCAACCTGTCCATCCACGCCATCAAGGACTTGGGCTAGGCTGGCAAAAACTCCACCCAAAAAACCAGCGCCGGAAGCGAACATAACTCCTGCGAGCATTCCGTTAATCATCGAAAAAACGGTAATCATCCAGGGTTTTAGCCAATTCCATTTAATCACCTTTACAGTGATTCTGGATGAAAGGTTGATTTTGATCCATTTAAGAATGAATCGATCAGTCGGCTTGGTCTTCCAATCTGACGCAATAATTTCTGTCATTGAATATCCAACCGATCGGGCGCTTGAACAATTGAAAAGACAAACATAAGTACTATTATGATAATATCAAAAGTCCTTGAGACCTGTCCATCGAAACTATCGAACCACTGGGGCGAGAGTAGCTTCCTCCTAGATTTATTCTACCTAAAGGAAGAGGACCAATGAGAAAAATCAGGATCGCCATAATCGGTGTCGGCAACTGCGCGAGCGCTTTGTTGCAGG
The DNA here is from genome assembly GCA_963711335.1 of uncultured delta proteobacterium. Classification (GTDB taxonomy): domain Bacteria; phylum Desulfobacterota; class Desulfomonilia; order Desulfomonilales; family Desulfomonilaceae; genus CAJBEZ01. The sequence continues at coordinate 51,317 of CAVQDX010000048.1, read as the reverse complement.
GGATTCATCATTATAGCGGCAGTTCCCCGGTTGACACAATAGGATTGATGCACCCTAGAATTGGGCATTATGAGCCCTCGGACATTGAAGTTGTAGCCGCCTTTGATATTGACGCCCGTAAAGTAGGGAAAGACATCTCGCAAGCCCTGTTCAGTCCACCTAATTGCTGTGTCCGAATAGCGGATAGTTTACCGGATATGGGAGTCACTGTAGGAATGGGCTCAATCCTTGACGGTCTATCGTCACACATGACTGATTATCCGGAGAATCGGACGTTTCAATTGTCTTCGGAGAAAGAGGCTAGTCGAGAGGACATCGTGTCGGTTCTGAAGGAATCACAGGCAGAAATAATGCTCAACTATCTGCCGGTAGGCTCGGATCTGGCGTCAAAATTATACGCGGAATGCGCGCTGTCGTCTGGTCTTGGATTCGTAAACAACATTCCGGTATTCATTGCTAGTGACTCAGTATGGGAACACCGCTTCAAGATTGATGGCTTACCAATCCTTGGTGACGACATAAAATCGCAGATGGGCGCCACAATTGTTCACAGGGTCCTTTCGGATCTTTTCGAGAAGAGGGGGGTAAAGATAGATCGCACATACCAGCTAAATGTCGGAGGAAACACAGATTTCCTGAACATGATGAATCGAGACAGGCTCAAGTCAAAAAAAATTTCCAAGACCGAAGCAGTTCAGTCCGTACTGGCGAATAATCTGGATGATTGTAACATTCACGTAGGACCGAGTGACTATGTTCCATGGTTGAATGACAACAAAATTTGCTTTGTCCGTATAGAAGGAAGAATATTTGGCGGTATTCCCATAGACCTTGAACTCAGGCTGTCGGTTGAAGATTCTCCCAATTCCGCAGGGGTTGCAGTTGACGCGATTCGCTGCTGCAAACTAGCCCTGGATAATGGCATTGGGGGAGTTCTTGAAGGCCCTTCGGCCTATTTCATGAAGAGACCGCCAGTACAGTTCTCGGACGACGAAGCTTTCAGGTTAACCGAGGCTTTTATTTTAGAGAACAGTACGTTTGAACCTTAACTTGGAGTCAAGGCTCAATTCTTTGATAAGCGCCGTTACGCTCTTTGGAACCAGATGCTCCCACGGTTCGCCTAAGGCAATGCGCCGGCGAACTTCTGAACCAGTAATACCTTTTTCACTCGCAGGTTTTGACCACAGCACTCTGGTATGCAAACCACCACTCTTGAGAAGCTCCAGCTTTCTTTGACCCCAACTGTCATACACAGTAATGTAAGCCACAGCGTCCATGGGAACGTAATAGGCGTAGGTTTCAGGGGTATTGATCGGGAAAGGCACTATTGAGAAATTCACGCATGAAATTCCATTTTCCTTCATCACGGATTTGAGCATAACATAGCGTTCAAAATAGGTAAGGGGATTTGAAGAAACAAGACTACGATGAGGATCCGAAGAATCATCCTTGAAATAGGTCGGATCAGGGTTTGTTACGCCGATGACAAGATTTTCACAGAGAGATTTACCGGCAAGCACATACTTGAGGTGATCATTATGGAAGACTTGAAAACGCCCGATCACAACGCCGGTTTTGTCCAAGGGTTTCTCCGCTAGAAATCCATATTACAGTTTTTATATCTTGATGCCGCAAAATATCCAGTTTCAAATCTGGAGAGCTTTGCGAGCGATCTGTAAACACTCCCTCGCCATCATGAGTTCTTCATTAGCCCTGACAACAAGAATTTTGACGGTCGAAGATCCACTAGAGATTTCCTGAATGGGGTTCTCTATGGTCAGGTGGTTGACGCCTGAATTTTTCGTAGGTTCAATGATAAAACCAAGGTCTTGGGATCCCTCAATGGACTGTGCCCGAACAATATGACTGTTTTCCCCTATCCCACCGGTAAAGACCAACACGTCGCACCCGCCGAGCGCCATTAACATGGAGCCCATTGAACGCTTAACCTTGTAACAGAACGCCCTCAATGCAAGAGAAGCCTGTAGATTCCCATTACCTGTCGCAGCCTCTATTTCTCGCATATCTCTACTCAGCCCGCTTATTCCAAGCAGGCCGGATTGTTTGGACAGCATGTTGGTAAGTTGACTGGGAGAAAGGTTTTCCTCTTCCATGATGATCGGAATCAATCCGGGATCAACATCGCCGCATCGGGTTCCCATAATGAGTCCCTCTATCGCGCTGATTCCAAGACTTGTGTCGATGGACATCCCATATTTTACGGCGCATACGCTACACCCATTTCCCAAATGACATGTGATAATCCTTAACGTTTCCAGCGGAACATTTAGAAACTTTGCCGCTTCATGAGCTGAAAATGCGTGCGAATTTCCATGATAGCCGGTTCTTTTGTACCCCTTCTCGGAAAAATATCTGTATGGAAGACCGTAAATAGCGGCCTCATCAGGAATGTTTCGGTGGAACGAGTTGTCAAACACGGCGACGTGAAGCGCATGAGGCATTTTTCGCATACATTCTTCAATTTCAAGAATCATGGCTGGGTGGTGTAGTGGGAAGAAGCGGTTCATGGACCGCACTTGGTCAAGTACCTCCGGCGTTATAATAACCGTCTCCAGAAATTTGCCGCCATGAGCTACTCGATGGGCAATTGCCGGGATCTCTGATAACGCCGAAATTGATTCCACCGCCAGCAGTCGGAACAATGTGTCGAGGGCTGCCCCAAAGTCTGGAATGCTTACACTGATCTCCTTAGAGCGTCCACCTTGTTCCTGAAAACTTAAAATCGATCCTGAAATGCCGATTCTATCGACCATGCCCGAGATTAGGACACTTTCGTCATTCATTTCGAACAGAATGAATTTGAGAGACGAACTCCCACTGTTCAGGACCAAAATCTTCATACTCGATTCCTACATGTGAAAAAGCTTTCTCCAGGTTGAAACACCTTTGATCCCGACATTTTCCGGTTCCCAGCGGTTGTTTGCCGCAAGAAACCTGGGCCGCCAGTCGCCGACAAGTATGAAAGAGCCCCAATAGTACGGGTGAGAAGTCCCCTGGCTGTGAAGCATCGAGAGTTTGGCCTTTCTGAGGGCGTCGGCTTTTGATCCGTCCTTGAGATCTTTGTACATCTCGAAGAGTAACTTTTCAGCATGGTCCTCGCTGATCTGCCATGTGCTCAGGACAACAGAATCTGCGCCTGCGAAAATTAATCCCCTAGCCAGGTCAAATGGACCATTATAGGCTAGGTTCACATTTTTGCCTGTGGTTAGGGTAGTCGATATTACAACGAGATCAGCGTTAAGCTTTAGACCGAATACTTCTCCCAGTTCAAGAAAACCGTCATTTTCCTTGTCTCCGTAGAGGGAAAATATGATACCGGGCTGCCGTTGAGATTTGCCCAATCCGTTCCAGAACACGCTATAAGCTCCCAAATGTATGTACATGTATCGACTTAAGTCCGCTTTCTTGAAAAGCGTTTCGGTCGCTTGAGGGCCCAAATACGTTTGAGTAGGACCGCCAAGAACCTTCGTAATTTCGACGATTTCCTTCCTAGTTGCCTGCAATGGTTTGAGGAAGACGTAGTTTTCCCCGGGTGTGTTCTGAGGCGTGTTCATAGCCGACAACAGCCTGTCAGAGCCAGGGTTCTGTTCCAATGCCTTATTTGAGTCGTTGAAGACCGGATCACCAAACGCCGCAAGGGTCCAACCAGGTTTCTTGACCGCTTTCTTGCTTCTGTAAAGACAAAGGGAGTAAGTTGATTCAGCGTAACAGAAGGCGTATTTTTCCAACAAGTATGATGGTTGGTCATTTGCTGACCAGAACCTTTTGTTCTCGTGGGATTTTGAATCGACAAGGATTTCGAATGGAACCCAGCACAATGGACCATTGGGTATTACAACAACGGTTTTTTTCCCCTTCATCGTATATTCTACCGGTTTAACGATTTTCGAGTAGATTTTATAGGCAACGGACGGGTCCCAGCTCGCGAGGGTATCGTGCTTCTGGAGGGGACGAACGAGGAGTTCAACGTCTTTCTCTATTTCTGAAAGCGGATAATCGACTGAAAACGTGTGAAAACGAAACTTGTCCACAGCGAAAATGTAGGTTCGACCACGTGTCACCATGTACTCAAGTAATACTTCATCAGGATCCAGATCTTTTTGAATCTGATGGATAGACATCGATTTGGGTTTGGTCAGGTTCACATACGAAGGATATTCTTTAGACAGTTGTTCTCGCAGATTCGAGAAAGCTGTTTCTTTTTTGCGTCTTTCTTCGAGAAGTTTTTTCATCAACTCAGCGTTGGGCTGAATTTTAGATCTTTGCTCCATCAACTTCAGATTCAATTTGTTTAGACTTAATTTCAAACTCTTTTCTTTGATAATCAATTCATTCGGTACATTCGAGAAACTTGGGACGTTAATCTTCAAAAGAGTATTCTCGAAGGATGCGGCTTTCAGCCTTTCAATCAGCCTCAATGCCTGGTTATCGTACGCCCCGTCCGGATCTTTTTTAGCCAGTGTCATGAGGACTCGAAGCGTTGTCTCAAAAAGAGCTGATGTGCCACCAAATATGAAATCATCTTCTTCCGACTCTTCTGAAAAATCAGCGTCCATGGAATCTACAATATTGAGAGCCTTTCTGTAAGCTTCCAAGGCTTCCCCAAAAGCCTTCTTTTCTTCAAGTGTTCTGCCCATTATGAAATAGGCTTTCCACAGCATACTCCTGTCCTCGGATGTTTGCGCTATATCGATGGCTCGTTTGATATTAGAGACCGATTGATCGAAATCTGCCATTGTGGCGTTCACAAGCGCTATTTGAAGAACATTTTCATTAACGCCTCTTTTGTCTCCGATTTTGGTTCTAATATCCATTGCGTCCGAGTAGTTTTCCAAAGCTGTCCTGAGTCGTCCCTGAACCTGATTGAGAGTTCCCATTCTTGTCAAGACCCGGGCTTCGTTAGATGAATCCTTCGTGTCTCTGGTCAAAGTCAGAGCTTTTTGTAGATACTTAAGACTGTTTTCGGGATCCTTGAGTTTCGACATCACGTCGGCCAGGCGAATAAGCTGAGCTTTCTGATTGTTGAGGTTCCCAGACTCGGAGCTTATTCGCAAGGCGTCTTCCAAGAAATCTCGCGCCTTGGAATATTCCTCCATGCCGTAATAAATTGTTCCGATTCGATCGTATATTTTTCCAACAAATCTGTCGGTTCCCGCTGTTTGTGAACCACCCAATGCTCTGTGGTAGTGGTCAATGGCCCTGTCATAGTCTTTGAATCCCTGATAAATTTCACCAAGATAGAAATCAACCTCTTGAGATTGGGATGACGTGATATTATGTTCAGTTCGAATGTGTGTGGCTTCGTTTAAATCTTTCAAGGCGTTTTCGTAATCTTCCATTTTAGCGAGAATGATGCCTCTTGCGCCTAGAGCCCATGACAATCCTTTATAGTCCTGATGCTTTTCTGGTTGTTCTATGGTCTGATTAAGAATATTGAGGGCTTTCTGAAAGTTTCCCTTTTCTTCAAACACGGAAGCGATCCTCAAATTGATTGACGAAATTGCTTTGGAATCTTTGGTCTTTTTTGCCAATTCCCTTGCTTTGTTGAGACAATCCAGCGCTTCATTATAGTTTTTCTTGGCTTTGGCCACTGTGGCTGTCTCCGAAAGTATGGCTAGGCTCCCTACCGGATTATAGATTCTCTTATTGTAAGTTTCCGCCTCTTTCAAGGCAGCCGCTCCTTCATCAATTTCACCCCGAGCCAGGCGGAGAGAGGCTATACTAATGAGATCCGTAGCGACTCCTCGAATGTCTGAAGTCTCCCTATGCAACTGAAGAGCCTTTTGGAACTTCTCCATAGCCACCTGGTAGGAGCCTCCTACGGCGTCCAGATTTCCCAGATTTGTTAGAGCGTCGGCCTCTCCCTTTTTGTCTGAGACCTCGCGATAAATATTAAGGGCTTTCTGAAGACTCTCTAAAGCTTTGGCGTTTTGTGACTGGCGCCTATAAATGTTCGCCAGATTTGCCAGGTTAGCTGCATACCCCCTCAAATCTCCGATGGACTTTCTAAGCTCCATTGCTTTGACAAAGATTTCGCGAGCCTTTTCAAAATCTCCGGAATTCTTATAAATCACGCCCAATGCCGTGAGTTCCTTGCCTTGGGCGAAACGATCCCCCAGCCTTTGGCTGATCCCTAATGCTTCTTCCAATGATTCCTGGGCCTTGGGGAGGTTTCCTCCAAGTTCGTAAGATAAGCCCAAGACTAAATCAGCTTCCGACACTCCTCGCTGATCGTTTGCGGTCTTGAAATCTTTCTTGGCCTCTAATGCCAATTCCAAGGCTTTTTCCGTGTTTTCCCTGGTTACGCGAAACTTGGCCACCGCCAGTCTCAGATAGTTGGATGTTCTTGGATCAACTCCTGCCTTTGCCTCCTCGAGAGCGTCCTTGAGCTGTTTTAGTGTCACAGAAGGATTTCCCAGAATTTCGTTGATCTCTGCGATGAGTATTCTGCAGTCAACCATCCGATCTTTGTTTTTGAGCTTCCTGTAAATGTCAAAGGATCGTTGGGAATGATCCAGGGCCTCTTTCAATGAACTCTGTCTAAAGTAAATTTGAGCTAAAGTTTGTTCGGCCTCGGCTTCTCCATCCAGGTTTGATAAATTTTTGAATTCCTGTAGAGCTGATAATGCGTAATCTTCCGCCATTTTCCAGTTACAGAGTTCGGTTTCGACTTTGGCCTGAAGCATTTGTATTCTGCTTTTAAGAAGGATGTGCTGCCCGTGCCCCAGCATAGTGCGGGCCTCGGCAAGTTCTTTAGAAGCTTGATCGCTCGAGCCGTTGTCAAAGGAATTCATGGCCTTTATAGCCGCTTGTAAGGCTATCGGCCATTTTTCGTCGGCGCAGGAGCCATGTTGTTTAGCCGCGTCGAGATAAGATTTAGTTTGCTTGAAGTCTCCGGATATAAGAGCCAGGTAGGCCAATCGATAGAGACTTTGTCCCAATTCCTTGTCTTTGTTGAGTTCTGAAAAGGTTTTTTCAGCCTTTTTCAACAGGATCGCGGCGTTACTGTAGTCACCCTTCAGGAGATACAGATCTCCTTCCTGGACCCATATTCCAGCCGCCTGCTCCAAATCGTTATTCTTGGAATAAAGAGCTCCGAGACGATTCAGGATAGCGATAGCTTCAGGCAGGCGCAGCAACTTAACGTTGACCTTCGCTAAATCGCGCATCAATCCTGGAATCTCAGATGATTCCGAAGTAGGTAAAATCCGCTGGGCTTCCTCAAACTGTGACAACGCTTTTGGATAATTTTGTTGGGCCAAGGAGATCTTTCCACCGAGAATCAGATCGAGGGATCGGCCCTTGGCGTTTCTTAGGGAACGATTGATCTCGATAGTTTTTTCTATAAAATCCCTGGCCTCTTCGAGACGCCCCAAGCGAAAACAGGCGACCGCTGCGCCCCTATTAGCCAATGCTTCGAGTTTTTTGTCACCAATCGATGTGGACTGCTCGATCGCGGATTTGTTCGTATCTAGAGAAAGTTCCAAATCACCTTTTTTCTCCTGCTCGTCGCTGGCCTTCAGGAGATTAAGGACTGATTCAGCCGTTGCCTTCGGGCCAGGGGCCGATTCAGGGACGTTTACCGTTTCAGCGGCTTTGGACGTGGGAGGGTAATTCAATGTCATGAAAAGGCATAATGAATACATCCCTAAGATGAACCAAAACCTATTTTTCATTATGATCACCATTTTCGGTATATAGTTTGGTCAAGTTTCGAATTTGTCTTATTAAACGTACTGAAGCGCTTAAGAGGTCCGATCCATTTCAGGCTCTCCACCCTGTTTGCAAACAAACCTCAAATACAAGAATAAGCATATTCCGGAAGCTATCATCGCTAGACAAAGTAGCTGCCCCATACTCAAACCTTCAATGATAAACCCCAATTGCGGATCCGGCTCCCTAAAAAATTCGGCCACAAACCGGAACACGCCATACACCATCAAAAAAACCGACAGAAGAATTCCCGGTTGTTTGAGCCTGGTTCTCAAAAACCAAAGAATTGCAAACAAAATGGGTCCTTCCAGTAGGGCCTCATATAGCTGGGAAGGATGTCTGTGAACATCGCCGCCTCCAGGGAAAACCATGCCCCATGGTAAGTCTGTGGGCCTGCCATACAACTCTCCGTTAATGAAGTTCCCAAGGCGCCCCAACATCAACCCCAAAGGCGCAGCAAGGGCTCCAATGTCTGCCAGCTCAAAAAAGGGGGCGTTATTTTTTATTGAGAAAATAAGACCAAAAACGACCATGCCGATTAATCCACCATGAAAACTCATCCCACCATGCCAGATTGCAAAGATTTCCCATGGCTGGTGAATGTAGACAGGCAAATTATAAAAAATGACGTAACCGACCCTAGCTCCAACGAGCAACCCCAGAATCAGATAAAACAAGAAATCACCAGCGGCTGCCGCTGGAATGGGTCCGTTTTTTCTGGTTAATTCCCTCTTAATGACAAGGTACGCAATTCCAAAACCAATCAAATACATTAACCCGTACCACCTGAATTCCAGTGGTCCAAGTCTGAAAATAACCGGGTCAAAAAGCATACGTTCAGGTAGATTCATTCTGCTTCACATCAGTAGGTTTGACGATCCTGGCCAAACGGATAGCGTTATCGAATTTACGAAAAACCCCTCTAACGATTCGGACGTCTCGTTCGTCAAGATTGGCGCCGTTTAAAATCCGTCGGACATCCCGCATCATTCTTAGGGGATTTGTTCGCGCCAGAAAACCAGCTCGAAGAAGAGCCTGCTCGATGTGATCAAACATTTTCTCGCGTGATTCTATCGAAGCGGGATGAAACGAAAGAGCCTGAAATCCTACCGGTCGGCAGGCTATCTTAAAAATTTCATAACAAACCACCGCCACGGCCTGCGCCAAGTTCATCGAGGCGAAATTCTCGTCAGATGGGATTATCATGTGTTGATCACACAATTTAATTTCCTCATTCGTCAGACCTCGGGATTCTCTACCAAAGACTATGGACACTTCTCCATCGGCGGCTTTTTTCATAATTTCGGGAGTCATCTCAGATGGTATCTTAGCCGAGGTTCTTTTTCCCCCTAGCCTAGCCGATGTTGCGACCGCCATCACGGATGAGGCGAGAGCGTTAGTCAGATGATCAAAAGTTTGAGCTGAGGAGATAATGTCATAAGCGCCTGAAGCCAGAGAAAACGCTTCAGTTTCAGGTCCGCATTCGGTTGAAGAAACGAGCTTAAGATTATTCAATCCCATATTTTTCATGACACGAGCTACCCCACCTATGTTCCCTGGGTGAGTTGTTCCCACAAGCACAATGCGAATGTTTGACAGGACAGGAGCCCAATCTGGATGTATCCTGAAACCTCTTTGTACTCTTCTGGAAGGCTTCATGCTTACCTTTGAACAGCAACTCGCGATGGTGACGCGTCTCAAACTCAGGATATTGACGCGTGGTGAAGATATTATTACTCACAAATATTGTCAATTAATAACAGTGCATAATTACATATATTTAAAGTGTATGTTGATGTAAATCTGTTTGTTTTTTTGAGCCAATGGGATTTGCCTGTTCCGCGAAAGGAGTTATGATATACGTGGAAATACCCAAGTTTGTGAATTCAGAAGTTGGGAGGTAGTATCCATGGTGGAGTCAATAGTGCTTACAGGCGCGATTACTTTAGTTGTTATCGGGATAGTCAACACCCTTGTAATCCTGGAAGTTTTAGGCCGCAAAGGGGGGCGAAATAGTTTGAGGGCATTCCACCGGTGGTTGGGATTCTGTTTCGTGATTCTTTTTACTGGTCTTTTTGTATACATGGTTCCTAGAATTGCATTCTTTGAAAATATTCCAGTGAATTTTTTGGTCCACGGATTTACGGCAATAGTTGTTTTTTCTCTTTTGATTGTGAAACTCATTATCGTCAGGCGTTACAAATTATACATGGGCAGTCTGCCCTCGATTGGATTGTATTTAATGATCGGGACCATCCTGATTGCGATGAGTTCCGCTGGGGTGGCTCTGTTCAAGCGTATTTCCGGATGAATCCAAGGGAGGAAGTTGTAGTATGATCACGAAATTTGACCCTCAGCGCATCGACGCTATCTGCTCCGGGTTCCAGAAGGCGCGTATACTACTGTCGGCCGCTGAACTGGATCTATTTTCCATGTTTTCGCGATGGGACGAAGAAATCAGTTCATGATCTATGCGAAATTCACGGTTGGAATCCAAGAGGGCTTGAAATTCTAATGGATTCTCTTGTCGCCATGGGGTTCCTGACCAAAGACGGCTCATCATATTCGGTTGATCAACAACTATCAGAATTGCTCGATTCGGACTCGGACAAGTCAATATTGCCTCTGATTAGACATCGGGTACGCATGTGGAATAGTTGGTCCAACCTGACAGCCATTGTTCGTGGAGATTTTGATTTTGGATCTTATTTCAAGACAGCTAGATCAAGGGAAGATATTGAAGCTTTTATTGGAGCCATGGAGGTAGTTGGACGTGATAGGGCTTTGGCAATCGCCAAAGATATAAATCTAGGAAACAGAACCAATTTGCTGGATGTAGGCGCAGGCTCTGGGATTTACTCCAGAGCCCTTTTAGAATTGAACCCTGAGCTTCGGGCCACTTTATTTGATCTTCCTCTAGTAGTTGACATTACCACCGAAAAAATTGCCAACAGCAAATGGGCCGATCGAATTAATTTCGTCAAGGGCGATTTTAAAACTGATCCGTTGCCCGCTGGTCATGACATTGTGTTGCTCTCCGCAATCATTCACATGAATGGGCGTGAAGGCAACCAGCGACTATTTTCAAAAGCGCATGAGTGTCTGGATCCAAATGGTCTGATCATTATCAGAGACCATATCATGGAAGAATCGCGAACTTCGCCTGAGGATGGCGCTATCTTTGCCGTGAATATGCTTGTAGCTACTCGGGAAGGATCTACCTACACATTCAAGGAGATTAGTGAAGACCTCGCTCTAAGTGGATTTCACGACATCCAGCTCCTCCGTGGAGGGTCGCATATGGATCAAGTGGTCACAGCCATTAAATAAGTTCACAAGACGAGCTTTGAGCGAAAACTAGTCGTTTTTCCAGTTCGGTTTTCTCTTTTCAAGAAAGGCTTGGATTCCCTCATTCGCGTCGCAGCTTTCCATCAAGTTCTTTAAATAGAGACCTTCCATTCGAGGCAGGTCTTCGCGGATAGCCCTGAAAAATTGGTTTCTGACGGCAAAATTGGCGATTTTCAGGCTGGATGCGCTCTTGGGAAGAATATACTTTTCGATCCATTTGCACGAGGCTTCCCATGCGTCTTGACCATCTTCGCACAGAAGATTCACAAGTCCTATCTTGGCGGCCTCTTTTGCGTCTATAGATCGTCCGGTTAGGGCAATTTCATCGGCGAATGTTTGCCCTATTTTCAAAGGCAGCATTACGGAAGCTGGTGGAGGAAATACACCCAGCACAATCTCTGGCTGGCCAAAAAAGGCCGTCGGATCGGCGACGATGAAATTACAGAATAGGGCCAATTCCATTCCGCCTCCCAGACACTGGCCTCTCACTACGGCCATGGTGGGGATCCCCAAGTCAGCGAGTCCATAGAACAACTCATGGAAAGACTTGAGCATCATGGCCGCCTTGTCTTTCGTGTGCTCTGGAACACTGGCGCCAAAAGAAAAATGCTTCCCCTCGCCTTCAAAAACTATGAGCTTAAAATTCTTGCTGGAGCCCAGATCCTTGATCACGGCCAATATTTCGCCCAGCATGGCTGCTTCCAGGACATTGGCTTTTGGCGAGTTCAGCACGATTTTAATGACTGATTCTTCAAAAAGTTTCTCAACCCTAATCAAACGGTATTCCATTTTACAGGATCCTCAGATGGAGCTATTTGGTTGACGGCCCACTGAAACAAGATCAAGCGGGCCGCCGCCATTGTAAGTCAAAGAATTAACAACTATGCCTTAGGTTTTCCTAAAACTTCAGCGAAGGTTTCAGCTATAGCAGGGGCCCCTTCAGCAATCAATTGCCTCCATTTAATGAAGTCAATTACGTCTGTTCCCGTAATTTTCTTGGTATTAAAGGCGTTGAACCCTAGGTACGCCTCATAATTCATGTTGGCCATAAGCCAATGTCTGTTCGGGAGTTTAGACTGATCCCAGAAGAATTTCTTTTTGGCTCTGATCCCGTCGACCGCCTTGATCAAACATCCTGGGAACAGATTGGCGAATGTCCAGATAACTCTGTTGACTTCCTTGTCTAATAGGGTGAAGTCGATTGGAAGCTCCTTCATCAGTTCCTTTGCGGCTTTGGCGTCATCCCCGGTCTTGAATTCGCCGTAAACGATCTCGCCGTCCTTTACATATGTGTCAGTTACTATCAAAGGATTTCTGACGAATTTATCGCCCTGTTTGAGCACAGGAATTGCTTTGGAGATCAGGTTTTTAGCCTTCATTTTGTAAGCGCTCCACATTTCGCAGCTTACACAGTTCCACATAGCGTCTTCCATGGAAAGGAACCATGGGAGGAAATCCGTGGATCCACCGTCCGGGCTTGAACCATGTCTAGCTCCGGCCTGACCGAATATTGCGAGATCACTTGAAATAGCCAAGTCGCAGGCCATTCCGATTTCCTGGCCACCGGCGACTCTCATCCCATTTACGCGGCAAATAACCGGTTTCTTACAATCAAGGATGGAATCCACCATTCCGTTGAACAGATCCATGTATTCGCCGTATTCGTGGGGTCTCATGCTATAATATTCGGCGTATTCTTTTGTGTTACCACCCGTACAGAACGCCCTGTCACCTGTTCCGGTGAACACCACCGCGACTACTGACCTATCTTGACTCGCAGCGGTAAATCCAGCGATGACGCCCTTCACCATCTCAGTGGTGTAGGAGTTATACTGATTGGGATTGTTAAGTCGGATCCAGGCAACATATAGACCCGGAATTTCCTCTCCCTTGGGATTGGTCAGAGGTTTTCTTTCATATACGGTACATGGAGCGTCTGTGCCCCAATGCTCAGCGCCGATAAGAATGTGATTCTTAGGTCCGTTATCGCGAGGCAACCATTCCAAAGTCATTTGATCCTCCTGATTATTGGTTTTTGCCCGAAAAATGTCGGGGCTAAACTTGTTTACCTTTACTGCCTATGAACAGAACAGAATTCCTAGAATTCCGAACTATCGTCCGGGTTATTTAACTGGCTCGAAAGCGTAAAACACCCTAGGAATTTGAACTACTTCCCTGCCAACTTCTTGGGGAACCGGATCCACATCAAACACTGATAACTTGACCTTGTCGCCCGATTTCAATTCACCGGTCTTGCAATTGATGATCCGGACAAAAAAAGTCTTCTTGCCGTCCAGATCGACCAAAGCATGCACCAACGGAGGTTTACCGAAGCCCAAGGGAACACCTACCGCTTCTTCTGTTACATCAATAACTGTCCCGACTGTGGGCCAGTCTATCCACTCCATATTTGTGCTGTAACAGTCCGGGCACATGACCCTCGGAGGAAAAGGCTCCGATCCGCAGTCCTTGCATTTTGTGGTGGTAAATCGGCCTTCTTTGAGAAATTCGTAAAATTCATGGATCTGATTAAATTCCTTGGACTGTTGAGGGAACAGGTCCATGGTGACCATGTATTTTCCATCCAAAATGGAAATTCCAGGTGTGCTCATGCCACTTCCCTCCCATAAACAAGAACAGTGTGGGCGGCTATAAATCCGCTCAAATTGTGGGTCAACCCAACGGTTGCGTTTGGAACCTGCTGGATGGCGTCTCCTCGCAATTGGCGCATAACTTCAATTCCCTGTCTGATTCCTGTTCCACCAAAGGGGTGTCCGCATCCGAGCAGCCCGCCGTCAGTATTTGTGGGCACCTGACCGCCAAAATCATTTTGACCGTCGGCCACAAAGAATCCGCCTTCTCCTTTTTTGCAGAACCCAAGATCTTCCATTTCGATTATTTCAGAAATGGTGAAACAATCATGAGTCATGGCTACATTGACCTCTTTGGGGTCCACCTTGGATTTTGAATAAGCTTGGCTCGCTGCTATTTTTAAGGCTTCCCAGGTGGTCCAGTTTGGCATGTTCGCCGACATGTTGTTTACAGACGCCTGTCCAGTTCCTCTAATGTATACCAGAGGTTTGTCCGTCAAGTCCTTGGCTATTTCTTCAGCCGCCAGAACGACGCATGCTGCCCCATCAGTGATCGGGCAGCAATCGTAAAGCGTAAGCGGGGGCACAATCATCCTGCCGGACATAACCTCTTCCATTGTTACTGGAGTTTGAAACTGGGCTTTGGGGTTCTTGGAGGAGTTTCTCCTGTTTTTGACGGAGACGGTTCCAAGGTGCTCTTTCTTCGTGCCATACTGAAGCATGTGCTGCTTGGCCACCATTGCGAAGACGGGGGGTGGCAACCCTAGTCCCTGACCACCATCCCAATCATGGTCCACAGAGGCCAGTTCGCTGTAGAAAACTTCCCATTTCTGGGGTGTGTAAAGTTTTTCTCCTCCGGCCACCATGACTACATCGGCCTGACCTGATTTAATCATGGCAAAAGCCAGAATTATCGCGGAACTTCCACTCGCGCACAGCAGTTCTACCCTGGCGCAAATGTTTTTGGGTTTGACCCCAACATACTCTGCCACAAGTGGAGCAAGATGCGTCTGATAAGAAGTTCTCTCAGTGTAAGCGGATGCCACGAGTAACCCATCAATTTCTTTAGGGTTCAATTGAGGGTTGTCATCGTAGCAGGCCTTCGCGGCTTCCTGAAAGAAATCTCTCTGACTGCCGTCTCTTACCCCCCACTTGGACATTCCTCCGGCGATAACGCACACGTTACGATCCATAAATAGATACCTCCGGATTATAGATCTGGTCCGAAAAAGTGGTTATAAAAATTACTTTGAGCGAACGGCCTAACGAATTTTCATAAACCTCAACTAGAAATCAATTGAGGTCTGAAATTTTCGTCTGCAGTTCTGGCTCTTTCCAGCTTGAGTCTAAAGATCATTTGGACAAGGTCATCGCTTGTCCAAATTAAATCTTACCCTGTTATAAATTCATACGCAATAGAAAATTGTAGCCTATACTGAATTCTTGAACGTGCCAGATTCACCGTTGCAATTGTTGTGAATGGCTTTAAATAATCCATCCAAGTTAAGTTGCATACCTACTTAGTCAAATATTGTGTTGACGCAATTTTTCAGTCAAGTGAAAACTGGTTATCAACAAGACGTCTTGCTTTCAAAAAAGTCGGTTTTATTTACTAATGCACATAAAATATACACACAATATCATTAAGAAAAGCATATCAGGAAAAGAGTTTACTGATGAGAACAACACTAAACATAGATGATGAGTTAATTCAAAAAGCATCTAAACTGACGGGAATTGTCGAAAAGACAGCGCTTGTCAGGCTTGGGCTTCAGTCGTTAATTACGCTGGAAAGTGGCAAAAGGCTTGCTAAACTCGGGGGGACCGAAAAAAAGTTATCGCCGATACCTCGTAGACAACGAAGTAGCTCACGAAATGGTACTTGTTGACATATCCATGTGGGTTGCCCATCTGCGCGCTGGCCACACAGAGCTTGAGGCGCTATTGAATGACGGAGCAGTCTTCTGTCATCCTTTTGTAATCGGCGAACTCGCTTGCGGGAATATCAGAAATAGGTCTGAGATACTCACTCTCTTGCAGGCTCTTCCCATGGCTGAATTTGTTGAACATGAAGATGTTATGAAGTTCATAGAGACTCGTCATCTTATGGGCAAAGGACTCGGTTATGTCGACGCGGCCATCCTATCCTCTTCTATCTTGACTACTGTCCCATTATGGACACTCGACAAAAGACTCAACACAATTGCCACCACTTGGGGATCTCGTACTAGCTTTTCATCTGCTGATTGCTCGACCGACAAACCTTTTTAACCATCGATATTCTTGGCGGATCGTGGAATTTCATGTCCTTTGGTAGCCGCGCCCCGGATCTGGTTTCTCTATTGTTTGCTCCAATGCTAAAAGGCTAAACTGGATTAATCGAAAAAGAACTCAACGAAATGGATGCCAACAACCCATGAAAACGAATTCGAATGAACTGGATGACCACAACGAAAATCCGTTGATCTGCTACTGTTTTGGCTACACCAAACATGATCTGGAAGAAGATTTTACCGTCAATGGCAGATCATTGATCTTGGAGCGGATCATGGCCGAAAAGAGGCTTGGAGGTTGTCAATGCGCCACCAAAAACCCATCAGGGCAGATGATGTCTCGGCGATGTCCACCGTGTTGTGGATGAACTGAAAAAGGCCGAATCCATTGATGAATAGATAATCTATAAAGCTATCTCTCTGTTCCACAGATACCTAGGACTGAGCGTAATAGAGGCCCTGTTTGTGGAAATTGCCTTACGCCCGCAGATCTCACCCCGATTGAGCTTCCAAAGCTTCGAGTTCGGTATGAAGATGCTCCCATTTTTCTTCCAGCGCTGAGATTTCCTTAGACAGAGCCGGTTCTTCAGTCAGAAGGGACATCAATGTGTCTTTGTTCTCATAAATTTTGGGGTCTGCAATCAAATCCTGAATCTCTTTCCTGCGCCCCTCCTTTTTCCCCATGTCAATTTCTATTAGCCTGATCTGTTCTTTGAAAGGGCCTATTTTTTTAGATAGAGCCTGTCGAGCCTGAGCGTCTTTCCTTTTTTTGTCTTTCCGCTGGTCCTTGTTTCCCAGGTCCACCTGGTTTGACCGAGTCACGGGGGTTTCAAGCTGCGCCTCAGGTGGAGAACTCTGAATCTCTTTACTCATCAGGTCTTTTTTGAACTGATAGTCATCGTAGTTTCCAGGATAAAAATCTCCTCCCGCGTCGTGAATTTCAAGAATCCCGGTGCAAACTGAGTTCATCAATCTACGATCATGGGTGATAAGGACCATAGTTCCCGAAAATTTCTTAAGTCCATCTTCAAGGATTTCGCAAGAAGGAATGTCAAGATGGTTTGTAGGTTCATCCATTAGCAGGAAATTGGGAGGAGCCAACAAAATTTTGGTCAAAGCGAGCCGGCTCTTTTCCCCACCCGACAGAAACCTTGACTTTTTTGTATACATCATCACCTGAAAACAGAAACGCCCCCAATATGTTGCGCACTTCCTGTTCCGAAGCGCCAGGGGCAACAGAGGAGGCTTCCAACAAAACGGAAAGTTCTGAATTCAGACTTTCAGATTGATGCTGGGCAAAGTAACCGGCCTTCACGTTGTGTCCGGGCTGGACAATTCCGCCGTCATACGGTAAGACTCCGGCCATAATCTTGAGCAAAGTGGATTTTCCGGCTCCATTTGGTCCTACCAGGCCAATTTTCTCTCCTTTGTCAACCTTGAAATCAAATCCGTTATAAACTGTTTTGGAACCGAATTTTTTGACCAGGCCCAAGATTTCTATAACCCTTCTACCAGAGGGTTGGGGTTGAGGGAATGTGAATTTTACACGTCTCTGTTTGGTAGGAAGTTCAATCTTTTCAATCTTGTCGAGCATTTTCAGTCTGCTCTGGGCACGACTGGCGGTCCTTGCTTTTACGCGGTTTTGGTCGATAAATTTTTGAATCCTTTTAATCTTTTCCTGCTGATTCTTAAAAGACGCTACCAAAATATCCTGTTGCGTCTCTTTTGTCCTTTCATGGTCATCAAAGTTTCCTGAGCATATCGTAGCTTTCCCTGCGTCAACCTCGACTATGCGATTCACCAGTTTGTTAAGAAACGCTCTGTCATGGGATACAATAACAAGCGCTCCCCTGAAATCAGCAAGGTATTGCTCTACCCAGAGCAGACTGTCTAAATCAAGATGATTTGTAGGCTCATCAAGCAACAGGGCGTCCGGTTCAGACAAAAGAATCCTTGCCAGCGCCACACGCATTCGCCAGCCGCCGGAAAATTCGCTCCATCTTCTTGTCCAATCTTCTGAGGAGAAACCCAGACCCTGGAGCGTTTTAGTCGCCCGTGCCTCAAGAGAATAGCCGCCTAATTGTTCAAACTCACTCTGGAGCTGACCATGCTCCTCCAGAAGTTCGGAGGCTTGAGACGAATCTTGAGCAAGTGTTCCCATCGCTCGTTCAAGTTCACGCAGTCTCTGTTTGATAGCTCTGAGCCGGTCCGACACATTCATAACTTCTTCCAGAATCGGGCCATCACTGCCTTGAGTTATTTCCTGATGTAAGACGCCTATCTTTATTCTCTTTTCTAAGGTAACTTCTCCCTTGTCCGTTTCGATAAGGCCTTCCATCATACCCAGTAGCGTTGATTTTCCCGCCCCATTGGGTCCAATGATTCCTACCCTGTCTCCTCTGTGAATGTTCAGATTTAATTGTTCGAAAAGCGCTCGGCCTTGAACGTACTTGGCAACATTATTTAAGAAAATCAATTAATGTCTCCAGAAATAGACTTTTAGGTTAATAAGAGATGAAACCTCATCTGAATCTTGTCTCTAAACATTTCGCCAACGCGCCCTGAAAATTCTTTCAGCGGGTTCATGTTAATTGAAAAGATTAATTATATAACTTATTCTATAACCAAATTTTATCAAGAGCAGGCTCGATAATTTTTGTCATAAATTTGGAAAATAAATGTCCAAGATTGCAACCAAACGACAGATTACTCGCCTCGTCGGGAAAGCTATCGGTGATTTTTCATTAATTGAGGAAAATGACAAAATTCTTGTGGCTCTTTCCGGAGGCAAGGACTCCTGGTCTCTCCTATATGCCCTCCTGGAGCTGCAAAAGAAGGCTCCCGTTCACTACGATGTCGCCGCTGTTACCCTTGCCACGGATTTTGACGCTGACGGTCTGGAGAAAATGGCCTGCCGACTGAAAAGCGACAACATTCCTCACACGATTATTACTTCAGACATTCCTTCTATTGTTTCAAAGCACCTCACCAAAGGCACAAATCCGTGTTCTTTTTGCTCACGACTCAGGCGAGGAGCTCTGTATTCATTCGCTTCAAGAAATGGATGGAATAAGATCGCATTGGGTCATCATCTGGATGATTTCATTGAAACCCTGCTTTTGAACATGTTTTTTAATGGATCGATAAAAGGGATGAGTCCCAAGCTTACGGCCGACAATGGAGCCAACATTGTTATCAGACCTCTTGTTTATGTTCGAGAAGTGATTACTTCAAAAATGTCTGAAGAAATGGGATTGCCTATAGTGGCCTGTGGGTGCATATTCCAGGGAATGGTGGATTCCAGGAGGCATTGGGTCAAAAAACTGCTGCTCGACCTAGAAACACAGGCCCCAGATATTAAATCGAGCTTGATATCATCCATGGGACGAGTTCGCAAAAGGCACTTATTTCCAGACTTTCCCGGAACTGAACCGCATTAACGAAAAGGCATATATTCAACAGGGATTTGGTATGTTCACAGGAATAGTTGAGAGCAGAGGAGTGATAAGAGCGATTGAGCCTTATCAGAATTTCATCAGACTAGTGATAAAAACGGATATGGATTTGACCGACGTGAAGGAAGGGGATTCAATCTGCGTTGACGGAGTATGTCTCACCGCTACAAAGGTATCGATCGAGATCAAACAAATTTCAATGGATGTTTCTCCGGAAACGTTGAATGTTACTACCCTTGGGCATTCCAAAAACGGCGCAGGTGTAAATCTTGAGAAGGCGATGAGGATGGATTCCCGTTTTGGAGGGCACATAGTTTCGGGACATGTAGACTGTCTGGGTAGGATAGTGGAAAAACGTCAAGTGGGTGTCGGCTTTTTGCTTGGCTTTGATGTTGATTCATCCAGATACTTGGTGGAAAAGGGTAGCGTAGCAATAGATGGCGTCAGTTTAACCGTAAATAGAGTTGAACGAAACCGGTTCTGGGTTATGATCATCCCACACACCTCTGATTTGACAGGGTTGACCGATAAAAAGATCAATGATACTGTCAATATTGAGTTCGATGTGATAGGTAAGTATGTGGAAAAATTTGTAAACGTTTGGTCAGGCAAGCCTGGGCTCGATGAACAGACTTTGCGAAAATACGGATTTATGTAGGGAGGATGCCTGAATGGGCGTGCTTGTAGGTGTTGAAGAGGCTGTTGAAGAGATAAAACAAGGACGAATGGTGATTCTTGTTGATGACGAAGATCGTGAAAACGAGGGTGACCTCACCATGGCCGCGGAAAAGGTAACACCGGAGGCCATTAACTTTATGACCAAATACGGACGAGGACTTTTGTGCTTGTCCATGACGAGAGAAAAGATCGAGTCTCTGGATTTGCCGATGATGGTGTCTGACAACAAATCCCCTTTTGGCACCAATTTCACTGTTTCAATTGAAGCGACAAGGGGAGTAACCACTGGAATTTCCGCTTATGACCGTGCCGTTACGATTCTTACGGCAGTCGACGAAGACGCCACTCCTGGTGACATAATATCCCCTGGCCATGTTTTCCCACTTAGGGCCCGCAAGGGTGGTGTTCTTGTGAGAGCCGGCCAGACTGAAGGAAGCGTAGACCTGTCACGATTGGCCGGTTTAGCCCCAGCCGGGGTAATATGCGAGGTTCTGAACGAAGATGGCACAATGGCTCGTTTGCCGGACCTTATGGTCATGGCTGAAAAACATGGCCTCAAAATATGTACCATAAAGGATCTCATAAAGTACAGAATGCGCACCGAGAAACTTGTCCGACGTGGGGCCGAAACAATTTTGCCCACTGAGTTCGGAGGTGATTTCAGGCTGATCGTATATGAGAACGATGTGGACAATCACAATCATGTGGCTCTGGTAAAAGGCGAAGTCAATCCGGAGGAGCCAACCCTCGTTCGAGTCCATTCCGAATGTCTTACTGGAGACGTCTTTGGTTCGAAAAGATGCGATTGCGGCAATCAGTTGGAAAAGGCCATGCACATGGTGGAAGAGGCCGGCCAAGGCGTAATATTGTACATGCAGCAGGAGGGACGCGGAATAGGTTTGCTGAACAAGATCAAGGCGTATGCTCTTCAGGATCAGGGATGTGACACGGTTGAAGCAAATCTGAGGCTTGGTTTTAAACCCGATCTTCGGGATTACGGTATCGGCGCGCAAATGTTAGCCGATCTGGGTGTCAAAAAAATGCGATTGATGACCAACAATCCCACCAAGATTGTAGGTCTGGAAGGATACGGCCTTGAAGTTATTGAGCAGGTTCCAATAGTTTGCGAACCCTGCTCGACGAACCTTAGATACTTAAAGACCAAAAAGGAAAAAATGGGACATCTATATGAATTGTCCTCGTGCTAATGTGGGCAGCCGTGTCTGCCTGATGGTGGCAGCAGCGCCTGAATCAAGAATTAGAGGGAGGCTTAATGACTAGAATGATTGAAGGCGTCTTTAACGCCTCCGGTCTTAAAGCTGTCCTGGTAGCTAGTCGATTTAACGATTTTGTAGTGTCCAGGCTTATCGATGGAGCGATAGACGCTTTAGTCAGACATGGCATGGCGTCTGAAGATATAACGATTGTCAGGGTGCCGGGAGCGTTTGAAATACCACAAGTCATTAACGCTGCGGCACAGTCAAAGAAATACGATATGGCTATTGCTTTAGGCGCTGTAATAAGAGGTTCCACCCCACATTTTGACTATATCGCGTCGGAAGTGGCCAAAGGTGTAGCGCAGACAGCTATGACATCTACAATTCCTATCAGCTTTGGTGTCTTGACAACAGACACTCTGGAACAAGCGATTGAAAGAGCGGGATCTAAAGGCGGCAACAAAGGCTCTGAGGCTGCCCTGTCGGCTATAGAAATGGCTAGTTTGTTAAGTTCTCTATGAAATGACCGACAGTAACAAAATAAAACAATTTTATTACATGAGAATGTTTATTTAAAAGTGCCTTCCAGAAGAAAAACTCGCGAATTTGCGCTGCAAGTCTTATTCGCCGCAGAAACGCTGAATCAGTCTCCATTGAGAACTCTTCGTTTTTTGGAAACCCACTTTGGATCGGATCCCGAGAAGGTTGTCCAAACCGATAGAGTCTCAATGGATTTTGCTTCTGCTCTAATAATAGCTGTTACCGACCATAAAGGCTCCATAGACCGCCTGATCTCAGAATTTTCGGAGAACTGGAAGCTTCATCGAATTAATCAGGTCGACCGCAATATTTTACGCATGGCCATAGCTGAAATGACCACGTTTCCGGAAACCCCCACCGCCGTAATCCTGAATGAGGCTATTGAGATTGGGAAAAAATACGGAGCTGAGAATTCAGGAGCCTTTATTAATGGAGTGTTGGACCGAATCAGGTCTGTAAGGCTAGACCTTTCATTGAATTCCGATACACCTGAAATTAATGATCAACTTGACTAATACAAATTAAGTTAATAAAATAAAATATGATTTGCTATTAGCAATCTTGAAGTCTTGTTGAGAAGTTTTTGTAGCATTTTATAGGCGTAGTGAATTGCGCCTGAGCGCTTGGATATGAAACGTTTTCAAGCCATAGAACCGATAATATTAACGTTGTCTGCGCTGCTGGTTTTGACTTTCAGCTCAGGCACTTTGGGACAGTCTTTGCCAAACGCGCCGCAAGAGGGGGCTCCTAAAGCCCAGTCCAGTCATGGCGTGGACACATACGCTCCAGTTGGACCATCCGGCTACAAGGTTTTTATTCCAGAAATAAAAATGAATCAGATCGTGGGGGAGGCCAAGCCCAAAGTTCAGGAGGCGCCTCATCCGGTGGAAGCTCCCGCTGAACCTGAAAATATCGAATCCGTTCCACCGGAGAAGCCTGGACCAGCCAAGGAAATTCCCGAGCCATCGGAAATGGAAGAGCGGCAGGAAACTCCTGTTACTCATCTACCCTTTGATCACAGGGACAGAAAATAATCAACAAACTGAAAAAGAAGATCTGCAGGATGTCAAGAAACGGATCGAACGAGAGCAACCAGCTATGGGGACCCCTTTAGCTCCCATAAATATTACGGAAGCGCTTCCGGAGCCTGCCAAGGAAGCATTAGGAAGGCGACAGACCCTAACTACGCCCAAAATTAAAGAACTGGAACCCATCAAACGCTCATTGAAAGCTCCAGTGCTTGAGGCTCTTGAAGATCATGAAGCGCTGGCGCCAGAAGACGGGATAGCCCTGGAAACAAGAAAGGAAGCGACCGAGATTCCTTTTGAGGAAACCAGACCTGAATCAGAGATAAAGAAGGCTCAGTCGGAAGAGCCCGAATCAAACGAAACGCTTCCTAAAGAATCCACTGGAGCTGTAGCTGAGAATCTAAGACAGCCCCCAGTTGAATCTCCAGACCAGTCGGCTGAAAAAGAACAGAGACCAGTGAGAGAGACACAAGAATCAGCGCCAGGCGCCACTGAAAACCTTACAGAAGCTGTCGCTCCAAAAGAACACATTCCTTCTCCCCTGGATGAACAGGTCAGTAGCAAGCAGGGAACTCCGAATTTATCTCACGGAAACTACCCCGATACTAGAAGAGCTGTCACTTCTAATGACAAGAGCCCCTAGCCTCAATTTAGACGATTATGATCCTAGCGAAGCAAATACGCATGTGGCGGTTCAAGACCTGAACCTGAAACTCGAATCATTGAAACGAGATTTACGGATACTTGATTCAAAGGTCTTTTCGATAATTCCACCTTCGAAATACGCCCAGTTCCATGAATTAATCAGACAGTCGATATCTCACACATATCTTGCATGTGAATCAGTTACCAATTATTTTCAGGATGCTAAACCTGAGGATTTGCTGAAGGTCAGGGACCATCTTTCGAAGGCCAAGGAATTTATCGAACTGACCAGGAAGCGAGACAACTCCGGATAAGCAGACGTAACTTAAGTCCACACCGATACAATCCTGCGGGGTGTTACCAACAACTACGCTCCAGAACCCTACTTTTCCGGTAGAAGTGACCCTATAACCCCGGTTTTGGACACCTTGTGGATCATAACCGGAATAATCTTTCTCTTGAGTCCCTTATCCAGACCATTAATATTGACGGAAATGTAATTGTCCGTGAGGGCTTTACCCCATCCATCAGACTCTTCTCCCACCGACTCGACAACAGCTTCTAAAGTCCGCCCTACAAATCTCTTGTAGAATTCTGCGCGCAGTTCATTTGAGAGACTCCGAATAATTTTTACTCTTGAGCGAGCTACCTTGTTAGGAGTCCGTAGGGGAAGCCCGTAAGCTACTGTTCCTTTTCTGGGGGAGAATGGAAACACATGAAAATAGCTGAAACGAGATTCCTTGACAAATTCCAGGGTGGCTTGGAACGAGGAGTCAGATTCACCTGGGAATCCAACCATTATGTCCATGCCCAAGCAGGCGTCGGTTACTGGTCTAGAATCTTTTCCGCAAGGTCTCGGACCAGGCCTGTCTTGTAAGGCCTGAACATCCGTTTAAGAATTTCGTCGTCCCCGCTCTGCGTGGGAATATGGAAGTGTCGGCAAATTCGGGAACTTTGTGAAACTAACCTGAGCAACCCATCAGAAAAGTCCTGAGGTTCAATTGAACTCAACCTAAACCGGCAATTTGATGTGTTGGATAATAGCTCTGCGACAAGACGGTCGAGAGAAGATCCTGGAGTCAGATCTCTACCGTATGCCCCTAAATGAACCCCCGTCAAAGCTATTTCGGAAAATCCTGAATTAACAAGGTCTCGGACATTGTTTATGACTTCCTTGACATTCATGCTGCGGGACGGTCCCCTCGCTATGGGCACAACGCAATAAGAGCAGCGATGCGAGCAACCATCCTGAACTTTCAGGAAAGCCCGACTCCTGGATGGCCGAAATGATCTCCAGACACTGGAAAATGTTAGACACGATGACGCTGGAATAAGTCCAGATTCCGAAACAGTCCATGACTTAGCGAAAATGATTTCTTGAAAACGATCTTTGTCATATGTCCCTAGGACATCAGCGTTCGGAGCGACTCTTTTGATCATCTCGGGATCAATTTCAGCAAGACAACCGGAAACCAATAATCTGGACGCTGGATATTGCTCCGCCAATTTTCGGATCATGCGACGGGATTTTCCAGCTGCAGAATCAGTAACACAACAGGTGTTGACAAAAATGATTTCTGGCGTCTCACTGTCATGGTCTATTTCAAAACCATTGTCCATGAGGAAGCCCACCACACTATCAATTTCGGCTTGGTTTACCTTGCATCCCATCACATAGACATGCGCTTTTCGGGAATGCAACATGGCGTTAGATGTAATGATTTTTGACATGTTTTTGTATCCGTGGTACAATTTCGCAAATGTACAAGTTAGTATTTTCTATTAAACAGTCCTGGAATCCGGAGACTGGATGACTCGATACGTTGGGAAGTGTAGTCCTGACAGCGAACCAAAATGGTTGCTGGGACCGAAAGCTGCCACCTGGATGCTTTTTCGTGGAATTGCGATTTCGGTAATATTGATACTAATGATCTTGACTTCAACAGTCATCCTGACCCCTGTAACGGCCAATTGCCAACCCGCGCAGACAAGTACATCCCAGGCCCATGTTGTAGATGGTGTGATGGAAATCAAGATCCCTGAAGGATTCAAGTCGGAAGGGGTTGATGAACCTCATATTTTTAAATGGACTAAAGACTCCGCCGAGATATATATCGTAGTCGGTGACCGGCTCATTGGATCCAGAAGCGCCATGATAAACGCATTCAAGAAAACTGCCAACGCTGACACCAGATTAGATAAGGTAAAAACCATAAAAATTTCGAATGCGAAAGCGATTCTAACAAAAGAAAAACCCCCATCCGACGCAAAACGTTTGATGTCATGGGGCCTGAAAATTTTTACCGACAAGAACGAGATCAATGTCGAATTTTCAGCCCCGGCCAAAGATTTCAAGACGTATTCCACAACCTTTGAGGAATTTGTCAAGTCAATCAAAATAAAATCATCATAGAGGCCGGATAGTGACGGGTAAGAAATCTGAATCTTTGTTCAGCCTCATTCCTTCGGTTGACAGGTTACTTTCCAATCCTGATATTCAGTGTCTTCTAAACTTATATTCTCCATCAATAGTAAAACAGATCATTACATCAACGCTGGACAACGTCCGCTCACTGATCAGAAATGATAAATTGATTTCTGAAGATCTCAGCCCGGATTTACTGGTGGGCAAAATTCGGCTAGCAGTCGAAAATCGATTATCCCCTAAACTCCTTAAACTCATTAATGCCACAGGCGTGGTTGTTCACACAAACCTGGGTCGTTCCCCGCTGTCGAGGGAAGTTGCGCAAAAAATTTTTGAAGCGGCCATTTCTTACTCGAACCTTGAATATGACTTGGGAAAGGGTGGGCGTGGTCAGAGAAACGCGCATTTGAGAGCCTTGATGGAAGAACTAACCGGAGCCGAAGCAGTTCTTGCCGTCAATAACAATGCCGCAGCCGTGCTACTGGCTTTGGGGTCAATTGCCAAAGGAAGGGAAGTAATAGTTTCCAGAGGTGAGTTAATTGAGATTGGAGGTTCTTTCCGCATCCCGGAAGTCATGTCTCAGTCTGGCGCAGTCTTGAGGGAAGTCGGGGCGACCAACAGAACCCATCCCCGCGATTATGTGGAGGCGATAAACGAAAATACTGCTCTTATTCTAAAAGTTCATACAAGTAATTACAGAATCGTAGGATTTACACGCGAAATATCTTTGGAGGAACTGGTTCAAATAGGCAACGATTACAAACTGCCTACAATGATGGATCTGGGAAGCGGGTGTTTTGTTGACCTGTCTTCTTTTGGCCTTTCGGAAGAAATCACGGTACAGGAAGTAGTCGCCAAAGGGATTGACGTTGTTAGTTTCAGTGGGGACAAGTTGTTGGGTGGGCCTCAGGCTGGGATTTTAGCCGGAAAGAAGGACCTGATTGACAAAATGGCTGTAAACCCGTTGGCGCGAGCCTTGAGAATGGACAAGTTAACCCTTGCCGGTTTGGAGGCCACACTTCAGGAGTATACCCGATCATCGGATCCGACAAATTATATACCCACTTTAGCCATGATCAAGAAAAGTCAGGGTGATTTGATGATAGACGCGTCAAAAATTGCCGAAGCTTTGGAATTTGCTCATTGGACAAAGAGCGCAAAGTAAGCATTGAACAGGGTTCCGGCAGAGTAGGTGGAGGCGCTTTACCTATGAGTGACCTCCCTGGCCCCCGCGTTTGCGTAAAACCTCTCAATTTCTCCGCCGCCCGTCTTGAAAGCGCCCTCAGACGAGGAGACCCACCGGTCGTAGCGCTAGCCAAGGATGATTGCATAGTGATTGACCCTAGAACCCTGTTGGAGAATCAGGTCGAAATGATCCCCAATTTGATCTCTACGGCGTTCAGTCTCGTTGAGAAAGGGATCTGAACAGTTCGGGCTTTAAGGCTTCGTCTTTAGTAAACAGCCGTTTGAATGACAACCCTACGAGGATCATGGACCCTATTGCAGCGGCAGACGCAATCATAAGCATCACAACTATTTGATAACGCGCCGCTTCTACCGGGTTGGCGCCTCCGAGGATTTGACCGGTCATCATACCAGGTATACTAACGACACCCACTACCATTAAGGCGTTTATAGTAGGAGTCATGGCGGCTCTGATGGCTTCACGAACCAAATCGTGGACTGCTTCCCAAGGAGATGCGCCCATGGACAAGAGCGCTTCGACCTGCTCAACGTGACTGCGAACCTCGCTGTAAAGCCTGTCGATAGCGAGAGTAATTCCGCTTACAGCATTTCCCAAAATCATTCCGGAAATTGGGACAATAATTCTTGCTTCATACCATGGACTTGGCTGGATAATAGCCAGAGAAACAATCGTTGCCACGAGATAGGTCGTCGTTACAAGAGAGACAAAGGCCAAAAGAGTCGGGAAATCTGATATGTTCGGGGTTCTTCTCGTGCTTGTTTGAGCGGCGAACAAGGCCATCATCGCAATAACAGCTATTACCAATTCAAGACGGTTAACGGAAAAAATCCAGGCAAGCGCATAACCGACCAGGCTTAGCTGCAAAACGCATCTGATTGTTCCCCACAGTAGTGATTTCACTAAGCCTAACTGAAAGATCCCTGATATGCCTGCAGTAATGAGGACAAGAATTCCCGTGAGAATCAGTTGGCTATCCGATATCGGAATGATTTGAGGCGGCATTAGGAATCATACCCATTGTTAGGCTACATTATGTAGAGGTCCAGAGAGTATTTCTACGATACCGATGAATATACCTGACCTCCGAGATCAATTTTGAATCCTTGAACCATATCCACCAAAATTTCATCATGTGTCACCCCTACGAGGCCTCTTCCTGTTTGATTGAGCCAATCCGCCAGTGTAATCGCGACTGCCCGCTTGGATGCTAGATCAAGGGAAGCTGTCGGTTCATCCAGCAGCAAAACTTCCGGAGCCGACAAAATGGATCGAATCAAACAGATTCTAGCTGCTTCTCCCACTGATAGAGTCAATGCGTCTCTTTCCAGTAGAGCAGGCGGCAGTAAAAGTCTCTCCAAAAAGCTGTTAACCAACCCTACTTCTGGGACTTCATTTGTGTTTTGGGCGAGAGTAAATGGCTTGTGAATGTTGTGCAGAACTGAGCCGGGGAAAAGAACGGGCGTTTGGCAAACATAATGAATCAATCTTCTCCATTTTCTGGGCTCTATGAGTCTATATGTCGTTCCCCCGTAACTCATCGCGATGTCTGGAATTTCGACAAGACGCGCTATTGCGCGTAAGAAAGTTGTCTTTCCTATGCCAGAGGGCCCCATCAGCCAAATGGCCTGTTTCTCCTCCAATATAAAGTCGAGACGAAATGACCTGAACGATTCCGGAGAACCTTTCCAAGGTATCGATACTTCGAGCATTTGAGCCCAGGCCCTATGAATTCCTGCAATGATCGATGTTCTCGAGGTACCAGGAATAGGTTGATTCCAAACCCTCTCTCAAGCCTATTTTGGGCTTCCATCCGAGGCTTGTAATCTTGGAGATATCCAACAATTTCTGCGGCACTCCGTCAGGCATGTCCGTTTTAAAGCGTAAATCGCCTCTGAAACCTACGACCTCTTTTACCAGTTCAGCGAGATCCTTTATCAAAATGTCCTTGCCTGTTCCTATATTCACGATGCCCAATTCGTTGTAATTCTTCATCAGGTATACAACAGCGTCAGCCAGATCCTCCACGTGTAGAAATTCACGCAGGACGGATCCCGAACCCCAGATTTCGACATGATCTGAATCGGACACTTTCGCTTCGTGTGTTTTTCTTAATAAAGCCGGCAATACGTGAGAATTCTTTAAATCAAAATTGTCGAAAGGACCATAAAGATTAGAAGGCATAACTGATATGAAATTCGCCCCATATTGTCTTCGATAAGACTGGGCCATGATGATTCCGGCGATTTTTGCCACAGCGTACGGAGTGTTGGTAGGTTCTAGTGGCCCCGTTAACAGGTACTCCTCTTTTATAGGTTGAGGAGCCAATCTAGGATATATGCAGGAACTCCCGAGGAAAAGTAATTTCTCTACCTTTAGTTCGTGGCACGCATGCATGATGTTACATTCCATCATCAAATTGTCGTAAATGAATTCGGCAGGAAACGTGTTATTAGCGAATATGCCACCAACTCTAGCCGCTGCGAGAAAAACCCAATCGGGCTGGACGCTCTTGATTAGATCAAACACGGCTGTTTGATCACGCAAATCAACCTTGCGACCCGGATGCTTTATCAATGGATAATTTTCAAAAGAGAGTCGCCTGCAAATAGCGGATCCCACCATGCCTGTGGAACCCGCGACGAATACCTTAGGTTTTGTTGAACTCATCAATTAAATCCCGCCGTTCTGCATAACTGTTCCTTCTCGGCTTCTCTGAGATCGGCGACGACCATCCGCCGAACCAATTGGGAGAAATCGCACCGAGGGCTCCATCCCAACAATTCTTTAGCCTTGGTTCCATCTCCAAGCAACTGATCAACCTCAGTTGGTCTGAAGTATCGGGGGTCAACAAGGACCAGTTCTTTACCAGTCTCTGAATCCATCCCGATTTCGTCTACGCCTGACCCCTTCCATATAATAGAAATGCCAACCTCCCTGAAGGCTCGCTCTACAAATTCTCTGACGGAATGATTTTCTCCACTCGCTATTACAAAATCGTCAGGCTCATGATGTTGGAGAATCAGCCACATGGCTTCCACATAATCCGCCGCGTAGCCCCAATCACGTTTGGCGTTAAGATTACCCAGGAAGAGCTTTTCTTGCATCTCCAGCTTTATTCTTGCAACTGCCCGCGTAATTTTTCTGGTTACAAAAGTTTCACCCCGCAAAGGTGATTCGTGATTAAAAAGTATGCCGTTGGAAGCATACATGCCATAGGCCTCACGATAGTTCCTTATTATCCAGTAACCGTACAGCTTGGCCACAGCGTAGGGACTCCTGGGGTAGAAGGGTGTGGTTTCCTTCTGTGGTATTTCCTGGACCATCCCGTATAGTTCACTTGTTGACGCTTGATAAAAACGCACCTTGTCTACAAGGCCCAGGATGCGGATCGCTTCCAACAATCGAAGCGTTCCAAGCGCATCTGAATTTGCGGTATATTCAGGTGTTTCAAATGAAACTTTGACATGGCTTTGGGCCGCAAGATTATAAATTTCCGTTGGCTGAAATTGCTGAATGATTCTAATAAGGTTGGTAGAATCAGTCATGTCACCGTATTCAAGAATCAAACGTCGACTTGGGAAGTGAGGATCTTCATAGAAATTGTCGATTCTCTGGGTATTAATCAAAGAGCTTCTTCTTTTGACGCCGCATACAACGTAATCTTTGCGAAGGAGAAATTCTGTCAGGTAAGCGCCATCCTGGCCGGTAACCCCTGTAATTAGAGCCCTCTTGTTTTCAGTTTGTGACATTTGTAAGAACCCGATTTTTTAGAAATAAATTGAGGAATTTTAATGATAACATTATTGGGAGCTACCGTCAACAACCATCTGAAAAGACTAACTAAAATGATCTAATAGCTGCAATTTGCATAGTTAAGTTCAGGTTGTGATGAAAAATGTCATCATTGGAGCCGACAAATTATGCTATTTGAACAGTGATTGATAAATTGAATTTCCATGGTTGAATTGAAGGAGATACAAGATGGAACAATGTAAACTTTATTCGTTGAGTACCTGTAGTCATTGCAAAGCCTGCAAGAAATTTCTGGGGGAATGTGGCATAGAATATGAGTTCACGGACGTAGATTTGCTCTCGGACGACGATCGAAAGCCAATTCTGGACGAAATAAAAAAACTCACAGCAAAGTGCGCTTTCCCCACGGTAATAATAGGTGAAAAAGTCATAGTCGGTTTTAAGGAACAGGAAATTAAGGAAGCTCTAGGTATTTGACGACCGCCAGACTCAACATACCGTTCGGACGAGATTCCCGTAGCGCCTGTTGATAACTTTTATGTAGACCTGTCAAAAATGTGATCTACGTTCGAAAAACACTCGGTTTGCCGCAGATCAGACTTTGGGTAGACACTTATATTACTGATGTAATATCGATCTGTTATTAAGTTAAATTGAATCGGCATTTCCTTTTTAGCGCATGTTGCAAGTATGTTTAGAGGTACCAACAGTTGTTGATAACTGTTTCCGATAATGGGCTTAAGAAGCCGAATTTACAGATGGAGAAAGCTATTGAGGCAATATTGAACGGAGGAACCGTTATTGTTGGCACTGAGACTTATTATGCCATTGCCGCAAATCCATTCCTTGGTAAAGCGGTTGAGAGAATTTTTTCAATCAAGAGAAGATCTTCGGAAAGTCCATTACCTTTGATAGCGGCCACTCAGGAGTTTGTGAATTCCCGGACATTTAATGTCCCTCAAATCGCCAGGACTCTCATGCAAACGTTCTGGCCTGGTAGCCTCACTATTCTGTTGGATGCCGAAATAGAGTTTTCTCGTTATGTTCGAAATGAATGCGGTAAAATTGGCGTAAGAGTGCCGCCTGATTGCCCAGCGCGTCGATTGGCCTCAAAAGTTGGTGGATGGATTACTGCCACCAGCGCTAACCTTTCAGGGGAAGCGGCTCCGAAAACTGTTGGCGAGATACCGATTGATCTTGGTTGGTTCGGTCGATGAGGTGTTGGATGATGGGCCATGTCCCGGAGGCATGCCTTCAACGGTTATTGATGTTTCTGATGAATCGTGGAGCATGGTCAGAATTGGATCGATTTCCGAAGAACGAATTTCAAGAGCCTTAGGACAGTCGGCTCAAAACTACACCCAAAGTGAAGTCAAATGAAATAACCTTGACAGAAACGGCTCATCATCCCTAATATGGGTTCGTTGTTGCTGGGGGATCGTCTAGCGGCAGGACGACGGGTTCTGGCCCCGTTAACCGAGGTTCGAATCCTCGTCCCCCAGCCAATAACCAAAATTCTCATCGTACGCCACACTAATAATTATCTCCCTCCGACCCAACACTTCTAAAAAAAATGAAATCGAATAATAACCCCATAAGTTTCCCTGTTGATTCCAGCCCTGTCGGAGTCTACATCCACATACCTTTTTGCCTTAGTCGTTGCGACTATTGTGGATTCGTTTCATATCCGTCAGATCCTAATCTGGAAAGCCGCTATTTGAACGCTGTTATGGAGGAAATCAGCGGTTCTGATATTTTGCCGATTCAGGAGCTTGAAGAGGCGCCTCGTGACCTGGATACGATATACATCGGTGGCGGCACGCCCTCGGTTCTTAGCCCTCAGAGTTTAAATCAATTGATAGCCTCCATTTCAAAGAAATTTAATTTAGTCCATCCGGTCGAGATAACAATTGAGGTGAATCCAGGAACTTACCGGGAGGAAGAGTTTTTGCTGTGTCGGGAAATTGGAATCAACAGGATAAGTATTGGAGCGCAATCCCTTAATGATCAGGAGTTGAAAGCCATGGGGAGGCGCCATTCGGTGGATGACTTCCTGAGAACGTTTCATGCTGTTCGATCAGCCGGATGCGACAACGTCTCTGTTGATTTGATTGGCCGGATATCCAGGTCAAACACTCAAATCTGTAATGAACAGTCTGAAAGGAATTATTGAACTGGGACCGGAACACATTTCTGTATATCTCCTGGAGGTGAAGCGGGGCTCCAATCTTGAAAAAAGTGTCCAATTAAGACAGGTAGAACTTCTTGATGATGATCTAATAGCGGATATGTATGAAGCGATATGTCAGGAACTTGGATCTATGGGGTTTGAGCAATATGAAATATCGAATTTCTCGAAACAGGGAATGGAGTCTAAACATAACCTCAAATACTGGACGGACCAGGTGTTCCTCGGATTTGGAGTAGCTGCTCACGGGATGACGGGACGCACTCGGTACGCCAATACAGAGGGTCTCCAAAAATACATTGATGGGATTTCAGCGAAAAGGTCCATTGCAACCTCCATACAAGATCTGGATCCGGTGACCAGGTTCAAGGATGCGCTCATTATGGGGCTCAGATTAAACACAGGGGTTGACCTTGCGTTGATGGGTTCCAGATATGGATTTGACGCAAGCCTATTTGTAAAAGAAACTTTGTGCGGTCTCGAGAACCTTGATCTGTTCGTGATTGAAAGAGACTGCATAAAACTCACCGACCGTGGTCGTCTTCTTTCCAACGTCATTTTCTCAAGGTTTGTCTAGACCGCGCCTATCGAGAGTAGAACCATTCATGAAGGTCGTGGAGCGCCGGCCATTGGTTGACACCAAATGCGTGGTCGCATAGAATTTGCGTTGAACTTGACAAATGCGCGGCAAAGACGAATTTTTCGGGACATTATGTAATTCACGGAAGAGATTTATCAACATGGGGAAACAGAACAATAAAATCGTAGTAAAAGGCATTGAGATTCACCTTATGGACCCACCGCAACTCGAGGTTGAATGGGTTGGCATGGAAGAACCGCTGACACAACTTCTCGCATCCTGGTCGGATGATGGTGATGACCCTCCGATGCAGCCTCGCATCCTCGGAAAGCCTGGAGTAGGGAAAACTTCCCTGGCCATTACGGCGGCCGGAAGGATGAAGCAGGATCTTTATATTTTCCAGTGCACTGTGGATACAAAACCCGAAGATTTACTCATTTCGCCAGTGATTGCTGAAGAAGGGAAAATACGATATGTGGCCTCACCTCTGGTGACGGCCATGATTCGCGGTGGAATTTGTCTTCTGGACGAAGGGAACCGAATGAGTGAGAAGAGCTGGGCCTCAATCGCTTCACTATTGGATATGCGCCGTTCTGTGTATTCAATTATCGCTGGTGTTGAAATTAAGGCCAAACCGGAATTTCGAATTTGCGTAACCATGAACGAAGACGCTTCCACTTTTGAGGTGCCCGAATATATTTACTCCCGATTACAGCCTGGAATTCATATGGATTATCCGACTCGCGACGAGGAATTCAAGATAATCAGGGGAAAACTAGGTGGCCCAAGTGATACATTGATCGATCATGTAGTTGAGTTGCTCCAGGAATCTCATGCCAAAGACGAAGATCTCAGCGTTAGGGATGGCATGAACATATCCCGTTTCGCATACCGTCTCCTGAAGTTCAGACCTAAGTTATCTGAGGATAGCGCTTTAAACCAGTCAGTATTCCAAATTACAGGGGTTAGGCGTGTCGCATATGATGGGCCAACGTTGGTCTGACGTTGTCAGAGTAGGACGGGTTTCTCTGGTTGGCTCAATTGATTACCGCGTTGAATTCGCCTGCCAGATTCGTTCGTTCATCCTCAATGAGAAGCCCGATCTTGTGTGCGTCGAGGCGCCGGTAGCTCTACGTGAACAAGTCGTCACAGCGGTCCGTCGTCTTCCATACCACTCTGTGATCATATACGGAAACGAGAACGATCAGTACACGGGGCTGATAATAGACGGTTCTGACGGAATTATTGAAGCGGTGCGGTCAGCTACCGAGGAAAATATCCCTGTTTGGTTTTTAGACCCGACAGTGCGTAACCGTCATGGTTCATCCGATAAAATTCCTGACGCCTACACAATAGATCAAATCGGTCAGAAGACTTTCCTCGAAAGCATAATCGGGTTGTCCATGTCCGACGTGCCTGATCCGGAACATCCCAATCGTGAACTCTTTATTGCAGCCCGTCTTCAAGAAGCTTCGCGCAGTTTCGAACGAGTCCTATTTGTTGGAAATTTTCGAACTGTAAATCGATTGGCCAACATCCTTGAAGAGCCTCACGCAATACCACTCATGAAACCGGAAATCGCCAAGGCGGCTGTGGTTGCGCCTCTTCATCCGGATACTTTGAAAAAGGGATTTACCGACATCCCGAGGATCACGGAAGCGTATGAGGACTGGCGGCAGGATATGGAAACCGATTTTCCGCCGGATCGACACGAACTGATCGTAAGCTTGATGGAAGAGGCTATTGGGTATTATGGGAAGCAAACACGGCAGGAAATCCCCGAATATGTAAGACTGACATGGGCCAAGTTCCTGCGTAAATGGTTAAGGGCCAAAGGCATGATATTGCCGGACCTATTTCATTTGGTGTCATCTGCCCGGGCCGCTATGGATGAGGACCTCGCCTATCATGTTCATGAGTTTATGTCAGGTTATAGTTGGGAAAACGATCCCAACGATCCGGCGGCCGTGCAGTTGGATGAAGAGAGCCTTCAGTTCTATGGTCACAAGATAACTCTGCACAAAAGGCTACGATCCCTATTCATAGGCCCAAACCGACGGTATCGCTTAAAAGCGGTCAATTCCAGGAAATGGAAGGATCATTTAAAGCAGAAATGGGAGGCTTCTGATCCTGATGAAGTCGATATTTGCTCTTTTCCACCGGAAGACGTTCTAATAGAGAAGTGGGGCGAGTCTCTTGCCAAGCACGCCACGAATCTAATGCAGACAAGTCAGTCTCATACGGAGCCGTTTGTCTCCGATATAGGGGGAGGGGTAGATGTCAGAGAGACCCTCAGACGCTTCTACGAAAATAGAATCTATATTAAAAGCCGTGAGCAAGGAACGCCGGAATTTGGGTCTATAGTAATAATATTCGATGAAGACCTGGATCGTGAAAAATTCACCTTTGAGATGACATGGTTAGGGGAGCACTCCCAGGAATCGGACATGGCTTTTTATTCCACTCCACCTGGTCAGGATGTTGTGGGGCCGGGGATAAGCAGGATGGAGCACGGCGGTTTCATACTTTCCTATCCGCCTATGCGAATGTTTGACGTGTGGAAGGACCCGACGTTTAATTTTGTCCCGACTCGTCATGAGAAGCTTCTTGTGGCGGGAATAGCTTATTCCGAGAAGCCTGGAATAGTTTATGCCGCCCGTAAGCCACCGACCAACCGCTGGAAGAAACTCGCCGGCACTATGGGAAGACGCATTGTCTATATTCCCCTGGGCTCGTTGAATCCAATTCATATAAACAGGATGCGAACATTCCACATGTTGAAGAATAAGGGTGTCCGAAACTACGCGAACGACTATCTGAAAAAGTGATTTTGCGTTCTTACAAGGATCAGGATGGACCCTTTTGGGGTAAAATCTTGCCAAAACCCGTTGACAGATCTCATCACAAACATTAGTATAGCTTCCGGTTGCCGAGGTAGCTCAGCCGGTAGAGCAGAGGACTGAAAATCCTTGTGTCGATGGTTCGATTCCGTCCCTCGGCACCACGTATTCCAAAACCATTCCAGGATGTTAGCCATTAATAACTCGGAGTGGTTTTTTTCTTAATAATGCCAGTGTGGGACTTTTGTGTGAGAGCGCCGTCAATATGGACCTTCAGTTGTAGTGTCGGCGGGGCACCCAGAGAGCGAATAAACGTCCCTTACAGGAGAAATCTGACGCTATTTCAATGCTCCTATTGCCAGAAACAGCCAACCCGCCAGCAACATTGAGCCTCCAATCGGAGTTATCGGACCAAGCCATTTGGCGCCGGTAAGACAGAGCAGGTAAATACTTCCGGAAAAGAAAAGCGATCCGATGACAAAAAGCCAGCCTGAACAGGTTATTAGCTTTCCGGGCCAATGTGAGCTTGCAAAACTGACTCCGATGAGGGCAAGGGCATGGTACATCTGGTAGCGGACCCCTGTTTCGAAAACAGCTAACATTTCTGGCGTCAGCCGTCCCTTCAAACCATGTGCGCCGAAAGCCCCAGCCGCTACTGCAATGAATGCGGAAAATGCTCCGATGATGAAAAATAATCGTTCCATGAACTACCTCGGTGAAAAAGGAGGGAAAACCGTTCGTCTAAATTCGTCAAACCGCTCTTGTCTAGAAGATACCATCCCATGACGTTCAGCGCATTATGCTTTATTCGTTGTGTGAGCGGCGAATAAAATGTCCATAAATCCTTTCCCTTGACACATCAGAAACCGACGCACAATCTCTTATTACAGGAGGTACGGACCATGAGTGATTTAGTGGTTATCGGCTATGACGATCAGTTCAAAGCGGAAGAGGTACGCCTCATGCTTTGGAAGATGCAGAAGGAATACCTCATCGACCTTGAAGACGCAGTGGTAGCGGAAAAAAACGACAAGGGAAAGATTAAACTGCTTCAAGCTCAGAATCTTACTGCTGATGGCGCTTTAACTGGAGGGTTTTGGGGATCCCTTATTGGACTTCTTTTTCTAAATCCGCTTCTCGGCGCTGCGGTAGGAGCCACCGTCGGGGCAGCGTCCGGCGCCCTCACCGATGTCGGAATCAACAACAATTTCATGAAGGAATTGGCTGAAAGTTTGCATCCCGGGAGTTCGGCGCTCTTCGTCCTGGTCAGGAGTATGACGCCGGACAAAGTGCTCGAGGAACTCAAGGGAACAGGAGGAAAGGTTCTCAAGACTTCTCTCTCCCATGACGATCAAGCAAAACTTCAGGCAGCTCTGGCAGCGGCAAAACAATAAAGACTGTGGCGAAAGTGTATTGGAACAGTGTCGCTATCACCAAGGGCGCCGGTTCACTTCAATTTCTTTCGCCGCCACAAGAAAAGGCGGTGGCTTGGTCGAGCCACCTCCCGAAATAGTAAGCTGTTTTGAGGAAGAGCTTTATTCGACGGTACGTCAGTATCCGGTAGAAATAGCGGTATCATCTTGAAGGTTAGAAGAGGGGGATTGCAGACAGCATTATTTTGACCATATATACCAATATCGGGTTTTGTCAGAGTAGGGTCGGTAAGCTTTCTTGAAGCTACATTACGGTTAGTTTTTCACTGGGGACTCTTGTGCCGGATTCGGGCCTCCCTGTCTGTAATGTCTTGGTCGTCGTGGATGATGGCGACGTACGCCCTCCAACCCAGTCAAGAGATATTCTGCTGGGTTAGCTACAGCACAGCGCTGGGAGTGGCTGTCTAAGGCCTAGTTTCCATTACGATTGACTCCGATAAACTCATGGGCTACTCAGCAAGAACCAGAAAATGTGAGTTCAACTAGGTCGGTCCCAATGATTAAACACAAGATTAGAGAGTTTTCAGGCGCTTTTTCGGCGTTGCTCGCTGCAGTCGTGGTAGCAGTGGTCATGGTCGGTCCTGTTGGCGCCGGCCCCGTGCTGGACGCTGTCAAGGCTCGGGACCTGCTCTACTGCGGCGTGGGTGAGGCCATGCCAGGCTTTTCTGAAAGGGATGCCACCGGCACAGTGGCGAGGGTTCGACGTCGATTTTTGTCGTGCCGTAGCCGCTGCGGTGCTGGGAGATAGCGCCAAGGTAAAGTTCGTTCCTCTCACCGCATCCATGCGATTTCCGGCCCTCCAGTTGGGCAATATCGATCTGCTAATGCGTAACACGAGCTGGACACTCACACGCGAGGCGGTCTTGAAGGTACAATTTCCAGCGGTGTTGCTCTACGATAGCCAGGTATTCCTTGTTCCGACCAAATCGGGCATAACCACGATTCCAGAGCTTAACGGCGCAACCGTGTGCGTGGAAAAAGGCTCAAGGAGCGTTCTAAACATGAAGGACTACTTCACCGCACATGGACTTTCGGTGAATCCACTCGTGCTCGATTCACCGGCCGAGATCGCTGCCGCTCTTTTCGACGGGCGCTGCGCTGCATGCACCGGTGACGTGTCACATCTGACTGCAATGCGCTTGCGGGCCCCAGGGGGAGAATCGGAATTCAAAATTTTGCCGGATAGCATTTCCAAAGAGCCACTTTGTCCAGTCGTGTGGGGCGGTGATCCGGAATGGGTTACGGTTGTCCGATGGGTACTGTACAGCCTAATTCTGGCAGAGGAAATTGGCGTGACCCGCGATAACCTCCATTCCACCATCCCAGAGAAAAATGTCAGGGTCTGGCGGATGCTGAGAGGAGAGGAAGGCAAGGTTGCAAAGGCAATGGGCGTTCGAACCGACTGGGCCGTTCTCGCTGTGAAGGCTGTAGGTAACTATGGGGAGATGTACGAGCGCAACCTCGGATTCGGCAGCCCTCTTAAAATCGACCGCGGTCTGAACCGACTTTGGACCAAGGGAGGACTAATGTATGCGCCCCCGATTGAATAACAGGACAATGACATGTCAGACCTACAGATCTATCTGACTCTGATAACTTTTACGGCAGTGA
Organism: uncultured delta proteobacterium; assembly: GCA_963711335.1. Lineage (GTDB taxonomy): Bacteria > Desulfobacterota > Desulfomonilia > Desulfomonilales > Desulfomonilaceae > CAJBEZ01. The sequence continues at coordinate 11,771 of CAVQDX010000048.1, read as the reverse complement.
TCGTGCTTATCGCCTTCGACTTAATCGACATGGCGGTAGCGGGCCTGCTCGGCGTGTGTATCCTTCTGGTCTTAGGGATATTAGAGGATGATGATCTGGTGGCGGCATTCCGAACTGCGAGCGGCCCGGTCGCCCTTTTGTTCGGTGGCATGGTCGTGGCTAGTGTTCTTGCCAAAACCGGCATATTCGAACGTGTGGGTAACTTGTATCTGCGTGCGACTCGCGGCAGTGGAAAGCGTTTCCTGTTGTTACTGGCGCTGATGGTTGCCGTGACATGCTCAGTGTTGCCCAACGCCACGACAGTGATTCTTCTTGCCCCAGTGATTATTCGTGTAGCGAAGGAGCTTAAATTAGATTTTGTCGGTCCGATGATACTTACGGCAATCGTTAGTAATTCTGCGGGTATGCTCACATTGGTTGGCGATCCCGCGACATTCCTGGTTGGCAGTTCAATCGGCATGACTTTCGGCCATTACCTGCAAAAAGTCAGCCTTGGTGGTTTGCTTGCAGTAATAATGGTCATACCGCTACTTCCAGTCCTGATGCCCCAGATCTGGCATGCCCGCTGCACTCTTCCAACCGAGAAGGTTAAGACTTCCCTCGAACGGCCCTGGTTCGTCGCTCTCGCGTTGTCAGTCCTCGGGCTGATGATAGTTCTGTTCTTTATCGGCGAGCGCTTGCCCACACCGATTGTGCCTCCTGCCGTGGCTATTATAGGCGCTACGCTCGCTCTCCTCGTTATTTACGCAGTACGTATCGAGCCCCTGGATAACGTCATCCGAGACGTTGACTGGAAGACTCTGATCTTCCTCAGCGCTATTTTCTGTCTGGTCCAGGCATTCTCCAAGACTGGCCTGCTTCAGGGCATGGCCATCACCTTTTACAACTGGTTTGGCGCCAACTTTGTTCTTGTGGCTCTTGGTTTGCTGGGAGGTATCGGCGCAATGTCGTGCCTGCTCGCCAACATTCCTATTGTTGCCGCTTCGCTGGTGATGACCAAAGGTTACTTTGTATTAGCAGGAGCAGTACCCGACGCAGCGCTTGCCGCCGGCTTCACGGATTGGCCGGCCGCAACGCTGCCGGTATTCGTCGCCATGATGTTTGGCGGAACTTTAGGCGGCAACGCAACTTTGATAGGCGCTTCGGCGAACATCGTCAGCGTTGGAATATGTCAAAAACACGGTCAGCATGTAAGTTTTGGGCGCTTTGTTCGTTATGGCCTGCCGATCACCCTAGCGCAGCTCGTGATGTCCGCGATCTACGTGACCGGGCTTGCATGGCTCAGTCTTTAGTGGCGCTTTTAAAAAGGATTTGCCGTCAAATCGTAAGGGAAAGTCCTTTGCAGTTAACTTATTGACTGGATTCCGCGTGATGAACCCGAAAACAATTCCACAGCGAATTCATGTTTTGGCGAAGCCGACTGGTTCGGTTTGCAACCTCAATTGCTCTTATTGCTTCTACCTCAAGAAGGAACTTCTCTACCCCGGCAGTCGCTTTCGCATGACCGATGAGGTGCTGGAGAACTACATACGCCAGCTAATTCATTCGCATCAAACCGACAAAGTGACGGTCGCCTGGCAGGGCGGCGAGCCGACCCTCATGGGCGTCGACTTCTACCGGCGGGCCATCGAGTTACAGGAAAATTACCGCAGGCCGGACATGACTTTCGAGAACACCATGCAAACAAACGGCACTCTACTAAACGATGAATGGTGCGAGTTCTTTCGTGAGAACAACTTTCTCATCGGTATCAGTATCGACGGTCCTCGCGATCTGCACGATGCGCACCGAGTGGACCGGCTAGGGAGACCTACATTTGACAGAGTGATGACGGGCCTGCGGCTATTGCAGGAGCATGGGGTAGAATACAATGTTTTAGTTACCGTCAATCGTGTAAACGCGACCCGCCCTCTCGAGGTTTACCGGTTTTTGCGTGACGAAGCGGGTACCAGTTGGATGCAGTTCATTCCGGCGATCGAGCGTCTGAACGAAGCGTCTGTTACCCCATACCAGCATGGGACAGCCGTCTCAGATCGTACGGTGGGATCGGAACAGTGGGGCGATTTTCTGACCGCCGTCTTCGACGAATGGGTCGGGCACGATGTCGGTAAGATTTTCGTGCAAACCTTCGAAGCTGCGGTTCGCAACTGGTTGGGTATGGGTTCATCCGGCATGTGCGTTTTCAATCCCGTGTGTGGTCACGGGCTCGCTCTGGAGCATAACGGAGATCTGTACTCTTGCGACCATTTTGTAGAACCCTTGTATTTGTTGGGTAACATCCTCGAAGAGCGCATGATTGATTTGGCCGGCTCCAAGCAACAAAGAAAGTTCGGCCGAGACAAATTGGACACGCTGCCGCGTGTCTGCCGACAATGCGAGGTGCGCTTTGCCTGCCATGGGGAATGTCCTAAGAACCGGTTTCTCACCACAACAGATGGCGAGTCAGGGCTAAACTACCTGTGCAAGGGCTACAAAGCGTTTTTTCATCACATCGATAAACCGCTGCAGATCATGGCCCAGTTCATTCGTAGTGGGTTTCCGGCTGCGCAGGCCATGCAGGTTTCTGTCTAAGGAATACACCAAACAGGCGCAAGTTTTTCCCAAAGTCGGCCGCAACGAGCCATGCCCATGCGGTAGTGGTCTCAAGTTCAAGAAATGCCATGGCCAAAAAGGTGGCTGAGATCAGGACAATCTGATCCCAAGCCAGTCGGACGATAAGAATCGCTCGTTAGCCTAAGTTAATAGGAACCAACAACACCCGAGAGGTCTTAAGGGCCTTTACGAGTGATGTTAATTCAAGCAACGAAGGAGGCAATATATGGCGCAACCGAAAAAGCCTAACATTCTTGTCATCTGGGGTGACGACATCGGTATCACCAACCTCAGTTGCTACTCCGACGGATTGATGGGGTACCGCACGCCAAACATCGATCGTCTAGCAAAGGAGGGGGTCCGATTCACTGACTATTATGGAGAACAGAGCTGTACGGCCGGTCGGGCTGCTTTCATTACCGGCCAAAGCCCCTTTCGCACCGGGTTGACAAAAGTGGGTTTTCCAGGCGCCGATTTAGGACTGCAGGGCGCTGATCCCACTATCGCTGAACTACTGAAGCCGCTGGGCTACGCCACCGGCCAGTTCGGCAAGAATCACTTTGGCGACAAAGATGAGTTCCTACCTACCAACCACGGCTTCGACGAGTTCTTCGGCAACCTCTATCATCTGAACGCTGAAGAGGAGCCTGAGCATCGAGACTATCCGCCAGAAAAAGATTTTCCGAACTTTCGCAAGAATTTTGGTCCACGAGGGGTAATCCGGAGCCATGCTGATGGGCGGATTGAGGATACCGGTCCGCTGACCAGGAAGCGCATGGAGACTGTCGACGCGGAATTTCTAGCGACCGCTTGCGACTTCATTGACCGACAACATAAGGCCGACAAGCCCTTTTTCGTTTGGTTCAACACCACTTGGATGCACTTTCGGGTACGCCCGCCGAAGGAGATACTCTGTCAATCCGGGCGCTGGCAGTCCGAGTACCACGACGTGATGATCGAGCACGACAAGCATGTTGGCGCACTTCTGAACAAGCTGGACGAACTTGGAATTGCCGAGGATACGATAGTCTTGTATAGCACAGACAACGGCGTACACATGAACACCTGGCCGGACGGCGGCATGACCCCCTTCCGCAACGAGAAGAACTCGAACTGGGAGGGAGCTTACCGGGTACCTTCTTTGGCGCGTTGGCCGGGAAAGTTTCCGGCAGGTATAGTCTCCAACGAAATCATGAGTCACATGGACTGGTTGCCTACCCTATTGGCGGCAGCCGGTGAACCGGACATCATAGAAAAGCTCAAAGCGGGCCATCAGGCGGGTGAAAAGATTTTCAAGGTGCATCTAGACGGCCACAACTTTCTGCCCTACCTGACTGGTCAAGCAGAAAAGGGTCCGAGGGAGGGCTTCTTCTACTTTTCAGACGATGGCGATCTGACGGCATGCCGCTACGACAACTGGAAGCTCATTTTTAAGGAACAACGTATGGCAGGCACATGCCAGATCTGGGCGGAGCCCTACGTGACGTTGCGGATACCAAAGGTCTTCAACCTGCGCACTGACCCCTTTGAGCGGGCCGACATCACCTCAAACACCTACTGGGATTGGATGATCGATCACGCGTTCTTGTTGATACCCGCTCAGAAAATTGTAGGTGATTTCCTAGTGACATTCGCGGAGTTCCCACCGCGCCAGAAGGCGGCCAGTTTCACCGTTGACCAGGTGATGGATAAGCTCCTGACAAATATCGGGAACTGAACCGCCATTGATCGCAAGCTATCCGGGCCGTACGCCGCTCTGGCGGTCGGTCCGGACTGCTTCAATTGTCCATCTCGGCACGTTGGGGGTGCGGATGACGGAATTCTTCAACATTAAAGCTATGGCGTTCGAATCGAGAATTAGAAGTAATCTCCTGTGACATTTACCATTGTATCCGAATTACTAAATCATTCAGACCATTTTGGGTGAAGATGATAACCTTAACAGCGCCGTGATTAGACACATACAGCGGGGATTCATCCAGGTCCGTGTAAACATTCCTTCGAGCAGTCAAGCCTACTAATCGAATGGATTGGGTACACTAAGGAGTGAACCAAGAAGTGTTTACACAAGAAAAATGTCACTTTTTTCGAATTGTTGCGGATTGTAACTATGGATAACCCCATTTTACTCATGTTTGTCACCGTGACTATTTTCAGCCTCATGCTCGCCATGGGGGTTAGCCATTCTTTTCAACAACTCACGTCCCTGTGGCGTCGACCTGAATTATTGCTCCGCTCCCTCCTCGCTGTAATCGTGCTGGTCCCCCTGGTTGTGGGCTTATTGTTATGGGTGTCCAATTTGTCACCCGCTGTGGCCACCGGTCTAGCTGTGCTGGCCGCAGCGCCTGGCGCCCCGCTCACCTACAAACGGTCCCAAATGGCCGGAGGGGATCCCACATACACCGCCAGCCTACAGTTAACGCTGGCTTTGCTGGCTGTCGTGATTTCACCACTTATGCTAGCTATTTTTAGCGCTCTCTTTGAACTGCCAGGCCTGAGGCTGACCCCTTTTGAGGTGGCCCGACAGGTGGCTCAGGTCACATTCTTGCCGGTTATCACCGGTCTGCTCATCCAGCGCTTTGCTCCGAGGCTTGCTGATGTGATTGGTAAGCCTGTGAGAATGCTCGCCAATGTCCTTTTCATCGTGCTATTTGTCGTGCTGATCATTCTCCTTGTTCTTTCTCCTGACTTACGGATGATGCTGAATTTGGGCGGTCTGTCCAGTGTCGTGATCATCATAATGGTGGGGAGTTCCATGGCCATTGGCCATCTATTGGGCGGCCCATCTCGGGAGCAGCGTTCCGTCCTCGCTATTGCAAGCGTCGCTCGCAATGTCGGACTCGCCCTGTTTATTGTGGAACTGTCGGATTATGCGGAAAACTTCATTCCTACGCTCTTGACCTACATGATTTTGGGCGCTCTCTTGGCCGTGCCTTACTCAGTCTGGAGTAAACGCCAAATGGCGTAGGCGGAAAAAAGGATGAATGCAAAATGATAACAGCCTAGGAGTTCTATATTGAAACAAAATACTTGGAGTCGAGTCGCTTTCAAGATTAGAGCTTTCAAGCTTCTTAAGCGTCAGGGGTAAGATCTCCGGCCTCAAGAGCCCACCGGGGGAGGTCAGTGGGGCGCAGAAAGAGATAAATCTGAGGAGATGCAAATGATTGGTACTACAAATGATGCTGTAGGCCGAAATCAGACTGTTCCCTGGTGGACGGTGTTTCTCGAGGGCATTCTCTCAACTGGTTTTGGCATTCTCATTTTATATTACCCATCTAAGACCTTTGTTGCATTCTTGGCAGCTCTTGGATGGTTTTGGATTTTGGAGGGTTTTTTGGGCCTGATAGGATTAGTGGCAGGGTTGCCTGTTGGATCCAAATGGAGGATTGGACTGATGTGGGGATTGTTGAGTGTAATGGCTGGCATGTTTGTGCTCAACCAGTCGCTCATAGACGTATATCTAACCAGAAAGTTAATCGTATACATAGTAGCTTTGATGGTCATAATCGCCGGGGTTACCTCTATAGCCACTGCAAATCGGCGGAGTGAAACCCGCCGAAGCAAATGGGGAATCATAATCCTGCCCTTGCTTTTCACCATTCTCGGAATCGTCCTATTGTTCACCCCATACATCTCGTTTTACATCATTATGATGCTAACGGGGATGATCTGCTTAACTTTCGGATTGCTCATGACTGTATACTCGGTCATGATGCACAGCGGGCTAGCGCGAGGACCAAGTGAGTAACGCAGACCGAAATTTCCCGTGACTGGCACGTGTACAGTGGACATCGTGCACTATGGCGTGATAATTTTGGTGATTCCACTCGCGGCCTGAGAGCGAAGGATCCACTAGAAGCGTGTAAGACCAAAGCATGGGAGAAACTAGTCTGATACATGCAAGAGAGGTTCAAAAGATCACCGGCGAGTTCGACGCTTCGAAGAGAGCCCAACGATAGCTCACACTGAAAAGGATTACGCCGACAAGATGAGCCATGCTCCGGACAATGCTCGAATAGCGGCTAGTCCAAGGATCGCAGCGCCGAGTCGAGCGGAGCGCAAGATCAAGTGGGGTAAGATGGAGGATACAGCTTTCACAGTACCGGTGACGCATGATTCGTTATAAAATAAGGTCTTGAGGCGCCTATGAACGCGAAAGTACACTATTGGATAGTTTGTGATGCAGTAGCCTACATAAAGAATTGGGGCACACCTTTGCAGAAGAAGGCCTTGCAGTCCTTGGAATTGGCATACGGCCAACGAATATCCATAAAGGACATTCCATCTTCTGAGAGTGCAATTGAACGATTGGCCGGTTTTGAATCCTGGCACACGGACAAGTTCGCTGACCTGTCTCTGCGACTACCCGGATTACTGTGGAGATCCAAAAGGAATGTGACAGGGCTTTTCGGCCATACGTTCACCGCATTCAATCACTTCATAAATCCTTACCCTGATGTTGACAAGCAGTGGTCCAGCGGGAGTGGTTATTCCTATGACTCTTCTTCCAGGCAGGGATTTGACTCCTTTGTCGTAAAAGGAATATCCAGGTACCTGAGAGGACTAGTGGATAAGGAGAATTCGTTGGTCCTGGATCGGGTCAGACCTGCCTGGCGCCATGGAGTCTCTGAATGGAACGCCAATTTCCAACGAGGATTTGTAAACACCTCCTTTGTGCCCTGGAGTGTGCTTGCCAAATTCTACTACAATCATTTTCTTTCGGATCAAAACAACCCTCTCGAGGTAAGAGGACCCAACTCACACTTGGTAGGACTTCAGCTTCTTGGGCCGGTTTTTCACGCAATCGCCGATGCCTGCTCGCCGCACCATATACGACCTGCCCTGGGTTTCGGACACCAGGCTTGGGAAAATTATGTACAATCCCGCGTTTACGCTCGCGAAATAAGCCTGAACCCTGCTTTGATATCTAAGATCATGGATACGCACTCTTTCAGACACGAATTGGCCATAGCGGCAGGTGAGTTCAAAGGACGATTTGATGTCGAGTCTTTCATACATCAATTGAGCGTAGTGACCGCAAAGGTCGTGGGCAGATCAACTTCCTCGACCTGGAGAGATCTGTATGAAGCAGGTGAGAAGTTTTGGAAATGGTACTTGACGGGGCAGCAAGTAGAGGATGACTCGACCTATCTGTATCACCAGGCAGTCGCCGGTACGGTCCACGCAATAGAGAGGGCCTGTCTCGATCTCGAGAGTTTGGGCATTCTTACACATGATTGCTTAAACCACGACGAGAAATTACCGTGCCTCAAGTGTATACAGGACGATGGAATCGAAATGCCCCACAAATCGCTCGGCGATCAGGATGCGCCCGCTGAAGAAACAAGACCGGATCCACTGCGAAAGGCATCCGATATGCTCGGTTTTGACCCATCGAACGATTCGAATATCCAGGCGCTGATTAATCAATTTGAGGCGCTATGCGTTAAATCTGGACGTAATGACTGCAGAGGACGAGATTTTGTGGAATTACTGAACCAGATCGAAACTACGGTTGCCCAGGAATATGATCATCACATGCAACGACCTGGTGACTCCTTTTGCCCTCTAAGGTCAATGGAGCAAATTCCAATCAATTCGGACGTGAGCGCCCATTTCGGGGTCGAAACGTTCAGATTGCCGTCACTGTCAGAATGCAGAGATCCAGCCCTATTGTCGGGATACATGGATAAACTCGATGAGCACTCTGAAGTGGCGCACAAGCTCGAATTAACTATGTGCGCCGCCTCCCTGGCTCACTTGAAGGCCACGTGTGAACTCAACGAATCTCGTTGTCGAAGAATTGATGAATTGATCGATACACTACATCACGAACGAGATGACATTTGATGTAATTTTCGTGACTCTTCGCGTCTGCTTCTTCGATTGTGATTAGGTTTGAGCAGTTGTTGCGCTTTAACCAATGTCAATTTTTCCCGGACCAACTATCCGTAGAATTTCATTTATCTCAAGATTATCCAGAAGAGGTTCGCAGCTAACATCCATTGCCGTAGGTGGATTCACAAGCTGGATTCACCATATTGTCAACAAATGGTTCGCCGGTGTATCGTTGAACGGAACCTGTTTGAGAATGGGATTTTATGCTGCAGCCGAAATGCATACAGGGGATATGTCATGACAGACGCGCCGATGGTCGATGAAAAATCTGCCGCTATTTTTCTTGTTTGTATTTTCTACGCCATTCACATGATAGAGGAATTTTCTTTCGGTTTTGTTGAATGGGCAGATCGTTATTTCGGACACTTCGACTGGACACAGAATTTACTTGGGAATTTTATATTCTTTGTGTTTGTTGCTGCGGCTTGTTACGGGTACCACGAAAATCAGACCAGATACCTCTGGGCTGGAATGTCAGTCATAATGTGGATTTTGGCCAATTCATTTATACATATTTCATGTACTACGCTTGGCCGTGAGTATTCGCCCGGTGTCGTGACAGCGGTACTATTTATTTGCCGGGCGGAGTATACTTCCTTGTGAAGTGGGCCGGGTTAGGTTTGCTTACCTGGAGCAATATCAGTTTTTCATTCCTGGTAGGAGCAATGTTTTTTATGCTCGTCCCCACATTTGCAAGGGCAGTATATTTTCATGCTAGGCTTGCAAAGTTATTTCAACTGATTAGGTGAGTCACGCTCGACAGTAGCCAAAGAGAGTTATCTTGGATTTGGGGCAATTCACGTTGTAATGTAAGGAGATGCAGGATGGGAAAGCTCGTTCATACATGCGTTAGCAGGATCGAACGGGAAGATGGCCCCACAAGAAAGGCCATTATTAAAGGTTTTCCAGGCGAGGTTTACTACGGAGTCCACGGCGGTTAAACACTAAGAATCCAAAGTTTGGTAACGGAGATCTTAGTGAGAATCGAAAAAAGGTCCGTCAAAGGATGTTGAATTGGAGAACAGGACAGAGAACAAGGACGAATCGGAGTGTCCTACCAAGGAAAAGCGACCCACCGAAAAAACCGGTCAAATTATCGGACGCTTACTTCGATGTCGGGATTTTATTCATAGAAACATCGTAGATCCTTTGTCTTTCTCTAAGAACCCTCCGTGGTTTGACGCTCGGGGAGTGGCGATAGGCCTGTTTGTAGCTTTAGGTATTCCTATTGGAGGTCATACCGCTACTCTGGGTTTGTTGCTCCTAATGATACGCTACAATTTCCCCATGGCGTTTGCTTTCACGTGGATCGTTAACCCGTTAACGGTAATACCTATTTATTATGGATACTATTGGGCTGGGGGTTTCTTACTGGGTCACTCTACCGCTATGGGTATGGAAGATTTTAGACAGACGATGGCTCCAATACTCGATGCGGGCAATTTCCTGCAAGCGTTGAAATTGTTTCTCTACTTGGATTTTGGAATTCTGGAAAGATGGATGTTGGCCGCTCTTTTGGTTTCCACACTCTTCGCAGCTCTCGGTTATATTGCAGCTTATTTCATTCAAACCCACCGTAAAGAGAAACATGCTATTAGCCCTGATGTATCGGCGGTTGGCTTAGCAATTTTCTCTTGACACCCTCTGCGGTCATGCCTTAAATAGCCCCATTCATATTTTTTGCTGGAACAAGATGACAATTTCGAGGGAGGAATGGACATGACAAAAGCTGAAATGGTGGACAAACTTGCAGAGAAGTGCCAAATAACTAAAAAAACTCGCCTCAGAATCGGTTGATCTGGTCTTTTCAGCTATTTCCGAGTTGTTAGTTGCGGGCGACGAAATCTCAGCGCCGGGTTTCGGAAAGTTCTCAGTGATTGTTAGAAATATTTGAAAGCTCAGATTATAATGCTTCGAGCCATCCAACTCCCAATAATAATCTCTGGAATCAGTTGGTTAGGTGGAGTCTTCACTCGAGCCAACGCACCCATATCAGAACATGAAAATTTATCAAAGTAAGATAGGAATTTTTACAATTCCAAATTTATTCCAGTAATTGAACCATTGAAGCTAACCACACTGTCAAAAAGGTAACATTTTTTGATGCTATATATCGCTATAAAAAATAATGATAAATATAACACCAAGAATATATTGGGATAAACTGGCGTAGGTAACTAACTTTAACAGGCTTAAAATCCCTTGGGGCATGTCCCCGTGACGGTTCCAACTCCGTCCTCAGGCGCCACAAATCATTAGGCTTTTTAAATAGACGCATCAAAGAAACTGACTCGTAAAGCAAGACATTTTGGAAAAAGGTAACATCAGACATTCCTGAATATCTATTTTCTGGCCCTTGATACCGCTAAAATTTCCGTTAATCTGTGGTCGCAAGTTAATTTGTCTATGGCGTTGACGAGTTCATAATAATCTATAAACCCATGCCTCTGTGAAACGTCTAACTTTCGTCGGCGTGGCCCAGGTCGGCCCCCGAACCTCCGAATCTATCCCCGATCTACGAGCATTGGTCTCCCATGTATGGCGTAGATCGTTTATACTCGAGGTCCCCGATGTGGCCCGTTCCAACTTTGCCATTGCCGATTTCCATCGATCTGCCCGACGTCAATTATATTTGTGCGCTGGTTCCAACCTCATTTCTCTTACCGTGAGAAAATAATATCAATTGTAGTCAGTGGACCATATAATAAGTTATTTCGGGGAGTAGGAGCGTGGCGCAATCAGCATGTCAGCTTCAGACACATTGCGACTTCGGCAAGTCGCTGCTCCTACAAGACTCCAGTGTCAGCAGCGAACCCGAATATGCGGCGACATTGAACGCTAATTGGGCCGATCACAAGGGATATTGACTGATGACAGACAAAATGGATCTGACCAACAGTAGGAATTGCGACATTACCCCGAGAAACGACGCCGAGGAAAAACTCAGTAAGTCTCCCGACTCGTCTATAGGACTAAAGGCTAACAGCCCAGAAGGCTTATCCACGAACACCAGGCCCACCAGATTGAACTTGAGATACAGAACGAGGAACTGAGAAGAATCCAGATCGAATTGGAAGAATCACGGGACAAGTTCCAAAGCCTCTACGATTTCTCTCCTGTAGGATATTTTACCTTAACGCACAAGGGGTTTATTACAGAGGTCAACCTAACCGGAGCGGCGCTACTCGGATACCACGACCAAAATTGATTAACAGTCAGTTTGGGCGCTTTGTTACCCCCGCGACCGAACGACAGTGGCGCCTGCACATCACTACCGTGCT
>CAVQDX010000047.1:0-11298 GCA_963711335.1 uncultured delta proteobacterium | reverse complement strand
CCAAACGCGCCATATACGAAAATACTCTCCACCCTTATACCGAAGCGCTTCTGAGCGCAGTCCCCATACCGGACCCGGAAATTGGGCGTCATCGAATAATCCTCGAAGGAGACACGCCCAGTCCGATCAACCCGCCATCCGGATGCCGATTTCATCCCCGGTGTCGGCTACAGGATTCAAATATGCCCGGAAATTGCGCCTGTTCTGAAGGACAGGGCCATGGCCATAGCGCCGCGTGTCACGTGCGGGCTCCGGCGATTTAGGCTATTCTTTTGAAAAACAGGGACCTGGATCGATTTGGTTCAGGCTTCTGTTCGGGAAATGATATTCATACCCAAAAATACATTTATCAACAGATGTTTATAAGTATGCCACCTAGAATAAAGGGCATTTCAGGCGCCTCTTGAGATTACGGCAGGTTACACTTCGCTTTGATTTTATTAGTTTTTTTGTGGCGCCCTATTATGGCGCAAAGCGCTTGTCGTAGAGGTCATAACCCCGACTACCAAATTTATCAACAGGATTACACACCGGTTATCAACAGCTTCTGTGGACGTTCATTCTCATGCCTACGGTATTGCTTGCAAAAGGCCGCGAAATATGGTCTTGATAACTGCCATCGATTGTTTGACGAACTGTTCAATGTAAATTTTTATCTATAAGATTTTCAGAGACATAGATGTCATTTATCAAGGAATTTATTCTTTCAATTAGCTTCATAAACCTTGTTGATATTGGGTTGATAGCGTTCCTTATCTATTTCGTGGCCTTATGGTTCAAGGGAACCAGGTCGTTTCAGATACTTATCACACTCATAGGAACTGGAATATTCTATTTTCTGGCTACCAAGCTGGGGCTTATCCTGACTTCGGTTTTGTTTCAGTATATATGGGCGGCGATCATAATTGTCCTGGTAATCGTGTTTCAGCCGGAAATCCGGCAGATGCTCGACAGAGCCTCACCACTCAGGCATTGGAGAAACAGGCGTCACCCTGATGCGGATTCCGTTCTGATCGAAGAGATCGCCGACGCCGTCACTGAACTCGCCCGTCAAAAAACCGGCGCTCTCATTGTTTTCCAAAGGCTCGACGGCCTGGACACTTTGATTGTAAAGGGCAAGGAACTGGATAGCGCCCTGTCGGCGGAATTACTCCAGGCTATTTTTCAAAAGAACTCTCCGCTGCACGATGGGGCGGCTTTAATATATATGGATCGTATCAAAGCGGCGGCCTGCATCCTGCCGTTGTCTCGTGACGAGGACCTCGAGCGCGAAATATGGGACGAGGCATCGCGCGGCCATTGGAATTTGTGAGAGGTCAGACGCGATTTGTGTCGTCATATCAGAGGAACGCGGAGAAGTATCTCTTGTAGATGGGTCGCAAATCACGCATTTCAAGAAGAGGAGCGAGTTCACTGAGGCCATTAATAAAAGCCTTTCAAATCACCGTGGAGCCACCGGGGAGCAATCTCCCCGCACATGGCGATCCATATTCTCGTTCAACTGGCGCCTGAAACTGCTTGCTCTGGCTACGTCCATATTTCTCTGGTTCCTGATAGTGGGACCTCAGCGCTCTGAAATCGGGATTTCCATACCGATTCAGTATACCAATCTTCCTTCTTCGATGGAGATTGTGGGACCCTGGATGGACAGGATAGATGTTCGGGTGAGGGGTTCGGCTTCCGGCCTGGAAAGTCTCCATCCTGGAGCTGTCAGGGCTGTAGTCGATCTTAGCAAGGTTACGCCCGGCCTGAATTTTTTTAGAATGACTACAAACAGTCTTCAGGTCCCTCCGGGCATAACAATCGCCCAAGTCAGGCCATCAGATCTTCAACTCAACATCGAAGCGGCTTCTGTTAAGGTTTTTAAGGTTGTGCCTACAATTGTCGGAGTCTTGCCGGAGAAGAGCAAAATAGTGGTGTCCCCTCCTGATGTACGGGTGAGGGCTTCGCAGGGAGACCTTAAAAGGCTTGTGTCCGTCACCACCGATCCTGTCAACATCTCCGAACTGGCTCTGAAGCAACAAATGAAAGTTCCCATTGTCATCAAACCCGAAGGGCTGAGAATCGATTCAATTGAGCCTGTTCAGGTAACAGTAATTTTCGAGACGGAAAAACCTTGAAAGAAACTGATCATACATCGACAAACTTCAGATCCGACCTGGTTCATCCTTTGAATACCGTGGTCCACTCCGCGGCTGAAACTCTCGACGCCTTTACCGTGGCGCTGTATCTAAAATCGAATATTGACAGGGCGTTCCGTCTGATTTCCCACAAGACTCTAAGCAAGCATTTCAACTGGGACATCCCGTTACTTCCGGACAAGAGCCGCATAGTTGGTTTGGCTCACAAAGGGTCTATCAGTCACGAGACTCACGCAAGCGTTGCGCCATTGGTCCAGGAGATCTACTCAAGACCAGAACCGGTTCTTGCAATGCTCATAGCTCCGGTTGCTGACAGCGCTTTACTTATAGTCGACACCACGGAATCTCCCGCCTTTCAACCGAGCCAAATCAAATTTGTGCAGGGCCTGGCCAGGACAATAGAAGGCATCTTTACTCTGGTTAATTCTTCAGAAGGCGTAAGAACATCACGATCCGAGTTTTCCTCAATAGCTGAACTTCTTAACGAGTACCGCCTGGCTCCGAATATTTCCGACACCTTTTTTGACGGAATGGTGTCGAATCTGGTCAACAAAGGCAGATTTGATGGAGCGCTAATAGCCACTGTCTCACTCTCAAACATGATGTGTCGTATTCGTTCGGTTACTGGTTTCTCAAAATCCCTTAATAAGGGGCGCATTATCAAGATCAGGCCAGGTTGGGCGAAATGGGCCATCGAGAACCTTCAATCGGTTGTAATGGGTAATCCCAAATCCGGCGAGGCGTTCATACCGGTCTTTCACGCGGGAGAGGCGCTAGGGTTTCCTGTTAAGAGCGCTGTAATCGTTCCCTGGACAAGGGATCAGGGAGTTGATGGGTTCCTGCTGCTGGCGGCGCGGAAAGAGGATCCCTCGCTCGACAAGGACAGGGGACTATGGGAGTTTCTAGGATCAGTGCTCGCTATAGTCCGAAGAAATATTGTGAACGAGAAGCTACTCAAGGCCGTCCGATTGTACGATGGGGAATCCGGCCTCATGAACGAGAGTTTTTTCAGGGCGCAAACCCTTATAAAGGTGTCACAACTTTCTGCGGAACGGTCCTCTTGCCTGTTGATCCTGGTACAGATTGAAAATATGGACTCGATTTACCTTGAGCACGACATTTCAAGAATCAAACGCTTTCTCACTATTTTCACGGAGAAACTTCTCAATCTGAGTAAGCGCAAATCCCTGGCTGGTAAATTCAGGACAGGCGGCTTTGGCGCTTTCATTGAAAATGTTCCACTGGATGAGGCCACTGAAATAATCCACCGGGTCCAGGGCCTTTTCAGTCCTGAAAGCACCCACGTTGACGGAATTGAAATACCTCATTCCGTAAAGATAGGCTGGAGTCATTTTCCAACTGAGTGTAAGAGCTTTGAAGAGTTGTGGCGACAGACCCTTGCGAGGCTGTCCAAGAGCAAGCCGTTTACACGTCAGGCGCAGGGTTGGACTAACCTATAGATCGAGAATAAGTCGCCTTGGCCCTTTGAGTTTCTTTTAGGCGCCCGGAGCGATATATGCGCCACAAGTGACATTTTTGAGACAAGGATAATATTATGGCTGAGATAACTGCGACAATGCTTACAATTGATGATCCGTGGAAAGAATTACGAAAACAGTGTTTTGGAAATGAAGAGCCTGAAGTCACGCTCGAAGCCGTGACAGCCCCTCTTGACGCCTTTGGGAAGCTCGAGGAAACACGGGATTTGTGGACGAGAATTGAGACTCTTCCTGCGTGGTCAGCCGCTATTAGTTATGGAACCAGGGAAAAGATGGCTGACGATCTGGACCGCAAGAGGGCGCTAAACAAAAAACTAATAAGCCTCGGCCATTTGACCCCGATTGAGTCGGTCCAGTTCAACTTTCACGTCTCGGGAATTTCCAAAGCGTGTGGGGCCCAAATCTCACGTCACAGGATCGGCCAGGGTCATGTGAGTTCCAGCAGGAGATTCCAGGCCCAGGGAATTTCGTTTGTTTATCCTATTCTCAACTACATCACGGAAGAAGAGATAGTCAGGGACGCTCTGAAGCGCCTTAGCGAGGCCAACGAGAAGGCTTTCGAAGTATACGAGAATCTCCGGAATTCAAGCAAGTTGCGGAAAGAAGACGCCCGGAGGGCCATACCCGTGGCTTCGTCACAGGAAAGAATCTGGTGGATTAACGCCAGGGCGCTTCGGGATTTTCTCCGACTCAGGCTCCCCAAAGACGCCGAATGGGAAGTCAGAAGAATCGCTGTAATGCTTTACAACGTGGTGATGGATGTCGCCCCTTCCCTTTTTGAGGATGTGGTCATCAAATAGCTTTTAACCGCTTTGACCATGGCAGGAGCGTCGCGGAAAGAGCCAACATCTTCCTGACCCGGCCTCCTTACTACTATCAATTTACATCCCTGGCTTTGCGCGGCTCGAACCTTTTCCTCCACTCCGCCTCGCGAACCACTGTCCTTGGTCACCACCGTTTCTCACTCCGAATTCCTTTATGACTCGAATATTGTCCTCGTAAGAAAACGGGCCTTGTTCAAGGATCATGTCTGCCTGAGCTATTCCATTATCGGACAGCGCTTTTATGGATTCAGGGTTGGGGAGCGCTCTTACTACAAGTCTTACGCTCCTTTCACTCTGGATCCATGCGTAAAGGCCTATATTTCTGACCCCTATCGTCAGTAGAATCGGACCTCCCGCTGTCACGGCCTTGCTTGCGGCGTCCTGGTGGCTTTCCGCAAAAATTACGTCAGGCCCCTCCTGGACAACGGTATCCCTCGTCAGTCTGAAATATCTTATCCCAAGCTTGCTGGATACTTTCAGAGCGTTCCTTGTCACTTCCTCAGCATACGGATGGGTCGCGTCCAGTAACGCCGTCGATCCACTATCCCGGATCACGGCCTCCATCCCTGCCTCATCCAGGCATCCCCGTCTTACCGTGATCAGACTCGATTCCGGAAAATCGACAGGGATTTCGGTGGCCATTGAAAATATCAACGGCAGTCCTTCGTTGATAAGGAGCCTTGAGAGGTCTACAGCGTCTGACGTTCCACCCAGGAGCAATATCATGTCATCTATTCCAGGTATGAGTTAAGCGGATCAATCGTTTGTCTGTCGTGAGAAACACGGGCATTGGGGATCATTCCAGCAGATCGGGGTGAACCATTACGACTACCGACCTCGAACTCACTTGAAGGCTCTCCAGTCCATCACACGAGACCTCACGCATTGTCTCATCCGCAAGAGTAAGATTTTCAAACAGAAATATCCTCCTGGGAGCGGGATACATTTGGAGGAATCGTCGCAGCCACTGCATTGAGCCTGATCTTCCGAGTAGGACGGCGATCTTGTGTTCCTGGGCCAATGACCTGCTCAATTCGTCTCCCGGGTCGGCCACATGGGCGCTGATGATCCTTGCGTCAGCCCAGTCGAGGGCAAGCCTGGCAAACGCCACATGGGCGGAGCTTATTCCCGGAACGAACCTGACCTCATCCCTGCCGATTCTTCTAACAATCATTCTGGCAAAGCTAAAAAGACCTGGGTCGCCGCTGACCAGTACGGCAACGGCGCCCATGGTTTTGGCTTTTTCAATTATGTCCAGGGCCGCATTCATGTCAGATCCCATAACCACTTTCGAAGCGCCTGAATCTGGAAACAATTCCAGCAGCCTTTCAGTTCCAACGATTATTGCAGCCGCTTTTACTGCGGACACGGCTGCGCCCGAGACATATTCCGGTGATCCCGGACCGCAACCAACCACTGTTATTTTAGGGAGTTCCGCCATAAGTCCCCATTGGCCGCCATTGTTGAGTCCCGGTTGCCTGCCGGAACTGATCGCTTTATATATAGCCCCATATTAATCCTACTATTGCCCACAATGCCACGAATGAGATGAACGACACGAGGGTTGTGACCATCATCAGCTTTACGCTTTGTCCGATACTTTCGGCATTGGCCTCGAAAATCGGGTCTCCAATGAATGGTTTTTCATGCGGCGCCCCCTCGTAATAGCTCGGTCCCCCCAGCCTCAACCCCATAGCCCCTGCGAAGGCCGCTTCCGTATGCCCGGAATTAGGGCTCGCATGTTTTAACCGGTCGCGTTTGAATATCCTAAATGAGTCCTGGCTTCGCATGCCCAGGATCCATGCGGCTACTGGCACCAGGAGACCGGTGAGTCTGCTGGGCGCAAACGCGGCGGCGTCGTCCAGCCTTGCTGAAGCCCACCCGAATTGTCCATACCGTTCATTCTTGTATCCAAAAGTGGAATCCAGGGTACTGACCGCCTTATATACAATAACTCCGACGGGCCCGGCCAACGCGCCGTAAAACAAAGGAGCGGTTACTCCATCGACACAGTTTTCAGCCACGCTTTCCACCGTCGCCCTTGCGACACCATGTTCATCAAGATTTCCGGTATCCCGGCCGCAAATCATTCCAACCCTTTCCCTGGCCAGTTGAAGATTTGACGCATCAAGGGCAATCTGAACCGCGCGAGCGTGTTTTGCGAGATCATGGGCCGCGATTCCAGTGTACATGATAAATATTGAAACAGCGCCTCCCAACCACGAGGCAAACCAGTATGCTACACATAGACACGCGTACGTTATCAGACCCGACGCCGCCAGGATGATCGCCGCTGTCAACACTCCCGCTACTCGTTCGTTCCTGACGGATCTTCTGGCTCTATGCTCAAGAGCCAGGGCGGCCACGCCTATGAGGCGCACAGGATGTGGCCACCATCTCGGATCACCGATCAGGGAATCCAGAACAATTGCGGCGAGCAACTGAATCTCTTGGGCGAGCATCTTCTCAGATCCTGTTTCTTGTCGGCTCACAGGGCCAACAGCCGTTACTCATGAAAGTGACGCAAATTCATGGAGTAGCGTTATTATTACTCGACTCGACGCGGGTTTAGCAATATTATCTCGCTCTTGAGGTTATTGGTAGAAATGGATCAAGACCACACCGCCTCTGAATCCGGAGATTTAATTGTGAACTTTGAAGCCCTGGAAAAAATTATCAACGGCTCGACGTCTAAAAGATGGTCAAAAAATCTGAATGGCGGAATCGTCAGGCTTGGCAGGGCTATCGAGGCGTTCCGTGGGGCATCCGGTACAGAACTTGCCGTAGATGTTGGGACAAGCAATACCCGAATCCATTTAAGAGGCCGAGGGATTATCAGTGATGAACCGTCGTTGTTCGCGACGGATTGCGCGGTTGTGGCGCCGGTGGCGGCGGGATCGAGAGCCAGGTCACTGATAGGGAGGTCTCCTCATTATGTTTCGCTTCACAAGCCTATAAGCAAGGGGGCGATTTCAGACTCCGAATCAGCGGGGCTAATGTTAAAGATTTTTATCGAAACTTCCTGGAAAAAGAATTTGCCTCGCTGGTTTCGCATGGCGCTAACCTGTCCAATCTGCGCAACCAAACTTGAGCGCAGAGCGCTGGTTGAGGCAGCGACAAGAACCGGAGCAAGCAAAGTGTTTCTGGCTTCATCTGTTATGGCTGCGGCGATTGGATCCGGCTACAGGATCGACTCTCCACGGGCCCAAATGTTGATCCTGATGGGGGGTGGCGTTACCGAGTTGGGCATCGTCGCCCTTGGGCACGTCATTTATTCCGACTCCACTCGCATTGGTGGCGAAACTCTGGATCTGGCTATCAGTGATTATTTACTCCGACGTTACAATCTGGAGATCACCATGGAATTGGCGGAAGACATCAAGAAGAAACTTGGGTACGTGGAGGCGCCTGTTCCTGAAGAGAAAATGAGAATCACAGGCAGAGAGGCTGGAAAAGGCGGTATCAAGAGCCTCGATATATCATCCTCTGAAATATCAATGGCTATAGACGATCCGATAAATTCCATTGTTGAAATGATTCAGGAAGCTCTGGAAAATTCCTCTCCCGCAGTGTTGTCTGACCTCGAACATTTTCCTATCGTGCTGTCCGGCGGTTCATCCAGTTTACCGGGTTTACCGGAACTGATTTCCAAAATGACCGGATTTCGGGTTACTATTGCGGCAAACCCGATTCATGGCGCTGTGAAGGGACTCTCAATCATAAGAGATAATCCAAAGGAATATTCATACCTCTTGAGCCAGGCTTGAAATTGGATGAATATCTTTCTATGATTTGAAATCAAATGTCAAAACCCAGTTTTTCAAGGAATCATGTCCAAAGAGATTTTCCATCCGAACCTGGACGTTGTGGATCGAGCGCTTCTTAACCAGGCGCAAGCCAACTTCCCGGTCCAATCTCATCCGTACAGGGTTCTTGGTGAACGCCTCGGAATTTCCGAAGACGAAGTCCTGGCAAGGATAGCCAAACTCAGGCAGGACGGAATAATTAGGCGAATAGGAGCTTCCATCAACTCCCGCGGATTGGGATTCGTCAGCACCCTGGTCTGCGCAAAAGCTCCGGTTGAAAGCCTCGAGGATTTCGTGACCATTATTAATTCATACCCGGGAGTGAC
Organism: uncultured delta proteobacterium; assembly: GCA_963711335.1. Taxonomy (GTDB): domain Bacteria; phylum Desulfobacterota; class Desulfomonilia; order Desulfomonilales; family Desulfomonilaceae; genus CAJBEZ01. The sequence continues at coordinate 2,702 of CAVQDX010000047.1, read as the reverse complement.
TCACAACTATCTTAGAAAACACGACTACAATGTCTGGTTCACTTTGATCGCGGAGTCTGAGGCTGTAAAACAACAAATCATACGCGACATGTCTGAAAAAACCGGTGTTGAACTCTTCGAATTCCCGGCGAAGAAGATATTCAAGATTCGTGTCGACTTCAAGTTTTAGGTGGGGACAAAGAAATGCTAGCTGAAATTAGTGTATTCCCTTTAGACAAGGGATCAAAAAACCTCAGTTTTTTCGTGGCTCAATCCATTAGAATAATTGAGGAAAGCGGTCTTGATTTTGAAATCCACGCTATGGGAACCCTTATAGAGGGGCCTTCGGACAAGGTCTTCGAAGTCATACGCCAGTGTCATCAAAACATCGTGGATCAGTCCGACAGAGTGGTAACCTATGTCAAAATTGATGACAGAAAAGGCGCCTCCGGACGAATAGCTGGAAAGATCAAATCGGTTGAAGAACACCTCGGAAAAGAGCTGCCAAAGGGTTAAGTCACGAGTAGCGATTTAGGGACCGGCGTAGCAATCATGGATCAGCGTGCCAAACAGTCGAGCGAGATACTTGATGTCGTGGATTTTGACGACCGTGTAATCGGTCAGGCTACTCGCTCTGATGTTCACAAGCGAGCATTGTTGCATCGGGCTGCGCATATATTCCTGTTTAACTCCATAGGCTCCATTTACGTCCAACGGAGATCTCCGTCCAAAGATCGACATCCTTCAAAACTGGATTCTTCCGCTGCAGGCCATGTTGATAGTGGGGAAAACTATCTTGATTGCGCTACCAGGGAACTCAAGGAAGAACTGGGGATCGAGGCTGTCCCTGTAAAAGTTCTAAAAGTCGCGGCGTGTCCGGAAACTGACAACGAGCATGTCGAGTTGTTCGAGGTCCATTCGGACGCTGTCCCAACGCCCAATTCGGAGGAAATTAGCTCGGGCGCTTTCATGTCTCCTGCAAATCTGACGGATTTGATTAGTTCAGATCCTGAAGATTTTGTCCCGGCCTTTGTTCTGTTGTGGAGATTGTATTTGAAGACGAAATCCCAATGAAAGCCGTAATCCAGCGAGTAACCAGAGCCAGTGTAAACGTTGGAGATCACACCGTTGGATCCATAGGCCCTGGGATTTTAATCCTGCTTGGGGCAGCGGTGACCGACACGGGGGACCAAGTAAGGTGGCTCGCGGATAAAGTGTTGGGGCTAAGAATATTTGCTGACGCTTCGGGTAAAATGAACCTGGATGTTTCCCAGATCAAAGGCGACATACTTGTAGTGTCTCAATTCACTCTGTACGGGGACTGTCGAAAGGGAAAACGTCCCTCATATTCTTCCGCCGCCCCAGCGGAAGCAGCCGAAAAACTGTATCTCGAATTTATCTCACTGCTCGAAAGATCCGGCCTCCGAATAGAAACAGGACAATTCGGCGCCATGATGAAAGTGGAATTGATAAATGACGGGCCTGTAACTCTGATAGTTGAAACCCCTCCCTCAAATTAGAATTTCCAGAACTCAACAGGAATATTGCAGAATGGGGTCAGGACGGATCTAGTTTTTCTCCGGGGTCTTTATGATTACTTTTTTTCCGTTCAGGCTCATAAAATAGGTCTGTTCCCGATCGTCGAAATCCAGCCTGTCAGCAAACTGGTAGTAGGCCGGACGACTAAAACGGGCGGGAAATTTTCCATTGCGTACCACGGAGTACGGAATGTTAGAGTCATTAATTCGGAACGTTTCTGGATTGAAGATTTCCAACGTGCCGTCATTCAACAGAAGTAACAGATTTCCGTCTTTGTCCTCGGAAACTCCAGTTACGACAAATGGAGTGTCTTCAACCTCGACCGAACAAACCTCCTTCCCTATTTTTATCCTGTAATGGTTGTCCGAATCTGTTTCCAGAGCCTCCATGAATTGGCGCAAAACCCCTGGGTGAATTATCTCCACGCCATTTTGATACCACTTGCCGTCCTTGTCTATGAATAGCCGTAAATATGGGGTCACGTCAAAAAATGTGGGGTCTTCAGTGTTCAATAGTAAGCGTCCTTGTTTTCTGAGGGAATTGTGTGCGCCGGATACTAATGATGCGCTACCGATGTCCAGCCAGATCCTGTCTTGAATAGATTTTCGAATACGCCGCAAGATTGGCCAAGACCTTTTTTACATACAGACGTGTTTCGGAATACGGGATATTCTCTATGAATTCATCCTGTCTCATCCGACCATTTCGTCCCACCCACTGCTTGACCTTGTTAATGTCAGCGTTGTATGCGGCAATTGCCGGAATAATGTTCCCCTTGAACTGTTTCATGTTCTGGGCCAGGATCAGAATTCCCAGAGCGAGATTCTTCCTGGCGTCCAGAAGATCCTGCACAATCTGATGACTTGAACAATCACCCTGGTTGCTGACTACAAGGGCCGTCCGCGGCGTAACCTGCATCAACCCCAATGCGCCGGCCGGAGAAACCGCGCATGAGTCGTATGCGCTTTCCTGTCTAACAATGGACCAAACAAGCAATGGGTCAATGCCACCTTTTGAGGCGTTCTTGGCAGTCTCGACCTCATGCGGTTTTGGGAAAATCATTTCCAGGAATTCTCTCGGGGCATTGTCCGGAGGATTATCGACAAGTCCATAAAAACCCGACACTATTATTTCATGTGCCAATCCGTAATAGCCAGACTCCTGGGCGGCCTTCGCCATCATGT
>CAVQDX010000046.1:0-252743 GCA_963711335.1 uncultured delta proteobacterium | reverse complement strand
GCAACGAGTCCACCGCAACTGGATTAAAAAAAATGGCGTCCGAGTTCACCTTTTGCGCCCTGAAAAGATATGGTCCCATCTTTTAGAACTGCGACATGGGAGACAGCCGGTAGAATTTCTTTTGGGTCATGAGTCACATATATGATGGTTGAGCCTGCGCTGATAGCGTTTTCGATGGTCTGAGCCACAGCGCTCCTGGCCTCGGAGTCCAGACCCGACAGAGGCTCATCCAACAACAGAATTCTCGGTGAATTGATCAAGGCTCTCAAGATCAACAGTATCCGGGCCTGCCCATAAGACAGAGCGCCAATCTCCCTACTTTCAAGTCCTTCCGCTCCAAATGCGTGAAGCAAAGACTTGCCAAGGAGAACCTGTTTCCGGGTAGGTTCGCATGGGAGGCCGACAGTCCCATATAGTCCGGAAAGAACAATATCCAGTCCTTTCTGAGAAGCGGGGAAATCGGCCTGAAAATCGGGAGACACAAGACTGACGGATTTTCTAATTTCATCCAGTGTTTGTGGATCATCAGGTTCAAATCTGCGTATAGTCCCTCCCCACACGGGCAGTAATTCACAGGAGATCAGTTTTAATAATGTAGTTTTGCCTGAGCCGTTTTCGCCGAGCAATGCCCAGTTCTGACCAGCGAATATCTGCCAGTTTATCTGATTTAGAATCCTTTTCCCGCCCATTGACACATCTACATTTTCCGTCCGGATCAGAGGACGCTGGCTGCACTGTTCGAATTTGGTCTGAAAAAGAACATCGGGGCACCGCTGCGTCCTGTCCGCTCTAACAGCGTCTCTAGCCGGGCAGGGGGGCCTTAAGAAGCTTCCAGAATTGATTATTCTTCCGGATTTTAAAGTCATGATCCTGGTGACACAATCGGGTATATCACTATGGTCGTGAGCCGCGACGATCATCTGTGTTCCCTGTCCAGCCAATAGTTCTACAAGCTCCAGAACTTTTTGTCTGGATCCGTTATCCAGACCGGCGCAAAGCTCATCAATAAAAAGAATCCTGGGTCGATGAACTATGGCCCGGGCAATGAGAACCTTTTTAGCCTCACCGAATGACATGGTCAGGACTCGACGAGTCTCCAGTTTCTCTAGACCCAGCGTCGCCAAAACCTGCCTGGCCCTTGCCAACATTGGTTCAGCGGGCGTCCTGTAAAGGAAGGGTGTTCCGTCAAAGCCTGTGCATACGGCTTCAATACCCGAGGGATTCCACCTGTTAATTCTGTAATGGTAGAGAAGATCTGAAGACACGATTCCGGTCTTCTCACGGAAACCGATCGGAGAAACCTGGGCCTTTCCATTGACAAGATAACTGCGGCGTCCGGTTTCAGGAGCGGGCCAGATATCACCACGTATCAGCCGAAGAAAAGTTGTCTTTCCAGCCCCATTACCACCCAACACCGCCCAGTTTTCGCCCGGACGCAACATAAAATTGATGTTAAACAGTATTGGGGCATACCCGTATCTGACAGAAATATTTTCCAGTTCCACAAGATTCTGGGCAAATTCCATGTTTGACTAAGACGACTCCGAAATGGCAATTTCATTTTGCCGGCATTATACTAATGTTAGGTTAGGCCGAAATCATGACTTACCGGAAGACAAATTCCGCCTTTGGGAGGAAACCTGTATGACAGACGAAACGAATGAAATAGTTATGTATGGAGCAAAATGGTGTCCTGACGCCAAGAGAACGAGAAGATTCCTGGACGGCCACGGGATCGAATATCAATGGCATGACATTGATGATGAAGAAGGGGCCAGGGATTTCGTAATAAAGGCTAACGGGAAGTTTATCATCCCGACTCTGCTGTTTCCGGACGGCACAAAAATGGCTGAGCCTTCCGATGAACAACTAGCCGAAAAATTAGGGATTTCGTCCTGATCGCCGCAGTTTACGCCTCTTAGTTAAGCTTGCTGGACCCCCGTTCCCTTGCTTCGAATAACAGATATTCGTTTATGAACCGATTTATGTCACCATCGAGAACTGCCTGGACATTGCCTATTTCACAGTTTGTTCTGTGGTCCTTCACCATCTGATAGGGTTGAAGCACATAAGACCTGATTTGAGATCCCCACGCTATATCCTTTTTATCCTTGTTGATAGAATCTTTTTCAGCTCTTTTCTTTGCCAGCTCCAGGTCATAGAGCCGGGATCGGAGAATTTTCATGGCCATGGCCCGATTCTTGTGCTGGGATCTTTCATTCTGGCACTGAGCCACGATTCCGGTGGGCAAATGGGTCATTCTAACGGCTGAATCGGTCTTGTTGACATGTTGACCACCCGCCCCTGACGCCCGATAAGTGTCTATTTTAATGTCCGCCTCATTGATATCAATTTCAACATCATCATCAGCGCTAGGGTAGACAAACACTGCGGCGAATGATGTGTGTCGTCGCGCATTGGCGTCAAAGGGTGAAATCCTTACAAGTCGGTGAATCCCCATTTCAGCCCTTAGTCTACCGTAAGCATAGTCGCCTTCAACAGAGAAAGTGACCGATTTCATGCCCGCTTCTTCACCTGGCAGCGAATCAAGAATTTCGGATTTGTAACCCTCTATCTCCGCCCATCTCACGTATAGCCGGAGAAGCATTTCCGTCCAGTCCTGCGCCTCGGTACCGCCTGCGCCGGCATGTATTTCCACTATAGCGGAACCTGTGTCCTCCGGTTGAGAGAACAGGCGCTCAATCTCCATTTCCCGTATATGATTATCGAGTTTGGAGATGTTTTCCTGGACTTCATCGAGCACCGACCGGTCTTCTTCCTCCAAGGCAAGTTCCAGTAAGGCCTCGGTATCTTCTATGTTTCGATCAAGCCCTTTGAAATTGTGTAATATCCTGGCTATCTGTTTTTGTTCGCGCAAGATGTCTTTGGCGTGGGAGGGACTACTCCAGAATGTTTCATCTGACTGGGTCTTCTCAATTTCATCAAGCCGGGTAACTTTTGCGTCGAGGTCAAAGATAACCTCGTAGATTCGTCTGTCTTTGTCTAATTTCCGCCAGTTTTTGCTGAAGTTCAAACATCTTGTTCCTCCTCTGGAAGCTTTAGGCTTTGCCCTGCATAGGCCCGGCCTTCAAGCCATTTGTTGTATGGTGAGAACCCATCGGAATCAGCCGATTCGAGGGCGCCGTCGATTATTCTGAGTTTTGAGTCAAGGTTGTCCGCAAAATGCACGAGTAACGCCTCACGAGTGAGCGGTCTGACAGGAGCGCCAAACTCCGGTTCTCCGTGATGGGACAACAGAATATGCTCCAGTTCTGTCAGCCATGGTTCATTCTCCAGTCCCAATTCAAGCGCAACCGTCCACAAGAGTGTAATCCCAAGCGCAACATGACCGATCAATCTCCCCTGTGTAGTTCTGGAGTGAGACGAAGCAGTCAGTTCCTGAAGTTTACCGATGTCATGAAGAATGGCTCCTGCTATAGCTACAGATCGGTTGATTCCCAGTTTCAGTTTCAAGGATTGCCAAAACTTTCCGAACCACTCCCCACGTGTGCTCGATGAGACCTCCTCTGTAAGCGTGATGAATCATCTTGGCCGCAGGGGCAAGCCGAAATTGGTCTGAAACCCTATTTAAAATCTCAGCCACGAAGTTTGACAACTCCAGGGGCTCTAAAGTTTCTGTTAATTGAAGTAATTCATTGAAAAGTTTTTCTACATCATACGGGGTTGATTTAACAATAACCGTAATGTCTGGAACCTCTGTTTCGTCAGCCTTGCGAATCTTGTCCACAATAAGTTGGCTCATGTCACGGAACATCTCAACGTGGCCTTCAACCTTAACAATGTCTCCCAGGTTGAAGTCCTGTCCCCATTTCTGAAGCGCTTCAGGCCATAGCTTGGCTGACATTTCCCCGCTGGAATCACCAATCCTTAAATCCACATAGTCATGGCCTCCCCGAGTTTTTCTTGTGGTTTTTCCGCGTAATTCGAAAAATCGGAGGACCTGATCCCCATCCTTAAAATCTCTTATGAAAATTATTGATTCCATTTGCCCGTCAATATAAGTTAACGATGTCAAGTTTTTGATTTATCTTTTGATTGGATTTGTCAATCAAGGTAATTGGCGAACAAGAATCCGCCGACCAATGAATATGTTTCGGTAGGTCAGTTCAATGGCGTGAAACCCGCGTTCTGACATTACTACTAATGGCTGAAGCCTCTCTTTTGTTAAGGGCGTCAAGAGATTTTTCCATAAAGTCGGGGATGTCTATCTTTTTACCTCCATGGAGAATCGCGTATATCTCGCCAAGGATGGGTGGATGAAAACCCCTTTGGGCCGCAATTCTCTTTGCGAAACGGGAGGCCTCAAAACCTTCAACCGCTATCATCTTTTTCCTGTATTGTTCCAGTAGGGCTTTTGCGGGTCTGCCTTTGCCCTGTTTTTCGTCCATCTGGGCGAGGTCACGGCCAAAGCTTGCCGACCGTCCACCGCGACAAGTGGCTAGCAAATCGGCTATCCAAACCTGACTCTCCGCGTCAAAAGTTTCAGGCGCAGCGCCAAGAAGAGCGCCAAAATCCCTAATCTCAGCGGTCACCAATGTGGCGTAAGTCGCAAGGAAATTCTCAGGAGCCTTTTTTGAGCCCTCAAGAATTCCATAACCGATAGCGTAAACGTTCTTAAGAGCTGCAGACAGCGTAGTTCCTATAACATCACCTGAGTATACCACCCTGAATAATGGGGTTTCAATTAGTGGTTTGATCCTTTCAAACGTTTCATAATGGTCACACGCTATCTGAGTCACACCGGCTCCGCCATGAATGATCTCGTGGGCAAGATTGGCGCCGGAAAGGACCGAAATACGCATCCGTTTCCCTAGTCGCTCCAGTTCCTCTCTCACGGTCTGGCATGGCAATAATCCTGTTTCAGGGACGAACCCCTTGGTTGCGATCACCAGGTCACTTCCCTCAGGGGCCAACTCCAGAATTTTAGTCATTGCGGAATAAAAATACTTGCTGGGTGTAACTAACAGGATGAGAGATGTGTCACCAATAGCCGCAATAAGATCAGACTCCGGTCTAACCGACCGGGGAAGGATCAGATCCTTGAAAATCCAGGGATGCTTCCGTTCAACCGTCAGTTTCTCAATAATCTCTTCTCTGGAGTCATAAAGAATCAGGGCATGTTCAGCCAGTTCGTTTTTCTTGAGCAGGTTGAGGCCTATATGCAAAGCCAACGTATAGCCCCACGCTCCAGCGTTCACCACTGTCATCGTATTGCGGCCTCTAAGGGGATATATGCGGCGGTCAGCGTGGTAGGCGTAAAAGTTGAGCAAGGATTCATTGCGGGGGGAATATTCGCGCCTCCAGACAGACCATGAAATGGCCCTACGACTGGAAAGAACTTTCAAACCAAGTCTGATAGCCTGATCCGGATCAGATGTAATAATAGGATGGAAAGGAGGAGCTTTTCGATAACGGGTTTTGAAGAAAGAAGTAGTATTTTCAACTTCCTCGAGAACTTTCTCTTTTAGAGTTTTCTTGTCAAGTCGTTCAAAACCCTGCGCGGATTTGGCGACCAACTGAGATGGATGGATGACCTTGTTCCTGGCTATTTCTTCGATAGCCAGATGTGAAATACGCTGAAGAGACAGGGAATTATCGTCGTTTAGTTCAAACGGTTCCCCAATGGTCGTAGCCACATCCCCGAAAATCCCATCGATCTGTCGAATAGCTTTTTCCGCTGACCCAAGCCCAAAAACAAAGGGCATCATCATGGCCCTTCTTTTGGGGAACATGGAAAGAACTGGAAAAAACCACGGAGAGGTCAAATATCGATCCTCAGGAATAATGGAATATGAAATTGAGACCGGAACGATAAGGGCTTTGCCCGTAGCCTTCACTCCTGATATTACCCCATGAGGAACGTATGGTTCCCGGAGAACCCCGTCTCGGGATCTCACAGTGTAACGGCTGGTTCTGGCGTAAAGCGCCTGGATTTCCCCCGTTTCAGCCAAAGCGGCGCAAAACCATGAATAAGCCCTATGTTGAACAGGTGAAAAATTCTTTTGTACCTCAAGAGTTCTAAAACCTTTCAACCAATTCGAAACCCATCCTGTAGTTATCCCCCCGGACACATGCGTCACCGGTGTTGGTAATCCCAGTTTGTTGAGCAACCCCGAAGTGTGTGAATAATCGAAATAAGAAGAATGATTCACGAAAAAGAAAACTGGCCCCTTGAATTTCAGTATCTTGTCTTTAATCGCCGGGGGTGTTTCAGAAGAAATATCGTTGAACAGTATACTTGTGAGAAAAGTGACAATGGCCGCTGTGTTGTGAAAGTCATTCTCGTCAAAAGAAACCGTCAGTTCGCCAAGAGCCTTTCGAAGCTCATAATGATCGCCCCTGGGCTCATGTTGTTGAGCCAACTGAAGCGCCCGTTCCCGGACCACGTCCATATCAATCATTCGCGGCCGGGTTCCTGACAGGCTTCTTTGGAGCTTCTTGAACCCTTCATGTTTTTGAAAAATTTTAACAAATCTTTTCAGACGCATGATTGAATCATTGCCTCACATGAAGGGTTCGCCATTGTTTGTTCTGCGTCAGTTGACTATCCCGGTCGCAGGTCGATCTGTTTCCCGCGCAGGACCGCGAGGTCCGGGTCTTTGCGCTGGGCCTGCGGGTGGGGCGCTGGGCTGCATTACAGGGGATTCCTGTCTCAATATAGAAGGCTGACTCGATTGAGGCTGTTGTTGCTGAGGCGCAGTGGTCGGTGGTCCGGTAGGAATTGTCCCGGGCGCTCCTGGCTGAATTTGGCCCGCCGATCCAGGAGTCTGATTTTGCTGAATGTTTTGGTTGGGGACTGGCGGCGTTTGGTTGAAACGCATTGACAGCAGCACCTCATTAAACAGTTGGTGAAACTTTTCCATGCTTTTGGACGGCGCCAGGCAGGAAACTCTAACAAGGGTCTGGTCCATTTTGTAAAAAACTATGACTATATCCATCCAGATTTTTGGAGTATTTTCGTAAGCCTGAATGAAAAAATAATAAGCTCCCGGAACTTCGCACTTGAATTCCCCTTCGTCGAGGATTCGAACTTCCTGTTTTTCCTTGGATGTCCCTGTGCCCTTTTGAAGGTCTGTTATACCATTACGTAGTTCTTGCAAAAAGACGTTCAAAGGATCTTTAACCGGCTTGTGCGCCGCGATATGTATCTTGGCCCTGAAATTGTCGGTTAGGTCGGGATCCTGGAACACCACATAGTAGTTGCCCTGAGGTTTATCAATTTTAACCCATGTGGCGGGATATTTTACGGTGAACCCATATTCGTCGCTACTGAACGTTTTGAAATCAGCCGCAAACGTCGATAGGGGAACCAGGAAAATCAATAACGTGACTATTGGGACCAATAATCTGCTCAATTTAACAAAATCTCTACTCATGTGGTGTGTCTCCTTTATCAAGGGACTGATCTGAACAGCGCGGAATGATAGCAACAAAGACTTTGCAGGGTCAAGCTTTTCTCAAGCCATACTACCTGTAAACTGACCCTCGCCATTCTATACCGATGTTGAAAAGTTTCGTAAATAATAACCAGGTGGCGATGCAAAAACCCGTAACAATACCCAGAGGCGATAACAATGTGTAAGACCATTTGCCGTGATAATGCTTCAGGAAAATTCCGAAAGGAATTTCAATAGTAAGGATAGCCGCCAGACTCAAGACAAAAAGTATAACAACACTTGTCTCAAACTCTCCATGAATAGCCATCCGTGGTCCTAAAAACAACACCAGACCGAACGGTAGCAGTAAAGGAGAATAGTTTAGCCACAACCTCATAATTTTTCCAGGCCTGTTTTCCAGACCACCGTAAAACGTTCTTCGCCAGAAACGAATCACTTCAACTATGTTATCGAAAGGTTTGGTATTTATAAGATCGGAACTACTGACACTCAATTTCATTCTCGAGCTCTTAACAGCCTTGGCCATAGCGATGTCTTCCGTGATCTGATTTCTGAAATTCTTCCAGGTCCCTACTTTTTGATAAGCCTCGGCTGCAATCATTATAAAACAGCCAGAAGCGACTGCCGCGTTTGAATCAGGATCGTTGATCGCTCCCATTGGGAAAAAATATGAGATGCCAAGCGCCATATGAGGATACACTGCCCTCTCCAGGAGACCCCATCTCTTAAATCCCGGGATGAGGCTAAGCATGTCCAGCTTGTTCGCGACGAAGAATTCCAGAGAGCGACCGACAACATCCGGCGCAAAAGACGCGTCGGCGTCAGTGAATAATAAAATGTTTCCGGAAGCTGCTTCAGCGCCAGCGAACAGTGCATGGGTTTTTCCTGTCCATCCGTTTGGAAGCGCATCAATCCTGATAGTTTTGACCCGACTGTCCTTTTGACGAAGGCGCTCCATCAATTCCCATGTGCCGTCCTGACTGCGATCGTCTACGAGAACAAGTTCCAGGTTACGGTAAGTCGACGCCAAGATGGACTCGGCCGCCTCCAGAATGTTCGTGGCCTCATCTTTAGCTGGAACAATAACGCTGACTTTGACTGCCGCATTTTCAGAAGATGATTCCAGGGATAATGTAAAATCCGAAATATATTTCAGTTCTCTCAAGAGCTGCGGAATCAAACGGAATATTTCGAAAATAATTAAAGCTAGAATCATAGAGGTCAAAATAAATAACCAAATCGGCAAAATTCAACGCCTCATCCTGATTATACGCCTTTAATGCCACGATCTCTTGATTGATCGCCAGGGTCAACGCCGCCGGGAAATAACGAGCACTATTAATCGCAGGATTTAGTCCGGATTTCAAGCGAACTTAACCCTAAGTGAAAATCAGTCCCCCTTTTAAACCGGTCTTTGGTTTTTCATCCCAGATCTATCCTGGGAGTGAAACGGTGAACAGAGAGTGAGTAGATACACGGCTTGCAGGACGGATTAGCCTCCAGAATCCTTAAAAGAGATTGGCTTCTTTACATATAGCTTTTCCGCTGTATCGAGATCCTTCTTGGCCTCTTTTGTCAACCCGATCAGTTCCCTTAACTGAGCCCTCTTGCGGTAAAGATAAGGATTCTCGGAATCAAGCTTGATGGCCACACTGAGATGGAGAAGGGCCTCGCCCAAATTTCCGCGGTTTTCCAAACGCAACGCCTGTTGCATGTGGATAGGCGCGTTTTTAGGATCCGTGTCATAAACATATGGCTCTTGACTGGAAAATCGACTCTCCGCGTGAGCCGAGCAAGCAGTCGCTGCAAAATAGTTCAGAGTCCCGTTTTCAATTCCCTTGATCAAGACGGCTGGGGTAGAAGTCTCTACGATCCGTCGAAAATCGAACTTCTCAGGACCCCAGAACAACGAGTACTTCGAAGCTCCCGGGACGGGTTTCCACGAAACCAATAGGCCCTCATCCACAACTTCAAAATGGAGATCGCCGGGTGGGGTCGGTGGGACAGCAGACACAGGAACGCCGCTGGACCCCCCGCATGACGCCAGTCCCACAAGGGTAGACAGGAGAATCAATATGTGAAAGACTCGACTAGGATTAAGACGATATAGCACGACCACTAAACCTTTATGGATTCCCAATGCAAACTTCTATGCCAGAAACATCAGCCAGGACCAGATAAAATAAGCCCTCTGGATCATTTATCCTGTCTATTTTATCCATACTTACCGCTCGACACAAGATATGAATGAGAAAAACATTCGAAAAATGATATCCAAACGTCTGATTGGAAGAAGTTGGGTCGGTTTTGAGGCTCTCCTCGGCCACTTGGAGAAGATATGAGAAGGTTTGACTGAGTCGCGCCGGTGTGCTATAACGCGATGCAATGATTAATGTACAAGTAAGACAAATAGTTAATGTCTAAAATCAACATTATTTATAAGAAATGGAGTGAACAGTGCGAACTTTACGTAGTATTTATCTAAGCAGTTGCCTCGTGACCGGGCTTGTTTTTGTTTGCCTGTCTGGCGCCCATGCGCAGCAGACGCAGACAATCCCCGATGACCAAGTGCTGGCCAAGATCGGTTCCAAGACGGTTACAGAAGGTGATCTGAAACAGATGGCCAACGCGGTCCCAGAGAAATTTCGCTATTATTATCAAACCCCTGAGGGGAGAAAACAGACTCTGGATTACATAGTTAATATTTATGCGCTTGCCGCCGAAGCGGAAAAGGAGGGATTGGACAAATCTCCAGACGCTCAGAAGCTGCTTGCTTTCACGCGCAACGACCTGCTCGCCCGCCTTATGCTCGACAAAATGACTAAGAACGTTCCGGAGCCTACCGAAGCGGACGCTAAAAAATATTTCGAACAAAATAAGACTGAGTTTTCAACTCCTGAAAGTATAAAACTCCATCACATCCTTGTCGAAAATGAAAAAGAGGCAAAGGATGTCCTCGCACGACTGAAAAAAGGTGAAAAATTCGCAGATCTGGCGTCTCAGGTTTCCATTTGCCCAAGCAAGGCCAAAGGTGGCGATTTGGATTGGATGCCCAAGGGAAGCCTGGTGCCGGAAATTGAAGAAGCGGCGTTCAAAATGAAGAAAGGCCAAATCGAAGGGCCAGTCAAGAGCAAATTTGGTTATCACATACTCTATCTTGAAGACAGCAAGCCTGCGGAAGAGGCGTCATTTGACCAGGTCAAAGACTACATCCTGGAGCAAATCAAGTATCAGAAACAGCAGGAACAGTATGAAAAGGTAGCGGATTCTCTGAGAAAGAAGATGAATGTGCAAATTCTGTTGCCCGAAGACACTGCTAAACCTCCGACTGCAATGCCCGGAGCGGGGCCTGACGCTAATCCCAAGAACTGAAAAAATGGCGGCTATACAGCCGCCATTTTTTGTCTTGTCCAAAATGAATTCGAAAAGTGAGTTAACTTTCCAAAGGCACGAACATATCCTGAGCCTCCTCAACGACTTCTTTCATATCGCCAACCTGGTCGTTGACTCTTGAAAGAGCGTCTTCGGCCGTTCGTGTCTTTAGATCTTCTTCTCTTACCATAAGGGATACCATTTCGACGAAATAATCCTCATCAAGAAGATGAATCTTCTTGAGAATATCTAGAGTCTCTTCATCAGTCACATCAATATCATCAGGTTTAAGCTCTCCTCGGTCCAATTTGATAAGAAAATCAGCCGAGAATGTTTCTTCCGACTCTTCGACCAGGGTGGGAGAAAATAGAGAGCCAGGCCGAATAATCTTGTCCTGGAAAGCGGAGGCCACCAATTTTATGTCCAAACTTCTCAAGACCTTGGAGAATGTTTCCTCGTCTTCTTCAAGAAAACTTATCAGCCAGTGATAAGCGGTTTGAGGATCAGTAACTCCCTTGGTTGAAAATAGTTCCGAATCAAGATCGAGAATAGACTGGACTCTCTCCGGTTGTACGAGAGATAAAACTCCAATATGAGTGGAACACTGGGATTTCATCAATCTAAAAAGAGTGCGGTCTCCCAGTTCATCAACCAGCTTCTTTCCTTCTTCATCTCCTAATAAAAATATTATCTCCTGGGCGTTTTTGGGGTCATGCAAAGTCTCGTTTGAAACCAGATTTACCTGTTCCACGCGGGGGAGGGTTTCGAGCAGTTCAGACGCGTGCTTTCGGTCTGCCTTCATCAAATCCAATACTCTATGACCCTGTTCTGATACAGGAGTTAGATAGTTTTCCAATCGCATTGGGTGTCTAGCCCTCCTCTTCATTCCATCGAGGATCTTCTATTGACCTGACCATTTCTAAAGCGCCCTCGTCGTCACCAAAATCCTCCGCCAGCCAGCCTTCTTCGGGGGCCTTATAAGCTTCTCCGAGGTTAAGCGTAACTCTGCTGCGTTCTCTAGTTATCGTCATGATCTGCAACGCTTTAACAAAAGCGCCCCTTGCCTCCTGGTTAGGCGTGTCGCGGAACGAAAAAATAATGTTTCTCAATTTGCCTGCGTTCGTTTTGTCCAGATCGATTCCTTTTGTCTCGAGTATTTCATTGAGATCCGGCGCATCATCCTGATTGAGAGATCCCAGTAGTTTATCCATAAGATTCCTGGACAAACGCATGAAGCGACTCAGCGAAAAAGCCAGTGTCGCCGAGTCCATTGCAATAGGGTTCTTTTCCACCAAGTTCAGGTATTCCAGTTCGTTACCCGTGTTTTCCGATACCAGTTCCTCGAAGGTTCTGAACTCAGCGCTTATGTCGGGATTGACCAGAATTTCTTCTTCCATGATTACGTCAAACCTCCCTGATACTTGGACAACATATTAAATCCTGCGCAAAAATGTTGCAAGGATAGTAATTTTATACGGAGAATTGAAGAATGTAACGTTATTTCTGCGATTCGACTATCAAGCGTTTATAAGTTTTAAGTAACAGGGAGAACATTTGCTCAATAGAAGCAAATGTAATAGCTTCTCAAAGGGATTCAGACGTCCTTTGAAAACCCAAAACACCGACGTGGCCGATTATCTTCGCCGGCTTTCGAACTTCAAGGAGGTTTTAGAGATGATTACCGCAGGAATCGACTGTGGAGCCAAGAATACTAAAGCCGTCATTTTAAAGGACGGGAAAATTATAGGTAAGGGCCTGGTCTTGACTGGCTTTGAACAGGCAGAGGCTGTTAAGGCTTCTTTTGAGATGGCGCTAAAGGACGCGGGTATAAAGGCCGAAGATATTGAACGCACCGGAGGGACCGGATCAGGGGCGAAATCCATACGGGAAGCAGACCTAAAAGTAAATGATATTAAAGCCATGGCTGCCGCTGCCAATTACTATTTTCCAAATAGCCGGACAGTGGCCGATGTAGGCGCGGAAGAAGGACGAGCAGCTAAATTCGATGAAAAAGGTAATGTTATAGACTTTGCCATTAATGAAAAATGCGCAGCGGGCGCTGGGGCTTTTCTCGAAGCGATGGGTCGAGCGCTGGAAACTCCATTGGCTGAGTTGGGCAGTCTGGCTCTTTCATCGGACAACTCGATCCCGATGAACGCTCAATGCACGATCTTCGCTGAATCTGAAGTTGTAGGTTTAATCCACGCCAAGACTCAGAAAAAAGATATAAGCAAGGCCATCCACGATGCTATGGCCAGTCGGATTGTGTCCATGATACGGCGAATAGGCGTAAACCCTGACATCGTAATGATAGGCGGGGTGGCGTACAACCCTGGTTTTACAACCGCTTTAAAAAGAAAACTTGGGGTTGACAGGATTTATATCCCGGCTGAACCGGAATTCGGGACAGCCGTCGGAGCCGCTGTCGTCGCGGCTAAAGTGTAAAATCCTGGTTGGTTATTTGACGGCGATCATATCAGCGCAAATTCCCGACAGGGATTAAGCGGCAACAACAACAAAACCGGAGGACATATACGTGTCAGAGGAGAAAAAGCCGGAGTTCTGGCGATGGGCAGAGGCCAACTGGGTCAACCCGGACATTCGTTGGGAAGACGCTCAGTTCATCACTATTGGAATCGATGTAGGATCAGTTAGTTCACAGGCCGTAATTATGGCTGACGGTAAAATGTACGCATACGGAAACATGAGGACTGGATCAGATAGCCCCAACAGCGCAATAAACGCTTTGAAATTCGCTCTGGAGAAGACCACGTTGACTGAAGACAGGCTGAGCTATTGCATCGGCACGGGTTATGGTCGAGTCAATGTGCCCATGGCCGATAGAACCGTAACGGAAATCGCCTGTCACGCCCGAGGCGCAAATTTCTTTTACGGTCCCACGGTTCGTACAGTTTTGGATGTTGGTGGGCAGGATATCAAAGCGATTCGTTGCGACGAAAAGGGAAAAGTCACAAACTTTCTGATGAACGACAAATGCGCGGCAGGAACCGGCCGAGGCATGGAGGTTTTTGCGGATCTGTTATCGGTTCCTATCGGAGAAGTGGGCGAACGATCCTACCAGGTCGATAAAGAACCCCCGGCGGTATCCAGTACCTGCGTAGTTTACGCAAAATCCGAGGCTACAGGTCTCCTGAGAAAAGGTCTTAGCACAAACGAGGTTCTCGCAGCCTATTGTTCGGCCATGGCAGACCGAATTTACTCACTCCTGCAGAGGGTAGGGGTGGAACCTGAATTCGCGGTTACCGGTGGAATGGCCAAAAATAGAGGCGTTATAGGTAGATTGACAAAGAAGATGGGACTGGAACCGCTCAAGACCGAATGGGACACGCAGTTGGCCGGGGCGGCCGGAGCAGCGTTATTCGGCTATGCTTTATGTCAAAAAGGCAAAGGAAAGTAATAGTATGGTCGCCACTTACGCTGAAAGTATTTCTGACTCAAATTTTGACAGACTTTAACAATGGCGCTGATTTTATTCCAGAATACAGGGAATTGGGATGTTAGCTCACTACGGATATAGCGACGGGTCCGGAAACTATTTCATAACAATAGACACTGACAGGTGCAATGCCTGTGGCGCTTGCGTGGAAGCCTGTCCAGCCCGAATTTTTCAGGTAGTTGACGAAGACCCTAATGATCCTATGTCTGAGGACCCAGTGGCAACCGTTGTTCCTGGGAAAAACAAGAAACTCAAATACGAATGTGGTCCTTGCAAACGGTCTGGAAACAATAGACCCGCTCTCCCGTGTGTGGCGGCTTGCAAGGCGTGCGCCATCTCCCATTCGTGGTAGAATTCTATCCTTTTTTAAAGCCTGCGCTGCTCAACTACGAATAAATTGGAGAGATTTTTTTGAACTTTGTCAACAATTGAGCAAGAGATTTCAAATCGTCCGGTTTTCTAATATGACCCAATATACCCAAGCCTTCCGCCCGGTCATGAATAATAGACTCTTCCTGATCACAAATCACAATTATGGAAGTCATCCAGTTTATCTTCAGAAATTCTTCGACTAATTTTAATCCATGCCCTGTTGAAGGATCATCGTGAACTATAACAATGTCAAAAGGCCCCTGTTTATGTGTCAGGAGCGCTTGATCAGACGAATTAAAAACCTCCGAAACTATTTGAAAAGATCTCAGGAGACTAATAATCCCGGAAGAATCGTACGTTCCATCGATTACAATACAAGCCCTTGCGGATTTATTTTCTTCCACCGTTCATCCTAATTTTGCCAGAGCGCCTCGTAATGTGTTTACAGCGAGGTCTGCGCAATGAGTGTGTTCTCTAGGGAGACCCCCGAGAAATTCCATCAACTGTTGAGATGTAATTTTACTGGCGTCTTCAGGCGCCTTGCCCTCGGCCATACAGGTTAAGGCGCTGGCGCAAGCAATGGTAGGGCCGCATCCATTTGTCACAAATCCTATCTTGGAGATTGTGGGTCCGGCCGTATTTACGAAGATTCCGATAGTGTCTCCGCACATACCGCTCATGAAAGTATATGCGTCAGCGTCATCCAGGGAGCCAAAATTCCTTGGATTGTTGAAGTGATCAATAACAATAGGAGAATAAAGCTTAGCTGCGTCTTTAAGCACCAGTCCTTCTATATCATCAAAAATATCGTTCTCAGATCTCATTGAAGTCCCCGTGTCACCTGGATGTAAAATTTCCGCCACAGCAACTTCCCGGCGTACAATTCTGTGTTGATGGATTGGATCCACAACAACTACCGTGAGAACCCATGCTCTCAGAATTTACGGTAGGAAGCGCAGGGGCGGACAGTATACCTTGTAATTGACTTGATCCGCAGGACCTGCAAGCCTTCGGGTCGGAATTTCGACCGATATCAACCAGTAATTCGCTTATTTCCCCACATTCAAGACACTTGAACTCTTTTATAGGCATTGGATAATCCTCCAAATTATGATTCTGTCAAACATTGACTAATTCTTCAAGATGTGTGGCCCTTGAAAAATTTTCTACACTGATAAACAGGGATTTCACCCCTGGGATAGACTCAATTGTGTTTTTTATCGCTCCAGCCAGAGCATACGCCATAGGACAATTTGGCGATGATGGTCGGAAAACCACAGTCACAGCGCCAACATCATTTACTGACACTCCCTTGATAATGCCCATACGCATTATGCTGAGCCGAGTTTCCGGATCAATAATTTTCGTGAGCGCTGTTTTTATGTCGTTCTCCAAAAGTTCTCTTGCCATTGCTGAGCCTCTGCCTATTGCCAAATGCGCTGATTTAAATTTTCCCACACTTCAACGATCGCTTTGCTGGCCGGGCCGGGTCCTTCCTCGACAACTGTTCTCCGTCTAACCATTGAATCTGTGACAGCCCTATCATAAGGAATTTTTCCAGCCAACGGGATGTTCTCGGATTTGGCGAACTCCTCGATTTTCAAGGTCATGCCGGGATGGATGTCCCATTTGTTGATCACCAATGAAATAGGGATATTAAAGTTTCTAACAAGTTCCGCCGCCCTTTTCATGTCGTGCAATCCGGACATAGTCGGTTCCGTGACTACTAAAACGTGGTCAACTCCAGTTATGGATGAAATTACAGGACAGCCCACGCCTGGGGCCCCATCCACAATTACGATGTCCATATTTCGCTCTTCAGCTATCATTTTTGCCTGATTTCGAACGAGGGCTACAAGTTTTCCGGAATTCTCCTCTCCAGGAATAAGGTTGGCATGAACCATGGGTCCGAAGCGTGTGTTCGAAATGAACCATTTGCCGTTGAGGGTTTCTTTCATTGTGATTGCGGATTCAGGACAAAGAAAATGGCACAGAGCGCAACCTTCACAAGCGGTTTGATCAACAACAAAGCTTGAGCTAATGGCGCTGTATCTGCAATTTTCTTTGCAAATCCCGCAAAGTGAACATTTGTCATGGTCTATTACGGCTTTTTTCCCTCCGAAAAAATCCTCCTGATGGATTATTTCCGGTTGGGTGACAATATGAAGGTCCGCCGCATCCACATCACAATCAGCCAAGACTCTACTTTTAGCCAGAAAAGCGAATGAGGCCGTAATTGAAGTTTTTCCCGTTCCGCCTTTACCACTAATTACGGTTACTTCCTTCATTGGTTTACAAACTGGACCCTTTCGACGGTGTGCCAATAATCATTGAAATATTATCCGTCAGTTTCTCGAATTTTTCAGCATACTCAGGCATCGATTCAATCAGAGGCGCCCCTTTGGCATAGCCTTCTGCTATTTTTCGATGATGGGGGATTTCCATTAACAATGGAAGGCCTTTATTCCGGCAAAAATCCTTGACCCCAGAGTCACCTATGTCAGATCTGTTGATGACTACTCCCAAGGGGATGCCTAGCCCTTGGATAGCCTCAACCGCGATTTCAAGATCGTTAAGACCAAACGGTGTTGGTTCAGTCACCATGATTACGAAATCGGATCCTTTCACCGTGGTTATGACTGGACATGAAGCTCCAGGAGGCGCGTCAAGAATGGCAAACTTATCACCGTTAATTCGGCTTTTTACCGCTCTTATCAGAGGAGGAGCCATAGCTTCACCAATTCTAATTCGCCCTTGTACGAATTCCACAGTTCCTGCCATACCAGTTTCAACGACTCCCAGATTTCTGGGAACTTCGTGAATGGCCTTCTCAGGACATAACGTTGAACAAGCGCCACATCCATGACAAAGTTCCGGGAACGCGATGACAGTTTTTCCTATTGGCACGATAGCGCTAAATTGACAAACTTCACCGCATTTCCCACATAAAGTGCATTTTTCAAGATCCACTGACGGTACGGGTAAATTAACCACATCAGTTGTAAGGATGGTAGGTTTAAGCAAGATGTGGCAGTTGGGTTCCTCAACGTCACAGTCCAAAATTTGGGCGCGATTCCCGAGAACCATCGCCAAACTTGTCGCTACCGTAGTTTTGCCTGTACCACCTTTTCCGCTCGCAACCGCTACAATCATGATTAAAAATTCCTTTAAGACTTACCAGTGAGCTTCAGCGTTAGGTTTGTCGGTAAGCGGCACCTCATTCCTCTTCAGTCGTTCAACAGCGTCACGAACTGTCCCCGATTGTTCGACACCAACCTTGATGCCGGCGGCTGTCAGGGTCGTAAACGCATTAGGCCCGCAACGACCAGTCAAAAGCAAATCAACTTTTCGATCAGCTATGGTCTTTGCCGCCTGAATTCCTGCTCCTCGCATAGCGTTTACATTGGTAGAATTGTCGATTGCCTCAATCAAGTTGCAATCATCATCTACTATGATAATGAACGGCGCCCTTCCGAAACGCGGATCAATCCGGGATTCGACGGTTTTTCCCGTAGACGTCACAGCTATTTTCATTTTTACCCCTCGGGAGCGTCAGGCTCCACCGCCGCCACAAACCTGGTTAGGCGCTATTATCTGCAATTTTCCCTCAAGTAATTGACCTATCACCGGCTCCGACTGTTTCACCTTCAGGTCCATAGTAAACGTCAATTCCAACCTCTTTGAATCCCATCAGCGGGCGCATGCCAATGCCGCCAACAATAAGAGAATTTGCTCCGCTTTGATGTAGGGTGTTTACCGGGGCAAAACAACCGCCTTGAACATGCGGGGGGTTGTCCACTATGGAGACTTCCTTAATCGCTCCATCTTCAACATGAACAAGCGTGAATACATCGCAATGCCCAAAGTGGCCTGATCGAGGGGCGTCTAGTCCGCCAGGGTTCATGGATGGAACAGCGACACTTTCTCTTGCCATTTGACTACTCCTTATAGATCCAAATTATTTTTTAAGTATTACCGTGTTTCGGTAATTACCCGAGATATAACTCAATAAATCATCCTCGCCATATCTCTGTCTCAACTTGTCTCGCCAATTGTCTGAAAGCCTCTGCCGAGGATCCCTTAGGATCTGCGGATTCAATTGTGATACCGGCGTCACCTCCGGTAACGATCTGGGGATCAATAGGAATTACTCCAAGAAGAGGCACGTCCAAGTTCAACCGCAGCTTTGGCGCCTCCACCCGTCTTGAACAAATCGATGACGCCTTTACAATGCGGGCAAACCAATCCGCTCATGTTTTCAACTATGCCAAGCGTCTTCATTTCAAGGGTTCGTGCGAAGATCACGGATTTCCTTGAATCTAGAAGGGCCACTTCCTGAGGAGTAGTTACTATGATCGCCCACAGGGGTTGTCCTAGTAACTGGGCGATACTCAATGGTTCATCTCCGGTCCCCGGTGGCAGATCAACAACCAGATAATCCAGAGGTCCCCAATCAACATCACAAATAAACTGCTGAAACAATGAATGTTTCATAGGGCCTCGCCAGACAACCGGAGTATCGGGGTCGTCCAACATGAACGCCATTGATATTACCTTAAGATTCTCGCCAGCCTGGACTGGAACAAGTCCGTTGGGTCCCATACTGGGAACGGAGGTGTTCAGACCCAGCATCTTGGGGACGTTGGGACCATGGACATCAGCGTCAAAAAGGCCTACGGATCTTCCCGACCTGGCTAATGCCACCGCAAGGTTGACGGCCACGGTAGATTTGCCCACTCCACCTTTCCCGCTCATAACGGCTATACGATATTTTATTTTTGAAAGCGTGGTCTGCAAAATTTCCTCAGTATGTTTCGCTTGGGCGGCCGTATCGCAACTTGAGGCCGAGCCGCAAGTTCCGCACGTCGCATCAGATGAACATTCAACTTTTTCCGACATAATTTTCCTCAAATGATTTTTCTTTGGCCCAAAACAAACTATTGAACTGTCAAATTGCCTGATGAATATAATGAGGCTGCTAGACTTCTCGGATTATTAACGCTTACCCAAAGGATCCGAACGGTTAAGCAGCCCCGAAAAAGTACAATAATTACTATTGCGTAAGGTCGCAAGCACAGGACGTCAAATTCAACTCCTACCGATAGACCGTTCAGTTCAGAATTTTTTTGATCCAACGTCTGAAACTGTCCCTGCCGACCGATTCCTGAGCTTCGACCCCATTGTTTCCCTCGGCCGCAACCCCTGGGGGTTCCGCCACAGCCAGCGTCCACATTTGCAGAGCGAGAACCCGGAGTATTATTCTGGCCCGGAATTCCAGCACTGACCACGTTTCCCACCGGTCATTGGGCCCTTACCTTCTGGACCCGTTCCATCAAAACGGGGCATGTTAATCGTCCTTTCTATGTGTTATTAATAGACCAACTAAATTTAAATCGGATAGACTTTCAGTCATTTTTAATTAGTTCGATGCGTCTATCATGCTTTGTACTCTCTAATTATGATTTATAAGGCATCATTGTACCAAATACAAGAGGTGTTTTCAGCTATCGAGGTCATAATTGTACTTATCGAGAAACGTATTTTTACTGAATTAGGTTTAAAACACAACTACTTACATCGTCATAAAAATAGTTTTCTGTTCTTTGCGTCAAAGGTTATTATGCGTCTTCACTTTCATTCAAATTACATCTAATGGAGCTTATATGCCGTCGTCGATCCTCAAAAAATTCCTGGTCACCGGGGGAGCCGGATTCATAGGAAGCCATCTTGTGGAAGGTCTCCTGGAAAAGGGGCACAATGTAAAAGTCCTGGACAATTTTGCAACGGGCAAGAAGGAAAACCTCAATCAGTTGGGCAACGGTCGGTTTGTTCCGGGCCGGGATTTCGAAGTAATTGAAGGGGACATCAGGGATTTCCAGACCGTCTTGTCAGCAACAACCGGGGTCGATGGGGTTTTTCATCAGGCCGCTCTAGGGAGCGTTCCCAGATCGGTAGCTGATCCTCTGACAACACAGGACGTTAACGCCAACGGAACTCTAAATGTATTCTGGGCTTCTTGCAAGAATCAGGTTTCCAGGGTGGTTTTCGCATCTTCCTCATCCGTATACGGATCTAGCGAGGCGCTTCCGAAAAAAGAAGGCGTCTGAGGGGCAGCCATTGTCTCCATACGCTCTCACAAAAAAAATCAATGAGGAACACGGCAAACTGTTCACAAATCTTTATGGCCTGGATACCGTTGGGTTGCGGTATTTCAACGTGTATGGTCCTCGCCAGGACCCGGATTCGGAATACGCCGCCGTCATACCAAGATTTGTTACACGTTTGTTGTCGGGCGACTCCCCGATCATTTACGGAACTGGGCTCCAAAGTAGAGATTTTACTTTTGTCAAAGATGTGGTGATGGCAAACGTTGCCGCAATGGAAGCTCCATCCGGAGTGTGTGGCGCGTCGTATAATATTGGACGTGGAGATCAGATAAACTTACTGGAATTGCTCGACAACCTGAAGCGTCTTTTAAGAGTAGACATTGAACCCGTATTTGAACCCGCCCGCCCGGGAGATGTTATGCACTCATCCGCTGATGTTTCCCTTGCAAAAGAGAAATTGGGGTTCCAGGCCGAATGTGAATTACCCAAAGGTTTGGAAGTGGGGATAGAATATTATAGAAAAATGTCAGGTATATAAAGAGTGACTTTTGAGAGCGATTTCTGATTTATTCCAAAAAAAAGAAAATGTCCGACCCTAACCCCTGAACCCTCAGTCGGACATACAACTACTGGATATTATCCAGAAAATTAATTTTAAAAAGTATGAAATGACAATACATAGAAGATTCTCCTTTGTCAAACTAGAAAACACTTTAATTACAATATGATAATGATGTCAAAGGCATTAAGGTAAACCTAATATCAATTTCTAGCTTATTCTTGAGTCAGACCTGTTGTTTGGGCTTGTGTAAAACTGATGGTATTAACAACTGAGCGGCTTTCAAAAGACCGCTCTTTTTTTCTGTAATGGTTTTTGTTGATCCAAAAACGCTTGTTTACCTCGGAGGTTTTGATTGGCTAGATGTGGAATACTTGTTCTAACCACCACGTATCCTTCTCATCAAGGCGACTGGCAAGGGGCCTTTATACATAATCTGATTCTGGCCATCGAGAGAAAGGGGTTCAAAGTCACGGTCCTGGCGCCTTCAAACGGGGAAGTTTACGGGAATTCTACGATAGATGGTGTTGAAGTCATTCGGTTCGGATATTTCTGGCCCCGTTCATTGGAACGTCTAACGGTAGGCGCCGGAGGGATTCCTGAAAACATTTCCAAGAGTTTCCTGGCGAAGTTCCAGATTATACCGATGACACTTCTGTTCGTTGTTCGGGCCTTGATATTGTCAAGAAAGGCGGACATCATCTATTCAAACTGGATAGGCGCAGGATTTGTGGGGGCCATCGCGGGTACGATCACTGGGAAACCGATGGTTGTTTCCTTCAGGGGCGATGACGGTTACTTGGCGCGTGACAGAGCACTTTGGAAAATAGCGACCAAATGGGTAATCAAGAAGTCATCCTATGTCACCGCAGTAAGCTCCGAACTCATAAGAATCATGAAAGATTTGGGAGCGGATCCCCAAAGATTGAGTGTCCCTCGTTTTGGAGTTGACAGCGAAATATTTTATCCGAATTGCGATGTTAGGCAGAGTACATGGCAGTTTTAAAATAGTCTTTGTCGGAAGTCTGATTCCCAAGAAAGGGCTGCAGGATCTGATAGAAGCCATGACCTCGCCGCAATTTGCAAACACGGAGCTTGTCGTTGTTGGGGATGGCTACTATGGTACTGAGCTGAAAAGATTAGCGGGCGAGAAACTGAAGGATCGCAGTGTTGAATGGAAGGGTATAATTCCTCCGATAAAAGTAGGTGAGGTCTTGCGTGAATCGGATATTCTGGTATTGCCGAGCTATACCGAAGGGAGCCCTAACGTTATCAAGGAGGCTATGGCTACTGCATTGCCAGTGATAGGCTCTAGAATTGGGGGTGTGCCTGAACTGGTGGATCATGGCCGAACCGGATTTCTGTACGAACCCGGAGACATAGAAGAACTTCGGAAATGCCTTGGGAAGCTGGTGGTAAATGAAGACATGCGTCTGCAAATGGGCGCTAGGGCAAGGCAAAAATTAAATGAAGCAGGATTGGACTGGGACTCGACAGCAGAGGATTTCGAGAAGATATTTCTAGCTACATTGGAAAAGGTTCATGGAAAAAAGCAGTTACACGGATAACGCTGCCACGTCGTTTCCAAAGCCACCTTCAAAGCTCTTGCAGAGAAACCTCAGATCGTATAGGACACATCGTAAAGGATTCAACTGTTGAATCTGAAATTCAGTGAGCCTTTCGATATTGTAGAGTATTATTGGAGAAATCCACTATGTCCGAGCGGCACACGTTTCCAATTGTCATCGCTCTGGCCATTTTGTTATGCGGCTTTTCCGGGAAAAGCACGGCGGAACAGATTCGGTCTACGAGAGAACTCGACAAAACAAAAACTGAAATAAAACATGATAAACCTGGGGTCCGAAACGAAAACGTTAGAAAAGAATCTAAATATGACAAGAAGTTAAAGAAGTTGGATCGTAAGGTTCCCATAGGCAGACCTGAGTTGAAACCGGAATTTGCTCGGCCTGACCGAGCGCCGGGTCCGCCTCTTAGAGATAATTCTAACGGTGATGAAAAGAAAAAGTGAAAATAGGCCAAGCGTTTGAAACGAACTTATTTGTTCTGATAGAATTGAATTCACAGTAGGGTGATTAAAATGTGGGAATATACAGAAAAAGTTAAGGAACATTTCTTCAAACCAAGAAACGTAGGAGCGCTGACTGACGCCAATGCGGTAGGAGAAGTCGGTTCGCTGGCTTGCGGTGACGCCCTCAAACTTTTCCTCAAAATTGATCCTGAAACTGACAAAATTGTTGACGCGAGTTTTCAGACATTCGGTTGTGGAAGCGCAATAGCGTCGAGTAGCGCGTTAACCGAAATGATTAAAGGCAAAACGGTAGAAGAAGCCCTCAAAATAACAAATCAAGATATTGCGGATTACCTCGGAGGTCTACCAAAAGAGAAGATGCACTGTTCCGTGATGGGTCGGGACGCATTCCAGGCGGCAGTAGCATGTTACCGTGGCGATAAAGCTCCTCGCGAACAGATAGAAGGGGAATTGGTCTGTGAGTGTTTCGGGGTTACGGACGATCAGATACGGCGAGCTGTGAAAGAAAACAATCTTTCGACCATCCAGGAGGTAACGGATTATACCAAAGCCGGAGGAGGGTGTGGATTGTGCCATGAAAAAATAGAAAGAATCATCACAGAAGTTAAAGGCGCAAACAAAACCACTGAGCCTTTGAGCGCCAAGCCCCGAAAAACAATGACCAATATTCAGAAAATAGCCAAGATTCAGGAAGTCCTGGAAAAAGAAATTAGACCAAGTTTGAATCAGGACGGTGGAGACGTTGAACTCATAGACCTGGAAGGTGATGTTGTTAAGATAGCCCTTAGAGGTCTTTGTTCTTCGTGCCCAAGTTCGTCGCTCACGAAAGCAGGCATTGAAAGTAAACTTCGAGAGTTAGTCTATCCTGATTTGGTCGTGGAAGAGGCGTCCTAATGAAAACCATTTACCTGGATAACAATGCGACAACCCGTGTCGCTGATGAAGTCTTCGACACCATAAGGCCTTTTTTCACGGAGCGTTATGGAAACCCATCGAGCATGCACTTTTTTGGTGGCAGTGTGGGGCGGGAAATTGTAAACGCCAGGGAGAGCATGGCCGAGCTTCTGGGCGCGTCCCCTCAGGAGATAGTATTTACATCAGGAGGCACCGAGTCGGATTCAACCTCGATCCTGAGCGCGCTCAGCACTATGCCTGAACGTCGGGAAATAGTTACTACAAAAGTTGAGCACCCGGCAGTGTTAAACCTTTGCAAATACCTTGCACGGGCTAAAGGTTACACTGTTAGATGGCTCTCGGTGGATAAATTCGGTAAGCTTGACATGGAAGAAGTCAAAGAGAGCCATAACAGACAATACCGCTATTGTTTCGGTGATGTGGGCTAATAACGAAACAGGAGTCATGTTTCCTATAGAGGAAATCTCTGAGATCGCGGCGGCAAGGGGCGCTTTGACTCATACAGACGCTGTCCAGGCGGTAGGAAAAATCCCTATAAATCTTGGTAAATCAAATATAAATTTCCTTTCTCTGTCCGGGCACAAACTTCACGCTCCAAAAGGTATAGGCGCTTTGTATATAAAGAGGGGGACACGTTTTTCCCCGTTTATGATCGGCGGACACCAGGAGTTCAGCAGACGTGGTGGCACGGAAAATGTTCCGGGGATAGTCGGTCTTGGTTGTGCGGCTCGTCTAGCCATGAAGAACTTTCAAGAAGAGAACACCCGCGTCAAGAACATGAGGGACCGGCTGCAGCAGGGACTACTGGAGAAGGTGTCTCAAGCGAGGGTAAATGGTCACATTGAAGCTCGACTCCCCAATACGTTGAACATTGGTTTTGAATTTGTGGAGGGTGAGGCGATTCTCATGAGAATGGACGAGAAAGGTATTTGCGCGTCCTCGGGATCCGCCTGTACTTCGGGTTCACTTGAACCATCCCATGTGCTTAGGGCAATGGGTGTACCGTTTACAGCGGTTCACGGCTCAATAAGATTTTCTCTTTCCCGATACAACACGGAAGATGAAATCGAATACGTAATTGAAGAAACGCCCAAGATCATATCGACTCTCAGATCTATGTCCCCATTTAACGTGGAAAATATGAACGCCGCATGTATAGTTCAGTAAAAATCCATGGAGCCGTGAGCGCCCAGGCAAAGGCATAGCTCAAGACACGATTCGTAAAGACTATCAAGCGCCTCGGTTCCTTCCCGACATATCGAGGCGCCCACTCAGGTTCTGCGCCAATCCGGATCGCTTTTCAGGTCCTTCGCTTGTCTCCAACTGCTGAGGCTCGCTCCAACGTCATGATCAATATATCTGTAATATACTTTCGGCGGTAATGGGATTCTCAATTCTGATAAATGGATTCAGGGCCTTGCAGGATTCTATACGAGGTTTGTAAGGTTACCCTGCGCTCAACCAGAAATGGAGACCGAAATGTATGGGGATAATCTCCGGAACAGGCAAAAAGACACAGCGGCACTACTCCTTTTGACCCGGAAAAGATGGCGGTCAAAGATGTTGAATCATACTTCAAAGTAGGTTCTGATGGTTTGACCGAAACTGATGCCCGGAAACGGCTCCAACAATATGGAAACAACGAACTGATTGAAACAAAAGTGAGTCCGTTGATAAGATTCCTGTCTTTCTTTTGGGGGCCAATGCCATGGATGATCGAAATTGCGGCCTTGTTGTCCCTTGTGGTTAAACATTGGGCCGATTTTGTCATAATTATGACGCTACTGATATTCAACGCTCTGGTGGGTTTCTGGCAGGAACATAAGGCCAGCAACGCTCTGGAAGCTCTGAAAGCTCAACTGGCGCTCAGGGCCAGGGTAAAACGGGAAGGTAAATGGCAGGAGCTGGAAACCAAATTTCTTGTTCCTGGTGACATTATTCGGGTCAGAATGGGAGATGTTGTCCCTGCAGATGTCAAACTCGTTCAAGGCGACTATATAAGCGTAGATCAGGCTGCCCCTTACAGGAGAGTCTCTCCCGGTGGACAAGAATGTGGGCGCAGTGGCTTTCTCGGGTTCGGTAGTCAAGCAGGGGGAGATGGTCGCAATCGTAACGGGCACCGGTTCCAACACTTTCTTTGGTCGAACAGCGAAACTGGTGGAAACGGCTGGGGCGGTATCGCATTTTCAGAGGGCGGTCCTCCAAATTGGTGACTACCTGATTTATTTGAGTCTAGGTTTAGTCGCTATACTGATCTTGGTCCAGCTAGAGCGAGGGACTCCATTTTTGGAGCTTGTGCAATTTTCTCTTATTCTTACCGTGGCCTCTATTCCAGTGGCTATTCCCACAGTCCTTTCAGTCACAATGGCAGTAGGCGCTCTCGCGCTTTCCAAAATGAAAGCTATAGTCTCCAGACTGGAGTCCATTGAGGAGATGGCTGGGATTGACATCCTGTGCTCTGACAAAACCGGGACTCTAACTCAAAACAAATTGACGTTGGGTTCTCCCGTCACTTTTGGGGCCAAAAGCCAGGATGACCTCATTCTGGCGGGAGCATTGGCCTCGATGGCCGAAAATCAGGATCCCATTGATCTTGCGGTCATTGACGGGTTGAAAAATAAGGAGGCCTTGCAAAATTACAAGAAGGTCAAGTTTGTTCCGTTCGACCCAATCGGCAAGAGGACAGAGTCTGAAGTTCTAGACTCAGCGGGAACCTCGGTCAGTTTTACCAAAGGGGCTCCTCAGGTGATTCTGGATCTTTGTGGCCCTGACGCGGAAACCAGAAAAAAGGCCGACCAAAGTGTGGAAGATTTGGCTTCAAAGGGGTTTAGAACGCTTGGGATAGGCAGCAAGACCGAAGCTGAACCATGGATTTTTCTGGGCATTCTACCGCTCTTTGACCCACCGAGAATTGATTCGGCTCAAACAATCGCCAGCGCAAAGAAACACGGTATTGATGTCCGAATGGTCACAGGAGACAACGTGGCTATTGCAAAGCAAATTGCCGGTCAGCTTGGTCTGAGAACGAACATAGTGGAAGCGCGCAACGCGTTCTCCGATCACGATGATTTCGATCATCCCTCAGCCGAGGCTCAACGAATGATAGAAAACGCGGACGGTTTCGCTCAGGTTTTTCCTGAACACAAGTATGGCATTGTAAAAGCCCTTCAGGAAAGGGGGCATTTGGTGGGAATGACCGGGGATGGGGTTAATGATGCGCCGGCGCTAAAACAGGCCGATGTAGGTGTAGCGGTAAGCGGGGCTACCGAAGCCGCAAGAGCCGCTGCGTCCCTCATTCTTACCGCTCCGGGTTTGTCGGTCATAGTCAATGCGGTGGAGGAAGCCAGGAAGATTTTTGAGCGCATGAATAGCTACGCCATATATCGGATTTGCGAAACCGTTCGGATCATGTTTTTCGTGGTTTTGGCCATGATATTCTACAATTTCTACCCTATAACCGCTATCATGATAATTCTGTTAGCTTTTTTCAATGACATTCCTATCATGGCCATAGCTTATGACAACACCTTGCTAGATCCCAACCCTGTAAAATGGCAGATCAGGAGAGTTTTAACGGTTTCAACCGTATTAGGAGCCATCGGAGTCGTAGAGACTTTTGGTTTGCTCATGATTGCAAAAAATTGGCTGGGGCTTGATATCGCGCAAATTCAAACATTTATTTTCCTCAAACTGGCAGTTGCTGGACATTTGACACTTTTTGTAGCGCGAACTCAGCGTCCTTTTTTTTATCGTCCGTTCCCGGCGCCTATTTTGATATGGTCTGCGGTAGTTACCAAGGTACTTGCCACACTTCTGGTTGTTTATCCTTTCGGATTGGTCGCTCCAATAACCTGGGCGAATGTAGGTCTGGTATGGGGCTATTGCGCAATCTGGATTTTGATTGAGGATGTGGCCAAGCTTATCGTTTACAAACATATTCGACTTGTCGGGGCCCGTCACAAGAAATTCCTGCATATTTTGAACAGGCCACTGGCCAATCATATATTTTCAGGAGGATCACGAAGCTGAAAGGAATGAGTTGATTATTTCGCAATAAGTCATATTGCCGCGCAGTGAAACGCGGTCCTAAACGGAAATATACCAGGACGCTTCTCAACGACGCAGGGTTTCTTGAAATCGGCTCAATCTCCTTAAGAGTCTCTGCTTCAGTTCACTCAAGGTTTCGAAGAACCGTTGTGGGCCGAGTCTTCACGCGCACCCAACGCCCTTAAAAGCCAAACGCAGGAAAATAGGACCCGCCTGTTCGAAGCTCACTTCATCTCGATACATCAGGAAGGCAATGTCTTCCTGGATGTTTTCTTATTCTCAGGCATTTCCAGAAAATAGTCGTGTCTTTTGTTGATACTATTCGCACGGAGCAGGGCTATGCTCGATCACTCCCCCGACCAGCAGGGCAGCATGAAGAGTGATTCGGCAAATGTTCCCATCGCTAGGGGTCTTGGTCAATATGTTCTGTATAGTGAACTTGAGCTAATTAGAATTAATAATTTTATCAGTGCTTTATTATATATAATAGACCATGTTTTTGTTGTTGACCCTGAAACTAGAGTTCAGCATAATGGTTTTGTGTTAACTTGGAGGTTGTTTCTTTTATCGATTTTTATTTACACGGAGAACTAGGTAATGACGATTTATGAATTCCTGGACATGTTTTCCAATCTCTTTTACAGTACAGGGTTGACGCTAATCACTTGGAAGCTTGTAGTGATGTGGGCAATAAGTGGTTTCTTTCTTTACCTTGCGATCATTCGTAATTTTGAACCTTTGCTCCTTCTTCCTATAGGTTTTGGCATTTTCATAGTCAACTTTCCACTTGTTCCGCTCATGGGTTTTTCTGAGGGAAGGCCGGAACTTATAAGGGCCTTTTATCATTACGGATTGGAATGGGAAATTATACCATGCGTCATTTTCTTGGGATTAGGCGCCATGACCGATTTCGGTCCTTTGATAGCGAATCCCAAAACGATGTTCATAGGCGCCAGCGCTCAACTTGGTGTTTTCGTAACTCTTGCAGGGTGTGTATTAGGTGGTTTCACCATGAAAGAGGCGGCGTCTGTGGCTATCATCGGTGGGGCGGACGGCCCTACAACAATTTATCTGACTCAGGCTCTTGCGCCTCATTTGCTCGGCGCTAACGCATTAGCCGCTTATTCGTACATGGCGATGGTTCCTCTTATTCAACCGCCTTTGATGAGGTTGTTGACGACCGACAAAGAGCGCAGAATAAGAATGAAGCAGCTACGTCCTGTTTCGAGGACAGAAAAGCTTATCTACCCGCTGATGACCTGCGCAATTATAGCAATACTTGTTCCCGCTGTAATTCCTTTGATGGGGATGTTCATGTTCGGCAATCTCATGAAGGAAAGCGGAGTGGTGGCAAGGCTTACTGAAACGGCTGAAGGGCCCCTTATGAACATTGTAGTCATCTTTCTGGGCATTTCAGTGGGGGCTACGATGGAAGCGGAAAAATTCTTAAGTCCTAAGCCACTGTTCATCTTTTGTCTTGGGCTTGTGGCGTTTACGTTTTCCACTATTGGAGGAATTGTTATAGTCAAGATAATGAATCTGTTTCTGAAAGATAAAATAAATCCATTGATAGGTAACGCGGGAGTTTCCGCCGTTCCTATGGCAGCGAGGGTATCTCAAACTATCGCAATGCGTTATGACCGAAGCAATTATCTTCTAATGCATGCCATGGGGCCAAACTTGGCCGGAGTGATTGGCACTGGAGCCGCGGCCGGCATGCTAATGGCCCTTTACAAGTAGTATCAAGAATCGAATGGAAGGCACGGCATGAAATTATTACTCTTTGGCTTTTTAATCGCGATATTCTGCGGTTACGCATATGGGGGCGAGTTCTTGGGTGCGCCGATCATGGACGGTGGCGAAGTAATAAAGAAGACTGATTCTGAACAGGAACAAATATACCCTAGGAATCACGAGAAAATCCTAGCCTTTTACAAGTATGCTTTCAAAGATGACCATGACATAAGTTATCGGACCAGAAGAAACCTAACTTACATTGAGGAGCTTGGTTTAAAACAGTGGCAGACTATAATAATTTCCCCGATTGATACTCATTGGACAAAAGTTGTAATAATGAGAGATAACTGGGTGTGGACTCTAAAAAACTTAATCTTGCCGTTTGCCGGAGTTTTTGTAGTTCTGTTTGTATTGTATTTGGCCACATCCATTTCTGGGGCTATTTTTTCCCGAAAAGCAACAACAAGGAAGATTCACTGAACGTTCAGGCGCCCCTCAAAACAGGCTCTAATATCGGTAGACCACATATGGAGCCTTCATTTTATGTTGCTTAAATTTGCGGGTTGCGGTCACTTCCGATAAAACCGTGGAAAGAATAAAATGATGACGGTATAAATCTCAAGCCTGCCCAAAAGCATGTCTAATGTCATGATCCATTTGGCGACCTGAGGTAAGTCGGCATAATTATCCATCGGGCCCACGGCGCCAAAAGCGGGCCCCACGTTAGCGATGCACGCAAGACAGCCCGTGAATGATGTGATGGCGTCGAGCCCTGTGGCGGAAACAGCCAGCGCAGACACAGTCAACAACGCCAGCCAAAGAGCGCAGAAACCCCAGATACTGCTGAGGACATCTTGAGAAATTGCCTGTGTTCCGAGTTTAACTCTGCTCACCGCACGAGGATGGGTGAGCCTAATTAGTTCGCCGTGGGCCAACTTCAACAATGCGATAATCCGCATACACTTCATACCACCACCCGTGGAACCCACCGAGCTTCCTATGAACATGCAGAGCGCCAAAATCAGTTGCGCAAGTCCAGGCCAAACCTCGAAGTCAGCGGTGGCATATCCCGTTGTAGTCATTATCGACGCTACCTGAAACGAGGCGTATCTTAACGCCTTCCCGAAAGTATCATACGTGGCGCCGTAAAGATTGATGGCGCTGACGATCCAGAAGCCGACGAAAACAGCTAGATAGAACCTGAATTCCGGATCTCGCCACATAACCAGAGGATGTCCACGAACAAGCTGAAAATGTAGCGCAAAATTTGCTCCGCCTATGAGCATGAATACAGTCACCACTGTATCTATGGAAACACTGTTGTAGTATCCTATGGATGCGTTTTTGGTAGAAAAGCCTCCCGTGCCTAAAGTCCCAAAGGTATGACAAAGTGAGTCGAGCAAATCCATTCCACAAACGAGCAGCAAGACTGTTTCAAGAACTGTTAGGAACAGGTAGACTTTCCACAGGATCATGGCTGTATCTTTCAGCCGGGGTTTGAGTTTGTCGACTATTGGTCCTGGAACCTCGGCTTTGTATAGCTGCATGCCCCCCACCCCAAGAAATGGTAGAATGGCCAAACCTAGCACGACTATACCAAGCCCACCCAACCAGTGAGTGAAACTGCGCCATAAGAGTAGGCCCCCAGGAACTATCTCCACATCTTTTATGACGGAAGCGCCTGTAGTAGTGAAACCTGATACCGTTTCAAAGACAAAATCCACGGGTTCCACAAGAACACCGGAGAAATAGAATGGAAGACCGCCGAATATGCCCGCCAAGGCCCACCCCATTGTGGTTATGACCATCCCCTCACGGTGACTTATCACATGGCTGGAACTGGTGTTACGGAAACACAAATAGACGCTTACGCCCACTCCTGTTGTTATAAGGAGTGATTCTATTAACGGCCAAACCCCCGCGTCCTGATAATAAGTTGACCACCCCAGCGGAAAAAGCATGCTTAGTCCGATGCAGGCTATCAGCGCCCCCAAAATGTGGAAAATGTATCTCCACCGTATCAACTATTCTCATCCCTCGGGGGCCAGAGCCTGCTCGACCCTGGGGATATTTTCTACAGTAGACAGAATAAGAACGCGGTCGTCCGCCATCACTGTGGTGTCTCCTGCTGGTATGATAAATTCATGCTCTCTCATTATGCACAGAACGAGAGAATCTTTTGGGAATTTTAAATACTTCAAAGGCTTGCCCACAATTTCAGAAGTCTGCAGCGCCATCGCTTCGAGAATTTCAGCCTGATTACCTCGAATACTCACGGTTGATATCACATGACCCCTATGTACATAAGGGAATAGTGAATTGATTGCTGAAAGTCTCGGACTGACTATATGATCTATACCGATGGTCTGGACGAGAGGAATATAGGGAAACTTGTTGATTCTAGCAATGGTCCTTTTGGCGCCCATACGTTTTGCAAGTGGACTGGACAGTATGTTCATCTCTTCATCCCAGGTGACTGAAACGACCATGTCCATACTGCCAATATTTTCCTGTTCCAGAAATTTCTGATCCGTTGCGTATCCTTGTAACACGATAGTCCGGTGCAACCGCGCTGAAAGCATCTGACAGCGCTCGGCATCCTTTTCAACTATCTTTACGTTATATCGTCTCCGTTCAAGCTCCCTGGCGAGTGGGAAGCCGATGTTTCCTCCGCCGACAATGAGGACGTTCTTTATCCCATGTGTTGTTTGGCGGCCGAAAAGCTTCAGAATGTCACTAGCGTCACTGTCTGCGCAGACAAAATACACTAAGTCTCCATCGCGCAATACGTCCTTTCCTCGTGGAATAATAAGCCTCCCGTCACGTATGAGCCCAGCTACGACCATTCGGTTTTTTGTGATTTTCTCGGGGAGTTGGAGCAGTTTGAGGCCCGTAAGCGGACTATCAACCGACAGACGTTTCCCATACATCTTGACTCTTCCACCAACGAAATCGTTGACTTCCTCCACATCTGGCGCTGTCAAGATTCTTAAAATCGATTTAACGACTTCCATTTCGGGATTGATAACAGTGGAGAGATTCAGGGTGTTTTTCGCCATTGCCTCCTGATAATCGCTATAATCAGGGTTACGAATAAGGGCAACTTTCCGGATCTGAGGCGCGATGAGATTAGCAAAGAAACAGGCGATCAAATTCACTTCGTCACTATGGGTCACGGCAAGTATAATATCCGTAGTTTTAATCCCGGCTTCTTGAAGCAACTTGGGATTTGATCCGGACCCGTGCAATATTTGAACATCGAGTTGCTCGCTAACCCATCTGAGTCGCTCACTGTCAATGTCGATGATGACAACTTCCTTCTTTTCCACAACGAACCATTCGGCAAAGTGAAATCCAATCTCTCCAGCGCCTACTATGACAACTCTCAACGCATACCTCCCCAAATCTGCAAATCCAAAAGTGTTTGTGCTCTTCTTTCTTAATATTCCTATCCGGACCGTGTCTGCAATTATTTTTATTCAATTAATTCAGCCCTGATCACGACAGCGCCGCTTTTGAAATGATCATAATATTAAATCAGAAGAATGAATGCCGGTTCTACAATCCCCAGAAACGAGAAATGTTAAGAAAATATTTGGTATCGATAAACGTTAATGCTTTTTGACCACGCTACTTGGATGCAATGCTTTAGGTAGGAGATTTACATCTCAGAGCGGAAACTTTGAAGCGCTGGGTTTGATGCAGCTTTTTTCGCCAGACACTGCTCACCAGATTTGAGTTGCACATGCATGACTTCTTCGCCTTCCTGGATATGTCTTAAAACCAAGAAGGCAGAAATCATGTCTTTTTCATGTAACTGACTTTTAGATATTCATACAAGGCATTGAGATCCATTACAGCTTTTTTACAAAGCTATATTTTACAGCCAAAACGGATAAAAAATTTTTTATCGAAGTCCGCATTTGGCTGCGCAGTGAAAGGAAGGACTGCCGATACCTGAAAACGTTTGACCCATGCAATACCTATAACATGCGCTTTCTTTCCACTCCCCGCGCTGTTCCACACCAAACTGTACCCTGTTCTTGTTAGCTTTGTTGAACCCATCCATCCACCCTTTTGCCTGCCATGTCCGCCACAGGGTTTGAGCCAGGACAAAGAAGCCGGCTAAAGCAAACAACACAATTCCAAAGCTCATAAGGAGTTGCAAATCCATTATATGCCTCCTGTTTCAATCAATTTTCCATTAAATGTAGATGCGATGTGGTTGTCTTTGATTCGCATATAATCAGAGGGAAATACGAAATATAGTTGGGCCTTTTTTGAATCTGATTGACATCATGATTATGATTTCTTTGAATGACAATGATACGACTGGCCTGTGGAGATTAACCACATGACTCGAAACCAACGACTAATTATCGATGCGCTTTTCCTTGGAGTCGTGGGAGCTTTAAGCGCTCAATTATTTATGTTTTTGCTCAATGGGTCCCAGAATTTTTTCCTGGGTTGGTTGGCTGGCTACCGACCTCCGGGATTACCGGAGGAAGGAGGGGTGTTACTGGAGTTTTTCGGCCCGTATAGTCGTTGGCTAATCCCGTTGTCGACCACTCTGGGAGGTCTTATTTCGGGAATACTGGTTTATTCAATAGCTCCCGAGGCCGAGGGCCACGGGACCGATACGGCTGTTAAGGCATACCACAGAAGCGCCGGATACATTAGACCTCGAGTGCCTTTCATAAAAATGATCGCCTCAGCGATAACGATAGGATCAGGAGGATCTGCCGGTCGGGAAGGGCCAACGGCCCTTATCAGCGCCGGAATTGGATCGATTTACGCTTCTGTTTTCAATCGTTCAGAGCAGGAAAGGCGAACTATTGTCCTCATTGGTATGGCTGCGGGATTATCGGCCATTTTTCGTTCGCCCATAGGTTGCGCTATCTTCGCTGTAGAAGTTCTGTATCGAGACATGGAGTTTGAAGCTGGCGCTCTTTTTTATGCAATGCTGGCATCCATAGTCGCTTACGTTTTAAATGCGGCGTTTGTTGGCTGGCAGCCACTCTTTCAGATTCCAGCGGACATTGGTGTTACGGAATTCACAGAATACTTCTGGTACGTTTTTCTAGGCATAGCCGCTGGTCTCGTCGCCACCATTCTCCCGTCCATTTTCTATGGTTTTCGTGACTGCTTCAAACGAATACCGAGTCCGCCGACATTTTCAAGCCTGCTATCGGCGGACTGCTATTGGGTATTTTAGCGCTTTTCCTGCCTCAAGTTCTGGGCGGCGGTTATGGCTGGATTCAGGAGGCGATTAACGGAAAACTTTCAGTCTATCTGCTATTGGCGCTTGTATTCGCGAAAATATTATCTTTTTCTTTTACGGTGTCATCAGGGGGGTCTGGAGGAATATTCGCTCCGTCTCTTTTTGTTGGAGCGATGCTGGGTGGATTTATGGCCCACTTGCTAGGTCAGCCATGCGCCCCGTTTGTTGTCGTAGGTCTCGTGGCGGTGTTTGGCGCTGCGGCCAGGGTTCCTTTCGCAACACTTCTCATGGTAGCGGAAATGACTGGCGGATATCAACTGCTCGTGCCGGCCGCCACCGCTCTTAGTGTGAGCTTGGCCATCCAGATGACGTTGACCAGGCGTCTGACTTACAAAAGTCTCTATGAAGGGCAAGTGGGCAGCAGGGCCGATTCTCCAGCCCACCATGCGGAACACATTAAGGTGGCGATAAATCTGCTCAGAAACGGACAAGTCCCGTCTTCTATGGTGGGGGAGCGATTGAATCTCCTCGGGTTGTTGGAAAAAGGTATAGAGCTGGATTTGGGTGACGGACAAAAACTTGATATAATTCAATTATCCCATGAAGATCCTTGCCTGGGAGATTCATTTCGAAGTGTCTGCATGCTAAAAAAACTTGGGACTAACGAGAATGTCGCTATGATAAGACAAGGGAAAATTTATCTTCCAGATGCCGAGGAATCGTTGCATGCAGGTGACAAGATATTGGCGCTAGTGTCGACTTAATATCACGTGTGGTTGTCCAAACCATTTACCTGATAGAGATTTCGAGCGCCTTCGAGACCCTTCAACTTGACTTCAATCTTGGGCCCGACGTTCACAGCGTTTGAAATGATTTCATATGTTTTTTCTGAAATCATTACAGCGCCACCCTGTGCGCAGGACTGGATCCTGTCCGTCTCGTTAACCGCCGATCCCACTATTCCATATTTGGCTCGTGTATTCGATCCGATATTCCCAACTATGACGTCTCCTGTATGGATTCCAATTCCCATACCAAGCTTGTTAAAATCTTGCCCCAATGCATTTTTGAAAAGCGCTCCTAACTCTTGTTGCATTTCCAGAGCGCAGCGGACAGCATCCAAAGCGCGGGCGGGGATGTCGTTATCATTACTTACGGCGCCCTGAAAAAAAGCCAGTACCTGAATCCCCGTAAAAATCGACAATAATCCCTTGGAATTTCTCTATTACTGCTATCATTTTTGAAAAATGCCGGTTTAACATGCTGATAACATCCTCAGGCGTCAGTTTTTCACACATCTGAGTAAACCCTCGTAGGTCCGCCATGAGTATGGTCACTGTTCGACGTTTACCCCCCATCTGGAGGCTTTCAGGTTTTGCCAGCAGCTCCGCTGCGACCTTCCCGTCTACATAACGTCCGAAAGTCCTTTCTATAAGCTCACGCTGTTTGAGACCCTGAGTCATCTGATTAAACCTTCGCTTAAGCATTCCGACTTCGTCTGACCTGTCTTCGGAAACGGTAATCGAAAAATTGCCCTTTTCGATTTCTTCCGCAGCTTGGGAGATCTCTTTTATGGATCGGGCTATAGGACGCGTGTTCCATGAAATCAATGCTCCAATACACAGGACAGAAAGAGCGCCGACCAGTAAGTAGTTGAAATTAAATCGAACAATCGGGGCCAATACATCCGACCCCCGGGATACGAGGACCAGAAACCAGTCCGTAGTAGGCACCTGATAAAAGCCGATAACTCTGTCAGGGGGATATCCGGCGCCAATAACAACGCCAAAACTTTTTTGCGTCATTTCCTTTAGGGCTGTTTTTTCAAGAGCGTCTCCTGTTTCACCCATAACTTTAAGTCCAGCCATGGAATTGTCTGTGTGAGCAAGGTAATGTCCGTCCGGTTTCACAAGGCAGGCATAACTGTGGCGCCACTGGCCTACCTCAAGAATTCCCTTGATAAGAGAGTCGAAAGCTACCTTGACCACAATTTTCTTAGCTTGATGTTGACCGGCGCCACCGAAAGTTTCGGTAATTGACAGGACATTGTGAGAATCATCAAACGATAATTCATTGCCATACCTTTTCATCATTCGTCCCATGCGCTCATCATGGTCCATGCGCGAGGAGCTGAAATAAGACGCCCCCTTCCGATCCCCAACGCAGGGATGTTGGGCCGACCCATTGGGAGTCTCACACATAGCTCTTTCTGCGTCTGCTGTCCCCGAAGCCGGTGTGTTTCCTAAAGTCGATTTACTTGGAGATAGGGGAAGGACTTCTACAGAAATGACTCCTTCCATTTTAGAGAGTTCTTGAGCAAGAAAGGCTTCTATGACCGTGGCCTCCGGATTGACTTCGGCGTCTTCCATCAGGCGCATCATAGCCCGTTTTCTGTCGAGTCGCATTCTAACCTGGTGGGCGGTCTTTTCGAGTTTTAACCTGACCATAGCTCCCCACTCATCAAGTAAATACGAACGGGCGTAAATGAACGATGTGACACCCACAATTGCTAAGGTGAGAGTGACCGGTAACAGGAGAAACACCAAAAATCGTTTTTGCAATGAAAATACCATAGCAAGGCTCCTTTAATTACCTTACACAAATCGATTCGGAGGCTGCATAATGATTGAAATTGAAAGACTGTGTTTAGTGACGAGACCCATAATTCCTTCGCGTTTGACAGTCACGTTCGCGCTATACGCGCGTAGTTATATTTTAATCATCGATTACGGATTGGCGTCTATTGAGGGGAATCTAAAAGCTGTCGTTCAGGTCCGTGAAGTAATCGATTAGCGATGATAATTCTTAAGCTGAAAAGAGCGCTGTCATGGTTCCGAATTT
Organism: uncultured delta proteobacterium; assembly: GCA_963711335.1. Classification (GTDB taxonomy): domain Bacteria; phylum Desulfobacterota; class Desulfomonilia; order Desulfomonilales; family Desulfomonilaceae; genus CAJBEZ01. The sequence goes on along the minus strand of CAVQDX010000046.1, from coordinate 214,647 downwards.
CAAAGCCTATTTCATGTTTTTGAAGGACGTAATTTCGCCATCAACCCGCGTTCTTCCAATGCGTGATTGTAAGCCGACATAATGTCGCTCTGCGAAAGTATTCCAACAACTTTCCTGTTGCCGTTTGTCCCTCGAATTACAGGAAGATGTCCAACGCCGTGTTGATCTATTAAGTGGAGGGCTGTGGCCAGATTGTCACTCGGTGTGATGAATATGGCCGGTATGGTAGCAATATCTTTTGCAATCACGATGTCGAAAATGCTATCTTCGAAGACAACTTCCCGGAAATCCTTTAAGGATAACATCCCAACAAGTTTGTCTTCATCGTCTACGACTGGGAAAGTCGAATGTTTGCTTTTTTGAAGGACATTTATGAGTTCCCGAAGGCGGGTATCCTCTCGAATAGTCTCAGGGCCCTCGGTCATAAAATCATTTACGCGGATACTTTTTAGCACATTGACATCGCGACCGGCCCGTATATCGACGCCTCTTCGCACCAATTTCATTGTGTAAATCGATTCTTTCTTGAGGCTACGAGCTACGAATGTCGATATGACGCAGCAAATCATGATTGGAGCGATAATCTTATAATTTTGGGTGAGTTCAAAAAGTATAAGAAAAGCCTGAATAGGGGCTTGCGTCGTACCCGCGACCAGGGCTCCCATTCCGACAATGGCGTACGCTCCAGGGTCGGCCGTATGATAGGGGAAGAGGTAGTGGGCCCCCGCCCCAAACGCTCCCCCTAACATGGCCCCCATGAATAACGATGGAGCAAAAATTCCTCCCGAACCGCCGGATCCGATAGTTATCGAAGTGGCCAGAATCTTCAATGGAACCAGTAACAGCAGGATAGTCCAGGTTTCCTGACTCAGTAACGCTTTTGAAATTGAATCGTAACCAACTCCCATGATTTGAGGGAAGGCAAGCGCAATAGTTCCGATTATGACTCCTCCTACTGTCGCTTTCAGATATTCTGGAAATTTCCAGGCGTCCCAGATGTCTTCAACTTTGTAGAGAGTCACGGTAAAGCTGACAGCCACAACTCCGGCAATTATTCCAAGAATGCAATACAGGACTAGTTCCTGGGGAAACAGCAGTTCATATGGTGGGACCTCGAACGCTGGATAATTTCCAATCCAGATTCGAGACACTTCAGTAGCCATCACAGATGAAAGAATAATTGGAGTGAACGTGGGCAGCGCAAAATCGCCCAAAATGATTTCCAAAGCAAATATAGCCCCGGCAATGGGAGCATTGAAAGTCGCTGCGATGCCTGCGGCCGCGCCGCATGCAACCAACACCCTTACTTGATTATCGGTCAATCTTAGGATCTGGCCTATGCTAGAACCGAGAGCGCTGCCAATCTGTACTATGGGGCCTTCCCGTCCCACTGAGCCCCCGGAACCGATACAGACTGCCGACGCGAGAATTTTAACGAAAGCTACACGTTTTCTTATTCTTCCGCCTTTGGTAGCCACGGCGTCCATAACTTCGGGAACCCCGTGTCCTTTAGCTTCCCTGGCGAAGAAATAGACGAGGGGTCCAACAATAAGCCCGCCTATTGCTGGACCAAGTAAAATCCGCCACCATGGAAGCGTATGAGCGGCAGTAGTCAAATCTCCACTAGTAGAGTAAATAAGCCCCTGGAAAAACCCAATCAGGTATCTGAACGCGACGGCCCCGAATCCCCCAAGGAGTCCGACAACTATGCCAAGTATCGGTAGTATGAGCCCTGTTTCGCTGAAGAAAGTTTCAATCCGGAATGTTTGAGATAATTGGTGGAAAAATCTCCTGAGCTTGACAGCAGCCGAATGGCCGATGACGGACTCAGGAGGGGTTGTAACTTCAGACATGATTGGCCTCGATAAGAAACAAAGATAACATGAATAAAAAAAGAGCCTATTGCAAAACGCTCAACAAAATGAAGTGATTCTATTATCAATTGGTCCTCGATAGGACAATATAAAAAATGACAATAATCATTCATTCTAATTTTGTCAGTTTGGTTCACATTATCCATGTTTTTCGGCGCATTTACCGTGTTCGCGATTCGTCCAGCCGGATTTTCCGGTGATCAGGTCGAATGTTCCCTAGCCTGGCTCTTTTGTTTGGAACCTCTTGTCCTTAAGTATCCGCTGTAGCATAGGAAGATAACGATTGGCTAAAATCGGCTAACCTCTCAGTACATTAAAAGCAAGTATACGGATGAGAAGAGAAGACTCACAAGGGTTATCGGCGCCGCCTCTTTCACGAATCGCCCGAATGTTATTTTGTAGCCTGCTTTCTCAGCTATCCCTGTTGTAACAACATTGGCCGACGCTCCGATTATGGTGCCATTACCCCCAAAACAGGCTCCCAGAGCAAGCGCCCACCATAGAACACCCGATTCCGCCCCCGGAATGGACTTGTTCAGGAACGCTATGATCGGCAACATGGTTGCGGTATAGGGGATATTATCAACTATGGCCGAGGCTATACCTGATACCCATAATATGACTATGATTGCTACCCATAGTCTACCTTGGCAGACATCCTTTATCGAGTCGGCCAAGACCTGTAGAATTCCAGTATGTTCGGCAGCTCCTACGACTATGAACAGCATAATAAAAAAGACCAGCGAAGGCCATTCAATCTCCTTCTCAAGCATTTCAACTATGTCCACCTTGCAAAGGAGAACTACAATAGCTGCCCCAAAAAGGGCCGCAACAGACACTTCCATGTGGAACATGCCGTGCAGGACAAACAGAGTGATAACCCCAAGGAGCACTGCGCCACCGAGGGTTAGCAGTTTGCTGTCGGTGATCTTGTATTTCTCTTTCAGAAAAGCGATCATCTTCGGAGCGTCTTCTACCTTGGCCCGGTGATAATCTCGTCCATAAATGAATTTGTTGTAAATGATCTGGGCGAGCAGGACAACGATTACGACCGGAGCGAGATTTATCACAAAGTCGTTGAACGTAAGGCCTGCGTAGGAACCGATCATTATATTGGGTGGGTCACCGATCAGCGTAGCTGTTCCCCCAAAGTTGGAGGCAATTATTTCGGGCATTAAAAATACAAAAGGCGAGACTTTCAAGATTAGAGCAATTTCCAAAGTCACGGGGGTGAGTAACAGCATGGTGGTCACATTGTCCAGGAAAGCGCTACAAATGGCTGTTACTACACAGAGCACGGAAGAGAGGAGAAATATTTGACCTCTAGCTATCTGGAAGGACTTATAGGCCAGCCACTGAAAAACACCGGAACCTTTCAATACTCCAACTATTATCATCATGCCCATCAACAGAAAGATAACGTTCCAGTCGACAGAATGTAGTGCTTGGTCCCATGTCAGGATGTTGTAAGCTTCATCAAAGTGACCCAAAGTATGAGTGATCAACAGAACCAGGGTCGCTCCAAGGAACGCGGCGAGGGTCCTATGGAGGATCTCGAACGCTATGAGCGCATAGACGCCGAGAAATACAACCAATGCTATCCAGAATGCAGCCCCCTGCATTCTCTTCAGTTGAATGACAGTGTTGGCGACACACCTGTGTACACCGTCGTCGGAAGTGCCATCATCTAGAACCTTCAAACTTGTGAGTTCAGATGGTTTGAAACTAGGACGGCTGACCTTGATTTCCCATTTACCTAACTTGATTTTGTCTTCCTCTAAGGGTATTTCGATACGGAACAGGCCATTCTTACCGGTTGAATATTCTTTTTCGGCCCCAACCCCATGACCTGCAGCGAGGAATGGTTTACCATCAAGATACGGCAAGACATTGGCCTCACTAAGGGCGTTTCCGGCTGAATCGAGTATCTTGCCCTGGATCACCATCGTATTTTTGGCTAAGTCTGTTTTTTCCGCTGAAGATAACCCCGAAATAGATACGATCAAGCATATTGTGATAAGGCAAAGAATTGAATGACGCCTCATGGTGGATTCCTCTCTGTATAAACTCGACACATGGCGCCCCGCGAGCGGAGTTACAACACAGATTCAAAATCAGGCAAATTTACAGTTCTGACAAAAACGCCAGGTTAAATTTAAACAGTAGGTAATAAGCAAGATGGGCGCCAAGTCGAGACAGCGAGAGAAACACGATTAAAAGCTCTGGCATATTGACAGGTTATTGGATAGTCTGGGGAGACGCGAAATTATGATCTGTAGTGACATCGAGGAAGGTGTCTTAAATCTCTGACATACAGACGATGATCAAAATAATGACTTCGATTATTTAGGAATTTCAAGTGTCATATCAGCGGCGTTTAATTCCCGTGATTGCTCTCGCCACGTTCACTATCGTTTCGAAGATGTCTATACAACGAATCACGAGATATTCCGATGGACCTGGCGGCGGCGCTTCGGTTACCGCCGTTGCGTCTAATGGCTTCAACACAAATTGACCTTACTACGTCTTTCGTTAATTCGTTTAATTTTTTGCCTGGGGTCAAATCGACACGGAGAAACCATTCTTTGGTTTTCAGATCCGGCGATGGCACATTGAGCTTCAATTGGCCACTCTGCCAAAGGATGAGCCCTTTCTCGAGCACGTTTCTTAGTTCGCGAACATTGCCCGGCCAATCGTAAAGGCTCAGTTCCTTGAGAGTCTCCCTATCCAGTCTAGGGATTCCCGACAAATTCATCTCCATGGCCACCTTGGCGATGAGGTCGCGAGAAAGCATAGGTATATCTTCAATACGATTGCGGAGAGGCGGCACTAATATCGGGAACACGTTGAGTCGATAAAATAGCGCTTTGGAAAAGCGGCCTGCGGCGACTTCCTCCTCCAGATCTCTGTGTGTGGCGGCCACTATTCGAGCGTCGACACGTACGTTTCTTTCACCGCCAAGCCTGTGAAACGACTTTGTATCCAGAAAGACAAGGAGTTTAGATTGGAGTGATGGGGAGAGTTCGCCAATCTCATTGAGCAACAAAGTCCCACCTTCGGCAAGCTCCAACAACCCCCTTTTTCGACTTACGGCTCCAGTAAAGGCCCCTGATTCGTGACCGAAAAGCTCGGACTCAGCTAATTCATGGGGCACTGTGGCGCAGTTTATTGTAAGGAAACGGCTCCCGGATCTTTTAGAATGATCGTGAACCCATTTTGCCAAATGGTCTTTTCCTGACCCGCTTTCTCCCTGCAATAAGACGATGCTGTCTTTAGACGCCGCCTGACTCGCCAATTCCATCGTGTCCTTCATGGCCTCAGATCGGTAACCGTATGAATAAATGCTTGATTTCGGCTCAGGTGGACGTCGTTCAGTGACGTTTCGACAAATTCCGCACACACCTACTATGTTCCCGGAGCTGTTCCTGATCGGCACCCGGATATCGTGGAATATGAGTCTCTCTCCCTTTACTACGACTGCGTGTTCATCCTCGATCGTTTCCCCAGACAGGACACGCATATCCCATTCACGAATCCGAGTTCCAACATCATGGCCGTAAATTTGTTCTGAAGTACATCCAACTATCTCGGAGGGCGGAAGCCCAAAGGTATTCCCCATGGCTGGATTAACATCTGAAAACTTCAGGTCTTTGTCCTTCGTGAAAATGAGGTCCTGCACCGATTCAAAAAGTGAACGGTATCGCTCAGCAGATCTGAGCAGGTTTGCCGAGGCCGGCTCGTTTTCTGTCATTCCCGCTATAACAGCGAAAAGAACTGAAGAAGCGCCGTTAGATACACGTAATGCTCGCACAGTGGCGGACACAGGTAGGCTGTATTTTCTGGGAACTACTGTTTCGAAAGACACGATTTGTTCCGAAACGACTTTGGCCAGAGTCAAATCCAGTTCTTTCCATCCATCGAGATTACTGATTTTACGGCCTATAATTTCATCAGCCTTGTACCCGGTCATGGACAAGAATCCCAGGTTTGTCTTGGTAATAAAACCGTCCTGGATAATGAGTATCCCGTCGAAAAGAATATCTACGACCTGGACAAATCTTGACCAGTTTTGGGCAAGGGTTTCGGAAATGGAATCAGGAAGGGAAGTCTCTTTGAGCCTACTTTGGCTCGATGCGTTCCCATTGACTTGACTTGCCTGAATATTGGGATTCGCCTTGCTTTTTGGTCTTGACATCGGTCGATCTCCGGCAATTTGTTTTAATTTTCCGGTTTTCACGAAACGGGCTTATGATTATTCTCTAGGTTATGTACCATGTATCGATCTAGCAGACAAGTCATATAATGAAATAGTGTCATATTACCAATACACCCATGTGATAACATTTCTGTGATATCTAAGTCCTCGAAGTCTAGATCTATTTACCTATTTCCAGTTCGATTATGTCCACGCTCGGATAATTTATTCGGAAATTAATTGTCAGATAAACCTTACACTACCTGCAGTCTTCCCATACCCGACTCGCATTAAACGTAGTCCGCTCAAGTTTCGCTAAAAAAGTTTGCAATTGGAACGTTTGAGATAATTGGTGGAAATCGCGGCAACAAATAAGAGAGGGAAAGAGTGACCTTGTCTCGTCTTTTGTTTTGGCAGGCGCCATCTATTGTATTTCTGAAAGTTGGAGCCCGCATGCAAGTTCTTTGAAGAATCATCAGCCTCCGATAACTCCTCGAGGCTGATGAAATCAAGTTAGTGCTTCAAAACGTCAGCCACTCCAATACCGGTGTTTTGCCTCACGTACAGCTCGTCGAACGCGTCTTCCTCTCTCTTGCTCCTGAATAGAAGGGCGAAAATGATAGCGGAGAGGAAACCGATTGGAATCGAAACGATGCCGGGGTTCTTAAGCGGGAACCAGGGCTTATCCAGTCCAACCAGTGATGTTCCATCTTTGTTGCTTTCGTAAGTCATCTTGGCTTTGGCAAGCTCAGTTTTTTGTGCGTCGGTAAGGACCGCTCCCTCCGCCTGTTTCTTTTCCAGGGCTACAGATATCTTTTGAGCGCCAGCCGCAATGATTTTAGGATACTGCATGTTGGGAGAAACAAGCACCAAGGCCACGGCAGCAACTGTCCCTATAATGAGACCAGCCACGATGCCTGCCGTGTTAAACTTGCGCCAGAATAGGGAAAGCACAACGGTAGGAAGGTTGCCGGATGATGCCACTGCAAAAGCCAGAGCGACAAGGTGCGCAACGTTTTGGCCTTCAGACGCTATTGCAAGAACGATAGCTATCGCGCCGAAAGTCACAGATGCAATTCGGGCTGCTTTCACCTGTTCGTGCTGGTCAGCGTGACCGCCTCTAACAATGTTGACCCAAATATCATGGGAGATGGCCGCTGAAGCCGCAAGCACCAGACCGGACACAACAGCGAGGATGGTCGCGAATGCGACAGCGCACAGGAACGCCAGCAAGAAGTCTCCTACAAGCGGCGCTATTTCATTACCCAGCATCTGGGCAAGCAGCAGGTTGGACATGTTTCCACCACTGTCAACCGCGAAACTTACTTGCGGGCTAACGTAGATAGCTGAGCCGAAACCCAAGAGGGTGGTCAAAATATAGAATGTTCCAATGATAAACATTGCCCATATAACCGATTTCCTGGCCGCCTGGGCTGTGGGCACCGTGAAAAAGCGCATAAGGATGTGAGGCATCCCCGCTGTCCCTAGCACAAGGGCCATACCCAGTGATATCTGGTCCCAAACATCCTTAAGGAGTAGGCCCGGTTCAAGGAACCGCTGACCATAATCGAAACCAGCTTTTGGAATCGCCTCTTTCAATAGATGTATTTGTGTCCAGTTTTGAATTTGAGTGTTGGTGGCTATGTCTGCGAAAAACTGGACCGGATTGAAGCCAGACCTTGCGGCGACAAGGATACATATAACGATCGCTCCGCACATCAAAAGGCCGGCTTTTATGATCTGAACCCAAGTAGTGGCGATCATGCCGCCAAAAACCACATAAAAGATCATCAACGCGCCTACCCCGACAATCGCTATCCTAAATGGAATTCCTATGAGCAATTCAATGAGCTTGCCGGCGCCGACCATTTGGGCCAGGAGATAAAACACCGAAACAATAACCGTTGATGCGGCCGCGGCGGCCCTTACCGGTTTTGGGTTTGCTCGGAAAGACAACACGTCGCCCATGGTGAACTTGCCGGCGTTGCGACAAGGCTCCGCGACTATCAGCAAGACGGTGACATAGGCCACCAACCAGCCGACCGAATACATGAACCCGTCATACCCGTAAAGACAAATGAGACCCGCTATACCCAGGAATGACGCCGCTGACATGTAATCGCCCGCTATCGCCCATCCATTCTGGAGTCCAGTGATGGCGCCACGAGCGGCATAGAAGTCGGCGGTCGTTTTTGTTCGTTTAGCCGCCCATACAACTATTCCCAAAGTTATGACTATGATTATTACAAACAACGTAATAGTTAGGCCGCGGTGTGCCTGAACTTTGGTAGGGGCCGCCGCGGCAGGCGCCTGAGCGGTTATCGCTGAAGCGATGGCGCTCTCGGAGCCTGCCATACTTAAATCGGGTAAAACAGCATTGATTGCGACGCCCAGGGAGAGGGCGACCAACATTATAACCAGGAATTTTTTCATTTCGCCTCTCCTCCTTATCGCAATTTCATTTCATCAAGAAGTTCGTTGGTTAGCCTGTCCGAAACATTATTCGCCCAAGCGGAGTAATAAAGAGCGATCGCCCAGGACACAAAGAACTGAGAGAGAGCAAACAGATAACCGAAATTAATATGCCCAATTACTTTGTAGCTCCAAAGGCCTGGAGCTGAGCCTGCTCCAATAGGGAGCAGAAAATAGTAAATCGTTGAAACAATCCACCACCCAAAAAGAAACGCTGATTTTCTTCTGTGCAATTCGATGAACTTGGGGTTCCTCGCAATTGCCGCCCAATCTGTTTGTTGCTGTGCCACGGTACAATTCTCCTTCCTCTTGTCTAAGAATTAAAGGACAGAGAAGCCTCAGACTTCCCTTTTAGCCAGACGTTCGTCAAAAACAGCCAGCGGTGTCTTCGTGATTAGCGGGATAGAACTCGTCCAGTAAATGAAGACGCCATTGAGCCAATTAATTTAAAAAGAGCTAAGTTGTTTGTGTCCTGAAGAGCCAATAATAAACGATAAAACAATGAAAGAGGTATTTGCCCGCTGTTGCGTCCTACGGTGGAGATCTCCCATTGACCAGCACCAAAAAGTGATTTCTATCAAGAAGACTGATAGGAAGTTTTCCAAAACCATTTTTTCTGTGGGGCCTTAAAGGGCGAGCAGCCTTCAGGGCCTCATTGACATTTACTGAGTACGATAAGAAACGCTGCCTGTACTTATCTGGGATTATGGACACTGGTGATCTGAAGAGTGACAAAAAAGGAAGGAATTCAAGACTAACGACATGAATAGTCGATTTGGTTCCGGATAACACCCCCCCGGGCCTCCTTGTAGGAACGGCCGAGAATAAATCTCGAACCTTTGACGTTAAAATGGACGAAAATTTAGTTTCACGCGTTTTAATACGATAACGGCTGAGTTCTGAAGCTACTGAAATTAAGTAACAATTAATTGACTGGATCAATTGCAAAACAAATAGACATATTCTGCGACCCGTAGCGCAAAATAGATCCCAAATGGCGTGATCAATTGGCGGTCGTCGACACACTTGAGCGGCTCCTAGGGCAAAGCGGTGGTTAAAGGGTTGCAGCCTAAAAACAGGAACCAGTTGTCTATGATTAACCGAACTTCATTAAGTCTTGTTTCGGCGACGCGAAACAGGAAATGCCCGGTCAAAATCAGTCGAGGTCAAACAAGTTGTCAAACGGCTAGGTTATATTTTGAAACTGACGTGTGAGGATGTCAGTGCGACATAAGTTAATTTGGTTCTAGGCTCTCTGTCAACTCAAATTTTTGAGTCCGATTAATTTCCCATTATTTTGAGTGGTTACAGACATCATATAGATAGAAGAACGAGTCTCAAAAGAATTTCCAAAAAAGACTTGCGCTAATCAAACAAAAAACGTAATCATTGAATCCTCATCGCACAGCGGCTTGATTCGCCAACACGGCGTTATACATAGTATGGCTTGGATCGTTAAGAATCCTGATTTTGATTTTTACTCATAAGCCGGTTCTTTCAAACCATTTAGACGCGGGGGACAGCTTCTCGAAGTTACAGCGTGATTTACAAAATCCGAAAGGATTTGAAATCTATAAATGCGTCTCGGGGGTACACTATGACCTATGCGGAAGCTTACAAGGAATCTCTGGAAAGTCCTGAAACCTTCTGGGGAACAGCGGCCGAAGCCATCGACTGGGACAGGAAATGGGACATTGTTCTGGACCGTTCAAATCCTCCCTTCTACCGATGGTTCAAAGGCGGCGCTTTGAACACGTGTTTTAACGCTGTTGATCGCCATGTTCAACGCGGTAGGGCTGATCAGGACGCCATAATCTACGACAGCCCTGTCACTGATACACTGCAGAAGATTTCATATGGGGAACTACAGAGCCGCGTAGCTAAAGTCGCAGGCATGCTGGTCGATTTGGGGGTCAAAAAGGGGGACACTGTTCTGATTTACATGCCGATGATCCCCGAGGCGGTAATTTCCATGCTCGCCTGCGCGCGTATCGGCGCAGTGCATTCAGTCGTGTTTGGGGGGTTTGCTCCCAAGGAGCTTGCGGTCCGCATAGATGACGCAAAACCTGATGTAATACTGTCAGCGTCCTGTGGCATTGAGGTCAAGAGAGTCATCCCATACAAGCCACTGTTGGATGAGGCCATTGAAATCGCGCTGCATAAGCCGACCAAATGTGTGATCTATCAAAGACCGATGGCTCCAGCGGACCTCAAGCCGGCGAGAGATTTTGACTGGAGCGAAAAAGAGGCGTCGGCTCAGCCTGTTGGTTGTGTGTCCGTTGAAGCGACCGACCCCCTATATATTTTGTACACATCAGGCACCACTGGGAAACCAAAGGGCGTTGTGAGGGACAATGGTGGACACGCAGTAGCCTTGATGTGGAGCATGAAGCACATTTACAATATTAGTCCGGGCGAAGTTTACTGGGCCGCGTCGGACGTGGGCTGGGTTGTAGGACATTCATACATCGTCTATGCCCCACTGTTTATGGGCGCTACAACTATACTTTATGAAGGGAAACCTGTTGGAACACCTGATCCTGGAGCTTTTTGGAGAGTGATTTCCCAGCACAAGGTAAAGGCTCTGTTTACAGCTCCTACCGCAATTAGAGCTATAAAAAGAGAAGACCCCAAGGGCGCATTTCTAAAACAACATGATCTCTCCAAATTTGAGACTCTTTTTCTTGCTGGAGAACGCCTTGATCCGGACACATATTTCTGGGCTACGGATCTGCTGTCCCGTCCTGTAATCGATCATTGGTGGCAGACGGAAACCGCGTGGGCCATTGCCGGAAATTTCAAGGGTCTCGAGTTGTTCCCGACAAAAGCCGGTTCGGCTACAATGCCCATGCCGGGATACAATATAAAAATTCTTGATCCAGCCACCGCTGAAGAATTGGGGCCGAATCAAAACGGGGTAATCACGGTAAGACTTCCGTTACCGCCTGCTAATCTGCCCACACTTTGGAATGATGACAAACGTTTTGTCGAATCATATATGAACCCATTCCCTGGCTACTATCTGACCGGCGATGGGGGTTATATTGATGAGGACGGATACGTGTTCGTGATGGGCCGAATCGATGATGTCATAAATGTAGCTGGTCACAGACTCTCAACGGGTGGAATGGAGGAGGTCCTTGCCAGTCACCCGGATGTGGCGGAATGTGCGGTTGTAGGAGTGGCCGATAACCTGAAAGGCCAGGTTCCTGTCGGACTTGTAGTGCTCAAGGCAGGGGTAACGAAACCCAAAGATCAGATCATTGAAGAAGTCGTTCAGATGGTCAGGAAGGACATTGGAGCCGTGGCCTCATTCAAGAAGGCGGTAGTTGTGGATCGTCTCCCGAAGACCCGTTCCGGCAAAGTTCTGCGCGGAACAATGAGGAAGATAGCGGACAGTGAGCCCTACTCCGTCCCATCTACAATTGATGATCCGGCTACGCTCGATGAAATAGGATCAGCGCTGAAAGGAATAGGTTATGCGCTATAGGCGTCTTGATCAGAAGAGAATCCGGTTCTGTCTTGAGCCTCTAATAAATCTCTAAGGGTTGAAATACCCATACCTTTGAGTCTTTTCACTAGAAAGATGAAGAGATAAGCGGTTTGCATAGCGTCTTCCAAAGCGTCATGCTTTTCAAAGAGCGGCAAACCGTATTTTTTTGCCAACTGGTTTAGATTGAAGGAGAAACCGGATGTTGGAGCCTCATAATAATTGCGCCGCCTAAAGTCCTCATAAAACCGGGCCATTTTCATAGTGTCAATCAAAGGATTTTTTATTACTCCCCCTAACGCTGCTCTGGTAGCTCGATTCAGGAAACTAATATCAATGTTTACAAAATGCCCAACGACTACAGTTCCATAAAGAAAATCAACAAAGTCGGGTAAAGACTCCTGAAGCGACCCCGCTCCATCTATTTGGCTGGGAGTAATTCTGTGAATTAATGTGCTGTCTTTGGGCAGAAGTTTGCTCGGTTTCGCGTAACAAACGAAATTCTTGCCGATTGCAACCCTTAAATTCTGGACTTTTACCGCTCCAATCGAGACAATTTCATCCGAACGAGGTTTTAGTCCCGTCAGTTCAGTGTCAAAAACTACAAAGTCGTAATTCTCAATCGGCTGGTTTCGGCTGAAATCAAAAAAGAACTGACGATTATTTTTGAGGGTCTCGTGCCTAAACAGTCCAAGCCATTTTAGCCACTGGTTCAAATTGTGGTTCCCAACAATCGCTCCTGGCCTAGGAAAGCGGATCAGGGACAGAACATTTTACATCCTCATCATCAAGGTCAATGATTTTCTTGAAAAATTATTCCAGGACTCTGAACTCAGTTTTTACATATCCCTGCATCCTGCCGATTGCTCCGAAAGCTTCCTTTAAGGTTTGTTTCTCTACGTCTGTCAACTCCGAGGGATCGATATAGTTGTCCGGTTGTTGGCCAGATTCGAGCATACGGAGCTGGTGCACCAAACGGATCTGTGTTTGAAACTCATAGGCTTCCCTGGCTTCCGCGTACAATTCACCTGGGATAAGGCCACCTTCCCCGAGGACCGTCAATCTTTCCAGGGTGTTAGTTTCTCTCAGACCGTGGCGCAAAGCCATAATACGCGCAAAGTCTACAAAAGGGGTCAAGCCGCGGGTTTTTATGTCAAGCCGATCTTTGTGCTCACCGTCTTTCTCAACAAGAAAGTTCCTAAAAATTGACAACGGGGTTTGGGTAGACATGCAATCCCTGGCTAGATGCATCAGGAATAGACCCCGGTTAGGAGCCTGAATGACGATATAATCTCTCAGCTTCTCGGGCAGAGCAGCCTTTCCATGACCCGACCTGAAATCAAAGAATATCGTCGCGTGCAAAACAGCCTGAGGTTCTGGCGCGCTCATCCACCTGTCAAAATAGTTCCTCCAGACAGAGAATGGCTTTCGCCATTTAGGGTTGGAAGCCATTATCTCACCTTTGCACAATGGGTAGCCACAGGCTTCAAGATGCTGTATTGCGAGATTGCCGAAGCGCCTGAAATACAATTTTCCTTCTTTTACATGGTCCCAATCTTCCGGTGGGGTCTCGTATATGAGAGCGTTGTCCTGATCTGTCTTAAAAGTTTGTTCCTGTCTACCCTCGCTCCCCATAAGCATCCAGCAGTACGGGTATGGAGGAGGACCAAGTTCAGCCTCCAGAAGGACGAGCGCTCTATTCACTATGTGGTCATTGAGAGCCGTGATCATTTTTGCCACATCATTGGCTTTGGCTCCCTCTGTTATGAGTTTTCTAACTATCAGGGGAGTTGCTTCTGACAGGGGATAAAGACCCCTGATCTCGTTTTGGGAGACTATTTCCCTATAAAGCGATATTGGGGACACTCCCTGATCCACCATGATGTCATGTGAGGACACCACACCAACGATCTGGTTTCCATCGGTGACTGCAAGGTGATGTGTTTCCATATTCATCATCATTATCAGGGCGTCAAAGCATAGAGTATCAGCAGGTATGGATTTTACAGGGGACGACATGGCCTGGAAAACTGGCGCTTCGGAACTTAAACCATTGGAAACTACCTTTGATCTAAGATCATTGTCCGTTACGATGCCTACAATTTCGTTTTTATCGTCGGAGACCAAAACAGAGCCCACTCCTCGTTCCGTCATGCGCGTCGCAGCGAGACCGAATGGTATCAGAACCTGACACCACTTCGAGTGGGCGATTTATTATGTCCTTTACCGTAGAAGAAAAAAGCCTTAGTCCTTCCTCTGATCTTGGTTCAAGCTGATGGCTTCGCAATGCTTCATAAGCGCTGTCCACCAAACCACTGGAGAACTTTTCCCACAAATGTCCCGCAAACGACGGACTTTTCTTGAGAAGGTCGAGAAACATCTCCTTTTCCAGTAGATAGCAGAATGTGTCCTCGATTGCTTCGACGGTGAAAAGAGATCTGACTCCCCGGATAATGGACAAGGCCCCGAAATGACCGCCCTCACCCCTGATGTCCTGGAGAATTGATTGATTGTCGGAATCAATCAGACTTATCTTCACGGCCCCTTTCTGGATTAGAAAGAGGCTTGTGAGTTCGGATACGTTTTGTTCCAATATGAGAGAGCCGACTTCAAAAAAATCCTGGCGCATTCTTCTGGATATTCTCTGAAGAATTTCTTCTTCCAGCTCATTGAATGGCCTAACAACTTTGAGAAATTCCAGAACCGCTTCCGGATCTGCCTTGTGCGAATCGTTTTTTTGCGGCATGAATCGTCCCTTTCAAAAATTAAATTCGGTTCAAACCAAGGATTCGTACAGCCGTTTCAGGGAAATTTTCTTTTAACTATAGCCTGGAGCCGCGAAAGCAGAGAAAAAGTTTCTTTTAGCGTTCTCTTTTCCAGTTCAGACAGACTTGATGGATCAACAATATATGAAGGAGTGACGTCAGCGTCCATATCTTTCAACTGATTTATCAACACAAGCTGAGTTTGAAATTCGTAAAATTCTGTAGCCTCGGAATAAATGCTGTGACTTATAGCTCCCGACTCATACAGCGCCTTGAATCGGTCTAAAGTGTTGATTGACTCAACGGCGATTTTGAAGCACATCAGTCTCGCGAAATCCGAGAAAGGATTGCCGACGCGGATTTTCCAAATCAAGGCCCGGGGTTTGCGCCCCGTTTTCTTCCACAATAGCCTTTCCCAAAAAGGACACGGGAGGTTTTACGTTTAAGAAATCCTCAGCGAGACTTTTCATGAAACTCCTGCTCGATGAAATTCTTTTAAAAAACAAACGCTTCAATAATAGCGTCGTCGCGTTTTCTCCCGTAACCGCGCGCATATCAAGAAACTTTTTTGCGACGGCTATTTCTGGAGGAATTGGATTTGATATCCACTCCTCCATATAAGTAGACCAAACTCCCAGGGGTTTGCGCCACCTAGGATTTGCCCCTGAGGTTTTTAAAATCAGGTTGTCCCCAAAACAACTCTCAAAGAAGTTATTAAGTTGCAAGGTTCTTTTTTCAAGAAGATGATCTGATGTCTTCTTGTCACTTTGCTCAATTCCGTTTTGATAAATAACCGCATAATCGTAGGTTGGAAGCAGCGTCTGTTCCATCCTGGCAGCCTTTCCCAGCAATAAGAAAAATGGCCGAACCGAACGAGGAGACTCAGAAAACAACTTCAGAGCCCTGACAAATATCCGGTCGTGAAACAGGCTGATAATGTTTGTACAATGGTAGGCTCTTGCTCCTTCTTCAATCAGATTTCGAACAACTCCCGGAATCTTGCGTGATAATTCGTTCATGGAATCCGCAGTTTGCCTGGATTTTATTTCCCTGAAAAGGATGACGGGGGAAGCCGCCTGATGAACCATAATGTCGTGAGTCGTGATGATTCCCACCACTTGTGAGGCCTTTACAGCCGGGAGATGACTGATCTGTTTTCTGACCATTCGCAAGGTGGCTTCAAATAACCTGGCCTGAACAGGAATTGTCAGAACCGGAGCCGACATGATCTCAGATACGGGATGGTTATAATCAAGCCCCACCGCCACCACTTTGGTACGCAAGTCCTTTTTGGTAATAATTCCAAGAATATTCGTAGAACTATCTCTGACCAACAAAGATCCTATCCTTAGCTTGGCCATGGTTCGAGCGGCTTCCTGAATTGTGGAACTAGAATTTACAAAATGAAAATTGGGACGAATTATATCTGAAACCCTAGTGGTGAAATAATCGTAACGCTTCATGCCTATGGAGCGCATGCCTTCAATCCGTGTCTCAGAATAGGCCTGTGAAATTCGATCGCGCTGAAATTCATCACGAAAAAAAAGTTCGAAAGACGGTTGTTCTGAAAGGAACTTTAGAAAGATCGCTTTGGGAATCAGGAAGCAAAAAGTGTCTTCTAGAGCTTCTACTGTCACATCCGGTTTTTCATCTGAAATTAGCCAGGAGGCGCCAAGGGTTTCCCCTTCACCTTCCAAATTTTTCAATGAAAGATTCTCACTTTCGCTACGAACAAAAACCTGCACGCTTCCCTTGTGGATGACATGAAAATGTGTGACTTCAGTCAAATGCTGTCTGAAAAGCAGCGCCCCCTTGGGGTAGAATTCAACCTCAACTTCTTTGGCCAGTTGTTCGATGGAAATTGAGTCAAGTTCCTTGAACGGGGAGAACCTCTCGAGGAACTGGACAGCTATTTTAGGTGGTACCGAATATCCTGGCAAATTTTCGATCATATGGTCTACTTGGTCTGTTAAGTGTTTGAAATCGCTATGACGCATGTCACTCAGGGTCTAATGGGGCTTAACATGCTTGACAATACCGGCCTACCCATTGTAACAAGAGAATATATATATCAACTTCAGACAAATCATCAATCCCGTCCGTATAAGATACGTGACCGAAATAGGGTTTCGTGACAATAAGGTTCGCTGAGTAGTTCCAGGTGGCTCGGGGAAAATCAGGTCCTCCGGTAGCCGTCAGCTTGGTTAACGGTTATCGGCGCTTCAGGCATATCTTTCTTAGCTGCGAATAGTTAATGTTTCTTGGCCTTTGGCCATAGTTTTGTATATGTGGCTTGGTAGGTAGCGATCCAGAAAAGCTCTTTATAAATTTAACGAAAGGGGGAAAGCGATAACCTTAGGGGAATTACGGGGAATAAGTTTGTCTAGTCTCTACCTAGGATTAACCTGAAAAAGGAGGATTTGATCATGGAGAACGCCCCAAAGTGGTATGACGTCCATCTTGAGGGGTACAAAGAGGTGGCCTACGTTAAGGGGATGGATCAGTACAATGACATGTACAGAAGGTCACTTGACGACGTGGACAACTTTTGGGCCGAGCAGGCGAGGGAATATCTCACCTGGGACAAAGAGTGGGATTCTGTCCTCAATTACGATTTCCACAAAGCGAACATCGAATGGTTTGCAGGTGGGAAGCTCAACGCTTGTTATAACGCATTGGACCGGCATGTCGATGCGCTGAAAAACAGGGTAGCCTATTACTGGGAAGGAGATAATCCGGCGGAATCAAGAACTGTTACGTACCTTGACCTGTACAAGGACGTAAACAAATTTGCCGCCGCTCTCCTCGCTAATGGGGTAAAAAAGGGCGATCGAGTTATCATTTATCTCCCCATGATTGTAGAGTTGTCCGTAGCCATGCTGGCCTGCGCAAGGATAGGGGCTGTACATTGTGTCATCTTCGGAGGATTCAGCGCAGAATCAATAGCCAGTCGTATCCATGACTGCGGCGCGAAAGTTGTTGTCACATGTGATGGCGGATTTCGTGGGGGAAAAGTCCTTCAGTTGAAAAAAACTGTTGATGAAGCCCTATTGCAATGTCCCGGCATAGAGAAGGTTATAGTCTTTAATAGATGTGGTCTGGATCTCAAACTGGACCCAAAGAAGGAAGTCTGGTGGCATGAAGCGATTTCCGCCCCTGGGCTACCCTCATACGTCAAACCTGAATCCATGGACGCTGAAGACCCTCTGTTTATCCTTTACACAAGCGGAAGCACGGGTAAACCGAAAGGTGTTCTCCACACGCACGCCGGCTATCTGCTTTATGCCGCAATGACGTGCAAACTTACCTTTGATATTAAACCAAACGAGACATTTTGGTGCACGGCGGACATCGGCTGGATTACCGGTCACACCTACATTGTTTATGGACCGTTAATTGATGGGTATACCAGTGTGATGTTTGAAGGCATCCCGACTTATCCCGGCTTTGACCGTTACTGGGAAATCGTGGCGAAGAGAAAGGTAGATAAGTTTTATACGGCTCCTACGGTAATTCGTTCGCTCGCCAAAGAGGGAGAGTCTCACGTTAAAAAACATGACGTTTCTTCATTGAAACTCCTCGGGACCGTAGGTGAACCGATCAACCCGGAGGCCTGGAGATGGTACTTCCATAACGTCGGTCGTGATTGGTGCCCGATTGTAGATACCTGGTGGCAGACCGAAACCGGTGGTCACATGATGACCCCTCTGCCTGGCGTTGGCCCGATCAAGCCAGGGTCCTGTTCGTTCCCATTCTTTGGGGTAGAACCGGTGATTCTGGATCCGGAGACCGGAGAAGAGGTCAAGGTTCCAAATCAGGAGGGGGCTCTGTTCATCAAAAGACCTTGGCCAGGCATGGCTCGAACAGTCTATGGTGACCATGACCGCTTCATAGATACTTACTTTAGCCGTATGCCGGGTCTGTATTTCACGGGTGACGGAGCGAAAAAAGACGAGGATGGATTCTACTGGATTACAGGTCGTATAGATGACGTGCTGAACGTATCGGGCCACAGGCTCGGGACTGCAGAGGTGGAGTCGGCTCTGGTTCTTCATCCGAAGGTCGCCGAGGCCGCTGTCGTTGGCTTTCCGCATGATATCAAGGGTCAGGGAATCTATGCGTTTGTTACTGTAAATACGGGTGTAGAAAAGAACGACGAGTTGAAAAAAGAACTGATAAAACTCGTGCGAACTCAGATCGGACCCATCGCGTCACCGGACGCCATACAATGGGCCGATGGTTTGCCAAAGACCAGAAGCGGGAAAATTATGCGGCGTCTGCTTAAGAAGATAGCGGCTGGCAGCGTCGAGGAGCTTGGTGACACCACCACGCTTGCTGATCCCACTATTGTGGGTCAACTGGTTCGTGACCGAGTTACGATCTAATTTGCTTTCGTGTTAGTAAGGGCGCCTGCGGGCCTATCCGCCTTTCCCGGGTGACAGTCGGATAGGCCCAAATGGTCCTCTTTCAAAGGGAAAACACTTGCCAAATTCTCAGAAATAGCGCTAAATTTTATAAAGGGATCATTTATTCTTCTCCATACAGAGGCTCAGGCCCATTGGCTCAAAAAGTCGGTGTAATTCGTGACGCAAGATATTTGGATCATAAGCCTGGACTTGTGCATCCAGAGAGTCCT
The DNA here is from genome assembly GCA_963711335.1 of uncultured delta proteobacterium. Lineage (GTDB taxonomy): Bacteria > Desulfobacterota > Desulfomonilia > Desulfomonilales > Desulfomonilaceae > CAJBEZ01. The sequence continues at coordinate 195,215 of CAVQDX010000046.1, read as the reverse complement.
AGTCGTTTGCGAAGTGTCTATAGAATGCTGGATAAGGAGTTTACGGATCGTGTGGTTGAGATAGAACCCAGACTTGCCACACTTGAACAGCTCCAACTAGCTCACTCTCCTTCCTACATTGACCTGATAATGAGCACAGCGGAAAAAGATTTCACGCCGCTGTCCTCCGATACGTTTGTAAGCGCCAAGTCATATCTGGCGGCGTGGTTGGCCGCCGGAGCTTGCGTGACAGCCGTGGACGCGCTCATGGCGGAAGAATTGCGAGTGTGTTTTTCCTTGGTCAGGCCCCCTGGGCATCATGCGTTGCATGACAGGGCCGGAGGTTTCTGCGTATTTAACAATCTGGGAATCGCTGCAAAATACGCGATTGAACGGTACGGGTTGGATCGGATACTCATCATTGATTGGGACATCCACCATGGAAACGCTCTACAGGAACTGTTCTACAATGATCGTAAAGTGCTGTATTTCTCTACGCACTACATGGGATGGTACCCAAATACGGGAGATTGGGACGAAACCGGCGCTGATTCAGGCGCAGGTTACACCGTAAACGTGCCTGTTCCAAAAGAACTTGGTGATGACGATATAGTTCATGTTTACCGGAACGCTCTAAACCCTATTGTCAGGAAGTTCAAACCTCAATTTATAATGGTGGCTGCCGGCTTTGACGCTCATGAAAGAGATCCTTTGGGAAGGACAAGATTGACGGAAAAGGCCTATCGCGACCTGACACAAATTATTCTTCAAATGTCAGACGCCGGCAATGGCGCTCCATTATTGTTTTCTCTTGAGGGTGGTTACGATAGTAGAGCCCTGGCGGCTTCAATCAGGGAAGTTCTTGATATGCTGGCGTTTAGAGGAAGACGGGACAGGATACCTGTTCGATCAACGAGAAGAGCGGAAGAAATGCTGCAGAAGCTACGGCAAACTCACCGAAAACATCGAGTATGGATCTATTAGTGTTTTGTGTCGATTTGCCTTGTTGACGTAAATCGAACTTTCACGAATATATAATGATGAAACGGGTCCGGTGTGGTCTTTTGAACGCCGGGAATCTGGCGGCGCAACCTTGTTAACTCTTTTGAACATTGTCACTTCCAGGAAGCTATTTAGTAAGAAAATGATCAAGACAAGGCTAAGGCCTGAAAATCCGCAAGCTAACCTGAAGTCTTACTTCGAGGTCTATAGGGGCTTTTCCTGGTCCTATGCTGAAGATTTATTTCCAGGCTATGACTCAGGCTTTTCAAACATTGTCTCGGAATCAGTCGACCGATGGGCTGCTGATCCCAGTTCTGCGGATAGAACAGCCCTAATATTCGAACATGCAGGCGAAGTTCAGCGCCTATCATACGCCGAGTTGAAGGTTGAGTCATCGCGAATGGCCAATCTTCTTGTTCATGAAGGATTCCAACGTGGAGACACTCTTCTAATATGTTCCAAGCCTTGCACAGAAGCGCACCTTGCGGCTCTGGCCTGTGCGCGCCTGGGGGCGGGATTTTGTAATCTCGGTTCCAATATCGCTATCGAGGGACTGCATTCCGCAGTCAGTCTCCTGAGACCAAAGGGCATCCTGATACACGTCGATCTGGAGGACCGCTTCTTGGATCGAGGATCTGGTTGGGGTGGAAACAGTGTTTGTCGCAGGCGAACCGGACATCGAATCAAAATGCTCAGGAATATACGTGCGAAATGTTTTGTCGGATATGTCCCCGACATTTGACAATCAAAGCCTTCCTATAGACGAGCCTCTGTATCACACCCTTGTGTGGGATTCCTGTAGCGAGCTTCGACAGGTAACTCATGCCCACAGGGACATGCTCGGCGCGTATGTTACCGGGAAATTCGCTCTTGATCTTCGCCCCGACAGTGTGTTGTGGACTGACGCGGACTCCGGCGCAGTGGCGAGTGTCATTTATGGAATTTTTGCGCCGTTGCTGTGCGGGTGCGCCACTGTGATTCAGGGTGATTCATTCGCCGCATGCTACCTGGTACTGGACCCTGGAACGATTGGGTGTATCTGTATGGTTCACGGACAGCCTGAAACTGAAGAGTTTGAAATCGGGCGGCGAAGATTTGTTGAAAGGCTATGATTTTTCCGGTCTGAAACATGTTCTGACGGCGGGTGAGCCTTTGACCGCGGAGCTGTTTCAATGGGTAAGGGAAAAATTCAACAGATATCCTCATGAAGTTTGGATGATGGATGAAGCGGGCATGATTTGTCTCGCTAATTTTCCTTCGGAACAGATCAAAATCGGGTCCATTGGTAAGCCTGTTCCAGGAGTCCATGTAGCAATTCTGGACGATCAGGGCGAGACACTTTCAATGTTGACTTTGGGGCAGCTAGCTTTAAAGCCTGATTTCCCTAGCCTTGCCCTGGATATGGCCCCGGATAGCTTTGACGCTTGTGGCCGATACCGTGACGGATGGTTCTTGACGGGCGACCTCGCTCTAAAGGACGAAGATGGCTATTACTATTATTTCGGTCGGGTAGACCATCTCACGAAGATAGGCCAGTTGCTGACGGGCGCTCCTGAAATAGAGCGAACTCTGTTACGACATCCTGAAATCCGGGAAGCCGGCGTAATTTCGAAGAAGTCTTTCGGCTCTGAACCATGTTTCAAAGCGTTTTTGAAATTGAAGAATTCTCACTTGCCATCTCCGGATTTTTTGGACGAAATCGTGAAATTTGTGAAAGCAAACATGCGCGCCGAAATTCCATGTCTTGAGATTGAAATTATTCATGATTTTCCAATGTTAAGCTCTCGTCGCCTGTTGAGGAGAGTTTTGTTGGCTAGAGAATTGGGCCTGCCAATCGGAGACATATCGAAACTCCGGGAATAATTTGTATTGTGTAAAAGTAAAGCTACTTGAGCAGATACCCCTCAGACTCAAGCAGATTCTTTATTTTAGGGCCGGTCCCTGATGGAACCCTCAGGGGAAATCCATCGGGCGCTCGTTTGTCTGCTTTGGGCAACAGACCGCTCATTATGTCTACCCCGGGGTTTAATCCCCATATGTCCCTTGGAATTCGGCCAGTCCATTTGGCTAGGTTACTCAAAGGAAAATCTTTGACCAACTTCACTCGACCCAGATTGTCAAAAGCCAGGGGTTTGTCTTGTGTAACCGTGACACAGTAGAAACTTTTGTAACGATGGATAATTTTGAGGGCGACCAGCCTGGGGATCAGGGAATCCGAGGAGGGAGGAGTAACTATATCCCAAAAACCAAACCCGGGAGATTTTTTGAGGATTGGCTCCAGCTTGTCGTTCCCGTCGATGAAGCCTGCGATCAGTAGCAGCCAATCGAGCTTTGGGTTCTTGTTATGTAGGTTTCTGGAACATTTGAGACGCAATCTGAGTAGATACCTCGGGATCACGTCGATCGTCCCAGTAAGGGGTCGATAACCAGGGAACATTATCTTTAGCAGAACTGTCCCTGGAAGGTCCAAGAGCCCACCAGCCAAGTCCGCCTGATCTGGTCTTATGGTCTGGATCCAACTCACTGAGAAGCATGGACAGGTAGACAAAATCGAATGGCACGTTGTTCTTCTTGAGACCCTCGACAAGTGTGGGCCCATAAAGGACAAACCGATTAAACCATTCCCCTAACGAAGCTCGCCTGTCCATTAGAAGATAATTGAGTTGGTCTATGATCCGCTCGTGAACTCCCGGCCGTTCTATTGGAATTCGGCTGTTGGCAAAGGAAATCCCGTCCTTGACCAGATTGGGCGGAAGCACATACCCCCCAGGACCTGTTCCGTTTCGGTTATCCAGGCTGAAGATTCAGTAACTCCAATTATGAGTGTAAAGATTATAAACAATAGCGTGAGTATCTGGAATGGGCTGATGCAAATAGACTCACGTTGTCTCAAGATTTTCCTGGTCAATTTCAAAAGGAACCTTCTTGCTGCGTCGTTGGCCCCTTTCCCCCTATTATCAGAGTTACAAGCTTTTTACCAATAATATCACTTGTTGATATTTTCCTTGAGTTCCTTGCCGGCCTTAAAGAATGGTAGGCTCTTGTTCTGAACCACAATCTGCTCGCCGGTCTTCGGATTTCTTCCCGTGTATCCCTTATATTCCTTGACAACAAATGAGCCGAATCCTCTAATCTCGATTCTGTCACCACGTTCCAAGGCGTCTGACATGGTGTTAAAAACCATGTCCACAATTTCTTCGGATTTCCTCATCGGGAGATCCGTCTCTTTCGCTAAAGCCTTTACGAGATCAGACTTGTTCATTATTGCAATCTCCTCTTCCTCATGACGAACAACAGTTCCTGAAATACCTTCTTGAACAATCACACCGGATTCACCAATAAACTAGATTGTGTTTCCCGGTTCAAACGTAGAAAGCTTTTTCGGCCCCTAAACAACATAAGGAACTTGACAAAAGCCTTTCCTGAAACAACACTAGTCGAGCCTTTTTTCGGGATTCCAATTAACCATGTAATGGAAACGCGTTTGGATCGAAAAGATCGACAGTTTCCTTCGGATCAAAAAACAGGCGAATTTTCTAGAAATAGTTTTGTGTCCGACTCCAGAGATAACAATAATTTTTAGAATTCTGATCCAAAAAAGTCAAGATAATTTGACCCATATTGTTATAGCATTGATTTTTAACAGGAATTTTACAGACAGAGGCGCTATGCTGGTAACGTGCTGAAAAAACTAAGGAACATCCATGATATATTTCTCTGATCTTCACGTGCATTCAAAATATTCGCGCGCAACCTCCAAAGATTGCGACCTGAGGGGCCTGTCGCAGTGGGCTGCGTTAAAAGGCATCCAGGTCGTGGCTACTGGAGATTTCACCCATCCCGAGTGGCGCAGAGAGTTACACGACAATCTCGAAGAGCGTGAACCCGGACTGTTCGCGTTAAAGGCGGGTTCAATTCCAATACCCCTGATTGATTCTATTGATTTCAGGCCCGGGGATGTTCGTTTCATCTTAAATGTCGAAATCAGCTCCATTTATAAAAAAAATGGTAAGGTCAGAAAGATCCACAATCTTATCTTTATGCCTGATCTGAATACAATGGACAGATTCTGTCAAAATCTCGGAGCCAGAGGAAATCTGAATTCTGACGGCAGACCAATACTTGGGTTGGATTCTCGGGACTTACTCGAAATGGCTCTGGAAGTTTCGGAATTGTCTTTCGCTGTGCCGGCCCATATTTGGACCCCCTGGTTCTCGGTCTTGGGATCCAAATCCGGCTTTGATTCGATGGAAGAATGTTTTGAGGATCTGACAGAACACGTCCTTGCTCTTGAGACGGGACTATCGTCCGACCCCGAAATGAATTTCCGGGTTTCGTCGCTTGATAACTTCACCTTGGTGTCCAATTCTGACGCTCATTCTCCTAGCCGGCTCGGCAGAGAAGTGAATATTTTTTCTGGCCAACCATCATATCTGGCGATCAGGGAAGCATTGCGAAAAGGCGGGAATGGTTCAAGAAACACGGAAAACTTTCTGGGGCCACGACAATCAGTAATGGAAAATAAATTGATTAAAACAGGCGCGCCAAGCTTCGTCGGCACAATAGAGTTCTTTCCCGAAGAGGGCAAATATCACATGGACGGTCATCGAAAATGTGGAGTTCGATGGAGTCCTGAAGAAACACAGCAGTTTGGGGGGAAGTGCCCTGTTTGTGGACAGTCTGTAACGGTCGGAGTTATGAACAGAGTGAACACGCTAGCTGACAGATCTACCGGTCATATACGCTCCGAAAGCCGGATATTATTGGAGAATGCTCCCATTAATAGAGATTGTGGCTGATTGTCTCGGTTGTGGTGTTCAGGCAAAAAAGGCGAAGGACCTACACTCCAAGTTGATTTCAAAACTCGGTCCTGAACTGGAAATACTCTGGTCTTTGCCCATGGATATCATCCAGGCAGGGGCTCCGCCTATAGTAGTCGAGGCTTTGAACAGGGTTAGGAATGAGCGGGTGAATCTCGACCCTGGCTTCGACGGGGAATATGGTAGGGTTTCAATCTTTAAGGATGAGGAGAGATCCCAATTCATATAAACGGGATAACTTTTGATTGACAAAAAGACAGGAGTTCACAAAAGTTCCTTGACAAAAATATTATATTTAGATATTTGAATATATAGGGTTCTGAAAGTGTTTTCAATATGTAGGTGTCTCTTATGGAACTTGCTATAATAATTGGTGTTTTTGTCGGTTGGTTCGTTTTGAATCGTTGGCTTCTTCCGAAGATGGGCGTATCGACTTGAATGTCGCCTAGTTGCTCCCCCGTGAACAGAGGAGCCGGAAATGACACGAAACAGAATTACCTTGAGAAACGTTAATTTTTTTTGGGTGTTTAAAAATGAGTCATGCCAACAAACAAACAGGTCGTGAAGATCTGGAACCAAGCCTGGATGTAGATAATGATAGCCTTGGGCAGGACGAGTGTAGCCATAAAGAAGCCATGTTTGACGCGATAAAGAAGCTGGAATTTTCCAGGGAAGCTGAAATTTTCAAGGCTCTTGGACACCCGATTCGCTTGAAGATAGTCTACGGACTCTTGATGGTCGGCGGCTGCAACGTGAAAAACATGCAGGAATGTCTCGGTCTTCATCAAGCGACTGTTTCACAGCACCTTATACATCTGAAGACACGTGGAATCATTCAATCCTCACGGCAGGGATTAGAAATGGTTTACAGCGTAACTGATACATGGGCGAAGTGCATTGTTGACAATATAGAAAAGAATCGGCTCAAAGTTTTGGAAGAAGCGCCCGATTGATAATATTTAGACTCTCGGAGACCTGCCCTATTTTTCCGCATCCGTTCAGTTGTTGAAAACTGATTTCTCATGCAACAGGTGTCGAATTCCAGACGACGTTTATTTTTTGAAAAACATTCCGAGCATGCTATATAGTTAAATTTGTTTAGCGACACAAGCGGTCAAGTTTACGCGTAAAAAAAGGAATAAGTAATGCCTGAGCTTGTTAGGTTTGGCGTGTCGATACCGGATGACCTGCTGGAAAAGTTTGACGAATTGATAAACAAGAAAGGCTACACTAATCGGTCAGAAGCTATCAGAGATCTTATCAGGGATCGTTTGGTGGAAGACCAATGGAGTCAGGCTGGTCATGAAGTGGTTGGCACGGTGACGGTTGTGTACAACCATGAGCAGAGTGATCTCGCTCAAAAACTGACCGAGATTCAGCATAGGACCCATAACCTTATAATCTCTGCCCTACATGTCCATTTGGACGCTCATAATTGTCTGGAAGTGTTGATACTGAGAGGAGAGTCCGATCAGGTCAGGAAAACCGGGGAGTTGCTCATATCCACCCGGGGAGTAAAACACGGCAAGATCACAACAACGACTACAGGGACGGAAATCGATTGACTCCCGTCAATTCGATCAGGAATAGACTCGGGATAGTGGTACAGGCCTGACGTCGCCTCTTGATGGCGGAGGAACGAGCAACTGAAAATCGACCTTGAGCCACTGATAGTCCGGGTTTAATTCCCGTAGCTTTGCGTCCGGTGGGGGAGATGAGTGTTCATTATATTCGTAAGACACTAGAAAAATACCCACACCATGATCTTTTGTCCTGTCGATAAGATAGGAACTCTCGAAATCCTTTTGCTCCATTTTGGTTTCTTGAGCAAGGTCTCTTATCTCATCATTACTCAACTTGATTAGAACATATTTAGAAATCCCCTGTTCAGCTAGCCTAAACAAAGTTCGAGATTCGCAAGAACAAATATACACGGTCGATATGAAGTCAAATCTCCCCATGAATCGAGCGGCCACCAGCGCAGCGGTTCGTCGTCCTCCTACTGAGTGATGGAACCCATAAAACTCATACAATTTCTGCTGTATAAGCTCCGCTGTCTTTTCTCCTTTTTCGTAGAGGTCCTTGGAAAGGTATCGTAGGTATCTCCCTAAATCTTCAGCCGCCTGGGCGACCGGCCAATCTACCCTCACGTGAAAGTGGGTGATCCCATACCTGTATCTGGTCTTGATTGTGGGGTCCTGTTGTAACAGCACCGCGTAGTCCGATTTGAGGAGATCCCGGAGCAATATGGGAAAGGCCGTATCTTCGAAAAACCTCATCTTTTGGTTAAAGAGTTCCTTCAGATCGAAGATTGCGAGATTGGCAAGATTTTCCTTTGTTACTTTATTTGAATCGAAAAAACGTATGTGAATCTTTGCGTCATTAGGAATGACTCCCTCATTAAAAATTAATATGAAATGGGAGTGCTTGGCGTGTTCCAGCCCCTTAACACGAGCTCTTGGTTTGAGTTCGCGCATTTCTACGAAAGGATATTCTTCCCCGGAATCCTTGAAGGCTTTGTATGATTTGATCAATCCTTCGGTTATAAGAAGGCCGTCAAGTTCGTCGCGAAGGAAGAAATAGACACAACGGCGGAATTTCTCATTCCATCCTATTTCATTTCTTCTGAGAAATGGCATGAGAGCCTCGTCAATGAGTAGCGCCGATAAGCAGTGACATCTGGCGCCATTTACACAACCAATTACTCACAGTGGAACGGTGGCGCTATAACGCATGCGCTTTGTGCTCCATCTTATGGTTGTGGTTAAAGAGTTCCAGAACTTAGGCGTGAATGAATACAAGCATAACATCAACTGAGCGTGCTTGCAAGGAACCCGAAAAAAGGTTAAATACTAACGTTATAAGATACATGGAAAGGCTCTTGTACTAACATGGCTAATACCAACGAACGGGATTTACACTCCAACGGCCTATATGATGATCAGGAAGAAGATTTCGCCGCGCTTTTCGAAGCGTCAAATAGGGCGGATAAAGACGCATTAACACGAGACGCTAAAATAAGCGGAAATATTGTTTCAATAGGCGACGAATGGGTTTTTGTGGACATAGGCGGCAAAACAGAGGGAGCGATCTCAAAAGAAGAACTTCTCGACTCGAATAGGGTCCTGGACTTAAAAGTCGGAGATTCGATCACTGCCTACGTTATAGCCCAACGCGACGGAGACATTCTGCTGAGCGTGAAGATGACCCAGGCAGCGTCGGAAGACGCCGTACGCGCTGCTTACCGAAGTGGAGTCCCAGTGGAGGGGCTAGTAACGGAGGAGAAAAAGGGCGGTTACAGTGTTTTGGTATTTGGCCGACAATGCTTTTGCCCATATTCCCAGATTGATATCGTATCTGGAGGGTTACCAGATGATTACATAGGCAAGAAATTCTTTTTTAGAATTACTGAATTCTCAGAAAAGGGCCGCAACATAGTGCTGTCTCGGCGCCAAACCCTCGAAGAGGAACGCAATAAAAGGGTCGAAGAACTTCAACAAACGCTTAAAGTCGGGGACATCATTAGCGGGACAGTACGGAAGCTGGCTCCATTCGGAGCATTTGTGGATATTGGTGGGCTCGAAGGGCTCATACCTATGTCCGAACTTGGATGGAGTAGAGTTGATTCCGCCTCAGATGTGTTGGCGCCCGGGGAAGAGATTTCAGTCAAAATAATAACGCTTGATTGGGAAAAGCGCCGTATTGGACTAAGCCTCAAGCAGGCCCAGGAAAATCCTTGGGATACAGTTAGCGCTCGTTATCATGAAGGTTTTGAAACTATGGGAACTGTCACAAGGCTTGCCAACTTTGGCGCATTCGTTGAATTGGAGCCGGGAATTGAGGGACTTCTTCACATATCCAACCTTGGCCGCGGACGGAGGATAAATCATCCGCGTGAAGCGCTCAGCCCTGGAGAATCGCTAAAAGTAAGGGTCATTTCCATAAGTCCGACTGAAAAAAGGCTCAGCCTTGATCTGGTTCCAGATGTTCAGGAGTTTGGCTCCGGAGTGGCTCCCGATCAAATCGCTGAGGGAAGTGTGGTGCACGGGGAAATCCAGGCAGTCAAAGATTACGGGTTATTTGTTAACTTGCCGGGAGGCAGGACCGGATTGCTTAGAAACGCTGAAATTGGGGAATTCAGTCCCAGAGAAATGAGAAAAAAATTTCCTCTGGGGTCGATGCTGGATGTAAAAATAATCTCCATAGATTCGGAGACGAATAAGATTGCGCTTAGCATTAGGGCGCTGGAACGGACAAATGAGTTCAACCATATTCAGGAATACCTGAAATCAGGGAACGTCAAGAAATCGTTCGGGACATTTGGAGAGTTACTGAAGTCAAAATTGGGGGAAAAAGATTAGTCCCTCCACCTAATTCGAAAAAGTGACATGACTGGTCCCCACGGTAAACCCGTGGGGACTGTATTTTATTCGACGGACACAGGAATCTTTCGGGGTGTAGCCTTCTCAGACTTCGGGAGTTTAAGTGTAAGCACACCATCGGCCATGGAAGCGGCTATTTTAGAATGATCAATCAGGTCATTGACTCGAAATGTTCTATAGTATCCCCCAGTTCTATATTCGGTAAGCAATTCCTGGCCCTCCGAAACATTGGGTTGCGTTTCGCCTATGATAGTTAAGACGCTCTCCCGTAAATCTACCTCCACATCCTCGGGGTTTATGCCAGGCAGATCGACTACAACCGTAAGTTCCTGCGTGGTTTCAAAGATGTCGACAGCCGGGGTGAAATACACCCCGTTCCTCGTTAATTCACCGCCCTCTGGAGAAAGCTCCTTTTTCTCGACAACTTGTATCTCTTGATCAGCCATTTTCGTTTTCCTCCGAGTCAGTAGTGTCATTCGGTGGCGACTGAAATCTTTCTCGGGCCCGCAATTTTGTCCAATGGGAGAGTGATAGTCAGAACACCGTTTTTGTAGGTTGCGCCGATATTTTCGGAATCAACTTTTTCAGGCAAGCTAATACACCGTTGAAAAGCTCCGTGCGAGCGCTCTCTACGGTGGTAACTAGCCTCCTCCTCTCGGGAATCAGGTTTTCTTTCACCTTTGATGGTTAAAGTATCTCCGTGAACGGTCAATTCAATTTCGTCACTCTTTACGCCCGGAATTTCAGCCGAAATTTTGTAATTGTCCTGCTGCTTCTGCACATTTATTGGTGGAAATAAACGAGACTTCCTAAACAAGAACTCAGACGATGGCGCAGAACCTTCACCTAGTTCCGAAAGTAAATTTGACATACTCTTTTGAAGTCTCGAAAACTCACTGAACCATGGATCTTTATATATTTCCCAACGCGCCATAGCTAAACCTCCTGTTAAATTTGTCGGGCTGACGCCTATAAGGCCTTAAATTAGTTACCTAATGATCATTTTACCAATGGGGAGAGATTTCACAATCTCACCCCACGGGAAACTATTTCACGTCAATTTTTATCGTTTTTTTCTTGCTTGTTTCTGCCTTGGGCAGTTTCAGGTTCAATACTCCATTTTTGAAATTTGCCTCAATTTTGTCTTCCTTGACTTCGCAAGGCAAAGAAATGGAACGTGAAAAACCACCGTATGATCTTTCGATTCGATGCATATTTTCGGTCTTTTCTTCACGCTCCTCCTTTTTCTCGCCCTTTACTGTGAGTGTGGTTCCCGAGAGGTTAACTTCTATTTCTTTCGGGTCCACTCCGGGCAACTCGGCTTTAATGAGTAGATCCTCATCAGTTTCGGATACATCCAAAACCGGTGTAAAGCCCCGCCCAAAATTTGCGACCGGCAACCATCCTGACGATCCAAAGAATTGGCTAAAAAGATCGTCTACCTCACGCCTAAATTCTGTCAGCGTATTATCAGGAGTGACCTGATTTTCCTTCCATCTCCACGGAATAAGGCTACGCATTGTTAAATGTCCTCCTTTCGAACCGATGAGATGACCTTTCATTCTTGACGAATTTTGAATTACTCAAGTAACAGATGATCACGCGCCGTACGTTGTCAAGACCCACCGGAGACTGTATCTCTAACCAGGCTTCTCGAATTATTGTCTGGCAATATTAAATAGTTAAGTTGGATGTTGTTAGGGGTTTTTTGTAAAGGTCGATCTAACGACGAAGCGGGTAAATAGAAGCTACCACTCTGGCCTAAACGGATTCCTCCTCAAGCCTGCAAACACGTGGGAACTGAGTGCTACAATTAGGAGAATCTTTGATAAAACCGTCTGAACTTGGTCAATTTGTTAATAGTCCAATTTCATACTATACAGTGGTTTTTGTTAACAAGATCTTTAGCTTTTTCGATCAACTCAACGATGTCGATTGGCTTCTCTATTACTAGGTCTACACCCGACTCGATCATCTTGTCTCGCTCGGAAGTTTGCCCTCCCCATCCGGTAAGAAGGATAAAAGACGGCCTGTTTTCGCCACTTTCTTCAAATATGGCCTTGATCCTTTTTCCGACCTCCCAGCCATTCATATGAGGCATCCCCAGATCGCAAGTGATAACATCGAAACTTTCCTGGTCCAGTATCTGTAATGCCTCGGCTCCTGAAGAAGCAGTACGCACATGTTGGCCGAGAGCGGTCAGCGCATCCTGAAATAAAGAAAGCAGGATTTCATCATCATCAATTATGAGAAGTCTAAGTGAAGAATCCACGCAGTGCGCTGAAGAATCATCTCCATTCTCGTCAGATTTTATCGATGCTAAAGGCAGTGAAACCGTGAATTTGGATCCACGGTTAGCCTCGGTATCCACTGAAACTGTTCCCCCATGACTAGTGACGATTCCATAAGCTGCGGCAAGCCCCATTCCGGTACTCCGCATTCCTTTGGTAGTGAAGAATGGGTCAAAAATTCTTCCTAAGTTCTCTGGAGCGATTCCCGTTCCGGTATCTTGAACTTCCAGTATGGCAAAACCATCTTGAGGATAAGTCCTTACCGTAACCAGGCCTCCGTGAGGGGTAGCTTCAATGGCGTTTCGAAACAGGTTCAGAGCGACCTCAAAAAGATCATTGGATCTTCCGGGTATCATCAGATCTTCCGTCAATTCAGTTTTGGTCTTGATGCAAATCCCGTTCTTGGCAGCAAGGGTTCGACAAAGAAGTTCGCTCATATCTAGGGCGTCTCTAACCGCTCTTGAGAGATCAAAGACCTTGTCTGATTCTTCGGCTATGTCCGATCGTATTTGAGCAAAACTCTGAAGCCGTTTAACGGTTTCCGACCCGTTCTTGGAGTTATGCGTAATTTCATTTAGAAGCCCACAAGCGGACGGCACGTCTCCCTGATCCAATTTGATCAAAGCGGACTGGCCACTGGCCAGAATTCTCTGTAGCAGGTTGTTGAAATTGTGAGCCACCCCGGACGCGAGTTCAGCCACCGCCTTAATCAGTTCAGAGTGCAACAATATTTCTTCAGCCTTTTTTCTCTCCGATATGTCCCGGACCAAAGCTAATACCTGGGGCCCTCCGCCCAGATTGACCTTACGAAGACTCACTTCCACCCAAAAAAGATCCCCGGCCTTAGTCCGCGCACGCCATTCAAAACATTGGGCTTGGCCCTCAGCCGCCCTACGTATTTTATCCAGCGCTCTAGATGGGGCATAACCAACATCATCCGCTGTGAACATGGAAAGATCGGCGTTCAACGCCTCGTCTCTGTCGTAGCCATATAACCTGGTGAAGCTGTCATTGACGTCCAAAATCTTCCCTGATGAAATGTCGTGAATGAAAATAGCGTCTTCAACCGCATTGAATATGGCTCGATAATTTTTCTCTGATTGCTTGAGAGCATCCTCCGACAGCTTTCTGTCCGTGATATCGTGTACCGTTCCCGCGGCGCGGAGAGGATTTCCTCTCCTATCAAATTCTACAACTTTCCCACGTTCCAAAATCCAGATCCAGGAGCCTCCTTTGGAAAGCATCCTGTACTCGTTCTTGAATGCGGCGCTAAATCCGTTCAGGTGATCATTAACAGAACGCATTACATCTGGGAGTTCGTTTGGATGAATGAGTCTCCGCCAGCCGTCAATATTTTGGGGAATCTCGTGAAGTCTGTAATTAAGGATTTCAGTGGATCGATCACTGAGTGTCAGGGAACCCGTCTTAATATTCCAGTCCCAGAAACCAAGATCAGCTCCTCTTAAAGCTAGATCCAGCCTTTCCGATATCAGGCGGCTCTCCCTTTGCGCCTTCTTGTTATCGGTAATGTCCCTCAAAATTGCGATCATCCCGGATGTCAGACCATTTTTGTCCTTAAAACATGAAGCGCTAATGCTCATGTTTAGCAATCGACCATCTTTCGTCAGTCTGACGGTTTCGAAATCAGAACAAGGTTGGCCTGCGCCAACAACCCGTTCTATGACTTCCATCGTGGCGGAGGTCTCTGCTTCCGGCAGGTAAGGAATTCGCTTCCCCGCAATTTCCTGAATTGTCCAACCGAAAATGGACGTGAAAGCGGCATTTACATACTGAACATTTCCTTCGGTATCATAAACCACGATAGCATCGGTAGTCGCGTTTAGAAGACTTGAATGCAACTGGTAAGTTAGACTGTCATTTTGTTGAAGCTCTTTGTCTTCGGAAGAGGATGTACGTTCAGAGATTTCATCACGCGCGTTCGGGGCGCCTATAACGTTTATTAAAATGCTTTTCTTTGGATCTTTTTCCAAACTCATCAACAATCCCCCTTATGTGGCGCAGGACGGGCAAAAAAGCAGTTCCAAACTTGAGGAGAGGACGGACGAATTGTAAGAGAGGATTTTTTAAAAAACAACTCTTTTCCCGAAAAATAAGCTCGGGCCTATTGAGAACTAATTCTCTCTAACTTGGTCAAAAAAAATGGGGACGATAAACGTCCCCTAAGGATAAGGAGGAAAAATTTTCGTGTTAATGAAGACCTGGCCGGGTCCTCATGGGGTGATATTAAATAGTCCGTCTTTCAATCATCAGACGACGCTTGTGTGGTCACAAGTAGAATGAAGCCTCGGCGCTCGCTAACAGGTGGCGAGTTGTCGCTCCAATCGCTACCAATATTGGCCTGTTAAGGACGTTTGGCCATCGCGAGAGGTGGCTATGGATCCCATGAAGCCGCTAGCCTGAGGCGAAACCAAGCTGCCGGACACCATAATCAGTGGTATTTCCATAATGCTAGCGAGAATCTTCAAGCCTCCAGGCAAATCTTGTTTGAGGTCGCGTTGGGCCGTCGCAGGCATTGCCATCATCGCGGGATACGGCAATGAGGGGTTAGAGACGGCCCCATACCTCATATAGGTCTGGCGCGGAGGTTTGCATTTTGTAATCCCAGTTGGAAAACACGCTGGTGGAGCGCAGACCGGCGGGCCACAAGGCGCTACTGGTCCGCAGGTCGGTGGAGCGCAAGTCGGCGGCGGGCACGGCGGAGCGCAATAGTTGGGGCGAAACATTCGAGGCTTAGGAGCTGGAGCCAGGATACCCGCCATTATGGCTGAAGGAATTCCTATCACTGTTCCGCAAATGTTGGTGCATGCTCCGAGGACTGCGCCACAAATCCCGAATGGCGACGGAGGGCCCATGGGTCCACAAGTCGGCGGAGCGCACGATTGCGGAACCGGCGCGCAGTATGGGGCGGCTTCCATGGGAGGGCCCCCGGCAAGTAATGGGTTTATTGAGACTAAGAATAAGAGCGAGGTGAGAAACGCGAAGATAGCGACAACTCTTAGCGCCATACCTGATCCTCCTTTTTTAACGTCCTTCGGGTCGTCGGTTAATTGACGACTAAAATGAAGGCGTTTTAATTCAGCTCATTAATGAGCTTGAATGACATGCGGCTTTAACATGAGGTATTTAGCTTGTCAAGTAAAAACATGTATTATTAGGTGTTAAATAAAAACATGATGCCAAAATTAACTTAGAGAAGATATAATGTTGTTTTAACGAGCTTATTATGCAATTATTAATGTTAAAAATTAGATGGTGCGTCACCAGGCGTCGGCATTAAAGGTAATATGAAGCAGTTAACGTGGGAGATTTAAATTCATACGAACATTTAGATTTAAGAGGTTTATACAAGACATGAAGAAGGTATTGTATTTACTTATTTTAATTTCGTTGATTTGTATGGCTGGAACTTCATGGGCTCAGGAAGAAGCCGTCGAGTCTTACAATCAGGGTGTCGAAGCTTTGGCGCAGGGAAGACTTGATGACGCCATCAATCTTTTCACCAAGGCGCTGAAAATAGATCCTGTCGATAATTACGCGTACAACAATCGTGGAGTCGCCTACAAGCGTAAAGGTGAATTTGACAAGGCAATTCAGGATTATACTCACTCTCTGGAAATCAAGCCTGACTACTATCCAGCCCAGGTTAATCGAGGTATAGCGCGATATCGTAAAGGGGACTACGATT
Organism: uncultured delta proteobacterium; assembly: GCA_963711335.1. Taxonomy (GTDB): domain Bacteria; phylum Desulfobacterota; class Desulfomonilia; order Desulfomonilales; family Desulfomonilaceae; genus CAJBEZ01. The sequence continues at coordinate 179,035 of CAVQDX010000046.1, read as the reverse complement.
TAGCCTTGGAGGATCTGGAATCAGTGGCGCGTCAAAGAAAAAGAGACCCAGCGATTTTCGCGACAATAGGGCTGATTTATAAAGAGAAGGGGGATTCTGACAAGGCCATCAAGAATCTGAAGGAAGCTATCGCAATTAACAAAAATTACATCATTCCTCAAAGGGCTCTAGCGGAGGTTTACGAATCGAAAAAAGATTATGAAAAGGCCCTGGACATTTACCTGAAATTGAAAGCCACTTTAGCCAAGAAGGGGGATTCAGGGGAGATAGATAAAAAAATTGATCAGTTGAGAGTCAAATATGTCGCTGAGTTGTACGATCAAGGGCTGGAAAACTATAGAATGGGCAACGCGAAGCAGGCGCTCATTTTTTGGAACACGGGTCTCAAGGTTGATCCGAACAACGTAAAAATCTTGAGAGACCGAGGATTGACATACTACAAATTGGCTCAATATCAGAAAGCGCTCGAAGATTTCAACAGAGCCCTGGAAATTGATCCCGGGAAGGAAGAGATATTTAGGGTTCGTGGGGACACCTACTATAAGTTGAAAAAGCCTGAAAAAGCGATCGAAGACTATGACAAGTCCTTGACCATGAATCCCAGTGATTCGGTATCCTACAATAATCGCGGTCTTTTGTTTCATGAAACTGGTAACCTGGAACGCGCGTTGGAAGATTATTCCAAGGCAATATCCCTCGACGCATCCAATCCTTCCTTTTTCGAGAATCGTGCCCTCGTATATCTTGCCAAGGGTGACAATTTAAATGCGGCGGATGACTACAAGAAAGCTTTGGATTTGACAAACGACGAGAAGGCTAAGGAAATCATCAATCAAAAGATCGTGACTCTGACGAATCAGGGTGTGGCGATTACGCCCACGAATGAATCTGAACCGGGCAAGATTTCAGAAAGAAATTATTCTGGGCCTACGAACAATCCGCGACGAAGGAGATAATAAAGAGAGTTAAATCAAAAATCTGGAGATCATTGATTTTGAGAATCAAAACGGGACATCGTTAGTAATCTTTTGTTTTGGGTTTAATTATTTCAGTATAACAATCTATGTTGGAGCAAGGCTTGCAATCATTGTTATTTAATCAAAACACTAATCTAAATTAGTTAAATTACTAATTTATGTTTTATTAAAAATATACCGATTATTATTGACAAATTTATCACATAATAATAGAAGAGATGACGGATACAGCTATGAGTTGGATATAGACTGGGCTCAAGGACTTCGATCACTATCCATCGCCGTATTCATCTCTTCCTTTTCAGCGTGTAGGTTGACTGTTCAATAGACTTCGTATCGGTCAATGTTTCCATTGTGAGCGGAAATGAGTTTTTTAGAAGCTAGCAATCCCATAGACATTTTCATTCTTGCCACTGTTCTGATCACATTCATCCTTGGTTTTTGGAAGGGGTTTGTTAGGTCCCTCACTGCGTTAACGGGTTTGGCCGTAGGTGTCTGGGCGGCGACGGCATACTATCCTTTGATTCAGAACCAGCTTACCAAGATATCGTCTCTTAACCCGCAGATATCGGTCATAATATCTATGGTTCTTGTTTTCGTTCTCACTCAGGTGGCCTTTGTAGTCATAAGGCGTGTACTAGAAGCAATATTGGATTTCACGCGGCTTGGCTGGTTGGATCGAATTTTAGGCGCTGCCATGGGCGTTGTGACAGGTCTGTTGATCGCCGCCGCGTCTGTACAGATAGCATTGATAGCGGCTCCGGAATGGAAGGCGGTTAAGTCTTCAGTCTTGGCCATGCCGATTGAGGGCATGACATATAAGTTGTTGGCTTATGTGCCGCAAGATACGAGGAACCAAGTTAACACAATGATTTTGAGATGGAGGGCTTCGCAAGAAAGTCCTCAGCAAGACTCGCCTAGGTTCGGAGCCCATCTAATGACGCCCGAGAATGCTGCTGAACCAGGACGAAGATAAATTTTGAAGTCGGTCACCTTTTCCAGGAGGATTTCATGAACCGATTCCTCTCGTTCTTAGTAATTGTAGTGGTGTTTGCTCTATTTACGGGGTGCGCCTACTTCCAGAAGAAGGATGAACCTCCTCCTTTGCCTCCTATTGAAGAGGTCAAACCGCCTCTTACGATGAAAAGCGAATACTTCAAGACTTTCCCATGGTCGGAGCTACAAAGTCCCAAAAAGGATGGCAACGATCCGGAGACAACGCTTGTTACCGTCAAAGAGGGCGAAACCTTGGACGGAATTGCAGAGAGCATGATGGGTAATCCGTCTTTGGCTGGCGGGTTGGCGACGTACAACAAGCTTTCCTCGCCTAACAGCATCAGTCCAGGAGAGAAAGTGGTAGTTCCCTACCCCATAATAGGGGTAAGTAGCCAGATCATGATAAAGTCCAAAGGAGCCAAAGATTTTTCTGAGCCGGAGAACTTTGGGACCCCATTTAAGAAGGGCGATCAATATAGGTTACGGTTTGAGACAAACGTAAATGGTAATCTCTATATTTTTAGAAAAGGGGTCAAGGGTGTTGCGATGTTGTATCCTGCCCAATTGGTAAAAGGCAAGCGTAACAAGAAACCCTGAACCGTTAATGCGAGACTCCGGTAAGGTGACGGCCTACGAGCCTGTCATTATTCCAACTGGAAAGACTGGAATAGCGTACAATCCTAAGAACGCCGGAGACATGCTCTATGTTTTCCTGTCGCTACGAAAGATTGCTGAACTTGAAGACCTTAAAGCCAAGCCCACGATCAAGGTGGAGGACATAGAAGATGTGATGCACAGGGTCAAAGAGGGTGAAATAAAGTCGGATCCACCTCTGCGCCTTCTTAGGATAAGCGATCCGGCCGAAGTCCTCGGGTTTACACTGAACATAGATGGTTGACAATGTTCTTGACAGGAGTTTTTGAGTAAATTATATAAATAAAGATTACCCGGGGCTGTAGCTCAGTTGGGAGAGCGCTTGAATGGCATTCAAGAGGTCGTCGGTTCGATCCCGTCCAGCTCCACCATAAAAGATAAATTATTCCCCATAATTAACCGCCGCCCACACGGCGGTTTTTGTTTTCCGCGCCCCCAGAAAGATGTGGGGCGCAATTGTGGCCGATACTCGAATATGACTGGCGCCTAAAAGAGACTATCTCTGTGCTGTCGCATTTATAAAACCAAATTTTGAATACGAATCCTCCCGGCCTCCTGAAACTCCGGCTTCACCTCAAATGTCATTGTTCCTCGATAGCCTATGTCGTTTAGTGAAGTTATTATAGGTTTGAACTCGACCCGGCCATGACCAATAGGCAGGTGAAGGTCATCGAACTGACCAGTGCCTCCACGGTTGTCATGAAGATGAACGTGACGAATCAACTGCCCTAATCGATCTATAATGGAAATCGAGATGTTCTCTAATCCATGGAGGTTAGCGTGGCCAACATCCAGGGTAATCCCAAGCTCCGGCTCCGCATTCAAGACCCGATCAAGGTCATCAGCGGTTTCGGTAAGGTTTTCGAGATTGATAGCGACGGAGTTTCTCTTGCCGTATTCCACTATATGTCTTAAAGCCTTTATTTTCTCCTTGAGAACGAGGTTACTGATGACTCGTTTGTCGACAACAAGGTGGATGTTCAAAGAACGAACATACATTCTGTTAAGGATGTCGATTGTTGCTATAAGCCTTGGAACATAACGATTCCAGAGATTTTTCACGTCATTGGGGGCCCGTTCCAATGGTCCGTGCGCTGTGAGAAAGAATTTCCCGACGCTTCCGTTTATGACGCCCGATTCCCACCAAATGCGCCTAGCCCCAGCATTGGCCATTGCAATTTCACCGAAATCGAATCCTATTCTCCTGAGTCGAATTATGTCGTCGGGAGACTTTATCGGAGCGCCGAAGAGCATTGCCCATTCCACCTTTTTCATTAAGAGCTATTAGCTGGACGAGCCCATATTTTGGACTTCAGGTTAAGGCGCCGTATTTATAAAGTGAAGCAAATAATTCGAGGTAAGTGCGCATGTGAATATTGTTAACGCCGTGTCCATGTTGTGCGCCGCGGAAGTAGACCCTTACCAAATCTGCCGTTGGTTTCCTCAATTCGCTCATTGCCATCTACAATATTGTATACATCAAACGCTCGGCTACTATATATTCCCGTACGCTAGACAGCGAATACGGACAGACAATCGGCAGGAGGTTGGGTATGTGTCAACAGGTATGGAAAAGATTGGGGTCGCTTATCGTCATATTTACAATATGGCTCATGGCGATTGCAATACAAGTTCAGGCCATGCCTGCCCAGGTAATGATTATCCGACATGCTGAGAAATATGAAGATCGCCAAAAAATACATCTTAACCCTCGAGGACTGACTAGAGCCAAGGCATTGGCCCAGTTTTTCCAGTCTGATCCCAGAGTCCTGGATTACGGGTTGCCAGCCTTTATAATAGCCCAAGCGCCCGCGAAAAAGAAAAAATCGGTTCGATGTGAAGAAACGGTCGAGCCTTTGGCTCAGGCATTGGGATACAAGATAATCAACCGATTCGCATACGGTGAGGTGGCGCAGTTGGTTGATTGGTTGAGGTCTTGCCCGGATTGTGACTCACGGTCCGTATTAATTTGCGCCCAACATCAAGACATTGTGCCCATCGCCAAGGCCCTCGGCGTTCCGAATGTCAGGCAGGCCGTCTGGCCTCATGAAACCTACGACCGGGTGTGGTTAATAGATTTTTCTTCGCACGATGGTAATGTGACCTCCTTGCGTGATATCCCACAGAGATTGCTATTTGGTGATTCATTCCAGGAAGAATCGAATCCTGGAGCAATTGGGTCTATCCAATTCTCTCAAGTCTATCGGGAAGCCTCAAATGGTCCCGGTAATGAAAAAGCTCCTGCCACCAAATGGAAGTGCCGTATTACGGCTGAAATGGGGGGTGATTTCTCTACATTCGGCGATGGCACTGTCCCAATGTTACGCTTGGGCGGCTTCACTTTCGGCTATTATGCCACTACGTTGGGAAAGCTGCGCCAAGACAAGAATGCGGAGGTCCATACGGACGAACGGACAGGGTCAGGCTCTTTGCGTTACAACTATAGAGCGCTGGTGGACGGAAATGAACAGACTTACGCTTGGGTATCGTTTTCCTGGGACAAAGAAAGGTTAAAAGCTGAATTCCAGGCCGATGTCGATGAAACCAAGGTTACGCCGAATTTAAACATGCCGGTCGAATTTCATCTAGGAAGAGCAGAAGGAGTCATAACTGGCGTAACTTCCTGCTACTTGGGTTTTGGAGACAGGCGGTTCTATGCCCCGGCGGGCCTTCCTTATCGGGGTACTGGCATTACTTCCCAGGAAGGGAACGATCAAGCGTACCAATCGACCCTTGGCGAACGGGACGGAGTCATAGTCGAGAAGCGATACCTGCCCGAGTTGTGACAGGTCAGAAGGGCTTTTGGACTTAGACTATCATGTAGAATATTTGTCAGTGCTGAAGTTTATTATGTGGTTTCAGAAGTGAGGCATTCCGTTGCTCGACAGGGCATAGGTTGAAAAATTGGTGTCGATGGAGTAGGGTTAACGCCATTCTACATTCATTAAATCGGGAAAGATCTGGTCTGCAGATGAGGAGTAAACACTCAATTTTCAAAGGGTTGGATTTTTCGACTCCCGCTCTTATCCTGAAATGTGTTGAAGATTCACATATTGGTTTGGGAGCTGCCAGAAGCCTGGGGCGTTTAGGGGCTCCAGTCTATGGTATCGGCGGTTCTCGACGGATCCCATCTACTCGTTCCCGATATTTCAGAGACTGGTTTTTCCATGAAATGGACTCCAACACTCCCGACGAGGATATAGTCGATTTTGTGTTGGACGTGGCAGCCAAAATCGGTCAGTCAGTGCCGTTAATCACGGTTGATGTATTTGCGTGCCTGGTCGCCAAAAATTATGAGACTTTCAGAGAATTTTTCGTTCTACCGGAAATGGATCCTGCGCTAGTCCCAAATCTTAGCAACAAATGGGAAATGCAACTCATGGCTGAAAAGCACGGAGTGCCAACGGCTAAAGCGGTTGCCCCCAAGACGAAAAAAGATGTTGAGGAATTCTTGGAAGACGCTAGATTCCCCTTACTTTTCAAGGCTAGCGAGTGGACGGATGTCGATACCAGACCCTCAGACCGAATGGTAATAATAAATTCCCCTGAGGAATTGTTCCGACAGTGTGAACTCTTTCAACAGCAAGAATGTCCTCATGTGATTCTCCAAGAGTATATTTATGGAAAAGGAACCCAAGACTGGATATTCAATGGTTACTTTGATGATCATTCGGACTGTCTCCTGGCCTTTACTGGGAAAAAGACTCGTCAAGCGCCGGTGCGTACAGGTTACGCCTCCCTGGCTGAGTGCTCAACAAATGAGGTAGTCAAGTCAATTTCGATAAAATTCTTACGGGAAATAGGATATAAGGGCCCGGTTGATATGGATTTTCGGTTTGATCCCAAGGATGGTCTTTACAAAATTCTGGACGTAAACGCCAGAATCGGAGCTAGTTTTAGGCTGTTTGTGTGTAGAGATGGGCTGGATATAGTTCGCGCCATGTATCTGGACAGGACGGGACAGAAAATTCCTGAAGACATTGAATCTGATGGTCGAAAATGGATTGTTGAGGACCGAGATTTGCGCTCGTCTTACACTTATTATCGTGAAAATACGCTCACCATCGGGGAATGGCTGCGATCTCTCAGGGGAATAAAAGAAGCAGCGTGGTTTGCCTGCGATGACCCAATGCCGTTTCTCATACAATTCTTCCACATTTTTGAAAAAAAACTTAGAGGAATCATGGATCTATTCGGAGCCCTCCGCTCCAAGTTTTTTCGGATCTAGCGCCACCGTTGCGCTCTGAATATTTAACTTATGCTCTAATCACCAGTTTTTTCTTTCCTCATAGTCGTGACCATGTAGTGAGAATCCATATTTACCAAACACGGAAGCGAAAATAATGACTGCGGGGCATTGCTCGATAGGAGGATGAAGTGGACGTGAAGATACTACAACAGGGTGAAAAATCGATCGTGTGCATAAGCGGACGATTGGACACTTTCTCTGCTCCTGGGTTTCAGGATGAGATGGAAAAGCTGATTGAACGGGGCATGTCTAGAATAGTTCTGGATTTTTCCAATCTTGAATACCTTAGCAGCGCTGGTTTGCGTTCGACTTTGATCATAGCTCAGAAGACAAAAAACGCAAACGGTCAGGTAGTCTGCTGCCAGCTAAAGGGTCTTGTCAAAAAGGTGTTTGAAATAAGCAAATTTGCCGAAATCGTGCCAACATTCGATTCACTGGAAGATGCTCTGGAGCGGAGCTAAAGTCTTTGGACAAATCCCAGAAAGATTTTTGAAGATGCTTCATTGGTTTCGTTCAAGCATAGACGCAAAGGTTACCGCTGTAGTGTTGCTCTCAACAAGCGTGGTTCTCTCGCTGGTTTTAAGTATTACCGGGATTTTGTCTCGTTCATTTGTCCGGTCAGGCGCTGAGACCGAAGCGAGGCGAATGGCGACCACAACAGCAGAGACTCTTGACGATGAATTGTCGAGTGTAGCCACAACGACTAGAAACCTGGCCTATGCGCTTGAAACGGGAACATGGGACGAGCGGTCAATCAACCATCTATTGATCACCATCGTCCAGAATAACAGGGACATCTTTGGATCTACCATATCTTTCGCTCCATTCGAATTTAATTCCGGGATCAAGGCATATGCTCCGTACTACTACAAAGGAACAGACGGAATAACCTTTGTTCAACTCGCGGATTCTTACGACTATTTCGAGAAGGACTGGTTCAAGAAACCGGTTGAGACTGAATCACCATTCTGGAGTGACCCTTACTTCGATGAAGGCGGTGGACAAACTCTTATGATCACCTACTCGTGTCCTTTTTTCAAAACGGGATCTGCTAACGAAAAGGGAGCGGTAAAAGGTGTGATTACAGCGGATGTTTCTTTGGATCATTTGACTGAGATGGTTTCAAAGATCAAATTCGAGAAAACAGGGTATGCCTTCCTGGTATCGAACAAAGGTGAATTCATTGTCTGGCCTCAAAAAGACCTGATTATGCGTGAAACAATTCTAGGCCTTGCTCAACGTCGAAATGACGCGGGACTTACAGCTGTGGGGGAAGAGATATTGAATCACAGGGTCGGGTTTTTCGACGCTGGGCCGAGTCTGAGCGGTAACGACTCATTTCTCGCGTTTTTCAGTCTACCCACCTTTGGGTGGAGACTGGGTGTGGTAATTCCAAAGGACGAGTTGTTCGCCCAGACTTATATGCTGGAAAGGATATTATTCCTAGTCGGAGTCGCGGGAATCCTGTTGCTCTTTACTGCAAGCTTTATAGTCTCCCGTTCTATTACGGCTCCTTTGAAACGCGTAGCTTCAGTCACAGGTAAAATCGGGGAAGGTAAATTTGATGTCGATTTTGTAGAAAAAGATCGTACCGACGAAATTGGCCAGCTTGCGCGGTCATTCATCGCCATGACGGACTCGCTTAAAACCTACATGGAGTATGTGACTCAGGTTACTGCAAAAAAGGAAAGGATTGAAAGTGAACTTAGAATAGCGGCGGATATTCAGAGTAGCATGCTCCCTTCAAACTTTCCGGCGTTTCCGGAAAGAAACGATTTCGATATATATGCGATAATGCGTCCCGCTAAAGAGGTCGGTGGAGACTTTTTCGATTTCTTCCTTCTGGATTCTGATCATCTTGTGTGTCTCGGTCGGAGATGTTTCGGGGAAAGGGACCCCTGCCGCTCTTTTTATGGCAGTGACAAAGTATCTTGATCGAGGCGTCGGTTGGACTGGAGACGTCTATCGACCGAGCTTTGGAGAAAGTAAACTCTCTCCTGGTAAAGAATAACGATTCCTGCATGTTTGTGACAGTGTTCATAGGTGTCTTGAATTTGAAGACTGGAGAGATGGTTTATGCCAGTGCCGGCCATAATTCGCCCGTCATTTGGGCAAGCGACCGAGAAGCTGAATTTCTCGAAGCCATCGGCGGACCAATTCTTGGTATAGTGGAACCGGGTAATTTCAGAATCGGCGCTATTAGCTTCAAATCCCAGGAACGCCTGCTCATATACACCGATGGGGTCACCGAAGCTTTTGATGTTATGTAACGAAGTCTTTTCCGACGAAAGACTAATTCGAACTGTGAATCAGGATTGGCGAAATTGATTCCAGAGGCATTACGGAACAAGTTCTTTTGGAAATAGATACAGTTTTGCGATGGGGTCCCGCAGTCGGACGATATCACAATTTGGTTTTAACATACACCCCAGGAACCTGATATCCCGGGACAATCGCTTTAGCGGTTTTCTCCCGCGCCTTGCGCATTGATTGATCTTGCGATTGGATTCGTCGACACGGCTCTGACAAAGCGGAATGAACAAACGACACAATTAAATACTGAGCCTGTGATGAACCAACGACCACAGGCTCAGTTGAAAGGTAAAGAATGGGGTTGCTTGCTAGCTTTTCAGTTCCGGAATATTCAGGAATTGATCCAGAGCTTGGGGGTTGGCCAGAGCGTCCTTGTTGGTGACTGGCTTTCCCTCGATCATGTTCCTCACCGCCAACTCCACCTTCTTACCGTTAAGAGTGACAGGTATTTCATCCAGGGGCAAAATCAGCGCGGGCACGTGACGTGGGGTAGTATTTTCTCTAATTGTCTTTTTTATTTTCTGTTTGAGAGCGTCATCCAAAACCACGCCGGCGGCAGGCTTCACGAATAGGAGAACTCGAACATCGTTATCCCAATCCTGACCCACCACAATACTGTCCGCGATTTCTTCCATTGACTCTACTTGCCTGTATATTTCGGCGGTTCCTATCCGAACTCCCGACAGGATTAAGAGTAGCGTCGGATCGGCCATATATCTTGACACCGCCGTGAGACGTGACCTCAACATAATCTCCATGATGCCAAACATTTGGAAAAACAGAAAAATAGGCGGCCCGATATTTTTTTAGATCCGGATCGTTCCAGAAATAGATGGGCATCGATGGGAATGAGGCCGTACAAACCAACTCGCCCTGGCGGCCCAATACCGGTTTGCCGTAACCATCAAAAGCCTGGATCTTCATACCGAGTCCGCGACATTGCAGCTCTCCTTCAAATACCGGCAGAATTGGGCACCCCAGAGCGAAACACGATATTATATCAGTGCCACCTGATATGGAGGCCAGATCAATGTCTTCCTTGATGTCTCGATAAACATACCTGAAACTTTCCTCTGCCAGAGGAGAACCTGTTGAACACATCAGCCTAAGCGGCGGACAGGTCATATTTCTCTCCCGGTTTCAGGCCGGCTTTTTCAATACCTGAAATATATCTTGCGCTTGTTCCGAGAATTGTCATTTTCTCTTCTTCAGCGAGTTTGAAGATTACGCCCGGATCAGGATAGAAAGGTGAACCATCAAAAAGAATGATTGTGGCGCCTACCGCAAGCCCGCTCACTAGCCAGTTCCACATCATCCAACCGCACGTAGTGAAATAATAAATGTTGTCTTCTCGCTTGAGATCGCAATGAAGGAGAAGCTCCTTGAGATGCTGAATCAACGTTCCGCCTGCTCCATGAACCATACACTTGGGCAAGCCGGTGGTCCCGGACGAATACATTATGTAAAGGGGGTGGTCAAAAGGAAGTTGCTCGAATGCGATGTTTAGCCCTTTTTCTTTGGACATGAAATCCCCGAAAAGGATTGCTTTGGGGACCATGCTCAAATCAGGACTCTCCTGAGTATAGGGAATGACAACAACTTTCTGGATGCTGGGAAGTTTGCTGATAATACCGGCGATCTTTTCCAGACAATCGTGACTCTTACCATTGTAATAATAACCATTAGCGGTGAAGAGAATTTTCGGTTCGATTTGTCCGAAGCGATCCAGAACACCCTTTATCCCGAAATCAGGGGAGCATGACGACCAAATTGCTCCGATGCTGGTAGTGGCCAACATTGCTATGATGGTTTCGCTCATGTTAGGCACGTAGCCCGCTACCCGATCACCTACAGTAACTCCGGCGGCCCTGAGTGAGGCGGCCATTCGAGCCACGGCCTCATACAGTTCGGCGTAAGTCATCTTACGGACTGGGCTGTCCTTCACCCTTAAATACCAGGGCGACGTTATCATCCCTAAACCTAAGAAGATTTTCGGCAAAATTGAGCTTTGCTCCAAGGAACCATTTGGCGCCAATCATTTCAGGCGTGTCCTTAAGGATCTCCTGATAAGGCTGTGACGCAATTATTTTCCCAAACTCCCAAACTGTTTCCCAAAAGCTCTCACGGCAGTCAACAGACCATTGGTAAAGTTCATGGTAATTGGAAATTGTCAGGGTATATTTTTCGTTTACCCTATTGATAAAGCTCATCAGGTTCGAATCCTGTATCTTTTCTGCCGATGGAGTCCACAGAGGCTTCATGTCAGTCCTCCCGAGATTTGTAAATGGATTTTTCCGGCCAGGATGATGGTATTTTTTGATCAGGAGCTTCTCCAAATTTCTTTTTTAATTCAGATAGGCCCTTCCTTTTGTATTCCGGACGAGGTTCCTTTGGGGATTCTACGATTCAGAATGGATTCTGATCTGAGTCTTCTGCCGATGGTTTTCTCCATCATGGTTCCAAGATCCAACAATCTCTCTACGTCAATCCCTGTTTCAATTCCCATTTCATCCATCATGACCGTCATGTCTTCGATGCACTGCAAACCCACCACGTTTGGGTCCCTGTAATAATATGATCCAGTTCCCGATACCGGGACACGATCAAGAAAGTTTGCAGGTTGGCCTCCCAGGCCTCCGAGGGTCGCTTCAAAAATCTCCACGCCTGCCTGTAAAGCGGCCAGACAGTTGGCTGTTCCCCATCCCCGGGTAACGTGAAAATGCGCAATGTGAAGATTTCGATCAGGTATAGCTTCCAGGATCATCGAATAATACTTGTAGACCTGATTTGGAGGAGCGCTTCCGTCATGGTCGGCATGCTCTATGTCGTAGGCCCCGATCTCCAACCATCTTTTGGTAAACTCTACAGCGTCTTCCAGTCTGGTGGGTCCCGAAATAGGGGATCCCCATATTGTAGAAACCGTGCCGTTCATCTTGATGCCGACATCTTTTGCTTTTTCAATGCACCTCTTGGCTTCATCCCAATATGCAGGGAGAGTTGTTCCAGAGTTTGCAAAATGGTGTTCTTCGTCAGTGGAAACCATCATTAGAATACGGTCAGGTCCCCATCCTTCCTTTTTAGCGGCTATGGCCCGATCAACCGCCTTTTCCCTGATTGTGATGGCAGTTAGCGATATGTCATCCCAATTCACCCCAGCCCTGGAGAGCTTTTTGGAACCTCTGAGGTTCTTGAGCAATTCCTCAGCGTCCTTGAACTGTGGCATTGACCGAGGGTTCCCCAAGTTGGTCACTTCCAAGTGTTTAATTCCACAAAGAATCAGTTCCTCAAGATAAAACAGCTTCGCTTCCGTAGGAATCCAGATTTCTTCATGTTGGAATCCGTCACGAACTGTGATGTCGTTGATCTGAACTTTTTTTGGATAATTGAGTTGGTGAGCGCTCATTCGTGGTCCTCCGTCTATTCTCCCTTGTATACTGGTTTTCGTTTCTCTCTGAAGGCGGTTAGACCTTCTACACGATCTTTAGTTGGAATGGTGACGGCATATGCGTTTGATTCTATAGCGAGTCCTACTGGAAGACTTACTTCCGTCCCTTTATTTATAGCGTATTTGGCCTGCGCCAGGGCTACCGGACCGTTGTGAGCTATCTCAGACGCAATCTCCATAGATCTGGCAAGTAGGTCTGAAGGTTCTACCACCTCCAGAAAAAGTCCATACTCTAGGCCCTGCTGAGCTGTGATTCTTCTTGCTCTAAAAATCATATCTTTTGCTCGAGCCATTCCGACGATTCGCGGTAAGCGTTGAGTGCCTCCAGCGCCGGGAATGACGGCCAGTGATGTTTCGGTAAGTCCCACAACCGCATTGTTGGATGCGATCCTTATATCGCAGGCCAAAGCAAGTTCCAGGCCTCCTCCAAAAGCGTACCCGTTTACGGCGGCGAGCACCGGTTTGGGAAGTTCCTCCACAGATGTAAATAAATCTCGAATAGTTCGGATATAAAACCTGACCTGATCTTGGGTCATCCCGGCGCGTTCCTTCAAATCCGCCCCGGTGCTGAAGGCGTTCTTCCCTTCGGTAGAGCCCGTAATCACAACCACTTTGACTGATTGGTCAAACGCTATCTGGTTTACTGTGGCTTGAAAAGACTCAAGGAGAGGCATGTTGAAACAGTTTAACGCGTTGGGGCGGTTTATTTTCAAGATTAGCACGCCGTCCCGAGACTCTTTCAAGAGGGCGCTCTCTTCACTCATATGTTTTTCCTCCATCGAGAAGTAAATAAAGGGACTTATAGTTTTATTCGCATAGACCTTCGCTCAGGCCTCATAGCCTATGACGCGGGAAAACAACTTTGTTATTTCTATGGTTGGATGGTCAAAGTTCACATCTATGCGCTAACTGGGATTGCCAGGCTAAAACAGTTATAGAGTTCATTATCGTGAAAAAATCGGCATGCAACGTTGACGCAAACACTTTGAATTTTCCAATCCTGTCTCGTTCAATTTCAACAAAAGAAAATTGCTTGGAAGACCCGATCCAATCAAAAAAGAAGACTACTTTATTTAGGAGATAATTCAGGATGAAATCAAAAACATTCCTGCTATAACATTTTTGGTCTTGACTTTTCAACCCCTGATTATTCATGATCAGTCAAGTAATGACACATCGATTTAATCTACAATCTAATCATATGAACATTTCTAATCGCTGCACGCTACGATCGTACAGCGTCGAACAAGTAAGTGGTGTGGCCTCTGATTTGAATACTTCGGATTCTGAACCGTTAGAGGTTCATTGTCCGCGTATCATTGATGATATGAACTTAGATCCGTTTCAGAGCCGTGGGAAACCACTCTTTCCGGTCTCTTTGATTCAAGACATGTTTTTGGCTGATAAAAGTCGCGTCGAGTAGTCGAATCAACAATAGGTTGATCGTAACAGCTATTTTTGGTAGCCTTATATTCTCGTCTTCAGGTAGGTAGTTCAGTCGGCTGATCGGCTGAAACCTCTAAGTTTGCCTAGAACTAAGCTACTGGAAATAACTTGTTCCGTCGCAAGGGCGCTCAATTTTTTTACGCGATTCACAAAGGGGATATTGAATGTCGGAAGTCATACTTGAGGCGAAGAACATCTTTCTATCGTTCCATGGGGTGGCAGCGCTAACCAACGTCAGTTTTGAGGTGCGCAAGGGAGAGATTTTTTCGATCATAGGCCCTAACGGAGCTGGCAAGACGTGCATGATGAACTGCGTTAATGGCCTTTATCATCCCAAAAAAGGTCAACTTTTCTTTAAAGGAGTTGATATAAGTAAATTTTCGCCGCATCGCCGGGCGTCAATGGGTTTGTCAAGAACCTTCCAAAAGATAGAGTTGTTTGGAGGTATGACGGTTCTTGACAACATACGTTTAGGACGACACTTGCATTTAAAGTCCGGTATTTTGAGTTCATGCCTGTATTGGGGCAAAACTTCTCGCGAGGAAATCAAAACCAGAAAATTCATTGAAGAAGAAATAATAGATCTTTTGGAGATCGAGGCGGTCCGAAACGAGGTTACCGGAATGCTTCCGTATGGTCTTCAGAAGAGGATAGAACTGGCAAGGGCCCTAGCGGTAAAACCGGAACTAATCCTATTGGACGAGCCACTAGCTGGTTTGAACCTTGAGGAAGTGGAAGACATGGCTCGTTTTATCATTGATATAAACGAAGACAAACGGTGGAACATTACGTGCATTTTGGTAGAGCATGATATGGGAGTGGTCATGGATTTGTCGGATCGTGTCATGGCCTTGAATTTCGGGGTTAAAATAGCGGAAGGAACTCCGGCGCAAATCCAGGAAAACCCAGAAGTTATTAAAGCCTATCTCGGCGAGGTGGAGGATCTGTATGTCAGCCGCAGATGAACGGGGTTTCAAGAGCGAAATAGAAATTACGAAAGACCTTACTCTACCCAAGCTTTTTGTGACTCAGGCAAAAAAGTTTGGAGACGCAAAAGTCGCCATGAGGGAGAAGGAGTATGGCGTATGGCTCCCTGTCACATGGAGTCAATACCTTGAAAATGTAAAACAGATAACCCTTGGTCTGGTATCTCTTGGTCTTGAGTTTGGCGATAAGGTCATAATGATTGGTGACAACAGGCCTGAAGCTCTATGGACCGAAATGGCCGCTATGTGCGGCGGTGGTGTAGGGGTTTGGCTGTTTCAGGATTGCTTGATGGATGAGGTCAAGTACATTGTTGATCATTCAGACTCCAAATTCTATGTGGCTGAAGGTCAGGAAGAAGTTGACAAGGCTCTGGCGATCCGTGATGAATGCCCGAAACTAAAAAAGATTATTTGGGATGATCCGAAGGGCATGCGTCATTATGACGATCCTATGCTGATTAGCCTTGAAGAAGTGATGAGGCTCGGCAGGGAGCGTATGGCCAAGGAGCCTGATCTTTTTGAAAACCTGGTTTCCAAAGGAACAGGCGACGACATTTCTCTTTTGTTTTACACATCTGGAACCACGTCTCTGCCAAAAGGCGCTCTCCTTACTCATTACAACATGCTCAAAATGGGTCAGAACCTTATGAGGGTTGATCCGTGCGGTCCTGAGGATGACTTCGTTTCTTACTTGCCATTTGCCTGGATCGGGGAACAGATGATGTCAATCTCATGTGGTCTCCAGATCGGTTATACCATCAACTTCCCTGAAGAGCCTGAGACCTCCCAGAGCAACGTGAGAGAAATTGGGCCGCACGTGATGTTTGCGCCCCCTCGGCTATATGAGCAGTTTACCAGGACAGTTCAGGTTAAACACCTCGATGCGACCTGGTTAAAACGTAATCTCTATACCCTTGCAATGAAGATCGGGTACCACACCGCGGAATTAAAATTTGAAAAGAAACCTGTGCCATTTTACTGGAAGATTTTGTGGATGCTGGCGGAATGGACCATGTTTTCCAAGGTAAGAGATCAACTTGGGTTAAGTCATGTGCGACACGCCTATACGGGTGGAGCAGCCATGGGGCCTGATCATTTTCGTTTTTTCCACGCAATTGGAGTCAACCTTAAGCAAATTTACGGTCAAACGGAAATAGCGGGCATTTCAGTGGTCCATCGTGATGGTGACATCAAGTTCGACACGGTGGGCACGCCCATACCGGAAACCGAGATCAAAATAGGCGAAAACGACGAAATCCTGTCAAAAAGCCCTTCAGTTTTTGTGGGCTACTACAAGTCGCCCGATGAGACAACAAAGGCCCTAATAGATGGCTGGCTTTACTCGGGGGACACTGGATTCATTGATGATGATGGGCACCTGGTGGTCTTCGACAGATCCAAAGACATAATGATCCTTAATGATGGTCGTAAGTTCTCGCCCCAATTTCTTGAGGCCCGGCTAAAATTCAGTCCTTACATCAGAGAGGCCCTAATTGTCGGCAATAAGCGGCCATATGTAACTGGAATAATATGTATCGATTACAACACTGTCGGAAAGTGGGCTGAGGATCATGGGATAAACTACACGAGCTACACTGAGTTATCGCAGATTCCGCAAGTTTACGATCTCATAATGAGAGCCATTGGAGACGTTAACAAATCTATCCCGGAAGCTGCCAAGATTCACAGGTTCGCGAATCTGTACAAAGAATTTGACGCTGATGACGACGAGTTGACTCGAACCAGGAAAATTCGTCGAGCTTTTGTCGAGAACCGGTACAAAGAAATTATAGACACCATGTACACTGACAATGAAATGATGCACATGGATACGACCATAAATTATGAGGATGGCAGGGTCGCTAAGATCAAAGCCGACATTCGAGTTCAGAGTGTTAAGGAAGGAGGCGGCAAATAAATGGAACTCTTTCTTCAACTAATAGTTACCGGAGTGATGCTCGGATCGATCTTTGCACTAGTCTCACTAGGCTGGGTGCTCATTTACAAATGTTCCGGAGTCTTAAACCTTGCCATGGGTGAGTTGACCATGATCGGGGGCTATGTTTGTCTGTCCTTTTATCAGAAGTTGGTAACCATAATGCCGGTCAATTACGCATTCGTGCTGGCCCTGTTCGGCACTATCATCATCGGGCTGATTCTAGGGTTATTAACTGAGCGGGTTTTTCTCAGGAAAATGATAGGTGAGCCGGTGCTGGCCGTAATCATGGTAACAGTTGGGCTTTCTTTCTTTTTCAAGGGATTGGTTTTCATGATTTGGGACACTGATACCCAGGTCTTTCTGCCCAGAATTTTTTCCATAGAACCCATTGTGGTCGGAGGTATTGCTGTAGGAGCGGTTTACCTGTGGAGTTTTGTCGCTGCAATGATTCTCATGGTGGTTTTTATATGTTTCTTTAAATACACTCGCTGGGGCCTGTCCATGCAGGCCTGCGCAGATGATGAAATGGCGGCTCTATCACTTGGTGTAAGCGCAAAATTCGTTTACGCTCTCGCGTGGGCGATAGCATTCATGGCCGCAGGTGTTGGTGGGACACTTCTTGGAAACATTAACGGTCTGAACTATTCAGTCAGCAGTCTTGGTTTATTGGTTTTACCGGCGGTAGTCCTAGGTGGATTGAACTCTGTGCCCGGCGCCATTGTAGGCGGGATAACGATAGGCATTTTACAAAATCTCGCAGGCGGGTATGGGGAGGCTTTTGTCCCAGGGTCCAAAGAGGTTGCGCCGTTTGTTTTCATGGTAATTTTTCTCCTATTCAAACCATACGGCCTGTGGGGCTGGGAACGTATAGAAAGGGTTTAACCGATGAGCTATCTACCTTGTGGAACTTATTTTGAGTCCTACGCGGATGATCAGAAGTGGTGGCGTACAAATTTTATTAAAGGCAAGATGATCTTCATGGTCCTATTGCTTGTGGCGGCCCCATACATTGTCGGTTCCCAGTGGCTCAGCGTTTTTTACACAATCAACTATTACATCCTGGCAGCGCTCGGAGTACAGCTTCTTATTGGCTATTGTGGGCAGATCACGCTGGGGCACGCTGCGTTTGTCGCTGTTGGAGGATATACCAGCGCTATGATGGTACTGTTCCTCCCGTGGCCTCAGTTTATGGTGGACGCCGGCCTCGTCTATCCGATCAGCATTGTTTGCGCAGGTTTTACCGCCGGACTCTGGTCGGTCTTATTCGGTTTACCTTCCGCAAGGGTCAAAGGTTTTTACCTGATCATGACCACGATGGCCGCCCAGTGGATAACATTGCGCCTGGTGATTACCCAGTTGAGTAAAATAGGGGGTCGGGAGCAGTCTTTCCCTCTGCCTCCAGGTGTCATTAAGATCGGCCCGTGGGTAATAGATAGCGATGACAAAATCTATTATTTCTCGGTCATACTTGTTCTAATATGCCTCATTGCGATGGGCAATCTGCTTCGCTCCAAAATGGGTAGGGCCTGGATAGCCATACGAGACAACGATATTGCCGCTGAGACCATGGGGGTCAATATAGTCGTGTATAAGCTACTGGCATTCTTTGTGGCAGGCTTTTTTGCGGGTATAGCAGGGGCCTTCTGGATTAGCGCTTTGTTCTTTGTAAGCCCTGAAAATTACGAATGGTTCTATTCTCTCCTGTGGGTAGGGATCATTCTGATCGGTGGTGTAGGGAGCATACAGGGGATTGTGTTTGGGTCAGTTTTTGTAGTTATGGTATTCAAGTTGTTGGAAATGTCGGTCCTTGGTCTCAGTGATGTCCTGATGACTTCGTACCCGGAGTGGGGCTGGGTCACAACGAAAATAATATTTTTCAAGGAGTCCGCCTTTGGATTGGCAATAATCTTCTTCCTCATCTATGAACCCAATGGACTTTCGTACAGATACTGGCAACTGAAAAACTATTTTAATCTTTGGCCGTTCTCGTACACTGGTAAGTAGACTCTTGCTACCTGTTTATCCGAGAGGAGGTGCGTAAAACAGAGATAGACCGGGTCGCAGGCAAACACTTCATTCACAACTGATGAAAAACAAAACGGAGGTTTAGAATGAGTAAGAGGATTTTTCTTTTCAGTTTGGTTCTGGCGCTGGCTTGTTCGATGGCCTATGCGGCAGAAGAGATCTCGGTTGGTTCGATCAACGACCTGACCGGAGCGACGTCGGACGTTGGCAAGGACGCTGCCCTTGGAGTTAGAGAATGTGTGACCTACATAAATGACAGCGGTGGAATTAATGGAAAGAAAATCAAGCTTCATCTTTTTGACTATGGTTACAGGGTTCCGGAAGCTATAACGATCTACAAGCGGTTCAGAGATCAGGACAAAATCAAATTATTGTTGCAGTGGGGAACCGGGGACACGGAAGCGCTATCACCTACTGTCAACAAGGACAAGATGGTGACAATTTCTGACTCGCTGTCCGGCCATTTGTGCGATCCAGCAAAGACACCTTACAATTTTGTCTATAGCACAGACTATTCAACTAACGCTCGAGCGGCGCTTACCGCGTGGTATGAAAAAGTCTGGAAGAAGAGCGACAAGTGGAAAGAGGCCAGAGATGCCGGCAAAAAGCCCAAACTGGTCTGCTTTTACATGTTCGCTTCTCCGTATTCCAGCGCCCCAATCAAGGCAATCAAAGATCAGGCGGCATTGCTGGGAGTGGAAGTCGGTAAAGATCAGGACGTGTCTTTGACAGCCCTTGACGCGAAGAGCCAGGTCCTCGCCGCTAAGGAAGACGGGGCTAACGTGGTTTGGCATGGAAACACCGCCATGTCGGTTGCAACGGCTATCAAAGATTCTTACGCTCTAAAATTTGACGCCGACAATATCACTAACAACTGGGGCATAGACCATAACCTCGTGCGGATAACCGGTAAGGCTGGTGAAGGTACCATCGGGGCCGCATCATGCGCGTTCATGGACATGAACGTTCCATACATGGATAAGGTTAGAGAATACTGCAAAAAGGTGAACCCAGGGGTGCCTCTAGACAAACGTGACGTCAGGACCGTACAGGGATGGTTAAAAGTCTCTCTGGGCGCTGCAGGACTGCAAAGAGCCGACAAAGCGGGCAAACTGGATGGGCCTAGTATTAAGGCTGCTTTAGAGAGCCTGAAAGACTGGTATCCTTTTGACACCAAAAACGCGCTCGGTGTAGGACCATACACAATAACCGACAAGGATCATCGTCCCACACCAGTGGCAAGTCTTTACACTATTAAAGACGGTAAGATCGTTCTCTTTGAAAAAATTAACATGAAAGAGCAATTCCCAGAACAATGGGCCAAATGGCTTGGCTGGTAAAATAGCGATTGAGGAGCGCTTTGCGCTCCTCTGTTTGCGACCTGCAGAGAAAGAAGCGGGTCAGCATGGCGAAAAAGGGAGACGGTTGTGGCCGAGAACAACAGCATCTTGAAGATTAACAATATCGAGGTCAGGTACCATGAGGTAATTCTTGTCCTCAAGGGAGTGTCGATACAGGTCCCGCATGGTGGGATAGTCGCTCTTTTGGGGGCTAACGGAGCCGGAAAGAGCACAACTCTAAAAGCGATTTCAGGGCTGCTCAATCACGAAGACGGCGAAGTTACAGATGGAGCTATAGAATTCCTGGGCGACCGGATTCATAAGCTGCCCGCTGAAGAGATATCCAAAAGGGGTATTTTCCAGATTATCGAAGGAAGACGAGTATTCGAGCATCTGACTGTTGAGGAGAATCTTGTGGTTGGAGGTCATTTGCGGCCATCGGGTTTAAAAGACAGGCTCGATATGGTTTATCATTATTTCCCGCGACTTAAGGACCGCAGAAACTTAATGGCGGGATTTATTAGCGGTGGAGAGCAGCAGATGTGCGTTATTGGAAGGGCCATGATGGCCCAGCCAAAGCTCATGCTCTTGGATGAACCGTCCATGGGGCTAGCTCCGCTTCTCATAAAAGAAATCTTCGAGATTATTCAGCGTCTCAACAGAGAAGAAAAGATTCCGATTCTGTTGGTCGAGCAAAATGTTAAACTTGCCCTGACCGTCGCTCCATACGCATATGTGATGGAAAATGGACGTATAGTAATGGATGACACCTCGGAAAAACTCAAAGAAAACCCAGACATTCGAGATTTCTATTTAGGTTTAACCGATGTTGGTGGTCGAAAGAGTTTTCGTGATGTTAAACACTATAAACGTAGAAAACGGTGGCTCTCTTAACCTCGCCATTAAGGCATCATGAGGAGGGAACATGAAAAAGGGCGCATTTTTAGGCGCTACGGCTTTGTTGGTTTCATTCGCTCTTGCATCCCTATGTTTGGCTTTTGAAGCCCCGGTAGTTACTCTGGACAGAGTTGAAGTCGCAAGTATTCAACCTTTTTTCGTTAAACCGCGAGTTGAATACAAGAATGAAAAAGAACCAGGAAAAGAGCTGCCTGCAGGCGGTATCCTGAACATGGCATACATCTTCAACATCAAGAACCCCAACAAAACCCCAGTCATGCTGGATGAA
Organism: uncultured delta proteobacterium; assembly: GCA_963711335.1. Classification (GTDB taxonomy): domain Bacteria; phylum Desulfobacterota; class Desulfomonilia; order Desulfomonilales; family Desulfomonilaceae; genus CAJBEZ01. Next base: position 157,479 of record CAVQDX010000046.1, on the reverse strand, counting down.
CTGACATTTAGCACGGCATTTGAGGGCTATGAGATCAATACTGCTTTTTCCTATGAAGATAGCTGGATTCCTGGCGGAAAAACCAATCAACTTAAGGTTGTTACCACCAATGAAACGCTCCCTACGATTACAAGTCTGATGGTTGGAGCTGAAAATGCCCAGAAAATCCAGCAACAGAAGACCTCAGCGGGAGCGCTTGTAAAAAAATGGTGGGAAAATGTTGGCGATTTTTCATTCCCAATAGAGGTTACTGCAGGGACAGCCCTCTTCAAAGATGAAAAGGGAAAAGAGTTGAGAGTGACCTTCTCGGGCAAGTTTCCCAAGAAGTAATATGCTGTTGAGATTCTTTTCCGAGTCGTACACGCTACGGCTCGGCTATCTAACATAAAAGTTCCATTTTTAATTTGGTTTATTCGGCCCTTATTGGGCCTTTTTTTTTGACGATTGCCGTTTTCAAGCGTTTGTGGCAAATTAATCCCTCTGAATTGTTGAGAACATTTTTATGAATGGATCTTCCATATTTCAAGAGCCAAAAGATGGGTAGTGAAATAAATTTTCAGCCAGACCGGTCCAATAATGTACAGGCCGAAATTGAAGACTTAAGGGACCTCATTAGGAAACATGACCACCTTTATTACGTCATGGACTCCCCAGAAATTTCGGACAGGGAATATGACATTCTTTTGAGAAAACTGGAACGGTTAGAAAATGAGTACCCCCAATTTGTGACACTTGATTCACCTACAGTCCGGGTTGGGGGGAAAGCTTTAGAAAAATTCGATCAGACATTTCATGCTATGCCCATGCTCTCTTTATCAAATATCTTTGAAGAAGGTGAACTGATTGATTTTGATACGAGGACGCGTAAACTCCTTGGGCGGATCGGTGTCTTGCCGTATGTAGTTGAACCAAAACTGGATGGAGTCGCAATCGAATTGGTTTATCAGAATGCGCTGCTCGTGTCAGCGGGAACTCGCGGGGATGGCTCGACAGGCGAGGACGTGACATCCAACGTGAAAACGATAAAGTCGATTCCATTAAGTCTTAGAACGTTGGGACCTCTTTCTGGAGCGTCCCTCTTGGATATTAGAGGTGAGGTCTTTATGACAAGACCCGATTTTGATTCTCTAAATAAGGAAAGAGATGAACTGGGACAACCCTCTTTCGCAAATCCAAGAAACGCCGCCGCTGGGTCATTGCGTCAACTTGACCCTTCAATAACCGCTCAAAGAAGGCTTAGATTTCGCGCTCATGGAATTGGAAGGATTGAAGGCGCCTCGGTAAAAACCCAGATGGAGTTGCTCCATGCCCTGTTTGATCTTGGAGTCCCGGCGAACCTTGAACATACGAGGCTTTGTCACGGAGTCGAAGCCGTTTTGAATCATTATAGGACGTTGAATGATATTCGGGACAGTCTCCAATTCGAAATTGATGGGGCTGTGATAAAAGTCAATCTATTGGATTGGCAATCTGAACTCGGGACAAAGAGCCGGTCGCCAAGGTGGGCGGTAGCCTACAAATTCGAGCCCATGCAGGCGGAGACAAAGGTCGTTCGTATTGAAGTGGGGGTTGGCAGAACAGGAGTTCTAACTCCAGTGGCCATCATGGAACCGGTTACCGTTGGCGGAGTGACGGTTAGTCGAGCTACACTTCACAATCAAGACGAGATAGACAGGAAGGACATAAGAGAAGGCGACGTAGTCGTGATTCAACGAGCCGGCGACGTCATACCCGAAGTCGTGAGGGTAAAGTCCGAATTCAGAGACACCCACAGCCTGCCCTACACTATTCCGGAGCAATGTCCGGTATGTGGTTCAGACGCCGTGAGACTGGAGGGCCAGGCAGCGAAAAGGTGTGTCAACTCTTCATGTCCAGCTCGATTGAAGGAAACCATAAAACACTTCGCTTCTCGGGACGCCATGGACATCGAGGGGCTTGGTGAAAAACTCGTTGAACGCCTGGTTGATGAGAGTCTTGTCAAGGACCCCGCAGACATATTTTACCTTAATGTAGACACTCTGACCGCGATGGAACGAATGGGAAAGAAGTCGGCTAACAATCTGGTCAATGCTATAAACAGGGCCAAGCGGGTTTCTTTGGACCGTTTCATTTTCAGCCTTGGAATCCCTCTAGTTGGGGCCAGCGCAGCGAGATTGCTCAGCCAATCATTTGGGGATCTTGACTCATTGTCGGAAAAGGACTCTACCGAATTGATGAAAATTCCCGGAATTGGTCCGGAGGTGGCGCAAAGTGTAGTGTCTTTTTTCACCGAACAAAGAAACATGATGATGATAGAGAGACTACTTGCAGCAGGGGTTTCTCCTAGAAACGAAAATAGGCTTGCTAATGTAGACAGCGGTATCCTTCAAGGGAAAACGGTAGTTTTTACCGGATCTATCTCAATTCCCAGGGGAGCGGCGAAGAAGATAGTTGAAGAAGCAGGAGGAATAGTAGGATCATCGGTGTCTAAAAAGACTGACTTTGTAGTTGTTGGAGATGATCCGGGTTCAAAGCTTGAAAAAGCGCGAGAGTTTGGAATCCGAATTCTGTCTGAAAATGAGTTCATAGCCTTGACAGGAGTGATGGATAAATAACCTGTATGAACCGCTATATGGGCGCGGCAATTTATTCACGGGCGTTTTAAAAAATGACATCGAAGATCAGGCGCAGAGTCATAGTTAAAGGCAGAGTACAGGGAGTGGCGTTTCGAGCCTATACCCGGTCCGCTGCGAGAGAAATAGGAGTATTGGGATGGGTCAGGAATCTACCGGATGGTTCTGTCGAAACCGTTCTGGAAGGGGACCCAGAGAGCGTGGGGCTAATGCTTGCGTGGCTAAAAAAGGGGAGTCCTTACAGCCGCGTGGATGACGTCGTGATCATCGAGGAAAAGCCATCTGGAAGCTTTGTAGATTTTGACATTGCTTTCGACACGTGGGAATCCTGGCGTGTCCGCTAGAATCTTCAATTTAATTTTTTTCTTAATTTGGACCGTGGCGTTTTGCTGTTACGAAACAGAGGCGATTAGCGCATCCATGTCATGCCCCTCAATAATAGTTGACTTGCTGCTTGGTGAACCGGTTCCTATCGAAACGGCGCTAGATGACATGTCGGGAACGCGGATAGTCTATGTGGGTGAGTTTCATACCATAATGCGCCACCATGAATTTGAGGTCGAGATTATACGGGGTCTCGCCCAACGTCATCCCAATATCTCAGTTGCAATGGAAATGTTAACATCGGAACAACAACCGGTTATTGATCGCTGGTTGTCTTCTGAGGAACCGGTGTCAGTTTTAATCGATCATTTAGGGGAAGATCGATGGACGAACCTTATGGACTATGCTTCCGTTTCTTCTTGCAACTAGAGATCTTAGAATTCCGGTCGTTGGTTTGAATATTTCGAACGGAATTGTTCGCAAAGTCTCACGAGGAGGATTGGAATCTTTATCCGAAGCCGAAAAAACTCTCGTCCCTCCCGATGTAGAACCAATAAATCCGCTCTATGCCAAGCTTCTGTCACTCAAGCTCAAGGTTCACCGCGTATTTCAAGAGAAATCCCTTAAGAGGATTATTTTTGCTCAGGCTTTGAGAGACACTGTAATGGCTGCAAATATAACGCGATATCTCGAAGGCGTGAACACAAAGGACAGGCTGTTGGTAGTAATAGCTGGTAGTGGACATCTAAACTACGGGTTTGGAGTTCCTGAAAGAGTCAAACGTCGCATTGATGTAACCTCCAGAATTATTCTGCCTTCTGAAAGTGGGGAACTTGAGCTTTCTGAAGCTGAGAAACAACAAGCGGTAGATATAGAGATATCTCATGAAGATTTGAGATTCATAGACAAACCGATTGCAGACTATTTGAGTGTACTTCCTATCAAGAGCGATAGTTCGGATCAAATTAAGGGTCACTGGAATATCTCGGAAAAACGATCTGGTAAAGAACAGATACAGTAATTGAGGAGAAAAAATGGCAGGAAATTGTATGACAGGAGCGCTTCCCAGGCTTCTTACCAGCGCTATTGGCAGTATGCCCCATATGGACGCTGCAGCAGCCGTCGATCTTATACTGAATTCATTGAAATCAGCTCCCCATTTGCCTCAACTCTCAAGGCGCGACCCTCGTGAACAGATGTGGATTCAATTTTCTGAAAAGCTCCCTGGTTTTCAGGTTGATTTAGAGAATCTCAAATATTTTTTTGACACTTCTGACGAATCATCCGCTTCTGTTGAGCAATTTTACGAAGAGTATCTTAAAATTCTAGAAGGATCGTCCAGCGAAGCTTTTGAAATTACCAGGGATTATGGGTTAGGGATCGAACTGTTTATGGAGAAGTTGATCAAGGAGAATTCCAAACGCCCCTTCCTAAAAGGTCAGGTTACTGGCCCTTTAAGTTTTGCCCTGTCCGTTACCGACGAAAATGGCAAACCGATATTTTACCATCCAGTGTTCAGAGATGTTGCAGTTAAAGGAATGGGACTAAAGGCAATGTGGTTGGTCGAAAAATTGAAGCTCTTTTCTGATAATGTAATTTTGTTTTTCGACGAACCGAGTCTCAGCGCCTATGGTTCTTCAGCGTTCCTGGGGGTTTCTTTTTCGGATGTCGTTGAATCTCTCAACGACGTTTTTTCAATGGCATCTTCGGTTGGCGCAATCACCGGGGTCCACTGCTGTGGAAACACAGACTGGTCTTTGCTGATGCAAACAACAGTGGATATTATAAATTTTGACGCTGTAGACTATCTGGATTCTTTGGCGATCTATCCTGAGCAAGTGTCGAATTTTTTGGAGCGTGGCGGTGTCCTTGCATGGGGCGCAGTTCCGAATGATTCCCGGATAAATCAGGAATCCACAGATCTGATACTGGAAAGGCTTCGTAAAGGCGTGCTTGTATTAGAGGAAAAAGGTATAAACAGAAAACTGTTACTGAACAATATTATAATTACGCCGGCCTGTGGCTGCTCGAGCCTGACTATCGAGGAAACGCAAAAAGTCTATGCGATACTATCAGAAATTGACGAACTGAAATTTGAAAATATCTTTAACAACTAGCGTAATATTTTGATTGGAAAGGAAAAGAAATGGGAATTACCCTTGCGGTAGCGGGGAAGGGTGGTGTGGGAAAAACCTCCATTACCTCACTAATAATCAAAAACCTTATAGACGCTGGTCAAAGGCCTCTATTGGCGATTGACGCGGATTCGAACTCAAACCTTCATGAAGTCCTTGGGATCCGTGAACCTAAAAGTGTAGGATGCATTCGGGAAGACGCCAGGAAGATGGGTGAGGATATCCCTGGAGGCATGACAAGAGACCGCTTCATGGATTACCAGATACAGGCTAACCTTGAAGAAACCAAGGATCTGGATTTTCTGTCAATGGGACGTCCAGAAGGTCCCGGATGTTATTGTATGGCCAACAATATACTTCGAGATGTCATATCGAGATTAACCACAAACTACAAATTTGTTGTGATTGACAATGAAGCGGGCATGGAACATCTTTCGCGGCGCACGGAAGAAGAAGTAGACCACCTGTTCATAATATCCGATCCATCCCCGAGGAGTGTGAGGACAATCGGACGGATTTACCAGTTGATCGATGAAATGGAAGGCAGAATTCACAATCAGCATATTGTATTGAGTAGGGTACAAGGAACATTGGCCGATCTACCGGAAACTACCCGCAAGGAAATTGAAGCCTTGCCCGCGAATCCTTTAGCCCTGATTCCTTATGATGAACAACTGGTAGCTCTAGACCTCGAAGGCAAGCCATTGGTAGGAATTCCATCGGATTCCATAGCATATCTCGCTGTACGCAGTATGCTTCAGGAGATAAAGGTTTTGGGTTGATTGTTTCGAAAATACTGTAAGTAAAGTCCCGCCTGATCGAACCGCTATTCAACCTCGGAATCAACTTACCGCCGGTCCAATCTGCAGGTGGATTCGGGCAAGGAACACTTTTCTTTTCCCGAACCATCTCCGGTTCCCATGGCTCATTACAAAGAAATATTGGGTGAAAGATCGACGGGATTTTGGAACTCTCCCAAGACTGGGCTGTCTTAAATAATAAAATGATTTAATAAAATGGTATAACATATACTAAATACATGTAAAACTTGACATATATGGTCTAATGGATTAATTAGTCATGGACTGACTGAAAGGGGAATTACCTATGCTCAACGCTTATCTGACGGCGCTTCCGGTCCAGAATTTGAATGATCAAAGCATGTGGGCTATCATAATGGGGGCCGGTATTGTCGTTAAATGCGTGATGCTGATATTGTTGGTATTCTCGGTTATTTGTTGGGGAATAATACTCACCAAAGCAATTACGCTTTCACGAGCGAAAAAACACACTCAACTTTTTTTTGACGCTTTCCGGGAATCCCGCAAATTTTCCACGCTTTACACTGAAGCAAAACAATTTACGCATAGTCCTTTGGCGCACGTCTTCAAAGCCGGGTATGCGGAACTAAGCCGTCTATCTCGCCTGCAAGCTGGAGGACAAAAGGGGTCAACAGACGCGAATGGCGAACCGGAATATGAACGGACCGGGATGGACAACATCATACGTTCCCTGCAACAGGCGGTAACAGCGGAGAGAGCCAGGCTAGAGAGAGGTGTAAATTTTTTGGCCACTACGGGATCCTCAGCTCCGTTCATCGGTTTGTTTGGGACTGTTTGGGGAATCATGGAGTCATTTCGTAACATAGGCGCAATGAAAAGCGCTTCTCTAGCCGTTGTGGCGCCCGGAATCGCAGAAGCTTTGATCGCTACTGCCGCCGGCCTGGCCGCCGCTATTCCGGCTGTCATTTTCTTCAACTACTTTCTGGGCCGAATAAACGTAATATCTACCGAAATGGACAACTTTTCGTCAGAACTGATTAACATAATTGAACGAATCTACTGGAAGCGCAAATAACCTTGGGGCTTCACATTGTTGAATTTCAGGAGGCTTCAGAATGGCATTCAGCCTAAATAGAAGTAATCGGGCCCCCATGGCGGACATAAACGTAACGCCGCTTGTCGACGTGATGCTCGTGTTGCTTATCATTTTTATGGTAACGGCTCCTATGCTCCAGGAAGGGGTGTCAGTGGAACTACCGTCAGCCAAAGGAGAACCGATCGAAAAAGCTCAGCAACATGATGAAATTATTATATCAGTTTCTGGGGACGGATCGATTTTCGTTAATGATAAGGCGGTCACAGAAGATCAGCTAGCTTCACGTATCCAGGAGGCTACCAAAGATAAACCCAACCGGGAAGTTTTTTTGCGAGCGGATAAGAGTGTTCCCTACGGCATTGTAGTTAGAATCATGGGAAGCCTGAAAACCGCAGGAATTGCTAACCTCGGAATGATCACCACTCCTCAGGAGGATTCTGGTAAATCCACTAAATGACCACGGAACTTCTGAAACGTGATAGTGGAGCTTCGCCCACGATGCTAGCGGTATCGGCGGGCGTTCACCTGATTGCGATTCTCTTACTCATTGTGGGAGCGAAGTACTTCGCAGTCAGGGCTAAAATTCCTGATTTTAGCGTAACCAGTGTGAAGTTAATCGAGTCAAAACCGTCATCGAACGCTTCCGCTGCACAGGCTCCCGAACATCTGACCTCAAGCGCTGAGCCCCAGCCCTCAATCGAGTCCGCAGAACCTCCTCGCAAGCAGAATTTGGAAATAGAGCGGCTAAAAACCGTTTTTGCCAAAGCCGAAGCGCCTACTCCCATTCAGATGAAAAAGAGGAAACAGAAGCCAGAGAAGATCGAACCCAGGAAAAAACTTGTGGAGACAAAACCAAAAACCAAGAGCCTGAGAAAAAAAATAACCCGAACGATTTTCTGGAAAAGCGTTTGGCAGCGATAAAAAAGGATCTGGATACTAAGAAATCGGACAAGCTCACTAACAAAAGCGCCAAGGGCCTCGATACCCCGGCTGGCTCTGGTGGAAAGATGGCGGGAAACAATTCGTCAGGCGATGTGGAAATTTCGCGTTGGTTTGAGGCTGTAAGAAGCAGGATTAACTCTAGATGGTCGGTATTCGGGGACGAGCAGAGAGCGTCTAAAGTTACCATAATTTCTGTTCAGCTAGCGGATGATGGTCGGCTGCTCGAAGCGAATATAGACACCAGTTCGGGTGACAGGTTTTTTGACAGTTCAGCAATGAGAGCAATCTACCAGGCTTCTCCGTTTCCTCCAATGTCGGCCGAAGTCTCTGATAAGATTCGATCCGCCGGAGGCCTAGCCCTTAGATTTACTCCTGGTGGATTACAATGACATTTGAAAAAATTAACAGAATTTTAAATATTTCTGCTGGTAATTGCCTCACTACAGTAATTCTGCTGGGTGTGTCTGTCCTGTCCTGTCTATTTTGTTCTCCCGCCACCGCAAAACTTCTGCTGGATTTGGACAACCCGAACCTGGGTAAAATGCCGATTATGGTAGCGGACTTTCACAGTAGTCAACCAGGTTCTCCAAATGGGGCGGACATGGCTTCAATCGTTAAGAATGACCTTACCTTAAGTGGCCTGTTTGAAATCATTCCGGCTCCCCAACCCCTTCCGATGAGTCAAAACGGTGATCCCGACATTAACGCTATTTCCAAGACTGGGGCGCAGGCTCTCATCATGGGCTCATTTCAGGTGAATGGGAATCAACTGACGATCGAAGCGAAACTTTATGATATTGCTCTGCAAAAGCTGGACTTGGGCAAAAGGTACACCGGCGCAATCACGGATTATCGTTACATGATTCATATGTTCGATGATCGAGTCATGGAGAAAATAACCAACATTGCTGGTTGTTTTACAACAAAGATCGCCTTCATCGATGGCTCAAGAACGCGAGAAATTTATACCATGGATTATGATGGCGCCAATCTCCGTCAACTGACCAATACCCGAACGATAAACCTTTTTCCATCGTGGGCTCCAGACGGAAAAGGCCTAATTTTTACTTCATATATCAATAGAAATCCCGATCTCTGGTACGTAACTTCGGATGGACAAAGAGTGATCCCCGTGTCCCAAAGGAAAGGATTGAATGCGTCGGGACGTTTTTCTCCTGATGGATCCATGATCGCCATATCGCTAAGTGTTAAATCAATACCTAAGATATTTATCATAAATACCCAAGGAAACATAATAAAACAATTGACTAACGGTTTGGGAAATGATATTTCACCCACATGGTCGCCGGACGGCGCTAACATAGCATATGTTTCGGACCAGGCAGGAACCCCCCAAATTTATACTGTTCCGGTCAATGGAGGAGAACCTAAACGGGTTACTTTATCTACCTCCTACAATACTGATCCGGACTGGTCCCCACGGGGTGACCAACTGGCATTTACAGCCAAGGTAGACGGTCGGTTTCAAATCTGTGTGATCAAGCCTGACGGAAGCGACTTTAGAGTTCTAACTAACAAGGGCTCCAATGAGGACCCTTCGTGGTCACCGGATGGGCGCATGATCACTTATACGTCGAATTTGGACGGAACAAAGCGCATCAGCGTGATGGACGCCAAAGGCACGGTTCAAGCGAAGGTTTCTGGAATTCCCGGTCGTAGTCCGGCGTGGTCTCCGAGACTTAAATGAGTTGTTCTCGGAGAAAAGGAGAAGAAGAGCGATGGACATTCGGCGCCTTATAATCTATGTAGTGGCCTTAGTCGTAATGGCTGCTTTCACCAGTGGATGCGCCAGAAAGATAGTGAAACAGAACGAAGGCCCTGTCCCTGGATTTGGCCTGGCGGGACCAGGGGCCATTGCGGAAGGTGAGCTTCAGGGTGTGCAAACAACTCTGAGAACGGTATACTTTGATTTCGACAATTACACTCTAAGTCCGGAAGCCCAAGCTGCAATAGATTATGACGCTGAGATCCTGAAACGTTATCCCAATTTGAATGTTGTGGCTGAAGGTAATTGCGATGAGCGAGGAACAGCGGAATACAACCTGGCCCTTGGCGAACGAAGAGCCGGTTCCGTGGTTGCAAGATTGACGGCGCTCGGAATTCCAAGTAATCGCTTGAGTACCGTGTCCTTCGGTTCAGAATTACCGGTTGATCCGAATCACAACGAAGAAGCCTGGGCTAAGAATCGAAGGGTATATCTACGTGTTGCGAAATGATCTAAAGAACATGATCCATGTGTAAAAAAAGCTCTAAAGATGAGGCTAAAAGCAATATGACGCGCCTCATTTATATCATACCAATTTTCCTTGTCCTATTAAGTGGTGGCTGTTTAACCAGGACTGCTAATCCTACTCTGCCTTATGTTAAGCCGGCGAATTCGTCGAATCCCCAAGACACCAATGTAGCAGTGACTGCTACAAAAATTCAGGATCTCGAGGTCGAACTCCAGAAAATTAGAGACACGCTAGAAAGGCTCGAAGCCTCCAGTGGAGACAAATCAGTGAGAGCCCTTCAGGACCGGCTAAGTCAAGTCGAGCGACAGCTAGGCATCGACACGCAAAAAAATCAGCCCGTTGGAGTAGATGGTGACCAGAAGACTTCGTCAACTCAGTCGTCTGACTACAACGCCAAGGCGGGTAGTGGGGGCGCTCGAAAATCTTCTGCCGATGCTGCCGCGCTAGGTCAGTCAGACGAGGTGACCGATGTGCGGAACATGCCCTTAACGGCTGATGAGAAGGTCTATAGGGCAGCATACTCGACATTCAAGAGTGGAGCCTTGGAGAGTGCGGTAACACATTTTGAGGATTTTTTAAAAAAGTATCCGAAGAGCCAGTTCGCTCCCAACGCAATCTACTGGATAGGAGAAGCGAGACTGGAACAGGGGCGTTTTGAAGAAGCGGTGCTCCTATTTGACCGTGTAATTAAGGAATACCCGGGTTCCAAAAAGGAGCTTAGCGCCCAATTCAAACAAGGTCAGGCATTTGAGAAAATGGGTGACACGAAATCTGCAAAAATCATCTTCCAGAAAATAGTTAAAAATTTCCCGCATACAGTTCACGGCAGATTAGCCGCCGCGAGGTTAAAATCCATTACGGCGTCCTCAGAATAGCTCTAAATAAACGATTCCATCCGACATCATAATAGACGGCAAAACTTTTCAACCCTATATCATTGCTGTGGGTTCGCTTGCTGATACTGATAGGCCTGAGGGGCTGCCTGATATTGGACCGGAGGCTGCATTCCCTGGGGTTGGTAAGATTGTTGAGGTTGCCCATAGCCATATTGCATTTGCTGCTGGGGAACCTGTTGGGCCGGAGCCTGTTGTTGAGCGTATGGATAAGACGCTCCCCCCTGAGAGGGCGGGTAATAATTGATTATGGGTTGCTGCTGAAGCTGAGGTTGGGCTACCTGGGGAGCTTGACCGGGTTGCTGTTGACCCTGAGGCATTCCGGCGCCAGAGTAATAGGGATTAAAGGTATAGGCTGGGTTTCCTGTCCACCATGCGCGCAGATCGCCCACCGCGGAATTGTCTATCGCGTCTCTGCTCGATGAGCCGGAAAACAAATAGTCCAAGAAAGCAAAGCTGGAAGTAACGGGACTGAGTGAAACGATAACCACGATAGCGACAAAAATCTTCTTCATTTATGACGATCTCCGTTCAGAACGACTTACATCAAACCTATTATACTAGGTCGAGTTGAATGGGTCAAGAATTCGGACATGATATGTCTAATTCTTACAGTGTCGCGCTACCAAACCGGTAGTTTATGGTTGAATTGAACTATGACTTGTGTGGACCGAAAGGATGGATGGATCTTTGTATGAGGTTACTCCAAGATGAGCTTTGTCAATTGATCTGAGCCCTTTGTGAGCATAATGCCCTTTAAGACGTTCAATCTCTCCTCCGTGAGAGAAGAGAACCGTGAAACCAAAGGAGTAGGGACTGTCTTGAGACTTTTGACCATAGTAACTGTTAAAGGGTTAACATGCTTGTTATGAACGAGAAGTTGAAAATCGAGATGCGGGGCTGTAGCTATTCCTGTCATACCCACTAAGCCAATCCTCTGGCGCTGTTTAACCCGCTGTCCCTTTGCGACGAAGAATCTCTGCAGATGTCCATATCGACTTTCAAAACCGCTGTCATGCTTGATACAAACATAATTCCCGTAGCCGTTGCTCCAGCCAGCGTAGGTAACGACACCTCCCGCGACGGCCCATACGGGTGTGCCCTGACTAGCCCCGTAATCAACACCATTGTGTTTGCGCCAAACCTTGAGAACTGGGTGCAATCGATAACCATACCTTGATGTGACTCTGATAACACTGAGGGGAGATCTAAGAAAATTCTTTTTGAGCTCGACGCCTTTTTCGTCGTAATACTCATTATTAAATAACACAGCGCATTTTGTGCCAGTCTTCTTGCCGTCGTAAACCGCTCCTAGAATGCGGCCATAGCCCGATGGTCTGTCATCTGCATACCGTCGCTCGAACAAGACCCTGCAAGAGTCTCCTTTAACGGACTCTGAGTGGAAATCTATATCCCATCTGAAAACATTAGCCAATTTTAGAGCCAATTCCAAGTTTTCACCAGCGCTTAGCAAAGATTCGGTCAAACTCCCCTTCATCTTAAAACAGACCACTTCTGTTTTGAAGTCGAGTACAACTTCTTCTTTCCAGGACCGAAAACCGCCATCGTCCCGAGCCACGTGGAAAACATGAGCTGGCTCCAGCTCTAAAACAGCCTGAAGGAAGCGCCCTTCGCTGTCTATTGTAATGCTGTAGCGTCTTCCCGCCGGTAAAACAGTTTCAGACGTGAATGGAGCGCTAAGGGAGGTCTGAATTGCGGTAGCTAAACTCTGAGCTATTTCTTTGATGGACCGTTCGTCCGACAAGTTATCTGTAAGCACGGAAATTAACGTATCCCCAGGAGCTGTCACATCTGTGGCTTCCTGCGATCCGTTAAGAGAGGGATCTACATCTTCCTGGGTCGACTTGTCATTTGTTATTGCGCAGATTGGTTCTGAGGAAGGGGATTCAGGATTAGAGTATGTCTTTCTGATATCGCAAGAAAGAGGGATGTTGAGTCCGATGCTCGGGCCAAGGAAAACTACTACGCAGACCAGACATACACACGCCACTAACGCCAGAAGTCCGATCGGCAGTCGGTTTCGCGGCTTACGGAATTTTATCGAACCGGCACGGGTATCAGCCATAGCCTACGTCCATACCTCCAATTATCGTGAAACTAGCATGAAAAGAAGCTTTAGTCAATTGGAATTTCAAATCGAACAAAACTGGGTGATCGAGATTCTGTTTTATGGAACATAAAAAGGGAGTCATTGTCCAAAATTGCAAAAAGGATTTTGGATCGTAACTGGATTAATGGTTCCATATTCAGGAACACGGCTTCATAGCTGGTTCGAGGGGAGGCGCGACCGTGGAAAGAAATAAAGATAATTGGTTGGACAAATACGCCGTCACGTGTCGAGTTTTTAAGGGCCGTTGGTCGATCCGTCACTGTATAAGGATTTATTCCGAGATCAAGGACCTTAAGATCGAGATGGCTCAAAGGGCTAGGGGCGGAGTACAGCATTATGAATCCGCTTATAATCCCTGTGAGCATTGCCGCTCGTTCGCCCGAACTTTGAATGCGCTGAGGTTAAAAGGCGACAACCCTGAATTGGTTGTGAGCGAATCAAGTGAAAATCAGACATGGGCAGCCTGCGGATAGGACTTGTTATTCCCCATTGTAAGAAATAAGTTGATCCGAGAATCTCAATGAGATCGTGTCAATTGACAACCTGACATCTAATAATCAATAACAAATAGAGAGATTGAATACGGGGGGAATAATTCAGAAAAATCGCGAAAGCGAATTTTCTTATTTCCAAAGATCGTGGCGTTCAAATATGAAAAAAGAAGAACTGGATTTTGAACAAGGTCCTATCAGACCACCGAGTGAAGCAGGAAGTTTACTGTTGCGGGTAACCAGGAATTGCCCCTGGAACAGATGCGCCTTCTGCTCCACATATAAGGGCAAGAAATTTTCCCGCAGGCCCGTAGCTGAAGTGTTGAAAGACATCGATGCGGTAGCCGAAATATACCGTGAGATCAAGGAAATTTCCTGGAAAATGGGAGAATCAGGCGAACTTACCAACAACGTGATTTCATCGCTATTCAAAGACTCAAGGCTTCCTGATTCGTTTCGGTCAGTAGCCTACTGGATTGCTTCAGGAGGTGAAACGATTTTTCTTCAGGACGCAAATTCCTTGATGCTGTCCACAGATTCGTTGATTGAGATTTTGAATCATATTCGTAGTCGTTTTCCCCACGTCTTAAGGGTTACTTCTTATGCACGCGCATCCACGCTAAAGTCCAAAACGGTCGATGAATACATCAGACTCAGAGAATGTGGTCTATCCAGACTGCATGTGGGCATGGAGTCTGGTTCAGACAAAGTTCTCAGTTTAATAGACAAAGGCTGCAAATCCGAGCAGTTGCTGGAAGGCGGCAAAAGAGCCGTTCAGGCCGGAATATCTCTTTGTTTGTACGTGATACCGGGGATTGGAGGGCTCGAGTTTTCAGGCGACCATACCAGAGAAACGGCTCGTGTAATAAACGGAGTCAATCCAGCTTATGTGCGATTTAGATCGCTGTATGTTCGTCACAATACTCCTCTTGCGGAAATGGTGAATCAAGGGAAATTTATCCCTCCCGACGAAGATCACATAGTCAGGGAAATTAGAGATATAATCGAAAGGCTGGAGAATGTTACTACCACTATTGTCAGCGATCATGTCCTGAATTTGTTGGAGGAAGTCGAAGGCAAACTGCCCGAAGACAAGCCCAAGATCCTGGCTGTGATTGACAGATATCTCAATCTTTCGGACGAAGATCGTCTGATGTTCCAGTTAGGCCGTAGAGGCGGGGCTTTCAGAACTATTGATGATCTTTATGAGCCTGGTGTCAGATCTCGTTTGGAAGCTGCAAAACTCCAGATCGAAAATGAACTACCGGGTGGAATACCGGAGTACATACAGGCCATCAAGAGACGCTTCGTTTAAGTTTCTGAGCGTCAATGGGCATTTCATACGGGGCCAATTAACACAAGTCCCGTTATTGTCCAAGTCTGGTCATTTATGATTAGGACGCGAAAAATTCGCTTTGGGCGGGATTGAAAAACAACCGGATTGATTTGAAGCAATCCGGTTGTTTGGTTTCTATCCGTTCAGACAAGAATTGGATCTATTTTGCGGCCGTAGTGCTTTCTGCCGGTTTTTCATGTTCCTGTTTAAATTTCTTAACCGACACATCTGATTTCAACCATTCCAGAGCTTTCTTCACTACGAGATCCTTTTCCAGATCAGCCTTCGTATCTTTACCGAATCGGCCCGCTCCTGGAGTCTGCTTTTTCTCGACTTTTTTCCCATCTTTACATTCTTCCGCAGCTATTTCTTCTTCTTCTTGTTTTTGAATCTCAGCCTTCAGATCGACATCCGGCAGGATCCCGGTCTTCTGTATATGGCGACCTTTGGGAGTGTAATAATATGCGGTGGTGAGTCGGAGGCCAGACCCGTTATCCAGAGGTATAATAGTCTGTACGGAGGCCTTCCCGAAAGACTTTGTACCAAAAATGAGCGCTCGATCATGGTCTTGCAGACACCCAGCGACGATCTCCGAGGCGCTCGCGCTTCCCTCATTGATAAGCACCGCCAGCTTGAATTTGTAATGAGTTCCCGCTGGAGAAGCCCTAAACTCCATCCTCTGATCTTTGACCCTACCATCGGTATAAACAATCAGGCCCTTGTCAATGAACAGGTTGGCCACTTTGACCGCCTGGTCCAGAAGTCCCCCCGGATCATTCCGAAGGTCAAGAATCATACCCTTCATGGGGGTATCCTCTTTTTTGCCTTTTTTGTCCGCTGATTTGCTCGTGTCGTTATTGTCTAGGTCCTTGATAGCGGCCATTAGATCCGTATCCGTGGTTTCCTGAAAACTTACGATTTTCACATAACCATAACCGGGTTCAAGGGCTTCCTTTTTTACCGAGTGGACGTGGATGATATCCCGCGTAATTGTGAAATCCTTAAGTTTCTTGAATCCTTCACGCATTATCGTCAGGGTCACCTTGGTACCCTTGGGACCTCGCATCTGCTGAACAGCGCTGTGGAGGGTGATGCTCTTTGTAGGTTCACCATTTATCTTGATGATCTTGTCGCCGGGTTTTATTCCCGCCTTAAAGGCTGGAGTATCCTCGATCGGGGAAACGACCGTCAAAACCCCACCGTCAAGAGTAATCTCGATTCCAAGGCCGCCGAACTCCCCCTTGGTTTCGACTTGAAGCTCTTTGAACATATCCTCCGTTAAATAAGAGGAATGGGGATCCAGGGATTGAAGCATTCCACTAATGGCTCCCTGAATAAGCTCCTTGTCGGTGACTTCCTTGACATAGTTCTTGCGAACTATCTCCATTACCTGCCTGAATAATTTTAGCTCTTTGTAATCCGGAGAAGACTTCGAGCTTGAGTCTGCGCAAAAACCTTGTTGTCCAATTGTGATGAACACTAGGCAAAGAATTAAACTAAAGGTTAATCTCAACGGTTTCCGTATCAACATTGGAAGACCTCACGGAGTAAATCTGAAAAGTTTCTAAAAAACGACTCCATCTTATAATCTTAAAATGATACCATAAACCTAACAGATCATAAAGACTTTATAACGAGACTTGAGGAACCAAAGCATGGAAAACCGGTTGTACAAGGTCGATTCAAGGATGGCGCCACCGATAATCCTGGCAATGTTATTTGCGACGGCGCTGATTATTCTGGGAATGGTCAAGACCCACAGCTTTCTTTTTCTTGTCGTGCTTACGCCATTTATGTATTTAGGTTTGGAGATACTGGCACGAAGAGTAGTCCTCGATTCAAGTGGAATTACAATTAACAAATTCCTGAGGTCCAGAAAACTGGGCTGGAAAGATATTCAAAACGTAGACGCCGTGAGATCTGGCGGTAAAACGTTTTTGATCCTTCAAACGGAAGCCTATCGACCTGCTCTGATCACAAATACGATTTCCGGTTTCCCTGATCTGGTCAACAGCATAATGGAAAGGATTCCTGCTGGCAAGGTGACCGAAGCTGCCCGGGAAATTTCCGGATCAACTCCGAAAAAACTTTGGCCGATAATTCAGGCTTGGTTGGTGTGTCTCATCTTTCTCGCCGTGATGGTCGGGAAATTTCTCGAATAATGATCTTCATGATTGTTTCGAGGCTCAATCATTGCCGAATGTATCTAGATCAATCTCTGCTCGCATGAAAAGTCTCAAGATTTGGCATTTCGGGAGAATACCGCTATGCGTTCTCCAAGAGATGTGGTTTTTATTAAAAGAGACCGTTGAAGCCTGGATCCACGATAATGCAATTCGGATGGCCGCCGCCTTAGCATTTTACACAATATTTTCACTCGGACCGGCTCTCCTGATAGCCTTGTCGGTAGCCGAAACAATTGTTGACGCCGCGGCGGCGCGGCTTGAACTTACCAATATTATCGAACGACTTGTTGCGCCGATGGATACCGCCTATGTTTTTTCCTTGCTAGAATCGGCCAAAGGAAAAATATCGGGGACAGGTTTTCCGGCGTTAAGTGTAATCACCGCAATGTTCGCTGCGACCGGTGTGTTTACAGAGCTTCAGAGCGGCTTGAACACTATTTGGAATGTCAGTTCTCAGAGAGGATCGAGTGTTCTCAGATATATTGAAACCAGGGCAATATCTTTTCTAATAGTGCTTGGAATCGGTATCCTGCTCTTGGTTTCCCTTGCTTCTACAACACTCCTGTCCGCTGTGGAAACCATAATTTCAGAAACATTTCCCATTCTTGCAAACCATCTATACAAAATAAATTCTCTCATATCCCTTGCAATAATCCCTATACTTATTGCCTCCGCATACAAGTTTATTCCCGCTACAAAAGTAGCGTGGGGGGACATCTGGCTTGGGTGTATAGTGGCTTCCCTCTTACTGATTCTGGGCAAGACCCTCATCACCCTTTATATGAATCTCACCAGGATCAGCTCCTTATACGGCGCTGCAGGATCACTTGTTATGCTTCTTGTATGGGTCTACTACTCCGCTCAAGTTTTTTTCTTTGGGGCGGAAATGACTAGAGTCTACGCGCTACGTCACGGATCGTTGAAAAAAGACATATCCCCCCAGCCCATGAATTCTGCAAGCTGATTTGATATCCCTCGGGTATCTTGAAAAATCTTGACACGATAGTGTTCTGGGGATATTTTCCGCTTCAAATTTTCATGATGGCACTAAATAAAGAGGTTTGGAGTAATTGATACAGATTACGCCTTTGGCAAGCGGCAGTTCCGGGAATTCATTTTTGATTCGCAACAGTCAAGGATCTATTCTGATTGACGCGGGTTTATCCGGAAAACAACTTGTTGAGCGATTGAATGAAGCTGGAGTTGACCCGTGCTCTTTGAAAGGAATACTTGTTTCTCACGCTCACATTGATCATGTTAAAGGTGTCGGAGTCTTGTCTCGTAAATTTAAACTTCCTGTCTTTATCAATGAAAAGACATTTAACGCTGCGGAGAAAACTCTCGGTAAATTGTGTAGGCGAGAATCGTTTCAGACGGGGCGTGCCTTTGAATTCGCCGGCTTCAAGATTCATCCTTTCTCGGTGCCACACGATTGCGCTGACCCTGTAGGCTTCAGGATCTCAAACGGAGCGGCAAGTGTCGGCGTAGCTACAGATTTAGGAGTGGTCACAGGCCTTGTCAGGAATCTGTTGACCGGTTTGACGGCCGTAATCTTGGAGAGCAACCATGATCCTACGATGCTGAGGGACGGCCCTTATCCGTGGGAACTCAAGCAGCGGGTAAGGAGCAGGTTGGGGCATCTTTCAAATGAACAGAGCGCAAGCCTTTTGGAACGAATCGTGAGTGATGAACTCAGATTTGTAATCCTGGCCCATATGTCAGAGACTAACAACACGGAACAACTTGCTAGAGAATGCGCCCAGGAAAGTTTGCAGGCCTTCCTTGCTCAGAGAGGGTCAATAATCCTCGCGACCCAACATCACGTGGGGCCCACCGTTGAATTGTAGAGTTAGCGATTCAAAATCTTGTTTAGAAACGAAAGCTGGCTCTTAAAATCGATTTAAGTTTATTCCTGAAAAATATCATTACACAACGAACAGAGAAAGGATCTTGAAGATTCTGAATTCTCTTCGGAGTTAGACAACGATTCTGTTAATATTTAGCTCAATCTATAGGGAGGATGACACATATGGGTTTTGTTAATAAATCGCTCGAAGGTCCTGTCGCAAAATTGACCCTGAGTCGAGGTAAAGTAAACGCTATAAACGAACTCGTCGCTGAGGAACTACGTGAAAATTTTAAAAATATTCTCAACGATAAGGCTATTAAAGCCGTTTTGATAACAGGAGGTAGTGGGTTTCTTCTCATTTGGGTTGGATATCCCCGAGTTCCTCAACTATTCAAAGGAAGATTTCACCCGTTTTGTGGAAAAATTCGCCGAATTGTACACTTATATTTTCACATTTCCCAAACCGGTAATAGGCGCGTTGAACGGGCACACGATCGCTGGGGGCTTCATGTTGGCAACTGCTTGTGATTACAGAGTAATGGTTACCGGTAAAGCCAGAATGAGTTTGAATGAGATTACATTTGGATCGTCACTGTTCCCTGGGAGCGCTGAAATGCTCAGATATCTGGTGGGAGATCGAAAAGCGGAACTAATAGCTACTACCGGTGACATGTACTCCGCTGAACAAGCCAGAGAAATGGGTCTTATCGACGAAGTGGCTACGGAAGAATCTCTCAATGACCACGCCATGAAGGCTGCGGTTGGCTATGTGGGACGTTATGGTCCCGCTTTTGAGAGCATCAAGAAGCTGCTCAGATCTGACACGGCCGACGTGATGAGGGACAAGGATTATAAATATCGGTCCGAAATGATCGACATTTGGTATTCCGAGGAAACCTGGGCGCGGCTTCAGATGATTAAAATTAGAGGTTAGATTGTATCAGTGAATTGTGAGCCTAGAAACAACCATGCAATAACAATGATTCAAAGATTGAAACATACGGATTTTGATTTTGAGGAAGGAAAAGAGAGGCGATATCGATTTACGACTACGCTGGAGGCGGCTGGCGGATTTGAACCGCCGAATAACGGTTTTGCAGACCGTCGCCTTACCACTTGGCTAAGCCGCCTCTCTTAAAAAGTTAATTTTACTATGAAACAGGCGAACTCGTCAATAGTTTCAAAGGTTGAAACGTAAAAAAAGCCCCCTCATTATTTGATCCGATTAATGTTCTGCTGAAATTATGCTATAATGCCGCCTGAAACCCGCGAATAGTATTACGTAAACGAAAACTGGAAACTGGAAACTGATTCAGCATGAAAAAGACACTTGTCAGCCTAGCCCTGACGCTTTCAATTTTTATCCCTCCAGCGCAGGTTGTTTCGCTGGACGATGAAGTTGACTGCTGCATAAGATCGTGTTCTTGAGTCAAGAAAAAGCCGCAATGTATTCAAACGAACAGGTCTGACTGTTTAAGACAGCGCGGTGAGGTAGTCGTCGACTGCCTGGTATGTGATGATTGAGAATCAAGGCAAGTTTCAGGAACACCCTGATGTGGACCCGCAATTCAAGCATTTGTAACAAGATCCATTGCGAACCATTATAGCTCCGCAATCAGGACAAGCCGGAGCGTCGGATTGCGTGGCAAATGGTAGCTTTATCCTTTTTGCGTCGTTTATCACACGATCCTTTTCCAAATTATCTTCAAGAGTCGGAAGATTTGTTGAAATTTCGGGATGGGATGCTATGAGACCAGCCGCCTGTTGGGATTGCTCATCCAGGAAACTTGTTCCTAGATATCTGAAGATATAGTCTGTAAGCGATTTGGCAATTGGGACGTTGGGGTTGCTGGTGAAACCTGACGGCTCAAATCTTACATGACTGAATTTATTCACAAGGTCTTCTAAGGGCACCCCATATTGTAGGGCTATTGACGTTAGAGTAGCGACTGTATCCATCAGGCCGGAGATGGTGCTTCCCTCCTTGGACATGCGAATGAATATTTCACCTACCTTCCCATCATTGTAAAAACCTGTGTGAATGTAGCCCTTGTGTCCCGCTATCTCGAATTTGTGTCTTACACTCTCACAATCCACAGGCAGTCGGCGTCTTACCGGTCGAGAATGGGTTCGAGCGACATGATTCGATCCAGCTTGTAAAGGCTGCGCGGACTTACACCCATCGCGATAAACCGTTATTGATTTAAGCCCTATTCTCCACGAAAACCTGAATATTTCCTCAATTTCGTCTATTGTACATTCATTGGGGAGGTTAACGGTTTTGGAGATAGCCCCTGAAATGAATGGCTGAACCGCTGCCATCATCCGGATGTGTCCCTCTGCGGAAATAACGCGTTCTCCATCAGGAGATTTGAAAGCGCAATCGAAGATCTGTAAATGTTCAGGAGCTATTTCCTCAGAGCGTTCGATTGATCCCGTTTCCTGGATGATCTCCATCATTTCCTGAATTTGCAAAGGCTCGTATCCCAGCCGTTGTAAAGCCCTCTGCGCCTTTTTGTTGACTGTTGTCAGGCTTCCGCCACCAGAAAGCGATTTTCGTTTTACCAGAGCGAGTTCAGGTTCGATACCGGTGGTGTCGCAGTCCATCATGAACGCAACAGTACCTGTGGGAGCGATGGCTGTAACCTGGGAATTGGCGAATCCGCCCTTTTTTGATTTTTCAATAACAAGGTCCCATGTCTTACGCGCCAGCTCCATGACCTCCTTAGGCGCTAGATTGTTATCGATCTCCTGTAGGCTTTTCTTGTATTTTTTGAGCGTCATTAACATGGCCGAGCGATTTCGTTCAAATTCTCTAAAGGGCCTTCGTATCCCTGCGATCCTGGATGATTGCATAAAAGCTTCGGCTGTCATAAGCGCTGCAATTGAGCCGGCCCAAGCGCGGGCCTCTTCAGAGTCATATGGTAAAGCCAACTCCATGATCAAGGCTCCAAGATCAGCGAATCCAAGTCCAAGGGCCCTCAAATTTCTGGCATTTCTAGCTATTGCCGGGGTTGGGTAGGAGGATCTGTCAATGACAATGTCCTGAGCTGTGATCATTATATCTACAGTGTGGCGGAAGGCGTCCGTATCAAAAGAACCCGAAGCGTCCATGAATGAAGTGAGTTTTATAGAAGCCAGATTGCATGCTGAATCGTCAACGCCCATATATTCCGAACATGGATTTGACGCCGAAATCGGTCCTGTTTCCGGGCAGGTGTTGAAGCTGTTGATAGTTGTGTGAAACTGCAATCCCGGGTCCCCACACACATGAGCCGCGACGGCTATTTCCCTCATCAGTTCACGAGCCCGATAGGTGTTAGCGGTTTTCCCGGTCAAAACAAATTTTGTACTCCATTCCCCATCTCTGGCATCCGCTTCCATAAATTCATCGGTAACTCTGACTGAGTGATTTGAATTTTGAAACGCTACGCTAGAATACGCTTCCCCTTCAAAAGAACCGTCATAGCCACAATCAATGAGAGCTTGAGCCTTCTTTTCTTCCAGCGCTTTTGAACGAATGAATTGGAGAATGTCAGGATGGTCAGCGTTGAGGATGACCATCTTAGCCGCGCGACGAGTTTTACCACCGGATTTGATAACTCCGGCGGAAGCGTCGGCGGCCTTCATAAAAGATACCGGACCAGAAGCCGTACCTCCGCCCTTGAGTGGCTCTGTTGAGGACCGGAGTGTCGAAATATTTACCCCCGAACCCGAGCCTCCTTTAAATATTACACCTTCCTGGGTATACCAATGGAGGATGGATTCCATAGTATCTTCAACTCCCAGGATAAAACAGGCGGAACATTGGGGCGCTGGTTCGATGCCCACGTTGAACCATACCGGGCTGTTAAAAGCAGCACGCTGGGTGAGGAGTATCATTGTCAACTCGTCTCGAAATACCCGAGCGTCATGTTCGGATGCGAAATACCCCTGATCCGCCCCCCAGGTAGCAATGGTGTTGGCTACTCTAAAAACAAGCTCCTTGACGCTTTTCTCTCTTTCCTGACTTCCGAGCTGACCTCTGAAGTACTTGGAAGCTACTACGACAACAGCCATGTCGGACCAGAATGATGGAGCTTCAACATCATTCTGCTCAAAAATCGTATCCCCTTTGTCGTTTTTAATAACAACGGATCTTTTCCTCCAATCAACAAGGTCAAAGGGCTCTCTGTCTTCTGACGAGAAAACTCGTTCAAACATAAGACCTTGTGATGACAGGCCCGCAACGGTGAACAGGTTGTCGCTAGTCGAAAATTTTGATGAGGAGGCCTGATCAGTCATTTTATCTCCATAGATTGTAAAAAGCCCACACTATGAATTATAAATCATTCAATCAACTCTGGCAATATAACATACTGTAAAGCTTAGCAATTTATTCTGATGACCATCTGAATGATTCCTGAATTTCCTTTACCGATGTATCAGGAGGAAATCCGCCTCTCAAAAGTTGGTCCACACTGCTAACCACCCGCTCTCCTGACCTACCCTCGGAAATTATGAGAACGTCGCGTGATTGTTGTCTCGAAAATTCCTGTATGTACTGCAAGCATGTTCCACAGGGGAGCAGGGGAGCATATAGATCTGAAACGACCGCCACCGCAAGAAACTCGTTGTGACCATGAATAAGAGCGTGATTAATAGCGTTCCTTTCCGCGCATACCCCCAACACCGGTATGAGGCATTCAGTATTGCAACCCTCAAATATTGTCCCGCCTCTTGTGAGGACAGCCGCTCCGACCCTAAATCGACTCAAGGGAACCGAAGCGTGGTCTCTGACAAGTCTCGCTACGTCGAGCAATTTGTCAATATTCCACTGAGGGATATCTGATGACAATGTCATGTTAGAACTCATCCCAATTTGCTTGTAAGGTCTTGACCATTATTATGAGGTCATGATAGGCGCCATCTCGATCTTTGACATAGTCTTTTAATCTTGCCTGTTCAAAAAAGTCCAGTTTGAGAGCAGCTTTTATTGCCGGCTCCTGGACTCCGGAGACGAATTCAGCCGCCAATTTCTCTATGCCCATGTCCATGGCAAGTTTCACGGCGCTCTGTAATAGTTTGGGGCCCAAGGCCTGCCGGCGATAAAATGGATCCACCATCACTCTGACATGAGCGATATGTCGCAAACATTCAGCAATGGGTCTATGCAATTGTATATTTGCTATTATTGCGCCGTTCTCAGAGTTGACAGCCACCAGAGGCACAACCTTCCCATAATCAAGATTGCGAATCCATTCGGTAGTCGCGTTGGTTTCAGCCGTGTCATCGTGTAGGAACCATCTTTCCTGGTCAGGTATGCGAGCAAGAAAATCCTTTAGAAGTAGCTCGTCAGAAGACTTTAGGGGGCGCAACATAATTGAGGCGCCATCCCTTGTTTCCAGACGTTCCGCGTAATCTTCGAGCATTGCCGTTCTCCTTGAAGACAGACCTGTCGATTATTTGAAATACTTATCAGAGGCCGAGTTTAAGCGCAACGATGTATAGAAAACGGGGTGACATATGTCCTGACGTCTGATAATTGGTGATTGGAAATCGACACGCTAAAGGATATACCGAAGAATAATAGAAAGTTGGAGGTTACGTGATGGACGAAAAGGAAAAAGTAATTTTGGACGCTATGAAAAGCGCAGGCAAACCAGTCCGCCCCGGTGACTTGGCCAAAGCAGCGGGTATGGATTCCAAAGAAGTATCAAAGATGATTGATTCTTTGAAAAAGAAGGGGCTGGTGATTTCGCCAAAGCGGTGCTATTACTCTCCGGCCGAAGGTTAATTGTCCAACCACGGAATGTCGTAAAATGTGGAGAGATCTGGATCAAGAGATTGAGTGTAAAATTCCCGGCGCACATGATGATTGGGGGTGGACCGATTGTCTGAAATAATCGACTCGGCTCTTTTGTTGCCGCTCAATCCTCGGCGGATTCATCTCATGGGCGCTTGTGGTGTTGGCATGGCAGGTGTTGCGGGCCTTTTTTTGTCCACAGGAGCCACCGTGACAGGCTCGGATCAGTCCGTATATCCGCCCATGAGCGAATATCTGGCCCGGTTGGGAGTCAAAACTCAAGAAGGATATTCTCCTTTGAACTTGAGCCCTCTTCCTGATCTTGTTGTAATAGGCAATGTGATACGTAAAGAGAATCCTGAAGCCAAAGCAGTTATTAGGCAAGGCATTCCATTTACATCGATGCCGGGGGCCATAGAGAAATATTTTCTTCGTGACAAACTTTCGTTAGTGGTAGCGGGTTCACATGGAAAGACCACATTGAGTTCCATGATAGCGTGGATATTATATGATCAGGGAATTGATCCTGGGTTTATGATAGGAGGCATTCCCTCGAACTTCAATGAAAGTTCCCGTTTCGGGTACGGAAAAATGTTTGTGCTTGAAGGGGACGAATACGATTCCGCGTTTTTTGACAAACGTCCCAAGTTTATTCACTACCGGCCGTTTGTCGGAATTTTCACGTCCTGTGAATTTGACCATGCTGACATTTATCGTGATTTGGGACAAATTCGACAGGCGTTTGAACGCTTCTTGACCCTTGTTCCTAAAGAAGGGGCCATAATAGCCTGTAACGATGATCCACTAGTCCGTGAAATAATTATCGGAAACCATTTCAGAGCGGACACATACGGATTCCGTTCCGATTCATCCTGGAACCTGTCGGAAATTAAAGACACAGGTCAAGGTGTAGGCGTGGAATTTATGCGCAGCGGATCTAGAGTGGCGTCCGGTGTTTTGCCTGTCATAGGTAGGCACAACGCCCTAAATGCGCTGGCGGCTGTAGCCTGTACGGAAAAAGTTGGAGTTGAGCCTAGTAAGGCATTTGAATCATTGACACATTTTAAAGGAGTTCTAAGACGTCAGCAAGTTACCCCTGTTTGTTCAGGTATACTCCTGGTAGATGATTTTGCCCATCATCCCTCAGAAGTAAGGGAGACTCTAGCCGGTTTTCGTCTAAGGTTTCCGGACAGAAGGCTAGTGGCTGTTTTTGAGCCTAGAACAAACACGAGTCGCAGATCAATATTTCAGGACAACTACATTGAGGCTTTTCTGCTGGCGGACCTATCAATCTTGCGGGAACCTCCGGATCCATGGAAAGCCCCTGACGGTGATCTGTTCAGTTCAAGTTTGCTAAGCAGTGAACTTGAATCTAGGGGAAAACGAGCTAGAGCCTTCTTGGACGCTGACTCGATCATAGATTTCCTTTCAAGTGAACTTAGACCAAGAGACGTTGTAATAGTTATGTCTAACGGCAGTTTTGAAAACCTGATTCCGAGGTTGTCCAAAAAATTGGAGGATCTAGGCCCATGAAAGAAGCTGCTTTTTATGAAAAGATCGATTTGAACGCTGTACGGTGCAGACTGTGCCGACAAAACTGTAAAATCGAAGATGGTTCTAGAGGTTTTTGCGGGGTTCGTGAAAATAAAGGGGGAATCCTTTATACGCTGGTATATGACAAGATAATCTCAACCAATGTTGATCCTATCGAAAAGAAACCTCTTTTCCATTTTGCCCCTGGGACCAAGTCTTTTTCGATCGCTACCATGGGTTGCAACTTCAGATGTACTTTTTGTCAGAATTTTTCGATCTCTCAAACCCCTCACGAGAAAGGAACCATTTCCGGAACGAGTTACCTCCCCAGCGAACTGGTCTCCATGGCGGTAGAGTCGCACTGCGAGAGTATAGCGTACACCTACACGGAACCCACTGTCTACTACGAGCTGGCGCGTGATACGATGATTCTGGCCAAGAAGGCTGGCCTCTTCAATGTGTTTGTAACTAATGGGTATATGAGTCGGGAGATGTTGGATGACGCACGAGGCCTTATTGACGCTGCAAATGTGGACCTGAAGGCGTTTGACGACAAGTTCTATACGCAGTACTGTCAAGCGCGTCTGAAGGGTGTTCTGGATTCCCTGAAGTATATAAAACAAATGGGTATTTGGCTAGAAGTAACCACTCTATTAATCCCAGGGTTAAATGACGACGACTCACAAGTCAGGGATTTAGCTCGATTTATCAAAAGTGAGTTAGGCCGTGAAACTCCTTGGCATGTAAGTAGATTCTTTCCACGCTATAAGGAACTTGAACTTCCCCCTACAGACGCGTCGGTTCTCAGGCGGGTTCGTCAAATGGGGATCGATGAAGGCCTCTATTATGTGTATACCGGGAATTTACCCTGGGAGTCTGGGGAGAAAACCTATTGTCCTGGCTGTTCCTATTTGTTGATTGATAGGGTAGGGTACACCATACAAAAATACGCCATCAAGGAAGGTCGGTGTCCCAAGTGTGGATATCAGGTCGAGGGACTTGAACTCTGATCTGAATCTGCCCTTAGTATTTTCGGAGGCGATTCATGAAAAGTAAATCAGATATTTTGATAGCCCCGTCCATTTTGTCAGCGGATTTTTCGCGTCTCGGAGAAGAAATCAAATCAGTTCAGGATGCGGGCGCCGATTGGCTCCATATTGACGTAATGGATGGTAATTTTGTTCCTAACATTACGATTGGTCCTCTTGTGGTGAGTTCATTGACTCGTTATGCTAGTGTTCCTCTTGACGTTCATCTCATGATTGCTAATCCTGATCGATATGTTAAGGATTTCCAAAAGGCTGGCGCCAATATTCTGAGCGTACATCCTGAAGCATGTGTCCATTTACACCGAACGCTGGTCGAGATTCGTGAATTGGGAATGAAAGCTGGAGTAGCCCTAAACCCCTCTACTTGCGTCTGTTCAATAGAAAACGTGCTTGCGGAGCTGGACGTAATCATGGTGATGACTGTAAACCCCGGTTTTGGAGGTCAGTCTTTTATTCCTACCATGATTCCTAAAATCAAAAGAATCAGGAAACTGATCGACGAATCAGGTTATAACATCCTGCTCGAAGTCGATGGCGGGGTAGTTCCAGAGAATTCCACTGAACTCATTGGAGCGGGCGTGAATGTTCTTGTGGCCGGGAGCGCTGTTTTCGGCCGACCTCCCTACGTTTCCTCAATACGGAACATCAGGAATGGTTGTTACTAAGTCAGGTTTTAGCTGTCACCGGCAGTAGAGGCGAAAATGAAAAGAAAGATTCCCTTTGTCTATTGCGCTCTTTTGAGTGTGTTCTTTGCGCTTATAATGGCGTCTACGACTATGGCCCTCATTGGAGTGGATGACACCGGGCATAAGAAGACTATTCTTTCGCCGGACATGGAAAAGGATCCAGGTCTTTTTTTCTTGTTGGGAGAAGAATCTGAATCCCAGGGGGACAGCGAAAGCATGTTGAATTACTTCAAACGCGCTCTCGACCTGGATCCCGCTTCAGACTACTTGCACACGAGAATCGCCGCCATTCTGGCAAGAAACCGCAAAATTGCGGACGCGATAGTCATGGCCAAAAACGCTGTCACTCTTAACCCTAAATCTTCTGAGGCATATACCATATTAGGTAAGATTTACACGGTGACAGGTGACTCTAACAAAGCAATTGAAGCCTATCATCGAGCCTTGGATCTTAGACCTGACGACAGGGATCTATACGTGTTTCTAGGATCTTTGCAGGCGTCCCATAGAATGCTAAAGGAGTCGGAAAAGACTTTTAACCTCATGATAGAGCGTTTTCCAGACGAGAAAGAGGGCTATTTCTATCTTGGTAAAGTCTACATCGAAGATGAGCAATATGATAAGGCCATCGAAATCTTCAAGAGTCTTCTCGAGAGAAAAGGAGAGAGCGCCGCTCAGGTTCATGTGGAGCTTGGGGGTATTTACGCCGTTCAGAAACAGTTTTCAACCGCTGAAGAGCATTACAGACAGGCGTTGACCCTCGATCCTTTTAACCTTACAGCAAGGCTGAATCTTGCCCAGGTATTGGCGAGTCAAAAAAAATATAGCGAATCCTATGAAACTCTTGAAGAGTTGTCAAAATTGGCTCCGTCCAATCTGGGAATCCAGATCAAAATGGCCTTGCTACTGGCCGAGCAGAAGCAATTTGACAAAGCCAGGGAACTGTTTGACAAAATTCTCCAGAGTAAACCTGGTTGGGATCAGGTCCGATTCCACCTCGGGCGTGTATTGAGGGAACAAGGCAAACCTGAGGAGGCGGAAAAGGAATTTGTTCAGATTCAAAAGGGGCAACCATCTTACGTAAATTCAAGAATCCTTTTGACTCTCATGTTCTTGAACATGAAAGATTTCACCAAGTCCCTAAAATACATTAATGAGGCGATTGCAGAAGATCCCAAAGACCCTGAGATCCACCATATCAAGGGCTCTATCCTTGAAGAGCTGTATCGTTACAATGAAGCTATAAAAGAATATAAGTCAGGTCTAAATGTTGCCCCGGAGAATGCGAAGTTGTTGTATTCGTTAGGTAACAGTTACGAAAAGTGTGGTATGCGCACATTGAGTATGGCTACAATGGAGAAAATTCTCCAAGACAAGCCTGATGATGCGAGCGCCATGAATTTCATAGGTTACACCCTCGCAATCATGGGAAAAGACATGGACCGGGCCGAGAAACTTGTCAGAAAGGCATTGGAAATCAAGCCCGATGATGGATACATAGCCGATTCCCTGGCCTGGGTTTTGTTCAAAGCCGGCAAAACAGACGAGGCTCTCAAATACCTTGAAAAAGCGAACCAGAAAGTAAAAAGCGACCCGATTATCGCTGAACATCTTGGTGACGTGCTCTCGGCCAAGAGCCGCCTTCCAGAGGCTCGGGAAGCCTATGAAAGATCCTTGGCCATCAATCCCTACAATGTAGTGGTTCAACAAAAACTCGGCAGGTTGAAGGCGCCTCAGACGCCTGATCAAAAAAAATAGAATGGGCGGAAGGTCGGAAGGGCTTTCTGATTTGGAACTAAACGATTTGAACATGTTCCGAGAACGCTCCAATCTTAGGAGCGTTTTCCTAGTGTACTGTTTTACAGCATTTGTTCTTTGGTTATCCAATGGCGAAATGCAATCGGCGCAAGCTCAGGCCCAAAACGTCGGGGTGATTCCTTGTCCTCATTTTTCAATACCCGCTTCAGTTGTGACTGGCGGGTTCGATCTCGGTGGTGAGAAAGTGCCAATCAGTAGGTCTGACGTGAAAGAGCGTATAGAATTCCAGATCAATTTTTTGCTGCTCGACGCTCGTAGCGTGCTGGCCGAATGGCTAAACGAGAGGCGGAAGTACTCCTGGATATTTGAAGAGATCTTTTCAAAGGAAGGGATTCCAAAGGATTTTGCGTGGTTGTCACCCATATTGGCCGGGATGAGTAGGTCATCAAACTCACGTCTTTCCCCTGTCGGAGTTTGGGCTTTGGACAGGCCGTGTGGTTCATCTGAAGCGGTGGAGATGAACTCCGATTCATGGCGGGATGACCGGTTGGACATTCACCTGGCGACACGTTGTTTTTCCGGCCGAATAAAGAGCATCAACACGGAGGTCGGAGCGGGTTGGTTAATGGCTTCCGTAGCCTATTCTCAGTCGACAAAAACGGTCAAGGATTTGATCGAAAAATGGAACTCATCAAATGTGTGGGATATTCCATTGCCTGACAGTTCGGAGGATATGCTGTCTAGGTGGGCCGCATTTAAGATAATAGGAACTCATAGATCGTTTTACGGTTTGAAATCAGGAGAGCCGGCTCCTTTAACTTATGATAATCTCACTTCAATAGAATTGACTAAGGATCTTTCAGTTGGGGATATCGCCAAATTCGTAAAGGTGACTCCCCGTCTTATCCTTGAATTGAATCCCAAAATAAAGCCTAACAGCGGTGTTTTTCCAGCTAGAGACAACGGACGTCAACTGAGCCATTCAATAGCGGTCCCATCCGGATCCGGTCATGTATTGTTGAAAAAGTTACAGGAATCAGGCTTTTTGGCGACTGGGAACAGGAAGTAAAAAAGTTAATTTTATCCTTATTAGTGATACGATACCAGGAGCCTGAATGGTTTGTGCTTGACTATGTTAAAAAAACGACTTACTGTTCAGACTAGAGAATTGACTTAACAACATCAATACGTTAGAGCTTTTCGTCGGAGGTTTTCGAATGACTCTGGTTAGATGGGATCCACTGAGAGACCTGTTAAATCTTCAGGAGCGGGTCAGTCGTTTTGGCGCTTTGCCTTGTGATGAACCTCAGTCGAAACGTCGAGCTTGCTGGCTACCGGCCGTAGATGTTCTTGAGACCGGCGACGCGTACATAATTCGGGCAGAATTGCCCGGAGTAGGTAGAGAGAATATAAGCATAGAGCTTTCGGGGAGGCGACTGGTTATCTCAGGCCGACGCGTTGAGAACGCTGAAATAGACTATGCGGCCTATCATACAATTGAGCGCGTTGAAGGTTACTTTGAACGTAGTTTTAATATTCCGGGACCAGTCGATGTGGAACAAGCTAAAGCCAGATACGTGGATGGAATCCTCGATCTTTACTTGCCCAAATCTGAAGAAGAACCCGACCGTTGCTTTAAAATTGAGTGTAAAGACTAATCGTCTAAATTCTGTCAAATTGGTATGTTATGGAAACTGTCGATCCATACAAAGCATTAGGGGTGTCGCGTGATGCGACTGCCGCTGAGATAAAATCGGCGTATAGAAAACTGGCTCGACGTTTTCACCCTGACCTGAATGGTAGCAGTCAGACTGCTGAATCCAGATTTAAAGAGATTTCAGTAGCTTATGAGATCCTAAGTGACAAGGAGAGACGACGCCAATATGATATGGCGGAATCTGGACAGGGCGGTTTCTCTCAGGCGGGATTTGAACAGTTCTTCACCGGCGGAACCGGTTTTGGCGCTGGTCCCTATCAAAGAAGAGGCTTTGGTCAGGGAGGATTTTACGGCTCTAAAGGTCCGTCTCCTGCGGAGGAATGGTTCTCGGAGTTTTTTGGGCCCTCCCACAGAAGAAAGCCTGCCAAAAATCATAATCCGAAAGAGTCTGGTCTCGAACAGAGTCTCGAGGTGTCGTTCCTGGAAGCCTACTCGGGAGTGAAGAAGGCCGTGACTACACCCTATAAGACTCTTGAGGTATATGTCCCGGCCGGGGTAGACAACGGCTCCAGGATCAGAGTAGGGGGTCAAGGTTACCCGCCTCGGACAGGAGGTAGAGCCGGAGATCTTTTTTTGAACCTTTCCGTCAGAAATCACAGGTTTTTCAGGCGTCAGGATAAGGACATTTATCTTGATGTCCCGGTAACTCTCGGAGAGGCCCTTCTTGGAGCCAGGATTGAAATTCCATCTCCAGATGGGAACGTAGCTCTAAAGATACCCCCGGGAGTCCAAAGCTCAACTTCATTTCGGTTCAGAGGAAAGGGTTTTCCCTCGTTGAAGGACCCAGTCCGCGGAGATTTTCTTGTCAAAGTCAACGTCGTATTGCCTGATAAAATTGACAATTTGTCCCGGAAACTCGTAGAAGAGTTCGAAAAGCTCAATCCTATGCGTCCTCGTAATAATTTCTTGAAAAGATAAATTTAATTTTGTAACATAACAGGGTTAAATTTGAACTCCCCAAATTACCCGCGTAAGGAGGAGAGGCCTAATGGCGGATTACGAAAACGAAGAAACCCAAGGGTTCAAAGTTAGTGACAAGAGACGATTCTCTCCCGAAGGAGAGAAGAGCCAAGATCAGGATTCGGGAGATATTCGCGACAATAAGGAACCATATAAACCAGACGATTCTTTCAAGGAAGAGCCAAGAAAGAAGGAACGGACAGCGCCGCTGCCTGATGTTAATTTCTCAACGCTGATCGCTAGTCTAGCCCAATCATCTTTGTTTCAATTGGGGCTAATGTGTACACCGGACATGAAGGAACCGATTGAGCCGGACCTGGAAGGCGCAAAACAGACAATAAATTTGATAGCGATACTGGAACAAAAAACTAAGGGAAATCTCACGGAACAAGAAAAGAAACTTATAGATGATACTCTTTTTCAGTTAAGAATGGCTTTTGTCGAAGTCTCAAAATGATCTTATGAAAATAAAGACCCAGTTACAGGAGAAATGATATGTCCAGAGTCTGTGAAGTGTGCGGTAAGAAACCATTGCGGGGCTACAATGTTAGCCATGCTCACAATCGCACCAAGAAAATCTCTTTGCCCAACCTTCAGAAATTGCGAATCATTGAACCATCAGGACGTGTCCGGAGAGCCAAGGTTTGCACCCGATGCATCCGAGCAAACATGGTTTCAAAGGCCCCTTGAACTGATAGACAAAATGGGAACCGGTCATTTCTAAGAGCGTCTCGACTTCCGGACTCAGACGGTTCCCAATCGTTCTACTTCACGGACACCTTTGACTTTCTTTAGCGCGTTGATAATGCGAGTCAAGTGTTCGACGTTCCGGACACCTACCATAAAAATCCCACGAGCGTCTGTTTTATCTACAGTGTTAACGGTAGCCTGGATGATATTGGAGTCGTTGGATGTAAAGACTCCGCTGATAGCCGCTAACATTCCGGGTTTGTTCTCCGAAACTAATCCGATCCTGACAGTTCGTTCGAGCGATTGCTCGTCGTCCCAATTTGCTTCAACTATCCTTTTGGGGTCATCGTCAGGAAGATTTCCGCAGTCCATCTTATGAATCGTCACGCCCCTACCTCTTGTTATAAAACCTTGTATTGGGTCTCCAGGTAGAGGATTGCAGCATTTCGCGAAATGAACCAACATGTCTGCAAGCCCCTGAACTTTCACCCCGCTTTTTCCTTTTGGGCGCTTGGGTGTCTTGAGCTTTTCTTCGATGGATATAGTCTTTGGCTGTTCTCGTTCGCTTAACGGAACCAATCTTGTGACAATTATCTTGGCTGACTGGCGTCCATGTCCAATGGCCACGTATAGTTCGAGTTCTGTCTTGAAATTGAACTCTTGAGCGATTTTAAGTATTTGACCATCCTTTTCTACGCGGTTTAGGTCGATTTTCCATCTACGAAGTTCCTTTTCGACGGATTCTCTCCCAATTTCAATATCCTTCTCTCGCTCCTGAGTCATAAGGTAATGGCGAATCTTGGTTCTTGCTCTACCGGTCTTAACGTGCTTGAGCCAATCTTTGCTCGGTTTTTGGTGGGCTGATGTTATTATCTCAACAGTGTCTCCTGTAGCAAGCTCATATTTGAGGGACACCATTTTCCCGTTAACCCTAGCTCCTATACAACTGTTCCCAACTTCCGAGTGTATTGAATAGGCGAAATCCAGGGGAGTCGAGCCACGAGGAAATTCCTTAACATCGCCTTTAGGAGTAAATACATAGACTTCATCGGGGTACAAATCGACTCTGACATTCTCAAGAAATTCCCGGGGGTCATCAAGATCCTGTTGCCACTCCATCATCTGTCTGAGCCAGTTAACCACCCGGGCGTCTTCCGGTGAGACCGATTTGCCTTCTTTATACGACCAATGCGCAGCTATACCCTCTTCGGCTATGAGATCCATTTCATTTGTTCGAATCTGGATCTCAATTCTGTGTCCATCAGGACCTATCACGGTTGTGTGAAGCGATTGATAACCATTGCTTTTCGGCATGGCCAGGTAATCCTTGAAACGTCCCGACACCGGTCTCCAAACGGCATGTATTAGCCCGAGAACTGTGTAACACTCACTAACCGAATCAAGAATTATTCGGAAGGCTGTGAGGTCATGTAACTGGTCAAATTCCAGTTTCTGGGAAATCATTTTTTTGTGGATGCTGTAAACGTCTTTATTTCTACCTTTGGTAACAGCTTTGATATTTT
The DNA here is from genome assembly GCA_963711335.1 of uncultured delta proteobacterium. Lineage (GTDB taxonomy): Bacteria > Desulfobacterota > Desulfomonilia > Desulfomonilales > Desulfomonilaceae > CAJBEZ01. Next base: position 122,746 of record CAVQDX010000046.1, on the reverse strand, counting down.
CCTTTTCCAGCTTTTCTGTGATTACTTGCAGAACCTGATTGACGTATACTTCTCTCTCCTTGACAGATTCTTCCAGCCGTCTCTGAATGTATTCATACCGGTCAGGTTCAATATATCTAAACGCAAGCTCCTCAAGCGTGGTTCTCATCCAGTAAATGCCGAGACGTGCAGCCAGGGGAGCGTAAATCTCCATAGTCTCACGAGAAATTCTTGTCTGCGCCTCGCGAGGCATATGGGACAACGTGCGCATATTGTGCACGCGATCAGCAAGTTTCACCAAAAGCACGCGAATATCGCGGCTCATTGCCAGAATCATCTTCCTGAAATTCTCAGCTTGGCGTTCTTCTTTGGACTGGAAGGCAATCTTACTGATTTTGGTGACCCCATCCACCAGGGTCGCTATTTCCGTACCGAAGTACCTTTCGATATCTTCAAAAGTACTTAACGTGTCTTCGACTGTGTCATGCAGCAAACCGGTCGCCACAGAAGCTTCGTCGAGCCTCATTTGCGCGAGAATCGCAGCGACGGCCACGGGGTGAGTCAAATACGGTTCACCAGACATTCTGGTTTGGCCCTGATGCACTCTAGCCGAATAGACATAGGCCGCACGTATCAGATCAAGGTCCGCGTCCGGGTAATAGGACTTGACCATGTCCATTATTTCGCCGAAACGAACTATTCGTATTTCTTTAAGCTCCATGTTCCAGGTTATTTGCTGAGATGATATTTGGATTCAAGCATTTTTACGGTGTAATTCAAACACGAGTCTTTCCTACTCGCTTCTTAAATATGAGCTTAAGAGGCGATCCTCCAAATTCGAAATAGTCCCTTAGACGATTTTCCAGATACCTTCGATAAGAAAAATGTATCGCCTCGGGGTAATTACAGAAAAAGGTGAAAGTAGGAGGAGCGACCCGACTCTGCGTGACATAATAAATTTTATTTTTGCGATACTTGGCCCTCATGCCGGGAGGATGCTCAATCAATACTGTCTCAAGGAACTTATTCAACGTTCCGGTAGAGACCCTTTTTCGATACCTGTTGAATAGATCATCAATAAGATCAAAAATCTTAACGCAGCGGGTTCCTTCCAAAGCGGAAATCGAGACTACCGGCGCAAAATCAAGAAATTTGAGACATCGTTTGACTTCACTGACGCAATGGTCAAAAGTTTTTGAGTCTTTCTGAATTGTATCCCACTTGTTAATTGCCAGTATAACGCAATTTCCCTTTTCATGAGCATAGCCGGCGATGCGAGCGTCCTGATCCGTCACAAGTTCATGGGCGTCTAGCATAACCAGCGCGACGTCTGCTCGATCAATACTTCTGAAGGCTTTTATAACGCTGAAGGTTTCAACGCTGTCGGAAATTCGCGCTTTTCGCCTAATACCAGCAGTGTCTATAAAGAGGTATTCCCGGCCCTCTCTTCTTACTATGGTGTCAATTGAATCACGGGTAGTGCCTGGAGTAGGATTTGCTACCAGGCGTTCTTCTCCAAGAAGTAAATTGATCAGGGTAGATTTGCCTACATTAGGTCTGCCAACGACCGCCACCCGGGGAATAACCGTTTCTTCGAGGGTATCCCTTACAGGATCAGGGGGTTCGGACTCTATTTCCTCCAAAAGCGCCTCTACAAAATCGCTGAGGCCATATTTTGTGGTAGCGCTCAAGGTATATAAAGGTTCTACCCCAAGTCGGAAAAAATCCACCGATGAGGATTCGGATTTTTCAGAGTCAATTTTGTTGACTACGTAAAAAACCTTCTTGTCAGTCTTTTGTAATATCCTAACAATTTCGTTATCCGAGGGAGTCAACCCAACATGACCATCCCCCAAAAACACTATAATATCCGCCTGTTCAACGGCTACCATGGTCTGGGTTCTCATTTGAGCCAGGACCTCGTCAGCAGTGCTTGGCTCAAACCCTCCCGTGTCTACTATGACGAAAGATTTTCCGTCAATAGTAACATCCGAGTAGTTCCTGTCACGGGTGAGTCCGGGAGTATCATGGACAATCGCCTTCCTTGAACCTACCAGCCTGTTGAACAGGGTTGATTTCCCCACGTTTGGACGTCCCACTAGCGCCACTAGTTTTTTAGATTTTCTTGCCATGAGAAGTTTATAACATAACATAGATTATTAAATGTAGTATTCTCATCAATATTTGTCCGGTTGAGACGATTAAAACGTTGAAAAAAGTCATAATATTTTTTATAATCAAATGTTATGATTTTTTCTCAGAATCAAACTAACAATAAGTCCGAAAATTTGATCGAGCAGTTTCTGCTGCCTTTCACGACTACTCTTGCCAATCACGCCGCTTGCAACAAGAACAAATTCCATGAAAGCGAACAGTGGCCATGAACAGACAATTTTTTGGAACCGATGGAGTCCGGGGAGTGGCCAACGAAGAGCCTATCACAGTTGAAACAGTTCTAAAGCTGGGCAAAGCCTTGGCCAAAATTGTTCTGGAAACTGGCAGCGCAGGCAGTCAAAAGATCCTGATAGGAAAAGATACCCGCTTGTCCGGGGGTATGCTTGAAATGGCTCTTGCCGCAGGTATTTGTTCAATGGGAGTGGACACGATATTAGTTGGCGATATACCTACCCCCGCTGTGGCGTTTCTAACGACCGACATGATGTGCGACGCGGGCGCTGTTATTTCGGCGTCGCACAACCCATTTGAGGATAATGGAATCAAATTCTTCAGTAATAGAGGGCTCAAACTTGACGATTCCCAAGAAGCGGCTATAGAGAAACTTCTTGTCTCAGATGAGATTAAACCGAACGACAACATCTCACATCAGTTGGGAAAAGTTCACAGATTGCATGACGCTTTAGGACGCTATCTGGTCTTCTTGAAAAGTAGTCTTCCCAAAGGTTCAGACCTAAGGGGCCTAAAAATTGTTGTGGATTGCGCCAACGGAGCCGCATTCAGGGCAGCGCCTCTAGCCCTGAGCGAGTTAGGGGCCGACGTTGTTCCCATCTTCACTGAACCGGATGGGAAAAATATCAACTTTGATTGTGGTTCTCTCTATCCGGAGCGAATGATCCGCGAACTATTGAAGCACAAGGCAAACATTGGCGTGGCCCTTGACGGTGATGGCGACCGCGCTATCTTTGCAGACGAAAGTGGAAATGTTGTGGACGGCGATCAAATTATGGGTATGGTAGCCGCAGACATGAATCAACGGGGTTTGTTGAAGGGAAACACTCTTGTTGCAACGGTGATGAGTAACATCGGTTTGGAAATGGCTATGAAAGAGCGGGATATAAAGGTAGTAAGGACTCCTGTTGGAGACAGATACGTAGTCGAGCGGATGCTCAAAGAAGGATACAATTTCGGAGGCGAACAGTCTGGTCACCTGGTCTTTTTTGATCATTCAACTACCGGAGATGGAGTGCTATCTGCATTGCAAGTAGCCTCAATCATGAAGCGATCCTCCAAATCGCTATCCGAATTAACGGGATGGATCAAAAAATATCCGCAGATTCTGAGGAATCTGCAAGTTAACAGTCGTGTTAATTTTGAAGAAATCCCCGCAGTACGCGAAGTTATGAACGATTGCCGCAAACGGCTCGGCGACTCAGGTCGGATTTTGGTAAGATATTCAGGGACTCAGTCCCTGTGTCGGGTCATGGTAGAAGGAGAAGATCAGGAACTGGTTCAGCAGGTTGTCGAGGAGGTATCTGAAGCCCTTGTCAGAAACATTTAACGTGCCAAAATCAACTTTGGATATCGCCAGGGAAGCCCTTGAAATTGAAATTGAAGGGATCAAATCCGTGATCTCAAGGCTGGACCAGAACTTTGAAACAGTTGTTGATCTTTTGTATTCTCTGAGAGGACGCATTATAGTTACTGGTGTGGGGAAATCCGGCATCATAGGTAGAAAGATTGCGGCAACATTTACCAGCACGGGCTCGCCGGCGATTTTTGTACATCCGGTGGAGGGTTTACATGGGGACGTCGGTATAGTTGGTCGTGATGATGCATTGATAGCTATATCGAATAGTGGGGAGACGACAGAAATTACTTCATTAGCCGCTACTGTCCGAAAATGGGGCACCAGGATAGTGGCCATGACTGGCAATACGTCGTCCACACTGGCTCGTATGGCGCAGGCAACTCTGGATTGCAGAGTTGAACGTGAAGCCTGTCCGCTGAATATGGCTCCCACAGCGTCCACCACAGCCTCCCTAGCTTTAGGTGACGCATTGGCTGTAGCGTTGATGGTCAGACGAGGATTTAACAGAGAGGATTTTCTAAGGAGTCATCCAGCAGGAAGCCTGGGCGAAAGGTTGAATTCAAAAGTGAAGGACTTGAGGCTCGAAAGCGCCTCTGTTCCTCAAGTTTCTCCTGAGGCTAGAATTGGTGAGATAGTCGAATCAATCAACAGCAAGAACCTCGGATTGACAATGGTCACTCGAGGAGACGCTACGCTCGGCATAATAACCGACGGTGATTTGCGAAGGGCCCTAGCGAACGGGACCAACCTGTTCGAAAAAGAAGCCCGACACATAATGACTGAAAATCCACTAAGTATTCGAGCCGACAGAACAGGGGCTGAAGCTTTGGAAATAATGGAAAACAAGTTGATCACCGCTCTGGCCGTTACAGATTTTGAAGGAAAATGGCTGGGCATAATTCATTTACATGACTTGCTTGGAAAGGGACAGGTTCGTTTTGCGTGATGAGACCTGTGTCAACAACAATGCTGCAGGGTTATAGTTCTAGGATACAATTGTTTCTCCGGTTTGTTGAACAGCGCCGGAAAAGATAGAGTGTGTTTTCTTGAACTTCTCAGGTCAGGAAACACCGACGGAGGGCGTAATGAAATTGAAAAAAGAAGACCTCGAATATTTTGGAGGCATTCTTCAAAGACAGCTTGACGAATTGGTGCGTGGAGCAGGCCGTACAGTGGATGACATGACTGAAGGAGACGGGAAAACAGGTTTTCCCGATCCAACTGATAGGGCGTCACTTGAATCCGACCGAAACTTTGAACTTAGGATAAGGGATCGGGAGAGGAAACTGATCAATAAAATCAAGAAGGCTTTGACAAAAATCGAGGATGAAAGCTTTGGCCTTTGCGAAGTCTGTGGAGAACCTATCGATTTCAAAAGACTGGAAGCCAGGCCGGTTACGACCCATTGCATAGAATGCAAGACATCGGAGGAAGAAGAAGAGAAGATAAGGAAAGCTTGATTGATCTGGACACTTCTTGATCAGGAGAAATTGAGAGGCGGTAAAGTTGAGTGTCCCATTAGTTCCTGATTTGGTTCAACTGGTGATAAGCGTTTTAAGCGCTGAGGACAGTCCAGTAGAAACGTTGCGGAGGGATCTTGAGGGACATTTCGGGCCTATCTCTGACGTTTCTGGTCCTCTGAAATTTGATTTTACAAAATATTATGATAAAGAGATGGGCTCCGGCATTAGAAGATGGATCATTACAGTGGAAAAGCTCGTAGATCCTGAACGTTTGTCTGAAATCAAACTGTTGACGAACGAGATAGAAAGAAAGTATAGCCGTCAGGGTCGAAGACAGTTCAACTTGGATCCTGGTTTACTTACTCTCGGAAATTTTGTGCTAGCGACAGGGAAAAATAACGCTCATCGAATTTATTTGAAAAAAGGAATATTTGGCGATTTGACACTAATTTTTCGCAAAGCAAGCTATCGCCCTCTGGAGTGGACATACCCTGATTACTCCGATTCCGTTCTCTTGGATATTCTTAACCGGATAAGAGAAGATTATAAGCTTAAGCTGGAGAAACAGCGTTGAACAAAAAATCAATTAAAAGTATGACGGGTTTTGGTCGTGGCGCTCACACGGTAGGGGATGTAGAAGTAGTGACTGAAATTAGGGCGGTTAACCACAGGTTTCTTGACATGTTTGTCAGGCTTCCAAAGACATATACCTGTTTCGAACCACAGATTAGAAAAATCGTCTCAGACAAGAGCAACAGAGGCAAATTTGAGATCACGGTCACTCGTTCCGGGGCCAAAGGCGCTCTTATAGATCTATCGGTTGATCATGACCTTGCGGATCGTTATCACAAATGCCTGCTCGAATTAAAGGATAGCCTTGGTCTGTCCGGTGATATTTCAGTTTCGGACATGCTTACACTAAAAGAAATCATATCTTCCGCAGAGAATCTTGAGGGTTTTGAACAGGAATGGGATCTCGTAGAAAACAGCGTTCAGTCTGCTCTGAGCAGGTTAGACGAAATGAGAAAGACAGAGGGAGCTACGCTCTGGAAAGATATTGAAACTAGACTAATGTCTATTAGCGCAACGATAGACCATATAAGTCCGTTGGTTGAACAAGTTTCTTCAGAAGCCAGAAACCGACTGGAAAAGAAAGTCAAGGAACTGACAGGCGGCTTGGAAATAGATGATGACCGGATGCTTCAGGAATTGGCGCTGATCGCTGAGAGGTCGGATGTTAGTGAAGAGTTGACCAGGTTGAAAAGCCATGTGGAACAATTCATCAACTTTGGGAAAGAAGGATCACCTCTAGGCAGGAAACTGGATTTCCTATTACAGGAGCTTCACAGAGAAGTTAACACATTAGGCGCAAAATCCGCGTCGACAGATATTTCCACTTATGTAGTCCTCATAAAATCGGAAGTGGAAAAAATTCGGGAACAAACCCAGAATATCGAATGACCGTATAAACAATAGAGAAGGTGAAAGTAATGGCTCGAGTAACCGTTGAAGATTGTCTCGATAAAGTTGAAAACAGGTTTGCCCTTGTAGTCCTGGCATCCAAAAGGACCAAGGAATTAAAAAGGGGAGCGCCACTTATGGTTCGCACAAGGGACAACCGCGAAGTGGTCATGTCTTTACGTGAAATAGCTGCAGGTAAGGTAGGCGGATCACTACCGCCAGCGCATGCGGCCAAGGCCCAAAGTGAAATCAAAGTGGAAATAAAGAACGATTGAGCAACCAACGTCGAATCGATACCGGCCAAACACTCATTTATGGATCACATCCTGTGATCGAAACTATCAGGGCAGGTCGAAGGAAAATTTATGAAGTTTTCCTTGTAAAGGGATCCGATGCAGAGAGACGTCTAGGATCCGAGCTTGACAAAATAAGAGTCAATGTCAGGTTTATGTCGGGGGTTGAATTAAATTCGCTGACCCCTGAGGCGAAAAATCAGGGTATCGCTGCCCGAGTTGCGCCGTTTCCTTATTCTGATTTTGAAACTCAATTATCTGTTTTAAGTCAAAATCAGGATTGCGCTGTACTCGTCCTGGATCAAATCCAGGATCCGAATAATCTTGGAAATATTCTTAGGAGCGCCTGCTGCTTTAACGTTGACCTTGTTGTCTTGTCCAGGGATAGGGCCGTCCCCGTAACGGCTTCGGTTGAGAAAGCTTCCGCTGGCGCAGCCGCGCACATGGGTATCTGTATAGTCACGAACCTTAACAGAAGCCTTGAGGCGCTTAAGAAATCTGGTTGCTGGGTTTACGGAGCGGACGCAGCCTCAGGAGAAGATCTTTTTGAAACGAAATTATCTGACAAGGCGGTATTTGTGATGGGAGCGGAAGGGGCCGGACTCAGGAGGTTGGTTAAAGAAAATTGCGATATCATGATCAAGATTCCCATGACAGGACCGATCGGATCTCTAAACGTGTCAAACGCTACTTCAATAATCCTGGCCGAAGCTTTCCGCAGGACGACGTCGAAACAAACCAAAAAAGTTTTGATCACGTAGTGAAACTCCCTCAACCGTTAATTCCGTGAACAGGCTTGGCTATGAAACTGTTTGTAGATCCGCTTCCAGGAAATAACCTGTTTGAACTGAATCCACAAATTGTTATGGGAATGGAACCAGACGGCCAAGTGGGGGTCTTCTATCAAGAAGGGATGTCTCAACCGGATAGACATTTTCTGGTCAGTCTCGCAGAAATGGCGCTTTTTGCAATAGAGGAGAATGACACCCAGAGTCTCGAATTTATGAATCATGCTGACATTGAAATCGAAAAAAGCGGCAGGATTCAAAAATTGAATTTGGCGCTGATGGTTGCAAAATTCGAGACAGGGGAATTTGTATGTCTGATTCTGGGGGATCGCGGCAGAGCCCGAAAGTTGGCCCGCCAGGCGATCAGGAGTCTAACAGGCAGAATAAGACTTGATGTGCCGTGAGACGATATTGATTGAACGATAAATTGGTTTGATAAGGCGCTTTACATATAGAGGTTTGTTTAATGAACAAAAAATCCTTTGCTATGTTTTTCATCTCCTTGATTTTATTCATGGGGCATGACGCCATGGCCGCAAATATAACCGGCAGGTGGGAGGCTTCCATAATGGGCCATCAGGTAAAAGCCGTGGCTGAACAAAAGGGACAGAGCGTGTCTGGAGTGGCTTACCTTTATGATCCTTTCGGACATAAGACCACTTGGCATTTTAATGGAACTATTCATGGCGCCAATATTCAGGCTGCGCATCACGATGGCCACAAATTCGTTGGCAAAGTTGTCTCCGAAGGGAAAATGTCAGGAATACTGGAGACCAATAACGGATTCCATATCCCGCTCGATATCTACAGCGTTCGATGAGAAGTCGGGGGCGCATGTCAGGTTCATGGAGAGAAAGGGCCGAGCAGATCCGAACTATATGGTTCTTGTTCGCGATGATCCCGCTTGTGATCATTAGCGCAGCGCTTTGTTTTTTGGTCTTGGCGCTTATTTCTCCGTTGACCGCTTATGCGTTTGTTACCAAAAAACATTTGAAAGCCACCGGACCCCATCTTCCGAAGAGAAATTAACCGCATCCGATCACTCGGGAGGGTTATTCTTCTGTGAATCCAGTCTGGATGAAAGTGATGAGGTTGAGAGATGGTTGGCTCTGCTCCTGTTCGACGAATCAGCGAACAGCAATTCCCCGGTTTTCAGTCTATATATGACTCCATTAGAGACCGACTCGTTAAGCGCTGAGAGCTTTTTTATCCTTTGATTCATCTTGATTATTTCTGGATCGTCTTGTGTGAGAAGTGACCATGAGTCAAAAACAGTTTTTTCAACGTTTCCATTTCGAAAGAATATTTCTATAGACTCAATAGTTCCTTGTTTCTGAAAACTTCACGTTGACCTTCTGTATAGATTCAAATTCGATGATATCGCCTGGATCAATTTCCAGCAGCATGGCGTTATTGAGTTTTTGTTGCTTCATCTCGGCAAATCTGGATGTATCTCCATTACTCAGGCTGTTTACAATCATCATCATCGGGTCTGCCAGCCTTGACAAATTTCTCTCTCCCTGGGTCTTGTAGAATTCAAGGTCGTTGTTGTCATGGATCAAGGCTACAAAATCCCCATCGGAGAGAATGTCAAGATTGACATCACCCGTCAGGCGCAGTTGAAACCGCCCAGGTTTTTGGAAAATTAACCGCCCCTTCATTCGAGTTTCATGCTCAAATAAATTTGATTTTCTGACTTTATGGAAGTCCGCCTGGAATTGCCCGACGACGTATGCTTTCTTTTCAACAATTTTTAAAAGGGAATGCAGGTCAGATTCTGGAATCAGGTTGCTTGTAGATGCGCAGCATGAAAGCAATAGAGTCAACAAAAAAGGCGTGAATCGCGCTAGAACAGAGCCAAAATGCCCTATAGTCTCTATTCGTGAAATCTTGGTCAAATTGACGGCCCAACGATCATAAACGTTTTTCCACTCTCTATTTCCTCCTGGAAGAAACTCACTTTCTATATTTAACAATAATTGTTGTCTGTGGAAAGGGGTGGTAGGTGATGATTCTGATTTTTGGTGAGGTTATCGTGATCCTAGAAGCTTGGAAAATGTGCCGCGAATCCCTTCGCCCAACGACATGACATCCTGACCTATTTGTTCGAAAATATTTGAAGGCTGGGTTTCCGAGCCTGTACGTTCGGAAGTTGTTTGTTGCGATTGAGGAGCCGTTTTTTCTGCTGAGCCAAATGAATCGAGTATCGATACCCCAATTTGGTTACGGTTGGGCAAAGGCAGAGCAGAAGGCAACTCAGAAGCCCCTTTTACTGGATAACCGACCGTTGGGGGCGCTTTAGGTCCAGCGCCAGGGATCGTTGCTGTAACCTTCCCTGCGTTGTCTGGTTGAATAGGAATTGCAGAATTCCCCGATGGATAATAAGGCTTTGCGGGAGGTAACTGCCCGATGTTCCTGGGGGCGCTTTTGAGATTTCCTGAAACGTTATGCAGACCGGGTTTTTCGCCGGTTGTTGGAAGCGCTGGTCGCGCAGAATGAGGGACAGATGATTCATGAGATATCGCGCCAGGAGAGGAACCTGGGCTTTTTTTGACTGGAGTTTTACTTTGACCTGTTGTCCTTTTGGGACTGGGGCTCTTCTTCGGGCGAGTTTCAGCAGATGGGTGAAAAGGTAAGGACTTAATATCCTCTTTGGGTTTTTCTTCAGAATCAGGGATAGGCGCCTGAGGTCCTAAAGGAGCTTGCGTCGGTCCTTTTTTTGTTGGCCCTCCCATGACTTGCGATTGAGGCGGTAAAGTGATCCCCTGTCCTGCGTCCGATTGAAACGGTGAATCCTCCTGGAGAGCCAGTTCAACTTTGGTCGGTTCGAGCACAGCCTCAAGAGCTCTCTGCAGTTGGATTGAATCCCAATCCACCCTACCAACGAAATACCCCAAGGTTCGCCCATTCCTGTCAATGATATAGGTTGTTGGATACGCTGGAATTTCATAGATAGCCACAGCGTTTCGATCCGTCACAAAAGCTGTAGACTCGTTGCCGGCAAAGTTTTTTCGGTTGACGGACAATGTAGCGTGCTCATTAAAACCGACCTGTATACCCAGATGGTTAGCTTTGAGAAAGGTCCTTATAACATCGATAGAATCAACCAGGTTCAACCCTATCACTTCGAGTCCCTGCTCCGAATACTTTGAATGAAGTTTCTCAAGAGCTAGGGCCTCCTCGGACCACTTTGCCGTATTAACCGTCCAAAATGTCAAAATAATGAGTTTGCCCCGGAACTGTTTTAAATCTGTTTTTTGACCCGTTGTTGTCGTGAACTTCAAATCATTGGCTGGAGCGAGAAAATTCAAAGCGTGGAAGTTTGTGCCCCTCAAAGCATGGTTCAACAGGTCGCCATTGTCTACATGTATCGAGGCAAATAAGCACTGCGCGTTAAGGCAAAAACATATTAGAATGATGACGCAAAAACGAATCATTAAGGGGCTCCGGCGCATATATAACAAATCGATTTAATTATATATTATAATCATTAGTATTTCAAGGATTTTATTGAAATTAACACATCTTGCTTTTTGAAGACTCCCGCTATATAAACCAAATGGTCTGGGGTGAACAAGACGACCGCCGGCGCAAAGAGCGCGGGAGGAAAGTCCGAACTCCACAGGGCAGGATGCCGGGTAACGCCCGGTGAGGGTAACCTTGAGGAAAGCGCAACAGAAAGCAAACCGCCTTCTGAAAAGAAGGTAAGGGTGAAACGGTGAGGTAAGAGCTTACCGGTTCTCGTGGTAACACGGGAAGCCAGGCAAACCCCATCCGGAGCAAGACCAAATAGGGAAGCGATTGAGGGTGGCCCGTCCGAAGCTTCCGGGTTGGTCGCTGGAGGTGGCGGGTAACCGTCATCCTAGATGAATGGTCGTCATCCGGGTCACCGGAAACAGAATTCGGCTTATTGTCCACCCCGGACCACCTTCAAAGGAGCTGAAAATGGGCGCGACCGGCAATCGATCCAAAGATTCAAGAGGCGCTTCCGAGCAATTGATTAAAACGGACAATTCCAGTAGAGGGATTACCAGACTGACCTTGACGTTACTTCTGGTTTTGGTGATTTTTACTACAGCTATCGTCTCGGTTTATCGAAATGAGCTAATCTCGACAGTTCGTAAATTGTCGACCGGTCTGGTTTCAATTCAGACAGCCCGGCGTCCCGCCGATGGAGCCGCGAACCATGAATCGACTTCTCAAAAGGAGCCGGCAGTCTCCGCAGTAGCCCCTCCATCGCCGACAGCTCAAATCAATCCGGAAAAATCTGACAGATTGGCGCTAAATTCCGAGGATGCTTCGCAGACCCAAAAGGTTAACCCTACTGCGCCGGTTCTTTCGGAACACAACACCACTAAACCGGAAACTTCCAACGTTCCAACCGGCCAACCGTATGCCGCAACTGGTTCCGGTTCTCCGGCCCCAACAGAAGGAAACATTTCTTCATCCACAAGTTCCGGTTCATCTACCGAGACGCCGTCAGTCCAGCCTGGTAAAAAAGAAGGCGATCAAGGGATTCCCCAAAAAGAGGCCCCGCCGGAACCTTCCTCCAAGGCTAACGCCGCGGATCTGTCAAATCAGGAAAAGGCCGTTAAATCTAAGCTTTCTGAAGAATTTCAACTTCCTGGTTCTATACGGGTCAAAATTCATGACTATGCCGGGGCTCATACAAAATGGTCCCTCATGATAATCGTGGACAATTCCGAAATCATGAGTAAAGAATCAAAAATCTGGAAACCTGCCAGGATAAAGATGGCCGGGGAATCTATACAGTCCGTCATGGAGGCCATTACTCCCGGTTCGAAAATCGCTATGAAGGATTTCTTGTGTAAGGCAGATGCTGCAAAGCAAAAAGGCCCCTGTCCGGTTCAAACAATCTATGACTGGTCCGAATATCCTTTCAAGGGCTTGAAAGAAAAAGCTAACAGCCTCACATCCGGGAAGATCACCAACCCTTGCGGAGCCGTTTTAAGCTCTCTGAAAAAAGACTTTATAGGAGTAGGTAATCACGTGCCCCGATTGTTGCTGATAACGTGCGGCCAGGCAAAATGTCCTGCGAAAGAATCCAAGAAAGCATTGGATCATCAGAGTCCAGGGTCCAAAGTTACGATTGACGTTCTGGCGATAGGCGCGCCTATAAAGAGACATCCTACTTACGCATTACTGGCCAAGAAGTCAGGTGGGCTTTTTCTGTCAGTTGAAACACCGGCCCAGTTACAAAACGTCCTGGCTCGTTATAAAAAGGCCCTTCGAGTATCAACGCTCGAAAAAATAGAAATTAGGACTGACAAGGCCATTGTGAGTGTTACCCCCGACGTTGACCTGGCTCTGGCCCCAGGGATCTATACAGTTGTGCTTCCTAAAATTAAGGGTATAGCGGATTCCCATAGGGCCATTCCAAATGTAAAAATAAAATCGGGCCATGCCACGGTCATAGAAGTTAACCCCAAAAAGGGTAAAGCGACAATAAAAGTCATTGATAAGCAGCGGTCCGGGTCTTAAAAATCAGACAGCGGTTTGTTTAAGAGCCCGTTTCTCAAGACACTGTGGAAAAAGCCGAGACTCTAATCGTAAAATTGGCCTTTTGGGTTCACCCACAGCCAAGACCGTTTCCCGAGCATCCGCAACCCTGCCTATTGCCCAATTGTCTGGATCTAAGCCTGGATAGATTGCCTCCTTCAAAAATCGTTTCCAACCCTTCGGCTATAAAACCGTTCATTTCAACTGGGACAATGCCGTTTTCTTCAAGGACCTTTCTGGGGTTTTCTCCAATTCCACTCACTAGCACGGCCCTGCAATCTTTGAAAGTTCCGACCATCTGATTCCATCGTTCCGTCCCTCCGCCGGGTTCGGGAGCTTCCCTTTCCTCAATCAGCACAAAGTCATCGTTTTGTTTGCCCCAGATCTGAAACTTATAGGCTTCGCCGAGGTGCTGATTGACTAGCATGCCTTCGAGAGACGCTACCGCTACATAAGGACGTCCTTCAAGCGCAGCGCCAGTGGTGGCAGCCTGTTTCATAAGTTCATTGGTTCTTTCGGGGCTCAAGTCTTTTCCAAGAAGCCCGACTGCGTCCGCTCTGCACCGGGTGCAATGTCGCATCTGTGGAAGATGTTCTTCCGCTTTTTTGCGTATAGCTCCTATTTCTTCAGGAGACGGTTCTTTAATATTCTCAAAAGGTGTCCCCTCGTTAGGAAAAATTACCATACAATTCTGAATATCAACTCCCAGTTCAGCCATCATCTTTGAAACTTCGATCACATGATGGTCGTTGATACCAGGCATGGTTACAGTATTCACTTTTACGATTATGCCCGCTTCCTTGAGCGCCTGTACAGTGGCAAGTTGCCGTTCCAGGAGGACTTCTGCCGCCTTACGGCCTCTATAAATGACTTTGCCGTCCCTTATCCAACTGTAAATCTTTGCCCCGATGTCGGGATCCACAGCGTTTATTGTAATGCTCATATGTGAGAGATTCAGTCGTTTGAGTTGCTGGACAAACGGCAACACATTCAAACCATTGCTTGCCAGACACAGCAGCAGATGCGGAAACTTTTCACGCACGAGATCCAATGTCTTGATTGTCAGTTGAGGTTTTGCAAAAGGATCCCCCGGACCGGCTATACCAACAACGCTGATATTTGGGACCTCAGCCACAATTTTCTCAAGATAATCAACCGCCTGTTGCGGGGTCAAAATTGCGCTGGACACCCCGGGCCTGCTTTCATTTATGCAATCATTCTTTCGATTACAGTAATTGCACTTGATGTTGCAGTCCGGCGCTATTGGTAAGTGGACCCGGGCGTAAGTATGTTTAGCCTCAACATTGAAGCAAGGATGCAATTTCGTGTTAATTAGCTGGTTCATGGGTAACTCCTTCCTCGGCGCCGCTTGTAATTGAACCCCGGTTAGATGTAAGTATAACCAATGGGAGACCGGTCCTGCGTCGCCTGTATCACTGCATTGACTATCATATCAAAAAGGTCTTGAGTCCCTTTATAGCCTAGTTGACAAATTCTCTGGGCTCCGAAGCGGTCATGAATCGGAAACCCCAGCCGCACGAGAGGTATGTTCCATTTTCGGGCAAGCTTATAGCCCTTGCTGGAGCCTAATAATATATCGGGCCTCAATTTTTCGGCTGTTTCTTCTATATCGAAAAAATCAATATTATCTGTGACTTCGGGTGTTTCATCCAGAATGTCTTCTGTTACGGCCTTAATTGCAGAGTGAAAATGTTTGCTTTTAGCGCCCGTAGCGCAAAGCACGGGTTTAATACCAATCTCTGTCAGAAAGGACGTTAACCCTACAACCATGTCGGGATCACCATAAATAACGGCCCGTTTCCCGGAAATATATTTGTGGCCATCCACATAAGAGTCTATCAATCGACCTCTTTCCAATTCATATTTCACAGGAGTTTTTCTGCAGAAAATTTCTTCCAGAGTATTCATGAAAATATCAGTTTCTCTAAGCCCGATAGGGGTCCCTAATTTCCTGAGAGGAACCTTAAATCTGTCGGCCAAAACATTGGCGGCCGACATCGAATCGGTTAAACACCGACCGAATTCTACGGAAAGTGAAGCCGTTCCCATTGCCTTAATGCTTGCGATTGGCGTTCCGCCAGACGGGATTTTTTCGTATTCCACCGCTACGGGGGCGTCAAGCGTCTCGGATATATCAGGCAGTATGACCGGGTTAAGCCCAAAATCATGAATAATTTCTTTCAGGTAACGAGTGTCCGCCGGAGAAACGAAACCAGGAAACAGATTCAGGGTGTTTGCGCACGATGGGAGATTAGACGCCAATTGGTCTACAATGGCTCTCACCGCTGACTGGAACCCGTCGATGTGGGAACCTGAGTAACTCGGAGTGGAAACGTTTACGATGGAAGGCCGTCCATGTTTCAGAGTTTCTTCCGAGAATTCGTCCTGAAACTCCTTTACAAGCCTCGACGTATCATCACCGATTGTCTCTGTTAAACAGGTGGTAGCCACTCCAATAAGACCACAGCGATACTTGGACATGACGTTTATGAGACCTTGCTTAAGATTAGGCCCGCCTCCGTAGATCGCATGCTTCTCGCCAAGAGACGATGAAGCGATATCTACGGGCTCCCTGAAATGGCTGATAACGTAGCGTCTCATGTAAGTTGCGCATCCTTGTGACCCATGAAGAAACGGAACTGACCCTTCCACGCCCTTAAACGCCAGGCAAGCCCCAAGCGGCGCACATAGCTTGCAACTATCCGTAGTCGCTACATAAGGTTCTTTTTTAGTTTTCAATCGCTTTTCTTTCATTGAGCACATCCATTTCCTGCGGCTTTGATGAAAGCGCCTGTTTTCTCGGGGTAAATCGCCAGACCGGGCTGGTTACCGTCGAATAGACTTCATGGGCGAAATTCAACATCCCCACGAAGCCCTCAAGGGCTTCTTTTCGTTCGTGATTGTGGTCGCAGAATCCCACTCCCAACTTGTATGCGATCGGACGCTCTTTTACTCCACCAACAAAGATGTCTACATCCTTTTCCTGGAGGAACGATGAGAGTTCGAGCGGATTGGAGTCGTCCACTATTATTGTTCCTGGATCGGTTATTTCATGGAGTTCTTTGTAGTCTTCCTCAGTTCCTGTCTGGGAACCAACCAGCGCCACAGTCATTCCCAGGAGTCTGAACGCCTTAACCAGGGAAAAAGCCTTAAAAGCGCCACCAACGTAAATTGCGGCTTTCTTCCCTTCCAGAGCCTTTCTGTATTGCTTCAATTTGGGATACAGTTCACTCAATTCGTCCCGGATCAGCTCTTTGGTTCTCTCCATGATCTCCGGGGCCATGTCCTTGAAAAAATCAGCGATCTTGTAGAGCGAATCGGCCATGTCTTCTACACCAAAGTAGGAAACCCGTAAAAAAGGTATCTGATATTCGTCTTGCATCATCTTGGCCAGATCTATTGTAGAGCCCGAACATTGGACCAAATTCAGCGCCGCGCCATGCGCTCGACGGAGGTCGTCCACTCTGCCGTCTCCAGTAATGTTGGCGACGACATGTATTCCCATCCGCTCCAGATATTCGCGAACAATCCATATCTCACCGGCAAGGTTAAAATCACCGAGAATGTTTACGCTCAACGGGCTGATATCATCAATTGAGCCGGTTCCCACGAGTTGAAACATGGCCCTGCAAGCGGCGTTATATCCTGCTCTCTTATTGCCTTTAAAACCTTCCGATTCCACAGGGATCACGGGGATACCCTTTTCACGTTCCACTTTCTTGCATACACCGGTGAGGTCATCACCGATGATGCCGACTATGCACGTCGAATAAACAAATGCGGCTTTTGGATTAATTCGCTCTATCAATTGGTTGAGGGCCCGGTAAAGTTTGTCTTCCCCTCCAAAGATCACATCACTCTCCTGCAGGTCGGTGGAATAGCTGTGTCGATGAAGCTCAGGGCCCGAAGACAATGCGCCTCTGATGTCCCACGTGTATACGGCGCAGCCAATTGGACCGTGGACGAGGTGCAAGGCGTCTGTAATTGGGTAAAGAACCACTCGGGAGCCGCAGAAGACGCATGCCCTTTGACTTACCGCTCCAGCGAGGCTTTCCTTGTCACAGGACATCTGAAAAGGCTCTTCGCCTTTTCGATGGACCTGATTTTTTCTTTCTGCAAAAATTGTGTTTGTCATTGCAGTGGCCTTCCAAATAACAATTTCATGCGAGAAGATAGGGCTCGGCAACACTACCATCTTCCAATGCGTCCAGGATCTCATCGACCACCTTTTCACTATTGACATCACGATACCAATGTCCCTGGGGATAGATGATCATCACCGGTCCTTCCTCACAAAGTTTCAAACAACCCGTGCTGGATACCATTGCGTTCAGCCCACGGTCTGCCAGTTTCTTCTTCCAGATAGGGAATAAGCCGAAGTGAATCTTTTTTTATGCATTTTCCCTTGGCTTCCGTGCCTCTAAAACTGGCGCATACGAAAAAATGATAATCCGGTTTATTCATGTATCGTCTCCTCTTACATAACGAGTTCAAAGCTTTCTTCAGGGGCGTCCCGATCCTGTCGATCCAGGATGGCGTCAAGGATCTTTTCTAACAGGCGCATGCCGCCGCGATACCCAACAGTTGGAAAATAAACGTGACCAATTCGATCCAGGATGGGAAAGCCCATCCGAACCAGAGGAATGTCCTCATCGCGGGCGATGTACTTCATGTAGGTGTTCCCCATAAGCAAGTCTACCGGTTCGTTCTTGATCCACTGATGCAACAGGAACAGGTCACCCGGCGCCTTAATATTTATGGGATAAGGAGACTCACTCGTAATTTCCCGGATACGGGATTCGAATTTCTTGCCGGATGTGCCGGTAACAATGTGAATCGGCCACATGTCTATCGAAACAAGAAATTCAGTAAGGGCGATCAGATGATCCGGGTCGCCGGCCAGCGCAACCTTTTTTCCGTAGAAATACTGATGCATGTCGGTAACGATATCCAGTAACTGACCACGTTCCTCATTCAGACTGTCTGGAACGGTTATCCCGAGTGTTTTTCTCAGTGTGTCCACGAACCGGTCGGTTGCTTTGAACCCGATCGGCAGATCGAGTATTTCACATGGCACATTGCACTTCGTGTCGAAGGCTCGAGCCGCCGGTCCCGAAGCCAGTTGTCCCAGGCCAATTGTAGCCATACTTGCGCCAGTGGTCTTGAGGGCTTCCACTGTTACGCCGCCGGAGGGAAACATCTCGTATTTTCCGGTCTGAGGCCGATTTAGCACCTTGGATGTGTCAGGAAACATCACAACACGCACGCCCATCATTTCAGCTATTCGTTTAACTTCCTCCATGTCCGATGGCTCTACGTAGCCTGGTATAATGTTGATCTGATCAATCTTTTGACCATTGGACTCAGAGAAATAATCCACCATTGCTTTGGTCATGTTGGCAAATCCGGTGACGTGAGTCCCGACGTAACTCGGTGTATTCACATGTATGACGTACTTGCCTTCAGGGATTTTGCCATCCGCCTCGGCCTTGCGTGCAATCTGGGGAATGTCATCACCGATTGTCTCGGAAAGACATGTAGTGTGAACGGCTATCACCTCAGGTTCGTAGATGGTGAAAATGTTATCTATCGCTTGCACCAGGTTCGCCTGTCCGCCGAAGACGGACGCCCCTTCGGTGAACGAACTGGTGGCGGCCATTACCGGTTCCTTGTAATGGCGTGTAAGAGCGCTTCGATGATATGCGCAGCAACCCTGCGAACCATGACTGTGCGGGAGGCAACCGTGAATACCAAGAGCGGCGTACATGGCGCCAATAGGCTGGCAGGTTTTTGCGGGGTTGATAGTCAAGGCGCTTCGTTCAGTAATTTCTTTTGAAGTATGTCGCAGTAACATTAGTCGTTTCCTTCCTTGGGGTCTCAATCGCAGGCGTATTTTGCCGCAAGTTCAGGGCTTTCCTGCCAGGGAGCCTTGATGTGTTTCCAAATCTGGCTATTCACCATTCTGTCAATTTCCCGATAAAAGTTGATAGCCCCCCTGAAGCCGGCGTATGGGCCTCCTGAATCGTAGCTATGGAGCTGTTTCATTGGGATACCCTTTTTTTGTATGGCGAATTTTTCCTTAATGCCTGCGCAAAAGATGTCTGGTTTGTAGATTTCAATCAATTGTTCCGATTCGTATTGGCTTATGTCGTCAATCACCAGGCTCCGGTCGGACATCTCTTTCATCATTCCGTCATAGTCTTTGAAACGGAAACCTTCATCCTGGAGTTTTTTCAGTTGTTCATCCGTTTTACGGGGACGGAATCGTTCAGGGTCAGGATGGATTTCCAGCTCTTCGATGTTACGGCTGTCCGCGTCGACTTTTATGGATGGCAGAACTTTCCGACCTTCATAGTCGTCACGATGGGCAAACTCGTATCCGGCGGAAATGGTTTTCATCCCAATTTCACTGAATAGTTCCTGATAATGGTGAGCGCGGGAGCCACCTACAAAAAGCATGGCTACCTTTCCCTCACAGCGGGCTCTAACTTCATCACGGACTTTGATCACTTCGGGCATCTCACGAGCGATGACATCTTCGACTCGCTGTTTAAGTTCGTCGTTCTCGAAATAATTGGCGATCTTTCGTAACGATTTTGCAGTGGCCTGAGCCCCGATGAAATTAATCTTGATCCATGGGATGCCGAACTTGGTCTCCATCATCTCAGCGACGTAGTTGATTGAACGGTGGCACATAATTGTGTTCAGATCCGCTGTATGAGCGTTGGCAAACTGGTCATAGGTGGAGTTACCGCTGAAAGTCGATACCACTGTTATTTCGCATTCATCAAGGATACGGTCGATCTCAAACGCGTCGCCTCCGATATTGTACTCGCCGAGTAGGTTGATCCTGAATTTGCCTTCCTTGACGTTGTCATTGAGTCCAACTACGTTCTTGAAAATTCCGTTGTTAGCGATGTGATGGCCTGCCGACTGGCTCACGCCCTTGTATCCCTCACAACTGAACCCGAAAACATTGATGCCGAGCTTTTCCTTCATTTCGCGAGCCACCGAGTGCACGTCATCGCCAATTAACCCTACCGGACACGTTGAAAAAATGCTTATAGCCTTGGGTTTGAAAAGGTCATACGCCTCCTGTATGGCTGCCCGCAGCTTCTTCTCACCGCCAAACACGATGTTTTCTTCCTGCATGTCCGTGGAAAAACAGTAAGTCATGAAGTTATCGTCTTCCGGTCCATCCGGACGGGTCTGGTTACGACGTGTGAGCCAACTGTAAAAACCGCAACCGATAGGACCATGGGTGATATTTACTATGTCACGGGTCGGGCCCATGATGACCCCTTTGCACCCGGCGTATGTACATCCTCGCTGTGTAATTATCCCAGGGATCGTCCTGGTGTTGGCTCCGATTTCCGGCAATTCCTGTTCTTCCGAGACTCTGTTTACTATTATCTGCTTCGCCCGTTTGCGAGCCACTTTAGTCGGATACTTTTTCAGCAGTTCCTGCTTGACTTCCTGCGGATCAATTTGCTCAGTTTCGAGCGATATATTTTCCTTCAAAGCTTTCATAATTTTCTCCTGAGAGAGGCCGGATTCACATTTCATCGAGGACTTTATCGCCGCCTTCACCGGTACGAACACTGAATGAACCGGCGATGGGCATCACGAATATTTTACCGTCCCCTGACTTGCCTGTTTTGTTAACAGTCATAATGGTTGTCACCGCTTTATTTTTTAGTTTCTCCGGGACGACCATAAACAGCATCCTCTTGGGAATCAGGCGTTGACTGTGACCAAGTTGAGCTATTGCCTCTTCGTAACCTTTTTCTGCGCCTTCAAGTAAACTGTAATCAACCAGGCCTTTTCCCCTGCCGAGGACATCCTTGGCGGTCATAGACGGTAAACCGGCGTCGGAAAGCGCCTTTTTGGTTTTGTTCATCATGTTAATGCGGATGATGGCCATAATTGCTTTCATATCTTTACCTCTTCAATTTCGCCGGAAGCTGACTCCTTGATGCCCGAACTAATCGTGTAGACTTCATCTACCGGGCTCACGAAGATCTTTCCGTCGCCATAAGCGCCCTTATCGCCGGTTCGGGCAGCCTTGATCACCGTTTTGATAACAAAATCCTTGTCAGTATCAGGCACTACCGTTAGAAGCATTTCCTTCGGGATTTCGTCGTAAGTGATTTCACCGATTTTTATGCCACGCTGCTTTCCACGGCCAACTACCGATATTTTGGTCACTGCCGGGAAGCCGGCCTCCATCAGGGCCGCCAGTACGTCGTCCACCTTTGTGGGCCTGACGATGGATCTAATCATCAACATGTTCATTACCTCGTTTCGTTATTTGGGTTTCGGAATCCAGTCGCTGTTTAACCGGCCAAACCATGTTTTATAAGTAGCTTTTCGAGATCGTCAGTGGTCATGGGTTGAGGAACAACATGCATCTTGTTCTCTTCGATCTTCTTGGCCAAAGTCCTGTATTCCCCGGCCTGAGAATGGGCAGGGTCGATATTCGATTACCGTTTTTCTGTTGATTTCGGCTTTCTGCACCATGTTGTCCCTGGGCACGAAATGGATCATCTGGGTACCCAACTGTTCGGCGAATGCCTCAATCATTTCCAGTTCAAAATCAACTTTTCTGCTGTTGCATATGAGGCCTCCCAGGCGAACACCACCGGCTTCGGCAAACTTGACGATACCTTTACAGATGTTGTTGGCGGCGTACATGGCCATCATTTCACCCGATACGACGATGTAGATTTCCTGAGCTTTACCTTCTCTAATCGGCATAGCGAAACCACCGCAGACAACGTCGCCCAAAACATCGTAGAAGGCGTAATCGAGCTTTTCAGCGTAGGCTCCCAACTGTTCGAGCAGGTTGATGGAAGTTATAATTCCACGTCCAGCGCAACCTACCCCCGGTTCAGGTCCGCCCGATTCGACGCAAATTACGCCCTGGAAACCTGTCTTTCGAATTTCTTCCAGTTCCACGTCTTCACCTTCCGCTCGCAGGGTGTCCAATACGGTCTTCTGGGAAAGGCCTCCCAGCAGAAGACGGGTCGAGTCCGCCTTCGGATCGCAACCCACTACCATGACTTTTCGCCCCATTTCAGCCAGGCCCGCCACTGTATTTTGTGTCGTAGTCGATTTCCCGATGCCGCCTTTGCCGTAAATCGCTATTTTTCTCATTTTGTCTTGTTTTTACCTCTCACTGTTTTTGAGAGGGTAAAGGCAAGTTCGGCGCCATTTAGACAGGAGGGAAGCAAATTAGTTGTAAGGCTATGGTATTTGTTGGATTAGTTAATATGGATGTGTCGAGAATCAGTGAGACAAGAAAATGGCGAAAACTGACAATGTTCACAAAATTGTTATGTGTATTCACAAAATTGTAACAATATTGTCCAATTTGGCGATTCTATCGCAGTTATCAGAACTGAGTTACGAAACAGGGGACAATCAGGGCAGGAAGAACTGTCTGAATGAATTGATATTAACAGGGTGGTTTTGGAAATGAGGATGTAAATATGAGCGTCGACTTTTCGGAAAGACCATCTTCACAGAAAGGTCTATGTCCTTCAGGTAGGTAAAGGGGGGAGAAAAAATCGACGCTCTGAAAAATCTTAATGATTTCAGTATACATGACAGCATTATCGGACGGTCGTAATGCTGCCGGCTCCATGCTAAATAAATAGCTTCTTTCTCTTCAAATAGTCCTCCAGTCCAAATTTTCTTACCCTGTATCCCATTTGCCTGAGCGTTATTCCCAGATCTCTGGCGGCACGCGACTGAATCCAGCCATTGCGCTCGAGAGCGGCCACGACGCCTCTTTTTTCCATCTCAGTCAATGAATCCAGCCTTGATAATGTTGTGGCCACAGGGGTGTGATGATCCTTGGGGACATGCGCTAAATAGGGAGTCAAATCACCAATGTCAATGAGGCCATTCTCAGACATTATGGCCAACCTTTCGAGGAGATTCTCAAGCTCCCTGACATTTCCTGGCCAGGAATACCTGATGAGCGCCTCAATCGCTTTCGGAGAAAAATGTAGTTCAGCTCCATATTCCCGTACAAGTGACCTGGTGAAAAAAGTGAGAAGCCCCACGATGTCTTCCTGTCTTTCACGAAGAGGAGGAACACGGATTGGAAACACATTGAGTCGATAATAAAGATCCTGCCGGAATTCGCCCGTGGAGGTGGCGGTTGAGAGGTCTCTGTTTGTAGCCGCTATGATTCGAGCGTCCACTTTTCGTGTCTTGGAACTCCCGAGTCTCTCAAATTCCTTGTCCTGGAGAAACCTGAGAAGTTTAGCCTGAACGGGCAGGGACATCTCACCAATCTCATCAAGAAACAGGGTGCCTCCTTCAGCTTCTTCGACCCGACCTGTCCTGGCTTCCGTAGCTCCCGTAAAAGCTCCCCTTTCGTATCCAAAAAGTTCGGCCTCCAGCAGGTTTTCCGGTAAAGCGGCGCTGTTCACCTTAATGAATGGATTCCTTGATCGTGAACTCAGTTCGTGAATTATCTGCGCCACAAGGGTCTTGCCCGTTCCGGATTCCCCGAGGATCAGGACAGTGGCCCTGGTTGGGGCCACTTTTTTTACAAGCTGTTGCGCTTCCAGTATCGCAGGGCTTCTGGCGATTGAAAAAAAACCATCACTTTTTCTGGATATTTTTTCCTTAAGAAAGAGATTGGCCCGAACCAACGTCTTCTCTCTGGCTTTAACCTGTTCATTGAGACTAATTAGCTGGCCGATGAAGGCCGCGAGAATGCTAAGGAACCGAACATCCTCCTCAAACGATATGTCTGCCTCAAACAGTTTGTCAGCGCTCAGAACACCAATAGGATAGCCATTGAGGCCAATTGGAACGCCGATGAAAGAGATTCTGCCTTTTTCCGGGGTTCTTGCGCCTGTCCTGTTTAGAAAGAGAGGGTCCTTGCTTACGTCTGGAACTACAAACGGCTCATTTGAACTGAATATCTTTCCGGTTATCCCTTCGTCAAACCTGTATACTCCCCGTTTTTTCTCCTGATTCGTCAAACCATGTGACGCTCTAATCGCAAGTTTTCCCGTTTCGAAATCAATTATGGTTATGGCCCCACGTTTCATTGACAAATCTTCCGACAGTGTGGAAAGAATAATTTCAAGAGTCTGGTCGAGATTCAGTGCCTGTCCTATAACTTGACTAATTTTGTATAAGGCCTTGAGTTCCAGCTGATTTATAAGAGCCTTCATGTCATTCTCACAGCAATT
This sequence comes from uncultured delta proteobacterium, assembly GCA_963711335.1. Classification (GTDB taxonomy): domain Bacteria; phylum Desulfobacterota; class Desulfomonilia; order Desulfomonilales; family Desulfomonilaceae; genus CAJBEZ01. The sequence goes on along the minus strand of CAVQDX010000046.1, from coordinate 98,239 downwards.
TCAGGATTCATGCAGCCATAGTCTCCTCAAAATAATGCAATATCCAAGCCATGGAGCTGAATTAACTCACTAAGACAATATTTATAAATAGTTAGCCATAGATTTGGGTGGAGACAGGGTGTTGTTTGCAACACAATGGTATTGATTTGCCGAAAGAGCTACGTGAATGTAGGAATATTGACGAGATGGGGAACCATAGCCCGTGCAGTAAGATTCAATTAATGGAATTCAGCGGTTGAAAACCATCAAGGATAAGTCTGGACCTTGTTGTTTGCCATTAAGACTGGTTGGGTTCATCCGCCAGACAGTGAAGTAATCGGTTTGGACAAATAAATGCGTCCTGGAAAAAAAATCCATGACGTTTGTCCTTATTTGACACACGTCCAAATTAGACTACGGAATCGGCGTTTTTTGACAGATGGAAAGGGTTCGATGATCATAGATTTAGATGAGGAGAATACCACATGGACTATTTGCTAATCTTTGCATCCGGCGTCGTCTTCGGATCAGTCGTGGTTTTAATTATCAATTGGTTACGCAGTTCCCAGACTCAAGAAATTGCCCGGCATCTGGTAGATGTGGTTGAAACTCAAAGAATTGACGACATGGACAAAATATTGGGGAGAGTCAAGGAATCGTTTCAGGCATTGTCCCTTGAAACCCTTTCGAACAGTACCAGTGAGTTCCTAAAACTCGCCAGGGAAAGTCTGGGCACGCAGACCGAGATGGGCAAAAATGAACTCGAGGGTAAGAAAAGGCTAATAGATGAAACGCTTCAGCTTATAAAGTCGGAATTGGAGAAACTAGAAGGGGTAGTCACGGAACTCGAAAAAGATCGAGAAAAAAAGTTCGGAGCAGTAGAAAATGAAATCAGAAACACCGCCGCGCAGACACTGAAACTCCAAAACACAGCAAATGAACTCAAAGCGGCACTGGCCGGAACCAAGGCACGAGGGCAATGGGGCGAGAGGATGGCGGAAGATGTCATGAATCTGTTAGGACTAAAAGAGGGCATCAATTACATCAAACAAAAAGCAGTGGACGCCTCGGGATCAATTCCCGACTTCACTTTTATGCTGCCCCAGGGTCAAAAGGTCAATATGGACGTGAAATTCCCTTTGAGCAATTACCTGAAATACTTAGAGACCGAAGCGACTTCAGACAAGGAAAATCATAGAAAACTGTTTCTAAAGGATGTAAAGAACAGAATTAAAGAGGTTACCGGAAGAAATTATGTCAACCCGGATCAGGGCACGGTCGATTACGTCATAGTATTTATTCCGAATGAGCAGGTGTTTTCCTTCATAAACGAGCAGGATGATTCAATTCTGGATGAGGCCCTCAAGAACAAGGTGATCTTGTGTGCGCCAATGACCTTGTTCGCTGTTCTGGCAGTTATGAGACAGGCCGTAGTCAATTTTCGGTTGGAGAAAGCTACTGGGGAGATGGCTTCATTATTCGGACAATTTAACAAACAGTGGACCGCCTTCGTTGGTTCCTTTGATAAACTCGGCAAGAAAATAGAAGAAACTCAGAGTGAATTTCAATCCTTGAGATCTACCCGTGTAAATCAGCTTGAGAAACCTCTTAATCGAATTGAAAAGTTGAGAGAGGGGTTGCCGCCGGATGTTCAATTGGTCGCATAGCGCAAAAAACTACAAAGGAGGAATGCCTTATGCGTGGAACTCAAATGGCCCGTCAGTGGAAAATCATCCGGTTGATGGAGTCCCACAAATACGGGATTAGCGGTAACGAACTCGCCGTTGAACTCGACACGCCTCTCCGGACCATCTACCGGGACCTGGAGGCGATCCAGGAGGCAGGGTTCCCCCTTTACACCGACAAAGACGGCAAGAATTCGGTCTGGAAGATGGTTGACGCATTCAGGAAAGATTTTCCGATTCCCATGACAGGCACTGAGTTGATGGCGCTTCACATGAGCCGCGACCTGTTGAGTATTTTGCACGGGACCGTCTTCCACGATAGCATCGAGACACTTTTTCAGAAGGTCAAGGCGGCTCTGTTGCCCGAAACCATCACATTTCTAGATAAGGTAGCGGGCTCGCTTAAGGTTGACTTTGGACCTACGAAAAATTTCTCGGGATTGAATGAAATCGTCAAGGATCTAAGTGAAGCCACCACGTCAAGAAAACGTGTTGAGATCATGTACCAGGCGGTTTCAACCGGAAAGACTACGAAACGGAAGGTCGATCCATATCAGGTATGGGTCATGAGTGGCAGCTTTTACCTGATAGCATTCTGTAATGTAAGAAACGCCATTCGGACGTTCGCAATGGACAGGATAAAGAGTTACACGGTAACCGACGAATCGTTCGAAATGTCTGAGGACTTCAAGCTCGAAGACTACCTGCAAACAGCTTTCCGTGTCATGCGGGGCAAACCGGAGAAGGTGACTTTCAGACTCACGCCTGGGGCCGCTCATGTTGTCAGGGAACGGATATGGCACCCGACTCAGGAATTGAGGGAGATTGACGGTGGCGGCGTAGAGATCTCAGTTGAAGTCCCTATCAACTATGAAATTACATCTTGGATCATGGGGTTTGGGGCTGCGGCTAAAGTAATTAGGCCGGAGTCGTTGAGGAAACAAATCATGGAAGAGTATGTAAAAGCTGCAGAGCAGTACAAATAGGGCTTCTTCCTCACGATTCAACAAAACTGAAAAAATTTCAAAAATATTCTGGAACGTGTGTCCTTATTTGACACACGTGGGGGACATAGTGGGGTCATCATGATCAAAAGGAGCCTCCCATGAATGCCCCATTAGGTGATTTTTTCAGTCAAATAAAGGTTGGAGCGAAACAGAATCACAAGAATATGACGCTCTATTGCTTGCTTTCAGAGCATGAGGCCCCTGTGGATTTCCTCACTCTGGACAACGCTCTTGCAAATGACGCGCTTGCTATTTCAGAGCTAACCGAAGGCGGTTCAGTCCCTGAATTAAAAGTCCTGAACAAATCCGACCAGAACGTGCTTCTTATGGATGGGGAAGAGCTTGTTGGAGCTAAGCAGAACAGGGTCTTGAATACGACGATACTGATTGCGCCGAAGTCTGAAACTAACATTCCGGTATCGTGTGTCGAGCAGGGAAGATGGTCCTATCGAAGCAAACATTTCGGAAGTCAGTCCAGGGCCATGAGCGCCAATCTCCGAAAACGGAAAACAGAAACCGTAAATGTGAACCTTCGTAGGGGACGAAACTTCATGTCCGATCAAGGGGTCGTGTGGGACGAAATAGAGAAGAAGTATGACAGGATGGCGACCCGCCCTTCCCCGACAATGGCCATGGCGGATCTATATGAATCTCACAGGGACCAGACGGAGTCTTATCTGTCGGCATTCCGACCGGTGTTCAATCAGGTTGGGATGATCGTGTTCATCGATGGCAAGGTCGCTGGAATTGAGATACTCCACAAGTTCCTGCCATTCAGGGAAAATCATTCCAAGCTAGTTAACAGCTATGTGATGGATGCTCTGGAAACTTCCAATGGCGAGAAAACAGCCAATCACCGGTCATTGCGGGGTACAGCTTCAAAGATAGTCGAATCAATGCAGCTATCCAGAATCGAGAAGCGCAAATCAGTTTCGCTTGGCAACGATTTGAGAATGGAATCCGAACGGTTGGTGGGTTCGGGGTTGGAATTCGAGGACCAGATATTACAGTTGAGCATTTTTAGCGCCGAAAATGGTAACGGAACGGGGGGCAAGAGCAAGATGAAGAGAGCCTCTGCGAGGAGGGAATCCCAAGGAAGATGACACAGCTTGTCTATTGCGCAAACCACCGACATCAGGAATCGTGACGGCCAATTAATCGGCACGAAACTTTACGATTCAACGAGTAGGGAAACACAATACAGGGATAAAAATGGAAGGCTCGAATATACCGGCAGCAGGAACGGCAACGAATATCAGATCAAGGACTGGCCTGGTAGATTGAAATGGACTGAGCAGGCGGAGGATTAGGGGGCTTTGCGGCGAGAATAACGCATATGAATTGCAGTGATAGTTTTTCTTTGCGGCTTGGAATGTTATTAACCCTTGTTGTCAAGAGAGTTATCAGATTTCCAGACCATAGTTGTCGTTTTAGATCCAGAGTGGAATTACTTGCAATGAACTCAAAAAGTGGTCTCAAAAATGTTGACTAAATCAGATGCTAGATGTAGTTTTTTTGTGCAAAAGAAAACCACCGACTATCAAAAATCCTTTGGGGATTCGTGTGCTAGTGCATGTGACAGCCGGCAGGGATACTTTTTTGTTCTCATGGGAAATATCGAATTATGACATCTAACCCAGGTATTCCTAGTTCATATTTTCAAGCCTACGTGGCAAGACACCGATTACAAGAACCGCTGGAAATTTAGATTCTTTGATCTAGAAACTAACAGAAGCGCCGCAGAGGTCGGCGCTTGGGCAAATAGTCCCAAGATTGGTATGTCGCCTGCTGTAACGCATTCTGAGAGAGACGGATTCCAAACACGGGCCTGAGACTGAGAAAATAAATTCCCCCAAATAATTTCTATATACAAAAAACATCCCCTCGAAAATTAATTAAATTTTTTCCTATTAAGTTTGTCCTTATTTGACACATATGGGGGATATACTGGCGTCATCATGATCAAGAGGTGCCTCTTATGGCTTCCCCAGTCCGATACCATTATTCCGATGTCTTGCTCGAACATGGGTAGATGGTTTTATCGGTGGGGATGTTTGGAAAAGAAAGGTGATGGGAACCGATTAGAGGGGATTTTGACTGGAGACGAACGAGGGTAATCGACACGACTTGGCAAAACAATTGACGGATTTTACGAGGTGATTGCATGGAATTATTCTTCGTAATCTGGATTGTGTGGAACATCATTGGCCTCGCCACAAATTGGGGCTACGGCTGGCGTGATGATGACGATGACGATCATAGGAGACGGTAAACGTATGACTGGGGCTACGCCCTTCCAGGGACGGAAGAAGGGACCCGATTTGAACGGATTGCCTACCTGGATTTTTTCATCGACGAGGAGGAAATAGCCATGCGACATTTTATGGTTATATTGGCCATCGTGATTGCGGTATTACCCGCTGTTTCAAATGGGGCTGATTATTTGTATCTGGACAAGAAAGGCAAAATCAAAGGGAGAGCAACAGACGATGGGGACAGCATAAGGTTTTATGACAAATCAAACAATCCCAAAGGTTGGTATGACCGGGATACCAACACGACGTTTGACAAGAATAATAGACCAACCGGCACGATCTATGATTTTGATGACGAGTGAAGCGAAAGTATAATTGTCGCCGAATAACGACCCTGGGGAGGCACGAGGTTCCCTATTGAGACGGAACTGAAATTTCGTAAACTCTAGTTTCCCGCGTCGAAGATTCCCATGGTCTTTTCAATACCATTTCTATTTTGCCGTTTCCCGGCTTCAATGGAACGAACATGAAGATTTGTTTCCCAGGCGCTCCCACGAGTTTCGACTCAGGCTTTTCATACCAGGATTTCTTCAGTTTGAAAAAAGCCTCATCAAAACGTGCGGACCAGCTATATCCAGTACTTCCGATGGCGGCGGAAAGTACAATGCGGAAAGGTTGATTTAATTTTGCCGTGATTTCATGCTCTGTGGCGTAACTGCTTTGCCAGGGACCGAGGCACAGAACAATAACGAGAAACAAGCTTGCCAATATCCTTGTGATGTTAATCAATGAACGGTTCCTCCATTAATATCCCCGGCAAAATTAACCGGGACAAACTGCCGACGCTTCCAGCGTACAGATGCAACACAGAAACTGGCCCGGTTCCGTCTCGCTCAAGTTCCGCATCCCATGGGGTTCCTGACTGGGAATATAAACCATGTCGCCCGGGCCACAAATTCTTTTGTCGACCATTTTGTCCGTATCTGGATCAAAAGCCCAGCATTCAAATTTGCCTGAAATGAAGTACATCGTCTGAACGTAGGCGTGATTGTGGATGGGAATTTCACCCGCAGGACCCACTGTAAACAGTCTCAAGCCATAGGCTGGAGAACCTCCAGCGTCCTGCCCAACCTTTGAAAGCCACCGAACACCGACCTGTTTGGCGTCGCTGGACTCGCCCCTGTATGGCACTGTCCCTACCTGGACATTTTCAACATCAGCGGAATTCATTGCGATCATTGTTATCTCCTCAATCTTTCAGTAATGGGCACATCTGGAAATTGATCCATTTCTCAGTGTATTGTGTCAGTGATTTGATTACCATGCCCTATAGTGAGAGTATCCCAGACACGGAGAAAGATCAAAATGTCAATTCGCCTTCAACCCGTTTTTTTGATATTCTATATTGTACAGCCCATCTGACTATGGCAAAATGGAGCAGAACAATGAAACCTATGATCTGCCTTGTAAGCGGTTTTATTGCCTGCTGTCTATTGGTGAGCGCGGCTCAGGAATCTTACGCTCAAGGCGTGACATATCCCGGGGGATCGGTTCAATGGGGACAGGACGGAAGAGTAAAATATCCAAGTGGTAATGTGAACTGGGGTAATCGTAATGGCGCTGTGAACTTTCCTGGTGGAGGCGTGAGGTGGGACAACCAGGGTAACGGCGGGGTTCGAATAAATGTCCCGGGCTTCAAGGGTAAAATACGTTGGTAATTTTTTTCTGAGTCCGGAAACAATCTATTGTAAAAGAAACCCCGGATTAAACCCGATTGGATCTCATTGATTCAGCCTCTCATCAAGAGTTGATAGAGCTTGAACTAAAGTAATTTGCAACTTTTGCAAGGTCGCAGGACTCATGAGCTTTGCAGAGATTTGAAAATAGCGATTCAGTTGTAGTGATGGTGCGTTTGAACCTCGCTTCCCCAAGTGGTTCATCTTTTGTAGACTCATAAACATGTTGTCGGGCTGTAAACGCGGTTTCAGGAGAGTTGCAGATCAACATTATGTCCGTGCCTGCCTGATATGCCAGGAGAGCAGCTTCTTCGGGCCTGTAATGTTTTGAGATGGCTCCCATATCAAGGTCGTCGGTAACTACGAGGCCATGAAATTTTAATTCCTGTCTAAGCACATTGTCAATGAGGGTAGGGGACAGAGAAGCTGGATAAGTCTCGTCAAATGTAGGAAAAACAACATGGGCCGTCATGATCATGTCTGTTCCGGCGTCGATCGCCTTAACGAACGGAAAAATATCCCTCTGCCTGATCACACTGGAAGGTCTTGAATCAATCGGCAGATCCAAATGTGAATCCACGGCTATTCCGCCATGGCCAGGGAAATGTTTACCACAAGTCAGGATCCCCTCGGACTTCATTGCGCGAATCAGGACAGTCCCTAAATTGGCGACCTGTATTGGATCAGGGCCGAATGAACGATCTCCGATTACCGTGTTTTTAGGGTCAATGCCTTCTCCCAGAACATCAAGGACTGGAACAAAATCCAGGTTGAATCCCACAAGGCTCAATTCCCGTGCGGTTGTTTCCGCAAAACGTCGTATGGCCTCCTCAGGAAACTCTGATTCCGCTATGGTCATTACCGGAGGAAATTCAGAAAACGCGGATTTAAGTCTTTTTACTCTTCCCCCTTCCTGATCTACCCCTATTAATAACGGTCTGCCTAACTTTTCGATTGAAAACTTCTGAATCGAGAAATTAAGTTCAGCCACCTGACGAGGTTCGAGTATATTTCTGCTAAAAAGGATTACACCGGCAGGATTGAGCGCATCAAGGAAACTCTGCAACTCGGGACAGAATGCCGATCCGTAGAAACCTACCATAAAAAGACGCCCAAAATCGCGTTCCACCATGCGCAATCAAAGCTCCTCTATAAAATGCGGATCTAAAAATAACTGTGAAGTCCGGGCAGGTAATTCACACCGAAATATGTGAACAGAACAGCGCAGAACCCAACAACGGAAAGAATGGCCGTTTTCCCGCCAGACCAGCCACGTGTAAGTCTCGCATGCAGAAAGCCGGCGTAAACCAGCCACGTAATCAGAGACCATGTTTCTTTCGGGTCCCAGGACCAGTACGTGCCCCACGCGTGCTCAGCCCACGCGGCCCCTGTAATTATCCCGAGAGATAATAACGGGAACCCTATCAATATTGAGCGGTACACTATTTCGTCCAGGATTTCTTTTCGTGGAAGCATGGAAGACGCCTTACGGGACCACCTGGACAGCAGCAAGAGCAGAGCGGCCACGAAAGATACAGCGAATCCGGCGTACCCCAGAAAACATGTAAAAACGTGCGCCACAAGCCAGTTGGACTGAAGCGCCGGTATTAACGGTCTAATTGATGGATCGATAAGGAAAGTTGAACCAAGGATGAGGAACACTATTGGAACACCAAAAAGGGCTACAAGATCAGCCTTAAACTTTCGCCAAACTATAATAAGGGCCAACGCGACAGACCAGGAGAAAAAAACCAGGGACTCGTACAAATTGGAAAGCGGCGCATGACCGATCCCAAGTTGATATGACTCGACCCACCTAAGAGCAATAGATCCTGTGTGAACACACCACAGAAAAATCAAGGCAAACCAGAAGGTTCTGTTGATTCCGGATCGTTCCCTGGCGGTCACGAAAGTTATCAAGTAGCCAATAACCCATAATAAATAGCCGAAACATAGATATGTGTTTATTTCAACGTTAATCATGCCTGAATCCCAGTTGAGAAATCTCGTTAAGGTTTTTGTTAGGAGAGATCATTTCAGTTTTTTTAAGTCGCTGATTTTTGAAAATTCATGTTCAACCGATTGCCTGAATTCCCGACGCAATTTTCGGCTCCGGCCCTGGACGAGCACAAGAGTTCCATCGACAGAGGATGTCATTTCAACCGCAATTCTCCGAAGATTGGTAAACAGGGACAGGATAAAGCCGATGATCAGCATTGAACATCCAAGCCACACTATTCGAACCCCAGGATCATACCCTATTTGAAGGCCGGTGGCGTACAAAGGGGTGAATCCCTGGAAGCGAATTTCAACCCCGTCAACATCAAGAGGTTTCTTATCTTTCTGATAAATATCAAACAAGGGCGGAGGGTCAGATTTCCCGACAACATTAACCTGTATCCCGGGACCCTGAGCAAGTGTTCCAGGATCAAGGCTCCTGGTTTTCAATTTTACGTCAGTTCCTGGGATATCTATATCTTCCCTTGGGTTGGCGACTTTTTCCAAAACCTGACCATCCTTGGTCTTGAATTGAAGTTTGACATCCTTGACTCCCAAGACCCTATAATCGGATTGAAACAATGATATACCTTCCAAGGTCAAGGGGTGGTTGACCAGGATTGAGCCTTTCAAAACTTCCTTGCCGTCTTGAGACAACCGAACGTTGCTCCGAAATTCTCTTGGCTCACCGGTAGAGTATTTTTCAAGTTTGAAATCGTCTACCGTGATTGAAAAGGGCAGAGTTCCGGTTAGGTTGGAGGAGGTGTACGAGAATTTGTCTGTCGTTTCGCCTTCTCTGATTAGGACGTGTCCTTTAAAGCCCCAATAAGCTCCTATCACGCTACCGAGAAGAATGACAATAATTCCGATATGTATCATGGGAAACCCAAGGAGGTAAATCTTGTGCTTGTCCCACGAGAGAAACAGTTTTCCATCAGCCTCTTTTTTTACCGGATCTCCCCGCATGACAGACCGGCCTGCATTGACCAATGTGTCATATAGATCTTTCGAAGCGGTTGACGATCTATAATGAAACTGGAAATTCACTTTAGATGTTTTTCCGCGCCAGTCGTTGAGTATTATGGGGATTTTTTGAAGCAGACATCCGACGATGTTTAAAGTGAGAAGGGCCAGCAGAGCGGTAAACCACCAACTTCTGAAAACATTGTTGAGGTCCAGGATCACCGCAAGCTTGTAAAGGAACGGATGCCCTGAAATGGCTATTCGATCAAGCGATTCGCCTTGAGGAATGATTGTTCCAAGAATTGCTCCGACAGCGACAGAGAATAGAAGGAATAAAGTGGTTCTAACCGAGGTAAAAAAACCTTTTACCTCAAACAAAATAGAGACTGATTCAGACAAACCAGTCTCTGGAGATTTAGGTTTCTTCATTAAATGTGAACTCCAAACGAACTAATCAATCACCTCTTTTACATCTAGTCTATTCAATAATTTGCTTCAAGCGCGAACGATGTCAACATTGGGAAGCATGAAGGTATTCACCGAATACGCCGCGCAGAACATCACAGATTTCTCCGAGTGACACACGTTTTTTGACCGCGTCCATGATAGGAATCATGAGGTTCTCGTCACCCATGGCAGCATTTTTCAAAGCGTCGAGAGATCTTTTGACTGCGTCGGAATCGCGCTCCGCGTAAATTTTTTCTAACCTTTGAATTTGGTTTTCACGGACCTTGGGGTCAACTTTAAGGAGGCCTTTGGGAGGAGCCCCCACCGTTTGAAATCGATTGACACCGACGATAACTTGCGCCCCAGATTCGACCGCTTTCTGGAATTTGTAAGCTGAATCCTGAATTTCCTGTTCTATGAAACCGCATTCCACTGCCCGGACCGCTCCACCCATTTCGTCGATCTTCTTGATGTAATCTAACGCAAGCCTTTCTATTTCATTGGTAAGAGACTCCACAAAATATGAACCGGCCAGGGGATCTACGGTATCCGCGACTCCGGTCTCATAAGCCACTATTTGTTGAGTCCTCAAGGCTATTTGGACTGAATCCTGCGAGGGCAGGGCGTACGCTTCATCTCGAGAGTTTGTGTGCAACGACTGGGTTCCGCCCAACGCGGCCGACAGAGCCTGATAGGCCACCCTGACGACGTTGTTATCCGGTTGAGGCGCAGTAAGTGTGCAGCCAGCGGTCTGTGTGTGGAAACGTAACATCATGGCTCTGGGATTGGTGGCGCCGAAGCGATCTCTCATTATCCGGGCCCACATGCGCCTGGCAGCCCTGAACTTTGCGATTTCTTCGAAAAAGTCCTGATGAGCGTTGAAAAAGAAGCTGAGTCTTTCGCCAAAGGAATCAATATTGAGGCCGGCCTTAATCGCCGCTTCAACATAGGCTATGCCATTTGCCAGGGTAAACGCCACTTCCTGAACCGCAGTGGAACCAGCTTCTCTAATGTGGTACCCGCTAATACTGATCGTGTTCCATTGAGGCACGTTTGTATTGCAGAATTCAAATATGTCGGTGATGATCCTCATGGATGGTTGAGGCGGAAAAATGTATGTCCCGCGCGCTGGATACTCCTTGAGGATATCGTTTTGAATGGTGCCTCTAATTTTCGATACATCCGAGCCCTGTTCTTCGGCGGTCACTATGTACATGGCCAGCAAGATGGACGCCGGAGAATTGATAGTCATGGAAGTGCTGACAACGCCTAAATCTATCCCGTTGAATAGCATTTTGATGTCTTCCACGGTATCAATCGCCACTCCAACTTTGCCGACTTCTCCGGCTGCAAGTTCGTGATCTGAGTTGTAGCCTATCTGGGTGGGCAGATCAAATGCGACTGACAATCCTGTTTGACCTTGATCAATAAGGTATTTGAACCTTGCGTTTGTCTCTTCAGCGCTTCCGAACCCTGCATATTGTCTCATCGTCCAGAATCTTCCACGATACATATTTGGTTGAACACCTCTCGTGAAAGGAAAGGCCCCCGGCATACCTAGATCATTTTCCAATTCAAAATCCGGAGTGTTCCAGGGCCAATAAATCCTTTCCAAGGGTAGTCCGGAAACGGTGGTGAACTCTCCTTTACGCTCTGGGCGCTTAGTCAGGCTCTCCTTGAATTTTTGGTCAGACTTGAGACACTTGTTTTTGAATTCTTGATTCACTGCGCACCTCATTTCTACGAATCATGTATTGAAAAACGATTCAAAAATGTCAAACAAACGTAGATTCGGCTAATTCCGAAAGCCTCCGTATCATGGAGACTCATTCAGAGAAACGGATGATAGTCTGTGTGATGACTACGATTCCTTTTGCTCTCGATCAATTTTACAGGAAATTCCAGCGCCCTTCATGCCCGTCTCAAAACACCCGTTGCAAGATATGCAGGAAGCTTTCGAAAGGTCACCCGTTTTCCATCTGTTTATAAGCCCGGGTTCTCTTATGAACGGCCTGGCCATGGCGACGTAATCCGCCTTATTGTCCTTTAAGATCTCGTTAATTTTCTGAGGGGATCTCAAACCACCCACCGTGATTATGGGGACCTTGACCTTGGCTTTGAACTCGGCCGCTATTTCAGCGAAATATCCCTCGTCAGATTCTTCCAGAATCTTTGTCCTCACCGGTCCCTGGTTCTTGCCCGATGAAGCGCTGCCTCCACTGATCTCAATGGCGTCTATGCCGTCATCCTCCAACCTTTGGGCTATGTTAAGGGTTTCATCAAGCTCAAGACCATTTTCAACAAAATCACGACCGTTCAATTTAATCATCAAGGTCATGTCTTTTCCAATAGTTCCTCGGACCGCTTCCATAGTCTCTCCTAAAAAGCGGTAACGATTCGAAACGGATCCACCGTAACTGTCACCTCTCAGGTTCCAGCACGGCGAAAGGAACTGATTAATTCCATAGCCATGAGCCCCATGAAGTTGGACACCGTCAAAGCCGGCTTCCCTCAACCGTCTTGCAGCCTCAGCATACGCCTGAACCAGTTCGGTAATCTCGTGTCTTGTTACTGATTTTACAGGATATTTGAGAGTAGGGTCCGATATTTCCGATGGCGCCCATAAAGCGCCTTCGCGAGGGAAGAGTTTGGGATTAGCGCGAAATCCTGTGTGAACAATTTGCCCTACAACTTTGTTGCCCGCTTCGTGAATGGTATCCGCCAATTTCTTCAATCCCGGTATTAGAGCGTCGTCATAGTTTCCTAGCATGTGTGGCAATTGAATGGCGTTGGGCAAAATATATTGATAACCGGTAATAATGAGGCCCATGCCGCCGCGGGCAAGACGGTCGTAAAGATCAAAAGTGCGATCTGTCGCAAAGCCCTGCGGATCGCCGGTTCCTGTCCAGGTGGCGGATCTTACAGCTCTGTTGTCGAGCTCAATTGAATTTATCCATGTTTTATCGAAAAGTTCACTCATAGAAGCAGCCCCCTGGCCGTTGATCAAAAATCATGCACGTATTTGGATAGTCGGTTAAAAGCGTGCCGATGTCTTCTCATAGTGTGAATTCGCTTCTAAGACTTGCTCTATAGAAAAGTCCAATCCCCCCTTTATTAAAACAATTTTGAAATGTTGATGCTGATGGATACTCAGCGACGGGGCGAGCGACCATCAGCCTCTGTCTCAAATCGTGAGCAGGTTCTTTTCAGATACACATTTAAGTGGGCAATATGTCCCCCACTCGCTCCCGATTATTCAATAACCACTAGAACATCACCTACCTGGTAGGATTCCCCGACTTTCGCCCGGATTTCTTTCACGCTCCCGCTTGCCGTAGCCACTATGGGGAGTTCCATTTTCATCGCTTCAATGACTACAAGCTCAGCGTCTTCTTGAACTGAGTCTCCCACACTAGCCAATATGTTGATCACTTTTCCATTCATCGGCATGGTAACTTCGGCCATTAGCATAACCTCCAGAACGATCTTTTATTTAAATATAAAGGGATTTTCGTAAAAATATCCCCAAGGACGGTATTTGGTCGACCTAGGCAGTATACGATTAGAGGCGGACAAATTGCAAAGGCAAACCTTGACTGTCAGAGCCGCCTCAAATAAAAAACGTGCCCCAGTTCAGGACACGCAAGATATATTGGCGAAAAAACGTCGAAAAGTTTTTTAAATTTTTCTCTTGTAAAAAGCTCTAGGAAACGCGTCTAAATCAAAACTAGACTCTAATGGTTTTCTTCCGATGGTTGACATAATTCCATCAGGATACCGTGGGTCGCCTTTGGGTGCATGAACGCTACAGACATACCGTGGGCTCCCTGCCTCGGTTTTTCGTCTATCAGCTTAACCCCTTTGGCTTTTAGTTCGGCTATGGCTTCGTTGATGTCATCAACCTCGTAAGCGATGTGATGGATGCCCTCACCGTTCTTGTCCAAATATTTTTTAATTGCCGAAGCGCCCGAAACGTCCTGAAGGAGTTCTACCGAACTGTCACCGATAGGAATGAAGGCTATTTTCATCCCCTGATAGTCTTCAGTATGGGTAACTTCTAGTGGAAGGCCCTCGGTGAAGAATTTCATGGCCGAGTCGAGATCGTGAACAGCGACACCTAGATGAGCAATTCTCTTAATCTTCATGTCATCCTCTATTCAACTGGCGGAACAGTTCGAGCGAAACGTAATACTAGGCCTCGGAAGTTGACTTAGTGGCCGACGATGAGTCTGATGACGCTGTACTACTGGACTCTGAACTAGATGAACCCGAAGATTTGCCGGCCGAAGAACTGGAAGCGCAGGAACTGCTTTTACCGTAATCGGTAACGTACCATCCTGAGCCCTTAAGAACAAACGTAGACTGGGATATCAATTTTCTGGCTCTTCCACCACACATTGAACACTTTTCAATCGGATCGTCCGACATTCTCTGCCAAGCTTCAAATTCCTTGCCGCATTTTTCACAACAATATTCGTAAATTGGCATTACTTAGAAAACCTCCTGGTATGTAATGTTATACCGATTCACATAATCTTGGATGTTTAATTTTTGATCCGGATTCATAGAGATGAAACAGATTATCCATGGTTTCGACTCCGGATAATATTTCCTTGGTAAACCCGTGGACCACGTCTTCTTCCGCTAGTTTTTCATCGTCGGATCCAAAGAAATCCACTTCAAATTTTCTGAACCTGACAATATGAACTAGTTCGTGAGTCAAAACAAAAAGCCCCAGGGTCCACAGATCATGTCGCGCAGGCCGCAGCAAGGCTCGCAAAATGGCCGGATCCTGAAGAACTACCCCATAGGAGATGAAATCTTTCTCGGAGCGACGAGGCGCCGACCGCTTCTTCGGTCCTATCCGAACTGTCTGTGCGAACACATTGGAGTCTCGAAGCCAAGGGGCGGTTTCTTTCCAGGTGAGGAGCGAATAGGGATTAGTAGCCCATTCGTTGGAAGCTAAGTTGAAATAACGCATGACAAGACCTTCTGCCAAGCGGGCGGCTTTAACCACCGTAGTGCGATCGGACTCGGTAAAAAAGCCCTCTATGGTCATTTCAACCTAACCTACTTATTCTTGTGACGCTGCTTTGCGCGAAGCTTTTTGTGTTTATGCTTGCGCATCTTCTTTCTTCTCTTCTTGATAATGCTACCCATTTTGACCTCGCCAAATTTCGAAACTATTTAACTACCACTTTGGGTCCCGAGTGTCAACAAACGTTAGTCAAAAATTGAAGTCAAATCAGTTAGCCTATTGTACAGATAATCGTACGGAAGCCTGTGTCAAGCGTTCAATTTTGGCTATTTTCCATTTTTTTTGAGTATAATTGGATTTGGCGATAAATCCTCATCTTTAAAAGGTTTCATTGGATTGATCCTGAACATGTCTTGACTGATATCAGATAAGTCTAAAAGAACCGACTGGATACACAGAAAAGGTGTGGATTGTGGCTCCAAAATTATCTTGACATCAATAGTAAAGTTACTTAACCTCAACACTGTTGATTCTTCTGAGTCCAGTAGTTTTTTTGCGGGGAAAAACATGCGAATTACTACAACAAGCCGATATGGTGTAAGAGCCCTTTTTGACGTTTCTTATCACGGAGGTGGAGATCCCACTCAAATTAAAGACATCTCGAGGCGACAGAGAATTTCTCAACGCTACCTGGAACAAATATTCAATAAATTGCTGAAAGCTGGTCTCCTGAGAAGCCGTAGAGGTCCTAGAGGCGGGTACATGCTTGCCAAGGACGCTTCCGAAATAAGTGTCGGCGATATCATCCAGGCTGCGCAAGGTCCTATCATCCCTGTTCGCTGTCTGGGTGAAGACGACTGCAAGCGTGGGAATTGTGAAATTTGTCAAGGCTGTATAACCAGACACGTCTGGAAAAAAACACAACAAATCCTTGTAGATTATTACAATTCGGTCAGTATTGCGGACTTGTGCGCCATGGCGCGTAAAGAAGGAATTTCTCGTGAATTGGATCACAAATATATGTACTTTATTTAACGTATTTATCAAAATGACTCTGATTAGTTGAGCTGTTATATGCGAAATGAACCTACAATACTCGATTACATAGGTAGAACTCCAATGGTTCGCCTTAGAAGCGCGGAAATGGAGAAGAGGGCTCAGATCTGGGCTAAGCTGGAACTCTTGAACCCGGGCTCATCCATCAAAGATCGGATGTGCTTGAATATCATTCGTTCAATGGAGCGGGACGGCCTCTTGAAGGCAGGCGGTCGACTCGTTGAGGCTTCATGCGGCAACACGGCGATCAGTCTGGCGCTTATCTCAGCGGCTAGAGGTTATGCTCTGACTCTTGTTATGCCTGAAAATGTCCACCACGCCAGGGTACAGCTATTGACGTCTTACGGAGCGGAAATAGTTTTCACCCCGGCTTCTGCAGGAATGCGCGGGGCGATCGACCAAGCGAGTGAAATCGCTGATAAGTCTCGTCACTGCAGGATGCTGAATCAATTTGAAAATCCCGCAAATCCGGAAGCCCACAAACTGACCACGGCTGTAGAAATTCTGAAGGACTTAAAAAGACCGCCGGATGTTTTCGTGATGGGAGTTGGCACAGGTGGCACAATCACAGGTGTGGGTGAAGTTCTCAAAAAGAAAAACAAGGATGTTAGAATAGTGGCGGTTGAACCTGCCGAGTCCGCTGTTTTGAGTGGAGGGAATCCAGGACCTCACAATTTCGCCGGGATTGGGGCTGGCTTTGTGCCGAAGAATTTGAATTTAGCCCTGATTGATGAAGTGACCGATGTAGGATATGATCGGGCCGAAGAAGCGGTAAGAACTTTGGCGATCCAGCATGGCATATATGCGGGATTATCATCCGGCGCCGCATTTTGCGCGGCTTTGGAGCAAGCCTCCAAATTGGGGCCTGAAAAAATCGTTGTTACGGTGATTTGTGACGCAGGGGAAAGGTATGTGCCGTTTTTCTGAGCATTACAACTGAAACGAGTCCGGATGGCCCAGGAACCACCTCATGTAGGGTCAGGGAACTCCGCAGGTCAGTCTTCACAACATTTCCATATCAGTTCAATCAAAGCCTATAAAAATTACCGGCAGTTAGGACGCAAGACTACTTTTGCTAGACACGCCGGCCATGTTGGAATATTTTTCGATGGTCCGTTTTTATTGGAGGACACGATGATTCCTTACTCTGGAAATTCCATGCTGCGTCTGCTGCTGATCTTGATGATGGCAGGGCTCGTTCAATCCTATTGTCTTTCGTCCGCTATTGGAATGGATGGGCCAGACGCCGTTTTTACAAAAGTTGTGTCAAAGTCCGAGACTGATTCAGATTCCAAGAAGCCAGGCTCTGAGAGGGTCTGGAGGAGTCAGGAACTGAGTTTGCTGGCGATTGGTCTGGGAGTAGGGGATGTCGACGGAGACGGCAAAAATGAAATCGTGGTTGCTGGCCCATCGACGATCTATCTTTATAAATTTTCAGAAAACAACCTTGCTCTGGTTACCGAGTATTCTGCTGGTAGCCTGGAAATCAAAGCTATAGATGTAGCGAAAATCGCAAAAACCGGTAATGCCAGAATTTACGTCACGGCTCAAAATAGAGGATCATTGGCTTCTTTTGCTCTGGAATACAAAGGCGGAACTCTTGTCTCCGCAATTGACGGAGTTGGGATACTTCTTAAGGGTCATTAATTATCCTACGCGTGGCCCGATTCTTCTAGGCCAGAGAAAAGGCCTTAGCAAGATGTACGACGGTCCCATAGAACAAATGGAGGATCGGGGAACGGCTATAGAGGCTGTCGGCAGGTTTGGCGTTCCTCTCAAGATACCGATTTTTGGTTTTACCATTGGGGATTTTGAAGGAAAACGGAAGCCTCTAATAGCGGTTTACGATAAAGAAGACCATCTCAGGATTTATAATCCTCTTGGAAAACGATTGTATGTCTCCAAGAATTACTATGGCGGATCCGACATAATTTTACGCTGGTTCGGACCGGAGGAGATGCGTGACAAAGGCAAGGATTTCGCCATGGATCCGACTTACGTCCGTCCACGGATCCTTTGGTGGAGCCCATCCCTCGGGTCGCCTGCCCAGATCCTGACAATTTCTCATAGTTCGACGACCATGAGGATGTTGAGCAGAACCAAGATGCTTGAAGAGGGCCGTATAAAGGGGCTAGTCTGGAACGGAGACGCGCTCGAAGAAAAATGGAGCACCCCTAAGGCTCAGGGGATGGTGGCTGACTTTGCGATCGATTCCCTATCCGGGATGTCCGGCCAGAGGCTGATTGTCCTGGAGCGCAAGAAGACAGACTGGTTTTCTTTCTTGCTGTCTCGAAGTCAGGTAAAAGTCTATGACCTTGAATACCTTGTTTCCGAGGCGGGAAAGGGAGGCGCTAAAGAGTCAGACGAGTGATCGGCGCGACTCTATGGGATTGACGCTTTTTCGCTCCGCCCCGAGTCGCTCAGAGGATTATCCGTTCTCGGGGACAGGTATGCATTCGAGCGCGGCGCAGGGTTTCGTGTAACACGTTGTCTTTATCTTTGGGCCCAAAGCTTCCAGTTGTGATTCGATTCCTTCTCGAATCTTGTCCTTAAACTCATAATAATGTTCCGCTACGACGAACGATACGAGATATCGGTCAAATCTGGACGGGAAGTTCCAAAGAGCTTTGAGAAGATATTTCCAGAACTTGAATCTTGTAGGGTATACAACACTGTTCCTGAACAGCATGACCGCTACCGCCCTGATTTCCCACGAATATGGTAACTTCACAGGTTTCTTGACGTGGGGAGGATTCATGTCCTTGAAATGGTAATATGATCTTTCAATGTATGTTTCGGGTTTATAAAGGTCTTCGTAAACCGAAACAAACTCATGGGCAATGTCTTCCAAGGGCCTGGTAGGTACGAAATTTACCAGGCCTGTCTGATTACTGAGATTGGTTACATCCATATTTAAAAGGCGATTTTCCGATTCGAGTCTCACACACAGATCGGTGCCCTTGCCTGCCTGTAGCAGTGTCGTGAACAATTCCGGGATATGGTTTTTCTCGGCGAACTTTATTAGACGCGACCCAGCTCCCGTTGTTTCTTGATCAAATCCCAAGATAGCGCCGGCAATGACCTGGAACCCACCCCTTGCAATTTTTCTACAAACTTCATTCAGATCTATATTGGTATTTTGAATTTTTCCCGCATCTTTGAGACATGCTTCGTCAGGTGTTTCAACGCCTAGAAAAACCCTCTGAAATCCAGCCAGATACATGTCTCGCATGAGTTCATCATCAGCCGCCAGATTTACAGACGCTTGAGTGTAGAAGTTGAATGGCCGATTTCTTGCGTCCATCCATGGAATTAATTCCTTCAAAAGTTCCTTGGTTCTTTGACCGCTGCCGATAAAATTATCGTCCACAAAGAAAACCATACGCCGCCAACCCAAGTTATATAGAAGTTCCAGTTCCTGAAGCGCTTGTTCCGGTTTCTTAGCGCGTACCTTGCGACCGAGCATCAAAGTCACATCGCAGAATTCACATTTGAAAGGACAGCCCCTAGTGAATTGCAACTCCATGTCCACGTAGGCTCCCATGTCTAAAAGGTCGAACCTCGGGGGAGGGCTCTTAGTCATGTCAGCCCTTTCAGTCGACTCCAGGATTCGTCCGAAATTCTTTTTCTTCAAGGCGTCAAGAAGGTTTTGAATTTGGACCTCGGCTTCGCCTCTAATTACAAGATCAGCGCCTGCCGCTAGTGCCTGTTCAGGAACATGGAATGACCATGGACCCCCAACAACAACTGTTTTACCACGCTTTTTCGCCTGTTTGATCACCTGTAGGATTCCATCCTGTTGGACGGACATCCCCGACACCATAATCAAATCTGATTCATTCCATTGTGATTCCGATATATTCTGAAACACCATGTCGACAAGTTCAGTGTTCCAGTCGCTTGGCAATAAAGAGGCTAGTGTCAACAAGCCCAAAGGCGGCAGCAAGGCTTTCTTGCGAGTCATTTCCAAGACCTTGTCAAAAGACCAAAATGTCTGGGAATGACCAGGATTTACTAACAGAACACGCATAAATCTTCCAGAAAATGAATATTACTAAACCTAACAGAACTTCTGAGAGACATCAACTAATAACTTGTTTTAAAGCGTCTGTCGAGATTTCGGACAATTTAGGAAAAGATTCTTGTCTGTCCCCAACCATCAGGAAATTATCCTTGACAGTAACGTGAGCCTCATTAATAATCCCCGGCAGGTTGGACTAGGTTTCAGGGCCGATGCAAGGGCCCCTGCTTAGTTACGGGAGATTGACTCCGATTGTCGCCAAATCTGTAGTTGGTAACCCCTGTATGTGTTAAGTAGAGTCTCCTTTAATTATTAAAGCGATGTTGTTTGGGAACTCCAATGCCTGCCGTCCAAAACATATATGAGATAAAAGATTACAAAAACCGGATTCCTCTGCCGAACTCCGTGAGCTTCCATGTGGATGTAAGAGAGACCAACATCCATATTCAAGCGCAAGTTGATCTGTCGGCAAAAGCGAAAGAGTCGGTTTTCCGTTACCGCTACCAAATAGAAGAGTATCTAAGACAACATCCAGCGTTGAGAGAGACTCAGAGCCCCATACAGATATACTCATCAGCCCCGGAGATTGTTAAGTATTGTGATCTGTCGAGTCGAAATACAGGCGTGGCTCCAATGAGTTGTATGAGTGGAGCGATGGCGGACTTTGTCGGCCGCGATCTGGCTCCATCGTCAGATACCGTCATTGTGAGCAGCGGCGCAGATTCGTTTATTCACACAAATGGACCGCTTGAAGTTCATCTTCATTCAGAAGGATCTCCATTTCACGGACATCTGATGCTCAAACTCGACCATCTCAAGAATATTTTTGGCATATCCACATACTCTCCAGGGAGAGGAATTCACGCTGTGACTGTTCTTTCAAGGTCCGCATGCTGGGCCGCCTCATTCGCAAAGGACATCGGCATGAGATTGACCTCCGGAGAATCAATAAAATCTACCTTGAATCGAGCTGAGGCCTACTCGGATGTGGGTGGACTGATCATCATAGCCGGATCCAAAATAGTTGTCGGAGGGAGTTTCTTACTCGTTAGCGTGGACGGAGACCAGGGGGAACCGGATCCGTGAGGTGGGCCTAGATGAAGATAGGAGTGATGTCGGACACCCATCTCAAGGTTCCCGACAATGTCCTGAACTACATTTTGGATGACATATTTCGAGACGTCGACCATATTATGCACGCCGGTGACATTGTTTCAGCGGCCGTTCTTGATCGGCTGGAAGAACGCGGCGCTCTTGCTGTTTGCGGGAACATGGATGACTTCGAGATAGCCGAATCAATTCCACAGGTTAGAATGGTAACTCTTGAATCCAAGCGGATAGCCCTAATTCATGGCTGGGGGGCCAAACACGGTCTTCAAGAGCGGATTTTGGCCAGACTGGAAAATGAATCCGCGGACTTGGTCATTTACGGCCATTCTCATGTTCCGTTCTGGGGAAAGATTAATGGAGTCATGATGTTTAACCCCGGTTCAGCGGCACATGACGCATTTTCTGATGAGGCGCACGTGGGTATTCTGGAAATTCTGGACGGCGAGATTTCTGCAAAATTTGTAAAAGTTTCAAGAAATCCATGAAAAGAGTTTTCAATGGAAGTTCATTCGTTGTATTTTAATAAGTTCATAATGTGAAATATGTTCTTTGAAGATAGGAAGGGCCTTAATCGGCTTTAAGATTTAGAGTAAATGTGACATGGAACAAATTTGGGCCCCCTGGCGTATCGATTACATTCTAGGAGCGGAGAAAGAAGCTGGCTGTATATTCTGTGACAAGCCTCAATCAATGATGGATGAAGAAAATCTGATTGTCCACAGAGGTTTGCAAGCTTATACAATAATGAATAAATATCCGTATAATAACGGACATGTGCTGGTAGCCCCGTACAGACACGCCGCTGAAATATGCGACTTGAACGTAGAAGAAAACGGCCTTTTGATTCAAGAGGTCTGTAAAGCTGTACAGGTTCTTAGGAAGGTCATGAAACCGGATGGTTTTAACATTGGGATAAATGTTGGGTCCATAGCCGGAGCCGGTATCGCTGAGCACCTTCACTATCACATCGTGCCGCGGTGGTCAGGTGACACTAACCTTATGGCGGTGCTGGCCGATATTCGGGTCATACCTGAACATTTAAGGAAAACACGCGAAAAACTCGCTAAAGCGTTTGATAAACTTTTTCCAGTATATCAACAACAGGAGCTGTCATGAGACTTATCAAAAGGCTAATAGAGCTGGCCTTCGTGATACTTATCATTTCCTTATTTATGAAAAACAAGGATGTTGAGCTGACTATAAATTATTTCGGACTGAAAGAACCGATCAAGCTGGCTTTCTGGGAATTGGTCACTATATGTGTTTCACTCGGAATAATAATAGCAGCGCTCGGGGATTTCATAACACAGCTAAAGTGGGTGCGTGAACGCCGTCGCATGATAAAGACTGATCGGCAACACTCAGGTGAAGTAGATGGTCTGAACGCCACGATTAGCCGGTTGGAATCCGAGAATCAGAAACTACAGAAAGACGTTCAAGAAAAAAGTTCGAGGATAGCCGAATTGGAACGTTCCTCGACTGAGATTGAGTCCGGAGTCGCTTCTACTCCATCATCCGACGCATAAACAGTCTTAGTCCTCTTTTTGTACAGAAGAGAGTCTACGGATCATACCGATGGAAACCAATCCGTCGAGCCGAGAGAGGCGTTCTCTTCACGAGTCAATTTCAGAATTGTTTTCTGGAGGGTGGCGATATACGCCGGATACTTACTATGGAACTTATTCGCGTCCGCGAAAAAATATTTCAGACCTTTTCCAATCCTTCGGTAGCTTTAGGCAATTTTGACGGTGTTCACCTGGGACATCAGGAAATTCTCAAACGTACGGTTGAAACTGCCCACAGTAAAGGTAGAGAAGCTGTCGTTTACACTTTCGATCCCCATCCACGGTTGGTTTTAAACCAGGCCCCGGAAATTCCACAAATCACCACCGCTCAAGAGAAGGCTGACATGCTCGAGTCTCTTGGCATCGATGTTCTTGTGCTGGCAGAGTTTACAAAAGAATTCGCCAAGCAAACTCCAGAGGATTTTGTGGAGAATACTCTCATAGAAGAGATGGCTATAAGAAATCTTTTTGTGGGTGAAAATTATCGTTTTGGTAGCGGGCGAGCCGGAACTGCTTCTCAGTTGAAGCGCATGGGACAGGAAATGGGGTTTTTCGTCCACATCGTTCCCTCGGTCAAGGTGGGAGGCGAAGTTGTATCATCGACCCTGATCCGTAAGCTTCTCATGAGCGGAAAAATAGAGGAAGCGAACGAAATGCTGGGGCGTCCCTTCTCGATTCGGGGAAACGTAATACACGGACACAACAGGGGAAAGGGATTAGGATATCCGACGGCTAACATAAAACCCGACAGAAAATTAAGACCCCCTGACGGAGTTTATGCTGTTTTTTGCGAATTTCAGGACAGAGTTTATAAGGCTGTGATGAACATAGGAAATAATCCAACTTTTCAGGATCGCAGAACTTCCTTTGAAGCCCATCTTCTTGATTTCTCAGGTGAAATCTATGGATCTACGATAAAGCTTTTCTTTGTTAAAAGATTGCGACCGGAGCGTGCGTTCACGTCGGTAGAAGAACTCAAAGCCCAAATAGGCAGGGATGTGGAAAACGCTAGATCCGAGCTTGCGGATAAACCTATAAATAATGCTACAGCCTATGCTTGAGATCTAAGTAAGATTTTTAAGAAGCTCAATTCAACAATTTAGAACTAATAACGCGGGACGCTGTGAAACGATAATCACTGAGCGGCCCGCGTTTTTTATTGTTGATGGGAGTTGTTCAGCTTCTTCCATCAAATATCACGTGAAAACCGGCTATTTTTTAAAAAAAGCTTCTCTGGCCGCTGTAAGGGTATTCTTCATAAGCATTGCGATTGTCATCGGCCCCACTCCACCGGGAACTGGGGTAATTGCCGCAGCCTTTTCTTTCACTTCGTTAAACGCCACATCCCCTACCAGTTTGAATCCTTTTTCCGTGCCCGGCGCGTCCACTCTATTTATTCCAACGTCTATGACCACTGCGCCTTCCTTGACCATGTCGCCTTTCAGGAATTCTGGAACGCCAATGGCGCCAATTATGATGTCAGCTTCCAGGCAACGACCTTTCAGGTTTTTGGTTTTGGTATGACACATTGTGACAGTCGCGTTCATGTCTCTCTGGTCGAGCATGTTTGATAGAGGCCTACCCACTATATTGCTTCTTCCAAGAATCACGACGTCCTTACCGGCTGTCTCAAATCCACCTCTTTTAATAAGTTCTATGACGCCGGCGGGGGTACACGGAAGGAATCTAACTTCACCGATACTTATCAGACCGACATTAAATGGGTGGAAGCAATCTACGTCTTTCTCAGGGAGAATAGAGCGCAAGATTTTAGTTTCAGGAATATGCTTGGGTAACGGTAGCTGGCAAAGAATTCCGTGGACCGTCTTATCGTTGTTGTAACCCTCTATGACCTTGAGTAATTCTTCAGTTGTAGTGGCCGCAGGTAATCTGGTTTCCAGGGACTTGATGCCGATGTACTCGCATGCCTTCTTCTTGTTCAGTACATATACTTTTGACGCTGGGTCCTCTCCTACGAGAATAACCGAAAGGCAGGGTTCCAGACCCTGAGCTTTTAGCTTGACAACCTCTTCCTTCATTTCATCTTTTAGTTGTTGAGAAACTTCGTTACCGCTAATAATCTTGGCTGACATGCGATCCTCCTTAGAGTTTTTGGGTTATATGCGCGTTGCTGGCCGCTCTTGATGTTTTCACGGCCTTAAAGTTTTCAGCAAGAGTTTTTCGACGCCTGTGAACTATTTCCCGGAATTGGCCTCGATTGTTGTGGCTATTTTTTCTATTGCAGAGAAAATTTCAGGGTCCTCCAAAGAAGGCGGACGATTTTCAAGATCTGCCCGGGCGATTTCCTCGGAAAACGGTATTATACCGATCAAAGGAATTTCTCCCAAGTTTTGTTTGAGGAATGCTTCCTGTTCCTTGTTGCGGACCTTGCTGCCGACAGCAGCGACTTTTGCGAGCCCGATGTCCTGAGTAAGCTGGAGGACTTTCGATGCGGTCTCAATACTTCTCTGCCCAGGTTCAACGACTATCAGGAATGTATCTACTCCTCTAGCTGTGCCGCGGCCAAGGTGTTCTATACCGGCCTCCATATCCATTATGACCAGGTCCTTCTCGTATAGCACCAAGTGGCTGATCAGCGCCTTGAGCAGCACGCTCTCGGGACAGATACATCCCCCGCCACCCTTCTTTACTGTTCCCATTACGAGAAGTTTGACGCCATCCTTGTCCTTGCCAAGAGATTCCGGCAAGTCATCAACTTTCGGATTCATTTTGAAGAATCCGCCAACCGTCCCCGGTTTCGATTCAGTGCGTTCAAATATTAAATCTTCCATCTTGGCTATCGGGGTAATACCTGTAGTGTCGATTCCCAAGGCCGAACCAAGATTGGCGTCAGGATCCGCGTCTACAGCCAGAACCCGATATCCCTTCTTCGCCCAGTAACGCGCCAGAAGGCTGCTTAAAGTGGTTTTACCCACGCCCCCTTTACCCGAGACAGCAATTTTCATTTTGACCTCAGAGCAAGCAAAAAAATCGATAAATATTCGCCACTAGCTGTGGCTATGCGCTACCTATCTTTTCGCGCGTCTCATCAATTCCAGGACCGCCATTTGAGCGGCGACCGCCATATCCTCCGCGCTGAAATAAAGTTCCGCCGTTTCATCAAACAAGACACTGGCCTCCGGAGGAAATTCTTCGTCACCTTTCCAGACCATGCAAGTTATCGGCAGAAAAGGGAAATACGGCAATTCCAGCGCAGCGTCGGCGCTGTCAAGAACCTTGCCATTTAGACTCTTACCTGCTTCCAACATAGGCGCAGGGTTCTGACCGAACACGGCAATAAGAATTTCTTTTGTCCTTCGGTTAAACGCAGGTTCGTAAAAAACGCCTTCCTTGAATTCTCTAAAATGTTTGAGTTTCCCGGTAGGCCTTTTCCCTTCAGCGGAATTCAAATAATGGACACAAAGGATAGACAACCATATAGGAGCTTCCTCGCCGGTCTCTTGAATTGTGAACTTCTTCGTCTGCAGATCCAGAACGATAGTCGTGTTCAGGTGAGGTATCGCGAGATTGCCACCAAAAATCCGCCCTCCGGATTTTTCAGCTATCCAATTCGGATCCTTCTTCCCAAATTTTTCAAGGCCAATCGCAAGAGCCCTTTCGTAATTATCCTGTTTAGGAAGGTCCATTTTATTGACGTCTTTTACTGTCAACATTTGTTAAACCTGACACCTTCGGCGAACCCAGTTAAGGGAATAGGACAAGACGCCTGACCAGAGTTGACGAGGTCAGGCGTCGGTCTGGAATCATACCCAGTTCAAGGATTCTATATTGTAATTCGTCGAACCGATACAATGTTGGTTAGCGCCTGCAAATCGTCGAGGACCACATCACCGGCCTTGGTGTCCGTAGTCAAAAACAGCAACGCTTCACCGCCTGGCTGATAACGCGCGAATTGAAAATGTGAAATGTTTATTCCACGGTTGCCAAGGGTGGCGCCTACTTGACCTATGAGACCGGGTTTGTCCATGGCATGAATCAGGATCAGCTCGCCGGATAGATCAAATTCTCCACGAAAATCACCATATCTGACCATGCGGGGTTCGGATTTTCCGAACAAAGTTCCTTCCACGACATGTTCCCTGTTCTGTGTCACCACCTTAAACCGCAGCAAAGAGATGAAATTCTCCGAGCGGCTAACCCTGGTCTCAGACACCAGTATGCCTCGCTCTTCAGCAACCATCGGGGCATTAACCTGGTTTACGTCGTCTTGCATTATAGGCGTGAGAAGACCTGTAAGAAAACATGTGGTAAGTGGCTTCAGTTCCATTTCAAGGACGTCGCCGGAATATTGCGCCTCCACCGTCTTAATGCCGGTCTGAACCATGGACCCCAGGAACAGGCCTAACCGCTCGGCCAACTCCAGATAGGGTTTAAGGTTTTCCAGCGCTTCGCCAGATACTGCAGGCGCGTTGACGGCATTCTGGATCGTGCCATCAATGAGATAATCCCGAATCTGGTTCGCAACCGCTATAGCCACGTTATCCTGGGCTTCCCTGGTCGAGGCTCCAAGGTGGGGCGTGCATATAACCTGTTCAAGCTGAATTAAACGAGTCAAACCGGGAGGCTCCTGCGCGAAAACGTCGAGAGCCGCTCCTGCGACCTTACCGGACTCGATTGCGTCGGCCAGATCCTCTTCGTTTACCACCGGTCCTCTAGAGCAGTTGATTATTCGGACTCCATTTTTCATCTTGGCAATGTTCTTGGCGCATATTAGGGCTCTAGTCTCGTCCGTCAACGGAACATGAAGTGTTATTAAGTCAGATTCCTTGAACACTTCGTCCATTGAGCCGAGCTTGATCCCCATTTGTTTTGCCTGATCAACTGACAAAAAAGGATCATAGGCGATTACTTTCATTCCCAGGCCCATCGCCCTGTCAGCGACGACACCGCCAATCTTTCCAAGTCCAACCACGCCGAGAGTCTTGTTGAAAATTTCCGATCCAGAAAATTTCTTCTTTTCCCATTTTCCCTGCTTTATCGAACTGTTTGCCTGGGGAATATTACGTACCAGGGACATCATCATGGAGATCGTATGCTCGGCTGTGGTTACCGTATTTCCTCCAGGGGTGTTCATTACGACGATTCCCCTTTTGGACGCTGCCCTAATGTCCACGTTATCCAATCCAGTGCCCGCGCGCCCAACTACTTTCAGATTATCAGCCGCTGCTATAACTTCGGCTGTTACTTTTGTAGCCCCTCTTACTACGAGACCGTGATAATTTGGTATTGTCTTGATTAGTTCTTCCGGGCTTAAGCCGACCTTGACATCGACTTCGATACCAGGCGAGTCCCTAAAAATTTGGACGCCTAACTCAGATAGATTGTCCGATACGAGGACTTTCACGGGGGCATTCCTCCCTTATTTAAAAATATGACTTAACGGCATGAGCGAATTGATAAGCTAGCGATTATAGGGCATTCGCACAAACGTTTCCGCCTTTCCTAAGACCAGGAAACACGCTCGCCTTAACCTAGCCGTTCTGTGTCCAGCAATCTCTAGTTGTTTGTAAGGATCTATGAGTCGGTCACAACGCTCCGCTTTTTTTTACCAACAAGGCCACGATATGTCAAGGATGCGGCTCCGCATGGATGAAGCTTCTCCAGGATCTGTTGATTCAGTTGTTAGACATTCCCATAAGTGATCATGAGCATGAAAAGAATAACCGCCAGGCTCATGGGAATTATAGGAGCCGGTAGGATCTCGCTTTCCAGGCCCGCGTCGGTTCGGCGGGGTTCAAGCGAAACGATGTTAGTGGCGGAGTCAGCGCTATCGCGGGGTGTTTCATCGGACGGGGATGTTGTTTCGAGTAAGGTAGCCTCAATGAACAAAGAACCGGAGCCCTCAGAATTCCCACCCAGGATTATGGCCTCATCCAGAAGCTCATTTCCCGCGGTCAATTCATGATCCACTTTCTCAAAAACCGGTAATTTTTCAGATGGCTGCAGAATTTTCACGTCGGTGTTTGAACTCATGACTTTTTAAACCACCTCGTGCCGCGAATCGCTATTCACAAGAATTCAAAAGCTGATCCAATCTGTTAACTTAACAAATTATAATAAATTCCTGAAAAAAGTCACGGTTTATATTTTTTTGTTGATTGAGGACGGTTCACGGAGCGCAACACTTGGGCTCGAAACATCAAATTTGTTGCTTAGCGGTGGTTGGCGTAGTACTTGTAGAAACAAGTCTAATGAGCGACTCAAGGCGATTGAATCAAAACAACACGCGGTGGTGTCTAAGCGACTGATGAATCTTACGAATATTCCTGGAGGCTTCTATGGATAAGAAGGCGCCTGACGTAAGAGACTCCTTGACTGAACTGATGGCAAACCTGGGAACGATAGGTGTTTTTATGCTAGGAGAAATCCGGGTTTTTCTCAAAAAGAGCTGGGGCTCTTCCCGGGAAGAATTTTTCTCCGCAGTAGATAAAACGGCAAGAAATCTCAAACGTTCCGGAAAGCTCGCTGTGGTAGACATAGAAACAGCTTCGACTAAAATAAAAGACGCGTGGGAAACTCTTGATCGCGAGAGAAATCTCGATTGGGACAGTTTCCTGAATGACCTTAAACAGAGATTCAAGACGCTTGGAGCGTTAAGCAGAGACACGCTTGGGCTGTGTGTGAATCAGGCCATGGAACTTCTCGATAAACAGTGGACGGCTATTGGGAGAATTGGAGAAAACAGGGTCAAGCAGGCTCAAGGGCACTCTGATGAAATGGCCAGGATCTTAAAGGACAGGGTTGGAGATTTTTTCGAGACCGTACAGAAGACCGGAAAAAGGCTTGACCGAGCTTGGGACGCCGCATGGCAGGAAATGAAGAAGAAAGATTAAACTACTTTTATAAATAATTAAGGATTGTGGGTCTGGTCCATAATGAGAGCCAATCAAAAAAAAAATGATGGTGTGGGCGCTAGACGCTCGTTGACGGTAGGACTTACAGGCGGAATAGCTAGTGGCAAGAGCGCTGTCAGTGGTATTTTCAGGGAGCGGGGGATCCCTGTTATTTGCGCTGATGAGCTTGCCCGCGAGGTGGTCAAGCCAGGTTCTAGCGGATTGAAAGAGATAAAGGCCACATTCGGTGATTCCGTCGTGGACCCCCAAGGGGAGCTAAACAGACCAGAACTTGCCAGGATTGTTTTTTCCGACCCGTCTAAAAGAAAACTTCTGGAAGCGATCATTCACCCAAGAGTATCGCGTGAAAAGGAACGTCTTGTAAAAGAGCATCAAAAAAAAGGAAATCCGATTGTTGTGGTAGACGTTCCGCTATTGTTTGAAGCGGGCTGGGAAACAGATTTCGACACCATAATTTTAGTTTACACTCCGCGAAAGCTTCAGAAGAAGCGCTTGCTAAAAAGAGACGGGATTTCATCTGACGAGGCGTCATCCCGGCTAAACGCTCAAATGGATATAGAATCCAAAAAAACTTTAGCTGACATCATAATTGACAACAGTGGTCCTCTGGAACAAACTGAAAAACAAGTATCCGGCATTGTAGATAAACTTAGATCTATGTTGCTCGATGAAGAACGGCTCAATCAGGAGCGCTGACGGCTGGCGCCATCACAGGACTTTAACAGCGAGGCGTATTAATGGAAAAGCGATCATGGGATCTCATAAGTAAAGAGAAATTGTCTGACAAGATTAACCGTCAAATGATCTGGGGCAAGAAACTGATGGCGGTTAGAATCGAGATCGCTCCTAATTCATCCATACCAGTTCATGAGCACGAGTCTGAACAGTTCACGACGGTTCACAAAGGTCAAATTACCCTGCATTTTCCTGGACATGGGGAAATAACGCTGCTTCCCGATGAAATGTTGCTGATACCTTCGATGGTTCCTCACTCGGTCTCGTCAGGTCCGGAAGGTTGCGAGGCCGTGGATTTTTTCTCACCAATAAGGCAGGATTTTATAGACGGCTCAGCCGGTTACGTGAGTGGCCAATCTCAAACCACCGATGAACGGAAACTGGATGTGGAACTTGCGAAAGATACCGCAAGCAGCGACCCGTATTCGGAATTGCAAGTTTTTCTAGCCGTAGTAGGGATAAGGGTACCTGTTGAAAAATTGCGGGAATATCCTTTGGAGACCCTGCGCGATACGTGTATGAAAAACAATGTGTGACCATGGGGCAACTCAGGAACATTCTGAAAATTGACAAAAAACAGGCTAAGGACATGTTACGGACATGGAAGCACGGTGACGATCACAGCGAGTCGAGTTATAAGAGGAGCCTCGAACGGGTTGTGATTATACCCGCTGTTTTTCAAAAAACAGGGCAGGCCCCAGGCGCCGAACATAAGGCTCCTAAGGAAAAAGATGGACGAAAAGAAGATTCATAAGATTAAAGAAGCCGTAAAGAGAAATTTTGAACAAAGCTCTGACAATTACGCGATTTTTGAAAACAAATATCGATTCTTTTCAATACTCAACGCCAGTCTCCTTGATAGGATGGGAATACAGTCGAATGCCAGGATCCTCGATATAGGATGTGGAACCGGAGCTAGCTCAAGGCAGATGCTTCAGACGATTCCAGACGCAATTATCTGGGGATTAGACAATTCGCCTTCTATGCTGGATGTAGCGAGAAATATCGATCCTGATTCGGAAAGGCTTAAATTTATAGAAGGGGACGCCGGCGACCTCCCCAGTTGTGTGAATGAGAGAATGGATGCAATTATTTATAGCGCCTCCATATTTCTTATTCCTGATTACCAGGCGAGTCTGTCCAGGCCAGGGACCTTCTCGAGCCAGGAGGGATATTAGGGTTAACCTTTATGGTAGGGGTTTTCGATAATAACGAAAACGCCCTTGTTCGCAGTGGACCAGTCTGCCCAGACCAACCTCAGCCAAAAAAAACCGGTCGAACTTGATAACCTGATCACATTCGTGAAAGGTCTTTTTTCTAACGTCAATGTTGAAGTTGTAGATTTTACAACTGATGCTGGGATGTTGAAGGAATTCTTTTCGATCCAGGCTATGTCGGCTGGATTGTACCCTACTCTTTGTTATGAAGACCGATTGAAAATGCTGGAGACTTTGTTTTCCCACTTACCCTGCGACAAGCTGGCGTTTCGCTGGAACCTCATTACCGCTACCAGGTAGGATTTCCGGTCTGAATCGCTCTTAACTGAATACTCGCAAATTCAAAATATTTTGCTTGACATACCATGAATCATCACTTACGCTGTGTTACAATGATACAAATAAAGTAAATATTGTGCTCTTGTCCGTAATTAAATTTTTTACTTTAATTCATTTTTAGTATTAACCTCGTTTCTTTGAATTTTCAATTTGTTAACTGAAGCGAGTGTCACGCCGAGTGACAAAAAGCTATCATAGCCATGTTGAAAAAATAAAAGTTCAGTATATCAAGCTGTTATGTATTGGCCGAGTGGGGGAAGCCTGTCTTGTCATTCGGACACGCCAACCCGTGGCTTACGGTTTTCTCGAAACCTGTGCATCGCTATGACAGGTTCCCTCTCCGATTGGACCATGTCGCTCGTAATCTGGGGCTTGCCCCTTTTCTTACGATGCGTCATCTTCCACGTAAGTTGCATTCTATAATTCTCTAATTAGCTTAATTTATTACCTTGTTAATTTCCTGATCCACGGGTGGGGCGGTTGTCGCTTAAACACGATTTTGCAAAGGTGGATGCCGTTTGTCCAGGCTTTTGAAAATGGAAACATCAGGATCGCGGACGTAATTGGAGCAAAGTGATGAAGGATAATCCCCTAAAATTTGTTCACGTAAGAAACCACGGAACAGAGAGCCTGGTTCACATCGAAGTCCCATCAATGCCTGAAGGGGCGCAAGAGCCCTGGAAGCACGAATTTGAAGAGAACCAGTTTAAGGGAGAAGACGACACGCAATCGTCACAAATCATAATTCCTGAACTTAAGAATATTCGTTAATTGTGGACGCTAATTAAAATGGGAATAATTCAGGGCAGCGTTCCATCAGGTAATTAATGTGAAAATATATACTGGAATATCTATTGTTGGATTGTAGTTAGTGACGATAATATCGTCATAATATCAAACACATACACATATTAAGTCATAATTATGTTAGCTCATGTTAAAAGGGGTATGCGATGGCGGAAGAAACTGGAAAAGGCACGAATCAAAATTCGGGTGACAAAGGCGCGTCTCAAATGACATCCCTTCCCCGGATTATCCCGAAAAATCTTGCCGTTTACTACAGCAACTGCGCTTTAGTCACGGCAAGTCACAGGGAACTTTCAGTCATGTTTGGCCGGGTTGGGACAGCCGACGGGGCCCCAGGTCTGGCCGAAGTATATGAGCGGCATATTTATATGACGGTTGACCAGGCGATAGATGTGGCGCGCGCGATTTTGATGACAGCCCAGAAATTTCAGGAAAACAAACAGTTGATGGAGGCCAATAAGGCCAACACAAAAATTCCCCAGGTCTGAATATTTAGCGATGATGAGAAGATCACTATTTCTTCCGGACCATAAAAAAATGAATTGACTTTCTTCTTTCTGTTTCAGTAATTAGGAGTCCTCAGGCCCATAAGGGACATAAAGCCCGCCTGAAACAATATCCAATAAAGCGTATACAAATAAGGCTCCCGGCTATGCCGACCAATTTGCATGCGCTTTTCTATTATTAGCCTTTCCAAAGATTTACAAGAACCTGATTGGGGGATACACCATGTTTAAATCATTACGCGGTAAGCCCAGGAACCGTTCTCGCAAGATTACTCTTGAGAGACTTGAGGACCGGATTGTCCTTGACGCCGCAATCGCGGCCGCAATCGACGATCAGCAGAACCAGCAGGACCAGCACACTACGGACGCTTCAGCGCAGGTCGCCGCCAAGACAGTGGAACAGTCCGCAGAGGCTCAGAACGCGCCCACTCAGGCAGCGAGCCTTGCTACTGACACGGCCAGCGATCCTTTGTCCCAGATTTACGCTCAGGACTTGAGCCAGGTGCTGGTAACCAATGCCACAGAGGTTATTAAGACAGGGACGGATCCAGGAGGGGCGGCCGCGCAGGATGGCGTCCATGTGCTGGTGGTTTCCTCAACCGTGCAGGCGCCGGATCAACTTGTTCAGGCTGCGGGCAGCGGTGTTCTCACCGTCCTTTATAACGGCTCCACAGATTCCCCCGACAGTATACTTGCAAAGATCGATACGACATTAGCCGGTCAGAAAGCTGCATCCATAGCGTTCGCTACTCACGGAACAGCCGGCGAGTTCAATCTCACCGGTGATTATATCGTAAACACAAGTTCGTTATCTGGATCAGTGGAACTCCAGCATTTCTGGACGAGTGTCGGATCGCTGGTCAATGACGGCGGCCGAATCGATTTGCTTGCCTGTGATCTGGTAGCCAATGAACAAGGCAAGATGCTGCTCTCAAATCTTGAGACATTAACTGTCAAGAACTTCGCCGCGTCGGATGATCCGACGGGTAACCCTCAGGCTGGTGACTGGGTGCTCGAGAGCGACAACGTTGATGTAGCGCCGATTTATTTCGATCAGGCGGCGTTGGATAGTTATACAGGGTTGTTGTGGCCACACCACGCTCCTGCGGGGACGAACATTGAGATCACGATTTCGGAGGACACCTCTCACACCTTCACTGTTTCGAACTTTGGGTTCTCGGATTCTGACCACGATACTTTTGTCTCCGTGAAGATCACGTCGTTGGAAACAGCTGGGAATTTGATGTGGAAAAATAGTTCGAACGTTTGGACGGATGTCAACCTGGACCAGGTGATCAGCGTAACCGACATTAGCTTACAAAAACTTAAATATACACCTGCGCTCGACGCCAATGGAGCGGATTATGCGACCATCAAGTTTGCGGTAATGGATAACGGCCCTAATAACAGCATAGACCTGAGCCCCAATTTGATAACCTTTGACGTGACTGCAGTGAACGACGCTCCTGCGGGCGTAGACCAGTCAATCACAATGCTTGAGGATGGAACGTACACATTAAAAGTAGCGGACTTCGGGTTCAGCGATACGAAGGACAGCCCAGCGAATTCGCTGGCCGGAGTCAAGATCACTACGTTGGAGACCGCCGGGGCTTTGAAGTATAATGGAGTGGATGTCTCACTGAACCAGGTGATCAGCGCAACAGACATAAACGCTGGCAAGCTGACGTTCAAGCCTGCGACGGACGCGAATGGTACTGGTTATGCGAACTTCCAGTTTGCGGTGATAGATAATGGCGGTACGGCCAACGGCGGGGTAGATACGGATGCGACTCCCAATTTGATAACCTTTGACGTGACTGCAGTGAACGACGCTCCTGCGGGCGTAGACCAGTCAATCACAATGCTTGAGGATGGAACTTACACATTAAAAGTAGCGGACTTCGGGTTCAGCGATACGAAGGACAGCCCAGCGAATTCGCTGGCCGGAGTCAAGATCACTACGTTGGAGACCGCCGGGGCTTTGAAGTATAATGGAGTGGATGTCTCACTGAACCAGGTGATCAGCGCAACAGACATAAACGCTGGCAAGCTGACGTTCAAGCCTGCGACGGACGCGATACGGACTGGTTATGCGAACTTCCAGTTTGCGGTGATAGATAATGGCGGTACGGCCAACGGCGGGGTAGATACGGATGCGACTCCCAATTTGATAACCTTTGACGTGACTGCAGTGAACGACGCTCCTGCGGGCGCAGACAAGCCGATCACGATCCTTGAGGATGCGACCTACACATTTGCGGCGGCGGACTTTGGTTTCAGCGACACGAAGGACAACCCCGCTGATACTCTTGTCTCAGTGACGATCACTGAGCTTCCATCGGTTGGGACGTTGAAGCTTGGCTTAGCGGACGTGACCCTGAACCAGGTAATCACCTTGGCCGAGATACCGGATCTTAAATATACTCCGGGTCTCGACGCCAATGGAGCGGATTATGCGGCCATCAAGTTTGCGGTGACGGATAGTGGCAGCACGGACGATGGAGGGGTGATAACCGACCTGAGTCCGAATACGATAACGTTCAGCGTGACATCGGTTTCCGACGCTCCTGCGGGCGCAGACAAGCCGATCACGATCCTTGAGGATGCGACCTACACATTTGCGGCGGCGGACTTTGGTTTCAGCGACACGAAGGACAACCCCGCTGATACTCTTGTCTCAGTGACGATCACTGAGCTTCCATTGGTTGGGACGTTGAAGCTTGGCTTAGCGGACGTGACCCTGAACCAGGTAATCACCTTGGCCGAGATACCGGATCTTAAATATACTCCGGGTCTCGACGCCAATGGAGCGGATTATGCGGCCATCAAGTTTGCGGTGACGGATAGTGGCAGCACGGACGATGGAGGTGTGATAACCGACCTGAGTCCGAATACGATAACGTTCAGCGTGACATCGGTTTCCGACGCTCCTGCGGGCGCAGACAAGCCGATCACGATCCTTGAGGATGCGACCTACACATTTGCGGCGGCGGACTTTGGTTTCAGCGACACGAAGGACAACCCCGCTGATACTCTTGTCTCAGTGACGATCACTGAGCTTCCATTGGTTGGGACGTTGAAGCTTGGCTTAGCGGACGTGACCCTGAACCAGGTAATCACCTTGGCCGAGATACCGGATCTTAAATATACTCCTGGTCTCGACGCCAATGGAGCGGATTATGCGGCCATCAAGTTTGCGGTGACGGATAGTGGCAGCACGGACGATGGAGGGGTGATAACCGACCTGAGTCCGAATACGATAACGTTCAGCGTGACATCGGTTTCCGACGCTCCTGCGGGCGCAGACAAGCCGATCACGATCCTTGAGGATGCGACCTACACATTTGCGGCGGCGGACTTTGGTTTCAGCGACACGAAGGACAACCCCGCTGATACTCTTGTCTCAGTGACGATCACTGAGCTTCCATTGGTTGGGACGTTGAAGCTTGGCTTAGCGGACGTGACCCTGAACCAGGTAATCACCTTGGCCGAGATACCGGATCTTAAATATACTCCGGGTCTCGACGCCAATGGAGCGGATTATGCGGCCATCAAGTTTGCGGTGACGGATAGTGGCAGCACGGACGATGGAGGGGTGATAACCGACCTGAGTCCGAATACGATAACGTTCAGCGTGACATCGGTTTCCGACGCTCCTGCGGGCGCAGACAAGCCGATCACGATCCTTGAGGATGCGACCTACACATTTGCGGCGGCGGACTTTGGTTTCAGCGACACGAAGGACAACCCCGCTGATACTCTTGTCTCAGTGACGATCACTGAGCTTCCATTGGTTGGGACGTTGAAGCTTGGCTTAGCGGACGTGACCCTGAACCAGGTAATCACCTTGGCCGAGATACCGGATCTTAAATATACTCCGGGTCTCGACGCCAATGGAGCGGATTATGCGGCCATCAAGTTTGCGGTGACGGATAGTGGCAGCACGGACGATGGAGGGGTGATAACCGACCTGAGTCCGAATACGATAACGTTCAGCGTGACATCGGTTTCCGACGCTCCTGCGGGCGCAGACAAGCCGATCACGATCCTTGAGGATGCGACCTACACATTTGCGGCGGCGGACTTTGGTTTCAGCGACACGAAGGACAACCCCGCTGATACTCTTGTCTCAGTGACGATCACTGAGCTTCCATTGGTTGGGACGTTGAAGCTTGGCTTAGCGGACGTGACCCTGAACCAGGTAATCACCTTGGCCGAGATACCGGATCTTAAATATACTCCGGGTCTCGACGCCAATGGAGCGGATTATGCGGCCATCAAGTTTGCGGTGACGGATAGTGGCAGCACGGACGATGGAGGTGTGATAACCGACCTGAGTCCGAATACGATAACGTTCAGCGTGACATCGGTTTCCGACGCTCCTGCGGGCGCAGACAAGCCGATCACGATCCTTGAGGATGCGACCTACACATTTGCGGCGGCGGACTTTGGTTTCAGCGACACGAAGGACAACCCCGCTGATACTCTTGTCTCAGTGACGATCACTGAGCTTCCATTGGTTGGGACGTTGAAGCTTGGCTTAGCGGACGTGACCCTGAACCAGGTAATCACCTTGGCCGAGATACCGGATCTTAAATATACTCCGGGTCTCGACGCCAATGGAGCGGATTATGCGGCCATCAAGTTTGCGGTGACGGATAGTGGCAGCACGGACGATGGAGGGGTGATAACCGACCTGAGTCCGAATACGATAACGTTCAGCGTGACATCGGTTTCCGACGCTCCTGCGGGCGCAGACAAGCCGATCACGATCCTTGAGGATGCGACCTACACATTTGCGGCGGCGGACTTTGGTTTCAGCGACACGAAGGACAACCCCGCTGATACTCTTGTCTCAGTGACGATCACTGAGCTTCCATTGGTTGGGACGTTGAAGCTTGGCTTAGCGGACGTGACCCTGAACCAGGTAATCACCTTGGCCGAGATACCGGATCTTAAATATACTCCGGGTCTCGACGCCAATGGAGCGGATTATGCGGCCATCAAGTTTGCGGTGACGGATAGTGGCAGCACGGACGATGGAGGTGTGATAACCGACCTGAGTCCGAATACGATAACGTTCAGCGTGACATCGGTTTCCGACGCTCCTGCGGGCGCAGACAAGCCGATCACGATCCTTGAGGATGCGACCTACACATTTGCGGCGGCGGACTTTGGTTTCAGCGACACGAAGGACAACCCCGCTGATACTCTTGTCTCAGTGACGATCACTGAGCTTCCATTGGTTGGGACGTTGAAGCTTGGCTTAGCGGACGTGACCCCGAACCAGGTGATCACCTTGGCCGAGATACCGGATCTTAAATATACTCCGGGTCTCGACGCCAATGGAGCGGATTATGCGGCCATCAAGTTTGCGGTGACGGATAGTGGCAGCACGGACGATGGAGGGTGATAACCGACCTGAGTCCGAATACGATAACGTTCAGCGTGACATCGGTTTCCGACGCTCCTGCGGGCGCAGACAAGCCGATCACGATCCTTGAGGATGCGACCTACACATTTGCGGCGGCGGACTTTGGTTTCAGCGACACGAAGGACAACCCCGCTGATACTCTTGTCTCAGTGACGATCACTGAGCTTCCATTGGTTGGGACGTTGAAGCTTGGCTTAGCGGACGTGACCCTGAACCAGGTAATCACCTTGGCCGAGATACCGGATCTTAAATATACTCCGGGTCTCGACGCCAATGGAGCGGATTATGCGGCCATCAAGTTTGCGGTGACGGATAGTGGCAGCACGGACGATGGAGGTGTGATAACCGACCTGAGTCCGAATACGATAACGTTCAGCGTGACATCGGTTTCCGACGCTCCTGCGGGCGCAGACAAGCCGATCACGATCCTTGAGGATGCGACCTACACATTTGCGGCGGCGGACTTTGGTTTCAGCGACACGAAGGACAACCCCGCTGATACTCTTGTCTCAGTGACGATCACTGAGCTTCCATTGGTTGGGACGTTGAAGCTTGGCTTAGCGGACGTGACCCTGAACCAGGTGATCACCTTGGCCGAGATACCGGATCTTAAATATACTCCGGGTCTCGACGCCAATGGAGCGGATTATGCGGCCATCAAGTTCGCGGTGACGGATAGTGGCAGCACGGACGATGGAGGTGTGATAACCGACCTGAGTCCGAATACGATAACGTTCAGCGTGACATCGGTTTCCGACGCTCCTGCGGGCGCAGACAAGCCGATCACGATCCTTGAGGATGCGACCTACACATTTGCGGCGGCGGACTTTGGTTTCAGCGACACGAAGGACAACCCCGCTGATACTCTTGTCTCAGTGACGATCACTGAGCTTCCATTGGTTGGGACGTTGAAGCTTGGCTTAGCGGACGTGACCCTGAACCAGGTAATCACCTTGGCCGAGATACCGGATCTTAAATATACTCCTGGTCTCGACGCCAATGGAGCGGATTATGCGGCCATCAAGTTTGCGGTGACGGATAGTGGCAGCACGGACGATGGAGGTGTGATAACCGACCTGAGTCCGAATACGATAACGTTCAGCGTGACATCGGTTTCCGACGCTCCTGCGGGCGCAGACAAGCCGATCACGATCCTTGAGGATGCGACCTACACATTTGCGGCGGCGGACTTTGGTTTCAGCGACACGAAGGACAACCCCGCTGATACTCTTGTCTCAGTGACGATCACTGAGCTTCCATTGGTTGGGACGTTGAAGCTT
This sequence comes from uncultured delta proteobacterium, assembly GCA_963711335.1. Classification (GTDB taxonomy): domain Bacteria; phylum Desulfobacterota; class Desulfomonilia; order Desulfomonilales; family Desulfomonilaceae; genus CAJBEZ01. The sequence goes on along the minus strand of CAVQDX010000046.1, from coordinate 58,246 downwards.
GGCTTAGCGGACGTGACCCTGAACCAGGTAATCACCTTGGCCGAGATACCGAATCTTAAATATACTCCGGGTCTCGACGCCAATGGAGCGGATTATGCGGCCATCAAGTTTGCGGTGACGGATAGTGGCAGCACGGACGATGGAGGGGTGATAACCGACCTGAGTCCGAATACGATAACGTTCAGCGTGACATCGGTTTCCGACGCTCCTGCGGGCGCAGACAAGCCGATCACGATCCTTGAGGATGCGACCTACACATTTGCGGCGGCGGACTTTGGTTTCAGCGACACGAAGGACAACCCCGCTGATACTCTTGTCTCAGTGACGATCACTGAGCTTCCATTGGTTGGGACGTTGAAGCTTGGCTTAGCGGACGTGACCCTGAACCAGGTGATCACCTTGGCCGAGATACCGGATCTTAAATATACTCCGGGTCTCGACGCCAATGGAGCGGATTATGCGGCCATCAAGTTTGCGGTGACGGATAGTGGCAGCACGGACGATGGAGGTGTGGTAACCGACCTGAGTCCGAATACGATAACGTTCAGCGTGACATCGGTTTCCGACGCTCCTGCGGGCGCAGACAAGCCGATCACGATCTTGAGGATGCGACCTACACGTTTGCGGCGGCGGACTTTGGTTTCAGCGACACGAAGGACAACCCCGCTGATACTCTTGTCTCAGTGACGATCACTGAGCTTTGAGGATGCGACCTACACATTTGCGGCGGCGGACTATGGTTTCAGCAACACGAAGGACAACCCCGCTGATACTCTTGTCTGAGTGAGATGCACTGAGCTTCCATTGGTTGGGACGTTGAAGCTTGGCTTAGCGGACGTGACCCTGAACCAGGTGATCACCTTGGCCGAGATACCGGATCTTAAATATACTCCGGGTCTCGACGCCAATGGAGCGGATTATGCGGCCATCAAGTTTGCGGTGACGGATAGTGGCAGCACGGACGATGGAGGGGTGATAACCGACCAGAGCCCGAATGCGATAACGTTCAGCGTGACCCCGGTGAACGACAAGCCGCCTAATGCAGATCCCGATTGTTATATCGGTACAGAAGATGCGGCGCTGTCGATAGACGCAGCACATGGTGTGCTCAGTAATGATCATTTCTACGGCGGCCCACTGAGCGTCAAGACTGTTGAGTTGAAAAACGATGTGAATCATGGAACGCTGGTCCTGAACCAAGATGGGTCCTTCACATACACCCCGTATGAGGATTTTAACGGACGAGATAGTTTTACCTACAAGGTGTATGAAGATGGGGTGATCGGCAATACGGCGAAGGTTAACCTGACGGTAAAATCGGTGAACGACGCTCCTGCGGGTGCAGACAAGTCCATCACAATGCTTGAGGATGGTACCTACACACTAAAGGTAGCGGATTTCGGGTTCAGCGACCCGAAGGACAGCCCCGAGAATGCGCTGGCTGGAGTCAAGATCACCACGTTGGAGAATGCTGGGTCTTTGAAGCTTAACGGTGTGGATGTCGACCTTAACAAGTTTATCAGCGTAGCGGATATAAAAGCTGGCAAGCTGAAGTTCAAGCCTGCGATGGACGCCAATGGCGATGGCTACGCCAATTTCGAGTTTGCAGTCATGGATAATGGAGGGACGGCATTCGGCGGTAAGGATACGGATGCGACTCCCAATAAGATAACCTTTAACGTGACCGCGGTAAATGACGCCCCTGAGGGCCATGACAAGACGATCACGATGCTCGAGGATGGCACACGCATATTGACAGTAGCGGATTTTGGGTTCAGCGACATGAAGGACAGCCCCGGGAATGCGCTGGCCGGAGTGAAGATCACCACGTTGGAGAATGCTGGGGCGCTAATGTGGCAGAATAGCTTCGGTGTGTGGAAGGATGTCACAAAAAACCAGGTTATCAGCGCAGCCGATATAGAAGCTGGTAAGCTGAAGTTCAAACCTTCGACGGACGCCAATGGCAGTGGTTACGCCACCTTCCAGTTTGCGGTGATAGATAATGGCGGGACGGCCAACGGCGGGGTGAATACGGATACGACTCCCAATAGGATAACCTTTAACGTGACGGCTGTGAACGATGGCTGCCATCACGGTTTTGGCGACGACAACGATCATCATGGTTCGGGCCACGATGATCATGACAGAGAGTTGAGTTGGATGCATTTCACGTCTGACTGGAATTCCCAGGGAGGAAAAGTTCTCTCAAACCTGACGAGTAATTGGCTGAGCCAAAGCTCTAGCGAGGTAAAACAGAACGGCCCCGGAAAAGTTAACACCGTGGTTAAATTCAATCAGAAAGACACGTGTTTTTTCCATCTATGCTGATATAGCATTGGATTAATCCAGACCACAGAAACAGTTGAGCCGGCTTGCAAGCCGGCTTTTTTTTGCATGGCGACCATAAGGCAGGTTTAGGCAGGAGCCAGGCGCGTGCGGCGCCGTACTGGCGAAACGTGCAGGAAAACAAACAATTGATGGAGGCCAATAGGGCCGCCAATACGAAAATTCCGCAGGGTTAGAGCGTTAGACGGAGGAATTCAAAATTTGTTCTTAAAAAAAGTGAATTGACTTTTTTGTTTTTGATACATTAATTAAGATTATTAGGTGTATAAGGGACATAAAGCCCGCCTAAAACTATACCGTCCTTACAAGCGAATAGCAAATAGGTACTCGGCAATGTCGGTTCTTTTGCCGTCCGCTTTTTTCATTTAAGCCTCAAACAGACCTAAAAATCTACATCGGGGGTCGCGCTATGCCGATATCCTTATCCAGGAAGCCCAGGAAACGATCTCGCAAGATCACTCTTGAGAGACTTGAGGATAGAATTGTACTTGACGCCGCTATAGCGGCCGCAATCGACGATCAGCAGCAACAGGATCACCACACTACAGACGCGCGGCCCAGGTAGGCGCCAAGACTGTAGAGCAATCTGCCCAGACCCAAAACGCGCCGACCCAGGCTGCCAGTCTTGGCGCTGACGGACATACCGACCCAGTGACACAGATTTATTCCCAGGACTTGAGCCAGATCCTCGTCACAAACGCGCCCGATGTGATCCATGGCACAGCTGGGACTGATTCAGCAGGGGGAGCGCATGATGGCGTTCATGTGCTAGTGGTCTCATCTGCCGTGCAGTCAGCCGATCAGCTTGTTCAGGCTGCGGCCGATGGCGTGCTCACTGTCTTGTACAACGCAAAAACAGATACCCCGGATAATATACTTTCAAAGATTGAAACAACGTTAGCCGGCCAGAAGGCTGACTCGATCGCGTTTGCAGCTCACGATCAAGGCGCCGGACAGTTCTTCCTGACCAAGGAGTTCACCGTAAATGTGAATTCGCTAACGGGATCGGCTGACCTTCAGCATTTCTGGCCGGGAGTTGGCTCGCTGGTTAAGGATAATGGCAGGATAGACCTTCTTGCTTGCGGTCTGGTTTCGAGTGAGGCGGGAAACCTGTTGCTCTCCCAGCTTGAGACACTTACCGGAAAGAATTTCGCGGCTTCTGATGATCCGACCGGTAACCCGCAGTCTGGTGGTGACTGGGTGCTGGAAAGTGATGGCGTTAATGTTGCTCCGGTGTATTTTTCTCAGGCTGGTTTAAGTCAGTTTACGGGCGTTTTGGAGAACGCTGCCCCAACGGCGATTACGCTTAGCGACAATTCAGTGAACGAGAACCTTCCTTCAGGAACAGTGGTTGGCACATTGAGCACAGAGGATCCTGACGCTGGAGACACGCATATTTATTCGCTGGTAGCCGGGGATGTACCGAATGATAACGCGTCTTTCACAATTGACGGCAACACGCTCAAAACAGCCTCGAGTTTCGATTATGAGGCTAATCACACTTATCAAATCACAGTCCGAACCACGGATCAATCGCTAGCATACTACGAACAGGAATTTACGATAAATGTTGTGGGGGTGAACGAGGCTCCTACTGCCACGAGCCAGAGCGCCACGACCATTGAAGACACACCCAAGGTAATAACTCTTGATGTGGCCGATGTGGATAGTGATCCCGTAGCTGTGACGGTGACCAACGCTCCGGCCCATGGTGGCCTAACTTTTAATGGCCTCAATGTCACTTACACGCCTACATTGAACTACAACGGTGAGGACAGCTTCACCTACAAGGCCTATGACGGGAATGCTGACAGCGATGTGGCGACGGTCAGTGTGACGGTTAACCCGGTTAATGACGCTCCGGTAGTGGACGCACAGAGTGTGTCGGTCAATGAAGACGGAACGTTAACCATCACTGTTACAGGAACGGATGTAGATAACCCGGATGCACCGTACGTGTCCTTTGAGATTAGCGCCCCGGTGACGCATGGGACGCTTGTGCCGGTTGGGCCTGTGGTTCTGGCTTCAACAGCGCATTATTCCCAACAATTTCTGTATGCGCCAGATAGTAATTATAATGCTCCAGACAGCTTCCAGTTTAAAATGACATCGCCTGTAGATGGGACTTTAAGCGGATTCAGTTCCAGCTCGCAAATAGGGACTGACACAGATCAGACCAGTTCAATAACGCTTGGTGATGTAAACGGAGACGGCAAACTGGATGTAGTGGCAGGCAATTATGGTCAGACGAACAAGGTATATATAGGGAATGGAGACGGGACGTTTTCTAGTGGAATAGCGATAGGGCCTGAGGATTACACCTTTGCAATCGGGTTGGGTGATGTAAACGGAGACGGCAAGCTGGACGTGGTGGCAGGCAATTGGGGGACGAACAAAGTATATATAGGGAATGGAGATGGGACGTTTTCTAGCGGTACAGCGATAGGGCCTGAGGGTTACACCATTGCAATCGGGCTTGGTGATGTAAACGGAGACGGCAAGCTGGATGTAGTGGCAGGTAATTATGGTCAGACGAACAAGGCATATATAGGGAATGGGGACGGGACGTTTTCTAGCGGTACAGCGATAGGGACAGACACGGATAGCACACGCTCCATAGCGCTTGGCGATGTAAACGGGGACGGCAAGCTGGATGTAGTGGCAGGTAATTATGGTCAGACGAACAAGGTATATATAGGGAATGGAGACGGGACGTTTTCTTAGCGGTACAGCGATAGGGACTGAGATGGATTACAGGTTTGCAATCGGGCTAGGTGATGTAAACGGAGACGGTAAGCTGGATGTAGTGGCAGGTAATCATGGTCAGACGAACAAGGTATATATAGGGAATGGGGACGGGACATTTTCTAGCGGTAAAGCGACAGGGACAGACGCGGACCTCACATACTCCATAGCGCTAGGGGATGTGAATGGAGACGGTAAGATGGATCTAGTGGAAGGCAATTTGGTTCAAACCAATAAAGCTTATCTAGCCAACTATGAAGTGTCTAGCCCCAATACCGTATCGATAACCGTCAACGCTGTTAATGATCTCCCACAGACAAGTGGCCCGAGTTCCAGCGCCACATTGAACGAAGATGGATCTGCGCAGATAACAGTGTATGGCGAAGATATTGATAATCCTGCTGTGTCAGACGTGAGTTTTGCGATCAGCTCTAATGTGTCTCATGGGACGTTAGTGGCCAGCGTCACGTTGCTGGAAAGCGCTGGTCATTATTCCAAGGTATACAGCTATACACCGGACGGCAATTTTAATGGCAGCGATTCTTTTGATTTTACGTTTACGACCAGGAGCGAGACGTCCTCTTCAACAGATACGACAGCGGCAGTGAGCGTCCCGATTACAGTCACACCTGTTAACGACGCTCCGGTCAATTCCGTGCCGCTTGTCACCCAGACCATTGCAGAGACTCGTGACAGCGCTTCTCCGACAAGCCTGGTTTTTAACTCGGCTCACGGAAACGCTATAACAATATCAGATCTCGACGCATATCCGGTTGGAGGTCTTACCCAGGTCACTATGGACGCCACCCATGGTAATCTCATTCTAGCGCATACCGATAATATTACAGTTTCTGGCAATGAAACCGGCCATATTGTTGTCACAGGTGGACTCGACGCGATCAACCATGCCCTGGATGGGCTCACGTACAGACCTGATCTAAAATACAACGGGACTGGGAGCGTCAAGGTCGTATCGAACGACCTGGGTAACTCCGGGGTAGTAGGCCCACTCAAAGACACGGACACAATATCAATCACCATTAATGGAATTAATGATGCTCCGGTGAACACTTTGCCGGTAGCGCAGTCGACTGACGAAGACACCCCGCTGGTATTTAGCTTTGCCAATGGCAATGCGATAAAGGTCGCGGATGTGGACGCTGGAGATGCTCCAGTGAGGGTTCAGTTGAGAGCCGCTCATGGCACACTGACCCTTTCAGGTATTGCCGGGCTGGACTTCAGCGCAGGCGTGGGCGATGGAATCGACGACGCGTCAATGACGTTCACGGGAAGTATAGAGAATGTGAATGCTGCGCTGGACGGAATGGCGTTTACTCCGACAGCAAACCACAATGGTCCAGCGAGTGTGAAGATTATTACTAATGACCAGGGAAACACGGGATCAGGTAACCCCAAGTCTGACACGGATACTTTAGCCATTACGGTTAACGCTACTCCTGACAATCCGGTGGCGAAGGGCTTTGCGTTGGCTGCCAATGAGGACGCGGTAAAAACGGTTACTGGCTGGGCTTTTACGACGGCGGACGGGACTGGCGCACAGTCGATCAAGCTAGTTAGTCTCCCTGAGCGCGGGACATTGTTTATTGACACCAATGGGAACAACAAGCTGGACAGTGGCGAGGCGGTAACGCTGAACCAGGTGATCAGTTGGGCCGACGCGAAGACTGTTCCGAAGGTTAAGTACATAGGGTCACAGGATTATAATGGTCTTGATTCCCTGAAGTATGTGGTGATTGACACGGCAGCGTCTGAGGGCGCAACATCTGGCGAGACTGGCACGGTTTCGATTACGGTAACAGCGGTTGACGACGCTCCTGTGACGGGGAATATGACGGCATTCACTCTCGAGGATACCAGTGTTGTATTGACGGGTTGGACGTTTGACGACAGCAGGGATCAGGTTTCCGGGGGATCTTCTGCGAACAATCCCCTGTATGTGAAGATTTCCAGCCTTCCTGCAAATGGAGCGCTGTTCAATGACGGTGTGGCTGTTAAACCTAGGGATACCATTTCCTGGGACAACGCTGTTAGCGGTAAGTTAACCTTCCTGCCAAAAACCAATTGGAATGGGACCACGTCGTTTCTGTTCACAGTGGTTGATGATGGTGGAACGACCAGTGGCGGCAAGAACACCAGCGCTTCGGCCACAGCGACGTTAACGGTGGCGGCGGTGAATGACGCTCCGGTGAACACGTTGCGAACATCCGAGGTGACTACCAGTGTGAACACCAAGGTTGTGTTTAATAGTACCAACGCCGACAGGATCCAGATCTCGGATGTCGACGCGGGCTCCGGCGTGATGCAGGTAAGTCTGTCAGCCCTCCACGGGAGCGTCACGCTGAGCGGAAAAACCGGAATTACTTTCCTGTCCGGTGACGGCACTGCCGATTCTTCCATGATCATCAGGGGTAAACTTTCTGATATCAACAGGGCTCTGAACGGGATGTATGTAACACCGGAAACCGGTTACCAGGGTGGGGCCTGGCTATCACTGCTCACCAACGATCTGGGCTCGACCGGTTCTGGTGGGGCCAAGGATAGTGGGACAAACATTATAAAGATTGGAGTAGGCGTGAAAATCAGTGATGTCAATTGGAGCCAATTATTGTAAGCGGCAGCTTGAATGTGTATCCACGCCACAGAGACAGTTGAGCCGGCTTGTAAGCCGGCTTTTTTTTGCGCATTAGAACCACGGGATCGGGATGGCGGACTCCGACGCTTAACCTATTCGCAAAGAGAGCCGCCTCCAGAGATTCATCAAACGATCGGACACTATGAACCACAGGCTGGAATCCTTTATGTGGACGGACGCGATCCCTTTCATTCCGACCAGTGTTGATTTCGGGGCATTTGGGAAAGGGGCGCGGACCCGATAGACGGCGCCAAGTCGAGGCACGGTTTCCGACACGGGAGCGATCTGCTTCACCGTAAGGTCATAAGCCGTGCGTGGATCAGAATCGAAATGCGCTACCATGGTCTGACCAACGGAAACGAGACTGACGCGATCCTGCGGTAAAAACAGATCAACGGACAAATCGCTGGGAATGGCTATCTCACAGAAAGGCTCTCCCGCCTTGAACTTTTTACCCGCCAAGGTCTCAATCTCCTTGGTCAACACGATTCCGCCGACCGGCGCTTTAATCTGAAGAAACTGACGTTCCCAGTTGTAAAATTGCAATTCCTCCCATGCGCCCCTTCTTTTCAAATCTACGAGGTGACTTTCTCCAAGCTTGGAAGGATCTTCGTACGCAGCCGCCTTCAGAAGTTCGGCTTCGCTTGTAAAAATATCAAACTGAGAGCGAGCGCTCTTAATTTTGAAATCCAGTTCTTTAGTATCTAACACAGCAAGAACCTGATCCTTTTTAACATGTGCGCCTTCATTCACAAAAACGCGCTCGATCAGGCCATCCATGCCACAAAACGCAACCTGTTTCTGTGTCGGTACGACCTCCGCTTCACCCCCGACATTGAACGGAAACGGAATTAAAAAAAAGATCACGATAAAGGCTAGGAGCGCCGCCAAACCGAAAGTAAGCTTCCTGTTTTCTGGCCTTCAGTTTTTCAGCCTTGGATTCCGGATCTATTAATTCAGAAAGCTCTGGCCTCTTCGAAAATAACCACTTTTCGACAAGCGCCGCAGATATGAACGGCGCGACGTTAAGCATGGTGATAATCTCAACCTGGTTAGGAATAGCAGTGAAGTATTCCAGTGTGAGATGCCCTATTGGCGAGCCCCGGCTGATTAAAGGCACGCAAAAGATATAGGAGCACCCCGAAAACTCGACATAGTTCCACAACGCATCCAGCGCATTTTGTGGTGTGTGTTCGTCCGGAACGGTCTCCGTATCCGACTTGCCGGCCAGAAATAAACCTCTTTTGAGATTACGGACTTCAGCCGCAAGTTTATTCGCTGTTTCATAGAATTTCGTGTTTATTTCGAGAAGTGGCTGATTGCCGACCGAAACCACTTTTGATTCGTCATCCAGGTGCAAAATCAGGAAAGCGCGGTCAAAATCGATCAGCGCTCGTATGTCGTTAGTTAGAACGAAATAAAGGTCGTCGAGGTTTCGGACCTCAAAAAGACGTTTGGTGAATTCCAAAGCAACAGCGAGCGCTTTGTGCCGTGGGTCCACGTTCGAGTCCGGGCCCGCTTTGAGAACTAACCCCGGAGGGGTGTCAACATCTTTTGTTGGCGCAATTTGAGAGGCTGCCATATAAGTTGTTTCCCCGCGACCTACATCAACGTTTCCCTAAAAAATGTTCGACTCGCCTTATCAACAAACCGCTGGAAAATACTCCGTGGTGGTGAGCTAACGACAAAATCGCCCGTCATGCCAAGGGGTGGAATGATCTCTGAGTTATCCAGATGGACAAGACACAGGTACTGAGCAACCAGGGGAGCGTCCTGCCTGGAGTCTCCGCGAGGTTCTGTCGCGAGTTCACCGCCCAAACGACTGGAAAACGGTGAATTCTTGAGATCACGTTCGCTGTACGGATAAATACTATCGATTTTGGCTTGTATTATCAACCCGCCACGAACAGGGAACCAGAGTTTAACCTCCTGGCCGATCGTAACCTTGTGGCGATCCTGTTCGGGAACGAGCGCATGAACAACGACATAACGGCTTGATTGCAACTCACCGACGATTACACCCTCACCAGGCTCAAAACCAGGCGCCAGCTTGTGGTCGAGTGTCGTCACGGCCGCGTCAAAGGGAGCGATTACCCCTTGGGATGCGATGTGCAAATCACCCCGAATTTTTTTGATTTCATCGTTGATCTTATAGATCTCAGCGATTTTGCCTTCAGCTTTACCAAGTAGCTTCGGGTCCAGCATTATGAGTTCAAGTTCTTTTTGGGCGATATCCCGTTTTATCTCCTGTCGTGAGAGTTCAAGATTCAATCGCCTCGGATCCAGTTCAAACAAGACATCGCCCTGTCGGACTTCCGACCATTGAGTAATGTTAACCTTGGAAACTGAAGCGTGGAGTGGGATCGCTATCTTCTGAGAGAGAGTTGATTCAATTTTGCATGGATAAACCGATTTTCCGGTGTATGGCACAAGAAGAATCAGCGCGAGCGCCGCCAGACCCATTAGAAAAATCAGACTACCTTTAAGTTGTGGTTTGAGAGCTTTTCTCTGGGTCCATAATGACCTGGATCCTTTAACAATAGGTTTTACGATGAACAAAGCGAATGCGATAAGAGCGAGAGCGATCCCTAAACTTTTATCAAAGCGATAGTAAACTCCGGATACGATTCCCGTGTAAAGGAATACTCGGTATGCAAAAAAGCTCACGCCGTAAATTCCGAACAAGCGGCTCTCGCCAGGAGAATTCGCTGTATTAGGGACGGTATCGTTGCCGAGCGCCCGGTTTAAAAAAAGGTAACGCAAATATCCGGAAGATTTTGCCTGAAGATTAGGGATTCCTATCCAGTCAATCAATATGAAATAACCGTCGAACTTCATCAATGGGTTGCCGTTAAACAGCACCGTAGATATGAACGAAACCGCCATAAGATAAAACGCCAGGGAGTTCAACATGCCAGGTCGAGTGAAGTGCCAGAGATACGTTGACAGAATAGCGATAGCAGCTTCGGATATGATGCCCGCAGCGCTGATGGCCATACGTTGACGACGATCCGCCAATTGCCACGCGTCAGTTGTGTTACAGAAAAGGCAAGGGAAGAAGATGAGGAACGCTATCCCCATCTGAGGCACTCGTAGGCCGAAACTAGTCGCTACATAAGCGTGCGAAAATTCATGTATGAGCTTGGTGATCAGGATTGTGGCCCAGAGATAAAGCAAATTCTCCAGGTTGAAAAAAAAGGAGTACTCACGCTGCATTTCCGTTAACCCAGTAATGATGAAATACAGAGAGCCGGGTAGCATTGCGAGGATTAAACCTAGAATCCACCTATTGGAAAGCCACTTGACCAGGAACAGCGTTTTTTTTAAGAATCGGTCCGGATTTACCAGAGGGATAAAGGCAAAATAGAGCTGTGAGAGACGTTGCGCTCTCTTGGCCTTTTTTGCGGAATCTCGCAGATGGGTCTGGAATTTGGATGCGCTGAATTGCGTTCCGAGAAGCAACCCGAGTTGACCGGCCTTAGACACTAGCATTTTCGCATCATCAGACGAATAATGCCGACCTGTTGTCCGGAAGGTCTCGACCGCTTCTTCAATCGTCTTCGTGCCGTCAAGCCTTGTCAGGAATTGATATTCGTGATCGGTGAGGCGGAAGTATTTTTCCGAAATCGGATCCTTGATAACAATAATCTGATTGTTATCCGAATCGACGTGCTCATGCGAAATCAGGTCCGAGCGCAGCTTCGGCAAGTTCTGCATACTAATTCTCTGGATGCGACAACATTATGCGCGCGGTCAAAGAATGGCGCCGTAATTACCCATGCCATTTCAACCGGTCAGAAGAAATCCGTGTGGACCGCGCTATATCCCCCGTCACGTTATTTCCCCACATGACATGTTCAGCAAAATACAAGTGAATTCTAATACATTTGATATGTTAAGCTCAAGCTGGATTTTCTGAATGTCTGCTAAGAGTTAGTCCTTGGGGGGCGCTTCATTGTAATTCACGCCTGTGGCCGCCTGGAGTTCAGCCAAAGACGCATTGGCTTCGGCGACGGCCTGTCGTTCTTCCAGCCCTGCTTGCAGCGCATTCGCTTTGGCTTCTTCCACAGCGAGCAGATCAAGATCATCTCTTGACGCGCGAAGAAATCCGTAGCGCAGAGCCTCATTGGCTGAATCCAGATATTCTTTGGCGGACTTGGTTTCTTCAAAAGAATCGAAATAGGTTATCGCCGCTGTCCTTACCTGAGACGCTATCGCGAGAGCTACCGCTCCCATTTCCTGCTCAGTTCTGACACTATCCGCCCTGGCCGCTTTCGCTTCGCCGATGTTGGCAACCCAATCGAGCAAATCAAAATAGACCATCGCTCCAACTTCTTTCCAATCCTTGTTGTAAAGATATAGATCTTTGTCCCGGGTAACGCGCCAGAAAGTGGTTGCCTTTGGGAAGTACTTGATTATGGCTCTCTTCAGATCATTCGTTGAGTTGAGGTGGGTCAGGCCTGATTCGAAAGCTTCGGGCCTGCTCCTCATGGCCTGCATCTCGAGATCGCACAGGGCCATGTTCATGACGGGCCTGGTCAGGCTACCAACGGCATAGAAGCCTCCATCGACACAGTAATCGGGAGATAGCCCCATGGCTGAGGCCAGGATGTTTCTCTGTTTTTCCAGCTCGTTTCTAAGTTTGGCGCGCTGCCGCTTGGATCGTATATACAGGTTTCGAGCGCGATCATATTCCGCTAGCCCTGTTAATTTGCGAGCAAATGCCTTTTTCATCTTGCCCGCTACTTCGGCTCGGGACTCAACCACTCGCTCAGCCTGATCCACTGAATCCTGGAGTCCGAGGACACGGAAGAACGCCGCGTCCACTACGCCAATTAATTTCTGCGCAACACGCGTCTTCTGGTAATGGGCCTTTAGTTGATCATTAACGCCATTGCGGCTCAGATAATATGCAAGCGCCGCGTCTGTAGGGCTCCAGCGGGTCTCGAGCGTATAGCGCCAAGTGCTTCTTTCATGGCCCACCGACCAGTTAGCGACGCTGCCGGTCCCACCGAACGTCGGTGTCTTACCTTGCTCAGCCCCTATGTCTGAGTAAGAATACGGGATATTGTCACGATTGCTGAGATCGGCTGAGAACAAGAAATGGGGCAGTATCCGTGTCTTGTTACTAAAACTGATTGCACGTTTGGTAATTTCTTGTGTCCGCGAGGCCTGAAGCTCCAGATTGTTGCGCAAAGCCATGACTCGGCAGTCTTCTATGGTGAGGTCGGTTTTACCAAGGGCTGCGCCTGCGGGTATAGCACGGCTATTGACCATGGTTTTGGCGTTTTTCGATAGTGTGAACGATGCGTCATCAATAGGTCTGAAGGGGTTCATGAGCGACTGTGATAACGCTCCACCTGCTCCACATGCCCTTTCCCACATGTAGGGCTGTGTGGTCTTACACGAAGTCAGAAAGGCCGCACAGGCCAGAATGACATAGAGTAATGCGGTCGAAGCGGTCACAGGATTGTGATCATTTGAGCGCATTGGGTTATCGCTTTACCAGTTGCAACGCGCCTGTCATGCCAACCTCGAGATCACCGGCAGAATTGTCAATTAACAGGTAGATTCGTTTTGTCTTTGATTTCGGATCAATTACTTTAGCAATTCGATCAACCACTCCCTTGACCTTTTTGTCTACACAGTAAACGAAATACGCCTCCGCTCCTATCGGGAAATGTGAAAGCATCGATACCGGCACGTTAGCAACGGCGTAAACCTTTGAGCTGTCAACAATTGAGAATATGGTCTGCAATCTATCAACAGATTCGTCCTGCAGCTTCTGTTTCGCTGATATGAAACCAGAGAAGGGCGCTTTTACTTTGCATGCGTCAAGATCGAACTGTGCCATGTCAAACTCTTTTTGAGCGCCTGTGACACGGACAAGGGCCATTTCATATTCAGCTTGCGCCTTAGCGGCTTCCACGCGAGTGGTAAGATTTAGGGAGAGTAGTTCCTTTTTTATCTGGGCATCTTCCTCGGTTCGCTTCTGCGCTACCTCTAGTTCGTTCACGCGTTCCCGCGCCCGATCAACGGCGATCTTGTACCTGGTTGGATCAAGCTTACAGACCACTTGCCCTTGCTCTACATAATCACCCTCATCAAAGTTGAACTTCCTGATCACGCCGCCGACCTGGGGACCGACATTTGCGGAACGGAATGGGTTGATGACCACTACTTCAATCGTAGATGGAAGCGCTTTAAGCGGGGGCGGTTCGTTTTCAGGCGAGACTTCAATTAGGTGGACGTCCCGGTTATTCGCTACTGGTGGGTTAGTTTCCTGTGGGATAGCCATTGCTGTTTGCAGTAGCGGAATTGTGAGCGCCAAGAGGATTACAGACGTTTTTCGTGGAGCGTCATTCATTTAGGGCTGTTCCTTGCTTCTTTGTTGTTAGGAACTAAACGAATAAAACCTATGTATTAACTTTATGTTAACATAATATGATAAAGTTGTAAATTAATAATAGTTGATAGTGGCTGTTTTTAATTGGCTAAAAAATGTAACAATTTTAGTGTGGAGGGGTTTTCGTCGGGCCTAATTTGCGCATCAAAACAGGATGGCTAGCGGCGTCAGTGTTAGTTATTTGGTTTTTCCCCAACTAAGGTTAAACATATTCTCAGGGTTCGGGCTTCTGACAAGTGTACTAGCTGGATACTTGTTCTTATTGGTGGGGCTCCATGGGATTTCATGTCGCTCGCTCAAACGCGCTATCGGTCTGATTTCTAACTTGGCTATGGTTTTTGTCGCTGAGCGTTGGAAGGATTCCTGGCTTCTATTTCTTTTTCTGCTTCCAGATAAAGCCGCCTGATCTCTTCAATAGTTTTCTCTGAGATTTGTTGCTTATCAGCGAGCCGTGGCGCAGGCTGAAACATTTGATGACTGAGCCCCTGTTTTGATGACGGGGTCTCCAGATTTGACGCAGATTGGCCGACTGTCGGGTCAGGGAAAACCAGCAATGCAAAAGTAAATATGAGCATTGCGGGCAATATTGTGAACCTCATTGTTTCTCCAGGAAATTCAAGAGTCATTCCAAAGCCGGAAATCAAGTTGTGAAATACCACAGCAGCCTGTGAGCCGCAACTGTGAATCGCAAAAAAAGAAGCGGCTTTAAGAGCCGCTTCCTAAGGTATCCTAACAATTAAAGAAACCCTATTCAATAAGGAGAAGTTCCGGATTGTATGGGTAAAAAATTACTTATTGTCACTCCATGAGCCATATTGTTCTCTCAATACTCTATGAAGGATTTTCCCGGTTCCTGTTCGCGGCATGTCCTCATCCGAGATAAAATCTACGGATTTCGGAACCTTGTATCCTGCTATTTTGGTCTTGGCCAATCGCTTGATCTCGTCTTTTAGCCCATCAGAGGGTTCCACTCCAGCTTTTAATATAATAAAGGCGTGGACCGATTCTCCCCATTTTTCGTGTGGCACTCCTATCACTGCTACATCTTTTACCGTAGTATGAGACGCAAGGGCATTTTCAACTTCAGATGGGAAAACATTTTCCCCGCCGGTTATGATCATATTGGCCTTGCGATCAACCAGAACATAAAATCCTTCCGGGTCTCTGTAGCACATATCGCCCGCTGTGAACCATTCGCCACAAAAGACTTCCTTCGTTTTTTCAGGAAGATTCCAATATTCCTTGAACAACATCGGGGTCCGCGCATAAAGTTCTCCAACCTGTCCGTCGGGAACTTCTTTTCCCTCTTCGTCAAGGACTTTAATTCGGTCTATACCAAAAATTTCGCGTCCTATTGTCCCCAGTTTTCTAAGCTGGTCCTCCGGCCGACAGAGTGTAACAAGTCCCGCTTCCGTTGAACCGTAGGCCTCCCACAATTCGGCGTTTTTGAAGAACTCAAGGATAGCGACTTTCGTCTCTTTTCTTGCTGGGGCGGAGGAGATCAGAAGCTGTCTCATGCTCGAGACGTCGTATTGTTTCTTCAAGTCATCCGGCAGAGAAAGTATCATTATGTAATGAGTCGGAACCAGGGAAGTAAAAGTGATCCTGAATTTTTCGACAGTTGTAAGGAAATCGTCAGGGCTGAAACTTGATTCGTTATATACGCACACCGGCGCGGAAATCAGCGTGTATGGAAAAGAATAATAAATAGAGTTTACATGGCACATCGGCATAACCATGAGAGCCTTGTCCGTAGGTCTTACTCCCATGTTGGCAATGTCCAGGTAATACATCGCAAGGTAGCTTTCGTGAGTTCTCACAACGCCTTTAGGTTTTCCGGTGGTGCCTGAAGTGTACATGAAGGTCCAGGGATCATCCGAATCTACAAGGACATCGGGTTCGGAACTTTTGGCCGATGCCAGCCATTCTTCATAACCGACGTAACCATCGGGGACATTGTCACCCGGGGCCCCAAGATAAACAAAGTTTGATTTCGGCGCGGATATTTTGTCTCGGATAGAATTTATAGTGTCGACGAAAGGCTTCTCTACAATAAATACCTTACATCCGGCGTCGTTAGTTATGTATTCTATTTCAGGTCCCGCCAATCTGAACATTATAGGTACGCAGATTTGTCCACCTTTGGCGCAACCTGCGTAAATTTCCATCCATTCCACCCGGTTGTAAGCTATTATCGCGAATCTGTCTCCATGGCCACATCCCATCGCAGTCAGGGCGTTCGCCAGCCGGCAGCTTCTTTCGTTCCACTGTTTGAATGTGAGGTCCTTGTGTTTGTCCTGGCAACCCAGCTTTTCGGGATACTGCTCCGCTTGCCGGCTCAAGAGAGTCCCCATGTGAATCCACTTGCTAACGGTCATCAAATCCTCCTCGAAATATAAAATGTGGCCCAAGTCATCTCTACAATTCAATGACTCACACAGGCTCGTAGTCCCATGCTGCTTTTAGGCCAGACTTGCGATGTCCTATGACGTTTATATTGGGCATATCCTGAATAATGTTCTTTAATTACTGTGTGGGAATACGGGCCAGGCAGAATCTTTCCGACAAGGGATCGAGACGCCGGCGAATCGACAGTATATAGGGCTTCCCCCATGTCTTTGGCCGCTCTATTAACAGTGGGGTCTCCAACCATGATCAACGCGGATCCCGTAAAATCGCACTTGATTTTGACAAGTTGTTCAAACGCCTTGGGCGCATGGTAAGCAAAGGTGGGTAAACGCATACGTTCTCCTCAAAACGACGATTTTACCCAAACAGAGGCTACGTCTGGGATAGAAAGAGCCGGAGAGAAGTCACAGAGAGGAGTCCATTCAACTTGACACAATTGATTTCTTCGGATTAACTGTGATCTGTTTGTCTATGAGTCATTTCGGTATCATAGGCGGTCCTGGAACCCGTGTCAACACCAATGTCCAACAGCAAAAGAGCTAAATAAGGTCAAGTGGGAAAGAGTCGCGAGATCAAAGAAAAAGGTGATACCGGCTTTGATAGAATGTTGCAAAGCTTATGCGACAGTTGGGGAAATGAGTGATGTTTTTCGAGATGTATTCGGAGAATTTCTGGAGCCCAGCATATTCTAAACTTGTTTTAAGGAATTGGCGCCCTTTGTAGTTGGGTCAGCTTCACGGGGAATAGACCATTTTAAATTTCTTAAGTAAATCAGGGGATGGAGGTAAGTATGGCGTCTGAGGACCGAAACAGGGGCTTTCTAACGGAAAAGGAGGCTTTTTCGGCGAGAGACAGGAAAGCTTATCAGGAGAAATTCCTCAAAGAAGTGGTTGGACACGCATACGCCTCAGGAACACCGCTGAGGAGAAGCATGGACAACCTCGGACAGATTCCTGCGGACATAAATTCGGTCGAAGACCTTCAAAAGCTACCAATAACCAAAAAGAAGGATCTTTCTGAAGCGCAAAAATCAGATCCACCTTTTGGAGGCTTCCTGACTGTTCCAATCGCGAATTTGGCTCGAATTCATCAATCTCCCGGGCCCATCTATGACCCGGTAGGGGCGGAGCATGACTATTGGCGATGGAAAACAGCCCTGTATTCAGTTGGATTCCGGGCCGGCGATATAGTGGTCAACACATTCGCATACCACCTCACACCTGCCGGGCACATGTTCGAAGAGGGTATAGTGGAGTTGGGAGGGGTCATCGTTCCAACCGGCGTTGGAAATACTGAAACCCAGGTTCAGATTGTAAAGGCGCTAGGGGTGACTGGATATATCGGGACTCCAAGTTTTCTGATGGCAATCCTCAGAAAGGCCGAAGAAGTCGGACTGAGACCCAAGGAGGACTTAAAGCTCGAGGTGGCTTTCCTTGCAGCCGAGATGCTGCCAGAATCGATGCGTAAGCGTTTTTTCGAAGAATATGGAATTATAGGGCGTCAGGCATACGGGACAGCCGACGTTGGGTGTCTTTCGTATGAATGCCCCGCAACCAACGGAATGCATATTCACTACGACGTGATAGTCGAAATTGTGGACCCGGATTCCGGGAAGGCTGTGCCGGAAGGGGAACCGGGAGAGGTCGTAGTTACTTGTAACAACAAGATTTATCCTCTAGTCAGGTTTGGGACGGGAGATGTCTCAGCCATTACAACAGAAGAATGCTCTTGCGGTAGAAAATCCCCGCGCCTGACTCGAATAATGGGTCGCGTTGACCAGGTTACCAAAGTCAAGGGCATGTTTGTTCATCCCTCACAGGTGCAGAAGGTTGTGGAAACCCATCCGGAAATCGCCAAAGCGCGTCTTGTCGTAGAAAGACCAGGTGATCAAGACATAATGAAGCTTGAGGTGGAACTCAAAGGAGCCGTAGCGGAGGGATTTCTGTCAAAAGTGGAAGCAACGATTCGCGATTCATTAAAACTCAAAGGTTCCGTTTGCATTCTTGAAAGCGGAACATTGACCGATGAACAAAAGATTATAGAAGATAGACGGAAATGGGATTAAAAACCGCATAACAAATAATAGGGACCTTAAGGGTCCCTATTATTTCAGAGATAACGCTCACGGCGTTTGGTTTCTATCCTCAAGAAAAGCCCTTGGATCCAGAAGATCCACAAGAAGAACTCAAGCTTTTCTCAATTCCTGTGTGAGAAAAAACGGAAAAACTCTTTTTTGTTCGTTCACCACCACATGACGGGCAAGGCGCGGGATCATCACACTCGGATATAAAGAAAATTCGTTCAAACTGCCGGCCACAATCTTCACAAACAAATTCAAAAATTGGCATCTTTAAACCCCACTAGCTGCAGCTACAACCTGTTCCACACCCCGTGCCAGCCAGTTCAGCCGTAGGACCGAACATACTGTTTTTTATGTTCAACCCACCGGAGTCCTTAATCATTTTCATCGCGAAAGGATCCACGACGACAGGCAATTCGTTTACGGTGTAATGTTCGTCGCCCTCTTTAGGCTCATCCAGAGCCAAACCCATACTGGGTCCGCCTCAACCATAACCGCCAAAGAAAATCCTGAGATATTGATTAGGCTCCAATTTGTCTTTTAGAAATTTTTTTGATTCTTCATCTATTGAAAACATGTTGCACCCCTTCACGATTTGAATGTCAAGAATATATTCATATAATCGTATATAGTCAAGTGTTCGGTTTTGGTTGAATGTAATTTATCTAATTAGACAGGGCGGGATCAGTTTTTGTGTCATCATTTATTATCGTCATTTTGTTAGATTCTAATTGACGCTTATTAGATTGAGCGGCGTGACCTGACGGCGCCTCATCAGCGGCAATCTTTTTATGGTTGGGCTTTGTACCGATCTTGGAAGTTCCATTAATCTCAGCTTTTCTTATGGTGTCCTCAAGTTTGCTGAAAATCTGGGATTGACCCATTAACACCGTGTCACCGACTATAATGAGGGGTACTGCGAATCTTTCCCCTTTGTGGGTCGCCTCGATTTTGGAAAACAGATCATAATCGGCAGGTTGGTTTATATCGAACATTTCAATTTTTATTGGAAGTGTTGACTTGAGGTCATCCACAAGCTCTTTGACGTTTTCGCAGAAGGGACACTCTGAGGATGTGAACACAGTGACAACAACCGTCTTGTCAATATCTGGCGCCGCCTTTGATGATTTCTGGGCTGGCGCCGAGCCTACCGTGCCCGCTATGAAGGCCAGGCAGGCTACTAATATTAGAATGGCTTTTAAATGTGACACATTGGTCATGTTCTTATAAGGGGCAGCCTGGGAGGGATAGGGTAGTGCTGGTTAACGTTCTTGTGTGTTCTGAAACCGCAAGCTTCTCGCTGGATTAGGAGCCATCTCAAAGCGTCTTCAGCTTTGTCCACTAAAGAGTTATACTCTTTGATGCGCTTGTTGGTAATCGCTGCGAGGGTATCAGACGCGTTCGTCGAAGAAGCCTGGTATTTCTCAATAAGGTCTAAGGCTATCATCTTAGCCATGCGGGCCTTTTCCAAAAGGTTGTCCAGGATAATCCCCGAACTACCGAGCCCTTCGGCCATCTCTTTGACAAATTCTATTTCGCATTCAGAGGCGTCACGGCAAACACCCATATATCGGGCCTCCACAGAGGATTCTAAATACATAGCATAACAACAAAACAATGACAATGCCGTGCGCTAATGAATTGTTATGAGATAAATCTAGCTTAATTCAAGGAAATATGATTGATAGCTTTAAATTACTTGACATTTTAGCAATAACCTACTATTACAAGGGCTAATTTCAGCATATGGATGCTGGTAACGGTTTTTTCGCCGCCATCCAGAAAATTCAGCGCGAAAATCCTTACGCCCCCGAGTGAGGAGGTTCCCTATGTCCGGGAAGACATCTGTTATTAATTTTGCGGCCATTATTTCCTTAACGATGGCCATTGTTTTCATGGCAGCGGTTTCTGCCGACGCATACCGCATTTGCACCTTCAAAGGCACGGTAGTAGACAACGGATGGAGATCGATGACGGTCAAGTCCAATGGTCAATGCGCAGAAGTCAACGTTGGCTGGCGCACTAAATACGTGCCTAACCGCCGGCCGTGCCTCGGCGAAATTGTGGCGGTGGATTTCATACTCGAAGACGGGTATATGAAAGCCACAAAAGTAGTAAGTCTCTCGCCTGCGCCGGCTACGGCTCAATGTTATCCTCCAGCCCCACCTTCGGGAACTGTTTGCCGCAGCGTGGGAGAAGAAGCAGGCCCGACAACTGATTCGTGTGGTCCTCCCCAACCGGTTTGTTCAACAAAGCCGCCGGCCCACGTATATGACCGAAACTGGTCCCCAGGAAAAAAGGAGCCTGCTCCAAAACAGTCCTCGGCTGTTGCTCCTCCGCAGGGAGCGACAAGAACCGAGCCTTCAGGACCAGCTCCGTCGAAAAAACCGGTTACAAAAAAGCCGGCTCCTACAGGGGAACACAAGGTGATAACCAAGACTACGCCCCCTGAAAAAGTCAAGCCGGAAGTAAAAGAAGAAATCAAAGAGGAACCAGTAAAGGAAGAAAAAACCGCCAAGACACTCTTAGGCGAAGTGGTCGCATCCTCTCCAAAAAGCCTGTCGGTAAGAAGCTCTGAAGATGGTGAATCTGCCGAAGTAGTCAATATCAAAGTCGGTCTGAAGACAAAGTTTATACCCTTCAGAAGGCCGGCAGTGGGTGAAAAAGTTAAAGTTGACTATCGAGTGGAGAACGGCGAAAAATTCGGGTACACCGTTCAAGTAGTGCAGTAAATGATTTCAATCCTTCCCGCGGGGTCCTCCTCCAAGTAGATTGAAAAAGGGTAGCGGCGAGCTACCCTTTTTCATCGCTAATCCCTAACAGAGAATGTAGCGAGTGGTCCGGTTCAGGATTGAGGTTGGAGACGATTTTTCAGGTCCCGATATAGCCTATCGACGAAGACATTATACATGTCATCGAGTTCGGTCTTAATTTCCGATTGTGTCTGCTCAAATCCCACCAAAAAATAGTAAATGGCGCGGTCAAAAAATAATGCTGTCCTGTTATTCAAGGCCACGATGGATCTGACGTCAAAAGGCTGTCCAGCAAAATTGCTTTCCTGAAAAAAAAGCCATGTATGACGTTTTAGTAGAATAAAGACTCTCACCATCTCAGAATAGCTCAAGCCGTCTTCACAGCATCTTATGCCTAACTGAACGTATCTGTCCGCTATTGTCTCTACCGGTGTTTTCTTATCTATGTTCGTGGTGAATTCTGCGAGCACGGTATCGGCCAGTTCCTGAAGCATTTCTCTCGCGAGTTGATAGTGCGACAGTATTTCCCGTTTGTGAAATGCGTCATCTATAAAAGCGTCTCTGATATCCTGGTGAAACCGCTGGATAAATTTTGCAAACTCCATTTCAAAAGTTCTGGCTTCCATTTATCCCTCCTTCAGGCGCAAAACCTGAAACACTTCAGTAAAAAAAGACGCCGAAATTAATAAATTATCAACGTAAAAGATTCACTTAATAGCAAAAACAATAGGGAATTCTTCGAAGACTCTCCCTTCTTGGATCTCAGTGTGAGTGATGACCATGGTCATGATCCGAACAACAGTGGCTGGACTCATGATCTTTACAACACCCTGAAACCTGGCCAACTCTGGACTCTATCAGGGCTAAAGCGGAGGCGAATTTTTCGTTGGCTTTCGCATTCAATTCTATAGCCTGACGTATGTCGCCGGACGCGTCACCCAACCCTAAATTAGTCAACTTTTCCGCCACCTCTTCGTATGCTTTTGCGTGTTCAAGGTTGTGTCCCGCCCAATGCTTGAGTCTTATAGCGATTTTCTCGAGTTCTTCCATCTGATGGCCTTCCTTATTCAAATTATGTAAGTAGACAGCAAAGAACAATATATAGCGTAATTCTATTATAAAACGCCTTTCGCTCTGCAAACCATCTTTACAAAATTTGCCAGCATGATTCTACCATGCGAAGCTGAGTTTTCCTCTTTCTGGTCATCGAGACCCCAGCCGCGTTCGGGATGAAAAGCCATCCCGTAAACAATTCTTCCTGGAAATCTCATTATCTGTATCTTTGACAGTCCACTCGACGCAAGGTTTACAAAACCTGGAGGAACAGTCTTTATTTCTTCAACATGATTTTCCATTACGGACAATTCGGCAGGATGTGGTGGTAACCCATCAAAAATAGGGTCGTTCCGAATCGTCGTTATGATGACGCTATCACGTTCCGCAAGGCAATCCGAAGGATACTTTTCGGCCCGAAAGCCCCTTAACTTGTTATCTATGAAACCTACTTCTCCGCCGAACGCCATTCCCAAGAATTGATGGCCACCGCAGATCCCCAGGAAAGCGGCGCGCTTGCAGACAATGAGTTCGCGCGCCAGATGCGCCAGAAAGTGAAGACATTCCACTTCCGCGCCCCTGTACGAACTCCACGGAGATCCTTGTGGACTGAGAATGAAAAAATCATAGCTATTTATGGCGCCTATATGGCTTTTGATGTCGGTAAAGTGAACGTAACCAACATCAATTGATACAGCTTCCCATGATGATTTTGGCAGACGAATGGATTCAACTATCCCCAGTCTGAGTTCATTATATCGAGAGACATCAGAGCGTTTGCGGTCAATATCAATGATCAATCCGTGTAATGTCGTAGCTATCACAACCTTACCACAGCGCAGGTGGGCTCAATATTTTAGTTGTATGGCCAACCCTCCTGAGGCATCCCCCAATAGTCATATGGTCGCTTGAGAAAAACCTGGTAAGTGTCTCCGTCGATGCCCTTGAAAACACCTCGGATGGACCAATCCGGATAAATGTATCCCTGAAATGAGTTTCCGTCTAAGGCGCCAAAAATGAAATTTCCCTGAATTTTTCCGTTAATTTTGAATTTAGCGCGCCCAAAAATATTTCCACCTTCGATAACACCCTCGATTTCCTCACCCCGTTGAGATGTAATCGTAACTGACCCTTTAGCGCCGAAGATAGAACCCTTTGCGTTTCCCTCCCATACGCCTCTGATATCATAGGCCGACGCTTCCTGAGGTCCAACGACAACGAACAGGACTAAGGCCACAAAAAATAGCAACGTTTTTGTTAATGACTTTGCACTCATGTTCTAATTATATCACATTTCTCATGAGCTTGGTAAGCGGGATTTTTTCATAAGGATCTCCAGGCTTTTTTTCTCACCCATCGCAATCAATGTGTCACCCTCTTCAATTTCCGTTCGCGGACCAGGATTAAAGACCATTTTACCGTTAGGCTTTTTTACTGCGATAACAATCAGATTTAGGTCTTTCCTTATGTCCGTGTCAATTAACCCCTTTCCGACGTACTCCGAGCCCTCTAAGACCTTAATTTCCTCTATTTCTATGTTGAGGTCGCGATAATCCATCGCTACTTCAAGAAAGTTCATTACTTCGGGTTTTAGTATGGCCATGACCATTCTCATGCCACCAACCTGATACGGACTAATTACGCGATTTGCTCCAGCTCTCATCAGCTTTTTTTGCGCGCTTTCTTCGCCGGCGCGAGCGATAATTTCCAAATTCGAATTCAATTCTCTCGCAGTCAGTACAACGTAAACGTTCGCAGCATCGGAATTCAGTACCGAGACCAGTCCCCGGGCTGTTTTTATGTTTGCTCCCTGGAGCACACTCTCTTGAGTGGCGTCTCCGGGGGACAGGAAATAACCTGCTTCCATGATCCTCAATTGTGTGTCCTGATCATTTTCTACGACAACAAATGGGATTCCTCTCGCATGGAACTGTTGACACACAAACGCTCCCATACGACCAAACCCACATATAATAAAATGGTCTTTAATTTTTTCTATTGCTTTCATGAAACGTCGCCTAGTTAGTATTTTTTTGTACTTCGCCTTCAATTATCAACCTGCTTGCGGCGACCAAGACATAACCGACCACTCCAAAGCCGACAAAGATCAGCCCCATAGTGAAAACACGTCCTGTGTCGCTAAGCTTGTGGACTTCGCCGTATCCTATAGACGATATGGTGATTACCGTCATATACAACCCATCTATGACGGACCAATGCTCAATCCACATATAGCCTATAGTCCCGAAAACTATGACCGAGAGCAATCCTATGATCGAACGCAAGAGAATATTCGGATTCAAGGTCGGTCTTTCTCCCGTTAATAGCTTCAATGATCGTGGAAAGTTGTAACCCAGTGATTTAGAACCAAATATTTAGTATAAGGCTTTTAGGATTAATTCAACAAAGGAATTAAATTTAAGAACACTGATTCTGAACTTGGTCGAGGTCCAACAGATGAGAATTGCTTTTGACGTTGATGGTGTCGTGTTAAAGTCAATAGACATGATTCTGGGTCATCTTAACGAAGCAACCGGTAAAAATATATCACCTGCAGATCTTTTAACTTGGGATCTTGAGCCACTTGGCCTCAATCCTAAACAGTTACTGGAAGCCGTGGACAGCATGTATTCAATGGAAAGCATTGATTCATACGAAGGAGCCGTCCGGACTCTTGAGATGGTATATGAATTAACCGGATCGCCACTCTTGTTCATAACCGGAAGGTCTGACCTGGAAAGCGCAAGACGTCAACTTGAAGCGTTGCCATGGAACGCCACGACCCCGGAAATGATTGTAACAGGCGGTTCGCGTGACAAACGCGTCTATTTGAAAGAAACGGGCGCCAAATTTATCATCGAAGACGACGAATTACACTTGCGGGATTATCTTTCTGAAGGAGTGGGCGTCGGATTAATGATACAACCTTGGAACAAACGCTGTGAAGCCCCGGTCACAGCTCGTTTTCATGGGTGGTCTGATGTGGAACGTTGGGTAACAAAAAATTGCGCATGAGTCTCCAAAGTTCTCAAACGATTGTATTGGGTATTGAGACATCCTGTGATGAAACCGCTGCAGCGATTGTGGCCGATGGAACTAACATTCTTGCTGATGTCGTAGTTTCTCAGATAGACATTCACAAGGAATTTGGAGGGGTGGTCCCAGAACTCGCGTCGAGAAAACATATCGAGGCTATCTCGGTTGTAATTTCACAGGCTCTAAACGATGCGTCACTGGACTTGAACGATGTCGACGCAATAGCAGTAACAAGAGGACCTGGCCTGATAGGCTCTTTACTGGTAGGAATAGGCGCCGCCAAAGGTTTGGCGCTGGCGCTCGGGAAACCGATATGCGGGGTGAATCATCTCCATGGCCACCTGTTTGCCGCTTGGCTTGAACACAATCGACCTGGTTTCCCTTTTATAGGATTGGTTGTTTCCGGTGGCCACACGAGCTTGTTCGAAGTACGGACGCCGCTTGATATCCGAATCATAGGAAAGACTCGCGATGACGCTGCCGGTGAAGCCTATGACAAGGTCGCCAAACTATTAGGGTTGGGATATCCAGGTGGACCAGTCATTGAGAAGCTGGCTGAAGGCGTTTGCACAAACGGGCTTCGATTTCCTAGAGCCCTAATGGAGCCGGGAAATATGGATTTTTCTTTCTCGGGATTGAAAACTGCCGTGCTGAGGCATGCCCAAAATACTTTTGCAACTTGCTTGGATACTGCTGTCCATGGGAGTTTCCACAATATTGCGCCTTCGAACCCGTCAACCAACGATCTTGACATGATTCGCAAGATAGCCGCAGCTTTTCAGGAAGCGGTGATAGACACGCTGGTCGGAAAGCTCTTTACGGCTGCGGAGACACTTAAAATACCTCGGGTTGTTGTGTGCGGTGGTGTAGCCGCTAATTCGGCGTTAAGAGAAGGGATCACAGCGGAGGGTATTAAAAAGGGGGTTGACGTTGTAATACCTCAGGCGCGTTTGTGCACAGACAATGGGGCAATGATAGCGGCGCGAGGTTATTTCTTATTCAAAGAGGGTTTGACGGATTCGCTTGGGTTTGGAGCTAAGAGTCGTTGGTAAGGGTAAGCGGAACAGGCAATTGAACTATTTCAAACGGACTACATTAATTTTGGAGCTTTCTTTATGAACACCAGGACCAGGAAAGAATTATTTAGTCACAAGAAAATCGATGAGCGGGTAAAGGAACTGGGTAAACAAATATCCCTCGATTATGGAGACAGACCAATCCTGCTGGTGGGAATACTTAAAGGGGCGTTTGTTTTTATGGCGGACCTTGCCAGAAACATAAATCTACCGTGTCACGTGGATTTTGTAAGGATCTCGTCATATGGAGATCAAACAGTCACCAGTGGAGACTTAAAAATAATAATGGATGTCAGTCTACCCGTAGAAGGCAAAGATGTGATCCTTGTAGATGATATAGTTGATACCGGCTTGACTCTCCATCAATACGGCGAATATCTGAAGAGCCGAAACCCGAATTCTCTGAAAACAGCAGCATTAATAGATAAGAAAGCCAGAAGAGAGAAATTTGTTGAACTGGATTACTGTGGTTTTCAGGTGGAAGACGGTTTTATTGTTGGTTACGGACTTGACTGTGGTGAAGAATTTCGAAACCTGAATGGTCTTTATATACTGGAGGATTGAATAGTCGCCAAGGAAGCAATCAAAGCCTAATGAAGACTAAGGATAAGAGATTGTATGTGATGGAAGCCATATTTCTCAAGGCTGAAGGAAACTTCTAAGAAAATTTTTGAATTGTGTCACCCCGAACAGAATACTTGCCAGCCATCCTCCAACTACCCCAGTCAAAAAAAATTGAGGGTTCTCCATTTCAGAAGGTCTTATCTTGAAATGAAGTAGCAGATAGACGGTGATAAAGGATACGACCCCTGCCAGCAAATAAACGCTGCTGAATTTTCTCCTGGTGATTTTCAACAGACTTCCGGTTACGAGGAAGACAATGCAGATCGCCCCGGTTGAGGCGGCAAATCCCATAAAACCGGCTTTAATCAATAAATTGTAGTCCATGAAACTATTACTATGACATAGAGAGCGGAGCGGCTCTTATCTGACAACGCCTAAGAACCGCCCCGGAATTAACAGGGACCATCAACTGGATTGCTCCAATCAACTGATTCCAAAAGTGTTCAGCATTGATAAAGCAGCCTTGCGACCGGCGCCCATAGCGAGAATAACTGTCGCTGCTCCTGTAACAATGTCACCACCGGCCCAAACTCTATCACGAGAAGTCGTGCCGGTTTCCAGATCAGCGACTATATTTCCCCATTTGTTTGTTTCCAGGTTTTTGGTGCTTGTTGGAACCAATGGATTCGCTCCGTTTCCTATGGCGACAATAATAGTGTCACACTCTATCTGAGCAGTATCCCCTGGAATAGCCACAGGACGTCTACGTCCAGAAGCGTCCGGTTCCCCGAGCTGCATCCTTTGCAGGTTTACTCCTATTGCCCAGCCAGCGTCGTTTCCAATGATTTCCGTTGGCGAGTTCAATAGCTGGAACTTCACTCCCTCTTCTATCGCGTGATGCACTTCTTCGGTTCTGGCTGGCAATTCATCCATTGTTCGCCGATAAACGATGCTAACTTCCTCGGCGCCGAGGCGTAAAGCAGTACGAGCCGAATCCATCGCCACATTGCCCCCTCCGAAAACCACAACTCGGCGACCTTTTGCCACCGGTGTGTCGGCTTGAGGGAACATGTAAGCTTTCATAAGATTAGCGCGGGTTAAAAACTCATTGGCTGAGTAGACTCCGTTCAGGTTCTCACCCGGTATCTTCAGGAACAGAGGAGCGCCTGCTCCGGATCCGATAAATACACCATCGTATTTACGCTTTTCGAGAAGATCATCAACTGTTTCTATTCTACCGATCACCCAGTTGGTTTTAAATTCTACGCCCAACTTTCTAAGCTCATCGACCTCAGAACGGACGATTGCTTTTGGAAGTCGAAACTCAGGGATACCGTAAACGAGAACGCCACCAAGTTCGTGCAAAGCCTCAAAAACAGTTACGCCTACGCCCTTTTTGATCAAAGCGCCGGCCAGAGTCAATCCGGCCGGACCGGAACCGACCACGCCGACCTTCAGACCCGTTGGTTTAGGAAGTTCCGGTCTTTTCCCATCATCATGAGTAGCGGCGTAATCTGCAACGTATCTTTCCAGCCTTCCAATAGCGCAAGGTTCACCCTTGCCTTTAGCTCCTACGACGCACTTTGATTCGCACTGACTTTCCTGAGGACAAACCCTTCCTGCTATTCTTGGCAAACTGTTTTTTTCTTTGATTTTCCATGCGGCGCCCATAAGGTCGCCATTTTTCACGAGTTGGACAAAATCAGGGATGTCAACTTCAACGGGACATCCCTTCATGCACGACGGTTTCTTGCATTGAAGGCAGCGGCTTGCTTCCAACAATGCGAGGTCGTTTTCATATCCTAAAGCCACTTCATAAAAATTATGGGCTCGCTGAAGCGGATCCTGCTCAGGCATCTTCTGACGAGGAATCTTCGGCTTTTTTGTGGGTTTGGGTTCTAGATCGCTCATTATGCGCCTCCAGGGAAAGTACACTGGCAACCGCGTGGTGTCTCGCGGAAGTTGTTGAGGGCTATTAGCTCAGGCCCTTTGTACATGGCAAGCCGTTTCATCAGCAAGTCAAAGTCTACCTGAAGGCCATCAAACTCGGGGCCGTCAACGCACCCGAACAGCGTTTTACCGGCAACCTCGACTCTACATGCTCCACACATGCCCGTGCCATCAACCATGATAGGATTCAAGCTAACTACCGTGGGGAGGCTGGTTTTCCTGGTAACATTACAAACAGCTTTCATCATTGGCACTGGTCCGATCGCCACGACGAGATCAATTTTGGTTCCTTTGTCGATAAGACCTTGCAGAACCTGAGTGACAAATCCGTGGACGCCAAATGAACCATCATCGGTTGAAATAATTAGTTCGTCACTAACCTTCCTTATGTCCTCGGTCATAATCAGCAGGCCTTCGGTACGGGCGCCGATGATGCTTACCATATGATTTCCGGCGTCATGCAAACCTTTGGTGATCGGATAAAGAGGGGCCACGCCTATGCCACCGCCAACTCCGACAACTGTGCCGAAATTTTCGATGTGTGTGGGTTTTCCCAAGGGACCACAAATGTCCTGAAATTTTTCGCCTATACACATAGTGCTCATGAAATAGGTGGTTGCGCCCACTTCTTGCCAGACAAGAGTAATAGTGCCCTTTTCCGTATCCTTATCCGCAACTGTAAGGGGAATTCTCTCTCCATCCTTGTGGGTGCGCAATATGATGAACTGACCCGGTCGATGGGCCGCTGCAATTTCGGGGGCCGAGATTACCGCCCGATTCACGCCCGGGCCTATGCGTTCTTTTTCAAGAATTTCAAACATGAAATTGACCTCCTCGGACTTCTATTTCGCGGAAATTTTTTCCTGGAAAACTCGCTCGGCTGGTATGGTGTGTCGAAAGCAGAGTTATTATTGAAATTTCTACCACAACAAAAGTAAATGGGGCAACAAGTTTATCGAGCTGAATTGGGTTCTACCGTCTAGGCAGCAAAATATTTGTCAAATTTCTCTGCCAAGCAGGGCTAATAAACACTCGTTGTTAAACTTTCAAGTTCACTAGCATGAATTGTCGAACCAATTATTAGGGGCTGCTCAATGCGCTATAAAATTACTCCAATCGGGACTTGATCTGTTGAAATTCGCTTTGATCGCGTAGATTTTTGAATACCGGGTCCGAGGAAAGCTTATCCAGGTTTCTATAGCCTCTATCTATCGCCATATTTAGAGATTTAAACGCTTTTGCATTCTGGTTGTTCAGAGCGTACATCCCGGCAAGGTTGTAGTAGTGAGATGGATCTCCGGGTTCCGATGCCACCGCCTTGAGCATCCACTTGATGGCCTCGTCCAGTTTACCGGATATTGCCAGGTTTAGGGCGTAAGGCGAATAGAGCGCTGAGGACCCAGGAAATTTTTCAATGCCTTTCTCTATGAGTTTCCCGGATTCATCAATTCGACCAGTTTCGAGCCACAACATGGAGAGATTGGCGTATACTTCCGGAAAATCATTACCGGAATTCAGAATTTGTTCGTAAGTGTCCTGCGCTTCCTTCCGATTTCCTCCCTTATAAAGAGCGATGGCCAGAGATAGTTTCAATTCCGGATCGCCACCAGCGAGTTTCACGGCCTCGCGATATTCATTTACCGCTTCTCCATATTGATGGGCTTCTAGAGCGAATGAGCCAAGCATTTTGTGAACTTCAGGGTTGTCGGTTTCCGAGCCGGCTATTCGTA
Organism: uncultured delta proteobacterium; assembly: GCA_963711335.1. GTDB lineage: Bacteria > Desulfobacterota > Desulfomonilia > Desulfomonilales > Desulfomonilaceae > CAJBEZ01. The sequence goes on along the minus strand of CAVQDX010000046.1, from coordinate 27,445 downwards.
GAAGCGCTCTCTTTGCTTCCTCCTTCTTGCCTGCCCAGCGTAGGGTTTTTGCCAGATTGAGGTCTCTAAGCGCATAAATCGACGAATCCAGGGACTTGAACCCCTGGTCCAAAACTGATTGGATTTCTGTCTTGTTCAGTGTTTTGCACCCGCTTATCAGTCCCATAGACTGAATTTTTTCATATAAAAGCTCAGCTAGAGCCTGGTGCAACTCAATAGTTGGATGAACATGATCCAGGAAACTTTCATCCCCTGGGATGCCTGATTTACTTCCATGCTCTTTGGCATAGGAATCAACGAAACTGCAAAATTTGATCAATGGCGTTTGTTGTTCGGCAGCGATGTTGTCAATTTGATCGATTATCGATGATGTTGCCCTAAGTGGGCAAACGTCGAGGTCTTTCGCCTTTACAAAATTGCGACGAGCTTCCGGGTAAAGCGTTTCTGCTTCCAGGGCTTTGCCCTTCAGGAAATAGGTCAGCGCGTATAGTGGATCAACACGCTCTATTTCATTTGTTTCATCAACGGCCTTCTTGAAATCTCCACTTGCAAGCAACGCTCTGGCGTCTTCAAGTTTTCGGTCTATCTCTTTTTGTTGCGTCAGAGTCAGTCTGGAATCGTGTTGTGACTTGAAAGGAGAAAAATCTTTGAGATTGGAGGGAGTTTCCACAAGAATTATTGGAACGTGGGCCTGTTTGCACAGGGAGATCATTTCTCTCAGGTTATAAGCGTAATGCTTTATTACACCGCGAGCAAATTGTTCATCACGATAGTACAAGTCCAGCCCAGCGCTCTTATCTAGAATTGTGGTAGCTTCATCATTGAGTAGCGTCTTATCTGCATTGCTATTTGGGGAATGATCTTTTTGATTCGTCTTTTTGTCAGCAGTCTTTGCCCTGTCTATTATCGGTACGAGGATGGTTTCCAACGCCCTGTAAATCCTGAGATTCTCCATGTAGGATCGTAGCGAGATCAGTAACGGTCCCTGCTCAAACATGCCTGCGTAACTGCGTCTTTCAAGGAACTCATTGTGCCCGACATACATTATTACGAGGTCGGGATTGTATTGAAGACTTTCCTGTACTAGATTCACAATTCTGTAAGAAGCGTAGGAAATCCCACCGGCATTGATAACTTGAACTTTCTTTGTCGGGCAGGACGCTGTCAGAATATCTTCGAGCCATCGCGAATATGAAGTTCGGCCGTCAAAGGGATGGCCATATGTTGTGGATTCGCCGAAAGAAAACACGCGCAACGAGTCTGGCGGTTTTTCAACCGGGAATGAAACATCGTTGAAATACTTTAGGCGAATGGGGGAAACAGAAGCGACACCGTCTTTAATTTTGAAAAGAGGGTGTATCGAGGAAAATCCGACAAAAGGGTCATCGATTTTCACGTCAGGGGTCCAAAACAACCTCAACCCAAACTCTATGAATCCAAGCGCAAGGAAACAGACAACCAAACCGAAAAGGACATTTTTCAGCCAACCGCCGAGAGGTTTTTTCAAATTTTCTGGCGAAATCTCGGGCCGGGTTATTGAATTCTTGTTTAGATGTTTTCTTTTGACTGTTTTTCGAGATTTTTGGATTCTTGGGTCTTGGAGGCATGACAAATTTCCCAGGGTTTTTCTGCTAGTATGTTTTCGACAATCCGATCTTCGATAATCCCATACGGTGTTTGACCTTTGAGCCCGGTACATTTAAAATTATATGAGGCGTTAATGTCAAACAAGTTGGATTACGAAGCTACGATACTGAAAGTTTTGGACACTGTTTAGTAGGAGACACATATGAGAGAAAGTCTGATGATTGCATTCCTAACCTTGTTTTGTTTGGTTTTCGCTGTGGGTGGGGTCATGGCTCAAGATCCAGTCAAATGGTCAGCCCCCATGAATCAATATCCGGAACAGTGGTCCCCGTCGCCCGCTCCGCCCCAATACAATCCTTACGGATATTCCTACTATCCTTATGGCGCTTACGGGTACGGGGGAGATGGACAAAATCAGGCTTATTCTTATGGTTACCCTGCGCCTGCTCAGCAATATGGTGGCGCCTATTCGGGCAACCCATATTATGGCTACTACGGCAGGTAATAACCGTCTGTCTTACTTATCCAGCGAGTTCAGGCCCACGAATGAATCTCTGCCTTAATGGCCGAGATAAGGTCATCCGGCTTAATCAATCTGGTCTCTTTTGTCTTGCGATTCTTGAGTTCAATGCCGCCTTGGGACAATGCTTTTTGGCCAATGGTTATCCTTAATGGTATTCCAAGCAGGTCAGCGTCTTTGAATTTAACCCCTGGCCGTTCGTCTCTATCATCCCACAGAGTGTCTATATTGTTGGCCCACAGGCTTTCATACACATTGAGAGCAGCGTTATTTATCTCCTCCGATTTTGACCCTATTGTGGTGATTATTGCTGTGAAAGGCGCCAACGGTGGTGGAAAAATGATACCGTCATTGTCGTGATTCTGTTCGATTGCAGCGGCAAGAACTCTACTTACTCCGATCCCGTAACATCCCATTATCATTAACGTATCTTTGCCTTCCGGATCCAGAAACGACGCGTTCATGGCTTTTGAGTATTTGACCCCAAGCTTGAAAATGTGACCGACCTCTATTCCTTTGCTTAATCGTAATGTTCCTTCACACCGGGGACACAAGTCACCTTCTGTTGCGGACCGGAAATCTCCTGCTTCGTCTACCCTGAAACTCTTTCTGGGATCTACATTGATCAGATGGGTGTCGATCTCGTTTGCGCCTATCACTGCGGCGTCTATGGAAAATATGGCGTTATCGGCCAAAATCGTCGTATTTTTTAATCCAAGTGGACCTGAAAATCCTACAGGGCCACCCGTAACCTCCCGGATCAAGTCAGCGCCGGCCATTTCAATCTCAGAAACATTGAGGAAATTCTTTACCTTGACTTCGTTAAGTTCATGATCACCCCTTAACAGGACGGCAACAGGACCTTTCTCGGTTCTTAAAATAAGAGTCTTGATAATGTTTTCAGGAGCAATTTTAAGAAAAGCGGCGACTTCCTCGACCGTCTTGACGCCAGGTGTATTTACTTTTTCAAGCTCTCCTGAAGTAGATTCAATTGATGCAGGTAGAGATCTAATTTCGGCTTTTTCAAGATTCGCTGCATAGTCACATGAATCACATGACACTATAGTGTCTTCACCCGTGGTAGCGAGAACCATGAACTCATGCGAGAAACTGCCACCGATCGGGCCCGAGTCAGCCTCAACGGCTCTAAATTCCAGACCGCATCTTTGGAAAATTTTAACATATGCGTCTCGCATTTGAAGATAGGTCTGTTCCGCTCCCTCTTCAGTCGCGTCAAAGGAATAGCCATCTTTCATCATGAATTCGCGGCCACGCATCAATCCGAAACGAGGCCTTATTTCATCGCGAAACTTGGTTTGAATCTGATACAAATTCAATGGCAGGTCCCTGTAAGAACGAACCTCACGTCTAACAAGATCGGTAATAACTTCCTCGTGGGTCGGGCCAAGGCAACATTCCCGGTCATGCCTGTCCTTGAATCTGAGCAGCTCTTTGCCATAGATTTCCCAGCGACCTGATTCTTTCCAGAGTTCCGATGGTTGCACAACTGGTAGAAAGACTTCTTGCGCGCCGGCCGCATCCATTTCTTCCCTAACGATCTGCTCGACTTTGCGCAATGAGCGATAACCAAGAGGCAAATATGAATATATTCCGGCTGTTAATTTTCGGATCATGCCGGCTCTTATCATTAGTTTATGGCTTATAACTTCAGCGTCAGCAGGATCTTCTTTAAGGGTCGGAACCAAGAATCTGGATAGCTTCATTAAAAATTCCTCTACCGGCTAATTGTGTATTATTAGCGCCGCACAGTCGTGATTGCGGTTTTTATGGTCCTCAATCTTCAAATTCTTAACAGAACCGTTTCAAATAGGCAAATGTTGGGATTCCAAAAGCGCAGGATGAGAAGTCTAGTGTTATGGAACCTGGTTTCTGTTAAAATAAATCAACAGGGGAATTTAACTGACACTATAGGAGTCAATTGCTGAACAATAAATCATCCGAAGAATTTTTGGCTCATCGCTGCGGAGCTAAGGAAAATTGCCGCTTCCTGTCACCTTTGTCCACGGGAATGTGGAGTAGACCGCACTTCCGGGGAAAGGGGCTATTGCGGAGCTGGGTGGCTCCCATCTGTGAGTGGTATAGTCAAGCATTTCGGAGAAGAGCCTCCTCTAGTTGGAAACGGTGGGGCAGGGACCATCTTTTTTGCGCACTGCAATCTTCGGTGTGTATTCTGCCAAAACCATCAGATCAGTCGAGGCCTTGTCTGCGATGAGATTTCAGTCGCTGATCTGGCTTCTGAAATGATTCGCCTTCAGTCCGAAGGGTCGACAAACATCGAGCCTGTTTCCCCAACACATCAGGTTCACGCATTTATCGAGGCCCTGGGCTTGAGCGTATCGCAAGGGCTGAATCTTCCGATTGTTTATAACTGTGGTGGCTACGAATCACTGGAAGTCATCAAGTTGATCGACGGGATTGTGGACATTTACCTACCTGACCTGAAATACGCTGATAATGACGCCGCATCGAAATATTCGGATTGTCCGGATTATGTGGAACATGCCAGGGCTGCCATTTTAGAGATGTATTCGCAGGTGGGCGAACTGGAACTCGATTCCGATGGCAGCGCTCAAAGAGGCTTATTGATCAGGCATCTTGTATTGCCTAATGATATTTCGGGCTCTATCGACACTTTGCGGTGGATAAAGGCTAATCTATCCACAGATGTGGCAATATCCCTGATGGCCCAGTATTCGCCGATGTATGAGGCTCATAAATTTAGAGAGATAAACAGGCGTATTCGTCAGGACGAATATGATAGGGTGGTTGATAAGTGCTGGGAACTTGGATTCGAGAATGTCTATATTCAGGACTTCGCGGCGCAGGATTTCGGCATTCCGGATTTTACTGAGGATGAGCCTTTTAAGTGGGGGTAGGGAAGGCTGATTCTATAACAGGGTACTCGTTTCCTGCAAACTAGAGGGCCTCGTCTTAAAAGAACAAATTACTCGATAGACTTAGAATTCCTTTGCAGAATTAGAAGAAACGCCTAAATGTTTCAAGGACTTCTGGTGAGTCAACTAGAAACACATGATCAGAAAATTGCCCGCCGCTTGAACTGGTAAGTAAAACAGCGCCACTATCATTTACAACTATCGCATTGATACCAAGATCATTTTTTGCACACTCTATACCTCCACATTCTATCGTGGTCCTTGCCGTGACCGACCGAGTCTTGGACGAGATCCTGACGTCGGTTCTTAACATTTTCCCGCATAAATCACCTTGATGAAAGGTTACGGACCACTTTTCACCTTTTTCTACGACCTCTCCACAAACTCTGTCACCGATCAAAGCTCCAACGTAGTGATCCCCAGGTCTTAGCTGATCAATCTTGGAACCTCTTTCTTTAAAATAGTCTTTAAGTTTTTCCGAAAAACTCGAATAAGCTAGCTGATCAATGGCCAATATGACTATGCGCTGGTCAAATTTAGCTAAGAAATTGTCCAGTGTCACCTCGGCACAGCCTAACGGTTTGGAAGATCCTGAAGAGATAGACTTAGACACACACAAATTGTACCCATCGATATTATAACAATTGTAGCCACTGCGCATTAATTCACAAATCTGTGGTAAGCCACGGAGTATGTAGAGGTTTTTGGGATCTGTTTGCCCACGAGAAATCTCATCTTCGAGGTCTCTCCGGTATTCACTCATCAGTTTGTCCTGAGTTCTTGCAACATATCCAGTGTTAATAGCCATCCCGTGCCTTGCAGCGTAAAGGGCAAGATACTTGTAATCGTTGTCATCTATAATATTCTTCAAAAACGGTGGATACACTATGACCTTGTTCACTTCAGAAGATGTATTTTCCCAGAAGGGATCTTTAAGGTGGGACTGCAATTGTTTCGGGGCTGGAGTCAAGTTCTGAGAAAGCAAGGGTTTTAGGTCAGCTAACTGTACAATTAAACAAATTGAGAGGATTGATATAGTATATTTTCTGGTCATTTGTGATGCCAACATGTAAAGGCCAGCATACAGAATGACATAATATATCGGCCAGCCAAATCGGCCGCTTGCGCGAAAAACACCAAACGGCATTTCAAGGAACTGCGGAATGCTAAACAGAGTGATAGAACTACTCCCGTAGGAAATTTTGTTACTGACTGCGAGTAGTAAGAAACCTGTTAAGACGACAATTAGGGGCATGAAAAAATAAATTTTTTCCCTATCGAATTTCACTTTCCGGCAGGTAATGATGAACCGGATGGCCGCTATGGAAAGCAAAAGAATTGCGCCTAATCCAAGATAATTGAACCCTTCGTATTGTTTGGGGCCCACGGGTAAGGCTTTTAAGAAAGCCGAAAAGCCCATAGGATTCCAGAATGAATTCAGGTTCATTGAATAGTCCCCAAAACCATTTTCCCCATAGGACTTAAGCCGGTACGCCCCCAATGGACCGATTATTAGAAATATTAACAGTAGCTCCAGTGGATATATAATAATGGAAAGTAGAAATGACCTGAGTTTTGTTCTCATGTCAGTAGCCAAAATGACTAAAGGAAAAAGCTATTGCTAGGACCAGCACCATGAAGTTCATATAAGGATGAACCATTGCGCTTAGTATCAACAAAATCGACCAACCTGTAATGATCTTAATATCAGAGGTCTCGGAGTTGTCTCTGAAATAAATGTAAAGGGAGGCTAGTCACAAACCAGTGACAAGATATACTGTCACTCACGAATCTGAATAATAGAGCCGGGCTAAGAATGAAGAAAATAGAGCCTAAAACCTTAATTATGGTGATCCCGACTTATCGTTGATGTCAAGAGATATCCGAAGAGTCCCTGGAGGCAGTAGCATGAGAGAAACCAAATCCCGATAAACTGAAACTGAGCAGGTAACAAAAAAGAAAATAATCTCAAAGGTATACTAAGAAGAGCATTTGAATCTGTTAGGACAATGTTGGTTCCTATTGGGTACATGAAACCGTCGATCTTACCCAGAGGAAAACCCCATGGCTCATTTCGGAAAAACAACCAACCTAGATAGTGTTGAGCAAGATCGTCGTGTTGCATCAACCAGTTGATGTTCGTGGGATCCAATATGTCAAACCCAAACCGGTACAAAAATATTATGCATCCAATGCCGATAGACACTATTGGAGGAAAGAGGGAAGGTTGAGAGAATCGCTTATTCATTAATTGACGCATCACAATATCAAGTTATTAGATGAATAGATCATTTTGATTCTGATCAGATCAATTAGGGATTTGGCATAATGACTTGGTCTGATCTTTGATCCACCAACTTCGCTCCATTCGCGCAAAGGAATTTCACAAATTAGTTGATGAGGAGAGTTCAAGTGGATTGAACCAATTTCCTTGATCAATCGTGCGATCACTTCAACATCGAATATCCAATTACTCTTAAAAGGGTACTTAAATATTGTCTTGGTAAGATTGTTCACCCGAAACAGTTTTGCGCCACACTGGGTATCATAAACATCAAGGCTTAAAGTGTAAGAAATGAGTGTAGCGGCTAGACGCCCGAGAATATGCCTTGAACAGGACCTCTTTATGTTTCTACCTAAGAGTTTGACGCGTGAGCCCATTACCAATAAAACAGTCTCGTTGTGCCGCATGAACTCGCGGAATTCGATCACCGCTGACAATGGGGTAGAAAGGTCGGCATCCCACATGGCAACGAAATTCGGAGCCCATTTGAATGCCTCAACAAAACCAGTTGGTACGGCTTCAGCTTTGCCACGATTTGTATCTAGGTTGAACAGATGTAATCGGCGCGGCGCCTGGCTACAGAGATTTCCCAAAATATGTCGGGTATCGTCATTGCTCCCGTCGTTGACAAAAAGAATGCTTAGTTGTTGATTGTCTTCGATGAAATGTAGAAAGACTTCCTGGCGAAGACGACTTGCCTCGTTGTAGCAAGGTACCACTATTACCATTTCGTGGTCATCGCCAACCATCTACACCTTCTTAAGGAGTGATATGACACTAACACCAAAAGGAAATATGGTTTTGCTCGGTTGATCCACCAGATTGAGTAACCATGTTGCTTCCGAGGCAAAGAGTTTAGCCAGCAGGAAGTTGATTGGAATAGCAGGTACCGACAAGTCTGTACATGCCTGACCCCAGGGTTTGCCTCTCAACTTCGTAAAAACCCTTATGGCTTTGATTATTGGATAGAGAAAACTATTGTAGTAACTTAGGAGTCTGACTGAGACAGGCAATGTTTGAAACATAATAAGTAATTCTTGTTTGGTGTAACGGCGAAAATGCCCGTGAAATTCGTCATGAGGGCTCCAGAGCGACATTTCCGAAGGAACTGTCACCAACAAATGTGCCCCTGGCTTCATATGAGTCGTAATATCTCTTAGAAACTGTGAATCCTTTTCAATATGCTCTAGAACATCCAGAAGCAACAACATGTCCGCCTTTTCAATGATCGGATAGATCCGCTTTTCAAGACCGCCACAAATAAAAGTTACGTTTTGGAACCTTCTTGTGGCAAAATCGATAGCATGTTCAGAAATATCTAAGCCTATGCATTTGAACTTGCTTTGAAAAGCTCCTATGTTTCCGCCGGTCCCACATCCTACATCTACCAGGGTCTTTTGTGTCTCGTCTAATAAGTATGCGCCAACGACATTTTCGACTATACGTCGTCTACCCACAAACCACCAGTGCGTGTCCTCGATTGTGGCATGGAGTTCAAATTGTTCAGGGGTCATTATTGGTTTCCAGACAAAAGTTTGTTCAAGTAAGTTTCAATTACGGTCAGGATGTTTGGCATCTCTACGAGCACTTCACTTTTACCCGGAGGTAAAAGTACCGAGTATAAGCCCGGAAAGTCCGGATTGTCTGTAAAACCGATTTCAATCTTTGAACCGTTTTGCTGAAGGAGTGATGCTCGGTGGTAATATGAGGCAAACAACGGTAGTGTGACATGAGCCTGCCGATCGCACACACACTTATAAACGATGTTCTGCACCTCTGATTCTGGTCTGTAAATTTCAAGTGAACAACCAGACGCTCGATCCGCTGAAATTACTTGATCCAATGATGGCGGAACTCCGCTAGTGACCGCTTTGGGCACGTATTCTCCATAAGAGCTGAAATTCAAACCGCCGAATGGGGGACCAAAACTAGTCAATCGGCCATATTGGATCGGGGAAAATGCGCCGCAGAGTGCTACCATCCAGACAAGGCAAAAACATGTGATGGCGGTGGCCACAGAGCCGGAAAATGACTTCTCAACTAGATACAAGGCCATGATGACCATGACAGGCGTCATTAGTCCTAGAAGTCTCCATGGGAACTGAAGATAAAGGGCTCCGGGAAAATGCTTGTAGAAAGGGGCTGATATACAATCTTGAAGTATCATGGTCATCGCAAATAAGATTATCAGCGGCAATAATGGCGCTAGACGTCCCCATAGCGCCTTAACCGTTCTGGTGGGATCATCGCTCCGGTAAAGGGGAAGACCTATCCCTCCAAGAATAATCATGAACAATAGTGGAAGGTCGATCTGCATCGTCAGGTGTTGCCACGTTTTACCCCATACCCAGTCGTTCCAGAAGTAGCGCCACATGGGTCGATACTGATTTACTGGATGATAAAAGGACGGAACAATCCGTTCCATACTGTAGTTGCCAGAGAACGCCACCATGGCCAATAAATATGGAGTCGTGACAGCCATAAACGCCAGAGTCGGTGTTAGAAGAGATCTCAAAGATAGGATCCTCAGTCTAGTCACCTTACAGATTACCATGACCACCAACACTACTGTGAACATCAATATCAGGAAATAGCAGATGACTGAATGGCCGAGAAAAATTAACCCTAAGCTTATTGCCAAACCAATCTGAATGTGGGAACGCTTCAACGATCTGAGAAAGAAAGTCAGTGCCCACGGTATTAACATGGCAGCGGAAAACTCTGCTAACGCTCCCCTTATCAACCAGTTAGTTACTGTATAATTGGCTGTTATAAACATGAAACTACCGAAAAACGAAAACAGGCGGCCAACCTCAAGTTCTCTAGCCATCTTATAAACACCGGCAGCGCCTATAACCATGAAAATCAGTATTCCCAGAATCAGAGACAACTTGACGTCTCCAGTAGCGACTTGCAGCAAGCCCGAGACTAAATAGAAGAGCTTGTGGTAATATAAAGGCTTAGGTGAACCGAAGCCATTATTGTCTAGGCTAGACCAAACGGGTAGAAAATCGTGGAAGGAAAAATGCTCCGCGTAGATGATAGTAAGCTTGGCCATATGGTCATTTTCATGATTCTCCGGCCATCCAGGCGCTTCCCACAATGGTTTTAGGGTAACCAGGGAAAACAGTGTTAACGTAATTACAAACAAGAGAATGGCGATTTGTTGTTTCAGTGTCTCAATAGACATAACCAGCCAGCGCAAATTTTTTGTAAAAAGTTGTGAAATTCTGTAAGACCCCGGTCAATCAACTCCAGAAGGTCGAACACCACAAGAGGGTGTTAATAGGCCGCAAAAAATTGTCTCGACTGACAATTTCAAAGAGACTTTAGTGAAAAACTCAACGTATTTGGATCCTAGAATTAGCTTCGAGAATTGATAATAAGATTGAGCATATCTAAAAAGTGAAGTGTCGTCCATAAGAATACAGAATTGGATTTCAATAGCAAAACATTCTAAACTATATGCTCGAAGGCCAAATTATGACAAGATTAGCGTCAGACGAGATACGTCAATCCGGAATACCGGATTGAAGAATCACAATTCGTGTATCGATCTTGAATCAGAGAAAAATGTCCGGCGTTTTTCTTGTTTGAGCGAGTTTGTAGGTGATATCTGGACTATTTGGGTATTTTGTGAATGGTAAAACCACTCCTCTTGGCTATCTGTTTGATTAGGCGTAGGCGAACACTGGCAATCTGACGTCAGATCAGTTCCTCTTGGTGACAGATCGATAGAGACTTTGAACTATAGATATTTTCGGTTGGTGGAAATGGGCGACACCTGCTATTGCGGAAGGAGAAGAAGCAAATAGATTTTCCGTTGTGGTCTCGGCAAAGATGAATCAACAAAAATTCGATTTTTCTGTCTGGGAAAGGAATTGCGCCCGCAAGAGCGAAGAACGCGAAAAGACGCGTAAGTTCACTCTTGCGCGTCTGGATAAAGCGCTCAGGGTCCTGTCGGAGAAGTATTTCTGGCACGGGATATTTGTTTTTGGTTCAGTGACTCGTGAAGGAAGTTTATTTTTATCACGTCTGGATAAAGCGCTCAGGGTCCTGTCAGAGAAGTACTTCTGGCACGGGATTTTTATATTTGGTTCAGTGACTCGTGATGGAGCGTTTCGTGAGAATTCAGATGTGGACATAGGGATCGAAGGACTGGATCCGCTTCAGCATCATGAATTTGTTGGCGAACTTTCCAGATTGCTGGAGCGAGATGTTGATGTAGTCCTCCTCGAAGAATGTGGATTTGGTGATAGAATTAAAGAAAAGGGGCTAAAATGGTTGATGAAAACAGAATAGCCGTCTTCTTGGCAGAATTCGATTATCAGACACGGGAAATTGATAGGATTTATAAGATCATTCAAATAAGAACGCCGTCCGACGCAAAAAATCCCATGCCGGACGAAGTAGTTGAAAGCATAGGTTACTGGCTTCACAACTTATATTGCGCGTACGAAGATTTGTTCAAGATCATATGTTCTTTCTGGGAAAATAACATTACTTCCGATTCAGGTTATCATTCATCCCTTGTTGAAACGCATGGTTTTGGGAATAGAAGGAATAAGGCCCGCTTTACTTTCGGAAAAAAGCTTCAGCATACTCGATCAACTCCGGGGTTTTCGGCATGTTTTCAGGCACGCCTATGCCCATGGTCTTGATGAGGAACGTATCCTTATCCTGCTGAACCGAATTAAGTCATCAAACCCGACCATAAAAAAAGACCTGGCGAAATTCAGGCAGGCTGTCGTTTCGATTACCATTCAATAGCTACTGAGCAACCGTCACACCTGATGTTTTTAATCAGTAAATGAGTTTAACCAGTTGGAATTTAATTGCAACATCTCAAGTTATGTAGTAATTGGACTTGCGTCGTGAATATGCTTTTCACGAACGGGGGATATCGAGATCCATTCCACTAATTAAAACCTAGCTATAAAAAGAAAAATCGGGGGGAAATCAAATGACAAAGCGGGCCATTTTTACGATCGTTTCCTGCAACTACTTTCATTATGCCAAAACGCTCATGCAATCTATCCGAAACGTGGATTCAGTTTCTGATCTTTTTGTCGTCCTGGCTGATGATGGCTATAACGCCAAACAATATGCATCCCAAATATTTGAAGTCATCAGTTTTAAGGACATACCAATTCCTGACAGAAGAAAAATGTGCTTTCAATACGAGATAATGGAACTCAATACCGCTGTGAAACCCTTTGCCATCAAACATCTTTTTTCCAGTGGGCTACGAGAAAATTGTATATCTTGATCCGGACATATTTGTTTATAGCCCTCTGGAAAAAACATTCGCAGCTCTTGATTTGTATGACGCTGTCGTTACGCCTCATCTAACTGAGCCTCTAGATGATAAATTCCGGCCCGCCGATCTGGATATACTTAAAGCCGGTACGTACAATCTTGGGTTCTTCGCCGCAAGATCTACGATCGAAGTTGCAAAGTTTATCGATTGGTGGGCGAAAAAGCTATCAGATCACTGTAGAGTCGCATTTGAGGAAGGAATATTCGTTGATCAGAAATGGTGCGATTTTATTCCATCATTTGTTCGAGGAGTTTACGTGGATCACGACCCAGGAATGAATGTGGCTTACTGGAACCTGAAGCATCGTGAGGTCACGGAACAAAACGGGGCATACTTTGTAGGATCTTCCCGGCTGATATTTTTCCATTTCAGCGGATTGGGCCTAAACGGATTGTCTATACTGTCCCGTCACGAAGACCGTTTTGAATCGCTAGGCCTACCCAAAACCGTTGACAGACTAAAAAAGAACTATCTTGAAAGGCTAAAACAGAACGGATCGGAATTTTATTCCAGGCAACCGTATAATTTTGATCACTTTACCGATTCATCTGTCAAAATTCCAAAGGCCGTTCGTGAGTTGTACAGAACCAACCGTTCAGTGCGAGCCATGTTTGGTTCAGATCCATTTGATATGTCTAAAGACCCTGGGTTCCAGAAAACTTACAATAAGAAAATTTACGGGAAGAAAAACCCGATTACCTTACTGTGCGAATCCATATACAAATCCAGACCGGACCTGCAGGCTGCCTTTCCCGATTGTGCTGAGAATAACGGTTTTGATTTATGCCAATGGTTTTTGAAGAATGCAAATTTGGAATACAGGCTGGACGACATCTTTGTCCGTGTTGTGAGGGAGGGGCTAGACAATTTCGCCAAGCCCACTACCGGGTGGTCTAGCTTAAAACAGGGCCTTGTGAACAGGGTACTGAGCGTGGCCGCACAATTCTCAAAGCCCAATCATGGCGCAATTCAAGACCAGCGCCCAGATGCGAAATTAGCCCACCATTGCAGTAGGTTAGCCAGACCGGCAGTTGGCTGGGCTTACAGGATCGCTAAACGGGTCCTGGGATTGGATCGCTGTCATAGAATACGGGAAGCGCTAAGCCAAAGTCTTTTGAAATCGTATGGCGGAAAATCCGAGCATAAAGTGGTTGATGCGAGAAAACGCCATAGAGATCATGGGCTAAACATCATCGGGTACCTTACCGCTGAACTGGGTTTAGGTGAAGCTGCCAGAGCTACGATCCGCGCCGCCACAGCCGCTGGAATTTCCATCAGCGCAATCAATTTTACCGACGGCTGCAATTCCAGAAAGTTTGAAAATGTAGGCGCCGATGTCGACAAGTCGCCCAAGCATTTCGTGAATCTCGTGCATGTTAATGCCGACCAGACCCTGGCGTTGCTAAAAGGGCTTGGACAACATTTTTTCTCAGATCGTTACAACATCGGCTACTGGATGTGGGAAACAACCGAGTTTCCTTCAGAGTTCCTGAAATCCTTGGAGCATTACGATGAAATCTGGACCGCATCCGAATTTTGTCGCGAAGTGTTAGCCAGGAAGTCTCTCAAACCAGTTGTGAAGATACCTCACTCCATGAACATGAACTTGTCGAAGCCAGATTCTCAACTGAATGTTGGATTTACCTGAAGGCTGCTTCACATTTTTCAATATGGTCGATTTTTTTAGTTTTCCAGAGCGTAAGAATCCTCTCGGCGCAATAGAAGCATTCATCAAAGCCTTCGGAACGGAATCACAGGATGTTCGCCTAATCGTCAAGATAAGCAACTCTTTTCATCGTCCAGAGGTAAACAGGATTATCAAGAATAGGATCCAAGCCATAAAATCAATTACTCTTATTGAAGGTTATATGGACAGGGCGTCATTGAATTCGCTTATGTCCAACGTGGACTGTTACGTCTCGCTTCACAGATCGGAAGGTTTTGGTTTGCCGATCGCCGAGGCGATGAGTTTGGGCAAACCGGTAATTGCCACCGGTTGGTCCGGCAACATGGAATTCATGGATAATTCCAACTCGTTCCCAGTCAAATACGAACTTACGGAAATACCTTTACAAGATGGTCCTTACAAAAATGCCGGCTGTTGGGCGGAACCGGATTGTGATCACGCTGCCGAACTAATGACCTATGTTGTTGAAAATCCGGACGTTGCGCAAGAAGTTGGTTCCCTGGCAAAGAAAAAGATGCTTGAGGAATATTCTCCTGAAGCTATTGGAAGCCGCATGCGTGATCGGTTAGGCTGGATTCAGGAATCGCTGAACTGAACAAACTGAAATGTCATTTCGAGGGGTGGGGGGATGATGGGTTGGATATCGCTCAGGGCAACAATGATGACTGCGGCGTACTGTTTGATACTCAGCGTGGTTTTGATCGTAGATCTTGGGATATGCGGGTATGGGCCGAACTTTAGCGGTATTGCTTTTCTGATATGGCTGCCGTTTTCGTGCATCGTCTGGGGTCTGATCTATTTTAGATCATTCTCCTTCTCAGACCGCAATCTGATCACAATGGAGTCATGTCTAATCACCGGCTTCTGGTTGACAAGCGTCGGTCTTTTGACCGCCGCGTTTTTCTCACCGAATTTCTTTTTGACTACCACACTGTTTGCGATTTGGAATATAGCCCCTTTGTGCTTTTTGATCCGTGAGCCGGAGTCGCTCAGCGCCATAAACTTGCGGATGGCGCAATCTATGGCTGTTGTTAATAATTGGGTTATCAATGTCTTTATGGAGTCAGACCGGCGTAATCCAGAAGATTATTACCCATGATTACGTCGTTTTCTTGCCATGGTCCGACCATTTTGTTCATGCTTCCATAATTCAACGCCTTTATGAATGTTGTAAACGTGGGATCCCACAAGAATTCGCAATGATGTCAGGCATTCCTGCGCCTTTTTATCATTACGGCTCGTACATGATCCCTTCGGTCCTGCGAGCCGTAAGCAATATTCCAGCGATCAACATTTCGACAGCGTTCTGGCTGCCACTGGGTGGTATCCTGTCTGGACTGGGAGCATTCGTGTTGGGAAACGGATTGTGGGGAAAGAGAGAAGGGATGGTATGTGCCCTCACGGTAACTCTGTTCCCTGATCCATATATGTATGGTTGTGGCCTTGGATATTTCAGTTACCACTTCCTGGGCCAAACAGGAGCTGCTCTGTTTTACGCGGAAGCTATAGCCGCAGTAGGACTGAGCTTGGTGGGGAAGGGCATATCCACCAGAAACAGCCGACAGGTATTGGCAGGCCTTATTCCAATCCTAACCCTAATTCTGTTTAAGGCCCATGTGTTCATAATCATATTACCCGCGGCTTGTCTCTGGATCGCACTGTTTTTCCCATCCATGAGCAAAACCAAAAGATTTCTGGGAATATTCGTGTTGGTCATTGGCCTAATGACAACGGCTTTAATCGCGGCCAAGCTCAACTACATTTCATTTGGTCAACCATGGGCTCTCGAATTTTTCCGTGGTATTTTCTCGGGCGCTTCACATTCCGATCCAAGGATATATGCGTGGCTGTTCGGACTCACTCAGAAAACTCTCACTATCTGGGATGATATTGCGGTCGGGACAATTCTCCTGTGGTTAGCCACTCTGGGCCCATTAATAATAGCAGGCGCAGGTCTGGTAATTTGGCTCCTGGTTAAAAAGCTTCTAGATTTTAGGGACGCCTTACCTTTCCTTTGCATGGCCACTTGGACAGCCCTGGTTGTAGTTATGCCCGCCAACCAATACGGTAATCTCGACGAATTTCATCATCGCCCATTCCATGTTGTCTACTATATCTTCATCATCTGGCTGGCCGGAAGGTCATTTAACCTATTTTTGAAAAGAGTGGATCAGTGTAAACTCAAATCTACTATTCCTGGTCCAAAACTAAGATTAGCGCTAATCCCGCTGTCTGCTTTGCTATTAATTGTTCCATGGCATTTCGGCAAATCCGTGTTGAATATAGGACCATGCGCTAATCGACACCAACATTTCAAAATAGAGAATGGATTGTGGGAAGCAGGGGAGTTCATGAGGGTAAACGGGAAGATTGGGGATGTGTTTGTGGATTCTGAAGAGGATCAATTCATGAATGTGATTACCGGGATCAGTGAACGCCGTCCCTTTCTATCACGACCATATCATCGTTTTGTTTCCAGAACCGCTCTAGGCTCAGAGTTGATTGCTCAGAGGCAAAAGCTTCGTGAAGCATTAAAAAAATGCGATTCTGCCGAATGCATCAACAGAATCGCAAAGGCGAATAAGATCAGATGGTATTTAACCCATCCGTCAGACAGTCTTACGTGGGAGTCGAACCCCAACATGAAACCGGTGTTTGAAGCTGAGGGTTACAAGGTCTTTGATTTGGACATGGCGCAACCTGTTCATGGGCGACGATTAGGTTCCAGCTTTCTCAGATAACCTCGTGGATTTGCCGTCAACATCAATCTTTCCAGAGATGTATCCACGACAAATTCATCGTTGGTCGCCAGGAATTCCATTACCGCCTCCATAGGACCAGGCCCGAAATCCGGAAAAACGGGGTGACCGTTTATATTCGTATCTTCCACGATTAGATAGCTCCCCGTCGTGACCATATCCTTAAACGAAATCATTTCGGCTAAGACATGCTCTTTGGAGTGGTCTGAATCCAGTATCACCATCACTGTTTCGAGACCGGCTGATTCCTCCTTGAGCTTGAGAAGCACAATCTCATCGGTAGAAGAACCCTTAATGTATTTGAGCCTGTGATGACGTGGTCGAGGCTTTTCCCCATCAGGCCCGTCGCTAATATCCACGGAAATAACCCTACCATGATTAATTGCGTCAAGAATTGTGGCTAAAAATAGCGCTGATCCACCATAGAGGGTACCTGTTTCAATAATGAGATCAGGTCTGAGTTTGTAGATCAGTTCCTGATAAATCCACAGATCGGTAGGAAATTTTTGGACTGGAGTCCCCAGCCATTGTGTGCTTTTCCATGTGTTGTTTTCGTCGTTGTAATAGATTTTGTTGAATTCTGAGATCAGATTATGGTTTGACATTGATTCCCCCCGTTTGCCCCAAGTTGGGACAATTTAATTTTCTAAATAAAAACAAGCCTACAAGTTTATTCTAAAGCTCATAGGAGAAGTAGAGGATCATCTCTTTCGACCTAACGTATTGTCTCACATCCGGTGATGTTTGATACGTGATGACAACAGGGACTATAGGGCGGTTAATTACCGGCTCAAGATTCTTGATCGTCTGAATAAATTGGTCTACATCCCTTTTCTTAAGCTGACTTTTTGCCTCGCCGATTATTTCAACAGGCGTCCCATCCTTAAGTCCGTGGCCCCAAATATTTAGCTCCACATATCTTTTCGGGGAAATTTCTACATAATCCCTAATCAGGCGGCCTTTTACAGTTATGGAATGGTCCTGCTTCAAAAGCGCTGGTAGAGATTTCATTGCTTCATCTTCGAGCCTGTAACCAACTGTGTGGGAAAGCCCGCCGAGTTCTCTCTTAAAAACTTTCATCTCCCCAACGAGATCTTCTACCTTCCGTTCGAGACGAGACATATTTACTGTAAGTGCATCGACGCGTTCAGTAAGTTGGTCCATGCGTCCAGCCAGTGCATCGACACGTTCAGTAAGTTGGTCCATTCGTCCGGCCAGTGCATCGACGCGTTCAGTGAGTTGGTCCATTCGTCCAGCTAGCGCATCGACGCGTTCAGTGAGTTTATCAACACTCTCTGTCAGCTTCTCCAGCCTGATCTCAGTATTTTTCTGTGCTACAGCCAGTTCTTCAACGCGAATTTCCGTGCGTTTCTGCGCCTCGGCTAGATCTCTGACGATTTCTTTGAGTTCATTAAACTCGGTCTTGGTTACCGAGTTCTTCAGCTCTTCGTAGACGGAGCCGATTACATCCACGATTTTCTCAGCGGCCGTGGGGTCCATGGTCTGTTTAAGCTCATTGAAAATTTTCAGTGTGTTAATCATGGGCCTATTTATTTTTGAAACTTATTTACTATCAATCAGTTTAACAGCTTGCCTTGTACAGGTCAATGAATCCAACCCGATAGGGAATTGGTAGAGCCGCTCGGCAGACATGTCCACTCTGTAGAACCAAGGGGATGTTGCCGTCGCGAAGTCTTCACTTATGCATGGTAGCAACGGAGGCCCTGTCTTTAATACACCCTAATTCCCCGATTGTTGAGCCATAAACTCCCTGTATTGCGCCACGACATGTTCGGGTCGACCATTTGCCCTGATCTCGCCGTGATCCAGCCAGTAGACGTAATCGCACATTTCCTCCACCTGTTTAAGGTCATGCGACACAAACAGGATCGTAACGCCCCTGGCTCTGAAGTTCTCAATGCGCCTCCTGCACTTGGCCTGGAAAGCGTCATCACCCACTCCCAGAATCTCATCCACAATTAAAATGTCCGGATCCACATCCGTGGCTATCGCAAAGCCGAGCCTTGCGATCATTCCCGATGAATAGGTCCGCAGAGGAGCGTCGATAAATTCCCCAAGTTCCGAGAAATCTATTATCTGGTCGAGTTTTTGAGTTATTTCCTTATTCGTGCAACCCAAAATAGTTCCGTTGAGATACGTATTTTCACGTCCGGTGAGTTCCGGGTCAAATCCTGCGCCAAGTTCGATCAGAGGAGCAATTCTTCCATTGATCTCAACTGTGCCTTCGATCGGTTTGATAACACCTGCCAGAACTTTGAGCAGCGTGCTTTTGCCCGCTCCATTACGGCCGATAACACCAACTACTTTGCCTGTGGGTGATTCAATGTCTATGTTTTTGAGCGCCCAGAACTCCTCGTAATCGTAACGACCCCCTTTAAGCCTGTAGATAACATATTCTTTGACTGACCGGATCACCTGCTTGGGTAACTGGAATTTTATGGAAACGCCTGAAACCTGAATTGCTTGCATCACAGTAGCGTCAGTCTCCGATTATTTATAGTGTCATTTCGAACGCAGTGAGAAATCTATTCTGCTGCTCCGACAGATCTCTCTCACTTCGCTCACTCAAGGTGACACTTGCGAACATCATAAATGGTTACATCCAAATGTTTCGCATAAAGGAAGAAATCCTTGTCGGAAGTGAAAATCGGTATCTCCCTCCCTGCCGCAACAGCGCAGATCAAAAAATCGACATGTGATCCCTGGATCCCTGATTTCCGACAAATGTTGTAAAACACCGCAGCTTGTTCATAATCCTGCTGTTTAAGGGGTAGATCTTCAAAGGCCTGGAGCTTTCCTTTCAGCGTTTCAAATTGAGCCTGACTGGAAATACCGGATAGCAGCTCTTGTCTAATCGGTCCAATTATCGCTACACGAACTTCATTAATCAAGTTCATCCAGTTCATAAACGAAAGTCTGGTCTTCAGCAGCGACGATCTTCTTAACGCTAAGGACCAGAAGGAAGTGTCAACGAGTACTTTCATTGGCGTGATCTGGTTTTCTTATAGTCGTAATCCGGATCGTAATCCACTTTCCCGAACAGGGAAATAATCTGGACCTGCTTTCTTCTCTGAATGTACTCTTTAAGCGCTTCCGTGACGACCGCCTTCTTGGTTCGGGCCCCACCGATTGCTTGAGCTTCAATTATAAGTTTGTCATCAATTGCAAGATTGGTAGCCATATTGAATCTCCGCACATTGAATTACACAGAATGATGTGTAATGGTAAGGGAATTTTAATTAATCACAATTTCAGTTACCTTGGGAAAAACGGGGTTTACACACCCCAACATTCTGACTAAAAAGACTCAATCGGAATGGGCCATTTCTTCCCTCACAATTCGGCGGAGCACTGTCTCAATCTCTTCCTGGCGCATCGCCTGTTTAAGCGTCTCGTTGATCAGCGTCTGATACCCTCGCTGTCCGGCCTTGAGCTTGAAAAACGCAATCACTCCCGTATCAATCATGATATTGACCCTTTGCTTACGGGGGACATCCTGAAGGTTGACTCGGAACCGGGCGCGGTCAAGATCAGCCTGCGTGACCATGGGCGCATCGTCAGAGATTTTCGAAGAAGATTTCTTGTTCATTTTTCCCAGCCTTTCGTATGGAGATAATGTGGATTTCATCTGACTTCTCCGTATGAGCGACGACCACTACCGAAAAACTGCACAAACCGATGGTAATCCAGCGTTGTTCTCCGTAGTCAAACCGATTATCCTCAAATGTAAAGGTGGGGCCAGCGAAAACCCTATGCACATCGGTAAAATCAATGCCGTGTTTCTTGATATTGGCGATACGTTTCCGTTCATTCCAAGTGAATCGCATGAGTTTATTATACACATGATTATGCATATTGCAAGACGATATATTAACTCTCTACACATAATAAACAAAATCATCTTCCGCTCTGGTAAATACTCGATACCCGATGGCCAGCGTCACCACCGCAGTCAAAACGCTCATCCCAATTATGCCGAGGCTCGGGAGTGTCCCGTTGTAAATAGGGTATCTGAAACACTCGATGAAATAATACATAGGGTTCATTTTGATAAATATGTGATATTTCTCCGGCACTATATCCATCGGATACATTATCGGCGTGAGGAACATCCACGGCATCAGGATCACATTATATAACTCGCCCACATCAAGAAAGAACACGGTCATCGACGCGAGCATCAACGCCACCCCTAGCGTGAACATGGTCACAAGGATAAATGGCACGATCAGGAACAACATCGCCGCATGAAGCCCATTTCCGAGAATGGCGACAACGATCAGCAACGGTATCATTGCCGCTCCAAAATTGGCCAACCCGGACAAAACCACTGAAAGGACCAGCGCAATCTTTGGGATGTAAACCTTCTTGATGAGTTGCCCTGCGTTTATGATACATCTCGAAGCTGCCGAAGTGCTCTGGGAGAAGAAGTTCCACACCAGATAGGCGGACAAAAAATAAATGATGAAATCCTTGGTCCCAAACCTGAATATTGTTGAAAAAACAACTGTGTAAACTCCTGTCATAATAACAGGGTTCAGCATCGTCCACATGAACCCAATTGCAGACCGCTTGTACCGCACGGTGAGTTCACGGTGGACAAGATTTAAAATCATGTCCCTGGATTCAATCAGGATCTTGATAGAAGCCCCCCATTATTTATGCTTAATTATATTATATGATTATAAGGCGCTAACTTTCCAGCGATTACTTTAACCAAGTCAACGTGACCGCATTTATACAAAATTCCATTAAGAAAGTCTAGAAAGTTATTTGGGATCGGGCGGGTTAAAAAGAACCATTCCCAACAAAATGTGGAAAAACCAACTAATTTGGGGGAGATAAGGACCATCAAAGACTTGAAAGTGGACAAAAGAACCTATGATGGCGAGGAGGAGGGCCAAAGGGGCTGGAGTATAATGTAGGGGAGGGCGCCAGGCCAGACGTGCTAGTCGCCAGAGCAGACAGAACAACGCAGACAAATACAGGATCACGAAAGGAAACCCTAAATCCGCCAGGAGAGTAAAGATGGTGTTCTCAGAGGTCCTCACGTTATCCGACCACTCCCGAAATGTGTCTTTGGTTAAAAAAGGATATTTGATGTCGTAATCATTGACGAATCCTGCCCTTGGGCTTGATGGGCCAATTCCTAGAAGTGGATGCTTTATCGCCAAATAGGTAGAGAAGAAAATATTTTCCACTCGATAGGCGACAGATTGGGATTCCTTGGCATTTTTTTGTGAATGCCAAAAGAAAAGTGTACTGGCCCCTAACAAACAAATCAGCAGAATTGCGAAAAACGGTATGAGTATTTTCTTTGTCTTCTTGATAAAAAATATGGCCAAAAAGCTCAATCCAAAAGGGATAACGAGGCCGGTTCTAACCGTCCCATAATAATCCAGCGCCACGAGGCAGCAATATGTGACAATTAACGAGACAACCCCGGTCAGGAAAACTGAGAATGAAGTCCCGAACAAGAAACTAATCGGGGCAAAGGAGAGTATTAAAATTCTCGAAACTACCTGATGAGCTCCTGAATCTATGAAGCGATAAACAGTCCCGCCTGTGAGAATACCCGCGAATGTCAGGAATATTATGCAGAACAACAACAAGAGGCAGAACCTTTGAAAAAACAAACGACTTTCAATGTTGTTAAGTAATAGCCTCGAAGTCCAGTATCCCCCCAGCATTGAAGAAATGATTACAAAAGATCGGGCGAAAGATGCCCCAGGGGTAGCGCTCAACGCAGAACTCGCAAAAGCCAAAGAAGCCAGCGTCACTGAAATAACAACTTCTGATACCCTGACACTATTTCCCCTAATTTTAAGAATCGTCAGAGCTGAAATAAATGCAACACAACATAGAACGCCTGAAAATAAATTGGCCCTTTCTCCGGGAATCAGGCTTATATCTGGAAAAAGAAAAGCCTGCTGAACACAGGCGATAATAAAAAATAACCATACTAAATATGTGCTAAAAGACACACCCTGTCTCCAAATTGGCGCATGGGGTGTGACACAACTGCCCCCCCATTAATTCGTGCTTTTATATCAATTATTCCTGGTGATTTATAGTCTTCTCCCTGATGAGCGACGCATTTTTGCATTCTAACTGATTTAGGAACCTATGCCAAACTAATTCGAGATACTTCTGATAGGTCCGATCATCATGAGTCGGCACCGTCCACATTATCGTTACGTCACAATCCTTGAAAACCCTACGTTCTTTCAGCCTTGGTGTATCGAGATGAACCTTTTGATTCTTGTTCCAAACACACCTTTGGGATCCATTCGAGTTAACCTCGACTGCGTCAAAATCAAGGTCACGAACACCTGATTCCAGCAGAAAGATGAGCTCATCCACACATTTTGCCCTGTCAACTCTCAACTCCATGTAGGAATTAAATGTAGACAAAAATTTAAAATCGTGACGATTCTTCAAGACGCTGGTGAGTCTGTCTATCCGGTATAGTTTGAGGACAATAGCCATTGTCGCGATAAGAGCCAGTACCGTAACAACGCCGATAATGGACGTTAGCCTGGATTCAGGCGTTATGGTAATCAGCAAGGTCAAAATGCAAAAAAGAGCGCTAAAGACATAAAATATTCCTACCACGAGCCTTGGGCGCTTGAACATTTCCATGAAGCGATGGTGTATATGGTCTGAGTCAGGCAGGAAGATCTTTCTCCCACTGATCCAGCGACGCGCCACAGCGAGAAATACATCTATCAGAGCGATCGCAAACGGTAAAAGCAACGCAATCATTGTGGTCAGGGTTGCGTAGCGTTGTCCGGGGGCCTTGACGATGTTACTTGTCGCCAGAACGCTCAATATGAATCCCAAAGAAAGGCTGCCTGAATCGCCCATGAAAATTGACGCAGGCGGAAAATTATATCTTAAAAAAGCCAACAGGCTTCCCGAGATTGTGAACGCTATGGATGCGATCAGGAAATCGCTTCTAAAAATAGCGAACACCCCGCACGTGATCGCCGCAAAGAAACAGACCCCACCAGCCAGTCCGTCCATGTCCGTCGATCAAATTTACGGCATTGGTTATAAGAAGCACGATAAATCCGAGTAATGGATACCCAACAGGTCCGAAATCTACAGGACCGTAAAACGGAATGTCCACCGAACCAATCGTATGCCCCCCCAGCAACACGATTCCTATACCCAGAATCTGACCGAGGAGTTTTTTTCTCCAGCCAAGATTTACACGGTCGTCGATAATCCCCAGGCTCAATATCCAGACTGAGCCTATGAACAAAGACACGAACTTTGCAGTCTCCGCCCTGGTGACCCAGATTGATCCGGAAGTTACGAGATAAACAAAAAGGACGAACAGCAGAACTTGAGGCGCAAATATGGCTAAGCCGCCTAGCGCCGGAATTGGTCCCGAATGGATCCTTCTAACCCCGGGGTAAGACACAAAACCGTGCGCAAAAGCCAGCTTCTTGGTGACAGGTACCTAAACAGTAGGTCAGAACAAATCCAAGGATGGCTAGTAAGGCTAGATATTTACTTTCTATGGGCAAATCCGCCCCCAGAGACTTACTTCAAATGTAATAATTATTGTTATTGTATCAGAAATTTCTCGATTTTAATACAATTTGCAGGGGAATGAACATAAATGGTATATCTGTTATAAAACATCAATAATAACCGATATAGTGGGTACAATGCTGAATCTCTCGCAAGATAAAATCATCGAAATCCTCTTGGATGTTAATTTCTGGCAGGAGGATCGCTTCTGCGGCGTTGAACGTGGATCATACCTGGAGAGGATTTTCCGTCTCGCTCAGGACGGACTGGCGGTCACCCTTGTTGGTCCAAGGCGGAGCGGAAAATCAACGATCATGAACCAGTTGATTCGGCGTCTGATCGCTCAAGGTGTTCCTCGAAAGAACACGCTTTACATCAACTTTGAAGATCCCCGTTTCTTTGGCGAACTCACCCCGGAATTCATGAACCGTGTGTTGAACGCCTATTTGACATTCCTTAAACCGGAAGGAAAAACCTATATCTTTCTGGACGAGGTTCAGAATGTGATTGCATGGGAGCGGTTTGTCCGCCAGATGATCGATAAAGCCGGGCGACAGATATTTATCACAGGCTCTTCGTCAAAACTGCTGAGCCGGGAGCTGGGAACTTTATTGACGGGCCGTCATCTCGATGTTGCGATCTATCCTCTCAGTTTCACCGAATTTCTGTCTTTTAATGGAATGGCCTATGGCGACCGTCTAGATATGATCAGCCGACAAGACGAGATCCGTGGCAAAATTAGGGAGTTTATGCAATGGGGCGGATTTCCCGCTGTCGTCCTGGGATTGAACAAACAGGAGATTCTTCTCGGTTATGCCGGAGATATTCTGGTCCGCGATATTGTTGAGCGTTACAGTATTGCAAAGGTGGATAATCTACGGACGCTTTTCAAATACTATATGACCAATGCGGCGTCGCTCATATCCTACAACAGTGTCAAAAACTTTTTGAACATTCCGGTGGATACCGTCGAGCGATGGTCGGAGTATTTGAATCAGGCCTTTCTTTTCTTTTTCGTCAGGCGTTTTTCTTATTCACTGAAGGATCAGGAAAAAAATCCCCGAAAAGTATACTGCATCGACACCGGTATCCGGAACGCTGTCTCCTTCCGATTTAGCGAAGACCTGGGTAAGCTTCTGGAAAACCTAGTCTTTATGAAATTCCTGCATGAGGGGGACGATGTTTTTTATTGGAAGGACGCCCAGGGCTACGAGGTCGATTTTGTCACAATGAAACAGGGGAAAATTAAGGATATCCTCCAGGTTTCCTTTGATGTGTCAGAGGCAAAAACGAAGCATCGAGAGGTCAGAGCCCTTCTTCGTGCCCTGGTCTTTTTCAATCTGAAGGAAGGGTTGATCGTCACCGAAGACCTGGAGGCGGAAGAAACCATAAATGGTTGCCTGATCCGCTATGTCCCTATCTGGAAGTTTCTGCTGTAGGGTATATTCACAGTAGGAGCGGCCCAAAATATGACCATAGCAGCGTAGGGGTTCAAAAATTTGAACCCTCATGATCCTATTTACCCCTCTTGATCGGGCAAAACATATGTTCCCACGGCATCGCCGTGGGGAACAAGGGTGTCCGCTCCGCTCACTCGAAATGACAACATCCCAATTCCCCACAGCGCATCAAGGAAGGACCAACAGCAAAATCAGGGTAGACACGCGGGTCTACCCCTACGTAATCCAAAAAAAATGGCAGTAAGGGATGGTACGGCCATGTGAATTGTAGGGGCGCTCCCATGAAACTGTCTCAAAAACGTATTTTCTCCTCGCGATTACAATGGAGATGTACTATAGATAAATCTCATCAAGATTAGCGAGGTTGTTGTGAACCGAGAGATAGACGCGGATTTTAACCAGGCGCTAATGTTCCCACCAGTGGTCGAGCAATGGATTGGAGACGATCATCCGGCTCGTTTCGTCAGAGATTTGGTCGATTCATTGGACCTCGAAGCGTTGGGGTTTTATGTGAGGGCTTCCGAAGTAGGACGACCTAATTATTCTGTTCGTTTACTATTGAGAGTTTGGCTTTACGGTTATTTTAGTGGTATCAGAAGCACCCGTAAATTGGAGAGAGCTTGTTTAAACGACATGGGTTTGATCTGGCTAACTGGAATGAATGCGCCGGATCATAATACTCTCTGGCCATTTTGGTTAGTAAACAAAAAGGCTTTGCGCAATATTTTTAAACAATCGGTAAAAATTGCTCTTAACGCTGATTTGGTAGGTTTTGTGGTTCATGCTTTAGACGGCACTAAGATAATGGCCAGGTCGTCGAAAGAGGGAATCTGGAACAGACACAATTTGGAAAAGGCTCTTAATAAAATTGACGAGTCAATTAAAGAAATAATGAGCCAGATGGAGACGGCACAAAGAAAAGAACAAGGTGAATATAGGCTTCCAGAAGAATTGAAGGATTCTTTGAAGCGTAAAGAAGTTATCCAGGCGTCTATCATAAAGCTCGATGAAATAGAGAGAAATCATTTTCATCCTTCGGAACCCGAAGCCAGAATGATGAAAAATACAAGGTCCATTGAACTCTCATACAACGCCCAAGCTGTGGCGGATCAGAAAAGTGGAATGATAGTTGCTCAGGACGTGGTGAGTGATGAGACGGACATGGATCAACTGGTTCCGATGCTGGACAGAGTTCAGGAGAACTTAGGAAAAGTGTCTCAAGAAACTTTAGCGGATGGTGGCTATAATTCTACGATTCAGCTTGGTCTAGCGGAACAAAAGGGGATATGAATTTTTGATCAATGGCAGAAAAAAAGAACTGACGGCAGATGTTGAATGGCCCTACCACTC
>CAVQDX010000045.1:0-210586 GCA_963711335.1 uncultured delta proteobacterium | reverse complement strand
CATGAAAATTAAGATTAACATTGGAAAGATGTCTATGATGGCTGATCTGAATGATAGCCCTACGGCCCGCAAGATATTCGAGGTATTGCCGTTGACAACGTCTTTTAATACCTGGGGCGATGAATTTTATTTCTCAATTCCTGTCAATTCTCCATTGGAAGAAACATCAAAAGAGGTTGTAGAGATCGGAGACTTGGGATACTGGCCGCCGGGATCAGCCTTTTGCATCTTTTTCGGGATGACCCCGACGAGCAGTCCGGGTAAAATCGTGCCAGCGTCTGCCGTCAATGTCATCGGAAAATTTCTTGGTGATCCGCGAGATTTTAAGATGGTCATGGGCGAGTCACAAGTTACAGTGGAACCGGCCTAATTTTGGTTCTCGCTCCAAAAGGGTTTTGAATCGAAAGAAAATTTGGAACTGTATAATCATGGCGCTTCATCGGGATGATACAGTATAAATTGCTCTCACGGGCAAAGCACGAAAAATCTTTCTTGCACTGACATCTCACTGCGCTGCATGATGTGACGGTTATAGATGTTTCACAATCAGTGCAAGGTTTGAGAATTTTTCTAATCGGGAGAATAGCTCATGAGCAAATGGACACGACGCAATTTTCTTAAAGCTTCGTCCTTGGCCGTCGCAGGCGGTTCAACCGGAGGGATTGCCTGGGCACGGCCTGTTGACACCAATTCTGACTACAACCCTGTCACAATGGCACTCGGCATCTCCGAAAAGCTTTTCGCTCACGATGGCCTCGCCAGACCAATCCCGACAAAACCCACCGTTTCGGACCTCGCAATGGGGCTAGACCGCACGATGGTGTTAGGTGGTGGGGGAGAGTATTACGTCGCTTGGTATTGCGGATTTTTCCACGGTCTCCTGAGGTAGGCCTTGACATGAATGGGCTATCTGAGATGGTGGTTGGCACATCGGCCGGCTCCTACATGGGGAGCAGTTTGACTTCAGGGCACTTTCAACGCCTTCGCGCCGAGTTTGAGTTCTTCGGACATTTCCCCAAAATACTTGCCGATATAGCCCCAGTCGTAAGCCCCAATATCAGCCAACAACGTGCGCAGGAAGTGAACATGGGAGTCAAAGATGGTAGCGCCTCATCCATCCGGGCCATCGGACACGCTGCCCTTGCTGCGGACAACAGGGTCAGCGGCGTCAAAGTTGAGCGTTTAGCCGCTTTTTGACGGGAGATAGCAAGACCGACTGGCCGGTGGCAAAAATGTACACAACTGCAAACGACTGTTATACCGGTGAACGTCTTATTGTGGGGCAGACCGTTGCACGCAAAAATAATATTCCTCTAGCACATGGGGCGGCTGCGAGTTTCTTCGCTTCCCGGAGTTATCGGTCCGACTCTGTTGGGGCAGCGCTACTGTATGGATGGAGGCATTGCCGCTACTACTTCGCACTGCGATGTCGTGGCTGGGTCTAAACGCTCTATAATCATTACTCTGACGGATGGCGTAACCGGTGTAAAGTTAACCGGAATACCTCACAATGTTCATGAGGAAGTTAAGGCTCTAGAGGCTACCGGGACTAAGGCATTGTGGATCGTAGCAGGCGCTCCCTCAGGCGTAAATCTTATGGATCCAACACAAATAGAACCCGCAATGAGGACGGGATATGAGCGTGCCAGAAAAGAAGCGGAGGAGATCAGAAAGTTTTGGGCATGACAGTCTGAAGGAATGGCCACTTTGACAGGGTCCTTTTGATGCAGATAGACGACTCGGTGGAGATGTCTGCATCGTGACTGAAGAGTATGAGCATCGGCATTTAGACTATGGCAAATCGACCAATTAAATATATCGTCAAGTTTTAAACCTAACATCGCGTATTCCGAGTCTGTAACGCGACCTGGTCGCAGATGTGGTTCATGTAGGGGAATATTAGAAGCAAAATCAAAGACGTGTGGTTTTGACCAGGGACGAAGGATTTGATGTGACGGTAATAAGAGATGAATACAAAGTCTCTTTGTCGTCATCGCCGCTTCTTTCTCTTCCTTCTGTTTAGAGCAGCTTTACCACTTATGTCATTGTCCAATTTTTCCAGACCAGCTATAAAATGCCTTTTCAATAGCCGGTATATGTAATTTTCCCATAATTCCGCCACATCCACGAAAAAAGACATCCCCTTAAACCTAGGTCGGTCTCCCACAGCGGTGGCTCTAAAATTCGCTATCACCTTTTGACTTGCTTCCATCAATAGTCGATAGCTGGAATTCATGTGAGTATAAGTGATATTTCGGATTTGCTCCGAATCTACAATCCCATCCGACACTCCCAGGGAAGCAAGCTTGGTGTCATATACAGACACATCCTGTAGGAAACTTGAGTTTCCATGTTTTCGGAGCAGTCTGTAGGAGTAACGGATTGTCTTATTAATAATATTGTCAAATGCAAGTTCGCGATATTTACAATAGATACGGCTCTAATCGATCCAGTTTTCTCTGATATTGTGTTCGGGCAGAACCCAACTCTAGCGGGGCGGCTCGCCCCCTTTATTCGCCGGAAAGGCCTTTGCCCTCTGCTGCAGGGTGTTGACATTCCGTGACTTCGAGACCAATACTGATTTGCTTGAGAATGAGTAAGTTAATGTTTATGAAAAATGTTTGTTTTTTGTTTGTGATACAGCAATCGGCGACATAATGACGAAACGCCTTACGGACTGAGGTAATGGGTATGCGTATTGCTATGTTGGCCCCGATAGCGTGGCGAACTCCCCCTCGACACTACGGACCATGGGAACGGGTTGTCTCCCTCCTCACAGAAGGTCTTGTCGCAAGAGGCATTGACGTCACACTTTTCGCCACGGCGGATTCGGAAACAAGTGGGAAAATCCACGCAATTGTTCCAAGACCTTATGAGGAAGACAAGAGTCTGATTCCCAAAGTCTGGAAATCTCTTCATATTAGTGAGGTCTTCGAGAGAGCTGA
Source organism: uncultured delta proteobacterium (assembly GCA_963711335.1). GTDB lineage: Bacteria > Desulfobacterota > Desulfomonilia > Desulfomonilales > Desulfomonilaceae > CAJBEZ01. The sequence goes on along the minus strand of CAVQDX010000045.1, from coordinate 207,641 downwards.
AGATTTTGATCTGATCCACAATCATTTTGATTTCCTGCCTCTCACATACTCCGGCCTTGTGACAAGGCCAGTTCTTACCACGATCCATGGCTTCTCCTCTGATAAGATTCTACCCGTTTACAAAAAATACGACGAAAAAAGTTATTATGTATCAATCAGCGACTCCGATCGCTCCCCCGAACTTACCTATTGCGCAACGATTCACCATGGAATAGACTTGGAAGCTTTCACTTTTAACCCGTTCGGTGGAGAATACCTTCTATTCTTTGGCAGAATTCATCATGACAAAGGTGTCCGAGAAGCGATTCAGATAGCTCGACTGACGAACAGGGATTTGTTGATCGCGGGAATAATTCAGGACGAGCAATATTTTGAAACTGAGGTTAAGCCGCACCTGAATGACAGCCGGATAAAGTATTTGGGAAGCGTCGGCCCAGACCGTCGGGACAGCCTTCTTGGCGAGGCGGCGTGTCTTTTACATCCAATAAACTTTAATGAGCCTTTCGGTTTGTCCGTTGTTGAGGCCAATGCGTGTGGTACACCAGTAATAGCGTTCTCACGGGGCTCCATGCCGGAAATCATAACAGAGGGTGTTAATGGTTTCCTTGTATCGACCGTGTCCGAGGCGGTCGATGCCGTGGAAAGGATCCATACCATATCCCGTCCCGCCTGCCGAGAAGTCGTGGAAAAACGATTCTCGAGAGATCGCATGGTTGACGATTATTTGAAAGTGTACAATCGGATCGTGGAAGAAACTAAAACAGTTGATCGCCGCCCATGGGGATACTATGAAGTTCTCTCCGACCTTCCAGATCACAAGGTGAAACGTATTGTGGTCTACCCGGGAAAGAGGCTGAGCTTGCAGCGCCATCAGCGCCGCAGCGAGAATTGGACAATTGTAAGCGGCCACCCTGTCGTTACACTGGACAGTGAACAGATCCCATTAGGTCCAGTTGATTCTATACAGATTCCCAAGCAAGCGAAACACCGCATCTCCAACCCTGGTCCTGATGACGTGGTTTTCGTGGAAGTGCAAACGGGTGATTACTTTGGTGAAGACGACATTGAACGTTTTGAAGACGATTTCGGTCGGGTGTAGGTGTGTAGTCAATGGCCATTTATCACAAGGACCCCATAGTCCGTCGCTTCGAAGGTAACCCGATCCTCACGAAGGATCATGTCCCATACCCAGTTGTGACAGTCCACAATGCGGCGGCAGTCAAAATTCGGGGGGAATACATACTGGTTTTCCGTTCGCATCTCAGGAATGGCCGTTCCATACTGGGATTGGCGAGGAGCAAAGACGGCTACAATTTCACGGTTGACCCGGCGCCCTTCATGGTGCCTGCGAGAGAAGGCGTTTTCGCTGAGTATGAGGAATTCGGAATTGAAGATCCTCGTATATGTCAAATTGACGATGATTTTCTCATCACTTACAGCGCTTATTCCAGGCATGGTGTAAGAATAGGTCTTGGCAAAACTTCTGATTTTAGGTCCGTTGAACGAGTAGCCCTGATCACGCAAGCTGATTGTCGCAATGTCGTGATCTTTCCCGGCAAGTTTCAAGGGCGATTTGCTCGTCTTGACCGCCCGCACACTGAAATAGCTCCGTGGTCTATCTGGATCTCCTTTTCCCCTGATCTTGTTCACTGGGGTGATTCTCGAGTGATCATGAAGCCTGCCCCTTACCATTGGGATCAGATGAAAGTCGGCCCGGGAGCGACGCCTTTTCGGACATCCAAAGGCTGGCTTCATATATATCACGGGGTCTTCCAGACCATGGATGGAGCGGTTTATCGGCTGGGCGTGGCGCTGCACGATCTTGAAGATCCAGCAAAGATTCTTGGCGTTGCTGACGAGTGGATTCTTCAACCCGAGGACCCATGGGAGGTGTCGGGTTATGTTCACAACGTTGTCTTTACCTGTGGCGCAATCCCCGAAGAAGATGGCACTGTGAAGATCTATTGGGGTGGAGCTGATACCGTAATGTGCATGGGAACGGCAGTGATAGATGATCTGGTAGATTTATGCCTGAAAGTTCCGCGACCCCCCGATTAACCTAAGTCTTGGTCCCCAGTCTTTACAAATAAGTTTCTATGAACCAGAACTACTTTATCGATTCTTTGAGGGCCTTTGCTGCGGTAAACTTTGGAACTTTGGTCAGACCAAGTAATTCGGTCTATCGCCATGCCGACCAAGCTCTTGATGTTGTTCCCAGTTTCCATGACTCCACCAGTTCCGGTCCATCCAAGATCATTTGTCACTATCGACAGGACCGATCCCCCGTGTAACCAGTCTCAGGGTGGAAACTCATCAGGTTCAAACCCTCGTTGATATCCGCAAACTTGCCTCTGATCCTCATGAACGAATCAGCCATTCCGTCACCATCAAGGCATTTCAGTCCTGTTTTGCTGCCAAGAGTCAGTGATCCATGGGAAGAAGACAGGCTTACCTGTACTAGATTTGTTCCCGCATTATAAGAGATAAAAACCATCGAAATCGGAGAATATGGTGGGTAATTAATTGGGTTTGGGAGCATCTGAACCGTTTCGCAGTGCAGCGAGGGTGCAGCAAACTATCTTTAACGTGGAAGACTGTAGCAATAACCTGTTAATATGACTGGAGCCGAGGATGGGAGTTGAACCCACGGCCTGATGATTACGAATCATCTGCTCTACCACTGAGCTACCCCGGCTTTGTTGTGGAGTATCAAGATTGCGCCACACGGCTCATAAAAATAAAACAAAGCGCTGTATTCTGTCAACCTTTCCGGAACTCTTGGTCAAGTTTGCGCTTGGGCGGAATCACTGGGTCGTCAGCCTGTCTGCCCACACCTGTGCTATCTCCCAAATTCTTCAACTCTTTTTCTCGTCGGCTTTTCAGACTTACCCACGTATGGGTAGTCAAAAAGCTGTCCCGCCATCTTTCGACCATCTTCTTGAACATTTCATAAGGAAGACTTAAGGAAAGTTCATCATGACCAAGGTATTTTCTTTCAGATGGGTCCCATCCACCTAGTACCGCCTTGAGTTTTCCTTCAGCCGCATATTTGATCGGCCAGGTTACTATTGCGGTACACCCCGCGCCAAAGGGAGTCCTAACAGCCTCAAAGTCGTCTGTGACAAAAGTGGCGATTGTAAATAAGCCTGACATAACCTCGGGCCGAGCAAAAAATATGACCAACTCCGGATCTTCATTTTCCTGAAATAAAGAAATCGGTTTGAACACACAATATTTGGCCGGAGCGGGTCTCGGGTTCAAAGTATCAAAAAATTGCCTTGTGATTTGGGGAGATGACAGATATTTCTCCCCTTCCATCTGTCCGGGGACACCTGAGGAAACATAATGGGCAATGGAATCTAACTGGGATTCCATGTATCCAAGGTAAAAGGCCCCACCCAGGCAGCCAAAATGCTCCCTGTCAAAATATGCGACACCTCTTTTCTTACGGGCGCGCCAGATTAATCCGATTACGCAGGACCTGGCGCTGTTTAGAGCAGCCCAGTCGACTTTGCCGCTCTTCTCATCTTCACGAGTGGGTAATGCAGCCGACTTGGGGTGTATCCCGTCGTCCGGCTCCACGTCGGAGTACATCATTCCGAACGGTTCCTCGGTCGCGCCTAAAGCCGACAAAAATCCCTTGAGTTCAGAAGTGTCAAACATCGCATCCTCCATGAAAGAGAATAGTCTGTCCTTGGTAACTTTCAGGAACTGAACTATTCAAGACCACCGACCCTTCACAATTATACACTCGCCGTCCAGGAACAATGAAAATTTTATGCGTGCCCTGCGACCTGCGACTTACCCAACCGTTCAACAATCCCCAGGGACAGATCCGAAACCGCCTTTATAGCAGACATCCCATCAGGAGCTTCCAGGCATTTCTTTATCAGAGCGCTCCCCACTATCACTCCGTCCGCCACATCAGAAAGGGCCGCCGCCTGATCCGGGTTTGACACACCGAAGCCGACCGCCACAGGAAGGGATGTTAACTTCTTGACGCTCAGCACGGTTTTCAGTAGCGCATTGCTCACCACTAACTCGCTTCCAGTGACACCCGTCATGGACACCAGATAAACGAAACCCTTCGACGCGTTAACAATCGTTTCAAGTCTCTTCGGAGTTGTGGTTGGAGCGACCATGAAAATTGTATCAAGTCCATGGGACTCAGCTACATTCATCCAATATGTCGCTTCATCAGGTGGTAAATCCGGTATTATTGTTCCTGATAAGCCGGACTTTTTCATCATTTCTCCGAACCTGTCAACTCCCATTTTGAGAATGGGGTTCCAGTAACTCATCAAAACCACCGGAGCTTGAATCTCAGTTTGTATGGAGTTAAGGGCGCTCAAGGTCTTCTCCAGGCTAGAGCCATTTTCAAGAGCTATTTTCCCGGCTTTCTGTATGGTTGGGCCATCGGCGAGAGGATCGGAAAATGGAATTCCTACCTCTATTACATCTGCGCCGCAATTATCCAGGCTCCTTAATAAACCAATAAACGTATCTTCATCTGGAAAGCCCCCCATGATGAAAGGAATATAAGCGGCTCTGTTCTCTTTGGCCGCCTTACTAAATCTTGCGGTAATTCTTAGATATCATCTTCGATTCTCCGGCGCTGTATAAAAGCGCTGCGTCCCGGTCAAAGGATCCTCATTTGTAATTGAAACGTTGTTTGACTCCAAATAATCCGCTACTTGCGCCACGTCCTTATCCCCACGCCCCGAAAGACACACCAGGATACTTTCGTTGACAGACATGGCTCCTGCGAACTTTTTCAGGTATGCGATCGCGTGAGCGCTTTCCAGCGCTGGAATTATTCCCTCGATCCTGGCCAGATCCATGAATCCAACAACCGCTTCATCGTCCGTAACGGAAACATACTCTACTCTTTCAATGTCTTTGAGCATGCCATGTTCTGGACCGACTCCCGGATAATCAAGTCCAGCCGCTATGGAATGGGCTTCGGTAATCTGACCGTCGTCATCCTGTAAAAGATACAGATACGCCCCGTGTAGCGTCCCTGGACTACCGGCGCAGAGGCTAGCCGCATGACGGCCTGTTTCTAAACCATAGCCGCCGGCTTCGACTCCGATCAGCCGGACAGGATCATCCAGAAAGGCGTGAAAAAGCCCGATAGCGTTACTACCCGCTCCCACGCAGGCAATCGCTACGTCAGGGAGTTTTTGCGTCCGCTCGAGTATCTGTTTTCGAGCCTCTTTGCCGATCACCGACTGAAAATCCCGCACAATCATTGGATATGGATGCGGCCCTATGACTGATCCGATTATATAATGAGTCGTTGAGACGTTCGTTACCCAATCTCTTATCGCTGCGTTCACTGCGTCCTTTAAGGAACAGCTACCGTCGTTGACCGGAACAACCTGCGCGCCGAGCATTTTCATACGCGTCACATTCAGTCCTTGGCGTTCAATGTCAAGGCTACCCATGTAGACCACGCATTCCAATCCCATTAGGGCGGCCGCAGTCGCAGTGGCTACTCCATGCTGGCCCGCGCCTGTTTCAGCGATAATTCTCTTTTTACCCATCCTTGACGCGAGTAATACCTGCCCCAAGGCATTGTTGATTTTGTGGGCTCCAGTGTGGGTCAAATCTTCACGTTTCAGATAGATTTTCGCGCCACCAAGCTTCTCTGAAAGGCGGCGGGCAAAATATAACGGTGTCTCTCTACCGGCATAGTGCTCCAGTAATTCCTTCAATTCAGATTTGAATGAAGATTCGTCTTTTGTTCGTTCATATGTTTCTGAAAGCTCCTCAAGAGCCGGCATCAGCGTTTCAGGCGCAAAGCGTCCACCGAAACGACCGAAATAGCCCCTGGAATCAGGCGTTGAACCCAGCAGACTTGGCTCTTTGTATAAAACTTCTAATTTTGTCATGATCCTTCCTACCTGGCTTTATTTCTACCCCGCTTGATACATCAACCGCATAGGGTTTGACCTTCGCTACTGCAATAGAGATATTTTCCGGCGTTAACCCACCGGCGAGAATAAAGGGACGTCTGATAGACGCCTCGGTGAGCGTATCCCAGTCAATAACCTTACCGGTTCCCCCTTTGAGATCGCCGGAAGCTGAGTCAAGGAGAATGGTGGCGGATTCATTGACCTCAAGATTTGGTTTAGACCCGTTAGAAACATGAACCGTTTTTATCACCCCTGAACCCAAGGCCCGAATGTATTCGTCGGATTCAGAGCCGGACAACTGAATAAGATTTAATCTCAGCCTGTTTCTAAAGAAAATTACCTCTTCTATGTCGGAATCCGCAAAAACTCCGACTGTCTGAACAAAAGGAGGCAAAACCCCGGTAATTTCCAAGGCGTCATCCAGTGACACACGCCTGGGGCTTGGAGCAAACACAAACCCTAAGGCGTCAGCCCCCATTTCCGCCGCAAAAACAGCGTCTTCAGCGCTTGTGATTCCACAAATCTTTACCCGAACCATTACATCCTCCCAAGATTGACAAGTGAATGAAGTGTCTTCCCCGGATCAGGGGATTTCATGAGAGTCGTTCCAATAAGAAATCCATCTATTCCCGCCTCCAAAAGTCTTCTAATGTCAGCCTCATCCGAGACCCCACTCTCGGCCAGGACTGTGACATCATGAGGGATCATCTTTCTGAGCCGCTCGGAAACGTCCAGATTCACCTCAAGCGTCTTAAGGTTTCGGTTGTTTATTCCAATCAATTGTGGTTCAAGCCTCAGCGCCCTTGAGACCTCATTCTCATTATGGATTTCCAGTAAAGGGGTCATACCAAGTCTAATCGTAGTCTCGAAAAGTTTCTTGAAGAGTACCATTGTCCAAAATGCCGACTATCAGCAAAACTGCGTCTGCGCCGGCTGCCCTGGCTTCAAACACTTGCTCTAACCCAATGATGAAGTCTTTCCTCAAAATCGGGATGGCCACTTCTTCGGCGGCAGATCTAAGATCATCAATTGAACCCCCAAAAAACCGGGAATCCGTAAGTACTGAGATAGCGGCAGCTCCATTGGATTCGTAAATGCCCGCGACATTTTTGACATCAACATTTTTTCTAAAGCCTTTCCAGGAAGGGGCGGCTTGCTTTATTTCCGCAATTATCGGCACTGGTCTGGCTCCGTGAAAGTTCGATAGAAAATCTCGAGGCTTCGGAGCCGCGTCAGCGAGCGTCCCAAGCACTGTCATTCCCATCTCCCTGAGTCGCGACAGTTCCTGCTGTTTCATTTCAACAACTTTGTCGAGAAAATTTTCTGTTAACGCCGCCAAGTTAGTTTCCTCCATTCTTCAGGGATCGGGCGAACTTGACAAGCTCATCCAGTTTATTGGCAGCCGCCCCTGAGTCTATGGAGAAGGCGGCGAGAGCTACACCTTCCCTGAAATTCGACGCCCTGTCCGCAGCGACAAGGGCTGCCGCTGCATTCAACAGAACCACATCTCTGTACGAACCAAGAGAGCCGTTCAGAACGGATCTTGTAAGGGCTGCGTTCTCTATGGCGTCTCCACCGCCTATTTCAAACGAGGAACTAAGTTCCAGACCGAAATCCGTTGGATCCATGTATTGGAATGAAACTGAGCCATTTTCGGCCAGGCCCATTAGAGTCGGTCCACTGGCGCTAATTTCATCAAGACCTCCGTGACCATGCACTACGAATGCTTTCCTGGCCCCTAGTCTGGCGACAACTTGAGTCAACGGCTTGACCATCCGATCATCGTAAACTCCCATTATCTGCACCGTTGCGCCGGCCGGGTTGGTTAACGGTCCCAATAAATTGAATATTGTTCTCAAACCCAGCTCCCGTCTCGGACCAATCGCATATTTCATCGCTGTGTGTAAAACCGGCGCAAAAAGAAACCCTATTCCAACTTCCTTGATGCACAAGGCTACTTGCTCGGGTGTAAGATCGAGTGGCAATCCCAATTCCTCCATCAGATCCGCGCTTCCACATCTACTCGAAACCGATCGGTTTCCGTGTTTCGCGACCTTTAATCCTGCGCCTGCAGCCACGAAAGCGGCAGTAGTTGAAACATTGAAGGTATTTGCGCAATCGCCCCCGGTACCGCAGGTGTCGATCAGGAACTCCCCTTCCCCACATTCATAGGGAATGTGGGCGCTTTTAGATCTCATTACCCTGGCTGCGGCCGTTATTTCCTCGACGGTCTCCCCTTTCATTCGGAGCGCAACGAGCAAAGCCCCTATCTGGGCCTGTGTAGCGTGACCTTCCATTATTTCTTCCATGGTTTCCATCATCTGAGCCTCCGGGATGTCTGTTCCCGATACGGCTTTCTCGATTGATTCTTTGATCATCATGCCCTCCAATCTGGTCTAGTTGAAAAAGAAAAAGGCCGGGAATCTTACTGGTCTCAAGATTCACGGCCTTTTTGTGTCTGGTTTGATGGTTGGTTTTGTCAGACCTCCATATGCCGGGAATCTCCTCCTGTGTCATTGCGCCAACCCCATGAAGAATCTTTTGACGCTGTTTCTTTGGACGTAAGGAATCCGGCCACAGAACCCATGGCGCGGGCAAGACCGGCTCGGTCACCGGTGTGGACTAGGTCAACAAGTTCCAAAAGGTTGTCGTGAAAACATCTGATGGCAACGTCTGAATATTGATTCTCGATGGCAAGATCAGCATATAGCTCCGCAGGCTGTTCAAACTGATGCGTCATCATTTCCATCAATTGCTGAAACCACTGGCCTGAAACTGGCAAATCTCTTTGCAGATCAAATCCCAGACTTATCAGAGTCTTTCCTAAAGCCGTAAGCATCACGTGTCTTAAAGACTGCGCACAAGACATCAGCCTGTCATGATCGTCAGGATCTAATTCATTTACCGTTGCGCCTTGATCGTTCAGAAAATGTCTGAACGGATCGGTCCATTTTCCAATACGAGCTGGACAAAGAAACATGACCTGCCCCGAAAACGATGGAGCTGATGGGCCGAACAGAGGGTGTGATCCTATAACTTCCGCATGGGAATACTCGAGCATGTGATTTACCGGTTCACGTTTAATCGAAGATATGTCTATGACTGCGGTATCTCGCCTCAAGTGTGATCCGATTGACTTCATGACCTCCAAGACGGCCGGGATGGGAACAGCCAGCATGACCACATCGAACGAGGCGATCATGCTCTGGGTCAGTGAAGAATCGTTCAGATCAGAAATGACCGGATCCATGCCGGCCTTTCTAAATTGCGATTCGAACCAACCGCCCATACGGCCTCTTCCGCCTATTATACAAATGTTCGCAGTCTGAAAATCTTTCATGTTCACGTTTGGCCTGGGTAATTGACCTATTCCAAATTGGTGGATTCAGAATCTCCTATCGGATAGGAACCAAGTATTTTGAGGAATTCTACATCCCCTCTTAAACTCTCTATGGCCTCATTGATCAGAGAGGAATCTTGATGACCTTCGACATCCACAAAGAAGAAATATTCCCAGCTTCCATTTTTCATGGGACGGGATTCAATCCGAGTCAAGTTCACAGATCTTTTCGCAAAATGCTCGAGAGCTTTATAGAGTGATCCTGGTTTATGCTCCGTTGCGAAAATCAGTGATGTTCTGTCCGAACCGGTAGGGGCGCTTTTGTTTTTTCCCACTAACAAGAAACGGGTGGTGTTGGTCTGGCTGTCCTGAATACCCGACGCCAGGATTGACAGATCGAGTTGTTTAGCCGTCGCCTCGCTACCGATTGCGGCTGTTCGGGGTGTTACAAGAGCAAGCCGCGCAGATTCGGCGGTACTCGCCTGAGGTACCAGGGCCGCAGAATGAAGATTTTCCCGAAGCCAGTTTCGGCATTGATTTAGCGCCTGTGGATGTGAATAAACCTCGGAAATGTTTTCTACAGATGTTTCTCTGGACATCAGAACATGGCGAATTTTGCTGAAGATTTCGCCGCAGATAGTCAGGTTTGAATCTATGAACCGATCCATCGTCGCTGTGACAGCGCCTTCAGAGGAGTTTTCGACCGGCGTGACTCCCACATCGCACGTGCCTTTTTCAACTTCATAAAAGACATCGTCAATCGAGACTTGGGGCAAGAACAATGCCGAGTTTCCAAATCTCCTGAGCGCAGCAAGGTGACTAAATGTGCCTTCAGGACCGAGGAAAGCGACCCTTAAGGGCCGTTTTGCGCTTCTACACGCTGATATTATTTCAGAGAAAACGTTTGCGACCGAGGATTTGGAAAGAGGCCCCGTGTTGGCTTCACACAAGGATTTTATAATTGTGAGTTCACGTTCCGGGGAAAAATTGGTTACATTAACTGTGCTTCTCAATTCTGCAATTGTAGCCGCGTGAAAAGCTCTTTGATTAATTAGACTCAACAATTCCATGTCTATATTGTCAATTTTTTGTCTTAGTCCTTGAATCGACATCATTCCCAAGGATTCTGAATCACCTTGGGCTTCACTAATTGTAAGTGTTTCCGATAAACTCATCAGGGCCTCTTTCCAAACTCGCGGTTCACAACTCAGATTAAGCCAACATGTTCATGGCTTTTCCCATGATCTCGAGGTCCCTCATGAGGCAAGTGAAGTCCTCTGGTCTCAAAGATTGTTCACCATCGCAAAGCGCTGTTTCCGGGGAACAATGAACCTCAACCATTACACCGTCCGCTCCAACTGCCATTGCCGCCCGCGCCAGGGGTTGAACAAACCTTCTCAAACCGACGGCGTGACTGGGATCAACTATCACCGGCAAATGAGTGCGCTCCTTGAGAACACATACGGCGCTCAGGTCCAGTGTATTTCTAGTAGCCGTTTCGAATGTCCGTATACCTCGCTCACAAAGAATCACCTCAGGATTTCCCGCAGCCAAAATATACTCCGCCGAGGACAGGAATTCCTTGATGGTAGTCATCAGGCCCCTCTTTAGAATTATTGGCTTGTGACACTTCCCCACTTTCTTCAAAAGGGAAAAATTTTGCACGTTGCGGGCGCCGACCTGAAGAATATCCGCGTAATCTTCAACCAGTTCCACATCAGCGGTGTCCATAACCTCGGTGACGACCGGCATACCTGTCAGTTCCCGCGCCAGTGACAGGATTTTCAGACCTTCCTCACCCAGTCCCTGAAAACTGTACGGGCTCGTCCTGGGTTTGAACGCCCCTCCTCGCAATATCACAGCTCCGGCTTCTTTGACGGCAAAAGCCGTATCTACAAGCTGTTGAAGAGTTTCTACAGAGCACGGGCCTGCTATAACCGCAAAAGATCCTCCCCCGATGATGGCGTTTCCTACCCTTATCACCGTGTCGTCCTTCTGAAAATCACGGCTCATAAGGCCGGTTCTGGTCGGTGGTTTGAGAGATTCGGGTGTTGGGGACAAAATCGGCTCCTTAATTCTGTTTACGGTGACGCTGGTGTGAATCATTTGAAAAGCTCCTCTAATCAACGAAAAGGGCCTTGGGAGTTTTGCACGCCCAAGGCCCAAAATAAAAAAGGCCATGGGCGAATCTGCTGTCTACCCATGGCCTTGTGTCTTACTGACTAAATTCTGTTACTCTTTATAGCCCTCCGGACACACGGGTAAACAGCCGCAAAAATAATATCGCCAAAAATAATAGTAGGCCTCATTTTCAAACTGGCCTTCGACTATAGCGGTATTACTAAATTGCAAACCCATGATCCGTTTCCTAACTTCGTAGTGTCTCTATTTTTACAGCACCCGGAAAACATTGTCAAGCTCTTATTCAGGGGGCTGAACATTAGACATATCAACCTCTAATCATTAGAGTAATTTGCAAACCACTCCAGCGCCAGGCAGTATGATCGCCATCCGAATCCGGCAATCACACCCGCGCAGACATCCGACAATAGAGAACGGCGCCTGAATAACTCTCTTCCATGAGGATTGGTAAGGTGTACTTCGACCACTGGCACGTTGCAACACAGAACAGCGTCTCTGATAGCAATACTTGTATGTGTATAAGCGGCTGCGTTCAGTATCACACCAGAAGCGTCCGTCCCTGCAGATTGAATAAGAGAAACTATTTCACCTTCAAAATTCGACTGAAAACACTTGAGCTCCAAACCCAATTTCTCGCCAAGCAGACCAAGCTCGATCTCTATCTCGGACAGGGTCTTGGAACCGTAGAGTTCGGGCTCCCGCTTACCCAACATGTTGAGATTGGGGCCATTGATTACGTACAATTTCACTTGGGTATTCCTTTTACGGTAGCGTTTGCCAGCCACGCGTCAGCAAGGACCAATGCGGTCATAGCCTCCGCCACTGGAGCGATTCTTGGGCAAAGGCACGGATCATGCCTTCCTTTTACACAAATGACGCTGTCGCATCCGTTGATATCTATGGTTTTCTGTTTTAACGAAATGGATGCGGTAGGTTTTACAGCGAGTCTCATAACAATTGGCTGACCAGTCGAAATGCCCCCGAGTATGCCGCCCGCGTGATTTGACAAGAATCCCTCGGAGGTAATTTGATCATTATGTTCGGATCCTCGAAGCTCCGCAGAGCGGAAACCATCTCCGAATTCTATTCCCTTTACACCCCCAATCGACAACAGTGAGGCCGCCAAAAGAGCGTCGAGTTTGTCAAAAACAGGGTCTCCCAAACCAGGTGGAACCCCTCTGACATACAACTCAATAATTCCCCCAACTGAGTCACCATCTGATATCGCTTTTTGAACTTCAGCTTCCATGGCGTCAGAAACTTCCGGATCAGCGCAACGTAAATTGTGCGTCGCAGGCAAACTCAGTATCTATAAGACGCGCCGACACCTTTCCAATTCGGACGGTATAGGCATCAACGGTCACTCCAATTTTCCCCAGCAACAACTTGGCTACCGCCCCTGCAGCGACCCGACCAATGGTTTCCCTTCCCGAGGATCTTCCACCGCCTGGTTGCGGATCGATTCCATACTTCATGAAATACGTGTAATCCGCGTGACCAGGACGAAAAAGATTCTTTAATGAATCGTAATCCTTTGATCGCTGGTCTGTATTTCTGACCAGCATGGCTATCGGTGACCCCAAGGTCTTCCCATTTGCAGTCCCGGAAAGGATTTCAACCTCATCTGATTCCCTTCGTTGGGAAACATACTTGCTGGATCCCGGCTTGCGCTTGTCGAGTTCAGCCTGAATGACAGTTTCCGTCAAATCCAGACCAGAGGGGATTCCATCAATGGTAACTCCAACCGCACTCCCATGAGATTCACCAAAAGTCGAAATCCTGAGGAATCGCCCGAACACGCTACCCATTCTTTAGAGCCTCCACTTCCCGAACAGCTTTGGCCAGTTCATCCGGAGTAACATCATCCACATGAACAGGGGAACTCACGCCTTCAAGTAGCACAAAACTTACTCGACCATTTCGATTCTTTTTGTCATTCATCATGATTTCCCACGCTTTTTCGGCAGGAGGCGCCAACACTGGTCCGGCCACAAGCCGGTTCAACGTTCTCAGAATTGACTCTGAAAGAGCGCTACTAATCATTCTCCGACGCTCCGAGAGAGAAATCGCCACCATCATACCTACTGCCACGGCTGTCCCATGACTCAGGCGATAGTTGCTAAAGCTCTCGACAGCGTGCCCGTATGTGTGACCAAAATTCAGAATGCGCCTAAGCCCACTTTCCTTGAAATCTTTTCCCACAATTTCTGCTTTTGTAAAAGCTGACAGATTGACGAGCCTTGCCAGACAAAGCATGTCACCGCGCAGCAAAGGCTCGATGTCTGTCTCTATAAATCCCGCAAGTTCATTATTAGCTACGAGGCCTGTTTTGTAGGCCTCAATCAGCCCCTCGATCACGCATCTGGAAGGTAAGGTTCCCAAGGCGGTCAGGTCTAGTATCACGCGTGCCGGCGCGCTAAAACAACCAACCGGATTTTTTACTTCATTAAGATCAACAGCGGCCTTGCCACCTATTGCCGCGTCCACACAGCCCACAAGTGAAGTTGAAACCAAAATGAACTGTATCCCTCGTTTGTAAGTTGAAGCCACAAACGCGCCCAGATCGGTCACCACCCCTCCCCCAATGGCGATTAATAGTCCATCCCTACCTATGTTGTCTTTCAACATGACTTCATAAAGTCGCCTGGCGCTACCCAAAGTCTTGGATCTTTCCCCAGGTCGCAAAGCGACGATGGTGGCGTCTTCAAGGATAGGAGCGTATCGATCCATATGAAATTTGGAAACCCTTTTGTCAGTTAATACGATTTTCTTTCTTGTTTTCAAGATCTTGGGAAGCTCACAAGGAGCCCGCCATGAAATAATCAATGGATGTTCAGAGCCGGCCAAATTGACATTAATAGTCCGTGGCGGTTCCAGTTTTTCACAAATTTCCCGGGCCAACTGCTCCGGTGTTTTATCCGAAGTATCAACCTTTAAGTCGCAATCTTCATAGGTTTGCATTCGGCTGTAAAACAAAGTCTCGACTGACGGCACATCGTTCCAGAGCGGTCTTTCCAGCGAACCTGCGGAACCCAGACGGATCATACAATCCTTTAACGGAACCTGAAGACAAACAATTGTTCCCGAATCCCGCATCATTGAACGATTCTCGGATCGGATGGGAGTCCCGCCTCCAGTAGCCACCACGACCCTGTTTTGCCTCGCTATTTCACTTAGAGCGACTGTCTCCGCTTCACGGAACTTGTTCTCACCGAATTGCTCAAAATAGGAGGCTACGCTCATGCCACTCTTACGCGAAATGACTTCATCCATGTCGATAAAGCGGCGTTTGAGAAATTTGGCGAGGGCTTGAGCAACCGTAGATTTCCCGGCTCCCATAAAACCTGTGATGTAAATATTCTCTTTCATTAGCTCAAACCCAGGGGGCTAAGAAAATCGTTCATATCGGGCTTCAAGCCTGTCCACAAATTAAAGCTGCGCCTAGCCTGAGCAGCCAGCATATACAAACCATCATGAAATTCGGCGGTGTTCCGCTGAGCCAGAAGCGACCACATGTTGTTTGTTCGCCCATAATTGATATCTATCACGAGTTTGAGGCGCCTTAGAGGACCATCGTCATTTAAAATAGAAGCCAGTTCTGAACCCACGGAATTTTCTGAAACATCGGTAGTATTTACTAACAATGTTACTTTCCTCAAAATCTTTGGCGCATCCTCAAGAGACGCAGGCGATCCGCCAAGACTATCCGTCAATTTTACGGCTTTCTCCAAGGTCCGGTTAATTACTGTGATTCTGGCTCCACGGTCGTTCAGACTACAAAGGACGGCTCTTGCCGCCCCACCGGCGCCTACAATCATAACATCGGAGTTTTCCGAATTGAACCCGCTGAAGTCAAGCAGGTCTCCAAACCCGCCAACATCAGTATTGTGACCGATTGCAGAGCCATCTTGAAAAACAAGTGTGTTTACGGCTCCGAGAGCCGCCGCTTCGTCCGAAAGACAGTCTAGATATGGAATAATCGCTTCCTTGTGCGGGACTGTGACATTGACGCCGGAAAAACCGAGACACTTGATCGCATCAACAGCTTTTTCGAGATCATGCGGCTTCACATTAACAGCGACGTACATTGAATCCATGCCAAGTCTAGAAAAGACGGAATTGTGCATGCGAGGAGATAGAGACCTGTTGACACGTTCGTCGCCAATTACGCAGTAGATTTTCATGCGGACAGGTCTTTCATTACATCAAAAAATTCCGGATATGAAACCTCTACGCAATCAAGGTCCCTGATTCCCGATTCTTGATGTCCGTTGAGGTTGGCTAGCGCTGTTCCAATAGTGAGCGTCATGGCTATCCTGTGATCACCGAAACTGTCCAGTATCTTTGAATGATTAAGTTTGGTGGGACCATGAACCAACAGATTGTCGCCGTCCAGATCAATTCTAGCCCCCATTTTCCCTAGCTCTGAAATCAAGGCCGAGATTCGATCCGACTCCTTGATTCGCAGTTCGCCAATTTCCTCAAACACTGAGATACCATGCGCCTGCGTGGCCAATAAGGTCAATATTGGAACTTCGTCGATCAACATAGGTAACTGGTCAGCTTTAACAAGACAAGGAGCCAACTTTCCTGAATAATTGGCTCTGATATGGCCCCACGGTTCCGGGTTGTCGTCCTTGTGTTCAATTACAATATTCGCGCCCATTTCCTTCAGTTTTTCCAAGAAAGTCGTCCGGGTGCGGTTAAGCAGAACCCGCTCACAAAGTATCTCACTTCCAGGAAGCATCACAGCGCCACAAATCAAAAATGCCGCAGATGAAGAGTCTCCTGGGACTTCAAAAGTCTCTGGCAATTTTAGTTCGGATTCCTCAACTGTCCATACACCCGAATCAAAAGAGATATCAGCCCCCAAGAGTTCCAACATCCGTTCCGTGTGATCGCGACTTTTCACGGGTTCCTTGATTCTGGTTGAACCTTGAGCCTGAATTCCGGCAAGAAGAACCGCGCTTTTCAACTGTGCGCTCGCCACAGGCATTTCGAAATCGATTCCAGATAAGCCTGATCCCTTTATGTTTACAGGAGGGGTTCCGGAAGGAGCGCACTCTATACGTGATCCCATCATTCGCAATGGTTCGGCTACTCGCTCCATGGGGCGTTTCATTAAGGATTCATCACCCCAAAGCGTATATTGCCCCGGCACTCCGGCGAGAATTCCCATGAGAAGTCGCATAGTCGTGCCTGAATTTTGGCAATCTATTCCTGTTGAACTTTTCAGAGAGCGATTCGCACCGGTCAGCTCGAGCCTTCCATCGGTAAAAACGGTATTCACGCCGAGCTGTCTGATCGCGTTGACAGAGGTCATACAATCCCGCGCCGTCGAAAAGTTCGAGACAGAGCACTTACCATCAGCCAACAACGATAAAAGAGCTATACGATGAGATATGGATTTGTCGCCAGGAGGCGAGAACACACCAGATAAAATCATAGTTCGCTTTCCTTGGTAACGTAGGTATTTAGAAAATTACTGAAAAGTTCCATCCCGTGTTCGGTAGCTATTGATTCTGGATGGAATTGAACGCCTTCGAGTTTGAGTTCTGAGCTTCGCAGCCCCATCACTTCACCTTCCGATGTCTTGGCTGTCACATGCAAAGGAGAGGACACAGTCTCGATACTAACAACAAGAGAATGGTATCGCGCTGCGGGGAATGGGTTTGGCAGACCAGTGTATATTCCTAGAGAATCATGAAATATTTCCGAGATTTTCCCGTGCACCGGACGGATCGCCCTGGTTACGGTTGCGCCAAACACGCAGCCAATCGCCTGATGTCCCAAACATACGCCAAGTATCGGAATAATCCCGTTATAAAACCTGATCACGTCGCAAGTAATGCCAGAATCCTCCGGCCTCCCGGGACCTGGGGAAATTATTATGGCTTCAGGATTCAACTCTGCGATCTGTCGGGCTTCCATCTCATCATTACGAACCACTTCAATCTTTTTACCCAACTTTCCCAGGGACTGGACTATGTTAAAGGTGAAAGAATCATAATTGTCGATTATCAAAATCATGGCTGAACTCCCGCAGCCGAGCGTAACGAGGCTATTCCATGGGCCGCTTTCCTCATAATTTCTTCATATTCAAAAAGCCGGTGAAGAATCCGCCACTATTCCTGCGCCGGCCTGCAATATGAATCGCTTGCCCAAGAATTGGATCATTCTTATGGCAATACATGTGTCCATGGTCGATCCAGGCCCCCAGTAACCCACAGCCCCTCCGTATGGGCCTCGAGGCTCTGTTTCAAGATGATCTATTATTTCCATGGCTCTTATTTTTGGCGCTCCGGAAACTGTGCCTGCGGGAAAACCTGCGATAAACGCATCCCATGCGTCCAAGCCTTCCCGTAAAACTCCTGTCACCTGTGACACTATGTGCATGACGTGACTGTATCTCTCCACTGTCATGTATGGTTGGACCTTTACGGAGCCGTATTCACACACTCTGCCAGCGTCGTTTCTAGCCAGGTCAACGAGCATGATATGTTCGGCTCTTTCTTTTTCTGACCCCAACAACTCTTCCTCTAAAGCCTTGTCCTTGGAAGGATCGTTCGATCTACCTCGCGTGCCCGCTATCGGTCTTATCAAGACCTGATCGCCGGTTAACTTCACAAGTGTTTCGGGAGACGCTCCTGCAACTTTAAAATCCCCGAAGTTCAAAAAGAACATGTATGGCGAAGGACTATTAACTCTCATCCATCGGTAGACTTCCAACGGGTCAACATCGATTTCTCCAGTAACCTGGTCGGAAAGAACAACCTGAAATATATCACCGTCCAGGATGCGCTCTTTCGCCTTTAGAACCGCTTCCACAAACTTTTCCTGGGCGGGGGAATCGATAGACATGTCAGATCGATTTTTATGTGAAACTACGCTTTGTCCTAATTTTTTTTCGATGAGAGCAAGTTTATTCTTACAATCCGCATCATCTGATCCAATAGCGCAGATCGTCATTGTTCTATACAGATGGTCAAAAACCAGGAACTGCGACGGATAGCATAACCAAGCTACTGGAAGATTGTCCGGAAGCGGGTTTGGTAGTCGCTCTACTAAGCGGACAGCGTCATAACCGACGTATCCGGCTAGAGAACCGACAAAAGGCAATTGTGGCAAGTTGGGGCAAAGCATGTCGTTCATGAGTTTCCGGGCGCATTTGAAGAATTCGTTCGCTGAATGCTCTGAAACGCCTTCTGGCTCAGTGACTTCTGTTCCTTTGTCTGAAAGAATTATTGAAGCCAGTGGATCCCAAGCGATAACAGAATATCGACCAATGCTCTCGACATTTTCACTGCTTTCAAAAAGGAACGAAACCTTTTCACCCACGCAGAGTTTCAAATATCCTGAAACAGGGGTTTCCAGATCAGCAAGTAATTCTTTGGACATAATTTTGAGCGCTGTCAAAATGTGGTTCCTTTCCTAAAAAACAAGGCCCACCGTAAATCAACGGTGGGCCTTGTCGTCATTTCTTGTTATATCGTCTAGTCAGATCAATACATGGCAGACCACACCGTTGGCGGAAAATGGCGCCAGCAATAATAAACACAAAACAATTTTCCCTTTTCAGACAGTAAAGCGTCTGAGGACGGGAAGTTTGATAAGATATCTTTATGTAGGATAAGGTTGCTCATTACATTCCAATTTTCTCTATGTATCGCAAATTACCCCACCCCGGGCCTGCTGTCAAGACCAACCTCATATCTCTATGTTCAAGAAATCTGGAGGAGCCACTGTTGCGTCAAAACACAGTAATGGGGGTAGGAACAAATGTCAGCACGAAAAGAGCTATCGCTGTCCAGGCCAAAACTCGACCCTTAGGGGATGGCTCAGAATATGTATCGACAGGCGGCGGATGTTTTAATCCGATGATCAGTGTCAGGGCTGCGAACATTATCCACCCTGGCCAGGTGAATATTCCCAAAGGTATAAGGGACCCGAATACCCCATAACTAACGTAGCGGGCTACCCGAGGCCCAAAGAGAGCGTAAATAACGTGACCACCGTCAAGTTGTCCCATGGGCAGCAGATTCATAGCGGTTACAAAGAGCCCAAACCACGCTGCTATAGCGATGGGGTGAAGAATTATCACGGTTTGAAAAGATAGCTTGCCGAACCATATTAGGGAGGCCAATTCAAAAATTATCGATGTGCCAAACGACAAGCCACTTCCTGATGTCTCCGCTCCCGCATGAATTTCAGAAAGACTCATACCTACAAAAAGTAGAGGGATGGCCACTATGGCGCCGCACACCGGCCCAGCGGCCCCAACCTCTATCAAAGCCTGACGATCGGGAATCATGGAACGAATCTTGATGAACGCTCCAAATGTCCCCACCGGTGGAATCGCTGGGATGAAAAAGGGGGGCGTCACATCTAAATGGCGACGTCTACCCGCAAGAAAATGTCCCATCTCATGGACCAAAAGAATGGACATCAATGGAATTGAAAAAACAAGTCCATTAATGAAAAACGAAAACCAGGAAGTGAACTCTTTATTGGCGTACAACGCGCCAGCGATGGTCGTTGTCAATACCGTCACAAAAAAGAGCGCAACGTTAATCAACCAAGAACGTCGGATGGATTCATCCTCCTTCAGCGACAAGCTTCTTCAGGGCCGCAGACGCGCTAAACTTGGGAGACTTACCACCTGGAATCTTGATCTTTTCGCCAGTTTTAGGATTTGTCCCCATTCTCTCTTTTTTATCTATGACTCTGAATGTCCCAAGGTCAGGAATACGAATCATGGCTTCCGTTGTGTTCAATGAATCCTGAATAGCCTTGACGACTGATTTTAGCGCTATTGCAGCCGATTTCTTAGTTATCCCGGCTTCCTGGGCAATCAAATCTACTACTTCAGATGTCCTCACCAATACACCTCCAATTAAAACTTAATTTATTCAATATGTTACAATAACATGAGTCACCGCATGTTATAGACAAACATTTCGCTTGTCAAGTTCAGCCTGTAATTGTGGCGCCGTCCGTTATTTCATGGCAGTTTCCTACCGGCGCACTGATGAAAATCAGCGCCCTGGAATTATGTCAGTTTTTGCTTGACAAGCATCGTCACACAACTTAATCGAACAGAGTAGTTCAAATCGGTGAGACATTTGTATGAACGATTCTGATGTGTTATTTAAACTAGAAGACTTGGCCAACCGTTTGGGGGTCCAGCTTCGTTACGAAAACCTTTCCCGGGGACCCATTCGGGCCATGGGTGGCTATTGTAGACTAGATACTAATCACATGATCCTGATAGACAGGAATGATTCAAAAAAAAGAAAGATAAAACTCCTCGCTCGGTCTTTACAAAGATTTGATTTGGAAACTGTTTTTGTTCCCCCAGCTCTCCGTCGAATAATAAATTTGACCAGCAAGTGAAAATTCTAGCCAATGATCATTGGCTAGAATTTGCCGGCCCATTTTTCTAGACGCAACAGCGGCGCATCGCCAAATTGTGAACAACTACGGGAAATAAGTAGGTTATCTGAATTGTCCAACTTTTCAGGCAATATCGAATTAGCGATAGATTCGAGAGTGAAAAATTATCTTGAACTGAAGGACTTGTTGGATCGTACAGCGATGTTGTTGGATTGCTTCGAGTGGAAAAAAAATCTACCGCAGGATTTTCCAATCCTGGTTTCCATCTTGGGAGGCACGGGCGCCGGCAAAAGTGTGCTGTTCAACTCTCTAATTGAGGCTAAGGCAAGTAAGGTTGGAATAAAAAGGCCTTGTACCAGAGGAGCCGTAATCTGTTGTCCATCCAAGTTTGTAAGTATTCTGACAGAATTGATGGAAAGTCTGCAAATTGAGAACGAAATCGAAATCCTCCCAATCGACAAAACCGAGTTTCGCTACTTGGCTCTCATAGATACCCCTGACTTTGACAGCATTGAAACAGCCAACCAAATCGTTTCAGACCGGTTTTTCGTGTTGTCAGATGTAGCGCTGTTTGTGGCCTCACAGGAAAAATACGCTGACATGGCCGGTCGTGAGGTGATTCGTCGATCGTTTTCGTGGAAAAAAGAAATTAGAATTGTCCTCAACAAAGCGACTTCTGAAAGCGCATTTCTGGATTTTCAAAAAAGCCTCGATGAAGAGTTTGGCTCAGTTTCCCTGACACGCATTGATAGAGAGATAGGAGCGCCGGAAATATTGGAAAATCCTACTGACAGAGAATCCCTTATCTCACTGCTCCCAAATTTTCGATGTGAGGAATATTTGATTCAACTTCGAAAAGCCGAGAAAGATCGATTGCGTGTTCAAACAATTCAAAGTCTGGATCTAATATTGGCCACCGCTCAAGGCCTCACCGAAAGGGTTGACATCGTAGTTGGAAGGGTAAACACCGCCCTAGAGGAAGTTTCCAGGGAGATGGAATTGAGGTTGAATCTTTCGACTCCCAGGGACATTGAACAAAAGATTCAAGCTAGACTGGAAAGACTTTTGCGGAAGTATGACGTTTTGTATGGTCCTAGAGCAGCCATTAAAGGGGTAGTAAAGAATCTCGCTGGAGCCCTTGGACGGGGTCTTTTTCTCGTCTTGGGCTGATTCGGATAGCTCTTCCTTGCATGACAGAATTCCCGTGGAACTCTTTGAAGAACGGGACTATTCCAATGTTCCATTGCAGCTTGAGGCTTCAATTGCGGAGTTTAACCTCAAAGTAGCTGAGTTACTGTCGGATCAGGAGGATCTATTTGATTTCAGACGCGTAGCGCTGGAATCATGTTCCAGATTTTCGTCGGAAGAAATCCGGAAGTTATATGAAGAATCGTTCCCCAACGTTGAACAGTTGCTAGAAGCGGAATTCGAGAAATTCAAGCAGGGCCTTTCCACTATTGATGAAATCAAATTGTACGGTTCATATACTTTATGGGCGCTATTTTTGATCACAGCGGAGGTAGCCATTGGAGGTGGACTCACTTTACTGGACATGGTGTTGAATACCGCCATTGGGCCGTTTATTCCCAAGTGGTTGCTGAAGCTCAAGATAGTTGACATATTGAGAGAAATAGGTGAGCGAATTGATCACCAACGTAGCGAAGCAGTTCAGGACATTTTGAAGCGTCAAGCTGAAAATTACAAACTGGCTTTTTTGAAACTTGCGCCCGAGAAAACATCCGTTGACCGTATTTTAAAAACTAGAAACGATTTGTTGATGGCTGGTTAATACATTCGCCTGGGTGTGAATCCGTATCCCGCTCGATCTAGTAATATCTCAGGAAACGAATCTACAAGATGTTTGTCTTCAATTGGTATTGGCCACGAAAGATTTCGTTCCAAGCTTGTTCGTACTACCTGAAAGGGAAAGATAATGAATTCTACGTCGAAGTTCTTCTCATTTATTTTATTTTTAACGTGTATTTTTTTTCTAACATTTCATGCTGAAAATGTTTGCGCAAAGGAGGGAAAGTTGACGCGCCACAGACTGCCTAATGGTTTGGAAGTCCTGATTCAAGAGGATCATGCCAAGAAAGTAGCTACCGCTCAGTTATGGGTCATGGTTGGTAGCGCTGACGAAGAGTCTTCAGAAAGAGGGATTAGTCACCTTATTGAACACATGGCCTTCAAGGGAACTGCAAAGAGGGGGCTAGGCCAGATTGCCTCGGAAGTTGAAGGTCTCGGAGGGGAAATAAACGCTTATACCAGTTGGGATGAAACAGTATTCCACATCACCGGCCCTTCCAGCGCGATGTCTCAATCCCTGGATATCCTCACAGACGCCGTGCTTCATCCTTCAATTGACCAAGGGGAATTGCAAAAGGAAAAACAGGTGGTGCTTGAGGAGATACTGGAATCCGCTGAAAGACCCGAACGAAAGTCATCACAACTTCTCTTTAACACCGCTTATGTGGCTAGCCCTTACAAATTTCCGGTGATCGGTTACAAGGATATAGTCGAAAAATTGTCTCGAGACGACATATTGGCCTTTCGCAAGAAATGGTACGTGCCGGAAAACATGTTCCTACTAGTTGTCGGAGATGTGAATACTTCTGACGTCCTCAAAGAAGTTGAAAAGCTCACCGCTGAATTGAAACCGGTCGGGTTCTTTAGACCACCAAGACCTTCTGAACCGGAACAGAAAGATATAAGAACCGCGTTCGTGGCGGATGATAATTCACGTGAGACGAGACTAAACATCGCGTTTCATATTCCTGGAGCCAAGTCTATTGATGTCAACGCCCTCGATTTAACAGCCGACATTCTCGGAGGACGGGACAGCTCGAGGATGGTCAAAATCTTGAAAAAGGACAAAGGTCTTGTCCATTCAATTTCGGTTAGTTCGCTCACCCCTAAAGATCCGGGGTTAATGATAGTTTCCGCAACCCTGGACTTTACAAATTTAGAGGCCGCAACGCGTGGAATTTTCGAAGAAATCAAGAGAATTTCCGCAGAGCCTCCTTCGGCCGAAGAACTTGAAAGAGCTAAAACGCATATCGAATCGCAACATGTTTATTCAATGGAGACGGTTCAGGGAACAGCCAGAAACATCGGTTCATGCATGGCGGATAACGATGATCCCAATTACGAAGACAAGTATCTGATCTTGAACAATGCTGTCACCGGTCCCGAAATATCCAAGGCGGCGAAGACTTACATGGACGCGTCAGACGCTACTGTGTCGGTTTTAGCTCCTAATGACCCAGCGGCAAAAGCTTTTAATATGGATAGTCTTTCGCAAATGGTAAAGTCCTTTGGCTCTGCCTCGAGAACTCTCTCGAAGAAACAGGCTGCAGCGCCTGAAACGGTTTCGACCACGCTTAAGAATGGCGCCAGAGTGATAATTACTCCGGATGACGCAAATCCTGTTGTCTCTATCAAAGTGGCTCACCTGGGCGGCAAGAGATATGAAACAAAAGAAACCGAAGGTATTATGAATTTTATGGCCCAGACCTTGACCAAAGGCGCAGGAAATCTCTCGGAGGTTGAAATCGCCGAAAAAATTGAAAACATCGGGGGGAGGTTGTCAGGGTTTTCAGGTTATGATTCGTTTGGACTTTCTACAACGGTGTTGAGCCGCCACGTCGAAGAAGCTATGAAACTAACAGCGTTGGTCTGCAAGGATCCGACATTCCCCCAGGACAAAGTCGAAAGGGAAAGACAACTGATCCTCAACAGGATCAAAACGGAACCGGACAGACCTGTTCAGTATGCCATTACGTGTTTGAACAAGGAGGTTTTTAAACATCACCCCTATGGCTTCGACAAAGAAGGGACATTGGCTACTGTAGCAAAGATCACCAAAGATGATTTGGCTAATTGTTACCGTAAGTACTCGGACCCTGCCAATTCTGTTATTTCAATAGTAGGTTCCATAGAACCTGATAGAGCGCTTGCCCTGCTAGAAAAATATTTTGGAGACATTCCGGCTTCATCGTTCCAGCCTCCGAAAGTTCCGGCCGAAACACCGATTGAACAGCCAAGACAGGAAACCATCCGAATTCCTAGGGCGAAATCTCACGTAGCTCTGGGGTATCATGCTGTGAGCCTCTCTGACCCGGACAGATATCCTCTTGAGGTCCTTAATAATCTGCTTTCCGGTCAAGGGGGACGTCTGTTCCTGGAACTCAGAGACAAAGAATCTCTAGCGTATGTCGTAACCTCGTTTTTTAGACCTACTCTGGATCCGGGCTTATTCGGCTTTTACATTGCATGTGATGTTCCAAAGACTGAGAAAGCGCTGGCCGGGTTGTCGAATCAGATAGAAAAAGTTAGGTCAAATCCTGTTTCTCAGCAGGAACTCCAAAGGTCTATTAACAACCTGATCGGTAACCATGAAATCGCCCTCCAGAGCACCTGGTCAAGAGCGGAGGATCATGCGCTAAATACACTTTACGGCCTTGGCTGGGACTATGAAGACAAGTATGTCAAAAACATTTCCGAAGTGAAAACGGAAGATGTTCTGAGAGTGGCTCGTAAGTATCTGAACCCCAAGAAACAGGCTCTCCTTAAGATTTTACCCGAAAACAACGACAAGTAGATCCCGCCACACGTTTCATGGACACCCGGTTTTGCCGGGTGTCCATACACATTTCGGCTCTGTGGTGAGAGAAAGTTCATTTGGAAAAACATATCGGACTTTTTTGATCACAAGAATTGTGTAATTTCATTTTAAAACGGCTATTAAGACGGAGGACATTTTTTGAGTTTTGTTTCCGGTTCAACATCGGGTCTCAAGCATTCTCAAATTACCAGAATCGAAAAATTCGCCACCCGCCGTGTTCCGGCAAATGTGGTAATAACCCATGAGCTTGCGAGAAGCCTTACAGAGCTTTCCTTGGAGGTTAACCGTCAACTCGGTTTGCTAATCGACCGCAAGGGACGAATTCAGCGTTTTTTAATAGGAGACGCTAAATCCATTTTCATTCCGAAATTAACCGGGTGGCGTGTAGGAGCAGGGAGGCTAAGAGGTCTGCGGCTCATCCACACCCACCTCAAAGATGAACCCCTATCGCAGGAAGACCTTACAGATTTGGCTCTTCTAAGATTTGACATCTTGGCGGCCGTAGGGGTTGACATCAACGGACTCCCTACTCTAATAAGAATCGCTTATCTCTTGCCACCCAATCCGAACAAACAAGTGTGGGGGTTTCTCGAAACCCAGGCGATCTCGCAACTGGATCTCGACTTTCTTGCATTCGTGAAATCTCTGGAAGACGAAATCTACCGAACAGTAGGTTCCCAATTGGTCGGATCCAAGAATGAACGAGCTTATCTAGTAGGTAAAATCGATAGAAGCGTATGGGAGGCGGAGGAATCGCTTGAAGAACTTAAAGAGCTGGTTATTTCTTGTGGGCTCGATGTTGTCGGTTCCTCCACGCAACACAGGAACTCCGCTGACTATCACTATGTAGTCGGAAAAGGAAAGCTCAGGGAAATAATTATCGACGCTTTGCAGAAGGGAGCCGACGCTCTGGTCTTTGACACTGAACTGAGCGCCGCGCAGGTTAAGGCGGTTTCAGAATTCACGGAAATCAAGGTTCTCGACAGATCTCAAATCATTTTGGATATTTTTGCTCAGAGGGCCAAATCAAGTGAGGGTAAACTTCAAGTTGAACTTGCCCAGCTTAAATACGCCCTGCCTAAACTCAGTGAGAAGGATGACGCGTTGTCTCGACTCACTGGAGGCATAGGAGGACGAGGTCCTGGTGAGACAAAGCTCGAAATTAATAGGCGGAGAATCCATACCCGGATTGGTTTTCTGGAGCGTCAAATTGAACAGATAGGCAAGGCGAGATCGCTTAGACGAAGTCTCCGCGCCAAAAGAACGGTTCCCATTATCTCAATCGTGGGTTACACAAACGCAGGCAAATCGACACTCTTGAACAACTTGACTAAGTCCGCAGTACTCGCGGAAAATAAACTGTTCGCCACCTTGGACCCGACGAGCCGAAGGCTGAGATTTCCACGGGAGACCGAGGTTATTATTACCGACACAGTCGGGTTCATCAAAGACCTGCCCGAGACTTTGCTTAAAGCCTTTGCAGCCACTCTTGATGAATTAGCGGACGCCTATCTGCTGTTGCATGTTGTGGATAGTTCAAATTCTCAGCTTGAAAAACAACTCGAAGCGGTTGAGAACCTGCTTCTTAGACTAAATCTTTCTGACAAACCTATTATTCGAGTTTTCAACAAGATAGATCTGGTTGATCAAGAAACAGTTGACAATTTATGCGCCCGATATGATGGAGTCGCAGTTTCGGCTTTAAATTCCAAGACATTTGATCCCCTGATTAAACGAATGGAAGATGAAATCTTGAAAGTAGTTGACTCCAGGTTCACTGGGCATCTTGACGATAAATCCAACATCCGGAGTCTTGGTTATGAAAACCGTTGATGAGCGTGACAAAACACAATTGAGACTAGCTGTAGGCGTTTTGCTCGCTCTGTTTACTGTAGTGATTCTCCTTTTACTCTCAGGCCGATTGGGGCCTCTTTACGCTTATCTCTTCAACATATTTAAGAGCAAAGAGGCCCTTCGGGATTTTGTCGAGAGTTGGGGTAGCGCCGCCCCGTTAGCATTTATTTTCATCCAGGCTTTGCAGGTAGTGGTGGCTCCAATTCCCGGTGAACTTACCGGCGCAGTGGGTGGTTTCATTTTTGGCACCTGGCCCAATGTGGTTTATTCGACTATTGGACTGACTGTTGGATCGATGGGAGCTTTCATGGCGGCCCGAATAATCGGGATGCCGCTGGTCAGATATTTCGTCAGCGAAATTCACCTCAAAAGATTTCATTTTTTGACCGAGCGCAAGGGAGCCATTATAGCGTTCGCCTTCTTCGCCATTCCTGGATTCCCGAAGGATATCCTGTCTTACATCCTTGGAATGAGCCCCATGGGTGTAGGATCATTTTTCTGGGTCAGCACTCTTGGCAGAATCCCCGGCACAATAATGCTCAGCCTGAGCGGTTCTGCCATTTACGACCAAGATTGGACACTGCTTTTCATCTTGACTGTAGTATGTATTCTATCTTTTGTAATAATATTTTTTCAACGTGATAGAATTGAAAAATGGGCGAGACATAGACATCATAAGAAACTGTGAATTGTCATTGATTTGATTAACCCTTAGATGCATCTTGTGGCGCCTTCAATTTATTTTGGGAGGATTTATGGTTGACGAGGCCAAATCACCAGATTTTGAAAGAACTCGTGACCAGGTTTTCAGCTCTTTTGTTCAACAGTTCTCGATTATGAACAACAACAGGAATATCTTTCCCAAGAAGTGCAGAACATGCGGCAAAGTATATGAGAGCCTTTATCAATACTTGTGCGATACGGAGGCAAAAGCCCAGTCGATGGAAGATGTGGGCGAAATCATGGGAAAATCATCGACAATGATTTACCGCAACTGTTCTTGTGGCAACACCCTGGTAGTTACGGTTACAGATCAAATTCTGCCTTCAATCACTGACTTTTGGAGAGAGTTAAGACATATGGCCGAAATTCAGCGAAACCCCACTTAACGAGATCGTTGCTTCATTTGTGGAAGAGTGGGAAAATCAAATTCATAAACAATACAATTGCCTCGACGGGACACAAACGTTTTTAAAATGCCGAACGGATAATTCTTGGTAACAATATCATACGGATAGCACATGATAATTTCGGATGTAATTTTTGACTTAGGAAATGTTCTGGTTCCTTTTGATTGGAAAATTGCGGTCAAACGTCTCCTGAAGTATCTCCCTGCTGACATTGCCGAAGATGCCACACGAGATCCCATAACGCTTGCAAAAGCAATCAATGATCTTGTTGATAAACTGGAAATTGGAGCCATAAGTTTTCAGGAATTTCACAGGCTTGTAGCCTTGAGGATAGGATTGACGGCTGATCTAAAAGAATTTCAACAAATTTGGAGTCAGATATTCACACTTGACCGGCAGATGACTCGTTTAGGGAAGTCTCTCACAAAGCGATATGGCGTGTGGCTGGCTTCTAACACAGATGAAGTTCATTACGACTACATAATTCGAAATTTTCCAGAAATTCTTTTTTACAAAGGAGCGGCGCTATCCTACCAAATGGGGACAAAAAAGCCGGAAATAGAATATTTTACGAAGGCGATCGAATTGTTTGGCATTCAACCTGATCAGGCGGTTTTTATCGATGATCTTTCCGAAAATGTTGTGGGGGCACGAAAAATAGGAATAGTTGGAATACAATTTACGAATTATTCAGCGCTCGTAAATGAGCTGACCCGAATTGGGGTAGATGTTCGATAAGTCTGAAGGAGCAAGATAGTTGAGCGATCAAGAATTTCTAATTGATGGATTCCAATTTTCAGCGGTTGCCGCCGGCGTCAAGAAGGCCGAGTCGGACAGACTGGATTTCGCTTTGATATTATCTGAGGCCCCCGCAGTAACCGTGGGAGTCACTACGACGAACCTGGTTTGCGCCGCGCCGGTCACATTGACTCGGGACAGACTTCGGGCCGGGGTCTCGCAGGCAATACTCATGAATTCGGGAAACGCCAACGCTTTTACTGGTGAAGCGGGAATCTCAGACGCACAATCTCTTTCCTCAATCCTAACTGAGAGACTAGGTGTCCGGGCGGACCTCATAATTCCGATGTCTACCGGCGTAATTGGTCAACGCCTTCCTGTCGATCGTATGATGGCCCGGATTCCTCAGTTAGTTAGTTCATTGGATAAGTCGAGCTTTTTAAAAGTGGCTTCGGCCATAATGACTACCGATACTGTTTTAAAAACCTCGATTTGTGAAAAGACTCTGAGCAATGGCCCCTTAAAAATTCTTGGAATGGCGAAGGGATCGGGGATGATTGCGCCGAACATGGCCACCATGCTCGCTGTCATTCTTGTTGATGTGCGAGTCGAAAGGGCTTATCTCCATGAAGTTTTTTCTAGAATCAATAATCTCACATTCAACAGAGTTACAGTGGATGGGGACACAAGCACAAACGACACAGCCGTGGTTTTATCAGGTGGCTCGATTAGATCCAGAGTCCTGTTGGATAACGTGTCGGATAGGACAATATTTTGTGATGCGCTGTTTGATGTGTGCTCTTCTTTGGCCAAACAAATTGTGAGGGATGGAGAAGGCGCCTCAAAATTCGTGGAAGTTAAGGTTTCGGGAGCTCCAGACGAGCCATCAGCCGTCAAGGTGTCCAGGCGGATAGCTGAATCGCCGCTCGTAAAAACCGCCTTTCATGGTGAAGATCCAAATTGGGGAAGAATCGTATGCGCTGCCGGGTCTGCAGGGGTCCCATTCGACCCCTCTAATATAGATCTTTGGATAGGCTCTGTACAGATTGTAAAATCTGGGGCTCTTATGTCGGATGACTGGGAAATTCGCGCCAAACGAGTGATGAGAGACCCCGAATTTTCAATTTTGATAGATTTGAAAGCTGGAACAGCTGAGGCTTCCATTTTTACTTGCGATTTGTCAGCGGAATATGTGGGGATAAACGCTGATTACCGATCCTGAGAATCGTCAGCCGTTTATTAGAAATAATTAGTTCTGATCCGAAATAGGTGGATGGGAATGTTCAGGACCTTTTCGCTGTAGCAGGTGGTTTGGGTTTAGTTTTGTGTCCGTTTTTGTTTTCTTTTAACGCCAACTTGTTTTTGGCGGGAACTCGAGGCACCATGATTTTTTGTCCTCTTTTCAGCCTGCGAGACAAATTGACGTCCGGGTTGATCTGGGCCAACATTTCCTTAGAAATTCCATATCTTTTTGTTAGCCCATGAACGCTATCACCCTTTCTCACCAAATGAACCACGTGGCCGTTATTGGGGGACTCCTCCGGCAAATGTCTCAAGCCTGCTATTATGGCGTCCTTCTTTCCCTGAGGAACTCTAATCGAATAGGGGGCGCCTTCAGAAGGGGTCACCCCACGAACAAGCGCCGGATTCAACTCCATCATCGAAGTGGAAGAAACTCCTAAAAGACCTGCCAATTTGGCCAGTGAATAGCTCCCATCAATTGGAGCCAGTTCCGTCTTCTCGTCACGCTCCTTTGGAGCAATTCTCTGAAATCCATACCGTTCAGGGTTTTTGGCGATTATGGCCAGCGCCTGGAAACGAGGCAAAAACTCTTTAGTTTCACGTTTGAGCATCCGACTGGAGCAAATATCCTCATATTCGTTAGCGTCTTCTTTGCACAACACCTTATTGAGTTTGTTTTCTCCGGAATTGTATGCGCTGAGCGCAAGCCGCCAGCAACCAAACATACCATACAGGTCTTTCAAATATGTCAGAGCGGCTGTGGTCGATTTGGCCGGGTCTAGACGTTCGTCGACATAGCTATCTACCCTAAGGCCATAACTCCTGGCTGTCGCCGGCATAAATTGCCACATTCCCAGAGCGTTCGCTGGAGATCTAGCCTCTGGATTAGCCCCGGATTCTAGGAGAAAAAGATATGCAAGCTCTTCGGGAAGGTGATGCTTCTGAGTTTGTTCTTTGACCATAGGAAGATATCTTGTAGCCTGGGATAAATAATTCCGGGTAGAGTCTCTTCTTTCGTATGCGTATTCCCTCAGAAATTTTCTGACACGCGGTTCATTAGTTTCTAATGGTATGGGAGGATAGCTTCCTGGTTTGTTTGAGCCGAAAAAGGACTTTTCAGAACCAAAGTCGAACACCCTGGAAATCGCATTAGATATCGAAGAGGGATTGGAACTGTCCTTTTTCACAATCCCCAAAGAGGAACCGCAACTGGCTAGCGAGACAATTGCTATAGCGACTGAAGTAAGCCTCAAGAAGACACAAAAAGATGGTTTCTTCAGGTTGTATAAAACTTTGTCCGGGATAGCGCCGCAGTTCAAGAACTCCTCCACCGTTTTATTGCCCATTCCAGAAAAGCGTATCGGCGTTCGGGGCCTACAGTCGATTGCGTCCAACCCAAACTCTGACGAATATTATCACATTTATTGAACAAGGTGAAGAATAGAGAGGCTTCGGAGGATAACTATCTAGAATCTCGCCGAAAAATCATCGTTATATGCTCAGAGTGGACCTCCAGATTTCCGTCAAACCTGGCGAGAAGATTCTTTAAGGCGATCATGCCTAGCTTGGAACGAGCAGGAATCATCTGGAGAAGATTCCAACCTTCAGATCTTCCCAGATCCCACCTGATCGAAACCGACTCCTGCTCTGGAATCGATCTCACTCGAATCTCCATTCGCTTGTCATAGTTGGTACCTTTGTCCCTATGAGCGAAATCCAGGAATTCAACGTGGTTTCTAGCCAGGACGAGACATTGTCCTACTGCAAGATCCAGAATTCCGGATGGAATACCTAAATCCCTAAAGGGTCCTTCCTTTTGAAGATCTACATCAATTCCCCTTGCGATGAACTGCTGCCGCAGAAGTTCATATACTCTTTCGAATGAAGTCTTGATATTTCCAGACACACCGCCAGCGGATAAAGACGTGTATTTCCTAACACCGCTAATTGCCGTGGAAGCTTTGAAAGCCAAATTCTTTATAGTAACTATCTTGTCTTCAAAATATTTGGTCTCAGCCTCAGCCAAGCCAAGCCTCTGGAATTTAAGTCTAAAAACCTCGCATGTCAGGGATATGGCATTCAAGGGCTGAGCCACTTCGTGAGCCATACCTCCGACAAGCTCGGGAAAAACCGTGCACGCCAATAACTCCTCGTCGGATAATTCAACAAGGTCATCCACGGAAAAAGTCACGAGGCATCCTTACCTTGCATATTCCACCGCTCTGCTTTCCCGAATAACCACAATCTTGATTTGCCCCGGATAAGAAAGCTCCTTTTCAATTTTTTTCCGTATGTCCCTGGCAAGCAGTGTCAAATGTTCATCCCGTATGTTTGAATTTTCAACAATGATCCTGATCTCCCGTCCAGCCTGAATGGCGAAAGATTTACTGACACCCTTGAAAGAATCCGCAATCCGTTCCAGGTCTTCGAGCCTCTTGACATAGTTCTCGAGCATTTCACGTCTTGCCCCAGGTCGGGCTGCGGAAAGCGTATCAGCGGCCTGCACCAGAACAGCAATAGCGCTGGTAGGATCTTCATCACCATGATGGGACGCGATCGCGTTTACAATCAGAGGTGATTCACCATAACGTCTGGCTATGTCGGCCCCTATGATGGCATGGGCTCCTTCTACCTCATGATCTATCGCTTTTCCAACATCGTGAAGCAATCCTGCTCGTTTCGCCTTCTTCTGGTTTAGCCCAAGTTCTGCAGCCATTATGCCACAGAGGAACGCAACTTCGATGGAATGCTGGTAGACGTTTTGAGCGAACGAAGTCCTGTACTTGAGTTTGCCAAGAAGTTTGATTAGTTCAGGATTAATTCCATGAACACCCACATCGAAACTGGCCTGTTCTCCAGCCTCGACGATGGCGTCCTCCATTTCTTGCGTGACTTTCTTTACTATCTCTTCGATTCTGGCAGGATGGATACGACCATCGTTAACAAGTCGTTCCAGGGCAATTCTCGCTATTTCTCGCCTGATAGAATTATAACCCGAAAGGATCACTGCCTCAGGGGTGTCATCAATTATTAGGTCTACACCTGTGGCGGCCTCAATAGCCCTGATATTTCTGCCTTCTCTGCCTATTATTCGACCCTTCATCTCCTCATTAGGCAGATTAACCACAGAAACGGTCCTTTCAGCTACAAAATCAGCCGCATATCTACCTATGGCTGTTGAGACAATTTCTTTAGCCTTTTTGTCGGACTGAGCCTGGGTCTCTTCTTCAATTTGCCTTATGATTCTGGCGCTCTCCATGCGGGTTTCATCTTCAACTTTTTTGAGGAGCATTTCACGCGCTTCGGCTGTTGACAGACCCGCCAGAGTCTCAAGCTTTTCCTGTTGTTTCTTTACAAGATTGTCGGCCTCACGTTCTTTGTCCTTTATCCGCTTTTGGCTAGATTCAATTTCTCTCTCGTGTTTGGTAAGCTGAACGTCTTTTTGTTCAAGTTGGGTGGCCTTTCTTTCAAGATTTTCGTCCTTTTTGAGAAGTCGAGCCTCTCTGGCTGAAAGCTCAGACCGTCTTTCCTTGATTTCATTTTCGAGTTCCGCTCTGGCCTGGAACAGTTGATCCTTGGTCTGGAGCAGAGCTTCTTTTTTGATTGTTTCCGCTTCTTTTTGGGCGTTCTTGACTATTTGATCTGCATTTGCCTTGGCTGATTCAATCCGCCTCTTGTCAAGAACTCTCGCGACCGCATACCCTGCCCCGAGGCCCAAAATTATTGCTAAAAAAGCAAACACATAAACAAAAAAGGGAATCGATCCCACAACCCCCTCCGTATAATTTTATTTGGCGGGACGTTAAAGCGGAGAAGCTAACTAAGATGAGGGACTTATTCTGCTAAATGTCCAAGGGTTATAGTATTCGGCCAATAATCACTAAGTTTCAATCTATATGTAGAACCCTGAGCTACCATCCAGAGGCTTCAGCGCAACATCCCGGTTGTTGGGTGTAAAATAAAACACAGATTACTTTAGGTTGTATCCCCCGCAATCAGCCGTTGAAATAGAACTTTTGAACCTGGTTTCCCAGGTGGGATCCTTGCGATTGCTTCAGGCTTCCTGCTTCGAGGCAGGCATGCTCACCACAATCGGGTACGGCTCCCAATTTTCGAGTGTTGGCTCAAAAATTTTCTATTTCTCACGAACTGCGCAGGGGAATCTTGACATCAGTCTCTTCAAGATCGCAAGGAGTTAAGAGACCGTTTTGTTCTTCCTCCACTTTCTCGATTCCATCCTGAATCGTCTGCCTGCACTGGAAAAACTCATCAGTTACATTCAGCAAAGTAAGCACAGCGAGATCAAACGTCGACACAATCTTCGATTTTTCTTTGATCTCTTCTGATCGAGCATTGATATAATCAACAAGGTTTTCTACATACTCTCCGGCCCCGCGACCGCGAACATTATATTGCCGGCCGAACAGGGTCACTTTTACCGCTTGAAAGTCTTGGTTGTTTTCTGACACCGAAAATCTTGAAACCACTCCTGGCCCTTGTTTCAGGTAAAAACCTCCAGCTACTCGATATTCGTTTCTAACTACCCCTTTGCCGTTTTTCATCTCAATTCATAAGCCGTTCAAAACTGCTCTGAGATCTAGATTAATTATATTTTATTGAGTGTTGGTGTCAAGCTATATCTGGATGGAAAACACCTGTTCCAGCTAATGGTTGGCAGCGTAACTGATGGATATCATTTCATAATAGGCTTACTTAATAAAGACTTGCGCATCGGTCAGTTTCACAAACCCGGGTCTATCCCGACAAACTCACAGGTCTCCTTGAGCTTTTCAATTTTTCTATGAAAAGTGTTTCTACTGAGCCCTAAACTACGCGTGGCCCTGAGTTTGTTTCCTCGACTCCTCTCCAGCGCCTTTATGATAAGTCTTTTCTCGACCTCTCCCATTATAAGGGGATGAATTCCTTCCACATTATTGTCAACAAGATACTCGACCAACGAATCTAACGAATCTCCGATGCTCGTTTTCCAGAGGTCTCCAGAGCCTTGGTCATCACTGGACTTTTCCGACCCAGCAGCAATTGGGCTGGTCTTTCTCTCCCCAAGTTTCATGGAATCCTTACCTTTCCAAAAAAATTTTCTATTAACGCCAGAACCCGTTCAGGAGCATCCTCTCTGAACACCTGGAACCGGAACTCAGCAGCCCCAGGAATTGCCCTAGAATACCAGCCCAAGTGCTTGCGCATTTTTCGCACACCTTTCACAATTCCATCCCACTTGACCTGATCCTCAAAGTGCGTAGCAATTATCTCACTCATGGAGCTTTCGACCTTTTCGACTGTCCAACCAAACATCCTCTCTAAGATGCTTCTTAGAAACCATGGACGTCCCAACGCCCCCTTCCCTACCATAACACCATCACATCCGGTTTTCTGTACCATTGTAATAGCGTCTTCGACATCAGATACCCCTCCATTGCCAATAACAGGAATAGACAACTTGTATTTGACCTCCCCTATCAAACCCAGAGACACCGGGCCAGTGTGGCCACCAGACTTGCTTCTGCCATGAGCGATTATGGCGTCGGCGCCTTCGTTTTCTGCCACTCTAGCCAATTCTGGAGCGTTATTATTCTTTTCATCCCAACCTGTTCTCATTTTGACGGTAAGAGGTATTGATATCGAATTTCTAACCGAACTAATGATTCTGCCCGCTAGCGCAAGATCTCTCATGAGGGCCACACCACCACCCGATCCAACAACCTGCCTGGCCGGACAGCCCATATTGATGTCTACTGCAGAGGCTGCGCCCTGATCTTCAATAATCCTTGCGCACTCAGCCATAGTTTCAGGATCCCTGCCGATAATTTGGAAAATAACCGGGACCTTGTGGTCCCGAATGTCCATTGTGGCAAAAATCTTATGGGCCCTTACAACTGCGTCACAACTGATCATCTCCGTCCACAAAGCCGACACGCCAAAGCGTTGAATTATCCTCCTGAACGGGGGATCAGTTATCCCCGCCATTGGAGCCATAAAAACGGCTCCGTCCAGCTCTAGACTACCGATCTTCATTTTTGGAAATGGGGCCCTGTCCAAAACGAAGAGGAAAAACTTTTTGTTTTGACCTGGAAACAGCCAAAGAATTCGGGGGCACATCCCTTGTAATAGTGCTCCCTGCTCCAATAACGCTACCTGATCCTATGCGAACAGGAGCCACAAATTGCACATCCGACCCCACAAAGCACTTATCCTCAATTATCGTAGGATGCTTTTTCTTTCCATCATAATTACAGGTGATAGTACCACAACCGATGTTCACATCTTCGCCTATATGGCTGTCACCAAGATAAGTCAAATGAGCCGCCTTGGTTCCAACCCCTACGACGGTGTTCTTAACTTCAACAAAATTTCCTATTCTCGCGTTTCTGCATATCTTAGCGTTTGGCCTTAAATGGGCCATAGGGCCTACTGACACTTCGTGTTGAACTTCGACTTTATCCAGTTTGGACCCCAGAAGAATACGCACCCGGTCCCCTATCGTAGAATCATTTATCAAACAACCTGGCTCCACGAGGCAGTCCTGTCCAATTGACGTGGTCCCAGTTATCATTACATTAGGACAAATTGTAGTGTCCGGGCCAATGGATATTCCGAAATCTCCAAAAAAGGTTGACGGGTCTTGGAGAGTGACTCCATCCGACATCAATCGTTGTCGTATGCGGTCCCACATAACAGCGTTGGCATACGCTAAATCAGATCTACTGTTCACACCCACTACAACCGAAGAATCTTCTGTGTTGCAAGCATGAACCTTTACGCCGATTTTGTTAGCTTCCGAAACGACATCGGTAAGGTAGTATTCCTTCTGAACATTGTCGGCCTTAATTTTAACAAGCAAGTCAAACAGTAGGGCGGCCTCAACAATATATATTCCAGTATTGATTTCAAGGACAGTCTTCTCAATGGCGCTAGCGTCCTTTTCTTCAACTATTTTTGCCACATGATCCGCGTCATCCCGTATGATTCGACCATAGCCAAAAGGAGTCTTTAGATGAGTCGTGAAAACGCTGAGCAAACTTGATCTTTCGTCGTGAAACCTCATAAAGAGTTCTAAGGTGTCTGACCTGATGAGGGGAGTGTCTCCGCACATTATCAACACATGACCATCGAATTTCTCAAACAAAGCGGAACATTGCTTCACTGCGTGACCGGTGCCTAACTGAGGTTCCTGCTGCACAAAATTAAGATTCTGGGATTTGAACCGAAGTATAACCTCTTCGGCCTGATGACCAACCACTACTGCCGTTCTATCAACGTCTAAATTTCTGACAGCGTCCAGAACGTAGTCCAGCATGGGCCTGCCAGCCACTGGATGGAGCACCTTGCAAAAACTTGATTTCATACGCGTTCCCTTGCCGGCAGCAAGGATAACGGCGCCATAATGTTTCATGTTTGTGGATATCCAATCTATGGAAAGATCAATTTAGAAAATTATATGTTCGAAGAGGAAGTGTCAAGGTTAATTGGGTGTAGTCAAAGGAAGACAAACCGACATGTTCGAAAACACTCAATCTATTTGCTGGTGGGAGTTGTCAATTCTTTCTTTTCATCCCATCACAAGAAACCACCCCAAAATGTGTTAGAGTAAGAGGAACACCCTGACTGAGAGTTTTCTTTTTGGATGAAAAGGGTGACACAACATTAAATTCTATAGCCCGGAGTACAAAAATTTATGCTGATGAACCCTAAAGTTGCCGTTCTCGGTTCGGCCCGGGAACCGGAAGACTCCGAAGTATCCAAGATGGCTTTTGAGTTAGGTCGTGAGATCGCGAAGATAAAAGGGGTAGTTCTTACTGGCGGTTGTCCGGGTTTGCCTCGGAGGGCTTCTCTGGGGGCCAGGAGCGCTGGAGGATTAACCGTCGCTGTTTCCCCTGCCATGAACAGAAAGGAACATGTGGAGAAATATTGCTATCCTTATGACAGCGATGTCATGATGTTCACAGGAATGGGAAATAAGGGGCGAAATGTTGTTCTGATCAGGAGCGCTGATATTGCGCTGTTCATAGGTGGCGGAATTGGAACTCTCAACGAGTTTACTATAGCGTTTGATGAATTTACAGATGAAAAGGTTATAGGGATTTTATCCGGTAGTGGTGGAATGTCAGACCAGTTGTCGGAAATTGCATTGTGGTCGGGACGAACTCCTGCAGCTCCATTTCTGATCGAATCCGATCCTGCGATTCTTGTCCTAAGAGTATTTCGAAAGTATGCCGAGAGAATTTCTCCTAATCTCAAATGAAATACCCGGACATCTCTCAGCGATACTTTGCCTCTGACCTTCCACAGTTCTACTCCGAACTGGTAAATAGCATTGATCTTGGTACAATTAGGGAGATAAGATCTGAACCATCCCTGGCGCTCATCCATGGAAAAGGGAAAATCTCTCTGACCTTAATACCCTCGTTTTTTAAATCTCGAGTCTTACAATTCCCTTAGACTAACTGTTATCAACCGTTCAGAATTTACCATTCTTGCAGGACTTACTCTCATCCATGGCCCAGGTGTTCCTCAGAAAGAAGAAGAAGGGGTATCATTTTCCGGTGGTCGAGAGTTTCTTCAGCCCGGAAGATTGAGCTGTCTCAACTTTCCGATAGAAAGTTTCGGAACCTACGGAAAACCACGCGGATGGGAAAATATTTCCAAAATTGAGCTGATTTTTTCGACTGAAAAATTCCTGGAGGTATCAGGCGACCTTAAAATCGAATTTCATGAGCTTGAGGCGGTGAAACGTCTTATCCCAGCAGGTCCGAGACTGTCTCAAGATGGTCTTAAACATCTGCTTCTCATGAACACGGACTCGAGTTCCATTTCTGGGACAAATTCCAACTACAGAATAACATCTCCAAAGAGATTGCAGCCTTGTCACAGGACAAGCTGGGTTCCTTTCTCAGCGCAGGATCCGGGCTTATATGTGGAGCCGCCTCATTCTTATCCGCTGGAAACAGCCCCAGAAATACTAAACGGTAAAATAATGGGGCAATCCCTCCCTTCCGGGATTCCATGGCATGACAACCTTACCGGAGAACTTGAGTGGTCCCACTTCCTGAACCGCCATCATTTTCTCCGGACCCTGATTCAGGATTATGCGAAAACCGAAAATGAATCATCCATGCAAATGGTCTTGAATGTCCTAAAAGACTGGATTCACAAGTGCCCTGTCCCTATAAACTCCAACGGCGGAGCCGGCCCAACATGGGAAACGCTGACAGTTGCATGGAGATTGAAAGAATGGTTTTGGATCAAGGGGATATTATGGAACTCCGGGTCATTCCCCGAATCAGTCAAATTCCTGATGCTTCGCTCCGTATGGGAACACGCCCGAAGCCTTATGGACCACCAGGGCCATCCGAATAACTGGATGATAGTTGAATCGTCAGCTCTTGCCTGCGTGGGAATGATTTTCCCCGAATTGAAACAGGCGGACCGATGGGTGGGAACCGGTATAAAAAGATTGGCCCAGGAACACGACAGACAATTTTTTGACGATTCGGTCGCACTTTGAGATTTCTACGCTTTACCACGCGATCTGTATCCACTCAATTCTTGAAGTGAGGATTGTGGCTGAAGCGGTTGGTGTCCCTTTGCCCCCGCTATTTTATGAGCCGCTGGAAAAGAGTTTTCAATATCTAATGGATATAGCGAGACCTGATTTTACGTGGCCTTCTATAAACGATTCAGGGAGTTTTGATAGGGACTACTGTCAACTCTTCGCCCGAGCGGCTCCCGTATTCAACAGGTCGGATTTTGAGTGGATAGCCACCAAAGGGATTGAAGGCGAACCTCCCAGCCGGGATTTTTGTTGTTTCCCTGATTCGGGGATATGCGTGATAAAAGGAACTGAAAAAAAAGATAAAAAATGGGGCCTATTTAGAGCTGGGCCAGCCGGAGCCTTCCATGTCCACAACGACGTCCTTTCAATAGAAATCTTTGATCGAAAATTTTCATGGCTGGTTGATCCCGGAATAACCAAGTACGCTCCAGATCCTTTAACCTCAAAGTATCGGTCAGGTTTGTTCCACAATATGCTGACCGTTGACGGTATCGAACCGACAAGGTCCACTGCGGGAATTTCCGAGAGGATCAAATCAGCCCGAGACAAAATACAGGTTTTAGACGAAGAGAATTTTCTCGCTGTTTTAGGTGTTTCCAATGAATTGGTCGATCAACACGGGGATAGTTGTTCACTGGAACGAGCCCTCGTTCTAGTGAACAACTCATTCTGGGTTCTTTTTGAACACGTCTCAGGAAGAGGGATTCACGACATTGTTCATAACTGGCAGTTTTCTCACTATGCGAAAGACATCCAGTTTGCAGAACCATGTAAAATAACCGCATCCAATGAATACTCGCAATTAGTTATCGAGAAGCTAATTCCCAACGAACCTTGCAAGTTCGACGCTGTGAGAGGTGGTATCAATCCTCCGAGAGGATGGGTTTCGGTAGGAGGGACCGACAAAGCATCATATTCGGTCCGTTGCAAAACAGTAGCAGAACTGCCCATTCTTTTCTGCTGGGCAATTCATGGAGGCTAAAATTCCAGCGTAACATCACAACAGCAAGGCATGAAATGCCATAAGTTTGCCAACGACCATCATTAGGATAACAACAACGACAGAGAGAACGATAATCAACGGTAACATGATTGAGATTACAGCTCTACCAGTTCCGATCCTGAATCCTTCTCTCAGACCTATCACCAAAATAACAAACTGCCAAATCCCGGCAATCAGCCAACCTACAAATGGAATTGAGCGAAAGATTTCAGGCCCAAAACAGTAACAGCTTATCCTAAATGTCGATTCCAGTGAGGCGCTTCGAACTCCAAGAACCATCAGGCAGAGAAACAAGAGAAGAGGATGCAGAAAGATTCCGAGAATCAGCATCAACAGCATATATATAAGGCTCCCTAATCTTGAGCCCACCATCATTCCTTCGGGCATCATCATAGGTATTGCTGTTGAATTTGTCATAACAGAAAACGTGTATCCGATCACAATAGAAACGCTTGATATTACAAGAGCATAAAGAAACGGAAGCTTGTAGCCCCCGTGAAGCGGCAAACGTCTGAAAAAATTGGTCGAATCGAACAAAGACTGTTTAAACGTCTCGATTAAACCTCGCGTAAAGCCAAGCCCTTCCTCGTCTTCCCAAGGGCAATATCCTTTGAAGCCAGCAGAACTTGAATCAGACGGAGGGCTTTGCTCAACAAATTCTCTCTGTTCGCCCACGTCAGTCTTTCCAAAACAATCTTCACACAATTCAGTGGGCCTCAGATAAGGATTAAACTCTTTCCCGCACTTTGGACAAATCACTGTCGCCTCCTCGCGAATTCATTTTGAAATCACGAGATCATCATGACTAACAAACTTACGTTTTTCAGAAGACATCCGCAGAGAATTTATAGATTTCGGTTCCAGGATCTTTCCATGCGTCCCGAGGGAGACACGCTTTTCGGCATGTCTCTTCCAGGAATGTAACTCTATCCCAGTTGCGCTCTGTTGCAACCTGGGGCAAGAGTAGTCCGGAACACGCGCCATGTTTCACAAGAATCCCATCAACACCGACTTGAATTTCATCAATATCTTTGACTCTCTGAAACGGTGTAAGTACGGATATTTCATAATCCAGGAACTCCAATTCATCCGTGCATATCGGTCTAAATCGAGGATCCTTGAAAGCTGCGGCTTCAGCCATTTCTTCTATCGTCTCACAAAGTGGCTTGCTAGCGTTAAGCCATCCTATGCAACCCCGGAGCATACCCTTTTTATGAATTGTTACAAATGCGCCACATTTTTCTTTGAGTTTCTCAGATCTTGGCTCATATTTCTCGGTCTTCAGCCCCTTACATCTACATTCAACAACTTTCTCAACCAATCTCAGGAGTTCATTCTTATCTTCATCAGTCAACCCCATATCGACACCGACATTTTTTTTTCTGGAACTCATGCCATTCACCTTGTCGCCTTCAAAGTAAGTTTAATCATGATTGTAAATCACGGAAACAACGGGAGCGCTGTCAAGGCTGCCTTTTCTTCAAGACCGAACATGAGGTTCATATTCTGGACAGCTACTCCGGAAGCCCCTTTTACGAGGTTGTCAATCGCCACCATAACCACTGCGTAATTGGTTCGTTCGTCGATTTCCACCGATATATGAGCTTGATTTGAACCTCTAACTCGAGCTGTGTCCGGATACATTCCGTGAGGTAAGACCTTGATGAAGCCGTCCTCCTTGTAGAATTCGCAGAAGACTTCCCTTAAATGTTCGGATTTTAATAGAGGGTCGGTTTTCAAGTATATTGTGCTGACCATTCCACGGCTCACAGGAATGAGATGTGGTGTAAACCTGACTGTAATCTTCGTTCCTGCCAACAAGGTAAGTTCCTGTTCCATTTCAGGGATGTGTCTATGGCCCAATACTCCATATGGCTTGAAGCCCTCACCCGATTCACAAAAGCTAGTGTTGAGTTTGGCTCCACGACCTGCTCCTGAGATTCCCGATTTGGAATCTACAACGGGACATGAAGTATCTACTTCCCGCAAGCCGACAGCCGGAGCCACCCCTAATATTACCGTGGAGGGGTAACAACCGGGATTAGCTATTAATTCAGATTTTTTGATTTCCTCTCTACGAATCTCCGGTAGCCCATATACCGATCTGCCTAGCAGATCAGGGTCCTTGTGCTTCCCGTACCACTGCTCATACGTCCCGAGGTCTTTGAGACGAAAATCCGCTGATAGATCTATCACCCTGACACCAGCATTGAGCAGTTTACGCGCGGCTATGGCAGAATCCCCGTGAGGGAGAGCCAAGAAAGCCACATCGGCTTTGGGCGACTCCAAGAGATCGTCAAGCTCTAAAAGGGGAAAATCGTTTTTCTTGGAAATATATGGAAAAATGGCGCTAGCTTTCTGTTTCGACCATGTTCTTGAACTACCGCCTTCTATACGAACGTTCGGATGGCCGGACAGGATTCTGATCAACTCAATACCGGTATAACCGGTGGCTCCGAATATTAAAGCGCTTAACATGTTTAAAACTTTGAACTCCCTTAGGACTCTCTTCTGTAATTCGGGGCTTCTTTAGTTATTACCACATCATGGACGTGTGACTCTTTCAGTCCAGAGGCGGTTACCTTTACAAACGTTGCTTTTAACCTGAGTTCATCTAAAGTCTTAGCCCCCAGATATCCCATCCCGGCTTTGAGACCTCCAATAAGCTGAGTAATCGAATCTGCCACAGGGCCCTTGGCAGGCACCATCCCCACAATTCCTTCAGGCACTAGCTTATGCTCTTGCACTCCCTCGTGCTGGCCATAACGGTCACGTGACCCATCCTTCATGGCCTCCAGCGATCCCATCCCTCGATAGGACTTGTAGGATCGTCCCTGGTAGAGGACCGACTCTCCGGGACTCTCATCAGTGCCGGCAAGGAGACCCCCAATCATGACTGTATTAGCTCCCGCTGCGATCGCCTTTGTGACATCTCCAGAATATTTAACGCCACCATCAGCAATCATGGGTACCCCCAATTCGTTTGCTACCTTTGAGCATTCGATGATAGCGGATACCTGCGGCACTCCTACGCCAGCTACAATTCGCGTCGTACAGATAGACCCGGGACCAACCCCCAGCTTAACTCCGTCCGCTCCCGCCTTCACAAGATCACGGACAGCCTCGGGAGTAGCTATGTTTCCCCCTATCACCTGGCAGTTTTTGTAGTTTGCCTTTATGTCCCCTATAGCTTCAATCACATTTTTTGAATGACCATGCGACGTGTCCACTACAATGACGTCGACTCCTCGCCTTATAAGCGCTTCCACTCGTTCTTCTCGATCAGGCCCAACGCCAACAGCAGCGCCTACCCTAAGTCGTCCGAACTCATCTTTCGCAGAACTCGGGTACATGATCGCCTTTTGAATGTCCTTTATGGTAATAAGCCCCTTCACGCGATTTTCACCGTCAACCACAACCAATTTCTCGATCCGATGCTTGTGAAGCAGGGCCTTGGATTCTTCTATACCTATTTTCTCGTCGACTGTGATCAGGTTGTCTTTGGTCATCACCTCTTCGAC
This sequence comes from uncultured delta proteobacterium, assembly GCA_963711335.1. Taxonomy (GTDB): domain Bacteria; phylum Desulfobacterota; class Desulfomonilia; order Desulfomonilales; family Desulfomonilaceae; genus CAJBEZ01. Next base: position 163,165 of record CAVQDX010000045.1, on the reverse strand, counting down.
TTTGAGATCAAGGTCTTCGATAAAACGGAGGTCCCTATTGGTGAGTATGCCTTTGAGATATCCCTTTACTGTTACAGGCACTCCGGAGATGTGATATTTCTTCATTATTTGAAGGGCATCCGATATCTTTTGCTCTGGGTGTATCGTTATCGGATCCACGATCATGCCAGACTCTGATCTCTTTACCCGATCAACCTCCCGAACCTGCTCAGGAATTCCAAGATTGCGATGGATGATGCCTATTCCCCCTTGACGAGCCAGACTAATAGCCATCTCCGATTCCGTAACCGTATCCATCGCAGCGCTGACGATAGGAATATTCAAGGCAATCGTCGACGTAAGCCTAGTTTGAACGTCAACTTCGGACGGTAACAACTCTGAATAGCAGGGCACTAGGAAAACATCATCAAAAGTCAAAGATTCGTGGACAACCATCAATATCTCTCCATCTTAGTCTATGTGTTGTTCTGGTTCCGGTCCTTAACCAGAGTCCATTCCAAACAACCCAAGAAAAATAATAAAACTCAATCAGGAAATTTTACAGAGCCTAAATATTCTTTCCAAATCTCTTTTAGCGTGGAATGGGGGCTTGATTTCTAGTGGTCCCAATGAATTCCATACCTTTCATTAGGCTTTTGGCAGCCGAATCCATGAAAAGATCAAGATAGCTGTTCCACCTTTTCTTCGGATACTCGAGTTCAGGCTCTCCCTTAATTCCACCCAAATTTGCTGCCAATTTCACAGCGTCGTAGAAATTTCCCATCGAATCAACCAAACCCAACTCCTTAGCAGACTGTCCTGTGAAAAATCTACCGTCCGCTATTTCACGTAACTTATCCTCTTCAATTTTTCCCTTGCGGCCTTGAAGCACATCAGAAATGAACTGCTCATGGACTTCTTTGGCAAAATTTTGAAGTATGTCCCTCTCTTGATCGTCCAGAGGCTTGATCCCAGATCCAATGTCTTTGAAAGCGCCAGCCTTGATCACATTTACATTTACACCGATCTTTTCGATGACTTTATGTATATCCGGCAGCATCATGATCACTCCTATGCTACCAGTGATTGAGCCTTTTGAACACACAATCCTGTCGGCGCTGGAGGCGATGTAATAGGCCGCTGAAGCCCCAACCGTTTCAATAGAGGCCACAACTGGTTTCTTCTTTCTGATTTTTTCAATTTCCCTGTAGATCTCTTGAGCAGGAGCGACTGTCCCTCCCGGTGAATTGATCCTCAACAGAATTGCTCTTACAGAAGACTTCTTCCTGAATTTTTTTAATTCCTTGAGTGTTTCGTCACAAGTAAGGATTGTTCCTTCTATAGATATCACCCCGATCTTGTTGCCGTAATCCAGGATTTCAGAAATTCCAGAAGATCGGTCTTCAGTGTCCAAAAAACGGGACAGCGTCATTACCATAATAACAAAAATTATCATTAAGGCCATAACGAAAGCTAGAGAAACACCAAGCCTAGATTTTTTCATTGAATTCTCACCCGCTGAAGTCGAGAGGCGTCATTCTTCGAAGAGGTTTAACATAACGATTTGTAAAAGAAAAAATTATCAGAAAACAACGACTGTCGCAAGTAACCTTCCCTCATTAATTCAAATTAGAGGACAGAGGTATCGAAATCGTCGCTCACCAATCCATTCTTGCCTTCAAAACATCAAGAAGCTTCTCGTTAGAGTCCAAAACTCTCGTCGCTTCGCGTCCGGTCATTCCGGATCCTCTCAGCACAACCTCAGCCTTTTGGTCTGTGATCAGGTTGTCAGGAGTATGAGTATCCGTATTAATAACCAGTTGCGCCCCACTTTCCAAAGCCATCCTGAAAACGTGGCCGTTTGTTAGACTATGGCCAGATCTGGATGTGATTTCCAGAAAAACGTTTTTTTGTTTAGCTAAGGTTGCGTCTTCTTCAGATATCAAGCCGGGATGGGCAAGGATATCCGTTTCAGCCAAAATGGCCGCGTGATTTGTTCCTGGGGCCACCGGCTCAACGGGGGATTCCCCATGGGTAATGACCAATACCGCTCCCTGTTTTCTGGCTTCAACAATTAACTCCGCTATCTGAGCAGGCGGAGCATGTGTTATTTCAACCCCTGGAATGACAAATACGTTCTGATTCTTATTTAGTTCATGCGCTACCCGGACAATTCTTGGAACAACGAACTCCAAATTTGACGAGTCGACATGGTCTGTCAAACCTATCGCACGGTAACCAATTACTCCAGCCCTCCTAACTAACTCGCTCGGCACGAGAACTCCATCGCTAAATAGTGTGTGAGTGTGAAAATCAATCATGCTCAAAATCCTCCTCTGTGTATGGGGATCGTCCAGTACCCTAGGCTTGTAAAGTGAGTAAAAAGGGCTTCCAATAATCAAGCTTATAATCTAGAATTCAGGTCCCAGGCAAGCGCCTGCTTCAGATCGGGGTCGAAAAATTATTTAGCTGTCATAATTTATCGAGATCCAACCATCATGTTATGTTTAAGTTAACAATTATTAAGAGGTAAACAACGTGTGCGGAATAGCTGGTTTCTTGAGTAATGAGGCATGGAAGAGAAATAGTGATCTTAGCTGGATCGAACAAACCATTGGTCCACTTTCCGGGATTTCGGCGGGATCGATTGAGATTTCCACATTGCGCAAATCTGTTGACCACATGATCCGACATTTTGATCAATTGATGGAGTTTTCGTTTCATTTTTCTCTAATCTCTGATCCTGAGTTCTTCTCCAAGGTTGAATACCTGGCCGAATTATTGGAAAAGGCTCTCGAACGCCTATCGAAAGAACCCCTGACAGAAGAAATTGAATCTCTTAGCCAAGATATAGGTGACTTCATCTGGCAGATTAGGGCGGAAGTAATTAAAAATGTCACACGTACCAATGAACTAATCAACCCAGATCTTCTCTCAAAAGGACCGGGTCGCCCGCAGCGGTTCGTTGCCTGGGCAATAGAAAGAGTACTCGAAAATATCGATAGACTGGAAGTGAGAGGACGAGATTCAGCCGGCATATCAATTCAAATTATGACCGCTGGGGATTCCTTGCGGCCCATGATCGAGGAATTGACAATAGACAGGGTTTTCAAAAAAAGTTCGCGAATACAAAATGGAGTCAGCATCGGTTTTCAAGGGGTCAAGTTGCCATCCAGAGGGCTATCCCTCAACTTCTCTTACAAAGTGGCAAACCTGGTAGGTCATCTGGGTGATAACACCAAGCACATAAGAAACGCTGTGAGAAATGACGAAGAACTGTGGAATATCGCAGCCCTTACTCATAAAATCAACATAATAGCGCATACGAGGTGGGCCTCGAATGGGATCATAAGTCTCTCCAACTGTCATCCCGTAGACGGGGAACTATATGAGAAAGAGGATAACCAATCGATAGATGATAGGAACGCTCAGTTTGTTCTAAATGGTGATGTGGACAACTATCATTATCTCGTTGAAAACTTTGTCCATTCTCGGGGATATCAAATCGAGCCTTCAGTGACTACCGACGCGAAAATCCTTCCCGTTTTCTACAGGCTGGGGACAAGCCTTTCCCAGCCTCATTTCAAAAGATTCGCCGAATTGATGAATAGTTGCGATGGATCTCTGGCAGTAGTAATGCAACACCCTTTGTTTCCTGATCAATTGGTCATGGGGCAGAAGGGGAGCGGACAGAGCCTCTTCATAGGTGAACCCATTGACGGTTTTATACTGGCGTCCGAGGTCTACGGTCTGGCCGCCTGGACAAGAGAGTCCATGGCTCTGTCCGGTCTTGAAAAAGGTGGATCAGAGGTAGTCATCTCCACTGAATCAGGTCTTGACCTCCAGTCCTATTTCCTGGAAGACGGCTCCCCGCTTAAAATAAAAAAAGAGCCTATTTATATCCATTCGAGGGATATCTACAGGGGCGATTTCGCTTATTATTTCGAGAAGGAAATTCACGAGGCTCCTTCAAGTATAAGAAAAACAATAAAGGGCAAATACAAGAAAAAAGGTAGAGATATAGAATTCGTGGATGGCGGGCACGGGGCTTTTGAATCACTGGTGTCCAGACTCCGTGATACCGCTAAGCCACGAATAAAAAGAATCATGGTAATTGGTCAGGGAACGGCGTCCATCGCAGCCAAGGGAGTTGCATATCTCATTGAAAAGGCCATTGAGGGCTTGGGAATCTTTGTGACATCCTGCAAGGCCTCTGAACTGTCCGGTTTCTTTCCCGAGCAATCTCTTAACGACATGTTACTTATAGCTATCTCGCAGAGCGGAACAACTACAGACACTAACAGAACGGTTGACGTGGCCTCCGCCCAGGGCGCCTGGATTCATGCAATTGTGAACAGACGCAATTCTCCCCTCGTTGCAAAATCCAATTCCCACTTTTATACCAGTGATGGTCGCGATGTAGAAATGGCCGTTGCGTCAACCAAGGCTTTTTATTCACAAATAGCGGCTGGAAAAGTGACAGCGATGCTCCTGGCTAAAGAATTCAACAGTTTGTCGGATGAACAGATCTATCAGGAAGTTTGTTCTCTCGAAGAATTGCCGGACTTGATAGAGTCTGTGCTGAAACAGGGTCCAAAAATAAAACGTTCGGCCGAGCTTTACGGACCCAGCAGCAGAAACTGGGCCGTTGTAGGTAATGGGCCAAACAAAATAGCGGCAGATGAAATCAGGATTAAACTGAGTGAGCTCTGCTATAAATCAATACCTTGCGACTTCACGGAAGACAAGAAGCATATCGACCTTTCCACAGAACCTCTAACTCTGGTTGTAGCAAATGATCTTCCGGAACAAATTGTTCAGGACACGGCCAAGGAAGTAGCAATATTCAAGGCCCACTCCGGAAAACCCTTGGTCTTTTGCGCTGAGGGAGAAAAGCGCTTTCTCGACCACGCGCAAGGTATTGTGGAATTGCCTGTTGTGGGCGCTGGGCTCGACTTTGTAACAGCGACAGTAGCGGGCCACCTGTGGGGTTTTCATGCCGCAAAGGCTATCGATACCCAGGCCAAGAGTCTGAGAGATATTAGATCCTTGTTGACGACATTTCTCGAGCGACCCGAAACGTGGAACCGACTTGATGTTCAAAAGGGATTCCAAACCGCCATGAAATCAATTTCCAATGGCGAGATGAACGCGTCGCTCCCAGCTTCCACTGCGTCGGCAATGGCCCTCTATTCGGCTAAGCTGCTTCTGAGCGATGAAACGTCGGAAGATCGTGAACTCCTTATCAACGAAGGGATTTTGACTCTCAGCAAAGCTGTAGACGAAATGACTCGGCCAATAGACTCCATTCGGCACCAGGCTAAAACTGTTACCGTGGGTATTTCTCGACCTCAGGATTCACTTCCTTCAATATTGTTAAAGGCGCTCGAAATTTTAGGCGCTCAGCCCGGGTGGCTAAAGGAACAAGATAAGAGAGTTCTTAAAGTTCTCTCCCAAGTTATTGAGAATGTTAAGGGAGGCATGCTTTACAAAGTGGGAGATTCCGGTAAACCTACCGAATCGATCGGGGAATTTGCCCCAATACAGGTTATTGCAAAATATGGACACTCTGATGGGAAACCATCTCGATATGATACTCCAAACCCGGCAGGTGGAAGTAAGAGAACAGCGTTAAGACTTCGCCGGGCTGTTTGGAGTTCAGGAAAAGGTGGCCAGGAAAGTCTTCTGGTCCTGCCACTTTTCGGAGATAATTCCAGTGATTGCCAGCACCTGGCTCTATTGCATGTAGAATTTGCATCGAGGGCTTCTGTCTCACAGAAGATAAATGTTCTTAGAGCGATGGGCGGAAGATTTCATGATGTTGTGGAAAAACTTGAGGAACAAGCCAGTTCCTGTTCCGTAGAAGATTTTGCCCAAAGAATAGCGCCTAGAGACCTTGTTTTGGCTTCCATAGATTCACTTGTCCTGGCAGTATCCTGCTAAACATCAGAAAGAACTGTCGGATCAGTTTTATTTTTAGATCTACATTCGATATTTGAAGCTATGTGCCTAGCCCTCTAAAACTGAAGGGCTAGGTACCCTCTTACTAGTAAAGCCTGAATTATCGTTGACTTTTCACAATAAGCATATTAAAATTCAGCATGTTATTTGTATTAGTTAATATAATGGATTAACTAATACTGTGCAGGGTCCATATATTTATTTAATATATAGATAATAAAATTGAACAATTGTATATTTATTCAGATAAAGCAGGCTGAAATTATAGAGCATTCAGGGACAGCAACGCAGTGAAAAGCAGGCGATCAAAACAATTACTTGTAGATTTTAAAAGTCGAATTAAAACTCTCTCTGGGATGTCCCTGGTCATTTTATCGTTTTGGATACCAGCTCTAAGTCTTGCGGAGAATTCTTTCTGTCCCACAAATGACCAAATGCACCGGATGGCTGGAAACTCAATAAATCCATCAATCAATGTTCCATCGCTATCTTGGGGGAAAATAGTCGATACACCATCCGGAACAAAAAAATACTATGGCGAACGAGATCTCGTCTATATAAAGATTGCGGATACAAAACGTGGGCTGATACGGGAAGGCGATCGTTTTTGCATCATAAATGAGACAATGCATTCAAACGCCTTGAATCATCGGTTAGGGGGATCCAGCTCCCAGGGCAGAATTCTGGGCGAAATAGAGATCATAAGCGTTGGCTGTGATCTAATCATGGGGATAATCCTGGATTGTGGCTCATCGATTATCAAAGGTAGTGAAATAGCTCCAATTTCACTGACGGAACCTTCCCATTTTTCAGACGCTGATCTATATTTGTCGATCGACGGACAGAAGAGTTGAACACTGAAAGAAAAAAGTTCATGCTTTGGCGTTGAAAGCATGCCTGATTAAAGTCCTTAAATTCAAAATCTAGTAATTTTACAGGGGGGATCTCAAAAATGGTCCAGAGAGAATACGAGTCTGAACAGGACATTTTTGCCTGGCTGGCTCTCGAGAGAATTCCGTTGGTCGGACCTATAAGTATCGCTAAGCTGATTGAGGCATTTGGTGGACCGCTTGAGGCTTTAGGCGCATCGAGATATGAAATTTGTAAAAAAGCTGGATTGTCAGAGCGTCTAGCCGACTCGATAATGTCTTATAAACCGGCAAACGAAGAGATAGAAAAGGACATGGCAACCCTCCAACGTCTAGGAGCCCGGGTTATCACCAGATGGAGCCCCGAATATCCGAGGAACCTGAAGGATATATATGACCCACCCGCTTTTCTTTTTGTAAGAGGCTCACTACATGCTGATGACTCCAGAGCGGTCGCCATGGTCGGAACAAGGAATCCCACAAGATATGGCCTGGAATTTGCCAAGTCGATAACTCGAGATCTTGTCAGGTCATCTGTCACAGTTGTAAGCGGTCTGGCCCGAGGCATTGACACAGCCTGTCATCTGTCAGCCTTAAGAGAAGGCGGTCGAACTATTGCCGTCCTCGGATGTGGATTAGATGTTATTTATCCTAGAGAAAATGAAAGTTTGATTGAGAGAGTCTCGGAAAACGGTGCGGTAATGACCGAATTCCGACCTGGCGTGGCCCCGCTCAAAACAAATTTCTTTCGGAGAAATAGAATTGTGTCGGGTCTATCCCGGGCTGTTGTCGTTGTCCAGGCGGCAAAGAAAAGTGGATCGCTGATCACGGCATTCCATGCGCTGGAACAAAACAGAGACGTCTTCGCCGTTCCTGGAAACATTACCAATGAGCGTTCCAGAGGGCCTCATCATCTCATAAAACAGGGAGCCGGTCTGATTGAATCCGCCGACGACATTCTCAATGCGTTAGGAACATGTGGATTCCATGAAACCGAGGAACCAGATGAATCAGCCATGGACTCCTCGGACACTATCGAGGTTTCAGAGACAGCAAGGACAATTCTTAATTTTTTGGATGTCGATCCTACTCCGATTGATCTAATCTGTGAGGGACTGAAACTCGAACCTGGGAAACTTCTGGCGGCCCTACTCGAACTCGAAATGTCCGGCCTTATCAGACAAAGCCCTGGGAAGATGTTCTCAATAACTAAGCCATGACTTGACTTTGAGAAATTAGGCCGCAGATTCCAAACTTAGGGACTAAGTAGAGGAAACTTGTCGTTGGACGCAGCGACTGGGTAAACAACGAACGGAATGAATTTGGTTGACAGTTTATCCAATTGATCTTAAAGCTTTTCATCTCGATGAAGCGCAACCATGTTTCAAGATGATTGATCATGCGGGAGCCGGCATAAACCGTTCATCACCGATGCAATATACTTTTAGGGAATAGGATGAAAGAATCATCAGAAAAAACTCTAGTTGTGGTGGAATCTCCCGCCAAAGCCAAAACTATCAAGAAATACCTCGGGTCCGAATTCGAAGTTAAAGCCTCCGTAGGACATGTAAAAGATCTACCGCAGACGGCCGGAAAATCAAAAGACCAAACAAATGGACGAACGAAATGGACGGGGCCTGTTCTTGGAGTTGAGGTGGATTCCGGTTTCAAGCCTCACTACGAAATAATCCCCGGAAAAGAAAAGGTAATTGCTGAGCTGAAAAGCATCGCTCGAAGGTCTTCACGCGTCCTGCTAGCAACAGACCCTGATAGGGAAGGTGAGGCTATTGCCTGGCACTTGAGCGAAGAACTTGGAAAACCTGACGGTTCAGTCTTTAGAGTACGCTTCAATGAATTGACCGAAAAAACCATAAAGGAAGCGGTAGCCAACCCCTCGAAGCTCGACGCCAGCCGGTACAACGCCCAGCAGACCAGACGTATTCTAGACCGCATCGTGGGTTATCAGATCAGCCCGCTTTTATGGGACAAAGTTCAATACGGTTTGAGCGCCGGGCGAGTCCAGTCAGTAGCATTGAGACTCATTGTGGACAGGCGACTTGAGATTGACACATTTGTCCCTGTTGAATATTGGACCCTGTCAGCCAATCTGGTCAAAAACAACTCTTCGCCGTTTGAGGCCAAATTGGTGGAAATTGCCGGCCAAAAAGCTGAGATTGATGATGTTGTCAGGGCTTCTGAGATCACTAATTACGCTGGGCGCCAGGTTTTCAAGGTAACTGAAGTAAAACGCAAGGAAAGAACCCGTAAACCGTATCCTCCGTTCATTACTTCGACTCTGCAGCAAGAGGCGTCTAGAAAACTCCGAATGTCCCCGAACCGGACGATGCGCATCGCTCAACAGCTATATGAGGGGATTGAACTCGGCAAAGATGGCTCGATAGGGCTAATAACCTACATGAGAACCGATGATCCTCGAATCGCCCCAGAGGCCATGACTGCAGCTAGAGATTTTTTGTCCAAAAACTACGGTCCACAATATGTGCCGGAAAGACCAAACGTATACAAGAGTAAGAAAGGGCGCGCAGGAGGCGCACGAGGCTATTCGCCCTACATCCCTTGAGTTTACGCCTGAGAAAGTGGCATCCTTTCTGGATAAACAGCAGAAAGACCTTTACAGCCTTATTTGGAACAGATTCATGGCGAGTCAGGCCGCCGCCGCCGTCTATTACATGACTACCGCCAACATTTCGGCGGGTGATCTGCTGTTCAGAGTCACCGGTTCAATAATGAAATTTGACGGATTCACGAGGATTTATTCAGCGTCATCTGATGAAGAATCGACAACCGGAATTGACAGCAGAGAAAACAACGGGTTAATTTTACCGGACCTACGCAGCGGTGACGTTCTGGAAGCTCACTCCCTTGTTCCACGGCAGAGGTTCACCCAACCGGCCCCAGCTTTTAACGAGGCCTCACTGATAAAAGAACTTGAAGAGCGCGGTATCGGGCGTCCCTCAACTTACGCCGAAATTGTTACCACTATACAAAAGCGCAAATATGTCGAATTGGTAGACAAGAAATTTGAGCCCACAGTGCTAGGGAAAATCATCGCTTCATTACTGATCGACAGTTTTCCTGACCTTGTCAGCCCTCAATTCACGGCGGAGATGGAATCATCCCTGGACTTAATTGAAGAGGGCGCAGAGACAATGACTCACATCCTCGAACAGTTCTACATGCCCTTTAATTCAGCTTTTCTTGACGCCAAAAAAACCATGAAGAGCATCAAGAGAGATGGAATACCTACCAAAGTCAAATGCCCGGTATGTGGAAACCAGCTTCTCATAAGAGCTGGACGCTACGGTCTTTTTCTGGGTTGCATATCTTACCCTGAGTGTTCGTACACCAAAAAACTGGTCTCTGAATCCGCTGGAGCGTCAACTCCTACTCCGACCGACAAAGTCTGTTCCTGTGGGGCTCCGATGGTAATGAGACAGGGAAAATCAGGACCATTCCTTGCTTGCTCAAGATACCCGGAATGTAAAGGCTCAGGCTCTTTGTCAACAGGAACCACGTGTCCTAAATGCGGGGAAGGCACGCTTGTTCAAAAACGAACCAAGAGAGGAAGATCCTTCTACGGATGCGATCAGTACCCAAAATGCGACTTTTCAATGTGGAATAAACCTGTTCCGATGAAGTGCCCAAATCCGGATTGCGATTCATCAATAATGGAAGAAAAAAACTCCAAGAAAGACGGGCGTTATCTCCATTGTCCAAAATGTAACGCAAAGCAGAGCCTTGACGACCAGCCCTAGCCTTTTTGCCTATCTGACCCGTACACTCTTGCCTTCAACCGGAGGAGCAGGTGGAATCTCGCGCCGATTGATTGATTCAAAAGGACTTGGAACGGAGCCTGAGGCTGCAGCAGGAACCGCTTTGGGTCGTTCAACAGGATACAGTTTTTTTGAAACGTAGGACTCAACCTTGTCGATCGGATAACTGATCAACCTGCCAAGTAGCCAGAAAACATATAGCTGATCTCTTGGGGCCGGATCATCGTATTGCGCCTGAAGGTTGGGCGCGGGTTCTGAATTCTGGGGGGTGTTCGAGGCTTGATCGTAGGCTGGCTTTACTGCAATAAGCTTTGGGTTTTTGTCTTGGGCCAGCGAGCAATCAACTACAGATACCATCAAAGCCAGAATAGAGAATATTAGAAAGGCCTTTTTCATCAGCATCTCCCAGTTACAGATTTTGCTCCCCTCTATCACATTTTTTCGGAAAATCCACTTTTTTTTGTACGAACTGATTTCGGCTAATTTCCAGCCGGATGTCAATTCCCAAATCTTCATCAACTCATCTCTATGCTAGAAATATTTGCTAGCTCATGTCCAGTCTTTTCTCTTGCCTTTGTTCTCATGGTCATTTTGCGGGTTACGTTTCTCATCATTTTCGCGTGATTTGAACGGCCCCCGCAATACGGTGTCCATGATAGAAACACCAAGGGATCCTGGTGGAACATGAATGGAGTATTCATAACCGTCCCTGACAAACTTTATCACAGGTTTTCTCCTCTCTCTTCTCGTCCGGGCAGAGAGATTTATCAGTTTTTCAGAGCTAAGGCCCACAACGCCATCATATTCAACAATTACATCCCCTTTTATCAGGCCGAATCGCTTGGCATCGGATTTGGGACTAAATTCTATTATTAAGACACCATGTGTTATGGGCTCATCATCTTGAGCGGTCGAAGTGTTTTCATCACTCCCGGAACGTTTGACACCAAGCTCTTCTTCTTTTGCAATAGCCTTGGCTACCTCTCGCTGAACAGGGCTGGGAACCCACTCCTGCGTCAAGAAATTGTCACTGAAATGAAACGGCCGCTGAGGAGAATCGGTTTCGATTACTACGCGAAACCCCCCATTGTATAGCGCCAGATCAGGCCTTGCCCATCCCCGGAAAGCGCATCTCAGGCTGACTGCCCCTGAGGTCCAGTCACCACCCCGCATAATACGGTTTTCGCCATGACCCGGTCCTTCCGGGTCGATTTCAGGACTAAAACGATAGTAGTCCTCCCCGTAGAAATCTCTCACCCACTGCAAAACATTTCCGGACATATCATAAAGACCGAAACCATTTGGCTCGTAGCTTCCTACCGGGGCTACATACTTGTGCCCATCGTCAATATCTCGGTCTCTCCATTCGAAATCAGTATTCTTGTCAGCATAGTTGGCTCTTCTGCCATCAGGCAGTTGGTCCCCCCAGGAAAACTGAGCCATAGGAAGACCTCCCCGGGCCGCGTATTCCCATTGAGCTTCTGTAGGTAATTTATAAGACGCTCGTTCTTTGGCTGATAGCCACTCACAAAAGGCCACGGCGTCATTGTAGGAAATCATGGTCACCGGTTGATCGGGTTCCACACTCCAACCTGGATTTCGCCAAGAGCTTCCATCTTTTTTGGTAAAACGACTGTTCTTTATGTCGAAAACCTCACCGCCTTTGTCTTCTTCCGCGTCGGTAATGTAACCGCTGTCATTAACAAAAGCCTGAAACTGCTCTACCGTCACAGGAGTAGCCGCCATAAAAAACGGTCTGGAAATCCTAATCTTATGGAAGGGGAATTCATTCTCGAGGGAGATTGGCTGACCTCTAACCAAAACGTTCATGGCCCAGGCTATGTCCGCTTCGGAACTACCCATAACGAAAGATCCTTCAGGAATTCTCACCATCTTCATGCCTAGAGAATTTCTGAAGGACTCAAATGACTTATCCTTCGCCTGGTCAATGAATGTTTTTAAGGTATTTTTCACAAAACCCGACACATCCTCGATGGCGCCATTCTTCACAGGCTGAACGTCTGGAATCTTGTCTACCAGGCTTGACGCCTTCAGGCGCTTTCCATCCCTCACTAATTCTTTGACACGATCAAAGAGGGTGTTAACCTGCTCATCGGACATCCCCGCATTTGCCTTCACCTCTGAACTCACGCCTCGGAGGGCTTTATCCGTCGAGTCCGGGATTGTTAATACTCTAAAACCGCTAACATCAACGCAAAGTCTTGGGTCAACCCCAAAACGAAAGGCATTTCTGGCTTCACAGGCGTCAAAAGCCCAGCTTCCACCTCTAGCGACCCTAGTCTTCCCGGTCTTAGGTCCTTGAGGATCTGCTGTACCCCCTGCTCCGGTTTTCTTATATTCTTTGGGATCAAAATAGTCGCTGCATAGCTCCCACGCGTTACCGGCCATATCATAAAGCCCGAATCCATTGGGGGCATAACTTCCGACAGGCGCCAGGTAACCGTAAGAATCATTCACTGCTCTATCGGCCCAAGCAACTTCGCAATTCCTATCAGCAAAATTAAGCTTCTTCCCATCGGGATAATCATTTCCCCAGGAGAACTTCTCCCCGTTCTTTCCTCCTCTGGCTGCGTATTCCCACTGAGCCTCAGTAGGCAACCCATACCTTTTGCCTTCTTTTGAGCTAAGCCACTTGCAGAACGCTTCCGCGTCAACATGACAAATCATGACCACCGGATAGTCGTCGTAGATCCGAAATCCTGGATTTTTCCAAGAGAGACCGCTCTTTTTAGACCAATGCTTTTCTTCGTTGTCATATCCCCATCCCCAACCCTGAGTTTCCGCAACGGTGTTGTAGCCAGTTTCAGTTACAAACTGCTTGAATTGTCCTACGGTCACTTCATATTTTCCGATTAGAAACGGTCTGGAGATCTCGACTGTATGATCCGGGGTTTCAGGCTCAACCAGATTCTCAGGAACGCTCCATTCAGCTCTGACGCGTCTTACTTCGGACAGCGAATTCCCCATGGTGAATCCCCCGGAAGGCGCAAGAACGAGTCTCATTCCAATAGAATTAACAATTTCCGAACCGGCCGTCCCCTGAGAAGGAGTTCTGATTTCAGCGACGTTTTTTGTGTTCTGAACTTTATCCGTTATGGCTTGAACGGTTTCTTTGTCGGTTAGGTCAGCGAACCTCAAGGCCCTGCTCAAGGGCATGGAGGACAACTCCCATTCCCCCCTTTGAATACGGCGGCGGGCAAGCCCCAACTCCGAGTCTAAGAGTTCGGAATTGTCGATTCGCTGGGCCACAATCCTTTGGGGATCTCGTTTCTGCTCCTTTCCATCGTTATGGGATCGGAGATAATTCGGTGACGCAGGCCTATGAAGACCCTCAAAGTATCCTGAAACAGCCTCATAAAGCTTCCCAGGGCTTACATCCGTCTTCTTGGACCCTTGGTTCCACGAAATGCCATCCGTGGAATCCGAGGCGGCCAAATACGTTCCAGGATCGCCAACGACGGAAACAATTATCAGCAGTTGAAGAAACATTAAAAATGACACGCGGATTCCCCCCGACAGTATTGTCGAAACAGACTTGCTCGCGGATTTTTGAAACTTGGCAAAATCTATCATTCAGCGATTAAGATATGGGACTGATAGCTACAGAATTTCATGGGGCTTTCTCTACTTTATCACCACCGGAATCTGCTTTTTTAGTTCTTCCGTTATCTTCTTGTGCAGTTCAGCGTTTCTCTCATTTTCCAGTCTACTCTTGATCATACTTCGAACCTGCACAAAACTAGGTGGCTCCGGCTGTCGACGATCATCAACTTTGAGTATATGCCATCCAAATTGTGACTTGACCGGTCCCCCAATCTCTCCCTTGGGAATCTTGAAAAGGACGTGTTCAAAAGACTTCTCAAATGATCCCTTCGGCAGCCAGTCCTTGCCGTCCATTAATTCGAGTTTTCCACCCTTCTGCGCTGCAGGATCTATCGATTTTTTCTTGGCTAACTCGGCAAAATCGGCCCCCTTTTTTAGTTCTTCCATAATCTTGTTGGCTTCAGCCTCGGTCTTGACAAGTATGTGGCGGGCCTGAATTTCCTCAGGGGGGGTAAATTCGCTAATGTGACTCTTGTAATAGGCCTTCAGTTCATCCTCTGAGATAGGCGGCTGCTTCGCCTGCATGCGCCTGAAATATTCCCTGGCCAGGTACTGAGTCTGTTCATAAAGGAGTCTGGTTCTAATTGCAGGCTCCTTGTCTATACCATTATCCTTTGCAGCCTGGGAAAAGAGTTCAAAATTTACGACCTCATCCAGTATTTTCTTCCGACCGTCCGGCGTTAAAAACGGGGCTCTGTTTTCTTCCGGTATGGTGGCGATTATGTTATCCAACATTTCACGGGTTATCTTCTGATTCCCAACCGTAGCCAGGACATCCCCTCCTCTTTCATCCATTACCGGTTGCGCCTCGACTACTCCTTGCGCAAAACACATTATGAGAGCCAGTATCGAAAAAAACTTTAGCATGTTCTAACCTCACGAACATTAGAGACAAAATATAAGCGGCGTAACCATTCAGCCTTACAGACCGTGATCAAACCGCTCAACCTCTTTAATCATACTAGAAGAAGCATGAAATAAAATCAAGAATCTCGACACTAAAGGCTAGATCTAGTCTCACCGAGACTTATCCATGGGCTATCAGGATGAGCCGATCGAAATTCCTGTCGGAGCGGAGCACGAGTCACAGGTGTCGCAAGACGCGCATGCAATCCTCGTGAACAAACCTGAATCTACCCTAAAAGCCTGGCCCTTTTCTTTGATGGCGAACGAATTGCAAACTGGGCACTTCTTGGGAGCGTCTTGGGTATCAACAAAAATCTTTGCGAATTCTTTGCCGCAACTATCGCATTTGTAACTCAATATTGGCATTTTAGACCTCCTGAGTAATATCAAGGGTGTGTCGTTTTATTGATGATCCTCTTTGGAAGACCCAGGCTCTGAGACTTTACACTGTTCCTCACCCAGTATCGCCTGCTGAGTCTCCACTTCGTATCTTGCGGCCAATTTAAGCCTCTTTTTCCACTTAGGGTCCATGTCGTCCAATTCGAATCCAGCGGCGAAGTTCAAAAGATCTTCCTTGGACGGCTTACCTATTTTTTCCCATAAAGCCACATTTATGAACTCCCAAAGTTTGAGTCCGTGCTGCGCGGCTTTGTCCTCGGCCATTACCATGAGGTAGGGATTCATGGTTAATTTCAAAGATATTATGGCCTCAGGCCATTCTTTCGATTCTTGCGTCTTCGTTAACGAGCACGTTGACATAGTAGACTCCATATTTCACTCTCCTAAGTAAATCCTGAATAAGTAGATTCCACCGATTTAATTTTGATTCATCATGCAACTAGATACGTTACTGAATTACTCTCATTTCCGGTAAAATGGTTCACTAAAATCGCCTTTTTTTGAGTTACCCCAACCTTGACACATATATACTCATCGCGTAACCTGTTTATCTAAAGGCCCATGGAAAATTAAGGGTTCTTTCTTAGAGGTACAAGATGAACATTTTGGTTTTAGGGTCGTTGGCTTACGATCGGATCATGGATTTTCCTGACAAGTTCTCGAATCATATTTTACCGGACAAAATTCATATTCTTAACGTATGTTTCATGGTTAACGGACTAAGAGAGCTTTTTGGCGGAACAGCGGGAAACATAGCTTACAATCTGTCACTCCTGGGAGAAAGGCCGATCATAATGGCCACCGCAGGAAAAGATTTTGATTCATACGAAAAATGGCTCGGCGAGCTTTCCCTTCCTCTACACGCGGTCAGGAAAATACCCCACGAATTTACTGCAGGGGCTTACATTACCACCGACATGTCCGACAATCAGATCACCGGGTTTAATCCCGGAGCCATGAAAGAACCATGCTCGCAAAATATTGATGGCTATAACTCAAACGACACCCTGGCTATCGTCGCGCCCGGGAATATTGAAGATATGACTACCTATCCAGAGATGTTCCGTCAAAAAAACATCCCTTATATTTTTGATCCCGGTCAATCAATACCGGCTCTGGGCGCAGAAAAAATACTCAGCGGTCTAACCGGATCGAAGATGTTCATTTCAAACGACTATGAGCTTGAAATGGTGACTAGATCCACGGGGCTAAGTAAGAGCGACATTCTTGAAAAAACAGGCGCAATAATTACGACTCTGGGAGAAAATGGAGCGCTGGTCGCCACTGCGCAAGGGGAAACAAAGATCCAGGCCGCGACCGCAATTAAGGTTAGTGATCCTACTGGCGCTGGTGACGCGTTTAGAGCGGGATTGATTAAGGGTATTGTGATGGGCAAACCCCTCATAGATGCGGCTAAAATGGGCTCTGTTTCCGCCAGTTTCGGCGTTGAGTGTCAGGGGACCCAATGCCACAGATTTTCGCTTGAGGAATTCTGGAATCGATACCGATCCACTTTTGGGCCTTCGTAATAACACGACTTAATTAAGGCGGGCGCTGAGTGACACCATCTGAAACCCTGGAAAAAATTAGACGAAAATTCGATGGATTGGGAATTAGTCTTGAAGATTTGACTGTAGAGGTCAGGGGCGTTTCTTATCGGATTTCATTGGACTCAGAAAGTTTTGTCGTATACAGGGTCAATCATTGCAGGGGTAATAAACACCATGTGCCCGGCTGGCCAGTTTGTCTCGTCACAAGAGACGCGATTTTTCAGGAATGCTCTGATGAAGGCTTGGGAGCTGACCATTGTTCGTGTGGCGTAAACATAGAGCAGTGGCTGGAAATTGTCCAGGATCAAAGCCAAGAAATTTGATTCAAACCCCGCTTGAAATCAAGATTTTCCAGGGTCAGCATATCCCAGAAAACTCTCACAGCGTTGCCATGACTTGTCAATACGTCGATTCAAGCAGGGGTTTCACAGCTTCTATGATGGCAGAAGCGATGTAGTCTTCGACATTGCGGCCCGGCGCCCATTCACGTATGAATTCGCGACTCTCATCTTTGGGCTGAATTCGTATGTCGTCAAATCCTGATTCGTGAAGCATTGTTTCCATTTCGGTTATGGTAACGGCTCCGCTTATGCAAGAAGAATAAAGAGCTAAATCGTTCCGAATGGCTTCGGGCAATGGGGCGGTAGCAATTACGTCTGAAATGGCTAATCGCCCTCCGGGCTTTAGGACTCGGAACGCTTCGCGAAAGACCCTTTGCTTGTCAGGGGAGAGGTTTATAACGCAGTTTGACATGATGATGTCTACACTTGCGTCTGCTGCAGGCAGATTTTCGATCTCCCCGAGGCGAAACTCGACATTTGAGTATTCCTCTGTTCCAGCAAGCAGCCGAGCCTTAGCCACCATTTCCGCGGTCATATCCACCCCGATTACACGTCCGGTTTTCCCTACCTGCGCTGCAGCTAAAAAGCTATCGAATCCTGCGCCGCTACCAAGGTCGAGAACAACCTCTCCTTGTTGTAAGGCAGCTATGGCGTGTGGATTGCCACATCCAAGACCTAAATCGGAGCCGATTGGAACAGACTGGACATCCTCGGCAGAATACCCTATCTGCGATGATGAATCGGCCAGAAACATACTTGATGATCCACAACAGCTTCCCGACGGGGCGCATCCGCATCCGGCCCTGCCGTCCTTAGCAATCTGACCATATCTTTGTCTTACAGACTCCCTTATCTCTGAATCTTTCAGATCTTTCATTTTTAATATCCTTTCCTTGTCCCAAGTGTGCGTCACGCATTTGCCAGAAGATAAAACCCGAGGACAATGAGCAGAATCCCTGAGACTTTTTGGAATATAGGGTTGACCTTCTGAACCGCCAAGGTCAGCCTCCTTACCCCGAGTCCCATTCCCACGAGGACCCCGACAATCGGCAAGCTGTAGCCGATAGAGAAAACCGTAAGTATGGCTGCGCCCCATACAGTGTGTCCCTGCAAAGTAGTAACAGCGAGGGCTATCGGAAGGACCGGATTGCAAGCTACGGAACAGGCGGCAGCCCCTCCTCCCACTGCAAGACCGTAAATGGTTGCTCCTGATGACCTCATCTGCCAGGCTTTACTGGTAAGCCCTAGCCTGGTTAAATCGAACGGGAGAAGACCCAAAGTAGTTAGTCCAAACAAGACTGAGATGAATCCTGCGAGCAATTTCCAATACAGCCCCAACGAAGCTCCCGCAACTTGGCCGACAAATCCGCTTACTGCTCCGAGAGCAGCGAAGGCGCCTACAGTTCCAATCATGAAAAAGAGCCCAGCCGCGAGGAGGTCACGACGACCAGAGTCATGTCCGACAGTACCCGAATATCCAGCAATGGCCCCAAGAACAGGCAAATTGCAACAGGACGTGATAGATCCTATTACTCCTAGCATGAAAGCAGCAGGAAAAACCGTAATGGAAAAAGTGGATGATTTCAGAATCCCGGCACACCATTCAAGCATGATTGAACTCCATTACTTCGGGCAGCAGGACTCACTCCCTTGAGTGGGACAGCAAGAAGCAGGCCTCGATGCCAACACAAACGCATTATATAAACCGGCCTCGGTGATATCACCCGCGACAACCGACGCAGAGCCTAGCCGACCTAGAACTACCACACTGGGAAAAGTCTTTACCGAGAAATTCCGCACTAATCGGTTGTGGTCTGGGGAGCTAGACTTCAGCGTGAACACAGAGACCTTTTGTCCCGTTTTCCACAGATTGTTTGCTACTATCACTAATTGCTGTGGAATTGCGACAGGAGTAATCTCTGCCTCACCGGGAAGCACTAGGAACACAACATCCTTGTCCGCTGCCAGCGTGTCGAGAGATCGCACGGAATCCAGTACTCGGTTGAGCGAAATTTCTTCCGGTTTCGTTTGCGGCTTACCCTGGTAGCCATCCTCGGTTGTCGTCTTCGGAATTTCAGCAAGTCCAGAGGAAAAGGACTTTACAGGAACTGTGGTGTAGGACTGGGCAGAGTTTGCACTGAAGAATGAATTGGCTCCAACGGCGATTGCGGCCATTATAATGATCACGGAGACCAGGGTCTTGCCCTTTCCCCATGACGCCTTTCCATGATTGCAGCACGAGGAAACCTTCTCGGCTTCTGGTTGACAACAGGTTGTCCCAGAATCCTTGATTGCACAGCAGCTTTTTCCTTTTTCATCAGAGCTCACTTCGTTCATTTGCATCCCCCTACACTGAGACATTCGTCTTGCTTGAGACAGGTGGGCAGCGAGCACCCGGTGAGCAAGTTCGCCGTCGCTATCACCGTTTCCGGATCTACCCAGCACAGTATGTTTTTCCCACGTCTTTCCATTCGTATGAGCCCTGACTGCCGGAGTTCTCTCATGTGATGAGACACGGTTGAAGGATCTATCTCAAGGCCCTTGCCGAGTTCACTAACACGCTGTCTTAATGCGATGTCTGCGCTGCATTTTGTTCCGGGAGGACAGCATGAAACCAACCGCAAAAAAATTCTCAAGCGGTTAGGGTTCGACAACGCCCTGAAAATTTCGGCAAAGCCGGCAATCTCGTCTTGATAGTTTGACATATGTCAATACATAACAGGTACGGCAATCCTAGTCAAGCAACAGAATTTAGCTTATTAAAATCAAAATATTGTATAATAAATGAAGAAAGTTGTTGACATAATAATCGCGCTTATTTAGTTTTTTCCAAAATGGCGTAATAATTGTTGCGTCATTCAGAAAAAATGTTGCATGTTCGGCAAAAATCCTCTTGACACACTTGATGACATGTTTTACTATTTGATTACTTTGGAAAATGGAGTAACATATATGAGTCCCCACGAAAACGAACGGCTTCGATTAAAAGCAGAGGTATTCAAGGCCATGGGCCATCCTCTTCGCCTGGGAGTTATCGAGTTTCTTCAAACAGGTGAAAAGTGCGTCTGTGAAATCGTGGAACAAGTTGGGACCGAGATTTCAAATGTATCCAAACATTTATCTGTACTCAAAAAAGCTGGCATCGTCACCGACCGCAGGGATGGCCTTAAAATTATGTACAGCTTGACCATGCCATGCGCTTTGGATTTCGTCAGGTGCGTTGAAAATGTGGTAATCAAAAGACTTGAAGACCAACGGGCTGTAATGGTCGCATAGTTTGGGCGATAATTTGCCCCATTTAATTACGAAAAATATTTCATCAGGCAATTATGAAATATTTTTTTAACAATCGTTATTTGATGATTTAAGAAAATGCTAAAATGTTGTTAAGAGACAAAGAAAAACTCCAAATGAAAGCAGATGTATTTAGGGCCATCGGACAGCCTGTTCGTTTGGGGATTCTGGAGCTTCTTCGCCTGGGAGAAATGCCCGTCGGCCTCATCGCATCCAGATTGGAAACAGATGTATGCGCCATTTCAAAGCATTTGTCACTTCTGCGTACGCATGGAATAGTTTCTGGCCGTAAAGAAGGACTAAAAATTTTCTATAAAATTACGATACCCAATTCGTTGGATTTCTTTGACTGCGTTGACGGTCTGGTTGGGCCTAAGCTGCTGGATCGCAACAAGATCTAATTGTGAACCGAATATTGAATCTGAGTTGAGCATAGCCAATTGTAATAATTATTGTCTGGATTTAAGACCCCAAGAGATACGGAGAAAACCATGAATACGACTTCACATACACCAGAGATAGGAAAACAAGATTTGCGAGAACTTGAATTTGAAATTGGGCCAAACCCTGATGACGACGCCGTTGATATCGAGTACCGATAGCTTTCGGTCCAAGCTCATTTATCTTTTTTCAGGCACAGTCATCTTGGCTGCCTGGTGGCTTGTTTATGAAAACCTATTAACCTTTGCCAAATTTGTCACTTATCATATCTTGCAATTGAGCGAAGGTACCCACTTTGGTTCTACTGTCGAATTCTTTATTTTCGAAGTGCCCAAAGTTCTCCTACTCCTGACGCTAATTGTGTTTTTCGTGGGTATAATCCGCTCCTTCTTTACCCCAGAACGAACGAGGAGGATTCTGGCCGGCAACCGTGAGTCGGTAGGACACGTACTTGCCGGGGCGTTGGGTGTTGTAACACCCTTCTGTTCCTGTTCGGCCGTTCCGCTTTTCATGGGGTTCCTCACAGCCGGGGTTCCTCTCGGTGTAACATTTTCGTTCCTCGTCTCTGCGCCCATGGTCAATGAAGTTGCTCTTGTGCTTCTTTTCGGCCTGTTCGGCTGGAAAGTGGCCGGCCTGTACATGGCTACCGGCCTCACTATTGCGCTTATCACCGGTGTCATTATCGGCAGACTCCACATGGAAAAATATCTCGAAGATTGGGTCATCGAACTGACAGCCGACAAATCCGCAATTGGACAAATCTCAATAGAAGAAGAACATTTGACCTGGAAAGAAAGAATTGGGTTCGGTATCGACGCAGTAAGAGACATCGTTTTGAAGGTCTGGCCATATGTCGCAATTGGTATTGCTGTCGGCGCCGGCATTCATGGTTACGTGCCTGAAAACTTTCTCGCCGGTATCATGGGAAAAGAAGCGTGGTGGGCAGTGCCGGTCGCGGTTCTCATAGGTGTGCCCATGTATAGTAACGCAGCGGGCGTCATCCCTATAGTGCAGGCTCTGCTCTCCAAGGGAGCCGCCTTTGGTACGGTCCTGGCTTTCATGATGGCGGTTATCGCAATCTCAACACCAGAAGCGATCATCCTGCGCAAGGTACTCAAACCGAGATTAATCGCTGTTTTTATTGGAGTAGTCACGGTTGGAATTATCATCGTAGGCTATCTGTTCAACATGGTTCTGTAATTTTACGCATCCTGGGACAATAAACTGGAGAAACCACAAAAATGAGTTCGGACACAAAAACTTCAGTGGTTCGGCACGACGGTGTTGAAGAATCGATTAAAGCTCCTTCGCAATCGTTAGTCGAACGTATCAGAGAGAGCGGCTTTGTTTCATATTGGCAGGATGAGTGGAAACCGCTGGTTCTAATCACAGGGGTCTTCCTGATTTGTTATTACATTCCTGTTGGCAACTTACGATTTGACAATGCGGTAATTGAATCATTTTACCTTGTCAAATGGTACGCCCAGGAACATGTGCTCCTGTGTCTCGTTCCCGCTTTCTTCATAGCAGGCGCAATTGGGGTTTTTGTGAGCCAGGAAGGGGTCATGAAGTATTTGGGGCCGACCGCTTCCAAGTGGATCGCTTATCCGGTCGCTTCTATTTCCGGCACGGTCCTCGCGGTGTGTTCATGCACGGTGTTGCCTCTTTTCGCTGGGATTTGGACTCGGGGCGCAGGCCTAGGCCCAGCATCCGCTTTCCTTTATTCCGGACCGGCCATTAACGTGTTGGCTATCATCCTTACCGCAAGAATATTAGGCATGGAATTGGGAATAGCCCGCGCTGTTGGAGCAGTTGCATTTAGTGTCGTTATCGGACTTCTCATGCATGCCATATTCCGCAAAGATGAGGAGCAACGCACAGAAGAAACATTGGCCACAATGGGATCCATGAATTTGGATGGACGCCCACTGTGGAAAACCACCATTTATTTTGCGTTCATGATCGGAATTCTCGTTTTCGCCAACTGGGGCAAACCCGACATTAACACAGGGGTTTGGTACACCATTTATTCCACCAAGTGGATTATCACAGGGGATACTGTCTCTAGGTTTTGCCTCGGTAATGGTACTGTGGTTCTCCGTCCCATTCTGGAAGATGGCTGTTAGCGTCGCTGCGGTTGCAATTATCGGATCGATGTTTCCAAATGATCCCCTCGTGCCCTTCACCGCAGGAGTCATTGCCCTGTCTGTAATGGCGACCACTACAGAAGGTGAGACTCAGGACTGGTTTAGTGAATCCTGGGGCTTTGCCAAACAGATCTTGCCGTTGCTTCTTTTTGGAGTCTTAATCGCCGGTTTTCTCCTCGGACGCCCGGATAAAGAAGGGATGATACCGAATGAATGGATTTCATGGGCGCTTGGAGGCAATTCCGTGTGGGCCAACGCAATCGCTTCAGTGGCCGGCGCATTCATGTATTTCGCTACTTTGACCGAAGTTCCCATAGTTCAAGGGCTGATAGGCAGTGGGATGGGCAAAGGTCCCGCTCTGGCGCTTCTCCTTGCTGGCCCTGCGCTTTCTTTGCCCAGCATGTTAGTGATCAACAGCGTAATGGGTTTCAAGAAGACTTTTGTTTTCGTTTCCTTAGTCTGTGTTTTGTCAACTGTCGCGGGAGTGATGTTCGGTTCCTTCGTGGACTAGGAAGCACAAATCAAGATGGTACTTAGGAATGACTTTTAGAGGATTTGACAAAATAGATAAACTTTTTGAGAAGTATTCTATTTTTGCCCGCTGGTTTTCGCCCAGGCGGCTGTATAGAAAATAGAGCCGTCTTCGGGGTTTAAGAAACAGCGATTTCAAAAATGGCGTTTATATAGGAATTTGAATCAAAAAAGGTTTAACAATCAATTCACTTTAGGCTAATGGACCTCTAAGAAAGAGGCAACACAGAAGGGAGTATTTTTAGATGAAAGTAGAAGTACTAGGAGTTGGATGCGCTAAGTGTCACAAACTTGAAGAACTGGTTCGAGACATCGTTAAAAAAAACGCAATAGACGCCGAGATTGTAAAAGTTGAGGACATTAAGGTGTTCGGTCAATATGGGGTGTTTATGACACCCGCGCTTGTAGTTGACGGTCAGGTTAAAGTAGCTGGCAAAATACCCAAAGAAGCCGAAATTCTGAAATGGCTCTCTGCTTGACAGCATAAATTATAGATAGGGGAAACATTTCCGGCAGTTATAAACTGTCGTCTCGCTCCATACGGACGTCGATCAGAATTTTGAATGAAATTCATCATTACCTAAGGCGTCTTCGGCTGATTTTGAAATAAGGGAGAATTTTTATGCGACGTATCAATTTAACAATCATCATTACGCTTTTGGTTGGTCTATTTGGACTCTTGTCTCATGCGAACGCTCAGGATCCTAAAATCAATCTCCAGGCGCTACTTTCGAAAAAGGTCCCGATTTTGTTAGAATTCGGACGTGGGTGGTGTATACCCTGCAAATACATGAAGCCTATTCTGGAAGATATGGGAAAGGCCTATTCAGGAAAAGCTATTGTCACTACGGTAGATATGGACGCCAACAAGGACCTTGTAAGAGATTTCAGGATTCGGATGATGCCTACACAGGTCTTCTTGACCCCTGACGGTAAAGAGTTTTTCAGAAACGAAGGCACTCTTGAGCGTGAAAATATAGCCCAGGTATTTACAAAAATGGGCCTCGCCGCTCCGGCTCTTCAGGGCGCAGCGCGATAGGAGGCGCATTGGCGTTGGGATTATTATGAGGAGACTTTTCTATGACGTTTGACATAAAAAATGCTAAAGCCTCCTCATCACCAATAGCTTCTGCGTGTTACCCACAAAACAGGCCTGTGACCTATAGAGTCACAGGCGTCACTTTTCGCTTAGGAGCAAGTGAATGGAGTCATTATTTGCAATAGTTCAGCAGTGGGTTTCTTCCGGTAGTATATGGCTTGCGGCCGGTGGGGCATTTGTGGGCGGCGCTTTAACTGCCATGAATCCCTGCGTCATCGTCATGGTCCCACTCTTGATAGGGTTTATAGGCGGCATGGATGAGGACATGACCACTTGGAAATCTTTTCTTTTCACGGTGGTTTTCATTGTCGGGTTCAGCGTGGAATTGGCCGTGCTTTTCACCGTAGGTTTAGCCGCAGCGCCCTTTCTGCAATCCGAATATATGGTTTATGTAGTCGCTGTTATTTGCATCCTGCTGGGATTGCATTTTATGGATCTTTTTCACTTTCAGCTTCCCATTTCTCAGGATAAGCTCCCAAAATACACAGGCTTCCTTGGGGCCGCCTTGTTTGGTTTCATGTTCGGTCTTGTTTCGCTTCCATGCACAGGCCCGGCCCTGATCCTTATCGTCAGCGTCATCCCATTGAAAGGTCCCCTCTTCGGTGGAATCATGATGCTGTTCTATGGCATTGGCCATTGTCTATTGATCCTGGCGGTTGGGACTTCGGCAGGGGCCGCACGGCACCTTATAGGCTCCACAAAGATGCATTCAGCAAACCTTAAACTAAAAAAAGCTGCGGGAGCGCTTCTGGCGGGTGTCGGCGCATACATCGGAGTGGCTACCTTGTTTCCTGGCCTTGGGATAGGAATGTAATTATTCACGGAGTCACAGAATGAGCCCAGATCAAAATGATGCTCCTGTTCGTATTCGAGTTACTGATTGTGATGTCGGTATCATAGGCCTGAAACAGGCGTTTCAAGAAATCGCAGAGTCACACGCCGATATGAGCGAGGCTGAAATAGAATCTACGCTGCTAGAGCGCTTGAGTGTCAGGAATTACATCGCAAGCTCCGCTCGAAGCGACTATGGTAAGGCGTTTGTCAGAGAGTTCAGAAAGTTTCTTGGTCAACCTTACCAGGAAGAAGACGATGGAGCCATTAAGGTGGTCATATTGGGGCCTGGCTGCACTGAGTGCAATCGCCTCGAGCAGTTGGTGATGCGTGCGTTGAACGAATTAAGCATACCGGCTTCCCCTGAACATATTACAGACATAAAACAGATGGCTAAGTATGGGTTTGTGCCAACACCTGCTTTGATCATCAATGGAAAGATAGTAGCGAAAGGTTCGGTTCCTCATATCAACAAGATCAAGGAATGGTTGAAACAGGCAAACCCGGCGTAAAACGTCTAGTTGTTGATTTGTCCCCTGTAGATTTATAATTCGTTGTTTGGATTGATTGGATAATTGGGTGGAACAACGTAATTTTTAGGTTAGTAAATTTCACTATTACGTCAAATCATATATTAACTTGAGTAGTGTCATGGAGAAATTGACTCAATTATTTACAAGAGCCATCATAATAGCGCTTATATTCACCGCCATAGGGGTTTTTGCCAATGTTGCCGCTGACGACCCGGTTCCTTGGGTCTACGTACCCCCGAAAGAGATTGCTCTTGATGGCGTCAAAATTTCGCTCATTGATGAAAACGAAGCAGTGAGGTTCTTGGACGATCCCGAAACGGTGTTTGTGGATACCAGAGATTTTAAGGACTACGGCAGATCGCACGTTAAAGGCGCTGTTTGTTTGCCGCCTGATGATGTTGAACAGCGTTTTCCGACAGTTGAGCCCCTGATTCCTATTGAAAGTCGGATCATTTTGTATTGCCACGGGCCTGAGTGCGACATGGCGGAAAAAGTGGCCGCTTTCCTGAGTCAGATGGGCTACGGGAAACTCGTGATAATGAGTTCAGGTTTTCCCGCATGGGAAAAGGCCAAATATCCGGTTGAAGGCGCTACGGAAACTGGGGCTGCCTATGAACATTATAATGACGAAAGTATTTTTGAAAAAAAGGTGTCAACCAGTGGATTCGCTTCAGCAGATTCTTATTTGAAATTCGGAGCGAGTCGCGGCGTGGGGGTGATGAAATTGCTCGTCACGGAACACAGCGCTACCCAGAAAAATATTACAACCAATTTGGGGATGATTTTGAATTTACCACGTCATATTTGAGGCCTTGATTAAATGAAATATCTTACACTTTCAGCTCGACTATTGATTGGGGGCCTTTTCATATACGCCAGCGTCCACAAGATTTTCGATCCGCTGGATTTCGCCGCTCGCAATTCGCAATTACAACCTCCTGCCGGCGTCGTGGAGCAATATGATGGCACTGATCCTGCCCTGGATAGAATTGGGGGCCGGAGCTTTTCTTGTCATTGGTATTGAGACAAAGCCGTCGGCTGTTATCACTACAGTGATGCTGGGAATTTTTCTCGTCGCTTTAATTTACGTGTACCACATAGGACTGGATATCGACTGCGGGTGTTTTAGTTCATCAGCTTCTTCTGCAGGTCGAGTCAGCCTATATCACCTTGTTCGTGACACTCTACTGTTCCTAGTTTCTCTTTTTATCCTGGTTACGGATAGAGAGGATTTCAGTTTCTCAAGATCGGTCGTGTCAGCTCCTCAGCCTTCCAAGGCGCCTTAGGTCCGTGCCGTTGGAAGCTCTACATGAATTATCGCAAGGAGGGCATAGCGGCCATCTGATCAGAATATTTTTTTACAGTTGTCGTCAATTACAGGCGGCATATATCAAAAGAGGAGGTATTTAGAATGCGAAAACTACTGATGTTCATTTCTGTGGCCCTGATTACAGTGGCGATGAATTCCGCCGTATTTGCCTGTGGCTGCGGAGGTGGCAAACTTAAACCCGACACAAAATCTGACATTTTGACAAAAGCCTAGTTTAAACAGGAGGAGCGAAGCGCTATTTTGTTTTGGAATGGTATGAGTGTTTCCGCTCCTCCGGCTTCTGCGTAAAAAGGATCAGGTTTGCCAATATAGTCCTGTTAAGGTGCTTTAGAGAAAGCGCATTAAATTTGGAAACACGCTTTAGAAGGAAAAAATAAAATGAGCGAAGAATGTTGCTCTTCAAATAAGAAAACGATGATTGTGGCATGTTCAGGGTCTTCCAATGTAGGACAAATTTCGAACCAGACTGCTGTTGAACTTACTCGCGAGGGGTTTGGCAAAATGTTTTGCCTGGCGGCAGTTGGAGCGCACATCAACAATTTTGTGTTTTCAGCTCAGAATGTTGAAAATCTTGTAGCCATTGATGGTTGCCCGGTAGGTTGCGCAATGCGATTGCTGGAACACGCAGAGGTTCCTGTAAGTGCCTATGTGGTGGTTCAGAACCTCGGAATTGAAAAGAGGGCTGATAACCTTTTTGACGCAGAAAGAGGTGGAAAAGGTAAAGGCAGCGATAAAAGCGGCCGGCAAATCAAATACAGGTACGATTGCAGACACCGACGAGCCATGTTCGTGTTGTGGCTAATTGGGCGCAAAAGGTTTAACTCGTGAGAGGAGCAAGTAGTCATCATGAATGATCTTAGGCTGGCCAACAGGGTACTGGTATCCATGATGACCGCCGCCGCATTCGTTTTAATGATGGCGTCCGGAATAGTGGCCTATGTTGTTCCACACGGTAGAATCGAACTGGAGGTTTTTATGAAAACACTTCGTGTCTTATTGGTAAGTTTGGCGATCGTTTCTATTGGACTTGTAACTTCGAGCTTTGGTGGAGAATTCTATGTTGTAAAAAGCCGGTCCGGTCTACTCCGAATCGTTGACCATCTCCCAAAAGGAGGCGCCACGGTAGTAAATGGACCGTTCAGCAGTAAAGAGGAAGCCAGCAAAGCCATGAAAGCGCCGACACAGGGAACCGGCGACACAGTGAAACCACCGTCAGGTGGGGGGCCAAACCCCATCAAATAGTCTGAATAAACCGGGTTTAATTCTCTTTATCAGTTGGTGACTCATGTTGCTGGGCAAGGAAGAACAAGAAACGATCACGCGGAAATCTCCCGAAAGTGGGCTCTGGCGTCCTGAATTACCTCGGCTAACCGAACCAATTATGATTTGTCTCCAACCTGAGGACGTGATCTCGGTCGCACGCATTGCCTTGGATGAGGACAGTGAGGCGGCCCTGGAATTTGTCACTGGTCGGCTGGAAAAGGAGATTCGGAAAGTAACTGACAAAGTTCGTTGAAGACCAATTTTTGAGCTGCGGTTGCAAGCTCGTTAAAAGACCTTAACGTTATTGCATCATCAAATTCCATCAATCTTTTCGGATCGGGTTTCAAGAAAACGCATAGTAAAGGATCAAAACTGATGTTGTTGAACCACCTTGAAATAGAGATGTTCCGCCCCAAGTGCAATCCAAATTTCCAATCAGTTCATTGCGTAGCCCATCTGGATGAAGACATATCCGAGGTTTTGCCCTATTTAAACACTGCGATGGGCGGAGGCGGTGATTATGTCGCGTCGCCCCCTACCCTTACATTGCGGATACACGGAAGGCTTATAACTCTTCACGCTAAAGAAATATTCGTTAACGCCCTTAAAGATGAAGAAGAAGCTGGAAAAATAATTGATTGGCTGAAAAAGGAAATCAACCAGACCTGGGAACATCGCGATCAGATCGAGCCAACATTCGATAAACCCCCGGCTCCGCAAATGCTGGAGATACTAAAGTTGCTCCCAAAAACCAATTGTAAAAAATGCGGGGAACCGACTTGCATGGTTTTTGCGCTTAGAGGTAATCGATGAAGTCAAAGAAGTGAATGATTGCCCTGAACTGGACCCCGAAAAGAAGATAAAATTGACGGAGTACCTCTGCCGCTTTAACAGAGAATCATAGTTATGGCGCCAATTTCTGGACTTTAGGAATTCCTTGGAGAATGAGATAAGGGTCTTTCGGTGGGTTCTTATGTCTAGCTTGACAATTAAAACGCTATGGACTAAGTATTTCATATATTTCGTTATGTGGCGATATGTAGATCAATTACCATGATCGAATTCCTCAATATTATTAGGGCAATTAGTGATGAAAACAGGTTGCGAGCCATTATGGCGCTGCGAACAGGGGAACTGTGTGTATGCCAAATAGTGGAACTACTTCAACTGGCTCATTCCACAGTTTCCAAGCACATGTCCATACTCAAACAGGCCGGCCTGGTAGGCTCGCGCAAGAAAGGACGGTGGGTCTATTACCGTTTACGGGAAGGTGATGAGGCTTCAGTTCTATGCCGCCAAGCGCTTGTCTTGGGCTTGTAGCGCAGTTTCATCAGACCCACTAATTCTCGAAGATCAGCGTCAACTTCATGACGTTTCTAAATTTGACCCTGAAGAGTTATGCAAATCAAAAAAGAAAAAGTGACAAGATTAATATCTCCGCAGGAATGACAAATTTTTAATTTATTATGAATAAGACCCGAGTAGCGTTCAAGCATATTAACAGTATTTGGCTTTGATCCGATTCAAGGAGGAGTGAGATATGCGGTCTAAGAAGAAGCTTTCTATACTAGATAGATACTTGACGCTGATCATATTCCTGGCGATGGCCTTGGGTATTGGAATCGGCTATCTCGCTCCTGCTATCACAAAGTTCATATCCGGACTTCAGGTAGGGACTACATCCATTCCAATCGCCGCTGGTCTGATACTGATGATGTATCCACCTTTGGCAAAAGTAAAATATGAAGAGATGGGACAAGTATTTCGCGATACAAAAATTCTGGTTCTTTCATTGGTTCAGAACTGGGTAGTTGGCCCTATTCTGATGTTTTTTCTTGCAATAATATTTTTACCGGATCGTCCTGAATATATGGTCGGATTGATCTTGATCGGCTTGGCCAGGTGTATCGCAATGGTAATAGTATGGAACGAACTGGCTGAAGGAGACACTGAATACGCTGCCGGTCTCGTGGCCTTTAATAGTGTTTTTCAGGTTCTATTTTATAGTGTGTACGCCTGGATTTTTATTACTGTGCTACCTCCTCTTTTTGGCCTCAGCGGGAGCGTCGTCAAGGTAACCATTGGGCAGATTGCGGAGAGCGTGTTCATTTATTTGGGGGTCCCTTTTATCGCAGGAATACTCACAAGAGTCATCATGCTGAAAATTAAAGGGAAAGTATGGTATGAGACATCTTTTATTCCAACCATAAGTCCCATTACGCTGATAGCGTTGTTATTCACGATTGTTGTAATGTTCAGCCTTAAAGGCAATTTAATTCTGACTATTCCTTTCGATGTGGTCAGGATAGCCATTCCCTTGTGTATCTATTTTGTTGTGATGTTTCTGGTGAGTTTTTGGATGGGACACAAGATTGGCGCAGACTATCCCAAAACAGTCACTCTAGGATTCACCGCCGCGAGTAACAATTTCGAGCTTGCTATTGCGGTGGCTATCGCAGTGTTCGGCATCAATTCAGGAGAAGCTTTCGCCACTGTAATTGGCCCATTACTTGAAGTGCCTGTCCTCATAAGCCTCGTGAACGTGGCTTTCAAATTCAGGGACAAGTATTTTCAGGCGCCGCCGCTTTGGCACAGGTAAAATTTTCAAACTAGATTGGTAAGACACATGGCGGAAAGGACTGAGTTAATTAATTTTGGCTGTTATTTGAGGTTTTGGTTAAATCATAAAATATAATTTGTCGGCGCCAAAAAGGTTGCTCTCATAGAAAATCATCGCCTTGACCATTTCACTAACAAGAGGCTCAGAGGAATGGAAAATCAAAAGACAAAAGTTATTTTCTTGTGTTGCCATAATGCCGTGACAAGCCAAATGGCTGAAGCGTTCGTTAGACATTATTCCGGAAACAAATTTGAAGTGTTTAGCGCTGGTTTGAAGCCGCTTGAGATTCATCCTTTGACGAGGCAGGTAATGCAGGAGGTCGGGATTGATTTGACCGATCAAACGGCGGAACCGTTACGAAAATATTGGGGAAAGATGCGCTTCGACTATTTGATCACCGTTTGTCCCAGAGCTGAACAAGACTGTTTCATTTTTCCAGGTGTCAGTCATAGGCTGTACTGGCCTATAGAACACATCTGTCTATCTGACAAACCTATAGCAGCCAACCTGGAAAACTTAAGAACAATCCGTGATCTCGTTGATGAAAGAGTTAAACGGTGGCTTGTTCAGAGTCAGGAACATTTCCAAATTGGCCCGGTTTATATTGGAGACAAATTAAGAGCAGCAGAGAGAGCAAGCTAATTTGCTATTGCGCTTCCGTTCGAAGGAAGGATACCTAATGCCCAAAGAGTCCGAGGAGATACCTGCAAAAAGCTCAAGGGGAGATCCATCACAATCGGTGACAAAATCCCAACCGGTTAATGACGAGACCTGGCTGAACAGAAGCTTTCGAAAAATTCGTGTAGCCGTTTGGCTCGGCCTCAGAAAAATTGGATATGCGCTATTCCTGATATGCGTTGTTGGATTGCTTTTTCTGGCTTTGGATAAACTGTCTGAAATAGCCTTGAAAACAACTTATCTTGGGGATGTATATCCCACACATTTCGACAGGGCAAAAAGGGATTTCACAAAACCTGTTTCGCACTATGATTACGATCTTGTCCCTGGCGCGTGTATTATCCACAATCAAGCTAAAGGCAACCAGTTTGAGTATGCCAACAATGCCGGATTTCGAGAACCTAGACCAATTTCTCTGGAAAAACCCGCGGATGAATTTCGTGTTTTTCTGACTGGCGGCTCTACCGCTTTTGGTTTGGGCTCCACCGGCGGTACTGGAGAAGTCACAGGTTTCTATGAGATAGAATACAGAGAAACGATTTCACATGTCATGGAGAAGATCCTCAACGTCTCTGCGCCCATTCCGGGGAAGACCATCAAGGTTTACAACACCGCAGTGTGGGGCCATGCCTATCAACACGATCTGCTCCGATATATTACCAAGTTGAGCCGATACAAACCTGACCTCGTGGTTTCATTAGATGGGGTAAACGAAATTAATCCGGTCACTGCGCCAGTAAAAGAATGGGATTATTTCCGAGAAGGTCAATATAACAGCATTCTGAGACAGATTTTTTCCTATGATGGCTCTGGATTGGCTTCTTATTTGAGTTTGTGGCTAAAGAACAATACTTTTTTGATGGCCCTTCTCTGGAACGGAACTGACCTATTTCAGTCGATGGAAACGGGCAATAGGTTACACCGAGCTGTAGGCGCCAACAATCCGGAGGCGTTCAAGACTTCTGAAATTACCCCGGAGATCAGATCGAAAATGATATCAGATAACGTAAATACCGTCGTTCGGGTTGTAGAGCATTATCACAGCGCCCTTGAGAACGATGGTGTGCCGCACATCTTTGCCGTGCAACCTTTGCTCTACATGAGCAAGAAACCTCTACACGAGGTTGAAGAAAAAATCAAAGCAATCGAGGAACACAATCAGTATTACGACATGACCACGGCAAGCGCCTACAAATTCATTGTAGACAAAATAAGGAGCAGTTCAGATGAAAAGGGCTACATTCTTGCAGATTTTTCAGAGTATTTCGACCAAACTTCAGAGTGGGTTTTTACAGATTGGTGTCATCTTACCTCTGGAGCGAATTACTTGATTGCCAAGCAACTCTCTAACATGATTAAGCAGGCCATTTTCAAGAAACCTCTAACAGACGGCGATAATATTGATGACATTAGTAGTTTCTTCTGGAGCTTAACGGTGACATCGAATGTTTTATACGCCCCCCCACCGGACAATGACGAAAATGGCGTCGCGAATATTCTTACGGGATATCCCAGTCACATGCTGTATTCATCACAATCCTCTGGAGATGGGGCCAGGCAGGAAATCACGCTTGATTTACAAAATGATTTTAAGATGAGCCGGATGAAGATTGTTTGGGGGGATGAAGATTCCGTCCCCGAACTGTGGGCGGTTGATATTTCTACTGACAACGAGAATTGGGTACCATGGATAAATGGTGACAACAAGAATCTGGACAATTTTTCTTTATGGCCCGCTTATGAGTATTATGGGGCGGAACCTGTTCAGGCTCGTTATTTGAGGTACAGACCTATTGGCAATGAAAAACGCCCCATCCGTCTCAGATCACTCAGCGCTTATAAGTAAGAAGTAAGAATCATGTTATGACAAATCGAAAGGAAGGCTAAATCACAATTGCTCGGGTCGTATGACCGAATATCCATAGGCCTTTTATTATGACTCCAATTATTAACATCGGCCTGACCCGCCACGACAATTCTGATCGCCATCCCAAGAGTATTCATTACGTTATCGCAATTGGCTGGGACTTCATAATTTTTTTCAGGGTTCCAGAATTGGAGAAACAGACTCATTGACGACTTTTGTCTTGACAACAGGAACAAGAGATTCTACATATCAACGCATGTCAATATATCAATCAAATGACCTGTCGGCTTGCGCCGAAGCATTCAAGGCCCTATCCAACCCTAACCGCTTAGCCATCTTTCTGCACCTTATATCGTGCTGTCCTCCGGGCACATCTTGCAGTTTCGATGAGGAAATGTGCAGATGTGTGGGTGACCTAGGAAGGGGGCTCAACATAGGTCAGCCTACTATTTCCCATCACATCAAAGAACTCCGGAGAGCGGGGCTGATTCATGTACAAAAGAAGGGTAAATTCACTCAATGCTGGGTCGATTCTGCGACAGTGAATCTGTTAGCGGATCTTCTGGGTGGCCGATTGCCCATTGAGAAACTAGGAGCGGGTTTCCTGGAAAGGCAGGCCGTTCAATCTCACGGAAAAGAAGAAAAGCAATTTCCTTTCCTAAGCGACATCGCAAGTCTTAAATGAAGTCTATGCTACTTGACCCCAATGCCCGTCGGGTCAGAGGAGGACGCTAGTGTTTTATAAAAAATGGATCTTCGCGTTGACACTCACGCTTGTGTTGGCTACATGGGTCGTTCCCATTTCAGAGGTAACCGCCCAAGGACCTGCAAAAGCCCAGAATAGTGGTCTGGCTGCCCTCGATCGCGCCGCCAATGCCAATAAATATTTGTTCATATTCTTCTATCGCGGAAATACCACGCAAACAAGTTCCATGCGAGACGTTTTTAACCGAGCGATAAAGGCTGCGCAGGGACCCGTGGAATCGATCTCTGTAAATGTCGATGATTCCTCGGAAACCGCTACTGTAAACAAGTTTAACGTAAAAGACGCTCCAGTGCCTCTAGTGTTGGCGCTTGCTCCTAATGGGGCCATTACCGCTAGCTTGGTGACCAATTTTACTGAGACCGAGATCCTCGAAGCTTTCGCCACCCCTGCTATGGAAAAACTTCTAGTTTCCTTGCAGCAAGGCAAACTGGTTGTGCTGTGCGTCCAAAATGGTAAAACTCGCTCAAACACAGAAGCCATGGCAGGTGTCCAGGAATTTATTAATGATCAGAGGTTTGCAAATTTTGTCCAGGTCCTGAAGCTCGATCCCAGTCAACCTGCGGAGCTGCCGTTTCTGGCCAAATTGGGCATGACATCTCCAATTGTTGAGGCTGAGACTCTCCTCATAGCTCCACCAGGATCTCTAATCGGCAATTTCAAGGGGGCCACAGACAAGAATCAATTGATCGCAACTCTAACGAAAGCCACTTCTGGTGGTTGTGGCGCAGGTGGATGTGGAGCCGGCGGCTGCGGCGTAAAAAACTAGAGGCACAATATGAGACTCAGAAAGCTTGTTTGGAAAGAGCTCTTCGAACGAAGGAGTCAGGTAATTACGGGACTGCTCGCTATTCTGCTAGGAATTACAGTGATCGTAGCTATAAAGAATATCACCTTTTATTCCGAGAAGGCCGTTGCCCAAGAATTGGACGCTTTGGGAGCCAACATCCTGATCCTCCCTAAGTCTGTCACCCTTCAGAACTACTATAGCGCGGACATGCAGGGCGAGGAATTCCCGGAAGAATACGTGGAAAGACTCACCAAATCCAATCTTCAGGGAGTGGACAACTTGTCGCCTAAGCTCTCTGTTCCGGTTGAAGTTCAGGGCAGTAAATTCACCGTTACAGGAATATTGCCAAAGAACGAGTTTCAGGCCAAGGCTACGTGGCAAGGGGCGGGAATCTTTTCCAGGCCACAGGGTTGCGGGACAGTGGTCAATTTGCCTGGGCTGGCCCCAGCGCAGCCCAAGGAGACATTGGTACGAACGAGGGTCATTGATTCTCTCGACAGTTCAGAGGCCCTTGTGGGGTCGGATGTAGCAAGCGCTCTGGGGGTCAAAGCCAATGACTCAGTATCGGTAATTGGGAAAACTTTCACTGTTGCGGCGGTCTTGCCTCAGACCGGCACAGTAGATGATTCGCGGATTTTCGCGAACTTGCACACAGTGCAGCAGCTCGCAGGAAAAGGCAATGTTTGCAACGTGATCGAGATCGTGGGATGCTGCGATCAGATATCTAAAGGTCTGGTTTCCAAGATCAACGGATTGTTGCCAGAAGCTAAGGTGGTTACGATTAGCCAGGTGGTAGACACTCAGATCAAGACGAATCGTATGATGTCAAATCTGTCGATGGTCTTCCTCGCCGTTATCGTCCTGGTGGGTGGCGCCGGCATTGCTAATTACATGTACGGAAATGTGCATGAGCGTCGGCGTGAGATTGGGACACTGATGGCTTTAGGGGCTGGTTCACACTTTATTTTGGGAATGTTCCTTCTAAAGGCGCTACTATTAGGATTGGCCGGAGGAATAGCCGGCTATGCGCTGGGCACGGTCCTGGCGGTAATTCTAGGACCTAAGCTTGCCGGAGTCGTCGTTTTACCGATGCCTACGCTGATCCTCTGGGCCGTCGGTGTGTCCGTTTTAATTACCGTCGTTGCGAGTTGTTTTCCGGCTATTCGTGCTACTCGCCTTGACCCCTGCGCTACGCTTCAAGAGGTTTGACCCATGTTGAAGATGGAAGCCGTAACTAAGACATACAATCATCGTCGGCCTGCTATAGATGTCCTGAGTGACGTAAACCTGGACATCGCCCGTGAGGATTTTGTTTCGATCGTTGGCCCGAGCGGCAGCGGCAAGAGCACTCTCCTCCTCATGTTCGGGGGAATGCTCTCGCCATCTTCAGGTATGGTCAAGGTTGATGGGGAATCCCTCTATGACTTGCCCCCGGACAAAAGAGCCGCGTTTAGAGGACGAAAAATAGGCTTTGTTTTTCAGACATTCAATCTTGTTCCCTATCTCTCAGCGTTAGAGAATGTTCAGATGCCGCTCTTTCTAGCTGGATTTAATGAACAGGACCAGGAAAGGAGGGCTGTTCGTCTGCTCGAGCGCTTCGGGTTGGGTGACAGGCTTGAACATAAGCCATGTGAACTTAGCGTGGGACAACAACAAAGAGTAGCTTTAGCCCGAATGCTCGCCAATGATCCTAGCCTGATTTTGGCAGACGAGCCCACTGGCAGCCTCGATCCCGAAACAAGCGCACAAGTTGTTGGGTTTTTAGAGCAGATGAACCAAGAGGGACGGACGGTGGTCATGGTGACTCACGACCCTGGGGTAGCCCGTAGGGCAAAAAGGACATTGAGACTCTCTGGCGGGAGAATCATGAGCGATGTCTCGACAAACAGCCTTTCGGCAGTAGCCTGAGTTACGATATTTTGTCACGGGAATCCTGCCAGGCGCCCGTAGTTCCATTTAGAGCTCCAAGAATTAATATGAACTTGCTATAGCAATAGCTGTAGCAATGTTTCCAATTGACTCCAATCAGCCTTTGTTACCGTAACAGAGGCATTGATTGGAGTTAGCGTTTTCACAGGAGGTTCATGCCATGATCCCAAAGAAGATCCTTTATTGCACCGATTTCTCGGAGAATTCCAAACCTGCTCAACAGTTAGCCTTGGAATATGCAAGAGCTTTTGGCGCAAGTTTGGTTGTTCTGCACGTGTTCACTCATGGATTCTCCGGTGAGTCGTCAATTTATAATGATTTTGCAGGACAGACCCAAGCTGATGAGTGGGCGCTTTATGAAGGCGCTCTTAAGACGGTCGAAGACAATGCTTACAAGTCCTTGCAGAAGATAGCGGATGATTGTCGCCAACTTGGATCAGAGGTTAAAGTCTGCTTGCGTAAGGGAATTGCAGTGAAAGAAATAATAAATTGCGCTATAGAAGAATCCGCTAAACTCATCGTTCTGGGGACTCATGGCTGGACTGGATTGAACCATTTGCTTTTGGGAAGCATAGCTGAAAAAGTTTTGAAAATGGCCCCGATGCCAGTGCTCATAGTCAGATCTATTCCGGCCCAAAACCTAGCCCCGCTGTAAAGGTAATGGTCTTGCAACCGGCTACAAGGGGCTATAATTTAGCGAACAGTGACTCACGTGTATGAGATTACAATCGCAAGTTCACTGATCTTGACAGCCCCTGTTATATTTGTCGGGCTTAGAGGTAATTGCCTCAAAGCCTGCCACGATATCAAGAAGTTCTTCGGTTATGGATAGTTGGCGCGACTGGTGGTATTTCAGATTTAGATCTTCGATCCGCTCTTGAATATTCTTTTCAGCTCTTTCCATCGAAGCAAGACGCCCTGCATTCTCACTTGCCATAGACTCAGCCACGGCTCGGTATATCGATACGAACAAATATTGCCATATTAAAGCTGAGAAAAGCCTGTCCCAATCCATTGTGAAGGTTGGGAGGGACCGGCATGGCCACTCTCTTTTTTTTAGCCTGCTAAGCCATTCAAGATCAACCGGAAGCAGTTTGGTTTGGAATGGAGCGAAGCTGGTATTGGAAACCTGTTTGTTGTAAAAAACGACCACTTGATCCAGATCGAGTAGCGATCTCAACTCATCTATTTTTATAAGCAAGTCATGAACCAGGGAGACTATGCCGGCCACCCCAATTGGGACCATGAACACTTCACGAACATCGAGAGATCTTTCCAACAACGACGCTGCGAGACGGCTTCCCACTACCAGCATTGCCTCGTGGCCTTTAGATGTGTTCAGCTTTCCTAGATTCTCACAGACGTAATCTCCTATGAATTCGTTGAATTGGCCACACATCCCCTGGTCCGAGCCCAGAACCACAGCGATTAAACTATGTCTCGGAGCGGGCGTGGCTTTCACAACCCAATGAGTATTTTCCCGGAGAGCGATCTGAAGGCCGGTCTCAACGGTATGGTTATATTCCGCAACCGCTGCGACGGCCTTTTCATATTGGCGGATATTTACTGCCGCTAATGCCTTCATATTCCTTACAACGGATCTGAGTTCTTCGGCAGTTACAATCTTTCGCCTAAGTGATTCAATAGTCTCCATGTCTGATTATTTATCCATGGACTGGATTACGCTCGCCGCCACGTTTAGGATTGAATCCCTATCTGCAGGACTCAGGGGCTCATCCCGGCAAATTCTGTCACACAGATTCGGCGCCTTTTCCCTTACCCCTTTTCTAATCTCC
The DNA here is from genome assembly GCA_963711335.1 of uncultured delta proteobacterium. Lineage (GTDB taxonomy): Bacteria > Desulfobacterota > Desulfomonilia > Desulfomonilales > Desulfomonilaceae > CAJBEZ01. The sequence continues at coordinate 123,830 of CAVQDX010000045.1, read as the reverse complement.
TTTTCTGCAGCGGTTACCGCTTTGGCAGGGATTGCATCCAGTAGACCCGCATTGACTGCCAGTAAAACCGACAGTTGTTCCGGGACGGATATTGGTTCAAATTGCCCCTGTTTGAGGACTTCCCTGACTCGGCGGCCGCGTTCCAGTGTCTTGCGGGTTTGCTCGTCAAGTCTTGTCCCAAACCTGGAAAATGCCTCCAATTCTTCAAATTGGGAGTAATAAAGCCTCAGGTCACCAGCTACTGATCGATAAGCGTTCAACTGGCTCTTGCCGCCGACACGCGAAACCGACTTGCCGACATCTACCGCAGGCAATACTCCTTTTTGAAAGAGGCGAGGGCACAGGTAAATTTGACCATCTGTTATTGAAATGAGATTTGTAGGAATGTACCCGGCGATGTTTTGCGCTTCGGTCTCTGCAATCGGAAGAGCAGTCAGAGAACCACCGCCTAATTCCCTCCTCAAATGTGTTGAACGTTCGAGAAGTCGGGAATGTATATAAAAGATGTCCCCAGGATAAGCTTCCCGACCAGGAGGACGACGCAACATCAGGGAAATTTCTCGATAGGCCCGGGCATGAGAGGTAAGATCGTCAAAAACAACCAGTACATCCAATCCCTGCTCCATAAAATACTCGCCCATGGTTGTCGCTGCATAGGGGGCCACAAACTGTAACCCAGGGGGCTCTTCTGCAGTTGTCACCAGCACGATAGTGTAATCCATAGCAGAGTGACTGCGAAGCTCGTTAACGATTTTCGCCACTGACGCAGATTGTTTTCCAATTGCGCAATAAATACAAATAACGTCTTTGCCCTTCTGGTTTATGATTGTGTCAATTGAAATAGCAGTCTTACCGGTTTGACGATCACCAAGTATCAATTCTCTTTGGCCGCGTCCAATTGGAATCAATGCGTCAATGACTTTAATACCTGTTTGAAGCGGAGTTACCACAGCATCGCGGTCCATAATATTTGGGGCCTCACGCTCAACAGGCCACCGAGTCGATGTTTTTATCGGTCCTTGCTGGTCCAACGGACGCCCCATAGCGTCTACTACCCTACCGATTAGCTCATTCCCCACGGGGACTTCCAGCACACGCCCAGTATGATTTGTCTCAGAACCGGCATGCAGGCTTTGATCATTGTCGAGCAGGATCACCCCCACCTCTTGCAAGTCCACGTTAAAAACTACCCCCAGTTTGTCTCCAGGGAAAATGGCCAGTTCATCCGCCCTTGCACGCGATAGGCCCGAAATTTTCGCTACTCCCTGCCCAACAGACATGATGGCGCCTGCTTCGCGCAATTCCAGAACCGGTTTGCATTCCGCAAGACTCTGATTTAAAGCCGTAATGGTATTTTCCAGAACCAACCTTAGATCCGACTTATCTTTTTCCGCATCGTTGTTCATTGTAGGCTCGGATATACAAATCAAATCTTCAGCCGCTTTTCAAGATTGATCGTTCGGTTAAAACATCTAGAGCGCTAGAGACGGCTTTCTCAAAACTCTTGAGGTATGACTCAATGCTCCAGCCGATCTTATAACCTTGAAACCTCAACTCAATACCACAGACATTATCGTCGGACCTTTCAAATCCGACTGGAAGGTCCTTCGCAATTTGACTTTGCAACAACTCCACAATAGCCTTTTTTTGGTCTTCTGAAAGATTAAAAGCCGTGTGAACCGTTATCTGTTTGGATGTCATTTTAAAGTTATTTCTGATTTCCAGTATTTTCTCTTCAGAAATGTTACGGAATCTTTCTGCGAATATATCGACAATTCTTTGCTCCAGTTCGACGTTCGCCAGATCTGACAACGCAGAGCGAACCACAGACGCGGCCTCTTTGCCAATACGGCTGCGTAGCTCGAGAAGAAACGAATTTTTTTCTCGCTCGACTGATTGGCGCCATACGGCCTTGACATCTTCTACCTCGGAGCGGGCGGTCTCAATCAACTTTTGTCTCATGGATAGCGCTTCGTCCTTAACCTCAGCAAGAATCCGGTTATGATTCTCTTGAAGTTCCTGGTTCATCCGACGATACCGTTCAGCCTCCTCTTCGGCGAGTTTTCTTGTAATATCGGCATCTTCCAATGTAGATGCGATTCTTTTCTGTCTCTCGTCCATCGCTGTTGTTATCTTGTCAAAAAGGAAGCGCTTTAAAAGAAGAACGAGAACCAGAAAGTTGATGATCTGAGCTATGACGGTAAACCAGTCTATTAGCATCGATCATCCTCCGGTCTTGGACACCACATAGTTCCAGAAAGGGTTGGCGAAAAGAAGAATCATGGAAACAACAAAGCAATAGATTGCCATAGATTCAATCATCGCCAGGCCAACGAAAAGTGTTCGGGATATAGTTCCGGCCTCGTCAGGCTGTTGGGCGATTGAACTCAACGCTGTAGAAATTGCCCTGGCTTCTCCAAGCGCAGGAGCAATAGACCCGATTGCCATACAGGCTCCGGCCGTGATGATTGAAATTACTCCCACTATTGTCAAGCTATCCATGTTCCTACTCCCCTATTCGAACTCTTCTCCATGGTGATCTTCCCTTTTTGAGTTGTGGGCGTTCTGCGCTGAAGCGATGTAAACCATGGCCAATATAGCAAATATATAAGCTTGAATCAGACCAATGAGTAACCCCAGCGCATTCATTAATATGGGTAAGAAAAGTGGAGCAATGGCCAATAATATAGCCGCAATCTTCGCCCCACTCATCATGTTGCCGAAAAGTCTTACAGCCAGCGCCAGCGTCCTGGAAAGTTCTCCCAGTATATGGAATGGCAGCATTAGCACGGAGGGCTGAATATAATGCCTGACGTAAGAGAAAAAACCTTGTTCAGTTATTCCATAGATAGGAACTGCAAACAGCACGCTTATAGCTAGCGCTGAATTGGTGGAGAGAGAAGCGGTGGGGGCATGATAGCCAGGCGCCACCTCCAGGACATTCGAAACCGCCACGAATAAGAAGAGAGTTCCAATGTATGGTAAATAGCGGGCTGGCTCTTGATTCGTGATTTCACGAATCTGGTCCTGGACAAAAACGACTATTATTTCAAGCAGATTTTGCCACCTGGACAACTTTGTGTCACTAGTCAAACGCCGTGTAATCAACCATGAGCCAAAAGTTAGCAAAGCCATAACGCCCCACGTATAACAAATGGTCGAGTTGAGAACCAGAAAACCTCTTTGCCAAAAAATGACCTGATCCGGCGTAATCGCTTCACTCACCATCAGTTGTCCTGCCGTTCCTATGCCTTGCGCAGTCTTGATTGGACAGGACCAATCAACCTGACAAGAATCAAACGGACAATTAAGAAACCTGCCATGGCCGCCAAAAGTCTTTCCAGTCGCCCTTCCATAATATAGTAAAAGCCCAAAAGGATCACGCCTGTCCTGACCAAGAAGCTAGCAATAGTCAGCGACGCTGGATGCAGTGATTTGGGAAGTTGTTTCACAGTAAGCCACAGGCCGCAGAAATAAAATAAACCGAGCCCTGCTCCCATGATCAAGGCTACAAATACTCCAGCAAAGTCTATTGACAATAGAGCCTCATAGAAGACTGTCTTGCTTTCACCAAGATTAATTACGTATCAACCGTTCCTACCTGTCCGGTTGATCCAATACCAGGCGTTTATTGAGCCAAAAAGAACGCCGGCAAACAACAGCATCAGCGTCCAGGAAAATCGACCCGGATAGTGAGTGTCAATCCAGATCCCGATAGCTGTGCCGATCAAAGTAGGAACCGCTACCGACCAACCCACAATTCCGAACATTCCTAGTCCGAACCAGATACTCTTGTTCCTGTCACTCCGAGCCCTTATTTTTCGAGCCTCTTTGGTTCCAACGAGTTCCGTAAATTCCTTAAGAGATTCTTCTTGACGTTCTCTTGACGTAAATTTGTCTTTAGCCATGGCGCTCCAGTTCAAGGAACCTTCTGACCAGATTAGCTTCGAGTTTTGCGACCGCTGACTGTGCTTTTCGCTGGCGTTCATCCAGGACAGTGAATGTCGTTTCAATCGTTTTTTTCAACGCTCCAAGATCAGCTCCCGCAAAGGCGTTGACGGTCGAGACAACCACTTCTGGTCCACATTTCACCAGGATCCCTTTGTCCACAGCTACAAACTCTTCCCGCCCTCCTGGACATACGTACGACATCACTCCTGGGACCAGAATAGAGACAAAACCTATATGACGAGGCAACAGACAAAATGAACCATTCTCGGCTTCAGCAATTATTTTGATTACTTCTTTATCAATCAGGATTTCCGTTGGGAGAACCACTTTAAGTCTCATCATTTATGAGCCTCGTCAATTTTCCCGATCATGTACAGGGCCTTTTCAGCAAATTCTGAAAACTCATCGTTCAGAATTCTTTCGCAACCGTTAAGAGAGTCTTCGAGACTCACTAAGCGCCCAGCCATCCCAGTGAACCTTTCAGTAACAAAGAAGGGCTGAGTAAAAAATCTCTCCAGTCTACGCGCTCGATAAACGGTTTGCCGATCAGCCTGTGATAGCTCCTCTAGCCCTAACATGGCTATTATGTCTCTTAGTTCTTCGTAGGTTGAGAGGGTCGATCTTATTTCTTGAGCTAACTCATAATGTCTCTTTCCAACTATATGTGGAGAAAGCATTTTCGAGCCAGACTGCAGGGGATTTATCGCCGGATAAAGGCCTTCGGAGGAACGCTTCCGAGATAACACAATTGAGGCCGACAAATGGCCGAAGACATGGACTGCGGCAGGGTCGGTAAAATCATCCGCCGGCACGTAAACAGCCTGAACGGACGTTATCGAGCCTGAGCCTGTGTTGCATATTCGCTCTTCCAGTTGAGCGAGTTCAGTGGCGAGGGTTGGCTGGTATCCGAGACGAGACGGGATTTGTCCCAGCAGACCGGAAACCTCCATGCCGGCCTGGATAAAACGAAAAATATTATCGATTAGAACAAACACGTCTTGTCTGGTGTCATCGCGAAAATACTCGGCCATCGTCAATGCGGAATGTCCTACTCTAAATCTTGCTCCCGGTGGCTCATTCATTTGTCCAAAAACAAGAACTGTGTTGCCAAGAATACCGGCCTTTTCCATTTCACGATAGAGTTCTTCTCCCTCTCTGCATCGTTCTCCGATACCGCAAAAGAGGCTAACCCCGCCATATCTGGCCACAACATTGTGAATCAGTTCCATGATGAGCACAGTCTTGCCGACACCGGCTCCCCCGAATAGGCCTGCTTTCCCTCCTCGTTCTAAAGGAGAAAGAACATCAATTACCTTGATCCCGGTCTCGAACACTTCTGACGACGTATTTTGCTGATTCAAAGGTACAGGGTCGCGATGGATGGAACGCCACTCGCATCCAGTGATATCACCTTTCCCGTCGATAGTCCGTCCGAAAACGTTGAAAACCCTGCCTCTAATTTGGTCTCCCACCGGTACCTTAAGGGGCTCTCCAGTGTCAATGACAAGGTCTCTCACTGCAAGACCTCTTGTAGAAGTCAAAGCGATCCCCCGGATAGTCTGAAAATCGAGATGGCTCACTACTTCTATTGCTACGTCCGAATTCTTTCCCGTGAGGAGTACATTATACAGCGATGGGAGTCGCCGAGAGAAAAAAACATCGACAACGCTTCCCTTGATCGAGATTACCTCACCTTTGTTGGATTCAGTGTTCATTAGCCAATGTCTGAGCCATACTCGAATTCAACTCTAAAATAATTGTATTATTTTAGTGGGAAATCATATCGCCAGAGCAAACAGGAACAGCGCTTCGTTTATTTCTGTTCGAGACTTATACGCTTTTTAATGTCGTGGATCGGGTAAACGTCTCCCGGTCTAGGCTGATACCGGAGGGTAACTTCCAGGTCCACATCCGTAACTCCCTGCGGCAGCGGAATTTCGATCGTCTCTTCCTTGGGGGTGAAGGGCTGAATGCTGGTATCTCGAATGAAACCCAACTTCTTGTCAGGGCCTAAAACCATGTGGTTTGACCGGGAATCTGTAGCCTGAGCCATATAAATTTTTGACGTCTGGAATATTTTCTTGCCGGTAGTGTCGCTTGCGGTCACATCCAGGACCACTTCAGTCTTGGACGGTCAACCATCAGGGATACGATGGCCCGCTTTGCTTGTAATTTTGGTGTTTACCACCACCATAGGCCTGACATCCCCTTCCTTAGGCTGAAACGAATACGCCAGCGTCCGAACCTGCATAGGAAGAGCCTCTCTCAACCGTTCCGATAATTCGGCTCGATTGTTGAAATTCGGGGGCATGTAGTGATCGCCATCTTTCATGTGGCATTGCTGGCATGTCTCTGTACCACCGGACGGAATGTAAGCGTGCAGATAACTTCCGTAAAGTGTCGCACACTGCACAGGATGGTCAAATTCCAGGTTGGGACCTAGTCCATGGCACTGGCCGCATAACAATGAATTCTTCAGAAGAGGACTCTTCTTGACAGGGGTATTGGGGTGATCAATGATGTCTTTATTCCCGTAAATGACGTTTTTTTCCGGACGACCATGCACAACGGCTTTTTCATTGTGACAGACCAAACAGCCAATGTTCAATTTACGAACCGTAGTCTTGTCATCCTTCAATACAGCGTCCGCTATTTCTGCGGCTACAGCGTCTGTCGCATACTTAATCTGGGGAAAGTGGCACTTGAAGCATGGAAAGTTCTTCTTTGTAGCTTTCTCCCCCGGCTTAACTGCAAGAGGCCCCTTCTTGAGATATCCTGTGATGAATATCTGATCATTCAGCCCCATCAGTGGACGAGCGTGGTGAGACTTCTCCCACTGCTCATAAATCTTCTCATGACATTCTTTACAACTCGAAGAATCAAACATCTTCACCAGTTCCGCGAGCGAGTTGACTTGGGCTTCGGACTTGTCTTTAGCCACAGCCTGAGTTGTCCAGAAACAAAGCGAGAACCATTACTAAAATTATTAATGTAAATGCAGTGTTATTAAATTTTAGTATGGTCGAGAGTATATATTTCATGTTAATTTTCCTACAGACCCAGTAACTGAAAACATATTTTGGGGCTTGAAAATATTCGTTTTTTATCGATTAGATGCTACTATCATGGAGACATTAGGTCAAAGAATATTTACAGTTTGATCGACGAACATCAACTATTGGTTCCGCTAGTAGGTACCAGCGTCTATTGAAATAACGCAGGATCAAAATGCTTAAAACAAGATTGGCCCTTCTATGCCCGTCAGGAATCAGGATAGGGGTTTTTCTTAAAGTATCCCTGACGATCATTGCGGTATTGTTTAACATTGGGTGCTCAGATCAAGAACAATCCAAAACAGTGGATTTTTCGAAAACAGTTGTTTTGGAGCGCCCGGACACGAGAGAACCTGGAGATAATCAATTACGAATAGCCATTGGGGCGATGGTTTCCCCGAGGGAGTCTCTTTCCACTTATCAGGAATTGCTCGATTATCTTGGGGAAAAACTCGGGGAAAAAATAGTTCTCGAACAGAGGAAAACTTATACTGAGATCAACGAATTATTGGGCAAGGGCGAGGTTGATTTTGCGTTTGTCTGTTCAGGGCCTTACGTAGTGGGCAAGGACAAGTATGGATTGGAATTGCTGGCAGCGCCTGAAGTTAATGGATCACATTTCTATAACGCTTACCTCATTGTCAACAAGAATAGCCACTTTAAGACCCTTGAGGACCTTAGGGGTAGAACCTTCGCATTCACTGATCCTGGTTCCAACACCGGCAAACTGGCCCCGACGGATTGGCTTAGGAAAATCGGAGAGAAACCGGAAACTTTTTTCGGTTCCTTCATTTACACTTACAGCCATGACAATTCGATATTGGCTGTTTCAAAGGGGGTTGTGGACGGAGCGTCAGTAGACGGGTTAATCTGGGAATACTTCAACAAAACGAATCCTGAGATGACAGCCAAAACAAAGGTCATCCTAAAATCTGAAAATTACGGAATGCCACCTTTTGTTGCGGCAAAACAGGCGCCTGAAAAAACGAAGGAAGCAATCAAGAAAGCGCTCCTGGAAATGCGGAACGACAAGAAAGGAGCTGAAATTCTTGACCGGTTGATGATTGACAGGTTCACGGACGCGGACGACCGTTGGTATGATTCGATACGTAATGTCCTTGGGGCCACGTCAAAAAGCATGGAGCCAAACCATGGGCTTTCGAAGCCTAAAGACTAAACTGGCGCTGTCCGCTTGCTTGCTGGTTGTCAGCAGTGGGCTGGCTCTTTCTTTGCTCGTTTCCTACCAATATAGCGCAAGTCTAACTGATTCGGCCAGAGATCAGGCCGAGAATTTAGCGCACGCCCTTGCCATGGAATCCGCGGACAAGGTTCTGACCAATGATCTTGTGGCTTTACAAAAGTCGCTTGATCAGCAGATGCAAAGCAATCAGTCATTAGCCTATCTCTTTGTAGTTCGTGATGGGCAAGTTTTGGCCCACACTTTTGAAAAGGGTTTTCCCCAAGAACTTTTAGACGCCAACCGGGCGGTTGCTAAAAATCGAGGTAATGGACAGACGATTGTCTCAAAAACAGGAGAAAAATTCATCGATATCGCCTGGCCGATTTTCGAGGGAAAGGCTGGATTACTGAGGCTTGGGGTTTCGGAAGAGCCCCTTGAGAAGCAGGTGGCCGCCTTGCGTCTCAATATGAGCCTTATAACCCTATTCATACTTCTTGGCGCTCTTGCCGGTAGTCTATTTTTTGTGAGAAGAATTACCCGCCCATTAGGGCAGCTCGCTCGATCCGTTGAAAACATCAACCGAGGCTCTTGGGACGTTAAGGTTAACGTGTCAGGGCAGGATGAGGTGGCGATTCTGGCCGACTCATTCCAAAGCATGGCGGAGCGATTGAAGGAGTATACCCAGCGACTGGAAAAACAAAAGCTGGAGCTTGAACGGGTCCACAACCAAACTCGAACTTTCTGCGAGATAGTTCGTGAGCTGGGTTCACTCCCAAACCTTAAAGAATTGGGACAAACTTTGATTTCCAGACTGAGCGAAATAGTGCCGAAGAACAGGATGACAATCCTGTTCTTAAATGAAAACCGAGAGTTTTTTTTCATGATTACAGATCGGGAAATTGTTACATTGCGGGATCTGGACCAAGTAAACTGTGTGATCCAGGTTGTCGACAATTCAACTCAGCCCAAAATTCGAAACCGGATCGTGCTTAAAAGATATACCACTGCCGGATTCGTTCAAGCTGTTCGATCGGCAAGCGATCGTCCCTATTAGGGCTGATGGCGGGGTTTACGGAATTCTGGTGATTGATTGTTCTCCAACATGTAAATGTGACTCTGAAGAGATGCGGATGTTAAGTCTCATTTTAGATCAGGCCGGTGGAGTTATTAAGCGCTCAGTTGCCCATGAGGAGGCTATCCTTAATCTCCAGCAGAAACTTGACTCGTCTTCAGAGTTTAGCGGAATTTTTGGTAAAGACTTGAAGATGCAGATGGTCTATCGACTCATTGAAGATATTGCCGCTACTGACGCTACAGCGTTGATCCAGGGAGAAAGCGGCACCGGTAAAGAGTTGGTCGCAAAGGCCATTCATGAGAGAAGCGACAGAAAAGACAAGCCATTCGTAGTGATTAACTGCTCGGCCTATCCTGAGACCCTTATAGAAAGTGAATTATTCGGCCATGAGAGAGGGGCTTTCACCGGCGCTTTGAGACAGAAGGCCGGGAGATTTGAACAGGCCGATGGAGGCACAGTCTTTTTGGACGAAATTGGAGAAGTTCCGCCGCAAGCACAAGTCAAGCTACTTAAGGGTTTTGCAGACCCAAAGGTTTGAGCGACTGGGCGCCGAGCAGACAATTTCAGTCGACGTGAGAATCCTGGCGGCTACCAACAAGAACCTATTGGAGGAAGTTCAAAACGGAAGATTTCGGGAAGATCTATTTTACCGGCTAAATGTCATTCCGATCAATCTACCGCCACTAAGAGAACGACGAAATGATATTCCCCTGTTAGCCCGTCACTTCCTGAAACGGTTCAGTTCCGAACAAGGAAAAAACGTTCAAGAATTTAGCCCGGAATCTATCAGGATACTCATGGACTACTCATGGCCCGGCAATGTCAGGGAACTTGAAAACAGTGTCGAACACGCGGTGGTAAGGTCTAAGGGACATACAATTGAAGCCGGAGATCTGCCGGGTTCTCTCCAGAACATTTGAATCAATAGTTCAACCTCGCGATGTTCCGAACCTTTCCGAGAATGAGAAGGTTTTTCTGGAAAACGCGCTTTCCAGAAATGCTTGGAATATGAAGAAAACAGCGCGAGAGCTTGGAATAGGCCGAAGCACACTTTATTCAAAACTCAAGAAATACCGCATAGCGAAACCGACACTGCAATGACCGCACAGAATGTCTCGCCCCCTTATGAACTGTGTCCAGATTCGGGACACTACAACCTACCATAATTTCAAGCAAATCCGTTCCACATTATTTTTGTGTTCAGGATCGAGACGTGTCTTCTGACCGATCTGCTCGCCTCAAAATTGCGTTTGAGCCTTTATAGCTTTATTCCGCAACGAATGGCACATGGTTTGCATCTACTTACCGAAAACTCCCGCTTTGGAGCGCCCTCCAATGAAAGACCCTATCATCGTGATCGATGCCGACAAAAAAACCTGTCGCTCCACGTGCATCCTACTGGAAGCACACCAGTATCTCGGCATACCATCCCACTCATTAGCAAACATCGCAGACCTCATAGAAAAAAATTCTTGTCGTGCCGTCATTCTGGATCTGGACACAGTGGCGGTTGACAATCGGCAATTTCGAGATCTCAAAAGGAAATGTCCTGATCTATACATCATGGCGGTTTCCGGTGGCCCGTTTCATCCTGAACTAAAGGAGGCTCTTGCCACTTACATTTACGCTAGCCTCTGTAAACCCGTAGATCCCGATGAACTGATCTACTTGGTGAAGAGTATTTTCTGTACTACAACACCTTCTGAAGATGGTCCTGCGCAAAACGAATGGAACGCTTTCCGTTAGCGTCGGCATAGCAATAATCAAAGAGGAGGACACAAGGAGAGGCAACAATGAGTAAACATGAAGATTACGTAGATAGACGTCAATTCCTTCGTCTAGGGGGACTTGCCGGCGCTGGCGTTTTGGCTGGAACGGCGACGGTTTACGCCGCGGAGCCGAATTCGGCGAACAAACAGGCCATCCGTTACGGCATGATCATCGATCTGAAAAAATGCGTGGGGTGCAAGGCCTGCGCAGCGGCTTGCAAGGCTGAGAATCACACCCCACCGGGTGTCGCCTACAATATCGTGATGGAGGAAGAAGTCGGGACTTACCCGGATGTACGCCGCCGATTTATTTCCAGGCCGTGCATGCACTGCGCCACTCCATCCTGCACCATCGTGTGCCCGACGAAAGCCACGTATATTCGCGACGATGGAATCGTAGCCATCGACTACAATCGGTGCATAGGATGCCGCTACTGCATGTCAGCCTGCCCTTACGGCGTAAGGGCATTCGATTACGGCTATAACTACCATAACAAGCCTACACCGTACGAGTCAGAGCCGTCCCCCGAGTATGGCCAGAACAGGAAACGTAGTCTCAATGGGAATGAATCGCCCAGAGGTAACGTGCGGAAATGTCATTTCTGCATTCATCGGGTGAAAAAAGGCCTGAGCCCGGCCTGTGCGTCGACGTGCATTGGCAATGCAATCCATTTTGGCAATTTGAATGACCCAGACGCTCTCTGCACCGTTCACGGGGAAAAGCTCCGGTTTCTTTTGGCTACTCGTGATCATATGCGCCTGAAGGAAGACCTGGGGAATAATCCGAGCGTGTATTACCTAACATAAGGGGCGGAAGGATGGAAACAAATAACAAAAGAGTAAATCCGTTGATCCGAGTGATCGGCTACATCGCGCTCATCATCGCGACGGCGATCGGATTATTTGAAATAGGGGCCAAATTCATTAACGGCCCCATTGACGAGGGAACCACACAACTCGTGCCCTGGGGAATCTGGGTGTCCGGGTACATCTTTTTCTTGGGCCTTTCAGCGGGGTCGTTCCTCATTTCAACCCTGATTTATGTCTTTGGAGTGAAGCAGTTGGAAGAAGCAGGACCCGCCGCTCTTGTTCAGGCCTTGGGATGTCTGCTCCTGGGCGGGACACTCATCGTACTAGATGCGGGTCATCCTGAACGGATCTACATGGTCCTGCTCCACTTCAATCCCACTTCCGTCATGGCTTACATGGGATTGTTTTACAACGTCTATATAGCCATAGTCGTTGCCGAGATTTACTTGGTCATGAGACCGGGATTTGTCCAGAGTGTACAGTCGGGAAAGCGACCAACCTGGTTGTACCGTCTCTTGTCGCTGGGCAGCGATCGCTTAGACCCGAGAAGTTTCCTCAGGGACCGGAAATGGCTGAAGATTCTGGGTATCCTGGGAATACCCGCCGCAGTCATAGTCCACGGCGGTGTCGGTACCATTTTCGCGGTGGCCAAAGCTCGCCCCAACTGGTTGGGTGGGCTCTTTCCACTGCTGTTTATCGTTTCTGCTCTAACCTCGGGCGGCGCTTTGTTGACCTTCCTGACAGCCGCTTTCGGTAAGATGCCTCGAAATCGGAAGCTCAAGCTTGTCAGTTCTCTTGCTCAACTAACAATCGGTTTCTTGCTTCTGGACGCCTTGATCATGTTTGCGGACATTCTCACGACATCGTACACCGCCATTCCCAGTGGGGCGTCCACTGACAGTCTTGTTCTCTTCGGCCCGTACAAGTGGATTTTTTGGATTGTTGAAGTAGCCATGGGCCTAGTCATTCCCGTGTTCTTGATAGCCAACCCGAGAACTCGCCAGTCGATCGGCGGGCTCGGTCTGGCCGGTTTGCTCATAGTGATAGGTATGTTCGGCGCCCGGTTGACGCTCGTCATTCCGCCCCAGATGACTCCTCTATTCGACATCCAACTCGGGGCCTATAACCAAATTCGATATGCATACGGTTACTCCCCAAGCACCAGCGATGTGTTGGTGCTGCTAGGGGTCTTTGCCTTTGGCATTTGGATGATGCTGGGAGCCAGGAAATATCTTCCCCTGGATGTTGATACTCACGAAGGCGCACAACAAGGAGGACAGATTACCTCATGAAACGCAACTCACGGAAAATCAATAGCGAGAATGGAAAGAAAGTGGATCGGCGGGACTTCCTAAACTCCGCAGCTTTGCTCGGTGGCTGTGGTTTGTTGGCGGGAACGGTTGCGCCCGTGTTCTCACGCTTGGCGCATGCTCAGCGCATGGCGGAGCTGGATAGCGGCGAGTACAAATACCTTCACAACAATCCGGAGAACTCCATCTATACGACATGCCTCCAGTGTCACACAAGTTGCGCCCTTAGGTGCAAGGTGGTCGATGGTGTCCTCGTAAAAATCGACGGCAGCCCGATATGCGCCCAGAACCGCGTGCAGAATTTGCCCTACGCTGGGGACCTTGCGAAGGCGGCGCTAGCGGAAGGGAGAATTTGCCCAAAAGGCCAAAGCGGAATCGAGACACTGTACGATCCTCATCGTATCATCAAGGTGCTGAAACGCAAATCCGGAACCCCTCGGGGCGGAGGCCAATGGGTCACCGTGGACTTCAACGTTGCGATTGATGAGATCGTTGAAGGAGGCAATCTCTTTGGTGAAGGCCACGTCCAAGGAATGAAAGAGGTATGTGTACTCCGTGACCGCCCGGCTTCCAAGGCAATGGCGGACGATGTGGCGAAAATCAAAAAGAAATCGATGACTGTCGAGGAGTTTAAGAACAAGCATTCGGACCAACTAAATACACTCATCGATCCCGATCACCCAGATCTGGGGCCGAAAAACAATCAATTCGTATTCTTGGCCGGCCGTATTCAACACGGTAGGTCAGATCTCATGAAGTGGTTTACCTTTGACAGCTTCGGGTCAGTAAACGCCTTCGAGCATACGACGATCTGCGAGCAGAGTCATCATATCGCTTACAAAGAAGTCACAAACAAGTGGGCAGATGGGAAGTGGAGCGGCGGAAAAGATCACATGAAGCCGGATTTTGGCGCAACCCGCTTCGCCATTTTCTTCGGAACCGGCTTCAGCGATGCCAACTTTGGGCCGCCGCTTCTGTCTCAACTTGTTGCAGATGGACTTGGCTCTGGAGATCTTAAGATCGCTGTCTTGGATCCACGGCTTTCCCGTTCGGCGGGCAAGGCGCACTGGTGGATCCCCATCAAACCTGGATCCGACGGAGCCTTTGCACAGGGAATGGCTCGGTGGATGATCGATAACGCCCGAGTTAACCGCCGTTTTTTAGAAAACGCAAATCAGGCTGCGGCTAATGCAGATCGTGAGACCGCTTGGAGCACCGCATCCTACATGGTCAAGATCGAGGGAGACCGCCCATCGCAATACCTACGGGCTGACGAGGTTGGAATTGGGAGCAAGCTTGAATTTGTCGTGTCCCGCGAAGGAAAACTGCTAGCAGTAAATCCCAATGACAAAGACCACGCGGTTAAAGGTGATCTTGAAGCTAAAGTCGAAAAGGACGGGATTGTCGCACGGAGTGCTTTCGATTTGTTTCGCGATAGAGTCAGCGAGAAGACGGTCGCTCAATACGCCGAGATGTGTGGGGTATCTCAGGAATCCATCGTCGAGATGGCTCGTCAATTCACCTCGTATGGGAAACAGGCAGCAGCGGAGTTCTACCGCGGAGCTGTGCAGCATACCGATGGATACTATAACGGCCAAGCTATTATTCTTCTCAACGTTCTCATAGGAAACTCCGGCTGGAAAGGCGGTTTGGCCCAGGGTGGCGGCCACTGGCATGAGTTCGGGGGTAGCGCCTGGCACCCCTTACGATTTCCACAAAATGCACCCGGCTCCATTATGGGATTTCGGAGTCAAGATAAATCGTGAAGCGTCCACTTATGAGGAGAGCACCCTTTTTACCGGTTATCCTGCAAAGCGCCCGTGGTATCCGTTTACCGGCAACCTCTACCAGGAAGTCATCCCATCTGCGAAGGACGGATATCCCTATTCCATAAAGGTATTGTTTCTGCATATGGGTACACCTGTCCTTTCTACGCCCGCCGGACACAAGCAAATAGCGATTCTTAGGGACACCAAGAGTGTGCCGCTTTTCATCGCCTGTGACATTCTAATCGGGGAGACTAGCATGTACGCTGACTACATCTTCCCTGACACAACGTACTTGGAGCGCTGGGGATCGCCTGGCGGAGGCTCACCGGCCATGCTCGCCACTTTGAGCAAAATGCGGCAACCTGTCGTGGCCCCTTTGCCCGAGACCACCAAGATTGATGGAGTCGAGATGCCAATCAACATGGAGGCTTTTCTTATCGCTCTCGGGAAAAAGCTGAACTTGCCAGGCATCGGTAAGGACGGCTTGGGTCCTGGTAAGAACTTCGACCACCAAGACGACTGGTATCTCAAGACCGTAGCCAATATCGCCATGGGCGATAAACAGGGAGACTCGGTCCCAGCCGCTGACGAGAAGGAAATGGATATTTTCAGAAAAGCCCGAAGACATTTGCCAAAAGCCGTCTTTGACGAAGGACGCATGAGGAATGCCGCTGGCGTCGACTATTGGCCCCATGTTGTCTACGTGCTCAACCGTGGGGGCCGTTTCGAAGACTGGGACAAAGTGTACAAAGGAGACATGCAGGCTCACCCATACTCGGGACTTTTTCAAATATTCGTCGAACGTGTAGCCAAGGGCCGTAATTCAATGTCTGGGAAACATTTCGACGGTCTGCCAGCTTTGGAAGGGCCCAGATTCGCGAACGGACAGCCGGTCACGGAGGAAGGGGACTATCCCTTCCACCTGATCACCTACAAAGAGATCTTCGGTGGGCAGTCACGCACATCACCAAGCAATCTCTGGCTAGACGAACTGCTTCCCGAAAACGCAGTCTTGATGAACCGCCTCGACGCTGAAAAACTGGGCCTTCGTAACGGCGATCGTGTGAGACTCGGTTCGGCCACTAATCCTGACGGGGCATTTGATCTGGGAAACGGCGAAGTTCGCCATGTCGAAGGGAAGCTCAAGGTCTTAGAAGGGATGAGGCCAGGTGTAGTTGCGGTCTCGTGGCATTTTGGGCACTGGGCCTCCGGATCACGTGACGTAACTGTAGATGGGAACATCGTCAAAGGTAACCCTAAGCGAGCACGTGGCCTTTGTGCTAACCCGGTCCTGCTGGAGGACAAAACGGTAGGGAACGTCTGTCTGACAGATCCTATTGGTGGCAGCGCCTCGTTTTATGATACGTATGTGAAAATCACGCCGATCTAGGGCTAGGCGTACGCATCTTGGTGAAACTGGACGTTGCAAGACAGCTCGGACTCAAGACTCAATAACGAGTATATTTCATGATTGTCAGCGTCACAAATCCCTCCGACCGATTAGGATTTGGGCATAGAAAGCAGGAGACCCTTTGTGTGGCAAAAGATGCTCCTGTGCCCCAATCGCCTGCGGTGATAAATGCCCTTGAGTTCTGCCACTAGGCCCCCGGGGCCGCTGAGGCGCATATTGATCGCCCCTTGATAATTGGTGGTTCAGGGAGATCAGTGGGTGTTCAAATGGACACCCACTGTTATCAAGGTGGGGCTTTCCACGAAAAATACCCGTATGCTTAATCCAGCCGCAGGAGCGTGAGTTTCTACGATACTCACGTCAAATTCATCTCTCCCAGCCAATAACTTGCGACGATTATGTGTCCTGATAGAAGGGTCCATTAACTCGAGATCGGGTAGGGATGAATTAACAGATTCAAAGCTTCTTGTCCCTACCCTCTCGTGCAGCGCTGGGGTGAGCGATTGATTGGGATTGTTTTATTTGGCTAGGATTGACTGAATCCGGCGATAAATTGATACAAGTGCGGTTAAAATGATCCTAGAAATTCCAGATTATTGCTTCTGAGTCGCAACTGCCGATGTTCAACAACGTGTAATGTAGCCGTAAAAGGGCATGCAACCTCGTTCTACAAAATACTTCCTATCAGCTCAGAAAATCGTCAGGCAGACCGATCGGAAAAACATTCATTTTGCGACTGAATGTTGGGGCCCAATAGTTTACAATTGTATGGTTCTCACTTTTTGTTTATAACGAAACGGATACTGTTTTCCAAAACTTGATTGTAACAAGAGCCAACATCAACTGTTGTTGAAGGGCAAATGAACAAATTCCTAGAAAAATACCTTAAAATATATCCTCATGAGGCTTCTAAGTTCGTGTGGTTATCCGGGATATTCTTCACCATCTTCCTGGGCTTTGCATTTTTCCGCAACTACGTAGACGCTTCATTCTTAAAGAGGTATGGGCCGCAATATATTCCTTACATGTTAGTTATTAACGCCTTGCTGACGTTCGTAGTTTTTGGTCTCGCGAATCGTCTCAACCGGCTTTTTCTTGATCACACAATTCTGGCTTGGCTCCTCAATTTCTGTGGAGTAGCTGTCGTTATTCTTTTCGTGATGGTTAAGGCTGATATTACCATTGCTTACCCTATTCTTTATCAGATTCTGAATCTTCTCGACTCGATTCTTCTTGTCTACCTATGGAATGTCGCTGGAGATCTATTTGACGCTCGGCAAGGCAAACGACTGTTTCCGTACGTCACAGCAGCCCAGGTGCTGGCAAGCACCCTTGGGAGTTTTGGAACAAAACCTTTCACTGCTTTTGTGGGAGAAGATCCTACGCTAATTCTTTTTGGAGTTGTGTCTCTCGGTGTCGGTATCTTCTTGATTTTTACTGGAGGGAAATTTTTAGGTAACCTCAAACCAAAATCATCAACTCAAAAAGCCCAGACCCAAAAAATCACTGAAGTCCCAGGCTTAATAGCACGTTACCCTATAGTCAGATATCTGATCATCACTGGACTGATTCCAAACATTTTATTGCCGATTTTTTCCTATCAATTCAGCGTCATAGCAAACCACACGTTTGCGTCAGAACAAACACTCATCACTTTCCTTAGCGTTTTTCGAGGACTTACTACATCTGTTTCGTTCATACTGCTGTTTTTTATGGGTCGTGTCTATCAGTCCATGGGCCTTACAAACGCCTCGTTGGTTCAACCGATTAATTTTGCCGTCTTGTTTGGATCTTTGACGTTCTTCTTCAATATCTACGTAGCTGCTTACGGCCAATTCACTTCACTGCTGATCCAAAGAGCGGTCGCCGGACCAATAAATAAGGTTTTCTTCAACGTAATTCCCTCTGAACTGGCTGCCTGGGCCAGGACATTTATACGGGGGACCGTGCTAAAGGTCGGCATGCTGGCAGGTTCGCTCAGCATGATCATTCTCAAGCCGGTGATGAATGCTGAACAGTTTTCCATCATAGCATTCGTCCTGGCGGTATATTGGTGTTACGAAACTCTCGTTTTCCGGAAGCATTACAAGAAAACGCTCAAGCAGGTTATAGTTGAAAAGGAAATCGACTTTGATCAAATCGAGTCGGTGAGAGCCATGGATAGCGGCACAGCTACCGTACAACTGGGGCCATTATCCGTAGAAGAGCGACCCGCCAGAGTGGAAGGGGACATCTTTCAAACCACAGCCCCTGTAATTGATCCGGATACGGCTTTACGACTTCTTTATGATGAAAGCGCAGGGACAAGGGCGGAAGCAGCTCTTTCTTTCCTGTGTTCTCTTGATGTCCGAGCTGTAGGCAGGCTGGTGGAATTGCTGGACGACATGGAAGAGGAACCCAGAAAGGCCGCAATCGAGGCCCTAATGGGATATAAAGGAGAAATCCTGCCATTTCTCGAGATTTCATTGCTTAACGCTCCAATCAGGACCAAGCAGGGAATCCTCGAAGTCATTCGTCTATGCGGTCTCAAGAACTTTGAAATGCTTCCGTTTCTGGGGCAGGAACTTGCGCTTGCGTATTCAAATCTTGTCGCCATCCATGTCCTGAATGCAATGCCGCAGTCTGAAAGCGTGGGTATGCTGAAGGAATACCTTGAAGAGCTTAATGACGAGACACTCAGCCTTATTTTTTACGCTCTCTGGGTTTATCACGCAGACATGAGACTAATGTATCAGGCTCTTCAGTCGGAGACTGCATCCATAGCGGTCGAATTGGTTGAGAATTCGATCGAACGTGAGATAGTCCCCTACCTCATACCTCTAATAGAGGATATACCGCTATACGAAAAAATCGAACGCGGGAGAAAGTTGTTCCCTCTCATAAGGAATGAAAGTCCTGAGAGAATTCTCACCTTTCTTGCAAATTCAGACGATGCCCTCACCAAGATACTCGCTCTATACGTAATAGGTGAATGCAAACCGGAGAAATTGTTCATCCCGGCTATAGAGTCCCTTAGGAACGACATCGATGCGGATGTCCGACAGGTTGTAGATTTCGCTTTGCAGAAAGTAAACAAAGAGGTGGCTGAGATGCCGGACGTTATTCAAAGGATAAATCAGTTGAAGCAGTTCAGCATTTTTGACGGTATGGGGGTCAGGGAGCTTCACGCGATAGCGTCCGTCGTAAATGTAGAACGCTTTGATTCTGGTGATATAATGATCAGGGAAAATGACGAAAACTCGTCCATTTACATGGTGGTATCGGGGAAAATTGGTATTTACAACAATTACGGAAAACCTGAACAGGTTGAGAAAGTCATTTTGGGTCCAGGATCTTTCATTGGTGAGCTGAGTCTTTTCACGAAACAAACGGCTAGCGCCACATGCGTAGCCGTTGAGCCTACAGAGTCATATGTCCTGAGACACAGTCAATTTCAGGGAATCATGCGAATTTACCCGCAGATCGGAATTAATCTGTGTCAGTTCTTTACACTCAAATTGAGACAGATGTCGTATTGACAGTTTTCACACAGCTATCAGTAATTTACATTTTCACGGCCCTTGAGATTAAGGATGCGTCTAGCGTCGGACGGAGTAGCAATATCCCTATGTAGTAAGTCAGCGATCTTAATGACTTTTTCAACCAATTCGGCGTTGCTCTTCGCTAGAACACCTTTCTTTATGTAGATATTATCTTCTAGGCCCACCCTGACATGACCACCCATGTGAATCGCCATCGTGGAAAGATTTATCTCAGAAGCCCCTACTCCTATCACAGACCATGTAAAATTGTCTTTGCCAAATAAAACCTTCGCCTTCGTGACCAGATATGTCAGATCTTCCGCTGTTCCCCTTATGGCGCCTAAAACACCCATTACGAACTGCAGATGCATCGGCGGCTTCATCATCTTTTCGTTTACCAGATGGTCCAAATTGTAAAGGTGCCCGACATCGTATATTTCAAGCTCAGGTTTCGTGTTATTCTCTGTGGTAATCTGACACAAGTATTCGAAATCCTTAAATGTATTCTTGAAAATAAAATCTTTGCTCATTTCAAGATATTGCTTTTCCCACGGGTATTTGAACTCTTTGACAGCCTTTAGAGCCGTATGTAGGGCGAAATTTATAGATCCCATATTAAATGAACACATTTCAGGCTTGAAAAGCGGGACAGAAGCCGCTCTTTCTTCTACGGTCATGAGAACCGAACCGCCAGTAGTAATGCAGATTACAACATCGCTCTTTTCTTTGATTCTCGTGAGAATTTCCCTGAAATGTTCGGGAGCTGATGAAGGGAACCCATCCTCAGGACGACGCGCGTGTATATGTACGATAGCTGCGCCTGCCTTGGCAGCCTCGATCGCTGAATCAGCAATTTGTTGGGGGGTCAAAGGAAGATAAGGGGTAAGGGATGGCACAGTCGCCGCTCCGGTAATCGCCGCTGTAATAATAAGTTTTTCCATATATTTCGCTCCGCAAAAATAATTTGGTCTAACACCCACTCTAGGGGTGGATTCAATTCTCGCTCAAATCTTTAGCTCTCAGGATTCTATTTTCAACAAAGTCATCCCCAGCGCTATTCAGAAACAATCAACCAAAAACCCTGCCTATCAATGAGGGGTCATGACCGGGCAACAGAAACTCTGGACTCGTCAAGGCAGCCTTAATACGATAAATGGATCTAAACCAAGCATAATGATCGTAAACGAGGCATGATGGAACAGCAGGACCCCAGTGTTTGGGCGCAGGTGTGATCGGAAGAGTCGAACCGTCCATCAGGATCATTCTGTTCATACTCGGGAATGCTATGGGAAGAATGTGAACAGTGTCACCAGCAATGTTATAGACGCCCTCGGATGTATTCACCAGAACGCATTGGCTGCCAGCGGTATGACCCGGAGTTTGGACCAACTTTATGCCGTCAAAAAGTTCGGTGTCTCCAACAACCTTGACACAATCAAGTCTCTCAAGCTCAGGGATAAGGCTCTGGTCATAATCACCCCTAATCCTCATAGAGGGCAGAGGATCCAGGAGTTCCTTCCACTCAGCCTCTTGGAATACATGTGAAGCGTTAGGAAAAAGATGACAGTTGCCCGCGTGGTCATTATGAAGGTGAGTATAGATAACGGTTTCTATTTGACCCGGTTCTATCCCGACGCGAGCCAAAGCCTCTATAACATGGTCCTGACCTCCCATGGCGGGACTACCCGCCCAAGCCTTCCCATCGACTATGTATTTCGAGTTAATCCCGTTATCGACCAACAAACGTTTTCTGCCATCAGTCATGTAAAAGCCAAGATACGGGACAGTCAGAGGGAGCCCTACATCTAATCCGGTAGTCAACTGATCTTTCTTGACTTCAATAGTCCCAAAAAGCAATGTTTTGATCTTCCAGTTGGACATATCCTTAACTTCCTCCGTATTCGGGACAAAGCGTTGTGTTCGCTAATTTAAGTTATGACGAAACCCTGAACTGACCCCAAAACGTTCGAAATGCCGCTAAACAACTTCAATTCCTGGAACCATTTAAAGATCAAGGGAGATTCAACTCGTTGACCGATTTTGATTTTATCCGCAATTTTTCAAGCCAGTCCTTGAAAAACTCCAACACGCCGTTTGGCATAAAAATTATCACCACAATAAACAGGCAACCGTAAATTATTCTGGCAAATTCTGCCTTAACAAAGGTCGAAAGCCCTTCATTGACAAATGTAAGAATGGTTGCGCCGACCAGTGGTCCAACCCAGAACGAGCCACCACCAAATAACGCCATTAGGACGACAAGGATCGAAACATTGACGTCAAAAACAATATCCGGATGAATGTAGGTAAGGTAACAAGCGTAAAGTCCACCCGCCACACCCGGGAAAAAAGCCGATATCCCAAAAGCCATGACTTTTAATTTGGGGGTGTTAATAGCCATGGTCTGGGCAACTTCTTCGTCTTCTTTTATCGCTCTAAGCCCAGCTCCGAATTTGGACTTCTCAATCCTCCGAGCCACAAGCAGACTTACAATAGTCAACACCAACATGAGTTCGTAGAAGATGGACCTGCTGACTTCTATAGGCAAGGCAAGGCTCTTCAGCCACAGACCATCAGCTCCACCTAAAAAATCAAGGTTTCGTACCGTCAGTTCTGTAACAAAGGCGAAGCAAAGCGTAATTACGGCAAAATAAGGGCCTCTGAGCCTCAAGCAAGGAAAACCGATGATGACAGCGACGACTGTCGCGACAACCCCTGCCGGGATAGAGGCGACTATCGTGAGAGCAGGGCTCAGGTCAAGCAATTGCCCTAATACAGCAGTAGCGTATGCGCCTATTCCGAAAAAAGCCACGTGACCAAACGACAAATATCCTGTGTAACCGCCTATAATATTCCAGGAAGTCGCTAATGTAATATAGAGAAAAACATTGAACGCGAAAGAAATAAAATATACCGGGGGAGCGAAACAAGGAAAAGAGGCTATTAATAGAATAAGCCCCGAGGCTAGTAAGAGAAGTTTTTTCGAACCTACGGGGGCTTTCATTTGGATCTCAAACCTCACTCTGAAAAAGTCCCTGAGGTTTAAAGATGAGGATTAGCATCAGGAGACCAAAAGTTAGAAGATTGACCCACTGATAGGGAAGAAACGCCATTGACAGGCCCGTGATAATCCCTATCAACAGACCAGCAAAAGCCGCGCCGAGAATGTTCCCTACTCCACCGACAATTACGACCAGGAACAGATAAATCAGCCAAAGATTGTGGGAATGGGGCTCAAAGGAATATAGCATAGCCATCCCTACCCCACCTGCGCCTGATGACGCTACGGCGATACCAAAAGTGATCATGCTGATCCTTTTCAGGTTGATCCCGCACAACTGAGAGGCCTCGGGCTGTTGCCAGGCAGCTCTGACTGCTTTTCCCGTAAGAGTTTTCTTGAGGAAAAACTGGATCGCCGTCACACCGACCACAGCCATACCAAATCCGACGAGCCGCGGATATTGAAAATACAGGGGACCGATTGAGAAAACCTTGTTGGTATAAGAAGTAGTGAGTAATCTCGGGTCCGCTCCCCACACCAAAAGTATGAGGTTCTCAATTATTATGGCGATGCCAAACGTAAGGATCATTGACGACACAATGACGGCTTTGGCCCTTGATATCGGATCAATCAAAAACCGATACACAAGCAGAGCGACACCGAACAGAGCAGGTATAGTGATAAACATGGATGCGACGGGATCAATCCCCAAGGCAGTGAAAAGCGAGTATGAAACAAACGCGGCCAGCAATCCAAACGTCGCGTGTGAAACGTTAATGACGTTCATAACGCCCCATGTCAGGGAAAAACCTATCCCGAGAAGAGCGTAAACCGCGCCCATCATGATCCCACTAATCAGAGACTGGAGAGTCAGCACAAGGTTCATGAATCAATTCCCCAAGATCCCGTCGCTAGAAATCGCAATTCCTGCTCCTATTTCCATGCAGGCTTAGGATATACGGGTTTCGCCGTTCTAACTTCCGGCGGCCATACCAATTCCGCTTTGCCATTGATTACCTGAGTGCAGAAATTGATGGGGTCAGGCAGCCCTTTGGTGTCAAATTTCATCGGACCGGCTATGGTGTTGACCTTATTAGCTTTCAGCCAATCACGGATCTTAGTCTGCTCAAGAGTCTTGGCTCCTTCCACAGCCTGCGCCAATGTTTGCATCCACGCATATCCAAATCCAAAATAAAGAGGATATCCGTCGATCTGATATTCCTTTTTCACAAATTCATTGAGTTTTTCGTTTCCGGGAAAATTCAATTTATTGTGCAGCGACGTACCGGAAAAAACGTAATCACCATCAGGACCGAGTTCCTTGCTCCACGCCGGCAACACTGATCCTATACCCTGTACTATGGCTTTGGGATTGTATTCCAGGGCTTTGGCCGCTCTAACGGTCATGACTCCATCAGGAAAAACTCCGTTTGAGAAAAGAAGATCACAATCCATCTGTTTGGCCTTCACAATTAGCGGTGTGGCGTCAGGCAGAGGCAGGTTGTATTTTTCATCTACGACGATCTGAATTCCCAGTTTGTTGGTCCATTTGGTTATTGACTCCATCAAAGAAGCGCCGATCGGATTATTCATGGTGTAAACGGCGGCTTTCTTGGGTCGCTGATCTGCCGGTACCGTTTCCAACCATTGGAAAAAGCCTTCGTACCACCATTCCCCCATCAGAGGCGGTCCGCCGAAAGAATACGAATAGCCCTGTTCAAAACTTTTCATATGTCCGCCCATCGAGACATAGACAAACTTATGTTTTTCAGCCACAGGCATGACGGCTCTCGCAGCGGTTCCAGGATAACCGCCAAAAAGCAGATCGACTTTATCGACTGTGATGGCCTTTTCGGCAAAGGTGACAGCTTTGTTAACGTTCGACTCATCGTCGTATATCTTGAACTCTACGGGACGACCTAACAATCCCCCTTTCTCGTTGATCTCTTTGGCCCAGAATTTCATGCCTCGTTCTATCCATTGTCCGGTCTCGGCATATTGGCCAGTGAGAGGCAGTGATCCGCCTATCAGTATCGGTTTCTCTGCGGCATCAGAAATAGAGAAGGCCATGAGTAACATCAGGACGGTTCCCAGCAGCTTTCCCACTACCTTGATTAAACGTCTTGAATCCAGCATTTTGTCCTCCCTTCAATTTTCACGGATTTGTTTGACTAAAACCCAATTATCAGTCCGCCTGGGATGCTCAAATTCCCAAGTATGACTCTTTGACTCTAGGGTCCCCCGCTATCTGAGACGCCGGGCCGTACAGCAAAACCCTACCGTTCTCTAAAAGATAAGCCGTACTCGATATGGACAATGTCTTGAGCGCCTCCTGGGAAACAACCAGAAATGTCAGGCCTTCCTTATTCAACTCGGAGATAATCCTGAAAATCTCATTGGTCACGATCGGAGCCAACCCAAGGGAAGGCTCATCCAGCATCAGGAGCTTCGGAAGGCTCATGAGCGCTCTTCCTATAGCCACCATTTGCTGTTCACCGCCCGAGAGGCTTCCGGCATGCTGCTTCTTGCGCTCTTCAAGTCTCGGAAAAAGATCAAAAACCTTACGCATGGTTTGTAATGCCTGCTTGCGCGGATTTGGAAGAAAGGCTCCTATCTGAAGATTCTCTTCCACAGTCATTCTCGGAAACAGTTTGCGACCCTCTGGGACCTGAATAACCCCAAGAGCGGCTACCTCGTCAGGAGAGAGGCTCGATATGACGCGATTCTCCCAGGAGATAATCCCGGCTGACAATGGCCGAAGGCCAGAGACCGCATTCAGCAGAGTAGTCTTTCCGGCTCCGTTGGAGCCAATGAGCGCCGTAATCTTACCCTCTTCGATATCGAGAGAGACATCGGATAAAGCAGTGAGATCTTGATATTTAACCGTTATTTGATCAATTTTTAACATAGTTTTCGCCGAGGTAGGCCCGAATCACCTCTGGATTGTTGGCGACGGACTCCGGTGAACCATCAGCTATTTTTACCCCGTGCCGTAGAGCAATTACTCTGTCGCATGTGGTCATGATGGCTTTCATGACATGTTCAACCATGAAAACGGTTATTCCAAATTCGTCCCGGATCCTGAAGGTCAGCTCGATCGCTCCTTCGATCTCTTTTGGATTCATCCCCGCAAACACTTCATCGAGAAGCAGCACCTTTGGTTTTGAACCAAGGGATCGAGCTATTTCCAACCTCTTACGTCCCTCCAACCCAAGTTGTCCCGGTAGTTTGTCGGATCTCGGAGACAAACCGGTGAATTCCAGAATGTCCATGGCTATGTCTTGAGCCTTCTCAACGCCGACGAACGTTGGATCTGCCATAAAGCACAGCGGTTGTGACATTCTCCAAAAGGCTAAGATCCATTAACGGCCTTACAATCTGAAAGGTTCGCCCTATGCCCTTAGCGGCGATTTTGTAAGGGGGCAAACCAGAAATTCTGGACCCTTCGAAAGATATGTGGCCCCTATCAGGTTTGAACAGGCCCGATATAAGGTTGAAGAGCGTGGTTTTTCCAGACCCATTGGGGCCTATCATCCCGACTATTTCGCCTGAGAATATTTCAAAATCAAGATTCGTGAGAGCCTTTACCCCACCAAAGTATTTATCTATTCCTGTTCCCTTTAGCATAGGGTTCACAAACCTCGATTAATATTCCTGGCGCATGTGATACTTTGAAATCACGAGGATTCCTTGTGGTGACGGGTCGTATTCAAAACGAAACTCAGTCTTCATCCACAATAGCTACAGGACGCGTCCAGCCTGCGCTGGCTCCTTTGATTTTCACTGGAAAACAACAAACGGTAAATCCGGTAGATCGTCCAATTGATGAAAGATTGGCCAACTTCTCCATGTGGCAATAACCGATTTCTATTCCCGAGAAGTGGGCTTCCCAGATAACTTTTGGATCTCCGGTCTCTTTGAATTCTTTGGCGAGATACGGTAGGGGCCTGTCCCAACTCCAGGCGTCAATACCAACAACTCTTACCCCTTTTGCAGTCAAATACAGAGTGCTGTCTCTATCCATACCCGCGCCGGCCAGAAGGTATTCCGGTTTTCCCCATTTCTGATCGGCCCCAGTTTGAATCAACACTATGTCAAGCGGTTTGATCTGATAATTGATCCTATTCAGCTCATTTTTGACATCTGTTTCGGTGATTCTGTCCCCATCAGCTTTATGCCTGAAATCCAACAGAACCCCGTCGTTGAAACACCAGTCCAAAGGGACCTCGTCTATCGTAAGCGCCTTCTTGCCCCTGTCCATGGTGGGATGATAATGAAAGGGGGCATCAAGATGAGTGCCACTGTGGGTGGTCAGAGTCAGAAATTCCATGGCCCAGCCCATCCCATCAGGTAATTGATCTTTCCTAAGCCCAGGGAAAAATTCCGTCATCTGATCTGCGCCTTGAGCGTGATCCACATAGTCGATACGAGGTATCATAAGTGGTGGATCAGAAGGCAAACCAGCTTCTATAGAAACACTCAAATCAACCAGACGCCTGTGAGCCATCAGTTTCCTTTCCAGCCAGAACACCCTGGATAAATATTCGGGCGCATTCTTCACTCAGGGCGTCGACAGTGACAAATTCCATTCTCTTCATGACATTCTTGTAAATGGCCAAGTTTGAAATCATGGCCTGGTAACAGAATATGATAGTCCGGGGATCCATTTTCCTGAATACGCCTTCATCAACCCGGTTGGCGACATATTCGGCCAATCGACTAATCATTAGGGCGTCTTTGGCGTGAAAATGTTTCTGATGGAAACTATCTTCTCTGAGTCTCGCATACATCAGGATTTTAAAAATCTCCCGGTCTTCACGGTTCACAGTGTGTTTAAGTATGTGATAGGCAAAAGCCTTGAACACACCAAAATCGTCCTTGCGCTCCATCGGCCCGGTAAGATCCCGATCCATGGGATGAGATCGATAGGCAGTTTCAGCTATAGCTTCGTAGATGTTTCTTTTGGACCCAAATAGCTGAATAACGCGCGGTCGACTAATACCCACCATTGCGGCTATGTCGTCCAGAGTCACTTCAGCAAACCCGCCTCGGGCAAAAAGGGATCTTGCGGCGGCGAGGACTTGGATCTTGCGGTCTTCCGACGAAAGTTTTTTCTGTCTCATGGTTCTAAATGTTAGGTCCTTTCGATATTTCGTGTCAATAATTATTATAACTGACACGTTAGTTAGTCATAAGTTTAATCTGTCAGTATGCGCATACTGACATTAATCCTATCAACAATCAAAAACCATTGATCACTACCAAAAAAGTGATCAATGGTGAAACTTACCAGCTTATGTTATCGTAAGTAATTAATTTTATGTAACAGAAATAGGTACAATGAAACGTTTGTTCCAATTGATTTTACAGGCTATTAATTAAAAGAAAAGACAGGACCATCAACGCAGGATCTAAGACCTTCCTCAGTGGAGCAACTGCCGCAAAGGCCTATTCCACACTTCATTACATCCTCTCTAGCTATATATATATTTTTTTTGTCAATAAATCTCGAAAAAAGTTCTCCCGCTTTTTTCATCATCATCGTTGGACCGCAAATATAAGCCTTTAGATCAGGTGGAAATTCCAGCAGCGCGTTGAATTCGCTCTCAATCACTTCCAATATGGCTCCCACCTCACGGGGCCCATCGACCGCCACTTCAACGTTCGACCCCAAACGATTTGGCCTCATCCAGAAACCACTGAGCAGCGGGATGGGAAAATCCCATGAAGGTCTTGTAAATACTCTTCGACCATTTGTTCGCCGCCATCAAAATCGGAGCAACTCCCGTGCCGCCACCAACGACAACAATCCGTTCGCCATTTGAAGGAGGCTTGAAGCCAATCCCATATGGTCCCCGAAGATAAATTGAATCCCCTTCACGGAGAGTTGAGAGCCCGTTAGTGAATGGGCCTACAGTTCTAACCAAGTAAACAGGCCTAACGTCGCTCATCGGGGAAAACGGTTTCTCCCCTAAACCGGGGATCCTGAGAAAGAAAAATTGTCCGGGATCGCAATTCGGGCCTTCTTCCAATTCCAGCTTGAACATGTCCAAAGAGATAGATTTGCAGCTTGTTACCCTTGTTTTCAAATACCTGGTGCGCCCCTCACAGGAGAGAGCTTTTCGTTTTCGTCTGTTGGGTTGCCCTAGACCTACGGGACCAGCGAGCCACTGAAAAAATTTCTTGACCCGGCGGGTTGTCATTCCCGCTAATCCCGATCCCACGGCGAAATAAGTCGCTCCAGCCTTGCGGTAGGCCTCAACATCCTCAGGTGAGTTTATTCCACCTGAGGCTATAATAGGGAGTTTGACAATGCGTGAGACTTCTCGAACTATCTTTAGGCCTATTGGCCTGATAGAGGCCCCTGAAATTCCACCCACTATGTTGGAAAGAACAGGATCTCCATCATTGTCTACAGCGGTTCCGGGCCCCACTGTGTTAATGAGGGACAGGCCTGCAGCCCCCGCCCCAGCGCAAAGCTTAGCCATGTCCACTATATTTGAGAGGTTGGGAGAAAGTTTCGGAATTATGGGTTTTTTTAAACGTTGACAAAGCTTTTTAACAACCCGTTCTACCATTATCGGATCCGACCCTACACTTTGCCCTGCCGACTTAACATGAGGACAAGACAAATTAAGCTCAAAAGCGTCCGCTATTTCATCGAGAATTAGAGCGCATTCAAGAAACTCGTCAGGATCGCTGCCCATTATGGAAACGACCAGAGGCTTTCGTTCATGAAGAGGAAGCAAAGGTTTCATAGCCTCAGCGAAGTTTGCGGCTCCGGGGTTTGCGAGACCAACGGCGTTGACAAAACATCCCGGATAATATTCATGAATTATGGGCTCTCGATATCCGTCACGAGGGTTTATACTAAGAGTTTTGGTCGTCAGGAATCCAATTTCCGGAATTTCACGCGCTATCCTGGATATTACAGTGGGGCCGGTCGTTAAAACCCCCGACGGAATCGTAAACCTTGAGAGCGTCGTGAATAGACCCTGGGATATTTCGGATTCGTCAGTGGGAAATAGTCTTGTAATGGTTTTCATATGTTGTGGAGCTTTCTTTGCCTCTATTATGGCTTTGAATTCAGAAATTTTACAGGATTAACTGGTTTGGCGTGCAGTCTGACTTCAAAATAAAGCGTCGGTTTTCCGGACTTGCTTGAGCCAGAAAGTGAGCCTATTGTCTGATTCCTGGTAACTGTTTCCCCTACTGATACTTTCGTGTCATGGAGATGAGCATAAACGGAAACCAGTCTTTCAGAATGATCTATCAGAACGACTTTCCCCAGTCCCGGGATCTCTCCCACATGACCTACTCTTCCAGCTTCCGAGGCCTTAACATCAAGATTATTTCCAGCTTCTAGGGTTATTCCATTACGATGCAACTGATCTCCTGATCCAAACTGCTGGATCACCTTTCCATCCAACGGCCATGAGAACTTTGAATCCGCTGGATCTTCTTTCTCCTGTTCCTGTTTGGGGCTTTGAATTGACTCAGCTTCAGACGGGCGAAATCCCTTGGGAATGATCAACATTGCCCCGTCTTTTATTGTATATGGCGCAGCAAGTTTGTTTACTGCCGCAAGATCTCCGATGTCCACACCATAGCGGGTAGCAATACCGGAAAGGGTCTCATCTTTGGACACTATATGACGGATGGATTTGGATGCAAGAGATGAGCGCCCCAGTTCAGACGGTGACCTCGGCGCCGGCCAATCAGGTCCCCTGCGGACGCATCCATTTTGGGACGCGAAAAAAACCATAATCAAAAGAGGAAAAATCAGTGGGCGTAAAAACGCTGGGCTTTTGCAGTCGCTGATCAAACACCAAACTTTGTCCTTAGCATGTTCCTTGATTGGACGGCCTCCTGAAAAAGGGCGATAGACCCTGCAACTATCTAGCAAATCGGCCAAATTTCATGAGAGTCGCCATATCTAGCTAGCTCGCGTGTCATATCAAGCAAACGGACGAGATATCAGCCTCAGTAATAAACTTAGTCAGCCGTCCGGCCAGCCATGCTTGCCAATCAGGTCAACAAATCTGCAGTCAAAATAGCTCTTGACAATTCTTCTACCCCTCGTCTTTTCCACAACTTGCAAGGTTTGTGAAAACCTATCACCAACGGGGATGACCAATCTTCCACCTTCAGCCAGTTGATCGAATAGTGGATCCGGAACTCCAGGGGCGCCCGCAGTAACAACTATACCATCGTAAGGGGCTTCTTCAGGCCATCCGCCAGTTCCATCCGCTACTATGAAATTCACGTTCGAAATCCCTATTGACGCAGTGGTTGAGGCCGCCAATTCAGAAAGTTCAGAGATGCGTTCTATTGTGTAGACAAACTTGGCGAGCCTGGCTAAAATGGCTGCCTGATAACCTGATCCAGTACCAAGCTCAAGAACTTTTTCGGAACCCTTCAATTCAAGAAGCTGAGTCATTATGGCAACCATGTATGGCTGACTTATCGTCTGACCATGCCCGATCGGCAACGGACCATCTTCATAGGCTCGGTTCCGCAGGGATTTCATCACAAACATGTGCCTGGGGATTTCACGCATTGCGGAAAGGACACGTGGATCAGAAACACCTCTGGCTTCAATCTGGCTACGAACCATGCGTTCGCGAGCTTGATCAAAATCAAGATCTTGATTCACGTCACAAACTCCGGAGGAAACAAGAATGATCAGCGACTGTTGGGATTGTAGGAGTTAGCCTGAGGCAGGCTCTGCGGCTGCTGAGCCGCTGCGCCGGGCGCCACTGTTTGGACCTGCGGAGCGCCACCATATGTTGCCGCAGCTCGTGGAAACACCTTGTTGTCCAGAAACTCCGAAAGTCTATCCCAGGCGCTGGATGGAAAGCTAAGGGCCCAATCGATAGCTCCGGAGACCATGTTTCCCGGTGATCCTCCGTCATAGTAAGGGTTGTTATACTGTGGATATGGATAATTGGGCCAAGCCGCTGAGTTCTGCGACTGTTCAGATTGTGGCGCTCCCACAGCGTTTGGAGTCGTAGCGCCGGCGGGTGAAATACTCCCTGGACCGGGAGTGAAGTTCGGCTGCTGGGCCCCGCTGGGAGAATAGCTCCCCACTCCTATTGGAGTCCCAGCCTGTTGCGCAAATGTATCTAAGCCGCTTAAACCTACAAATATTACCGTTCCTACAACAACCACGCTCTTCCACGCGATCATGGCGTCTCCTCCGCAAAAGATTCTTTGGACAGACAAATAGAATGAGCCATTCATAATTTCAAGCTTTTTAAACATTATTTACAGATACAGGCAAGCGCATGCTCCATGTCCATTATTATAGCATGTTAACCACATATGATTATAATGAAGATGAGCTTATAAAATCAAGGTATTGATTTAATAGCGAGCGTGGGCGATTCGCTGCCTGAATCTCGGTAGGCGTTCCCTTACGGGGGTGAGAAAGGTTTCAGCCACTTCGATGCCTGAAAGCTGTGACTGATTAAAGAAAATCATCGGATCATAGAACTGGACGCCGTTCCTGACCTGCAGATGTAGATGCGGGCACGACGCTCTCCCAGTACTACCAACCAGTCCTATCTTCTGGCCCTGGCGCACTTTTTGACCCGGCGTCACGAGAACTCGGCTTAAGTGAGCATAGTCAGTGGATATACCTTTCCCATGCTCCAGTGTCACAAAAATCCCCATTCCCCGACGTCGCTTTTGGGTTCCGGCCTCCGTCACCACACCGTCAGCGCAAGCAAACACCGGATCCCCTCTATTGGCGGTTATGTCGATACCAGCATGGTATGAGCCCCTTCTGAATCCAAAAGGGGATGATAGGACCCCACACGATAGGGGAAACTTGAGTTCCCTGGTGGGAAGATTGGAATTTGCCTTACTGGCCAGCCGAGCTTGGGAATTAAAGAAACCGGCCAGCGCGCCCTCTTCACAGGACTCTGACACCAGACTAGCGAAGCGCACAGGAGGTTTACTTGCTTTCTGCCCTCCAGACAGTGATTGAGCAAGGCGCAGGGGATCTAATCCACACGATGAAACGGCTGTCTTGTTTACTCCTGATGATGACGAACAGGAAACAGACAGAAACGCGCAGAGATATATAAAGAGGTAAACTTTACCTTTCATCCGACCCCCGGGCCAGGATTCTCAAAAACAATGCTTTCCGTGTAACTAATTGATCGGTCGGTGTCAACCCAAAACTGAATTGGTTGACGATAAATCAATAATGAGGATGCGTTGGGACCGATAGAATGGAGTAATACTATCGAACAAAGCCAAGAGGAGACTGACCGCATTGTGGAGCAGCGCACGGAGGCGGAGGACACGCCGGTGGAGGACAAACCCTATATGTCGCGGGACATGGCTCTGGCGGACACTTGCAGATGGTAACAGGGGGCGGTGGAGGCCCAACCAATTTTCGTGGGTAACATTTAACAGGAGGACAGGGCGCGCACGGTGGAATTGTGGGAGGACCAGCGCATGTCGGCGGAGCGGGTGGACCGTAAATCATTGGAACCATCTCGCATGGATCCGGTGGTGGCATATAGCCGCCCGACAGGGTCGGAGCGCTCAATAAAAGCGCAACAACCATTCCTAACAATATTAGTTCACGACTCTTAGCCACAACTACGCCTGCTCCTCCGAGATAAAACCAAAGACCAGAACCCGGATGCTCTAACAAAAGCTTAATTAATTTTCAGACAAATGATAGCACAAGGATACAAAATGGAGAGAGAGTAGTCAACAAAATTTCGAGCACCGGAGAATATTTTTATGTAAAATATCATCAAAACAGAGTAATTATCTCAAATAATAGGGTAATTATGTGTGGGGTTAACCTGTTTATATACTTTTACAAAATCTCGTATCTCTCGTCTGACAAAATCCTCGCTTTCCTTTGACACTGCCGAAATGTCATAATTGAAGGATAAACTGTCTACAATTGAGCGGGTGAGAGCAGCTTCATCGCATAACAATTCTTCTCGTTTAAAATAATAGGCGCTACGCCTTTTTGTAGAACCCTTAGAATACGGCCATGAGTTCTTCCATGCAAAAAATCCAACCAATTTGTTACTCAACAAAGGATCCAGTACAATGTCGGACTTAAGACGATGGCCGAGTTGCAGTTCTATTAGTTGGAACAGAGCTGAAACATAATTGATGTCCGTCGCCACCAATCCATAGAGATGCCAGTCATTGACCAAAGTTCCAATAATATCTACGGACTTATCTTCCAGATCTTCGGAAGCAGGGCAGTAAAAAGATTTACAGGCCATACTCCCGTAATGGCATAATCCCCTGAAATCAACGCCGTGGTTATCAGGCGCATTTGGGTGAAGCATGCAACCGACGGTCCTGAAGACATGATCCACAAAACCCGTATACTCACAGACATGAATAGCCGGGTCTATAATTGACGCCTCGGCTTCTAAACTGATCCGGTCAGCGTAAGCGACTAGCGCTTCCACCGAATGAGGAATGCTTCTGATGGCTCGCGTTCTATCAAGCAGAATTCTGTTGAGCGCAAATGAACGACCATCCTGAACGTTGTAGAGCCCGCAACAAGCGGCGCAGGATTTGGACGAATCAGGGCGACACAAATTCATGTCTGGTCTGACCCTGACCGCCCAAACGTATCTAAGGCGGGAACCAGCAGAGTATTAAAGAGAGTAATTGTAAAAACCTTTACCACTTTTCTTTCCTAGGAACCCAGCGTCGACATATTTCCTGAGCAATGGACAGGGTCGGTATTTAGGATCGCCAAGCCCTTCGAGCAACACATTCAGAATGGCCAGACACGTGTCGAGTCCAATAAAATCAGCCAGTGTCAGAGGACCCATGGGATGATTCATGCCGAGCTTCATCACCTCATCAATGGCCTCCACGGTTCCAACGCCTTCATAAAGCGCAAATATCGCTTCATTTATCATTGGCATGAGAACGCGGTTAGCGATAAAACCGGGGAAATCCTGAGCTTCCACAGGGATTTTCCCAAACTTTTTAGATAGCTCCACAGTCAGGGATGTAGTTGCGCCATCAGTCGCGAGTCCGTTTATGACTTCAACCAGCTTCATCACAGGGACTGGGTTCATGAAATGCATCCCTA
This sequence comes from uncultured delta proteobacterium, assembly GCA_963711335.1. GTDB lineage: Bacteria > Desulfobacterota > Desulfomonilia > Desulfomonilales > Desulfomonilaceae > CAJBEZ01. Next base: position 88,886 of record CAVQDX010000045.1, on the reverse strand, counting down.
TGAATTTCTCGGGTCGTTTGGTGCAGGCGGCGAGCTTTGTGATCGAAATGGAGGACGTATTGCTGGCCAACACTTTACCGGGCATCAGAATTTCGTCAAGTTTCTGAAAAACCTGCTTTTTCAGATCCAGGCTTTCGATAATCGCTTCAACAACAAAATCCGCGTTTCTAAAATCTTCGAGATCGATACTGGGTTTAATTCTTCCCATTATCGCAGATTTTTCATCCACGCTCATTTTCCCTTTTGAGACGGATCGATCCAGATTCTTTTCGATCGATTTAAGCCCTTTGTCTACAAACTCCTGTTTCACATCATTCATGATGACTTCCAGGCCAGAGGCCGCAGCCACATGAGCTATTCCGTTTCCCATCTGGCCGGCTCCAACCACGCCAAAAATCTTCACTTCCATAAAATTCCTCCTAAAAACAAAGCATTTGACACAAATCTTCCCATAAACTACATTCTAATGGTGCGCCCGTAGCTCAGGTGGATAGAGCGCAACACTCCGGATGTTGAGGCCGGACGTTCGAGTCGTCTCGGGCGCACCAGAACAGTTTAGAATTCCTTCTGCTAGTGCGAACTCAGGATGCTGTAAATACTAGCTTTCAGTTCGCGGGCGGCTTGACGCCCACTTTTAAGTATCCCCGATCATAATTAGCAGACACAATGTGAGTGTAATTTACAACTTTATGCTTTGAAACTCAACCTGAGATTGGCTTTGGCTCGACAAGGAGCTTGGGAGTTCCGTCTTACTTACCATTGGGAAAAACAATTGATTGGTTGGGGCTAAGAAGCTGTCAGTTCCAACGCCGGCCTTCAAGTAGCGTCTACAGAAGCTCAGATAAACACCCAAAGAATGAACCCGACGAACAATGAGGCTGAAATCCCCAGTGGGATGGTCCACCTCAGGATATCACCCTCTTTTCCAATGGCCCCGCACATGGGTGTCGCAAGAGCTATTTTGAAAGGCGACGAGATTGAACCTATTGAAGATCCTACGGCCAGACCGGCAGCGAGCCATACAGGTCCTACGCCGAGCAGACTAGCCGCCTGCACCTGAAGCTGACCAAAGAGCATCAATGACGCTACGCCATAACCTGTAAGGAAAGTCCCCACCCATCCCAAAACCGGAACAAAGATCGGATAATAGCTCCCGGTATAAAGTGACAATCCTTTAGAAATGATCGAAGGGATATTGTGAAATGCGTCAACGTGAGAAAAATCCGAATTGTATCCGGTGTAAGAAATCATTTGCCCCATAGCTCCGAAAAGCCCCATAGACAGAAACACTCGCCAGCCTTTCTTAATCCCGGAATGAGCCACACTCCTGAGTTGCGGCCATGGAACTCTCTGCAGCCTGACCGATATCAGGAACGCCAGAAAAAGGTACACATATGCTGAGAAAAGGGGGCTAAAGGTAACCATGCGGCCAGGGACTACACTTACCGAAAAAATTAGCTTCTTGCTCGTCAGTTCATGCAGAGAGGGAACCATGTTCACACAAAGCAAGCACACCAGCATGAACAAAAAAGGCGCCAGGTCAACAAGAATTTTCCTGTTTATTTGAAGCCCCCCGGCTCCAATGGCAATAAACGCAAATATAACTGCAAGACCCGCCAAAGTGCCAGAAACGGGGACACCAACCAAAACGGCTGTCACAAGCGCAATCAAACCCAACAACAGCCCAGTCAACAGGACCTGGACAAGATTCCTGATGGCCCACCCCTTTTCTGGAAGAAAAATAGGAGCGCAAAGAGCCATGGCTAAGGTGGCTGGAACCGAAAGCCAGGCAGAGGCTATCCCGAGTTCCTTGATGGGCAACCCTGTGACCAAAGAAAGCACTGTTACTATTATTCCCGCTAATTCGAGAGTCATAAGTCCTGAGTAGCCTATGATTGACAGCGCGGCCGACCCCGTTGGAGACACTCCTGCCGCATGGAGCATAGGAGCGACTACCGGCTCGGCAATCACCCCCGACCCCTCCATGAAGTTACCTACACCGAATGTAATAAGCAGGTTTCTGGAGAACGAGTCACCTGCTCCGCTCTCAAACCATTCCACTATCCGTTTTATCGAACCAGTGGTCATCAATAGGCTGGACAAAAGAATGCCCGCCAAGATCACGAGTAGAAGAGGCAACGTAGTCAAGACGCCATCCAAAGAAGCCATGATTACTACGAGTGGACCCATATCGAAAAACCATAGCGCCAGCGCCAGTGAAAAGACATAGCCGTACACCGATAGCTCAAGAGCTGACCTGCGAAGTATGACGGCCAGGACCGTCAATACCAATACAGGAGACCAACTCAACAGAAAAAGATAAATGTCCACGTTGGAACTACCTCCTTCGGTAAGCCGTATATGGCGCACGAAGAGAACCACCCCCCGCCCCGTTACCCCATATGGTTTTCAGTTGACTACATGAATCTCATCTCCAAAGTTGGTCAACTTTTCTAACCCACTGTCACAGACCGCAAATGTGTTCTCAATGCCAGCCAAACCTTTCCCCGGCAAAATGAATTTCGGTTCCAACGCAATTACCATTCCTTCTTCTAAAATGGCATTGGATTTCCTGCCTAGCACCGGAAGCTCATCAAGTTCGAGACCCACTCCGTGACCTACGAATGGCACCGGCGTGGGATAACCCATGAAACTCGCTGCATTTCCAATTGAGGACGCCATCTCAACAGCCATGTCGTAAAGAGCCTCTGCCGAAGAACCGGGTTTCCCCTCGTCAACAATAGCCTTCTGAATCTGCAACGCCAAAGAGTGAACCTGCAAGTATTCATCAGGGACCGACCCAATGAAAAAGGTTCGAGCCTGATCCACCATATAACCTTCGACTATCCCAACGTAATCGATCTGGATAGGCTCTTCAGCTTTGATTTTTTTTAACCCAACGCCTTGAGGCATTGAAGCGTTTGGTCCAGGTCCTCCGGTGGGACCTACGGAACAACTAGGCACGGCTAGATTTTCTCCTGACATTATGTGACCGTAAAATACTTCGTTGTTGAAACTTCTGACACGCACAAGTCCCTGATGTCCATGGCGTCGATAAAAACTCTCGAGTTCCGCAGCGAGTTCAATTTCCCGCATTCCTTCTTTCAAAACTTGCGAAACACTCTTGAACATCGAATCGTTCATCGCTGCTGCGCGTCTGATAAGACCCAGCTCATATTCCGATTTAATCATTCTGGTTTGACGAATCAGAGGAGAAACGTCCTGAATCTGAACACCGGGGAATAATGACTCGTATTGACGATAAACGTTCACAGGCACTACATCAAGTTCCATACCCAACGCTGACAACTTTTCCCGTCTCGATGATATTATCGTCTTTCTCAATTCATGAAGACTATTTACTGAGACGACCCGTTCAATTGGGGAATCCTCTCTGGCCCTTTCAAAGCTTCTTCGAGCCAGAAGAACAGGCAGACCTTCGGACGGCACAAAAAGAGTGGCGTCCTGAGCTGTCCCGGAAAAGTAGTAAAGGTCAGCCCGCTGAACTATGAGAGCGGCTTCAATTCGATTTTTTATGAGCGCATGTTGCAGAAGATTGATGCGACGCTCAATTTCAAAACTAGGTGTAGAGGGCATTAGTCTCAAAAACCTCGAGAACGTGGGCATATGTTGGATGAAAAAGCGGGGAAATCAGTCAACCGGCGCTACTAAGCGACACACTATGCTTGAGGCTCGATGATCACTTTTAAAGAAGAGCCCGCTTCAGCAACTAGAGAAAAGCCTTCCTGAGTCCGTTCAAGCGGCAACCTGTGTGTTATCATATCGGATACGACGATTTTCCCGGCGGCTATCAGTTCGATCGAAGCCAAAATATCCCTTGGACTGCCGGCGTATGATGAAGTCATGCTGATCTCTTTACGCCACAAGTCATTAAATGGCATTGGAACTTCAAGCCCAGGGTCGGTTGGAGCGAAAAACAATAACGTCCCTCCCCTATCGACCATTTTAAAGGCCTCAGAAATGGCTGAAATAGCTCCAGTCGCAACAATCACAACTTCTGCGACACGGTCGTCGTTGATTTTTCTGACTCTCTGAAGAAGATCTTCCCCTGCAATGATAGCGCCATCAGCTCCGCATTTTAATGCGACATCCAATCTCTCATGATTTATGTCTACAGCCAGTACTCGACTCGCCCCTACCCTCTGGGCCAACTTAATGTGAAGGAGCCCCGTAATTCCGGCGCCCATCACGAGAAAACGCTTTCCAGGACTCCAGCCAGCCTGAAGTTGCCCCCTGAAAACACACGCTAACGGTTCGATAAACACCGCCTCTTCGTATGACATTGTGTCAGGCAACTTAAAAACACCATGACGGACATTTATTGAAGGAACTCTCAGATACTCAGAAAAACCACCTGGATCAAAGTTGGTCCTGGCAAGCGTATCACATACAGAGTGATGATTTGACAGGCAATATCTGCATGCGTTGCAAGGCACATGATGAGAAACAAACACACGATCGCCGACTTTCCAGTTTTCCACTCTGGAGCCTACTTCGGCAATCTCTCCCGCTATTTCATGGCCCAATACCAGCGGCGCTTTGGGGACCCGATACCATTCCAACACGTCACTGCCACAAACGCCGCTCGCCCAGACCTTAACAAGCAGTTCATCAGGGCTGATTTTGGGAACGGGGATTTCTTCAATCCTTATGTCATTATTATTGTAATACATGGCAACGCGCATATCGTGACCCCTTGGAACGTGTACGACGGAAAGAACAGTTATTGGGAAAAACACCCTGCCCATGTCAAGAATTAACTCTAAAATACCTCGTAGTGAATCCTCAAAAACTGCCTTTTATTTTTTCTTTTCATCCATGTATATCTTGATAGCTGTCTCTGGTTTTTCGTCGTAATGAACGACCGCTCTTACAGCTTTGATCATTCCTACAGGGCAATCCGACTGAAATATGTTTCTACCCATGTCAACACCGACAGCCCCTCGGGTGACAGCATTATAGGCCATGGTAAGAGCTTCGATTTCTGGCAGTTTTTTACCACCCGCCATCACTATCGGAACTGGACAGGTTTGAATTACTCTTTCAAAGTTTTCACAATAGTAGGTTTTCACGATGTTAGCCCCCATTTCAGCAGCAATTCTTGAAGAAAGAGCTAGATATCGCGCGTCGCGGGCCATGTCGCGTCCAACCGCTGTTACTGCCAGGACGGGTATACCGGCCGAGTATCCGGCGTCTATCAATTTGGCGAAGGCGACCATGGTTTGATGTTCGTGCTGGGCCCCGACATACATTGAAAGCGCCATTCCTGATACGTTCAACCTCACGCAGTCGTCGATCGCCACATTAAGCGTCTCATTGGACAATTCAGTGAGGACACTCTGACCACCTGAGACTCGTAACACTATAGGGGCCTGAACACCAGGTGAAACCGAAGTCCTCAGAATTCCGCGAGTCAACATCAGACAGTCAGCATAGCCGGCAAGCGGCGCCAGGGTTTCTTCCATTATCTCCAGACCTGAAGTAGGCCCCTGAAAATAGCCGTGGTCGACCGCAAGCATCACCGTACGACCCGTATCAGGTTTGATTATTCTTGAGAGACGGTTTTTCATCCCCCAGTCCAGATGTGAACTTCCTTTGATATGGAAAGCGCCGGAACTGCAACCGGATGTAATGTCAATGTCTCTCGCTTCCTTAAAACCTTCAAGATCCGCCATTTCTGCACCCCAAAGTTTATTAATTCAGAAAATAGAAATGTAACAAAGGGCCACCAATGAGTCAACTTAAGCGTCGGGCCGTAAATGGAGACAGATATGCCACATTATTTTTAGACGTGTTAATATGCCTGCGATGTTTCTTGCCCGATCAGGCTATTGAACCAGATTCTACGTTCCGGAGATTAGAATTATGAATATTAACCATGCTCTCAAGGGCTCATTACCGCTTTTCTTGACTTGGATTTTGACGTTGTTTTTAAGTCTCCCACAAGTTTCCGATGCTCACAAAATTAATGTTTTCGCTTGGCTTGAGGGAGATCAGGTCCATGTTGACGCGTACTTCACCAAATCTTCAAAGGTATTATATGCGCCGGTAAAGGTTCTCGATGTTCGGGGAAACCTTCTACTCAGTGGAAGCACAAATGAGCAAGGTCAGTGGGAATTTTACTTAAAAGATCTTAGCCAGTTACCCGCTGATGGTCTCAATGTGGTAGTTGAAGAGGGCTCAGGACACAGAGCTGAATACCTTTTGACCAGACAAGATTTAGCTGAAGCAAATAAGTCCCAACCATTCAAAGAACCAGCCCCCAAGCCACTATCTGAAATCAATGAGACACAGTCTCGAATGGCGCATCCCCCTGCTCTTGTTGATAGGTCCGGGGCCATTCCGGATTGTGACATAGATCAAATCAAGGCTGTTTTCTCTGAAGTCCTCGATTCGAAGCTTCGACCATTTTCCGAGGCTTTGGTCGCTCAACATAAATTATTAATTGAGGAGCACGACAAGGGACCATCCGTGTCCGAGATCATCGGTGGCGTTGGTTGGATAGCAGGGCTGTTCGGAATCCTGGGATATTTCCTAAATCGTCGAGCCATGCAAAAATGACTCTAATCTGAACAAATTTAGTCCTTAAATTCCGGACACATCACCTCAGGTCTGAAACCTTTTAGCCTTCAGGATTTATCTTGACAAGGATTCGCGTCTTATCTATAGAATATGTTTAAATGAAGCTTGTCTTTCCCTCCCGGGCTCAATAGGGACTACGGGCGCGAAGCAAGGTATTACTTTTAGGATCTAATGCTCGTGGTTCCTGCCAATATTCATTCCAGCGTAATCCCATTATGGACAACGGGCGCCAAGTGTGTGAACCAGCTCTCATGACTTGACTGAGGGCGATTTTGTATCAAAGGAGAAGAAAAAGTGGCCGCAATTAACATCTATGTCGGGAACCTGTCCTTTAACACCACAGAAGATCAGCTCAGAGAGCTTTTCGAAAGCTTTGGACAGGTAGAGTCCGCAACTATAATTTCCGACAAATTCACCGGACGCCCGCGTGGCTTTGGCTTCGTAAAGATGCCTGAACGAGAAGAGGGCCTGAAGGCCATTCAGGAGCTGGATTCCAAGGATTTTATGGGTCGGAACATCAAGGTTAATGAGGCTCGCCCGAGAACCGATCGAGACAGGGGCGATCGACAAGGCGGAGGAGGAGGAGGTCGAGGTAAGGGATCTGGTTGGCGCCAGTAACGTAACATTAATAAATTTGGGACTTTCCGGGGCCATTTAGCTTCTTTTTTAAATAAGGTTCCCGGAAAGTTTCTAGACCTGTCTCCTTACCATGATTTACTTTCCCGCTAGACAATTTCTTCCGCACTGAACGTTGTGGCTCAATCGCAGGAATTTCCCGATGGGAATTTTCTCGACGCGGCGACGATATTTTGATAGCTTTTTATCAGGTGACGTTATCATCGATTATTGGGGATCATCGATCAATAGTTGGATTGAGCCATGTTCGGATTTGGTTCTGTGAAAATATTCACAACTTCATGGGCTTCTCATCAAATTCTATAAAATCTCGCGCTAGCGAGGGTCCCATAAAGGAGAACTTGGAATGAGTGACAAATTACTGAGCGCTGCAACGTCGGGAAACCTGTCTGAACTCCGCGGTCTATTGGCTTCTGGGGCTGACGCCAATGTTCGGGACGCCTTCGGATGGACCCCACTTATGTGGGCCGCTTCCATGGGATTTCACGAAGCGGTCAGGATGCTCATCCAAAACGGGGCAGACATGGACGCTGTGGATCAGTACGGCGCTACAGCTCTTATGAAGTCTGCAAGACGAGGTTTTTATGATGTAGCTCGCGTGCTCCTCGAGGAAGGAGCGTCAGTAAACGCTGAAGATGAATTCGGCTGGACAGCTTTGATGCGGGCCGCCAGACGCGCTTACACCGATGTCGTCACGTTGCTGATCGAATTCGGCGCCAATATAGAAGAAGCTGACCAGTACGGGGCCACGGCCCTTATCATGGCCGCCTCTGAGGGCCACGTGGAAACCGTGAAGGCCTTACTTGAAAAAGGGGCCGATCCTCACGCTCGGGACCGTAACAGTTGGACGGCGCTCATGTGGGCCCAGTCTATGAGGCACAATGATGTTATGGCGCTCCTTAAAGAGTATGAGAAGAAGAGCGGAACAAAATCATAGACCTATATTGATTCATCTTTATTGGGGATATTGTCACATGTGACTCTGATTCACGGATTCGGGGAGGCGACCTCTTATGGATGACAAATTGTTGCGATATTCCGCTGAGGGTGATCACGAAAGGGTCGCCTTGCTCCTTGATAAGGGAGCTAATCCTAATGTTACTGACGAATACGGATACACCCCACTGCTTCTGGCTGCGTCTGAAGGAAAAACCGAACTAGCCAGACTTCTCATCACTAGAGGAGCAAACGTAAACGCCAGAGCCAGTTCAGGGTGGACCGCTGTCTTGTGGGCCTCGTCCATGGGCTACGCGGGAAATGGTGCGGTTGCTTGCGGAAAATGGAGCGGATTTGGAAGCTCGGGATCAATACGGGGCGACTGCGTTGATGAAAGCTTGCCGTCGCGGTCACTTGGAGGTGGTCAAAGTATTGCTTGAAAAAGGAGCGAGCGTAAACTCAAAGGACGACTATGCTTGGACTCCGCTAATGAGGGCTTGCAGGAAAGGTTATCTAGAAATAATTAACGCATTGCTAGATCATGGGGCGGACCTGGAATCCCATGATCAGTATGGAGCTACTGCGTTAATAATTTCTGCTTCGGAGTTTAACGTTAAAGCGGTCAAGATTCTTCTCGAAAGGGGCGCAGATCCAAACGCAGTAGACAGAAATGGCTGGACCGCTTTACGATGGGCGACGTCCATGGGATATGAACCAATAGTAAAATTGCTCAGTCCTTGCGCTCACTGAAAAACAGAAGACCTTCACTTAAACTTCGGTTTGTCGTTCGTCCATTACTCTTCTGGCCTTTCCAGCGCTACGCGGTATGGAACCTCTCGGAAGAATCGACACAGGAGACTTGATCCCCACTATTTGCCGTATCTTTTCAGCGATCTTTCGCGCAAAGTCTTCAATCTTGTCTGCCCCACTTTCATAAAACTCCGCCTTAAGTTCGGTTTCAACAACAATTGAATCAGCATATCCTTTTTTTCGCAATCGGATCCGGTATATGGGCTCTACAAAATCAAACGTCATTAGAGCAGTTTCGATCTGCGATGGAAAAACATTGACCCCGCTAATTATCATGACATCGTCGGTGCGACCCATTACCTTGTCCATTGTGACAAGAGTTCTCCCACATCCACACTTGATTCTTTTTAGCGAGCAAATATCACGAGTTCTGGACCCGGACAAGAGGCATAGCTTGCCGCTTCAAAGCCGTCAAGACCAACTCTCCTCTTTTGCCGTCTTCCAATACTTCCAAAGATACCGGATCCACTATTTCAGGATATATGTGATCTTCATTTATATGCAACTTTTGATATTCACAATTGAACGCTACTCCAGGCCCCATCATCTCGGTCAACCCGTAATGTTCATAAGCTCTGAACCCACCTCTTTCCTGAATTTCAGATCTCATTTGCTCAGTCCATGGTTCCGCTCCAAAGTGGCCGGTCTTTAACTTCAGTTTCTTTAAATCAATCCCCATTGAATCGGCACGTTCAAATATGGTCTGCACATAGGAGGCCGTACATGTGAGAGCGGTTGTTCCAAGATCCCGCATCAGCGTTATCTGGCGCTCAGTCATACCAACTCCAGATGGAATTATTACACATCCTATTCTCGTGGCTCCTTGGAGAAATCCCATACCACCGGTGAAAAGTCCCATGCCATTGGCGTTTTGGAAAACACTGTCCGGCCGTATCTTCCTGAGCCCATAATCCTCGAGCCATGCATTCGGTCCATTGATCCAGGTCGTGCTCAGTATAGAATCCCAGCCCAGGCTTTCCCGTGGTACCTGAAGACGCATGGATTCTAACCAGGTGGCCTTTTTCAACGGCGCTCATTCCGAATGGATAATTGTCACTCAGATCCTTTTTGAGAGTAAAAGGAAATTTCATAATATCCTTGAGAGCCTTAAGATCTGTAGGTTTTATCCGGAATTTGTCGAAAAGTTGCCGGTAAAATGGAATCCTGTCGTAAACATACTGTATCTGCCGTTTCATTCTTTCAAATTGCAGAGCCTTCTTGTCAACGTCTGTCATGGATTCATGTTGTTCATCCCAATATTTTCCAGCCATTGCTGCTCCTCGCTTTTCTGTCCATCAAAAGCGTTGAACTTACAATCTGAGTTCCCATGTGTCAATCCGCCGGTTTCACGTGGTGATGAAGAATGCTTATCACGGGCCGTTGTCGCAAGAGATTGTCCGATTTTTCAAGATATTCCATTAAATCCTGTCAAGGGCTATTATACTTTATATGCATTCTCTTTATGGAGATTTCGTGTGTTAAGCTTCTACTGGATAGTGTTTATATTGTTCGTTATTCTTCTGGTAGCCCAGTGGACCGTATTCTTCTGTGTTAGAAATTACATATTGGCTCGTCCAAGTTTCAAAATCCGCCCAAGACATATAGCCTATTTCGTATTGTCGGTCGCAGCAAATCTATTAATGGCGATAATGTCCATTAACGCCTCGTGGTCTGGTGCTGACTCCATATTAAGGCAGTCATTGAGCGTGAGCTATTTCTTTTATCTCGGGTTATGTCTTTGTCTTTTCCTTTTTTTCATGGCCTTAGCAGGATTCTACTCCATTTTCCAGGTCATAAGAGTGGGGCATCGGGCCGCAAAATCCATGATCGAGGGAAATCTCCGGGAGTTGCGGTCGGAAACCAAATCAGACTATTCTGTTACTCAGGTTTCCACCCTATCCGAGCATGCTGGGGATCGGTCGCAGATCAAGTTGTCTCGTCGCACCTTCATGAGATACACCGCTTCGACAGGAGCGCTTGCGATCGTGTCTTTTGGGTCTTATGGTTTGCTGGAGGCGTATGAGACCCCAAGAGTGAATATCCTTAAATTTTCAGATCCTTCTCTTAATGGACTTTCAAGACCGGTGAACATTATCCAGATTACGGATCTCCATTATGGAATGTTTTACTCAGGATCAGCTCTCAGAAATCTCATCAGAAGACTTAATTCCATCGAAGCTGACGCCGTTGTCGTGACCGGGGATATTTTTCATTCGCCTATGACCTCAGTTGAACCGGTCGGTCCAATCTTACGCAATCTAAGGAAACGGTCATGGGGAAATTTCGCAGTACTGGGAAACCATGATTTTTACGCGGGGGTTCATCGTTCTGTAAAGACAATTCAAGAAGGTGGGCTCAGGCTTCTTAGAAATGAATGGATGACGTTTGATGAGGGAGAAACGAAAATTCATCTGGGTGGTATTGATGATCCCAAGGTAAACTGGCTCACCGGCAAAGAAATTCCAAATTTTCATGAGTTCACAAGAAAGAAACCTCGAGCGCCCGGCTTCTACATATTGCTGAGCCATCGGCCCGTCGTTTTTCCTCTGGCGGTAAAAGCCGGCATCAACTTGACATTAGCTGGACACACGCACGGTGGGCAGTTCACAATCCCAGCGCCCGGGTCAGCCAGACCGTGGAGTCTTGCAGGGCTGGTATCTCCCTACACTTTGGGCTTGTATGAATCAGGACAGTCTCGCATGTATCTTAATAGTGGGGTTGGACTCACATTTGTGCCGGCCAGGATCAATTGTCCTCCCGAAATAGCTGTAATACGCCTCGAACCGCCCGGCAAAATCGGCGGCCAACACGACAAGTTAAAGGATGGGACAAAGCGTGACGGATACGCAATCACATAACTCAACGCATTTGGAATTGATTTTCCATGGATGGGAAAGACGGTTTACAGCGGAAGTTTCCCGTTTCAACGAAATGAAAGAGTATTACGAATCGCTCGGGTTCGAAACGTTAGAGATGGACGGAGCAATAGGTGAGGAAACCGAATGCAGGAGTTGCTTGGATGCTCCAGGTGTTGAAGGCAGGTATAAGACTCTTTACACCAGAAGAGATAGCTCCGACCGTAACTCGAGGGATAATGACATGTTCTGAAATAATTGAAATGTGAAACCCTGTGAACATTATTAACTTTCTGGATTTATCATCTGCGTCATTTCCTTGCGAAAAAGAATGCCCAAAGGAGTTTGGTAAATTTTTTCCCTTGAACTTGAACGATTTTTATAAGAGGTATATTAATTAGGGTTGGTTAAATGAGAATTATTTCCGGAAGCCTTAAAGGCCTACGGTTCCCTCTCCACGTGAGAGCCCAAATAAGGCCAACATCAGAAAGGGTCCGGGAAGCTCTTTTCAGTGTTCTCGGAACCGTTGTCACGGGCGCCAGAGCGCTGGATTTGTTCGCGGGCTCTGGTTCTTTGGGATTGGAAGCCCTTAGTCGCGGAGCAAAAAGCATAGTTCTTGTGGAAAAGGACAAGCGATTGGCCAGGAATTTGGTTGAATTCAGTCGAAACAACAAGCTGATCGATGAGGTAGAAATCCTGAATATGGACGCCAGTCAAGCGTTGAGTGTTCTTGCAGCTCGCAAAGACAAGTTTGAAATAATTTTCCTGGATCCTCCTTATGATAGTGATTGGCTCGTGCGGTTGTTCTCGAACAGTTCTTTTATGAATTTATTATCTCCCGAAGGACTGCTGATAACCGAGAGATCCAAGATCAACAGCGAGATGGAAAAGTTTCAGAAGGTCGGTCTGGAAAAGACATTTTTCAGGAATTATGGTTCCTCCGTAGTTGAAATATTCGCATCCATAAGATCGGAGTCGAAATCAAATTTGGAGTCCAACTGAAGTTATGAGGAAAAAAACAGCAATATATCCGGGTACGTTTGATCCTTTTCACAATGGGCATTTGGAAATCATTCACCGGGCGCTGGGCGCATTTGATCAGATCATAATCGCTCTGGGGCTAAACCCTGAAAAGGAGACACTCTTTTCTCTGGACGAACGACTAGACATGATTCGCAACAGTGTGAACGGTGATCCCCGCATTCAGATCGATTGTTTTGAAGGATTGCTGGTCAGGTACGCTGAAAAAAAGAAAGCTTGCGCAATAATTCGAGGATTAAGAGCGGTTTCAGACTTTGAATACGAATTCCAACTCGCTCTGATGAATAGAAAGCTGAGTCGAAAGATTGAAACCTACTTTCTTATGACCGCCCACAGGTATCTATACGTAAGTTCTAGGATAATAAAGGCCACTGTATATGCTGGCGGTTCCCCGGAGGGCCTGGTCCCGGAGTATGTATTGAGAATTCTCAAAGAAAAGTTTCCGATTAGTCGAAGCAGCCATGGGACAAGTAATAAGAGCAGGAGTTAATATGAACAAAATCCTATCTGAGAGAGCCGATGAACTTAAACCTTCGGCTACTCTAGCTATATCCGCCAAGGAAAAGGAATTGAAGAGTCAAGGCGTTGATGTAATTGGATTCGGGGCTGGTGAACCCGACTTCCCTACTCCCCTGAGAATTCGTGAAGCGGCAAAAAGATCACTTGATAGAGGCGAGACCTTCTACACTCCGGTTCCTGGAATTTTGGAACTGCGAAAGGCTGTGGTCCAGAGGTTCCAGGAAGATTACGGACTTAGTTACAAACCGGAAAACATTGTCGTTTCCTGTGGCGCAAAACATAGCCTGTACAACATATTCCAGGCGATTGTGAACCCAGGGGACGAAATCATATGCCCTGCCCCTTACTGGGTTTCGTACCCAGAAATGATATCCCTAGCTGGTGGCAGACCAATAATAGTGGAAGCTTTTGAAGAAAATATGTTTGAGCCTAATATCGAGACGATTCGATCTCGAATCACTTCTTCTACCAAAGCCATCATTCTCAATTATCCGTCAAATCCGACCGGTGCCATGTATTCAAAGGAATTTCTTGAACAACTCGCCGTCGTCGTAGCCGAAAGAAATATCCTCGTAATTTCGGACGAGATATATGACAAACTTCTTTTCGACGGAAAGAAATATACGCCATTCGCTACTCTGCCTGGGATGAAATCTCGGACTATCACCGTTAATGGGGTGTCCAAAACTTATGCGATGACAGGCCTCCGTATTGGATATCTGGGTACGGACATTATGGATGTTGTAAAGGCCGTTACCAATATTCAAAGCCAGTCCACCTCGAATCCGAGCAATACGGCTCAGGCAGCGGCAATTGAAGCCCTTACAGGCCCACAGTTGGAAGTATCTGAAATGCGCTCGATTTTTGAGCGTCGCAGAGACTTGATGATCAAGCTTGTGAACCAGATCCCTGGTCTTTCTGTGCCAAAACCTGATGGAGCGTTCTATGCCTTTGTCAATATTTCCAAGTTGCTTGGAAAAACCGGGATTTCCAGTTCAAGCGATTTTGCGGGGTACCTTCTGGAAAAACACCATGTAGCGTGCGTCCCCGGTGGCCCATTTGGTTCTGATAATCATGTCCGACTTTCTTTCGCGACAAAGGAAGAAATTATAATAGAAGGCATGAAGAGGATACAATTGGCATGCGCTGAGATAATTAATGGCGGATGAACGGCCGTTAATTCTCCTAACAAACGACGACGGCATTCATGCTGAAGGTTTGCGTCGACTCAAGGAGATCTCAGAGACCCTGGGAGATGTTGTCATAGTCGCTCCCAACACTGAACAAAGCGCTGTTGGACATTCAATAACATTGTATGATCCAATAAAGGCGCATGAAGTTCTAAAGCATGGGGCTTTTTACGGCTACGCGATCGGAGGAACCCCTGCAGATTCGGTAAAATTGGCCATACATTACCTGCTGCCACGTAAACCCGATCTGGTTATATCCGGGATAAACAATGGGGCAAATCTAGGAATAAACGTTTTGTATTCGGGCACTGTGTCTGCGGCTACAGAGGCCGCCATCCTGGGCGCTCCAGCTATGGCTGTCTCGGTAGCCGCAAAGAAAAATCCTCCCTTTAATTCGGTATTTCCTTTTGTGAGAAAAATCGCTTCATGGGTCCTTGCGAATCGCCTTCCGCAAGGAGTGGCTCTAAACGTTAACGTGCCTGCTTTGCCACCTGACAAAATTAAAGGGATCAGGATAACCAGACAGTCATTATCAAGATTTCATGAAACCTTTGAGAGAAGAGAAGATCCCAGAGGGGATTACTATTACTGGCTTTCCGGTGAAACAACACCTGATGGAGCGGACGACGGAGTCGACATTTTCTGTTTAAAGCAAGGATATGTTTCCGTGACACCGCTCTTTTACGATTTAACCGCTCACAAGCATACAGAAAATTTAGCATGTCTATTCAAAAAGATTTAGATTCGTCATTGTCTCCAGCAGAACTAATGGAGATTGAATCGGCCTTAGGATACAAATTCAAGGATCCGGATTTACTCCTCAATGCTTTAACCCGCAGAAGCTTCTGGCACGAAAACCGCTCCACGTGCGCTGACAATAACGAAAGAATGGAATTCCTCGGCGATTCCGTGCTGAATTTGGTAATAGCCCATATCCTGTACACAACTTTCCCGGACGCTCCGGAAGGACAACTCCAGAAAAAAAGAGCCAGCCTTGTGAGGCAAAACGCATTGGCCAGAATCATGCGGCAGATCGGTGTAGCCAAATACATCCGAATGGGAAAAGGTGATGAGATTTCTGGTTGCAGAGAGAGAAATTCTATATTAGCTGATACTGTTGAAGCCATCATCGCTGCAGTTTTCCTGGATGGGGGCTATCACTGTGGCGAAGAATTTATCACCACCCATTTCCGGTTGATGTTACAAAACCTGCGAGATTCCAGAAATTTCGACGACCCCAAAAGTCTGTTGCAGGAGAAATCACAGGCTGAGCTTGGGATGACCCCTTTCTACATCTTGTTGGAAGAAACCGGCGAAGAGCATGCACGAACATTTAAAATGGGTGTCGTAATAGGTGAGAATCTCGTTGCTGAGGGACATGGTCCCAACAAGAAAGAAGCGGCGCAAGTCGCGGCAAGTCGCGCTCTTTCTGATCTCCAATGGCCTTCCGACCGTAGCGGTGGCAACTGTTCAAATTAAAACAGAAAGGAATAAGTCATGGCAGATGAGCTGACAAGACGAAATGTGATCGGGGGTCTGGGCGCTTTGGGCGCTATGGGTATTCTTTCAAAGGCGTTTGTGTCCGAGGCGATGGCTTCTTCATCGTCCGGACCGGAACCTTTCAATATGTTGGAGTTGCCTCCCCTTCCTTACCCAGAGGATGCGCTGGAACCAATAATCGACAGAGAAACCGTAAAGATCCATCATGGAAAACACTTTGCGGCTTACGTAGCCGGACTGGCCAAGGATTTGAAGACACTGGAAAAGGCCAGACAAACCGACTCATTCGAAAACATCAAACCCTTGAGCCGGGATATTGCATTTAACGCCTCAGGGGTAATTTTGCACTGGATTTACTTCAGCACAATCGGACCCGGAGGCGGGGGAACCCCCAAAGGGAAGCTTGGGGAACTTATCAAACGGGACTTCGGTTCATTTGACACATTCTGGAAACAGTTTTCAGCCGCTTCCAAGATGGTTGAGGCGTCAGGATGGGGAGCGCTGGTTTGGGACCCCATCAGTGAAAAATTGATGGTCCTCCAGGTAGAAAAGCACCAAAACCTCACAAGTTGGGGTTGTATGCCCTTATTGGTTTGTGACGTATGGGAACACGCGTATTATCTGAAATATCAAAATCGTCGGGCGGAATACGTTGACAACTTTGCGAAGATAATTGACTGGCCCAAAGTTGAGGCTCGTTTCAAGACTTATTGCGAGCCGAAATAAACGATGTAATTTAAGAAACATGTGAGAGGAATTTTGGACATGTAGAGCCCAAAGGTCTCCAGCGAGTCAGGCCATTATCCTGAAATCTTCGTATTTCCTAAGAAAAGAACATTTCAATCGGCCGCCTCTCAGGAACATATTTCTTGGGTCCTTTTCCGTCGTTCCATTCCTTGGACACATATAAGGCGCAGTAACAACTCCCGTATTCTTTTACATCCTCTTCTCTGTAGGCGCAGGGGCATATAATGTCCTTGTCCTTTTCACGATTCCCTGAAGAGAGCCTGCATGGACATGACATGAACCCATACCTGCTCTTGTTTTTCAGCAACGATTCCAACAGGTCCGTAACTTTTTCCTTGTCCAAATTAAAGTAATAACCCTTGGGTTCCTGGATCTTTTTCAGCATTTCATAAAGGTTCTCAATTTCAGATTTATCCAGCAATTCCGGTTCTCCTCTCTGGGTCGGAAAATGGTTGATTCAAGAGTCTAAACTGGGACATTCCTGTCCACAGGAGTCATCCAAACACATCAAGGACCTTAGATCTGAGACGCTTTCCAAAACATGGTCTGGAGAAAACGAGTATTTAGGCAGGTCCTCCAAAGACGTGGCGCCCGTTAATACCAGAGCGGACGGCATACACGCATTCTTTGCGAATCGAATGTCCGTGTCCATTCGGTCTCCAACCACAAGACAATCTGCTTCAGCCAATCCTAGTCTCTCCAGCGCCATTTCGGCCATGTCGGGATACGGTTTGCCAAAAATCCTGTCCGGCGCTTTTCCCACTGCAGTGGCGATTGACGCCACAACGCTTCCCGCCCCGGGACTGAAGCCATCAGACTCAGGATAGGTTGGATCAAGATTTGTCGCCCAGAACAGAGCCCCTCTCTTGAGAGCCCTATGCGCCAGCTTCATTTTCTCATAAGTAAACTGGGTGTCAAGCGCCACGACAACTATATCTGTAGCCGAAGGATCTCCCGAGATGACCGCTCCTGACGCTACCAAGCCTTGCTTAAGTCGCTCGTGACCAACCACCATGATTTTGGCGCCCAAGAAATTCCTTTGGACCTCTCTTAAAAGAGCGGACGCCGAATTTATAACCTGATCTTCCGAAACGGGTAGGCCCAATTTGGAAATTTTCAGGGCCAAATCTTTTGCCAAGGCAGTGGCGCTATTTGACAGGAAAAGCCATCTAATTCCCAGTTCAGATAAGTCTCTGTAAACCCTATCCGCCCCAGGTATCAAATCATTTCCCAAGTTTATTGTGCCGTCCAGATCGACCAGCAATGCCCGATAATTCATTGGCCCCACGTTGAGCCGGCATCCTTAACCGGCAATGTTTCTTGAAGCTCTCTGTATTCAACAAGCTTCAGGTTTTGTCTTGCGTCCTTGAAAGAGGGATCAATTGCAAGAACCTTTTCAAAGTCGGATTTAGCTGCAGGGTAGTTCCCCAATTTCAGATAAAAAAATCCACGGTTATTAAGCACAACCGGGTCTTTCGGGTCCAACGCGCATGACTTCTCCAGATCTGAAATGGCAAGTTCATGGTCTCCCAAAAAAAACCTAGTGACCCCGCGCATGCTTAAAGCTCTTCCAGAATCCGGCCTGAGTCGACAGACCAAATCAAGATCCTGGATGGCGCCTTGAAAATCTTCTTTCTTCAATTGAACCAGTGAGCGATCATAAAGGATCCTTGGGTCGTTACCCAATGTTTCTACGGCTCTTGAAAAATCGCTTTTCGCTGCGTCGTACATTTTCCGTAGATACTGGGTTTCTCCTCTCAAAGCAAAGATTTCGCCATCAGCGGGGTCTACCTCAGCGGCCGATGTCAGATCATTGACGGCTCTCACAGGCTCGTTTAACGCAACAAACACCTTGGCCCTTTCTTTGTAGGCCTCCACTAGCTTGGGATCAAGTTCGAGAGCAGAGTTAAGACCGGCCAAAGCCTTATCGAATTCTGATCTTCTACTATTGATGACTCCATGGAGCAGTTTGCCCTCAGCGTTATTCGGCCATCCGATCTCGACCTGATCCAAAATCGCCTCAGCTTTCTTAAAATCTCTCGAAAGAATGTAAGAGCGAGCAGTCAAGACCAGCGACTCGACGTCATCGGATCTGCCTTGATAGCGCGATAGAATTTCCAAAGCTTTTTGAGGCTTGCCTAATTTTATATAGATCAGGACTCTTTCTCTTCTAATCCTATGATCATTGGGTTTTAGGGTGTCGGCTCTGGCATAGTCAGCCAACGCGGCCGTGAAATCACTCAGTTTACAATGGACCCCAGCCCTGGCGATCAGAGCATCCGAATTATCAGGATCCAGTTTAACGAGCGTTTCAAAATCATCCAAGGCTTTTCGCGGTTTACCCTCTTTCAAATATACGTTGGCTCTCTCCTTTATTGCTGGGACATATTCGGGCTCATAACGTAGGGCCCTGGTGTACTCATCTTCCGCTTTTAACAGAGACCCTTCCTTTTCATAAATTATCCCCTTGAGAGTGTAGGCTCGCGCCGTCCCGGGTCTTGTGAGCAGGAAATTCTCCAAAGCCAAGGAAGCCTGATCTAATTGATCTACCATTATCAGACATTCGGCTTTCTCAAGCATAATTCCAGGCATGCGTTTGTATTGGCTAATTGCCGCGTCTAGGTCCTCTAAGGCCCTAAAGTAATCTTTCAATTCCTTGAGAGCCAGAGCCCTTTGAAAATATAGAGACGCCATTGTTTTTCCGGTTAAACCCTCTGTTTGAAGCGCCTCATCAAGCAGCTCCATTTTTTTTGATGGGTCTTTAGTTTCTAACACGGTTTTTAATATTCCCGTGGATGAATCGGAGGCAAAGGATCTTGCCACAAATAGGCCGTTAAGAGAGGCCCACAAAAAGATCAGCGCCAACATGCAGCGCACGTTTTGGCGCTCAGAACACCTTTGAAAAAAAATCTTGAAACAGTTCGTAATGAAGAGGGAGGCAATCATGTTGTTCTTGTAGTCATGACACAGATGGTCATCGAAGCAGCCTAATTATAAGTCCAGAATGACATGTTAAGGCAATTTGAGCTTAATCTCCTTAATTAACGCATCGAGGATCTGGTCAAACTGATGGCGCATCATAATCATATTTTCCCTCATTTGAAGGATAACTTCGACTCCCGGGAGATTCACTTCAAGATCGTGAGTCAGATTACAAATAATCCTGATCCGTTCAACTTGGTCCACTGGATAAACCTTGTCTTCCGGACGATCCAGAATTGAACATCTTATTAGATCCTCACTTTCCAGTTCATCCAGGAAACTCTCTTGGAGGTCAAATATTTCCAATACCTGCTCGCGACGATAATAGTTGTCCATGATTTGGTCTCTAACTCCCTACATGATGGCCAGTTCTTGAAGTAACCTGAGGCTGCTGCCCCGTTGATCTTAAAATCGCCTGACTAGAGCCTGATTCCTACAGCCTTATGGATTGGCGAATGTCGCCCTTGTAAAAACGATCCAGGGTTTTTGAGGCGCTCAGCGCTTCTTCATCGTCAGTTTCAGGGACTTGCACACGAATGGTTACATAAAGATCTCCGGGGACCTTGGTTTTTAAATTAGGAGCCCCTTTCCCCTTGAGTCGAAAACGCTGCCCGGAGCGTGTACCCTTAGGAATCTTGAGTTGAACCACTCCGGTTGGAGTGTATACCGGAATTTCAGCGCCATTCATCGCTTCGCCTACAGTGACCGGAATTTCTACTCTCAGCGAATCGCCATCCCTTTTGTAAAATGGGTGAGACGCTACACGTGTTATTATGTATAGATCTCCTGCGGGCCCTCCGTTTCTGCCGGGAGCCCCTTTGCCGGCTAGTCGTATCTTTGACCCATCCTTAACCCCCGGCGGGATAGTCACATCAATTGTCTCCACAGAGGGTTTGACTCCAGCTCCCCCGCAGTCCGGGCAAATCTCTCCTGCCCGACCGGAACCCCCACAATCGGGGCAAGGTCTACTGAAGTTCAACGGACCCTGCGCCACATTTACCTGTCCAGTCCCGTTACAGGTTCTACAGACACCATCACTGGCGGCGCTGATCCGACCGCTTCCCGAACATTTCGGGCACGCTTTTGAGGTTTGAAGGCTGACTCTGGTTGAGCCACCGTTTATTGCCGTATTGAAATTGAGTTCAAGCTCGGACTCAATGTCTTGCCCTCGCGTAGGCCCTTTCGGCGCCTGGGAAGCTCCTCCAAACAAATCAGAGAAAACATCTTCAAAACCCGAATATTTAAAACCGCTTGGATCAAACGAAGCGCCCTGACCAAATCCCGAGAAGCCTTTCCTACCATGACTACGGGCAGCCTGTTCATTCCATTGTCGATACTGTCTCGCCTGTTCAGGATCGAATCCACTTCTCAAGCCATCTTCTCCGAATTCGTCATAGATCTTCCTCTTTTCCGGGTCAGACAATGCGTCATAAGCTTCGGATATGGATTTGAACGTTTCCTCAGCTTGTTTGTCGCCTGGATTAACGTCTGGATGATATTTTCGCGCCAGCTTTCGGTAAGCTTTCTTTACCTCGGACGCAGCAGCGTCCTTTTTTACGCCCAATATCGAGTAATAGTCTTTACCCGCCATTTTTATTTTTCCTATTGGTTAAGAATGACTTCAAAATAATTAATTACAGACGTTATTTTGTCAAGCGCAGACAGGTAATTCGGCTTGCCAAAAATGGATTCAAGTCCTAGTATCGTCAGTAAACGGGTCTAAATCAAGTTAAAGAAATTATGATCATCGATTGCCATACCCATTTACTGCCGAAGCTCGCTAAAGAGGATAGGAGTGAGTTCATCAAGAAGGATAACGCCTTTGCCTCATTATACTCTTCATCGAAAGCCAAGATAGCCTCAACAACTGATATATTGCGCTATTTGGATGATTCTGGAATAGACAAGGCCGTAGTTTTCGGCTTCCCATGGAAAGACTATGACATCGCCAAACGGAATAATGACGAGATTTGGGACTTCCACGAACGTTATCCTGACAGAATAATCCCATTCGCCACCTTTTCCCTGATTCACAGGGATTTGACTTTCAGGGAAAGTGAACGAACTCTCGCAGGTGGATTCGCAGGCATTGGCGAACTTTCTATGTATGATTGGGGGTGGAGCCTCTCAGATTTCGAGGCGTTGAAACCTTGTCTGGCCATGGCCGCCTATCGGCAAGTTCCCGTGATGATACATGTAAATGAGCCGGTTGGCCACAACTACCCAGGGAAAATTTCAGTCGATATACGGGCGCTGTTTAAAACAATCAAGGCATGTCCCGATGTGGATCTTATTCTAGCCCATTTCGGCGCCGGTTTTTTTGTTTATTCTATGATGCCGGAAATAGCTCCTACAATGAAACGAGTTTATGTCGATTCGGCGGCTGCCCCATTTATCTATGACTGCAGAATATTCCTAGCTGCGGTTCATGCTCTTGGGGAAGATAATGTCCTGTTGGGAACCGATTTTCCACTTTTGGGCCTTGACAGATACCGGAGGCAACTGGACGAAACTGGCGTCGAAGAGAACCTAAGAGCAAAAATAATGGGAGAAAACTTTCTGAAAATATTGAACCGGCGGTTGATTCGATAACGGAGGAACGATTCTCAATACGTTCGAATTTCCGGTTGAGACCATTCCGCATCTTCAAATGATTATGGAGAATTAGTCTCGTTCCGCCAGGTTACTCTAACACAGGCTCCTATTCCCATTCCCAAACTGTCAGCGGCCGATGCCTTATTTATGGCAATTTCCAGCAGCCCGAAGCTGTTGATAAGAGCCAGAGGCTCATAGTCCGGAACTGCATTGAAGGTTCTACTCAGCCCTCTTATCTTAATAGGTCCCAGAATTATCTCTCTCACAGGCCTTTCCAACATATGACCATGAATATTCACAGATAGATTGCCAAATCGGTCGATGTGAATGACCTGCCCCTCAATTCCCTGTTCCATTTTCGTCACTGGGGGCATGTCAAAGCGTTCAGGATCTGAAACTCAGGCGTCCAATTTCATTAAATTCAAAGCCTTGGGAAAGGTGGGCGGCCAGAGGAGCAAAAATGTCTCTTCCATGAAAGGTGGGATGAGGACAGGTGGCTATGAGATCCAGGTTTTCGATTTCACGAATTTCAGCGGAGACGTCGTTTGAATAAACGAATGAAAATACACCATTATCAGGTCCAACAAAATATTCATCCAGACTCTTTACGGCAATTGAGCGCCTGGTAGATCCAACTCCTGGATCTACTACCACCACGTGAATTGAGCCGCGAGGAAAACTGCGATAAAACCCATTAAGCACGAGGGCCGCCTCCAAAGGGGAAAACGGTTCTATGTCGTGAGTAGCGTCAACGATAAGGACATCACTGTTAATACTAAAAATGACACCTTTCATTTGAGCCACAAATCCATCTCGAGTCCCAAAGTCCGTAGTTAATGTTATGATTGTCTGCATTTTACGCCTCGGGATACAGATTCTTGTGATACTCTGAACAAAGTCTTAACAGAATTCTGGTTAAAAGGACTCAGCAATTTATGGACAGTAGTTGTACCACCTGATTTGCTTTTGAGATGCTAGTTCTACTCTATCTCTGGAGACGATGAAGCTCAAGAGAGGTGGAACACGGCTCTGATAAACACATGAATAGACAGAATGTTTTTCCCAGAGTTATCGATTCCCTTTCCTGTGTATTATTTCCTGAGGTCTGCTATTTTTGCGGTTCCTTGAATGATACCGAAGGATCCGTAGTTTGTTCCAATTGCAGAAGTTCGGTCAGATCAGTCGTAAAGCCTTTCTGCGAGATCTGTGGACTGCCCCTTGCGAAGCTTAACCATTTTTCCGATGATTTGTTTTGTGGCTCTTGCATGTCAAACGCCCCAGCATACGACAGGGCCCGGTACGGTGTTTATTATGAGAATGCTGTCCGTTCGGCCATAACCAGATTCAAGTTTCATGCTTCTCTTTTCAATGTTAGACCAATTGCCGAGTTTCTCATAGACGCCTTTAATAGACATTACGCTGACGAAAGTATTGATGTGATACTTCCTATTCCTATTCACCGAAAACGCCTTATAGAAAGAGGCTTCAACCAGGTAATAACGCTCTCTAAAAAACTCTCCAATTCGACAGGTATTCCAATTGAAAGGACAAGCCTGATCAAACGGAAGCATACTAAACCCCAAGTGGGTTTGCCGCGGTCTAAAAGAATATTGAATCTCAAGAATGCCTTTGAGGTTTCCAAACCTGAGAAAATTTCCGGTAAACGTGTTTTGATAATCGATGATGTTTCAACTACCGGGGCTACGGTCTCCGAAGCGGCAAAAGCTGTGAGAAAAGCCGGAGCGGCTTATACAGCCGTTTCTGGTTCTGGCTCTGAGAACCAGGTCAGAAGTGAATGGGGCGCAATCATCAGGCATCGATGCCATTGAACTTGAAGGAGATTCATTGTAGATATCTGACGTTCAGTTTACATCAACAATAATTCTTTCAGGCTTTTCAGCCTTTGCCAGGAGACATTACACATGGCTCTAAAAACCCCCGAAGAGTTCGAAGCCCGTGTTCAGGGCCGACATCCTAAAGTATTTATGAACGGTAAAAAAGTTGAGAATATTCTTGAGAACCCTAACACAAGAACCGTGGTGGAATCGAACAAGGCGAGCTACAGATGGGCTTTGGATCCAGAGAGCGCCGGCATAATGACGTGTTATTCGCCGCTGATAAATGCCACGGTGAACCGATACACCCATGTAAGCTCGAGCGTAGAGGATTTGACGGCCAAAGCGCAGGCGGGGACTTTTACGGCCGAAAACCTAGGCACGTGCATTTACAGATGCGCAGGATACGACGCGTTCCACGCTTTGGCATCTACCACCTGGGAAATGGATCGCGATCTAGGATCCCAGTATTATCCCAGGTTCATTGACTACCTAAAGATGGTTCAGACGGAAGACCTGGCAGTGGCCGGGGCGTTGACCGAACCTCGCGGCCATAGAATGAAAAGGGCCATTGATTGGCCTGACCCGTACCTGGCCCTCAAAGTCGTTGATAAGAATTCGGACGGTATTGTTGTAAGAGGCGCAAAAATCAACATTAGCGGAGCTTACGCGTGTGATGAATTTGTTGTGCTGCCCCAGGGAGCCAGAGATGAAAATGAGGCCGATTATGCTGTGGCTTTCGCTGTGCCGTCCGACGCTGAGGGTATCACTTATGTGTGTCAGTATTCGCCCTACTCTGCTGAGAGAGAATTGGCGGACGATATTCATGAACTTGGCAACCCGGTGTTTGGACAGAGAGAAACTGCCATGGTGGTCTTCGACAATGTTTTTGTACCATGGAACCGTGTATTCCACTGTGGGGAAACAGAATATTCAGCGAAGATAGTCACCCGGTTTGCTCGTACCCATCGGATGACTTGCGGAGGCACATGTAAAGTAGGGTTCATGAATCAAATCATCGGCGCATGCAGGCTTATCCAGGAGTATAAGGGCCTTCAGGAAGTTCCTCACATAAATGAAGAATTGACAGAAATGGTGGTGCTGCGTGAAACCGGAAGAGCCTGCGGTTTGGCTGCCGCACGACTGGGAACTGAAGATCCGGTAGGGTCTGGCGTGTTTCTCCCGGATGAACTAATGGGCAACGTCTCGAAATTGAACATCTGTAACGCCTTTTGGCGTGTAATGGCGCTGGCCGGTGACATAGGTGGTGGATTGATTGTTACCATGCCATCCATGAAAGAACTCAACAATCCTGCAACAAAACAATACGTCGAGGAGTTTTTTAGCTTTGGGTCAGATCAGCCAACAGAGGACATTCTCAAGGCTCACAAATTGCTCCAGCACTGGACTGCCGGACAACACGGAGTGGGTACATGGCATGGGGCTGGGCCTGTGATGGCTCAGAAGATCATGATCCAAAGGATCGCGAATTTTGATCACGAAAAGACACTGGTCAAGAAACTTCTGAACCTCAAGGGCGATTAACGCATGGGTATTACGTCAAGAAATTTAAATGATGACAGTAAATTAAAAGAATTAATTCATCGATTTGTCTGTCTTTACCACCGCGTCCTCCATATCAAGGTTTGATGTATGCGAATCCCATTCGTTGTAAGTCAATTATTTCCAGAATCCCGGCAGGGACTATTTCGCAGACATCAATCAAATCTTCTTTACTGATTTTGTTGTTGGCTAATGCGTTCCTGCACATCTTGAAATGAACTCCCAGATTGTGAAGTTCCTCGATTGTTTTGGCATGGCCAGGCACAGCGTTCTTTTTAAAAAGGTTAACGGCGTTGCCATTTGCGACGACGCTGATATCACATTGTTGCGCTGGAATTTCTCTGAACAGATTCTTTATATTGGCCAGCGCTAGAGTAAGTCTGTCTTCTTGATTCAAATCAAGATGAAAAACAGCTTTGTGCGATATCTTCACAGGGACGCCTCCAGTTTGTTTTGATTGTGGTCTCATTGATTCAACACCTTCTGCGCAGTATCCGATAAACGGATAAACGATCATTCCCGTCGCCAACACGAAGATGAACGATATTGGCGCAAACAGTTTTTTCATTGTTTCACACCCCCAATTTTCTATGTGTCTGATGCCGGATGTCAATAATCATGATTGATATTATATGATGAAAGCTTAACAGCCAAGTCTCTTTACTTGATACCGTACTCGCTCCGATAGTTTGCGCTGGTCCTTGACAGTAACACGTGTGGTTAATATTTTCAGGGACATGATAGAGCAGAGTTTTTCATCAACCTGACGATGGTTTTGCCCTCGTCGGGTATCCTGGGAGTAATGCATTGAACCCCGATGGCAACAAGAGGCCCGGAACGCCAGGACCGCCGCATCATCATTTTGGAGGATGGGGAAAAACATGGGTACAAATATCAATAGTGGCGCATTGTTCACACCATTTGATTTACGTGGGCTCAAATTAAAAAACAGGGTCGTCATGTCGCCCCTGACCCGGTCACGGGCAGGCGAGCAGCGGCTACCCAATGCATTGATGGCAGAGTATTATGCTCAAAGAAGCTCCGCTGGTCTGATCGTTAGCGAGGCCACGGTTGTGTCGAAACAGGGTATTGGCTGGCTGAACAGTCCTGGAATCTATTCAGACGAGCAGGCCGAAGCCTGGAAGCAAGTGGTGGATGAGGTTCACAGCAAGGGAACACCTATGTTTCTCCAGCTTTGGCATTGCGGACGGGCTTCCCACAGGGCTTTTCACGAGAACGGGGAACTTCCGGTAGCGCCCTCGGCCATCAAGATTAATGGCGATTTTAGTCATACGCCTAACGGCAAACAGCCATACGAAACACCGAGAGCGCTGGAATCGGATGAGATACCGGCCATTGTGGAGGACTATCGACGAGCGGCCGAGCGAGCGAAAGCAGCGGGGTTTGACGGGGTGGAATTGCACTCTGCCAATGGATACCTCATTGATCAGTTCTTGCAATCCAAGACGAATCACCGAACGGACCGCTATGGCGGCAGCATTGAAAACCGCTACCGATTTTTGGATGAAATCTTGAACGCGATTCTGACTGTCTGGCCGTCCAATCGAGTCGGCGTGCATCTGGCGCCGAACGGCAGTTTCAATGACATGGGCTCACCGGATTATCGTGAGACGTTTCTGTATGTTGCGAGACAACTTGATCGGTATAACCTCGGGTACCTTCATGTGGTAGACGGCCTGGCGTTTGGTTTCCATAAATTGGGTGAGCCCATGACGCTGGCGGAATTCCGGGACGTGTACAAAGGACCGATCATGGGGAACTGCGGTTACACTCAAGAAACGGCGGAAGCTGCGATTCACAACGGATATGCGGACCTGATCGCCTTTGGGCGACCTTTTCTCAGCAATCCCGACCTCGTGGAGCGTTTCGCTGAATGGCTGGCCGTTGAATCCGCCGGCAGAAATGAAGGTTTGGTATTCGTTTGACGCTGTTGGGTATACGGATTTCCCCAAGTACAAGAATTCCCGATAGAGCCTATCCAATATTACCTGTTCATTTTGTTCCTTCTCAGAAGCAGTCGGATCGAGAGATAGGGGAACAGGAAAAACAAAATATTGATGATCTTGATAAAAGCTATTCCGAAGTAGCTCATCAAATCATATTCATGCCTACTCACTTCGAACCATTTCGAGGTAATCTTGTAACCCCAGTCTCCCCCCACCAAATACAAAAAGAACCAGAAAAGCGTAAAGGCGAAAGTCATGAGGAAACAGGCGCCAAAGAAAGCTGATAGACTTTCCAGCGGATCATCACGTTCAGCTATATGCATGACTGACCTCCTCCCAGTTTCGTATAATGAAGCGCACCGTTGATCAAAACGGAAATATATCCTTCGAGCCGTTTGCAAGAGCATTTTTTGGGTGTTTAAGCGCTACGGGAGTAAAAGACATCCTCATCCTTGTTTCAGCCAATTAAAGTTGTATCCTGGAGAATAGATAACTCCCAATAGTGAGCAAAATTACAGTAACAGTTCCGAGTATCAGAAGATCCATTCCAATTCCGAATCGTGACACTTCGCCTAATGCCCCTCTCAGGCCATCTACCGCGTAAGTCAGTGGATCAAGACGAATGGCTATTTGTAAAGCTCTTGGCAATCCATCGACAGGAAAAAGAGCGCCGGAGAAAAAAAAGAGGGGCATCACAATAAAGTTCATAATTAGCGGAAAAGCCTGCATGTCCTCGAGGACAGATCCAATGGCTGTTCCTAGCGCCGTTACCATTATGGCGCAGAGGAACATAAAAAGTAGCGCAATCGGGAAAAGCGCCAGGTCCTCAATATGGAATCCTGCCGCCAGGCAAATCGCCATGATGATGAAACCCTGAATAATGGCTACGGTTGCGCCGCCCAGAGTTCGCCCCATCACAATCTGAAACCGGGAGACAGGCGCTACCAGCGTCTCCTTAAGAAAGCCGAACTGCCGGTCCCAGATGATTTCAATTCCAGAAAACACTCCTGTGAATAGTATTCCCATCAAAATGATTCCTGGGGCGAGAAACTGAATGTAATTACCGCCACCGGCCTTTTTGAAGGTCGGTCCAAAGCCAAACCCAATAGCCAGCAAGAAAAGAAGCGGCTGTCCAAGCGACCCTATTATTCTGGATCGGGCGCGAAAATAACGCTTCAATTGCCTCAGACAAAGGATGTAGACTACATTCATCTTCGTCCCCAGACTTTTCGAAACGTCCTCATCCGGTCAGATGCGGAAGCCGCCTCTGGGCGAATCTCATAACCCGTTAATAATATAAAAGCGTCCTCGAGTGATTCGGAATGCGTCAACTCCTTTAAGGTGTCAGGCGCTCCAGACGCGATTATTTTGCCTTGATCTATTATTGCTATTTCATCCGCTACACGATCAGCTTCATCCATATAGTGAGTTGTAAAGAATACGGTGATGTTTTTCTCTTTGTTCAACGTCCGGATATAATTCCAGATAAGGTTTCTCGTTTGAGGATCGAGACCGAGAGTAGGTTCATCGAGAAAAATTATCTTTGGTTCATGTAACAGAGCGCGAGCGATTTCGAGCCTGCGCTTCATTCCTCCAGAAAAATTCTTCACAAAATCCTTCCTGCGATCCCAAAGCTGGACGAGCCTGAGAAGTTTTTCCGTCCTATCCTTTCTATCCTCTGCGGAAACCCCGTAAAGCACACCATGCAACTGTAGATTTTCCAAAGCTGTCATGTCGCCATCCAAAGTCGGGTCTTGGAATACTATACCAATAGAACTCCGAACTTGACGTTGATCCCGTACAGGGTCGTGTCCATCCACTAGAATGGACCCACTGGTCGGTTTCAAAATAGTGGTGAGCATGTTGATTATCGTTGTCTTCCCAGCTCCATTTGGACCGAGAAAGCCAAAGATCTCGCCTGCCGAAACCTTGAATGAAACCTGGTCTACAGCGCAGAAGGCCCCAAATTTCTTGACAAGGTCATGTACTTCGATCATTTCACTCATATGTTTTGATACGCTTTTTGCCCGTTTGGGCCGCACCCGATTTCTTGGACATTACTTAAGCCTCAAGCTGCTTGTCTTGTCAATTTATGATGTCTGTATTCCACAGGGAATGTCTGGAACAGTCGAAATAAAAAACCCTCCGGTGTGGGAGGGTCTCATGAAATGGTCTAGCAGGCTGAGAAGCGAGTTTTATGCTTCTACTATTAGCCAAATGATTCAATTACAAAGGCGTGCTGAAATCTAAAGTGAGTAGGCCCCCAATTGTCCATGCATTTGCGTTGTGGGACAATAGTTGTTAACGGGCTTGCAAAACACCAAATATCGGTGCTGTGTCTGCTCTTTCTGCGCCTTAATGATAGTTTCCAGGTTTATATCGGTAAAGAGGGTAAAACCGACCTTCCGATAGAGGCAAGTCGCCGGCATGTTGTCGTCATCAACACGGAGAAAGAGTTCTGAAGCCCCACGCTCTTCGGCCTTTTCGATGACGAGATTAACCAGCGCTTCACCTATACCTAGGCCGCGAAGGGGTCCAAATACCCTTAACGAACATAGCCAATATCCCAGAAAGAGGTCCCTTGGATTATAAATGAGCTGCACAACGCCAACGGATAGTCCCCATATTTTGGCAATAACGTTTGTCACGATTTCTCCCGTGGGTTTCTCATACGGGACTAAAAATACCCTCTTAAAAACTACCTCTATTTTGTTGGCATCTACAAATGACATAACTACAAGATGTTGTATAATGAGTCTTCCCGTTGCACGGTATAGCGACGAACTTTGTATCAACCGCGCAGGGGCCTTTACCGTCCTGCGCAAATTAATACGTAGTATGGAAAGCCTTTGATAGAAATTATCCCAGACCATATGAACCAAATCCCTTAGCAAATTGGACTGAAACATTATATAGCGCGTTGCTTTTTTGTTAGGCAGACAGGTAAATTTTAACTTAGCTTCAAACCCTAAAGACAATTCTAGCCCCGATTTGCAGACAACTTTGGGGCTATACGCTTATTGATTTCAATGGGTTAGTGGAGCGGGAAACGGGATTTGAACCCTGTGGATGTCTTGTAACATGTTGATATGTTTACGGTTATTTTTCCGCTTTTCCAGTTTGCATACAAGTTGCATACAACCCGAAGCCTTACCAAGACACAAAGATAATACTTCAAAACCATAGAGTATATATATTACTGTCTTTACTGTCCTACTGTCTTTATGGGCTGATTTCAGTATGTTGGCCGAGACAGTAGAATATACCCAACTGTCCTACTGTCTTTATCACTTAGTCAAATTAAAATCAACGAAACACTATGTCGGGGGGGAGATGATACTTTTCGCTCAAACCTCAAAAACGCTCGTGCGCTCTTCTTTCTTCCATCCCGATATTGTTTCTCAGCCTTTTTCACTGTCAAAACAGTTCTAACACTGGCTTTAAGGTGTTACCAACCCTTCCCTTGGTTAACAAAACAAGCGCGACAAGCGCGATATTATTATCTTGACAAAGAAATCTATGGATATATAATCGCGATAGAGCCAGATAATGTTGTCGCGGGAGGTCGAAACAATGAAAAGAGCGGTCGGATACATTCGGGTGAGCACAACGGGACAGGCGAAAGATGGTTTCAGTCTACCGATGCAAGAATCCAAGATCCGGGCCTACTGCGAGCTTAATGAACTGGATCTGATCGACATAATCGCCGACGCAGGTGTTTCGGGAAAGAACCTGACGGGCCGCCGTGGCGCACAGGAGTTGATTTCACTGATTGAGCGCCGAAAGATTGATGCGGTCGTGATCTATAAGCTGGATAGACTAGGCCGTAAAACCCGAGACCTTCTCGAAATCTCGGATCTGTTGAAGAAAAAGAATGTAGCCCTTCACAGCCTAACCGAAAAACTGGACACATCAACGCCTCTCGGCCAATTCTATTTCACAATAACAGGGGCAATGGCCGAAATGGAACGAGGCATAATCAGTGAGCGCACAGTTGTAGGTATGGCCGAGAAGAAATCAGAAGGTGGTCGGATATCCAGACATGCGCCTTATGGCTACCGATTCAAGGGTGACAAGCTCGTTATCAACAGCCATGAACAGGGCGTCATTAAACGCATACAAGAACTTAACGCAGATGGTTATTCGCTACGATCAATCGAGCAAATACTATACAAAGAGGGGTTATTAAACCGATGCCAAAAGAGGATAGCGGCAACTCAAATTTGGAGAGTGTTAAAGGCCGCATAGGCAAGCCCATCAAAGCCATGAGCTTTGAAGAGCAGCTTATTGAACTGGGAAAAGATCCACGATTCAAGGCTCTCGTTCGTGACATTCAAAACGATACACCGGATCGACGAGCGGAGTTACAAAACGAAATAGACAGGATGGCTTCGGGTGAGTAGGCCGGACCCCCTAACTCGATATTGGCCCCCCAGGGGGTCTGGCAGCGGCCCTGAATCTCCGACAACCTTGTAATTCTGGCCTGTAAATTTGGCCGTTTGGAGGCGTAATTGACCGAATATGTAACTAGAGAAGAAATGGACGAATTCAAGGGGGAGATTCAGTTATATCTTGCCGAAATGATGAAGATAGCCACCGAAAAAACGGCCACGGATTACGGGATAGATGAGCCGGAAATCGCGCCTCGCAGGGCGAAATCAAAGGCTTTACAGGGTGAGAAGTTCGATTTACGGGTCCGTGTCGATAAGAACTTGGCCGATATGTTGTTTGAGCACGCGAAGCGGGACTATGGGGGGAATATCAGTCGGACGCTGGACGTGCTTTTGTGGCGTTTTTATGGTCGGCCTCGGTTGAGTTGGGAAGGAAAACAGAATGAGGAATAAATTTGATCCGAAGGTTGAAGAAAGCCTGAAATCGCTCCAATTACGGTTGAGTTCGGGTGTCTTCAGAACAGCGGCCCAGGTGCGCATGGATGAGACGGTGGAGCAGCTTCAGGGCGTTTTAGATTCGTTGATTCGCCGGATTGACCTAGACAGGATTGAATGTGAGAACGTATCCGACATTCACAAGTTGTCGATTGCGGTTTCTGGGCTGTCTCGGGCCGCCACAGAGGCATCGAAGTTGAAGTTGGAAGCCGTAAATCAGTTCGAAAGGGCCAAAGCCGAGTGGGTTGATGAGATGAAGGGCAGCATCCGAGATCGCCCCGACTTGGTCATGGAGTTAAGGAAATTGGCCGCCAAAGCGACCGAAAAAGTATGCCAAAAAAAGCGGGTCGGAAGGCCCAAGAAGGAGACGAAATGATAGGCAACAGTGAAAACAGACCATTTTCGGTAAACATCAGCGTCCGGACAGACAAAGAAGACTACAACAAAAACACTTATAGGATTCAATTTCTGAACCGGGACCATAGTTTAACCCTAGATCATACGTTTAGCGAGGCTGAATTCGAACAGGCCATGAAAGTCGCCAGTGACGTTACCTATTTTCTAGCTCACAATCGGGAACCGAATCCCGATATGGCGCCTCGTCCCACACTATCTGGAAGATGGCTAACGTTCTTGCCGATGAAGTTGAGCAGTGTTGCATAAAAGCTGGTGCCGCACGGGCGACAAAACCGAGTGACAATGCTCGATTTAGTATAAATGATTTGTTGTAAATCCGTTGTTTTGGATCAGGAGGAATGATATGTTGTCAGAGTTCACAGATGCTCGAGAGCAAGCGTGGGCCGATCCCGCCAATATTGAGATATTCGAGCGGTACAAAGAGCTGTATGCGCTAACCGACTTTTTCGCCATGTTCCATGCCACGCCGCACATGCAGGAGCATTACAGCGGGAATTTGGAATCATTAGCCCGATCCGTGGGCCTGGATTGGATATTCGACCACACCAAGACGCCGCCACAGTTCGTTGATTATCTGGATCTGCTCTTGGATCCGGTAGGTGTTTTTCTGACTATGGTTCCAGAGGGCGGATTTAATTTTTGCCCTGACATTAACAGTGGGTCGTGGGGGTTAGTTTTTCACGGCTGGACTGAGGTTTTGGACGTCATCACAAACGATTATAAATCGTCCACCATGGAAGGCGGGCTGCCTTCGTTGCGCTACAAACGCTTGATAAAGCTGTTGGAGGCCGAGGCCGGTGCGGTTTGACTCATCCTCTATTTTGGGTATTATAAGTTTTACTTATACTTGGAGGGTGAGAATTGAGTAATATTCAGGGTTATATCATTGAGTTTCAGGCCACAGAGACATATTCGAAGATCCCGGCGGCTACGTTCGCCGATGTTAAAAAAGTAATCAAAAACCCGAACTACGATAGCGACGGTCGATTGAGCGTAGTCCGGGCTCGGGATCAATTCCAGATATTCTCCGGGTCCGTGCAACGTGCAAGATGCCAGTTCGGCCTATGACGGGGCGAGGTTGTCCCTAGCGCAACCACAGCGTAGATATTGATTTCAACGTGGTTTACATCCTTTCGGGATAAAATCGCTTAAATCGTGCGAGAACCGCTAATAAGTGCCACGCCTGCGGTGAGCCATAAAAAAGGAGAAAAATGGACGCATCGAACAAGCAAATCTGTCCCAAGTGTCGGGCAACCAATGATTCCAGCGCAGCAAATTGTTCGAAGTGTTCGCTGGATCTGACGCTATTTAATTACGTCGTATCCTGTCTGACGGGGAATATCCCGACAGTCGGATCGCCGACCATCTTGGAACCTGGCGAAGTTGCTTATTTTGCTTCTCCTGTCACCATGACGGCCCAAAAAACCGAGACTTTGACCAAGCACAATTTCATCGGGACCAGGGTAAGACTCGGCGGGCTACCTGTCTACCTGGGGCAAAGCACGCCGCATAAAGACTCTAGCGAAATCCTTGCCGACGCTGGATCTGGCGAGTTTGTATTGACCAATCAGAGAATCGTTGTCACGAGCGACAAGGGTAGTTTCGATATTCCATTGAGCAAGATCATGGATTTTGAACACTATGGCCCAGGAATCCAGATATTCGTTGAAGGCAAGCACGGCGGAATCATTTATCAGGTTAGCGATCCGTGGCGATTGTGGATACTTCTCTTCACTATGCTCAAGGCCAAGGGTGGATTAAACCCGTCAAACGAGGCTGAGGCCCAGGAATTACGCCATTTTGCGCTGCATATCGCAGAGGAAACACAGGCGAATCAGCAGACCGCCGAGCGACACGAATGGATACATACCCTCTTTCAAAGTGATCCTGCGACGTTTTTGTGGCTTGTCATTTTTCCGCCTGTTGGATTTTATTGTTTGTGGCGAAATACCAGCTTCGGCATGTTCACCAAGGCGTTATTAGCCATTGTGGGGCTATATGCGCTTGGGCGGTGGGTACAATTATTTCACTGAGGAAAGGTGGAGACCATGAAAACAACAATCTTATTGGCAACCCTGTTGTTACTGCCGACATTCGCCCTGGCGCAACAGAGCGGAACATATCGAGACAGCCACGGAAATCAGTCTGGCTCGTGGTCGGATAGCGGCGGGCAGCGCACATATAGAGATTCCAGCGGCAATGTGACCGGAACCAGTTCGAGGGATAACGACCGCAGAGATTATCGGGACTCCTCGGGCAATTATAGCGGTAGTAGGGACAGAGATCGTGATCGAGAGGACGATTAATAGCCCTTTGCCGAGAAGACGACGAAGCCCTGGAGATGATTCGGGACCAGCTAACCAATAAACCGGGCGGGGCGAATAATCCGTATGGATGTAAAGGCAAGGAAGAGGGAATCAATCATAACAATGTAATGAATGATTCAAACAAGGCCACCCAAGGTAACTCGCTCGATTACACACTGGCACGGCTCACCAAAGAAGCGCCGGAGTTGCGGGAGATGGAGAAGAATCGGGGTGGAGGTGACAGGAAGAGCGACGGGTGTTCACGCCAGACTTTAATATTGCTTGGCATCCATCTCAAGTGTAAGTATGTTGGGATATCGGGAGAGACAGGAGAGACGGAGGCTATTACGACCGTGAGGATTTGCGCAATATCTCTTTTAGCTGTGATTTTAGTATGTTCATTTGGTCCAGACCTCAACGCCGGACAAACAGTCTATCGTCTTGAACCGCCTGATCGTTCAAGTCCCAGGGCCACTCTCCAAACTTTTTTAGATAATATGAACAAAGCTGTAGTGGCATACAAGTCCTACAATGAAGAGACGCTATGAATTTTACCCGTAGCGCCGCTCAATGTTTGAATCTTGAGTCAAAACCACCTGCGATAAGACACACATTAGGACTTGAGTCTGTAATTTATCTAAAGGAAATCCTTGACCGAATTGACATCCCACCATTGATGAAATTCCAGACAAGAACGATATAAAAACGGACAAATTAGAGAGTTGGACAATCCCTCACACGGAGATCACAATTGCGGTCGTTAAGAATGGGCCGGCAGAGGGGCAATTCCTGTTTACAAGCAATACCGTTGCAAATTTAGAGAAATTTTATAATAAGATGGAAGATCTCCCTTACAGACCTGGGTCTGGAGGAGGTGCGCACTGCGAGGCGAACTCCTTTCGTCGAGTAGTTGGTTATTATAAGGCGGATAATCAGCTACTTGCCTCCATGGGCGATGATGTTTCGTCTTTGGTCAAATGGTCTGGCAGTGGGTTGGGTTAGGCGTTTACTTCTTTTTTGGAACATCTGCGATTTTGTTAATTTACAAATGTACAGGAAAAGTCCTCGCCGTTGTGGACAGCAAGCTAGATTCCAGCCTCGAAAAAATCGTTGGCGGGATATCCTTCCGTCATGTCTAATTCTGTTTTGCAATATTGGGACTGTGGTTTATTTTGCATGGCCTACACATCATTAATGTTACGTCTATTTACCTGTAGCAATGATCTTTTTGATAATTGGTTACATCGGAGCCCTGTGGCTGATAGGCGCAATGCTTAACCGAATCGCCGGTGCTGTTATAAAGGCGGGTGGTTTCGTTACGGGAAATGTGGACACTCAACTCATACGTATTGGTATTTAATCTTATTGCATTTGCTATAATGTTCGCCATTATAGTGCATTTTGGTGGCCGGTTGGGGTTACCTACCTATTCGTTGGTTGGTGGACTGGGTATAGGTGGTCTTGCCATAGCGTTTGCTGGGAGAGAAGCCTTTTCTAACTTGATTGGCACTATTGTAATCCTCCTGGACCGTCCCTTTAAAATAGGCGATTATGTTCTTATAGGCGATAAAGTTCAGGGCACTGTATCGAATATAGGTCTTCGTAGCACCCGCATTTCACATTGAATGGCCTCTTGGTCTCCATTCCAAACGCAACTGTAGCCAACATGGAAATCATCAACGAGAGCGCTCCCTCCTCAGAGACTCAGATTAGCATACCCGTTGGGGTTGCCTATGGTTCGGATGTAAGCGATGTGGAGGAAACGCTATGGCTGTCGCTCAAAGAAATGAATTTGTCGTGCCTGATCTTCCCCTTCAGTTAAATTTGTCGCATTTGGGGATACATCCCTCCAGTTTGAGTTGGTGGTTTGGATAGCTCGGTCAGACATAAAAAACACAGCCATTTCTCAGATCAATCAGGCCATTTAGAAGGAGTTTCAGAACAAAGGTATTGGGATAAAATTTCCTGTAAAGGCTCCTTGAATTGACTTCCAGTATCACACCTCCACAAGTTTGCTTGATCCTCCAGTTCAACATTGCTGAAGGACACCGGATCTCTTCGCCATTCATAGTGCAAAATTGCCCCTTCAACTCAGGGGAAGCAACACTAGTTGTAAGTCTTAGATTTTTGGACCGTTAAAACCAGCCGTTTTATGGTGTGATGCAAAGGTACGTAACGCAGAGTCGTTGGGTGCAATTTTCTCGACAGTGCCTCGCCTGACAGAATCTTAGCAGCGGAGGTGGATTTGGACTTCTATTTTGTTTTGTCCGATTGAGATTGGATTCTACGTTTTTCGGCTCTCACAAATGCTGTTGTTCTGTTTACGATCTTCGTTTCAAAGACACCCCTTGTCTCGTTTATCCAGTAAGCCATTTCCGTGCTAAAGGGGAAGACCTTCTCCGGCGTTTTACCCCCATTCTTTGTTCGATGCCACTCGGCAGCGATCTCGGGGAACTTGGCCGCAAGACTGTTTTCATAAATGATTTCCTTGCCTCCGCAAATACGACATCCATTTCCATTGCTTGTTCGATTAGTAATGCGAGCCGTCCATGAGTGTCTACAATCCTTACCTATCCAAGCAGCTTCGCGTGGGCTGTGCGCATAAAAATCCGCCGGGGTGAAATCACCATTTGCCTCGTAATCCCATTCGGCAGCGATCTCAGGATGACAGACTAACAGATTGTAATCTGGACCGAGCTTCTTCTGTTGTTTTTTATCCATCTACTGTGGCACCCCCAGAGAAACGTACGTCACAAGATAATCTGAACCTCCGCATAGTGTCCAGTTTTTATATTGTCTTTCAGAAGCCTATACCCTGTTAATTAGTCCCCTATTGAGGGAACGACCCCTTCCCTCTCAATCCCTATTTGTATCAAATTTGAGCATTCTGAACCGTTTTAATACTTCGTTTATGGTAGAGCGAATAAAATGAACATAATACGCGACCCTAAACGTGCTTTAAACGCTGCTCATGTGTATATAAAGTGCATCAACTGCGCGTGTTATGCTTGACATGTTATATCTTTTGCAATAATAACGCTATCAGAACCTAGGAGGGCGTGCAGATGAGAAAAGACAGAAATGGAATACCAGAATTGGAGCATAGCACTGGCTCTCGTAGTGCGATTATATTCGATTGCGATCCGGCGACACGAGACCGCTTGCGGAACGTTTCCAGGGTTACTGGCATTTCCCAGCGAGCCATTCTCGTGGCCGGAACACACCGGCAGCTGAAGGAATTAGAGCGCCAGCTCGCAAAGGGGACTCTCGGGCTCTCGCAAACAATAGAAACGGAGTAAGAAAAAATGGCTGGAGAACTTGGACTTATAAACTCGTATCGAACACTAATAGCGGAACCGCTATCACATTACCGCGATCCGACGGACCATAGCGCAGCAAGAGACTGTGACATCGAAACGTTTGTTCAGAAGGTAGCCAAAAACCCCCGAGGCGGTGGAGTGGGCCTTAAAAACGCTTTAGGCAAGCCGCTCACCATGGAAAACATATGGCAAGACATCGGGCTCGATCCCAAGCGGACTTCCCTCGACAACCTCCTAACTCTGTCCGATGACATTAAGTATTTTGCGCCAGAGGTTGTGCGGGGCTTCATTAACAGAGGTCTAAAGGCTAAGCCTTGGTACGACAAACTCTGTGCGGATACGGTCGATGTTCACGGCATGGCGGTTGTCTCGCCGTGGGTTGAATATACCGACGAAACAATGGAAGTCACCGGCGAAGCCGAGACAATCGCAGAAGCCTCTCTTGAGTGGGGTTACAAGATGATAACCCTGAAGAAAAAGGCCAAGAGTATCTCCTACTCTGACGAGGTTATGTTTGGCTGTGTGCTTCCCCAAGTCGGCCCATTCCTTGAGCGTATTGGCGTGCAATTAGCCGCCAGGATGAATCGAGAGGCTGTTACTACACTGGTTAATGGTGACATTGCAACTGGCGATGAATGCGCTGTTATTGGCACCACATCGGGAACAGACCTGTATTTTGAAGACTTCATGCGAGCATGGGTCCGGGCCGATATGCTCTATTACGAATGGGACTCGCTAGTTGCATCTGAATCAATGACCAACCTGTTGTTGAATATTGACGAGTTTACCCGACCAAAAGGATTCGGGACCGAACTCGTGCGGTTGACCCCACAGGATGCGATTCAGCCCGAGAATATGCCATTTTTCTCATCTTCAGCGATGCCAGAGGGACAAGCCCTGTTGTTCGACAAGGCCAGCGCCTTGCTGCATCTGTTGTTCGTTCCGTTGAGAATCGAAAACGACAGGATCATGAATCGGCAGTTGAATGCGACCTACGCCTCGATCATAGACGGTTTTACCACCATAGACCGACGTGCCAGGCTAATAATTGATAGTTCCAAGAAATGGGAATCCGGCACGGCCACTGACTTTCCTAGCTGGATGGCGCCGCTAAACTAAACCAAGGGGGATAAAATGACTTCAACAAAATTTGACAGCCACATTGAAATGGCGGCCCAAATAGTGTCCCTGGCAAACCGCTTCAAGGGTAAAGCCCGACGGCTTGATAGATACATTCACAATTCTGAGCCGTTTCTGGCCGGAGCCTACGCCCTGTTGCTACACAGCATCGAGGAGGATTGCGCCGAATTAGAAAACACAGCGTCGACCGTTCGTGAGCTCTTGGCAACCGAAGCTACCCGAGCGGCCAAGGCGGGCAACTTTGAGTTAAGTCAAAATCAAAAAATCATAATCTCGGAATTCATGAATTTGATTGAAAACCCAATCCAGGCGAAGCGACCGGCCCCGCAGACACAGCGGCCAGTATTGGGAACGTTGGATTGCTGAGATGTCGAAACATCGACCAAAGAAATACGGGCAGCGCCAGGTCATCCAGCAACAGGATTTTGCCATGAATGGTTGTGTTGGCGGAATTTGTTAATGGAAATCGAATATTTTCAGCCCTATAACGGGGCGTTTTGTGAAGCCTTTTTTTGCGGGTCCAACTAAGTGACTCTGCCATTGAAGCGCCAATCCGGGCTCTCCTACCCAAAATGGATCGGCGCTATTTTTTTGCCTGAAATCCGACCGTACGTGTACGCCCCGCCCTAGTAATTTCAATATGATAGGCATAATAGGCTAAAAACAGACGTGAAAATATATTCGGCAGTGAAATTGATAGGTTAAAGAATTACGGACAATTCTAGGCCATTTTTTCTTTGAATAACATGTTTTTTGCTTGTCAACCGTAGGTTACGGTGGTATAACTTCAATCATGAACACGCTACCCAAAGGACCATTTACCATCAAAGATGCGAAGCGGGTATTCCCCGGACTGGCCGACGGCGTAGTTCAGAAGTGGAGAGACAAAGGACTCATAGTTGGAAATCCGGTCAAGCGTGGCCTGTCCGTGGAAATCCAGTATGACTTTTACCAGCTCATCCACATCAATGTCGTTAACCAAATATCCTTACTGGGGATGTTTCAGAGAAATACGTCAGATCTAAAGGTATACGTAGAGCCACTTGGTGGTGAGTATTCTTTGACGGATTCTGAAGATATTGAGTGTATTCTGAACGCATACGCCATGTTAGACGCCAAGGCTCTTTTGACTATTGACATTATAGAAGAGCCATTACAAGACGCCAATTATAGGAACCGCCGAGCCATGGTTAAATACTTGATGCGTCTGGGATCTATTTTACCGGATGACGAAATTAATCTTGGGACTCTTACCGGATCAAATTGGCTTTCATATACAACAGCTCAAATTCGAGTGGGCATGATGTTGTTAAGAGGTTGTGAATTATTAACCAAATAGGTATTTTTTTTGACCTATTATATCAACCGTGGGTGACGGTCACTGCACGGAAAGGAGATTTGAAATGGAAATTATGAAAGTAACCAAAATGAAGTATTTGCGCCTTCAGTATGGAGCAGAACTAAAAGACGTGGCGGTACACCTCGGCGTTAGCGATGGATACGTCTCCAAACTCGAAAACGGTTGGCACAAGCGGGTTCCAGAGCCATTAAGATAGCGCATTATCGAATTTTACGGTGAATCTTATGAGTCGCTACAGGAGATTATCGAGTTTCCAGTGATCAAAGCGTTGCCGAAATTAGAAGCGGCGACAGTCGCAGCCTAGAACGGCGAAAGCCCGGGGTCACAAGGACACAACCGGGCAGAAGGGTATAACTTAACAATGCCTACCTATCACCACAAACTCATTTTGTCAAGGAATTTGGCTAGATACGAATATCGAGGCGCTGGATACCCTCAAAAGGTAAGTGCCACGGCGCTTCGACCTGGGAATGAATGACGAACAAATCACTTTAATCAAGGATTCGCGTGAGCCGGAGGCGGCCTGGGATATGTATTTCAGCGCCCCAACAATAACGGTGTACCTCAGAACTGGTGACTATTCGGTTTCGGGTTATGAGGATCAAGTGGCTATCGAGCGCAAAACCATCGACGATTTAGTCGGATGCCTCGGCAAGCATAGGGACAGGTTTGAGCGAGAACTTCAACGTGCCAAAGACTTTCAGTTTTTCGCTGTGGTTGTGGAATCCAGCTACTTTGAATTGAGCGAGGGCATTTACCGGAGCCGTTTACATCCGAATAGCGGCGTATAATCTGTCTCAGCTTTCGAGGTTAGGTACCGGATTCCGTTTCTGTTTTTCGGCAATCAGGAGTTGGCGGCAAAGAAGGCGGAGAGCCTACTGAGGAAGTCTTACAGAGAGCAAATGAAGCAAATCGACGATGAAATCCCGTTTTAGGGGCAAAACACGACAAAAACAGGGAAAAACACATGGAAACATACCCAATAAGCCAATTATTCGACCATCTGAGCGCAGATGAACGGACAGCGTTAGCTGACAGGCTCGAGGTTATCAGGGACAACTTCCAGCGCATATTTGAAGAGCAGAAGGCGTTGGGGCAGCGGATGCGAAAAGCCGGAAAACAAAACGCCCCGTGGCAAGCAGGGCGGATTCTTGGAAACTGACATAAATACAATGACTAGCAGAGGTTATTATGACTAGCGACAACGATGAAATCAAGCAAAAAATCAAAGACAGCATCCCCTTTCCGGATTTATTCCGAGAATTATTTCCTGATAAATGGAGGTCGAAAGACAAGAGTTTTTCGCCTGCACGAGAAGAAACCAATCCGTCGTTTCAATGTAATAAGGATTACGGTTACGATTACGGCGGCGGTCAACGCTATGACGTTTTCGCTCTATACCAACTCAGGCATGGATGTGATTTCCCAACAGCGTTCAACGATCTCAAGGCCAGGGCGGGGATAACGGACCCGCCCAAGAGGTCCCAGACCAAGGAAACCGATGAGAAGGTTTTTAATCCCTATAAGGACGGCAAAGAGGTCGCTGCGTACGATTATCGGGACAAAACCGGAAAGGTTATCTACCAAAACGTCAGGTATGAACCGAATGATCCGTCACAGTGGCCAGGGGTCGAGAAGACATTTCGACCACGACGACCAGATCCCAATAAGCCCGGGAAGTGGCTTTCGGGGCTAGGTGGCACAAAGCCGGTTCCATTTGGCCTTCCTGAATTATTGGCCGCAACTAAAGATGAACTCGTACATATCTGTGAGGGTTGTAAAGATGTCGAGGCCATGCGGAAAATGGGGTTCCTGGCCACATCGCTGGGGACCGCATCCACGGGGCCTGTCAATTTAACCAAGCACGGCCTCGCTGATTACTTCAAGGACAGGCATGTTGTTTTTTGCCAAGACAAAGACGACGCAGGGCGTGGC
The DNA here is from genome assembly GCA_963711335.1 of uncultured delta proteobacterium. Taxonomy (GTDB): domain Bacteria; phylum Desulfobacterota; class Desulfomonilia; order Desulfomonilales; family Desulfomonilaceae; genus CAJBEZ01. The sequence continues at coordinate 45,743 of CAVQDX010000045.1, read as the reverse complement.
TATGCTAAGAATGCTGCGCCTATTCTGGCCAAAGTCACAAAGTCATTAAAGATCATCGAGATGCCGGGTGACGGAATAAAAGATCCGGCGGATCTGATTGAGCAGCGCCCTACCGCCGCCAAGGACATCATAACGGCAGCCGTTAAATTGGCGAAACCGTATTCGGCACAGACGGCCAAAGCAGAAACCAAAAAGAAACCGCCTGCCAAGGGCGCATCCGATAAATCTGAAAAACTCACCAAGTTTCAAAAGCTAGATATTTGTCTCCAATGTTTGGGTTGGCAGTTTTTCTTCGATCAAAACGGATTTCCCTGGGCGAATATCCCAATTAACGGACATTCAGAAAATATTCAGGTTGATAGCGAACAGTTCAATAGGTTGTTTCAAAAAGAGTTTAAGGCTCAATATTATGACGGGGTAGGCCCAAAACAGATCGAACAAGTAACTGGCGCTGTGTTGGGGGGAATTGAGAAATTTCGAAAACCACGCCATCTTTATGTGCGGATGTGTTGGAACGCCACGAAAGATAAAATCCTTATTGATTCAGGCCGACCGGATTGGGCGGTTTACGAGATCAGTCCCGATGGCTGGCGCATGATTCAAACAGAAGGAAACCCATTCAAGCGAGCACACAAAACCGCCGCTTACGACTGCACACCGGATACCCCCAGGGCGACATGGGATAACCTATTTGAGTTCCTTCGGGTCACTAATGATAACCAAAAGACCATTATCAAGATGTGGTTGTGTTTGGCGCTGTTCCCCGGGACGCCTAGACCTGGTCTGGTAATTAACGGACCGGCGGGATCGGCAAAAACTACAATGGCTATGAAATTAAAGAAGTTAGTCGATCCAACAACAAGCCACGGCCCAAATCGTTTTCGAAAAAACGAGGACGACATGATCGCCCCGTTGGCAAATTATGCAGTCTCGGTCTTAGACAACGCCAACCAAATGACACCCGAACAAAGCGACCTGCTCTGCCAGACCATTACAGCGTTAGACGATGACAAGCGGAAATACTTCACACAGGGGGATACCCATAGCATAGATTGTATGTGTACCTGGATTATAACAGGTGTTAGTAACCCCGGGAAAAAGTCTGACTTCTTGAGGCGTGTGTTTCTTCTCGAAACCGAACTTATTCCAGACAATGAAAGAATACCCGATAGCAAAATTGACGAACTAGCCCATAAATATACGGCAGGCATCCAGGCGTGAATTTTCGACTGTATGTCCCAAGCTCTCAAAAACGCCCCCTCTATAAAAAATGATTTACATAGCTTGGCCGAGGCGAACAAGTATTCTTTAGCAATGGCCGCCGCATTAGATTTGACCCAGGAACAGATCATGGCGGTCTGGAAATCCAACAAGGAAGAACAACAGGCTGAAGTCAGTTCCGGGGAAATATTAACTGAACTAGTTCCCGAGTTTTTGGCGATGATTGGTGGAAAATGGGAAGGGACTGTGACTGAATTAATGGAAGAAATGTCTTCCAGGTTAGAAATCGACAAACGGGCCGACAAGAAGAGCTTTCCAACCTACTCAGGAAAACTGGGCACAAGACTGAACACAATTATTGAGAATCTCTCAGAACGCGGCATAAAAATAGTTGGCAACAAGGAGGGATCGAGTCGGATCAGACGGATTTACGATACACGGGTATACAAAGAAAATCCGTTTAAAAAAGAAACACCGTTTGATCCAAACAAGGTGGTCCCAATGTACCCGGGATACTCAGACTCAACTTCCCCTGTCTCGACAGACACAAAAGGACGGGGATTCTCCCGAGATCAAGGACTTAACATTTCCATGTAACCAGTGTGGGCATTACCAGGGAAACGATCTTTGCGGCCAGACAGACGGGCTTGCAGATCCAGAAAATTGTCCCTTCTCGGACGTGGAACTTAAACAGGTTGGCCACAATGAGACACTAACCACCTGTTAATGATGGCCACCGAGACTGCAAAACAGTTGACACGGCGAGTCAGTAAGGCCAATATGCCGCCCCAGGAGGAGGGGCACTGGCTCATGCCTAAACTCGGCAAGATATATAAGGAACGAGGGAACCGCTGGTATATTCGATCTCCGGCGGGATACAAATCCACTGCGATAAAAACCATCTTACGTTTCATTCCAAGGATCACGCACAATCTACGCTAATCAAAATAGCAGCGGAGATTGAGAACAACACATTCGACCCGAACTTTTACGCCAAGAGCAAAAAAAGCCTATTGTCATTCAGCGTATATGCGCTGGAATGGCTGGCTGGATGTGAAAAGCGAGAACAGCGTGATGAATTAAGCCCTACCTATCTTAAAGATTTGCGGCGATTCGTTCACAAGATATTCATTCCGTATTTCCACGATAAAAACATGCTGGACATCAAGGGGAGGGAACTGAAAGCGTTTTATTTGTCTCTGAATTATCACGCGAAGACTGTCTATAACATCATGGCGGCGCTACACAAGATTTTTAAAGACGCTGTTTTTGAAGAGGTCATTCCGGTCATGCCGAACTTCCCGAGGCAGGGCCGAATACCGGAGCCGGACTGGCAGTGGGCCCACGAAGACGTTCAGGATCATATATTAGAATACCTGGAAGATGACGACCTATACGCAATCTTCTTTCTCATGGCTCACGGATGCCGCCCAGGTGAATTGCGGGCGCTGAAACATAAAGACATTGACCTGAAGATCGACAAGGTAACTATACGTCGCACAATCTCGGGAACGAAACTGCGGGAAACGACTAAATCTAGGCGACGCAGAACGATTGATTTAGACACAGACTGGAAAGAAATGTATCTAGCAAGGCCGCGGGTAATTGACCCGGAAGCCTTCGTGTTCAACAAAAACGGCAAACCCTTATCGGCTACATGGTTGACTAAAGAGTGGCGTAAAGCCTGCGACAAAGCCGGAGTGGAGGGGATAACTTTGTATGAGGGAACCAGACACAGCCTTGCGAGCCAACTAGCCAACCGAGATGTGAATCAATATAGAATCGGAAAACTTCTCGGACACTCAACCACGAAAATGACCGAGCGTTATAGCCACCTCGACTCCAACCCCTCAAAAGAACTCGCCCGACGAAACAAGCCTATTCCGATTCAAATCCACAAAAAATCAGGACAGTAGGACGGTAGCCAATTTTACTGTCATTTTGTAACTTGTTATTATTGTTATACAAAGACAGTAGGACGGTCAGACAGTAGCTTCCTATCTATATATACACAAAACTCATATCCCCTATTATCTTTTTTCTAATTGTATTGCGATGTCAAAAATCAGGTACGCGTACTTATAAAATTATACTTAGCTTCAAACCCTAAAGACAATTCGAGGCCCAATTTGCATACAGTTTGCATACAACTTTTTGGGCCTCTACGCTTAATGATTTCAATGGGTTAGTGGAGCGGGAAACGGGATTTGAACCCGCGACTTCAACCTTGGCAAGGTTGCACTCTACCACTGAGTTATTCCCGCAAGAACCTTCAGTATACAAATACTCGGGTTATGATGTCAACAGAAAATCCGAGGAAAGCGGCGCATATTATTTCACTACTGCGTCAATTCAATGGTGTCACCACTGTTTATGACGCCTCCCTCGATAACTTTTGCGAAGACACCCTGCTCCGGCATGATGCACTCACCAATCTTGTTGTATATGGCGCAACGGGTGTGACATTCCTTGCCAATCTGGGTAACTTCTACGACAGCGGTTTCCCCAACTTTCAGCCTCATCCCGATCTTAACCGAACCGAGATCAAAACCTTGTGTGCAAATATTTTCCGCAAAACTTCCCGGTTGAACATCGTAACCCTTGTTTTTCATGGTTTCGATCTGCTCAATGGAGAGTAGAGACACCTGTCGATGCCAGTCACCGCCATGAGCGTCACCTTTTAGACCAAATCCTACTTCCAGGACACCTTTGCACACATCGGCTTTGGGTGTTCCTTTTTTTTCGCTTGAACAAACAGCGATGACCCGCCCGCTAACCAGGGACAGTGGCGGCTTGTTTCGAACATCGTCGGTCACTAGTCTTCTTCCTCTGTGGTCTTGGCCGAAGCCTCTACAATCTTTTCCGCTATGTTGGCCGGAACTTCTTCGTAGTGAGAAAATTCCATGGAGAAGATTCCTCGGCCTGAGGTCATGGATGTCAGGTCTGAGGCGTATTTGAGAACTTCAGCCATGGGAACCAGGGCCTTTACAACCTGATTGCCGCCTTTGGCGTCCATACCGCTAATTCTACCACGCCGCGAATTGAGATCGCCCATAACATCTCCCATGCAATCTTCAGGGACTACGATCTCCATATTCATGATAGGTTCCAGCAATACGGGATTAGCCTGGAGCACGCCCTTCTTGAAACCTTTAGAGGCGGCTATTTTGAAGGCCTGTTCGGAGGAATCCACGTCATGGTATTTCCCATCGAACACCTTAACACGAACGTCAATGACCGGGTGACCAGCGAGAGCGCCTGCTGCCATGGCTTCGATAACGCCCTTTTCAACCGCTGGTATATACTGCCTGGGAATGACACCACCAACGATCTTATCCACGAATTCAAAGCCTTTTCCTCTTTCCATTGGCTCCAATTCGAGCCAGGCTACAGCGAACTGTCCTCGTCCTCCAGTCTGCTTCTTGAGTTTTCCTTCGACTTTCGCTTTGCCTTTGATGGTCTCTTTGTAAGGGATCTTCGGAGTTTTGAGGTTTACATCAACCCCAAATTTCCTCTTCAGTTTTTCGACCACAACTTCTATGTGGACCTGCCCCATGCCGGAAATGAGAAATTCATTGGTTCGGGCGTCTCTATTGACCGACAGCGTGGGATCTTCCTCTCCCAATCGTGCTAGACTCTGCGTGATCTTCTCTTCATCGCCTTTGGCTTTGGGTTCAATTGCGAATGAAATGACGGCATGAGGAAGTTCCGGTTTGGGAAGTATTATTTGCGCCCTTTCGTCACAGAGAGTGTCACCCGTAAGGGTTTCCTTAAGTTTGGCTACCGCAACGATGTCACCTGCCTGAACGCCTTCAATCGATTTTTGTGATTTCCCACGCATGATGAAAAGCTGACCAAACCTCTCCTTGGATTGCCCGGAGGAGTTATAAAAGTTCGAATCAGGGACAAGCTTTCCGGAAAAAATTCTAAAGACGGTGAGTCTCCCTGCGTATGGGTCTGCCAAAGTCTTGAACACAAAAGCGCAAAATGGTTCATCAGCCGACGGAGTTCTCGAGATCTCGTCTCCGGATGGCGTCGAACCGACTACTGGTTTCATATCCGTAGGAGAAGGACATGCATCGACAATCAGGTCGAGAATCGGTTGAATACCTTTGTTTGTAAAACCTGAAGAGATGACCACCGGCATAAAAACTCGATTGAGAATTCCTCCGCGCAATGCGTTAAACAATTCGTCAGCTCCTAGTTCTTCGCCTTCAAGATATCTCTCCATTAATCCATCATCGACTTCCGCCAGGTCCTCAATTAAAACGTCCCTTCGAGAAGAGGCTTCCTCTTTGAGATCATCCGGTATGTCAGCTTTTGTAGGGTTCTTGCCGTCCCCGTCAAACATTAGGGCCTTCATGGTAAGTAAATCGACGACTCCCCTGAAGTTCGCTTCTTTGCCTATCGGTATTTGTAACATTACAGGCTTCACTTTCAGCGCCTGTTTAACATCTGCGACGACCTTCTCAAAATCAGCCCTTTCACGGTCCATTTTTGTCACTGCAAGCACTCTCGGTAATTCGGCGCCCTCTATGGCCGACCATACCTTTTCGGTTAAAGGCTTGACAGAATCGACGGCGTCGACAACCAGAGCGGCCATGTCAACAGCTTTGAGAGCGAATATGACTTCAGCTCCAAAGTTCGGGTCGCCAGGAGTATCAATTATGTTTATTTTCTTTTTCTTCCATTCCACCGAAAAGAGAGCTGAACCAATTGAAATGCCACGTTTGACTTCCTCGGGCTCAAAGTCAAAATTGGAAGAGCCATCGGTTACTTTTCCCAGGCGATCGACCGCTCCTGAGTCCAGAAGCATGGCTTCACATAACGTCGTCTTCCCTGAACCCGCATGAGAGACGATTGCTACATTTCGAATGTCTTCAGTTTTGAATTGCTTCATGGGCGCCCCTTCGGAAGTGAGCTACCGAAAAATTAATTCGGCGCTCGAACTTAAATGTAAAACTTGAATAAACCACAACAAAGGCCTCTCAGTCAAGGAATGGATAACCCTCTCAGAAAATTTCCCAATTGGCGCAGGGAGAAAGGTCACTCCCGTTTTAAAACAAACCAGCGGCTAATGATGTTCCTCGGTTTTGGGGGCCCATCCTGTCAATCGCCTGATCTCATCAAACACTCGATCACTGGAGATCCCGTCCAGACATTTCTTGTCTTTACAAACAGATTTTCGGCATCCCAGGCATGTGAGATCGTCAACCCTCACAACTCTATGTCCCTCACCATACGGGCCCACTTTCAAGGGGTCGGTTGGTCCAAAGAGAGCGACAACGGGTGTCCCAAGAAATGCGGCCATGTGCATGGGGCCTGAGTCAACCCCCACGTAGATCTGTGACGCTTTAATCAAGGCAGCGGAGCCAACCGGGCTAAGGCGGCCTGCGGCGATTACTGGTCTGAATTTCATCATATTGACGATTTGCTCAACATAGGCCCGTTCTGAAGGTCCACCCCCAAAAATAACACTACATTGTAATTCTAAAATTAATCTGTCCGCTAAATCAGCCCATGCGCGTTTGTTCCAGAATTTGGTCGCCCAGCGTGTCGCCGGGTTAGCGTAAACAATACGATCAGACATGCCGAACTCGTCCGAATCCATAAATGACTCAGCTTCTTGTTCCGCCCCATCTCCCAGGAAAAGCCGAAAATCTATCGGCTCAACTGACAGTTGAAGAAAATCAGCGAAACAAAGCAACTGGTCCACCGCATGGGGTTTATCGGAAGGCGCACTCACGTGATCCGATTGGAAAAACGTGTTCAGTTCTTTGGCGTCGGCAAAACCCAGTCTGAAAGATTTTGGATTCATGATACCGATTAACCCACTTCTGAAAGAAGCGTGAAGATCCATGACCAGATCGTAAGGTTTCGCGACAAATTTACTTCTCAGGATATTAAGCGAGCGAACAGTAGCTAAAAAGGCGTGAATATAGGCGCTTGTTCTCGCCGAAGGTTCGGATGTCGAGGGAATGTCTATGGTAATAATTTCATCTATGAATGGATCAGGCTCCAGCAGGCCGGCAAGACCCTTCTGAACCACCCATCCTATATGGCAGGCCGGATAGCTACGCTTTATCGCGTGAATCAATGGAAGAGCATGAATCACGTCGCCCATAGAACTGGGCTTTATTACAAGAATTCTTTTATGATTCAGTTCCATGGATTGACAGCGCTTTGAGAATTCGGTTCATGAAGATTTCATCGTTTTCTAGCTGAATTCCTATTCTTAGAAACAAAACGTCTCGCCTTGCCTGAAATTCAGGTCGCAGTTTTACCCAGTCTTTCTCGGTAAATACTATCCATGCTCCTTTTGCGGCATTGACTATTCGATCAAGATCTCTTGAAGCAAAATTGTGATGGTCCCTGTAAACAAGATGATCCATAACGGACCATTCTAGTGATTGGGCCATTTTAATGAAGCGTTCCGGAGCGGCTATTCCCGACACCAACAAAACGTTTTCGTTTTTTAAACTTTCAGGGACCATGCTGGAACTAGAGTCTGCGCCATTGAGAGCAAGAGGAACGCTCTTGAATTTGAAGTGCTCTCTATGTGACAAAAAATTCTTAATTCTCGGACAAACAATCTCCTGGTTCTGATTGACTACTATCAGATCCGCTCGGCCAAGGGCCGAAAACGGTTCACGAAGAATACCTAGAGGAAACATGTGATCTTCTTGCCCTGACAAAAGAACTATGTCGAGATCTCGTTTGAGTCTCAGATGCTGGAAACCGTCATCAAGAACCGCTACATCGCATCCCATATGTTCGGCTGCGTAAGTTACACACTGCAGCCTGTCGCGTCCGACCATTACAGCGGCTTTTTGATCAACGCCACTGGCGATCAAAAAGGGCTCATCTCCGACGAGAGCGGCGTCTACTTTTGGCGCCGAATTCCCAACATCCTTAACTATAACGTAACCGGTTGTGTACGAACCTTTATAGCCTCTGCTCACCACGCAGGGCCTGAACCCTCGCTCAACAAGTAGTTCGGTGACGTACATTACAAACGGGGTCTTGCCGGTTCCCCCCATAGCTATGTTGCCTATGGATATCACAGGGATTGGAGCTTTGTAACTTGGTTTCCATTCAAGTTCATGAACTCTCCGCCACGCATATTGGATCATAAAATAAATTCCTGCGGGGGCAGCGAGAAAAGGCGGCGACGGCAGTCCTCGAAACCATCTTGAATGATCGGTCATTGTTTTTTCTAGTTGGGCATCTCTCTGTGTGAACCAGCAAACTGCATGTGATAGAGCCTTGCGAATTCTCCATTCAGGGCAAGCAATTCGTCATGGGAACCCTGCTCGACTATTGTTCCGTGGGACATAACATAAATTCGATCCACATTTTTAATTGTAGACAACCGATGGGCTACCACAAGTGTGGCTCTACCTTGCATCAGTCCTTCCAGTGCTGCCTGGACTGATTTTTCGGAGTCAGAATCCAGGTTTGATGTGGCCTCATCCAGAATCAGGATAGGCGGGTTCTTCAATAGCGCCCTAGCTATAGCTACTCTTTGACGTTCACCGCCTGAGAGCTTAATGCCGTTTTCTCCTATCAGGCTATCATAGCCTTCTGGTTGAGCCATGATAAAGTCGTGGGCATGCGCCGCTTTGGCCGCTTCCATTACCATGTCCAAAGGCAAATCAGGTCTCCCGTAGGCTATGTTATTACGAATGGTGTCATCGAAAAGAATAGTCTGCTGAGTCACTATACCTATTTTCTCACGTAGGGATTTTTGGGTAAGCTGGCGGATGTCTATCCCATCAACTAGAACACACCCGGATGTCGGGTCATAAAACCGTGGCGCAAGATCCAGCAATGTGCTCTTACCTACCCCGCTTTCACCCACGATCGCTATCGCCTCACCCGGGTTGACAACGAAATTGATGTCCTTGAGCACCTGGGTAGAATCATAAGAAAAACTGACATCCTTAAATTCTACCTTGCCCGAAATTTCACCCAGGTGAATGGCGTCTGGAGCATCCTGAACTTCGGGATCGGTATCCAGAAGATTGAAGATCCGCTCTCCAGCAGTTAGGCCTTCCTGCAAAGTGTTATTTACTTCGCTGACACGTTTGATAGGCTCATAAAGCATTACGAGGGCCGCCATAAAAGAAAAAAAGGTCCCCTGCGTGGATTCTCCATTGATAACCTGGTATCCTCCATAGGTGACTATGGCGCATACCCCGAAACCACCGAGCGCTTCCATCACTGGATTTGACATGGCCCGAACCTTGAACCTGCGCATGAAAGCGTTGAACAGAGTGTCATTCACCTCGGCAAACCGCTCCCGTTCATAATCCTCCATAGCGAAAGCCTTGACAATCCTGATGCCTGTGATGGTCTCATTGAGTCTTTCAGTAATATCCTCAAGAGACACCAACATCCGTCTGGAATAGCGCTTCATTCTACGGCCGAAATTCAACAGAGGGTAGATGGCCAGCGGGAAAATGACCATGGCGATAAGCGCCAGTTTAAGGTCACGAAAAAACACCACTGCCACGAGGCAGATCACCGTCAGGGTATCACGGGCTATCCCGGTAATTGCGCTGGTAAGCGCTCCTTGAACCATTGTGACGTCATTGTTCATTCTGGAGAGTAGCTCTCCTGTAGAATGCCTGACAAAAAAGCCGACTGACATGTTTTCAAGTTTACAGAACATCTCTTGCCGAAGATCACGGATAACGCTTTGACCTATAAACGCCATGAGGTAATACTGACCAAAATCGCAAAAGCCTTTGATAATATAGACCGAAGCCACTACTATCGGGATTAGCATCAGCATCCGCATATTTTTCTCGAAGAAGATGTCGTCTAGGGCTGGTTTTACCAGGTAAGCGAGAGAAGCGGTCAGGACAGCCACACCTAGCATGCACAGACTAGCCAGGCACAACTTGGCGACGTATGGGGTCAAATATTTCAGTAGTCTTTTGTAAACCGCCACTTTATAAGCCTCGTAAAAATGAAACTGATCTGAAAATGACTTGAATATCTAACCTAGTCAGGGATAATGAGGCAAGTAATCATTATGGGAACAACAAATGCAGGGAGAGCTGGTCTCTACGTGATCGGCCCCGAGGGTGGAATTCCCATGATGCAAATTCTGGCTTCATCGGCCATGCGAATAGTATCTTCAGGATCAGCTATCATGGTCTTGCCGACTTCGACTGCCAATAATTTGGCGCTTGCAGTAATCATATTTCTAACGGTTGAAGGACCTATCCCCGGAACATCAAAACGCATATCCTGCTTGGGTTTGGCCATCTTAACAACTATGGAGTTCGGTATGTTAAGAGCGCCTGCCCTCAGTATGGCTTTGTCAGTACCCTCTATAGCTTCAACAACAATTACTGCCCTATTCTTAACGACAACCGTCTGTCCGATGTCAAGCGCGCCGATAGCCAACGCCATGTCACGACCGAAAAGGACATCTTCCATTTGATGCTTGGAAGGTTTTTTTCGTGTGAGGACGCCTCTGGTGGCCATAAGATTGGACGCCCACAGAGTTATGCTGTCAATGGTTATGTCTTCTCTCCCAAGTTCATCGGCTATCGCTGCAAGCACGGTGTCGTCCCTCCAGTCAGTCAGGGAGCGAATCACTCTTATTGCTCTGCGATCCGGACGCAGGTTCCACAAACGCAGCAGATTGCTCTTGTCTATTTTACCGGCCATGACCACACGATTGATCGAGCTTTGCTTAAGGAGCTTGATGGCCTTATCAAGCTGTCCCAATTTCAACCAGTGGACCTTAAAAGCGATCTGTTCGATTTCCCGATTCGTAAATCCGTCAAAAGCTAGAACTACCGGATCAAAACCTCTATCACAGGCTTCTTTAGTGATGCGTAACGGAAGATCCCCGGCTCCGGCGATAACGCCGATGTTCGAAGTCATCAGTTTTTCCTGAACGCATGACGGCTAAGTGACACCCTGGCTGGTCCTCGCTTGGATGTGGCCAGAAAATCCGCAAAAAGAAGAGCTTCGGGAGTATCTGACATTTCTTCACGAATTCTTCTGACCGCCTCGTCGAGTCTCAATGATGAGCGCAACGCAATTTTGAAAGCTCTCTTCAATGTCCTGATCGTTTGAGGAGAAAACCCATTTCTCCGCAAACCGACCTCGTTCAAACCATATACATAGATTCGCGAACCTGAGGCCAAAGTGTAGGGCGGGACATCCTTCGCAACTCCTGAGACTCCTCCGACAAGGGCGAATTCTCCAATTCTGACAAACTGATGAACAGCTACTATGCCACCAAGAATAGCCTTCCTGCCTATTTCGATATGGCCTCCCAAATGGGCGGAGTTGGCCATTATTACCCCCTCACCCAAAATACAGTCGTGAGCGACATGACAGTAGGCCATCAAATAGCATCCATCACCGATTTTCGTGACTCCTTTGCCCCTAACAGTGCCCCGATGTATAGTCACAAACTCTCGGATGAGACAACCTTTACCAATTTCTACACGCGTATCTTCACCACTATAAGAAAGATCCTGAGGAGGAGCGCCGATTGACGCGAACTGGTATATCTGGGTTTTTACGTCAACTGTGGTGTTGCCTTCTATCACTACGTGCGGGCCTATTTGAACTTCAGCGCCAATTTTGACCTTCGCCCCGATAATCGAATAGGCGCCAATGGATGACGTAGGATCAACGACAGCTCCAGGATCAATTATAGCTGTAGGGTGAATCATTCTTTTTCCTTAGGAGTCTGCGACACAATACGTTCCAGATTTCTGATTCTTTCAAGCATTTCCGGCAAGCGTTTAAAAAGCGACTGGACTCGCAAAAATATTTTGTGAGGCATCGCAGGAATGGAACCCGCCATTACCGACCCGTCCGGAACATTTCTGTAGATCCCCACACGCGTCGCCAGAATCACCCCATCGCCTACTTTGACATGGTCTCTGACACCAACCTGCCCGCCTATCATTCCAAAGGATCCAATTGAGGAACTTCCAGCTACCCCTACCTGAGAAGCGATAACCGTTCCTTCGCCTATGCTGACGTTGTGCGCGATCTGAACAAGATTGTCGATCTTTGCGCCCTTACAGATAGTGGTGGTCCCGGCAAGGCCTCTGTCAATCGCTGTCAATGCTCCTATTTCCACATCGTCCTGGATTTCCACTGACCCACTATGAAACTTCTTGATGTTTATTGGGCGACCGTTTGCATCCAAATCACGAGCAAAGCCAAAGCCATCCGATCCAATGACCGCTCCAGAATGAATGATAACGCGAGAACCGATCTTGACGTCGCGATAAATGGTCACATTGGGGAATATTACCGTGTCCCGACCAATTGTGACTCTCTCGCCGACCACGGAGTTGGAACCGATGGTCGAACCTTCACCGATCACGGCGTTGCGTCCGATCACGGCGAAGGGATCTATGGAAACGCCTTCCGAGATAACGGCGGACTGATGCACTGACGCGTCGCCAGAAATTGAGACGTCTTTTCTCCGCACATAGCTGTAGAATAGAGCTGTAAGTCGTGCAAAGTCCGCTTCCGGGTTCTTCGATCTTATAAACGGTCGACCAGGAGGTCCAAGGTTATGAGGAACCAAAACGGCTCCAGCCTTGCTGGCTTCAAGCGCTGTCAGAAACTTGGCGTCCGCCAGGTAAGAAACGTCGTTCTCTGAGGCGAACTCCAAAGGTTTGGCCCCGGAGATCTCAGGCCCTGTAACCTCAGATGACTCACAGCCAAGAAAGTCCGCCATTTCTCTTAAGGTGAGCGCCATCAACGATGTTTCCAGCCCTATTTGGGAGCCTTTGGTTTAGGGGCCGCTGCTGGTTTGGCTTTGTCCGCCGCTGCCGGTTTCGTTGGAGCGCTGGCGTCATAAATTTTTACGACTTCATCCGTGATGTCCAAGGAATCATCCGCTGCGAGAATTGCGCTAGTAGAATTAAGAATCAGCGAAAGCTTTTTTTGTTTACGCACATCGCCAATTATTTTTACAAGATCGCGCATCATCGTCTCGTCCAAAGCTCGAGCCTCATTTTGCAGCTCGGTCTCGGCCTGCTTCTGAGCTAGTTTCAATTCCATCTCTTTCATGCCGATTTCTTTGATCTTCTCGTTACGTGTATCTTCCTTCAACATCGGTCCCTGCTTTTGAAGTTGCTCGGTAAGAGCTTTTAGCTCATTTTGCTTTTTTTCAAGGCCGGTCCGTTTGATGTTGTTCAGTTCAGAAAAGTGTTTCTGCATTTCCTGAATACGTTTGGACTTCGCCTGGAACTGCTGCAAGTCCACAAAAGCGATAGTAAGTGGCGCCTGAGCGAAGCATGTTCCAAAGGCCAAAGATAGAATAAGCGTAGCGATCGACAAACTGATCAAGGTCCTGTGACGGGTCATGGATTAGACTCCTTTCGAGTTTCTATTCTTGTATTTAGATCAAGGGTTAATAAACGAATCAATAGACCGGTTTCAAACTTGGCGTGATTCTTTATCAGAATAGTTGTCCCATAGCAAAAGCAAATGCGCCTGGATCTTCACCTTTTTGTGGATTAATTTTCCACCCATATTCTATTCTAAGTGGCCCCATGGGGGATACCCATCTTATGCCTACGCCGACTCCGGCTTTAACATCCGTCATAAATGGACTGTTGCAGACATTCCAAGCGTTTCCTATGTCGAAGAATGTCACGCCATTAAGTTTTAGCCTCTCTACCAAAGGAAACAAGCACTCTATGTTTGAAAACATAGCCCTGTCTCCGCCCATTATATTTCCATAACGATCCCGGGGACCAATTTCCCCGGCCTTGTACCCCCTAATGCTCTGAATTCCTCCGAGTAGTATTCGTCGATCAAAAGGTATCGGATCGTTGCCAGATTCCATTAACATTGAGGCGTTGGCTCGAAATTTCAGCACTGCCCTCCAAAATAGTGACTTGTAGTAGATACCCTCAGTGTAATAACTGGAAAAAGCGACGTCTCCACCAAATCCGGACAATCGTGCCCCGAGAGTAAGTTTTGTGCCTGCCGTAGGAATAACAGAATTGTTTCTTGTGTCCCTGCCAATGTTGAAAGACAACGAATTCTCGGAGATATTAAGGTATTTCGCCGCGTTAGCGTGGTAACTCGCGTAATATGCTACGATGGATTGTGCGAACATCCCTTGGAAACCGGACAGTTTGCTCGAATCCCTGGAAAACCCTGTGGACATCGACCACAGCCCGTATAAGGGATAGGATAGGTATAGACTTCCTCCATTGCTGTCACGAACATAGTTCTGTTCACCCTGGACAGCCTGGTAACCCTTTATGCTACCTGTTACGGGGTAGTCAAAAATCCACGGATATGTGAGCGAACCCTCGTAGTTACTTCGACGGGCCGAGAGATTTGCCTTGGCGTTGGCGACTATTCCCATGCCAAAGAGGTTTCTCTCTTTGAGATCGATATTTCCCATGGCCCCGTCCTGTGAGGAATACCCTAGACCCGGCCGCCAGAGACCCGGTCTTTTTCTCTATTACTTCGACGGTTACATTCATGGTGTCAGGCCGAGATCCTGGGGACGTTTTCAACTTTACGGCTTCAAAGAAATCCATGCCCTCAAGATTGTTCTTGGTCGCTTCGAAGTTGTCAGCGTTGTAAACATCTCCCTCTGCTATCATCAGCGCCCGTCTGATTATTTTGTCCCTGGTTCTGTCGTTACCGACAATATCAACCCTTTCAATTGTTATTTTTTCGCCTTTAGTAATCTTGAAAGTCAGATCGATAAAATCGTGCTTGTCGTTAATCTTCTGAAGAGGCTCGACATCGGCGTAGGCATAACCAAGGTTATTGTATAATTTCGTTATTGTTTTGATATCGTCTGCGAGAGAGGACCTTTTGAACCATGTGTGCGGTTTGCATTGAAGCATATCTTTTAGCTGTTCGGCCGGAACTATGAGATCGCCTTCTACTTCGACCTTTCTGATCTGGAAACGGTTTCCTTCTCTGATCGGGTAAGTAACTTTAACTCTACCATCCGTTATTTCAATTTTTGGAGCGCCAACCTGGACGTTAATAAAACCGTTTTCCAAATAATAGGCGATAATTCGCATACGGTTTTCTTCAAGTTTTTCCCTCGTAAATGAACCGGATTCATCCAGAAACCAGAACCAGCTTTTCTCCTTGATGTTCATGATCTTCTTGATATCTTTTTCCGGTAATTTAGAGCGGCCTTCCAAATCTATATCAGTGAGATAACTTTTGGATCCTTCATCAATCTTGAAGGTCAGGCTTGCCTCATTAGGAGATAATTCTTTTATCTCATAATCAATTTTAGGCTGGTAATAACCCTCCTTCTCATACATCTGTTTGATTTTCGCCACGTCATCTCTGATTTTCTGAACACTCTCAACTGTAAAGGACTTGGTCGTCAGGGCGTCAAGAATTTCATCTTTGGTAAAAACCTTGTTCCCTTCAATATTAATGGTCTTGATGGACGGCCTCTCCTTTACTGTCACATAAAGGTCCATCTCGCCTTTAGGATTTTCTTCCGCTTTAATCTGGACATCATCAAAATAACCCATAGAGTATATTTCTCTGATATCATCGCTCAAGCGGCTCTTGGCAAACGGGGAACCCGTTTTCATCTCCATTTTATTGAGAATGGCTTCCCTCTGGATCCTCTTGTTCCCTTCAATCTTTATTTCTCCAACTTTGGGTCTATTTATGACAGTACCACCTATTTCATTGGAGATTTCCTTCATTTTGTTCGCAAGATCATGGAAATCCCTACCAGTAGCCGAGAAAAACCTCGGTTTGGCTCCTGATTCCGCCATGAGCACATAGACTTCGGCCGACAGTCCATCTTCAAGCTGAGAAACCGTCCCCCATATAGCCGCTTGGGCTCCGGCTTTTTCTGATATTCTTATAATGCGTTGCGGGTCGACCTTCTTTTCTTGAACCGCAGAAATAAATGGCATACCCGAGATTACTTCAATATCTCCATCTCTGGTTAACTCAGCGGCTAACGCGCCGGCTAATTCATTGCTGAAATCCTGGCCCTTGATTCCTTTTGTCACCATTTTGAAAGGAAAGATAAGGATCTTGTCTACTTTTTTTGCTTGGGAATCAGTTGAGACAATTACAAAAGAAATAATGATGGCGAAAAATAGAAAAGCCCTCTTCATTGAAGCTCCTCTATTTTGCCGGCGCTGAGGGCTACCCGCCTGTCCATAACCCTCGCTAATGATTCTTTATGTGTGACAACAATCAAGGAAGTTTTTCTCTCTAAGTTGAGGTTCCTTAATAAACTTTCAATTTCCGCTCCGGTTTCCAGGTCCAGATTTCCGGTTGGTTCATCGGCTAGTATAACGTCAGGATTCATCACTAAAGCTCTTGCTATAGCTACACGTTGCTGTTCACCACCTGACAGTTCACCCGGTCGGTGACTGAATCTATCGCCAAGGCCTACCTCGTTGAGGAGCCTTTCTGACTTCCGACGTAACTCCTTCATATCCTCACCGGCTATCAGTCCTGGCATCAAAACATTTTCCAAAGCCGTAAACTCTGGTAATAACTGAAAAAATTGAAAAACGAATCCAATGCGTCTATTCCTGATCTTCGCCCTTTCGACTTCCCCCAGTTCCCGAACATTTACACCATCGAGGAAAATTGTTCCCGAGGTAGGTTCATCAAGCAAACCAAGGACGTGTAATAACGTGCTTTTCCCGACCCCTGAAGGACCTGTGACAGCTACACTTTCTCCATGACGGACTAATAAAGTGACACCCCTTAGGACTTCCAGTTCCCTTACAGGGTGATAATAAGTCTTTCGCAGATCTGAAACCTGGTAGATGTACTCGTCATTCATACCTGAGCGCCTCCGCCGGTTCCAGACGAGCCGCTCTGTATGATGGGTATAACGTAGCAAGAAAGCAAATCGTCAAGGCCACGATGCAAATGGTAAGGACATCCGAGGTTGATATTGCTATGGGGAGCGTGGAGATAGTGTAAATTTCCTCAGGTAGTTCGATAAATGGATATTTTGCCAGCAAAGCCCCGCCGCCGAGGCCGGCGATTGCTCCCAGAAGTGTTCCAGTAGCCCCTACTATCATACCCTGAACGACAAATATACGCATAATGCGATCTGACGTAGCTCCGAGTGATTTTAATACGGCTATATCTCGACTCTTTTCCATCACCAACATTATCAGGGAAATAATAATGTTGAACGCTGCGACCAGAACAATAAAGGTAAGAATGATAAACATGGCGATTTTTTCCAGCTTCAAGGCGCTGAATAAATTCCTGTACATGTCTCTCCACGTTCTGGTCCAGTAAGGAGCGCCAAGGACAGACTCAATCCTGGAGGCTATTTTGGGAGCGTCATAAATGTTTTTGAGGTTAACCTCAATTCCAGTGACGCCTGAACCCATTTCGAAAAATTTTTGAGCTTCAGCCAGGTCCATATAGACCAGGTTGGAATCGAACTCGTACATTCCTGACTTGAAAATTCCAACGACTCTAAAGTTTTGCACTCTAGGGATGGCGCCTATCGGAGTCCTTTTGCCCTGTGGTGATATTAGTTGAACGGAATCTCCAACCCTGAGAGAATTGGAGGTTGCAAGCTCTTTACCAATTATCACTCCGTTGATGTCTCCATTCGCAAGCCCTAGATCTTTGAGCGACCCCTTTTCCATATACTTCGAGATCGAGATGACCTGAGGGGCTGATTTTGGATCAATTCCCCTGACAATAACTCCTCTTACCCTACCTCTTGATGAAAGCATTGCCTGACCATAAATGTACGGAGTTACGGCGTTAATTCCATCTATGAGTTTGATTCTATCCATCACCTGGGCCCAGTCGGTGATGGAGCGTGTTGAATTGTTCATGACGACTATATGGGAAACAGTACCAAGAATTTTGTCTTTTAGATCCCGTTCAAATCCATTCATTACACCCAGAACTATTATAAGGGTCATGACACCCAACATGACCCCAAGCACGCCAAATGCGCTGATAACTGAGACGAAAGCTTGTTTGCGTTTGGCCCTTAAGTAACGAAGGCCTACCCTCAACTCTAATGGCAGCTTCATTCAAGCCCTTTTTCAGGTCTCATGTGGGGAAACAGTATAACCTCTCTAATAGACTGAGCATTAGTCAACAACATTACTAGACGGTCAATCCCCAGACCCTCACCTGCCGCAGGCGGCATGCCGTATTCCAGAGCGCGCAGAAAATCTTCATCAAGAAAGTGGGCTTCTTCATCACCCGCCTGGCGTGCTCTGACCTGTTCTTCAAACCGGTTTCTCTGATCGACCGGATCAGTCAACTCAGTGAATGCGTTAGCCATTTCTCGACCACATATATAGAGTTCAAACCTGTCAGTTACCGTAGGATCATCTTCATTTCGCCTGGCAAGAGGTGAAACGTCCACCGGGTATCGATGCACAAATACCGGCCCCCAGAGAGTAGATTCTACAACTTCATCAAAAATGGCCATGAGGAGCTTTCCATAAGAATCCTCTTTGTTTACCGATATTCCCATCTCAACGGCCTTGATGAAAACCGCATTACGATCCTCAATCTCATTGGGACTCAGCACGCCGTTTTTAATCAGAGACTCTTTGACAGTAACCCGAGGCCAAGGAGGAGTCAGGTCGACCTCGCGTTCTCCATAGTTGAACTTGTAAGAACCGAATGTGTCCAGCGCTAAATCAGCAAGCATTTCTTCGGTCAGGTTCATGAGATCTTCGTAGGTCTTGTAAGCAAGATAAAATTCCAGCATTGTGAATTCGGGGTTGTGCTGGGTTGAAATTCCCTCATTCCGGAAATTCCTGTTGATTTCAAACACCTTATCAAAACCGCCCACCAGAAGCCTCTTCAAATAGAGTTCAGGGGCTATTCTCAGATAAAGTCGACGATTTAGCGCATGATGAAAGGTTTCAAATGGACGCGCGGTCGCCCCTCCTGGAATTGTCTGCATCATAGGGGTTTCAACTTCGAGAAACCCTCGTTTAGTCAAGAAGTTCCTAAGATAGGAAATCACCCGACTACGAGTAAAAACTATGTCTCGAGATGACTTGTTTACCATCAGGTCGAGATATCGTTGCCTGTATCTGGTCTCAACATCAGACAGGCCGTGCCATTTTTCCGGAAGCGGCCTGAGTGACTTGGTCAAAAGAATTAACCGTTTTACCACCAGGCTTAGTTCGCCGGTCTTGGTTTTGAAAGGCGAACCTGTGACACCTATAATGTCTCCTATATCAAGTTTCTTTGCCTGCTTATATTCCTCAACGCCTATAATATCCCTGCCTAAATAGATCTGGAAATCACCTGTCACATCTTGAATGCGCATAAATGCGGCTTTTCCTAAATTGCGAATGGCCATGATGCGTCCGGCCAAGCCCAAGGTATCACTGATCTCTGCCGATTCATCAATTTCCGAGTATTTTTCCTTGAGTTCAGATGAATACACATCAGGGGTAAATCCAATGGCGTAAGGTTGGATACCAGATTCTTCCAGTTCTTCAAGTTTTTTGAGGCGAACATCTATTAAAGAAGAGGGAGAGAGTTTTTCTGACTTCGACGAAGGTTCCGACACCTGGGAGTTTCTCCTGGGGGCTTTCGTGATATTTGACCGGCGTTGTATACTTTTGTTAGGAAAATGTCAAGATTCGGCGTTCTTAGCCCAACGAATCCCCAATCCAATAAACTGAAATTATGACGCTTTTACTCACATCGGACCCGATCTTGTTGTGATGCGACAAAAAGGCTTAAATTCTCATCGGTTTCAGGGCAGCCAGATATTTTTCAGGTAATTTTTCAAATCTCAAATCCACTTTTTGCGTCTAAAAGCTATTAGCATGGTGATTGCCGTAAAAGAGGCTATGGCAATTACCATTGGATATCCATACGTCCAATCGAGTTCCGGCATGTACTTGAAATTCATGCCGTACCAACCGCATAGGAACGTCAGAGGAATAAATATGGTAGCGATAATAGTCAGGACTTTCATCGTCTCATTCAGACGATTACTTACAGCCGACAAATAGATGTCCAGCATTCCGGATATGATGTCTCTGAAAGTCTCCACGGTGTCTACCGCATGAATGGCGTGATCCAGGACGTCCCTGAGATAGGGTTTGGTTGAATCTTTGACATAAGACATGTCACCGGCGATCATTCGATTTGATATTTCTCTTAACGGCCAAACGGATTTTCTAAGAAACAGCAAATCCGTTTTCAACTGGTGGATAGATTCAAGGGTGGAGGTCGAGGGCCCTTTCACCACCACATGCTCGATAATCTCCATTCTCTCAGCTATATTTTCCAGGATATCGAAGTAGTTGTCTACGATCAAATCGACCACGCTATACAACAGATAATCCACTCCGCTGTTTCTTATCCGACTAGTGGAGAGTTCCATCCTCTTTTTGATCGGTTGGAACAAGAGATCGCTCCGCTCCCGGAATGTGATTAAAAAATTGGCGCCCAGGTACAAGCGAGATTTGTTCAGGAAAAAGTCGCAGTGTGGTCTGGTGTATGCCCAGCGCTCGAATTATTATAAAAATGTGATCGGAAAATTCCTCCAATTTGGGTCTGTGACTGGTATCAACTATGTCTTCTAGAGCCAGGTTACCGATTCCGAATACCGAACCGATCTGATTTATCATTTCAACATCATGGAGGCCTTCTACATTCAACCACATCGAGTAAGAAGCGCTTGGTGGATGGGAGGCAAAAAAACTCCTAATATCCCCTTGAACTTCGACTTGCTGAATTTCTGTCGGAGAATAAATTACACACTCGATTCTGGTCTTTTGTGAGTGGACGTCTCCAACATGAACCAGAGTTCCGGGGGCTTTGCCGCTTTTTTGCGACCTCTTTTTTGTCCATACTGAAGTCATTTGAGGCGCTCCGATTGGGTTTTTCCGGGTGACAATCGTAACCTTGCAATTATCTTTGGTCGTCAGGCGACCAAAATTTACCGATGGGAATTATTACTTCGACCGCTACTTTCGCTTTTACTATGTGCTATCATTTCGTTGATCGGTCCAAAATGATTAACGATTCTTATCCATGAAGAATCTCTGAAATCAAGTTTATTCTTTAAGGAGACTGGAAATGACTTCACAAGTTTATATGATAGATCTGTCAGCGTCATGGAAGAAAAGTGTCCCAGCCAAAGTCACAGATCTGTTCAATTCTCTGGCGCCAGGCGAAATTTTCAAATCCAAGGACCTTGTAGCCATTAAAATTCATTTTGGAGAGGCCGGAAACACGGCTCATATCAGGCCTCAGTTTGTGCGTCGTGTAGTTGACACGCTGAAGGATTTAGGGGCCAAGCCTTTTTTAACCGATACAAACACATTGTACGTTGGATCTCGTATTGAAGCGTGGTCTCACCTCTGTACCGCATATGACAATGGTTTCACACGGGAGGTGACAGGAGCGCCAGTGATCATAGCCGATGGGCTTCGTGGAAATAGCGACGTTACCGTTGATCTTGGAGGCGCTCATATTGAACAAGCGCATGTAGGAGCCGACATTCACTATGCCGACGGATTGGTTGTAATGACTCACTTCAAGGGCCATGAACTTTCGGGATTCGGTGGAACTATCAAGAACGTAGGGATGGGTTGCGCATCGAGGAAAGGTAAATTGGATCAACATTCAAATATTTCCCCGAAAGTGAATTTAAAAAAGTGTGTCGGTTGCGGCGAATGTGAAGTCTGGTGCCGTGGACGGGCGATAACCCTGTCTGGCGAAAAGAGCGCCCGCAAGGCGCATATTGACCCCGAGCGATGCGTAGGTTGCGCCGAATGCATTTTGACCTGTCGTCAAGGAGCTATTTCAATCCAGTGGAACGAATCCATTCCGACTTTTATGGAAAAAATGGTCGAATACGCAAAGGCTGTTTTAAGTCAAAAGCAGGGGAAGGCCATTTTCATGTCCTTTGTAACTGATGTCTCCCCTTTGTGTGATTGCACACCTTTTTCCGACAGAGCGATTGTGCCGGGAATCGGAATTCTCGCATCGTTGGATCCGGTCGCGATCGACCAGGCGGCAGCGGATCTGGTTAACCAAGCCCCGGGTAATCCATTGTCAGCATTGGAAAAGGCATTGGAGCCTGGAACAGACAAATTCAAAGCCCTGTTCCCTGCCATAGACTGGCGCCATCAACTGGAATATGCGGAGAAGATTGGTCTCGGGTCCAGAAAATACGAGCTGATCAAACTTTAATAGAATAGCTGACAGAAGCGCATAATTAATTATCTGTTATGAGCTGTTGAACTCGACTTTTTACAGGTGATAGCTTGGAGTTGCAACCCGAACCTAACAACCCGCGTTGACAGAATGGTTGTAATATTGTAAAATATTTATATTGATGGGTAAGTGTATTATCTTGAATATTGAGATAACATTTTTGAACCGTTGACATAGCGTCAGGAGAAATGAAATGCCAAAAATAGCTTTGATCCTAACATTCGTATTACTAACGCCAGCCTTGTGCTTTGCTCAAGGAATTCTGGATTCGGTGTTGGGTCCTGGAGGTCTTGGTGTTTGGGGTGGAGGCGGTTCGAACCAATTCAACTATCAGCAATTTCAGGGCCAGCCGGCAGCTCCTGAGTCTCAACCAGGATATCAACAGGGAGCTAGTCCTTACGCTCAACCAGCTCCTGGTTACGGTGCGCCACAAGGATATGGGGCCCCTGGGAACGCCAGCCCTCCCCCCGCTTATCCAAATTATAGTCAGCAAGGCGTATACTCTGACTGGCAAAATTATCAACAACCCCAATCTGCGCCACAGGGGCCGCCTCCTGTCAGCTATTCCGCTCCACCCGCTCAGCAGGCGCCTCAACCAACTCAGGCTCCTTTGGCCCAGACAGGCCAGGGCCAGTTGCGTCCGGGCCAGTATTCACAGTCCCAGCAGCCTCCTATGTTCGATGACAATTTGCCGGCGGGAGCAGTGCGAATTACTACTCAAACCCCTGATGGCACAACGGTTCAGTATTACCCCCCCCAAGGAGAAAACCTGGACGAACAGGCTGTATCGGGAAGACAGACCAGAGTTCGACGCGGCCAATCCCAGCCTAAACAGGCCGGAGCCAAGAAGCAGATTCAAGCTCCACAGTCCGCTGCTACTCAAGGCTCGGGGACATCTATAGCGATGCCACGTCCTGTGGAGATTCCACAGGGACAAGATCCTCGTTCTGGTTGGAATTCATTCAACAGTGGCGCTCCTATGGCTCCGCCAGTTCAATGAGCTGAATTTTGCCAGAGAGCCTATTTAGAATTTCGTGACCAGATTCCCAACTCAATAGCATTGTTGGGTTTTCCCCTAGGAAAATTGATATGATGCGTGAGAGAGGCCTTACGACCAACTAAGGCCTCTTATTGCGTGCGGTGAGTTCATTGGCCTTAAAGCGATTGAGTCCACGGAGTTGAGTCCGCGGTTGACGGTTCCGCAAAGCTGCTGTAACTTTACGCTTGGAACGTTTGGATATGGTTATGATCTCTCGGGAGTTTTATTCATGTTTGACACGCCCTCCAAAAAAGAGGCATGCGGTATATTTGGTATATATGGGGTTGATGATCCCGCCAAACACATTTATCTCGGTTTGTACGCTTTACAACACAGGGGTCAGGAATCGGCCGGAATCATAGTTTCGGATGGAGCCACCGTTTCTTCGCAAAAAGGAATGGGATTGGTCCCAGATGTTTTCAAGGATGGTACCCTTGAAGACCTGAAGGGGCACATGGGTATCGGCCATGTCCGATACTCTACTACCGGCAGTTCGATGCTAAGAAACGCCCAACCTTTTCTGGTCGAACAGATCGACCGTTTCTTTGCTCTGGGACACAATGGGAATATTGTTAACATAGCCAAGTTGAGGCGTAAACTTGAATCGGCCGGGGCAATATTTCAGACCTCGACAGATTCAGAATTGATAGCCCATCTCATTTTGCACAAGAAAGGGTCTCTGGAAGAAAGACTGCTCAAGGTTTTTCACGAACTTAAGGGAGCATGGTCCCTGGTTTTCCTGAGTTCCGAGGGTATATACGCCGCTCGTGATCCTTTTGGCTTCAGACCACTGTGTATTGGACGTAAAGGTGACGCCATAGTATTTGCGTCTGAAACGTGCGCTCTGGATATCATTGAAGCTGACTACGTCAGAGACGTAGAACCTGGAGAAATAGTAATAGCCGACAAGAATGGTTTGCGTTCGTTAAAGGTGCCCCAACGGAAAAACCTGGCGATGTGTATCTTTGAATACATCTATTTTTCCAGACCCGACTCCTCGATCTTTGGACATGGTGTCTATCAAATCAGGAAATCTCTTGGTGTTCAGGTAGCTCTTGAGAGCCCCGTGCCGCAAGCGGACTTTGTCGCTCCCATGCCGGCTTCAGGTAATTACGCGGCCCTCGGTTATTCTCAGGGGAGTGGTCTGCCGTTCGAATATGGCGTCATCCGAAACCATTATGTAGGCCGCACTTTCATCCAACCATCACCTGCAATCAGAAACCTCGGGGTAAGACTAAAATTAAACCCTGTACGTGAAATACTCAAAGACAGGAGCGTCGTTGTAGTTGATGATTCAATTGTGCGTGGCACTACCAGTAAACTTCGCACAAGGGCCCTGAGGGAGGCCGGCGCCAGAGAAATCCACATGAGAATCAGTTGTCCTCCGATCCGTTTCCCCTGTTTCTTCGGCATTGATTTTTCGAGTAAAGGCGAACTAATTGCGTGTTCTAAATCGGTTCAGCAGATCTGTGACTTTATAGAAGCTGATTCTTTGGCTTATCTGAGCCTCGAGGGTATGTTACGAGCCATGCCAATTCAGGCTAAAGATTTCTGTACTGCCTGTTTTACAGGAAAATATCCAATCCAAATCACCGACGATTCAACCAAGCTTTGTCTCGAAACTAATATTGGAGCACCAAATGTTTGGCCATAGTTGAATAAAAATTTCTAAAGACCAAGAAGTTTTTCAGCAACTATGAGGTCCTGGGGACTGGTTATTTTAATATTGTATTTGCTATCTGGCACAATTGCGATCTTTAATCCCATCCGTTCAACCAACGACGAATCGTCAGTGCCGATGAATCCATCCGAAAGGGCTTTTTCGTGAGCCTCAATTATCAGTGACGTCTGAAACGTCTGAGGAGTGTGCGCAAGCCACAAATTTTCTCTCGGCATTGTTCCTACTATAAAGTCATCTGCTGTTTTAACGGTATCCGTAACTTCGCAGGCTGCTATCGCAGCGCCGTAAGAATAAGCCTTCTCAAAGGATTGGGAGATTATGTGAGGGTTGACCAAAGGTCGAACAGCGTCGTGTATTAGACACAGATCGCTATGTGAAGCCATTCTCAAACCGTTAAGCACCGACTCTTGTCTCGTGCGCCCCCCTCGCGTGATTTCGATGACCTTGGACAAGTTGTTGGCCTTAACTATTTCTGACTGACAGAATTCAATTTGGTCCGCCGGAGTGGTTAGGATTATGAAGTCCACATCGGGATGTTCTTGAAAAATTCTCAAAGTTCTTACAAGAATGGGCAGTCCGCCCAGAAGAAGATACTGTTTCGGGATCTCGGATCCCATCCTGGCTCCAATACCTCCAGCTGTGATCACGGCAGCGCGTAACATTGTGACCTCAGGGCCTCATGTAATGATTGTTGTGATTAGACTCGTTTTATACAGCCGGATTGGGCTCAGGGTCAATCAATGTCTTAAAAGGGCGACCATGGTATGCTTAGGCGCCAAAAAGGAGCCGGACATTGCGTAAAAACTATAAGCTGGATTTTGGTGAGTCATGCTATAGCATTCGAACCGGCGGCCGATTCTCCTAGTGAATCATATAGCGAAACGCCGAGAGGAGACCAAGTGGAATCAGAAATTGAAAAGAAAATACTTGACCGGGTTAACAATCCAGGATGGGTGACTATTCGAGGCATTCTGATCGACCCCTCAAGCCAGTCGGATTCGGAAGAGTACCTCATGATCCAACAGGTCATGCGCTCTCTGGCTGAAAAGGGCTTAGTCACTTTGTGGCGTCTGGTCCTTGAAGCGGATGGATCTGAATTGATGGCCGTCGCAAGACCTAATCTCGAGCTTGATAAGGACCTCGAGAGCAGAGGGGCCTGGGCTAAAGCGTTTCGTAACGACCCGAGTCAGTAGCCATGTTTGTCCATAATTTTGACTGAGGTCCCACCAACAAGGATGAAAATCTTATGGGATAGAGACATTTTTGAAAGTTTCTCTCAGACTCATCTTTGTAACGCCGAACGCTTCATATGGATAGCCACGGCAAACATCAAAATGACCTTTCTGAGATACAAAGGCAGATTTATCACCTTTCCGGACTTGATGGCCTCTCTCATAAATCGAGGTGTGTCCATTAGAATCATACACGCAGAGTCACCGTCCAAACCTTTCAGGGATCGTTACGAGAGGATCGACACAAAGGGCGGGCTCAGCGCAGGAGTCGAATTTCTTCAGTGTCCCCGGATGCATGCAAAAATTTTCATCGTGGATGGCGCAGTGACTCTCGCAGGAAGCCCAAATTTGACAGGAGCGGGTATTGGGGCTAAAAGCGCTGCCAAGAGAAATTTCGAAGTAGGGTTCCTTTTTGAAGACCAGGAATCTACCGAACCTTTCGTAAACTACTTCGATTACATATGGATGGGAGGCCAATGCCCAAACTGTGGCCGCAGGGAAATCTGTCCCTGCCCGGCGGACTCATGACAACGCAAACAACACACAATTCGCGGCGTATTACCCCATCTGGTTTCTCACAGGACACTTTCATGAGGGAAAATACTCCTTAGCATGCACCTATCTGAAAAGACGCTGGTAAATATATCTTTCCCCCTGCCTCTTGAAGGTCCCTACACTTACATTGTTCCAGACCGCATGGTGGAAAAGGTTGGTTTTGGAAGACGTGTTCTTGCGCCTTTTGGCAAAAAGATTCGTGCGGGCTTCATTGTCGGGATCAATCCAGGGAACCCAATCGATATAGAGCTGAAGGAACTTCATGACATTCCAAACGAGGAACCTTGTTTCGATGAGGATTGGTGGGATTTCATCACATGGGTTTCCAGATACTATATGACTCCCACCGGTCTGGTATTAAAAACAGCCATTCCCGTAGGGTTTGAAAGACGCTCCGAACCGTGGGTCAAGTTTTCCAGGGCAGGCAAAGAGTGGCTAGGAGGTTTGACACTCCCGGACGGTCAATTGGTTCTTTCCAAGCCATTCAGGTCGGATTCGGTTTCGTACAAGAAACTTGTCGCTAAAATCGGGAAGCGAAACGTTCTTCAAGCGCTCAGATTGGGCCTGGTGGAGAAGGAAGAACACATCGCGACGATAAAGCTGAGCAGGCTCAATGTAGAATTAGGCCAAGACGAGCCTGACAGCAATGCAGATTTTTCGCCAGACTACCCCGGTGAACTCACATCAGACCAGGCGCTGGCCTGCGCCTCAATAATTGAATCCATAAATACAGGAGGCTATTCGCCACATTTGCTGTTCGGCGTTACCGGTTCCGGAAAAACAGAAGTTTATCTTAGAAGCATTGAGCAAACGCTTCAGAAAGGCATGAGGGCTCTGACTCTGGTGCCGGAAATCGCCCTGACTCCTCAGTCGGCAGATCGAATTCTGAAAAGGTTCGGACGGAACATATCCCTGTTTCATAGTGGAATCACCGACGCTCAAAGAGCTTTGGAATGGCGACGAATAATGAGCGGAGAGGCCAGAGTGGTTGTGGCGACCCGCTCGGGGATTTTTACTCCAATTCCGAATCTTGGAATAATTATTGTAGATGAAGAGCATGACACTTCTTACAAACAAGAGGAGAGCTGTCCATATAACGCGAGGGATTTAGCCCTGGTTCGAGCCAAGCTGCAAGGAATTTGCGTTGTATTGGGAAGCGCCACGCCGTCATTTGAAACCTTTGAGAACGCGACAAGAGGCAAGATTAGAAGACTAGATTTGCCGTCACGATATCATGGTGGTCCCCTACCATCGGTGCAGGTCGTCGATCTCAAAGGCGGCAGCGGCAAAGGTCGACAAACATCCAAGAACTTTCTCACGCAGCCGCTCTTGACGGAGATTAGAGACTCTCTGGAAAGACAATCTCAAGTAGTCCTTTTTCTTAACCGACGTGGTTTTGACACATTTGCCCAGTGTCAAGAATGCGGGCATCTATTCAGATGTCCGAACTGTGACATAAGCCTGATCCACCATAAGAAAGCGCAGGACCTTCGCTGTCATTTGTGTGGTTTTTCACAAACCGCCCCACCCTTGTGCCCCAAGTGTAACGGTTCAAAGCTCTATTTCTCGGGGATCGGCACTCAGAAAGTAGAAGAAGAGTTGATCAAGCTTTTCCCTGAAGTACGAATAGAAAGATTCGACAAAGATTCAACGGGCAAGAAGAACCAGTTAGAAGACATCCTTAACCGTTTTAGAAATCGAGAAATCGATGTGCTTATTGGCACTCAGATGATTGTGAAAGGACATGACTTTCCGGGAATATCCCTCGTTGGTATACTTTTTGGGGACGCTTCTCTTAATTTTCCCGATTTTAGGGCGTCAGAAAAAACTTTTCAGCTTCTAACGCAGGTTGCGGGAAGGACTGGGCGTGATCTCGACCCCGGTAAAGTAATTCTTCAGACTTTTGTGACCGATCACGAAGTTATACGATTGTCGGCCAGACACAATTATGAAGAATTTTTCCATCAGGAATCTGAATTGCGCAGGGAATTATGCTATCCGCCCTACGGGCATTTGATACTCATCAAGGCTCAAAGTTCAAACGAAAACAAAACTCAGGACAAGGCCTTTAAGATTGCGCAAATGGCAAGAGCCCTTAAAGACGATATTCCTAAGGTCATGATACTAGGCCCTGCGCCCTGCCCTCGTCGTAAACTGATTGGGAAGTTTAGATGGCAAATCATGCTCAAGAGCCCCGACAGATCCGCTGTGCGTAAGATGGCCGAAATGCTTATTGATCAGGGCTTGTTAGAAGGGAGTGGCGTCCAGGTTTTCCTGGATATTGACCCAATAGAATTAATGTAATAACAACCGCTTTATGGGAATCTGGAATTATTACCGCGAAGCTATAACATTTTGGAGAAATTGTATTACAATTTAGGTTATGATACCTCACCTTCCCTGGAATTGCCTGTCTCAAGGCTCTTGAGGGTCGGCCGAGTCAAAAACGGAATTAATTCAGGTCTGCAACTAACAGACCGGAGGCCTAATGAACAAGACTCGAGTAATTATTATCTCCTCAGTTATCTTTCTGGTCATCGGAGGAGGGATTCTGATATGGTCAGCGCGCCCAATAGGATGTCGAATCGCCAACGTCCTGCAGGGGCAAGATAAAGCAAAAGTTGAAAACTCAGACGTTAGACACTTTACCGATGACAATTTTGAGTCTGAGGTCGTTGAGGCGTCCAAGACAAGGCCCATTCTAATAGATTTTTACGCGGACTGGTGCTTCCCCTGTCGTATGCTTGATCCCATTCTTCAAGAACTCGCCAAAGATATGCGGGGAAAGGCCATAATCGGAAGAGTCAATACTGACAAGAACCTTATTGCCAGAAAATTTGGCATAACAAAAATACCGGCTGTCTTCATAATTAGGGACGGAGAAATTAAAGGATCGTTCTTCGGAGTTGTTCCGAAAGAGACAATGGCCAAAGCATTGCTTGAATATGGATCTTGATCAACAAGATCGGTCAGTGAAAAACCTGACAAGTCTCAGCATTCCAACTCGGGGGGGTGCAGGATAATTGACGGCTGGATTTGGGAGTAGAGTTTACAGGTCCAACTTCCGGCTAATTCTTATGACTGATGTCCAGGAACCACTGGCCGTGAGAAGATCCTACCCCAATTTGTGCGTAATCAGCCCCCTTCTGCTCATTAAATAGATAGTTACACCGCTTTAACATTGAATTTTTTTGCAATTTAGGTTATCATCATAACAAATAATTACAAATGAGAATTTAAAATTTAACAGATTAAATCAAGAGGGTTTAAGAATTGCCAAAAGCATTTACGGCATTAACACTCATGCTTATTTGTTTTGTTTCAGCTTCATTCGCCTTCGCTGAAATTGGCTTTAAAAACCAACACACTTTGTTCGCGAAGAAAAGTTCCCACGGACCAATGGCGTCATCCGGGCAGACAAAAGCGAAACAATCTCAGGATCAGACTGTGGATGACAGGTCGGTTAACGACATTAAGAATGAGAATGTCGCCGACGATACTGTAACTTTGCCGGAACGCGGGGAATTTAAATTGCTGGCTCGGGATCCACTGGACATGCTGAAGCTGGACAATATCAAGCCACTGTACACATCTCCTGCCTTGCAGGGTGAAGGTGTCTGGGAATCGTCCGGGTCTCCTCGCGATGGTCGTGGTAGACCACTGGTCTACAAGACCTTTTACCGTCCCAGCGTCGACTTCCCAAACGCTGTCGTGTACATGATGGTTATAGACATGAGCATGACCACCATGCGTTACTACGTGGGCTCCCAGGAACCGGCCGCTTCGAAGGGTAATTCCGAAGTTGAGCAGGATATGCGGTCTAAAATACTGGCTGTAACAAACGCCATGTGGATGCAAAGGCATTCCAAGGGAGCAGGGGCAATATTCAGGGGCAAACCGATGTATCCCATGTTATCAGGTATGGCCACTTTAATTGTCTATAAGGATGGATCCGTAGATATAAGAGAATGGACTCCGGACATCCCGGTCGAACTGGTTCAGGACGCACGCCAGCTTAGACATCTTATCGTTAAAGATGGAATGGTTGTTCAGTCCGTCCTCCGCAAAGGGAGACTCGAAGATTCCGAGATAGGTTTAGGATTCCTACTGGGAGGCGGCGGAAAAGACCTGGATGGTAAACACGCATGGTTCGTAGCTCATCGTAGCGCCTTTGGGATCAGGGATGACGGCAATCTTGTCTTTGCCATCGGACATCACATAGGGAGCAAAGACATGGCCAAAGCCCTTGTTTTGGCCGGATGTGAAAGGGGAATTCACGGTGACGCCAATCCTGACAACATCGTGGCCAACCTTTATATAAGAGACATTTTTGGGAACATGGTCAGAAAGGCAAAGCTGTCCCCTGAACAGGCTAATTATACATTGAACAGATATGATGACAGTTATGCGAAGGATTTCTTCGCATTCTTTCTGAAAGAGGGGTCTTCACCCCCCGCTTCCGCCCTGACCAGGAACTCAGGCTTAACTACCAGAACAAATCAGTGAAGAACCATGAAATATTTTAAATTCCTCTTTTCGTGTTTGATCGCCTTCGCCCTTGTTACAGGATCCGCTCACGCGGCGAAGAAAAATCAGGGTCCTTCTGGGACCACCGATGAGGCTAAATCATCGGAATTAACTCGACAGGCTATAATCAAGGCTAATTCAGGCGCCTATGATCAGTCATTGACTCTGTTTGACGCTGCGGTTAAGGCCTGGAATAGGAACCCGGCCGCTTTTTACAACCGCGGTAAGGTATGGATGATAAAGGGCAAATACGATCGGGCCATAGGGGATTTCGACAAGGCGCTAAAACTTAATCCGGAACTGGCTAGTGGATACCTGGCTCGGGGAATGGCTTTCAGACTGGCTGGAGACTTTTCCCGCTCTGTAAAGGACTTTACCAAAGTGTTGACCGTAGATCCAAAAAACACAAATGCGCTTATTCACCGGGCAGCCATATATTTTGACATGGGCGAACATGAAAGCGCTTTACAGGATCTTGACAGGATTCTCTCCCTGAATCCCAAGATGGTCGACGCATTGGGAAATCGAGCGTACATTCTCGAGCAAATGGGCAGATATGACGAAGCCGTAAATGACCTGGGAGCGATGATTGCGACGGATTCCAATAACGTAATGGCGCTTAAACACCTTGGTCACATATCGAGACAAAAAGGCGAATTTGACAAGGCGCTTCGCTGGTATCAAATGGCGCTGAAGGTAGAACCTTCCCCAAATGTCCGAACACGGATCCAGGATGAAATTTCGGAACTTCAAAAGAAGGTTGGTCCATCCAAGTAGGCTTTTTAAACCTGCTGTTCCTGTCTGAGACCAGGATGGAGCATCCGACCCGTTGAAACGGGATACCGACTGAACTGGTTCGATTGAGCGCGTTCGACTCCCGAGATGGTCTGCAATCGGAAATCCTCATACAATATTCATCATCTTAACGGGCGAAAACACCAAAGAATTGACTCCTGAATCAATTCTTTGATCTATTTCTCTTGACTCGCCTGACCATTCTTCTCTAATATTATTAGTTCTATAGGTCCAAGGAAGTTTGACTCGCCCGAAGCCTGACAACCTAATTAATACGTTTTTTTGTCCTATGGATTTTCAGAAGCCCTGAGGCTAATCGCCTCTGTAATACTTTGAAATCAGAACGACTTTGTCTGATCCGAGTCGATTTGAAAGGAGAGCAACAAGTGAAATCTCTGGTATGTCTTAAACAGGTCCCTGATACAGAAACACAGATAAAGGTTAACGCTGACGGATCGGGGATTGTGACGGACGGCATCAAATATGTCATCAATCCTTATGATGAGTTCAGCGTTGAAGAGGCTTTGCGTCTCAAAGAAAAATTCAAAGCTGGAGAGGTAGTAATCCTCAGCGTCGGGCCTGATAGACTTGTAGAAGCCATTCGTACCGCGCTAGCTATGGGAGCCGACCGTGGAGTCCACGTCTGCGACGATGCCGTCAACAACGCCGATCCTTTTGTAATGGCCCAAACCCTTGCAGCAGCAGCGGCCAATATTGATTGTGACATAATATTCTGCGGTCATCGGGCTATAGATGACGACTTTGCCGAAACAGGAGCTATGCTTGCTGAGTTGCTAAAGATCCCCCAGATCACATTAGTAACAAAAATTGAAGTATCCGCTGATAAAAAGTCCGTCATTTGTGAAAGAGACATCGAAGGCGGCAAGGAAACCGTAGAATCTCCCCTGCCTTGTGTTGTTACTTCCCAAAAGGGCCTCAATGAGCCTAGATACGCGTCCTTGCCTGGCATCATGAAGGCCAAGAAAAAACCAGTCGAAAAGAAAACTCTTTCTGATCTGGGCATTTCCACTGAAGCAAAACTTGCAACTACAAATTTTTCAATGCCCGCAGCTCGCCAGGCCGGAAAGAAATTTGAAGGCATGGAACCGCAAGACGTGGCTAAGACAGTGGTCCAGGCCCTGAGGTCCGAGGCCAAGGTAATTTAACCACCACTAACAAGTCATCTGTTGGCTTATATAATATGGAGGCTTTAATAAAATGTCTAAAGTTTTGATATATGCGGAAATTAAAGCGGGCAAGATTAAGAAATCGGCGTTCGAGCTTGCGAGTGAGGGCAGGAAACTGGCCGACGCGTTGGGAGGTGATCTGGGAGCGGCGCTTATAGGGCCGGGCCTGGAGTCCTTCGCTTCCGATCTGGCCAAATATGGTGTGGACACTGTTTACACTGCCGAAGCCGCTGAACTGGAAACCTATAATTCAGAATATTTCGCCCAGGCTCTGTCCCATCTAGTCAATGAAACAAAACCTGAAATAGTCTTGATGAGCCACACTATGCAGGGCAAAGACCTTGCTCCGAGGACAGCCGCAAAGCTAGGCATGGCCGTCATGGCGGACTGTATTTCTTTTAGACTCGAAGGTACCACCCTGATTGGCAAACGTCCGATGTACGCGGGCAAATGCTTTGCTGAATGTTCAGCGACTGGTTCCCCGCAAATTGCAACAGCCAGACCAAATGTTCTGGAAACCGCAGAGAATCCAAAAGCCGGTAGTCTGTCCAAGATCGCCTTTAGTGTGGACACAAGCCGCTCTACATACGTAACAAAAGAGCTTAACCTTGACACAAGCGGCAAGGTTGATCTTACGGAAGCTGAAATAATAGTTTCCGGCGGAAGAGGCATGGGTGGATCGGACTACACACTACTGGAAGAAATGGCCTCTATTTTCGGATCTAGAGCCACCGTAGGCGCATCTAGAGCTGCTGTGGACGCCGGTTGGAGGAAGCATTCCGATCAGGTGGGGCAAACAGGCAAAACCGTTACTCCCAACTTATATATTGCTTGCGGAATTTCAGGTTCGATACAGCACCTGGCAGGCATGGGATCATCAAAGGTCATAGTTGCCATAAACAAGGACACTGAGGCTCCAATCTTTACAAAGGCCGACTTCGGAATAGTCGGTGACCTTTTCAAGGTAGTGCCTGAGTTCAACAAGGAATTGAAAGCCATCCTGGCTGAATAATTGTCACGCTTCACAATTTGGGAGTGGGACATCCATTGTCCCACTTCCGATCCCCTTCCCTTCACACAACAATTCCTCAACAAAAATCCAGCGTTGATTTCTGATCCACAATAACCATATTCTACTAGCTGTGGAATTTTAGATTTTTCCTGAAGCCTGGATTGAGAATATGAATGAAACTGTCGACTGGTGCAAAGTAGCGACCCAATATCTCCCTGAGAACTCGTCCTGCCGTGTGTTTCGCATTCTCGAAGATACCACCGATTTTTATGACGTGAATTACGGGGATGTCTTACTCCTTGACGACGTTGGGTACCTCGTTAGGGGAACAGAAACAGAAAAGAAGTTTGGACTTGAAGGAGAACCAAAACCTTGGGTGAAAAGCGGCATAGACCTAAGAACCGGCGAGAAAAAAATTATAAAGTTGACGTTTCTGGAAGAGTTCCAATGCCGAATCTACGGCCTGAAGTTTTCTTGCCTGAGAAATCCTGAAAAAGAAGCTCGAATCTTGGACAAGGTCAGGGGAAACCCTGATTTTAT
The DNA here is from genome assembly GCA_963711335.1 of uncultured delta proteobacterium. Lineage (GTDB taxonomy): Bacteria > Desulfobacterota > Desulfomonilia > Desulfomonilales > Desulfomonilaceae > CAJBEZ01. Next base: position 10,741 of record CAVQDX010000045.1, on the reverse strand, counting down.
GCAAGGAATTTACTGCGTGGACGCTGCGGGCAACAACGTGCGGATTATAGACAGAATATCCGGAACAAGCCTTGATAATGTAATCAGATCTATGTCAATTCAGCATTATGATTACTACAACACCGTTTTAAAAGAAATTCTTCTTGGATTGGCCTACGCGTTCAAAGCAATAGGCGACCTCCATAGAATGGGCGAAATTCATGGTGACATAACGCCGGATCATATATTTGTGGAAAGAGACACAGGCCGTTACCGATGGATCGATTTTGATTATGACTATAAAGAACGAGACAATCTTATATCGCGTGATATCTTCGAAATGGGAACCGTCCTGGCGTTCGTCGTGGGTAAAGATTACCTCTCCTACAGTCAATTGAACAATAGTGCGCCTGAAAAGGCGTCAACTCTGAAACCTTCCGATATGCTGGCTATTTTTCCTAATCAGATCGCAAATCTCAAGTTGGTTTATCCCTACATTCATGAATCAATTAGCGAAATCCTCTTGCGATTCTCTCTAGGCGCCCGACACCCATACCAGGACGCCGAAACGCTAGCTGCCGATATTGCAAGGGTATCGGACTTGTTGAGCTGAGTTCCAACAGTTTCCAAGGATGAATTAAACCGGGTTATTTTTTCAAATCGGCGGAATTTGGGTTGACAGTTCAACAACAACAAATTAGAATTTAATTATATAAATATCTCGATTAAATCTTATAACCCATGAGCCCTCGCTAAAATTGAAATGAAAACTAAAACTGAGATTTTCTCAGCCTTCTATTACTATCCAGAAAGGAGAGCATGATGCCCAGGAGATTTATTCTCCCTATTTGTCTTGCGGCCTTCGTCGCTTTTTTCATTGCAGGGATTGCGCTGCCCACAGCTAACGCCGAAGAAAAACTTCCTTCAAAATCGGACCAGAGTTGCCTGAAATGCCATAATTATGACAAGCAGGCTGATGTTCTGGCTGGAAAGCTCAAAGATGTTTCTGTCAAGGCAAACGCTATCCAGATTCAAATTGACAAGGGTATGGATGTCGTTCTTTTTGACGACTCAACCGTTTTGAAAAATGCGCCATCTATGGCTGAAATCCCCAAAGGGGAATCTATCAAGATCACCTATTTTAAGAAAAACGGCAAAACCTTTGCTAAAGAGGTCGAAGTCAAGAAGGGGATCAATGTTCCAGAAAATCAACTTATGTCAACCGAGGAAGTTGAAAAGTTGGTAGCAAAAGGCCCTAAAGAGGGAAACTACATCCTCCTCGATAGCAGACCCCCCAACATGTACAACGACGGGCATATCCCTACGGCTGTTTCAATGCCGTTTGGCGCTTTTGACAAACTCGCTGACAAGCTTCTGAAGGATAAGGAAACCACGCAAATCTATTATTGCGCCGGACTCTCCTGAGTTCTCAGTCCTTTAGCCGCCAGGAAGGCGGAAAAACTCGGTTTCAAGAATGTTAAAGTTTATCACGCTGGACTTCCCGCATGGAAAAAAGCCGGAAACTATGTTGTGTCAAACATCGCCGGGATTGATGAACTCGACAAAATGGCCATGCCATATATCTTGTTGGATCTTAGATCACCGGACGCCATTTCTAAAGGTCACATTCCCAAGGCTGTAGCCGTTCCAAAAGACGGATTGGATTCAATCAAGAGCCAATTCCCCACTTTTAAGGCAGCGCCAATAATTATTTACGATCAAAAGGGAGCGGATGAGGCGGCCAAAGCAGCGTTCAAGACAGTAGCAGGATGGGGCTACACACAGGTAAGCATCCTTTCGGAAGGCTTTGACGGATGGCAAACCGCCGGAAAAACATTAGCGACAGGTCCTGCGGACACGAAAATAGCCTACGTTCGTAAATTGTTCCCGGGAGAGATCGAACTGGCGGTTTTCACCCGTGAACTCGCAAACCCCTCTCCTAACATCATTATCCTGGATGTTCGTGGCGCTAATGAAATTAAGGACGGCGTCCTACCCAATACAAAAAATATTCCTCTTGATGACCTGGAAGCCAGGCTGTCGGAACTTCCGAAAGACAAGGAAATTTTGCTGCACTGTGGCACCGGCGCTCGGGCTGAAATGGCCTACACTGTGCTCAAGAACGCAGGGTATAACGCAAAATACCTGCGTGCCAAGCTTGAGTTCGACAAAGACAACAAAAGCGTTTACAAATTTGAAGAATAGTCTTTTCTAAAGGTAACCAAACTCTTGTCAGGCTTCATTACCATGGAGCCTGACACCACTTAACCACCTTCTGAGCGTATCTAGAGCCTGTGTGGCTGCAAGCGTCTTTACCCACTCGCGATGCCCGGGAAGCAAAAAACCCCTACTGATAACAGAATCTCCGGAAGCAAGACCCACATAAAATGTGCCGACTGGTTTCTGGGCGGTTCCTCCGTCTGGACCGGCGATACCCGTGACAGACAGTCCAATATCCGCGCCAGTGGCCCGTTGCGCTCCAACAGCCATTTCCTGGGCGCACTGATGTGAAACGGCCCCGTAATTCACAAGTGTTTCTTTCTTCACTTTGAGCAGGTTTTCTTTCATTTCGTTGGAATAACTTACCACAGCGCCCATAAATACCTTTGAGGACCCGGGAACACGCGTGATCATTTCCCCAATCATCCCGCCAGTGATAGACTCCCCTAACCCAATCGTCCAATTACGTTTTTCCAACAAATCCAGAGTAACCTGCTCAAGGCTCTCTCCTTTTGTTGAAATGACGTTCTCACTGATCCGGCCGCATATAATTTCCAGTTTCTTCGCTATCGAGTGTTCCACAGCCTCGGTTGAATCTCCCGAAGCATCCAGCCTCAATCTTATGAATGGAAATCTTGGTAAAAACGCCAAATGAAAACCTGACTCGTCAATCGCCACATCCTGTAATATTTCACCCAGCCTCGACTCAGATAGCCCATACACTATGACTGTTTGCGAACGAAAAACACTTTGTGGCTGGCCGAATTTCCTGAAAATGCGTGACATACCCTGCTCTCTCAGCATTTTTATCAGTTCGCGAGGAACCCCTGGAAAAAACATCGCTATTGAATTGTATCGCTCGATCATAAATCCTGGCGCAGTTCCATGATCATTGGGGATAGGTTCCGAGCCTTCCGGAAAAAACGCCTGCTTCCTGTTACTATCGGACATCAGGCGGCCCCATTGCTGAAAACGCGCTTTGATCCTATCAAGTTGAGTCACGTCAAGAATCAACTCAACTCCAAGAAATTTGGCTATGGCTTCTGAAGTCTTGTCGTCTTCGGTTGGTCCCAACCCGCCAGAAACTATAACCACTTTTGCAGTTTTCATAGCCCGGTCAATTTCATCAATCATTGAGGGAATGTGATCTCCAACGGAAGACATCCCCCTAACGGAGATACCTACTGACCTGAGTTCCCTGGATATGGTCTCCCTGTTTGTGTCGGCTATCACACCGTTAATTATTTCGTTTCCTATTGTTAGTATCCACGCGTCCACAGTGGTGTCCATAATGTCCCCTGACGTTTACACTCGAAGTAATAGATCATTTATTAGTTATTCAGGATGCGCCTTTTCCTTAACATGCCAAGAAACTAATGGGCTTCATCCCAATTCTTACCTGTAGCGACATCTACAAGAAGAGGCACGGAGAGTTTGAAAGCGTTTTCCATCTCATCCCTGAGTAGTTCTTCAGCAGATTCCACGTTGTCTTCCTGGACCTCCAAAACCAATTCGTCATGAACCTGAAGAATAAGTTTAGCCGGTAGTTTCTCTTGTTCCAGCTTCTTGTGAACATTTATCATCGCAACTTTCATCAAGTCCGCGGCGCTCCCTTGCATAGTAGAGTTTATAGCTATTCGCCTAGCGGCCTGTTGAGCCATCTTGTTTGGATTTGTCAGATCGGGTAAGTATCTTTTCCTGCCGAGAATGGTGGTTACATATCCAACCTTCGCAGCCTGGTCTGGAACTTCTTCCATATATTTCTTAACGCCGGCATAAGTCCTGTAGTACTCTTCGAGATATTGTTTCGCCATCTTCATGCTTACACCAATCTGGTTGGATAACTTGAACGCTCCCATGCCATAGATAATCCCAAAGTTGATCGCTTTAGCTTTCCGCCGCATTTCAGGTGTCACGAATGAGGGATGAAGACCAAACACACTCGCAGCGGTTATTGAGTGGATATCCTCTCCTGACGCGAATGCTTCCAGTAATCTGGGGTCCTGGGACAAATGGGCCATTATGCGCAATTCAATCTGGGAATAATCAGCAGCGACGAAAAGGTGATTTTCAGCGGGAATAAAAGCCCTGCGGATTTTTCGCCCTTCTGCGCTTCGAATCGGGATATTCTGCAAGTTCGGGTCCGAGGAGGAAAGCCTTCCTGTCGCAGCAACGGCCTGATTGTAGGAAGTATGTATACGGCCTGTTTCGGGATTGACGAGGTTTACAAGGGAATCCGCATAGGTAGACTTGAGTTTAAAAACGGAACGGTATTCCAGTATTCTTCTTGGCAAATCGTGCTCTAGGGCCAACTCCTCAAGCACAGCCAGCGATGTTGACAGACCTGTCTTGGTTTTCTTGGTCCCTTTAAGGCCCAGTTTGTTGAAAAGGATCTCTCCAACCTGCTGGGTCGAATTGATGTTGAATTCCTCGTCTGCCAGTTCATATATTTGGGATTCTAAGGCTCTGAGACTTTCTCCGAATTCAACAGACAATTGCCTCAAATACGCTGAATCTATCTTCACTCCAGCTATTTCCATATCTGCGAGAACTGAAATTAAAGGTAACTCTACATTTCTGAACAGATCATCTAGTCCCACTTCCTTGAGCCTCGGGATCATTAGCGACGCCACCCTGAACGTAACATCGGCGTCTTCGCAGGAATATTCCCCAGCCTCTGGAATCTCAACCTCGGCAAATGACGTCTGTTTCTTGCCGGACCCGATCAGGGAGGTGATCGGAATCATCTTGTGTTCCAGGTAAATTTCAGCAAGATCATCAAGCGAGTGGCCGCGTCTCGAGGGATCCAGCAAATACGAGGCTAGCATTGTGTCACAAGCTATCCCATTGATGTCTACCCCTTCCCTCTTGAACACTATCAAATCGTATTTGATGTTCTGTCCTATCTTTTTTACATCCGGGTTTTCCAGAATTGACTTTAGTCGAAGCAACACTTCCTTCTTCGACAGTTGTGGTCCGTGGATATGCCCAACTGGGATGTAAAGCGCTTCACCTTCTTTGGAGCAAACAGAAATCCCCACAAGCTCGGCTCTTACGGCAGACAGAGAAGTGGTCTCAACATCAACAGCGAAATAACCTTTGGCCACAAGATCTGTCGTAACCAATTCTAATTCATCCATGGACTGGACAACCCTGTATTTGGAGAAATCGAGATTCTTCACCGCCGGCAGATCATCCAGCAAACGCTTAAACTCGTACTCACGAAATATCTGCCTCAGTTTCTCGTTGTCCGGTTCTCGAATTTCAAAATCGGTTATGTCAAGATCCAGAGGGACGTCGGAGGACAGAGTCGCCAGTTCTCTGCTCAGAAAGGCGTTTTCACGGTTCAGTTCAAGCGAATCACGAAGTTTGGGCTTGGTTATATTGTCCAGGTTATCGTAGATCTTCTGGAGTGATCCAAACTGTTCAATTAGACTCGTAGCGGTTTTGGGACCGATACCCCTTACACCGGGAATGTTATCCGAAGAATCGCCCACTAAAGAGAGGTAATCGAGCATTTGTTCGGGTAGAACGCCGAATTTATCTTTAACTCCATTGGAGTCGTATAGGGCGTCTTTCTGTGGGTCCCACATCGTAACATCGTCGCAGACCAACTGAGTCAGATCTTTATCAGCCGAGACTATTATCACCCGCCAGTTGGACGAAACAGCCTGTTTGGCCAGAGTAGCTATAATGTCATCGGCTTCAAATCCGACAACGCTCAACAGGGGCAATCTGTACGCTTCCACAAGCTCTATTATCTTGGGGATTTGAAGAACCAAATCCTGGGGGGCTTCCGGTCTGTTGGCCTTGTACAGGGGGTATCTGTCATGCCGAAAAGTGGGGCCAGGCGCATCGAATATGACTGCGATCCTGTTTGGACTCTTGTCTTTCAGAGTCTTCATGATCATGTTCGTGAAACCGAAGATAGCTCCAGTGGGAAATCCTTTTGAATTTGAGAGACCGCCCATTGCGTGGTAAGCCCTGAAGATGTATGCGCTTCCATCAATTAAATAGAGTTCGTCTTTTGTCTGTCCCATTGAAGCCTCTTGATCGGATTGAGAGGTACCGGTTTAACTGCAAATCTGTGCAAGACCTTGAATTGACCATATTAACACAGTGTGTTAATTACTTATAGTTGAAGTTGGGTTTCGCTGGATTTCGATCCGGTGAAACTGAATCGATAAAATAATTTTTCAACTCGGAAGGTGTTTTATGTTCCTACCCAAGATCAGTGATGAAAAATGCAAGCAGTGCGGTGAGTGTGTCGATGTTTGCCCAGCAGACGTTTTGGCGGTAAACGATTCAAAGACAACAGTTGTCAACCCTGATGAATGCCTGGGATGTGAATCCTGCGTTTCCGTCTGCCCGGAAGAAGCGATACAGGTTGAAGAGGTTTAACGCTCGATAAAAACCCACAATCTCCCGTCTGTTAATCTGACGGGAGATTCTCTTTCCGAAATCGCTCCCCAAGAAGAAAACTCATTCTCGCTTAATTCATCCACACCGATTTATGGGGGCGACAATTTGTCGGACCGACAGTTGACAGATTCACGCTAAAATGTTATTCAGAGGGGATACATGGGGATGTAGCTCAGCGGGAGAGCATCGCGTTCGCAACGCGGGGGTCGAGGGTTCAAATCCCTTCATCTCCACCAAAAAACCATTGATGAATTAATAACTTAAGGCTTCGAGGCATATCGGAGCCCTTCTTTTTTAGGCAGTTTCTGTACACGTCCTGTACCACGCGGCTTTTTTTTCAACCCAGATCTCAGTTTGCCCGTGGTCAAATGAAAGTTTGTCAATTTCCTCTACAAGCTCCTGGTTTGAAACTACTCCGTATCGCTCTCTTACACCCAACTCTTTAGAGCTGTGCCCGAGTATCCGTTCTCGAATCTCCGCGTCAATCTTGCTTCGTCGGCAGTTTGTTTTAAAGGTATGGCGTAGGTCGTGAAAATTCGGCTTAGTATTAAAACCTAGACGTCCCACCGCCCTATCCCACGCCTTTTTCGTCGAATCCTTACCAAGAGGCTTACCCTCAATGGTGAACACATCCTGATTGCCGAGGCTTCTAACCTTTAAGCGCCGAAGAATAGAAAGTAGATCCAGGTGAATCGGTACTTTTTTCTTGGCTCGCTCTTTGGTTTTTTCCACACCGAGGAACATGATTCGCTGTTTGAGATCAATGCAGTCCCATGTCAGCCCTAGTATTTCACCTTTCCTCATCCCGCTATAATAGCTCGCCCAGATTATGGGGCCAAACCAATCGGGAGCCCCCTCTGCTATTCGCGAAACATCTTGCCAGGAAAGATAAACATGTCGCTGAGTTTCTTTAGTCGATAGTTTCTTCAACAGTCGAATGGGGTTTTGTTGAACAAGCCGATGTTGTTCTAAAATCGTAAACATCTTGCTTAATGTCGTCATTTGCCAGTTCACGGTGCCGTTGCTCAAGCCTTCTCGTTGTTTAGTTATGCGGTATTGCTTAAATTCAGGCAGCCAGAGGCTATTTAAAAGCGCCTCTTTTCCAAAATACCCTATGATGTGATGAAGGCATTGGAGATAACGGCTCTTGGTTCTTGATTCCTTTATTTCCGGGTCTTTTAGGAAAATCTCGGTCGCCCGCCAAAGGGTAAGATCCTCTTCTTTTTCCAGTGTTAAACTCGGTGGTAGTCGCCAGGATTGATTTTTGAACATCCGTAAGCACGCTTCTCTAGCCTTTGGCAAAAGCGTTGAATAGTCTCCCGAACGACAAGCCAACAAAATATCTCTCTCCATGCCCTGCGCTTCCAGTTTGTTTTTCGCGTCGGTAGCCAAACCTATAACGTCGCCCCCAAACGGTCGGAAGCGAAGATGATAAACTCGGCCTCTTTTTGTTACTGACACAGCCCTTGCAACTCCTTTCTAAGAGCCGTGCGCGTGTTCCTGTCATCATTATCAACATCCTGTTTTGGCGACTGTAATCCCGCCGACACTTTGCGGTCAACCTTTTTGGGTCGGATTGCCGTGATGGTTTGCTGCTGAATAAAATCGATCAGCGCTTCCTGTGAAAATAACCAAGACGTTCGATGCACTTTTACAAAAGATATTCGGCGCTCGTGACAGATTTTTCGTAAGGCCTGCCTGCTTATATGGAGGAAATTCGCAGCCTCTTCCAATGTGAGAAAATCTTCCGCAACAAACGTTCTTTCCATGCAATCTAACCCTCTGGGCATAATCAAGTTCTAAGAACCTAATAATTTAGGCCAATCTATGAGCAGTTACTTTGATCCCCTCATCCTACGATACTCTAATGACTTGTTGATCAACTTCCGCGTGCTGCCAAGACTAGTACAAACCGGTGCAATATCGATGGAATACCCTGTTGACAACGAGAATGGGGCCATGTCAATCATCCGATGCGCAAACCTCCGGGGTTCATAGGATCCGCCCTTATAGCCTACTATACGGGAGAATATCTCATGACGCTGCCGGAAATGTGTTGTGGTCAAATTCCATGTTACCGATCCTTATAGAGAATTGCTGTCACCTCTAACTATACCATTTCACTCCATGTGCCTGTGTGATTTCTTGCCACATAGTTAAGAGATAGTCTTAACGTGAATTTTCGTTGAGAGCTTTCAAATCTCTGTCAACCTTCCGAAAGGAGAAGTTGTCCCGGTTATTTTCAAGCATCCCTGCTCTGGTACGTGTGAACACTTTGCCTAGTTCCAGATGAAACATTGATCTTAGCTCCCTTGCTAACCATTTCCTTTAGCCCCCATGTTACACCCAACATGGATGCATGTCAAGAAAAATGTGTTGAACTGGATTGCCTTTTGGGTGTAACTAGTTCCCTGGTTGATTTTTAGGAGCGTGCAATGAACCGTGAGAAAAGAGTTTACTTGTATGTGTCTGATGAAGAACGCAAGCGGTTAGAGGAAGCGGCTGAGCGTGCAGGGCTTTCCTTATCAAGTTGGATACGGCTTGTAGTCTTGAGGGCTGCTAAGCTTGAAGGAGGTACTGGCGAAAAAACGGAGTGATTTTATCTGAAAATCATAACCCACCAGCCCCCGTAGGTCTCTAACGTTGAAGTCGCGTTGTATGTTTGGATGCTGTATAGGATGTTCCGGGAGGGAGTTTCTAAATTTACTAATTTATAATATTTGTCCTTGTTCTGACACACGTCCGATTTAGAATAACGACCTATCCTCTATTTAATAACTGAAAAAGCCAATTGGATAGGCCCTGATCAATAAGAAAGACATTTCAACACCTGGATCATTTCTTGAATGGATAACTATCGACGTGAACGAGCCTAATGTTCCAAGCACCGAATCATAATATTTACTCGAATATTTGTTAGTGGCTTTTCCGGTGACGCAAGCCTGTCTTATTATTGCAGGCGCTCTTGATTGACGATCAACACCTCTCAAATTGAAGTTCGAGCGGAGCCATGATGTTGTTTCGAGCCACCTTATTAATTGTGATTCTTACGAATACAATTGCCTTTGCAGCGGCCACCACCGCCTTCCGGGCCAAAGTCATCGGAGTGCTCGACGGGGACACTATCGAAGTCCTGAAGGACAAGGCGCCGGTTCGCATTCGGCTTTACGGGATAGATTGCCCGGAACACGATCAGGATTTCGGGAATAAAGCCAGGCAGTTTACTTCGAATAAGGTCTTCGGGAAAACCGTCGAAGTTGTCCCCGTCGATGAAAGACCGCTACAAGAGACAGGTGGCCAAGATTTACATTGAAGGCAAATATCTGAACCAGATGATTGTCGCTGAAGGATTAGCATGGTGGTACAAGCGATATGCCCCGAAGGATGAGGATCTTCGGAAAGCCGAAAATGACGCCCGGGCCTCAAAAATAGGTTTGTGGTCACATCCAAATCCGATTCCACCGTGGAAATTCAGAAGACACAAAGTGTCAACAGGACGGGGAATAGCGACAAAAGACTGGATGAAGCCTCTAAGAATGGATAATCGCTGTGCAAATTGTGTTCTTGGAAACTCATTATCAGTTCTGTTTTGAGTGAAATGAGGAGAACAAATGCGAATCAAGATATTTTTGATCGTTGTGTGTCTGCTTTGTCCTTTGGTAGCTTTTGCGGGAAAAACTGTCCGTGACGGAAGTGGAAATCTTGTGGAAACATGGACAAAACGCGGGGATAGGATCGAGATCAGAGACAAGGACAACAACCTGATCCGGGAGCGTCACCGGGTAGGCGACCGTATTGAGGCGAGGGACGGGAACGGAAATTTAATCCGTGAAGAATCTGGGGATCAAGACTAGCTGGCTCAGATTTCTGAGCGGCTCCCCTTCCCCATTTCAGGCGGGCTCACTGGCATTCATTCTGGAAAAGGGCCTAGAAATCTTCCAGCGAAGCGCCATCTTGTAGTTTACTGGTTGCCACCTATCCCGGTTGGTATCAACGATCTTGATGAACTTTCAATGGGAAAGTAAAATGTCCTGAGAAACGTTGAGCCAGGAAAATGGAGGGGCTATGTTTTGGCGGGATCTCCAATCTTTTCTGAAAGAAGTTATTTGGGTAGGGGTGA
>CAVQDX010000044.1:0-33837 GCA_963711335.1 uncultured delta proteobacterium | reverse complement strand
TTCCTATGAAAATTGTCGGATGGTTCGTCAGGCGCCCCAACAACCTCTCGGAGAAGACTGTCCCCGTCCGCAGGTCGATCTTCTACTTTCAGAAGTTACTTAACCCGGGGTTTTCGAGAAGTTACCGTCTTTGATCTTCTCGACTAACTGAAACCCGTCCATTCCCGGCATCATGTAGATCAATCAGAGCTATGCGAAAGGGGCTACCACGAAGATTTGAGCTTGTTTCATTACCCTCCAGACCAGTCTTGCCGTTAGCCGCTGATGAGGCTGAGATTCATGTCTTTAGCTCCCGAAGCCATTCTCGAACAGTGGTTCATAAAATTGACGCTCAGGATAACTGGCATACTATTGAAAATTATCTTATCAATAATCCCGAAGCTGAATTCAGCCACGGCATTTGTCCAGACTGTATCAGAGATTCTTGCCAGAGCACGCTGATGAAGTTCTTGGCCGTTTGGACAAGGACGAAACGAAATAGAGAGAGTTTGCAACGGGCAGACAACCAGGATTAACTCAGTGACTACCTTTGCTAAGTCTAAGATCCCCAGTCCCACAGAGGACACGCTCCGTGTCTGAGAGATCGCCTATGAGCTGCTTTACCGGCGCAGGAAGATGCCTGCCCGACCAATGTTGGGACGGCCAGAATCTGATCACCTTCCGCCAGTTGCGGGTCTACGAGCAGATCTACCACCTCGATACGATATTTACCGGCCAGGTTTTCCTGACAAATTACTTTCCAGGTTTTGCAAGGCCGTCTCAGACCTCAGGGTTTAACCCGCTACAGTACAGTCGTAGTATCCAAAAATCCTCTCCCGGACTTCGATTCGGGCTGTCCTCTTTGGCCTCATCATGTCTTTTCATGAAGACCTCTGTCGCATGCATAACATTCGGTTGCGGAAATGCGTTACTCTCGGATTCGTGTTGGTTATTCATCTCCAGTTGAGCGTTCCGTTCCTGTCGTTGGACCGTAGGCACCTTGAAAAGTCTATAAACTCTATCCCTTTATCTGTAATCAAATACTCCCTGGACTGGTTGGAGTGACTCATCCCCTCTGGATTTCAGGATTTGAAGAGAGCGACTGCGTTCACCTTGTATACTAGTCTTCTTTGACAAAATCCACGTGTCCATCAGCGAGGATTCTCCCCTCATCTGTATGGTCACCCTCCTGACCGGCGGACATCAGGTCAGTGAACAGGGTTGTGACTTCACCTGATTTCAAGTAGTCGATCAGACGAGTCTGCAGGGCCTTTGTAGCTACAAACGCGGTACCCTGATCTGAAGCTCGAGATTGGGATCGATAGCCACGACCTGTCGGTTTGAAGAGTCTTCGGACGATTTCAACAGTGACGCAAGGTGCGTTTCCAGGCCAAAGACCGTCGGACGAGCTGACCTGAACTGCAAGGTCCCTCTCTTCAGGGATTTCTTGAAGATCGATGCCGATCGGAACGCATGTTACGCATAATCTGAGCACTGCGGATTCCTCAAAATGAAATGAACAGGGCCCGTTCACCGCTTCGGCAGGCGGCGACGTCAATAGAATGAGCAGGCAAACACTTGTTGTTTCCGGACCTTCACGGCCGTTCCAGAGAGGAGAGCACTGGCGTCCTCTCGAAGAAACCTCTTCGACCAAACATGTTGTCCGAGACTCGTCTATTCCTGTTGAAATGCAGCTCTCGTCAGAAGCCTTTATGGTCCAGTCCGAGTGAAGTAATGGGGAATACACATATCCCTGATTGAATCAATAATAAAGGGATATTCGTCCGCGCCATGAGAAGAGAACCTCTAGATTTCACAATATTCGCAGGTGCCTTGTCGAAATCTGCTCAACCCCTCGCCGATCGAGGACGCATGACACAATCGACAACATATTTTTTTACTCCGCTGCGGGAGATAAAATCTTTCCCCGCCTCACATGTAACAACCGTTGTAACGCCTCTTCCTTTTAGCCAGTGGAAGAGTCGCCTGAGTTCAGCTCTGAAAAATTCATTATCGCCGAACCCCATGAACAAACTGTCTACACCGTCAATTACTACCCGTTTTGCGCCCATGGGTAGAAATGGCGTGGTCCAGTCGAATGAGTAATCCATCCAGGGAGGAAGTGTGAGTATCAGAAGCATCTACTCTTTGGTATTAATAGACTGCACAATGGCGATCTTTTTGTTAGCCGCAACTCATCCAAATCAAATCCGACCGAGACAAAATTCTTTGCGAGAGATTCCGCTGTTTCATCAAGGCTCATCAAGATTCCTGTCTCACCACATTTGAGTGCGCCGTTAACAATGAACTGGACAGCCATCATGGTCTTTCCACATCCGGGACCACCACATATCAGAGTAGGTCTTCCCGCTGGCAAGCCTCCTCGAGTGATCTCATCAAGGCCGGTTATACCTAATGCACTTACCTAAACTCATTGTGGCGCCGCTTTGCGTTTTTTGGTTCGCCTGACATAAACCACTCCTTTAATCACTCTGGATACTTATTTACTGGTTGTCCAGGACATTTCGAATTAACCGGAGAAAGCTTTAAAAATTAAAAGGTTTTACAATTAATGCCTTCGGCGCCTAATTTGCTTGATACTTTACCCTTGGCAGCAGATAAAGCATAACCACTAGCCATCACCACTTTCAATGATGAATAGATCCTGAGCAGGGCTTCGCAGCATTCTTTGCCACCCATCTCCGGCATTGATATATCCAGAATTACTAAGGAGATGTCTTTTGGATGTTGACTGAAGATTTCGAACGCATGACGACCGTGCTTAGCGGTAAGGACGGCATAACCGGCCTCAAGTCAATATTAGTTTCCCCAGCTGTCTGATAAGCTCCTCATCGTCTACCAGAAGAATGGTTTCTTCGCCGCCGGTAAAGATTAAACCCTTGTGGCAGATATTCGGGTACCGTGTGCTTCTAGCGAAGACAGTACACCAGAAAGTGTATATTCAAAGGTTGTGCCGGAGCCCAGTTCGCTTGAGCAGGTTATATGCCCGTTATGCTGTTTGACGATTCCGTAGGCGGTAGCCAGGCCAAGGCCGGTCCCTCCCCCAACTCCCTTTGTAAATTGACAGAAAAATAAGAGGTAAGAATATTAGTTTTGTTGTCTGTCCGTCCGAACGCCTGTATCCGATAATCTTTTGCGCACATAAGGACCCGGCTTAGCGTCTGGGAACATGCCCAAAAAGGCATCGGTCAGGATAGGATCTTGGAGTCGAAATTGTAAGTTTCCCGCCGTTGAGCATGGTCGGCCTGGAGCGTTTACCACAAGGATTTAGGAGGACTTGCTCGACATGGCCTGGATCTCCAAGAAGAAACTGGTTTGATGTTCTTCCCAAGATCTAACTCTATCGAAATTAATTTTGAAATTGTGTCGCCCAACATTTGCAGCTGTTTGCCCTATCTGAAGATTCAGGTCTAAGGGTTTGACCTTTATATCGGATTTCCTGCTCCAGATGCAAGTAGTCCCTTCACAAGATTCACTCCCCTCTTCGAGGCTGTCCACGATGTTCTTCAAGAGGGTATGTGCTTGTTGTGTTTTATCCATGTAGATTGGAATGCAATTCCGGGGGAGCTTGCTGAAATTATCAGTGAGGGTGTTTATCCAAGATAGGGCGCTATTCCCCCAGCCAACGTCCCGACGGACTCCATCTGTTTTCACCTGGAACAACTGCTCCTGAAGCTGAAGTTGTGCAGTTACATCATGTTGTATCACTACAAAGTTCGTCAACTCCCCTGACTTGTGCGTAAACAGGAGAGATGGTAGCATCTTCGTGATATTCTGTTCCATCTTTATGTTGTTAACCCAACCTACCCCTGACCGTGCCTTTCCAACTCCAATGGCTTCGGAAAGTTGTTTATGAGGATTGGCTGCGCGTGAAAATCGCTTTTCAAAACATTGGGAGTCTGTCCGACAAGTTCATCGAGACTATATCCACTTAGCATCTCCTGCGCCGGGTTCACGTCCTGATTTTACCCCGGTGGAATCAGTAATGATGGTGGCGGATCAACCAACTGGTCACTGTGTTCGGAGGGCGGTCTTGTGGTTTTGTTCAGCATGTCTGAGATCTGTGATGTCATAGATTGTTTCCAAAAACTGGATTACTCGGGGTCATAGTGGGCTATTGAATGAATAGCGACAACTTGATCGTCATTTGCTCTCTTTATTTTAAACTCAATGTCATAAAGCGCTCCATCTCTAACAAGCGCATTTAACTCCGCATCGAGTGAGGACCTGTACCCCGATAACGGATATTTCTGAATATCGTCAAGAGTCAATTCCTCTTTACCGACCCCGTAAATTCTCTTTGCTCCATCAGACGCTGTTACTCTTTTTGTGGAAAGATCAATCTCCCAATTACCGGTTCCAGCCAAAACTTCTGCCCTGTTTAAGCGAAACTCACTCTGCCGAAGTTTTCCTGAGCCTGGTTGCGTTCTGTGACGTCCCTGAGCAAAACTAGCCAGGCAGGATTGAAATCCAGTTTGTTCTTGCGACACGCATTTCGGCGATGCCTATTTGACCTCCAGTTCTAATAACATCAATCTCAAATCTAGCTCCGTTCGCTAGCGGTTCACCAAATTTTCTACCTACGAGAGATTCGGTTTTACGCCGAACAGCGAAGAAGTTGACGGGTTTGCGTAAAGAATTCGCCCTCTTCATCGACAACAACAATCCCGTCCGAACTGTTTTCAACAATGGCCGTAAAACTCATACGGCTGGCGTTAAGCTCTTCTTCAGCCCTCTTACGGTCGGTGATGTCACTGTTGCATGCCCGTCTTCCTAATGGTTGCCCTTCATTTCCGTAAACTGGTCGGCAGGCGTGGTTGATCCAGATAGTGTGTCCATCTCGATGAATGATGCGGAAATCCAATGAATCGAAAGTTCCATGTTCAATTTTCGTCTCCAGATGTAAATGGCGCATCACTTCGTCAAGGTCATCCGGATGGACAGTTATTTCCAACAAGCTTGGATCATGCGATCAAACTCTCTTTCTGAATAGCCCGTTATTCGTTCACAAGAAGGTGAGACGTCTAAGAAATTGCCCTCAACGTCCATCCAATACTCCCAATTATATGTGAAATCGGAAACTGATAACGCTTCCCGCTCTCCACGAGGGCCATCTGCAACGCTTTCTCTTCGGTCTGGTCCCGGAACACGAGCACTACCCCCAAAATAGACCCGTCCTCGCTGCGGATTGGAGCCCCGCTGTCAGCTATAGGGCGCTCTGTAGCCGTCCCGAGATATGGGCGCGGTACTGTTACGAGTCCCACAACCACTCCTTCAGGGCAATTTCGCTCTACAGGGTTCCGTTCAGGTTGCGAGACGCCTCTTCTACGATGTGATACACCTCATCCAGCGATTTTCCTGCGGCTTCGGCCTCCTTCCATCCGGTAAGTTGTTCAGCCACTGGATTCATCCGTTGCGCTAAGCCTCTGGTGTCCGTGGTTATCACCGCGTCACCAATACGTCACAGAGTAGTCCGAAACAACTCCTCAGCCTCCCGCTGTTCTCGCTCCGACTCGTAAAGGTCTTTATACATCTTCGCCTGGCGATGTCGGTACCCGTAGGCGGTTAAGCCGGCGGTCAGAAGGATGAAGATTCCACAAAAGATTATGACTAAGGCCCCTCTGTAACGAGCTTCAGCCAGAATTTCACTGGTATCAACCTTGGTCACCATGAACCAGGGCGAATCCCGGATCGGGCTCAGGTCCGCTAATACTTCCACTCTCCGGTAGTCCTTACCCTCGAATAGTCCCTTTTTCCCGGATACGGCCTGGCCGGCTGGAAGGTCATGACGGCTAAGGGGTTCACGGAGCACAAGAGCCGTGTTTGCCTGGTGACGAAGGTCGTTGAGGAAAAGGACATCGTCTCCATCTCTGCGGACCAGAAGCGTTTCTGCGGTCTGGCTGGGAGTTGGCCAGGTTTGGATCAGGGGAAACGGAACAGATTCCGGATCGGTCCTGTAAATCCCGATGGCTATTGGTCGTCCTTCGGGGTCTAGAATTGGCGCAACTGCGTCTATTGATATCGCGCCTTGCGGAGAGCGGAACATGTCGCTCAACACAGGAGAACCGGATGCGATTGATTCCCCAATAGCCTTTTTTTCGATGGCGTTCAGGGATTCAGGGTTGCCACTGGCGGACACAATTACATTTCCGTCAAGATCCGGCAGAAGAGCGTCGGTACACCTCCCTTGTCGTTTGCCAACAATTAAACTGTCCCTCAAATCTTTTAGGAGCGCTTCATTGGTTGGCTCTCGATACCAGTCGTTTACAGCCTTATTCCAGAAAGGCCCGGTTGATAAGGCCAAAACATCCGTTAGCAACCCTTTTCGCCACGCCTGGATAGAGCCGATTTTCAGCCTGGCGATGGCGGCTATGTCGTCATGCTTTTCTTGCCGGACTCGTTCAGTTTCATGTGCGTAGTAGACGTAACCAAGAGTAACGATGACGACAGTAGTTGCAAAAAAGACGATAACCCAACCCCGGCGTCTTGGCTTATCATAAAGTCTTTTATTCATGTCACAATCCTCTGATTCCTCAATGGTCAACGTATCAAGAGCTGTTTCTGCACGTCAAGTTTTAGTTGAGATTCATCCAGAATGCTCCGAACCAGATTTATCAGTTCGTTGAATTTCAAAGTCTTTAATAAGAAACCCTCTTCTCTTGATTCTCTTGATTTGATTTACAGAGGAAATGTCTCTGTAGCTTCTTGACAGTTCCTTAGCCTTATTGGGTCTCGCATGGGCTGTATCCCTCATGAGGCAAACCTTGCATATAATGAATCAATTAGCCTCGGCATCCTAAAGACTTTTCAATATAGATCGCTCCTCGTTAATAGGTTCAGCTTTTGGAAACGGCCTCTCAACAAACCCTCGCTATTTCGTTTCGTCCTTCTCCAGACCTAGAAGAACTTCATCAGCAATCTCGGGATACAATTTTCTCATACAGTCAGGACATATTCCATGAGTGAATTCAGCTTCCGAATGTTCGCTTATGTATGTTTCCACTCCATTCCAGTAACCCCTGTCATCTCGTATCTTCTTGCAGGAAGAGCAAATAGGGAGGAGTCCACTCAGTTTCTTGACTTCGGAGAGAGCGTTCTGAAGATCGATAATTAGGTTCTCCTTCTCTTCCTCCAATTGCTTACGCTCGGTGATGTCTCGGAAAACTATCATTGATTTTTCTTCGTCATCGGAGTCCCGGAAAATAGCCGATGTCAACTCGGCCGGAAACACGGCTCCTTCCTTGTGTTTGAAATTGAGTTCACATCTAACCTTGCCATCTCGTCTTCTCACTTGTATCTGGACCGGTAATCTGGGATCAGTCAAGTCAGAACCCCATCTCGTCCTAACTCGCAAATCTCACTCTCTGTTCGACCTAAAATGGCGCAGGCCGCCGGGTTAGCTTTGAAAATTCTTCCATCTGGCGCAGTGAAGAGAATCCCGTCCATAGAGTTTTCAAACATGAGCCGAAATTCTAGTTCACTCTTCAGCAGGCCTCTTCCGCCCGCCTTCGCTCGGTGATATCTGTTGAAATGCCTAGCAGGCCCCAAATCTTTTTACGCTCTGGTTCCTTATAGATCGGTGTCTTGACTTCCCAGTAAACACGCCGCCCACATCCGGCATCGGCAACGTCGATTTCCTCGCATGTCTGTTCACCCGCGAACACTCGTAAGTCCACCTCCTGCAACCGCTTCACGGTGTCAGGCGGGAAAAAACGAGTATCATCGCACCCGACCAGTTCCTCGGCTGAACAACCGAACAACTTTAGCGTCGCCCGGTTGGCATAGATGTAGCGGGACTGAGTATCCTTCATGTAGACGTAGCAAGGAACATAATCCAGCGCTTCGCTGAATCGCTGCGCCTCGGCAAGCGCATTCGCCAGATTGAGTTCCGTTAGTTTTCGAGGGGTGATGTCAGATATGACTCCAATTGTTGCAATATGGCGCCCGTCTGAGCGTCTAATCGCCGATATAGATATGTCTGCCCACAACAATGAGCCATCTTTTCTCACATACCGTTTCTCTAAGCTGTAGGTACTTATGGCGCCTTTTGTTAAAGCATCAAGCTTCTCCTGCGAGACATCTCTGTCATCTGGAAAAGTGATGTCGATTATCGACAGCCCCTTGAGTTCTTCCTCTGTATATCCCAGCATATCTTGTAGAGTCGAATTTGCTTGGAGGAAACGGCCTTCACCACTTACGAGGTCAATTCCTACGGCGGCGTTGTTAAAGATTGCTCGATATCTCTCCTCAATTAAGCGTAGCTCCTCATGGGGATTATTGAGCTGAAGTAACCCGTCGATCTTTTCCTCAATCATAATTGACAGTATCCCTTTGTTCCGATTCGATCGATAACAAGGTGGTCATTTCTAAACAGGCGCCAAAGAGACATCGTTGAGCTTCAATTGTCGCTGAACGGTGGACGCCTGTTTCGGTTTGTGGCTCTAGTCTCAGCGGTTTCTAATTCAGTTACTTTCCGGCGCATCTCATTCAATTCATTAATAAGCTGGTCCTGGGTTTTGTCTTGGTCTTGCATGGGATCCTCCTCTGTTGGGAAGCTACGTATGGGAGGGGTTGGAGGATTTGAGCGTGGTCATGCATTCCTCAAAGGAGTTGCTGGATACTGTACAGAATTGCATAAATTTATAGTGGGTTCCAAAGGTTGTATGTATTACTTCTAGCCCCTGCAACTAACGTAGGCGAAGATTGTCCTAATTGATGTCCATAACCAAATGGATGTTTGAGAGACAGGGAGCCGTAGTTGAATCAACTTCTACGGCTCTTTGTATTTATTTCCCTTTTGACCGGCTCACATCACGCTAGGGCGTACCGTTCCCTTCCCTCCTGTTTAATATACAATAAGAGGAAAATGAGTTCAAATGGGTTTCATTATAATGTTGATACTTAGACTCAATAAATTAGAATAGCTAAGCTTGTGGCTTACATATATTCGATATGAGAAATCCCTGGTCGGACAGGTTCCAAATATGAACCATAGATCCGAACCGGCGTTGACATTTAAGCAACAATTAAAACTCAACAATTTCTATTTGGAATTAATTAGAGACTCACTACACATATATTCTAGTTTCTTGCTTTTACCGGATAGTTTATAATCAGATCGTGCGCTTTAATCTCTCCCACCACATACGTAGCTTCCCGTTAAGAGGAACCTTTCATGCAGGACCAAGATAAGACCAAAGAACAGCTTATCGATGAATTGAATGAGTTGCGCCGTAAGGTGGCTCTGATAGATGTGGCTGAGAATAAACTACGCAAGTCTCAGGGTTTATCTCCAAGACTAGAAGATAAGACTTCTGAATTGATCATCCATGAACTCCAGGTCCGCCAGATTGAGCTGGAAATGCAGAATGATGAACTCAGAAGAACTCAGCTTGAATTGGAAGAATCCAGGGACAAGTTCCAAAGCCTCTACG
The DNA here is from genome assembly GCA_963711335.1 of uncultured delta proteobacterium. GTDB lineage: Bacteria > Desulfobacterota > Desulfomonilia > Desulfomonilales > Desulfomonilaceae > CAJBEZ01. The sequence goes on along the minus strand of CAVQDX010000044.1, from coordinate 24,403 downwards.
ACTTCTCTCCTGTCGGGTACTTTACCCTAACTCACAAGGGGTTTATCACAGACGTCAACCTGACCGGGGTGGCGCTCCTCGGAATGCCCAGTACCAAATTGATCAATATGCGTTTTGGACGCTTTGTAGCCCCAGAGTGCCAAGACCAGTGGCATCACTGTATGGTGAGCATTCTCAAGCAGGAAGCAAGGCAGGTTTGCGATCTTACGCTCAAACGTGAAGACGGTTCGTCTTTTTATGTTTGCCTCGAAAGCATTAGAACGGATGCGCCTATTGAAAAGCAGGAGGAGAATGGCGCCCCCTACTTGGTGCGTATGGCGGTAAGTGATATCACCGAGAAAAAGAGGATGCTCGATGAACTCAACAGGGCGCTGAACCTAGCTTCTATGCTTCAAACCCACGCTGAGGCCGCAAGCTCAGCCAAGAGCAAGTTCCTCACGAACATGAGTCATGAATTACGAACGCCATTGACAGCGGTTATTGGTTTTTCCAGTCTTCTTGAGGACCAGTTGGTCGGCCAACTCAATGAAAAGCAGTTGGGATATGTCACAGAGATTTCGGCCGCTGGACGTCATCTACTGATACTCATCAACGACATACTGGATCTTGCAAAGGTTGAATCTGGTAAAATGGACCTCAGGACATCCCTTATTGATTTAAGTGAGTTGATGAGGGGTTGTCTGTCCATAATCAGGGAAACTGCGATAAAAAAGGGGTTGGCTCTCGAACTGGATATATCTGATGAGTTGTCCCAAGGAAATAATATTCGGGCTGACAGTGTGAGGCTGAAACAGATCATTGTGAACCTACTTTCCAACGCCGCTAAGTTTACCCCCTTAGGAGGTGTCATTCGTCTCGAGGCAAGGAAACAGGGAAATGAGATCCTGCTTAGCGTGTCCGATACCGGCATAGGCATCAAACCCCATGACAAGGAGAGGATATTTCAAGAGTTCGAACAGGTTGATTCTTCGTTCTCTCGCCAGGAAGAGGGAACTGGACTCGGGCTTTCATTGACCCGTCGCCTGGTGGAACTGCACGGGGGCCGTATATGGGTTGAGAGTGAAGGAGAAAACAAGGGTAGCGTATTCAGTTTCACCATTCCATTCGTGGATGCCAGTAAACAGGAAACAGAGTCTATCCTACTATCTAAGACAGATGACGGTCTCCACACTCGTTTGCGCTGGGCGCTTTCGTCCGAAGCTGATAACATGCCCACAGTTATGGTGGTAGAGGACAACACTTCCAACATGATACTCGCCACTAATTTGCTGGAGGCTGGTGGATATAACGTACTCCAGGCATTCTCCGCTGAAGAGGCAATAAAGAGGGCTGAACCAGAAAAACCCTCTCTTATTCTTATGGATATCTCTCTACCCGGTATGGACGGACTGACAGCCGCCAAAGTCTTAAAGAGTGATCCCGCCACAATTCATATCCCCATAGTGGCGCTAACGGCTCACACCATGATAGATGACGAGGCAAGGGCCAAGGAGGCGGGCTGTGACGCATATATACTCAAACCAATTGACACAAGGATTTTTTATAGCGTTTCTATCGCGGCTTATAAGGCCAGAGGACTCTGGGGCAGTAGCATAATGGGGTTTTTCAACAAGGGAATTGTTCATGGCGTCGAGGCGTTTGGAGAACTCATACGGATCAAACCGGATGTCAAGGTCATCCTGTGCAGCGACTACACGGAGGACGTTGTGATGAGGAGTTTTACCGGTAAACTTCCTTCCGGTGTTCTGCACAAACCCTACAAAAAGGAAGACCTGAAGGGCGAACTTGATCGATTATTAGGGATCAATGCTTGAGGCGATCAGAGGGAAATTGACTGATGGCAGACAAAACAGACATGGACGATAATATGAATCGCGATAGTGCCCTTAGGAACGTTGCTGAAGAAAAACTTAGCAAGCTCCGGGATGCGACACAAAATCTCAAAGATAAAACCTCTGAAGAGATCATCCATGAACTTCAGGTCCACCAGATTGAGTTGGAGATGCAGAACGAGGCGCTACGTGAAGCTCAACTAGCCTTGCAGGAAGCGCATGACAAGTATATCGACCTTTATGATTCTGCTCCCGTGGGCTACCTCGCGGTTGACAGCAAAGGGATCATTCATGGAGTGAATCTCACAGCCACCCGTTTGTTGGGGGTGGACAGAGCGTCACTCATCGGGAGACCCATCTCTCATTTTATCTTAAAAGAGGATGGGGATACTTTTTATTTATACCTCCGACATATCTTACGGACCCGAAAAAAACTGACATGTGAACTCAGATTCGTGAAGAAAAACGGTGATCAATTTTATGCTCAACTTGAAGGCATAACCGCACAAGTTGAAAATGGGAATATCTCGGGCTGCAGAATGGTAATTACGGATATCACCGATCGTAAGATAGCCGAGAAAGAACTGCGCAATGCCAAAGCTGAACTCGAAACGGAAGTATTAGAGCGTACCTGCCCAATTGCGACAAGCCAATGAACAATTGATAAGCGAACTCATAGAACGCAAACAGATGGAAGAGGCGTTGCGTGAGAGTGAAGAGCGATTCCGTCTTCTATTTGAGAGATCTGGAGCGGTCATGTTACTGATCGCTCCGGACTCGGGCTCGATTGAGGACGCGAACACAGCAGCAGCCAAATACTATGGTTACCCTCGTGAACACCTTTGCAAAATGAGAATACAGGACATCAATTGTCTAACGCCAGACGAGGTCATTGCGAAGATGCAAAGGGCTAAAATAGAGCAAGAAAACTATTTCTTATTCTCACATCGCCTTTCAACCGGTGAAATCCGAACGGTCGAAGTGCATTCGTCCACCATTGATTTACAAGGGCGGACTCTGTTGTTCTCCATCGTGCATGACACCACAGAGCGAGAGTTGGCCACCGCAGAGCTGAAGCGAAGCGAAGAACGTTTCAGGGCCATCTTTGAAGGAGCCAACGACTTCATCTTCATCTCGGACCTCTCGTTTAGATACACACATATCAACCCTGCCATGGCAAAACTTTTTGGCGTTCCAGCGTCCGAGATGTTGGGAAGAACCCCTGAGGACTTTTTTGACAAGGAAACAGCTCAACATGTCAGAGAGATTAACACTCGCGTATTAAGAGGCGAATCAATTGAAGGCCTAATTACCAGAAAAATTAGGGGCGTTTCCGTTACTTTCCATGAAGTCAGATTACCCATGCATAACGGCTCAGGGGAGATCATAGGGGTTTTTGGAATATCTCGAGATGTTACGGATCTAAAAAGGCGGCAGGATACGAGGAAGTTCGAGCCAAAAGAATACGGCTCAAAGGTAATGAAGGCTGTTGTTAAACAGGCAGGGTTCGCAGCATCCACCAAAAGTGTGATCCTCCTCTTGGGCGAGACTGGATCAGGAAAAGATTATCTTGCCAGATACATACACAAACGATCGAGCTATTCTTCAGGACCGTATTTCTCGATAAATTGCGCGGCTGTTCCATCAGAGCTTGCGGAATCAGAACTCTTTGGCTATGAAGCAGGAGCTTTTACCGGAGCCGCAAGACGTAAGCGAGGGCTATTGGAACTGGCTGAGGGCGGGACTCTGTTATTAAATGAAATAGGAGAGCTTTCTCCTGCCCTGCAGACAAAATTTCTTACCTTTCTTGATACCAGGACATTTACTCGGGTGGGCGGACAACAGGAAATGAGGGTCAACACTCGCATTCTTGCGGCGACAAACAGAGATCTCCCACAGGAAGTATCCGACGGCCGTTTTCGCTCTGATCTCTATTACAGGCTGAATGTGCTGCCAATAAGAATTCCACCTCTTAGGGAACGAACCGAAGATTTGCCGATTCTGGTTGCTGAGTTGCTTTCGTGGCTGGCAAAAGATCTAAAGATGAGTTCTGCGCCCGAATTGACAGCCGAAGACATGGCCAAACTTTACAATTATCACTGGCCCGGTAACATCAGGGAACTTAGAAATGTCCTGGAACGTGCGATAATCCTGTCAGACGGGGGAACCATAAGAGTAAATATCGAAGAATCTGAGCCTCACACTGCTGTTTCATCCCAATCTAGAGTCTTGAATATTACAGATACCTCCAACTTAGCAGAGTCGATGCAGAATCTGAGTCGTTCGATGATCGAGGAAGCTCTAAAACGCTCAAAGGGCAAAAAGGAATTGGCCGCCTCCTATTTAGGGGTTTCCCGATATACGCTGAGGCGTTGGATAAAAAAACTCGGCATGGATGTGCGGTGATGACATTTGTCCTTAAGGATGACGTGGTCTCTCATAGTCGCCACTCTATTCTACTGGTGGTAAACCGAAATGGCGACGGGCTTCTATTAAAGTCAGATGATCGTTATTCCCAAGATCAGCGAAAAACTCTTCACGGTTGCGCCACGAAGCTGATAATATAGTCGGCAGAGCTTTTATGGCCGCTACAGGATCGTTCCCGGTTTCTTCAGCAAGGGCAATATAGATTAATTCGCCTTGACTGATCACATCGAAATTGGTTTCCCAGAAGGTTTTTGGCTCATCCATATCAATCCTCACCTATAAATTGATTTTTGATCAGATGGGCTAGAAGAGGGACTATCATGAACGACAATTATGATCAAGATCTTGCTTTTCTGCTTCCTAGGAGCCTGTCGGACTTAGTCTGACTGGTCTGAATTTCTGTAGGCGTAATTTTGCTCAACACGCTAATATTAGGTTGATTTAGCAATACTTATCTCATGTCTTGAACCGGTATTCAAGGGTATGTTTTCCGTAGAAATTGAAATTCTTCAACCCCATATCCTGCTCCCAAAATAGCCATCAAGATGTAGCAAGCGTAAGACTTATGACGTTTTGTGACTAGATTGTCTTATGATACCCTCTTAACTTATCAACAATTGTTGATAAAATAATGACCATACGAATTTGTAAATATCAAAGGACCCGCGATAACGGCCTGTTATGTTATTGCTTGATATCATTGGAGATATTCTGTCTGCTTAACCCTGTGGCAGTCTGCATAACGTGAAGAAATATTGAAAGAAATCATTTGCAAAGCTGAGTTGCTAACGAGTTATCAACAGGAAAAGTTAGTTGTTCGGCTGTATGAGTTTGAAATCCTTCTATTAATAGTCTCCTGTAATTGTCGTTAAATGTACCTTCTATTAAAGGGACTTAAGAACAATCCTCCCTGATTATGCTGTGAGATAAAAAGCTCAAACGCCTTTGGTCCTATAGCGGTTAATTAGAGTGGTGTGCGAATGACACAGGTCATTTGGTTCTGCGATTTTCAATTCATAGTCCAATCTAGAGGATTTTTATTTGTATTGAAGTTGCGGTCGTCTGGGTTCTTTGGACAACTAGACGAGATTTATAAGTGGGAAGCTGCGTGTTCGCGCCGCGACCTGCGATGGTGAGTTATACAATAGACCTCATCCGGGGTTCTTCCGTCAAGTCCTTGGTGTCTTCTCCTGTAGTTGTAAAAGTCAAAGTAGGCCTTTAGTTCGAGAGGAGTTTCCCCCAAGGAGGCGTAGTCTTTGAGATATACTTCTTCATACTTGACGCTCTTCCAGAGACGCTCCACGAAAACATTATCGATCCAACGACCTTTTCCGTCCATACTGATTCCGATTCCTCTGGAATTCAGAGCCCCGGTAAACTCCGCTGATGTGAATTGACCAAGTCGGTGGCATTCAAAGAGGAGTACCGAATCAAGCGTTTGAGCAAACTTTTGAAAGAGAAACTTGTCGCTGTTGTCAGTAATTAGAGAAAAAAGCCCTAGCGAAAAACGCTAAGGCTAGTGAGTAGGATATTTTTCATACGGATTTAGAATATGAGGTTTTCTCTCTAATAATTGGAATGCAGAAGAAAACTCGAGTCTTTACCGTCTAGGTGTTGTAGTTTGGCTTGATGGGGTAGTTGGTTTGCTAGGCTGACTAGATGCCTTGGCGCATTCCTTTTCCTTGGCTTTTTGCGCTTCTTCTTTGGTCTTGAATGGACCTGCTATGGTCTTAGGTGTTTTTTCCTGGGCCTTGATAATCTTGCAAATACCATTCTTGTCCTTGATTACAACGTAGCTGTCCCCCGCGGCGAAAGCAACCACAGTTGTCAGAACAAAAATCATGGCTATGAACAAACCAATTAAACGCCTTACTTTCATTAGGCCCTCCAATGAATCAGATTTTGTTAATGGTAGCATTAATCCAGTCTGGCAAAAAGCAATTTAATCTTGGAATATTAATAATTGAGCTTGGGCGGCGCTACCTGTCTCAATTCTAAGCGCCTCAAGAAGGTAATGATCGCTGCTGGAATAGTTGAGGCGGTCAAAGGGGATGTATAAAAGGTCCGAGCCGGTGAGTTGTTGCGGGAGAGGGATAAGAATCCAGGGATTCGCTACGGTGCTGAGACGAGGTTAGGGCGCAAGATATACCAAAGCTTTCAGTGGGAATATCTTAATAATCAATCCTCTCGATGGCAAACGATGGTGGGGAAGAAACAACTCACTTTCCTGTAGTTTCAAGTCCAGCAGCAATCACAGAACAAGTTGTTAATATTGCCTTTTCTGTATCTTCATTACCATTGAAAGCAATATTAAATGTTGCCTTACCAATGAGGATTAGCTTTTTGTCATAATCAATCATATCTATCTTGGGTATTGCTTTTTTATCTGACACCTCTACCTTCCATTGTTTTTCTTTATCCCATTCAGGGCGCATCTCACGGACAGACGCTTCAATTTTCCCCAAATATGATTCAAAAGTATCGCCTTCTGTTTTAAGCATTTAATCCTCCGTATATGTGGTTTTTTCCAGTATGGTAGACACTACAATTAATGTCAAAGCCTTTTTCTCCGGTCCCGGTCGAGCCGGTGAGTTGCTAAGATGGATGTTGAAGCGGGCGATTTTCCTGTTTAACTGGACATGGCACTAACCGGACAATCCTCTCTATACCTCGACCTAGTCTAACCCCAATAATCATACCCCGCACAATCTTTGAGGCGGTTTGAGTCTGAGCCAGGCAATATTACTCTATATACGCCAAAATAAAACCCTTACCGCTTGAACGGCCAGGGTTGAGTGAGTAACCGTCTCCCAGAAAATTACCCACAAACCAAACTAGTGGAGGCTAACTCCATTGTCCAAATAGCAACTCAGATATTGGAACGCAAGATAATTCAGAGCGATCCTTCTCTACTAATATTATGATCGCTTTTTATTGTGGCCCCAAAGAATAAAAGCCCTACGGGGGGGGGGATGCCAGGGTTAAGGGTCGCATCTTGTAGGGAGAGTCACATGTGGGCGCTTCAATTATGAGAAGCGTTGACACATGTCAATGCAAAGTTAAAAAATATTTTTCTGACCATAACTCCCCGCCAGTTACGCAACAAAACTTAATTACTTTACTGAATCTTTCAGGGCCTTTGCCCCAACAAACTTGGGAACCTTCTTTGCCGGGATTTTGATTTTCTTCCTGGTCTGAGGATTCACACCTTTTCGGGCTTTTCTCGTCACAACGGAAAATTTGCCAAAGCCAGGAATGGAGATTTCGCCACCCGCAACCAACACGTCGGAAATAACTGAAAAGACCAGATCAAGCGATTCTGAAGCGAGTTTTTTCGTCATCTGGCCCTTCTCAGCAAGTTTGTCCACCATTTGAGCTTTTGTCATTTCCGTTCCTCCCTCGAAATTGTAATTTTGTTCCGTCAAGAATATGAGCTTAAGCTATATAAGGCACTAGCGTATAGCGTGTCAATATTAAGAATTTGGGAACAATTAGGTTGGGGCAAGCTCTTTGACTGGACTGGAAACGAGTTTCCGACATAAAAAAGCTAAACCCGCTCTTGGGGCAGCGGGTAAAGCAGAATTTGACGAATAGAAGTTTGGGAAGATTAAAGGATCTGAAGCTCTTCGGCTTCTGCCAATTTATCTTCCAACAGGAAATCTCCGGCTTTAAAAAAGTAGACAGCGTAAAATCAAAAGGGTTCAACTTCAACAGTAAAAACATTCAAAAGCAGAAACATTTCCTATGTGGCGGTATCAGAAAACTGGAATTGTCTGGAACAGTACAGCTTGATAAAGAGATTCCATCCTAATCACATAAACTCAAGTCCTTACCTTTTAGGTGGCGTTGTTGGTTTACTTGGCTGACTAGGTGCCTTAGCGCATTCCTTTTCTTTTGCCTTTTCCGCTTCTGCTTCGGTTTTGAATGGACCTGCTATGGTCGCAGGTGTTTTTTCCTGAGCTTTGATCACCTTGCAAACCCCGTTTTTGTCCTTAATTACGACGTAGCTGTCTCCGGCGGCGAAAGCAACCACAGTTGTCAGGACAAAAATGATGGCTATGAAAAAACCTACTAAACGTCTAACTTTCATAATAGCCTCCGATGAATGAGATTTTTGTTAATGGTAGCATTAATCCAATTTAGTAAAAAGCAATTTCAAGGCAGATCGTTTATTCATCGATCACTGATGGATGAACCAATCAGACCGCTATCGTTTTAAGGTATCCCTACCCCAACTGGGGTGAGCTCATCTCCCGGACCTCTGGGGCAGGCGTATGTTCGCGGACTCGAAGTACATAAAGCGCCCACTTTGCGCCTCCTCCTGCCCGACGGGTAATGTCAGCTTCGTGAAGGGTTACCCCGAGTTCGGCGTAGAGTGCGGCACTGTGTCTGCGCTACTAAAATTTCTTTCCTGAAAACGCGATCCAGATCACGGGGCACACCAGAAACGAGGAGAAATAAAGAAGGGGCAAGGGCTTTGAGGGCTGGAGGCCGCAACGGCTAGGGCGCATAGAGATCGGCAGAGCGGGAGCATGGGATTGCGAAGTAGTAAAGAATGTAATAAATCTTCTAACAGCACGGATTGCTTATTGGCTAAGTCTGCCTTATATTGCCACCATTGGTTATATTATTACGTATTATGAGGAGAGTGTGAAAATGCAGATCAACATCGACAAGAACCTTGTAGAATTTACACCAGAGAATTCAGAAGAAACAGCCAAACTACAACAACTGTGGCGTTTAATGGTGGATTGCGCCCGATTCAACAAGAAAATGGTCCCGATTGGGGAATACATCCCGAAACAGAGCACGTTTGCGAGATTTACGATCGAAGGTATGGAAACAAAAGGAGCCCCGAGCTATCCTGAGGTCCATGTTGAGAGAGACTGCCGTTGTTATTGCCAGACCTGCAATAAATACGTTGAGTTAAAGAAGGGTGACCGAATACCTCCATGCTGCGGCAAGCTGATGGAGATTCTTGACTGACACGATAAAATAAAGTGTTTGATGATGTTTTTTCAGCCCATTTGACTGAAGTCAGATAACGAACCCCAGACATCTTGAGGCCGAAAGTCTCCTCTAATTTCTCGCCTCAAAATTCCCGCTTCGTTTGACGACATATAGGCTTAGCCAAGATCATGCCCAAGAAGCCGACACCAGCAGAAAATGAGGAGTGTTTCTTTTCAAAAACACGTTGATCCGAATAAATACTACCTTGATGAATTCACTTTCCGCTGCGACCGGCGAGACTCACGGCGCGCGGAAAGTGGTCGTTCCAGTTGGTCCAACAGGCGGTATCTACCTTAGTGAAATAAATAACCAATCTCGAAATTATAGATCGGTATGATAGGCCTTATTTCTCGATTCCATAATAGTTTTGTAAGACTCCTGGATTTGCCGAAATCTCTGGTTGGCAGCCTGGACCAGGTAGTCGGGCAATCCCTTGGGCAGGCTGTCAACATGGCATTCCTTCACAAGAATTCTGTATCGTCGCTTAATATGTTCGTCAGAGAAGCTTTTATTGCAGTTTAGTATTCGATAGGCTTCTTGAAGATCATCGGTTGGGTCCGGTGGCCGCACCCGCTCATTTGACTGGTGAGACTCTCGTTGGTTTTCGGCTGCCCAGCATAAGCCACACACGCCGTCTCTCAGGTCGTCAAGTAACGTTTTCCGACCGCACTTCATGCAGGTCCCAGCAAGAGGCTCGTTAGGGCCGGATGAGTTGAGCCGCTGCCGGATCATTTTTTCAATGAGCTTCTTGCCATACCTGACCCAGAATGCCATGACTCATCTCTCGTTCTAGAGCGGGTGGCGGAACTTAGGCTCAGCAGGCAGGTCCGGACTGAAGTCCGCGTCTACCCGTCCTGTTTTCTGTGAGTTCCCCCAAATCAGGGGGCATATGACTATTTTTTCTTGAGCGCAGCGAGTCGGTCAGAGACGCTGGAACCAATTGTCAAAGCGCTCCCACCCCCGGCAGCCTTCAAGGCGGCTTCGATGTTGGCGTCCTTATTGACCACGTTCGGGGTAAGCAGCTTGGTCTTTAGCTCCGATGCCGCCGCTGCGGCCTTAGCTTCTTGCGCCTGTTTATTCATGCTGGCGAGGGCCACTCCCATGCCGCCCGTGTCTTTACGCAGTCCGGCCAGTTTCTCTGCCTTAGCAGCCTGATCCGCTGCCCGCCGTTTCTGAATTTCGGCGTGTTGCATGTCGCGCTGCGCGTTTTGCAGGATTTCACGAGCCTGCTTTACCTTGTTAGCAGAAGTCTTGGCTAGGTCTATCAATTCGTCATAGAACTCTTTCGCCTCTCCGGCCTCTTGTTTCTCGCGCTCCATTTCAGGCTTGAGCTGTTCCAGGTCATCAAGAAGCTTGCTGAGGCTAGAATTAATCTCTGAGGCCTTTACGAGGTCTCCACTGATCTGGGCAGTTTTCATCTGACCTTCTAGCATGTCTGCAGCGGAAATGTAGCGGTCAGTACATTTGACATGCGGCATCAGCCTCTTTTTGTTCTCTATCGAAATCAGCCTTGGCCTTACCGGCCTCAACCGTAATCTTGTCCAACTCTGCGATCATCTCCTCGATTTCGGCGTCTGTGGCCGTTTCCGGGTCCCAGGCGACGATGGCCTTGGTGAGGCTATCACCCACGCCTTGCATCTGTTTCTTGCTGAATGCTGCCAAAAAACCGAAAAGTCCAGCCATTTCAATTCCTCCCTATTTTCTATTTTGTGAGACTAAATGACCACGAGAGCTGAGGGCTCTAGAGCCAGACCAACCATGATCTGCACTGAAGCCCCTTCGCTCTCTTCCACTGCTGACAAAAGGAGATACTCATTTACCTTGTCATTTGCGCGGCGCCCGTACAGCATGGCCATGTGGTTGACGGATTCTGAGTCCACGCCGTACGCGTCATGGTATAGGGTCTCCGTGAACTCAAGAGGCGCCACTCGGTCGTAGCCCCTGCCCCCCGACTGCGGCTGACCGGACCAAACGCGGTCTGTACACCACCTTATCCTTGGTTTCAAAAACGTCTAACCCGATATAACCTTCGCTCTGGTTCAACCAAAAATCCCATTGCGAGGAATCCGATGGGTACACTTCATCCAGTGGCATGAAAAGTTTGCAGTCCGCCAGTTCATTCTTCTGCTGGTCCGTTGCAAGCTGAAGTATGTACACTTTATCGGCAGCTTCAAGGTAGAAGTTGTGAACTCTCCAGCCCAGAAGAGAATACGTTCCGTAGCAGAGCACCACATTCATTTTTCCAGGATGTTTGATCTTCAGATCATTCTCTCCAAGAACAAAATCAACGATCGGCACATCCACCATGCCTCGAATTCTGAGCCCGAGGGGAAGGTTCAGGTCAATACGTTTTTGTTCGTCTCGCTTCAGAGACTCCGCAATACCTGAAGCCTTTTTCGCCCAGATTCGTTTAAGTAGGCTCCAACCATTGGCCATAATAGCTCCTTTCCCGTGGGTTTAGAGATGACCAAGGTACCCGGGGATCACCATCTTCCGTGTACCAATCTAGTCAGTGATGGCTTCATTTTCTCAATGGCCATAGTGAGAGAGTCCAGAGCGTACGGTCCATTTGCCTTGACCCAATCCGTTTTCAGCGTCAGAAACAGCCTTCACCGCCAGGGTACTGATCTTCCTGTTGAAAACCAAACCTCTTTGGAGACTCGGGTAAGTGCCCTTCTTTATCTCAACAAAGGTGTAGATGCGATTCCCGTTCTGATCCTTCTTGTTATCGAAGTCCCAATCATCCACTGAGGCAAGACACAGACTACCTGTTTGTGCGGAGTATTGGTCGGCTCCCCGGATAAGAGGACTGTTGAGACCCCCTACGAACAGCATAAGAGCATTGGGATCCTGGGCTACGTGAGCCAAAGCGGTTTTGTAATCAGCGTATTCGATCGGGATCTTGCGGTAGCTGTTGTCCTGCTCGCAAAGGCCATCCCAAGTTACAGCGGTCCCTGACCCCTTAGGGCCAACATAAATGCGATGCTTTTTGGGGTCAATGTCCTTTACGCTAATGATGTCGGCTTTCCTGTTCGCTATAAGCTGGACGGCTTCCAAATAGAGTGCCGTCTGCTCGGTTTTCTCCTGCGGAAGTTTGGTAAGAACATCTGACTGGACAAGCGCCGCGTCTGCCTGGCCGCTCTTGAGCAACTCTATATTCTCCACCGACCCAGTGGTCTCAATGACTTGCACTTCAATATCGGGCGCCGCCTTTTTTAGCATTTCGCCAACCTCATAATAAATTGCGCCTTTCGGGCCCGTCGCAAAGCGCAACTTTGGCTTCTGCTTCGTTTTAGCCGCCATAGCCTCCGCTGATATTGCCATGTTCGCCGGAACTCCTTCTGGCAGATATCCGGAGTCCGGCTTAACGCCTTGCCCCTTCATCATCTCGATTTGTCTGTCAATCTCTTCGAGGCGCCTGCGAACATCTGAGTTGGTCTTTGCCAATTCTTCGGCATTTTGTCGCCATTCTTTGTAACCGGAATCGTTCTGGTGATGGTAGGCAAAGGCGGCATAGTCAGGTCTCGTGGCAAATTGGAGTAGTCCATAAAGTAACGCCGCATCCCAAATACCATAGGAAGACCGCCCCTTATACATCTGAGTCGGTAAGTCCAAGCCCTTCTGTCTCCAGTGATCGCCACGCTGACGGTAATGTTCATCGTAACTGAAGCCCGGACCAGCTTTGGATTTCTGATAGACCGGGTTGTCAGCGTACCTGTCAGGATCTAGTTTGGGCGCCTGTTGTTTGAACTTTGCGCGCTCAGCCTTATAGGCGTCTAACGATGCCTTGGCTTTTTGCTTCCTTTCCTGTTCGATGGCCCTCTTGTCAAATGCAGTATCTCGTCCAAACTTATGGATCTTGGTTTCAACCTGTGGTGTCGGCTTAGTGTATCCTCCGGAACGAGGCTCCGATGTCGTCATGTGGTCAGTGGTGGGTTTGGAATACCCATCTGGGCTTTGTCTAATCTTGGTCCCACCGGATTCCTGTTTTTTACGCTCATTTTGGCTTGCCCTGTAGGCCTCAAGTGAATCTTTTGCCTGCTTTTTCTGGCTGCCTTCGGTTAGCTTGTTGTCGAATTTACTACCACTAGTGAACTTCTCACCCTTATGATCCGATGGCGCTCTCGGTTTAGAGTATCCCTCCGGCGCTGAACGGCTGCTGGGGCTGCCAAATAATCCTCCGCCACTACGTTTACTCCAAATTTCCCGAGAGGGCTTGGAATAAGAGGAGGCTTCACCTGAGTCGTAAGAAGAACTCTCGGATTTCTGTCCAGGAACCCAAGCGTGCAAACCTTCTGAGAAGATGGCGAGATAGCCGAGGATCAGTAAGAATGTCAGGGTAGCCAGCAAGAGACTACGTCGTGTCGAACCCATGGTGTCCTTCCTTTGGATGTCTATGGCTGTTTCAAGCATCACCGCATTTGAAGCAAAAGCCCCCTTTGTAAGGCTATGCAGGCTGGACGAGTAAAGTTGATAGGGCTCCTCTACCGCCAAGCTCCTTGACTTGAGGCTTCGAGAAAGGACTCTTGGCCGCAATATCGTACCTGCAATAGTCCTTCTGAAAAGCGCCCCGCCTCGACATTCACTCAAACCGTCCGGCACAACCTTAGTAGTGCCGGCGGCTTGCCGCGTATTACTGACAGGAGTGAAACGACTAAATAAGGACTTTTTTCGTCGTCCCTAAAATTGCTTTGGGCTTATCCTCTACAACGCCTATTGCGCTCTTTGAGCACCTGTTCAGGTTGCGGGTTTTTTTCAACTGAGCACGCTATCGTGAGGCGCTTGGCGTATTTCCCGATCTGCGATATTCCTTGCTCTTAGTGTCTTATCTGTCCGTTCGTGAGGCGGAAATCTAAATCTCGTCAGCGGGCTCTGGGCTGTCAGTGTGTGCTCCTATTCTTCGATGTACGCGGAGACTGTTGATGGTAGAGAGAGTCTACCTTCCTCTGACCGATCGACTTATCAAGTCGAGACTGGAAGTCTAATATGTGATCTTGGGTTCAAGCGATTTGGCCTGCTCCACCCAACGGATGACCTCCTTTACGCTTGGGACAGCTCGCGTCAGTTTTTTCTCGTCGTTAATTTCTTTCATTTTTGATGCGAGGTTCTGGGCTTCCGATGCTTGAGTTCCTTCACTGTGTCTACACCAGCCGCCTCAAGCAGTTCTGAGTATTCTTCACCAACGCCGGAAATCCTCATTAAGTCCGCCATATTGGCCCATTTGAGTATCTGGTCTCTTGAATCCCGGTTTTTTCAGCGAGTTCTTTGCGCCCTTTAGGATTTGAACCCTTCTCCAGTAGGTCATCGGTAGTTTTAATCCCAACCGCTTCGAGTTTCGACCCGTAGGTCGGTCCGATTCCTTCGATTTTCTGAATCTTGTATTTCATGTTGTACCTCCTTCTCCGTTTTTTTCGTCAGTGTGTTTCAAATGAGTCAGGATTGAGTAGCAGAGTCACATAGGGCAAACTCCCTTGCCAAAGATTCTTTGCCTACGTCATGTCTCGCAAGTAGTTCACACTAATCTCGACTCTTGCCGAAGTTCCCTTGCTCGCCTCTTCCCTGTAATCACTCGGCGGTCTTTTGACCGGCGCCCAATCGCTGGGTGGTTTCTTTGCCCCCAAACTGTGAAATCTAAGAGAGACTTCCCGCTACCGTGTAGTTTAGCAATTATCCATCTTCCCCCTGTGGTATCTTGCAACCAAGAAATAAGCCAGATTCGCCTCGGATTCCATTCCAGGATCTGAATGTGGCTACCATCGTCTTTGATTCAGCCACACTTATAACTATTTTATACTATACTTCAAGGCTATTTGCGTGTCAAACACGAAATCGGCCTTTGCCCATCATCCAGACGTCCTTTTGAATATTAAGAACGAATAATGAAACTAAATGACTCAAAATTCGCACTTCGTCTGACGACATACATCTTGCAGTGTAAAGAGCAGGTTTCCGAAGCAAGGGTGTCGCAGATTGGACTTCTTGATGACTCCAGAGTGGCCAGATCTGTACTCCCGCGAAGTAGGCGGGATTGAAATCCTGGATGCGCCGGAACACTGTGCCGAGGCTGAATCATTGGAGTTGAGGGGCCTCTCATCTCCGAAACACATTGTGTTGATGTTTCGCGGATTCGTGAGAGGCCCAGATGTGAACGGGAAACTGAATGACGGCTGAACTCTCAGATCTTGTCGGAAACCTCTTTCCAGAACTGATGCAAAGCCTCTAGCCACCCGTCCAGCCATTTCTTGGCGTGTTCGTTGAGTTCGTCCTCGTCATTTCCGAAATCAGTAAGCGGGTCAGCCCTGAGAGCGTCTATGAAGTAGTGTCCCAAAACATCGTTATGAAGGGTTATCGTCGGGTCGTACAGGCCGCCCGCTCCCTTGGGATCGAATCTTCTGGCGTATTCCAGATCTTTGTATGAAGCAGCCTTGGCCCATCTCAGACCGACTTCTTTGCCCTTTGAAAAGTAATCGGTTTCAAGCTAGGGCCTTCTCTCTTTTCAGCCTTTCGATTGTCGCTTCCATGTCTTGATCTCCTTTCAAGCGTTCCTCAAACTCTTCTTGCTTCATGATTTTCTCCGCGAGCGCATCCTGGAAAATAGCCGACAGGTTTCCCACTTGGTCTCGCCTGTCGTGGATCTTCTGAGCTAGCGCATCCGGAACCGACAGGTTGAACTTTTTCATTTATGCGCCCTCCTATTTCATTATCAGTATTTTTGACAACGATGCATCCTAAAAGTTACTTTGTAATTGTCAATTATTTTACTCAATTATTAAAACAACATACCATCAACTAAAACATGTCTTCTGTATTATATCAAATAAGTGTACACTAATAATCTATACGTATCATGTAAAACAAGACTGACAGCTCAGCGGCTGGTGTCTCTTGGGCAACCGCATGCTTTGTCCAGCGCCTTCCTGGGCATCGAACCGGCACGTAAAAGCATTATGAGTAGAGGCGGGATCGTTGTCCGCTCTTACCTGATCAAGTGTGTCTTTTAGGTGTGTCGGAGTCCGGCACTGCAGCGCATCGCGGGATTCTAAACGAGTACACGGAAGAGATGTTCTCCGCAACTCACTAGGCAACCCGGAGAAACGCCCAATTCGACCGAGCTAAACATCGAATGCGACTCATCTTCACATGGAAGTGAGAGGCCAAGTGGCCTCGGTCGAAAGGGGTTTGACAATGGCTAGCAGGGTGCGATATGCTGAGAAAAAAGGTTTTGCATAAAACAATTAACACTAGGGGACAGTGGAAAGCTAGCAGGCTAGAAGAACTTCCCACTGCCGGTTCAGAGGGTGTCACATGAAAAAGATTCTCTTCGCAATTCTGGGGTGTGTTCTCGTGTTTTGCTATCCAAGTTGGGGATGTCAACAGGAGTCTCAAGATTTCGTTGTAGGTCTCACTGAAATCGTGCTAGACGTTGTGACGGCGCCATGCAGTCTGCTAGCGGTATGTCTTGGTCTAGACGCTGGCCCGTGTGCGTATCAACGGGATCAAAGGATGCAGTGCACGCCTTTGAAGGAAGGCCGTAATCGTCCCTGTGTGAATCCTGTTACCCGGAGATCAGTGATTCCTGTGACAGCGCCTAAGGCTTCCTCGGTATCCCGCCCTGAATCAGAAAAAAAACCTGCAACGGTCTCGGAACCTTTGAGGCCTGTTCAGGAGTCGAGACCTGGAAGGCCGATCCCTCCTGTAGATGAGCCTGTTGCCGAGACAACCAAATTTCCAGAACCAAAAATGGAAACATCTGTCCCCATCGTTCCTGAAGTGGCCCCTTTTCCTTCAACCGCAAGCGCTCCAGTGGTTTCGCCGTTGAGGCTTCAGGACATAAAAACATCTGAAGTGGAAGCTGTACGCAAAAAGGTCCGGGAAGCCCATTGCTCCCAGGTGTCATTCCACCCAACCCAGGCGATTCTGTTTCTCAGCAACCAGCCAAACCCCACGGCGTCAAAAAACCCATTGCCTCGGAAAATGTTGACACAGTTATCAAAGCAGACGCTCCTCGATCGACGAATGAAGTTGTTGAACCCAAGGCCTTGCCCGAAGCTGAAAAAAGCGTCAAAGGAAAACCGCTACGGCGTTCAAAGTCTAGGACAAATCAGTGTGCGCCAGTTTACCCACCGGCATGTGGACCGAGGTTTTTCTATCGTTGACAGCGTACTGTCGTTCATAACAGTCAAACCTGTCATTAAGTTTCTCGCGGAACAAGTCTGCGCAGGCATATATTAAGCAACTCTACCTAGGCAGAAAAGGCCATCGCTAAGTAGATGTAGCGTCTCGGTAACCTGATAGCTAAATCCGTCCGATATAGGGACAACCCAACTCCTACAAGTAAGGACAAGGCAAGCATCTTGTTGGTGCGATTATAACATTCAATCAAGGACCAATCTAATTTTAGAATTAGCCGATCCCTTTTATTCTGAATTAGTTTAGACCAGTTTATGCGATTAAGCCACTGTCCTTTTTTTCTAGGCCATTAATTTCCGAAGTGCAATGGGGACATCGTAGGGCCTTCACAGGGATTTTGGAAAAGCAATACGGGCATTCCTTCGTAGCCGCCTCAGGTTTGCGTTTCAACCGATTTATTTGGCGAATAACCAGGAAAATAGCGAACGCGACAATGATGAAGTCGATCAAGGAGTTCACAAACAAACCGTAATTGATGGTCGCCGCGCCGGCCGCCTTTGCACTGGCAAGAGAGTCGAAAGGTTTCCCGGACAAATTTATAAAGAGGCTGGAGAAATCAACTTTGCCCATCAATAAGCCGATTGGCGGCATCAAAATATCATTCACGAACGAGCTGATTATTTTGCCGAACGCTGCGCCAATGATGATGCCTACGGCCATGTCGATAACATTCCCCTTGACCGCAAATTCTTTGAACTCCTTGAACATGTTTTAGCCTCCCTTAGATGATATTACGCCCAACGTTCGCTGTTGGGGATTGTGGAAAAATACAATGCTATCGAAATACAAGGAACCATAAACAGTGTACGAAAGAAATGGTCTTTTCGAAGAAGAGGTATAGCAGTGCCAGGTTTTAGACCGACCATACTATGAAGCAAGACGACCGCTTTCCCGTCCTTTATGTGAAGAGTAGCACTACATACCGTAGAGCAAGTTATTTTTTCGGTTAATATTAGATCGTTTCATTATATTCCCTTTCCATCATTAGGGAGCTACCATTATCCACATTAGTAGTTTCAAGTTCCATTCAATACATTAATTCCCCGACTATTCTTGAATCTCCTTCATAATCGTAACCGTCTTATTGTTACGTGAACGTTCGTGATTCGTCAAAATGTGCCCTGGAATTTTTCACCGCATAAACGACCATGTTGAATCGTTCCCGTTTTTCAAAGTTATGGTATAGTGGGAACCTCTATGTCTTGCTACAATTAACAGACGATCCTATTTATTATGCCAGAAAACTTCTACTACCGGCATTACTATTTGTGATTTATAAGCACCGGCGCAATAGTGTCCCTCTAAAGCGGCCGATTTTTTGGGTTGCGGCGGTATAAAAGTTACCGCATTAATACCTACCCCTAGCTGTGGTATCGGGCAATAGGGGAGGCGGAGGGATGTACAGCGTGGAAATGTATCAAAGATTCCTCGTGCGTGCCATGTAGAGGGCATGAGCAATAGGGAAGCGGCTAGGCAGTTTGGAGTCCACAGCAAGACCGTTAAGAAGATTCTCAGTTTTTCCATCCCGCCCGGGTATCAGCGATCACAGCCTATTAAATATCCCAAGCTTGAAAATTTTAAGGGAGCCATTGACGCCATTTTGGCTGATGACCGGCTGCGGCCCAAGAAGCAGCGTCACACGGCCAAACGCATCCTGGAACGGCTGCGTGATGAGCATGGCTTCCGTGGTGGCTACACCATTGTTAAAGACTATGTGCGGGAACAAACTCTACGTTCGCGTGAAGTGTTTATTCCCCTGGTCCACCCACCCGGTCACGCCCAGGCCGACTTCGGTGAAGCGGTTGTAGTGATTGGCGGTGTCGAGCAGAAAATTCATTTCTTCGCCATGGATCTTCCTCATAGTGACGCCTGCTTCATCAAGGCCTATCCGGCGGAAACGTCTGAGGCCTTCTGTGACGGTCATAATGAGGCCTTCGCATTCTTCGGGGCGGTTCCAAGATCCATTCTCTACGATAACACAAAGATAGCGGTCGCCCGCATACTCGGTAACAGACAACGAGTGCGTTCACGTATCTTTGCCGAATTACAGTCCCATTACCTATTCGAAGACCGCTTCGGTCGTCCTGGCAAAGGCAACGACAAGGGCAAGGTGGAAGGGCTCGTGGGATACTCTCGGCGGAACTTTATGGTCCCGATCCCGAATCACGCCAGTTACGCTGACTTCAACACCTATCTGGAAAAACGCTGTCGGCAACGGCAACAGGACAAATTACGCGGCCGTAGCGAAACCATTGGCGAGCGATTACAGCGAGATTTAGCGGCTTCTCTATCCTTACCACCAACCCAATACGACGCCTGTGTCAAAAACCCGACGACGGTAAGTTCTCTGTCGCTAGTGCGATACCGAACTAACGACTACTCTGTTCCAGTCGCCTATGGGCACCGCGAGGTCCTGATAAAAGCTTATGTCGATCGAGTCGAAATATGCTGTGGCGCAGAATCATCGCCCGGCATAAACGCTCGTATGAAAAGGACGATTTCATCTTCGAACCGCTGCATTATTGGCGCTTTTGGAGCAAAAAATCAATGCTCTGGATCAGGCTGCGCCTCTTATTGGCTGGCAGTTACCAGAAGTGTTTCAGACCCTGAGGCGCTTGCTTGAAGCCCGCATGGGGCACATTGGAAAACGAGAGTACGTTCAGGTATTACGCTTGATGGAAACCATCTCCCCAGATCAAACCGAAGCCGCGGTCAAATAGGCTCTAAAATTGGGCGCTATCGACTTCGATGCTGTAAAGCATCTGCTGCTCTGCAGCATTGAGCGAAAACCTCCTCGACTCAATCTTGATATTTATCCTTACCTTCCCAGAGTCCAAGTCAAGACTACACCAACCAATGCTTGTTTATCTTTGTTGAATAAGGTGGCGGGATGAACGAGACCCCACAACTACTGCTGTCACATCACCTGAAGGCTTTGAAACTGCCTACTTTCCTTAGGGAGTATGACAAGGTGGCTCAGCAATGCGCCTCAGAAGGGCTGGATCACCAGCGCTATCTGTTACGCTTGTCCGAGTTGGAATTGATTGACCGTGAGCGCCGCAGGGTGGAAGTCGGATCCGAGAGGCCAGATTCCCAACGGTAAAAAGCCTAGACAGTTTTGACTTCATGGCGATGCCCATTCTGAACAAGGCGTTGGTTAACGAACTGGCCCGTTGTGAATACATTATGCGTCGAGAGAACATAATTGCTTTGGGCAACAGCGGCACGGGTAAAACGCATATCGCTCTCGGATTGGGCCTGGCGGCATGTCAGAAAGGCCTGTCAGTAGGTTTTGTCACGGCTTCGGCGCTGGTTCATGAACTGCTCGAAGCGCGAGACGACAAGCGCCTGTTGCGTCTGCAGAAGCAACTCGCCAGCTATAAACTGCTCATCACTGATGAGCTTGGCTTCGTCCCGTTATCTAAGACTGGAGCGGAGTTGTTGTTCGAAGTCTTTAGCCAACGCTATGAGCGGGGATCCATTCTGATAACCAGCAATCTTCCATTTGATGAGTCGACGAAGTGTTCGGCTCGGAACGTCTGACCGGGGCGCTGCTCGACCGACTCACCCATCATGTTAATATCCTGGAGATGAATAGTGACAGCTACCGGCTCAACCAAAGCAAGAAACGGCAAAGGAAGACGACTGTCACATCATCAGTCGAGAATGCTTCAACCTGAAGTAGATTTCCTAAATCAAAAGGAGTGGTAGATCGGGACCTCCTTTTTTGACTTCAACTGGTACACAATTTCTTCGCCCAGCTGGTTAACTTTTTTCTCCGGCCTTGACACCCTCACTATTTCTTTTCGTCTTTCTCCAAAAAGAGGCCAAGCACTTCATCAGCAATCTCGGGATACAATTTTCTCATACAGTCAGGACATATTCCATGAGTGAATTCAACTTCCGAATGTTCGCTTATGTATGTTTCCACTCCATTCCAGTAACCCTTGTCATCTCTTATCTTCTTGCAGGAGGAGCAAATGGGGAGGAATCCACTCAGTTCTTTGACTTCGGAGAGAGCGTTCCGAAGATCGATAATTAGGTTCCCCTTTTCTTCCTCCAATTGCTTACGCTCGGTGATGCCCCCCCCCCCCCCCCCCCCCCCCCCCCCCCCCCCCCCCCCCCCCCCCCCCCCCCCCCCCCCCCCCCCCCCCCCCCCCCCCCCCCCCCCCCCCCCCCCCCCCCCCCCCCCCCCCCCCCCCCCCCCCCCCCCCCCCCCCCCCCCCCCCCCCCCCCCCCCCCCCCCCCCCCCCCCCCCCCCCCCCCCCCCCCCCCCCCCCCCCCCCCCCCCCCCCCCCCCCCCCCCCCCCCCGCTCGGTTATCTTGTTGAAATGCCTACAGGCCCCAAATCTTTTTGCGCTCTGGTTCCTTATAGATCGGTGTCTTGACTTCCCAGTAAACACGCCGCCCACATCCGGCATCGGCAACGTCGATTTCCTCGCATGTCTGTTCACCAGCTAACACACGTGAGTCCACCTCCTGCAACCGCTTCACGGTGTCAGGAGGGAAAAAACGAGTATCATCGCATCCGACCAGTTCCTCGGCTGAACAACCGAACAACTTCAGTGTCGCACGGTTGGCATAGATGTAGCGGGACTGAGTATCCTTCATGTAGACGAAGGAAGGAACATAATCCAGCGCCTCGCTGAATCGCTGCGCCTCGGCAAGCGCATTCGCCAGATTGAGTTCCGTTAGTTTTCGAGGGGTGATGTCAGATATGACTCCAATTGTTACAATATGGCGCCCGTCTGAGCCTCTAATCGCCGATATAGATATGTCTGCCCACAACAATGAGCCATCTTTTCTCACATACCGTTTCTCTAATCTGTAGGTATTTATGGCGCCTTTTGTTAAAGCATCAAGCTTCTCCTGCGAGACATCTCTGTCATCTGGAAAAGTGATGTCGATTATCGACAGCCCCTTGAGTTCTTCCTCTGTATATCCCAGCATACCTTGTAGAGTCGAATTTGCTTGGAGCAAACGGCCTTCACCACTTACGAGGTCAATTCCTACGGCGGCGTTGTTAAAGATTGCTCGATATCTCTCCTCAATTAAGCGTAGCTCTTCATTGGGCTTATTGAGCTGAAGTAACCCGTCGATCTTTTCCTCAATCATAATTGACAGTATCCCTTTGTTCCGTTTCGATCGATAACAAGGTGGTCATTTCTAAGCAGGCGCCAAAGAGACATCGTTGAGCTTCAATTGTCGCTGAACGGTGGACGCCTGTTCTGGTTTGTGGCTCTAGTCTCAGCGGTTTCTAATTCAGTTACTTTCCGGCGCATCTCATTCAATTCATTAATAAGCTGGTCCTGGGTTTTGTCTTGGTCTTGCATGGGATCCTCCTCTGTTGGGAAGCTACGTATGGGAGGGGTTGGAGGATTTGAGCGTGGTCATGCATTCCTCAAAGGAGTTGCTGGATACTGTACAGAATTGCATAAATTTATAGTGGGTTCCAAAGGTTGTATGTATTACTTCTAGCCCCTGCAACTAACGTAGGCGAAGATTGTCCTAATTGATGTCCATAACCAAATGGATGTTTGAGAGACAGGGAGCCGTAGTTGAATCAACTTCTACGGCTCTTTGTATTTATTTCCCTTTTGACCGGCTCACATCACGCTAGGGCGTACCGTGTCCCTTCGCCTCCTGTTTAATATACAATAAGAGGAAAACGAGTTCAAATGGGTTTCATTATAATGTTGATACTTAGACTCAATAAATTAGAATCAGCTAAGCTTGTGGCTTACATATATTCGATATGAGAAATCCCTGGTCGGACAGGTTCCAAATATGAACCATAGATCCGAACCGGCGTTGACATTTAAGCAACAATTAAAACTCAACAATTTCTATTTGGAATTAATTAGAGACTCACTACACATATATTCTAGTTTCTTGCTTTTACCGGATAGTTTATAATCAGATAGTACCGCTCAATCTCTCCCACCACATACGTAGCTTCCCGTTAAGAGGAACCTTCCATGCAAGACCAAGATAAGACCAAAGAACAGCTTATCGATGAATTGAATGAGTTGCGCCGTAAGGTGGCTCTGAGAGATGTGGCTGAGGATAAACTACGCAAGCCTCAGGGTTTACCTCCAAGACTAGAAGATAAGACCCCTGAAGAGATAATCCACGAACTTCGAGGTCCACCAGATTGAGCTAGAGATGCAGAATGATGGAACTGAGAAGAACTCAGCTTGAATTGGAAGAATCCAGGGACAAGTTCCAATTATTTGGGCCATGAGGTTCATCACTCTACGGTTTACAGGATGCTTGATAGAAACGGTTGGCGGAAGGTAACGCCTCGTCCAGCGCATCCCCAAGCCAGGGATAAGATTCAGGAGGATTTAAAAAAAATTCTCCCAGAATGTAGCGGAGGTCCTTGAAAATATAGATCCCATTGGATAGCAGACCTGGAGTGATTATGGCTCAGGATGAGGGACGATTCGGAAGAATAAGTGATCTTTGCGCTTGTTGGCCTCCAAAGGGCGTCAGACCAAGGATCCCCAGGCAAATAGTAAGTTCATTCGTTTACGTATATGCGGCGGTGTGTAGGGCGCTTGGGAAAATGAACTCCCTAATACTTCCCTATGCAAATACAGAAATGATGAACTTATTCCTGGAAGAAGTATCGATGGACTTCAAAGACTATTTTGTTATCATGTTGGTAGACGGCGTAGGCTGGCATAGATCAGAAAAACTCAAGATACCTGAGAAATAAGGTCATATATCAACCTTCGCATAGCCCGGAGCTAAATCCGGCAGAACACCTTTGGGACGAATTGAGAGAAAAGCATCTTCCAAACAGGGCTTTTCGTTCTCTTGACGCAGTAGAGCGAGTTCTTTGTGAGGGATTACTCAAACTGCAGGGCGATCCAGAAAGACTTCGCTCAATGACCAACTTTGAATATCTGAGAGTTACGATTTAAAAAGCGAAATGGTAT
>CAVQDX010000043.1:0-91456 GCA_963711335.1 uncultured delta proteobacterium | reverse complement strand
CAAAACTCCCCTGGGAATTAGTGTTTGTAGGGTCCATCAAGCCTTTGAGGGCGCGATTTCAGAGGTCAAAGTAATCGTTTATTAGAATTTTATCCGTTTAGTTCATGTTTTTTCTGTTTTCAGGCGCACCTGTCCTGTTGATCGTTTCTTCGTTCGTATTTGTAACTGATCAGGTCACTAATTTGATCAACTGGTCAGCAAAGATCGCAATCACCCCAAACATTAAATGAGCCTTCACCTTCACGGCTCCTCGAACCATAATGTTGTTTGCTCCGAACTCTTCCTTTAATCGACTATTGAACCGCTCCGCCGCTGTTCTTTCTTTATATCTGGCAGCCTCATGTGGAGCCATGGGGATAATATCCTTACCACGAGAGTTCTTGTCTATTATGGGCACATGGCCGAGACTCCTACTAAGTTCATAGATGGGCCCAGCGTCATAGGCCGAATCCATGACATCATAGAGATATGTTACTCTGGAACTGCTCGTCTTCATGAGCGGTATGGCTACCTGACTGTCGTGTAATGATGCGGAGGTCATAGCGACACTCACTGGCAGACCGTAGTCATTGACATCCGCATGAAACTTATAGCCAATCCAACTCACTTTGTATCCCTTGGAGTTCTTCTTGGTTCCGACATCGCAGGCGCCCGGCAATTCCTTTAACGCCTGTTCCGCTGATTGATGAATCTGACGCTCCAATCGTTTTACTTCCTTGGGTTCTGACTGTTCCCCTTTGGGTCTACGACCTCTTTTTTTCGGAGAAGGTTTTTGCTTTGGCGTTTTCTTTACTGGTTTCTCCCTGCCTTCTATGGCCGTAGAGTCTCTGGATATATGCCCTACCAGTTCCGTTTTCAAAGATCGTTCAACCAAAGCCTCATGGACCTTATCACCAAGACCACTATCAGCAAACTCGGCAAAAGCCCGGGAGAAAGTGGACTCCGAGGTAATGTCTGAAGCCTTGTCAAAACCACAGATCTTACGCAGACTCGGCGTAGTCTTAAGCGCCTCAATCAACGACCTTGTGAAAGGATATCCATAAACAGACTTAGCGACAAAGGACCGTGCTATCGATTCACGATAGCGAAGTTTTCTTCCCAACGACTGGGTAAAAGAGCTTTTTGGAACAAAACTCTCAACTTGGACCAACTCCAAGATCGACACAAGTTGCTTCTCTTTTTCGGTTAGAGGATCGCTCCATGACTCCTGCAATTTCGGAAACAGACTGCGTTGCAGTGTCCCCATCAACCATGATATTCTCTTCCTAAGCTTTGTATGTGAATACCTGTCGGGACAAGCAAGGTGGTGGATCTTTTCTTTTCAAATTGCCCAGGCGAAGCCCAGGGAAATCCTTAATGTCTTTTACAGCGGTAGTGGTTGGTCAGCGTAGAAATAAGCTTTGTATCCGTGGTCGCTCAAGGCGCCAACAATTGGTTGTGCTCGCCGACCGGGGTCATGTTCACTGCCGAGCTTTTAGCTTCAGTTGCTTACCGACCTTTTGGAACACTACCATTGCCCTCTCGATTGAGTCCGTTTCTTGACGCATGAAAGTTATTTCTCAAGGATGGCGCAAGGTGTCAGTACATATCCAAATTTGCCGGCCTGACGAATCAGGTAATTGAGCTTTGCGTTCTTGTGTAGATTGCTCAGATAATCCTCTCCGAGATCCTTGAATTTTTCTCCATGCTTAATCACGTGGTATATAGCTTTGAGAATTCTATGGGCTATGGCCATAATCGCTTTTTTCGGACCGAGCCTAGACCTCAGGCTAAAAAACTTTGATCTGTAATACGACTTCTTAGTCCTGACAGCGCCCCAAGCCACTTCAATTAGGATTGTTTTGAGATTGCCGCTAAGAACCGGACTTCGTCCGGAATGTCTTTTACCGGCGCTCTCGTTGTTTCCTGGACAAACCCCAGCCCATGAACACAAAGAAGCGGTATTGGGAAAAGTTTGGAGTGTCGGACCTGTTTCAGAAATGATGGCATAGGCTGATATGAAATTAATCCCGGGAATTTCGTTTAATCTGTCGATCGCATCTTCATGCGCTTCTAAAAGAACTCTCAATCTAGCTTGAATATCATTGATGAGATGTTCAAGATGGTCTGCATGAGCAAGCATCTTTTCGAGCAACCAGCGATGATGCTCTTCGAAAAAGCCCCGAACCGCTCGATATAATTCTTCACTCTTCGACTTCAAGGTCCCTTTGAGACATTTTCTTACGTCTTCCAGCGAGAGTTCCCGGTCCTTTTCCAGGAGGAGTTCCATGAGATTACGACCTGAACGGCCGAATAAGTGGGATGCCACAGAGTCGATTTTGACGTTCGCAGATTCAAAGAGTTTGTGAACCTGTCTTTTTACATCACCTAAATCCTCGATCTTGCTCCGTCTGTACCTGGTCAGATCACGCCATTGCCTGACATGTTTTTGGGGTATGAAGCTTCCTTTTAATAGCCCGACTCGTAGTAGCCCACATATCCACTGACAATCCGACATATCTGTTTTTTTGCCCGGAAGATTTTTGAAATGCCGCGCATTGACAAGAATCACCTCAAAAAAACCTTCCAAAATATTGTGTACCGGTCTCCAATAGACACCAGTGCTTTCCATAGCAACAATGGGACAGTTATGATCGAGCAACCAATCTCTCAGGCGAAATAAGTCATCAGTGAACGTCTGAAAAACTTTGAACTCGGCGTCTTCATGACCATTTTCGTTCGTAATGATCACGCACGCATTGATCAATTCCTTGTGAACATCGAGTCCACAGCATACCTCGTGCATCACTCTCAATATTGATGTATTTTGCAGTTGAGTCATGGCATCCTCCTGAACTTATATGAAATTGTGGTTCTTCAGGTAGTATGCCATGACTCGATTATAGACCGTATTCTCATTGTTGGTTGTGCCCGCACAGGGCATGGATGTTCACTGGCGTCTCCCGTGACAAAGCGTCTTTTTTGCAAAAACACTATACCACGGGCCTGCCCGTGAAGCTCATTTATTACAGATGCTTAAACACCCCAAAAACACTTTTGCAAGTGGCTCAACATATAACCATTTCGCTTACAACAAAATCACTTAGGACATTTTGCCCTTTATCTGGAAAATTCTGGACTGTTGAGCCTCTTGCGTACAGATTTGTCAACTGGCTGAAATAACTCCATGGATGTCCATTCAAGGGAAAGCCTCTGATTACAGTTCGCACGCCAACGCGAATCCGTCATCCAGGGCGTTACCAATCTTGCCGCATCTTTTCGCGTCCCCAATTATCTTCACGTTGAAGCCAGCTTCTTCCAAGGTCTTAGCCAGGGAGTTTTCGGGTCTGGAACCCATGGCCAGGACAACCGAATCGCTCTTTATGGTCACATCGTTTCCGTCAGCGTCCGTGTACACTACAGAATTTTCTCCAATATCCTTCATCTTGGCCTGGGTGATTAACTTGATGCCTCTCATCTCAAGCTCTTTCATTAACACCCACCTGGTAGAAGCGCCGACATCCTGGCCCATCTTACGGGCCATCTCTATTACCGTGACGTTTTTAATTCCCTTCACCATCAGTTCTCTGAGGGTCTCAGTGGTCTCTGCGTTGTGTAGCGTCAGGAAATATAATTGTTCCGGAGATATTGTGCCTTTTGTGGCAAGGTAAATAGCAGTCTCCAAACCCACCGAACCACCACCGACAATCGTCACATCTTTACCTGTTTGACAATTACCACTGAGCGCATCCCAAGCTTGATAAACATTTGGCGCTTGAACAGCCTCGATTGGTGGATTGAATGGAACAGCTCCTGTGGCGACCACCACGATGTCGGGTTGTTCTTTTAGAACCAGTTCAGGTGTGACCTCAGTGTTCAGCCGTACGTCCACACCATATTTCGGCAAGAGCGCAGTATAATAATCGAAAAGATAATGGAAATCATGCTTTCCTGTAGGTTCAGCAGCCCATCTAACCTGACCGCCTATTGCCCGTTCTTTATCAAGCAATATTACGTTATGTCCTCTTTCCGCAGCGGTTACGGCAAACTCACAACCAGCGGGACCAGCTCCCGCCACCAGTATCTTTTTCCTGTCGGCCGCCGGTCCATATTCAGTAGAAGCCTCTTTACCGGCTCGAGGATTTACCAGGCAGCCGACCGGTTGGAGCAGAAAAACATGATCAAAGCATCGTTGATTGCAGGCGATACAGCGCCTGATCTCAGCGGTTTTTCCTTGCCTGGTTTTGTTCACAAATTCAGGATCCGCAATCAAACCGCGGGCGACTCCTACAAGGTCAGCCACACCTTCCTTCAAAACTTCTTCGGCGACAAAAGGATCGTTGATGCGGTTACATCCGACCACCGGCACACTTACAGCCTCTTTAATTCCGGCCGCCAGATACACAAAGCCTGCTTGGGGCAGATCCATCGTGATCTGGGGTACCCGGCTCTCATGCCATCCTCCGGTAACATTTATGCAGTCAGCCCCTGCCTTTTCAGCCTCGGCTGCGAATATTTTGGATTCTTTGTTGGTGTGGCTGCCTGGCACAAAGTCATTTCCTGCGACTCTGACTATAAGGGCGGTATGTTTTCCCACAGCGCCGCGGACAGCGGATATCGTTTCTAAACCGAACCGCATTCTATTCTCTAACGGTCCCCCGTATTCATCTTCTCGCTTGTTTGTCTTCGGAGACAAAAACTGACAGATTAAATATCCGGCTGAAGCGATGACTTCGACAGCGTCAAATC
Source organism: uncultured delta proteobacterium (assembly GCA_963711335.1). Taxonomy (GTDB): domain Bacteria; phylum Desulfobacterota; class Desulfomonilia; order Desulfomonilales; family Desulfomonilaceae; genus CAJBEZ01. The sequence continues at coordinate 86,728 of CAVQDX010000043.1, read as the reverse complement.
CAGCCTTCTCAGCTCTCTTAGCGGCTTTAACGAAATCGTCCTGAACTCTGCGGATATCCTCAATAGTCATGGCCTTGGTTTTCTGACGTGTGAAATAGCTCGTATATTCAGATGGGGCCAGTAGAGGCAATCCTTTAAGGCTACAAAATGAATAAGCTCCCGCCATATACAGCTGAACGGCAACCTTGGCTCCGTCTTCATGAATCTTGTCTGTAAATCGTTTCAAGCCAGGAACAAATGAGTCGTCCTTGATTCCAAGCATGAGATCAATTCCGGCGGCCTGATCGTTAATCTCGGCTCCACCAACTATTATCAGCCCTGTGCCACCTCTAGCTCTTGCTGAGTAAAAATTAATGAACTGATCACTTACGAGGCCATTAGGAGTATAATTTAGGTGCATGGCGGTCATTACGACCCGATTCTTGAGTTCGACCGATCCAATTCTAATCGGCTCAAAAAGTTTGGTTATCAATCTTTCCTCCTCGAAATAGGCATGTTTGATTTCAACGCCAGTAGATAAGTCGTCTTGGCGCCAAATTAGGCCCCTTTGAAAGTTCCTTTTCTCTTCTGCATATATGCGGCGAAAGCCTCAAAGATGTCTTCAGAAGGCATTATCATTGATGATCGGGCAGCGTTGAAATCAAGCGCCTGGTCAATTGGGACGTGCTGGTTATACAGAAAAACGTCTTTTGCCCCCTGAACCGCCAAAGGAGGGTTGCTTGCAATCTCTTCAGCGATTTTTATGGCCTCGGCCTCCATGACAGTCTGGTCCTGATAAACATGATTAACAAGGTTGATTTCACGAGCGTGTTGAGAGTCAAACCTGTTTCCACGAAAGGCTATTTCTCTGGCATGACCCTGGCCGACCACTTTGGGCAATCGCTGTAGACCACCCACGTCTGTTATTATAGCAAGGGTAGCTTCAGGTAGGCCAAAAATCGTTTCAGACGAGCAGACTCTGAAGTCACAGCATAGGGCAAGCTCCAGGCCGGCTCCGAGGCAGTGCCCGTGAAGACAGGCAATCGTTGGTTGGGACAGTCGCTCCAATCTTGTGTGATAGTCCTGGATTCTTCTTACTGTCTTGTAAAAAGTCACTTTCTGCTGTGCCGATGGATTGCCGGTTATCATTGGAATCAGATCATTTTCCGGACTCAGATCAAGCCCCGCGCAAAAAGACTTTCCTTGCCCCTTAACTAATATGACCCTAACCTCCAAATCAGTTTCAGCCCTAGCTATTGCCGTAGCAAGCGATTCCCAAAGGCTCAAATTCATGGCGTTGCGTTTTTCGGGCCGGTTAAGAGTAATAAAACCAATGACCCCTTCTCTATGATAAGTAACGAGGTCTTTTTTTGTTTCTGTTTGTTGATCCATAGTTCAATCTCCAAGCGTCTGTTTAGATTAACCCTGAGAGATCTCTGATCTCGCCATTAATGGTCTTAGTAAGTTACTCGTCAAGAAGTGAAGCCCCATGGACTATTGGCTTGGGAGGACGTTTGCCAGGTCTTGGTAAAGACTCTCTATCCAATGCCGCCAACACTTTAAGGTTCATGACATGATTCTCCAGAGCCGACAAATTAGCCTTATCCGAAGACTCTGTTTTGAGACACTCGAACAACGTTTCCTGAAAATCAGAGTCCTGAGATTGAGGCGCACGTTTTAGGAGGTTATACGCCTGCTGCGGTTTGTCGAGTTTCAAAAGGATCCTGGCTCTTTTCAAAATATTTGAATGAATCGCCGGTCCTATTGCCTCATAGTATTTTAGCGCCTGATCGAATTTTCCGGAACCCGCCAGGGTATCGGCTACAGCGTTTAGAGCGTGAATTTTTCCGGAAATCAGGTCAGCCAACTGGGCAACCATATCGAGCTTATCAAGCTTTGCCATCATGTGGGTCAGCGCAAGGAAGTGACCCGGTGTTCTTAACAGTCTCTGATGATCAGCGTCTCTAAGACATAGGTAGTAAAGTATTTCATTTTCTGTTTTCAAAAAATCCAGATCCTGAAAATCATAATGGTTTTTCTTTGCCAGTTTCATGACGTCTTCTATCGACTCAGGCTGGAACGTCTTAAAGACCTTGTGAATTTTTGCATGGACTTCTACGGTTTTATCTTGCAACTCCGCCTGGAAGTAATCTTGAGGGAAACGGAACTCAAATTTGACATCCTGACCTGCTACAACTCCAAGAAGCCCTTCCTCGAACGACGGCAGCAGCAATCCCCTACCTAATAGAACATCCCAATATTTGCCTGAAATACCAGTAAAAGGAACTCCTCCCATGTAGCTCCTTGAATCAAATATGAGTCTATCAGAGGGGCCAGAAGGTTCATTGGTTTCATGGAACAAAATCAGTCCTGATATCAATTCGCTGACAGATTCCTCATCCCCAACCACATTCCTGAATCCGTTGAGAAAATCTTTCAAGAGGTCGAATTCTTCTATTGCGTTGGAAGCGAGAGCCCCATAAACATAATATTCCGGCTCCTCTTTTAAGTCTTCACTTGCCGACAACAGAAAATCCAACACCTCAAAAACACGCTGCTTATAATAAACGTCACGACTGAGCTGTTCGTTGGCCAAAGCCCAAAGATTTCGCACCTTTTTTATATTCTGAGAATCCATGGAGTCCGTTTCATATTGATCTCCAACTGAGAGATAGCCCGGTCTCCATTTCTCAATGGGTCTATACCCATAATCTCGACAGTTCCGTTCGTAAGTCGACCCGAAATACAGTTGCATTTGTTGGGACCCGGAATTGGATTCCACCGGAACATTTAGAGATTTAACGAAGCTGATTGTGGCTCTCGCGTCGTCGATCGTCTCCCCTGGAAGCCCAAAAATTGTAAAAAGCTCTGTTTCAAGTCCGATTGACTGCGCATAGGCTATATTTTCCTTTACCCGTTCCAGCAAGATTCCTTTTTTGGTTCTCTTGAGCACCTCCGGACTCCCCGATTCCAGGCCGAAAGCGACGGTATCCGCTCCGGCGGCTTTAAGAGAATCCAGTATTTCCTCATCAACCAGATCTGATCTAGTTTGCAGCCAAAAGGGAGTATTAATGCCGAGGCGTTTTTTTTCGTTTAGAAGTTCCAGAGTCCTTTCCTTGTTCTCAGTGAAATTCGGGTCGGCGAACCAGAACCTTTGAATGCCTAGTTCGCTGAGCACGCCCATTTCTTCAAGAACCCGGGAAACTGAATGATATCTTATGCGTCCTTTGCAAACCCCGGGAGTTATACAAAACAAACAATTATGCCTGCATCCTCTGGATGACAGTAGTATGGCAGTGTCTTTACCCTGAACATTCAGGATCTGGGTGAGATAAGGTGAGGGATAAACGTCCAGATCATTAGTGAGGACAGGACCTTCCGCATTGTTAAAGACGGCGCCGTTTTCCCTGCCACTCAAGCCGGCTACACTGCTAAAGGGGATTCCATTCTTTATGGAATTGACGAGGTTAAGAAACACCGGCTCACCTTCTCCGTGGACAAGAAAGTCTATGTCAGGCAAGTATTCAAGAGCGGAAGCGGGCATTCCGGCAATTTGGGGACCACCAAGAGCAATGAAGATGTCCTTATGTTTGGATTTTATATATCGCGCATAAAAACGAATGCGATTCATTGTGCTTTGATATGTCGTAAAGCCAATGACACTCGGTCGAATCCTTTTAATCCAGTTTTCGAGTTCGTTCAGACCGAGTGGACGGTCCTGGAGATCATCCAGTATCACTCCTTTAGAACCGTTTATTTGCAGAAAGGCCAATATGTATCCAAGGGAAATTGGAATGCTTTCCGATGATTCATAGCCAACGTCGTGATTTACATTGATGAAAATTAGGTTCACTTTGACTCCATAACTCTCGGGATCCTTGCTGATTTAATAACCTTTCGGATGAATTCTGACTTGTAAAGTTGACCTTAGCCCAGCAGGCTGTCTATAGTGGGGATACCTGATAGATCATGAATACCACAAGAATCAGATGTGAAATTTAATAAAATTTTCGATCTCCAAAAATAATCGTATCTAAAGGAATTTTCGATGAAAAAAATAAAGAGTCCATATTACGGGTTACTTTGGATTCTTATTTGGACTGCAGGGATCATTTGGTTTATTTGGACTGATATTTTTAGCCAGAGGGAACTGACCGGTCTGATCCTGGTTTGGCTTATATTGGTTGGGGTCACTTCATATTTTATTTGGATGAACTTTAAAGCCAAACGTAAAAAGATTTAGCCATCCCCGGATGATCAACGACCTACCCGTAAAGCTGCCTCGATGGTCTGGATCACTTGGGCGCGAGCATTTTCAACCGGCACCCCTCCCTGCAGCAAGCATGTCAGATAATACCTTGCTGTCATCTGCATCTCAGCCTCGGAACGGGCATTTGCAATTAAGGCGGGGTATTGGGAGCAGTCGACTCTTGGCCGTTGCTGAACCGGGCCGACGGGGTGTGATTGACCAACCGCCGGTGGAGTGTCCCGCCTGAAATTAGATGGAGCAGGTGTCTGTGAACGAGGGTATCCGTTCGTGGAGTGGTTATTCTGAGGCCTCACAGGGGGAGTTGACACCACTTGTTCTTGTGTATCGTCGGTTGGAGGCCCAAAGCCAAAATCCTTCATTGTTTGGGGTGTTACGGGAGAAATTCTCGGGCCTATCCCCTGAGAATTAGGATTCTTGCTCGGACCCCGGTTTTGTGATGTAGTTGAGTCGAACTCCGGGGCCGCTGGAGCCAAATAAGGGAAGTCCTGCGCTTGAGCGAAGTCAGGAACACCCAACCCGCAATATATGATAGACAAAACAATTGTAATGCAGTAACGCAATCTCATTGGACAAAGGTCTCACCATTTTTACAATCAAAATTCTATATCACAGGGTTGCTTGAAAATCCATCCGCCAAAGGTCCGATACATTATAACCATGAGCAATACATCTGAAAATAACCATTAAACACACTGGCGGCTGGAACCAGTAGAGAAAATATTGACGTGGACGTGGGGATTGAGTAGGTTTTCTGAGCCGGTCGATTTCATTGATTCGAGTCAACGGAGATACGGCATGTTTGACCAAACAATCCTGAAGGACAAGCGCATCCTCGCCGTCGATGACGAGCCGGACATCCTGGAAGTCATAAGAGAAGAGTTTCCTGAAAGCCTGGTTCTAGTGGCGGGGAATTTTGAGGCGGCGCTTCATTTAATTCAACACAATGTATTCGATCTGATCATTCTGGATATAATGGGAGTCAACGGCCTGGAACTATTAGCCCATAGCCGAAAACTGGGCATGCCTGCGACCATGTTGACGGCGCACGCAATAAACTCCGATTCTTTGAACAGATCGATACGTTTGGGAGCGGTTTCATTCATCCCGAAGGATGAGTTGGCCCATTTGCCGGAGTATGTAGCGGAAATATTGGAAGGACTTGAAGATGGCCACACGCATTGGAAACGTCTTTTTGAGCGATTGGGACCATTTTTCAGGGATCAACTGGGGATAGCGTGGGCCGATTTGGACAAACCCCCAAATCCGCCTTACATTTATTGATGAACATCATGCTTAATTCCCCAGACCGTTACAGCCGCCATGTCCTTCTTAGAATGATAGGGTCCGCCGGACAGGAAAGGATTCGAAAATCTCGGGTGTTGGTGGCCGGACTAGGCGCGTTAGGTTCCCTGATTTCCATTTTGTTGGCAAGGGCTGGGGTCGGTTTTCTAAGGATAGTCGACCAAGATTCTCCCGAACTACATAATTTGAGTCGGCAGATACTGTATAACGAAGATGACGTCCTCACGGGATTGACCAAGGCTGAAGCGGCCCGTAAAAATCTTTTGGCCATGGCCTCAAACGTTGAGATTGAAGCGGTCAATCAGGAGATCGACGAAACCAATATAGGACGATTGGTTCAGGGAATTGACCTGGTTATGGACGCTCTGGACAATGCGCATACCAGATTTATCGTGAACGACGCTATCTTAACAGATAGAATTCCTTATATTTTCGGTGGCGCTGTCGAAACAGTAGGTAATGTAATGACGATCATTCCGGGGAAATCTCCATGCCTAAGGTGTATTTGGCCCGATCCTACAACTGTGGCCGGTCATGCCAAAGCGTCTACAGTAGGAGTGTTGTCGTCTGTAGCGTCGCTGGTGGCGTCCCTTCAGGTTACTGAGGCGTTCAAGGTTTTGTCGGGTGACATTTCCAATTTGATCCCAGGTATACTGGTCATAGACGCCTGGAAAAATCAGTTTCATGTTGTTCCGGTAGAATCGAACCCACATTGCGTGTGCGAACAAATAAGTTAAGAATTACGGCTCACCTGATTTAACATTGGGGCATGTCTAAAAATAAACTAAATTTTGCGGCTTTTGTGCTGGTAGGAGGCATGGGAACCAGGCTTCGATCAGTGGTTTATGATCGGCCAAAGCCCATGGCCGACGTAATTGGAAAACCTTTTCTGGAAATCATAATCCGGCTCCTCGCAGCTAAAGGGATAAACAAATTTGTTCTCCTGGTCGGCTATAAAGCTAATGAGATCGAGTCGTATTTCAATCGTGCGGAATTTCGTGATTTTGACATAGGTTTTTCTCATGAATCCGAACCATTGGGCACTGGTGGGGCCGTAAGAAACGCTCAGAAATTTGCTACAGAGCCGACTTTGCTTGTCAATGGCGACACTTATTTCGATATCGACCTTGATCGATTCTGTGCATATCATGCCCTGAATAAGGCTGATGTCACCATATCATTATTTAAAGTCCCTGACGTAAGCAGATATGGTTCGGTTAGCGTGACGCCTGACGGGATAGTTACCCGCTTTCATGAAAAGGACGCTGGACGAACAGGGACCGGTTTGATTAACGCAGGGATGTCATTGTTATCCAAAGCATTTATTGCAGATCTTCCGGATCAGAAATCCTTTTCAATGGAAACTGAAGTGTTTCCAAAGTTTGTTAACACAGGCAAAATGTTTGGTCTGGAACAAAAGGGACCATTCTTCGACATAGGAACCCCCGAGAGCTATTTCGAATTCTGTAAATTTGCGCAGCTTGGTCAATAGGGATTGGGCCAAAGCTATTGCTATATGGATGGATATGATTAAATCAAATTTGAGTATGTAAAATCACCTGCTGTAAAACATGGAGAGTTTGAATGTGTACCATTAGCGCTGGAAACATTATAATGGAGAATGAAACGATTATGGATTTGATGGCTAATCCGAATCTCGACCTAATACACAAACAGGTGTTAATGACCCTATATTCTTTCGAAGCGCAAAAGCGCCTCAGTGATTTCAGAGCCATTCTGCCTGTATACCTTTCAATGTCGTGGGAAAACTGTGCGGAGATCTTAAAGGTTCTGGAATCAGAGGGGTTGATAACTCTTGGGCAGGATTCAGTCATTATGAACTATCCGTTGAATATAGAGGCTGCGGACTCATCATGCGGGTGTATGTCCTGAATTGATCGGACGATACGTTTTGTATCCTTGGGAAAATTGGCAAATATATGAATCAGATGGACGTTAGCTCAAGTTATAGATACGGTTGGCTCTGGTCCTGTGGGGACTGGATTGCCAAGAGAGTTTGATTCGAATCCATCTGAAACGAGTATACCATCTCGAATACGGATAATTCTGTCGCATGCCCGCCCTATTTCGTCTTCGTGGGTTACGAGCGCTACTGTGAATCCCTGACGAGCGATATTTCTAAGTTGTTCAATCACTATGTCAGTATTTTTCTGATCCAGTTGTCCGGTAGGTTCATCTCCCAAAATCAATGATGGATTGTTCACAAGCGCTCTGGCGATCGCGGCTCTTTGCCGTTCACCGCCTGACAGCCTGTTGGACCAGTGGTCTACCCGGTGTGATAGCCCAACTCGCTCAAGAGCGCGAAGTATTTTTCCGCGGCGAATAGTCTTATCAGCTTCAGCATATATTAACGGAAGTTCCAAATTCTCAAAGACGGTTGAGTTAGCCAGGAGATCACAACTCTGGAAGACAAATCCAAGTTCTCTGTTTCGGAAATGCGCCTGTTCCTCTTTGGAAAACTCCAGAATGTTTTGGCCTTTGAATAAATACGCTCCCGATGTTGGTGGATGGAGCAATCCAAGAACGTAAAGCAGTGTAGATTTTCCTGAGCCTGAAGGGCCCATGATGGCTACCATCTCACCCCGATATATCTTAAGATTTATTCCCCGAAGCGCAGGAATTACTCTGTCTCCGTCGTAATAGTCTTTCCCAAGATCTCTTGTCTCAATTATAATTTCATTGTCCATGTGTGTCATAACCGGGTCCCATATTTTTCGATATAAATATCATAAACTAAAACACAATTTTATTGAACGGCAATTATAGCGCAACTCCTGAACAGGTTTGTAAAACACTGAGAATATGATTTTCCGGGGATACAAGTTTTCCACAAATCCAATCGTGTGATATAGTTGTGACATGTTCGAGATCCTAAAACAAACAGACGGCCTCCGGGGCTCTTTTGTGCGACTCATCAAAATGGGAGTTGATGATTTCACTGTCCTGATAAGGTCCTCAGACGATGGGCGTCTTCATCACCGCTACGTGGGGCCTGATTTAAGAAAAGCCGAAGAAATCTTCACCTCAGAGTCCGATAAGATATTGTTCAATGTGGATTGATAAGGCGAGGCTTAACATCATATGGCCAAACTGAAATTAAAGAATGAATGGAAACTTTGGGCCGGGATAGGCGCTGTGGTTTTGTTGCTGGTTGGTTACCTCTATTGGGTAAGCCGACCCCCAACCGAAGGAGGTGAGCGTCTATGGCGAGTTACTCAGGTTGTTGACGGAACAACTCTCACTCTGCGAGGGTCGGGCAAACTGATAGAACTGAAACTCATAGGCGTACACGTTCCTGCATCTGAGGAAACAGCGGCGCGTGAGTTTCTCACTAACGCTCTGAACGACAAATGGCTAAGGATCAAAATTGTGCGAGAAAATCCAAATGGGCCTAATGAAGGTTTCGCCTACATTTCCGGGGAGGACGTAACCGCTCGAATGATCAGACTGGGCCTGGCTACCATTGATAGAGAAGAAAAAAAATTCGATGTAAGGCCTTACATAGAGCTTGAGCAAGAAGCTGAAAAGGCAAAAAGAGGACTTTGGAACAAGTAATAAATTAGGGAGCCTCAGTGATGAAGATTCTTTTGGTCGGATCAGGAGGACGAGAACACGCTCTGGCATGGAAGATGGCGGCATCGACTTGGTTAAGGAACTGGTCGCCGCTCCTGGAAACGTTGGAATTTCCGGCGAACCTAAGTGTCGGGTCGTTCCAATTTCTTCTGATGACATTTCAGGTCTTGTCGAATTGGCGAAGAAAGAGAAATTCGATCTCACTGTTGTTGGACCTGAAGCCCCCCTGGTCGCTGGATTGACAGATGAGTTGGTTAAAAATGGTCTCAAGGTTTTTGGCCCGTCCTCGAACGCTGCTCTATTGGAGGGAAGTAAGGTCTTTTCCAAAGAGCTTATGAAAAAGTATGGGATTCCCTCAGCGGATTTTGAAACCTTTGAAGACCATGGTCTAGCCGCGAACCATATTAATTCCGCCAAGTTTCCGCTAGTTGTGAAAGCCGACGGACTTGCCGCAGGGAAGGGTGTTTTTGTCTGCGAGACCCGTAACGAAGCTTTAGACGCAATCGATCAAATAATGAAGAAAAAAGTCTTTGGCGGGGCTGGAGCGAGATTAATTGTCGAAGACTGCCTAAAGGGTGAAGAAGCTTCATTTATTGCATTTACCGATGGCGAGTCGGTCATACCGTTGGCCAGTTCACAAGACCACAAGGCCATATTTGACAACGACAAAGGACCTAATACTGGTGGAATGGGCGCATATTCACCTGCGCCTGTTGTGACGTCGTCGGCTTATGATAGGATAATGAATGAAGTAATGCTTCCGACCGTAAAAGCCATGGCTGCTGAGGGTCGGCCTTACGTTGGTTTCTTGTACGCTGGATTAATGATCAGGGATGATGTTCCAAAGGTTTTGGAATTCAATGTGAGACTTGGAGATCCTGAGGCCCAACCTCTTTTGGTCAGAATGAAAACGGACCCTATCCCCCTAATGATTGCGGCTTTGGAAGGACGTCTCAGTAAACAATCCATCCAGTGGGATGATGACGCTTCAGTATGTGTGGTCATGGCTTCCAAGGGCTATCCGGGAACATATTCAAAAGGACAGCTCATCTCGGGAATCGAAAGAGCCGAAGCAATTCCGGGCGTAAAGGTTTTTATCGCCGGAGCGGGAACTTCTTCCAGTGGAATCGTAACATCTGGGGGTCGAGTTCTAGGTGTGACATCATTGGCTGAAAACATACCTAAAGCTATTGACATAGCCTATCAGGCGGTAGAGAAAATTGAATGGGAAGGCGTCCACTACAGACGTGACATAGGGAAAAAAGCCTTGGTTCGAACTTGAGAGGCACGAGGCTACTTTTAATTTAAAACCCAAAAAGTTTGTCCGGGACCATCAAGGTTCAGTTCCCGGACAAACCCCAATAGCGCTCGCCTGTTGACATTAAATATAAGCGCGTTAGCTTGGTGGTCAAGACAAAGAAAGGTCACCATATTTGATTGACAGGTCAATCAAATATTGGTAGCTTCGATCAATGACCGTCAATAACTCTCTAGCAACAGATTCCCGCAAAGACAAAGAAACAGTCATCCTCGACGCTGCCTGCAGGGTGTTTCGTGAAAAAGGATTTCATCAGGCAAGGATTACTGACATCGCCCAAGCGGCAGGTATTTCTTATGGCCTCGTTTATCACTATTTTACGAGTAAGGCGGATCTATTTGACGCAATATTGAAAGAGTGGTGGACAGGCCTGTTCGATTTAATGGAGAAATGGGATAGTGACGCCGCAAACGTGGAAGCCCAACTATCGGCGCTTGTGACTTATTTCCTCGAGCAATATCAGAAAAAACCCGATCTTGTTCACATATTTATTACCGAGATTTCACGTTCGGCAGCCAACTTGACCCCGTCACGGGTCAACTGGTTCAAAATGTTCCTTTCGAGAACCGAGAAGATAATGTCTGTAGGGCAGGCTGGAAATATTTTGAGGACTGACATCAAGGCGAGATATTTGACATATATTTTTTTGGGGGCTATTGAGAGCTTCGTTTCGGCAATGGTTCTCGAGAATCAACCATTGAGAAGCAAAGCCCAAAAGCAGCGAATAGCCATTGGATTGATGCAGGTATTTATGAACGGGGCAAAACCGATAGACGCGTAAATTTAGAATAATAGGAGAAAAAAGATGGCCCTTACCACAGTAAATGAAGTCTTTGAAAAAATGCCGCAGGTATTTAATGCCACGGCAGCTTCAGGCATGGACATGGTGTTTCAGTTTCATATAACAGGCGATCAGGCCGGTGATTGGAATGTAGTAATAAAAGACCAAACATGCCAAGTCGCCAGCGGTATTCATTCCAGCCCGACAGTGACTTTAACCATGGAAGGCTCAGACTGGTTGGACATGTGCAACGGTAAGTTGAACGGAGTTACTGCCTTCATGACTGGGAAATTAAGAGCTGCCGGCGACATAATGGCTGCTCAAAGAATCCCTACTCTTTTCCCTCTGTGATTGTAGACTAACGTCGTCGAATGTGTAAACCGCGGCTCGATTTTTCTGAGCCGCGGTTTTGTTCATCATGTTTTGAAATTGCGATTTTTTAGAATTAAAGGTTGTCCGCATACCATCAGAACAACCTCATCGGCTTCCTTGGAGACGATCTGATTGCAACGGCCCATCAGGTCGAGGAATAATCGTGTTTGTTCGTTGTCCGGGACAATTCCCAACCCTGTCTCGTTTGTAACCAGGATAATTTCTCCCGGATGGGATAAACAAGCCTGAATCATTTTGGTCGCTTCCCCGGAAATGATTTCTTCTGAAATTGAATCTTGATTCCTTTGACTCTCGTACATGAGATTGTTTATCCATAGCGTCAGACAATCAATCAACAGAACATTGTATCCACTTGAGCCAGATACCGCTCCTACTAAATCCAACGGTTCTTCAATAGTGATCCATCCAGCGGATTTTCTTGCTTCCTGGTGTTTGCTGATCCGATCCGCCATCTCTTGATCCAGAACAGGACACGTGGCTATAAAAGCTCTAGGACCGGGAATCTTTTCAGCAAGAGTTTGAGCATGTTCACTCTTACCGCATCGCCGACCACCTACAACCAGACATATATTGCCCATTGAAAAGACCTCAGCTATGATTCGTTCGTCGATTGATTTTTGTTAAAAATCGCAGCCATGTACGGCCATAAAAGAAACAAACACCTAAAGAGACCGGCGATACGAAATACTTTGATAAAATACCCCGATTCTTGCCTCAGCATCATCTCCTATTTCTGCCCAAATCGGTTTTATTCGTCAAGCGGTTGATAAAATGAGTTGAAAATGTTAATTATCTAAAATTCCTGTTTCTTATTAAGCGCTTCAAAAACTTTTGCCCGGAGTCTCTATGAATCTGAGTCAGATGGTGGACAGAGCCGCAAGTGATTTGCCTGATCACACTGCGTTGGTATTCGAGGATCAGAAGCTTTCTTATTCTGAACTCCTAAAGGGGATCAACAGATTATCCAATGCTTTGGTAAAAGCTGGAGTACAAAGTGGCGATCGAGTTGTTACGCTCATGGGTAACCGGCCCGAATTTGTGATGTCCTATTTTGCAGTCATTCGAGTCGGCGCCATATGCGTCACCTTGAATCCCCTATCCACCGCCTACGAGCTAAGCCATTATTTGAGCGATTGCAAACCCGTGGCTATTATCAGCGGGCCCGATCAATCATCAAAAATTGTCAAGGCCAAGGAACACGCCGATTATTTGAAAATGATCATCTCCCTTGATCCTCAAGAAGGTGAAGTAGGATTTGCTCAAATTCAGCGAGATTTTTCCGATAAATTTGAGGCTGTTGATTTGGATGAGAACGCCCCAGCCGTAATCATATTCACGGCCGGCTTGTTAGGGAGGGCTCTAGGGGCGACGTTGAGTCACAGGAATCTGGATAGTAATTCCAATTTGTTACGTGACGTTGCAAACGGGGCCCGGAAACTCATGGGCTAGCTTTAATTCCGCTTTTTCACGCGTTTGGAGCTTCGACAAATCTACTGGGAACTATCAAGGCAGGCGGAACCGTATATCTAGTAGAAAAAGTAGATTTTCCTCGATTGATCCCCTGGCTCAAAGAAGCCCAAATTAACTACTCCGGTCTCGTGCCGATGGTCTACTACGGCCTCATTTATCACCCATCATGCAAAGACCTGGATCTTTCAAGTTTCCAAATAGCCATTAGCGGCGGAGCGCCCCTGTCAATGGAAATCCATGAAAAATTCTGTGAGAAATACAGGATTCCATTGTATCACGGCTATGGTCTGACGGAAGCGTCTCCTGTTGTTTCATGGAACAACATGCATTTTCCTAATAAGCCTCAAACCGTGGGTCTACCAGTGCCAGATGTCACGATACAAATCCATGACGACAACGGGAGTCCCCTGCCCGTAGGAATTGAAGGTGAGGTTGTAGTTCAGGGACCCAATGTGATGCTTGGATATTTTGGCAGGCCCAATGAGACCAAGACCGTGATACGCAATGGATGGCTCTATACTGGAGATATTGGCTTTCTTGATCAAGACGGATATCTCACTTTGACCGGGTTAAAGAAGGACCTAATTATAACTTCAGGATTCAACGTATATTGCCAGGAAGTTGAGGAAATCTTGATCAGACACCCAAGCGTGGCTGATGTCGCATTAGTTGGGGTTCCAGATCTCATGCGCGGTCAAGTCATAGAAGCGATTGTGGTTCCAGAGAGTGGGACCAAGGCGGATGAACGTGAGATTATGAGGTTTTGCAAAGAGTATCTGTCACGATACAAATGCCCAAGGAAGGTAGTGTTTGTTCAAGAAATCATCAGGGATTCTCACGGTAGGGCGTCCGGTTGGAAATGAAAAAGTTTGCGGTAATCGCTTCGCTGGATCTGGAAACCTCGGACTCTGTCATTAATGTTTGCTCAAAGATTGCGCCGATAATTGATGGAATAAAAATAGGCGTTCCAACTTTGCTCGAATCCGGGAAAGAGATTCTACCTAGAGTTTGTGAAATTCTTGGTGACAAACCTTTGTTGGTAGACCTAAAAATTGCCGATATAGGTTTTAAGTCATCATCGTCCTGGAATGGGACCAACGCCAAAATTCTTGCAGGATTGAACCAGTCCGGCGCCACCCATGTTACGGTTCACGGTTTTCCTGGGCCTTCATCAGTCGCTGAAGCGGTACATGTGGGCAATGATTACGGAATAAAGGTCTTGTTGTTGCCTATGATGAGCCATGTAGGGGCTGATACTTTTTTTTCAAGGCCCTTGGAAATATCACGGTTTCGCGCAGACTGCGCTTCTTGTGGAATAGAATTAGGTAGCGATGATGTTGGTGAGTTTAGAGACATTACGGAAGGAATATTACGTCTAGGTGAAGCCATAGGTGTCGCTGGTTATATTGGACCCGCTACAAGGCCCGAAGATCTGAAGCGTTACCGGTCCATTACGGAAAAACCAATCTGGTGTCCCGGTTTCGGGAGACAGGATCGTTTAGGACGGTCTCTTGCCAGGCAGTTGGAAGACTGGGCGGCGGTTGTAGGCCCTAATTCCGCCGCAATTGTTGGGTCTTCGATATATGCCGCGCGGGACCCGGAAGCAGCGGCCCAACAAATAATAGAATTAAGAGATTCCATTCTCTTGAAATTCAATTCTTCATCCGACGATTCCAGCGACTTTGCAAGCGTTGCTCGAAGTTTTACGTTTTAGACATTTAGGAAGCATATATAGGCCAAAACGGCGCGCTATTTAGTGGAAGAATGTCCATGGCGAACTATTTCTCCGGTAGCCATATAAATTACATCCTCCGCAATATTTGTAGAATGATCGGAAATCCTCTCCAGATGTCTTGAAACAAGAAACAGGTGTGTGAGAGCATGGCGTCTGTCAAGTTCGGCAGCCAGTCTTTCTTCAAAATTCCTGTGTAATTTATGTTTCATCATGTCCACTTCGTCGTCATCCGTTAAAACCTCAGCGGCTAGGGTATCATCCATGTTCACAAAAGCGTCCAGGGCTTTTTTGAGCATATTTTCAGTTCTTTCAGCCATGAAATAATAATCAGGAGGAATTTGAAGCGGTGGTTCGGAAGCCAGGAGCACGGCTGTTTCAGCGATGTTAACCGCAAGGTCGCCAATGCGTTCAAGCTGATTGATTATTTTGAAGACCCCGGCTATGAATCGTAAATCCATCGCCACGGGCTGATGTAGAGCCAGGATTTCGAGGCAGTCTTCTTCTATCTCGATCTCTACCTTGTCGATTTCCCTATCTCCGTCAATGATACTTGTGGCCAACCTTGCGTCTCTATCACGAATGCTTTTTATTGCCAGCTTGACGCTTTCTTCAACGGTTGTCGCAAGAGAAATAAGCTTGTTCTTAAGCATTTCATTTTTTCGTTGCAGTCTTATTCTAGGGGCGCGGACCATAAGATTTTCCTCTAAATAATTTGATCAATATGCTAATCAAATAGACGTGTCCTTCACAAACGGGGGGCAAATGCGCCCCCTTCTTAAATTGGTTTGATTGAACCTACTGACGTATGAGGTTTCAATAATACATAACGGATAGAAACTTGTCCTCTAATTTCATCACCAGTGTGATCAATCATTTGTTTACGGCGCCGGAGGAATCTTGAAAATAGAGGATTTGGAGGAGTTGTGGCGCAATATTACCGAAGTGATTTGAATGAATCCGGATCGGACTCCGATAAAGGATCCTGGAAAGTGCGTTCGATATCGGTAGAACCTGTTCTGAACCAGGAAAGCAGTGACACTGTCCAATTTGACGAAAAAGGACGTCTGAAATCACCATCTGAACTGTGCAGTACTTTATCGGAGCTATTTTCTCAGCAAAAACTGGCGGTGCTTGCTACGCAGGGACAGGGCGGGCCATACGGTAATCTGGTGGCTTTTCGGGCCAGCCTGGATTTAAGGAGTCTGATTTTTGCAACTCCCAGAGCTACAAGAAAATTTAGTAATATGATTGAGTGTCCTATGGTAGCTTTTGTTATTGATAACCGATCAAATAATGTCGATGATTTTTTTAAAGCTGTGGCGGTGACAGCAATTGGCAGGACGAGTGAATTGAGATCACACGACAGGGAAAGGTTTCTGGAATTATATGCGATGAAACATCCCGATCTTCGAGAATTCGCGTCTGATCCAGGTTGCGCCCTTATAAGAATAGACGTTGAAAAATACACGTGTGTCTTCAGGTTTCAAAACGTGCTGGAATTATATTGGGAATGACCGGCGCTAACCTCCATAAGGGGCATGCGTATTCGCCAAAGCTTCCACTGCCTGAAATTCAGTTGAGGAAAATTTATGAGCCCAATCAATGATCACAACCTATCTGAAAAACCCATTATTGGTTTCTTGATAATCGATCAGACCGGCAAGATTCTGTATGCGAACCCAGGAGCGCAAAATCTTGCGATAGAGAAAACGGATATAGCGGTTGGAACAGTTCTCAACAACGCCCCAGAGGATAGACAGTATCTTGAGCTTTCAGTAAAGGACCGAAATCAGTCCAGGTCTTTCAAGGCGATAGTTTTATCTGAACCGATAGATGTTTACCGCGGGAGACTCAGAGTCTTGACCGTCTATTCTTTGGATCCTTGCGTAAGATCCTATCATGAGACTGTCTTTTCGGGACAAAGGCTGAACTCACTGTTTTGCGACATGATAGAGAGCATGCTGATTGTAGATTCATCGAATGGCAAGATTCTGTGGTCTAACCCATGCGCCAGCGCGACTTTTGGATATACCCCTGAAGACTTGGAGGGCAAGCATTTTACTTGTATTTTCCCCCCAGGCTCGGAAATTAAAGCGACAAACGTGCTCAACGAAGTTGTTTGCGCTGACGGAGTATTCTTGACTCAAAGTTTTCAACGTAATGACGGTCAAATATTCTATATGGATCTGACAGCCTCGCTCATACCATGGGAAGGAGACTCGTCCGCGATTCTGGCTGTTTTCAGAGACGCCTCAGAACGGAAACAAATGGAAGAGGTTCGCTTGGAAACAGAACGATTGAGATCATTTTCAGAGCTGTCTGCGGGGGTGGCTCATCATTTTAACAACATGCTCCAGGTCATAATTGGATTCGCCGGCCTTGCCCAAACTGAGATTGAAAAGGCGGACCCAAGTCGAATCAAGCAGAGACTGGAACAAATAATTGTCAGTTCTAACGCCGCGGCCGCAGCCATTAGAAGTTTGCAGGATTTTGCCAGATGTGGTCAGCCCACGGTTTCCACATTCCGTAATGTTGTGAATCTCAAAATACTTGCCCAAAGGGCCATAGATTTAAGCCGGTTATGGTGGAGAACACAGTCTGAGAAGCGGGGCATAGTTGTTTCGATAGATACTGATTTGAAAGATGATTGTTATATCAATGTGAATCAGGATCGGATCCTGGAAGTCATGATAAATCTTGTCAAGAACGGCGTGGAATCTCTATCTGAAAATGGAACGGTTCGGGTTGGGGTAGAATCTGACGAGCACGAAGCCACGTTCTATGTCCAAGACACAGGAGTGGGGATAAAAGAAGCGGATCTCAAAAGAATTTTCGATCCTTTCTGGACAACCAAGGGACCTGCAAAAAGTGGGTTGGGACTACCGAGCGCGATGGGGATAGTAAAGCAGAACAACGGCGAAATAACGGTGGAAAGTTCCGAAGGAGGGGGTTCAATTTTTAGAGTCAAGTTTCCCAGAAACAAAGATTTGTCCCGGCGCTGGTTCAAGACAAGTCTCTAAAGACACTGCGGAAAACCTGATGGTCCTTCTGATTGATGAAGAAGAAAAAGTAGTTGAATCGTTGAGCGATGGTCTCGTTTCCAAGGGGTATTCCGTTCACACCGCAAACACTGTTAAGGAGGGATTGAGGATTCTGGATGGGATTGATGTAGACGTGATAGTGAGTGACGCCGGTGTCCAAGATATGAACGGCTGGGATTTGGGGCGAACCCTGAAAAGCAGATTCTCAGAGTTGGGAAAGAAAAAACCAATCCTCATCTTACTCACGGCCTGGGGCGTCGAAGATGAATCAAAACATGACTTGATGAGGGCCGGGGTGGATAGAATCCTATCAAAACCAATCTCAATACAGGATCTCGTACATTACATAAAGGAGATCCTTTCAAGAAATCGCTGACGCTCGATATCCGGTATTAGCGCTGGGTGATAAGTATCGCCGTGAGATCATTGTCGCTCATTCAGTTCGATCGGGAAAACTAGGGAAAACAACGGGAACAACCTAATTATTCTTTGAATGTGATCAGGACTTCATCCGTTTCGACAGTTTGGCCGGGGTGAACCAAAATCTGATCTATTTGACCATCACGCGTGGATGCGACAGCGCTTTCCATTTTCATGGACTCCATTCGCAACAGTTCCTGGCCCTTACGTACCTGAGTTCCCTCCTCAACCGTTATCGCTGTTATTAGGCCCGGCATGGGACATCTCAAAGAGTTTTCCTGGATAGGCTTGATGTCCCTAAGCATGAATTGGGCAAGGCTCCATTCAAGAGGGGTGTAGATTTCAAAGATACGGACTATCCCGCAAAAATAGGTCCTGATATGGTTGTCCAGGTACTGAAGGCGAAACATATTCGCGATTCCGTCAATGTAGAGCTTTAAACGTCTCCTGTAATATTCAAATTCAGGGGCCACAACCGTGTATTGTTTCCCATTTACAGTGATGTCCATTCTTCTGTTTTGCTCTGAGCCTTCCAGTTCTATTTCGAAGACATCAGAGGATGTCCGGACCACATACCTGTGAATCAAGGGACGCTGTTCAGCAGCCCCAACATGTGGACTCATAGGTCTCAGAGAATCCCGGACAAGATTTCGTCTTGTGTGAGATACCAAGACTGCGGCCATTGTCATATAATGAAGATCCTGTTCGGCAGGTGGAATACGACTTTGTCCATCTTCAAAATAATCCTGAATGAAACTGGTTGACAAGTCGCCGCTCGCAAAAGCCGGGTGACAGAGTACGGAGTTAACAAAATCCAGATTTGTTGTGACTCCCTCAATATGATAACCGTTCAGCGCACGTAC
The DNA here is from genome assembly GCA_963711335.1 of uncultured delta proteobacterium. Classification (GTDB taxonomy): domain Bacteria; phylum Desulfobacterota; class Desulfomonilia; order Desulfomonilales; family Desulfomonilaceae; genus CAJBEZ01. The sequence goes on along the minus strand of CAVQDX010000043.1, from coordinate 67,562 downwards.
CAGATGCCTTCGAGCTTCTTCCCGATTCGCTCCCCATGCGGACACCTTTGCTAGTAAGCTATCATAATGAATAGTGATAACGCTTCCAGCGTCAATGCCGCTGTCAACCCGGATGTTCTTGCCCAGAGGAATGGCATAGCGGGTTATCATTCCTGTGGTTGGAAGAAAACCGCGTGAAGGGTCTTCCGCGCATATTCGGGCCTCTATAGCCCACCCCTTTATCAATACATCATCCTGTTTGATCGAAAGAGGTTCCCCTGCGGCAATTCGAATCTGAAGTTCAACCAAATCCAGGTCAGTTACTAACTCGGTAACAGGGTGTTCAACCTGCAGACGGGTATTCATCTCAAGAAAATAATAATTTTTTTCTTCATTTAAAATAAACTCTACTGTACCGGCTCCTGCGTATCCAGACGCTCGGGCAAGATCACAGGCCGTTTTCCCCATCTGCTCTCGAAGCGATTCGTGTATAGCCCTGGAAGGAGTTTCCTCAATGACTTTCTGATAACGCCGTTGTATAGAGCACTCTCTTTCCCCAAGGTGAATAATGGAGCCATAATTGTCCGCCATGACCTGAATTTCTATATGACGTGGCCGGGTTATGAAGCGTTCCACGAATATCCGGTCATCCCCAAAGCTCTTCTTTGTTTCGGCCCTGCATGCTTCAAGCGCTCCAGGTAGTTCAGTCATGGCATTCACAATTCGCATGCCTCTACCTCCACCGCCGGAGGCAGGTTTTAGAAGCACCGGGAAACCAATTTCCCTTGCCACGGCCATAGCTTCTTGAACGCTGAAGATTGGTTCTTCACGACCTGGAACAACAGGCACTCCGGCTTTAATCGCCAAGGCTTTCGAGGCAATTTTGTCACCTAGCAGGGAAATAGCCTGGACGGGGGGTCCAATGAAAACCAACCCCACCTCCTGAACCATCCTTGCGAATTCAGCGTTTTCAGATAGGAAGCCATATCCGGGGTGTATAGCTTGGCATCCGTGAGACAACGCCGCTTCGATGATTTTTTCTGCATTCAGGAAAGAATCCTGGGATCGAGAAGGCCCAATGAGACAGGACTCATCCGCATCGTGAACGTAGGGAGACCTGAAGTCCGCCTCTGAATATACTGCCACCGACTTTAATCCCATTCGCTTGCATGTGCGAATTATCCGAACAGCAATCTCGCCTCTGTTGGCTATCAATATTTTGTCAAACACTCTGCTAACCTCAAAGGGGAATGTTGCCATGTTTACGTTTTGGCCTGTCACCGTGTTTGCCTTCCAGGAATTGCAGGCTTCGAATCAGACGCCCCCTCGTGTCTCTGGGGAAAATAACGTCGTCAATGTAGCCTCGTTTTGCAGCGAGGAAAGGATTTGCAAAAGTTTTACGATAAAAGGCTTCTTTTTCGACCAGAGCTGCTGATGGATGGGAAGATGCTTGAATTTCTTTTCGGTAAATTACTTCAGCCGCTCCTCTAGGACCCATTACCGCGATCTCGGCAGTGGGCCAGGCATAATTTAAATCAGCCCCGATGTGCTTTGAGTTCATGACAATATAAGCCCCGCCGTAAGCCTTTCTTACAACAACGGTAATTCTCGGCACGGTAGCCTCAATAAACGCATACAAGAGTTTTGCTCCGTGTCGTATGATTCCTCCGTGTTCCTGTTCAGGACCGGGCATAAAACCGGGAACATCTACGAGACAAATGAGTGGAATGTTGAAGGCGTCACAGAATCTTACAAAGCGGGCTCCCTTCGCCGAAGCGTTGCTGTCGAGAACTCCAGCCAAAACAGCGGGTTGGTTAGCAATGAGCCCTATAGTTTGTCCGCCAAGTCGTCCGAATCCCACGATCAGATTTTTTGCAAAGTGAGATTGGACTTCGAAAAACTCTGCTCCATCCAGGACGCTATTAATTAGAACTTTCATGTCGTACGGCTGATTGGGGCTCACCGGAACCAAATAATCCAGCGCAGGGTCCTTTCTGTCGTTTGGATCCCGGAGATCTAGGAAGGGGGGTTTTTGCATGTTGTTGGATGGTAAGTAATTAATTAGCCTGCGGACTTCCCTGATACATAATATGTCGTTTGGTAAAACGAAATGAGCTACTCCGCTTTTGGACGAATGAACACCGGCGCCTCCCAAATCGTCAAACGAAATATCCTGATGTATTATTGTCTTAACAACATTAGGGCCAGTAACGAACATGTAAGACGAGTGTTCAACCATGAAAGTAAAATCGGTCATTGCCGGGCTATAAACAGCCCCACCAGCGCATGGACCCATAATGCAGGATATCTGGGGAATCACTCCACTTGCCATCACGTTTCGGTTAAAGATCTGGCCATATGCCGCCAGAGAATCCACGCCTTCCTGGATACGGGCTCCTCCCGAATCGTTTAGCCCAATGAATGGAGCCCCAACTCTCACCGCATGGTCCATAACTTTGCTGATCTTTTCAGAATGGGCTTCTCCTAATGAGCCTCCGATCACTGTAAAGTCCTGACTGAAGATGAAGACTTCTCTTCCATCGATGGCGCCGTGCCCAGTGATAACGCCATCACTGAGATGTTCTTTTTCTCCCCCGAGATGGCCTCCTCTTCCAGCTTTGAGGACGTCGAATTCTTCGAATGACCCCTCATCGAGGAGTAAATCAACTCTTTCCCTTGCGGTTAGTTTCCCTCGGGCATGTTGCTCCGTTATACGTTTTTGCCCGCCCCCACCCCTCGCCTCATCCCTCATCCTCTGCAATTTTGCGAGATTATCGTGAATCGGCCAATCAGTCTCTCTCGTCTCAACCGAATCGGTTAAGTCTGTTGAATTGGTCGCGTCAATTGATTGATTGGGCGGCTTTTGCATCTTTGTCTCCAAGTTCAGAATCCTCAACCAACTAGTTTCTCAACAGAATAGACAACTAGTCAAGAATAAAAAATCTTTTCAAAGCTTCCAGAATCTCTCCCAATTGTGATTCATCATTCAGATGAACCCTAATCACATGTCTTTCCCTTTTCTGCAAGGCTCCAAAATCACCGAACGCCTGCGCGGATTTGAGTGTGCCGAATGAATGATTAATTCCAGGAATGGCCAGATCATCAAAATCGTCGGCCGTAATTATAAGGAAGTGACCAGTGTTGGGGCCTCCCTTGTGAACCTGTCCGGTGGAGTGAAGATACCTCGGGCCAAACCCGACTGTAGTCGCAACCCCAAACTTGTCTCTCACAAACGTCCTTAAAATTTCCAGTTCCGAGATATTCACCTGGTTTGACCTGATAAAGGCATTCAACGCCACATAATCGCCGGGTTTAGACACTCGAGAAAAAGGATCCGATTTTAGAGTCAAAATCATGGCTTCCTATTTCCAATCGCTCCAATTCCGGAAATTGACCATCAGCGCCCCAATCTTTGATTATAGAAACTGTAATATCCTTTGATTCTTGAACATTAGGCTGGTCAAAGGGATTTATTTTGAGGATTTGACCTGCGACGGCAGTTGCAAATTCCCAGCGAAAGATTTCCCGCCCGATATCATAGGCGTTATGCATCCTTAAGGTAACAACAGGAAAACCGTCTCGTTCAAGCTCTGAAACAGCCATGTCGTATGTTGAGTCCGAATCCAAGCGGAGATAAACAAAAATTCTGTCCTTGCTGTAAGAAAAAGGTCGTCCAACTGGCTCACCCTCTATTGGTAGAAGTCCTTTGCCATCTTTTCCGAGACTCTCACCTATTAGTTGTTCCAACCAACATGCGAAGCTCTTTAACGGCGGAGAAACTATAAGGGTGAGTTTGTCCCGACCGGCCAAAGCAGCTTGAGCCATAATAACGCCGAGCCACGCTCCAGGGCTTTCCAGGGCAGGCGCATCAGATCCAGAGGCTTCTACCGCTTGCGATGAACGGGCAAGGAGAAAACCGATATCAACCCCGACGAGCGCTGCCGGAACCAGACCAAAATATGACAAGGCGCTAAACCTACCGCCAATATCCGAAGGATTCAGGAATATTTTTCTGAATTTTTTTTCAGCGGCGAGTCTTCCTAAACTAGTGCCCGGGTCAGTTATTGCGACAAAATGTCTGCCTGCAGAATCTCCCGCCACTTGTTCCACCCGTTTATAGAAATATTTGAACAAAGACGTAACTTCAATTGTTCCGCCAGATTTGCTGCTGACTATGAACAACGTCTTTTTAAGGTCCATGGACTGTTCAATATCTCGGATCGCGTCCGGGACTGTTGTGTCAATCACTCGCAGATCCGGGTATTCCAGGTTGCGTGCAAAACAATTCATAAAAACTTCAGGAGCAAGAGCGGCGGCCCCCATCCCTATTAAAGCCAAATGCTTAAATCCGGCATTGACGATTTCTATCGCAAAATTCTTTATTTTCTCCACTTCGCAGACCATGGTCTCTACAATACGAAGCCACCCTAGTCGATGAGCGATTTCCGCCCGGCTAGAAAGATCATCGGTCCACAATTCCGGCCTCATGTCCCATATCTGCTCCGTCACCTTCTCCCTATCGAGTCGAACTAAAATCTCATCTACATCTCGTTGCAGGCTCCCCAAAGACGCGGACCTATGTCCCCAACCACGAAGCAACCTGGTCCTCTTGCGAGCTATCTCCGAAAGCAACTCATGGAACGAATCGCCAAACGAACTGACCCCTGCTTCCATTAATCTCTGCATGATAAGTTCCATGCTGAGGCCTTCTTGTCTCTAAAGCTTCAAATACACTCCTGGCGTTTTTCGGGTTTGGGCCAATTCGGTGTTCGGGATCTCCATGATCACGGTAGGCTTCCAGGGTAGCTGTCGGAAGTGTGTTGATCGTGCCCGGCCAAAGAAGATGGTCAACATAGTATGTGTCTGGGTACGATGGATTTTTGACGCTAGTGCTGGCCCAAAGAACACGTTGAGGTTTAGCTCCCATTTTTAACAGGTTTTTCCACCTCTCTGATGAAAGAATCTCACAATATAGTTCATACACCAGATTTGCGTTTGCAATCGCCGCTTGTCCTAGCAACTCATTGCAAGCGCTACGGCTCGCAGGGCCTGAAAATTCACGCAACCGTTCATCTACAACCGTGTCTACACGGCTTACAAAAAATGAAGCTACAGAACTAACTCCATTTGGGTTTCCTCCGGTATCTATCCATTTTTCTAATCCATCCATATACGCTTGAACAACGGCTCTATATTGCTCAAGGGAGAAAATCAGCGTGGCGTTTATGTTAATCCCTGCCGATATCAGCTCTCTGACAGCGTCAACTCCTTGTGGAGTAGCCGGGACTTTGATCATGAGATTTGGCCGATTTACCTGGTCAAAGAGTCTCTTGGCTTCGGACACTGTTTTTGCCCTCTCATAAGCCAGGTCAGGGGGAACTTCGAGGCTCACATAACCATCTACACCGTTTGTCTGTTTGAAGATCGGGAAAAGAAGGTCTGCAGCTTCACATATATCCCCGATGACAAGGTGCTCATAAACACCCGTCACTCCAGCTCCTTTGTCGACTTCGATATGGATATCTTCATCGTAAATTTTTTCGCTACTAATAGAATTAAGAAGAATAGTCGGATTCGAAGTTATTCCTGAGATACCGTCATCTTCTATTAATCTTTTGAGGGACCCTGACCGGAGCAATTCGCGACCTAGGTTGTCATACCATATAGATTGACCGAAGGAGTTTATGAGTTTCAAGGAGCTAGACATGAACACCTCCATCCTAATGTTTAACGAACTGAAAACTCACCGAAAATTAACAATCTTCTTGACACGAGGCATGCTTGTGAATAACAATAATAGCTAGAATCTATCATGAAAAAGTGATCGTTAACAACCAAGGCTGCTGAGACATGAACATGGATTTGAAAAAATATTTGAAATTTCAGGCCCAGGAAATTGATAGACATAAATGGATTGAATCTGAAAAGGCCGGTCGAGACTTGGGGACAGAGGCGGTCATTGATTGGATCATGAAGTATGCGGATCGGTTTAGTGATCAATACGAACAACAAAGGTCCGACTCCCAATAGCCGGATTCCCTCCTTTTTCACAGCAGATCAAATGCCAAAATATTTTAAGTAATTAGCCCATAAGGCTTGACATCGGGGGTTTTGTACGTTTGTTTCCCAAACTTGGCAATCAGCAGTGGTTTCGCCAGGTGGCGTTCACTTTGGGCCTGAGTTCAAGAAATATTTGTAATGACAATGAAATGTATTAAAAAATCGCAAGTTTTTTGGTATTGGGCTGTAAAAACAAATGAGGGACTGAGCTGTCCCAAAAATATGATGAAAAGATATTGTTTCATTGAATTATTAAAAAATCGCAGGAGTATTTAAGAATTGAAAAAATTCTGGCAAATATTTTCTATCGCTGGAGTCCTGGTCGCTTGCGGACTTTTTACCGCTGGTCTTGGAGTGTCAAAAGACCTTGGCGCCCAACTCACCAATGCCGCTTCGGCCGGAAAGGTGAATCGGGTAGTTTCCATCCTAGATAAGGGAACTCTTCCGGATATACATAACTCCACAGGCTGGACTGCTTTGGGTGGCGCGGCTTCTAACGGGCAAATTGAAACCGTGAAGCTTTTGGTGGAAAAGGGAGCCGACGTTAACTCGTCAGGACAGTATGGAAAAACCCCTTTGATGGTAGCGGCTTCTCGGGGGCATGTGGAAGTCGTACGATTACTATTGGAAAAAGGCGCGAAAGTAAACGCAAAAGACTGGTACGGGCAGACATCACTAATATGCGCCGCGGTAAAAGGCCACAAGGATGTTGTGAAATTGCTTCTTGCGAACGGAGCTGACGTGAACGCAAGAACCAGAAAAGGGTTTACGGCATTGAGCCTTGCTACCGAGCAAGGACATCACCAAGTGGCGGATTTAATAATTGATAAGAACCCTAATCAAAATGTACTTTCATTCGGAACCGGGGTTATAACCGGCCCATAATAGTATCTGCTTATTGGCTTCAAGGATTGGAGCGGCATAGGGGAAAGGGCCAAGACGCGTCCTGACCTACAAGGAGTAAAAATGATTTTACATCGTTATGTGATGACTGGCTTATTGCTCATCATGGCGCCTGCTTGCGTGTACGGGCAGGATAAGCAAACCGTTGGCTGGATCGAAAAAGCTCTTATTTATCCCGGAGGCGTGCCGTTCGATGCAAAATTGGACACTGGAGCGGCTACTTCGTCAATTAACGCCGTGGACATAGAAAAATTTGATCAAGATGGTCAGGAATGGGTTCGATTTTGCGCCGTTGACAAATCTGGGAAAAAATTTACTTTTGAGCGAAAACTGTTGGGTGTGGCGGAGATTAAAGCGGCACCAGGGGCCTCCTCAAAGACGTTTTGTGGTCAAAATGGGCATTTGTGTTGGGAACCATTACGCTGAGACGGACGTCAATCTTATCGACCGGAGTCGTTTTAAGTATCCTCTTCTCATCGGACGCAGTTTTATGGCGGGTAGATTGATACCAGACCCATCGGCCGAATACACTGTTGAACCGGAATGTCGGGAGAAATGAGGCAGTGAACAAAGCCCGGCTATATTTGTTAGCCATTATTTTGACAGTAGTGGGGCTCGGAATCTTTTCCTACAAGGCCTATTATCTGGGCTTTCCTCTAACGCCTAAAACCAAGGTCCAAGTGTGGAATGTGGACGCTCGCATACGCTTTGAGGCTGAAGGCGGTCCTGTGAAGGTCACAATGTTTCTCCCTTTAAATAGTGGCCGGTTCGCTTTCACTGATGAACATTTCATTTCAACCGATTACGGACTCAATTCATCCATGGAGGATGCCAACCGCTCAGCGGTATGGTCCACACGGAAGGCTGATGGCGCTCAGAATCTTTATTACAGGGCGACCGTTCGTATGACAAGCGCGAAGAGACCAAAGACCGAAACGAAACCACCGGACATTACGAATCCTGATTTCAAGGGGGCCAAACTTGCAGCGGTCGATTCTTTGATCAGCAAGATCAAACCGAGGTCGGCAGACACGCCGAGCTTTGTCATGGAACTTCTCAGAAGGCTTAATTCATCTAATCCTGACGATAACGTGAAGCTGCTTCTCGGACAGAAAACCGCGCAGCGAAATAAGGCGGACCTGGCGGTTCGAATACTTGCCCAAGCCGGCATAGCTGCAAGAGTTGTCCATGGAATACACCTGGACGACGACAAATTGGATTTTTCAAAAAAAGTCAACTTATTGCACTGGGTTGAAGTATACAATGACCAAAGATGGCTGACCTTTGATCCTACGACCGGGAAGTCTCCCGTACCTGTGGACTGGTTGCCGTGGTGGCGTGGAGAAGGTTCCCTGGTTAAGGTTCAGGGAGGATCCAAACTAAATGTAACGGTGTCTGTGAGCCCAAAGGTAGATGAAGGAATTGCGTCGATCGCTTTTCGAGGAGAAATTTCCAAGCCTCTTTTACTTAGATTCTCACTATTTTCCCTGCCGGTAAATACTCAGGCCGTGTTTCGAATCTTACTCACAATTCCAATTGGAGCCTTTCTGCTGGTCATTCTACGCAACATAGTCGGCATAAAAACCTTTGGGACGTTCATGCCAGTACTGATAGCGCTGGCCTTTCGCGAAACAGGATTGGCTTGGGGGGTTCTTATGTTTGCCGTGGTTGTGGCTCTTGGTCTTGTTACCAGATTCTACCTGGAAAGGCTAAAGTTGCTCGTGGTGCCACGATTAGCGGCTGTTCTTATTGTGGTTGTCTTGCTGATTGTGGCTTTAAGCATTCTGACCCACAGTCTTGGTATTCACAGGGGATTGTCTCTGGCCTTGTTTCCTTTGGTCATTCTCACGATGACCATTGAAAGGATGTCTATAGTCTGGGAAGAGAGAGGAGCCGCGGAATCTCTTCTGTCAGGACTTGGAAGCATTTTTGCCGCAGCGCTCGCTTTTGTTGTCATGAATAACAAGTTTCTCGAGCATGTTTTTTTTGTGTTTCCAGAACTGCTATTGGTCCTGCTGGCCGCCACTTTGCTACTAGGAAGATACGCAGGTTACCGAATAACGGATCTGTATAGATTCAAAGCCTTGGCAAGAGGCTGAGAAGGACATGCTGAACATATTCAGAGGACTCAAGAATAAGGGCGTTTTGGGAATTAATGGGAGGAACGCCAATTTCACGCTAAAATTCAACCCTAGACGTTTCTACCCACTAGTTGATGACAAATTGCGGACTAAAAGACTTGCCCAAGCTAACGGTATCCCTGTTCCAGAACTCTACGCTCTGGTAGAGGCTGCTGGTCAGGTCCGTGATCTACCCGACGCGCTGAAAGAGTATTCTAATTTTGTTATTAAACCGGCCCACGGTAGTGGAGGTGAGGGGATTCTGATAGTTTCAAGGGAGGATAATGGCGCTTTTCGAAGACAAAATGGAGAGCCGCTAACCTTGGAGGGGTTAAAACACCACGTTCTTAATTCGTTAAGTGGCCTTTACAGCCTTGGTGGCCAACCAGACGAGGTATTAGCCGAATATAGGGTCGAGTTTGACCCCGTTTTCGAAAAGATCAGTTACGAAGGCGTTCCGGATATCCGCATAGTCGTCATGTTTGGGATACCCGTGATGGCAATGATTCGTCTTCCCACGAAAGAGTCCGACGGAAAAGCTAACCTGCATCAAGGAGCCATAGGCGTAGGCATCTGCATGAAGACAGGAACAACCCTTAGAGGGGTGTGGAAGAACAACATAGTTACGGAACATCCCGATACAGGTAACCCTGTCACTGGGCTAACCATCCCGTGGTGGGACGATCTCCTTGAACTTTCAGCGAAGTGGTATGAATTGACGGAATTGGGCTATCTTGGTGTGGATATAGTCCTCGACAAATCAAGAGGACCCCTAATATTAGAACTTAACGCTCGTCCGGGACTAAATATCCAGGTCGCCAACGATAGTGGGCTGATTCCAAGATTGCAGCTTGCGGAACGATACCGGGAGGACTTGAAAAACGTTTCAGAAAGAGTGGCTTTTGCGAAAGACAATTTTGCAGTAACTGCCGCACATTAGCCTCTTGGGCCAAAAAGCGCGGTTCCAATTCTCACTAGGGTCGAGCCCTCTTCTATTGCAACCTCAAAGTCGCCTGTCATGCCCATAGATAGTTCCTTAGACAACGGATTAAGGACACCTCTACTTATAAGATCATCCCGCAATTCACGGAGTCTTCGAAAAAAGGGCCTGGCTGCATCCGGGTTGTCAAAAAATGGGGGCATTGTCATTAACCCCTGCAGTCTCAGATTTTGTAGGGATTGAACGAAACCAATCATGGATGCCGTATTAGCTTCTGGAATCCCAGATTTTTGAGGTTCTCCCGAAAGGTTAATCTGGATCATCACTCCAAGTATTTTGCCGAGGTCTCCAGCCCCCTGGTTAATGGCCTGAGCCGTTTCAAGATCATCGATGGTTTGTATTACATCAAATATTTCAGCCGCCTTTTTAGCTTTGTTTTTCTGCAGATGGCCGATCATATGATATTGAAAGGGTCCACAAGCAGTTGAAGGGTGCTCCCGAATAGCTTCCTGGACATAATTGTGGCCGATGATGGGAATTCCCAGACTTATGGCTTCCTCTGCAGTTTCCCGAGTTTGAGTCTTTGCTGCTGCGACTATCCTGACTGATCCTGAATCACGGCCCACCTTTGCCGCAGCGATAACAATTTTCTTTCGTAATTCGTCAAGATTCTTGGATATCAATTTATGCAACTCCCAGGAAATCAAATATCCCGAGCTTTTTAAAGTCCCGGGTTACTTCACAGAGAGGTAAACCGACAACATTGGTATAAGATCCATAGATTCTTTCAACAATCGCAGCCCCTACACCCTGTATGGCATAAGCGCCGGCCTTATCCATGGGCTCTCCTGTCAGGACGTAACCCTGGATCTCGGCTTTTGACAGGGTTCGTATAAATACTTCACTGCGAGCGTACGCGACAGTTTTCATGTCCGGATAACATGAGTTGATTATGGCGTAACCGGTAAACACGATGTGAGTTCTTCCTGAAAGGACTGAAAGCATTTCCACTGCTTCTGTCTCATCGCTCGGCTTGCCCAGAATCCTACCATCTATAACCACAATCGTGTCTGCGCCCAAAACCCATGAGTCCTGATATTTTCTTGATATCTCGAATGCTTTTTCGTGAGCCAGTCTCTGAACATGGGCTTCTGGTTCTTCTCCATCCTGAACCAGCTCATCTATTTCCGCAGGAGCTACAACAAAGGGAATCCTGATAGATTTGAGCAGCTCTTTTCTCCTGGGAGAAGCAGAAGCCAAAATCAGCTTATTTTTAGAATCAATGTTAGTCAGCATCTCTGGACACAAAAACTCCCAACTGATAAAAGAAAAACCAATAATATAATAAAAAGGAGACCCATGTTGGAAAATAAAATTCACACAGCTTTGATTCTTTTCCTATCAATTGTGCCATTTCTTTTGGTGACCGTAGTTGACGCAGCCCAGACAGTAACCACACCATCAGGGCTCAAAGTCGAAATACTCAAGCAGGGTTCAGGTCCGAAGGCAAAATCGGGTCAGAATGTAACCGTACATTATACAGGAACGTTAATTAACGGGAAAAAATTCGACAGTTCACGCGATCGTGGTCAACCTTTTACATTTAATCTCGGCGCAGGACAGGTAATTAAAGGATGGGACGAAGGGGTTGCGTTGTTGACAGTCGGCAGTCAAGCGAAATTGACCATCCCACCTGCGCTTGGTTATGGCGCTGCCGGAGCAGGGGGAGTCATCCCTCCTAACGCAACCCTGATCTTTGACGTCGAGCTACTGGACGCCAAATAGGAATTCGGAGAATATTCAAATATCCTTGTTATGACATTTTGAATTGGTGGGTGTAATCCAGACCGGTCGGGGCTGTAATACACTAATATGGCCTCGTCCGGATCAGTGTTAATCAATTTGATAAATGATTGATCAGTGCAAGGAGGCGGCAAGTTGAGTCACGAATATTGGATAGCGGTTATTCTGGGAATAGTGGAAGGTCTAACTGAGTTCTTGCCTGTTTCCTCGACAGGGCATTTAATAATAGCAGGGGACCTTCTAAACTTTACCGGAGAAAAGGCGGCCTCCTTCGAAATTTTCATACAGTTGGGCGCTATTCTGGCCGTAATGGTTCTCTACTGGCATAGGTTCGTAGGGCTTATTCCGCAAGATGGATTTAAGCTTGGCAAAAAAAATGGATTCAAGGGGTATCAAGGCCTCCTGTTACTTGCACTGACAACCTTGCCAGCTCTTGTGGCCGGGTACCTTGCAAGACACGTAATTCGAGCCTATCTGTTCGGGCCGATGACCGTCGCGCTTGCGCTCGGAGTAGGTGGAATCGCCATACTCTTGGCAGAAAAATACAAACCTGAGACCAGGACTTCAAGTTTGGATGAAATCAGTTATTCCCAGGCGCTTATGATTGGTTGCTTTCAGTGTTTCGCTTTGTGGCCCGGAATGTCAAGGTCAGCTTCTACAATAGTTGGCGGGCTACTGTCAGGACTGGGCCGGAAGGTGGCGACCGAATATTCTTTCCTTGCCGCAGTTCCCATAATGATAGCCGCTACAGGCTATGATTTGTTGAAGAGCTGGAAACTCCTGGAAATATCTGACATACCGTTTTTTACGATTGGCTTTCTGGTTTCTTTCATAGTCGCCGCTGTGGCGATAAAAACCTTCATCGCGCTGGTGCAGAGATGGAGCCTAGCTCCTTATGCCTATTATCGAATATTGATAGCCCCGATCATTTGGTATGTTATGGTTTATTAGTTTTGACGCTATGAGTCTTCTTTTCTGCGCTCCGATTGTATTTCTTCTATAACAGCGTCATGAAGTTTTGGTCTGAAGTCCTTTATCCGGAAGTCAGATTCCCCCATATAAACCCTATTTGTCAGAAACGTGACAACAAGCTCTTTTTCTGGGTCGATCCAGAGTGATGTTCCGGTAAATCCTGTATGGCCAACACTACGTGGACTAAATTTGCCACCGCAAGACGCTGCCGTTTCAAGATTGGTGTCAAAGCCCAAGCCACGGGATGACGCCGGATGGAAACCGGCGAGCGAGCAAAACTCTGAGACCGTGGAATTGTCAAAAAAAGCTTCTTTCGATTGAAGACCCAGCAAAACCTGTTGAGCCATCTCCGTAACCCCTCGGGCAGTTCCAAACAACCCCGCATGACCTGAAACACCCCCTAGTGCGCGAGCGTTCAAGTCGTTGACGAGTCCAGGCGAATCACCACGGCGAGTCGGAACGATCCTGTCCGGAAAATCAAACGGTTTAAACATGAGATCTTGATGAAGCCCTAACGCCTCGTAGATGAACTCTTTCACAAACAAATCAAGGGGATATCCTGTTTCGACTTCCACTATAAAAGAAAGGATCATGAAACCCAAGTCCGAATATATACACCCTTTTCCAGGCGCATAAACGAGCGGCTCTCTAAAAATTCTTTCTTTGATGAATTCCTTGGCTTCAGTGGCTGGCGCCATGAGGTAATACGGTTTCCAGGCCGGCAGCCCGGAAGAGTGCGCAAGCAAAAAACGAGGAGTTATTTGCCCTTTATGTTCAGGGATTTCCGGAAACCACCTGGTTATTGGCGCATCCAGTATATCCGGGCGTTTGGCCCTCAAGAAAAACCACGATGGTGTAGTCGCTATTATCTTGGTCAATGACGCAAGATCAAACAGGGCGTCTTGTGTAAGCGGCTGATCTAGATCTTGGGAGAGGACCCCGTAATAGCCGTTATGGACTATTTGAGCTCGGCAGGACACTATTAGGGCCGCAGCGGTGAACATTCCCAGCCCCAACGCTTCATTAATCAACTCTTCAGGTTTTTTCAATTTCATGGATTTGAAATTTGACCAATCATTTTTTTGGACCACCTGTAGTTTGTCGAAGAGGTCGGTTATGAAACATCAATAGAGCTATTGATCCGGGTCCCTGGTTAAAAATATAATCATGGGGCCCTGTTAATTTCATGTAAGTGACGGGAATTCCTTCATCGTTTAGCAAATTTTTCATTTTCTCTACGGATGGGGCCATGCTGTCTCCATCGCTGGTAATCAATTGAATAGAGTGATCCTTAAGTTTATTCTTATTCTTTCGAATCAGTCCCCGATATGTCTCCAGAAACGGACCAAAAGCTCCTTGGATCGAACCGATGGATGTGAAAGCTTCCGGATATTTTAAACCAAAAAGCATGGCTCTGGCCCCACCCATCGAAACTCCATCAACTCCTACTGATCCCTTGGCTACCCTGTAACGGCGTTTCAAAAGCGGAACGAGTTCCTCAATCACGAAATCCTCATATCCAGTGTTTTCAAACTCCGGCAAAGTTGTAATCAGAGGTGAATAGGGACAAGCGACTATAACACCCGCAAAAGGATGTCTCTTGAGGTTTTGATTAAATTCGACCAGCTTTTCCTTGGTGACAAGGCCCTTGAAGTCTGCGGCTTTTAGGTGATTGCTGGTCAACGCGTGGATAGCGTCATCCATCCTGTAATATCCCAGCCAGGCCATTGCGCCCTCACGAGGAGGACGAGCGCATTCTCCGGCTCCTCCAAAAGCAATCACCAGTGGATAGGACTTGTCTGCCCTCAGCGCATAGTCCAGAGGGAGAGTGACCACTACGACTGCGTTTGGAAGATGCCTAGAGTTTAGGAAAAGATATTCACTCGGCGCTTTGCACGATAAAATCGGCTCTGTTCCCGTCAATATCTTGCCGACTCCAATCGGCTTTCCTGCTCCCGAAATTCCATTAGCGCTTTGGCCGGGTTGTGAGGGAGAAGATCCCTCAAAGCCCGTGGATAATTTCCTCGAACTAGTTCCGGAATCCCCACTGATGATCGATGATTTGTTTGCCCCTGTTTTCTCGGACTCTTTGTCAGAGCAACTAACGCAAACTGTCGCGAAAACGGTAAGTGAGGCAATGATGCAAAAATAACGTGACAAATAAGTTTTTGACTTCACTACCAATAACCTGGTAACAGCCCGGAATTTCCGCTGGTCGGTTTGTGTGTTGGCTCTTGGGCCGCATTCTTGAATCTGCCTTTATCAGCAGTCATGACAGGCTCGACATTCTGATTAATACCAAGGGCCTTAAAATTCTTGGAAAACTGTCTGGAAAACCAATAAAGAGCCTGATGTCCATTAGGATAACGGTATGCGCAATACCCGTGCCCGCAACTTTCAAATACATGCACATCAACAGGAAATCCCGCTGATTTCATATCCTGCACTAGTTCATAGAGTCGACCACGATTACTGTAGGAATTACATCCATCTTTGACGTTTGTATTTATGTTGTAAGCTATTCCCCCCGCCTTCTTGATTCGGGTCACATTATTTCTCCACACATCTGGGGTCATGGGATAACTTCCAAGGTCGGTCTGTTGACCACCGGCATAACCGAAGATGTCCGGTCGTCTTGCTGAAATCATTATCGCCTGGGCAGCTCCGGCGCAAGCGCCGTCAATTCCTCTGAACCTGCGATCCGGTACAGTCCGGTAATTAGCGTCAATGAAAGGGATAACCTCATCTATCAGATATTTCTCATAATTGGCTGTAGCCCCTCCACCGGGATTCCACACTGACACCACAATGACATCCTCATAAGGATTATCCCGAAGCCATTGATTAAATGTCTGTAACTCTCGGTCATTAATATTGTCCTGAAAGCTGGCTTTGTTTAAAGCGCCAGATTTGAGGTTATCCATCGTCAACGGAGTCTTGCACCAAACTGACCAATAAGTTGCGCCCCCGAGTTCAGGACCGTTGTCCCATCCTGATTTTCCTCCAAGAAGGTAGACAACTCCATAACGCCTGTTCAAATCCATTTCATAATTTTCAGGTAAAATTACGTGTACAGGAAAGGGCCCTGGGACATCCTGCCCACCTTTTGCTTTGGCGCTTCTAAAAACATCTGATTGAACTCGAACAACCTCGATATAATGTTTGGTTCTCAAGAACTTTGTTCGCGCTTCGATTTCAGACCAGGGCTCTTCTTTAGGAGCGGCGTATGCGGCTACGGCGCTTATCATTAACAGGCCCAGGAGCGACAATGTTAATAATCCAATTTTACCAGTCATCACACTCTCCAAATGAGTTTTGAGGCAGACAAAAAACTCTGAGACCGAACTCATCTAACATTGATATTGTATACTTGGACAGGAAACCCTTGTTGATCAACGGTTTGCCCGGAAGGTGGATCCATAAGTATTACGCTGCTCTTAACATTTACTCCCCTCAGAGCGCATCTGACGTACAAAGGGTACGTTCCGGGCTTGCCTGCCTGGACTCCGACCTGCATCTCGTACGTTTTGTTTTCACCCCAAAGCTCGATCCACTGCTCAGCCATCGGGACTTTCGTGCGAATCTTGTCGGAAGTGATCGACAGGACGGTACTGCCGGCAGGAAATACTCTTCCAGGTTTGCATGAAACTATTCGAAGACCTTGAGGGTCAGGGGAGGACACTGTTATGCCACCGTAATCGGATTCAGCTCCTTTATTTTGAACCGTTACGCTTAGGGCAAAAGTCTTACCTGATTGAACCTCTTTTGGAACCTTAACGTTAAGTATTTTGGGTTCGGCCTCTCGAGGTTTGTCTATTTGAAAGACATTAGCCAACCATGGTTTGCCGTCAACCGTAACTTCTTCTACGTATTCACCTTGAGTAGTTTCTATTGGGCCAGACTTCGCGAAATCCCTTGGAAAAACTACTTCGAAGTCAGTGCTCGAAGAGGGGATAGAGCCTTGGAAATCGCGTTCACCTGAGGGAGTTTTCAACAATATGTTGACCGACCTGGGGTTGTCAGTCCTATTCTGAAAAATAAACGTGACAGAAGACTTTGTGTCATCCGAGAACTTGGGAATATGCGTAACGATGTCCGGAATTTTGTTGAATACCTTACCTGCAAGGTGAGTCAATTCGAGTTGAGGGCCTACGACTTGTTCTTGATCTTCTTTTCCGCTGTTGGAAGCTTTGACGCTTTGGTTTTGCAATGAGTT
The DNA here is from genome assembly GCA_963711335.1 of uncultured delta proteobacterium. Lineage (GTDB taxonomy): Bacteria > Desulfobacterota > Desulfomonilia > Desulfomonilales > Desulfomonilaceae > CAJBEZ01. The sequence goes on along the minus strand of CAVQDX010000043.1, from coordinate 50,569 downwards.
TACCGGGACTGTGATTTGCGGTTGAGGTTCATTTTGAACAGCAGGTGGTTGTGATTTTTCCTGAGACGCTCCTGGGGGAGGCCCTGGTAGCGCCTCCACTGGAGAGGATTTCATAGACTCCTGATTCCGGGGCGTCCCGTCCTGACGGTTAGATGAATCCTCGGACGCTACGGTAAGATCGGGTAGCTTTGCTTCAACAAATAGAATGTCTTTATAGTCGCCCCTCGTTCCGCGAAACTGACCCATGAATTTGGCCAAGCCTTGAGGAGAATTGATATCAATTTTGTGGACATTGCTTCGTTGCGTGGCGTGATAAAGCCAAATAGCGCCCTTTCCATCCGGTATGGCGATCACAACATGGTAATGAATCACTTTGTAACCAGGCTGATGGGCAGGTTTACTGATATCTCCGAAATACGCATATCCCGGCCTCATTTGATTTATGACCTGGGTCCAACTGTTTCTGTCGTCAAGTCGAAATCCCCTGAGGTTCATGCCATCTGCAGTGTCAAGGTTTACCGCCCGCCTGTCAGGCATGATGACCCTACGTTTGACGCCGTCACTGAGGTTTAATATGAGATCAAAACCAAAATCCCAATCTTTCCCCAAGGCGGCTCCCTGACCGCTATTTCCCTGCCTGTCCCTTGTCGCTTCGGTCAAGGTCCAGTTTTTATCGAATATAAACCTGCATACTGAAAGGACCAAACCACTGCAATTAAGGCCCGGAATGTCAAAAAAATGATCCGGCCGGCCAAACGTAGTGAAACGACCTTGATCATCCAAAGCCCCATCATCCCGGTAAGGAATTCCAAGATGAGTATCTGCAATCGCGATCGGATCGGTCTTTTCCGCCACGCCCCGTTTCCACAAGTAGTCGGGCGCATAAAGTTTATCAGGGAACGGACAATGAAGGTATCAGAGCTATTATAGCTGCAATGATCAGGATACTGTAGATTTTACGAGATCTTATCACCTGACCTCCGATTTTAACTTTATAGATATTTTAACAAGTCAATGAAATTGACGCAATAGGAGCCTGGTGTGGTTGTGTCCCATAAGACCCTATGTCCGATGGGAAGTTTCACAATATTTTTCACAATTATTTTTTGATTTTCCAGGATTTCGATAGGCTCCTGCCAATCTCTGGTGTCGATAATCAATCGGCGCTTCATGAGGCGCCCTACCTCACGGTAAATGTGAGACGACGCGCCAGCTTACCCTCAAGGAACAACTCAACTTTCCAGAGGCCGGGTTTGTGATTGTAAAGCTGCATGGTGGGAATTGACTGGACTCGCGTGGTGCCATGGCTGCTGCGGTTTATGCCCTGTTTACTCTCTTGCTTGGTATCGTAGGTGGTTCTAATTTTTCTGAATTCCTGGTCCGAGGGGTCGTACCATACTGTTTCCGCCGTATACTGATTCGTTTCATTCCTTGGCGTGAAATAAAGGTTCACGGAATCATTGACGTTATGATCAAAATTGTCTTTCGCCGCATATGCGGACCCTGGAGAAAGAAAAACATCCTTGACGAGGTAGTAATACTCGTCAGATGATGTTGTTTCCACACCCTTCCACTTGCCCGGGTTAATGGCTCCGCAACCGGTCAACCAAAAGGTGAACAGGAGTCCCAACACCAGGAACAGGCCGACAGACAAAAAGCGTTTCGAGAACTTGTAAATTTGAAAAATCAATCCTACTTTCATCTACTCCTCAACTGTCAGATTGTTCAGGGCACTGGTTCGAGTCCCTCACCATCGCAATTTCGTCACATTCCGGAAACTTTGGACACTTTACGCAATCGGCCCATATCTTATGAGGTAAAAGGCTCTTGTCCATCAAAGCAAACCCCATTTTTTCAAAGAGGCTAATACGATAGGTTAACACAAAAACTTTTTTTATTCCGAGTTCGCAAGATTCTTGTACCAGAGTGTCAATAAGGTTTCGCCCGACACCTTTACCCTGACGTTTCCCCTTGACCGCCACCGAGCGAACTTCAGCAAGATCTTCCCAAACTATTCGTAGGGCTCCACAACCGATGATTTCCCCAGTTTCGTCATCGACAGCGACCGAGAAATCCCTAATTTGAGAATATATGTCGGCAATGGCGCGTGCGAGCAAGTGGCCACCTTTTGCCTGTTCCGAAATAAGAGCATGAATTTTTTTTACATCCGTCAGGACAGCTTTTCTTATCAACTTAGGACCCTTCCTTGGTCTTCTTTACCAGGTTTCTAACATGTTCACGAACTGGCGCAGAATCTTCGGACGCTCCCAGCATCCTGGCCAATTCCGAAATACGTTCCTCCCGGTGTAAAGCGTTGGCTTCGATCGAAGTCCTCCCTTCCTTCACAAATTTTCGTACGGCCAAGTGATGATCCGCTCGAGCCGCAATTTGATGCAAATGTGTGATACAAATCGTTTGTTGTCGTCTCGCCACTTGAGCTAGCCTGTCAGCCACGGCGACCGCCGTATGTCCCCCAATGCCGGCGTCAACCTCGTCAAAAACCAGAGTGGAGGCCTGTCCGGCAGAGTCAATCTCCAAAGTTTTCAACGCCAACATGACTCGTGAAAGCTCTCCGCCTGACGCAATCTTCGCAAGAGGTCTGGCTGATTCCCCTGGGTTGGCCGCAAGGAAAAACTCAACTGTTTCAAGACCCTTGGCTCCGGAGATTTCTCGAGACCTATCGTTGAAGTTCACAGAAAATACTGCATCCCGCATCGCAAGATCAGAGAGTTCTTTCTTCATTGAGGTTTCTAAAATAATTGCCGCTTGGCGTCTCTGCTTTGATAGTGTTTGGGCTTCAATCAGGAAATCTTTTTCCGCTGACTCAAAACGTTTTTGACAATCCCTGAAATCTTTCTCAGCGTTTAAGATAGCGGATACTTCGTTTGATACTGATTGAAGCTGCTGCATGAGATGCTCGACATCTCCGCCATATTTTTTCTTCAAAGTCTTCAAGCGACTTAAACGTTCTTCAATTTCTTCAAGTCTTGCAGGATCATCGTTAGTGTTTTCTGAAATGTTTCTTAACTCGAGAGCGACGTCTTCGAGCTGATACACAGCTCCACCAAAGTTTTCAACAATTTGGTTTGTTTTTGGGTTCAAAGCGACAAGCGCCGAGAGCGATTTCTTAATTTCAGAGAGATTCGAGATCACACTGCCCGATTTCGAGTAGAGCTTCTGGTAAGCCTCATAGGCTTTTTCTCGAATTTGAGAGGCCTTTTTCAGGATCTCACGCTCATCTGACAGCTCTTCCTCTTCTCCTAGCTTCAGATTGGCTTTGCCAAGTTCCAGCGCCATTGACTTGTTTTCAGAGGCTTGAGTTTCCAGCTCGCGCAGTCCAGTTTTTGAAGAGAGAACTTCATTTGAGGCCTTGCGAACCACATGGAAAAGTCCTTCTAGCTTTTTTCGCTGAGCTTGAAGATTGGCGGATCTGTCCAATATTTCAATATGTTCCTCCGGATCCAGTAACATATGACTTTCGTGCTGTCCAAACACTGTTACTAGATTGTTTCCAATTCTCTCAAGCATAGAAATGGTAGTAAGGCGCCCGTTGGCAAAACACTTTGATCTTCCGCTGCGGTTGATCCTGCGAGATATTATGAGTTCACCGGAACCTTCAAAGGTTGATTCCAGATCAGGGTCAATCGAACTAATATCTGAACCTTCAAATATAGCCTCTACTAAAGCTTCATCAGCGCCCGTTCGTATCTGATCCGCGCCGCCTCTCGCCCCAAGGATCAAACCGAGCGCCCCTATCAAAATCGATTTGCCCGCGCCGGTTTCACCGGTCAGAACATTCAAGCCTTCCTGAAACTCAATTTCAATCTGATCTATAATCGCAAAATTGCTAATTCTTAGATATCTTAACATCTTTCAGAAAACATGATTTTCTATCATTCTAATTTGGTTTTTAAACAACGTCCCGTGAGCTTCGAGTTTCAGCGCAAGTTTATCTGACAAGACCCAGTTTTGCTTCAAGCGCCTCGAAATATCCCCGTGTCCTTGACTTAACTATTACAAAAGGAATCGAAGATTTCTTAATTTTTATGGTATCTCCCAACTTCAAGTCACGGGATACTCGTCCATCTATTGTGACTTTAAATGTTTCCCCTCTTTCAAGCGTCAACTCGGCTGTTCTGTCAGCCGGTATGAGCAGCGGACGGGAGAGTCCCAAGTATGGGCATATCGGCGTTATCAACATAGCTTCGACATCCGGATGCACCAAAGGACCGTTTGCTGCGTACGAATATGCGCTCGAACCTACCGGTGTCGCCACGATGACGCCGTCGGCCCGCAGTTCAATGTCTCTAGTTGCCCCCAATTTCAACACAATGTCAATGATCCTTGCCACGCCACTCCAGTGGATTACCACTTCATTTAAGACCCTGACCTTATTGTTTTCCGGCAGAGTAGCCTCCAGCATCATCCGTTTGGCCAAAATTGATTTTCCCTCAATAGCCGCAAGGACTTCAGAGCAAGCTTCTTCAGGCGATATTTCTGCAAGGAACCCGACTCGACCAAGATTGACACCCAAGACAGGGACAGGTTTGTCATTCAACAAGGCGGCGACTCTAAGGATTGTGCCGTCTCCCCCTAGCGCCACAATCAGGTCCGCCTCCCCTGCGATATTGGCCGTTGGTTGGACATTCCAGCTTTTGGGCAAATCTGGAAAGGAATCTTCTACCAGGGCTTCTTTTCCAAATTTGGCAAGTAGATGGGAAATTTGTTCAGCCAAGGCTAACGCCTGTTCGTGCCCATTTTTAAAAACCAATCCGACCTTGCGCATGATCGCCCCGCCGTGACCTGTCAGTAAAACGTTAACATTGAGTACCATGTTTTTGAGTCAAAATCTAGGGAAATAGACGAATTCTGAACAACTGGCCGATACATCTTGATGACCCATCGGTAATCGTATAGGCTAAAATCTGTACAAAATGACTGAGTGAAGGAAATGGCTCTCCCATAAAAATCGAGAGAGAAACGTTATGGACCTGTTCGAAAACAATGATGTCATGTTGAAAGAGAGACCGCTTGCCGACCGAATGCGACCAAGAAGCCCGGATGAATTTGTTGGTCAGGAACGTTTGTTGGGCCCTGGAAAAGCTTTGACAAGGACTCTGGAAAGCGGAAGACTTTTTTCAATGTTGTTGTGGGGGCCTCCCGGAGTTGGGAAAACCACATTAGCTGAAATTATAGCCAACAAATCCAGTTCTAAATTTCATCACTTTTCAGCGGTCACAGTGGGTGTTAAGGACGTCAAGGAAGTTGCTGCAAAGGCGACGGACGATCTTCGAATTTCAGGTGTGAAGACCATTCTTTTCCTTGATGAAATCCACAGATTCAACAAGGCGCAACAGGATTACCTGTTGCCTCACGTCGAAAAAGGGAACCTCATACTGATTGGGGCTACCACGGAAAACCCAAGTTTCGAAGTCAACTCTGCGTTGCTATCCAGAATGAGGGTTTTCATGCTTGACGAATTGAAACCCGAGGATTTGGAAACAATAGTTAATAGAGCGTTGAAGGACCCGGACCGGGGGTTGGGCCAGCACAGCCTGCAAATAGAAAAGTCAGCGCTCAATATGCTGGTTTCAATCGCGGGAGGTGACGCCAGGAGCTGTCTAAACATTTTGGACGCTGCTGCGAATCTAGTCTTATTCAACAATCAGGATGTTATCGATGTGAAATCGATTGAGGAGGCGGCGCAGAGGAGGAGTCTTCTTTATGACAAGGCAGGGGAAGAGCATTACAATCTTATCAGCGCACTCCACAAATCCCTCCGAGACAGCGATCCGGACGCTGGATTATACTGGATGGGTAGAATGATAGAAGCTGGCGAAGATCCCCTTTACGTGGCCAGGCGACTTGTGAGATTTGCGAGCGAGGATGTGGGTTTGGCTGCGCCGCAAGCTCTTGAGCAGGCCGTGGCGACGTTTCAGGCCTGCCGCTATATTGGCCTTCCGGAATGTGCGTTAGCGCTGGCGCAGTCTGTTGTTTATCTGGCGCTTGCCCCTAAATCCAATTCTCTGGAAGAAGCTTACATAGCCGTGAAGGAAGAGATAAGGAAGTCCGGGTCCTTGGCTACACCATTGCACATTAGAAACGCGCCAACGAGTTTCATGAAATCCATAGGATATGGAAAAGGCTACAAATATGCCCACGATTTTCCGAACGCTGAGGTAGAACAGGAACACATGCCAGAAAAACTAAAAGGTACAAGATTCTATTATCCGACTGACAGAGGGTTTGAGAAGACCTTGAAGGAGCGTTTAGACGCTAAACATAAACTCGAAGACTGAACTAGGCTAAATCCAAGCTATTAAATAAATCTGTGAGATCATAAACCCGAAATATATCGCATGGGACGTTTCGAATCACTATCAGACCACGAATTGGTAAAGGCATCTCAGAATGGCTCCGAAGGTTTTTTTGGAGAACTGGTGGATCGACACACTAACCTGGTCTACCGTATCGCCAGATCGATCACAGGTTCTCACGAAGAGGCTGAGGATATCGTTCAGGAGACTTTCCTCAGGGCTTTCAAAAGTATAGAAAAGTTCGATGAATCGAAATCCACGTTTAAAACGTGGTTGCTGACGATCGCTCGAAACCAAAGTATTAATATTGTGAGTTCATTTAGAAGAAAAACCTTCAAATTTTTTAGCGATCGGGACGAAGATGACCCGGAACTCGAATTCTCGTCCAACCCATTATCTCAGGAAACGCAAGACGCTGAGACGCAGTTATCCATTAAGCAGCAATTCCACGCGATGGAAAAGGCATTGAAGAAATTACCGGAACGACAAAGGAGCGCCCTTTTACTGAAATCGCAGGAAAGCATGAGTTACGAGGAAATTGCGGTCGTGATGGATATTTCCGTTTCATCGGTGGAATCGCTCATATTTAGAGCCAGAAAAAAAATTATAAAACTTGTGGAAAGATAAAAGATTCTCGCGGGTTCTGGTTTGTTTGCAGGTATAAGATATTGGAGGGATAGACCATGAAGCACATGGAATACCAAAAACAGATTTCTTTATTATTGGATGGCGCATTAGACTCGCCTTCTCAACGGAAATTGGTGGATCACCTGTCGGAATGTGCTGACTGTGTTCGAGTCTATGAAGATATGGTGTCCCTAAATGATTCGTTAGCGACCGTGAAATTCTCTTTGGCCGATCATGCTCTCGCAGACAACGTAAAGGCTCGAATTTCGGGTGACTCAAGTCCTTTCAGCTATTCCTGGAATTTTTCTCTTTTGAAACAGGTTCCGATATGGGCTTTGATAGCGGCTCTGGCGGTCGGAATTGGAGACAAAGCAGGGAAGACGCTGACGGACGCTCTTAGCGCGCAGGACGCAACCCCAAAGATCGATACGTTGCTTCAGGATAACTCGGAATCTCTTTCGGATATAGCTCTTGACTTCGGGATGGCGGAGAACTCTAAATGAAAAGAGCTTTTTTCGTAGGGCTGCTGCTTTTTTCGTTATTGATTAATGCTTCTGTTGGTGTGGTGATTGCTCGCCACTGGTGGCATGAAAAAAAATATAACGCAATTGAATCCACAGAGTGTCCGGCTCTGTCGAGTGAAGACGTCCAGAAGATTTCAAAAAGCTGGTCGGGTGAAACCAAGATGGGAATCATGAAGACCAGGCGCGAACTCCAGAGCAAAAGGGCCGAAGTCCTTGAACTTATAGCTTCAAATCCCGGCAATTTGAAACCTGCTCAAAGCGCCATCCACGAATTGATAAATCTTCGCGCGGTTTTGGAAAGTCAGATATTGGAACGTATAAGCCAGACGATGGCGTCTCTTCCTCACGAGAAGCGTATGGCCTTTTTGGAGTTTCTGAAACACAGAACCTGCAGAATGAAGGGTTCAGGCAGGGGGCTAGGGCCGGCTGGAGGTCGAGGTTGTGGGCCTCCCGGTGAAGGACCATGCAAAGAACCGGGAATGTAAGGCATCATTCAAGAAACGGACTTTCGAGTCCGTTTCTTATTTGGGTGGAGAGACAGTAATAAATTTTCTAGCGCGAGATTTTGTAAACTGGTCGGTATTAGAAACATGATCGATGAAAAATTGATGGTCATCAAAAACGACAAAAGGAGAAATTGGTGAAATGAGAAACTCAAGAACGGCTCTTGGACTAGTTGCTGCAATGACGCTGCTGATTGCTTCCTCGGCCTTTGCCTTTGGCCCTTGCGGAAATTGCCCCGGTTTTGGAGGAGGCAAAGGAATGGGGTTTGGTCAGGGGTTAGCTCAAATTGATAACCTTACCAAAGAGCAAAAAGCTCAGATGAGTTCTTTAAGAACTGACTTTCTAAAGAAGGAGGAAACCTTGCGTTCCCAAAAAGCTCAAAAAAGAATTGAGCTTATGGATCTAGCTTCCAAGTCCCCGCAAGATGAGGCAGCCATCCAGAAAAAGAAAGAAGAAATATGGACAATTCAGGATCAGATGCGAAATGAAGGCAGGGCTTTCGGCACAAAGATTCGTTCGTTGCTAACTCCTGAGCAGCGCGAGAAAATGGGTGTTTGGTCTGGCCGAGGTCCAGGTTTCTGCGGTTCAGGCGGATGTAGGGGTATGGGCGGCGGCGCTGGCAAAGGAATGATGGGTTTTGGCCCAAGAAGCTAGACTCCACCACAGTTCTCCCTAATCCCCTTCATAAAGCCCGGTCCGAAAACCGGGCTTTTTTGTGAAATCTTTCAGGAACCGTATTCTTGCAAATCTAGAGTGATGGTTTGATATCCTATTTTTTTTAGTTCTCCGGAAAGAGTTTTCCTCAATTTACCGTCAGAGAGAATCTTTTCAAATCCATCCGAGTCAAGAACAATTCTGGCCCAATCTCCATGCGTTCGTAGCCGAAGAAGTCCGAAGCCAAGGTTTTTCAATAGCTGCTCTCCTTCTCTTATACGATCCAGAGCCTCCAATGTGATGGGGGTCCCTTGTGGAATGCGGGTGGCCAAACAGGGTTGAGAGCATTTCATCGCCATTTTATGAAACCCTGCGCCCTTTAATAAAGCTCTTATTTCACCCTTCTTTAGGGAAGCCTGGCGAAGAGGCATATGAATTCCAAGCTCAATCAGAGCGGCAAATCCGGGTCGGTCTGATGGATCATCATCAATGTTTGTGCCATCAAACAAGACAGCGTCATTGGGAATTCCCCGGGTTGCGCTGATGGTTTTATAACGAACCCTCTTGCAGTAATAGCATCTTTTGGGCCCATTTGCTGTGAAATCCGGCAGACTGCATTCCCCGGTTTCAGCAATTATTAGCTCAACGTCCAGCGCTTGGGCAAAATCCTGGGCTTCCTGCAGTTGATCCTGCGAAGAGGTTGGTGAACTTGCAGTCACGGCGATTACACGATCAACTCCTAGCGCGTTTACAGACTCCATTAACAGGAGACTCGAGTCAACTCCGCCGGAAAAAGCGACAACGGCCGATTTGTCCCCTACGGTTTTTTTGATTATCCTCTGAAGGTTTCTTTCTTTATTTACCAAATTCGAACACTGTTTATGGTTCATGGTCTATCCTGATGTTCAAGACCGAGGGGGTTCCATCTGACTACATTACTGTTCGGTCAGAACTTGACTGAGCGCAAAATCCAGCCACCTCCAACCACCTCATTTTCTTTATATAGGACTGCGGCTTGGCCAGGAGCGACTCCAGATTGCGGAGAGTCGAAAGAGATCGTTAAGGAATCTGGTCCTATTTCTCTAATTTTGCACGTCGCTTCTCTAGAAGTCGACCGCACCTTTATTGTGAAACGATTATTCCAGTCTGGAGTTTTTCCGGATACAAAACTTAGCTGATCGATTTCGATACCCGAAACCAGTGTCTGGTTTTTCTTCCCTACTATAACCTCATTCCTTTCATGATCAATTGCGAGCACATATAAAGGCTCAGGTCCACAAACCCCCAATCCTCTCCGCTGACCAACCGTGAAAAAAATAATCCCCCGGTGTTTTCCAATGATATTTCCGTCCTCGTCCACAATTGGGCCAGGTTTGGCCTCGGCGCCTTGTTCCAGAAGGAACTTGACGTAGGTGTTGTCAGGGATAAAACAAAGCTCCTGAGAATCTTCGGTTGAACTTACGGGAACTCCTCTTTGTTCTGCGATTCTTCGAACCTCCACTTTGGTCAATTCACCGAGCGGCAAAATCAAGTTGGACAGTATCTTCTGATTCAGCATGAACAGAAAGTACGACTGGTCCCGTGAATTATCCGATCCCTTAAGAAGTGATAAGCGGTCATCTTTTGAGAGGATTCGGGCGTAATGGCCCGTGGAGAATCGCTCTGCCCCCAACTGGAGCGCTTGTTCCAGCAGAAGAGTCATTTTGATTTTTCTGTTGCATTGAGGACACGGAGACGGTGTGCGACCGGAATTGTACTCTGAAACAAAATAATCGACCACATGTTTTTGAAACGAGTCACTCAGGTCAAGCAACTTAACATGGATACCAATAGAGTCCCCTACGGCTCGGGCCTTATCCCATGAATCGGAATCTTTGTCTGTTAATTTCATGTGCAGGCCAGTCACACGGTGCCCAGCGTCTTGGAGCAATAAGGCAGCGCAAGCGCTGTCAACGCCACCACTGAGAGCAACTGCAATGTTCATCTGACCGGGGGCGCCGGTTGCGGAGGATACATAGAGGTCACAGGGGCCGCTCCGGTCTGAAATTGACCGGGGTCCCCAGATGGAACTGTCATTCCCCCACTTTCACTAACAAGAGGCATCGGTGACTTAACGTATTCAGCAAGGGTGTCAAAAGAATCCAACGGTGACAAAACAAGCGTGTAGCCATTGAAAGGGGCATAGATCGGTTCTCTAACAGGTTTCAGCACTGCGCCATCCTTAGGATCATTCGCTACTGTGAGAAATTCCTTAAACATTATATCCGGAGGTGTTACAAATTCCCGCTCGGGTCTGTTTCGCAGTATCTCTTTCATAAAATAGCCCCAAACGGGAAGAGCGGCTCTAGATCCTTCTTCTCTTCGACCGAGGGGCCGTTTTTCGTCGAATCCGACCCACACCCCGGTCGTATAGTCTGGATTGAAGCCTATAAACCACGTGTCTTCAGCATTATTGGTTGTGCCTGTCTTGCCTGCTATGTCCTTGCGTTTGAGGTACTGACTGAGTCGAGATCCTGTGCCCTGACGAACACCCCCTTGAAGCAAGGAGGTCATTATATAGGCTGTTTGAGGAGACATGACAGCTTTGACCCTAGGTGGTTCGGTGAGCCGATCATCCTCTTCAATGTCAGTAATGTTCTCACTGGCGGCCATCTTTCTAGCCCTGGGTTCAACATTTGTTCCGGCCTTGGCAAAAGCTCGAACCGGAGTTCCCGGAACTTGTGACGTTTTGTATTCAGCGTTTTTTACCAATTCCCGGAATTCATCGCGAGGGGTGGGTACCAGAGAATCTGATTCCAGAACCGGGACCTCGCTGTGGTCTTCGAGAACATTTCCAAACCTGTCTTCAATACGTTTGACAAAAATTGGCTCAACGTGGACTCCTCCGTTAGGGAAGACGGTGTAAGCAGACGCTAACTCAAATAAAGTTACCTCAGATGTTCCAAGGCTCAAAGAAAGATTCCTACCCAAAGGAGAAGTTATTCCTACCTTGTTAGCCATGTCGAGTACTGGCCCAAGGCCGACGTCCATCAAAATCTTGATAGTGCAAATATTTCGAGAGAGTTCCAAAGCTCTTCGGAAACTCACAGGCCCCAGAAAACTACCACTGGAATTCCTGGGTTCCCATTCTTCATCCGCTCCGTCTAAATCAACAACTATAGGCTCGTCAACGATTATCGTGGCTGGGCTATAGCTCTTCTGTTCCAACGCGACCGAATAAATGATCGGTTTGAAAGAGCTTCCCGGTTGCCTTTTGGCTTGGATGGCCCGGTTGAACTGAAAATGTTCAGAAGACGAACCCCCAATTATTGCTCTAACACTGCCATTATTGTTTTCTATGCATATTAAGGCGCCCTGCAACTTTGGGTCATCATCAGGAATAAACTCAGGGACATCTTTGTCATATTTTACAAAACGCAGCGCAAGGACTTGCCCAACTCTGTAAATAGAAGCATCAGATTTGGTGAGTTTGACCTGACCCTTAAGCTTTTTGCTAAAAGCGATATCTAATGTCACTTCGTTGTTTTTCCCAGGCGCGGTCTTGACCACTATTCCTTGATATATTCTTCCTTCCGTCAGACTTGGAGTCGCCCGTTTCTGGATTAATTCCGCTATTTCAGTAGACTGAACTGTCTTTAGGATAGCCAGGTGCTTTTGGCGCTTCTTAATTTCATCAAGACCTTTGTCCATAGCTTCAGCGGCGCGACGTTGAAAGTCTAAACGACAGGTAGTGAAAACCTTGAGACCGTCATTATATAGCTTATCTTCTCCATATTTTCGTATAACGTAACGACGGACGACTTCAGTGAAATCAGGGGCCAGATCAAGAGGACGAACAACCTCTTTTCTAAAGGCTAAGGGCTCATCTTTAGCTCTTGCATATTGCTCTTCATTAATAAACCCCGCTTTAAGCATACGTCCCAGCACCGTCAATTGTCGTTGCCTGGCGAGATCCGGATTCTTGAATGGTGTAAAGCGAGCGGGACTCGCGACCAGACCTGCTATTAGAGCCGCTTCGGCAATGGAAAGATGTTCCACCGGCTTGTCGAAATAACCTCTCGCCGCCGCTTCCACGCCATAACATCCATCCCCCAGATAAATTTCATTGAGATAGACATGAAGGATTTTGGCCTTTCCCCATGTTTTTTCTATCCTCGTAGCCAGGATAATTTCCTTAAATTTTCTAGAGAAGGTTCGCTCCCTGCTTAACAGAAAATTCCTGGTGACCTGCATGGTGATAGTGCTACCACCCTGAGTGATTCTTCCCGCAGCGATGTTTCTAGCCATGGCCCGTACAATTCCGTGCCAGTCCACACCATTATGTTCGTAGAAACGAGCGTCCTCCGCAGCTAGAAAAGCGTTCACAACGTGCTTGGGTATTTGATTCAGGTCTACTACAAATCGCCTCTGTTTGAAAAACACCCCAATTACCGTTCCGTCATCGGCGTAAAATGTGGAAACGGTTCTAGGTTGATATGAGTTCAAATCAGGAATTTCAGGCAGCCGCTGGGAATAGGCCAAATAAGCCCCTAAGACTCCACCCAGAATGCCTATAGGGATTTGCAGGATAAGAACAATCGGGGTCAGAAAGAATAGGGTGAAAACACTTCTTTTCAATTTACGATCGCCGGATTCCTTCATGATCATATCCTATATCAGGCGCAGACGAATCGCAATCAGGGGGTGAAAAACCTCATAATTTCAATATACAATGATCTTCATCTAAAAACCTGTCTAATAATTAGAGCTCAACTCTATTGTCATCAGATCCTGGGCCTTCAGAATTGGTCCAGTGAAGTTGGACCTAGCAGCGGACAGTACATCAACTTCATCACAGGGAGGATAAAAATGGGTCAAGATCAATTGCTTCACTGATGCCTGAGTGGCTAGAGCGCCTACTTCCGAGGGAGTCATGTGCCCTTGAATCTTCATTGAGTCAGGCATGGAACACTCACAGATAAGTATGTTTGAATCTCGAGCCAGATTGATCAGATTTTCTGAAAAGTCCGTGTCTCCAGAAATCGACAACGAAACGTTGTCAGCCTCGATTCTGTAGGACAATGCCGGGAAAGAATGGATCGAAGGCGCTGACCTGATTCTAATCCCATCCATTTCAAAAATATCTAATTCTGTCGCTGACATCTCGGTAATCCTGAGGCGGTTGTCACTTGGCACGACCCAATGACCAAAGATTTGGACCAGGTTTTCATAAAACTGCTTTAATCCATTTGGTCCTATCACGTTGATCAAATCTGTTCGTTTCAGTCCGTACGCGTAATTGGAGGCAAAAAGGAATGATATAAAGTCCGTGACGTGGTCGGGATGGAAATGGGTTAGCGCTATCAGGTCGATCTCTTTGTAATCTATTTTCGCTTCACACATGCGCCGGAGGGTTCCAGATCCCATGTCTACGATGATTTTGACTTTGGAAGATTGGACGTACAGGCCCGATGAGTTTCTAGCCAGTTGAGGAGTTCCAGTTCCGCTTCCCAATATTGTAATTTTCATGATTCATCCTCGTTTTCGTTTTCCCTGAAAATAATTAGCGTCAGTTTGGTTTTGCACTCGCAGTTGGCGCATAAATTGCTCATCAGTTTACAATAGTTCCATAAAATTCGGTACTGCTACGAATCCATGAAAAGCTCCGGGTTACCATGTCCCATCCAAAACGCTGCCCCCCGGGGCTTTATTTTCTCAAAAATGTGACTATTAGTTGAGTGAATATGTCCCTTCCACATTATTCTGTTACATTAGTAGCGTGTATTTATTATATGAGAACAAAAAACTATGGAAGTTTTTCCATAGAAATGTTTCCATATATTGATGAATTGAATGGAGTCCATGCAGATTGTCATCTCTCAAATACAATCATTCCAGGTCTCGCAAACTTCTTGTAATACCCATTGTGCATACGGAGATAGACATGGGTGAGTTGAGCGATTCGGTAAAATCCGCATACCTGAAGAAGATGGGGTTACAGGCATGGAAAAGGAAAAAGGAACTGATTAATCGTTTTTGGAACGATCTGGAGAAGGTTGTCCGAGAATTGGACATCCCATATTTGAAAACGAAAATTTATCAGGATGGATTACCTGTATGTGAAGATGGTAGGGAAATCCAAATAATTGAGCGACTTGCATCCAGCGGAAGCCGTAACCACTTATTGTTGAAGAAATTGATTGAAAAAGGAGCGAAGGCCTTGGGGACCGAATCTCCAGAACTCCTGATGATGGAATACAACCTGGCTCTGAAGACTCTTGACGCATCAGGGACCCCGAGCAAGAGCGACAACCTCGAAATGCAAAGCGGAGAGATTTTAAGAAGAAGAGACGCGTTTATTGCGGAAAGGATCAACGGAACGCTTAAGTCTGGGGAAACGGGCATATTGTTTGTCGGCTCTCTTCACAATGTCGTTCCAATGCTTGATCCTGACATTGAAGTGGTTTCCCTTACGAAGCCATTGGCTTCATCATAAAAGGAAACGATGGATTCATATATCGTGAAATTACTACGTGGAGATGGGACAAATGGTTCCCACCGGGGCTAGGGTCCTGATCGTAGATGATGAGAAAGATTTTTGCGACATTTTGTTCCGTGTCGTGAAGAAGGCTGGTTTCACAGCTCTTGTGGCTCATGATGGTGTAATGGCTCTGGAAATGATTCGTCTCGGGCTGCCTGATATTGTGCTCTTGGACGTGAGAATGCCGGGAATGGACGGAATAGAGGTACTCAAACGAGCGAGAAAGCTGAATCCAATGTTGCCGGTTTCTAATGATCACCGCATATTCAGGTGTTCATGACGCTATTGAAGCCATTAAGCAGGGAGCGTATGACTATTTGCCCAAGCCCTTGGATAACAATGCTTTGCTGGCAAAGATCAGGGAAGCGATGTCACAGAAACCGGTACTGGGCAAAGAGCGCAACGAAAAGAGCAAGTCTGATCTATCAATAGCCGAACTGAAGAAAATTATGGGACCGAGTTCCGCTATGGATCGAGTTATAGCGGATTTGAATCTGGTGGCGACCTCAAATTTTTCTGTTGTAATTCAGGGAGAGACAGGATCAGGAAAGGAATTGGTCGCTCAAGCCATACATCGCTTCAGTACAAGGTCAAAAAAACTTATGGTCCCGGTGGATTGTGGGGCCATCCCTGAGACGCTTTTTGAGTCAGAGGTTTTTGGGCATGAGAAAGGGTCTTTTACGGGCGCAGTCTCCACAAGGGCTGGAAAATTCGAGATGGCTCATGGAGGGACTTTATTCCTAGATGAAATCACTAACATGCCCTTGAGTTGCCAGACCAAACTTTTACGCGCAATTCAGGAGAAGACTTTCTTTCGGGTAGGTGGGCGACAGCCCATAAGCATGGATGTCAGGCTGATAATAGCTACAAATAAGGATCTGAACACAGAGGTGGCGCTGGGGCGCTTCAGTCGGGACCTTTTTTACAGGCTTAGCGAGTTCACGATTGTCATTCCCCCAATTAGGGACAGGAAGGAGGATATCGTTTATCTTGCGGACCTATTTCGTATGGCTACTAACGAGGAATTGAAAAAAAATGTCAGAGGGTTTTCCAATTCGGCCTTGGACCTTATAAAGAGTTATCCATGGCCCGGTAATGTCAGGCAGTTGAAAGCGGCTATTAGAAGAGCTGTCCTTCAATCTGAGGATTGGGTGAGCCCGGAAAGCCTGGTTTTGGATTTGGAAGAGACAGGGCCGGCGATTGACGTCGGGGCCCATGACGAAGATATGACGTGGGATGGGCTTTCATTAAAGGAGATTGTCCAGAAAGCTACTGCTGATGTCGAGAGTCGAGTCCTAGCGAAAGTTTTACGAAGAACCGGAGGGAATAAGGCTAAAGCGGCGCGTTTGTTGCAAATCGATTACAAAACAATCCACTCAAAAATCAAACAATACGGTATCAGGCTTTATTCGGAGGAAGAATAATGGCAAAGAAAACGACCCGAGAAGACACAACAGGGTCCAACTTGGGAGGTATACTGGGCGGTTTGTCGGACCTTGTCCAAAAACTGGCCGATCTTGCTGAAAAAGGTAAGGAACTTAAGGCGAGCGGTGAGTTCCCCAACCTCCAGGGCGACAAGGAAATCAAAGCTGTTTACGGATTTAATGTTAAATTTGGTCTCGACAAGCAAGGTTCGGATCAAATCAAAGTCGAACCATTTGGAAATGTTACCAAAGACAAAGATTCTGGGCGAACCCTAGTTCACGAGGTGCGCGAGCCTCTTGTAGATGTCTTTGAAGAAGATGATCACATTCTCGTGGTAGCGGAAACCCCGGGTATAGGGCCCAAGGATGTGAAGATCGATCTCAAGGACGATGTGCTGACTTTTTCCGCCGTCAAGGGAGACAAGAAATATTACAAAGAGCTTTTGTTGCCG
The DNA here is from genome assembly GCA_963711335.1 of uncultured delta proteobacterium. Lineage (GTDB taxonomy): Bacteria > Desulfobacterota > Desulfomonilia > Desulfomonilales > Desulfomonilaceae > CAJBEZ01. The sequence continues at coordinate 33,547 of CAVQDX010000043.1, read as the reverse complement.
CGGGTTTGTGACAAAGAAAAGATGAAACTCTCATGCAACAATGGAATGCTTGAAATAAAATTCCCCAGTTAGTCTCGGAGTTTCGAAATGGGAAAAAATACTGATCAACCTATAAAGTTGAAAATAGTTGAGGCTTTAAGCAAGGACATGGGTCGGGCCTACGCCAGGATGGACCCCGAGGATCTAGCTAAAATCGGCGCAAACATTGGAGACGTCGTAGAAGTTATCGGTAAGAGAAGAACCGCCTGTAAGGCCATGCCCGCCTACAAGGACTTGAGAGGCCAATCAAGAATTCAGCTTGATGGTGTTTCACGACAAAACGCTCGGGCTGGACTCGACGAGACCGTCTCTGTCAGTAAGATTGTTTGTAGGCCTGCGGACCGCGTAGTTCTTTCACCTGTTAATGTGAAGCCTTCGGAACGAGATCTCGAATACATAGGAAGTCTGTTAGACGGGCTCCCTGTAATGGAAGGCGATCTTATAAAAGCTACTTTGTTTGGCAGCCGTTCCGCTGATTTTACAGTTGAGAGCGTTTCGCCTAAAGAGCCGGTACTGGTTAATCCCACTACACAGCTTTTGGTGGGTAAATCTGCGGAAGCCAAAGCCGGTATGACTCTTTCCTATGAGGACATAGGAGGACTTAAACCCCAGGTTCATCGGATCAGGGAAATGATTGAGCTGCCTCTACGATACCCAGAGGTTTTTGAGAGGCTCGGCATCGACGCCCCCAAGGGTGTGCTCCTTCATGGGCCTCCAGGTTGCGGAAAGACACTCATAGCCCGTAGCATTGCGAATGAGACAGACGCCAAATTCTTTTCAGTCAGTGGTCCTGAGATAATTCATAAGTTCTATGGCGAGAGTGAAGCCCATCTCAGAAAAATTTTCGCCGATGCATCGGCCCAGGGACCGAGTATTGTTTTCCTTGATGAAATTGACGCTATAGCTCCACAAAGGGAAAAAGTAGTCGGAGATGTCGAGAAGCGGGTAGTAGCTCAATTACTAGCTTTGATGGATGGCCTAAACAAAAGGCAGAATCTTATTGTCATAGCGGCTACGAACATTCCAAACGCCCTTGATCCGGCTCTGAGAAGACCAGGCAGATTTGACAGGGAAATAGCCATTCCCATCCCGGATAGAAACGGTCGAGAGGAAATTCTTGAGATTCATAGCAGAGGAATGCCTCTTGCCGCCGATGTAGACATGCATCATCTGGCTGAGATCACACATGGCTTCGTAGGAGCTGATTTAGAAGCTCTTTGCAGAGAAGCCGCGATGATCTGCCTTCGACGGCTCATGCCTGACATTGATTTCACTATGGCAGGAATTCCTTACGAGCGATTGGCACAGTTAGAAGTCCTCATGGACGATTTTATGACCGCCTTGAAGGATGTTGAGCCATCAGCAATTCGTGAGGTCTTTGTCGAAATTCCTGATGTGAAATGGGAAGATGTTGGAGGCCATTCAGACCTTAAGGCAAGGTTGATTGAAGCTGTAGAATGGCCATTGAAGTACCCGGAGATCTTTGCCCAGGCTGGAGTAAAACCTCCTAAGGGGATTCTAATATCCGGACCTCCAGGATGTGGAAAGACACTTATAGCAAAGGCTATAGCCAATGAGAGTCGTGTTAACTTCATATCGGTGAAAGGGCCCGCTCTTATTTCCAAGTATGTCGGTGAGTCGGAAAAGGGGGTTCGAGAGGTTTTCAAAAAAGCTCGGCAGGCTTCACCATGTATAATCTTTTTTGATGAAATTGACGCGTTGGTTCCTGCTCGCGGAGGGAGCGCCTCAGATTCCCATGTGTCCGAAAGGGTCCTAAGCCAATTCCTGGCTGAGTTGGACGGGATCGAAGAACTCAAGGGAGTGCTGGTTCTGGCAGCGACAAACCGGGCGGATATGCTTGACCCCGCTGCGCTTAGGGCGGGCAGGTTTGATGAACATTTTCAAATCCTGGTACCTGAGCAAAAAGATCGCGAGGAAATTTTCGCGGTTCATCTCAAGAACAAGCCTCTTGTAAAGAAGGTGGATATCAAGGCATTGGCCTCGAAAACAGAGGGTTTTGCTGGAGCGGATATAGCCGGAGTATGTAATCAGGCTGCCCTTAAGGCTGTGAGGCGCGCTGTTGAGAATATCAGACAAGACCCCGACAAGCCTGTGAAAGTCGAAGTGACGGAAAAGGACCTCGATCAAGCGATTGACGAGGCTACCTCTTAGTAATTTGAATTATTTAGTTTAGGAAACACAGCAGGCAGGTTTTGCTAGAATAGCCGACCTGCCTGTTGTAGTTTTTCCCAAGAAAAGAGAATTCCTAATGGGATCGGCCCTATATGTGTTCGGTTTTGTTCCGAAAGGGACCTTACCGAGAGATCTTGAAATCGACGGGATTGAGCCTGACCACACAGTTATTCAGGAAGAGCTGTCAACCGCCAATGCAGTTGTGTCATATGTTCAAATGTCTGAATTTGTTGGAGAAGAAGCTGAGTTACGCTTGCAAGACATAGAATGGGTAGCTCCCCGCGCTGTAAGGCATCAATGCGCTATCGAGAAGATATTGGAGGTCAGTCCTGTCCTGCCTGCTCAATTCGGCGTACTGTTCTCCAGCAGAGATAATCTTGAGAAATTCGTCCAGAGTAATCATGCGGAAATTTCGGAATTCCTCGAGTTGATATCAGACAAGAACGAGTGGGGCGTAAAAGTCTACTGGGACAGCCTGCAAACAAAACAACTTCTGAAGGAGACTGAATTTGGAGCGCAGGTTCAACAACTGGCCGAACTCAGCGAAGGAGCCCGATATTTTAAGGAAAAACAACTAAATTCAGAAATAGAAAAAAAGGTCACAGATCGACTCCGAAGTATTTTGGTTGATTCATCTACTCAACTGTCAAATATTTCGCACGACGCGCGGAAGCGGAAAATAGTCATAGATGATTCAAGTGAAGAAGGCCAGCGGATGGTTGCAAACTGGGCCTTTCTGGTTCAAACGGCCAGAACTGACGAATTCATGTCGATAATCAACGAAATTAACGCCAATTCTTCACGTAATGGAATTTCTTTACGGGTTTCAGGTCCATGGCCTCCGTATTCGTTTGTTCCCAGTCTAGAATGGGAGTATAGTTGATGAAACGTCTGCTATACTGCATTTTGAATTCAACAAATATTCCGGAAGACGGGCCGCTTATCGGAGTTGGTGATCAGCCGATCGTTTTTCTGAGTGGGTCAGGTCTGTTTGCGGCGGTTTCTCGTTTTGATGGTCTTGAAACACCTTTTGATGTTAATTCTATGATTACCTATCACAAAGTGATAGAAACCTTGTTCAGCGCAAACGGCGATAATACCATTCAGATTCAAGACTTTTTTGAATAGCGAAGAAGAAATCCTGACGATGCTGAAAGATAAAGACGCTCATTATAAAAAGTTACTTTCGACTTTGGATGGGGTAGTAGAGCTAGGAATAAGACTGGTAATAAGCTAAGCCGGTTCACGACAATAATCCGCTGAACAATTGTGTATTTACACCACCCGCTGATAGTCTAAATCCCGGGATGTCGTATCTGAAAAGTAGAAAAGCGTTTTACTCCACGGCGTCTTGGATTCAAGACCAAACTAAAGAATTTTCTGATTTATGCGTTAGCCAATTTGAAGGCCTTTTTATAAAGCTTAAAAGCGAAGCTACGAGTCTACCCGAGATCCAGAATCGTAAAAACCTTAGTCTGATATCGATCTACTTTCTCGTAAAGAAAGATCTGATTCAAGAATTCACAATCAAATTTCGGGAGATCAGGTCTCTGGTTACGGGCAGGATGTTACTCAGCGGACCTTGGCCACCGTATAATTTCGTCGTCTCATAAACCAAAGATCATTTCCGGCAGATTTATCCTTAGTTTACTTCGCCAGTATTGGATCAAGAGGTGTGAAAAATGGAAGCTGAGGCGTTGGGAGCCGCAAAACACGAAAGTTTTAGCAGACACGCCAAACTTTTTGAGATGCTGCTGGAAGCTATACCCTCATCTGTCTTATTAATAGATAGTCAAATGAGAATTGTAGCGGCGAACAGAAATTTTCTGGAAAAAAACCGCAAGATGCGGGAACAGGCAATCGGCGCCAGACTGCAGGACCTGCTACCCGAGCCTCTCATCGAATACATGGATATCACAGCCCGGGTGAGACAAGTTTTTGATCACAAAATGACCACACGGGGCGGAAGAATGACTTACCGGGCGCCTGGCGTGCCGCTACGAGTCTATTATTACAGCATTTTGCCGTTCTTGTGGCAGGGGCAAGTCGAAAACGTAATGCTGTTAATGGACGACGTGACTGAACAAATAAGATTGGGAGAAGAGGTTGTTAAGGCCCAAAGACATCTGGCTGGAATAGTTGAAAGCGCGTGGGATATAATCCTGTCTACGGATTCGGAAGGTATTGTCCTGACCTGGAATACCGCTGCCGAGAGATTGACCGGTTTCCGTTCAAATGAAATCTGCGGAGCGCTGTTCTTCGATCTGTTCCAAGCGGAGCTTCAACCGGAAATACGTAGGATCTTGAAAAAAGTTGCGGGACAAGGTGAATCTCAAGTTGGTGAATGGGACCTGATAACCAAGAACAATGAATGTTTGCCGATCGGTTGGATTTTTTCTGGGATGAAAGACGAAAACAACATGACGGTTGGCATAGTTGCAATTGGTCGAGATTTAAGAGAACGAAAAGAATTGGAGATGGAATTACTCAAGTCCCAAAAACTGGCAGCGTTAGGGGTGATGGCCGGAGGAATAGCCCATGAAATAAGGAATCCGTTGGCAGTAAGCTATTCTTCAGCTCAGTTTCTGTTGGAAGATACGATTGACCCCGAATTTAACAAAGTCTGTGTTCATAAAATCCTGTCCGGGATTGAGAAGGCGTCAACGATTATTCAAGACCTCCTTAAATTTGCCAGACCTTCTTCTTCTAGCGATATGGAACAGTTGGATCTTGTTTCGGTCCTCAATGACGCTGTAAAACTTGTTGTCAATCAAGCCAAAATACAAAAAGTGCAGGTTTCGGTCGAAAACAAGGGCCGGGAAGTCCGGGTCTTGGGACACTCCAATCTCTTGCAGCAGGTATTTGTGAATTTGTTTTTAAACGGCTTGAACGCGATGACCGAGGGTGGAGAACTTAATGTCCATGTTGAAAAAACTCAAACTGAAGCTTGTGTGAAAATATCTGACACCGGTGTAGGCATCCCAAAACAGGACCTGGAAAGGATCTTTGATCCGTTTTATACGTCCGCCTCTGTTGGTAAGGGTACGGGCCTGGGACTCTCCATTTGCCATTCAATCATAGTAAAGCAGCACCTCGGTAAGATCGAAGTCGATAGTGAAGAAGGTAGTGGATCGACATTTTCCGTGAGTCTGCCTATATTCTGAAGATAGAGTTAAAAAATAAATGGAATCACTCCCTACGATTCTCGTAATAGACGATGAGCCTGACATGTTATGGGTCCTGGAAAGCGTCCTCAGGAGCAACAACTTCGACGTTTTTAGGGCCTCTACAGGAGCCGAAGCATTGGCTATCGCTCCTCAAACTGAGTTTGAGATAGCTTTTCTCGACGCGAAGCTGCCGGACATGGAAGGTCTGGAAATAGCGCGTCTGCTCAAAGTATCACATCCCTCCACAAAAATTATCATGATTTCTGGTTATTACTACGAACACGATGACAAGATCCAGGAAGCGCTAAGAACAGGTCTCATAGTTCACTTCATTCCCAAACCCTTTTCGAACGCCGCTATCGTGGATGCCGTGAAATCTGCGCGTTCGTTGCCCCAACCATCAGAGTAAAAGTACCTTAATACGGGGGGTAACATCTAGGTATGGAATCAATTCCATAGATGTGGTTCCATATGTCTCCTTTTGTCACCATACATTTCTTGTATGGCTTGGCCAACGAAGTGACCGTACGACCGAAGTGAAATACCCTTGAAATGGCTGTCAGCTAGGCTCACCAGGATCAGGTGATGCGCCACCTCCATTTTTGTTGATGACGAATGTCCATTCCCGCCGATCTTGAAGAATAGATGCCCAATCTTCAGGGTCACGACAAATGTCCTTTAGAAGACAGTGAAAATTGATCATACGGCTTGTACAGCCATTGTTCCGTCATGTTGCGAGTACATGACATACAGACCGGTTCGTCTTGGCACGTATCTAGCATTTACAATGGTCGGCATGCCAAATCATCAAAAGCCGTTAAGGCAAACTAAAACAGATGGAGGGAGAAAATGGCCAAGATAGCTAAATCTACCGATTCTTCCAGCCTCGCAGAGGTTGTGGACAGGATCTTGGACAAAGGTATCGTGATCGACGCTTGGGTGAAGGTCTCATTGGTTGGTATTGAGCTGCTCACAGTCGAGGCGAGAGTTGTCATCGCATCAGTCGAGACCTACCTGAAATACGCTGAAGCTATTGGTCTCACCGCCAGCGCCGCCGCTCCTGCGTAATTAGGCATATCTGCCTCTGGGTCCCCAACGGCTATGGGGGGAGCTGAGATACTGCGCCCCCCGAAGCTCTGGGTCCAGCTAAACCTGACACAACTGATCAGCTTGATTGACGAGAAAGAGTTGGCAAATCTGTCGGGTTAAACAGACAAAGGAGGATTAATGGGCGCTCTGACTGACGACATCACCAGATTGTGCGGAGAGATTGAAGGCCTGCGAGACTCTCGTAAGGTTTTCGGGGCTCAGCTCGATAAAGAAACCAAGGAAATGAAAACAGAGGTTTCTAAAATGCGAGGCGGTTTCCGACGGGACCAGAAAAATATGGCGGTTCGGACCAAGGCCGATCGAGTAAAGTTCGTATCAAATCTGGATGCCGAAGTTAGTGGTCTCCTGAACGCCTTTGACAAGAGCCATGCTGAAATGGCGGCCAAGACCAAAAAGGCGAACGCTGAGTTCGTCTCAGATGTAGCTAACCACGTGTCCGGTCTCCTGACGGGTTATAACAAAAACCGAAAGGAGATGGGGGTCACTACGAAGCGGGAGAACGCCATTTTCGTAGCTGATGTGATCAGGTTCGTCAATGCCAAGAACAAAGAGACAAAGGTAATGATGGACGGGTTCAAGGCCGAGCACGTAAAAATGGCAAAAGCGACGAAGGCAGACAGGAACAAGTTTGTAAACCAAATTGAAAACAATGTTAAAGCGATGAGGAAAGTGAATGTTGATGATTTAGTAGGCGCACGAGCTGCATGGGTAAGTTTGTCTCCCCAGGGCCGAAAATCAAAGTTAGAGGCTGAGCAACGAGCCAAGGCTGAACGGGACACAAAAGCTCGGATGGAAGCTGAACAGAGAGCTAAGGCTGAACAGGACAGAAAGGCTCGCATGGAAGCTGAGCTGAGAGCTAAAGCCCTGGAAGAGTCAAGAGCAAGAGCAGAGGCCGAAAGATCTAAAGCTCAAGCTCAATCATCGGCAGGCATAAAAAAAGACAAGAAATGAAAAACATTGGTCAAGCCAAGGCCATCGGATTATCAGACCTGATCTGAAAAGCGATGGCCGACGCTAGGCCAACAAGAGAAAGACCATGAGTGAAATAACCTGTTCTTTCTGCAGCGGTACCGGGAAAGACCCTTTCGGCATTATGTCGTGGCAGTCCGTATGCAGTGTGTGTGGTGGCAGAGGGGTCGTTGATGTTCCCAAACCATACAGGGCTTGTCCTCACTGTGGTGGAACTGGGGCTGTTAAAACGTTTATCTGCACAAGCTGTAAGGGCAAGGGTTATGTTCCATTGCCATTGAGTCCAATTGTTACTTGCCCGGAATGCCGTGGATCAGGAGATGATCAATCAAATCCCTCTCTTGATTGTCTCAAATGCCGTGGCAAAGGATTTGTAATCGCAGGCTGATCCGCTTTAGGCTGAATCGATCTCTTCCCGAAAGTTTTTCCACATTCCGGAGTGGACGGCCGATCAATAAAATTCAGGTGGTGAAAAGGGAGCAAAAGTCATGGGAGGCCTGGAAAATATAGAAGTTCTTCAATCTGAAATCATCAAGAATGATGATGACAATGTTGTTCCGCAAGCTAGTGAACAGTTTGTCTATACATCGCACGTACGCAAATTGACGGAGAAGGCTATGGCCTTCCTCAATGTCGGCTATTCGGTCCATTTCGCAGGCCCAGCCGGGACCGGCAAAACGACTCTTGCTTTCCATCTGGCGGCTGAACGCGAAAGACCGGTCATTTTGATTCATGGGGATGACGAATTCGGGAGTTCGGATCTGGTTGGCCGGGATTCCGGTTATCGCAAGTCCAAACTGATCGACAATTATATTCATTCCGTCGTGCGAACTGAAGAAGAAATGCGCAGCCTGTGGGTCGACAATCGTTTAACAACAGCGTGTCGAGAAGGATATACTCTGATTTATGATGAATTCACAAGATCTAGGCCGGAGGCTAATAACGTCCTCTTGAGCATCCTTGAAGAAAAAATTCTAAATCTACCCAGTATGCGCCGCACAGGCGAGGGTTATCTTGAAGTTCATCCAGATTTTAGGGCCATTTTTACGTCCAACCCCGAAGAATACGCCGGTGTGCATAAAACACAGGACGCTCTCCTCGATCGTCTAATCACGATAAATGTCGATCACTATGATCGTGAAACCGAAGTTCAGATAACAATGTCAAAATCCGGAATTCCTCTATCAGACGCTGAAACAATTGTAGACATTATTAGAGAGCTTCGCATGGTCGGAGTAAACAACCATAGACCGACAATACGGGCCTGTATAGCTATTGGAAAGGTGATAGCTCACATGGGCGCCCGGGCCCGTGAGAATGACCCTACCTTTGACTGGGTTTGCCAGGATGTATTAAATACCGATACGGCAAAGGTTACCAGATCGGGGCAATCCCTTATGCCTGAAAAAATCAAAGAGGTCATCAAGAGGGTTTGTCGCAAAAATAAGGCTCAGAGAAAAGCTACAATAAGGCCGGTTACTGTAGATTAAGATTGGAGTAAAAAGATGAGTATACGCCGATCACAAAATATTCGAAGTGTTCGAGATATTCGCACCTACTCCGGGAGGGTTGACGCCGGCGGGGTCCCTTACCTGGCTTATTTGAAAATAGGTTGCCTCGAGATGGAAAAAGCTCGTCGGGAGAAAGAAAGGGACGGCGCTCTGGCGCGTGTCCGAAACATCAATTCCAGGATCAACGATATTGAAGCTGAGAAAAGCATGATCCTCGACAAACTTGGCGAACATCAGGGTAGCAAACAGGGACTCCCATCAGGAAATGACGGAACTGGCCATAGAAACGCCGGTGTGACGGACAGGTCGTCTTTTCAATCCGGTTATAGGGACAAGGACGGTTTCAAAATAAGGTACTAATAGCGCCCGCGAATATTGGCGCTGTGTAGTTCCGGAAAACGGAGTTGAGTAATGATCAGGATAAAAACATCCGACGAGATTAAAACCAGCTCGGAAATAAAGAGTTATCGGTCGTTGAGACATCCGGTAGGACCCCCTCTTAGCTCTCTGGATTGGGGGAGGATGAAGATGGGTCACGCAAAACGTATGGCAAAAAAGGATTGGAAAATCTGGTTCCAAGCAGGAACCCAATGTGGGTTAAAAAAAAAGGTCCTAGGAAGTTGAATTCCTAAAAGATGGAAGGAATAAAAAGATGAAGATCAGATGTGTTTCATGTGGACACAGTATTTCTCTGGATGACGCCTACGATGATTTTGAAGGTCAGGTCAGGTGTTATGTCTGTAATGGACTATTACAAATAAAAACCGAAGAAGGCATGATCAAAGGCATTCGTCAAGCCTCCATGGAAACGCCCTACCACCCGGTCACAAAACATACTCAAGGGGCGCCAAAGGAAAAACACGCCTAATTCTTAAATAAACTGCGGGACAGGAGCCCTGGAATGATGAAAAAAGTCACCAATATCCCCGCCAAAAACGGACGTTACCTGTACGCCATAATCCCTGGCGCGCATGAGCGGTCTTTTGGCTCGATAGGTATTAACGGGGCAAAAGTATACACAATATGCGTCGGTGAAACCGCTGCGGTAGTTAGTGACGCTCCTAATGGAAGAATCCGTCCCGAACGAAAAAACTTCGCGGCTCACCAGACTGTATTAAAAACTCTTGTGGAGAATGGGGACCTTCTTCCAATGTCCTTCGGGAATATTTCCACCAATGGCTCCGCAGTAAAGGACTTTCTAGCTAAAAACAATTCTTCGATCGAAAAGGCCCTGAAACGAGTTTCAGGTAAAATTGAAATGGGGCTGAGAGTGAACCTCGATGTCCCCAATATTTTCGAATACCTGGTCAGGGCTTATGATGAGCTTCGTATAGCTCGCGACGAATTGTTACGGCCGAATAGGGAACCAACCCAGGACGAGAAGATCGAACTGGGTCGCCTTTTTCAAAATATTCTGGAATCGGCCAGAGACGAACACGTGGAGACGGTTTCCAAATGCTTGGCCCAATGCTGCTCGGAGATCAAGAGGAACAAGTGCAGGGATGAGCGTGAAATCATGAACCTGGCTTGCCTAATTGACCGAGGCGGCGTTGAAAAGTTTGAAGACGGCGTTTTAAAGGCTGCCAGTCTTTTTGATGACAACTTTGCGTTCGACTACAATGGTCCGTGGGCGCCGCACAATTTTGTGGACCTTGAAGTAAAGTAAGAGCCTTTCCGGGCCTGTTTTAACAGAGGCGAAAATGTTTCTCGTTGACGACATATTGATGGCTCCAGTTAGTGGTGTTTTATGGATTTTTCAGGAAATCTATGAAGCTGCGGAGCAGGAACGCGCCAACGAAGCAGACAATATTACCGTCGAATTGCAAAAATTGTATAGGAGCCTGGAATCCGGGTCAATTTCCGAGGAGGACTTTGAGGCTAAAGAGTCTGAACTCCTCGATAGGCTTGACAGCATTGAAGGAATTGATTCTGACTCAGATGACGAGTTGGAAGACGACGAACAGGAAGATCAAGAAAACCAGGTCGCCGAAACGATCAGTGAAGCTAAGTGATTCAAATGAAGCGACCCTGTGTCCCAATGGAAGAGACCACTTATGCACGATGATTTGATCAATGACGATCTCCACCAAGTAACTCTCTGCGAGGCCCTCGACAGGATACTGAACAAGGGAGCGGTGATCATAGGAGAAGTTACAATATCGGTGGCCAATGTGGACCTAATATACCTGGGTTTACAGCTTGTTCTAACGTCTATAGAAACCAAGAACAACTCAAGTTCGGAAAACACGGGCCAGTCGTCAGCTTATGATTACCTGGGACCGCAGGAGACTTCACAACTCGATAGCAATCAATTTCTCGTGCAATAAATTCACGAGAGAGTTGATAAGGATTTGAATAATGGCCGCGCCATTTTGTGTAGATTTTAAGACCGATGAACTGGACGGGACGCTAAACTCTCCTCACGAAGTAGGAGTTTGCGAGGCGGCTGTCGAATCGGACTCCATTGGGGACTTCGCTACTATTATGAGCGTGACATCAGATCTAAAGAACAAAAACGCCGCTGGAAAAATAAATCTTGAACAGGACAATGTAAAGAACGGTCTCGGTCAACTTGTTTTGACGCTTGTAAGGCTGTTGCACGAACTTCTGGAACGTCAAGCCATCAGAAGAATTGAAGCGGGGTCACTAAGTAATTCGGAGATTGAAAACATCGGCGTAACTCTAATGAGGCAAGCTGAAGAGATCGATAGACTTCGTAAGGAGTTTGGTCTTGAGAAAAAAGATTTAAACCTCGACCTCGGTCCGCTTGGCAAATTGCTGTAAGGAGGACCTGGCAATGGCTATACAACAACATACGCGTCACTCGCTGGAAAGCACAAACCTGGCCGACCTGCTTGAGCGGGTGCTCGATAAAGGCATCGTCATAGCTGGTGACATAAAGATAAAACTTGTGGATGTCGAACTCTTGACGATTCAAATCAGATTGGTGATCTGTTCGGTCGACAAGGCCAAGGAAATTGGCATTGATTGGTGGGCAAACAATCCAGCGTTTTCGAAAGGACAGCCTGTTCCCATCGAAGAGTCAGCAGGAGCATAAGTTCGCTTTTCCCTTTGAGTTCAGAATCTTTGCTGACTATTGATCTGTAAGTTTTTTATCAGCCCTCTTATGGGCTTTTTTTTTATTGGAACGTCACTCAACTAACGTATCCATGGGCTGACACATTGGAAGATAGACCCGTTTCAATTAAAACTCTGGCGGGCGCTCCATCTCCACCTTCAATCTTCAACGGCAAGCAATAAATTTGGCAGGCTCCGACGGGGGCGTCAAGTAAGTCCAACCCTTCCACAATGAAGGCGCCCGAAGACAAAAGAATCCTGTGTGCAGGCGCATCTTCATCATCAATCCTATCGACTGACAGATAGTCTATTCCAGCAAGTTTTACCCCCCTTTCGATCAGCAATCCAGCGCCAGAATCCTCAATGTATGTGTAATTATGGTGAATTTCCGGTTCTTTAATCTTTAAGCTGTTATCTGTTTTAAAAAATACCCGTTTTTCATCGGTCAATGCTGAATTTTCGAGAACTCCCCGATCGATAATGTCCACGCCTCTCATATCCAAAACAACTCCTGGACCTATCAAGACGTCGAGAGGAGCAAGCTCAATTGTGCTGCCACCGTCCAGGTAATGGGCAGGGGCGTCAATGTGAGTTCCAGTGTGAGTGGTCAACGATAGCAGTGAAAGGTTGAAACCATCACCGTTTTTTATTGAAAATCCATGTTCAATAGAAAAATAAGGGTCGCCGGGGTAGGTCAACATCCCCTTCTTCAATGTTAAACTGACATCGAATATGGCCATGACACCGGTCTCAAATTAACAACAGAAGCAACTGTCGCTTCCCGTTATGGGGTAAAACTATTCATGGAGCGTCAAAAGCGTTTTGGATTATTTCTACATGCGGATCTGTCCCTAATGTAACTATCACCACATCAAATCGCATCGGGCAGTCTATCTGTTTGCCGGAGACATAGAACTTCGCCGCCTTGATCACTCTGTTTAACTTACGTTGATCCAGTGTAAATAGGGGATTCAACGCTTCCTGAGAGTGACGGGAACGCACCTCTATGAAAACGAGGTCATCGCCCTGAGTGGCAATGAGATCGATCTCGCCGCGCTTGCAGAAATAATTCCTGGTGACAATTCTATAGCCAAGCTCCACCAGTTTGTGTTCAGCTATAAGCTCCGCCCGGGCGCCTCTGGCCCGGGTCGTAGGAGACGGGTCTGTTGGGTCGTTTGGAGAAGCTATAATCTAATGCCTTTCCATCATCATTTTTTGGTGCAATCTCTTGGCTTGGAGCGAAAACGCCTCTAATCTCGCTTCAATAATCTGCGGAAACGCGTTCCCGTCTGTTTCTATCGCAAGGAAGGGAAGTTTACGGTCAGGACTCTTAAATATCGGATTGTCGAGGTTTGGTCTTGATCCGTTGTTGTCCATTGACGCGAGTTTTTCACCCACCGTGAATTTCTCCGACAAGATGGCTTCAGCGACTCGTGTAGGCATACATCCGAATGGACCTATTGAGATGATGCCGCAAGACGGATGAAGAATTTCGTGGATCGCAGCGCCTACAGTGAGGATCGCCTCTCCAGTTAACATTGGCGATATGTAACGCTCCCCGGCCTTTACAAGATCATCAACTTCGAGTATCTCGTTGAAAAACAGTCCGGAAGGTCCAAACAATTTCCTGACCTTTTTGTCAAAATGCCTCTTGACAAAATAACGAATCCAGAACGGAATATCACGGGAATCACCCTCGATCCCAGTCTTGATAAGCCAGTCAACGTATTTAATCCATTCGCTGGTTTGAGATGTGCGGACAATAAAACCTCGATCCGACATTTTTTCAACAAGCTGTTGCAATGAGATAGGATCGTTTCGTACGTAGATTTCACCTATCAACGATATTTTAGGTATCTCCTCGTATGGGGCTCTAAGCGGAATCTTTGACAACTCGACCGCAGATAGGCCGATCTGTCGTTTTATCTCTTTCCATGGTCGGTGGATCACATCAACCAGAGCGTTCCATTCTTTGAAAAAGATTTCCAGACCGGATTCACGATCTTTGGCCGCAGCCATAATCGTGGACCAGATTTCATACATAACATCGCCAATGAGGATTGCCCGCCATGCTGGTAGTGTAAATCTGTCACCAAGTCCCATGTATCCGTTTGACGCGTTAAGAGTAAGGACGGCGGCGTTTGGTATTTCGTGACGCTCGATCAACCTTCTGGAAAAAACGTTGTACTGACCAAACCGACACGGGCCGGCAGCTCCCGGCATAAAGTAAGCGGTAATTTCGTCCTCCGGCCGCACCTTCCAGAAATAATTCAACATCGAGCCAACAGTCGTTTGGAGTGGCAAGCACTCCTTGCAAGTGGAATTTCCACGCCCTATTTTCAAAACTTCTTCATCCGCAGGAGGCAACCCATAGGCGTTTATGCCAACTTTTTCAAAAGTCCTAACAAGGGCCTGGTGCGCGAATCGACCCATAGCCGGCAAGACCACACGAACTTTCGGGTGGTTTAATGGATAAGTCTGACCATCTGGTGTAATAATACATGGTTTCCCATTCACCATTCCGGTAACTGCGGCCCTGAAGTCTTTATGAATAGCTACAATTTTCTGCTGGCTCTGAAGCTCCCTATAGTAATGGACGATATCCAAAAACGCCTCAATTCGGGTCTCCAGACCAGCGTCGGCGGTATGACTGTCTAACTCAAGAGTAAGAGAGGGCTTGCGACCCATTTCGTCCCTGAAGTAGCCCACTACAAAAGAGTCAGGACCGCATGAGAAGTTACTTATAAAAACACCAAACAGTTGAGGATGTTTTTTTACAAATCTGCCGGCCTTGAGAATCATTCTTCCCATCGACCAGTACATGGTTGCCTCGTCGTCCATGCTTTGATCTTCAAAGGGCAGCATATCGAAAGGCAAGACTCGGTAACCCCTTGAAGCGAACTTCACGGGTATTCCCTTGTTGGCTTCTGACGTAAAGGAGTTATAAGGTCTGCCGAACAATACGATCGTTGTGATTTCGGGTGAGGCCTCAATCTCCTTTAAAATCTCGGCGCCTTTTGCACGCATTTTTGCCTTAAAGTTGTCCTGAGCCTCAACTGCGGCCTTAAAGGCCCTCAAACCATCGGCCTTGCTTTTGCCCAGCCCGGTGGCGATACCGACGAAATCATCTTTACAAGATTGCAGACCGCGACTCATGTTAAGAAACGGTCGCAAAACTTGTTTTAATTTAACCTGCTCAAACGCTGTTGAAAGGTAGAAACCTTCGCCCTGGACAAACACGCATGTGCAAGTGTTGGGGTCCTCTTCGTCAGTTGGAATGCCCCGGATGAGCGGCAGAAAGAGGATGTCCGGGTCTGTTTGAATAAGGCTTGACATGTACCCGTGGGCAATCTCTACCGGAAAACAGAAAGCGGCCCCCTGCTGATCACTCCCTTCAGGATCTATCTTATCCGGCAGGACAACGCGGTATCCAAGTTCATTAAAGAATCTGTTAAAAAGGGGAAAATAAGTGTTGATCAGAAAAGATCTGTTCATGCCGACTACAGGTCGATTATCGGACGGGGATTGGGGTTTAAGGTCTTCAAAGACCAGCCGTTGCCGATAATCCACCATGTTCAAGCTTTTGGTGTCAAATTCCAGGTTGCGAATCAGATTGACATATCTGTTACATGCGCCTCCAAATGGATATGTCTTTCCTTCCAGTTCGATCCGGGCGATTTCACACCGACGGTCACACTTTTCTTTTCCGCCGCCACAAACGAAAGGCTTCTTGTAAATAACCTCCCGATTCGCAAGCTGTTTAAGGTCAAATCGCTCTTCCTTCATTAGGCCGAGACTTATTCGACGGTCAACTTCCAGGGCCACACCAAAGGCGCCCATTAAACCGGGCTCCGGTGGGACAACTATCTCCTTGCCGGTTAACGCTGCCATAGCTGCGGGGATGGCCTCATTGTAACAGACGCCCCCTTGCATGAAGACCTTTTTCCCGACAGGTCTATTACCCTTGACCCTATTTGAATAATTCATGCAGATCGAATAAACCAATCCTGCGACTATATCATTAACAGGGATCCCCTCCTGAGCGGCGTTTTTGATGTCAGAACCAATAAAAGCGGCGCACTGGTCGTTGAAATTTGGTGGGTTTGTAGCGGTATAAGCAACTCTCCCGATGTCAGTCACTTTAAGTCCCAGGCTTTCCTTTGCGGATTCCTCAAGAAATGAACCTGTGCCGGCGCTGCACGCTTCATTCATCGCATAGTCGCTCGGGTACTCCGTTGGTGATGTACGTGTACTTTGCGTCTTGCCCACCGATTTCAAATATTGTATCAACTTCCTTATCGAAATGGACCGCCGCCGCTGCGTGCGCAATAATTTCGTTTATCACACCCTCAGTCATCGCATGAAGACCGGCAATCTGCCGACCTGATCCTGTAACGCCCAAACCCAATATGTTTATATCGCAGTCCAATTGCTTGAGCAGGCTCCGGTAAACATTTCTCGACGCTCCAACAGGGTCACCGTCCGTTCGTAAGTAGTCTGCGGCTAGAATGGCCTTGTCTTTTTGGCGCATGAGCACACCCTTTGTGGTTGTCGAACCGACATCGAGTCCAAGGATGACCCTGTCGCCTCCTTGAGCCATTCCCCTGGGGCGTTCCTTGAAGCTTACCAGACTCCGAAAGTTGGAAAGAGGCTTTAAGAAACCGAACGCCGAACTCTTTTCCTCGAACACTTCGGTCGTTCCGGTATATGGCGCTGTTGGGTTGTCAAGGGCCCAGATGGCCGCGCCCATAGCTTCGAAATAAGGAGCCTGTATGGGAATAAACAAGTCCTGTATTTCCTGGGACAGATAATGGATCATAGTCTTGTTGAGAGAAGATCCCCCTATGAGAGCAACGGACCTCTTCGGTAATTTCTTCAACAATTCTACGATCTTCCCGGACATCATCATGGCGAGTCCTGAGACAACCTGGTCCTTTGGAATGCCTTTGTTCAGGGCGTGAGTGCAGTCGCTCTTACAGAACACTGAACAACGGCCGGAAACCTTGTGTGGGTGCTCCGCAACACCGAGGTGTTCTACCTCCTTTAGACCGATGTTCATCCGTCCTATCTGTTGCAGGAAAAACTCCCCGGTTCCGGAAGCGCACTTGTTGCCTGTCTGGATCCCCTGTATCTTGTTGTCTTCATCAAGGTGATACACCATAAAGGTTTCACCGCCCGCGCTGACTAAAACCCTATATTTAGTTGTGTCGGGCAACACGAACGAGACAGCGGATTCAATAGCTTCAGGTTCCGAGATAGTGGTTAATCGTATGAAATTAATGAATTTTCGGCCAGTTACGGCCAACCGGACATTCTTAATATCCGGTATACGTTCGAGAGCCTCCAGGAGTGTCTTCCTGGGGTTTCCTTCGTGAGTAATCGTCGTCGCGTCAAGAACTGAAATTTGATTGCCTTGACGTTCCACGCGACAAATACTTAACGTCGAAGCTCCCAGGCACATGCCAAGCGCTTCCATCAGATTGTCTCCATACACATGGTCAGTTTTTGAGGTGTCCTATTTTATTGGGTCGCCAAAGTTAGCTATAATAAAATTAGTCTTTAATGTATTCCAATTAGTACCTTCAAAGCAACAGCACGCAATTCATTTCAGGTAGGAAATGTCGTGAGTAATCATTGCAAACTTTCACTAATATAAATAATATGTTGATATAATAAATCAAAATTCTGCATGCAGTGTTTTTTCAGGATCAATGAAAAAAAAGAGTGACAAAACATCTTTTTTGATTACATTCTAACGTCGTTTATTTTATGGGCTACGGTCAAGGAGGACAAATTTTGAACAAAAAGATTTTCATGTTATTGGTCGTTTCGCTGGCCATAGTGGGAATGGCTTCAGTCGCTTTCTGTAGTTGAGCCGGCTGTTTTCCCTCCTGGTCAGGAGGATCATCGAGTTCCTACTCATCGAATTCATACTCTCCATACTACGGATATTCAGATCCATACGGGTACGGCTCTGCAGGACAATATGGATACCAGACCCAAAGTCCTACTCGTAAGCCTGCTAAAAAAGCCAAGAGTAAGAAACCGGTCAACTAGATTAACTCAAGCATATAAAATAGGCGGACTTTTATAAAGTCCGTCTATTAATTTCACGGAACTGGAAATCTAATGCCGGGTCCGATTTTTGTTAACTCGAGCGTTATTGTTGAACTCCAACAATACGTGTGTTCAATCCTGTATCTCACCGAACAGATCCACTCCATTCGCCCCCGTTATTAGAACGCGTTTGATCGCTCCTACATCGGCTGTCCCGGATGTAATATAGAGCTTTCCGTCTACTTCCGGGGCTTGGTCCCAGACCCTCCCCTCCAAAAGCAAATCTGATTCTTCTGAGATGCCTTCCACTATTGACGACTCAATGCGACCAACCTTCCTCTTGTTCCTTTTTTTCATGAATGTTGAGTGAATGGATCGAATCGCCCTGGCTCGAGCGTTCTTAACTTTCTTCTGAATGGGGTCTCCGAGCTTCTCTGAAGGAGATCCTTCTTCCTGAAAGTAAGTAAAGACCCCTACATGGTCCAACCTGAACTCACTAATAAAATGTTTGAGCTCGTCAAAATCGGAGTCCTCTTCTGTGGGATAACCAACCATGACCGTTGTCCTAATCACTATTTCAGGGATCCTGGAACGCATCAAATCAATCAGGTCCTTTATTTTCTTCCCATTCCAGGGGCGCCCCATAGATTTTAAGACCCGATCCGAAATGTGCTGAATGGGGACATCAACATAAGGCAATATTTTCTGAGATCCCTGAATCATATTAATAAGATCTGATTTGACGCCGCTGGGATACAAGTACATCAGCCTTATCCACTCTATACCGGGTGTTGAGTCAAGCCTCTCTAGTAACCTAACGAGACCATTCTTGATTCCCAGATCGCGTCCGTATGACGAGAGATCCTGCGCGACCAGAACCAGCTCTTTCACGCCGAGATCAGATAGCGTAGTCGCCTCTCGGACTAAATCCTCAATGGTCTCACTCCTGAGCTTTCCCCGTATCAGTGGAATCGCGCAAAATTTGCATCCATGATCACATCCATCTGAAATCCTCAAATATGCGAATCCAGGGGTGGACAAGGCTCGGTTGAATTCGTGAAAATCACTGCTTCTTTCTTTAACCGCGAGTTTAGCTCCAGCCTCCGTTGAATCATCCGAGGAGCCGCAATCATCTCCTATCCCGGGGACAGAATGACTTTGATATTCGGAAGAAAAGCGGCCAGAGGGTCCTTTACTATTCTTTAACCCTTCAATCTTTTTCAGGAAGCTAAGTTGAACCGACTCTGCAAACCCTTCTATCTGTTCAGGTGTTATGAAGAGGTCAACTTCCGGAAATGACTCCTGTAGCTTCTGTTTGTAACGTAAAGGCAAGCAGCCTGCGACAACCAGGAGGGCCAGAGGGTTCAGTTGAGAACTGTCAAGAATTACGGCTATGGATTCTTCGACCGCTGGTTGAATAAATGCGCATGTGTTTATGATTAGAACCTGCGCATTTTGCTGATCTTCGGTATGTTTGAATCCGGCGGCAAACATGGAGTGAAGGATTTTTTCACTGTCCACTCTATTTTTCGGGCAGCCCAGACTTATCAGGTTGAAGTAATTCATTTTGTTGTAAAGATGGCGCTCTATTGGTCTTGCGAATCTATGCTTCAGTGCGATGCGGGTTTGATGTCGAAACGGGAATCGGGAATTGATTTTAAAAAGGTCACGTCAGACAGGTCAAAACGATTGTAGTTTCCAAGGGCGTCATAAATGATGGCCCGATTTATAGTGTATCTAATTCTGTCAACGCCCAGGACTATCTTAATCTGTGCCTGGGTGTTGCCGTTATTGGTTAATTCAAGGAAAATCAGCTTCTCTTCCTGCTCTGTTTGCCTGGGAGACAACTCAACTCTGAAATTTTTGTCCAGGGCCGCAATGTTGGTAAAAAAACCAAAAAAATTTTCTATGTTAATTTCCGGGGGAACCTCTCCGTGAACCTGTGATCCGTCATCGTAAAAATATACCAGGTAATTCCTACCCTTCATCACTACCTTTTGCCGTTCTGGGCTAGCTACCTCCAGCGCTATGTCCAGCGGTTTTCTTACATACATCCGGCCATGAAACCTGTCTCTCATATCCATGGCCACATTGACGGTCAATTGGTCAAATGACGCAGTGAAGCAGCAACTCGTATTATAGGTGTCCTGAATCTTTTTGATTATATTTTGGACATCCATAGTTTCACTATGGCTGGGACCAGACATGAGAGAGAATGTCACAATAATGAATGAGATAAGAAAAAAGCTTTTCTTCAATTCGATAACCTTCCTGAACGGATCGCCTGAACAATGCTATCCCTGATAGATTGGAGATCGAAACTATCTTCGGGTATTAAAATATTTCGAGATCTCAACTCCTCTACAAGTAAGCCGATGGCAGGCAATATCCGCCTTAGTTCGGAATTGTTGCGAAGCTCTGAACACACTTTCTGAACAGAACCGAAACAAACCTTTTGCCCCTCATGAATTACCAGAAGTAAGTCTAACTCCGAAAGAAAACAATCCATTTCATGAGAAACTATCAAAACAGTACGGGAGCCGCGGTTGTTAAAAGATTTTATGAAATCCTTCAGTGTGACCAGAGAAGGTGGATCGAGGTCAGACGCTGGCTCGTCGAGTATAAGAATATCTGGATCGTTGACGAGAGCCCCGGCCAACGCAACACGTCTTTTCTCACCAGAAGAGAGTTCGAAAGGGCTCCGGTCTTTTAACTCATCAATTTCTAATCCAACTCTGGAACATGCTTTTCTGACTAGTACTTCGACATCCTCCTCAGAGAAGTCATAATTGTTAATTAGTGGGAAGGCTATATCGCGGAAAACTGTCTCTTCAAACAATTGTTTTTCAGGGTGTTGAAAGACTAGCGCAACTTTTTTTCTTAGGTCAGAACCATACTCCGAAATATCTGCGCCACCCAAAATAATTCTCCCTGAGTCCGGCTTCAAAAGTCCGTTAAGGGTTCTGACCAGAGTAGTTTTTCCTGATCCCACCAACCCCAGTATGCCAACAATTTTGCCTGAAGGTACTACGAAACTGATATTCTTGAGAGCGTGCCGCTGTAGCGGAGTTCCCCGATTGAAACTGCAATTTAGATTTTCTACTCTAATTTCCAATAATGCCTGTTTGTCTGTCGTATCAAACCAAAGTTTTCAAAGAGAGTTGCAAATTAATCCTTAACTCGCCAGCTAGATCCACTAGGGCCATCTTCTATCAAAATCCCTGCCTCCAAAAGCCTGTTTCGGATGTCATCAGCTTGCTTGAAATCTTTGTTCCTTCTAGCGTCAGATCTTGCCTGAACCAATTCCTCAATTTCTTCTTCGGTTATACTAAGGTCCTTAGCCCCTGACCGGCGAGCATTGTCTATGAATGTTTCCGGAGACTCGTTCAACAGCCCGAACACATCGCGAGCCCATCCAGTCAGACTTGCGCCAGCCTTTTCAACAAGATCCGACCTGGGGGCTGCATCCCGATTCTTTCCGGCCGCGGTGTGGATTCGGTTGATAGCCCTCGAGGCCTCAAAGAGTAGCGCCAACCCCCTGGGGGTATTAAAATCATCATCCAGCGCTTCCCGAAATTTGACGTTCAGGTCCAACAGTTCTTCCGGTAGGTCGTTTGAGGCGCCGTTCATCTTCACGAGTTCTTCCAAAGATGCAAGAGCTGTATAAAGACGCTCCAAACCTACCGACGCTTCCCTGATCGACGTGTCATTATAGTCCAATGGACTTCTGTAATGACTTGAGAGCAAAAATAAACGTAAAGCTTCGGGATGAACTTCCTTGAGGATATCCCTGATATTCAGAACGTTCCCGAGAGATTTGGACATTTTCTCTGAACGTATATTTACAAAACCATTGTGAATCCAATACTTGGCAAAAGGTTCCCCTGTAGCTGCTTCGGACTGGGCTATCTCGTTTTCGTGGTGCGGAAATGTGAGGTCGGCTCCACCTCCATGAATATCGAAAGTTGACCCAAGGTACCTCATGCTCATTGCTGAACATTCGATGTGCCAGCCTGGTCTGCCTGGGCCCCACGGACTATTCCAAAACGGCTCGCCTTGTTTGGCCGCTTTCCACAAAGCGAAATCCAGGGGATCTCTCTTCTTCTCGTCGACTCCAACACGGGCTCCTGAGACCAGTTCTTCGGTCTTCTTACCTGAGAGCTTACCATAGGATGAAAAACTGGAAACAGAGAACATCACATCCCCATCAACTTCATAAGCGTGGTTCTGTGATATCAACTCGCCGATCAGCGAGATGATGTCCTGAATATGATCAGTAGCCTTGGGTTCCAGTGTGGGTCGCCTGACTCCCAAAGAATCCATGTCTACATGAAATTCTCTTATGTATCGCTCTGCAAGTTCTTTCCAGTTTTCCCCCAGTTGGTTCGCCCGATTTATGATCTTGTCGTCAATATCAGTAAAATTTCGGACATAGGTGACATCAAACCCGCTTTTAAGGAGATGCCTGTATATGACATCGAAGAGCACGACAGATCGCGCGTGGCCAATATGACACATGTCATAAACCGTCACTCCGCATACATACATCCCAACTTTTCCCGAAAGAACTGGTAGAAACGGATCCTTTTTTCTAGTCAGCGTATTGTAGATTCTCAACTCCATACGTTTCTCCAACAAAAATTGCTTTACAATTCCTGGATTTCTTCCAGCAACGCTACTGCGGCGGCTGCCAGCCCCTCATGTCGGCCTACAAATCCAAGACCTTCAGTCGTAGTAGCTTTAATGTTTACACGATTTACATCAATTGCTAAAGCTTCGGCTACGTTCCGACGCATTGATTCCCTGTATGTTCCGATTTTAGGTTTTTCCGCAAGAAGAGTCACGTCAACATTCGATATCCTGAATCCTAAGAGGGCGATCCTGGCGCAGACATCAGACAAAAGACCAATACTTGAAGCCCCCTTATATTTTGGGTCTGTGTCGGGGAAGATCATTCCGATGTCGCCAAGTCCAGCAGCGCCCAGCAGCGCGTCGATCACCGCATGAACCAACACGTCGGCATCCGAATGGCCTTCGAGTCCGAAAGGATATTCAATGTTAACTCCACCTAAAATCAACCGCCTGTCAGCGACAAGTCTGTGGGCGTCAAATCCTTGTCCTATTCGCAAACAATAGCCTCCACAATCTAATGCCTCGAACTTAATTCATAGACCATGCGGCGTCAAGAAAACTGACGAACTCTTACCATCAGCAATGCGGAGTTTGGGCGCTTTGCTTGACGATGCTCGCCATCCGTCATAAAATCTAAATGATTTAAAACGAGTAGCTGAATATTCCTCGAAGGTTCAGCTACTTGATATTGAGAAATGACTAAAGAAACATCCAGATTCAATTACCTTAAGGCTTTTAGCGGAATATTTGTCTGGCTCGGAATAGGTCTGCCATTATTGCTGGTCTGCGGGCTGATATTCGGCTTTTTAGGGTCAGCATTCGGCGTATATCTCGTTTTCTCAAGAGATCTGCCCAAAATACCGGATCTGAGAGCTTACCGCCCTAAAACGGTTTCCACTTTTTATGCCGATGATGGATCAGTTATTGGTCTTTTCTACAAGGAAAAGCGATTCCCCATTCCTTTGGATACCATCCCTCCTCATGTAACGAACGCGTTCCTGGCGGCTGAAGACGCCAGATTTTTCTCACATCCAGGAATCGACTTGCTGGGGATAACTAGAGCTGCAATCAGAAACTTCAAATCAGGTGAATTCTCTCAGGGCGCGAGCACAATCACTCAACAGGTCACCAGGAATTTTATTCTGACCAAGGAAAAGAAGCTATCCAGGAAAATCAGGGAGGCCATTCTTTCTTTCAGGCTGGAGAAGTCTTTATCCAAACAGGAAATACTCAACCTTTATCTCAATGAAATATATCTCGGTCGAGGGGCTTATGGTGTAGAAGCTGCAGCGAGGACTTATTTTGGGAAATCAACTGAAGCGTTAACTGTCGCAGAGGCCGCCATGATCGCGGGGCTTGTTTCAAATCCTAACAGGAGCGCTCCCCCCAAAAATCTGGAAAACGCCCTGAAAAGAAGGGAATTTGTCCTCAACAGCATGCTCCGAAATAATTTTATATCGCAGGAACAGTTTCAGAAAGCGATGGATGAAGTCCCTGCATTCAGGGAAAATCTCCCTAATCCCTTCACCAGGGCCCCTTACTTCACTGAAGCTGTGCGCCAGAAGATCATTGAGAAATATGGAGCGAATCGACTTTACAATGAGGGCCTGCAAGTTTGGACCACACTGGAGCCGCGTCTTCAGGATACTGCAGCGTCTGCTTTGTTAAAGGGGGCACAAGGTTGGGAGAGACGTGAGCATCGCCCACGTGGACTCTTGAAAAGACTCAAACCGGCAGAAGCTAAGGAGTTTGTAAACAGCCCATCTCCAGAATCTTTCAAGGTAGGCGAGATAGTGCAGGCAGTGGTGATCTCTTCTCCGGAAAACAAGAAACAAAAAAACAAGAAGAATGCTGCTCCTGTCTCCGAAGAATACGTTCTGTCTTTGAGCGGTAATATCAAATTCAATATGAAACTTGCTCAAGGATCAGTTTACAGACCCAATGACCTTCTTGATTTCCTGGTTACTCAATCCGATGAAAAGAATTTTACGCTTGAGCAGATTACGGCTCCGCCGGTACAGGGAGCGGTAGTCTGTATAGAAAACCGAAGTGGATACATAAGAGCCCTTGTAGGAGGCATGGATTTCGATAAATCCCACTTTAACAGGGCCACTCAGGCAATGCGCCAACCAGGAAGCGCTTTTAAACCGGTTGTTTATTCAGCGGCTCTTGAAAATGGGGCTTATAGTCCGAACACGATGGTTGTTGACGAGCCAATTGCGGTATTGATCGACCCAAGTGAGCCTGAATGGATGCCTTCCAACTCGGATGGAGGTTTCATCGGCTCAACCAATTTGACAAGAGCCTTGGCTTTATCCCGAAACATTGTCGCTGTGAAGCTGCTTATGGATGTAGGACTGGATACGACCATCAGTATGGCAAAAAACATGGGAATAAAATCCCCGTTAGGTCACAATTTGTCTCTGGGGCTCGGCTCATCAGAGGTCACTCCGCTTGAATTGACCAGCGCATATACAGTGTTCCCCAATATGGGAGCTTTGATAACTCCTGTAATGATAAAGAAGGTAGTGGATCGTTTTGGGAATGTGCTTGAAGACAATACCAAACTGTTAATTAATCCCAATGACAATACCGACCCTTCCCCAGCCTGGATAGCGAATCAATTGGTGGAGGTTGACCCAGACCACCCTGGCCCCGGCCAGAATTCAGACGATGAGGTTGTTTCAAACCATGCTTCTATCCACGACAAGCCAGTTGTTGAAACGAATCAACCCGCCCTGAATCTCGAATCTGCACTCAAAGGTTCCTTTCCAAGCCTTAGAGGTCCTGATACAAGGACTATTGAAAAGGCGATGAGTCCTCAAGCGGCGTTTCTTATGGTCAACATGCTCACGCAGACATGTGTTTCAGGGACGGCTTCCAATGTGGCGAAGATGCGCAGGACGGACCTGGCTGGTAAAACCGGCACGACGGACGGATGCGCGGACGCGTGGTTTATAGGATTCAATCCCACTTACACAACAGGTGTATGGATTGGATTTGATTCTAAAATCTCACTTGGCAAGCATGAATATGGGGGCATAGCAGCTCTGCCTGTGTGGATGGATTTCATGAGTGAAGCGCTCAAAGGGACGGTGTCTCAAGCCTATACCCCTCCACCGGGTATCGCTTTCTGGTCCCAACTTCAACAAGCGGATCCTTATGGCAATAGGGCGAATAATTCAGGGCCTGACTTTGATCCAAGTTTCGGGGCGAAGCAATATTGTCCTGTTGACGCTCCGCACTTCATGGTCGGAGGACCTGCCGGTGATCCGATGGGAATTCAGACAGGGTACTCTTTCAGATTACATGTATCAAGGGGCAATGAGGGTACTGTCCCCGACTGGGCAAACACTGGGTTACGCATCCACATTAAATGATGACAGGGGACGGACTTTGCTTTATCCTGAAAGCTCCTACAATGGGCGAATGGGCTATTCTGAATTGCAGGAATCATATGATAGTCAGCGCATGAACGAGGGCAACCCTTATTATCAGCCAGGCGCAGGTTATATGAACCAATATCCTTCTCAGATCTGGGGTAGACGATGAAATCTCGTAGTTGGTCTGCGATAATCACAATTCTAACAATTCTTGTCGCAGGTGTGGTCATAGGCATGTGGCTCAACAAGCGGCCCGCGGTTGTTTCAACGCCGGCGCCTCCACCTGAACCTTATAGGGCGCTCGAGACGGATGAATCGGTTGTAATGCGGGTTTATAAAGAGCTTAGCCCTGCCGTGGTCAATGTTGTCACGAAGACGCTGGCGTACAATTTCTGGATGCAGGTAGTGCCCCAAACCGGCCAGGGAACCGGATTCGTGATTGATGATCAAGGACACATTTTGACCAACAGCCATGTTGTTGGTCATAGTCAAAATATCGAAGTGACCTTCATTGGAGAACGAAAACTTCCTGCCAAACTGATCGGACAGGACCCTGTGAGTGACCTTGCAGTAATTAAGGTCGACCCCTTCAAGGGGATGGAGGTAGCTCCTCTAGGGGATTCCGACAACCTTTCCGTCGGCCAGCGTGTGATAGCCATAGGGAATCCGTTTGGTTTTCAACACACTGTTACCGCTGGTTTCATCAGCGCTTTGAACAGAGACATTGTAGTCGATCAGAGGACTATGATCGGGATGATCCAGACGGATGCGGCCATCAACCCTGGCAACAGTGGTGGGCCTCTCATCAATTCAAGGGGAAAGGTCATAGGGATCAACACAGCCATATTTAGTCAGACCGGTGGGTTTATGGGAATTGGCCTGGCCCTGCCGATCGATAGGGCTAAAAAGGTCGCGACTCAAATATTGAAACTGGGCCGTGCGGTATATCCCTGGTCTGGCATAGTTTCCGGGACAGACATTGATCCTCAATTGGCTCAAAGTCTCGGGATGCCTACAGTTAAAGGATTCTTGATCACCATGGTCGCTCAAGGGAGCCCAGCTTACCAGGGTGGCCTCAGAGGCGGGAATCAATTTGCCGGTGTCTATCGAGGCCGTCCTTTGCTGCTAGGTGGAGACGTAGTTACAGCGTTGGACGATATCCCGACCCCGACCTTTGATGATTTCCAGAATCTTATTTCTCAGAAAAACATTGGCGATGAGGTTAAATTAACAGTGATCAAAGGTGGCAAGCAAACGACTGTGAAGATTAAACTGGGGGAGGACCCTAGAATCGGCCGCTAAATTTTGAATGACTGAATTATTGACAATTTCGTTTCCTCCAATTAAAGTTAAACATTACATCGTATCTCCGATGTAATGTTTTGTCATACCTCCAGTGCGCCCGTAGCTCAGCTGGATAGAGCGTCTGACTACGGATCAGAAGGTCGGGAGTTCGAATCTCTTCGGGCGTACCAATAATATCAGCAAGTTACATTCCTTAAGTCTACAACTGAAATTCTTTTGCTGCACCCTTGCTGCAGTGCCAAAGAGTTTTGCTGTATCTGATACCTATTAATTATTCACCACTATTCGCATTTTCCGAGGACAGTTTTCTCTCTGGCCGTAAGCAAATCGCTCATGTTGTTGAAATCGCCCTGACCGAAGCCCTCCGAAGCGGGTTGCGCCGCACAGGTAATTGAATGGGGATTCGGGCCGAGGGAGACATATCAGAATAAATGGAATGACGCTTTGGACTTTAAGGAAATTTATTTTAAGATGAATACTTACGTGAACCCTTTCCCGTGTAAGGCACTCTATATGAGTGCCACAGTTGAAACCTTTCATCTAGGGACATATTCTTTCCGAGTCCCTCCTCACAGTGAGTAGTGGCTCTTACTTCAACGCTGAATGGTGGTAATCCAACAGGTGTAACACCGGGAGGTGTCAGATGAAAAACAGAGTCTATTTACTCATTACGGTCCTATATGGAATTTTTAGCTTTAGCCCATCAGAAGCAATGATTATGGACCCTAGCGCCGGAGCGCAAGTCGGTCCGCCTTCTTGGAGTGTCACAATTGCGGTGAAGAATAAACCAAGCATAGCGCAACGAATGGCGTTCCAGGGCACTGTCAGCGGGAGGAACGGTAATTCCCAGCCAGGAAAGATATCTGAGAATCAGTCTCCACTACCGCAAGACAGGGTGAATCTTCCAAAACAAGATACAAATCAACGGATAAAACGAGGTAAGGCGCGATCTGATGGGGAAATGTCAATTTTCGACAGATGGGGGAATATGTAAAATAAAAGGTTTAAATAGTCGACTAGCCGGGAATTCCCGGCTCGGTCCGCCCCAAACGTCAGCCTTTAACGACAGGGGAAAATCGGACCCAATTATAAATGAATTAGAGAGAGGAATCAGTTCATGTCTCATTATCGAGAAGATTTTCAAGACATTCGAATAGAAAAGGCATTAACTCCTGTACCCAGTGAGGAAGTGGAAGGACGTTACTATTTGCCTATTCTTTTAAGTTCGATTCCCCCCGAGGAGTGGATGAAGGAGTTTTGCGATTTTTACGACAGTTGCGAAAAGTATGTAGGGGAAAGAATTTTACAATATCACGATATGCCTTTCAGTATGGTCCCTCCCTCAGGCCAACTAACACGAAAACGTGATCTCTCCTGTAAGCTATTTAAAGGTGTACCAGATTCTAAGAAATATGATTTGGAACGATTTATTTTTTTTCAATATTCCATACAGGGCCAGGGACCTCATGCCGACACTGAAGCAAATCTCAAGAAATCGTGCGAGAAGGCCAATAATGAGTATCGTAAGTTTGTTGCTGGGCAAGAAAAGATTCATCAAAAAGAAAATGGACGACGGCAACTTGACGATGATATACAAAACGAAAAAGACTCTAAAGCCCAAGCACTAGTTAGAAACTGGTTCAAAAGCTAATCTCAAAAAATCATCGATGGTCTCAACACTTTGGATAATTGAACGAGACTTTTAGAGGAGTCGTATAAAATTGTTTGTTGAGGCTTTCTAGCAGGCAGTTTTAGATCGGCGCAAACTGCCGGACTTTCCACGTAAGCAACCACGACGGTGAGTTGACAGGATTACCGTCTATATCGGCCATCAACAATGCCGTCTTCAGCCATGCCAGACATATGTGTCATAATGAGCCTTTTTAGCCCTTTAGTAAGATTCACCGTCGATAATAAGATTAAAAGAGTTATATTTGTGATTTTACGCTGATGTATCCATATGTTTGCATTTAGATGAGCCATTTGACTCCACCGATTTTCTGAAAGGACACGCTGAACAGACCTTTTTTCTGTACTATCACCTTAGATTTTTTCTCATCGGCAGTGATTCCCTCTAAATAGTAATTCTTTTCCCGTAAGAGAGTTGGCTCATCTCTGGTGAATCGAAGCAACTCGAAGACACATGGAATTTAACTATATCTTCCCGCCATATCGTGGAGCCATTTCGATTCAATCTGATTGTCTGTCCGACAGGCTCTTAGAAGCTGATATTTAGAGCCAACCCCGCGGCAATATCGTACCGAGTGAATGTGAGATTGATCTCGTCCAGGGGTAATACTGAAAAACCGGGCGAAGACACACAGTTGTTTGTGACATCACCCTTCCCGGAAATTCGCAGCCAGCCGGATTTCCCCCAAAGGCTTAGATTTACCAGCGGAAGCCAGTTCATGAGATATTGGATATTTAATTCAAGATACGAGGCCGGCTCATTCGAGGTTAAGATTGTGTAGCAAGAAACACCGGATATCTGAGAGGCGTTTGCGCTCACTCTAGCTTCCATCTTGATATGTGACGGCGCAAACAAGCTACCGCTGAGGAATGCCTTAACACTTTTTCCATTCAAGCCACATCCGATGTATGGCAGCCAGATGTAGCTGTCGGCTTGATATGCCTTAAACGTCACGCTGGTAATTTTTGATCCAGTTGTGGCTTTGATCTCATAAGGCTCTTTAAACGCCAAACGAAAGTCGTCATACCTCAAACCGGCCTCTATGCTTAGAGGACCCAGTATTGACTTGATAAAGCCTGTCTCAACTTCAATCCAACTAAAGTCGCTTTGTTTCCCGAGAAGTCGCTCGGCTGCTTCACGAGTCTCGGGAAACCAGTTATTCAAAAGTCCCTGCAAAATGTTGCTGGAGATCCTTGCAAACACGGTGGCGCCGCCGATGAATTGAGCTTCGATTCCAGCCTCAGCGACCCATAAATCTACTTCTTTGAGCTTTATAGTGTAGTAATCGCCAACCAAATCGGCCGATTCATTGAAAAGAAAAGTATAAGGAACTGGAATAATGGCTCTCCAGCCTACTTTTCGGTATCCGAATTTACCATAGGGGAAAAATTGAATTCGACTGACATTTGGAAACCCAATATCTGGAAGAAACCCAAGTAACTGAGAAGACAAGGTCTCAGACTTCGCCGATGCCTGGTCTGACGCGCGAGCAATCTTCGTTGGAGAACCTAAGATGCCTACAGTCAATACCAAATAGATAAAAACCAGAAATATTGTTTTACGGAAGATCCGCGACGCTGAGTGCGGTGGTCTACGTTCTTTAGACGACTGAACGAGATTTGTAATTGGGAAGCTGCTTGTTCGTGCCGCTACCCGCGATGGTGAGGTAATCATGCGCTCGTCCAGCCTGCTATTCTCCGCCTATGCTGTCATTTATTATTTTCGGAGTTAGGGTTAATTGGTCCCCGAGATTTTTATGGTAGACCGGCCCCGTTACCCTCACCTGGGGGTTTTGGCCTATTCGCTGTCTATGGATGGATTCCTGTCGCTGGGGCCACTAGAGGAGCCGGAATAGCCGCCTTTTTTATCCCGGAATGTCCATCCATCTCCATTACGTTCCGCTGCCCCCCGATAGGAGCCATCTGGGCCAAAATATTCTCTGCGCACATCATTTCCACGCCACATTCCGGCATATTTGCCGTCCTTGTCACGATAGATACCGTCCGCATGGACTAGAGAGGTTATGAGGAGCGATAATATTATGACTGTGAGTCTCATCGTTCACTCTCCGCAACATTTTTGGCTTTGATCGAATAGAGGCGCCTCTTTAACGTTTTTGCCCTTGCTGGAAGGACTAACCTCAAACGACAGCTTCGGACGACCTAAGTGGACCCAAATGGCGCTATCGATAACATGGGATATCGAATATCCCTCCTGGTAAAGCTCCTGGAGCGCATTATATAGCGATTCATCGACTGTTATTGCCATTTTGACTCTTTTAGCTTTTTGCCGCTTTGTGGGCCTGGGGCAGCTCGGTAATCTGTCGCTCATCGCGTTTCTAAGCCTCCTTATTCATAGGATCCTGAAATGCGTAAACTTTATTCTGAGGCTGTTGTTTCAGCCTGTCAACCAAATCCTGAAAAATGGGGTCGTCTTCCAATGGAGGCGATGGTCTCTTTGTTATGATAGTGAGGTTGTAATGGTGTTCTAATTGACTTCCGACTTAACGTTGACATCTTTTATATATTAATTTCGAAAGGGAGATGGATAATGCTCACGAACACAAAATTACTTGCCGTTGGACTCCTGGTTTTTTGCTCAGTTGTGTCTCCATTTGTTTCTGCGGTTCTTGCAGAAAATGCCGACACGGAACTCAACAAATTTCAAGGAACTTGGATTCTGGTATTTGGAGAAAGGGATGGAAAGAAGATTGCAGATGAGGACGTGAGTAAGAACAAAATAATCTATCAGGGGAACCAGGGTCAACTTACGTCTCCCCATCAGAGCAAAGAAACGATAATATTTGAAATCGTAAAAATAGACCCCTCGAAAAGCCCAAAAGAATTTACCTTGGTCCGCAAGACCGGGCCAAACGCTGATAAGATAATAAATGCGATTTACGAGTTCGACGGTAATGACCAGTTCAAATTTGCCTTCGACCCTACCGGCGCTACAACACCCAAAGAGTTCGCTACCAAAGAGGGGTCCGGGCACATTCTACACACATGGAAACGAGTGAAGCCCTAGGTGTAAAATTTTCCCATCGTGGAAGACATTGTTTTACCAGCCTTGGCGCTCTTCGCTAGGGCTTTTTTGTTACAACTTACGTCGTCAATCATTCCCTCTTCCATGACTTTAATGAATCGCTTGACACGATACTCTTTGCCAAATGAATCTGACCAGTTAGCATGAAGGCTCAAGCAACTCAGGCAAAGGCCTTTAATTTACTATATGCTTGAACCAATCCCCAGAAAGGATCAATTTCCCGTGCCAATCAACCGTTGCGTCATAATAATTGCCGGCTTACTGATAATGCTATTCATAGTCCCTGTATTCTCACAACAGGACGCTGCTCAAAATCGTACTCAGTGTATTAGAGAATGTAGGCAAAAGCACGGTTCCGATTTCCTGTGGGGTGGAGGCGGGGGGAATCAACAACTCTATTACCAATGTCTTACTGACTGTGACAAGAAGTATTGGAAAGAGTTAGAAGAGGAAATAGGCAAAGACTAAAGAGAAAAAACGAACCTTTAATAGATGCTCAAGTCCAGTTGTCGCCGATCAGACTAACTTTCTGACGATGTTGCTCAAGCGCATGGATCGGGCGTTGGCTCCGTTAAGCCACCGCCCGCTTTCGTTGTTCCATCAATTCTGATACTTAGTGTTTCAAGGTTGATCTGTATTGAGACGATCATCCTATTTCAGTCAAACAGGCTGAAAGAACATTATAAAACGCCTTCTGGTATCCTGTCAGTCAAGAATCTCCATCAGCTTTCCGCAGCATGGAGGTATTCGATCCCCGTTCTTTAACTCAACGTATTTATTGCAGGTCTGGCAATAACAACGGCAGTCTTTCTCAACATGGACCTCTGGATAGCTTGGGGCCCTTTTGTTTCCATGCCTTCGATAGCAAATCTCGCGAACGTGCTCTGTTTCGGGATGTATTCACCAATCGGGACCATTTTCTTGTTGAATCGAGCGCAATCTACCATCAAACGCCACAGTTGTTGAAGTTTGGCTGTTTCTTCTGAATTCTCCGGTGTAAATTCTACAAGGCTCTTGTCGATGTTGATCTGCATTCTCACACTCTCCTGATAATACTTAAAAAAATATAAACAATGTTGGCAATATAAGGCCGATTCCCCAATAGGCAATCCCTGATGGATAAGATTTATGACACTGATGGTCGGATATTTGGGGCAGAATGTAATTGACGACCGTGGCATATTATGTGTTGACTGTCCCCTAGACGAAGTCAATGCTCGTTGGGGCTGGGTGACAGACAGATGGCTGATCCACGTATCGAGACTTTAATTGAGTCATTTTATTACGACCCCCTTGTTGAATTCTTTTGGCCTAATGAAGAATACCGGGCCAGACAGCTTTCCGCAGGATTGGAATTTCTGCTGGGCT
>CAVQDX010000042.1:0-202138 GCA_963711335.1 uncultured delta proteobacterium | reverse complement strand
CAGAATTACTTGGAATTCCCTCCTGGTTTATTTACCGGCTCGCTATGAAATTTCTTTGGGTCTTCGCGTAAGTGCGTACCTGCTTGAAAAATGAAATGGGACATGATTTCTGCCTTCTTGTATTTGAAAAAGATATGGGAAGGCGAGGAAGTCATGTCCACAAGCATACTTTATCACTGTTTTGGAATTATGGTACAAGGAATACGTCACATTCATTCCCGTTTCGAGAACGGTCGGACGATCTTCCGAATTGGTCAAGATCCTACTACTCTTACATGTTCGATATGCGGGAGTCGGAGAGTCATGAAGAAGGGAAAGGTGTTTAGGAAGTTCTTGACTCTTCCCATTGGCCTGAGGCCAACTATTATCGAGTTTCCAATTCAACGGGTGTTTTGTCTGGATTGTAGTGTCACGCGACAGGTGAAGATTGGTTTTGCTGAAGGCAATCGCAGATACACCAAGC
This sequence comes from uncultured delta proteobacterium, assembly GCA_963711335.1. Lineage (GTDB taxonomy): Bacteria > Desulfobacterota > Desulfomonilia > Desulfomonilales > Desulfomonilaceae > CAJBEZ01. Next base: position 201,675 of record CAVQDX010000042.1, on the reverse strand, counting down.
GCTTCGAGCGTTACGTCCTGGATCTGTGCAAACATATGACCATGACCGACGTGGCTCATCATTTGGGAATCAGTTGGCACACGGTCAAAGATATTCAAAAAAGGTATCTTCAGCGCAAGTTTCTCGAGCCCTTCATTGCGCGACTTGCAGAGAATCGCTGTGGATGAGATCAGCGTAGGTCACGGGCATCGCTACCTGACGGTGGTGCTAAATCTGGACAATGGGGCGGTTGTCTTCGTTGGTGATGGCAAGGGAGCCGATGCTTTGGAACCGTTCTGGAGAAGACTCAAAGCTTCCAAAGCCCAAATCCGTGCGGTGGCTATGGACATGTCCCAGGCATACATATCTGCGGTGACAAGCCATCTTCCCAGTTCGAGTATTGTGTTCGATCACTTCCACGTGATCAAGCTTTTCAACGAGAAACTCACCGAGTTGAGACGCGAAATCTATAGAGAAGTTACCGACCTGCTTCATAAAGAAGTCCTAAAGGGAACTCGATGGTTGCTTTTAAAAAACCCCGAAAACCTCAGTCATAAAAGAAACGAAAGAGCCCGACTGGAAGAGGCGTTGAGCATAAACAAACCTTTGGCGACGGCATATTACATGAAGGAAGATCTCAGACTTCTTTGGTCTCAGCCAGACAAAGCCACAGCGGAAAATCACTTGCATGACTGGATCGACCGGGCCGAGGCATCCGGTATCAAAATGCTCAAGGAATTTGCCAATACTCTACGAACACACCGCCGTGGAATAATCGCCTACTATGACCACAACATATCAACTGGTCCACTCGAAGGGACAAACAATAAGATCAAGACGCTTCAACGACAGGCATACGGATTTAGAGACAGGGCCTTTTTCATGCTTCGTATCTATGCGCTTCACACTACAAGATACGAATTGATTGGTTGAGAGAATAACATGTCAGACACGCACTTACGCGAAGAGCCATTTCTTTGTCAGGATTAACGATGAAGGAGAAACAGGGGTTTCTCGTATTCAATATGTCTGGTTCTGTGCTGTTCGCAGAGCTGCCAGGCTACTAAGATAACTGGCCTCAATCCACCCAAAAAAAAACCAACTGAAACTGCAGTTGGCGTAGGATGGGAAGATTATTTTCTTGCCCAATCTCTAATGCAATTGCTGGGCCAAAGGGTTAATTTAAGCTGAAAATATTGAATATCACTGTTTATATTAATGGGTTACAAAAACTCCCTTCATCGATGTCATGTTTGATCAGTAGGGCTGAATTGAGGTCGTTGTCCAAAAATTTGGACATAAAAAACGGCAGTTTCCCCAACATGATGCAATTGCTACGCTTTTTGTTGTATCAAAAACAGGCGGCTCATGCCGAAAATTTGAACACGCTAAAGTAATAGGAGACAAAATTCATCTCTTCTTGCTTACAGTTCAAATTCCCCATTCCAGGTCAATGTCAAACTTTTTTTGTTCCGCTTTAAAATTTGCCCAACTGGAACTGAAACATTATAAATGGTCTACGTGTCTACCTTGTTTTAAAATCAATGTGTCGTTTAAGAAAGGAGAACTAATGAAAAAACTGCTTTTGATAGGCTTGGGGCTGGTGATGCTCATTGCCTCTTTTGGTTATGCCGCTGACGAACCTGCGAAAGCTCCTGCGCCTGCACAGTCCCCCGCATCGGCCCCTGCTCCCACAGCAGCCCCTGCGCCTCCTGTGGCCGGTTCCGAGACCGTAGTCTTAGGCGTTACGGTTACAGAGTTAACAAATGTAGTCAATGGTTGGAGCGTCAAAAAAGCGGTTTTGGGTAAGCGAGTCTACAACGATAAGAAGGAGAAAGTCGGTACGGTAGAGGATATTATCATCGCTCCCGATAAGGTCGTTACCTACGCCATAATTGGAGTTGGTGGATTCCTGGGCGTCGCCAAGCATGAAGTCGCTATTCCCATCAAGCAATTTAAAGTGGTAGACGGAAAGTTTACATTACCTGGCGCAACAAAAGACGCTATCAAAAAAATGCCCGCCTTCAAATACGCAAAATAATATTTATGTTCATTCAGGGACAGAACCTGTTTTGCGAGAGCGGTTGCATCATGGAATTATTTAATTGACTGAATAGACTACTGTTTGTCATAATGAATCCTGTTTAGTATTCATGACGCCCTTTAGAATCCGCCTGGTATCATCGTACTATAGCGGATTTATTTTGTAAATTTGACAGACTCACTTAGCGGAAGGCATATTGCCACCGGCTTAACCCTTAGGCCAGTGTCATGAAAACCTATGCCTTCCTTCCTTTATTCCCTTGTTTCTCCTCCCCCTTTTTCACTGATGTAGTTTCTGGGTGTGGGTGACGAGCCAAATGATATCTTGAATATTGTGACAAACAACATTACGGAGAGGAAAATGCTCAGGACTGAAGACGACACGATAGAATCGTACCTAAAAAAAATCGAAGCCCAGGTTCGTCAAGACCATCCCGTTTGGGATAAACAAAGACAATGGAAGATAGAGATATCGAGCAAAATACCGATGCTAAAAAAAGAAGCAATTGACTACGATGAAAAGATAATTCGTATTGATAAGGGGATTCTTAGAAGAGCCTTAAATGGAGACGAATCTACCGAGATTAGAATCTTAGCCCATTGTTCCGCTTATGCGACCGGTCTTAAAATTATGTATAAATAACTTATGGGGGGTCGAGTAAATCCCTAACCGTCAATAAACGCCGTGAAAATCCAATAACCCCTGAACTGGGTGGCTCGTTCTTGACATTACCTTTCCCATAATACGCCTGTGCCACTCAATGGGGAATTCCTCAGTTATCCGGGTGACCTTGCCACAACTATGGCACCAACTGAAGAAGATGGCTGGACTTTCATTGGACCGTATCAGAACTCTCCTAACCTCTACAAAAGACCCCCCGCAGTGGCTACATGTATGGTTCAAGGGACCCATGGCGTTTACCACCAGGCTCTTGGAGTCGTCCTGCAAAGGAATTCCGTCTAAATAAACACTTAGCATATACTATTCTCTAATAAGTCTGATGAGGGCGTCGCATCTTATTTTATGATAATTTCACGAAGACATAACCCCTATTTTAATTTTAACCGTGTTGAGAAGAAAAATCAAATAATAAAGATGGATTTGTAGGAGCAAATAGAATGTCCTGTTTAATAGCACATAATTTGTCCGGTTTAACAAGTCACTATGGAGGTGGCTTATGCGCCGGACAGAGGTGGCACAGGAGATTCGGAAGATGCAGTTTGAATCTGTTTACCCGAGGTGGACAGAACGGAGGATAACCCAGGAGCAGGCTGCGATAATGCTTGGGGTATCCGCCAGGACTTTTCGCAGGCTCATATTTCGTTATGAACAAGACGGGATTGAAGGCATTCTCGATAAGCGCATTACACAGGCTTCTTCTCGTCGCGCTCCGGTAGATGAGGTCTTTGAGCTTTGTAGCACATATCAAACCAAACACTGGGGTTGGAATGTTCGCACTTTCATTCCTGGTATAAGCGCCAGGGAGGCGAACGAAGTTACACATGGGTTAAGAACACTTTGCAGAACAATGGATTAATAAAAAAATCATCAAAGAAAGGACGTCATCGTAAATACCGAGAACCTGCTCCACATAGCGGGCTTGCTGTTGCATCCGGACGCAAGTTCCCATCAATGGGTAGATGGTCAAAAATGGGATCTGGTAGTCACTATGGATGATGCGACCAACGAGCATTACTCAATGTTTTTCGTCCTCGAAGAGGGAACGAGCAGTAGTTTTATGGGCATAAAGGAAGTTATCCAGAAACGGGGTCTGTTTAGCTCGCTTTATACGGACCGGGGCAGTCACTATTGGTATACTCCCAAAGAGAGCGGTAAGGTGAGTAAAACGAATCTGACTCAAGTTGGACGAGCTATGAGAAGCCTTGGAATACAGATGATTCCCTCGTACTCTCCCGAAGCTAGAGGGAGAAGCGAAAGGGCGTTTCGGACCCATCAGGGCAGACTTCCCAAAGAGCTATTAGCTCAGGGAATCACCACGATTGAACAGGCCAATCGCTACATCAGAGAAGTATATTTACCGGCGTTTAACGCTGAGTTCACAAGACAGGCCACAGAGCCCGGAGAGGCGTTCATAGCCTGGGTTGGACCCAACCTGGATGACATACTCTGTGAGCATTATGAAAGGACAGTAGGAAACGATAACTGCGTGAGTTATGAAGGTCTCAAGCTTCAGATTCCCGCTTACCGATATAGATGTCATTATGTAAAAGCCAAGGTGAGGGTCCATAAATATACGGACGGTAGCCTTGCTATTTTTCATGGCCCCCGCAAACTTGCGGATTATGACAACGCTGGAAAGCGGATCCCGAAAGGATCAGAAACATCTGAACAAGACTTGAGGCTAACGCCTCTTACTACGGGAGAAAGCCTCGGCTACGCCCTGCGCTTGTCTCCCGTAGTCCTAAAAAGAGGACATTTCTATTTGTTGCTAACAATAATAAAGATCGATGACGAAGATGGACATTTGATGAGCGTGACGAGGAAATGTCTTGGGCTGAATCATTGTAAACAGATCTTGCCTTAAAAAGTTTTTTTACTTGTCTTTTTTCCTGGCTGGTTTCGGCGGCGGGTCCATGACTTCACATGTCCTGTCCGGGGACGTGGAAGTCAACTGTGATTCAAAGCGGGCCTTGGAAATGCGTTTCTGGATCAAAAACGGTCTCAATGTTTCAGAATCCCGGTCCCAAACATACTGTTTCAGATCGATAACAGAACCTATATCGTCGAAAAGCGTGACCCACCACTCGTCTTCGTTCTCGACGTGGCAGATCCGGATCTTTTTTATTGTGTCAATATTTTTGGCGATGTCCATAGCCGCCTGTTTAACTTCATCAGCTTCCGAGATTTTGTTTTCTGCCGATTTTGCTTTCTTGCCGATTTTGCCCGCGGTTTTTGGAGGGGATAGGAGGGGAGGGGGTTCAGGCTTTGATTGTTTTTTGTGCCGGCTTTGTCTGCGGCCTGATCAACTGACGGCCTCATCGCCACCTTTGACAACTTTATCGGCGCCAGCTTTGCAACCAAACTGCAGCAACAAAAAGCTGGCTAGCAGGGCGAGTAACAAGGCGCTGGAAAAACGCCGGATTTGATGCGCGGGGTCGAGTCTGGCTATCATTTTCAGGAACGAATGACGGGGGCCTTGCTCTGGGAATTTTAGGGCTTGCGCTCCGATGGGCATGAGCTAAAAGCTCCGGTTTGTGTCGCTCAATCGAGCTGCATTATAGCTCTTTTTTAAAAAAAAATGTTTAATATAAGACAACAATGTATTATTATAGTCAGCATTCGTTATTTTTTCTATCCCTGACCAGAGGGAATTTAGGTTTTGTAGAGGAAGGTAATGAACCGTTTAATATCAATTGTGGCGGTAATAGTTGTCCTTGGGGGCCTAACGATGGTTTCGGTGTGTCTCGCTGGAGGACCGGGTGGTCACGGTGGAGCAGCCATGCAGGGACCGCCTTTGGATTACACCCTGATGGGTTTCAAGGATCAGGGCGTATGGTATTTCCCATGCTCTGCGCCTGAGTTCCCCAAGCGTATACCTCCACATTACCAGAGTTACGGACCACCGCCGCCACCCTATTGTGGCGTCCCGTGTGCGCCTGTTGGGCCACAACCCATGATAAGAAGGTAAACGAGACCGTAACAACCAGCTTCAATTCCAACGGTTAATCGAACTGGTAGTATCAATATCAGGAAAGACGAAAATGAGAACAAAATTGATCATAATGCTGATGGCCCTGATGATTGCAGTCCCGAACGTGTCATTCGGGTTTGGCATTTTCCAGTATACCTTCGATGGTATCAAGAATCAGCTTGGATTGGATCGTGGGCCTGTATCCAAGGTCTTACCCGAGGTAAACCCCAATGATCCATATGGTCGTCCAAATCCGCTGGTTGGGAAATTGCACCCGGACCGAAACCGAATTGTTATCCAGGCTGAAGGTTTCTGATTGATTCTTTATCATGAAATCGTTTCATAGCGCTAAGCTTCAAGAGCTTGCCGTTCTTCCATTCATGCTGGTTTTATTAGTGGCGTGCCCACTCGTCCTACACATTTTCCCAGACCGAGCCCCCAGAAAAAAACCAACCAGGTGTCTTTGGCGCCGAGCATTGGAAACTTGACCAGAAGTTCAACGCGTCAGCTTCCTATAATAAGTTGGTATTGGTTCAATCCGAGGATGTTTCAAGGGATGGACTGGCTGATAACATCAGGAGACTTGAAAGACTGGTTCTTGACGAGCAATCAAGCCCTTTGCAATTAATGCTGTCTAAAGGCGCCGGAAAAGACGCGTCGTCCCAATCAATCGAAGAAGGCGGCTTCAAATACAGAGGACCAGGCCGTAACCGCGCAGAAAAATGGCGATTACACAAAAGCAGTTGAGTTATACAAACAATATATCGCTTCAGAGCCTAACAATCCCAAGCATCACTCGAATCTGGCGATAGTCCTGGAACTACTCAATAGATACGACGAAGCGATCTCGGAATACGAAACTGTTATCAATCTTAATCCTAAGGACTCGGACGCTATGGTAGCAATAGGTGACATCTATTCGATCTCGCTTGGAGACGATAGATCCGCGTTATCCTGGTACGCGAAAGCCATTCAGACAGAGTCCGACGTGAAAAAGAAGCAAGCCATCGCTGAACGTATCGGAAAATTCATTTTAGGCGAGAAGACTCGGCGAGAGACATCACAATAGTTCAGGGACCAGCAATTCGGTCACCGCTGTTATGGATTGAAGGAGACGCCAACGGATGGCCTAGAAAAAAGGCTTGGGCCATAATGGGATCGGTCATCTCAGGCAGTCAGCCTCAGACGACTTCTAAGCATCGTGTTCACTTGAATATTTCTTTCAAATCCTCAATGGTCTTTTCGTCAATGGGTGTAAGCAGTAACTTTCTGAATTGTCTTATATTTTGCTCATTGAGCTTTGAAAAATCGCAGAAATCAAGCAAGGTCTGAATCGTCTTTTCATCAAATCTATATTTTAGAACTCGTGCAGGATTACCGCCCACAATCGCATATGGTGGAACATCTCTAGTAACCACAGCCCCTGCGGCGACAACGGCCCCTTGATGTATTGTAACTCCCGTCAGAATTGTCGCTCTAACTCCAATCCAAATATCGTCGCCCAAGATTATTGAACCTTCAACTTCACCGTAATCAAACTCATCCTTCATAAAAAACGGAATAAAAGGGAAGGTTGAGACGCAATCAAGCCGATGATCGACACCCAGCAAAAATAGAACCTCTCCTGCAATTGAACAAAAATCCCCCATTATCAGTTTGCATTTATCTGCATCTTTTTGCGGCCACATGCTTATATTTAATGGGCCATACGAATATCTGCCCAAGTCAACCCGCGAAAGATCGAACAAATCTACAGGATACAAGTTCGTATAAGGATATTTTGCGTGAAATTCCTTTTTAAATTGCTCAAATCTGTATTTATCCCTGCTGTAATCAATTATCTTGTTGAAAACCTTCTTTAGTAACATCGCGCCTCGATTCTTTCGCCTTTGTCATGCCTGACAAAGGCGCCTTTAAAAAAGGTCTAACGGTTTGGGACAATTGAACGTAACTTTTAAGCGCAAACTACCTGTTCAAGCTGCTGCCATCTGTTTGGGAGCAGTGTCCCAGTAAACTTCACAAGTGGCTTAGTCTGTCAAGGCCCTGACAGAGTCGCTTACCCTTGTAGCCCCTGAAATAGGCGCATTGAGACTATCATATGTTTCAGTATAGCTGGAATTGTCTGAAATAACACACAGGAAGAGGCTAATTATTGTTGACATTACTGTTGATCTTATGCCATAGGTAATCCAGTAAGTTAGGTGCTAATTATAATTTTCATGAAACAGGGTGAGCCTCAAACTAGGTGTTTGGTGGCACTACTGTTTAATGATTTTGGTTTTATTGCGAGGTTAGGGGAATGCGGTCGACCATTTGTCGCTTTTGGGCCACTGTATTCGTTGCAGGCTTATTAGTCTGTAGTTTAGTCACCATCGCCGAAACACAGGGCATTCAGAACACACCATATAGCTCTCCATCGTTATTGAGGGGGTTATCAGGGCAGGATATGGCCCCGTCCAATCCTCTTCGCGCTCCTGGAACTTCCGGGCCCTGGTCGTCCGGTGGGTCTGATTCAGTTTGTTTGTCTAGTGGTATGTTCCAGGGATTGTTACCGCCTATTCCTAATCTCCAGTTGGGGTATCTGTACAGCTTCAGCGGTAATTACGGCGCAGGACGCCTCACTGCGGATTACCTGAAACCTTTCAGCCTGACCAAAGAATCATTTCTTTTTGGGGAGGCCCATGTTGAAGGGTGGAACTTCTGGAACTCCGGAGGCAGATTTGGCTATTCAGGCGGTCCTGTCAATAACCGGGCGAATGTGTCTCTTGGTGGAGGATATCGGAAGTTTTTTGGAAATAGCGCCCTGATAGGGGTTAATGGATTCTACGATACCACCAGAATAACAGGCCAGTGGTTTTCATCGGGGGGTTTAGGATTTCAGGCGGCTTGTCTCCTTACCGGCAGTGACGCCCTGGACCTGAATTTCAACTGGTATGGCCAGCTCTTCAGCGGCTACGAGTGGTTAAACACGTTTAGATATGGCCCGGCCAACTACGATTTCGAAGCGGGCTATTCACATGAAATATGGAATGGCGGTCCTGACCTTCGTTTGAAAATTAGGGGATACCAGTTTTATACAGGAAGTAACTTATACGGATGGACTGGCGGAGCTGAACTCAAGTCACGCGACGGGATGTTTGTCCTTAAGTATGAAGCGGGATATGACAGGCTCAACTCTACCTACCAAACCGTCGGTGGATACGTCAATGTTGGTTTTCAGTTGGAGAATTTATTGAAGGGTGAAAGCCCATTTACGTCGCCTACGCCTATTTTTAAAAGTCCCCGTAACTTGAGCTACATGGCGAGCCAGCCAGTGCAGAGGAACTGGAGTCAAACTGCGCCTGTTAGCCGGGGCGTGGCTCCCGCAGTTTGATACTGGACAGTATAGCTTATAAAGGACGCTTTGGTTACCTGGAAATACGTTTGACCTTTGCGCAAACCGGGACTAACAGTTTCTCACTAACCTATCCTAGCCGGCGGAGGCACTCGGCCAATGGTGGGATGATATACTATTTTCATATGTCTGACAATTCCATCCAAACTGTTCGTGGCACAATTATGCCTGCTGGCCCCTCAGGGACCATGCCAGTACCATCAACGAGTGGGACGATTCAGTAGCAGGTCTATCAAGGGCAGGTCCTAACTGGACCTATGAATGCGGCGCTGGCGAACACTGGCGCAACGTTTAATCAGGCGCTGGCACCGTATATCATGTCGTACTAATGACCGTGACGAGTCTGCAGTATCGTTTTCACAGGACAAGTTGTAATTGATGTCCCTGGCGACCCATCAATTACGCCTCTCGTGATAGACTTCGTAGTCCGATACTGACGCCTTTTTAGCGAACAGACAATCGCAGACACTGTTGTATGAAACCGTTCGAGAGCGAGGATTCTGAATACAACATCAATAGCGACAACGTCTCATAGAACTATGCCCCTCAACAAACCTCCTATTTGTTGAGGGTTTTTTCTTCTATGAGGAGTCAATATAACTGTGCAACTTCCGGTTTTTCTTGACTTCAAGGACATCCTGAAGTAGGATCGTCTACACTGAGTTATTATATATTCTGTTTTATTCGAAACGCCGAAGTTTTTAATAAATTTATATCTACTGATATAATGTGTCCCGTCACACCGTGATGGGGCCAATTCAGTAATGTGAGTATCAGATGCGGCGCTCAAAATGTGGAAGATCATTATTTTGTCTGTCATTACTGGCAGTTATATTGCTTGGGCTTGGGAACGTAAACGTTCAGGCTCAAGGTTTCTCAAATCCCCCATCTTCAACCAGAGGTTTTTTTTCGCAGGGAGCGTCAGCAATAGGGAGCTTTTTCAGTCAGGACCTTCCCGGCGCGTTTGATTCGACGATGCCGTTGCTGTTCCCACCGTATTTTGGGGGCGAGATCCATATCAGGCCATATTTTTTTAGTCTGATCGACGCTCAACTGGTGACTGGCAACGGAACATCATATAACCTGAAAAACGATTATAGGGCTTTCGCGGGACATGGCTCTTATGTTGAAACTATGGTTAGGCTTCAGTTCAGTAGACTCTCTCTTCGCGTTTATTATAACGCAGACATACAGCGAATATCTCCGAATAGTGGATACGTTGCATGGTCCGATTGGAGATTGGGAGCGGATTTTGACGTAGTTAATTCCTATGGAGTGAGACTTGGCGCAACATGTGACTATTATCCTGGACGACCGGCCTTAAAATACGGACAGAATTCGGTAGTTAGCCAGTAGGTTATCCATATAAACGGAGAGTGAACCTCTGACTTTCGGGATTGTAGCAGCCTACAATCCGTTCACTTCATGGATTGTGTCTCCCAGTTTTGAGTTTCGATATGAATGGCCATATTCAGGTAATTCATCAAAGATCACCCAGTGGGAATGCGCTATCGGTCTGAAACTGCCTAAAACTGTCCTGGGTTCATCCGGTCTCAGGTTTGGCTATAGGGAGACAGACCTTGTTTTTGGTGTCGGTGATTCGCGTGACTGACAGAGCGACTGTGACGTTGGTAACAGCCGGCTATTTCGGGGAGCTTGTCTGGTTTTACTAATCATTACTGTTTATCATAATTGTATCTATTGTTAATTTTTAAGAGCTGAATTATTATTTACATAATTGTATCTATCGTTAATTTTTAAGAGTTGAATTGTTTTTTTCAAAAATTAGTAAGTTGGAAAACGGGGGCTGAAGTTGAAAAACCGTAGTCTTACGCCTGGGAGTGTTCCAAATAATCAAGTGTCAGTTCAAAATGGTGGGTATATTGGGGAGCCTCGTCCGCGGGAATCATATGACGCAGGATATGTAGACGCCGAATACCACACTGTGGATTCTGAAAAGGACTTCCGGGACTATATTTCGATAATACTGCGCCGAAAGAAAACGATCATTATAATAGCCGCCATTGTTTTTATCGGGGCTGTCATTTACACATCGACCCTACCAAAGGTTTACCTATCTCAGGCGACTCTCGAAATAGAAAAGGAATCCGGAACGTCGCTGACTAATATCGGGGACATGTTGAGCGCCGGTGGGAGTGGGGGGAACGAGGCCGAAATGTTCGCCACTCAGATCGGTATCGTCACCAACAGGACGACCGCTCAAGATCTGATAACACGAATGAATCTGGCGGAATCGCCGGAATTTCAGCCCTTACCCTCGTTTTTGGACTCGGCTATTGACTGGGTAAAGCATACAGTTGGCAGTCTGGTTGGGATCGAACCGGGAGGCGCTCCTGATCCTGTTGTCGCCAAAGAGGGGCAGATCAAAGCCTGATCCCGCAGTTGCCCATGAGGGGCTCACCAATGCGGTAATGGGGAGAATTTCAGCGGGTCGTGACAAACAGAGCCGGCTCCTGATTGTTGGCGTAGAAGCGTATTCCCCCTGGTTCGCGCAAAAGATGCTCGATAACCTGATTGCTATTTATCTGGAGCAAAACCTCAACAAGAGGCGCCGGATACAACGTGAAGCGAGCGAGTGGCTAAAGGGTGAACTGGAGAGCGCCCAGGACAAGGTTCTCAAGTCGCTCGCCGCTTTAGTTCACTTTACTACAAAACATGGTGTAGTTGGTGTTGACGAGTCTAACAATCATGTGCTCGCTTTTTTTCAGACTACTGCTGACGCCCTGGTCAAGTCTAAACAGCAAAGGTTGCAATACGAATCCCTCCAAAAAGAAAATGGCGTGAGCGACGCGGCCCCTATTTCAGGCGTTAGGGCCCCGGATTTGGACTCTTTGGCTGGAAAACTCTCAATGCTGGAATCCGAATATGCCCAGATGACCGAAATATATTCCGAAGGTTATCCCAAACTGATTCTACTGAAAAAGCAGATCAAGTTCATCAAGGACCGTATAGAAACGGAACAGAAGAAGATGGTCTCTTCCGTAGTAGCAGTGGCGAAAAAGCAGGAGAGTCTCTCGCAGGAAGCCTTTGAGGCAGCTCGAAAAAAGGCTATGGAAAACAAGTCGCTTGGTGTGGAATTCGCAGTCTTAAAGAAGGAAGCCGAAACTAACGAGGAGATTTTCAAGATTCTGCTCACAAAGTCAAAGGAGTTGCAACTCAGTACCTGAAGTAATTGGTAATAACCTTATTACTGTTGTCCGGCCGTCGCTGCCCGTATTTCCGATCAAGCCGAGTAAACGGCGTAACATGGCTGTCGGGGGGCTACTCGGACTCGTCCTGGGACTGTTTGTGGCGTTTGTTCAGGAACGACTTGACACCAGCGTGCAAGACTCCCGCGACCTGGAAAAATTACGGCTGCCTAACCTTGGGATGATCCCAAACTATAAGGATGTTGAGAAAATCGACGCTTATTACGCCAAGAAAAGCGGAAAAGCGCAACAAAGTCAGGGTAGTGTAAAGATACAAGCGACCACCGGAACTGATCGCTTGTACTGACCCTTCCTCGGTTTTGTCTGAAGCGTTCTCGGTGGTAAGAACGTCTTTATTCCTGACTACCGCGTGCAACGTATGCAAATCAGTGCTCGTTACAAGCGCGACGGCTGGTGAAGGGAAGAGTTTTGTTTCCACTTCTCTTGGGGCGGTCGTGGCGAATTATGGCAGGAAAGTGCTTCTGGTTGAAGCTGATTTGAGGAAACCGCGCGTTAGCGTAACATTTGGTAAAAAATATAGCAGGCCCGGATTCTCCACTCTGCTCACATTCAATAACATCAGCTTGAAAAAGTGTGTTTATCAGACGAAAATTCCAAATCTCTCGGTAATGAGTAGCGGCCCCCTGCCTAAAGACCCGGCGCGTCTGCTCGATTCGCAACGAATGCACGGATTAATGCAGGAACTGACTGATGAATTCGACCTGGTGTTAATTGACAGTTCACCGGTTACCGGTTTGCCGGACGCCCGCATTCTTGCCTCTTGCGTGGACGGAGTCATATTCGTTGTGAGGCAGGGGCACACATCGTTTGACATCATCAAGTCCGCCAGGGATACGCTCAGTAAAACGGGTTCCAACAACATCCTTGGCGCCATATTTAACAATGTGGAAGTGTCTAATCCGAGATATCAGATATACAGGCTCGGTAAATATGGTGTTTACGGCGGATACGGCGGCTTCAATCAATATTCCAACTACAAATATGACGGATACTACAGGGGTGGCCGGGAGACAGGAGTCTGATTTATCTCCCGGAATGTTCGGCCAGCCATTGGGAACAACAAGATCAGCGACAACGCCCCCAAAGATTGCTCGATAAGTGTGTTCACGCATGTTGGCCGTAAGTGTTCAGATGGGCCAAAAAGTCTCTTCTGGGCGAGAGACCGCCTCCACCCTGCTCGTAGGGTTTCGTGTTGGTGAGCGAGATTCTTAGGGATTTTATGTTGAAGATAGCCACGTCCCCAAATTTAATAATTTCGGCTCACTATCGTTGACATCCTGCCTTTTTTTATTGACATTTTTCTTTCTTTTCTAGTATCGTTACCCTGTCTTTTTTCAATATTTGTTTGTTGCTTTATTATTTTTTTAATTCACGTTTGGCTGCGTCGACTACTCTGAATTGATACGGTGGTGTCGATGTAGGCAAATGGTATTGAAGGCGTTTGGTGAGGTTGTGTTCAGAACACGGGTATGGATTTTAGGGGCTAAGATAATTCTCGTCACAGTTCTATGCCTAGCGCTGGCAAGCTGTATTGGATTGATGCCGTCTCCCTTCCGTCCGTCTCCTGGCCCGAAAAAAATCCCTCAATTCGAAGACCTGGCCGAAGCTTTTGATGTTGTTGCGCGAAACTATCGTCTTGGCTCTGACGATGTAGTCAGTGTCAACTTTCAGACTCAGTGGACTATCCCTCCTGGTTCTTACAGATTAGACACTCTTGATGAAATAGACATAGAGTTTTTCCTTGACCCGGACTTAAACCGCAAGGTCACGATCAGGCCGGACGGGATGATAACCCTGCCCGGTATCGGTGACGTCCGCGCAGTAGGCCTGACTCCTGAAGAACTGGGAGAACGCATTTCCAAGAAGCTGATTGACGCAGATATTATCAAAGGTGTTGACATAGACGCGCGTCTGCGAAAGTACAAGTTGGTTACAGTGACGGTGTCCAAATTTTACCAGAAGGTCGAGGCGCTGGTGCGGTCTCTGACGACACTGACAAGTGGACAGGTCCTTGGTGTAACCGTTAAACCTGATGGCACGATAGATCTGCCGATGCTGAAGGAGCGAATAATAGCGGTCGGTCAGACGATCCCTGATGTGGAGTCTACAGTTAACAGGCTTTACAGAATGGGTGAGCTTAAAAATGTAGTCGCGTCCCTATCCCTTAGTACGGCAAGGTCGCGTAAGGTTTACATAATGGGAGAAGTCAACATCCCTGGAGCGTACGAAATACGCCAGCCCATTACTGCTCTGCAGGCTCTGGCTCTTGCCCAGGGACCAAAAACCGACATTGCTGACCTGACCAGCGTCATCCTGATTTCCAAAGACATTAATGGCAAACCGATTGGACGACGTCTCGATCTGAAGCGTGTGCTTGATGTTGGTGACATGGCTTCCGCTATTATGGTTAAACCTTATGACGTTATTTACGTTCCTCGGACTTATATTGCCGATGTCAACCTGTTCATGAATCAGTATTTCTCGGTAGCGCAGCAGGTTTCAAGCTTTCTGGTTAACCTTAGCGCAATAAGATCAGGCAACGCAACGGTATCTTCTGGCCAATAAGTATCGCGGCTCAATTGGCAAATGACTTATTAGGGGCCTGGGATCGTGCAAATTGAGACATTCCAACCCCATGTTAGAATGGTTCAATTTTATGCCAGTCTGGGTCGTGACACATTCGGAATGGGTGATCATTGTATTGTAGATTGACTTTGTAACATTATATTAGCAATGAAGCAGTGACATAGGGCAGACCATTTTAGTCTGCCCTTGGCGCTTTGGGCCAACGGACATTAATGATCGGTACCGGGGTAGGTTTTACGGTGTAAGACGATGAACAAGCTCATACCTTTCTTTATTCTATCGTTCCTTACTGTCGCCACGGGTGTGTCGTTTTCGCAGGTACCGGTAATGCGGGGATTGCCGTTGTCCCCTGAAACAAAATCGCTTTTTAACAAAGGTACGCCATCCGACGAATCCTGGTAATAAACCTGTTTGGGGGGGAAGGGAAAGAACACTTCCTCCTGGGGGCGATAAACGCACTCTTAAGTCCCGTCCCGGCGCTGAACCTAAGGACGAAATGGCGCTGAAAAAAAGGGCCCGTTCAAGTGGGGTCCAGGACCCTTGTCCTCCTAGCGCGCGTCTGGCCAGGAAAAAGGCCAGGATGGACGCCGGAATATTCGCCAAGAAGACCCCATGGGGCACATGGGACCTTTTCATGCACAAGTTCAGGCAGCAATACGCAACTTGTTCACCGTTTATAAAGCGGGCGTATTTAGAGGCGGCGAAGGATATTCTTGCTCCGAAGACAGAAGGCTATGTTCAGCCGTTGAAGCCGGCTCCAATCGATAACGGCCAAACCTTTTGCACTTAATGCACTGTCCCTCTTTCTAGCCATTAATGCCATTCATCATGTTTACACCATGAAGGAAAGCGCGCTACATTCCACCCATACGCGCTGATTTATAAGTGTCCCAAACCGATGAAACCTCGTCTAGATGCGCGCGGCGCCAAGAAAACTGGGGCTGGCGCTTGTCCCATAAACGCTCAATACCGTTTGATTCGCACCTCTACACGGGCTCCTTAAACGCGACATTTAATGTGCCATAATTGAGGCCATTGTATTTGATGCCCACAATTAAGGTTTTTTTGCTTGACATCCTAAGAGTCATCACTTAACGTAAGTATAATTACATAGCCTAGTGCGCATAATGCACTTAATATTGATTGATCTTTTAATTGTTTTTGGGCGAACACAGAACTCATAATTGATGCCGATGATAATTGGTAGTTTTTGAATTTGATTAATTTTTAGTATTAACCTCGTTTCCTGGAATTTTCAATTTGTTGAGTGAAGCGAGTGTCACGTTGAGTGACAAAAAACCATCTTAGTTGTCTTGAAATAGTAAATAGGTTGGAATATCAGGCAGTTATGAACTGGCCACATAGGGGAAGCCCGTCCTTTCTTAGGATAACTTTCACATAGTAGCCGGCGGCATTCTCGAAGCCTGAGCATATTCGTCTAACCGTGCATACTTTGCTACGGAATTGGTAATATTCAGGTATTGAAATAATTGATATTAGGTTCAATTTTAGTATTAATTGCTGTTTTGTGAATTTTTAATTTATTGGGTGAAGCGCATCTGGCGCTAATTGATAAAAAGTAACAACAACTATCCCTTAACAGACTAAATAGCATTTAAAAACAGCTAGTTATGAACTAGCCGAGAGGCCGAAGCATGTCTTTTCATTCGGACAGACAAGTGTTCATTAATTTTATGAATCAAATAAGCAGCGGCATAGTCCGAACTCTGCTCTAAAACTATAAGACCGAGAGGAGCGGCGTGGATGGCGAAGAAAAACCGGAAGAATTACAGCGAGGATTTCAAGGCAAAGGTGGCCCTGGAGGCCATCAAGGAACAACAATCCCTTTATGAGTTGGCGGACCGTTTCCAGGTACACCGGAATCAAATAGCCCTGTGGAAGAAGCAGCTTCTTGATCGAGCTGAAGAGATCTTCGCCAGGGACAAAGGTTCCGATTTTGAATCGGGTGTCAAGGAACTTCATGCCAAAATAGGGCGTCTAACCATGGAAAATGATTTCTTGTCCACAATGCTTGTCCGCAGTGGCGAAAAGAGCGAAAAGCTCTGATTATGCAGGATAAGAAATTGTCTTTCATCGCGGAGAACCGTCATTGCAATTTACGTAGTTTTGGCTCTGGTATTAATTATTACTTTGCTACTGAATTAGTAATATTTGGGTATTCAAAGAATTGATATTCGGTTCAATCTTAGTATTAATTGCCGTTTTGTGAATTTTTAACTTATTGGGTGAAGCGCATCTGGCGCTAATTGATAAAAAGTAACAATAACTATCCCACAACATACTATTAAGCAGTTAAATCAGCTAGTTATGCGCTAGCCTGGAGGCGGAAGCATGTCTTTTCATTCTGACAACGGCCACATCGTCAGCTATGGCTCAAACGCAAATACTCCCGATGTCCCGCGATCGGTATCCCGGGTTCGGAATTTGATTAGTGGCATGCTACCTCGCACAGACGTTCCATCAAGGTTTCCCGTCGACCTCCCAATAGAAGATGACACTGAGCGGTGGTGGGTATTGCAATCAAAGCCAAACCGCGATTGGAAACTTGCGACATATCTTCTAAATCGGGAAATCAGTTATTACATGCCCTTATACGACCGTAGGATCAAGTTTGGCTCTTTTGGACGGGAAAAGGTTGTTAGGGCGCCCCTATTCAAAGGATATCTTTGCGTTGCGCTGGATAGGGAAAAACATAGCCTTCTATACGACTCGCATGACTTTGCGAGGATCATCGAGATTAAAGATCAGGCCACTTTTGTCAAAGAATTGCAATCTGTTGCAAGAGTCACCACGACTGAACAGGATCTTCAGGTTAAAGCGGGTGTTTTGAAAGGACGAACGGCACTAATCACCTCAGGCCCTCTAAAGGGGGTTGAAGGTGTTGTTATGAGCCGGGCAAAAAAGGGAAAGTTTGCAATTTCGATATCAATGTTTAACCGCACCCTGATCTTGAACGTAAATCCGTTCACCGACCTGGAAATAGTCAACGCTACACAAAAAAAAGACTGTGGCGTGACCGCGAAGGCTTCTCTAAACTAACGGGCGCAAACGCCCATCACTACCATAAATCCCAGGTGACCCAATGAAAACTGTTATCCTCGCAGGCGGTATGGGAACTCGACTCGCCGAAGAAACCGATAGTCGGCCAAAACCCATGGTCGAAATCGGCGGCAAGCCAATTCTGTGGCATATCATGAAGATTTATTCGGCGTACGGTCTGAATGATTTCATAATTTGCTGCGGATACAAGGGCTACATGATCAAGGAATACTTCGCTCATTACTTCCTTCACATGTCTGACGTCACTTTCGATATGAAAAACAACTGCATGGAGGTACACCAGAAAAAGGTTGAGCCATGGAAAGTTACCCTCGTTGACACAGGGCTCAACACCCAGACTGGTGGGCGTTTGAAACGAATCAAACCCTATCTCGATGATCAGGAATTCTGTTTCACATACGGTGATGGCGTATCAGACGTCGACATCCAGAAAGTGATT
Source organism: uncultured delta proteobacterium (assembly GCA_963711335.1). Lineage (GTDB taxonomy): Bacteria > Desulfobacterota > Desulfomonilia > Desulfomonilales > Desulfomonilaceae > CAJBEZ01. The sequence goes on along the minus strand of CAVQDX010000042.1, from coordinate 183,270 downwards.
GATTTTCATAGGTCAGAAAAGACTCTAGCGACACTGACAGCGGTCATGCCACCAGGGCGTTTCGGCGCCATGACCTTCGAAGACACAAAGGTCACGCGCTTTCAGGAAAAACCCCAGGGAGACGGCGCCTGGATCAACGGTGGTTTTTACGTACTATCTCCAAGAGTCATTGACTACATTCAGGCTGATGACACCATCTGGGAACGTGAACCAATGGAACGCCTGGCGTATGAGGGCGCCATGTCCGCTTACATGCACTCGGGATTCTGGCAGTGTATGGACACCCTACGTGACCGCTATAAACTCGAGGAACTATGGGCTACAGGCGAGGCTCCGTGGAAGATCTGGAACGGCCATTTCGACGAAGCGACGCTAGGAGAAATCTTTTCCAGTCCGTATGTCATCTCGACAGAGCGCAGCGACGAGAGATCTTTCCCCGCCCCCAACAGATTCGTCCCAAAGGTTCAAATGACAGGGGGGAACGCCTCACCGGGAATGAAGAAGGCCACACTTTGACTCCGATCTTTCTGGCATAACAAAAAAGTCCTCATAACTGGCCACACAGGCTTTAAAGGGAGTTGGCTGTCACTATGGCTGCACTCCATTGGAGCTGAAGTCGTTGGTTATGCGTTAGCGCCTCCTGGCGATCCTAACCTGTTCGAAGCCATAGGTCTTCAGCAAAACATCGAACACGTTCACGGTGATGTGCGGGATTACAAAGGACTTTTGGGCGTGTTTCGGACTTATAAACCCGAAATAGTCTTTCATCTCGCGGCGCAATCTCTAGTCCGCATTTCCTATAGCGAACCTCAGATGACGTACGAAACAAATGTAATGGGCACGGTGAACCTTCTGGAATCCGTCCGACATACTCCAAGTGTGCGTCTTGTCATCAATGTTACAAGTGACAAATGTTACGAAAACCGTGAATGGATTTGGGGCTACAGGGAAAACGATCCCATTGGTGGCTACGATCCTTACAGTTCAAGCAAGGGTTGTTCCGAACTGGTAACCTCCGCTTATCTGAAATCGTTTTTTTCTCCTGAGAAATTTGGTAACGAACACCACGTAGCGCTGGCTTCCGCACGGGCTGGAAATGTTATTGGCGGTGGTGACTGGGCCGTCGATCGCCTTGTGCCGGATTGTATAAGAGCATTATCCCGGAATGAAGAAATTGCGATTCGCTACCCACACGCCATCCGTCCATGGCAGCACGTCCTGGAACCGTTGAGCGGCTATTTGCTACTAGCCGAAAGATTATGGGAGGATGGGCCCAATTATGCCGGCTCCTGGAATTTCGGCCCTATCGATAGCGAAACATGGTCAGTCGGCAATGTCGTCAAACGTGTCTACGAGTTATGGGGTAAAGATCTCCCTGGAGATATGGGACTGACATCCAGAGGACGCAATCCACATGAAGCCGGGTACCTGAAACTTGATTGTAGCAAGGCGAGAATGACGCTTGGCTGGACGCCGAAATATTCGGTTCGCGAAGCCTTGGACAACACTGTAGCGTGGTACAAAAAAATTCGATGACGGTTGTGACGAGCGCACATTGAGGCAAATTACGTCAAACCAAATCGCTGAATATTGTAGTATGCGGACCGAACCGGGGCGCCATTTCGAGTGAGCAAAGCAACGAGCAATATTTCCCCAACAACCCTGAATCTAAATCACGTCGGTGATTTTGAAAATGTAAGGCAGTTCCTACACATGAGCGCACGATTCGACTTTACCGAAACAAAACTTGCAGACCTATTTACAATTCAACGCAAGCCCACCGCTGATTCTCGCGGGTTTTTCGCTCGTTTCTTCTGCGCCGAAGAATTTCGTCAACTCGGGCTAGTCAAGCCTATCGTTCAGATTAACCATACCCTCACAGATAAAAAGGGCGCTGTGCGTGGAATGCATTTCCAGTATCCACCCTACACTGAAACAAAAATCGTTAGTTGCCTTTGGGGTAAAATCTTCGATGTAGCGATTGACATAAGGCATGGCTCGCCTACCTTTCTCCAATGGTATGGCGTAGAGCTTTCAAGTGAAAACTTCAAATCGCTCTACATCCCCGAAGGATTCGCCCATGGGTTTCAGACCCTCACGGAGCACTGTGAGATAATTTACCTCGTGACGGCCCCATATGCCCCTGAATATGAGGGCGCAATTCATCCTCAGGATCCAGAAATAGGGGTTGACTGGTCGTTGGGTGTGTCGTTGCTCTCTGATAAGGATTCTTCGATTCCCTTAATCAATCGAAGCTTTCAGGGCGTGGAATTATGAAACAAACACAAAGACTGATATTACCGAAATATCTTCGGCTGCTCATTGACTTACCGTAAGCTTCATCTGGCTGGCAAGGCCCCAGAAATAGACGGAGAAACCATGGAAGTTAGATTATTCAAACCAAGTATTGGCCAAGAAGAAATCAACAATATCACAGAGGTTTTTGGAAACGCCTGGATCGGGCTGGGACCAAAAGTTTCAGAATTTGAAACGGAATGGACTAAATATATTGATAGCGCCACGTCTGTAGCGGTGAACTCAGGAACCGCGGCTTTGCATCTGGCCCTTTCAGCTTTCAGGTTTAAACCGGGCTCAAAAGTGCTGGTGACAGGTTTGACATTTGTCGCTTCGGCCACGTGCATTCTGTACAATAGACTGGAACCCGTATTTGTAGATGTAGACCGTGAGACTCTTTCAATGAGTCTGACTGACATGGAACGAAAGGTTACTGAAGACTGCGTGGCAATAATGGTGGTCCATTTTGCCGGGCATCCGGCGCCAATGGACAAGATAATGGACTTTGCCAGGACCCACAAACTGAAGGTTATAGAGGATTGCGCCCACTGCGCCGGCGGGGAGTATCTAGGTAAAAAGTTGGGTACCTGGTCTGACATAGGCTGCTTCAGCTTTGAAGAAAAAAAGGCCATGACCACAGGCGATGGTGGCATGATTGTTTCGAACGATCCCGATTTGATTGAACCATTGAGAGCCAGTCGTTGGGTCGGGATTGATAAGGATACCTGGAAAAGAGCAGCCGGATACACGAAAAAAGGAAGTGATGATCCGTTACATTGGTACTATGAAGTAGCTATCTTGGGATACAAATACAACATGAACGACCTTGCGGCGTCTATTGGTCTGGCACAGCTCAAAAAACTGGATCAAATGAACCGCAAGAAGGAAAATTTAATAAGTGGATACCTGGACGGGATAGCGAAACTGGACAATGTTCAACCATTGTTGCCGTACCGCCTTCAGAATTCATCTTACTGGATCTTTGGAATCAGATGCCCTGATAGAGACAAGCTCATTTTGCATTTGAAAAGAGACGGCATCGCCACCGGAGTTCATTACATGCCATTACAGGAACACCCTTTGTTTTCAAATTACGGCTGTGACACTCCGGTTATTGACGAAATCTGGAGGTCGATCCTGACCTTACCTCTTTTTGCGGACATGACCATGATTGAGTTAAATTACGTGATAGAATCTTTGCGGCGATTCACTCGAAATTGATCGAAACGCAATAATCAGAAAGTCTCTGTATAGCTAATTTTATCCTTATTTGTTCGGAGGACGACGAGATGAATATCGTTGGGTCACAACCTATGTTTTTGCCTTGGATTGGTTTTTTCGAGCAGGTTAAGCTTGCAGACGTATTTGTTCATGGCGATGAAGTCGAACTTTCCAGAAAAAGCTTCACCACGCGCGTTCAAGTCAAGACAGCTCGTGATTCCGTGTGGTTATCAGAACAAGTCAGACACGATCACTTCCCATGCCTGATAAACGAAGCAGAGTTTGTTAACGATGGGCATTGGCGGAAAAAGCATCTTACGACCTTGCGACATAGCTATTCACGTGCGAAACATTTCGACATTATGTTTGATATTGCCACGAGAATCTACGAATTTCCAAGTAACAACCTCGCCGAATTCAATCAAAACGGTATCGAAATCATTGCTGACTGGCTTGGATTGCGACCTAGGTTTGTGCGATTATCCGAGCTCGGTATAAAAAGCCGAAACTCGCAGATGGTGTTGGATGTTTGCCGGCATTTCGGCGCCAAACGCTACATTACAGGGCATGGCGCTTTAAATTACCTGGATTATTCGTCGTTCGAGAAACACAATATCGAGGTGTGCTACATGCAGTATAAGAAGACCCCATATCCACAACTTCATGGAGAATTCACACCTTACGTAACTATACTGGACGCGATCGCGAGTTGCGGGAATGAAACTTCGTCTTTATTAACTTCTGACGCAATCTACTGGAAGGACTTTTTAAAGGGAAATGACGAGTTGTTTTCCGGGGCAGCGTGACGACATATTGCCTGTCTAAATCCTTTCGTGGCGCTAGTCGCATATACCCGCTCAACACAAATACACTTACAACTTTTCATGGGTGGGCGGCCCATCATCCAATATCCACATGACGTTATTGCAACCCGGGGAATAAATGCCAAACTTAAAAGTCAACATAGTCGCCAATTACGCCGGTTCCATTTGGGCTGCCGTCATGAGCGTGGTGTTTGTTCCGCTTTACATAAAGTTCATGGGCATTGAATCTTATGGACTGGTTGGTTTTTCCGGAACGCTAATTGCCATGTTCTCGATCCTGGACATGGGATTGGGCGCAACGCTGAGTCGTGAGATGGCGAGACGTACAGTCCTGGTCGGTCAGGAACAGGCTTCACGAGATCTGTTGCGCACAGTTGAAGTCATATACTGGACGGTAGCGATCTTTATCGGGGCAGTGGTCATTGCGTTGTCTTATCCCGTTGCCAGGTATTGGGTTAACCCGGAAAAACTCTCTGTATCCGATGTCCAACAAGCTCTCATGATCATGGGCCTGGTCACTGTCTTGCGATGGCCTTTTGGAATGTATCAAGGTGGCCTCATGGGGTTGCAGAAGCAGGTCCTCGTGAACTCATTGACAGCGATTTCAGGAACATTTCGTGGTTTTGGAGCGGTTCTGGTCTTGTGGCTAGTTTCACCCACTATTCAGGCGTTTTTTTGCTGGCAGATAATTGTCAGTGGACTGGAAACTTTGGCAACCGGCTATTTGCTATGGCATTCGTTGCCTGGATCACCGAGGCGCCCGAAATTTTCAAAATCACTCATAGGTGAGATATGGGAATTTGCGGGCGGCATGATGGGCATCAATGTTGTTGTGCTGGTGTTGACACAATCGGATAAAATGATTTTGAGCAAAATGTTGAGTCTTGAGATGTATGGATATTACATGCTGGCCTGGACAGTCGCCAGTTCATTATACAAAATCATTTCCCCGATTTCTGCGGCACTTTTTCCACGTTTTGCGCAACTTGTAGCAGTAAGGAACTCTGACGTACTGGTGGCCCTTTATCACAGGTCGTGTCAGTTTATGTCCGTCATGGTTTTACCGATTGCCTGTGTGCTCGCCGTATACTCCTATGAGATTCTGACATTGTGGACCGGAAACCCGAAAATAGCCGAACAAACTTACCTTGTGGCCAGCCTTTTAATTGTCGGCACCACCTGCAATGCAATGATGAGCATTCCCTATGAGGTCCAGTTGGCCTATGGTTGGACCTCTCTGGCATTCTGGGGAAACGTAATAACCATCATATTCCTTATTCCTTTGCTCATCATCTTGACCCACCTCTACGGAATGTTCGGCGGAGCGATAGTATGGGCGGCAGTGAACCTCAGTTATGTGTTCATAGGGATAAGAATAATGCATTGGCGAATTCTTAAAGGCGAGCTTTGGCGCTGGTACTTATATGATTTGGGAGTGACCGTTCGTGATGGCTTTGACACCAGCCTTGATTGGAAAACTATTTTTTGACGAACCGTCTTCGAAACCATGGACTATAATATTCATCGCTCTGACTGCCTGCATAAGCTTCATATCCGCCGCTCTTTGGGCTGATGAGACCAGACGAGGCATTTTAAGGTTAATAGCGGAAACATCTGCCAGACTGAATAAGAAATACGTAAGGATTTTTGATTGAAGATTGTCTGTCATGTTTCGATTAGTGGATAGAATTCCTCGACACAAGCCGAACCGGTTTCTTGAAGCGGTTTAGAGCCCGAAATAATATCATTTCCGAGAATTAGTATTCGTCAATTTTCTCAGGGGTTAATAATGACGCGAAAACATCCTAAAGTATCCATAGGCATGCCGGTGTACAATGGGGACGATTTTATCCGCAGGGCATTGGATTCAGTGCTGAACCAGACCTTCACTGATTTTGAAGTTATTATCTCCGACAATGCCTCCGACGATGAAACAGAAATCATTTGCCGTGAATATGCAGCTAAGGATGACAGGATTTCCTACTTTAGACAAAAGACCAATATCGGTGGAACCGATAATTTTCTATTCGTATTGAACAAAGCCCAATCGTCGTATTTTAGTTTTCTGGCGCATGATGATTGGTGGGCAGGGCGAGAATTATTTGCAGAAACTCTACGATTCGGCGAGTCTGAATGAAGATGCAGGGTTGGTCATACCCAGGTCAAAGAACTACAATCAAGTTGGTAGCGAAGCGCAGTTCGTTGAGGAACAAAGACTTCATGACGGCGCTTCAATTCCTCGATGGGATTTGAATTTGGCTATTTTAAAAACTTTTGGGGTGGGAAATCCATTTTATGGCCTATATAATCTTAACGTTATCAATAACTTACCTGAGCTTATGGATTGTCGCAGGGATTGGTGTTGCTTTAACGAAGGCCCTCTATTGCACTACATATATTCACGATTCAATTGCGTCTACGTTGATGACGCTTGTTTCTGCTATTTTATTCATCCTAAGGGCGTATCTAAATCACAGAGAGCGCTTGATCTAATGAGAGCTTATGCGAAATACTCCAAAGATACGTTTCTCATATACTTGACATCGGATTATCCATTGCGTCATCGCATCAAAATATTAGCTTACCTATTTCCTATTCATACTAACTATTCAAAACATTTAGCTCTTTCCTCAATGAAGCAGATCATGTCATCGGTTTTTTCACAGCCTCAAACGATTAAATGAACTGAACGGGCGGCCGTCGCCTACTGCATATGATGTTGGGCGCCTTCGATTCGCGGGGGCTTCCGCTTGCGCTTCAATCTTCCGGGTTCTTTCTATTGGGAATATGAGAGCATCATTAGTCCCAGTCATGGAAGCGAATCCATCCAGGAATAGAGGATATGAATAAACGACGTCTAATAGTTCGGCTCAAAGGGGGTCTAGGTAATCAGATGTTCCAGTACGCGGCTGGGCGCGCTCTGTCTCTTCGCAACGACGCGGAACTCATCCTGGACACAACTAGTGGATTTATTCGCGATAACGTTTACAGGCGGACATTCCAACTAAACCAATTACCTGTACAGGTGAAACCTGCCCATGTTCTGTATCAATTGCCTTTCTGGTATGAGAGTGGTCGGAAGACGCTCGGTTTTTCACGCCCGGATATTGCCAGGCGTTCCTGGTGGGGGCAATTCATTTACGAAACAGAAGAAAACAAATTTGTTCGCGACGTCGCTTCCATTCGCCTGGATCGGAATGCGTGGCTGGAAGGTTATTGGCAGAGCGAAAACTATTTCAACGATTGCAAGGATCTGATCGGCCATGAATTCGCCCCTCCCGAGCCATCAGAATCCAATTTTCTTTCAATGGCCAAGCTTATGGGATCTTGTAACTCGGTAGCGGTAGGCGTACGAGTCTACGAAGAGGCGCCGGTCCAGCCTCGGCAATCCGTAGTTGGCGGAATCACTCCTTTGTCTTTTTATCAAAATGCGGCGAACCAAATATCATCCAAGGACAAAGACCCAACCTTCTTTGTCTTCTGCACAACTCTGGAGGCCGTCAAGGATAAACTTGAACTCCCTGGTCCAGTCCATTATCTGACGCACGATAATGGCTTTGTTGGCACGTTACAAACACTCTGGCTCATCAGCCAGTGCAAACACCACATAATTTCTAACAGTTCCTTTTACTGGTGGGGGGCCTGGATGGCTGAGCGGCGACATTCTGAGAGCATTGTCATTGCCTGTGACCTGTTTACAAATAAGGACACTGTCCCTAAACGTTGGACGCGACTGCTTTTGAATCGCGATTACTAGTTCACCGGAACCCTCGGCGAACAAGAAGCCGCAAAACCTCGCAAAAATTTAATGTGATTGACGCCAGAATTGGTAAGTAGACGCCTTCTAATATGAAAACTCTTTCGGATCATGGAGTTAGCTAGATGTCAGCCGATTCAATAGACTATCGGAAGCGCATTTACGAAAAATACGCTTCAGCTTTCCAGGATGCCGAAGAAAGGTTCGACACGGCAGCGGCGGAACGATGGGGAAAGCCATACGACTACTATTTTCGCGGTTGGCTTCCTGATTCAAAAGACGCCTCTATTGTCGATCTGGCTTGTGGTGGGGGAAGACTCCTCCATTATTTCAGGCAGCGGGGGTATTGTAAAGTTGCGGGCGTAGACATTAGTCCCGAGCAGGTAAAGCTTTCATTGCAGATCACGCCGGATGTAGTTGAGGGGAATGTTCTCGATTTCCTTGCAAATCACTTCAACACCTTCGATTGTATTGTAGGACTCGACATTGTCGAACACTTTTATAAACATGAGGTATTGCAATTTCTGGATTCATGCCACGCTGCTTTGAAACCTCAAGGACGTCTTATTCTACAAACCCCTAATGCTGATAGTCCGTGGGGAACGACGTCTCGCTACGGCGATTTCACCCATGAAGTAGGCTTTAACCCGAACTCGCTGCTCCGTTTGCTTTCCCTAAGTTCATTCAAACAACTTGAAGCCAGAGAGTTGGGACCGGCCCCTTGGGTATACAGCGCTCTATCGACTGCAAGATACGGCGCATGGCAATGTATCCGAGCTATGTTCAAATTATGGAACCTGGTTGAAACAGGAGATTCCGGCAGTCGGATATTTACCAGAGTTTTTGTCATTTCTGGGTGTAAGTGATTGAACCAACTTAATATTCTAGGTGTAGGTCAATTATGGGATGGTAGCACGTGCCGCCAACGAATGATCGCGCTTCGTGAACTGGGCCATCGTGTCGAATTGGTAGACACTGAACCGAATGCGGTTCGTGTCGCTCAAGGGCGTTTCATGTACCGGGTTGGTTATAAGCTTTACCGGATGGGGTGGGACTCATTTGGGCCAAGTGACTTAGCTGGGGAAAATCGAAAGATTCTCGATAGCTTCAGATCGCAGGCATGGGACATCCTCTGGATCGACAAGGGCCTCACAATAGAACCCGAAACGTTAAGGGAAATAAAGACACGATATCCCAGAACCATTATCGTTGGCTACTCGCCGGATGATATGCTTCAGAGGCACAATCAGTCACGACAATTCCTGGCTCATCTACCTTTGTATGACATCTATTTCACGACCAAATCCTATGGTGTTGAAGAACTGAAAGGCCTCGGTTGTCAAAGGGCCGCATTTGTGGGTAACGCATTTGATCCAGAGACTCACAAACCAATGTCCTTGACATCAAATGATAAAATAAGGCTAGGCGGGCCTGCGGGTTTTGTTGGTAATTATGAACTCGATCGCGCAACGAGTGTCTCTTACGTTGCTTCCCATGGAATACCTGTCCGTGTTTGGGGGCCAAATTGGCACAAATGCCATTTTTCGGACCAAGGCTTGATCATCGAAAACCAGAGCGTTTGGGGTCATGATTACGCCCTTGCTTTGTGCGCCTTTGATATAAATCTGGCCTTCCTCTGTAAGACAAATCGGGACTTACAAACAACACGCAGTATTGAAATCCCTGCATGCGGCGCTTTCATGCTCGCTGAACGGACCGACGAACACCTGCAGTTATTTGAAGAGGGCAAGGAAGCTGAATTCTTTGATTCAAACGAAGAATTGCTTGATAAGGTAAAATATTATCTCGCCCACCCTGACGAACGCAAGAGGATCTCCGCCTCTGGTAGGCAAAGATGCCTGAAGAGCGGCTACAGTAATCATGACAGGTTGCTGGAGATGCTAAAGGTTGTTGAATCTCTGAGATCCTAACATAATGAATTACCCAAGGAATTCTGTGAGGACAAACCCGTACGCTCAGCCTGTTTTCGAACAGGGGCTCACTGATGAGTTCAAAATCGGGAAGCCTTTACACTTTGTAGCCCCGGGAAGACGGATTTTATCGCCTCAAAAAACAATAAGCTCGGCCCTGGCCGGCTTAATTGTTCTGTCGACATGCTATTCCTTCGTCTGGATGTCAGGTAACAAGAATGCCGCAATGTTGGCGAACATGTTTCTGCCTTTCCTGTTGTTGTGCCTCTTGCTCTGGACAGGATTGCAGACAGTTAGAAATAATCAGATGATGATATGGGCGCCAATCCCCTGGTTTTGCTTTGCATGCTCCGCATATTACGGCTTGGGCCCGCTTATTTATTATTATGGCAACGCTGCCAGCATGATTCACGCTAACCGATTTTACCGTGTAGACGATCTAGGTCTTCTTCGGATCAACCTCCTGGACACGGCTGGTGTCGGACTCGTCATGTTAGGATTTTTAGTCGGATGGTCCTTTGTTTCAGACAAACGCCCGCGCCAAATATCTCGGGCCTCAACCAAGTCGTTGCGTTTAACTGTGACTGGTGTTTTTATCGCTCGGTCTCCCCGTCGAGTACTTTTTGTATATACCATACACATTTGGATGGACAAATTTTACCCTTGCCGGCTCCGTCGGTCAGTTGAGCAATTTCACGGGAGTGGCGATAATTCCTCTTATGGTTTTGGTCCATAGAGGACAGAAAAAATGGCGACTTCTGTTGTACGCTCTCATCGCTTCTGAGCTGTTTTTTTCCTTTATCGCATTCTCAAAATTGTCACTGATTCTGACTATGATTAAGATAACCCTGGGAATCTACGTATGCGCCGGCAGGTTAAAAGTTTTGGTTTACGGTATGGCAGTTGTTCTTGCGGTATATATAGTCATAGGACCAATCATTCCGTTCGCCAGAGATCAAATCGGCAATACCCTGAGGCCAGGAATTGCGGAACGCACTGATATCATTTTAAGTTATTTTTCCTCCGACGCAACTGGTAAGGCTAAGGCCGATTCCGATAGTGAAGGTTGGTGGATCCGTCTGAATTTTTCGCCTACTCAGAATTTCGTTTTGGATCAATTCGATCGAGGACGTCCAGGTGAGTCTTTAATGCCATTATTTTATATCCTTATCCCTCGTCTACTATGGCCCGAGAAACCGAATATATCCTTACTGGGAACTGAGCTGACCTATCTCATAAACGGCACTTCCTTTAGCTCCAATAGCCCTGGTTTTTTTGGCGCAGAGGCTTATTGGAACGGCGGATACTTGATGTTCATTATTGTTTGCTTGTATGTAGGTGGCTTGTTCGCAGGTCTTACGAGTTATGCGCTTCAAAAGATAAGCCGGGAGGAGTTTCTATTCCTACCCGTCGTTTTTGCGGGCATCAAAATAGGCACATACCCGGATGACTGGTTCGTCGCAGGATATATCGGAGGAATGGGAATAATAATTTCTATTCATTACGCTCTGAAACTTATGCAGATCATTTTTCCGGGGCTAAAATCGAACTGACAACGATGGAAAGCAACAGCGAAAAAAAATTCACCGCGAGGCAGTGGTTGCAGATCTTGAGAGAATGGGAATCGACTGGAAGCGGTGGGGAGGTTTTCCGTTGAAAATTTACAGAGCTTACTGCGCAATGACCTACTTAATGAGATTGGGAATTAAGGGAGATTGGACGACAATTCAACGTTATTTTTCGTCTGACGTTTATTATAAATTACGGGGTTTGGATTTGCAATCTGAGACGCTCGAATCTCTTGGTCTGTCAGAAGACAGTTCTCAACCCCACGTGAGTTCTGGAAACCAGGATTTGGATATCTGTTTAAGATCATTACCAATAAACCATAATGACTCTGTCTTGGATATTGGTTGCGGAAAAGGTGGAGCCTTAATTACCTTATCCAAATATCCTTTTCATTATGTTGATGGACTGGAGATTAGTGATAGTCTTGTAGATGTTGCCAAGAAGAACTTCAGGAAGCTGAATATAGACAAAATTAGGCTTTTTTGCTCTGATGCAGCCACATTTACTGATTTGAATCAATATAATTACATATACATGTATAATCCGTTTCCTGGCGTCATTATGAAGAGCGTAATATCAAATATCAAACAATCGCTACAAACACATCCAAGACAAATAACGATTATTTATAAAAATCCTGTCTGCCATGATATTATTATTAGTGATAGTAACTTTAAAGTAGTAAATAAATTTGATCATTCCATCCAACCCTTTTGGATTTATAAAAACACAAGCGCATCAACTCAATAATCAGGAACTAGCAACCTCTTCCTTTGGAAATGTCTGAATCAGCGCAACATGCCGATCACGCCCGTGGTCCTTCGGGTGAGTTAGAGACGGCATGGGATGTGCAACTTATTTTCGTGCGACAAAGATTAGGCGCAGTCCATGAAAGTCACTTATTTTCAACGTAAACCCCTCCCAGGGGCGACTAGTATCGAACGGATATTTGACGCTGTACGAAGCGCCTTACCGTCGGCAATCGAGTACACTGTATCGGTAACACATTATTACAGCATTGGCATATTGCAGCGTATTTACAACACGTTTGAGGCCATCTCAAGACAGTCGGACGTAAACCATATTACTGGTGACATCCATTATGTCGCATGTTTTCTCCAAAAACGTAAAACCCTGTTGACGATTCACGACTGTGTCAGTCTAGAAACATGTCCTGGGATCCGGAAAAAAGCGTTGTTCTTCTTATGGTATTGGTTGCCTGAAAAGAGATCTGCCCTGATTACCGCCATTTCAGAATCCACCAAAAAAGAATTATTGAAACATTTGTGTTGCGACCCAAACAAGATTCGAGTGGTCCATGACTGTATTTCACCAGCCTTCAGACCTGTCCCTTATATATTCAATCGTCAAAAGCCCGTGATCCTGCAAGTGGGCACGCGGGAAAACAAGAATCTGCTCAGAGTGGCGCAGGCCCTGACAGATATCCCATGCCATCTGAATATCGTTGGCCCTCTCTCTGAAAAACAGATCCAGGTTCTGCAGGATTGCAAAATCGAATATTCGAATGCGGAAAATCTCTCCGATGAAGAAATGGTCATAAAATTTAATGACTGCGATATGGTTGTTTTTGCCTCAACATATGAAGGTTTCGGTTTACCTATAATTGAAGCCAACGCAACGGGAAGACCAGTCGTTACCAGTAACATTCTATCCATGCCCGAAGTCTCAGGCGACGCAGCATGCATGGTGGATCCGTTTGATGCGCAGAGCATTCGTGCAGGAATAATCCGTGTAATTAAGGATGAAGACTATCGTGAGCAGCTCATTCAAAATGGGTTCAAGAATGTGAAGCGGTTTGAACCCGAGACGATAGCCACGCAATATGTGGCGCTTTATAAAGAACTGGCCGGACGGCCGTGACCACCATAGACCGTCCGGCCTGATTTATCTGCAGTTGATATGATTGTTTATTTACGGCAGGAATTAGCCCAAGTCGGCGAGGATCCAATAACCTCTCAGAAAGCGGCGCTGAACCAGAAAAATGAAAATAGTCATTGACGCAGTTGGTATACGTGGCCACGGCGGGGCTGCGGTTCTTTGTGAACTATTACATTGGCTCCCAAGAGTGCGGCCGGATTGGCTATGGCATGTTTTTATGTTTGAAAGACATTTGCGGGAGTTTGATGATACACCCGTAGCTAATTCAGTCACAATTGAACAAACGCAACGTGGAGATGGCGGGTTAGGTCGTTTACAGTGGGTAAACAGGGAGTTGCAGGAGAGGATCAGGTCACTGGACGCTGACGTCCTATTCTCATTTGCGAACATCGGATCAGCGTCACCTAGTATTCCCCAAGTGGTATTTGTTCAACAACGTAATGCCTTTTTTGCTGGGGAGACACCTGGGAACAGCATCGTCACACGTTTACGGCTGTTATTCATGCGTCATCAAATCATGCGTGGGGCGCTAGCTAGTCGGGCGGTGGTTGTTCAGACTGACGCCATGCGATCTGTTATTCAAAACATTGAGCCCAATTTGAAAGGTCGGATTCATATTATTCCGAGCGGATACCGCACTGCTTCAGCTAATCCTCAGATCAGACCTGAAAAGAAAGGTATTGTCGACAATGCTAGCCGACCGAGGCTGATCTACGTTACTCACCCGAGTGAACACAAGAATCATGTCAATCTTGTTAAAGCCTTACCGGGCATTATCAAGGTGTTTCCCGACGCTAGTTTGCTTCTGACACTCGAGAAAGACGTTCCCCCCGATCCTAGATATAAGGCTTTTGTTCGTGAAATCATCGACACGGCCGTTTCGCTAAAAGTTTCCGATCGCATCATTTGGACTGGCATCTTGACCGCAGATGAGGTGCATTACGCTCTGTCCAATTCTGATCTGATGGTTTTCCCGTCACTTTCAGAGTCGTTCGGGCTTGGGTTGGTAGAGGCCATGGCTGCCGGCTGTCCCGTCGCTGCCTCGGATTTAGGTTATGCCCACGACGTGATGAATGGAGCCGGTAATTATTTCGACGCTAATAATCCTGATAACATTTCTGACGTGGTTATATCAGCTCTTTCTGATACAAATAAGCTTATTTCCAGCCAACGGGAAGCTGCGTCAATGATGAAAAAATATTCTTATGAACACATTGCCGACCAAATCGCTGATTTGTTCAATCTGGTTAGAGAGGATATAAGCTATCAACGCTCCTCCGGATGAAGGTTAGGGTCCAACGAGGTTAGGTGTTTCCACACCACCAGCGATTCATGCTTTAGAAGCCACGCATTTACAGGTCAGCAAACTCTCGAAAAAAGCCCAAAGATCGAGAGGGCTTTAATTGCATCCCAGCTTTCCCATCAAGCATATTTCTCTTTTCTAGACTTCACTGGCGCCTACTGAGAGAAAGAGTTTTTTTCAAAAACTCCACATCACGGGCCTGTCCATGAAGCCCATCTATTGCGGCTGCTTGAACTCTAACAATACATTTTTGAAAGGGCTATCAATGAAACAACTACCAATTAGTGTCATTATGTTGACTCTTAATGAGGAATATCATCTCGAAAAGGCTATTGAGAATGTTAAGCCGTGGGCTTCTGAGATATTTATATTGGATAGTTGCAGCACCGACCGAACAGTGGATATTGCTTTAGAGCACGGGGTCAATATTGCGCAACGCAGATTTACCAACTATGGCGACCAATGGAATTTCGCAATCGAGAATTTTCCTGTAAGCGCTCCGTGGACTATGAAAATGGATCCGGATGAACGGATAACTGCTGCGCTCGTTGAGGAAATGGCCCGTGTCACCCAATTATCAAATACTGCGAGCGGTTATGCCATACCCATTCGGTTATGGTTCATGGGCAAGCCTCTACATTCTATACTAACGTTGGAACGTCTCTGGAAAACTGGCAAGTGCAAGTTTTCAGATGTGATTGTGAATGAGCACATTTTGATTGATGGAGAAGTCGGCTATTTGGAGAGCTTCATCGAGCATCTCGACAGCCGGGATCTAAGCCACTGGATGGAAAAACAAAACCGCTACACCACAATGGGAGCCATCAGGAAGGTCCGAGCGCTTGATCTTGCGAAAAGGTCCAAATTGCCGAGCAGTCGGGGGAAAATCCGCTTATTCCTTAACAGGTATTTTGACCTGATCCCTCTACGATTTTCTTTTTACTGGCTCTACCTGATGTTTGTTCACGGTGTTTGGCGGGATGGTAAAGTTGGCCGTGAGTGGGCGCATCTTCGAGTCGAAGTTGAGCGGATGGTGCATTTTAAGGTCACTGAGATGACAATTACGGGAAGGATTCCGGACATGCCACGGGCGCCCTATGGCGATTTCGATCCACGTATTATGTCTTCCCCCCTCCAGAAAAAAATCATGCTTTCTCCGAATTGGGAACGTGCTCCATCAAATTGCTCGACCTCGGAGCCTTGCCGGGAGACTTGTGTTTCTAGGACGCTTGAGAGGAACGAATGGCTCCAGACAGCGCCTGGCCAGATTGGTCTTCAATTGACGGAGCAGGTTGGCGCTGATCAGGAAGAATCAAGATCTATCAATGTACAAAGCTTGTCTATCAACCCTCAAATAATTCGGAATTGAATCTGGCAGAGTATCTAACAGCGGAGTTGGGGAAAAGCGCCTTCTGAACAAATTTCCTGGCTCCCTAAATGCCTTGTAGCGAGTTCCTCGCAAAGGATTGCGCAAATCAGACGACGATCCCGAAAGCGTTCAGCAAATAATCAATTTCGATTAGCTTAAAATTACAAATTGCATAGCGAAATGGAATCAGACTTTGTAGTGGGCGCCTCTCTTAATCGAGGCCAAGTGTTGAACAACAGTTAATTACTTTAAGAATAGGATTTAATGGTGACATCATGCCGCTTTCATTAGCTAATTCAAGAATTGGATTTAATTTTGATATCATGCCGCTTTCTATACGTGATTTTAAACAAATAGAACTGGTTGACAAGCCGATATTCGATGATTTTTTCCGGTCTGATCCTCCTGCAGGCCTCAGAATACACCTTTACCAACCTTTTTATGTGGCGGAGAAAATATAATCCCAGGTGGAGCATTTGTTGCAACTGCCTTTTGATAATATTGGAGAAATCCGATAGCTCGTTTATAGCCTTACAGCCTATAGGACCGGGAGACAAAATGGAGGCGTTGAATGCCATTTGCCAGGTTTTCGAATCAGATGGTTTAACTCCTGTAATTGAGAGAGTCACAGATGACTTTGTGGAATCCTATGTGGACCACTTTCGTTTTGATCGAGTTGAAGACCCCGACAACAGTGATTATGTTTATTCATCGGAAAAGCTCATCAAATTGTCAGGGAACAGGTACCATCGAAAAAAAAATCACTTGAATAGATTTAAAAAAAATTACGATTTTGAGTACCGTCCTTTCAGCTTTGAGTTGATTAATGACGCTCTGTCTCTACAGGCAACTTGGCTCGAAATCAAAAATTGCTGCGAAAACGAGAATCTTTCTCATGAAGATAGAGCTATTTGCGAGGCGTTGACGAACTTTGACGCATTAGGATTCATTGGTGGCGTAATTCTTATCGATGGCCACATCCAGGCATTTTCCTTCGGCGAAATGCTAAATCCAGACACAGCGGTTATTCATATTGAGAAAGCTAATCCGGGAATAGACGGAATATATACGGCCATCAATCAATATTTTACCGCATCAGCTTGGCCAAACGCCGAATTCATCAACCGTGAACAGGATCTAGGGCAGGAGGGTCTCAGAAAAGCAAAGTTATCCTACTTCCCCCAATACATGATCCATAAATGGATCCTTCGGGAGAGATAATTTATAAGTACCAATCTAAAAGATTTTCTTAGAAAACCCCGTGGCGATCAGGCCTGATTTTTCAGACTCTATTTTGGATGAACAAACATGAAAAGGACTAGATGAATCATGAATCTTGAAAAGGTCTATTCATATCTTCCGTGTTGGCTCCAAAGTATCGCTGTCTGTGCAGAGGGATGCCGAATACGTCGAAATCGATTTGGTGGAGCTTATCATCAGCTTTTTGAAACAGCGATAGATCGTGCCTTTTTTTCTGAAGAATCCATAAGGGAATTCAGAGATTCAAGACTTCGTGAGTTTGTTAGATACGCTTATAATACTTCACCGTATTACAATCGTCTATTGGATGCCCAACAAATACACCCGAATGATATAAACGGCCTGGCCGATTTGTCTCATCTTCCAATACTTACCAAGAGACAGGCTCAAGACGAACATTTTTCCCTGTTATCCAACGCAGTGCCCGTCCAAAAAAGAATAATTGAGCACACTAGCGGGACGACAGGCGCAGGCTTACGCTTTGCAACAACACGGGAAGCTCTTCAGGAACAGTGGGCTGTCTGGAGTCGGTACCGTTCATGGCATGGACTGCAGTTAGGAACTTGGTGCGCTTATTTTGGTGGGAGATCAGTGATTCCGACCGAACAAAGTAGTCCTCCATTTTGGCGATGTAATTATCCGGGCAAACAGATATTGTTCAGCGGCTATCATATGAGCCCGACAAATCTAAATCATTACATTTCTCAATTAAGGCGAAAAGCTCCTCCGTGGATACATGGATTTCCGTCACTGATAGCGCTGCTTGCTTCACACATATTAGAACGTAAGGTAGACATTGGTTACCAGGTTCGTTGGGTGACCACTGGATCCGAGAACCTGCTGCCGCAACAGGCGGAATTGATAACGCGGGCATTTGGTGTCAAGCCCCGTCAACATTACGGTCTAGAGGAGGCGGTGGCGAACGTCTCAGAGTGTGAACTGGGGAACCTTCATGTGGATGAAGATTTTGCCGCAGTGGAATTTATTAAACAAGAAAATAGCGACGGCTATAGGATAGTCGGCACAAACTTCACAAATCCGGCTTTCCCTCTGATTCGATATGATTCCAACGATATCGTGACCTTATCAGAAAAAAAATGTTCTTGCGGGAGGCCGGGAAGAATCGTCCAAACTCTAGATGGCAGGCTGCAAGATTATGTTTTACTTAGGAATGGGGCGAGGATCGGTGTAATGGACCTTGTTTTCACAAAATCTGTAAATATTAGGGAAGCGCAATTTTACCAAAGAGAGCCAGGGGTATTAATATTAAGAGTCGTTCGCGGGCCACACTATAAACAAACTGACGAAGAGCTTCTGTTAGCTGAGTGTTTCAAAAGAGTTGGCCCCGAAACAACTGTATCAATCAAATACGTGGATGACCTTGAAAGATCTTCAACAGGAAAACTGAGATTGGTCATTTCAGATATCCCGGAAGCCAAGCGTGATTCTCTGAATGTTTGACCCGAGACGTTTTTAGAAAAAGATCGGCAATCGCTGAAATACAAAAAAACAACAAGAGGTAAACTTTGCGCCAAATAATCCAAAATATTCGGAACGGTAAACTAAGCGCGGCAACTGTACCCTGAGCCTATGGTACAGCCTAGCCATGTGTTGATAGCGAACGCTGCTTCAATTATTTCCGCGGGCACGGAAAAGATGACGATGGACCTTGCCCGCAAGTCCCTGGTCGGCAAGGCCAGGGAACGGCCCGACCAGGTCCGGCGAGTTCTCGAAAAACTTAAAAATGAAGGCTTTTTTCAGACACTCAGCCAGGTCCAGGAAAAGCTAGATGAGCCAATGACTATGGGCTATTCCTCCGCCGGGGTGGTTCTGGCATGTGGGGATGGTGTTCAGTCGTTCAAGCCCGGGGACAGAGTGGCGTCCAATGGGCCTCACGCCGGCGTGGTATGTGTCCCAAAGCATCTGTGCGCTCATGCGCCTGACAATGTGCCATTTGAACATGCGGCGCTCGGTGTGCTGGGGGCTATCGCATTGCAGGGAGTTCGTTTATCCAGGGTCACACTTGGCGAGACTGCGCTGGTCATTGGGCTTGGACTTATCGGCCAGCTTACCGTGGCCATCCTGAGAGCTTCAGGCGTAAAAGTAATTGGGACAGACCTGGATGCGGACAAATGTAACCTTGCAAAGGAAAAGATGGGCGCAGAGATTGCACGGCCGGGCTTGACTGCGGGCGATGTTTCGGAGCTTACCCGTGGGCTCGGCGCGGACGCAGTGTTGATTGCAGCGTCCACAAAATCCAAAGGTCCTATAGAGCTGGCTGCGAATGCCGTTCGTCAAAAAGGACGTGTAGTTCTCATTGGTTTGGTGAATCTGGAACTCGACCGCCGCCCCTTCTATTTCAAGGAAGCTGAGTTCGTAGTTTCATGTTCGTATGGCCCAGGTCGTTATGATCATTCGTATGAAGATAGGGGTCATGACTATCCTCCAGCTTACGCCCGATGGACCGAGCAACGTAATATTCAGGCGGTTCTTGATCTTATGGGCTCTGGTAGGCTGGATGTGGCGCCGCTTATTTCACATCGTTTCCCAATCGAGGAAGCTGAAAAAGCTTATGAGCTAATAGAAAGTGGAGCGGAACGCTACCTTGGTGTGCTGCTGAATTATCCGGAGATTTCGTCTGATCATCGACTTAGCCGCAAAGTTGAATTGCGGCCATCTGCCCAAACACCATCGGATCAGATCGCTTATGGATTTCTTGGAGCGGGCAATTTCGCCAGGTTGGTGCTTGCGCCTGCTGTAGCTAAGATCCCACAATTTTATCCGAAGCTGATATGCTCAGCAGGCGGATTGAGCGCTGCCCACACCGGCGCAAAGCTCGGCTTCCAGGCGGCGGTAACTGACGAAGACCAGATATTTTCGGACCCTGATGTCAAGGTTGTGTTTGCGCTAACCCGGCACGATCAGCATGCCAGGCAGGTTACCAAAGCAATTACAGCGGGTAAGAGCGTATTCGTCGAAAAACCACTGGCGCTTAACCTAGAGGACATGGCAGGGATTGAAGCCGCTTTATCCGGACAAAACCCATCACCGATTCTTATGGTGGGATTCAATCGACGTTTTTCGCCTGCCGCACAACGAGTCAAAGATTTTTTCGGCGGTATAAATAGCCCCAAGACAGTGTCTGTTCGCTTCAATGCAGGTGACATTCCCGCTGAACACTGGACTCAGGATCTCGAAGTTGGGGGTGGCCGAATCATCGGAGAGGCTTGTCACGGGATTGATCTGGCTACGTATTTGGTCGGTAGTCCGCCTGTCCGTGTGTTCGGCGAATCCGTTGGCGGCCCTGTCTCCCCCGATATAACAGACGACCAATGTTTTATCACGTTGCGCCACGCTGATGGATCAGTATCGAGCATCGCGTATCTGGCTGGCGGCGACAAGGCGTTCCCCAAGGAACGAATCGAAATGTTTGGTGGTGGAGCTGTCGCAGTAATAGATGATTTTCGTGAGGTCATCCTGTGCAGGAACGGCAAGACGCAGCGGCACAAGTATCGAAGCCAGGACAAGGGTCATGCAGCCGAGATTGAAGCATTTGCGCAAGCCGTAACGATTGAAGGCGACTGGCCGATTTCGTGGGACGAAATGCGTACGGTATCGATTGCGTCCATCCTTGCTGTAAGGAGTATTAGGGAAGGCGTCGCTTTTGAGATAGCTTAAGGCGCCCTGCGGCGCCCTCTTAAAAAAAATGGCGCCCCGTCAGCGCCAAACGGATATTACCAATGTCAACACACGTCCTGACCACATCAGACACCTTAGCTAACAGGATCAGCTCGCACAGCCGATACCTGAAAAGAATTTTCAAAGCCTACGTTTTCAGCCGGAACAGCAACCTCACCTTCTGGCATGAAAAACCAATGGCCAATTCTCATGCTCGTTTTGACGAGCTTGGCCCGTATTACATGACGTTTGAAGAGAAGGCTCTGTATCCCGGCCCTTTTGACAACAAGGGCGTTCCGTTACTCGATTACCACGGACCGATCAGTAAACAATATTATTCGATCGCAATATCGCAGTATGCGCTGGGTAACTACAACCTTTTCAAAAATACCTGCAATTCCGCTAACAGAGACAAGTTCATGACAAATGCCCAATGGTTGTTAGACAATTTGAAGCCCAATGGGCACGGGATTTATTTATGGTCTCACAATTTCGACTTCGAATATTTTCGAACCTTGAAGGCGCCATGGTTCTCAGGACTAGCTCAAGGGCAGGGTCTGTCGGTTTTGGTAAGGGCCTTTGCTGAAACGGGCGCCTCAAAGTACCTAAATGCCGCGGATCGAGTCTATGAAACTTTGAAGCTACCCATTCAGGATGGTGGAGTAGTATGTCGCGACGACACAGGCTCACCTTGGATAGAAGAATATCTGGTGCAGCCGCCGACTCACATTCTTAATGGTTTTATATGGGCGTTGTGGGGAGTCTATGATTACTGGCTGCTTACAAAGAAGGAAGAGGCGTTAACGCTTTTTCAATCGTATGTCGATACCATCGTAAAGAACCTAGATCGGTATGATTCAGGTTTTTGGTCATACTATGAACTTACGCCTCAGCGGGTAAAAAGCCTCGCGAGTAATTTTTACCATCGTTTGCACATTGTTCAATTGAAGATCATGCATGAGATGACTGGTCATCACGAGTTTCTTTCTTACGGCGACAAGTGGTCAGGATATCTCGGCAATCCGGTGTATCGGAATTTAGCGCTGGCATATAAGGTGGGATTTAAGCTGGCGTACTATTAAGAGGTGACTTTGAGCCATACATTAGGCCGATGGATTAGAAAACTGGGGATTGACGTGCAATACCGCTCCATTAAAGGGCTACCGGTAGCGTTAGCGCACATAGTATAACATGCCTAATTAACACAACAAATTATCGACTCGCTTATCAATTGAGCGATACTGCTCCATTGTCAATCAATAATCAAAAAGTTGCATTCTTTACTGTCATCCGTTTTACCCTTAAAAATGAAGTATATCATCTGACCGACCGAGTTTAGGTGAGACAAATGTTTGTCCCCACGTTGGTTAGCTAGATGGCATGTAAATTGCTAAAATAATCCCAAACAGGACATGTTTTCTGGGAAATTTGATTGGGTCTGTTCACGCATATCCGGGAATTGTCACGAAAACCTGGTTTATCGCGTTACCAAAAAGAACTCGCATGGTGAGGGGTTACCATGCAGTAGCTATCCAATATTTCCAAATTGAGAATTCGTATGCATGAGGCAAAGAAGCATTGAGAGTTGTCCTCACTTCGAACCCATCGAACGGACGGCCGTAAAATAATTAGTACCACAATCAATTAATGCGAAGATTCGGCCTTACGACAATTGTAATGGGCGCCTTCCGGGACGAGATGGATTCCCGTCAATTGATATTTCACCAGACGGGAAACTTCGTTCAGATCATGTCACGCTCTATCTCGTCTCATTGGGCCTTGCAGTGGCTCCGCACAAACAAAGGGAAAATGGTAAACCACGAAAAAAATCAATCCGAACCAGCAACTGTTGCTGATCCCAAAATTTACATGACGAGGAAAATTGCCTGTCAATATTTTTATTTTAGGACAAGGCCATTTCTAACCTCGTTAATGAGCATTCAATCTCAAAGCGCGGACAGAGAAGTGTGAATCACTATTTGAAGTCTCTAATCCTCTCATTATGCTGTCCTGCGCAAAAATCTGAGGTAAGATTCCTCACGATATTCTGGAGCGTCGCAAATGAAAGTTCTGTTGATTCACCAAGCTTTCGCAACCCCTAAAGATGGTGGGGGAACAAGACATTACGAATTTGCTACGAGATTTGTGGCTAATGGCAATAGTCTTGTTGTCGTAACAAGTGACAGGAGTTACCTTACAGGGGACAAGATAGATCCGAGTCTTGGGTCTTCATCTGGTCATAAAAACGGTGGGCTGAGTATAATACACGCTTACACTCATCACGCTCTTCACCAGGGTCGTTTGGGCCGAGTCATTTCTCTCCTGAGTTTTATGGTGTCATCATTTTTCGAAGCCTTACGCTGCAAGGATATAGACGTGGTTATGGGAACCTCACCACCTATTTTCCAGGCTGTCTCAGCGTGGATGGTTGCAGCGCTAAAGCGGAAACCGTTTCTGTTGGAAATCAGAGATCTTTGGCCCGAATTCCTTGTCGATATGGGGCTGTTGAAAAACAGGGCGCTCATCAAGATATTCAAGTGGCTGGAACTGTTCCTGTACAAACGTGCCAAGCACATTATGGTTAACTCACCAGCGTACAAAAAGTATCTGATCGGTCAGGGCGTGCCCGAAATAAAAATCACCCTTGTTTCAAATGGTGTCGATCCAGAAATGTTCGATTCCAAGGTCGATGGCAGACACTTCCGTGAGAAACACGGATTAAATGACTCATTCCTTGTGACCTATGCGGGCGCCCTCGGCAAGGCAAATGATATCGACACTATTTTCAGGGCGTCGCAAAGACTAATCAATCATCGTGATATTCGATTTCTGCTGATCGGTAACGGTATTGAGAAAAAAAGGCTTGAGACACTTATAAGCAAAGACGGCATTCAAAACGTCCTATTCCTGGGAGTTTTGAGTAAGTCCGAGGTTGCCGAAGCTCTAGCCGCTTCCAATGTCTGCGTGGCCACATTAAAGAACATCCCGATGTTCACGACTACCTATCCCAACAAGGTTTTTGATTATATGGCGGCGAGAAAGCCAACTGTATTGGCGATTGACGGAGTCATTAGAGAAGTGATTCAAAAGGCTGGTGGTGGGATAACCGTAACTCCTGGGAACGATGAGGAACTTGCCGCAGCGATCATGAAACTTCACGAGCATCCTGCTCTTAGCCATCGTATGGGAAAAGCCGCACGAGAATATGTGGTCAAAAATTTCAATCGTAATGATCAAGCTCGGTTATTCCAAGCTACTTTGAAAAGAGTCGCCGTCGTATAATGGTGATCCATTTAACCGGACGTATTACGTGCTATAATTGATGACATTTTATTTGCTGCCCACAAATTCAGGATTTTCTACTTGACATCCTGAGAATGATCACTTAACCTAAGTATAATTAGATAGTTTAGTTAGCATAATGCACTTAATAATGATAAAATGTTATTTGTTTTTGGGAGAACGTAAAACCCGTAATTAATGCTGAAGATAATTGGTAATTTCGAAATTTGATTAATTGGTATTTTTAAACTCGTTTCCGTCAATTTTAAATTTGTTAATTGAAGCGAGTGTCACGCTGAGTGACAAAAACAAATCATAGTTGTCTTGAAATAATAAAAAGGTTGGGATATCAGGCTGTTACACGTTGGCTGAACAGGGGAAGCATGTCTTTTCATTCGGACAACGTCCACATAGTGGTCTACAGTTTTTTCGAAACCTGAGCATGGTAGTCTGGCCATTCACGGTTTAATAGGGAATTGGTAATATTTAGGTTTTGAAATAATTGATATTGGGTTCAGTTCAATTTTAGTTTTAATTGCTGTTTTATGAATTTTTAATTTATTGGCGCGAAGCGCATCTGGCGCTAATTGATAAGAAGCGACAACAAACATCCCCCATCATAAATAGCAATTAATATCAGCTAGTTATATGCTAGCCGAGAGGCAGAAGCATGTCTTTTCATTCGGACAACTCCCACATCGTCATTTAAGACCCAAACACAGTTACTCCCGATATCTTTCGATCGGAATTCCGGAGTCGGAATTTAATTAGTGGTACGCCGTCTCAAAAAGATGTTCCATCAAGGTTTCCAGGTCGAAACAAATTGGGCTATCTGCTCATTCCACGACAGAACAAATTCCTCTTAAAGCTCAAGCGGATCTGGAATCCACTTTTTTCGCCGGATGCGCCGGATTGCCTCCGGCTACGCATCACGGAGGGCGATTGAGGTGAAACATGCGGGTCAAATAGTTTTCGCTTCGGACGAGAACGATGTGTCACTTATCGCGAACTGAGATTGCTATTAAGTAACAGACTCAGTCTCAGAGTTAAACAATTGCTTGGGTCTCATTGGACATGATGCTCATTGGGGTGTGGTTACAGAGAATGAACATAGTATGGAATCTTGTTAACATTCCCAGGAATAACGTGAACAGTCATCTTTTTTTAAAGAGAGTTATCGACATTCTTGTGTCAGGGACAGCGTTATTTATATTGACGCCGATACTGGCGCTCATAGCGCTGTTAATCAGGCTAAGAATGGGCTCACCGGTGATATTTCGTCAAATCAGGCCCGGCCTACATGCTAATCCATTCGTATTTTATAAATTTCGTACTATGACATGTGATTGCGACAAGAATGGATGCCTATTGCCAGATGAATGTCGGATTTCTGAACTAGGACAGTTCCTACGCAGAACAAGTTTAGATGAATTTCCCCAACTATGGAATGTGCTCAAGGGTGACATGAGTCTGGTAGGCCCTAGGCCGCTATTAATGGATTACTTGCCACTATACACACGCCAACAGGCTCGTCGACACGAAATTAAACCAGGCATTACTGGATGGGCTCAAGTGAACGGTCGTAATGCTCTGACGTGGGAGCGAAAATTTGAACTGGATGTTTGGTATGTGGATAATTGGTCATTAGTATTAGATGCAAGAATTATTTTTCTGACCATTTCAATGGTTCTCAAACGGGAAGGTATCAATCAGCAAGGTAGAGCTACAGTGGACGCCTTTCGTGGACACCTTAGAAACGATTAATTGATCATGCAAGACATTCTAATTTATGGCGCTGGCGGTTTTGGTATGGAGGTAGCTTGGCTGATCGAAGACATCAACCGGGTTAAGCCGACATGGCAATTGGTTGGGTTCATTGATGATGACGCAAAGAAGTGGGGCCAAAAATTCAATGGTCACTTAGCTATAAGCTCCCCAAGCGTGCTACAGCGATTGCCTTTCCATCACGCTGTGGCCATTGCTATCGGGGATTCCAACCAACGTGCATTGCTGGTTGAGCGTCTCAGCCCTCTAAATCTGTTTTTTCCAGAACTTATCCATCCATCAGTGATCATGTCGGGAACGACGATGATTTCGGAAGGGGTCATAATCGCTGCCGGTTCTATCCTCACAGTTCACGTAGAAATTGGATCACATACACACATTGACACTGGTTGTACTATAGGTCACGAGTCACAGTTGGGGAAATTCGTTCGGTTAAATCCCAAGGTTAGCGTAGCGGGTAACGTCTCTCTCGAGGACAGGACCTATGTGGGATCAGGCGCAACAATTATTCAGGGCCTCCGCGTTGGCTGTAATTCCGTGATAGGGGCCGGATCAGTTGTCCTGAGAAATCTTCCGGAGAATGTTGTCGCAGTGGGAAATCCGGCAGCAGTCATTAAAGCCTCTGTAAATTATAGGGAGGCCAATAATGACAGTAATCACGAATACGTGGTGAACTATAGTCCTGTAGCTGTGTAATTCTTTTTGAGTTTAAAAGATGGTGTATTTTCTTAACGAATTACTTGGAACTATTTTGGATGCCTGCGAAGGTAGGACGTGGTATCAACTGCAAGAAGTTATGTCCCTTGATGTGATACCTAGCAACGCTATTGTTTTGCGCCTTGATGTGGAGAGGTCTTTACGCCACCACGTTGCAGTAGCTAAACATCTCGCCAAAGCTGGCATTTTTTGCACAATGTACTTTCACACGCGATTCGGATGCTACGATCCAGAAATTCTAAAGGAAATATCCGAACTTGGGCACGAGGTAGGTTATCATCATGAATGCCTGGATCGATGCCAGGGCAATTTCCATAAAGCTAGAAAGCTTTTCGAGCATGAAATCAATCAGTTTCACAAAGACGGTCTAAATCCTGTCACAGTTTGTAGTCACGGGGAAGGGGGACTTCCTAAAAAAAATTACAAATCGAACTGGGAATTAATTCAACGATATCCCGATCTACTTGCTGAAAATGGCTTAATTGGTGAATTCTACCTATGGAAAGAAAAACAGTCTCTGTTGTATGCTTCAGACACCTTTAGGAGTTACCATCAATTCTGGAACACCTTGAGGGACTCCCGTAATATCCGTAAACCTCTAATTATATTAGTCCATTTACACCGGTGGCACGACAACTTTTTGGTCTCATCCTTTGAGATAGGTCAAGATCTCTTTGGCTATCTAAGAAACAGAACGTTGCGGGAACGGAGGTATAGGGTTGGTTACTGACTTGAAGTTTAAGGTTTCAGACATTCCCAGAAAAAAAGATGTTAGTTTGTGATTATTGAATAGCAACTCCTGTCTACTTTTCAGTTTAGCATGCCTTAGCGTTGTGCCGATAATCTTCAAAAAGCGCTGTTTTATTACCGCAGTAGTGAACAATATTCTCCAGATAAACGAGAAGCGCATGATGTCTAGCCTGTCATCATTGCAGTGATTCTCCAGTATCGCTCATTTCTATCCTAGCGTTCCAGTTTTATCACATTTTTTAGGAGGTCCTCTATCTAATGGAATCCATAAATGAATTTATACCGGTTTTTCGTCCAACTCTACCCTATTACGAAGTTTTTTGTTCGACTCTGAATACTTCTTATCACTCGGGGATAGTCACAGCCGGTAAGCTAGTTGCGAGTCTTGAAGCAAGAGCCATAGAATACACATCATCTCGAAACGCTGTAGCGATTTCAAATTGTACTTCCGGCCTTATGCTTGCCTTTTTGGCGCTCGGATTGCCGCCTAAAAGCGAGGTAATTGTCCCGTCATTTACATTTGCAGCCACCGTCCAGGCGCTTTTCTGGAATGACCTGGTTCCCGTTTACGTAGATTGTCTACCAAATACTTTCACCATTGACCCCGAACAGATTAAGAAAGCCATTACTGCTAATACATCGGCCATATACGCAGTTAACATTTTCGGCTTACCGCCTGATATAGATGAGTTAACCAGCATCTCCACCAAACACGAAATACCTCTCGTATTTGATTCGGCGCAGGGTCTGGGCTCCACATACAAAGGCCAAGCTGTTGGAGCGTTCGGCCAATGTGAGGTCTTTTCGCTTAGCCCGACCAAGGTCATCACTGCAATAGAGGGAGGACTCGTAACTACAAATAATGACGCTCTTGCCGCAAAACTGAGAAGCATGAGAGATTATGGCAAAGGCCCCGACGGCCAGGAAATGATTCATAATGGACTGTCAGCCCGAATGAGCGAATTCCATGCGTCTGTTGGTCTATTAAGTTTGAATAACGCTGAAAACCTTATCGGAGCCCGGATGAAACTGATCGGAGCATATCGGGATAGGTTAAGGCTTTTACCTGGTTGCTCTGTTCAGGAATGGCCTGCTGACCGGCGATCAAGCGGAAACTATTTTACTTTGGTGATAGGACCAAAAGCCAAAGCGGACAGGGAGTCGGTTTATCAAGCGCTGTCGAGTTTACAGATCCAGAGCAAGAAATATTTCCATCCACCAGTTCATGTTCAAGAAGCGTTCAGGGATAGACCTCACCGTGTCGTCGGAGAATTACCTAATACATGGGCCGTATCCCATTCTTCTTTGGCGCTCCCCTTGTTTGCTCACATGACGGATGAACAGCAAGACCGTGTTTGCAGGGTTGTGGAAGGCATTTTGGGGTGATTCCCACTATAGGAAAACCAAAATTCTGGAGAATAACCCCCGGCGCCTCTGTGGGATTTTTTAACGAAGCCCTTTTGGGGCTAGCTTCCGATATCCGAGTTACACTCAATCATTTTAGACATTGCTAGTGCTCCGCAACACAGGGGTTTGTAGCATAAAGCCTCATCGCCATAGGCCAACCCACGATGGCCGGTACGGAAACTTCCTACATCATAAAAATTGAATACAGAGACAGACAGGGACGTCCGTAACTACCAATAATTTGTAGCCTGGAGGAACTCCCAATATGACATTCCCTAATCAATTAGTACTATCATCTTACAAGAAGCTTAGGCCATACATTAAGTTTAAATACTGGGTATTCATAGTAAGCGCGATATTTGCAGCTATCTCCCTGTGGTTAGCATATCAATTCAGGTTCGATTTTGAAATCCCCCAACCCTACGACGATTTCCTACCAATTAGCATACTCTTGGTGATCATTGTCAAAGAGTGTGGGGTATATGTCTTCGCATTCCACACTCTTAGCTGGCGGCACACCGGACTACGTTCAACAATCAGGGTAATTCTATATGCTTTAACATGCGCCCCAGTGATAGTGGCAATCGGTTATCTCATACCTCAAATCCGTATCCCCTTGGGCGTCGTCTTCATTGACACCAATCTGACAATTGTATGGGCTGGATCAGCGATTTTCGCAGCACGGTTGGTTCGTGAGCTTTTCATACCAATGGTGGTCTCTAATGGGCACTCAAAGCAAAAAACAGTGTTGATAGGAGCGGGAGACTCTGCCAACCTTGTGTTGCGCGAAATTGAGCGCAGCCCTAATTCGGGTTACGCAGTCAAAGCCATCTTTGATGATAACGCCGAGAAGAAAGGATTGGTGATTCAGGGCGTTAGGGTGCTTGGAAGTGTTGATAAAATAAAGGAATATGCAGCTAACAACGAGATTGACGTTGTCCTTATAGCCATCGCTTCTGCCTCTAGCGCTCAGATGCGGGTCATTTATGACAAGATTAAACACCTCAAAGTTTCTGTCAAAACAATTCCATCGCTGCTGGAATTAATTGCGGAATCACGGCGGATAATCGAGTTTCGCGACATTAACATACAAGACATCCTTGGGCGTGAAGAGGTAATGATTCGTTACCGTGACTTAGACGAAATCATAGCCAATAAGATTGTTTTAGTTACTGGAGCGGGAGGCAGCATAGGCTCGGAGATATGCCGCCAGGTTCTCAATCGGCGGCCACGCTCGCTGCTACTCCTCGAGAGGAGTGAAAACCTTTTGTTTCATATTCACCGCCAATTGGCGCAGAGGATCGGAAATAATTCAGAAATCAGGCTGATTCCTCTGTTAATGGACTGCAAGGATTACGATTCAGTACGGTGCGTTTTTGAGAAACATCGACCGAATTTGGTACTCCACGCCGCGGCTCACAAGCATGTTCCACTCCAGGAAGAAAACCCAACCGAATGTTTTCGTAATAATGTTGGCGGGATTAGTACCGATGGTCCGCGTCAGTCATGAAGCGTTCGTGGAGAGATTCGGTACTAATATCAACTGATAAAGCGGTGGAGCCTGTAAACGTTATGGGGGCGTCTAAGCGTGCATGTGAGCTGTATACTCAGGCTTATGGCGCAATAAGTCCCACAAAGTTTATGGCCGTGAGGTTCGGAAATGTGCTGGGGTCGGAGGGGAGTGTCATTCCTATTTTCTTGGAACAGATTTCGAAAGGCGGTCCTGTTACGGTAACTCATCAAGATGTTACCCGATACTTCATGAGCATCCCTGAAGCCGTCGCGCTGGTATTGCAGTCTGCGGCCATAGGAAACTCTGGACAGCTCATGATGCTGGATATGGGGAACCCGGTAAAAATAATAGACCTAGCAAGGCAGCTTATATTCCTTGCAGGTAAGAGCGAACATGAAATTGGAGTGACCATTACTGGATTAAGGCCGGGTGAGAAACTGTTTGAAGAGCTGTCATGCAATTGGGAAACGTGTCTACCAACGGATCATGAGAAAATTCGGATTTTTAGGCAAGAGGTCGATAACCCAGGAAATACCATAAAGATAATAGACGATTGGGTTGCGGCGGCGTTCCAGCCTGGTAATGGATTTCACGCTCGCGAGGCTCTAATGAACATCGTGCCGGAATACAGGCCCTCCTCATTAGTAAGACTGCCTCTGCCCGGATTTCAGAGTGCGGCGTAGTTTCCATGCAGTATATTTGATAGCGGTTTCAGTTCCCTGTCACCCCTGTGCCATGGTGACGACAAGCCTCTCTCTGGCCAACTTGAAACACTGGACAGAATGTCTCCAATGGTTCCGTTCACCTGGGACGAGACAATCCGCGTCTCCTGTCAAAAATGATGACTCTCTCCCTTCACGGGTTCGCGTCATAGGGAGAATATCCAATCAACCCTGATACATACAAAAACTAAGTTTCCGGGGTCGCTGAGACCCTAAGGAATCCACTTATTGAACCAACCTTTCAAGGGAGGCGGAATATTGGCTAGAATATTAGTTGTAGACGATGAAGCGCCTATGCGACTCTTGTTGAGAGAGGCCTTTGAGACAAATGGCTATGATGTGGTCGAGGCGTCGAACGGGTTTGAAGCGGTTCGAATATTCAGCGAAGGCGAAATTGATCTGGTTATCACTGAGATCATCATGCCTGAGAAAGAAGGCATTGAGGCTATCAGAGATCTAAAAAAAATAGATCAGGATGTTAAGATCATCGCCATGTCCGCTGGTGGCAGACTGGAACCGCATTTCTACCTGCAAATGGCCTCCAAGTTTGGAGCGCAAAGAGTCTTTCAGAAACCTCTTTCAATTACTTTTATCCTTGCGGCTGTAAAGGAGCTTCTTCAATAGGGATTAATTTAATGATTGCCCAAAGCAACTCATGGGAATGCCATGTTGGAACGCAAAACAATCCGTGTGGAAAATAGACAATGAAATACTCAGAACAAGAATCAATAAATACTGGTTGTTCATCTGAATTTGTATCAAATCACCTGGCGTCAATGGCTGCCGGTTTATTTGTTTTCTTTATGATAATTGTACGCTTTATATATTTTTATCATGCTCAAGACTCGGTGCTGATTTCTGTAATACCTGACGATGCTTTTTACTACATACAAATGGCCAAGCACCGTGTAATAAATGGTTTTTGGACATTTGATGGGACTTCTCCAGCAACAGGTTTTCATTTCTTGTATGGACATTTCTTATTTTTCATATATTCGATGTTCGGAGAGATCGACTGGCGG
Source organism: uncultured delta proteobacterium (assembly GCA_963711335.1). Taxonomy (GTDB): domain Bacteria; phylum Desulfobacterota; class Desulfomonilia; order Desulfomonilales; family Desulfomonilaceae; genus CAJBEZ01. Next base: position 150,966 of record CAVQDX010000042.1, on the reverse strand, counting down.
CAGCTGTACTTGATCGTTGGGGTTTTGTCGTCGGTATTTATCGGGCTGGCAGCTTACTTTGTCTCTCGTTCAGCAGCGAGTCTTTTTGGACGCAAATCAATTTTGCTTGCAATCATACCATTCATTGGGCCGTCTGCTTTAATATCAAGCACTGCCATGATGGAGTCGTGGCTAGTTCTGTTTTTCTCGGCTGCTACAATTTATATGTTGTCAATGGATAATAGCCCATCCATTGCGGAGGGGGTTATTCTTTTGATCTTGGGTGTCCTGGGTTCATTATCTAGAACAGACTACGGAATGCTTCCAGGGGTGATGTTTTCCGTATATTTAATAAGTCATCCATTCTTGAAGAGTAACAGGTTAAAGAGAAGCGCTTTTGTATTAGCCGGCGCAGTAATTGGTGTTGCAGTTGTACTGATACAGAACCTCTACATTTCCGGTCAGCTTTTTCAAGCCAGCGCTCAGACTAAATTCTACTGGTCCTCTGTTACTGGCCACGACATCTATGCCCCATTGTATCTGGCAAAGCAGGTAGCTGTTCCTTTTTATGGGTCATTGAGTAAAATAGTTAAAGTGGTAGTTTCGTTGTGTGCGGTTTGCTTTGTTGTATATTGTTTACGCTCATTCTTAAAAACAAAAGAGAGGAAGAAATATCTGCCAGAATTGGTCTTTGCCTTGGGCTGTTTACTCACGGTTATTTTTTACGTTTTATTTTACCGACACAACAGTCAGGATCTTCAAATTTGGTATTCTTCAAATTTCGTAGCGCCCATGAGCATAATATTAGCTGGCCTGGGATTCTTTTTGTTTAGGAGGCAAATACTTGTTCCCGCAGTTGCTATATTTTGTTCCTGCGCTGTTTTTGGCGCTGTCCGTATTTTTGATTTGCAATGGCCCAATCAGCCAGAAATGATGCAGGCGGGATTGTTCTTGAAAGCATCAAAATCAGATGCCAACTATGCATCCTTTAATGCAGGAATAATCAGTTACTTCTCGGGATATGACGTGATCAATATTGATGGCTTGGCGAACGATGAAGTCTTGCCATTTATAAAAAATAACACTCTGTTTGATTACATGAAATCTAGAAACATTAATTATATAATCGACTATGAGGTAATGCTGAATGACAAGCGTTTTCGAATTAGAGGTGGATATCTGGACGACAGAGTAGATAAGTGTTTAAAGCCGCTTCAAACAGTAGATGGACATTCCCCTGATTGGGGAGGTCTTAGACTAAGAATGTTTGAAATGGTCCACGGTTGTAAATGAACTCATGCTTTCCCAGAGTTGGGAATAGGTGGTGATATAAATGTGTGGTATCGGAGGATTCCAGGGCCAATTTGATAGCGATTTACTGGACCGGATGAATGCCATAATGGCGTATCGTGGCCCCGATGACTCAGGCGTTTATTACAATCCCGAATCAGGCACTGGCTTGGCTCATCGGCGTCTGTCCATAATCGATCTTTCAACATTAGGACATCAGCCCATGCGGGACATAACAAACACATGCGCAATTGCATTTAATGGTGAGATATACAACTATCATGAACTGAGAAAGAGTTTGTCCAAGGATGGTTTCAGCTTCCACAGTCAAACTGACACTGAAGTCCTCTTGAATCTGTACCTTCGTGATGGTTACGATATGCTCAGGAACCTGAATGGAATCTTTGCGTTCACAATCCATGACTCCCGCGACGAAAGCTTATTTGTTGTTAGAGATGGTTTTGGCGTAAAGCCATTATATTACACCCATACTCCGAAGGGATTTCTCTTTGCAAGTGAGCTCAAAGCCTTGTTACTCGAACCCTCCGTCACCCGTGACATTGACCCGAAGGCAATACGCTACTACTTGTCATACTTGTGGGCCCCCGCTCCGCACACCATGCTGGCCAAAGTTAAGAAGCTGGAGCCCGGGGCCACGCTGATTGTAAAGGCTGGCAAAATTGTTAAACACGGCCGCTTCTACAAAATTCCTGTTACCAGTGGCGATGAAAGGATGCCCTTTCATGAGGCTGTGACTCAGGTGCGTCGGAGTTTCGAAGTAGCCGTCGAACGGCAAATGGTCGCTGACGTGCCTGTTGGGGCATTTCTCTCCGGGGGGCTGGACTCCAGTTCCATCTGCGCTGTTGCTCGTAAGTACTGTTCTGCAGGACAAAAACTGCAATGTTTCACTATCGACACCGGACGCTCCGATGAAGGTTTTGCTTCAGATTTGCCGTATGCGAAAAGCGTCGCTAGCCATTTGGGGGTGGAACTACACATAATGGCAGTTCATCAGGACAGAATACAAAATCTGGAGAAGATGATCTACCACCTTGATGAGCCTCAAGCTGACCCTGCCGCCATCAATGTTATGCTCATAGCCTCATTGGCTCGCGAGCGCAACATTAAAGTATTGTTATCGGGGGCGGGCGCTGACGATATTTTTGGTGGGTACCGCAGGCACCTTGCAGTCATGCTTCAACATTACTGGGCAAAACTTCCGGCTGGAACAAGACTATTTTTGTACGATATTATCGCAAAGGCGCCATTGCAAATTCCGTTATTGAGGAGATTGAACAAATTCCTTCAGTCTGGGGCCATGAATGGGAATGACCGTATTGCCGGGTACTTTCACTGGATTGACCCATCTCATGAAAACATGCTTTACGGGGAATGGATGAGAGAGCACCTGGCTGATGAACCATTCTCGGCCCCCTTGATGAAATCCCTGGATGAACTTGCGCCCGAAGTTCCTGACCTGCATCGTATGCTCTACCTGGACCAAAAGCATTTCCTTATCGATCACAATCTTAATTATACTGATAAGGCAAGCATGTCGGTTGGAGTTGAAACACGTGTGCCATTCCTAGACCGTGATCTTGTGGCTTTAGCGGCTGGGTTACCGCCAAACATGAAACAACGTGGACGAATCGGGAAATATGTGCTCAAGAAAGCGATGGCGGCTGATTTACCTTCAGAAGTTGTTAATCGCCCTAAGACTGGGTTTGGTGTGCCTTTACGTGGATGGATCAAAAACGAGATGTCTGTGTTGATCAATGAGTACCCTGGGAAATGAGAGCATTAGATATCGCGGGATTTTTGACCCAAAAGGGGTTAGGCGCCTGATAAATTTGGATAAGGCGGGGCATATCGAGGCAGCGTATTCCATTTTAGCGCTGATTTGCATCGAAATGTGGATGAGGATGTTTGTTGACAAGCCGATAACTCCATAAGGATTAGGATATAATTGTAGGATTCCCGCCAGCAATAACTCATTCAACATCTTCTCCATAATAGCCCTGCGCTGACCTCCTATAGTTTCATAAAGAAATCACGAACGACTTCTTACAACAATCATCTGATAGGTCCGTCGCATGCGTTAATTACCGCGTATCGTTCAGCCACTTCTTGGCAAAGTTCACTGCCGCTTTTTTTATTATGTTCCGCTCCATCTTTACGGACTATAACTCCCGCTTGACACCAGCCAACTCCACTTCCCTCTCGCCTGCCGGACGTTGAGACCTGCCGATTTCATCAATATTCTCTCGTAAGCTTGGTCGTTGAAAGACGTTCTGTCGCTCTGCCAGCCGAAATACTACCTTCGGTCACCAATTTAACGGCATACTCCCGAAATTCCTCCAGGTACGGGCCGTACGAAATCTTTACCTTTGCCATCCGGATACCCCATCCTGTCTTTGATCTAAACATTGGTATCCATTTCTTTCAACTTAGCTGAGGACAAGCCCTTGTTTTTGATAATTATCAGGAATAATGCCGCTAGAGAGGCTCACTGCGGATAGCAAAACCAAGAACGTCCCTGTCTGAGATTTCAAAGCGGGGCATCAGGGTGACCTATCAACAGGCTTGAAACTTGACGATCCATTTATTTCATTGTATTTTCTGAAAAGAGACTCGGTAAAGATGTATGATTTACCTATGAATTTGTAGGTTAGAATTTCTTGCAATCTTTTGGTTAATCGTCTAACGGCTAGAAATAGAGCGTACAGGTGGTTTGATATTATCGGTTGTATTCGTTGTGTTTTGGGATTCGTAATCATCAGGCCGTGGGTTCAACTCCCATCCTCGGCTCCAGTCATTTGTCTGAAACGGGAAGTCTGCCCTCTAAGCCCAATCTTGCTTTTTACCTAGATTACACCAGGAAAGGACGGCAGTGAGCGAAGACGAAACAAGAATGTCGTTTTTCGATCATCTTGAAGAACTGAGGAAGAGAATTATTCGAGGCGTCATAGGAATAGGCGTAATTTTCCTCGTTTGCCTGGCCTTTTCTGAAACGCTTTTCAGCTTCTGGGCGGCTCCAGTAATAAAGCTCTTACCCAAAGACTCATCTTTGGTTTTTACCAGTTTGCCAGATCCCTTCTTTGTTTATCTAAAAGTTGATTTTATAACCGCCCTGTTTGTGGCCTTACCATTCATACTGTACCAGATCTGGCTGTTTATAGCTCCGGGTCTACTTGAAAAAGAGCGCAAGCTTGCCGTTCCTTTTGTTTTTGCGGCGACCTGTCTGTTCTTTTTGGGAGCGGCGTTCGCTTATTTTATCGTATTCCCGGCCGCGTTCAAATTTTTCCTGGGTTATTCGACCGCAGAACTCAAACCTATGATCGCAATCAAGGAATATGTTTCCCTGGTGATGGTTCTGATGCTGTCGTTCGGTTTGGTTTTTGAGACCCCAATAATTATAGTGTTTTTGGGATTACTGGGAGTAGTGGACAGCGCCTTCTTGAAGAAAGGCCGGCGATACTTCATTGTATTGGCCTTCATTATAGGAGCTATCTTGACTCCAACTCCGGATGTCATAAATCAGTCTCTTATGGCTATACCGCTGTTGATATTTTATGAAACAGGCATTTTTATCCTTGGACTCATAGAGAAAAAACGACAGCGGGAAGCTGAGGCGGAAGAAGTTGAAACTGAAATTGACAAAGAGTGATATTATTGACACTGTATGAGTAATGGAATTTGTCAGATTTAAAAGGACCCAAGAGGCAAATCCTGCTTGAGTCACCACGAACTAGGACCAACTTACAGAGGGCTCGTAGTAACAACTTCGAGTCCTGTTTTTATGTGAAAAAGACGGAGTAACCATTTGCCGGGAACGACTTCATACCAACCTGGGGTTTATATAAACGTATCAGCGACGGGACAGAGATTCAGTCAATTTGCCACTCTCTTGCGAGCTTTGGTAGTGCGGGACGTGACCAGTCGCTACAGGCGATCATCTCTGGGAATGTGGTGGGCATTTATCCAACCACTGGTCCTGATGCTCCTTTTTAACATGTTAAGAGGGTTTGTAGACATTCCTAGTGACGGCGTGCCTTACATTCTGTTCAGCTACACCGGACTGGTGCCATGGACTTTTTTTACCAACGCTATAGCTGCTTGTGGACCAAGTATTATCCAAAACGCTGAGATCATAAAAAAAATATCAATGCCGCGCGAAGTTTTTCCTCTCGCCGCTGTTTTCGCTACTCTTTTCGATTTTGCAATGTCCTCGATCATATTGGCTCTGTTATTAATATGGTACAAGGTATCAATAGGCCTGGTAATCCTGTGGATTCCGGTTTTGCTCGTTTTGATGGTAGGGACCTCCTTTGCAATAGGAATACTGATAGCTGGTCTGGGGACATTCCGGAAAGATTTCATTTTTGCGACTCCGTTCCTTACTCAGGCATGGTTGTTTATTACCCCGGTAATCTATCCTCTTAGCAGCGTTCCGGAAAGTTGGCGCTCATTTTATATGTTGAATCCAATGGTCGGAATAATAGAAGGTTTTCGTTCCGTACTTATTAAGGGCCAGTCTCCGGAACTGCAGCCAATGGTCCTTTCCGCCGTAATGATGGTTGTGATAATGGGTTTGTCCTGGCCGTTATTCCGAAAACTTTCGGACTATTTTGCCGATGTATTGTAGAGTTTTCGCATGTCTAGCGATGTAACGATAAAAATAACCGGATTATGGAAACGATACGGTCTGCCTGTGCCTAGGTTCGTCCAAAAAGGGTTGAATCTGATCAAGAGGAGGAGTCGTGGTTACCAGGAAGATCGTTGGGCCTTGAAAGACGTGAATCTTGAGGTCCGCAGGGGAGAGACCCTGGGGATTGTCGGGCGAAACGGCGCCGGGAAAAGCACTCTACTAAAGGTGCTGGCAGGTGTCACAGCCCCCACTAAAGGTAGGGTCGAAATATTTGGCCGGATTTTTCCCATGATTGAACTCAACGCGGGGCTTCATACTGAACTGACAGGAAGGGAAAACGTCCGGCTCCTGGGCGCTGTAATGGGGCTGTCTAAAACGGAAATCGAACGCATCCTGCCTGAAGTCGAAGATTTCACCGAACTTGGCGAATGGTTTGACGAACCAGTCCGAATGTATTCGAGTGGTATGCTGAGTCGACTGGGATTCGGTGTTGCTGTGAACATAAAGAGCGATGTCGTGCTGATCGATGAAACATTTGCTGTTGGGGACCTGAAATTCCAGAATAAGAGTTTTGCGCGAGTAAAAGAAATGCGTGAAAGCGGCGCAACCATACTATTGGTAAGCCACAGCCTCGAAACACTTCAATTTGTGGCAAAGCGCGGAATACTACTGGAACAGGGGTCGATTATATCTGACGGTACAGCTCTGCATGCGATAAACGCGTATGAGACCCTGGTGTTCCGTTCGGAACAAAAGCGCCTGGAACACAGAGTTAGAAGTCGTATCTCAAGCGAAGACGTCAACATCTTTGGGGCACGGATGTTTGATGAAAATGGAGACACTTTGAACGAACTCCATGCAGGGCGCCCTTTTGGAATTGAGGTTGATCTTCAGATCAACCGGGACCTTGAGCACCCAATGTTTTCTCTGGGTATTCTTAACGCTGCGGGAATATTATGCAAGTGGAACGTCTCAAAAGAGGATGGCCTGACAGGACCAGGACCAAAGAATCACTACATTCTCAAAGCGTGGTACCCTGAAAATAATTTATCCACTGGGGCGTACGAGGCTCATTTCGCTACCAGGGACGCAGCTTCCTTCGAGACCCTTGAAAGAATTGCCGGAATAGTAACTTTCTCTGTAGTAGGGCCCGAAAGATCGCGAGGCATTGTCCGCGGGAAGGTTGACTGGCGACTAATACCCTTTGATGAAGGGCGTGACTGTAGTCGGTCTGATCAGTCGTGTCCGAGGGACAATCCGCAGGAACGTAGCCATGACTGATTCGCTGGCGCATTCCTGGAACCGGCTTATGAAGTGGCGCTCGGAATGTTTTAAAAGGTTTGGCGCTGTGCAGGGGTTCCGGATTGTTTCTCCGCAGGAAGAAATCACCGCTTTCTTGTGCCCTGGCTCAAGGGTTCTCGACATCGGGGCCGGAGCGCACAAGCCTTTGGAGAAATCAATCAAGACTGTTACACCGTTTTATTATTGTCTCGACACTGACCCGGATGGAATCTTTGATTTTCGTTCTTTTTCTGACATGCCTGATGATTTGTTTTTTGATTTGGTGATTGCAAATCAGGTCCTGGAACACCTTGAAGTTCCGGATGCGGTAAATGTAGCCTCAATGACTTTTTCAAGGCTGGCGGAGAACGGCAGATTCATAGCGACTGTGCCCAATGCCGCTCATCCGGTTCGTCAGCGAGACATTTCACATATTACACCCTGGGTGGCGAATGATCTGTATAGCCTCCTCAAACATGTCGGGTTTGAAATAGAAAATGTAGCCAGGTACAACAAATTTCCGCTGACGGATGACCCTCTTAAACGATGGATAGTCGAAACCGTTTGCCAGGAATTTAGAGTCGATTGGTGTGACAGTATAATGGTTACGGGTATCAAGCCCGCTGGTAGCCCAACCATGTCGAGGGATAAGTAATGGATGGAGCTGCTAAACATGTTGAATTGACTATTGACTCTAAGGTATACAACCTTGAGGTGATCCAAAGAGTAGTTCAGCGTGCGGAAGCGCCTAGAATAATAATTGTTTCTCACGTTGTGAATGGTATGGGAACGGAATTGCTCAATGCCTGTCTTGATGGCGTGAGACACTTCACACCGGAAGAGCATGAAGTCTGGGTAATTGACAACAATTCTCCCAGAGAAAACCTGAAACGACTACTGGATCGAGATGATGTTAATGTTGCCTTGAATCGCGTTGAACCAGTTCCTCCAGATGCCTGTAACTCTTTCGCAGGGGTTCAGAAGAAGCAAGATCAGAAGAACTGGGGTAGTTACGCCAACGCCATCGGCCTCGAGATCGGGATAAGACTTATAGATCCATCGACAAGGTATTTGATGTTGATGCACATGGATACCTGTCCCTGCCACCTTGGATGGTTGACATTTCTTAGATCCAAGATCGACAATCAGGTGAAGGCTTCAGGGGTACGTATGGACAAATCCCGCACACCCGAAGGCGTGCTTCACGTTCTGGGGTACATGGTGGATTTCAAAGTATTCAAAGATCTGGGGCTAAGTTTTTTCCCCGATCTTCCTCGACTGGATGTCGGGGATAATGTGACAGTAAGGCTCCGAGAAGCCGGTTACGGAGTCTTCTCGTGCAACAACACCTTGTGGTCACCTGAGCTCGATGATGAAATTCCAGATTCTTCCCCGTTGAAGGGTTTGCGAATAGATCGGTCTTTTGACGATGAAGGGAACGTTATCTTTTTACACTTGGGCCGTGGTGTCCGCAGATCAACTGGCGAACACAAAGCCGGTGTGAACGTGGAAAAATGGCTCGACGTCATTCACAATTCACTGCTAACAGTTTAGAATGTCTGAACCCGGTCCTCCGGTCGATCCCAAGACTTGAACTTGTTCTGACAGTTTCCGTCCATAAGATATGAATCGATCCATAAGCATTGAAAAATCTCGCGACATTTCCTATTCCCTTCGGCGCTATTATGTCGACGAGTTTCATTTGAGGCAGGCGTTATCACTCAAAGCCGGTTCAAGCACACTCGATCTTGGTGGTACTCGTACTGGAAAAAGGGGACAGTTTGACATAGAACGATTTGGGTTGGATGTCACTTACGCAAACCTGTCTCTGGCCAAGAATCCTCACGTTGGGACTGACGCCTCCAAACTGCCTTTTAGAGAAGAAAGTTTCGACTATGTGATTTGTTCGGAGCTTCTTGAACACGTACCGGATCCTGTGTCTGTCATAAGAGAAATTCATTATGTGCTCAAGAGACGGGGAGTTGTAGTGATTTGCTCACCATTCAACTTTCCTATACATGGGGATCCAAGCGATTACGGCAGATACACAAACTTCTACTGGAAGGAAGTCCTTGAGTCATGTGGGTTTTGTGATATCATTGTCGAATTTCATGGTGGTTTTTGGAGTGTCATGGCTGACATGAGTCGGCACTGGGTATATTCCCAAACGAGAGAATGGGGAAGGGAACGGGCCATGAGTCTTAATGTCATAGGCCGTGTTCTTGGTATGCTTAAACGTAAGGCTATCACGCTGGATATCCGGCGCAATCAAGGTGTGAGAAAGGATTCAATGAATTATACTACAGGATTTGGAGTAAGAGCATGCAAGCTTTGAAAAAACTAAAAGTGTTTCTTACTGGTGGAGATGGCATTGGCTGGGCAATTGACGAGGACCTGAGACTGACTGCGCTCGCTTTGGAAGGGATAGTGGATTTCGTTGACCTGGAAGAGAGTGAAGTCGTCCATCTGGCCTGGTGGGAACATCTCAATCTTTTGCCCCCCGACAAATTGAAAGGGAAGTGGATAGTCTGCCACGTTCCCGGGGAACCGTTTCGCTACTTCACTCTACCTCGGCACCGTCATGCCGTTCCGATGATTTCCACTTGGATTGCGAGGAACTCTCAAGCAAGAAGCCAATTGGAATCGATCGGGATCAGGAGTGAACTGGTCCCATACGCAATTGATACGAGCGTTTTCAGACCGTTGTCCAAAAATGATAGCGAATTGGCGCAGCTAAAGAGTGATTATGGTATTCCTTCAAACTCTTACATTATTGGTTCATTCCAGCGAGATACGGAGGGACAGGATCTGGCTAAGCCAAAGCTGGTGAAGGGCCCGGACATTCTTTTGGAAATCCTGACCCGTCTAAAACACAGGGGATCACCAATCCATGCCTTGCTTGCGGGTCCGAGACGGCACTGGCTCATAAAACAGCTTCGATCAAGAGATATTCCATTCACGTATGTGGGGAACGAAATCGGGACGGACGATATTCAGATCAATTCCCTTTCACGAGATGATCTTAACGTCCTTTATAATCTGGTTGATTTGTATGTGGTTAGCAGCCGATCGGAAGGAGGTCCTCACTCCATTCTCGAGGCCGGCGCTTCGAAAACTAAAATATTAAGCTCCAGGGTTGGTTTGGCCGCAGACGTTCTTGAGCCGTCCTGTATTTTCGACAACCCACTGGAAGCTTCAGACATCATAGAACGTGATATTGAAGAAAACCATCTGTCTCAATTTGTCGATGGGTTGTATGAGAGGGTTCTGGACAAACACTCCCCAACGTCGTCGTCTCCAATTTTGAGAAGCATATACAATCAGATAGCTATTTCTATGGGAAAGACCGATGCTTCGACTGAAAGGGTCATACCGATCAAGACCCCCAATCCATTTATCAGCCAAAAAGAGTCAACCTCGAATGCTGAAAGGAAATTCACAATTTGCCTCTGGCATAGCTTCTATGAGCCCCCGTATGGTGGCGGCAACCAGTTCATGATGGCTCTCAAGAAAGCTTTGTTGGGGCTTGGTGTTGACGTCCGGGAAAATGAGCTGCATGAATCTATTGACGCATATATTCTAAATTCAGTTCATTTTGACGTCGAGCGGTTTCTTGAATTCAGCAAGAGTCATCGCTTGAATGTGGTTCATAGGATAGATGGACCCATTCACCTGATCAGGGGGTATGATCGTGAAAAAGATGAACAATGCTTTAACCTGAATCAAAAATTCGCCTCAGCTACTGTCCTTCAATCTGCATGGACGTTCCAGCGAATAGTGGATATGGGTTACAAACCGGTCAGTCCCACGATTATTCGCAATGCCGTGGATGACGAAATCTTCAATCCTACTGGGCGTGTCAAGTTTGATCGGTACCGAAAAGTTCGACTTATTTCTACAAGTTGGTCAAACAATCCGCGAAAAGGTGGACCCGTTTATAAGTGGATCGAAGATAATCTGGATTGGGATCGTTTCGACTACTCTTTTGTTGGTAACGTTTCAGAGAAGTTTGAGCATATAAGACACATACCGGCCGTTCCGTCACAAGAACTGGCTGAATTGCTCAGGAATCACGATATTTATATTACGGCCAGCAAGAACGACCCCTGTTCCAACGCTCTTATTGAAGCGCTGTCCTGCGGTCTTCCTTCATTATATTATGAGGATGGCGGACATCCTGAATTGGTGTCAGCTGGAGGTCTCTCGTTTCGTACCGAGGACGAGCTATTGGAGCAACTTGAGAATATGGCCGATAACTATGAAATGTTTCAGAGCCTGATTACAGTGTCTCGATTGAATGAAGTGGCTTCCAAATACTTGAGTATAGCAAGAGAAATTGCTTCATGAACCTCCGGATTGGTCTGTTCTTTACCAGAGGGGTATCGCTGAAAACATGGGACATGGTGGGAAACCTGGATCGAGAAGTCGCTGTTTATCGACGAATGATCGAGGATATGAATAGTGTCACCTTCGTAACCTATGGAGACGCGAGGGATTTGAGTTACGCAGACCGGTTGGGTGGAATCAGGATCTTGTGTAATGAAGGCAATCTTGGCCTTGAGGACTATGAATCGCATCTACACGAGATCCACAAGGATCAGTTTGAGGAATTTGATATAATTAAAACCAACCAGATGTACGGCGCCGAGTTGGCCCTGGCCATCGCAAAGGAATTTGGGAAACCGTTTATTGCTCGGTGTGGTTACATGTGGTCCAAGAATTGCCTCAGGGAGCATGGTCCTGATTCTCCGATTACAAAGGAAGCTCTGAGGGTTGAAGCCAGAGTGTTCGACGGCGCCGACAGCATTTTTGTTACAACACATGAAATGGCAAAAGATGTTTTATTAAGACTTCCGTGGGCTGAAAACAAGTTGAACGTCGTGCCCAATTATGTTGACACTGATGTCTTTAGGCCACTGAGTATTGCAAAAGAGCCTAACACACTTATTTTCGTAGGGCGCATAGCTCCTGAAAAAAATCTCGAAGCCCTTTTTGAAGCGATACTACCATTAAATGTCAGGCTAATTGTTGTCGGTGAGGGGAGGCTTCGACCCAGGCTTCAGGAGAAATACGCCCATATGGGAAAAATGATCGATTGGGAAGGAGGAGTCCGAAATTCGGAACTTCCCGAATATATTAACCGGGCTCAAGCCTTTATTCTGCCATCACTCTATGAAGGTCATCCAAAATCGCTGATTGAAGCTATGGCTTGCGCTGCGTCGGTAATAGGATGTGATTCTCCGGGCATCAGGGAAATTATTACAGATGGTCAGAATGGTCTGCTTTGCGGCACGGACGCTGTTAGCATTCGGAACGCCGTAACCAAGGTTCTGGCTGACAAAGCTCGCGCAGAAACAATGGCTCGAAACGCCTCAGAATTTGTACAAAGAAATTGTTCTCTCGATACCATAGCTAAGTTAGAACTTTCTCTTATAAAGGAGACACATCGGAATGCATCGACTCATTGAAGTTGATGACTTGGCTAGGCGAATGCAAGTGTTGACCGATGAAGTCCTTAAGGATCTAGTCTTGCGTGTTGTCGGCCAAAGAACCAAGTCTATGTCCCCGGCAGATGGTTTGAAATTTCTGTTTCAATTGGACTCTGATTTGTATCCTCTGATGGGAGAGTTGTCCGTAGCCTATGACGGAGGCACGCATACCAAGCACAGGCATACCAAATATCATGATTTCTTCATAAAGCGGATAAAACGAGATGAACGTGTTCTTGACGTTGGATGTGGCATCGGCTTTCTGAGCTTTGACATAGCTGAAAAAGCTGGAGCGTTAGTAGTTGGGGTAGACCTGGAAGAGCGGAACATAGAGATCGCAAAAGCCCGATTCGCGCATCCGAATATTAATTACGTGCAAGCCGATATTCTAACCACCAAAATGGACGAATCATTCGAAGTGGTTGTCTTGTCAAACGTTTCTGGAGCACCTTCCACATCGGCCGGAATTCCTGAAAGCCATGGTTAAATCTATCAGGCCATCCCGTATCTTACTTCGTGTGCCGGTTTACGAGCGAGACTGGCGCGTCCCATTGAAGGAGGAGCTAGGCGTGGACTATCGTCTGGATACAACTCATTGCACTGAATACACCCTAGAGAGCTTCTCCCAGGAAATGGCGGCGGCAAGGCTAAAAATTACTCATCAAGAGTGCCGGTGGAGTGAGATCTGGGCTGAAGTAATTCCCTGCCCATAATCAGTAGATGTTTCATCCAAAAGTCACAGTACTTATGTCGGTTTTCAACGGTTCTGGTCATCTGGGACCCGCGATTGAAAGCATTTTGAAACAAACTTTTAGTGATTTTGAGTTTCTCATATTGGATGACGGCTCTACAGAACCAATAGTGGAACAAATTCTTGATTACAGAGACGATAGGGTGAGGATAATTCGACAGGAGAATGTGGGACTCACCAAATCTCTTAACAGGGGTATTAGTCTTGCCGGATGTGATTATGTAGCAAGAATGGACGCAGACGATATAAGCCTCCCCGATAGATTGCAACAGCAGTTTGATATCATTTCGAGAACCCACAGCATTGATCTCATCGGAACGTTCTTTGAAATCATGGATGAAAGTAAGAATACAATTGAGAAAAAATTCTTGATTACAGATCCCATTTACAGGCTCTGGAGATTGCAATTTCATAACAATTACGGCCATGGAACCATGATGTTCAGAAAAGAGTCAGTGATAGGGGCAGGAATGTATGACAGTCGGCTAAGATTCGCTCAAGACTACGATTTGTGGTCCCGCATCTCAAGAAAAGACAATACTCATATCATACCGGAATTCCTTTACCAATATAGAGTCGATAGCAAGGGTCCTCAAGCGTCAGTCAAGAATTATGACGATCAGTTGCAATCTGCGATATGGATCAGTGACAGAAACTTAAGAGCGTCTAATCCATCTTTGACCGACCGGGAAATTATTGAGTTGCGTTCGCTATACTGGGAGTTCCAACTGCCTAGTGTGGCTGACACTGCAGGGTCTTTGGCTCTTAAGACCTTGGAGACATTCGCCGGAAAATACCGACTTGATAGCAAGGAAAAAACGGCGCTGCTGGAACGCATCTTAAAAGATACAGGGACGATGGAGTCATAATTGATGTAGTGTCGAATTATTTCTTGAATTTCTTTATGTTACTTCTTATGATTCGAAAGATTGATCTAGCGGATGGGTAGCCTGTATAAGTCTGCCCCTTTGTTGTCAGGCTACTTTTGTAAAGAACAAGCCATTGGCGCGATGGTCTTTGGCGCTAGTTAATAGACGTGTTTGTATTTCTTGACAGTTAGAATTCGGAGGAAAAAGATGTCGGGAAAGAGTCTCTTAAATAAACTGAGATCCTTAATAAATAATGTGCGATCCGGAAATGGATCGGATGAAATAATTGCCCTGAAGCAAGAAGTGGAAGTGTTGAAACGGGATATGGAGGCTCTCAGAATCGTCAACTCCAGTTCCAGCGACATCGGCGCTGGTATGGTGGCCCCGCCCCCATGTGTTCTAGACCTTGACACAGATTTTGATCTCGTAAAACAGGAAATAGAAATTCTGCGAAACGAAATGCAGGATAATATTGCCGCAATACACAGGCTGGAGATTCTGACACTATCGACCCGGATGGACCTGCTCAGTGAGTTCGGAAAAGCGCTACCTCCGACTGTTCCTGGGCGAACAAGGACATCACACAAACCGCAAGGATTCAGTTTTGGAATAATTACTAACGGCAAAAGGCCGGAAAAGCTTGCTAAATTAGTAGACTCAATTAGATTTCAAAAACTTTATCCTGATTATTACGAGATAATGGTCACTGGATGCGTCTCAGATCTCAACGCATCCGATGGGCTACGGACTTTCCCTATGGAAGACGCCGCCAACAATGGGCGGCTTGGAGCTATGAGAAACGTTTTGGCTCAATCCGCCAAATTCAATAAATTCGTCTGTCTGGATGACGACTTTCTGTTGCACCCGAACTGGGCGGAAGCCATCAATGAGGTCAAGGGCGATTTTGACGTGGCTACAGGTATAATTCTAAACCCGGATCTGTCACGCTACTGCGACTGGGTTAATATTATTGAAAATTACACATTCCTTAGAACCTATGATCAAACTTTCGACAAATGCCAGTATGTTACTGGCGGCTATGGAATCTATAAGGACTACCTTTTTGATGAGCATTCGTGGAACGATGATCTTGGTTTCTATCAGGGAGAGGATGTTTCGTTTTCAAGACGGTTATTTGACGCTGGGTATCAGTTGAAATTTATACCTAAGGCCATCGTAATGCACGATGACGAGCGATATAGACAAAAAGGATACGGTGTCATTAGGCTAAAACCGGTTGAAAAAAGGACGGTAGACCGTAATCTTAGCTTGAAGATGGAGAAACTTTGTCCAAGAACTCTGACCTAAGTCCCTGGACTAAGCGAAACGACCTGCGCATCTCTAGCAATAGAGATTAGGATGATAATCCCAGACATAAATCAGATTGACGCGGCGGAAATAGATTTACCGTCGCGTCTTGTTTTTCAATGCCTTCTTCTCAAGATTCATATTTCAATAGCCAATACAGTTTCATCATTTGAGACAAGAAGCGAAATTGAGCTTCATAAAGCGAGGGGCTCGGCATGACCATTTTGGTGATAGTAGTATTTTTGACAATCTTCATTTCGGCGAATTGTTCTCTTTTCGAAGCGGTCCTTTATTCTACCAGGAGAGGTACTCTCGAGGTGGCGGTAAGTAGAGATCATGAGTCCAAGGCCGCCAAAAGATTCATAGCCATGAAAAAATCGATAGCGGAACCACTTTCTTCCGTTTTGATTCTAAACACAGTGGCTAATACTGCGGGAGCTGTCCTTGCAGGGTATTACGCCAACGAAGCGCTAGGGCATGGGGTTATGCCACTTTTTTCAGTGTTCATGACTCTTGGAATACTGTTTGTCGGAGAGATTGGGCCAAAAACGCTAGGAGCCGTCTACTGGAGGAACTTGTGGCAGGTGGTTGTCTGGCCGGTCCATTGGCTCACCATATTGATGTATCCACTTGTGGCAATGATAAGATCCTTTACGAATATTCTGACAAAGGGAAACAAGACCCCCTCTATCACGGAAGCGGAAATCCTTGCGGCAGTACGTATGGGCGCTCACGAGGGAGAAATATCCGCAGGAGAAAGCGCTCTGGTTCATAACATTATCAATCTTGAAAACAGGGCCATACGAGAGATCATGACCCCTCGAACCGTAATTTTTTCCCTTGAGGCGGGCACTACTGTTGAGGAAGCCTCAAGAGCTTTAGATCAAAAGGGCTTTTCCCGTGTGCCCATCTATGAGGGAGATCAGGAAAACATCATAGGATATATCATGATTCATGATCTTTTCTCTGTAAAAACCCTCTCAAACCCAAAAGCCTCCATTAAAACGATTGCTAAGCCAATTTCCTTTGTGCCCGGCACCTGGGACGCTCTGGCGTTACTAAGCAGCTTCCTCAAACAGCGCAGACACATAGCGGTTGTGGTTGATGAATACGGTGGAGTGGACGGCCTTGTAACTTTAGAGGACCTTATAGAAACCCTCCTGGGTGACGAAATAGTGGATGAAACGGACAGAGTTGTAGATCTACAGGTGCGGGCGCGAGAATTGAACATCAGCGTCCGAATGACTAAATAGCCTCTAAATTAGGCCCATTCCTTTTAGCACGGACAGCATGATAGCAGCAGCCATGACTGATCCAATCTGTCCGCCTGTGTTTGCTCCCATTGCGTGCATGAGAAGAAAATTTTTCTTGTCGTACTTGTTACCCTGCACCTGAGCAACCCGGGCCGCCATCGGATAAGCCGAAATCCCCGCCGCTCCAATCAAGGGATTTATTTTCCAACCTGATAATCGACACATTAACTTCCCAAATAATAATCCGGCCACTGTGTCAGTACAAATGGCAAGGAAACCAAGGCCGAAAATAGCCAGAGTCTCAGCTTTCAGGAACGCATGCCCTTCCATGGTTCCTCCGATGGCCAGACCAAGGAACAAAGTGACGATGTTCGCGATCTCGTTTTCTGAAGCGCCTGTAAGTCTTTGAACCACGCCGCTTTCTTTCATGAAGTTGCCCAGCATAATCATTCCCATCAGGGGCAAGCCTTTCGGAGCGATAAGGCCGGTTACTACCGTCACGGCTATTGGGAAAAGCAATCTCGTCTGTGTTGAAACATTGGACGTGGTGACTTTCATTTTCACAACCCGCTCTTTTGGGCTCACCAATAAGCTCATCAAAGGCGGTTGAATTATAGGAACCAGAGCCATGTAGGAATAAGCGGCCACTGATACGGCTCCCAGTAAATGAGGAGCGTACTGGGATGTGACGTAAATAGCCGTCGGGCCGTCGCATGCCCCTATGATTCCTATACAGACCGCTTCCAATTGCGAAAACCCGAGAGCTAAAGCCAATAGCAACGTCATGAAAATTCCAAATTGCCCGGCCGCGCCGAACAAGAGAATCTTCGGATCTTCCAGGAGTGGTCCAAAATCCGTCATGGCTCCAATGCCAATGAATATTAGAAGTGGAAACACTTCCGTGATGATCCCAATGTCGTACAAAAACTTGAGGATTCCGCCTTGATCCATCATGTCGCTCAAGTGGCATGTTTACAAGCAGGCAGCCAAAGGCAATTGGAAGTAGCAATAGTGGTTCGACGCCCTTCTTGATGGCCAGGTACAAAAGAGTGGCCGCAACTGCAAGCATGATCAGGTTGGGCCCTCCTGATGTGAATAAAAATCTAACCCCTAGCGATAGTCCCGAAAGACCGCTGATGATACTCTCCAACATGATTCACCCTCTAAGGTTTTTTATTTTTGTGAGATTTGGCTGTCCTGTTTGAGTGGAAATATTCTTTTCAGTATGTCCATCGACAGAATAAGAAGTCCTATTGTTAAGAATGTCCCGGTAACCCCGACCAAGGTCATGGTGAAACCAAAATCCCAATTGCTCATTGTATAAACTCCGGCAATTCTGTTTCGTTTTAAGTTGTTTGGGCGAAAAACATTGATGTAATTTTTATATCATAACGTGGATCAAATTGAACGGTATAAAGACAAAATAGCGATCTCGCTCTGGATTCGGTCAAAAGCCGCTTGCTCTTGATATTTGGCTGTGAGATCATGATAATGTGTTATGATTATAAAAACTTGGGAATCGAGGAGGAATGGCCATGATACCGAAAAAAATTTTGTTCTGCACTGATTTTTCAGAAAACTCGCTTCCAGCCAAGGTGTACGCGGTAGATTTTGCAAAGGCTTTCGGAGCGAGCCTTGCGGTCCTGCACGTTGTCAATTCTTCCCGTTTAGGCTATCCCGCATTCGAGGCCGGAGTGCCTTTTGATCTTCAGTCTGTTTTGTTGAACATTGAAGAATCGGTTAAAGCGGCATTCGATGATTTCCAGTCTGAATTTAAAGACCAACTCATCGAAATCACAACCACATCGAGAGTGGGAGTTCCTGCAGTAGAAATCAAGAAATTCGTCGAGGAAAACGGTATTGATCTCATAGTCATGGGAACTCACGGATGGACTGGATTTAAACATCTGATTCTCGGGAGCACGGCTGAAAACGTTGTTAGAACCGCCAAATGCCCGGTATTGACAGTAAAGTCATCAGAAACTGAAGCATAAAAAATTTTATCGAACATCGGCCCGGAAGTTGACTCACGTCTAAAAAACATTATAATAGGAAAGTTTAATCTCCGGATGGGAGCCAAGCTGTAATGAAATTCTGGCGTCTACCCCTTGATTCTGAGGCCCACTCCATTCCCCATGGAATCGTTAGGATTATTCAGAACAGATGCAAGGGATGCGGTTTCTGCATTGAATTTTGCCCCAATGGTTGTCTCAAGCAGAGCAAAGGCTTCAACTCAAAGGGTTACCACCCTCCTGAAGTTGTTTCCCAGGCGGAAGACTGTGTGGAATGCGGGCTATGTAGCCTTATATGTCCGGAGTTCGCTATTTTTGCAGAACTTAAAGATGCAAAGAAGATCACGGAGAATGACATACTTAAAGTTACGACAAGATATTCCCGTAAAGACAAACGATATGTGAAGAGCTGATTGGTAAGGGTAGTTTACCGGGTTTTTTGAATTTAATTTTCTCATATGATCTCTACCATTAGACCCTTCTCAAGATTTTGAGGAGGGTTATTTCTGTAAGGACAGTTCGAAATGGGCAAAGAACTCTTGACCGGCGAACATTTTATCCATGGTGACGCTGCCTGCGCCGAAGGTGGAATTGCCGCGGGATGTCGTTTTTTCGCCGGATACCCCATTACCCCAGCGACTGAGATTGCGGAGCGTATGGCTAGGCGGTTGCCTCAGGTCGGTGGGATTTATATTCAAATGGAAGACGAAATTGGGTCCATGGCGGCGATTCTAGGCGCGTCCTGGGGTGGCGTTAAATCCATGACCTCTACATCCGGTCCTGGATTTTCATTAATGATGGAAAATATCGGTTTGGGAATGATGACCGAGACGCCATGTGTGGTTGTGAACATTCAGCGAGGAGGGCCATCAACGGGGCTTCCCACCTTGGTTGGACAAGCCGATGTAATGCAGGCCCGTTGGGGCTCTCACGGGGATTACGGATGTATAGCCCTTGCCCCATCTTCACCTCAGGAATGTTTCGATCTGACCGTACACGCATTCAACCTTTCCGAAACATACCGGTTGCCAGTTTTTCTGCTTGCGGATGAAGTCGTGGGGCACATGACTGAAAAGGTAGTGATTCCGAAAAAAGAAAATCTCAATGTGGTGAATCGCCCGAAACCGGACTCTTCCAGGGAAGATTATCTTCCGTTTGACACTTCATCAAACATGCCTTCTCCAATGGCAATTGCGGGGCAAGGCTATCACGTCCATGTTACGGGTTTGACTCACGATGAGCGAGGCTATCCGGTTATCACAGATGTGGTTCAGGAGAGGAATGTTCGCCACATTGTTGATAAAATCAGGAAGAACGCTGAAAAGATAATCCGCGTTGAGACGGTTGGGCTGGATGACGCCGAAGTGGTCGTCGTGGCCTACGGATGTACGGCGAGAGCGGCAAGGCAGGCCGTGGAAGACATGAGAGAACGCGGCTACAGAGTTGGTTTACTCAAGCTTGTTACCATCTGGCCATTTCCGTCTAATCTCATTAGATCTATTGCTCCAAGAGTAAAGGGGTTTGTGGTTCCGGAGATAAATTACGGACAGGTGGCCTACGAGGTTGAAAGGACATCCTGTGGGCGCTCGGAAGTTTTATTGATGGCCCTGATGGGCGGGTCCATCCATACGCCTCAAGAGATTGAGGAAGCGGTTGGAGAATTTCTTTAAGCCATTTTATGCGGCAACGGGCCTTCCCGTTAAATCATACATTCTTGTGATCCGGATTGGAAACGACGATGAGAGTAAGATGCAGGCCAATTCAGCCATTCAACAAAGAAGCCGCTGATGATCTTATACAGAAGGATCACGGGCTTCATCCAGACGATAAGTATCTAAAACCAGGCAGGATTCCCCATATATGGTGTCCTGGATGCGGCCTGGGTGTTGTTGTGACAACATTTATTGAGGCCATACGCAGGAAGGGCTTGCCGATAGACAAGTGCGCAGTCGTTTCTGGAATAGGCTGCACGGGACGTGTGGCGGGATACCTTGACATGGATACCTACCATACGACTCACGGGAGAGCCATTCCGTTTGCTACCGGTCTGGCGTTAGCCCGGCCTGACACGACCGTAACGGTTTTTTCAGGAGATGGGGATCTTTTCGCCATCGGTGGAAACCATCTTATACACGCTGCTCGCCGAAACGTTAATCTCAAGGTCATTTGTGTCAACAACTTCAATTTCGGGATGACCGGCGGACAGGCGGCGCCCACTACTCCTTTACAAGCCAAGACTTCAACCACGCCAACCGGGAACGCTGAACCTGCCTTTAATCTCCCGTATCTGGCGCACGCAGCCGGGGCGATATATGTGGCTCGATGGACGACGTTTCATCCTCGGCAACTAGTTCATTCAATTTCTGAGACGTTGGACAAGAAAGGCTTCACTTTTGTAGAGGCTATCGCCCCTTGTCCCACGGGCTTTGGAAGACCGAACAAACTTGGCTCCGGTCTGGATGAAATGAGATTCTACAGAGATAATTCTGAAATCAGGAATGGAGCGAACCCCAGTGAGGCTATTGTAGAGTTGAGGGGCAAACTCGTTGTCGGCACATTCGTGAATACGGATCGTCCGGATTTTTTGGAAAACTACAACACCAATGTGGTCTCCAAGGTTGTTGGCAAGGCTGATGGCCAAGGTAAAGGGAGAGCTGCCTGATGGCCAAGAGAGAAATAAGGTTGGCTGGATTTGGAGGGCAGGGGATAATATTGTCGGGCCATATATTAGGCAAGGCAGCGGCTCTTCATGAGCAAAAGAACGCCGTTTTCACCCAGAGCTACGGTCCTGAGGCGCGAGGCGGATCATGCAGCGCTGATGTCGTAATTTCCGACACATCAATTCACTACCCCAAAGTGGTTGAGCCGGATGTCCTCGTTCTGATGAGTCAAGGCGCATGGGGAACATATGGAGGAATCATCAGATCGGGAGGGGTTCTGATCCTGGATGAGGACCTGGTGAAAATCGACAAGGATCCTGACGGCCTTACCGTGTATAGGGTCCCGGCCACAAGAATAGCTGAGAGCATGGGGCGACGAATTGTTGCAAATATCGTCATGCTTGGCGCCCTCACTTCACTGGGGAAAACAATTCAATACGATTCCATGAAGAAGGCCGTGTTGGCCTCCATACCGAGTGGAACGGAGGATTTCAACCTGAGCGCTTTCGATAAAGGTTATGAATACGGCCAATCTTTGTTGGGCCAACAATGAGCACAGAAGTTTAGGTTTGAGAGGCGCGAGGAGACATCTGAATTGAAACATGCGCTGGAAGACTCGAGGAAAGACAAGGATTCCAAAGATATAAGAATAGGGGTGTATGTCTGTCACTGCGGGAAAAACATTGGTGGCACGGTTGACTGCGAAGACGTGGCCAGATTTGCGGGAGAACTTCCAAATGTGATCCTGGCCAAGGATTCACTCTATACGTGCTCGGAACCTGGTCAGGAGCAGATAAAGACAGACATTCGCGAACAGAAACTTAACCGTGTTGTAGTAGCTTCATGCACTCCCAGACTGCATGAGCCCACCTTTAGGGCGGCCTGTGAGAGCGCCGGACTGAATCCATATTTGCTTGAGATGGCTAATATTAGGGAGCATTGTTCGTGGGTTCATCTTCATGACAGGGCAGCAGCAACATCTAAAGCGAAAGATCTGGTGTCCATGGCGGTCGCAAGGGCGGCCCGATTGCAACCTCAGTTTGAGCTGACTGTTCCGGTCAAGCGCTCCGCAATGGTCATCGGTGGCGGAGTCGCCGGAATCCAGGCTGCGCTGGATATGGCCGACGCCGGGTACAAAGTATATCTGGTGGAGAGAAGCGGTAGTATTGGCGGCAGAATGGCCCAGATAGACAAGACTTTTCCGACAATGGATTGTTCCATCTGCATTCTAGCTCCAAAAATGAGCGAGGTTGGTCGTCATCCGAATATTGAAATGCTTACGCTTTCAGAGATCAAAGAAGTCAATGGCCACATAGGAAATTTCAAGGTCAAAGTTCTCAAGAAAGCCAGATATGTGACTGATGGATGCACTGCCTGCGGGGACTGTATTCAGGCCTGCCCTCAACTCGCTCCGGATGAATTTAACGCCGGCCTATCGATCAGACACGCTATCTTTATACCGTTCGCTCAGGCTGTACCGTCGAGATATCTTGTAGACATGGACTTGTGTCTGAATAATCAGGGCATAGTAGCTTGTGACAGGTGTTTTCAGGCCTGCGCAAGAAGATGTATCGATTTTGCTGAACAGGATCAGATTTTGGATCTTGAGGTAGGAACCATAGTGGTTGCTACAGGTGTAGATGTGTATGACCCGACTGCTCTAACCGAACTTGGTTATGGAAGATTTCCGAATGTTATTACCACACTGGAATTTGAGCGTCTGATCAATGCGGGTGGGCCTTCTTCAGGCGAGCTGATAAGGCCTTCCGACAGAAAAAGGCCTAAAACAGTAGCGTTTCTTCAGTGCATCGGATCCAGAAGTAAGCGAAGCAATCCCTATTGCAGCAATGTTTGTTGCATGAACACCATCAAAGACGCCTTGCTGATAAAGGAACACTGGCCTGAGACGGAAATATTTGTTTTCTACATAGACATCCGAGCATTTGGCAAAGGATTTGAAGACCTTTTTCAGAGGGCCAGAAGGGAAGGGGTAACGTTCATTCGAGGTATTCCGGGAGAGATCATAGAAGACATCAACAAGGGTAATCTGACGCTCCTGGGGGAGAACACCCTGCTAGGATCTTCTTATAGATATAATATGGACATGGTAATCCTGTCTGTCGGGATAAGGCCCAGAAGTGACGCTTCGGTGATCCAGAGGCTATTGAATTTGTCCACGGATACTGATGGTTTTTACATGGAGGCGCATCCGAAGCTGCGTCCGGTAGACACCACCACAGGCGGAGTCTTTCTGGCCGGCGCCGCTGAGGGTCCAAAAGACATCAAGGACTCTGTGACCCAGGCCTCTGCCGCCTCTTCTCGCGCCAATATCCTAATGAGTAGGGGCGAGGTCAAGATTCCGGCCGTAACGGCCAGAATCAACCCTGAAAAGTGTACGGCGTGTGGTCTTTGCGCTCGCGTTTGTCCTTACCACGCTATCGAGGGCAGCAAAGAACAGGGCTACTTCGAGGTTATAGAAGCCATGTGTCAAGGTTGTGGCGCATGTGTGCCTGAGTGTAAATTTGGCGCTTTGGATCAAGCCCATTTCACTGATGCCCAAATAGTCAGTCAGATAACAGCAGCGCTACAGACTGAACCTGAACGTAAGATTATTTGTTTCGCTTGCAATTGGTGCTCATACGCTGGCGCCGATTTTGCCGGTGTTTCCAGAATTCAATATCCAGAAAATGTTCGTATTATCAGAACGATGTGTTCTGCAAGAGTCGCCCCCGAATGGATTGAAATGGCATTTATGAAAGGAGTGGGCGCAGTATTGGTTTCCGGGTGCCATCCGTCGGACTGCCATTACAATAACGCCAATCAGAATACGTCTAAGCGGGTAGAAAAATTCTGGAAACGTATGGAGAAATTGGGTCTGAATAAGGATCGGCTAAGGCTTGCCTGGGTTTCCGCCTCTGAAGGCGCTCAGTTTGCCAAAGTCGTCAAGGAAATGGAACAGGGCATACAAAAACTAACTCCCCACCAAATAGAAGAGACCAAACAGAAACTGGCCAAACGACCTACGAAGAAGGGAGAGCCGGTATGACAGTTAAAATATGGAATTTTTTCCCCAGGGAAGCATTGTATGAATGTTATCAATGCGCCCGATGCACCGGTTCCTGTCCTGCCCTTGAAGTCGCTCCAGCGCTAGGACCGCGTGAAACAATACTCAAATGTCTTAATCTCGGCCACGATCAAGTCGTTGAAGACGAAAGACTTTGGGTGTGTTGCACATGTAATGTTTGCGAAGATCGTTGTCCCCAGAAAATTCCTATTTCCGATCTTCTTGTGGCGTTAAGAAATTCAGCCGCAAGACGGGGCAACATTCCCGATAAACTTGGCATAGCGATTGAACTCCTGGCCAAAACAGGCAGGTCGATGATAGTGCATCAACTAGACGAGATGAGAGCCCACCATGGTTTGGCGCCTCTCCTCCCTGTCCCGATTGATGAGATACGAGAAATATTCAAGAAAACTCGACTCGATGAAGTCATCGAATTCTAAGACCGGGGACATACAAACGTCCCCTTTAATTACAAGGAAGCCATGAAATACGCTCTTTATTTGGGATGCGCCATTCCTATAAAATATCCTGGTTTCGAGGCTGCTACACGCAAGGTCTGTGAACGGTTAAACATAGATCTGGTCGATTTGCCTTTCGCTTGCTGTCCTCCTCCTACCAGTCTTAAAATGGTTCACTATGATTCGTGGCTGGCTCTCGCCGCCCTAAACCTTTGTTTGGCGGAGGAACAGGGTCTTGACGTGATGACTCTTTGTTCAGGGTGTGTAAATACCTTGAAAGAAGCGAATCACACTCTCAAGAAAAGTGATTCAAAAAGACGAAAAGTAAACAGGATACTTGAAGAACAAAACCATCATTACAAAGGGACAATTGAAGTTACTCATATCTTGGATGTTCTCTATCAGGACACTGTTATAGAAAGGCTTATAAAAGAGAAAGTGAGAGATATTCCAGTAAAAATCGGTTGTCACTATGGGTGTCACTATTTCAGGCCACCTAAAATAATGTATCCTGAAGAACTATCAGAGTCAGAATCATACGTGCCGGTACGTATGGACCATCTCCTGTCAATTATTGGTATGGAACCGACCGAGTATTCCAGGAAATTCCTCTGTTGTGGCTCTCCACTTGGGGCAAATGCCGACCAAGACGCCGGTTATGCAATTGTAAAAGAAAAACTCAGACATATAAGGGAAAGGGAAATCGAGGCCCTGTCAGTCATTTGCCCTTCGTGTTTCGAACAGTTTGACATGGGACAGATTGCCTTATCCAGAAAATTTAAGGACCTTGTCAAGGTTCCCACGTTCTACTTAACCCAGCTAATTGGATTGTCTCTTGGTATGAGTCCGAAAGAAGTTGGAACGGACGTGCATCGAGTGAAATCAAGAAAGCTACTCGAAAGCATAGGGATCTCATAGGCCCATTCATAGGAGAAACAGTATGCTGGAAAAAAAGAAAGCGCCTTTGACCAAAGAGCAGATTGAAGAACTTCGGGAAGATTTGAAATTAGCCGATACCCTTACCAGAATTGATAATACCCTCCTTGTCCTCTCGGGAAAAGGCGGAGTCGGCAAGAGTACCGTGGCGGTTAACTTAGCTGCCGCTCTAGCTGCTGCGGATAAAGAAGTCGGGCTTCTGGATATTGATTTTCATGGTCCGAGCGTACCGACATTACTTGGCCTGGAAGGGGCGGAAGTAGAGCAAGGTACAGGGAAAGGACTCGAACCAATAAAAATAGCAAAGAATCTCAAAGTTATGTCCATTGAGTTCATAATTCGCGAAAACAAAGATCAGGCCGTCATATGGCGTGGCCCCATGAAACACAGAATGATCCACGAATTTCTATCCGAAGTTGATTGGGGAAACCTCGATTTCTTGATTGTTGACGCTCCCCCAGGGACAGGTGATGAACCGCTATCCATTTGTCAGATGGCTCCTCCAAGATCCCAGGCTATAATTGTAACAACTCCACAAAGAGTCGCTATCAGGGACGTCAGGAAGTCAATAAACTTCTGTAAGAGCCTCGGAATGCCGATTTTTGGCATCATAGAGAATATGAGCGGATTTGTGTGCCCTACGTGTGGCGCAAGTCACCCGTTGTTCAAAACTGGTGGTGGAGAGAGCTTGGCTAGGGAGACGGGATTCCGTTTTCTGGGCGGAGTTCCGATCGACCCTAGAGTCGTTACCGCTTCTGATGATGGAAAACCTTTTGTGACTGAATATCCCGCCTCTCCGACGTCTAAGGCTTTTGAGCAAATCATAGGCCCTATTTTGTCCCTGTCGTCTCCACGCTTGAAGAAACACTAGATGCTGTTGCGCCTGGTTTCAGACGTGTCGTTGAGGAGATCGTAAAAAGTTGTCAGACATGGAATCATTCGTATAGGGTGATTCCATGGTGCGGCGTATCGTAGCCTATAACTAGAGACCCTAATGATCCCCCTGAGAGACAGTGAACCGTCCGGTATCTTTCCAATCGTGACTGCTTCAATTATAGGGGTGAATTTTTGTGTGTGGTTTTACGAGGTGTCACTTGGGGCTAATGGCACGGACCAGGTAGCTACCCAATTTGGTCTAATTCCATACAGATTTCTGTTTTCAATGGTTTTACCGGGAGGTGTATGGAACAATGCAGTGGCGCCTATGTTTTCTTCAATGTTCTTACATGCCGGCTGGTTGCATATCTTGGGCAACATGTGGTTTTTGTGGATATTTGGAGATAACGTAGAGGACCGTTTAGGACGGATTCGGTATCTCATCTTCTACATTCTGTGTGGGGTAGGATCAGGACTACTCCAGATCATTTTTAGTCCAATGTCGAAGATACCGATGATTGGCGCAAGTGGAGCGATTTCTGGAGTACTGGGAGCTTACCTCATTGGTTTTCCGCATGCGAGGATTCATACACTGCTCATAATTTTCATAATAATCCGTTTCATAGAAATACCCGCTTTCATTTTCTTGCTGTTTTGGTTTGTTTTCCAGTTCGTTGGGGGCGCCGCGCAGGTTGGAAGCCCGGACTCGGGAGGAGTCGCTTATTGGGCGCATATAGGAGGATTCCTTGTGGGAATGGGCTTGTTTGCTATAATGCGTAAGAAAACTGGCCCCCATTATAAGGTTTTCCCTGTCGGCAGATATTAAAAGGAAATAGGCATAGGATGATAATAGAAAACGCTCTAACTAAATATCTGAAGTACAATTTTTCTCACAGCCTCAATTTTAATGAATTTCAGGATTTGATTCCGCCGGTTCCTATGCCAGACTCCAACTATCTTATTTATATACATATCCCGTTTTGCGAAGAGTTGTGCCCTTACTGCTCTTTCAACAGATACGTTTTTCAAGAGGAACTCGCAGCCCAATATTTCAAAGCTTTGGAGCTGGAGATCGAGATGTACAAAGATCTGGGATTTGACTTCAGATCGGTATACATCGGAGGCGGGACTCCAACCGTGATGCCCAAAGAAATTAACTCCCTGTTAAACAAACTCAGGAAAGATTTCAGTGTACAGGAAGTTTCCATAGAAACTAATCCAAACCATTTGACCGAAGAGATAATCAGTATTCTCCTCGATGCAGGGGTCAACCGGTTGTCTGTCGGGGTTCAAAGTTTTAATGACTCAATGCTCCAGCAAATGAGTAGATATCACAAATATGGTTCGGGAAATGAGATCAAACAAAAACTGACAGGTGTTCTAGGCAGGTTCGATACGTTGAACATAGATATGATATTCAATTTCCCGACTCAGACTATTAAAATGCTCAGAAATGATGTTTCGATCATAAAGGAAATGAAAGCGGATCAGGCTACCTTCTATCCTTTAATGGTTTCGGACATTACAAGGAGCGAGCTTGCAAAAAGATTCGGATCAATAAGTTATCGGCAGGAAAAGACTTTTTATAACGAAATATATGATTCTCTGACTGACGAATACGCGACTGGAACGGCATGGTGCTTCTCACGAAAAAAGACGATGATTGATGAATATATAGTCGATTATGATGAATATGTTGGTGTTGGTAGTGGATCTTTCGGCTATGTTCATGGCACATGCTTCGCTAACACGTTTTCAATTCCCGACTATATAGACCGCGTAAGAGCCGGAAAATTTCCTTTGATGGCGAGGAAAGGATTCAGTTCTATCGAGCAAGCTAGGTATTACTTCATGATGACTCTTTTTGGAGCCTCTTTGGATCTGGAAAAGGCGGAGAAAGTCTTTGACGGAGCTTTTTCCAAAACATTGTGGAAAGAACTTTTTGGTTTTAGAATTGTTGGCGCCATACGTAATAGTGGTAAAAAGCTTTTTTTGACGCGAAAAGGACTTTATTTGTGGGTGGTAATGATGAGAGAGTTTTTTACCGGGGTAAACAATTTTAGAGATATATGTAGATCAACTGCAAGAATATAAAATTCCCAGGATTGTTATTTGGTTTGTATTAGTTCCGGCGTTTTGAGGAACAGGAGACGGATTCATGCGAAAACCCACGTATGAGGAATTAGAACGTAGAGTACAGGAGTTAGAACGTCTGACCGGTCAGCTAATAGATACTGCAATGGATCAGGAACATCATGAACTTTTCGACCTGGCTGTTTTATGTAACGTATCCCAAGCCCTTGCCTCTACAGTGGATTTGGATCAACTATTGCTGATTGTTATAGATGAGGTTAATAAGGCGCTTCTCACCGAAGGAAGCGGTGTGCTCCTCTACGACGAAAACAGGGGAGATCTTTACTGGCGGCAGGTAAAGGACGCCCGAAAAATACTGGCGCATCAGACGGAAGTTTTAAGATTCCCGATGGACAGAAGCATCGCCGGCTGGGTTTTTCAGAACAACAAATCAGCTATCGTTAATGATACATCCAAAGATCCCAGATATTATCCAGGAATTTCAGAAAAAAGTGGTTTCGAGATCCGCAAGGTCCTGCAAGTTCCGCTTCGATCTCCTGAAAAGACCATCGGTGTCTTGATGGCAATGAACAAAATTGGTGGCGATTTCACAGAACAGGATGAAGCGCTTTTAAGTTCGATAGCGTCAAGTGTCGCCCTGGCGGTAGACAACGCTACATTTTACAAGAAGCTCAAACAGTCCCGCGATGCTCTTGAAATATTGTATCGCTCTAGTATGGCTCTTGCGACCACCATGGATCTGGATCATCTACTCGAGGTCATCATTAGTGACCTTAGAAGCGCCATGGAAACAGAAGCTGGAGGAGTTCTTCTTTTTGATGAAAGCGCTAACGATCTCTACTGGAGGGAAGTGCAAGATAACAAAGGCCTGATAAATGCCAAAGGGGTAGATTTGAGGCTCCCGATTGAAGGCAGCATAAGTGGACAGGTGTTTCAATCAGGTGAGGCGGCGTTAATAAATAATCCAAACGAGAATCCTTTATTTTTTAAGACCTTTGAGGAGACAACCGGTCTGATCATTCGTAATGAGATAATAGTTCCTCTCAACACACGTGAAAAAACGATTGGCTGTTTGGTGGTCATGAATAAGAAGGATGGCCGATTCTCTGCGGATGACGTTCAATTGCTTTCGTCCCTGGCGGGAGTAGTGGCCCTGGCGGTGGAGAACGCTACATTCTTTGAAGAGCTGATGACATCGTATCATGACCTTGAGAATATGAACCGAGTCAAGACCAAGGTCCTCAACCACTTGTCTCACGAACTGCGAACCCCCTTGGCCATTATACGGGGCACCCTGATCAATATGGAGAAGAAATTCCTGGAAAAAGGAATTTCAGACTTTGATAACGCTCTAGCGAGGATAAACCGTCATCTTCAAAGTCTTAGTCGACTCGAATCTCAAGTTGAAAGTATAGTGATGACGGGGTATTCCTGGGAAAAACGATACATAACAGGCTTCCTTCAGTCAGCCTTGGATCTCATGGATGTTCAGTCGGAATGGACACCAGAAATCAAGAATGCCGCGACGGTCATCCACAAATGGCTGGAAAAAACATTTCCAACCAGGCACGACAAACTCGATCTTATAGACGTTCAGAATTTTGGCCGCTCGATGTCTCAATTTATCCAACAAAAGGCAGACGAGCAAAAGCGTAAGGTTGCAATCAACTTTAACCTGGAACAGGGTAAGCTGCTGATTCCTACTCACGTGCTTCAGGCTATTATGGAGGGCCTGATCAGAAACGCGATTGAGGCCACGCCCGATGGGGGCAGAGTGGATGTCCTTGGAAGAACCAAGGGGGGCCGTTACCTTCTGACGGTTAAGGATGCGGGAGTCGGAATACCTGACAAAGACAAGGAGCTGATCTTTGAGGGGTTTTACCCAGTGCAGGACACGGACAACTATTCCAGTCGCAGGCCCTATTCATTTAACGCCGGCGGCAAAGGAATAGATCTTCTGAGAATCAAAATGTTTTCAGAGCTGTACGGCTTTAGATTGTCCTTTCTCAGTAATCGTTGCAGATACTTGACGGAAAAAGGCGTTGAATCTTCAGACGTAGTGGAG
Source organism: uncultured delta proteobacterium (assembly GCA_963711335.1). Classification (GTDB taxonomy): domain Bacteria; phylum Desulfobacterota; class Desulfomonilia; order Desulfomonilales; family Desulfomonilaceae; genus CAJBEZ01. Next base: position 119,933 of record CAVQDX010000042.1, on the reverse strand, counting down.
TCGTGCTCAAATTGCAGGAATTATGTTGACTGTCCTGAAAATGGTGGTTCAGAGTTTGTGGTAGATTTTGCTCTCGCCAATACGGAGAAAATTGAAGATAACGCTTGACGAATTCCTTAGTGTTTCCCAAGACTTGATTGTGCCTCAAACCGCTGTCCCTTCCAGAGCCGACAAGTTGTTAGTTGATCTGTTTACTGGAAAGCTAACCCGATCCTCTTTATCCCGAATGATAAGAACCGGGCAAATTTTGGTGGACGCCGAGAAGATAAGACCGTCAACCATCATAAGACCGGGACAAGCTATTCTGATCAAAATTCCGGACAAACATGAAAATACCGCAATAACATTTGAAGCAGGGCCAGAACCGACAATCCTATTTGAGGACGATGACCTGATAGTCCTGGAAAAACCACCGGGGCTCATAGTCCATCCCGGCGCAGGGAAAGAGGCGCCTACGCTCATGGAAACGCTGGTCAAGTCGAGGCCAGAGATGGTCGGTGTCGGGGAATCGGGACGTTGGGGGATTGTCCATCGACTCGATAAGGACACCTCTGGAGTTATGGTTGTAGCGAAGACTCAAACAGCTTATGAGGGGCTTTCAGATCAATTCAGGCGCCATTCAACAGGACGAGTTTACATGGCTCTGGTTCGCGGCGCGCCTAATTCGGAAACTGGGGTCATTGACAGGGAACTTGGGAGAAGTCGGTCCGACCGCAAGAAAATTTCTACGGTGACACGGAAAGGTAGAGCGGCCATTACCTGTTGGAGTGTGAAAGAGAGATATGACGGGGTCTGTTTGATGGAGATTCGCCCTCAAACAGGAAGAACCCACCAGATTCGAGTACATCTGGCTTCAATAGGATTGCCTGTGCTAGGGGACAGGGTTTATGGCGTAGGGTCCAGGAAACAAAAAACCACAGATCCTCTTCTCAATCAGATACGGTTGATTTTGAAAAGACAGGCTCTTCATGCGGCGTTTCTGGCTTTCAAACACCCCGTCACTCAAAATGAGCTGCAGTTTTCCTCTGGGCTACCCGCTGATATGGAGGAAGTAATACGGATGCTCAAACAGGCCGCTGCTAGAGGCGCTAGAGCAAACGCATGGCAAGCTCAGAATCCCTGATACGGGACAAAAAAAGGAGGGCCCGTTACTACGGTCCCTCCATCGACAACTCATGGTCTTTTCGCGAATGTTTATATCTTTTCGGCTACAAGTTCCGACAGATCCATAACTTTAAGCTGATCCGCTTTTCCCATAACGTTACAGGAATCTTCCAACATCGTTATGCAGTAGGGGCATGCTGTAACTAAAGTCTCGGCCCCCGCTTCCAAAGCTTCAGAGATACGAAGTTCAGCGAAACGCTCGCCAGCCTTGGTTTCCATCCACACGCGTCCGCCACCGCCGCCGCAACACAAGCTGTTCTTGCGGTTTCTGGACAACTCTCGAACCTCAGCCCCTGGCAGTCCTTCGATGAGTTCCCTCGGTTGATCATAAATGTCGTTGTGCCTACCAAGATAACATGGGTCATGAAGGGCCACAGGTCCGGTAGGCTCTCCTGCTGGTTTCAACTTACCGGATTTTAAGGCGTCAGCAAGAATCTCTGTGTAATGATAGACTTCCCATTTTCCACCCAGTTCTGGATATTCATTTTTGAATGTGTAGAGACAATGGGGTGAAGTCACAATTATTTTCTTAACACCCTTACTGTTGTAAAGATTGATATTTGATTCAGCAAGTTTCTGGAACAGGGCCTCGTCGCCGACCTTTCTGATGGATTCACCGCAGCAACTCTCTTCAGCTCCGATTATTCCGAAACTGACGCCAGCCGCTTTAAGCGATTTCACTACAGCCCTGGCTATTTTTCGGCTTCTGATGTCGTAGCAGGATGTACAACATACAGACAGAAAATACTCGGTATCTTCCGAAAAACTAGGAATATCAAGTCCCTCGGTCCATTCCGTCCGTTTGTCTCTCGGACCTGACCAAGGATTGCCTTGGGAATGGAGACTTCCCACGATTGGCTTCAAACTGGGAGGGATTGTGCCAACCTCGGCAAGCATGCTTCTCATACCTCTGACATTACCGATTATGTCAACACCGCGAGGGCATCTGTCCACACAAGTCCGGCAGGTCGTACAAGCAAAGAGGCAGTTTTCTGACTCAAACCCTTCGAGGCCCAGTTGTCCCATACGTTGAACTAATCTTATGTTGAACTGCTCAGAGGCTTCTCCTGGCACTAGCCTCCATGGACAGGATCCGGTGCAAAGTCCGCACTGCATGCACCAGTACAGCGTTTCCGCTCCTGACATTACTATAGCGTCACTGACTTCTAGGAATGGTATTTTAGTTTCCATTTCACGTCCTTCGTTTAGAAACCCTTGTATGGGTTGGGCCCGAGTTCCTCGAGTCTAGCTGAAAATTCTTCAAGGATTTGAGGAATCCTGTAGTAGTCATCGATCGACAACTGTTCCAGTCTGATGCGGTCAGATTCAAGGACCAGGCGGTCGAGAGTTTCCTTGACCTTGCTCATTCTGGTGTTGGCAAGTTCACTTCCCTGAATAAAATGGCACTGATAATCATCGCCATATTTACATCCGAACAGGACGATTCCATCAATACCCTTGGATAGGGCGTCCGCGATCCACACAAGATTTATTGATCCAAGACAGCGCAAAGGTATGAAGCGAACCCATGGTGGATATTGAAGTTTGTTCAACCCTACCATATCAACAGCCGGGAAGGCGTCATTTTCACAAATTAATCCTAATATCCTGGGTTTTTCGTCATATTCATCCGGAACATTGATCGATTTGATCATAGATCCGATCATGTCAACGGAATAATTGTTGAAGGATATAATCCTCTCCGGGCAAGAACCCATGCAGATGGCGCAGCGTCTGCATCTGGTGGGGTGGGGCAGGGGTGTCCCCTTGATGTCCTCGTTATACATTCCGAAGGGACATTCTTCTGTGCAACGTTTGCACTGGGTGCACCGCTGGATAAACAAATTGGGATAAGACAAATCCCCTGCTCTGGGATGAACCGCCTTGCCTTGTGCTGATAGCTCAACACATTGAATGGCCTTCAAAGCGGCCCCGGTGCCGTCACTAGAGGATCTTGTAGCCGTCATTGGTTGTCGTACGCAACCAGCGGTATATATGCCTGTCCTTCTGGTTTCATATGGGAAACATACGAAGTGGGAATCCGGAAAGCCGTATTTTAGCTCAGGTAATGCCGGGCCCTGCCGATACTCAAGATTAAGTATTGGGTTATCCAGAACAGCGGGCTGCATGCCGGTGGCTAGAACCACCATGTCAAATTCCATCATTATGGGTTCGCCGAGAAGCTCATCAATAGTTTCTATGGAAAGTTTCTTCTCCGAACCTTCGCTCATGGAAATTTTTGACGTGTCGGTTTTCACGAAGATTACCCCGTCCTTCTGGACCTTTTTGTAAAATTCTTCGGCCTGTTCGGGGGTTCTCATATCTTTGTAGAAAACGACAACCTTGGTTTCCTCATTTTGTTCCTTGAAATACAAAGCCTGTTTCAGCGAGACTCGGCAGCATACAGCGCTGCAATAGGGCAGGTGCTCCTGATCGCGGGAACCTGCGCACTGGATGAATGCGACAGCGGAAGGAGAAGAACCGTCTGATGGGCAGGCGAGTGAACCGGATTTCGCCATTTCTTCGACCTGCACGTTTGTCACCACATCAGGGAATTTTTGGAATCCGAGGTTTTCCAGCTTAGTGGCGTCGTAAGGCTTCCAACCTGCTGCAAGCACTATGGAACCAATTTTCATGGAACCGGCGCCATTCTTTAATGTGACGTCGAACATTCCTGGAGCGCCTGCGATCTTTTCGATCTCGGCGTTCTTGAATACCTCAATATTCTGGTTGTTCGTTATCTCGTCAATCCTTGTGGAGAGATCTATATCTTCAATTTCCTGGTAAGGAGGAACTGTGGGAGTATTCTTGTTCCATTTCGCCATATGGCCGCCAAGTTCCGCCTCTTTTTCGACCAGTTTCACACTGTAGCCCGCATTGGCCGCGTCAAGAGCCGCCTGCATCCCAGCTACTCCGCCGCCGACGACCAAGATGGTTTTGTCAAGCGCTTCGAGAAAGGGAGTAGGCAAGGTAGATTTCTCCACTCGGACAATGCCCATGCGGAGATAATCTTCGGCCATGGCCTGAGTATCTTCATGACCAGCAGGTTGACACCATGCGACGTGTTCACGCAGATTCACCCTTTCCAGTATAGTTTGCATCGGATCAAACGCGAATATATCTGATTTTACCCGTCCTGAGCACGCCGCTATAATTACTGAATTAACAGCTCCTGAAGCTATATCATCTCTAATGATCTGGGCTCCCTCAGAACCGCACAAACACGGGTGAGTCTGATGCTTCGCCACGGTAAATTCCCCGGATACACCGGCCAATGCGTCGACATCGATAGCTTCACCAATTCCGCAGCCTGAACATATATAAACACCAAGATTCTGATCCATATGGGTTACCTCCGCACCGCGACTTGAATCGCCTTTAGAGCCGCGGCAGTAGCATCCTGGACAGACGCCGCCACCTCCATCGGCGCTTTGACACATCCTGCCGGAATGATGCCGGATTCTCCAGAACCAGTCACGAATCCAAAGTCATCATAATTCATGTCCAGTTCAGGCTTGTTCTTTGAAGTTCCGGGCCTCATGCCGACAGCAAGCACAACCATATCCACTACCTGGCGTACCGTTGAACCGGCGCCGACATCTTCACCTTCAACGATTAGACCACCAGTTTCCTTATCCTCGGAAACTCGGGCTATTTTACTCTTGACCAGGGAAAGATTTTCATCTTGCTGAACTTTTGTATAGAAATCTTCGTACTTTCCCATGGCCCGGATATCGATGTAATAAATAAAAGCTTTGCTATCCGGTACCCTCTCCCGAATGTAGGTCGATTGTTTTAAGGAAGCCAGACAACAAATACCAGAGCAGTAGGCCAGATGATTTTCGTCTCTGGAGCCTGCGCATTGAACAAAAGCGACGCTCTTGACTTCCTTCCCGTCAGACGGTCGGAGTATCTTCCCACTTGTAGGGCCGTTAAACGCTGCCAATCTTTCGAACATCACGCTCGTCACAACATTGGGAAATCGTCCGAATCCAAGGTAATCGACTTTTTCCACTTCATAGGGATCCCAGCCTGTCGCCCAAACGATTGCCCCGACTTTCAGATTGATCGTCTCGGGTTTCATACTCAGGTCAATCGCGTTATAGGGGCAAGCTTCGAAACATTTTTCCGCTTCATCGGTTCCAATAATTTCAGGAGCCAAAACATACTTGAATGGATATGCCATCTGATGAGGCAGATAAGCCGCCTTGATGGAATCCATACCGTAATTGACCATGTTGGGAACGCTAGTTTCACAAACCTCGGCGCATTTGCCGCAAGCTGTACAATTGTCGTTAACATATCTGGGGTTGATCTGAACCGTGACTGTATAGTCTCCGGCCTGGCCGGATATTGACTTGATTTCAGCCAGAGTAAAAAAGGAAATGTTGGGATTGTTCTTGATTCGTCTAAAATTTATCTCAAGACCACATGTTGGTGGACACAGTTTGGGGAAGTACTGATTCAGTTGAGCCACTCGGCCGCCCAAATACGGATTCCGTTCCACTATGACCACGTTAGCGCCTGTTTCGGCGGCTTCGATAGCGACTGTCATTCCGCTTATGCCACCACCTACGACTAGAATCTTCTGATCTTCATCGCCCATAGGCAACCTCCGTGTTTACAATCAAAAGCGACCAATATATGTCGCCCGCGTTACCATCCTTGAATTCCCGACAAGTGAGAATCCATCGATGCTATTAATGTATCCAGTCAATTTGTTTTAAAGATAACTGCACATTTGAGTTTTTCTGAAGCCAACGCACATTTTCATTATAGGTTGAAGCTATATGTAAAAAGTTCCTTATTAGGAATCCTCCATCGGGTCTAGAACCAAAGAAGCTTTCCGGATGCCCTTGTATTCCGTAAATTGGTTTGAATGGATGTCTAATGATTTGATTACGACTCATTTTGTCCGAGGCTAGCAGCAGGAATCCGGGAGGAAGAGCTTTAACCTCGTCATAGTGGCTCTCAACTATGTTGATCTGATTATCCAATCCCACAAAAATGGGATCTTTTGTGTCCTGGTTCAACCTGGTCACCCCAGATTGCCGATCCCGAGTATAAGGCATGCAATCATATTCGCCGGCCCGAATCGGCCCGACTTTTCCTCCAAAGGCTAAAGCGATGGCCTGATGCCCTCCGCATACTCCCAGAATAGGGATGTCCAACTCATCCGCCACGCGGGGAACCAACCATAAGAAATTTTGCAACGCTATACCGGTGGTTCCTGTGTAACGGCACCAGGGTGTTCCCTGCGGACTCAACACGATAAATTCGGGGTCAAGATCGGAAATTATTTCAAAAGTAGCGCTCCTAAAGTCCAGAGTGACTACATTACTATTTCTGCTCAACTCCGTAATTACTGAACGAAGTCTCCTACAGCCGCCTGAACATCCATCGGGAGAAAGCCCGATCATGATCCACGGCCTGTGGAATCCCTCAACACTCTTCTTAATTTCGATAGGAGATTCTGGAAACACGGAACTTGTCTGAATCAACACCAGACATATAGCCACAAGAACGGAAACAACAATTCTGTCCCGCCCACAACATGTTTTCAATAAAGACATAGGCCAGTTCCCACAACCCAAGAAGGTGAAGAACTATACTTATAGCTCACCTTGGGGCAAGTAGGCAACAGGCCAATTCACAGAATAAACACGTCAGTCGATTTTTTAAACTTATATGATCTTTTTTGCCCTTTCTTTCTCGCTATAGACACAGCCGCAATATTTCTGGCGATAAAAACCGAGCTTTCGATATCTCTTCACTCCTTCATTCCATCCGGTTCTCCAGTCTCTGTAAATGAAAGGTATCCGATGATTTTCCGAAATGGCTTCGCACGCTGTTTTCAGTAGATCATGTTTTTGGAATCGGCTATATAGGAGGGTAGTTGAAAACGCGTCAAACCCTTTAGCCTCCGCAAGGCGCGCCACCACATCCATTCTAAAATTAAAACAAAGCAAGCATCGTTGCGGTTCACGAAAAACTATCTCCTTAAACCAGTCTTCCATTTCAAGGCCGGTGTCATCTTTCATCACGCGAATTTCATTTGCTTCGGTATATGAATTAAAAGCATCCTGCCTTCTCAAATTTTCACTATAGGGATGAATGTTTGGATTGAAAAAAAAAGCTGTTACTTCTTGTCCCTCTTTTGACAGATCATCATATGGAATTACCAGGCATGGCGCGCAACAGGCGTGGAGCAGTATTTTCATTAATCGGGTTGTCTCCTTTCTTTAGTCGTGGTATCTTTTTTTGTTGAGAAGCATTGACAATATTTAGACCAACAAGTGAGCAAATGAGCCGGATTTCTGGATTAGTAGCAATCATCATCCTGTTAATGGCTGGGTTGTCCTGGGCCGCAGACCAATCGGCGCTCACCGACGCGTTTGCTCAAACAGCGACGGCATACGCGAATGATTCCTTTCTCTTGCTCGGCATGGTAGGAGATCAGTTTGTAGCAGGCTCCCTGGACGGGGGCGCCGCAGCCCAAACCGTGACTGGGGTACAGAAAAGGATTCGGGTCATCAGGGCAAAAATCAACCTCGTTCTGAGCTGGGCCAACTCCGATCAAGACAGGAAGTGGCTCCAAGTTCTGGACAATGTCTACATTTGCCTCGACCGGCAAGCTTGGGCTGCAAGAAAATTTGTTGATGACAGGTCCCCAACTAGCGCTAAACGTTTTGAAACATTTAGAGCCGAATGTCTCGAAAAGATCAGAAACCTTAGTCAATTTTACGAATCCTTGGCCAAATCTGAGGAACTTCCCGCTCCTCTTAGCACCCGTTGATCACCAATCCTCAGAGTGACCTTTTCACGATCAAAGTACTCCAACAGTGGAATATTGTATTTTCGGGAAGATTTCGTTATCTCCTGAAATTTTGACGGAGTTATCGAACCTTCTTTTTTCAGGAGTTCCACGAGACGACCTTTGACATCATCAATGAAATCTTTAGAAAAATACATTTCCTCTTTTATTTTTACAACCCGCCCTTCTTTTTCCAGAACAGCGAGCAAACCTTTTACCTGTTTTTGATCAGCCCCTACTTGCGCTATCAACTCTTTGAGCACTGGGGGAGAATTATTTTCTTTCGCTAGAGCCGCAAGAATCTTTACCCTAAGATTTTTTTCTTCATCTTTCAGCCTTATTTTGTGGGTAGAGGCTCTAATGGTGTCTCCCTGATCAACCAGAACGCCATTTGAGATGAAATTATCCAACGCGATCTTGAACAGACGATCGCTGCCCGGCGCCATGGAGCGCAACTCCTGCTTTGATATTCCTTCTTTCAGAGGATTATCCCTATGATATTGCTCTAGCCTGTCTAATATTTTCTTCTTTACGAGTTCAACATAATCACGATGTACCAATCTCTTTTCTGTGGAATCCAGTTGAATAACCGTATGTTCATTTCTGAGCTTTTCAAGAGTCTTGTCGAGTCTGGAGGACGAGAACGCAGACATCCCCAGTAGTTCGTTCTTGTTGACCCCGTCCACTCCGGAGCCCTTTACCAGCGACGACAGAACCCCGACATCATCTTCCCTTTCCGATTCCAGAAAGGACTTCACAGATCTTGCCCTTAATTTCGGCGCTCTAGGGTTAAGAATGACCCCTCCACCCAGGGTCACGGAAGGTGAGATAGCTCGAATGACAAATCTGTCCCCAGTTGCCGGCACTATGGGCGAAGCTGTCCTCAACTGAGCCAACACCTCTTCTCCAGGTTCCATTGAATCACGATCAGGAAAGGCTATGGTCGCCTCTACATCAGTGGTGTAGTGATGAAGCCTGACCTTTTTAAGATTGGTCAGTTTTATCGGGCTCCTGTCCAGTGTTGTCAGCTTGACGTCAATAATGTATGAGGGACGAAATTCACCGGGATGAGTTACAACGTTTCCCCTGTGCGCGTCCTGCTGTTCAAGCCCGCGAAGGTTTACTGCGACCCGTTCTCCGGGAAATGACTGTTTCTCAAACTGTTTGTGGGATTCGATAGATCGAACAGAAGATTTTACGGCCTGAGGTAAAATTTCTACATCATCTCCAACCATGACTGTCCCTGAGATTAAAGTTCCTGCCACCACTGTTCCGTGGCCTTTCAATGTGAACACCCTATCGATCGGCAGTCTTAGAAGTCCATACAACGAACGCTGCGATACATGTGCGCTCAGATCCAGGATAACCTTCTTCAATTCTTCAATACCTTCCCCAGTACGGGAAGAGACACGGACCATCGGAGCGGTTTCCAGGAAGGTGCCTTTTACCAAATCCCTCGCATCTTCCTCAGCCAGCATGGCGAGTTCCTCATCGACCAGGTCCGACTTGGTCATGACAACCAGCCCATACTTTATTCCGAGCAGACGAAGAATATCCAGATGCTCTACGGTCTGAGGCATGACGCCTTCATCCAGGGCGATTACGAGCGCAGCTATGTCAACTCCACCGGAGCCTGCCACCATCTGGCGTACGAATCTCTCATGACCCGGAACGTCCACTATACCGATTCGAATCTCCGGACCCAGGTCCAGATAGGCGAATCCCAGTTCAATGCTAATTCCTCTTTCTTTTTCCTCCTTGAGCCTGTCGGTATCTATACCGGTAAGAGCCTTTACCAATTGGGTTTTCCCGTGGTCTATGTGACCCGCTGTGCCGAGAATTACGCGTTTCATTATAGCTATCCTCGAGTGTGGAGAAGAAAAGAAATTCTCACATGGTCAGCCCATTGGCTGTAATCGAAGGTCATGGGACGCAAAGAAAGTAATTTAACTTTCTTGCGTTCGCCGTTTCAAATCTCTTCTTTAGCCGGATCGTTTTGAGATTTCCTGCTATGCGCCCTCCTGGGGGGCTTTGGGGCAGTTGGGTTCGACGGAGAGATCCTTCTCGTATTTTCTACTTCCAGTTCTCCCAGTATGTCCTCTGGACGTACTTCGATCATAGTATCGTCGGCAAGCTTTACAAGCACGGTTTCTTCCAATGGGTTGTGTTTGATCACGCAGCCTTCGCCTTTGGTAGTTCCAATCAGTTTTCCAACTCGAGGAAGGTTTTTGCTGAATTCCTCGTAGACGTCATGCTCGTAGCTCAAACAGCACATCAGGCGACCGCAAACACCGGATATTTTTGTGGGGTTCAGGGAAAGGTTTTGATTCTTTGCCATCTTTACCGAAACCGGCCTGAAATCGGTGAGAAATCTTGAGCAGCACAGTTCCTGCCCACAACATGCGATACCTCCGGTCATCTTGGCTTCATGACGAACACCTATCTGTCGCATTTCTATCCGCACGGGAAAACGGGATACCAGTTGCTTTACCAATTCTCTGAAATCGACACGACCTTCGGATGTGAAATAAAAAACATACTTTGAACAATCGAAGAAGCACTCAACCGATACAAGCTTCATTGCAAGAGCAAGTTCTTCTATCTTGTCCAGACAGTAGGTATAGGCCTCCGATTCTCTCTGGCAACAACGTTCCCTTTGATCGAGATCGACTTTGCCCCCTTTGCGGAGTATTTTTCTTAACGAGTCAGCCTGTGCGGAATCAATGATTCTCTCAAATGGTGGAATCGCAACCTGTCCGAGACCAAGTCCCTTTTCGGTTTTGACTAAGACCCACTCTCCATATTCGAGATCCATATCACCGGCGTCGAAATGATAAACCTTACATGCATACCCGAATCTGATGCCAGCGATTCTGGCGGTCAAACCACTGTCTGTCCGATTATCCGACGCCCAGGCTACTTCTTTGTCTGATTCCCCGTCAGAGATCGTTTCGCTCCCAACGGCTTCCCGTACATAATATTCAGCCCCCTCTTCTGTCGTTGGGGATCCTGAAAATCCGACGGAAAAGGTATCCGTTTGGGAAAAATCAATGGAATAAGACGAGTCATACTCACTGAAACCAGCGCAGGAATCGGTCGATTCAAATGTTTCCACTACAGAATCATCAGAATTCGAAGGAGGCGCTTCAGATTCCGTTTGCGGCGTATTTTGTCCTGATCGAATATCCTTGGCCGGTTTCTGACCGGAAGCGTCACCCCATGATCTCGGCATAAAAGATTTATCGCCTCTTTTTTTGCTATTCGGCATCAGATTGTACCTCGGACCCAAAAAGTGGGCCTATTGAGACCACTTTTCGTTCATCTTTTCCCGAATTCTCAGAAACATGACGTCAGCAGCGAGATTGCGATTGATATTTGTATCCGTATAAGTGAGCTTTAGCGCGTCGGACATCTCATCATGCGCTGCCAGCAATTGTTCTACTGAGTAATGTTGAGCCGAAGCCTTCAAAATGTCAATGAAGTCGATATTGACAATTGACTGAGCTTCTGCGCCGATTCTTAACAGGACCAAATCTCTGATCCAGGACATCCCGAATTCGATGGCGTCGACAAAATTCTGGGTGTCGGAACTCAGTTGCGCCGACATCTCCAGAAGATTGGCCAGACCGAATTCACTCCCTTTGCTCAGGAATTGCGACAATATGTTTCTCGATGTCAAAATCTTAGGTGTCAACAACTCAATGGCGTGGCCCAGACTCCCAGATGCAAGCCCCGCAAGAGCGTCGGCCTGATTTAAAGGTAAGTCTCTGAGTTCTGAAAAGCTCTTTAGCCACATCCGATCGAGCCAGTGGGGCGAATTTGATTTTCCTTAGTCTTGACAGAACTGTGGGAAGTAAAGAAGACGGTTTGGATGTTATCAGGATCAATACGCCGAAACTTGGAGGCTCTTCAAGGGTTTTGAGCAAAGCGTTTTGAGCCGCTCGGTTCATAGTGTGTGCGTCGTCAATGACTATGACTCGATATGGCGCTTCAATCGGCGAATATTTGAAAAATGCCTGGAGATTCCGAATTCTGTCGATTCTTATAGAACCTTTAAGAGGAGCCTCAATCAAGACGTCAGGATGGGCTCCTCTATTGATCTTTTCACATGTCCCGCATTCATGGCCCGGTTCACCTGCATACTCTGGACAACAAAGCATGCGGGCGAATTCTAAAGCGACCAGCTTCTTGCCGATTCCTTCAATGCCCGAGAATAAATAGGCGTGAGCGGTTCTTTTCGAACCCACAGATTTCTCAAGCAAGGCCAGCGTCTCAGAATGCCCCAAAATTCTTGTCATTTCCAAACAGCTATCTTGGCCGATGGGGCCTAAATTGACCTGGCAATAATCCTATCCTCTTTTTACTGGAATATATTTGTTAATTCCTAGAATCAAAGGAGCCGCTACAAATATTGAGGAATACGTTCCAAAAACTATACCTACAAATAATGCCCAGGCAAAGTCTTTAAGTTGTGGTGTGCCAAAAATCAGCAGGGCCACGACAACAAGCAATGTAAATCCTGAAGTCAAAACCGTTCTGGAAAGTGTCTGGTTGATGGAACTGTTCAAAACCTCGGCCAAGGGCTGTTTACGCATAGTCCTCAGATTTTCCCTGATCCGGTCGCAAACAACGATAGTGTCATTGATATCGTAACCGATACAGGTCAGCATGGCGGCGAGAATGGTGAGGTTGAATTCCTTGCCGGTCCAGACAAAAAAACCGTAAATTATTATTAAATCATGAACTAAGCAGAAAATGGCTCCCAAGCCCATGCTCAATGTGAAGCGGAAAGCCATGTAGATCAAAAGCATGGCCAGAGCGACAATAGTAGCCCAGATGGCCGCCTGTCTGAGATCATGTCCAACCTTGGGGCCTACGACTTCCAGTCCTCTTATCTCTGCGGATCCTTTGCCAAAAGACTTGTCAAGAAGTTCCTGCAACTGCATGGAAAACTTTTCAGAACCTTCCTCGGGAGCTTCCATTCGGATCAAATAATCCTCAGCCTTACCCCCCATCGAGAAACTTTGGACTGTAGCGTTGGCGCTCATTGGTTCGAGCGCCTTTCGGATGTGCTCTGTGTCTACTTTGTTCTTAAATTGGACCTGGACGGAAACTCCACCGGTGAAGTCTATTCCGAGGTTGATCCAGCCCTTGATGGGATAAGAGAGTAGGGAAAGGAGTATCATGATGGTCGTAAACGCATACGCGTATCGCCTATTGCCCATAAAGTCTATGTTAGTGTTTGGCGGTATGAGTTCCACTGCTCAATCCTTACTTAACTTGGAAAATCAAAGGTAAAGAATCTCAGATATTAAACGCTGAGTTTCTTGATCCGTTTAACCTGAAACGCATAGTCAAAAATAGCCCTGGTCACAAATAAGGCTGTAAACATTGACGCTAATAACCCGATACAAAGCGTAATGGCGAATCCCTTAATCGGGCCGGTTCCAAACTGAATCAAGGGTAGCGCCGAGAGAATTGTAGTCAGGTTTGAATCAAAAATGGTCGAGAACGCCTTGGAATAGCCGTTCTCCATTGCGGTCCTGGGGGTCCGTCCGGCCCGCAACTCCTCTCTGATGCGTTCAAAAATCAAAATGTTCGCGTCAATAGCCATACCAATAGTAAGAGCGACTCCGGCGAGGCCCGGAAGTGTCAAGGTAGCCCTTAGTCCAGGCGACACCATGACTGCGAAAATCAATATTAGATTAAAAAACAGGGCTATGTCAGCTACAAGTCCAGACCATCTGTAATAAAGCGCAATACAGATGACTATCAGAAGCATGCCCAACACTATCGCGTTTCTTCCCGATTTTATCGAATCTTCTCCCAAGGATGGTCCAACCGATCGGTTTTCCAGGATCTTAACAGGCGCAGGAAGTGAGCCTGCCCTAAGGACTAGAGCGAGGTCATGGGCCTCTTCAGGAGAAAACATACCCTCTATGATCGCTGATCCCCCAGCAATCCGGTCTTTGATCACAGGAGCGGAATAGATCCTGTTGTCCAGGACAATGGCAAGACGCTCCCGAACATGCTCCCCTGTTATTCTTTCAAACTGCTGCGCCCCCAGCCGATTAAAATCCATCCCGATGATCATCCGACCAGCTTTGTCGGGATGAACCCTGGCGTCTGTAAGCAAATCACCGGTCAGCAGCACTTGTTTCTTGACCAGAAACGGCGTCCGGGTAACAGCGCCGGTTCTAGGATTCTTGTCAAGCTGATAAAGGATCTCATCACCCGGAGGGACAGCCCCTTTCAGAGCAGCGCTGAGGTCTCCTTTTTCGTCGACAAGCCTGAACTCCAATCGGGCGGTGCGTCTTATTATGTCAATGGCCCGGTTGACGTCTTCTTTCAGTCCTGGCAACTGGACTACTATTCTGTCCGTGCCCTGAATGACAACGTCAGGTTCGGCCACGCCAAACGCGTCTACTCGATTCCTAATCGTGTCAACCGCCTGCCTGACTGCCTTCTGCTTGATTGATTCGACTGTCTTGGGATCAAGCTGCAGCTCAGTCTCGAATCCCTTATCAGTTTGTCCCGATGAAATCTTTTTAAAGCTCGAGATCTTTTCCAGTACCTTTTGATCAAACAACGAAGCCTGGTCGGGGTCCTTGAATAATATGACAAACGAATCCGGAGAGCTTCGATGTAAATCTACATACCTGATCCGTTCATCCTTCATCAGGCCGGAGGCTTCCAGCATTGTTTGATCAACGGCGGCTTCCACAGCTTTCTCCACCTGCACTTCCAGAACGAGGTAAAGACCGCCTTGAAGATCCAGTCCAAGCCTGATGGGGCTATCCGGCAAATACTTGGACCATATTGCCGGCACTGGGCCTATCGAGGGATAAACCAAAAAAAGGCATATGGCCAAAACGGCAAAAATTATAATAAATCTGGTCTTGAGACTCTCTATCATCTACGGTGTCTCCTCAGGCATTCGGTTCCACAGGGGGAGGAGGTGTTGAAGCCAACCCGGCGATGTATGGCCTGGCTACACGGACTCGAACTTTGTCGGCGATTTCAAGGACCACGATCTGATCCTGAATAGCCGCGACTTTTCCATAAACACCGCCCTGGGTTATGACGCTGTCACCCTTTTTCAGGTTGTCAAGCATCACTTTGTGGTCTTTTGCCTTTTTTTGCTGGGGTCTAATTAGCAGGAAATAAAATACAACAAAAATAAGAACTATAGGTAGAAACTGGATCAAAGACTGGATCCCGTCTCCACCTGCCTGTCCGGTCTGAGAACCCATGGCGTAGGCCAGATCAATCATCGATTTCCTCCGTTTGGAATGAGTACCTGCTGCAGCAAAGAATTCAAACGATTTTCCCTAATAGCCGATCTAATATCAGACATGAGCCGATAATAAAAGTTCAGATTATGGATAGTGGCCAAGTTAAAACCGAAAATCTCCTTCTCCCGAAAGAGATGTCGCAAATAAGCCCTGGAATAGTTCCGGCACAAAACGCAATCGCAGTGGGGATCTACCGGGCCGTGATCTTCCCGATACCTCGCATTGCGAATGTTCAATCGGCCTGATGAAGTGAACAGATTTGCGTTTCGAGCGTTTCTTGTGGGCAGGACACAATCAAACAAATCTACACCCCTGATGGTTGCTTCGATAATATCGATCGGCATGCCGACTCCCATCAGGTACCGAGTCTTATTCTCGGGTAAGCAGCGGGTGGTCGCGTCAATGATTTCGACCATCAGTTCGTGAGGTTCCCCCACACTCAGGCCGCCGATAGCGTAGCCGTCAAATCCCAGTGAGGTCAATCCTTGAGCGCTCAACCTCCTGAGATCAGGAAACATCGATCCTTGTACTATGCCGAACAACGCGGGGTCAACTTTTTTTTTGGCGGCAATTGACCGCGTGGCCCATTCCGTTGTCCGATTGACAGCCTCCAGCGCTTCAGTTTCTGCCGCTGGATAACCTCTAACATCGTCAAGGACCATTATTATATCCGCTCCAAGAGCTTCCTGAACAGCGAGGCTCAGTTCCGGAGTGAACAAATGAGTTGACCCATCAATATGAGATTGGAATAGAACACCCTCGTCACTGATTTTTCTCAATTTCGACAGGCTGAACACCTGGAAGCCACCGCTGTCCGTAAGGATAGCTCCCTGCCAGTTCATGAATTCCCGGAGACCTCCGAGGCGCTCGATCAATTCATGGCCCGGCCTCAGGTAAAGGTGATAGGCGTTAGCTAGTATGAGTCGGTATCCCGTATCCCACACTATATCAGGCGCCACGGCTTTCACCGCCGCCAGGGTCCCTACAGGCATGAACGCCGGTGTTTCTATTTCAGCGTGAGTCAGTGACAGCAGCCCTGTTCGAGCTTTAGATCCGCTATGTTGATGAGTGATGGAAAAATTACACGCCATTAAGCAAGCCAATTTTCCGGATAGTAACGGTCGCTATTTGAAAAATAAAGAGGATTGGGGAAGATGACAAATTTGTCAACCTTCGTCCAATCCTCCGAAGATTGGCCATTAAGGGCGAGACAAATTTCCCGCCCCTGGAACATGGACTTTATGACATCATCTGTTTGCCTTTTTTAATCCCAGCGCATCAGTGGCTATTATCATTTTCATAATGTTCGTGGCGCCTTCAAGGATCTTGTATACCTTGCCGTCTCTCAGGATGCGAGCGATCGGGTATTCATTCGAATATCCATAAGCGCTAAGCACTTCAAGAGCAAGATTCGGGACTTCGTCGGCGGCTCTACAAGCGTAAAACTTTGCGAGCACTGTTTCGCGCATGTTGTTCACCAGGCCCTTGTCTTTCTGAATCGCGCACCGCCAGACGAGCGCCCGCGCCGCCTCTGTTTCAGCTACCATCCTGGCTATAACTTCCTGAACCATCTGAAATTCGGCTATGGATTTACCAAACTGCCTGCGTTCATTGGCGTACTTTATTGCTTCGTCCAAAGCTGCCTGACATGAGCCAACAGCTCCTGCCGCAGCAGAAAGTCTGGTGCTGATCAATTCCTTCATCAGGTAGCCAAAGCCTTTGCCTTCTTCACCCAAACGATTCTTTGCAGGCACCCGGACATCTTCCATGATTATTTCGCCGGTAGGGCAGGCCCATATGCCTAGTTTTTCCTTGATGGCCTTCGTTGAAACACCAGGAGAGTCCATGTCCATCACAAACACGCTCATCCCGTTGTGTTTGGCCTTCCTGTCGGTCATAGCGAAGACAATTGACATGTCTGCCACCGGAGACCAGGTTATCCACATCTTCTGGCCATTAAGGACGTATTCGTCTCCGTCCCGGACGGCTGTCGTCATCATTGCCGCCGTGTCCGATCCTGCGTCAGGCTCGGTAATGCCAAAACATCCAAGAATTTCAGCCGACATAAGAGCCGGGATGTATTTTTTCTTGAGTTCCTCACTGCCCCACTTCAGGATGGACATGGCGGTTCCCATCGTCTGCATGTTAAATGCAACCCTGAGCGAACCAGACGCCCTGCCGATTTCTTCGGTTACTATCGCATGAGCCAGGTAACCCATGCCGTTGCCCCCATACTCTTCAGGCACAGGGCATCCGAAAAGACCCAGTTCTCCCATTTTGGTAACGAGTTCGCGCTGAAAACGGTGTTCATTTTCATCCTGGTCCACTGTGGGGGCAATTTCGTTTGCGGCGAATTTCCGGACCATATCACGGAGCATTATATGTTCTTCGGTTAGTTCAACATCGTATTCGTCACTCATTTTAGCTACTCCTAATGAAATAAGTCCCCTACTGAGGGGGCATGGCTTCTTTGAAATCGATCCAGCTTGGGGCAAAGGCTCAGACAGCTACAAAATCTCAAGCCCGCATTTGTTCTGCATTGTAATCATTCAGATCAGGCGGCTCACGCCACAATGTCGCTACTCTAGCAGAATTTAAGAGGCTTAGTCAATATTTCAAAAGATAGAATCGATATTTATAAAGTTCACTATGATGGACAATCCTGTGACGTCCGAGCCTTTCCAGACGCGAGAAGATACAGACTCACCGCCATTCCCACGAAAATAGCATACCACAGAGTGCAGACCCGAATCAGGATAACCGCAGGAAGACCTTTTGAATAGGATATTCCAAGATATGCGAAAAGACCCATCATCCCGGCCTCAGTTCCCCCGATACCACCAGGGAGCATAGACAGCGCCCCCAATATCGTCGAAAAGCAATATACGAAATTAGCCTCCGTCACACTTGCCGGCAGTCCGAATCCTTTCATCACGATATACATTGACAGGGATTCCATTGACCACGCAATGACTGAAACAAGAAGACCTACCAGGAAAATTCGAGGTTTCATTAAATTTTTCCCGGACAACAATATCTTCAGGACTCTGGCGGCAAACCATGACACAATTGGTAGGCGCTCCATGGCTTCAAGTATCGGCCGATAAAGTCTCTCCAGGCAGAGAAAAGTCCCGGCCGCAACGACTACTCCGGCCAAGGCCAGGAATAGGCTTCTCCATCCTTCAAAAAAGAGCAGAGAGAAGGACCCAAGAATCAGGACCGCAAAGAGATCCATCAGACGTTCTACAACGACAATACCAACTACACGAGTGACCGACACTCCGTAATCCCGCTTCAAGAAAACCCCTTTCATCGCTTCTCCGACTTTTCCAGGCGTTCCTGTTAGCGCAAAACCAGCCAGGAAAGCGCTTGTAGCGTAAATGAAAGGAACTCTGGCTCCAATGTTTACGAGATAGTAGTGGAATCTCCATCCCCTAATGAGCCATCCTGCAGTAACAAGGCCCAACACCATGCCCAGGTCACGAAGAGGAAATAGTGATATTGCCTGCAGAATTCGCTCATGATCGGAAAAGAGCGCGGCCCCGGCGTAAAGCAAAACCCCTGCCAACGAAAAAATAATTATTGAACTGAGTATGCGGTTGAGCGAATACCGTTCGCTGTTGGTCTGAGCCTCTTGAACGGTCGTTTCAACAAGCGAATCTGCTTGCTCGTCTATATAATCTGACATCCGATTACCGACGCTCAGGGAAATATACGCATTTGCCGCTGAATTCGGCCCACGCCGCGTCGAGTTGACTCTTCATGTAATTTACATAATTCGCTGTTTGCGCATATTGCGGATCACTTGGATTCATCCCTCGCGCTTGATTGTAGAGCGCATAGTATGATTGGTAAAGGCTTTGCCACCGCTTTTCCATTCCGAGACATTGCCCATATTCCGGGTTGGTAAGATTAGGGCGGAAGGCATAAGCCAGTGGTTGTGGCTGGGGCTGGGGTTGTTGGAAAGGCGCCTGCTGTGGAGGATATCCGGCAGGAGGACCCTGAGGAGGCGAGGGGGCCATGGGATACTGAGCGTTTGTGAACTGGAAGCCCATTAACGGGATCGACACCAGCGCTACTATCACCAGGAAAAATGGCCTGCTTGACAGGAAACTTTTTGGAAACATGGTCAACTCGAATGAAGATCTTAAAATCATAAGTGATTATATATAAATGAGTTGCTAAGGTCAAGCCGAAGACATATCAGACGTTGCATCGTAGCCATACTTCCGTCCTGAGGCGCAGCGGCGCTTTGAAATGATAATGATTTTTCTTCGGGTTAAGTAAATCCGGAGCCGTTATGGGTATCATCATCAATCCTCGCAGGTATCTTGAACAGGCAAAAATAAAGCCAAGCAATTATCGAAAACACAATCACGCCGGACCACAAAGTGTCGGAAAGGAAATGGGCGCCCTGAACGATCCTTGCGAATCCCCCAAACGCCCCTAATGAAAGGCCTACACCCAGGAACAGTCCTGCCAATCCAGGGGCGTATGGGAATAATGCTACGCCGGAGGCAATGGAGAACGCGTTTGCGCAATGGCCTGAAACGAAGGACTTGCCATTGTTGGGACCCGCTGGGCTGAAGACGCCTCTATACTGATGCTCTCCTGAGAACATAACAGTGTCGGCAGGCCTTGGACGGCCCCAGAACGGTTTCAGAATGCCGTTTACGACTAGGCCGGGCCCAAGTATTACCGTCAGGACTATCACAAGAAGCGGTTTGGCGTATCTCGATGGGAATTTGTTTACCCTCGTCAGCAGATACAGGATGAAAGCGACAACGGCCATGATGATTGCTGGATATTCTCCGAAACGATAGAATTCTATCCACGGTGATTGCTTACCAATGGGCCATCCATTGCGCCCAGGGCCTGATTCGTGAAACCCGCTTGACAGCTTAACGTCCCAATCTCCCAAGTCAATGAACACGCTGATCATGACGCCGGACAACAGCAGTAAAATTACAATCGCCCAGCCCACTCGTTTGGATTGAGACTCAGTCATTAAAGTTGCGCTCCTGACCAATGAATTTATGTCTGGAAATGTGAAAACAGAAAGGAAATGAAATCATTTTTGATGTCCCAATTCAATAGACGCTGAAGCAGTATATTGAAATTTCGTATTCGACAATTTTAGACCAAACTATTGACACGTCAAAACCGATGTGTTTTACTCAATAGACGGCGTCGCGACGGGGCTTTGTGAGTTAGTCATCGGACGCCTGTTGAAATGTTGGCATAGCCAAATACAAGCGGGCCGTTAACTCAGGGGTAGAGTATCTGCCTTTTAAGCAGAGAGTCGCTGGTTCGATCCCAGCACGGCCTACCAAAAAAATCAGCCGAGTGACGCTGGTTTAATTCATGTTCAGCGTCCCCATCGTCTAGCCCGGCCTAGGACACAGGCCTTTCACGCCTGCGACAGGGGTTCGAATCCCCTTGGGGACGCCAATCATTTTTCCCGACCAACTATTCCAGACTCTAATCCGCCATCCAGTTAATTACATAATGCCCCGTCCATAAAGTTTCAATTTCTCAATCTATCGGAAGGAGATTCATTATGCCAGGAGAAACGCGTCAAGAGCAGGCCAATTTCATTTACGAAAACCTTAGGCTGAGAAGTCAACCCATTGGAGTAAAATTCCTGGATACTTCAGACTTCCCAGAAAAAACCAGACGTCCTTCTCAGGTCTTGGGCAAGAGAGTTACGATCTGCCAGGGCGTGACAATGGCTCGAATCTACGGATGGCCGGTTGGGCTGGGACGAGAAGACCTCATTTGCGTCCCGGCAATGATAGCGTTTGGATTTACTCCAGCATCTGACCAAAAAGCTGTAATGAGCAAACTGCTATGCAACGTCACTTTGTCGAAAGACACGGACACAGCCAGGGTGGAAGCGGATTCCATGTTTACTCTCGAGAAGAACCCAAACAAGGGGGTCTACCTGGCTCCACTTGCCAAGACCGCTCTTGAGCCTGATACAGTAGTGACATACGGCAATCCGGCCCAGATAATGAGGATGATTCAGGCGTGGGTCTATATGACAGGTAAGAGGATCACCGCAAACCTTGGTGGAAAAATTGAATGCACGGAATACCTCATAGGCCCATATAAGGATAACGCAGCGAGAGTTTCTATTCCAGGCAATGGAGATCGAATCTTCTCAATGACACAGGACGATGAGATGGCGCTTTCCATACCAGTTTCTGGTTTGGAAATTATGGTTGAAGGTTTGAAAAATGCGGGTAAAGCCCTCGGAGCCAGATATCCTGTGACATTCTACCAGAATTTCCAGCCTGAGTTCCCGAAGTATTACAAAGAACTGGGCAAAGAATTGGGTATATAGAAGTTGACACAGCAAGCGACTCCCCCGATGTCGATCGGGGGAAGCCTGCTCCCACAAATTATTTCAGAGGCATCGTCGGCATCAGTTTTGGGTCCAGTCCATAAGTCCATGGCGCTCCGGAATTTTTCCAGCCGTTACGCATACGTTTTCCTTCAAAGTAGCTTTCCGGGTCGGTAACGAAGTCACCCTCAAAACCGTCAACCACATTGTAAACGCTCTTGTAGCCGTGCTTGTTCAATACCACCGCCGCAGCCGCGGAACGATCTCCCGACCTACAAATGAGATATAATGTGTCTGATGGCTTAACGATTTTTTGTATCTCAGCTACAAATTCCGGGTTCTCTGCGAGGGCCACAGTCCTCTTTTCCGGATCATATTTTCCGGTCCAGACACTAAACGGAATATTAATCGCCATCGCTGGGTGGCCAATATATACATATTCCTCCGGAATTCTGACGTCGACAACTGTGATCGATTTAGGGTCAGCGGACCATCTTTGGTACAATTCTTTGGCGATGATATATTTCCCTTGGGGAGTGTGTTTGAGCGCGCTTAAAGGCGTCGGCGAATCAGCAAAAGCGACCTGCAGGCATAGCAATCCGAAAGTAGCGGCAACAAAAGCCATCAGGGCTTTTCTTGTCATAGACTTGGATCCTTTCTTTATTGAGGTTAGCGCTAATTTTAGAGTATGATAAACGCCGTTTTAAAACGCAAATATATACAATATCCAAATAGCCTAATGCAAAAACCCTTGTCTGTAAACAAAAATTGTTGTTTGGCCAGATATTACCTTTACATCACTTAAGAGTAAGTGTTAGTAAAATACCTGGATCTTGGGAAAGTAAATTACCGATAACTTCATTGTGAATACAATTTTAAGGGGGTATGTGCCATGATCAGGGCATTAAATTGTTTGTCACCGATCAGGCAGCCTTTATCATGAGCGTTTGAGCTTCTTCAATTAGGGTTTGTTGATTACCAGCATACATCCTGATACTGAAACCGTAAAGATCGAGGGGGGCTCAAGTGCAATTTGGTAAATACGATTTTCATTCAGTTTTCAATTCAGACGCTATTCTCCCACGTTACAAGGGGTCTACATTCAGGGGAGCTTTCGGGATAGCCCTAAAGAACGTCGCCTGTGCGCTAAAGCATCAAGATTGCCGACGCTGTCAACTACTGAAAAACTGCGCTTATTTTAGAATTTTTGAAAATGCGCAGCCTCAAGAAGGTGACGGGAATGGGGTAAGGCCTCATCCCTTTGTCATCGAGCCGCCCGACAGTGCGAAGACCAGGTTCTCGAATGGGGACGAATTTAATTTCTCTGTTCTGTTGTTTGGTTTTGCCAATGGTTACCTACCGTATTTTGTATACGCGTTTGAAGAAATGGGAAAGATAGGGATTGGCAGGTTGCTGGAAGGAAGCAGGCCTGGGTATGACCTTGTCCGAGTAACGTCTTCATCCAGAATAGTCTATGAAGGAACCGACGGATTTGTGTTGATGGGATGTGAGATTGACATGCCCTTCGATGAACGTGTCGAAGATGATGGCCGGGAGTTTGAAATTACTCTACGCATTGAAACCCCGCTAAGGCTTAAATTCCAGAATAAGTTCCATACAGAATTGCCTTTTCATATTCTCACGCGTTCGATGTTACGACGAATTTCCAGCCTTAATAACCACTTTGGCAATGGTGAGCCTAACCTGGATTATGTGGGCCTTATAAAGCGTGCCTCGGATGTTGAGACAATAGATTCATCACTGGAATGGCTCGACTGGACAAGATTTTCCAATCGACAGCAGGTGAGAATGCAGCTTGGGGGTATGGTGGGCGCAATCACATACAGAGGAAGACTCACAGAGTTCCTGCCTCTGATCAGATATTCTTCCAAGGTGCATTTAGGCAAAGCCACCACGTTCGGCCTGGGGAAGATAGAGATGATCCAAGACCCTGCCTTGGAACCGGGAGTTTAAGGCTTTTCTCATGAGGGACCCCGGATAGCGCTTTTACAATATTCAATATTAAGGCCCAACGATTAAAAAGAACTTCGCTTCAGCAAGAATGACCAAATGGGGGGATAACGACCTCTAGACGCTAAATTTTCATTTGAATTTTTGAGGAATGTTTGCGATGCTGGTATTTCTTACTTGCGCTAAATCAATCACCGGAATTATGCTTTGAAACCCCCTTGTATCCTTTTTTACATTAAAATGTCCATTACATCGTCGAAGTCCGTGAGCGAACCCAAGCCCCCCATTCAGCGCCGATTTGAGAATGCTTGATGTCCAGAGAATTGCCAAGATCGCTTGATGGAATGTCCGAACTGATGGTTTACTCCAACTATCCGGACGCAAAAAACGTCATGTTGTTTGGCTTTGATGTCGAAGGAGCAGTGGACATCGACGCCTTGAATATAGCTTTGAGGGATTCTTTGCCGAGTTTTCCGGAATTTTCGAGTTACGTGAAAGAATCCAGGATCCAAGGGGAAAGGCGCTTGACGTGGTCCATTAATCCGGATTTTCAACCAGAATTTAGACTTTCAAATATGGTGGTTACTGATTCCCCTCTAGGTTTTCAGCATTCGTTGCTCCAGAGCCTCCATCGAAGTCTGGAGAAGGATTGGGACCTATTACATACTGCGCCAACTGAATTTCACCTGATTCGTCTTCCTGACGGACGAAGTAGTCTCCTAACGATGGTGCACCATGCCGCTGCCGATGGATGGACCTTGGCGGCATTCTACCGAGCATTTCTGGGACGCTACCATAAGCTCGTGACCGGAGGAGAGCCGGAATGGGCCCATGATTACGACCATGTGTCCAGCGTGAAGAATCGGATGGTAGAATTGAAAAGGACAAGATGGAGCGATGCGGCTTTCTTTGTAAAAAACGTCCTTAGCCCCTATTTCTCCAGGCCTACTCTTCCAAGGGGAAACGGAAAACCACTGGATATTGGAGTACACTACGCCAAGTCGGTCCTGACACCGGAACAGACCGATCGTGTTGTAAAAAACGTTTCGAGACGAGGGAGTCCCTTCATTGATGCCCTCTTGGGAGGCATGGCTTCGACAGTAGACAAATGGAACGCCTCTCTTAAAATAAGCAAGCTTGGCAACATAGTGATTTGTGTCACAGTACAAATGAGAGGAAGGTTTGGACAAGCGGAAGTCGCTTCTAACACGTCTTCTCTCGTTGTGAAATTGCGTGAAAATGAACGGACGAATCCGGAACTGTTTTCGAGGTCGGTTTCACAGCGAAGACAGGAGCAGTCTGACAGTCTGGCGGACATCAGGGCCTGGCTGGCTGGATGCGGGCTGGCTGACACTATTAGAGGGCTTCCTCTGTCAGCAAGACAGCGCATAGCCCACTTTGTATGCCATATTCCCCTTATCCCGATCCTGATTGCCCCATTCGGGATGATGTGGCCGGAAACCAGGGAAGGGCGGCGGACCGGAGACTCATATCTGAAGCAGGCTGGAGGTCTGAACCTCATTGAATTTCATGCGATCCCATATAAACTTGGATATCGTTGCCCCTTGATTCTGGGGGCATATACTTTTCGCAAAAGGCTCAACCTTCAGATCATGGCATCAGCGAGCCATTTCACCCAAGCCGAGACTGAGCGCTTGGTGAGCCTGCTTGGAGATGTTCTGGTCGAGGATCCATTTGGAGAAGCATGAAAAGGTCTGAGCCCTCGGCGCCATCAAAGTTTCTGGACCCAAACTCCGAGATGATTGCTCTGACCAGTTTCGCCAATACCAAGAACCTTCTGGTCACAGCTTTCGAGATCAAAGGCCCATTTGACGAGAGTTTGTTGAAACCATCCGTATTCAGGGCACTGGAGGGATTTCCGCAACTCCTCAGTTGCCTGAAGGAGACAAAGAAGAAGGGCAGGCATTACTTGTACTGGCATCCCCGTCCGGATGTCGAGTTTCCCACTATCATATCGGATGTGAAGGATTACCAGTCTTCTATCTCGATTCTTGACACCGTGTTGAACCATCTTACTCCCAGGCTGGACAGGGATTGGGATCTATTCAAGGAACCGCCAGGTGAGATTCATTTGTTGAGAATTTCACACGATCATTATGTAGCAGTAGCAATCGCACATCACGCAGCCTTTGACGCCGCTACGGCTTCTGAATTCGGCAGACACTGCTTGTTGCAGTATCGGGAGTTGTTGACGGGTGTCAGAGATGATTTTCCTGGCATGATGACTCATGGTCTGTCCACTTCCAGGAAAAGAACTGTGAAGGTCAGGGTGCGCAAATGGGAGGATATTATCCATGCTGGTCGGTTGGCCATTAAGCCTTTGTTTTCGAAACCTCCTTTGCCTGCCGGAACCGGGATACAGACAGACAAGAAGCAGTATCACATAAAGAGACTTCTGTCCGTGGAAGAAACGGCTCGCTTAAACATGTCTACGCAAAAAAGTGGGGGAAATTTTATAGACATCCTGATAGCGTCCAGCAATCTGGCGATAGAAAAATGGAACACGCTTCGAAATGTGGAAACCGGCAATGTTACCACGGCCCTGACTATGAATATAAGGGGCAGGTATGCAAGCCTGGATCACTTGAACAATGTGAGCGCATTATTTTTTGAGTCTAACTCGAATGAGAGAAAAGACCCTAAAAAACTAATTCATTCACTGTCAACCGAACGAATCAAGCAGTTTCGGAAACAGATGGACTTGAAGCATTATAAGAATGTCGCCAGGATGATTTCCTGCGCCAGTCTCTTACCATTCAATGTAAGGCGAAAGGTAGTGCGTCAGATAACTCAGAAACATCAGTGTTCGATCGCAATAACGCTTCTGGGAGTAGTATGGCCTGAAATGAAGAATGGGAAACCAACGCTCGATTCTTATCCTACCTCTGTAGATGAGACTCTTATAACCGAAGTATATGGAACAGGTTATAAACACCTGACCAGCACGCCATTGGTCTTGATCGTCTATTTTTTTCTGAACCGGCTCAATCTCGTTCTGGCGGCTTCTGGTTCCCTTTTCTCCCGAACAGAGGCTGAGGATTTTATGGATCTATTTATGCGTGTACTTCAGGAAGACATCTGATTCGAATCAGCGATCCTAAAGGCAACTTGAAATTGTCTTCATATCCACAATTCTCCAATCACCGAACCCCGAAGTCCTTTCCTGTAATCTTGGAAGCGCAGATTAAACCCGCAGCGCAGGCGCAATCCATTGCGACGCCAACGCCTTCGCTTCGCTTGAAAAAATTATCACTATCATGAAACAAAACCGTACGAAACCGGAGTTTGAAATCTATGACACGAGTCATCTTTACAACGCACAATACCTAGTCCAGGAACGACTTCTGGAATATCCGCTCCACATGCAATTTGTGCTTGGAGTTATGGGAGGGGCTCAGGCAAATGGCTATGACCTGGTTCATCTAAAAACCACCGCAGATAGACTCTTCGCGGACAAATATTCTTGGTCAGTTATCGGGACTGGTTGGCCACATGAGTTCCGTATGGGAGCAGTAGCCTTGACTCTTGGAGGCCACGTTAGAGTCGGATTGGAGGACAACCTGTTGATTGATAAAGGAGAATTGGCCAAAAGCAACGCCCAGTTAGTGACAAAAATGAGACATATCTCCGAGGATTTGGGTAAAGAAGTAGCTAGCCCGAATGACGCACGACAAATGTTACGCTTGAAGGGATTGGAGCATGTGGCTTTCTAGGAATTTCCAAGGTAAACTAAATGCATCGGACCAGACAGGTTGTCATGGGGACCAGAAGTCAGTTAACTGAATTAGGAGGCATTTGTGGACTTACAACTTGGTAGATCATATGAAGAGCTTGAACTAGGTGATAAAGATTCTGTTTCAAAAACAATTACGGAAACGGATGTTTATCTGTTTGCCGGAATATCTGGTGATTTTAATCCGATGCATGTTAACGAAGAATATGCGAAGACAACGTCTTTTGGTCGTCGTGTGGCTCATGGGCCGCTGACACAATCGCTGTCAGCTCCATTGGTTGGAATGAAACTGCCCGGATTGGGGACAATCGCAGTCGAATTCTCGACTCGCTTCAAAGCCCCGGTATTTTTTGGCGACACGATTACGGTTACCGGTGAAATCGTTGAAAAGATCCAGGACAAAAAGTGGGTAAAAGTGGCGTTGACTTGGACAAATCAAAAAAATGTGGTGGTGGCGGAAGGGTCAGCCGTTGTATCGCCACCTAGAAAGGCGGCTCGATGAGCTGGCCTCTTTTACTTGATTTTTCACGCCGTGATGTTTGAGACTCATCTGTTCAACTGGCGGAACTGATTATATTATTTTCATAAGATCTGAGTCACGGTTTCTGTATGATAATTTTGAGACATGGAGGCGTCATGGTCATAGCCCTTAACAAGAGTCTCCGCTCTTGATTGAATCCTTTAGCATGTCAAACAGCCTAGGGAACTGGGTCGCTGGAATGGTAATCGCTGACACCAGTGTTGAGGCTTGTGACGCCTGTTTCTCTGTCATCTGCTTTGTAATTAATAAGGTAGTTAGAGGTCATTTGTGGGGCCCTTGATTTCGAAGCGATTGAAAAAACCAGTAGCGACTGGCAAGATATCATGTCCTTGATTCTGTCAATGGTTGAAAAAGGGCCAGAACCAAATCCGGCTGAAAAAAGAGACCGGATTTTGCTTTGTGCGGAAAAGGTATTTGCTGAATATGGGTTTCATAAGGCGAAGGTTTCCGAGATCTCAGGATTGGCGGGAGTTGCGGAAGGCTCAATATACGATTTCTTCGAAAACAAAGAGGATCTATTTCTGTCGATTACCGAAGCCAGATTAAAAGAACACATGGAGTCATTGCCGGAGACTTTTGATATTAATACACCCACTCGTAAGCTCAGAAGGTTCATCAGCGAGAATTGAAAACCGCCTGTTTGAGGAGATGGCGCTATGATTACCAATAAACTGGTGGAGGCAATAGTAGAAGCCGCGGGAAAACCTAGGTCTGCTGTATACAAAACGGTAGTAGTATTGATAGGGGCCTCTCTGTTTCTCATCATAATTCCTCTTCTCCTGTTACTGGCCAGTTACGGCATTGAAGAATATTTCCTAACTCATAGGTTTCGGATTTTACAGATAATAGTTGCGCTGTTTAGCCTTGCGTTTGGATTCTTCCTAATGGTCTGGTCGTTCATCCCGTTAGTTAGAACTGGAAAAGGCACCCCAGTTCCTGTAGCTCCGTCTCAAAAATTAATTGTAGATGGTCCCTACAGAATATGCCGAAACCCAATGTTGCTCGGAGTGATTATTTATTTTCTCGGAGTTGGAACCATTGTGGACTCCATAACTATCGGGTTTATAATGTCTTGTCTGATTCTTCTAATCGGAACTTGTTACAGTAAGTTTATTGAAGAGAAAGAATTGCGTATGCGGTTCGGACAGGAATATGAGGAATATAGAGAGAAAACGACGTTTCTGATTCCAAGATTTTGAGAACGAGGCAATAAAATGTCCCGTGTTCGAAATCAATTGAAATTGTTCTGAAACGCGGTATTCTAGTCCTACCGATCCAGATCGGAGAGAATGCGCCAGAGAATCTTGCGGACTGTCATATCCAATTTTCTGTTCTGAGGAGCGCCATTCGCAAGAGCGAATATGCCCACCTTATCGGCTCTGCTGAACGCTATAAAGCTCTGAAAACCTACTAATCCTCCATTCTTGGACACAATATGTCTGCCTTTCACTATATTCACATGCCACGTAAGTCCCATGAACGTGTTCTTCTTTCCTGGAATCCGTCGACGAGGTATTTGCGCATCAAGGAGCGCCGGTACAATTTCTGCGTCAGAAAGGCCCATGTTGGCAGCCAGGTAGTTCAACATGTCGTTGCCCGTCGAATAGAGCCCCCCCGACCCCTTACCGACGTCGTATTTCTGCAACTTTACGACCTTGAGATTGATGTCGTAGCCTTTAGCCAGTCTCTTCCGCATTGATTCGTCGGGTGTAATTCGCGTGTCAGGCATGTCTAGAGGCCTACAGATACGATTTTCCACCAATTTTTCATAAGGAACTCCGCTTGTGATTTCAAGAATATGGCCGAGAAGCGCTACCCCAATATTTGAATATTGAAATTCCAGACCCGGAGGGACAGGCAGACGGTAGTGAGCGAGGAATTCGTACAACTGCGCGACGCTGTACGGGGCTATCGACTTCCCGGTGTGAGGCGTATTCATGTTGGTTGGCATCTTAGGCAAACCAGAAGTATGCGTGGCCAAATCGAGCAAAGTGATGCGACTAACCGGCTTGCCTGGTTCGACTACCTTGGAAGGTAGATACCTGGCAATCGAATCGTCGAGTCGCACAATTCCTCGCAACCTGAAATCGGACAAAAGAGCGCCTGTGAAAGTCTTGGTAATTGACGCAAGTGGGAAGACAGTATCTCCTGAAGGTTTGTCAATTCTATCTCGGCTGGTGGTTCCAAACCCGAAGATTTTCCGTCCCTCGGGGCCTACAATGCCTACAACGATTCCGAGATATGAATCATCTTGAAGAAGGGGTTCGATTTGGGAAGCTATCTGACTCTCGTTGGGTAAGACGTCGATTGGATCGCCCGAAGCGGGCCTAAAGCTTCCAATAAGCAATAGCAGACATAGCGCTACCATGTGGCCCGCTATTAAATGTCTTCTAATCGATGCCATTGATATGTCCGATAACCTCAACTCAGGGCGTTTGGCCTAAGTGAATTTCTTCCTATTTTCATTCATTAGATCAATAACTTCTCCGTACAGAGTATTATCATGTGGTTTAGTTTAGTATTCATCTGAATACCAGTTCTTTTATAATGGTTCAATCCTGTTGGATAAGACCTGAGATAACGTGCTCCACGTTGACCTAAAGGGTTCTTATAGAGTCGCTACTAAATCATCAGCAAAATGCAACTTGTTTGTGGACAAGTCCAAAATAGGGTTGACGGAGAAAAATATGACGACTAAACGGTTTCATGGTTCAGTTTTCAGCGCTTTTTTGTACGCTATTATCGCTGTTCACCTTCGCCGCCGCGAAAAATGCCCAAAACAAGGAGTGTCCCATGGAAGAAAACGATCCAAAAAACTCAGCTTCCTATTATGAAACGCCGGTTCTTTATTTCAATGAACCTGGCCCTCGTGATACAGGGCAAGTGCTTGAGTGCGTCCGTCGGCGAGCCCAGGAACTCAACATCAAATGGGTGTTGGTGGCCTCTGTAAGCGGTGACACAGCTCTGAGGGCGCGACAGATCCTGGCTCCGGAGACCAATATCGTAGCGGTCAGCCACGTGACGGGTTTCGTAAAACCCAATCACCAGGAGATGCCTGTAGAGGTTCGCAAAGAATTGATTGCAAAGGGCATAAGCGTGCTTACGGCGCAGCATGCTTTTGGAGGCGTAGGCCGGGGCATAAGGAAGCAATTAGGCGCATATCAGGTTGATGAAATAGTTGCCTACACCTTACGTATTTTTGGTCAGGGAACCAAGGTTGCGATAGAACTGGCTATAATGGCCGCCGATGCTGGCTTAGTCAGGACTGATGAAGATGTTATTTCGGTGGGGGGAACTGGGAGAGGCGCAGATACGGCGCTTGTACTCCAGCCCGCCAATAGCGCCGACTTCTTGAAACTTAAGGTCAAAGAGGTCATATGTAAGCCTGCGAGGTTTTAATGAAATTCATGTTCCTGGCTATCCATGGACCAAGTGGGTGAAATCGGGATCTACAGGAAAACGATGTGATCCCGATTTCAATTCGAGACAAAATCACCTGCCCATTTCAGTCTGCATGGAACATGACAAATTGTATTCAATTGTCCCAACCCGTTGGAGCGTTGCCGTGAAGGCGGCTGAAACAGGGACTGGCCACGCCAATGCCCTCAAAACACTTTTCTTTAGTCTCTGTTTCTTCTCAGTCGGCTTGTCCACCACCGTTCGAAAGCTGCGGGTCGATGGAATAGAACGCGTCCAGGCTTTTTATGAACCATCCTTATTCGGGTTTATAATGTGGATAGGACTTTCAATTTGCGGAGTTTTCTACCATGGTGTGATGTACCCGGGTAATGGTAAAATAGAGTTGTCCGGGTTGAAAATGATCCATATGCTGCATTATTCGGGCAACGTACGAGGAGATAAGTGATGAGCCAAGGGCACGAAACGAAAAAGAATCCAGACGGCTCATGTGACGTGAGCTGGGACGACTATCTCAAGTCCTACTATGAAAAACCCCAAAGTGCGAAGACCTGGTCCGGATATGATGTCCAAGAGCTTTACACGCCTGATGATCTAGTTAAGAACGACTACAAGAAAAATATTGGCGATGCGGGAGATTACCCCTTTACTCGGGGCCTTCATAGAAACATGTTTCGTGGTCGGTACTGGACCAGGCGCGAGGTAGTTGGAATTGGCTCCCCAGCAGACACGCACGCACGGGCAGCTTTTTGTTTCGAGCAAGGAGGCTCAGGCCTGAACACCATCGCAGATGTTACCTACGAAATGGGGCTCGACGTTGACCATCCCTGGGCGGAAAACGAAGTCGGTTTGACAGGGGTAAACATCACGTCCGTCAAAGATATGGAAACCCTGGTTGGTGACATTCCACTGGACAAAGTGAGTTGGTCTCTAATTACAGCCTCGACGGCGGCCGCAGCTACCATGGCTCAATACGTGGTGGTGGCTCAGCAAAAGAATTATGACATAAGCCTCCTGCGCGGTTCGATCCAGAATGACCCGATTCACTTCCGATACTGCGGTTTTAGGCCAGCATGCCCTTTAGATCTCTCCGTAAAGCTCGGTTCAGATGTCATGGAGTACTGTACGAGGCACATGCCCAAGTTCTATTACACCACAGTGAATATGTACGATCTGAGGGAACAGGGAATTAACGCCCACCAGGAAGTGGCGTACGGGTTCGGGATCGCGATGTGCTACATCGACGAATTGCTCAGGCGTGGCCTCCATATTGACGACTTTGCTCCTCGTTTTACCTTTTACGTTTCATGTCATGTGGACTTCTTTGAAGAGATAGCCAAGATCAGAGCAGCGAGGCGGATGTGGGCAAGACTCATTAAGGAAAAATACGGGGCAAAAGATCCCAGGTCAATGCAGTTCCGCTTTGCCGTTCATACTGCAGGCTGCTCGTTGGTACCGCAGCAGCCTCTAAACAACATAGTTAGGATTGCCTATGAAGCTCTAGCTGCGGTTCTTGGCGGAGTTCAATCTTTGCATTGCTGTTCTTACGATGAGCCGATGTGCCTCCCGACTGAAAAGGGGCATCTACAGGCTTTGAGAAACGCAACAGATACTTGCTTATGAAACTGGAGTTACCAACGTAGCGGATCCGCTGGGCGGCTCATATTATATCGAGAGCCTCACCGACAAGATAGAGGAAGAAGCGTTAAGATGCATGAAGGAGGTCGAGGAACTTGGCGGAATGGAGGAGGCTATACGGACCGAGTGGTTGGACCGCAAGTTCGAGACCGAGGCTGTCAAACGCCAAAAAGAAGTCGATAATAGGGATAAACTAATAGTTGGCGTCAACATATTCGATTCCGAGCCGGAAACAAAGACCCCTCTTGGAGTCCAGCGTATTGCGGAGCAATCAGCCAAACAGCAAATATCTGAGGTACAGGAACTTAAGAGAACCAGGGATATGGCTAAGCTTCGAGATGCCATCGATCGTCTCAGGGATGACATGTCAAGAGGCAAAAACACCATTCCAGCAATGATCGAAGCTACAAAGGTGTTCGCAACGACGGCGGAACTTTTGGGAACCGTTCGAGAAGTAATGGGATATCCTTACGATCCGATGAAGGTAATCGAATCTCCCTTCAAATAAGCTTAGAGTCTGGAGAATGGTGTGGCATGAACCAGAATAAAATCAAAGTGATTGTAAGCAAGGTGGGCCTGGATGGCCATGATCGTGGAGCAAAGGTCGTCGCTACTCTGTTGAAGGAAGCTGGAATGGAGGTTGTTTACCTCGGGATGTATCAAACGCCTGAAGGGGTGATCAAGGCAGCGATCGATGAAGACGCCGATGTCATAGGTCTTAGCTACCTTTCCGGCGAGCATCTTGTTTATACCCCCAAGATTGTCGATGAAATGAGAAAATCAGGGCTTGACGATGTTCTGCTTGTCGTAGGCGGCTCCTTTCCGCCGGAGGACGTACCGGTAATGAAAGAGATGGGTGTGGACGAGGTATTTCGGGGAGGGTCGCTAACAGAATCCATAGTTGACTACATCAGGAAAAATACTCGGGAAAAAGGCTGATTCATGGCAAAGAAGACGCCTGATAACCCTGACGAGATGGCGCAGAAGCTCCTTGCCGGTGATCGTCGGGCAGCGGCTCGAATGATCACCCTTATTGAAAATCAGTCTGAGAAAAGCAACCAGGTTATGAAGCTGGTCTATCCCAATACCGGCAAATCCATGGTCATAGGACTGACCGGGTCTGGTGGCAGTGGCAAATCCAGTCTGATCAATCATTTGATCCGGCAGTACCGAGATCAAGGCAAACGAGTTGGTGTGGTGGCAGTGGATCCGAGTAGCCCATTTTCAGGTGGAGCGCTTCTTGGAGATAGAATTCGATTCCAGGCCCATTCCATGGATGATGGGGTGTATATACGGTCCATGGGCTCGCGTGGTTACTTGGGTGGTTTGGCCAGGTCCACAAACGATGTGGTCCGGATAATGGAGGCCATGGGTAACGATGTGGTGATCGTCGAGACTCTCGGGGCCGGACAGGATGAGGTAGACATTATCCACGTAGCCCAGACATGCATACTGGTTTTGACTCCAAATATGGGCGATGACATTCAAGCTATGAAGGCGGGCATCATGGAGATCGCTGACATAATCGTGCTGAACAAGGCGGACCTGGACGGGGCCATCTCATGTCTTCACAGCCTGGAAGCCACTATTCAGATGGGCATTAGCCGCAAGGAAGGCGGTTGGACGCCACCGCTGATCCCAACGGTGGCGTCTGCAGCAAAGATAGAAGATCTCCAAGGTATCAACGAACTGGTGAAAGCCATCAATGATCATCAGGAATACCTTCATCAAAGCCATGCCATAGATGAGGTTCAAACAAAGCGCATTGAGCAGGAGCTTGGCCTGGTGTTCAAGGACGAAGTCCAGAAGTTCATATTCAAAGGGCTGAAGGGTACGGGTAAGAAACGCCAGTACATCAAGGCAATCTTTGACGGTAGGACTGATCCTTACTCGGTAGTTGAAGAAGTCCTTAAAACTTTCTTGAAAGAAGGATCCAGGGTCAAGGAAACAACCAGTTCAAAAAAACAGATCTAATCCCGGGCATCGTCTACGTCGGGATCAATTTCCTTCCAGCGGAAGCAATCCACCGTATGGTCGTTGACCATCCCAACAGCCTGCATGAAGGCATAGCAGATCTTGTTTCCCACGAAGGAGAAACCTCGCTTCCTGAGGTCCTTACTCATGGCCTCAGACTCTTTTGTTGAAACCGGCGCCTCGGAAAACCTCTTCCATGAGTTTCTTATTTGTTTGCCACGCACGAACCTCCAAATATAGGAGTCAAACGTCCCAAACTCGTCACGGACTTTAAGAAACTCCTTGGCATTGCGAACAGCCGCCTCAATTTTGAGCCTGTTACGGACGATGTCTCGCAAACCCAGAAGTTCTTCAACCTTGTGCTGATCGTAGGAGGCGACGACGTCTGGCGCAAAGCCGTCGAAGGCCTTTCTGTACCCTTCACGCTTACGCAGAATGGTCACCCAGCTCAGGCCAGCTTGGGCTCCTTCGAGAACTAGAAATTCGAAGAGCAACCGGTCGTCGTGAATGGGCACGCCCCATTCAGTGTCATGGTATTGCTGTTCCAAAGGGCCTGTGTCAGCCCATGCGCAACGAATTGGCACTGACTTATGCCTCCATTAGGTTGAATTGTGAGACACACTTGCCATTCTGACAGTCCGAATGTCAAGCAAATCCCATATACGTGCTTGGCGCCAATAGCTCTCTGTGTATTCTTGAACACGAACATTGGATGATGGCTACCACCCGTGAATACAGGCGATATGCCGAACCCCTGTTGAATGGGAACCGGTATAATTCGACAGCACGACAGAGAAACGTATCCTCTTTGAACCAACTATCTGATATACTATAGAAAAGGAACTGAACATTGCTAGCCCATCCGGACACACAAGCGCACAAGATTCGAGCGGCCGTTCTGCGTAAGAGGGGTTGCCCTTTGAAGATCGAATCTCTCGAACTTGAAGGTCCTCGGGAAGATGAGGTTCTGGTGCGAATCGTTGCTTCCGGAATCTGTCGTACCGATATAGATTTCTGCGAAGACTGGGATTCTACGGACATCCCTGTAGTGCTGGGGCATGAGGGCGCTGGAATAGTAGAACAGGTTGGGAAGCAGGTGAAGGACTTCACGCGTGGCGATCATGTCGTGCTCTCTTTCCAGTCCTGCGGCCACTGCCGACAATGCCGAAGTGAACACCCCACGGACTGTGAACACTTCTACGAGTTGAACT
The DNA here is from genome assembly GCA_963711335.1 of uncultured delta proteobacterium. Classification (GTDB taxonomy): domain Bacteria; phylum Desulfobacterota; class Desulfomonilia; order Desulfomonilales; family Desulfomonilaceae; genus CAJBEZ01. The sequence goes on along the minus strand of CAVQDX010000042.1, from coordinate 83,808 downwards.
TTGGTTTCGCTCGTCTGGATGGTAGCAATGCGATGGAACGCAGTGGCGTCCGCGGGCACTTTTTCGGCCAGTCTTCTTTCGCCACTCATGCCCTTGCTACTGAGCGCAACCTCGTGAAGGTTCTCCGAGACTTACCCCTGGAGATTCTGGCTCCGCTGGGTTGCGGTATGCAGACCGGAGCCGGTACCGTAATAAACTCCTTGAAGGTCTCGAAAGGGGCAAGCATCGCTATTTTCGGTACAGGGTGCTGTTGGTCTTGCTGCGGTCATGGCGGCTCGCATCGTGGGGGCCACGACGATCTTTGGGATAGACATCAAGCCCAATCGGCTCGGAGTAGCCCTGGAGATGGGCGCTACCCATGTGATTAACAGTCATCATGATGACATCGCCTCGAGCATTACCGATGTCACAGGTAGTGGCGTTGATTACGTTGTGGAAACTACGGGTGATCGGAAGATGCAACAGCTCGCGATTCAGGTGTTGAAACCACTTGGCGCTTGCGGCTTCCTCGCCGGAAGCGGTAGCGCAAACTTTCGGACACAAGAGAGAAAAACTCTCAGTATAATCCAGGGCGATGCCATTCCACAGCGTTTCATCCCTAAACTGATTGATCTGTATGGGGCAGGGCAGTTTCCCTTTGACCGCCTTGTGAAGTTCTATGACTTCAGCGAGATCAACGAGGCAATCGCCGACGCCAAGAGAGGCGACACGATCAAGCCTGTGCTACGAATCAGTTAGGCGCATGGAACGGAATAGGTGATAAAGGCTTTGTATTCAGTGGATCAATCAACATCGGCATTTTGGAGCGTCCCATCGGATCAAATGCTTCAGCGGCTTGAAACCTCTACAGAGGGTTTGACTGACCGTGAAGCTCAGCGGCGACTCTCGTTATACGGCTCTAATCTTCTCAAACCGAAAAAGAGATCTGATACGTTGACGCTCCTGGTGTCTCAGTTCAAGAGTCCGATTATCCTGATCCTTCTTTTCGCCACCGGATTATCGTTCTTTCTCCATGATCACGTAAATGCGATTATTATTCTCGTAATTGTTGTGGGAAGCGGCCTTCTCGGATTCTGGCAGGAACGGGGGGCCGCTGACGCAGTGGAAAAATTGCTGGCAATCGTTCAAACAAGAGTAGCTGTGATTCGAGACGGAACTGAAAAGAAAATCCCACTGGAAGAAATTGTCCCGGGTGACGTGGTTTTAGTTAGCGCAGGCGATGTTATTCCTGGAGACTGCCTTGTCCTCGAATCCAATACTCTCTATTTGGATGAAGCCACGTTGACTGGTGAAACCTATCCAGTTGGAAAATCAGCTAAAGTTGTCGACGCTGAGACGCCCCTCTCTCAACGAAAGGGCGCTCTATGGATGGGAACGCACGTTGTTAGCGGCAGCGGGAAAGCCCTGGTTGTCAGCACGGGGAAGCAAACCGAGTTTGGTAAGGTGTCTGAGCGGCTTAAGCTTCGGCCGCAGGAAACTGAATTTGAAAGAGGGGTAAGGCGATTCGGGTTTTTCCTCATGGAGGTGACCCTGATTCTCGTGATAACGATCTTTGCCGTCAATGCGTATTTGGAGCGTCCAATCCTCGAGTCATTTCTCTTTTCCCTTGCGCTGGCGGTTGGACTGACCCCTCAACTCTTACCTGCGATCATTACCATCAACCTTGCCCATGGAGCCAAAGACATGGCACGGGAGAAGGTGATCGTCAAAAGACTGGCGTCTATTGAAAACTTCGGGAGCATGAATGTGCTCTGCTCAGACAAAACCGGCACTCTTACCGAGGGGGTGGTTCATTTACACTCTGCCCTAAATGTGGACGGTGTCTCAAGCGAGAAAGCGCTTCTCTATTCCTATATAAACGCCTTTTACGTTACAGGTTTCGTAAACCCTATCGACGAAGGTATTCGGGCTTATCGTCAGTTCGACCTTTCCGAGTATCAGAAGCTGGACGAATCACCTTACGACTTTGTGCGCAAACGATTAAGTATCCTGGTAGCAAAAGGGAACAAGAATCTTATGATTACCAAGGGAGCTTTACGAAATGTTCTTCAAGTGTGTACGTCGGCCGAAGCTGGCAACGGTACGATTGAAGACATTTCCTTGGTACGAGACGATGTCGAGCGGCACTTTCAAGAATTTAGCAGCAAGGGCTTTCGGACTTTGGGGATTGCATATAAGGACGTAGGACCGGAATTGACTATCGGAGCGGACCAGGAAACCGGCATGACGTTCTTGGGTTTCCTGGTCCTCTTCGATCCGCCAAAAGCTGACATAGCCGAGACCATAGGGCTGCTAAAACGCCTGGGTGTTTCACTGAAGATTATTACTGGTGACAATCGACTGGTGGCCGCCAACTTGAGTCAGCAAATCGGTTTGCCAAGCGCCACGATCCTGACAGGTCCCGAACTCAGGGAGATGAGTAATGAGGCCTTACTCGCAAAGGTCACTGATGTGGATGTTCTCGCTGAAGTCGAACCGAATCAGAAGGAGCGGATCATTCTGGCTCTCAGAAAGGCCGGGAATGTCGTTGGCTACATGGGTGATGGCATCAATGACGCATCGGCTCTCCATGCTGCAGATGTAAGTATTTCTGTGGATAGCGCTGCCGACGTAGCCAAAGAAGCGGCTGATATTGTTCTGCTGGAAAAGGACTTGAAGGTGCTTGTTCAAGGGGTAAACTCCGGCAGGATGACCTTTGCCAACACTCTTAAGTATGTGTGCATGGCAACAAGCGCGAACTTCGGAAATATGTTCAGCATGGCGGGCGCATCCCTGTTTCTACCTTTTCTTCCATTGTTACCAAAGCAAATTTTGCTTACCAATTTAATGACAGACTTTCCAGAAATGGCTATCGCTACAGACAGTGTGGACATAGAAATGGTGGAACAACCAAGGCGCTGGGATATAAAGTTCATTCGAAAGTTTATGGTAGCGTTCGGCCTTTTGAGTTCGGTGTTTGACTACCTAACTTTTGGTTGCCTACTTCTTATCAACGCCACAGTGGATCAATTTAGAACTGGCTGGTTCATCGAGTCTGTTGTTTCCGCATCGCTTATTGTGCTTGTCATTCGAAGTAGGAAACCGTTCTTCAAGAGCAAACCGGGAAAGTACCTCTTAATTGCCACATTGCTAATCGTTGCCCTCACATTGTTTCTGCCGTTTTCGCCTCTCGCTGGCTTGCTTGAATTTCAGCCCCTGCCTCTTTCGTTTCTTCTCACGTTGGGGGCGATCCTGATCGGTTATATTGTTTCGACGGAACTGCTCAAGAGAGTCTTTTACGCCAGGGTAAAGCTTTAAAGAATGAGTTATGAGTCATCAAAAAGAAGGCCAGGTCTCGGTCAACGAGTGTTCCTGATCAGGTCAAAAGAACGGTAAAAGGAGAGAGTATGATGATGGACCCAAGGCAAGTAGAAAGGGCCATGCTCGTTGGTCTTGCCGACCTTGGCGTTGTCAAGGATGCGCTTGATTTTCCGAGCGCTCGACGAATTGCCGACCACGTTGCATTAGAAAAACTGGTCGATCCCCTTCTATTAGCCTGGTTTGACAGAAAAGCCTGGAAGCATTCTCCGGTCATCTGTTGAGGAGAAGGAGAAACACCCAGTTGGGTAAAATATGCCGTGACACGGGGAGCAAAACTGTCAGTGTACATCAACGACGGAGATTACGTTTTCATCTATATGGATGCAGATATCCAGACTTAATTCTTATTCTGTCCTTCTGGCTCGCCAGCCATAGGCAAGCCAGGTATGACAACAGGTAAGACTGTCAGTCTGGCGACCACGGGGCTTGACTTTCAGTAAGCCCTGAAATCAAATACATTCGGTTTTGGAGAACTTTCCAGAACCAAACCGAGATACCCAACTGTAACAAAAACCTCGCATGAATAATTCTTTTATGGATACCTGGATCGAACTCTCGCAGCTTTGCAATATACTTCTATACCCACTGCTCTGATCTTTTCATTTATGATCACCCATCCTTTATACAGGCCAGGATCAAAATTAGTTTTCTTACAGGGAAACTGGTCACACTGGTAGCAGAAATCAATCTGCTTCTCCTGGTGACACCCGCGTATTCCACAGTCCTTAAACAACTTACACTGCTCGTTACGACACCCGTTACAATTCTCCGAGGCAAAATAATCCAGCATCTCTTTGAAAGCAGGGTATTTGCTAAAAATCGGGTCATTCAGAAGAGTCTCAAATCGTTTGGCGTTGATGTGGAAATTTCCCAATTTTTCTTTAAGTTTCAGGCTGTATTTCCGTATATCTCCGTCCACATGCGCAAAACAGGTTTCGCAACACAGGCCGCAGGGAGCTATAGACTCTTTAATTCTTTCGTCAGTCATGCGCTTTCTCCTAATGATGAAATAAGTTACTCCTATGGGGAGTTCAACACCCCGTGATTTGCTGTGGAGTAGTCTTTTTGATCATAGCTATGGCGATCGTGAGAAAAAAGTGGCATAATCGACATTATCATAGGCGATATCGCCAATAATAGCCTTCTAACGGGGACCGATGAAAAAAGTTACTATTCTTGCTCCGTACAACACGATGGCAACAACCATATTTGGCCCCATGGATATTTTGAATCAGGCGGGCCGGCTCTGGAATAGTTTGGCCAAATCCCCCAGGACGCCGTTTTTTGACGTTACAATCGCCTCTGCAGACGGACAGCCCATCAGATCCGTGAATAATATTTATATTCAACCGCATTGCGGCATTGAGGATGTTCAGGAAACTGATCTGATTATTATCTCTTCTGCTACCTACATTCTGGAAATTCTTGAAAAAAACCCAGAACTGGTATTTTGGATTCGTGATCATTACGATCGAGGCGCCCATGTCGCCAGTATTTGCACTGGCGTGTTTTTACTGGCCGAAACCGGACTTCTTGATGGAAAATCCGCCACGCTCCATTGGGGATTTGTAGACATGTTCCGCAAAAGATATCCGCAAGTGAAATTAAGACAGGATAAGATGTTTATTGATCACGGTCGTCTCTATTGTTCGGCCGGCGTAAACGCTGGTCTGGATCTTTCTCTGTATCTGGTGGAAAAATTTTGCGGTCGAAAAGCGGCTGTAGAATCTGCAAAGACCATGGTTCTAGATATGGGTAGAGTGTCGCAGGCGCCTTACGAGCGTTTGTTTTTTCGAAAAGACCATGGTGACCCTTTAGTTGTGAAGGCCCAGGAATGGATAGAACAGCACAACTCTGAGGCAATTGATTACGAGTGGCTTGCGCAAGAATTTGGAATGAGTCGTAGATCAATGGAACGCCGCTTTAAGCAGTCACTGGGAGTAACTCCATTGGGCTATTTACAGAAGTTACGGGTGGAAAGAGCTAAACTCCTGCTTGAGGAAGGCGCCCACACTTTCAGTGAAATCACATATCAGGTTGGGTACGAAGATATTCCATTTTTCAGGAAAATATTTGTCAGACTCACTGGCTTGAGACCAAATGAATATCAGAGGAGATTCAAAAGTTACTCTATAGCCGCTTGTAAGACTTCTGACTGGGGTTAACTGGTTGGATATACGAGTGATGTTATGATGTGAGGCTCGATAGGAACAGCCTCCTTTTGAAGTGGCCTAACAACTTCCCTCCAGATCCGACCATAAAGGCTTACGATTGGACATATCTCTATGATAAATGGGTCGGACGCTTTACTCCGTTAGCAGGGGAAATCGGCGCATGATCGGTCTTCCTTCTTAGCAGGGCCATGTGCCACTGGGAGACTTCGCATGATTCACAGGTTCTGAGACAGGCAGGGATGTCTCTTTTCTTGGACAAGAACAGAAGTTTGCCTCTAATCAGCCAGCATGACCTCCCATAGTGAGGAAATGCTGGGCACTTTTCCTTCCCATCGCACTGCTGGATTTCCCAACAATTTTCTAAAGCATACATCCTGTGGTCTTCCCCGTTCTGACGCTTGAGGAAAGTCGTCCGGAGTGTGATAATGATTTAAAGTGAAAAGTATTCGTTTTCAATAGTAAGAGATCCCCGTCAATAAGCAAAGCAAGTTCAATGCCAGCAACATAATATTACTGAAATTAGGTAATTACGCCATGCTTCCGAAGTAGTAGTGGGTTTTAGCGTGTCAGGTTGTTTTACAGATTGTCAAAATGTGGGCCACCAATTCTCTTTCTAATTGCCGAAAAAAATACCAAGCTGGTAAATTTTGGCGCAGATATTAAATTAAAAGAAATCAGCAGGTGAGGGCGAATGAATATACCTCAAGCGTCAACGTATCTTGAGATGTGTTTCATCATCTGACGGCATATACCTTCGTAGATTTCAGAGGTTAAAAAGTAATCGGGGTTTTCGGCCAGAAAAGACGAGGCTGCCTGTTGGGCTGCAAGCTCAATGTCTCTGACCCTTAGGTAGATTTCTTTAAGTCGTTCATGCTCAGCCTGAGCCGCGTCAATGGAATGACTTAAGTAAGATCCAGCCTCATCGCCGTAAACGTATCCAAAGTGGTCTGCGCACAAATATTCGACTTCCAGAGGCTCCAACTTTTTGAGACTTTCAACATACTGCGTGAAATTTGAGTTTGCGGCAGGAACTATGGTGTCTTTATAGGGGATCCCACCGCCGTCGGATGGAAAAAGCGCCCGGAGTTTTGGCGCATACGCCGAAATGGAACATGAGGAATGCCCTGGCGTTTTAAATATGATTACCTCAATGCCACCGAGGTCTATTATGTCTCCGTCGGAAACCAATTCCAAATCTAATCCAACGGTCCAATCGCAATGGTTTGTGGGCCATTCTCTGTCCATACCCATCCGAACGGCTACACGGTGACTGAAATCATTGATGGTAAGAATATTTCGTGGCTCCGACAATATTTGCGCAGCCCTCTCAGAAGCATAGATTTGTATATCAGGGTCACGTCGTCGGAAAAACGGAACGATCCCGATGTGGTCGAAATGAGCGTGAAGAATCAGTATATTTCGAATTTTGTCTTGTTTGATTCCAAACTTCTGTATTTGGTCCATCAGCGCAGGCTCAATGTAACTCATGCCGCCGCTGATAATCATGGATTCGTTCCGCCCTTCCAGCAAGTAGACACCAGTTTCCGGATGCCCCAAGTACCATAACGCATCGCAGATTTTACCGGGTTTTTGAGACCTCATGAGGGTTACCTTTCCAGTTTTTGGTTTCCTTGGAATCCCCGAAAATAAGCGATTCTACGATTTTCATGCCAAACTTAAGGGCCACCGCCATTTTCGTTGTTTAAGATAAGAATAACTCATTTCCTGAAAATCGTTAATGCGCTTCTTGCGCCGGCTAAACTCACGGTTGAGATAATGTTCTCCTGAAGCGACCTTCGGAAACAGGCTTCCGCAAAAGGTGTTCTTTGTCAGAGGTCCAGCCCCGATGAGTAGCTCTATTATAAATCTGATATAGTCGTTCCATATGGCCGCGCCACCGGAGGCTCTGAAACAAAGGTCCCATTTCGGAGCATGCCGTGTACGGAAGATCTGTTTTCAGTCTCTGACCAAAGGCTAGTCTACATCAAGGGCGAGGGGCTCTAGGAGGGCTTACCAATGCCTCACCGTTTAACACCGTACTACCATCCTGTTTTGTACACCAAGTCCTTAGTCGAATCCGGTTCATATCCTTTATGATGTCAATGACTTCCACGTGAGCGGTGATTGTGTCACCGATGCGAGCCGGGGCTAAGAAATCGAGTTCCTGTCTGATATAGATGGCCCCAGGTCCGGGGAGTTGGTTGGCCATGACTGCAGAAATCAGGCCTGCGGTGAGAAGCCCGTGCGCAATCCTGGTCTTGAAGGAGGTGGACTGTGAGTATACCTCGTTTACGTGAGCCGGGTTGAAGTCACCGGTGATTCCTGCAAAAAGGTAAACATCGGATTCTGATAGTGTCTTTGCAAACTCAGCAGAATCTCCCACATGGATTTGGTCGATGGTTTTTAGAATCATGATTTAGTAATCTCCATGGCATTTGACTAATTATACTGGCTCAAGGTGAGATTTGGGACTAAAAATATGACTCAATCTCACTCTTTGGGTAGCCCGTTTTCATTGGAATCTGTTGAATCTTGGGAACATAGCGTCTTGCGTAATTTCAGGTGTTCAAAACAATTTGCCCGATGGATGTCCCATGCATATAGTGGGTATGTTTTTTTAACAATTTGGAGTTATTTTCTAGAATGGAATGATTCCCGATCATAACCCTCGAGGCTTCCGACAATGAATTTACATTATTTTTGCTCTCGAAGGTTGGGAAGATTCGAGTAGACTAGCGCAATGGTAACAACAAAGGCCGGTGAGCCTAGAAAGGCTCCGGTTCGGCTGAGCTTCGAGAAAGAATCAATATGGATAAGTGGAAATGTTGTACCTGCGGCTGGATTTATGATCCTGCCGAAGGTGATGCGGAAAATGGCATAAGCCCGGGAACGGCGTTCGAGAATTTATCTGATACATGGAGATGCCCCATTTGCGCATCTGCAAGTGATGTGTTCGAATTAGAAAACATGGCGATAAGCCGCATCGATGATCCTAATCCGGGTGATGAAGAGCAGGACCTGTCTCTGGCTGACGGAAAACTTTTTAGGGAACGCTTCGAAAACGTTTTTCGGGTCGCGCAAAAGCTGACGTCGTCTATGAACATTAGCGAAGTGCTGGAGATGATCAGGGACGAAGCAAGAGCGACCTTACCTCAGTTGCAGGAGGTTTGTCTTCTCGTAATAGACCCTGAAGCGCAGCATTATACCAGACCACTTCACTGCGCGGTGGCAAAGCAGCGGATCAATTGCCAGCTCTGTAAACGTGGGAGAGGAACGGTAAATCGCGCCGTTGGTCAAACCGCCTCTGCAGTGTGTTTTCTTCCCGATGATCAAGGTGGCCAAGCGTCTGAGGACGGCTTACATGCAGATGGTTTTTCGGAAATAGTGTTTCCAATCTATGAAGAAGACAAGCCACTAGCTGTTCTGGATGCTATAGCGCGACCAGGTTTCACTATGGGCCACAAGCACTTCCTGCTATTGAAGGACCTCGTTCAACTTGCGAGCAATGTAATCAAGAATGCTCGAAACCACTGGAGAATGTCCCAGGAAAAGCTTACCGTAGATAGAATTCTCGATCATCTTAGGCCGTTTGTCCCGTCAACCGTTCAGAAGATAGTGGAAAAAGACCCTGCTGCCCCTGACCTTGAAAAGAAGGACGTAGACGCCACTGTGCTGTTTTTGGATGTGGCGGGGTATACGAGTATAAGTGAGACCCAGAGTAGGGACAAAGTCACTTTCATCATCGAAAAGTATTTCTCCAGTTTCCTGGACCTAATCTACGATCATGGGGGAGATATAAACGAAACGGCAGGTGACGGGCTGATGGTCATATTTCAGGGCGAGCCAAAAAAAACCGCGTTGGCTGCGGTAAAGGCGGCTCTGGAGATTAGAAAAAAGACGATGGAGATTAACGAGGAATTGAAGAATCGATTCCTACCGGTGGAAATTAACATGGGCATCAATTCCGGCACGGCCGCTGTTGGGATGAGCCGATTCACAGGGATTTCAGGAACGAGAATGACCTTCACAGCGACTGGGCCGGTCACCAATGTAGCAGCACGCATCGCCTCTGCTGCAAAGCACGGGGACATTCTCGTTGGCCCGGAGACGGCCCGAAGGGTGGCTGAAGATGTGGAGCTGTTCGACAGGGGCTTGATGAATTTCAAGAACGTAAGCGAGCCGGTTCAGGTGTTCAGCCTAGTCAGGAGCGGGAAATAAGGCTCCGCCTTTGAATTCTGATTAGGACACAGCCCCCAGAGTATGCTCCCGGCCTTACCGGGAGTCATTTAACCCGTCAGATCTAATTGTGTGAAACAGATCGCCAAGGGCAAATGTCATGAGCTAGTATGTGTGCGGCAAGTCAGACTGTATTGACCATCGTAGCTCTCCCTGAATATGTCCATTTTCCATCTTTCGATTACGGGAAAAGGAGTTCCGTGGGAGGCCTTTCGCCTATGATTTTCCGCCCATCAGCGCTTTGTATTGTAGCTGATCTTCGTACATCCGGAGGAAAACCTCGTGTTTGGCGTTGTGGTATCTCTTTGCGGCCCCTCGGCATGGTTCGATAACCGTGTCAGCGGCGCTCATTTTAGTCATCGCTTCGGTCACCGTGGCGCAGTCCCCGGCGGCGACAGCGCCGAGCATGGCCGACCCGAGGAGCACAGCCTCGGGCTCTTTAGGCAGGACAATTTTTCGTCCGGTGATGTCGGCGTGTTCACGTAGGAAGATTGGATTCTTGGCGCCTCCACCTGTGGTGAGCACGGTCTCGATTTCGTAACCGCTCTCGGTCATTGCGTCCAGGATGTGGCGGGTACCATGGGCTACGGCTTGGACTGTAGAAAGGTAGAGCAGGGCGAGGTCTTCCAGACTGTGGCCGAGCCTCAGACCTGAGATCATCCCGCGAGCTTGCGGATTGGCTCTGGGGGAGCGGTTGCCGTGGAAATCCGGCTGTACGTGGAGATCCTTGGTCAGTTCGGCTGGAAACGCTGTTCCAGCGGCGAGCTTATCGAGAACCTCCGCGAGGATTTCATAAACGGTGATCCCACGGTTTTTCGCATCTTGCTCGAGTTCATGGCTACGAACGTGACTGAAGATGATGTGATCGATGAGAGCGCCAGTCGCGGATTGGCCGCCCTCGGTGAGCCATAACCCGGGGATCATTGCCGAATAGAACGGACCCCAGACTCCATCGACGAATCTAGGTTTTTCGGAGACAGCCATGTGACAACTGGATGTGCCACCAATGAGCGCCAGGCGCTTTTCGAATTCAATTTCACCGCCCTCAGTGAATTGCGCTCCCAGCATTCCAACGCCACCGGCGTGAGCGTCTATTATGGACACCGCAACGGGGGTTCCCGGGCTGAGACCAAAATCTACCGCCGCGGTTTCGGTAAGGCCCTTACCAATAGGCTCGCCCATTGGCCGGATCCGAGTTCCAATGCGACGGTAGCCTTCCGAAACCAGCTCACCCAACCCGATGGACTGCCAGTAGCTGTCGTCCCATCTCCCCACGCTGCACTGTATCCTGGGCTCCAAATGACCTTGGTAGGTCCACTTGCACACTGTGGTACATAGCGAGCGGGTTTCGTCGCCGGTAGCGCGGTAGGTCAGGAAATCAGGCAGATCGAAGAAGCGACAGGTTCGTTTCCAGCATTCGGGGAGTTTCTCTCGGAGCCAACTGAGTTTGGGCGACTCCATCTCAGGAGAGATCATCCCACCCACGTAGCGCAGGACGGCATGTCCCTTGTCGTTGATGCGGGTCGTCTGCTCGAGGGCCCTGTGGTCCATCCAAACAATGACGTTCTGTTCGTCTTTACCGGTGGGGCTCACCGAAACGGGCCTATCGCTAGCGTCCAGGGCCACCAGAGAGCAAGTGGCGTCGAAGCCGATCCCTCGTACATTTGTTGCGTCGATGTCAGCCTCTTTGACGGCTTGACGTACTGCAGTTGCGCAGGCGCTCCAGATGTCGTCCGAGGATTGCTCTACAAAATCGGCCTGTGGCTTCCACATTTTGATGGGGCTCAAACTCTGTCCGAGCATCTTGCCGCTAGCGTCGAACACCCCCGCCCGGGCGCTCCCCGTGCCTACGTCGATGCCAATGTAGCAGGGTCGGTCCTGCGTCATATCATGCGCTCCTACCCAGAAGGCGAACCCTGAAGCCCAGCATTTGAGAGAGCGCTGCCATTTCCTCGAGGATGTCGCCGTAAGCCACAGCGATGTGGTTGCTCAGATAGAAGGCCATAAGTGTGTCTCGCGAGACTCCCAGATCGGCAGCCATGAACGGCCACTGACGTGTCGTTCCGCACCACCACTGCTCTCGGATTTGCTCTGGTAGAGTGATGACTTCTCCTCGCCCGACGTCCATCCACATCTCATCATCTTTGAGATAGGCCCTAGCCCACGTGATGTCGCCCGGATGCGCTTCACCTGAGAAAGTGCCGCCGGGGATAGGGAAGTACTCGGCGGGTTGCCGATACGAGTGGACGCCCATGAGCGTGTCAGGGTTACCGCTCATGGCATACCCTCCGCACGAACCCGAGTTGAGCAGGACCCACAAGAATCGTCCCTGATATTCGGCGCCCCAGCGTACATCGTGGAACATCACGGCTTGGTGTAGCCTCTTGATCTTGAGCAGCCGCTTCATCAGTTCCATGGGGACGAGGTTGCCTTGATCTCCTTCCGTGGAGGTTATGATCACGTCACCGTTACTCTCTGGTCGGCAAACGGAATTGAGCAGCCCTTCGGCGAAATCCGACGGTGGCCGCAGCGACACTAAACCGAGCTGATACTGCCAACCCACGCAGTCGGCCTTGAATTCTCTCACGAGGTCGAGCACGGTAAGGTAGTCTCGCAGTTGTTCACGTGTTGCGTTTTCGTCGAAGTCGTTCGCCCCGTCTTCGCCCCAGTGGAACTTGACGCCGCTTTCCTTTACTAAGGCCATCGCACTGTCGAGTCGGTCCGCGGAGATTGAACGGCCTCGGTCAATGATCCAGGCCTGGTCTACTTTGTGTTCCGAGAATCCTATGGGAGCTAGTCGGCGCGGGCCAAAGTAGCCGTTTATCATCCCCATGGACGTATCGCCGAGCATCAGGGCGAGGATCCTTCTTTTCCCGATCTCCTCGGCGACACGTCTCGAGCGGGCGAGCGCCTCTTTGGATATGGGAAGTGAATAGCCAATCTGCTCGGTGGAGTAGCCGATGCGGCCTGTGCTGAGCCACTCCTCCAAACGATCCATGAACGTGTCGTCTGCCGTCCAGTCTTCAGCGTCGGTCCACACTCGAGAAAATTTACGGCCAAGGCTCTCCAGACAGGCTCCAGTGTTGAGTAGGCCAACGAGCCCTGGCCACTGACCTGAGAAATTACTCGCCAGCAGTAACGGGCTGTCTTTGCCGACGACGCCGTCTGTAGTATGTGGCCCGTAGCACCAATGCACGCAGACACCGATGAGAGGATCATCCACTGGGCCAAGCTTCTCGATAGCCTCGTGCGGTCGTGTGATAAACCCTTCGATGCGATAGCTCTTACGACCTAATCTTTTCAGGGCGCGCTCCAGTTGGACCGTGGCTTCCTCAGCGTTTGGCCTAGCCAGATCGTTGGGTTTAGACCGGTAATCGCCTGGCCAGAAAACGCCGATTTTGGTTCTGGACATTTCTTCTCCTTCACGCGACGCCTGTCGCAGAATTTCTTAGGCCGTTTCACTCGCTTTGCGTCGGGTGAACTGGTCCATCGCTACAGCGAGCACGATCACCACGCCGATCACAATTAACTGGGCGTTAGTCGAGACTCCCACCAGGGTGCAGCCGTTACGCAAGAAGCTGATTAGTAACGTGCCTATGATGGTTCCCGTGACGGTTCCGCTGCCTCCGGAGAGGCTGGCGCCACCGATAACCACAGCGGCGATGACGTCGAGTTCTGCGCCCACACCGGCTGTGGGTTGCGCCGAGACTGTTCGGCTCATGGCAATCATAGCGCCAAGCCCAGTGAGCAGGCCTCCGAGGGTGTAGACACCGATCAGACATCGGTCGACTCTTACACCTGCGTGGTGCGCCGCTTGGACGTTCGAACCGATGGCATAGGTGTGACGACCGAACCGAGTGAACCGCAGGGTGGCTCCGGCAAAGGCGATGACGACCAAGAACAGGACGATTGAAACTGGTATCCCTAGCAGAGAGCCTTCGCCCAGATAGCGGTAAGATGAGACGTTGATTGGCTGTCCGTCATACATCACCAGGGCAATCCCGCGGTAGAGACTCATAGCGCCAAGGGTCGCAATGAACGGTTGGAGCTTCAGCTTGGTGATCAACGTTCCCGAGATCATACCACCAACCGCGCCGACCAGGAGCCCTGCCGCGGTTCCAATGGCCATCATCCCCACACGAGGTTCTTCTCCGCCGAGGCCGATCATTGTTCCTGCGGCGCACATGCCGCACAACGCAAGGAGGGATCCCACTGAGAGATCTATGCCACCGGATATGATGACGAATGTCATTCCAACAGCGATGATGCCGTAGACCGATGAGCGACGCAGCACGTTGAGGAAATTGTCGGGCGTCAGAAAGCTATCGGGCTGCCATAGAGACAAGATGGCGATGACCAGGATGAGGCTCCCGAAGGGTAGCATCTCCCGAGCGAGTTTGTTCATGCGCTGCCCTCGTCCACTGCAGCGAGTTGCATCACGGCCTCCTGGGAGGTTTCTGAGGTGACAAGGTCCGCGACCAGGCGGCCCCGGCGCATCACCAGAATCCGGTCGGTGATTCCGAAGAGTTCCGGCAACTCGGAAGAGATGATGAGAACTGCTTTCCCCTCAGCGACCATGCGTCCAATCAGTTCGTATATGTCGACCTTGGCGGCGATGTCTACGCCCCGAGTAGGCTCATCCAGCACCAATAGTCGCGACTTAGCGATGAGCGCGCGACCGAGCATTAGCTTTTGTTGATTGCCACCAGACAGAGCGCTCGCCGGGGCTCCTGGCCCGGGCCACTTTAGCGATAGCTTTTTGGCCGTCTCTTCGACGATTTCGTTTTCTCGGCCGAGGCGCAGGATATGTTTCATGCCCAGTTCGGCAAGGCACGGTAATGTCATGTTCCACGCCGCTGGAAGTTCGAGGCATAGCCCCGTGCGATTTCTGTCTTCGGTGACGTACATGATTCCGCAGGAAAGAGCGTCACCCGGAGTTGTAATTTTGACGCTTTTCCCATCGAGGGCGACGCTGCCGCTAATTGGGGGATCCAGACCGCACAAGACTCGGGCAAGCTCAGTGCGGCCTGCGCCTACTAGCCCTGCGACGCCGACGATCTCTCCCCAGCGCAGCTCGAAACTGATGTTTTTAACTCGTTGGGACGTCAGTTCCGACACGCTCAGAGCTGTGGGCCCGACCGCTACCTCGCTCTTGGGGAAGTAGTCACAAAGGTCGCGCCCGACCATCTTTTTAACGATGTCATGGATCTTGAGGCCCTTTATGGTGCCAGTGTGAACGGCTCGTCCGTCTCGGAGAACGGTGATGTCCCCGGCAATCTCAACAACCTCCTCGAGCCGATGAGAGATGTAGATGATTGTGGTCCCCGCCCGATTCAGCTTCTTGATCATTTCGAGGAGCACGGCCACTTCGTTCTGTCCACAAGAGGAAGTTGGTTCGTCCATAACCAGAATTTCGGCGTTACGCGCAATAGCCTTCAACGCTTCGACGATCTGGCAAGCGCTCGCCGGAAGATCCTGGACTCTCTGATTGGGGTCCACTTCAAAGTCATGTCTTTCTGCAAGGGCTCGAGTGTCAGCGAGCATTCGAGTTTTGGAGTAGGCTGCCGGGTAGCGGTCCCCGGGGTTCGATCCCGAGCCAAACATTCTCAGCGACGGTGAGATCTGGAGCGAGGCTGAGTTCTTGGTAGATCATCGCGACCCCAGCCGCAAGAGAGTCGGAAGGACGCTTCCACGCGCAGGCTTTACCCTTTCGCAAGATGGTTCCGGTGTCCGGCAGATAAACTCCAGCGACGATCTTCATCAGGGTGGATTTGCCGGCCCCGTTTTCGCCCACCAGGGCGTGAACTGTACCCTGCGGGACGCGTAGCGTGACATCCTCGAGAGCCTTGATGGGGCCAAAGCTCTTACTTATCCCCTGCATCTCGAGGGCGAACGGGGAAGACTCGACTCCAGGGCTCAGCGTCATAAACTTTAGCCCCCGATTAGCGCTCTAATCTCGGGCGAGTTCAGTCGATCCTTGGTGACAAGTTCAACCCCGGTATCGATCCTCGACTTAACGTTTTTGCCCTTGATCGTCGCAACGGCGCTGTCTACGCCCAGGTATCCCATGGCTTGAGGATTCTGAACTACGAGAGCGTCGATGCGCCCAGCCTCTAGCCCTTTGAGTAGGGCGTCAGCAGCGTCGAAGCCGATCATCTTCACGGCGTTGGTCCGTCCCTGGCTCTCGAGCGCTCGTAGGGCACCCCGGGAAGTGGACTCGTTGGAGGCGAAGATACCGTCGAGTTCTTTGTGGCGGGTGAGCACGTCTTCAGTGGCGGAGAGCGATGTCTCTACCGTGTCCATGCCGTATCGGTCTTCAACAAGCTCGATCTCTGGAAACTCCTTCTTTAGTGTTTCGATGAAACCGTTTTCCCGAGCCGTGGTGGACGCTGAGCCGGCCATGTACTTGATGACAGCCACTTTACCTTTTCCCCCGAGGATCTTCGCCATGCGCTTCGCAGCGAGGGCGCCGCCGGCGTAGTTGTCTGTGGCCACGAAGGAGACCCGCTTGTCGGTCTCGATGTCCGAGTCGATGATGACGACCGGTATCTTGGCTGCCGCCGCATGTTCGACTACGGGAACGAGCGCTCTAGCGTCAGTGGGCGCCAGCACGATGCCCGCCACTTTCTTCACGATGAAGTCCTCAACGATTTGGATCTGTTTTTCTCGATCCCCCTCACGATCCGGGCCCGCCCAGAGAATCTCCACATCGTTCTCTTTGGCGGCCTTTTGGGCGCCGGTGAGAACCGAGTTCCAGAACGAATGGGTAGTCCCCTTGGGGATGACTGCGATGGGGCCCACTCTCTTGGGCTCTTCAGTGGTGATCTCGGCTTTGTAGGAACCTGATTGGGGGCTGGGATTGTCTCCCTTCTTAAGAAACACTCCAGCGACCACGGCTGCAATTGCGACCAGCAGAAATACCAGAATCAGGACGTTCTTGTTCAAAACGACTCCTTCTGTGACCCGTCCCCGAATTATGTGCCACATATTAAGTTGGAGGTAAAGAATCTTTTCCTCCTGGGAGAGGAGGGGGCGCTTCCCGGTTGGTTTGGATGATCAATATCGCGAGTATGGTCTCAAGAGCAGGTTGACGCTAGTTCTAATGAACGGTATGGTCTGAACGTGTTGTATTTCTTTCGCCCTTGCCGCCTGTTCAACTGAGCAAAGTTAAGGGCTGCTGGTAAGGACTGATAGAACTAACTATGCATAAACATGTGAAACCAGGCGCCAAATTTCTGCCGAATGGACTCGTGATGATCTATGAAGACAGAGATATTCTGGTGGTGGATAAACCACCAGGACTCTTGACGATGGCTACAAATACGGAAACATCACGGACAGCTTACTATATTCTCACGGATTATGTCCGCAAGGGCTGCGCAAGGTCCAAGAATCGAATTTTCATCGTTCACCGACTGGATAGGGAAACTTCAGGCATACTTATCTTCGCGAAGAACGAAGATGCAAAGTTCCGGTTGCAAAGCCAGTGGCAAGATACGAAGAAGAAATATCTCGCTGTCGTTCATGGCAGATGTGAGAAGGACTCGGAGATGATTACCACGTATCTGTTAGAGAACACGGCTTACGTTGTGTACTCTACGACCGATACCATAAGAGGAAAACTGTCTCATACGGCTTACCAGGTGCTCAAACAGACAAATGACTTTGCTTTGCTGGAAGTTGACCTGTTGACAGGTAGGAAGCACCAAATACGCGTACATCTGGCCGAAATCGGACACCCGATAGTGGGAGACAAAAAGTACGGGAAAGGGGATAAAGTGTACAAACGTCTGGCGCTTCATGCGAAATCTATTTCTTTCCAACACCCTTTCAGTGGGGCGCCGCTAACTTATGAAACCAAAGTCCCCGCATATTTCAACAGACTGATTGGGGGCTTGAATCAAATAAACGCCCAGGGTGACCTTAGCGACTGTGGTCAGGATGAAACCGTTAGCCTCCCGAAGCAGCAGTTTGCGGATAAGACTGGTGATGCAAATATTTGACGAGGCCCTATCGCCATGAAGTATCCAGATGATTTGGCAGAAGAGACTTTGGAGAGAATATTTGAACGATTTAATGAACCGGTTATTCCTATGGGATCAATCAGGAGATGGTTGGATCGGTTCGCGGAGGAAGACAGAGACACTGCATTACTATTGCTTAACAATATTGAATATCATTCTCAACCTCGTATCAGGCGAGAAACGAGAAGGCTTCATCAAAAATTGTCGGACAGACTTGCCGGGAGCCATTTTGACGTCAAAACATTTCAATATGTTGATTTTAGCCGTGAATTTACCTGCAAGAGTGGCGACGTCGTTTCATACATATACAGAAAATCAAATCTGATACCATCTATTGATTTCAAGACTTTTGACCTGCTTACACGCGAAACGTCGGAAAATCCTGAACGGTTCGGTAATCGGGCTTTAGTAATCCTCGATGACTACATAGGCACTGGATCCCAATTCATTTTTCAGTTCATCGGGTTAAGTGATGAAGATGTCAGGGTGGTTAATTCATACAAAAAAACTTACTTGGTTTGTTATGTGATTCACGAAAAGGCGCTCAAGAATTTCCATCTTCTGGAGGAAGGTAAAATTGAGGAAATAATCAGGATCGAAGAAGAACAGTTCCGAGATATTGATCTGTCAAGAGAAGCGGATTGTTTTCGAAGGACGTTGAGATCCCTTGACTGGAAAAAACTGGAACTTGTCTATCTGGAAGAAGAAAAGCCCTTACTTTCGCCTGATAACATGGCGCTGGATGACGAGAAAAAAAACAGACTGGACAGTTTTTTGAAACGTCATGGCCATGAAGGTTACTCGGGAACGTCTTATTTACTTGGTCATCACACATTCTTTTTTGGCGCTCCCAACTCGCTCCCTCAAATCCTGTGGCCGCTCTTCAAGCGTGTCGAGGATCTTTCGATTTATCCGGAAAAACCGGACGGTATTGATGAAGTAATAACTGGCTATAATATAGATGATGAAAACTGATAATCATGAGAAAAAGCGGGAAAATCAAAACTAAAGGCTCTCCAGGGGGAGTTCTATGGAAAAAGAACCCAAGCAATCAAAATGCGCTTGTGAAGCGTCGTCCACATCCGTTGACGAACAGCCGGAAAAAACGGGTAAAGGAATCTCTCGGCGGGGTTTCCTGACCTCACTTGGTGTAGGGGCTGCAGTGGCAGCGACCGGAGTGCCTCTTGCGGCCAATGCGTCGACGGACGTTATGCAATCCGGGGAACTGGCGCGCATTTCCCTACGGATCAATGGCCAGACCCATTCTATGTTAGTGGAGCCCAGGTGGTCATTACTCTACATCCTCCGGGAGAAACTTGGTCTCTCCGGCGCCAAAGTTGGTTGCGAACGGGGTGAGTGCGGGGCATGCACGGTGCTTATAGATGGCAATCCCCGATACGCTTGTATGATGCTCGGTGTCGAATCCGAAGGCATGGAAGTCACCACACTGGAGGGCCTCATGAACGGAGAAGAGCTTGGCCCGGTCCAACAAGCCTTCGTGGAAGAGGACGCTCTTCAGTGTGGATACTGCACTTCCGGGCAGATTATTGCGGTGGAGGGCCTATTGCGCAAGAATCCAGATCCCTCTTTGGATGCCATCCGCGCGGGTGTGAGCGGAAACATCTGCCGGTGCGGGACCTATCACAACATCTTCAAGGCCACAAGCCGTGCCGCTAAGCTTAGAGCTGGCAAGAGAGGAAAGTCATGAGCCAGCAAAAGGATGATCTTTACTTCATCGAAGGGTTTTCGGTTCCCGAGACACCCATTCAGGGACAAGAGCCCAAACCCTGGAAAGAGACACGTGTCGTCGGCTCATCCCTCCCCAGGATAGATGCGTACGAGCGGGTGAGTGGTCGGGCCGTCTATCCGTCCGATGTGGTACTCCCGAACATGCTCTACGGAGTCCTGCTGGGGTCTCCTCACCCCAATGCGCTGGTCAAGCGAGTGGATATTACCAAAGCGCAGAAGATGCCGGGGGTATTTGCTGTCATCCATGGAGGCGCTTCTGGGACAAATATTGACTGGTCATACCAGGGAAAAGGCAACACAAAGCTGTTTGATAGTCACTGCCGATATGAAGGAGACGCCGTGGCGGCCGTTGCGGCGGACACACCGTATCACGCATGGGACGCTGTAAGAGCCATAGAGGTGGAATATGAGGCGCTACCTTTCGTTTCCGACCAACGAAGGGCCCTGGATCCAAAGGCCCCAAAGGTTCACGACGAAGGCAATGTGGTCGGAAAGCCAGAGGTCTATGAGCGAGGCGATGTGGGTAAAGGATTCATGGAGGCCGATGTAGTGCTGGAGCAAGAGTACACCACCATGGCATTGCTCCACACACCCGTCGAACTCCACGGGTGTGTCGCCAAGTGGGATGGCGACCATCTTACGCTTTGGGAGTCTACCCAAGGGGTTTTCGCGATACAAGAGGAAATGGCTCGGGCTCTGAAGCTCCCTTTGTCCAAGGTGAGGGTGATAAATCCTTACATGGGTGGGGGCTTCGGGTCCAAGCTACAATCTGGCAAGTACACGGCGTGCGCGGCAATCCTTGCACGGATTACAGGGAGGCCGGTTAAGATTTTTCTCACTCGAGAAGAGACGTGCCTCTGCACGGGTAACAGACCTGCCAATATCATGACGCTTAAAGCAGGGATCAAGAAGGACGGTACTTTGACAGCGCTCCAGCTTACCGCGTCGGGAGAAAGCGGCGCATATCCGGCTGGAGGGGTTCAGTTGCTTGATTTTCAGTTTACGGAGTTGTACACGTGCCCCAACGTGAAGTGCCAATCTACGGACTTGTACGTGAACGCAGGACCGGCAAGGCCATTTAGGGCTCCGGGACATCCACAGGCATCGTGGGCGCTTGAACAGATGCTGGACGCTTTGGCAGAGGCCGCAAAGCTGGACCCCGTAGAGTTGCGTCTGAAAAACATTCCTACTTACAGCCAATCAGATTTAGGGAACCCGCCATACACTTCTACCGGCCTCAAAGAGTGCCTCGAAGAAGGCGCAATGGCATTCGGGTGGAAAGAAAAGAGAGCAGCTCAGAAAGCTAAGCAGGAAGGCCATATCAGGACCGGGATCGGCATGGCGAGCGCCCTATGGTTTAGGGGCGGTGGACGACCCCCTTCAACGGTACTGGTGCGTCTCTTCTCCGACGGGAGCGCAAACCTCAACATGGGCGCAAGCGACCTCGGCACAGGAACCAGGACGATTATGGCCATGATAGTTGGCGAAGAGCTTGGTCTTAAGCCGAACAAAATTGAGATCGAGAGCGCTGATACGGGGACTACGCAGTTTACCCGACCAAGCGGGGGGAGCAAAACGGTTCCTTCGGACGGACCGGCAACTAGAGCCGCTGCGGTGCATGTGAAGCAGCAGCTCCTGGAGATGGCGGCTCAGGATCTGAAGGTCAGGCCTGAGGAACTCACCATCGTTTCAGGAAAGGTTCAGGTAAAAGACGATCCGTCCAAGAGCGTCAGGATACCTGATATTTCTGGTCTGAAGACGCGCGGGGTCATCGTCGGAGTGGGGTACAAGAAACCTAATCCTCCCGACAGAGCCATTAATCCCTTCTGCGCTCAATTCTGTGAAGTGAAGGTTGATACTATGACGGGAGAGGTTGAGGTTACCCGCTTTGTTTCAGCCAATGATAGCGGTCGTGTTATGAATCGCCTTACGTACGACAACCAGGTCCGTGGCGGTATCACCATGGGGATTGGCTTCGGGCTGACTGAAGGCCGAGTCCTGGATGTCAACCAGACTGGAAAGCTTTGCAACAAGAAACTGGCACGACTACAAGCTACCGACAGCGCTCGATGCGCCCGCCGAGATAACCTCGATACCCATTGACCCTCACGACACCGAGGCAAACTCCATCGGGGCCAAAGGACTCGGAGAGCCAGTCACGATACCAACTGCCGCCGCCATTGCCAATGCAGTCTACAACGCTACTGGCATACGCGTGACCTCCACTCCCATATCTCCTCCTCGGCTCTGCAGACTTCTTGCTGAAGCAAAAAGAAAGGGATGACACGTGATACCTAATTTCAGTTACACACGGGTCAAGTCCGTCAAGGACGCGGTAACGCAGCTTTCTGACAAAGGTTCGAAAGTGATGGCTGGTGGCACGGATCTTCTAGGGTGTCTGCGAGACGGAGTTTTTGCTGCAGAAAAAATTGTCAGCATCACGCAAGTCGACGAGCTGCAGGGGATCAGAGTAACGGTCGATGGTGGTCTCCGCATAGGCGCTCTCACAACCATTACCGAGGTATCTGAAAACCCGGTTGTCATGAACCTTTATTCAGGACTGGCGGAGGCCGCATCGAGTGTTGGCAGTCCTCAGCTCCGCAATCAGGGGACCATTGGGGGCAATCTCTGTCAGAAGCCACGATGCTGGTACTACCGAGGTGATTTTCATTGTCTTAGAAAAGGCGGAGAACTCTGTTACGCAATGGAAGGGGAAAACCAGTATCACGCTATCTTCGGGTATGACAAGATCTGCGCCATTGTCCATCCCTCAGATACGGCTCCGGCTCTCATTGCTTGCGGGGCTTCGGTCCGTGTGGTTGGCCCCTCGGGCTCGCGTCTGATTCCAATCGAAGGACTCTATGTGTTTCCTAAGGTAGATGTGATGCGGGAAACGGTTCTCCAACCCGACGAAATCATCACTGAGATCATGCTTCCCAAACCAGCCGAAGGTACCAAGAGTTCATACCGAAAAGCTCGAGCACGTCGTTCGTGGGATTTTGCGCTTGTCGGAACAGCTTTTGCTATCGAGTTCAAAGACGGCAAAGTTCACAAGGCCAGAGCGGTTTTCAGTGGCGTTGCGCCGGCCCCCTGGCGATCCAAAGAGGTGGAAGACGCCATTACGGGCAATAAACTGGATGCTCTAACTGTCTCAAAGGCCGCAGCCGCAGCGGTGAAAAACGCGGAACCGTTGGACGGAAATGAGTACAAGATGGCAATGTTGAGTGGGCTCGTGGAAGAAGAGCTGCTCAGATTAGCGCGTAGCTAGTCTGTAATGGGGCCGATCGAGGCGTATGTCCTGAAAACATTACGTCCGGCCTTAAACCTGACCCCTAAGAGCCGAAATGACCGATGTTAAAATGCTTGTGGATGCAGCTTGTTTGTCTTCAATAAATTGTTCTCGAAAGGTATGAGGAAGACCATGGAAATCAATATTCAAGACCCACCCAACGTAGTCACAGGATCTTTTGACGTTGGTCTTTTTTGTTCTGCGGATGGAGAGGGAGTTGCACGTCTGTTCCGATCTGTGCATGGCGAAGATTATCCCATCAAAATGTTCTATGATCCGGTTCAACTCAACACGGCCAATGAGAAGGGAGACTATTACAGTATAGTCGCGAGGTCCTCAGAGGGCGAAATCATAGGTATTCACAACCTCTTCCGGTCAGCCCCTAGTCGAGAAGTGTATGAATGGGGAGTTGGTCTGGTTCTGAAAGAATGGCGAGTTAAGGGGGTTTCGGGAGCCATTGAGCAGTTTATGGTCGACAATGTAGTCCCAAAATTGGGTATGCACACTGTCTTCGGTGAGCCGGTAACCAACCATGTACACATGCAAAAGGAAGGGGCCAAGTATGGTTTTAATGGTACGGCGTTGGAAGTCGGATTAATGCCGGGAGAGACCTATTCAGGTGAGGGCGTGACCTCGCAAAGAGTCAGCACGTTATTATTCTTTCGAGTGTACCGGAACATTCCTCAGAAAATATTTCTGCCAAGACCCTACAATGTGGCTCTGAAATTCATGTATGAACATTTCTTGTCGGGTCGCTCTTTTTCTGAATCAACGGCGTCACTTCCCATACACACCGTTTCCCAATTTAGTATGAATATCTTCGATTTTGCAAAGGTGGCACGTATAGCTTTTCATGAAACTGGTTCGGATTTTGCTGAGTGTATATCTGACTTGGAAGCCGAAGCAGTGAAAAAGGGATCCGTCGTCATTCAGCTATGGCTGAAACTCACCTCACCTTGGATAGGAGAAGTGGTGAAAGATCTTCAGGCAAGGGGTTTTTTCCTGGGTGGATTGCTTCCCCAGTGGTTCGATGATGATGGTCTTTTGATGCAGAAGCTTCTGGTAAAACCTGATTTCGAGTCAATTCAGCTTTATTCCGACAATTCTCGGCAAATAGCGGACCTCGTGGCAACCGACTGCCATCGATTGTACGGGCAGTAGATTTATTCGGGTAAACCGCTACGTAACAAGCGCTTAAGTCGACAACGGGAACAAACAACTCAACACAGGGATAATGGTTGGAGTCAAATATCGTGACCAGAATGTTTACAATGACTGCGGGGACGTGACTGTTTTGGGAATATAACAATTGAAAACAGGAGCTTGCCGAAGCAAGCTCCTGTTTGATTATCTCAATGGTTTATTTTTTCGCTAAGGTTTTACCAGCGAGAACCGCCGTCTCTGTCATTGCGACGGCCTCCTCCTCCTCCAGAGGTTTTTGGCTTGGCTTCATTTATCTTTAGGGCTCGTCCACCCAGTTCCTTGGAATCCAGTTCCTTGACCGCACGTAAACCTTCTTCACGGTCCTGCATCTCAACAAAACCAAAACCTCGAGATCTTCCCGTAAACTGGTCAGAAATGATCTTTACGGTATCCACTGCGCCATATGCGCCGAATAGAGTCCTTAGTTCTCCTTCGCTAGCATCGAAGGACAGATTGCCGACATAAATGTTAAAACTCATCTTGTAGCTCCTTTTGAAAAAACGCTCGACACAAACCTGTGAAAGTGCGTTTAGGTTAATGAATAACGGGGTTTTGGTGATCGGGGATAAATCGACTGGATAATTCAGACCTATCCACAGCCAGGCGCCACGTCCTACGATCTTAATTCTCGCATAACACCCGTGACCATGAATTAATAAGGCAACTGGAGCAATACAAGTTAAGCTTCAAATATATAATACATCATCGGTGACAGCGAATCAATAGAAATATTAGATTTTTCCGAAATAACAAATTCATGCTCAATAATAGCGGAAGGAACACGGTCTCGTTCGTGTCAGTCTCCGCAGTTTCAGGATGCTGAGAGAAGTCACATATTTTAGGTCCGTCTCTTTCTGTGCGTAAAAGTTTGCCTGAGCATTTGTACTTGCTTTGAATGGCGGTGTGGTCCAAGAAGGTACCGGTAGTATTACTGATCAATACGGCCTGGAGCAAACCAGAAGAGCCTTCGGCTCAACTGAACCGGTGTTATCTGAAGGCGACTATACTCCCAGGTCTTTTGCGCCAGACAAGACACTTTACTCCCTTACAGGGTCAGACCTTAACGAGGGTTCTCTCCGGTATGGGGTCTTCCGTCTCGCTGCGTTTTCTGGATATCAAGAGACGCTGTAAAAGATCCAACTCCTGGGGTTGAGCCTTGGCAACCCGTTGAAAGTCTATAGCAATCGCGCCGTCGGCGTCGCTGAGTTTAAAATAATCCAAGAAATAAAAAGGGACATAGACGTCGGGCAGATAGCCAAAACGGAGCGGTACCCTGACAAGCCTTTTCAGCCATGTGCCGGTGTTGAGCACTACCCGGTTACCCAGTCGCCTCAGCGAGGGGACGTGGGTGTGCCCATAAATGAAAATGACCGTGTCCGGATCGCTGTCAAAGACCACTTGGGCAGCGTCCAGATAGCTCTGTTCCTTTCCTGCGCTGAGTTCATGCGGATGCGTAATTAAGTGAAATCGTTTCAGAGTCTTCTTGATGTCTCGCAGTATAAAGCTCAGCGGTATGAAAAGGACGCCCAGGACCGAGAAGACAATGCCATTAATGATTAGTACGATCTGCACCAGATTCCCTAGGAAGCCCAGGGAGCTAAAGAGGCCGTTGTATAGGAAAATATTGGTCTGGGTTATACCCAGCCACTCCAGGGCCGCCCCTGCAAGGACGAAAGTTGTCAACCCGGATAGCAGCAAAAATGGCAAAATCAGCCAGCGTAGCCAAGCGCTCATTTCCCGGTAAAAGTAATTGGACATCACCCAGTACGGAATCTCTTCCGTGGGATACACCGACTGGATATCCTTTAGCCAATTGTACCGTCCGTATTGGGAATGTTTGCCGGCCCCACTCACCATCCCGCTAGTGATAAAATACCCTGCCGGTAGCGCATACGGGTTGCCGAAATCAGGCATGTGGTTGAAGTCGTCATACTGATTGCCATGTTCGATCCAGAACCGTTTGCCTCCCAGTTCCCGGGTGATTGCCGCGCGCTGTTCAAGATTGATATTGAAATCCTTGAAAATCGCGACAAATTCCGGATAACAGGCTATTTCATAGTCATGATTACCGGGCAGAATGGTGATCTTGATCTTCTCGCCGGCTTTCCTGAACGCCTCGAAAATATTGGGGAACTGTTGCATCAAAGCCTGCAGTTTCTCCGGGCCCTCGATATTGGTAAATTCCCACATGCCGAAGATATCACCCACGATAATGAGTTCGGCTTCTTCTTCATTTGCAAGCCTTTGCAAAAACGCCACTAGCTCCGCCTCATAATCGCAAACGCCCAGCGCCTCATCGCCCCCGATGTGCAAATCGCTTATAAAATAATAACTTTTAGCCATGTCATGTACCTCAGGGCTGTCGTCGATAATACTGACTGCCCCCATTCACGAGTTCCTCTTTCATAATTTTACTCAGCCGCTTGATTCGGTATTCCTCTCTGAATGCGACTGATTTCGTAAATTCATCGGACATCCAGACCAGCCTGACAGGAAGTCTGGCTCTGGTATAATGAGCGCCCACCCCGTCGTTGTGCTCATGCAGTCGGCGTTCGACATCAGTCGTTGTTCCGCAGTACAGAGTATCGTCAGAGCAACGGAGTAGATAAACTTTCCAAAGCATAATCTAAGTTCCTGTGTGCAAATAAAGGCTCTGTCGTGGCCGATTATGCCCGAGGCGATGGTTCAATGCAATCGGGCTTGTCGTAGTTCACTCTATTTAAAGTCGGATTTACATGAAAGCAGGTCGTTTCAACTAAGTGGCATGGCTGACACAACGCTTGACCTTGAATATTTAGGCGGAGTAGGGGGCATAATCATTTCTTGAAAGGCTGACAGGCATCCGGTCATGAATTGGACTCAAAAGATCATTTGTTTCCTTGGTTTCAAGTCAGCGTCCTTTGGTTTTTCATTAAGCCGTTGACACCCTGATACGTCCCATAGACAATCGAACCCATCAAATCATTGAAGAGGCTAGGAAGGGAAAATGAAAAAGTATAGTGAAGGACTAATATCGTCCATGCGAGGGTTTCTCTGTAAGTCAGAATATCCAACTTTACAATATGTTGGGGAATTCGGAACAGACTACGAAGTGGTGCAAATGACGGACCGAGTAGTCATGTCGGCACAACCAATTTTTGATCAGAAAGCGCCGATGGACAGGGAGATATATTGCTGATAGCCAATATCACGGGAGTCGGAATTCTTGAACGCGGTCGGAAGTGAGAAAACTTGTCAGGATTGTGGGCCACGATTGTGAATCCCGTGATACAGGATTGCTCTCAGTCCGCAATTGCAACAGGAGCCTCACTGGAGTCAGCGGTGTAATGGGATAATGCAAGATGAGTCAACCATCCTATGAAATTGGTAGCAGAATTACCACCCCGGGCAGTCAGGAAGAAGGTGAAATCGGGGACGCATTTGAGACTGAAAATGGAGACTGGGAATACACAGTGATTCGCAACGATGGGACGAAAGTCACGGTCTACGAGTCAGAAATATCCTGTATCTGTTCAAGATGACGCTGGGGCCGTTATAAATCTTACTTTAATCAACGGGACTTGTTATGAAAAATATCCCTCGGTATCACGTGCAGGGTTCTCCGTTGAAAAAAGGGTCATAATCTATCCGTAGTTTAGCCAGGATAGCCTCACGAGTTTCTTGACATTAATTCAGGAACGTCTTTTTCGGACAGTCCTTGGGTTGAGATAGGGGGACAAATGTTCAATTCAATGTGTCCGCGACGAAAAGCTAAGGTTTTTTTGGGTAAGACTTTGAATGCGCCGTTACAAACCACTGGCAAAATAGGGATGCCCGTCTGAACGGCCATCATGAAAGCCCCTTTTTTAAAATCCTTTAAATTTCCATCAGGAGTACGTGTTCCCTCAGGATAAATAACGACTGACCATCCATCTTTTAGTTTCTCATCTTTTTCTTTATTCAGCCTCTCTATTGATGACGCTGAGTTCGATCTGTCAATTGGAATTGCGCCCGTAGACCATAACGCCAATCCCCACACCGGTATTTTGAACAATTCTTTCTTAACCACCCATCTAAAACGAACCGGCAAGGTAGACACAATTGCAAGAATATCTGCAAGTCCCTGATGATTGGGAGTTATGATATAAGAAGTATTAGCGTCAAGGTTTTCCACGCCACTTAAAGAAAATCTAAGCCCCATTAGCTTCGAAACAGTTTGGTTCCACGTTTTCATCATAAAATACGAAAACTTACCTGGTTTAATAAACAAAGCTGATACGAGCATCGGAATCGTTAGAATAGGGGTTAAAACCACTATTCCAATAGCAGTGATAATTATCCTGAACGTGGACTTCTGAGAAGGCTGCAAGGTTTACTCCAGTATGAGGTTATTAGGTTGAGATGATTGACCAGATTTCAGGCTATAGTTAACAACAGTCGTCAGTAGGCGCTCCAGACAAAATTCGGATTTCACCCATCCCCTAAAATTGACATAATTAGTGTATATTCTTTTATTCCTAAATTCAACACTCAGCGCTGTCTTGTTAATTAGTGGAGAATTAACAGAATATGAATGGCGCCCGACTCCTCTCCTAAACCCTATCGCCGATCGGCTGCGCTCCCAGCGGCTTCCCTAAGCCGTTTTTCGTCTTCCGGCGTTAGCTTTGGCGGATCAACAGCGATCGTGAGCTTCGAAATCTTGCCGGTTAATTTGAATGGTACCTGGTAGTCCCTGTCATCCACCGGTGTTCCGGTGTCCTCGCCGATATCGAATGTGTCGTCCCACTGGAGGATGAGCGGTACGGTACGCTCCATCTTCTCCGACGCTACGACCTTCCCGTCGACCTTCAGCACGCCGACGCCTCCGCGGCCGATACCACTGATGTTATTGAGGGCCAGGGTGGCGAAACCCAAGCCATCGTAACTGAAGTCGAACTCGATAGAGTGTTTGCCGGGCGAAAGAGACTCCTTTCCCTCCCACCGAACCCGGTTCAGATTGAGCAGGTTCCAGGTGAAAACCGGCTTGTTTTTCAGCAGATATAGACCATACCCGCCGAACCGTCCGCCATTCGTATTGATCATGCCCTCGGCGCCACCCTGAGGAATTTCGACCTCGGCGGAGATCGTGTATGAGGTGTTGAGCAGGTTGGGAGCGCTCCCATGTGGGATGCCGGTCACCGTCTCGCCGGAGTACGTAAATACTTTCCGACCGGCTGTGGGGCTGGGACGTGGAGCGTCCAAACGTGTAAACACCGCCGCATCCAATGGTAGGACATGGTGCTTAGCCATTTCCACCCAGAGTAGTTCCTGCATTTCCTTGAGCTTAGCGGGGTTGGAAGCGGCCACATCGTTGTTCTGCGTCCAGTCCTTGCTGATGTCATACAGCTCCCATTTGAATCCGTCGGCGGGATCCTGAATTGCTGTTCCCATCAGTTGCCAGGGCGGCCGAATCGGGACAGTGCTTAGCATCCATCCATCGTGGTACATACCCCGCACACTCATTATCTCGAAATACTGGCTCTTGTGTGTAGTCGGGGCATCAGCGTTGGCTTTGTCAAATGTGTAGGCCATGCTTACGCCCTCGATCGGCTTCTGCGCGACGCCGTCAACCATGACGGGCGCAGTAATGCCGGAGACTTCGAGGATTGTAGGCATAACGTCAATCACGTGGTGGAACTGCCAGCGGAGGCCGCCCTTGTCCTTGATCACCTTCGGCCATGAGATCGCCATGCCCTGGCGAGTACCGCCGAAATAGGCTGGTATCTGCTTGACCCATTTGAATGGTGTATCGAAAGCCCAAGCCCATGGAACAGCGTGATGAGGAAAGGTCTGGTCTGTGCCCCAGGCGTCGTACCACTTCATCTGCTCGGCTATCAGGCAATTCGACCCCGTTGAATTGCATCACTTCGTTGGGTGTGCCGTTTGGTGATCCTTCAGCGCTATGGCCATTGTCGCCGCTGATGTAGATGATCAGGGTGTTATCGAGCTTGCCCATGTCCTCGATGGCCTCGATCACGCGACCGATCTCGTGGTCGGTGTAGGCCAGGTAGGCAGCATATACTTCCGCCTGCCGGATAAAGAGCATCCTTTCCTCGGCCGTTAATGAATCCCAGCGCTTAACCAACTCATCCGGCCAGGGAGTCAGCTTGGAGTCCTGTGGGATCACCCCGAGCTTCTTCTGGTTGGCGAAGATCTCATCGCGTAGAACATTCCAGCCCTTGTCAAACAGGCGCATGTCACTGATCTTCTTGATCCACTCCGACGTCGGGTGGTGGGGCGCATGTGTGCCTCCAGGAGCGTAGTGGACGAAGAACGGCATCGAGGGGTCAATGTCGTTTAACTGCTTCAGCCAGTGAATGGCGTCATCGGCCATGGCCGTGGTCAAGTTCCAGCCGGGATTGCCCACGTACGGATATATAGCTGTAGTGTTGCGGAAAAGGTTTGGCTGCCATTGGCTGGCGTCACCGCCGACGAAGCCATAGAAGTACTCGAAGCCCATGCCGATCGGCCACTGATTGAAAGGGCCAGTCTGACTCGCGCACCAGTCCGGAACGTTATGATCTTTGCCGAACCATGACGTGCGGTAGCCATTGTCCAAAAGAATCCGCCCAATGCTAGCGCTGTCTTTGCCGATGACGCTGTTGTATCCAGGAAAGCCCGTAGACATTTCGGAGACCACACCGAAGCCCACCGAGTGGTGATTACGGCCGGTGAGCAGGGCCGCTCGCGTGGGCGAGCACAGCGCCGTGGAATGGAAGTTGGTGTAGCGTAGTCCGGTGTTGGCTATCCGGTCGAGGGCCGGAGTCGGAATGACCCCTCCAAAGGTGCTTGGAGCGCCAAAGCCGACATCGTCAGTTATGATTAGTAGCACATTTGGGGCTCCCTTGGGTGGCGCCACCTGGGGAGGCCACCACGGCTTGGACTGAGTGGCGTTTAGATTGATCTCACCCCCAAACTTCGGTGGAGGGGATGGGAGATATCTTCCATCAACGGTTGTGGTCGATGAGGGCGAACCGGGTACGCCGGTGGTCTGCTGGGCACTGCTGAAACCGGCAGCGAAGGTGATGAGTGTTGCCAATGCTGCGAAAAGCAGTAGCTGATTGCTAGTTCTCATTTGGTCTGTCTCCTTGGGAATCTCCGCAAGCCAAAAGCGATAGCCCCTCCGCGCATTCCTTGACACAGTGTTCCAAGGACGTATTGGTTCGCTGTCATGGGAGGAGTTCCACTCAGATCTTTGTCCTTTCAGCCTAACGCTTAACAGAACGGGATAGTTAAAAGCTCACCATAGTAACAACAATACAGACGCTTACTATGAATCTCGTGTCATTGCCGCCTTATTTTATAGCAGAATGAGCATGTAACGACATCGCTTCATATCAAATAGTGGAGTCAATCAGAAATAGAATTGACGCTGTGACCTGGCTTAAATCTTTGGCGCCTAATAATATTCGGTAGGTGGCTCAGAATCGATTTTCCCCTGTCATCCTTTGCCATAGAGATGATTGTACGGCATGAAGTCTACAATCGCAAGGTGTTAATCGTTATCAGTTGGTTTGTAGTAGAATCAGAAGTTGTCCAAAAAGATCCACTCCCAATCATTTTCAGGAAGGAGATTTTTCTTAATTTGCTGAGTAAACTCTTCAAGAACTAGCCATTCACCCCATCCCCAAGCTACCGGTTCAGGTTTGCCTGGCTCGAGCATTGATAAAACCGTACCTTCGGCCGCATAAAATCTTGGTTTCCGAGGATTGCCTCTTATACCAGTGGGCCGACTCACGAATAGCAGTGGTTCTGTGTGGCCTACAGGCCGGATTAACCTGACGCTCATCCTCACTGTGAGCCCTGCTCCTTTTGTGGCTATCAAACCCGACCAACCAGTGTTCTCGTCAAATATGGATATGATGACCGCAGGATGCAACTCATTGTTAGTAATTTTGAACTGTTTTGCTCGATCCAGATCATCGTCCACGGCCCCCCAAGGGGTCGTTACGACAGGCGCTCCCTCATTGGGATGAACTCTAAATCTCCTTTTGAGTCCGACAACATTTCGATGGCGGCCGCAAACGAAGCAATTTCTGTAATACGGAAGCTTCCTCATTTCTCCGGTAGGCTGAATCAACGGTATGCGCCAATTAGAGTCCAGGTCAGCATGCGTAATTTGAGCCTTGAGATAAGGTGTCTTTTCGCCTCTCTTCATAATTTCTGCAATTAATGCAGGGCCGTTAGCCCGTAACTCATGCTCCACTGAGAAGTCGGCTGTTTCGCCAATGGCAACTCCAGACCCCCCAAATTTGTAGCTGACGTCCACAGGATACTCAGGCAAGGCAGATCGACGCCAGGCATCGAGGCACAAACCCATTACTATCCCGCCGTGGGGACGTCCGATGGCTCCCTCATGATGCAACTCGAAGAGAACTTCAGTCTCAAATCTTCCGCTGGAAATCTCCTTGTGCCTGGTTTGCAGAAAAGGCGAATCTCCAGTAAGGAACGAATAAGGATTATGTTTGACGATCATGATTTCCTCTCAACCTGGATTGAGGAGTACCACAGCCTAAACCACACGAAGTGGGATTGCAAGTATCACATTTTCATACCGAAGCGTTGAAGGAGGCTCATTTGCGGACCCATCGGAAAGCATCTTGGTGATGTGTCCCGCGAATTGGCCAAGTAGAAGGAACCCAAGATAATGGAAGGCCATCTGTGCTCGGTTCATGTGCCAATGTGTCTGAGTATTCAAAAAGACGGGCCGTAATATGACTGAGCATTTCTAAGAGACTTGTCACCAGCTCTGTCCAAGCCCAAAAAGCACGGGCACTACCAGGCAGGCATGGCCCACCAACAACAAACTCATTCCTTCCCTCCATGAGCCTTGAGGACATTCAGGATTTCACTGTTACCTTTCTTGGACGCCAAATCGACGGCTGACCATCCGGCATTGTTCTTGGCATTAACATCCGCCCCTTTGTCCAGAAGAAGCCGTAGCAATTTAAGGTTCCCCGCGCTAGTAGCCAACATCAAGGCGGTGATACCGTCCTTATTCTTGGCGTTTGCGTCAGCGCCTTTATCCAGAAGAGATTTAACCACTTCCATGTTACCGTTCCCACAAGCCATTATCAGCGCCGTATAGCCACCATTGCTCTTATCATTGACATCCGCTCCCTTATTCAAAAGAAACTTAACGACCTCAGTGGCGCCTTCATAAGAAGCCATCATCAGAGCTGTCACACCATTGTCAGACCTGGCGCTAATGCCCGCTCCTTTTTCAAGAAGCTGTTTGGCTTCTTCCCAATGACCTTGAGTAAAAGCCCGCACAAACTCCTGATTAGTGTCAGCCGCAAAAATAAAACTCGTGCCAGACAGAAAGAAGATTACAAATGCCATCAGAATGCCTGACATGAAGACTCTGGACATTTAATGCCCTCCTAATTGACATTTTAGACATTCGGAGCATCTGTAGCTCCAGAATAAATGTTTACCATCATATGATTTGTCGAAGCATTTGCATAGCCCGATTCAACCGCCCCGTATTCCCCCCTGATTTTTCGCGATCTGGTAGGCGCTTTTGAAAAATTTGGGCGGGGAAAAGTTTTTAGGTGTTTGAAAAAATGTAAGTTCTTTTAACGATTGAACAACTTGAAAACGGTTTTGTTGATTTGCCTTACGTAACCCACCATGGTCCTCGTCTTCAATTACCATAGATATACCTTCCATAGCCAGTAACGGGAAAATCCATTCAGAATCGTTTTGAGCGGATGGAGGTTGTTATTCAACAACTAGACCGACCCAAGATTTAAAAAGTTTTAGGGGACTCTAATCGGACACGACTGCTAAAGTATAATTGCTTAGAATTATGACATTTCTAACCTAACGCCAGATGGTCTTTGATCGTAAATAATTAAGAATAATGCTATAAAGCTGTTGCAAGGTTATACAGGGATATCAAAATATGGATACAGTCAAAATCTTGATCGTTGTACTGTTCCAGACATTTCAACAGGAAAAAGTTGTTAGTTTCTGATTGTTAAGTAGCCACTCTTGTCTTCTTTTCTCCTTGGCCTTTTCGACGTTGCGCCGATAATCTTCCAGAAGTCTGGTCTTGTTGCCGGAGCGGTGAACAATCGCTGGTGGATACCCGAACAGCGCCTGGTGTGGCCTGACTTCATTGTAGTAGTTAATCCAGTAACCGATGCTCGCTTTTGCGCTGTCTAGAGTAACGTAGCCATTGTGACAATAGACCTCTTCTTGTTTGAATGTTCTGTAAAATCTTTCCTGACGGGCGTTATCAGTTGGTCTAGCGACCCGTCCAGGGGAAAATACGACTCCGATCTCTCGAAGGAAAATTCTAACATCCGCAGCCATATTGGGAGAGCCAGGATCAGTTCTTAATATTGGTTTAGGGTCATTCTCGCCAATGCTTTGGCTCATGATGGCAAGGGCTACCAGGTTCTTGACGTGCTTTTGGGTGATTGTCCTAAAGATGCCCCAAGCCACTAAATATCTGGAAAATAAATCCAGCAAGGTCAACACATAGTGGCGCAGTCCGTCAATAACTATACCGGTCCAGTCTTCGCCCCAAATCTGATTCGGTCTAAACGGCTCATAATGAGCAGTTGTCCATGGAGCTTCTCTAAGGGTCCATTCCCAGACCAACTGCTTAGATTTTAGTGTCCTGTAACAGCTTGATGAACTTACCCAGACATTCTGATGTCTCAACAATCCACTGATTTGGCGATGGCTCAAATGAGGTTGTTTCTCTTTCATGGAAATAACGCTTTTCGTCTCACTTTCCAACAGAGCGTTCGCAGAAGTTGGACGAGTTTTGTTAGCTTTTATGCTCTTCCAAGAATAAAAGGTAGATCGAGGGATCTTTAATCCCATCAAAGCGCCAGTAGTTGAAACCCCTTGTGATTTGAGCGTTTCCACTGTGTCCAGAATCCTTTGGCGCTGCTCCTGAGTGTAAGCTTGACCGGATGCTCTACCCGTTAAACCAAGTTCATCTTTTTTTTCAAGAGCATCAGTTCCTGAGATAGTAAGGTCACCGTGTCCTTGAGGTTTTGATTCTCTCTCAGTAGCTCTTTGACTTGCGGGCTCGGTTTGGATCGAGTTCCCTTGAGAAACTCCGCAGCCCCCTGTTCCAGCCTCTTCTTCCAACGATATAGGGTCAGGGGATGAATCCCATGGCGTCGAGAGACCTCCACTCCATTGCCCGTGGCTTCCCATTCCCTCAGAATCTCCAGCCTCTGATTGGCTGTGAACTTCTTGCGTGGCTTGCTTTCCACCGTTGTCAGTTGGACGCTCATGCATACTCCTCCTCCAAACTTCGGGGTTCATATTATGCCCCCCGTCGGGCAACTAACAACTTTTTCTCTCAGTTTTTGTCCAGATTGGGCTGAAACATTATATTGCTTCATTATAGACATCAGCATTTGCAATGACAGCAAATGCTGTAATTAAACAAGCACTTAAAACATTTATTTTGGAATTCATGATGAGTCCTTTTAAAAGCGACCTGATTATCAATAATATCTCAGCCTCGAATTTCATTTGTACTAGTCGTTATAAACACAATCAAGAAATTTACACATCATTCCGAGAACAATCTATGAGCGTGCATGTTGCATTTCGCAAAACCGGATTAATAATATTATGAATAAAATCTCGTTCACTGGAGGGCGTAATGAAAGCAAGGCGTTTAATTGGTTTTTTCATAGCCATGATTTTTGTCCTGACAACTGTAGCCGCTTTTGCCGCGGGGGACAGCTACGTTGTAATAAAGGACAAGAATGGTATTTGCAAGATTATCAAGGCCCAGGAAAAAACACCTAAGACCATAGCAGGCCCATTCAAGACCAAAGAAGAGGCGCAAAAAGCCAAGGAAAAGGAATGCGCCAAGCCATCTAGTAAACCTGGTAAACCAGCTAAAGAGCCTAAGATGTAAGGACTGGACTTTAGACAATCACTGTCCAAAGTCCTCTTGAAGTCTAATATTTGCGCCAATTGGAGCTAATAGTAGGAATTGCATCTCTTATTCTTAATCTCGAAAGGAACATGAATAATGCGCACGAACACTAGATTGATCGCCGTTGGAATCCTGGCTTTGTGCTCTGTGGTGTCTCCATTTGTATCTGCGGTCTTGGCGGAAAATGTCGACCCGGAGCTGAACAAACTTCAAGGAACTTGGATTTTAGTATCTGGGGAAAAGGATGGAAAGAAGCTGACAGACGAGGAGGTGAGTAAGAATAAAATAACTTATCAGGGGCAGCAGGGGCAGGTCACATCTCCCCATCAAAGCAAGGAAACGATTTTATTTGATATTGTAAAAATAGACCCTACGAAAAGCCCAAAAGAATTTATCTTCATTCGCAAGACTGGACCAAGCGCTGGTAAATCTATAAAAGCTATTTACGAGTTCACCGGAAACGATGAGTACAAATTTGCTTTCGACCCTAGCGGAGTTACAACACCCAAAGAGTTCGCCACCAAAGCGGGGACTGGGTACATTCTCAATACGTGGAAACGAGTGAAGCCTTAGCTGGAAAAAGACTCCATCGGAGAAGACTTTTTTCTAACTTGCTCCAGCATTCTTCGCTAGGGCTAGTTTCTCTAATTACTGACACCGGCGACGAGTTCCTCTTTCAAAAGTTTGCTTAAACGCTTGATTCGGTATTCCTCTTTGAATGCCACCGACTTGGTCAATTCACAAGATGACCAGACCAAACTGACAGGAAGTCTGGATCTCGTATAGCGAGCGCCGGTTCCGTGGTTGTGCTCATGTAATCGGCGTTCTACATCAGTTGTTGTTTCGCAGTATAGACTGTCGTCAGAGCAACGGAGCAGGTAGACTTTCCAGGTCATCTGTAAACTCTCTGAGCCGCTCTAAAAGATGTCTTGACGAGGTTTTTCATTGAGGCGTTGATCCCCTGATTCGATCCATCCATAATCCATACCATCAAACCATTTTTGAGACTAGGAGGGGAAAATGAAAAAGTATAGTGAAGGACTAATATCGTCCATGCGAGGATTTCTCTGTAAGTCAGAATATCCAACTTTACAATATGTTGGGGAATTCGGAACAGACTACGAAGTGGTGGAAATGACGGACTGAGTAGTTATGTCGGCACAACCAATTTTTGATCAGAAAGCGCCAATGGATAGGGAGATATATTGCTAAAGATTGGGTCTGAACAGGGGAGGGCGACCTCCTCTGTTTAAGGGGATCGAAATCTTTGGGTGTCAATCTTTTGTCAGCCCTCAAATCGATAAAAAATTCCCTTGGAATAGCTTCGCTGATATAAGGTCCGAATAGCCGCTATTACTGAAAAAGTCACAGCGAGGTAACCTTTTCATGAGAAATAGCCCGTCATTGCCATCGTTTTTCATTATAATCATGTTTACCCTGGCTCTGAACCTTCCTGGAACAATCAGCCGCGCTGATGAGATAAACCTTCCTCGTCCGATCTTGGACGGAAAGGTCTCCGTCGAAAAAGCGCTGGCCACAAGGGTCACGGCGAGAAGCTATTCATCTGCCCCCCTGACTTTAGCTCAAGTTTCACAGCTCCTATGGTCTGGAAACGGTATAATTCCGGTCGACGCTGTATCCTCCGCAACCCTCAGAGTGATACCTTCGGCTCGGAAAACCTATCCCATTGAATTGTATCTTGTCTGCGGCGACGGCACGGTGCAGCAGCTTACGGCAGGTGTTTACCACTATAGTGCCGAACGTCATACGCTAGAAAAGATCATGGATGGAGATCCACGCAAGCCAATGGCGTCCGCTTGCAAGGGTCAGTCGTGGATAGCAAAAGCGCCGGTTTCCATTATAATTGGATCGGCTTTCCAGCGCGCCGAGGCTACGTCTGGACCAGAAAGAGGCGTTAATTTCGGCGTGTTGGAGGCGGGGAACGCCAACCAGAACATATTATTGCAAGCCCAGGCTCTTGGACTTGCGAGCAATACGGTGGGTGGAATCCGTGACGCAGAGCTGTCCTCGGTCTTGAAGCTTCCTGCCGATGTGAAGCCAGTGGTTCTGATAACACTTGGGAAGAAATGATGTCGGTCGAAAACAGTGGACACCAATTCTTTAAGGCACCTTTTGTTCGAAGTGCTGTAGCTGAAAAATCACAGGCGGCAGATAGGCGAGCATTTTTTTTTCTGCGACGATCTTAAAAATCGTGAGCGTCCTTATGAATTTTGGATGATCGCCAGGAATTCGTCACAGATTTGGGGCCGGATGAAAATCTGATTGTTGGAATTATTGAAATTAGAAGGTCTACTTTAAGATCCTACCAGAGGGCAGTTAGAATGGCATTTTGGCATTGCTGACAAACGCTTTGCAGGTGCAGCTTTAAGAAAACGGGGAAAGGTTTGGGGGATAATGGGCAGTGTCATCTGTAAGCCATTGAAATCATTGGCAGTCCCAACCGGTTTCGAACCGGTGTCTCCGCCGTGAGAGGGCGGGCCTGGTGATAATGATATCAACTAGTTAACCGCATTTCCCGAAATCTAGGGCCCTCGACGACCCTTGGTGTATCTCAATAAAATTCAATATTCCAGCAAAACGGGGGAAAGCGGGGGAAAGGTAAAATGGGTGGTGCCACGGTCCATTATTTCTAGACCATCTCTCTATTCAAAGCACTCCTCCGCATAAATCTCTCAATAAGTGATACCGACACATGAAGCGCTTCGGGTTTGTGAGCGGAAATCGCACGAGCTCCGAACCATGTTGGCCGATTCTAAGACACCACGTTAATTCGTAACCCATTGATAATACAACGACCACGAATGTGGTGGCATGTTATTAGGTCATTCTGCTCCTGTCTCGCAGACCATTTGTGGCTCACAACCAATTCCATCACTGTGGCTAACTAACTGACACCACAGCTTTTTTTCGCACCCTCATCCACCGGCAATAGTTGGCACGCAAAATGCTTAGAAGTGCGCCAAGGGTTAGAAACTTCATCACCGGAACGATATTAATTCGCGATTATGTTTAGCCTGTGACTGCTTTAATTCGGATTCACATGTCTTGTTGTAGCCCAACAAACCATCTATATG
Organism: uncultured delta proteobacterium; assembly: GCA_963711335.1. Lineage (GTDB taxonomy): Bacteria > Desulfobacterota > Desulfomonilia > Desulfomonilales > Desulfomonilaceae > CAJBEZ01. The sequence goes on along the minus strand of CAVQDX010000042.1, from coordinate 44,740 downwards.
AACGACGTGTTTTCTTACGGAAATGATTACGGTTATGAAGAAATCTATTTGTGTTGCCTCCCTGCTGATATTGCTACTTGGAATGTCAGTCTGCTTGGCTGACTCAGACATTCCAAACTTTGTGGGAACGTGGACGACTAAGAGTGAAGTCGGGTTGTCAATAATAAAAGGAAATGAACCCGGCCCGAAGACACATCACACTCAATCTTTCAGTAGTCTGAACGCTGAAGCGGTGATAACCAAGCAACAAGGAAGGATAATGTATGGCACCTTCAAGTCTCACAGGGCCACTGAGAATTTTGTGGTGCTATCGGCCTGGATAACAAGACCCTATATTGTTCGTACGAGCAAGGTTTCCTGGAAGGTAAGATAATCGACAAAGACACCATTCAAATTGTTTATCGTCACGTAACTCCTACTGATTCCGTGGTTGCTGTCGGGGTATGGACGAGGAAGAAATAGACTCGGCTAATGGAATCTACTGCCCAAATGAACGCTACTTCAAGGGCTGGATAGGTTTGCTTAGGAGTTCCTTTTAAGAGCATACGTGGAAACATTAAGTGAGAACTGGCGGTTGAAAAGTCAAATTAAAATAAATCAAACCTGCCGAAGCCTTTTTTCTTTTAGTCTTTGTCCAACTGGACGCGAGAAATCGTAAGGCAGGTTGACTTGCAATTGTAGGTAAATAATGAACAGCGCAGGTATTGCACGAACAAGCGTGCATTGTTAGTCCTGTCAATGGTCGCCATATTGGGGATGTGTGCCATTATTTCCATTTCCTCTGCTCAGAGCAGCCCTGTAAATATGTCGTCCTCTCCGGCTATGCCATGCGCTGCGGGTCAGCGCCACCATGGACAATCCTTGGAGGCCATTTTAAAAAAAACTCGGCATAACCGATGTGCAGAAGAGTCAAATACGGGACCTTTACGTTGGATTCCAGAACCGAACGCTTAAGACCCCGTATGGAGCTTGACTCTCTGAAGGACGAAAAGAATACCATCTTCTTTCCGGGAAAGTGAGTGACGTATTGCGTAAGAGACTTAAGCTGCGAACAGACCGTCTAGCCTTTCTGACAACGGAACAAATAGGGCGCGTCGCTGATTGGCAAGCGGAAAAGGAGTTTCGTTCTAAGTTGAACTGGATGCACGATGAATAATGCACAAGTATAATTGTCTTTGAACGGAGTGTCTATCGGTCGGCAAGTAATTTAGTTGTGAGATACGGTAATTCCTCAGTTACGAGGGAGGAGATATGGGTTTTTTTAGCAAGGGGTTCCCTACTGAGGAAACGGATAGCGAGATTGCTGGGAACAGTTTCGAAAATATTCCGGATTAGCATGCATCAGATGTGACCGACGTCACCCGCCGCCGGTTTCTTGGAAACGGCCTGGCCGTCGCTGAGTCGTTATTAGTCGGTCAATACGGTGCTTATGGCGAGCAATTTCTTGCTAAGGCACCGAATTACACAAGTGTTGCTACAGAGCCTTTGGAGAAGAAAATGAAAGGTCAAGTATTGACTGCATCCGATGCCGATTTCGAGCAGGTTGCCAGTGATCTTTGGAACAAATACGGAGCAACGAAACGCAGGCCCCAAGTGATTGTTCGCGTGGCTAACGAACAAGACGTGGTCGAGGCTGTCAAGTACGCAAGAACCCACAAACTGAAAGTTACCGTGCGAGGAGGTGGACACAACTGGTGCAATCCTTCACTTCGCAATGGCGGTATGATGATAGATCTGGCCAGTCTCAATAAAGTCATTTCCATAGATGCCAAGTCGCACAAGGCTGTGGTTCAGCCAATTATCAGCAATCGGGAAATTCAAGCTCAGCTCAACGCTCATAATTTGGCATATCCCAGCGGGCATTGCCCACCGGTCAAATTGAGTGGTTATCTCCTATGTGGAGGAATGTCATGGAATCAGGGGGTATGGGGCACTGGAATCGGCAGCGTCGAAGCAGTTGAGTTAGTCACTCCCAATGGAGATATGATAACTGCCGACAAAGATCAAAACACCGATTACTATTGGGCCGCTCGTGGGGCCGGGCCAGGTTTCTTTGGGGTCGCGACCCGCTACCATCTCAAGCTCTATGATTTGCCAAAAGCAATAGCATGCAGTTCTTATTATTACCCAATCGGCGAAGTAGACACTGTTGCTCATTGGCTTGAATCCATAGCAAGCAAATTGCCCCCAAACATTGAATTGAGTCTGTTCATGCTTACCTCGCCACCTGAGATTGCGGCAAAATGCAAGGCAGATGCCGGCAAGGCATGCATGGTGGCTGCAACAATTTTCGCTGATTCGATGGAGGAAGCAAAATCTTCACTCAAACCTCTGGATGATTGCCCGATCATTGCGAAATGTCTCTCCAAAGCGGTAGCGATCCCCTACGATTTTGAGGCGTTGTTTGATGCGTCCGGCGCCCTGTGGCCAGCCGATCACCGCAATCAAGTTGAAGCAGTCTTTTCGAACTCCAAGCTGACGGACCTATTTCACTCAGTTCGCGACCATTTCTTGAAGGCTCCGTCACCGACCACTCTCATCATGTTCGCAATTTTCACCGGCCCCAACATTCCGGCCCCACTTCCCGATGCCGCATTTTCCATGAGCGCCCATTTTTATGGCGGACCATGGACGCAGTGGACGAAAGCGGAGGACGACGAGGCCAACACGCAATGGCACAGGAAGTGCCTGGAGCTTCTTAAACCGTTTGTCGCGGGGTATTACATTGGCGAATCGGACACGGTCACGTATCCAAACATCATTCAGGAATCATATACCGAAGGCAAGTGGAAACGCCTCCAAGAGTTGCGAAAGAAATATGATCCGGATGGGGTGTTCTTCGATTATTCTGATGGGTTAAGTTGAGAGTAGCAGGGAGTCTCAATTTATGTCCGTTCCCCAAAAGGACTCCGGCAATTCTTCGATGTTGTGCCCAACGCTCCTAGAGCCGGTTTCCATCGGGAGCTTGGGGAATGAAGGGTCCCAATTTGAATTCCACCTTTAATGTCTTATCGATAGTGAAGATCTCGGTGATGCCGCGTTCGGGGTCAATCCTGAATATGCTTCCATATGTTCTGTTGTTCATATCGGCCTGGAGTGCGGCGCCAATGCGTCAGGGCCGGTGAACGTCCCGTCTCCAATAGCCATCTCTGTTACACAACGTAGCGCTTCTCAGCGTGATCAACTGTTGAGAGGAGGAATCGTCATGACCGGCGCCAGTTGCGCTATCCGAGGAACTTTCTTCGATTTCATAGACGACCCGTGGAAGCACATCGGAAAGGAGCAGGACTCTGCCCGTTTCATCCGCGACGGGTTGCTCGTCGTCAAGGACGGGATGATAGTGGATTTTGGCGCCTTCGCCGACATCTCGCCGCGCTACCCCGACTTTCCGGTTACCCATCTGCAAAACCGGCTGATCCTCCCAGGGTTCATCGACGGGCACATCCACTTTCCTCAGGTTCGGGTCCTCGGGGCGTACGGTAACCAGTTGCTTGATTGGCTGCAAACCTGGATCTTTCCGGAAGAACTGAAGTATCAGCGACCGCGACTACTCGCGCACCGCTGCCAGGTATTTCTTCGACGCCCTGCTGGCCGGGGGCACAACAACATGCCTAACGTTTACCACCAGCAGCCCTGTCTCGACGGAGGAGTTTTTTGACGAGGCGGCTCGGCGTAACATGCGCGTGATCGCCGGCCTGACCGGAATTGACCGTTTCGCGCCGGCCGAGGTCCTCATCACGCCGGATGAATTCTACCGCGAGTCCAAGCGCCTCATTGAGCGCTACCACCGCAAGGGCCGTAATCTCTACGCTATCACGCCACGCTTCGCTGTGGGCTGCACCGGGGAAATGATGGACCGCTGCCGGCAGTTGAAGCAGGAGCACAATGACTGCTGGGTCAACACGCACATTTCCGAGAACCCGTCCGAGATTCGCACAGCGCACAACTACTTTCCCGGTTGTGAAGACTACACGCAGGTCCACCAGGAACACGGACTGCTGGGACCGAAGTTCACCGCGGGCCACGGGGTCTGGCTCTCCAATGACGAGTTGCGTCGCTTTTCGAAGGCGGGCGCCGCGATTGCGTTCTGTCCGCTGTCGAATCTGTTCCTAGGCAGCGGCCTCTTCCGCCTGGGCCGCGCTACAGACCCAGAGCACCCAGTCCGCATCACTGTAGGATGCGACATGGGCGGAGGCAACGCGTTCACCATCGTTCGTGTGCTCGAGGAAGCCTATAAGGTAGGCATGTGCAACAACACCATGCTAGACGGTTCCGTCAATCCGCGTGAGCAAGACCTGGCCGAGGCTGAACGGAACAAACTATCACCCTACCGGGCGTTTTACCTGGCCACCCTCGGAGGCGCCCATGCGCTGTACCTCGACGACATGCTCGGCAACTTCGACAAGGGAAAAGAGGCCGACTTCGTCGCTGTCGACTGGAACGCCGGGCAACTGGCAATGCGCTGGCGCCAGTCGCTCATCGTGGAGGGGGCCAGCCCGGAGACCATCGAGCAGGCGGCCCAGCTACTGTTCGGCGTCATGACGGTCGGAGACGACCGCAACATCGACGAGACGTGGGTCGCAGGAAAGCGCGCCTACAAGAAAGCTCCAGAAGGAGCGTAGGTGTAAATCAGCGGCGAGGTTGAGCCTCACGCCTGTTTGCTGAACAGCGGGTGTTCAGATAATAGAATATGAGGAGCTAAAGCTTGGAAGTGCATATCTCGCGGGCTTCCGCAGTTGTGGTTCAACAAGTCCCACCTGTCCTTGCGGAATGGTTCATGGAGTGGCAGAGCGGCGTCACTGGAGCCGCCGAGGGCTTTGCCGGCTACCGCGGCACGGAGGTCTATCCTCCAGGTGACAGCCAGCGAAACGAGTGGGTGGTGGTGATACACTTCGACGATGAGAAGTCACTTCAGGGGTGGCTGGACTCGTCGGTTCGGTCGCAGTGGGTGGAAAAACTGCAAGCGCAGGTCGGAGACTTCGAACTGAAAACGCTACCAGGCGGCTTCGGCTCCTGGTTCACGGGCCTTGCTCACGGTCCAGAGCAGACGCCTCCGCCATCGTGGAAGATGGCCCTAACGGTGCTTCTCGGCCTCTATCCCACTGTTATGGCGCTCACGCTCTTTCCTGGGCCGTATGTGGAGCCATTGGGACTGGCCCTGGCCATGCTGATCGGCAACGCCCTGAGCGTGTCCATTCTCCAGTGGGCCGTGATGCCCGTGCTGAACTCCTTACTCGCTCCTTGGCTCAAGGCGAATTCGGAAAAGGATAGGGCTTTGTCTGCCGGAGGAATTTTACTGATTCTTGTCCTTTTGACGGGCTCGGCCCTCCTGTTTCGCCAGGTGACGGGATAAAAGAACTCAGAGTGACGCATCCATCGTGATGCCCAGGTGATCGGCTCCGGCAATTCTCAATTATCGGCGGAGCGACAATTGGAAGCGAACGGCGGTGTAACATGGATCTCAACACGGTTTCTGAAGTAGTTCGTCCCTCATCCAGGGATGACGTCCCCGACTGGCGCGACTCGGATGCCTGGCTGGCCGGAGGCACGTGGCTTTTCTCTGAACAGCAGCCTGGCGTGCGCCGACTCATTGATCTCGAAGGGCTTCGTTGGCCATCGCTGCAAGTTCATGAGCCAGGTCTCACAATTGCAGCGACGTGCAAGATCAGCCAGCTTTACTCTCTCGTTACGCCACCGGAGTGGCGGGCGGCCCCGCTGATCCGCGAGTGCTGTAGGTCGCTGCTGGCATCGTTCAAGATCTGGAACACTGCGACCGTGGGTGGGAACATCTGCATGTCCCTGCCGGCCGGCGCGATGATCTCCCTGACTGCCGCTCTCGAAGGTGTTTGCACGATCTGGCAGCGTGATGGCAGTGAGCAGGCCATGCCGGTCGTGGATTTCGTCACCGGAGTTCAGCAGAACGTCCTCAGACCAGGCGACTTGCTTCGCAGCGTCGACTTGCCGGCATCCGCTCTGGGGAAGCGAACGAGTTTTCGCCGAATGTCCCTGACCCAGATGGGCCGGTCCTCGGCGCTACTGATCGCCACCTTGTGCCCGCTCGACGGGAGTATGGCGCTCACCGTCACCGCTGCTACAGTCCGACCGGTTCGGATTGAGTTTTCTAGGGTCCCTCCTGCTGATCAACTCCGAACCAAGCTTCGCGAAGTAATCCCGGATTCTTGGTACCTGGATGACGTTCACGGGACACCTGATTACCGCAAACACTTAACCTACTACTTCGCTGAGGAAATCCGGAGAGAACTCTCGCAGGAGGAGGCGCATGAACTATCACGTCAACGGTAGGATCTTCTCCACCGAGCCACGACCCGGGCAGTGCCTGCGCAGCTTCCTGCGCGATTTGGGATGGTTCGGAGTCAAAAAGGGGTGCGATGCCGGCGATTGCGGAGCTTGTACAGTCTGGCTAGATGGTGTTCCCGTCCACAGTTGCCTGGTTCCGGCCTTTCGCGCTGCAGGCCGACAGGTGACGACGATCGAGGGACTGGCCAGCGAAGGGGAACTGCATCCCGTTCAGCAGGCGTTGATCGACGCACAGGGTTTTCAGTGCGGTTTCTGTACATGTGGGTTGACGATGACAGCGGCCAGCCTCAACGAGGAAGGCATCCAGGACCTTCCTCGCTCACTCAAGGGTAATCTATGCCGCTGCACTGGATACCACTCGATCGAAGACGCAATCCGCAGGATCAAATCGATCGAAGAACCGATCCCAGGGGATGCCGTCGGCAGCAGCGTCGCTGCGCCGGCATCTTCAGCAATCGTCACGGGGAAGGCGCGGTATACTCTCGACATGCGCATCGAGGGGTTGCTGCACCTGAAACTGCTTCGGTCGCCTCACGCACATGCGCGAATCCTGTCCATTCGCAAGGACCGCGCACTGGCGGCGCCCGGCGTCCACGCGGTTTTCACGTGGGAGGATGTCCCGCGGCTACTGTTTACCGCAGCCAATCACGACGATTATCACTCCGATCCAAACGACACGTATATTCTGGACAACGTGGTCCGTCATGTCGGTCAGCGCGTCGCTGCCGTGCTTGCGGACAACGAAGGAGCTGCGGAGGAGGGATGCCGCCGCCTGGAGGTAGACTATGAATTGCTGCCGGCTGTTTTCTATCCCGAGGAAGCGATGAGGATCGGTGCGCCCGTGCTCCATGACAAAGGAGCGGAGTCCCGTATCCAGCGTCCGGGCCGAAATATCCTGCTAGAACTCCACGGCGGCGTTGGGGATGTCGAGGCCGGCCTCGCACAGGCCGATGTCATCCACGAAGCCACATATTCGACGCACCGAGCCCAGCATGCTCATCTGGAGACGCACTGCACGATCTCGTGGATCGACGACAGTGGTCGTCTGAATGTCCGTACCAGCACGCAGACCCCATTCCTTACCAAGGCAAAGCTGTGTTACCTCTTTAGTCTGTATCCGGACAGCGTGCGCGTCTTCTGCGAGCGCGTCGGCGGCGGCTTTGGAGCGAAGCAGGAAATGGTGACAGAGGATATTTGCGCCTTTGCATCGATAAAGACCGGTAGGCCGGTACAGCTCGAGTATACCCGGGAGGAGCAATTCTTCGGCGCCACGACGCGACATCCGATGAAGATCCATGTGAAGGCCGGGGCCAAACGCGACGGCACGCTGACTGCTCTCCAGTTGCGTATCGTTTCCAATACCGGAGCTTACGGCACGCACGGCGGCTCCACACTCTTCCATTCCACCGGCGAATCCGTTGCGGTTTATCGTTGCCCGAACAAGAAAATCGATGCTTTCGCTGTTTACACGAACACCGTTCCGGCAGGGGCCTTTCGCGGTTACGGGCTGTCCCAGACGATCTTTGCCGTAGAGTCGGCGATGGATGAACTAGCCCGGGGCTTGGACATGGACCCCATCGAGTTCCGCCATCGCAATGTAATACGCCCTTACGATCCGATGACGTCCCTGAGCGGGGAACCGCATGATTTGGACTACGGAAGCTATGGACTGGACCAGTGCCTCGATCTGGCGCGCGACGCTCTCGCCCGAGGCACGGGACTGGCATGCCCCGAGGGAGAAGAGTGGCTAGTGGGGAAGGGTATCGCTCTGGCAATGATTGGTTGCGCACCCCCCACCGAGCATCGTTCCGAAGCGTGCATCAGCTTGGAAGAGGATGGTAATTACTACCTGACCATTGGGTCGCCGGAATTTGGCAACGGATCAACCACGGTCCGCCACCAGATCGCGGCCACAGTGCTCGGGACTTCCCCTGAATGTGTGATCTCGATCCAATCCGACACCGATCGCACCGGTTATGATACCGGGCCGTTCGCCAGCACTGGGACCACCGTGGCCGGAAAGGCGGTGTATCAGGCGGCCGAATCTCTCCGGGATCGCATCCTGGATTTCGCCGCCGGGCATTGTGGTACTCTTCGCGACAAATGCCGACTGGAACCCGAAGCTGTGGTTTGCGATGGCGCCCGGATCGGCCTGGATGATCTTTACAACGCTGCACGGCAGGCGGGGCAGCTTCTGCGGGTCGTAAGCAAGGCCCATGGAACCCCCCGCACAGTGGCCTTTAACGTCCACGGTTTCTGGATCGCGGTCCATCGCATTACCGGGGAAATCAAGATTCTCCAGAGCGTCCAGGCAGTCGATGCTGGGGTCGTAATCAATCCGCAGCAACTCCGAGGCCAAGTCGAAGGCGCTATTGCCCAAGGACTGGGATGGGCCCTGTACGAAAAAATGGTGTTCGACAAGGAAGGGCGGGTCGTCAACCCGACATTCCGCAACTATCGTATCCCGGCTTATGCCGACATCCCACGCAGCGAGGTCTATTTCGCCAGAACAACGGACACCTTTGGCCCACTAGGAGCCAAGAGCATGAGTGAAGCGCCGATCAACCCGGTGGCCCCGGCGCTGGCTAACGCTTTGGCCGATGCGACAGGCATCCGCTTTCATGATCTTCCTCTGGCCCCTGATCGCATTTACAGCGCCATCCATGGGGCACACCCGCAGGCCCGCCACGGAGGGCCCGATCAGGAGTAGATACCGCCTGCCGCTTGATCGGCAGGTTGAAGATCGCAACGAGACGGCGAAACACCGGCAGGTCTTCCCGTTCCCATTTGTTCCATCACCGAGGTAAGCGAACCACACTCTATCGAAAGCAATGGGCTAAGCGCGATAAGGGCACGACAAAAGAAATCCAAGATTATGAAGGCCACCTGTGTTCGGATTATGTGCATATGTGTCTTAGTATTCCACCAAAATTTGCCGCATCGAGCTTGATCGGATACATCAAGGGCAAGAGCGCTATCTCGATTGCAAGGAATTGCACAGCTCTAAAGCAAAACTTCACAGGCGAAAACTAACAAGAATATGCTTCCGGCTTTGCTTGGAGTCATTTAACGCCACTCTCTTACCAGGTTATCGGAAAGGCTGTTTAGGGATTGTTGATTACGCCCAACAGGCTACGGGCAAAAACCTACCTCATTTCCAGGGAGACATTACCGTGACCATGAAAAAAGGACTAGTCGGCCGTACATTGGGAGCCTTGCTCGCGCTTGCTCTCGGGAGCTGTTTCAACTATTCGTACACATGGGCTCGCGATTCGGACCCCACGCCCGTATCTCAACAGGAACAGATCGGAGCAATCAAGCGGATACTGGGGAACGTATCCATCAGGAGAGTGGGCGAGAGCCGCCCTCAAGCTGTCAAGGAAAACGACGCTGTATTTCTTCAAGACATTTTGCGCACGGATCGGGCCGGCAAAGCATGGTGGCGATCTGGTCTTAAGGGCTTGCCCCAACAAGGCGATGCATCACTCGGTAATAGTTCATCGCTTGAGTTCGTCAGATTTGACCAGGAGGGATCGTCGTCTGACTTTTCTGGGGAAGTCGCGCAAGGAATGGTCCGATTCATAAGAGACTTGCCGAAATCTACGCCGCGGTCCCACTTTATTATTTCCACTCCGACTGCCATCATCGAAGTCTTGCCTACCGACCGGCCGGCGGATTTTGTCGTGGAAGTAAGTAAAGACCAGAAGCTTACTACCGTGTACGGGATCTGGGGGGCGGTCAAGGTCAGGCAACTATTCGCTGAATTCGTTCAGGAGCGCATTGTGCGATCGTGTCAGAGAGTCGATGTGGAAGAGGACAAGGAACCTCAGCCAGTGATTCGTGTTTCTCCGGAAACCTTAACTGAACTGATCCGAAAGACCACGATACCCAAGACCTTGCCGGAAGATGTTCCTTCGTGTCAGGATTCGGCCGTCGCCGAACCACCGGTGATTGACGAAGAACCGCCTTATGTCTTGGGACCACCGGTGATTGACGAAGGACCGCCTGATGGTGTGCGATGTCCATGCCCTCCCGGCCAGGAGCTGGTCGGAGGCGCCTGTGAAGGTTGCCCGAGTTGGAAGAAATACAGTCGTCGCACCTGCTCTTGTGTTTCCCGATGCAGGCACGACAAACAGTGCCGCCGGTGCGAAACCTGCCGGAACGGTTTTTGCGAGCCAATCCACAAGAAATGCCCTCCCGGCCAGAAGTGGGACAAGGTGACCTGCGCTTGCGTGGGAGAATGTCGTCCTGTTCACTGCCAAGAAGGTTTCTGGTTTAATCCGAAGACCTGCCGCTGTGAACGAAAACAACCTTGTGACAAGAAATGCCCTCCTGGTCAGACGCTGGATGAGAAGACCTGCACTTGCGTGGGATGTCGACCGATAGACTGTCAAGAAGGTTTCTGGTTTAATCCGAAGACCTGTCGCTGTGAACGGAAACACCCCTGCGACAAGAAATGCCCTCCTGGCCAGACGCTGGACGAGAAGACCTGTACTTGCGTGGGGTGTCGCCCTATAGACTGCCAAGAAGGTTTCTGGTTTAATCCGAAGACCTGTCGCTGTGAACGAAAACAACCTTGTGATAAGAAATGCCCTCAGGGCCAACACTTAGATCCTGCCGCCTGCAAGTGCGTGAGTGACGGGACTATTCCCACGAAAGGCTGTTCGTCCGACAGCGAATGCGGGCCTCGCTCAGTGTGTCGGCACGGCAAATGCGTACCGAAGGAAGGTCAGCTGGAAAAACCATCCAGACAAGAACGTGAACAACCAGTTGAACGCGTGCATCAACCCAAGCGCGAACGTGAACAACCAGCGGAACGAGTTCATCCATCAAAGCAGGAACGCGAACAACCAGTGGAACGTGTGCATCCATCCAGACAAGAACACGAACAACCGGCGGAACGTGTGCAGCCCGACCAGAGGAAGGACCAAAGGCAGTGAAGGGTCACCAGAACAACGCATAACCGGGACCCCTCACTTAAGTTTGGGCCTGGAAAATTGTTTTGAGTTTTTGTCTGCTTATGGCAAGATTAGAGCTAGTCCTATCCCCTGTCCCCGCAATGACAAGATAAAATGTCATTGCGGGTCAAGAGGATGGTTCTCCTCCGTCGTTCACATGCAGAGCATGTGTCTGTAGATTCCAAGGAACATACATACGCAAGCGACCACTAACTGGGCGGCAATGAGTAATGGTCTAGTAAAAAAAGACAGTGGCATCTCATTACAACAGATCGACAGTACAAAGTTCGTTATTAGAAGTGTTTGGAAGAGCAGTAGATTGAGATTTTTCATTCATAGAAAAACCTGCTACAAAGGGGGCCTTAAAAAACGGGGGAAAGGTTTGGGGGGAAATGGGCGGAGTTATCTGTAAGCCACTGAAATTTTTGGCAGTCCCAACCGGTTTCGAACCGGTGTCTCCGCCGTGAGAGGGCGGCGCAAACTAACGGCATATCAATAGGTTACCCTGATTTTACCGTTGTTTAGGGTGTTTTACGATTAAATGCGATTGGATATGATTACATGTTTTCCAAAAAACCGGGTCTAAACCGGGTCGCGATTCAGAAAATAAAATTACCTAAAATCGTAAACTACTGAAATGTTTGGCAGTCCCAGCCGGTTTCTCAGCGGTAAGAGGGAGACTCACCCCCACATAAACAAACGACTCGCATGAGAATCCTTCTAATATCAAGCCGTATTAAGTCCTTTCAGTCCCCTTTGATCCATATTGTTCTCAAAAAATGGGAACATTTTTTGCTCGCTGGAGAAATAGTTTTGCTAGGTCTATCCTCGCTCCCCCTCAGCCCATCATGAGTTATTTGAGTGTTCGGCGAGAATTACACTCGAGCATAAGGGACAACAAAATATGCCACCCTTATAATTATTAATAATCTAATTTATGTTTTTAATTTATTATGCTACAATAACTACACTAATATTAGTTTCAAGTTCCGCATACGTCTTCCGGTTATGCCTCAGTAGGTAAGAGATTTGGACATAGTCATGATGATGCAGCGAAGTCTATATCGATTGCTTTCTTCTTCCCCTGGAGGCTCGTCATGAAGAGATTTTTCGGGGTTATTATTCTAGCTTCTTTCGTTGCGTTTATCTCTCCCTTATTGGCGATATCCCAGAGCATTCAGCAGACACCATATAGCGCTGCCGACGTCGTAAGGAGGAGTGGGCCGTCGGTCGTCCCTGATTTGACTCCATCTAATCCACTGGGATTGCCTGGAAGCTCCTTGGTGGGACCGAGAGGTAGCGAGAACATTTCAATATCCAGCGGTATGTTTCAAGGCATCATGCCGCAAATTCCCAATCTTCAGCTTGGATACAATTATACATTTGGGCCTCAAATAAAGGCTGGTTCGGCTTCTGCAGACTACCTGCTTCCATTCAAGATTGATGCGGATACAACCGTGTATGGAGAAGCCCATGGGGAGTTCCAAACTCTCTCTATTACCCAACCCGGCTCTCCAAACAATAGTACGGAGCTTTGTTTTGGTGGGGGTTATCGAAGGATGTTGGGCAAAGACACTTTGGTCGGGTTACACTCCTTTTTCAATACTGCAAAACTGTCTGGTACCTGGTATCCATCGGCAAGCGCCGGTGTTGAATTTGCATCTATGATTTCAGGCCATGACGCTATTGACTTCATATTCAATTGGTATGGAAAGGCGCTTGACGCTACAATTTTCGGCGCTACTCCTGCTTATGCGGCTTCTGCAGCCACCGCGAACTTCGGTAACGCTAACTTCGACTTCCAAGTTGGTTATTCCCATGAATTATACAACGGCGGCCCTGACCTCCGATTGAGTGCCACTGGTTATAAGTTAGAATGCGGTTCCAATGTATACGGCTATTACGGGGGCGCGGAGCTCAAGTCCCGAGATGGCGTGTACGTAGTCAAATATGATGTGGGTTATGACAACGCCTTTGATGTTTACCAGTCAGTTTCAGCCTTCGTGAATATGGGCTTACAGTTGGAGAACCTTCTGGACGGCAAGAGCCCATTCGTAAAGCCAAAACCGGTGTTCCAGAGTCCTCGGAACATGTCTACCCTCACGCAGGTTAAGCCAAACCGGAATTGGAAACATACCACTCAAGCGGCAACATCAGCGATTGTCTCAGCTAGAGCTGGAGCTTCGTGCCCCTATGTCGCCGTACCTCTGGGAGCGCAGACTATAACCGTATGGAACCACTCAGGAGCGCCCATAAATAATCTTTATATGGGGTTCGTTGCGACGACTGGTTGTCAAATTCCATATCTGGATAATGTAGATTCAAATTTTCCTGGTTGGTCGGTTACTCCTCAAAACCCAAACATCCTGGTGTACAATTCTCCAGTTGCAGATGGTACAAGCGTAGTCATAAACTTCCAGGCAATGACTAGAATAGGAGTATCTGTTGCAATCTCTGCCAATAATCCGCCGTGGCAAGGCTGTAATGTCACTATGGCCGAGATTACCCTGGGTTCAGTGTGGGCGTCGAATCCGACTATGAACCCACAAGACTTTTATGACATAAGTTTAAACGACGGTTTCAATGTTCCCATGGAGATTTTACCGGCTAATTCGTCATACAACCCGATAACGGTTTGTTGTTCAACCGGGAATTCTAACAATCCAGGTGTTTATCCTTTGGGGTTTCCTGCCTGCAATGTTCCAGGGGGTGCACTTTGTCCTGGTCCGGCTTCGGAGATTCATCCGTCAAATATACCGTGTCAGTTATCTTACTCACAGGGCCCGACCAGTTATACGGTATATATCGGAGGGAATGCATCAGAAACTCCTCCTAGCTGTCCTTCGCCGTGCCCTGCTGCTTGTCCTTCTGGAAACTGTACTCCATAATCAAGGAATTCGCATGGCCCAATACCACAAACAAAGTATCTGTAAACAATTTGAGCCACCTCTGTGTCATGTTGACTTCCAGTTAGGTGAATGGCGGGACATGTAAGTAATAGGACTAATTTCAATTACTTGGCAATTACCACCTGGTAAACCACTCAATGCCATTGTGGATATCAAATATAGCAGCCTATAACGCGAATAGACGCGAAATTACCTGCTGGGTATAGGGAAATTGGCTGGTCAAATAATGGGCTGATAAGGGTTATAATCGCGAATATCGCGATACCACTGTTGGTCACCAATAGAGAAATTAATGAATGGAAAATTATTCCCATTGGACTAGATAGCAACCTGACATTAAATGGATGGAGACAATAATACTATGTCAAACACTTTAGATAAGAAACAGGCGACAACATTTGCGCCGTTGCAGGCGTTACGGAATGCTATCAAAGATATGGGGTGTGAACAGTGTGAGTTCCTACGTGGTCAGGCCTGCGCTGGTGGCGAATATCCCCAGCAGATACTAATACTGAAGGGCTGTCCTAGACGGTAGACGTTACAGTTTATGTGTAATAGCCCCGTAACTAGGTCAGAGATAGTTTGTGAACTCACAGATAAACCTCTTTATTGAAATTACGATGGAAAACTAAATGCCTGTATCTCACTTTGTCTCTAAATATATAATTCGAGAGGAAACAATTAATCTGACACATAGCCGCCACTTTGGGGAAATGGTTCATAATGAAGCTCTAGCTAACTTGCCTCCCTCTACCAGTATGTATGCGCTTAAGAATAGAATAGCCTATCCATGGAGTGTCTGCTAGAGGATAAAATTCAAGCGAGGAATCCTATAGAATTCGACCTCATCCGGGCAATCATTTTGGGCGGTGACATTACAACATAGACGCTTTTGCGAAAATTTAGGCGGGGAAAAAATTTATGAGGTTTGTCAAAAAACCGGGTCTAAACCGGGTCGCGATTCAGAAAATAAAATTACCCAAAATCGTAACCCACTGAAATCTTGGGCAGTCCCAACCGGTTTCGAACCGGGCGTCTCCGCCGTGAGACATCATGTTTAGACAGGGCCTTCTTCCATCAACTATGAGCGTTCGAGGCCTTTTGGGTCATCATCCAGATATCAAGCAAACTGGATGTCTTTAAAACCAATCTTTCTGAATAGACCTTGGAACGACGCAAGTTGTTTTAGCTTTTTGAGGGGTAACCGACTGGTATCAAGGCTTGATTCGGTCTTGTTTTTTGTTCGTATACTAACAAGAGTAAAGAAAAAAGGAAGAAGAAGAAAAAGACATATCAACGCATAGCTAAAACAAGGAAATCATCAAGTTCAAAATATTCAATCTACTCCTCCCCAGAAATCTAAAAAAGAATACTACTCAACCAAAAACCTACCCGATGTGCACTTTATGCAAGATATCTGAAACGCCTCATGGAATTGTTGAGGCTCCAAGCCGTAATCCCGAACCTCCATAATAGGTAGAATTAACGATTTTGTCCTTCAGGGGTCCCAATAAAGTGCTAAGAACGCGAATAACCCCTCTAACGCGAAAATTGAGCCCCGTTAAGCTGTTCCGGGGAGAGAGCGGGGCCGCCAAAAGACCAAAAAACGCTAAGAACATGCTTGACGCGTTCTGGAGGCGTAAGCCTAAAGGGGACCATTTAAACAAATCAAGTAGTTATTGACGAGGGGTTTAAATCAGGAACGCAAAACGTCTTTCAAATACAGATCATAGAGATCGAGGTAGCGCATACATAGTTCTACAATATGGAAGGACACTGCTTGCTTGATGAATCCGAGAGCGATCGATCTGGACTCAATTAAATGTGTCTTGATTTAACCGCAACAGGTTGTTCAGGACGGTCAGTATGTTTTGGAGCTCAAAATATACAGAGAGATGTAATGGAAGGAGCCTTCAGTTGATTGACTCCGTTCAAGACGATGTGGTCGGGGGGGACTAGGGGTTTTTGGCCCCAATAAAAAAATCTCCCGACCGATGACCGAGGCATACGAAGACATCGAGTCGTAAAGTCGCTCCTTGACTACGGCACTGATGGCAATGACCAGAACGATTTTGGCTCTGGGAAAAAGAGACGAGTGCTTGCCTTTCTTGGAATTGTCTTAATAGTATCAGGTAACGACCCATTAAAGGCCGCTACGATGTCATGGAAGTCGTGAAAGGAAAGGGGTAAAAAATGGAGCCTACGGAAATCAGAGAAGAAGTTAAGGAAGAATTCGAAAATGAGGAAAAGCGGGAACGATGGATCAGCTATCTGGCCGTCACCACCGTATTGCTCGCTGTTTGTGCGACCCTCTCAAGTTTCAAATTGGAGCATTTTTCTGTTGAGTCAGTTCTCAAACAGGTTATGGCGTCGGATCAGTGGGCATTTTATCAGGCAAAGGGTACAAAGGGCTACCTTTACGAGCTCCAGAAAGAAAAACTTGAATTGGAGTTGAGAACCATTGAAAAGACTGCGTCAGCTGACTTGGCGCAAGATTACCGGGAAAAGATTGAATCCTATGGTCGTCAGGCGAAAAGATACGACAAGGAAAAAGAGGACATCATGAAGGAAGCTAAACACCTCGAAAAAGAACGAGATGAAGCTCACGAGCGCCGGGAGCTCTTTGGCAAGTCCATCATATTTTTACAGATGGGTATTCTGCTCTGCTCCATCGCCGCCTTGATGAAAAGGAAATCCTTGTGGGGCCTGGGGAGCCTGGTGGGAATCTTTGGCATTGCGTATTTTGCCTACGGATTTTTTAGGCTAACATGAGAAAAGCGTTTAAAAGACCATAGCCATTGTTAATCCTTGCCGCTGAGAATCTATTGATTAAATGACACTGGCTATGCGGATTATAAGTTTTGGACAATTATTTGCAAAGATTCAACTTGTTGAATGAACAGTACACTCAAACCAAATCACTACCACATTTTCGGCAAATGGCGGTGGGTTGTTTAACGTCTTCTCTACAGTAAGAGCATTGGATTTCTAAATTGTCATGCCCGAATAATCTGATGAATTCCCCTCTGGTAATCTTGTTTTCCCTGACCAATTCTGAACAAGCCATCTCAACTTCTTTTTTTTTCAACATTAAGGCTTGAGTGATGTCCTTGAGTCTCCGACTATGCTTTACATAGTGTTCCACATTTTTAATCTGCTCCTCGGTGATTTCTGGCCTATCAACTTCCGGTAGAATTGCAACGAGAAGCCCAACGGGACCGAGGGATAGTCCAGCGAGTAGCCATTCCATAATACCTCTCTTCTTGCTAGAGGCTATTACGGCGCTAGCTATCGGAAACAGTAGCCAGAGAAACCAGAGGTTCTTCCAGTGTTCCATAAATTCCCCAAGACACTAACTGTTGTTTTTTTATATTTAGTCTATCGCAGGCTAAGATAAAAATGAATAAGATGTCAATATTTACTGTTCCAGACATTTCAACAGGAAAAAGTTGTTTGGTTTTGATTGTTAACATGACACCCCATCGGGCAACTAACAAATTTTTTTCTCAGTTTTTGTCCAGATTGGGCTGAAACATTATATAGATATGTTGAGCTTTGCTATTGGCTGTGAATCTGACCAATGGACCTATTTCTGAAAAGTCTGAAAATGAAAGATTTGCACAAACTTGGAAAGATTTAGCATCAGCGCAAACAATGACTGTTTTGCCGCTCAATTTGGATCACTGCTGTGACCAAGAACAATGACGCTAAATAATTAGAAGGTTGCGCAAGGCCCTGGAACGCGCTCCGATCAGATCGAGAAGGAATACTATTCCTATCGATCATTTGGACATCGGTGAAGCGCCCTTGCCTGCGCCGACGGAAATACCTGGTGTTCTTTGAGGACGCTCACTTCCTGATGTTGAGATATGAAGATTCCTTATTGAGCGCACCGTTGGCTAAGCTATAAGCAAGAAACATGAAGGAGCGTGGCTTCCCGGCATATATTGATTAGCGCTGGTTAGACACATGACCAATAACCCAATGATATTCTATGATATTAAGTCAGTCCGATCATCGGCGAGCGATAACGCCCACATTCCAGAAACCCCTGGCCTGTCTTTTCCCTATAATATCTTAATTTCATCTTTAAAGTTAATTCTCTGAATTAATTGGTCGTCTCCTATGACTTTGTTCGAGCGATAAAATCTGGCGCCATTCATGCTTAGTGTTGGTTATCCAAATCTGGGATGGTAACCGGATCAATCTGATAACTCTGAGTTCACACATTTAAACAGAGCTGAAACTACGGGTTTGTTCACATGAATATTCCGCCCGTGGTTTCGACGATAGAGGAGCTGGCACCTCTCTGGGCCGAAGAGAAAAGAGGGATCCCTCTTTCTTAGATTTGGTTATTTCTGTCTTGTCATGGAGTTTAGGATGGGTTGAATTATCTTCAGATTGAAGGACTAAAAATTATTAAACCGGAGGCGCTATGTTCAGGATTTTCTGAATTGCTTAAATTGATAATTACTTTGGGTTGTTGGCTTTTTAATTAATTTATTGTTGATGTATCTAATTGCGTATTTGACCTGATCAAATTTTGTATTTCGCCTCTAAGATCAATTAAACCTACCCTCTTCATCCATCATTCTGGATGGTCAATGTCGACCATCCTTTTTTTTACCTAAGAAATGAAACTCAGAATCAATCTCGCTATTGTTTTTAATGTCTACAACACGTTGGTATCAACGCGTATTTGGCGCCTTAAACGCTACTACGGAGCGAAGCCGGTCTCCATTTCTATCCAAAGGCTTTGCCAAGTAAATGCTCCCAAAGACTTCTTACAAACCCATGATTTCTTGAAATATGAGTAACGTTAGCTGGACAGGGCATGTCAAACGAGATCCTGTTCGATTTTGTAGAAAGGCCTTCAACAACCCCAGAAGACAAGCCGGCGGTACTAATACTATAGGAGTCTTTATTCTTCTCCAGTGGGCTCCCAAGCCTTCGACAAGCCTCAGTGACAAACCGTTGGACAACTGACGGGTCGCCAAGAACGTTATCAGTTACGTTAAGCTCCTCCTGGATTTCGCTGGGTTTGATTGACCGCTGAGCAAATCGTGTGCCGCTAGCCCGCTCACGCTCCACAGAGACATCCCCGTGGTGTTTGAGTTTGACAACGTGGTCTTCTTCAAAAAGATCAACCTGTCTGGCAGTGTTCAGGTCAGGGCCACCCCTGAAAAATAGCGCCTGTAATAACGTCTCCAGGATGCCCTCATAGTCACACTTATTCAAAATTCCTGATTTGCTTGATATATTGTGTCCATCTTTTTCAGACCATTAATTAGTTCCACCATGATATAGCATTGGATGGGCTACGATATTATAGGAGGCTTTGGATGTTAGAATTTCTGCAAGACATCTTCTTAAACGCGCCAGTAGGCATATATCGAGCCACCCTAGAGGGAAAACTCCTAACAGTAAACACCTATGTTGCCAACATGTTTGGGTACGAATCTCCTGAATCCATGATTGAAGATGTAAACAGATCGTCAGTGGTTTCACTATATGAACAGTCATCTGATCGGCAGATACTTCTAGAAAAAGTCACTCAAGCCGCCCACAACTGGACCTCGTTTGAACAAAAGATTCGCACCAAAAAAGGTGTTATCCTCAATGCTCATATGATTATCAGGCTAACCGCTGATGGAAATATCGAAGGCTTCATCTCAGACGTAACCCAGCAGAAACTCACTGAACGAATACTGAGGGCCAGCGAAGATAAGTTCCATAAAGCCTTCCATCTCAGCCCCGACTCCATCTCTATTTCCCGCCTCTCTGACAGCAAAATCGTCTCTGTAAACCAAGGGTTCCAACAAAACACTGGTTATACTGAAGAAGATGTTGTCGGCAAAACCTCACTAGATTTTGGGATGTGGGCTAACCTAGACGACCGAAACAGACTTTTTAAAGATATAGAAGAAACAGGGACATGCTATAACCTCGAAGCTGACTTCGTTACAAAAGATGGAACCATAAAACACGCTCTTATGTCCGCTTCTGTGATCAACCTAGACGGTGTAGACCATCTTATTACTGTCACCAGGGACATCACAAACCGTAAACAAACCGAAGAAGCCCTACGGCACAATGAACAAAAATACCGCACGTTATTTAATAACACACCTATTGGTATACTACTCGTAAACAATAAAGGGGATGTCCTAGAGGTTAATAACTTTTTTTTACAGGAACTTGGTTCACCTAGCGTAGAGGGTACCAAAACAATTAATGTGCTAACCTATCCATTAATGGTAAAGGCAGGGCTCTCAGACCTCTTCAGAATCTGCATGTCCGAACAAAAGACAATGGACACGGAAATCCAATATACAAGCGCATGGGGGAAGGATACGTATCTCAGAATGATCCTCACCCCTGAGTTAAACGAACAGGGATATGTCGAAGGATGCCTGTCTGTAGTAGAAGACATAATGCCTAGAAAGCTGGCCGAAGAGGAATTAAAGAGGGCTCGGGATGAACTTGAACTTAGGGTGGAAGAGCGCACTAAAAACCTGCTGCAAGCGAACAAAAAGCTGGAGATGGAAATTGCCGAACGTGAGAGGGCGGAAAGGGAGTTACAGCGGAGTCACCTTAAGTTGGAACTTGCTCTTGCCGTAGCATCCGAACTTCGTATTCAGGAGGAGGCCGCGAGCGCTGCCAAGAGTGAGTTCCTCGCGAACATGAGTCATGAGTTGCGGACTCCATTGACAGGGGTTATTGGTTTCTGTGATCTTCTTGGGGACCCGCTGTTCGGCAAACTCAATGAAAAGCAGTTGGAGTATCTTACAGAGATTTCGTCCGCTGGACGTCATCTACTGATACTCATCAACGACATACTGGATCTTGCCAAGGTCGAATCCGGAAAAATGGACATTAGAATGTCCCCTGTCGATTTGCGGGGATTGCTGGGACACTGCATGATCATGATCAGGGAAACGGCCATGAAAAGAGGTTTGAAGGTCGACCTGAAAGTGTCCGAACAGCTTGATGGAAATATTCAGGCTGATGATGTGCGTCTGAAACAGATTGTCATGAACCTGCTATCCAATGCGGCAAAGTTCACTCCTTCAGGGGGGACAATTCTACTGGAAGCTGAAAGGCAAAGGGAAGAGATTCTCGTTAGCGTTTCCGATACAGGCGTTGGACTGAAACCAGATGATCAAGAGCGCATATTTCAGCCGTTCGAGCAGTTGGACTCATCTTTTTCACGACAGGAACAGGGAACCGGTCTTGGGCTGGGGTTGGTTCGAAGACTCGTTGAGCTTCATGGAGGCCGAGTTTGGGCGGAGAGCGAGGGTGAGGGGCGGGGATCCACGTTCAAATTCGTCTTTCCCTTTGTCCAGACTCAAGAAGATACAGACGCTCAACTGGGGCCGGAGTTAGTAAGATTCCACCCCCTGACGGTACCTGATCTTTCAGGTGAAGAAAGAAACCGTCCCAAGGTTCTTTTAGTCGAAGATAATGAATCCAACATGAAACTTATCACAGATTTGCTGGAAGCAGGAGGATACGATGTACTCCAGGTTTTCTCCGGTGAACAGGCAATAAAGAGGGCTGAACTCGAGAAACCCTCGCTCATTCTTATGGATATCTCTCTGCCAGGCATGGACGGACTAACAGCCACCAAAGTTTTAAAGAGTAATCCCGCCACGGCTCATATCTCCATAGTCGCTCTGTCGGCGCATGTCATGAAAGATGACGAGGCAAAAGCCAAGGAAGCTGACTGTGACGCATATATTTTCAAACCAATAGACACGAAGATTTTTTATAGTGTTCTGTCACAGCTTATAAAGCCAGAGGACTCTGGGGCATTAGCATAACAGGGCTAATCAGCTTTGAAGCGGGGAAACACTACAGCCGGTGTAAGGAAAAACCCTCACCTTAAACGAACTTTCTTGGCTGGCCGTTGTCTGTGCCTAATTTGTATTCTTCGATTATCCGGAAGAAAGATGTTAGGACTGCATAATCAGCAACAGGATTTCCTGGAGAGTCAGAGATAGCAGTTACGGTTTTAGAAAATTGATAAATCAAATCTTCAGCCCACTTCTGAAATTCCCGTTCATGTTTCTGGCTGTTGATATAGTGCTTGATGAGTTGAATCTCCGTCCAAAGTTGGTTCACCCCATCTTTGCCTCTAGACGCCTCAGCATAAGCACTTGAAGCTGCCCCCATTGCCATCCAATCCATATATTTCATTATTGACCCCCACGATGCAGTTACAACTGCTTACAAAATAACAGGAATCTAGAATAGCTAAAAATGAAAAACATGGCCATTATATAAATATAGTGCCGCGCAGTGAACCTCGGTCCTAAGCGAAAGATTCCAGGACGCTTCTCAACGACGCAGGATTTCCCTGAAATCGGTTGAATCTTCTGAACAGTCTCTCCTTGAGTTCGCTCAAGGTTTTGAAGAACCGATTGTGGGTGGTTTTTCTTCTGGTTTCTTTCCAGACATATTCGGCCGCATTGAATTTTGGCGGGTGTACATGGTGCAGTTCAGTGCGGGCAGTCCCAGAACGGAAGACACCTCATCCAGATCCAATCCCTTTCCTCGAAGGATTCCGTCCTGGATACCTACCAGGACGATATCACCGAGTTCATGGGCCGATGTGTAAGCCGCAACGGAAGTCCCTACATTACCGGGCCCATTAGCGTTGATTTTTGTCTCGGCTCTCTTTTACGCTCAGAATTTTACAACCTCTGTCCTCCACGCTATTGGGCCTCGAAAACGACTTTGCCTCCAACGATGGTCTTGACATTAGAGGGCATAATCGCGATGTCTCTGAGAGAGTAAGGGGGGTATGTTGTGGTTGGTGTCAAGTGGACCACAAGATATAGTGGTTGATGGTAATAAGCGAATGATAAAATCACATAAGGCCGTGGTAGATGTGCGTCTCGTGTGCGGGTTATGGTAGGGCTGTTTTGAAAGGCATTTTTCTCACAATGGCAACAAATCAAACTCTTACCACTGGCATTTTCATCAGTTATTAACGAGACTTACCACTGACCGG
Organism: uncultured delta proteobacterium; assembly: GCA_963711335.1. GTDB lineage: Bacteria > Desulfobacterota > Desulfomonilia > Desulfomonilales > Desulfomonilaceae > CAJBEZ01. The sequence continues at coordinate 21,539 of CAVQDX010000042.1, read as the reverse complement.
CGGGAATTTAGTATTGCTAATAATTATAGTAGCTTGGTCGTTATTCCTCATCTATGAATGGATTCCTGTCACTATTGCCGCTGGGTGAGCCAGCATTACTCACCGTCCCTGTTATGATGGATGCCCTGCTCACCTGGGGCTCGGCGCTCTTAATAATTTAGTGGAGAATGATGCCTATCATGATTCCTATGCTTCGCCTTCCGGTTTTTATGAATCCTTTCAGTTTTGATTACGTGGCCAAATCGGTCGCGATAGATAATCTCGTTTCCGACTATTGTTTTTGTATAAATAAAGGAACCGCTTCTATCTCTCGCAAAAGTCTCAGATTGGACCATAGTTGGTAAAAAGAGGAACAGAAGCATTAACATGGATAGGATTATTTTCATTATTTACTCCAACATGTGCATCTTACTTTTTGATGCTTTTAGAGATGGGCGATTCCGGGTCGATCGCAGCGGAAGTTTACCGCCAAATAGTAGAGCCTTAATTAAATATGTCAAGGTTTAAGCCATATCCTATAGAATTCGACCTCATCCGGGCAATCATTTTGGGCGGTGATATTATAGCATAGACGCTTTTGCGAAAATTTAGGCGGGGAAATTCTTTTGAGGTTTTTCAAAAACCCGGGTCTAAACCGGGTCGCAGTTCAGAAAATAAAATTGCCACAAATCGTAACCCACTGAAATCTTTGGCAGTCCCAACCGGTTTCGAACCGGTGTCTCCGCCGTGAGATGTGACAATGCTGTTATAATGCTTTCGAATAGTTATGCAATTTCAGGCATTCTTTTCTGTTTCTGCGGGGAATTTTCGTCAATGATGACCTCAAACCTGAGGTCTATCTGCAACCTCAGGCTAAAGCAGCGACCGTGCTAAGCATAATTATTAATGCTACCAGAAAAGGTATTCTATACATGTAGTTCCTCCGAATTTTCTTTTGATTGATTATAGCATTCATTGGCCACGGTTGAAAAATAAAAATGAACCCTAAATGTAACTCCTTTGTTATGAGGGGCATGCCTAGATGGATCCATTTTTTCTCTTGACGATCAGAAGTCAATTTCTTGACCAAGTTAGTTGCACCGGAGATTGCCAATAAACCGTCACCGACTTGGCCGTTTCTCGAAGACCAAGAAGGAACATTCAGAGATGCTACAAGAAGTCAGCATTTTTACCAGACCACTTATCTCAATTTGTTAAAGTTGATATCAGTAACTGACCAGACAAAATCCACCTCATAATTCATATTAGCTTTTTGTAACCGGTAACCCCTGAGTTATGTAACGCACTGAAACCACATAGAAAACCCACTCTTTTATTCTTGACAACAAGCCCCATTCAAGTATCATCATCCAAAATCATTGTTTGTCTGAAAATTGACTGAGGGGGGAAAGGGTCAGGAGGGAAGGATAAATGAGGAAAACCATACCGGATCTGTATATTGAGTGGCTCAATGATACAAGAGCGGTGGTGCGGCGACGCACTGGTCGAGAAATATTTGACCTCTCGGATTTTCACCATTTGAAATATGCTGGAGACTTTTTAAAGGATGCTCCCAGTCCTGCCGAAATGGCAAAGCGAATTATACAGAGAGAGAACCTTAAAGTAATCAAGCCTGGCTACCGAGTGATTCCTTTATCAAACGCAGCTTCTGACTTACTGGACGAGATAAAGGCCAGGATCGACACCGAAGATGAACGCCCTGGCGACAGGACAAAGTTCAAGAAACTTTTCCGACATGGATATGACATTCAGAAATTCGAGGAAAACGGATTAGAGAAAAAGGCGGTAAAAAAAGACAGGGGAAAAGGCTCGTCTCTTCACCAGAGAAATAACGGGAAAAAATAGCTGTTATTCTTCCCATTCCTAATCCGGGACCAAGCGACCATCCCCCCGATTCAACCGGCTCTTTTTTGGTGGCGCAAAGTTGACAACTCGTAGCATTTAAAACCTGACACGATCGACGCGTGGCGATACCAACATTTTTAGACCGGAAAGCATTCCGATTTCGGTGAAAACCCTTTTTACAAGAGAGGCTCCAATCTACCTGGGGCATTTTTTGTTACGCAAATGTCGTTGACAGTACCCGTTGATCCCGGTACAGCGCTGTTTAGAAAGTATTGCTTCTCGGGAAGCCCCGACCTCCCACGGCGGTATAGAGACCAGTTGCTTCTTCAAGATATCCCGAACATTCCGGGTTTTTTCTTTTTGGGGGGCTACAACGACAAAGAGAGCCAAAGGTGATCTGCAACAAGGGGGGGGAGACTGTCACAGTTCCTCTAAACTCTCTACGTTTAAAGTATCATATTCTGACCAAACCGTAAAGGACTCCATTAGAAAAGATACCTCTCGCCAAAAACAAATCGGGATGTGTGTGATAGAAGCCATCCATATAAAAAATGACTATATTATATTAGAAAGACCGAGTAGGCCCCATAGTGGGCGCCATCATGACAATAGACAAGAACTCCGTCGCTAAGGATGATGTCCTTGTGGATCCTCATGAACCGAGCAGTTATAAGGAAAGATCAGGCGTGGAGCCTTTCAAAGGTAGATCAATGTTTTAGTGACACGGGGGGGGGTAGCCGAAATGCTCAAGGCACAAAGCGAGTAAAGAATTCCCAGAAATATAAAAAGGAGATTCTAGATGGAATCTACATCAAAGTCAAAAAAGGCGATTGAAGAACTGGTCTCAAACTTAGGGACTAACGCGGAGTTTATGATAGGTGAGGTTAGAGCCTTTCTCAGAAAAGCCACCACAATTTCAGGGGCGGCGGCGCAAGAAGCCGTACCGTTGAAAGCGCAATTTGATAATGCGGTCGACCAAGCTGCCAAAGTCATGGCTCAGACGGGAAAACTATCGAAAGAAGATATTCAACGGGCCACTGATAAGATCAAGGATTCTTATGAGCTTTTCCAGCAGGAGAAGGATCAGGAATGGGATGCTTTCCTGAAGGAGATGGGAAACCAAATTCAAAAAGCTAAGAACGTCGATCAGGAAGTTTTTAAACAGAGCGTCGAACAGGCCAAGAAAAAAATGCAGGAACACTTAGCCTCGGTTCAAGGTTTCGGAGAAGAACAGAAGCAGGTGATTGCGGCCTACACTGATGACATGTCAAGCAAAGCGACCGGCATGTGGCAACGATTGAAGAGCAATCTGGAAGAAGGAGGAGACAAGATTCACCGTGCGATTGAAGCTGCAGCCGCGGAGCTTAAGAAGTAGCTGCTGGCTGAGGATATGTTCCGCTTCCTGACAAAATCGCGTGTCAATATCATGCGGATGCCGATTAATAAAGCTATTTACTCGGTTTTCGAGAGCGACTAGAACTCAATTCAATCGAATGACCTCATAGCGCTCTCGACGCTGTCGTAAATTTTGAAAATCTTATCGAGTCCAGTTACTTGAAGAACTTTGAGAACTCCTGGGGTTGGTTTGGCAATTTTCATTTCTCCGTAATTCTTAATCAGAGATTTCTGTAATGCCACCAGCGCACCATAACCTGAGCTATCTATAAAAAGAGTCTTTTCCATATCTATCACCAGATTGAGGCCGAATTCTAGAGCCAGTTCCTCGACAAGATATTTCAGGTCCGGCCAATTAACGACATCCAGTCTTTCCTCTGTCCATACGATGGTGGCGATATCTCTTTTCTCGAACTTCATTGTTTTGAATACTCCTGCTCAACGACGATTACATTTGAACATGATTCGATTAGTAGTTGACTGCTCAACACCTCTTTTTCCAATCCCTGCCAAGAATAGTACCTGTTCGAGCTTCAAAATTGTCCAACAGGTGGGAGATACACTCCAAGCACCCAGATCTTGAAAGTAGACGAATGTGCGACGCATTGCGAGATAGAAGCCACAACATAAGCCTATGCGCCGTGAGAACGCCTATGCGCAAGATGGGTATTAAGACGGTTCATGCCCCAATAGTATCTTATTGTTCGGGCCAGTAGTGCTTTTAACTGGTTAAAGTCAAATGATAGTAGATCAATAATGCCAATCTCGACATGTTTTCCTTACGCAGGTTAATTAGAAAACAATAACCTTCTTACTTTCCTTGTATGAAATTCAAGCGAGGAATCCTATAGAATTCGACCTCATCCGGGCAATCATTTTGGACGGTGACATTACAACATAGACGCTTTTGCGAAAATTTAGGCGGGGAAATTCTTTTGAGGTTTTTCAAAAAACCGGGTCTAAACCGGGTCGCAGTTCAGAAAATAAAATTGGCTAAAATCGTAACCCACTGAAATATTTGGCAGTCCCAACCGGTTTCGAACCGGTGTCTCCGCCGTGAGAGGGCGGGCCTGGCAATAATAATATCAACTAGTTAAGCGGATTTCCCGAAATCTAGGGCCCTCAACGTCCTTCGAGATAACTCAATAATCCTCAACATCCAGGCAAAACGGGGGAAAGCGGGGGAAAGCCAAAATGGCCGGTGACGGTGGCCCTGTATTGAGGTCTGTCGTGCTGTTTTCTTTTTTACATTTCTTGTGCAATCGCATTTTTTGAAAAGACTTTTCGTGAGTAATTCCGAACCTAGCAGCGATTAGGATTATTTCTTCCTCGTTCAAATCTCGAGAGCAACCACGATATCAGCATCAGTAACCTGACGAAAATATATTTATGGTCAATTCCGGAAACAATCGGATTGGGCGCTCTGAGGGCGGCCCCAGTCACCTTTTGTGGCCTAACCCCCCTATCCAGATCATACAGGGCTATGATATCGTGGCATTAAACGGAACAGAAGAATGGTGGTGCGCATGATCGGGAAGCCTCTCGCCACATAACAGTATTTCGACATGGATTTAGAGATGATCCAAGAATTTATACGGAGACACACTGTCATTTTTAACCCTATTCTATGCGGATTAGCAATGGCCATCATAGTTAGTGCCGAAGTCTCGTCCGCAGGATCGGAGTCGGCAATGTCCTTATTGAAGCCTTGCCCCGACCGACCGAACTGTGTTTCTTCCAGTGCTCTGGAAGGACCTCGAAAGATGGATCCAATCCCATACCAAGGCTCAATTGAGGAATCCAGACAAAGGCTCTTAGAAATTATTCGCTCGTTCAATAGAGCTACTGTGGTTCGGAACGACGGAAATTATCTGAAGGTTGAATTCCGGTCAGCGATCTTCTCGTTCATAGACGATGTGGAATTTGAGTTTGATGATGCCTCAAAGTTCATACATTTTCGCTCGGCCTCTCGATCGGGATATTATGATTTTCGCGTAAACCGAAGAAGGATGGAGGCAATAATCCGAGAGTTCTCACTCAGGTAGAACTCCTGATCAGGTGAAGAAACGGTAAAATGGGAGTGTATCATGATGGACCAAAGGCAAGTGGAAAGGGACATGCTCGTAGGTCTCGTGGACCTTTGCGTTGTGAAGGATGCGCATGATTTCCCAAGCGCCCGACGAGTTGCTGAACACGTTGCATTAGAAACGCTGGTCGATCCTTTTCTATTGGCATGGTTTGACAGAAAAGTCTGGACACATTTCCCGGCTATATGTTGAGGAGAGGGATAGACACCCAGTTGGGTAAAAAAAACCGTTTCTCTATTAACAAAATCCCAAATGTGATTACCAATTTCTTCATGACAATTCTCCCTTATTGTAATATTGGAGCGCCAGGTCAGAAGCCGGACATTTTTGACAGGGGGGAGGCGAGGATGTTACGCTCCCAGAAACACATTACAATAGGTTCTTTCACAATTTGACTACAGTTTTAAGTGCGTCTTATGGGGCAAGATAACTCAGAGAGACCTTTTTGGATGACCTGGCTATCTCTCCGTTACTCGGAGGCAAAGAGCTCCAAAATGGCAAAACCGCCTAATAATGCCGGACAAAGGAGAATCCTAATGAGAATGGTTTTCTTGGTATTGGGTGCAGTGCTGTGCGTGGTGGGGATGACGGGTTTTCCCCGGGCGAACGAGAACGAACGGGCCGGTAGGGCAGTTCGACAGACGACAGGTTCGGATGGAGCGATCCTGTTTTCCAACGGGACGATCTATATAAATGCTGACAAGAAAGCACATAATCTCCTTGTGAAAGACGGCTAGGTCGCCGGCTGGAACGTGCAAGCCGAAGAACATCCTTCTGCGACAACCGTAGATCTAAAAGGCGCTACGGCTTATCCGGGTTTTATCGACAGCCACTGCCACCTGATGGAGGCCGGGACCGTCTTAGAAGTTGGGGCAGATCTCGCGTCTTGCAAGGATGTCGATTCTATCGTCAACAAGCTGGCGGAGAAGATTAAATCAGTTCCCGAAAACGGCGTTGTAATGGGGGTAGGGTTCTCTCTTACCGATTACGACAAATGGTCGCTCCAGGATCTCGCCAAGATAGACAAGGTTACTGGAAACAGGCCTGCTTTCCTCGTTGACCAACTTGGACACAACGCCATCATAAATACCGCCACCATGAAGCTGGTTCATCTGACTCCCGCCACGCCCGTCCCTCAAGGCGGAATGATAATCAAGGAAAACGGTCGACTGACCGGCATGTTGAGGGAACGCGCAATGTCGCTTCCATGGAGCAAGATTTTTGCTGGGTTGGATAGTAAGGATATAAAGGCTGGCACGTTGGCGATGCTTAACCACTGGGCGTCGATTGGATACTCCGGAGCTATCGACATGATGGGCGCTCCAGGCTTGAGGTTCATGAGACCTGATATTTTCATGGAGATGGAAAAACAGGGAATCCTACCGTTGAGGATCCATTACTGCTACACGATCCTTGACTTGAACGATGTTGCGGACGCTGCCAAATATATGGGAAATGACACCGAATTGGTACGGTTTTTAGGCTGCAAGATTTTCATTGATGGAGCCTGCGCCGGGGGTGAAGCGTGGACTAGCTGGACTAACAGGCTCGGCGGCCATGGCTTCCCTGAGATATATACGGACGATGGCCATGGTGAGCAGCTAAACCTCAACCGAATCGTGGCGAAAGTTGAAGAATACGGCATGAACATGCACTATCACGTTCAGGGGGACATGGCGATTGGAGCCGTTCTTGGCGCTCTGGAGAAGGTTCGCGCCGAGAAAGGTCGGATTAAGGGAATCCACACTCTAATACACCTGGCTTTCCCAACAGACGAACAGGTTGAGCGAATAAAGAAATTCGACGGTCATGTAGTGACAACGGTTCAGCCTGGTTTTTGGGCGGTCGAGACTGACGGCGAGCATTATTACGGTGAACACGCCATCCACGAATACCCGATCAGTAAACTTATAGAGGCCGGCGTTTCAGTAGGTATGAGCACTGATTTCAGCGTCTCACCCATCCAGTATGCGCCAGCCACGGTGGTTCTCGGTGTTGCTGCTACAGGGGGCGGTAATCCTGAGGCTCATTCACCCCTCAAAGTCAGGGATGTCCTGCATGGTTTCACGGTAGGAAGCGCTAGGACTACAGGGAAGAATGATATCGGCAAACTGGATGTCGGATACAAAGCTGATATGGTCGTCTACGATCAAGATCTCTATTCAATTAGTCCGGTGAAATTCTCAAAGGACTTTCCAAAACTGCTTTCTACATGGGTAGGGGGGAGAAAAACTTTCGAAGCGCCTGAAGTCAGTGAGCCGAAGCAATAGGGTCTCAAAACTGAATCCCTGCACGATTATAAACATTCAGATACTGTGGGTAGATTTTGTTGCAAACACTTAAAAATTGAATAGACAAGGGCTCAGAACAGAATCGGACAGATAGAAGTCTTGCGCTGATATCTCACTGCGCTGCATGATGTGCCTGTGATAGACGTTTTCCAGTCAGTGCAAGATTTGAGAATTTTTCTAATCGGGAGAATAGATCATGAGCAAATGGACACGACGCAATTTTCTTAAAGCCTCGTCCTTGGCCGTCGCAGGCGGTTCAACCGGAGGGATTGCCTGGGCACGGCCTGTTGACGCCAATTCTGACTACGACCCTGTCACAATGGCACTCGACATCTCCGAAAAGCTTTTCGCTCACGATGGCCTCGCCAGACCAATCCCGACAAAACCCACCGTTTCGGACCTCGCAATGGGTCTAGACCGCACGATGGTGTTAGGTGGTGGGGGAGAGTATTACGTCGCTTGGTATTGCGGATTTTTCCACGGACTCCTAGAGGTAGGCATTGACATGAATGGGCTATCTGAGATGGTGGTTGGCACATCGGCCGGCTCCTACATGGGGAGCAGCTTGACTTCAGGGCACTTTCAACGCCTTCGCACCGAGTTTGAGTTCTTCGGATATTTGCCCAAAATACTTGCCGATATGGCCCCAGTCGTAAGCCCCAATATCAGCCAACAGCGGGCGCAGGAAGTGAACATGGGAGTCAAAGATGGTAGCGCCTCATCCATCCGGGCCATCGGACACGCTGCGCTTGCTGCGGACAACAGGGTCAGCGGCGTCAAAGTGGAGCGTTTAGCCGCTTTTTTGACGGGAGATAGCAAGACCGACTGGCCGGTGGCAAAAATGTACACAACTGCGAACGACTGTTATACCGGCGAACGTCTTATTGTTGGGCAGTCCGTTGCACGCAAAAATAATATTCCTTTAGCGCATGGGGCGGCTGCGAGTTCTTCGCTTCCCGGAGTTATCGGTCCGACTCTGCTGGGGCAGCGCTACTGTATGGATGGAGGCATTGCCGCTACTACTTCGCACTGCGATGTCGTGGCTGGGTCTAAACGCTCTATAATCATAACTCTGACCGATGGCGTAACCGGTGTAAAGTTAACCGGAATACCTCACAACGTTCATGAGGAAGTTAAGGCTCTAGAGGCTACCGGGACTAAGGCATTGTGGATCGTAGCAGGCGCTCCCTCAGGCGTAAATCTTATGGATCCAACACAAATAGAACCCGCAATGAGGACGGGATATGAGCGTGCCAGAAAAGAAGCGGAGGAGATCAGAAAGTTTTGGGCATGATAGTCTCAAGGAATGACCACTTTGACAGGGTCCTTTTGAAAACTTATGCCCAACTCTTTGAATCGAGTTTTAGAGGCCGATATCCGGTAAGTAAATTACATTCCGTATTCCTTGACCTTGCCCCCTAACATTATTCATCACTCTATCGAAAGGTTTCCAATGAAATATGTAATTACTTTTTCGTCACCGGCAGGCTCCACCAGGAAAATTGGGTGGGCAATAAAGGAAACACTGGAAGAACTGGACAGGGATTTCATCCTGACAGATTTGGGGAGGGAGCGAAATAACCTCGCCACAATAGAGAATTTCATATGTGGCGATCCGTTTTGCCTTTTCATGGGGACTCCCGTTTTAAGGGACCTGGCGGCAGCTCCGGTAATGTCGTTGATCGGGAGCCTCAACCCTGCGCCTCAGTCTTTTGCCGTTCCTTATTGCACGTGGGGCGGGGCGGCCAGTGGTATAGCGCTATACCAGATGGCGCAGGCTCTGCTGGACAAAGGGTTCCTGATACCGGCGGCGGCAAGGGTAATATCGTCGCATTCGCTTATGCGCAATATCGATAATCCGCTGGGAGACGGACACCCCAACGAGGAGGATGCGGGTGCGGTCAAGAACATGGCAAGGCGTGTGGTGGAGGCGATAGACTCGGGAGACGTGCGAAGCCTCGATCTGCAGTCCCTGGACTATCCGAATCCGGAATTGGCCGCCGAAATGAAGAAGAAACTCAGCGCCCCTATGCCTGTCACACCGAAAACGCTGGATAAGGAACTCTGTTCCCTATGCGGCGTCTGCGCTAGCGAATGCCCGGCAGGAGCGATAGTGCTTGATCCAGAGCCGAAATTCGGTGGTTCATGTTTCGATTGCCTCAACTGTTTTCGTCTGTGCCCGGAGAAGGCTATCAAATTGCCGGTAAGCCTTGAGAAAATGATCGAGATGATAAGGAATCGCTCAAAAACCTTTAATGAAACGCACAGGACGGTGGTTCTATATCCTGAATGAAACGAATAGCGACGGGATCGCTTGTGGCGTCTCCCGGATGTGTCGCAGGAATAAAGCCACAAATGGAGGTAATCTAACCCCGGTTGCGCCCAGTTACCGTGAAAAATCGGCGCTGGACCTTGCCTGTCATGCCGAACCCGACCCGAGGGGCCCCAGCATGCCTGGATACCCGTTCTCAGGGGAATGACAGCCCATAGAGGGGCCTATAAATAGTTTTGTATTAAATGGAAGATCTGTTAAACAGTAGCTCCAAGATGTCCTTAATCAGGAGACCATGCACAACATAGTGAGGAGACTTGATCATGCCCCAGCAGACTATGTCGGAGTTTATTTGTGAGCTCGAAAAGATCGGACAGCTCCATCGAATCAGGGAAGAAAAGCGGTCAGACGAATTGCCTTCGCTTATGGACTCGGTTCACGATAAGGCAGTCCTGGTCGAGAAACTCAAGGATTATGAATTCCAGTTACTGTCGGGCGCCTATTCAACACGGGAGCAGTACGCCCATGCCCTTAACTGTGACATACGGGAGATCAGCCGCAAGATAGCCGAACTCACGACTAAAAGGGTGAAACCCGAGCTCGTCGACTCCGCTCCGTGTAAGGAGGTCATTCTCAAAGGGTCCGACGTAGATTTAACGAGATTCCCACTTTTTCTTTACCATCCGCACGATGGGCACGCATATCTCCAAGACGTCAATGTAGTCTCCCGCCACCCTGACACCGGTTTGATCAATTGGGGTATGTATCGCTTGATGTACCGATCCAAGAACGAGACCAACGTGGATATGCGCAACGATAGCCACAACTCCAGGATTATCGCCAAGAAGTATGAGACGCTGGGTCAGGACATGCCCGCAGCCATGGTCATCGGTGGGCCGACTTTGGACAAGATAGCGTGCATGTTCTCTTTCCCAGGAGTAGATGACTGGGACATTCTTGGTGGGTTCTACGGAAATCCGGCCAAGATCGTAAAGTGCGAGACTAACGATCTCACGGTTCCAGCCAATGCTGAGATCGTTATCGAAGGTCGGATCAAGACTACCGAGGGCTGGGTATATGACGAAGGCCCTTATGGCGAATTTACAGGTACTTACGGCGGTGGTCTTCCACATAATTGTCGGTTTGAAGTTGACTGTATAACCTACCGGAAGGGTGGCATTTACCAGTATGCCACCATCGGTGGCCTAAAGCCTGGCTTGACAGACCTGATGATCTGCAGTCTCACAGTGGAAGCAGACATCTTTACAGGTCTAAAGAACGCTGGTCTCCAGGTACTGGACGTGTACATACCGTCTGGCAGTTGTACAAACATTGCATACGCGCGAATCCGAACGAGAGGAGGCGGAGACGCCAAACAGGCCTTGAGTGTCATGCTCAGTTGCTCTCGTCAGTGGTTTCCGAAGATCGCCTATGTGTTCGACGAGGACGTGGATATTTTCGACGACGAACGTGTGAAGTGGGCCATGGCATGGCGTTACGACCCGAGAAAGGACACGGTAATAATCCCTGAACTCAATGTCCTGCCGCTGGATCCGTTGGCGCAAACGGACTATCCGCCCGTAAACATGTCCAAAGTGGGTTTTGACTGCACCATCCCCTTGGTAGGCAATTATGACCACTTCGCTTTCGCTGCGGCCACGGTCACGGACCCGCTAGGCGAGCCGCCTCAGAACGTCGAAAAACTAACTGAAGACGAACTTGCTAAACGCATGGCTGATTTTATCCAGGAGACTCCACGCACGTGGCTAGATATTCTGAAAAAATTCCATGGACAGCCCAACCCGACGATTTATAGAGCCTTCGGCCAGCTACGTCCCAAGCTAGGACGTGTAGCGGATCGTCGCCCGAACTATCCCTACACTTTCGCTGATGCCTGGTTCGTGTATGAAGATGACTCCGGAAACAAGAAATGACCGGCCCGCTGACAGAGGGCGGAAATCCTTTTTCGGGAATAGATACGAGCCAAGGCCTCTGCAACGGTTTCATGACGAAATTATAAGTAAGCGGCACAATGGGAGCTACTTTATATTCGACCTGGTGTTTTTGCCAAATGTGGTCGAAATCATATTTCGCAAACGCAAAACGACAGGGTCATCCCCGAAATCACCCGAACACTAGGCCATGTAGGTTACAGCGAGTTGCCGATGTTTCGCTCTAATGCTTTTTGTCTTTATCAATGCGTTTGGCCCAATCGGGAACAGACGCGTCAGGAACGCAATCAACGCTGGGTCTGTAAGGCTTGAGATCAATTATGGGTGTGCCATCAAAGGCGTCTATGTCATCAACTGATGATTATACAATCATCTATGGATTTTATTTTGCATACCGTCAATCCAATGAGATTTGGTCGAACTGGGGAACGTGTAGCAAAGACTCCAGTAATGGGGTATTTCTTTGTTTCCTCTCGGATGGACCCTCAGTATGGCTCTCTTTTCCGGTGAGTCGTTCTGGTTGAACCAATAGAAAACAAGAACATGAGAGAACTCACTGAGTCCTAGTAAAGCGTCTTTGTACCTGAGATAAAATCTCAATCTTCACCTTCCCGGCATTCTTGACCACATGTCCTATAGGTTCGATCTTGTAAACTCTGAGCGTCAGACTGCAAAGTCAATCCCATCGTAACAACAAGAGTTAGCGTTGCATAATAGAGCCATCTCATTTTTTATAGCGCCCATTCTCCAATTTTTGTCGAACGGTGAATCGATATTATACCCGAAGGATTTCATAAACAATCGCTATTCACCCGAGAGAAATTCACCAGAATTTTTTTGATTCCAAGCGCGGGTTATCTATTTGTCGTCGGTAATAAGAAACACTGCCGGGACAAACCGGGGGCAGGGGCGTCTGACTGGATGCTTCAAATTAAATTTCAAGGAGAATTGGTAATGAAAAAATTGGTATTGATGTTAGGAGTTTTATTAATTGCTGGAAGTGGCATGGCCTATGCCGCTGGTTGTTGCGGTGGTAATGGGCCCCAGGGTGGCTATTCGGGCGTAGGGCTTGGAGTTCCTCAAGGCGGTTATGGTAACGCTTCTTGCTGCTCGTTCAATTCCACAACCCCTGCTGTCAATGCCGCAAGCTGTTGCGCCCCTGGAGGCTCCAATTTTTCTCAAAGGCAAACCAGTCAGCTCCCGATGGGTTCACAATTCCCCCGTAGTAATTAGTCTCAGCTAAACCGATATTACAGGTGATTGCCGATCTAGCGTCGAATTAAACCAGTATCAGAATACTTACTCCAACAATGATGGCCTCGGTAGACATTGCGCTCTACAGGAGGCCTTTCCTTTTTATACTACCAAAACAGACTTATGTAATGACGCCGAGAATCCGTGGCAGCCATTGTCCACTAACACTTGCCCCTATTCGATAGGGCTCCCGGATACATGTGTTCGTCTGATTGTGGTTCGACCATTCTCTCCTCGAACAATCGATCAGCATGCATGTTGCATTTCGCAAAACCGGATCAATAATATTATAAATAAAATCTCGTTCACTGGAGGGCGTAATGAAAGCTAGGCGTTTAATTGGTTTTTTCATAGCCGTGATTTTTGTCCTGACAACTGTAGCCGCTTTTGCAGCCGGGGATAGCTACGTTGTAATCAAGGACAAGAATGGTATTTGCAAGATTATCAAGGCCCAAGAAAAAACACCTGAGACCATAGCAGGTCCATTCAAGACCAAAGAAGAAGCGGAAAAAGCCAAGGAAAAGGAATGCGCTAAGGCATCTAGTCAGCCTAGCAAACCGACCACCCCATCAAGCCAAACTACGCCACCTAGAAGGTAAAGACTCGAGTTTTCTTCTGAATTCGAATTATTAGACAGAATACCGCATATTCTAAATCCGTATGGAAAATATCCTACTCACTAGCCTTAGCGTTCTTCGCTAGGGCTTTTTGTCTCTAATAACCGGACTCAGCGACGAGTTCCTCTTTCACAAGTTTGCTCAAACGCTTGATTCGGTATTCCTCCTTGAATGCGTCCGATTTCGTCAGTTCGTCGGATGACCAGGCCAGCTTGACGGGAAGCCTGGACCTAGTATAGCGAGCGCCGGTTCCGTGGTTGTGCTCATGCAATCGGCGTTCTACATCAGTTGTTGTTCCGCAGTATAGACTGTCGTCAGAGCAACGGAGCAGATAAACTTTCCAAAGCATAATCTAAGTCCTGGTGTCCAGATGAAGCCTATTTTACGGCCGATTCTGTCCGTGGGGCTGGTTCGATGCAGTCAGGCTTGTCGTAGCTCGCTCTATTTACCTTTGGATTCACCGGAAAATACGTCATTTCACTCGAAGGGTATGGCTGACACAGTTCTTGACCGGGTATATTCTGGCTGAGCCAGGAGTCATAATCATTTCTTGAAATGATGACGGGCATCCGGTCATGAATCGGTTTCAGGAGATCATTGGACACAGTGGTAATGATTGCGCATGACTCCAAAACAACCCCCTCTTGACCTTCCCAGCGCTCCCATAGGCCAGCGAACGCAAATGGGCTCCCATCGACCAGTTGGATTAAATATGGTTGTTTCCTGTCCTCCATCTTCATCCATTCGTAGAATCCATTGGCAGGGATGAGGCACCGCCTGCTTTTAAAAGCCGCTCTGAAAGCAGGCTTTTGACTCACAGTTTCGCATCTGGCGTTAATCAGGCTGGAGCCTATGGACGACGTCCTTTGCCCAGAATGGAACCAATCCCCATTTCAAATAGGTTAGGCTTTTGCCGATATTTTCTGGGCCTAACCTTATCGTCGCAACCTCCTGAGTTGGGGCGATATTGTAGCGAGGACTGATCTCCGGTTCCGTGACCAGACCGAAGTGTTCCGCAAGATTTTTTCCAGAACTGATTAAAATGAATCTTCCGCACATGGCGTCTCTCACTAGAGTTTATCTTGGTTCGCGGGCTAAATGACGCATTAAAGACAAACCGTAATTGGGGTCGGTTACGCCGCGTATTGACGTGCAGTACTTCTGGCCTTGCTTTGCGGCATCACTTATAAAAAATATCCATAATATAATAAATGCAAATGTCAATACCGAGCAGCCACAAAGAAACTGGAGCGGCACACCTCTTGAGTTGATCAGAATCCCCTTCATCCGTGGCATTTATGTCTTCACCGCATCAGTAATTCCTTTTCGCTAATAAACTTATTTTATGTAATCGGCACGGGGGAAAATGACTGATTATCAGTCTAGTTAATATTAATGGGGTTGGATGGGGGGGTGTCGCAGGTATTCTTTTCATGAATTCTTGTTTGAATTCAAGAACAAGACTGTCCTGTGTCGATATTGTGGGGCGGATGCGCAATAAACCAAAAGCCCAATGACAACGACTTCACTGGGCTTCTGCGATAAAAAAGATGATTTTTGGTTCCAATAATTTACCCGAGCCGACGCGAGTTCGTCAAGAACATATTTTGGGTTAAGTAGAGCAAAATATAAACCGAAACAAAGCCTCAGCAAATGATGTCAGTCAATAGTGGACACCAATTGTTTAAGCTGCCTTTGGTTGGTAAATCCGTCGCTCAAAGGCCACGAGAAGAAGACAACCAAGTTTTTTCTGTTTTCTCTGACGATTTCTCTCAGTTTTAACGCCTAATAAAATGATGCCTCCACTAGTATTTGCAAATGCGATGTGCAGAGTCATAGTCGATTTGCGACAGCGATTCGGGGACTACCGGATGTTTCCGTACTTTGCGCCGCCATGATATAATCAATAAAAGTGAGTGCAAATCTATTGTCGAGCGTCACTTTAATTCCGCCCTTTAGAGGAGTCGTGATCACGCAAGAGCCCGGCCTGGTCGTGGGCAGGAAACCAAATGGCAAGTGTCGACTGAAGATAAGATAAAGGAAACCTGCCTATGAAGACGCCGAAAAACATCGACGTGCTATTCGTCGCCGGTTTTGGCCCGATCGTTCGCGACCCGGCCGCAAGCCGCAAGTTCTATTGCGAGGCATTGGGACTGCCATTCAAAGAAGATGCCGACGGCTATCTGCATACGGGCGGACTGGATGGCGTGAAGCATTTTGCCCTGTGGCCGTTAGCGCAAGCGGCTGAGTCCTGCTTTGGCACGGATCAATGGCCCGGCAATCTTCCCGTGCCACAAGCGTGGATCGAATTTGACGTAGAGGATATCGAAAAAGCCACAGCGGAACTAAGGTCGCAGGGCTACAAACTGCTGGTTGCGACGCGAAAGGAACCCTGGGGCCAGATCGTCACGCGGCTGCTGGGACCGGAAGGTCTGCTGGTGGGCATAACCCATACGCCCTCGATGCGGAAGTGAACTCTTACCCTCCCTTACGTGCCGGGTCATAGTCCGTTTGCAACAGTAATTCGCGGACTCCCGGCCGTGGTGGCACTGTGGAACGCAAGCCCCGGTTAAGGCTCGTTGTTCCGTTGCAGTGAGCGAGACACGGTAGAGGGATGGATGTTGAACAGCCTGGCGACATAGGCCGCCGTCTTCTGTCCGGAGGTCGAAATCCTTGGGTGTCAATCTTTTGTCAGACTTCAAGATAAAAAAATTCACTCAGGACAACTTCGCTGATATAAGTCCCAATAGCCTCTATCTCCTAAGATAGCGACGGTGAGGTATCATTTTTATAAGAAATAGCCGGTCTTTGCCATCTTTGTTCATTAGAATCTTGTTTACCTTTGTGCTGAACCTTCCTGGGAAAATCAGCCAGGCCAATGAGATGAAACTTCCTGCTCCGGTTTTGGATGGAAATGTCTCTGTCGAAAAAGAGCTGGCCACAAGGACCACAGCCAGAAGCTATTCATCTGCCCCCATGGTTTTAGCTCAAGTTTCCCAACTCTCATGGTCTGGGAACGGTATGATTCCGGTTGACGCGGTATCCGGCGCAGCTCTCCGAGTAATACCTTCGGCCCGGAAAACCAATCCCATTGAATTGTATCTTGTATGCGGCGACGGCACGGTGCAGCAACTTGCACCAGGTGTTTACCACTATCGCTCCGATCGTCATGTGCTAGAAAAGATCATGGATGGAGATCAACGCAAGCGGATGGCGTCAGCTTGCAAAGGACAGTCCTGGATAGCCCAAGCTCCGGTTTCCGTTATAATTGGATCTGCTTTCAAGCGAGCCGATGCTACATCCGGACCAGAAAGAGGCGTTGATTTCGGCGTGATGGAGGCGGGGAACGCCAACCAGAATATACTATTGCAAGCCCGGTCCCTTGGATTTGTGAGCAACACGGTGGGAGGAATCCGTGACGCCGAACTGTCTTCGGTCTTGAAGCTTCCTGTCGATGTAAAGCCCGTAGTTCTGATAACGATTGGGAGGAAACAATAGTTCAGGGTTTCATATTAGAGGTTTTGACTTTGGGTGATCCAGCAAACGACAGTCTAACCACTTATGACAAATCTACCGGCTTGATTTATGATTTCCGTCGGATCAGTGGCGTAACTTGGTTTAAAACATTTACGTTATCCATCGGCGTGGGCTGATGTGTGTGCGTTTCGTAGGGAGAACCCATGAGCGGTTTAAAAAGTGACCGTATCGCTTCTAAAATTCTCATCGTTGAAGATGAAGCACTCGTGGCCGAAACACTGGCCGAATCTCTGATAAGCCTTGGCTACGACATCGCGGGGAAGACTGATTCAGCGGAAGAGGCCATCCGAATTTCCGAAGAATCCGTGCCCCACCTTGTTCTGATGGACATAAGCCTGACCACGAATATTGACGGCATTGAGGCAGCGGAAGACATCCGAACTCGATTTGGCATTCCGGTCGTCTACCTAACTGGTTATGGGGAAAAGGATGTTTTTGAGAGAGCTAAGAAAACGCAACCCTACGGTTACTTAAGCAAGCCTGTCGAGTTGCAGGAATTGTCAAACGCTATCGAGATCGCTCTGTACAGGCACGAGGTTGACAAGAAAATAAGGGCGAGTGAGGCGGAACTTCAGCGTTTGGTTCACGAACTGGCAGTTCATCAAGCCCAATTGGAGGCCCAGAACGATAAGTTGCTGCTAACTCAAACTGAGCTGCGGCAGAGCGAAGAGAGGTTTCGACTGTTATTTGAGGGGCATGGCTCTGTCATGTTGCTGATCGAACCAAACTCAGGGTCTATTGTGGACGCCAACCCGGCAGCGGCCGAATACTACGGTTACTCCCGCAGTGCCCTGTGCAAAATGAGCATAGAAGATATTAACTGTCTACAACCAGAGGAGGTCTTTGCCGAGAGAAAACTGGCCCAACAGGAAGAACGAAGCTGTTTTGTTTTCCCACATCGTCTTTCCACCGGCGAAATCCGGACGGTCGAAGTGTATTCATATCCCATTGACGTTTCGAGACGTACATTGTTGTTTTCAATCGTTCATGACATTACCGAGCGCAAGAACGCGGAGAATGCTTTGCGGGAATCGGAAGAGAAATATCGTCTAATCATAGATAGATCTCCAGTGGGCATTATCCATTTTGACTCTAATGGACTAGTGAACGAATGCAATCAGGCCTCTCAGGAAATCTTTGGCTCCTCAAAGGAACAGATTATAGGACTCAATTTGATCACTTCTGTGAAAAATGAAGAAGTCAGGTTGTGCATTGAATCTGCGCTCTCCGGCAAAACTGGGCGTTACGAAGGAGAGTATACCTCTGTCACTGGACTCAAGACGAGATGGTTGAATCTAGAATATGCCCCTGTCGTTGGGAAAGATGGCTTAGTATTAGGAGGGATAGGGATTCTTCAAGATTTTACTGAGCGCATAAAGGCGGAGGAAGAAAAGTCTGGTCTGATAATTGAGCTTCAGAACGCTCTTGCTCAAGTAAGAAACTCAGTGGATTCCTTCCTATTTGCGCTTCCTGCAAGAAAATACGTGATGATAGTGGCTACTGGCATCAGGTTGAACGATATGTGACTGAACACTCGGAAGCAGAGTTCAGCCATGGCATTTGTCCTGACTGCATCAGAAAATTGTATCCCGAGATTGCTGATGAGTTTCCGGGACGGCAGGACAAGGACGAAAAGAAATAAAAGGGATTTGTGTGTAAGCCACTTGCGATACAAGGATTACTGGGTGAGGTTCACTCTGCGTTGGGTAGTGACTAGGATGCTGTGTCTAGCCGAGTCATTATGATATGCGACGCTTATTATATGAGGGACAGTCTATGCAAGACCATGTCAAAACAAGAGAACAGCTTATCGATGAATTGACCGAACTGCGCTCTCAGGTGCTTGAACTAGAGACCGCCCTAAAGGCGTTGCCTGAACCGGAATCAAAATATCGTGAGATTATTGATAGCGTGGGCGAAGCCGTGTTCGTTATTCAAGACGGGTTCATTACGTTTTCAAATCAAGCGTGTTCAGAGCTTACCGGATATTCGCATGAGGAAACGTCAACCTTCAACGCCATCATACTCCTTGTTCATCCGGATGATCAGGAGATGGTCGCCCAAAACCATGCACGCCGACTGCAAGGTGATACTCGCCACCTTCGTTATGATTTTAGAATTATCTGCAAGCACGGAACCGTAAAATGGGTGGAGTTGAATTCATCTCTAATTATGTGGGAAGGGAAACCGGCGGCTTTGTGTCTCGCAACTGACATCACCGAGCGCAAGCAGACGGAGGAATACCTGAAAGAGAGTCAGGATCTTATAAAAGTACTCGTAGACAGTCTACCGGTGGGTCTACTGTATGTGGATTCACTGGAAAAAATAGTCTTTGCTAATCAGACTTTTGGGTCGTGGTGGGGTATGCCGGGAGCAAATCTTTCCGGTCATACGGTTGAGGACATTTTGGGTGATCATTACGCTTGTGATTCAAAATCGCCTCAAAACAGCCCTAGCTGGACAAGAAATGTTTTACGAAGAGCAAGTGAAATACAAAGATGGTGTCACGAGAGAAATAGTTGGGTTTTATGCGCCTCACATAGTTGCTAATGGTCAGGTGAAGGGAGTTGCCTGTTTAATTCAGGACATTACTCAACTCAAGCAGGTGGAACGAGAATTACGAGAGAGTAAACAGCGGTTGGAGCTCGCTCTAGAGGCAGGAGCGATTGGGTTGTGGGACTGGAACCTGAAGACCGGTCGGGCTATTGGGGGCGAGTGGACTACACGACTTAGACAAAATGTGGGATATGAGACTGAGCCGTGGCCCGACGTTCGTTCATGGAAAAGATCCGTCCACCCAGACGATTGGGACAAGGTTTCAGAAGCTTTGAATGGGCATCTCTCAGGGCGACTTCCTTTTTTCGAGGCCCAACTTAGAATGCGGAGTATGTCTGACGAGTGGAAATGGTATCAGTCCCGCGGCAAGGTGGTAGAATATGACAAAGAAGGTAAGCCCCTGCGGATTTCGGGAACAACGGCTGATGTCACTGAACGTATGCAGGCTGAAGAGAAACTAAGGAAAAACGAAGAGAAATATCGTCACCTAGTCGAAAACGCCTATGACATTGTGCACTCCACGGATCGTAATGGATGCGTCACCTTTGTGAACCCTGCCTGTCTACTACATATTGGATATTCTCCGGACGAACTCATAGGCAGAAATTACCTGGAATTCATTCCTGAGGAATGCAGGGAGCATATCAGTGGATTCTATGGTCGTCAGGTTGTAAATAAAGTTCCAAATACTTCTTACGATTTTCCCTTTATTGCCAAAAACGGTGAAATAAGGTGGTTCATTCAAAACACTCAACTTCTGATGAAAAAGGACTGCGTTGTCGGATTTCAGGCTATTGCCAGAGATATTACAGAAAGCAAGCTGGCGGAAGAGGCTCTCAGAAACTCCGTTTCCTTTTTCATTCAACACTTGAGTCAACAGCTGACGGAATTCTTGTTGTCGATGGTAAAAATGGGATTACGGCCTTTAATACAAGATTTCTGGATCTTTGGGAAAATACCCCAAGATATAGAATCCCACGACGATGACAGGGTTTTGGTGTTTGTATTAGATCAGCTAGTAAACCTGAAGCCTTTTTCAAGAAAGTGAAAGAGTTATACTCCAAGCCTGAAAACGAGAGTTTTGACACTCTGGAATTCAAAGATGGTAGGGTTTTCGAGCGTTATTCAAGGCCACAATGGATAGCCGATACAGTTGTAGGTAGAGTGTGGAATTTTCGTGACGTGACCGAACGTAGAATGTTTATAGACACCCTGAACATGGAAAAACAGCGGTTTCAGAGACTTGCCGAAAGTGCGCCTTTCGGTATGGTCATCATCAAGTCTGATGGTACATTTTCCTATACAAATCCCAAGTTCAGGGAGATGTTCGGTTATGAACTGAGCGAAGTGCCGAACGGTAGAGAGTGGTTGAGAAAAAGCCTTTCCGGACCCTGATCTTAGGCACCAGGCTATATCTCAATGGATTGAGGATTTCAAGGATTGCAGCCAGGGAGAAACTAAACCCAGAGTTTTTTCAGTTATCAGCAAGGACGGGAATCAAAAAATAATTCATTTTCGTCCTGTGAAATTGGTTTCCGGTGAAGATCTGATGAGTTGTGAAGACATCACGGATCAAAAACGCGCTGAACAAGAAAAAGAGGAACTTCAGCTCCAGTATCTTATTCCCAAAAGATGGAGGCGATTGGGACCCTCACCGGCGGCATCGCCCATGACTTCAACAACCTTCTCCAGGTCATCCTTGGGCATTCGCAAATGCTTCTCAACGACGAACA
>CAVQDX010000041.1:0-1259778 GCA_963711335.1 uncultured delta proteobacterium | reverse complement strand
GCCTTGCGTGCCTCGGCATCGGAGCCGCAAGGATTTCAGCGGATTCGCTGAGTGTTTGGCATCACAATCGGCAGCGGCACGGTGTAAATACCGTTCACGCTGTTCCCTGTGATGTTACCAGTTCTCAATATTGTTTTCATTGTGACACCCTTGGTAGGCCCGTCCACAATACCAACATACAATGGCCTTTGCCTTGATGGTCTCAGCGTAAACAGGAATTTCTATTATAGTCAGAATTGACGCCGTATTTCCGGTCTAGTTCTTCGAGTGAAGGGTTACGAAAATCCGGTCGTTCTGATCCCGCTGCAAAATTCTTTTCAACCGTATAAACATTGCAACCGTTTCTTGCCACGGAGGATTAGATGAAGAAAAAAACCGTCCTACAAATCCTGTTTCTATTGTTTATTGTGGGAAATATTAGCCAGGGGATATCCTATGCCGACAATTTAGAGCTTGAAAATAGATTGAATGATACACAAAAGGTCATAACTGAGATGCTCCAGGCTCCCGATGGGGGGATCCCTCATGATTTGCTCAAACGTAGCAAAGCCATAATTATATTTCCTTCAGTTATCAAAGCGGGTATGGGGATAGGTGGGCAATATGGAAAAGGTGTGGCCTTACGTCGTGACCCCGCGAACCGAAAATGGGGCTTTCCTGCGTTTGTCACTCTTTATGGTGGAAGTTTCGGTTGGCAGATAGGTGTCCAATCGACCGAATTGGTTTTGTTGGTAATGAGTAACGTTAATCTAAAAAATTTGTTTAAGGACAAGTTTACAATCGGGGTAGACGCATCGGTAGCAGCAGGTCCTGTTGGCCGACAAGCGTCCGCAGACACCGACATTTCATTATCCGCCGGGATATTGTCATATTCTCGAGCCTCAGGTCTTTTTGCAGGCTTGAGCATACAGGGAGGGGTCTTGGAGGCGGATTGGCAGGCCAATGAAGCTTATTATGGTTCACATGTTTCAATTATTGATATATTTTCCCACAAAAAGGGACACCTCTCTCCAGCGGCTATAAAAGTTATTGAAACTCTGAATAGACACCTGGCAAAATGAAATGCCAGGAATCCGGAAATTTCATCAATATAAGTTGAAATGTTGTTCAGCGACAATTACATTTGTGCGTCTTTCAGGGGCTAGCTGTCTGTTATTGAAATGCTTGGAATAATAGGACACTTGATATGGATTACAACATCATCATAATTGTTGTCGTGCTTGTGGCTGGGGTGGCCGGTTTCATAGTGTTAGCACGTACTATCTTGAGCAATTGGAAGGCAGGATCACGGGGCAAGGAAGAAGTGGACGCTCTCCAAAGCAAAAGGAACCGGGAGGAAATTGAGAGGGAACAGGAGAATGAATAATGGATACAAACAAATGGCATAAATTTATTCATAAAGGCTTTGAACCGGATGTTCCCAAACAGATTCTAAGCGAATTGCTCCTGGACCGCAGATAGAATCCCCGTCCCGGCCAGCAGGCCCCGACGGTTTTTTTCCCTCGTGAATCTCCCAAAATTCTCGGTGTAGTAGTGTAAAGGCCCCAACAGAGCAACAAGAGCTACTAGAGTACTCTTTTCCCAACTCCTGAAGGCGTCAACATCAACATTCGTTTTCAAAAGGGCGTCGGCTGCGATTATAAGCTGTTTGATGCGTTTCATTTGAAATACCTTCTCTTTCCATCAGGATTTTCTCTTACTGCTCAGTAGTGACAGTGAACTACCAAAAATGTTCCCCTTATTTATCAGTATGTTATATTATTATGTTAACAGTAAATATTAATATAGTTGGTTTAATACCCTACACATTTGGAATTATATCATAGCATAATGACAGGTTGAGGCCGTTAAGCTACCTCAGAATCTTCCGATCTCCCGAAGCGCAGCGACTGTCAGTCTTATAGTAGCAAAAAGCTATTATCAGTAAGAATTCTTTATATTGAGAGGCAGAAATATGCAGGAGATAACAGAAGATAAAAAATCTGCAAAGATCCGTAGCCGCCGTGTCCACATGGCAAACGAAAGGACTTTTCTTGCATGGATAAGGACGAGCATTGGGATAATGGCATTTGGTTTTGTTGTTGAGAAGTTTTCATTGTTCATAAATGAAGTGTCATATGTTTTGGGTAAGTCAAATATTGACAAAATCGCTCTTCCTTCTCAAGGATATTCATCAATCTTTGGAATACTCCTCGTGGGCCTTGGCGCCTCAATGGGTGTGCTTGCTTTTATTAGATATAAAGAGGTTGAAAAGCAAATAGATGAAGATATATATCAACCCTCATTGATACTTGACATGCTGCTAACTGCAGCAATTCTTGCAGTCGGGCTCTTTCTTGTAATTTATTTAATTCATAGCACTTAGCGGATATTATCCCGTGACGTGTTTTGCAGCGCCGAGAATCTAAAGGCAGCGATTGCGTCAATTGATAAAAAAGCTATTTGTAATGGCTTCCATTATAATGTTGATAACTTATACTTTATAAGATTAGCTTAGTTTAGATAGTGGCTTACATTGTTAGATATAAAAAGGCCCTGATTGGACAAGGTTCCAAATATGAACAGCGAACCCGAACAGGCGTCCACTCGGCCAGAGGGAGAAATCTATCCCCGTAACGCTGTAGATATTTCGTCACGTTACTGCTCGAGATGACATCCAGGGCATATGTCATTTTGACCGAAGCGTTTATGAGGATACAAACTCATGGCAGACAAAATTGACCTGGATGAGAATGGTAAAAGCAAAAGCACTCTGAGGCATGTTGCGGAGGAGAAACTTGCCGGGCCTCAGGATGCGCCTTCGCGACTCAAAGATCAAACCCCTGAAGCGATCATCCACGAACTCCTGGTCCACCAGATCGAGCTGGAGACGCAGAACGAGGAACTGAAAAGAATCCAGCACGCATTGGAAGAGTCCAAGGACAAATATGAGGATCTCTATGATTTCGCTCCCGTAGGATACTTTACCTTAACTCACAAGGGGATCATCAGAGAGGTCAACCTGACCGGCGCCTCGATACTGCGGGTTTTTCGTCCCAAATTAATCAATCGCGGTTTTGGACGTTTTGTTGCGGCTGAGTGCTTAGACCGTTGGTATCAGCATATTATAAGCGTGCTTGAGCATGAAGAGAGGCAGACTTGCGATCTGAAACTCATTCGGGAAGATGGTTCGACGTTTTATGCCGGTTTTGAAAGTATCCGAATGGATGCGCCTGCCGAACTGCGAGAGGACAATAGCGTTACCAGCGTGATCCGTATGGCGGTCAGCGACATCACCGAGCGCAAGCGGATAGAAGAAGTTCTTAAACAAAAAGCTGAGGAACTTGAACGGAGCAACAAAGACCTGGAGCAGTTTGCTTATGTTGCGGCCCACGACCTGCGTGAGCCTCTGGTGGCAGTCGCTGCATACCTCAAGGTTCTAGAAAGGCTTTCTAAGAACCCTCTTGAGGATGTGGCGCGGACGTGTATCGCAAAGGCGCTAAATTTGGCTCTACGAATGGACTCGATGCTCCAGGGCTTGCTCGCATACTCACGACTAACACTTACCCCGATTTCCTATGAGATGACAGATTGCAACACTTGCCTTGCAGACGCCATTTCAAATCTGGGCTTGTCAATCAAGAAAAGAGGAGCAGTTGTAACAAGCGATACTCTTCCAACTCTTAAGATCGACGCCTCTCAATTAGCTACAATCTTTCAAAACCTCGTCGGCAACTCGATCAAATACGGCGCGACAGAGCCTCTTAGAGTTCACGTCGGCTGTATATCCAGACAGTCTTATTATGAATTCTCGGTCAGCGATAATGGTATTGGAATTGAGCCTCCGTATTTGGACCGTATCTTCAACATGTTCGAAAGGGTAAGGGACTTGTCTGGACCCATGGGAACCGGCATCGGTCTCTCGACATGCAGGAAAATAGTGGAACGTTATGGCGGACGCATATGGGTGGACTCGAAGGTTGGAAAAGGGTCGACTTTCTATTTTACACTCCCGAAGGAGTGACATGAGACAGGGAGAGAGCGGGAGCGGGAAGGACTATTTGGCGCGATGAACCCACGACAATCCGAAACGTGTAATTGGCCAATCTTTTCGATGAATTGCGCTTACGAGCTATGGCTGGCCCGGCGATGTCAGGGAGTTGCGGAGCGCTCTCAAGCGCTCATTGAGCTATCCGACGGGCATAGCTTAAACTTGACGCTCCCTTCTGTTAAACCAAGTTCCGAGGACTGGCCTCACGTGTCCAGTTTTCCGTTGCAAGAACGCACGCTTCACGACGTGTCGGACGACGTGATCAAACCCCTGATTTTGGAGGCCCTGCCGCGCTGCGAAGGCAACAGAAGATGCGTTACCCTTAGGCTTTGTATAGCCCGAGATTCTCTTTATCGTCACTTTAAGCGCTTTGGGATTACGAGCGAAAACCGCACCGCAGACGAGGATGATTGACCTACATTAAGACATCAGGCTAATTTCTAACCCCTTGACAAGACATACATCAGGAACTTTGTGGTCCACTATTAGGACACGTTCTTCTCGTTAAGCCTCTGCCTAGACTCTTCATATCTCATTCCAACACTCCACCGCTATGGCTAACTGGCTAACATCACAGGTGTTATATAAATACTGATCTATTGGTCTCGGTTGGCGCCAAACATGCATACTTATGCGGCAAGGGTTATAAAGAATCAGCACTCGATAATCTGAATCGCTTTTTGGATCTGTGGATCAGGTGTAGCAAATACAGCCGTTTCCGGTGGCGTCACGGTGGACGCCCGGAACGAAATCAATTCCCGCCCATAACAAATAAAGGGACGGAGGATACTACGATGAGCATTTTCGGCGTGGGCCTTGGAACCATACTGTTGATTGTTCTGATTATATACCTCATCCGGTAATAGGCGCCAATGCAAATAATTGGACACAATAATTTAAGAGCCTATAGAAAGGCGAAAAAAAGGAGAAGGAAAAATGATGGAAATTAAAGTACCTATGAGAGTGAGTGAGCTACTGAAAACTACCGTGGAGAATCGTCACAAGGAAAAGCTTGGCACAATACAGGATTTCATGGTGGACGCGGATGGGCGCTTAAAATACGCCATCCTGTCTCACGGAGGTTTCCTGGGAATAGGTGACGTGTTGATTCCGATTCCATTTGACGCTCTGATGACGGGCGATGAAAAGGGAACAGTGGTGCTCGACATTGATAAGCAGACCCTGGAAAAAGCCCTCAGCTTTGAGAATAAGACATGGCCTGACTTCACTGCGGCCGAATGGAATGAAAAGATTGATAGATACTTTGCGGCCTATGCGGCAGGCTCAAGTCAGCCGTAACGGGTGGACCGGGGTGTTTAGGGTGATCAGCGCTCGCTCAGCCGAGATGGCCGACTCACAGTTGACAAAACCCGCACCTAATTTCCTTGGTCGAACAGGAACGAGTTGAGCCCCTTGAAAAAGTCTCGATGGGCTGCCACCGAGGCTTGAGCAAGGGGGCTCTGTCGATAACCATGGAAGTTCTTTTTTTTGTTTAGCTGTTACTACTGGGAAATTGGCTTCATCGCTCTAAGGCCTGTCGAATTATCTCGACCACAGGAAGGAGGAACTCGATGAAAAAATCGAGAAACGTTATAACAGTCTTTCTCGCAATCTGTGCGCTCTTTGTAACCCAAGCCCTCGCTGCTGAACAGGAGGTGGGTAAGCCCCCCAGCGTCCAGGCTCAAACCGATGAAAAACCTGTGGCGGCCACAGGACAGAGTCAAACAAGCGAAAAAAGCGTCATGGAGCAGGCTGATAGAGTCAGCAAGATACTCGGGAAAAAAGTTATAAGCCAGAAGGGAGAGGATCTCGGAAAGATCCAAGATATAATGCTGAGCAAGGAGGGATGCCTCGACTATATAGTTTTGGCTCCCGGAGGTTGGTTTGGGACCGGTGACCGATTGATTCCGATTCCGTGGAAAGCCGTGAAGACAGGCGCTAAAGCGGACACGATGATCGTCAACATGGACAAGGATCAGTTATTAGGGAAAGCTCCCAAGTGACAGGCCGTATATGACCTGGGGGCAATGGATGAAATCACACAGCTTAGTCGACACCAACGAGGATGAACAGCAAACTTGGATCAGATTGAAGGAAATTGTAAGCAACTGCAAGGCAAGTTCAGAGAGAAGTGGGGCAAACTCACGGACAGCGAACTGGAAGTCGTTGCTGGGAGGCGAGATCATTTACTTGGCAAGTTACAAGAGAAATACGGGCTCAAACGTGAGGCCGCGGAGAAGGAGCTGGATGAGCATCTGAGCAAATGGTAGCCCCATTTATCCAGACGCTAACAACGTTAACATTGACTCATTGAAAAAGGAGATTGTTATGAAAAAGAACGGTTTTGGGTTGTACGCAGCGGTAATTTGCATTCTACTTGCAGGCCAAGTCTGGGCTGAAACGGGTACTACTCCCTTGGAGGGATGGCAGAGGTCCAGCCAGATAACAGGAATGACAGTCACCAACCCGCAAGGGGAAAAACTTGGGAAGGTCGATGATCTCCTGATCGATCCAGGCGGCGCATTGAAATATGCCATTTTGTCCCATGGAGGCACACTAGGGATTGGCGAGAAATTAATCCCCATTCCATGGAGAGCTTTGAAACTAGGAAAGGAAAAAACTACCCTGGTTGTTAATATCAACAAGGGGGCCCTGGAAAAGGCCCCGAATTTCGACCCAAAGGATTGGCCCAAGGTCACATCCCCGGATTCGCTGAAGAAAGTCGACATGTACTATAAGTAACGGCAAAACTGTGGGTGACGGGGCTGCCCTAGGGAGTGGCCCTCGTCCACCCTCAGAACAGAGAGCGGCGAATTAGACGACACACTGTGGCGAATAGCCTTCGAGAAGATCCATAAACAAATTCTGAAAATGGCTGATAGGCCCATTTCTGGCATATCAGCGAGTTTCAAATCCAACCATGGAAAGAGAGTGATGATATGGATTCGACAACAATCATCATAGTCATTTTAGTGATTTTGCTCTTGGGCGGTGGCGGTGGATATTGGTGGAGGAGGCGGGGCCCTTTAGGCTAGGCGCGCCTCAAACGCCCGGTGACCCAATCCGGTAGAACCATCCCCCAAGGGAGGAGGATCGGGCGCCGGTACTGCCATCGTGACGGCGTTCCTATTGCGGGCCGTATTTGACCTGGGCAATGGATAAATTACATAGATTAGTCGACAACAAGGCAGAAGAACGTGAACTGGGATCAGGTTGAAGGAAATTGGAAGCAACTGACAGGCAAGTTACAAGAAAAATACGGGCTCAAACGTGAGCCAGTTGAGGAATTGGATAAGCGCCCAGGCAAATGGTAGCTCCGGCCGACCCCGGTTGTATATAGTTACAAAAATAACGGTCCACCGTCAAATTGCTTTTTCTGTGCCGGGTTGATGTTTCGATTAATAAAATATGATTCAATCGGAGGTTACCATGAGAGTCAGACGCTTAATAGGTTTTTTCACAGCCATAATTTTTGTCCTGACAACTATAGTTGCTTTCGCCGCCGGAGATAGCTACTTCGTAATCAAGGACAAAAACGGTGTTTGCAAGGTGATTAAAGCGCAAGAAAAAACATCTGCGACCATAGCAGGTCCATTCAAGACCCAAGTAGAAGCTCAAAAGGCAATGGAACAGGAATGTCCTAAGGTATCCAGCAAGCCGAATAAATCAACTACTGAGCCGAATAAATCAACTGCTAAGCGCAGTAGATCAACCACCTACCATAAGTCGTGTTATTAGATAAAATACTGCTTGTTCTAAGCCCGGCATGAAGAATATTTTGCTGACCCTGCCTTAGCGTTGTTCGCTAGGGCTTTTTTTCTTGGGGCCCCACACCAACGCTCTAACGAGTAAGCGTTCGGTGTTTTCCGTTGAAATGCCATCTAGGTAATCCAATTTCAATGGTTAGACCACAACTTGTCTTTTAAGCTTTTTCAATTGATTTGAGATAGGCGCGTCTGTCTGCAATAGCCCTGTCGTAGAGGAGAAGATATTCTCCTGCAGACCGACGCCAGGAAAAATCCTTGTTCATTCCTCTTTTTATGAGCCTTTTCCAGGCATCGGGTCGATCTTTGTAAATCCTGATAGCCTTTGATACGGCTTTTTCCAGTTCGACTCGGTTTAGAGGAAAAAATTTGAACCCGGTTCCGATATCCGCATCGACATCACATTCATCAATCGTATCGGTGAGCCCACCTGTAGCTGTTACTACAGGCGCCGCTCCATATTTTAAAGCGTAGAGCTGGTTCAAGCCACAAGGTTCGTATCGAGAAGGTACGAGCAAAATGTCTGCGCCGGCAAATATCCTGTGAGCCAACACATAATCGTATCTGAGAAATACTCCTACACGATTAGGGTATTTTTCAGCCAATTCTACCAATATGTCTTGATATCGAGCCTCTCCTGTTCCAAGCACTACCATTTGAACGTCATTCCGCATAAACTCGTCAAACGCTTCTGCAAATATGTCTACACCCTTTTGACTCGATAGACGGCTCACCATTGCTATCAATGGCGTTCCAGGGTCTAATGGCAGTTTTGCAAGTTCTTGCAACTTGGCTTTACAGATAGGTTTTCCTTGCATGTTTTCCTGAGAATACCTGGTAGCAACATAGGGATCGGTTTGCGGGTTCCATATAGAATAATCAACTCCATTTAGAATCCCGGTCAGGTGGTCTGCTTTGTCCTGTAGTATTCCTTCCAAACCAAACCCAAACTCCGGTGTAAGAATTTCGTCACGATATCCCGGAGAAACGGTGCTCACTTCATCGGCGAAAACAATCCCACTTTTTAAAAAGTTAAGGTTTCCGTGAAATTCCATATGTTTTGGGGTAAAAAACTCCCAACCCAATCCTACGAGCGTCATATCAAGATGTCCGAATATCCCCTGATAACCAAGATTGTGAATAGTCATTATTGCTGAGCTGTCCCTGAACAACGACTCCCCAGCATAAAGGGTTCTAAGATAAACAGCCGTTAACGCAGCCTGCCAATCATGTGAATGGAACACATCGTAAGGTTGTCCCTGATATAGAGCTAATTGAAGAGCGGCTCTGGATAGAAAAACAAACCTCTCGGAATTATCCTTATAATCACCTTCAGGAGTTCCGTAAAGATACTCCCTGTCATAATAATCGTCGCATTCAAGAAAAAGGTAGCGAACTCCATTTTTCCCAACAAACCGCCAGAGGCCGGCTGTGATTTTTTTGGCGTTCAGGGTTATTTCAAGAGTGATATCAAGTTTTGTGATATCAAATTTTTCTGCATTTATACCCCGATATTTGGGCATCAGGACGTCAATCTCAACTCCCAAAGAAGCCAATTCAACCGGTAGAGCGGATAGGACCTCGCCCAACCCACCAGTTTGCGCAAATGGCGTCACTTCAGACGTAACCATAAGGACTCTCACGTCAATAAACCTCCGCAGATTTCCAGCTTCTTCGCCTTGGAGACCCCGGAACCGTCTCTTATCCCCCCAAAGACGGTTTTACTTTTTAAAGGGATTAGTCATACCCCGCGGTTATCACCGTCACCCTCTTTCCTTTGTCTCCAGCATTCTTCGCTTCTTGAATAAACTAGTGTTGGTGACAGCTTTGCAAATTCTTCAAGTAGTTTTTCATCAATCGCTGGATGCCCGTGTTCATTTGTGTATACGAATTTTCCACCAAACTCCTCCCTAAGAAACTCTATTAAATCAGTCCGATGGAGCACCTCTTTTTTATTCTCTGAGAGTACATCAGCCATAACTTTAGCAATCTTTTTTATGTCAGGATCAGGTTTGTTCATTGTAGCTCCTAAAGTCCATTCTGAATGATGTTCTCTTTTTATCTTGTATTCAAGCTTAAAGAAATCATTTTCTTCCGTTAAAAGACTTCTAAGAAGGGCTATGTCTCGTTGGTCGAGAACGGTCACTGTCTGTCATGTTAGCCACTGATCTCACTCTGGTTAATGTGGAGCAGCTCAAAAATTTATGTCATAGTCCCATTTTTCCACCCACACGAAAAACAGCCGGTGAATTTGGACAAAGCTCCTGACATAAAAAACAACTTATGGTAGAGGCTCTTGCGTTTCTCAGTCAGGAGGGAGAATACGCCAATACCCATAGACCTGAACTGATACTCCTGGATTTGAACCTGCCAAGGAAGGGCGGTCGGGGAAGTTCTCGTAGTGATTAAAAATGATGACAATCTAAAGCGTATCGCTGTTGTGATACTGACTGCTTCGAAAGCGGAACAGGATATTGTAAAGAGCTACAATCTTCACGCTAGTTATTATGTCACAAAACCATTAAAATTAGATCCATTTATAGGCGTGATAAAAAATATTGAACAGTTCTGGCTCACCATCGTAAAACTTTCCCCGAGGGATTAAAATGTTGGAAGATCGGCTGACAATTCTGTTGATAGAGGACAATCGCGTTGACGCCCGTCTCATTAAGGAGATGTGCCTGGATTGTGAGGCCATTGATCTGGATATCCAGGTTGAATCCCGTCTGGCTTCGGGATTAGTTCGTCTCGGAAAAGGCGGCGTTAATGCGGCGCTTCTGGATCTGAATTTGCCCGATAGTCAGGGTATTGAAACATTGATCCGCGTTCAATCTGAGTTTCCTGAAATTCCAGTTATCGTACTCACGGGCCAGGAAGATGAAGCTATAGCTATTGATGCTGTAAAACACGGAGCGCAGGATTACCTGTTCAAGGGCATGGTAGACGGAAACCTGTTGGTAAGATCTATACGTTACGCCATAGAGCGCAAACGAATGTCGGTAGACCTGACTAGAGCACGTGACGAACTCGAGAAGCGGGTCGCGGAGCGCACGGCGGAACTGCTAAAGACGAATGAGCGGCTCAAGCAGGAATTTGCCGAGCGCAACCAGGCCGAAGAGGCGCTGAGACAGAGTGAACTGAGGCTGAACCTGGCATTGAACGGAGCGGGCTTAGGGTCGTGGGACTACAACCTTGAGACAGGCGAGGCCATTTACGACCGGCGTTTGGCCAAAATACTCGGATTTACACTGGATGAAGTTCCGTCACATCTTCTTTGGTTGGAGAATCTCACTCATCCAGACGACTGGTCTCGAGGCGTGAAGATGTTTAATGCGCACCTGGAAGGCCGCACACCGTTATATGAGGCCGAATTTCGACTGAGGCCCAGGTTGGGCGACTGGAAGTGGGTTTTGGCCCGTGGTTCAGTCGTAGAGAGGGATAAAGACGGCAAACCGTTGCGGGTAGCCGGAACGTACCTTGATATTACCGAACGGAAGAGGGCTGAGGACGCTTTGCGTGTCAGTGAAGAACGTTTCCGGGCAATATTTGACGGCGCCCAGGATATGATTTTCATGACTGATCGTAGTCTTAAATACACGCAAGTGAACCCCGCGATGGCCAAACTTCTAGGGCTTGACGTGTCCGAAATCATTGGACGCAAGCCCCACGACATCTATGGCGAAGACATCGGGCGCCAGCTTCGACTGCTGGATCTCCGCGTACTCGGAGGAGAGTCGATCGAAAGAGAGCACACTGCCCGCATAAATGGCGTCTCGCTAACCCTGAATACCATCCTCAGGCCGCTTCATACCGCAGACGGAGAAATTATTGGCGTATTCGGGATTTCTCGTGATGTGACGGAGCGAGCGAGGGTATTTCCAACCCCAAAAGCGGCTTTTGAAAGCTACCCCTCGGAGATCATGAGGGCCACAATGAGCGAGGCCCGCTCAGCCGCCGCCAGTGACGGTACGGTTCTGCTTCAGGGGGAGAGCGGGAGCGGGAAGGACTATTTGGCGCGCTGGATCCACGACCATTCGAAGCGTGCGCTAGGTCCCTATTTTTCGCTGAATTGCGCCGCCATATCAAGGGAATTGGCGGAATCAGAGCTGTTTGGACATGAGCGTGGCGCATTCACAGGAGCGCTTGGCCGTAAACGAGGACTCCTGGAGTTGGCGGAAGGGGGTACCCTCCTTCTCAACGAAATAGGAGAGCTTCCACTCTCGCTGCAGTCCAAGCTCCTTACGTTTCTGGACACAAGGTCATTCCTTCGTGTCGGTGGTGAGAAACCCATCAATGTGAATGCTCGGATCATTTCGGCTACCAACAGGAGTCTTGATGACGAGGTTGAGGAAGGACGATTCCTGTCAGCGCTTTTCTATAGAATTAACGTTTTCGGGATAACTGTGCCACCACTTCGTGACAGAATCGAAGACATCCCCGTACTCATGGAAGAGATCATGTCGAGGCTGGCTGTGGAACTTCAACTAACTCATCTCCCGTATGTCGATCCAGCCTTCGCAATTGCGCTCACGAGATATGACTGGCCTGGCAACGTCAGGGAGTTCCGGAACGCTCTAGAGCGCGCGTTGATGCTATCCGACGGGCATGGCTTGAGCTTGACGCTGCCTTCTGGTAAAGCGGATCTTGAGGACTGGTCTCATGTGTGCAGTTTTCCGTCGCAAGAACGCACGCTTCATGATGTGACGGATGAGGTGATCAAATCCCTCGTTTTGGAGGCGCTCCGACGCTGCGAAGGCAATAGAAGACGCGCTGCCAGGATGCTTGGTATAGCCCGAGATTCTCTGTATCGTCACATGAAGCGTTTTGGGATCATGAGCGAAAACCGCACCGCAGACGAGGATGATTGACCGACATCAAGACACTGTGGAAATACTTAACCCCTTGAAAAAACACGCATCACAAATTTGTCGGTCCGTTGTTCGGGCACATTTCGCTCGTTTCGCTTGTCCCGTCAAATCTTCGTAAATCACACCAAATTCTGCGCCTATATCTAACCAGTTAATTAGCAGGCGGTTTTCAAGAAGATGGTTCTGTTTGGCGCAGTTGGCATGAAATGTGCTTAATGTGTGACAAGGGTTAAACTATCTCCGTTACCACAATCTGAAAAACATTGTTTGAGTTCTCCGTAACAAGCTTAGCGCCTGTGGCCATCTCCGAAGGTATCAATAAGGATGCGCAGCGCTTACGAAGGTTTCTCAGCCGAATCTTTTTGATACAAAGAGGCGCCAATGCCTATCGAACAGCGAATCGACAATTTGATAGCAACGGGCTGGTATGTGCTCGACTCTGATTTTGATCCTGTCGCTTGGCGGCATTGGAGGGAACAAGCGTTTTTTTGCGTTGAATCGCAAAACCACCGCATAAATCGCTTAAAAATGTGAGGAGGTTAAATAACTATGGCAGAATCAGTTGAAAAAACAGTTTATGTGATGCGGCCCCTAAATGGACCGGTGTTCCTAGTGTATAATAAAGCGTTGGCTGAATTGTTATTATCAAAAGTAAACGCCAAGTTTAACCAGGCCATCAAACTGGAAATACATGAAAGGAAAGAAACGGACTACAGGAGCCGGTCCGACTGAAGCTGACGTGAAACCATAGAAAGAGCAGTGCACATTCTGTAGCGACTGTGAACATTAATTTATTGGAGCGCACCCGATTTTTTGGACATTACTTAACACCTTTACCTGAGCAACGAAATCCTATTTTTCGTAAAACCTAAAGAAATCTTTAGCGTATCCTTTATCATATCGTTTCAAGGTGTAATCAAGTTGCTCTGGAGAGAGTTTTTCATATTTTACAATTTTATTCTCTTCATCCCGAAAATAAAAATTGCATACAACGTTATGAATATTTGCGTCACCGTGAATAGCCCGTTTGCACTCTGCGAGGGCCAAGGCCCTGGCAAGGTCTTTGGTGCTGACATGATGCCCCATGGCAAACACAAGGTTGCCATCATCCCGGATACCAAACGCCGTTCTATTAGCCAGATACCAACAATCTCTGTCCGTCGTACTGGTACCGTCACTGTCGATCAATGAACCGAGGCCTATTTCAGAATCGTTAATCTTTCCGTTTGTTACTACCTTGTCAACGACATCCCCGTTTTTCAAAATCAAATGGCTCAATTGGCGAGCGTCTTTAACTGTTGACAACGGAATGTCATCGCTCCATTCAAGCACATCAACCGAGTCATCCTCGTATACGACAAGAGTAGCCATACCTGAGACCATTGGATAGATAACTCTACCTCTGAATATTGCTCCTGCCCCTCTGGAGTGTCGTTGCATCCACATTGCATTGGTAATGGCCACGATTTTTGAGAGAGATTCCTGTGATTGCGTATCTGAAATATTGCGAATACCCGGTTCGGTTCGACCAATAAATAGTCGGGGTTTGAGCCGGTTCATGTCAAAAACGGCCATATAAACGATAGTATTTGGAAATTTGACGCTGGGACGATAAAGTGTCTTGTATACCAGCGGTCGTCCATCTTCGCCTATCGGGGCGCCCGTGCTCGTCCAAATCCCCTCGCCGTTAATTTTGGGCGACTTATATATCGGGGATATGTCTTTCAAAGAGATTACGTTTTCAACGTTAACAGAACATTCCGGTTTTTTGGGGCTTGTGAAATTTTCATCGATATCTTTGTCCGGGTCTTCCTCTTTGAACGTGGCCAGTATTCTTTTATGATTCTGAGGCGGCAACCAGTTGAGGACCGACGAGAGCCAATCGTCAATAGGCCTGTAGTCACTCGAAGCTTTTTCAAAATCCCCGTGGCCCTTTTTCGATTCAACGCTGACGACTTCGTCAGGAGACGAATTGATGTAAGAGGCCGGAACCACATTTGGCGCAATTAAAAGAATTGATACAAGGAATGCTGGTATCAAATAAATTAAAAACCTGTTTCCAACCATGTCACTCCCCTCGAATTAATCAAAAATTAAATAAAAATGTCCCAGTAATTCAGAATGTGGGCCCTGCATGCATACCTAAATCACAAAACTGAAACCGATGCGGTTGCGGGCGAGGTATACCATGCTCCATTTTTAAATTACTTAATCATGTTCAGTAAAGTCAAATAAAAAACCGAAAAAATTCCCACGCCAAAATCGCGTGCTGGATTTCGCAGGTGTAATTGACTTGCGCTGTCCCAGGTGTTATCCACAAAATAAGTCTTATTCGATTTGACAATTTATCCTGTTTACTTATCTACAGGGATTTAGAGAGTCTTCTGATGATCGGAACTGCGTTATGGACGGTGCGTTTGACCGGGGCGCGAACAAATATCGAGTTGGACCTTATTTTTCGAGGGAGATGTCATGAGTTCAAGAAAGATTGGACGGCGAAAATTTATACAGGGAGCGTCATCCGCGGTTCTGGGACTGGCGGCGGCTCCTTTCTGGAACGTCAATCCTGCCTTTGCAGACACAGAAAAGACGATCACTCCCGAGTACCGGACTCTTGGAAAGACCGGATTAAAAGTGACAGCAATTAGCATGGGAGTCATGAACTGTAGCGATCCGGCGGTGTTGCGGCGAGCCTTCGATCTTGGCGTCAATTTTTACGACACCGCTAATTCCTACATGGCGGGCAAGAACGAAGAAATGGTCGGCAAGGTATTTCGTGGGAAACGGGACAAGGTACTTATACAGACAAAGATTCGGTTCCATTCTACAGAAAAAGAAAACAGGGAGTCTCTGGAGACAAGCCTTCGAAGACTCCAAACCGACCATGTCGATGTACTTCTGGCTCACTCACTTAAAACACCTAAAGAAGTTTCCGATCCTACGCTCATCGAGTTCCTCCAGAAGATAAAGAAAGAAGGTAAAGCTCGTTTTACCGGCTTTTCTTCACACTCCAATATGGCGTCCCTTTTGAATGAAGCGGCAAAAGCCCATGTCCATGATGTGGCGCTGGTTTCTTACAATTTTACCCATTCAAAGGACTTGAAGGACGCAGTGGCGTCAGCCGCAAAATCAGGGATAGGCGTCGTGGCGATGAAAACCCAGGCAGGGGGCTATAAGGCCAAGGATATGGGGGGACTGAATCCCCATCAGGCTGCCCTCAAATATGTAATTATGGATCATAACGTATCAGCAGCCATTCCGGGTGTTACCACGATAGAACAAATCGACGAATGTGTCGCCGTTATGGGAACAGCCCTGGCGAGCACGGATTTGGACGCTCTCAAGCAGTATCAGTCCCACCTTAAAGGGAGGATCTGCACGATGTGTGGTGGCTGTATCGGGGAGTGTCCTCATGGCGTGGCCCACACTGATTTCCTGAGAGCGGTCATGTATCACGATGGATATAAAAACGACAAACTGGCCGAAGAAGTATTGCGGGCCGGAGACGCTTTACAGAAAATTAACCTGTGTTCGGAATGTTCATCCTGCGCCGTCATTTGCAGAAGGGGGCTCGATATTCGCGCACAGATAAAATCGGTGCGGCAAATGTTTTCGTGAGAATGGAACGTAGATGGAAGAGCGATCTGTGACAAGGCGTGAAGGGCTGATTATTCTCTCTTTTTTCATGGTGTTATTCGCTTCTCAGGATGTCTTGTCTGAAAAGACTCCGATAGAATCGCTCCTTCCGCAAATTGCCCCTAGCGGATGGACTTTGAAAGATCCCCTTGAAACGTTTACGAAAGAAACCTTGTTTGAGCATATCAACGGTCAGGCGGATCTGTTTCTCCATTACGGATTTGAAAAGTCCATCTTTGTAATTTATCAGAACGAGAATTCCTCCGATGACAGAATAGACGTGGACATTTATGACATGGGAAATCCACTCCAGGCTTTTGGTGTTTTCTCAAGGTTCCGTCAGGAGGGAAGCGCCGCTGGCATCGGACTGGATTCCTCGCTGGGGGACCGGCACGCTATTTTCTACAAGGGCAGGTATTTTGTGGTTCTCCAGGCCGTAGATACAAACGCTCCAACCTTGAAACGGTTGGCGACGGACATAGAATCTAGCATTTCGGACAATGCCGGTCCACCTAAAGAAATTGAGTATTTCCCCAAAAACGGACTTAAGCCCGGTTCTATAGAATACTTTCCGGATGGGCTTCTCGGTTATCAATTCTTAAAAAGAGGCTTCAAAGCGTCCTACGTAGAGAAAGATAAGAAAAAAACAGACTCAAAGACTGTGTCGGAGGACCAGGAGTTTCATCTCTTCCTGTCTATTTTTGATAATTCTCAGGAAGCGATGGATGCAATAAGAGTTTTTAGGGAGAATTTGTCCAGGAAGGGGAGAGTAACGGAGGGGATTTCTGCGGAATTTGGTCCCGATGCTTTGACTGGCGTAGATCCCTATCAGGGCAAGATTATCGTGGCGCAAAAAGGGCCTTATCTGGTCGGCGCTGTTGGTTTTGAACAGAATAGGGACGGTGAGCAACGGCTAGCTGAACTTTTAAACGTAGTAAAGTGACGAACCCCAATGGCTGAAAATTTCGACCCTGGTTAGTCAGCAGCTCAATCTTCCGGTGTTGCGCCTGGATTGAAAAGCAGGTTTACCCGGATCCTGCCCTCCCCAGTAAACCGACGGACCAGCAGTGACAGGTTATCCTGTCAAAATCAGACCGCTAGCATATCCAATGAAATCATATCCTTGAACGATTCCGGCAGGCGCACAAGTCATACGGGGACATGTCTCGCCTTGACAAGCAGATCGTGCTGTCCATACTTTAGTAATAAGGTCAGCAATGATCTTGAACAACTAGAAAGGAGACAACCATGAAAAGGTATATGGTTCCTCGAATCGCTCATTGTAGTGACGGCTGCCCTCTTTGGTCCTGAGCATGACCTTAAAAGGCTCTTAGAAACAAGAGAGCGCTATTCACCCATCCTTTGTTTGAAAGGGATCTACTGTACCGCAACACAATCCCCCCATCAAGTAACGGTCAATTATTCTTAATCTCTTTAACCAGATTTTCTAAACGAATTCTGCTCGGCCAAGAAAACACATGTTATTGACTTTTCCTTTATTTCAATGAGACAATTCAACCCATCTATGTAATAACAAATTAAGCGGTTACAATAACATCGCTTACACATTGTGAGAGAGGGCAGCCTCACAAGTTTAAGTTGGGCTTGTAGACACCATTTGGCCAATCGGCCCTGGCTTTGTCTGGAGTGTAGATGGACCACACTGGCTTTCGTGCGCATGAACACAGTACGTCGGAGGAAAAGAGTCTTTCTAATTTCTTCACTCAACTGGGATGTCAGGTTATCCAGTTAGAAAGTGGTTTGTGGCATTCCATAGGCTTCAGAATCTATCAACCTGTCATAATG
The DNA here is from genome assembly GCA_963711335.1 of uncultured delta proteobacterium. Taxonomy (GTDB): domain Bacteria; phylum Desulfobacterota; class Desulfomonilia; order Desulfomonilales; family Desulfomonilaceae; genus CAJBEZ01. The sequence goes on along the minus strand of CAVQDX010000041.1, from coordinate 1,241,674 downwards.
AAAGGACCTTCAAAACCTTCGGACCTGGAGTTTAAAGCGCTCTGGGAGGGGGGTAGCCTGTTTCTCCGATATCCTACCACAATAGATCATTGCGGCATTTCAAGTTACATTTATCTGGTAGACGACAAAAACTATGATCTTGATTCCTTGCATGGAAACCAACGCAAGGAAACCAGGAGATCATTGAGACATTGTCACGTTGAAAGAGTTGAAATCAATTATCTCATTAAGCACGGCATGGATCTGGTGGCCGATACATACCTCAGGCAGCATAGATATTCAGATCCACAGGTCATAAACTGGTGGAAACGAAATCTAGAGTTGTCTGCCGAGAATCCGCTATTTGAAGGCTGGGCGGCCTTTGTTGGAACTGAACTTGCGGCGTTTCGAGTGGATTACACTTACCGCGGTGGTTTCTACGGAGACGTCCTGTTCAATCGCAAAGAACTCCTTAAATATCAGGCCATGAACGCCTTGATGTTTGTTTCGACGCGAGACGTTATACGCAGACCGGAGATTGACCATGTGTCTTATGGAATACGCGCCACATTTGGGGACGCGCCAAGTCTTAATCGGTTCAAGGAATCAATGGGATACAGGAAAATCGAGGTCGAAGAAAGGATAGATATTGCTCCACAAATTAGACCTTTTTTCAGAACAGGTCTTGTTTGCACATGGGGCAAGCGATTTTCGAGCAAATTCAGCGAAAAATCAGACAAGGCCAAGAGGATTTACGCTCTCTTTGATATTCTTCAGAAACAAAGAATGATAGAGCGTTCAAGACCTGAATCAAAAAGACGATTAGTCACTTCCCTCCCATCAATGATGATCAACAGGTATCCAGTTCTGAAGATATTTAATAGCCTCGCTCGCGGCTTCTTCAGCCGCATGTTCATAGGTATATAATTCTACGGTTACAAATCCTTCATAGCCAATTTCTTTGATAGTTTTTAGCGTATCTTGCACATCAATGGCTCCGTGACCGAGCATTAGGTGATTATGTTCTCTGGTAGCGGCGATGTCTTCAAGGTGGAAATGATGAATATAACTTTTCATGTTTCGAATGAGTTCTGAAGGATTTTCGTTCACACAGTAGAAATGTCCCACATCAAAATTGATACCAAAAACATTTGGATCAAGGTTCTTAACAAAATCCAGGAACTGAACGCTGGTCTCGATTAACAGCCCAGGTTCCGGCTCTATAAGGATTCGGATTCCTGTTTCTCTGGCCCTTCCTTCGACAGCCATGAGCCCTTCCCCGTAAAGCCTAAGCCCCTCATCACGACTCATGCCGTCCAAGGGGCCACCTGGCTCGGTGGATATGGATGGGGCCCCGAGTAGCCTGGCAAGATCGATGCAACGGAGAGTATAATCGATGCGCTTGGACCTTAACGCAGGGTCTTTTTCGATCCAGGAAGGATGATAAGTATCTCCGTCAGCGTGATGCATAAAGGCGTTTATGTTGGATACCGACAATTGATTACTTTTCAAAGTCTCCCGAATAGTCTCGATAGCCCCGATAGTTAAATGCGCCGGAAAAGCGTGGGGGGTATCGGCCATAATCTCGATTCCTTTGTAACCCAGCCCGGAAATGATCTTGATGGTATCCAGTAAATCATAGCGTAAAAACGCATTGGAACTGAATGCGAACTTCATGTCTTATTACCTTTCAACATTCGCTGAGATTGAAGCGTTCCTCAAGAATTCGAGCGCCTGCCTCGCAGCTTCTTCCGGTTTTTGCGGGTAGGTGTACAGTTCTACTGTGGTGAAGCCGTTGTAGCCATTGTCCTCCAGAAGTCCAAACAGTTCGGAAAAATTCATGTCTCCCATTCCTGGAATCAGGTGGTAGTGCTTCCTGGATCGGATGTCTTCAAGGTGGACATGCAGGATTTTTGAGCCTAAACCTTCAATGACTCGCCTGGGGTCCTCTCCAAGGACGTGACTGTGACCTAAGTCAAGATTGGCTCCCAGGCCAGGAGCGTCAATTAGATCCATCATGGCCACCAACTCTTCGAAGCGTTCAATTAAAAGTCCTGGTTCATATTCAATACCTATAAAAACGGATCGCTCTTCCGCGTAAGAAACAAGTTGTTCCAGCGATTCCCTCAAAAAATTGAATGATTTTTCAGGCGCCAGACCAGGAACCAGTTTCCCCGAAGTCACGCTCACGCAGGGAGAGCCGAAGTAATGCGCCAGATCGACACATTTCCTGGAATATTCCAATCTCCAGCGCCTTAGTTCTCTGTCTGGATTAGCAAGAGAGGGCTCAAATATGGGTTCCCAGAATTCTCTGCCGTACCAGCCCATTGCCGTGTTAGCGTTTATGTTGACTATCTTCAATGCTGATTTATCGATAGTCTCCCTAAGTTTTTCCAGACCAGAAATGGAGAGCGAGTCGGCATATAGATGTGGAGCGTCGGCGAGTAGTTCCACCCCCTCGTAACCGATTTCCGCAATACGTTCCACAGCGTCACACACTGAGTATCGGACAAATCCATTTGTACTGAATGAAAACTTCACATTGCCTCAAATCATGTGTCTTTACTCGATTAACCGGCTTTTTGAACATAATCCATAAGCATCTGATATTGATTGTGAAATCCATGTTCACTCGATCCAAGAGGATCCTTGAAGAAGGACGAGAGATGGGGAGCGGGACCGGCCTCACCTCTGCGATGGGCCAACTCCATGAGGCGGACAAGATCAAGAACCAGGGGAGCGGCCAGTAACGAATCATATCCTTGCCATATAAACTGAAGGGACATTTTAGCCCCTAGAAATCCTTTGAAATGAATAAAATCCCAGGCGGTTTTCTGATCAGCCAAGGACGGAGTGTAGTTTATGTGCACTCGTGAATGGGGACTGTAACCCAGAATCTTTGAAAGCACGGCGTCCTTACTGTTGATCTTGGATTGTTTGTTTTCGGGGTGATCCAGTATTTTTCCATCCATGTTACCCAAAATGTTGAACCCTTCCCAACCCAATATTTCCAGGTTTCGGCATTTAAACATTGGCGCCAAGGCCGACTTTACAAGCGTTTCGCCGGTTTTTCCGTCGTTCCCCATAACAGGGACACCATTTAGCTCGGCCAGTTCAACAATTGCCGGGAAAAGAGCGCCGTTTGACGGCGTGAAATTTATGTATGGACAATGAGCCTGGATTGCGGCGTAGCTGTAAATTGTACTGGCACGGAGCGTTTCCCGACGATCATGATCAATGCAATCTTCGAAAGTGGAAATCTTCTTATGGCAATCTTCGAGTTCAAGCGGCGGTTCGGTCGAGGCAAGATTCACTACGACCACATCCTGAAATTGATTTGACAGTTTGAATTCATTGAGATGTTTAACAATCTGAGCAATTTCTTCCCGCACAGACATACGATTCGCCGCCTGGGTTGGCGCGAGGCGGCCTATCGCTTCCCCGGAGTTCAAAATGGTCCCCAATGATATACGTTGTTCTATGGTATCAAGATCCTTTTCAACGGATTGTAGAATTCTGGGATCGATGCCTCCTGCCTCCCTGACCAATTGAACTGCGGAATCAACAAGAGAGCCCGCACGAACATCACATCCTCCAAATTCGAGGGCTTCCACGGGAACAAGATCTAATCCTTCAAAATCCGCTGAGGCAGTTACCATGCCACCGTTATCATTTATCCCTTTTCGCATGGCGAGGGCCCCAAGGATTACGGTGATGGAGATAGACCCCAATGCTCCGACTATCCATACTCCTATTTTTCTCATGTGGATCTTACACCTTTCGACGTTGTGTCAGCGCTCTTCATAGACCCAAAGATATTTCAACGGGCATCGATTTGGGTGACCCTAATAGCCACAAAGAAGACGGCTCCGGCTAAAAGCCGAGTTCTGATCACATTTCACTCTTGAATCGTCTAGCAATAAATAGCATAGCCACGCCTGCGGCGAATGAGATTGCAGCTATCATAAGAAAAAAACTTTCTTTTTGCATTTCTTCCCAGTACTGGCCTAGAAAACCTGCCGTGTAGTTTCCTGCGAAAGAGGACAGGAACCATACACCCATCATCATGGAAACTATGCGTGTCGGCGAAAGTTTTGTCACTAGCGAAAGTCCGACGGGAGACAAGTACAATTCACCAATGGTTGCCAGTAGGCTAAAACCTATGAGCCATGACACGCCTACGGGGCTTCCATCGGTGATGTATAGGCCTGCGGCCGGAATCATGACTACGAATGCGAGCCCAAGGAGAAAGCATCCGATAGCCATTTTAAATATCGCTGATGGTTCCCTGTTGTTTCTGGATTGCCACGACCATAAAGTTGTGACAACCGGTGTAAGGAAAATTATCAAAGCCGGATTCAAAGACTGGAACCAGGACGCTGGAAATTGCCAACCGAATATATGACGATCAGTATATGCGTCAGCCCAGAGGGCAAGAGTGTTGCCCTGCTGTTCATAGGCCGCCCAGAAAGCGACGCTCACCAATCCCACGGCTATCAGTAATGAAAGGTCTCCCTTTTCCTTCCTGGACATTTGCGGCATGGCCATGCGCCGAGCGACTTTTCCTGAAAGCGCATTGTGTGGCCTTAGCCATTTTTGTCCGGCAAGATAAATGGACAAACCTATTAGCATACCTACTCCTGCCGCATTGAACCCATAATGCCAGCCATAAAGTTCACCCAGAGAACCGCAGACCAACGGTGAAAAAAAGGCCCCAATATTGACGCCTACGTAGAATATACTGAAGGCTCTGTCGCGACGCGAATCCAAAGGATCGTAGAGATCACCCACCTGACTGGAGATGTTAGGTTTGAAAAAGCCGTTGCCCATTATCAGAAAAAAAAGGGCTACGAAGAACAAAGACTCAGACGCCATCATGAAGTGCCCGACGGCCATCAAGCCTGCGCCGAGAATAACAGCCCTGCGGTTTCCGAGTATGCGGTCTGCAATAAACCCCCCAAGGCAGGGGGAAAGATACACAAACCCCGTGTAAAACCCATATATGTGGGAAGCCAGTCCCTGATTGAACATGAGTTGCTTGATCATATAATAAACAAGCAACGATCTCATACCGTAGTAAGAAAACCGTTCCCACATCTCAGTCAGAAACAATATAAAGAGCCCCTTAGGGTGACCCCATAGATTGTTACTATCCGAAAAAGGCATACGGCCATCCTTAAGGAAACCAGTCATGGCGGGATATCGAAATTCAGGGTGTCATGATTTACTGATAATCTCCTTTTTACTAACACATTCCGTCTTAATTTTATCAATTAGTTCCTTCATGACTGCAAAGACATTTTCTCTCAAGTCCCCCGCCAGGACAACATAGAGCAGATCGTCGCCGACCGCAAAATCACCTTCAAAAGCTGCAATTTCTACCGCCACTATACCCGGGTTCGATACAGCCCATGATTTTACACGTTCTATCGCTGAATGATCCACTGTAATGCTGAGCGCCCGAACTTCTTCTCCGCCCACGCGGGAATAATCCCGGACAATCCCGTTGTGACAAAGTATCATGCCCGCTTTGGAAATGTTGGGATGAGTTTTGACCTTTGCTATCAAGCCTTCCAATGAAATAGATGGATCTTTTTTCATGGTCGCTCCTTGTTTAATTATCGAAAGTAGTCATTTGCGCTAATTGCTGTTTCAACTGCAATGGTATGACGTCATTTGCATACTCAAGATTAACGGTAGGTCTCCCTCCAAAAACCTGGTAGGCCCGATTCAGGGTTCTGTCATCCCAAATACTTTGAACTTCAGTCCTGTCCAGTTTTTCGGCCGTAATGGCATGAACCACAGTACCAAGCATGCTAACAATCCATCGGTTCGCCATATTCACCGCAAACTGAAAAACGTTTGGGTCCTTGAGCCAATTCAATTCCGATGAAGGTGTTTCAAGCCGGTTCAACATTAACCAGGCCAATGAAACCATATCATGAGCGACTACAGAATCGGACGTTATTACCAAACCTATAACTGGCTCGACTACGTATCCCTTGTCCGGTCCGTATGTCGTAAGGACTTTATCGGCGACGGTAACGACCAGTCGCTGTTTCTTCAATAGTGTACTTACGGTGTTCCCTTCGGCGGCTTTTTCATAAAAGCTGGTAGCGTCCTTATGGTACTCCAAACGAGTGTCCGTCCTCCAGTAACCCACTGCCGCTTTCAATCCAAGGGTGCTTCCGGCAAGCGTATGACGCCCACATCGTGGCATGAGGATAATGTGATCCATTTCGCGGAGGATAACTGGCAGCATCAAGCCATTTTTCCAATGTGACCCTGTAACTGGCAAATCTTCATAGAACGCGTTCCAGCCAGCTTCCTCGAAAAAATGTAGCTCAGCTCCAGCTCGTAACGCTGCATCCGCCATGCCACATTTCTCCATCAACTTTCGGGTGCTTCCGGATACTCCACCGGGAGACAGTTTGACATGCTCTATGCCAGACATATCACCCACTACCACCCGCCCGGCTCCTCTATCCTTGAGGAGTTTTACCATAGCAGCGATCCCCTTCGGACTAGTGGTGGAAGGGTAAGAATATCCAGAGTTGAGAGCCGGCTTAATAAACACAGAATCTCCCCTGGAAAGCCACGAGAAATCTGTAGCCGCTTCTACTGAAGCTCGCACCGCTTCCTCTACTGATCGGTCGGCGGATTCTCTTTTCGCCCCGGTTAAAAATACTTTTGCCATCTAATCCTCCTCGAAGCTTATTCCCAAAGCATTCAAACTGGCCATGCGTATTGAGCGATGCGAAGTCACCCCAATAACCATTTTACAAGTTTTCAAGGTCACTCAGCCCTTGAAGTTCGAAGTTCCAGCGTTTCAATCCGGTTGGGCTCGATTTCTTACAGAACCGGTTTTTCGGTCTATTCGCTTAACCAGAGTTTCATGTCCGGAGACTCCCTCATGATTTCCTCCTCAGCTCCGACAAAGGTTCGGTAGCCCCCACTGAGGTTCTTTGACTTGAAACCGTTTTGAACCAGTATTCGATGGGCGAGATAGCCTCTCATACCGACGGCGCAATATGGAATGTATTGTTTGTCTCGGTCGAGTTGAGCAAGCGCTCCTCGCAATTCATTAATCGGTATGTGTAGCGAACCGGGTATAGCGCCGGCCGTTTCAATTTCCTCTTTGGATCGCAAATCCAATAATACCGCTCCACTCTGTAACAATCCAAGCGTATTCATGCCAGTGAGCAATCTCCATGTCCCCTTTTAGGATATTTGAAGCTACGAATCCAGCTATGTTGATTGGGTCTTTTGCGGATGAATATGGCGGAGCGTACGCCATTTCCAGTTCTTCGAGGTCCATAACAGTCATGCCACCGTGAATGGCTGTAGATATGATATCTATACGTTTGTCCACACCGTCTGTCCCAACTATCTGGGCTCCAAGAATTCTGCCCGCGTTTGGACAGAAAATGAGTTTAATCGCCATTGGGGACGCTCCGGGATAATATGAAGCGTGCGACCCTGAGTGAGTGTAGCTTACCTGGAAAGGGATCCCGTTCTTCACCAGTGTTTTTTCACTTGCCCCTGTCCCAGCGACGGCCAGATTGAAAACTTTGACGATCGAGGCGCCCAAAGAGCCGGTATATAGTGACCGTCGTCCCATAGCATTGTCAGCCGCAATTCTTCCCTGTTTATTCGCGGGCCCTGCCAGAGCCACTGATGTTGGGAAGCCGGTGACAAAGTCCCTTATCTCAACTGCGTCTCCAACCGCGTAAATATTCGGGTCTGATGTGCTCATAGTGGCGTCGACGCGAATATGGCCTCGCGACCCTAATTCCAGCCCTGCTTCTTTAGCCAGTTTGTTTTCAGGCGCCACTCCTATGGCGGAAATTACCAGATCACATTCGAATTCGATCCCACCTGATGTTGTCACGGAAAGTCCACCCTCTATGGACTTTATGGCTTCCACCTTTTTGCCCAGTACAAGGTTGACACCCTGTTCTTTCAAATGAGCATGTACGATGGCGGCCATCTCGGGGTCCAGAGGCGCCATCACCTGTTGTCCCATTTCTACTATTGTCGCGTTGACGCCTCGAAGTATCATGTTTTCAGCCATTTCAAGTCCAATAAAACCACCACCCACGACTACGGCTGACTTCGGACTCTTCGAATCAATTATCCCCTTTATTCGATCCGAATCCGGAATGTCACGGAGGTGAAAAACACCATCCAAATCTATCCCGGGAATGGGTGGCCTAACTGGCTCAGCCCCCGGAGCGAGTATCATCTTGTCATAAGACTCTGTGTATTGTTCGCTGGCGTTGAGATCTCTAATCAAGATCGTTTTCTCATTCCGATCTATCGCCAGGACTTCGGAGTTGTTACGCACATCAACATTGTAACGGTTCATGAATGCCTTGCTAGTGGTTACCAGCAGGTTGGCCCGGTCTTCTATTACTCCACCAATGTAATAGGGCAGTCCGCAGTTTGCGAAAGAAATGTGCTCTCCTCGCTCAAAAAGTATGATTTCGGCCCGTTCGTTTAACCTGCGCGCCCTGGCCGCTGCGGTAGCGCCTCCTGCTACTCCTCCTATTACAAGCAGTTTGATCGTCATAAATATGATACTCCTTCCAAAAACCCGTCACAGTGTTGTCTTTATGTGACACAAATTGAGTCATTGCTTTTGAATGGGTGGCGCCGAGGGACGGACTCGAACCATCGACACAAGGATTTCCATTGTGAAAACCTCTGCCACTCTCGCTAATATGAATATAGTGGTTTTTGGACGAATCGAACAGGCAAGAGGGTTCCGTCAGTTTCTAATTTTCATCCAGAACCCTCTCTGTGTGGACGGTTTTTTAGCAGGGTCCTAGCCACGTTTGTGGGATGGCGCCCAAATCATTCCTTGCGGCATCGTTCCTTATATTTGTCTTTCTTATCCTTAATGTAGCTTATGAAATCTGAGTTGCCGGATACGCTGTCACGGTTTTCAACAGCGACATAGGTATCCCAGGCTAACGCTTCTGCAAGATTCATCACACTCCTGAGTTTGTCATTTTTGCTGTACTTGTCCAATTCGAGGTTAAGCTGTGCAATTGCCTTATTCATTACGTTCTGGGCTTCTGAAGCATCCCCCATATTTAACGCTCTATCGATCTGATCAAAAAACTGACCGACACTCTGACAAACCTCTGCCTTAATTTTCTCCTGTTCAGCGGGAGGTAGGGTGTCAATCGATCGTTTCGGTTGAGGTGGTGTTTGATTTTTTGAGATTTCAGGGACGACATTAGACTGTTTTAGAATGACTTTTTTCAGGCTTAAAACAGTTCTCTTCAATTCGTCCACATCCCTTTTAAGATCATCGATCTGTCTCTGTTGTTGTTCTTGATCCGCAATAATGCTTTGAGAGCGAGCGTTTCCCGCCAAAGCCACAAAAAAAAGTAGCAGGGTCATGCAAGTTATAGAAATTCTATTCATTGTACGGCGCCCCTTTCTTAAGGTCCAGTAATTACAAGAGGAAACTGACTATTTCATACCACCAATCTGACGCAATAACATAGCGTTAAATTCATTCTTTCGGCAAACAAAAACGCCGATAATCACAAAAAAAGGATACTTGCCGCGCGAATGACCACCAAAAACCAACAAAATGGAAATGGGGCTCTCGACCGTCTAAAGAGCGGATCTTCGCGTAAGTGCGTGTCTTACATGTCAACCTCTCAACCTATCAATTCATATCTTGTAGTGTGAAGCGCATAGATACGAAGCATTAAAAAGGCCCTGTCTCTAAATCCGTACGCCTGTCGCTGAAGCGTCTTGATCTTATTGTTTGTCCCTTCGAGTGGACCGGTTGATATGTTGTGATCACAGTAGGCGATTATTCCACGGCGATGAGTTTGTAGAGTATTGGCAAAGTCCTTGAGCATTTTGATACCGTAGGCCTCGGCCCGGTCGATCCAGTCATGCAAATGATTTTCCGGTTTGGCTTTGTCTGGCTGAGACCAAAGAAGTCTGAGATCTTCCTTCATTTAATATGCCGTCGCCAGGGGTTTGTTGATGCTCAACGCTTCTTCTAGTCGGGCTCTTTCGTTTCTTTTCTCACAGAGGTTTTCCAGATTTTTTAGCAACCATCGAGTCCTTTTAATGATCTTTTTATGGAGTAGATCAGTAGCTTCACGGTATAGATTGCGCCTCAATTCGGTGAGTTTCTCGTTGAACAGCTTGATCACATGGAAGTGATCAAACACAATGCTCGAACTGGGAAGATGTTCACTAACCGCAGAGATGTACGCCTGGGACGTGTCCATAGCTACCGCACGGATTTGGGCTTTGGAAGCTTTGAGTCTTCTCCAGAACGGTTCCAGAGCCTCGGCTCCCTTGCCATCACCAACGAAGACGACCGCCTCATTGTCCAGATTCAGGACCACCGTCAAATACCGATGTCCGTGACCAACGCTGATTTCATCCACAGCGATTCTCTGCAAGCCGAGCAACGAAGGGCGGGAGAACTTTCGCTGAAGATATCTTTTACCGTGTGGCAACTGATTCCCAAATGATGAGCCAAGTCGGTCATGGTCATATGTTTGCACAGATTCAGGACATAGCGTTCGAAGCGCTTGGTGTATCTGCGATTCGGCTCAGCAAAACCAATCTTCACCTGTTGTGTGATACTACAATCCAGACAGAACAACCGTTGAATCGGAAATTCGACCACGGTAGGTCTCAAACCAATGGGAGAAGTCATAGAGCCCCTAAGAACTTTCCCTTTCTTAATGACTCTCCGGCTCCCGTATGTAGAGCATGTAAGAGTAGTAGGATCTTGACCGATTCGGAAGATTGTCCAGCCATTCTCGAAACGGGAATGAATGTGACGAATTCCTCGTACCGTAATTCTAAAACAGTGATAAAGTATGCTTGTGGCCATGACTTCCTCGCCTTCCCATGTCTTTTTCAAATCCAAGAAGGCAGAAATCATGTCCCATTTCATTTTTCAAGCTGGCACGCACTTTCGCGAAGATCCTCTTTCTTTTACAGCTGGCCAAGCGATCTCCACCATAATGGTTTTTAGATGGTGATTCCTAACTCGACTCCTGCCGCTAAACCTCTCGCCACCAATCGGATTGTTTCCGGGACAGATTCCACACCATGCGGCCAGAGCCGCTGCGGTTGGAAAAGCTTCCAGAGTTGGACCTAGCTCAGCTAAAACAGAGTGGGCCGATACGTCACCAACACCGGGGATTTCCTCAAGTCGTTCAATCAGTTCCTCCGATGTTTTGAGAACTTGTCTGATTCGTAATTCTAACTCCTCAATTTGGCTTTCCAATTTTTCAATGGCGCCTGACAAAACAGTCAATAACATCCTATGGTGTTCTTCGAAAAACCCCTCAACACATTGATATAGTTCCCTGCCTTTCTCCCTTAAAGACCCTCTCAAACAATTCTCTACTTCGGAAAATGTTAGAGATGACTCTTTTGAAACGAGAAGTCTCATAAGGTTGCAGCCAGTTGATCCAAACAAATCCGCTAATGCTGAGTCGATCTTGATATTTGCCTCTTGAAACAGCTTGTGAACCCGACGCTCAAAGTGTCCAACAGTTTCCATGTTGTTCTCTCTCATTCGTGTCAAATCTCGCCACTGTCTCTGATATTTTGGCGGAATAAACGCCGCTTTGAGAAGACCATAGCGCAACATACCCGATAACCATCTGCTATCAGAAATGTCGGTCTTACGACCCGGAACATTTTTCATGTGTCGGGGGCTCACCAAAATGACTTGAAAATAGCCCTCTAAAACATTGTGTATAGGGTTCCAATACGGTCCGGTGCTTTCCATTGCAACAACCGGACACTCCTTTTACAAAAGCCAATTCCTGAGTTTAATCAAATCCTCTGTGAAAGTCTCAAACTCCATCACCTCAGACTGCTCTCCACCCCCTGCGTCAGAGGAAATCAGACATGCCACAATCCTCTTCTTATGAACATCCAGTCCACAACAAATATCGTGAACTAATGACACAACGCTGGTATTCTTTTTGTTTGAGGGCATGTCATTACTCCTTCCTTTATTTTGTGGCAACAAAATACGGAGTATATCCAAGCCCTCCTCACAAAGAATAGGATTTTCATCCTTCGTTGTGGTCATACAAGCCGTGGGAGTGGTATGAGGAAGTGAAAAAGGCCAACTGGAAATGCCCCAGACATAAAAGCTCGATACCAACATACAAGTTTACTCGGCCGAAACAGGGTAGCCTTCGACATGGGTGGCAACCAATACCGACTTGACGTCTAGTGGTATATGCCTAATATGCTTGACATGATCTCTGGGTAAGCATTCAGTTAGCCGCGTAATTTCGAGGTCCGTTGCTCTAAATCATTAGGGATTTGTAAATATTCCGCCTCGTAACTGAATGGTTACATCTCTGGAAGACGCATTCAACAGAATATATTTGCGGCCTACTTTGATCTAATTCAGCTCAGCATGTAGATTAGAAAATTCGAAAAAAGGATCGGCCATTTCCGGGTTGAGAGGTTACATGTCAGATTTATTCTGTCAAAACATACCACCGGAACTTTTGGAAGCCTTATTGGACAACCCACACGAATCTCAAATTGTGGTGGACGTCAAGGGTATTGTCCGTTACATCAGCGGATCTGATGAAGCTTTCTATCAAGTATCTCGTAAAAAAGCGATCGGACGACATATTCTGGAACTCAACCCTGACAGTGAGCTTACCCGTGTTCTTGAGACAGGGCGCGCGGAGATCGGCCGACTATTCCGATTAGGCGGTAAAGACCGTATCATTGCCCGTATTCCTTTACGGGACAGGAATGGAAATGTCGTTGGAGCAGTTGCCAAGTTAATGTTTTGGAATCCTGAGAAGGTAAAAGAACTGGTACGGCAGGTGGAGGTTCTACAAAGCCGCTTGGACTATTATGAAAAGGAGCTGCAAGAGGCGTATCGTAGCCGCTATTCCCTACAGGGGGTGGTCGGTGAGTCAGCGCCGATGCAGGAAGCTAAACAGGTTGCGATGCAGGCAGCGGCTTCGGACCTGCCAGTGTTGATAATCGGAGAGACGGGAACCGGAAAGGGGGTTTTCGCTCACGCTATACATCAGATCAGCGCTCGGCGCGAACGACCATTAGTGCGCGTAAACTGTGCGGCCATCCCCAGTGAACTCTTTGAATCCGAATTGTTCGGCTATGAAGCTGGCGCATTCACAGGCGCAAGCGCAAAAGGTAAACCGGGAAAGTTCGAATTAGCCGACAAAGGCGCCATATTTCTTGATGAGTTGGGGGAACTTCCTTTGCCGATGCAGGCCAAACTGCTTCAGGTTATTCAGGATAGGGAAGTGGAGCGAGTGGGTAGCTCCCGGACCCTCAAACTGGATTTCAGAGTGATCGCCGCCACTAACCGCGATATCAAATCGATGCTGTCCAAAGGAGAATTTCGCAAAGACCTATACTATCGGTTGAACATTTTTCTACTAAAAACCCCGCCCCTTCGCCAGATACGGGAGGATATACCGCGACTCGCTTACCACTTCCTTTCCCTCAGACGTAATCAACCGGGACAACCGCCCCTTCGCATAGAACCCGAGGCGATGGGAAAGCTCATGGCCTATAATTGGCCGGGAAATGTGCGTGAGATGCAAAACGTGTTAGAGCGCGCGGCATCCGTAGCAGGGGACGGCTCTATTATGGAAGAGCATTTGCCCATGGAAATTACCAATGGTGAGAGCTTGACCCGTTTACCCAAAGAGGCGCCTCTTTCACTGAAAGAGGAGATGGCTCTGGCAGAGCGACGAGCCATTCAATACGCGTTGGATCTTACCGGTGGGAATCGCACTGAAGCAGCTCGTTTACTAGGCATTCATAGGACAGGGTTGTATCAGAAGATGAAGCGCTATGGTTTGGATTCCTGGTAATAGTAGTGACATTTATTAAGGGACAACGAAATTAGCCGATGTAGAAAAATCTATACACGTCTATGATTCTATACATATAGACCCAGCCGATTTCGTATTAGGACTCCTGGTGTCATTTGTCTTTCCCATTGAGCTGATTTGTATATTATCCTCTACGCCATTGTGGGAATAAACCACACTTTTACGAAACCCGGCCATTCGTTAAGAAACGCGATGGGACGCCTCGCTTCTATTTAGATCACAAATTTTGGATGTTATGGCACATTAGTTGCTTTGCCTCATACCATTTTCTGAATGGCGAACACCATTAAACGTTACCCCAGGAATAAATTCGATGGACTTCGAAATACCAGAAAATTTGCGTATGATGGTAAATACCGTCGGGCGTTTCGTGAAACAGGATTTAGAGCCGATCAGCCGCCAAGTAGAGGAAGAGGACCGCATCCCGGAGGATGTGGTTCAAAAGATGCGGGAGTTGGGTCTTTTCGGTCTGGGAATTCCCGAAGAATATGGTGGGCTGGAAGTGGGATGCTTGGGCGAGTGCCTGGTTTATGAAGAGATGGGCAAAGCAAATGCGTGCTTTCGTACACACATTGGCACTAACAATGGGATTGGCTCCCAAGGCATTGTCTTGGATGGCACACCAGAGCAGAAACAGCGTTACTTGCCGAGGCTCGCATCCGGAGAATGGATCGGCTGCTTCGCTTTGACCGAGCCGGAGGCGGGTTCGGATGCGGCCAACATTAAGACTACAGCCGAACTCAGGGGAGACCAATGGGTGCTGAATGGCCGTAAGCACTTTATCACCAACGGCAACATAGCTGACATGGCCACTGTCTTTGCTCTTACAGATAAAACAAAAAAGGCGAAAGGCGGCATTACGGCTTTTATCGTAGAAAAAACATTCCCGGGTTTCTACGTGGGTACGATTGAACGCAAGATGGGCATGCGTGGTTCGCATACCTGTGAACTCATTTTCGATAATTGTCAGGTTCCCAGAGAAAACGTGATTGGTGGGGAGGAAAACGTAGGTAGGGGTTTTAGGGCCGCTATGAAAATTTTGGACAGAGGCCGGCTAACTATGGGGGCCTCAACCATGGGTTCCGCTCAAAAACTATTGGATCTATCCATTGACTATGCCAAGCAGCGCGTGCAATTCGGCAAGCCCATCGCTCACTTTCAGGCCATCCAATTAATGCTCGCGGACATGGCGACTAATATCTACGCTGCCAGGCAAATGGTCTACCATGCAGCATGGTTGAAAGACACGACCAAATCATCGGTGATAAAGGAAGCCGCAATGGTCAAGCTCTTTTGCTCTGAGATGGCTAATCGTGTTGCGGACATGGCTGTTCAGATACATGGTGGAATGGGTTATATGAAGGACTATCCCGTCGAACGCTACTACCGTGATCTCCGGTTAACTCGTATCTATGAAGGCACCAGTGAAATCCAGCGTTTAGTAATAGCCCGGGAACTTCTTAAGGATTAAGAGCATGGGAATGGATATTAACAAAGTGTTTGTTGTAGGCGCTGGCTTAATGGGTTCCGGCATTGCTCAAGTGTGCGCTTCGGCGGGACTTGAAGTAACCCTGTATGATGTGGATCAAATGGCGTTGGAACGCGCCTTAAAGAATATTGCATGGTCTGCCGGAAAGCTTGTCGAAAAACAGAAAGTCAAGGGACCTCTGGGAGACATAATGGCCCGTATTATTCCAACCGACAGTATTGCTGGGGTGTCTGAAGTTGGCATTTGTATCGAAGCGGTCTTTGAGAACCTGACTCTAAAACAGAAAGTCTTCAGGGAGATCGCATCTGTGGCCAAACCGGAAACTTTGTTGGCTAGCAATACAAGCGCAATCCCAATTAGCGCCCTGGCCGCTGAAATCAAATTTCCAGAAAGATTCCTGGGACTTCATTTCTTTAGTCCTGTTCCAATGATGGAGGCTGTCGAGGTTGTGCGCAGCCAGTTTACGAGCGATGACGTGTTCGCTAAGGGTAAATTGTTCGTTGAAATGATTGGTAAGGAGCCCATTCTCGTTCACAAGGACGTGCCGGGGTTCCTCATCAACCGCATCAACTTCCCGGCCACTGTTGAGGCTATTCGCTTGTTAGAGGCGGGGGTTGGCACTGTTGAAGATATTGACAAGGGTTTGCGTCTCGCCTCTGGACGCAGGATGGGAATATTCGAGACTGGTGACATGGTAGGCTTGGACGTCACCTGTGGGGCTCTCACTGCAATCTATGAAGAAACAAAAGATCCGCGCTGGTTTCCGCCGGCGATACTTCGAAGAAAGGTAGCTGCCGGGCAGCTTGGTCGAAAAACCGGTAAGGGGTGGTACCAGGTACAATTCAGACGGGACCAGAAAAGAAACAAAAAAGCAGCCTCAATAAGTTACATAAGCCTTTGTTGAAGGACAATTTCTCTCTCCTGTTTGGCTCACGACACCAGTTTGGAATTTAGGATGGAGAATCGCATGGAAGAAGTTGTGATTGTCGCCGGAGTCCGAACACCTGTTGGCAGATATATGGGAGTGCTCAAGGACATTCAGGCTTATGATCTTGCCGCCACCGTAATTAACGAAGCCACTGGGCGATCCGGGATCGAACCTCAGGATGTGGACCAGGTCATCATGGGAGAGGCTTATCAGAACGGAGAATGCGTGAACATAGCCCGAATGTCCCTTCTAAAAGCGGGATGGCCGGAAAAAATCCCTGGTGTGACCCTGGACAGCCGTTGCTGCACAGGGCTTGACGTTGTCCGATTCGCCGTTGGGCTAATAGCCTCGGGACAGGCGGACATTGTTGTGGCGGGAGGCGCGGAGAGTATGAGCAATGCCGAGTTTTACCTTCCTGGCAGTGTCAAATGGGGAATTGGAGGAAACAAAGGTATGCCCAAGGGACACGGAGATCTCTCACTATGGGGAATTCCCTTTTACGACCGCATACAGAGGGCCAGGGTGATGTCTCAGCCAGAAGAACGATATGGAATTTTGCCGACCATGATGTCTTGGGCTGAAACCGCCGCAAAGGATCATTCCATAACCCGCGAGCAATGCGATCAATGGTCGCTTGAAAGCCATAGGAAAGCGTGTATTGCAACCGACGCAGGTAAATTTACGGAAGAAATAGTCCCTCTGGAAATCATCGGGAAAAGAGGAGAGCAGACGGTCGTGCGTAGTGATGAAAACCCTAGACCAGACACTACATTAGAAGCCTTGAGTCGTCTAAAACCGTTATTGGGTGGTGTTTGCACCGCAGGCAATTCATCAACCGAGAATGATGGGGCTGCCGCCGTAGTGACTCACTTCCACTTCAAAAGCCTCACAAATGGGTCTGAAGCCTATGGCGGCCGTCAAATCTTGCGTTTCGGTCGGCGACGATCCCAGAAGAACTTACAGGACCGTACCTCTGGCTGTTAACAAAGCTTTAAAAAGGGCGAGTCTTAAGTTGGAAGACATCGATCTTATCGAGATACAGGAAGCTTTTGCCGCTCAGGTTCTCGCAGATCTCAAAGAAATGGGTATCGGACCTGAGAGTTATAAAAGAGTTAATGTTAATGGGTCCGGCATTTCCCTCGGACATCCGATCGCCTGTACAGGAACGCGTGTTTTGGTGACCCTGTTGCATGAGATGAAAAGACGTGATGCGAGGTATGGATTAGAGGGAATCTGTGGAGGCGGCGGACTTGGAATCGCAGCGATTATCGAGAACAAAAATGTTTAGGAACTGAAGCTAAATGTCCAGAAGGTCACGAGAGGTATTTGTTATAGATGCCGTGAGGACCCCCTTTGGTCGGGCTGGCGAAAAAGGTATTTTTTGGCGGACCAGAGCGGAAGACCTTTGTGTCCGGTTGGTAAAGGCGCTTCTTGACCGCAATCCTGCTGTCAAA
The DNA here is from genome assembly GCA_963711335.1 of uncultured delta proteobacterium. Classification (GTDB taxonomy): domain Bacteria; phylum Desulfobacterota; class Desulfomonilia; order Desulfomonilales; family Desulfomonilaceae; genus CAJBEZ01. The sequence goes on along the minus strand of CAVQDX010000041.1, from coordinate 1,223,920 downwards.
CCCAGCATGATCGAAGACAGCCTTTGGGGTGTAACAAATCAGGTGAAAGAGCAAGGTGGCACTCTTGGTAGAATGGTACCGATGTTGGCCGATTTGGGTTGGGAGATCCCGGGATGCTCTATCGATCGTATGTGCGCAGGAGGGTTAACAGCGATAGGATTTGGAGTGTCATACATCGCTAGCGGAATGGCAGATTGTCTTTTAGCGGGCGGAGTCGAACATATGGGCCATTTACCCATGGGTTTTATGCGAGATCCTCACCCCAGAGCAGAGGAAGTTATGGGTGATTCTTCAGCTCTCAATATGGGGATGACCGCTGAAAATATCCATGACAAATTTCCCGAGATTACTAAAGAGATGGCCGACGCGTACGCCCTAGACTGCCAGCAAAAAGCTGACAAGGCGATCAAAGCGGGCAAGATGAAGGACATGGTAGTACCTATTGAAGTTGAATTGGAAGATGGCACAAGAATAATTGTTGACAAAGACCAGCAACCAAGGCCTGAAACCAGCATGGAAGCCTTAGCAAAACTTAAGACTCCGTTTAGGGAAAACGGCAGGGTCACTGCGGGAAACTCAGCTGGTCTTAATGATGGAGCATCCGTTGTCCTGTTGATGTCTCGTGAGAAAGCTGAAGAACTAAAGGTTGTTCCCAAAATGAGATGGTTTTCTTCCGGAGTAGCTTCCGTTGATCCGAGAATCATGGGAATAGCTCCAGTTCCAGCCACCGAAAAAGCCTTGGCCAGGGCCGGTCTAAGCATTATGGACATAGATATCATAGAAATTAATGAAGCGTTTGCTGTTCAGGCGCTATATTGTCTTGATAAATGGGGCTTAAGCATCAACGATCCTAAGGTAAATAAATGGGGTGGGTCGTTAGCGTACGGCCATCCATTAGCGGCTTCCGGACCCCGACTTGTGGCCTTTCTAGCAGGGCTTTTTAAAGAAAATCCCCATGCCCGTTACGGATTGACTACCATGTGTGTGGGGCGGGGGCAGGGTTACTCGATCATTTGGGAAAACCTCGTGACCAATTAGCCGAGTCGAACTGTAAAGAATCTTCTGGACATAGAAGGACGGCGCCAGATACTGTATCTAATAGATAATCAAAGAAAGAGTAGTTGTAGATGGACTTGAAACAGACCAAATTCGAGGTTCGTGAAGGGATTGCGGTCGTTACGCTTAATCGTCCTGAACGAATGAACGCTTTCACCCCTGTTATGGCGCAAGAGCTACTAGATATCTTCGCTGAAGCGAACCATGATGACTCAGTTCGAGCAGTTGTAGTTACCGGCGCGGGTAAGGCTTTTTGCGCTGGCGCCGACCTCTCCACAGGTGAAGCCACCTTCGATTCGACAATGACGGAAGGGAGAAAAGTTTCTATCGCCGAACACAGAGATCGAGGAGGAAAAGTGGCCCTGGCGATCTTTAATTGCCGCAAGCCGGTGATAGGGGCTATTAACGGTCATGCGGTAGGGGTTGGAATTACCATGACCCTTCCCATGGACATTCGTATTGTCGCCGCAGACGCAAAGATCGGCTTTGTTTTTGCTCGTCGAGGCGTTGTGCCGGAAGCTTGTTCATCCTGGTTCCTGCCACGCATCGTAGGCATCGCGTGGGCCACTGAACTAATATATACAGGCAGGGTGTTTAGAGCTGAAGAACAAGCGTCCTCAGGACTGTTCAATTACGTGCTTCCCTGCGAAAAAGTGTTACCGAAAGCTTTGGCAATCGCCGGAGAAATTGCAACGCAAGCCTCCCCTGTTTCAGTTGCGCTCAGCAAAGCTCTTCTGTGGCATGGACTTACAGAGAAAGACCCTCAATCCGTACATCTTATTGACTCCCGATGTTTCCATTGGTGCGGACGCCAAAAAGACGCTCATGAAGGGATCCTCAGCTTCCTGGAAAAGCGGTCTCCCGATTTTAGATTGAGTCCAACCAAGGACATGCCGGATTTTTACCCATGGTGGAAAGAGCCAAAAGTGAATTAAAGAGACAACACTCTGCTCTGCGCACAATATGATGGGCGCTCTGAAATGGCCAACGGCCATCCAGGCATAATCTGCGTTCAGGGAACAACTGAATATTCACTAAAGCAACTTTTTAAGAAAGGAGACGGTCGTGAATAAACCATGTTTTCTGCGGGGTGTTTTCCTAGCTTTCACATTCTGTGTTGGCGTGTGTCTTCCTGTATGGGGATCCGATGCTATAAAGGTCGGGATAATTGGTCCTATGCAATTCACCCAGGGAGAGGGCCAGTGGAACGGGGCTACTCTTGCTGCCGAAGAAATCAACGAAGCGGGTGGCGTCCTGGTAAATGGCGCCAAACGGCCTATTGAACTAGTAAAGGTGGATTCGAACGAATTCCTGAGTATTCCAGACGCCACCAACGCTATGGAACTTGCTATCAGCAGATATAAAGTGGACTTCATAATCGGAGGTTTTCGCTCCGAGGCCGTGATGGTGATGCAGGACATCGCCATGGACAACAAGAAAATCTTCATGGGGTGTGGAGCCGCTCATCCTGAACTGTGCGAACGGGTCGCGAAGAATTATGACCGGTATAAATACTGGTTCCGCGTCACTCCTATCAATTCGAGATATCTTGTGAAGGTGGACTTCCTTCTGCTTCAGACGGTAGCCAAAGCCATGGCTAAAGAATTAGGGATCCCCAAGCTCAAGGTTGCCATAGTCGCGGAAAAGGCGGCGTGGGCCGATCCGATTGTGGGGATCGCACAGAAAAGCCTCCCCCAAATGGGTATGGAAATTGTTGGAGTTTGGAGACCTTCACCTACAGCGACAGACACCACGGCGGAACTCTCTGCAATACAGCGTGCCGGGGCTCATATTATTTTCACAACCTTTTCGTCCTCTGTGGGCATCCCATTTGCTAAACAGGCTGGCGAACTTAAAATCCCCGCCCCGCTTGTAGGAATTAACGTCGAAGCTCAAAAGGATGGTTTCTGGAATGCTACAGGAGGCAAGGGAAACTACAATCTTACAGTGAACACGTACGCTCGAGTAAAGATTAATGATAAGACGATCCCATTTTTTGATAAGTACGAAGAAAGATTTAAGGAAGCGCCAAATTACACAGCGGGAACTTACGACGCCATTAGCATTCTCAAACACGCAATAGAGACAGCCGGGACCCTGGAGTCGGACAAGCTCGTTCCATTACTGGAGAAAACCGATCTGGAAGTCACCGACGGAAGATTCGTATTCACTAAGGACCACGATGTCACATGGGGACCAGGTTTCATTACAGCGGTGGGCACACAATGGCAGGATGGGAAAAACGTGTGTGTGTGGCCCTACAATTGGGAAGGCCTGACATATGAGGGCACTGTGCCTTACAAGCTCCCCGATTGGGTGCTAGACCACTATAGAAAGAAATAAAGCGCTCGATAAGCGGTTCAAGCCCGCTGAACCATAGGTTTATAGTGATTGCCAAAAACAATGGCCGTTTGGCCACGAGATAGGCGACCGGGTAGGCTACGATAAAAAGGTCTTCTCTGTCGTTCCCGTTTTGGCAAAGTTAAAGTTGATAAGAATTTTGCTAATCGCTACATAGCTGAGATCCATATTAATGCGTTAATTTTCAATCGATCCGCGGAGTCGATATATGATCCAGGAGATTGTTATTAATGGACTGATCAACGGTAGCATATACGCATTGCTGGCCATAGGTTTTTCGCTGATTTTCGGTGTGGCGCGTGTGGTCAATATCGCACATACCGCGTTGTATATGGCGGCAGCCTACTTTATCTATCTCGGCTTCAATTATCTGGGCATTTCGTCTCTTCTTGCCGCTTTGATCTCAATACTGCTCACCGTAGCGCTGGGTTTGGTTTGTTATCAGTTGTTTATCAAACCTATTCGCGAGCATGAATCAGCCGTCCTGATCGCCACTATAGCCTTGGCGATGGTCATACAAGAGATCTTCCTGCTCGCCTTTGGGGGCAACTATCTGGGAGTACCGCCATTGGCTACCGGATATTTCATGCTAGGAGGGGTCAAAATAGCCAGTCAACATCTGCTGGTTCTGGGAGCGGCTTTTCTAGCGTTGATCGCTACGTGGTTTCTCTTGATGAAGACCAGAATAGGCCTCGGTATCAGGTGCACCGCCCAGGACAGAGAAGTTGCCAACTTGATGGGTATAAACGTGAACAGAGAGATCATGATCGTCCTCGGCATTTCAGTGGGGATGGCTGCAGTAGCTGGAGCTATCGTAGCTCCGCTTTCGGTGATTGACCCTCACATGTGGTTGCACCCACTCACCATGATGTTGGCCATCGTGGTCCTTGGCGGGTTGGGCAGCATCAAAGGAAGCTTTATTTCAAGTTACATCCTCGGATTTACAGAAGCCGTAGTGGTCTTCGCCCTCCCTATGGGAGCGTTTCTCAAAGGTCCTATAGCGCTCTCCATTATGATTTTAGTCCTGTTAATCCGGCCGGAAGGCTTATTCGGCGTGTCCTTTGAGGAAGAGAGATAGAATGGGATTCATCTGGTTTTACATCAGAAAAATTTTCACATTGCTCAAGTGTGAAGTACTGGTCCTTCCCAGTCGAGTGGCCCTATTGGTATTTGTGGTGGCGCTCTTGCTCGTCCCGGTTTTTATCCAGGATCCATATTTGCTTTGGGTCCTGATCCTGACCGCGATTTTCTCTATTTTTGCCGCAAGTTGGGACCTGCTTTCCGGTTTCACTGGCCAGGTTAATTTCGGCCATGCTCTCTTTTTTGGGGTTGCCGCATATACAAGCGGTCTCATAAACGTGTACGCCAAGGTACCTATCTTCCTGAGCATTCCGTTGGCCGCTGTGGCCGGTGTCCTGACGGGCCTGATTGTGGGCATCCCCTGTCTCAGATTGAGGGGCACTTACCTCGCTCTGACCACTCTGGCTTTTCCCATCATCCTCACGGGGCTGATTTTTGCTCTGCCCGAGTTTACAGGGGGTGAACTGGGAATCTCGGGGTTGGACCGTCTATCTACATCGAGAGTTTATGATTACTATATCACGGTGGTCTTGATGCTCGTGTTGACGACCATCATGTGGAAGATTACCGATTCCAAGACTGGGATCCTGCTTCATGCAATCCGTGAAGACGAACTCGCTGTAAGGGCTGGAGGCATTAACACGACCCGCTACAAACTTCTGGCGTTCTGTTTGAGTGGCTTTTTCGCAGGAATCGCCGGCGGTTTATATGCGCACATCATGAGGACTGTTGGCCCCTCTACACTGGAAGTCGCCCTGTCCTTCCAGGTGATCATTTGGTCGGTCTTCGGCGGCATTGTCTCCATATATGGCCCCGTCGCCGGGGTGTTCATACTGTTTCCTATGGCGGAATTCCTCAGAATACTTCCTAAGGTTCGTATGTTGGTCTTCGCTGTCCTAGTTCTGTTGACACTTATTTATATGCCGGAAGGGCTTATACCATGGATTCGTAACAAAATCGAAAAGGAATGCCCAAGGTGCAAGGTGAGAAGCATCGCCACTCGTAAAACCTGTAGAATTTGCGCAGCTTCTCTCGATTAACTGACCTTTGTCCATATTAAGTCAATTTTTGTGGGGCAAAATCAATGGATCCCAAAGAAAACGTACTTGTCCAGACCATGGTTGAGTCATTACCCAAAAGGAGTGCCGGCCGATGTCGATGTCCCGAATAAATCCATTCCACAGTTGTTTGACGCCGCAACAGAAACATATTCTAAAAAGGAAGCTCTTGTTTTTTATGGCAAAAAGATCACCTACGGAGAATTGAGACAACTCGTGGACCGGTTTGCCGCCGCTCTTGCGGACTTAGGTGTCGCAAAAGGGGACACAGTGGCGCTCCATCTGCTGAACTGCCCCCAGTACGTGATCGCATACGTCGCGACCCTCAAACTGGGGGCTGTCGTGACGCCGATAAGCCCGGTGTATACGAGCCAAGAGGTCAAACATCAACTTTTGGACAGTGGCGCAAAGACAGTGGTCTGTCAGGACATTTTGTTCAATAATGTGGAAAGAAGCGGTGTTAAAATCAGCAACGTCATTTTGACCAATATCGGTGAATATTTGCCCTGGTTCAAAAAACTTGTCGGGAAAGGCGCTCTTGGAAAAGTCTATCAGGAAATGCAGGGGCCAAATTCCAAGATAATGAAAATGGAAGGGGCCCACCAATTCCAGGAACTTATCAAGAAATACCACCCCGAACCGCCCAAAACCAACATCACGCCCGAAAAGGATGTCGCTGTGCTCCCATACACCGGAGGGACTACAGGACTTCCTAAAGCAGCTATTCTGACACACAAGAACCTGGTCGCTTGTCAGGCTCAGGCTCTTACGTTCTGGCAGGGTATCTTGACACCCGGTGAAGATGTTATCATCGCTTTTCTGCCTTTTTTTCACATATACGGGCAGGTGATCATCATGATATGCTCGTTGCTCCAGGGGGGGACGGTCGTGTTACTGACTACCCCTGACATAGACGATATTCTTTCTGCAACCGAGCGATACAAGGCATCAGTTTTTTATGGCGTGCCTACCGTGTTCGAGTACCTCAAGGAGTATGAAAAGACCGATCGTGTAGATTGGAAACGACTTAAAATGATCGCTTGCGGAGCGGACACTCTCCATGAATCAACGGTGAAAGGCTGGCAGCGCAGAACTGGCGCCAAAATCATGGAAGGGTACGGCATGACCGAAACCACATCACTTAGCCACGCGAATCCTGTTCATAGACCCAAGGAGGGTTCTTTTGGCATTCCTATTCCCAATATAAACGCGGCGATAATCGATCACGAAGGGCTTGACTTCGTCCCTGTTGGTGAGGTCGGCGAACTCATTGTGAGTGGACCCAATATCATGCAAGGGTACTGGAATCGGCCCGAAGAAACCTCAAGTTCATTAATTGAAATCAACGGGCGCCAATGGTTGAGAACCGGCGATTTGGCCAGCATGGATGACGAAGGGTATTTTCATTTCTTCGACAGAAAACGGGACTTGATTAAATACAAGGGTTATGCGGTGTTTGCCCGACATGTTGAGGAAGTATTGTACAACCATCCACAAATTAAGGCTGCAGGGGTCGTAGGAGTGCCAGATCCAAAAGTAGGGGCATTGATAAAGGCATATGTAGTCCTACAGACCGAAGCTAGGGGGAAAATTTCCGAGGACGACATCATTTCCTATTGTCGGGAAAACCTGGCTCATTATAAGGTTCCAAAAATTGTCGAAATCAGGGGGGAGCTGCCCAAGACGGATGTGGGGAAAGTGTCTCGCCGAGAATTGCGAGAAGAGGCCGAGGAGAGCTGACATGGCCGAATCTTTGCTCGAAATTGTTGACCTGGGAAAGAGCTTCGGCGGGCTACACGTAACCAACAATGTCAGCTTCGAGCTGAACCAACACGAAATAATCGGTCTCATCGGGCCCAATGGAGCGGGCAAAACGACCCTGCTTAGGCTGATCATGGGGTTTCTCAAACCAAGTTGCGGGAGTATCCGTTTCAAAGGCAAAAACATCACTGGTCTCAAGACCTGGGACATTGTGAACTTGGGAATTGCCTGCACGTTTCAGAACATGCGGCCTTTTCGCCGGCTGCCCATCATTGCCAATGTCATGGTTTCCTGTATGTGCCCGCGAGCCATGAAGAGAGGAGAATGGGTGAAACGCATTGAAGCAAAGGCAATGGATGCTTTGGAGTTTGCGGGCATTTCTGATATGGCGCTAGAGAAGGCTTCCACATTGTCTCAGGGAGACCTGAAACGTCTTGAGATTGCACGGGCCATAGGGACCGAACCTGAATTGCTCCTTTTAGATGAGCCGTTTGGCGGTCTCAGTCCACTTGAAACAGACTTAATGGCAAAGTCCATCAAGAGATTGCACAAAGGAGGGCGATTCGGCCGGCTGCATAGTGAGGGCCCTTCGATGATCATTGTGGAGCACAAGTTGCAGCAACTGATGAAGATTGCAGACCGCATCGTGGCGCTTAGTTTCGGTACCCTTATTGCCGATGGCAAGCCGGACGAGGTTGTGCAGAACCCCCAAGTGATCGAGGCTTATTTTGGAGAAGGAGGCATCTAGGTTGCTCCTAACAGTATCCAATTTGACCGTCATTTACGACAGGGCATTGATTATCAACGATCTCTCCATGGAAGTGGGGATGGGAGAACTGGTCGGCCTGGTGGGCCCCAACGGCGCAGGTAAATCCACCGTGCTCAGGGCCATTACCGGATTGGTGGCATGGGAAAAGGAAGTCCTTCGAGGAACCGTAGGTGGAGACATTAGCCTGAAAGGCAAGGTAGTCTTCGATGGGGAGCGTATTGATGACAAGCCGGCCCACGAGATTGTGAAGAAAGGTTTGATTCACTGTCCAGAACGGAGAAGACCTTTCAGGGAAATGACCGTGTTGGAGAACCTCCGCGCCGGAGCCTATCTTGTAAAAGATAAAGCTGAGATTCAGAATAATCTGGACAATGTTTATAAGTTGTTTCCCGTTCTTCATAGCCGCGCTGGTCAAGTATCCGGCGCCTTGTCCGGCGGAGAGCAGCAGATGCTTGCCATAGGGCGCTCTTTGATGTTTCGTCCCAGGCTTCTTTGTATTGACGAACCTTCTACCGGATTGGCGCCTATAATGCGATCGGAGGTCTTCAAGAAAATCCAAGAGATCCGCGAGCTGGGAATAAGCGTCCTATTGGTGGAACAAGACGTGAGCACGGTTTTCAAGATGACTTGCCGCAACTATGTGCTGTCATCAGGAAAGATCATAGCTGAAGGGTCGGGAACCGACTTGCTGCAAGATGAAGTCATAAGAAAAACATATCTGGGCCTTTAGCCGCCAAGGCTTTGACCAGTGAGGAAATTCCCCTTTGTGTGGCCCTGAACTAGTGTCACGTTCTCGAAATCAGATGGCATTTGGTGAGCAACAATACTATGTAATATTAATAGGATACATGTCATTTAATATAAAGCCAACTTGAGGAAGGCAACACTAGCAGCCGCACTGGAGTAGGTATTCGATGAGAAACACCAGAAACTTCTTTCTATTGCTCGTTACGGTCTTTTTGCCGGTTCCGCTGCCTTGACGGTTTCAGCGGAAGAAGAGTTAACCTTCGCGGGTGGTGTTGCCCATTTAACTCTTATGATGGGGTGTCCTCCTGCGCGATCTTTTGTTGCCAACACTTGGAGCACATTAGTCGCCCCTTCGCGAGCCTATCCCATCGTTTTAGTTAGCCTGTTACCATTGTCATCAACTGCGAAAGTTGAGTTTAGATAAACTAACAGAATTGTCGCAATTATGTCTGATCGTGATCTGTACCCACAGACAGGACCCAACCCGTAATCAATACTGAGAAGTGTCTCAGACTCGGAGCGTTAAAACAATCCCTAAAACGGATCTTATCAATCTCGAAAGGCTGTGGCAGACTCCTCTTAGACCTCGGGGTTACTCCACTAGTTCTTTTCCAAAACCGTCTCTGACAGGAACGCCGATTGTTTTCAAGTGATTCATCCGCAATTTCAAGCTATTGTTTCAAAAATCGCAAAACTATAGAAGAGGCTAATATAATAAATGCTTTTAACCACATTGACTGAATTACTTGGTATCAAGGTACCCATACAATGCGGTACCATGCAATGGCTTTCAAACGCCGAGTTGGTAGCTGCCGTGGCCGAGGCCGGGGGACTGGCCTGCTTGGCGGCGGCAACCTTCCCGGACAAGGAGTCCCTCCGGAGCGAGATCGAAAAGGTCAAGAGAATGACTTCCCAGCCATTTGGGGTGAACGTTTCTCTGTTTCCGGGTGTCACTTCCCAAAATATCGATCAATTGATTCAGACGATAATCGACTCGGGAGTCAATATACTGGAGACCTCTGGACGTAATCCAGAGCCTTTCCGGCCCCGGATCCAGGATGGGGGTCTGTTCCATATCCATAAGTGCGCCCGCATCAGGGACGCGATGAAGATGGACAAACTGGGGGTTGATGCAATCTCCGTGGTTGGGGCCGAATGCGGAGGGCATCCAGGTGAGTCGGCCTTGGGAACCATGGTACTTATCCCCGAGGTTGTGGAGCAGGTATCCCGGCCTGTGATCGCAGGAGGCGGATTCTGCGACGGACATACCCTAGCAGCCGGTCTGGCCTTGGGAGCGGACTGCGTGAACATGGGCACGCGTTTCATCCTGAGCAAAGAATGCACCGCCCACCCCCATCTGAAAGAGTCCTATCAACAGGCCTCCTGTACCGACACGATGATAGTGATGGAGTCCTTGAGAAACCCGGGCCGCGTTTTGTCCACGCGCTGGGCTGAGCGAGTAAAGGAGTTAGAGCAGGGAGGAGCCGGGCCGGATGAATTGCGGCCTGTTATTAGTGGGGCCATCACTCAAAAGGGTTGGCTGCAAGGAACCGTGGACGAGGGGCTTTATTATTGCGGGCAGGTGGTGGGACGCTGCCATGATTTACTCAGCGTACGGGAGATCATAGAAAATACCGTGGCTCAGGCCGAGGCGATTATAGAGCGTCTGAGGCAAGGGAAGGAAGGAAGGAAGGCCTAATACCAGTTGGCGATTTTTATACAATTTGATATGTGGTTCCCCAGTTCTTTTTGGGGAGGCAAGTTGCGAGCAGGGTGACATCAGCCAGACCGTATCTTTCGGAGTATGAGATTTCGGAACGACTTAAAACGTCCACAGTGAGACAGCATCGGAGATGCCTGGTGATTTGGAATGTGCCGGTTGATCCTCGCCCCACAAGACAGATCGCTAGACATACTGGCGTTTCAGTGTCTACGGTGCACAATTTGGTTTCCGTATACAACAGATTCGGTCCGGAAGCAGTGGAGGCCCCCAAAGAGAGCAAACATCGCCGTTGCTATTTCAGTAAGACAGAAGAGGCAGAATTCCTTGCCCCTTTTCTTGATGAAGCGAGCGTAGGTCAGATCTGCGTTGCAGGTCGAATAAGACAAGCATTGGAAGATTACTTGGGCCATGCGGTTCATCACTCCACTGTTTACCGGATGCTTTAGGGGAACGAATGGCGTAAAGTGGTGCCTCGTCCGGTTCATCCTCAAGCTAGGGAGCAAGCTCAGTGGGATTTTGGAAAATAGATCCGTCAGATACCAGACCCGTAGTGATCATGACTCAAGAATAGGGAAGATTCGGGAGAATAAGCGACCATCGAACCTGCTGGGCCCCAAAAGGCATCAGACCGAAGATCCCGAAACAAATAGTAAAGACATTCGTTTATGTGTATGCGGCCGTGTGCTTGGCGCTTGGGGAAATGACATCCCTGATACCGCCTTATGCAAACACAGATATGATGAACTTATTCCTTGAGGAAGTTTCGAAGGACTTCAAAGACTATTTCGTCATAATGTTGGTAGACGGAGCAGGTTGGCATAGATCAGGAAGGCTCAAAATCCCTAAAAATATTAGGCTTATATATCAACCCTCCCGCAGTCCGGAGCTAAATCCGGCGGAGCATTTGTGGGAGGAGTTGAGAGAAAAACATCTACCCAACAAAGCCTTTCGCTCCCTTGAAGCCGTAGAGCGGGTCCTTTACGAGGGATTGTGCAAACTACAGGACGACCCAGAAAGACTTCGCTTAATGACCAACTTCGAATATCTGAGAATTACAATTAAAAAAGCTAAATGGTATTACCCGTAAGATGAGAGATGGCGGTCATCAGGTCTTGGTTCTCCGGTTTGGCCGCCTCATCGTACGTGGTACCGATGGTATTGAGGCATCCCATCTGGATTTCGTCTGTGCGGTCGATGAGACTGCCATTGCAATAGATGTTACGCTTCATCTTGGCCAGACCTTCGACGTGCTGTTCTTTTGTTCTCATTTTCTCCCTCCTGACAGAGCGGGTAATTAACTTGGAAATAGGGTTTCAGACCAGTTGGCCCTCTAACAGTGAAAATCGGTTCGTGCAAATCCAACGCTGACCAGGCGCCCAGGTCAGTGGGGCCTAGCATGGATCTGCATCGGGCTACGGGCGCCACGGGTTCAGGCTCTGTCAGATCCGTGTTTGATTTAGCGGATTGTCCATTGTTTGATGGCGAACGGGTATCAAATAGTGTCTTAACCTACTTACCGGAGCCAGCCTTAGCTTGATTAGCGGCCCTTAGCTCCTTACGGAGGATTTTACCTATTGCGCTCTTGGGAAGACTATCGACGAATTCCACATACTTTGGAATCTTGTACTTCGCTAGGTTTTGCTTGCAGTAATCGATGATCTCCTCGGTGGTGGCCGTTTCCCTTTCTTTGAGCACTACATAAGCCTTGATCCGCTCGCCTGAATAATCATCTGGAACCCCTATCGCACAAGCTTCAAGGATTTTGGGATGCGAGAATAGGACTTCATCCACATCTCGTGGATAAATGTTGAAGCCACCTGAGATGATCATGTCTTTCTTTCGATCCACGATGGTGAAATAACCTTCTTCATCAAAAATAGCTATATCACCGGTCAACAACCAGCCATCTTTGAGAGTTAGGGCTGTTTCGTCCGGCTTATTGATATACCCAATCATTACCTGTGGGCCTTTTACGCATAGCTCACCGGGAGTCCCAGGTGTTGTAATCTCTTTGTCATAGTCATTCGCGTCTACCAGTTTCACGTCCGTATTGCAAAAGGGCAGACCTATGGTTCCAGGTTTGGTCCTGGCGCCATATGGATTCACATGTGTTGTCGGCGAAGACTCCGTAAGACCGTACCCCTCACAAATCTGTTTGCCTGTCAACTGCTCAAATTTCTTGATAGTCTCCATGGGAAGCGGCGCTCCGCCTGAGAAACATCCTTTGAGCGAGGCTAGATCATAATTTTTCAGTTCAGGAAAATTAATCATACCGTTATACATTGTTGGTACGGCAGAGATAAATGTCACCTCGTATTTTTGAATAGCCTCAAGGATAATTTGCGGTTCGGGCTTTGGAATCAATACGTCTCCCCAGCCATAGAAAATTGCGCAATTCATAGACGAGGTCATCCCGAAGGAATGAAAAAACGGAAGACACCCAATCACTGTTTCCATACCCGGCTCAAAATCAGGGAACCATGCGTTAGTCTGCTGAACGTTGGATGACAGGTTCTTGTGAGTCAATTGAACGCCCTTGGAAAGACCTGTGGTACCGCCCGTGTAAAGAAGGCATGCCGTGTCATCCCATTTACATTTGTAAGTATATGTTGTTGAAATATCTTCCTTTACGAGGTCCGTGAACTCGAACATGTTTTCTGCGGCAGGAGTTTCGAGATGCATGCCCCTCTCTATTAGAGTAGGCAGATGGTTGAACGGAGAAGGCAGGTAATCACGAATATGGCACGAAATAATTTTAGTGATACTGGTTTTCTTTCGTAAAGCGATCATTCGAGGCACAAATAAATCCAGGGAGACCAGAAACTTCGACCCTGAATCATTGAACTGATGTTCCAGTTCCCGGTCCGTGTACAATGGATTGTTTGTGACAACGATCCCGCCGGCCCTTAACGTTCCATAAATCGCCACCACCATCTGCACAAGATTGGGAAGCAATGTGGCTACGCGGTCACCCGACTGTAGGCCAAGCGAGATGAGCGAATTCGCGAACCGAGACACCATTTCGTCTAGCTGTTTAAAAGTCACCGTGGTACCCTGAAATAACAGGGCTGGATTGTCAGGAAACTGCGAAGCGCTTCTTGCAAGGGCTTCAGAAAGCGTGATCTCCTCCAACGTAATCTCCGCAGGCACATCTTTCCTGTAAGACTTCAACCAGATTTTCTCCATGACACGCTCCTCTCAGCTAATGACTCTACGAACTAACGATGAACCTGCGAACTGCTTCGGCAGGTTCATCGATCTTCAGACAACTCGTTCTATGATTGTAGCCACGCCCTGACCACCACCCACACAGGCGTTGGCGCATCCATAGCGCCCGTTCTTCTCTTCCAGGATCCGGGCCAAAGTTCCCACGAGTCGAATGCCGGTTGCTCCCAGGGCATGTCCAATGGCGATTGCGCCGCCCATCACATTGACCTTGTCCTGATCTAGCCCCAGTTCCTTGATGCAGTTAAGAGCCACAATGGAGAACGCCTCGTTGATCTCCCAGTAATCAACGTCTTTGGCTTTCAGCCCCGCCTTTTGAAGGGCCTTCTGGCTAGCAGGTACCGGCCCCGCTCCCATGATCGTGGGATCCACGCCGGCGAACCCTATGGACTTTATAGTGGCCAGAGCCTTGATTCCTTTTGCCTGCGCCGCCTCTTTGGACATCAAGATCATGGATGACGCCGCCGCATTGAGGGGGGACGAATTCCCTGCGGTAATCTGGTGATCTTTCTTGTAAGCCGGAGATAGTTTTGCCAGACTTTCGAGTGTCGTGTCCGCTCGTACGGTCTGATCCGTCTTCACGGCCATGACCGTCCCGTCCGCTTGCTTCGCCTCTATGGGCAATATCTCACCATCGAAGAAACCATTTGATTGAGCCTTCGCTGCGAGTTGGTGAGATCGAAGAGACCATTTGTCCATATCTTCCCGGGTTAGGCCGGACTGGAGGAGCAGCTTCTGGGCTGTGAGTCCCATGTTCAGGGTCGTCATCATATCCCAGTGTAAGTACTCCGGGGCCGAGAATAGCGCCAGGTTCGGGGCGATTAACCCACCCTCCGTCGTCGATTGGCCCATCGGAATCCTCGTCATGTGCTCCATGCCTCCCACCATGACGACATCCGCATTGTCGGTGGCAATCTCCAGGAACCCCATGTGTATGGCGGCCATGGAGGAACCGCACTGTTGATCCACGAACTTCGCGGCGACGGTTTTCGGGAAGTTGGCCAGAAAAATCGGGAAACGGCCTCCGTAGGCCCATTGTTCGCCAACCGCTGTGGCGCATCCTACGATGAAATCATCGATTTCTTCGGGTTGGACACCTGTCCTCTTGGCCAGTTCCGGGAGTAACTTTGCCAACAGCTCGTCGGCTCTCATTTTGCAGAATACGTCTCTGGACGGATCCTTGGGCCGTGAGCGGGATTGAGCCGTTCTGAGGTATCCTGCGATGACTACTTCTCTCATGTGAATATCTCCTTTTATGGTTATGGATTGTTGACTTAGTTCAGCTAATTAGCCCTCGAGGGGCAGTGAGAGTAGCCTGATGATTCAGAGACTGTCTCAAAATTGGAGTGATACCCTGGTCATATCACGAATATGGCTCCTCACACTTGCTCTTTCGGAGACCAGCGTTGAGGGTATTCGTGCTACCATGTCAACCATTCTAAGTTTTGAGACAGTTTCTTCATCGCCAAGCGCCCGTTCTTCATCGAAAGCCCAGGTCAGTCATCGAAGATTGAACTGTTCATATCCACCGTTAGACCATCGGACTCCATGAGTCTCGCAGCCAATCCATAGGTCTTGGGTACCTCGTAGTGGAAGAAATACCTCATGGTATGAAGCTTGCCTTGATAAAACTGTCTATCCAGAACAGAGCAGTTAACCTCCAATGCCTTCTCAGCGGCCACGCCCTGGGCCAACCATTGCCAGGCAACGGCAATGGTCCCGAATAGTTCCAAGTATAGTGTGGCATCCGCCAGAAATCTCTCCACGTCGCCCTGTATGCCAAATTGGACTAGGCGCATGGTAACGGTCTGGAGTTTTTCCAGCACTTCCTTTAGTCGCTCCGCATACGGTCTGAGTTCCTCGTATGTGGTGGCGCCCTGTATGGTGGCCTGCGCCTCCTCAAAATAGATCCGCAAGGCCTGGCCGTTCTTCATGACCACCTTCCGCCCGAGCAGGTCCAGAGCCTGAATTCCGGTGGTACCCTCGTGAATGGGATGTATCCTGATGTCGCGGTAGTATTGCTCCATAGGGAATTCCTGGCAGTATCCATAGCCCCCGAATATCTGGAGCCCCTGACTTACCGAGACAATTCCATTCTCAGAAGGATAACTCTTTGCGACAGGCGTGAGCAAATCAAGTAACAGTTCGTACCGTTCCTTTTGACCCGCATCCTCCGTTTTCGTCAAATCAGCGTACATGGCGCACTGCATAATTATAGACAGTGAGCCTTCTGTCACCGCCCTTTGAAAGAGCAGCATTCTCCTGATATCTGAGTGTTCAATGATAGGGATCTGGGGGAGCGTCGGGTCCTTGATGGATAGCCTGCGGCCCTGCGACCTCTCCCTGGCATATTCCAAAGACGCGTAGTAGGCTGCTGAAGCAATTGCAGTGGCTTGCATACCGACACCTATGCGTGCCTCGTTCATCATCTGAAACATGTAAGAGAGACCTTTGTGTGCTTCGCCTATCAGATATCCTCGACAGTCGTCATCCTCCCCCATACTGAGCTGCGTAATCGGACAACCCCGATAGCCCAGTTTGTGATAGACCGTAGCCACGGTCACGTCGTTCGGCTCCAACGTTCCGTCACTCTTAAGCCTCTTCTTGGGGACGAGAAAGAGAGAAATACCTTTGACGCCAAGCGGAGCGCCTTTGATTTTAGCCAGCATCATGTGGACGACGTTTTCCACACCGTCATGGTCGCCAGCAGAGATAAATATTTTTTGCCCTCGGATCTTGTAATATCCCTGGTCCGTAGGCTCCGCTCGCGAAGTGATGTCTGAAAGAGAGCTACCGGCTTGAGGTTCGGTAAGAGCCATTGTCCCCTGCCACTCACCCGCCAGCATCCGGGGAGTGTAGTTTTCTATCAGATCATTGGCGCCGAAAGATAGGATTAGGTGCGCAGCGCCAGTGGTCAAGCCCAAATAACCGGTGGCGGGGAAATTGGCCGCTGCAAACACGTAGTTGCAGGCCATGTGTACGGTGACAGGCAGTTGCTGGCCCCCCACGTCGTACGGATTGGACGAAGAGATCCAACCTCCATCTCCCCATTCTTTCATCATGGTTTTGACCACAGGGTGGACCTTCACCTGGCCATCTTCCAGCACTGGAGCCTTTTCGTCCATTTCCCGCAAGTATGGGTACAGCAAGTTACGAGCCAATTTCAGAGCTGTATCCACCACAAGGTCGTAGGTTTCACGATTATGGTCACTAAAATAAGGCAATTGGGAAAGCCGTTCCACCCCATGCACTTCGTAAAGCAGGAAATCCAGATTCCGCTTACTGACAAATTTTTCGGCCATAGGGTCCTCCGTTAGGCCGGATAAAAGGTCTTACCGGATTTGGCCATTTCTTTTAGGAGATTCGCCGGTTGGAATCGCGATCCGTACTGCTTCTCGAGTTCAACCAGTTTGCTGTGCACGTTGGCAACGCCCCACTTGTCTGCATACCGCAATATACCGCCCCTGTACGGAGGAAATCCGGTACCGTAGATCATGGCCAGATCCATGTCTTGCGGCCTGTCGCAAACTCCTTGTTCGATCATAAACGCAGCCTCATTTATTGCGAGGGCGAGCATAGCGTCAACGATATCCCGATCGGAAAGTTTCTTGGGAGAGACGGCGTTTTCAGTCAGATAGCCTTGGATGACGTCTTCGACTTTTTTGTTGGGCACGGGTTTGGCCCCACTGTAGTCCATATATCCGGCCCCGGTCTTTCGTCCGTAACACCCGGTTTGATAAATTAATTCCGTAAGAGGATGGACCATATATCTTTCACCCAACTCTCGCTCGAACGTCTTGTTAACGTGATGGTTGATGTCTATGCCGGTAAGATCGGCAAGCTCCGCCGGTCCCATCGGCATCCCGAAATCTTTCATAGCCCTTTCTATTTGGTTCCCATTTACTCCATCGGCGACCAAATATACGGACCCACCAAAAAGCCCGCCGAGTTGTCTGGAAACATAAAACCCAGGAGCGTCATTTACCACGACAGGAATTTTTTTGATCTTTCGAGCGAACGCCACACAAGTCGCCAATGTTTCGTCTGACGTTTTCTTGGCGCAAATGATCTCCAAGAGTTGCATGCGGTGAGCCGGATTGAAGAAATGCAGGCCGATCATTCGCCCTGGGTGATTGAGCGCTGAAGCTATCTCGGTAATCGGCAAAGCAGAGGTATTCGTGGCAAATATAGAGTCTGGTCCGCAGATCTTTTCGAGCTTCTTCCACAGGCCCTGTTTGACATTCATATCCTCGAGCACGGCTTCGATGATCAGGTCAGCGTCTTTCGCTTCCTCTAGAGATGTTGTCGCTTTGAACTGCTTTTTCAGCATTAACTCCAGATCATCCTGGGTCATTTTTTTCTGCTTGATGGGATAATCGAAGGTTTTCCTAATGGACAAGACGCCTCTATCCAGAGCCTCCTGGTTGATGTCCCACAGAACTGTCTCGAAACCGCCTTTGAGCAAAAGGTTGACGATCCCTGAACCCATGACTCCGCCACCAAGCATCACAGCCTTTTGAATCGGAGCCGGTTTAATACCTTCAATTCGCGGGAGCCGACCGGCAGCCCTGGTATTGAAAAATACGCCGATGAGGTTTTTGGCCACATCCGAGGTAGCGCATTCGACAAAAAGCTCTCCCTCTCGTCGGATATCGGCTTCAATGTCAAAGGTGAGGCCTCTTTCTACAGCTTCAATAACTTTAAATGGCGCAAGATAGCCTTTTGCTTTGGTCATGGCCATAAACTTTGCGCCGTCGGCGACAGCTTTTAGTTCACTGGCGCTTGGAAGTCGATTGTTTCGATTGCGCTGTCCGCCTGTTATTAAGCGACAAGGATCCTGATACAAACTTACGGACTGCGCCAATAGCCACGTTCATTAAATCTTGAGGTTCAGCTATTTCGTCGATGAGTCGTCTGTCAAACCCCTTTTCGGCGGTGATTGGATTGCCGGTAGTCATCATTTCCAATGCGTTGGGCAGACCTATGAGTCTCGGTAAGCGTTGAGTTCCTCCGGCTCCAGGGATAAGCCCTACCTTGACCTCAGGTTGCCCAAGCTGGACACCCGTGGAGGCTACCCGGTAATGACATGCCATGGCAATCTCAAGCCCTCCTCCGAGCGCATTGCCGTTAATTGCCGCTATTACAGGTTTTGGCCCCGTCTCGATTTGGTTTAAAAAATCCGACATGGTTTCCACTCTGGGCGCCGAGGGCTCTTTTCCCTTGAATTTATAAATTTCCGTGAGGTCCGCGCCTGCTATGAAATTCTTTCCTGTTCCAGTCAGAACGATTCCTTTTACGTCCGAGTCCTGGAGGCCGCTGAAAATAGCTTCGGCCAATTCCTTTACGAAGGCCTTCGAGAGCTGGTTTACCGGTGGGTTGTTTATGAAGAGCGCTGCCACGCCATCCTGAATTTCTACTCTCACATGATTGAAGTCAGTTTTCATCCTCATCCACTCCTTTCGCCGGGCCCGATCGCCGGCATCTGTTGTTCTCGGCAGTACAACTCCCTTGCCATTCTTATTGAGCCCGTCCATGAGAAGGGCTGTCCATAACCGCTGATGTGAGAAGCTCGGTTACTTGCTCAATCTCCTCCATCCTGTCCACATGAGCCGGTTCACGTAATATTAGCCATCGCATAGACATATGGCCAAAGGCGCCGAGAAACATGTTGCGGAAAACTCTGGAATTGACCGTGTCGCGAAAAACACCGGCGGCTTTCCCCTCCTCTACAACGTCCTCGATTAATCTGCAGTAGTTGCGGAATACTTCAAAGGCCTCGGACGTGTAGAACCTCTCAGTGACATGGAGTCGCAGAAGAAACACTTTCAGGAACTCTTGATCACTCAAGAAACTGGAAAAATGGTGACTTGATCAGTCTGCGAAGCTTGCGATCCGGGCTCTTGATATCGAATGCGCCGGCGACCTTCTCCAGATAGGAGCCGAGTCGGTTTTTGGCTATAGAAAGAAGAATATCTTCCTTGCTTTGGAAATACTCGTAAATTGTCCCATCAGCTACGCCCGCCAGACTGGCAATCTCGGATATGGTCGCCTTGGCAAAATCTTTCTCTGCAAAGACTTTTTTCGCCGCGTCAAATATGGCGTCCAAACGGTTTATTCGCGCCCCTTCCAGCGGACTATTCGCGACGATCATGGAATCCACCAGATCCACGACATCTTCGAAATCCGACTCGCCCGACTCCCCTTCGCCGATTGTCAGATTGCTGATGGTTACCATGTCCAGGGTCCCTAGAATCGCATCACGCATGAGCCGAATAGGGACATCAGAGCGAAATCTTCCTTCTTTAACTCCCCTAGCTAATATTGAAGACACTATACGGGTGTATTCGCGCAGGATCTCATACGCAGGACTGGAATAAAACGCCTCAAAGGATCGGCATTCTAAAAGCAGCAACCGCGCATAACCACGGTGGGCGTCATGGTATCGGAGCTGCAACCACATGACTTTTTGCAGTTGGCTCTGCACGTCACGCATTCCTGCCAGATGCTCTTTCAACAAAACCAACTGGTTTTTCAATTTTTCGCCGGGCACCGAGAAGAGAAGATGTTGCTTGCCTTTAAAATACTGGTAAATTACTGAATCGGTCACATTAGCTTTACGAGCGATCTCAGAAATGGATGAGGAGGCAAAGCCCTTCTCCGACATCACTTCTTCCGCTGCCGCCAGGATCTTCCATTTTGTCGCCGAGGCAGAGCCATTTTGCCGGCTTGGCTCAACATCATCGCTCACATTACCGCTGACTGACTGCATGGAATCTGAATCCTGTTCATTGACGATGAAATGGTGAGATAAATCCTCTCCCGATCTTGACAAAATTAGTCTAACACCATGTTAATAGCACTGTAAATATTTTTTTATCCGAATAACATTCTTGGACGATGGCTGAACGGTGAATCAGTCGAGGTTAGATTGGTACAAAGGGGCTTTCGAATCCATATTGAGTTCTTTCCAGACAGAGGAAAGCGGATTTCGTGTGATTGGAGACATAGTGGCTTCAGAAGAGGTTTTCGGTCAAAGAAACAGACCAAGTTAGCGCCGCGGGGAGTCAACAAAACTTAGGAATCCTATGGCGATACCGTCAGCTAGCCAGCCAATTGATTGTGCCGATAACCAGATAGCGATCAGAGCGAATTATAACTAGATTTTCTTAGGAACTGAATGCTATTCTACAGACCGATGTAATCCCGACGCTTGACGGCTCCGAGTTTAGCCGCGCAGGAGGAATACTGGACTTTATCCGAGACGCTTTTTGTTCTGGTGGAAGGAGACAATAATGGGAAAAAGAACACTGCAAACAAAGCTTTGCGACATGTTGGGAATCGAATATCCAATCCTAAGCGCAGGAATGGGCCCCACGCTGATAGGTGAAAAGACGGGCGCTCCTGTGGAACTGGTTGTGGCTGTCTCAGAGGCTGGAGGGCTTGGGGTCCTTGGGGGAAGTGGCTTTTCGGTGGAGGAACTCCGCGATGCCATACGGGAGATTAAGACGCAGACAGACAAGCCGTTTGGAGTTGATCTACTGCTGCCCAAGAGCGTGGCCCTTCCGGCGGGCGGTGGCGCAAAAGAACTTCCACTCAGTGAGGTGCTGAAGAAGCTTCCCGAGTCACACAGGGAGTGGATAGAGAAAGTGAGGGCTGAGATGGGACTCCCTGATGTGGACGTCATGATAAAGTTGGACACCACCACCAACCGTCCCAAGGAGTCCATCCAAGTTTGTATAGAAGAACGAGTCCCTCTCTTTTGCGCAGGTCTCGGAAATCCCGGATTCATGGTGGAGGAAGCTCATGCAGCAGGAATGAAGGTGCTAGGGATTACCGGCAATTCAAAAAATGCCCGCCGCATGGCTCAATCAGACGTGGATCTCATTGTAGCCCAGGGACATGAAGGGGGAGGCCACACGGGAAGGATTGGGACAATGGCCCTGCTCCCTCAGGCCATCGACGCTGCTGCGCCAGTACCGGTTTTGGCCGCCGGCGGCATCGGAGACGGCCGCGGCCTTGCGGCCTCATTGGCCATGGGCTGCATTGGCGTTTGGGTTGGTACGCGTTTTCTGGCAAGTGATGAAGGAGGCGCATTGGACGTCAACAAGCAACGAATTCTGAATTCAACCGATGAGGATACCCGTGTCAGCACTGCTTATTCCGGTAAGACCTTACGAGCGAGCTTGAATGAGTATCACAGGTTGTGGGACGCATCGGGTCTTGATCCTCTCCCCTTTCCTACTCAGGTCCTAATTTCTTCTGCGCTCCTTTGGGGCTTCATCGAGACCGACAAGACCGACTATGTGGGTGGTCTCGCCGGGCAGGTATCCGGACTAATCCACGATATTAAGCCCGCACGGCAGGTTCTGGAGGAGATGGTGGAAGAGGCGGTAGACATCCTAACCAGGAAGCTACCGGCTAGCGTGATTGCAAAATAAATTTCCGGCCACTGTGTTCACATTCAGCCGATTCTATAAATCGCGAATGCCACTTTTTTTGGGCAGAGCATTTCAGGATGTTGATGGAAGTGAGGAGGTATGCATGATTGATTTGGCCCTAATCGGTAAGAAATACGGCCCGGTCCCACTCAAATATACGTGGAAAGATGTTGTGCTATATGCGCTGAGTATCGGGGCGCAGACAGACGAACTCCAGTTCATTTACGAGAATGCCGAAGGCGGGCTAAAGGTCTTTCCGAGCTTCGCCACCGTCATGGGTACTAAAGTGTTTGCTGAACTCTTCAAGGATGTCAAGGTCGACTTTTCCAGATTTATTCATGGAGAAGAATCGGTAAAACTTCATCGAGCGATTCCGCCTGAAGGGAACGCCTTCGTTGAAGGAGAAATCACAAATATTTATGACAAAGTCAAAGGAGCCCTGATTGTCTGGAGACTGAAGGTCATGACTGGAACGGATGAGCTTTTGGCCGAAGCGGAGCATGGGGTTTTCTATGTTGGAGCAGGAGGCTTCGGTGGGGATCCAGAACCCAAAGCCGAAGCGCTTGGACCTCCCGATGGAGTTAAGCCTAATTTTGCGATCTCATATCAGATCCCGGAAAACCAAGCGGCGCTCTATCGGCTGAACGGTGACTTCAACCCTCTGCATCTGGACCCACATTTTGCCAAGATGGGAGGTTTTCCCCGACCCATCCTGCATGGTCTCTGCACCTACGGCTACGCGACCCGAGCCATTCTCCGCAGCGCCTGTGATGGAGACGCTGCACGCTTTAAGGAGTTCAAGGCCCGTTTCTCGGGAGTGGTCTATCCCGGTGACACTCTTGTTACAGAGGGATGGGAGGATAAAGGCGACCGTTACCTTATCCGTTCCCGCACCCACCGAGGCGTAGTGCTCAGCCACGCCTATACCAGAGTTGATTAGGAGAAGGAGATTTGTTACTTTTTTTGGTAAAGAATCCAGGTAAAACATGTAACCTTTTATGAAATATTTCTATCATTACGAACTCCCTAAAACAGGGGGTTTTAAAATCGTCTTTCTTAAAATGATTGTTTGATCGTTAACTTTGATGAGAAATTTTTCACAGACTGACTTCATGGTCGGTTATCATCACGAAACTAGGCGTTGTCGCCTAAAATTGAGAGGAAATGAATGGAAAAACATGTAGTTGGAGTATCCCGATATACCGCTCCTGGTGATTCCGTCAGAGAAGTCGTGGACTTGGCCGGTGGTCTGAGCCGAGTCCCTAAAACAGCTAAGGTTTTCATTAAACCCAATATCGTATTTTGGGGTAAATCGATTACGTTCCCAAAATGGGGTGTAATAACGACTTCCAGGGTCGTTGCGGACGTAGTGAAGCTCCTGGTCGGCCACGGATTGAAAGATATCACTATAGGTGAAGGGACGGTAGTCCTTGATCCTAAAGATAAGGAAACTCAGGAAGACGCCTATAGGTCCCTTGGGTACAGATCGTTAGAAAAACAATACGGAATCAAATGCGTCAGTATTTTTGACCGTCCATTCCAAAAGGTGGATTTGGGTGACGGGGTAACCCTGAATTTCAACACAGATATCCTCAATTGCGATCTTGTGGTTGACCTCCCTGTACCTAAAACACACGCCCAGACCGTAGTAAGCTTGGGAATTAAGAACCTTAAAGGAACTATTGACATAAATTCACGAAAAAAATGCCACAATGTCGATGGAAATTGCGATCTGCATTTCTATGTATCAAAACTGAGTCAGAAATTTCCAAATGTACTGACAATTATCGATGGGATCTATTCGAATGAAAGGGGCCCTGCGTTTGATGGGAAAGCCAGGAGAAGTGATCTTCTTATAGCATCTTGGGATATCTTATCCGCCGATTTTGTGGGATCCACAATACTAGGACATTCTCCTGAACAAGTCCCCCATCTCGTTCACGCGGCGAACCACTATTCGAGACCCATGGATTTGAGTGATATCGAAATTCGTGGATTGGATCTTGAATCAGTTATTTCGTTTCACGATCACACATTCCCTTATACGGAAGACAATTCTCTTCCCTTGCCCATGGCCAAGAAGGGCATTTCAGGAATAACTTACCCTAAATATGACTCAAGCCTTTGCACTTATTGTTCCGCGCTGACTGGGGCTGTATTGACTTCAATAGCAATGTCCTGGAAAGGATCTCCTTGGCCCGATGTTGAAGTTTTGACTGGTAAACTGATGAAGCCAACCCCAGGGAAAAGATCTGTGCTTATTGGAAAATGCCTTTTTGAAGCCAACAAGGGGAACCCTGACCTTAAAGACGCTATCTTTGTGAAGACATGTCCTCCAGATCCCAAGAAAATAATCGAGGCCTTTAATCAGAGTGGAGTAGAACTAAACCCGGAGTTATTGATGAATCTTGACAAATTCCCAGCCGTTTTTATGAAGAAATACGATAACAAACGGGAATTTGATGAATCTTTTTATCAAATCTGAAAATTAACTGCGTCTTATCGCTGTTTGGATAGGCTTGTTTGAACAATAGGATGGCGCAAAGGCTTGGAGTGAGCGGAAATACTTGGGGATTGATGGAACGATATTCTTTTAGTCCCCAGAAAAAGCTTGACCCGTTGGTTAAACGGGCCAAAGCAAGGACTGCGTTTGGTTTGTCGCGACAGTTTAAATAGTTATTTATCAATATGTTGTTAAGATGTTTTATATTATATAATCGAAAGTATATAGTAACTAAATATAGTAACAGCAGCTATCCTTAGCTATTGTGTCGTTGTGCAATAGTAGAGTCTGAAAAAGACTTCAATGGATACGCATCTGTGGATTAGTAAAATGACGAGAGTTTACTTGGACCGAATTGACTTGCATGACGACGCTAGGAGCTTAGTAGTAAACGCCATGGGTCCCTTAAACCATACATGTATCAACTGTGGAGGGTCTTTGTTTGAGCTTAGGAGAGCCCTCTGATTAGCTCCAAGGAAACCCTATCCATATTTTGCTTTAGGTGTCACGGTTGCGGTAAGGTCAGTCCAATAACTGAAGAGTTTCCTATTGAGTGGCATAGGAGACTCATGGGAAAGATAATATCACCACTGCTCCATTCACACTCCATTCACAGCCAGTTCAGGCGATATTGGAATTACGATATCGTGGTAGTCCGCTGACATAAATTGTTGAGTTTTCTCATTGTCACCAGCAATTTCATTTGACCCCTCGTTCATCCTGAGGACTCTGTTTCATAAAATTATTAAGTGGACATTTTTCTTTGACAAGATTCAACAAAAAATAAGCAGCAGCCAAAGCCAATATCAGGACACCAATGTCAAGGTAAGTCAGGCTGGAAAGTTTGCTATGGTCAAGAATTATTATTTTTCTAGCTAAGGCGATTATGGCTACAATTATTATAATTTCAGCTCTTATTACTCGTCTTTCATGGAATGAGTAAATCGTCTCCATCAATTCCAAGCCAATAAGGACCAATAACGACATACCGAACAAATCGAGAAGTTCGCTGGATTCAAGAAACATATACGGCGGGGTAATAACATCTTTGATAATTAGCTTGCCAACATCCAGAAGCGTCAGCAATATTACGATGCCCATCATAATCATGAGAACATAACTGACAAAGGTTTCGAATTTCCTGATTGTCCCATCAACGTTCATGTCACGTACCTCGGATATCAATGCTCCCAGTGGAATTGTTAGAAGTTCCACTACGCCACATTCTCAATACTCGTAAATAAATCTGGCTGACGAATTTTGGCGTATACCTTAACCATCTGGCTATAATACTCACAATATTTTGATGAGTCTTTACGGCTGCTACACGGACAGGTCTCCATATCATGAAGACAAGATTTGCCCATACATATTTTAACTATCCTACTTTCAGTATTATTCAGACTGCTTAAATCAGCATTTAGAGGTAATCTTTTCATTTTAACTCCATAGACCACAAAAAAATGGCCCGTTGGTTGACGGGCTAAAGTAAGGATTAGGGGTTTTTAATCTGGCAGGTAAAAAACATATTACTAGGATGTTGTCAATAGTTGTTAATAAATTAGTATATAAATATTTCTTACATATAGTATGTATAATATCCAACTATTTAAATTTATGTTGTATTTAATACTACTCAATTTATAGCATAATATTTTTCAAATGGTCAAGTCTCAAACTTGAAACAATATTTAGTTCAATAGGAACCCAATGAATAATCATTATAAAAAATTGAAAGAGCGCTCGGTGACAATTATATTTGAAGATTATAGGGAGTAGTCGTTTGGGAGTATTTTGATGAAAATAGCGAATGTCAAAAAGGCTGAACTGAAAACTGAATTTTATGAAGAGACAAAGAAGTATATTTTGCTCACTGTCTATATTGCCATGGTCTTGGCTGGTTTAAAAATATACAAGAGAATGATTCTTACGGAATATCACATCAGTTATTTCCATTGGGGATACAGTTTCTTAGAATCGATGGTGTTAGCCAAGATAATTTTACTGGGAGATTTTCTTCGTCTCGGTGAAAGATTTAGTAAGAGACCATTGATAGTAAAAATAATATACAAGGCATTTGCCATGAGCATTCTTGCTTTGTTTATGTCCATCCTCGAATATTCCATTGAAGGATTATGGAACAACAGGGATATCATAGGTATTTTCCAGGAGATAATATATAAGGGCAATGGTGAGATGCTCGCTCATGCCGCAATCATGTTCGTCAACTTCATCCCCTTATTTACTATTTCGGAGACAGGACAGGCAATGGGGAATAATAGACTGTTTGAACTCTTATTCAAACGGGGCGGATCATTGAAAACCAATATCAAGGGTATTTGACCAAAACTAAAACTTACAACTTATTAACGAGGCCCGCTCCCCTCTCTTTTCGGAACAATTCCTCGAACGACTTCTTGCGTAATTTATTGGACAGGCGTAGAGCCTGGTTGGGCGTGCGCCTTTTTGTCAAATAACAGTAAAGTGGCTATCGCAGGGGCCGTATATGCAGCAAATTTTCCACATTTCTTCAAAAACTCCCTGCGCTCATCTGACACTTCTGGCGGATTAATTTCTACTTCACTTCCTGGTGTCTCGTCTTCATCTATCATCGTATTTGTCTCCCCTCAGTTAATTAGCGGTATTTATGATGGGCTTTTGTCAGTTATGTCCAGAATATCATTTCCTGTTTAACACATATTTCCTAACTAGGTAACACAAATATTTCAGCCTATCTTTGTTCAAGCCCTCTACCCCACCCGAATAACCGGACAGTGTTTTCAGCCTCTCAATAGTCAGATTTCGTTTCACAATTTGACATAATCTTACAGGATCTGTGCACCACCAGGACAGGCCCTGTAAACGATTTGATCCATAAACCAGGAAACGCCTCTTAAGGTGAATTTTACCGCCTATTGTAGTGCCGAAGGCGCAAGGAACCGTGGCATTGAGTAAAGAAACAGCCATGTGGAGATAAGACCTGTAAATGTGACTGATACCGTGTTCTTGCATTCTATCTTCTATTGACTTCCAATCGATAGCATGTGACTGAGTATTGGATATAACAGCAAAATCCAGCAACTGTCTGAGTGATATCTTTCCGGAATAAAAATGCAGATGATGCACTTCAATGTGGAGTATGTTGTGAATAATGAAATGGGGAAGAGATAAAACCTTATAAGACAGACATTTTGCCTTGATTGTCGCAGCCTCTTTGAAGCAATCTGCTGCTGTCAGGACCACTATGCGATCATACCAGTCGAAAAGTTGCGTGTGCAGTTCTATGGCTGCGGGGTCACCGTCACGTATCATAGCAGGTAAATGATGGCTCCGCTCGTCAACCTGCTCATTAGGATCACAGGTCCTATATCCAAGGGTCGAAAGTGTTTTCCATGACTGCTTAACATCTATTCCCAATACCATGATGTCGAGATCTTCCATAATGCGGGTTCCAGGATCAGTGAAAGCCTTGGTAAATAGAAGGGCTGCCCCTTTGAGCAATATCGGCTCAATTCCAATCTCGTTAAAGCTTCTTATGATCTCTTCCGCTTGTTGTTTGATCAGGATGTTTCTCTGAAGGTTCAGGTTGTGTAACCCTGACAAATAACACTTAAGCTCATCAGGCAAATCCTCATCAAGGCCTTTATTCATAAGAGAGACCCAGAGAGCTGGGCTCACAAGCTGTTGGTTGGCAACTTGAACTATAGATTCCCAATCGACAGCGTCCATCTTGATCTCATGACGTAATCTTTCGATAGTTTCTGGGCCTTGGTCCACAGCAAGGAATTGACACAGAACTAAAAAGCTGTGGAGACTTGCATTCAATCCAGAAGCCTCCTAACGATGGATGGAGCCTCAGACAACGAACCGATACTCATTTCATAACAATCAACATCCTTGATCCAGTCCAACAGTTCAACAACCTTTGCTTTGTTCAGGCATGCTCCAACATCATAACCACATTCCTGAAGACGATGGATTGCATCTAACCTGGAAATGGGGTGAATAGATGTTGTGCATTCGGGGAAATATTTTGGAAATACTAGCGCCTTGACAAAGTCACCGGCTACCTTGCCGTCAGTCAGACTGTCTTCAGGTGGTCCAAGGTATCTAATTTTGCGACCATCACTGGATCCATGAACAGTAACAGCGAACGATTCCTGGAACATTTTTTCAACTGTTTCCCACGAACCCTCTTTAATTCTCAAGCTTACCGGAACAGCTACGACACTGCGTGTTTTACGATCAAGAATAGCCGTGTCGTCAGTGAAGTATTTGAATCCATCTTTGATCAAGGCAGCCGAAAGAGTTGTCTTGCCAACTCCGCAATTACCAGGGAACACCACGCAACCATTCCCAAGACTCAGAGCGGCAGCGTGGATAGCTATAAGAAAATCGATTTTCCGGTAAGCTGAATCAACCACATGATAACTCAACCTTGGGCCAATTTCCGCTGAGTTTGAGAATACATCAACGATTAAGGCATCATTAACTATCAAGAAGTGATTGTCTATCTTGACGATATCGAACGTTATTGGTTGGTTAATAAAGGAGCATGCCAGATGAGAAAAAACAGGTGTGACTAATTCTTCAATTTCTTGATGAGAAAAACGCATAAGAAAATCGAAGCCGGCAAGACGCAGGCAAAAACTTTTGTAAAGGGCTAACTCTAGGTCATAGCGCTGGCCCACCAGTGGGTTATTTTCTGATGCCTCTGTTTCCTGTATGACCAGAGGGACAATTTCCTCACCCGGCCCTTTTTCAAGAAGTTCCATCGACATCCACTGACTGACAACTGCCTTCAAGTCGGATTCAGCCGTCATGGCGCTGACGCTGAACGCTTCACACATTTCCCTCGCTATGGCAGCTAGGGCCATTCCTTTTTCACAACAAAGCCAAATGAACGCTGCCGAAGGATTAAGTTCAAAAATGGTCTGGCTCTGTTCGGAAAATACGAGCAATTGGTCTTCAAAGATGTGTGAACTGACCCATGGCGCAATAGTGACAGGAACAGCGAGACAGGGTGTGATCTCAAAATAGTCAGGCAATAGCAAATTCCTCCACCAGTCAAATTTGCTCTGAGTCAGAATGAATTCAAGGGCTCATGAATCCCAACCTTTCTAGTCGCCAATAATTGTTGTAGGTTTCTATAAACCCTGCCACGGCCTCTCTGACCTGATTGATGTCGGTCAATATCCTGCCATGAATGATCTGTTCCTTTAATGTCCTGAAAAATCTCTCCACAACGCCATTGGTCTGAGGCTGAGACACAAATGCGAAACTAGGGGCGATACCCCAGAACTTGATCTGGTTTTGAAAATGGTTGGAGAGATATTGTGAGCCATGATCCATCCTCAATTCAAGCCCCCTGGCCACATCCGGACCTACTCCACCAAACACCTCGGTTAGCCCCATAGCGACCAGCTCCAGGGCCTGGATTCTTGTCCCTGGTTTGGACACATGCCAGCCGACACACTCCGAGTTGAAATGCTCCACCGCCACGAATAGCCAAACATGGCCATCGTTTACGGTCAATATCTGACTCCCATCAACGGCCCACATAACGTTGGGAGCCTCCGTCACTATCCGGCCTTCATGAGTCTTAATCTGGCGTTGTCGACCCCGAAACGGTGAGAGCAGTTTAGTGTCCCGCATAATTCTCGAACTCTTTTGCGGCTAACTCTAACTTCGTCCAGCACTCTCAAACGAGCGCACACCTTGCGGTGTCCTTCACCCTTGAAAGGAGTTCGGCCAAGATCCTTGTTGATGAATTCCAATATCTCCGCATCGGAGAACCTCGGCTTCGGGCCGCGTCTTGAGACCTGTCTGACTTTTTGAGTCTGACAAGAATAAAATGAAGAACGGGACCAGCCCAGGATAGAATAGGCCATCTTGACCCCATAGCGCCTTTTCGTGGCTGGAGAGACCGCTTGGCTCATAATCGCGACCTCCCCTTGCTTAAAGGGCCCTGTTTGTCGATCCTCACTCTCAACAGCTCATTCTCCATGGTGATCTCACCAGATCTGTTTCAAAGCCGCAAAACTCAGATGCTAGCTTATGAGCCCAAACTTGTCTACGATGTCATTAATTGAGCGAATACAGCTAACAAACTGTCCGGTTTATAGGTTACAGTGGAGGTAACGGACGAGTGTGGCCCTTATGCACTCTATTTGCGAGGGTTCGACCTCCTTATATTCCCCATAGCCATGACTCGTTTAGAGCAGCTTACAGTTAATGGTGACAAACCTAGTCATGTTCCCGCCAAATTAAAATCTTAGTCCCTATGTACCCTATCAAGCCTATTACAATAAAGTAACGACCAGTGTGTGCGCTTGATTCATCCCCGGAGAATAATAAAATCCAACCTAAAGAACAAACAAGTACACTTAAAACAACGTACAGCTTATATCCCTTGCCGGTGAGTTCTGTGGCTACTTCAATTTCTTCAGCCGTAAGGGGTCTGCCGCAATGGGGGCATGATGGCTCCCGAGTGGATACATCCTTGCCGCAGTCCGGGCATTTAATCAGACTCACTTTAAACTCCTATGAGTACAACCCGGAAACTCGAACTGATAAGCTTGTAGAGCGGCAAACCTGTGGTTGACCCATTCCGGTTATCGCTGTTCTCAGCCACCTTTTCTTGAATCTTCAGGATCTTCTTCAAATGACATTTTAGGCCTACCAAAGTAATTCCATAACGCTGAATCCAAGATATGTGATAGCTGCTGTCCCTGCTGCTGGCGCAATTTTACGAGTTCAAACAATGCCGCATCAATGGTGGTAGCCAGTTTTTCTCGTTTTCCTTCTTTCTTTTTATGGAAAATTCTGGGTCTTGGAGCGTCTTCCAATGATGAAGATGATAACTGTCCTTTCTGCTTTGACAGAATTAATACTTTAAGGGCATCCAGGGCTTCATTTAATTCTTTAGCGGTTACGTATCGTTCTTTCTTGGAACGTGATTCACGTTTGATATTAGACGGCTTTTTAGTCATTTTTTACTTCTCTTCTGTTTTGTCAGTCTTGTCTTGAATTATTTCATCAAGCATTTCCTGTAAACGTTTCTTTTTATCTGGAACCTGTTTCCTGAGTTCTCTAGCTAACTCCTTGAACTCCTCTGTTTCTGTGACTGAATGTTTCTTCTTTTTCTTTTTTTTCATTGAGTAACCTCCAGCCAAACAAGAGCAGTGACAGATGGTAGGGATTATGCGGACTTTTTGAGGATTCGGTGGATGGATGTTACAGCGAATGGCTCATTGTTTCTATTGAATATCTTCCGACATGCTAATTTTTTAGCTATGCTACGGAGACTGTCACCTTGAGAGTGAAAGTCATAAATCTTCCTGATAACTCTCTGTTCATCAGGATTATCTACAATTTTACCATCCATGAACATGTGACCGTATGGAGCATTAAGAGAAATTCTTTCTCCAAGCTGACGCTTCCTGTCCAGCGCAGACTTAGTCCTTTCAATTATTTTCTTTCGTTCTAACTGGGCGAAGTCAGCCTTCAAAGTTAGCATGAATTCATCATCAGCATTGTCAGAATTGACAGAACCATTTTCAGTGACCAGATGGAGCTTCACATTTTTCTTCGTCAATGTTTCTAAAAGGTTAAGCGCATCTATTTTCCGTCTGGATAATCTCTGCAGCTTCAGAGTAACAACGTGTTGAGTCTTCTTCTTGCTTACCAGATTCAGAACACGTTGAAGTCCAGGTCTGTCAGTTGATTTTACGCTAATACCGGCGTCAATGGTGGTATCAAGCAATTCATAATCTTGCGATGACACATATTCCAGGCATCTATTTACCTGGGCGTCCAGGCTAACACCATGTTGAGCTTGGTCCTCCGTAAAACTCTAGCGTAGATGACAGCTCTATCCATGAATGATGACCTCTCAATAATATAACTGTCATATCAGATAGCCCGGATTTATGTGAATGTCAAGAGTAAAAGCAGATAAAACAGACAGCGCTGTACACAAAGGAAGGAGTTTGTGTACAGTCAAAATGTGACTAAAATTCTCTAATACTTGGGCTAATGGATGTAGATTGTGGTCATTAACCAAGAGTGGGAGTTTCCACCTGAGTTAAGATCAAAACAGGCTCAAAAACCCACTAAAGCAATCACATTTGGGGACGCGGTCCAACTCTACACCAAAGACCAGAGATTTTTACAACTGAGCTGTAAGATCAGATATGAATCCAAGCTTACCCACCTAGTCCGTTTTTTTGAGAAAACCACACCTGTGAAGGATATTTGGGCCCCTGATATCAAGAATCACAGGACGCTCAGGGCTTCAAAGGGTGTCAAGAATGCGACTATAAATCGAGAAACGGCGGCTTTGAGTGCAATCTTTGGGGTCTTAATTGAGCATCAGATATTAGAAGCCAACCCGTGTAGATTTGTAAAAAAACTTAGCGAGAAGGATTCAGGACGGGAAGTGTATATCAGCTACGAGGACTTCCTAAGGATGGTGGATGCTACTCCTGCAAGCTATCATGATTTCTGGTGGATTTCATATCTTAGAGGGTTGAGACGTAACGAAGCATTTGAGCTTCAGTGGAAGCATGTAGATTTACGCTCCCGCATAATTCTATTCCATTCAACACAAAACAAAGAGGCTGAATTTAAAAGGGTCCCGATTCATAGAGACTTTATACCTGTGCTTGAGCGTATAGGTAAGGTGAGGACGCTGGATAGCGACAGTCTGGGGCAATGGGGTTATCCCGCTCCATCAGATCCATGGAAATCAGCAATGGCAAAATTGAAATGGGCAGATCCAAGACCTCGTATAAACGATCTTCGTCATACATGGAAATCCAATGCGCGTAGAAGCGGGATAGATGAAGAGGTTCGACAGAAGATCATGTGCCATGCGGGACGCAAGAAAAATGTTGCTTAAAGGTATGGTTTTATCGACGACTCTGAACTTATTAGAGCCATCGATAGATTCACTTACGACAACGGTTTAATCCAAATTCTAGCGGTATCAAGGGCCGGAAAATAGATATTCGAAATGCTCAAATGGGACCAAAAGTAAGGATGTCTTGATTCACGAGTCAGTTTTATAAGGGTCTACGTTTAAGAAGCCTAATGATTTGTGGTGCCTGAGGACGGAGTCGAACCGTCACGGGGACATGCCCCAAGGGATTTTAAGTCCCTTGTGTCTACCAATTCCACCACTCAGGCGTTTGAGAGTTGGACTCTCCGGCTGGATCAATCGTAAATTCTAATCATGGGGGCTGGACTGCCCACCGGCCATTACATATAATACAGTTTTTTCAGATGGATTTGAAATAAAAAATGCCTCGTCTTCCTTCACATGAGTGGCGTGGCCGGACTCCAACACTGACTTGCCTTTCTCACTTTCGATTATCAGGCGACCATCAACGGCCAGAAGGATCTCCTCGTGGCCTTCCCCCGGTTTGACCAGTCTGTTGTCCTCGCCTGGCGGAAGAGTCCCGAAGATCATGTAACACGCGTGACTGTGCAGATCTTTCATCCCGAGGACGTATTCACCGCCCTGTTCTTTGGCTAGTCTATTGACGTTGAAAACCTTCATTTTAGTCTCCCGAAAACTCGGAGGATCAAACGTTGAACATTCTATACAGTCCGGCGGGCATTGAGGTCAAGCGATGCTCACCACGAGCGCTGTCCATGCGGCGGAATCTTGGGGATTCTTGACTTGACATGCCCGTTTCTCGAGTTTAATATTGCGGTTGCTTACCTTCCGTTCGATGTCCGGTCAAAAAAATTAAAAATTCTAGCTAAGTCGGGAATCTCTAATGAATCCTCAAACTTCCTCTGTAAAGCAGTCAGCGTCGCCGATGTCGGCGGATTTAGTATCAATAATCAATCAGTGTTACCAGTGTGGCAAATGTTCCGCTGGCTGCCCCGTGGCCCCTGACATGGACCTGTTGCCTCATCAGCTTGTTCGTCTGGCCGTATTGGGAGAAGTGGACAGGATTATACAGTCCAAGAGTATATGGCTATGTTTGACCTGCCACACCTGTGGGGCAAGATGCCCCAACGGCATTGACGTGCCTGGACTCCTTGATCCTATCAGGCACAGTGTATTGAGGAACAAGGGAACCTTGACCGATCCCAAGGTGGCCATATTTCACAAGACTTTCATGGACACGGTCAAGTATTTCGGTCGGGTCTATGAGCTTTTCCTCGTGGGAATGTATAAATTTAGAACCAAGACCTTTATGGAAGACATGGAGCTTGGCATGAACATGTTCCGTAAAGGGAAGTTGCATATATTACCTCAGAAAACCGGCAATTTGAGTGAAGTCAAGCAGGTTTTCAAGAGGTCGGGAATCAAGTAGGCTTTTTATCCTTATAAAGAGGAAATACTATGGAATTCAGTTATTATCCTGGTTGTACGCTCAAAGGCTCGGCGCAGGAGCTTGACGAGTCTTTCAGGAACGGAGCCGAGAGGCTTGGAGTCATATTAAAGGAGATCCCTGACTGGACATGTTGTGGAGCTTCGTCAGCCCATATGGTGGACGCATATCTGGAGACCGCCCTTCCCGCCCGTGATCTTATGACCGCGGAGAGAATGGGTCACGACGTCGTGGCCCCATGCGCCGGTTGCCATGTGCGTATGCGGGCGGCTTCCAAGCATATTCTAAAAGACAAGGAGCTACTCAGGCAGTTTCCATTCAAGGGGGAAATAGACGTAATCTCCGGCATGGACATGTTCCACAAGCCTGAGCTTCTAAAGGCTCTCAAGGAGAAGAAGACCAGACCACTGGAAGGATTAAGGGTAGTTCCCTATTACGGTTGCCTCGCTGTCAGGCCGGTGGACGTGGTTGAGCCTGAGAGCCCCGAGAATCCGACACAGATGGATCACATACTCACGGCGCTCGGAGCCGAGGTATTGAGCTGGCCGTACAAGACCGACTGTTGTGGAGGCTCATTGGCCCTTACCAAGACCGAAATGGTGGTCAAGCTGTCCCGTAAGCTTATTGACATGGCCCTCATGGTAGACGCTGACATAATGGTGACGATGTGTCCGATGTGCCAGGCCAACCTTGACACCAGACAGTCGGATATATCCAAGGCAGCGGGAAAAGTGTACCACATGCCTATAGTATATCTTACTGAACTCATAGGCGTGGCGTTTAATGACCCCAAGGCCAAGAGCTGGTTCGAGAAACATCTAGTCTCTCCCATCCCTGTCCTGGCTAAAAGAGGCCTGTTGTAAAAACATTTACTAAAAACTATTTTTCGGAGAGATCATAACCTCAGTTTGGCTCAACAAGAGATATAGAATTTGAGATACAGTTCGGAGTTAAAGGTGAGCAACAAAAAAATTGGCGCAGTAATGACGGTTGGGGGCGGAATTGGTGGAGTCCAGGCGTCTCTGGATCTGGCTGAATCCGGGTTCAGAGTTTATCTGGTTGACGAGAAACCATGTATCGGCGGAGTTATGGCTCAACTCGACAAGACCTTTCCGACCAATGACTGCTCCGCGTGCATATTTTCGCCCAAATTGCAGACATTGGCGCAAAACCCGAATATTCAAATTGTCGCCTACAGCCACATCGAAGGTATAGAAGGATCCGCTGGCGATTTCCGGGTGAAAGTTCGGCGGAAAGCCCGCTTTGTAGACCCTGAAAAATGCACTTCCTGCGGGGCTTGCGCACAGAAATGTCCTACGAAAGTCCCCAATGAGTACAACTTTGGCCATGACATTCGTAAGGCCATATATAAGGATTACGCTCAGGGCATCCCTTCTGTTTATACGATTGATCCCGATCATTGCCGGATCTTCCAGGGGAAAAAATGCGGTGTATGCGCTAAGGTCTGTCCTGCAGGCGCTATCGATTATGAGCAAAAGGATGTAATCGAAGAGTTCGAAGTGGGCGCTGTAATTATGGCGCCTGGTTATGAGCTGTTCGACACGGCCAAGGTGGCTGAATATGGCCACGGCATAGCCCCAAATGTTGTCGTGAATCTTGAGATGGAGCGTATTTTAAGCGCATCAGGTCCGTTTAGCGGCATAGTGACTCGACCATCTGATGGCCGACACCCGAAAAAAATTGCCTGGATACAGTGTGTCGCTTCGCGCGACCGAAGAAAG
Source organism: uncultured delta proteobacterium (assembly GCA_963711335.1). Classification (GTDB taxonomy): domain Bacteria; phylum Desulfobacterota; class Desulfomonilia; order Desulfomonilales; family Desulfomonilaceae; genus CAJBEZ01. The sequence goes on along the minus strand of CAVQDX010000041.1, from coordinate 1,187,108 downwards.
GGGATGCCCCATTGCAGTTCGGTATGCTGCATGGCCTCCATTAAGCAGGCGGTGATTGCGCGGGAGCATGACGCAACTATCGAGCCCACAATCTTTTTCATGGATATAAGGGCTTACGGAAAAGATTTCGATAAGTACTATGAAAAAGCTAAAAGTGATGGCGGCGTCCGTTTCATCAGATCAATGGTGAGTCGAGTCGTTGAAGACCCGGTAACTCACGATCTGGGCATAACCTATCTTGATTCCGAGGGAAAGCTTAATACCGAGACATTTGATATGGTTGTTCTGGCTGTCGGAATAAAGCCATCAGACAAGGCTATCGAGACGGCCGCAATTCTGAATGTTGATCTGGACCCTGAAAAATTTTGCGTTACCGGTTCCTTTGATCCTGTAAAAACGTCGAGTCCCGGGATTTTTGTGGCAGGGGCGTTCCAGGCTCCGAAAGACATACCGCAGACAGTCATGGAAGCTTCGGCGGCCGCTGGTGTGGCGATCCGAATGCTGGCTGACCAACGAAATACCCTTACATCGAAAAAAGAGCTTCCTCCCGAAAAGGACGTGTCCGGTCAAGAACCTCGGATAGGAGTGTTCGTCTGTCGTTGTGGAATTAATATCGCCTCTACGGTAGATGTGCCTGGCGTTGTGGAAAAGATCCGTGAACTCCCTGGTGTGGTATATGCTGGCGAAAACCTGTTTACATGCTCACAGGATACCCAAGCGCAGATCAAAAAGGTTATTGAAGAAAATAATATTAACAGGATGATAGTAGCGTCCTGCACTCCCAGAACCCACCTTCCGCTGTTTCAGGAGACCGCCAGAGAAGCCGGCCTGAACAAGTACCTCGTCGAAATGGCCAACATCCGTGAACATTGCTCGTGGGTCCACATGAGTGAGAAAGAGAAAGCGACGGACAAGGCCGTAGATTTGATCAGAATGGCTGTGGCCAGAACAGCGCTTTTGGAGCAGGTTCAAGATCAGCAATTACCGATGGTGCAATCCGCTCTCGTTATTGGTGGCGGAGTCGCTGGCATGGCAGCGGCGCTAAACCTTGCAGACCAGGGTTTCCCTACCCATCTCCTCGAAGCGACCGAAAAACTTGGTGGGAACGCCTGGAACCTCTCACATACCCTTAAGAAAGAAGACATTCAGCCATTTCTTGAAAGCATGATCAAGCAGGTCAGTGACAACCCAAAAATTACCGTGCGCTATAACTCCAGCATAAAAGACGTGCACGGGTTCGTAGGCGCTTTCAAGACTGAGATTTCCAATGGAGCCGCTGAAACCGAGGTCATTGATCACGGAGTTACGGTAGTAGCTACAGGGGCCTCGGAATGGAAGCCGGACCTTTATTCCTATGGTCAGGACCCTCGAATACGTACTCACTTTGACATGACTAAAGCCATGAAAGATGGCGATCCTCAGGTCTGGAAGGCAGGAGTGACCGCCTTCATCCAATGCGTTGGTTCGCGCAGTCCAGAGCGCCCATGGTGCAGCAAGGTTTGCTGCAACCATACGGTAATGGACGCAATAGAGCTGAAAGAAGCCAATCCGGACGCTAAGGTGTACGTCCTATATCGAGACATTAGAACCTTCGGTCTGAATGAGACCTACTACGAAGAGGCTAGAAGACTGGGTGTGATTTTCGCCAGATATGAACAGGACGCTCCACCTGAAGTGGAGATTGGCAACAAGATCAAAGTCACATTAAAAGATCTCATCATGGGCGGAATGATGAAGCTTGAAGTGGACAATCTTGTCTTGGCTTCAGCCATTGTTCCCAACCAGAATAACAAGGACCTCGCAAAATTTTTCAAGATTTCAACCAATGAGGACGGTTACTTCCTCGAAGCTCACATGAAGTTGCGACCGGTTGATTTTGCTACGGACGGTGTTTTTCTAGCCGGCCTGGCTCATTACCCGAAACCGCTGGATGAAACCATAGCCCAGGCTGAAGCCGCAGCGTCGCACGCGTCTCTAATTCTGGCACGTGGGTATGTCGAGGCGCCTGGCATGGTCTCTGTCATAGATCCGTATCTATGTCGAGGTTGCGGTCGGTGTGTAGACACCTGCCCATTCCATGCCCCGGAACTTAAAGAAGTGGCTCCCGGAGAATTCAAGTCGGAAGTTAACCCGGCCTTATGCAAAGGTTGCGGCGCATGCGCCGTGGCCTGCCCAACTGGAGCGGCTGCGATTCGACATTTCAAGGACGATCAGATTACACGCATGATTGATGTCGCTGTAGCCTGAGGTGTCAACTGAGCCACTATGCGCATATATTGCTGAACCGATTTTAAATTATCGAGTAATTTCTCGGAGTAAACATGCCTGAAGAATTTGATCCAAAGATAGTCGCTTTCGCGTGTAACTGGTGTTCCTACGCTGGCGCGGACCTTGCTGGTGTCGGCAGAATGCAATACCCACCAAGCATACGTTTGATCCGTTTGATGTGTTCCGGGATGTTGGTCCCATCGTATATTCTGAGAGCTTTTGAAAAAGGCGCGGATGGCGTCCTTGTAACCGGTTGACACATCGGGGAATGCCATTACCTGGAAGGTAATGAAAAAGCTCTGAAGGTGTTGGAAAAAGCCAGGAAGATGATGAAGCTCCTTGGAATAGAGGATGAACGGCTGCGAAAGGAATGGATCTCCGCATCCGAAGGATCGAGATTCGCTGAAACCGTGAAGACCTTCACGGAAGACATTCGGAAACTCGGGAGAAATCCTTTGGTAAAAAGGGAGACTGCGGCATGAACCTACCGGAGATTGTTGACCGTACAGGCGCTTATTACTGCCTGGACTGCGGTATTTGCACCGGCAGTTGTCCGGTTTCTCGTGTTTTCCCTGATTTTTCTCCACGGCTTATGGTTGAAAAGGTTCTCGTAGACCAGGAAGAAAATCCCCTTGAAGACGTTAATGTTTGGGCGTGTCTCTCCTGTGGACAATGCAGCGTTCGTTGCCCATCAGAGATTGATTATCCCGAATTCATCCGTCTGATCAGAGAAGAGGCTACCCGTCAGGGTAAAACCGGCACTCCAGCGCACAGAGGCCTTTTCCAGACTATCATGCGTCTACAGACGATGGACGTAAAGCAGTCAAAGACTGATTGGGCCAAAGAAGTTGGACGCATATCGACTTCCGGCGATGTATATTTCTTTGTAGGCTGCGCTCCATTTTTTGACGTTGAATTTCATGATGACTGGGGCATCGACATGATGGACAGCCCCAAAGGAACCTTGAAATTATTGAACACTATCGGCATTGATCCCGTTGTCCATGACGACGAGAGATGCTGTGGTCATGATTTGTTTTGGAACGGTGATACGGAAAATTTTGCAAGGCTGGCGAGAAAGAATGTGGATTTGATCCGGAGCCTAGGCTGTAAACAGGTCGTTTTCTCATGCCCCGAGGGGTACCTGACCTTCAAGAAGCGTTATCCTGAAGTGGTCGGAGATCTAGGTTTTGAACCGATCCATCTTTATGAGCTATTGAGCCGGGAAGCAAAATCGGGGAAAATAAGTTTCGAGCCTTTGGAAACCCGTTTGACTTACCATGATCCATGCAGACTTGGAAGACAGGCGGGAATTTTCGAAGAACCCAGGGAACTTCTGAAGATGATCCCCGGTGTTAATCTCCAGGAGATGGAACATAACAGGCAAAGCGGCCTGTGTTGCGGGACGAGCGCCTGGATGAATTGCTCAACCTGTTCAAAGTCCATACAGAAAAAACGTATAGAAGAAGCGGTAGGCGTCGGAGCGGACACGCTGGTAACAGCCTGTCCAAAATGCAGAGCTCACTTGAGCTGCGCATTGAGAGATATGGAAACGCCTCTTCAGATCCGGGATTTGAATGACATACTTGCGCAGTCTATCAAGGCGTAAGGAATTTTGATTTTTAGCGATTCAATAGAAACCTCTTGAATCAGGATGGTGAAAATATGGCTTCCAAGGAAGTGTTGATAATAGGTGGCGGCATAGCGGGAATGCAGGCTGCTCTCGATCTTGGTGAAATGGGAATTCAGGTTTATCTGGTTGAGAAAAACCCCAGCATTGGGGGCAAAATGGCTCAGCTGGATAAGACATTCCCAACAAATGACTGCACCATATGAATTCTCTCGCCAAAATTGCTGGATGTCGGTCGACATCCCAAAATTAAGGTTCTGGCTTATAGTGAGATCACGGAATTCAGTGGCTCAATAGGCGATTTTAAAGTCAAGGTTCGGCAAAAGCCACGATATATTGACGCTTCCAGATGTACGGCGTGTGGAGCCTGCGCGGAAAAATGTCCTACCAAGGTTCCGAACGAGTTCAATTTCGGGCTTGATGATCGCAAAGCCATCTACAAGGATTACGCTCAGGGTATTCCCTCTGTGTTCACAATAGACCCGGACCACTGCAAGGTTATACTCGGTGGGAAATGCGGTGTCTGCCAGAAAGTCTGTCAGGCCAAAGCCGTTGACTATGAACAAAAAGAATCGTTTTTGGATCTGAATGTGGCTTCGGTCATAGTGTCAACAGGATATGAGCTTTTTGACGCAAAGCAGATACCCGAATACGGCTACGGCAGGCTTCCAAATGTTATCTCATCACTGGAAATGGAAAGGCTGCTGAGCGCCGGGGGGCCCACTAGGGGCCATTTGACGAGGCCGTCTGTGATTCATGGAGAAAAACGCCTTAAAGAATTGCCGAAATTGATAAAAAAGGCCGAGAAAGATCAGAAAGAAGAGGATAAGACAAATCTGGAAAATGAGGCGAAATGGCTGGAGGAACACGTCCACAAGTATCACACGGCCAAGAAGCTGGGTTTCATTCAGTGCGTCGGTTCCCGTGATTTCAGGTTCCATAAGTACTGTTCCAACTATTGCTGCATGCACTCTATAAAAGAGGCTATAATAGCCCGTGAGCATGAACGGGAGACTGAGTCGAACATATTCTACATGGATCTCCGGACAGTAGGAAAAGGGTTCGAGGAATATAAGGTCAGGGGAGCGGAAGTCTCCGGTCTGAAATACATCAGGGGAAGAGTAGCGGAAATCCTCCAGGATGATGAGTTGAACCCCGTCGTGTATTATGAGGACACAGAACAACGGCGAGTTGTTGGCATGACATTGGACATGGTTATTCTGGCCAATGCCTGCTCCCCGTCCAAAGGGATCTCGAAAATAGCGGAGTTGCTTGGATTGGAACTCGATGAAAACAATTTTGTAAAAACCCACCCGAACAGGCCGTTAGATACCAACGTTGCAGGCATATTTTCCTGTGGTTGCGCCCAAGGTCCGCTCGACATACCGGAATCGGTGGCGCAAGCGAGCAGCGCTGCGGCCAGAGCTGCGGAAGTGGTTATGACAGAAGGTTTACCCATTGCTGTATAGGGGAGATAAAGGGTGAAAAACTCAGCTCAAGATGATATCCGCATTGGAGTATTCATTTGTGATTGCGGATCCAACATAGCGGGCTATCTGGAAATGAAAGAACTCGTGGAATACGCCAAGACACTACCTAACGTGGCGTTCGTTCAGGAAAATCTTTACACTTGTTCCGAAGGTGGTATCAACGAGATCAAGGTCGCTATTCCACGGGAAAATCTCAATCGGGTTGTAGTCGCGTCATGCACTCCTAGAACTCATGAGCCTCTTTTTATGAGCGCTTGTGAAGAAGGTGGCTTGAATCCGTATCTATTCGAAATGGCGAACATTCGCGATCAATGTTCGTGGGTTCATATGCGCGAACGAGAGTCCGGAACCGAGAGAGCAAAAGTTCAGATAGGAATGGCTGTTGCAAAGGCGGCTAAACTGCGGGAACTTAGCAGGATCGAACTTAGCCTCTCACACAGGGCCATGGTAATAGGTGGTGGAGTTTCCGGCATGTCCGCAGCTCTGGCCCTCGCCAACATGGGTTATGAAGTTGATCTGGTTGAGAAGCGTGAAAGGCTCGGGGGACTTCTCAATGATCTGAACGTCATTCTTCCATCCAATGAGCCCCCTTCAACTCTGGTGGACAACATCGTAGGGCGACTTGAAAATCACCCAAAGGTAACTGTTCACACGGAATCCATAGTTACAAAAACAGAAGGTTATGTTGGTAACTATGTCGCTACAATCAAGGGAAAAGAGACTGAGAGCAAGGTAAAGTGCGGCGCAGTGATAGTGGCGATAGGCGCTCAGCCTTTTAAACCGGAAGGATTGTACAACTATGATGGCCAAAAGGTCCTAACTCACATTGAACTTGAATCCAGATTAAAACACGGAACTGTTGACGCCAAGAATATTGCCATAATCCAATGTGTTGGTTCGAGATGCAAAGAGCGAACCTACTGCTCCAGAATCTGCTGCATGACCGCAGTAAAAAACGCCATACTAATCAAGGAATCTGCGCCTGAAACCAAAATCACAATTTTCTATCGCGACATGCAGATGTACGGCGTAGAAAACGAAGAACTTTTCCGAAAATCCAAAAAACTGGGCGTTCGCTACATAACGTTTGACCAGAATCGCCCTCCAGTTTTTGATGGCGCCAATGTGTCGGTTTACCATCTCAGGATGGGGCGGGAGATGGTCACCCCCGTTGACATGCTCGTGCTGTCGACCCCACTTGTAGCCCAGGATGACGCTCCTGACATTTCCTCCATGCTTAAGGTGCCGATTAACGAGAACGGCTTCTTCCTGGAAGGTCATGTGAAGCTTAAACCTCTGGATTTTGCCACTGATGGGGTATACTTGTGCGGTAATGCAAGGTTCCCGTCTACTATTAGAGAGGCGATATCCCAAGGTCTTGGCGCCGCTTCCAGGGCAGCGGGGATTCTTTCCAAGGAAGCCCTTTTTACAAGCGGAATTGTTGCGGACATAAACCCTGAAACCTGTTGCGGCTGTTTGGGATGTATTCAGGTTTGTCCTTATGGAGCTATAAATTTCATTGAGAACAGGGGTGTATGTCAGGTGAACAAAGTTCTATGCAAGGGCTGCGGAGGATGCGCAGCGACTTGTCCTTCAGGAAGCGCCAAGCTAGACGGATTTTCAAATCAACAGATTTACGCTCAAATAGAGCAGGCCATGGCGGTTTAGGTTAAGACATATAGATTGGCGATGATTCAGAATATTGGGTCGCCACCTTTTACTTTGAGGAATAAATATGCCCGAGAGTCAATTTGAACCCAAAATAGTCGGCTTTCTTTGTAACTGGTGCGCTTACGCCGGCGCTGATCTAGCTGGTGTTAGCCGGTTACAATACCCACCAAACCTTAGAACCATTCGAACACTGTGTTCGGCGACCGTGGGGCCTCATCAAATACTCAAGGCCTTCCAAAAAGGGGCGGACGGCGTTTTTGTAGGCGGCTGACACATCGGTGATTGCCATTACCTGTACGGTAATTACATGACGGTAAAAAGAATGGGGTTCATGAAGAAGCTCCTTGAGTTTTCCGGAGTAGATCCTGAGCGTTTGATGCTGAAATGGGTTTCTTCTGCGGAAGGACCGAGATTTGCAAAGGTCGTTACCGAATTTGTCGAGAAAATTAGAAACCTTGGCCCATCACCCTTGAGATCCAGAAAGCTGGATAAGGCGGCTCCGCTGGAAGAAGCTTCATAGAAATATTTTACTATCTTTATAATTCTGATTTTGTGGATGACCCGATGATTGAACAAGTAAAAGAAAACGTTAAGAGCCTTTTGGCTAGTGGCAAAATTGTTGGCTTTCTAGGCTTGAGAAACGATGACGGCGTTGTGACTCCTTATCTTTTCCAAAAAGAGGAAGAACTGGACAATGTTCTTTCTGTGGGGGATTTGGATACCCCTGGAGCCGCTCGCTATCCCATGGCCAAGTTGGCCCTTCATCTTATACAAAATTGCAACGACGATAGCGTTTATGGGGTCCTCGTTCGGGGGTGTGACGAAAGGGCGCTAAACGAGCTCAAAAGATGGAATCAATTTGGTTCATCAGACCGACTGGTCAAAGTTGGAATCGCTTGTCCGGAAGAGCTGGCAAAAAAACACGAGTGTCGCAAACCGTTTCCTGATGAGTTTGTAGCAGGAGAAAAGGTTGCGCCCGAATCAAACGCCACTGTGAGAGAAATTCTGGAAAAGGACCTTGCCGGTAGACTCGCCTATTGGACTGCGGAATTTGACCGGTGCATCAAATGTTACGGTTGCCGGGACATCTGCCCTGTCTGCTTCTGCAATGTATGCACTCTGGAAGAGGACGCTCTGATCAAGACGGGTGATCTTCCGCCTGAAAACCCCATGTTTCACCTAACTAGAGCCGTTCACATGGCCGGCCGCTGCATAGATTGCAATTTGTGCACAGAAGTTTGCCCGGCCCATATCCCGCTAAGAACCCTGTATAAAAGGGTGGCTGAAATTATAACCGATGAATTTGGTTACGTTACGGGAGAACCTGGGGAAGGCAAATCTCCTTTGAACATACTTGGACCGGATCCGGGACATACTTCGGCAAACGATTGAGGTCTTACCGCTGTTTAGCTTAAGGGAAAAATGGACATGCTCAGAACGGAAGACACTGTTCTTATTGTAATTGATATGCAGGAGAAGCTTACCCGCGCAATGTATGATAGGGAAAGCTTGGTCAAGAGCGCTGCCCGGATAGTTAGCGGCGCAAAGATCCTGGGGGTTCCCGTAATATGGACTGAACAGAACCCTAATGGCCTTGGCCCTACTCTTCCGGAAATCAAGCAGAGCCTGGAAGGTTCTCAGCCCATTATCAAATTTAGTTTTAGCTCCTGTGGGAACCAGGAATTCATGGAGGCTTTGGATGCCTCGGGCAGGAAACAGATCCTAATTCTTGGCGTTGAGTGCCACGTATGCGTTTATCAGACAGCGATTGACCTGATTGAAAAAGGTTACGAGGTTAGTGTTGTCTCCGACGCAGTTTCATCAAGGACACTTGAAAATAAAATTGTAGGTCTGGAACGGGTTAAACAGTCCGGGGCCCTGATCACCAGCGCGGAAATGGCCCTCTTCGAACTGCTGAAGGTGGCTGATGGGACCAAGTTCAAACAGATTCTAAAGGTTGTTAAGTGAATTTTTCCGCTCTGAACTGATCCACGCTCGAGTTGATAACGCGGAATTTTTCCCATGACGCTCTTTTAAGAACTCAAAGATCATTTAACAATAAAAGCCTGATACATCTCAGGCTTTTATTGTTAAATGATAACCAGTTAGCTGTTTTACTAAACTCAATACAATTTTTTAGGGGCATCCTTCCAGTTTAAAAAACTTGATGAGATAATTAGTTAAAGCATTTTGTATTTAAATCGCTCCCATTGTCTCTGAGAGATTTGCCTAGCCTAATTTAGTTCAACTATGATATAATAAATCAAGTCAAAAAATCCATGTAACGTGAGGTATTTTCTTGTGAACCGAGTCAATCTTATGATCGGCCTCTTGGGGGTGGCGATTGCCGTTTGCTTCGCTGTTTCAGCAACGGCAATGGCGCTCGTTTTAACTTATCTCGGAGCCGATTAGCCTAAATTTATCGGCTAGATTGTTGAATTGTTATTTCCTGGCCGGGGATCGAAGTTCTGACATCCGGCTCATACATGGCCGAGATCGTCGATCCCCGCATCCAGAATTTTCCTGCCGTTACAGCCCTCGCCAGATAAGAAAACTTATATAACCCTCCATATATACGATTTTTGAAAACTCGAATTCCGTCATCTCGAATTTCCACATACGTTGGATAAAACTCAAACAGACCACTATCATCTGAAGCATCATCAGGAAGCGCCTCTCCTTCCAGACCTTCCGTTTTAAGCTCCGTATTTACGGGAGTAAGTCCGGCCGGAGTGAAGTCTTCAAGAGCCAGGAAATCAAGGGCTTTATTGGCCCTCTTGCCTTTGTCGTCCTCAAGTTGTATTTGTAACGAAATCCTGACTATGTCTCCGACATTGATGTCATTTCTTCCATTCAGATTATCGATCTTCTTTTTTAACTTCAGCCTTATCGGACCTTTCTGCTGGATCGGAGACTCTTCAGGATATGAAATGGAAAGGCAATAATTTACAAACTCAGCCGAATTGGATTTTATTGTAAGGGTGTCGGTTTTCAATAATGAAACAGGATCAAGTTCAATAGTTGCGCTCGTTTCTTTGAGAGTGATCTTCTGATGCGGTTGCTCGGCGTAACTAATCACGATTTCCGCCGCTTTTTCTCTAACATTCGGTAAACTTTTTTGTTTGTAGTAATCACTCAGAGCCAGCAAACACCAACTTGTGTCAGCGGTAGAGACCCACCTGCCCTCGGGCTTCAAGCCGCTCATTATGATTCCTGCAAGTTCGTCGGCCTTTTTTGATTGGCCCTCAATCTGCAGGGTCGCCATCAGACAAGCCGCCAGTGAACGCCAACTCGATTTTTGAGAGGCCTTTTTAATACTATCGTCAGACGCAATCAACTCCTTGATCAGTTCCCTTGAACGGGTTTGGTCAAGATAGCCAATCTTCTTTGAAGCAAGCAAAAGCAGAGCCTTGGACTCTTCAGGAAGCCTGCCGTAATCGGAGAAAAATGGTTGGAGGTCCTGCCCACTAACGGCATTCAGGTCCGCAAGGGCCAGCAACGCCCAGTAACGGTCTGAGGGGGTCCTGTAATCCCCCTCGGCCGCATGTTTCTTGAAGACTGAGTCCTTTAAAAATTTAGCGGCAAGATTGAGGTTTGCTTCCGGGATTGTCATACCCGCATTTTTCGCGTTTATCAGTGCAAAGGTCGCGTAAGTCGAACCCCATACGGAGGTTTCAAGTTGTCCCGGCCAATAGGAAAAACCACCCGTCAATTGCTGGGAGCCCAGAATTTTGTCTAGCCCGTTCTTGAGAAAATCATCGACCTTCTGTCTTGACAATTCTGAGATGACTCCCGAATCGATCAGGCTTCTAATACTGGCAAGCGGAATTACAGAAGAGCTTATTTGTTCGATGCATCCGTAAGGGTACTGCATCAAGTAGTTGAGCCCCGGCATAATCCTGGACCAGTCGCTCAGACTAAGGGTTAGAGATCCCTTTATTTTTGGCGTGCCTTTTTTGTCTAAAACTCCCTTACGCAAAGCTTCAGGAAGGTTTACTGGTATCTGGGTAATTTTGGTGAAATTCCCCTGATATGACTGAGTCACAGGCGTGAACACATCTCGAGTGGGAATGATTTTTCGTACGGCGTCCTGAAGTTTTTGACCGGGCCTGTCGAACATACCGACAATTTCAAGGAACGTTTCTTCTGATTGCTCTTCCAGTTTCGCATCTACCTGGACCACTTTGGAGGAATTTCCCTCTGAATCCAGTTTGAATTCATGTGGCTTCAGGTTCAAATTGGCCGAAGAGTTGAGTCTCAAATCTACGGAGCCCTTTTCCTTGGTATTATTAAAGACGCTTATAGGCACGACGGCACGATCACCCGGACACAGGAACCGAGGCAGAGAAGGTTCAACGTAAAAATCCTTGGTAACCAGCATATTCCTGTCGGCTGATACAAACCCGGAAGATTTGTCTGTGGCTACCGCAAAGATGCGGTAGCTGGTCAGTGAATCCGGGGCGCTGAACGTGACTGACACCCTACCATTCTTATCGGTTATCACCGCCGGGTTGAAATATGCTACCGGTCGAAAATCTTTTCGGAAAGTCGGCCCCATAAGGGCTTTCCCAACACCGCCACCTGTCAACGGTCGGGTCGTCAGGGATTTGAAAAGGTCCTGGCTGATGAGTCCCAACCTTATATCCCCGGTTTTTACGCTAAGTGGCAAGTCGAAGTTTCCTAATGACGATAGTTCAGGGATGCTGAAATCCGTCATGGCCAAAACAGCCTCATTTACGACGCACACGGCTATTTCCGAGTACACGCCTGAACCGGATTGATTTAATACCTCCAGATTAAGTGTGACCTTTTCTCCTGGAGCGGCTTTTAACTGCGCCTGATTCTTGTTTATTTCCAGCCGTAATTTTTCAAAGTCGGTTTTGACTGAGGCGTTTGCGTATCCCGAAAATACAGCCGGGATATCCGAGTCAGTCTGGCTAGTGTAAACGGGAAGGTTTGTTCGACCCGCGGGCGCCAGAAGAGACACGAAGACGTTCGGTTGATAACCTTTGCGTATAAGGAATTTGCCCACTCCATCCTGGCCATTCATTTCGACAACCTGGTGATCCAGGATGTCATTTCTCTCCAGGGTCAAAAGGCATTTCTTGACCTCGCGAGGCGTATGGAAAGTTGCCTCAACAGAGGTATCCGGAGCGTAGACCTTTTGGTTAAGAGCTATCAGGACATTTGCGTTAGGGCCTTTGGACGAATCCTTTTGGCCCTGAAGCCATTGATCGTAGTCTTCCCATCCTACTTTAAACAGGGTTTGGCTCGAATATCTCGCTGTTGCGTCAAAAATGGTTATTGCGACAAGGTAGTCTCCAGGATCTATCAATTCAGGCTGGAATGTCCCTTTTCCGTCCAGGACGGTTTGTTTGGTTGAAAAAGTTTTGATCCAACCTTCCTCCCATGAATCATTGATGTTACCCTGACTGTCTCGCTTCTTCACATTCAAGTACCGTTTTTGAAGGAGAGAGATTTCCACGAGGGCCTTGGGAATTTTTTTGCCTTCTGAATCAATCAGCACAAAGTTCAGGGGGTTGGCATAACCTACCTGCACCTGGGATGGATGAGCGCCAATTCCAACGAGAAATTTTGGGATCGGGTTAAAGAACTTTACGTCTGTCGCGGGTTGACCATCTATATCGACTACGGTAGCGGAAAGTTTGACACCATAGATTCCAGTTAGAATTCGAGCGTCCAATGGAATTCTTAATGACAACCTACCTTGATCATCCAGAATTGATTCCCCCGATTCAAGAAACAAAGTCCTGTCTTCCTGATTGCCGAAGAAATACGACTCATAGCCTGGAATATTGTGAGTCACAGGACCCAGCTCAGCTTTCCATCTCACTTTACCATGACGCACGGGACCACCGGCAAAATAAGACGCCGTAACTTCAACTATCAGTAATTCCTCTTCAGCCTTTGTTCCCAAATAAGTGGGAGCCTTTTTTTGTTCTTTCTGAAAGCTTAATGACACAAAATGGCGGCTCTCCTTGTACTCCTGAACAGCAAAGTCCCTTGTAAAGGCTTTTTTCCCGTCTGGATCATCGTCGAAAGCCGTCTTGATAGTATAATTTCCTACAGGCCAGTAAGTTTCGAGTTTCAGGGTATCATAGCAGGCTCCAAACTCATCGAGGACCTGTTCACGACTATAGTAAACATCACCCCGAGGACCAGTTATCTGGGTTTTGACCCGGCTCCCCTCCGGAGCTATTATTTTCTGGTCTTTAAACATCCTGGAAATGAATTTGAAATTTACCTCATCACCCGGCCTATAAATTCCTCTATCAGTGAACATATATCCTGAGCGTGAACCGAATGCTTGATTCCCATTTTCCGTTGTTTTGGTCGGAAACGCTTTTATCCTGAAGGCATTGATATCAACAGCCGCATAGTCGTCCTTTGTGGCGGCTATGAGCCAAGAAATAGCGTCCAGTGACAGAGCGCCAGGCTCATCACTGGATTTCTTGTCGGACCTCAATTCAAAATGTTCAAATTGGGCGTCTTGTTTGACTAAGACCAACCCATTTTCATCTGATTTTCCTATGTCATAGACTTTCCCATCAGTTGTCACAGCGCCCAAACTTACTCCCGGGACAGGCTCTCCGGAATAGAGGGAGGTTACCCACATCAGAAGGGATTGATCGGACATCTTGTAGCTCAGCGCCAAATCAGTTATCTGAATCAATTCTGTAACAGGCGCCACTTTCGAGTTGTCAGGGTCAGTGAATTTGACAATCCATGCGCCACCTTTGTCAGGAGATTTTCTGAACGATAAGGGAACGGAAAAAGTCAATGAGCGGTCTTTTGCCCCGGGAGAGAAAAATACGTCTGAATCTTCCTGAAAATCCGGAGCCACAAACCTTTCGTCTGTACTTCCAGTTTTTATTTTGGACAGACCTGTTTTCCACGAATCTAAACCCTGTTGAATATTCTCTGACTGATTTTTCAGGCTAGTAACAGTTTCGGGAATAAAAATCAGGGGAACTTTCTGAAGCTCACATTTCACTTTAGAGACTCCTGAAAGTTTTATGGGCACAAACTGTCGACTCTTAAGTTCGACAATGGAGTGATCGGAATAAAACGCTATTTCACGGTTTAGTCCAGGACCTTTGAATTCAAATTCCGATTGAGCGAAAATAGCCGATCCGTTATTCGTTGTTACAGGAACAAATTGGATTTTGTAATTCCGGTCTTTAACAAAGTTTCCCGAGACTTCGAATTGTCCTTCGTCATTACGCCGAATTTTGAGACCAGAGACTTTCGGATTTATCTTGATCGCTTTGAGCACATCTTTGGTAGAAGCAGCTCCCGACAGGAGTATCTGCAACCCTCTATCAAGTTCCGATCTAGAAAACGTTTCCAGGCCCTTAACGGAAATTTCTTCCACAGACTGGAATTCATACACAAATGGGCTGGATAGCGTCTTCACGCCCAACACATCGGTAAGCGTTTTAGCGATTTTTATCGTCACAGTTTCTGGAAATGGATCAATTCTTGTGGGAACAACGAGAAAAGATCGGGATGATTGCTCTCGATCTTTAGCCCCGACCGCTGAGATTTTACAGTGGATCTTCTTGCCCTCGACTGTCACGCTTAGCGCTTGATTCAGGTTCGCAAGGAACACAGGAGCGCTGAAATTCAGTCGTGTGGCCCAACTTCCCGGAGAATCGGTTTGATGAGATAAATCCCTGAAAGCATATAAAGACAAGTCCTCGCTATGAGCGGGTGACCACGCAAGGAGTAGACAGATGGTGACAGATGACATCACTGCCAACATCGACCAGCCTTTAGGTGAAATCATTCGCTAAATCTCCCCTGAAAATACCTGAATTGTAATGTCTCTATTGAACCGGTCGGCGTCTAAATCCGGCGCTTGTGTATGGAGCGCCGGATTTAATTCCTTAGAAGTTACTCTTCAAATGTTCTGTTGAAAGCTCCCTCGGTCGTTTCTTCGCGCCAGAGGCCTATTCTCATCCCCTGGCTCTCTTTAATTTTCTCAAAATGGTCCATTTCTTCCTGACAACGCACACAAAGTCTGGCAGCCGGAAAAAGTCTCAGTCTTGGTTCAGGAATGGGTTCGCCGCATTCTTCACACAAACCATATTCACCTAAACGTACCCTCTCCAAGGCGTCCTCAATTTCTTTCAACTGTCTGTGCTGGCGCATTGAAATCTTTGCGTCGAGTTCCCGGGATATTTCACCAGTGGCCAGATCAATTTCGTCACCTTTTTCGATTGCGTCAATGTTGCGCCCCACTTTGATCGAGGCGACCATGTCCAGCAGAACCTGCTTTGGGTTGAAAGTCTTCGGCTTTTCTGGTTCCTTGGGCGTTTCCGGTTCCGGGACTGGGATTGCAATCGCAATCGGCGGCTTTACAACTATTTCCGGTTGTGGAGGCGGCGACAAAGGTTTGAGTCTTTTCCTACCTGCTGTGCCCTTTTTCAGATCCGGAGACATGAGCCTGTAAAGATTCTTTCCATCCTCTATTTTTCGCTCAATTTGACCTTTCTGAACTTTGCCCCTCACGCTGTTGGGCACAATTCCCAAGTGGGCGGCTATTTCTTCACGAGTCATCCACATCGTGATCTACTCCTTTTTGTTCAGGTTCCGATTTAATTGGTAATCATTCGGAGCGTGGTTAGCAATTCTCTTGCCTTCTCAAAGAGCCTAATTCGGTTTTTCTTGCAAAAAACAACTCGTGGAGGGTTCCAAATCGAGCGCCTCATTGAAAATGCTTCGGATAAGGGACGTTCAGACACTTTGGACCATTCAGGAGCATAAATCCAAATCGCTGAATCGGGGCCTGCTAATGGGAGCGCGATATTATGCGCGCATATTCCCCCTGTCAATAATTTTCTGAGATTAGGCTTGAAATATTTGAAAAAGACACGCCTATTCTTGACACAAATTATAGGTTGCTAGGCGCCTTCCCCGTTTCGATGTCCCCGTTTACACCACCAGAGGCTCTTGATATCACCACAGGTTCCGGATCCTGGTCTTCTCGGATTCAGTCTTTGGAAAAATGCCCAACACTTGGTCTACCAACCCTTTGGGTTGATCGCTCTGAATCCTGGTTTCAACTTCGGTCAACAGCCGAGAAACATACTTTTTGCTTGAAGGTTTTTCAAGAAGATTCAATGATGTCCTGAAATCGGACTCTGCTGCTTTCCAGTCTCCCTTGTCCTTGAAGGCTACTCCCCGATTCGTGTACGCCAAACCATTTTGTGGATCCATTTGTAGAGCTTTGGTAAAGGCCCTGATTGCGTAATCCTGTTTCCTGGCTAGTAATAGCGATTCCCCAAGAGAATAATACAGGCTGGCTGTATCTTTCGATGACGGATCCAGATTTATGGCCTTAGCGAAATCTTCTGCGGCTTGATCATATTTTTTCAACTTTTTGTAGATCGCAGCGCGTTCCAGAATTACGGATCTATCCTGAGGTTTGAAGGAAGACGCCTGACTGAGGTCGTTCAGAGCCTTTTGGAAGGCCCCCTGATCGATGAATATCCCAGCCCTGTGTATAAGGGTGTCGAAGTCACCTGGCTTGAGTTCAAGAACTCTACTAAAATCTTTTTGGGCTTCATCTTTCTTGCCCAAGTCGGACAGGAGTATCGCTCTTTTGTAAAGTAAGGTCGCGTCGTTTTCCCTGGCTGACAACAAGGCGTCGTAATCTTTTAGGGCAGCCTCTCTTTTCCCGAGCTTAATTTCGCAATCCGCTCGGGTTTCCAAAGATTGCTGATCTCTTGGATCAATTGTGAGGGCTGCGTTCAGGTCACTCATCGCCTTTTGATAATCACCCAGCAGGTACCTCGCATAGCCCCGTTTTTTGAGCGCCTCATTGTTCTTTGGATCCAGCTTTATAACGTTGTTGTAGTAGTCTGCCGCCTCTTCAGCTTTGCCAGAAGCAAGAGAAATTTGCCCAAGCCCGTCCCATGCGGAAATATTACTTTGGTCCAACTCTACTGTTTTTTTGAAATCTGCGGCCGCCTGATCATTTCTTCCTTCTTTGAGATAACCCAAGCCCCTTAGATAATAAGCTTCGCCGTCGTCAGGATGAATTTTGATGGCATTGGTGAGGTCTTTTATGCCTTGTTCAGACTTACCGGTATAAATTTCCGCTTCGCCTCTAGCGCGGATCGCTCCTTCATAGTCAGGAACCTTGATCAGAACTTGATCCATATCCTGAAGGGCCTTGTCGTAATTTTTTTTGTGTAAATAAATCAGCCCCTGGCCGTAAATCGCCTCCACAAGTTCCGGATTGAGCGCCACGGCTTTTTCAAAGTCGGAAAGAGCCTGATCTTCTCGCCCCTTGGATCTGTAAGCCACTCCCCGGTAAAATAACGCTCGCGCATTCTTTGGGTTCTGATCAATCACTCGACTGTACAAACTTATGGCCTCATCAAGATTTCTCTTCCATTGGGCTTCGACGGCCTGCGTAAAAAGAGTGTTTTCATCAGGCCCCGCAGCCAGGCACGGACTGATCGTCAAGCAACAGACAATCCACAAAACAAACAAATAGGATCTAGGTGGCAAGAATCGACCTCAATACCATAGGAGGGCTAGAAAAGATTTCAAACTCATGGTCAATGTTTTGCGAAACATTTTTCTTTTCGTTGGAAAGGTTCCTGGCTTTGGCGAAATCAGCCTTGGCCTTTGACACATGGCCTAAAAACTCGTACGCCACACCTCGTTTATAGTAAGAATCACTGTTTTTGGGGTCCAGCGCTATACTCTTGGTTAAGGCGTTTATCGATTCCTGAAATTGCCCCTCTTTGCCTAAGGCCACTCCGAGTTTTAGATACGCTGAAGGATCATCAGGTTTGACCGTGGTCAATATTTTGAACAAACCGGAGGCGGCTTTGTAATCTCCGGATTTTTCCTTGTTTTCCCCCAAGACCAGAAGTAACTCTGGGTTGTTAGGATCCGCATCGTGAGCCTTTTCAAAATCTACAACACCTTTTTCCTGATCCCCAGTGTTTATGTAACAACGCCCACGATAAGTCAGGACCGCGGCAGAGGGCCCTTCGAGTTCAATAGCTCTTGAAAAATCCGGTATTGCCCTGGCGCATTCCCCTGATGCTTGATACATCCATCCTCGATTAGCGTAGGCCCTAGCCAAATCCGGGTTTAATGTGATCGCCTTGGTCACATCCTTGATCCCCTCAGTTCTGTTTCCTTTCGCAAAAAGAAGCCATCCTCTGTTGTTGTATACATCAGGGTGGTTTGGATTAAGCTTGGCGGCTTCATTATAATCATTGAGGGCCTTGTTAACTTCGTTTTTTCTGAAATAAGCGTTACCTCTTTGAAAGTAGGCCAATTCATACTTGGGGTTTAGCTCTATGGCGCTTGAAAGGTCCTTTATGGCTCCATCATTGTCGCCCAGCTTTATCCGGGATGCGCCCCTGTTATAATACGCCAGAGCGTATTCAGGATTCAGTTGGATCGCTCGATTAAAATCCGGAATGGCCTTTGCTATTTCTCCCTTCTGGACAAGCGCCCATCCCCGGTTGTTGTGGGAGTCTGGATCAGTAGGATCCAATTCCAGAGCCTTAGAGAAGTCCGTTATGGATTTGTCTAGGTCGCCCTTTCCATAGTAAGCGTTTCCTCGATTGTAATATGCCAGAGAATAAGTAGGGTTTAGTTCTATGGCTTTGGAGTAGTCCTTAATCGCTTCGTTGTATGAGCCCTGCCTGTAGTATGCGCTGCCTCTGTTATTGTATGCTGTTTCCATCTGTGGATCGAGCTGAATCGCTTTTGTGTAATCCTCCACTGCCCTCGGAGTGTCCCCCAATTTTTCCAGAGTCAAACCTCTGCGAAAGTACACCTCCGGAGTGGATATTCCTGCCTTGATAGCATTGGTATAATAGTCCAGCGCCTTTTGATATTCTCCAGCCCTATAAGCTAATTTGGCGTTTTCGTAAAAATCTTCGGCGTACTGAGATTTGGCGTCAGGAGGATAACTGAACGTAACCCCGAGTAAAATAGTGAGCAAGACCATTCTTGTGAAAATCTTCATTTACTATCCACTCTTATCTCTGACGAGAAAATAGACATATTAATATTATCATACCAACATGATAGTTGTCTATATTAATGTTGACTATTAACCTATAGCGAGGTTGAATGATTGAGGGATGCGCTAATCCTGTCAACACTTTTCAAGCAACTAAAATTATTAACTTATTAGACTCCTGAGATTCCAAGTGGTTCCAGCCAATACGGCTCATACGATTTAAGTTTCTTGAAGTATGGCCGGACCAACACAGAAACGATGACGGATTCCGTTGATATGAATTCTTATATCGACCGTTTAGCTAATTTTGTGGTCAACCCTAGTGATGTTTTTGTAATGATTGGACGAGAGGTCGATTTGATAAAAATTCAGCAAAGCTCGTCAGAATGAGTCCACACAATTTTTCAACAAGAGTAGCCTTTCTTTGGAGCGGCTCCTTGCAACTTGTATAGGGGGTACAACTCTGACAATGTATGGCATTTAGCGTTATAGCGGTTCATGAGCCACTGGATGAAAAGAGCTAGACGCTTTATGAATCTTGAAACCGCTTCCTCTGTTGGATTCAGTGGGTTCAACCTGGGAGCCAGTTCGGACGAGTGAAAGAAAATAGTGACGCAATCTCCCCCTCGTGACTTGTGCAGCATGACTCCAGCTTTGGCGACCCCTAAATTTACCCAAGCTGGTTGTGGCGAGATTGATCCAAGGTTTATCGCTAACCATTCTATCGCCGAGCGAGGCGTAACCGCAGTCTTGGGAAACAACTTCAGGTAGTTATCCACACCTTTCAGAATTGGCAATATGGTTACGGGAACTTCCAGAACATCCGAGCTTCCAGTCTTGGTAGGATCCAACGGATCAGGGAAATAAGGATCTGTGGGAGCCCAAAGGTGGTTAGCTCCACCATATTCCCTTCTCATTGGGGTCACGCTGCTGTCAACTTTTATGCCCACTTGATCGAGAATCTGGAACATTTTAGGACCGAGATTGAAACGACCCATGCGAAAGGATGTCGCTTCCAAACCACTGTCTTGCAAGACACCCAGCAAGGAACGGGTCTTGGCTTCCAGGAGATCTGACGACAACAATTCAGAAGGCGCAGGTGGAGTAATAGCGTTCACGACGATGGGGGGGGTGTTCCAGTGGTGAAGATGGGCCCCTACCTCCGCGTTCCATCTTTTTTTCAAACTGCGCAGTTTTTGAAGAACATCTTTTTTGTTCGCGACTTGATAAGAAACCAGGAGAGTTGGCTTGACACCAAGCTCCATAAAAAGTTTATCCAGTCGGTCAAGTTGATAAACATTGAAAGCCGATGAATCATCTGTTGAATAGATACCGCTAAACAGCCCCTCTTCTTCTACGTCTATCGTAACTGTGTATTTCATGCCTGTGACGATACAACATTTGAGTTTAATGGAAAATAGACTAACCCAGAACCGAAAACTGTTCTTGAAAACAGGCCGTTTTCAGAGCCCTGTAATTTCTCGATTAATTTTTTTGCGCAGACGTCAGGCTGAAGTCGCCGCGATCGTAGATCAGCGTCCACAGTGACAAGAAAGCCAAGCCGGAGTCTCTCAGAATGTAAGTAATCCCAATCCTTCCTGCTGATTGCGCGGAGGAAGAAAAACAGCCACAATCTATATCTAGGCCGATTGAATAAGCGTAAACCGTGACTCCGAGAAAAACTAGCATCATCAAAGACGTCAATAGAGCCGCCGCCCTCGTTTGGATGCCAAGTATCAACAAGCTTCCGGCTCCTAGCTCCAACCATGGGAGAGTCAACGCCGTTAAATTGCTGTACGCTGGCGGAATCAATCCGTAATTTCTGATTGAAACCGAGAACGCGGCGGGGTCCAATATCTTGTAAACGCTTGCGTAAAGAAATAAGAATCCGACTAGAAGCCTAGCGATTAAGGTTATCCACTTCATTTTTTGGCCTTTTGATCTTTACGATTGTGGGATTTTTCAGATGGAAACCCTTTTTGTTCCCAACCCGGATACCCGTCACTCATAATCATTAGATCAGTATATCCGAAGTCTAGTAGGAATGAAGCCACGCGTTCAGCCATGTCACAATCCGGACCATAACAATAGAGCACGATTCTACTTGTCTGGGGCATCAACGGCTCTAGTCCGGGAAATCTTTCCTCTTTGTTTTCAGGCGTCAATGATATCGCCCCTGGAACATGGCCCGCCATGTAATCTTTTTCTTCTCGGGTATCTACAAAAACTGCTTGCTTGTCCTCTAGCCATGTGTGAGCTTGTTCAGAATCGATAAGAGGAATCTTGTGATTGGCGATTGTAACTTCTTTCGGTGGAACATAAAGCCAAGGAATATGCCTTGCTGGAACGAAGTTGGAAGCAACGCCTATACCAATACAGATTGAGGCGATGATGGCCGCTCTCACAGACACAGACAACATGATATTCATCCTATTATCCTACGAGATATTTCTGAGATATACTTTTATATACTATAACCTAGTTTAACTTATAATTGCATCATTCGTTATATATTATTCTTTTGACACTGAAAACAGCTTTTGATATTATAAATAAGCAGTTGAATCTAACTGGAAATCTGGACGCTAGAGCGCTACATGAAAAGACCGGACATTGTAACTATAGGATCTCACATTAGTTTTGAGGAACTTAAACGCATGATCCTTATTCATGCCACTTCCTTAATGCACTCCATTCTTGTTTTTTGTTTTGTTACTTTGTTACTTGGTTCAGCCAGCGCGCAAGAACTGGAAAACCCTCTTATCACCAATGTTCAAATTGCGCCGGATCAGAAACAGCTAATAATCAAGGCTGATAAGCCCTTGGGCGCTCACTCCGCATTTGCTTTCGAAAATCCGTACAGACTTGTCATAGACTTTGAAAGCACAGGTTTGGGTAAAGTTCCAGCCAAAATTAAGGTAGATAAACCACCTATTAACGAAATCCGATTGGGAAAGAACGGTCACAGAGCAAGGATCGTCGTGGATTTTGGAGAGTATCCAGTTCCGCCCTTCATGGTCGAACGCAAAGGCAATTTAGCTGTTGTAGCTCTCGGGGCCGTACCTACAGACCCGAGGATGTTGCAAAGATCGCCACAGCCGGAATCCGGATCGAAACCGCGCTCTGTGAGCCCACCGCAACCTCAACGACACTCGGCGCCCAAAAATGATCAGACTCGCGTGCCAGCCCCTCTGCCAATAGATAAACCGATTTCAACGCCCACCAATTCCGCCAAGAAAATCGAACAGACGAGTTTCGTTGTAAAACAATCATTAGTGACCAATAACCTTTTGTTGGTAGAACTGCAAAACCGAAAATCACCTGCAGAAACCTATAGGGTTGTGGTTGATCTGAATCTCAACAGCATGACGATCCGCAATGCGTCTATCAGCAATTCGAGTGGAGTAGTAAAGAAGTTCGATCTTTTGGAATCAGGTTCAAAGATTTCAAAAGGAGATGAGGATTCGAAAGAAAACGCGGACGCGCCTACGCTGATTGGACCAAGAAAAGAGCCCGCTCCATCGCAGGAGAGGGCAAACGATGGACGGAAATATTCCTGGGGCGCGGAAAACAACCCCTCCGAAAAAGTGGCTCTTCCAAAGCAGGAAACACCACCCACTAATCCATTTAGGCTCCAGAAATTCGAACTGCAAAATAAGAATTCTGGATCAGCTAAACTGGACGACTAGACCTATTTCATCAAAAAGTCTACGGACAACTCTAAAATCAAAATTAAGACAGATTTCTGCTCGAACGGCCAAATATGTCAAGGGTTCAGATGTTTTCGAGTTGACCAAAAATCGGTTGATATTCCAAAACTCATTTCCCTCTTAAAGAATTTGTCGTAGAACAAGCTATTGTTGGATGGCTGTGAAACCGCGAAGACGAATCGATTTGGCGGATTGGAGGTCTATAAGAAGCAATGTCTAGTAGCCGATTGAAATTTGAACCGTTTTTTTCATGGGTAAATAGAGGCAGAATACTTTTCACCCCCGGCGCTAGAAGCGAATTGGCTTTCGAGCTTAGTCAACTCGGAGCGTCAAGGCCCCTGGTTGTCACGGACAAAGGAGTGGTGGACGCCGGCGTAGCCGACATGGCGTTAATTGAACTCCAAAAATCGGGCATAAAAATTGCGGGATTATTCGACAGCGTCCTTCAGGACGCGAGAATAGAAAACATCAACGAAGCGGGCCAATTTTACAGGGAAGTCATGGCGGATTCATTGATAGCCATTGGGGGCGGCAGCGTTTTAGATACTGCAAAGGCCGTGAATATTTTAGTAGGAAAAGGGTTGGAGGATTTCAAGCCCCTGGCGGACCAAGCCGCTCTTTGGGAGAACGCTGAGCTTTTACCTCCTCATGTGGCCTTACCTACTACTGCAGGCACAGGATGTGAAGTGACCAACGCTATAGTGGTTCTGGATTCAGAATCTCAAGCCAAGCTCTCGGTATCGCATCCATATTGTAATGCTGATTTAGCTTTGCTGGATCCTGAACTGACGGTCAAGTTACCGCCCAAGATCACTGCGTCTACAGGCATGGACGCCCTTACCCACGCCATTGAGGGAATAACATCGACAGCTTCCCAGCCAATTTCCGACGCGCTTGGATTACACGCGCTCAGACTAATAGCTGAGGCCCTCCCAATAGCAGTCTCAGAACCTGACAACATTGAAGCCCGAGGAGATATGCTCATTGCAGCAACGATGGCCGGAATGTGCTTTTGCAATGCGATGACCGGAGCTACGCACGCCCTGGCCCACTCGTTGGGGGCTCTCTACTCGGTTCCTCATGGACTCGCTAATGCGATTATGCTTCCAGTTGTGATGGAGTATAACCTTGAAGAGGCCGTTGAGAAATACTCGATGATAGCTCAGGTCCTTGGAGTTACTGCGGGCGGAAGTTTTTCAAGAGTTAACGCAGAAGCCGCTGTAATCGCTGTTAGGAAACTTAAGGAGAAAATTGGGCTTCATGAGACCCTTAAAGACTTTCAGGTTCCGAATACGCCAGATGAACTTTCTGCCCTCGTGGAGCTTGCCGCTGGCGACAGTCAGATCAGTTACAACCCAAGAACACCCGATGAATCCGATATACTCAATATGTATCTTAAGGCTATTTAAGAAAACCAGGAGGCCATGATGGAATTTTGGAAAGATGAAACAGAGCCCATAAAGGCTTTTCTTGCACTTTTTGAACGCGCAAAAACGGATCCCGAGTTGTCTGAAGGGCTCAAGAAAGTCAACCAGCTAATCTGGTTTGATTACACTGAAAACGGACCGGAGTGCTCTTTTCACGTGGACTGTAGAGCCGGAAATATAAAGGTGTCCGCAGGGAAACCGGTTGATCAACCAGATTTGACAATGAGTCTCTCTGCTGATGACGCTCATAGATCGTGGTCTAATAAGCTTAATCCGGTCATGGCGATTACGAGAAAAAAGATCAGGGTTAAGGGATCAGCTACCGGCCTGTTGAAATTGGCCCCAAAACTTAAGAAAGTTGCGGCGCTTTACGTCGAAACCCTTAAAGATATGGGCTGGGAGAGCAAAATAATCTCCTAATTCTCGGTAAAGGCAAGGCCATGAAAGGAAATACCGGACATTTTCTAAGAGTTGACCTTTCTGAAGGCTCAATCGTCACTCTAGATCCTCCTTTTAATTATTACCGAAAGTTCATTGGAGGCGCAGGCCTTGCTGCAAAATTGTTCTCTGAGTATGGAAATCCAGAGATTGATCCACTTGCCCCGGATTCTTTGCTTATTTTTGCTCTGGGTCCTTTTGCCGGTCTGAGGCTTTCGGGCGCGAGTCGTTTTTCTGTAGCGGCCCGTTCGCCGTTGACTGGCCATTGGGCTGATTCGTCTTGTGGAGGCAACTTTGCGCCTGAATTAAGATATGCAGGATTTGACGGGATCTTGATTTCAGGAATGGCCCCTACCCCTTCGGTGCTTGTTATAACGGACAGCCAAACCACGATTGAACCATGCCCCGAACTTTGGGGACTAGGCGTTGAAAAAACGACAGCGCTGCTGAAGAAACGCTTCGGAAAGCCTTACAAGACCCTATCGATCGGTCCTGCGGGAGAAAACCTGGTCAAATTCGCGTCAATCATGCATGACTCGCACGATGCATTTGGCAGGGCGGGCTTAGGCTCAGTCATGGGTTCCAAGAGATTAAAGGCTATAGTTGTAAAATCCTCGGAAAAGAATTTCCTGGTCGAAGATCCTGGCGCATGCCGAAACCTCGTGAACGATTTGAACAACCGAGTTAAAGAATCGGTTACAGCCAGCGTTCTGAGGGAAAATGGGACCGCGGCTAACCTAGAGGGTGGGGTCCACCTAGGCGATGTCCCGATAAGAAATTTTACCTCCAACTTTTGGGAAGAGATGGCTGAAGAGCTTGCCGGATCGTCCCTTTCGGAAAAATACCTGAAAAGGCGTTCCAACTGCGCTTTCTGCAATGTTGCGTGCAAGAGAATAGTAGAAATTGATGATGGGCCATTTGCTATACCCAAGGGCCCCGGGCCTGAATACGAAACCATTGTCGCCTTCGGTTCCCTGCTGGGATCAATGGATCTGGCCGCCACGTGTAAGGCGGGCCGCATATGCAATGACATGGGCATGGACACCATATCCTGCGGATCCACTATCGCATGGGCTATCGAAGCGTTCCTGAAGGGGGATATTGGCCCTGCTGATTGCAATGGTTTGAATCTCAGTTGGGGAGACATGAATACCGTCATCAATGAAGTGTTGCCTGCAATAGCAAAAAAAGAAGGCTCGTTGGGCGCACTGCTTTCGGAAGGATCTGTAGCCGCCGCCAATAAAACTGGTGGACAAGCGCTGGACTATGCTGTTCATGCCAAGGGACTGGAAGCCCCTATGCACGATCCTCGTGGAGGCGGTCATGGCCTTGCATTGACGTACGCCGTGGGACACAGGGGGGCATGTCACGTTGCAACCCCAATGCTTTTCATGGAAATGGGAGCGTGTTATTACCCTGAAATTGGATTTGATTACGAATTGGATCCTCTTTCATCTGAAAACAAGCCTGAAGCCGCCGTCATAGCCTTTATCATTGGCTCTCTGGAAAACAGTTCATGCATGTGCCAGTTTGCCGACCGGGAAATTACAATCCCGGAGTGGGTTGATTTATTTAATGTCGTCGTCGGCCTGAATTGGACTATCGAGGACATGATGCGTGCGGGCAGGCGAATTTTTTATCTTCAGAGGTTGCTGAACTCGAAATATGGCATTACAGCGGCTGATGACCAGATTTCTTCACGTCTCTTGACTCCTGCGGTCGATGGAGCTCCAGAGGGTATAGAAGTTGAATTCGAAAAGATGAAAACCAGATTTTATGAACTCATGGATTTGGATCCAGTTACAGGTCTACCATCAGAGAAAACTTTGCGGGATTATGATCTCGAAGCTGAATACAAAATTATTTTGGGGGGTTGATTCTTGCAAATTTTCTTGGAGCCCATTGGGTTTATCAGGAATAGCTTGAGTCCCCGGCTTGTTGAGATGAAAGAAGGCTCCACGGTAGGAACCTTGATTAAATCGCTAAATCTGCCCTTCAAATTAAACGTTATCGCCATAGTCGAGGGCAAGAGAGTATCTATGGATGAACCTGTCAGGGATGGTTCATCCATTAAAATAGTTTCCTTAACTTTAGGAGGTTAGAGACGCTTCCAGCCTTGCGTGTGATCGGCGTCGGCCCACTAGTTGATACCGCCGCTTACACAGGATTTTTCTCCAGCCATAAGACCAGACTCAAGACTGTCCATATCTGTCTGTTGTTGTCTTTCACTCCATTCAGATGTTCATCCAGGAGGGCACGGCAGTATTTGGCGTTAATCACTCCAGACCGGCCTAACCGTTTCTCTGAAAACACTTCGCTTATGAAGGGTCGAAGTTCATTCTTTATCCAAAACGGTAATGGAGGAGTGAAGCCTCTTTTTTTGCCCTTTTGAATTGATGGTGGCAACAGTGATTTGACGGCGTTTCTGAGGAGACTCTTGGTTTGGAATCCTTTGCATTTCACACCGGGAGGTATAACGGACATCCTCTCAACCAATTCGTGATCAAGAAAGGGAACCCGTGCCTCCAAGGAATTTGCCATGGTCATTCTATCGACTTTTGTGAGATTGTCATCTAGAAGAAATGTCTTGGCGTCTACGTAAAGGACCTGGTTTAACGGGTGGCAGCCTCGTACTTTTGAAAATTGCTCATCAAAAATTCGAAAAGTATCCTCAAATTTGTGCTCCAGAAAATCTCTTGAAAAAAGAGTTCTCTTGTCTTCTTCATTGAAAATGACCTTCCACCAGTAATGGGCCCGTTCAAAGGGAAGGTCAACGCCCGTAACAAATCTTTTTGCCATATAATCAAAACTGATACGTTCAAAAGAAGTCGGTAGAGACAATACTATACGATTTATTATGTTTTTTCTGACCCATGACGGAATTAATCTGAAGATTCGGCTGACCTTAAATGCAAAATGCGTTGGATAGCCGGCGAATATCTCGTCTCCCCCATCCCCGGTAAGGACAACCCTGACCTTTTCTGAGGCAATCTTTGACACAAGATAGGTGGGAATGGCTGAGTAGTCGGCGAACGGCTCATCAAAGAAATTGAGCAGATCTTCTATGGATCCAACCATGAATGGATCGACTATTTTTTCGACGTGTTCGGAACCAATTTCTTGAGCCACTAAACGGGCATCTGGGGATTCATCATATGATTTTCTTGAGAAACCTATTGTGAACGTTTTCAGCGGGGCGTTAAACTTTCGCGCCATGATAGCGGAAATCGTCGTGGAGTCTAAACCAGCGCTAAGTAAGGCTCCAATCGGCACATCGGATATCATTTGACGCCTGACTGCTGTTTCGATCAGATTCATGATCTCTTCGTCAAATGACGCCTTGGAATAATCCTCATCCCCAGCCTTCGGAGTCGGAATATCCCAATATGACATCCTGCGCACGCCCCCTAATGAGCACTTGAGAATCGATCCCGGCTCCAGTTTGTTGATGGCTGAGTAAGCTGTCGCCGGCGTCGGCGTGTACATCAACGATGTGTAATCGTATAACGCCTGAAGATTTGGAGTACGATCAACTGATGTTTTTAATAGGGCTTTAATCTCACTTGCAAAACAAAAATTCCTGTGCGCATCGAAACAATAAAATAGCGGTTTGATTCCGAGCCGATCACGAGCCACAAAAACCTGTTTTTTGTTCGAGTCCCAGATAGCAAAAGCAAACATCCCATTCAAAAATGTCACACAATCATCGCCGTATTCTTCGTACAAATGAACAATGACTTCCGTATCTGAAGCGGTCCGAAAAATGTGACCCTTTTTGCTCAGGCCCGCTCTCAATTCCTGAAAGTTGTAAATTTCACCATTAAACACTATCCAGACAGAGCTATCCTCATTACTTAGAGGTTGCCGGCCGGTTTCAAGATCTATTATGCTGAGTCTACGCATAGCCAACCCGACCAGACCATCGACGTGGTATCCCTCGTCATTCGGCCCACGGTGAACCATGGTTCGATTCATTTCTCGCAATAAGAGATCTGAAACAGGACGACCGTCGCCTATGGAATAGGCGCCACAGATTCCACACATGCTAATTCCGCCTATTCGTAGGACTCAGTCTCTTTCCTGAAGTCGAAGTGAGGCAAACTGGTCAAGAATGAGGCCAAAGAAAATAATATTGATGCCACCGGCAAGGAACAACACCACACCGCCGGAAAACTGCTGAAACATTATCAGGTTCCGTATGGTCAGGCAAATTCCAAACAGAATCATCACCAGCCCGGCAGGGAAAAATATTTTGTTGGGATTTGTCATGGTTATGATTCTAAGAATAAACATTATGAACCTGAACCCATCTCTAAATGGTCGCAATTTGCTGATTGTGTCGGTTGGTCGCTCGCTCACGGAGATTGGAACAAACGCTACGTTGTAGCCCGATGTAATAAAAGACAGAGTGCTGGTGGAAGGGAATGAATAACCATTAGGATAAAGGTGCAGAAATTTTATTGCGATATCATGTCTAAAGGCCCTGAAACCTGAAGTTAAATCCGGGATATCCCTCTCAGCCAAAAAAGAAGCTAGTTTTCTCAAAATTAAATTTCCCAGGTTTCTCAAAGGCGATCCTTCCTGCCGTGAAAAGTTACGTGATCCTACAACCAGGTCATAATCTCCAAGTTTCTCAATCATGCCTGGCAGTTCTTTGGGGTCGTGCTGCCCATCAGCGTCGAGAACACCTATTATTCCCCCTTTGATGGATCTCAGGGCTGTTTTCAAGCAAGCTCCGTTACCTTTATTTATAGGGTGGCGGATTACTTCGGCTCCTGCCAAACTGGCTTCTTTTGAGGTGTCATCTGTAGAACCGTCGTCTATGACCAGCACTTTTGCGTTCGTAAGGTTTGCCAAAGCCCCTCTAACAACATCGCCTATGGTTTTTTCTTCGTTGAACGCCGGTATCACAATAGTGACCATATCCTTGACTGCACCATCTTGCATTACTTGCATAAAAATCTTTGAACCTCAGCGCTGTCACAAAATCGTCTTCTGACACATCTAGGCGGCTCCAGATGGAGTTAATCGACCCAAGCCGTCCGTACCCGCTCGCAAAACATCATGGGCGCCGCGACATCTTAATGAGGTGCCTATAGCATAATCGTATTGGTGAGTCGATATGAAAAGGAGGATGGAAGATGACATGTGGTGGCGGTGCAGGGACTTGAACCCCGGACACTGCGGATATGAGCCGCATGCTCTGACCTACTGAGCTACACCGCCGCAATAATCACTCAGTGTAACATTAAGCGCTTTTCTCTGTCAAGATTGAAAAAGAGGAATCGAAAATAAGATCCGTCCCCCAAAAAAAAGCCCTCTCAAACCAAATTCTGCTTTACCAGCTTCATGGCGTCAACAATAGAAGCGTAAAGCGCCGGACTGTTGTCCAGATTTCCTTCTCCAGCCTTTTTTTCCATTTCCTCGGCCAACGATGATATTTCCGGTAACATTAAATTCAAGGCCGCGCCCTTTATTGAGTGAGCCCTTCTCTTGACGACTAATGCGTCTCCTCTATTTATTCCGTCTAGCAGACCAGGCAAGTCCTCATTTTCCGTATAATCAAGAAAAACCGACACAAACTCAACCACATCTTCGCGATCGATGCCCAACTCTTTCTCCAATTCTTCAATCGTTATCATCGTCTCCCCATTGAGCGGTCTTCATATTGTAGCGCTTTTGCAAGGCATGTTCTTAATCAATCTGAGCGTATTCTTTCCGGTTTCATCCGATTTATAGATCCACTCATCCATAAACTTTTTCATGAACCATATACCAAGCCCGCTCTCCCCAAGGTTTTGAAAATCCGGCTCGGCTATTTCATCGGGATTGAAGCTTTCTCCATTGTCTTCCAGCCGAATTTCCAAGTCATTCTGTCTTACAAAGATTTCCACTCGGACCGGGCCTTTGGGGCTTGATTTGTACGCGTGCCGGCAAATGTTAGCGAAAGCTTCATTGAAGGCCAATTCAACATTGTCAACAATTTCTTCCGCATTTGAAAAACCAGGTAATTGTTCAACCAGGTTTCTTACAAAAAGGTCGAGAGGCCTGAGCAATATGATCTCAGCCCTAGCCTCGATCTTGACGTAAAGTTCCTTTTGCATATTCAATTTCCTGAGAGACCAGGCGCAAATTTTAGTCCCGAAACGATCGTACCTATAGCTGTTTCTCAGTGAAAAGATTTAATTGCCGTATCCAAATTGTCGAAAATTTCAAAGACTCTGTGTAGTCTGGTCAACTGAAACAGCGTTTGAGCCTGGGGAGAAGGCCTAGCAATTTTTAGATCCCCATGATTTTTCAAAAGTGTCCGCAAAGAAGCTACCAGAGCCCCGCATCCTGAACTATCTATAAACTTTGTCTTGGCGAGATCTATAACCAGTTTTGTCTTCGCTTCTTCAGACATATTTTTTACAATTTCTTTAAGTTTAGGAGCGGCCAGGGCGTCGAGTCTTTCATCGGTACTTATTACAGTTACCCCGTCCATTTTTTCGATGTCCATTTCAAGCTCTCCTGTGGCAAAACGGAACGTGTTGCAGTTACTGAGGTTTCATATCAAAAATCAGGCGAAATGACACCAAGACTTTTCAATTGATCACAAAAGATTAATGATAACCCTTCAGTGAGCTAATGATAGTTTCTTGATCGCCTTTAAGAAAATCTTCAAGTCCTCCTTAAGATTCCTCGTGGCTGAATAGTAATTTTCCACCGCAATCTTTTCTTCTTCGGATGTATTTCCAGCGCACTCTGCGTCCACCGGCGTGAAAAGACCATCAAGGACTTCAAATCGCTGTTGTTTCCAGTCTTCCTGGTAATTATCAAAATCTTCCTCTTTGAGCGGTCTCACTCCTACTAGCCTCAGTTTCCCCGATACCACTTCAATTAGCGCCGGAAGACGCTCCACAAGGGGACCTGCGTCATCAAAATAAAAGAAATTCACAGCCCGAGCAGCGTCTTTTGACGCGGGATCAAAATAAAGATCCCGAACCATTAGTGTGTGAGAAGCAAAAAATGTCTTTCCCCTTGTCAATCGGAAGATTCCCTTAAAAATCCATACCGGGGAGGTTAACATGAACAAAAGCGCGCCGAGAACTCGATCGGCTATCTTTTGAGAAAGCCTGTAGATGATTTTCTTGTTTACACCCGAAAGAAGAAATGGATCCCCCACCGATGTCCATGTTCCTACGTTAACATTGATCATTATATTTGCGATGACCATACTGTCTTCAATGTTCGCGTCCGTCCCAACATACGTTTCCTTAAAGATTACACTGGACGCGACTGACGCTGAATGGTCTATTATAACGCCATCACCTAGAACGCTGAACGGAGCTATTCTCGCTCCGGGGTTAATCCTGCAATAATCTCCGATGAAGCTCGGGGCGTGTATGATGGCGTTGGAATCGACGACTGTGTGGTGACCTATCCGGGGCTCTTTTTGATCTAGTGTCCCGTAGTCCGGTCCCAAGAAATTGTGGAAGCATCCCCCGATGCAGGCCATGTTGGCCTTCCAAAGATCTCTAGGGCTCTCGACAGACAAGTAATTCCCATCCCAAAAATAGTCGACCAATTGGCTGGAATCCAGATTACACTCTTCGAAAACATAACATCCTGTGTCCAAGGGCGCATCAACCGGTACTCTGAAACAACGCTTGACGCCATCCTGATCAGTGCCGAATTCAACGTGTCCGGTCGACAGGATTCTGATCGGTTTTCCTTTGGCGTCGGGACGCAAGTTTGAGAATTTTTCGTATTCAAGGTCCAGCATACTCTCTGAAGGGATCAGAACTGCCGGAAATTCCATCATTCCGGAAACACGTTTTAGAACCTCCTCCGAACTGTACGGATCCTTGTAAACAAGCGTTTCGATAGACGCTCCCCATCTCGTATCTGGCCCTACGAAGCTTCCGACAGACAACGGGTTTTCTACCGCTATAACGAGGATCTTCCTAATCCCGTTCCTGACGCAGTTCATTATTTGCCATTCGAGTAGGGGCCTGTTAAGAACAGGAAGCATACCTACCGGCCTGCGCCTTGCAATTGGCTGAAAGCTTCTCGATTCATTGAAAAGAGTAATGATCGCGTGCATTTTTGTGGAAGCGCTCAATTTATGTTTTAAACAGAGTACGTTATAATCTTCATGGACACGATTTATTCGTCACCGACCCACGAAACGATTTGTTGCTTGACGTTACGATTTTCAGTAAGCCCCCCTTCCAGTTGAGAACCGCTGGGATCGTCTTGAGAAGCAGCTTGAGATCCCCAAAAAGTGATTGGCTCTCGATGTACTGAACATCGAGACGAACCTGAGTCTCAAAATTTATGTCGCTCCTTCCGCTAACCTGCCAAAAACATGTAAGCCCTGGCGTCGCATCGAGTCTCCTTCGATCGGTCAGTGTATAAAGCTCGACTTCCTTGGGTGGATGGGGTCGAGGACCAACCAGAGACATGTCACCTCTTAAAACGTTGAAAAGCTGAGGGAGTTCATCAATACTGAGCTTTCTAATTAATCTTCCAACCGTCGTGATCCTGGGATCATGTTTCATCTTGAATATCACGCCCCCTGTCTCGTTTTGATCCAGAAGATCGTCTTTTAATTGGTCCGCTTCAAGAATCATTGAACGAAACTTGAACATTTTGAATCTTTTCCCCCATTTACCCGCCCTATCCGATGCGAAAAATACCGGACCACGATCCTCAACTTTGATGGCAAGAGCGGTGAGGGCAAATACAGGGGAGAGCAAAATCAGTCCGAACAAGGAACCGATGATGTCGATCCCCCGTTTCAGCATTCGGCTACCTCCAACAACTATTATCCAAAGAGCTTTCTTTATTTTGAAATCGAATCGACTGTTTCCAGCGGGAAACTCTGATCCCATCCCGAGCATACTTACGATACAGTTTTTCCATTAGTTCGTAGTCGCGTTCAAATTTTTCGTTACTCTCGGGCATGGTTTCTGGAACTCACTGATCGCTAGGGTCAATAAATGACCAGATATTAATTGATTAAGCCGTCTGATGAACAAACTTCACAATGATTGGAGTCAAGTTCAAAAATACTTAGGCGGCAATCTTTGTTTGAAGACAGACTCCCAATTTTTGTAAAAATCCGGACTCATGTTCAGTCAAACAACATGGATCAAAAACATGGTTATATCATCTTCGAAAATTTTCGAGCCGTGAAAATTTATCAAATCATCCAAGATTGTGGGAAGAATTTCGTCCATGGCACAATTGGAATTGTTTACCAGCATCTGTTTAAGTCTATCCAGCCCATAGAAATCATCTAAACTATTGTCATCGGTGTCCGATAGAGTCTCGGTGACTCCATCCGTAAACACTAGAATTCTGTCCCCTTTCTCAAGTTGAACCCTACCATCCTCGTAGTCCATTCCAGACAAGGCTCCCACCAGGGGGCCTCCAATTTCAAGTTCTTCGAATGTTCCGTCATTTGGTCTAAAAAGAAAGGGTCGAGGGTGTCCAGCGTTAGTATAAACCAACTCAAGGGTTTCCAGGTTGATTACACCGTAGAAAACCGTCAAAAAATCTGAGTCGGGCAAAATTCCGAACATCTGATCGTTTATGACCTTGAGCAGTTCCGCTGGTGAGTCTGTAGTCCTGGCAAATGACTGAAACGCCATTTTGAACATCGCTCCCACCATAGCGGCTG
The DNA here is from genome assembly GCA_963711335.1 of uncultured delta proteobacterium. GTDB lineage: Bacteria > Desulfobacterota > Desulfomonilia > Desulfomonilales > Desulfomonilaceae > CAJBEZ01. The sequence goes on along the minus strand of CAVQDX010000041.1, from coordinate 1,152,785 downwards.
CTACGCCGTGCCCCGACACGTCTACCTCGGCAAATCCAATTCTCGAGGGTCCGAGTTCGATGACGTCGTAAAAATCACCACCTGCGGGGGAAACAGGTTTATATAACGCTGAAAAAGCCACGTTATCGCAACTCGGGAAATCTTCCGGCAACAACGATCTCTGCAACTGTGAAGCCATTTCCATTTCTCTGGCCATGACCTTGTTGCGGATTTCAATTTCCTTTCTGGCCTCGTACAGAGCAAGGTGATTCTTCACCTTTATTCGAAGTTCCTGCTTGTCATAAGGTTTTGTAATATAGTCTACTGCGCCTGCTTGCAAACCTGTTTCACGACTTTTTGAGTCTTCGAGGGCTGTGAGGAATATAACTGGCACGGCCTGTTCAATGATTCCCCCTTTGAGAATCTCAAGCGTCTCAAAACCATTCAGTCCCGGCATCTCTATGTCTAGAAGAACCAAGTCAGGAGGGTCAAGCCTGGCTTTATCGATCGCTTCCTGGCCGGAAGCGGCGGATATTACCTCATAGCTCTGTGTGAGCATAGTTTCCAATATACGCCGGCTCATAGGGTGGTCTTCGACAACTAGAACTTTGGATCTGCTCATTTTGACCTGTTTGCCCGATTAGTTCCAAAAAGGTGAAATTGCCTATGTTTTCACTATTAAATTAAATATTTAGCATACAACCAACTAAAAGACAATCGGCATTGTTGAAGATATCAACAATGCCTGTCTTTTTCGATCGTATAATGGCGCTTGACGCATTTTCCTCCTTTACACGATGTAAAAAATACTGACATGGCATGTGTTGAGAACGCCTTGCACAGCAAAAGGCCAATTAATTACATTCCCGGGGTCCTTTCGTTGGCCCCAATGATTTTCGACTCGCAAGTATAAACTGGTCTGGATATGGCACAAGCCTTGCTGAACTCTTGTTCGAGTTGGCATTGATCTACGTCTGACTGACCTGAATGATCGCTGAAAACAGTTAGACAGGATAAACGTACATTTATAGACTTTTCAGCCAAAATCAATGAGGCGATTTAGTTTTGAACCTTAAATGAGGCTTCTTGGAGGACCGGAATGACCCACAAACACTATGAGAACCTCGGCTCCAAAATGATCGCCATGACGCTCAGCTTCTCGTTAGTTCCGCTATTTGCTCTTGGCGCCACCATATATTATGAGTTTAACGCCACTTTTCAAAACAAGATTATCGAATCTTTAAGAAGTCTCATTCAAAATAGAAAGAGTTCAATTGAACTGTTCTTCGATGAAAGAGTCTCACAGCTTAACACAATAGCTCAGACCCATTCCTTCGAAAAACTCAAGGATGAGAAATTCCTACTCAAAAGTTTTCAACGTCATACAATCGAGGTCTAAGTCATTTATAGACGTTGGTGTAATTGATTCTGACGGAAACCACATTGCTTACGTCGGGCCTTATTATGAAAAGCTAAAGTCCGTTAATTATTCACACGAAGATTGGTTTCAGGCAGTTCAATCAACGGGTGTATATATCAGCGACGTGTTTCTTGGGTTTAGAAAAGTGCCTCATTTTATTATAGCGGTGACGAGCGTTGAAAATAATAGGGTGTGGATATTAAGGGCCACTATTAATTCAGCCATTATTGATGAAATTGTCCGAGGAGCTCAGCTAGGGAAACGCGGAGACGCTTTTATAATTAACAGGGAAAATATTTTACAGACCACCCCCAGATTCTCCGGCAAACTCCTGGAACATCCCAATACGCCCAATTTCTCGTCATTGCGAGCGGCAACGATTGAATCAATGGACTTCAAAGGTGATGAAAGTCTTTTTGGAGCCATTCCCATATCAGTCCCTGCACAGTGGGTTCTGGTCGTGAAGGAAGATCCCAAGGAAGAAATGGCTCTTCTGTTTAGGGCTCACTATATAGAAGCCTTGATTCTGTCTTGCGGAGTTATTCTAGTGGTTCTGGGGACAGTGTTCACAACGAGGTTGATGACCAGAAGATTGATGGATATCGAGAAAGAAAAATCCAAGAATGAAGACCTGATGATTCAGTCCAGCAAGATGGCTGCCCTGGGTAAAATGGCCGCTGGTATAGCGCATGAAATAAATAACCCGCTCCAGATTATAGGGGATCAGGCTGGATGGATGAAAGACCTGCTTGAAAGCGAAGAAATCCAGAAATCAGATAATTTAGAGGAATTTGAGAGCTGCATTAAGAAAATTGAACGTCAGGTCAACCGATCTCGAGAAATTACTCACCGTCTACTACGTTTCGGAAGAAGGATGGAAACTACCCAGGAAATCGTAGACATAAATCACTTGGTGTCAGAAACAATAACTTTCCTCGAGAATGAAGCCCATTTCAGGGATATTCAGATACAAACGGAGTACGAGGAAACTCTTCCCAAGGTATCCACAGATCCCAACCAGCTTCAGCAAGTTTTCCTAAATATAATTGATAACGCGATCGACGCCGTAGGCCAGTCGGGCTTGATAAAAATAAGCACTCAGTCTGACTCAACAAACCCGGGGCAGCTCACGGTTCAAATTTCTGACAACGGGCCAGGGATATCCAAAGAGGCAATATCGAGAATTTTCGACCCGTTTTTCACGACCAAAAAACCGGACGAAGGAACAGGATTGGGGCTATCTATCAGTTATGGAATAATGGAAAAACTTGGTGGGCTGATTGAGGTAGAAAGCCAAGAAGGCCAAGGAACAACTTTCTACATTCGTATACCCAAGAATGGGGGCTCTCCAAGGCAAGTCGATTCCATTTCAAAACCAAAAGGTCTGAGACGCGGGGTGACAAACGATGGACCAATTCAAAGTATTGGTAATAGATGATGAGATTGATTTTGTCGAAACAATGGTCAAGCGTTTAAAAGACAGGGGCTTGAAAGCAGAGGGGGCCACCAGCGGTCAGGAAGGACTCGAATGCCTGGACCGTAACATTCCGGATGTTGTTGTTCTCGACGTAAAAATGCCCAAAATGAGCGGAATAGAAGTCCTGAAGGAGATCAAGAAGAGAGCGCCTCTCACCGAAGTGGTGATGTTAACTGGGCATGGATCAGTTGAGGCCGGCATCCAAGGGTTACAACTAGGAGCGTACAATTATGTTATGAAGCCGGTTCCTTTTACTGAATTGCTGGGATTGATAGTTCAGGCTTACGAACGCAAACTCATTGAACAAGATCGTGGCGCTTAAAATAAGGTTGTTGAGGTCCTGTGCCCTGGTTCACGCCTTTACCGTCTCGTCCCGAATGACACATGAAATTTAATCCCAAAACTCATTATCTTACACCTTTGCTGGTGGGAACAATCGCCGTTCCGATTTTCTTTTTTGAAGATTCTGTTTTGGGAGTAACCGTATTCCTGATGGCCTGTGTGCTTTTTTTTCAGGTTAGGTTTTTGGTGTCGAAAAGTTTCTCGAAACCATACTTGGCAATTAACCATCTACCCGAATGCGCTCGTCCGAAAGTATTTTCTTCCATTGATGAACTCGCCTCAGGAATAGCCCACGAAATTAACAATCCTTTAGCTATAATAGCTCAAGAGGCGACCTGGATTGACACGTTGCTTCGTAAGAAATTTTCTCAGGGTTCGGCGACCCAAAACGAGATAGAAGATTGTTTGGACTCATCGTCGGAGATCCAGAGACAGGTAGAACGCTGTAACCTGATCATCACGAAATTGTTAAGCATGGCGAGGGAGTTGAACATTGTAGTTCAAAAAATAGACATAAACGAAGTAACACGAACGGTCTACGAAATAGCCACAAGAGAAAAATCCGCCTCAAAAATAGAAGTCACACTGGAACTTGATCCAAGGGCGCCTGTAATTCTGTCGGATGGTCCTTTGATCCGGCAAGTGCTGTTGAATATCTTAATGAACGCCAAGCAGGCGGTCGGAGAAAAAGGAATAATAAAGATCAGGACCAGGCTTAGAGAAGACAAATGGGTTGACATAGACATTCAAGATAACGGATGTGGAATTTCAGAAGAAAACATCCAAAAGATTTTTCGTCCGTTTTTTTCGACAAAGAAAGGACAGGGAACCGGACTCGGTCTAGCGATTTGCCGAGGAGTTATAGAAGAATTAGGGGGGCGCATAAATGTAGAAAGTCAGCCAGGTTCTGGAACACTCTTCACTGTTAGCCTTCCTTTGAGGTTAAGGGTATCAGGGACAAATTGACATGAATACGAAACCAAAAGTGCTAATTGTAGATGACGAAGAGCGCTTCCGCTCAACCATGAGAAAACTACTTCTTGCGGAGGGATTGGAAGCTTCTACCTGTGGAAACGCAATCGATGCATTGGAAGAATTGCGCAAGAATCATTATGACATTGTCATCCTGGATGTTCAAATGCCTGATATGACAGGCGTAGAGGCGCTGCCTCAAATTAAGCTGGTTGATCCGGAAATCGAAGTCATTGTGCTAACCGGACACGCTTCCGTTGATACAGCAAGAAGCATCATCAAAAATGGAGCTTTCGACTATCTTCTAAAGCCTTATTCCATGGAAACTCTATTGGAAAAAATAGAATCGGCGTTTGACAGAAAAATTGCCAGAAAAAAGCTGATTCCCTGAAATTATCCGAAGTTCTTCTAAGCATTCATCTCAGACCAAAACTTTGCGTCCAGGTGATACTTACCTTCCAGAAAACTCTGAGCGATTGCCGTTACACTCGCCTCAGACTGCATTAACATGTCCATTTGCCTGGTGAATTGGAGCAATCTACCTATCAAGTCCAGTTTGGCGCGGATTTCAATCTCATCATATTTGTAGTAACGAGCGTCTACTCTATCCTCACGCGTCTCCACCTGAAAACCTATTTCCTCAAAAATGATACCTATGCATCGGGCGCGCCTGTTTCTACGGATGTCGTCCGCAGCCCCTCCCTTAAATGAAAATGTCACATAATTCTTGTTGGTGGAGTCACTGCAGAATGCGTCCAGCACACTGTAATGATAGCCTATCCTGGAGCTAAAATTTAAGTATTTGTCGGAGATTATTGCGTAACTCTTGTCTCCAAAACGCTCTGTCATCATATTTGGAGCAAACATCTGTTCTCTCATTACAGAAAAGAAACCTCCCAGATCAATAGGCTTGGACCCGAGCTGGCGAAGATCTTCTCTCAACATACCCGAAAGTAGGGCTTGTAGCGGTACTGATAAAATCTCTTCTACCGAAACAAACCTTGCCCTGGAGGTAACATCCTTGAAGCCGCCACCTAGGTCTATTATGTGAAGATCCAGCGGGATGGGCGCCCTAAGTTTTTTTGCCCCTGCGCCATCCGTCTCAGAAACGATGTCACTTATCTTAAACATTTCCCTGTAGGAAAGCTCATGAACGAGGCGCATAATGTCATGAAGCGTTGAACAATATTCCGGAGCAAAATTTGCCGCTCTAGGGTCTACAAGATGAAGGGGGATTATTAGGTCCGAAACCTTCTGAAGAGCCTGGTAAACGGGAGTATCCCTCATGCTCGACTCTTTGGTTCGCTGAATTGAGAGGAGTTCCGGAACCTTCCCTGCATAGATTCTTCCGGAGTATGCGTCCACGGTGATTTCAGCCCCCTGCTTGATAACCCTGCTGGCGCCGTCTATCCCCAGCAACGTAGGTGTGCCGAATTCACGCGCTAGGGACGCCATATGTCCTGTAACGCTTCCTGCATCGGTAACTATAGCTGAAGCCTTTTTCATGACAACTACGAACTGAGGTGTCGAATGTGGAGCTATCAAGATTCCGTCTGTCGGGAAATCCAGGAGGTCCGCATCCGTCTGTACATGGTAAGCCAGACCGTATCCAATTCCAGGGAACGCAGGGGATCCTCCTTCAAGTATGACATCATAGCCTTCTACTGCTGGAAAAGCGTCAATGCCTGACTTCTCTACGATATCTTCGATTCGTAATGGTCTTGCCTGGAGAATCAGCAATCTACCGGAAACGTCAAGGGCCCATTCGATGTCCTGCGGACAGTGGTAGTGGTTTTCAAGTTTGATCGCGTAACCAGCCAGTTCCTTTATCTGTTTATCCGTGAGACAGGCCTCTCTTCGTTTCGCCTCTGGAACCTCGGCTTCCTCGACTCCTCCGTCCTGCTTTAGCTTCAATTGAACCGGTTTTTCGCTTACTGACTTGTCTAATATTGTAAGATTATCGTTTTTTGACACAAAATAATTATCCGGGTTTACAACCCCATCCACAGCGTAAGGCCCCAATCCCCATACAGCGTTGATTAGCGCCTCATCCTTGGCCATATCGAATGGATGCCTGGAGTACATGACGCCACTGGCTACAGAATCTATCATCTCGATACACGCCACACTCATTGAGATATCTTCATCCCTTATTCCTTTGTTCAGTCTGTAGGTTAGGGCCCTGGCATTGTACAGACTTGCCACCACGGCCTTGTACGCCTCAATTATTTCACTTTCGGTGACATTTAAAACAGTCTGATATTGTCCGGCGAAAGAAAGAGCGCTGTCTTCACCTATGGCGCTACTGCGCATAGCCACACGTAGTTTTCCAGTTTTGCAACAGGCGCCTCGGTTCTCGACTGTTTTGACCAATGCCTTATAAGCTGACATTACAGCGTCTGTCAGTTCTTGTGGAACTTGAGCTTTCAATATGAGATCCTGGATTTGTTGACTCGCCGCGTTAATGGCTCCCGGATCCTCCGGGTCAAGATTTACCCTTAGCCTTGTTATCCGATCCAGCAGATCATTTGATTCGAGAAAATAGCCACACGCAGCGGTCGTAATTGCGAAGCCCTCCGGTATGGCTAATCCAACCCTATTTCTCAACTCTCCAAGGTTTGCGTTCTTCCCGCCGACCCAATCAGCCATTTCTTTGGTTATTTCTGAATAAGGCAGAGTGTAATCTGTAATCTGGAGATCCTGACCCTTATTTAGCTCTTCGTTGATTCGATTGTTGATTTCATCGAGAGACTTGAAAAGCATGGGATAGTTGTGGCGTGAAAGATCATCCAGACTTTTCACCATTCTGAGTGTGTGAAAAACACAGCGCGCCACTTGCGTCTTAACATAGGACATGCCGAATATGTTTTGCCCACGTAGTTTTTCCTCGATATCCGTGATTATATCGAGCATCTCAGTATTAGAAGCTAGTAAATCTTTAAAGCAGGCGTACTTAAAGCGAAATAAGCGAGACACCCTGTCATTTGCAGGTTGGTTCTTCTTTATTCGCCAAGTGTTAATACCGTCTAATATCCTATTAAATAGGCTCCCCATGTTTTATACCTTCCTTTGGGCGCCACATGATGGTCTTGGTTGGAGACTATTCTACATTAGTTTGAGCAATAATTATGCCCGCAGCTTTGAAATTCATGATTAACTAATTCGATGACAAAAAATATTTGAGGTTTTCAACTATCTCTCGTTGGGAGTTATACCAAGTGGCATTGTTATAGGTCATATTATATTGGTCTCCCCATTTGTTGAGGGAGGATATCATGGTCAATTGCGCTTCTCCCTCCTTTCAGATGAAAATCGCCTTACTTCGACGTATATTCAGAGCTTTTACAATGTGTCAGTTATCTTGACAGTCCTTCGGCTCAGTCCGGTGTGAATGGCTTGATATAGCCAAGAAATATACCGGCTTCTCTAAGAGGTGATTGCTGAGAATTCTTTCCGTTCCGTGGCACGCGAATTGCTCGAGCATATTACATGATGAATTGAATTGACCTTATAAAGGAAAAAGGAGGTTTGTATGACGCTTCCCAAGAAAATCCTTTTCTGCGCCGACTTTTCGGAAGATTCCGAGCCTGCTTGGCAATTAGCCATCGACTAGACCAAGGCTTTTGGGGCCCAGCTCATCTAGGTGCAACATTTGGGTTTTACCGGCACAAGCGGGACACTGAGCAAGCGATACCTTGGAGGACTCAAGGAAAGGACCACCTACATGAGAAAGCCCCGGCTGCTTATTGTGGATGATGAAATACCCTTCACCACAAATTTATTGAAGCTCCTGTCCCGGAGAGGTTATGAAGTCTCGGCCGTTAATGACGGTTACAGTGCGTTGAGGATCGTTGAGGAAGATGAGTTTGACGTGGTCATTCTCGACCAGAAGATGCCTGGCATAGATGGTATCACCACCCTCAAGGAATTGAAAAAGAAAAGGCCCCATATGGAAGTCATCCTGCTCACAGGCCGTGGATCAATCGAGTCGGGCATCCAAGGCCTTCAGCTTGGCGCATTCAATTATGTGATGAAACCCGTAGCTTTTCCCGAATTGCTCGAACAGATTGTCCAGGCGTATGAACGCAAGATCATAGAGGAAGAAAGGTCTCAGGAGTAAACCTTTTGGCAATGCTGTTGTCGGTTCCACAAGGCTCATGTGTTTACCATGTTTGGCGTCGGGGGACTCATGTTCGGACAGACTAAACCTGCTAAAGGGGTTAACTTGCAGGCGTCGGATTTACATACTCGCTCTTATACCAAACTATTGCGCAAATTCGTTTTTGTTTCGGTGACCTGCTCTGTGCTTCCACTGCTGCTGGTGGGCTGGATTAGTTACCTCTATTATTCTCAGTTCTCCAGGTCCCGGATGGTGGATTACTTTCGTAAAAACGTTGAATCCAATCGAAGACTTGTAGAGTCCTTTCTCGAGGAACGCTCATCAGATCTCAGGCTCGTCGCCTCTACCCATTCTTTAGGCTTCCTGGCGGATCCCGCAAACCTCAGAGAAACCTTCCATATCCTGGACCGGGAAGGATCCTATTTCGTAGATTTGGGTGTCATTGGCGAAGCGGGAAAGCATGTTGCTTACATTGGCCCTTATGATCTTATGGACAAGGATTATTCCGTAACGTTCTGGTTCAAGGAGGTTATGGCGAAGGGTGTGTACATAAGCGATACGTTTGAGGGATATCGCAAGACTCCCCACTTCATCATCGCAGTCCTTCAATCGAAAGGGAACACCAACTGGATTTTGAGAGCCACCATCGATACCGAGTTCCTCAGTTCCCTCATTCATACGGCGAGACTCGGTAAAACCGGCGAGGTTTTTTTGGTGAATCGAGAAGGTGTCTATCAGACCAACCCAAGGTTCAAAGGAAAGATTATGGACAAGATGCCGTTACCCATGGAATCATTCACCGGGGAAAGCGGCATTCTTATTACTGATCCCATTAGATCCATGGGCTCAGTCGCCCCGGCAATCGGGACACTCATTAGTGATCTGCTTAAATACGGCGTTATGCAATCCCGTTCCCAACAGATCGTGGCCTATTCATGGCTTAAAGACCCTCAGTGGATGCTCGTCGTAAAGCAGGATTTTGCGGAGGTTTTTGAGGACATCAACCATGTGAACATGGCCATTCTGGTCCTTCTCCACATAAGTATCCTCGCTATTCTGATCGTCTCTGTCTTTACCGCTCGATACATGATCAAGGCGATCAAGAAGCGGGATCAAGAGGCAGAGGGATTGAACAGGCAACTTATGCAGACCAGCAAGCTGGCGTCTATCGGGGAACTGGCCGCCGGTGTTGCGCATGAAATAAACAATCCTTTGGCCGTCATCCTTACGGAAAGCCAGGTGATGCGTGACATTACGGAAGATGAAAAAAGTGTGGACGGGAATTTCAAGGAAGAACTTGTGCAGTCCCTGTCGCAGGTTGATGCGCAGGTGCAGCGTTGCAGCCACATTACTCAGAATCTCCTGCGCTTTTCCCGAAGAATGTCTGCATCTTCGCAGTTTGTAGATCTCAACGTTGCTCTGAAAAATGTGGTGGGGCTTCTGGAGAAAAGGGCAAACACCTGCGGCGTTCAGATCTCTCTAGATTTTCAAGAGGAACTCCCAGAGATTTGCACTGATCCCTTCGAACTGGAACAAGTCTTTCTGAACCTCATCAACAACGCCATCGATGCCCATGAAGGCAGGCCGTATGGGAGCATCCACATCGCCACGCGATTCGACAGCACACGCAACGGGCTGGTAGCCACCGTTGCAGACACCGGTTCGGGCATTCCTGATGAAGACATTGAACGTGTATTCGATCCATTCTATACGACCAAGCCTGTAGGCCAAGGCACTGGGCTGGGACTCTCCATTTCATATAGCATCGTCAGGCATATGGGAGGAGAGATTTCAGTGCGAAGCGAAGTGGGCAAAGGCACTGAATTCACTCTCTTCTTTCCCTGCCTAGACACTGAGCAAAGCGGTATCCCAGAGGACTCAAGGAAAGACAAACTAGATAAAACATCCTAGGCTGATCTCAGTGGATGATGAAATACTCTTTCAACAGTTGGAGTCAAGATGCAATGACTAGTCAAATACGGATCCTTATGATCGATGATGAAACGGTTTTCGTAAATTCACTCACCAAGGCGCTCGCCAGGCGAGGCATAGGGGTACAGAGCGCCCCAGACGGTCACACAGGGCTTGCGTTGCTCACAAACGACGGATTTGACGTGATTGTGCTCGACATGCGCATGCCCGGCATGGACGGTCTTGCCACTTTGAAAGCAATTCGGGAGCGCGATACACTCACCCCCGTAATCCTTCTTACAGGCCACATCGATTTGAAGCAAGTGTCGGAGGCTTTAAAAGCGGGTGCAGCGGAAGTCTTGTTGAAGCCGTGCCCGGTGGAAAACCTGGTCTCATCAATTGAAAATGCTTTCGAGCGTAAAGGCTTCGCCGTAGAAGTCTCAGAAACGCTCTAACCCTTCTTTAATTCCTCCAGACCGTAATCACCGCGCATAAAGGCATCCTTGAAGATAAGGATGGCCTCATCTGTGGCCATAGCAGCGTCCATCTGCCTAAAAAACTGTAGAAGCGAACCTATCATTTCGAGCTGCTTCACGGTTTCCTCTCGAGTGCCTTTACTAAGCCGGGCTTTCATGAGGTCATGTTTAAGTTCGACCGAAAATCCATGTTCTTTAAGAATTTCGGTAATCGCCCTGACTCTGCGAGTCCGTCTCACATAATCAGCCGCGCCGCCCTGAAAGAGAAGACTGATGTAATTCTTGTTTTGAGTTTCGCCGCAATGACTATCCACAACATTGAAATGATAGCCAACCCTTGCGGTGTAGTTCATGTACTTATCTGAAATGATGGCATAACACGGGTCATGAAAAGTACCTTCGGTCTCCGGGCTCGTGGTGGCATGGCGCATCATAATAGAAAACAAACCGCTTAAGTCCATGGGACGCGCGCCAAATCGAGGAATCTTCTCGTTCAACATTCCTTTTAAAAGCGACGAAAGAGGTACGGAAGAGATCTGAGAACGCTTCAGTTTCCTGGTTCTCGGTTTTTCCCTGACTCCTCCTCCAAGGTCGACAATGTAAAGGTCGAGGGGGAGATGGACATCGAGCTTGTAGCCTACTCCTCTAAGGTCTCCCACGTTGTCGCCCATCATAAACATTTCCCGGTATGATTTTTCATGAACGTAACGTGCCAAATCATGGAGGGTGACACAATTGTCGGGGCTAAACGCAACCGAACCCGGATCAGTAAGGTTCAATGGTGAGATGAGAGATATGACCTTCTCGAGCAATTGAAACGCCAGTGAGTCTTTCCTCCAGGCTCCATGATCTCCCGGTTCTTTATCACCGGCGTTTCTCTTAAGCAGTTCAGGGACTTCTCCCTCATAGACAAAACCATTGGTTGCGTCCACAGTAACTACCGTCCCATGGGGGATGGTATGCGTCGCGCTTTTTGTATTGAGAAGCGCTGGAACCCTGAGTTCCCGCGTGAGAGAAGCCATGTGTCCGGTCGTGCTGCCATAATCAGTAACGATGGCTCTGGTCTTAGACATAAGGCGGATAAACTTCGGTGAAGATCGTCTTGATACGAGCACTCCACCTTCGGGGAATGAATCCATATCCGCGTCGTCACTCATGTGAATAGCCGGCCCTGAAGCCACGCCGGGACACGCCACCTCGCCGCCTTCAAGGATCAGGGGATACCCAGAGAGCGGTTGAGCTTCACGGACTAAGTGTGCGGTGAGACGGAGGGATCTCGACTGCAGCAGAATGATCCGATGATCCTTTCCCATGGCCCACTCAATATCCTGGGAACCACCAAAGTGGTTTTCCAGCAGAAGAGCCCATCGAGCCAATTGCAGCGCCTCATCGTCAGTGAGGGATGGCTCTTCGGCCTCGCCTGGCTCCATCATTTCCTCTTTCAACCCAGAACCAGTATTAAGAACCATGCGGCTCTTTTGAGAAGAAGGAATGCGAGTGATTGCCGGTACCTTAAGGTCTCTGGATACCAGAACGATTTCAGGAGAAGTCCTTCCGTCAACGAGCATGACGCCCAGGCCTTTTACCGCTTGTATCAGGACCTGGTTGGAGTCTGGCCGACTAGGGTCTATCGAGAAAACAACCCCACTCGAAACCGCATCCACCATCGCGATGAAGCCCACCGCCATTTGCGCCGATTCGCCGGGGATCTTGTGAAGAAAGCGGTAATGCATTGCTTCAGGGGAAAAGAGACTGGCAATCACTTGCAGATATGCCCCGCAAAGCTCTTCCCTGGGAACATTGAGAACCGAGAGGAACTGCCCTGAAAAGGAGAACTCGCTGTCTTCGCCCAAAGCGCTCGAACGGACAGCAATGGGGATGGGCATCCCGGCTCTCTCGGCCAAACGGTCGTAGGCTCCTAAAATTTCTTCCTCAAGTGCGGACGGAATTGGGAGGTTCAATATGAGATCCTGCAATTCCTTGCTAACTGGATCTATATCTTCTTCTGAAAGAATTTCAAGGTGTTTGTCCTGGATACAGGATCGAATGCCGCCCTCTTCGAGCAGAAGGCGAAAGCCCTCAGTCGTGACCGCCAGACCGTCTGGTGTGGGAAGCCCCAAAATGTTGGCCATTTCCGCCAGGTGAGCCATCTTTCCACCCACCGCATCGGCTTTCATGCCGGAAATAGCAGGTAACTCAAAAACGAGTTCCGATGAATGCTCCTCGCTCTGGTCTTCAATAGCCTCCGTCAGAGTATCGGCGACTCTCCCAAGAGCCTGTCTCAAGGATGGGTACCGATCACCTGATATGGCATTGATGCTTTCGACCATCGCATGGACGTCCGAAAGGGCCCGGGCTGTTTTCCGCTTCACAAATGAGCGATCGATGTAATCGAACCCTAGTCGCTGTGCTTCAAGGTCCCCAAGGCATTCTAAAAAACTATGGTTTGCAGAAATCAACTTCCGGAATTCGGCGTGGTAGAGTCTGAGCCTGGCAAGCTGCGCTTCCTGAGAGACATCCTGTGCGTCGTACAGACCAATAATATCGAGAAAGACCAGTATTCCCCGCCAAAGACGGTTTAGCGCGCCCTTAAATCGACTAAGCTTAGCGGGTTCATGTAGTTCTGTCGCTGCCATGGCCAATCTTCTTACTCGATGATCTGAAGTTTACTTTGCCTGGTCTTGAAGCGTCTCTGATGAATTCTCGGCGATGTCCTTATTAGATGCTGCCGCAACAATTACATCAACGAGCTTGAGGATGGGATACGGCTTGAGAAGGTACGCATAAGCGCCTCCTTCCAAAGTATCTTCTTTCTCACTTAAGGAGTAATGTCCTGTGAGCAGGATCACAGGGATATCGGGTGAAAAGCGCTTTATCTCCGAGAGAACTTGGGTTCCGTCCATTCCCGGCATCTTGATGTCAAGGACGACGACGTCGAAGTGTTCCCTGGCTATCAAGGGAAGCGCAACAAGTCCGTTCGCCGCGACCATGACAACAAAACCCCGGCGTCTGAGCACCTTCTCCATGCTGACCGTGAAATTAACCTCATCATCAACCAGCAGCACCCTTATCTGGGACATGAATTCCCCAATTTCTCCCGAAGGCGGCGCACTAATTCCTTGGCGCTTTTCTTCCGAATTGCATAGATGAGGATTGGATCAATCGCAGGGGATGAGTCTACAGTTTCGACTTCAATCCACCGGGTTGGAAGGATCAAAGAATGCAGCACACCAAGGGCGCCGAGACCAACCAAAACAGGACCTGTGATCTCAAGCCAGTTGAAAAATATGATGCCAATGCCGCAGAACCCTGCTCCTACCAACATTTCTCCAACCCTTATTTGGAGCTTCTTCTTCAAAGAATGAATGTGGTCAAAAGAAATTTCGTCCACGGATGTATTGTCCCGACTGTCAGCGGTGGCTGGCTGGTCGGGCATGATAGTCGATTTTAGGCGGTACAACCTCCTGTTGGTCAAGAAAAGGCTGATCGCCTGCTGTGCTGTTTCATGTAATATGGACGACATGAGCCGAAAGTGAGTCCAGATCGTGTGATGCTCACACTCTATGGTCTCACCCTCAGCCATCCTTTCCGTGATAATAGCGCGATAAAGGGCCACTGTCTGGACGGTGACCTCCCTCTGGAAGACCTTCTCCGTCAAATCCCCTATATCGCGCTTCGGGTAAAGCTGCGCAATTTTTTCCCGCAGCTCTTTGATGTCAGTCGTCTTCATACGGGTATGCGCCAGGTGAAACCTTTGCCGCGTGATAGCCGGGCAGCAGAGAGATGACAACAGACACGCAGACAACAAACGCGACTACGAAGCAATACCACCAGTCCTTTGCTATTACGGATTCATAGAGCCAATAGGCGAGAAATATATACAGCAGTACGTTAATTAGGATCTGCATTGCGCCAACTCCTTTACATCATTGCGTCTTTGAGCCAAATATAATAAATAGCAGCTGCCCCTCCCATAGACAAGGACAGGAGGATGATCCAGTACGCCAACATGGAATTTAAGAGCCATTTCATCGTTTAGCACTCCTTAATTTACTATCTCGAATGTCATAATATCAGCAAATCACATTCCCTATAGGGTAATTGCAAAACCTTCCCAGGGATTCCCTGTTACGGCATGGCGACAAGCGAAGGTATCCACCCGGGAACCCACTTACCATGACGGTGTCGCACCGAGAAGATGACGAGCGTAAAAATAAAGAGACAAAGGAAGAGCATCTCGCCCAAGGTGAAAACGACTGCAAGGAAGTTGAGGAATTCGTATTGTTGATGGGTAAGCATATAGGTCAACCTGAGGAAAGCTCCAGTTGTCGCAAGGAGCAGGGAGTAGCTCAGGATGTACCGGATGGCAGGTCCCCGCACAAAAGAGGTTGCAATACTTCCGAACTGGGCGCCGAACATGGCCCCAATGATCATAAACCAGACCGCTATCATGTCCACGTTCCCGCTCATGTACTGCCGCAGAGCCCCATAACCTCCTGAAACGACGATTTCCAGCAAGTCCGTTCCCACGGCAATATGCGTGGTCGCGCCGGCTATGTAAACAAGGGCTGGGACTCGAATGAAGCCTCCGCCCACGCCGAAGAAACCCGCAAGTGTTCCGGTGGCGATGCCGATAATGACGATCACCCACATGGAGATGACGATCCGGGCGGTATGACAGCGAACGATTGGCTTCAGAGCGATGCTCTGAAAGAAAACCGGCAGTGTGCTGACACTTAACTCGCGTCCCACCGTTTTTCCATCTTTGGTGAGTTCCTGAATCTTCTTCTGTGACCTGTGGGTTTCAATCTGCGTGTAGAGGAAAAGCCCGATCATGATCGCCACCGAGCCCGTGAGGAGGGCGATTCCCGAAAGTCCGAGGGCCTTTGTATAGTTGAGAATCCTGACTCCCATCTCAACGCCCATCATAGTGCCCCCAACCATTGTTAAACCCAGGATCCAGTCTATGTTGCCCAACTGCCGGTGTCTGATGGTTGCGACAACCGACTTTCCGGCAATGTGCATCACATCGATTCCTGAAGCCATATATCCTGGAAAACCAAACACGATGAGTGCAGGCGTGACCATGTAGCCACCGCCCACGCCGATGAAGCCGCCTACCATACCAACCGTCATGCCCGTCAGAACCAGAAGGAAGATGGGCGCCTGTATTCCTGCAATAAGAAATTCAAACATAAGTCAATCTCCTTTCAGTGCCCGCCCTCGTAGTGCTTGATCTTTTCGAGCTTGAGTCCACACATGTCCGTGAACCCTTCGGCCATTAAGCCTAAGGAAAGTCCGAGGAAAAGAATGAAGCCAACGCTAGCGGCTCCTCCCCACGCGTACGTTTGGAGGCCCTTGTGCATGAAGGTGTCCTTGTATTTAAACCCTTTGGCTTCTTTGATTTGTGTTGGTACCATTACTTTCAGGGTGTTCCCTTCGAGAGTGACTCGCTTCCCCTCCTCCACGATTTTCTTTCCGATAATTCCCGTCGTGTTGGTGGGAAGACGGTCGCCTTTTTTGACGGGGACAGCTTGTAGTCCCTCGATCTTCTGGAAGGCACCGATCTCCAGAATGGCCGGTTTGTCTTTGCTGGCTTTTACGAAAGTCGCTGCATTTATTGCCCAACCATCACTCGCCGCCTTGTAATAATACCATGATACCAGTGTGCCATTGTAATACTCGATCCAAAACATTACCGAAATCGCTACGGCAATGGCGCCCCAGAAGATGAATTTAACCACGCCTCTTGTTTTTGATGCTTCTGCCATGAGAAGCCCTCCTCTCATTAAGGAATATCTATTGACCTCGAACGTCGAAAGTTTGCTGTGTCCTGCTTTTCCGTATGATCTTCCTGAATCACCTCCTTATTACGGACTGCATCTGCTATAATAACTGGAGACTTGCGCTCTATAAGATTTGACAGCGCCTTCTCAGCGGATGGCTGCTGCTCTGTCCTTTCTTTCAGTATGCGACAAAGCCAACATACCACTAGCCGCCATTACCGTCCTGTCTCACCGAAATTGCTGTGAATCTTCCAGCTAAAAGAAATATGAAGACAGACACATTCTGTTCTTGAGGATAGGAAAAGTGCATTTTACATGCCAATTTGTTTAGTACAACGAATCTAGGGTTCCCGACAAAAATTATGGGATACATGCTGGAAGAAATTAAGTCATATGTGTCACTGTTCTTTACAGAGTGTAAAGATTCGGCGATTGTCGAGGTTACTTGGATTCCCTACCATTTAACCGAAGAAGGCCTCACTCCTGCAAATAGGTTGTCCTGCGGCCATTTCGATCAATTCATTAATCGGCTGATCCGCTGTCTCCTAATCCCCCGTGTCCCCTCTTTCGCAAGGGTAGGACAAGGGGGATTTACAAGCCGAAAGTGACAATGTTACTGAAAGGGTGTGCCGCGCGAATGCGTATTCTTTTTGTTTTTGGCCGCCTTGGGGACATTATCTTGACATGACGCTTGTTTGATTATAAGGCGCTGCTCGCCGTAGAGCGCCTTTTTCCCCTCTGGGTTCGGAGAAAGCCCTAGATCCATCCCAGAGGTTGCGGGCATCAAATTTTCAATGATCAGTCCGGCCAGCATAGCGATTGACAATCTGAGAGACATTGCGGTATAGGAAGAGTTATGCTGGCTGCTAGGCGACAAGCGGTTTGAAGTAATTCGCCGAGCGCCAAATTCAGGATCATCATAGGCGCCAAACAACTGGGAGGATGAATGACCCTCCGCGTACACGATGAACCAAGTGGCGAAACCGTATCACAGGAGGAGCGGTCGTGTCCGTGAAGGTGCGTATAAACAAGGAGATTAAACACGAAGACACGTGCGGTGTTTTTTGGGTTGTTGTTGCTCATCGTTTCCGCTGTTAGCTCGTCGGCTCAAACTCAAGACCAGCAAACGGTCATACGAGTCTCGGGGGCAGATAGTATGTTTTACCGGGTGAAGCTTTTGGGGAAACTGTTCCAAAAAATCCATCCATTAGTCAATATAGATATCTCCCAGGGTGGTACGATGGACAGCGGTATTCGGGCTGTTATCAACGGAAAAGCGGATATGGCTATTGCTTCCTGTACCATCAATGAGGGCGAGGACAAACTGGCTACTAGCATGGGCGTAAAACTGGTTGAGCGCCTGATAGGTTATGGAGGCGTCACAATAATAGCTAATGCATCGGCACAAGTAGAACGCCTCACTCTGGATGAAGTCAAGAAGATTTTCGCA
This sequence comes from uncultured delta proteobacterium, assembly GCA_963711335.1. Taxonomy (GTDB): domain Bacteria; phylum Desulfobacterota; class Desulfomonilia; order Desulfomonilales; family Desulfomonilaceae; genus CAJBEZ01. The sequence continues at coordinate 1,134,852 of CAVQDX010000041.1, read as the reverse complement.
GGGCAGATCACCAATTGGAATCAGGTTGGGGGTACTGACACGCCTATAAAAGTGGTAAGAACCGACGAAACTCATCCGGGCACTTTGTTATTCTTGCAACGCGATTTCATGCAAGCCCCGTTTGTTGCGCAGGCGACAGTTGTCAGTTCGTTCCCCGGAGTCGTTGCCACTGTGGCGGACAATCCTGGAACTATAGGATACGTACGTATTCGCGAGGTCACAGAATCGGCCGTGGTGAGGGACAATCCGCGGGTCAAAGTGATTCCTCTCGCACGTTCCAAATCAGCTATTCCTGTGTATCCTAGCAGGGAGTCAGTAGCAGACCATTCCTACCCGTTCGTGCGGCCTTACTTCGTCTATTATCTTACGACCGTCCCCAAGGCTACTGTTCAGTTTACGGACTTTCTCGTGAAGAAAGGATGGGGTCCTCAAGACTTGTGATCATCTGTTCCTCATGCGTGGTTGGGACTGAGCCTGCGTTAGGTCCCGCCGCGCTGTTTCACAATCCTGCGAACCACCGGTCAGCCTTGCTTAGGATATGCATGTCGTTCCCTAAGTTGATTGTATATTGGATGAGTGACGCTCTACTCGCATAAGGCCATTTGAACGGGTGAGCCCTCTGCTATAGTGTTGCTCGGTGAAAATGGGTCCTAGGCGAAAGACGCTAGGACGCTTCTCGGCCACGCGGGATTTCCCTGAAAGCGGTTGAATCTTCTGAACAGACTATCCCTGAGTTCACTCAAGGTTTTGAAAAACCGGTTGTGGGTGGTTTTTCTCCTGGTTTCTTTCCAGACATATTCGGTCGCATTGAATTTCGGCGAGTACGGGGGCATATAGTGAAATTCAATGATATGACTTCAGGTCTGGAATGAAAATCAACTCGCTAAACATCGACTCCCTCATAAAGCCAAAGGCAAGCCCCTGACTTAACAAAAAACGCTTTGCCTATGGTTCCTTGAAACCATTTCTCTCAAAAGTGATCCCAACCACTCAAGATAATGCGCGGAACGTAAGTTTATAGAATACTACTTAGTATAGTCCTTATTCATTCGAAAATACTCTCGCGTTTTACATGTTGTAAAAAAATTGGACACTGGCTTGAGAATCCCACCAGGCAAACTACCACCTCGGATGGCAAGTGCTTAATATCCCACGATCTATGTCCCTTGACGACAAACAGGCTTCTGGCACGCGGGTTGCAAAATCTATCTTCGACCGATTACAAACATTTGTAACGTTATGTGATCAGCAATCTCTAGGGAGGTCTAGATAATGAAAAAACATTTTCGCAGGTACCTTGCTTTAGGAGCAACCATCTTTACCGTGTTTTTGCCCGAACTTGTGAGGGCGGCGGGTCCTGCGGCAGAAATGCTTATCGTAGTAGCAGACAGCCGCAGGGTCGGTGACGGGTGGGCAAGATACTTCGTAGATTCGTACAACACAAGCCCCCTGTGGTTCGGACTCGAGTGCACAATAATAACTGCTTTCATGGGGGTAACTCTTGGGGTAATCACGGATCAAGTCATGAGAAGAGTAGGTATCGACCTGACATCCAGGAAAATCGTCGAGCATTGATCCAGGGGTCATCGGGCTTCGTAGTAAAGAGCGTCTGACAGGAGGAAAAAATGTTGGAATGGTACACCATGTATATGCCGATTTCGGGTGTGGACATATTTTGGCCTGGATTGGTCTTGATAGGCTTCTCTGTAGGATGTATCGGCGGATTCTTTGGAATGGGTGGGGCCTGGATGGTTACTCCCGGCCTGAACATTCTGGGCTTCCCGATGGCTTTCGCAATCGGGACCGACATAGCGCACATTGCCGGCAAATCGATGATATCAACATTTCGACACTCAAAGTTTGGAAATGTCGATTATAAGCTAGGCCTTATAATGGTTGTAGGAACGGTTATCGGTATTGAAATCGGCGCCCAGGTGGTTATGTGGCTAGAACGCTTAGGCCAGGTGGGACCAGTTGTGCGGTGGGTCTATGTTGTGCTGCTGGCCCTGATTTGTTTAATGGTTTTCTATGATTACTATAAAGCGGACAAGAAAAGGAAGGCTGGAGATATTGGAGAGCGCGGAGCCGAAGGTATCACCTGGTATAAGACACTCCATCGGATCAAGATACCCCCAATGGTTCATTTTAAAACAGCGGGATTTACCTGTTCGGCCTGGCTGCCGATTATGGTGAGTTTCCTCACAGGTATACTGGCCGGGTTCCTGGGAATCGGTGGTGGGTTGATTCGCATGCCAGCCCTCGTTTACCTGATTGGCTGTCCGACACATATAGCGGTTGGAACAGATCTGTTCGAGGTTATGATTTCCGGGCTCTACGGAACATTCACTTATGGAGCCAAAGGCCGAATTGAAATCTACGCTGTTTTCGTAATGCTGCTCGGCGCGGCAATTGGGGCCCAGATAGGAACCGTCGCCACAAAATACGCGAAAGGTTATGGAATCCGAATCGCTTTTGGATTAGCGGTCTTAGCGTGTATGATTTCCATAATCCTGAAGCAGTACAAGATCGATGTCGCAGCGACAGTGCTGATATTGGGTGCGGTAGGAGCCATATGTGTCTATATTTGCGGGATAATGTTTAAAGGCGCGGCCAAAGAATTGCGAGAAAAGAAGGCCGCTTCTCATCAGGTCTAACAGGCCGCATCAGATAACGAGGTAAGGCAATAATGAAAAAGAGACTTTGCTTGTATTATATCGGTTGCGTCTTGACTCTTCTCCTTCTGGCGCTTCCCGCAATGGCAGCGGAAGTAGTACAGGGCAAAACCGTAACCAATGACCTGAACACCAAAATGATAACCGTTGAGGAATATGACTTAACGATTACTCCGCAGAATAAATATGGCAGTCCAACGGGTAAGACTCTGGTTTTCGACCTGTCAGACGCACTCATCGGTAAACAGGCGGTTCCCGGAGATGTCGTCAGGATTGCCTATAAAGTTGTAGACGGCAAGAATAAGGCAATAAGGATAATGAACGTAACAAGACAAGACATCATGAAAAAATAAACACATCATAACAGGGTCCGCATGATATCCTTAATGGATCCTCTTGCGGGCCCAATTCTCATTTGCCGATTAATTTACAGCCTCTTCTCCCAAATTGACGATCAATGTCTTGTAATTCCTTACTGTAACTTGCCCTGGGGCTCCTCCTTTTACTCTGAACACATTTTTGACATCAGTGTAAATTACCTCTGCTTTCGCCGAATTCTTCAGTCTCGAATGAAGAGCGGCTAGTGATGCGCAGTAAAGCAAGTCACGAATAGCAAGCTCAACGATGGTTCCGGAGGTCAGGATAACGTGCGAACCTGGAGCGTCCTTGACATGGAACCACGTGTCCCCTTCGTGAGATTTGTTCCTGATAATAAAATCGTTGCCGGACGAACTTTTCCCGACAAACACATTTAGACCCGATGGACTGACGTACTCACGAAAAGGTGGTTGGGAACGTTGAATAGATCTCTTCTTCTTTTGGCTCTGAGGGGAACCCTGATCAATTTTTAGATTCACATTTGTTTCCGAAGACAGAGATTCCAGTTCTTCCTGAGTTTGAGCTTCTTCAACAAAAAATAGTAGATCCTCCAGCGCCCTCTTCTCTTCCAAAGTACGTTCCAGCCTATCCTTGGCAGTAAGAATTCCTCGCTTCCCTTTTGCCGAAAGAGCGAAAAACCTCCGCATGTTCGCCACTGGCGCCAAGGCTGGGTTAAGGGGAACATTGACCGTCTCACCAGTCTCCCAATCAATCACGTCGACATTTGAAGCGCCTTTTCGAACACTACCCAAAACGGTTTTGAGAAGTTCGCCAGATTTTCCCTGCTGAGTATATTTTTCCAGTCGTTCGATGTCTTTCTCTATTTTACGACTTCGGGTTTCTAATGAACGGATTTTTGAACGAACAGGTCGGGAAATCTCACGTCGAAAATTTTCGATTAACGCGCCGGTGAGCAGACTACTGTAAAAGGCGTCAACCCGATCATTGGTCGGAGAAGACATAGCGACTTCGATTTGTCTTGCCTCGGTCGATAACGATAGCGCTCTTGGGGTAGTTGATCCAGGAATAGGATCAACCGCTTCAAGAAATGTACGTTTACTAACTGAAGAAGACCTCTCGTTTGTTTTTTTTGGGGGAAGCTGGTAGTTCATTCCGGGAGAAACAGCTCTATTTCCATCGGCCTTTTCTGGAATATGGTGGAGACAGTCCAAAATCACATTTTTGTCCGCGTCTATATAAACAATATTGGAGTCTCGTCCTAACAACTCCAGCGTTAAATTGCGCTTCAATCTGGCTTCTCGAGGTCCCATTTCACATGAAATGGTTACAATTCTATCATCACTAAGGCATGAAAACCGCGTTATTCTCGCGTTTGAGAGATGGGCCCTCAGAAAGGCGCAAAATCGGGGTGGCCTCGGCGGATTGGGTATCCTCAGAGTTGTCAGATGTATTCTGCCACGTTGCGGATCAGCGCTTAACATGAGTCGTCTTTCCCCTCTACCCGGCAAATACAGTTTAAGAGCAAGCTCTCGAGGAAGGGGCTGGAAGATTTTCGAAATCATGGCTCCGACAAGTTCCGCGTTAAGTTCGGCTACCACTTTTTGAATTGTAGCCAATTCCATTCGTTCCAATCCTTTCATTATCAAACCTTGTTCGGCGCTTACACTACAGCCGGGCAAGGTCACTCTGTTTGACAGGCGCAGGGGTGTCTGTTAATGATTATCGTAGAATTTCAATCTATTGGGCGCCTATCAAGCTATAAAGAGCCGTTATCTTTTTGACTGGCATCCTAAACATGCTACGTGAACTTTTTTAAGAAGGAATCCCAATGACATTGGAAACCAAAACCATTGAACTACTTCCGGACGCCTTGAAGATCCTGGAATCGGGATTCGCTGAATTGCCCGAGTTTACGCCAAGAATACAGATTGAATCAATACAGGAAGTCCTAAATGAAGCGGCGTCCCAAATGAAGGATAATTATCCTTATCATCATCCGTATTATATTGGCCAAATGCTGAAACCTCCGCACCCTGTCGCTCGGCTGGCGTACATCTTGTCCTTATGGATAAATCCAAATAACCATGCCCTGGATGGAGGTCGCGCAAGCTCCGCCATGGAGAAGGAAGCTGTAGCCCAGATTGCTAAAATGTTTGGGTGGGACTCCTTTGTCGGGCACCTTTGTAGTGGCGGGACAATGGCGAATCTCGAAGCGCTTTGGATTTCCGGCCGCCTGAAACCAGACCAGATGGTTCTTGCTTCCGAGCAGGCCCACTATACTCATTCCAGAATCTGTTCTGTTTTGAAAATACCTTTTGATTCGGTCCGTGCGGATGACAAAGCTAAAATGAGCGTCTCCGCCTTAAAGCAACGCCTTGACCAGGGCAATGTCGGAACAGTAGTCGTCACGCTGGGCACTACAGCCACAGGGTCAATAGATCCCTTACCTGAGATACTTGAACTGCAGCGATTTTATGGTTTCAGAATTCATGTCGATGCGGCTTATGGAGGTTATTTCATTTTGTTGGAAGACCTCCCCTCTGAAACCCGTAAGGCGTACGATGTGATGGGTCAGGCGGATTCAATAGTCATCGATCCCCACAAGCATGGGCTTCAACCTTATGGTTGTGGCTGTGTGATCTTTAAGGACCCATCGGTAGGCGTTTATTACAAGCACGACTCCCCTTACACCTATTTTACTTCATCCGAACTTCACCTAGGGGAAATTAGCCTGGAGTGTTCAAGGCCGGGATCATCGGCTGTGGCTTTATGGGCTACCCAGAAGATGCTTCCAATGGTCAAGGGAGGCGAATTTGCCGGGGATCTTCTTAAATGCCGTTTAGCCGCTCTTGATTTTTTTGACAGGATTGAGTCTGATTCAAGATTCATGACAGGGCCTCGGCCCGAGTTGGACATTGTGGTCTGGGCCGTCAAGTCGCACTCGGCGTCAGACGCTTCCAGACTTGCCGACCTGGTTTTTGAAACGGCTGCGCAAAAGCAGCTCCATCTTGCAAAAGCAAATCTGCCCAGAAGTCTGTTCGAAGGGCACTGGAAGGATTTTGAATGGAATCAAGATCATATAACATGTCTTAGAAGCGTACTCGATGAAACCTGAATCACTCGAATGGATGGACCGCATATGGAATGTTCTGTCAGCCGCTGTTAATGAAGTTCTTGAGCGACACGTTTAGTTTTTAGGAGAGTTTCTATTAAGCATTTTAAATCTTTGGCGCGTTTTACCCCAGGCCCATCTATAGATCTGCACGTCCACACATCAATGTCCGATGGTACCATGACACCTGAAGAGCTGGTTCGGTACGCGGCTACCATCGGCCTTAGGGCGGTCGCCATTACGGATCACGACACTCTGGACGGCATTGAACCAGCCTTGATGGCTGTTCGCGATCTCGAACTAGACCTTGAAATTGTTCCAGGAGTAGAAATCAGTGCAGATTATGATTTGGGGATTCTTCATGTTCTCGGGTTTTTTGTAAAATCTGACAATTCAGATCTGCAGAAGTCTTTGAACTTCCTAAGAATTGAGAGACGTTCCAGGATTTCCAAAATCCTGTCAAAGCTCTTGGCCCAGAATGTTTTCATCAGAGATGAAGAGGTGAAAAAGGCAGCTTCTGGAGGGGTTCCTGGCAGACCTCATGTGGCCAACCTGATGTTTAGAAAAGGGTACGTCAAGACTATTCAAGAGGCGTTCGACAGATATTTACGGAAAGGCGCCTGCGCTTACGTTCCCAAAGTAAAGCTGCCGGCTTACAAGGCTATACAATTGATTTCATCAGCAGGTGGAATACCCGTAATGGCTCACCCATACTCACTGAATCAGAATGATCCAGAACGTTTTGAAGAAATTCTGCTTTCTCTTATCGACATGGGATTGAGAGGGATCGAGGCCTATTATCCCACACATACCAGGGAACAAACTAGAATGTACGTGAGGCTCGCTTCCAAATTCGACATGGTGATCACTGGTGGAACTGATTATCATGGGGGCAACAAACCGGGAGTTGAGCTTGGATTGTTCCCAGATCGGCCTCCCCTACCGTATTCTCTGCTTGAAGACATGAAAAAGAGACTGAGTGATTTCTAACCCTTGCTGGTTGATCTATGACAGACTTCAACAAAATGGTTTTTGTAGGGCTCGATGGGGTTCCGTTCTCGCTGTTACGAAGCTTCTTTGATCTCGATATTATGCCTGGGCTGAAGAAAGTGGCAGCCGATGGAATCTTTAGTCCTATGGATTCCAGTAGGCCCCCTATCTCCAGTGTGGCCTGGACATCATTTATGACAGGAAAGGATCCTGGACATCATGGAATCTTCGGATTTACGGATGTAGCCAAAGATGACAATCAGGTTAACCCTTCCGTCATTCGATGACATTAGAGTTCCTGTAATATGGAACAACTTTCCTGAAAAACGGTCTGTCGTGGTCAATCTGCCGTTCACCTATCCGGCCAGACCGCTCAATGGCGTTTTGATAGCGGGTTTTGTAGCTCCAATATTCGAGAGGGCGGTTCATCCAGCATCTCTGATACCCTGGCTAAAATCTAAAGGATACAAAACCGACACTGACAATGTTAGGGCTCGTCAGAATAAGCGTTTCTTAATTGAAGATCTTTTTTCTACCTTACGTGCGCTGGAAGAAGTAGTTTTCACCCTGGCCAAGGAACCATGGGACATTTTCATTTTTGTAGTGACAGGCACTGACAGGTTGAATCATTTCCTTTTTGACGCCTTGAAAAACCATACCCATCCCTATCATTCCGAATCAGTTTCCTATTATCGAAAAGTAGATGATTTTGTCTCGCGCTTTTTAGCGAGGCTTGACGCCAAGACTCGCAAAGTGATCCTGTCTGACCACGGATTCACGGACTTGAAGCTTCAGGTCAATCTGAACTACCTTTTAAGGATGAGAGGATACCTGAGCCTCGATTTTATGGAGGCACGAGATATTTCAGGCGTCAGCCCAAATTCTCTTGCGTTTGCTATGGATCCCACAAGGATTTACATCAATTCAAAGTCCAGATTCAGGACTGGTCTCCTTTCGGATAGTCAAGCTCTCGAAACCAGAGCTAGGCTGAGAAATGACCTGATCCAGTTCCGCATATCCGATTTGGGACCAATGGCCTCCGGGTTAGGCGCCAACCCGAATGAGTCTCATATTCACAGAAGTAAAACTCAAAGAGGAGATTTATCAAGGCCCCTGTCTTGAATTTGCTCCTGATATCGTCGTAACTCCCAGGCCTGGATACGATGTTAAAGCGTCTATCAACGCAAGTAGCTTGTGCCAAAAAGACATCTTTACCGGCGTGCATACTCAGGACGACGCTTTTGTTATTGTTGGAGATCGGGAAACCAATGAGGATTTCTCGAAATTCAATGTTTCAGACATTAGCGGATTAATCCCATGGAAAAGTGGCTCAGTAAATTGAGCCGTTCAGCCTGTAATTTTCTACGATGCTCCAAATTTTTTAGTAGTTTTGTGGGGAGGTTGTAAAAACTCGGATGTTCAATGTGGTCCTGGTGAACCCGGAAATTCCCCCAAATACCGGCAACATAGGTCGCCTTTGCGTAGCGGTAGGCGCTCGACTACATCTGATAAAACCGCTTGGATTTCACATTGATGACAGAAGCTTACGAAGAGCTGGGCTGGATTATTGGAAAAAGCTTGATCTGGTCGTCTGGGAAAATCTTGAAAAGTATCTTGAATCAGTCGATCGCGACCAAATCATTCTTACGGGATCAAAGCGGGGGGATGTCTATTACAACCTGAAATTCAACGCTTGGGACCACATCCTTTTTGGACCTGAAACATCGGGTTTATCCCAGGAACTCTTTGACATGTTCCCGGCAAGAATCGCCAGGATACCTATCAATCTTCAGAAGACGCGAAGTCTTAACCTATCCACAGCGGCAGGAATAGTTGTTTGCGAGGGCTTGAGGCAGTTGGGTCACATTCCGGGTTGACATCGGTTAAGCCTTACCTTTGGATACTAGTTCTCTGACTTTGTTAATAAGTTCAGTCATATCTCCGGACTTTACAATAAAGGCGTCAACAATGGGAATTGATGTATCAAACTCGAAATAAGGATATGCGGTGCTAATTATCAAAGGAATCTTGATTTTCATACGACTGAACCTTTCAAGGAACCCTCTGCCACCAATTCCAGGCATTTTAAGGTCGAGAATTATTATGTCGGGTTTGTACCCCTTAAGCATTTTCAGGCCTTCTTCCGCGTCTCTAGCCTGTATTACCTGGAACCCGTGTTCCTCAAAAACCTCCTTGTATAGAAGTCTTACGGAACTTTCGTCTTCAATGTGAAAAATTACTGACATCTTTTCCTCTAAAAGAAATAATATCACCCCGAGATCTGGTTAACAACCAATGACTAGTTCAAGAAAAGGGGACTAAAGAAAAAGTGAAGCCTGTAATTCCCAAACCCTTAAAAAAAGAGGACTTGATTGGAGTCGCGGCAGTTTCAGGCCCCGTTAATAGTTCCAATTTGGAAAAAGGAATTGAATTTTTTCAAAAACTGGGGTTCAAGACTAAATTTGGCGCCAATATTTATAAGCAATCTGAGTATCTGGCGGGCTCCGACAAAGAGCGTTCGGACGGGTTAAACAATTTGATATCAGATCCGGACGTCAGGGGAATTTTTTTTGCGAGAGGTGGATACGGATCCATGCGCATCCTACCTCAAATAGATTATGAAGCGATAAAGATACAACCCAAAATCCTGATGGGAATGAGTGATTTGACAGCGGTATCTATGGCGGTTCATCGCCGCTGTTCCCTGGTGACACTTGCCGGCCCGATGCTTGCCGGACAAATCAGCGAGATTCTGGATAGAGATTCTGAAGACTTCATGATTCGCGCCCTCACAGAACCTTTAGAATGCTTCGATATGATGGGGAAGTTTGTTTCAGAATTGAAAATATTGCGAACCGGAAAAGCTAAAGGCTGTCTGCTCGGGGGTTGCCTTTCTGTTTTGGTTTCTCTGTTGGGAACTCCGTACTGTCCCAACTTTACGGATAGTGTTTTATTTCTTGAAGATGTAAATGAACCAGCTTATAAGATAGACCGCATGCTCACCCAGATGAAACTCGCCGGAATTTTTGGATCCATCCAAGGCGTAATAATCGGGCATTTTTCAGGGAATGAATCGGACGCCTCAGTATCCGTAGCGGAGCGAATTGTAATGGAATACACTGAATTGCGCCAGATTCCGGTAATTTCCAATTACCCCCATGGTCATGCTCTGCCCAACATTACCTTACCGGTAGGCGCTCTCGTGGAATTTGAAGCGTCAGGGAATCACGCGACCCTACGGTGCGTCTAAGGCCACTTGAGGCAAATCGCCCCACCGGAGACCTAATCCATTTTGAAATCCCCTTCAACTCAAAACCTCGTAGCCGCTGAGAAAAAACTCATTACAAAAGCAGCGGGGATCGTTGGATTCTGGACGAGTATTAGCAGAGTTTCCGGATTCGTCAGAGATATGATCATTGCGATCTTTATGGGGGCAGGCCCCGGAGCCGACGCGTTTTTTGTAGCTTTTCGAATCCCGAATCTACTTCGTCGCCTGTTCGCTGAGGGCGCTCTTTCAGCGGCGTTTGTTCCGATTTTTGTAGACACTTTACAGAGGAACGGCAAGGAGGAAGGAGTAAAGCTCGCTCGTATAGCCGTAACGTTTTCCAGTGTGGTTCTTTTATTAATTAGCGTCTCCGGGATTATATTCAGCCCACAAATTGTAAGCTTAATTGCTCCGGGGTTTTTCGACGATCAAAATAAACTCCACTTAACAATTGAATTAACCAGAATAATGTTCCCGTATATTTTCTTTATTTCCCTTGTAGCTCTTATTTCTGGAGTATTGAACAGTCTTGGCCGATTTGCGGCTCCGGCGGCCGCCCCGATTCTTCTAAACATCTCAATGATCAGTGGAGTCCTTGTTCTTACCAAATCGGCGGAATGGGCTCCGTATTACGCTCTGGCATGGGCCGTGACACTTGCAGGAATCCTGCAGTTAATTCTTCAAATACCGTTTCTGCTATCCGAAGGGTTTTCGCTCAAACCAGACTTCCATTTTGGATATCCGCCATTGAAAAGGATGGGTAGACTTTTTGTCCCGGCCGCTATCGGCGGAGCGGTATACCAGATCAACGTTTTAGTTGGGACAATGCTCGCGTCACTGTTACCATCCGGTAGCGTTTCCTGGCTTTACTATGCTGACAGGTTGGTGGAGTTGCCTTTGGGAGTTTTCGCTATCGCTCTGGGGGCGGCGGTTCTTCCATCGATGTCCAGGCTCGCGGCTGCAGGCGATTACAAGGGATTGGGGGAATCTGTTTCATTTTCCCTTCGCTTGATAGCCTTTTTCACGATCCCTTCTTCTGTGGCTCTGATAGTCCTGCGAGAGCCCATCATATCGGTGTTGTTTCAACATGGTCGTTTTGCCCGGATAGACACCGTTGAGACGGCGTATGCCTTATTATGGTACAGCGTTGGACTTTGGGCATTCTCCGGGCTCAAAGTAGTAACACAGGCTTTTTTTTCATTGAAAGACACCAAGACCCCTTTATGGATTTCTTTAGTAGCCGTGATAGTAAACCTGGCTGCCGGGCTGCTTCTCATGGGACCTATGAAACATGGGGGGCTGGCGCTGGCTACTTCCATCGCCGCAGCGCTAAATTTTCTGGTCCTTTTCGTAATCCTGATAAAAAGGATAACCTGGTTTGAGACTCGAGAATTCGTCATCTCAATCCTCAAGACTACGGCATCGTCCTTTATAATGGGTATTTTTCTGGTTTTTCTTATGGATTTTGGGTCTTGGTCTCAGGGTTTGACCGTGGAGAACTTGATCATTTTAGGAATGTGCGGACTCATAGGTCTAGTAATTTATGGAATGGCCGCGTTCTTGTTCAAGTGCGAGCAAATACGGTCAATCAGGTTAATATTAAAACGTTGAGTCACGGGCTTTTATAACGAAAAGGTTGAGCCTTCACGAGCAGCGTCCACCGAGGTCCCCGAATTAAGTCGGTCAAGCTCTTCCCTGCATCTTCCAATTATGCGCTCCATCCCGTGGTCTGTACGCCAGGGATCATGGTGAAAAAGCAAAAGATTTTTCACCCCTGCCTCAACCGCCAACCTAGCCACTGTGTTGGTGTCTGAATGTCCCCAACCTTGCCGACTCCTGGATTCCTCGGGGAAATATTGGCAATCGTGAACCAGAGTATCAACATCCCGACAAAAATTCACAAAATCTTTGAACCGGGTTCCTTCCCAACCATCGTGGCTAAGTTCATTGTCCGTAAGAAACACAAATTTCTTTTCGTTCTCAACAAATTTAAACCCTAATCCACCTTGAGGGTGTTGCAACCGGTGCGGTTCAACCAGCACATCATCCAGAGTTACAATCGCCATAGGCGAATCGCCGGGAGGATCAATTCTCGCTTTCAGATCCTGAAAACAAACAGGCCATGTTCCATCGATATAGTCACTGCCGAAAACCTTTCGAAGGCCTTCAAAGCACTTCTTGCAACCGTTGACCGCGATGTGGAAATCCGAATAAAAAAGAGGAGCGAAAAAAGGGAGTCCCATCAGATGATCCCAATGAATGTGGGTCATAAATAGATGAATTTTTCTTGTCTCAGACCGCCTGAGCAAGGAATCGCCGAGAGCTCTGATTCCGGTTCCTGCGTCAATCACAGCAGAGCAGCCCGAGTTAGTGATAATCTCAACACAAGTCGTGTTTCCTCCGAATACCACTGTTTCCGGCCCTGGCGACGCTATGGAGCCACGGGTTCCCCAAAATTTTATCTTCATGCTACAATTTCGACTCCGTTATTATCCGAACGACTGCTCTAGATTTTTTTAGATTAGATCTACTTATTATTATATATATAAGGATCGCTTGAGTCCACGATATGCTTAAAGAACTTTCAAAAAATTGGCGCATGTCCGATGAGATTAAAGCTCTGCATGAAAGAGGGCTTTACCGTAAAATGCCTGAAATCTCAGGTTTCCCGGGCAGATTCATTAAAGTGGACGGTCAACTTGCTCTAAACTTTTCCAGCAACAATTACCTGAGCTTAGCTGGGAACCCTGAAATATTACAGGCATTCTTTCAGGCTGCTCAAATCCACGGAGTGGGAGCTACCGCTTCTCGTCTAATAGCCGGAAATTGTCCTAGTCATCGTGAGCTTGAAGAATTTATCGCGAAATGGAAACAGACAGAAGCCGCGTTGGTTTTCGGCAGTGGCTATCAGGCCAATATCGGCATTTTGACGTCCCTGTCCGATACTGATGATTTAATCATTTCAGATGAGTTGAACCACGCAAGCATCATAGATGGAGCAAGACTTTCCAGAGCTACAATTTCTGTCTATAAACATCTGGACGTGAACATGGCGGAGGACGCGTTAAGAAAACAGGGGTTCCGGCGAAAAATCCTTGTAACTGAATCAGTATTTTCAATGGACGGTGATCATTCTCCGCTGAGGGACCTGTCTAGTTTGTGCCTAAAACACGGCGCGCTTTTTGTAGTAGATGAAGCCCACGCCACCGGGATTTATGGTTTATCCGGAGAGGGATTATGCTCGGAACTCGGAGTGAATCCCGATGTTCATATGGGCACGTTAGGAAAAGCAGTGGGAGTCAGCGGGGCCTATGTTGCAGGTAGTCGAAATCTGATTGATGTCTTGATTAATCGAGCCAGATCTTTCATTTTCACCACCGCGTCCAGTCCGGCCATCTCAGCCGCTGCGCTAAAATCTCTTGAAATCATAACTTCGTCTGAAGGTGCCCGTCGGCGCTCCTTGTTAAAAAGAAATGTGGAAGTCATGGACGGAAAGTTGAAACAGATTTTCCCAGATAAGAAAAACCCAAGCCATATCCAGCCTATCCCGGTAGGTGATTCCGATCTGACGATGAAGATGAGTAGATCTTGTTTAAGCCGCGGACTGTTTGTCCAAGGAATAAGATACCCATCTGTTAATGAGGGTTCGGCAAGACTGAGGCTTACACTCATGAGCGATCACACTATTGAAGATATCGAAAAAGCATATAATATTATTGAGTCTCTTATCTCCCTGTGGGAAGAATATTCCAAACCTTAAGCAGTTAGCGCGAACCCTCGGAGCGCTAGCTTTTTGAAACGGAGTCTATTTATGGCCGAAACGACAATTACCTCAAATGTGACGGGGCTCGACAAGTTTAAAATGGTTGGGAGCATCTTTTCCACAGCGCTAAAAGTTCTTAGGGACCCTGAGAACGTGGCGATTAGGCGGCGAAAGGGCCTTAATATCAATGACGACTTGTTTAATTTCGTTAAATTGTCCTTTTTGGAGTACACGGTTCTTCGATATAGAAGAATGGTGAAGTTTGGGGACAAAACGGTTCTTGACAGTACATTCCCTCCATATCCATCGGAGGCCTTCAACAAACGTCTCAGGAATTACGTTAACAACCTCGATATGACTGAAATGCCGTCAGGAATCGTATCGATTTCTACCACCAATTGTTGCCCCTATTCGTGCCCTTTTTGCTCTACCAACGCGCGTAAAGTGACGAAAACAGATCTTGATGAAGAACTCCTCAAGCAAACCATCGCTGCGGTTGAGGCGACCGGCGTGTCTATGATAATTCTGCACGGCGGCGAGCCTATGTATAGATACGACCGTTTTCTGAGACTGGTCAAACATGTGAACCCGGAAACATGTCTGTGGATGTTCACTACAGGTTACGGTGTGACGGATGATCGCGCCAGAGAGTTAAAAGACAATGGACTGTTTGGAGCCTGGGTGAGTCTCGATCATTTTAACCCTGACGTTCATAATGGATTCAGAGGAACTCCCAAAGCCTTTGATAACGCCTGCAAGGCGGTAGAATCTTTTCGGAAGGCAGGTGTGTACACCTGTCTTTCGCTAGTCCCTCCCGAGGATCTTTTGGAACCCGAAAACTTTAAGAAATATTATGACTTTGCGAAGGATCTAGGTGTAGCGGAAATCCGTTTGATGGAGAAGAAGCCTTCTGGAAGAGAAGCCTGCCACGGAGTTTTGGCGCACAGCACAGTTCTTGCCAATCTTCAAAAAGAACTTTACGCGGATCCCAGATATGTCGACCATCCTCCGATAAGCGGTCTGTCCACCTGGCTGGAAAAGGACCAGGCTCTTGGATGTCAATGCAGGTTTGAATATCTTTTTATTACATCCACAGGAGATGTTCAGCCCTGCGAAGTAAGTGAAGTTACTTTTGGAAACATAAAAAACGAACCTTTCTCAGAGATTTACAACAGGATTTCCAGGGTATTTGAACATTGTTCAACTGGGTGCATTCCCATGGTGATGTATCCTGAAATTCGGGAATATCAAAAGAACAGGGCTCAAATGTCTTATGATGAGAAAATTGACAACGCAGCGAAAATAATCCGTGGTTTTGAGCAGAGAGGTTCAATTCCTGGCGCATATAGACCACTTTGGTCATATTATAAAAAACGTCTAAAATTATATGAGAATCGCCAATCGTGCAATGGTGACGCCAAGAGTTCTACACGGACGTGAACGCCTGAATGGTTAGTGTGCTAGTGAAACATGAGGAGGTGGACGCAAGATGAGAGAGATATCTCAAAAGGCAGGCTCTTTGCTGGTCCAAATTCGGCAAACTAGACCGGTAGTGCACAGTATTACAAATTTCGTGGTCATGAATTCTACGGCCAATGTCCTTTTGGCCATGGGCGCTTCACCTATAATGGCTCACGCTTTAGAAGAAATCGAAGACATATCTGCTATCTCGGACTCTTTAGTTATTAACATCGGGACTTTGTCCAACGCGTGGATAGAATCCATGGAATCAGCCGCGCACATGGCCATAACAAAGAGAAAGCCTTTCTTGCTCGATCCTGTAGGCTCCGGCGCAACCAAGCTAAGAACTAGCACGGCATGTAACATAGCCCGATTTGCGACTCCGACGGTAATCAGGGGGAACGCTTCCGAGATCCTCTCCATAGCTCAGGCTGGATATGGCGCTCGGGGGGTTGACTCTGTTAACACCACTGAGGACGCCATGGAAGCAGCGTCGGCTTTGGCCGCGTCGCTCGGGACTGTTGTAGCCGTAACCGGCCCTAAGGACTTTGTTACGGACGGCTTGAGATCGGTTGTGATATCAGGCGGATCGTCCCTGACTTCGTGCGTAACAGGGACAGGGTGCGCGGCGAGCGTAATAGTAGCGGCATTCCTGGCCGTTGAACAGGACGCCCTTCTTGCGAGCGCTGGAGCGCTGGCCTTTTTCAAGGTTGTGGCCGAAAAAGCGTCTATGAAAGCCGCAGGACCGGGATCATTCTGGGTTCAGGTTTTGGACGAGCTACATAATGTTAGCTCCAGGGACGTAGAACTTGGCGCAAGGATTGAGAGCGCATGAAGAATGTTGACTCCTGGGATGTGTACCTCGTTACCGATACAGCGCTATCTCGAGGCAGGACAAATCTCCAGATTGTCGAGGCGGCTGTTGATGGGGGCATATCAGTTGTCCAGCTTAGGGAGAAAAAGCTGAGCGCTCGAGATTTCATATCCGAAGCTATCAAGATTAAGGATTACCTGGCGCAACGCGACATTCCCATGATTATCAACGACAGACTCGACGTGGCGCTTGCTGTTGACGCTGACGGAGTCCACCTGGGCCAAACTGATTTACCGATAGAAATTGCCAGAAAACTTCTTGGACCGGATAAAATAATAGGTTGGTCTGTAAATGATCTGCGCGACCTGACAAAAGAGGCTCAGGATTTGGTGGATTATTTCGCTATTAGCCCGGTTTTCTTTACATCCACTAAAAAAGACATCTCACTGCCTTGGGGGACAGAGGGCGTGGCAGCGGCGCGTTCATTAACATCATCCTGCCTTGTTGGAATAGGGGGCATTGGACCCGACAACACGTCTGAAGTTATCCTGGCGGGATTAAATTGCGTCGCTGTAGTTAGCGCAATAGTTTCGGCCGATGATCCGGTAGCGTCTACAAGGAGTCTCGTGAAAAAAGTCAGGGACGCTAAGCGAGAGCAAGCAAGAACTACAAGCGGGTAAGCCAATTTTGATTACGCCTCAATCGGCGTCCCGACATTTCTATATCTTGAAAATTTGTCTTATATGAAACTAAAGGATCTAGGAGAATTTGGGTTTATTGACAGGATAGCTCGCCTCCTTACGACTCATGACAGTAGAATAGTTAAGGGTATAGGAGACGATTGCGCTGTAATCCAGGTATCCGAGGACACGAATCTTCTTGTCACCACCGATCTGTTAATAGAAAGGACTCATTTCCTTCTGGATTGGCAGCCAGCGCAAACATTGGGGTCAAAGGCATTGTCGGTGAACCTTTCCGATATCGCCGCCTGTGGCGGGATCCCAAAAGAGGCTTTTGTCAGTCTGGCCATTCCGGACAGGCTAGGCATTGAATGGCTGGAAGATTTTTACACTGGAATCGCTGGTCTTGCAGACAGATTTGGGGTGAGCGTGATAGGGGGTGACACAACCCATTCTTCATCTGATCTGGTCATAAACGTAGTTGTAACGGGCCTGGTAGGAACACACGAAGTTCTCTTTCGGAATGGCGCCCGATCTGGAGACATTATCGCCATAACCGGAGCAGTGGGAGACTCCGCCGCCGGCTTGGAGTTTCTTCGCAAGTCAACCTCAGTCCCCTCTTACTTGTCGTCTACACTGATTGACGCGCATCTAAATCCAAGACCGCACATTCAGGAAGGTCGAAAACTAGCTCAATCCCACGTTTGTCATGCTGCCATAGATATTTCAGATGGCCTCAGTTCCGATCTTGGCCACGTGTGTGAGCAGTCGGGACTTGGAGCGATTATTTTTGAGGACAAAATTCCTGTTTCCGAGCCTTTGAAAAGGCTCGCTCAGAAGCTGGCTGTCAATCCTCTCGATTGGGTCCTCAATGGAGGAGAAGACTATGTCCTGCTTGCCGCTATTGATAAAGAAAACTTCCGTCAACTGGCCGAAGTCGCCGCTACCGACGGGTGGGCGCTAATTGAAATAGGCGAGTTTCTTTCAGAGCCCGGGATGTCGCTTTTGAAAGTTTCAGGCGAAAAGATTTCCATCATACCCAAGGGTTGGGATCATTTCAGATCATAGGGATCTGAAGCGAATATTTAATTTTTACAATCCCCAAAAAACTATTGACTATATATTTATATCTATATATAAGAATGTTTAGAAACATTCTCTTTATCGGAGGCGTCATGAAAAAACGCGGGATCAGCCGAAGAAAATTCCTTATCGGCTCCGCTGTCGGGGGAGCTTCGTTAGTGGCTTCAAGTTATTTGAACTTTGACGCTTGGGCCGCAAATCAAAAAGCTTCGGAGGATGTCAAGGTTACTCCGACACTGTGCGACGGCTGTGGAAACTGGTGCGCAATTAAAGTTTACACTCGTGGCGACCGTGTCTGGAAAGCTGAAGGCATTCCCATTGCGGGGAATAATCTAGGTAGAGTTTGCGCCAAGGGACATGCTCTTCTTCACGAAGTTTACAACAAGGACCGAGTCAAATCGCCTCTAAAACGCGTAGGCCCTAACAAATTTGAACCAATATCGTGGGAACAGGCATACAAGGAAATAGGAGCCAAACTGCACACCATCAAGGAAAAAAGTGGGCCTGACTCTCTGTTCTGGCTGCAGTACCCCGAAGGGAACGCGGACCTATGTCAGAGGTTCATGAACGCGCTTGGCTCACCCAATGTTTTTTCTCACGCCAGCACCTGTTTTTTGCCTCGTAACATCGGCTGGTGGGTCACCACCGGTTCTGCTAAACCTGAACACGATCTTGCGCATGCGCGATTTGCCGTGTTTCTGGGTAGGAACATCGGGGCCGGTTTGCGGCTTCGCCAGTTGGCGGACCTTTCAAAAGCCAAAGATCGAGGGGCCCACTTCGTGGCCATTGATCCACGATTCAGCGAAGTAGCCGCTTTCGCTCACGATTGGGTACGAATTAAACCTGGCACGGATCTAGCTCTGATGCTGGCATTGGCTAACGTCCTTATCCAAGAGAACCTTTATCAAAAAGACTACGTTAAACAATATACGGAAGGTTTTACAGAGTGGGCCGAACAGACCAAACAGTACACCCCGGACTGGGCCGAACAGAAAACCGGAGTTCCTAAAGAAATCATCAGGAAATTAGCACACGACCTTGCTGAAGCGGCTCCCCGGGCATTTATACATCGTGGCTATCATGGGGCCTTGGGAACCCAGTACAAAAACAGCTTTCAGCTTGTCAGGGCTGTCGCCTGTGTAAATGGATTGCTAGGCAATTTTAATCAACGCGGGGGTATGTTCGATCCCCCGAAAGTGAAGTTGGGAAAACTGGATCCACAGAAATTTCCCAAGACCCCTGCGCTTGAAGGGCCCATGATTGATGGCAGTGGTGATCCGGACCGTTATCCCATAACCCCGGTGGGCCTGGGTATAACTCACGCTATTCCCGAATTGGCCATAGAGGGCAAATTGAAGGCGGGTTTTGTGTATCACAACAACCCCTTAAGAACATGCCCCAACCCTGCCCGGGTCATTGAGGGTTACAGGAAGCTCGATCTACTGGTAAGCTTTGATTATGTCCTTTCGGAAACGGCTTCTTTGTCTCATTACATACTTCCTGAGTCTTATTATCTGGAACGCGATGACGTTGTGCATACCAACCACTGCTATGACTCACACCAGGTTGCGATTAGACAAGCAGTAATTAAGCCCCTTTACGATACAAAGCCAATGGTGGTTATCCTTACGGAACTGGCTAAGCACGTAGGAATCGGAGAATATTTCAATTTTACGCTCGAAGAATACAATCGGGCGGCTCTTGCCCCATTGGGAGTAACACTGGAACGCCTCAAAAAAGAGGGCGTTATCGATCTCGGCGGGAAATGGGAGCCCGGTCCACCACATTTTAAGACCCCTAGCGAAAAATTGGAATTCGTGTCTTCGACATTGAAGGACCTCAACCTTCCGGCAATGCCGCAGTGGGAAGAACCATTGGTCGAGCCTGATCAAAATAATCCTCACTCATTCCGTCTGATTCATGGCAAACAGGCCCATCATACACACGCTCGTACTATCAATCAGGAGTATCTGAAAGAGATAACACTGTTGAACGACATGACACGCGTATGGATCCACACTGATCGAGCTAAGCAACTGGGTATAAAAGACGGGGACTGCATGACCATAAGCAATGAAGTCGGAAAAGGCAGGGCACGAGCAATGTTAACAGAAGGTATTCACAAGGATTGCGTGTTCTTGCCGAGCGGCTATGGAGTTTATTCAAGAAATCTCAAGACCGCCTTCGGCTTCGGGCTATCGTACAATGACTTTCTCCCTACTTATTTCGACCCCGTGCTGGGGCATTGCATGTCCAATGAAATTGTTGTCAGGGTTGAAAAAACCCCAACATGATTTAGTCACAAGATATCCCTTGAGCTGCCGGGAATTTTCCGGAAAAACCGAAATTGTGGAGATTTAAGACTCAGGGAAACAAGAGAAGGAATGCGAGGAACCCCCTATGCCACGTTACGGAATAGCAATTGATAGTACAAAATGCATTGGATGTCATTCATGCCGGGTCGCGTGCCAAAATCAGAATGGCCTGGAATCAAAAGAGACGTTCAATTGGATCAAGAACAAGAACAGGGGTCGATATCCGTCGTTCGACAAGGAATTCATACCGTTACAGTGCAATCACTGTGAGAACGCTCCGTGTCAGCGAGTTTGCCCAACCGGAGCTACTTACACATCTCCGGAAGGAGTAGTTTTGGTCAACCCCAAAACGTGTGTCGGCTGTAAATATTGTATGGAAGCCTGTCCATACAAGATGAGGATAATTGATCATCAACGAGGAATAGTTGAAAAATGCCGGTTTTGTATCGAATTGGTCAGGGATGGAGGAACACCGGCTTGTGTGACCACTTGTCCTACTCAAGTTCGCATCTTTGGGGATCTGGATGACCCTAAGAGCGATATATCTAAATTCATCGCTGAGACTGGAGCCCAACCCTTAAGACCTGATTTGGGCACGATACCGAAAATTTTCTATAAAAGGAGCTGATCATGCAAGAAAGCGCTTGGGGTTGGCTGATCATAACTTATCTGTTCCTTGCTGGAGCCGGGTCTGGGGCATTCCTGGCGGCGGTCGCATGTGATCTTTTGGCGCCAGACTGGTCAAAAGCTTTGGCTAGGGCTGGTTCTCTAGTGTCCGGTCCACTGGTAGCTATAGGCACGATTTGTCTTGTGCTGGATCTGGAAGCCGGGTTGTGGGAACCTTGGCGACAAATCTACATGGTGAATAATCTAAGAAGCATGATCGCATGGGGTGTCATTATCCTTTCGATATTTATACCCATTGCGCTGCTATACGCGGCCGCTCTAAACGAGATTAGTTTCATAGGCAAGTTTGCGAATAAATATCTCAGGATCCTGGAAATTGGTGGAAGCCTGTTTGCTGTGGCCACGGCTACATATACAGGGGTTCTAATTGCGGTTGTTAATGGAGTTCCATTTTGGAACACACCGATGATGCCAGTGCTGTTCCTGGCCTCCGCAATATCAACCGGACTGGCTGCGGCAATGATTCTGGCCGCCATAATTGACGCAAAGACAATTAACACCTTGTCCAATTTTGCGCTGGGACATGTCATCTTCCTGTCTGTCGAGGCGTTGGTCTTGATGCTCCTGGTCTTTATGTCCTTGACCAGATCAACTGAAGCGGCTATTTCGGCCACAATGTTGATATCGGGAATACTGAGCCCGTACTTCTGGGGCCTGGTCGTAATTCTCGGCATAGCTATTCCATTTATATTGAGCGTGATTGAATACCTGGAATACGGACAAATGCCGAAAGCGTTGGTCGTCGGAGCGGACCTCCTCGTACTTATCGGGGGCATGAGCCTGAGAGCGCTCATCATTTTCTCCGGCACCCCTCCGCAGATCATTTGACGAAGAGAGACGATTTATGCAGCCGACAATCATCGAATTAGCTGAAATCGCCTATGGTTTGTCGGATATCTTTGGGACCGATATTGATCTGGACGAGCAACGTGCGGCCTATCTGCTTAATCTTTTTGGCAAAGTGTTCAATAATAGACAAAGGCCCTCTGAACTCACTTCAACGGTTTTTGTTGAAGACTGGAATCTGTCGAGGAAAGTCTTCTTTGGACCTGCGGCCACCGTCCCGCTGGAAGAGTCTTTGTATAAGTCCTGGACAACGCGTGATGGGCATCCCCTAAAAGGGATGACAGGCCTGGCCTGGGGAGACCCGGCAATCCACATTCGTGAAACCTTGAGCAGTTTTGGGATAGATTTTGACCCCATGCGTTCTTCCTCTCCCGATCATCTTGCGGTTATCCTGGAATTTGTTGGCTTTTTGCTCGAAACTGAAAAATTTGATGTCGTATCTTCGTTTTCAATAGATCATCTGGATTGGCTGGAAGTCATCCTGAACCGCGTGATCGATTCCCAACTGGGTAGATGTGTTCAGGAGCCAATTGAAGCCGCCATCGCATTAAGAGAAGTTATTATTTCTTTAAACTAGGGGACGATTATGAAACCACAGACTGACGGCCAGGAAACAACCCCGGAAACAATCCAGGGGAAAGACACTATTGACCAGGATCAAAATATGTCTGAATCTCCAGAGGAGGTTATTTCCAGCAACCACAGTGAATCGAGTTTGAGACGGGGACGGATGATAACATCAGCTCTTATAGTCTCTATCATTATAGCGTTCATCGCTGTGGCGGTTGCCGGTATATTCCAATTGACGGGTTATTTTCTCCAAACCTGTCCCAGAGAATTGCCGGTAAATGATCCCTCGCCTTTACTGTGGTCGGATGTGACGTCGCAAAAACCAGCATCGGCCATTTTGGGGGTATCTGAAAAACTCAGGCAGGAAACCGCTCTTAAGGCTCAAGCTGCGGGTTCAAATTAAATCCCTAAGTTTTTTTTAAAGCAAGCGTCCGATTTTCGGGAAAGAGAGAAAAATGAGCAAACCAGATTATGCGCAAGGCTATTGGAACCCGTTTGTAGCGGGAATTGCATTGGGACTTGTTCTCCTCCTGACATTCTACATTATGGGCACGGGCCTTGGGGCCTCTGGGGCGGTGGCCAGGACCGCCGCTGTCTCGGCGCATGTTGTAGATTCTCAGGCTGTTGAAAAGAATGCGTATTTCAAGGAATTCTATAAAGAGGGAGCAAATTACCCTCTTATTGACTGGATGGTGTTTGAAGTCATAGGCGTATTCTTTGGAGGCCTGATTGCGGTCATTACTGCAAAAAGGTTCAAGATTTCAATCGGAAAAGGGGCTACCTTTCCAGCAACGTATAGATTGATTCTCGCCTTCGGAGGCGGGATCGTAGGTGGAATAGGCACTCGTTTCGCCATGGGATGCACGAGCGGACAGGCTCTTAGTGGTGGAGCGACCATGGTGTTGGGTAGCTGGGTTTTTATGATGACGGTTTTTGCAACCGCATTTGTCGCAGCTTATTTTGTGAGAAAGGAATGGCAATGACTGGTCCCCTTTACCTCAATGAAGTTATAGGCTTTCACACCAGCCTTTTTTTAGCGGTAGGCATTGGCGCCTTGTTCGGATTTGTTCTCGAGAGAGCTGGATTCGGCGATTCACGCAATCTCACGGCCATATTCTATTTTAGGGACATGCGCGTTCTACGGGTGATGTTTTCTGCGCTGGTGACGGCTATGCTTGGACTGGTGATTCTGAACTGGCTTGGTCTCTTCGACTATTCCATGCTGTTGGACTACTCATTGCTGAAAACCTATTTCTGGCCGCAGTTGGTTGGTGGTGTTCTGTTTGGTCTGGGTTTTTTAGTGGGAGGCTATTGTCCAGGAACCGCAGTTGTCGGGGTCGTTTCCGGGAAAATTGATAGTGTGGTCTTCCTCGTCGGCATGCTTTTCGGCATCGACATCTTTGCTTTTGGAATGCCCTTGTGGGGATCCTTTTATAAAAGCTCCGACATGGGGCGGATCACACTGTGGCAGTACTTTGGAACATCGATGGAAACTATGGCGATAATAATTACAATCGCTGCGCTGGGGGCTTTTGTTCTAGCTTGGCTGGCCGAAAGATGGGCCCCATACGACAAATAATTTTGGCGCCTAAGCCGTTTCGTGCTAGGAATAGCCAATTAATATATGAGGAGGTTTGATTTATGAAAAAGGCTTTCAGGGTAATTTTGGTCGTATTGTCTCTCTCGGCTTTCGCTTTTGCGACATCGGCTCTGGCCGACGAGTTTTTTGTTGTTAAAGAGGCTGGGAAAATGGCCGTTACAGACAAAAAACCCGCAGATGTAAAAAGCGTGGTAAAGGGACCTTTCAAGACAAAAGCAGAAGCGGACGCGGCGTTGAAAGCAGCGGCTGGAACATCCAAACCGAAACCACCCACAACCGGTTGTTAGGAAAAGCAGATTAGCCAAAATATTTTGTTGCGGCGCTCCCTAACCGCTGCGCCGCAATTATCCCCCCATACTGATTCATGTCCATTTCTCTAAAATCATTATGCGAGACTCCATCCCGGAATCCAAGACCAGGCGCTCTTTCCTAAAATTTTTAACAATGCTTCTGGGCGGAGCGGTAGGTCTCTTGTCTTCGTGGGGGGCTCTGAAATTCATTTTCTTTCAAACCAGAGCAGAGAAGGATCGAGAGTTGTCAATGGAGACGTTTAAATCGTTGACGCCGGGCGCGCCGTTTTTCGTTCCTCAAGCCGAGGTATGGGTGATCAAAGGGAAAAATCTTTCCGATTCATTCGCTCTTAATGACCGTTGCACTCATCTCGGTTGCAGATACAAATGGAACCCTGAAAAAAGTGAGTTCGAGTGCCCTTGCCATGGAAGCGCTTTTGATGTTCACGGTAGCGTATTGCGGGGACCCGCTACAAAACCTTTGGCGCGAATGGCCTTGATTGAACAATCCCCCGAAATTTTGGGCATAAAAGAGCAGTTCTCAGCAAAATGAATGACACGAGGCAAGATTTCTCACCGAGAACAGGGGGAATGCGAACGTCATGAATAAAAGCTCCCTTTGGGCCTTTTTCCGGCATTTCCATCCTCGTTTCGTTCCAGAGTCCTCGACCCGCTTTACTTTTACCTTTTGCCTGGGCGGGCTGGCTACGTTAATGTTTTTGCTGGAGGTGATCAGCGGGGTTTTGCTGCTGTTCTTCTATTTGCCGTCAGTGTCCAACGCTTACCCTTCAGTCCAAAGAATTACATATTATGCTCCGTTCGGTTTTTTTTTCAGGAATATGCATTACTGGGCGGGTCAGTTTATGGTGATTCTTGTACTTCTCCACATGGCGAGAGTGTTTTGGACCGGTTCGTTTTTGCCGCCTCGCAGCCTGAACTGGCTTATAGGAGTTATGATTCTCGTCCTGGTTTTCCTGGTTGATTTTACGGGCTACCTGTTACTCTGGGATGAGCGGGCCCTTTGGGCATGGACCATTGCCAGAAACTTGACTGAAAAGATCCCTATAGCAGGAAATAAATTTGCTCTGATTTTATTTGGTCCCCCTGAAGTTGGTGATCTAGCCTTAGTCCGACTCTACGCCTGGCATATTTTTATCCTTCCGGCCTTGTTGACGTTTCTGATGGCGCTTCATTACTGGAAAGTCCGAAAAGATGGCGGAATTTCAACTCCCCTTTAATCTTAGAGTGGGAGTCTCCACGCTGTTAAGAACAGCGTAAATGACTTTTTCGAGTTCTTTCGAGCTTATTGGCTTCGATATATAGCCATCCATTCCAGTGTCCAGACACTTTTCCCTGTCGCCAACCATGGCGTGTGCCGTCATGGCCACAATGGGGATATGCTCGCCGGTAATTTTTTCCTTGTCGCGAATTGCGCGGGTCGCGTCAAAACCATCCATCTCGGGCATTTGCACATCCATTAAGACTATCTGGAACGCGCCTGTTTCTAGAATGTCCAACGCTTCTTTGCCATTTGAAGCCACAGTCACAACGTGTCCCATTTTCTCAAGTATTTTGACGGCCAGCTTCTGGTTGACAACATTATCCTCTGCAACCAGTATATCCAGACGTTTTCTCGCTTCACGAACGGAATGGCGAGTAATCAGAGAGTGAGGCAGATCCGAATCCGGCGCTTTTTGCATGGTCATCAGAATCGCATCGAGCAAATCAGACTGTTTTATGGGCTTCATCAGATAGGCGGCTATCCCCAGTTCCCGACATTTGGCGGCGTCGCCTCTTTGGCCGCCAGAAGTCAGCATGACTATCTTCTCCAGGTTGGATCCCTTGTGGCAGCTAATAGCTTCCGCCAGCTCAAAACCATTCATCTCCGGCATCATAAAATCCAGGAGCGCCAAAGAAAAAGGAGCCCCTCTGTTATTAGCCGCAATAATTGTGTCTATGGCTGCCGTGCTCTCGGCCACCGACGTTGGTATCATTCCCCAGGATCGCAAGGTTTCTTCCAGTATCCTTCTGTTTGTAGCATTATCATCCACCACCAGGACTTTTATACCGTCAAGCGGTACCCTTGCTCTCGGAATGACTCTAAGAACCGGTTGAGCTGGGAACCCAAACCTGGCGGTGAAATGGAAGATACTTCCGTGACCACTTTCGCTTTCTACCCAGATTCTACCATTCATCATCTCAACAAGTTGAGATGAAATCGCCAGTCCCAGGCCAGAGCCACCGAATTCTCTGGTAGTGGACCCGTCGACTTGCTCAAAGGCCTTGAAAATGCTGGCCAGCTTGTCTTCGTGAATTCCAATTCCCGTATCTGAAACACTGAAATGCAGCTCTATGAAATCGTGGCCTTCCATCTCAGTGACCACTCGAACCACCACTTCGCCTTTGGTGGTGAACTTGATCGAATTACCTACAAGATTAACCAGAATCTGACGTAACCGTCCAGGATCACCTGAGAGATTGTCTGGAATATCAGAGACTACGTCGTAGGCCAATTCCAGTTTCTTGCTATGAGCCTGGACTGCCATTGTGCTCATCGTGTTGTCCACACAATCTCTCAAACTAAAATCCGTTGTGATCAACTCGAATTTGCCGGCTTCCATTTTCGAGAAATCAAGAATGTCGTTTATCAACGAAAGCAGGGCCTCGGCTGAAATTTTCACGGAATCGAGATATTCTTTCTGTTCGCTGGTAAGTTCCGTGCCCAGGGCCAATTCCGTCATCCCTATGATACCATTCATAGGCGTGCGTATCTCGTGACTCATGTTCGCAAGAAACTGGCTTTTGGCCTCATTCGCACACTCAGCGGCAATGCGGGCGATTACCTGGTCCGTTATGTCAACTACATTGAGAATGATTCCCTGAAAGGCCCCATTGACAAAAATCGGTTGCACCCTAAGGCACACATGCAACCCAAACATTTCCCGATTCAACGTCAGAGGCTTTAAGCGCTTTTTGTCTCCATACTCAGAGAATAAACCCTTAAGTCTAGTGGAAATTTCATCATCGGGGTGGAAATTCCAAATGTATTTTCCGAGCAGTTGATGACGATCCAGGCGGGCTCTTTTTAGAAACCAGCTATTTACTTCAGTGATAATCCCCGAAGTGTCAGCCAGCGCTATACCTTCTTCCATGCCTTCAATCATTGACCGCAGTTTCTCAGTTTCAGCCGCTGTTGATTTGAGCGCTTCCTCCAGTTCCTGTTCCGTACGCTTTTTTGCGCTAATGTCATGAAGGATCCCCTGGTATCCTATTGTGGCTCCTTTCGAATCTCTGAATACGCTTATAGCGTGAACAGTGTCCATACTGTGGCCATTTTTGGCCCGAAGCTTTATTTCATAATTTTCCGTAAATCCTTTCGACTCTAGTTCCCGTCTCATTTTTAGACCGTCTTCAGGATTACAAAAAATGTCCCCCATTCTTTTCTGAGCCAATTCTTCTCTGGTTGAGTAACCTAGAAGCCTCAGAAAGGACCCGTTACATTCGAGTATTTTTCCTTTCGTATCGGTAATAACGACGGCGTCCAATGAATTGTCAAAAAGTAGGCGAAACCTCTGCTCACTTTGAGCGACAATCGCCTCCAGATAACTGGCTTTTTCGTCTTTTTCAGAGGATAGTTTTTTGGATGAAGCGGAGAGGCTTGCTTCGAGACTCGACACTTGAAGTCTAGTCTCATTGAGTTCAGCAATGAGTTGATCCCGGCTCTTTTCTTGGTCTTGCACAGGAACACCTCCGAAAGAGGCTTTGGGAAAAGTAAGGATTATTTGATCAAAAAACCGACAGGCTTCTAAAAGCACTTTAGATTACTATTCAAGAACAATCAAGGATAGAACTGAACTTCCAGAGCAGCTTCCCGCAGATCTATCACACTTCCTCGCCAAACATATACTAACCTTTTTCCATCAGATATCTCGAGCATATTGCCATTCATTTAATTGGTCATATGTTCATTTAAAGGATTCAAGCGATTGCAATGCCCATTGAGGGCCCGTTTTAAAACAGGAGTCAACCTCATGTCCGACGCAACAGATCCATCCTATAACCCTGAGATTTCAGACCGTAACGAGCCTGACAAGAGGACGCCTAACCGTCTGATCAATGAAAAAAGCCCGTATCTTTTGCAGCACGCATATAACCCAGTCGATTGGTTTCCGTGGGGACGGGAGGCCTTTAACAAGGCTGAGAGGGAAGACAAACCAATATTCCTGTCCATAGGGTATTCTACGTGTCACTGGTGTCACGTTATGGAAAAAGAATCCTTCGAAGATCCGGAAGTAGCTGAGATCATGAATAGAGTCTTCGTATCCATCAAAGTGGACAGAGAGGAACGGCCCGACATTGATCACATCTACATGACGGTGTGTCAAATGATCACAGGCGGAGGTGGGTGGCCTCTAAATATAGTCATGACATCCGACAAGAAACCGTTCTTCGCTGGGACGTATTTCCCAAAATATTCCCAGCACGGGCGCATTGGACTGATGGATCTCGCAGAGAGAATAGAACAGATATGGTGCGATAAACGATCGGAAATCTACGAATCTACGGATAAAATACTATCAGCGTTACGCAATTCCTCAGTGGACTCTCGTGGCCATGAGTTGGATTCATGGGTATTGGAAAGCGCTTTCGACCAGTTTTCGCAGAAATTTGATTCGCAACATGGGGGCTTTGGCTCAGCTCCAAAATTCCCTACGTCGCACAATCTACTGTTCCTTTTACGATATTGGAAAAGGTCGGGAAACGGCATGGCACTGGAGATGGCTACAAAAACTTTGGACAAAATGAAGTTGGGAGGAATTTTTGATCATGTAGGATTTGGCTTCCATCGCTATTCAACTGATGCCCAGTGGTTGACGCCTCATTTCGAAAAGATGCTCTATGATCAGGCCATGCTTGCGCTCGCCTACACAGAGGCGTATCAGGCTACCCAAACAAAGGACTACAGGAAAACGGTTGAGGAAATCTTTGAATATGTTCTGAGGGATTTGACTTCTCCGGAAGGTGGTTTCTATTCGGCCGAAGACGCTGACAGCGAGGGAGAGGAAGGTAAATTTTACGTTTGGACTTCCGACCAGATCCACGACGCGTTGCCTGACAAAGAGGCTGATTTTGTAGAAACGGTGTTCAACGTCTTCAGACTCGGCAATTTCAAGGATGAAGCCACCCAAGCCCTTACAGGGGCAAACATTCTTCATCTAAAGCAACCACTCGAGATTTTGTCCGAGCAATTTGATTTGACGCCTCAAGAAGCTGAACGAATATGGGACTCGGCAAGAGCGAAACTCTTCGAACTCAGGGAGAAGCGCATAAGACCTCACAAAGATGATAAAATCCTTACAGACTGGAACGGACTTATGATCGCGGCTTTGGCCAGGGCGTCAAGGGTTCTGCGCAATCCAGATTATATCAACGCGGCGAAACGTTCGGCTGATTTCATTCTCAACAATTTGCGCGACTCCAGAGGAAGGTTATTGCGTCGCTACCGCCTGGGAGAATCAGCATTATCCGCGCATATCGATGATTACTCCTTTTTTATATGGGGACTCCTTGAATTGTATGAGGCTACATTTGAAACCGACTATCTGAAGGCCGCTATTGAGTTGAATTCTGATTTTGTTAAAAGGTTCTGGGACAAACGTTCCGGAGGATTCTTTTTCACAGCCGTCGATGGCGAAGAACTCCTTACCAGACAGAAAGAGGTTTACGACGGGGCCACTCCGTCAGGCAATTCAGTGGCTGCGATGAACCTTGTTAAAGCTTTCTCGATTGACAGGAGCGCCCGAGCTTGAATCGATGGTGTCTTCAATGAGTCTAGCTTTCGCAGGCGTCGTGGGAAACTATCCATCGGCGTACACTCAGTTCCTACTCTTCACCGACTTTCTCCTGGGTCCGGCCTTTGAGATTGTTGTCGTGGTTGGAGATAGAGAAAAAGACGCCAAATCAATTCTGGACAAGCTGGATAGCGTTTACCTGCCAAATAAAGTGGTGATCGTAAAGAATGATGATGACAGATCTTTGGAACTGGTTTCTCTCGCGCCATATCTGAAAGATTACCGTGTTGAAAACAACAAGCCAACCATTTATGTGTGCGCCAATTTCACCTGCGAGGAGCCCACAAATGATCCTCAAAGGATGTTTGATCTGCTCAACACAAATAAATTGTGAAAAGGCAGCGTGATCGGTTATCATTCCAGGGATACACTTTTATCAGGTAAGGACAGGATTATGAACGTTTCAGGGGATTTTATCGACCAATTATGCATCAACACAATTAGAACATTGTCAGTAGACATGGTTCAGCAGGCCAATTCGGGTCATCCTGGATTGCCACTGGGAACGGCCTCCATGGCTTATGTGCTGTGGACCCGTTTTCTGAAATTCAATCCGCTGAACCCGGCATGGCCAAACAGGGATCGTTTCATCCTTTCCGCTGGTCACGGTTCGGCTCTGCAATATTCTCTGCTCCATTTGACAGGCTATGATGTTTCTTTAGAAGAAATCAGGCGTTTTCGCCAGTGGAAAAGCAAGACACCTGGCCACCCGGAATATGGAGTTACTCCGGGGGTTGAAGCCACTACAGGACCTCTCGGGCAGGGATTTGCCATGGGCGTCGGAATGGCTATATCTGAACGATTCCTTGGGTCGCAATTTAATCGATCAGGGTTTCCCGTTGTCGATCATTACATCTATTCTATCGTTTCTGACGGAGACCTGATGGAGGGGATATCCTCGGAGGCCGCATCACTGGCTGGCCATCTAAAGTTAGGAAAGCTAATTTATTTGTACGACGACAACAAGATTTCAATTGAGGGCAGCACCGACCTTACGTTCACGGAAAACGTCGGGGCCAGATTCCAGGCTTATGGCTGGCATGTTTCACGAGTTTCGGATGGAAATGATCTGCAAGCTATTCAAGAGGCCATTGAGGAAGCTCAGAGAGAAACAGAAAGACCTTCAATCTTGCTCGTTAGAACTCATATTGGCTTTGGAAGCCCCAAGCAGGACAGCTCTTCAGCTCATGGGGAACCCTTGGGGGAAGAAGCTCTTAAAGCGACAAAGGAAAACCTCGGATGGCCCATGGATGAACGTTTTTTTGTTCCCCAGGAAGTTAAAAGCCATTTCGCTTCCCTATCGGAATGTGGGAAAGAAAGTGAGAACAAATGGAACCTTCTCATGCAGGAATATTCCAAGGCTTTTCCAGAGGATTCTGAGATGTTTTTCAGGCAGATTAGAGGAGAATTGCCCGAAAAATGGGATTCTGAAATACCTGTTTTTAAACCTGAAGACAAGCCTGAAGCCACTAGAGTATCTTCGGGTAAGGTTCTGAACGCTATTGCCAAGAAGGTTCCTAATATCATGGGCGGTTCCGCGGATCTGGCTCCATCGACCAAGACCATGATTTCAGGCGCCGGAGCCCAGGCGCCGGACAATTCCGCTGGTAGAAATATTCATTTCGGAGTTCGCGAGTTCGCCATGGCCGCAATCGTTAACGGCATGGCTCTTCATGGCGGTGTCATCCCTTACGGCGCTACCTTTTTTGTGTTTAGTGATTTCATGAGGCCGGCCATCAGGTTATCGGCTCTTATGGAAGTTCATACAATATTTGTTTTCACACATGACAGTGTGGCTGTCGGAGAAGACGGGCCGACTCATCAGCCGATTGAACATCTCATGTCACTCAGGGCCATGCCCAACCTGTCAGTCATAAGACCAGCAGACGCCAACGAAACCGCTGAAGCCTGGCGAGTGGCAATGACATCAAGAGGTCCCGTGGCCCTTATCCTGACGAGACAGAGTCTGCCAATTCTTGACCGGGAAATTTTCGCAAGCGCTTCCCTTTTGGACAAGGGCGCTTACATCCTATCGGACTGCAAAGAAAAACCAAGCTTAATCATTATAGCTTCGGGGTCAGAGGTCAATCTAGCTCTGAAAGCCCAAAATATTCTGATGACACAACACGGCGTGCCAACAAGAGTCGTGTCAATGCCCAGTTGGGATATGTTTCAAAAACAGTCCAGGGAATACATAGAAAAAGTGTTGCCACTTGAAGTGGAGCTGAGGCTTGCCATTGAAGCCGGTTGTTCACTGGGGTGGGAGAGATGGGTCGGTTCCAGGGGTAAAGTGATTTCAATTGACGGATTTGGAGCTTCAGCTCCAGGCTCGGAAGTTTTGACCAACTACGGATTTACACCGGACAACGTAGTGGCCAGGGCGCTGGAACTCGTAGGAAAGTAAGTCAGGTTGAGTTTAAGCGTATTTCTCGAATTTGGCTTGGAGGTTTAGTGGAAACGCGACTATTTCAATTCCTATTGAATTCTGATAGGAGCATCAAGCTAATATCATTGACAATTTTGTCTACCCAGTGAGAAGGATAAGTAGCGCTCAGAAAAATGATATCATAATGCCTCAATCCCCAGCTCCAAACTAGAGCATCAGCCCTGCACTCCGCCTGCTCCTTGAACCGGGCCTTGTCGCCTCGGTTCAAGGGCCACTCTTCCTCTGGCGGCAACTCAGCCACAACATGTCCCAGTTCTCTAAAAACAGATCCCATGAAATGATCTTCAGACCAATCTTGAGCTTCATCACAAACGAAAATTGTGTAAATCAGGCCATTGGAAGAAACCTGAGCCCTGGTCTTCATACCGAAGGGTAAGCCCGGATCAGGAACAATAATAATTTTGAGATTCCGGGACCCGTTTAAAAAAAGATCAGAAACATCAGGAGGAAGACTCTCGAAGACCTTCAAAATCCTCGACCTTGTCACATCCCTCCTGGCTGGGTCTTTCCCAGCGTCTTCAAGATCCAATATGTTATTCGTATACGCCGAAAATCGGTCATCGATCCTAGTCAAGTTCGCCTCTTTGAAACGCCTTTCCGGACGCTCACCACAAGTTGTAAAACGCTTTAGACCGAGTCGGTTCAGGTTGGGTGGAAACTCTCGTAGGAGAGGCCTTTTCCCATTCCTGCAATAGGTTCGCAAATTCTTTATTTGAAGGGTCCATTGATATGGCTTTCTTCAAAGTTAGAATTGCAGCCGCGTCCTCATGCAGCGCCTTGTGCACTTCAGCAAGATTACGAGTCAACTCCGGGGCGGTAGAATCTCCCATTGATACCGCCTTTTCTGCGAATCGCTTTGCAAGAGTCGGGTTTCTCACGGAAGAATCACTCGCTGTGGCCAGCAGTAAGCCCATGGCGGAATATCCTGGAGCGAACTTCTTGTCAAATTCTATAGATTTTTCAAAATCTTTCTTTGCCAGTTCATATTCTCCAAGTTTCGAATACGCTGTTCCGCGATCCTTGTACAGAACAGGCGAATTGGGGTTCATTTCAATAACTTTGCTGAATTCCTCTACGGCCTTGTCGTCACGTCCCTTACCACTCAACGCCATACCACGATTGTGATATGCGGAAGCGAATTTCGAATTTATCTCAATGGCTTTGTCGAAATCCTCGAGAGCGCGGTCAAAATCCTTGATTCTCATGTATGCGACGCCTCGATTGTTATAAACCATGGCATTGGTAGCATCCAGTTTTATAGCCTTGTCAAAGTCTTGAATCGCCTTTTCGTATTCGTTTTTGCCATTAAACGCAAAACCCCTGTTGTTGTAGTACCTTGGATCATTGGAATTCAGGGCTATCGCGCTGTTGAAGTCCTTAATCGCCTGGTCATAGTCATTAAGACCATTGAAGGAGAAACCTCTGGTATTCAAAGCCTCTGATGACGATGGCTCAAGCCTGATAGCCACATTTAGCGCTTCGACGGCCTTGGCGTAGTCGCTTATAGCGTTATAGGCGAAACCTAACCTTGCAAAAGCGGGAGCGTAAGCCGGATCTAGCTTAGTCGCCTGGATAAGGTCTTTTATGGCCGCCTTAGGGTCCCCTTTTTTGAGGTAAGTTTCCCCTCTCTTGGCCCAGGAGCGCGCGGATTGGGGGGCCATCTTGATAGCGTCGGAATAATAGGTAAGGGCCTGATCCAGAGAGCCCGAGTCTTCAGACTGTAGGCCGGCTTTAAAAGTATCTACAAAATCCTCCGACCAACTTGGACTCGCGTAAAATGCCATCAATACTGCAAACGATCCGAATGCGAATAAAATCCTGTTTTTCACAAGAACAGCTTCTCCTAAATAGGCTTTGGGGATTATGATCAGTTTTTCAGGACTGCTGGGTTCCCTCAGAATTTCTGAATTTGTCTTGAGATGTATATCCATTTTCTTTCAATTGAGCAAGGAACCGAGCCATGTAGGGTGGCTCCAACGCAAAATTAGATTGTGGAGGCAACTGCAATGGACTTACTCGAAACAATACGGCAGAGACGCAGCGCAAGAGGTTTTCTCGATATTCAGGTAGATAGCGCTATCCTGGAAGACATCTTGAGGGACGCGTGCAACGCTCCGTCAGCCATCAACATACAACCATGGGAAGTTACCGTGGTGACAGGAAATGAAATTAAACGACTCTCGAAGAGATTGTTGAAGTGTTTGGCAGAACGAAAGGTTACTTGCGGACCCGGATCTTCAAAAGAAATTCCCGCGAGATTTATTGACAGAGCCAAGGACACGGCCGAGGGAATGACTCCTTTGGTAGAAGAAATGCGAATGGATTTTAAAACATTCGTCAATGAAGGTAGCCTACAGTTTTATGGCGCGCCTGCGGTAATCTTCATATATCTCGATGAAAGTTTTCCTTCTGACCGCATGGTGGATATAGGAATTTTTATAGGGTATTTCGTTTTGGCTTCCGCGGGACATAGCCTTTCGACATGCCCGATCGGACTGGTTACCTGGTATGAAGACGAGATTAAAGACGTTTTGAATATTCCCGAAACCAAGAAACTGGTAATTTCGCTGGCCGTGGGATATCGGGATGATAAATCTCCGATAAACGCTTTCAGATCAGATAGGGTCGATACAAAAGAATTCGTCAGGTGGTTCAATTCTTAGAACTCGTCCTTGATCGAATCCGCCAGAATCCCCTTATCAAGGAACAGGATCCTTTGGGACTTTTTTGCGGCTCGCGGATCATGAGTCACCATTATTATCGTTTTCTCGAATTGACAGTTAAGTTCCGCCAATAAATCCAGAACATCACCGGCTGATTTTTTGTCCAAGTCGCCCGTAGGTTCGTCCGCTACCAACAATACAGGATCCGTCACGATGGCTCTAGCTATCGCTACTCTCTGCTGCTGCCCGCCAGATAACTCTGATGGGAAATGCTCCATCCGGTCAATAAGCCCTACCGCCTCAAGCGCTGTGACTGCATGATCCCGTCTTTCACGTTTTGAAAGAGAAGTGAGAAGTAGTGGGAGTTCAACATTTTCCAATGCGTTCAGAACCGGAATCAAGTTATAGAACTGGAAAATGAAACCAACATTCAAAGCCCTCCACTTGCTTAGTTCTGATTCGCTCAAGACTGCTATGTCTACCCCATTGACGATTAATCGGCCTTTGTCGGGTCTATCTATCCCAGCGATAAGATTTAGAAGTGTTGTTTTTCCCGAACCGGATGGTCCCATAAGGCCCAGAAATTCGCCCTGACCAACGGAAAGACTGATGTCGGTTAAAACAGGAATAGTCTGCCCGCCACGTTTATACGTTTTAGTAAGTTCTTCGATTGTCACCAAATCGGATTGAGCCACATCGAATCGCCTCACTCTTTAATCTTTACTCTTAAACCGTCTCTAAGCTGGGAATTCGGATTCAGGGCGACCGCGTCTCCCTCTTTAAGTCCAGAAAGTATTTCCGTGATATCCCCCCAGGAGCGCCCTTCCTTGACCTCGGTCGCATGGGCCTTGCCATCCTGGATTACGAAAACTGTTCTGGCTCCGTCTTTGCCTGATATAGAGTTAGTTGGAACGCCCAGAAAAAGCTTATCTTCATCGTTTTTCAGTGGTCGAGATAAAAAAGCGACTTTTGCGCTCATTTCAGGCAGCACTTTCGAGTTTATTTTATCAAACTTTACCTTGGCCAGAAACAGTGGCCTTGGATCGGTCAGCGGTCGGGACGATCATATACACGGTCCCTTCAAATCTGTCATTTGGAAACGCGTCAAGACGAATTTCGGCTGGCACCCCTACTTTGACTTTTTCAAGGCTTGATTCCGACACATCAACTTCAACCATCAGTGAACCCATGTCAGCCATTGACACTACGGAGGCTTTCGCGTTCAGTGACGCCCCCATCGGCGCAACTACTTCTCCCTCTTCAGCGCTTTTGGTCAATATCACACCGTCAAAAGGCGCTCGTATATAAGACTGCTCCAGGTTTACTTCCGCCACTTTCACGGAAGCGCCAGTTTTATCAACTCTAAATCTTGCGGACCTGTGCGCGGCTTGAGCTTTTTTATATCTGGCTTCAGCGGAGTCAAAAGCCTGCTCTGAAACCGCGCCGGAATCTTTGAGCGACTTCTGTCGGTTAAAATTGAGAGTCGCGTCCTCCAATTCCGCTTCAGCGTTATTCAGGTCGGCCGTAGCAACTTTAAGGCCTGCTTGAGCTTCTTCCAGGGCCGCCTTCAAATCATCATTTTCTAACTGTGCGATCACATCGCCCTTTTTAACAAATTTACCCTCTTCGACGTACAGATGTTCAAGTCTGCCGGTAGCTTTTGAGGAAACCGCAGCCTTTCTTTGGGCGACAACATAACCGCTGGCGTTAAGAATTGTCAGCGCCCTTGAGGGGAATGCGCCGGTCACTTTCGTCACATGAATTTCTTTTGGTGGCCTCAGCCAGTTGGTCCACAGCCAATAACCTCCTGTAGCCGACAATCCTAACAGCAACAATGAAAACAACACGATTTTCATCAAAGGGATTCCTGCGCTACGCGCATCCCTTGATTCCAGGCTGATTTTAAGTTTGTTAAGTCGTTCAGAGGACATATTAAGTTTAATCCCCAGCGATAAACAGGCTCTGCATTTTTAATATAGCGTCATTTTTATGGGGCCGCTCGTTGAAGGATCTCAATGCAGATGCTAATATCAATTCAACTCAGTTGATTTCCGAAAATCGTTTCCAAGATAAAAGCCTTTAATAACATGCATGTTCAGAGGGACACCGTAATCTGATGTGGTCTAAAATCCAGTACTGGCCTCGTATTCTAATAACCTCTGTGGGTTTAGTAATTTTCACAAGTCTTCTAGCGCTTCCGATAGTTTTATCAAGCCTGTTAACCTCATCGGGCGGCCCGGCTTTTCGAATGATGGGATGGTGGGCCAAGATAATCGCTTTTTTCATGGGCTTAAAGTTTTCAGTCTTCGGAACCGAAAATGTCATTCCCGGGCAATCGTACATTGTCACGCCCAATCACCAGGGAAACACCGACATCTTAGCCCTTGTGATAAAACTTCCTCTTCGCTTTCGTTGGGTCATAAAGAAGGAGCTCCTACGGATTCCAATATTTGGATCAGCCCTGGCAGGAACTGGAGCAATAGCGATAGACCGGTCCAACAAAGAAGCGTCTGTACAGAGTCTGAAACGCGCCGAAGAGAAGCTGTCAAATGGCTGGTCTTTGTTAATCTACCCTGAAGGCACCAGAAACATCGAATGGAGAACTCCTCCCGTTCAAGAAAGGACCATTCATGATGGCGATTCAAACCGGCCTTCCGATCCTGCCTGTCACATCGAACGGCGCCTTCAAGATTCTACCGAAAAAGACAATCGCATTGCGTCCCGGGCACATAACTCTTACGATAGCAAAGCCGATAGAAACCAAAGGTCTGACCGAGGACGATGTGCCCCAACTCATGGAACAAACCAGAAAAGCAATCGCTTCAAATCTAAGAACTGACTATGATCCCTTTAAAAATTGACGATCAAAATGGTTAGTGACGCAAACGTTAACGTTGGCGCGTGCGATTCTGGAATTTTAGCCCAACGGCTCAGTCTTCCAACTCCAACTCTTCGAGCGGTTCCCTTCCGTATTTTCGAACAAAACTTTCCTGAGCGGTCTTGTACGCCAGTTCCTGATCTCCTGAGTTGGTGATCACTGCTAACGCGCTATCCAGAGACTGTTTGGCTTTAACCAGCCGTAGGGCGTCCCCATCACGAGCCGTCTGGTCAACCCACTCCAACGCCTTTAAGATTTCTGATTTATTCATGTTAATATCCTCAATTGTTAATAGGTCCTTTTTTCAAATTCTTGCGTAATGCCAAAGGCCTGGCGCCCAATTCGGCTCATCTATTCCTCCTTGATTGCCGCAGCCGATGGAGCCCGCACAAGTCTCCAAGTTGGATAGAGCGAAGATAAAAAACAGGCTGCCAAAGTCAAAGTTAACGCTTCGAGGAATATCCACTGGTTCACACTTATATCAATAGACCATCCAAAAGACCTGAAGTTTATAGCGTACACTATTATATACGTGAGTGACAAACCACAAACCGATGCGATGAGGAACGACGCGAATCCCATGATCAGCCCCTGGTAGACGTTCATCCGTCCGATCTCCCAAGGCGTAAGGCCAAGATACCCAAGGACGCGAATTTCTCGTGATCGTTCAAGAAGTATAGCCATCATGGCTGTAGCCACTCCCAGTAGCGCCACTAACAAAGAAACTCCCTTCAGGGTGCTTGTAGGCGCGAATGTTTTGTCAAAAATTGAAAGAACTCGTTCCCTCATTTCATGGTTAGAAACAATGGTCCTATCCAATCCCTTGAATTTTGCCGCTATGGATTGTTTCACTTCTCCGAAGGAAACGCCCGGCTTTAAAAACAGCGCAATGGATTGTGTTCTATCATCTTTCCATATTTTCTTATATTCCTCTCGATCAATCTGCACTGTGCCTTGATCAGAAGAATAGTCTCTCGTTATTGCCACGATCTTGAACTTTTGAGGCCCATTGGGAGAATCGAGTGTTACAAAATCACCAAGTCCAAGGTGGAATTTGAACGCCAGAGGCTCTGATATGAACACTCCGCCGTTTCGTAATTTTTCCCAGGCGACATTCTTGTCGCCTTTCATGAAATGGAACCTGGCTCTGCGTTCAAGTATCTGGGATTCCATCACTCTAAGTTTGACTGGTTTACCTTCCAGAAAGACGTTAATCGTAGAATATCTTTCCAGCGCGTCGACCCTTGGGTCCTGTTCCATTTCTTTCATTAAAGATTCCGGGAGAGGATGATCCCATTTTGTGGTTTCAGGCGATATGTACAAATCCCCTTTTAACGCTTCTTCCAGCCAGGCGGCTACAGAAGTCCTGAAACTGTATATCATGGTATCTACGCCAATGGTCATAGACAGGGCCACAGCCAGAGCAGCTACCGCTATGGATGTCCGGCTCAGGGACGCCCCAATATTTCTGACTGCCAGGAAACCTTCCAGTCTTTTAGAGGATTTCTTCAATACTAGGCCCAGGTAATACGTAAATGGACTCAGCAGACCCGGCGTAAGAAGCGCAAATGCCGTAGTCATACCGAAAGCTGACACAAAACCCCAAAAAATTGAACGCTTAGAAGCCCATGCCGCTGTTACGGCGAAAATGAGACAGCACACACCGGCTAGAGACAGGTATTTCTTTAATTTGTTGGCCTTGTCTTCGATACTCTGTCTTTTCAGTCCGAGGACAGGAGGAGTGGTAGCCACTTCAAGCGCAGGTATCGTGACACCGACGAGTGTGGCCAGGAATCCGACGGAAAGACCATTTATAATGATGCTCCGTGTAAGTTCCACATGGAGAGCGTTTACCTGAAAATATAGTTGACTGATCGTTGAGGACACTTTCCCTATACTGTACGACGCTATTGAAAAACCTAAAATTACTCCTATCAAACTTCCCAAAATGCCCAGGATTATTGATTCGATCATGAACGCCATCACAAGTTTCCCGCGATCGGACCCCAGGGTTAATAGCAGGGACATGTCCTGGCGCCTCGACAAGACGGAGAACATTGAAAAGTTGTATATGAGGAATACCCCTACAAAAAGCGCTATGAGGCTCATGGCCGCCAGGTTGAGTTGAAAGGAATAAAGCATCGCTGTCAGAGTGGATTTTCTTGAATTCGCGTCAGTCACTTCCAGTCCAGGAGGCAAGGCCTTGATCGCCGACGATAACGGCCCATCTACAATGAGATCTATTCTATCCAGTCGACCAACGCGGCCAAATACGTTTTGAGCCGAGGCTATATCCATTACAGCAAGATTTTCCTCCAATCCCCCGTTAGCGCCTCCAGGCAGGGGACCCAAGATCCTGATTCTCTTTTCCAAACCCGCTTCGAGCGCAGTCAACCAGTCTCCATTTTTCAGGTTATACTTCTTGAGAAGGTCAGCGGAAACAAATGCAGACGGCTCGTCAGTATTCAAGAACTGTGACATTCCATTTTGATCGTCGAATTGTGGAACCCAGTTGCGAAACGGAGCGTCCAGGAATGGATCCACTCCCAGGAAATGGACCGGTTCCGAGCCTGTTTCGAGCGTATCCGCCATTACGTCTACCAGTGGAGTGGCGGCTACAATTTTGGGATTTTCCCAAAACTGTTTAAAGTAATTCTCATCTATTCTTCCGTATGTGGAAATGATCGAATTGGTCGCTTTTCCGGCTAGGAAGTCAACCGAGGATTCAAAGGAGGCAAGAGCTGAGTTGTTGATTAACTCTACAGCCACTATGATCCCGACACCCAATGAAATTCCCAGCAGGCAAAGCATAGCTAGAAGCGTATGTCTGCGATAATATTTGAAGTTGAATCGAAGCAGTGTTATCAAAGTCACCATATGGCATCATTGGATAAATGAGTCAGAAAACCCGTAACAGTTCGATTTTTCAATCCGTATAATTATTTTCTATGAGCATGCCGGATTTAAGCCTGAAATGTCTCGGTGCAATCCACAATGCGTCCGGACTATGCGTAACCATGATCAAGGCAGCGTTGGATTCCAGGCAAATCCTATCTATAAGTTTTAGAATGCTGTTTCCCGTTTCCTGATCGAGATTTCCAGTTGGCTCGTCTGCAAGAATTAATCTTGGCTTCTTGACCAGAGCGCGGGCGATGGCGACCCTCTGTTGCTCGCCTCCTGACAAAACCTCTGGAAACTTCTTCCAGTAGCCGTCCAAACCAACCTCAGCCAGGAGTTCATGCGCCTGCGTATGGTCACTAATACCTAACAATTCCAAGGGCAGGGTGACATTTTCCCCCACTGTCAAAGAAGGAAACAGGTTGAACGACTGAAATATGAATCCAACTTCTCTGCGCCTGTAAAGGGCAAGATCGAGTTGAGATCTTTTTGTAAGTTCTTTGCCGTCAAAAAAGAATTGACCCTCTGTCGGAGTGTCTACACCTCCAATAATGTTAAGGAACGTGCTTTTCCCTGAACCACTCTTTCCCAATAAAATTACACGCTCTCCCTGAAAAAGTTCAAAACTGACCCCGGCCAGAGGGAGAACCTCGCTTTCGGAACCGCTCAAATAACTTTTCGTCACATTTAACAGTCTGACCAGAGGGCGCATATACTCCCGCTTAATTTGCCGTGTCGCGATCGAAACAAAAACAGCAAGTGTGTGTTTACTTGGATCTATGCCAATTCAATGATCGGGCTATTGCGGCATCATGAATGGATGACGCACGACCTTCCCGCACGGCGAAACGAC
Source organism: uncultured delta proteobacterium (assembly GCA_963711335.1). Lineage (GTDB taxonomy): Bacteria > Desulfobacterota > Desulfomonilia > Desulfomonilales > Desulfomonilaceae > CAJBEZ01. The sequence continues at coordinate 1,092,775 of CAVQDX010000041.1, read as the reverse complement.
ATAAAGAGGATGTCTTGAAATTTGGAATCTATCTGTTGTTTCTTCTCTGGCTTGAAGCAGCGGCGTTGTTGGAGTCGCCATAAATTCTTTTAAGGCGTTTCTCAAAGTACTCGCTTCTTTTCTTTCGAAACACCATATAATCTGACTCGTCAGGCAACTTGTTGTCATTCACTCTAAGCCAGATATTAGTAACAGTTACCTGTTCCAGAACAAATCCAAGCCGCATGCAAATTAGCTCTCCCTCTGAAAGCTTTCCTATCGCGTTATCCAGGTCTCTCGCCGTCGGTTCACAGTATCTGTAAATGGCGTCACGAAAGGCCGGATCAGGCATTAACTCGACGGGGTGTTTCTTTTTTGGATCGGCCAAATGCTTCGCTGCTACAATTACACGATAAAAATCCCTTTTCATTAGAGGGATACCGTATGAAATAATTTTGTCCGCTGTCGGTCGCAACGCTAGAATTTTTTTCTTTTCCCCCGAAGAAAAGGCTATCGAGTAGGGGAAAGAATCTATGTTCCTCTGAGCGTCCTGAAGTTTGTGGACCTGCTCTTCCAGGAAGAGCAGGCTATTTAGAGGACCTCGCTGCGCCTGCTTGATAAAGAAAATCAACGAGGGGCGCTGGTCGATAAGCTTTTGTGTAACCTGCTGATTAACTTCAGTTAGCTCATATTTCAAAAAAGCCTCAATTATGGCTTTGTTATTATCCTTGACGATCTCTCCAGCTATTGTAGCGTCCGAGAGTTCAGCGCCATATGCCTCTTGAGGAACCCAAAAACCACAGAAATTCATCGCAAAGACGGCAACCAGAATAGAGCCCAACCGCATTGCCCGGATCATCATTTAGTCGACCCCTGTTTGTTTTTTGAAACTTTGACCTGCTCTCTAATCCATTCCGACACTTCCCCGAAACCTTCACCTGTCTTTGCAGAAACTGGAAACATCTTAATATTAGGATTCATTGCGATTACTGTCTTCTGGAATTCTTCCATATTAAAGTCAGTATATGGAACCAGATCCACTTTGTTGATCAACAGAACCTGAGATTCAGTAAACATCAACGGGTATTTCAGTGGTTTGTCATGGCCCTCAGGGACTGACAGAATCATTACCTTGAGATTCTCCCCGAGATTAAATTCCGCCGGACAAACAAGATTTCCTACATTTTCTATGATCACCAGGTCCTTACCCTCTATACCAAGACCGGAACACGCGGCCGTAATCATATTAGCGTCCAGGTGACAAGCGCCGTCGGTATTAATCTGGACAACATCGACGTTCTCCTGCTGTATCCTTCGAGAATCTACATCAGAAGCTATATCGCCCTCTATGACTCCCATTTTGAGCTTGCCTGAAAGACTTTCAATTAATCTGAGGATTGTGGATGTCTTTCCGGCCCCTGGCGCCGCCATCAAGTTGATTACAAATGTTCCGTTACTTTCAAATGATCTCTTGAGGTTAAGCGCAAGCGCTTCATTGACCTCCAAAATATCTCTGTTAACGTTTATCGTTTTTACGGCCATCAACTTCTCCTTGCTTTTGATCGTTTACCTTTTTTGGCTATTTTCACGGCCCTGACAGTCTCTAATGTGTCTTTCTGATCGAGGTATTCCACGTACGCGCAGTCTGAGGGCATCCAGTTAATCTGTCTGATGAATTCCTCTGTAAGTTTGATACAGTCTGGCTCAATTTCATGGCGATTCTCGTAAATTTTGCACATTCCAGTGACAGTGTCCAGATATACACATGGTTCGCTGGTATAAACGATTTGACCTCCGCCCAAATCTACTTTTTCATAGCAGCATTTTGCGCATTTTCGGCAAATCGATTCCCATTCCTCATCCGTCAATTTGTCTTTTTCAAACGTTGAATTTTTCATCTTAATGAATTGCCGGCTCTTAAATATCAGTCCCTTAAAATAGTAACACGTTCCGCCGTAAGTCCGCAAACTGAGCAGTTGAATTGTTTATTTGGCTTTTCATGTTTCTCGTATTTTATTCTTTGCCCCAGCTTTTTATATCCATCCGGGCTGAAAAATCATAAACTGGGCGGACCATTTTGTGATCTTATAGGTTAGCTTTTTAATGAAGGGCGGACAACAGGATGCCTAACAATACCAGGAAACGTGTCCTATTTCTTTGCACAGGCAACTCATGTCGGAGCCAGATGGCCGAAGGTTGGGCTCGTCAATTGCTCAGTGATGTAATTGAACCTTTTTCAGCGGGTGTGGAAAAGCATGGATTAGATCCGATAGCCGTAGAGGTCATGGGCGAAGCCAATGTTGACATATCCAGCCATAAATCCAAATTAATTTCAGAGTTGGCGGATCTTGACTTCGATTACGTGATTACTCTGTGCGACAACGCCAGGCAGACCTGCCCTTTTTTCCCTGGAACAGCAAAAAACATCCACGTAGGGTTCGATGACCCGAGGTCAATGACTAGCGCAAATACAGCTAGGGAAGAAAAACTCAAGACCTACAGACGGGTACGGGATGAAATAAGGAAAATGATTGATGACTTGCCTAAGACACTAGGTCTGTGACAAACGGCAAGTATGTAGGATTCAGTGCCAAAAATCACTCCTTGAACCTGTAACCTACACCACGGACCGTTTCAATCAGATCTCCAGAATCGCCAAGTTTCTTTCTTAGCCCCACGATCTGGACATCTACTGATCTATCCGTGACCGGGTAGTCTGTTCCCTTCACAGAATCAATAATCTGTTCTCTGGTGAATACCCAACCGGGTCTCTTGGCCAGAAATTCAAGTATTGAGAATTCGGTAGCTGTGAGGTTCACAACGGATTGTTTAACCCTGACCTCGTGTCTCGAAGGATCAATAACCATGTCATGAGCCTTTATGACGGACCTGTCATCGGAATGTTCAGGCTGGTTTCTCCGCAATATGGCCTTAATTCTTGCTAGCAGAACCCTTGGACTGAACGGTTTGGTGACATAGTCATCCGCTCCCAACTCCAGCCCCAGCACCACGTCGGTGTCTTCGCTTTTAGCCGTAATCATCATTATCGGAATCTGGGAAGTTTCAGGACTTCTCTTGATGATACGACATGTGTCGAGTCCATCCCGTCCCGGTAACATAAGATCAAGCAGTATAAGGTCAAAGGATTCCTTCTTGAGCTTATCCAGGGCCTCTTCCCCGGTTGTGGCGCATATGACCTGAAAGTTTTCCTTTGTCAAATTGTAACGTACCAGTTCAAGGATATCTTCTTCATCATCTACGACCAGGATACGTTCTTTAGCCATTATGGATATGCCTTTGGGACTGTTTAATTATCTGGAACTTGGGAAGAAAATTATGACCATCTTTTTGATGTTGCGCCATGACTTGAAGATATACTTTCACGGACGGAATTAACATCGTTATTCTATATATTAACAAAACAACGGAGGAACTATGAAAAAAAACGATCAGGGAGTTAGCGAAGCGATCGCCGAACTTGTTGAGAATCTTGGCGTGATAGGCGTTTTTATGCTCGGTGAGACGAGGGCTTTCCTTGTTAAAAGCTGGGGAGCTTCTCGAGAGGAATTTTTTGCCGCAGTCGACCAGATTTCCAAAACGATGAAGCAGTCCGGCAACCTGGCGGTAGATGACATAGACAGGGCAGCCGACAAAATCAAGCAATCCTGGGATCTCCTACTCGGACGAAATGGCTCTTGATTGGGACGCGTTTTTAAATGAACTGAAAAATCGCCTTGCCGCTATAGGAAATGTTAGTAAAGATACCTTCGATCTTTGCGTAGACCAGACAGCAGAGACGCTTGACAAGCAGTGGACGGCATTGGGCAGGGTCGGCGAGAACCAGGTAAAATACGCTCAAGACCAAGTTGGCGCAATGGCCACGGCTATCAAGTCCCAGTGGGAAGTATACTGGAAAACCATGCAACAGACCGGCGACAAGATTGACCGAGCTGTCGACGCTGCATGGGAAGAACTCAAGAAATAAGTTTTAATGCGCATCGACCATGTGGCCCATTAGCGGATTTCTAACAGGAATAAATTATTGGCTGAACAATTGGGGCGTATCATCACGAATAGGCTGCCCACCGCAAATATCCACCAACCGGCTCTCTTTCGTCTCCCCTGGGGCAGCCCATTTTTTGTTCACCCACTTTCTGTTAGCAATCCTTTACCAATAATCTCGTAGACGGACTCCATGTTACTAATTATTTTCAAATGGTGGATGTCGAACCTTCAATTGGCCTTGGATTCAATTTGACAAATCGCTTCACAGAATTCACACAATAGTCTGTAATAATAATTCCACGTGATAACAATTAGCAGGAGGATCACAAGATGGCCGTTCATCAAGAGAGATATCAGGAGCGTGCTAGAAGCCCAAGGACCGCAGTGTTGCTGGCATTAATATTAGGCCCGATAGGTATGTTCTACGCCACCGTTACGTGGGCGGCGATAATGCTCTTCATGAACATCGTTTTTGGGCTTTTCACCTATGGTCTAGCGATACTTATTCTTTGGCCGGTAGGCGCTCGAATAGCATATAAAGCGTTTGCGACGCGCAACCAAAAACTGCTTCGACAACGGAACGATCAAACGCAACCATTTTCTCTATCTATCGAAAAACATACAGGGAAACTAATTAATAAAACGTCAGGCGTCGTCCGCGTCGATGACCCAACCAAGGACGCTTGTCGTCTGATGACTCAAAGTAACAAAATCTATATGAATGGGAACGCCTTGATCAAGTTTGGGTTGGGCCTCATTCGTAAGGCAGAGACAAAATGGTTCCCAAATGGCTTCATAAGCGGCTTCTCCAAAACCGAATTCACAAAAAAACTCTCAAGTTTTAAAACAGGAAGACCTTCGCTGCTTCCCAATCATGCTTTGAATTCGAGTGAACGACGTCTTTAGCGCCTTTGAATTGAGACTGATGAGATTGAAAAACCTACGAGACAAAGGTCTGATAGACGAGCTGGAATTCAATAACAAGAAAAAAGCTATATTAGATGAGCTATGATGAAAATGCCAAACTGAGGCGGTGTGAGAATTATTGGAGATTATGACAAATCATTGTGAGCACACAGGGATCGGAATAATGTAGAGGAGTCTCAAAGCCTCAAATGAGAGCGGCTATGATCGAAAGCGACGAACCTTCAAGAGCCTTATCCAAGGCTAGACTGACTATAGCCCTAGACACGACCCTCCCCGCTTCCGAAAATACCGTATCCATGTATCTACTGCTTGAAACAAGTTTGGTCAGATCAATGTGGCCTTCTTGAGATAAGACGTTAAGCAATGTGGTCGAAGTCACCTGTGATTCATCAAAATTGACCTTTAAGCTACCTGTGAGGGCATTGACTTCAATTGAACCGATCCCTTGTTTTTCACGTAGCAACAGAGTTAATTCATCGGCAAGTTCGACGTTCCTTTTTAGGCTGGGAATTTTGACTCTCAACCTTCCCGGTGTCCTATGAATATAAAAACCCATGTAAATTTCCTCCAACTTGGTTGAATGAACCATTAAAACCTGGGCTTCAGTCATTAAGTTTCAAAGCGCCGTCGCTTTGAAAATATTTAGGTTTAAATTGTTAGACGTATGTTAGGACCAAATTAATTTTTAATGTGGATATCAAGTATTAGTTGAATTTCAGGTTTTTCTCGTTTTCACTCTTCGCAGAAAGGAGTTGACTTTAATGCCTTGAATTTCCATTTTATATGTTAGCCGTGATTATTGCGGACAGATTGAAAAGGAAGGGGAAGGAAGATGGCAATTTCGGACATGATCCCAAAAGGTGGTATCTGGACAGGGATTGCTATAGGCGCTGGCATTTTAGTTGCGCCCATAGTCATTCCAGCAGTCGCAGGCGCCGCAAGGCCGTTGCTCAAAGCTGTCATAAAGGGCGGATACATGCTTTATGAATATGGTCGAGAGATGGTCGCCGAAGTAACCGAGGTTGCAGAAGACCTTTTTGTGGAAGCAAAGGCCGAGTTTGAAGCAGGCGTGACAGAAGTCAGCGAAGGCAAAACTTCTACATTAGTGGGGAAGCCTGGCAAAAAATGATTCCAGAAGCCTACATCGTTCACAGGGTTAATAACCGTCTGCGAATTAAAGTTCCTTCTAAAAGACGTGATAAAGACTTTTTTGCGTCGATAGAAAAGAAATTCTCAAAACAGGCCGGCGATGAAACGGTTGTGGTTAATCCGGATACGGCCTCAGTTCTATTTCTGGGCCACTTTACCGCTAAACAGATCGCCGAGGTGGCTCAACAATCCGATTTATTCAAATTAGAGACCAAGACGCGCCGTCGTGTGACTCTTCTCGGCGGCGTAAAGGACATGTTCCACACAGCCGACAAAGATCTTTTGAAAATGACTGGGGGTGGATTAGATATCCCGAGCGTAGTCTTTCTTGGGTTGGTAAGTCATGGCATTTATCAATTTGCACGTGGAAATTTCACCGGTCCACCGTGGTACGTGGCATTTTGGTATGCCCTAGGCCTAGGCCTATTTTCCCAATCCAGGCTGACCGACTTGGAAGAAATAGACGCTGATTTTCTTTGAAATAGATCACCCTCCTCCTTTTTTCCTGAATTACGCGTCTTAACCGGATGCTAATTAGTTTGTAACCCTATTCTAACGTGAATATGATCTACTTTGTTCTTGTTTGCATAAACAGGAATCCGAAGATAAATAGATTTGATTCAAGAAATTCACAACACTGTAAAGGGCCGAGTAAGGTTTAAAGTCAAGGGACTTTATCGTTCAGAAAACCTTAAAAAAACAATTGAGATTCAATTATCCGAATTTAATTTCGTAAATCGCGTTTCCGCAAATGTGTTGACTGGAAATGCATTAGTCCTTTTTGATCCTGCCTGTAATCGTCGTCTGATATTCTCCAGCTCTCGAAAAAATTGTTACGACCTACTTTGTGAAGAGCAGAAACAGGTCTGAAAATAAAAACATAAATGAGACATCTGGAAACAAAGCTCCATCATCAACGAAAACACTTGCTGATCACATAAAAAGCCAACCTGTCAATGAAGTCCCGTCTGCGGCGCAAAGTTTCCGATGGTGGCAAATGGAGATTCAGGAGATCACCGACCTCTTTGGCGTTTGTCCAAAAACCGGCTTGTCTGATCAATCAATCAACGCAAATCTTATCAAGCATGGTTCGAATTTCTTTCCTGAACCTGCATCTCGTTCAAAGCTCGAAATTTTCTTCGATCAGTTTACATCTATGCCGGTAGTATTACTCGGCGCCGCCGCAGGGCTTTCTGTTTTAACAGGAGGTCTGCTTGACGCTGCAATAATTTCCGTCTGTTATTTTGATCAACGGCGTCATCGGGTTCTTTACAGAAAATGATGCGGAACGGACTATAAGTTCACTCAAAAAACTTGTCAGACCATCTGCCGAGATCATAAGGGGATCGATAAAACAGATCGTTTCAGCCGACCAGATTGTATGCGGGGACATCTTGGCGCTCAAACCCGGTTCGTATGTGGCTGCGGACGCAAGAATTATCGAGAGCCAGCTCCTGAGCGCTGATGAATCAATCTTAACAGGTGAGAGCTTACCATCGAGCAAGATCGCCACATCGCTGAGCAGGTGTGTCTATACCGATATCCGAACGTCAAAACATGGTCTTCGCCGGCACACGTATCACAGGTGGACATGGCATAGCGGTGGTTGTGGCCGTCGGGACTTCAACAGAGGTTGGGAAGGTCCAGACTCTTGTTTCAGAAGCTGAACGGCCAACCACTCCTATTGAAAGGCAGCTCACAGTTGTAGGAAATCAACTTACCGCAGTGTCAGGCGTTGTCTGCGTCATAATCTTTTTCATAGGCCTGGTCAGAGGAGCCGGGCTGATTCAAATGCTGAAAATGGGCGTTTCTCTCGCGGTAGCCGCATTGCCCGAGGGTTTACCGGCCGTGGCTACAACAACTCTCGCATTAGGAGTACGAAGCATGAAGCGCCACGGAGTGCTTGTTCGAGATCTTGACGCGGTATGTACTCTGGGTTCCGTTCAAACAATTTGTTTCGATAAGACCGGCACGGTTACTTTGAACCACATGACAGTTACTCAGCTTTTCACCGGCATGACATTTTTAAACACGTGGGACGGAATGTTCGCCTCCGGGTCCAAACATGTGAATCCTTATGAGTCCGACGAGTTGATAAAACTTTTGCATGTTTGCATCTTGTGCAGTGAAACACAGATCGAATCAAATAATGGCGGGTTCAAGCTCCATGGTTCGGCGACTGAAAATGCTCTGGTTAGCCTGGCGATTTCCGCCGGAGTTAATGTTGAGGCGGTGAGAAATCAGTATCCACTTATTGAAAGGAATTACAGGGCTGAGAATCAGCTATTTATGAGAACGCTTCATCAAGCGAATGATTCCGAGAAGCTACTGGCTATTAAAGGCAGCCCGTATGAGGTCCTCGCTAAGTGCTCGCATTTTATAAAGGATGGCGTGCTGTATGATTTGACTGATGAAAGTCGTGATGAAATTGACCTGGCAAATGAGAGGATGGCGGGGCTTGCGCTAAGAGTATTGGGAGTGGCCTGCGCCTACGGCCGTAATGGTGATTCGGATATAAATTGTTCCAATTGGACGTGGCTAGGTTTGGTAGGTATGGAGGACCCTGTTAGAGAACGAGTCAAAGAATCAATTGAGTCTTTTCATAGAGCCGGAATCGACACTGTGATGATTACGGGCGATCAGGGGCCTACCGCCTATGCAGTCGCAAAAGAATTGGACTTAAGCCGGGGCGCTCCAATAGAAATAGTCGACTCTAGTTATCTTGAAGCGAATGATCCCGAAATAGTTAAGGCATTGTGCGGCAAAGCCCATGTGTTTTCTAGAGTGAGTCCTTCTGACAAGCTTAGAATAGTTCAGGCGTTGCAGAGCGCTGGAAAGATAGTCGGTATGGCCGGCGACGGCATCAATGACGGGCCTGCCCTGAAAGCCGCAGACATTGGGATAGCAATGGGCGCTAGCGGCACGGATGTTGCCCGTGAAGTCGCCGATATCGTGCTTGAAAATGATGATTTGGAAACTTTGATAGTAGCTTTGAGTGACGGGAGGACAACTTATAATAATATTAGAAAGTCACTCCATTATTTGCTCGCCACGAATTTTAGTGAAATAATTGTCATGTTGTTCTCCAGTCTGTTGGGTCTCGGCTACCCCTTGAACGCCATACAGTTATTGTGGATAAATCTGATATCGGATGTTTTTCCTGGGCTGGCCCTGGCGTTGGAACCACCGGAACCCGATGTATTGGCGCGGCCACCCCGCCATCCAGATGAACCTATTGTTACGAATGGGGACTTTAAACAAATTGCTATTGAAGCTAATATATTAAGTATTTCGTCTTTATCGGCGTATGGTTACGGTGTCGCGAAATATGGCTTGGGCCCAACAGCAGGAGTGTTCGCGTTTCAAAGTCTCACAATTTCTCAAATCCTTCACGCGTTGTCGTGCAGATCTAAGGACACCAGCATATTTACCGATGATGGGCGTCCTCCGAACAGATATTTAAATGTAGCAGTATTCGGGTCCCTGGCTTTGCAACTTCTTACCCAGGTGGTACCATCCTTGCGAGGATTGTTGGGGTTGACGCCCATAACGGTCGGTGACATGCTTGTGATCGGCGCGGCTTCAACCCTTCCTCTGTTAATCAATGAAACTCGAAAGACAGGGTCAGAAGGTCAACACAAATGAAAAAGGAATTCGTTCATACTTCTGAGTCGGTTACGGAAGGACACCCTGATAAACTATGTGATCAAATCAGTGACGCCTTGGTGGACCGGTTTTTTGAGTCTGACCCAAAGTCCAGAGTAAGCGCTGAATGCGCTGTTTCTTCTTCGATTGTTTTTATCGCCGCCAGGTTCGCTTCTGAGACCAAGGTTGACTTTCCCAATGTGGCCAGAAAAGTTATAAGAAAAATCGGGTATACGGATAAAGAGTTCAATTTCAAAACCTGCAACATAATCACAAGTCTTAAAGAAATAGCCCCAGATCAGAATTTCTTTTTCGAAGAGTCTAATATAACAGACGACGAGATCGATCGAATTCCTGCGACTGATCAAGTCACTCTGTTTGGTTTCGCTTGCAGGCAATCCTCCGAACTGATGCCTTTACCCGTTACCTTGGCTCACAGTCTGGCCAGACGTCTCACGTCGGTTCGAAGAGACGCTGTATTGCCCTACTTGGCGCCCGGATGGCTCTACTCAGGTTGGGGTTCACTATAAGGATGGAAAACCATTTCGCATTCACAGTCTTACAATCAGCGCAACCCAGATCGATCGCTATGTCCCAACGCCTGCGACTCTTCGGGATGATATTTTGACTCATGTAGTGGATAACGTCTTCAAGGACCAGTCTATAAGGCCTGATAACGACACGAGACTCTTCATCAATCCCTATGGCTTCCTTAAATTAGGTGGGCCTTCTGTCCATTCCGGCCTTACAGGAAGAAAAAACGCTCTGGACACCTATGGTGGTTACTCCAGAAATAGCGGGGCAGCGTTGAGCGGTAAAGACCCCCTGAGGATTGATAGAGTTGGGGCGTATGCGGCCAGGTATGCGGCTAAAAATGTTGTTGCGGCGGGATTGGCTGAGGAGTGTGAAGTAGAATTGAGTTACGCGATCGGATTGGCTCGCCCCGTAAGCGTCCAGGTTGAAACACGCGGAACAGGTATAATTGACGACACCTTGATAGCAAAGAAAGTTGAGCGTTGCTTTGATTTTCGACTCGGTGGAATAATCAAGAAGTTTAACTTGAGACGCTTGCCTTCGCTATCAAAGGGTGGGTTCTTCCGGAAACTTGCGGTCTTCGGGCATTTTGGCAGAAAAGACCTGTCTTTGCCGTGGGAAGAAATCGACAAGGCAGATGAGTTGATAGCCGATTGATAGAAATAGTCGACTTGTTCCTTTGTTTCTTTACGCTCCATATTCTTAATTCCAATACAATGTTTCAGGTCCAGTTGATACCTCAAAGAATTAACCTCCCGTTTACAAAGCTATAGGCAAGCTCCTATGCTCAGCCATTTTCATCTATATTTTACCTCAAAATTAGCGGTTGGAAACAATGACAAGAGGCTGTAACGACAAAATTGGTTTTGCAGGTCCCAAGTAATGCACATTATAGAAAGTAAATTTCCCAACCTGAAATCCCCAAAAAGCCACGAGATACAGTGCGGGAGTCGCATCAACCATCTGGAACTCAAGGTATTGCATAAGGTTAGTCAATTGGCGGGGCAAGCCTTGAATCTAAACGAGGCTTTGGAAAATATCCTCGGCATACTTGCGGCCGAACTGCCAATGAAACGTGGGGCCATAGCGATGATTGACTCCGACACCGGTCAATTGGTAATCAGGGCTTCCATCGGTTTGACTACTCGGGAGATGAGAACAGGGGGATATTGGTTTGAGGGAGGGATTACCGAAAAAATTTTCAGTTCAAATACGCCATTTGCGGTTCCTGATGTCACTGAGGATCCTCTCTATTTCAAACATCACAAAGGCGCCATTGAAGAGACTGGGCTTTCTTTTGTGGGTGTACCCATCGCGCTTGACCACCGCGCCATAGGGGTCATAAGTGTTGATAGATTGTTTGATAAAAATACGCCCATTGAGGAGGATGTCGAATTCTTGTTTCTCGTGGCCGATTTTGTCGCACAATTGATCAGTTTGAATAAGCAGGTAAGAGAAAGTGAAAACAGCTTGGTTCGGAGCATTTTTTCCCTAAAGGAAAAGATCTCAGAAAAAAGTAGAGCTTTTTTTTCCAGCGCTCGAAGTTCAGTAATGTCAAAAGCGCTACAACAGGTGAAGGACGTTGCGCGAACTTCAACCACACCACTCATAATGGGGGAATTCGGGACCGGGAAAACTCTGGTAGCCCAGATAATTCATGAATTGAGCCCAAGATCGAAAAGCCCATTCATCAAGGTCAACTGCGCAGCTCTGCCTGGAAAACTCCTTGAAGCCGAACTTTTTGGATACGAAAAGGGATCTTTCCCAGGCGCTGCGGAAGCTAGGATAGGGCGTGTGGAAGAGTGTGACGGCGGCACCCTATTCCTTTATGAAATAGGCAAAATGCCCGCACCAGTTCAGGCCAAACTGTTTCGGTATCTTCAGGATAAGGAATTTGAACGCCGTGGAAATTTAAAGATCCGAAAGGTGGACACTCGAATTATTGCTGCCACACATGGTGATTTGGCTGGCGCCACGGCTGCGGGCGAATTTAGGCAAGATCTCTATCACAGTTTGAGCGTATTTCCGATCCTGATCCCGCCTCTCCGGCAGAGAAGAGAGGATATCGTAGGCCTATTGAGTTTCTTCACTCAATTCCTTGCGAAAGAAAACGAATACAAGCTTCGGTTCTCACGTAAAGCCACAGAAACTTTGATTCAGTACGCTTGGCCGGGTAATGTCAAAGAAATGGAAAATCTGCTTGAGCGGCTTACGATAATTTTCCAAAATGGTCTTATCGATGTGGAAGACTTGACGCCTTACATCTCCTATAACCTACAGAACACGGCCTTTGAAAGTGAAGAAAAGGTCGACTGCCTTACGAAGATGGAAAAGAGAAGCATTGTAGCCGCCTTGCAACGTAATAATTGGAACCAGTCTCGCGCTGCAAGAGAGTTGGGAATAACACTTCGACAAATGGGCTATCGCGTTAAAAAGTTTGGTCTTGAACATTTCCTGAAGGAAAAGAAAACCTTCATCTAAAAAACAAATCTACTCCCTGGTTTATCAGTGGATCCTTCTGCAGAGTCTGTCTCCAGCGCGCTAACAGATATTGGCATTGTCGTAACCAAGCCTCAAAGAAAAACGCATTCAACTCTCCTCCGGTGGAAATCTCTCCCTCTCACCATCTTGTGTCCATGTTGTTCTGAATCTTAAAGGGTTCAATCTGATAGTAAGTGATATTTGTTGAACCTATGCAAGATACCAGATTAATCTTTTTGAAATAGAATATTAATCCGTTGCTAACAGTCCAATGTAAAAATAAAAATAGAAAATGGAATTTGCAAGAACTGTGTCCGTTATATCAGTTCGTGGCATTTTAAACGAGGTATTGGACTTTAGCATTAGCCAACAAATCAATTAGGAAGCAATTTCCTTACCTGAAAATTGAGCCGGGGTAGCCCTATGATGTTTATGAACAAAGAAGTAAGCTGTCCAGTGAACAGATTAGGCCATGAACGCATAAGCCTAAGTAATGAAACTATACGTCCAACTGTGGATGATCTAAAGGTAATTCACAATCTTAACAGACTGGATCACTATATTATTAGGTCGGCTGATTATGATAAGTATGTGGAACTGCTCTGGGACGTTCAACATGGCTGTTTGGAAAGATTTCATTTGTGGCTCAATAACAAAGGGCTAAAAGAATATCAAGACAGATTCGTTAATTTCGCAGACACCTACTTCACTTTCGTCTATTCGAGCGGACATGAAGATCCGGTGACTTTAAAGAGCATTACAAGGAACTATCTTATTGAGTTCATGGCGCTGTATCTCTTGAAAAATGCCTCAATGGAGCTGTGGGAATATGTTTTGTGTCCTGTTTCACTAAGGCTTTTCTATCAATTTTTAAGTGAGAAAGATATCTTACTAAAACTCCAGATAGCGTGATTGCACTGATAGACGAATTGGAGCCGGATTTCATTGAGATTTTAGGGGAAGATTTTCTTAAAGGAGCTTCAGGCCAGGTTCCAATTTTTTAAAATCTGTTGTTGGCAGGGTGGCCGGTAAACAAAGATTATTTATCAGTAACCTTCTAAATCAACAATGGGATCGGGTTGATTTGTTTAGGGCACGTTGGGGATTGTAATTTTTCCAGTCGCCGTCCAATTCAAAATACTAAATGGCCGTGACCCAAACCGACATTCCCAAGAGACCGGCGCTCAAACCGTTCGGGATGTTATTCAACATCAGGGCAATACTGAGCAATACGCTTTCATTTACGTCGATGCTTCCTGAAGAATCCTTATCGGCCAGAATCGGCTCTTGCAAAATCGAGGTTAGTCGCCGCCACCATGACATATGGGCATGTTCTTTTTCGGATAAAATGGATGGGGTAACTTTCGAAGGTTGTTGCTTTTGCCTAAATTCCTGCCATATGACCCATAATCCCATACCGATCAGCAACACCGCCCCCAAAATGACTGCGACCTCGGTGGGCAAGAATTGAAAAATCTTCTGTCCGAATACCACGCATACTCCTGTGCCGGCAGCCGCTAGTAGAGCGATCAAGAGATTCGAGACCAGCGGAATACCGATCCCCCTGCGCCGTAAGCGAGGCCGACCCCTATATTGTCAATATTACAGGAAATGGCCAGCAACAGGATAATCACCAATTGGTTTGTTTCCATTCCAAAACCATACCAACATTAATATGTTACCCTTGGTCAATTCTCTATCACAGTTTCAGGCGAAATCTCATCGCCAATTCTGAGGTCAAACCTGCGCGCTCCGATCTTGAACCAAATATGCGGGTATTAGACATCTACTGTTTTATGCGCTGGTCTCCGTTTCGTGTAAACATAGCCGCCTAAGAGTGCCGTGAAGGGCGCTACGGTTATCAGCCCGAAACTGCCCACGACTGTCTTGAGCACCGCTCCTGCTACATAATTAAGGTTAACAATCTGTTCCGGAGGAATACCCTTGGAGATCAAGATCATGAACAAAGCCATGCTCTCCGACATGTAGGCCATCAAGAGTGTGGTAACCATGGTCATCGCCATGGGTCGTCCCACATGTAGTCCCGATTTAATCAATTCTTTGACTGACAGATCGGGCCGTCTTCGTGATACTTCTCCCATGGCCGATGAAACGTCTATCGCAAGGTCAATCACTGCGCCTGACGCACCGAGAAAGACGGCAGCAATGAAGAGGCGCTCGAGATTGAGGTTCGCAAAACCGGAATAGAGCAAGGTCTCGGAATATGCCTGGATTGCGCCATGGAGCCGCAAAGGGGGGAAGAGCGCTGTTGCCACCGTGCAAGTGAAAACGACACCCAAGAGCGCTCCGAACCAGGCGACCAAAGCACTCCTTCCGATCCCCGCTACGGCGAACAGCGTAACGCCAGCAATGACGCTGACCGCTAGAAGAGCCGTCCAAATCGGATCGTAGCCAGCCAGAATACCGGGCAGCAAAATTTTCCACAGGGCAACAACGGCAAAGAACAGAGCGATTAAGGCCTTTGCGCCGCTCCAGCCGGCAAAGACGACCATCGCTCCGGCAAACAGTAAAATCAACACAACTTCAACATTCAGCCGGTAGTGGTCGTAGGCTGTAGCAGCGGTTATTTCATTGTCTATGGTAGTGACGACCAGATAGACTTCGTCCCCAGGTCGGAACATCTTGTCGGTTTCCATTTTTCCGATGAGGACGTTGCCGGCGGCTACTTCCCGGTCAGCGTACGGACCATTGAGAAGTTTCACTTGCGGTCTTTGAGCGCCGGCTCTGACAAGACCGAACTGTTTGACAAGGGAGTTGTCCACCGAGAGAACCCGCGGACGGTAGCGCTGCTCATCCCTGGCATAGGGACTGACGAAAATGTCTGGCATAATCAGCAGAACGCAGGTAACAACCAAGACTACAAGGACAAAAAAGGTGTCCCGATGAAAGATTTTTACTCGCAAAGCCTGGATGGTCCTATTGAATTACCTTGAGAAGCCGCCTATTTTGACTATTTTGTCGTAAATGTCAGTCTGGTCGAAATAACCGTTGAACTTTTCGGCTCCAACACCAATGGCCGAGGTTTGCACCGGCACACCGGTGTGGGAGTAGGACGTCCAGCCAACGCCCGCCTTATTGTTCAGGATGGTAGTTAACTTGACGGAAAGTGGCTCGTACCCTCCATACAAGAGATAGGTGTAGTCGTCTGTCGCTCGTTCCTTTTTGTTCAGCATACTCTGTTTGAAAGCGTCCCGAAGCGCATTGAGTTCCCTATCACTAAGCGCCATGCTGTACTCGAGCTTCTCCGCTGCCTGCTTCGCCGTTTTTTTCTGAGCCGGAGAGGCATCCTTTGATTTCCCTTCTGCTACAAGCTTTTGAAGTGAGGCCTTTTCTTCCGCGGGCATGACATACAACCCGAACGCCTCTTTGATGAGAGGCATTATGTCTTCGAGCTTGGCGTATGACGGCCTGTGGGCCTTCTTGTATTCTTCCAATTTCTTATTGAATTCGATGTAGCTCATCTTCTGATGCTGGATTCTTTCCATAAACGAGGAGTATCGAGTTCCGGCAAATCCGATGGTCATGCCACCCGTTTCATGATCCGCTGTCACCACGATCAGAGTGTCATCCGGATGCTTCTTTAAAAAAGTGAGAGCTCGCGCCACGGCTTCGTCCATGGCTAGCGTATCGTGAATGGAAGCGGCGGCGGCGTTTGCATGGCAGGCCCAGTCAATTTTGCCGCCTTCGACCATGATGAAAAAACCGTTCGGGTTATCGAGTAACTCTATTGCTTTGTCCAGGTACTCGGCGATGGTAACGTTGTCATTGCTCCTGTTTTGGTCCAGGCTGTAAAACATGGCGGCATCCTTGTCAACCGTCGCGTTCATTGAGATTACTTTGCCTACCCCTGGTTTGAGAGCTTGAAAAGCGGAGCGACCCAGGACGACGGTATAGCCGTTTTTCTTGGCTATCTCGATGGCATTGGGTTTACCCGGATCCTTTTTGTCCGTCGGTTCGAGCAACTGCCCTCCAGCAAAGTAGTCGAAGCCGGAATTTACGAGTTGTAATGAAATATCATACATCTGTTTTCGGCTCGGAACATGGGCATAGAAGGCCGCCGGCGTTGCGTGGTCCAAGGATACTGTGGAGAGAATCCCAACCTTCTGATTTATCTTTTTTGCTCTCTCTGCGATATTCTCATAGCTTACCTTTGCCTCTGCATCCATACCGATGGTTCCAGACTTGGTCTTATGCCCACAGGCCATCGCTGTGCCAGTGGAGGCGGAATCGGGGATGACGCTGGTAAGATCATAGGTAGTGTTCATCCCTTGAGCCGGAAGCGTATTCATGACCAACTTTGCGTCCTCAGGGCGGCTCAAACCCTTTGCTTTTGCCAGATACAATTCCGCTGCATTGCGCTGAGCAATTCCCATTCCGTCGCCAATGAAGAGAAAGATGTATTTTGCTATCGGTTCCCCTTGTTCGCTTGAGGCAATCGAGCCTCCGGTTGTTGCCAAAATCGCGGCGAACAAGACCATAACTGACAGCCATTTCTTTCCTGGCATTAAGCCGTACCTCCCGGTGTGACAGATGTTGAAAAGCGTGATATCAAGCCTGCGATGACTTTCCAAATTCATCGCAGCATGTCTCAAGGTACACAAGGGCATTGTTCAGAAATGATTAAGATGAAATGAGTTTTGTGTGAGCGACATTCCGCTTCTGCGCCACGGTGGGGATGACTAAGAGAGCAAAGCAATCCACTTCTGCCTGCCTGTTTGACGCGTCCAAGTCGAATTAAAACTGTACGGTCGATTAACCAAAAAATAACATTATTGTTACAGAGAATTCACACCGGAGTGCTCATGTTGAACCTCAAACGGGAGTCTCGAGGGGGGTCTTTTTCGCCTGTGGCGGCCCGTGGATTCATACCGGACACATGCATTTCGCAGAGGAGGGATTAAAAAAACAATGGATGAAAAATGGCTTTTCTGTGACTTTCACATCCACACGGACATGAGCGACGGGGCTCATCCTGTGGAGGAAATCGTCGATCTGTACGGGAAACACGGGTTCGACGTCATTGCAATCACTGACCACATCATTGATTCTCAGTGTGCAGCCGAGCATCTGGCTTCTGGATTACCGCCGTACGCGATCCCTGATACCATTTCGCTTTTTAGATCGTAACTCTCAGATACTCAAAGTTGGTCATTGAGCGAAGTCTTTCTGGATCGTCCTGCAGTTTGCGCAATCCCTCACAAAGAACTCGCTCTACTGCGTCAAGAGATCGAAAGGCCCTGTTTGGAAGATGCTTTTCTCTCAATTCGTCCCAAACATGCTCTACCGGATTTAGCTCGGGACTGTGTGAAGGTTGATATATCAGCCTTATATTCTCAGGGATTTTCAGATTGCCCGATCTATGCCAGCCCGCGCCGTCTACCAACATGATGACGAAATAGTCCTTGAAGTCCCTCGATACTTCTTTCAGGAATAAATTCATCATCTCTGTATTTGCATAGGGAAGTATCAGGGATGTCATTTTCCCGAGCGCCATGCACACTGCCGCATAGACGTAAACGAATGTCCTTACGATTTGTCTGGCGACCTTTGGCCTGATACCCGTTGGGGCCCAGCAGGCCCGAAGATCGCTTATCCTACCAAATCTTCCCTCGTCTTGGGTCATTATCACAGTTGGTCTGGTATCAGTCGAATCTCTTTCATCCAAGATCTCAACTACTAATTTGGGGAAGTTTTTTTAAAATCCTCCTGGATCTGCTCCTTGGATTGTGGATGAGCAGGACGAGGCGTTACCTTCCGCCAACCGTTTCTATCAAGCATCCTGTAAACCGTAGAGTGATGAACCTCATGGCCCAAATAATCTTCCAATGCTTGCTTTATTCGCCCCGCTACGCAGATCTGACCTGCGCCGGCCTGAACAAGAAACGTCGCAAGGAATTGCGCCTCTTCCGTTTTACTCAAATAACAGCGGCGGCGTTTGCTCTCTTTGGAGCCATCCACAGCTTCCGGACCGTATCTGTTGTAACTGGAAACGACATTATGCACCGTAGATACCGACACGCCTGTGTGTAAAGCGATCTGATTTGCGGTTCGCGGATCAACAAACGCATTCCATATCACCAGCCATCTCCGATGCGCTCTGCCGGTCGTCAATTTAAGTCGCTCCGAAATCTCATACTCCGAGAGATGGGGTTTGACTGACGTTACCCTGCCCACGATTTACCTCCCCAAAACTAATTTGGGAACGATATATCAAATACTAAGAAAAATCGCGAACTGGTATGAGATTGAGTTTCACAACTATCTCCACCGCCTTTGGGGTGAAAGAAAACGGGCATGGAGGGAATACAACATGCTGCTGATCCCGGGAGCAGAAATCACTAACAACACGGGCCAATATCACATACTCGCTCTGGACATCAAACAGTACGTCAACCCGGACCTGGAGGTGGCCGAAATCGTGGATGCCATTCACGCTCAAGAAGGAATTGCCGTCGTGTGCCACCCGCACTACAAAGAAGAGGTGGAAACTCAACCCGTGTACGCCCACCTCTGGGAACACCACAAGGAATACAGAAACCTCTTTGACGCATGGGAAGTCGCCAACCGTGACAGCCTCTTCGATGTAGTGGGACTCCGAAAATTCAACTACATCGCTAATTCGGACTTACACGAGAAACACCAAATTTTCTCGTGGAAAACTATGCTCAACTGTGAGAAAAACACGGAGGCGGTCAAGGACGCTATCCGCCAGAACAAACGAATAGGAATATTTCTATTTAGGAACAACGGTGGCTGAATTTTGGGCGCCGCAATTGGCGGAACTCGCTGGCGCTACAGCCACCATGATCATATCAGGGAATCATTTATACATAGAGCCTCTTGCAAAATTCATTAACGAATCGCTGATGGATTGGGGTCTCGGTAAAAGTCAAAAAGCCGCTATACCGGGGTCCCCTAAGAACCCCCTCGCATGATAGTGGCCGATGTCCTAACCCCGTCTCTTCAGTTCAGAGTGGATCGGTCACCCACCATAGAATAGATATCCATAGAATGACTCCTGTTAATCAATCTTGTAGTTCCCATGTCCAAGTTGTTGACCGCAACTATTTTAATTTAGAGATTCGATCGATAGATCTCAAGAAAGCGGTATTGTGGGACCCGTGACGGTGGTCCCCATTCCCCCATTTTTGATCCAATCAAATAGGCGGCCGTAGTATTCATGCAAGGCCGTTTGTGATCTTTCTAAACCCAAAACAGTAGGCAAAAGCATCGAAATTGTCCAATCACCACGCCTAGTCTGAAATTCACATGGGCAAGGCATAGGATTAGTTCCTTTTGATCTAAATTGGTAGAGCGTCCTTGGCATGTGGGAAGCAGCGGTGACTAATGCGAAGGGGTCAGGGCTAACAAGCGGCTTGAACAATTCAACCTGGTCCGACGTATCAATCGCCCGTATCTCAATGATTAGTGACTCTCTTGGAACGCCGAGCTGTACAGGTAACTCCTGTATTGCATCGTTAGAACTTCCGAGAGGTCCAAAAATTACCAACTTTGCGCCAGGAATCTCGCCACAGCCTTTACTCTTGGTAACGCCGTTATCGCAGCTATTTTTTGAAAAATACAAAATTCCTTCTTGACTTTCTACCGAAACATGTTTCATCTTCTGAATATGATTCAGGTCACGATTTATATTCAGAGCGTGGAGAAATAAATGAGCTATGCACTGCTTCGCCCGATCGAGAAAACGCCTGAAAACCTTCCACGTCGCGAGCGACTAAACCGCCAGCAGCGAGATGAGATACTCAAGGCCGCGCTAAAGCTCTTCTCAGAGAAGAGTTATCAGAACGTTTCCATGAACGAAATCGCGAGAGAGTCAGAATTTGGGATGGGGACGTTATACAAATTCTTCAGTAGTAAGGATGTCCTGTACAGATCCCTTATTCTGCAGATTGCAGAAAGGTGGCACCATACTGTTTTACAGGGCCTCGAACAGGAGCGGGATCCTGTACGAGCGATAGAAAAATGTTTCGTCATCCATCGGGAACTGTTTTTCGACAACCTGACGTTCGCTCGCCTGTTCTTTGCTGGAACTCAGGGAGGGGTCATTGAGGTAACAGCCGCTTTCCAAGCGGATCTTCGGAAATTTCGCGATGAATACCTCAAGAAATTAGCCTCGATCTTTAAAAGAGGGATCAAAGCGAACGTTTTCCGCGACGCAGATCCTCATCATATGGCTCTAGCGCTTTACGGAATTATCCTTACTTTTCTTTTCAGGATGATGGAAGACCCTGCCGGATTCGCAGAAGGAGACGACTTATCAAGCGCCAGAGACATTTTTCTCAAAGGGGTGATGAGCACGTGAGAATGGTAATCAAGGCAAACTGGGCAGCTTCCGACGTTGTGCGGTGTCCTACGGGGGCATCAAGGGAGGACTCAAGGCGGGAACACGAGCGCTGTCCCGCGCGTATCACTAGGAAATTGATCAGAAAATCTGATAACCGCATCGATGAATTGATAATGGCAAATTGGGCCACAATGGTGGCTTGGGCGTAGTAAGGACGCCCAAATAGGACATTAGACACGTGGCGGAGGCAAGACCGCCTTACAAATAAAATCTGCAGGAGAGAATCCAATGTCAAAGATTAAGGAAATCAGGGAAGCCATCGACACAAAGTTGGATAAATGGGAGGCCAGCGCCACAGCTATCGAAGCACAACTGCAACTATCCCAAGAGCAAGCCATAGAAGAACTCGAGATCAGTAAGAAACGATTGAACGAGACGATGGAAGGGTTCAAATCCGAGATCGTGAAGGCCAAAGGGCTTGCAGATGAAAAGAAAACCGCAATTCAGTCCAAGTTCGACGAGTTGCAGGTTCAACTGGCGTTGGGTAAGGCTGAGGTGAGGGACTCATTCGAGGCCCAGAGAGAAAAAGATCCAACATTCAATCTCCACGCTCGAATCCACCATTGATCGTGAGCTGGACGCTGCCGGCCAATCCATTGATGAATCGCTAAAAAAGGCTGCAAACAAGTTCATTGTAGCCGCTATCGGATTAGAAGCTCAGATGGAAGCCTTCGAGGTTCAATTTGAAGTGAAGAAGGCTGGGGCAAGAGCTCAATTTGAGCACAAAAAGGGGCAACTCGTTGCACAGATAAACGAGTACAAACGCCAACTTGAGGAAAAGAAACAAATGGGCAGGGACAAAGCCGCAACCTTTGAAAACGAACTCTCGAACGGCATGGCCCAGATCAAGCAGGCATTTAAGAAACTCTTTGGTTGAGAGAAAGCTCCAGGAGAAGGTCACGTCATCGACTGAGCCTTCTCCTCTATAGAGGCAGGGCCTTTTAAGAGTAAGAAAAGCATCGATTGTCCTGCGTCTCCGGAGGGGTCTTGAAGACCATACCGGACGCTCATTCGGAACGCAAATCGGGTTGCAAGTCTTGAGTCTGTATTTTTAGCGCTTTCGAGGTTACCTATGAACATGTCAAGGTTCGTATTTCGACATGCAGTGACAATAGGGTTGATTGCAGCATTTTGGGCAGTCGCAGGATGCTCCAAAAAAGAATCCTTTGAGAAACCGCCGATTCCGGTGAAGGTTCAAAAGGTTACCGCCGCCTTGCCGGCAGCAGGTTTGAAGTACTCCGCCACCTTGATCCCTCGGGAACAGGTTGATCTGGCCTTTAAAGTAGGGGGCTACGTCGAAGATATTCTCAAGCTCCCTGGACCCGATGGTACGCTCCGGGACGTGCAGAAAGGCGATCGAGTCGAGAAATCCGCAATTCTCGCCCGGATTCGGGACACCGACTATCAAGCGAAGCTCAACCATGCCAATTCTTCCCTTGAAGAGGCCAAAGCGTCCTTGTGGCAGGCCATTCGGGAATTCGGACGGTACGAAACGTTGTTTAAAGAGGACGCTCTATCCAAAAACGAATTCGATAAGTACAAAGAAAAACTTGACGTTGCACGGGCCCGCGTGACTGGCGCCGAGTCTCAAGTGGAACAAGCCAAAATTGACTTGCAGGATACAGTTCTTAGATCTCCTCTCGACGCTTTGATGGTGAACCGGTTTGTGGAGCGTGGAACTCTTGTGGCCCAGGGAACGAGGGCTTTTCTTTTGCAGGATCTCAGTTCGGTCAAGGCAGTGGTCGGCGTCCCCGATTATCTGCTCAAGGAGGTTAAGCCCGGAAATAGTCTTACCGTTACGGTGGAGGCTCTCCAGAACAAGGAATTCAATGGAATCATTACAGCGGTTTCACCATCTGCAGACCAGCGAAGTCGGGTCTTCGACGTTGAAATCACTGTTCCTAATCCGGATCTCGAACTCAAGGACGGCATGATAGGGACAGTGAAGTTGGCAGGAACCGGACAAGAGGTTGCCGGACCCATTATACCGCTTCATGCGGTCGTTCGCCCTCCCTCAGATCCTCAAGGATACATGGTTTTCGTTCTTGAGAAACGGGGTGACAATTATATTGCCCGCGGCCGCAAGGTTTCAATTGGCAGAGTTTTTGGAAACAAAGTCGTCATCCTTCACGGGCTTGTGACAGGTGAACAGATAGTAACCACGGGAGCCACCATGCTGTCTGACGGATGTCTCGTAGACGTAATCCCATAGAGAGTTATTCACATGAAGCACAAGAAAGACGAAGACCTGATCGCCAACACGCACAATGTGTCAAGGTTTTTTGTTGAGAACCGGCAGATTTCCTGGGTGCTCCTCGTGGCCGTTCTGGCCTTGGGAGTTTATGGTTATTGCCGAATGCCTCAGCGCAAAGACCCTGAAATACCCGTACGAGTGGCCGTCGCCCTGTGCCCGTGGCCTGGAGTGAAAGCGGAAAAAGTCGAAGAGCTGGTCACTCGAAAGATCGATTCAAAAATAGCAGAAAACGAAAAAGTAGAACGGATTGAATCCACGTCCCGGACTGGTCTGTCTGTCGTGAAGGTCAAATTAGTCGAAAGCGTCAAGGAGTCTGGCGAAATCTTTGACGACATCAACCTGAAGCTCGCCGGAATAAAGGATCTCCCGGAAGGAGCGGGGCCGATTGTCTTTATCAAAGACTTCGGTGATACGGCTACGCTCATGCTCACCGTAGCCTCCCCGAAGGTCGGGGACGTGGAAATCGACCTACGCGCGAGAGAACTGGAAACCATAATTCGCGAGCTCCGCTCTCAGGCTCCAAAACCCGAAAAGGGCGACCGAGTCAGCTTGGCGGTGATTTTTCCAAACCTCCCGGATAGCAGGGAGGCTGAGCGGAAGATTGAACTGCTCCGCAAGCTTTGGACACGAAAAGGGATTGCCAAAGATGTCCTTGTGTACAACGGTTCCGGATTGTCGGTGCTCGACCTAACTACGACTCTGAATGACACAGAGCTAGCGAGAGAGATGTGGGCATTTGTCCATGAGGAATTGCACGCCTCGGAAATCAGCCCGGACACCTGGGAGCCGGCGGTCATCGTTCGTGACCCACAGTCAGCGCGCGTAAAGCTTGCCGCGTCCTCAGGCAGTAAATACAGTTTGCGAGATTTGGAAGCGTTCACGGACGAAATCGCCCGCACACTCAATGCGGTTCCGATTGTTTCCAAAGTGACCAGATGGGGAGTTCAACGAGAGACAGTCTTTCTGGAATATTCTCAGGAACGGCTTGCTTCGTATGGACTCCAGCCATCGAGAATAAAAGACATTCTCGGCGCGCGCAATGTGATCCTCCCTGGAGGAATGCTCGAATTTGAGGGAAAAAACCTGATCGTAGACCCCTCAGGCGAATTCAAAAGCGAAAGAGAACTGGGGGGAACTCTTATAAGCTCTACCAATTCAGGCGCAGGAACCTATCTCCGGGATCTGGTGGAGATGAGCAGAGGATACGAGACTCCTCCACGAAATCTCAATTATCTGACCTGTCGCGATACCCAGGGAAATTGGCAGCGACTGCGTGCAATTACCATTGCGGTGAACATGCGCTCCGGAGAGCAGATCGGCAGGTTTTCAAAGGATGTGGACTTGGCTCTTGAGAGGGTCAAGCGGCGCCTGCCGGAAGATCTCGTAATCGAGCGCACTTCCGACCAACCCCTTCAGGTTCGAGAAAACGTGAATCTGTTCATGCGCAGCCTGTACGAGGCTGTAATCTTAGTCGTGATCGTAGCGTTAATAGGATTCTGGGAGTGGCGGTCTGCTCTTCTCATGGCAATATCAATACCGATTACCTTGGCCATGACATTCTGTATGATGTATTTCTTAAACGTGGATCTCCAACAAATTTCCATCGCTTCCCTTATCATAGCGTTGGGGCTTCTGGTGGATTATCCCGTGGTGGCCAACGATGCGATCAAACAGGAACTCGATCACGGCCAGCCGCGTGACGTGGCTTCCTGGGTAGGACCCACCAAGCTGGCCAAAGCAATTCTATATGCGACTATCACTAACATTGTAGCGTACTTGCCGTTCTTACTGCTGACGGGCGACACAGGCCGCTTCCTTTACACCCTGCCGATAGTAATCACGTGTTCTTTGGTGGCATCCTACATTGTATCCAGGACTTTCGTTCCTTTTGTTGGGTATTATTTGCTCCGGCCGCGGAAGAAACCCGCTTTTTCGATAGAGGAGCTACGGACCAGGGGATTCTACGGAATCTACTACAGAGTGGGCAGTTTCCTGATCGACAACCGTTGGAAAGCTCTATTGATTTCGTTGGTACCTGTAGTCACGGGTTTCTGGGTTCAATCGCAACTAAAACCGCAATTTTTCCCAAAGGATCTTTCTTACTTGTCCTACGTCGACCTTTGGCTGCCGGAAGACGCATCCATCATAACCACAGATGAAGCCGCCAAGACGGCTGAAGATTTGCTTGTCAAAGCTGCTGCAGACTTCGGCGCGAAGCATCCTGACAAGAACGGCAAACCGATGGAGGCGCTCAAATGCCTGACCACATTTGTCGGAGGAGGAGGTCCACGGTTTCTGGTTCTCTGTGGAGCCGGAACTATCTCAGGCGAATTACGCACAGATACTCATTGAAGTTCGAGACAAGCACTTGACCAACCTTATTGTGGATCAGTTCCAGAAAGCCTTGATGGCCCGACTGCCTGGAGTGCGGGTTGACATGCGACAGTTGGAAACAGGACCGCCTGTTGGATTGCCTGTGCAGATTCGGCTTTCCGGTGAGGATATAAGTACCCTGCGAGCTTCGGCTGAGAAACTCAAGGACATTTTTCGCGCCATGCCCAATGCTTATCGCACAAGGGATAATTGGGGCACCGAGATATTCCAGGCTAGGCTCAAGATTAACCCGGATAAAGCCAATCTTGCTGGTGTCACCAACCTGGATGTCGCCCGGTCTTCTTCCGCTGCCCTGAACGGCTTTGAGGTCACGAGCCTTCGGGAGGGGCGCTTGACGATTCCTGTGATGGCCCGTCTGCGCATGGAAGAAAGGTCTGCCATTGGCGACATCGAGAATTTTGTACGTGTACGCAGCCGAGGGCAGCCAAAAAGTTCCCTTGGGGCAAATTTCGACCATCGAATACGGAATGGAAACGGAGAGAATTGAGCGCCGCAATCAGTTCCGGACAATAACCGTATCCTGTTTTCCTGTTCCGGGAGTTTTGCCTTCGGAGGTGACGAGCGCATTTATCCCTAAACTGGAAGAGTTCAAAAATTCTCTTCCGCCCGGGTACACGGTCCAGATCGGCGGAGAATATGAGGAACAGGTCAAAGGGTTTGACCAGATGAAAGTGATTCTCATGATTTCCGTGGTTTCCATTTTTCTGGCGCTAGTGTTCCAATTCAGGAGCGCGATAAAACCTTTTATCGTGTTTTCCGCTCTACCGTATGGTATGGCCGGGGCTTTTGCCGCTCTGGCGGTCAGCGGCTCGCCATTTGGGTTCATGGCCTTTCTGGGCGTCATTAGTCTGATCGGTGTCATTGTCAGTCACATTATCGTGTTGTTTGATTTCATTGAGGAAAAGCTCGAAGAAGGCGAAGACCTGCGCACGGCGCTACTAGATGCAGGTATTATGCGGCTTCGGCCGGTGGCAATCACTGTTGCTGCGACCGTAATAGCCCTCGTCCCGCTGGCCACGCACGGAGGCCCCCTTTGGGAGCCACTCTGTTACGCACAGATCGGAGGCCTGATGGTTGCGACGTTTGTCACCTTGTTGATTGTTCCTGTGCTGTACGCCATCGCTGCATTCGACCTGAAGATCTTGCGCTGAATCAGTTTATGTGAGGATTGGTCATGCAAAAAAATTCCGCGACAGAGTGAAATCGAAAGAGATTCGGTGAGTCGTATAGGCTTAACCGTTGAGGCAATCAAAAGTGGCGCTTGGGAGCACCTGAAATACTCTCAAGGAAAAATTCCCGCAATAGCTACACTGAACGATAAGTACATGGCTCTCGCTTACGCGGTAAAGGATCGTTTGCTGCACCGATGGGTTCGAAGTGGCCAAACTTACCTTAAAGGGGGGCTTCGTGCGGTAAGCTATCTTTCAGCAGAGTTTCTGATTGGACCTCAGCTTGCTAATAATTTGATTAATCTGGGGATTTATGAAGAAGTGCGTAAAGCTGCCGAGGAGTTAGGAGAAGATTGGAATGCCCTTTTGGAGCACGAACCGGAACCTGGGTTGGGAAATGGAGGGCTTGGTCGACTGGCCGCCTGTTTTTTGGACTCTCTTGCCACTCTGGAAATTCCCTCGATAGGTTACGGAATACGTTATGAATTCGGGATTTTTTCCCAGAGTATTGAAGACGGAAAACAGGTTGAAACCACGGACAAGTGGTTATCTATGGGAAATCCATGGGAGAGTCATAGACCGGAAATTGCTTTTGAAGTTAAGTTCGGTGGCCATACAGAGCATGTTCAATCAGACGATGGATCTCTTCAGGTCCGATGGATTCCGGATCAAGTGGTTAAAGGAGTTGCTTACGATACGCCTGTAATTGGATATAAGGTGAACACCTGTAGCACCTTGAGGCTTTGGAAAGCCGAAGCAACCGAATCTTTCGATTTTCAGGCATTCAATATCGGGGATTATTACGGTGCTGTCGATCGGAAGATCTATTCGGAGAACATTACAAAAGTGCTATATCCCAACGACGAACCGGCTCAAGGAAAACAGCTCAGGTTGGAACAGCAGTATTTTCTTGTGTCCTGTTCATTACAGGATATGCTTCATATATTGTCGATGGGCGATTTACTTCCCAAGGACTTTCATAAACTTTTTTCAGTCCAACTGAACGATACGCATCCTGCGTTGGCCATACCCGAATTAATGCGCCTACTCATTGACGAACATGGCTTGAGATGGGACGAGGCCTGGGATGTGACCCGAAAAACCTTTGGTTACACAAATCATACCCTGTTGCCCGAAGCTCTGGAGAAGTGGCCCCTACCGTTGTTCCGATCGCTTTTCCCCAGGCATTTGGAAATTATATTCGAGATCAATCATCCGTTTCTGGAAAAGGTTCGAGCGCAGTATCCAGGAGACGACCATCGAGCGGCTCGGATGTCTTTGATTGACGAAACGGGTGAAAAATATGTGCGGATGGCCAATCTCGCTTGTGTGGGCAGTCTCGGTATTAATGGCGTGGCAGAGTTGCATACGGAATTGTTGAAAAAAGATGTTCTCCGGACTTTTATGAATTCTACCCGGAAAAATTCAGCAACAAAACCAATGGCGTGACTCCTCGTCGCTTCATGGTGTTGAGTAATCCCCGACTGACGGACCTGATCACCAGCAGGATCGGAGACGGCTGGATTACGGACCTGGAGCAACTCCGGAAACTTGAGGCTCTTGTGGAGGACAAAGAGTTCAAGACCCAGTGGAGTCGCATCAAGAGACTTAACAAGATCGATTTGTCCGAAGCGATTCGTAATCGTACGGGCATTGTCGTCGATCCGGACTCACTCTTCGAGATTCAGGTGAAACGTTTTCATGAATACAAACGACAACATCTCAACGTGCTGCACATCCTGACACTCTACAACCGTATTAAGCAGAACCCGGAAGTGGACATTGAGCCCAGAACATTTATTTTCGGAGGGAAGGCCGCACCAGCGGACTTTATGGCGAAATTGATCATTAGGCTGATCAACGCAGTAGCGAACGTCGTGAATCCCATCCGGACGTAAGAGGTCGCACCAGGCTGTTCTTCCCCAACTTCAACGCAAAGAACTCCAGGTTGATCACCCTGCTGCGGATCTTTCCGAACAGATCTCTACAGCGGGCAAGGAAGCTTCAGGAACGGGGAACATGAATTTCGCGACTAATGGAGCGCTCACGATTGGCACTCTGGACGGCGCCAACGTCGAAATCAGAGAAGAAGCCGGACCGGAGAATTTCTTCCTGTTCGGACTCACGGCCGAGGAAGGTGACGATCTGAAATCTAGAGGTTATCATGCACGTGATTTCTATGAAGGCAACAATCAATTGAAGGGTGTCATCGACCTTATTTCATCTGGACACTTCTCTTCAGAGGATTCTGAACTGTTCAAACCTCTCGTTGATTCTCTGCTCTATCATGACGAGGACCCGCAATTCGCGGATTATCAATCGTACGTGGACTGTCAGGACCGGGTCAGCGAGACATACGCGATCAAGACGCATGGACATGGATGTCTATCCTCAATGCAGCTCGAATGGGAAAGTTTTCATCCGATCGGACGATTCGACAGTATTGCGATGAAATCTGGAAGGTGAGTCCCGTACCGGTGAGCCTGGAGATCCTGACGAGGAGGAAACATAAGGGACCACTCCCCTACCGTTCATGGAGATGCTGTCAACAAGGTGAAGGAGGCGGATACCTCTTAGGAAGATATTTCCGGAGAGCCCTTGTGCTCAGTATCCGGAGGATAATCTCAAAGACCGATCGGTAAACTTCCCCGTGACGTCTTCCTTTCGGACGTCCTGGACATCGGGAATATGATGTTCAATCTTGATGCATTTATATTTTTTGCAACCACTATGGTTTTTTACTTAGGTCTGTCGCTTTTAAAATATCTAGTGTGGCGTTCTTTAAATTAATCGGAATACAGATGAACCTATTGGCACTATTATAAGGTAATCAACTTTCGCAGTTGATGAAAAGGGTAAAACGGCTAACTAAAACAGAATAATAGGCTCGCGAGGGGACGTCCAATGTGTTATCCAAGTATTGGCAAACAAAGATCGCACAGGAGGACGCCCCACAATGAGAGTTACCCCATTTGAGTTAGAGGATCAAGATCTTCGAGATCGGATCGACACATTCATGGCTCGGTTTAAAATCGGCACGCTTCTTAACCAAGCCGGGATTAGGAAGTTGAGAGGTATCAGCCCACTATTGGTTCTGAGAATTATCTTTGAGTTGGCCTTTGTGGGTAGGAACATTTTCACCGGGATACACAGGAATGCTACCGCCCACATCGGAAAAGACGCTGTTTATCGATTTCTCAGCGCTCATAGGCATAATTGGCGTCGCTTGATGGGGTTTTTGTCCCAGATGGTTATAAAAGGTTTCTTGGAACCTCTTACGGAGACAAAGAGGGAGAAGGTCTTGATATTGGACACTACCATCTATGATCGGAGCCGTTCTTCTAAGGTGGAGCTTCTCTCCAAAGTATACGATCATTGCGCCAAGAGATATCTCAAAGGGTTCAGAATGCTGACTCTAGGGTGGTCAGACGGAGCAACGTTTGTTCCTTGCGACCACGCTGTGCTAACTTCACCTAAAGAGAAAAACCGAATCCAGGGAATCAAAAAGATCATGGACCGCCGGACTTGTGGCGCTAGGAGACGACAGGAAGCCCTTGTCAAATCAACTGAACTAATAGTCCCTATGGTGAAACGAGCCTTAAATCTCTCGATTCCTGCGAAGTATTTGCTAATGGACTCCTGGTTTGGTTTTCCTGCCTTGGTTCGCTCTGTTATGGAGCATATCCATGTCATCTGCATGGTAAAGAACACCTCTAAGGTGTTCTACGAGCTTGAAGGCCAATCTTTAACGCTGTCAAAGATCTATCGTATGATCAGGAAACGCCGGGGAAAGGCTAAGATCAAGGGTTCGATGATAGTAGGAATCGGAGAGAAACAGAAGGCCAAGTTGGTCTTCGTTTGTAACCGCAATAATGGCTCCAAATGGTTGGCCCTTTTATGCACTGACCTTTCGCTTCCTGATAAAGATGTGGTGCGCATCTATGGAAAGCGCTGGGATATAGAAGTCTTTTTCAAGATGGCCAAACACTATCTCAAGCTTGATTCCGAAGTTCAAGTCCAGGATTTCGACTCTATTGTCGCCCACTCTTCCATTGTCATGATCCGTTACATATTCCTGGCTGTGGAACAACGATACGCCTCGGATGATAGGACAATAGGAAGCCTGTTTCTAACTACCTCGGAAGAAATTCGCGACCTGTCTCTGACTGACGCATTGTTCCGAATACTCTCGATGGTATGGAATAAAGTGCGCCAATACTACTCAGAATCGGAACAATTAGTGCTCGAAATAATTGAAGCCACCATGAAGGAGGCCATAGCTCTCATCAGACCTGGCTTTATAGCCAAGTGCGAAAGTTGAGAAATTCACAATCTTAACAGGCTGGACCGGCATATTAAAAGATCTGCTGATTATGATGAATATGTGGAACTGCTATGGGATGTTGAACATGGTTGTTTGGAAAGATTTCATTTGTGGCTCAATAACAAGGGGATAGCGGATCATCAAGACAAATTTGCCATTTTCGCACAGCTTTTCCTATCTTTCATTTATGATTATGAGCATACAGAAACAGTGACTTTGCATAGCGCTCAGGGGAGATTTTTTGAATTCATGGTGGACTATCTTTTTAGAAAAACTTCAATTGAGCCGTTGGCATATACTTTGGCTCCCACAGCTATCAGGCTTTTCTACAAATTCTTATATAAAAAGGGATATCTGGAGGCCCACCCAGATAGGATAATTGAGTCCATAGATCGATTAGAGCCGTACTATCTTCGTCTTTTAAGGGAACGATTTTCTCAAGCGGTGTGATTTTCAGGTAACTTCAGTAGTTAATGTTTCGGGTCCAGTTGGCGCCTAGGATTATATGTGTTTGTGCCATCAAGTTCTCAGCCGCAGTCAACTCAACGCTGTGGCCAAACTTAGAGAAGCGGGCATAATTACTCGAAATCTCGTCGTCCTGCCAAATGTTTCCAACATAAGTCTCGCAAACAATGGGACTCACGTAAGCTTGGGGAGCGTTAAACTTACCAGTCGTCTGGCGAGCAGGTCTTCCGGATTCACAGCCGCCCATGAGAAATTTCTGGGTGACCTGGTCATCAAAATTGTGGAGCATTCCTGCCCCTTTTTGTCGGTACATACACCGCAGCTCCTTACAGACTCGGCTTCTCGGATTTTCACCCGGAGAAAGTCCTCGGTTTCTTACCACATGAACTTGATTATACACACTTGAGGATGATTTGGCGGCGTTGGAAGAAAAAAGCCAACCTGAAAATTGTTGGGCAACCGGTTACTCCTTTTGGAGTCTCGCCTATAGACAAGACGCTGACGACGCTGTTTCGGTTAAAAGGAGATTTTGTCCCTGATTTCAGGCTCATAGACTATCTAATCTCAGTCATGAGCACGGATGAAAGTCCAGGATTGGACGGAAAGCTCGGAAATACTGATAGGCTTAAAAAGGACCTTTCCGATCTTGGTGTCTTCGACGAAAAGATGGCTCCATATTTCTTATATCGTTTGCGAGAATTCTCGAAAATGGGGTTCTCCGGTTTTGAGGGACGTCACTACAGTCTTTTCGGAAATCTTGAAAACGACATGGCAAACGCTGTTAATCTTCAACTCCTCGTTACAACTCTAGCATTCAAACTTGCGTTGCTTGGGAAGGTTTCGCATCAGCACATTCCCGACGACCCTTTCATAGAAAGCGAACGCAGACAGATATTTTTTGGTTCGGCAATCGGCATCCCGACTTTTTATGTACGAATCGGCACGCCTAACCTGTTCATGCGACGAATTCTTGAAAAAACTCGGGGATCTCGCCAAAGCAGACGATATCCAGGTTATATGCGAGTCTATAACCAGGAGTATCTTCTAGGTCTCATCAGGCTGATCCAGGCCGAAGCCACCGATCTCATTGAAATGTTTGATCTCAAAGACTTGTTAGACGACCTGTTAAGAAGGCTGAAAAACCCCTCGGAATTTTCTGTCGCCGGACGCCTGACTTCGGCCATTCTAGATATATCAGCGGCTAAATCACCTATGAAGTTAAATGCTGACGCCTTTAACCTTGCCGCAGAAACCTACTATCGATCGACGCTAAAAACGAATCATGTTCTGGAAGGCCTCAACTTTCTTCATGAAGACCTAAGTTCGTTAGAATCAAACCTCGCTTTTCTGAAACAAGATTATCGTGAAGCCATTCGCTATGTCGCCAATGGTCGGGATACGCGAAAGTTTCTTGAAGATGTCCGCGAAGATGTTCTGAGTGAATCCGTTCCTTTGGACATCATAGAGAAACTCATAGACCTCATTGTGATTACCATTCACCGCGACGCGGATGAACCCGACAAAAACCTCAGGAGAATTAGAATTCATGATAACGATGCGCCACCAGTTTGTGGAGAGAGACACCGGGATAATCAGGACGGAAGAACTTGTTGGGGATAAGGCTATTCAATTTCTTTATTCCTCCGCAAGAGAAAGAGCCCCCTTTCTTTTCCGGGCAGTAACAAGCGCTCGATTTTCAAGTGAGCTTCTATCATTTTTTAAATTCGACATGGGGCTTGGACTTCCCACAAGAGATTCATTAGAGGCTTTAGGAATCAATTTACGGGAATGTCTTTGCCCTGAACAATTTACAACGATGCGCCGCGTCTTTGAACGCCAAATTCGTTACTGGGAATACCGGCCAATGACTGAATGCCCCACGTCAGTCGTTTGTCCCGCGGATTCAAGGGTCATTGTCGGGTCGTTGAGTGATACATCGAATCTGTTTCTAAAGGAAAAATTTTTTGATTTCGAAGAACTCCTCGGACCGGATAAACGGCTTTGGCTCAATACATTCCGAAATGGAGATTTCGCTATTTTCAGATTAACTCCGGATAAATATCATTACAACCATACCCCGGTCGCAGGAGAAGTGATAGATTTTTACGAGATTTCAGGTGGTTATCATTCATGCAACCCGTCGCTGTCATAAATGTCGTAACGCCATTTTCTAAAAACAAACGTGTTGTAACCATAATTGATTCCGACGTTCCAGGCGGGACAGGTGTCGGGCTCGTAGCAATGGTGGAAGTTGTGGCGCTCATGATCGGCGACGTCGTTCAGGCCTATAGCGAAACAAAATATGATAGTCCGAAAAACGATACTCCCAGGGATGTTTTTGGCAAAAGGGGCGCCTAAAAGTCTTTATCGTCCCGGCAGCAGCACTGATGTCTTGATATTTCAGCCCAACAGAATGAAATTTTCCGACGATCTGGTAACAAATCTTGGTCTTAAAAATGTGAAAAGCCGATTCTCCGCAGGTTTCGGAAAGCCGTTGGTGGAAACTGACATTAAGGTCAGGGCTACCATAGGTAAAAGCCTTTTTGAGTTGGGGTGTTAGACGATTGACTAGCTCAATTGAACAACCTTTCATTTCCTCATGAGATTTAACAAATCAACCCGGAGAAAGATGGATGTATGATGTGATTTTTGTCCTCAGTTTAGGCGTGGCTTTCATGTCACTATTAAAGCTGGGCTTTCAAGGCCCTGCCCCAAGAAAATTGGCAAATTCTGGCAGCAGTCCCCTTGACTAAACAAGGACCCCAACATTGGAGAGGCCTCAACCTCACATACTATGGCCTTTTCATAGCCATGGCCACCGTTATCAGCGTATCCATCCTACTGGTTCTTACATCGGCTGTTCTCGTGCCGATTACGGTGACCTTCCTTATTGTCACGATGACTCTGGTGATCGGACTGGTCGCGTCAAGAGCCGTAGCGTCACTGGTAGAACACAAGCCACATACATTTACTATCGCAGGGGCATGTTTTGCAGGAGTTTTTACTGTTCCTCCGATTGTTTTCATTACTGATAGTTTCATTATTCCTGAGCCAAATCATCTCCCGGTTATTCCAGTTCTGGCTTCTCTCGCCATTGCCTACGCCATTGGAGAAGGTATAGGGCGATTGGCCTGTATTAGCTTCGGTTGCTGTTATGGAAAGCCCTTGTCCGAATGTCACCCCACTATAGGACGGTTCTTGAGTAAATATGGCATAATATTTACTGGAAAACTTAAGAAAATAGCCTATGAAGGGGGGCTTGACGGTAAATGCGTGGCGCCTGTCCAGGCGATTACGGCGCTTTTATATGTTACGACAGGCTTAGTTTCGACTTTGTTTTTTCTAAAAAGCTATTATTCCGTGGCGCTCATATTGACGATAATTGTAACCCAATCGTGGAGAGTCTTATCGGAAACCTTGAGGGCAGATTACAGGGGGCCGGGAAATTTTACGGCGTATCAGATCATGGCTTTGGTCTCAATGGTTTATGTCGTAATCGTGGCCTGTCTACTAGGTAGCGGCGCCGATCCTGCAGCGAACTTGGAAACTGGGTTGGCTTCTTTATGGGACCCTGCTGTCATTATTTTTCTTCAAGTCGTTGGAATAGTGACCTTTTTGTATACTGGCCGAAGCATGGTTACAGCGGCGACCATTTCTTTTCATATCGTTAGGGACAGGATTTGATAATGATACTGTAAATCTTGCTTAAACCTGGCGTCAAAGTGTCGCTGACCCTAAATCATTTTGAGGCGCCATGGCCGTGCCGAACTATCTCGCCAGTCACCATATAAATGACATCTTCAGCAATATTTGTGGAATGGTCCGCGATCCTCTCCAGGTGCCTGGAAACCAGAAACAAATGCGTCAAAGCCTTCCGTCTGTCCAACTCCACGTTGACTCTGTCCTCGAAGTCTCGGTGTAATTTGTGTTTCATCATGTCCACCTCGTCGTCTTCTGCTAAGACTCGAGTAGCCAATGCTTCATCTTCATTCACGAAGGAGTCGATGGACTTTTTCAGCATGTTTTCGGCTTTGTCCGCCATAAGATAGTAATCATCCGGCACATTCAGTGGGCTTTCAGAAGCTAGGAGATCCGCTGTTTGAGCTATGTTTACAGCGAGATCGCCAATACGCTCGAGTTGGTTGATTATTTTCAGAACCCCGGTTATCAGCCTGAGGTCTAGAGCTACCGGCTGATGTAAAGCAAGGATCTCCAGACAGCTTTCTTCAATCTCTATTTCAATTCGATCAATTTCCTTGTCACCCAGTATAACGGAATTCGCCAGTTCCTGGTCTCTATCTCTAATGGCTTTTATCGCTGACACGACGCTTTCCTCAACTGTGACGGCTAATGAAATAAGTCGTTCTTTGAGTAATTCGCTTTTTCGATGGAGTCTAACACGCGGCACATGAGGCATTTACTGTTCCTCCGCTATTCATCGGACTAGAAACTCATTGAACCTTCCCTGGAACATTGGATCAGATTATTCCGGGAACTCACCTACAGAAATTAGCCAAAACGTCCAGTGACGTATTCCATTGTCTTTTTAACTTTTGGGTTGGTGAACATTGCAGTAGTTTCACCATATTCAATCAGTTTGCCGAGGTACATGAACGCCGTGTTGTCCGAGACACGGGCTGCCTGTTGCATGTTGTGGGTAACAATTATTATTGAGTAGGCGCCTTTGAGTTCATCGATCAAGTCTTCAATTTTAGAGGTGGCTACCGGGTCAAGGGCAGAACATGGTTCATCCATTAACAGAACCTCCGGCTCCCCAACAATCGCTCTTGCTATGCATAGTCGCTGCTGCTGTCCGCCGGACAGGCCCAAGGCGTTGGCCTTGAGTCTATCTTTAACTTCATCCCAGAGAGCCCCGTTCTGTAAGGCCTGTATAACCGCCTCGTCCAAGACTTTGTGGTCTCTAACTCCATCCACTCTCAAAGGATATGCCACGTTTTCCCAAATAGACATTGGAAACGGGTTTGGTTTCTGAAAAACCATTCCCATGGTTTTTCTCAACGCTATTACGTCCACACCGGATCCGTAAATATCCTCTTCGTCCAGGACAATCTTTCCGCTTATTGTCAGTCCGTCAATCAGGTCATTCATGCGATTTATGGATCTCAACAGTGTTGATTTTCCACAGCCGGACGGACCTATAAGGGCGGTTACCAACCCTCTTTCCACTGTCATGTTAACGTCAAAAAGCGCTTGTGATTTGGAGTACCACAAGTTGAAATCTTCAATCGAGAGCAGCCTCCCTTGTTGACCTCTCCTTTCATGGTACACAGTTGAGTTTGTTGTCTCATATCTGGAGGTCATAAAGGGTCTCCTAAAAATGCCCGGTGAAAAACTTTCGTTTCAGGCGGTTTCGTACAATAATCGAAGCCACGTTCATCGCAAATACCAGTGTAATCAACAACAATGTCGTGACATAAACCATTGGAATTGCGGCCTCCGAATTTCGTGATTGAAACGCAAGGTCAAAAATATGAAACCCAAGATGCATGAAACTTCTTTCGAGATGTATATAAGGGGGAAACTGATCGATTGGCAACTCCGGAGCCATCTTTACTACGCCCACGAGCATTAGCGGCGCGACTTCACCTGCGCCTCGAGCCATAGCCAGAATCAACCCTGT
Organism: uncultured delta proteobacterium; assembly: GCA_963711335.1. GTDB lineage: Bacteria > Desulfobacterota > Desulfomonilia > Desulfomonilales > Desulfomonilaceae > CAJBEZ01. The sequence goes on along the minus strand of CAVQDX010000041.1, from coordinate 1,055,422 downwards.
CATGATGCCGGGCATAGCCCTTGGCAATACTATGCGTCTAATCGTTTGCCACTTTGACGCGCCACATGCCAGGGAACCCTCCCGCATTGACTGTGGCACGGCAGCCAGCGCCTCCTCAGTTGCGACGATCACGACAGGCACAGTAAGTAGGGCAAGAGTAAGGGAGGCCCAGAGTAAACCGCCTGTTCCAAACGTAGGGTTTGGAAACCTTTCCGGAAAGAAAATCTGATCTATGCTAACCCCTAGGACGTAAGCAAAAAAGCCAAGACCGAAGACTCCATAGACTATCGAAGGAACCCCGGCCAGGTTATTTACGCATACTCGTATTATCGAAACCAGGCGTCCCTGCTTGGCGTATTCTCTCAAATACAGGGCGGTCACGACCCCAAAAGGAGCGACTAGCAAGGCCATAAGAACCGTCATGCAAAAAGTTCCGAAAATCGCCGGTAAAACACCGCCTTCTGTATTCGCCTCTCTAGGCTCCTGAGTCAGAAATTCCGCCCATCTTGAAAAATAAACACCGAGGCGTTGCCCGAACGAAAGCTGATTTGCAGGATAGAATCTCACGATGTCGGAGATTTTCATCTGCTTTTCTTTGTTATTAACATCCAACATTGTAATTGTGTATTTGGAGTCTACCCGCCTAAGGGCTTCGGCTTCGTTGGACAGTTCGCGATATTGGGTTTCGAGTTTCCCTTCAGCGGCTTTGTATTTTTTTTCGGCTTTGGCATACGCTTGGCTGTCAAGTCCGCTCTCAAGTTCAACCTTCTTTAGACTTAACCGATCTTTCTCAAGATAATGATTTACAGTAGCAATTTCACCCTGTTCGATCCCTTTGATTCTCCGCCGACGTTTTTCAGCTTCGCGATGCAATTTTTTGAGCTCATCCCAGGAAATGCCTGTAGCCCCAAACTTTTTACCATCGAGATCGAGCGATCCTATTCTACCTATAAAAGGTCCCCATTCCATTCTCTCGACATAAACCAGGTCTTTTGGTTCAGAGACGCTTTCGATTTCATAAGCTGGCACCCATTTATAATCTTCGTTATAAAGGTCAAAATTGCCGGTCTTGAAAAGCAACCTCTTGAGAAAACCCTTATTGTTTTCCATCTCCTTTGTCGCTGTTTGGGGCAATGACGCAACGTTGTCGCTTTCGGGTTTATAAAGGTCCGCTCGCATCAATTCGCCCGCCACTGACGATCCGTTTGTCAGTTTTACGACCTGAATTTTATCCGGAAAAAAGGTTAACAACCCATTGTAAGAAATCAGGACGACAAAACCGACAATCATCACCAAACCGATCACCAACGACCCACCCAGTATCCATATGAATGGCTCCCCTTTCGCCTTGAAATCACGATTGCGTCGGCGACTCAAGTTAATGTTCGGTTTTTCTTCGGTTCGATTTTCCATGTTAACAATCCTAGAGCTTCAGGGCTCTCTTGCGAAATCGCTGCCTAACTATTTCCGCCAACGTATTTATGACAAAAGTCATCGCAAAAAGAACCAGCCCCGTTAGGAAAAGAGTCCGGTAAAGCGTGCCATCCTTCGGAGCTTCGGGGAGTTCGACCGCAATATTGGCCGATAGCGCCCTAAGCCCGCTAAATATGTTGAGGTCAATGACCGGGGTATTACCTGTGGCCATCACTACTATCATCGTCTCACCGACAGCTCGCCCCATTCCGATCATAATTGCAGAAAAAACGCCGCTGATTGCAGTTGGCAACACGACCCACATCGCCGTCTGCCATGGGGTGGCCCCACAGCCGAGACTGGCTGAACGGAGTTGATCGGGAACAGCGTTCAAGGCGTCTTCAGCAAGAGTGTATATGATCGGTATAACGGCAAATCCCATCGCAAAACCTACAACTAGGGTATTTCGCTGTATATAAGCGCCTACGATGGATCCCCTGGGATCCACTCCGATTGCAGCCAGTAAAGCTGACAGAAGATATGAAACAACCACTGTGACCAATACCAAAGCCAGCCAACGCAAGAAATCGACTATCGCTCCATAAGGCATTTTCAGGGATTTTATATAATTGTTCAGCGCTGGCCCGACGGTTTTGGAAACAAGGTAGCTAAGTGTCAATCCCATTAACGGTAATACCATCAGGAAGAGAAAAGGCAGGCCGCTACCCTGGTGGCCGCTTAACCAGGCTTTTAGGTTCCCGCCGAAAAACACTTTCTCAAATAGCGGTCCCATGAAATATGCGACGGTAACACCCACTGACACTGACAAGCTCATAAGAATCATCTTCGGCAAACCTTCGAGTCTCAACGCGACCCTGATAGGAAGCAATTGCCAGAGATAAGCCGACAAGACCAGAGTCAAAGGCATTACAACAAAAGCAAGAATTACGGCGGCTATCCAGGACTCTACCACCGGAGCTAGGACCATAGCCGCTACAAAACCGAGAATGACTGATGGTAATGAGGCCATGACTTCCATGACCGGTTTAATCTTCCCACGAATGTGGCTCGGCACAAATTCGGATGTGTAAACGGCGGCAAGCAGCGCAAGAGGCGCTGCAAATAGCAGGGAATAGAAAGTCGCCTTCAATGTGCCGAAAATCAATGGAACAAGAGAGAGCTTTGGTTCAAAAGCGTCGGTAGCTCCTGTAGATTGCCAGGAATAAGAAGGACTGGGGTAACCCTCATACCAAACCTTCCCAAACAATGTCCGCCAGGAAATTTCCGGATGCGGTACAGAGAGTCTCCAGAATTCTGCTTTCCCGTCTGGCCCAATGGCCAGTAGACCATCCAGACGTGGAGAAAGAGCAATTATACCTGCTGAAAAGTTATTATTCTCACCCCCAAGCTGGATAAGCGTTTTTTGGCTGATACCATGACGTAACCAGATTGCGCCATTCCCATCGAGTGTCGCAAATGTCTTTCCATTTTGACTTGCGCTGAATCCGGTTACTCCCGAGGGTTGAGGAGCAAACTTCCGCGTTTGAACCAATGTCATTCCATCAGTCGACTTCGCGTCATCCCTCTTGAGTAGAAAGTAGATCGACAGATCTCCTGCTGAATCGCCTACGACTATTGACCTCGCCCCAAGCAAAGTACTGAACACCGTAAGCTCACGTCCCGGAGGAGTTAATTGAAGGGTTTCCGCCAGTTCCGGCTTGGACTCATTCCGTACATTATACCTGACCATACGCCCCGTTTTGTCCGCGAGCATCACATTGTCGCCTGTATCGTCAATGATAGCGTATCTAAAATTCAATTTTTCTTTTGGAATGGGCAAAGCGATCTTGTTGACGCTAGTAGTGCGGCTCCTGGTGAGCATGTTGGTCTTTGTCTCGGTTGTAAGAAAATGGGCGGCCCCTGACGCTTCGACCACTGCAAGATAACTCTTGGGCCGATCACCGAAATCCACCAGACGATAGTCCAATGCTACAATTGGACTTCCTGTTTCAGAAACTTTTATTTCAGGGTCTAGCTTTAACTCGACATAAACTTTCCTCAATCCCTTGCCTGGGATCTTTGAAAATATCGTCCCAGGTCCCGAGCTATCTCTGACGTCTAATTCTACGGTATCTTTGGGCGCTTGTTCAGGCGCCAGGATTTCGTTTCTGAAGTCTATTTCGCCCAACCTCACTGTTCCATCCGAAAACCCGAACGCAAGATGATTATTATCAATGGTTTTCCCAACGGACAGTGAGTTCTTTGCCTCTAAAATCGAAGGAGAGATTTTGGACTGGCGCTCCAGTTTTCGTATGCCATATATATACCAGACCATTTTTTGAAACAGCGGCGGCAAGAGTGTCAATGTTCGTCAATCGTCAAATCAACAACGTCTTTGGGGTTCAAGGGAGCGTTATATTCATTGGCCGAAAGGACTTTGCCCCCTCCAAACAGGGGGAGGACCTCATAGACGAGATAAATCGTCATGCCCATAACCGCTGCAATGACCAGTGCGCCACCAATTGTTATGGTCTTATCCGCCAACTTGTCAGCAAACAGGACCCATGGGCTGGTCTTTTTTCGGCCTTCCACGCCAAATCTTCGCATCACAGTATCCTTTGAATTTAGCGGCTTGCCATTGGGAAGTGATTCACTATTTTATAGATGAACCAGAAAAAATAAACGTGAGGCGTAGTGACCTAATTCACAGGTCACCCACCTCACGAATATTAATCCAGTCTGTATTATAAAGTCTATTTCAATCCGACTTTACCGAGATCCTCTTCGGCTAACGCCTTAGAAACCGGATAGAATCCATCTTTAACCACTATCATCTGTCCCTCTTTGGAGAAAACGTATTTCAGGAACTGGGCCATCAATGGATTTAGAGCTTCATTCGGTTTTTTATTGAAATATACGTACAGAAACCTCGCCAATGAATAATTTCCGTCATAAGCGTTTTCAGCGTTTGCTTCGTAACACTTGGCCCCTTCTTTTGACGCAAGAGGAACTATGCGGACATCAGGTGTCTTGTACCCAACCCCTGAGTATCCTATCGCATACTTGTCATTAGCCACACCTTGAACAACGGCCGAAGACCCGGGTTGCTCTTTTACTGTGTCTTTATAATCGCCGTGGAATAGCGCAATTTCTTTAAAATAAGCGTAAGTTCCACTTGCAGAATTACGCCCGTAAGTCGAAATGGGTTTGTCGGCCCATTCTCCCGTCAAACCAAGGTCTCCCCACGTTTTTATATCTTTGGCGCCGCTCTTGCGCGTTTTTGAAAAGATTCCGTCAAGTTGCTGCATGGTCAGGCACTTGATGGGGTTATCCTTGTTGACAAACACTGCCAGAGAATCAACAGCAACTCTAACAACCGAAGGTTTGTAACCAAATTTCTTTTCAAAATCAGTAATTTCTTTGGATTTCATCTCACGCGACATAGGACCGAATTGCGACGCTCCCTCTATTAAAGCAGGCGGCGCAGTAGAGGAGCCCTTGCCTTCTATTGAAATCTTTACTCCAGGATATGCGGCCCTAAAACCCTCAGCCCAAAAAGTCATCAGGTTGTTTAATGTGTCTGAACCGACTGATTTGACGGAGCCGGAAACGCCGCTTACCTTCTGATACGGAGTCAATCCCGGATCAAGATCCATTGCTGACGCCATAGGGGTAAAAGCCAGCCCTGCGGCTATAAGAAATGATAACAACTTTAACATCGTTTGCTCCTCCGATAGAAATAGTCCTGTGGCTTGATTGTTTCGACATGTTGATTGTAACGTCTCAATGAATTGTTAGCATAGTGTTAGAGACATTGCTAGAAATTCATTAGCCCTGGAAAAGGCGCTGAATGACAGGGACGACGACGTTTGGGTCGCTTGTTGATAAGATTGGTTGTTAGAAAACTTCCGGAAAATGGAGAAAATCCGTAATAATGATTTTCCCCAGCAACACATAAAGAATTGCCGCTGAGGATATGAATGGACCAAACGGGATTAATGAATCTGAAGATATCCTCTTGTACAAAGCGCCGATAAGTCCTACAAGGCACCCGGTAAATGAGGCCACGAACAAAGTGAATATCGTCCCTTCTATCCCGGTGAACGCCCCGACCATCGCCATGAGCTTCACATCTCCGCCGCCCAGACCATCCGTTCCCTTTATCCGTTTGTACAAGTAGGCCGGAACATAAAGAATTGTAGCTCCGAGCAAAACCCCGCCAACAGAAGATCTCCAGTTCATATCTGGTAAAAATTCAAGGCTAGAAAGCAGAAAACCAAATAATACGCCAGTTAGAGAAATGATATCCGGGATAATCATCTTTTCCATGTCTATCCTGAAAATTGCGATTAGCATGGCAAGGAACAGGACCAACGTGAAAAGAACCGGGCTTAAACCGAATTTCAAAAATATTGACAATGAACCAATTGCACAGATGAGTTCCACCATAATTTCTTTATGGGTCTCGTGCTTTAAATTATGTGAGTCAAGGGTCCCGCAGAGAAAAATTCTTGCCAGATGGATTGAACTGACTGAATGTAGACTGACTGATTTCGATGAAGTTAGCGTTCTTTCATCTACCCGGGATATTTCATTAAGAAAATAGCGCGTGATCCGATTCACGACAGAACCTATGAAAACCCCAAATCCCAAGACTATGAATGAAGCTAAAATTCTTTCAGCGGTATTCACTAGGGAATTCTGCCTTTCTCTGACCCATTCGGATTGGGACTGCGGCCCATCCAACTAGCGCTTATAATGTGTTACGAAAACACGAATTTCTTCTGAACCAATCTGATTAACGAGATTGCGAGCCTCCTCCTCGTCTGGAACAATGACGAACCAGTCCGATGAATCAATGGCGGAAAAATCGAGATCATTTACAATACGCCATTCTTTTTCTTCAAACCAGTTTAAAGAGGAGCATGAGAATAACTGAAAGAAGACCTTGGATTCTTTCGGCAGAGTCTTGAACCCGTCCTCACCAATATAAGTTACCTTTCTGGCCCCTTTGCTAAGCAGATAGTCTCTACTGAACGCTATTCCATAAGGCTCAAATGTCTTTCTCATTAACCCTCTTCGCCACTTACAGATTCGGTGGAACTGCTCAGGTTCTTGCTCGGTAAGGCAAACCACGGGAACATTCCCCCTAACCCATTTTGAACTGGACCGGATTCTTTTCTCCTGAATGATCCGCGTCAAAGTGTCGAAAGCGGTGTGGGAACACCCAGGATCTCCGCATTCCAGGCTTCTCAAATAATCCGACCACGTTTGACCGGGCCATGGTCCTGGACAGGCTCTAGTGTAATGTGTGAGAAGAATTTCTTTGGGCCTTGCTGAGCCCAAGACGCTCAAAGGATAAAATTTATTCTGTTTTGGAACAACCTCGGATTTTTGAGCAACAGGGACCATTGTTATGGTTTCGGTCGATTTTTTTGCCAGGGATTGTACCTGTTCGTGACTCAGGATGTTCTTCAGCACAATTTTTCCGGAAACTTCAGCGACACGAAGTATCTCTGACATGTTACCTGTAGGTCTTATTTCACAAGGTATGAGGATGTCGGAGAGCGACGCTGCAAGGTGGTCTCTCAATCTCCATCGTCGCCTAATGTCCGGTATGCGACCTGGAGAAAATACTGATATAAAGAGTGTCTTTTCAATTCGAACGACGTCTGAAAACTCCTTTACGAATTGATCCTTAGGGATCCCATCGATCATGAACGGTAATGGAGAGTCACACACCATGACCAGGCCACTAAATCGAGCCAGCCACGCGACCATGAGATAAGAAATCGAACCATAGGAGGAAATCATCGTCCATTGGTTTCTAATGGCGTATCGAGTCAATTCTACGGTTTTTTTGAGCCAGGGAGTATTTGAGCCTATTGATCTTGATTTTCGTGAATTCATTATCATTGCTGTCGGCTTGCTCAAGATGCTCAAATCTCCGAATGTGAAAATCACAGGGGAAACGTCAGCGCACGTTCGAAATATCTGAGACTCTGTTGAACTATTGAAGAGAATCCCCCTGTCGTGCCAGCGTTGAGCCTCCAACATAGCGTTTTCAATCAGCCTGTGATTGTTTGTGAAGTCGGATTTTGAATAATGCTTGAGGTCTTTTGGGGAAATTTCTGAACGTAAATATTCTGGAACGGATTCAGTTGGGATGCGTTTGACGCACACTGACGCAATCAATTCGGAGCGCCTAAGATAATCAGGCGCTCGAATTCTTGAAAGAATCGCTGTTGCGAAAAGCCCCCCTATTTGATTGTTTTGGTTCAATTATATTTGGTTCGGCAAGATTTCAGCCTCTGGCCTTTGGGATATGCTTAGATTTACAGCATTTTTTTCCCAAATAGACATTGCTCCCGGTTCAATTGATCCATCCAAAACTCGGAACGCCTCAGTCATCTTGCGCCTTCTTGTCAGAGCCGAGAGCCTTCTATTCTGCCTTATCCTAGCCCTATTTCGTTTCATCGTTTCTGTCCCCCTTTTGCCGTCAACTGACGACGATCAGAGCCGATTCAATCTAACAATCGTATATCAACTGTTAAACCCGCATCAAGCTAGACGAAAAGATCCGCCACATCACTTTCCAACACGTAAACGGATTCCTTATCTTTATAGAGTTTCTTTGGTTGGGAGATCTTGTACTTGGACTCATTAACTGCGATCACTTTTCCTTCTATGACCTTGAGAGATCCAACTTCTTCTGGAGTGGCTTTCCACGGAATTTCATCCAGATCCAGAACGTAATTCCCATTCCAATCGCGTAGAAAAGATGTTCCGGTTTTCTTAAAGACATCCTGCACGGTGTGCCACTCTTCAGCCTCCACCACAAACAGCAAATCCTCCTGAGTACCTATGGGGACCACGAGGAGAAGTTTTATTTCTTTTTCGGACATTAATACTCCTGGCTAACAAATACTGTTAAATCATTAAGGTAAGGTCAAGGCCAAGGTCTGATTCGGTTTCCCGAGCACTGGCATCACTCTACCGTCAAACCTCATTCTTATCCCACCTGCATTTCCTGTTATAACTCTAAAATTATTTTTTGCGGTAAAAACCTGTATATCCCCAGGGGACATTAACATTTCTTCCGCCGGGCCGTTATCAGGTTCCACGCGGACCCATGCGTTAGCTATAGCCTTTATTTCAAGAACTTTCTTACCAGCCTGGCTTGGTTGAGCGGTTGTCACAGAAGGTTGGGATTTTTCCCCACGACCAGGTTGCGCGCTAACTGAATTTCTCGCTTTGCTTATTGAATCACTGGTCTTGTGATCTTCCTCGAAAAAAACTCTACTAACTCCCGTCAGAACCAGAATCAACATCGACAACGCGCCTACGGCCGTCAAGACCCTGTTGAACCAAACATTCTGAACAAATGACAATCCATGCTGACTCGATTCGACGGGAACCAGACCCTTTTCTTCCACAACGCTAAGGGGATGCTTCTCGCCAATGAAATCTTCAAGCTTCTTAAGCGTGTCGTCAACATCCTGCCCTAGTTCCCGAGCGTAAGATCTTACAAAACCTTTCACAAAAACCAGTGGGGGCAATAGATCGTACCGATCATTCTCCAGAAAATCCAGATTTGTCATAGCTATTTTTGTGCTGAGTGAGATATCTTCCAGACTCTTCCCTTTCTCTTCTCGAAGTTCTTTGAGGTACGATCCAAAAGATTCCATAACTTATACGACCTGTCCAGATTGAGAAATAAGATCGATCACATTGCGACCAACAAGATTTCGGTCCAATTGAATAAAAGATGTGATATAGCTGAACCCTACCGATTTCCTGAACACTGTACTTTTTTGTTCGTGTGAAATCGTTACATTTCGATTATCATCCCGTATTGTGTTGATCAAGGATTTATTCAACCTCTGGGTAAGGATCGGACAAAAATACTTGAAAGCGCCTCAAGCTTTTCTCAGCATTTGATTTAGGGCGCGACACCCGAATTCCAGAAACATCTCAATGACAAGAAAATACAAATCTTTAGGGGAATGGATAATCGCGCGGCCGGCGTCTATAACCTTTATAGCAGTGGTAGGGGGTATTCTCCTAACCCGCCTATGGTCCAAACCTTTTGATGAAGAGATAATAACTTTATTTCTAATACTAGCCTTAGGGCTTGGGATCGCCACTCAGGCCACAAAGAATCGGGTCCTTGTATGGTCATTTCTCGTTTCGGCTTTCCTTCTCTTGGGCTTTTCTTTGGCGACTGATTCTTCGAAGGTTGCTCTTGAGAACATATTATCATCAAAGAAACGAGTTATCACAGCCACTGTTTCGCGCGTTTTAGCGAATAGCTCTGATTACAGAATCATACTACTTGAGTCAGGACAATTTGTAGATGAAAAACTTGAACTCCCTGGCCGTGGGCGGTTGAGTCTTCGGGAGAACTTCGCACCGCTAATCGCAGGAGATCTGATATCGTTTCGGTCAAGCGTCCGTATTCCTACCAACCGGGGAAATCCGGGTGAATATGATTGGGAGATGGACTGCAGGAGCGAATCTATAAATTGGCTGGTAAACGCTCGCGGTCCTCAATCCGTTGTTATTGTACGAGCTGGATCGCCGGTCAGTCCGTATGCTCTCCTTTCAAGTCTACGTCAATCAATGTCCAAATTTCTCGAGAAGTACTCCGGGCGTTTCTTCAGCAATGCCGACGCCTCGGCGATCAAAGCGATTCACAAAGGAATTATATTGGGGGATCGCGCTGAAATCGACCCTGATTTGAACAAGGCTTTTTCAAACAGCGGCTTGGTTCACATGCTTTCAGCCTCAGGTTCACACGTAACTATAGTTGCGGCCATGACATTCTTTTTGGCCAAACTCGTCTTAAGATTCTTTCCATATGTATTGCTATGGATCCCTTTACCAAAAATCGCTGCGTTTTTTTGCATTCCTACGATCAGTGTCTATTGCTTGCTTGTGGGATTGAAACCACCAGCGATGCGCGCTGGAATCGTTGGGGTTACGTTGGCGCTAGCAGTGATTTCGGAGCGCAAATGGGATTCCTTAAACAGTTTGGCGTTGTCAGCCTTGCTGATCGTTCTTTTTTATCCCTTTTCGTTCTTCACTCCTAGCTTTCAGCTATCTTTCGCTGCGGTCTCCGGCATATTGATCATTATCAAAAGCCCATTTTTTTCAAAACTGTCTAATCCTAATCTGGATCCAGACTCACCATCCAGTTGGGAAAAAATGGGGTCGAAAGAAAAAACCGGTATCTCTATCGGCTTCATAAGACGCTCAATCCTAGCCATAGTTTTGTCCTCATTTGCGGCCACCCTGGCAATCACGCCGTTGATCGTTCACATGTTCCATTCTGTCCCTCTTTATTCAATACCGGCCAATCTTGCCGCTGATTGCGCTTTGACTGCAGGGCTATCTCTTGGGTTAATTTCGACTTTTTTCGGGGCGTTCTTTCCTGAAATAGGCCAATGGTTATTGGCGCCGGCGGATATCTTCGTGTGGATTGTGATAGAAATAGCCGTGTTGACCGATAAATTACCATGGTCGACGCTAAAAATTCCAAACTTGGGGCATTGGGGATTGTTGCTCTCCTGCGCCACTACGTTGGTGACTTTTTATTTTCTGTTGAAGCCAACCAAAAAGGTTGGATTGATCGCCTTATCGAGCTGGGGGATCTTGATCGGGTCTTTGCTTGTAGGTCAGGTCGTTCAGAAAAATTCGCCTATTCTTAGAATAGTTTTCCTTAATGTAGGTAACGCTGACGCTACCTTTATCAAGCCACCGGGAGCGTCAGGAATATTTATAGACACAGGTCCTAAAACGCCATATTTCGACGCTGGCCGTTCAATCATCACCCCATTTCTTCTGTGGCAGGCCGTAAGCAAACTTGAGGCTATAATAATAAGCCATCCACAAGCCGATCACATGGGAGGGACAGGAACAATCCTGGGCAATTTCAAAACCGAAACTTTGTTCATAAATCCAGCCGGAGAATCAGACTCAAGAGTTACCAACCTAAAGTCCTTGGCTCATTCGCTCGGGACAACAACTACTTTCGCAGACACCTCCACAGGAGAGATCCTTGTCGGCTCTGCCCGAATAACTTTTGTCCACCCCAAAGCGTATGCTGCACAGGCGAATAGCGCTAAAATTAATGACATATCCGTTGTGACGAGACTGGACTACAGAAACTTCTCGGCTCTGTTCACAGGAGACCTCGAAAGAGACGGAGCGAACGAACTGTTGGGGACTGGAGCAAGGCTTTCCGCAACTGTCCTCAAAGTACCTCACCACGGTGGAAAAACGAGCGCCACGTCTCAGGACTTCTTAAGATCGGTCCACTCCAAAATCGCGGTAATATCAGCCGAATATCCGCCAAAAGGGGGCTTACCTGACGTAAACGCGATTGATCGTTTAACTGACGCGGGAGCCTCAGTTTATTGGACTGGTAGAGATGGCGCTATTACTATAGAGACGGATGGAATCAACTCGTTAGAAGTTGTTACGGGGAAAGATAACAAAAAACTGTCTTTTCCGAATGCCATGAAGAATTCGCTGGAATGAACCAAGTTGAGGCGACTGATCGTAGCCCATCAAAGTTTGCGCGAAACGGCGTTTCAGTATATAATTGCGTCTGAAAACAATTATTGAGTTGGTTCAGAGCGAGAGTGGCGGAATTTGGCAGACGCACCGGACTTAGGATCCGGCGGGGTAACCCATGGGGGTTCGAGTCCCCCCTCTCGCACCATTGATAGACATGATAAAAACGAACAGGAAATGAGCGTCATACAATGAAAAAGCTAATGTTCATAGCCGTTTTAGGCTGCGCGTTTGTGTTTGCTCAATATTCTGAGGCTCCAGCCCAGTATTATTCGTATTATTACCCCAATTATTACGCCCCCCCCGGGTATTACCCCCCTCCTCCAACAAGGCAAAGCGCTCCTGTCACCCCATATTATTTTCGCATGATGCCGGACCCGTACCAATCCTGGAGGTGGGACAGAAAGAATCGCTGGGAAGATTATCAGCAGTCGATCCGTAGTCCTCTAAACCGCGAATCGGACCTTGAATACATGCTCAGAACCTTCTGAGAAACGCTTTCTCGATTCTCTCTAAACCCCAAGGTCGTTCAGCATTCGTAGAGGTAGTAATACAGACCTACAGCTATAACAAGAGCGCCTATCGCAAGTATTTTTGTTAAAATATATGTTTCCATGAATGCATTATATTCGGGATGAAATTTTTTAGAAGTGAAAAGCCACTTAACAAAAATAAAAAGCCTACGCAGATTTATCCTTGCAGTTTATGAACGCCTATGGTAAACCGTTTTATTAGCTAATCGGCATAACCCACTGATCATAGTGTTTTTAATTATGGACTGATGCAGGTCAAAAAGGCTGGTCATCAGCGTTCGATTAGGACATATCCCTAAGTATACTGCTACTGAATCCTTATTAAAAATCTAAATCCGGCTCAAACTTACAATTTTTCGGGGGGGCCGTTCAAAAATGTCTCACATTTTGTTTTTCGCTTGGTTTGTAATCCAAAAGATTCGCAGGCTTTCGCGCGTCATCACAATGATCATTCTCATCCTTACCGGGATTAATCCTCTTGGAGCTTATAACCAGAGAGATAAGGAGAATGGGGGTTTCCTTTATGAAGCTGTCCGGATCAAAAATGGACTCCCGTCCGAAATTACCAAGGTTCTGAGACAATCTTTTTGATCATGAACGTACAGTCACAAATGACAGCAAGCGCGCTGCTGACAATAATTTCATCGACGACGATACGATTGGAAAATTTGCAGAGGCAAAGAATGAAGGAGAAAAATTTTACGGTAAACAACCGGATCAAAAACGATCTCGCCACCGAACATCACAACGACCTCCCGATAGAATTGATGACAAATCGCCTTTAATATGGCCGGACGACAGGAACTCTCTGGTCTTCATCAGAGATACGGCCAGCAGGATCAGACAAATAAGAAAGATCATCAAATCGTTGGACAGGCCCGAAGCACAAATTCGCATTGAAAGCCGCATTGTTCGAGCCAACAAGGATTGGAGCAGAGGCATTGGCATTCTTTGGGGTGGCAGAAACAACCAATTCGGGGGTGTTAAAACAGACCGATCTAGCTATTGGGGCATAACGGGAAATCAGTCCGGATTCCCTGCCAATACAGCCACCGGGGCTAACCTGAAACAGACAATCTTCGTAAACGGAACGCAGCAGCCTACTAGCAGGACCATAACATCGAGTGAGATACCCTCGCGACTTGCCGTTAATCTCCCGGCGAGCGTCGCGAACCTGGGTGACATCATGGGGTTGGGTATGCAATTTGGACTCCTGGCCAATCAATATATTACAGAACTTGACTTTCGCCTTCAGATTGGAGAAGCGCAAGGACAGGCAAGGACAGTCGCTCGCCCCAACATTCAGGTCTCGGACGGGTCAAACGCTGTCATCAAAAGTGGTTCCGTGCTCAATGTTCAGACTTCTTCACCACAGTGGGGCACCAACTCGCATCTGGTTCCAGTTGACCTAAAACTCCAGGTAACACCCAAAATTCTCGCAGACAACAGAATAAAACTAATAATTACAGTGACTGATAACGAGCCGAACCCTCTGCCAACTACGGGAGAATTGTATCTGGAACGGGAGGCTCATACCACGATGACCATCGGCGATGGAGAAACATGTGTAATAGGCGGCATAATCAGGGATACGGTCATAGGGCGTCGTGAAGGTTGGCCTGGCCTGATGAACCTGCCGATAGTGGGAATGTTGTTCAGCAACAAGACAAAGTCCAAGGAGACGGATGAACTGTTGGTATTTATCAGTCCCAAGGTCGTTTTCAAACCAAAGTAGGATAAACTCAACTTTCAAAGTTGGTCGAACGACAAATGGAAAACAACTGGTCCAGGAGATTATCCGTTTTACGTCAGGTAGAATTGCCCCTATTCAAACCTGATTTGGCCAGGAAGGGCCAAGGTTGAGTTGTAGGTCCTGAGTATCGCTTCGAGCGCCGTTCCCCCGATAGCTCTAGCTTTTTCGGAAATTGTCACACAGTAAGACGCTTCGCCGCGAGGATCTATGTCTCCTATCTTGAGATTTGGCGCCACTGAGGTCCCGGGTCGAATTAACCCTCGCAAGATACCATTCAACTTTGCTTTTACCGGTTCACCGGATACGTGCCCTATTAATTGGCCTTCCTCTACCATTCTCCCCTATAGATAACCCAGTCCGGAAAACCCCTTTTGTAGGCGCCCTTAGCACCCTTAACCCTGTGTGTCCAGCTATGTCTCCCGGTATGCCGGTATTAGGCAAGGAGTAACCACTAGAAATTAGCCGACCTAGTTGGTGGCCTCTTGCTGTTTCGACAACGTAGTGAGCGTCTTTACCAGCTGAAAAACCCGGACCAAGCGCTATCACCAGAGGAGCGTCCTGGATTGAAGTCCCCGTGTTTTTCTTGGCAAGTATGGCGTCGATAAGGATATCAGGCTGAAACGCATTCAAGCAGGAGGCTGGAGGGTCCACAAGAACCGGAATGCTTTTCCTTTCCCAAAGTTCATGAGCTTCTTCGACATGATTTACCAGTTCCGCCCTTACGTCCTCTACTGTCCAGCTTTTCTCGTATACAGCCTCACAGAAACTGACCGCACGTCTGACTGCAAGAGGTTTTTCGATTTCAGTCATAAGGATTCTGAAGAATCCCGAGTTATATAGACGGCAGGCGGAACCTGTCGCCATTTCTCCGGCCCCCCGAAACAGTATTTTCAAATCAGAGAGCATCAACAGTTTTGCATGGCTTTTGATCATATGGATACAGACCTAAACCGCCGGAACCATCACTTCGAGGCCCTTTTCCGCTACATCTACATTTTGATTTGGGGTCTCACTTTCTACTTTGTTTTGCAAGGCCTCCAGAATCTTGTCCGGAGTTAAAGGAAAATCGGTCATGTAAACGCCGATTGCGTTACTGACCGCCGCAGCGTAAGCCTGAGCCGCCGACATAGCGATTGACATTCCGGATTCTTTGGATCCGTACGGACCTTCAGGGTCATTGGATTCAATTATGATCGTATTAATTTTGGGCATATCACAAGCCAGAGGCACTTTGTATTCCAGTTGTGTAGGATTTAATACCGAGCCTCCGTCCCAAACGTGTCCTTCGGTTAGAATCCCGCCCTGGCCTCCCATGGCAATCGACCCCTGAAACTGGCCTTCGATAACAAGCGGGTTCAGAGCAAAACCAACGTCTTGGGCCGCAGTGACTTCCAGGACAGTTACCTTGCCGGTTTCGGGATCCACTTCAACCTCTGCCACCGTAGTTCCGAACGAAAAAGCTCCACACATCTGTCCGAAAGGATTCTTGACCCACTCTCTCTTAGGATCAACTTTGGGCCAGTAGTCCCCCTGCCCGCTGACCGATTTCCCCTGGGCTAAAATCATCCTGACTACCTTTTTCAGGGGAATACTTGTGTCTGGGGAATCTTTGACGTAAATCATGCGGTCTCGCGCTATCAGGTCGTCCACCTTGACATTGAGTGTTTTAGCCGCAGTCTCAAATAACTGTCTTCGAACATTTTCGGCCGCGTTCTTTACCGCATGTCCACCAATAAAAGTAGAAACCTGGGAATAGGCGCCCGGGTCAGATGGGGTAACCTCGGTATCCGCTGTGACCAGTTGAACATCCTCAGTGCGAATGCCTAGTTCCTCAGCGGCAATCTGAACGAGCATATTGTCATTTCCCTGACCATTATCCACTACTCCAGAAATGACAGTAGCTCCTCCATCTTCGTTAAGTTTGATTATGGCCTGCGACCCGCCCCGAATGCCCATGGGGAATCCAGTCTGAACGGAATTGCAACCGATGCCAATTCCGCGCATCGGTGGAAGTTTACCCCATTTGTCATTCCAACCTGATTTTTCAACGGCTTTAGTAATGGTTTCCTTCATGGCGCAACTTGCAACATGAGATTTGGTATTGGTAAATTCTCCGGGTTCCCGGGCATTGATCAGTCGCATGGTGACCGGATCAATTCCCAAATGCTCGCCGATCATGTCCAGTTGGGTATCTACACCACAGGCGAAGGCCCTGCCATGTATTCTAATCATACCACGGGGAGGTTTATTGGTATAAATTCGATACCCATTGTATCGAACGTGATCCATTTTGTAGGCCTGCTCCATGCACAAGAAAGGCACACTGACAGCAATTGGCCCTGTCGAGCTGTAAGCCCCACCGTCCATATAGCAGGTCACATCCCTTGCGATTACTCTACCATCCTCTCTGACACCTGTCTTTATTGTGGTGATCAGGGCGTGTCCCTGGCGAGTCGCTATGGAGTTCTCTTCCCTGGTATAAACTATTTTCACAGGCCTGCCACTCTTGCGGGCCAACAGGGCGCAAATAAGATCCGCAGGCGCTATTTCACTACGGCCGCCAAAAGCGCCCCCGATGGTTATTTTTCGAACCCGTATCTTGTTGAGTGGTATACCCAAGGCGTTGGACAAAGGCTTGGCCTTCATATGAGGACCAGCGTTCGGCATCCAGATTTCAAGGTTGTTGTCCATGTCGAAACGGGCCGCCACGGCATATGGCTCACCCTGAAAATATGAATCCTCAGATGCCGTAAAAGTATCTTCCCGGACGTAATAGGATTCCGTAAATCCTTTTTCAACATCTCCTACATTGATAGGGACGTGGACGTTTATATTCTGCGGAAAGTTGTCGTGAAGGAGCGGGGCGGTCGGAGATAGTGATTCCATAGGGTCAAAGACTGCTTCAAGAATCTCGTAATCGACACGAATTAAATCTATGGCTCGTTGCGCCGAGTCCTCGTCAACAGCCGCTACGGCTGCTACTTCTTCCCCAATAAACCTTACTTTGTCTGCTGGAAGAAACTGTTGATCCTGAGTATAACCGAACACCCCCCATTTTCTCTGGAGAACGTCCCGTCCGGTAATTATCGCCTTTACTCCCGGCACTTGAAGCGCTTCCGAAATGTCGACATTTACAATTCGGGCATGAGGGTGGGGGCTTCGGAGGATCTTTCCCACCAACATCTTGGGAAGTTTGATGTCGGCAGTAAAAAGGGCTTCGCCAGTAACCTTGGCCCTACTATCTACCCTGGACATACTCTTTCCAACGAACGCATAGTTGGGCATTGTCTCTACCTCTTTTCCTTTGACCTATCCACCACGGCTTCCACTGCCTCGATAATTTTTGTATATCCGGTGCATCTGCAAATGTGCCCGCTCATAGCGTTTATGATTTCTTTTTTTCCAGCGTGCGGATTATTGAGCTCCAAGCCTTTGGCTGCCATTAACATACCGGATGTACAAAACCCGCATTGAACAGCGCCATGATCAATAAATGACTGCTGCAGGGGATCAATTTCGCCATTTTGAGCAAGCCCCTCAACAGTAGTGATATGGGTTCCAGAAGCCTCAACAGCCAGTGTCAAACAGGAACGGACAGGCTTGCCGTCCATCAGGACAGTGCAGCCACCGCAGACCCCTTCTCCGCAGCCTTCTTTCGCGCCGGTCAGGTCCAAATCCTCTCGAAGAAGCTCTAAGAGTGTGCGATTTGGGTCTACCGCCAGGGAACAGCTTTCCCCGTTAATCGTAATTTCTAATGGCTGTTTGTTCATTTTGCCTCCAAAAAGCCTTTCTGAGAAACCGCCCTCTCTGTAGCCCGTGTTAGGGCCCGTTTGGCTATTACCGAAACCATTTTCGTTCTGTATTCAACAGGTTGCGTCATGTTGTTGGCAATGAAAGCCTCGGCCGTATTCATGGCGTCAATCGCCACTTCGTTGATCGCCTGTTGGTCTCCTGCCGGCCTGTTTTTCAGAGTTTTCTCGACAGTAGCGATTGAGAGAGGACCTCTGGCCACAGCGCCTATTACAAGGCGGGCCCGTATTGTTCTACCACCTTCAGTTTGTACAAAAGCGCCCGCCGAAACCATTGCATAATCTATGGAAGACCGGTAGGCCAGCTTTTCGAAAGCTGTCCCAGCGCCCGGAGTTGGAGCTGGAACCAGAATTTCAGTGAGCATCTCGTTGTCGGCAAGGGTTAATGGGCGCTCCCCTACAGAAGAATACAGTTCCTCAAGAGGCATGGTCCGAGTTTCGTCCTTGGACTTAATGACGACTTTGGCGTCCATTGCAATCAGTATTGGAGCAGAGTCTGATTGGCATGCGGAATGACATTTGTCTGATCCGCCTTTCCATGCGAAACATGTACTTCCACCCGCTTTATTGCAGGTTTGTCTCGCTGCCCGAAAAAATTTGGACTGGTCATAAAATTGACAGCGGTTATCCTGGCACAGGTTGCCCCCAATGGTCCCGGAAAAATGCTGAATCGAAGGAGCTCCAATTGCTTTAACAGCTTCAAAGAGGCCGGGCCAGCGGTCCTGAACCGGCTGATATTCCAGAATATCTGACAGTTTAACCGCAGCCCCGATCTGGAGACCGTCTCCCGTTTCCTTGATTTCCGCCAATTCTGATAATGCCTTTAAACTTATTAAATGCGTCGGCGCAACAAGACCATGTTTCATTCTAACCAAAAGATCTGTTCCTCCAGCGAGAACCTTGCAGTCCTTGCCATAGGAGTTTAAAAGTTCCAGAGCCTCGTAAAGGTCTCGAGGTCGATCATAAGCAAAAGGTGGTAAGCGCATACTTTCCTCCGAAATGGTCCTCTCACGCTTTATTCACATGGCTGTTCTTTTTGGGTGAACACGTCAATTCCACAGCTAACGGTCCCATTTTTCTTTTTGATGGCTGCGAGGACCTTTTCCGGGGTTATAGGCAGGTCCTTAATCCTAACGCCGATGGCGTCATAGATGGCATTAGCTATGGCAGGGGCTGTCGGGACACATCCCGGCTCACCAATGCCCTTTGCGCCAAATGGGCCTTGATCATCAATGGTTTCTATGACAACTGCCTTCGAGTGAATTGCGTCCATTGCCGTCAAGACCTTATAGTCCCGGAAATCGGGGTTCATGTTTCGCCCGTTCTCTGATATAATCTGTTCGGTAAGAGCGTATCCTACTCCCATAAGAACACCGCCATGGACCTGGCCGTCGAGCAACAGGGGATTGATCGCCCGCCCAACATCATGAGCGGCGATGTAATCAAGAATTTCGACTTTGCCGGTCGCCTCGTCTACCTTCACCCGAACGCCATGAGTGCCAAATGAATAGGTCGCCGACATGTTCCCACGAAAATCACGGCCCATGTTTTCGTTGGGTGGATCATAAAAATTGTCGGCCATCATCATTTCACCTCTAGGAGTAAAATGAGAACCTCGCAGCAGTTTTGCAATCGGCAAGACCTGTTTACCTTCTACAAAAAAAGCCCTGTCTTTTAACACCAGTTTGTCCTCATCGACCCCGGTGGCCTTGGAGGCCATAACAAAAAGACGGCTCCGAATTTTCCTGGCTGCGCCAAGAGCAGAATTACCGGCCACAAACGTAGTGCGACTGGCATGGGCCCCTACATCCCAGGGGCAGATATCAGTATCTTGGTGGAATACATGGACATCGTCCACCTGGACCCCGAGTTCTTCAGCTACAATCTGGGCTATTATTGTATCAGATCCCTGGCCCATATCCGAAGCGCCTGTGAAAACATCCACTTTTCCATAATCATCCATTTTGATGATCGTGCCGCAGCCATCGGATTTATAAATCCTGGCCCCTCCACCAACGTGTATCAACGACGCTAAACCAACGCCAACACCATTTTCCCTGGATCTGCCGAATTCAAGGTCTTTCGAGACCGCTTCTATACATTCAGGAAGCCCGCAGCTTGTTATGCGCAGACCTTGTGGTGTTACGTCACCGGGCTGGTTTGAATTTATCCGTCTGAATTCAACACGATCAATCCCCGCAGCTTCGGAGAGCATATCCATTGCGCTTTCGATGGCAAAGGTAGCTTGCGGGTTGCCGTAGCCACGCATGGCCTGGCAGTACGTGTTGTTGGTATAAACACACTTAGCTGAGTAGCGCACACTCGGCACCCGGTAGAGCGAGGTGATCGGCATCATCATGACCGACGGTGTAGTGGCCCCCCATGAAGTATATGCTCCATTATCCAGGACCATTGACATGTCGCGATATAGCAGTCTTCCTTCCTTATCGCACCCCATGGAAATATATGTGACTGTTGGTTGCCGTGGCGATGTGGCAATAAATTCTTCCTCGCGTTCAAATAGTATTTTGACCGGGCGGCGAGCATGCCACGCAAGAAGAATGGCCATGTGTTCATAAGCGTAGGTGTCCAGTTTGCTACCAAAACCTCCACCAATACAAGGTTTTATGACTCGAACCCGCTTGTCTTTAACACCCAGGACCTTCAGGGTTTCCTGGAAATCCTTCTGCGCAAGTGATGGAATTTGCGTATTTGTGTAAACCGTCAAATTGTTGGAATGATCAAAATCCGCAATAGCTCCACTTGTTCCCATACAACAGTGTGTGACCCAGGTGGTGGAGAATCGTTCAGAGACGTTAAAGACCGCCTCTAGCTTGGCTGCCTCTACATCGCCATAGTGGAGGTTCCAAGGCATTTTCAGAAGATTGGTTTTATGCTCTTCATGGACCAGAGGCGCTTCAGGTTTTAGGGCTTCTTCAGGATCAAAAATTGCTGGAAGGGCCTCATAAGTAACATCAATAAGACTAATCGCCTCTCTAGCGATTTCCGGGTCGGTAGCCGCGACTGCCGCCACTTCATCCCTGTAGGACCGAACTTTCCCAGCCTTCAGGAGAGGATTGTCCTTGTAAAAACCAAGGCGAACCGGAGGGATATCTGCGCCTGTTAAAACTGTGATTACACCGGGCAAGGCTTTGGCCTTTTCAGTGTCAATCCTTATGATTCGAGCGTGTGGGTACTTGCTGTAGAGGATTCTTCCATACAGCATTCGGGGTAGTTTAAAATCCTGGATGTATAGTGCGCGTCCTGTGGCCTTATCTACGGCGTCAACCTTTGAGATCCGTTTCCCAATCACAGTGAACTCTTCCATGATCTCTTTCTTACCATTCCTTTCGTGGTCGTCGATCATATAAGCAGGTTGCAATAGGATGTATTAGTTTGCGATTCATGCCTATTCTCGGAACCACAAATTGTGACTCCAATTTACTCACACTCATCTTCGGTCATCGGCCCGTAAATCATGAACGTTATTCGGAATCTCCAGTTTCCCTGACCGCTGCATTTATCTCTCCACCACTTTTGTCGATAACTGCCTCGACTGATTCAACGATCTGGACATACCCAGTACAGCGGCATAGATTTCCAGCTAATGCCTGCTTTATGTCCGCCTCAGAGGGCTGTGGATTTTCATCTAGTAGGGCCTTTGCTGACAAAATCATTCCTGGTGTGCAGAAGCCACATTGAATGCCCCCATTTTTAACAAATGATTCTTGAAGAGCATGCAATGTCCCATCGGCTGCAGCAAGCCCCTCTATGGTCAAGACTTCCTTTCCATCTATCTCCACTGCAAAGTAAAGGCATGAATTGACGGCCAGACCATCCACAATAACCGTGCAGGCCCCACATTCGCCGCGGCCACAACCTTCCTTTGCCCCTGTCAAACCAAGTTTTTCACGCAATAGGTACAGGAGATTCCAGTCGTCCTCTATCGCTACACATGTTTGAGCGCCGTTTAACACAAATTTTATCTCTCTGGACATACAGAAGCCTCCAATAGTGTCAAAAACTCCAACCTGGAGCGTATTTACGGGATTGTCGGAAACCGGAATCAAGAGACACGATCAACGGTTTTTGCCGACCAATATTAAACTTTAGATCCAGCCGGGCTAACTAAAGGCTTTGCCTCAAATCAGGTCCTGGCGTCACATCGTTTATAACGATTCTGTCTCTTTGATCCTCTGCATACATTTCATACCCATACGTTGAACGAAGACCTCTACCATTTCACGGCGATACCAGGCCAAACCACGAACACTGTCTCGAACTCGGGATTCCTCCGCTGCCAGTTTTCCGGCCTCACTCAACGTGTTTTCAGTAATTTCCTTTCCAACCAGGTATCGTTCCGCAGTCAAAGTTCGAATAGGTGTAGGGGCCGCTACCCCTAAAGTTATCCTGGCTTTAGCGCATCGGTTTGAACCTTCTTCAAGAGTGATCAGAACACCGACACCAATCAAGGGAAGTTCCATGGCAGCCCGACGGCCAAATTTTTGGTAAGCTCCACCAGTTCGAGAAGGTTGTTTGGGAACAACAATTTCTGTAACAATTTCTCCCCGGTCCATTACGGTTTGACCAGGACCCTCAAAAAAATGGACTAAATCGACGGTCCGTTCTCCTGCGCTTCCGTAGATGCTTACGCGAGCGTCCAGCGCAATTAATGGAATAGCGCCGTCAGCGGACGGAACGGCGTTAACCAGGTTACCGCCAATTGTGGCGACATTTCGTATTTGTGTTGATCCGATCCTTTGTACGGCATCATGTATGATGGGGTATTGGAGTCTGATAAGTGAAGACGTCTCAAGCGCGCGGTGAGTGACCAGACCGCCTATGTGCAACGCGCCGGTTTCCCGATTCACCCCGAGTTGAGATCCCACACCAATGTGTTTCAGAGAGATCAGATAATCGGGAGCCAGTTTGCCGGACTTGATTTTGACCATTACGTCCGTCCCACCGGCCACGTACATAGCTGAACCCTCGTGAGACTGATTTAATGAAACAGCTTCATCAAGCGTTTTGGGGATTAGGTATTTAAATTTTTTCATCATTACCTCGCCTAGATGGTTTTCGGCTAAGACAGGCGAATATAAGCTCGACACAAATCAGAGACGAGAATCTTTACGAAGGACGGTTATCAAACACTCGCTTGGATTTTCTTTCCGAGCGGGGCAAAGAGCCATAATCATTGATTTCGGCGTTACAACTTACCAAAAGGGCCTTTTTTATGGCGGCTTCCACTTTGCGCTTGAGATCGGGGCCCTTAGCCTTGTCAAAGCTCTCGTGACTCTCCACACGTAAAGTCATGTAGTCTCGACCATCGTCACCACGAGCAACTAAAATCTGGTATTCAGGACCTATTTCATCAATTTTTGAAAGCGCTGAATCGATTTGGCCGGGATAAACATTTACAGCCCGAAAAATGATCATGTCATCAGAGCGCCCCAGTATGCGATCGTGAAGTGGCAAAACATTGCCACAAGAGCACGGACGTTCGATCAAGCGACTGAGGTCTCGCGTGCGGTACCGAATCAGTGGAACCGCCTCTTTTTTCAAAGTTGTAACGACCATTTCGCCTATTTCACCTGGAGGCACTGGTTTCATAGTGTCCGGGTCCAAGATCTCCAATATATAGTAATCAGCCCAATAATGAATGCCTTCATGGCGCGTGCAGTCCAGCCCGGTTCCCGGACCATACAATTCGGTCATTCCTGGAATGTCGAACATATGCTCTAAACCCAGCAAATCCCCAATTCGTTGGCGCATGGCGTCACTACTGCGCTCAGACCCAAAAATCATTTTTTTGAGAGCGATTTTATCCCTTAGGCCTCTACGATTCACTTCCTCGGCCATGAGAAGTCCCATGGATGCAGTGCAACACAAAACCGTTGACTGCAGGTCGACTAAAAATTCACATTGCATGTCGATGTTTCCTGGTCCCACAGGCACAGCCAAAGCGCCAAAACGCTCGCATCCCAACTGGAAGCCTACCCCGGCCGTCCAAACACCATAGCCGACTGCAATCTGAACTCGATCCGCTACTGTAAGTTCAGCCATTTCATAGCACCTTGCAAAGAAATTGGCCCAGTCGTTCAGATCATTTTGTGTATAGGTGAGGATTTTGCGTTTACCAGTGGTTCCAGAGGAAGCGTGAATACGGACTACGTCGGATAAGGGGACTGACAAGAGGGGAAAAGGGTACCCCGATTTCAAATCATCCGCTGTTGTAAATGGTAATTTTTCAATATCAGTTAGGGACTTAATGTCGTCGGGCTTCAGCCCGACCTGTTCCATTGCGGTTCGATAATGTTGTGAACCTGAGTAGGCGTGCCGCACTGTCCATTTTAGACCTTCCAGTTGATGGTCCAGCAGTTCCGAAATATTTGCAAAAGACGGCATAAAGGTTTTGGGCATCAAGAATCACCTCGGGAAATTACATGGTTAACTCTTCGTCTGACAGGCTTAATGCTTTTAAAAAATCAGGAACTCCGCTCGTCACTTCGTCTATTCCCACATCCTTTGCGGCATTCAGCAGTCGCCACTTCATCTAACATATAGCTGTCAGGCAAAATGACAACGCCATAATCTTCGTAAGCCTTTTCAACGCTTATATAACCGTTTTGGACGTCCTCAACGACATCTTTAGGATCACGCTCAAACGGATTTCCGTAACCGCCACCACCGGCGCTGTAAAAGGCGATCCGATCACCGGGCATGGCAAAGGTCAGCCCACTAGGGTCCGCTGGCGCTTCGTTCCTTAGAAAACGCGCTTTCGAGCCATCACCTCCACCGAAAAGCCCCTCGGGTGGATAGCGAAATCGGCCGGCCTGGACAGCGATCGTAAGTGGATATTGAGACGCTAGCTCCCCATTTGGCACACGGATGACCATTTTTCGACCCAAACCGCCACGTTTTTCCCCTGGACCACCCGAATCGGGTAGCAAAGATCGCTCCTCGACGATTAGAGGGGTATCGCTTTCCAGTATTTCAACGGGAGTATTGGCTCCGTTGGCAGGGAAAATTGCGCAATGGTGTCCATCCATTGAGCTGCTTGCGCCCATTCCTCCCCCACGTATGATCATAGTGTGCCAGGGTTTCCCATTGCTATCCCGACCGTAAAAAATGTTTGTTTGGGCAGGAGTCCCGCCACTGCCGGCGATTATGCGATCTGGCACAGCCGGGGAAAGCGCTCGAAATACCATTTCAGTCATGAAATGACCAACCTGCATCCGGGCCGCTACCGCCGCAGGAAAACTGCAGTTGACTACACAACCATCAGGAGCAACCATTTGAATTGGCCTTGTAGACCCTTCATTAATGGGGATATCAGGATCGAACGAGCTTTTCAGGGCCATGAACACATATGCGTAGGTAAAATTGTAGACTACGTTTACTCCCCAATTGACCTGCGGAGAAGTGCCTTCAAAATCTACAAGAATGTCGCTGCCCATTACATTGACAGCAAGATTGATGTTTATGTCCTCCCTCGTACCAGCGCCTTCTATAAGCCCTTTGTAACAATACTGTCCGTCGGGAATTTTTTCGATAGCTCGTCGCATACTCGTTTCGGTTCGGCAAATAATTTCCTCGGCAAGATCTTCGAGGTCATCAAGCCCCTCGTCGGAGAGCATCTCTACAACTTTTTGGGCGCAGACGTGATTGGAGGCTACCTGTGACCGAATGTCACCAATTACCTGCTCGGGTGTCCTAACATTCCAGCGGATCAGATTCAACACAGCTTCATTCAACACACCAGCGTCATAAAGTTTCAACGGCGGAATAAAGAGGCCCTCTTCATAGACTTCCCGGTTGTCAGAAGCGACACGGCCTCCAATATCAGAGTGGTGAAAAACGCATGCGGTGAAAGCTACTATGCGCTCTTTGTAAAATATGGGACTTAATACGCATACATCATTCAAATGCCCCGCTAGTAACCATGGATCATTGACAATGATGACATCGCCCGGTTTGCATTCAGCATGTGAAAGAGAATGGATAATTTTCTTTACCCCAAGCGCCATGGCGCCAGCCATGCCCGGGGTGCAAAGGGTACCTTGCACAAGTTCCCTACCCTGACTGTCGGTGAACATGCATGTGTAGTCGTGCGCATCTCGCAACAGGCTGGAAAAGGCCGTCCGGGCCACTGAGGCGTCGGCTTCATCGACAATGGAAATTAATCGGCGCCAGAGAATTTCTAGGGTAATTGGATCGAACTTTTCCCGCATGTTAATTTCTCCGTCCAAAATTAGTTCCAATCAGCTTTTTCATGACGAACACCTCGAGCCTCTTGATCCCATTTAATAAATTCTAATCAAGGACAATCCAGGAATCAGGTTTGGCCATGCCCCACAAAGTTGATCCACACAAAGCCGTAGTCATCTACTTCTGCGTTCGCGTCTTCACCCACAACGATAGTGGATTCTCTTTCTTCAATAATGACTGGGCCTTTTATCCTGGCCCCTGGAAATAACTTCAACCTATCAACGACAGTAAAGGGAATAAATTTCTTTTGGATCAAAGAGAAAGCCTCGCGATTTCCTTTAATGCAATCTTGTAGAGTTCCCTTACTGGAGGCTATGCGAGGAATTTGAAAGGGATGTTGCGGGAGACTGGCTCGCACCCTGAAGGATATGAATTCCACCCGTGTATCCGGGTAGGTACGACCATAAAGCCGTTTATAGCTTTCATCAAAAAAGTCGCGAATTTCACTTTTTTGCCACTCATTGAAAGCCCTGTTGGGGATAGGCAGATTCGTTTCCGCTCCCTGTCCCACAAATCGCATATCAGTGGAGCGATCAAACTTGATACCGTCCACGGCGCCGCTTTGTTTCAGGATAGCCGAAGCCTCCTCTTCCAAATCTGTGAAAAGCTTTTCGATGCTGTTGAAGTCCACTTCATCTAATTCGACCCGGTGGCTCCGAACAAGATCGAACGCCACAGGAGCGGTGAAAAAACCTAAGGCTGAACCAACGCCTGCCAAGGGAGGCACGATTATTCTTGGGGCTCCAATTTTCTTCGCCAACCCGTAAGCATGTACCGGACCAGCCCCACCAAAGGCGGTCAATGTGACAGTGTTGGGGTTGCCTCCTTTTTCGGCTATATGGGTTTTTGCGGCAGCCGCCATGGTCTCGTTAATCAGATCATGGATGCCAAACGCCGCTTCGATCAACGTCGCATTTAGTGGTTTGGCTACTTTTTCATCGATCGCTCTATGAGCGGCGTTCAAATCCAGCGGCATAGCGCCACCAAGAAAATAGTTCGAGTCCAGATAACCTAGTGTTAAATCAGCGTCCGTCACCGTGGGATTTTCACCACCCAGTCCGTAGCAGGCCGGCCCCGGATCGGCCCCAGCGCTGTCAGGACCGACCTGCAAAAGACCCATTTTACTGATACGGGCAATACTGCCCCCTCCAGCTCCAATTTCCATCAAATCAACTACAGGAACCTGAATAGGCAGTCCGCTCCCCTTTTTGAAACGTTGCACACGTCCGACTTCAAAAGTGGAAACCAACCCGGCCTCCCCTTTTTGAATGAGACATGATTTGGCCGTAGTTCCGCCCATGTCAAAACAAAAAATGTCTTTGATTCCAAACATTCGCCCGTAGTGTTTCGAAGCTATCACCGCCGCCGTGGGGCCTGATTCAATTATCCGCACCGGGAATTCGCCAGCGGTAGAAGCTGTTGTGATCCCTCCACTGGAAAGCATGATAAACAGCTTACCGTTGAAACCCAGTGATTGCAGACGGTTGGAGAGTTTATGGAGATACTTCACCGTGATGGGTTTTACGTATGCGTTTGTAACAGTGGTGGAAGTCCGTTCATACTCTCGAATTTGGGGCAGCACTTCATAGGATGCGGACACAGATAATCCTGGAGCTAGCTCTTCCGCCAAGTTTTTTATTATTGCTTCGTGTTCGGGATTTTCATATGAATTTATCAAACATATAGCCAGTGACTCGATACCGGCGTCGAGGAGAGACCGCACAACCAATTTGACTTCATTTGGGTCCAGAGGTTGAAGGATATGGCCATCGCTGGCTATTCGTTCATCCACTTCAGTTCGTAATGCCCTGGGAACAAGCGGTTTAGGGTATTCGGAAAAAATATCGTATGCGTCATAGCGTATTTCACGGCCAAGCTCCAAGACGTCCTTGAATCCCCTGGTGGTTATCAATCCGGTACGGGCGCCTTTTCTCTCAATGATGGCGTTGATGACCAGTGTAGTGCCGTGGATGATCTCTGTCATTTCCGGTATAAATCCCGGAGCTTGATTCTCCAGCGCCTTTATACCAGTCTCAACAGCATCTGAAGGGTCAGCCGGCGTGGTCAAACATTTGTATATGGAAAAAGCTCCTGTTGTATCGTCCACGAGCACAAAATCGGTAAATGTGCCACCAATATCACAACCCAACCGGAACGCTCTGTTTTTCATGAGTTCTCCAATGTTGACCTAAACTGAAAGAAATTGCGCCTCGCTGTTGAAATCCTATGCTTTGCCGCTACCAAAAATCTCCTGTGGGTACGGGTTAGAACAAGCAAGGCTCATTCCACTCGCCAAAGACATCCCGGAATACGCCCGTCATTTCACCTACCGTAGCGTAAGCCCGGCAACAATCCACCAGAGCAGGCATAACGTTGTTTTCCGATTTAGCCGTTTTTTCAAGGGCTTTTAATGAACGATTGACCTCACGGTTGTCACGCGTTCGCCGTAACTCTTTCAGTCTGGAAATTTGTGTGTTAACCCAGGAATCGTCGTATTCGTGGAGTTCAACATCCGGTTGTTCCCCTTCGGTATATTTGTTGACTCCGACCTTAATGACCTCGCCGTTTTGGAGGCTTTTCTCGAACTCATAGGCCTGCCTGGCCACTTCACGCTGGATGTAACCTGAGGAAATTGCGTCTGTCATACCCCCTATCTTCTGGACCCGCAGCATTTCCTCCTTAATTTTGTCTTCCATCTCCTTCGTGATGGTTTCTACAAAGTAAGATCCCGCAAGTGGGTCAACAGTGTCTCGTAACCCAACCTCCTCCATCAGGATCTCCAGTGTGCGTAGAGACAGCAGCGCAGCCCTGGGCGTTGGTATCGTGAAAGCTTCGTCAAAAGAGCATAGCGCCGTAGTTTGAGCGCCGCTGAGGGCTGCCGCAAGAGCGTAGTAGGCGCCACGGATGATGTTGTTTTCGGGCTGCTCTTTGGTCAATCCACTACCACCACCGCCAAAAAGACCTCGTAAAAACAGGTTCTTCCTATCAGTCACGCCGTATTCTTCCTTCAGCAGCTTTGCCCAGAGTTTGCGAGCCGCACGGAATTTAGCGATTTGTTCCCACATGTTTCCGAAGACATTCAGGTTGAAAGAAAACCGGCCCACGAACGCATCCGGCGCAAGACCACGGCCTACAAGATTATCAATATATGTCTTCGCTATCTCGAACGCGAAACCGACTTCCTGACTTGGTGTAGCGCCGGATTCACGAATGTGATAGCCGCAAATGCTCACAGGATTGCAGCGTGGAAGCTCCTTGACTGAGTACTCGATAGTGTCGCAAACCAGCCGTACACTGGGCTCCACCGGGAAAATCCAGGCCCCTCTCCCGATCATTTCTTTAAGTATGTCGTTTTGAGGTGTTGCGCTGATTTTTTCTTTGGGATAGCCGTACTTCTCAGCGGTGGCCTGGTACATTGCCAGCATTATAGTGGCCACAGCGTTTATGGTTAGTCCGGAGCCTATCTTGTCGAACTGGATATCCTTAAAGGCGATCTCAAAGTCCTGGAGAGAATCGACCGCCATACCGACCCGTCCTACTTCACCTTCAGATTGTGGACTATCGGAGTCATAACCCATCTGTGTAGGTAGGTCGAAGGCAACATTCAGGCCATTCTGCCCGTGAGCTATCATGTATTTGAAACGCTCATTTGTGTCCTGGGGCGTCCCAAAACCCGTATATTGGCGTGTAGTCCATGCCCTGGAGCGATAACCCTGGGGGTGAATGTTCCGTGTAAATGGGTATTGGCCGGGGTCCCCCAAATCCTTATCATAGTCGAAGCCTATGTCCTCCAAATCTTTGGGCCCGTAGCACGGTTTGACTTCTATTCCCGATTGATAGATAACCTTATCTATGCCATCTGACTGGTTTTTTATGTATTTTGCAACACCCATTGGTCCCTCCGTTAAAACAAAGCCCGAATGGAATCAACTATTACTTCGAACCGGGTCCCTCCTGGGAAAACCCCTTTAACGCCGATTTTCTCCAGTTTAGGAATGTCGTTTTGGGGGATTACGCCGCCAACGACCACAAAAACGTCGGACAAATCTTTCTCTTGCAACATTTTCATCAATCGAGCGCAAATGGGCAGATGAGCCCCTGTCATCACACTCAAACCGATGACATCAACCGATTCCTGGACCGCTGTGGCAATTATCTGCTCAATGCTTTGATGAAGCCCAGAATACAAAACCTCCATCCCAGCGTCTCTTAAGGCTAGAGCAATTACTTTGGCTCCACGATCGTGGCCGTCCAGACCAGGTTTGGCGACAAGAACCCGTATTCTTTTTTTGTATTCCATAATGTATTCCCTTCCATTCACCAGAATTTAGGTCAATGGATCAAGCTGGTGTTCGTCATATTGATCAAGGACAGCCGCCATTCCTCTCAAAATGTGTTCCCTTACCAGCTTTTCCACTTCTTCCTCGCGCCGCTCACGCATCATAGCCAACATTTCGAGGTGGTCCTGGTGGCTTATCCGGGCCAGTGCCCGATCCTTGAGAATTATCTTTCTAAAACCAAGAAACTGATTTTTAAAGTCATTGATGATCTTGATTAATCTGCGATTACCGCTCAACGAGTAAAGCATATCGTGAAATCCGGTGTTAATTTCAGGCAACGACTCCAGATCATCGGCATTAAGACACGTTTCAAAGTCACTAATTTTATCCGCTAAAGGCTTCAAATCCTCGGACATGTGCTCGATAGTCGCCAACCTCGCCGCATACCCTTCCAGGACTGACCTTATTTCAAAAGAATCCTGAATATCTTCTCTGACCAATCCTGTAACAGCGTACCCTCCATGTGGACGCCGTACCAAAAGACCTTCTCGTTCCAGTTTGTGAATTGCTTCGCGAACTGGAGTACGGCTCACTCCCATTCGTGAAGCGATTTCATTCTCGATTATTCTGCTGCCATTCGGTATATCCCCACAAGTAATGGCCTGCCACAAACGCTCGAAAACGATTTGGCCTGAGGATCTTCTTTCCTCCAATGGCTCTAAAGCTTTTGCTAACTCGTTCAACTTGTTAAACATCTTTCGGTCCCTTAACTCAAAGGCATCAATTGAGAATAACAAAGGGACGCCTTAAGGATTGGGACACAATTTAGAATCAAACTCCAACCCAACGAGCGATGTTACACTGCAACACTTCATGGGTACCGCCGCCGTTTAGCAAAAACCGTGTATCCCGGAAATAACGTTGGGCAGTGTATTCCATAGAATAACCATAACCGGCGAAAATGCGTGTGCACTCGTCGGCTGCGCTACAAGCAGCTTCAGTAGCGAAATATTTTGCCATGGTCGCTTCTTTCAATGCTTCTTGCCCCGCGTCTATCATGGCGGCGGCCCTGTAGGTCATCAATTTGGAAGCTTCCAGATTAGTGGCCATGTTTGCAACCTTGGACTGAATGAGTTGAAATTTTCCGATGGGTTTACCCGAAGCAAGCCGTTCATTGGCGTACTTTATGGAATCAGCCATTGCGGCGCGCTGCAGCCCGATAGCCAGGGCAGCAGTCATAGCTCGAATCTCGGCGATAATTTTAAGAAACGCATTTAACCCCTCACCTTCCGGGGTCAACCGATATTCCTTTGGAATCAAAACATCTTTGAACGCCACTTCACAAATTGGTGTCGTGCGTGTCCCAAGACATTTGAATGGCGAGCTGAGCGAAACGCCGGGAAAATCACGGGGAATAAAGAAATAACCGATTCCTCTGAGCCTCTTGCTTGGGTCAGTTTGACACATGACCGTGTAGAAACTGGCTTCAGGTCCGTCAGTGACCCAAGTTTTCATTCCGTTTATAAGATACCCGTCGTCAACTTCGGTGGCTCTTGTGGTTATAGCGCCCAAATCAGAACCCGCATCTGGTTCGGTCATACAAAAACAGCCGATTTTCTCGCCTCGCATTGCCGGTAGAAAATATTCCTTAAACATCTCCTCTGTGCCGTGATGGAAAAGGAAATTGGTGCCCATCAAACTTTGCATGGCTACAATTGAGGCCACGCTCAATAGTCCCCTACTAATTTCTTCACAGATTATGCAGAATAAAGTGGTATTACCACCGGCGCCGCCTCTGTGGCGTGGATAGCGAATTCCGAAAATCCCCATCTGGGACAACTTTTCAAAAATTTCTCGAGGGAATTCGCCTTTGTTGTCCAACTCCTGCGCAATGGGAATAATTTCATTGTCGACAAATCTGGCTATATTCTTTCGAATCAGTTCTTCGGGATTTGATCTAATCATTTCAAGGACCCTTCTACGCAGCGCATGGATTTGGGGCTAATCACACATGACCTCGCATAACGTTTGCAACTGCTTCGTCAATTCAGGGACGATGTCAACCACGTCTCCGACTATTCCCCAATCGGCTACCTTAAAGATAGGAGCGTAGGGATCTTTGTTTATCGCCACGATGAACCTGGAATCCATCATTCCAGCCCGATGTTGAATAGCTCCGGACACTCCACACGCAATATATAGTTCTGGCCGAACGGTGACACCGGTCTGTCCCACCTGATTAGAAGCCGAGATCCATCCAGCCTCAACCGCAACGCGAGTACCGGCTATTTCCGCTCCGAGCGCAGACGCCAATTCCTGAAGAAGCCCAAATCCAGCCAAGTCATTGACGCCACGTCCACCAGCCACGATTATCTTGGCTTTTGACAGATCCACATGCGGGGATTCCTCTTTGACAAAC
This sequence comes from uncultured delta proteobacterium, assembly GCA_963711335.1. Taxonomy (GTDB): domain Bacteria; phylum Desulfobacterota; class Desulfomonilia; order Desulfomonilales; family Desulfomonilaceae; genus CAJBEZ01. The sequence goes on along the minus strand of CAVQDX010000041.1, from coordinate 1,022,366 downwards.
TCCAAAATTCTTGTCCTGACCTGAGCTTCTGTCACTTTGGAATCGTGGGCGATTACAACACCTTCTTTGCCGGGAGTAGGGAGTAATTCCATAACTCCAGGTCTAACGGTAGCCATTTGGGGGCGTGAAAACCGATTGGCTATAGTGGCCATAACATTGCCGCCAAAGGCCGGCCTGGTTTGCAAAAGGATGCCTTCCTCAGGCTCAATGGAGAGTTCGGTACAATCGGCGGTCAGTCCTGAACCTGTGCGTCTCGAAACCCTTGGGGCGAGATCGCGTCCGATATGGGTGGCGCCCATTAGTAGAATGCTTGGCTTGTACGCTTTAATGAGTTCGTCAAAGACATATGAGTAAGGCTCTGAACGGTAGTCACTAAAGATTTCTCCATCTGATAAATGCACAATGTCAGCGCCGAACTGAATTAGGGTATCGGCCAGGTCGGCCACATGGTGGCCAATCAAGACTGCCGAGACCTTATCGTTTAACTGTTTGGCCAATTCTTGGGCCTTGCCCAACAACTCCACTGACACCCTGTTGAGGTGGCCTCCACGCTGTTCTGCGAATACCCAGACACCCTTGTATTCGCTAAAATCCGGTATGGTTTTTGGTTGAACATCAGTGTGGATGGCCTTATGGTGGCATACCTCCAAACATGCGCCACAACAAGTACACCGGTCCGCTATGTGCGCCTTACCGTCTTTAAGCTCTATCGCGTCGTACGGACACTCTCTCTTACATCGGCGGCATCCGTCACACAGATCGATTTCGACCCAAACTGCCATTATTACCTCGTGTGTTCATTCGTCCAATCTGCAAACTAACTCTCTGTCATTTTGGAAGGCGCTAGTCTTGTCCGACAAGAAAATTTATATACAGGCGTTTAGATAAGCTTGTTTTGTTTAAAGCGCTCTACAAGACTTTGAACAACATCAAATGCGCTGCCTTCCAGGAATTCACTCTGACGTTCAAACTTGGGAGCGAATGTTTTGACGACCTGCGTAAAAGACCCACTCATACCTACCTCAGCGGTAGTAACGCCGATGTCGGCGGCATTCCAAACCTGAATAGGCGATTTTTCGCGGCAAGCCGAAAGCAGCCTGGAAACCTGAGGATAGCGCGGCTTAACTGGGCCGGCTATTATTGTCAAAAGAGCGGGCAATGAACACTGGATACGCTCGTATCCATCTTCGAGCCGACGTTTAACATTAACGTACCCAGCCTCGACTGTTTCGATATCAAATACATAGGTAACTTGAGGCAGATCCAAATATTCAGCCACTTGTGGCCCCACTTGCGCAGTGTCTCCATCGATGGCCTGACGGCCTGCCAGGATGAGATCGAATTTTTCAATTCGTTGGATCGCTCTTCCAAGAGTAAAAGATGTCGCCCAAGTGTCTGCGCCGGCAAACGCGCGATCCGAAAGCAAAATGGCTCCATCGGCGCCCATTCCTATAGCTTCGGAAAGAGCGTCAATTGCCTGGACCGGTCCCATGGTCAGGACGGTAACCGTGGCCCCGAGGGTTTCCTTTAAAGTGATTGCTGTTTCAAGCGCTTGAAGATCGTCGGGATTGATAATCGTATCAATACCTTCACGTATCAGGTTGCCCGTCTTGGGATCAAGCTTGACTTCGGAATTGCCAGGTACTTGTTTGATTAACACTATAATGTTCATGATAATATCTCTCTGGCTCGCTCTTTATTCTGAGCGTTTCCCTCTGGAACTAGATAACTCCATCTTCTCTCAATTTGGCCAAATTCTGGTCCGAAAGTCCCACTCTTCTGTAAAATTCTTCGTTGTGCTCTCCAAGACGCGGGGGAAATGTCATTTGGAGATTATTGCTCTCGAGAAATGAGGTCATATGCGGTGGCGGAGTCAGAGTGAGGCTCATTTTCGTTTTGGGATCCAGCGTCGACAGTAACCGCCGTTGAACAGAGGGTTCGGAAATCAACTCCGAGATAGAGTTAATTTTGCTTACAGGCACTGTGATTGATGTGAAAAACGCAAGCAACTCCTCTGAAGTGTGTTCGCGTGTTATAGAGTTCAAGGCGACATTTAAGCTTGTAACATCCTTGATACGCCCTGCGTTATTCTCATATTCCGGCTTATTGAGAGAACTGAAGAGTCCCTCCGAAACCATTGCTTTCCATTGCCGGTCATTTCCCACCGCCAGATAAATGAATCCGTTCCTGGTCTGATAAACAGAAACTGGAGCAAAAAATTCGTGTGTGTTACCACAGCGGGAAATATGTTTTCCAAAGGACGCCGTCATCGTGATGGGAACAGCCAGCCAGGAAACCGAAGAATCAAACATGGACAAATCAATCCGACAACCCTGCCCAGTAACTGACCTGTTGAAAATGGCCTTCATCAGCAAACCGTACGCATGTTCGCTTGTGCCAAGGTCTGCCAGCGGAATGCCCAGGACCTGAGGTTCCCTGTCAGCCTCGCCTGTGAGATCCATTAACCCTGACCGGGCCTGGAGAACCGGATCGTAGGCGCCTTCATCGCTGTCTGGGCCGAAACCGGTAATGCCCATCCATATTATATCTTCCTTGGCGGCCTTAAGGATCTCATAATCAATGCCGAGTTTTTTATAATTCCGGGGTAATTGATTAGTAACAAATATATCGACATCCAATTCCTTGATGAGCTTCTTCAGCAATTCCCGTCCTTCAGGCTTAGCGAGGTTCAGAGTGACAGCCTTTTTCCCCGCGTTAATGCAAAGAAAATAGGAATTCATGCGTTCTTCGTTCAGAACGTTGTCCCCTACCATACGATTAGGATCACCTTGGGCTGGATTTTCGAGACGAATAACTTGCATGCCATCCATGGCCAACCGATAAGTCAAGTACGGCACCACCATCGCCTGTTCCAGAGCAAGAACTTTTAAATCGTACAAGGTTTTCATCACTATCTCCTCGGTTTGCCCGCCAGCATGAATGTTTAGCGCGTTTAATCAGGTCTTCGCCGAATAAAACTGCAATCAGACTCGAGCGAAGATTTGTATACAGTATACAACAATTATGTCATACACGAACTCACTGTCAACCATTTTTTTACCCCGGTCTCCCGTGAGAAGATTAGGGATATTTACAGGAACGCCCCTTTTGCGAATGCCGATTTGTTCAATTGGAGCGTAGTCGCGGACATGATTTCCCAGCCTTCTCCAGTTTCTCTAAAAGCCTGAAGAATCCGGGAAATCATATCCTTGTTCCAAGGCCAGCAGCGCCACGAACTTAAGCGGGGAGCCTAGTTTCGCTTTATGGCGGCCAAAGAGCTGTCAATAGCCTCCAAAGTCAGTGCCAGGTCCTGTTCCGTGTGCCGGAAGCTGATATACGCATGATGGAATGGAGAGAAAAAGAATCCTCTGCGGATCATCTGAGTGTAGAAATCCCTGCGCTTGCCTTTGTATGCGCCGGTATCCTCCTTCTTGAATGTGATGTAGAACATGGGCGCCACCCCGGTCAGTTCAGCTCCCACATTATGTCTATCTATCAATGAGCCGATTTTTTTGATGAACCTCTCGCCTTTTTCCCAGATGTTTTCCAGCACATTGTCCCGCTCGAGGATTTCTATGGTCTTTAGCGCTGCGACAAAGGCATCGCTGTTCGGGAAAAAGGTCGATGAGATGAAAAGTTTGTGAGCCGCCGACATCATGACATCCTTTTTCCCGGTCACAACAGAGATAGGATAGCCATTGGCGATTGCCTTCCCAAGAACACTAAGGTCTGGAGTGACGCCATAAAGCTTCTGCGCCCCACCCATGGAAAGCCTGAATCCGGTACGGATTTCATCATATACCAACACGGCGCCATACCTGTCGGCAATCTCTCTAACTCCTTCAAGAAAGCCCGGTTTTGGGATCTGCATCTCTTGATGGTTGGGATGACCGAAAGGCGTCATGATGATGGCGGCAGTCTGGTCTCCGTGCTTTGCCATGAGGTCGGCGAGCTGCTCAAGGTTATTGTATTGAAATTCAAACACATCTTCATAGAACTTTGATGGAACCCCGCCTTTCATTTCCACACACCAGTCATGCCAGCCATGGTACCCGCAGCGCATCACCTTGAGTTTATTTGTATATGCCCTCGCAATACGAATACTCGCTGTAGTGGCGTCAGAACCTGTCTTCAAGAAGATGCTCCGCTCAGAAGAAGGCACAAGTTCAGTCAACTTCCTGGCAAGCAGATTCTGGTATTTCTGTGTCAGGGTGAAGCAGAATCCTTTCTCACTTATCTGCCTGTAAACCGCCTCATCTACTTCTTCTTCGCGATAACCCAGGATGATTGGGCCGTAACCGCAAAGGAAATCAATAAACTCGTTGCCATCGACGTCGGTCAGCCGGCAACCTTTGCCGCTTTCCAGAAAGATCGGGTATTCTCCTTCGATAAAGTCGGCTGGCTTTCTCGCGCCCAGAAACGCCTCCGGGTATAAGTTCGGTTGCTTCTTCAAACAGTTTTCGGCTATTCGTTATGTTGAGTTTGCTTATCTCTTTCATGGGAAGTCTCCTGTCCTGCGCTAGACATGAACCAGCGACGAAATGGTTTCCGACTGATGGATTCTTGCGCCTCTTTTTAAGAACGCCGCAAGAAATATCGCCGGATCGATGCAGCCTTCAGGGGCGACCACCCCTTTTTCGGTAACCTTACCTTCATTCATCATAAGCGCTGCGATGGATGCGGGAAGGCCGGTCCCTGGAGCCATTCTTCCGACCATGTCAGCGGTGTACGTAACGTTGGCGCCATCTCTTTGTCCTTTAACAATGACCTTGAGCCCCGAGGATTGAGGTCCGTTGTCTCGTCCTTCAGGAATGGTTTTCCAAAGTTTCAGCGCAAGATCATAGGGCGTTACCTTGGCGCCTTTCACATCAATGGATTCTGTCCCCAAGAAGCCAGTGTCTTTCTGTTGCTTTATCAGCTCATCCACCCATAGGGGAATAAGAGCGCCTTTGATTATCACGTTCTTCACGCCTTTGATGTATTTTGGGATGGTCAATGGCTGGGGATGGCCAACGTACCGGAGATTGCAGGTACCGAGGGGCTCCAGAAAGTCAGCGGTCACTTCTCCCGCGCCGCCTTCCACCTGGACCAGTTCGCCATTCATATATTGGGGTATCTTCCCAAGGGTCATATGAAGGCTGTGGTCCCACGCGGCTCCTGCAAGTTCGGCAATACTCACTACCCAGTAGAGATAAATATCCTCAACACTGTCCAAATGGTCTGCGTACCACTTCACAAGAACGTTGTTAGTTCCGGGGTCCGAGCCCATACCGGTGAGAACGGTGATGCCCGCTTTTCTGGCGAGTCCGTCTATCTCAGAGTTAAAAAGAACCTCCGTTCCTTCATAATCGTCACATATATCAATGTAGTTTACCTTTGCCTCAACAGCCGCCCTGGCGACGGGAACAGCCGTCTTGTAAAAGGGGCCGGCGCAGTTAATCACCACATCAACATTCTTGAAGGCGCTAACCATACGCTGCATGATCATTCACATCCATCTTGATCAGATTAACTTTTTCGCTTTGGCGTAATTTCGGCGCCAATCGTTCCGAGTCCGGGAATAAATCTCCCAGGACAACGGCCGAGATCTGTTGTTGTTTAATCAGGTCCCGGGCGACACCCTGACCCATACCACCGGCTCCTCCTAGCACAAACGCGCGCATGTATCATTCCTCCTTGATATTCGTGAATCGTCCAGCGTCCACCACATTTCGTGGATTCTCGGCCCCGCGTTTTACCGTTAAATGTTTTCCGTCATTTCCCCAAGCGCAGGTGTGATGAATTCTCCGTCCTGTATGTCAGACAGGACACCGTGGACCGCGCCGGGGGAATTCAAATTAAACGGTAAAAAGCGGAATATGCCAACCTATGGTTGAGAGCAACGCATAATGGATTGACGACCGACCTTAGTATACTGTATACAAGATTAAAGATCTAAGAAATATGACCATGACAAAAATTTTCTCATCACACTGATTGACATATGTGCTTGAAACGCTGAGAAACAGCGATAGCGGACTTCGGCCGGATATTAGAGTTTGAACTTTTCCAGACGGTAGATTTCCGCCTTTCGCCGAAGATTTGGATCAAACTGGGGAGGCCAATGACGGACCACCTGGCCCAATTCATAGTCGCCGGTTTAACAACCGGAAGCATTTATGCCCTAATCGCCTTGGGATTTTGCATTATTCATAACGCGACAGGAATTGTTAATTTCACCCAGGGTGATTTTGTCTCACTAGGTGGATTGGTCATTTATTCACTACTGTTGAGCCTTAAAGCGCCGTTGATTGTGGCCTTTCCACTGTCTGTCCTGGCGGTCACAGTCGTCGGGGCTCTGGTGGAGCGAGTGGCCATTCGTCCGGCAAGATCTCGCAGTATTGTCATCCTTGTCTTTATTACTATAGGGGTTTCCATTTTTCTCAGGGGTGTGTTCAAAATATTGTGGGGAAAGAACCAGATGGGACTGCCTCCTTTTTCAGGCGACACGCCTATAAACTTTGCTGGGGCCACACTTATGCCGCAAAATCTTTGGATTTTTGGCATAACATTCTTGTCAGTGATAGGGCTTCAATATTTTTTCAGCCGAACCAGGTTGGGGAAGGCCATGAGAGCTGCTTCCTGTAACCCTAGAGCTGCCTTGTTGATGGGCGTGAACGTCAATTCCATGGTTATGCTTTCTTTTGCGTTCAGCGGTGCGCTTGGAGCGGTCGCCGGAATAATCATCGTTCCCATAACAACTCTTTCATATGATATCGGCGTTATGCTGGGACTAAAGGGTTTTGCCGCTGCCGTCCTGGGCGGCTACGGGAACAGTCTTGGGGCAGTGGTTGGGGGGCTTCTTTTGGGCGTGCTGGAATCAGTCGGGGCAGGCGTTGTTTCGTCAACCTACAAGGATGTCATATCATTCGGTATACTCCTCCTAGTGCTTTTTGTTAGACCAAGCGGGATACTGGGTCATGGCAATACGGAGCGACTTTAGATGCGGATCAGATCATTCGGTGGCAGATCGCTCTTTGGCCCGCTTATTCTTGCTGTCTTTATAGTTCTTTTTCCCTTACTGCTCTCTAATCCGTATTATCTAAATGTAGCCAATATCATAGGTCTTAACACGATCATTGTGGTTGGGCTAACCCTGTTGATCGGTTATGCCGGACAAGTCTCACTTGGGCATGCGGCATTTTATGGCATTGGAGCGTACGCGTCAGCAATTCTTACGGTGACGTACGGTGTCTCTCCATGGCTGGCCCTCGTTCTAGCAGCTCTAATCACCGCCACGATAGCCCTTTTCATTGGAATCCCAACGCTCAAGCTTCACGGCCACTATCTGGTCATGGCGACGCTCGGGTTCAACCTGATAACAAACATAATAATAGTGCAATGCGATTCGGTTACAGGTGGGCCTTCGGGTTTCCCCGGCGTCCCTCCTCTGGCAATAGGGAGCTGGGCTTTTGATTCAGACATCAAGATGTACTTCTTGATCTGGTCAATGGCTTTCATAGGAATTGTCCTCGGCCTGAATCTTTCGAAGTCTCGAGTTGGGAGAGGATTAAGAGCCCTGTATTCCGGCGAATCCGCGGCCAACTGTATGGGAGTTCCCACTAACAAATATAAAGTCAAAATGTTCGTTCTTAGCGCTGTCTTCGCTTCTGTGGCTGGAAGTCTTTACGCCCACTATTTATCCTTCGTAAGTCCAAAGACTTTTGATATTTTCTTCTCTGTAGAATTGGTGACCATGGTAATAGTTGGCGGGATGGGCAGTATATGGGGCGGGCTCTTCGGCTCTGCTTTTCTTACCTCTCTGCCGAACATTCTAAGTTCTTTTGATGAGTATAAGGATATATTTTACGGACTTATCCTCGTTGTGATTCTGATTCTAACTCCAGAGGGGCTCATTCCTGGAATTTTACAGAAACTGAATATTTACAGAAAAAATAGACGGCAAAGAAATAAGAACATACCTGATGATTCCTTAAATGAACCTGACATAAAAAGCGAAAACGCAATTCCGCTTTCGGATCTCTCTTTTACCACAAGGCATGAAGGACCAAATGAAACTATCCTGGGGATATACGATATCGCCAAGAGCTTCGGAGGGATTGCGGCTGCCTCGGAAGTAACATTTGAAGTTCAAAAGGGGAGCATCACTTCTTTGATCGGTCCAAACGGAGCAGGCAAGACTACAACGATCAATCTGATCTATGGAGTTTACAGACCCAACAGGGGCAAAATTGTTTTTCGGAACAATCGGATCGAGGGATTGAACCCCTATCAAATAGCTGCAATGGGTATGGCCAGAACTTTTCAGAATCTGCAAATATTCGATAACATAACTGTCCTGGAAAATGTGATGGTGGGAGCGCACTCCATATCCCACAATGAATTCTTCATTTCGATGTTACATCCCCCATCGTACTGGCGCGAAGAAAAACTTATTCGTGAAAAGGCTATGGAAGCCTTGTCATTCTTCGGTTTGGAACAGGAAGCCGATTTACCTGCGGGCCAACTATCGTTTGGCGAGCAAAAGCGACTGGAAATGGCCCGGGCCATTGTGTCTGAACCTGAACTTGTATTACTTGATGAACCTGTCGCAGGGTTGAACCGGGCTGAATCCATCGAAATAGCTGGACTTATGATGAAAATCCGTTCCAGGGGAACTACCGTCCTTCTTGTTGAACATGATATTAATGTTGTCATGAGCATTTCAGACAAGGTTGTCGTGCTTGAACTACGGAACGATAATAGCCGAAGGCAGCCCAATCGAGGTTCAAAAGAACGAGGCGGTTTTGTCGGCGTATCTTGGAGGCTCTCTGTAAATGTTGAAGGTGGAAAACCTGCACGCCTATTACCACGGAAATGAGGCCCTCAAAGGCGTTTCCCTGGAAGTAAGCCCAGGTGAAATCATTGCGCTTATAGGGGCCAATGGAGCGGGTAAGACCACTTTGCTCAACTGCATTTCGGGCTTACACACCGATATGGTGGGGCGTATATCCTTTGGTGGCGTCGACATTTCAAGGGCGCCTGCTCATAAGCTTGTTAAGCAGGGACTCGTTCAGTGCCCGGAAAATCGTCAACTGTTTGGTCCTATGACCGTCGAGGAAAACCTCGAAATGGGAGCTTATCTTTGGTCGGCCAAAATTGGGAGCGTGGACTTTAACAAACGAATAGAAGATGTGTTTCAAAGATTTCCTGTTTTGAAATCCCGACGCAAACAATCGGCAGGGACTCTGTCGGGCGGCGAACAACAAATGGTCGCTATAGCTCGTGGCCTGATGTCCGATCCAAAATTGCTGATGCTGGATGAACCATCTTTAGGCTTAGCTCCAATAATTGTTCAAGAGGTTTTCCGTATTATCAAGGAGATGAGAAGTGAAGGTCGGACCATACTCCTTGTTGAACAGAACGCTATAGCGGCCTTGGCTCTTTCAGACAGGGCTTATCTTCTTGAAACAGGGCGTGTGACGTTTAGTGGACCGTCGAATGAGTTCATGACAGACGAGAGGGTTCGTCGAGCTTACCTGGGAAATGATCTTGAAGTAAACAATTCCTGATGTTGGCGCCAAGTTTTTGAGGGGTCTTTAGGCATTTAAAAAATGCGATCTTTCAAAAACGATAATCAGTAGGTCTTTAAGGTTATTTCACCCAGTTTATGACAGCGTCTTTCGGAACTGTTCGATCAGTTCCGAAAGGCCAGCGGCTTCCATTTCTTTGGAAAATTTTGGTACAACCGCTGAACCGGAAATCCCTGCATCAGCCAGTTTCTTTTTTTCGCGTTCAAGAATGGCCTTTTTATCCTTGTTCTTGTTTTTCACCTGATTCTTGAACGTCGTTCTAAAGCTCTCAATTTCTGATTTTTTAGAATTGGCGAAAGGCCACTCTTCGAATCTCTCAAAGAGAGTGTTCACTTCTGCTTCAGTCGAGATCCTGGCGACAATTTCCTTCCAAACCAGCTTTTCGAGAAGATACCTGTCTTCCTGAGACTCCTCATTTAAGCTGGAAAGCGCAGCCTGGCTAGAAACTGATGGTTCAAGAAACTTCAGGGCGTAGCCTTTGGCTTTTTTCTGAAGTTCTTCATTTTTTAGACGTTTTTTTTCTTCATCGGACAGGAGCATGCCCCTGGTTCGTTCCATCATGATATCAATTGTGCTGCGAATCTCTGTCAATTCGTTACCTCGAAATACTGCTGATCCCACAAAGCTGCCAAAGGCTTAAAATACCAGACTAAAGATCAGTTAAAATTGATCACTCCCGGATTTGCCCTTCTCCAAGCACTATAAATTTTGTCGTGGTTAAGTCCTGGACTCCCATAGGCCCATAAGCGTGAATTTTTGTAGTGCTTATACCTATTTCCGCTCCCAAGCCCAAACACATAACCGTCACTCATCCTTGTGGACGCGTTTACCAACACTGTCGAAGAATTGACTTCTCTCAGAAATTTCTGAGCTGAATCATAATCTTTGGTAACAATGGCTTCTGTGTGCAATGAGCCGTATTTGGTTATGTGCCTTATTGCTTCATCCATGTCCTTTACGACTTTTACAGCGAGAATAAGATCGAGATATTCCGCGTACCAATCTTCTTCAGTGGCGGGGACCATCCATTCCACGATGGCCTTGCTGTCTGGACACCCTCTTAGTTCGACGGTGGCTTTCTTGAATTCAGCAGACACCCTTGGTAGAAATTCCGAAGCAATTGCTTCATGAACAAGCATTGTTTCCAGAGAGTTACAAACTCCGGGTCTTTGCGCCTTGGCGTTCACAGCGATCTTGACCGCCATCTCCTGATCGGCGAATTGATCCACGTATAGGTGGCAAACACCCTTATAATGCTTGATTACAGGAATCCTTGAATTTTGAGAAACGAACCTTATTAGTTCTTCACCACCTCTGGGTATTATGAGATCTATAAATTCTTCGAGCTTTAACAAATGGGTGATGGCTTCCCTATCAGTTGTCGGCATTAAATTCACCACATTCGGGTTGACGCCTGATTCTTTCAGTGTCTCCTTGAAGATCTTCACGATGGCTAAATTTGAATGAAAGGCCTCAGATCCACCTCGAAGAATGACGGCGTTCCCAGCTTTGAGACAAAGCGCTGCAGCGTCGGCGGTCACATTGGGTCTCGATTCATAGATAATACCGACAACGCCTAGAGGAATCCTCATCTTACCGACTCTCATACCGTTAGGTCTCACCCACATCCCGGTGATCTCTCCAACGGGATCTGGAAACGCGGCAATTTCCTGGAGCCCATCGACCGTTTGAGCGATCACTTTGTCCGAGAGTGTAAGACGATCTATCATAGCTGCGGACAAACCGATGCTTCTTGCTGACTCGACGTCTTTCAGGTTTTCTTGTTGCAAGGTTTCTTTTTGAGATTTTATCTTTGCGGCTACGTCATTCAATATTGAACTCTTGAGCGACATTGAAAGTCTAGCAGCGTCCGCTGCCGCTTCATGAGTGATTTTCGCCAATTGAAAAACTTCTTCTTTTATTGACATGGCTGTCTCCAACTACATTCTCTCTTGATCCAGGTTAATCATCGATGATACCGTCGTTAAGGCCATTCGTTCTTTAGAAGATTATGATTATCACCTGGTTATTGATTTATCAACCGATATACCAAATGATCCTGAACCGACCAAAATGAGTGAGCGACAATTCAGGACTCTGAAAGGGCCATTATATGATTCCAATTATCTCTGTCGTAGGTAAATCAGATTCCGGCAAAACAACATTACTTGAAAAATTGATACGAGAACTTTCTAATAGAGGATATAAAGTCGGTTCGATCAAACATGACGCCCATTCTTTTGAAATAGATCATGAGGGGAAAGACTCCTGGCGTCACAAAAAAGCCGGGGCCACGATTACCTTGATATCATCACCTTCAAAGATAGCCATGGTTCGAGATTCAGACCACGATCATACATTGACTGAGTTACGCGACAAATTCATCAAAGATGTGGACATTGTCCTGACCGAAGGCTTCAAGCGAGAGAGCCTACCCAAAATAGAGGTATTCAGAAGCGAGATGCGCAGGGAGTTACTGTGCTCGGAAGATGACAACCTGATTGCGATTGCTGGAGATCCTGAAACGGCCCCCGTCGGTGTCCCGATATTTGATCTTAATGACCCGGCCCGATTAGCTGACTTTATAGAAAAAAACTTCCTTGCCGATTGCCGCTGATCTCTGAGTATTTCCCCCTGGGTAGAAGGATTTATTTTAGCTTATCGCTCTGGATATCGCTTCGCTGGTCTCCAGCGCCAAGGTTTTCGCCATTTCCATCTTCTCGGAAGATTGAGCCAAGTCCAGGCCTACAAGCCAGAAACCGGCGACCATGCGTCTGCGGTTTTTCTTTCCATGAAATATAGGAGCCGCTATTGCGGAAACATTCATAAGATATTCTTCATGATCGAAGGCTATTCCTCTTTCCCTGATTTCATTGAGTTGTTCAGCGTACAATACAGGGTCTGTTACCGAATAGGGCGTGAAATTCGGGATAGGATTTTTGCTCAAGATCTCTCGAAGATCATCAGGGTCATGATACGCAAGAAAAATTTTCCCGACGGCGCCTGCAAAGAGTGAAAGACGCGTCCCCGGTCTAGCCGTTATCCGTAGCTCCTTGGCTGATTCAACCTGGTAAAGAATCAGTAAATTCGATCCTCCACACATTCCGAGGAAAACATCCTCATTAAGTCGCATACTCAGGGTCTCAAGATAAGGTCTGGCGATGTCAACCAGAGGGATCCTCACAGTAGCTATTTCGGCTATTTTTCTTGTTGTAAATCCGCAAGTATATTTTCGTGTAATTGGGTCCCGCAAAACCCACCCGGTTTCTTCCAGAGCGGCGAGTATTCCGTGGGTGGTGGACTTGGCCAGCTTGAGTTTGGAAGCGATTTCACTTATTCCTGGATTCTCGGGTTCAAAAAGTATCATTTTTAAGACACGCATGGCTTTTGAAACAATTGGCGCCGAATAAGATACTGAAACAGCTTTTTGCTTCGAATTCATACCGAGGCCCCATGTTAATTGCTGAGTAATGTTTTCATACGTGAATATGTTCATTATTATGAACTATATCGACATTTTTTACCTTTTTGAGCGCATCTTGTCAACGGAATTATCGTAACGTTTTATAGCTTGACACCATCTTAAGGTAGGGATTATTTTAATGTGGGAGAGTTCTGAATACGGAACGTTCCTTTTTCAATGACACTTAGAATAAAATTCGGCGATATCTTGAGAGCTACGCTCAGTTTTCAATCAGGTAATGAAGGTTGGATAGGGATAGCCCCTGATGGCTCCTCCTATCACATCGTCGCCCCTGTTGACACGCAGATTGCGAAAGGAGTTATGGCGTGCAATCGGCCGGCGGATGGAACCCCTTTCGGAGGCTACAGAGGATGGGTCTATTTTCGTATACCTCCTTTTATCTCGGAGACAAGTGATTCCCAATCCGCTAAAATAGAACAAGCGACATCAAACGCAAAAGAACTGATCCAAAAACTCGAAAGATTCGGAATACAGGCGATTGTTGAAGAAACCGCTTCCGCCAGGGATGATAGTGAAATAAACTTCGGAAAAGAATTACGCAAAGCGGATTTTGTCTGTTTAAAGTGTGAAAAGAGATGGAATAGACTGGTTCACATTCTCCAGGACCCTGAGTTGTTTTTTAGATTCTATCGAGCTTGTATAGATGATTTTTCGAAGGGAGCGTATGTATTTGAACACAATTGTGGGGGCCGGATTGAAATACCTGTCTCCAGCTTTGTCAAAAAACCACTCGTGGACAAGAATTTGGCCGGTTTACAGGCGTGCCCAGGACTTTGTTTTTATGAATTTTCCACTCAGGAGTGTCGAGCGTTTTGCGAAGGCGCCTATTACCGTCGTGTAGCGCGTAAAATATTGAAACGTTACAATTCAAAACGTTGACAAAGTTTTGACCGTTAATTCCGTCGCGCTGAGCGCGACTCATTCAAATGGCGTTCCCAATCCCTAATAAGGTGTTTCCTGTTATTATTTTGATATAGCCTGTTTTTTTGATCTTTAACAAATTATTCCTAATTTTACGGGAGGAAAAGAGCATGATCCTGCCCAAGTTTGATTATCATGAGCCTACTACGCTGGAAGAAGCATTGCGCCTACTTTCGGAGTTGGGAGGAAACGCAAGGATCCTGGCTGGAGGGACTGATCTCCTGGTTCGGATGAAACTAAAAGTTGAAAAGCCGAGTCACCTGATATCATTGCGAAGAATTCCAGGGCTTGACACGATCATCCCGCGGGAAAATCACGGCGTTACCGTTGGTCCTTTTGTCACTGCCGCTGATTTATCCAAAAACGAACTGATTTCGGACAGATTTACACCCGTTGCCCTGGCGGCCGGCAGGCTTGGGGCTCCCGTGGTCCGGAATCGAGCCACATTGGGCGGTAACATTGTTAACGCCAGGCCTGCTGCGGATCTTCCGCCAGCGCTCATGGTTCTTGACGCTGTCTTGAAGCTGAAAAGCGCTACATCGGAGCGGGAGATACTTGTCGGAGAGTTTTTTGTCGGACCTGGGGAAAGTGTCATTGAGCCCAATGAACTCCTGGTAAGCATATTCATGGAGAGACCCGCCCCCTGGAGCGGAGGCGCCTACATTAAACTTGGCGCTCGTAAAACACTCGAAATATCGATGGTTAATGTCGCTGTGATGTTGACTCTTCAGGAACCAACGGGTCCAATAGTCGACGTCAAAATCGCTCTGGGAGCTGTGGCCCCAACGCCAGTCCGAGCGCTTGCGGCGGAAGAATTCCTTATCGGGCGCCAACCTTCTGAACAGGTGTTCCTTGAGGCTGGAGCGATCGGTGTGGGAATGTGCCAACCAATAACAGACCACAGAGGAACAATGGAATACAGGTGCCTCATGATTGAGACACTGACATCCAGAGCGCTGAACCAGGCATATCAGCGGGCGATCGCGTGGAAACCATAATCAGTTGGTCCCGAGCCTGTCGATCACAGCTCCATACGGGCAGATTTAATTTTACGAGATTTTCTTTATCAAGGAATCCCGTTTCTCCGGAGAACGAACAATGAAGAAAACAATTCAGCTTACTATAAACGGTGAACCTGTCGAATCGGCTGTTTCTACCAACCAGACGTTAGTTCAATTTTTGAGAGATGATATGGGTCTGACAGGGACCAAGCACGGTTGCGGCCTCGGAGATTGTGGCGCATGCACTGTCCTCATGGATGGAAAGGCAGTAAATTCATGCCTCGTGCTCGCCATCCAGGCGGATGGAACCGATATATTGACCATAGAGGGGCTTGCGGAAAACGGAAAGCTTCATCCGTTGCAGCAGGCTTTTGTGGACAAAGGAGCGATCCAATGCGGTTTTTGCACTCCGGGGATGATTTTGTCCGCCAAGGCTCTACTTGATGAGAAACCCAACCCATCGGAACTGGAAATAAGAACCGCTATTTCAGGAAATCTATGCCGATGCACGGGATACCAGAAAATTGTTCAGGCCGTCGATGAAGCTGCGAAAGTCATCAGAGGAGGAGAGGAGGCGTAATATGGGCAATTATAGAGTTCTAAACACCAGAGCCCCGAGGGTTGACGCGGCAGCCAAGGCGACAGGCCAGGCCAAGTACGCTGATGACTTCTACATGCCGGGAATGCTTTACGCCGCAATATTGCAAAGTCCCGTAGCGCATGCCCGAATCCTGCACATTGATACATCAAAGGCCAAAAAACTTCCGGGCGTAAAAAACGTAGTCACATCAAAAGAGGCCGGGTTGATCAGATACGGCGTATCTCCCGCCAGATATGATGAAACGCTATTCGCTCATGATAAAGTTCGTTATGTGGGTGATGAAATTGCGGCAGTGGCGGCAGTGGATCTGGAAACAGCCCAGGAAGCGCTGTCGCTTATAAAAGTGGATTTTGAGGAAATTCCTGCGGTCTTTGACATGTTCGAGGCGACGAAAGAAGGAGCCCCTCAAATACACGATGAATTTCCGGGAAATATCAACGCCGAGGTTCATCAGGAGTTTGGAGACACCGAGGCTGCGCTCAAGTCATGCGATCTTGTAGTGGACCATACTTTTCTCAACAAGCGTCAGGACGCTGCGTTTATCGAGCCTCATTCGTGTGTGGCGGTATTTGATCATGCGGGACGGCTAACATTGTATACCTCCACACAGGTTCCCCATTATGTAATGCGTACCGTTGCCATGACATTGCAGATCCCGGTGGGAAACGTTCGAGTTATCAAACCTTATGTTGGTGGAGGTTTCGGACCAAAATGCGAGGCTACTCCACTTGAAATGAGTTGCGGGCTCCTTTCCAAGATCACCGGAAAACCGGTCAAAATGACCTATTCGAGAGAGCAGGTCTTTTTGCACAGTCGAGCCAGGCACCAGTTTTACGCCGAGATGTCTCTTGGCGTCATGAATGACGGAACAATGGTGGCTTTAAAGAATAAGGCGGTGCTCGACGGCGGAGCGTATACGAGCTTCGGCATAGCGACCGTTTATTACTCGGGTTCGCTCCTGGGAGGGCCTTACAAGTTAAAGGCCATGAAATATGACGGCCATCGCGCGTACACCAACAAGCCTGCATGTGGAGCCCAGCGCGGCCACGGGGGCGTGGCTCACAGGGCTTGTTTTGAACAACTGATAGACATGACGGCTGAAAAGCTCGGCTTGGATCCGGTGGAAATGCGTCTAAAAAATATCATGACCGCCGGCGACATGACAGTGAACGAGCTGGATATGTCAAGTCTCGGAATGAAGGAGTGTATCGAAGCCATTCGAGAGGGAAGTGACTGGAATAACAAGAAGGGAAAGCTACCCAAAGGCAAAGGGATTGGAATGGCCTGCGGATTCTTTGTCTCCGGCGCCGGCTACCCTATATACAGATCAGACACTTACCATTCAACGGTCGTGATAAAAATGAGTGAAGACGGTGGAGTGGCAAATCTCCTTACCGGTTCGGCTGAAATTGGCCAGGGCTCAGATACGGCCATGGCAATGATTGCGGCCGAAACATTGGGAATCCCTCTGGACAATGTTCATGTCTTTTCTGGAGACACTGATTACAGCGTGGACCTGGGCGCATATTCCAGCAGGCAGACTCTGATGACAGGCCATGCGACAAAGGAAGCCGCCGAAGAGTTAAGAGATAAAATTGCCGGTTTTCTCGCGGAAGAAATGAATGTCGACAAAGCAGCCATAACTTTTGTGGACGGAATCGTAAAGTTTGACGGCGCTCCGGGCAATTTTGAAAAGATAAGATCCAGTTACATAAAGGAGCACAGAGGCTGGACAGACCCTCCCTTTGGAGAATACCTAACATTCAGGGAAGCCGCAAGAGTGGCTTATCTGAAATCCGGCACACTGGTTGGAACAGGTAAATACAAACCACCCAGACTTGGCGGATCATACAAGGGAGCGGCAGTGGGCACATCACCGGCTTACGGATGCTCGGCCCAGATAGTTGAAGTTTCGGTGGACCTGGAAACCGGCCAGATAACGGTTGACAATATGACGGATGCGCATGATTGCGGGCTGGCTATAAACAAGATGTCCGTTGAAGGCCAGATGCAAGGCTCACTTTCTATGGGGCTTGGGGAATGTCTCTTCGAAGAAGTCAAGTTCGACTCCAGAGGTAGAGTCATTAATCCATCGCTTGGTGAATACAAAATTCCGACAGCGCTCGATATGCCGAATGTAAAATCGATCATTGTCGAATCAAATGAGCCCAATGGCCCTTATGGCGCCAAAGAAGTTGGAGAAGGGGCGATAATGCCCACCATACCGGCCATTCTCAATGCAATTTATGATGCGACCGGCGTCAGGGTTAACGAACTCCCCGTGACATCAGAGAGATTGTTTATGGCTTTGAAGAAGAAATCGGAAGGCGTCTGAGGCGACAAATTCTCTAGAATTCGAAAGCCGGAGCAGAATAACGATTTATTTCTACATCCGGCTTTCGTGTTTGGTTGTTTTGAAGAATGCAGTGACATAACTCTAAAGAATCAAATCCGGAGGACACTCAGAAGCCACGAGGGGGCCCGGATTATCTGATAAAAGCGCCGAGCTCGTGGGAGACTAACGTTAATCATGGACGGTAGCCTGAAATTCATATTGAACGGATACCCTGAAGACTTTGAAGGCGCGACTCTCACTATCCAGATTCTTCTTGAAACACTCCAGGAAGATGACCCTGGGGTGATAGTCGAGCTTAACGGTCAATTCATTCATAGACACGATTTTGCGAGTCGTTTCATTAACGAGGGAGACCGAGTCGAAATCATCCATCCGTCGTTTGGAGGGTGACGGAACCCGGCGTCCTCGTTGGCTGAAACCTTAGAATATCAAACCAATCCCAGCGGTCGGCCCTGCCAAATTCATTTTGTCATAGTCGGTAGGTTGACTAGTCTCCAACACGTACCATCTATACCCACCTTCCAGGTAACCATACCGTCCACAATTCATAGGCATATATACTCTGCCTAACCATACTCCATCCCAACCGAAATGGTCGTTGTCAAAATTCACCGACCATCTGCATTCGGTACTGACTGTGGCTGAGCCAATATCTCTGATAAGCCGCTCAATGCTTGCGCCTGCCGTGTACAATCCCTGAGTGCGCGATCGGCTCCGACTGACGTTCAGTTGGCTGATGGTAAGCTTATCGTCGTACATGACATACCCGGCGAACAGGCTTGATACGGCGTTGGGTCTGTGAAACCAGTCATATACCAACTCGGCGCGGTATATGTATCTATCCCAAACGGTCAACGTGTTTATAGCTGGAGCCGAACTGCCAGTTGCCGAAAAAATAGGTGTTTCGAGGATTGGAGTTGGCCCTGTAATTGATAGGCATGAACGTGAATCTCAAGCCCCAATTGCACTTTATCTGGCATCTACCCTCGTAGACCCCGAGATATTGATTTGGCCCCAAGTCCAAATCATCTTTCAAATCTAATTGCGTACCTGCCCATCCACCGGATGAGGTACCCCAAATGGTGTCACTTCGGTACAGAGTCGGGTACCAAACCTGGGCGCTCACCTGAAACTGTTTGGCGCCCACGTGAGGCAAAAATGCGCCTCCGCAAGGTCCGAATCCCATACCTTGCTGGGAAAACAGACCAAACATCCCGGGCGCAGGTACAGCGGCGGGATTTCCTGCAGCCACTCCTGGCACAGGGCAGCCTTGAGGCCCACATACAGGTGGTGTTGGTGACACAATCGGCTCATACCCACGGTAGGCGGGATAGCTGGGATTTGAACGAACAGATCCCCTATGCCCACGAGAGGTGTAAGAAGAGCCGGTTTGAGGTTGAGCCGGGTACGTCTGCTGCTTTGGAACCGACCTATTTTGATAAGTCGGGTCTGCAGAAAGAGCGTCCCCCTGAACTCCCGGGCCGGAGATATCCGATCCCGTGTAACCCCAGGTCACGGTTGTTGCGACACAAACCAATATTATTTGACAAACCAATACCTTCAGGCGCTTCATTGTAAGCATGCCCTCCCTCCTTCACTGAATGTCCTGGATTCTCCTAATGATTCAAAACGAATTTTCTGTCAAGTGATTTATTAAGTATGATTGCAAAAACTTTCGTTTTAATTTTAAGGTGGTTAATATCAACATGCCCTGTAAATGGGGTTTATACTCAATAACATCTTGATATCTCAGCTATTTTATTATCAGTGTTTAGAATCTAATTAAAACACTATCTAATTGGATTTAATTCAGATTAAATTTAGTTCTGATAGTAGACTTTACGCTAACGCGCGGTCACAACATTAAGTTATTACTGTTTTTTACAGATTTTAGTATGTGGAGATATAACTCTCGTAATGTTATGCCGCTGATTTGGCACGGTTAGAAGTGATGTTAGGATTTCTTCTCGTTAACCTTTTTGGCGGCGGTTTGTGATAAAATAGCCTGGACCGCGCGGCCTTTCGGCTGCGCACTCCGAAAGACTGGTTAAGGCGTCGGAGACTAGACGACAACATGTTAAGAAAAGCGATTTTTTTGGACCGGGACGGGGTAATCAACCGAAAACTCCCTGAGGACAACTACGTTCGGAATTCCGGCGAGTTTGAGCTTTTACCCGGAGTGCCTTCAGCTTTGAAGATTTTTAAGGGATTAGGATATGTAATTGTAATTGTTACGAATCAGCGAGGGATAGCAAGAGGGCTCATGACTGAGGATGATCTCTCGGCTGTACACGATTTTATGAGGTCTCTGTTCAGAAACGATGGGCTGGAATTGGACGGACTCTACCATTGTCCCCATGATAAAACAGATTATTGTAATTGTCGGAAACCTGCCCCTGGAATGATATTGGCTGCGGAGCGCGACTTGGGCATTGATCTCGCGGAGTCCTTCATGGTCGGCGACTCCCTTTCTGACGTTGAAGCCGCAAGAACCGCTGGGGTGAGACCGGTGAAGATATCTTCCGTTCGAGAACCATCAGATAGTGCGCCTGTTTTTTCTTCTCTTCTCGATTTTGCGGAATTTCTTCAGAAAAAGGGGTTCCGTCAGGACTAGGAGTATATTAGATTAAAGAATAATGGAGATTATATGACCAAAGATGGATCATCAGACCCTGGAATATCATTGAATACGGATGATCGAATGTCCCGAGAGGACTGCTTCAAATTTTACTGCGGTCCCAGTGTTCCATGTTTTACGGAATGTTGCAGAAAACTTGAACTTTCATTGACTCCATACGATGTCTTGAGGCTCTGTAAAAGACTGCGCAAGACCCCTGAAGAATTTCTGGAAGACTATACGGACATAAAACCTGGATCTCGTCATGGCTTTCCCGAGGTTTTTCTTAAAATGCAGGTTGAAGAGGAACGTCTCTGTCCTTTTGTATTACCGAGTGGTTGCTCTGTGTATGAAGACCGGCCCGGCGCCTGCCGTATCTACCCTCTTGGGAGAGCGGCTTCCAAGAACCGATCCACCGATCTCAATGAAGAGTTCTTTTTTCTGGTGAAGGAAGATCACTGCAAGGGATTCGAACAGGCGAAGACCTGGGATGTCCAGGAATGGGTTTCTGACCAAGATTTGGACCAGTATAACAGGGTTAACGATCTGCTCATGGAATTGTACATGCTTGGCTTCCGAAGGGGATCAGTGGAACTGTCGACCCAGCAGTTGCAGATGTACATGATGGCCTGTTACAACCTTACGAAATTCCGTGACTTCCTTTTCAACACGTCATTTCTTTCAAGATTTGATCTACCTGAGGGACAGGCTGAATTGATGCGAGACGACGATTTGTCCTTGCTTGAATTTGCTTTTCAATGGCTGAAATTCGCTCTTTTTCGTATTCCTACCTTGCAATTGAAAGAGGCGGGTAGGTGTTAAGCCCTGTAAAACACCAGACATCGGGTAAGAGAACATTTTTTCATTATATCGAAGGAGAGATTTTTCACTCATTGATGAGACAATCTAGTTAATCCAAGCGTATGCGCTTTTCTTGAAGAAAACTGTTTCCAGCGAAACTTTTCATTTCAAGCTTCAACGGGAGGCCGTATGTCCAAGAGTAAAGAGATTGTTACCGAACTTATGGCTAGCGCCGGAGTTCAAATAAACGGGATCAATCCGTACGACATTCAAATCCACAATGAAAATTTATACGACCGGGCGCTAAGTCTAAAGAGTTTAGGTCTTGGCGAAGCCTACATGGATGGATGGTGGGACTGCAAGCAGCTTGACGAATTCGTTAGCAGAATCTTGCAAGCGGGAATAGCGGAAAAAACGCTCGGTTCCTGGAAGTTGGCTGTCCCATTTTTGCGAGCCTTCCTTTTTAATCTGCAATCTGTCAGTAGAGCAAGGATGATAGCGTACCGTCATTATAATCTCGACAATGATCTGTTCCTATCCTTTCTCGATCCTTATAACCAGTACAGTTGCGCCTACTTCAAGGAAACTGATGACCTCACACAGGCCCAGATTAACAAAATGGACCTGATAATCGCCAAGCTCAAACTCGCCCCGTCAGATCATGTGCTCGATATTGGCTTTGGATGGGGTGGACTTGCGAGATACATGGCCGAGAAAACTGGTTGCAAAGTTACCGGAGTCAACATTTCAGAACAGCAGATCAAATACGCCAAACAGACACTTTCAGGTCTGCCGGTAAAAATAATCAACTCCGATTTCAGGGAAATTTCGGGTGAATTCACCAAAATCGTTTCGGTTGGCATGTTTGAGCACGTTGGCTACAAGAATTACCGAACATTTATGCGCATTGTCCACAGGTGTCTGAAAGATGGGGGAATTTTTTTACTTCATACTATCGGCGGTAATTCTTCCCAGATCAAGACGGACTCCTGGATCAACAAGTACATCTTTCCGAATGGAATGCTGCCGAGCATAGCCCAAATAGCCAAATCGGCTGAAGGCTTGTTCGTAATTGAAGACCTGCACAATATCGGACCACACTATGACAAGACCTTGATGGCCTGGAATTCGAACTTTCAGGACGCCTGGCCGGAACTTTCGAAACGTTACGACAACCGCTTCAGAAGGATGTGGGAGTATTATCTCCTCTCATGCGCCGGAGCGTTTCGAGCCCGTTACAATCAGTTGTGGCAGTTGATCCTGACAAAGCCCGGTTGTTTACAACCGGAACGCAGAATTTGAGTTCCCGCTTTTTGGAGGCCGGGTCGTGCGCGGGTGAAACGCCCTCCTTGACTGGCTGGTAATAACATGTAATACTTGGTGAAATATTTTAGGCGCGCACTATTAGGGGCGTCGGTGTACGAAGTTAGACATGAACCAGGATAAACCAGAAATAATTACATTTAAAGTGCCCAAATCCCTGAGTCAGGCCCTTAAGGGAATGCAAAACAGGTCTGAATTTATCCGTGAAGCTGTTCTAGCCGCGTTGGACAGTGTCTGTCCACTGTGCAAGGGATCCGGGATTCTCACAGTCGAGCAAAAGGCTCATTGGCAGGGGCTATTGTCGGACCACTATTTATCCGAATGCGGGACATGCAAGGCTGTGCATCTGGTATGCCGCAGAGCCGAAAAGGAAACCGCTCATGAACCTTAAACCTCGATCCATGAACTTGTGTTCGCCCTGTCTTGAAGACTGATTCGCGGGCGTGAAGCGTTATTTCCGACACCCTAACTGTTTTTGTGGTCTAGCTGGTTGCGATATTTCCTAACGCTTAAATTGTTTCTTTATTCTGTTTATGTGGCCCCTTCCAAGGCCCTTCACTTCGCAGCCCAGTTCAAAATAGCGAGCGATAGCCCCGTCTTTCAATATCCCAAAACAATCTATAATAGCTAATGGCCCGCCTGCGTAGCGAACCACTTCATCAGGATCCATGTTCATGAATTTCTTGTGTCTTACCGCGATAATCATTACGTCAGCGTCTTTTAACGCTGTTGCGATATCTTTTTCGATTTTCAGTTCAGTAAGCTTCTGCTGCGATCGGAAGAACCGGCCGCGGCTTTTGCCCGGAGCGGGGTATGTTTCCTGAGCTTCGAATTCCCACCAGTGATCCACATACGGATCGTGGACACAAACCTCAGCGCCCATTTCGACAAGTCTGCGGACAATAATTTCTGAGCCGCTGTATCTGGTGTCCCCCACATCCTCTCTGTATGAAGCCCCTAAAAGAGTTACTTTGGACGCTGCGATATATCTCCCCATGTTTCGGAGGGCGTCTCTAACGAGTTCTGCCACATGCAGGCTTCTACTGTCGTTTATATCTATTGCTAACGGTGTTATCTTAAAAAGATCATCCTCGAATCCCAGAAGATGCTTGTACGCCCATACAGCCAGTCCGCCGTCTTTTGGAAGGCAATATCCACCGATGCCAGGCCCGGGGAAAATAATATTCGAGTGAGTGGGCCTAACTTTTATGGCGTCCAGCACCTTAACCAAGTCTACCCCGTTACGTTCGGCAAATACGCTCCATTCGTTCAGGAAGGCCAGTGTCGTTGCTCGGTAGCTGTTCTCGATTATTTTTGAGGTTTCCGATTCAATTGGTCTATCAAGAACTGTTAAGGGGAAATTCTTTGTGTCTATGACTTCACTCAGAAACTTAACCACCCTTTCACGCGCTTCTTCGTTTATTCCACTGCAAACTCTCCAGAAATTCCTCACGGAAGCGACATAATTTGCCCCTGGCATAACCCTCTCGTAACTGTGGGCAAGCAATGGGTCGTCCTCGATGCCTCGTTTCTGAAAGGCCCTTTTGATTAATGGGTACGCAACCTGTTCAGTAGTGCCCGGCGGAACAGTGGTTTCTATGAGGGTAAGCGCTGTTGGCGGGATCGTTTCACCGATAATCTCAAGGGATTTTTCGAGGTCTTCAAGGTGAACGTAACCGGTTTTGACATTACTCAATGATTCCTTGATGTAATCACATTGCACGTCTACCACTACCACATCAGCCAGACTTAAAGCCTGATAGGTAAATGACGCTGTTAAGGTTCCCTTGTCCACCACGCATCTCTTGATCATGGCAGGGACTTCCGGGTCTTCAGACTTAACCGGAGCGACACCTCGATTCATGAGGGGGATTTTCCAGAAGCTGCGGGCGCTGGGCCTTTGCATGCCGATGACGAATTTTCCGGGATTGCCCGAGTCATCAGTAGAATCAGCGACAACCGCGGCCATCACCGCCCCTACAAATCCTATGCCCATGACGACAACTATTTCTCGACCCTGGCTCCGATGGGTATCCGCCAGATTCTTTAGACGGAGAAACTCTGCAGCGTAATCATCTTCATTGGGAAGATAGAAAACTTCACCTTCAGGGCTTAAAGATACTTCCCGATTCATAGATCTCCCTCTTCATTAGTGTGTGCATTGTGGACCTTCCGTAACATTAATTCGTATTTGACCGGCCAGTCAAGTCAAAATACCGCAGGCTGTTTTGGACAGAGAGGATAGCCCATCCTCAAGAGTTTCATCGAAGCCATTTTGTTTGGATGCCGGCAGTTTCCGGACGGCGGTTCCCGAGGATTCCCCTTGACAAGAGTTCAGCGGTGAAGGAAGTTCTAGCTAGGAAGTTATAAACTATTCCAAAGGAATAATTGATGAACAAAAGCAGAAAAAAGCTTCATAAGACTCCAGAATCCAAGTCCTTGACAGATCAGATCCTCGCTTTAGCCAATTCGGAAGTAGGCAAACATGATGTCGTAGAGACCATGGAAAACGCCAGGGAATCTCTTGAAAGAATAAGAAACTCCAAGCGTCGTGGAGCAAATTTCGTTAAAGGATCATCTGGCAGGTGAAAACAGAATAACTTGTGTGCGTTAGGTCTGCTTGAAGAGGGGCTTAACGCTACTTTTTTTACGGCCCCAACTTCTTCATCAAATCCACAGCGTCACCAATTACAAATTCAGAGGGGGTAGCGCCTCAAGAGCTAAAGAGCGGCTCATCGAGATACTTGCTGCAAAAGACATCTCCACAGCGACTCTACGTCAATGATTAGTCCTTCAATGCTGCTCCGGCGCCTTTTGTTAATGAGGCCCGAACACTTAGACCGGAACTATATCCATGATGAAAACTCTGGCCCTTTTTCCGAAGCCCAAACGAGTGTCTCCATCAGAAACTAAACTGACTACCGGCGTCAGAACCAACCTAATAGCCCCCCCAATTGCCTTCTTCTAATTCCTACGTACGACCAACAGGATCAACGTGATGATTTTCCCCAAGTAAGATTCTTTTAAAGATCCTTTTTTACTCATACTGCTTAATTGAAAAATGAGCTTCATTAATGGGGGTCGTGCTATAGTATTCCAAACAAAAGAATTGAATTACGGCAGGGAGCCTGCGACCACAACAAAGCGCATAACTGAAGTTGAAGCCGCCCTACCCGATATGTTAGAAGAAAAGGTTAATTGTTGATTCGGCCAATTGTGGAGGAAACATGGAAACGAAATACAACCCCGAAGTCATCGAAAAGAAATGGCAGGACTTTTGGGTAAAAGAGAATATTTTCAAGGTTCAGCTCGATCCATCCAAGGAAAAATACTATTTACTGGAAATGTTTCCGTATCCATCGGGAAGAATTCATATGGGCCACGTCAGGAATTACTCGATTGGAGACGTTGTGGCCCGGTACAAGATGATGACTGGTTTGAATGTGCTCCATCCTATGGGTTGGGACGCATTCGGAATGCCTGCTGAAAACGCCGCTATAAAAAACAGGTCCCATCCAGCGATCTGGACAAAAAACAACATTAATGAGATGCGACGTCAATTGAAGCGTATGGGATTCTCTTATGACTGGGACCGTGAAATCGCCACATGCCATCCGGATTACTACAAATGGGAACAATGGCTTTTTGTTAGGATGTTGGAAAAAGGTCTTGTTTATAGAAAGAAATCGATTGTCAATTATTGCGGGACATGCGCCACTGTCCTCGCCAATGAACAGGTGGAAGACGGGCTCTGCTGGAGATGTGGAGAACCGGTGATCCAAAGAGAGCAGGATGGTTGGTTTTTCAAGATTACCGAATATGCAGATGAGCTTTTGGAATGGTGCGATCGTTTAACCGGCTGGCCAGAGAGGGTCCTGACAATGCAGAGGAACTGGATCGGCCGGAGTGAGGGAGCCAGAATTCTCTTTAATCTGGAAAATTCGAATCAGTCAATTGAGGTCTTTACCACCAGGCCGGACACCCTTTACGGCGCGACTTTTATGAGCCTTGCGCCTGAACATCCTCTCTGTCTGTCGCTTTCCAAAGGAACTACTCAGGAATCCGCTGTTCAGGAGTTTGTAAACCGATCATTGACTCAGGATTGGCAAAGTCGCGTTGGAGAAGAGGCTGAAAAAGAAGGCGTATTCACTGGAGCCTATTGTGTAAATCCCTTGAATGGCCGAAGGATGCCGATTTATTGCGCCAATTTCGTCCTTTATGAGTATGGAACCGGCGCGGTCATGGCTGTCCCCGCTCATGACCAGAGAGATTTCGAGTTTGCCGTTAAATACGGCCTGGAAATCGTAGTAGTTGTCCAACCTCCGGACAGAGTATTAGAGGCAGGAACGATGACGGAAGCCTATGTGGGGGAAGGAATGCTGGTCAACTCTGGAGAGTTTGATGGAATTGACAACATATCGGGCAAAAAGGCTATTTCCGGGAAGTTGAAATCCATGAAGCAAGGCGGACCAACTATAAATTACCGTTTGAGAGACTGGGGCATTTCACGGCAAAGATACTGGGGGGCGCCTATCCCTATCATACACTGCCCAAAATGTGGGCCGACACCGGTTCCTGACTCGGATCTACCGGTTGTTTTACCAACAAATATAGAATTTCCTGAAAGCGGCCGTTCTCCGTTGCCTGACCTCGATTGGTGGGTTAACACCGCCTGTCCCAAATGTGGCTCCGCGTCTCGAAGAGAGACTGATACCATGGACACGTTTGTGGAGTCTTCCTGGTATTTTGACAGGTATACATGTCCCCGTTATGAGGGGGGCTTGCTTGACCCGGTCCAGGACGGTTACTGGTCTCCTGTGGATCAGTACATCGGAGGCATAAAACACGCGATTTTGCATCTTCTTTATTCCAGGTTTTTTACAAAGGTCCTTAGGGATTTCGGCATAAAGAAAGAAAGTGAGCCATTCAAGAATCTCCTGACCCAAGGCATGGTAATTAAAGATGGCGCAAAGATGTCAAAATCCAAAGGTAATGTGGTTGACCCGGAAGAACTCATAAACAAATTCGGCGCTGATACGGTCAGGCTGTTCTGTCTTTTCGCCGCCCCACCTGAGAGGGATCTTGAGTGGACATCTGAGGGAGTCGAAGGAGCGCACAGGTTCCTCAACCGAATCTGGACGTTGGTGGGACAACACAAGACTTTAAACAAACCTAAAGACAAACCTACCCAAACACCATTGGGCAAAACTGTTAGACGTGTCACCCACAAAACTATCAAGAAAGTGACCGAGGACATAAGTAACAGGTTCCGTTTCAACACGGCCATCGCTGCAATAATGGAAATGTCCAATGAGTTGGCGAAGATATCTCAAGACGATATTTCGCGATCTAATGACGTCAGGGATGCGATGGTGGAAGCCATCAGTTCCATGATACTCTTGATGTCTCCGTTTGTGCCTCATATATCGGAGGAACTGTGGAAAGCGCTTGGAAACAAGAGCGGTTTGACGCTGCAAGCCTGGCCTACTTATGATCCAGCGTTGATTGCAGAGGATGAATTGACCATCGTCGTCCAGGTCAACGGGAAGAAACGAGCGGAGATTCGCGTCCCGGTGTCCTCCACGGAAGAGGAAATCAAGCAGGTCACACTTGCTGAAACGAATGTACAAAGATTTCTCGAAGGACGTGTGATCAGAAAAATGGTGGTAGTGCCAGGTAAGCTTATTAATATTGTGGCCGGCTGATTCTGGCGTGTTAAGCGCTTGGTTTGATTTGATTCTACCATTAGTTCATTCAACAGGACAGGTCCCGGTCTCTATTCGTATACTGAGACATTTGGTTCAAGAGCCGAAGCTGTGAACGATGACTTTTATTCGCTAACTAATCGAATTTTCAGACTCGGCGCCCTGCGATCGTTACTACTCCTAGTTCTGTTTTATTCAATCAGCGGCTGCGGTTATAAGTTCGGCGAAACCACAAAACCTGCGATGTTTCCGACTGGCGCTAAAACCATTCTTGTTGAGAGCGCAACGAACAATACAGTCATCACAGGGGTTGAGACCGAATTGACGAATGAGCTTCGACGCGAGTTCGCTTTGGACCCGAAGCTGAAACCTACATTCGAAAACGGAGATGTGGTTCTCAAGACGATCATCGCCTCTTATGAGGACACGCCATCGGCTTTTAGAGCTGATGGGAAGGAATTGACAAGGCTGGGAACATTGCGTGTCGCTTGCCTTCTTGATGAATCCGGTACAAATCGCCAATTATGGAAGAACGATTTTTCGGCTTCGTACACTTATACTGTTACCGATTCGATCCAGGGAACACTATCCAACCGGCGTCGCGCCATCTCCCAGATGATCAGGGATTTGACCCCGCGGATCCACAGGTCAATGTACGATTCGTTCTAGATACTTTGATTCACGCTCGGAGAATGGATATGCCCCTGTCCAGGCCCGATAGGTTGACAACACGGAAACTCGGAGAATATGAATTTGTCATGTTGTTTTTTTTTGTGACCTACTGTTCGAAACGTTTTTAGGGAGGAAACGGAGGAGAAATCATGGCCAAAAAGAAATTAACGGTTATTGGAGCTGGTAATGTAGGCGCTTCAGTGGCGGCTTACGCATCAGCTCAGGAACTTGGAGATGTCGTTTTGATCGATATCCTGGATGGGATTCCCCAAGGAAAGGGTCTTGATCTCTATGAGGCGACGACTGTCCTGGGAGTGGATACGATGGTGACGGGAACCGGCGATTATGAGGCCACAAAAGACAGCGACGTAATTGTTATTACCGCCGGCATTGCCAGAAAGCCGGGAATGAGCAGGGATGACCTGCTGTCAACTAATGTCAGGATCGTCGGAGAAGTGGCGGAAAAGGCGGCCAAATATTCTCCGGACGCGATCATTATAGTTGTGTCGAATCCCCTGGACGCCATGGTCTACACTGCATGGAAGAAAACAGGTTTCGCTCCGAGAAAAATAGTTGGCATGGCAGGAGTGTTGGACACTGCCCGATTCAGGGCATTCATCGCCGAAGAGATAGGGGTATCCGTAGAAGACGTTCACGCTCTCGTGCTCGGCGGACACGGCGACACGATGGTGCCTCTGACCCGTTACTGTTTTGTGGGCGGAGTTCCTGTTACTCGTTTCATGTCTGCAGAACGTCTGGAGGAAATCGTTAAGAGAACCCGTCAAGGTGGAGCTGAAATTGTTGGTTTGCTAAAAACCGGGAGCGCCTATTACGCTCCAGCGGCTTCGGCCATTCAGATGGCGCGTTCTGTTCTCCTTGATAAGAAAAGACTGCTGCCTGTGGCCGCTTATCTGGAAGGAGAATATGGGGAAACAGGAATTTTCGTGGGTGTTCCCGCTATACTTGGCGCAGCCGGAATCGAGAAAGTCGTTGAAGTTGACTTGACTTCAGAAGAGTCTCAAGCCTTCAAAATGTCGGCGCAGGCGGTGAAGGATCTCGTGAAGGAAGTAGATAGATTTCTGAGTTAGAGAAAAGAATGGTGTTACCTAAAAAGTATTTCGTTGAGACTTACGGTTGCCAGATGAACGAGCATGACTCGGAAAAGATGTCCGAATTGCTTGAACAACTGGGATTGGAAGCGGTCGACTCTGTCGACTCGGCCGATGTGGTGGTTATTAACACGTGCGCCATAAGAGATAAAGCCGAACATAAAGTTTACAGTTCCCTTGGTAAACTAAGGCTCCTAAAACGACAAAATCCAAATATGATAGTTGTCGTGGCCGGTTGTGTGGCTCAACAGAAAAAAGACCAACTTGCGTCCAAGTTTAATCATCTCGATCTTGTTCTTGGCGCCCACCACATCTCCGAACTACCAGAATTAATCAAGCGCATTAGTATAAGCCGTGAACGGATAGTTAAAACGGAATTCGTCGATGACATTCAGTCCCTTCACATGCCCGCTCCCGGTCGTGGTCCCAGTCCGGTATGCTCCTATGTCACAACAATGCAGGGTTGTTCCAATTTCTGCGCTTACTGCGTCGTGCCCTATGCCAGAGGCAGGGAACAGAGTCGAGAAACTGAAGAAATCCTTGAAGAGGTTTCAAGTCTTGCTTCCCAGGGAGTCAGAGAAATCGCCCTACTAGGACAAAATGTTAACGCCTATGGGAAAGATCTTGGAAATGGGACTCATTTCACTGGGTTACTGGAAAAGCTATCCACTATCAAAGACATAAAGAGAATCAGATTTACAACTTCCCATCCCCGGGACTTTGATTCTTCGCTCGCGGAGGCTGTAGCCAACCTGTCCAAGGTATGCGAACACGTGCACCTTCCACTCCAGAGTGGGTCGGACAGAGTCTTGAGGAAAATGAGACGGGCCTATACTTTTTCAGAATATCTTGAAAAGATAGATATGTTGAGGAGTAAATCTCCCGGGTGTTCGATCACCGCGGACATGATTGTGGGGTTTCCAGGGGAGTCGGACGAAGATTTCCAGGATACGATAGACGCTCTTGAACGAATTAGATTTGACCAGATTTTTTCTTTCAAGTTTTCACCTAGACCCGGTACCGCCGCTGAACACATGAGCGATCAGATTCCAGAGGAAGTTAAAAAAGCGCGGCTAGCTGAGGTCCACATTGTACAAGGCGCAATAACACAGAACTACCATCGGCTTCTTGAAGGAACTGTCGCGGAAATCCTGATCGAAGGGCGCAGTCGCTATGAAAATCAATTTTATGGAAGAACCCGGACAAATAAAATTGTCAATTTCGAGGTGGTCGCTAATCGGTTTATCGGTGACGTTGCGCAGGTGAAAATCATACGTGGATTACGGCACTCCCTTGTAGGCTCCTTAGTTTGATTTTTGATACGGGATTTCGACGAATCGTGATAGCGCAAAAAGCATGAGGCCGTTGGGTCCGAGCCTGTTTTCCCCAGTGTTTAAATTATTTGACTATCTGGGAGTGAGGCTGTTATTGTTAAATCGACCTTGTTCTTAAAACCGACATCCGTAAAAATGCGGCGGGCCCAAAAAAAAGAAGCCCGACCGGTGGGGTCGAGCTGGGAGACGCCGTTATACGGCCGGGCTCACAAAAACGAATGGCCGATAAATACTAGAGAATTGCGCGTCTCGAACTGATTTGATCCGAAATTGCTTGGTTGTTGATCGCTAGGAACTCCGGATCTTATCGTCGAGGTTCCCTGTACTCATCGGCCGACAGAAAACTTTAAGATCTTTTAGAAAATGAAGCCCATTTCCAGGTAACCGCCTTCAAGTGCGGTTTTCAATACGTAGTCGGACGGGCCTTTCTTGAGGTCGATCAGCCTGTACCCACCTTTCATGTAACCCCATCGTCCGCAATTCATCGGGATGGTGTATCTTCCGCCTGCCTGCACGTCCACACCTTCTACATCATCCACAAACATTGCTGTCGCTTTTGCGTCGCAGGAGAATGTGCCACCATTGAAGTTCGTCGCGACACATTTCTGAAATTCAACTCCTACCGCGGCAGTGTCCATACTTTTGCTGAAAGTGTTCTGGAAATTTCCGCACATGTAACAATTAGCGTCTATGCGATCATCAGCGTGCATGTAGCCGCCGAATAGGCTCAGGGTCGCTTTACAACTCTTGAGCGCGTCATAGACAAGTCCCACTTTCTGATAGCCATGTTGCCAGCGGCTCTGAATCTGCTGCCCTGGAGACCATATTTGCGGAGTTGATCCTCCCCCCTGGAACCCAAAGTAAAACCAGTTATCAACCCATTTTCCACCTTTTACCTCGGTCCACAAACCTGAGTATTGGAGACCCCAGTTGCAGCGGAACTGATATTTGGCATTGACTTCAGGAATCACCTGGTGGGCAGGTAAACCAAAGCTATCGGTAAAATCGGCCTGTTCCTGGTAACCCCAGCCCCATGACCACGTATAGCGTGGCCATTGGACGGAACCCCTTAGGCGGGCGTAAATACCCTGAACACCAATTTGCCATTGTCCCGGCCTGGGCATCGGCAAGAAACAGCCCATAGCCGGAGCTGACATGGGTAAGAGAGTTGGTGGCAAGGCTTTGACCTTCGTTATCCTGGAAGGTCCCGGAACATAGGGATTCCCAGCCCAAGGAGCCGGAAACCCGAAATTTGGTCGTTTTGCCTTGGTTTGCTGAATAGCGGGACTAGCCGCCAGATTTGTGTTGTTGGGTTTGAGTAGGACATCGAGCGATTCATCGGGGGCAACCGCCCACGACGGGCTCAGAAAACACATGGACACCAAAAGAACTAGACATACCAACGGCGTGTAAGGGATTCTTCTCAACATACCCTTCCTCCCAGCTCGAAATGTTGGAAATCCCTTTATTTGATAAAGCATATTGCTGTCAAGAAAAAAATGTAGTTTTTTATTAGATAGTTAAAAATAATACCTAATTAAAAATGTATTCAACTGAATAACATATTAATATCACGCAGTATTTTAACGTTAAAATCTGACAGCAAAATAATGTCTTCAAAATGATTTCATCTCCGAAATGGGCGCACATTGACAACGCATACTAAATATTATAACGCTATATACTTAATAAGGTTAATAAATCCGGTATAGCTATAAACACCGTTTAGACGCGTCAAACATGACTTACCAACTTATCTTTCATTACTTTATTCAATAAATTCAGGAGATAACTTAATAATGTTTATATCTTTTCTACAAAACTGCGCGTCGCGCCTCCTTCACGCGCTGACGCGCCTGAAAAAGAACCGGCCTCACCCATACGGAATTAATCGTATCATGCGTATTTGGGTCGCCATTTCCTTTAGCTTCATCCTGACCCTGAATATCGAATCAAACGCGTGCGCGGTCGTTGATCCACCCCCATTGAATCCTCAACTGGAAAAAATCATCGGCAGGGAACTACCTCAAAACTGCGAAGTCTCATGTCAGGTTGCGGAACTCAACTCAGGCCGAATACTGATGGAAAAGAATCCTGATCTGGCCTTGACACCTGCTTCAACTCTCAAGATCGTTACATCCGCTACGGCCCTTTCAGCGCTTGGCCCTGATTTTAGATTTATCACCCAAATATTTACTGATCGGATTAATGGCGGTTCTGTAGGCAATCTTTTTGTGAAGGGCCATGGAGATCCTCATCTTGTAACAGAGGAACTTTTCTCCCTGGTTCGAGAATTGATAGACAGGGGACTCACAGAGGTCAACGGATCAATAGTAGTCGATGATTCGTTCTTCACGCCCGATACTCCCCTTGATGAAGCTGAAGAGCTTGGTTTCCGGTCGTATCACGCTCCGTATAGCGCGTTGTCGTTAAATTTCAATTCGTTAAAAATTGCCGTCATTCCGGGCTCAACTCCGGGGTCGCCATCGCGTCTCATCATGGATCCAATGTCTGGTTACGCGTCTCTTTCGGGACATGTTCAGACTATCTCCGGCGGAAGTCCGCTAAAGATTGAGATTTCCAAAAAGCCGGCGACCAATGGAACCGAGCATATAATGGTCGAAGGATCTATTGGAGCTGAGGCCCCTGCTAAAGGCAAATATGTGAATGTTCAGTTTCCCGCTCTTTATACCGGGAATGTCCTGAAAGATCTTTTGATACGAGAGGGGATCAAGGTTCAGGGAAACGTAGTTAAAGGCCAGACTCCCTCTGCCGCAAAACTTTATCTTGAGCATCAATCCATGCCATTGGGCTTGATTGTCTATTGGCTGGACAAATTGAGCAACAATTTCATGGCCGAGCAAATTTGCCTGGCTCTTGGGGCTTTTTCTCATGGGGCTCCTGGTACACGCGAAAAAGGTTTGGACATGATGAGAAAATTTCTGATCCAGGCCGGAGCGCCAAAATCCAGTTTCTTCCTTGCAGACGCCAGCGGACTGTCTCGAAGTAACAAGATCAGCGCGTCCGCATTGGTCCGAACTCTGGCCGTATCTTCACAGGATTATTACACCAGCCCTGAATTCATATCTTCTCTCGGGATTTCCGGTGTCGACGGCACACTAAGGGAAAAATTTACGGACAAGGGCGTTAGAGGAAAAATAAGGGCTAAAACGGGGACATTGCGAGGCGTAAATGCTTTGGCAGGTTATGGGCTGGACAAGAACGGGGCGCCGGTTGTCTTTGCCATACTTGTTAACTGCGGCCAGAAAGGGGTCGGAATAATTGACTATGCCGACAAGATTATGCGCTCTATATTCAGCGCCGTGCTGAATCGCCAGTAATAACGACGCAGCTACGGCGTTGATTTAACCTTGCGCCTGTTATTCGATCTTTGGGATAAGACT
The DNA here is from genome assembly GCA_963711335.1 of uncultured delta proteobacterium. Taxonomy (GTDB): domain Bacteria; phylum Desulfobacterota; class Desulfomonilia; order Desulfomonilales; family Desulfomonilaceae; genus CAJBEZ01. The sequence goes on along the minus strand of CAVQDX010000041.1, from coordinate 987,466 downwards.
GACCGAGTCATTTAATCGTTTGACCACCTTGTCTTTCCCCAATATTACAAGAAGCTCAAAAAGGCCCGGACCAACTGAAGATCCGGAAACAGCGGTGCGGGCGGCGTTGATTAGTAAACCCGCTTTTACCTGCTTTCGCTCCGCAAAATCACGAAAGACATTTTCCGCTGTTGCGCCATCGAAGTTGGTCAGTCCGTCAAGCTGCGCCGCCAACTCAGGGAGATATTCAGCCAATCTCGCGTCCTGGCCCAAATTCTTTTTCACAGCTTTTGGATCAAAATCAAAATCATCCGCAAAACAAAATCTGCCTCTGGAGGAAAAATCCGTTATGACCTGATAACGAGATCGCAATTGGTCAATAGTGTTTAAAAACCACTCTTCTTTAGCGCCGGAGTAGGATGGATCCCAAAGATCATGCTCTTTCAATTCCTTTTCGATATAAGGAACAAGATCATTTAAGGACATGGTTCGAATGTATGTCGCGTTAAAATGGATCGCTTTCGGATCGGTCCAGTTTTTGGGGTCCCCCGGAACGTAATTGAAAATTGAGTTATGCCTGTTTATACGTGACAAATCAAATAGTTCTATCAATTCTTGCCGTGAAAAGAACTCCGTTCCATCCGGAGAAGACCAACCGAGAAGGGCCAGAAAATTACATAGCGCCCAAGGCAAAAATCCCCTACGTCTGTAATATGATATCGTAACCACTTCCCCGTGGACTCTCTTTGAAAGTTTGGCTTTCTTGTTGTCAAGAGTTAATGGCATGTGCGCAAATGTGGGAGGTTTTATTCCAAGAGCGTCATAAATCAGTATCTGCTTGGGGGTGTTCGCAAGTCCGTCAGCGCCTCGTATGACATGTGAAATCCGGTCCAGCGAGTCGTCTACGGCATTTGACAGTATGTAAAGAGGACTATGATCCGACCGTAGTATTACAAAATCTTCAATATCGCTGGCGCGCTTTTCAATTTTACCGTATACAGCGTCTTGAAATGATACTGTAGAATGACCGTCTCGAGGAACCTTGAAACGCAAAACGTTGGGACAACCGTCATCAAGCTTGTGTTGAATTTCTTCATTGGTGAGGTTTCGGCAACGACCATCGTACATGAATGCGATTTTTTTTGCCTCAGCCTCTTTTCTTTGATTTTCCAGATCTTCTTTTGAACAAAAACAGCGGTATGCGTGACCGGATTTCAAAAGTTGCTCAGCCGCGGCTTTATGCTTTTCCAGATTATGTGTCTGAAAATAAGGGCCTTCATCCCAATCCAGCCCCAACCATTTTAGCCCTTCCAGTATTTCCTCGACTGAATCCTGAGTGGAGCGTTCCACATCGGTGTCTTCAACCCTGAGAATGAAAACACCATTTAATTTCCTTGCCCATAACCAGTTGTAAAGAGCGGTTCGCGCTCCACCCAAATGCAAATATCCTGTAGGTGACGGAGCGAACCGAACTCGAACTGAATTCAAATCAGTGTCTGAGTCTAAAATCATGTTTTGAATATTATTCTCCTTGAATTGGGTCCAAAATAATCACTGTATTGCTTGACGCCTTCTTGAAAATCTCACGATCTTTAAGATCACCAACTATATCGCCACAATGCATGGGAACAGTAATCTTCGCGTTGATATTTCTGGCGGCGTTTACCGCTTCAGATGAAGTCATCGTGTAAGTGCCGCCGATAGGCAAAAGCGCCACATCAGTCTCTATGTCGCTCATTTCCGGAATGACATCCGTGTCACCGGAATGATAAATCTTGAAACCATCGACTGTTAATACATAGCCCACCCAGTTGTTCTTCCTGGGATGAAAATCCTTGTTGGTGTTGTAGCTTGGAACAGCGAGGATCGTGACATCTTTTGCAACTATAGTTTGTCCAGGGGCTATTGGCTTGAACGCGTTTCCAAAATCTGCCTTACAGTCCGGTGGACCCACTATCGTTGAGTCCTGTTTCCTGATTAGAGCGACATCTTCCGGCGACAAATGATCAAAGTGGCTGTGGGTTATACAAATGAGGTCAGCGGGTTTTGGGTTCGAAAGTTTCCAGGGATCAATATACACCGTCGCTTTGGAACCGTCGATACGGAAACTTGCATGTCCCAACCACTTAATTTTGTCTCTAACAAAATCTTCCAGTTTCATCGTTTAATCCTCCCAAAACTGCGAGATTTGCGAAACGAGAAATCAAAGCTCATTCTAACAAATTGCGCCACTCTTTCAACCATGGTATATTCCGAGTCGTTAAGAAAGAGACCCCGATGACACGCAATCTGTCTGGAGAAAAAGAGTCTTTTCCACATAAGACCAGAACAGACCAAGATCGATTCATGATAATTTTTGGAATCGTTCTACTAATTCTGTTCATCACGATAACATACTTCAGTTTAAATTCCGAAACATCCGGGAGCGTCCCAAGACCAAAAGGGCCTGTCAAGAATCCCGGTAAAACGTCAGGGACGTTCACGCCCAACGCAAATACATGCAAGATCGGCTGTGATGAAAATTGCCAAATGACGCTAAAAATTCTCAAACATGTCGCAGTGATTTCTTGAACGTATCATGAGAAAATTTACCAGCTTTCCGTTAAGACTTTTCCTGACAGGTCTGGCGACACTTCTGCCCTTCGTGATTACCGTCTTGGTCGTCGGCTGGATCGTGAAACTGGCTGACGCGTATGTCGGTCCCAGCAGCTATTTTGGACAATTACTGGGAGCTATGGTGGGTGATGATTACAAGTACCCTGGTTATTTTATAGGGTACCTCGTTGTCATACTGTGCATAATATTGCTGGGGTTTCTTGTAACTAGAGCCACCGTCTCCAGATTTCAAAAAAGCGTCAACCAAATGTTCGCTAGAATTCCTATTTTTGGAAAGATTTATTCCGCGGTGGTGCAGGCGGTTGAACTTTTTGGACAAAATGGAGCCGGAGTGGGGCTGGAAAAGTTTGGAGGCGTGGGACTGGCCAATCTCGGAACGGTTACTACCATAGCTTTGTTGACATCTTCTCAACGTTATACGCTTTCAGATGGTAGAGCTTATGTTCTTGTCTTCGTGCCTAATTCGCCCATTCCTGCCACGGGCTTCAATGTTCTGGTGCCTGAAGAGAATTTCCAGAAGCTGGACATGCCTATGGAAGATCTCATTAAACTCACGATGTCGCTTGGTCTTCTCGGGCCTCAAACAATCTGCTTAAACACATCCTCGACAGTGTGTGGGACCAATTCGACGGATGAGAAAACCGTTCAGGCGTAATATCAAGTTCATGTTTCCTGTAATTTCTGGGTCACTATAAATTTGGCTCCGTTATTGTCCAGCATGTTTTAAAAATGAAATTTTCACCGGTTCAATCTTCCCACAGAGGCGACCAGTTTTAGTATCCACCTGGTCATATAAACGCCTGCCACGGAAGATAAAACCACTACCGGGATCATAACCGCCCAGGCTCGCCAATCCAAAGGAACTACCCCGAAAACAACGTTTACCGGTGTATACAACGCCAGAAGCTGTAAACATATAGCAAAACCGTAACTCCAGAGTAACGGCCTATTGGACCATATTGAGAGCGCGTCCAGTTGGCGGACCACCAGAATACGTGTAAACGCGTGCAAGACAATACTTGTGAACAGCATGGTCCTGGCGTAAGTAACTCCTCCGAATTTTAACCCCACCCAAAAAATGAACAGATAAGCGACGAGAGTCCTCAGAATACTTCCGGCTATGGTTGCGTAGATCGCCTTGTTAAGAATTGGTTCATCATGGTGGCGGGGCCGTCTCTTCATAAGCCTGGGGACCGCAGGATCGGCCGCAAGGGCTGCCGCCGGCACCAGGTCAGTTACTACGTTAACCCACAAAAGCATTTGAGCCGAAAGAGGGAAATAGCCACCTATGGACAGAGCCAGGACGACAAATACTTCTCCAAGGCTGGTGCTCAAAAGATAATTTGTAAACTTCCTTATATTGTCAAAAATTCTTCGGCCCTCTTCGACAGCGGCTACTATGGTTTTAAAGTTGTCATCCAGGAGCACCATATCAGAAGATTCTTTGGCTATATCGGCCCCCCGAACTCCCATTGCAACTCCAACGTCCGACTGTTTTAGCGCCGGAGCGTCGTTTACGCCATCACCGGTCATGGCTACAAAATGGCCTTCATCCTGAAGCGCCTGAAGGACTTTTTGTTTTGTCTCAGGAGTGGCGCGGGCGATTATGTCAACATTGCGCATCTTGTCGCGGAGTTCCGCTTGGGACATTGTCTCGACTTCATTCGATTCCAGGAATCGATTGCCTATTCCAAGTTGTTTCCCTATCGCGCTTGCAGTGAGTTTGTTGTCCCCGGTTATCATGATGACACGAATACCAGCGCCTTGAGCCTCTGCTATTGCCGAAGCGGCCTCTGGTCTGGCTGGATCCTTCATGGCCTGGAAACCGAGCAAAGTGAGATCCTGCTCTGTTTCGCCATTAATTTCCTTCGTCTCCAGTTTTTTTTCGGCAAGAGCGAGGACGTACATGGCTTCTTCTTCAAATTGATTCAAGGCCTGATGGATCACCTCCATACGGGACAAATCGAGGGGCGTCTCCTTGCCGTCAAACATCATGCATGAACAGCGGGAAAGAATAACTTCCGCAGCGCCTTTACAGTATGCAGTAAACCCCTGGCCTCTTTTGTGGATTGTCGTCATCATCTTCCGTTCGGAACTGAACGGTATTTCATTCACTTTGGGAGAGTTTGTCCGTTCCAGCTCAACGTCCAAACCAACTGCTTGAGCCGCCTTGTACATCGCCGTGTCCACAGGGTCGCCGACTAACCTCGATTCAGGGTCGCTGACAATTATCGCTTCATTACAGAGCGCTCCCGCCCTTATCAGTTCAATCACATCATCGTCATGATCTTTTATGTCTTCCAGCTTAATTGGACGGTTATCAGTCAGAATCCTTTCCACTGTCATTACGTTTTGCGTTAAAGTGCCTGTTTTATCAGTGCAGATGGTATCTACCGATCCAAGCGACTCCACTACAGCCAGACGTCTAATTACAGCTTTTCGAGACGCCATTTGGCGGGCTCCAAGCGCAAGGGCAAAGATCAGGACAATAGGAAGACTCTCCGGAATGGTGGCCACAGCCAGGCTTAGAGTGTTCAACAACACATCCACCACCTGCTCATGCAACCAGAAAAATAAAATCAGGGCCACGATTACCGCCAGCGCCCCCACTATTAGAGTCATCTGACGAGCCATCACCTGGACTTCTATTTCGAAGGGAGTGGGCCTCTCGCCGATATGACCCAGACTAACGGCGATTCTACCAACTTCGGTGTTCATCCCCGTGCTGACTGCGACAGCCGTTCCCTTGCCGTGAGTTATGTGAGTGGAGCCGAAAACCATACTGGTTCTCTCCGCTAGCGGGGCGTCAAGAGGTACCGGGTCCTCACTTTTCTCCACGCCGAGGCTTTCTCCAGTTAGAGCGGATTCATCCGTACGCAGGCTGTGTGTCGTGATGACACGGGCGTCAGCGGGGACTTTTTGTCCGTGTGATAGAACAAGTATGTCACCCGGCACAACCTGGTCCGCGTCAATCTCTTTGTGAACACCATCACGAACCACTGTAGCCTTAAATCGGAGGAGCTTGTCCAACCCCCTTAGTTCTTTTTGAGCTTTGTATTCCTCAAAGAATCCAAGCCCGATCGTTATCGCGATGATCCCCAGGATGAACAGTGATGTAAGAAAACGATCCCCCTCCCCCGGCATAAAACTGACGGCGTACGCCAAACCGGCCGCAAAGAATAAAATCAATACAAAAAAATTTGAAAATTGTTTCAGAAAGATTTCGAGGGGTGTTAGAGGCTTTCCGCGAATAATTTCATTTTTACCGTAACGCTCTAAACGTTCCTGGACTTCACTTTCAGTCAAGCCCTCCATCCTGGCTCCGAGATTCTTTAATGCCTCCTCTATGCCCTGTTCATGCCACGACATTGTTCCATCACCCCTCAATTAAGTATGTACAGGTGACAACGTTTTCAAGAAAATGATCTTACTATCAATTGTCTGGTTTGGCAAAACTAGTCATTCTAATATGTTATACCTGAATGTGATTTGTCTAGGTTTTTTCTATTTATGTTTCCATCTTTAGAGTATAGGTTGCGCCGTGGACCAATTTACCGCCGTTTGTGATTGTGGAGCCACGGTGACGTTAAACCGGAAAATAGTTCTTGTCTCTCTCCTGTATTTTGCTGAAGGTTTCCCATTTGGAATAATTGAACAGACACTTCCAATTTATTTTCGTATTCACGGGATGTCCTTGACCGACCTTGGGTTGTTGAGTCTGGTAAGCTTACCTTACGCTTTGAAATTCTTATGGGCCCCGGCCATTGATTTTATTGGAGTACGGAGGCAGTGGATCGGGATGGCTCAGCTTGTAATGGCCGGCTCCATTTTTCTGCTTTTGCCGCTCGATCCCTCGAAGCCGGGATTTTTATTGTGGTGCTCAATCGCTACATTGTCGATCTTTTCGGCGACTCAGGACATAGCGATAGACGCTTATACTATTGAACTCCTTGATTCCTCGGAGATGGGAATCGCCAACGGTTTTCGCCAAGCTGCGTACCGTGGAGCGCTCGTTGTAGCCGGAGGGCTGTTTGTCGCTCTGGGTGGGTGGATCGGATGGAGACTCACGTATTCTATAGCCGCAGGGATTCTGCTCATCTGCTTCGCATTTTCGCTAAAATTGCCCCATGTGGAGGTGCAGAGGCCTAAATTCTCATTCGCTTCCTTGATGGCTCCGGCAAGAGATCTACTCGAGAGACCGCAAGTCCTTCAAGTAGTCATGTTCATATTGCTTTTCAAATTAGGAGACATGGCGATCGGCCCCATGATAAGACCTTTCTGGCTGCACCGCGGATTGAGCACAACTGAAATCGGGCTTATTACAGGCACACTTGGAGTTTTTTCATCGATTGCGGGTGGTCTGGCGGGCGGCGTTTTTATGGCTCGCTTCGGAATCTACATGGGCCTGTGGGTTCTAGGGATCCTACAGTCTGTAAGCAATCTCTCATATGTGATCGTAGCAGCGTATCCTCATTTTGGCCCTTTAAGCGTTTACGCCGCCTCCACAATCGAATCTTTTTGCGGAGGTTTAGGATCGGCGGCATTTCTCGCTTTCCTCATGAGCATTTGTAGAAAGGAATTCTCCGCTACACAATATGCCCTATTGTCGGCCCTGTTTAGAATGTCTGGAATAATCGCCGGCTCTCTTAGTGGATGGGCCACAATTGGGATAGGCTACACCAGTTATTTCCTGTTGACTTTCTTCTTTTCCATCCCGGCTTTTGCATTTATCAGAACCACACGCAAGTGGATTCCAGCCGATTAGGTTAATATTGACGACACATCGTGGCGCAGCTTTCCAGGCAATCAACTCTGTAAAGATTACTTATGATGTGTGAAAATATTTTTAGCCCAGGCTCCTCAACCCTTGGCTAATGGAAATTCTACCGGCTCTTATCGCTGGAGGAATAGCAGCCACGATTCCGACTCCGCAGGACACAGCGAGAATAAGTAGCACTGTTTCATATGTAATATCAAAGACAGGCAGAAACGATTTCAGCTCGATCTGAAAAAGCATCCCACCTGGAAAAGCCAAAGCCGCTCCCAAAATCCCTCCCAGAAGAGCCAAAGAAATCGATTCACCACAAATTAAACCAAAAATAAACAGGGGGCTGAATCCCAGAGTTTTCAGGACCGCATATTCGGATGACCTTTCACGGGCCGTCATTGCCATGGTGTTTGCGAGAACAATCAATATTATGCCTATAACAACGAATGAGATCACCCTGACCACAGTTAGAATTGCTTCCGTCATTGCCACGAAGCCCATTTGAAAGGCTTTTTCGGTCTCAGTTAAGGTTTCAGCCAGGGAATTACTAAATAACTCGTCAATTTCCAGTGATATCTTGGGGGCTTGATCAGCCTCCTTAATTCTGACCAAAAACCAGCCCACCTTGTCATTAAGATCTGAAGAGCTTTTCTTAAGTCTTTCATTAAGATAGTCGTAATGAAAAAAAAGTGCAGTCTCATCAGTATTTTTCCGGGCTCCTTTGTAAATGCCCTTGATGGTCAGTTCAATATTTCCTGGATATATGGTTCCTTGAAGGGGTATGGTATCCCCCTTCTTCCAACCAAACCGTTCGGCTGTGGCTCGGCCGACAATCGCTGAGCGTCTATCTTTTCCGAATTCCTTTTTGTCGGTTTCATGTAGGAGAAACTCAGGATAAAGGCTCAGATAGTCCAGACCACTAATTGCAAACTGGGGGAAAAAGTTTTTTTTGTCCTTGTATACTCCCCCGTACCAGACGCCATATCCAAGCCCATTCACACCTGGGACCCGCAGAATTTTATTTTTGTATGCCAAGGGCAACAGATAGATGAGCGAAATTTTGTTTCGAGTAACCAAACGATTTGCGGATGACGATTCCACCCCCGCATACCAGGCCCCGACAAGAGTTCTGAGAATTCCAAATGCTAGCATTGCAATAGCGACACCTGACAAAGTCAGGACAGAACGTAGTCGATGCCTGAACACGTTGCGTAAAATCAATTTCAACAAAACGGTTCACACTGGGATGGAATTAAGAAATCTTATGCCGAGGCCATTTTTCGATAATCAGAAATTACTTGGGAATAACTGGCTATGCCGTTTCTCAAATTGTTGAGAGCTGAAACTCTTTCATTAATTTGGGCTTTGATTGATTCATTGAGACAACTCACAAGACTTAAGACAATTCTGGAGGAAATTTTATCCGCAAATCTTTCTATTTTCTTTAATCGTCTAAATGAGAAAACAATTATGAGAATCAACTCAGTTATAAGAAGGGCGATTATTGACGCCAGACCCTCGGAGCTGAAAAGTGACAGAAAGAATTGGAGAATATGATCTGGAACGCTGGTCCATACAAAGCTTTGGGAAATACCCGAAAAAGAGTTCACGCCAGAGAGTTTTAGGGCCATTAACGCCAACGGGAATAACAAAACTAGCCTTTGTGCGCCTCTTCTTAACTTGCAGACAATACCGTTTAATGAAGCGATTGTTTTTTCCAGCAATATTTCCAAAGAGATGAATGACACGTTAGCGCATTTGTCACAAATTGATGCGCCAATTGCATCATTTATTGAACCCTTTTCCCTGATCGTCGAAAATAGTAGGGAGGCTGAAACATGCCTCAGGTTCTTTTCCAACAGCAAGAATTTTTGTTGGGCGCCTCTGGAAGCTTCGGTTCTCAAAATTGTTTCCAGCTCGGATATTCTGCATTCGTTTCCTGGCGCGCTTCTAGATAAAAGCTTTGACATGACCAGGGAAACTGGGCGGATCGAATTATCTTGACCAGCTAGAATTTCCAACGTTCTTTGTTTCAATGAAGTCCGCAGTTCTAAGAAATTCAGCTCCGAAATAAGGTCGGATTCCTCCAGGCTTTTGACTTGAATTTGTTGAACCGCCTTTGATTTGGTTTCAAGATCAGCCTCCAGTCCCAACTGTTTCATTACAATCCCAATTTCTTCAATAAGATTGGCTCTTTTTACAACGTTAATCTGTTTCGCGTTCCACTTGTCAGTAAGATATTTCCGCAATCTAACAAATTCATGAGAAAAGAAATCTCTTGATGAACCCTTTTCAAATTCAAGAAGGGCCGAAACACAGAACAGTTTCGGTTCAACAATACCGGCTTCTTCTTTCAACTGAAATCCAAAGTCTCCGGATATTTCCTTGATCCTCAAGTATGGATCAGAACCATTTTGTTCCAGGATCTGATCCATTTTGTTCAGAACAAAGATAAAGTTCTCCTGATGAGTCAGTGAGGTCCTGATCGAATCATATAAAGTCGCGTCGGCATATTTTTCCGGGCTTGCTACCCATGCAACAGCATCCAAATGCGGGAGAATCTCGGCTACTACTTCGCGATTAGACGTCTCCAGGCTGTCTATGTCAGGGAGATCAAGGATCACGATTGTCTTGAGTGAGTCATTATGGTGAACATTATCCGGACTCTTGAAAATCGCCGCAAACTGATTTAACCCTCTCTCCTGATCCTCATGTCGATAAACTACGATCTTGTCGGTGAATGGCCGTCGATCTGAAGGATCAGAGATTCTACTTCCGGCTATCGCGTTTATCAGAGTTGACTTACCTACTCCGGATCCGCCAACAAGGCCCAGGTACAGATGGTCAATTTCCCGGCCAGCCTTTTCAGATAATTCCTGGAAACGAGATCGAAAAAAATCCAGTCTCGTATCGGTCAGGAGAAAACCCCCGTACCCGTCGAGAAATTTAACTGTTCTATCAATGATGAGGTCTATCTCTGAGGAGTTCACCAGAAGCTAGCACCAACATAGGACAAGACTTAGAGAAGTTTGATGAGATGAAACTTGCCAGTCAATAACCATAAACTGGCAATTGATTAACAGAAATATTAATCAAGGTATGCGGCACACTTCCGAGTTTTTGCACTCCGCATCCAGGGGTCTCAACCATGGAAACCAAACAGGAATTGGTTTTAGCGACAGGCAAGGAGCCCTAAATTCTATAGCCCGACAACTCCCAGGCAAACAAACAGAAAACTTGCTCAGGCTTACCCACGGGAGAATGTGAAATTCAGTTTTTATGATGGTAGGCCAGATCGGAAGATCAAACGGAACACTCAGACTGCCGATAGTTTCGGGTGGAACAGGTCGGTCCGGGACACACTGACGAACTGGGGCGCAGTCGGCACAATGTCCAATGGTAAACATTCCGAAACAAAAAACCAATACCAAGAACACTTTGAGTTTGACATTATGCTTCATAGTCTAGCCTCAATTTATAAATAGTTAAGCGTGATACATCATTATTATCAAGTGTTATCTTAGCATTATATGAGGCTGTATGTCAATATTTCTAAAGGCTCCTTTTAAAAGTACGGTACGCTACCAGTATTCCCCCCATCAAAAAAATTGAGACTGACCCAAAAAAGGCGGCCCAGAAATGGGCCGCCCTTCTTTATTCATTCAACTAAACGATCACACATCACATTTTTTATTTGTCTTCCAGCAAAGAGGCATGCGCCGCTGCCAGACGAGCGATCGGCACCCTCGGACCGGAACACGACACGTAGTTCAGTCCCACCTTATTGCAGAATTTTATTGAGGCAGGATGCCCCCCATGCTCCCCACAAATACCGATCTTGAGGTTCGGGTTGGTGTTTCGCCCTTTCTTTACCGCCATATCCATCATGGCGCCTACTCCCTCCACATCAAGGGCTTCAAAGGGGTTGTCAGGCAGAAGGGCCTCCTCCTGGTAGAATGGGAGAAATTTGTTTTCTGCGTCTTCACGACTAAAGGAGAATGTCGCCTGCGTAAGATCGTTCGTTCCAAACGAGAAAAATTCCGCTGTTTGGGCCAATTTGTCGGCGGTAACGCAAGCTCGGACAACCTCAATCATTGTTCCGAACTTAAATTTTAGCTTCACATTGTATGACTGTTCGACAGTTTCGCGAATTTCATCAACATATTTTTTTACCCATTGAAGCTCTTTTTCCGAGCAGACCTGTGGAATCATTATCTCGGGATTAACTTCCAGGTTGTCTTTGACGCACTCTGCCGCCGCTTCAAGGATGGCCTGAATCTGCATCCTGTAGATTCCAGGATAGGTGATGCCGAGACGGACGCCTCTGTGTCCAAGCATAGGATTGACTTCCCTCAGAGTCCTCACTCGCTGAAGCATCAGCTCTCTCTTGCTGATGGCCGCCTCGACAAGCGCTGGATCCAAAGATGAAAGATTTATGGGTAATTTTGAAAGGCCTTCCATGTAGCTGGCGTGAGCGTCTGAATCTACCATTTTAACGGCTTCGAGGAATTGCTCCGCAGACCGTATCGTTGATCTCAACCCTCGCAATTCCTGAAGCTGTCTGACAAGCTCATTTTCGTTAGGCAAAAATTCATGTATTGGTGGGTCCAAAAGGCGAACCGTTACCGGATAGGGGGACATCGCCTTAAATATCGCTTCAAAATCTTCCTTTTGAATCGGAAGCAGTCTGCCGAGCGCAACCTCCCTGTCCTCCGGGGTTTCCGCCAATATCATATCGACTACTTTCGGTAATCGGTCCGCAGCGTTAAACATTCTTTCGGTCCTGCACAGGCCAATGCCTACGGCTCCGTACTGCCGCGCCTTGGCCGCGTCCTCAGGGGTGTCGGCGTTGGCCATGACTCCCAACCGAGCTATAGCATCCGCCCATGCGAGCAGTGTGTTCAAATGTTCGCTGAACTCAGGTTCAATCGTAGGGATTTCGCCGAGATAAACATTGCCGGTGGCGCCGTCAATAGTAATGATGTCTCCTTCGTGGATCACCCTGTCGCCGACAATCGCCAATCTGTGCTCCGTTTGAACCGTTATGCCTTCGGCGCCCGCTACGCACGGTTTGCCCATTCCCCGAGCCACTACTGCGGCATGAGAGGTCTTTCCTCCGCGACTTGTTAAAATACCCTGAGCAGCAAAGAATCCGTGTATATCTTCCGGTTTGGTTTCTTCGCGGACTAGAATCACCTTTTCTCCATTTTTGCCACGCTCTTCAGCGCTGTCCGCATCGAAAATACATTTGCCGGAAGCCGCCCCGGGAGACGCAGGCAATCCTGTCGCCAAGGGGACCGCCTCGTAATTCGGGTCTAAGCCTGGATAAAGCAATTGCTCAAGATGCTCGGGATTTATACGCAGTAACGCCTCGTCCTTAGTCAATAGCCCTTCCGCTACCATCTCGACTGAGGTTCTCACCATGGACGCTGCGTTCATTTTTCCATTACGGGTTTGTAAACAGTAAAGTGTCCCCCGCTCTATAGTAAATTCAAAATCCTGGACTTCCCTGTAGTGTTTCTCCAGTTTGTTCCTGAGGTTTTCCAACTGTCCGTAAAGATTTGGCATTTCCTCAGCCATGACTTGAATGGGTTTTGGTGTTCGAATACCTGCGACGACATCTTCTCCCTGCGCGTTCACAAGATATTCACCAAACATAACGTTTTCTCCGGTGGCTGGGTCTCGAGTAAAACCAACCCCGGTGCCGCTGTCATTTCCCATGTTTCCAAATACCATGGCCACTACACTTACTGCGGTCCCGTTAGCTTTGTCTGCGGTAATATTGAATTCCCGACGATAATCGACAGCGCGTTTACCCATCCATGAATTGAATACCGCTTTAATGGCAATGTTCAACTGATCGTAGACATTTTCCGGAAATGGTCTGAAGGTTTGCTCTTCCACAACATTGAGAAATAGTTCACTAACTTCCTTTAGGTCCTCGGTGGTCAAGTCCACATCTGAAATTGCGCCGGTTCTTACTTTTACCGCCGCTAGAGTTTCATCAAAGTACTGGTCGGAAATTCCCATGGCGATTTTGCCGTACAATTGAATGAAACGTCGGTAGGCGTCATAAGCGAATCGCTCATTGCCTGTTTGAGTGATCAAGCCATGCAAGGTAGAAGAATTCAGACCAAGGTTCAGTATTGTATCCATCATTCCAGGCATCGAAAGAGCCGAACCTGAACGTACGGACACCAGGAGCGGATTGCCCGGATCTCCGAATTTTCTGCCGGTAGCGGCTTCAACCTCGCTCATCTGATTCTTGACCGCATCCATCAAACCAGCAGGAAGCTCGGACTGTCCAGAGTCCAGGTACGTCAAACACGCGTCCGTCGTAATGACAAATCCAGGCGGCACGTTTAAGCCGATCTGGGTCATTTCACAAAGACCAGCGCCTTTGCCCCCCAATAGCTTCTTGTTCTTACCGTCTCCATCTTTGAATGAGTAAACGTACTTGTGGCTCATATCACACTCCATGTTGATATTTTCTGATTATATCTCAGCCAGTTACCAATTCAGGAAAAACGTCATGTATCATGACGAGTCAATTTTTCCCTATATATTGATTTTGCAAGGTCAAAAATTATTCAAAGATTGAAAAGCTTAGAATTTTAAGTATATCAAATATTTTCATTTTAGACCAACAAAAGTGTAAAGAATTTTGGCTTACTGGGGTTGTCTTTGGCCGCCTATCTTCACCGAGGGAAACAGTTGCATTCGAGTATGAGGCAAGAAAAGAGCCGCCATGAAATTGTCCATATAAGCTGGGTCCTCAGACAACTCGACGTTCATCATAGCTCTTGCTATTTCTCTCGATTTCTCCAATAGGTTGTAGTCCATCACGGCCAAACGGGCTCCTTTAAGAGAAGAATTCCCAATGAAAGAAAATTTCTCTCTTGGAATGTCGGGAAGCAGTCCAATAGTCACTGCGTGATCGAGATTTATAAAACTTCCGAACGCTCCAGCTATAATAACCCTGTCGAGTTCTTCAACACTCAGGCCGATTTTTTCCAACAGGCAGGTGTACCCTGAAAACATGGCTCCCTTTGCCCGTATGATGTTGTCGAGATCAACCTCGCTTAAAGTGATGTCTTCTTTCAAACCACTTTCGGCCGCCCTGCATATTACATATTCAAAACCGCTTACCCCTTTTCTGATTCTTTTCGTGTCAAGATCCTGGGCGAATTTCGCGTTCTGGTTCAAGATTCCGTTTCGCAGCATCTGGGAAATTATATTTATGATGCCCGATCCACAAATTCCAATCGCCGGCTTGGCGTCAATAGTTTTAATCATGAGTTCAAACGTTTCAGGGTCGATCAGCACACCCTCTATAGCTCCAGGAGCCGCTCGCATCCCATGTTGCAAGCCCCCTCCTTCGAACGCCGGGCCAGCGGAACATGACGCGGTCACGAGCATATCTCTGTTGCCGGCTACTATTTCGCCATTGGTCCCAATGTCTATGAAAAGAGTCATAGCATCGGAATCCCACATTCCATTTGCCAAAACACCGCTTACTATGTCCCCGCCAACATATGACGCGACTCCAGGGAAAACACTTACAAATGATCCTTCAGGCATATCCAAACCAAGGGACACGGAAGGCACGGGGTCTATGTTTTGCCCTACAGGAACGTATGGAGTTTGCCTCAGATATTTTGGATAAAGTCCTAAAAACAGATGTGTCATTACTGTGTTACCGGCGGCCACCATATAAGTTATGCAATCTCTGGTCGTTCGGCTTATTTCAAGCGTTTCGTTGATAATCTCATTCAGCCCCTGGACCACACTCTGCTGCAACTTTTCCAACCCATCTCTTTTCAGCGCGAATACTATTCTGCTGATAACGTCGTCGCCCATGGAAATTTGAGGGTTGTATCGCGAAGCTCTGGCAAGGACCTCTCCGGTATCAATGTTTACCAGTTCCCCCCAAAGCGATGTGGTCCCGATATCAATCGCCAACGCTGTCTTCAATGACGTCTTGGCAGTAGGCGCGAGCCTCATCAATCGATAGAGAGGTTCGATTCCAGGGAGGCGCTCAGGTTGCAGAGTTGCGGAAAAATGCCAGTTCTGTTCGCGAACTACGTTCGGAATCGTTTTCAGGACTTCTAATGGAGCCGTAACAGGCGATATCCCATGTTCAAGCTTGAGGGTGCGGACAATCCGTTCATAGTCACTGGTATTATCGTCCAATCTTGGCGGTGGGGGATTTAATTCAATCGTTACGGTCAACGGATTCAGTTGAGGTATTATTGGCGATTCCATCGGACGGGCCATTGATTTCATCCTTTCGGCCTCATCTCTTGGGATTACCTTTCTACCAACCTTGGCTTTCGGAACCTCTATAGTTACACCGGAAACGAGTTTGGTTTTACACGCCAGTACAAATCCTTGGGTTCTTTCTTCAGGCTTTATCTTCTCTGTAGATTCCGCGTAAACATCTCCCTCGACAACTCTTACCTTACATTGAGCGCAGGCCCCGGATCCTCCACAAGCCGCTGGAATGAATACCCCCGCTTCTAACGCCGCATCCAGGAGAGACACTCCTGACTGTGTTTCGATAGTAATATCGTCAGGAAGAAATCGGACCCTTATTTTTTCGATCATTATTCCTCCACATAAGCAACTACGACACCAATTCCCAGCGGAATTTTTGGATCAAGTTTAAAGAGCTTAACCAGTATCCAAAACGTCATCTTGGAGCTAATGTATTTTTTCTATTAGAACAAGCGCCTATATACGGATGGCTTTCTGCTTTTTCGTTATTAATTTAGAATATGACATTTATCTAACATGACACAATATATGAATTTAAGAGTTTGTGAAATTTTCAAGAGTATACAGGGCGAATCTTCTTTCGCCGGCCTACCTTTTGTCATTGTAAGAATGACTGGCTGCAATCTTCGTTGCTCTTATTGTGACACCCAATACGCCTGGGAAGAAGGCAGAGAAATAGAAATACTGGATTTGATCCAACTTGTTAGAGATTTTGAAACTAATCATGTGCTTCTGACAGGTGGGGAACCATTGGCTCAACGTGGATCTTTTGAGCTTGCGAACCGTCTTGCGTTGGAGAACTTTATTGTTCTGGTGGAGACTAACGGTACAATGAACATATCACCGCTAGCCAGTAATGTGGTCACTGTTATGGATATCAAGTGCCCAGGCAGTCAACAGACACACATGATGAACTGGGACAACATATCGGCGTTACGCCCGACAGATGAAGTAAAATTCGTAATATCCGACAGGACGGATTACGAGTGGGCTAAGGAGATTATTTCGAAATACTTTGCCGGTCTCCCTCAGCGTATTCTCATGTCCGCGGTATTTGGCAAATTGTCGACAAGCGACCTGGCTGGTTGGATTCTGTCTGACAATCTCCGAGTAAGACTTCAGTTACAATTACACAAGTATATTTGGCCGGATCAGATCAGAGGCGTATGAGAAGCCCAATTCAATCGGACGCTCTTCAGGGGTGACGGCCTGAGGGCTATGTTGTTATTTGAAGAATATATGTAATAAGTTGACCAGTTATGGCCTTTTGTTATATAATATTGTTAAAGTTTAGCAATAGCGGGGAGAGCCCCTGGGACAAAGTGTCCAATCTCGAAAGGAGTTTTTTCATGAAAAGGATAATAGGCGCTCTTTTAACTCTACTTCTGGCTTTCTCTGCCCCAGCCGTCAGCCTGGCCGAAGAAGAAATCTATTGGGGGCAGGCCCCTCCAACCAGTTCCGACATAACGGAAGATGATTTCTCAATCGATTTCGAAAAGCCTCAAGATTTGAAAACCTTCGGTGACCAGGAAATTTATGACACATACAAGGCTAAGGATTTGGCCCCGGAGCCTCAGAACGAAAATGAGACAAACGCCGCTTCCCAGCCGTCGACTCCAATTCAACCTGAACCGGTCGTCAGGACAGCGCCGCCAATCAGGACCAATATAGGCGCGCCCTCCTCCACGCAAAGACAGGCCCCAACAAATACAGGTCCTGCGAGAGTGGTACCAGCGACTCCTAAGCCGGCTGAGACCACGCCTGGATCATCAAAACCAGCTTCCAACGCGGAAACCGCTGTCAATAGTAACAAACAGCCATCTCCCGCTAATGAGGAACTCGACAGACCATCGACAAAAAAAATGAAATGGGGACAGACTGAGTCTAGCGCCGATGAATCTTCGGCCAAATTTCAATGGGGCAAGAAAAATCAGTGAGTATCACAGAACAAAATAAGGTTATAAGTATCGTTTAGATTAATTTGCTTTTTGAGCTTTCCGAATTTGGTATGTCGATCTCAGTTCCGGCGTCTAGGTTTTTAAGACGCCGGTTTATTTTTGACAAAATAGACTTGGCGTTTGACGCTGCAAGCTTGGTTGGTTTTACCTCACTTGAGTTTATCGAATACAAAACATTTTTTTAGAAACTTTTCTACTCGACTAAAGGGTTCTTTTGTAGATCCATTCATCCGGTCTCACAATCCTCCGTGGTTTGACGCTCGAGGAGTCTTCGTGGGCCTCTTTATCGGCACGGGCATCCCCCTTGGAGCCCAGACTATTTGTTTGGGTCTATTAAGATTGGCGCTACGATTCAATGTGATTTTAGCGTTAGCGTTTACCTGGGTGAATAACCCCATAACCGTAGCGCCAATGTATTACGGCTTTTACCTCATTGGATCGTTTGTGTTAAACAAACCGCCTGTAAGAGATTTACATGAATTTTATCTCTTAATTGCCCCTGTTCTTCAATCTGAAGAGGTCCTTGCAGCTATAAGACAATTTCTGGCGTTAGGCTCGGACGTTATTTTAAGATGGTTTATTGGGGCTTTTCTTACAGGCATACCTATAGGGCTAGCTGGATATTTTGTAACTTTAAGAATCCAGACGGCCAGGGCGACAAAACGCGCTTCACCCTAACTTTCCCGTCATGAGAGCAGTCAAAATCCTCTAATCGGTGTCCTCAATCTAATAAATCGTTTTCTCTTGAACGCGCCTTAGCGACTTTTTTTCACACCAACTCGCTGACAGTAGTCGAATATCGCGCATCTGGAACAAAATGGAGAAATAGGAGTACAGACATTTTGGCCCCAAGTTACCAAAAGATCATTGTATTCGATCCAATAGTCAACGGGCAATTTTTCCCGAAGCGCCATTTCAGTTTGTTCCGGAGTCCTGGTTTTGACGTACCCAAGTCCGTTGCTTATCCTATGCACATGTGTATCCACGCACACGCCTAGTTTGCCGAAGCCCAAGGTTATAACCAGGTTCGCGGTTTTTCGACCTACGCCTTTCAGCTTCAGAAGTTCATCCAGATCGTCTGGGACCTTTCCATCATAATCATTAATGAGCCTGTCACAAATGCTTATCAGTGTTTTAGCTTTGGTTTTGTAGAAACCTACCGGAAAGATCAGGGCGGCTATTTGGCCCTCCTCTAGGGCCAACAAATCCATCGGGCTTGAAACCAGCTCAAATAAACGATTAGAAGCCGCACGAGTAACTTCGTCCTTGGTGCGGAGTGATAATATTGTCGCCATGAGAACCTCGAACGGCGATCTCTTGCGCTGTGAAATCTCCGTAACTATAGGAACTCGCATAGCGCCGACCGCTTTGCGGAGTATCTCTACCACCTTGCGGATATCAGTCTTTACCGTATCTACTCCTTTAGATGATGTGGACACAATCCAGACCACTCAATATTTTATTCCCACTTTTTTCCGAACGTCTTCTATTGTGGGAAAAGCTATTTCCCTGGCTTTTCTAGCTCCATCAGCCAATATTGATCTTATATGGCCAGGATCGGCCATTAATTTCTTTTTTTCGAGTCTCTGCGATCGAAACATCTCCCATAGAATTTCGACCAACTCTTTTTTGATGGCTCCGTAGGAGGCTCCACCCTCAATGTACAATGCGTTTGACATCTCTAACCCTGTCTTCAGAGGCAAAATGCCTGTAAATCTGAAAAAGACTGCATGTTTCAGGGATCCTTAGGCTGATCGACAGGCGTAGAATCAGTTTTTACGCTCATAACTTTTTTACGGAGCGCTTTCTCGTCGAGAAATATCTCAATAGTGTTGCCGTATGACTTGGACATTTTTTGCCCATCCACTCCGGGCACCGTGGCTACTTGATCATTTATTTCTCCGTCTGGAACAACAAACGTTTCCCCATAAACTCCGTTAAACTTGATGGCTATGTCTCTAGTAACCTCAATATGTTGTTTCTGGTCCTTTCCCAACCGGCACTACGTTGGCCTGATACAGCAAAATATCCGCCGCCATTAACACTGGGTACGCGAAAAGCCCGTGATTAGGAGAAATTCCCTTGGCTATTTTGTCTTTATAAGAGTGACAGCGTTCAAGCAGCCCCATTGGAGTAACGCATGTAAGTATCCAGGACAACTCCACAACTTCAGGCACATCGGATTGGACCCAGAAGATAGACCGATCAGGATCCAGACCTAGAGCAAGAAAATCCGAGGCGGCTTCCAACGTCCCTTCGGCAAGTCGTTCACCATCCGTCACACTCGTCATGGCGTGCAAATTGACTATAAATACAAAAAGAAGACTCCTGTCCATATAGGAAATCATTGGTTTCATCATTCCAAGGTAGTTTCCCAGATGAAGCGCTCCACTTGGTTGAATGCCCGAAAGAACTCGCAAAATAATAACTCCTTTCTAAGAGGCGCCGGCGCAAAACTGATTGTCGATTGGATTAGAAGCCGTTTACTATAATTCCATGATCCGGTCAACAATCGCTGCTTTTACCAGCCTGATAAATCAGAATTCCATTAATTGACAATCAAATGAGCCGATTAGTCAAATTTTGTGATAGTTTGTCCAGTGATTGATAAAAGACCGAAACCTTTAACCTTGCCTGACTGTTATCAGTCATCACGAAAGGATGAACATGTATCTTCCAGAAATTTTCAAACAGTTCGTGGAACGCCATGGAGAAGTGGCGGACAAATTTAAGGAAGTGGGCGAGCTTTGCTCTAAGGCCGGGCGCCTCGACATCAAAACTCAACACCTGATTCAACTTGGAATCTCCGTGGGCGCAGGTTCAAAAGGCGGTGTCAGGTCCCACGCAAGACGCGCATTGGAAGCCGGGGCGTCGAAAGATGATTTGCTTCAGGCTACATTGCTCTCGGCCACAATAGTCGGATTCCCGGCAATGATAGCCGCTTACGGGTGGGTTCAGGAAATGTATGCCACACGCAGAGAAGAGTTAAGCCCCCTGTACACCGTGGATTGGCGCATTAATTAGATTTTATCTGTTCAACGACCTTTCCATACTGGGGTCTTTTTTTCAAGAAAGGCTTTGATTCCGTTTTGCGCATCTTGTGTCATGAGGTTCAGCGTCATGACCTCGGTCGCATGGTCGTAAGCCTTGTTTTCAGGCATGTCGATCTGCGCGTAGAAAGCTTTTTTGCCAATAGCCAAAGTCAACGGGCTCGATTTGGCGATCGCTTCCGCCATTTCTTGAGTAGTTTTTTCCAATTCCGCTTCAGGGGTGATTCGGTTAACAAGACCGTAAAGCTCAGCCTCCTTTGCTGAAACAAAGCGTCCTGTCATAAGCATTTCAAGGGCGCTTTTCCTTCCTATGGCTCTGCTGAGCGCAACCATGGGACCGCTACAAAAAAGCCCTATTTTTACGCCCGGCGTAGCAAATCGCGCTGTCTCCGTGCAAATGGAAAGATCACATTGGGCCGCCAACTGGCATCCTGCGGCGGTAGCTACACCGTGTATCTGGGCGATGACAATCTGTGGGATTTCATGGATGAGCAGCATCATGTCCGAGCATTGTCTGAAAATAAATTTATATTCCGTAACATCCCCGTCAATCATTTCCGTCAGATTGTGACCCGAACAAAAATGCCTTCCTGCGGCCTTAATTATTATGACCTTTGTTGAAGCTTCGTCGCGGAACGTTTTGAGCGCGCAGGTTACTTCGAAAATCATGTTCTTGGACAACGCGTTGGCGGTATGCGGCGAGTTCAGGGTTATTGTCCCAATGGAATTTGAGGCGCTGACAATAATGTCTTTGTAATCCATAGTGTTTCCTCTTTGTTGAATTGTTGGCTATAATGCTGGAGCGATTTGTGATTCAGTTTCTTGAAATTCTATCCTCGGGTCAATGGATATGATAAGAAAACCGTCAGAATCGGCGTCAATTAATTCAAATATTGTTCCTCAATTTTCTCTCGAACTTTTCTAGATCGCCTTTTATTTATGAACAGGATTTGCTCACTATTTTTGTTCCGTTTTAAAATAGCCTCGCTAGTTGTTTTGGCCTGCGTTTCATGGGCATTACCACCCATACTCAGTAATGCTCAAACCCAGCACTTCTGGGAAGCCTCAAGAGCAATTATCGGTGGCCGCATTGATCTCTAAAGCCAAGCTGCTTAATGAAAAGAACAATTTTTCTATGGCTGTTAAGTATCTTAATGAAGCTTTGAAACGTTCTCCAAAATCTGTTGAAGCGTATTTGTTGCGCGGAGAGGCTCTTGACAGGATGGGTCTCCCCATGAAAGCTCTTCAAGACTTGAATAAATATATCGAACTGCGACCTAACGATTTGGAAGGCTACATTAAGAGAGGTGACATCAACAATTTCAATCATGACCCTAAAGCGGCCATCGACGATTACAACAAGGCTCTGCATTTTGTTCCGGATTCAAGGTCCGCCCTACTGGGGAGAGGTATGGCTTACGCGAGTCTTGAGCGCTATGATCTTGCGATTCAGGATTACGAATCCCTTTTGAACAAATATCCTTGGGATCACGAGGCGTGGGCAAATTTGGGAATCGTCTACGCTCAAATAGGAAAAAAAGACCAAGCGCTTCAGAGTTTCGCAAAAGCTCTGAAGGTTGAACAAAATACCGAATGGAGGACCAAAATAAGTCGGATGATGGACGAACTCTCCGTCTCTTCTAAATCCGAAAAACCAAAACCCAAAGGCCCAACACGGTTTCCGATAAACCGGGACTCTAGGATGTGGTAAAGACTCCATCGCGTTCTCTACATCAATTTAACCTTGCCCTTGGATCCAGAAACCTGAATTTTCTGTACGACCTGGCCTTATCACCCATCAAGATCGATCTATTTACTGGCCGCTGACAGCAAGAATTTCAACTACCATTGAAGGCGCTCCAACATTCCCAAAGAATTCGAAATCAGAGCCCAGGAAAATGACTCTTTTGAAAAGATCGAGCATATTTCCGGCTATCGCTATCCCTTTGACCGGGTGAACTATTTGTCCCCCGGAAATCAGGAAACCCGAAGCTCCTACCGAGAAATCCCCCGTAATTGGATTCGCCGTGTGCAATCCCATCACTTCGGTAATCATGATCCCTGAATTCAACTCCTTCATCAGATCTCCAATCTCCAAATTTCCTTTTTGAATGAAAAGATTGGTAATCCCATTGAATGGGGGACTGTCGAAGCCTGAACGCCTGCAATTGCCGGTGATTGGCGCTTTCATCTTACGTCCGTAATAACTGTCGGAAAGGAAAGAATTAATTCTTCCGCTTCCTACAACCGCGGTACGCCTTGCCGGCGTCCCTTCTCCATCGAACGGAAAAGCGTAGGCGCCATCTGCGTCCAGACCACTGTCGAATATATTAACTAATGGAGAAAAGACGTCAGCCCCAATTGTTATTCGTGGAGAAGCCGTCTTCTTAAAATGACTTTCAGCGAGGAAAGTATTTGCAAGAGTCTCGAGAAAGCTGGCGACCACGACATTTTCGATCAGAACCGGGCACTTTGTAGAAGAAATCCGTTCCCCTCCCAGTCTTTTAATAGCTCGGTCCGAAGCGATTTGAGCCAAACGAACGGGATCAAGATCCCTGGGGTTCCTTGATTGATACCTCCAATAGCACATTTCCTGTTCGTCCCCAGTTTGGGCCATCAGCTCGATCCATATTGAAGCCAACCCAGATTTTCCTTGAATTCTCAAACCATGAGAATTTCGGATTTCAACATCAAGCTCGACATCAGAATACCCCGAAGACCTGATAGAAGTGACCTTCTTGTCATACGCGAACGCTGATTCTTCAATGATTCTAGCTATACCAATTTTGTCGAGTTCTTTCATTTCATTAATTTCAGGATGAAATAGTCCACTTGATTCGACGTTTGAATCGGTAGGCTGGATAAAACCGTAGTCTGAATCTTCAATAGTAACATCGGCGATTGCATCCGCCGTTTCAATAGTTTCCGCCAGACTCTTCGCATCGAGATTCGAGCTGAATGAAAATCCTATCTTGCCGTTTTTGACCAATCGGACGGCTATTCCAGAAATATCCGCCTTTTGAAAAAAATCCGTTTCGAGTTTCTTGGTCTGGCAGCGAAAGCTGGATGATTTCTGCCGAAAAATCTCCCACTGATCCAAGTTCTTCTTGCGTAAGATATCTTCCGCTATGTCGATTGCGTCCACCATGTCTTAGTCCTCTTTCTAAAATCCCTTTTTCGGCATTCTACGACGATTATCGAATAATAGGCTACCGATTAATGCTGACAAAAATGTTTGACAAAAATTGATCCAAACATTAGAAATAGTATTATAGAGGAAAAAATGATCAATTATTCTACTTCATATTTTTACTTTTATTTTAGCAAAAGGAGCGGTCCGCGTCTTCGCTAAGGATGACAGGTATATAAAGATTAAACCAAAGCGGAGCGCAAACTCCGCTTTTTTTATTTTTAAGAGGGAAATCCCAGGATGTTAGAAAATGTATCTATAGAAGAATCTTCAATTAAAGATTCGTCCCTGAAGAAACTGAATATCACCGACCGCCTTGCGCTCATTGGACTCATCCACGATGGAATTCGTCACGGCAGCGAAGACTCTCCTGTCGCAACGGACCTTTACGAGGAACTCTGGGATCTCGTCAATACAACCGTATCAGGCGCAAAAATTGATAAATTGAATGTGGGTAGAGCCAACAAAGGTTTCCGGACTTTGGAGATTAATTCAGAAGACGGCGCAAACCTGGGGCGATTGAACATGCTTTACCTGAACAAACCAATCCCCTGTTATTATCTGGTTTACGTCGAAGTTTCACCGCCATTTCGGAACAAAGGGCTGGGAAATTTAATTCTTCGAGAGTTCAAAGATTTCCTGATCGAAAAATCCGCCATCGGGGCCTTGGACAACATAATACCCTCAGATGACCCGACTTTCGAAATCTACAGGAAACTTGACTGGAGATCGTTCCGGGAAGTCACTGGCGGGCAGGAACGGGAAAATGGAAACGATGACGCCTACATGATTTACATTCCGCCGGCATTTGACGGAAAGGATTTAAAAGACCCGATAATCAAGCTTGTTCACCACATAAAAAGAAAGCGTCCATCAATAGATATGCGGGACAACGAACAAATGGTCCAGAGAACCATTGAAGAGTTCAAAGATTTGTACCAGGCGTTGCTGATTTATTTTCGTGACCAGCTTGATTCCGGTAAACATGATTCCCTGATGCGGTTCATGTTTACCCGTTACATCACCAAATTACTGGGATTTAGAAGGAGAATATCACAATTGCTAGGGTATACAGGCGGCGAATCCATGGAACAGATCTCCCTGGATTTTTCGGTCCGGAACATGCCCGCCCAATCATACGGTCCTGCGGAACTAAGAAATAGAACGTGCTTTGTGTCAGGGGACAGAGAACTCTGGCTGCGTCTTCCCGAACAGCTAAAATCCAACCCCGCCCGGTTCATTGAAGCGTTGCCCAATTACAAACGACCCAGCTTCATTGAGTGGCTGAAGCAAAATAATAAAAATTCGGAAGACTCTCTGACCTTGGGAGATCTTCTCGACATAGGTTTTGACCCAACACGGCTCAAAGAGTTGGAAATTGATGGAGAAAGCTTCATCTTCGAGCGAACCCAGATTCGAGCCCTACCCCGCGTGGAAAGTAAGAAAGAATTCCTGACAAACGCATCCAGGAATGAACCCCGTTTCCAGTTAAGAAATACGCGTGTCCGCTTCAATCCTCCACTGCTTATAATCCGGGATAGAGGCAACGCATACGTTCTAAGACGGAAAGTGCCGGGCATCCATTGGGAAGAAGCTCTGGAACAACTTCAAACCACGCCGGCCCTGAAAGATTTAAACAATCATCTGGGGCTGGAAAGAATCATCTCCAGAGCGGTGGCAAAAGTGATGGAAAAGTTAAGATCCAGCCTTAACGGGGTGGATGAAAATGTAGTCGATCCATCCGGGATATTCGTTTCATGGGACTTAAAGATAAATCAGCCCCGAGTATTGGTCGATATTTCCAATTCTCACCTTGAAACGTTGTGGGTTTCATGATCGTTTTTTCGTGTTTCTTTGGCGCAGACAAAAAAAAGCCCGACCTTTGAGTCGGACTTTGGAGGGTATTAAAATTCAGGTCGGGCTATATAATGGGGGAATTCAGGACCTGCTACCGGTTACTGGCATATTAGAATAAGAAGCCGACCTGCACAAAAGCGCCGCCTATGGATGTGTTAAACATGTTTCGGCTGTTGTCTTTTTCGAAGAAAGAATATCTGTAGCCGCCTTTTACAAATCCGAACCTACCGGTTTTGATCGGGATCATGTAGTTAAGGGCGGTTTCAGCGTCGAACCCAAAACAGTCGTTGAGGAACATCACGTCCGCTTTGCAGCTCAGATTCAAGCTGTTTCCACGAATGTTCTTGAGACATTTGTCAAATTCGACACCCACTACAGCCAGGTTGCGAGTAGCGTCCCAAACTACCGGCGTTATTGCGCCAACTCCACTTCCGATCGACAACTTGTCCTGCAAATACATCCACTCGGCAAAAATACTCGCCCTTGAGCTTGTAGAATTCGTGAGGTTAAAAGTGACGCCCGCTCGGTGTTCAAAACGGTCCCATTTGGATTGAATCAGGGATCCGGCGGCGAACAACTGGTTGGCAAAGGTGAAGGAAGCTGGAGTCGTATATGTTGAGTCCACTTTGATTGGACTGAAAGAATATCTAAGTCCGAATCTTGGTCTGAGCTGATACTTTGCGTCAATCCCCCAGATCACAGTCGCGTTCTGCCCGAACCCAAGATTATCATTGAAGTTAACTGAAGTGCCGGGGACAGCGTTAGCGCCGATTGTTTTTCGGGCCTCACCTTGGATTTTTCCGAACCATACCTTTGGACCCGCTAGAAATTGTCCTTGAGCTGGAGCAGGGAGAATGCATTCCTCTCCCCAGCTCGTAGGACTGAGTCTTGACAGCCCTTCCAGCCTGGACATGATTCCTGGGCGAACCTTTGTTGGCATCGGCTCAGATGGTTTCACCTTAGAGATTGCTTTGTAATTTGGAGAGGCTTCCAGGCTTGCTGCCGCATAAGAATCCAGGTCTCCCGGGATGGATTGAGCAGATGCGCCGGCGACCCCTACCATGAACAAAACAGAAAAAATACACAAATAATTCAGACACCTTCTTAGCATAACACCCTCCCTCAGGGTTCTAGTTAGTGGCAAGGTGGAGATTAGCTTGTTTTTTCTATTTGTCAAGAAAAATATAAAGAAAGTTGAGGTGATATATCAAATAACTAGAAAATTGTTTAGCTAACTGGCTTCATCTGGCTGGTTTGGGTGAATAAATCAGGTCAATAGCGCGCTCATGTCGCTTTTAGAATTATTTTCACGACCTTCCAACACGTAACATGCTAATTTGATTAGAGCTTTCTTGGAGAGACTCTTGTGACTAAAGATCAAGCGCTGCGCTTCAGACTCAAGAGGATACGCTTTTAGTCTTTAATTAATACTGTTATGTTATTAATATTAAAACTTATTTATGGATATGCTAGATAAGTGCGTAGAGGTCGTGGAGCACTATCAGCCCAAGACGGATTCCATTTCCTGAGCATGTAATCAGATTGCCCCCAATAAAAGTTGTCGAAAAATCTTAATGTTTGGGAATAGTATCTCTAACTGACTTCTTCGTAATAGTCATGTTTCGGTCGC
The DNA here is from genome assembly GCA_963711335.1 of uncultured delta proteobacterium. GTDB lineage: Bacteria > Desulfobacterota > Desulfomonilia > Desulfomonilales > Desulfomonilaceae > CAJBEZ01. The sequence continues at coordinate 960,141 of CAVQDX010000041.1, read as the reverse complement.
TGGGAAGAGCGGTCAAATATGCGGAATGCGCATAACCCAAGCTTTTGCAGCTTGAATCTGATAGCTGTCCATAAGACACCGAGTCCGTAAACTACTGATCGTCGGAAATTGATTGAAGACGCCTCTTCAAAATACCTTGTCGGGCACGATATCTCTCCGACGTTAAACCCAAAATAAACGGCCTGAACCAACATTTCGTTATCAAACATGAAATCATCTGAATTCTGGTATATTGGCAGATTTTCCAGGACCTTTCTGGAAAATGCCCTGTACCCGGTGTGGAACTCTGACAATTTTGACCCTAGTAGAATGTTTTCCACAAGGGTTAACACTCGGTTTGAAATGTACTTGTATATTGGCATTCCTGATTTTCTGGCTTTCCCGCCCAGGATTCTTGAGCCCAAGACAACATCATACTCTTCGGACACGATCATTGCAGCCATTGCCGGAACAAGTCGAGGTGAATATTGGTAGTCCGGATGCAACATCACTATTACGTCGGCTTTCGATTTTAGCGCTTCCGAATAGCATGTTTTCTGGTTTCTCCCGTACCCGTAGTTTTTATCGTGAACAAAAGAACGAATACCAAGCTGGCGAGCGAGTTTGACCGTGTGGTCACTGCTGGAGTCATCCACCAGCAGTATTTCATCCACTACGTTTCGGTCCAGTTCCGACACCGTTCGCTCTAAAGTCTTCTCGGCGTTATAAGCTGGTAGCACTACAATGATTCGCTTCCCGTTGAGCATGTCTATTTAATCAAACCTTATCGCCCAATTTTCTTGTTCTTTCCTGAACTAATTCAGCCACAATTGAGACAGCTATCTCTTGAGGCGTTTCACCTCCAATCGGCAGCCCGATTGGAGCATGAATCCTGGCCAGGTCAGACTCTTTGAATCCTTCTTCAATTAAGGAATCGTAAATTAGCTTGATCTTACGCCTTGAGCCGATCATCCCTACATACGCCGCGTCGGTTTTTAGAGCCTGCGAAAGAGCAACCTTGTCATGTGCGTGTCCCCTTGTAACGATGACAATATAACTGTCCTGATCTATAGAGAAACCTGATAAAGCTTTTTCAAATGGAGTCACTACAACTTGTTCAGCGTCAGGCAGGTTATCCTGGTTAGCGTATTCTTCACGGTCATCGATGGCTACTACCATAAAGTCGACAAAGGAAGCCAAATGACTCACGCAGGCTCCAACATGGCCGGCGCCTAAAATGTATGCGACACTTCTTGGATAAACCCATTCAACTAACATAGGCCATTGGGAACCTAATGGCACAATTAATTGAGAGGGTTTAAGCAGTCTCTTGGGCGGGATTGATTTCAGGCACAGTTCGAGACTTTCGGAGTGTCCCAGTATCCCACCCTCTTCATCAACACAAAGCCAGTCGATTTGATTTTCAGTAGTCTGCCCGGGTTCCAGATCGATTTTCTTGATGAGAAACGCTGGTACTCGTTTTTTAATGCTACTATTGAGCTTCCTGTATATTTGTTCTTTGATCGTGGATTCTGGGTGGATCAATTCGACAAGTACATCCACAGAGCCTCCGCAAATCATTTGTTCGCTGTTAGCGTCCTGACCGTGAAAAGCGAAGTTCAATCGAGCGGAAACCCCAGACTCCAGGGCGCTCATGGCAAAATCACGAACATTCGCTTCAAAAAGGCCTCCCCCAATCGTGCCCACAACGTCTCCATTGTTTAGAATTAGCGCCTTTGCGCCTACCTGACGAGGCGAAGATCCTTGAACAGACAGAATGGTAGCCAAAACGAATTTCTTTTTTTCCTGAAATTGCCGTAATCCGATTTCCCATATTGAAGGCATTGCAGAAATCTACCTCAGTTCCGGTCGTGACAACTTGGGGGATAGTAGCTCGATATATTAACCGAACTTTTATAAATATCCGTTTGAAGGGCTTTTTGTCAAGCTCAGAGAGCGATCCTGCGGAGTCGAGCCTGCTTGGTCGGCCTAAACCTCATGAGTTACCTGTTCTTCTGGAACAGAACTATCCGGTTGGAATTTGTGCCCGCCTCGTTGTTATTTACACCCCAAATGTTGGCGGTCTTGGTGAACTCCTGGGAGTTGATAAATATCCCGACGCAGTTGAATCCAACCTCTACTCCAAGAGGCCCAATCGTTTCTTCCAGTTTGACCTTGTTTTTCCTGACTTCTCCAACTTCGAAAGCCAGCCAGCTGCCGGGTTTGGTCACTCTATGGAGTTCGCGTAACGCTGATTCCATCTTGGACCGCCATTTTGAAAGCGTGCCGAAGTTTGATATTTTTTGGGAAACCTCTTTCTGATCTATGTGGTTAAACCATAGCCGAAGCCAGTTATCCTGAGCATATTGGACTACATTGAGAAAAGGGGGGGAAGTCACTGTTAGATCCACAGAACCTGTCTCGAGTTCATGGACGCAATCGGCCTCGAGACTTGTGAATTTTGCCCCGGAGCACGCCAATCTCAAATTTTGTCGGTCGTTTGATGACAAGTTCCTCAATAGGCTTATTGACTTTCGAATTATTAGTTCTTTAACGTCTTTGTATTCCGGTTGTTGATTCAGTCGTTCGTTTATTTTTACCTGGCTTTCCTGAGAAACGGCCTGGTTTGGAGGCAGGGTGTAAACAGAGAAAAATCCCCGAGAGTGTCCGGTCAGCCGGTTGGTAGCGACCATACGGATCCAGGAGTCTGTTTCATCCTCTTCCCCGGACTTAGCTCGCTGAAACAGATAATGTTTCAACGATAAAATTTCCGACAATGTTTTTCGATGAAAAAACATTGAAAGATCAATGTCCGATTCGAGGCCATAACTCATTTCGATCCTGGAGAGCCGTTCAGAAAGTTGAGCTTGTTCCGGTGGACAAAGCCTGGGATAGACCAGGATCCGGCTCAGAGGGTTAATGTCGTTAGACGCTACTCGCCTCCCAAGCAAACCGGCCTCAATTACCGTAGTCCCTCTACCGCTGAAAGGATCGAAAACCAGACATCCCGGGTCGGTCAAGAGACTTATAAAGAATGACGGCAGTTGTGGTTTGAAACAGGCCCTGTACGAGATTTCGTGAATAGAGCACCCTCTGCGTTGTTTCGAGGTCCAGAATTCCTCAAGATAAACTGGAGCCTTAAAATTGTTGAAATTAAAGGTGTACGCTGGAGGACGTCGCAATAACGTCCATAATGGATCGGATGAGGATTTGTTTGGCAAAGGAGCGTTCGGTGATTCCAACGTACTTTCCACAATGATTATAGTTTGGCGGTCCCTATCGGGTTATGCTAAATTCCAGGTCTGTCTCTCAAATTAAGAAAATTGGTTTTAGCCTCTCACATCAATTGGTCCGGTTTTGATTTCCAGATCATGGCGTTTGCAACGCGTCACGACCGAAGCCAAGCAACTCGAATGGAGGTCCCTATGAAAAGAGTCACGATATTTGTCTTTACCCTAGCGCTGCTATTAACTTGCCCGCTGCGGGAAGCCTTTCCGTCAACACCTCTAGTAGCCAAATTCGGCCACGTAGGGCCCCCTCCTCATGGACAAACAAAGGGCGTGGACGCGTTCGCTGACTATGTCCTCAAGAAAACCAATGGAGCGATTGATATCAAAACTTTCCCGTTCGGACAACTGGGAAACGAAAATTCGCTGACTGATCAGGTCCAATCCGGCACTCTTGAAATGGCGACGATTTCAACAGCCGTGTTGTCAAATTACGTTCCGCAGATCGCCGTAACGGATCTTCCTTTCCTCTTCCCGGATAAAAAAACCGCTTACGCTGTCTTTGATGATCCGGAAGTCATGGCCAAGATTTTTGGGTATTTGCCCGCCAAGGGTTTCATAGGAATTGGATGGACAGAGAACGGAATCCGGGACATCACTAACTCCAAGCGAGACATCAGGAAACCCGAAGATCTTAAAGGTCTGAAGATCAGGGTAATGAGCAGCCCCATATATATTGACACATTCAAAGCTCTTGGAGCGTCGCCGGCGGATTTGCCGTTTCCTGAAATCTATTCGGCTCTGCAAAACGGAACAATAGACGGTCAAGAAAACCCTCTTATGACATCCATTCTGATCAAGGCAATGGAGGTCAACAAATTCGCCACCCGGACCCAGCACATTATTACCGAATGCATAATTATCGTAACTCCTGATTTCTGGAACAAGCTGAATCCTGAGCAAAAACAGATTTTCAAAGACGCGGCCAAACTATGTATAAAAGTCAACCGTGAAGTGAATGATCAGCTTAACGAGAAATTGCCCCAATCAGGACTTTCTGTCGACGAATACTGTAAGAAAAACGGAGTGTCATTAATCGACTTGACATCCAGCGAGCGGGAAGCTTTCAAGAAAGCATGTGAGCCGGTGTATGAAAAATACAAGAAAATTATAGGGCAGGACTTGTACGATTTTATTCAGACCAAAGTTAAAGCTCATGGCGGGAACAAGTAACAAAGGGACGCACGATTGATGAAGATCGCTGATAACATCATGAAGACATGTTTGAAAGCCTTCGAAAAAATGGAAGAATGGGTCCTTGTTCTTGTTCTGCTTTCACTGGCGTTCCTGACGTCTGCCCAAGTGATCTGCAGGTATGCTCTAGGGTTCAGTTTTGTCTGGATGGACGAGATATCCAGGTATTTGAGCGTGTTCATCGCTTTCCTTGGAGCCGCCATAGGAACCAAGTACGGGACTCATTTTTCAATGGATTTCGTGTATGAAAGGATATCGAGCGATCAGGTTAGACACGTTCTTCAAATAATAGTGAATCTCGCTTGCGCTGCGGTTTTTGTTCTGGTGGCGTACTTTGGCTGGATCCAAACGGTAAAGCTATGGCGATTCGGAGTTTTGACCGCAGTGCTAAAAATCCCCAAGTACATTTGTTACATACCTATTCCATTTTTTTCTATTGTCATGGTCTTCCGTTTTCTGTCTTTGACCGTAAAACACTTGCAAGGGCTGATTTATGGCCGGCCTTTTAAATTGACGGGTTGGGATTAAGCTTGATCATCACACTTCTTGTAACTTTTTTTGGGCTTTTGATACTCGGTATGCCGATTGCCGTCATGATGATCTCCACCACAATTGTGACCATGCTATTGAATACCTCCGAATCGTTGCTGGTAATCCCTCAGCAACTTTTCAACGCCTTGGACAATTCTGTTCTACTGTCAATCCCCTTTTTTATTTTGGCCGGCGTCATCATGACTGAAGGCGCTACAGCGGCGAGGCTAGTGGCGATAATAAACTCATTCGTTTCAGGATACCCTGGAGGACTAGCGCTGGCGGCCACTTTGTCATGCACTTTTTTTGCGGCGTTATCAGGGTCCAGCCCGGCAACTGTTGTCGCGATCGGATCCATCATGTTTCCAGCCCTTAAAAAAGCTGGATACGACGAGCGTTTTTCAATCGGCCTGGTAACATCGGCCGGATCATTGGGAATAGTAATTCCTCCGTCTATTCCCATGATTATGTATTGCATGGTCATGAACACCTCTGTGGCGGAGTTGTTCATGGCAGGGATCGCTCCTGGGATCCTTATCGCTCTCTGCTTTATGGCGTACACCCTATACTTGGCAATTACTGGAAAATGGCAGGGAGGACCCAAAGTCTCGGGTCGGGAGCGTTTGAAAATTTTGCGGGATGGGGCCTGGGGTCTCATGACTCCAGTAATCGTGCTGGGCGGGATTTATTCCGGATTGTTTACACCCACTGAGGCTGCGGGAGTCAGTGTGGTTTATGCGCTTTTTGTGGAACTCTGCATATACCGTGAAATTACTATAAGCCAGGTGCCGAATATCTGTCGCCAGGGATCGATATTATCAGCTTGCCTCCTATTCATACTTGCAGGAGCGATGACTCTCATCTGGCTCCTTACCGCTGAGAGGCTTCCCCACCAGGTCGCTGATCTGATTATGGCCAATGTCCACAGCGGTTGGATGTTTCTCATAATGGCCAATGTTTTGTTCTTGCTGCTTGGAACAGTCATGGACAACGTGTCGGCCATGATGCTGTTGTCGCCGTTATTCGCCGCCACATTGAGTCGCTTTGGGATAGACCTCATTCATTACGGCATTATAATGGTCCTGGTAATCGAATTCGGATTCCTGACACCGCCGTTTGGCCTCAATCTTTTTGTAGCTATGGGTATGACAAACAAATCTCTGGTTGAAGTTTCCAGAGGTGTCGCCCCATTTTTGCTTCTGCTCCTCATCTGTTTGGTTCTTGTAACGTTTATTCCCCAGATCTCCCTGTTCCTACCCCGATATTTCCTCCGCTAAACCTCTATTTGCAACCGACACCAAAAACACAACAATACTAGCTTATTAAATTAACAAGCGTGCAATAGGCTTGCCTTTATTAAACTGTTGGTTTTAAGTATGTCTTGGATGTCATAATTTTGTTTGTAGTCTTCAGAGCAAAGATTGGAACAAATTATATTGAAATCGTCTCTATATTTATATATAGCCTTACAGACCTCATGCTCGGCGTCTTGCGCGCCCAATAAACATCATGAGGAGGCCCAGATTGACTGAACCAGGGAAGAATATTCTGCCCTCAGATCCATTTCAGGACGTCCTGAAGCCCCACAAGAAGCAGAACCGGAGATGGTCTCTACTAGGAGGTCTGGCCCGGTTCAGCATGTTGATTGTTATCGGGGCGCTTTCAGGAATGGCCGGAATAGTGGGGCAGGGTTACATATATTTCACTCAAAGTGTGCCAAACGTTGACAAGTTAAGAAAGTACGACCCACCGGTCGTTACTAATGTCTACGCGGATAAGGGTGAATTGATAGGAGAATTCGCATACCAGAAACGATACCTGATTCCTATGGAACAAATTCCGAAGGCTCTCCAGGACGCCTTTGTGGCCGCTGAAGACAAAAATTTCTGGCATCATTCCGGGGTTGATAAGGAAGCCATACTCCGCGCTATAAAGAAGAATCTGGTTTCCGGCTCTCTGAAAGAAGGAGCCAGCACGATAACTCAACAGGTAGCCAAGACCTTTTTGCTTACCCCGGAGAGAAAATTCACAAGGAAGATCAAGGAGGCCATTCTATCTACCAGGATAGAGCAATCTCTCTCCAAGGAACAGATCCTGTACCTCTATCTCAATCAGATATATTTGGGTAGTTCGGCCTATGGTGTTGAAGCCGCCGCTCAGACTTATTTCGACAAAAGCGCCAAAGAACTCAGCATTGCGGAATGCGCCATGCTCGCGGGGCTGGCCAAGGCTCCTTCAACGAATTCACCCAAACGTAACCTGAAAAAAGCCATGGACCGGCGGGGGTACGTTCTTAAACGTATGTTTGAAGACGGGTTCATTACTGAAGCCCAGTATGAACAAGCGTCTCAGGAAGAACCAAAGATTTACCATGGAACCAACCCTAATCTTCGAACAGCGGGCTGATTTCGTTGAATATGTCCGCAGGCTTGTCGAACGGAAATACGGTTCCGATGCTTTGTACAAGCAGGGTTTAAGGATTTATACGTCAGTCGACCTGAATTTGACCAAGGCTGCTAGAGATTCTATGGACTCGGGGCTCCGTGAACTTGACAAAAGGGAAGGATACCGGGGGCCGGTAAAGACACTGAATGTAAAGGGAGTTCTTGAGTTTCTCGAAGAAAAATCAAAGAACATGCAAGAGCCTCTCAAATACGGAGATATAACCGAAGGTGTGATCACCCACCTCGACCACGAAAATGTGTATGTTCGACTAGGCACATACGAAAAGGACGGCGTCAAAAAAGAATACTTCGGCCAAATCAAGATAGATAGTGATCCGAAGTGGTGGATAAGACAGCCGTACATAAGACCTGAACAGCGAACCAGAAATTTTGCGCCGGGAGAGGCGCCGTTTCAGGTAGGGGATTTGATAGAGGTCAAAATCCTCGACCCCAATCCGAAACGTCGTGAACTTTATATGAAAAAGTTCGGAAAAACCGATCCCGAGATGAAAAACTACAAAGAATACTCTGAGGAAATATCGCCCTATTTTCTACTCGCGCCAGAGCAGGAGCCTGTTGTCCAGTCGGCTCTGATGCTGAGAGAAAACCGCACTGGCTATGTCAGGGTCCTTATGGGAGGTTACAGCTCCTCCGAATCGAAGTACAACCGGGCGATTCAGTCAAGACGTCAGGCGGGTTCTTCCTTTAAGCCTGTAATATACGCCGCTGCTTTGGACAAGGGATTTACCGCTTCCGATATTATTATGGACAGTCCACTGGCGTTGACGGTGCCGGGGACAGGAGAAGTCTGGCGGCCCAAAAACTATCGGGGAGGTTTCGCTGGGACCTGTGACTTTCCGGGATTGTCTTGTCAAATCCAGAAATATTCCAACAATAAAAATTCTCCAGCAGATCGGGATAGACTACGCCAAGAATTACGCCAAGAAGCTGGGATACACATCAACGCCTACGGAAAACCTTACTATGGCCCTGGGTTCTACCGGTGTGTCCCTGGAGGAACAACTGCTGGCGTATTCGGTGTTTCCCAACAGAGGCTATCTCGCTCCTCATATTTATGTGACAAAAATAGTCGATCGCCATGGAAAGGTTCTTGAAGAAAACCTTCCGCCCGTTTTTCTTGATGATCCCATAAGAGACAACGAAACCCCATTGCAAAAGATCTCTCTCCAATCCGATCGGCCAGAACGTAGTTCAGGCCAGGCGCTACGAAGAATTGATCCCTCGACCGCATACATCATGACATCGCTCATGCAGGGAGTTATCCAGGAAGGAACAGCGTCCAGCCTCAAAAAGATTATCGGCAGACCCGATGTCGCGGGAAAAACCGGAACAACAAATGAAAACATTGACGCGTGGTTTGTCGGATTCTCTCCTGATTACACCTGTGGTGTATGGGTAGGATACGATGATGAAGTGTCCATTGGCGAAGGTGAAACTGGAGGAAAAGCGGCTGCGCCCATCTGGGGCCATTTCATGAAACAGGTCCTTAAAGACGTTCCCGTAAAGGAATTCCCCGCTCCGTCCAATGTCGAATTCCGACGTGTTGATTCGCGAACAGGCCAGTTGAGTTCTTCTGGTGAAGGTTTCCAGGAGATATTCAAAGTCGGCGGCGCCCCATCCGCATCCCTTGCCAAACCGGTTCGTGGATCCGCCTGGGACTATTCCGGGTCAGACCTCGATCAGTTCTAACCTTGATAGAAGCGCCAAGTGTCTGAACATCCTTTCTAGTGAAGCTGGAAAGCGGTTTTCCATTAAGCGCTTCCCAACCTGCGACGATTATTCTATCACATCCCAATACCTAATCATTTAACATTGGCGTTCCCGCTTGACAGAGGTCACAGGTAACTATAACTATATTGTGTAGCAGGTTTTGATGTAAAAAAAGCGCTATATTGACGTTTTGAACAGGTATTGCATGATTACGGACGCTGTATAGCCCTATTTTGATTGTTAAAAGGATTCAAACAATGGCAGACGATATCGAAAAACGAGACGATTTTGAGGATGATACTCAACATAAGCCGCAACCGATAAATTTTGACGACATTCCGGACATCATGCCGTTGCTGCCTGTCCGTGATGTGGTCATTTATTCATACATGATATTGCCCCTTATGGTGGGTCGTGAAAAGTCAATCAGGGCCGTCGAACAGGCGGTTTCGGGAAACCGGCTCATTTTCCTGGCCACACAGAAACTCTCTACCGATGAAGATCCTGCTTCCGGCAGAGATATATTCCCTGGGAACTGTGGCCATGGTGGTCAAAATGCTGAAACTCCCGGACGGAAGAGTGAAGATACTGGTGCAAGGGGTCGCCAAGGGACGTATCGTCTCATACCTGTCTTCGGCCAATTATTTCATGGTTCAAATTGAGAAGATCCAGGAACCGGCCGTTGAAGGCGTGACCATAGAAATAGAAGCCCTGATGAGGACCGTGAAAGAGAATTCTGAAAAGATACTCCAGCTTCGAGGTATCGTGTCCCCTGACGCTGTCGCCATACTGGATTCGATAGAGGATCCTGGAAGGCTGGCTGACCTCGTCGCTTCAAATCTCAAACTCCGAGTTGAGGAATCCCAACAGATCCTTGAGATCATTGACCCTGTTCCACGGCTGAAAAAGGTCAATGAACTTTTATCAAAGGAACTTGAACTCTCGGCCATGCAGGCCAAGATTCAGACCCAGGCCAAGGAGGAAATGGGGAAAACTCATCAGAGAGTATTTCTTGCGTGAGCAACTCAAAGCGATTCAGGGCGAGCTTGGAGAAATTGATGACAAAACAAAGGAAATTGAAGAATTCAAGTCCAAGATAGCCAAAGCCAAAATACCCGCTGAAGTCCAAAAGGAAGCCGACAAGCAACTGAGTCGCCTGAGTCAGATGCATCCCGACGCTGCTGAAGCTTCGATAATCAGGACTTATCTCGACTGGATGGTTGAATTACCCTGGTCAAAATCCACTAGAGACAAGCTTGACATAAAGAGGGCCAAGCAGATCCTCGATGAGGATCATTATGACCTTGAAAAGATAAAGGATAGAATCCTCGAATACCTGGGGGTTCGCAAATTGAATAAACAGATGAAGGGTCCGATTCTTTGCTTTGTCGGCCCCCCCGGTGTTGGGAAAACTTCCCTGGGAAAATCAATAGCCAGAGCATTGGGAAGAAAATTTACCCGTATTTCTCTCGGTGGCCTCAGGGATGAAGCCGAAATCAGAGGACACAGACGTACTTACATCGGCGCCCTTCCCGGCAGGATTATCCAGGGACTCAAGAATGCAGGTTCAAACAACCCGGTTTTCATGCTCGATGAAATAGACAAAGTGGGCGCTGATTTCCGTGGAGATCCATCCGCGGCCCTACTGGAGGTGCTGGATCCTGAACAGAACCATGCGTTTAGTGATCATTACCTTAATGTGCCTTTTGATTTGTCCAAAACGATGTTTATCGCCACAGCCAACCTTGCTGACCCAATAATTCCGGCTTTGAAAGATAGAATGGAGATTATTGAGCTTGCGGGGTACATTGATGAGGAAAAACTCAAGATAGCCAGACAATATCTGATTCCGAGACAAATCAAGGAGAACGGAATCAAAACCAGGGATCTCGATCTCACAGATGAGGCCATACTCAACGTCATCAATTCTTACACGAGAGAAGCGGGGCTAAGAAACCTGGAACGTGAAATAGCGAATGTCTGCAGGAAAATAGCAAGAAAAATCGCTGAAGGGGAAAAGAAGATTCCGAGGATTACAGCGAAGAACCTGAGTAAATTTCTTGGAGTCCCTCGTTTCCTGCCGGATCTCGACAACAGGAAGGATGAAGTTGGGGTGGCTACCGGTCTTGCATGGACCCCCTACGGCGGAGATGTTCTGTACATCGAGGCCACGCCCATGGAGGGAAAAGGAAACCTGCTGTTGACCGGTCAATTGGGAGATGTGATGAAGGAATCCGGTCAGGCCGCTATGTCATATTTTAGGTCAAGAGCCGCTAAGTTCGGCCTTACGGAAAATTTCTACTTCTCGAAGGATATTCATGTTCACGTTCCGGCCGGAGCCATTCCAAAAGACGGACCATCGGCCGGAGTCACCATGGCTTCCGCCCTGGTAAGCGCTTTGACCGGAATGCCAGTTCGTTCTGATGTCGCCATGACCGGAGAGATAACGCTTCGAGGTCGAGTTTTGCCGATTGGGGGACTAAGGGAAAAGTCTCTGGCTGCCCTTAGAGCAAGAATCTACACGATTATTGCGCCGGAACAGAATAAGAAGGACCTTGACGAGATCCCCAAACATATAAGACGAAGACTTGATTTCAAATTCGTTAAACACATGGACGAAGTGCTTAAGTTAGCGCTCAGGGGCTATCCTGGCGAAGATGGACCCGTGCCTGAATCCCAGGAATCTGAAAAACCGAAAGAGAAATCGACTGGCAAGCCTAAAAAGACGGTTGCGCAAAAAAGTTAAGCGGGAAAAAGAATACGGCAAGGGTCGCGGAAACGAGGCTCTTGTCGTCATTTGAATGGTTAACTATCCCTGCCTCTTGAGGATTTGTCTGACCTTGTTTTCGGTTTGTTCCTGAACACGCAACATTTCCTGTTCAATTTCGAGCCTGAGATTTTCATACTCTTCATTTTCCAGACCTGCAGGGACATTAGTAGGCTTTCCGAAGGCTATAACGATAGTGCTGAACGGCAATGGCAAGATCATGGAATCCCAGGACTTAAACTGTATCTGGCGCGTAGCCCAGCTCACCATGGGCACGACAGGCTGTCCGGTTTCTTTGGCCACAACCACAATTCCTATCTTCACCTGCCTGGACGGGCCTCTAGGAGCGTCCACAGCCAATCCTGAGCAATATTTACGCTCGTTTATGATGTCAATCATCTCCCATAGCGCTTCTTTGCCTCCTCTCGACGAGGAACCTCTCGTAGTGTCATAACCCATCCTGCGAATGGATCTGTCTATGACTTCACCGTCCCAGGACCGGCTAACCATAACCACGCCAGGGTATCTGCGACAATAATATACCGGAAACAGCATTGTGCCGTGAAAACATGCGCACGCGAATGGTCTCTTCCGACAGATCTGGTCTTCATACTCACGATTTAGAAATATCTTTTTGGAAGTAAGATCCACTAGCCGGAAGTATCCGGTTACCAAACGGGGAACGAGGAATAATACCATTTTGAACCAGAGGCGATTACCTTTGTCGACCTTCCGTTTTTCCGTGGTCATCTAATTTCAGGCCTGCCTCTCGAGTTGTTCCAGGGCTTCCAGGGCGGCTTCCTTTACGTCGGGATTTTCATCTTCAGCAGCTTTTCTCAAGGCGGGGACAGCGTCTTTTAATCCGATCCTTCCCAATATGGACGCCGTGTCGCCCCTCAAACCGACATCGTCCGATTTCAGCATATCGACCAACTTGTCCAGTATCGGATCAAGTATGCGTGGATTACGGTCAAGGGCCTCTTCCATAACCAGTAAAGCCCCCATACGCTGCGAAAACTCATTGGAAAGGTAGATAGGAACAATAGCGTCAGCCCTCTGTCTGTCGCAGAGCATTGCAGCGGCGTCTTCCGCTCTGCCCGCCTGAATCATCGATCTGAGCGCCTCCGGCATTGATTCCTCGTCATTGAGGGTGATCAGTTTTTCAGCCAATTGGTTTGTTTTTATACCGCCCACAAATGTGAGTCCATCATTTACTATTATGGTGGGGGTTGACTTGATTTTGTATTTTTCCGAGATTTCCTCGAAATATAAGGAGTCTATGACAAATACCCTGACCAGTGGATTGGCCAGGGCCACAGTTAGAACGGATCTCACTGCGTCAGGGCAATGAGGGCAAGCGCCCGCCACAAATGTCCAGACTTCGATTGGGAAGGCGCAGTCATGTATGGACTGCTTGTACTTAAAATCCGGCGGATCAGAAGCCATGCCCAGCCAGGCAATTGCGTCAAGGAAGGGGCCGAATTCCTGGCCCTCGGGAAAAACCAGATAGGTGATGTTGGAAAATTCCCCGTTGCAAAGGGTTAGAGATGGTTTACCCGGGAAAGAGCTGACGCTCACCCTCTTCGATACGGATTTGATCGAGAGATACCCCCTGAAGTTGTCGCGCAATATTGGCGAGATTGTTTTCAAAAGCGTCTTGATTGCCTGTCAGGTTTACATACAACGTTACCGGTCGCTTCATGTTCCGGCTGACGTCCTGAACGCGGATCAGTTCATTGTCAGAGAGCACTGCTGTCTTACCACCACAAAATTAGTTAGGTTTGCGTCTAGCGCGTGCCTGGGACAAAACTGGTCGTAACCTGTCCCGATCCCGGCGGAACGGCGTATGGCGACTGTACTCCCCTGACAGGAGCAGGCATGTAACTCCATAGATAATCGCCAACTTGATACAGTCCGTTAGCGGCCTGTGGCAACAAACCCTGAGGAGTCGTATTAGCGGTATTTTGCCCCTGCTGGTTTTGGGGAACAATCAAAGCGGGCTGACCGTACATGTTCATGGGGCCCTGATAGGACCTGTCATAAATTTCTGACGCCTCCGCGAACATTCCCATGCTCAGCGCAATTGTCAAAGTAACTGCAAATAAAGCTAAAGTTTTCATGAACCGCCTCCGACGCAATTTGTCGTATTATAATTATAGCATGCTAATACCTGGAAATAAAGCTTATATCAGTTTTTACGGCTTGTTTCAGTAGAATCCAGAATAGCTTGACATACCAGCGATAGCATGACAGAGAAAATCTAATCAGATGGAGCGATGGAGATTCTTATGATCAGGAATCGGGTTTTTCGAATTCTAAGCATTATCGTGGTCTTCTTTTTGTTTACCGCTTTGGTTGGTGATTCCGCCGCTGTTGCGGGAAGATATGGCGGAGGAGGATCGCGTGGTTCATTCAGCTTTGGCAAGAGTTCTTCCTGGTCATCCTCTACACGTGGAACATGGAATCGAAGCGGAGGAGGAATCTTTGGGGGCGGAGAGTCCTCGTCCGGTTACTCCAAGCCTTCCGCAAAGCCATCTACTACTGGTTCGTCGCCCTACTCCAAGCCATCTTCGGAAACTTCGTCCGGATACTCGAAGCCGGGTTTCAACCGAGAAGCCGCCCCTACTACCGGATCGGGGTATTCTAAGCCATCCCTGCCAGGTCAGGGCGCTGCCGAGAGTCGAGGCGCCGGCCCTGGAAACACTACATCTTCAGGATATACAAAACCTTCAGCCGCAACTGCGCCGGGGGCAGGTTTTTCAGGTGGGTCAAAATTTGACAAGACTACCATCCAGGAGCAACGGCGAAAAGCTTCACAGGAATCCCTGAAAACGTATCAAGCTGAACAGGCGAAATTCAAGGAGCCGGTTTACAAGGGGGACCAATCAAAATACGAGTCCAATCCCCTTTATCAGAAAGGTAAGGTTTATTCAGGATTCGATTACAAGAGTCATTACGGCAACAGAGACAACTACTACAAAGCGCAGGGCTATCAGCCGCCTCCATACGCTTTCAACACCGCTCCCAGTTTCGGGATCTTTGATACGATCTTTTTGTTCTGGATGCTCGATCACTTGAGAGACAAGGGCGTCGCCGCCACAGCGTATAACCACGCGGACGATCCAGGTTACAAAAAATGGCGTCAGGAAGCCGATACTCTGGCCAAAGACAACTCAGATCTGAAAGCGAAACTAAATGATCTTGATACTCAGGTTAAGTCCATGGCAGGAACGCCAAAAGATCCCGGATACCTTCCCAAGGGTGTTCCGCCGGATGTGGCTCTGGCAGCGGCGGCTCTTGCGACGAAAAAGCCTGAAACCCCTTCTCTCAAATTGGCGACCGGTCAGGAAGGGGGCTGGTACTTCAAATTTGGTAAAATCTTTAAAAAGGACGCAACGGGCCTCGACGTTCAGTTAATACCATCGTCCGGGTCCCTCGAAACACTAAAAATGCTGACGGCAGGGCAGGCGGATCTTGGTATCGTTCAATCCGACGCCCTTGCTCTCCTGGAAAAGAAACTCCCTGGGAAAAAGCTGGTTTCAGAACAGACTTCCCTGTTTCTGGAATACGCTCAACTTATAGCGAACAAGGACAGCGGCGTGAAATCCGTCAAAGATCTGGATCCGAAGAAAAATATTATCTACGTTGGCCCTTCAGGTTCGGGAACCGCCATTACCTGGGAAGCTCTCTGTGAACAGAACTCATTATACCGAGAGATCCCTGTGGTAAATTCAGACTACATGACGGCCTTGAAAGAGGTGGAGAAAACCCCTAGAGCCCTGATGTTTTTCGTTGGGGGATTGAACAGTGATTTTCTCAAGAGCGCTGAGGAAGCCGCCAAAAAATCTGGAAAACTGGTCCTGGTAGCAGTCGACGATGACAGCTTCAAGGGGAAAAAGGACCAGAACGGCAACCCTGTTTACGCAATGGTTGAAATCCCGGGGAAGATTTATCCATATCTCGAGAAGGGATGGATATTCAGTCATGAAACCAGGACCCTCGCTGTCCAGGCTGTTTTGGTCTTACGGACCGAATGGGCTACGCAATATGGTCCAACGGCGATGGACGCTCTGTCTCTAGCCATTAACCAGTCTCGTCCAGAAATTGAGAAGCTTGTTAACGGCGGCGCAAAGTAGACCTGTCATTTCTGATCGATTGATTTTGTAGTTTATTTGTAGGATACGTCTAACCAAAGAAGGGAGGAGTGGTCTCCGATGTGAGGGGCCCAATCAAGATGGCGTCAACATGGAATCTGTTCAAAAAAATAGGTCAAAAGAAAGTTGATGAATACAAAGAATCATACGGGAAAAGCTTTTCTGATAGAATAGATAGGGATTTACCGCTTGGATTAAGATTTAATTGTCTAGTAGAGTTCCCGGAGGTTGACTTTATCCTTGCCGGTTCAGATCTATTAATAAAGTATCCCGGATCGGGCTGTTCCGTAATGTCTTTCGGAAAATTTCCCGTCGGTGATTCTATGGCGTATCGCTTTTATCTGAATTCATCAGCAGGTCCTTACATGCTTCAGCTTGTAGCCGACAGCAACAAGGTTATAGAAGAAAGCAAACTATTCATGCCCTATGACGAAATTTTCCCTGAAGATTGGGGATTTTGGCTTGCCGACAATGATGGATACATTGGGCTAAGCGTGTTCGACACCAAGAACTCCACGCGTTTCTACAGGGTATGGGAAAACGCCGAAGCGACTCGAGTCGTTGAGGAAGACGGACAAGGCGGCCAAATAGATAGAATACCACCCGTGAGATTTGTGGAGAAAATTTTCACTGACCCGTTCGGGGAAACAACCGAGAATGTGACTCACGACAGCATGCTGTATGGTCGTCACGTCAATGAGAACGTCGACGAGTATCTGTTGATATCGGCGGTCGATGAACCTGAAGGCGCCTCAGTTCAAATAATGGTCGGGCTGGAATTGGCGTCAACATCGATAAAGGTTATTTGATCCTAAACAACCAGGAGGCACAAACCACATGGGTGGAATTTTTGGATTCTTAAGAAGTTTTGGCGTTGAGAAATTGGGAAAGGTGGGAGAGACCATAACCCAAAAAATTGTGGCATGGGACCCGGAAACAGCGTCTCAGGCTGAAATTGAGGAAATGATTCGTGAACTCGACAAAATAACCACTGAGGCGGGTAAAGCCCGGGCTGACTATGATCGGGAACGCGCTGAAGCTGAAGCTGCGCAAAAAAACTATGACAAGTTTATGGCGGCAGCCGAACTCTTAAACAAGAGGCTCGAGGAATCTCAGGCTCTCGGGGATCAGGGTAAGGCTTTGGAACTTACTGGCAGCCTCAACAAACTGGTCGATGAACTGGAAAAGCTCAAACCCGATCTTGAACGTGAAATTCAGGAGGCCAATGAGGCCAATGCCTACTACGAGGAGTTGAAGGAACTCGCGGGCGTGACAGCGGATAAGGTCAAGAAGGCCAAAGAAATGTTGGATAAAGGCCGTAGGGATATGCAAAGGGCGGAGCTTGAAAGCCAAAGGGCAGGCGCAAGAGCTGAAAATGCCCAGAAAATGGCGGGGCTAAAGAATGAAACATCAAACCTTGGTGTGGCTCTTGCGGCGATGAATCGGCAGGCTGATCAAGCCAGGGCTATGGCCGCGGGCGCAGACATGAAAGCCAAGCTTTTGACCACGGAGCGTGAAGGACAGGATGACAACATCAAGGCTGCTCTTGCAGAAGTGTCAGGACAGCCGGAGGTCAAGAATCTGCCATTGGCTGATCGTCTGGCGGCGCTCAAGAAAAAATAGCTCGTTAAAACCCCAATCATTAAGTTCCCATCTATAACGGGCGACGAGAAATCTTCCCGGTCCTGAGGCGCAAAATGTTGGAGTCCATTACCTCAACCACAATAGATTTCTCGTTTCGCTCGAGATAATGTCCCATCATAAGCAAAACGACTAATCCTTTATGGAAAGAGTCAATCCTGCAATACCTTCCTTGGCCTTGAATTGTTTGGCGAATTCGTCCGCTTTCTTTTCCGAGTTAAATTCGCCCAGAAATAGTCGATACTGTACGCCGGAGTTAGGCGTCGCCATCGGTCTAAGGGCTACGGGATATCCGCGTGAGCGCCATTTATCGGCCCACCCTTGGGCAACCTTCGGGTGACTGAATATTCCAACCTGGACCGCATAAACTTTACCCGTAGAAGAAACTCCGGATATTTTTGCTTCTGTCTCTTTTGCAGGGGGGC
This sequence comes from uncultured delta proteobacterium, assembly GCA_963711335.1. Classification (GTDB taxonomy): domain Bacteria; phylum Desulfobacterota; class Desulfomonilia; order Desulfomonilales; family Desulfomonilaceae; genus CAJBEZ01. The sequence continues at coordinate 941,988 of CAVQDX010000041.1, read as the reverse complement.
ACGAACCTGAAAGCGCAGGAGCAGCGAAACCGGGTTCCTCTCTGGCAGTCTTTGTGTCCGGTGGACCTGACTCCGACGTTAGTCCGTTTCCTACTTCCGATGTCTTGGCTTTTTGTGTTCCTCTATGGACCAGTTTACCGTCATCCTCTGATTTTAGTTGCTTATAAAATGTAACTTCCGGCGTCGAATGGGTCGGTTTCTCCTCAGTTTTAGGCTCCTCTTTCGACCTCTCAGGGACAACGGCGACGAAATTACTGGCGGCGTCTCCTGAACTGGTTGTCTGTTAGCGGTTGTTTGCTGGCGAATCAGCCGGAGGTTGAGGAAAGTTAGCCCCGCCATTATGGCTATTGTGAGCGCAACTCCCAGGATCAGGCGTCCATTTTTAGGCTTCCCGCATGCAGGCGAGGCATTCCTCTGAACGCGCGTCGGGCGGCGTTTATTAAAAATGCTCTTGCTAAAATCTCCAAGCGTTCGCATGGAAAATTTCACATTCGCTCCGGAGCCGTTACCCCTAGAATTGTCAATCCGTTCTCGATAACCTGCCTCACCGCTTCCACCAAAAACAGCCTGGATTTCCTGATCCGATCATCCTCTGTCAACACTTTATTGTCGTGGTAATACGAGTGAAACAGATCCGAAAGCTCCAGCAGATAAAACGTTACTCGATGCGGCTCCATAGCCTCGGCCGCATCTGCAAGCATGTCCGGAAAATCTGCAAGACGTTTCATGAGTTCTTCCTCTTCCGGAAGATTCAGAGCGGATAAATCGGGAGAAGTCATATCCGAGTCAATGTTTCGCTCCTCAGCTATCCTGAAAATGCTTGCTATCCTGGCATGAACATACTGGACGTAATAAACCGGGTTGTCCCGGGATTGCCGTTTTGCGAGGTCCAGATCAAAATCAAGGTGGCTATCACTTCTCTTGGTCAGGAAGAAAAATCTTGCGGCGTCTGTCCCTACCTCGTCCAAAACTTCCCGCAGCGTAATAAACTCCCCTGACCTCGTTGACATGGATATCTTTTCTCCGTCACGAATAAGGTTAACGAACTGAACGAGCATGACTCGAAGTGTGTCCGGAGAATAACCAAGGGCCTCGATACCCGCTTTTACACGAGGGACATAACCATGATGGTCAGACCCCCAGATATCCACAAGCCTGTCATAACCACGATCCAGCTTGTTCTTGTGATAGGCCAGGTCTGCCGCAAAATAGGTTGGTTCCCCGGACGCGCGCACAAGAACCCGATCCTTTTCATCCTCTTCTCCGGACATCTTAAACCAAATTGCGCCTTCCCGGTCTTCGATCTTATCGTTATTCCTTAACTCATCCAGAGCCTTTTTTACCGCGTCCTCCGCATAAAGGCTTTTCTCGCTAAAGTATCGATCAAACTTGACACCGAATATCTCCAGATCTTCCTGTATTCCCTCCAGGATTCGGCGACACGCGTAGTCAGAGGCAAGCGGCAAGGCTTCTTCTTCCGGCAGATCTTTTAGCTTCTCGCCCAGGGGTGTTCCTTCAATCTGCTGGGCCAGTTCCTTAATATAATCACCCTGGTAATGGTCAGCGGGAAACTCGATTTCTCTTCCTGTCATTTCGAGGTATCTCAACAGTAAGGACCGACCCAGGATCTTCATCTGGTTGCCCGCGTCGTTTACGTAATATTCAGTCTCAACCTTGTGTCCGCGAGTTCTTAGAAGCCTGGCGAGAGTATCGCCTACAGCCGCTCCTCGACCATGGCCTACATGCAACGGGCCGGTTGGGTTTGCGCTTACGAATTCAATAAGCGCAGCGGGCTTGTTTGAGGGTTCTTCATGACCAAACAGTTTCCGTCTTTCGTGCACCTTGATGATTACGCTTCTCCAGAACTCTGGAGACATTCTGAAGTTGATGAATCCCGGACCAGCTATCTCCACACCACTGACAAAAGCGTCGTCCGGATTCATGTTATCCACTATTGTCCGGGCCAGGTCCCGAGGCTTCAAGCCATGAACTTTCGAGAGAATCAGCGCTACGTTTGTGGCATAGTCACCGAAGCGCGCGTCTTTTGATCTTGAGACTTCTATTTCCTTCTGAAAAGATCTGTCATTCAGGTCATAGTTCGAAGGAAACGTCTTGGTCAACGATTCATATATGATTTCCCGGATAGAGTCTTTAACAAGATTGGTCATTTTTGTGATCTTCCGTATTACTTTTCTTGTCATCTGTAGCGCATTTAGGGACTCCTAACATGATATCTCTCGTGTAATCCAGGCATCTTGTAGTGGTAGCGCCATCCATGAGAAATTTTTTGTTGCATGTCGCGCGCCATGCGCATGTCACGCAGGTCGTTTTTTGATCGTCCATTTTTGGCTCCATTTTACATAAATTTCTTTTATCATTTTATATAATTAGAATCAATATATTTGATATTAGTTTATGTTTTGCTTTATTGACAATCCTCCAATTAGATGATCATTTATTGTTTATATGTTCTAGACGAGGATGACCCTATGGAAATTTTTGATTCAGACGACATACGTCTTTTCCCTGGTCAGGGAGTTAAGGCCCTCTGTCGTTCGTCAAACGGGAATTCTCAAGAGGTTGGTTTTTTCCTTCGTCCCATTGAAGATAGCACGGGTAAACCGGATCCGGTAGATGTGCGACAAAGAGCGGGGCTGGTTAAATTCAACGATGTGCTCCTGGTGCTGACTATCTTGAAAATAAATAACAGCGATCGATGATATATTCGATGTCTGGTGGAACTTCCATGCCCCAAACGGCCCTTCATGGTTCAGCAGAATGTCCAAGCAGGAAGATATTATCGTTCACCTCTGTGATGAACACGGGGCGCGTTCTACTGTCAAGATTACAAATGAATTCAAGAAATTTTTCGGTTATCTCTTGAGAGTCCTGGACCATGCTACGCCATGGACTGAGATAGAGTTTGATCGCGCGGTAATAGGCTTCTGCGCCGAAAACTATCCTAAATCATCGTTATGGGACATGGTGCAGTCTGATTCTTCCCGGACCGAAAGTGATAAACTTCAGAGCCATTCAGTCAATGACTACCCGGGATTCATTCCTCTGGATCTGAGAGATTTTTACAGGTATGAGCCGGACATGGGGCACTGTGTAACAATTATACCTTCCAACCTGGAAGATGAAGCGGCGTCTTTTAATCTTCAGGATTTTCTGGAGCTTGCGCCGGTGAAAACAGTCCTCAGATGCGGTGTCAGGTGGCTCAAAGGGTATCCTGTCGCGCCTATACCGTTCATACCGGGCCATGGATTGGCGATACCACCGGAAGATGTCGAATTTTAAGAAGCATGAAACTACATGAAATCATGATATTGTGTACTTGACACTTTTTTGTCTCGTTGTTATCTGTTGTTGCGGTTTCAACCTGGACCCAGGACAAGCATGAAAGGCCAGTTTGAAGACAAGTTATCAAATTTGAAAGTAGGCGCCTGATCAATTGGACGAGTCACAAGCCCAACCATCTGTTTTGTTTCGCTGGTTAAAAAATAAGGTGGGACTGGACCGAGTACCCAAAGAGATCCAGCAGGTAATAGATGAAAGTGAAGAACGTGGAATTATAGACGAGGAACAGGGGGAGATGATCGAAGGAATCTTTGATCTCAAGCAAACAGTAGCAAGAGAAATTATGATTCCCCGAACCTATGTCGTCGCTATTCCTCTGGACTCCAGCATTGAATCCATCCTCTCGACAGTCATAGATTCCGGTCATTCACGAATCCCCGTATTTAAAGAAAATGTTGATCAAATAGTGGGGATATTGAACGCGAAGGATCTTCTGCCTTTCTGGCTGGATCAGACGCAGGAATTCGACCTGTCAAAAATTATTCGTGAACCATTTTTTGTGCCTGAGACCAAGCAAATAAAAGATCTCTTAAATGAACTGAGAAGTAAAAAATCACATCTTGCTGTAATTGTGGATGAATATGGTGGAACATCCGGGTTGGTCACCATTGAAGACATCGTCGAAGAGATCATCGGTGAAATAAGAGATGAACATGACGCGGAAGAAGATGATTTCGCAGCGCAGCCCGATGGGTCATTCCTTGTGAACGCCTGGGCAAACCTCGACGATTTCGAGGAGTTATTCTGCGTAAAAGTGCCTCGTGAGGGCTATGACACGGTAGGAGGATTCATAATTCATCTTCTTGGAAAAGTCCCCAAAAAGGGTGAGGAAATCAATTTTGAGGGACTTCAGTTTAAGATACACCGTAGTGATCCCAAGAAAATCACGCGCGTCCTGGTTACCTCCCAGATGTCCGCTCAATCGCATGACGGTTCAGGATCGGTTCAATCTTCGGAATGATATTTTCATCAATCTTATCGGCCGCTGGAGGACTGATTCTTTCCGCGGCCTTCCCAACTCTAAACCTTGATCTCCTGGCGTGGCTCGCGTTTATCCCTTTACTGGCGGCTTTGGAGCGGGAGAAGTTTTTGCCTCGGGCCGCTATTTGCGGCTTTTTTTTTGGTTTGGCTTTCTTTGCTGTGGATTTGAGATGGATAATCCAGACCATGGTAACTTATGGGAAATTCCATCCCTTTACAGCAACATTGATTTTCGTCTCGATGATATGCGCCCTTGCCCTCTTGCCCGCTTTGTTTTCAGTTGCATGCGTTTTCCTGGACAACCGTGGTTTTGATCTTCTTTTGGTCGCTCCGGCTGCATGGGCTGCGCTCGAATACATCAGGACCTATGTTTTCACAGGATTTCCATGGGATCTGGCTGCATACTCCCAGGCCCACACGCTTCACTCACTCAGATTTGTGACCTGACAGGTGTTTATGGGCTTTCCTTCCTCATTGTCATGGTTAATGTCGGCCTGTTCTCCCTCGTGAAATTTGTTGTTGACAGAGACCGGAAGCGTCTTTCCAGGTTGTTGATAGCGTTCGGCTGTTTGGGCATGGTCCTGATTTACGGGACCGTAAGACTGGAAGACTTTCCCAAAAACCAGTTCGCAGCCGATACCGTTTCCGCAGGCATACTTCAGGGCGACATCTCTCAGGACATCAAATGGGACCCCCTGTCAAGGTCCCAGACATTTATAAGGTATGAGAGTCTTGCGCAGGACGCTGTCAAGCAGGGAGCGGACCTGCTGATCTGGCCTGAAACCAGTGTCCCTGTTGTCATAGGAGGATCGGACCCCTCATGGAAATACGCGACCCACATTTCCAGGAAGCTCCAAGTCCCAATGCTTATTGGGGCGCCTTATGAAACGCATTCCCATGACAATGTCGATTTTTTCAACAGCGCCTTTCTGGTAGAAAATGGAGAATTGACAGAGCGTTACGACAAGATTCACCTTGTTCCATTCGGGGAGTACATGCCTTTGTCCTGGATGTTGCCCCTGGGACCGGGACTGGCGGCCCGCGAGGCGGATTATTCCGCGGGATCAGTCGTAACGATCATGAAGCCCGAAGGGTTTCCGCCTTTTGGTGTGCTGATATGCTATGAAGCCATCTTTCCGGACATAGCCCGTTCCGCCGTGCTCTCGGGGGCCGAAGCGCTGGTTAATATAACAAACGACGGATGGTTCGGAAACAGCGCCGCCCCGTACCAGCACCTCGTGATGGCCGGATTTCGGGCAATTGAAAATAGGGTCTGGCTATTCAGGGCCGCCAATACGGGAGTAAGCGCTGTTTATGATCGGGCCGGCAGACTGGTCGCTTCTCTGCCGCTAATGGAACAGGGAGCGCTAGTCCAGAGGATCCCGGCCAAACCACAGGCGGGGTCTTTCTATACACGACATGGGGATATTTTTGCCTGGACTGTAACAGGATTGCTCGCCATAATGTTTTTGTTCGGGTTTGCAATTTCCAGACCGTTAGCTAAGGGGCCCAAATGACTCCCGCAACAACCAAAACACTCGTGAGAATTGGGGCAGCGTTTCTTTTCATAGCTTTCACGATATGGATGATGTGGGCGCTTGAATCGGTCACCACGATACTGCTCGTGGCCCTTTTTATGGCCTACATCTTGAATCCCTCTCGTAGGTATTCTGGAAAATAAAGGAGTCGGAAGATCTACAGCTTCTTTTCTTGCCCTGCTTCTGGTTTTCGCTGTTTGCGCCGGACTTGTGCTTTTGGTCTTTCCCGCCATTTTTTCGGAACTGACCGAATTCTCAAGGCGGGCGCCACGATATTTTGCCAAGCTCCAGGAATTCGGGCTCAACCTGATTCAATCACTACAACTGGATTTGCCACAGGATTGGAATGAATTTCTTCAGTTGATACTGGACAGGGTCAAGCAGTCATTACCGAAAATTACATATGCCACTGGGGCGATTGTATCCTCAATTTTCAGCTCAACTTTGAGCTTCGATTTCAGCGTTCCTGAAGTTAATTCTCATTCCTATCATTGCCTTTTATCTGCTTGTTTCCTTTAACGACATGATTGATGGAGCTGTGGACCTTATTCCGCCATACACCAGGGCCCCGATTGTTCAGAAGTTCCGGGAAATAGACGCTGTTGTGGCCGCGTTTGTCAGGGGACAACTGACCATCGCGGCTATAATGGCCATGCTTTACAGTTTGGGATTCCTCATTATCGGGATAGATCTGTCCGTTGTCTTGGGTATCCTGTCTGGAATACTGTTTGTTGTGCCGTATCTTGGAACTCTCATCGGAATCGTCGGCGGATCCATCATGGCGTTTTTCAAATTCGGTGACGCATTGCATGTGTTCTACGTGGTCTTGTGGATCGGGATTGTCCAAACATTTGAATCGTATTTTCTTACGCCAAAGATTGTGGGAAAGGCGATCGGCCTGAATCCGGTCGTATATATCCTGGTGTTGATTGTTGGGGCGAATCTTTTTGGATTTGTGGGGATGCTGCTTGCCATCCCTGTCGCGGCTGTGGTCAGGGTACTTTTGATATCAGCGCTTGACGCCTATCGTAAATCATATCTTTACGCGGATCAGGACAGGAAACCGTAAACGTCTCTTTATCGTGGCGCTCCACTTGATAAACCCTGTAACCTCGATTGTGGCCCACGTTCTCTAGAAACATAATCTGAAATAGCCGGATTAATCTTGAAAACAATCAATAACGGGTTTGTTCCCGGAAAAGGCTTACTGACCAACGGCGCTCTTTACGTAGTGGCCACTCCCATCGGGAATCTGGATGATATTACGTTTAGAGCTATTGAGACACTCAAGGCCGCGGATCTTATCGCATGCGAGGATACCAGGGTCAGTCGAGTGCTTTTGGACAGATGGAATGTTTCTACCTCTTTAATAAGTCTTCATCGCTTCAATGAGACAAAGAAAACATCCGTCATTCTTGACCATCTGCGTAAGGGTAGCAATGTCGCCCTGATTTCCGACGCAGGAACACCCAACATATCCGATCCGGGCTATCGGTTGGTGAGATCCGCCATGGACGAGGGGTTCCGGGTCGTCCCCATACCTGGTCCTTCATCGATTGTCGCAGCGCTTTCGGTCTCGGGGATCGATGGCTCGTCATTTGTCTTCATGGGTTTCAGCCCAAGGAAAGTGTCAGCTTTGGAACAATTCTTCCAGACTATCAGTCATGAAGGAAGGACGGCTATATTCCTGGACACTGCCCGGCGAATCATGAAAACCCTGGAGATCGCTGTTCGGTTCATTCCTTCACGAAGGATGACGCTGGCCAGAGAGTTGACCAAGAAGTTTGAGGAGATAATATCGGGAGAGCCTGCGTCTATTTTCGAACGTTTCAATCAGCGTCAAAATATCAAGGGAGAGTTTGTCGTCATAGTTGAACCGGCCAAAGTTCAGTTGGATTTGGACGTCGACTCGATCGTGAGAGGCTTGATCCGTGAAGGTTATTCAGGAAAGGCGCTGGCGGACGAGGCGCGAACCAGATTTGGAGTTTCCAAGTCAGTGGCGTACTCGAGGTTTCTCTCTTTAAAAGAATCCAGCTCGAGTCTTTGAAATTGGTAAAGGAAAAGGTTTTTGTTTCTGGGTTGCAGATGATACTATGTGAAAAAATAATAGCGAAAAAGTCGCACACTTGGTTCTAATTTCTACACCGCCCGATCGCATAGGAAAACTACATGTCGTTCACTGAATTGGGGACCAAAAAAGAATCGGAAATGAGCCCGTATCAGAAGCGGGTACAGCAGATTGACACACCTATTTTGTGCGTGGCTGAAGCTGAAAAGATGATTAGTGAAATTGGCCTGGACCTGATAGTCGATATGGATATTCCCAAGAGACCTTCGTTCAACGTGTTTAGATCAAGGACCTTCTTGATGTGTTTCAGAAGGCTAACGGTTGGGTAACAGATAGCCCATTTAACTATAACCGAATTCGTTTTGGGAAATCGGCCTGAGAGCAGGGTGTGACGCTATGATTCTAAATTGAAATTCTTTGGGACCCGTTTGGTTGGTCCTCAACAAAACGGACCTCGATTCGTCTTTGAAGCGCAGACGCAATCTTCGCTGCCGTTAAAAGAAAGTCTCCCTCGTAATCCGCTTCTTCTATATCCTCGATAACTGAAGCCGCTGTACCGGCAAGACTCGCCAGCTCCTGCCGAGTAAGACCCGCTCGATTGCGCAAATCGTAAATCTCGCGGGCTATCTCGCTCTTGACAAGCTCCTCCTGATACGATGCGACCCTTTTGGGATCATCCTTAATATAGCGTCTGAAAAGACATTCAAAGGCATCGGAATCAAATTTTTCATCTTCCATTTTCTATATCTCCCATCTGAAAATGTGGGATTCAGGGATTGTGTCAAATCTCTTCCGTAATGCGATAGCTTTATCAATATCTCCCTGTGAGATTTGTTTTTCTTTTGTGAGGCCGTTCGTAAGAACTACTACTCTCTTCCCATGGAAAAAGTACAAAATCCGGTAGTTAACTGTTTGATGTCTCAACCTTAGTTCATATATACCGTCCCTCAGATAATCAGCCTCGGGTCGGCGTAATTCATGTCCCAGATCCCTGAGTCTTTTGACCTGGGCCGTACATTTGTCCTGAACTTTACCAGGCAGGCCGTCTAGCCATTCCAAAATGGGGATCGTTCCATCATCTTCTTTGTAGAATAGGACCTGAACTTCCACCATAAGTTCTCCATTTCCGGTGTTATGGCCGATTTGTCATAAAATGTCCAGCGGTGGTTGTGGAGTTCCAACGAGGAACCGATTAGTCCTTCAGGAATTCCGACGATAGGACCATGGATGTTCTGGATGTTGAAATATCGAAGGACCGCAAAGATACCCACGGCGTCGCCGTGGGCTATTATGACGCCGCCCCTACGGGGCTGTTGGGGATATGTGAGCAATGTATTTGTATTGTGAGGTATTCCAGACCCCGGAGGGGTCACATTGATGGAACTTTGGAACCTGGCGGATGGAGATGAATGAACCGCCGGGGTCAACTCGTCGTTGATACCCCAGCGGAGGTCTTTAAAAAAGTGTTCGTTAGGGCAGGTTAAAACCTAGCTTTTCGATCCCTTTGCCTTCTTTTTTGACTTACCTTTGTCCTCAAGCAATTTTGCCGCATCAGCCGCAATAGCCTTGAGTTGCGCATCGATTTTTTTGGCTTCGGCCACTGCCGCTTTTTGAGCCACAGTGATACCTTCGGATATTCGGCTTCCTCCGGCTATCGCGCCTGTAGAACCTGCTATGAAGGCCGCCATCACTATCATTAGTATCAAACTTTTCATAAGTCTCCTCCGTTCATCCTCAATGAATGTGTCTTTATGCCGTAAGATGGGGATCATGTTCCCTGCCGGAACATCGAACATTCTTCAATTAACGTGTCAGTTCAGGCAACAAACATCCCTAGTTTTCATTCATACTAAATAGAGGTGGATTTGATGGCAAGTTCTTTTATTAGTTTATTCCAATTATTCTCGCCCTGTGAATTATCCGATGCGTCCCCCCTCTTCAACTCAAAATCACAAACAAAAAAACGGAGGATCAATTCGATCCTCCGTTTTGGTTAAGCGGTTAGGTTGTTGGGTTTAGAATGTGCCTTCCAGCTTGAATTCCATACCGAAAACAGGATCGATTGTTTTATCCGGTTGGTGCAGCAAATTGTTCCCATTCAATGAACCACCGCCAATTACCCCAGTTGGCCTGACTCTTGTCTACGCAAGCATAGCTGAACCATTTTCCAGGTACCCAGTAACCCATTGTACATCTGGCAGTTAAACCTTCCAGGAGTTTCCAGTCAAAACCCGCGTCGATTTCATAACCCAAGGCGCCATCGGGAATCGTTGGAATTAGGGTGTCCACTGGGAGATAATTGTTCAAAACTACCTGTCCAGAGTAGGGTTCGGTTGTAGTTGAAGCACGCCACCCAAACCCGGCGCAGTTGTGGTTGCAACCGTCAAGGTGGTGCCGGTACGCCACGTTAGTGGCAGGCCTCAAACATCCCCAAAGGATAACCACTTTTGGAAAATCTTTCAGCCCATGCGAAGCTGCCGAAAGGTTAAGGTTCGCAGCCGCAGCGTAATCAAGTCTTGCGGCATAAATAGAAGCGTCCTGAACAAATCCGTTGCCCGTGTCAAGGCAAAACTTGTACCCAGACCATAACCGTAAACCATGAGGTAGCTGTACGGTCTGAAAACCTGAAGTGTTGGACTACATATCGGACTGAAGACCTTAAGTAACTCTAAGCATCTCTGTTGGTCCCGTTGAGGTGTCGCATACCGGTAATCGTCTCCGGTATACCACGCGCCTATAATGAAATTTTTGCAGGCCCACAAAGAGCCCCAGTTCAACGGCTCCGCGAATCATGAACTGTATAGAGCGGGATTTATGGCACTTGCTACTGATCCAGTATGACGTTAATTGCTTCTAGTTTGATTTCACGCGTGTCAATCATATTCTGCGTTGAGGAAAAACCTTCCATTATTATACTTAAAAAAAACAGCCCCATACTGGTCCTGGTGTCAACCCTAGCCTGACACCTCTGCAAGCCGCTCGGGTAGTGGGATCCGCTATGACGCTTTCCCGACCTCTATGTCTGAAAATCCAGTTAAACAGAAGCCCATGCTCTATTGGACCAGAGTTGTACTTGACGTTGGGGACCGTCACATCAAATGCACGAGTATTGTTTTTGTCTGGACGTTCGTTGTAACACCCTGACGCGTTTGCCATAATCATCAGAGAATATGCCTCTCTCGCGACGTATATAGACATTTGAATTCTGAAAGGACCATAAAGGTACTGAGAGAGCTACGCGAATCAGAATGCCTGTTGTCCGCTCCATCGTATTGGAGGTCCCCATACCCCAACTTGACGGCCGTTTTCCTACTGCGATTTCACCCCATGGCAGCTGGGCGCTCAGCCAGAGTGTTCGCCAGTAACCCGGCGAAAACGATCTCTGAACACCAGGAGCATCCTGATCGAACATTCCGGATGAAACCATCAACCCTGAGACGTGCTATAGTTTGGAGAGTTCCAGGAACCGATGAAGTAGTTGCCCCTGATTCGGACAGCCTGATTCATTCTGATCTGCATGTTGGTGGACATGTTCATGATGTTCCAGTTAGCGTCGGACCCTGAAACAATGGTTCTCCACCTGCCAGAGATGTCCGCCTGCCCACCGTATGCGGCTGCCATACTGGTATACAAGCACCGGCTGGCCGGACTGCTTGTAGCCTGTGATAGCCACCCAGATAAAAGTTGTATGGGGCAAATGCCCCTACAACATCCTAAGAGCACTGAATTCCGTCGGCATCTGCCTGGTCATACTGCCCAAAGAACCCATGACGAACCCAGTCTGGCTTCTATATTCATACTGCCACGTGTAAATCCCGTCCATCGAGAACTCCCACGCGCTTGCGGGACCAGCCAGCAGCACGATGGAAAGCCCAAGAATGAGGGCGGGGATTAATGATTTACGATAATTCATAACCTTCCTCCTTATCAAATCACAAAGGGGACGGAGACATGTCCGTCCAAAATTAACATCCACACATCATCATTATCGATCTGGAGCCACAACCGCCGGCCAGCGATTGAGCTTGAAGATCAACAAAGACAATTTTCCCAAACGAAATTTATTTGACTATAAATTTATTTGAAACTTAATGAAGTGTCAATATAAAAAAGGCCTGACAAAATAATAACTAATACAATTTTGTAACATTTCGCAACACTCGTTAAGTTTAGCTTACATTTGTGTTAGGAGTGTGATTTTTGGGTTAGAGAGGTGTTTAGGGGGGCGCGTTTGTCCGAGGAACCTAGTTGACAATGTTCCAAAATTGGCTATTCATGTTCACGTGGATAATTACGATCACCGACGTAGGGGTTCAAAATCTTGAACCCCTTGTATATTACAGATATCTGATCAGAACGTTGGCACGAGCGTCAGTAGGTGGTAGACAAGCGATTGATCTGGATACCGATCTGGATTGATGCGCAACCCAGATCGGGGCAACCGGTAGATCGGGAACCCCTTGGTCTTAGAAGACCGTTTCGTAGCTGGATCGCCGGTTGCCATGTTGTAGATAACCCGAACAGTCGTCAGGGCCGCTATGTGAGCCCGCATCCGCAAGGAAGGGAAACTGCACATGTCTAAAGAGATTATACCACAAGTTTACGTCGGGATTGACATTTCTAAAGATCACCTCGATGTGTGTCTCATACCCGGTGATCAGCGTCTGACCTTCAACAATGACGCCAAGGGATTAGATCAATTAACAGAGAGGCTTAGTAAAGAGGCCTCGCCGCTAATCGTCATGGAAGCCACTGGAGGCTATGATGTCCCGATAGCTGGCGCACTGTTGTCAAAGGGCTTGCCTGCGGCGATTGTGAATCCCAAGCGTGTAAGAGACTTTGCCCGCGCTATGGGGAAACTTGCAAAAACTGATTCAATTGACGCTCATGTTTTAGCCCGTTTCGCCCAGGATATGAAACCACAGGTCCGTTTGCTGCCTAGCGAAAAGGAACGATTTATGAAAGAGCTTGTCAGCAGGCGTCAACAGTTAATCGAAGTTCGTACGGCAGAGAAAAACCGCCTTCATAAGGCTGTTTCTCTGCAAGTCAAAAAGAGCATTCAACTCATTATCGACACTGTCAATCAACAGATTCGAGAAATTGAAAAACAGTTGGATGATGAAATCAAGGGCAACCCTGTGCTGCACGAGAAAGATCAACTTATTCAAAGCGTTCCTGGGGTAGGTCCTAATACCTCACGAATGCTCTTAGCCGCTTTGCCTGAGTTGGGTGGACTCGGTGGCAGGCAAATAGCAAGTCTAGTTGGGGTTGCGCCCTTCAACCGGGACAGCGGAAAAATGAGAGGCAAACGAATGGTCTCCGGGGGTAGAACCGGCGTGCGCAATCTTCTATACATGGCTGCTTTAGTGGCTTCTCGTCACAACAATATAATCAGGGAGTTCTATTTGAGGCTCCGTATGTCTGGCAAAAATGGTAAGGTCGCACTTGTGGCTTGCATTCGAAAGCTGGTCGTAATTCTCAACGCTATGCTCAAAAAGAAACAGCCCTTTTGTGAACTTAATGCTTGACCGTCAAAACAGTCGCTACAAAATGCCCTTCAATACAACAAATACCAACACATAATCCCAAAATCTATTGGATCCATTGTTATACTAAGCTGCTTTCAAGATGAGATTAATTACCCAGTCGAACCCAGTGATGCTGGCTACTTTTTCCGGGGATTGTTCTAGCGAGTCGAGAGCATCGACGAGGACACTTTCAACTCCGTTCAAGCTATTGAATACCTGATTTGGAAACCACTTTTCACGGATCTCTTCCCAAAGATGTTCTGCGGGATTGAGTTCCGGACTGTAGGGTGGCAAGAAAATGATCCGCATATTTTGGGGAACCTTGAGGTCCTTGGCGCTGTGCCATCCGGCTTTGTCCATAACCATGAGGATGAACTCATTGGGGTGACGCTGAGACACCTCAGAGAGAAACAGCGACATGGCGTGCGCATTGACCACAGGGAGAACCAGAGAATCCAGGACGCCGTCAGGTGGTGATACTGCCGCATACGCGTATGTGTACTCTCGAACCATATGACACGGGACCAATGGCCGCACTCCCGGCGGAGCCCAACAACTTTGAGGGCTATTGATTCTTCCAAAGCGGGCCTCGTCCTGAAACATTAGCCGGACATTCCTTCTCTTTTTTGTTTGCCGTTTGCTCTCTTTGGCTACTTCTGTTTCGAGTTTTTTTTAAACCCTTCTTGGGCCGCTTCATTGGCCTTGGGATGTCGTCGTCTAGGCGCTATTTTCCGCCAGCCATGTCTTGCAAGCATCCGGTATACGGTAGTTTCGACCACCTTGTGCCCGAGCTTCTTTTCCAACGCAGTGCGTATCTCGCTGACCACCAGAATCCCGCCTCTTGAAGCATTTTCAAAAAAACCAGACAAGAATTCGTTTTCTTCCTCAAAGGTTAGATATGCCCGTCGCCGACCTCCCCATTTTCTCTCTTTGTCTTGCCGACCACAGAACCACGCCCTGAATTCTGATTGGAAACGAGCCACCGCGGCCCGAGAACGCCCGATCAATTCCCCCACACGAGGCAGCGTCATGCCCATTACTCCAGACAAAACCACTGACATCGCCTGTCTCAACTCTCGGGCGTCCTTCGTCTTTTTGGCAACCTCTCGAGCCGCATCCACCAACTCTGCCGACAGATCTGGCCTTCTTCCCATGTGGCACCCCTCTTTTTGGAAAGAGGCCATATCATAGTCTCATCTTGATAGCAAGTTGGTATTAGGGGTTTCAAGAGCGGCGTCACTAAATGGTCTAGAAACAACACAAACATTCTTGCTGTCTGGCAACGTAATTACTGGGAACATGTCATCCGGGATGATTTCGAGTTTAACCGTATCCGTAAATATGTTCAGGACAATATTGCGCAATGGGAAATGGATTCTCTTCATGATCAGATGAGCGAATTGAAAGAGCGTGACGTTCTGAAAAACATGTTTGGGTGAGCATTTCCATCATTCAAACGCAACAACAAAGGTCATCTTGACACATAAGACTCTATTGCGTTAGATTCGATGACGCACAAACGGAGGGATGGCCGAGTGGTTTAAGGCGGCGGTCTTGAAAACCGTTGATCCAAAAGATCCGGGGGTTCGAATCCCTCTCCCTCCGCCATTACTCTTAATCTGCGCTAGCCGATTCCTTCGACCCGTATTCCCTGTAAAATCTCACGAAATAATCCACGCCGGACCACAGGGTAAGCGCAAGAGCCACATACAGCAGGATAGTCCCGATCTCGTTGAAATCGATATCCACTATGAAATGATATTTGTAATGAATCATCAAGGGGATAACAGCGGCGAACTGGAGGAACGCTTTCCATTTTCCTATACGGCTGGGCTTCAGGGTCGAATCCCATGATTTTGTGGTTGCCCGCAAGGCGCTTACCGCCACCTCCCGGCTGATGATCAGCATCACTATCCATGCGTCAACCCTGTCCAGGTTTATCAACATTATCAAGGCCGAGGTAACAAGAACCTTGTCGGCTATCGGATCCAGAAAACGTCCGAATGACGATTCAACCTTTAATCTACGGGCAATAAACCCGTCGAAGAAATCCGTGAGTGACGCAATAAAGAAAAGAATCGCAGCCAATGCGGAAGGGAATCGGCCGGGGAAAAACAGCAGAGCGACTATTGGAGGGACCAGCAACAGGCGTCCCAAGGTAAGAAAGTTCGGTAAATGCCTTTTCATTATTTTTTGATTGAACTCCGAGAAGACGCGGCGGTTCTCCTGGTTTCCCACGGATAGATAGCTGTGGCCGAACGCTCAACAGGGAGGAACACTTCAAAGGTAGAGCCTTTGCCTGACTCCGATGATACCCGAACAGTTCCTCGATGCTCCTCCAGCAGCAAATGCGCCTTGGTCAATCCCATACCCGCGCCGGACGTTTTTGATGTAAAAAAGGGGTTAAATATATCTGAAATGTCTTCCCTGTGTATGCCCACACCATTATCAATGAAAGAGACCAGAATACCTGACCTGAGGTTCTTGATCGCTACACGCAGTCGACCCCCATTGGGCATAGATTCAAAGGCGTTTCGGATAAGATTGAAAAACACTTCTTCTATTGCGGCTATGTCAACATCAATTTCTGGAAGATTCTTCTCAGCTTCGATACTGAAACTGATCTTTTTTGCAAAAGACTCGGGTATCAATTGAATAGCCTTGTCCCTCGCCCTTTCCACGAGCGGGATAACATCCGTCTTCACAAAATCAAAGTGGTATAATTTGGAGAAGCGGACATATTCTTCAATATCCTTAACCATTTTTTCGAGGCGAGCCACGTCATGAAGCATGATTTCCGTATATTTCCATACGGTGGAATCCTCTTCGGACATGTTATTTAATCTCTGGGTAAACCCGCCCAACGAAGTGAGACAGTTTCTGACTTCATGAGCCACGCCCTCTACTACCTTACCAAGCGAGGCCAGTTTTTCAGACTGTTTGAGACGTCTTTCAACCTCGTACACACGGGTTAACTCTGCAATAACAACTACTATTCCCCGAGGCCGATTGTTTTCCTTGATGATTGATGTCGAAAGATAACCCGGAAATGTTGAGTTGTCTTTTTTTCTGAAATGAAATTCGCCTTCAACCTTTCCATCTCGCAGGGTGTCTCTCACAAGATCACGGTGTAGCAGGTTTCTGGCTTCTCCGCGAATGAGAAAATGAATATCTTTGTCCTTCAGTTCCTCAAATGTGTATCCCCACAGATTGGACGCCGCCCGATTGATCGACTGGATTTTTCCACCAAGGTCGGTAGTGATTAGCCCTTCATTAATAAGCGTAGTGAGATGCGCAAGATATTTTTCGGTTCTACGGATTTCTTTCTTGAGCCGTATATTCTCCTCACCAAAACTACGATTCTCAAGAAGTTTTTCCGCCAGGGCCACAACGTCCTCGGCTGCGAATGGTTTGGTGAGATAGTCATCCGCCCCGAGCTTCATTGCTTTTACGCCTATTTGCGGATTTTCGGCGGAGGACATTACAATTACTGTCAAACGAGGCAGCTTTTCCTTCGCGAATCTGAGGGTCTCCAATCCGTCTATTCGGGGCATGTGAACGTCTATGAGGGCTATGTCCGGTTGTTCCTTCAATAGAAGATCCTTGCCCTCTGAGCCGTCGAACGCCTGAAAAACCTCAAAACCATGTTCTTCAAAGACATCCCGGAGGATGTTGTTCAAAATCGTTGAATCTTCAGCGATCAATATTTTTGGATTTTCTTGTCCTGAAGCCATATCTGGAAACCTGAATCAATTGTTGAGGAATCTCTTTCGGCATTCCTCCGAGCAAAAATAAAAGGTCTGGCCGCCAGTCCTCAACGTTTTGGCGTCGCGAGCCAGGACATAAATTCCGCAAATTGGATCTTTTACCATTTCGTTAATATCTGTCGGACCTGACTTCCTGTCAATCCCGCTGGGACTTGAACCGGCGCCTAACGCCTTAAAAGCCCACGTTAGAAGTCTGTAGGCCACATAAATCCATATCGCTGTTATAATTACTCTAAACAACCTGTTTCGCCTTCTGTCGATCAACGCCTTTGAACAGCCGCACTCCCCTGACTCTCATCGTCCCCAAGCTGCGCCAGAATTTCTCTCAAGGTCATATTTAGCGCCGGATGCGTAAAGTCAGGGGCGATTTCCACCAGGGGGACCAACACAAAAGCCCTGGACGCCATCCGGGGATGGGGCACTTCCAGTTCCTTGCTGGAAAAATGTCTTGAACCGAACAACAAAAGATCAAGGTCAATTTTCCTCGACCTGTCACTACTGTGGGAACGACTTTTCCCGAGGGACCTTTCAATCTTCCTGAGATCGTAAATTAATTGCTCCGGACTGCGATAGGTCTCGAATCTCAACCACAGCGTTAACGAACTCTCCTCCACCGTCTACAAGACCTACAGGATCAGTCTTGTAAAGGCTGGATATATTCGTAACAGATACGCTTTCCAGGGCTTCGATCTTTTCCAGGGCGCTATAAAAGGTCTCTTCCGGGTCCCCAAGATTCCCGCCGAAACCTACGTACGCGATTGACCGCACTTGTCCCAGCTTTCAACCCTGTTTGTCAGGGAACCTATGCCTTCGATCCTCACCTCAACGGTATCGCCATTAGCCATCGGACCTATACCGGAAGTGGTTCCTGTAGCGATGACATCTCCTGGGTACAGGGTCATTACGCTCGTTATGAATTCGACCAGTTTATCTGGACTGAAGATAAGGTTCGATGTTCTCGATGACTGTTTGATCACCCCATTGAGCAGGAGATCAATCTTGAGATCCGAAGGATCAATATCCGTGTCGATCCAGGGCCCGATCGGACAGAAAGTGTCGAAACCCTTGGCCCTCGTCCACTGGCCGTCTTTGCTCTGCAAATCTCGGGCGGTCACGTCATTGAGACACGTGTAACCGAGTATAACAGCGCCGGCGTCTGTCGCCGGGACTCGTTTGGCCTCCTTACCTATCACTATCGCAAGTTCGGCCTCATAATCCACCCGAGCGCTCTGAGGTGGCATTATTACAGTGTCGCCCGGTCCAATCACGCTCGAAGACGGTTTAAGGAAAAGGAGGGGCTCTTCGGGGAGTTTCATGTTCAGCTCTTCAGCGTGGTCACGATAGTTAAGCCCTACAGCCACAATCTTTGAAGGCGAGCATGGGGCCAGCAATCTCACGTTGCTCAGGCGCTCTTCTCTCGAGGCGGGATTGGCGCCTCCGGGTCTAATGGCGTCTCCTTCAATTATTCCGGAAAAGATCCCTTGTTCTGTCTGGAATCGTACCAATTTCATTTTGTTTCCTTAAGACCGAGGACATCTCCCATGTCGTACAGTCGTCCAGCCGGTTGGTCCACGAGCCACAGGGCCGCCTGAATGGCGCCCTTAGCTAGAGCGTCCCGACTGTGGGCCTTGTGGGTTAATTCAATCCGTTCACCATTCGTGCAAAACATGACGGTGTGCTCTCCGACAATATCCCCGGCCCTTAATGACATTATACCTATCTCTTTAGGTTTTCTGGCGCCCACCATACCGTAACGTCCATAAATGCCCACTTCGTCAAGGTCCCGGTCCAGCGCGCCTGCGATAATTTCCGCAAGCTTCGCGGCTGTTCCGCTCGGGGCGTCCTTTTTCTGATTATGATGGGACTCTATTATTTCGACGTCGTAATTGTCCCCAAGGGTGGACGCTACTTTTTCAACCAGGCTGAACAACAGATTGACACCCAGGCTCATATTCGGCGCCATTAGACAGCGGGTCTTTAACGCGGCTTCATTGACGGCTCTTTTCTGCAGATCCGAAAGGCCGGTGGTTCCAATAACGATCGCCTTTTTCTTTTTGGCGGCCTCTGCGACGTTTCTCGCTGTGGCTTCAGGCGCCGAAAAATCCACAAGAACGTCACACTTGGCGATCGCCGCCTTGTAATCATCCGTAACAGGCACGCCGATCGGGCCTATGCCAGCAATGTCTCCAGCGTCTTTCCCAATGCTGGGAACATTGGGAGCGTCCAGCGCGGCCGTAATCTTCAGTTTTGGATGTTCGTGGGACAATGTGATTATCCTTTTCCCCATCCTGCCCGCGGCGCCGCTTATCGCAACCTTGATCATATCTACTCCTGAATTATATCAAATTGTATTTGGCCAGGATCGTCCTGATCTTCTCCAAATTAGCTGCGGAAGGCATGCAAAGGGGAAGCCGGAACTCCGGTTCAATCTTGCCCATTAACGATAAAGCCGCTTTGATGGGTATTGGGTTGGTCTCAACAAACATTGTCTGGCAAAGCTCGTAAATTTCAAAGTGTATGGTCCTGGCTTTGTCAACGTCTCCGGCCAGCATGCTCTTTACAAGGTCGGACATTCTGTCCGGGATAATGTTCGTCACAACCGAGATAACACCTTTCCCGCCCAGAGCCATCAAAGGGAAAGTCATCTGATCGTCCCCAGACAACACATCAAAATCCGACCCGCAAAGTCTTATAACTTCACTCATTTGCAGGATTGATCCGGATGCTTCCTTAACACCTACGATGTTTGGAATCCTGGAGAGTTTCTCCATGGTTGAGTTTTCTATGTTTACAGCGGTACGACCCTGAATATTATATAGAACCAACGGTATATCAACTGCTTCGGCAATTGCCTTAAAGTGATTATAGAGTCCTTCCTGAGTGGGCTTATTATAATATGGGGAAACGAGCAGAGCTGCGTCCACTCCGACCTGTTTGGCGTGACGCGTAAGACTTATCGCTTCAGCCGTGCTGTTTGATCCTGTGCCTGCAATAACTTTCGCCTGACCCGAGACTTCCTTGACAGTCATTTCAACGACACGGTTGTGCTCTTCATGAGACAGTGTGGGTGATTCACCGGTAGTTCCGCATGGGACGAAACCATTAACTCCACCATCCATCCCAAACCGGATCAGGTTTTTGAACGCTTTTTCATCGACCTGGCCGTTTTTAAACGGTGTAACAATTGCTGTGAACGCTCCAGAAAACATTATTCGCTCCTTTGTTTCCCCTCGAGAATATGACCCGGGATACTTTCTCCCTTGATCAAATCTTCATAGGTCTCTCTCCGCCTTATCAGGTAATAGTCCGAACCATCAACCAGGACTTCAGCGCAACGTGGCCTGGAGTTATAGTTCGATGACATTGTAAATCCGTAGGCCCCTGCGCTCATTACGGCAAGGAGTTCTCCCGGCGTGGGTTCTTCAATTTCACGGCTTCGAGCCAGAAAGTCCCCGGATTCGCAAATAGGGCCGACTATGTCAGCGACCATAGTCGCGACCCGGGGTACCGGATTTTTTAACCCTGGCTATAGAGTGATAGGCCTTGTACAGGCTAGGACGGATCAGATCATTCATTGCAGCGTCTACAATGACAAAATTCTTGTCTGCTCCTCGTTTGTTGTACAACACCCTGGTAATCATTATACCCGCGTTTCCTACCAGAACTCTGCCCGGCTCCATAATGAGAGTAATATTCATGTCTGACATCAGGTCAAGAACCGCCGCTCCATATTCTCCTGGAGCGGGAGGTGTTTCCTGATCGTACGGGATGCCGAGTCCACCACCAATGTCCAGGTACTTGATGTCGATTCCATCAGCCCTCAAGTTCCTTAAAAGTTTTCTGAGTATTGAAACCGCTTCCAGGAATGGAGCCAACTCAGTCAACTGGCTTCCGATGTGACAGTCAACCCCAATGGGTTCTATAGCGCCGTATCGTTTTGCCTTTTGATAAATCTCTCTGGCCTGTTCAATCTGAACTCCGAATTTGTTCGATTTCAAACCAGTAGAAATATAAGGGTGAGTCAATGGATCTACATCAGGATTTACACGCAGCGCTACTCTGGCTCGCGTGCCCATGGCAGTGGCTCTCTGATTGAGCAGACCGAGTTCCTCTTCAGATTCCACGTTGAACATCAAGATATCAGCATGAAGCGCTTCATCTATCTCATACGCTTTTTTACCGACACCCGAGTAAACAATTTTGGAAGGCGAAATACCCGCTCTAAGCGCTCTGAAAAGCTCGCCGCCCGATACGATGTCTACTCCACCACCCAAATTCCCGAAGATCTTCAGGATCGCAAGGTTTGAGCAGGCTTTCATTGAAAAACAGATCACATGAGGGACATCAAGGAAAGGGGCTTCGAAAGTCCTGAAATGCCTTTCCAGTGTCCTGCGACTGTAGATAAAAAGAGGGGTTCCGAATTCTTCAACTATGAGGCTCACTGGGGCCCGTTCGCAAAAAAGTTCGTTGTCCTGGTAACTGAAATGATGCATTGGATTTCCCGTAAATTAGTAGTTATATCTTAGCGCTTCCGACGCTGTTCGCGCTGATTCCTCATCAGGCTTTCCGTTGGGAAAGGCGGTAACAGCGTAACGGTAAGTTCTTCCTCTGGTAACCCGGTTATCTAGCAACCAGGGGGCTTTCATAGGTTCAGGATTCACTTTCTGAAATACTCCACCGCCCTCCGAACGATAGACGTTGTAGCGGGTTTCCTCATTTTCTATCTTAACCGGATTCCAGTACACCCTAATTCCCTGACGGGTCATCGCCACATTCACATCTTCCGGGGCGCCCCAGTAGACGCCTGGGGCAGTAGCTTCCACGACCGAGGACGGGTTGGATTCGAAGAGCGTTCCTTTGTTCGATTTCACGGACCGGATAGCGTAATAATACTTTGTGCTTTTCTCCAGGTCTTTATCCACGAACCACGGTTCGCGATAAGGAGCTGTTCCGATTAATTTCATCTTCGCTATGTCGTTGACGGTTCCTCTAAACAATTCGTACCGATCTATCTTTTCGTCGCTCGGCGCTGTCCACTGGAGCCTGATGTGGCCTTCTTCAGACTGGGCCGTTAGATTTGTCGGAGCAGCCGGCGGAGCTTCGTAATAAACATCAACAGGGTTTCCGATTCGACTTTCCCGACCTCGCATGTTGTATGCGGCTACTGAGTAAGTGTAAATCTTGCCCAGGGATACATCCTTGTCCCTAAAGACCACCTCATTGTCTTTAATTTCCGCGTTGGAGGGAGATTGAAAATCTATGTTGGCTAACAACTCCCGCTTTTCCTGACAATCAACGCAGTCTTCATCAACGCCTCTCGATCCCCGGTATACCTTGAATCCAGACAAATCCGTCAACTTGGAACCGTCTGAATTCAAACCAGGAACAGTCCATTTCAGTTTTATCCCGTTTGGGTCCGCTTTGACGTCGACAGTCTTAATTTCCGCGGGGATCCTGGTAGCTGTTGGCCTCGGGTTAGTCTTATAGCCACAAGACCAGAGCGAGCCCACGAATATGAGAAAAATCACCGGTAAAACGAACTTCTTCAATCGGAGTTGATTTTTCCCTTTTTCCCGTTGGCCTGAGAATAGCGCCCGGCTTGCCGCAGGAATTCCAGCCCCTCTGCCAACTGGCGCGTCACACTCTGTTTTCCGGTAGCGCCCTCCTGACATCTTGATTCGACCATTTCTTCCGGCGTTGGAGGAATAAAGCCTGCTTCGGATGTGTTTCCACGTATAATCGCGCCGACGTGAGCGTGCGCCTCCCGAAAAGTCATTCCCTGACGGGCGAGAGAATCGGCCAGGTCGGTCGCCGCAAGATACGGAGCCGACGCCGCTTCGAGCATAACGTCATCCCTGAACCTGATCCCTTTTATCACACCGGTAATGACCTTAAGGCTGTTGATCGTCGTGTCGATGGCGTCAAACACGGGCTCTTTGTCTTCCTGAAGATCCTTGTTATAAGTCAGTGGCAATCCCTTAAGGATGGTGAGCAGCGCAACCATGTCTCCGTAGACTCGTCCGGTTTTCCCTCTTACCAACTCACACGCGTCAGGGTTTTTTTTCTGGGGCATAATGCTCGAACCCGAGCAAAAAGCGTCTGGAAGTTCCACAAAAGCGAATTCGGACGACGACCACATGATGAGCTCTTCTGAAAAACGGGACAGATGTGTCATCACCAAACAGCAATTGAAAACGAACTCAGCCGCAAAATCCCTGTCAGAAACCGCATCCATGGAGTTACGGCTCAATTTGGAAAACTTCAGGTAATCGGCCGTCATCCGGCGGTTGATGGAAAAGGTCGTCCCAGCGAGAGCTGCCGACCCCAGAGGCATTTCGTCGATTCTTTTGTCAGTATCAGTGAACCGTTCCCAATCCCTACGAAACATCTGAAAATAAGCCATCAGATGGTGAGACAGTCTTACCGGCTGAGCCCTTTGCAAATGAGTATACCCCGGGAAAATCAGGTCAAGATTCTGTTCCGCCTTTTCCATCAAACCCTTGTTAATACCGAGAAGCGCTTCCTTTATCAACGCGGACTGATTTCTCAGAAATAACCGAATATCCAGGGCTATCTGGTCGTTTCTGCTACGAGCGGTATGAAGCTTCCCGGCCACATCTCCGATTTTAGCTTTCAGCGCTTCTTCGATGTTTATATGAACGTCTTCCAGATCTTCCTGAAATTCGAACCGGCCATTCTCAAAATCATCAAGGACTTCATTGAGTCCCTCTTCAATCCGTTTCGCTTCCTCCAGGGGGATTATGCCCTGAGCGCCCAGCATGCGCACGTGAGCGACGCTGCCGAGTACATCCTCCCTGAATAGACGTCGATCGAACGAAATCGAGGCGTTGAATTCCGCAAAAAGCGGATCCATGCCTTCTTTGAATCGGCCCTTTCTAATGCCGGAAGAGCCGTCAGTTTTACCCGGGATATTCATACTCTTTTTGGAAACCATTTTTTATCAGCTTTAATTCCAGCCTATTTCCTTTTCCTGGCCATAAGGGATCCGATTCTTAATCTCAAGGCGTTAAGGCGTATGAACCCCTCAGCGTCGGATTGCGAATAGACCTGATCCTGCTCGAAGGTCGCAAACCTCTCGTCGTACAGCGAGTTATCCGATCTTCTGCCTGTAACTGTAACACTACCCTTGTAAATTCGTAGCCTTACGTCACCGGATACTACGGAAGACGCCATATCTATCGCGGACTGAAGAATTTTTCGCTCCGGCGAAAACCAGTAACCGTTATATACAAGCCCAGCATAGCGAGGTATCCATTCATCCTTGAGTTTTAAGACCTCCCGGTCCAGTGTTATGGATTCCAGGGCCCTTCTGGCCGAATGGATGACCGTGCCACCCGGAGTTTCATAAACGCCTCGGCTTTTCATGCCCACGTACCTGTTTTCGACCATGTCCACTCGGCCTACGCCGTGAGTTCCCGCGAGCCTGTTCAAATGATCCAGCAAAACAGCCGGAGTCATCGTTACCCCATTGACGGCCACCGGATCACCTTGCTCAAAAGTCAGGACAATCTCCTCAGCCTTGTCAGGGGCATTTCTGGGATCAACCGTAAGCACAAACATGTCCGAAGGCGGTTCAGCCCATGGATCTTCCAGTATTCCTCCTTCAAAACTCAGATGAAGCAGGTTTCTGTCCATACTGTAAGGTTTTTCAGCGGTGGATGTTACTGGAATCCCGTATTTCTTCGCATAGTCGATAAGTTCCGAGCGTGACTTGAACGACCATGTCCGCCAGGGAGCGATGACTTTAATCTCCGGGTTGATCGAGTAGTATGTCAACTCAAACCGAACCTGGTCGTTGCCCTTCCCCGTGGCTCCGTGGCTAACAGCGTCGGCGTTTTCCTTTGCGACTATTTCCATTTGGGCCTGAGCGATACATGGCCTGGCTATTGATGTCCCAAGAAGATATGTCCCCTCATACACTGCGTTCGCCCGAAACATTGGGAAAACGAAATACTTTACAAAATCTTCCTTGAGATCAATCACATATATGGATTCAGCCCCGGAGGCTTCAGCCTTGTCATCCAGAGTGTCCAGTTCTTCACCCTGACCAAGATCAGCCGCAAATGCCACAACCGGACATTCATAGGTTTCGACCAGCCACCTCAGGATTACTGAAGTGTCCAACCCGCCGGAATAGGCCAGAACTATTTTTTTTATGTCCTTCTGTTTCAATGTTCCTCCAACTGTTATCAGCAAGCCACCATAATGGCCTATACTCATTTCAATCGCTAAGTAAATCCTCTAGCAGGGCCTTCTGAACATGGAGCCTGTTTTCAGCCTGATTCCATATTAGAGAGCGATCCGACTCCATAATGTCTTCCGAAATCTCTTCCCCACGGTGCGCCGGCAAACAATGCAGAACATAAACAGGATCGCCGGCGTGTTTAAGTATGGCCTCGTTAACCTGATATCCCTGAAAGACCTCTTGACGGATCATGGCCTCCTTTTCCTGCCCCATGGAAGCCCAGACATCAGTTGATATAGCATTGGCTCCTTTAGCCGCTTCCAATGGGCTGCGGGTCAGCTTCACGTTCTTGAGGTCAACCTTTACCGCCGGGTCGTATCCTTCAGGACAAGCCAAAACAAAGTGAAATCCAAGTTTCTGGGCGGCGTATATCCATGAGTTCGCGACGTTGTTTCCATCACCGATCCACGCCGCCTTCATTTTTAAAATGTCCAGTCCGGCCTCCTGAAGGGTCAAAAGATCACCGAGAATCTGGCAGGGGTGGGACATATCGGTCAGGGCGTTTATCACCGGTATGGTGGACCATTTTGCGAATTCCTCGACTATTTCCTGGCCGAAAGTCCTTATTACAATTGCGTCGAGGTATCTTGAGAGGACTCGGGCCGTGTCCCTGATCGGTTCACCCCGACCAAGCTGAATGTCACGCGAATTCAGAAAGATGGGATGTCCGCCCAACTGATAAACACCCACATCAAAAGATACTCTGGTTCTTGTGGAGGGCTTGTCAAAAAGCAGTCCAACGCTCTTCCCCTCCAATGGCAAATCGGGACCTTTACCGGGTTCGCCTCTTTTAATGGCTCGGGCGCGGTGGATCCATCCAAGAATCTGTTCCTTGGAAAAATCGGCAAGACTCAGGAAATGTCGAACTTTTTTCATGGCGCTAATCCGTAATTCTAGATAAGGACGCTTCCAGAATGATTATCATTTCATCGATTTCTTCGCCCGAAATTATCAACGGCGGTAGAAATCGAAGAACCGTATCAGACGTGCAATTAACCAGAAGCCCATTTTCTCTCATTATTGTAACGAGGTCGGCTCCGGCTATCTTCAGATCCATTGCCTGCATCAGGCCCATGCCCCGAACTTCTTTGACCACTCTATATTTGGCGGCTACGTCCTCAAGTCGGGATCTCAAATATCCGCCCATAATCCGCACACGATCCAGGAAGCCGGCTGATAGAATCTCCCTGACTACCGCCACTCCGGCGGCGGACGATAATGGGTTCCCACCAAAGGTGGTGGCGTGGTTCCCCGGCTTGAAAGCTCCCGCCACCCTGTTGGTAGCAAGCAGCGCGCCTATGGGAACCCCTCCCGCCAATCCCTTCGCCAGGGTCATTATGTCAGGCGCCACGCCGAAGTTTTCGTAAGCGAACATTTTACCGGTTCTGCCCATGCCGGTCTGGACTTCGTCGAAGATCAGTAATACAGCCCTATCGTCGCAAAGTTCGCGGACTTTCCGGAGGAAATCCGGTGGAGGAATCCGCACTCCCCCTTCACCCTGAATCGGTTCGATCATTACGGCTACGGTGTTGTCCGAAACAACTCTCTCCAGCGCCTCGAAATCCCCGAATGGGACATGAGAGAATCCAGGCGTATGGGGTTCAAACCCCTGACGGTACTTCGTCTGCCCTGTAGCGGCCAGTGTCGCCAGTGTCCTTCCGTGAAAGGAATTCTCCATGGTGATTATATGGTATCTGTCCTTGGCGCCACTATCGTTAAAAAACTTTCGCGCAAGCTTTATAGCCCCCTCGTTGGCCTCGGCTCCTGAATTGCAAAAGAAAGCCTTGTCGGCGAATGAATTCTCAGTGAGTAAGCGCGCTAGCTCTATTTGAGGCTCTATATGGAAAATATTTGAGACGTGAATAAGTTTTGCCGCCTGCCTGCAAATCGCGTCCACAAGGACAGGATGAGCGTGGCCAAGAGGACATGCCGCAATACCCTGCACAAAATCGAGATATTCTTTCCCTGCGCTGTCCTTTACTCGAACTCCTTTACCTTCGACTAGCATAATTGGAGTCCGACCATAAGTGTTGAAAACATATTCATTGTTGGCGGAAATAAAGTCTGAAGATTCCTTTGCCATTTTACGTCTCTCTTTGGCGACGAGTATCAAAACTCATCTGGTGAAAATTGATAAAAGCTGAACCAGGATCTGGTTCAGAATGCGCACTAAAACGCTTAAAGACCCGGCGCTTTTTCGCGAACAATTTCGGTGCCTATACCCTCATCTGTCAGAAGTTCCAGCAATAGAGCGTGAGGCACTCTGCCATCAATTATGTGGGCTTTCGGCACCCCGCCTCTGATAGCCGACAGACAGCTTTTAATTTTTGGTATCATTCCGCCGGATATACCTTCGGTCTTTATCAACTGTTCCGCCTCTTCTTCTGAAAGGCTTGAAACAAGATTATTCTGCGAATCCAGGACACCCGGCACATCAGTGAGTAACAGTAATTTTTCGGCGTCCAATGCCGCCGCCATAGCCCCGGCGGCCGTGTCCGCGTTTATGTTGTAAGGTTTTTCCTGCGGACCTGCGCCTACCGGCGCTATAACGGGCACAAACCCCCGATCTTCCAGCGCAGCTACCAAATCAGGATTAA
Source organism: uncultured delta proteobacterium (assembly GCA_963711335.1). Classification (GTDB taxonomy): domain Bacteria; phylum Desulfobacterota; class Desulfomonilia; order Desulfomonilales; family Desulfomonilaceae; genus CAJBEZ01. Next base: position 913,883 of record CAVQDX010000041.1, on the reverse strand, counting down.
TCCTTTCAACTTCTCCGACCAGTCCAAGGTCCTCGTCAATGCCAGCCAATCGCGCAGGCGTGGCTTTTTTTGCGCGGATGAGCCGACCATCGCGGCCTGATATGCCAACAGCCCGCCCACCGTAAGAATTAATCAGTGAGACCACGTCCTTGTTTACCTTTGCCACCAGGACCATCTCGACAACGTCCATGGTTTCTTCGTCCGTGACGCGAAGTCCTTTGATAAACTTGCTCTCTTTGCCTAGTTTCTTTAACAGCGCTCCTATCTGAGGGCCGCCACCGTGAACTATGACGGGTTTAACCCCGATGAAACTCAGAAGCGCAACATCCTCCGCGAAGTCCCGTTTGAGGTCGTTGTTAGTCATGGCGCTGCCGCCATATTTTATGAGGATTCGTTTGCCCCTGAACTTCCTGATATATGGAAGAGCTTCAGCGAGTATGCCGGCTCTCATCTCCGGAGAAACAGGTTGTGGTATTTTGTCTTTGGTCATTTGAAATCTCTCGCTTATCGGCGAAGCCCACAAAAAATCGAATCGGCTTTGGCTTCTACGCGCCAAAATACGCGCTAAAATTTCTATTTTAACATGAACTTTTAAAATTCGTTAAGGAAAATTATTTGTTTTCACGAGTCTTTCACGGCGTTAACAATCATTTGATGCCCCAAATTGGTAAATCCAATTGTTTCATCAATCAATTTCCTGAACGGTTGTAGAGGATGAAACGCTGTTTTTAGTTCCTGTTCAGGGTGGTACAGCTTCTTTCTCAGGTTAAAGGATCTGGTTCTTACCTGGATTTTCCGGAATCCTACCGACTCCAGCATTTTCACAATTGTGACTGGATCAAAAAGAACAATATGGTCAGAGCCATTCAGATAAACCCACTCAGGGCCATTAATCATCCTTGACAGGGAGTTGAAATTTGTCGTTGAAAGACGCAACAGGCCACCGGGTCTCAAGCTGGTATATGCTCTTAGCAGACAGGCTCTTGGAGATCCCAGATGTTCAATCACGTCCCAAAGTCTTATTGCGTCGAATGATCCTTCGGTCGCTTCGAATTTTTCCGCCCCCGATGTGATTATTCTCCTGATACCCTTGTTAACAAGATTTAGCGATAGCTTCATTGTTGATCTCTACCGCCCAGGTCTCCCATCCCAGAAGTCCCGCCGTGCTCAGGAACCAGCCCTTGCCGGGTCCTATTTCCAGTATATGGTTTAGCTTCCGGTAATTTCCAAATATCGCGAGTTCCCGACAAATTCTATTTATCTGGCGGGTTGAAAGTTCGTCCTCACCCATTGAGCCGGTTCCTGAAACTCTCTGATATTGTTCGTGGAATTTTAGGCGTGGATTTACAAAAACAAGGCCGCAGTCCCGGCAACGAACATGCCGAAAACCTTCTTTTTCAAATAGAACGCCATAATTATCCGCCCCACACAAGTCACAGATTGTCTGAACCTTTTCCTCGATTTGACATGTTGATTGACATGGACCCATGATCTGCTTATCGCCAACAAGTGGTATTATTGTCAAAATATTTTAGTTTTAATGAGTTATCAATATATTATCACTTGTTTTCACTGGTATCACCTTGATTACTTTGATGAGTCGTGATAAATGTCAGGCAATTATATATTAATAGGTTATTAGGAGCTTATGCTTGGAGCTTAAAGCCATTGCTGATTTCCTGTTTGAGGTCGGGATGCTCAAAAGAACTCCCCGATCTGGTTTTCAATTCCTTGGAACTGGAAAGGAAACGGTTGCGGAGCATAGTCTTCGTTGCGCGGTGATTGGTTACACCCTGTCCCGGATGTCTGGTAAATCCGACACCTCCAGAGTAGTCCTGATGTGTTTGTTTCATGATCTTGTAGAAGCCCGGACCGGAGACCTCAATTATGTCAACAAAAGATACGTGATTGCGGATGAAAAGTCAGCGGTCAAAGACATGACGGCCAACTTGCCATTTGGCGACGAAATCAGGTCATTGACGGAAGAATTCAATTCAAGGACTTCGTTTGAATCGCAACTTGCAAATGACGCCGACCAGATTGAGATGATACTTCAGCTTAAAGAACTCGGAGATCTTGGCAACCCATATTCGCGGGACTGGATCCTGACGGCAACCAAGAGGCTCCGGACCGAAGAAGGTAAACAACTGGCCCGTAGCATAATGAATACTGATTTTTCAGCATGGTGGTTCAAGGAAAAAGATGACGAGTGGTGGATACACGCTGTCAAACCCGAACAGAGCGAAAAGTAGGCTGAATTCCCAATCGTTGTGATCAGGATCAAAAACGGTTTGAAGGTGGTTCAACAGTGACAGCCCAAATGATTAGGATTCCTATTTTAATGTCAAGACCAATGGTGTTTCTGATAATTTTCGGCGCAGCCATTATGATTTCGCTCCCCATGCGGTCACATGCCATGACCGTAGCCCCCGACGAGTGGCCAGGGATTGGAGCGGGAGCCTCCGGCGCTGGAGACGCTCTCAAACAGTTCTCGAACTCGTCCGTCCACCTGATCAAGACCACCCAGGAGCCCAAACCCAAATATCAGTGGCTGTTTAAGGAACCACAGTCTTCGCAATCGGATGTGGATTATGACAATGTAAAACTGCTAGAAAAGCTTGACCGGGAAGTTCGGGAGGCAAGAAAGCTGTATCTTGCTGGAGAAATCGAAAACTCCATTCTGAAATACAGAAACGCTATTGATCAGTTTGAGTATTTGCTTGACGATACCCCGCCGGCCCATCCTCTCCTGAAAGATCTTGAACAGAGATTCTCTCTTTTTGAGGAAGTGGCCACAAAAATTCTGGGGCCTATAACATCCGATGTCCAGGAACAGAATTCTCCCCGGATATTCCATCTTATGGAAAAAAGAAGACTCGCCCGTCGCAACCTGGCGATGAAAAAGGCTGGGTTGATCGAGCCGTTCGATGTTCCGGCTTCCTTGATGAAACTTGAGAGCGAAACATTGAACCAGCTTGTCCAGACAAAGGGAAAAAAAATTATTCATCCATCGGAACCAACCGAGGATGAACTCAGGAACCAGATTGTAGAACTAAGACGCAAAATTCAAAAGGATTCTCCTACCTGGACCTTGTTCCAAAAAGGCTCACCGGTGACTCTGGCCGAAATACAAAACGAAACACTGGGTCCACATGAACTCATTATGGATTTCAACCTTCTTTCAGACCGAATGGTCGTGGGATTGATATCCAGGGAAAAAGCGATTTATACCCAGAGTGCTATTCACAGAGCCGAGCTAGATAAGGCGATCTCCAATCTTCAGGAAAAACTGAGGGATTACTCGACCGGTGACCAGTCCACCTTTATGGGGCACGCATGGAAGGAGCCTTGCCGCCGGGTTTATAGACACCTGATAGGCAAACTGCCGCCAATCTCCAAAGAGAAAACAACCATATTGGTCATTCCGGATAGATCATTATGGTATACCCCCTTCTCGCTGATGCTGGATTCCGAGGATCGCCCTTTTGGTCAAGACAGGCTCATATGCTTTGTCCCATCGGCCGACATCCTGAAGACCATGAGAGTCAGGGAAAATAACAAATCGAAATCAACCGCCAAGAACGACCTTCTTGTATTTGAATCCATCCCCTGGGTTTCTGAAGACAGCCTCAGGGAGAACGCCCCATCGGACAAGCCTCAAAAGAAGACAGCGGTTAAGATTACAGAAGGAGAAAAGATAGAAAGATTGATTTTGTCGAACAGTGTTTATCCGAGGCCAACGGACGTAGTTGTAGGGGTCCAAAAAATATTTAAGAATTTTGAGGTGTTTGTTGGCCCGACAGCGACTGTTGAAAGATTTCTGAGTGTTAGGCCTCGTTCCGAGAAGGTCTCCATCCTTGCTGTCCCATTGGAAATCCAGGATTTAGTCATGGATGAAAAACAGCCTTGCTTTTTCTTCTCCCCGGACAAGACGGGCGAAAGGCGTTTTTTGATAAAAAATCTTTTTTCTATGCCGATGTATTCCGGAATGACTGTTTTGCCTATCGCGTGGTTTGAAATCCGAGATCCTGACAACTCAAATGGTGATGGCCCGTTGCTGACGTGTCTGGCCCTGCTTTATTCAGGGTCGAGAATCACTCTGATCAACTATTCTGACCCAAACTGGGGATCAGAACAACCATTCCTGACAACTGTCCTCAAAAAAGTAGCGGCCAAAGAGACGCCAATTCAGGCGCTGGCGGACGCCCCGAGGGAACTGCCGAGCGGCATGGATTCTTCTTTTAACGGTAAACCGCCATCCTGGTCAGGCTGGATCCTTCTCGGAGACCCGGAGAGATAAGGCTCGGGAGGGGGTGGCTGGTAGCGAATCGACCTGCGCGTTGACAGGCGGAAACGCGGGTACGGCTAACGCTAACCGGCCAGGAAGTCTATTAAGCGGCCAGTTTTTTGGATAGCCTGGATATCGTTCTCGATGCCGTATTCTTGTGAAAAATTCCCTTAGTCACACCCTTGCTCAACAGAGACATGGTAGAGTTAAGAAGAGTTGAAGCTTCGGGAGTTTTTTCTTCAATTGCTTTGAGATATTTTTTGACGGCCGTTTTAACTCTGGACTTATAGGATATGTTTCTCAGGCGCTTCTTCTCGTTCTGGCGCATTCTCTTAAGTGCTGACGGATGATTGGCCATTAATAGCTCCTTTTGTTTTTCGCCCTTTCGCCGGTATTTCGTTCCAGCGAATTCATAATCGACGATACGCGCTTCTCCATCGCTCGCGATCAATTCTTCTATATCTCAAAAAAATGCGTATCATGTCAATAGGTTTTTGATCAAATCGCATGAAATGGGATCTCTTCCATTCATCAACGAAAAAGGTTAACTTGCTTCGAGAGCAGTAAAACAATTGCCTTCCCGTCTCCGCTTGGTGGGAAGGGCTGTCAGGTTTCACATTTTTTCATGCCCATCATTCGAAAGCAAATCATCCTCAAGGGAATCCTGCAGGGAATAGGTTTCAGGCCTACCGTCTACAGACTCGCTATCAAACATGGATTGTCGGGTTGGGTTATTAACACAACAGGGGCTGTTCACATAGAGGTGGAAGGAAATCAGGATCGATGTGAAAGATTTGTTGATGAACTGCCGTTGTCCGTACCTTTTCCTGGTCGAATAGACGAATATCGAGTGTTTGAAATATCGGCGACAGGCGCGACATCTTTCATGATTCAGGATAGTTTGAAAACCCAGCGGGATATTACCCCCATCCCGCCCGATGTAGCTACCTGCCCCGCCTGCGCTTCCGAACTGTTCGACCCTCAAGATAGAAGATATCTGTTTCCCTTCATCACATGCACATTATGTGGTCCCCGGTTTACCGTAGTCAGATCATTCCCATACGATAGAGACAGGACCAGCATGGCGGATTTCGTCATGTGCGACGAGTGCCGCAAAGAATACGAAAATCCTCCTGATCGCCGGTTTCATTCGCAAACTAACTCATGTCCTGTTTGCGGTCCTCGGTTGCGACTGATTGATACGGAGGGAAACGTAATCGATAATGATCCGGTCACAGGAACGATAAAGATTCTGAGGCAGGGCAAGATCGCCGCTATTAAAGGAATCGGCGGTTTTCATCTGGCGGTTGACGCTTATAACAACAAAGCCGTTAATAGGCTGAGAGAGCTTAAAAGCCGCCCCGAAAAACCATTCGCCATCATGACCAGAGATCTTCAAGAAGCGCGAAAACTCTGTGAAATAGACATGGCAGAAGAACATGCCCTCACTTCCTCGATGGCTCCGATAGTTCTGCTCAGGTCCAATGCCGCTGGAGTAGCGCCCGGAGTCGCTCCCTTCGTAGGTTCTTTGGGCGTAATGCTGCCATATTCGCCAGTTCATCATTTGTTGTTCAAACACCCTTACTTCAAGGGAAGTGACGCCCTCTCAGCCTTGGTAATGACGTCAGGAAACCATTCGGATGAACCAATTGCTGCGGATAACGACGACGCCCTTGACCGACTCGGATCAATCGCCGACGTCTTCCTCATCCACAATCGTCAAATCGTTTTGAGAGCGGATGATTCAATTGTAAGAGTCATAAGAGGGAAGCCTTCCGTTTTCAGAAGATCCAGGGGCTATGTCCCGATGAGTTTTAGGGTTCAGGAATCCGCTAGGTTTTCAGGTGGCGATGGAATGGAGATCCCGGGAATCCTTGGTGTAGGAGCGGATTTGAAAAACGCCCCTGCGATCGTCAGTCATGGCTTGATAACACCAGGTCCACACGTGGGAGATCTTGAATCGCCTGAAGCTCAGGACCATTTCACGCGATCAATTGATATACTGACAAATTATCTGGAGGTGACCCCCTCGGTAATAGCCTTCGACCCTCATCCAGGTTATTTCAGTTCACGTTTGGCTCAACAGCATGACAAACAGTCAATTCCGGTCTATCATCATCATGCTCATGCGGTCAGCCTGATGGTCGAAAGCGGGATGGACGATCCGGCTCTTTTTGTGGTTTTTGATGGGACAGGCTACGGAGAGGATGGAACAATATGGGGTGGTGAATTTCTACTTGCGGACCGATCATCCTTTCAACGTGTAGCGCGGCTTGCGCTATTCCCTCTGATCGGGGCCGAGATGGCGATTCGGGAACCATTGAGAATCGCTGCCGGTTTGCTCGCTCTATCTAATGGGGGAACAATCCCGGCCGAGGCGCTCAAGCTGTTCGGCGCCGCTTCGGTTAAGACTTGTTTATGGTTAGAAGCCTGGAAAAAAGGAATAAACGCTCCGTTAACATCGTCCGCAGGCAGGTTGTTCGATGCGGCCGCGGCGATTTCGGGATTTACTCGCACTGTGACTTTCGAGGGCCAGGCTGCGATGTGGCTTGAATCTATAGCCGACGTAAATGAGAGCTATTCTTACGAAATAGGGTTCAACGACTCGGATTTGCTGGAGCCTGACGTGGCTTCGTTGACTCGCCGTCTGGCTGAAGATAATCTGGCCGGCGTGGAGGCGTCAAAGCTGGCAGCGCGGTTTCACAACTCAGTCGTGGAATTAATAGCGGAAACGGTTCGAAGATTGGAATATCTGATTCCTGATAGAAAAGTGGGATTGACGGGAGGTTGCTTTCAAAATAAGCGACTGGCTCAAACAGTAGCTGACAGACTTGAAAAGGACGGCTTTAATGTCTTGTGCCACGGTGATGTCCCTGTCAATGATGGTGGTATAGCGATCGGCCAGGCTGTGGCCGGCATGGAAACATGGTTGAGAGAAAATAGAAAGAAATTCGGATAAAACGGAAATACACTCAAAATTTAACAGTTCCGGTCTTGTGAGGATGTGATTAATGTGTTTGGCCATACCAATGAGACTTGTTGAAATATCCGGTCCCGGCGTTGGAAAAGTGGACGCCGGAGGCGTAAAAACCGACGTGAGCCTTACTATGGCTCCGCATGCGCAGATTGGAGACTACCTCATTATACACGCTGGATTCGCCATTGAGGTGCTTGACCATGAAGAGGCCGCAATACGGTTGGATCTGTTCAGAGAGCTTGCGGAAGCTACGAAAAATGAGGCTGTCGATTGAAAGTTGAAACAGAAAAACACGCGGCGAAAAAACTTGCCGCTGATATTAACTCCATGTTGTCTGGATACTCTGGGTCCATGAAGTTTATGGAAGTTTGTGGCACTCATACCATGGCGATTCATTCATCCGGTATTAAAAGCCTGTTTACAAAACGGCTTGGCCTGGTCTCGGGTCCTGGGTGTCCCGTATGTGTGACAGAAAAACTTTTTATTGATCAATCCATATTTCTGGGAAAGGAGCTAGATGTATGCCTGGTAACCTTTGGAGATTTGATCAGGGTGCCCGGATCTTCTGGCTCTTTGGCTGATCTCAGGTCCCAGGGTGGGATGGTCAAAGTGGTTTACTCACCTATGGACGCAATAGACATTGCACTTCAGGTTGCGCCTAAGCCTGCTGTTTTTCTCGGAGTAGGGTTCGAAACAACCATTCCCACTGTGGCGGCGACCGTGAAAACCGCCCGGGCGAGAAACGTACGAAACCTTTTTGTATTACCGGCTTTCAAGACTATCCACCAACCTCTGAAAATGCTGGCTTCCCAGAAAGATCTGACCGGATTCCTGTTACCCGGTCATGTTTCAGCTATAATTGGGGCCGATTCTTATAAATACCTCGCTTCGGAATACGGAAAACCTGGCGTTGTCGCGGGATTCGATGGACTGGATATACTTCTGGCTCTTAGAAGCCTGGTCCGAATGGCCATTAACAAGAAACCTGAGATCGAGAACAACTACAAAACCGTGGTTCGCCAGGAGGGTAATATCTTTGCCCGGGCTTTGATAGATGAGGTCTTTGAACCCTCCGACGCTTCATGGAGGGGCCTGGGATTGATACCTGGCAGCGGTCTTGCCTTCAAACCCCCGTATGAAGAGTTTGACGCCTTGAACCGGTTCAGCGTCGAGGTTCAGGAGGAGCCGGATGACCCGCGCTGTAAGTGCGCCAGGATTCTCACCGGAGAACTCACCCCAAATCAATGCGGGCTGTTTGGTAGGGAATGCGTTCCCGAAGATCCGGTTGGTCCTTGTATGGTTTCATCCGAAGGGACGTGCGCTGCTTATTACAAGTACGGAGGGGTTTCCATTGATTCCTAGATCTACCGGAAAATCCATTTCCCTCGCCCACGGAGGCGGCGGAAAAATGTCAGGGAGACTCATTCGCGACCTCGTCCTCCCCAGGCTCAATCGCGGGAAACTGGCAGCCCTGCCGGATTCGGTAGTGTTGTCAGGCCTTGCGGACAAAATTGCATTTACTACAGACTCTTTCGTAGTTGCGCCGATCTTTTTTCCGGGTGGGGACATAGGATCTCTTTCGGTGCACGGGACCTGTAACGATCTGGCTTGTTCAGGGGCAAAACCAACCTTTTTGTCCGTGGGTTTGATCCTCGAGGAAGGGTTCCCCATGGATGATCTCACAAGAATCCTCGACTCCATGTCATCCGCCGCTGACACCTGCGGTGTGGAAATAGTGACTGGTGACACAAAGGTTACGCCAAAAGGAGCTACCGATCGCATATTCATAAACACAGCGGGGATTGGAAATGTAGTTTCTGTCGTTGAATTAACTCCAAGCCGTATTGAGCCCGGTGACATCATCATTGTTAGTGGCCCGGTCGGGGATCATGGTATGGCCGTGATGCTGAGTCGCGCGGAGTTTTCTTTCGACTTCGACGTAAAATCCGATTCAGCAGGTGTCTGGCCGATTGTAGAAAGACTGCTCAAGCTTGGAGGGGCGTTGAAATTCCTACGTGACCCCACAAGGGGAGGACTCAGCGCAACTCTCAACGAAATTGCCACAATGACGAATTTGACTGTTTCTGTGGATGAAACATTGATTCCCGTGTCTCCACAGGTTTCAGCCGCCGCTGAAATCCTTGGTATTAATCCTCTTGAGGCCGCCAATGAGGGGAAGATCGTAGCAGTGATTGACGGGCGCTACGCAGAACAGGCGTTTGACGCGCTGAAAAACTGTCCTCAAGCGTCTCAAGCTTGCGCCATAGGGACGATGACTTCGGAGACAAAACCGAGAGTTGTCATGAAAACAAGAATCGGGGGATGGAGAATTCTTGCCGAACCTTCGGGCGAACTTCTTCCAAGAATTTGTTAGCCAATCAACCAGGAATCTGAATATATTATCTGAACGTCCGAAGTTTGTTCTGTGTTCATGCATGGCATTAAGAGGGTAATTGAGAATGGACCAAAGCTCTAATCCGGAAGCGTCCGGAAATCCGGGCTCACCTTGCCCAATTAGCAATTCCGGAACTTTGCCTAAGAAAATAGGCGAAGACAATCCGTATATGAACGCGTTAACGCAGTTTGACAAGGCTGTATCTCATCTGAATCTGAAACGGGGCGTCATTGATATGCTTCGATGTCCGAAGCGTGAGTTGTCCGTAAATTTCCCCGTGATGATGGACAATGGGCATATAAACATTTTTAGAGGTTACCGGGTGCACCATTCGGTGGTCAGGGGACCGACCAAAGGCGGGATTAGGTACGCTCCGGGCGTGACACTGGATGAGGTTCGAGCCCTAGCGATGTGGATGACGTGGAAATGCGCCTTGATGAATCTCCCTTATGGCGGAGCCAAGGGCGGAGTTGTCGTAGATCCCAAGCAGTTGTCCCAGCGCGAACTGGAACGCCTTACACGAAGATACGCAACTGAAATTAGTGTCTTGATGGGGCCGGAAAGCGACATCCCTGCGCCTGATGTTGGAACTAATCCTCAGGTAATGGCGTGGATTATGGATACTTATTCCATGCATCGGGGTTTCTCAATCCCTGCGGTTGTCACGGGAAAACCCGTAGAAATAGGCGGATCGCTGGGAAGGACGGAAGCGACCGGTCGTGGTGTAGGTTTTTGCATACTTGAAGCGCTGAAGCTCAGGGGAATAAGTCCCGAAAAAGCTACTGTGGCTATTCAAGGGTTTGGAAACGTCGGATCAGTGGCGGCTCGCATGGCGCACGATCTGGGAATGAAAGTCATTGCAATCAGTTCATCGAAGGGCGGGATCTGCAGATCGAACGGTATCGATCCTTCAGATGTCTCGCGACACATTGAAGAAGGTGGATCCGTAACAAGTTTTTCGGAGCAGGATTTTATTTCAAATGAGGATTTGCTCACTTTGGATTGTGATATCTTGATTGCGGCGGCGATCGAAAACCAGATCACCTCGCATAACGCCTCCAAAATAAGAGCGAAAATATTGGCAGAAGGGGCCAATGGTCCGACTACGCCGGAGGCCGATGAAATTATCAACGGCAACGGGGTGTTTGTGATACCGGATGTGTTGTGTAACGCAGGTGGAGTAACCGTGAGCTACCTGGAATGGGTTCAGGATCTTCAGTCGTTTTTCTGGCCGGTAGAAGAAATTAACTTAAAACTTCAGTATTTGATGACCAAGGCCTTCGAAAGCGTGATCGAGGCTTCGAAGCGGTTTAACGTATCCAATAGGGAGGCGGCCCAAATCCTTGCTATCCAGAGGATATCAGACGCCATATTGATCAGGGGGATCTATCCTTAGCGGAATCGATCAGGGGACGATAGAGGGGCTCAGAGCGACCCTAATGGAGATGTTCTCCAGGCTTCCAGATCTTTGATGATACGTTTCCCTATGGCGTATTTGTCAAATTTACAAGGAGCGGCTCTTGAGCCGGTCTCGAGAAAATTGATTATCCTGGGTCCAAATTCCGTTTCAAGAACCTCATCTTCATTCATTATGACAATGTTGTCCGACGGAGCGCTCCGGGCTCGCTGTTCTTGCTCTCCGGATCCATGGCTTTCAGGGATTATGACCGCTTTGACTCCAGTCAAAAGGATCTCATTGACTGTATTGTAACCGGCGCGCGAAACGACAAGCTCAGCATGATTGAAAAGATCCACGAGATCGAGCGTAAACCCCAGGAAACGGACTCCACGGCCTAGAGGATGAGAGAGTATTGTGGAACTCGATTCTGGATCAAGATAAGTGTCTAGAACCACCACTATTTGATACTTGGATTTCAGGTTGAACCTGTCGATAAAATCCAGGATACGCAAAGTAACGGCCATCGCTTTGGAATTCCGGCCAAGGGATATCACTATCAGCGGCCTGTCAGGGAGTCCGAATCTTTCGAGCGCCTTTTCCCTGCCCGGAAGTTCTTCAGAAGTTCTATTTGTTATCTTTCCCAGATAATGAATCTTCTTATCAAGCTCCGGATCGCTTCCCAGGAATTCCTTATTTATATCAATAATATCTCTGTCCTCAAGCACATACATGAAATCGTATAGTGACCCTATGTTTATGGATTCTGAACGATGTCGCGGATTCTGGTAAGGAATCCTAAGCAAGGGAACCCATTTCATTATGCCTCTACAAATGTGAGCCACTGCGAAATCAACAGGCCCTCCTTTTCTCATCCATTTTTTCATGAGCAGAGGTATAAGTTCACTCATTTGGCCGGTCATATTGTGCTCGATTATGAGGGCGTCCGGTTGCAGGAAATCGAAACTCGCCAGTATCAGACGTTGACGGAAATCAAAGATGTTCTCGAGTTCGAAGCCTGAAAGGTACCTGGAACACATGGGACTGTCTTTACGATCTATGTCCAGCTTCACCGAGGGTAATTTGATTACTTCAATGCATTCCCGAAAGAAAACTTGGGGGACTGATGTTCCGGATATTACGAGGAAATCAATATCAGGACGCCATTTTTTGATGCCGGTTATTACGGCTGAGGTCCTGAAAGCGTGGCCGACGCCTATTGAATTGTGAGTGTAGACAAGAATTCTTTTGATACGACGTTTCATAATTTGATTCGAAGACTTTATCCTAATATATTTTATGGATTTGTATTCAAGGCTTTGAATTGGTTCTCCGATTAGATCACACAACCCAATGCATCGCAACCCCGCAAATCAAGCGATTCAGCAAAATGACACGCAGCAAAATGACTCAGACTAATTTCCCGAAGTTGCGGCTCTTCGTCTGAACAGATTTTTTGAGCGTAAAGGCACCTTGGATGGAATGAACAACCTGAAGGAGGGTTAATCGGATCAGCCGGATCTCCTTTAAGAATTATCTTTCGTCCCACCAATTCAGGTCGTGTGCTGGGGACGTTGGACATTAGAGCTTCGGTATAGGGATGTCGCGGTCTATCGAAAAGAGCATTGGCGGGGGCGTATTCTACTACTCGTCCAACATACATGAGTAATATTTTCTTGCTTAAATGCCTTATGAGTCCCAGGTCGTGTGAAATAAACAGGTATGCGATTCCCATCTGTCTCTGGATATCCATGGCCAGGTTCACTATTTGGGCCTGGACAGACACATCGAGGGCGGATGTCGGTTCATCAGCGACGAGCAGGCGGGGATAAAGGGCCAAGGCTCTGGCGAAACTTATTCGCTGCCGCTGACCTCCAGAAAAAGCGTGAGGGTATCTGTTCAGATACTGAACTTTCAAGCCAACCATCTCGACCATTTCTCTAACACGCCCTTCCAACTCAGCCCCTTTCGCTACATTGTTTACAACCAGCGGTTCGCCGAGAATTTCCCGGACTGTCATCCTTGGATTCAGAGATGCGAAGGGATCTTGAAAAACCATCTGGACGAACGGACGATATGGCTTCATTTGATTTGGGGTCAAAGACGCGAGGTCCACTCTTGGAGATCCGTTCGGGGGTTGAAACCAGATCTCGCCTCCAGTAGGCCGATAAGCTCCCATGATCATTCGCCCTACTGTGGTTTTTCCACATCCGGATTCTCCAACCAGACCAAGAGTTTCACCCGGGTCTACCGTGAAGCTTACTCCATCAACAGCTTTGACGTGCCCTGATATTTTTCGAAACACTCCTTTATGAATCGGAAAGTGTTTCTTCAGATTCTTGACTTCCAGTAAAGGCCCCGTTTCAGTCAAACAACCACCTCACATGTTGAGACACATTCGTGGGCAAGCGACAAAGTGCCTATCCCCTACCTGGTTCAGGTCATAAGGATTGTCACGACAAACCGTCGATCCACCACACTCCTGGCACCGGCCCCAAAACGGACAGCCGATAATTGTGGACATAGGGTCAGGCAAAGATCCTTCGATTGTGGCCAGTTCAGTTCCTACCGGTGTGTCAATTCCCGGCACTGACCTAAGAAGCGCTTTTGTATATGGATGAAGAGGGTCCTTGAAAATAACATCTACCGGCGCCTGTTCCATGACCCTGCCGGCATAGACGATCAGCACATCATCACTTATATCGGCTATCACACCAAGATTGTGAGAAATGAACAGGATAGCCATGCCGAATTCTTCCTGCAGGTCTTTCAAAAGGGCCAGAATCTGCGCCTGAATGGTCACGTCCAAGGCTGTGGTCGGCTCATCCGCTATGAGGATACGAGGATGGCACATCAAAGCCATGGCAATCATCGCCCGTTGTCTCATACCCCCGGATAACTGATGGGGGTAAGCGTCGATCCTCTTTTCAGGCTGTGGAATCCCTACCTTGCTGAGCATTTCTACAGCCCTGTCACGGGCTTCATGATGAGATACATCCTCGTGCAGCGTCAAAGCCTCCATGATTTGAGAACCAACAGTGTGCACAGGACTGAAAGAATTCATGGGCTCCTGAAAAATCATCGTAATGTCTTTTCCACGTATGCCTCGAGCGACGGAGCCCCCCGGATTAAGCGTCACAAGATCCAGCCTGTTTCCCTGTCCATCGGCTCCATCCATATCCAGCCATATTTTTCCTTCTACAATACGACCTGGAGGTGGAACAATTCTCAAAATTGAAAGGCCTATAACACTTTTTCCGCTACCTGACTCCCCCACTATTCCGAGCGTTTTTCCCGGTTCCAGGGAGAAACTTACGCCATCAACCGCTCGGGCCACACCCTCGTCGAGGAAAAAATGAACCTTCAGCTCCTCTACTTCCAAAATAGGTCCCATTACAAATTACCTCGAATACGGATCAACAGCGTCACGCAGCCCGTCTCCAACAAAGTTGAATGAAAGCACGATGATTATCACGAACAGGACTGGTATCAGCAGCCAGGGGTATAGAGCCACGGTAGTGACATTCTGAGCCTCTTTAAGCAGCACGCCTAGACTGGTAATCGGGGGTCTGAGGCCGATCCCAAGGAAGGACAGCGCTGTTTCCGCCAGTATCATCCCGGGAATCGCCAGTGTCACGGAAACTATGATATGGCTCGTAAATGAAGGCAGCAAATGTTTGAAAATTATCCTGGCGTCTGAAGCCCCAATGAATTTGGCGGCCAAAACGAATTCTTCTTCTCGCAAGGCCATGAGCTTCCCACGTACCATTCGGGCCAGGTCGGTCCAACCAACGAGCGACAGTATGATGGTTATGGCGAAATAGACTTTGAGAGCAGGCCAATGTGGAGGCATCGAGGCGGACAGCCCCATCCATAGAGGTATGCTTGGGAAACAGCGGATCACCTCTATAATTCTCTGAATTATTCCGTCCGACCAGCCCCCAAAGTATCCTGACACGCCCCCGAGGGTCACTCCCAGGAAGAGGCTGAACATAACGCCTATCATACCTATTGACAGTGAAATCCTGGTTCCATACAGACATCGAGAAAAGACATCCCTTCCCATTCTGTCGGCTCCAAACAAGAATAGTGTCCCTGGATGGTCTACCCCGAACAGATGCCTGTCCCACTCCCATTCACCCCAGAAATGGTATGGGTCACCTTTCACAAAAAATTTTATTGGAAAATGAGTTCCCGGAACATCTCTTACGAACGCCTGGTTTTTAACCATATCCAGTTCTAGATACGATTGGCGCACAAACGGCCAACATAAGGCGCCGTTTTCCTCGAACAGATGAACTTTCGTTATAGGGGCGTAGATGGCTTCTAAATGTCTTGTATCCTTGTTATACGGCGCCAGAAACTCACAGAAAAATGCGGTGAAATACATGCCGCAGATTGAGACCAGTCCTATCATCGCAAGTGTGTGTTTCTTGTAACGCCACCAGATAAGTTGTCTTGCCGAAGCGTTGAGATACTTTTGCTGCCTCGCGCTCATAGGATCCTGTTTCATAGTCCCTCGCGCGCTCCGAACCGTATTCTGGGATCCACCCATGCCAGGAGGATGTCTGAAATCAGCGTCCCCACGACCGTCAGGCTGCTCAGCATCATTATAAATGTCCCCGCCAACTGCATGTCCTGACTCATTAAAGCGCTCAAGAGAAGTGGACCCGTGGTAGGCAAATTCAACACCACCGCTGTGATGGCGATGCCTGACACCAGTTCAGGAATTGTCCAGCCGATTGTGCTTACCAACGGGTTGATGGCGACCCGAACAGGATATTTGAGAATCAGACGAATCTCTGAAAGACCCTTGGCGCGAGCCGTAACCACATATGGTTTCCGTAACTCATCAAGGAGGTTTCCACGAATTATCCTGATGAACTTGGCAGTATGCGCCAACCCCACAATGACGACCGGAACCCAGAGATGCTTCAATAGGTCCAGAAATTTTGCTACGCTCCATGGAGCCTCAGCGAAATCCGGAGAAAACAGTCCCCCAATGCTTAACCCTAGATATGCGTAAGAAACCCACAGGAGAACCAATGCCAATAGAAAATTGGGGGTCGCCAACCCAATAAAACCAAAGACAGTAAGAGCGTAATCCAACCACGAATATTGACGAACAGCGGAATAAATTCCTATTGGAACGGACACGGCCCAGGTAAACAAAAGTGTGCACGTAGATATGATTATTGTTAGACTGAGCCTTTCACCAATTAACTCTGAGACTGGCTTGTTCCATTCGTACGAGTGTCCAAAATCGCCGTGAATAAAGTTCCAGGCCCATTTGAAATATTGCATGTACATCGGCTGATCTAGGCCAAAGCGGGTTTTCAAAGACTCCAGTTCGGCCTGGTCAACAGTTTCACCACTGGCGCTCAATTGCGACACATAGGTCGTAAGGAAATCGCCAGGGGGCAACTGGATTATCACAAACGAAATTATTGATATTGCGATCAGGGTAGGAATCATTATAAGGATGCGCCGAATTATGTATGCAAACACAATATTTCCCCTTTGTCATCTTTTCCAGACGTCTCAGCGCAAGCTCCAGAGGCTGTATCAATCATTACTTTATCTAGCGCCGGACTTCTTCAGTTCAAAGGAAAACTGTTCCGGATGAATCGGCCCGGGATTTGGATATATCCAGCTTTGCAGATCTCTTTTTGGCAAATTGAACATTCTTTTTGAAACCACATAATAATCCTGCGGATCCTGAACAAGACCGATAACCCACAGATTTTTTTCGTCGGCTGCTATTATCTTTTCGAACAATTCTTTTTGCTTATCTTTAGAAACGGTTCTGAGAATTTCATCATATATGCCTGCAAGTTCTTTTATGTCTTCAGGAGGGACTTCACCCTTGGCTCCGTCACTTTGAAACCACTGGCCATACAAGGGAGCGTTGAGACTTTCCGAACTGTATGGAAAGTACCATCTGGGGTCAAGCAGACATTCCAGGCCACCATCTCCAGGCCATAGAGCAATGTCGTGAACAGCGTTTTGTGTTCGCTGTCTGAATAATTCCATGGTTTCAGACTTGACTTCGGTGTCGATTCCAACCTTCTTGAGATTGGACGCTACTATTTCGGCGCTGTCCACCCAGCCCGGCATTGTGGTGACAACGTCCAGGGAAATTTGCAGAGGTAGGCCGTCAGGTCGGGTTCGCTTTCCTTCCCTGTTTTTCTTGAGCCCCATTTCATCCAATAGCTCGTTGGCCTTTTCAGGATTAAAATCCAGATAAGCGTTCTCATAAGACTCATTATAGAATTCTGACTCCTTCAAGGGCGCTGCTTGCCTGGGAATCCCCTTTCCCCTACAGACGATTTTATTGATTTCTGTTCGATTGACGGCGTGAGAAACAGCTATTCTGAATCTCCTGTCAGAAAAAACGCTTCTCATGACAGGGTCCTTATGATTTATATTCGGAGCCAACAAAATACCAACCGACGCTGACAGCGTTTTCGGAACAAGTCTGAAATTGCCGTTACCTACACTGGCAAGCAACAGAACCGTGTTCTGCATGCTTCCAAGATGGCGTCCCTGCATGTCGATCTCACCCGCTATCGCTTTGAGCACGATCGTTTTGGCTTCAGCTACCAGGTCGTGAACTACCTTGTCTATGTAGGGCAATTGATTCCCATCAGGATCCACTTTCCAGTAATATGGGTTTCTTTCCATCACAAACCGTTTGGCGGGAGCAGGAATTTTTGTGATCCACGCACAGAGGGAAGGGTATTTCTTGCTTACGAACATAGCGTGCCTGAGGTTCGAAACATCGTGGAAAAGCTTGACCCAACTGCTTTCACGTCGTTCTTTTATCAACTGATTAAGCTTCTCTGGGTCAGCGTATTTCTTGTGAAAGTTTTTCAGATAGTGTTTCGGCTTGGTTACCAGTTCCATGGCGTACGGACAGGCTAGTTCCTGCAAAAAGATGCTGTACGGCCTGGGAAATTCTATACTGAAGGTATAGTCGTCTATTTTGGTGACTTTAGGAGCGCTTCCATCGGGCGACAACCATGTGGGAATTGAGGACGTCAGCTCTTTGTTAAACAGAATGTCTTCAAAATAGAAGAGGATGTCGTCGGCTGTGAAAGGTTCTCCATCAGACCATCTAACCCCCTTCACAAGATAAAATGTGTATTTTTTACCCTGTTCGTCTACCTCCCACTTTTCGGCCAAATTCGGAGCGACTTGAAATTCAGGGTTCCATCTGACTAGTGGTTCATATAAAATTCTACGAACCCCGACCAAATCAGAAAGACCAGTGTAGGCGCGACGCCATACTCCCCCGTAATGGCCTATTCTATCAAAAGGAATCACTACTACGGGTTCAGGAGGAAGTCGTTCCTCAATCGGCGGCAGTGTTCCGGTTTTTACTTCCTTCGAAAGACCGGGAGCCTCATTGAAAGCTCCTGCGCTTGAAGCAAATACCCAGAAAAGACCGCATAAAATGAAGGGCAGTGTTCCGGTCAAATTTTTTCGAAAAAACCACTCCGGCATAAACCGTCCTCCTTATCTTGCAGGCTCCGAAAACCTTATTGCGGCGCCTTATCCCTAGAAGGGAATGTCATCCTCCGGAGCGGAAGGGTAATAACCTGATTTGTCATCTGTCTTCTGCTTTGCGCCTCCGCCAGATGTTGGGCCACCGGATGAATGGCTTTTCCTGCCCGCGTCTTCGGATGTCCTGGAGGGTCCAGGAGCGTTGCCTCCAAGCAAGATTATGTCATTGGCCACGATTTCGACGGTGACTCTCTTTTTGCCGTCCTGATCTTCCCATTCTCTGCTCTGTATGCGTCCCTCGACATATACCTGTTTGCCTTTGCTCAGAAATTCCCCACAGATTTCTCCCAGGCGTCCCCAGGCGACGATTCTATGCCACTCTGTTTTCTCCTGGTCGTTTCCTTCTTGATCTTTCCATCTCTGTGAAGTGGCAAGCGAAAAAGTCGCTACCGCTCTTCCGGCCCCGGTGTATCTAACCTCAGGGTCCTTGCCAACATTTCCCAGAAGAAGAGCTTTGTTTAGAGACCTCTGGGCCATAATTGTCTCCTCCCTGTTTGTAATTAAAAGTACAGGAAAAAAATTGCCTGATGCTCTCCGGAAAGGTTATCCTCTATGAAATCGCGTATACTTGTCAAGTTTAAAGGCTTAATAAAGCTCGACAAGGAGGAACAGACTGACTATCAGGCGCCGAATGATAGATTTGTTGCGGCGGGGGCCTATAACAGCCAAGGACATTTCCCGGTTTTTGGGGATTCCGGAGAAAGAGGTCTATCTACATCTACCTCATATCGAGAAATCATTGCATACCGGCCGAAGCGTGATCGGTAATCCGAGCGCGCTGCCTGGACTGTGGATTCATTTTCAAAAAAAGAGACAGGCACACAACGCCTAGCCGATGCCCCGTGTGCCGTTCGGAAGCCATCCAGCCACCGGTATATTGTTATCCTGAAAAGCTTTCCAGGAAAAATCATCACGTAGCAGAACCTGTGAGCAAAAATTCAACTTCTACCGATTTCATTTCAGAAAGGCAGTTCAATATGTCTGGCTCGATTTTTAACAGAGAAGATCCCGACAACATTTGTGAATTTCAGGAAGATCATTTAATCCCGGAACAGGAAAAGCGGATACGAAACGTAATTGAGGCCATGGTAAAATCGTGCCACGATGACAAGACCGTGGATCACGTCGGCGCCGCGCTAATTCCTTCCAAGGACGAGATCATTCGTATCCTTGGGATTCTTCAGGATGTGCTGTTTCCGGGGTTTTTCGGAAAACAGGAGCTAAGCCCTTCGACTCTTGAATACCACCTCGGCAATGAGTTGACACAACTTTATGAGGCGCTGTCCGCTCAATTGTCGAGGAGCATCAGACACGAGTGTCGGAGGACTGACAGTCTGTGCGTAAAATGCATTCAGAAAGGGCGTGAAGAGGCTGTCCTGTTCATGGAAAAACTTCCCGACTTGAGATGGGCTCTGTCTCTCGATGTAAAGGCTCATTTTGATGGGGATCCGGCCGCCAAAAGCCTCGATGAAATTGTTTTTTCCTATCCAGGTCTGTACGCTATCTTTGTCTACAGGATGGCTCACGAATTTTTTTTGAAAAATATTCCCCTGATGCCCAGAATCATGACGGAACACGCTCACTCATTAACGGGCATCGATATTAATCCTGGGGCCACAATAGGGAAGGAATTTTTCATCGACCACGGCACCGGAGTAGTTATTGGAGAAACTACCAACATAGGAGACCGAGTGCGAATCTACCAGGGGGTAACCCTCGGTGCATTGTCTGTTCCCAGGGGATCTGAGGGCGGAAACGCGTTGAGAGGTCGCAAACGGCACCCTACTATAGAAGATGACGTGACGATATACGCTCAGGCGACCATATTGGGAGGAGAGACTGTAATTGGCGCCCGGTCGGTGATAGGCGGAAATGTCTGGCTTACATCTTCTGTGCCTCCGGACACAACGGTCCTAATAGAGCCGCCCACACATGTTTTTAAGGCTGACAGAGATAAATGAACGATTCCTGGTCTCACGTCAGAATCGTCAGTAGAAAATGTTTCCGAGTATTGATGACCAATAAGGTTTTTGTTAGAATGAATAAGTTGGAATGAATAAGTTAAGTTTGAATTAGATCATTTAGTATAATGGAGAAAAGTTTTGGCAAAAATTTATTATGATCAGGACGCTGATCCCTCTTTTTTACAGGGTAAAACAGTAGCCATTATCGGCTATGGCAGCCAGGGACACGCTCATGCGCTCAATCTGTCCGATTCCGGCGTTAAAGTTATTGTTGGGCTGCACAGATCGAGCCGTAGATGGGATAAAGTCAATCAGGACGGTCTAGAAGTAAGGGAAGTCGATAGCGCCACAAAACAGGCCGACATTATAATGATTCTGGTTCCTGACGAACTCCAGGCCGCTGTTTATCGGGACAAAATCCAGCCGAATTTAGGCAAAGGGAAGGCTCTGGTTTTCGCTCACGGATTCAATATTCATTTCGGCCAGATAGAACCTCCGGCTGATGTGGATGTTTTTATGGTCGCCCCTAAAGGACCCGGGCATTTGGTCCGCAGAATGTACAAGACTGGTTTTGGTGTGCCGGCTTTGCTTGCGGTATATCAAGACGCCACCGGAAAATGTAGAGAAGTAGGTATGGCTTACGCCAGGGCCATTGGGGCCACTAGGGCCGGGCTCATAGAAACCACCTTCGGTGAGGAAACCGAGACGGATTTATTTGGAGAACAGGCCGTGTTGTGCGGAGGCGTGACGGCTCTGATTCAGGCGGGTTTCGAGACGTTGACCCAGGCGGGCTACCAGCCTGAAATAGCGTATTTTGAGTGTCTTCATGAATTGAAATTAATCGTTGACTTAATATATGAGGGCGGAATTGGGAGGATGCGTTATTCAGTTAGTAATACGGCCGAATATGGGGATTTGACAAGAGGCCCGAGAATTGTTACAGACCAAACACGACAGGAAATGAAAAAGATTTTGGATGAGATCCGGTCGGGCGAATTCGCTAAAGAGTGGATTCTCGAGAATGCCGCAGGCAGGCCTGTTTTTAGAGCTAAAGAAAAACTGGGAGAAGAACATCCGATTGAGAAAGTAGGCGGCGAACTGAGGTCAATGATGAGTTGGATTTCGTCCGGCTTGGAAGAAAAATGACGCCGTAGAGGCGCCTGTCGTGAGGCTCAATTGTTTAGTGCGAGGCAGGGACAGTCGACGAAGCCCTGCCATTTTAGATCTCAGGATTTCAAAAGACCAAATTATCATAAGACTCGTGACGCCTGACTTCATTTAGAGTCTGGAATCGACGTAGCGACAAATCGTCTTGTATGACGACTTATGCCTCTCATAGAGGCGTAGTGAATTTATTGTGACGTGTCTGACCGTGTAAATTTATGGAGGTTCAAGTGCTTCGACGCAGATACTAAAACTTTTTTTAGAAAGGCTCTTTCCAGTTATGATCAAGAGTATTCGAATCAGGAATTTTAAAAACTTCAAAGAGGCCGAATTTGAAGTAAAGCCCCTGAACATATTTATTGGCCCGAACGGAACTGGCAAGTCTAATTTGGGCAATTTCCTGCTCATGTTGAGTTTTCTCTCTTCAGGTCCTTTCAGCAGCGCATTTGGTCCAGGTCCTTTTACCTTTCGTCAGACTTTGAGTCGAAAACCAAGAGATACGGTAGACAATCAAGACGTCGATCTCAACTTTGAGATAACACTGGAAGTAGAAGGTACAAATTACACCTATCACCTCGTTTTTTCCGAAATAAGAAGAAATGAATATTTGATCAAGGAAGAAACACTTCAGGAAGTTCAAGGTGAAATACTTTTTACAATTAATGATGTGAAAGCCAGGGAATCAAAGATGGCCCAAATGAGGAAGGGGCACGCCTGGAATGACGCCGAAAAAAGAATTAGATCCGTTGCTCAATACCTGTCAAAAATAAAAAGATACCGTTTTGTCCCAGATTTGATCAAAAAACCCTCCCCGGTTCAGGATTCCTATCTCTTGGATCATACGGGTGAAAATCTTGCGGCGGTGATTTATTATCTTGAAAAAAATTATCCGGAAAATTTCCACAGAACCATGCAGGAAGTCAAACGAGCGATTCCTGGGATCAAGAGAATTTTCACTCCACACCTCGGGGATCCTGGTCAGGTCGGTATAGGCGTTGAGGAAGAAAACAAAACAGGCTATTTTGTTGGACCCCAATTGTCAGACGGATTTCTTGTTTTTTTAGCGCTTTGCACTCTTTTTCATTTGCCGGATCAACCTAGAATTTTCTTCATCGAGGAACCGGAAACATTCCTCAATCCGAACCGTCTCAGGGTTCTCTATGGCTTAATGCATCGCTACGCGAAAGATAATCCTAATAAACAAATACTTATGAGTTCCCATTCGCCCTATTTTGTGGACTGGTCTGATAACGCGCCTGAAGAATTAACACTAATGCTTGAAAATGATGGTTGGGCCGAACTTCGTAATCTTGCGAACGTAGGAGACTTGAGATCCTTTCTCGAGGAAGACCCATGGGGCCGTGATTGGGTAGCAAAGTTTTTCAAGGCTGATTTCGCTGACGAACCACTTCCTGAGATTGATCTCAAGAATGGGGAAAACCAGGGACAAGCAACTTACGATTCTGGAATGGAAGGGATGGATCAGTAGCAGTCGCCCTTCACAACAGCTTTGAAGAGCTGACTGAAGAGGCCTGCGTAGCAGATCCAGGTATTTTGACCTGATTCAAATCCAGATTCTGATAGACAACTTAGTGTGGAACATTGGGAGAGAATCTGACATAAAATACACCACGAAAAATTGTGTATTTTGACATGAAAGATCTAGCAGAATTATAAAGAACATGTTAATCAGTAAGGTTCGATATCTTTCTAAACCGACACCCGGCAAAGATTAAATCATCATCATAAAGAGGAGCGCTGAGATGGGCTTTTTGCAGATCTTGACTTATTTGAGTGGCCTGGTTTTCGTGATCGGATTCGCCGCAAAACTGTTGAAATATGCGACGATGCCGATGCATGTGCGGTGGGAACTATATCCAATACCCCATGAGGGCAAGGAATGGGGTGGGTCATTTTATGAAGAAATAGACCATTGGAAGAAGACTCGCCATATAGACCACATGGCTCAGTACAGATTTATGGTCCCGGAAATACTTTTCATCAGGGCTTTGCACGAAGATAACAGATCACTGTGGTATTGGTCCTTCCCTTTCCATATGGGACTGTATCTCTGCATTGGCGGACTAGTTTTTCTCGGGCTAGGAGCGTTTGTCCAAATTTTCGGAATGGCGCCTGAAAACTCAGCGTTGGCAAGCTTACTTCAATCACTGACAACCGTTTTCGCTGTTCCAGGTTACATTCTAGGCACAATAGGGGTTGTTGGACTCACAGTAAAACGCATGACAGACTCAGGCCTGGCTGATGTGTCGGCCGGAATTGATTTCATGAACCTAATTTGGCTTGGATTATTATTCGTTACGGGTTTCATCGTATGGCTCCAGGATCCAGGGTTCCTAGTCTCAAGAGCTTTCTTTCAAAGCCTAATAACGTTTGGCCCGATGACCGAACCCATGGGAGCGATTCATGTTGTGAATTTGCTACTGTTCATCGGTTTTTGGGCTTACTTCCCGTTTACCCACATGACACACATGGTTTCAAAATATTTCATGTGGGACAAAGTCAAGTGGGACGATGATCCCAACAAAGGTGACGCCGGTATGGATTCCAAAATAAAGAAATATCTTGCCTACCCCGTTACCTGGGCTGCGGCGCATGTTGGGGCTGAGGGAGGCAAAAAGAATTGGGCTGACGTTGCCACCAGCAATCCCTGGGAAAACAAAGACCAGAAATAATTGGAGGATCCAATATGAGACCCGAAGAAATATCCAAGAAAACAGAGCAACTTGTCACTATAAATACTGAGGACCTAGCTCCCCTGCCCTACCCATATGAAAATTATGAAGAAACCCCGATAACTCCTTTAAAGGAAGAGCAGGCAAAGAAATGGGAGCATTCCCTGGATGGCGTAAGCGCTTTGACTCTTCCCAAACCCGAAACCCCGGAAGAGGAAGAGCGTCTCGTAAAAGCCTTTTTGAGCGGCTTAGAAAAGCTGATGACCAAGGAGAATAACTGGACCTTCCTACAGCCTCTCATGCTGTCAATGGAATACTGCGCCAAGTGCCAAACATGCGCAGACGCTTGTCCCGCCTTTGAAATGAGCGGGCGAAAAGACATATACAGACCGACTTTCCGGGCTGATGTTGTGCGTAAGATAGCAAAGAAATATTTGAGCAAAGGTGGAAATATCCTGGCCCATTTCAGAGGCCACGACATAGATCTGAACTGGGATACCGTAGCCAGGCTTGCGGAATTATCTTACAGATGCACGCTCTGCAGACGCTGCGCGTCCGTGTGTCCGGTTGGTGTTGACAATGGTCTGATGAATCATGAACTCCGAAAGATTTTCAGCCAGGAGATGGGAATTGCAGGACCCGAGATTCATGAGAAGGGATCTGTAAAACACCTTAAGTTTGGATCCAGCACAGGGATGACAACGGCGGCTGTCGCTGACATTATCGAGTACCTCGAGGACGATATTGAAGAAAAAACCGGTAAGAAAATCAAGATTCCTTTGAATAAAAAAGGAGCTGAGATTCTTCTCATTCACAACGCCGGCGAATTCATGGCATGGCCGGAGAACCCGATGGCCTTCGCCATACTTTTTGACGCCGCCGGCATAGATTATACTCTGTCCACAGAGTTGGCGGGCTATGACGCCGTTAATTACGGGCTTTGGTATGATGATGTCCAGTTTGCCCGTGTCGCCTTAAAACACCTGGAAATCGCTCGTGACCTTGGGGTCAAGAAGATTGTTATTGGGGAATGCGGGCACGCTCATAAGGCCCTCTCGGTTATTGCCGACAGGCTTCTGCCTGGCGCGCAAATGATACCTCGTGAAAGCTCCTACACGCTCCTTAATGAAATCGTCAAATCAGGAAAGATCAAATTCGACCCGTCCAAGAATGACTTCCCTGTGACGTTGCACGATCCTTGTAATGTCGTTAGATTGATGGGTATCGTGAAGCCTCAAAGAGAAGTTCTGAACGCTATACTGCCTCCAGGACGATTCAGAGAAATGGAGCCACACGGAGTAGAAAACTATTGCTGTGGCGGTGGTTCCGGTTTTGCGATCATGAGCTCCGGAAACTTCACGGATTGGAAACGCCTTGTCTCCGGCCGTAAGAAATTGAGTCAAATACTCAACGCGTTTCAGGGAGAAATGGACCCATCGATCAGAAAGATGGTTTGCGCTCCATGTTCTAACTGTAAAGGTCAGATTCGAGACATGCTCGAGAGCTATGAGGTTTTTGAAAAAACCGGAATCTGGTACACTGGTATGGTGGAATTGATGGTCAACGCGATGGTTGATCAGGAGAAGCCTTTCCTCGAATGGCCGGGGGATGAGGATGATGACGACATGTAGATGTCGTTAGAAATTGAAAAAGGTCGGCTCATTTTGAACCGACCTTTTTTTGTTTCCGGGCCTTAAGAATTATCTCTCTGTTTTCTCGCCGCACTGATCAAGAAGCTTGTTCCATCTACTATTAATCTTCTCCTGAATCTCCATGGTCAGACTTTCATCAAGGTGGCGATACCGTCCCTGTCCCTTGAAGTATTCAGACACCGGTTTGAGTTCTTTAGGTTTGCGGTTCAGTTTCCAAACTCCTTGTTCAACTTCGTAAAGTGGAAACACGCCTGAATCAACAGCCAGTTGCCCGTATTCAATAGCCTTGTTAGGCTGAATTCGCCATCCGGTCGGGCAAACAGACAAAATGTGGATATAAGAAGGACCTTGGGTTTCCTTGGCCTTTTGAATCTTCTTTTGAAGATCAGTGAAAAAGGAAGGACACGCTGTAGCTGTGTATGGGATTCCATGAGCCGCCGCTATGGCTACCATGTCCTTTTTCCACGTCATTTGGCCGGCGGGGGCGTTTTTCCCCGCTGGTGATGTTGTGGTGGTTGCCCCGAACGGAGTCGACGATGACCTCTGAATACCGGTGTTCATATAGGCTTCATTATCCACACAAACATATATGACTTTATGACCTCGCTCCATCATTCCTGACAACGCTTGGAAACCTATGTCGGTGGTACCACCGTCGCCTGCCATGGCCACAATTGTTATGTCTTTGTCTGGAACCCTCCCTTTGCGTCGGAGCGCTTTGAGGCCTGACTCAACGCCGGAAGCGACTGCGGCCGCGTTTTCAAACGCAACGTGAATCCATGGCACATTCCAGGAAGTCAGCGGGTAGGGAGAAGAGATTATTTCCATGCATCCGGTTGCCATGGCCAGTATCATGTCCGGCCCTATCGCCTTCAACACATGCCTCACGGCGAGGACTTCCGCGCAACCCTGGCAAGCGCGATGACCGGAGCTAATATATTCTTCCAAAGAGAAATTTTTAATTGGTTTGATGACCTTCTTTTTTTCAGTCTCAGCCATATTGCTCTCCCATCAGGCGGCGCTAACTTCGCACACCGAAAATGTTGTATCCGTAGTTTGTGTCTACCAGAGCCGATTCGACCATCTTGATTACGTGATCCGGCGTGACATCTCTCCCGCCTAACCCGGCTATTATGTTGTGAACATTGGGTCGATCAGGTTCGTGATACATGATCGATCTGATTTCAGAGGTTACCGGAGCGTTTGCGGCTCCAAATGACACTGCCCGATCCAGCACAAGCACATCCTTGGCCCCTCTTAGGGCTTTTTTGATATCATCTACAGGCAATGGGCGCCACAATCTCAACTTCACAAGCCCTACTTTCTTTCCTTCTTCTCTCATTTTATCAACTGCAAGAGAAGCTGTCTCGCAGATCGAACCCATTCCCAAAATGATCGTATCAGCGCCTTCCGTTTTGTAACATTCAACCGGGGAATATTTTCTGCCGGTCAATTCCGCCAATTCATCCCAGCCTTGTTTGATCACCGGGTATGATTTCCATAGGGCCTCGTCCTGCGCCTTCCTTGCCTCAGTGTATATCTCCGGCATCCCAAACGCTCCCATGGATACTACCTTGTTGGGATGAAGAGTGTGCAACGGCTTGAATGGGGGAAGATATTTCCCGACCATTTCCTTACTCCAGAATTCGATCGGTTCTATAACGTGGGTAAGGTTAAAACCATCTACGTTAATCATTACCGGCAGAGACACCCGAGGATCTTCCGCCACTCTGAAACGAATGGAAAATGGCGTCATAAACCTCTTGTCCGTTTTCGCAGAAAATCTGAATCCAGCCCGAGTCACGAACCATCATGGTGTCGGAATGATCATTCCAAATAGACAAAGGGGCGCTCAAGGCGCGATTTGCCAGGAGCATTACAATAGGAAACCTCATTGAGGACGCTATGAACACTATTTCCGACATCAGCGCCAATCCTTGCGCCGACGTCGACGTGAAGGTTCTTGCGCCCGCGGCTGATGATCCACAACAGACGCTCATTGCCGAGTGTTCAGACTCCACAGGCACGAATTCCGCGTCAAGCTCTCCTGAAGCGCATAATTCAGACAAATGCTCCACCACGTGGGTTTGCGGGGTTATAGGATAAGCCGCCACAACGTCGACATCACAGAGGCCAACGGCGTCCGCAGCAGCGATTGAAACTTCGACACCTACTTTACGGCCCATCGCTAATCCTCCTCCATAGTTATGGCGTTTACCGGACATTCGTTGGCGCAAATCCCGCATCCCTTACAGTAATCATAATTCCAGACAAATACGTTCTTATCAAAATCGGGGGAGATTGCAGCGTCCGGGCACATAACAAAACATCTCCAGCATCGAATACATATGTTTTCATCATAATTAGGTTTTTGCGAACGCCATGTTCCCGTATGGTAACAGGACGCGTTTCCAGGTTCAGTGATGACACAGCCGGCTTCTATATCAAGCCAGCTAATTTGTTCCATAGGTTTAGTCACAGTCGCCTCCATTAACAGACGCATTTATGCGATTCATTTTCAGTCGGTTTATCCCGCGGCCACTTATTTTTCGTAAATTTCCGTCTCTTCGAAAGCCCTTTTCATGGCCTGAATATTCCTGGCCGCGATTTTACCGAAACGTTTGTTAAAGGGTTCGATCAATGAATCCACGCTTAGGACTTTCGCCGCTTTGACCAGAGCCCCGACCATCGTAGTATTAGTTATTGGCAGCCCGATTACTTCTTTTGCTATTTTGGTAGCGTCCGTTACGGCTAGCCTTCCTTTAAAAGAAATCTGTTTCCGAATGTTCTCAGGACTCTCACGAAGAATTGATTATCAGAATCCCTTCTTTACTGAGACCTTCCGTCGGATTGGCAATTTCTAACAAGGAGGGGTCGAGAACAATTACGACGTCAGGATTATAAACCTTGGACCTTAATCTGACCGGCTTGTCATCAACTCGAGCGAACGCCACCACGGGCGCTCCTCGCCGCTCAGGACCGAAACTCGGGAAAGCCGTAGCGAATTTTCCTGTGTTAATAGCAGCCTGGGCAACCAATTCGGCGGACGTCACAGCGCCCTGCCCCCCTCTGCCATGGAATCTCATCTCAATCATATTGTCTCCTTCTTAGTCAAAGTCCGGGTCATCTCTAAGTCTCGCTTCTCTGAAATTAAAAGATTTTATCTGTTCATTGAGGATTTCAACACAACTTATTATATTAAGTTTCGCCTGTGAGAGGTCGAGTATTTCAGAACTCAACAGATCTTTTTTCTGAAGATGAACTTCTATTCGCTCATTCAAGAGATTCAAATGTCTCAAATCAACTTTGAAAAAATCTTCCTCACCCGCTTCTACAACGTTTTCATCAGATATTGTCTGGATCAATTTGAGATCCCATTCGTCGGCTTTTTTCCATCTGGCGATAGTCGCCGGATGCACCCCCATTTTCTTTGCCATTTCTTTGTTTGTAATTCTTCCCCGGTCTTTGAGAAAATTTCTTTCGGCGTTTTTTCGATCCTGATTCTTTTTCATGTGGGTCTCAGAGGCCTTTACTTAACCGTCATTAGGTTTGCCAAATTTTAATTATTATCAAAAAATAGGTCACATGATCAATTTAATAATTCAGATTTCCTGGGTCCACCTTAATAAAATAAAAGGCCTTTCATGACTATAGACGAGTCTTTTTTGAAGAATCTTCCCACCAGCCCAGGCGTATACCTGATGGAGGACCGAAACGGCAAGGTCATTTATGTGGGTAAAGCCGCAAATCTTCGAAACAGGGTTAGGAACTATTTCTCAAAGAGTGGAGATGAAAGACTCAAAGTTAGGCTACTTGTTCAACACATCACAAATATCAGAACCATTCTGACTAACACAGAAAAGGAGGCCCTGTTACTCGAAAACAACCTTATCAAGGAACACCGACCAAAATACAATGTTAATCTCAGGGACGACAAGTCTTTTTTTTCATTGCGGCTAAATATTTCTCACAAATATCCAAGGCTTACCTTGATCAGAACACAGAAAATCAAACCCGATGGCGAAAAATATTTTGGCCCGTATTCGTCAGCCAGAGACGCTCGTATTACGCTTCATCTCATCCGGAAGATTTTTCCCTTTGAGACAGTGTTCTGATCGTCAGATAGCGACAGCCAAGAGGCCGTGTTTAAATTGTCAGATGAATAGATGCCTGTGCCCGTGCATGGGAAGAATTGATCCTGAAGAATATCGGAGAATGGTGGAAAACGTTACTCTGCTGCTGGAAGGCAAAAATGAGGAAGTGATAAAGGCTCTCAGACGAGAAATGGAAGAGGCCTCGGAACAATTGAAATTCGAAGAAGCGGCAAGAATCAGGGACCGTTTATACGCTGTGGATCGAACGCTACAAAGACAGAATGTTTCTTTTTTCCATTTTAAGGACGAAGACGTTGCTGTTGTTTTGGAAGAACCGCCCAACACCTTTGTGGTTGAGATTCTGTCATTCAGAAAAGGGAATCTCATTTCTGAAGAATCATACATAGTGAGAAGTTCGACTCTGGAACAACATGAAGTCTTGACCTCTTCAATTAAACAGTTTTACGACGACTCAGCAGCGATACCCGGGGAAATAATTGTTCCAACAAGGCTGGAGCGCCAGGAGATAATAGAGTCCTGGCTAACGGATCTGAAGGGTTCGAGGGTGAAGATCAGGGTGGGACAACGGGGAACTGCCGCTCGACTCGTGGGGCTGGCTCTGAAAAACGCCAGGATGGCACTGGAAAGAGAGAAGCAAAAGAAATCAGCCGAAAACGCTATGGATCGATTAGCTGTCAAGCTCAAGATATCGGAGCCTCTCAGGTTGGTAGAATGCTATGATATTTCAAATATTAGTGGATCTGAGCCTGTAGGCGTTAAGGTCGCTTTCCTGGATGGCAAGCCCCTAAAATCGGCGTACAGGAAATTCAAAATACGTGACTTTGAAAATCAGGATGATCCGGGCATGATCAATCAAGTCATCTCAAGACGAGTAAGCCACAAGGATGATGATCCCTTGGGCGATTTACTGGTCATCGATGGAGGAAAATCGCAACTTAACGCAGCGGTGGCCGGCTTGCAGGATCTGCCCCAGGAAAGCAGACCGGCGCTGATATCGATCGCCAAGGCTAGAGAAGCCGAGGACATAGATAAAATATTCGCGCCCAACAGAAAAAATCCTCTGACATTCCCCAGAGGGGATTCCTGTCTCTTGATGATAATGAAAATCCGTGATGAAGCGCATCGATACGCTCATTCGTTTCACACAAAAAGAAGGGCTAAAACACTACTTCGTTCAAGTCTTGATAGCGTTGCGGGAATTGGAGAAAAAAAACGAATTATTTTACTGAAAACGTTTGGAAGTCTTAAGGGAGTTTTAGAGGCGACAGACGACCAACTTCTAGGCCTCCCAAGTATTACTGCCCGGGATGTAAAACGGATCAGGGAATATTTTGAGGAAACGGATTCAAACGGGCCGTCGGCGACAAAACCTTCAAATTGATATCAGCGAACGCCTTTACGTCATTGTCCTATTTTTCAAGACCAGTTACCTTATAATGGAGTCGAAACATTTTGAAAGCATTAAAATCAGTAGAAATTTTCTCTGATGTCATCTGTGAAAATTGTGTTTCTTTTGATGAAGGACAATGTTGTAAGGAATTGCCTCCTATTCCAGTCGGAAAAGATAATAAATGTGGCGAAGGAGACTGGTCATTTAGGGGAAACGTCGTTAATTTCCGTCAAATTTGTTTAGAATTAGTACCTTTTGGTTTTGTAACTGATGTCGAAGACGTGGAATGTAAAAATTGTGTTTACTATGACCCATCAAGAGAAGAATGCCATTTTCATAGACAAAATGTTTACAAATCAGCCTCCGATGATTGGTGTGATAATGGGGCATGGCTGTATCAAGAAAATGATGATGAGGTTACTCTTGTTTCATTATCTTTTTTTTACCCAAATGATTGAGGGTTAGGATGCTCAAGAAAACAAAAAAGGGTCGGTTTTGTGACTTTGATTTGTAGAAATCTGTAATGCAGAATTTCATCGCCAAAAAAAAGGCCCGTTACGCAACGGGCTAAAGTAAGGATTAGGGGTTATTATCTCGGCGCATAAACAAACATGCCATTGGCATGTTGTCAAGTTTTTTTAAACAATAGTCTCTAATTATTTAAACTGATTGGTATATAGAAACAGCTTAGCCAACTAATATTAAATATTAAAATTAATAACTGATGTTATTTTAAAATTTTTAACTCTTGTCGCAGCCGTTATTCCTTGGACTGGATAACTTATGTTTGCTGCGGTAATGACGGCCGCCTCGGCGTTAATACCCTCTCAGACCTAATTAACATTGTCCAATCGGCGATGTCATGACTGGTTGAGAACTGCCTCGAGCAGTGAGAACCAACCTCTCGAATCGGAGTACCAACGACTCACTTTCATCCCCGCGTCACGAATCATCTTCTCTGCGCCATCCCGACTGAATTTACAGCAAATCTCCGTCCGAATAGTTTCCCCTTTTTTCAGGACGAATGACGCAGCGATGGCTTTGACTTCGACCCAAATGTCTCTGTTGGCTCGAAGATGCATTTCGACGCGTTCCTCTTCACTATTAAAGAATGCGACATGGTCAAAGGAATCCGGTTTAAAATTGGCCCGCAACTCACGATTGATGACGAGCAACATATTCTTGTTGAATTCGGCTGTGAGGCTTTGCGAATCGTTGTAAGCAGCCTCAATGATTTCGATCGGTTTAACCATGTCCAGCCCGAGTAAAAAACGATCGCCAGGATTGAGAGTCGCAGCCACACTCTTCAGAAAAGACGACGCTTCCCGCTTGTTCAGGTTGCCGATGGTGCTGCCGAAGAAGAGAACAAGCTTGGGGCGGTTCGATTGAACACAATGTAGGTCGCAAGTAAAATCCGCCACAATTCCATTGATGTTGAGTTCCGGGTAGAGGGTTATCAGTTCGTCCGCGGATTTCGTCAAAGCTGAAGCGCACACATCCACCGGCATATATCGGACATTGGTTCTACCGCTGGCGTCCCAGGGCTTCGAGCAATGTCCGGATTTTCCAGTTTGCCCCGGATCCCAATTCTACGAGATCGCCGTGCCCTATCCCTCGGACGATTTCCTTTGCATGATCGCAGAGCAACCGTAGTTCAATTCTCGTCGGATAATATTCAGGAAGATTGCAGATGAGTTCAAAGAGCTTCGATCCACGGGCATCGTAGAAATACTTACTTGGTATGTATTTCTGTTGGGCCCTCAGACCCGCCAGAACATCGCGAGCCATTGTGTTGGTCGCGTCTTCCTCTAACCGGTTTGGGGCAGTGAGTCCCGTTAAAGCAGAAGATGCTCGCATAATGGATACGCTCCTTTTCAACAGTCGCGATCACGAAGCCTTTACCTGGTCTTTCAACGCTTCATCACTATCTGAATTGACTAGCGACAAGGAACGAAGCGGACGCCAGCGGCAGTATCTCTAACAATTTCTCCCAAGAGGCTGATCGTATGGTCGATCTCTTCTTTGAGTGTTGTTCAGGCCCAGCGAAAATCTGAGAGCGCAATGGGCTTCCTCTGGAGACAGTCCCATGGCAAGCAGGGCGTGCGATGGTTCCGGAGAGCCCGCCCTACAGGCGGACCCCGAAGAGAGCGCTACTCCGCGATGATCCAGAGCAAGAACAACCGACTCGCCCCGCATTCCCGCTAATGTCAGGTTAACCGTGTTAGGAAGCCGCTCCTCAAGTGGCCCGTTACGTCTGGCGCCCGGGACCATTCTCTTGATCCCGTCCTCCAGCCGATCCCTCAAGCTCCGTATTCTAGCCATTTCAGGGAATCTTTGGATCGCAAGCTCAGCAGCCTTGCCCAGCCCGGCGATACCTGGCGTGTTTTCTGTTCCCGCTCGTAGACCGTGTTCCTGTTTACCGCCGTGAACCAGTGGATCGAGCGTGACCCCATGTCGAATATACAGGGCGCCGACGCCTTTGGGCCCGTGGATTTTATGACCCGACAGCGTAAGGAGGTCTACATCCAACTGCCGGACATCGATGGGAATCTTGCCGACGGCCTGCACTGCGTCCGTGTGGAAAAGCGCTCCATGCTTTCGAGCCAACCGAGCAAGTTCGGCTATGGGTTGAACAGCTCCGGTCTCATTGTTCGCGGCCATAACGCTTACCAATGTAGTGTCGGCAGTCAATGCGGCTTCCAAATCACCTGGATCGATTAATCCTTCCCCGCTCACCGGAAGCCTGGTTACCCTAAAACCCTGCCCTTCCAGCCACTTGCATGCTTCCAGGACAGCAGGATGCTCTATAGCGGTGGTAATAATGTGGTTACCCATCCCGCGGCGAGCAAAGGCGACTCCTTTGATCGCCAGGTTGTCGGATTCGGAGCCTCCGCCCGTGAAAACTATTCTTCTCGCTGTGCAGTTGAGCAATTGAGCTACCTGCCGCCGCGCGGATTCAACGATGAATCTGGCTTCGCTGCCGAATCCATGAATGCTGGAAGGATTACCGAAGCATAGATCGGCGCATTCGGCCACTGTTTTAGCGACTTCCGGATCCAGCGGGGTTGTTGCGTTGTGGTCCAGATAGATGCGCCGCTTCGTGACAGCCATTCGTAGGCCCCCCTTCATCGGCGCCAACGACTGAAGTTCCTCGGAACAACCGCCGACCACTATTGGCCGGGTTTCATCAATCCTGAACACTTCGCACAGCAGCGCCTTGTATACGGGAAACCCGGAGATGGGATCATATCGCTTTAGATCGGTCAGATCGTTGACATTACAGTCTTGCCAGGCTTGCGGCCCTACAGGTCCGCCTCCACCCATGCTCGCGTCAACTACACCCTGCATAATGTTGTCGGTAACGTACGCCCTGAACCTGACGCTGCCCCGTGGACTGACCACCTCGACGAGGGCGCCGGTGGCAATGTTACGGTCCAGGGCGTCCCTGGAATTAATGGTGACCGTCGGTTCCGGTCGTACCTTCACGAGATCGGGAACATTGTGGAACTGGGAACGAAAATCAGTAGTAACCCTGGATCCGGAACTAAACACCAGCGGAAACTGTTCCGTAAGGGCTGGCTGCGCCATAGGGCCCTCTTTAGGATCGGTGTACACCGGAAGCGGGTCGTAGCCGTGTTCCTCCAGGATTGTAGAAGCAATCTCAAACTTACCTGTTGGGGTTTCGAAGCCGGGTCGGCCATCGGATCGCAGCCTGCCCTTTTCCCACTTACGATACTCCATCATCACCGTTGGAACCCGCGCAACGCCATCCGCTGCCCGCACCTGTTCGAGGGTAAACCCGGACGGCTTCAGCGCATGTCTCAGCAGCGCTTCCTCAGTCTGAGGATATAGATGCCCATAACCCAGGCGCTTAGCCAATTCGGCGAGAATGAAAAAGCCGTGGCGCGCTTCACCCTCAGGCTCGACGACGCGTTCCCGGATCCTGAAAAGCGGGCCGTACACCATGTATGATTCAATTTCATAATATGTCGCCGCCGGAAGCACCAGATCGGCATACGCAGCATCGGCGGTGAAAAAACGATCTATGCATACAAGAAAGTCCAGCGCCGCCAGTGTCTTGCGCCAGATGTGAGGTTGGGGCCAGGCTGTAATTATGGAACCGCCTTCGATCATGAGTGACTTGATCGGATATGGTTTCCCGTGCAACACCGCGTCCGGAAGGCAAATGGCATGCGATTCCCCTCGGTATGCGCTGTAGACGGGAAAGCGATCTCGGCCGAGGGCCTTTCTCACGTCCGGGTTGGGCAGATGCCCCTCCCTGTTCATGGGGAATTGGTTCTCCCGCATGGTAAAACAACGACCGCCTGGAACGTCAATCTGACCGGCCAGCGCCCAGAGCGTCATCGCGGCCCTAATTGCCTGAACTCCGCTGTCACTGTATTCCAGCCCGCTGTACATGACAGGAGAGGCTCCCCGTGCAGAGGCCATGCGCCTGGCTAACCTCCGGATAGTGTCGGCAGGAACGCTAGTGATAGTCTCCACGACCTCGGGCCGAAAGTGCTGACAATACCTCGCGAAATCGTCGAAACCATGGGTCCAGTCCTTAACAAAGCGCTCGTCGTAGAGTTCCTCTTCGATGAGAACCTGACACATGCCGAGCGCCAGGGCCCCGTCTGTGCCCGGCCTAATTGGGATCCAATCGGCGTCGGTCGCGATTGCCGTTCCGGTACGCCTGGGATCGATAACTACAATCTCGGCGCCACGCTGCCGGGCCTTCATGATGCGGGCGAAATCCAAAGGGGGGCAGTCGGTCGCAGGATTAGCTCCCCACACGACAATGAGATCGGCGTTCTCCAGATCCGAGAACATATTAATCATCATTCCGCCCGCGGTTACGTGCGGAGCGATCATCGCAAAGGATACATAGCAAAGGGCGCCCACGCCCAGGGTATTCGGCGATCCAAAGGGGAAAAGGACGCTCGAAGCCGAAGATACCGCTACTCCCTGAGGCTGGAATACATCGCACTCAGACTGCTCGAAACTTCCTCTCCCCGTGTATATGGCTGCAGCTTCCGGCCCATAAGTTTCCTTAATGGAGTTGAGCCTGGAGACGATTATGTCAAAAGCCTCGTCCCACGTAATCCGTGTAAACTCATACCCACCCTTTGGACCGGTCCTTAGCAACGGATGACGCAGCCGATCTGGCGAATAAACTATCTGTGGCGACTGCCGGCCAAGATCGCAGATCATACCCAGTTCCGAGTCCTCGTCCGGCTCGGCCTTACACATTTTCCCTGCCGAATCATAGGTTACTTTGACCCAGCATCCGGCCGGGCAGATACCGCACAAAGCCCGGCGCTGTCGCTCAACCCCAGTAGTCTCTGTTAATTTGCTCACAAGAACCTCAACAATAAGCGCCGTGATAGCCGTCGCTCATACCGGGTCGCCTATTCCGAAAGGCTAGAGCCTGGCCCATCGGCGCAGTCCAATTTCCGAAACGTTTCCACCAACAATTGGAATGTCAATTAATTTCTTCTGGCGTGTCAGACACTTGACGACCGGAAATGGTTTCATTTTTTTTTGCTTTCCACCCAACCATCCGGAGCGTACAAAATAGCGTAATGAGAAACTCCGAGCGGAGATCTCCAATACTCGATAAATTGACGAACCTCGTGTTTTGGCTCGATAACGCCAAAATGGCCTTCAAGAAGAAGATCTGCATCCAGGTTTATAAGTCTTGTCAAAGAATCCAGATACTGTGTTTCATCAGAAAGGAATTGCGAATGGATCGGGCCGTGGATGTCCTGACCGAAAAGAATGAGTTCATCGTCAACGCATGTAGTAAACGCGAGCGAACCAGGGGAGTGGCCCGGGCAGTGAATGGCTGTCACGGCGCCGTCGCCGACGTCAAGTTTCGATTCCTGGCCCTGCAATTTGATGTCTACAGTGAAGGGTTCAGCTAGGGCCCCATACCAGGAAGCTCCAATCACACGGCTGTCGCCTGATTCGAGATAGATCGCATCCAACTCATGCGCCACGATTCGGCAGCCGAATTCGTCTCTCACAGCCTTGGCGCCACCGGTGTGATCGAAGTGACAGTGAGTCAGTAGTAGGTATTCGAGTTGAGCGCTTGGTTCCAGGCATTCGGCAATGTTTTTTATCAATCGGGCGTGACCTCTACCACTTCCAGCGTCTATGAGAGCAGCTTTGTCTGCAAACCTTACAAGGTAGATGTCAGCGTCAGATGGATCAGTCAGGCCGTTCCCGCCCACGTGCCATAGATTGTTCCTGATTCTTACACTCACTCCGAACTCCTATTTGTTCGGCGCAATCATATTGCTCAGTTCTCCGGAGATCATAGCCAACACCAAAGGCTTACCAATTAACATGCTCTCATCCGGAAGCTCACTTACGGTTCCTCAAATGCCAAACCGTCCTTTAGCCGACCTGATTTGTTACTAGCACCGACATGGTTGCGGAGATGGGGTTATGCAAGACTCAATAAATTCTCGAACTTCTTGTTTTGTTTCGATTACGCCAAAATGGCCTTCGAGAAGAAGATCGGCCTCCAGGCTTAAAAGTCTTGCCAACGAATCCAGATACTGTTTTTCATCAGAAAGGAATTCCGAATGGATCGGACCGTGCGCGTCTTGCCCAAAAAGAACAAGTTGACCGTCAATGTCTGTAGTATACACGACCGAACCAGGAGAGTGGCCCGGGCAGTGAATGGCTGTCACAGTAGCCAGCTCCAATAGCGAGTTTCGATTCTTGGCCCTGTAATTTGATATCAATGGAGAATGGTTCCAGGCGGGCTCCGTAGAGCGCTGCTGCAGTCACACGGTTGTCGCCTGATTCGAGATAAATCGCATCCAACTCATGAGCCACGATTCGGCAGCCGTATTCGTCTCTCACGGCCTTGGCGCCACCGGTGTGATCGAAGTGACAGTGAGTCAGTAGTAGGTATTCGAGTTGAGCGTCGGGTTCCAGGCATTCGGCAATGTTTTTTGTCAATTGGCGCTTGACCTCGCCCACTTCCGGCATCAATGAGAACTGCTTTGTCGCCGAACCTTAGTAGGTATGAGGCGGCGTCCGAGGGATCAGTCAATCCCCTTCCGCCGACTTGCCATAAATTATTCCTGATTCTTACGCTCACTCCTACCTCTTTTCAAACAAACGTGAAACAGCGAACCGTGTTAGCCCCTTTTTGACGCCGACATCCGGGAAAAGGTATCAATGACCTTCTGCATGCCATACTTGTCGATCATGGATTCCAGGCCTATCTCCACGTCCTCCAGCTTCACCTCTTCCTCTACTTCCTCTTCTCTTTCTTCATAGATCAGCACATTGTTGAGACACTTCTCAACACATTTCGGTTTCGATAGTGGTGGATCGCTTTCGCACATATCGCATTTGAGAGGAAGACCGGAATCCGGTTCCTTGAAAAGGTCTCTGGATGGACATGAAGCCCTGCAAAAGGAACACTCGTCGTATTCCTTTCCGTCAATCACGTATTTGTCCCTGCCCATACATTCGGCCGGCGCATACTCACCAGCGAATACCGGAAGCCAGATGTTTTTCAGCCGACGACTGATCACATGAATACGGGACCTTGCCGGATTGACGCTGCTGTATCGAGGCGTAGCATGATACGCTGAGCAGATGATCTCACACGCCCGGCAACCGTTGCATTTATCAGCTTCTATCTTGATTGTCTTGACTATCTTCTTAATTTTGGCCAACTTTCAAGATCCCCCTTTTTTCCAATTCTTCCGCTACATAACCCAGATCCAGTTCCTGCAATCTTTCTCTTGTAGGGATGCCGTCCTCATTCCATCCCTTAAATTTGTAATATGTAGACAAAAGCTGTTCTTCAAGTATCAGGGAATCTTCTTTTCCAGTGGTCTTCAGGTGGCTTTTCGTCAGCTCTCCTCATGCCTCTCATGTTATTGAAAGCACGGTGAAGGTTCCGACTCCGGTTGACGATCTTCTTTAGTCCGGCTTCATCCAGGTCCATCCCCGTAGCAGCCGAGATAAGTTTAGGATAATTGTGAATATGATATGGAGGCTTCAGACAAAATGACGCCATCCCGGCGCACAATCCCAGGGCGTCATCAATGTTGTGAAGCATCTCCATCCAATCCACAATTTCACAGCACATGTCAGGTGTTGGGAAATACGGTATCGCCTTATCTCCCCTTGGTTCCCATTCCATGACGTATTGCTTGAATCTTTCGTCGGGAACCTGGGGCCAATCCCTCACAAACGCTTCTCTCTGTTCTCTCGTGGGAAAAGCCGCCTGAGGGAAATTCCCTTCAATTTGAGTAATGCTTATCTTCTCGTTGGTGGAATACATAAGGAAATAGATGGGATCCAACATTCCCAGCTTCAGGGGAAGCTGTTCATGTTTCTTGATCGTGTTATGGTCAAATTTTTCCGCGCCCTTGCCAATCTTTCGGGCTGCGTAATAAACTCCATCCGCAAGAATATCCCCGATTCCTTCCCGCCGGACTACTCGGTCAAGTAACCAGAAAAATCTCCCCTCCTTATCAGATGGACATCCTTCGAAGTCCTTGTCAGTCAGAATCCCCGCTTCATAAAGTTCAACAGCGAACGCCAAAATTTGAGGAGTTGAAAATGAGTCCACCCCGTATTCGGTGGCGCGTTGAAGGATTCTGAAGTTAAAGCGAAGATCGTCTACGTAGGCTGCCATGGAATATGTGAGTTTTCCAAAGCATTTCATCATGTATTTCCTGCCGCCTGCCACCTCGGATGACACCAGGGCTCCGCACTGTTGTGGACAGTTGAAACAGCTTATCAAGCGTTGGATGGCGGCTAATTGAGTTGTAGTCCAATTCTCTTCATTTGGCTTGCTCCAGAAGTCTCTTCTCCTGGTGCGGGCGTTTCCCCACATGAAGTTTTCAGTATGCCACTTCTCGTCGGTATGTTTCATTTCCTGCGGCGACCCAATCCCTGACAAAATAGTCATAACGTCCGGAATCGGGTTTGTGTTTCGGAAATTTATATATTCCGTCACTTTAGCCATATGGTCCATGAATTCGTCGCCTCGGGCAAGATGAAGGTCTTTGGTTCCACGAACTGCGACCGCCTTTATGTTTTTGTCGCCCATCACTGCGCCCCCGCCAAGCCTGCTGGCGCTAGACCTGCTTTGCTCGATGGAAGCCGTGAAAACCCGATTTTCACCCGCCAGTCCAATAGCGGCCACCTGGGCTCTCGGCTCGTTCAGTTCCTCTCTTATAAGATCTTGAGTTTCAAGAGCCCCCTTGCCCTTCAAATGAGAGGCGTCACGGATTTCGACCTTGTCATTTTTTATCCATATATAGACCAACTTGGGGGACTTGTTGCGAAAGATCACTTTGTCATAACCGGCGTATTTCAATTCCGCGCCAAAGAATCCCCCCATCATTGGGTACGCCAGAAAATCCGACTGGGGAGAAACGAAAGTAACAAGGGTACGATTAGCGCTATAAGCCGGGGTGCCGTTGAGAAGACCGGAGCTGATTATCAGTAAATTTTCAGGATCAAACGCTTTAGTCTCAGGGGGAACCCTATCCCAGTGCATCTTGACGCTGGTGCCTAAACCCCCGAGATGAAGTTCCGTCATTCTCGGGTCGGTCGCCACCCTCTCAATGCTTCCTCGGGCCAGATCTATTTCCAGATTAAATCCGGTCTCTGCATATCTCATGTTTGTTATCCCTTTCAGTCGACTCTGCGACATGCTCATTAGCGCCATAATTATTCTTTACCGACAATATTCCGGTTGATGCTTGGTAAGTGATTAATACTCGTGTTCTTTTATGAACCCAATTTGGCTGGGCCCTCTTCTATGAAGAGTCTTATGTCCAACAAGACATAAGACAACGTACGAATACCACTTATATAAAAACCATGTCAAGCCTTTATGTATTGCGCCAATAAATTTTATAGAATGATTGCAGTAGCTTTAGTGATGGACCTGGTTCATGAAAGAAACCGGTCCAAAAAGAAACCGGCGCCAATTTCCGAACAAGAAATAATCGCTGCCCGACAAAATCTCGAAGTGAGGTGTTTATCTATAAGTGTCGATCGACAATTTCTTTTTCTGAGGATTCATCCGCCGGTTTCCGGGTCGCCTTGCCCAGGAACTCCGGCAGTTCCAATCCTGCAATCCGGGCTAATTCATGTATTGGAGGGAGAACTCCCATAAAACGCTTGCCAAGATCACTCAGTCCTCCTTCGCCGCCACCATCCCAGACCATGACCTTCTCAATTGGCAGGTTTCTAATTGCATCCGCCTGGATTTGCATCAGCTCAGTCAGTTTCTCTATGAGAAGCAGGGAAGCTGTTAATTGCGGGTCAGCGCTGCATGCGTCAATCAGGGCCTTATAACCTTCTGCCTTTGAATCAAGTTGAGATTTGACGCCTTGCGCTTCCGCCTGCATACGAGCGATGGTACCCTCAGCTTCCCCTTTTGCAATTAACACGCTTTTCTGCCGCAAAGCTTCGGCCTCCAAAATTGCTTTCTGTTTTTCCGCTTCAGCAAAAACTACAATTTCAGCATTCAGACGTGCCTGTTCACGCCGTGCCCGAGCTTCTTCAGCCTGCCGCTGCGCATCCTGCTCAGCAACCCGGATCGCCCCATCCGCCTGAACGGATGCGCTTTGACCTTTGGATCTGGCTTCCTCTTCGGCAACCTTCCGGGTAGCTTGGAAATT
This sequence comes from uncultured delta proteobacterium, assembly GCA_963711335.1. Classification (GTDB taxonomy): domain Bacteria; phylum Desulfobacterota; class Desulfomonilia; order Desulfomonilales; family Desulfomonilaceae; genus CAJBEZ01. The sequence goes on along the minus strand of CAVQDX010000041.1, from coordinate 871,610 downwards.
TGCTACCGAAGCGCTGGCCTGAGCTTCGACGTTTACAGCCTCAGCCTCCAGTAGAGACACTTTCTGTCTGCGATTACGGCTGGCTTCGGCCTCTCCAATGGAAGCCTCAGCGTCAGCGGCCGCAAGAGCTTTTCGGCGGTCTCTTTCCGCTTCAGCCTCACCTACTGCCGCAGCGGCATTCGCGGCGGCCACCGCTCGTTTCTGATCCCGTTGCCTCTCCGCCACCCCAATAGTGCCATTTTTTTCCTGCTCTGCTACGTCAACCAGCGCCTGATTAACAGCTTCAGCCGCGGCTTTTCGTCCAAGAGCCTTTATGTATCCGCTATCGTCTTCAATATCCTTGATGTTAACGTTGATTACGGAAAGCCCTATCTTTTCAAGTTCTACTGACAAGGATTCATTGACTTTCGTCATGAACGCCTGGCGATCCCGATTAATTTCTTCTATCCTCATGGTGGCCATCACCTGACGCATCTGACCCAATATAACGCTTTGCGCCTGCGCCTTCACTTCCTCTATACCCTGGCCTAGTAATCTGATTGAGGCGTTTTGCATGATGCCTTCTTCTGTGCTTATTGCCACCGTTACTGAAGTAGGAACCGAAACCCGGATATTTTCCTGTGAGAGCGCATTGTTCAAATCAATAGGAACTACGAACGGCTCTAGATCCAACCAGGCGTAATCCTGAAACAGTGGCCATACAAAAGCCGCTCCGCCATGAATACACTTGGCTGCGCCTTGGCCCGTTTTACCGAAAATGACCAGAATACGGTTGGCGGGACAGCGTTGGTATCGTGAACTCAATGCCCATAAAACGGATACAAAGACAACAAACAGAATTGTGGTAATGATTATTGCAGCGCTCATTTTACTCTACCTCCGGACGCTATTGTTCGATAACCTCTACAGTGTTCTGGTTCACAACATTGATGACCTTTACTCTTGCTCCAGCCATTATAGGCTTTCCGTCAGAGCTTCGCGCATTTATGACGCTCATAACGCCCCTTGTCATCACTCTAATTTTACCGGTACCGTTCTCGGGAATGGTGATATAAACCGTTCCTTTTTCTCCAAGCGCCCAGGAAACTGAAATATTCCCTTGTTCCTGCATCCTCAAAAGAAAATACAGAATCAGAGAAACCCCAAACATTGCGATAGCCCCCCAGGCAAAGCTATATAATAATGTGAGTAAAATCGGGGTTCCACCAGCCAGGTAGATTGCGCCGGCCCAACTGAAAAGTGTGCCGAATGCCAGGATGGATCGGGTGGAAATTAGTGTGAAAGCGTCTCCGCTAAAATCGTGCGTTCCAAGGTGGCCAGGAGCTTCCACTCCAACGCTTAAGCCGGCGTCCCCTATATGGTCGGCGCCATGAGAACCCACACCCCAAAGCGTCATTATTAACTGCCATATAAAAAGCAGGGAGAATACAACAGCGGAACACACGAAAACCTTGTTCAGGGTAGAGATCCCCTCCCACCACGTGTCCATTTGTCGACTCCACTCGTCTGACTGGATATCTTTATCTATTAAATTGGATCATAAATTAATATGATTGTCACGTAGAAACCTCATGCCAATTGAGGTCCTCAAGGGCTTTGTATGTTTTCTGGAATTCTGTGGAGCCTGGTGCGAAGCGCAGGAGCCAAAGACTTAATCGGAGACTATCTCTGGCACGCCACAGAAAACGGAAGGTGTGGATTGACACAAACACATAGCGCCCCGGATGTTGATGAAGAGAACATCTGTGTCGGCACGCCAAGGATCGCTCCTTCTTTTAGGGAAGCTTTCTGGGTATGGGTCAACGTCGCTTTTAACAGTTTTGGTGGTCCTGTCGGCCAGATAGCGGTTATGCACAGATATCTGGTTGAAGAGAAACGATGGATAAGCGAGAGCCGTTTTCTCCATGCCCTGAATTACTGTATGCTTCTTCCCGGCCCTGAAGCGCAGCAACTCGCCATTTACATAGGATGGCTCCTGCATAGAATCCCGGGAGGGATCGTAGCTGGAACGCTCTTTATCATCCCAGGGTTTATTTCGATCTTGATCTTAAGCGTCCTGTACGCCGGGTATCAAGACCTGAGTGTCGTTCAGTGGCTTTTCTTCGGCTTGAAACCGGCTGTTCTGGCAGTTGTGATAGAGGCTGTTGTGCGCATAGGGAAAAGGGTGTTAAAAAACCGACTCACAGTAGCCCTGGCGGGGCTGTCCTTTGTCGGAATCTTCCTCTTTGACGCTCCGTTTCCATTAATTGTTGTCTCAGCCGCCATAATCGGGTACGTGGGGGGCCGCGTAAGACCGGATTTATTCTCTACAAATCAGGGGCATGCAACGAACTCGGATCCCTGTGATTCTCCACTCTTGGATTCAGTTCTTGAGCGACAACAGCCGGAACATATGAAACCTTCGGCGTCAAGGGCTTTCACTGTAGCTCTTGTCTGGACAATTTTATGGTTCAGCCCCATAGCCGTCATTCTGATATTCCTGGGGTCTAAAAGCGTTTATTTTGAGCAGGCTATGTTCTTTAGCAAAGCGGCTGTAGTAACTTTCGGAGGGGCATACGCCGTTCTCGCCTACGTTGCCCAGCAAGCCGTAGAAAACTATGGCTGGCTCACGCCTGGAGAGATGCTGGATGGGCTTGGACTTGCGGAGACTACCCCCGGACCCCTCATTCTGGTGTTGCCGTTTGTAGGCTTCCTTGCAGCCTTCCGGAACCCTGGAGAATTACATCCGATGATTGCAGGCGCTCTCGGAGCCACAATTACCACTTGGGCTACCTTTGTTCCCTGTTACCTCTGGGTCCTCGTGGGAGGACCTTACGTTGAGACCCTGAGGGGTAACAAGTCTCTACACGCTGCAATGTCTTCTATAACGGCAGCCATAGTTGGAGTAGTTCTCAACCTGGCTGTATGGTTCGCTCTTCATACTGTCTTTGCTTCTCTGCGGGATGTTAATATTCTTGGGATCCACTTGCTGATTCCTGTTTGGAGTTCCATCAACATCCCGTCACTATTCATAGCCGTCTTTGCCATGTTGGCCATTTTCCGCTTCAAGTTGAGCGTCATCAAAACCATAGGATGTAGCGCCATACTTGGTATCGTCTATCATCTCTTTCTAAGAAGCGTGATCTAGGTCGTTACAAAAAAGGGTGCAATGAGCCACCGACGTGACACCAACGATCAAAGCTCGTGTCATGGTGATACCCCCTTTCACATGTAGGAGATAAATTTATTGGGTTGTAGTTGAGTTGTCTGTAATTTGTCTATCATCCATTGTCGTCGACTCTTCTACACGTTTCCGTCTCACGTGCTGCGAGTAGATACTGGTAAAGACAATTCCCATGGCTACAATCAAATATTCCGACGCCCTGAAAGGCCACTCGCTCACATTAGGGTAGTTGAGACGAACAACATTAACCATAGTATTTGCCAAAAAAACAGATGACCATGCCGATGTGGTTACAATGCAACTTCGGATAAAGGAAGAAGAATTCCACAATTCTTTCGGAACATGTTCTCTTGCGTACTTTTCCGTAAACGGCCGTCCAAGAAGCATCGACATTTGAGTGGCCAGAAAGAGAGTTCCAGAAGCTAGGACACCAAGATGATGGATGACCCACATGTTCTTGAGCCAGACAACAGTGACCAGCGCAAAAGAAAAGAATACATAGCCGGCCCACAGGATGGCTCCCTTGTGAAGTTTGGTGATGGCCATGATAATGACCAAAGCCGCTGCTACGAAAAGCGCAATATGGAGCCGAAGGATAGAAGGGCCTGAGATGAACCAGAACGCGAGCCACGGAGCAAAGGCCAAAATAAGTTTACCCATTTCCATCATAGTCTTGTCCCTCTGCGTCAGACATTAGGTCTGTACATTATTTATCTGGATTATCGAGTTGTCCAACATCTTATAGTCGTATAAAAAGGTCTAAACAATTCTAATAAAAACATTGTAATCTGATTCTAAAGCCCGACCATATCAAAATTTCATTCCTTAGCCCCATTAGCCTTGAAAAGATTTGCCACCATGAGACGGCCTCGTGTAGAAGACCTATTCAGGCTGTGTTGGGCCGTTGACGTGGACCCGCTGGTTCATTGGTGATCGGCGGAAATAGACAACAATGAATCGATTATTCCACGTTGAGCATCTTATCGACCGAGAGGGCGAACTCCTGGCCATGAATGATTTATGGAGGCAAACATGAGGAAAACCGCTCAATTGCTCAGCGTTTTTTTGTTGCCTGCAATGGCGTTTGCGGGACTTCAGACACAACCGGTAGAGTACAAGGACGGTGGCGTGGCGCTTGAAGGATACCTGGCATTCAAAAAAGATGTCTTGGGGCAGCAACCAGGAGTGTTGGTCGTGCCCGACTGGATGGGAGTAAGAAAACCGTACAAGGCTATCGCCGACAGACTTGCACAAATGGGTTACATCGCTTTCGTTGCGGATATTTATGGCAAGGGAGCTCAACCTTCAAATAGCCAGGAAGCCTCAGCCGAAGCGCAGAAATACAAATCGGACCGAAAACTCCTTCGCCGGAGGGTTCTTGCCGGTTTCGAAGAATTGAAAAACAATCCCAACGTTGACCAGAATCGCATTGCGGCTATTGGGTACTGCTTCGGAGGGACGACCGTGATTGAGCTTGCACGTAGCGGAGCGCCAGTGGCCGGGGTGGTCAGCTTCCATGGTGGATTAGACAGTCCTTCACCGCAGGACGCTAAGAACATCAAAGGCAAACTCCTCATCCTACATGGAGCGGATGACCCATTCGTCCCTTCCCAGGATCTGGCGGCCTTTCAGGAGGAGTTGAGAAAAGGCAATGTAGACTGGCAAATGATTTACTATGGTGATGCAGTTCACTCGTTCACCCAGGAAGGCGCAGGAACCGACAAATCCAAAGGGAGCGCTTACAACGAAAAAGCTGACAAGCGATCATGGGCGGCTATGAAACAATTCTTCGAGGAGATTTTCAGCCAAGAATGAAACTGATAGCAACGAGGCCCTATTCCGGCTTTCCTGCAGGTTACGCCTTAGCTTGATCGGTCGCGATCTATTATTTCAGTGACCATGCGTGCCGCTGCGCCAGTGAAATCCTTACACTTGCTAGCCATTCCGGATTCTTTCCATCCTTGGCGTTCCATCGCTTCGTTGAAATCGCAACCAGTCAGGTCAAAACAGTTGCTTGAGCCAAATTGAGTTTCAAAAGTGGTCAGCAATTCCCGCACTTTCAGGTATGTGTCATCTGGGGGCATATCTGCGCTGGTTCTCCCAAATATCATTCCTAGGGCCATGACACCTCCAGTGACTGCGCCACACATCCCTTTGGAGCGTGATATCCCGCCACAGAAGCCAGTCGATATTTTGGGGATAAGCGGAGAATGAATTGCCGCGTGCTCGGCGACAGCCTGCAAAACACTTTCCGCACAATAAAAACCTGAATCAAAAAGCTCTTTCGCTCTTTTTTCAACTTCCAGTGAGTTCATCGTCACCTATCTCCGCGTTCTGAAATTGATTGATTTGATCCACCTGTCAAAGAGTAATCAATATGAATCCATGTTAAAAGAAATATATATTGCCATAAAATTACATATCTTATTGACCAAGAGCCTTTTAAGGTCTTGCTCCGGACCAAAGAGCGCGTCCGTCACTAAAGTGACCACTCCAGAAACAGTATATCTTTTTATGCCCATCCTCAATCGGTCTGATAATCCTTTGCATGGAGACTGGTTGAAGCAGATAAAGTTGCTTGGGCCAGGAATTGTTGAATTTTTCAACAAATGACGACATTTTTAACACCCTTTCCAATCTTTGAATTTTCATTTATCATCCCGCTATGTCATAGAATCAAATCTCTGTTTCGATAAATACAGGAATTGCCGCTAGTGAGAATTCTGTTGGCTGAAGACGATCCGATAACCCGTCGAATTCTGGAGGCGCAACTCAAGAATTGGGGAAATGAGCTTGTCGTCTGTTCGGATGGGGCCCAGGCATGGAAGGAGTTGAATTCCGAAGACGCCCCAAAGCTGGCGGTTCTGGACTGGATGATGCCCGAGATGGATGGCCTCACCGTAAGCAGAGAAATACGGAAACTAGATTCAAGACCTTATACCTACATCATATTGCTTACAGCCAAGAACCGAAAAGAAGACATTGTTGAAGGGCTCGAAGCTGGGGCTGATGACTATATCACCAAGCCTTTCGATCCCCAGGAACTACGCGTCCGAATCCGGGCGGCCACCAGGATCATCCAGCTCCAGGAAGATTTGCTGGAGGCATTAAAAGCGTCTGAATTTCAAGCAACCCATGATTCGCTCACAGGCCTGTGGAATAGGTACGCTATACTTGGAATTCTGGACAGAGAGCTGGAGCGATCTCACAGAGAAAGCTCCCCACTCGCGGTCGTCATGATGGACATTGATCATTTTAAAAGCATTAATGACATCTACGGTCATCTGGCTGGTGACGAGGCTCTGCGCCAGACCGCCGCTAGAATCACCTCAGCGCTCAGGCCCTATGACGCAGTCGGAAGATACGGGGGAGAGGAATTCCTCGTGGTCATGCCGGGATGCGATGCCACAGACGCCTTGATTGTCGCCGAGCGCTTGAGGGCATTGTTTGACGAAAACCCGATTGTCAGCGCTGAAGGAACTCTTCACGTGCGTCTCAGTCTTGGCGCAGTTGTGGTCAAGGGAAAGGATCGTCCAGACACGGATTCAGTCGTCAAAGCCGCGGACGAGGCATTGTATAGGGCCAAAAACCTAGGGCGGAATCGGGTCGAATTTAGCGGAGAATTCTAAAATTTAGTTTCTAAGAAAGACGGGGCATGCCCTGAATACGCCTGAACCGTCCGCTCTTCCGCCAATTCCCATGATCGAGGCATGGTCTAAAGACTGTCCAAGAAGTTTTGCGTAGCCGCATTGAACTCATCTGGCTTTTCCATCATCGCCAGATGTCCTGCGTTGGGAATAGTCACCATTGTTGATCCGGGAATTTTGTCGTTCAAAAATTTCGAATACTTGACCGGGGTTAGATAATCTTCCGCTCCGACCAGAATCAGTGTAGGGACGGAAATTTCATGAATCCGGCCAATGACGTCAAACTTGTCACATGCGCTCAGATCTCCATGAATAATGTAAGGATCAGCTTTTTCGTATTTTGCCTTCATTTCATTCCTGAGAGCATCCGTGGCTGACTTGGACAGGCAGAAGTCGGCCAAAGAGTTCAATGACAGGGCGGGTTCATTTATCAGTCCATCAAGCAGGGAAGGCAAAACCCGAAGACGGGCTCCAGCGCCTACTAACCCCAATGCCACCATCCAGGGTTTACGCTCAAGCCCTATCCACTGTGAAATAGCGCTCCCGAGCGAACATCCCATAAGCGCTACCCTTTGCAATCCCAGACCGAGAACGAACTTTTCAACCCAATCGGCGTATATTGGAACCGATGATTCCCCAGGCCCTTCAGATTTTCCGTGACCTGGAAGTTCAATGGCGATCACACCACCGGGAGCTTTTATTCCCTTGAGTTGCCATTGCCAGTCACCCCTGTCTCCTCCACTGCCGTGTATAAGCAACAATACCGTTTGGGAAGCGTCAATCGCGTCAACATTGCATCCATATCCAATGCGTCGTCCTTCTATAATCAATTCAGGCATATTATCCCTTTCCGAAACGAATCAAATTGAAAAGAAATTAGAGTGTCAATCCAGACTCATACCCTTCGGTACTACAACAACTCCGCCAGGTGAGATAGTAAACCGTTTCTTGTCTTCGTCAGGATCGTAGCCCACAATTGCGCCATCAGGAATATTTACGTCATGGTCTATAATTGCTTTTTTGATCCTGGCGTCTTTTCCAATCCGGCATTTGTCAAGAAGCACTGAGTCTTCAATCACGCCACCTTCACCCACAACAACTCCGTGAGAAAGCACTGATTGGACTATTCGCGCCCCGGAAACCAAGCATCCACCGGAAATTATGCAATTTACGGTTTCCACTCCAGCAGGCCTGGATGGCTCAGAAAAGTGTGAGGCCATAATCTTTGCCGGTGGGACTTGCTCCTGGTAGGTCCTGATCGGCCACTCCTGATCATAAAGGTTGAACGATGGAGTTGCTGAACACAGGTCAATATTGGCCTGCCAATAAGCGTCCAAAGTTCCAATATCTCTCCAGTAAGCGCTTGATTCGTTGTTAACTTCTTTGAAACTGTGAACATAAACTTTATTCGTGTCTATCATTTTGCGCACGATGTCTTTACCAAAGTCGTAGGAGGAGTTCGAGTTTTTGGCGTCATCTATGACGTTTTTGACCAGGGCTTTCGTGTCAAAGATATAGACCCCCATGGACACAAATGATTTATCGGGTTTTCCCGGAACATGCTTGGGATCTGAAGGTTTTTCTTCCCAATCAACGATCCGATAGTCATCGTCACAGCCTATGACACCGAACGCTTTGGCTTCCTCTCTCGGCGCTTCTACACCAGCTACGGTAAGATCAGCCCCTTTTTCGATATGGAACGATAACATGTCGTTATAGTTCATTTTGTAGACGTGATCACCGGACAAAATCAAAACTCTCTTGGGTCGCTCTCTTTGCAGGATGTGAATGTTTTGGTAGAGACTGTCGGCCGTTCCGCGGTACCAACGGTCTACATTCCTTTGCTGAGGCGGCACGCACTCTATGAATTCTCCCAATTCGTGATTGAAAATGTTCCATCCCAGTCTGATGTGGCGATCCAGCGAAACCGATCGATACTGCGTCAAGACATATATCCTTCGTATGTCTGAATTGAGGCAGTTAGAAAGAGTAAAATCAACGATTCTGTAAATGCCGCCGAATCTAACCGAAGGTTTGGCTCTGGCCTTGGTCAAAGGATAAAGACGTTCGCCTTTTCCACCAGCCATGAGTATGCACAAAGTGCTTTTCATCTCGTTTCTGAGGTTCATGCTCCGAGTAACCTTTTTATTTCTTTTTTGAGTCTGGAGGTATCCGACGATTTCACAACATACGCGTCCGCTCCCCAGGTGGTGAAATCGTCCTTGTAATGACTGTAAGCGGTGTTGAGGATGACAGGAATCCCTTTGTCCATGCCAAGAAGCTTTTCTAACGTTTCAATCCCATCCATGCCGGGCATTTGTATATCCAGGACGATTAAATCAGGCGGATTGCGATCCACCTCCGCCAGGGCTTCATTACCCGAATGAACAAGTGAAACAGCGTAACCTTCTTCCTCCAGTTCCATCCTATACAATTCACAAATGTGTCTTTCGTCGTCAACGACAAGAATGCGTTTCATTTTGCGCCTCACGCTATAACTTGAGAACCCCTCTTTAAATAACACCTACTAAAGCGTCAAGCAATTCCAGGTTGTCAAAACTTTGAGAAATTATGGAACCCACATTTAAAATTTTTCTGGCATTCAGTTTTTACTTATCAGGATCTTTCCTACATCATTTCTAATTTTTTCGGATAAATCCATCGATGCTTTGTCCAGCGCCTTCACGATGGACTCAGGCTTGGTATCCATGCTCGGAACTTCTATAGTGTAGAGTTTCTTTATTAGCTCGCTATTGCCTGTTGATTGGTGTTCAAAATCTATTAACTTGACTTCAGCTTGAATCAATCCAGCGCCTTTCCCGTTGTTGATCACTCCTTCAAATTTCTTCAATTGACCCTCTAGCCCATATCTATATGGAAGATTGCTGGTCTGATCAATGGCCTTTTCGAATAATCCGGAGGATTCCAGATCCCGGGTTACCAATTCGGTGAGCATCTCCGAAGGATCCTGAACCCAGGCGTAACCGCTCACACTCCTGGTATTGCCCTTTAGATTCAAAATTACGAGATAATGACTATCGACCTTTGAATCCATGAGAAGACGGTAAACCATTATTGTTTCCGGAATCCGGTGTTCTCTGTTAGCTTTGGGGGCTGGATAATTTATAGCGTGGAAAACCACCGCTTCCGTGTTCCACAAAGCGCATCCGGAAATCACTACAATTGAGGCTGCCAACAGCAGGCTTCGCAGGTTTTCCCGAACTGTTAAGTATAATGAATATGTTTGCAGACTATTCCCGAGTTCTGACCTATTCTGAACCATGATTTGCGAGCCAGCCAAGCTGGAATAAAGAGAAGCGCCCAAACAGGATACTATTATCTTCCTTCTCCTGCTTTCTCACCAGGCCCGAAGATTATGCTGGATGGTTTGTTCTTTATCATCCTTGTAAAGTCGATCAAATTATCGGCGCTTCGATCTAATTTTTGTGTCAACAAACTGATGTTGTTGTCTGTCCTTCTTATCATCCTATCTGTGTTCCTTGCCGTTTCCGTGCTGACCTGAAGGAATTCATTGGTTTTCTCCATCATTTTGGACAGCGATTTTCCGAGTTGAGCTTTTGACAAATCATCATTGATTTTCTTGGCGGCTTCTTTTATCTCGCGAATGGCGTCCGAGGCGTCGCTTCCAATTGTATCAACTTTGGAGTCGGAAAGTATTTTATCCAGCTTTACCGAAACTCTCAGTAAATGATTAGAAATTCTTTCAATATCAAGAGCTTTGAGTTTCTGGAACACATTTTCGAGGGCGGCTCCGATTTCTTTAATGTCTGAGGCGTAAGTCGGTATAACTCTGTATCGCGGTTTAAAATCCAGCTCTATGGGTTCCTTGTCTTGATCGTGTTTGAACGAATCCATCTCCAAATATTTCAATCCGGTTAAACCCAGTAGATTAATTTTAACCCCAAGATCATCAGTAACCTTGAAATTTGGGTCGAGTCCCATTACGACCTCTACCAACCTTCCGTCAGGAGCCATCTTAATCTTTTTTACCCTACCGACAGAAACCCCTCTGAATTTCACGGGACTATCGGATTCAAGGCCCTGAACGCTCTCCGAAAAATAAGCCACAACCGTTTGCGAATTTTCAAAATACCTCGAAGCGCCCAACCAGATTAAGATTGCCACAGTCAACAACAAACTCCCAATTAGAAAAAGACCGATTTTGAATTTCGTTGACTGCTTGTTCATACTCTTCTCCCAGAAATCAAGACAGATCCGTTATTCAGAAAGAAAGTCAATTCGTTTGGCTCAATGGCTAATTATCACACAATCAGTTCAGTTTCAGCATCATTGATGCGAAGTGTTATCGAAAGTCGTTAATCGGTTGCGTTCCCGAAACAATTAATCACTGACGCCCTTCTTTGATGATATTTTGTCTTGAGAAACATGTCCCCTGAAGAAGTCTCTAATCCTAGGGTCTGACGAGTTGTTCCTAAGTTCCTCCGGAGACCCCTCCCCAATAACCGTTTTTTCTATCGGGTCCAGAAGTATGGCTCGATCAGCCACTCTAAACGCGCTTCTAAGTTCATGGGTTACGAGCACGATTGTCGTGCCCATAGATGAATTTATACTGAGGATGGTCTCGTCAAGTTCGGCGCTTGTCAAAGGGTCCAGCCCTGCGGAAGGCTCATCAAAAAAAAGAATTTCCGGATCCAACGCCATGGCTCTAGCCAGGGCCGCCCTCTTTTGCATTCCTCCACTGAGCTCCGCTGGTGTTTTTTCGGCTGAATTCAGCAAGCCTACCAAATCCAGTTTGAGACGCACTATTTCCTCAATAACGTTTTTGGACAGAGAGGTGAATTGACGGAGCGGCAACGCAACATTTTCAGCCACTGTCATTGAAGTGAAAAGAGCCCCAGACTGAAACAGGACACCAAGTTTTCGCAATATCCCCAGGTGAGGTTGTTCACCTATGGGATCCATCTTCTGAGCGCCGTAATATATTTCTCCGCTGATCGGTTTGAGCAAGCCCACCATCGCTCGAAACAAGGTTGTCTTTCCACATCCGGAGCGGCCCATGACAGCAAAAATTTCTCCCCTGGCAATTTCCAGAGAGACATCTCGAATTACGATTTCCCCGAAGTAGCCTGCAGAAACATTTCGAACTGAGATTGCTGAAATCCTGTCTTGGGTCAATTCCACCCCTTTTTGAGTTTGCTGCAATACTTCTATGAGACCTATCTCGACCCCTAAAAGTTGCTGAAAAAACTAAATTACCCAGATGCGGGGGAAATAGTAAAACAACACTGCAAATATCGCGTTCGTTACAGTCAGCACAAATATGCACGTTACGACGGCTGAAGTCGTGGAAGATCCCACACCTTCAGCGCCTCCTCTGACCTGAAATCCCCTCAGACAGCCTATCCCCGCTATCTCTATCCCAAAGACGCAACTCTTGACCAGTCCCTTCATCACGTCACTGATTTCCAGGACTTTTTTAACCTGGCTAAAATAGGTCGCTGGAGTGACATCCAAGGAAAACCCCGCTACCAAACAACCACCAATTATCCCGATTATATCGGCCAGAATCGTCAGGCATGGGGCCGCAAGAGCTACAGCCAGAATTCTTGGGGCAACCAGATAAAAAATTGGATCTATCCCAAGAACCCGCAGAGCGTCTATCTCTTCAGAAACTTGCATGGACCCGATATGAGCGGCATATCCGGCGCCGGAACGTCCCGATATGATGAGACCAGTCATCAAAGGCCCCATTTCAAGACAAATTGATAAGCTCACCAGATCAGCTACGAAAATGTTGGCCCCGAATTTCCGGAGCTGAATGGCCGCTTGAAAAGCCAGGATAGCCCCCATCAGAAAGCTGAGGGTGACCACAATCGGCACTGCGTCAACACCGGCCTTTTCGAAGAGTTTTGTCAATCCGTCCCACCTTCTGGGCAAGGGTCTCCTCAACCCCGACCAAAAGGCTTCAACTATACTACCTACGAAGCTAACGATATCGTAAGCGTTGCTCCTGAGTTGGATCATTCCTTGGCCTAGCTGGCTCACCAGGTCAGAGCCATCGATTTCTCTCAGGATATCTCGATCATTCTCACTTGCCGATGGATTGACTTCCAGATATCGCTTCGCGGCGAGTGGAACATTCGAAAAACTTACCGTGTTGTGGAGTTTCGTGCAACGACGGACAAAGTTTCTCATTACCGCTATTCCGGCTCCATCCAGGTAATCCACTCCCCCAAGATCCAGCCTTATATTTTTGAGGGGTTGCGACTCCAATATCTTCGAAAGCTCTTTATCAACGGCCACAGCGTCGTCCACCGAGATGTTCCCTGTAATCTCGATAAACAGTTGATCAAAAGACTCTTGCTTGAACCGTATTTCAAACATGGACATCACATTGGTCAAATTTCCGGATTTGCAGCGTCTCGGCGCTTTTGTCGAGCCGTCTTCAAACTTTTTTGGCCACTCTTTTCAAAGAAGGCTTTCACAGCTTTTAACGACCGAGTCAAGGGACTTTTGTGGAGACTTTCAAAAAAGATCTTTCCATAGCTCTTTGAGAGGATTCTGGTGTCCATTACACACAGGGCCCCGTGATCATTCCGGGTTCTAATCAACCTTCCCAGCCCCTGTTTCAGTGAGATCGCGGCCATTGGGACCTGCAAAAGGAAAAAGGCGTTTTTCCCGGCTGATTTCAGCAACTCGACTCTCGTAGCGAGAATGGGATCATCGGGAGGCGCAAAAGGTAATCGATCGATGATGACGCATGACAGCGCTTCTCCCTGGACGTCAACACCTTCCCAGAAGGATGCCGTGCCAAAAAGAACCGCCCCTTCGCTTGCCCTGAATTCTTCAAGCAGTTTGGTTTTCGGTTTTGTGCCCTGAAGCAGAAGAGGAAAAGGCAGTTTGCCTTTCAGATCCTGAAAAACCTTTTCCATATTCCTGTTAGAGGTGAATAGAGCAAAGGCTCTCCCCCTTGAAACTGAAAGAATTTCACCAATCGCCTTGGATAAAGCTGTAGCGAACTGATCCGAATTAGGTTCCGGAATGGACTCTGGAACGTAAAACAAAGTCTGTTTTGAATAATCGAACGGGCAGTCCAAGATTCGTTCTTTCGGGGACAAATCGCCGTTCAAACCAACGCTGGATTTAAAATAGGAGAATGATCCACTGGTTGCCAGTGTGGCTGAAGTAAACACAACACCAGGAATCTTCTCGTAAAGCCTGACTTGAAGGGCTCGCCCTATTTCGATTGGACATGCGTGGGCCATAACGGTTCTATCTCTTTTTTCCGCCCATGTCGCGAAATCCCCGCTGGAAAGGGAACCAAAGATCGTTTCCAACTCAGTCCGTAAATCCTGGGTTCTCTGGGCAAGATTCTTCATTTCTTCGTTGGACTTCAAAAGTCCAGATATCATAGAGAAAAGGCTGTTAAGGGTTTGGCTCACCTGGGCTAGAGATTCTGCCACCCTATGATCAGTGGGGTCTATCCTGATCTTCTGGCCGGGAATTTCATCAAAAATGCCGAATAAATTTTTGGCTTGATCTTCCAGTCTTCGAAGTTCTTTCTCAAATTTTTCCTCGGTTACGCTGCTTTGCGCTAGCTGGAATCTGAAGTCTCTGGCGTATTTTCTAATTTTATAAAACCCGGAATGGAAGCCGAAGTGTTGCGTTACGGCTTCTTCGAACCCATGAGCCTCGTCGACTATGAGAGCGTCAAAACGAGGGATCACTTCTCCGCGGCCAGTCGCCCGGACAGCCAGGTCTGAAGCAAGGAGGCTATGATTGACAACCAGCAGGTCCACCTCCGCTGCTTTAGATCTCATTTTCTGAACAAAACATCGCTCAAAGTCAAAACAGTTTCTTCCCAGACAGGTTTCTGTGGTCGAACATATTTCCGACCAGAGCTGGCTGTCATCCGGCAGATTTTCCAGCTCAGCCCGATCTCCGTCTCCTTTGGAACAAGTTACCTGATACCATTCAATAATTTTTTCGAGAAGTTTCTCCTCCCATTGTTCGTAAAAGCTAGGCTGTCGAAGAAAGTTCTTGAATCTTTGATGACAGATGAAATTCCCGCGCCCCTTTAGAAGAGCAGACTGAAGCCCTGGAAAGACCCGCTCTTTAACAAAGGGGATATCTTTGAAAAAAAGCTGCTCTTGAAGGTTTTTTGTCCCGGTCGATACGGCTACTCTTTTGCCGCTCAACCCTATCGCCACAAGGTAAGCCAGGGTTTTTCCTGTCCCTGTCGGAGCTTCCACAACCAGGGTATCTTCTGCCATCAGGGCCGAAAGTACCTCCTCAGCCATGGCGACCTGTTGTTCCCGGTATTCATATCCCTGGATCGCCTCGGCCAGCACGCCTTCCGGTCCTAAAACAGCTTCGATCCTGTCTCTGAAATGCTCTTGAGATTTATTCAAAATAGTTTTTTCCAATCAGTGAAATCGTTCAACACGAGGCTTTTTATTGCCCGTTTTTCTTTCCCACCCGAGTCTGATGATAATTGAACGCCTGTTTCAGAATACTCCTCGCCCAATCCGGCGCTCCCAACGCGTGCAGATGTAGATAAGTCCCTAAAGCGTTGTTCTTGAAAATGCCGTCTAATGCGCCGGTGATCCCATGGCCCCTCGTGACCTTGAAAGCGTATGAGTTGGCTTCAGGAGTTTCGGAACAGATGTATGAATAGTGAAACTCGTGTCCCCTCAGGACCGTTCCGAGAGGAAAAAATGGATTAGGAGCTATCACCTGGACAGTCATGTATCCATGGCCCTGTGGCTTCCGTTCCAGGACTGTCGCAACGTCAAAAACTCCCACCATCGGATAAGCCGAATTGTCAATTATGAGTTCTTTGGCGAGGTACATTAAGCCGCCACATTCTGCGTATACAGGCAAACCGGAATTTACGGCATTGTACAACGATTCCTTGAAAACCGTGTTCTGAGCCAGTCGCTCTGCGTGTGTCTCAGGAAACCCTCCTCCAATGTAGAGAGCGTCCAAATCCGGGATCGGTTGGGCCTCAAGGGCCGTAATCTCCTGTAATCGGGCTCCTGTCGCTTCCAAAGCCTCCAGATTTTCCGGATAATAAAACTGGAAGGCGGAATCCCTAAGCACGCCAATCCTCAGATTGACATGGTCCGGGTCAATTTCCAGCTCAGGTTTAATCAATCCTGCGCAATGCAACGGGGCGGCCGAATTCGCCAATTCCAATAAGGCGTCCAGGTTTATATGAGACTCCGCGACATTAGCGGCTTCTTCAATCAGAGTGTTAGCGCCCGAATGTTCAAAAAGCGGCAGCAAGCCCAAATGTCTCTGTGGGAAATTGTCCATCGACATCTTGTTAACAGACCCAATGACAGGGATTGAACAATAATTTTCGATAGAATCCCGAAGGGTTTTTTCGTGTCGAGATCCAGCGACCCTATTAAGGATTACCGCCGTTAATGAACAATCAGGGTCAAGCAACTTGCACCCAAGCACAAGAGCGGCGGCCGTTCTGGTCATCTTGGAGGCGTCAACGATCAAGACCACAGGAGTCGCTAACATTTTGGCCAGTTCAGCCGAACTGTATTCCCCGGAAGCGCTGACCCCGTCGAATAATCCCCTGTTGCCCTCTATTATGGCGATGTCATGGCCTGTAGCCCTTGAAATAAATGAAGCGGTCAGAGTTTCCTTGTCAAACAGGTAAGAATCGAGATTGTAACACTCGGATTGAGCCGCTTTCCCCAACCAGCCAGCGTCAATATAATCCGGCCCTTTTTTGAAGGCCGCTACGGATAAACCTCTCCTTCGCAACGCTGCGGTTATTCCGATTGTTAATAAGGTCTTTCCGGCCCCGCCTCGTAAAGCGGCTAACATTAGCCTGGGAATTTTCTGCATGTCTTATGTGTTAATCTCCTGGGCCGTATGGAACGCCCGGGCTTTTCGAACCACTGCGTCAGCCCAAGAAGGTTCTCCCAGGGCATGAACATGAGCGTAAGTTCCGAGAGCGTTCCTGACTTGCAGTCCGTCATGCGCGCCGTCAACCCCATGTCCCCTCAGGACGTCGAAAGGCCAGGATTCTTGATCATTATGGTCCAGTATCATTGTTGAATAATGAAACTCATGTCCCCGGATCAATTGACCCTGACGAAAAAAAGCATTTGACTCACGTGCCCTAAGTTCAACATACCCCAGCCCCTGTGGTCTTTTGTTTAAGACAGAGCTTGCCGGGAAAATTCCTGCCATTGGAAACTCGTTATTATCAACCACCAGTTTTTTGGCCAGGAACATAAGTCCACCACACTCCGCGTAAACAGGTCCTCCAAGCTCGACAAAAAGTCTGACTGAATCCTTGAACACCAGGTTGTCAGCGAGTCTTTGCGCATTGGTTTCCGGAAACCCTCCTCCTATATACAAACCGTCGATAGTTGGAAGAGGTTTTGATTCGAGGGCGCTTATTTCTATAATATCCGCGCCTCGGGAAGTTAAGGCCTCTATGTTTTCCGGATAGTAAAACTGGAACGCTGAATCCCTAAAGACACCTATTCGTACACGTGGATACAAAGAAATATTTTCTTTGTGTTTTTGATCGAATGGCGGGTCAAAAAGGTTAGCCGCTTGTTGGGCGATTCTTTGTATTTGATCCAAATCAATACTGTTCTCCGCTATGCTCGCCGCTTCCTCCACAAAGTCTTTTGCCGCCGGATGTTCTTGAATGGGCAATAGGCCCAAATGTCTTTGGGGAAAATTCTTCAGTGTCATCGCTGGAACAACTCCAACGACCGGAATAGCGCTGACCCGTTGTATAGACTCTCTAACGACTTTTTCGTGTCTGGTTCCCTTGATTCGGTTTAGAATTATTCCTTCAACGCGTAATTCGGGGTCAAATTCCTGACAGCCCTTTATAAGGGCTGCAGTTGTCCCTGTCATTTTCATGCAATCAATAATGATCACCGTTGGGCTTCGCAAGAGTTTGGCCAACTCTGCGCTGCTGAACGAGCCCTGGCTGTCCGTACCGTCGAAGACACCTCTATTTCCTTCAATTATTGCTATGTCTGAATTCCAGGATCTTGTTGCGAAAGAATTTAACACAACGTCCGAAGAGAACAGATATTGGTCCAGATTATAACAAGGGCGACCGGCCGCCATGCTAAGCCACCCGGCGTCAATGTAATCAGGTCCTTTCTTGAACACACTTGTAGAAAGGCCCTTTTTTCGTAACGCGGCCGTCAACCCCACAGTTATCAATGTTTTGCCTGAACCCCCTTTAAGGGCGGCCAGGAGAATACGGGGAATATTCATTTTGCAACAATAAAGGTCCAACTCCTGGGGAATTTAGTTTCCTGTCAAGAGGCTTTGGCAATTTTGATACACATCAAAGATATGATCAACCAGATTGCTCTCTACGATCTTAAAATCAGACGCTTTCTGATTGTACGATTCCATAGTCTCAGCAAAAATTCCTGCCCATTCTTCTACCGTCAGGCGCCGCATGGTTTTGACAAATTCATTTACGAACGAATTTCCTGTGTCTTCTCGTAGTTTTTTTGGCGCCAAGGCCTCGAGAAATCCATTCATGACAGGTTTCACGAATTGCCTCGAGAGCCATACCAGCTCGCCTGTGCCGTCAATCCGATCAAGCCTTGATCTGACGCTCAGGTTAGCAAAAAAAAATATCAGAGCTTGATCAACGCTTCTATCAGAATCCTCGCTGAAGGCAATCCTGCTTTGATATTGTCTGACTGTGATGAGTTTTACATCCGGCTCCGGACGCAGCCTGGCGATAAAATCGCCGGCCGCCAGATGCCACGGATAAATTTCCCGAAAGTTCCCGAAATCAAAAAACCGGCTTAGGATATAAGAGACCTTTTCAATAAGCAACAATGCCACAGGTAGTTTAAATTTTTCATAACCGTTATCCGTGTCCCATAGAGTAAAAACATCTCTGGAGGCGGATTTTCGCCCGGACACATGGAATTCATGATATCCCCGAAACCACTCTGCCAGGAAGATCGAATTGGGAATCCCTACCCCACTTGATTCCGAATCATGGGGCTGGCTCATGAAGAACACTTCCGGCAAGAATTTAGCTTCATCTATAGAACCTAATTCTTTCAGCAGAAGAAAGTCCTTTTCTATCCTTGACAGGCCTCTTTCCGTCAGCGCTACGTTGGCTACAAACCAGTACTCTTCGTTTTTGACATGAGCCCTAACGGAAGCAGGGAAATAATCCGCTCCACGTTTTTCAGCTACCAGATCTACCGAAGAAATTTTGTCACTGCGTCCGCTTTTATATGAAACCAGTCTCTGAATTTCAGTCAAATTCTTTAGAACAAAGGTTCGTATTACCTCCATATAGGCTCTGTATGTAACCTCATTTGTTTTTTCAAAGGGCAGGAGTTCATCGTTGGTCAAGGGAATGGTTTGTTGCAGCTCCGACGAATTGAAGACCCGATCTTTTCCGTCGGGGGCTGAATACATTAAACAAAAATCTGGTGAGGATAGTGACATTTCATTCGCCTGTACGCATTGACACAACGGCTTGGATATGATTTTCGTAGACTCCTGGCTCGTCACATCAGAGCGCATAAGACTTTGCTTGTCAACTCCGATCGATTCCCACGAAATGTGAAAGGCGCAATGCTTGAGATCTTGTTATTTACTAAAACTGTTGGGATTTTTTTCTTGACTTGATCTTATCATTTGCATTAGATTTTTAAGAATCTTCAATTCGGTGGCCTTTTTCATTCATGCTTAATAAATTCGCCGGTTTGACCAAATTTTAATGAGCTTCATGAGCTTGAGCAGTCGGGTTTGCCGACGTTTTTTATTTGTGGCTACCAGAATAGATCAAGATTACTCGAACCGCAGAAGACCCAAGTAGAGAGGAGGAACCTTTAATGGGAAAACGCAATACCCCTATGCTTGATGAGTTGGAAAAGGGGCCGTGGCCTAGCTTTGTATCTGATATCAAGCAGCAGGCGGAAAAAGGAAAACACATTCTCAAAGAAGCCCCCGCAGATTTGTTAGGGGTTATGGAATTATCCTACGAGGATAAGGTTACCCACTGGAAGCATGGTGGTATCGTAGGCGTATTTGGATATGGCGGTGGTATCATTGGTCGTTACTGTGACCAACCACAGGAGTTTCCTGGTGTGGCTCACTTCCACACGGTCCGCGTCAATCAACCATCCAGCAAATTTTACACCACAAAATTTCTCAGAAGCCTTTGTGACCTTTGGGAAAAACATGGTAGTGGCCTGACCAATATGCACGGGTCCACGGGCGACATCGTTTTCTTGGGCACGACTACGGATCATCTCGAGCCCCTATTCTTCGAAATGACCCACGAATTAAATCAGGATCTAGGTGGTTCCGGGTCAAACCTCAGAACGCCTGAGTGCTGTTTGGGGCAGTCCCGATGCGAATTCGCGTGCTATGACACTCAGGAAGCCTGCGATAACCTGACTCATGAATATCAGGATGAACTTCATCGCCCGGCTTTTCCTTACAAGTTTAAATTCAAGTTCGATGGCTGTCCCAATGGTTGCGTGGCGTCCATCGCCCGTTCCGACATGTCCTTTATTGGGACATGGAGAGATGACATCCGTATAGATCAGGCCGCCGTAAAAGCGTATGTGGGCGGCGAATTCGCTCCGAACGCTGGCGCCTATTCCGGTAGAGATTGGGGCAAATTCGACATTCAAAAAGAAGTTATAGATCGTTGCCCAACAAATTGCATGAGCTGGGACGGGTCAAAGCTTGAAATCAATAACAGGGAATGTGTCCGCTGCATGCATTGCCTCAATGTCATGCCCAGAGCCTTGAGAAAAGGTCTGGATACCGGCGCGTCAATACTGTTCGGCGCCAAAGCTCCGATCCTGGAAGGCGCTCAGATGTCCACTCTGACCGTGCCTTTCATAAAAATGGAATCCCCCTTTGATGAAGCAAAAGAGCTTATAGAAAAAGTCTGGGATTGGTGGATGGAAGAAGGCAAGAACCGTGAGCGTCTTGGTGAATTGATTCAAAGGAAATCCTTCCAGGAGTTCCTGAGAGTCTGCGAACTTGATCCTGATCCAAGGATGGTTGATGAGCCAAGATCCAACCCATACATTTTCTGGAAAGAAGAAGAGGTCGAGGGCGGATGGACCCGAGATATCGACGCTTTCCGAGCGAAACATCAGAGGTAAAGGGAGGTCAACAAGATGCCTTACGATCCCAAAGAACCGTTGAAAGATAGAATTACTGATATTGGCCCCAGACATTATGGGGAGTTTCTGCCACCTGTCATTAAGAATAACAAGGGCAAGTGGCTGTACCATGAGATTCCACAACCCGGCGTGCTCGTTCACGTAGCCGAATCCGGAGAAAAGATCTTTTCGGTCCGCGTCGGTGGTTGCCGGTTGATGAGCGTTGAGCACATCAGAGAGATCTGCGAAATAGCCGACAAGTATTGCGACGGGTACCTGAGATTCACCACCAGAAACAACATAGAGTTCCTCGTGCAGGATGAATCCAAGCTTAAACCGTTGATTGACGATCTCAAAAGCCGTAAGTTCGAGGGTGGTTCAAACAAATTCCCGATTGGTGGAACTGGAGCCGGCGTTACCAATATAGTTCACACCCAGGGTTGGGCTCACTGCCATACACCGGCCATCGACGCTTCCGGTGTCGTGAAAGCCGTCATGGACGGTATTTATGACCAGTTCGGCAGCATGAAACTTCCGGCGCCTGTGCGAGTGTCTCTGGCCTGCTGCCTCAACATGTGCGGCGCTGTCCATTGTTCTGATATCGCCATCCTAGGGATTCACAGAAAACCACCTATGGTGGACGGTGAGTGGATCGACAAACTCTGCGAACTGCCGCTTGCTATCGCCGCATGTCCTACGGGCGCCATCAAGCCGGCGAAGACAGCGGATGGGAAGAAGTCCCTCGAAGTTAACGCTGAACGATGCATGTTCTGTGGAAACTGCTACACTATGTGCGCAGCCATGCCGCTGGCCGATGAAGTTGGAAGCGGAATCGCCATTCTTGTTGGTGGTAAATTGTCCAACCGTATGACCAAGCCTAAATTCTCCAAGGTTGTCATTCCTTTTATTCCAAACGAACCCCCAAGATGGCCTACAACCGTCGCTGCGGTGAAAAACATTCTCGATGTCTACTCTAAAGACGCTCGTAAGTATGAGCGCCTCGGTGATTGGGCGGAAAGAATTGGTTGGGAAAGATTCTTTGAAAAAACCAACATCCCATTTACCCACCACCTGATTGATGATTATCGTTTTGCTTACACCACGTGGCGGCAATCGACCCAGTTTAAGTTTTAATCGGTGGAAAGGAGCTTTCCATGACCGAGGAAGAAGCGAAAAAGGCTATAATGGATTCGTTGCACGGAAAATCCGCTGCCAAGTCAAAATTCTACCTGAAAGACTTTTACTCGATGTGCCCTGATATGAAACCCAGGGAAGTAAAAAATATCGTGAACAAGTTGGTAGGTGAAGGAATGCTTGAGTATTGGTCCAGTGGAAGCACGACCCTTATTGGCCTCAAGGGAATGGGTAAGCAACATACTGAAGAAGACTAAGCCTACCCGGCCTTAAAATATTGCTATAGAAAAATATAGCCTTCCGTAAAAGGAGACCATTAATAACGGTCTCCTTTTACTTTCACTCTGTCTCATCACGACGTTTCAAAAATCAAACCATTCCAGTCATTAAGGCTAGAAGTCTCCCTGATTTTGCTCCCCTGAAGCAAAAATTCGTTCCTTACAAGATCAAACATGGAATCCGGTATGCCTGAAAGAATCAAACAAGATCCCGCGTGCGCGACCAGTTCCTCTTTCAGTCGAAGTAACACTGGCGCAGCCAGGTTGGCTATCACAATGTCGAATTTCCCTCTGACCGCTTCTATCGGCCCTACATAAAAACGGACTTCATTTTGCGCGAAATCAGAGCGAGCCTGCTGATTAAGACTGACATTCCTGCGGGCCAGATATATGGCCGAAGGATCGACATCGCATGCCACCGAATGATTACAGCCCAATACTTTTGCAGCTATCGTCAAGACCCCAGTCCCGGTTCCCACATCCAGCAATGAAAAGGCGCCTTGCGTCCCCTCTAGATGAGCTATCGTCTTTTCGAGCAACTCTAGAGCTATTATTGTAGTTGGGTGGTTTCCTGATCCGAATGAGGCCCCCGGGTCAATTATCAAATTGTGTCGGTCTGCCCCGGATTTCCAGCTTTCCCAGTATGGTGTTATACGTAAGTTACGACCGACATTAACGGAAGCTATGCCGGCCGTCCACCATTTTTCGGTGGACGTCGATCTGCTTCGTTTTTTCACAGAGTGTCCTTTGGAAGGTTGAGCGGATGCCAATCGGAGAAAATTCCAATCGCAACTTCAAGAGTTTGCAATCTCATATTGTTCTTGATGCAGATTTGGGTCGGGATTGAGCTGCACTGTGGCCCTATGTTTTTTCTGTATTTCCGCCAGCTTTTCACTCTCTTGCTCGAATAACAGTTTAACAACTTCCGGATGAGCCGTAACCTTGATATTCAATGAACAGCCATCTGCAATTTGCCGAGATATGCCCCGGAGAATCTCATAACATACCGTCGTTTGAGACTTTAGAAAGCCTTTGCCTTCACAATATGGGCAGTGTTCACACAGTGTCCTGGTTAAGCTCTCCCTGGTTCTTTTTCGGGTCATTTGAACCAGTCCAAGCTCCGAGATTTTCAGGATGTTAGTTTTCTGCTTGTCCTTTTTCAAAGCTTCCTGCAGGGCGTTTGTAACCTTTTCTCTGTCAGCGGGCCGATCCATATCGATGAAGTCCACGATGATGATTCCACCGATGTTTCTCAGACGGAGTTGATAGGCTATTTCTTTTGCGGCTTCAAGATTGGTTTTAAGTATCGTCTCCTGAAGGTTGCGTTTGCCTACAAATCTGCCGGTGTTAACGTCAATGGCGACCAGGGCTTCGGTGAAATCTATGTTGATATATCCTCCGGACTTCAGCCACACCTTTCTGCCAAGCGCCTTGTTCAGCTCCATCTCAAGTCCGAAATGATCAAAAATCGGTTCTTCTCCGTCGTAAAACTCAACGCATGGTTTGAGTGAAGGCATGAACGTGTCCATAAAATCGAGGATTCTCTGGAACTGCTCTGAAGAATCTACGACCAGCCGCGTGACATTTTCGGTGAAGAGATCGCGTACACCTCTCAGACACAGGTCGAGGTCTTCATATATCAGAGAAGGTGCAGGCGCCAGTTTCTCCTTCTCTACAATCCTTTGCCAGCTACCCTCGAGGAATGTCAGGTCCGCCCGTAATTTTTCTTCATCTTCATGCTCGCTGACCGTTCTTACGATGAGCCCACAAACCGGTGGTTTGATTTTCTGGATAATATCTTTGAGTCTTTGCCTTTCAACTTCGTTTTCTATCCGACGGGAAATCCCTATGTGATCTACGGTCGGCATGAATACCAGGTGTCTGCCCGGAATTGAAATATGGGAAGTCACCCGGGCCCCTTTGCTCCCGAGAGGTTCCTTTGAAATTTGAACGAGAATATCTTCTCCCTCTGTTATCAATTCTTCAATTGGGGTAGTAAATTCAGGCGCGTCTTCAATTCCTTCCTGAAGTGACAGGGCTTGTTGCTTTTCAGATTCGTCTTCAGTTTCTTCATGCGCAACCAGACCGAGGTCCGGAGAGTGGTGGTGAACATCCCCCACATACAAAAACGCGGCCCGTGGCAACCCTATATCCACAAAAGCCGCTTGCATTCCGGGAAGCACCTTGATCACCCGGCCCTTGTAGATGTTGCCTACTATTCCTCTTTCACCTCGTCGCTCAAGATGGATCTCCGCTACCTGGCCATCTTCGAGAAGCGCCAGACGAATCTCCCTGTCTGTGACATTCATGACTATTTCGTTACCCATACCGGTTTCCTTCACCTACAATGGATCACGATTCAAATTCGATCATTGTCTTTGTTATTCTTAATGATCTCGCCTGCTCATCCGATAAGTCCATAATTGACCCTATGGCTTCATAGGGATTGACTGAGCCAGAAGGAGCCATTCTAATTTTCATAGTGAGAAGTTGTCCTGAGAGAAAAATTGAGGAGATGTACTGCTTGAGGTCCCGAACTTTCGGTTTTCGTTCCGGACCAGACGATATTATCAGACTTTCCTGTTCAGAGAATCGGAAGAGTCTTTCCCTCACACGATCAATGGTTAAGGCATCACTTAAATGTATATCGTAGACTACTATCTGAATTCTAGCAGACAAAGGCTCTTCATTCAATGAAGTTTCGCTTATCTCCACTGGTTTAATTCCCTTCGGTAGCGCGTCTTCAAGTTTTTCAAGAATTTCATTGATCGGAGATCCCGCGTCTTTGAGGTCAAAATCGAGATATTCCGCTTCGCTTTCTATGCCAAGCGCCGTTGGAGCCGAAAATCTTAGCTTTGGATGAGGATGGAATCCATGCGAATAATCCAGTTCAAGCTTCGCCCTGCGAAACGCCCGTTCGAAACACCTGACAACATCATGATGCCCCAACAACTTCATCGGGCCCGATTTGGAATATCTGATTCGGAATTTCCTAATTTCCCGCTGTTCTGGCGATTCCTCACGGAGTGTCGGATCAAGTGTTCCTTCGTCTTCAGCCTTGTGAAGGACTGGCGCTATCTCCTTAAAATCACACACCCCACATCCTGAACAGTTTCCTGAACGACAATCGGAAGTCAGTTCTTCCGTTAAGGATAATCCCAGTTCATGAACAAGAAATGCCGTTGTTACTCCAGTCTGTATGAATTCCCAGGGCAAAGGTTCATTAATTGATCTTTCTTTTAGATAATGTTCCGGATCAATCCCGAACTCCTCAAAGCAATTCATCCACAGCTCAAAGTTCAGTTTTTCATCCCAACCGTCAAATCTGGCGCCTTTCCTGTAAGCGCATTCAATTACCTTTCCGAGTTCCGTGGAACCCCTTGCAAAAATTCCTTCAAGAAAGCTGACTTTGGGATTGTGGAATTTGAGAACCGTGGACTTTCTTCTCATCAAGCCTTTTATGTACGATTGACGTCTGTACGTTTCATCGATTGATATTTGCCCAGCCCACTGAAACGGTGTGTGCGATTTTGGGACAAAGGTGGAAATAGAGGCCCTTATCTGTCCGGCCCTACCCCATCGCGCAGACTTGAAAATCAAATCTACTATTCCCGCAACATCTTCTTCAGTTTCTGTAGGCAACCCTATCATGAAATATAGCTTGACCGCTTTCCAGCCTTCCTGGAAAGCCGAAACTACGGCGTTTCTTAAATCTTCTTCAGTATTGCCTTTGTTGATAACCCTTCTCAGCCGTTCGGTACCAGCCTCGGGGGCTAGAGTGAATCCTGTTTTCCTGACTTTTCTTATCTCCGTAGCTATTTCTGAA
Organism: uncultured delta proteobacterium; assembly: GCA_963711335.1. GTDB lineage: Bacteria > Desulfobacterota > Desulfomonilia > Desulfomonilales > Desulfomonilaceae > CAJBEZ01. The sequence continues at coordinate 845,421 of CAVQDX010000041.1, read as the reverse complement.
TCAAAGGTATCGGTCCTGAGAGATGGAAGAGAAATAGCCACCTTTTTCGAAGCAAACTCTCGCGAAAGGTTTCTGATCAACGGGCCTATGGACGAATAATCACCGGATGACAGCGATAACAAACCAATGTCATCCCAGCCTGTGGATTCAAGGAGTTTTCTGGTCAAAGTCAGCAGATCACCAGGTTTCCTTTCCCGGACAGGTCTATAAATCATTCCGGCCTGGCAGAAACGACACCCGCGCGTGCATCCCCGCGCAATCTCCAACCCTACCCTGTCATGTGTGATGTCGCAGAAAGGCACAACGAGACTTTGAGGAAAATCCGCCAGACCCAGATTGGGCAATATTCTTTTACTGACGGTCTCTCCCGCTTTGAACAGAGACGGAACAAAAACCCCCTCAACCTTTTTCAACTCCCTTAGAAGACTATCCCGATCCCCCCCTCGAAGTTTCCATGACTTGTAAATCTCAACGATCTCGACAATCGCTTGTTCCCCATCCCCGATCAGGAACAAGTCAAAAAAATCAGACATCGGATTCGGATTAAAACATAAAGGACCGCCCGCAATTATCAGGGGATCCTGGACTCCCCTTTCGCGGGACAGGAGAGGTATTCGGGATAAATCCAGCATTTGCAGAACAGTTGTAGCGCAAAGCTCATATTGAAGAGAAAATCCTACTATGTCCATTTTTCGGACTTCGTGGTGTGTTTCGAGCGTCAGTAAGGGGATATCCCTGTCGCGCATTTGCTGTTCCATGTCGGACCAGGGCGCAAAAACACGTTCAGCGAACACGTCCTCACATGAATTGAGGATATGATAAAGAATCTTCAGCCCTAGGTGAGACATTCCAACTTCGTAAACATCGGGAAACGCGAGGGCTACCCGAATTTTGACCTTAGCCGGGTCCTTGATAACAGCGTTTATTTCTCCACCGATATAGCGCGCAGGCTTCTTAACCCTTGAGAGCGCATCGTAATTGATTTTAAAGTCAACCATACTATCCTACTTAATATCTTGTAATTATTAATTAAACATGACCAAATTGGTGTCATAGGCAAGCAAAACATGTTACTTTCCGATAAAAAAATGTTAACATAACAAGCATGAGAAGTAATCTACCGGTTCCTATGATTCTTGGCGGGTTAGTGGCAGCCGCTTCATTTGTGGCGTTCATGTCAAGTTTGGTTTCCGAGAATTTCCTTGAGAACGGATATCAGATTGTCTGGTTTTCGATAGCCCTCGGACCAACCGCAATGATCTCAAGCATGCTTGGTTTTTCGGTCTGGTGGTTGGCTAAATTTCTGACAGCTCTCTTCTCCCCGGTAGACCCCACAAAATCAGAACGAGACAACTGATTCTCACGGGAGTGGTAAATTTCAAGACAGTCAGAATGAACGATCCGAAGTTAGGACCGGAAAAATTGTGGTTTTTCCAAGGAGCAATTGATGAGTGATTTCGAACAACACCCCTTGTACAGAATAATGCATCCAAGAAGTATAGCCTTTTGGGGGGCGTCCAGCAATTCCATGTCGATGGGTAGTATTCAACTTGCCAATCTTCTTTCGATGGGATTTGAAGGGTCTGTTTATCCCATCCATCCAAAAGAACAAGAAATACAAGGGTTAAAGGCTTATTCAAAAATAGGCGACGTTCCGGAAACTGTGGATCTAGCCATATTCGTCCTCCCAACGAAGGTCGTCCCAGGGGTTCTTGAGGAATGCGGACAGGCCGGAGTAAGGCGGGCGATTATCGTTTCCGCAGGCTTCTCTGAAAAAGAAGGTCCTGAAGGCAAGGAAATGCAGGATCAACTTGTCCGTACAGCCAAAAAATACGGAATCACGTTCATTGGGCCAAATTGCATTGGCGCTGTGAATCCCAGTTTAAATCTTAATACGACATTTTTTCCGTATGAGGCCACACCGGGATTCATAGGAATGGCGTCAGAAAGTGGAAGCTTCATAACCCAAATGTTTGTGCACCTGGCTAAATTCGGCATTGGTTTCAGTCAGGGTTTCAGTCTTGGTAACGAAGCTATGATCGACCTTGCCGACTGCCTGGAGTATCTGGCCCAATGTCCAACAACGAAAGTGATAGCATTATACGTGGAGGGGATTAGAAGAGGCAGACATTTTGTTGAAGTGGCAAGGAGAGTCTCCAAGATCAAGCCGATTGTAGCCTTTTATGTTGGGGGCTCTGAAGCCGGCCGTCGCGCCGGACAGTCCCACACCGGGGCCATGGCAGGCCCTGACCGGCTTTACGATGGGATCTTTCGCCAGTGTGGAATTGTTCGCGCTCGATCCATTGAGGAACTGTTTGATTTTTGTTACGTGCTGGGATCGCAACCATTGCCTCGCGGAAACAAACTGGGAATATTGACTCACTCCGGCGGGCCTGGGGCAGCGGCCGCAGACAGCGCTGAAAGAGCCGGCCTGAAATTGGCGGAGCTGACTCCCGAAACCCAGGAGGCCTTAGCCAAGTTGGTACCGGGCACGGCCAGCGTAAAAAACCCGGTTGATCTGACATTTTCAAAGAATCCTAGCGATTATATGGAAATCCTGCCTAAGGTGCTCTTGAAGGATGACCAGGTAGACCTGCTTTTTATCTACTGTTTGATGCCTCAGCATCGTGTCATGACGGTAGTCCTGGGATCGGGCATGGCTTCAATCAGCGCCTCGGAGTTCGCTGAAAACTACATCATAGACCAGAGCGTGGCAGCAGCGTCTGCGGCCCGGGATTCAGGGAAACCAGTCGCAGGAGGCTCGTTTTGCGAACGTTCCGAGTTGTTCGTAAAGGAGTTGCAGGACCACGGCCTACCGGTTTTGCCAAGCCCTGAACGAGCGGTCACAGCCCTCGGAGCCCTTTATAGATACGCAAACTGGCGAAAAATCTTTTCATAGCGGATACGTCAATAAATCGATCCACCTGCCGCATCGGCTTTCCCCGTTTAATCCCGGGGAAGGCCATACCCATCCGGGCAACCTCTAAAATGCCATGCGCACAGGACCCGCCAGACCTGAAATTTTTGACGAACGCTTCTTGCCTGGCCGAGTGTTAAAACATTGAACAAACCGTAGACAAACACATTCAATGTCACGTTGACCATTATGATCGACTTGAGAAAATTCTTGGCCACCTTGCCGTAAAGCTTTTCAAAAAAAATATAACGGGACCGATAAAACTCTATTCTAGCCGGCGCAGGATTGGACTTTGCTGAACCTCCCTGTAGATGAACAGCTTTTGCTCGAGGCTCATGAACCACTCGCCAACCTGCCCTGCGCAACCTGACCGCCAGGTCTGTTTCCTCGAAAAAGAAAAAATAGCCTGGATCAAACCCGCCGACTTCATCGAAAGCTTTTCGTCTCACAAGCATCACAGCGCCGATAAGGGTCTCAACATCCTTGGGTTTGACAAGGTTTTCAGTTTTCCCAGGGTAGCGTTTAGGGAAAAGCCGTTTCAGTAGGCTTCTATTGGTGGTTTCCGTCAACAGGGTAGGAGTGGCCTCGAAAGATGTCTGTTTCGATCCGTCACTATTCAGCAGTTGAGGACCAACAAGCGCTATTTGATCATCCGATCTGGCCAGGGCCAACATCTTAGAAACACAATCCTTTTCAACCATTGCGTCTGTGTTCAGTAACAGGACGAACTCGCCGGCGCTCATGGAAAAGCCCAGATTGTTGGCTGCGGCGAACCCCAAATTTCTTCCCGCCTCTATCAATGTTACATTCGGACAGTCCGTCCTTGCCATCTTGATCGAATCATCCACCGAGCCATTATCAATGACTATGATCTGCGAGGGAATTTCAAGATCCGATTGCAGAAATTTCGTGAGGCACTCACGTAGCAGAGAAGATGTGTTTCTGTTAACGATTATTACGGAAATGTTTAAAGGCTGAATGTTCTGCGGCATTCGGGGTTATTTTGAAAAACCTTGTCAAGCGGGGCTTAACCGCCGATTGAATTCATACCGACATTCATGTTCTCAACATTGGAGAAACGACCGACCGGCTTTGCAAAAACGGCCCGCCTTATAAAGTCTTCGATTTCATAATCCTCCGGAGACGTTCTCAACAATTTTTTCATATCAATTTCGGCCGGGCTCAAAAGACATGGTCTCAGTGCCCCTCGCGCCGTCAGTCTCAAACGATTGCATGTTCCGCAGAAGTGTCCGGTAACTGGATCTATAACGCCTATTCTCCCTAAGGCTCCCTGAACCTTATACATTCTGGCCGGGCCATCCAATTCCGACCTATCAAGAGGCTCAAGTTTGCCGAAAGTCCTCTCAATTGTTCTCAAGGCTTCCGAGGCGCTGAAAGAATCGGGCGAACCGGGAGGGGCCACTTCGGCTCCAAACGGCATCCTTTCGATGAATCTTACGTCAATGGGTCTATCTATCGCTAACTGAACGAAATCAGGGACATCAATTTCATTGACCCCCTTGAGCAGGACTACGTTAACCTTGATCGGTTGAAACCCTATATCTAGAAGTTTATCAATGCCTCCCAGGACGTTTTCTAACTCATCAGCCCCGGTCACGGCTTGGAAGCAATCCCTTCTCAAAGTGTCAAGACTGACATTCACACGTTTGAGTCCAGCCCGATGAAGGCCCTCGGCCATCTCCAACAGTCTTGAGCCGTTTGTTGTCAAGGCCACGTCTTCAAATCCGAGTTCAGATGTTAACTGTGAGATGAAGCCCAGTACTCCTCGCCTAACCAGAGGTTCCCCACCGGTAACTCTGACCTTTCGAATACCAAGATTTCTCGCTGCAGAAACAATTCTGAGGATTTCTTCATACCGAAGGATATCTTCGTGCGCTACAAGTTTGACCCCTTGAGGAGGTCGGCAGTAAATACACCTGAAATTGCAGAGATCGGTAATTGATATTCGTAAATAATCGATTGTTCGACCGTGAAAATCTACTAGCTTGTTTGGCATATATTGGTCCGCGCGCCTAAGAAGTTTGCTGCTGTTGGTTCCATCATCCGTCCATAATTATCTTAAGGCTTTTTTGTCCCACCGGCAATTACCCCAAAGGAAATATTAGAAAGCTCATAGTCTTGCGACTAAATCAACCATGGAAGATGGATCCTTTGCGAATAACCTTATCAACGGTACCTTGCCTAAGGCTCCTCTGTCAAAGATAGCGTCCGGAACCCTTCCAAGTTCCTCCATCACGTCCTGCACTCCCCACGCAAGGGTGCTTCCTTCCTCCTGTTGTAAATCCGGTGGAGTTCTCCTTCTATCAAATTCGGCCACTTCAAATCCAAGTGACCGAATGCGCTTAACCAGCGATTCAGAATACGTGACAGTCATCGCCGAACGTCGATGATGATCATATTCCATGGCCGCCAACAACAGGTGATGAATTTGACGGGACGCCCCAAACTTTGCGCTCTTGAGCGTGTCAATCGTGTTCACTAGCCTCACTATTCTACCTGGGAAAGAAGCCACATCGTTGACAGTTTCAGCGTAAGGTATTGCATAGGCCAGGTTTGATTGCACCTCGGGGATCAAGTGTCCTATGTTGAGGCGCTTCAACCTTTCGAGCGCTTTATCAAGTTCCTCTATGACTTGTGTTCGGGCTATTTCCCTGGCTATAGACGCGTAATGGTTTAAGGGTCCTATTCCTTTACCGATGCCTAATGAAAACCGTAAAGCCCGATATAACATTCTCTTTGCCTGATCGATACATTCCATCACCGGCATCCCACGGGCTATCAGTGTCGCAATCGCAGCGGATAACGTACATCCAGTCCCATGAGTGTGACGCGTCCGCACACGTAAGGTTTGGAATTCGTAATCCTGGACGCCATCGTGGAGAACATCGACAGGCGCGTCTTTGAGGTGCCCTCCTTTTACTAGTACGTATTTCGGCCCCATTTTCTGCAATTTCTTGGCCGCTTTTTTCATATCCGAAACGTTTTCTATCTTACAGTTGAGGAAGAGTTCCGCTTCTGGAATATTAGGCGTCAGCAAGTAACAAATTGGAAAGAGCTTTTCTACCATGGCCTGTCGTCCGGTTTCATCGAGAAGCGTCGACCCAGACTTTGAGACCATGACAGGATCCACTATCAGGTTTTCAACTTTGTGTTTTATGAGTTGCTCCACAACCACTTCGACAATGTCACCGTTGCCAAGCATACCGGTTTTCACACTATCGGCGCCTATATCAGTAAGCACTACATCTATTTGTTTCGCGACAAAATCAGGATCAACAAGCTGGATTGCATGCGCGCCCAGAGTGTTCTGAGCCGTTAAGGCCGTAATAACGCTCATGCCATAAGCGCCGAGGGACAATATGGTCTTGAGGTCGGCCTGTATTCCCGCCCCACCTCCGGAGTCAGAACCGGCTATTGAAAGAACCTTTTTCATACCCTTCCCCGAAAATCTGCAAACTTACCTATTTTTAGACTCGACTTACTCGACTATTGTAGCAACTGACTGTACATTTTCCAAACATTACAATTCTGAAATTTAGGTTCCGGCTTGGAAATTTCCATTGAAACAATTATGGTAAGATGTTTTGATGCTTAAAAAGGGCATCTGCGGAGGCTGATGAATTGAACGAGAATTTGATTAGCAGAATGAAAGCGGCGCCTGTACTTGTAGCCGGTGACGTGATGGTCGACGAATATGTAATAGGTGATGTAGAGAGAATTTCCCCTGAATCTCCGGTGCCTGTGCTATTGGCCAAAGATAGACATAGAAGACTCGGCGGCGCGGGGAACGTCGTGAGAAACGTGGTCTCCATGGGCGGCAATGTAGCCCTTTTTGCTACTGTGGGAGCCGACGCGGCAGGCGAATGGTTCAGGAAACATTGCGCTGAAATTGGGGTAGACACTTTTTGGCTGAAATTCGAGAGATCCAGACCTACTACCATCAAGACAAGAGTTGTGGCGCGAAACCAGCAGATCGTCAGAATTGACGAGGAATATGTTGGAAGCATGCCCATCGAAATCGAAAAAAGTGTCATGGACAACATCAGGTCTGTGACGCCACAGGTAAAGGCTGTAATAGTCTCGGATTATGGCAAAGGGTTCCTGTCTGATTCGATACTGAGAAACCTGTTTGATACCGCTCGTTCCGAGGGCGTTCCTTCTCTAGTGGATCCCAAAGGGCTGGACTTCAGCCGGTACAGAGGAGCCACTTATGTTACCCCGAATGTTCGAGAGGCCTCCGTCGCATCCGGTATCGAAATAAGAGATAGTCAGACTCTTGAAAAAGCAGGAAAAATCCTTCTTGAACAAACTCAGGCTGAGGGATTGGTCGTCACTCGCGGAAAAGATGGCATTACCTTGATAACGCCGAACAAAATTCAGGACTTTCCTGTAAAACCCGTTGAAATTGTTGATGTGACAGGGGCTGGTGACACGGTAATAGCCACTCTCGCCCTGGCTGTGGCCAGTGGGCTTTCTGTTGAAGAAGCCGCTCAGATGGCCAATCTTGCGGCTTCACTGGTTGTGGCCCGTTTTGGAGCGGCGTCTGTAACTTTGGAAGAAATGCTCAATTCTTTAAGGAATTGGCCTCAGGGCAGAAAGATAATCCCAAGAGATGAACTTGAAAGAGTCATTAGAAACCATCGACTTCAGGGACAATCACTAGTATTCACAAATGGCTGCTTTGACCTCTTTCATGTTGGCCATCTTGAACTTCTACGCAAGGCTTCCACATTCGGAGATATATTGATAGTCGCTGTGAATTCCGACAAATCAGTCCATCGTATCAAGGGAGCCCAGAGACCAATCGTGAGCGAACAAGAACGATTGGAGCTGGTATCGGCTTTGAACTTCGTAAATTATGTCACCACATTCGATGAAGACACCCCTTACAATCTGATAAAGGAAATCAAGCCTGATATCTTGGTCAAGGGAAGAGACTGGGAAGGGAAAAAGGTTGTCGGAGAAGACGTCGTAAAAGGACGAGGAGGCAAGGTCCAATTTATAGACCTTGTCAGTGGTGTCTCAACCAGTTCAATAATCGACAGGATCGTGAATAAAGTCAAAAATAGTAGCTGAAACCGAGCCCTTATTTCGACACAATTGTCATGCCCGGCGGATGTAGTGGATAGACCTAGTCTTTTTCCAGTTTATCCATATCCTTGTCCCATTCTTTCCAGAACTTTTTTTCACAGTCACTTATGCACATTTGGTAGAGGCGCCCGTCACCTCCGGCTCCTCCCCAAAACATGTCCACTCCAAATTTATCTTTGCAGTCCTGAATACACAGGGTTCGCTCCTGTTCCACGCTCTCAGAGGAGTTTACAGGCGCGGCGAAAAAACCCAGGTTGGTCAATATAATGGCTCCCAACATTACCGCTACAACCGAGGCAAAATTAATTAGTGTCATAGCTGAAACTCCTTTCCCTGAATTTGGTTCGCATGTCTTAATTCAGTAGACGCAAACCATTCCAGAAGGTTCCAGTTCGCGTTCCGACCGGTTTGTTTTAACTGGCGCCAGATACGATGATATCCTTAAAGAGATAACCGACGGCGACGTATTCTGACATTTATTATCCGCTATTGAGTATCAGCAAGAATAATTCTCTTTTTTCCTCTCGAGTGACCAACTCCTTACGTTTTTATTGATATTTCTCAGTTTAACGTTTAGTTTTGTCTCCTCCGTTTCAGTTTGTACGTGGGAGGACGATCTAAATGACGGACTATAATGAACTTCCAAGACAAATAATCGTCACGCCAACCAAGAGTGTTGGAATATCCATTATATTGACGGTTATTTTTGGACCTCTGGGCATGTTCTATTCGACTATACCAGGAGCGATCATCATGCTCATAGTTTCCGGTATAGTGGGTATTGTGACATTAGGATACGGTCTCATCGTCACGCATCCTATTTGTGTCGTATGGGGAGCCCTTGCAGCTCATTCCTATAACAAGAAACTTCTTGGAGGTTTCAGACTGTCCTTTTGATGGCGCGATTCCAAAACTGATGACTGTTGTCTCCGGGAAGGTCTGAAATATCATATAAGGGCAAGAATATAAGAAAAACTATTTGCGACAAATTTCAGTATTATATTGCCAGCCTATACTCTCTACGATAGATTCAAACCAACTCTTTTTTCCAATCACACGGTTGAATATCAAAAATCATTCTCGCTCAAGGTCCCAAATATGAATCCTGGACCCAAACAGGCGGCGATATTCCAGTCATGATTGCGATTCATTACGTTCTATTTATAGTTGTTTGCAAATCACGGCTAATGATGGGGATGAAACCCTGGATATACACCAAATGAAGGGTGACAGCATCTCGCTGATCATCATGGACCTGATTATGCCAGTAATGGATGGGAGGATGTACCTAAAAGAGATTCTCCGGGTCAGTCCCAACGTCAAGGTTCTTCTGGCTAGCTGTTAGTCCGATAGGGGACCGGTTGACGGTGTCATGGCGGCCGGAGCAAAGGGATTCATCCAAAATCCATACAACATGGGACAACTCCGGATTACTGTTCACGAGGTTATGGACAGCGGTTGATAGGAAGAACTAAATGCAAGACCAAGACAAAACCAGGGGACAGCTTATCGATGAATTGAATGAGATGCGGCGCAAAGTGGCTGATGTTGGTAACGCTGGAAAGGCGCAGGGGGTTGCCTGTTTAATTGATGACATTGCACACCTCAAGTTGGTGGAACGAAAATTGCGGGAGAGTGAACAACGTTTGCAGTTGGCCCTGGAAGGAGGAGCGCTCGGGTTGTGGGACTGGAACCTAAAAACTGGCCGGGCTGTTTGGAGTGAGTGGGCTATACGAATGTTGGGGTATGAGTTAGATGAACTGGATCCGCACGTTCGCACATGGAAAAGAGCGGTCCACTCGAACGATTGGAAAAACGTTTCAGAAGTTTTGAATGGACATCTCTCAGGCCGACTACCTTGTTTCGAGGCCGAATATAGAATCCAGACCAAATCCGGCGAATGGAAGTGGGTTCAGGCCAGAGGCAAGGTGGCCGAATATGACAAAGAAGGCAAACCTCAGCGAATAACCGGCACAATGCTCGATATAACTGATCGCAGGAAGGCTGCGGAGGAACTCCGAAGAAGTGAAGAGAAATATCGTCGCCTAGTCGAAAATGCCTATGACATTGTGTACACTACGGACCCTAATGGGCGCGTCACCTTTGTGAACCCGTCAGGCCTACAACATATTAGATATTCTCAGGAAGAGGTCGTAGGCAGGAATTACCTGGAATTCATTCCTGCGGAGTATATAGAGAATGTCAGTCAATTCTACAGTCGTCAGTTTCTAGAGAAAATTCCCGACACTTATTATGAATTTCCCTTTGTGACAAAAAACGGTGAAATAAGATGGTACGGTCAGAAGACTCAACTTCTTGCGGAGAAGGACAGTATTGTTGGATTTCAGTCGATTGCCAGAGACATTACCGATCGCAAGAGACTGGAAGAAGAGCGACTGGAGATGGAACGCAGGCTACTCCATGCTCAGAAAATCGAAAGTCTCGATGTAATGGCCGGGGGTATAGCCCATGATTTCAACAACCATTTGGCGGTAGTTTTGGGCAACCTCGAGTTAGCTCTTACGGATCAGACCCTCGATGCCGAGACGCTGCTGAGCATTGAGAGCGCTGTCGAGGCGGCAAGGAGATCGGCGGAACTGTCGAGACAGATGCAGATATACACGGGCAGTAAGTTGTACTACCCTATAAACCTGGATCTCAACAAGTTGTTGGGCAGAAACCTCAGCCAATTGGAATCATGTATTTCGAGAAATGTTACGCTCCATTTTGAAAGGTTCAGTTCACTTCCACTCATGAGAGGAGACTCTGATCAAATACAACGCCTGGTCATGAATTTGGTGGTTAACGCTTCCGAGGCTATAGAAGATCAGCATGGTGACGTAGCCCTTAGAACCGGCGTCATGGATTGCAATGTGAGGTGTTTGAGCCGTAGCCGCCTTGAAGAGAAGCCAGCGCCTGGTCGGTTGATCTTTCTGGAGGTTACAGACACTGGTTGCGGCATGGACGCTGACGATCAACGAAGGCTCTTTGATCCGTTTTTCACAACAAAATTTATGGGTCGTGGCCTGGGAATGGCGGAAGTAATCGGGGTTGTAAAGGGTCATCGTGGGGCCATAATTGTGGATAGTGAGATTGGGAAGGGAACTACAATACGTGTTCTGATTTCCTGCTACGAAAGAGTCTGAGGCCTCGACCGCTCAGATCATGGAACGAGTTGAAATTAAGCCGTCAGCGACTGACACTGCTAACCGGCAAAAAACTATTCTTTTAGTTGAGGATGAGACAGGGGTTCGCGATCTCGTTGTTAGACGCCTGGATATCTTGGGCTACAACACTATCACAACCGCCGATGGCGAGGAAGGGATAGGTGTTTTCCAAGAGCGCCTGAGTGAAATCGATCTAGTCATGCTTGACTTCGCAATGCCCAAAATGAGTGGTGTTGAGGCTTTCAGGGAACTCATACGGATCAAGCCGGATGTCAAGGTGATCCTTAGCAGCGGTTACACTGAGGATGTCTTACTACAGAGCTTTCCCGACCGACGTCCTGCCGGTGTTTTGCATAAGCCTTACAAAATGGAGGCGTTGAAGGCTAAACTGGATCGTCTGTTAGGGAACGACGCTTGAGATAGTCAAAGGGGCATTGATCCACTGGAGATATAATGGACCTAGATGAGAATGGCGATGTCACAAACAGTCTAAGTGGGCAAGGATGAAAAATAAGGATACCACTACAATATTGATCGTGGATGACCAAATCCCTGCGCTCCATGGTATGTCAAAAATTATGAGGGGAGCCGGATATGATACTTTGGAGGCGAACAACGGGATAGATTGCCTGAAGTTGGCTGCGGAACACAAACCTGAATTGATTCTTCTAGATTTAGGCTTGCCAGACATTGACGGTCGGGAGGTTTGCAGGCGTATCAAGTCCGATCCTGAAACCGCAGACGTCTATGTGGTTCTTGTGTCGAGCACTCATGTCGGATCCTATCATCAGGCCGAGGGTCTGGAGCACGGGGCGGATGGTTACATAGCCAGGCCAATACCCAATAGGGAACTCTTAGCTCGAGTTAAGGCCATGCTGAGGCTTAAATATGCTGAAAACCGATTGCGCAAGAGTGAAGAGCAATTTCGTGGGATATTCGAAAATCATAGAGCTGTTATGCTCCTTATAGAACCGGTAACTGGAAGAATACTGGATGCAAACCAGGCTGCGGAAAAGTTCTACGGTTACACGGCGCCTCAGCTACGCTCGATGTCTATCCACGAGATCAGTATGTCGCCTATGGATGAGGTTGAAGCCCAGCGCAACATGGTTTCACAAGAGCAGCGCAAATACTCCATCTTTCCTCACCGACTCGCCACTGGAGAAGTTAGAACGGTGGAAGTTCACTCTTCCCTGATTGAAAAGAAAGAAACTCCTGTGCTCTTTTCAATCATTCATGACATCACCGAGCAAAGGCAAATTGAGGAGGAAGCGGAACGGAACGAAGCTCGTTTGGGAAAAATCATTGACATACTTCACTACAAAGCTGATTCAGTCCAGGACTTCCTGGATCATGCGCTTGGCGAGGCTTTGGAACTCACTCAAAGTACACTAGGCTACATTTACCATTATAACGAAGATAGCGAAGAGTTTGTGTTGAATACCTGGTCGAAAGGCGTGATGAAGGAATGTTCAATCGCAGAGCCTCTGTCCGTGTATCAGCTTGAGAAAACCGGAATGTGGGGAGAGGCGGTTCGTCAGCGCCAACCGATTGTGGTGAATGATTTCGAGGCTCCGAATCCAATGAAAAAAGGTTACCCGGAAGGGCATGCGCCACTGCGCAGGTATCTGACGGTACCGGTCTTCATCGGGGATAGGATTGTAGCGGTGGTTGGTGTGGCGAACAAAGAATCTGACTACAATCAGGCGGACATATTGCAACTTACCCTGCTGATGGATTCGGTCTGGAAAGGTGTGGACCGCTTGCAAGCTCAAGAGGCTTTGAGGGAAAGCGAAGCCACTCTGAGTACCGTGCTTCAGTCAGCTCCGATAGGCATAGGAATGGTCACGAATCGGATATTTGGCTGGACAAATGAGTCTCTATCAAAAATGATGGGGTATTCCGCCGCTGATTTCCTGGGACAAAGCGCCAGAATGCTATACGAAAGTGATGAGGAGTTCGTTCGTGTCGGAAGAGTGAAATATGGAGAGATCAAAGGAAGGGGCGCCGGGTCGGTAGAAACCCGTTGGAAGTGTAAGGACGGCTCAGTAATCGACATTATTCTAAGTTCATCAGCTATCGTACCGGGGGATTTTTCCAGGGGAGTTGTCTTTTCTGCAATTGACATAAGTGAACGCAAACGTTCTGAGCAAGACCTTAGAGAAGCCGAAGAACGGATGCGCCTTCTGATAGAGTCAGCGCCCATCGCTATCAGAATTGCCACACAGGGCAAGTATTCCTATGTTAACCCCGCATTCCTAAACTTGTTTGGTTATGACTGTCCGGAAGACATTGAAGGGCTTCCCGTAGAAGCTCTTTATGTTGAAACGGACAAGCGTTTCATCACCGCAAGAAATGCAAACAGAGCGATGGGACTTGAGGTAGATCCTCACTACCGGGTGACTGGAATCAGGAAAGACGGCGCTCATATTGATCTGGAGGCTTGGGGCAGTCAAATTTCGTATCAGGGTCAGCGTTCCACCCTTAGGTTTCTCATAGACGTGACTGAGTCAAACGCTCTCAGGGCTCAACTTCTCCAGGCTCAGAAGATGGAGGCGATTGGCACCCTTGCCGGTGGCATTGCTCACGATTTCAACAACCTACTTCAGACAGTATTGGGATATTCTGATTTCATGCTTCAACGAAAGAAAGACGGGGAACAAGACTACGCTGATCTGCAGAAAATACACAAAGCGGGAAAGCGAGGGGCCGATCTGGTTAAGAGCTTGCTAACTTTCAGCCGAAAGGTTGAAACAAGGTATGTTCCTGTCGACTTGAACCAGGAAATTGCCCAAGTGCGGCACCTTCTCTCTCGAACAATCCCAAAGACAATTAAAATCGACCTACATCTCAGTGGGAATCTGGAATCAATTAAAGCAGACCCCTCTCAAGTGGGCCAGGTCTTGATGAATCTTGGGGTAAACGCACGGGACGCAATGCCGGACGGCGGAATATTGAGCATTGAGACTGCAAACGTTAAGTTGGACAAGGAGTATTGCAGCTCACATCTTGAGGCCATGCCTGGAAGTTACGTCCTGTTGACTGTTTCGGATACCGGCCAGGGCATGGACAGGAAAACACTGTCTCACATATTTGAGCCTTTCTTCACTACCAAGGAAACAGGAAAAGGCACCGGTCTCGGCCTTGCGACTGTTTATGGTATCGTTAAACAGCATAGCGGACACATCATGTGTTATAGCGAGCCTGGGCATGGGACGACGTTCAAGATTTACATCCCTTCAATTCATACGGAGAAAGATTTAGGCGCCCCACCAAAGGAGACGGCCATTCCACGCGGGACAGAGACTATTCTTCTGGTGGAAGATGATGATGAGATCAGAGAACTGGGCGCAGGACTTTTGAGCGAGTTTGGGTATGAAGTGATCACAGCCGGCAATGGGAGAGAAGCCCTGGAGATATACCAAAGGGAGGGTCAGGGTATCTCGCTGATCATTCTGGACCTGATTATGCCCATAATGGACGGTAGGCGATGTTTGGCCGAAATTCTCCGGATCGACCCTAACGCAAGAGTGGTTATTGCGAGCGGTTATTCCGAAGGTGGGCCGGTCAATGGCGCCGTTGCAGCCGGAGCAAAGGGATTCATCCAAAAACCATACAATATGAGACAACTCTTGACCACTGTGCGTGAGATCGTCGACCAAAATTGACAGGATTAGTTTAGATGCAAGACCAGGACAAAACTGAGCAAAATCTACTCGGAAAGATATCCAATCTGCTTTCGCCTTACTACGCAATAGAGCAAGAAGAATTTGGTAATGTCATCGATATTCAACAAATCCAATCCCTCATGGATGACTTCCATAAACTCACAAATATTGGAATTGCCATTATTGACCTGAAGGGGAACATTCTGGTCGCCACTGGGTGGCAGGATATCTGCACGAAGTTCCATCGGGTCCATCCTGATACACTAAGAAATTGTATCGAAAGTGACATGCGCCTGACTGAGAATGTAAACGAGGGAGAATACCTCGTCTACAAATGCAAGAACAACATGTGGGACATGGTTACGCCGATTGTTATGGGCGGAAGACATGTAGGCAATCTTTTTCTCGGACAGTTTTTATTTGAAGATGAGGTTCCTGACTTGGCTGTCTTTAAAGCTCAAGCGGCGCAGTACGGATTTGACCACGAAGAATACCTTGCCGCATTAAAAATGGTACCGCGATGGAGTAGGGGCAAAGTTCACACGATAATGACATTTTATTCGAAGTTCGCATCGATGATTGGCCAACTTAGCTATAGTAACCTTAAACTGGCGAATGCGCTCATCGAGACCAAGATTGCGGAGGAGGCTCGGCGTGAGAGCGAAGAACGCAATCGGAGCCTGATTGAGCACCTTCCGCAGCGTATTTTCGTCAAAGACCGCAATTCGGTCTATCTCTCCTGCAACGGAAACTACGCCTCAGACCTCGGGCTCGCCCCGGAACAGATAATAGGCAAGGACGACTTCGCTTTCCATTCTCCCGAACTTGCTAGAGCGTATCGCGCCAACGACCAGACTTGTATGTCTATCGGCATGACAAAAGACTTTGAAGAACCCTATCAACTCGCCGGTCAAGATCGTTGGGCGCATACCGTCAAAGTGCCTTATCGCGACAGGCAAGGACAAGTCATCGGGGTGCTGGGGATCTACGAGGACATCACTGAACGCAAGTACGCTGAAACAGCGTTGCGAGATAGTGAGAACCACTTTCGCTCTCTCACGGAAACCATTCCGGATGCGCTTGTCGTGTACGATGATCTGGGCCAGGTTACTTTCGTAAACAAGGCGTTTGAAGAGCTTTACGGTTGGTCCGTGGAGGAATTGGTCGGTAAGCCTATAACCAATTTTGTGCCTCCTTCTGCGGAAGCGATCACTAAACAATCATGGGAACGGACGCTGCGTGGTGAAAAAGCCGTATTCGAAACTCAACGGTGGACCAAAGAAGGCAAGGTTTTGGATCTTCAGATCTCGACCGCCATACTGACCAACACGGACGGCAAACACACTTCCAGCATCGTGGTCCATCATGACATAACCGCCAGAAAGCATGCACAGGAAAAACTTCACAATAGTGAACGGACCATCAAAACCATTCTGGCCACTTCGCCGGTTGGGATAGGGCTTATTCTGGACAGAAATTTAAAGTGGGCGAATGACGCATGCTTGAAGATGTTTGGTTTTGAGAACCAAAGGGAGATCGTAGGTAAAAGCACCAGAATTTTTTATCCTTCGGAAGCAGCGTATGAGTGTGTAGGACGAGATCTATATACTGATTTGCAAAGAGGAAAGATTGCGGAAACTGTGACCAAATTTTGCCGAAAGGATGGATCTCTTTTTGAGGCTCGTATACGGATAAGGCGTGTTGACCCGTCCTCGTCTGAGAACCTGATGATATTTGTGACCACCGACATTACCGATCAGTTACGTGCTGAAAAGGAAAAAGAAACTCTTAAAACGCAGCTCTTCGAATCCCAGAAAATGGAAGCCCTTGGCACTCTGGTCGGTGGGATTGCCCATGACTTCAACAACATGCTTCAGATTGTGCTTGGCTATTCCCAGATTCTGTTGAATGACAAGAAAAAGACAGATCAGGGCTACCAGGAACTTCATACTATAATTGAAACATGCGAAGGAGGGGCGGAACTGGTCAAGAAGCTCCTGGCTTTCGGTCAACAGGGCCAGGTCATTCCAGTACCATTGGATCTCAATCATCAAGTCAGTCAATTGACCACGCTAATATCTCGAACCCTCCCCCAGGTGGTTCAACTTGATCTCGATTTGGTAGATGGACCGACTACGATTGTCGCAGACCACAGTCAAATAGATCAACTTGTCATGAGTCTCGGCATTAATGCGTCAGAAGCAATGCCGGACGGAGGAGCGCTGAAGATTTCAACCAGTATTGTTTCGCTGGATGATGATTACTGCAAGTCCCATCTCGAAGCTAAACCAGGGACCTATGTGATGCTTTCTGTAAGAGATAACGGTTTCGGAATGGACAAAGAAACACTCACCAGGATATTTGACCCGTTCTTTTCCACAAAACAAAGGGGCTCTGCAAGGGGAACCGGGCTTGGTCTTTCCGTGGTACGGGGGATCGTGCAGCAACAAGGCGGTCATGTAACCTGTGAGAGTGAGCCAGGCAAAGGAACAGAATTCAAAGTTTACTTCCCGTCCGTCGGAGAGCCACTAATGCCGGCTAAAATGGTTGAGCCTCAAGTTCAATCAGGAACACCGGAAACAATTCTCGTAGTTGAGGATAATATTCCGGTCGCTGAACTGGCTCGGCGGATTCTAACAAACGCTTGTTACAAAGTCATAGTAGGCGCCGACGGGCAAGAGGCTCTTGATATTTATAAGTCAAGAAACGGTGAGATATCACTGGTAATTCTCGACCTTCTGATGCCGGAGATGTCTGGAAGAGACTGTTTAATGGAACTATTGAAGATTGATCCGTCAGTGAAGGTACTTATAGCAAGTGGTTATTCTCCGAGCGATGAGCTACACCTGGAAATCAGTCCACATGTGAAGGGCTTTGTGCATAAACCGTTTGGGATGGCTCAACTCTTGAGTGCAGTAGAGTCAGTTTTACGGGACAACGGATAAATAGAATGACGGCGAAATATAATCCCACGCTATTTTTAGGGGATTACCGCAACAAATAGACAGAAGAGGACAAATCGTGAAAAGATGGCTGAATAGCGTGAGCCTTTTGGTGTGCGCTTTCATCATAATGGCGGGCACGCTTGCGCAAGCTGCAAGCTTCGGATTGTTGGCCAATAGCGCAATGCATGAAGACCGGCCCACCGCCGAGACCAGCAAGCTCCTGAAAGACGAATTGCTGTTTCAGCGAGCTACTCAGGCTTATCTCTGGGCGATGCCACTTATCAACACCATGGGTATGAAAACCGGGTCCGAGAAAGTATTCGGCGCCGGCTACAACGTGTTGCCCATCTGGAAGGACCGCCTGAATGCCCGGACTCTGGTAACCACCCCCAATTCCGATGTGCTTTATGCAATGAGTTATGTCGACCTCGGCACGGACGGCCCCCTTGTGCTGGATGCTCCGCCAATGCTCCAGAGCATTCTGCTCGATTTCTGGCAACGTCCCATCCCGGGACCGACTATCCGGGGACGGAACTTCCTCGGCGATATCGGCTTCTTTGGTCCGGACAAGGGAGAAGGAGGCAAGTTCCTGCTGCTGCCGCCAGGCTACACCGGCAAGATTCCTGATGGATACTATGTATATCGACCGGAGACCAACAACGTTTTCATCTTCTTGAGGGCCTTTTATCAGAATCCCAAGGACCTGAAGCCTGCCGTAGATTTGCTGGAAAAGACCAAAATCTATCCACTGAACAACGAAGCCAATGCCAGGAAGATGGAATTCCCGAATGCCTCGGTGGTTCCTGCAAATATGCTGCCTGCGAGTGACTTTCAAGCCTTCGAGCAACTCAAGCTGCTAGTGGACAGCGAAACTGACGGATTGGGCGACCCCGATTGGCTGGGAATGCTCGGCTCGATCGGTATGGAGAGAGGTAAGCCGTTCAATCCGAACGACAATACGACGGCTATTCTGGATCTGGCCGCCAAGACCGCCTACAAGATGAGCCGTGTTATCGGGCTTCAGGAAAAAGACATAAATGGGGTTTCGTATCGTGTGTACCCTGATCGCCAATGGGCCAACCCTGCTATCTCCGGTAACCCTTTTGACCTGAACTGGTTGAAGACCAACACCGCCTATCGTGCGCTGGACGCTAGAATAAACTTTTTCACCAACTACTACTCAATTAGTCCCGGAATGATTTCGCAGACGCCCGGACTTGGAGCGAATTACATGGTCGTTAACCGGGATGGCGATGGCGATCTCTTGACCGGAGCCAATCAATATTTACTCAAACTGCCTGCAAATGTGCCAGCAAAAAACTTCTGGTCCGTGACCCTCTATGACGCGGCTAATTCGTCAGGTCTCGACAATGGCCAGCCGTTCCCTTCGCTCGGTTCCCGAGACCAGCCAGTTGTCAACGGCGACGGCTCCATTGATCTCTGCTTTGGGCCGACGCCCCTAAAAGGAAAGGAAGCTAATTGGCTGCGTACGGTCCCCGGTAAGGGTTTCTTCGTAATTCTGCGGCTGTACGGTCCGACTGAAGCGTCATTTGACAAGAGTTGGAAGCCAGGTGATTTGGTGAAGGCGAAATGACTTTTCCAATAATCGTTTGAGCCGAGGACAAAACAACAGAATTAACCTGTTCTGAAACATGGATCAGCAACCACACGGAACACGTTGCCAGGAAATCAGGTCAATCACTTCATGCTCTGGATTAGCTCCAGGAGTACCCTGATCCGCGGCGTCAACCCGGATTAATCCTCGACGTGGGTACTCCAGGTCGAGGATTACATAGATTGTAGCTGCGGTAATGGCTGCAAACCCAATTACGTGAATCCAATTTTTAGACTTCTGGCTAGTCATGCCATCCCCTGCAATCAGTGCGCTGATCAGCGCAAGAACGAAAAGCATGGCGAAAATGATAGAAGGAGGGTGTATTTCTGCAGCCATTTTTCGGGTCGTGGTAATGTCTATCATCTGGTTCAGGGCAGGCAGGAGAAGCATGGTCGCCGGTTGAGAACCCTCTTCGCGGCAGGCGGATACTGCCTCATTCCAGATTCTCCCCTGAATCGTCATGGCCCTATCCCACTCCTGATTCGCCCCTTCCAAATCCGGAATCCTTCGATGCGATTCCAAACGAGCCCCCACATAGCTCTTGAAGTCTTGTCGAAGACTTTCTGTGGACTTTCCCTTTAGCAAATCGAGCCTGAGATAGGCCGTACCTATAGCGTTGGCTTCTTCGACAATCAACTGCCTCCGGGTGTCAAACCTTGAAGCGGCGCCAGAGAAGGTGAAGGCTATGAGTAAGCCCAGCAGGGCAAATACCGCTCCATCGAGCGCTCCCACACCGGCGTGAGCCCCGTCCGGGTCTGTCATTATCCGGCGGATTCCGATACGCCGACCTACCTGAAGCAGGGCCAGCATCCCCAAAAACAAGCCGATGGTCAGAATGGAAATGTTGAACGTGAAATTCATGTCAGATCATCTTTCTCTTTTGAAAACGTTGAGAACTGCTATGGCGTTTCATGATGTCTGTTGTTCGTTAAACCTTGCCAATTCTGTCCGGTATGGCGTTACAAATAAAAATAAAGCTTTTTAATAGGATATATCGATACGATTAACAAAATATCATGATTGATGTATACACTTCAACAAATTTCACTTTCGGTATGTTGGACGACGTAAACTCCGAGCGGATATTGAAAGGATAGAAGATTAATGACCATTCACATGAAAATTTTTTCAGATTATGTCTGACCTTATTGCTATATCGGCAAGGGTCTTGTCGAAGAATTGAAAAAGATTTTTCCAATCGAAGAAACCTGGGTTCCGTTTCAGTTACGACCCGCAACGCCATCGGAAGGAGTTCCCTTTGCGGTTCTTTTTCCAGGTGTGGACATCAAAGAGCGTTACGCTGGTTTCAATAAGGCGGGGGAGCCTTTTGGGCTCCGATTCGGTGAGCGCTCCGTTCTGTCCAACTCCCGGCCTGCTCTCGAGGCCAGTGAATACGCCCGCGACCATGGGAAATTCGATTCATTCCATGAGAAAGTCTTCCAGGCGTATTTCACCGATGTACTCGACATTGGGGATACAATGATTTTGTTCAGGCTGGCGCAGGAGGTGGGCCTTGACCCTGAGAAACTGAAGCGTTCTCTGGATGATGGGCTTTATCGGACCAGGATAGAAGAAGGCTTGAAGGAAGCTGCTCAATATGGGATCACTGCGGTCCCGACCTTTATCATCAACAAGGTCCACAGAATCGTCGGAGCCCAACCACTGGAATCATTTAGAGACAACTTGAGACGTATTGAACAAACCGAAGAATGAACCAGCATGCTCCACTATGAACGGTTTGAAACGGACCGCCTGTCAAACCCTTGAGCCTATTTGACAGGCGGCATTCGCTACTGTTTTTTGCTTTCTTTAGCGCTTTCGTCGTCTTTCGGCTGATCAAGCCGGACCAACAACCATTGCTCTGTCTTCTCATTGCCGAAATGCACAAGCGCTTCAGTTTGATCTTGTGTAAGATTGAAAAGGCCCGTCTCCATGATTATATCGGTGTTCTTACCGTCACCGAAAGTCCATGCCGCTCGCTGGGTCTTTTTGTCGACCTTGCCTTTCACAGGGCGAGAGATGTCTGTGGCGGTGTTGTAATAGGTCCCAGCTATAACTCCGTCTTTGTCGACTGCAAGCTGCAATAGCGCATTTGAATCGGTGGCCTGGTCTCGCGAGATAGCGAAAACCCCAAGCGGCAACCATTCGGTTTCAGGCGCCTGCGTTGAGGGAGCGCTGGTAGCGAGATCACTCGCCTGCTGATAATATTCGTCTGCGCTTGCGACCCGTTTTCCGTTCACGTAGACTTGTTCGTCCTCGTAATATACACCTTCACCATAATCATAATAAGCCGGAGAGTCCCATGCGCTTCCCGCCACCCAACCGCCCAACGCGGCCCAGGTTGCGGGCCTCCACCAATGATTACGAGCGTATTGGTATTTCCCCATGTTCTGCCAATAAGCCTGGGCCATGTTTGGATGGTCTTTCCACCATTGGGGCGTAAAAAGATTGTCGTATCTGCCCTGCATGTTGTCTCGGATTTGACCGGCATTTGCCCGTGCAGGCAATTGCGAAGGACGTTCCGCTGCGCCCGGTCTAGCCGCCCCGAGGTCTGGACGCCCCCCTGCTCCTGGTCTTTCAGCAGGGAGTGTACCCGCGTGGGGACGATCTCCGAGTCCAGGTCTTCCGCCGGAATCGCTCCTGTCCGCAATACCGGGCCTTTCCCCTCCCGGTTTCTGGGACCCCAGTAATTGCTGCGCCCCTGCAAAACCGAGCGCTCCCGCGGCTGCGCCGACCCCAACCTTCCCAAGATCCGACAAACCTTGTCCGCCCTGTTGGGGCAGATTCAAGAATTGCTGCACATCACCCCGACTCGGTTTCGATCCTCCTGCGCCGGGAAGTTTGGTCTGAACTTTTGAGCCGGCAGCCGGGGAAAGTTTTTGGCCGGAATGACTGGGACGGTTAGCTGCAGCCTTGCCGGGAGAAGAAGAACGCTTTGGCTGAGATGAGACATTGCTCGATTGTCTCGGCTTTGACTGCGAAGCTGATGAGCGCGAGGGGGAATGGGAACTCATGGAAGGACTACGGGAAGCGGCGCCCCCTCCTCGATAGGCCGCGCCTCCACCGCCAAAGCCTCCGCCTCGGCCCCCTCCTCCGAAACCGCCGCCTCCTCGTGAGAAAGCGTCGTCAGCGCCTAAAAAGAGGAAAAATACAAACCATATAGGCAGAGCGAATACAGCTAGTCTTTTCATGAACTCCTCCGTCATTTCCCGGATTCTGGTTGAGCTTTTTGGGCGATCTTCCTTACTACGGTCACCTCATCGATGTCCGGAAGAAGTTCTCCTCCCACTTCGCGGCTAACGGACTGCCAGGTGAATGTGTTTGGATCCACATATGTATAAATGTTCATGGATGATGCTTTCTGACCTGTCCCAAGGATGCTTTTCACCTTCACTGTCCATCTATTGCCAGCCCTGGACCATTCACCTTCCCCAAAACCTGCTTTGGTGTCGAATATCCAGGAGCGAATCTTTTTTGCCACGGGATCCCAACCAATGACCTGTGTACCCTCGAGATCCACGCGATCTCCCACAACTACACGAAAATTACTGTTAATGAACGCATAGTCCTTGGTCCAACGATATGTTGTTTCTACGCTGGCGTTTTCGTCCTGGTCCACCCAGTCGCCAATCAGCCATTCGAGTTCGCCAAGCTTTGCGATTGTGGCTATAGGAACCGGGGAATCATTTTCTTCCACTTTAGAAAGCTTCCATGTCCCGTTTTCTTTTACGAGGGTAGCGGTGAAAAGAACCTCCTCTTTCTCTTCGCCGGGACTATGGAATACGGCAAGACCTTTGGATATAGCGAGGTCAGGCGATTGCAGTTCAACATCGAATAGCGCCGCCTTCACCTGGATGCCCTTGTGTTCGGAAAAAAGCTTTTCCAAAGCGGGTCGTATTTCGTTCGGCCCCTTGGCGAGTTTTCCATCCTGGCCTATGTACGTGCCGTCCAGGCTCCAATGCTCAGCCGCAGCCGAGGCGTCCCCGCGGTTATAAGTGTCCTCATAGGATTCAATGGCTTTTCGAATGGCGATTTCATCCGGGGTTAAGCCGGTGTTTTCGGCGCTCACTCCAGAAACCATTAAAATTGAACCGATTATCAAGGCCAACGCTACTCTGCCCACCACAGCGGTCCTCCTTATTCGGTAGTCCAACTATTATAGGATAACTTCAGATACAAAAATATACAACGTTCGCTGCATTCTGGTTGTCCTGGGGTCGCGTTAGTCATTCGATGGCGCCACGGAAAGTTTAGCTAACCCCAGACATTTGAGTGGTCTCTATGATCATGTCTGCGAGATCATAGAAAATGGACCAGAGTCACTATACGAAACAAAAAGAACTGACACCGCGTTCCATGATTCTAGGCATAGGGCGCCAAGAGATTATGACCTGAGCAGTATGCCCAAAAAGAGATTGATCCCTCTGGAAACAAATACAATGTATTGACTAATTATTATAGTCTGTTATAACTAAATCGTTCATTGTTCATGAACCGAGGACGATAATACGATATGGCCTTGAAATCAATAGATATTATTATTATATTAAAACTTGTAGCCTTAGGGGATCGTTTATGGTCTTATCGGTCTCTAGCGAAAGACCTTTTTGTGATCCCATCAGTTTTACATCTAGGTGTTAATCGAGCAATAGAATCCAAATTGCTTGATCCACATACCAAAAAACCACGAAAAAGAGCGTTGGAAGAATTTCTTATCCACGGCGTTAAATATGTTTTTCCACCAAAACGTGGAGGACTTGTTCGGGGAATCCCGACAAGCTATGCTGCTCCACCTCTTAATAGTGAAATTATTCAGTCAACCGAACATCCTCCTGTCTGGCCGTATGAACATGGCAATGTCCGTGGTTTTGAGTTTTCTCCATTACATCAATGTGTGCCTGCGGCAGCTGCGCAAGACCCAAAATTATATGAACTACTTGCTCTGTTAGATGCCGTTCGTGGCGGTAGGGCTCGGGAATCGTCAATTGCAATTACAAAGATCAGAGAGCGTTTAGGGTCACTTAAGGCTCGTCACGTCACTAACACCATGCTGCGTTTGGATATCGAAACATGAGACGTCCGAACCAAACAAATTTAAAGATGGTGAGAGAAGTCGCAATAGCTTTTGGAGATTTACGAGAAAAGGTAGTTTTTGTGGGCGGAGCTATCGTTGACTTTCTAATTACAGATCCAGCGTCCCCCGAGGTTCGTGCGTCAATGGATGTTGATGTCATAATTGAACTTGCATCCCAGATGGATTATCACGCCCTCAGGGGTCCACTTAACTCACTGGGATTCAAGGAAGATAATTCTGGAAACCCACCTCTGATATGCCGATGGAATATTAATGGAATTATAGTGGACATAATGCCTACTGATGAGAAGATTCTTGGTTTCTCGAATGAATGGTATATGGATGCCATTAAGACCGCCGAGTGGGTGGAGATTGCGGAAAAACTCAGCATAAGACGCATTTCCGGCCCATCTTTCTTGATGACAAAACTCGCTGCATTTAATGATCGAGGGAATGGGGATTATTTGGGCAGTTCCGATATTGAAGATGTTATCGCTGTTTTGGACGGTCGCCCTGGAATCATTGATGAAATCAAGGGATCTCATCAGAAATTGAAAAACGCTTTGGTTCAGGAATTTAGAGCCTTACTCCAAAATCAAGATTTTATGGATGCGCTCCCTGGTCATTTGATCGACAACCACCGCTCACCTACCATAATAAAAAGACTCCAAACGTTAGTTGGGACGTGTCAACAATAAATCTTCCGGCTTCGAGTTTGGTAGGTGACACGCATGGGAAATCAACATAATTCGGAATAACTCATATACAAAATTATACAACGTTCGCCCCATTCTCGGACATTAAAGAGTTGATTTGCAGCCCATTAATGCATAAACATGGATGTAGAAATAATCCAAAATATCCTTATTGATAGTTTTCCTGCATTTCCAGGTTAGGCAACAAATTGATTTTCCAAGAGGTGTTCCTAATGAGAAAGATTTTATTGTTGACTATATTGGGCGCCCTATTCGTCTCTACTGCGCTCGCCAACGACCTCTCAGGGCTTCCTCTACCCGGCTTAAGCGTTCTGTCGGAAAAGGTGAAGGTAAACACTTTTGCGCAGATGGGATACCAGCATCTCAGCGCAAACATCAACCTCCCCATCTCAGCGCAACTGGTTGATCCTACAGCCGGGAGCCTCGAGATCGGCACGGTTGATTTGTCTTTGCAGGACGCGAACTTCTGGACCGGCGCAGTGGGAATGACTTTCACGGCGTCAGAAATTTACAGCTTGTTCTTTTCCGCCGGAGGGATTCTTCCTCGTCAATTTGGAGTGTCTTCCCTGGTTCCTGTTAGTGTTAATGGGACCGACACTTCGGCGAACGTGAATTTCATCAGTTCCCAGGTTGAGAGCTGGTACGTACAGACAGGACTGGGTTTGGGCCCGATTCTCGGTGGGCTGTTATGGACCGATTTTACGATGAATATTGGCGATCCGAGTCTGGGTTCAACTCCTCTTGCAAATCAGACACTTCGAGGTTACATGGCAACGACTACTTTCTGCCCTTACATAGGGGTTGCTATTCCCGCCTACAATGCGCTAGCGACAATCCTTTACAGTCCTTTGTCGTATTGCAATGCGACGCTGGCGCTTAGAAACCGAACTAACTCTGAACTTCAATATACATGGAACAAACCTGGGAATTTCCTTTCAGCAAGTCTTCAATACAACACGACCCTAGTGGACGTTATTTCCTTCGGACTCTGGGGCAACTACACATGGACGAGCCTCACCAGTGACGCAAGTCTGGAATTTGTGAATACGACTGTCCCAGTGTCGAGACAGAAGGACGTAACAGTAGTGATGACGGAGAATCTCATACAAGGGGGTCTGTCCTTAAGCGCAAACTTCTGAGAATGTTAGATGTTATTGTCGAAATTGTGACGTCCCCGGTGGCCCGAGTCTACCGATCATTGCCGGGCCCACGATAACAATTACTCAATAGAGGGGAGAAAAACAGATGAAGAGAATGGCGCTTTTTAGATCAATCCTGGGAATTATTATCGCTGTTTCGCTTTCCTGGCCTGTCATGGCTCAACAAACCACAGGGACGCCGGGATCTCCCGACGCAACCACGACGATCGACGGCAGGTATCTTCCAAACCCCCCACCAAAATTCGGCGGAGAGATCAATCTGAACGCCTCTCAATCCAGGCCTTGGTGGCCTCCTCGGGTGGTACCACCGAAGGAGGCGCCGAATATCCTGCTGATCATGACCGACGATTGCGGTTTTGGGGCCCCAAGCACTTTTGGGGGAGTCATTCCCACCCCGGCGCTCGACCGTATAGCCAACTCAGGGCTGAGGTACACCAATTTCCATTCCACATCGCTGTGCTCGCCCACACGAGCCGCGCTTATCACGGGGCGCAACCACCACTCGGTGGGATTCGGTGTCATCTCCGAGGCGGCAAGTGGTTTTCCCGGGTACAACAGCCTAATCGGCAAGGAAAACGCAACGATTGGGCGCATTCTATTGGAAAACGGCTATCGTACATCCTGGTTCGGAAAGGACCACAACACTCCAGAGTGGAAGGCGAGTCAGGCCGGACCATTTGACCAGTGGCCTACCGGCATGGGCTTCGAATACTTCTATGGATTTGTCGGGGGTGACACGAGTCAGTGGCAGCCTAACCTCTTCCGAAACACCACTGCGATATATCCATATATCGGCAATCCGAAATGGAACCTGACCACAGCCATGGCGGATGACGCGATCCGGTGGATGAATGAACTCAACGACATCGATCCATCGATGCCATTCTTTCTGCACTATGTCCCCGGCGGTACCCACGCCCCGCATCATGCGACGCCCGAGTGGATCAAGAAGATCAGCGACATGCATCTGTTCGACAAAGGCTGGAACGCCCTGCGAGATCAAATCTTCGCCAACCAGAAAAAGCTCGGTGTGATCCCCCAGGACGCCAAGCTTACGCCCTGGCCGGATAAGCTGCTTAAACAATGGGACTCGCTGACAGCCGAAGAGAAGAAGCTCTTCATCCGCCAGGCCGACGTTTACGCCGCCTATCTTGCTTATACCGATCACGAGATCGGCCGCGTGATCCAGGCAGTTGAAGACATGGGCAAACTCAACAACACTTTGATCATTTATATTAGCGGTGACAACGGTTCAAGCGCCGAAGGCTCACCAAACGGCACCCCCAGCGAGGTGCTGCAGTTCAACGGGATAGAGTTACCTGTCGCCGAGCAGATGAAGTGGTACGATGTTTGGGGTTCCGATCAGACCTATAACCACATGGCGGTAGCTTGGACCTGGGCTTTTGACACTCCATTCAAATGGACTAAGCAGGTTCCGTCTTTTTTCGGCGGAACGCGACAGGGCATGGCGATCTCATGGCCCAGGGTGATCAAGGACACCGGTGGTATCCGCAATCAGTTTCACCACGTTATCGACGTCGTGCCGACGCTTCTTCAAGTCACGGGCATCACAGCGCCGGTAATGGTTGACGGCGTCGCCCAGAAGCCGATCGAAGGCGTGAGCATGGCCTATACTTTCGACAAGGCCAACGCCAACGCTCCGTCCACCCACCGCACTCAGTATTTCGAGATGATGGGCGTGCAAGGCCTTTACAATGACGGCTGGATGCTGAGCGCTGTTCCCATTCGTCCGCCGTGGCAATTGCTCGGCGCCGCCACCCAGGATCCAGCCAGCGCCTTCAAGTTCGAGCTTTACGACGTCCGTAACGACTGGACCCAGTTCACTGACGTCTCTGCCGCAAATCCCGGCAAGATGGGCGAAATGCGAGATCTGATGTTCGCCGAATTCGGGAAATACCAAGCGCTACCGCTCGACGCCTCAGTGGCGACCCGCATGGTCACCCCTCGCCCGTCGCTGTCAGCGGGACGGTCAGTGTTC
Organism: uncultured delta proteobacterium; assembly: GCA_963711335.1. GTDB lineage: Bacteria > Desulfobacterota > Desulfomonilia > Desulfomonilales > Desulfomonilaceae > CAJBEZ01. The sequence goes on along the minus strand of CAVQDX010000041.1, from coordinate 817,048 downwards.
ACGTATTCTGGCAAGCCGGTGACCGGTATACCACGGGGCACAGCGCCCAGTGTTCTGAACACATCCTACACAATAACCGCGGAAGTTGACGTGCCACAAGGTGGCGCCGAAGGCATGATCGTGACTGACGGCGGCCGGTTCGGTGGCTACGGACTGTATCTGGTGAAGGGTAAGCCGGTGTTCCTGTGGAATCTGCTTGACCTAAAGCGGGTGCGCTGGGAGGGGGCAGAAGCTCTCTCGCCGGGCAGACACACGCTCGAATTCGATTTCAAGTATGACGGGCTCGGTTTCGGGACTTTGGCATTCAACAGCGTCAGCGGACTCGGGAGGCCTGGAGCGGGATCCTTCAAGGTGGACGGGAAGACAATCGCGACCCAGCAGATGGATCACACAGTTCCCTTGACTTTGCAGTGGGACGAAACTTTTGACATCGGATCGGATACGGGCACTCCCGTCGACGACCGTGACTACCAGGTACCATTCAAATTTACTGGCAAGATCAACAAGCTAACCATAACAATTGACCGCCCAAAGCTTACCCCCGATGATGTGAAGAAGTTGAAGGAAGCTGAAGCAAAGGCGGCCGACGGAAGATAAAGGCTGGAGCCTTGAGTCCCTTGCTGGAGGAGGCTATTAGAATCGTGAGGATTTGCGCAATATCAGTTTTAGCGGTCTTTTTTCTCTGTGCAGTTGGAGGAGTCCTCAACGCTGACCAACTGGCGCATCCGCTGCAGCCTCCAGACAGGTCAAGTCCAAGAGCAACCCTCAAAACATTCCTTGATGACATGAATATGGCGGTAGAAGCCTACAATGCAGGGCACAGAGACCAGGTGATCGCTCATGTATTTCGTGCCATTAGATGCTTGGACCTTACAAAGGAGCCACCCGCATTGAGGAATCCGCTGGGCGTACACGCCGCTCTGTATCTCAAGGAAACGCTAGATCGCATTGACATTCCTCCGTATGATCAAATTCCTGATGCGGAGGAATGTCAAAGTAAAAAAATCTCGAGTTGGACGCTGCCCTACACAGAGATAAAGATAGCTGTTGAATCAAAGGGTAGTCTTGAAGGAGATTTTCTCTTCACAAATAATACGGTCAGAAGTTCTGAGACTTTCTTCGATAAGGTTAGAGACCTCCCACCTAAAAATGGATTGGGGACCGGAACCCTTTATGAACAGCTTAGTTCATCGGGTGATCTGATTATCCCGAGCCGGCTCGTCCGTCACTTGCCGGGATGGGCGTTGGAAATTATTCTGGGACAAGCTGTTTGGCAATGGATTGGACTTGTTTTGTATCTGGTAGTTGGAGCGGCAACGGTCGTGCTGACCTCCAAAATCTCCCGATATGCTCTTGAAGCCTTGGACCGTAAGTTTGATTCTACTTTCAGACACACGCTGGGTGGCCTTGTCCTGCCCATAACTTTGATCTTTTTCGCGAAGATCGGCCTTTGGTTTGTAACGTACGATTTGCGCTTTTTTAATGTGGACGCTTATTTACCTATAGCGTTTGGTTTCCTGTCGATACTCTACACCGGTGTACTGTGGTTAATAAGCTCGATTCTGAATCGAATCGCCGCCACGGTGATTGCGATGGGTGGATTCATCAGCGGTAGCATAGACACCCAGCTCATCCGTTTCAGTTTTCAACTGGTCACGTTCGTTATAATTGGCGTCACGATTCTGCACTTAGGCGCCAGCCTGGGGCTTCCTACCTATTCCATGGTTACCGGATTGGGAATCGGTGGCATCGCCATAGCGTTGGCGGGTCAGCAGGCGTTATCAAATCTGATAGGAACCGTCATAATTCTCCTGGATCGTCCATTTAAACTGGGTGATTATATCGTTTTGGGTAACGGAGTACAGGGTTCAGTAAACGATATAGGCCTTCGCAGCACACGTATTCTCACACTCAACGGGCTATTGGTCTCAGTTCCAAACGCCAAAGTGTCGAACATGGAAATCACCAACGAGAGCGCTCCAGTTTCTGAGTCCCGAATCAGTATACCTGTAGGAGTCGCTTATGATTCGGATCCACGGGAAGTCGAACGCACATTGCTATCCGCATCCAGGAAGAGTGAATTCGTCGCTGCGGACCCAGAACCCTCAGCAAGATTTGTCGCGTTTGGTGACTCAGCCCTCCAGTTTGAATTGTTGGTATGGATCGTGCGACCCGAGATCAAGGCAAACGCCATCTCTCAACTAAACATGGCTATTTACGAAGAGTGCCGGAAAAATGGAATCGAGATGCCCTTTCCCCAGCGAGATGTCCACATTCGGACAGACACAAAAACTTCATGAACCATCCGAGTGATGCAGATGGGGGTCGCCTGAAAAAAGGCGCTGTGAATTCAAAACCAGGGTCATCCAGCGTCCGAGACTGCTCTCACAAGTTCAGCTTCTTTCCGAATATCATATAGCCAGTTGATGTAACCATTTGCGGCTATAACAGGCGCTGATATTTCAGCCACAAATCAAAATCCTGCAATTTTTCTCTGGAATTGTCTGACGAATTCGGTATTGTTCCGTTGGGAGAGTCCGAACGCTGAGGTGTGGCTAATAATGGATAATCGAAAAAGCGAGGAACAGCGCTATCGTTCCATTTTTGAAAACATGCGGAATGGGGTAGCAGTTTATCAGCCAGTGGATGACGGGCGCGACTTTGTGCTCAAAGACTTCAACAAGGCCGCTGAACGACTTGATGGCGTCCGCAAAGGCGATCTGATTGGTAAAAGGCTACTTGACGTGTTTCCCAATGCTGACAAATTTGGAGTTCTTGCTTCATTACAACGGGCGCATCAAACCGGGGAACCGGAATACCTCCCCGCTTCTTACTATGAGGATGAACACCGCAAAGGATGGAGGGAGAATTTTATTTGCAGGCTTCCTGACGGTGAGATCGTAGCGATCTACGATGACATCACTGAGCGCAAGAGGCTAGAAGATAATATTCCGGAGAGAGATCAGAAATTTAGAGCTATCACTGATTCTGCCCTGGATGCGATCATCCTGATTAACGACATGGGAGAAATCTCTTTTTGGAACCCGGCCTCAGAGACAAATCTTCGGTTACAACTCTTCGGAGGTAACCGGGAAAAACGTCCACGAGTTGTTGGCTCCTCCAGAATATCACGCCGCTTACCGAACTGGTTTCAAAGATTTCGCCGTATCCGGCAAAGGAAACGCCGTGGGACGGATTACACAGCTTGTTGCCCGCAGAAAAAATGGAGAGGAGTTCCCGATAGAACTTTCCCTCTCCAGCTTCCAGATCGATGGTCGCTGGCACGCCGCAGGGATAGTCCGGGACGCCACCGATCGCAAACGAGCGGAGGTGGCTTTGAGGGAGAGTGAGGAGCGATTTGGGAATTTCCTGAACGCCAGCAACGATTTGGTGTTTATAAAGGATCAACATTTCCGCTATCTGTTTGTGAATAAGGCAAACCAGGAATTTTTCGGGCTTTCTGAGCAGGAGATTATTGGAAAGACTGATTTCGAATTGATGCCGGAGAAACTGGCGAAAGAATGTCTGCAGTCAGACCAACGGGCAGTTGCCGAAAACGATATAGTAACTGTAGAAGAGAGATCTGCTGACGGGATATTCGAGATTCGGAAATTTCCAGTAAAGCTTGCGTGTCAAGAAGTCGGCGTTGGGGCATTTATAAGGGATATCACCGCCCCCAAGCGAGCAGAGGAGGCGCTCGGGGATAGTGAGGAGAAATATCGAAATCTCGTTGAAAGCATTAGCGATATCATCTTTGAGATCGACCGGCAGGGAACGCTAACCTATATCAGTCCGGTTGTCCGGAATGTGGTTGGATACGAGGCGGAAGACCTCATCGGGAAGGCTTTCCTGGAATTTGTTCATCCGGAAGACAAAGATATCTTGATGAAAAGATATTCTGAACTCACTGAGGGGGTTGAATATCCATCGGAATATCGTGTTGTCGGGAAATCAGGCGAAATCCGATATGTCAGGACACGCACAAAACCCATTGTAAGGGATAATACCTTCGAGGGAGCACGGGGGACACTCATAGACGTCACCGAGCAAAAATCCGCAGAAGAGGCGCTGCGAGCCAGTGAAGCGCTGTTTCGGGCAGTAATTGAAAATCTCCAGATCGGTATTTCAGTCCTCAATCCCAGTATGGAAATCGTCGCAGTAAACCATTTTTTTCACAGGATATATCCCCGAGTTCAGCCAGGGACGAGGCAGCTTTGTTACGAAATCTATAATGATCCACCCAAGACATCACCATGCGCCTACTGTCCCTGTGTGAGAACCTTACAGGATGGAATGGTTCACGAGAGCCTGACAGATACCCCTGCTGGCAGCCAAGTACTCAATTACAGGATTATTTCGTGCCCTATCAAGGATGCGCAAGACCACGTTGAGTTAGTGGTCGAGTTAGTCGAAGACATCACCGAGCGCAAACGGGCCGAGGATTCGTTGCGGGAGAGCGAGGAGAGGTTTCACGGGATGTTTGAAAGGCACAGCGCCGTTATGATCCTGGTCGAACCTGTGACGGGTAGAATACTGGATGCGAACAAGTCTGCGGAGCGTTTCTACGGTTACACGATGTCTCAACTGCGCTCGATGAACATCGGAGAGATCAATACCTTGCTGCCGTCCGAGGTTGAAACCCTACTTCTTTTAGCCACAAAAGAAGAGCGCAACTACTTCGTTGTTCCTACCCGACTGGCCAATGGGGAAGTCAGAACGGTAGAAGCCCACACCTCCCCGATTGAGCAGGATGGCAAGATTATACTCTTTTCAATCATTCATGACATTACTGACCGTAAACGCCTGGAGGAAGAACGACTGGCGATGGAACGCAGGGTCCTTCATGCTCAGAAACTCGAAAGTCTCGGTGTAATGGCCGGAGGTATCGCTCATGATTTCAACAATCAGTTAGCGGTAGTCTTAGGTAACCTTGAGCTAGCTCTCACAGATCATAATCTTGATCAAGAGACCAGGCTCAGCATTGAGAACGCTATCAAGGCGTCTGAACGATCAGCGGAACTCTCTCGCCAGATGCTGATCTACTCGGGAAGCGCTTTCTATCTCTCCAAGGATATTCATCTCGATGAGTTATTGAACAAGAAACTTGGCCTAATTAAATCGGTTTTTCCCAAAAATATCTCTCTCAACCTGGAAAGCTACAGTTCACTTCCACCCATTAAGGGAGATCCGGAGCAAATTCAGCGGGCAATCATGAATCTGATCACGAACTCCTCTGAAGCTATTGGCGACACTAAGGGCGATGTGACCATCAAAACCGGAGTCATGGATTGCGACCCGACGTATTTGAGCCATAGCCGACTGGAAGAAAAGCCTGAGCCCGGAAGGTTCGTCTTTATGGAGATTGCAGACAATGGTTGCGGCATGAACGATGAGACTCTGCAAAGGATATTTGATCCGTTCTTCACGACCAAGTTTTGGGGCCGAGGTTTGGGCATGGCCGAAGTGATGGGAATAGTAAAGGGTCATCACGGCGCTTTAATGGTCGATAGCCAGATTGGAAAGGGGACCATAATCCGTGTTTTGTTTCCAGCGATGATTTTGGATCTGCCGTCGCTGAAAACCAGTGAAGTTACAGCGGTGATGGCTTCCAAGTCCGATTCCATCGCTGAACGAAAGACTATTTTGGTAGTCGATGATGAGGAATTGGTCCGTGGTATGATCCTGAGACGTCTACAGGTTCTTGGATACGATACGATTGAAGCCCCAGATGGGGAGTCAGGAGTCAGCGTTTTCCGAGAACGGTTGAATCAAATCGATTTAGTGATGCTTGACTTCGCAATGCCAAAAATGAACGGAGTTGAGGCTTTCGGGGAACTCATACGGATCAACCCGGATGTCAAGGTTATCCTGTGCAGCGGTTACACTGAAGACGATGTGCTGCAGAGTTTTCCGGGGCAACGTCCTGCCGGTGTCCTGCACAAACCGTACAAGATGGAGGCCTTGAAGGCCGAGCTTGATCGTTTGTTAGGGACCACTGATTGATGGGATTGTAGGGAGACACGCTGATGACAGACATGAGAGAGCTAGAAAAGACACTGAATCTTGCATAGCAAGCTCCCGAATAGAATATCCGTGAACTCCAGGTTCATCAGCTCGAATTAGAAGATTCCAGGGAAAAGAACTATGAGTTTTTCGATTTTGCCCTTTAGGTAATTCATTCTCTCCTCGCAAAGGGATCATCAGAGACGTCAGGACAAATAGATTGTCACGACGCAGGTTCACCTTGTATATAAGTTGTCCATCTAATAATTTTGGCGCGATCTTGTTATCGATAACGCACCCGTCGTTTTTTATTAGAAAGGCGCTCGCATGAACAATCCCACAAAGCGCATCTTGATAGTTGACGATGAAGAATATAACCGGGATCTGCTTGGGCAAATGTTGACCAGCAAGGGCCATGAAGTGGAGTTCGCTGAAGATGGATTCCAGGCGCTGTCGATGATTAACCTGGGTTTCGACCTGGTGCTGCTTGACGTTACAATGCCGGGAATGGACGGTTTTGAGGTGGCAAGCAGGATTAGAGAAGAATTCGACTCTCAGGAACTTCCAATTTGCATGGTTACCGGCTTGACCGCAAGAGAGGAAAGATTACGAGCAATTGAAGCAGGTGTAAATGATTTCATCAACAAACCCGTGGACATGTTGGAAATAAACATACGAGTCGCATCTCTGCTCAGGCTAAAAGAATCTAGCGACGCTATCAAGCGCCACCAGACAGAATTAGAGGCCACGGTAGATGAGAGAACCCGCAACCTGAAGAAAGCGCTGCAAGAGAGGGCCAACGCTGAACGTAAGGCCTACCATGCGCAACTCGAAACGATTGAGCGGCTGGTTCTGGCCGCTGAATATAAAGACAAGGACACGGCCCTCCACATTAAAAGAATGAGCCAGTATAGTCATCTACTGGCGACCAAACTACATCTGCGTCCACAGGAATGCGAAACAATACTTAACGCAAGCCCGATGCATGATGTAGGAAAGATCGGAGTCCCTGACGCTATATTGCTAAAACCAGGCAAACTTGAACCTGACGAATGGGAAATCATGAAGCAACATACCGTTATAGGGGCCAAGATACTGGGCGGTTCGGGATCAGAACTCCTACAGGCCGGGGCGGTCATAGCGATTTCACATCACGAGAGATGGGCCGGCGGTGGATATCCTCACGGTCTTGCTGGAGACAGCATACCGCTTCTCGGCCGCATAGTGGCTATCGCTGACGTATTCGACGCATTGACCAGTAGACGTCCTTATGAGGGACCGTTTTCAAGTGATAAGGCGCTTGAAATCATGAAAGAGGGCAGAGGAACGCACTTCGACCCTACAATATTGGACCTCTTTCTGAATAATTTTGGCGAGATTGAAAATATCCGGAGTAGATTTAACCCGGAATAAAACTGTTATGAGGAATTTATTACAGCTCAACTCGTCCACAGACTTGATCGCCTGATCGAAAAAGATATATCTCCGTTCACCAGGAGCGGTTCGATCTTGTATCCACCGACCCCCGGATGCCAGCAATGACAGGAGATGATTTAGCCCCTTTCGCACTTGAAAGGCACAGCCCATAATTGAGAGCGGAATTACAAAAGACGCTCTGGGTGATAGATTGAAAATTTATAAGGATGAGTGAAAAGAGCTTTATGACTGAGCCTCTTTAAGATACTTTGGACTTTGCAAAACAAGCGAATTAATGAGGTTACCCTCGGGTGAAAAATATAGATACCGCTACAGTCTTGATTGTGGATGACCAAATCCATGCGCTTCATGGTATGTCAAAAATCATCAGGGACGCTGGACACGAGCCGATAGAGGCGACTAACGGAACAGATTGCCTGAAGCTAGCTGCGGAACACAAACCTGACTTAATTGTTCTAGATTTGGGTTTGCCGGACATTAATGGTCGGGAAGTTTGCAGGCGTATCAAATCTGATCCAGACACCACAGATATTTATGTGGTTATTGTGTCCAGCGCTTATATCGAATCAGACATTCAATCCGAGAGTATGGAGCACGGGGCTGATGGTTACATCGCGAGACCAATACCGAATCGGGAATTTCTGGCTCGAGTCGAGGCCATGCTGAGGCTTAAATATGCGGAAAAGCGATTACGTGAAAGTGAAGAGCGGTTTCGTACGATGTTCAAGAATCACAGCTCCGTCATGTTACTGACCGACCCGGAAACGGGCCGAATCGTTGATGCGAACAGGGCTGCAGAGCAATTCTACGGTTTTTCGGCGCCTCAGTTACTGTCGATGTGTATCCAGGATATTAACGCCTTACCTGTTGACGAAGTCGAAGCGCAACACAATTTGGATCTAGCAACACAACGCAACTCCTTCATTGTTCAGCAGCGACTTGCCAATGGAGAAATACGAACAGTGGAAGTTCACTCCTCTCCTATTGAACAGAATGCGGCCAATTTTCTCTTTTCAATAGTAGATGATATTACTGACCGCAAAAAGACAGAAAATCGGCTACTGGAGACCGAGCAGAAGCGGGCTGAGGAGTTATTACAGATTACTGTCCAGCGGTTCCACACGATTCTTTCAAGCCTGTACGCCGGAGTTCTGGTTGTTACTGAGGAGGGCCGGACCGATTTTGCCAACCAGGCTTTTTGTGATTTATTCGATATAAAAAACGCTCCGCTCGAACTCCACGGGCTTTCACGGAATGTAATGCTTCAAAGAATAAATCAGGTTTATGCCGAACCGGACGAGTCCATCAATCGTGTAAGAACAATCGTCGCTAAAGGGCTCCCCGTAAAGGGCGAAGAAATTGCCATAAAAGGAGGCCGAACCTACCTAAGAGATTTCGTTCCATTATTTATTGATGGTAAACGCTATGGTCGCCTGTGGCTCCATCATGACTTTACAGAGCGCAAACTGGCGGACGAGGCGGTCCTGAAGTTAGCCGCCATCGTCGAGTCCTCGGATGACGCCATCATTAGCAAAACCCTGGATGGTATTATCACTAGCTGGAATGGAGGGGCAGAAAGGCTGTATGGCTACAAGACGGAAGAGGCGGTCGGCCAACCCATTTCCATCTTGCTTCCACCTGAAGTACTCGACGATCTTCCGGATATTCTGACACGAATCAGTCGAGGAGAGGTAGTCCGACATTTTGAAACCAAACGTGTAACAAAAGATGGACGTATCGTAGATGTTTCACTAAGTATCTCCCCTCTCAAGACCCCTCAGGGCCAAATTGTCGGCGCATCGTCTACTGCTCGTGACATCACTGATCGGAAGCGATTGGAAATGGAGCGGTTAGAAACTGAGCGTAAGGTCCTAGAAGCTCAGAAACTCGAGAGTCTAGGTGTCATGGCCGAGGGTATAGCCCATGATTTCAACAACCTGCTAATGGTGGTTTTGGGCAACCTTGACATTGCTCTTGAGGATCTGCCTTCGGATTCCGTAGTACGGCAGAGCGTCGAAAACGCCATTCAGGCGGCTGAACGTTCGGTGGAACTCTCGAGACAGATGCAGATATACACGGGCAGCGCATTGAATGCCCCTGTGGATTTGGATCTCAATGGGTTGCTGCGCAAAAACAGCGCCTTGCTGAAATTGGGGGTCTCCGAACATGTCACTCTCAACCTGGATAGCTATGACAAGCTCCCATCAATAACGGGAGACGCAATTCAAATACAGCGTTTGGTTATGAACATTCTGGTCAACTCCTCAGAGTCGATTGCGGATAAGCAGGGCGCCGTTCACCTTTCTACAGGAGTCGTAGATTGCGATGAGATGTATCTCAGCCATAGCCGCCTTGAAACAAAGCCTGAACCAGGTCGGTTCGTCTTTCTGGAGATTACGGACACAGGTTGTGGCATGGCCCCTGAGACACTGCGCAAACTTTTTGATCCCTTCTTTACAACAAAGTTTACTGGTCGTGGCCTTGGCATGTCCGAGGCGCTGGGAATAGTAAAGAGTCATGGCGGAGCGTTGTTTGTGGTCAGTCAGCTTGGGAAGGGAACTACAATACGGGTTCTGTTTCCTGTGTCGAAAAAGGCTCAGGCTCCTGCTTTTACCGGCCTGGAAGCTGCAGATTTTCGATTAGCAGCGCCCCACGCCGCTGACCGACGAAGAACTATTCTACTGGTTGAGGATGAGACGTTGGTTCGTGGTCTTACTATCCAACGTCTGGATGTCTTGGGATATGACACAATTGTCGCTAAGGATGGAGAGGAAGGAGTCCGTATTTTCCGAGAGCGTCTGAATGAAATTGACCTGATCATGCTTGACTTCAAGATGCCCAGAATGAACGGCGTTGAGGCCTTTGGGGAATTTATACGGATAAAGCCGGATGTTAAGGTGATGCTTTGCAGTGGCTACACAGAAGACGCTGTGATGCAGAGCTTTCCCGACCGACATCCTAACGGTGTGTTGCACAAACCCTACAGTTTGGACGCACTCAGGGCCGAACTGGCCCGTTTGCTAGGGACCACCGATTGACAAGCCGAGAACGGTTTAAGGACACGTCAGGAATTTTTTCGCAAGGAGAATGGCAATTTTCTACCTGGAGCTAGTTCAAAACGTAGGTTTGCTAGTGTCTCTTGTCGTAATTCACGGCCAGATATTACGTCGTTGGAACAAGCGCACGCTTACGTCTCAGGTCTTCTCCGGTTTTCTCTTTGGCTGTGTTGCGCTGGTAGGGATGATGACACCGGTTCATCTCATGCCTGGGGTCATCTTTGATGGGCGTTCGATAGTTCTCAGTGTCGCTGGGTTTTTTGGCGGTCCTGTCATAGCGGGAATGGCCGCTATTATGAGTGTTGCATATCGGCTCTGGCTGGGTGGTCCTGGGGTGATTATGGGGGTCAGTTCAATTGTGGAATCAGCGGGGCTTGGAGTGGCTTTCTATTATCTCCGTCCCCTCTATCCAGGGTTGACTCGAAACCTCTACTTGTTTGGGTTTGGTCTGTTGGTGCATGTGGGGGTGCTCTTACTCACGCTGGCGCTTCCTAAGGAGGCCATGCTCAAATCTCTCGAACACATGGCTGTTCCGGTCCTGTTGATCTTTCCAGCGGCCACATGGCTGATTTGTCTCCTTTTTCTGGACCAGGAATCACGTATTGCCGCGGAGGAGGCGCTGCGTGAGACTGAAGAGCGCCATCGCAGTCTTATTGAACATCTGCCGCAACGCATTTTCATCAAAAACAGCGATTTGGTCTATCTGTCATGCAACGAAAATTACGCATCAGACCGGGGTGTCACCCCGGAACAGATCGTAGGCAAGGATGATTTCTCGTTCCATACCCCAGAACTGGCCGAAGCTTACCGTGCCAACGATCAGGCTTGTATGGCTACTGGCGTGACTACAGACATTGAAGAAACCTATCAACTCGATGGTCAAGTTAGATGGGCGCATACCACAAAAGTGCCGTACCGGGACAGACAGGGACAAATCATTGGTGTGCTGGGGATCTACGAAGACATCACGGAACGAAAGCGATCAGAGGAGGCGCTAGCAGAAGCTGTAAAACGGTACCGTCTCATCGCCGAAACAATTCATGACTGCTTTTGGATGGCCACGCCAGACATAGACAAAATGCTCTACGTCAGTCCGGCTTATGAAACGATCTGGGGTCGAAGTTGTGAAAGCCTTTATGAATCTCCAAGGTCATTTGTGGACGCTATTCACCCGGATGACCGGGACCGGGTAATGGATGTCATGGATAAGGCCAGGTCACAATTGACCTCATGGAACTCTATCTATCAAATCGTTCGGCCTGACGGATCGATTCGCTGGATTGAAGATCGCGGCTTTCCTGTTCTGAATGATAAGGGGAAATGCTACTTGAACATTGGTGTCGCCACTGACATCACCGATCGCAAAAAAACAGAGGAACAGTTGCGACAAAGCGAGGAGAAATATCAAAAACTGTTTCAGGATGCGCCCTTGATGTATGTGATCACTCGGAATGAGCGGGGTATCCCTTTCATCAGCGACTGCAACAAATTGTTCCTCCGTGCCATGGGGTTCACCCGGCAGAATGTAATTGGAAAACCCCTGGCGGAGTTTTATTCGCTCTGAGTCACGGGCTCGACTTCTTGATGGTGGTGGCTACGCACGGGCTCTTACAGGCGAATACGTAATGGGAGAACGGCAACTAGTCACGCGAGACGGCAGAATTGTCCAAACACTCTTGTACACTATGCCCGAAACCGATTACTCCGGACAGGTGGTCGGAACACGGGCCATGTTTGTGGACATCACCGCCGAACGAAAGGCGGAGGAAGCGCAAAGACGGTTGGCCACCGCTATTGAGCAGGCTGCGGAGGCGGTCATCATTACTGATCCCGATGGGATAATTCAATACGTCAACCCTGCGCAGGAGATCCAAAGTGGATATACCAGCGATGAACTTCTCGGACGAACACCCAATATTTTTAAGAGTGATGGCCACCCTGAGGATTTTTACACGAACATGTGGGCAACCATAAACGCTGGGAATGTATGGTCCGGGAGGTTTGTCAACAAGAGAAAAGATGGGACTAAATACCATGAAGACGCGACCATCTCCCCAGTTTACGATAAGTCAGGAAACCTGACGAACTTCGTGAGCGTAAAACACAACGTAACCAAACATGTTGAGCTTCAGGAACAACTGTTCCAGGCCCAGAAGATGGAGGCCATTGGGACACTTGCTGGCGGATTCGCTCATGACTTCAACAACAAGCTCCAGGTTATCAATGGTTACGTAGAGTTGGTTCTCTCTGAGAAAGATTTGCCGCAGACCGTAAAAGCAGACATCGAAGTAATACAGCAAGCTGTCAATGATAGCGCTGAACTGATTAACGGGATGATGGTGTTTAGTAGGAAGACAAGCGTCAGGCTCGAACCGTTAAACCTAAACAGCATTGTCATGCAGCTTCGCGCTATGCTGGTCCCGGTTATGCCCAAGAGTATAGAAATTGACCTTGTCGAAGTCAGTGACCTTTGGACTATAAACGCCTCTCCCTCTCAAATTGACCAGATTTTGATGAACCTTGCTATAAACGCCAGGGACGCCATGCCTGATGGTGGCAAACTGTCCATACAAACCCAAAACACCATATTGGATGAGGAGTTCTGCCGTCCCTACCCTAACACAAAACCCGGCCGACACGTTCTGCTCTCAGTGACTGATACCGGTAAGGGTATGGACCACGAGACAGTAAAGCATATTTTTGAACCTTTCTTCACAACCAAGGAACAGGGCAAAGGAACAGGACTCGGGCTCTCTGTTGTTTATGGAATTGTAGAAAAGCATTGCGGTAAGATCATTTGTGATAGCGAACCCTCCGCAGGCACAACGTTCAGAATTTATTTTCCAGCAATATAAGAAGTTTCTGGAGAACAATCTTCTGAAAAGAAAGAAGCGCTCACGACGCAGGACACCACCATACTCGCGGTTGATGATGAGCCCAGTTTTCTTGAATTAACCTCACGTCAATTATAACACGCCAATTACGAGCTGATTGCCGCTTCAAACGGTAAGGCGCTTTACAATTATATGAAGAAAATCGGGACAAAATTGGACTAGTCATCCTGGATCTTGTAATGCCGGGAATCGATGGGAAACGGTGTCTTGAAACTTTACGGAATATCGACCCAAAAGTCAGGGTCCTTATCGCCATCGGACATTCAACGCTGGGCATAACAGAGGATTTGAAGCAAGCCCGGGCCATGGACCTTCTGGGGGAGCCGTTTGCAAAGTGAACTATTGCGGCTGCGGCGAATAGCCAGTATAATCTCCGCATAAGCTGCGGAGATTAGCTATGTACATCTACGAATTAAAAGACTGGCCTCATTTCCGATGGAATGACAAGAGATTATCCAAATCCCTCGCCTTGGTATCCCACAAACAGGGTCGGTTGATCGGACGAATGGAGGGAATTGGCTTCAAACTACGGGCCGAGGCGTCCTTAGAAACCCTAACCGAAGATGTGGTAAAGTCGAGCGAGATCGAGGGGGAATTCCTCGACAGTCAACAGGTCCGCTCCTCGATAGCCCGCAGGCTAGGGATGGATATCGGTGGCTTCACCCACGCCGATCGTTACGTTGATGGCGTAGTCGAAATGGTCCTTGACGCCACCCAATGTTACGACATTCCACTGACTGAGGAGCGGCTCTTTGCGTGGCACTCGGCCTTGTTTCCGACAGGCCGTAGCGGGATGGCCAAAATCACCGTGGGGGGATGGCGGAACGACCAGTCAGGTCCTATGCAAGTCATCTCTGGGCCCTTCGGCCGCGAACGGCTACACTTCCAGGCTCCTCCAGCAAAGCGTGTCAAGAAGGAAATAGATACCTTTCTTGAATGGTACAACTCTGAGACAGATGTGGAAATGTTGCTTAAGGCTGGAGTGGCTCATCTTTGGTTTGTTACCATCCATCCTTTTGACGATGGCAACGGGCGGATTGCCAGGGCAATTACCGATCAGACGCTCGCATGTTCGGAAAAAAGTCCTCAGCGCTTTTATAGCATGTCCGCTCAAATCCGAAGGGAACGAAGCGCATATTACGATGTCCTTGAAGCGGCCCAAAAGGGTGATCTCGACATCACGAACTGGCTGGAATGGTTTGTTGGTTGTCTTGACGCTGCCCTGGATGGCGCTGAAACAACTTTAGGGACCGTGCTTAAGAAGGCCCGTTTTTGGGAAACGCATTCGGGCGAAAGTTTCAATGTCCGACAGCGCATCGTTCTAAATCAGCTAATTGACGGTTTTCAAGGCAAGCTCACATCTTCCAAATGGGCGAAACTTGGAAAATGCTCCCAGGACACAGCCCTTCGCGATATAGACGATCTTATTCGGCGAGATGTATTAACCAGAAACACCCCCGGCGGTCGAAGCGCCAGCTATTCGCTCAAAGATATTGTGTAAACAGGACCTTTGTGACAATCTACAGCATTGGGCTTTTTGCGTTAATAGACTGATATTCCCAATGAATAACTTGAAAAGTATCGGCGTTCCTGCCATAGACGGTTTGGCGACAAGAATCTGGACCGCCTGCGGCGTCCTGGAGAACATCATGCCCATCAAAAAGATCAGTGACAAAAAGTCTAAAGTGTCCCTGGAAGCAAAGGGGAAAGACCAGCCAGACGCCAGCTTTCCAATAATCGGGATAGGCGCTTCGGCGGGGGGCCTCGAGGCCTTTGAGCAATTCTTTCGTTTCATGCCCCCAGATAGTGGAATGGCTTTTGTTCTGGTACCGCACCTTGATCCGGGTCATGCGAGCATGCTTACCGAGATCCTTCAGCGCATCACATCGATGCCGGTTGAGGAGGCTCAGGACCAGACGCCGACGCTTCCGAACCATGTTTATGTCATCCCGCCCAACCGCGACATGACAATATTTCATGGCGCCCTCTTTGTCAGCGTGCCCGAAGCGCCCCGAGGACAACGGATGCTGATTGATTCATTCTTTCGGTCCCTGGCCGAAGACCAGGGAGAAAGGGCTATCTGTGTCATTCTCTCAGGCAGTGGAACCGACGGTACCTTCGGGCTAAGGGCTATTCACGGAGCAGGCGGTGTCTCTTTCGTCCAGGATCCCACCACCGCCAAATATGACGGCATGCCCGGTAGCGCGGTACATAGTGGTCTGGCCACATATATTTTACCTGTTGAAAAAATGCCGGAACAGTTGACGACCTATGTGAAGACACTTTTCGAAAAAGGGATTAAACCGGAACCTTATGCGCCTCCTGTTACAAACGCTCTCAACAAGATTGTGGCGGTACTGAGAACCAGGACAGGCCATGACTTCTCATTATATAAACAAAACACCATCAGACGTCGGATAGAACGCCGAATGATTACTCACGGCATAAGTGACACTGCCGTCTATGCTCGTTACCTTCAGGAGCATGCGGAAGAAGTTAGCCTCCTCTTCAAGGAACTTCTCATAAACGTGACAAGTTTTTTCAGGGAGCCTGAGGCGTTTGCAACCCTAAAGTCCGACATTCTCCCCAAACTCTTCGATCACAAACCGGAGAATTATGTGTTCAGGATCTGGGTAGCAGGATGCGCGACAGGCGAAGAAGCCTACTCGATCGCAATGATTTTCAGGGAATACATGGATGATTCCAGGCAGGAATTCAAAGTCCAGATTTATAGCACAGATATTGATGATGACGCGATCGCTGTAGCACGCTCCGGGGCGTATCCGCCCAACATATCCATAGATGTTTCCCATGAAAGATTAAAAAGGTTTTTCGTTAAGGAAGAGGCGGGCTACCGTGTGAAGAAGGACATCCGCGAGATGATCGTCTTTGCGTCACAGAATGTCATCAAAGATCCCCCATTTACCAAACTCGATCTTGTCAGTTGCAGAAACCTGCTCATATACCTTGAGCCAGAACTTCAAAACCGGCTTATCCCAACCTTTCATTATGCCCTAAAACCGGGCGGATTCCTGTTCCTAAGCCCTTCTGAAAGTATTGGTAACCAGCCTGATCTCTTTGCGCCGGTCAGCAAGAAATGGAAGTTCTATATGGCGAAGGAATCGATGAACACCGGAGCGAGAGTGATGAGAGACGGGCTGTCCTGGACCCGTGACCAACCCCACGCCGGGTTGGACGAGACACTGAAAAAGAGCAAGGACATCAACTTCGCTGAACTCGCCAAGAAGGCTCTGCTCCAGTATTACGCCCCTCCCTCTGTGATAACCGACGAAAAGGGTAACATTCTGTTTGTCAATGGTGACACTGGTAAATACCTGCGGCCAGCTCCGGGTCAGGCCAGTCTAAATGTTATAGAAATGGCCAGAGAAGGGCTTCAGTTGGAATTGAGGACAGCTATCCTGACTGCGGCTACACAAAAAAAACAGCTAACCTGCGCCGCTGTTCCGGTCAGGACCAATGGCGGCGTCCAGGGTGTGAACGTCACTGTAAGACCATTAGCTGATCAAGGTTCGCCTATGGGATACTTGATCGTGTCGTTCGAAGATGTGGCCCCTCCGGCAAAGGGGAAACGATCCAGGACCAAGCCCTCGGCAAAACCTGGAGAGTCTAAACGGGCGGAGGAACTTGAACAGGAACTACTATATACAAAAGAGAACCTTCAAGCGTCCATAGAGGAGCTTCAAGCCGCAAACGAGGAACTCAAATCAACTAACGAAGAGCTTCAATCCACCAATGAAGAATTGCAATCCACAAACGAAGAACTCGAGACCTCAAAAGAAGAACTTCAATCGGTAAATGAAGAACTGGTAACAGTCAATTCTGAATTGCAGGCAAAAATAGAACAACTCGCCGGGATGCAGAATGACATGAAGAATCTTCTCGATAATACTAATATCGGTACTATCTTTCTCGACGAAGACCTTGCCATAAAACGTTTCACCCGGGAAGCCGCTGCGCTGTACCGCCTGGTCCCGACAGACTCTCGGCGCCAGTTATCCGACATCAAGTCAAATGTCGAGGGAGAAGACCTGGTTGCCGACGCTCAAACGGTCCTGGATTCGCTCGTGCCCATAGTAAAGGAAGTTAAGACTATTGATCGCAAGTGGTTTCTCGCCCGGATATTGCCTTATAGAACGCTAGATAATGTAATCGAAGGGGTGGTGCTGACATTCACGGATATTACCGACATAAAACAGGCGCAGGAAGCGGCTCAGTCGGCTCGCGAATATTCTGAATGTATAGTCGACACAATAACTCAACCTCTAGTCATAATGGATGACAGGCTGGAGGTTGTCTCGGCCAACCGTTCCTTTTACAGCGCTTTCCATGTTACTTCACAAGATACTGTTGGCCGGCGTTTCTATGAAATCGGCGAACGTCAGTGGGACATTCCGTCGTTACGGGAATTACTGGACAATGTTTTGACGCATAACACAACCTTTGAAAAAGTTGTGGTGAATCACGACTTTCCGAGCATCGGCCAAAGGAAAATGCTGCTTAACGGAAGACGAATATCGCAAACGTCGGGTAAGGGCCTTTTGGTACTACTGGCGATCGAAGATGTCACTGACACGCCAGCGACTTGAGTGGACTACGTCGGCCCGAGTTGACCGGTTAGCCTTGTTTCTGACCATGCCAGGGAATCAGGGGCATGTCATTCCGACCTTTGGGAGAATCGATAGCAGCCCGGAGAAATCTCTCATCGCAAGGCTCGCTCGAGAGAACATGCAAGCGGAATGCACATATTTACAATTTGAGAAATTTCCGGAACATTGCAGAGACAGTTCCAGGATACTCCATGACATGCCATACTTGACAGTTGTGAAATGAAACGAGAAACTCAGACAATTCTGAGGCAGGAATGTGAGACTAGGAAAAATTGGTCTGAGTCCGATGTTAATTTTCTCAATTCAACTGCCGGTAATGATCCGTTTATAGTGGCATTTAGGAAAAAACACCCCCAAACGCCGAACGAGTGTCATCTCGGGAACAGAAAGTCGGCAGGGAGATAGATTTAATTGGCTACGGGAGACCATAAAATGGACACTTCAAGAATTACACTAGATATCCCTGGCGAGGTTGTAGCCGCCGTCAAGTTGCCGCCGGATGAGATCGAACAAGAATTTCTAAAGGAGCTTGCATTAGCTTTATATAAACGCGGAACGCTTTCATTCGGGAAAGCGCGAATGCTGGCGCAATTGACTAATTGGGAATTTGATGAGTTGCTGGGCGAACGTCAAATTTCAAGGCATTATACCGAGGCTGATCTGGAAGAGGATATTCTGTATGCGTTGGGTGATAAGTGATTCTTCAGTCTTGATCCATTTGACAAGGACAGGTCAACTAATTCTGTTGGAAAAGATATTCGGCAGGATTACCATTACACCGATTGTCTGGACCGAAGTTGTTGAAAGGGGCGGTGGGCGGTTTGGGGCATCCGAAGTGTCCAAAGCACGTAAAGAGGGTTGGATAGATGTTGTAGCCCCCACAAATGATGCGCTATTGCGGTTATTAAAACGTGAATTGGATGATGGAGAAGCTGAGGCCATTGCCTTGGCTGTTGAAAGACAGGCAGACCTAATCTTGTTGGATGAATGGGAGGCTCGCAGGATTGCAGATTTGTACGGCTTGGCAAAGACTGGAGTCATTGGTATCCTTATTCGTTCAAAGCGGTATGGCTATATAGCTTCATTGAAGGCAGAACTCGACAAATTACGAGAACCGGGCGGATTTTGGATTGATGAACCCTTATATCTACGAGCGTTGTCAGTTGTAGGGGAAAGTCACGACACATGATGATTAATATACGGGGAGGATCTATTTCTGATTTAAATAGAAAAAGATCAAATCACGACAATAGCAATAACTCCACACCCCTGACTTCCCCCAAAGCGGCCGGGAAAGATCTTGTCGCAAGGCTCGCTCGAGATGACATGCGCCGCGCCCGTCCGAACCCATAACCATCTTATGGCTCCATCCGCCGCTTCAATCATGTGTTTCACTCTGATGAGGTCATGAGATTTCATATTGCGACACGGCCCTATCAATGATCTCGGCCCTGAAATATGGACTAAGGTCCTCGGCCGTCCGAAGATCTATTTCTCTTCCGCCAAACATTTGGGAAAGTTCCTGTTCCATTCCAACAATTTCGAGTTCATTGAAACCATGAACACCAGTCCCCATTTTCCAGCACAGGCATCTGGCCGTGGTGTTTACAAGGATATTGACTCATGGCTGATAAAATACCGAAGATTATTGATGAAGAGTGATCCTGCCTAGAGGTTTGAGTTTTGACAAACTGTCAGAAAACCTGACATGCAATACCCGCCCAATCCTTTTCCGATGCTGAAAAGAGCCTATACAGCGTCTCTCGGTATCGGCACAATTGTTGCTTCTCACTAATTTACAGACATTGCTGTTAGTGCGCCTGGATGCTACGGATTCCAACGATTTTTACGCAAACCGGAGCGACTTGTTTATCACCACGTCATTGCCTGTTATTGGACTCCTAAACGGGACGAAACCGGATTCATGTGAGCCCGAATTTGTCCGGACTCAGAGAAAGGAAATTGTGTCATGATCATACAAAATACCGATCTTTTTAATGGACTCAGCCGAGAGGCCTTGAACGAAATCTCAAAGGCCGCAATTGCGGAATCCTACAACGAAGGGACCGTAATCTACACTGACAAAGACGCGGCCACTTACTTTTACAGCCTGGTGGACGGGAGGGTACAACTTTCAATCGGTAAGGACGCCCAAATCGACTATACGGTTAACCGTGCTGGTGAAGTCTTTGGGTGGTCAAGCATGGTTGGACGTGGATCTTACACGACTACTGCCAAGTGTGTCATCCGCACCAAAGTGGCTAAGATCTCGAAAAAGAACCTGAATCAGATACTTGAGAGCCATCCACGAGATGCCGCGCTTTTTTACAAACGTTTGGCCGCTGCGGTTGTGCAGAGGCTCATCGACAATTACAGCGCCTTTCTGTCCGAAGGAAATCTCCAGGGGGTCACTTACGGTAGCGGTCAGGTAGTTGTAGGCAGTGAGGACTGACTTTTGAAGTTTTTCTGTTGAGACGATAAGCCACCCCAACTTATTTAAACATTGACGGACAAAATGTGATATTCGTTCATTAGGGCGGGTCAGTCCCGCCCAGGACTAATTTCCTAATATCGGCGCTTCAATCTTAGCAACCCGACGCTAACAGTTCGGTGAGGAACACGTCTGCGGTTGTATTGAGATGACCCATGAGATAACTTTGTATCGGATCTGCCTCCCATGCGGAATCCAAGATGTTCCAGGCTGGACGACACACGAAATGAACTCTACTTTGCTGCCACCCCGAAAATCAACGACAAGACCAATGAGCGAAATGACAAGGATACCACGAAATTATTGTCTGGAAAATTGACGACGCGGGAGTTACGATTGTCGCTATGGATGGAGAAGAAGGCGTCAACCTCTTCCGAGACCGCTCGAACCAAATTGATCTTGTGATGCTCGACTTCGCAATGCCAAATATGAATGGAGTTGAGGCGTTTGGGGAACTCATACGGATCAAGCCGGATGTCAAGGTCATCCTTAGCAGCGGCTATGCTGAGGATATCGTACTGCAGAGCTTTTCAGGGCAACGTCCTGCTGGTGTTTTGCACAAGCCCTACAAAATGGAAGACCTTGAGGCTGAATTGGAGAGGTTGCTAGGGATCGCTCTTTCAGAGCGTTTCTAAGGATTCAAACTTATAATGGAAAACAGATATTTGGACGAGAGCACTAATAGCGTAGACGGACTGAGACACTCCGCTGAGGAGAAACTCGGCAAGTCTTCGGACAAGATGCCGGAAGTTAAGGATAAGACCCAAGAAGAGATCATTCACGAACTCCAGGTCCATCAGATTGAACTTGAGATGCAGAACGAGGAACTCAAAAGAGTTCAACTGGAATTAGAACAATCCAAAGACAAGTACCAAGATCTATATCATTTCGCTCCTACCGGATACTTTACATTGACTCGCAAGGGGATCATTCAGGAGGTCAATCTGACCGGGGCTGCGCTCCTCGGTATCCCACGCGAAAAATTGATCGGGCGAGGTTTTTCACACTTCGTGAGTCCTGAGAATCTCCAACAGTGGTATCTGCATATTGTTGGAGCTCTTATAGACGGGGCGACTCAACGTCTTGATATATGGCTTAATACTGAATCCGGTTCAATGGTCTTTGCCCATCTCGAAAGCGTTTGCGCAGCATTACCTGCGGAACTGAAAGGGGAGAATAATGGCGAGTATATGATTCATATGGTGGTCAGTGACATCACCAGCCTCAAAACGGCCGAAGAAGATCTAAGTAAAAGCGAGCAGAAATACAAACGATTTGTGGAGACCGCCAACGAAGGTTTCTGGACTATGGATGGGGCGTATAATACCGTCTCGGTCAATAAAAAGATGGCTGAGATGCTCGGTTATGGCGCTGAAGAAATCATCGGCAGGAAAGTCGAAGATTTTATGTTTGCAGATGATCTCGATGACCACAAGACTAAAATGGGAGATCGACACAACGGTGAAGTCGGCTCCTATGAAAGGCGATTCCGACGAAAAGACGGAACAACGCTCTGGACACTGGTGTCTGCTACGGCGATTGTGGATAAAGACGGCGCATTCAATGGCTCATTCGCCATGTTTACCGACATCACCGAGCGTAAATTGACGGAAGGGGATTTAAGAGAAAGCCAGGCCACTCTCAGGACGGTGCTTCAGGCGGTTCCGATAGGTATTGGATTAGTAAGGAATAGGATATTTGACTGGATAAATGAGCGTCTGTCGCTAATGACAGGCTACTCTACGGCTGATTTGATGGGGCGAAGCGCCAGGATTCTTTACGAGAGTGGTGAGGAGTTCAATAGAGTCGGAACAGTTAAATACGAACAAATCAAAGTCAGAGGCATAGGGGAAGTTGAGACTCGCTGGAAGCGCAAGGATGGTACGTTAATTGACATCCTTCTGAGTTCTTCAGCGATTGTACCCGGTGATTTGTCCATGGGGGTTGTCTTTTCCGCAACTGATATTACTGACCGCAAACGGGCGGAGGAAAGCCTTCGAGGCGAAAAGGACAAGCTCAAAAGTATACTCGACCATATGGTCGATGGTGTTTATATCCTTAACACCAATTACGATATAGAATACCTCAACCCGGCTTTAGCGTCTGAACGTGGTGATATAGCAGGAAGAAAATGCTTTGATTATCTCGCCGGTCTTACTGAACCATGCCCTTGGTGTAAGAATCGACCGGTCTTTAACGGTGAATCTTTAATATGGGAGAGAACCTCGGTTAACACCGGCAAGACTTATGATATTTTTGAAACGCCAATTAGAAACTCAGATGGGTCAATTTCAAAACTTTCTATACTTCACGACATTACAAGGCGCAAAGAGGCAGAGAAGTCATTAAACGAGACTACCGCATTTCTCAACACGCTTCTGAACGCTATTCCTGCGCCTATATTCTACAAGGACACCGATGGCCACTACACAGGTTTCAACAAGTCGTTCGAAGAGTTCTTCGGCCAGAAGGAAGAGGAGCTTGTCGGTAAAAGTGTGTTCGACATGTATCCGGGCGAATTTGCGGAAATCTTTCATGCAACAGATCTCGAACTCTTTAATAATCCTGGTGTCCAGATTTATGAATCTCAACTCACTAACGCCAATGGGGTTGTTCACGATGTGGTTTTCCACAAGTCCACGTTTGAAGATTCCCAAGGCAATGTTATCGGAATGATCGGCGTGATTCTCGATATCACCGAACGCAAACGTTCAGAGAACACCCTGAGAGAAGCGAACGGTTTTTGCGTCAATCCGAGAAAATAGCTCGCACAGGTGGATGGAAAGCCAATCCATTCACTGACAGACTGTACTGGACTGAAGGCGTATACGACATTTGCGAAGCCCCAAAGGATTATCAACCGGGACTGGATGAAGGATTGGAGTTTTACACTCTACCTTATCGGTCCATCCTCAAGGAAGCTATAGCCAAAACCATAGAAACAAGGGGAGCCATTCGCGATAGAGGCAGAGATCATAACCACGACCGGCAAGCGCCTTTGGACGAGTACGCGGGCTGATGCGAGTGGAAGAGGGAGAAGAACCACAGGTCGTTGGCTCCTTCTTGGACATAACGGAGCGCAAGATTGCTGAGTCAGATCGGAAACGTCTATCCACCGCTATTGAGCAGGCTGCGGAGGGTATCGTCATTACTGACCCTTAGGGGATAATTCAATACGCCAATCCGGCTGAGGAGACAATTACCGGCTACAGTCGAGATGAACTAATCGGCCAGAAACCCAGCTATCTTCAAAACCGACAAACATAACGAGAAATTTTTATGACGACTCTCTGGGGCACCATTAACTACAGGCAAAGTATGGTCAGGGAGGTTCATCAACAAGAGAAAGGACGGGACGGAATACCATGAAGACGCCAGCATTTCTCCTATTTACGACAAGTCAGGGAACTCTGACCAACTTTGTGGCGGTCAAACACGATGTAACCAAACAGCTTGCGCTTCAGGAACAACTGTTCCAAGCCCAGAAAATGGAGGCCATCGGAACGCTTGCTGGAGGATTTGCTCATGACTTTAACAATAAGCTCCAGATTATTGGTGGTTACCTGGATTTGATTCTTTTCAACAAAGACGTGGCGGAGAGCATAAAACCTGATCTGGAAGTAATAAAGCAAACCGTTGATAGTAGCGCTGAACTGATTAAAGGGATGATGGTGTTCAGCAGGAAGACGCCGGCAAACTCCAACCGATTGCGCTGAACAAGCTCGTTGCAGGGCTGGCTCCATCCTGGTCCCCATTATTCCCAAAATGATCGAAATAGATCTCTTCATTGGCCGATGATCTTTGGACCATAAACGGTGACAAGAATCAGATTGACCAGATATTGATGAACCTTGCCGTCAACGCCAGAGACGCCATGCTGGATGGTGGCAAACTGTTCATACAAACGCAGAACACAGTGTTGGACTGAGAGTTCTGCCGGTCCCTACCCTGACACAAGCCTGGCCGATACGTTCTGCTTTCAGTGGCAGATACCGGGAAGGGTATGGACCACGAGACGCTAAAGCATATTTTTGAACCCTTTTTTACCACCAAGGAACCGGACAAAGGAACGGGGCTTGGGCTCTCTGTTGTTTATGGAATTGTAGAAAATCATGGAGGAAAGATCATTTGTGAAAGCGAACCGTCTCTAGGAGCCGACATTCAGGATCTATTTCCCGGCAATAGCGGAAGTCTCTGAAGACCAATATTTTGAGAAGAATGAACCACCGAGGGGACAGGTGAAACCATACTCGCTGGTTGACGACGAACCCAACCTCCTCAAATAACTTCACGCCTCTTGAATCTCGCCAATTACAGGGCGATTGCCGCTTCAAATGGTAAAGACGCACTAGAATTATATGAAAAACATCGGGCGGAAATCAGACTGGTCATTCTGGACCTCATAATGCCGGGCATGGATGGAAAACATTGTCTTGAGGCCTTACGGAACATGGATCCGAATGTTAGGGTTCTTATTGCCAGCGGACAGCCCAAGCCGGGGATGGCCGAGGATTTGAGGGTCGCGGGGGCTATGGACTTTATCGCCAAGCCGTTTGACATACCCCAACTCCTGGAAATGATCCGGAAGATTATTGATGAAGAGTAAAAGGGTAACAAGAGATCCGATATTCTTTGCTCAGTCTCGGGCTGCGGACATACAAGCAGGGCACGAATATTGATTCACATCCAGGATAAGGTTTCGGACTGAATCTCAATAAATGTTGAGAAGCTTATGCTGAATTTTCGCATCTTGAGGTGATTTATATGAATCAAATCCTGGGTGATAAGAACAGGCGACTGACAGACTACTTGATGGAGCTTCAGGCGTTAAGGGGTATAGTCCCAATCTGCGCAAGCTGTAAAAGCATTAGAGACGCCGAAGATAACTGGCATCCTATTGAGCATTATTTTATCAAGAATCCCGAAGCCCAATTCAGCCACAGCATTTGCCCTGACTGTATGAGAGAATTATACCCAGAGCAAGCTAATGAAATTCTTGGCCCTCTGGAGAAGCGCTAAAAGATATAGAGGGGGTTTATCCATAAGCCTTTTGGTATGGCTGAACTCTTGACTTCGGTACGTTCCGCTGTGGGCATCGACTGGAAAATGGATTCCGCATGAACTCAAGAACAATTGTCCTGATATTGGCCCTGATCTCGCTGCTATCCACGGCTACGGGTGGATATCTCTACTATCATGCCGCTCAAAAAGCCGCTGTCACAGAAACTGAAAGGGAACTTGCCGGAACAAGCAATGAATTGAAGGACGATATCGATAGACTAATATCCGAGAATCAAAACCAGATCCGGGTCATGGCCCGGTTTGAACGGCTTCAGGAAGCAATACTGAACCAGGATCATGCGTCTATCGTTGAAGCCGACCGGATCCTGGACCATTTCGCAAGAGGTCTTTCCTACGACGTCTGTTATCTGATGGATGGCTCAGGCAAAACCATTGCGTCCAGCAACCGGAAAAACAGGGACAGTTTTGTTGGGCACAATTATGCTTTTCGTCCGTATTTTGCTGATGCGATAGAAGGCAAACCAGGCACATACTTTGCTGTCGGAGTCACATCAGGGACACGAGGGATTTATTTCAGCCATCCAGTTTATCTCCCAGAGGGAGGCCTTCCCATTGGAGTGGCGGTAATCAAGGCGTCGACCCGGGACCTGGACCGGGTCCTCTCCCGCAAGAAATCCGGAATTGCCTTGTTGGCGCACAGCAGTGGGATTATTTTCGCTTCCAGCGGTGAGGACTTGACTTTGAAGCTTTTGTGGGACGCCGCGCCCGATAAAGTTTCAGAGATAGCGGAAACAAAGCAATTTGGCAAAGGACCGTGGAATTGGTCCGGTCTGGAGGAAAAAGCCGGTAACCAGGTTGTGGACAGTTCCGGAGAAGCTTACCTAATCCAGGAGATCGGTCTTGGAAGTCTCCCAGGGTGGAGGATTGTTTATCTGTATGGCCTTAACGCAATCTATGGAAAAATTGGCGATCCCCTGGTGGGGGAAACCGCGCTTGTCGCTCTTTTCCTATGTTTGCTCGTTGGGGGAGCAGTTGTTTTCCTTTATGTTATGGCTCAAAAAGACATTAGTAGCCGAAAGGACGCTGAACAACGGCTTGAGAAAACTGTTTCACTTCTCCATTCAACCCTTGAGTCGTCAGCCGATGGAATTCTGGTGGTGGATGGCGAAGGAAAGATTGCCGCGTTCAATCAGCGATTTGTAACCATGTGGCAAATTCCTAAAAACATTATCGAGTCCAGGGACGATGACAGGGCTATCGCCATTGTCCTGGATCAGCTATCAGATCCTCAGGCCTTTCTTGAGAAGGTAAGATATTTGTATGAGCGACCAGAAGAAGACAGCTTCGATCTGATCGAATTCAAGGACGGCAAAAGCTTCGAGAGATATTCTCGTCCACAAAAGATAGCCGAGAAAGTCGTGGGGAGAGTGTGGAGCTTTCGCGACGTGACCGATCGCAAGATGGTTGAGTTAGAATTACAGAAACTGGCCCTGATTGTCGAGAACTCCACTGAGATGGTCAATATGACCGATCTGAATGGACAGATGCTTTTCATAAATGAAGCCGGCAGCGCAATGATAGGCGTTTCTCCTGAAGAAGTTGGTCAGCATTCTATTCTCGATGTTTTTTCAGGCCCCTATCAGGACCTGGCCAGGAACCAGGTTTTGCCGACAATCCTGAATAACGGCAGTTGGGAAGGAGACCTTCAATATCGCAATATTAAAACAGGTAGGCTCACTGACGTTCACGCCATGACTTTCCTTGTCAAGGACAGGACTACCGGGAAACCCCTCTATTTGGCAAACGTCTCGCGTGATATTACTGATCGAAAAAGATATGAGGAACAGTTAAGGGAATCAGAAGAAAAGAAGCGACTCTTGATAGAGCAGTCGCCCGTAGGTATCGCGATATTCCAGGACAGCAAGTACTGTTATGCCAATCCGGAGCTTCTCACGATCTTTGGCTGTGAAAGTGACGATCAAATCATGGGGCAGCCAATCATCCGTTTTGTCGCTCCAGGCCACCAACGACTCTTCATTGACCGTTGCAAAAGACATATTGAGGGTGAAATCGGCAGGCCATCTTACCAGGTGGAGGGGATCAGGAAGAACGGTGAATTATTTGACATGGTTCTATGGCCCAAGAAAATTGATTACGAAGGACAACCGGCAATACTGGCGTTTGTAATGGATGTCACCGAGACAAAAAATCTGCGGAATCAACTCGTGCGAGCCCAGAAAATGGAGGCGATCGGAACTTTGGCAGGAGGTATCGCCCATGACTTCAACAATCTGCTCCAGGTTATAGTGGGATACTCTGAACTTATTATCATGAATGCGGCTCTGCCTGATCAGTTCAGTCGAGGCGTTAAAGCGATAAATAAGGCTGCTGTGAATGGAGCTGATTTGGTTCGGCGGCTGCTCACATTCGCCAGAAAGACCGAGAGCGTTTCTACGGCTTTGATTCTGAATGACAAAATCAAACATATCCGTGAACTTCTCGACCGAACCATCCCGAAAATGATTCAAATTGAACTCAAGCTTACGGAGGACCCGACCTTAATCAATGCCGACGCCTCCCAGATCGAGCAGATCATTATGAACCTCGCGGTCAATGCGGGCCATGCAATGCCGGAAGGCGGCAATCTGGTAATTGAGACGAAAGCGGTTAATCTTGATAAGGCCTATTGCCTGGTTCATATAGAAGCCATACCAGGCCCTTATGTTTTGCTGAGTGTGTCCGATACGGGGCACGGGATTGACAAGAAGACGATGGAACGAATTTTCGAACCATTCTTTACTACCAAAGGTCCGGGCATAGGGACCGGGCTTGGTCTGTCTATGGTTTACGGTATTGTCAAACAGCACGGAGGCCACATCACATGTTACAGTGAGCCTGGATCAGGCGCGACATTCAAGATTTATTTTCCCGCTATAGCTTCTGAAGTCCAATCCGAAAAGGCAATGGATTTGCTGGCTCCTCAAGGGGGTACAGAGACGATTCTCCTGGTGGATGATGATGAGAGCGTGCTGGATGTTGGTAATCAAATACTCCTTGAGTACGGTTATAGGGTGATCACGGCCTCAAACGGGAGAGAGGCTCTTGAGATATACAGCGCCGAACACGAAAGTATATCGCTTGTCATTCTGGATCTGTTCATGCCGGAGATGGGCGGAAAAGAGTGCCTTCGGGCATTATTGAAAATGGATCCGAATGTTAGAATCCTTGTGGCAAGTGGATTCACTCAGGACGCTGAGATTGGAGAGGCGCTTGATTCAGGGGCCAGAGGTTTTATCGGGAAGCCGTTTGATATGCCCCAACTCCTTGATAATATCCGGAAGATTATTGATAAAGGTTAAAATACCTGTTTACGCCGGACGCCTTCTTTTTCAACCATTATCCTAATGATAAATGTGTGTTACCACAAAAACGGCCTAACTGTAGATATCCCCAAAAGGTCCAGTTTTGTGGATCGGTCCGAGAGTGAAACCTGAAATGTGAACTGCAATTTGTAGAAAGGCATGATTACGGTCGGCTATCTCTAGCGGTCGTGTCCACGTTCCCGCTGGTGACTTGGCCCCCGGCTCTTACCCCGCGCAAAACTAACGGCCTCATCCGCCGCTTCAATCATGTGTTTCACTCTGACGAGGTCATGAGACTTCATATTGCGACACGGCTCTATCAATGATCTCGGCCCTGAAATATCGACTAAGGTCCTCGGCAGTCCGAAGATCTATTTTTCTTCCACCAAACATTTGAGAAAGCTCCTGTTCCATTCCAACGATTTCGAGGAGGCCGGGAATGTGATCCGGTTTGAATTGAACAAGCAAATCAATGTCGCTGTTATCTGAAAAATCCTTGGTTAAGGCAGAGCCGAACAATGATAGCTTCAGAATATGATTGCGCTTACAAAATCCAGCAAGCTCATCCTTCAATGAGGCTAATTTAAGGTTAATAGTATCAGGCATCAATATCACCTGTTTGATTGAAAAGTCAGCGTTTCTTCAGAATAACTTATATTTCTTAACTAATCGACGTTTTTCTATCAGTTAATTGAAATTAACTAGTCGTCCAAGTGGGCCCAAACATTTGGAGCATAACTACCAAGCTGCGTTCCAATGAAGCTCGAACGACAGATTTCAACTATTAACATATTGGTTGATGTTTTTTAATTAATATTTTAATATTACTATTATATAATACGATAATACTTCTAGGATCGTCTTACGTTTACGACTCATTAGTGAAGAGGCATGAACTTAGTCATGATGATGCGCCGAAGCTTATGTCGATTGCTCCCGTCTTTCGCTGGAGGCTCGTCATGAAGAGACTTTTCAAAGTTTTTGCTGTAGCCACTTTTGCCGTGTGTAGCCTCGCTTCATTGGCGATAGCCCAGGGCATTCAGCAGACACCATACAGCGCTGCCGACGTCGTAAGGAGGAGTGGGCCGTCGGTCGTCCCTGATTTGACGCCGTCTAATCCACTGGGATTGCCAGGAAGTTCCTTTTTAGGCCCTAGGGGTAGCGAGAACATTTCGATCTCCAGCGGTATGTTTCAGGGTATTTTACCGAAAATTCCCAATCTTCAACTTGGATACAATTATACCTTTGGACCGCAGATAAGGGCTGGAACAGCCTCCGTTGACTACCTGCTTCCTTTCAAGGTTGGAGCCGACTCCACAGTTTACGGCGAGGCGCATGGAGAACTCCAAAGTTTTTCGATTGCCCGACCCGGGTCCCCAAACAACAGTGTGGATCTTTGTCTTGGTGGTGGATATCGGAGGATGTTCGGCAAGCACACCATGGTCGGGTTACATTCCTTTTTCGACACAACGAAGCTATCCGGCGTCTGGTATTCATCCGGAAGCGCAGGCGTTGAGATGGCGGCTATGGTTGCAGGCCATGACGCTGTTGATCTGAATTTCAATTGGTACGGGCAGGCGCTTGACGCTTCATCGCTTAACAATCTCGGTTACGTCCCCCCGACCGAGGGCGAAGACGGCTTCGGTAATTCAAACTTCGATTTTCAGGTTGGTTACTCCCATGAATTATACGGTGGCGGACCTGATCTGCGATTGAGCGTCACTGGTTACAAGTTTGACATGGATTCAGACGTATATGGCTATCACGCAGGCGCGGAACTCAAGTCCCGGGATGGTATGTTCGTCGCTAAATATAATGTCGGTTATGACAGCGCTAATCAGGCCTACCAGTCAGTAGCGGCCTTCATTAATATGGGCTTTCAGTTGGAGAACCTCGTGGCCGGCAAGAGTCCGTTTGTCATGCCAAAACCGGTGTTCCAGAGTCCTCGGGAAATGACAACGCTCACCGAAGCGAAGGTCAACAGAAACTGGCGACGAACTACTCAGACGGCCCAGTTGGCGCTACTTTCCGCAGACCCTCCACCATGCGATAACCCCGCTACGCTATGTCCCACTCAAACTATTACTATCATTAACACACGGACTACTGATGTGAAACTTTATATGGGGTTCCTCGTTGGTGAGACGGGTGGTTATGACCTGGCCACTGATTTTCCTGGTTGGGCAATAACCTCAAATCCTTTAATCCTCACTACTACTGTCGCTGCAAATAATCCATCGCCCTACCTGGTGGTAACCTTTAAGAGTAAAGTCAGAAAGAAAGTAAGCTTCGCAATTTCCGCCGATGCAGTCCCGTGGACCGGCTGCGCGGTTACACAAGCCGAGTGGACCCTGGCTGACAACTGGTGTCAATGGGGAGGGCTGCAAGACACCTATGACATTAGTCTGGTCAACGGCTTCAATAGGCCCATGAAGATTGCCCCCATCTCCGGGCAAGAGGTCACCGTTAGCGCTGGAACAGGCAATAGAAACAATCCAGGGGTTTTCGGCTGGGGATGGACTGGCTGCAATTGCGCACCCCCTCCATTGGCTTGTACACCAATGGAGGGGGAAGACCACACGCCAGCTTGTCCCGCCATACCCGTTCCCAAGTGTCAGCTATCCCAGGCCAGCGTCACCAATTATACTTTGACCATTTCGCCATCGCCATAATAGCAAAGGGGAACCCTCCAGATTCTATCCCGGGAGTGGATTTCGCATTAATAGTAAATTTTCAGCGAACCGCTGCATAATTTCGTCATCCGCCAAAAACCCTCTCCTTACGGCTCGCTTTTAAAGACTCGAAAAGATGCGACATCTTGTGTCCGAATTCAATGATGCGGGCTTGATATAGAGAATGAATTACCCTTTGAGCCTGCGCGGGATTTTCCGAATCTGGAGGTATCCAAAAGCATCAAAGTACATAGTTCTTAGAGAGGAGAAACTGACCAAATGATAAAAACCAAAACTATAATAGCATCCGTTGCTGTAATGGCTCTGCTGGTCGGCTCAAGCATAGCCTCGGCCGACGGTTGGGGTCATCGTGGATGCTTTGGATCTGAAGGGTACATGGGACAAAGGCACGGCGCATGGCTGGCAAAACTCGGTACCATCACCAAGGAGCAAAAGGCCCAGTTTGACAAAATTCATAATGAATTTCTGAAAAAGATAGAGGCACTACGTTCCCAGAAGGCCAAAGAAACTATAGAGTTAGCCGAACTTGCCACCAAAAGTCCCGTA
Organism: uncultured delta proteobacterium; assembly: GCA_963711335.1. Lineage (GTDB taxonomy): Bacteria > Desulfobacterota > Desulfomonilia > Desulfomonilales > Desulfomonilaceae > CAJBEZ01. The sequence continues at coordinate 784,916 of CAVQDX010000041.1, read as the reverse complement.
GATGAAAAGGCTATCCAAAAGAAGAAGGAAGAAATCTGGAGCCTTAAGGACAAAATGATTGGTGAAAGCAGGGCATTTCGGACTTCTGTTCGAAAGATTTTGACTCCTGAACAGCGTGAGCAGTTGAGGACGATGTTTGAATATGGCCCATTAGCGCAAATTCCTGATCTGACCAAAGCGGAGAAACAGAAAATAGATTCTCTGAAAATTGATTTTCTGAAACAGAAATTTGCTCTTAAGGCTAAGAAAGACCAGAAAAAAATTGAATTGCTTGAACTCCTGTCGAAAAGCCATCAGGATGAAAACGCCATCCAAAAAAACAAAGAAGAAATCTGGGCGCTCAAAGATCAGTTAATCAAGGCACGCAGGACGTTTGGCACGAGCGTACGTGCAGTTCTAACTCCTGAGCAGAGAGACAAACTCGGAGTTTGGGGAGGAGAAGGACATGGTAAAGGGATGATGTGACCCACAAGGAGGATCACATCTTCAGGACGACAAAAACACGATTGTGGAGGCCTCACGCCTTTGGTGATTGATAACGAGGGCGGGAGGCTTCCGCTGCAAAATGTGGAAGCAATTTCCGGATAATTTGATTAAGATGCCCTTACTAATTGCCACAGCTATAGTATTGCCTGTTTCTGGATTTGAGGAGAGAAGTTGCAGTTCTTTGGAGGAAAACTAGAATGAATCTGGAAAATGAGGAACGTGAGATTCTGGAAAGGACTGCTAACTTTTCTGATTTGAGCAATAGCTTATCTCGGCGTCAGTTCCTTTTTATTAGTGGAGTAATGGTTGCGGCAGTATCCGCCGGGGAAGCGTGGGGCGCTAAAGAAGGGCCTATCATCATTATTGATCAGGCGAATGGCCTCGTAATTGGAGATCCAACCAAATGCGTAGGCTGCAGACGGTGCGAACTGGCATGCAGTGAGTTTAATGACGGAAAAGCTTCTCCAACGATTGCGAGGATTAAGGTTAGTCGAAACCTGAATTTTGGATCCCACGGCGCTCGTATCGGGCGACGCGGCCAAGGCGCTTGGGGGAATGGGTTGGTGATCCAGGATCTTTGCAAACAATGTCCCCATCCTGTGCCGTGCGCTAACGCCTGCCCAAATGACGCAATCGTATTGCATCCCCCTACAAACGCCCGCGTTGTGGATCCCAACAGGTGCATTGGCTGCAAAATGTGCCTTAGGGCTTGCCCCTGGGAAATGATATCCTTCGATTCGGAGACAAACAAAGCCACTAAATGTTTCCTTTGCGATGGACATCCCAAATGTGTCGAAGCCTGCCCGGCGGAGGCTCTGAGCTACGTGTCGTGGCATGACCTGACTGATAAGGAGCAGCCAAGAGTAGCGCCAACAGCGGTTGTTTCCCCCGACAAAGCGCAAATTTGCAACGATTGCCATAAGAAGTGACTGACAGGAGACAAGAAAAATGGCCAACTTCGGAGGATGGGCGGGAAAGGTTCTACGGATTGATTTGTCAACCGGGGGGATCTCAACTGAAGATACCTTAGAGAGATATAAGGATTGTCTGGGAGGGACTGGAATAGGATACAGGGTTCTTTGGGATGAAGTTCCAGCAGGCGTGAAACCTTTTGACCCGGCCAACAAAATCATATTCGGCGTTGGCCCTCTGGCCGGTACAGGCGCTCCTTGCAATGGGCGTACCGCTATCACAACTCTGTGGCCCACCTGTTGGCCAAAGCCGCTGGTCGGCACTGGGCATATGGGCGGCCATTTTGCGGCTGAGCTTAAGTATGCGGGGTTTGACGCCATCATCATTCAAGGTAGGGCTGACCATCCAGTATGGGTACAGATTGTGGATGGTAAGGTAGAAATTAAAGACGCCCGCCACCTCTGGGGTCAGGGTATACGACGGACCACCGTGGAAATAAACCAGCGTATGGGGCCTGAGGCCTCGGTGGCTGCCATTGGCCAATCAGGTGAAAATCTGGTTCCCATGTCCGTGGTTATAAACTCCTACTCGCACTCAGCGGGTGGGATCGGCGCCGTCATGGGCTCGAAAAACCTTAAGGCTATTGGAGTCCGCGGAACGGGAAGTGTCCGAATCGCCGGAAACAGGGAGGAATGGGAGAAGCTGGTCAAATTGCACCTTTCTATTCTGGGCGCTGTCAACCAGCACGTAGTTCCGAGCGGTCCTCAACCCTGGGCGGAATACTACGGCCCTACACGCTGGCTCGGTTCCAGGGGCAAGAAATGGGGCTCTGCGGATCCCAATATAGACACAGGGGTCTGCGATCCCCACAATCTTAACAGGATCGCTTATCGAAGTAACAACGCAGCGTTCTTTCTAGGCGAAAAGGCCTGGCAGTACACAGTCAGGGGAAACGGTTGCTCAAGTTGCCCTATTCGTTGTCATACCATTCTCAAAGTTCCTGCGGTTGCGTCAAAGTACGGCATTCCAGCGATGGGGCAGAACACCTGCATGGGTTTGCTGTTCGGCAGAGGCTTTTTCAGGAACTTTCCTGATGGCCCAAATGGCCAGACAGCGATTGAGGCCTGCATGGTTGGCATGCACCTGGCCGACGATCTTGGGATTTGGGAGAATTACGGCCAGCTGCAACGGGATTTCCAGCAGCTCTACTACAGCGGAGTGATAAAAGAGAAAGTTGGCGCCTCCGAATTCAAGAGCTATGCATGGGACCAATATGAGAGAGGGGATCCAAGATTTCTCTTCGACCTTCTGACGAGAATAGCGGAGAAGCGAGGCGAACTGGGTACGGCGTTAGGGATCGGGACGGGTTATCTCCTGGAACGGTGGGGGATTCCGGAGAACGATTGGCAGCAAGATTCGAAGATGGCCTATTGGAAGATGGGGCATCCCAAACACCACTCCAGCGAAGACGCCGGACAATGCGGAGTAATCATCAACACCCAATACAATCGTGACTCCCAGTGCCATTCACATTCGAACTTCACCCGTAACGGATTGCCCATCAATGTTCAGAAGCAGTTAGCCGCAGAGATCTGGGGGGCGCCAGATGCGGTAGACGCAATTGCGGCTTATGCGCCCATGAACATTTACAAGGCTAAAATGGCCAAATGGTCTCTTCTTCGGAAGGAATTACATGATTCCCTATCCCTCTGCAACTGGATGGGGCCGTGGATTGCTTCGCCCCTGAAGGAGCGTAATTATCGGGGTGACGATTCCATCGAGTCGCTGCTCTACAGCCTGGCTACCGGCGACAAAAAGTCACGGGAGGAACTCGATGATGTCGCAGAGCGTATCTTCTTACTTCATCGGGCTATAACAATTCGCGATATGGGGACCAAAGAAATGAGGACCCAACACGACACCATACCGGATTGGGTGTTTACTGATCCTGGAGGCGCCCCTCCTTTCACGAAAGGAACCAATCGCATGGACAAAGGAGACATGGACTTGGCAATGGATATGTTCTACGAAGAGATGGGTTGGGACAGGACAAGTGGATCTCCGACCGGCGCCGCTTACAGCAGGCTTGGGCTTGGAGATGTAGCTGATGAACTGACGAAGAGGGGGCTTGTGCCATAGGGGGACACGTGGAGCAAATCAAGGAAATCAGTTTGACAATGGTGAAAAGGATTCGTGACAGGAGCGAAATGGGTCAGCTTGCGCAATTCGAGGAACTCTTGACGGAACTGGTGGAAAAAGGTCTCGTGAATTCAGAAACCACCCATCAACGGGCTCAGTTGGAAGACGCCCTCAGTCTGACGCTATCAGAAAATGAAGATATCAGGCGCCTTTCCGGCAGGAATGGGATTTCTCAATATTATTCGTCACTAAGCTTGAGCGAAACATACGCTGGAATCCTGGTACGGAAAGAAGAAAATTCGCTGATAGCAGAGATAGTTCGAGAAAATTCAGCAATCTATCCTCGGCCGATTCCTCTTGGCATCTTCCTGGAACCACCTTTTGATCTCACCCAGGAAGAAATTGTTGAATATCTAAAAGAAATGGGGAAGCAGGGAGAGTATCAGGATATCGCCCAGACAACCACATCCATAGGAACGGTATTTCTATATTCCAATCAGCATCTGGAGCCAACTTACGCATCTGCGCTCGCCGAGTGGATAGACGTGGGTGAGACAAACAATCCTTGAAAAACACGGCTCGTTGTAATGTCAGCGTCAATAATGATATTCTGGGGCTATGCAAGGCCGGCGTCTCCTGTGACAAGGCTTCTGTTCCAAAAACACCAGTCAAAAGCCTGCCCAAGAAGTTAATTTAACGTAAGGTTGTCTCCTCTCGGAAACGCACCCTTGCTACCGAATCTATATTCTGGAGAGAATGAATGGCGCTAGAAACCTCCCGGTTGACCGATAACCTTTTCGTCATTGTGGGAAAACATAAGGGACGATTCCCTATGTCCCATTCGTTCCTGGTCCTGGATGAGATTTCCGCCTTGATCGACACAGGTTGTGGTATCGAACTCCTCGCGGAGATTAAAGAAGCCCATAAAATCGACATCATAATAAACTCTCATGGCCACCCGGACCACTCAGCGGGCAATTACCTGTTTCCGGACGCGTCTCTCCATGTTCCCCGGATGGGGGCTGAAACTCATGGCAGGCTCGAACCTTTATCGAGAAGGTTTTTCACCAATGAAGAGCACGCTGAGTGGTGGCGTCGGTGGATAAAAAAGACCATGGGCTTTGAGGACCGGGAGCCGACGGATTTCTTTGACGACGGTCAAGTTTTTGATTTTGGCCATGTCAAACTTCAGGCCATTCATACACCCGGACATACCATGGATCATTTCTGTTTCCTGGAATTGGACAGTGGGATTCTGCTGAGCTTTGACATTGATCTTACTCCTTTTGGCCCGTGGTATGCGAACCTGGAATCGAGCCTGAAGGATTTCAGATCGGCGATTCAAAAAGTTCGGGACCTCAAGCCCGGAATCATCGCCTCCGGTCACCGTCTTCCTATAGTTAAGGACATAAGTATGAGGGTTGACAAATATGAAGGTGTCATGGACCGGCGGAGCCGACTCATTAAGACAATGCTTGACAGAGGCCTGTCAAGGTCAGAAATAATCAAGTCCGCTCCGATTTACGGGCATCATAAATACGCCCGTGACATTCTGCCCCTGTTTGAAGAACGGATGGTTGATCTGCATCTCGAGGAGATGGAAGACCTGGGCATGATACGAATCGAAGGAGAAAAGATCCACGTGATCTGAGTAGTTAAAGTTAATCTCAAAGGACACAGGATTGCTACGCCGTCGCCTGTTTCCAATCATTATCCAGAACTTTTCGGACGGCGTGGCTAATTGCGATTCAAAACCGATTCGATGGCCAGAAGGAGTCGGGACACGTCATAAGGTTTATGAACAAAACCCTTAGCCAAACGCCCTATTTCCTCCTCGAGAAAACTATCGGGAGAAAAACCGCTGGAAATCATAGCGTTGACTGACGGGTCGATTCTAATCAGTTCTTTCAGGCAATCGTTACCTGACATAATCGGCATTAAGAGGTCCAAAATCACCAGTGATATCTCTTCTTTTCTGTCTCGATATATTTCAATGGCCTCTTTACCGTTTTTCGCGGTAATAACTTTGTATCCGGCATTTGAGAGAAAACGACGGGCCTGATCCACAATTGAAAGTTCATCATCAACAACCAGTATAGTCCCGTTTTGGCCCGGCCTGGATTTCGGCCTGGTCTTTTTCGCCGATTTTCGAGGCGCTTCAACAGCAGGGAAATATAATTTTATCTCGGTCCCCTTACCAACTTCACTCTCACAGGTTATATGGCCGCCGTGCTGTTCGACGATGCCCTTAACAACCGAGAGACCCAGCCCCGAGCCTCTTGTGGAGCTTTTTTCTTTTGTTGAGAAGAATGGTTCAAATATCCTGGACAGCGTTTCAGCGTCCATTCCACTGCCGGTGTCAGATACGGACAGCGTCACGTACGCTCCCGCTTTTATCGGTTGGGCGTTCCTGACAGACTCATTGTCCAGGACTTCCTTTCCTGTTCGAATTGTGATGTGTCCGCCGTCCGGCATGGCCTCAGATGCGTTTTGGGCAAGGTTAAGGATAACCTGGTCTATTTGTGTGGGGTCCACATGAATCGTAGTTGGCTCATCGGTCATGTTGAATTGAATATCAACCATCTTGGGAACAGTGTGAGACATTAAAATCATCAAATTTTCTATTTGATGATTGAGGTCGATAAGGACTGGACGAATCGGGGCTTCACGACCGAACATGAGCAATTTGTTAACAAGTTCCGCTCCATCCCTGACTGTTCTGACTATTGACTCAAGGTCCGGGTAATCTTCGTGAGACTCATCCTTTTCCATCATGATCAACTGGGTGTAGCCAAGTATGATCTGGAGCATGTTATTGAAGTCATGCGCCAGCCCACCTACAAGTGTGCCAATGGCTTCCATTTTCTGGGATTGCGCAAGCTGGGCCTGGAGAGCGTCTTTTTCCCTCTCCGCTTTTTTCCGCGGCGAAATATCTTCTATGGCGGAAATTACTCCCTTGGATGGGTCCAGGGGATCAAGAGGGCTCAAACGTATATGAGCGTCAAAAATCTCCCCATTTCTTCGTATCATTTTGGCATTCGTTTCGCCTACCATCCCTTTTTCCAGAAATGGGAAGGTAGCGTCTTTTACTCGTTCAAATTCTTCTACGGATGGGTATAGGTTTAGCGTGCTTTGCCCCAAAAACTGTTTCTTGTCCTCAAAGCCAAAAAGGTTCAACCAGGCCTGATTGGCCCACAATATAGTCCTGTTGAAGGCTGTGAAGCCTATTCCTATCGGTGAGGCCGCCAGGATACTGTTCATCATCTCTTCGCTTTCCCAAAGAGCTTTCTCAGTCTTCTTGCGGGCGGTCATATCCTGCACAATAGCGATCCCCTCAGTAACAACGCCATCCTCGTTGGTGACAGGAATGTAAATGACGTCCAACCATGCGGTTATACCTCCCGTCACAGATGTATATTCCCCCGTATACTTTCCTATATTTCCTGAAAGGGCGGACTGGATCGCTTTTTTTATGCCCTCATTTTCTAAGGAAACTAGTAGATTGAAGTCGATAACCTGATCTCTTGTGGCGCCGGTGACTTTCAAAAAGGCTTGATTGCAGTCGGTCACAATCCCCTTGGAATTAAAACGCATCATGCCTAATGGAGAATTCTCAAAAATCACGCTATAATTCCGCTCAGATTGCCTCAACGCCTTTTCTGTTCGTTTAAGTTCCGCAATATTTACACTGACTGATTCAAATTTAGCAAATTTACGGCGCATTTCATTCAATTCGTTGATAAGCTGTTCTTTTGTCTTGTCTTTGTCTTGCATTAAGAACACCTTGAAATGTGGAAAGTATACATATAGAAACTACAAGGTAATAGTTCAGCAGGTTTTTATCAATACATCCGCATCAATTATATAAAAAAAACAGGTTTTATAATAGGGGACTATCGCCGAGCAGCATTAACATTTATATAGAAACGATTACAAAACGGGGCAAGAGTCAGGGGGATTATTGTTCGCGCTGGAGGAGACGATAAAATTGACCCAAAAAAAGCCGCAAAATGATGGCTCTCAGGCCACTACAAACAAGCGCCTGGCTGGCCTGTCATTAGTTGCGCTCGGCGTGGTTTTTGGTGATATCGCTACCAGTCCTATATATGCTATGCGGGAATGTTTCCACGGAGAATACGGAATTCAGGTGAACCATGCCAATGTGATGGGGATTCTGTCTCTTATGTTTTGGGCGCTTGTAATGATTGTCGGCTTGAAATACTTGATTTTCGTTTTTCGGGCGGACAACCACGGGGAAGGCGGTGTACTTGCCTTAACAGCGTTGGTCCGCGGTCAAAATCAGTCCTCCCAAAGCGGACCCCGGTTTAGCGTTGTCGTCCTGGGCCTCTTTGGGGCTTGCCTGCTGTATGGGGATGGCATGATCACTCCTGCTATTTCTGTTTTGAGCGCTGTGGAAGGTATCGGTATTGTTACCCCGCTATTTGACGCCTATGTTATCCCAATTACCATTGCGATTCTTCTTGGCTTGTTCCTTATCCAGAGTCACGGGACGGCCCGCGTAGGCAGACTCTTCGGGCCTGTAATTCTTGTTTGGCTCTGTTTCCTTGCTGTTTCTGGAGCGGTACAGGTGGCTGGTACACCACAGGTACTATCGGCGATTTTCCCGTGGCATGCTGTCCAGTTTCTGATTTGCAACAAAGCGCACGGGTTTGTGGTCCTGGGAGCCGTCTTTTTGGTAGTCACGGGAACCGAGGCGCTCTACGCGGATATGGGGCATTTTGGCACACTCCCAATTCGCCTTACCTGGTTTGCCATCGTCTTCCCTGCGCTCGTGTTGAATTATTTCGGACAGGGAGCCATTCTCCTGGGTAGGCCGGAAGCCGCTCATCATCCGTTCTATGCCATGGTACCCACGTGGGCCATAGTCCCAACGGTGTTATTGGCTACCCTGTCCACAATCATCGCCTCCCAGGCCATCATCAGCGGCGCCTTCTCCCTGACCCGTCAAGCCATCCAAATGGGATTCCTGCCGCGTTTGAACATCCGGCATACCTCCGCTACTCAAATCGGCCAGGTATATGTGGCCCCAGTCAATTGGACGCTAATGGTTTGCACTGTCGGGCTGGTAGCCGGTTTTCAATCTTCCAGTAAGCTTGCCGCCGCATACGGAGTAGCTGTGACGTCGACCATGCTCATTACCACGACGCTGTTTTATATTGTGGCTCGTCAGCGATGGCGTTGGCCTCTAGTTTGGGCATTGTCACTATCAGGGCTATTTTTGCTGGTGGACATCTCGTTTTTTGCGGCCAACATCAGCAAAATTTTTCATGGAGCGTGGTTCCCTATAGCCATAGGAGGGATATTCTTCACATTGATGATTACCTGGTCCAGGGGACGCCAGATCGTGGGCAGTGAGTTGCGTAAAATCATGCCGCCAGTTCATCAGTTCGTCGTCGACCTACTTAGCCACCCTCCCAACAAAATCGACGCTGATGCGGTTTTCTTGACCGGAAGTCGAAACGCTACTCCCGTTGCGCTGGCGAAGAACATCAGGCATAACAATGTCGTACACAAAACAACCGTCTTGCTGCATTTTCTGGTGGAGGACATCCCCCGGGTTCCTAATTTCGAAAAGGTCCAGACTGAAAAATTGCCTGGAGGATTTCACCGCATTGTGGCCCGCTTTGGTTTTATGGAAGAACCTCTGATGGAAAATGTGCTGACCTTGGCGCGAGCGCAGGGTTTGGACATAGATCCAGAAAAAACAAGTTTTTACATCGGGCGTGAAAACCTGGTCATGGCGGAAAAAAGTAGTATGGCGCGCTGGCGCTCTAACCTCTTCATTCTCATGTCCCGCAATGCTACAGACGCCAGCTCGTTTTTCGGTCTTCCACCTGATCAAGTGGTGGAGATAGGCGTCCGGCTGGCGATCTGAGAATTTTGCCAAATCCCGCAGCGCCTGCCCCTTCAAAATTTTTAGCCATCCCCCGTATCAACTGGTCCAGGAAGATCCCTGTCCAGGATCTCACGAATCGTAATCAAGAACTCTCTCATGTTATACGGTTTCTGCACGAATCCCTTTGCTCCGCCGGCCATGGCGCCACTAGCAGCTCCCACCTCAGAATAACCACTGGCCAGAACTACCTTGGCCTTGGGGTTGACCCGAAGAACCTCTGTCAGGCACTTATTGCCGTCCATCTCAGGCATGATGAGATCGAGAATTACCAATGATATACTGGCGTCTTCACGTTGGTATAGCTCCAGGGCTTCTTTTCCATTAGAGGCTGTCATCACACGATAACCATATTCGTTAAGAATCCTGGAGCCCAGCTTCCTTAGAGGTTCTTCATCATCTACCAGAAGAATGGTTTCGGTCCCCCTAGGAATGATTACACCTTCTGTTTGCGCCTCTGATTTCTTGTCAGTCTGAATTGCCGGAAGGTATATCTTGAATGTGGTCCCGAAACCAGGCTCGCTATAACAGGTGATGTGACCGCCGTGCTGCTTGACGATACCATACACCGTGGCGAGCCCAAGCCCGGTGCCTTTACCGACTTCCTTGGTTGTGAAGAACGGTTCGAAGATGTGGGTCAGAGTTTGCCTGTCCATTCCATGACCGGAGTCCGACACGGTAAGTAATGCGTACGGACCGGGTTTTACCTCAAGATGAACGGCGCAATAATCCTTGTCCAACTCCACGTTGGCCGTTTCAATGGTTAACGTCCCCCCATCCGGCATTGAGTCCCTGGCGTTTACCCCAAGGTTCATAATGACCTGCCCCACCTGGGACGGATCTGCCAGGATAATTTCCAGAGCGCCGCTGAGACGCAAATCAATCTTAATAGTCTTGGGAATAGAGTGTGACAGGAGTTTTTGCACCTGAACTATTTCATTGTTCAAATCAACAGGACAAAACTCCGGCTGAACCTTTCTGCTAAACATCAGGAGGCTCTTGACGAGATCCGCCCCACGCTTGCCCGAGTCATATATCCTTTGGAGATCATCAATTTCAGGATCTCCCTGTTTTTTGCCGCCCAAAAGAAGCTCCGAATATCCCATTACCGCTTGAAGCAGGTTATTAAAATCGTGGGCTATACCTCCCGCCAGGTTTCCCACAGCTTCCATCTTCTGGGCTTGAAGTAGCTGCTTCTGCAATTGGACTTCCTTTGACACATCCCTTTTTACTCCAACAAAATTGATAATGTGTCCCAAGGCGTCCCGAACGGGGGTTATCGTGACGTCCTCTTCGTAGGAGTCGCCGTCCTTCCGTCGCTTGACCAAACGACCTCCCCAGCTTTCTCCTCTAACTAACGTCTCCAGAATGTTCTGGACAGTGGCCGAGTCGTATCCTTCGTTCCTGAACAGGCTTGGTTTCTCTCCTCGAACCTCGTCCTTCTTATATCCTGTGATGCGCTCGAAAGCAGGGTTGACATATTCTATATTTCCCTGAGCGTCTGTGATGAAGATTGCGTCGGAAGCCTGTTCAATGGCTGTAAAAAGACGTTTCTGGGCTAGTTCGGATCGCTTCCGGTTCGTGATGTCCCTATTCCCGCCCCTTCGTCCCAATGGCTTTCCTTCTCGATCATAAACCGGCTGGCAGACATGACCAATCCACCGTATTTCGCCATCTCGACGGACAATGCGGAAGTCCTCCGCATCTACTGAGTCAGGGATTACTTTTCTCACTTTATTGTAATGGTCCAACATTTCAGGTCGATCATCCGGATGGATAATTCGATTCATTAAATCCGGGTCGGCAATAAACTCATCCGCCGAATAACCCGTTATGCGTTCGCAAGAAGGCGCCACGTACAGGAAATTTCCGTCTCTATCCACCCAATACTCCCAGTCATACGTGAACTGCGCCACAATCCTGTACCGCTCCTCGCTTTCACGTAAGGCCTCCTCTATCTTCTTGCGGTCCGTTATATCCTGGAATGTGCCGGTGACCCTTAACGCTCCTCCATCTGCGCCCCTTTCCATAACCTTTCCCAGGGCCGAAACCCATCTGTATTCTCCCGATTTGGTCTTAACCCGGTACTCCGCATCGTAAGAATATGTATGGCCGGCCAGGTGATCCTTAAAGGGCCCCAGGGCGCTAGATACATCATCCGGGTGGAGTATACTTCGCCAAAAGTCAAGTGTAGGCGTGATCTCATCCAATCGGTAGCCGGCGATGTTTGCCGCCCTCTCATTTACAACCGCCTGCGCCTTGGACATATCCATGTCCCAGAAGCCCAGGTTGGCTCCCTTCAACACAAGTTCCAGTCTTTCCCCAGTGATTCTCGCTGCCTCCTCAGCTCTGATTCGTCTGGTTTCATCGCTGTAAACAACCACTATTTCTCCAGAAGGCAGTTTATAAACGTGATTGTCTCTCCAACCCTCAGTCCTGTCATCTTTGTACAAGGCTAAAGGATGACGCTCGGGCTCCCCTGTGCGCCAAACTCTTTGCAATACCTCGAACAAGCCGAACTCCTTGATTCCTGGAAACACTTTGAGGACACTATGACCAATGAGTTCTCCCCTTTTTATCTTGTCGATCTTTTCGGCAGCCGCATTGAAATCCACAAGGATGAAATCCTTACCGTCTTGCTCGGCTTTGTACACGGCCACGGCGCTGCCCATATTGTCGAACAGACTCCTGTACCTGGCTTCACTCTCCTTGAGAAGCTCCGCCGCGACTTTCTCTTCAGTCTGGTCCCGGAAAACTAGCACTACTCCCAAAATAGACCCGTCCTCGCCGCGGATTGGAGCCCCGCTGTCTGCTATGGGCCGTTCCGAGCCGTCCCGGGATATGAGTATGGTATGGTTCGCCAGTCCGACCACCATTCCCTCGGAGAGAACTCGATTTACAGGGTTCTGTACAGGTTTGTGAGACTTCTCTTCTACGATGTGAAACACCTCATCCAGCGATTTTCCAGCAGCTTCAAACTCCTTCCATCCCGTGAGCTGTTCAGCCACTGGATTCATCCGTTGCGCCAAACCTCTGGTGTCAGTAGTTATCACTGCGTCGCCAATACTGTACAGAGTAGTCCGAAACAGCTCCTCAGCCTCCCGTTGCTCTCGCTCCGACTTGTAAAGGTCTTGATATAGCCTTGCCTGGCGATGTCTGTACCCATAGGCGGATAGGCCGGCGGTCAGAAGGATGAAGACGGCAGAAAAGATTATAACTACTGCCCCTCTGTAACGAGCTTCAGCGAGGATTTCACTGGTATCCACCTTGGCCACCATGAACCAGGGCGAATCCGGAATTGGGCGCAGGTCCGCCAAGACTTCCACCCCACGGTAGTCTTTCCCCTGGAATAGCCCCGTCTTTCCGGATACGGCCTGGCCGGCTGGAAGGTCAAGACGACTAAGAGGTTCACGGAGGGACAGAGCCGTGTTTGCCCTGTGACGAAGATTGTTCAGAAACAGAACATCGTTCCCATCCCTCTGGACCAGAAGCGTTTCTGCGGTCTGGCTGGGAGTTGGCCAGGTTTGGATCAGGGGAAACAGGACAGATTCCGGATCGGTCCTGTAAAGCGCGACGGCTATTGCTCGTCCTTGAGGGTCCAGAATTGGAGAAACCGCATCGATTAATATGGCGCCGTCAGGAGTGCGGTACATATCACTCAACACGGGAGAACCAGATGCGATTGATTCCCCAATAGCCTTCTTTTCAATGGCGGTTAGGGATTCAGGGTGGCCACTGGCGGACACAATCACCTTACCGTCCGGATCCAGGAGAAGGGCGTCGACATACCCCCCTTGTCGCTTGCCAACTATTAAACGATCCCTCACGCCTTTTAGGAGCGCTTCATTGGTTGGCTCTCGAAACCACTCGTTTATAGCCTTATTCCACAAAGGCCCGGTTGATAAGGCCCAAATATCTGTCAGCAACCCTTTTCGCCACTGTTGGATCGACCCGACTTTCAGCTTGGCGATGGCGGCTATGTCGTCATACTTTTCCTGCCGGACTCGCTCTATTTCATATGTGTAGTAAGCGAAACCAAGAGAGAGGATGACCAGGGTAGTTACAACAAAGAGGGCCACCCAACCCCTCCGTCTTGGCCTATCGTGATGTTCTATTTCCACGTTATGATTCTCCGATTCCTAGATCGTTAATCCATCGAATGGCGCCTCTTTATCTCCCTGAGCGTGTTTATAAGGCAAATTCCGAGCGTCTCAAGCCGATACCACAAGCATTTCAAATCATTTGGCGTAAAAGTGATGTCTCAGTTCATCGTCCTGTATGTACTTGCTCGCCTGCCGGAAAATGGCCTGCAGCGTGCCGGTATCGAGTTCCCCGTGGCTTGGAATCGTCAATATCTGCTTTTGGCCGTACGGACCAATGCGTCTCAACTTGACGTGACTGCCTGCCTGAGCGTGTACGCTGAAACCAAAGCCTTCCAGTATATGAATGACCTCGGGTCCTGAGAGACGGCGCAGTTTAGGCATGTACCGGCTCCATTTCCATCGTGACTAATACAGGCGGGTGAGAAACCAGCCCCATTTCTGCCAGGTCCTCTCCCTCCAAATGAAGCTGAATCGCTTCTCGAAGATTCTGCACCGTTTCATCCAGCGTCTGACCCTGGGTGATCACACCCAGGTTGAGACACTCGGCCACGTAGCCTGAATTATCCCCCGGATAAATGACCGCCTGGATCGTGTAACGTTGCGTCATTTTTGCCTCCCCAGTTTTTCTACAATATGAATGTCGTCATGTCACGTGAGATCAATGACGATAACATTATGAATCGGAGTTTCGCAAACAGTATGCAACAATCTTTTCTATTTCTCTTGATCCGTCTCAAAAGGGCCAGGAATTTCATCTGCAATCTAGGGATACAATTTTCTCATGCAGTCAGGACAGATAACGTGGCTGAATTGGGTTTCAGAATGTTCGCTTATGTATCTTTCAACATCGTTCCAATAACCATGTAAAGTATCCAACAGGAGCGAATTCATAAAGGTCTTGGTACTTGTCCTTGGACGCTTCCAATTCGAGCTGAACTCTCCTTAGTTCCTCGGTCTGTATCTCCAACTCAATTTGGTGGACCTGGAGTTCGTGGATGATCTCTTCAGTGGTTTTCTCTTCTAGATTCTGTGTCGTATTCTGGAGCTTGCCGAGTTTCTCCTCAGCGACGTCTCTCAAGTGGCTTGTAGTAGTACGATTCTTATCAAGGTCCATATTCTTTGCCATGGATTTTCTTCCTTGTTAAGCATGGAATTTTCTGTTGTTAATAATTATTGGGTTTTCCTCTGATTTGACAATTCTTAAGGGATCATTGCTCTTTTTTATTGGATCGCGGCGCCCAGCGCCATTAGGAATAAAACAAATGAAGACAAAACTTCCTTCTTTCTCTGACATTGTTGATAGCCTGCATGAGGGGCTATATGTCGTAAACACGAACAGAATAATAACCTGTTGGAATAAGGCGGCCGAGCGCATATCCGGCTTTAGCGCCGCAGAGGTGGTCGGTAAATCATGTTCAGAGAACATTCTTACTCATATAGACAATGAGGGGAACAGTTTGTGCCTGGGAATGTGTCCTCTGGCCCATACCATGCGGGATAGGCAGCGACGTGAGGCCAAAGTGTATTTGCATCACAAAGATGGCCATAGAGTCCCTGTCGCTGTTAGAGTTAGCCCGCTCAGCGACGGAGCAGGTAATGTTATAGGTGGTGTTGAACTGTTCCTTGAAGCAAGTAATCAACGAACCTCTGAGTCCCGAATCATAGAACTTGAAAAAATGGCGATGCTTGACAGGCTTACTCAAATTCCTAATAGAAACTACCTTGATAAGGAAATAGAACGTAGGCTTGAGGAGAATCGACTTTACAATCTTCCATTCGGACTCCTTTTCATGGACATAGATCATTTCAAAACCTTTAACGATGCCTATGGTCATGAAATTGGAGATAGGGTTCTTACATTTGTAGCGAACACGCTGGTTGGTTCTACAAGACCAACTGACGTATTTGGTCGATGGGGTGGAGAAGAGTTTGTCGGGATTCTGCCCGGTGTCAATCGCCAAGGCATGGAGATTCTGGGTAATCGGTTGCGACTCCTGGTTGAGAATTCTTACATCATGCATGGCCATGAAAAACTGAATGTCACAATTTCCGTGGGGGCATGCTTAGGTCGGAATGATGACACTATTGAAAGCCTGTTGAGACGGGCGGACGGTCTCTTGTATGAGAGTAAAAAGGCGGGACGGAATCGTCTTACGATCGGTTAAAAAATGGTTGAATTTGGACAAAATGCACTGGCGATTTCCATAGACGGGGAAATGTCATAAGTTAGGTTGGGCCTGTTGACAGTGGAATTAGATACCCGAATATCAAGTATGCTGTATTCTGCGGTTCTATGTTCATCAGGCGCATGTTAGATTTCAACAAACATCATCACCTATGAGCATTCTGTCGTAGCTCCCGATGCGTTAATAATGGAATTAAGTAACAGAAGCCAAAAGATTTCTCAGCGATGCGAATTGCCCTAAACCAAAGATCTTTTAGCCAGTGGTTCTGGCATCATGAGCCTTCCATTTACTTGAACTGTGGATCATCTTGAATCCTTCAAACCACAGAATACTTGTGATCCCGGCAGCCAGGCATACAACTAAATCAATCCAGTGGAGTCTGCTGAAGTGGAACAAATCCTGTAATAACGGAACGTAGAGCACAAGGCCTAAAAAGACCACGGCGCCTCCAAAAACCCACCAGAGAGCAGTATTTGGTGATCGGAGCGTTCTGAAAATAGTCCTAGACCACGACCGATTTGCTAATATTAGCGCCAGATTCGCAACAACGAGAGTTGTGAACGTGAGGGCACGGGCATCCGGTTCTGTATGCCCGCGATATAATGAAGTGGCATAAACCGCAAAAACTATTGCTAGCAGGCTCAAACCCTGGAAAAGGCTTAAAGTTATGAGTTGGGCGCCAAACAATGTCTCTTTAGAGACTTCGCGGCGGAAGTTTCATGACATCGGCCTCTTCCGGTTCCGCTTCGAAGACCAGCGAGCAAGCAGGATCTATTATTAGTTCCAGGAAAGCAATATGGACAGGATAAAGAACCAGCGGCCACCCTATCAAGACAGGAATGAGAGACATCCCGGCTATAGGAACATGAATAGCAAAGATATAGGCCATCGCCTTACGCAGGTTAGCGTATATTCTCCGGCCCATCCTTACTGTCTCAACGATCGAGGAAAAATCGTCGTTCAATAGGACCAGGGCGGCTGATTCACGTGCCACGTCAGTGCCTCTTCCTCCCATGGCAATGCCTATGTTGGCTGATTTGAGAGCGGGAGCGTCATTGACCCCATCCCCAGTCATTGCCACGACCTCGCCATTAGCCTTCAAAGCCTCGACCAATCGCAGTTTCTGTTCTGGTATTACTCGCGCAAAAATATTGGTGGTTTTTACGCTTTGCTGCAGTTCCACGTCGTCCATGCTGTCCATCTGCGGTCCCGAGACACATTGTTCTGTAGACGCAAGACCGATCTTACGAGCGATACTCTGGGCAGTAGCCGGGTAGTCACCGGTAATCATTATTACTCGTATGCCGGCTTGATAACAGTCTTTAAGCGCAGCCGGGACACCAGGCCGCACAGGATCGGCAAATCCGATCAATCCGACAAATTCGAAATCAAAATCATGTTGATCATCAGGAAGAGACCGGTTCGGAAAAGAAGACTTCGCAACCCCAAGCACTCTTAGGCCTTCCTCCGCCATTCGCTGAGTGTGCCCCAAGATTTCTTGAGCTTTCGTTTTACTTAAATGGCAAAGGTCTACGATGGCCTCGGGCGCTCCTTTTGCAGCTATAAGTGGCTCACCTTCAGGGCTTGAAATCCACACATGTGAAATAGCCAATAAATCCTGAGACAGGGGATATTGCTGGGCGAGTTCCCAATTATCGTGGAGATGGTCGGTATTCAAAAGGTACTTGGCGCCAAGGAGCCTCAGAGCTTTCTCCATCGCATCGAAAGGATCCTTCTGGCTGGCAAGAATGCTGAACTCCAACATCTCATGAAATTTTTCCGGCAGCGGTAGATCGGATTGATCGTTAACAGTATAGAATTCCCCATTGGCAAAAAGCATGCTGACGGACATCTGGTTGAGTGTAAGAGTGCCGGTCTTGTCAACGCACAAGACAGAAGCCGAGCCTAAAGTTTCTATGGCCGTGACGCTGCGTGTGAGAACCTGCTTTTGAGAAATCCTCCACGCTCCCAACGCCATGAATATGGTCAGCACTACTGGGAATTCCTCCGGAAGCATCGCCATAGCAAGCGTGATTCCTGCCAGGATTCCATTCAGCCAACTTCCGCGAGTAAAGCCATATACAGTAACGACCACCAGGCACAGAGCGAATCCCAATATCGCCAAATTACGGACCAATTTGTCCGTTTCCTTTTTTATTGGGGCGCTCTCTATCTGAATAGCCTGAAGGGCCTTTCCTATCTTTCCCATTTCGGTGTTGGCGCCAGTCGCCAGTATTCTGGCGACTCCACGACCCTGGACTACGAGTGTCCCGGAGTAAACTGATGGAAGGTCATCGCCCCCGGGGCGGCTCATTCGGCAATCTTTTTCTCCCTGGACTTTTCGAACCGGCACGGATTCCCCAGTGAGAAGAGACTCGTCCACGAAGAGGTTGAGATTTGAAACGAGTAGGCCATCGGCGGGAACCCTGTCACCTTCGGATAGTACTACGAGATCATCTCGAACTACTTCTCGACCCGGTATGCGCCTGAGTTCCCTGTTACGGATAACCAAAGCGCGAGGGCTGGAGAGATCGCGAAGCGCTTCCAGCGCCCGCTCGGCCTTTCGTTCCTGATTCAGAGTGATACCTATGACCACAAAAACAAATCCCAGGAGAATAAGAGCTTCTTTGGGATTCCCCAACACCAAATAGATTCCCCCACACGCAACCAGCAGAAGAAACATGGGTTCCCGGATCACGTCCAGGCCGATTGCCAGAATGCTCCGCTTCTTGGTTGCGGGAAGTTCGTTATAGCCGTCGACTCTAAGTCTTTCCGCAGCCTCTTTCTCAGAGAGGCCGGTCACGGTCTCAAGATCAAATCCATGTGGGGCCACTTTTTATCCTTCTCTGCGGGAGTATGTCCTACACAAGAGAAAGTAAACTATAAGAAGACCTTGCGAAACCATTTTTTTACAGCGGCGATCATCTTTCGCAAGGACTGGTTTTCCCTGAGAAATAGATAGTGACTTACGCTGGTTTCAAAAACACCAATCAACTGATATTGTGACTATAACAAATAACTGCATGTACTTTTTATCTTTTTCTTGTACTAGGCTCGTTGGATTTGATCCGATGAGTCGTGGCGCTGAACTGTTGACAGATGAACAAGTGGCGATGTTTGGGGCTTTGCTTCCTAAAGAGTATAAATCACGAAAGAGAGGTCGTTCTGACCGACGAAGCCTTTCATATGTCGGAACGCATGGATCTTTCCAGCTCACGCTGCCTGTTCTGAGTCACGCTCGAAACTTTGTTTGGAGTGTCTCACGGTTGACAACCTGTCAAACTGTGTAAGGACGAACGAATTAAAAAAGTAATGACAAACCAATAAGTTGTCGTTTACCATAGAATCAGTGTCGAAGAATTCGGTGTTTCGACTCTGATCAGTATTAAGACAATTCTCGTCGGGGTTCGTACATATTGGGAATTTCGTTTTAACTGGAGGCGTCCGGATGGAGAATCATCCATCAAATGCAGTAAACCGTCGAGCGCAGCCTAAACCAGTCATGCAACCAACAGGCGGGTCCGACTTGAGGGCCAATTTCATCGTGATGCTGGTAACCTTCGCTGCCGGAATAGTTTTGATGGGGCTCAAGTTCTTAGGCTACTGGATTACCGGTTCATCCGCAATTCTCTCTGATGCCCTGGAATCTATAATCAACGTTGTTGCAAGCGGATTCGGGCTTGCTAGCATAGTCTTTTCAGCTAAGCCCGCCGATGAAGACCACCCTTATGGTCATGGAAAGATTGAATTCTTTTGCGCTGGATTCGAGGGGGCGCTCATAATTGCCGCAGCGGTAGGGATTTTCTTTGAGGGCATCAAGCAGGCCCTACATCCACAGGACTTACCCAATCTTGAGAAAGGGTTAGTGTTTCTCGTTCTGGCCGGTCTGGGGAACCTTGTCCTTGGACTGGTCCTGCTTAAGGTAGGGAAGCGTACGAATTCAATTGTCCTTCAGGCTGACGGCAAACATCTCCTTACAGACGTTTTCACATCCGGCGCAGTTCTTATCGGTCTGGTACTAGTTTATTTTACAGGATGGATTAGACTCGACGGTATTATTGCATGCGTCGCTGGAGGGAATATCGTTTTCTGGGGCTTCAAACTTGTCCGGCAGGCATACAGCGGATTGATGCACGCCTCGGATCCCGAACTGTTGGATGAAATCTGCGATTTCTTGTTACTCCAAAAGAAGGATTTGTGGATCGATGTACATCGTTCTTAGGGCCTGGAAATCGGGCAGCAGGGTACATGCGGATTTTCATTTGGTCCTCCAGCGAGAATTGCCCCTTGAGGCTGCCCACCGGGAGGTCAAAGAATTGGAAAAGATTTTTTTGGACCACTTCGGTGTTACATCTGAAGTGTTGATTCATCTTGACCCATGCGTCGAGCCGGATTGCCATGTCTGCACTTTCGACCCATGCAATCTTCGGCGTGAAAGAGCAATCCTTAAAAAAACATGGAATCGGCAGGCGCTTACCACTGGGGTTGTTTAACCGGTAGAAAAAGATTTCTATATGGAACGATTTGAATCGCGAATTGTCGCTGAAATAATAAGGACGTGGAATCGGATTGAATGAAATGAATAAGCGGAATTTTAGAATCTGGCTCGGTCTTCTCATAGCGCTTTTTCTAGGATCTCTTGGATCTCTGGACCAGGTGTGGTGTTTTGAGGGAACCGGATGCTGTGATACGCAAAAAGAGCCTGATAGTATCCCGCTTACTCCGGAATCATCGCATCAGTGTCCCGGCTGTTCAGACATTCCGGTTTTTGCGAGCGCATTTCGGCCAGGAAATTCTCGACTTGCCTGCGCTGCTTCGGACAATTTTCAAGCTGCTCACGCCGATTCTTTCCTTGACGCCTTGTTGTGGACAGGCGCTTCCTCGGATGGTTCATTTTTCCGAGCGCCCATTGCTGTTTCCAGATCTTTGGCTTTTCTTCGTACGGTTGTCCTCATCATTTGACCCTCACCAATCCCTAATTCGTTAATTTTGCAGTCTAGATCAAGCTCACGGATGGATAGTGGAACACAATTCCATTAAGAGCCGGTAATTCCCGAGAAAACGGTTGCGGTGGAATTCAGGTTTTTACCTTTCACAAGCAATCAACTCGAAGAGTCCTGGTGAAGAAAATGTCCTTCCGAAGCGCCTATCAAGATTCAGCTTGTTTCACGCAGTTCATCCTAAGAGGAGTAAGTCGATGAGTTTTGAGAAACAGTTCGACGATATGATAGAAGCCGGGAGGAATGTCATTGATACTGATTTTGATCCGGTTGCTTTTCAACAGTTGGCGAGCGCATGCCATCACTTGCCTTAGCTCATTAATGGAGCACGATCCTGCCTACGCCAATTACTTCATAAAGCCTCTTTACGTCAGAGGCCCATCCAAGGACACCTAAATGCCGGTTTTTAGACGAAAGGGAGCCAGATTGCGAGCCACAGTCTCGATCTCGTCCCACAAATTACGGTAGATCTTTGAGGGTCCGAGAAACAAGAGGAGAAATATGAAATGACCGATTATATAGTTTTTACGAGGATCTTTAAGACCCCAAACAAATCTGCGAACAAACCTCACAAAATATGGTTTGTTCGTTCTTTCCTCAAAACATTCCGGGCAATAACGCCTCTTGTGTTTTTGTCAGTTGTCTCGATGACAATCGGATTCTTACTTCAAACTGCGTCCGCAGCAGAGCAAAATAACCAACCTGCAGTCGGCGCCCTTGAGGAGTGCCGAAATCTTGCAGAAGCAGGAAATGCAGAAGCCCAGTATAAACTCGGCAAAATGTATGAGGAGGGGTTGGGGGTACCGCAGGACTCCAAACTGGCCGCCAAATGGTATCTAAAGGCCGCGGAAAAAGGAAACGGTCAAGCTCAATACAAAATGGGAACTATGTGCACACGCGGGAGAGGTGTTCCCAGAGACATCATGGAAGCAGCCAAGTGGTTTGCCAAAGCGGGACGACAAGGCTATGAGCCAGCCAAGCGACAGATTCAAGAAACCGGAGGCAATTTGAAAGACCAACTACTGAAAGATCCCCTGGGAATGTTCCAGCGAAAAACTGGAGGTTGATCGGCGACTGGGATTGCAACATCAAGAGGAGGTTTATCAGCCCTACATGACTGGCCAACCTCGTAAGATGTCCATCGGCATGATCAGAAAAGTTTCATTCGTCTCAAATAAATCTCGAAGAGGAGTCACAAATGATTTGTCCTATCTGTAACGTTGACTTATTGATGACTGATCGGCAGGGAATCGAAATCGACTACTGCCCGAAGTGCCGCGGGATATGGCTCGACAGGGGAGAACTGGAAAAAATCATAGAGAAATCCAATGCCGCAACCCCAGTCTTTTCCCGATCGGGAGAATCGTCATCTGCGATCAGAACATGATCACAAATCCGACCATCACCACGACAAGCGGAAAGAATCCTGGTTCGGTAAAGTCTTCGATTTTTGATTAAGTCCGGGCGGTCTGGTTCGTACAGGTTTCACCTGACAACCAGGCCGCCCTTTTCAGGAAACGATGGGAGGAGAATCATGGGAAAATTGGTCCGATACGCTGTCCTCATGGCGCTGCTATTGACGACGACCTTCGCCTTTTGGGTTGGTATCTGTGCTGGTGATGACCCGCACGGTAAACGTCACAGGGAAAGAGGCGGATCTCATGAGGGTGTTGTTGGAAAACGTGATCACAAAAGCAAGAACCGTCTGAGCCCTGTGACGAATCAGACCTACAAGGAAGCATGTGGAGCGTGCCATTTGGCCTACCAACCGGGACTCTTGCCATCCGGTTCATGGGCAATACTCCTATCTAATCTAAAGAGTCATTTCGGGGAGACAGTTGACATTGACGCTGCATCAAAGGAAGCCATTGCAAAATACCTGACGGACAATTCAGCGGACCACTCTGACGCGAAACAGTCCCGTAAAATCATGAGGAGTCTGAAAGGAGAAACTCCTTCCCGCATCACTGAGATTCAATATATTCGGCGTAAACATCGAGACATACCATCCGAAGTTTTCGGTAGAAAATCAGTTGGTTCATTCTCCAACTGTTTAGCCTGTCACAAGGCTGCTGATGAAGGTGTCTATGATGACGATGATACGGTAATTCCAAAATGATGGCCGGGGCAATATTCTTGTTTTTTCATGAGATTGGGCCGCCAACGACTAAAATCATGGGAAACCATCTATCAGTCGGGGTTACATCGTCGGCAATTGTATCGTTTCGCCGTATTGGTTCGTAGAAGTCCTCTTGAGTCGCTGTCAGTGGACTTTTGCGCTTCTAAAGTCTTCCAGTTATTATTAAAGGGCTTATGATTCTTTCTGGTTACGGCTTGTTGGCAATTCAAACTTGAAAGTCCTTATTACTCCTGGGTCAGATAAATTGGGTATGCTGTTGCTTGGGACTTCGAGAAACAGTTCGACGTCATGCGGAAGAATATCAAAAGGGGGTTTTGAAAAATACACGCCTGAATTAGAAAAAACCCTAATCGCTGTGCCATGTACCTTGTCTTTATTTGGAATTATCTCCTCATTCTCTGAGGGATAATGTTCTGTGATAAAGATTATCGGGTATTTCTTAATTTTCTGTAAAATCTTTACTATTTGCGCATTGGACAAATGTTGAAGGACTTGACGCAAAAAACATATATCGGCGTCAGGTAAATTATCGTCAATAATGTCCAAACACTGAAAATTGACATTCTCGCAATAACATGATGCTTTGTGCTGTTCAATAAGATCATCAACAACGTCTGCGGCTATGTATTCAGAGCATGAATCTACAAAATTTCTCCCAATATTGAAATCGCCACATCCAAGATCTAGAACTCTGGGTTTGCTTGGCAGGTTATCCAAGAAATTCTTGATCTTGGTGACATAGGGGAGAACAATTGACTCATCAACACTGCCCGACCCAGAACAAAGACCATCACTGTTACTCAAGTCCCACTTTTTATCCTTATAGATGGTCGAGAATACTGCCTTGGGTGTAAGTTTTGCGTTTCTCCTATCTTCATATTCCTGTTTTATACGGTGACACAATCTTAAAATAGGCGACGGGATCGCTTTCTTTAGAAGGTTTTTCAATTGACGTATCTCCTTGTGTACCGTTTCAGGTAATTCGAGCAAACACTTTTCTAATAACATCGAAACCCCTCGGGCAACTAGCAACTTTTTCTCTCAATTTTTGTCCAGATTGGGCTGAAACATTATACATGGCTGAATTGGGTTTCCGAATGTTCGCTTATGTATCTTTCAATTTCGTTCCAATAACCCGTATCATTGCTAATGTTTCTTCGTACCAGAAACAAACCAGCTAACCCAATGAACCATATCCCACCGTAAATTATCGCCCCGAGCCGAATTTCTCTAAACAGAAAGCTGATTAACAGTAGTGTATGGTTTTGTTTGATGACGTTTCGTTTTCTAAAAAGGTTAGGAAGAACATAAAGCAAAGTCTATGCAAAAGTAAGATTCAACTTTAACTTTTTCTTGAACGAAGAATTTCCAGCGGCCCAGTTCAGGCGTGTTTTGGTTTTGTCAGCCGCCTTTCTTGATGAACCCGGGGATGCCAGTCTCCGTCACCCGATTGAGCCTCTGTCGCGTCTGGATGGCGTTGATCTCTTGCATGGCGTCTGAGGGAAGAGCGGAGATGTCGAAATTCTCCCTGGCGCGATTAGGAGTCTTCGGCGTCGTCAGAAACAGCAGTCCCACGCTGTACCGCCCAAGCGAGCAGTACCCTGGGCGGGAGTCTTGTTGACTCGCTGCGCAATCGCAATGATTGTGGGATCCTCCAGCACGCCGGGCTTGATCCCATGACCCAGCGGCGCAAAGGCTAGCATCACGATTCCGTTGCTGTTGCAGAATTCCAGGAGCTCGGTTTGCGGCAGATAGGGATGGGACTCGACCTGGACCGCGGCTGGCTTGACCCTCGCCGACTTGAAGATCTCCTGCAGTTGATCGAGGCTTACGTCCGACAATCCAATCGCCTTGCATTTGCCGCCGTCCACGAGGTTCTCCATCGCCTTCCAGGTGTCCATCAGATTGATGCCCTCGTCATAAATCACATTACCGTTTTGATCCCTCGGGTCTTGGTTGTCCCCGGGCAGAAAGGCAAAAGGGGTGTGGATCAGATATAGATCGATATAGTCCAGTCGCAGCCTGTCACGGCTCGACTCGAATGCCGGTTGGACGCGCACCGGGCGATGATTGGTGTTCCACAGCTTTGTCGTGATAAACAAGTCCTCGCGGGTGAGCGAGCCGGCCTGAATGGCTTCCCGAATCGCCTCCCCCACCTGCTCTTCATTTCGGTATCGTTCCGCGCAATCTAAGTGGCGGAATCCTGCTTCCAACGCCCTCCTGGTTGCGTCTCTTGTCTCGGTTGCATCGGCAATCAACGTGCCGAATCCCAATGCGGGCATTGAGCCTGATCCTCCGCGAAGCGGCAGCTCGCGGTACCTGAGATTGTCGGATTGCTCCATGATCTTCCTCCCTGTCACAGACCTGACTGGACAACCTTCTCTTGGCTTCAAGTTGTGAACCGGTCAGCGAGATCTTGAGAACCTTGCCTCCGAATCCCTCTTGACCAGACTTCCAAAAACTGTTGTAGGTTTTGAGTTAACTGTCCCTTATTTATCTCAAACCAAGACTGTCTTGCGCACTTGACATCTTGCTTCCCATCATGGATATGGCTACTGTGCAGCCCCGGTCCATGTTGAGTGAATGCCACGATACGATGCTCCTCTGATCAACAACCACGATACGAGTGCGCTCGCCATAGCAAGCGCAGCAGCCAGAAAGGCGACGAGGCGGAATCCTCTGACGAATGACTCTCTAACAGACTGACGGATATTCGCCTGGACTTCTCCGCTTTCGTCATCAGGAATTTTCGTGTTAACAAAGTCGCCGGTTCGTCCGAGGATTTTCGTCTTCACCTCAGAAGAAAACTGGAATCCGGCGCAGGCTTCCGGCAAGGCAAACAGAGCGAATCCGCCTGCCGCAGCCGGGCGCCAGCAGGAAACTTGCCGCCGGTACAGGCCAAGGACTAACCTATGGTAGTCAATCGAACACTGGAGCCTACGCAGCCTTCCTCGCCGCGAGTAGCTCCAAAAGGGCCTTGGCTGCGGCCGTCGACGAGGCAGGATTCTGTCCCGTGACGAGGCGGCCATCCACGATCGCAAGGCTCTCCCAATCGGCCGCCTTCTCGTAAAGGCCGCCGAGTCTCTTCAATTCATCCTCAACAAGGAAGGGCACGACTTTGGTGAGGTGAACCGCCTCCTCTTCTCCGTTGGTGAAGCCGGTGACACGCTTGCCTTTTACGATCGGATCGCCCTTGTACATCACCCGGTGGAACACGGCCGGCGAATGGCAGACCGCAGCGACCGGCTTGCCGGAATTGTAGAAAGACTCGATCAAGGCTATAGAATCGGGGTTGTCGACAAGGTCCCACATCGGACCGTGGCCGCCCACGTAGAATATCGTGTCAAAGTCCTCCGAATCCAAATCGGACAGCTTTAATGTCCGAGACAGCGCCTTTTGCGCCTCCACGTCTTGCTTGAACCGTGCCATCGCGGGAGTCTGATTCTCCGGCAAATCGCTCTTCGGATCGATCGGCGGTTGACCCCCTTTCGGTGAGGCCAGTGTCAGATGCACACCAGCATCCCGGAATACATAGTATGGCGCAGCGAATTCCTCCAGCCAGAAGCCGGTCTTGAGACCAGTGTTACCCAATTGATCATGGGATGTCAGCACCATCAGTATTTTCATTGTTCGTTCTCCTTTGCCTTCGCTGATTTGCCGAAGATTGTCTTGCAGCGACTCCGAAGCTGCGTCGGCGACTTTCGGCTGATCGCGGACATTTCACCACGTGGCGACAGACACGCCGAGGCGTCTAACCGTAACTGTCTCCATGGTCATTCTCTTGTGTTATCCGCAATCGCAGCAATTTCCTCTTGTTCCAAACTAATTGATGGCTCCAAACCTCACTAGGCCTGATACTTTAACCAATTTGGCCCATTACTCAATTCAGCCATTTAAGTCATAGATGCTCCGACTACAAAGAAGGTTCTCAGGAGCCGGCGCATTGATTCTCTCGCCCTTGGCCATGCGCTTGTAACGCTAAGTCGAGGACTTCGCTCATATCGGTTTCATTGAATCTCCTTGGCCGTAATTACCGCCGTTCCCTGCGAGAAGACGCTCCGTGCTTTCGCTTACGCCGCCATACACCAAGCGGCAAGGGCTCCTGTCTTTTCCGAAGACGTCTTGCAGCAACTCCGAAGCGGCGTCAGCGACTTTTGGCTGATCGCGGACATCTCCCGAAGTGGCGACCGACACGCCGAGCCGGACGATTCGCTTCACTTTGTCGAGGGATCCCAAATGCTGGGAGCTTGATGCCAAGTTCTTTCAACCGCTGCTCGGCGCTGGCCGGCCGAGAGCCTTCGCGGGCTACCATTTACCAACGTGCGCACCGCCGTCCACGTGCAGCACCTCCCCGGTCACCTGACCGGCTTCCGTCAGATAAACGATTGCGGCCACAATGTCTTTCACATCGGAAATCTGTCCCATCGGTTGCAGCGTCTTGAGAAAATCCTTCGGGTCATCCCGGTGCATAGGGGTATCGACAACGCCCGGAGCGACGGCGTTCACGCGTATGCCCTGTTTCACGTATTCCATCGCCAGGCTCCGCGTGACGGCCTCAAGGCCGCCTTTCGTGATCATCGAAACCGCAGCGTTTATTCCGGCGATCGGGTGACCTACCATCGTCGACGTGATATTGACGATGCTTCCGCCGGTCTTCTGAACCAACATCTGCTTGATTGCGAGCTGGCTGATGAAGAGAAAACCTTCGATGTTGACGGAAACGAGAGACCGCAGATCGTCGACCGTGTAATCCGTGAAGTCCTTCGAGAAATATATGCCGGCGCAGTTAACGAGCGCGTCGATCGACCCGAATTTGCTCTTGGCGGCTTCGGCGATCTTCGCTGCCGTTGCAGCTTCGGCGATGCTTCCGTCGACCAACACGAGTTTATCTGACGCCTCGAACGCGCCCGACTTGGTGATGTTTCGCGAATTCGCCACCACGTTGTAATCGCGATCCAGAAAGGCCTTCACAGCGCCTGCTCCGATGCCTTGCGAGCCGCCGGTCACGATCACTGTTTTTCGTGCATTTGTCATTTCTAAGCTCCTCGATGCAGCAAAGCCACGCTTCTATTTCAGCGTCCGTGCCCAATTTATCAGCGCCTCAACCAATTCCGCGATCTTCTCCCTTGTCGTCGGTCCGCACTCTCGCTGACGAGCTTACTTACCATCGCAGGGTGGGCGCCGCCTAGCCCGCCGGTGACCAATGTGACCTTGCCTGTGAGTGTCTTTGTCATGAAGATAACTTCCATAAGAAATAATTCAATATTCCGCAAAGGCGTCGTCCGGATAGCAGTACAACCAACGCTCTCCGGGTTCCGCCGACGCAATCACGGGATGTCCGCTCGAGTGTGCGTGAGCGGTTGCGTGACGGTTCGGTGAGTCGTCGCAACACAGAGTCGCGCCGCAATCCTGACACGTCCGCAGATGGACCCAGGCTGCGCCGATTTTCACGCACTCATCGCACTCCCGGCGTTTTGCGTGTTTTACGGTCGTAATAGCTCGGATATGAGAACAACTTCCCTCAGACATCGTCGTCTTGCTCCTATTCGTGCAGCGCCTGATGGATCAACGCGGCCGAAGTCGATCCCTCCCCAACGGCCGACGCCACACGTTTGATATTGCCGCTCCGGACGTCGCCGACAGCGAACACACGTGGCACACTGGTTTCGAGAAAGTACGGCGGACGGGCAAGGGGCCAGTGTGCAGCGCTCAGATCTTCTGGCGTTAGATCTGCTCCCGTTTTGATGAACCCATTGGCGTCGAGCGCGACGCAGCCATCGAGCCAACGCGTGTTCGGGGCGGCCCCGATCATGACAAATACGTGGCAGATGTTGTGCTCCTCGGTCAGCCCCGTTTGATTGCTTCGCCACCGAACAGATTCGAGGTGATCGGCCCCCTCGAGCCCTACGATCTCTGTGTGCGGGTGCAATACGATCGTAGGAGTCTCTTGGATGCGACGAATTAGATAACGCGACATCGTGTCGGCCAGTCCCGCGGATCTGACAAGCATATGCACCCGCCTGGCCTTTTGCGCTAGAAAGACGGCCGCTTGGCCGGCGGAGTTCCCGCCACCGACCACAATCACTTCTTCTCCGCCACATAACTGCGCTTCAACGAAGGTCGCGCTGTAGTACACTCCTGCGCTTTCGAAGCTCGTCAGATTCTCTAATGGTGGCCTGAGATACTCCACCCCGGTCGCAATTACTACGGTGTTCGCCGGAACTCGAGCGCCGTTCTCCAATTCGACGACGTACGGTTTGCGGTCGCAGGTGAGCCTGATGACCTTGGAGATGAGTATCTGCGCTCCGAACTTCTGCGCTTGGTCGAATGCTCGAGCTGCGAGCTCCTGACCTGAGATACCAGCCGGAAATCCCAGGTAATTTTCAATTTTTGAGCTTGAACCTGCTTGGCCGCCCGGCGAGTTCGATTCCAGCGCCAAAACGTCAAGCCCCTCTGACGCGCTATAAACGGCTGCCGCTAGTCCTGAGGGGCCAGCGCCGACAATGACAACGTCGCGGAGCTGTGCTTGATCTACGGCCTCGTTAAAACCAAGATGGTCGGCAACTTGTTGGTTGCTTGGGTTCCGCAGCACAAGCTGGCCGCTGCAGATCACCACGGGTATCTCGCTGGCGGCGACATGAAAACCATCCAGCAGGTCCTGTACATCCGGGTCGCGTTCGATGTCTAGGTAGGAGTACGGGTGGCCGTTGCGCATCAGAAACTCTTTGATCCGAAGCGTACCGGCGGAATGCATCGACCCGACGAGCACAACATCGCCCAGACCGGCCGCCACCAACTCAACCCTGCGGAGAATGAAAGCGCGCATCAGCACCTCGCCGAGTTCTACATCGGTCTGCACCAAAGCCAGCATTTGTTTGTGGTCAAGTTCAATCACCTCACCCGGCTCTGTGACACGCATTCGAACGAGAGCCCTACGGCCGGAGAGCATGTTGACTTCTCCCGTGAACTGACCCGGGCCATGCACGGTAACAAGGGTCTCAGCGGCGCCCATGGGGCGCACGATCTCGAGCTCGCCGGAAACCACCACAAACAACGGTGTGGCGCTTTCTCCCTGTTCGACGAGCACCTCGCCCCGTTGCACCGAACGTATGTGCCCGTGCGCTGCAATGCGACGAATCTGTGCCTGCGTTAATGTTGGAAATATCTGCTCAGCGCGAGAGCTGGTCAGCGGCAGCGCATCCCGTGTATAGGTCATAGAGGCCGGTGCGGTTGCTCCTGACAAATCGTCGCTGGGACTTTCGCCTGGCATGTTGTTCTCCTTTTTGTGAGGCCGTACGCTTTCATGAAGGCTAACAGATCTGCGTTGACCTGATCGTTATGAGTCTAGCAGAGGCCGTGCGGCGCTACGAGGCAGACTTTCAGGATGGAACCCTTCACGATCTCGATCGAGAGCAGGAGCGACGCGCCTAACCACTAGTGTCCATATTGTGTTTCTCTTGCGTTACTTGAAATCGTCGCAATTTGCCTTCCTCCGCACTAATTAATGGCTCCCAACCTCACTGGGCCTAAGACTTTAACCAATTTGGCCCATTACTCAATTCAGCGCTTTAAGTCATAGATGCCCCGACTACAAGAAAGGTTCCCAGGTTAGAAATGGCCTTGTCGCTGGTCGCTCCGCGGCACTCCTCTGAGAACTGAGGCTCTTCGTGTCCCAACATTCCAGTCAACTGGAATATTGGAGTTCG
This sequence comes from uncultured delta proteobacterium, assembly GCA_963711335.1. Lineage (GTDB taxonomy): Bacteria > Desulfobacterota > Desulfomonilia > Desulfomonilales > Desulfomonilaceae > CAJBEZ01. Next base: position 754,330 of record CAVQDX010000041.1, on the reverse strand, counting down.
TCAAAATCCATCTGTCTCCTCAGAGGGCTGCGGCTGGCCTCCTGGACAACACTCGTCTTCATCTTCCGAAGCTCTCCAGAAAACTTCGCTATCGTGAATCGATAGCACGGTCCTTTGTCGCTAAGTCTTTTTATGGATATCCTTTCACAAGGTCGTTGATTGAGGCGCTTAAAACTACGCCGAGTCTGCGTAAGATCTGTGGTTTTGACAAGGCTTCAGACATTACCTCGGAGTCCACTTTCTCCGGGGCTTTTGCCGAGTCTGATAGTGGTCTTGGTGATAAGGTCCATGAGGCTTTGTTGAACGATATTTGAAAACGGAACAGATAGGGCATATATTCAGAGGCTCTACGGCCATAGAAGGCCGTTAGAAACCAGTAAAGAAAACGCCTAAGCAAAACCGTCTCCAAAAAAAAGGTCGTATACCCAAAAGGGAACACTCAGAACCCAAGGAAGTAAAACGATTGGAGCGTCAGATTCATCAATTAGAAATCTAAGTATGTGGAAGGAATACTGTGATGCGAATGCTCAAGATTAATGTCGCCAGACTTTTGATTTCAACCGTGATGATGGGATTACTCACTATTTATATGGCTGGCGTGAGTATCGTTGAAGCGGGAGAGAAGAATCAGGACTTAATAGAAGCTGTTACCCAAGGCCGCTCGGACGTAGTTAAACGTCTTTTGACTGAAGGCGCAGACGTAAACGCAATAGAAGACGCCACAGACAGTACGGCTCTTATGGTAGCCGCTCACAAAGGTCACATTAATGTGGCGAAGACACTTTTAGATAAAAACGCAGATGTCAACGCCGCCCGCAAACTTGATGGTTGGACGGCGCTGATGATAGCCGCTTCTGGGGATGATTATAAACATTACGAGGTGGTCAGGTTACTTCTTGCTTACGGAGCGGATGTCAACGCCACGCAACAGGAAGGATTTACGGCAATGATGGTAGCCGCCAACAAGGGTGAGCTAAAAACCGTAAAACTTCTTGCAGGAAAAGGAGCGAATCTTTCTCCCAAAGGCCCAGATGGCAGAACGGCCCTGTTTATGGCTGTTAATAGTGGAAACCTGGAAGTTGTAAAGTTTCTTCTTTCCCAAGGCATGGATGTTAATTTGAGGGACACTCATGGCGAGACGGCGTTGACGGTGGCTGCAGAAGAAGGCGATTCCAAGGTGGTAAAATTGCTTCTTGATAAAGGCGCAAATATTAATGCGCTACAAAATGATGGACATACAGTGCTGATGGCGGCAATTAGGGCCGGACACATTGAGTCGGTAAAGCTACTTCTAGGCAGGGGCTCTGATGTTAATGCAAAGGCGCAGGACGGCGCTACAGCGTTGGGATGGGCCTACAGATGGAATAGGCCAGCCATCGTCAAGATTTTAAAGGCTCGTGGAGCAAGAGAATGAATCAATTAATTGACGCCGGGCAATATCTGAACTAGAAAAGGCCCTATACCACGGATTATGTTGTAATAGACACGACGTCATCCGACGGCGCTGAGTTTAAATACCGAGGTCTGGGAGATTCGCCCAATATCTCACGAATCGTAGTCAAAAACTGTCTCATATTATATGGTTTTTGCACGAATCCCTTTGCTCCGGCCACCATGACACCATCAGATGATCCACCGTCAGAATAACCGCTTGCAACAACAACCTTGGCGTTGGGGTTGATCCGGAGAATCTCTTCCAGACAGTTCTTTCCATCCATTACCGGCATGATGAGGTCCAAAATTACAAGTGACACTCCATCACCCTCTCTCTGGTATATCTCCAAGGCTTTTTTGCCATCATCAGCCGTGATGACTTTGTATCCGAACTGGTTGAGAAGTCTTACCCCGAGATTCCTGATAGCCTCATCGTCATCTACCAGGAGAATGGTTTCGGTCCCCCTTGGAATGGCGCTCTCCATCGTAGGGATATCCGGATTCCGTTCTTTCTCCATGGCAGGAAAATAAATCTTGAATGTGGTTCCCAGACCGGGCTCGCTCTCACAAGCAATGTGACCACCATGCTGCTTGACGATGCCATGGACAATCGCAAGTCCTAATCCCGTGCCTTTCCCCGGCTCTTTAGTGCTGAAGAACGGCTCAAATATACGTGATATTGTTTCCTTATCCATCCCCTGACCGGTATCAGAAACCATCAGCAAGACGTAACTTCCTGGTTTGGATTCAATATGCTCCTGGCAATATTCCTCGTCCAATTCAACCATTCCGGTTTCAATGCTCAGTGTCCCGCCATCCGGCATTGCGTCTCTGGCGTTTACTCCGAGATTCATTAAAACTTGTCCTACCTGAGACAGATCGGCATTGATTGATTCCAGGTTCCCTTTGAGATGTAAGTTAATATTCACGGTCTTTGGAATTGTGCGAGATAACAGGCTGCGAACAGAGGTTACTTCCTGATTCAAGTCCACAGGGACATATTTTGTTTCAACCTTTCTGCTAAAAGTGAGCAGGGCGCTAACTAGATCGGCCCCCCGCTTTCCCGCCTGATATATTTGCTGTAGATCAGCATAGTCAGGATCCTCTTCTTGCTTGCGTTCGAGCATTAAGTCGGAATATCCCAATACCACTTGCAGGAGGTTGTTGAAATCGTGGGCTACTCCACCAGCCAAAGTCCCCACCGCTTCCATCTTCTGGGCCTGGAACAACTGCTCCTGAAGCTCAATCTGTTTGCTTACGTCACGTTTTAGCGCCACAAAGTTCGTAAGCTTACCTGATGTGTTGTAAACCGGCGATATGGTAGCGTCTTCATGGTATTCAGTCCCATCTTTTTTCTTGTTGATAAAACGTCCAGACCATATCTTCCCGGCGTTAATGGTCTGCCAGAGATTCCCGTAAAAATTATCATCCTGTTTATCACTCTTGAAAATATTGGCTTTCCGGCCGGTGAGTTCATCGCTACTGTAGCCGGTTACAGCTTCTTCAGCAGGGTTGACATATTTAATTACCCCTGTGGCGTCAGTAATGATGACACCCTCAGCCGCCTGTTCAATGGCTGCGAAGAGAAGTCTATAGCTTTCTTCAGCATATCTAAGATTTGTGATGTCATGAATTGTCCCAAACACTGAGTTCTTTTCGGAGTCATAGTGGGCTATTGAGCGAATATCAACAATTTGATCGTCATTCGCTCTCCTTATTTTGAACTCAATGTCATAAGGAGCGCCATCTCTGACAAGCGTCGTTAACTCGGTATCGAGCGATGATCTGTATTCCGGTAACGGAAATTTCCGTATATCGGCAAGAGTCAATTCTTGCTGTCCCACGCCGTAAATCTTCCTCGCGCCATCCGATACAGTGACTTTTTTTGTGGAGAGGTTGACCTCCCAATTGCCTAATCCAGCGATAAGTTCCGCTTTGCTGAAACGAAATTCGCTCTGCAGAAGCTCTTGTCTAACCCGCTTCGGTTCGGTAATGTCTACAATCACGCCGATCAACCCAAGAACATTGCCGTCGGAGTCCGAGTACGTGGACTTGTGGAAAATTATATCGTGAACAACCTCGTCGACGTTGGTGATTTGAGATTCGTAAACCTGAACACCAGGATTATTAAGGAGTTCGAGATCTTTTGCATGAAAGATCTCCGCAAACTCCCTCGGATACATGTCGAACACGGTCTTACCGACAAGCTCCTCTTGCGTCTGGCCAAAGAACTCCTCGAACGACTTGTTGAAACCTGAGTAACGACCATCTGTGTCCTTGTAGAATATCGGCAGCGGAATAGCGTTTATCAGTGTGTCAAGAAATGCGTTGCTTTCCAGTAATGACATCTCTGCCCGCTTCAGATCAGTGATGTCCACGAGCCCACCATAGAGAATAAGACTATCAGGAGACCCTGATTCTAAAACACATTGAGCGAACGAGGAAATCCACACGATACTCCCGTCCTTGTGAAGTACACGCAGTTCACAGGAATCTGACGTGCCCGGGGGAATACCCGTGACGTGACTGTCAAAAACAGGCAAATCATCATCAACAACCAAATTACGCCAACATTTTAGAGCCTTGATCTCATCCACCGAATAACCGAGAGTTCGTTCAGTGGCTCCTGTAATCCAGTCAATGGAATAGGCTGCGTCGGTTGACTTGCGGCAGGAATAGGCAATATCCGAGGTAAGGGACGAGATGCGTTGGTAGCGCTCCTCAGCCAACTTACGCTCGGTGATGTCATTGTGAAGCCATAAGCGGCCGTAGCGGCGCCCATCAATGAAAAGGGGAACGAAATCTCTTATTAAGGTTCGGCCATCGTTTAAGGTGATCTCTTCACCCTTTACAGGGAGCCCGCGATCCACGAGTGTCTGTATTCGATTAATCGCTTCGTCCGGTTCAGCGAAAGCGTTTTTGATTCTTTGAATTATTTCAGGCGGCGTAAATCCATGGAGTTTATCAGGAGGATCCTGAATATCAAATAAATCACAAAACGCCTGGTTGACAAAATTTACTCGCTCCTCTTCAGACGCAACCAGCACTCCTCCATACATGCTTGAAAGTATCGCATGGTAACGCTGGGCCGTCATAGATAACAACTCTTCAGTTCGCTTGCGTTTGGTAATGTCCGCAATCACTCCGATGGCGCCAATATGATTTCCGTTGGCGTCTTTGATACAGGAAGTCGAAAGGTCGCCCCAGACAACCTCTCCGTTTTTCCTCAGATAACGCTGCTCAAGTCTGTAAGAATCTCTTTCCCGCATTATGAGAGAATCCAGGTTTTCTTTGGAGATTTGCCTGTCGTCTGGATAAGTTATTTCTTCAAAGGTGAGTTTCTTCAACTCGTCCTCGGTATAGCCGAGCATTTCGGATAACGCAGAATTGACCTGACTAATTTTCCCATCTCGGTCGAGCATGTCAATTCCTATCGCCGCATTGTTGAAAACAGCCCTGTATCGTTCCTCACTTTCCCTTAGGGCTTGCTCCGCTGAGACACGTGATTCCTGGTCCAGGAAAAGGAGGCAGACTAACCATGTAGCCGCTGGATAAATCAGTAAGACTGGCGTGGCTATATGTTGCAGGGTTTTGAGCATAACTTCCTTAGGAAGCGTCAGTGTGAGTGAGAGCATCCCCACATGCACCAGGAAACCAAACCCAAACAGATACAAGTTGCGAGTCAGTCCTGGGTAGAGCGGGCGGAGATAATAAAAAACCACACCAAGTCCGGCGGATTCCACAATTACGCTCGTCCCCATGATCACCCCAGGACCACCCAGCCAGAGCCGGTATATAGAGCTCATTATAGCGGCTATTCCTGCTGTGACAGGACCACCAAACAACCCGGCGACACTAAGAACTATAGAACGCCCATCGAAGATGAGCCCAGGCACGAGATGAACAGGCGTCATCATTCCTACCAGCGCAACGCAGCCAAAGAGAAAACCGGAGAAGATCTGAGACGCAAGGGTGTGTCTATTCCATCGACGTATTATCTGGCCGTGAATTACGACAAGGGACACCAGGAGACCAACGTTTCTGAACTAGCTCCAGGTAAAACACTTTGTTTCTCCTTGTAAGGTTCTATAAGTTCTCCGAAACTTTTTTTGCCTCTCAACCAGCAGTCCGCAACAATCGCTCCAACTCGCCCTTCAGGTCTTCTATTTTGTAGGGCTTGCCACTTCTATTTGTCGAATAAACACTCTATCAGAACCCCTCGGGCGCCTAACAATTTTTTCTCTCAATTTTTGTCCAGATTGTTTTCAAATTGAAATTATTTCAAAAATTGCCCTATCTAATTATTTGCTGTAGACATTTGATCAGTTTTTGATATTAATTTAAAATAGAAGTAAAAAATACTTTCCCGAGAATCCGTCGAACGGTTCTGTGTCGAGAAGGGTTTCTATTAACATTTTCTAACACTATGAATGGGGAATCGAAGTCTGTGATGGGGCGGGAAACCCGACTGAAGGGACTATCTGGCGCTACGGCCGTGATATGGTTCGCTCTGATCGCTGAGTAGCGTTAGCCTGACAAATTTGGTTCAGTGGGTCTTTTAACGAGCGGGTTTGCTAGTTACCCGTTTCCGGAATGGTTGATCGGAATATTCGAATTAAAGTCTATGGGGGTTTTGATACAACCATGGAAAAGATGACCAAATCTCAGAGGCCTGCAACGGCCGGGCCGATGTTGGCTGAAATTGAGCGGCTGAAGTTGCGATTGCAAGAGGCCGAAGATGTTTTGGACTCCATTCGGCGCGGTGAAGTAGACGCTCTTGTTGTCTCGGGACCTGATGGCGATCAGGTATATACACTCAATGGAGCTGATAAAGCCTATCGCATCCTTTTTGAAACAATGGACGAAGGAGCCGCTATCGTAGGCGCCGACGGCACGGTTTTCTTTTGCAACAAGAGCTTGTCATCCATGCTCAATAGCCCCATGGAAACTATCATTGGTCAGTCTATACTTCGTTTCGTCACCGCGGCGGATTCACCATCCTTTGAAGCCCTGCTGAACCTGGGGCTGAAAACTCCTCAGCAAATCGAATTTAGGTTGAAATGTCACGATGGCAATATCGGCCCTTTTTATATTTCTACCAGCCCATTTATAATTAAAGACTCCTCGAAAATTTGTATGATTGTGACCGACATCAGGGAACGCAAAAAAGCCGAAGCTGACCGGTGTGAAATCGATCAGCGTTTCAGGGCTGTCTTTGAAGGAGCCCACGACTTCATTTTCATGAAGGATCTCTCTCTAAGATACACGCATGTCAATCCCGCTACCGCAAAACTTTGGGGCGTCCCAGAGTCTGAAATGTTGGGAAAATCCACTGAGGATTTCCTTCCAAAGGAAGCGGCCAAAACTATTAGGAAACTTGACACTCGCGCTTTAAGCGGAGAAACGGTAGAAGACTTAGTCACCAGAAAAATAAGGGGCGCGGCAAATAACTCTTCACGAAGTCAGAACACCCTTGTATAACGGCTCAGGACAGATCGCTGGGATCTGTGTAATATGTCGGGATATCACAGACCTTAACCAGATACAATATAGGCCAAAGCATGATCCGCAGGAATATCGTTCAGAGGCTATGAAGTCTGCTCTTGACCTAGCGACGATAGCAGCGTCCGGGAGAAGTGTGACTCTGCTTTTGGGTGAGAGTGGAGCAGGTAAAGATTACCTTGCCAAGTACATTCACGAGAGATCTAGCTATTCTTCGGGTCCCTATTTTTCAATCAATTGCGCTGCTGTTCCATCAGAACTTGCGGAATCCGAACTCTTTGGTCATGAAGCAGGCGCGTTTACCGGAGCGGCGAGACGTAAGCGGGGCCTATTGGAACTGGCTGAGGGCGGAACTCTCCTACTAAACGAAATAGGAGAGCTTTCCCCGGCCCTACAAGCAAAATTTCTCACCTTTCTTGACACAAGGACTTTTACCAGGGTTGGCGGACAACAAGAAATCAGGGTCAACGCCCGCATACTTGCGGCCACAAACAGAGACCTCCAAAATGAGATATCGTCGGGCCGTTTTCGCGCTGATCTCTATTACCGCTTGAATGTGCTCTCAATAAGAGTTCCGCCTCTCAGGGAACGAACCGAAGATCTGCCTATCCTGGTAACCCAGTTGCTGTCAGCCCTCACCAAAGATCTGCAGATGAGTTCTGCTCCGGAATTGTCAGCCAAGGACATGGCCAGGCTTTACAATTATCACTGGCCCGGTAACGTCCGAGAACTTAGAAACGTCCTGGAACGTGCGGTAATCCTTTCAGGCGGTGGAGCCATAAATCTGGATATTGGGGGATCTGGCCCCTGTGACGCTGTTTCACCACTATCTAGGGACTCAAATGTCACTGATACTTCGACATTAGCTGATTCGATGCAGAATCTGGGTCGAGCGATGATAGAGGAAGCTCTAGCGCGTTCAGGGGGCAAAAAGGAATTGGCCGCGTCCTATTTAGGGGTTTCCCGTTATACGTTGAGGCGAAGGATAAAAAAGCTCGGTCTTGATGTGAGTAACTGACCCATTCAATCCTATGAATGCTGTATCAGACAAACCGAGACATAAAAGGTGTTGTTTTTTTGATCCGTAATTCTGCCCCATTTGATACTTGCTTAGCCAGTAACGGATCTCGATGATCGATTGGCGGAAACGGAATGGTAACTCTACTGAAAGGAGTTCCATATGTTTGAAGTAAGTGAAGAAGCAATGGAAAAGATCAAACAATTTTTGGCAGAGCAGGAAGCGCCTCAGGCGATCAGAGTCTTGATGAACGAAGGCGGATGGAAAGGTCCTCATCTCGTCATGGCTCTGGATGCGCAGAAAGAAGATGACGAAGTTTTCACTGACAGAGGCGTGACATTCGTTATCGAAAAACCGCTTTTTGAAAGAGTAGAACCCATACATATCGGCTACACTCACTCGACTTTGGGTTCAGGTTATACGCTAGAATCGGAGCTGATGAAGGGTGTGAAGGGCATTGCGGTAGGATGTCACGAAATTTGTAACAGTTGCGACAGAGTTACGAGTTGAATAGGTTTATGTTTTACTGGACCACTGCTATTTCTTTTAGTTCTTCTCCAAATCGCCAAGAATTCCATCAGCTTCCTCTGGGTATAATTTTCTCAAACAGTCAGGGCAAATGCTGTGGCTGAATAGGGCTTCCGAGTGACCACTAATATATTCTTCGACTTGCTGCCAATATCCTTTGTCATTACGGATTTTCTTGCAGGAAGCGCAAATGGGCAAAAATCCGCTGAGTTTCTTCACTTCGGATAGAGCTTGCTGGAGATCAACAACGATTTTGTCCTTTTCTTCTTCTAATCGCTTGCGGTCTGTGATATCCACAAACGCCGATCGGCTATGACTCACTACCCCATTGATATCTTTCATAACATTCACCGTGAGGCTGATCCAAAAGACCGTTCCCGCGATGTTTTGCATCTGAAGCTCTTCACCTATAATAACCTCGCCGGCCTTAAATTTCTGCAGTATACATCTGGCTTTGATTTTTCCTGAGGGCGTATCCGCATAAAGATCCAGGTACAGGCTTTCCTAAAAGCTCGTCTTCCGGGAAGCCGGTTAATTGCTGGGTAAGTCGATTTACACTGACAATATTTCCATCCGCCCCAACTGAGAGATAGGCTATCGGAGCATTATTATACAAGTCTAAGTATTTCATTTCAGATGCTTTCAAGGTATCTTCAAACTCTTTTCGCTTTGTAATGTCATGCACGATGGAGAACAGGGGTGTCAGGCCCTTTTCCCCTTCTTCTCTTACCGGGGTTTCAATTCGGATGCTTTCGAGGCAGCCATATAATAACGAACCATCCTCACGTTTAAGCTTCAGATCGCAGGTGTGTTTCCCTTGTTGTCCAGATACCGCAAGAATGTGCTGATACCACTGGTTCTCAGACTCAGGAGCTACAAAGTGTCCAAAACCTCTCCCTATCAATTTTGGACGTGGCATCCCGAGCAGTGTGGCCCCGGCCAGATTGACCTCTTGAATGATCCCCTTATGGGTTAAGGTAAAGTATCCTACAGGAGAGAAATCGTAGAGGCTTTGGAACTTGTCCCGTGATTCTTCCAATTCGAGCTGGATTCTCTGCAGTTCCTCATTCTGCATCTCCAGTTCAATTTGGTGGACCTGGAGTTCGTGGATGATCTCTTCAGGTGTTTTATCTTTGAATTCCTGAGTCACATCTGGAGATTTGCCGAGTTTTTTCTCAGCTACATCTCTCAAGCGACCTTTGTTAATCCGATTCCTGTCAAGGTCCTTTTTTTTTACCATGAGTTTATATCCTTACGGACATGGCAATCCCAATGGGAGGGGGCTTCCGCTTAATCTTCATCAATAATCTTCCAGATCGTCTCCAGAAGTTGGGGCATATCAAACGGCTTCCCGATAAAGCCGGTAGCCCCAGCTTGCTGCAAATCCTCAGCCATCCCATGCGTGGACTGTCCGGTGGCAATGAGAACCCTAACATTCGAGTCCGTGCTTTGTAACGCTTGAAGGCACTGTTTTCCATCCATCCCCGGCATTATGAGATCCAGAATGACCAGTCTGATTTCCATTCGGTGTTTATGATAAACTTCCAGCGCATTCTTGCCATTTGAAGCGGTAACCACCTTGTAATTGGCTCGATTTAATAACCGTGAAACAATTTTCAGAATGCTGGGCTCGTCGTCAACCAGGAGTATGGTTTCTCCTCGCCCCTTCAGTGGTTCCTTTTTTCCAGGATATTGTTTTTGAGGGACTGCCTCAATTGCCGGAAAGTAGAGCCTGAACGTCGTGCATACAGATGGTTCACTCTCGCAAATAATCCTTCCGCCATGTCGTTCCACTATCCCGTACACCACGGCGAGCCCCAGTCCGGTTCCTTTACCTGGTTCCTTGGTGGTGAAGAATGGTTCAAAGATATGGCTTACGGTCTCCTTGTCCATGCCTGCGCCAGTATCTGATACTGTAATCATGGCATATCTTCCAGGCTTTGCTGCCGGGTGTAAACGGCAGTATTCCTCATCCAGCGCAATGTTGTTTGTTTTTACTGTTAGCTTTCCACCATCCGGCATTGCGTCTCTTGCGTTTACGGCCAGGTTCATCAATATCTGCTCAATCTGAGTCTTGTCACCATTAACCGTGCAAAGATCATCGGCAAGAAAAACATCTATCTCTGTCATCTTGGGTATTGACCGGCTTAATATAGAACCAGCCTGGCTAACAAGTTCGTTCAGATTGATGGGATGGAATTCGACTGGCGCCTTCCGGCTGAACACCATCATTCCATTTATCAATTCAGCGCTACTACTAACGGTTTGCTTGATTACTTCCATGTCCGATCTTACAGTCTCAGGCAAATCCTGATTGAAAAGAGCCAGGTCTACGTAACCATCAATGACCTGGAGCTTATTGTTGAAGTCATGGGCGAATCCTCCGGCAAGCGTTCCTATGGCTTCCATTTTCTGGGCCTGGAACAGTTGTTCCTGAAGCTCAAACTGCCTGGTCACATCGTGTTTCAGCGCCACAAAGTTGGTCAGGCCCCCTGTCTTGTCATAAACAGGAGAGATAGTTGAGTCTTCATGGTATTCAGTTCCATCGTTCTTCCTGTTGATAAACCTCCCGGACCATACATTCCCTGCGTTTATGGTTGCCCACATGTCAGTGAAAAAATCTTCGCTGTGTTTGTCGCTTTTGAAAATGTCGGCCCCCTTGCCGATTAATTGATCTTTACTATATCCACTAATTTTCTCCTCAGCGGGATTGACGTATTGGATTATCCCATCTGGATCGGTAATGACGATGCCCTCGGCTGCCTGTTCAATAGCGGTGGATAGAAGCTTCTGATCCGCCTCGGCAATCTTGCGTTCCGTTATGTCCAACAAGGAGCCAACGACCTGCGGTTCTTCTCCCTCTTCGACTCGCATCAGCCCGCGTACTTCTGTCCAAAGTCGTTTGCCGGAAGAAGTCAGAACCTCGGCTTCAAGCCTGAATGGATTCCCATGATTCAAGGTATTCTCTATCGCTTCTCTGATGATGGGCCTGTGTTCAGGAGCAAAGAATGTCCCACCTTCTTCAAAGTTGGGAAGATAATCCCTCGGGACTTCGAGTATTTCATACACGCCTTCTGTCCAGTGCAGCCTGTTGGTGAATGGATTGGCTTTCCATCCCCCCGTGCGAGCGATTTTCTCGGATTGACGCAGAAAGCGTTCGCTGTCGCTCAGCGCCTCCTGCGTCCGCTTAGGAACGGTGACGTCATGAAATATCTCCAGCTTGGAAATAGATCCGTCCAAATTCCTGAGTGGAGTATCAAAAAGCTCGTAGGTCTTTCCGGTCTTGTAGGATGTACCATTCCCACTGGACTGATTTACCAGCAAAAACCTCTTTATTCTTGCACCAGGGGCATGGGTCTGAACGGTCATGAAAATACTCGTAGCACTTCCGTCCAGCCGTGCCTCCAAAACCAGCCTCAATTACCGGATTAACGTACTCTATCTCATGCTGGGCGTTGACTATGTAGACACCGTCATTCATGGCATGGAGAATCCCCCTGAGATTGTCTTTCTCAGCCTGGAGGCTCACCTCTGCCCTTTTTCGTTCGGTGATGTCCCTGTTGCTGCCTCTTCTGCCTAATAGGCGTCCATTTTGATCATAAACCGGTTGGCAGACATGACCAATCCAACGTGCTTCGCCATTGCGCCGGACGATGCGGAAATCCATCGCATGCACTGCGTCTGGGACGATTTCTTTCACATTACAGTAATGTTCCGCCATTTCATGGCTATCGTCCGGATGGACAATTCGATTCATTAGATCCGGGTCGTCAAGAAATTCTTGCGCCGTATAACCCGTTATCCGTTCGCAAGAAGGCGAGACGTACGAGAAATCGCCTTCTGAGTTGACCCAATATTCCCAGTCATAAGCGTAGTCGGCTACAATACGATATCGAGCTTCACTCTCACGCAATCGTTTTTCCACATTCTTGAGCTTAAGCATGGATTTGACACGGGCCAGGAGTTCCCGATTCGGTATTGGTCTTGCTATGTAACCATCCGCCCCTTGCTCCAGGCCCTCAGCTTGTATGTCTGATTGGATATGAATACCGGAAAGTAGAATCACATAAATGTCCGCAGTTTCCGGATCGGATTTGATACGCCTGCAAACCTCCCTACCGTCAATGTCCGGCAAAGCGACATCCAGAAGAATCAAGTCAGGCTTGTGTTCAGCCGCCAATCTTAAGCAATCTGTCCCGGCGCCTGCTTCAAATACCTCGTATCCTGCGCCAGCCATGATTCTTGATACGCCTTGGAGCGCATGGATTTCGTCATCCACGACCAGGATTCTCTCGGTATGCGTTTGTTTCACTTCTGGATTTCTCCTAAAAGCAGATATGACAGGAACTTACCCCTCAACTACCGCCCCCCCAACAATCTCTGCAATTCGGCCTTCAGGTCGTGCGTTCTGTAGGGTTTGCGCAAGACACCGGCAGGACGTTTCCCCGGAAAACTCTGCAGTACATCATCCTCAGTGTACCCACTGGCAAGTATCACCTTGACATCCGGCTTGATCCGTACGAGTTCCCCAAAGACCTCGACTCCATTCATTTTGGGCATCTTGAAGTCGAGCAGGACCAGGGCTATCTCATTTGAACGATCTTGGAAAACCTGGACACATTCCTCTCCATCTCCGGCGACCATCGTATCATAGCCCAATACGTCCAGACGCCTGACAGAAAGTTGTCTAACCCCAGGCTCGTCCTCGACTATGAGAACAGTTTTTCGTCGATTAACCGTTACCGGCGCTGCAGCCTTCGTCTCAACTTCTTCAATGACCTTGGCGGATGGCGCCTGAGCCTCTTTCTGCAGAGGAAACAGAACACGTAACGTGGTCCCCTTGCCAACTTCGCTCTCCACTACTATGGCGCCACGATGGCCCTTTATAACCCCGATTACTTCCGCCATGCCCAGACCACGGCCAGTGAATTTTGTTGAGAAGAAAGGATCGAACAGCTTGCGCAGTGTCTCAGTATCCATGCCGCAACCAGTGTCGAAAACCTCCAGGAACACGAACCGACCTGGCTCAGGTTTTTCTTCCAGTCGGCTATGACTCAGATACGTCTCATCGCAATCCACGACTCCTGTAGAAAGCTTGACTTCTCCGTGATTATCTCCAATCGCCTCAGAGGCGTTGATCAGAATGTTCATAACCAGGCGATTTATTTGATCCTCATCCCCTTTGATGTGAGGGAGCGCTCCACGGACTTGAAACTTTAGACTGACATGCCCGGAAACACCCAATTTCAACAGGTCACGGTTCTTGATCAACAACTCGTTGAGATCCAGGTCCATTGGTAAATATAAGGCGCTGCCCGTGTATATCTGCATCTGTCTGGAGAGTTCCGCTGAACGTTCAGACGCCCGAATGGCGTTGATTATGCTTGCTTTAGCCTCGGAATCAGGGGGCAGATCATCAAGAGCCAGTTCCAGGTTTCCTAATATTACCGCTAACTGGTTGTTAAAATCGTGGGCTACGCCCCCGGCCATGACTCGGAGACTCTCGAGTTTCTGAGCATGGAGAAGCTCACGTTCCATCTCCATGCGTTTGCGCTCAGTGATGTCGGTAACCACTACACAAGCCGACATAACAACAGATGAGGATGGAGGGCCAAACGCTACAATACTCAACCAAATGACCTTATTCAGTTTCGTATGTACGGTAATCTCCGCTCTGATTTCATCCTTGAAGGCTTTTTCCAGTGTGGTTTCAAATGACGCAATATCTTCAGAAACGATAAAGCGTTGCAATGAAGCCCCTAGAATCTTTTCAATAGGCGCCTCCAGCATCTCGGAAAGTCTTTGGTTGCAAAACAGAATTGTTCCTTGAGCATTGAGTGTAAGGGCGCCTTCAGCCATTTCCTGAAAAAAAATCCGATAGACGGCATCAGCTCCCGAAAGAGTAAAAACTTTGGGGCCATCAGGACCAGGTAAGACCAGGGCGTCTATGGCCCCACTCCGGATTGCGTCCAAAGTATCTTCGGCTTCTTTCAGGCGGGCTTGAAGCTCCTGGAGTTCGGTGGCGCCATCCTCATGCATTTTGTGTTCCTCGCCCGTCAGTGGAGTACACTATCTTTATTTACTCTCTTTCAAAGCCAGTCCAATCAGAACCCGTTCCGTGTCGGAAAGGTCTCCAATAATTTTTCGCACTGGAAGAGGCAGTTCCCTTATCAGTGTCGGCACACCGATTATTTCGTCTTCTTTAAGACGCTCCGGTTGCTGATATACGTCTATGATCTCAATTTCGCAGCGGTCCTTGAGATACTCCTCACATAATTGTTTCAGGTTTTCGATGGCATGGACCGATCTGGTGGTTTGACCACTTACGTACAATCGTAATACATACTTGTCCTTTCCACGTCTCAACAATGCCTCTTCCAGCCTATCCGCCGCCTCAATCCCTTTGTCTTGGCTCATCGTGGGGACTCCTATTCATTACCTGACCGGACGTAAGTCCAGCCCAACCAGCACACGCTCAGTGTTGGAAAGATCGCCTATAATCTTTCTCATGGGGACAGGGAGTTTTCTCACCAGGGTTGGAAGAGCGAGGATTTGATCTCCGGCGGCTAGTTGGGGCTGCTCCAGTAGATCGATTACCTCTATATGGTATTTCCCTGGAAGGTATTCTTCACATATCTTTCTCAGGTTATCAAAGGCTGTGATAGATTTATTGGTCTGTCCCGCCACGTACAAACGCAGATTCCAGACGCCCTCTTCGACTTTATCTGTGCAGTCATCATTGAGCTGCGTGTCCATTGATGGTCTCCTTTGGTATTCGCCCGTCCGGACGCAGTCAGGAAATCACGTCGTCTGCCCGGCGAATCCGTGCCATGTCCTCACGAACCTGGGCCAGAAGTTCTTCGCGAGAGAAAGACTCATCGATGAGTCTCTTAACCACTCTTTCTTCCTCCTCAAATTCGGTTTGCAAGGCCGAGATTCTAGCGTTCAATAAATGTCGCCTTTGCTCCAGTTCAATCTTTTTCCGATCTATCTCCTGCATCCGAGCCAGCGCCTCGGCCTTGTCCTGAGCTTCTCTTGCGAATCGTGCTGAACCGGTCAGGACTTCGCCCGACCCAACGTAAACATCAATCAGCTCAACCCCTTTATCTGTCAAGAGAAACTCCCGGATTTGGTGTGAATGATCCATCCCTCTGGACTTGGCTATATAAAACGACCGGTTACGCTCACCGCTGCATTCCAGAGATCGAAGCAAGAGCCATGTATCCATAAGGGACGACATCCCGACTTCGGTCTTTTCCAGGACTATTCCGCCATGTATTAGATCAGTAAAGAGTGTGGTGATCCCATTACTCTTTAGAAAATCTACCAGCCGCAACAGCATCTCTTTTACTTGAGAGTTGATTCCCACCGGCAGAAAACTTGAGATTGGGTCTATCACCACGGCCGCTGGTTTAAATTCATCGATTGCCTGGTGAATTGTCGACAGGTGCGCTTCGAGCCCATACTGGGAAGGGCGAATCGCATGGAACTTTAGTAGACCATTTTCCAGCCAACGATCCAGGTTGATGCCTATTGACTTCATATTTCTAACGATCTGCATGGGTGATTCCTCAAAAGCCACAAACAGGGTTCGTTCACCGCCACTGCACACCGAATCAGTAAAATGAGACGCAATGCTGGTTTTCCCAGTGCCTGCAGTTCCTGAAACCAGTATCGAGCTACCTCGATAATATCCCTTTCCCTCCAGCATGGTGTTCAATGCGCCGATTCCAGTCGAGATTCTCTCTTCGGAAACCACATGGTTCAGAGCCGAAGATGTTATTGGGACCAGCCACATTCCACCTTTGGAAATCAAGAACGGGTATTCATCGGCCCCATGCATTGAGCCGCGGTACTTGACTATTCTCAATCGTCTTGTGGAAACCTGGCCCATGACACGATGGTCCATCAGAATTACGCAGTCAGCCACATATTCCTCTAAGCCATGTTTGCTAATGGTATCCTTGCCCCGCTCGGAGGTGACTATTGCAGTAAGTCCTTTGTTTTTGAGCCACATGAACAGCCGACGTAGCTCAGAACGGAGGATACCCTCATGGGAAAACCCGGAAAAGAGCGCTTCAATGGTATCCAGAACCACCCGTTTTGCTCCTATTTGGTCAACTGCAGACGCCAGACGGATGAACAGCCCCTCCAGGTCATATTCACCCGTTTCTTCAATCTCGCTTCTGTCTATCCTAACATGGTCAATCAAGAGCTTTTTTCTATCTATCAAATCTTGCAAATCGAATCCCATGGAAATGAAGTTCTTTTTTAGATCCTCTTCAGTTTCCTCAAAAGCCATAAGAACCCCGGGTTCGTCATACTGCAATGCCCCACGAACAAGAAACTCCATACCTAACAGTGTTTTTCCGCACCCGGCGGAACCGCAAACCAATGTAGGACGCCCCTGAGGCAACCCCCCACCGGTGATCTCATCGAATCCCTCAATCCCTGTCGGACATTTCGTCAGCATCGTCATCAGATCCAGTCCTCCTGTTCGTGAATGACCAATTTTCCCCATGAGCGTTAATTGTTTGCCTGCCTGAGATCATAGCGCCTGTCTCTCAACCTTCAGGTTCAGCGCCGAGGCGTGATTCAGCAATGCGTACAAACGGACAAAAGTCGCTTGAACTGTGCGAGAAATAGCAACGCCTACAGGTATGAGAGGCTCATTCTTTGAAAACTGGAGCATCCTCCTGCAGTGGCTTTTTGTGTCAATCATGTAAGCCATGATCTACTTTTAATTTAGATGATGGAAATTAGTAACACTATCCTGAAGAACAATCAAAAAGAATCGCAAGCAATATCGCTGGTTATAAAAAAACCCGGTGAGAATAAATACTATAGAGCCTCCTGCAAAAGTAGACCAAAACCGAATTCCGACCTTCTGAACGATGTAAAATCAGAACATACCGAGACCTGGCTTGCCTGTTTTGCGTTACCATGGGCAAAAGCGCCCGTTACGACATGTGTTACAGTGCCGGTAAAGGCCATGATCGCCAGTACAAAATGGGAGGTAGCAGTGGCGATGCGCACTGGAAAGTTCAGAAGATAGGTCATGGCGGGAACGTGGATTATCCGGTCCTCCTATTCCGAGGAAACTTGGAAGCGCCTCCCACAAAGAAGCTCAAGACTATTTCTTTCTCGTCCATACGCCAACGGCTACCACGATATCGAAGGCGGTAACATGACGATAAGCAACCTCAATAGTGTCCTTGTCGATTATCTTGCCTTCCATAAAACCATCTTCATCCACGAAATATATGGTCTTGTTATCCAGACCAATCCCAGCGAGGAATTTCTCTGTGTCCCCCAGGGGCGCCTTGAAGGTACCATGTATTATCCTTCCCTGTTGCTTGGCTATGACCGCTTCGCCGGAAAGAGCGCTGAAATCGCCTTTATGATGTGTCTTCGGGCCTGGTTCCTTTCCTTTTAGCAACATCCCGCCCTCACTCTTAACCATCCATGTTCCAACGAGGTTTGGAATGTCCGGGCCGGCCATGCAGACTGACACGCTGAACAGAGTTGCTATCAGCACGGATACGACACAAATAGACTTCTTCATTGTAGTCATCCTTTTCCCAAGAATATTCCCTCAATTTTAGCTGTTGAGGATAGTGGCGCACTGCTTTGCTATAGCACGAAAAATTACTCAGAAGAAGAATGTATTATCTGCTCGACGTCAATTACACTTGTGCATGTCGATGATTAAGTCCCTGTTCCTGATGCTGGGGCAGGGTCGTTTGACCGTTCATTTGTAATATCCCAAACACAAATTGAATGCAGAATTTGTTTCAAACTTGTTGAATCAAGAAGAGCGGCGAACAGGGGGAGTAGGAGGAGACACTTTCATCTCTTGTTGCTTACAAGTAAAGCTCAAAATGTTTATGTCTGGGATTTCAAATCAGGACATCATGCTGACGTGTCTGTGGGCTTGAAACTGGATGATACATTTGAATCGATAGAATTTCTAAAGGGACATGCTCAAAAGAGGGATAAGTAGTTTCTGTATAATCTGTTAAAACAGAAATAGGACTGGATGGATACGTTCGTTCAGGCAGAAGTTGGGATTGTGATGTTCAAAAAACCATGGAATGAAACAGCGCATGCTCCTTAACCCAAAGCTAAATTACTGACATTTAGTAATACAATACTAGACCTCCAACTATTGATGGCTGAATCACCGCATGCCGGCTTGAACAAGCAGTTATTATTGCTGCAATTATCATTCCTGTCGTAACATTCAGAGTATCCGCTATTCTTCTGGTGTTGGTGGACCCGATCCTTGTGGCGTTGGAAACACTCCGGACAAATCCCGTGACTAATGTCCGTACAGGTATCTAGATTTAAGTCTGATAAATCTAATGAATTAAATTCCTCAATACCACACCAAATTCTATGACATTCAATACATCCACATAACATGGCAATATCCTCCTATACTATAAAAAAAGTACAGAAAGTTTAACCTAAAATGTTACACTTTTATTCTATCACACTATAATGTTAAAATTCCAGTAAAATATCTCCTGGTTTTTTCCGATCCAAGAGAAGTTCCGAATATCCTATCACCGCTTGAAGCAGGTTGCTGAAGTCATGAGCGACACCTCCAGCTAAAATCCCGACCGCCTCCATCTTCTGGGCATGGAAAAATTGAGATTGTAGAGCCTCTCTCTGTTATTCCGCCTTTACACGATCCGAGAGGTCACGGGCTATTGCTGATGCCCCAACTAAGCCGCCCTTCTCATCAATAATCGGGGAAACCGTTAAAGAGACAGGAATGTTAGCGCCGTCCTTTCGTTGTCGAACGGTTTCGAAGTTTTTTACTGATCTCCCACTTTTAATTTGTTTAAGGAATCCTTCAGGCTCATACTTCCGGTCGTTTGGGGCCAATATCGAAATGCATTTGCCAATTACTTCGTGTTCCTTGTAGCCAAAAATTGTTTCTGCCCCTTTGTTCCAGCTCGTCATAATTCCGTCCAGGGTGTTGCCAATAATTGCGTCATCGGAAGAATCAACGATGGTTGCAAGCCTTGATTCTTTACCTCTAATCGCTTACGCTCGGTGATGTCCTGAAAAGAACCAACGACTTGTGGTTCTTCCCCCTCTTCCTCCCTGATTAACCCACGCATTTCCGTCCAGCGGCGTTTTCCACTGGAAGTCAGGATCTCGGATTCGAGCTTGAAAGGATTCCCATGATTCAAGAGATTCTCTATCGCTTCTCTGATCATGGGTCTGTGTTCGGGAACAAAAAACATCCCCCCTTCTTCAAAGTCCGGGAGATAGTCCCTTGGGGCTTCGATAATGTCATACACGCCTTCTGTCCAGCGCAGTCTGTTCGTGAATGGATTGGCTTTCCATCCTCCCGAAGCCGCCATCCTGAATTGATAGACCCCGCTTGGGATATTTGACATCAAGTCCTCATGCATGCTCAAGGTCTCACGTAGAGAGCCTTCGGTAGGTTGGTTTTTCGTCATTCACTACACCCCATCGTCTTAACTCTAGCAGCGGACAAGAGATAATTTGGCAAAGAAATTCAAAGAAAAGTTGTCAAATCTCAATTGTTGTGGTGGCATAGATAATCGTTTCGCTTTCCTACGAATACCGAAACCCACGCCTCAACCGCTGGTCCCTGGCAATCGCTCCAGTTCCCCCTTCAGCTCTTCCATCTTGTAAGGTTTGAGCAAAACACAGGCAGGACGCTGCCCCGGAAAGCTTTGCAGCACGACATCCTCAGTGTATCCGCTGAACAGGATGACCTTGATATCCTTTTTGATCCGTATTAGTTCTCCGAACGCCTCGACCCCATGAATAATTCCCCCATTGAAACATGCCATCATGCTACGGCTCCGAAGTCCTCTGATTTTATAAGCTCCGACAGCGTGCTGTAGAAGATCCTCGTATCAATTGGTTTGAGTATATATGCGTCACAGCCCACTTCTTTAGCCCTTGATTCATCATCCTTCATCGAGTGAGCGGTCAGAGCTACCACAGGGACATGTGATGTGTCAGGATTACTTTTTATTACTTTGGTAGCCTTTAGGCCATCTGTGCCAGGGAGAGAAATGTCCATTAGTATGAGATCAGGCGTTTGAGTTTTTAGGATATTGATGGCCTCCTCCGCGGAAAACGCCTGCAATGTCGAATAACCTCCCGCTTCAAGAAGATTTGTGATCAGTTTCATGTTAGCGCTGTTGTCCTCTACCACTAAAATCCTGGGACGGTTGGATTCGCCAGACAGGATATCTGAATGTGAACATTGGGTTGCGCTCTCGGGGCCACGAATGATCGAGCCCGATTCAAGGTGTTCATCGCATGTGAGCACAAGAGGAATGGCAAATGTGAATACACTGCCTTTGTTGTCGCCTTCGCTCTCAACTGATATATGGCCTCCATGAAGTTCCACCAGTCGTCGGGCTAACCCTAGCCCCAGTCCAGTTCCCTGCTCCCGACGTGACCGTGATGAATCAACCTGCTCAAACTCCTCGAAGATTCTCTCCTGATCTTCCGGTTTGATACCGATACCAGTGTCAGAGACGCTAATCATAATCTCATGATCCGCAGTTTGAGCCTCCAATTTGATTTCTCCACCCAAAGGAGTGAACTTGATAGCGTTATCTAGCAGGTTCATAACTATCTGCTTGAGCTTAACAGCATCTACCCAGACGTTTTGACGACGGAATTCTTCGGCTATTTCGAGTTCAATCTTAATGCCTCTCTTGAAGGCCTCTTGCTTGACCATGGTGTAAGCGCTCTCCATCAATTGATTAAGATCAACACTGGTGGTTTTAAGGCTCATTTTCCCGGATTCTACCTTTGCCAGGTCCAAGACGTCGCTAATTAATCCCAGAAGATGGTGGCCAGCGCCAGTAATCTCTGTGACATATCCCATTTGTTTATCATTCAGATTGCCAAACCTCTTGTCTGACAGGAGTTCGGAGAAGCCGATAATCGAGGTCAATGGTGTGCGGAATTCATGGCTCATGTTTGCGAGGAACTCACTCTTAGCAACGTTTGCCGCCTCGGCTCTTGTTCGCAACTGATCCGCTACGGCCAACGCTCTGTGAAGTTCATCCGCTGCGTGTTTTTGATCAGTGATGTCGCGAGTAACATTAAGAATGTGCTCTATCCCATTGAGCGTGATAATTGAGTCTGACATTAGTCCATACCGAATTTGTCCGTCCTTAGTACAATAACGAGCCTCGAAATTTTCAACTTTACCCTCGGCTTTCAACCTGTCGATCCATCTCATTCTGTCTTCAGGGTTTGCCCATATATTTAGTTCCAGCGAACTTCTACCGATAACTTCGTTTTCAGCGTAGCCAAGAACCCTCTTAAACCCTTCGTTGACCGAAACAAAAATTCCGTCAACAAGCTGGGTGATTGACATAGCGTCGGGACTTAATAAAAATGCTTTGCTAAACTTTTCTTCCGACACTCTTAACTCTTCTTCCAATCGCTTGCGATCGGTGATGTCTGTTACAAGACAAAGTACCCCCGGTTTCCCCTCCCACATTATCAAGGATGGATTCACGTCTAACCAGCGTACGTTATCGTCTTTACGCACAATTCTAAAATCATACTGGTAGAATTTTTCGTCCCCCCGTAGTCGACGAGCATGATGTTGAAGGACCATTTCTCGATCATCCGGATGAACAAAGGTGGCTATAGCATCAGAGAATAAGATGTCCTCAATCGAATATCCAACGATTTCTGAAGATTTATAATTTGCGAACTGGACCCGTCCGTCTTGAAGAACGAAAATCGCTTCATTGCTCTTGTCGATAATCTGACGATATCGTGATTCATTTTCATTTAACGGGTTTTGAACTACCTCCAACTCTGCAAAGCTTCGGCGCAGCTCATTCAATTCACCAATAAGTTGGTCTCTGGTCTTATCCTGGTCTTGCATAGAGGGTTCCTTGTATGGGACATTGGACATCATTCGTGCTTCGCAGATGGGAGCAATTTGGGCGCCATCATCAAAATGTCACTTTCTGAGTCAAATTTGATTAGTGATAATAATCTCTTATGTGGCATCAAGGTTTAGGCTACCTGACTGCGCCAAGCATCCTGGAACAGGTCATGTCCTGAAATTAAGACAGACTTTCCTACAAAATAGATATTATCCGTAACAATAGACACTGAAGTTGTTGTCACAAAAACAAGACGGTCCTGCACGATAATCTATCAAATAAAGACAGTATTAAAATGTTGCTATTTTGCCAAAGCGCCGGGAATGGAACCGGCTAGTATCTTGGCCCCTATAACGGTATGTCGCTTCATAATTGCCCATTCGTCAGGTTCAAACTTACCTGGTTTCAGCAATACAGCGTCGGGCACTCCGATCTTTCCTACATCATGCATCTTCGAGGGCCTTGTCCTTGAGTTCCGGCATCGTGTCCGAACTCTTGCTGAGTTTCTCTTCAGCGGTGTGTCTCAGCGTGCCCGGGCCGCTAACACCGTCGTCCAGATTTCTCTTGTCTATCATGACGTTACATCCTTGGAGGCGTCGGATTCATCACCCTCCAACAAACGCTCAAGCTCAGTCTTCAATTCCTCCATCTTGTACGGTTTGTGCAGAACACCGGCAGGACGTTGACCGGGAAAGCAATCCAGCACGACATCCTCAGTGTATCCGCTGCAAAGTATGACCTTGACATCCGGTTTGATCCGTATTAGTTCGCCGAAAGCCTCGATTCCATTCATTCTCGGCATTGCGAAATCGAGCATCACCAAATCAATTTCATTCAGGCGCTCTCGAAAAATACGGACTCCTTCCTCTCCATCCGAAGCGGTAATTGTGAGGTATCCTAGAACCTCGAGACGCCTCACGACCATACCACGGACCAATTCCTCATCGTCGACTACGAGGATAGTTTTTCGTAGGTGAACGGGACCCGGTATTGGAGGCTTGGTCTCAATTTCGTCATTGACCTTAACAATTCGTTCCTCTACTTTCTCTGACAACGGGAACAATACCCGGATTGTGGTTCCTTTTCCTATCTCGCTATCGACTCTTATAGTTCCACGGTGACCCTTTACTATTCCCAGCGTTTCGGCCATGCCAAGGCCACGACCCAAGAACTTTGTTGTAAAGAAAGGATCAAAAAGCTTGCGTTGCATCTCAACGTTCATGCCACAGCCAGTGTCTGTGATCTCCAGAAACACAAACTGACCCTGTTCAGGCTTCGCGTCGATTAGACCACGATCCAGACACGCCTCATAGCAATCCATGACTCCTGTTCTGATGGTCACATACCCATCCTGATCGCCAATGGCTTCAGATGCGTTGACCAGAATATTCATGACTAAACGGTGTAATTGATCCGCATCCCCCTTAATATGAGGAAGCCTATCGCCGAGTTCCAGGTTGAGGGTTACATGATCGGAAACGCCTAATTTGAGCAGGTCGAGGTTCTTGTCCAACAACTGGTTGAGATCCAGGTCCTTAGAATGATACAGTGTGCTGCCCGTGTATGTCAGCATCTGCGTGGAAAGTTCCGCTGATCTTTCAGCCGCCTTGATCGCATTCTCGACACTTTGCCGTGTCTCGGAATCTGAAGGCAGATCCTCAAGAACCATGTCGAGGTTTCCCAAAACCACCATCAATAGATTGTTGAAATCATGGGCTATACCCCCGGCCATAATCCCGAGACTCTCCAGCTTCTGGGAGTGAAGCAATCTTCTTTCAAGTTCTATGCGCTCTTCCTGAGCAAGTTTTTTTTCAGTTATGTCATAGAAAATCATACATAATCGCTCAGTAGTTTCCCATGGTCTGTAAAGATTGACACTCCAATATTTCTTCGTGGGCCCATGATAAAGCTCCAATGATTTTGACTTTCCAGTTACCGCAACCTCTCCACAATTATCCACCCAGGTCTGTTCCGTTTCTGGCCAGATTTCAAAGACTGTTTTCCCAATAACATCTTTGGCTCCTAGACCGGTTGATCTTTCGAAAGCGTCGTTAATAAAGACAATGCGGTAGTTGACAAATGTCCCCTGATCATCAAATATAGACTCCAGAACCTCAAAACCACCGATCATACTTTTGAGTAGCCAAGCCATCTCATTAGAAGCCTTTTCACGTTCAGCCTCCAATCTCTTACGGTCTGAAATTTCTCTGGTTGTTCCTTGCATAGCAATCGGGAATCCATTCTCCCCGTATATGATCTTCCCAGAGATTTCGACAGGAACCGGTTCTTTTTTCTTGTTAAGCAGCACGGCCTCAAAAGTCGCTCCCTTACTTCCAGATCCTTTTGACATCTCTGCCGACAACACTTGGGCCATCTTTAAAAAGTTTTCTTCATCGCAATGTTCCGCAAGTCGAGTGCCTATCCATTCATCCTGGGTGTATCCTGTCACTTGCTCAACAGCCGGATTGATATATGTGAAACACAGGTCCATATCCACCTGCCAGATCACGTCTTTGGTATTATCAGCCAGTAAACGGTATTTCTCTTCGCTTTTTCTCAAAGCCTCTTCAGCCCGTTTCCGCTCACTGATATCACGGACTATCCCCGCGGCGTGCCAGCGACCATCCTTCTGGAACGCAGAAAGGGAAAGTTCTATGGGGAACTCGTCTCCACCCTTTCTGCGAGCCTCAAGCTCGGTAATCTTCCCCACGGCGTTTCCTTTGCCGGATACGGAGAAATCTTTAAAAGCAGATCGGAAAGCGGTTTGATATTTCGGAGGAGCCAACAACTCGTGGACGTTCTTCCCTATTACCTCCGAAGATTTGTAACCGAAGATCTTCTCCGAGGCCGGGTTCCAAGACGAGATCTCCCCTTTGTCATCAATCTGGATGATAGCGTCATGAACAACATCTGTGATAACCTCAAAGTTCTTTTCTCTCTCACGCAATCGGTTTTCCGCAGCCTTGACCCTCAGTAGGGCCTTAACTCTAGCCAGGAGTTCACGATTGGGTATTGGTCTGGCTATGTAACCGTCTGCTCCATATTCCAGACCCTCGGCTTGACTGTCAGATTCTGTCTTGATGCCGGACACGAGAACCACATAAATATTCTTGGTTTCAGTGTTAGACTTGATGCGTCTGCAAACCTCCAGACCGTCAATATCCGGTAAAACTACATCCAGGAGAATCAAATCAGGTTTGTGTTCCACAGCCAATTTCAAGCAATCTTCGCCGTTGTTAGCCTCAAAGGTGTCGTATCCAGCGCTAGTCATGATTCTTGACATACCTTTAAGCGCATGGATTTGGTCATCCACAATTAAGATTTTTGCAGGGTTCAATTCTTCATCTCCTGGAGCAACCTCAAATCAGCCATTAAAGCTTAATTCTAATTCTTACTGTTTCATGATTTATCATAATCTACTATTTTCCACTCAAGTAGGGGCGTCTTTCTAAGGCGTACCATGCTTGTGGGAAGCATAGGCTGAGCATAAACAAGATTGAATGCGCTAATGTCAGTTGTAGTATTGGGGGGTAGGACTCTTGGGTTTGGTTCAGTTACAGTAATTGCCGGAGACAGCCAAGATATCCATCTTATAATAGGGACAATCCGTTAAGAATTGGGCCACAGGGTATATAAAAAACTGCGATCATTCAAGATTTAAAGTAGGATGTAATAGAATGAAGAAAATAATGCAGGAAGTGAAGTCTCCACCGCCTGCAAGGAAGTGGCTTTCCCTTTGTCACATTACGAATAGAGTTCAGTGCAGTTATTCTGTCAGTCATGATATTCTTTTTCCCAGCTTCAATGGAGCCTCCTGTGACACAGTTGTTATTTGTTTTAAAAACACTATGCAGCGAGACTGCCTGTGAATATCATTTATTGCAGAGTTTAAACATCCAAGAAACGCTTTTGCAAAACGCTCTTTGGACACATCACAGGCCCTAAGGAGAAACCTCGTGGAATTTTGGATTGGACTCTCTGTTGGCATGCAACTGGGAAAAGTCATAGCGGACTACCTGGAAAAATTCTTTGAGGCGCACGGAATCCTGGATTCTGCTACGGTGGAAAAGGCGGAAGAAAAGATCGCACGACGCGAAAAAATAGGCGCGATAGTTGACCGCTTGGTGGAATAGTTTTTCAGGTCCCGTCTCCATTGAGTTTTTTTCGGGCTGTGCGTAATCCACCAGGGGGTAAGCCCCAGAACTAATTTATCGATTCTTTGAGCGCCTTGGCTGTGTTAAACTTTAGAACTTTGGTTTCCGGTAAAGGAGAAATTCATGTTCACAGAGAAATTTTTGGAAGTAATCAGCAAAGAGGGGGTAGTTTCAATAGTATCATGCGCTGACAATGAGGCTCATGTGGTAAACACTTGGAATACCTACCTCGTAAACCCAAATGATGGAAGGCTCTTGATTCCTGCATGGGCAATGAGAAAAACAGAGAAGAAAATACTTAAAAATAATAAAGTATTACTTACTGTTGGTAGCAAAGAAGTAACTGGACGGAATGGACTTGGTTGTGGTTTCCTTATTGAAGGAACGGCAAGATTCATACCTTCAGGGCCGGAATGGGATATGATGAAAGCTAAGTTTTCATTTCTAACACGTGTTTCTTGAAGTTACCGTCACTTCAATTAAACAAACTCTTTGATGATTCAGTTAGTTTTAAACGGATACTTTCCCCTTGCGAGTCAATGAAAGTATCCGGTAGGAGCGAAATGATATAGGTCTTTGTACTTGTCTTTGGGCTGTTCTAATTCTTAGAAGGGTCCCAATTTCGCAGATGTTGAGGGTTGCAATATCCCAAACGGCCTATCATCAAAATCACCCTATTTCTTTTCATCCTTCTCCAGAGGGCCAAGAATCTCATCAGCTTCCTCTGGGTACAATTTTCTCATACAGTCAGGACAGATGCCGTGACTGAATTCGACTTCCGAGTGTTCGCCTATGTATCTCTCAATTTCGTTCCAATAACCGGTATCATCACGTATTTTCTTGCAGGAAGCGCAAATGGGTAAAAATCCGCTGAGTTTCTTGACTTCGGAAAGAGCCTTCTGAAGCTCGTCAATCAGGTTCTGCTTCTCTTGTTCCAATCGCTTGCGGTCGGTGATGTCACGGGCAATAGAAGATGCGCCGATAATTTGACCAGTTGGGTTCCTGATAGGGGAGATAGTTAAAGACACTTCTATAATCTCTCCGTTTTTTGTTCGCCGCTTGGTTTCAAACTGGCTGACAAGCTCTCCTCGGTTGATCCTTGTAAGCATATCCGAAAAATCGTCAAGTAGTTCAGGAGGAAGCAAGATGGAAACGGGTTGTCCGATAACCTCATCTGACCTGTAGCCATATAGACTTTCTGCGCCTTTGTTCCAGCTTGTGATCGTCCCGTCCAAGGTTTTCCCGATGATGGCGTCATCTGAAGAATCAACAATGGCTGCGAGCCTTAGATTCATTTCCGATGATTGCTGACGTTCGGTTATGTCTTCTGAAATTCCCAATAAAAATTGAGGGAGGCCATCAGCGCCCAGGATTGGGATCTTTTTTGTATGCAATGTCCGCTTGCCTTTGAAACTGGTGTCTATTTCTTCTTCAGGAATTTCTACAAGCTTTCCATTTCTCAATACTTCCCTATCGTTTGTAATGAAGAAGCCCGCTTGAGATGGAGGGAATAAGTCGTAGTCGTTTTTGCCGATCAAGTCTTCCCGAGAATAGCCTAAGAGTTCTTCCCCAGCTTTGTTGAATCTAACAAATGACAGTTTCTCAGCATCTTTGACAAAAATCATGTCTGGTATGTTTTCGACGACTTGCTCAAGAAATTTTTCACTTCTCTGAAGATCCTCCTCCATTAGTTTGCGCTCGGTGATGTCCCTGTTGCTACCTCTTCTGCCTGATGGTTGTCCATTTTTATCATAAACCGGCTGGCATACATGACCAATCCAACGTGTCTCTCCACCACGATGGATAATGCGAAAATCTCTTGCCTCTATTACGTCAGGGACTATGTTTTTGACATTATGGTAATGGTCCACCATTTTGTTGCGGTCATCCGGATGGATAATTCTATTCATTAAATCTGGGTCGGCAAGAAATTCTTGCGCCGAATAACCCGTTATCCGTTCGCAAGAAGGTGAGACGTATAGGAAATTGCCTTGAGCGTCTACCCAATATTCCCAATCATAAGCGTAGTTGGCTACAACACGATATCTAGCTTGACTCTCACGCAATCGGTTTTCCACATTTTTGAGCTTAAGTATGGATTTAACACGGGCCAGGAGTTCCCGATTCGGTATTGGTATTGCTATGTAACCATCCGCCCCTTGCTCTAGACCCTCGGACTGTCTGTCTGATTCGATTTGAATACCGGAAAGTAGAATCACATAGATGTCTGAAGTTTCGGGATTGGACTTGATGCGTCTGCAAACCTCCCTGCCGTCAATGTCCGGCAAGACAACGTCCAAGAGAATCAGGTCTGGCTTGTATTCCGCAGCCATTTTCAAACAATCTGTACCGTTGATTGCCTCGAATGTCTCGTATCCAGCGCCCTTCATGATTCTTGACACGCCTTGGAGCGCATGGATTTGGTCATCCACGATTAAAATTTTAGCGGTATCCATATTTTTCATCTTTGGAGTAACCTCATTGATCGGCCCTTATGGATCAGGAAAAAGTCGCTAGGAGATTGAAATCCTAAAGGTCTTACTACTTGTCCCTAGAGTCTTCCAATTGGAGCTGAACTCTCTCTAGCTTCACATTCTGCATCTCCAATTCAATTTGATGCACATGGAGTTCGTAGACAATCTCTTCAGGGGTTTTCTCTTTGAGTTCCCGGGGCGTATCCTGGAGCTTGCTAAGTTTCTCCTCAGCTATGTCTCTCAAGTGACTTGTAGCTATTCCATTCTGGTCCGGGTCAATTTGATCCTCCATGAGTCTCAATCCTCAGATTGACCTGGATCTAGCCGCTAGCCAAAGGCTGGTCATAAATTGGTCCATAACCAGAAGTTCGTCGGTAGATTCGTAAATCAGATTCTGGTGCGCCACATCTAGGACTTGGAATAATACCGATATGTCAGCGTCTGATAGACATGACAAAAAATCAACAAGGGTTTTCCGTTCTTCCCGTTTAGCCTGTTGCCTTTCGGCCAGGACATCCTCAAGTGGTAAGCATTTAATGTCGTTTATAGTCATTTTTGAGAGTGTTTCACGAGGATAACCATAGGACTTGGCCGCTGAAGTGTTGGCTTCCACAATAGTCCCTGATTTTGGTTCGACCAGCAACATGACAGCGTCATGTCCCTCAAATTGTTGGCGAAATTTCTCCGCACTCTCGCAGCGCAGTTTTCCCGCCTGCTTGAGTCTCAGCATGGACTTAACTCGAGCGAGGAGTTCCCGGTTGGGTATTGGTCTCGCTATGTAACCATCCGCCCCTTGCTCAAGACCCTCAGCCTGACTGTCTGATTCGATCCGAATGCTGGAAAGGAGAATCACATAGATGTCCGCTGTTTCAGGATTGGCCTTGATACTTTTGCAAACCTCCCGACCGTCAATGTCCGGCAAGACAACATCCAAGAGAATCAGGTCAGGCTTGTGTTCCGCAGCCATTTTCAAACAATCTGCGCCGTTGATTGCTTCGAATGTCTCATATCCAGCATTCTTCAAGATTCTTGACACACCTTGGAGCGCATCGACTTGGTCATCAACGATTAAGATTCTCGGGGAATCCATATTTGCATCTCCTGGAGTAACCTGATTGATCAGCCTTATGGTTGAAGTATATTATCCGACGGGAGAGAAAACATAAAGGTATTGGTTCTTGTCTCTGGACTCTTCCAATATGACTTGAACTCTCTTCAGCTCCTCATTCTGCATCTCAGGTTCAATCTAGTGGACCTTAAGTTTGTCGATGATGGGTTTCGGTGGGTTTTTCTTTAAATTTCGGTGTCGTATCGGGAGATCTGGAGAGTTCCCAACAATCGCTCAAGTTCGGCCTTTAAGGCCTCCATCTTGTAAGGCTTGTGCAGAACACCGGCAGGACGTTGACCAGGAAAACTCCGCATGACAACATCCTCCGTGTAGCCGCTAGTAAGGATCACCTTGACATCCGGCTTAATCCTGATTAGGTCTCCGAACGCTTCAATTCCATTCATCTTGGGCATCGCGAAGTCAAGCAACACAAGATCTATTTCATTTGATCGGGCTTTGAAGATACTTACGCCTTCTCGCCCATCGAACGCTTCAATCGTATCGTATCCAAGAATCTGTAGACGTCTCAGGACCATGCCACGGACCAGCTCCTCATCATCGACTACGAGAACAGTTTTCGGCCTAGTAGGAACGACGGGAACTGACGACTGAGTTTCAACTTCGTCATTTACCTTAACAAATGGCGCCTCAATATGCTCTGATGGGGGAAATAATACCCGGACCGTGGTTCCTCTCCCTATCTCGCTATCGACTCTTATAGCTCCATGATGACCTTTTACTATCCCCATAACTTCGGCCATGCCAAGGCCACGACCCAGAAACTTTGTTGTAAAGAAAGGATCAAAAAGCTTGTGTTGCATCTCAACGTTCATGCCACAGCCAGTGTCTGTGATCTCCAGAAACACAAACTGACCCTGTTCAGACTTCGCGTCGATTAGACTACGATCCAGACACGCCTCATCGCAATTCATGACTCCTGTTCTTATGGTCACCTCGCCCGTAGTATCACCAATAGCCTCGGAAGCGTTGACAAGAATATTCACAACTAAACGGTGTAATTGATCCGCATCCCCCTTAATATTAGGAAGCTTATCACCTACGTGCAGGTTGACGGTAACATGTTGGGAAACCGCCAATTTCAGCAGATCAAGGTTCTTTTCCAACAACTGGTTAAGATCCAGGTCCACAGAATGATATAATGTGCTGCCTGTGTATGTCAGCATCTGTGTGGAAAGTTCCGCTGATCGTTCAGCCGCCTTGATCGCATTTGCGACACTTCGCCATGTCTCGGAATCTGAAGGCAGATCCTCAAGGACAAGGTCAAGGTTACCCAAAACCACCATCAATAGATTGTTGAAATCATGGGCTATACCCCCGGCCATAATCCCGAGACTCTCCAGCTTCTGGGAGTGAAGCAGTTTTCTTTCCATTTCTATGCGCTCTTCCTGAGCAAGTTTTTTCTCAGTTATATCATAGAAAATCATGCATAATCGGTCAGTAGCTTCCCATGGTCTGTAAAGACTGACACTCCAATATTTCTTGGTGGGCCCATGATAAAGCTCCAATGATTTTGACTTTCCAGTTACCGCAACCTCTCCACAATTATCCACCCAGATCTGTTCCGTTTCCGGCCAAATTTCAAAGACGGTCTTCCCGATAACATCTTTGGCTTCCAGACCCGTTAATCTCTCGTAAGAGTCGTTAATAAAGACCATGCGGTAGTCAACAAATATCCCCTGATCATCGAATATAGACTCCAGAACAGCAAAACCACCGATCATACTTTTTAGTAGAAACGACATTTCCCTTGAAACTTTTTCGCGTTCAGCCTCCAATTTCTTACGGCCAGTGATGTCTCTGGTGGTTCCTTGAAGGCCAATCGGCGATCCATTCTCGCCATATATAACCTTTCCAACGATTTCTACCGGGAACGGTTCTTTGTTTTTCTTCAGCATCTCGGCTTCAATAAAGATCTCCGAGTTGTTGCCCTGTTTTGAAATCGCCGCCCCCGCTACCTGGGCCATCTTCATGAAGTTTTCTTCATCGCAATGTTCCGAAAGCTTACTGCCTGTCCACTCGTTCTGGGTATATCCCGTTAATTGCTCAATAGATGGATTGACATACGTAAACACAAGGTTGAGATCCACCTTCCAGATCACATCCAGGGTGTTTTCGGCCAACAGACGGTAATTCTCCTCGCTTTTTCTCAAAGCCTCTTCTGTCTGTTTGCGCTGAGTGATATCACGAACAATCCCTGCCGCATGCCAGCGACCATCGATCTGGAAGCTGGAGAGGGAAAGTTCCATCGGGAAATCCTCTCCACTCTTTTTACGAGCAATAAGCTGTGTAATTTTCCCCAATGCGTTGCCTCTGCCTGATGCGGAGAAGTCTTTGAAAGCAGGGCGGTAGGCGGTTTGATATTCGGGAGGAGCCAACAGATCGTGGACGTTTTTCCCCATTACCTCGGAAGACTTGTAACCAAAGATTCGTTCTGAGGCCGGGTTCCAAAAAGAGATTTCTCCTCTGTCGTTAATCAGGATGATCGCATCCAAGACGGAATCAGTGATAGTCCTAAATGTCTTTTCTCTCTCCAGAATATTCCCTTCCGCCATCAACTCCACCTCAACAGTTTGACTCTGCCAGTGGTAGAATATGCATATAATCAAATAAATCCAAATAAAAAGAATGGATTCCATTCGTCCAGCTATCAACACCTGTTCAGCGTCCCGGTTAACTGTGAATGGCCTATTAGAAGATGAAAAGATCCTAGATCTCTAACCTGGCGAGTGGTAAATAAAACAATGGGCAGCTTGAGGTCAGCGCTAGAATAGCTTCAGCGGGCGCGCTTTTTGAGTCAAATCACGGCTAGAGTAGGCCTCGAGAGAAGTATTGGACAGCAATGCGTATCCAAATGAATGTAGATATGGAGAGGCAAGATGACCGAATGTAAGGAACCTATGGGTAACAATGAAGAAAGCCTGTCTCGAACCGGTAGTGGAACTCCTGATCACTCTGAAATCAGTGATTATCGGGAAATAATCTTCGAGCAGCAAGGACCTATTGCAGTGCTCACGTTGAATCGGCCGGACATCAGGAATGCTTTTACTCATCAAGAGATGATCGACGAAATAGTAGATGTTTGTCAAAAGGTTCAGGATTCGGATTTGCTGAGCGTTCTTGTGGTCACGGGCGCTGGAACATCGTTTTCGGCTGGAGGGAACGTCAAGGATATGTATAAGAAAGAAGGTATGTTCTCTGGAGATCCGAACGATGTCCGTCAGAACTACCGCAAGGGCATCCAAAGAGTTACCCTCGCGTTCCAGCGGCTGGATGTGCCGGCTATTGCCGCGGTGAATGGCCCAGCTATGGGAGCGGGCTGCGACCTCACATGCATGTGTGACATACGGATTGCCAGTGACAAAGCACGATTTGGAGAAACTTTTGTATCGGTCGGGTTGATCCCAGGGGATGGTGGCGCTTTTTTGCTGCCTCGTGTGGTCGGATTTTCAAAAGCATTGGAACTGGCTTTCACGTGTCGCGTAATTGACGCTGCCGAGGCCCTGAGGATTGGCCTGGTGAGCGAAGTGACACCAGCGGAAAGGCTTATGGGTCGTGCAATGGAGGTGGCGGGTGAGATCGCCCAGCATCCGGCGCGAACTCTTCGCCTGGCCAAACGGCTATTTTACCTATCCCAGGGAAGGAGCCTGGAAGAAACGCTGGAACTGTCATGCTCATTTCAGGCTCTCTGTCACCACAGCCCGGAGCACATGGAAGCTTTAGAGGCTTTTTTTGCCCGACAACGAAATCGGGATGGGTTTAAGGGCGAAGGTCAGCCCCCACATGAATAAATGGACCTGACATCAAATCCTGTGGCTAAAACTATATTTTTTTAGGTTACTTTCCCGGCGGGAACGCCATCAGGTCATTCCATTGACCAAAATAAACGGCCGCAACCTTCCAGCCTCACAATTCTCTAGCAAATATCTCACGGATTTCTCACTTGACCTACTCTCAGGCCAAAAGTAAAGTTCACTGAACATATCACCTCTTTCGCTGCCAACAGACCCACCGACCCTTGTTCCCCTTCGGTGGGTCTGGTTTCTCTAACCCCCTCGCTCGTCCTCTAACCTGGATACCTGGAAACCCTCCTCAGTTAATATCCATGAATCGTTAACTTTTTCAAGCCACCCCTTCTCTACGCAGTAAGTGAGGCCGTTAGAGAGGTCGTCACTGTTCCATCCGTCACTATTTAAGAAAGTCCCAATGGCATAGCAATCACCGGGACGCTTATTGCGGCTACAATAGAATTCATGAAGAATTCTCATGCCCAATTCTTTAGGCGTATTAGTAGTCTCCATTTTGTCCTCCTTAGAGCCTAAAAAGGAGATTTGAAACGTGCTCCACTCTTCTCATGAGTGTCAAAGACGTCTCGAAGTTTAGATGCTTTTTGGAGGAAAAGGGTTGGCTTCCTATCTTGGATTGACTTACCAACCTTGTAGAGAGAGATGGTTTTCCATGCGACTGACTCTAAATCGGTAGGTTTGGGGTTCGAGGCCAGACGGCCAACCAACTTATCCTGTAATCACAGCTATTTATACAATCATACCCCTGATCGTTTTCCTCAGAATCCTTACTTTTCTGGATTTTGGTGGGTCTTTGCTGCTTACACATCATTCCATATTTCTTGACCTTGCCCCCATTTACCCCCTAACATTATTCATTACTCTATCGAAAGGTTTCCAATGAAATATGTAATTGCTTTTTCGTCACCGGCGGGCTCCACCAGGAAAATTGGGTGGGCAATAAAGGAAACACTGGAAGAGATGGGCAGGGATTTCATCCTGACAGATTTGGGCAGGGAGCGAAATAGCCTCGCCACAATTGAGAATTTCACAGGTGGCGATCAGTTTTGCCTTTTCATCGGGACTCCCGTTTTAAGGGACCTGGCGGCAGCTCCGGTAATGTCGTTGATCGGGAGCCTCAACCCTGCGCCTCAGTCTTTTGCCGTTCCTTATTGCACGTGGGGTGGGGCGGCCAGTGGTATAGCGCTATACCAGATGGCGCAGGCTCTGCTGGACAAAGGGTTCCTGATACCGGCGGCGGCCAGGGTAATATCGTCGCATTCGATCATGCGCAATATCGATAATCCGCTGGGCGATGGGCACCCCAACGAGGAGGATGTCGGGGCGGTCAAGGGCATGGCAAGACTTGTGGTGGAGGCGATAGACTCGGGAGATGGACGAAGCCTCGATCTGCAGGCCCTGGACTATCCGAAGCCGGAACTGGCCGCCGAAATGAAGAAGAAACTCGGCGCCCCCATGCCTGTCACACCGAAAACGCTGGATAAGGAACTCTGTTCCCTATGCGGTGTCTGCGCTAGCGAATGCCCGGCTGGAGCGATAGTGCTTGATCCAGAGCCGAAGTTCGGTGGTTCATGTTTCGATTGCCTCAACTGTTTTCGTCTGTGCCCGGAGAAGGCTATCAACTTGCCGGTAAGCCTTGAGAAAATGATCGAGATGATAAGGAATCGCTCAAAAACCTTTAATGAAAACCCCAGGACGGTGGTTCTATATCCTGAATGAAACGAAGAGCGACGGGATCGCTTGTGGCAGTTAGCAAGACCAATATCAATGCAGTCCAAACGATTGCAGCCAGCAAAAAGATCTTATTCGCCTTGCTTATAGCGATTGATTCTTTATCTCGAAAGCAGGCAAAATCATTTTGTAGGAAATAATTATGGAGTAGAGAAGCAAGATTCAGAATCGAAAATATTGAACCAACCGATGATATTGGAAAGCTGGCATCAATCAGATTTACCAGTCAAAATTCCAATGCTTGCCGCTTCATCCCGCGAGATGGTTGTCTGTGGCTCAGGCAATTTCTTTCTGGCCGTCCCTGTTCGTTTTCCATTTTCCAGCCAGTCGCTTTGCGCCGCCAGTTTGGCGCATTCTTCCCAGTTATCGCACCAGTATCCCAGAGTGTAGCCATGCCATGGAAATTGCGGATTGAGTTCCGGGAGCTTCAACTCTTCCCAGATTGCTCTCGCGTTTTCCATAAATTCCTTCTTGGGTAAAGCCACTGGCGGAAAATCAACCTTGAGGGTTGCGTCAATAAACATGGTGGACTCGATTTGAGGGGCGTCTGTGTGGGAGGCGTGTCCTGGAGACCTGTTGGGTGTGATGTGGACATCAGTAATAGGGTTGCAACGATATGAAATGGCCCATAACAATGCGTTTGCATTGTCCGGGTGTTCCTCGAACATGAGGCTGAACTAGATGAGCGCAGATTTCCAGTCCTTGATCGGCATAGTCCAATTCCTTGGTGTTCTGATCAACTGTAATTTGACCGACCCACATGAACAATAACAGCTAAACGGTTTAGTAAATTTGGTCCCATCATGTTCTAGATTCACGGGAATGAGATCTAAAATACCTTTGGGTTACTCACATCGAAGATTATGCAGTTTGTGGAAGATTAAAATCCTATCCCCCGGAAAGGGTGGACGTCTTCGATTTGACTTCCAAGTGAGTTTGGAAGTCATCCGCCTGGGAGATCCGGGTGTCCGAGTGGATCGTTGAATTGGAAGGTTAGGCAGTATGCGGAGGTTTGAAAATGTTCAGTCTTAAATAAGAAATTTCGGAGGTATTACAAGAGGAGCATCAATTATTAGTTGATCGTCCTCATCAATTCGGTCGCACTGAAGCACGAGAGCTGTGTATTTATCAATATGGTCTTGTTTCAACTGTCCTATTATTTTAAATTCGCCTGACCGCAAAAGCTCAATTAACCTATTAAAAGACCTGGATTGAACCTTGAAACACTCTACGATGGAGCCGTGATCAAGGAATTCCTTGTAATGTGGACCGTCACTTGGGTCTATAAACGGGTAGAATTTCTTAACGGTAATATCGCTTATTGCATTTCTGGGTCTTCTTGAATTAATGAACAACAGCTTTGCCATCATAGTATCTGTGTCCAGGCCCATCAATATAAGCCTTTTAATTTCGCCGACTACAGAATCCTCTCCCCGTATTACGGTCCCTTTCTTTAATCTTTTTACAGGCATTAAAGCCCAAGTCTTTCGAAAAACTTCTCTTCTGTTTCTTGTTGTTGTAAGACCTCAACCAATTCTGGATCATGTTCAACAAGGTCTTCGTCACGCATATATTCTAGTCCAGTTTTTTCAAATGTTTTGTAGGCAGGATCATCGTGAACAGCCCGGTTGATTTCTTGAAACCCGTAGTCTTTGTAGTCCTGGTAAACTGCGTCTAAGATTGCCCTGTCTGATTTGGACATTTTACGAACTTTTGGTGAGCAAACAGCCAACACGAAGTACTCTTTTTTTCTTTTATTCTCCTTGTATTGTAAACAGTTCTCTAAGTTGGTGTGCCACTGGGAAAGACCCCTGAGGGAATTTATCATACTGTAAGCGTTGTCAGGCACCGGCCCCAAGTCCATCTTTTTATAACGATCTCCTGTTATCGTGCGGCCCCATTTAACGATATGAGCCCTATCCGCCAGGTACAACATTTTCATGAGGAGGTATAAATCAATCTTGCCAGTTTGCCCCGCCAAATAAACCATGGCGTTCAAGGTCTTTTCTTCGTTGAACCTAGACATTTTCTGCTCCTTGGGGGCCAATCCCTAAGATTAATATAATATATGAACCTCGGATAATTCCAATAGAAAAGATACTAATTAGGTGACACACGAACCAATAGCTGTGTTTCACCTATGTTCAAAATCTTTGTCAGGATCTTGAGCGCCGAAAATGACATTGTGGCTAGACTCCCACCATCATTTGCCATCGAGAAGATTGCTTACGAGAAATTCCAATTTCCTCAAGAGTAGGTAGACCCAGTGACATCAGGTTTAGTAAATTTGGTCCCATCTTTTGATACGACACGAGTCCTCCTAAATTATACGGATATTAGAGAGTCCGAAATGATGGCCAAGAGACTCATTTGAAATAATGACTAATTTACGGAACGCTACACAAGAAGAGATCATGGCCATCCGCCGGTAAAATTGATGACCTGCCCTGTCATGAATCTTGAACGACCAGACGCAAGGAAAGCAACTAGTTCACCTGCCTCCTCGGGATTGCCGAGGCGACCCATAGGCACAATGGCGGCAATTTGTTCTCGGCCTTTGGGATCATCAACAAAACGAGCCCTAGGATAATACGCTTCACTGTATAAGTAGTTAGGGGCCAGAACATTGACCTGAATACCGAAAGGGGCAACTTCTTTGGCCAGAGCCAAGGCAAACGATGTAGTACCGGCTCGAATGGCAGTAGCTACTGAAAACCCGATTTCAGGCTGCAAATATCGAGCAGAGGTTACAAATACGAAGGAACCTCTCTTTTTCTGTTTCATCGCCGGCAACAATAACTGAGTCAACACAAAAGGAAATAGCAGCAAAGCGTCAAAACTGTCGCGCAATGTCTGAATGCCCACATCTTCTATGGGCGACGGAGTGTTCGGAAAGACGTCATTTGATACTACTGCGTCAAGATCTATCTGGCGTTCCTTCAATTCAGAACTCAGTGATTCCGGCGTTTGAGACCGAAGCGCAATTGCTCCAGGATATTCCTTTTCAAAGGCTCGAGACGCTGCGACCTCTTTAAAGCTTGAATCGTGACAGACCGGATGCATGTCCTCACGGAGAAATATAGGAAGGGCTCCCGGTCCTACGTAATGCTTAACGTTAGTAATCAACACAACAGTCATGCCGTATTTCCTTATGCGCATCTACCAGTAGTTGCTACTGGAATATACGTGCTTTGATACTTAAGGCCATTGATCTCAACATATTTTTGAAACATTTTTGGATCTTTGATGATATCGGGAAACTTATTTTGGGGTTTGTCAAGAATGGCGGTTGGAGCCAGGGCCGGAACCACAGAGGTTAACAGATCATTTCTTTTCAGGCCGAAGGAACTGCAGGCTGCGGCATTGCAATCAATGACACGCCCCTCATGATTTACTATGCACATCGGTTCGCGAATAGAATCCAGCGGAAGTTTGCATGTGACGCCATAACGATTGAATTCGGCTTCACTTGGGGCTAAAGGCCTGAGATCACAACTATTTAAAGAAAGATCCGGACCGCCGGAATAACGTGACAGGTTTGCGTCTACAATTTTGTCGGACTTCTTTGACATTGGTCCCCCTTGCATGCAAACGGTTGCCCGGCTAGTTGTGTGCCTTTATCTGTACACCAATATATCGCTCATCTAACAAAAAAGTCAAGTCAGATGGTTCTAAAAACACCAACTGGCTGACATTAAAATCACCTTAAATAACAGGTTGTATCTGAAATTTGTTTTGTAGGAGGCTCAATTCATCCGATGCCGGAAAAGCCAGCCTGCAACACTTAGGGTCACAATACCGATCAGGGCCATGGGCCAGAACTGATTCAGCAGGGACAAAAAAGGAGCGCCCTGGAGGAAGACTGCCCGCAGGACGACCATGAAATAGCGTAATGGGTTAATATAAGTGATATATTGCACCGCCTGCGGCATGTTGGCTATGGGCGTGGTGAATCCTGACAGGATAATTGACGGCACAAGAAAGAGAAATGCGCCTAGCAATCCTTGCTGTTGTGTCACGGAAATGGAGGAGATCATCAGTCCCACTCCAATCGCCGAGAGAAGAAAAAGAAACAGCCCCATGTAAAGGGTCGCCAGATTGCCGAGTAAAGGAACGTGAAACCAATAGACCGCGACCACAATGATTAGCGTCGCCTCGGCAAAACCGATAATAAAGCCGGGTAGAGCTTTTCCAAAAACGATCTCCGTAGGTCGCATCGGTGTGACGAGAAGTTGGTCGAAGGTTCCTTGTTCGCGTTCGCGAGCCACCGACAGAGCAGTGACGAGCATCGTGACCACCAGTGTCAGCAGGCCGATGATACCCGGCACGATGAACCAGCGACTTTCCAGGTTGGGGTTGAACCACGCCCGGATTACCAGGTGCGCCCTTGGAGATTCCAGCCGCTGTTCGGCGGTCCATTCCCGGCTAAAGGCGTCGACGATCGACTGGATGTAGTTCAGAGCAATCATGGCGGTATTGGAGTTGCGGCCATCCACGATGACTTGAAGCTGAGCAGGTATACCGTTGGCAAGGTTGCGGCTGAAGTCTGGGCCCAGGTGAATCATCAGCAGCGCCTTCCTGCTATCTATCAGAGGGGCAATTTCGGCGTCATGCGCTATCGTTGCGACTTCATGAAAAGTCGGTGACAGACGCAGTTTGGCGAGCAGATCTCTGGACGCTTCACCCTGATCTTCATTGTAGACAGCGAACGGGACTTGGTTGAGGTCATAGGTGGCGGCATAACCGAAGACCAACAGTTGGATAATGGGGGGACCAATGAGTACAATCCGACTCTTTTTGTCCTTGAGGATCGCCAGAAATTCTTTTCTCATCAGCGCTACAATACGCCGCCACATCAGTTAGGCTCCTAATCCAGCCGTTTACGAGCCTTGCGCCGACTGACTCCGAGGAAGATAACAGCCATCACGAACAGCGCCATTGTATTCGGCACGATGACGCTCCAAATATCACCAGCCAGGAAGATTGTCTGGAGAATCGCCACGTAGTAACGAGCGGCAATCAGGTGGGTGATAAACTGGACCGCGGTCGGCATGCTGGTGATGTCAAAGATGAAGCCAGACAGCAGGAAAGCAGGGAGAAAAGTCACTATGATGGCCACCTGACCGGCTACAAACTGATTGCGGGCGATGATCGAAATCAGTAAACCCATACCCAACGCCACCAGGAGAAACAAGGCCGACGTAGCTATCAAAAGCCACAGCGAACCTCTAAGGGGGACCTCGAACAAAAAATACGCCATGGCGACGGCAAGTGTCATTCCGCCCATGCCGAGAATGAAATAGGGAATCAGTTTGCCAAGCAGGATTTCGGTCATAGTTACAGGAGTCACGGCCAGGGCTTCCATTGTGCCTCGCTCCCATTCTCGCGCCACGACCATTGACGTTAACAAGGCTCCGATAAGGGTCATGATGACGGCAATCAGACCAGGCACCAGGAAATTGCGACTGCGCACGTCGGCATTGAACCAAATCCTTGGACGCAGATCAATCGGAGCTTGAACGGACTGGCCCTTTAGCCAGGCTTGTTGAGCCAGCCAGATCTGAACCGTTCCTTCGATATAACCCGACACAAGGCGCCCTGTGTTGGCGTCTGAGCCTTCAATGATCACCTGTATAGGAGCGCCTCCAGCCGAATAAATCAGACGTCCGAATTCTGAGCGCAGATGAACGATTGCGTCTGCCCGCCTTTCATTCATGGCTATGATGGCCTCGGACATGCTTAAATAGACCGTCGGAGCGAAATAACGCGAAGCCATAAAAGAGCCTGTCAGGCTGGCTGTCTGCGGATCTGGGGCCTCAATCACCAAGGCCACTGGAACATGCTCAGCATCCAGTGATACCCCATAACCGAAAAGCAGCAGCAAAAAGAAAGGCATCAGGAAGGCGATGGCGATACTGCTAGGATCGCGCAGAATCTGCAGAAATTCCTTTCTGATCAAGCCGTTCATTCGCATTAGTGGTCCGAATCGGCCTGAAGGTGGGGGCAAAGATAGCCTGGCCTCGCTCATGCGGCGTTCACTTTCATTCTCTCGTGTTCTTCGAGTAGGCCGATAAAGGCGTCCTCCATGGTAGGCTCCGGTTGCGAATCGGTCCGCATTCGCTGCTTGATCTGTTCCGGAGTGCCCAACGCAAGAATTTCGCCGGCAGCCATTATGGCCAGTCGGTCACAATATTCAGCCTCTTCCATGAAATGAGTCGTCACCATCACGGTGACGCCACGTTGGGCCAGGGCGCTTATGCGGCTCCAGAATTCACGGCGGGCAAGAGGGTCTACACCCGATGTAGGTTCATCCAAAAACAGGATGTCAGGCTCGTGCATCAGGGCGCAGGCGAGGGCCAGACGCTGCTTGTAACCCAGTGGGAGATCGGCGCTGGTGGCTGAAGATACCGGTTCAAGCCCAAACTGTTCCAGCGCCCAGTCGATCCTCCTCGCCCTCCGCCGTCTATCAAGCCCATAGGCGCTGCCGAAGAATTGCATGTTTTCGCGAACACTCAAGATACCGTAAAGAGAAAATTTTTGAGACATGTAACCGATGCGGCCGCGAGCCGTTGCAGCCGAGTGACGCAGATCCATCCCCGCGACCCTCAAAGTTCCCCCACTGGCAGGCAGCAAGCCGCAGAGCATGCGAAACGTTGTGGACTTGCCGGCGCCATTGGCCCCCAACAGTCCAAAAACCTCACCACGGCCAACGGCAAACGTAATGCCTCCGACGGCATAGAAATCCCCGAAGCGCCGCGTGAGATCCTCGACCTCGATCACCGGTCCGCTCTGCGCCGAGAGGGCCTGGTCGGATGGAATCTCGCCGACATCGAAAAACATTCTTTGTGGTGTTTGGGACACTCGTTCGCGGAGTAGAGAAATAAACCCGTCTTCGAAACGGGGTTCCACTTCGCGCAATTTGACGTCGCCGCCGCCGGGAAGTAATGACGCCCCATCAGTTTGAACACCGTCTTTTAACACGACTCTGACTTGTTCACCCTGAATCACGGCGTCGACAACTAGGGGACTGTCCATCAAATCCTGCTGCATTGATCGTTTCTGGAGCCCCGAAGCGGAGATACTGAATGTTCGACCCTTCATCGGGGCGCTGAAATTCATAGGAGACCCCACCCCCAGGATCTGTCCTTCATGAAGCAGCACAACCCAGCTACAACGCTCGGCTTCGTCGAGGTAGGCCGTACTAAGCAGGACACTCATCCCCTCGCTTTTGACAAGGTTCCCTACGATAGCCCACAATTCTCTACGCGAAACGGGATCTACACCTACCGTCGGCTCGTCCAGCAGCAGGAGACGGGGCGAACGAACCAGCGTGCAGGCAAGGCCAAGCTTCTGTTTCATCCCTCCGGAAAGCCGCCCCGCCAACCTCGACGTAAACTGCGTCAGATCTGTCATGTGCAGGAGCTGCGAGTAACGGTCCGGCCGTTCTTTATGGTCAACCCCCTGCAAGTCGGCGTAAAGATCGAGATTTTCTCGAACAGTAAGGTCCTCGTAGAGTCCAAAATGTTGGGGCATATAACCGAGCGAGGATTGAACTAGTGGGGTGTGTTGCTGGACGTCGACACCCAGAAAGGTGATCGCTCCGGAGCTGGGAATCAGCAAGCCGGCGGCCAGACGCATGATTGTGGTCTTGCCCGCGCCGTCTGGGCCGATCAAACCGGTGATAATGCCGGGCCGCACATGAAAACTAACCCCCTGCAAGGCCTGCACGCTCCTTTTGCCTGACTTGAAGACCTTGACAACGTCGTTGAAATTGAGAACCGGGTCCTTAATGCCGGCCGATTCGGGAATCGAATCCGTTGTTAACATCAGGACTGTCCAGCGCCCGAGGGACCAGGTATTGAGGCTTGTTCAATATCGATAGTGACCGTCGCCGGCATCCCGAGTCGTAATTCGTTGTCATTCTGATGTACGAAAACTCGTACCTGATAAACCAGGCGAGTACGCAAGTCGGTAGTCTCGACGGTCTTAGGGGTGAACTCCGCCGTTGGCGAGATGAAACCGACCCAGCCGGCGTAGAGCTTTCCAGGAAAACTATCCGTGGTGATCGTGGCTTTCATGCCGAGGCGAAGTTTGCCCAGGTCGGGCTCCGCCACGTAGGCCCGGACCCAGAGGGGGTCGGTCAAGGCAAGGGTCAAGACCGGATTTTGGGGTGTCACCATGCTGCCGGGTTCCAGGATCCGGTCGCGGATGATACCTGCGGCGGGGGCATAGAGTCGGGCGTCGTGAAGTTCCTGCCGGCGCAGGGACAGGTTGGCCTGAGCTGCGACCAGCGCTGCTCGCCCCGCTGCAATGTCCTCAACACGTGAGCCGGCTAAAGCCAGGTCTAACGCCTGCTGGGCTGCATTGAAGGAAGCTTGCGCCGCCTT
This sequence comes from uncultured delta proteobacterium, assembly GCA_963711335.1. Lineage (GTDB taxonomy): Bacteria > Desulfobacterota > Desulfomonilia > Desulfomonilales > Desulfomonilaceae > CAJBEZ01. The sequence continues at coordinate 710,254 of CAVQDX010000041.1, read as the reverse complement.
GGCCGCAGCTTCGGAATCATCGGCCTGTTGTTTGGATACGGCATGTTCATGGAAGAGGTCCCGTATGCGTAACCAAGTGCGCTGGGCGTTATCTGCGTCAACTCGCGCTTTGTTGGCGTTGGCCTCTGCCTGACGGATCTCCTCGATCCGGCTGCCGGCCTCAAGTTTCTTAAGGACTTCGCCCTGTTGCAAAGTCTGAGCCTCGGCCTGATTGACAGCGTCTTCCAACCGCCTGGTTTCCAGTTCGGCCAGTAATTGGCCGCTGGTGACCCGATCACCTTCCTGGACTAAAATCGAGGCGATACGCTGATTGCCGTTAAAGGCCAGATTCACCTCACGAAGATCCACGTTCCCGTAAAGGACTAATTGGCCCGTTTTGGCGGGCTCCATGTGGATGTGCCGCCACCATAGGCCTCCAGCCAAAGCCATCAGAGCCGACAGGGCAAAGACTAGAATGACAATTTTTCTCATAATCGACCTTCACTGGAATTATCCAGCGGTATTGCCAATGCTGAGGTGTTTGCCAAGCGATCCGGTCTCGTCAGCGTGCCCCTGGCGCCACCATGAAACGCTATTTTTGTGTCTGGCCGGTTAGTCGATAAAGAAACCATTCCGTCCTGTCAGAAACCGGCGCCTTTTCGCCAAATTGTTTGATTTCAGAGCATTGACAAATAATTCCGCCTACATAGTATAAGAATCATATACCAACAAGATATATCGAGGCCACACGGAACGCAAATCATGACAACAGGAGGAAACAACATGGCGCTCATTCAGACAACACCACCGGAGAAGGCTGAGGGAAAGCTCGCTGAGCTTTACGCTGAAGTTGAGCAACTTTTCGGTATGGTTCCAAACAACGTACGGATGCTCGGGGTCAGCCCAGAGATCCTGGACAATCAAATTCAGCTCATGGGATACTATATGGGACATCCCACCCTGAGCACGCCGCTTCTTGCCATGATACGCATGCTTGTATCCAGGGCATGCAAATCCCCCTACTGTCAGAATCTCAACACGGGGTTACTTGGCAAGGCCGGGTTCACCAGCGAACAAATAAACGCAATGCAGGACGATCCCAGCCAGGCGCCTCTGGATGAAAAACAGAAGGCTCTGCTACTCTTCGTGTTAAAGGCCTGTGATAACCCGCATTCGGTGACCGGTGAAGATTTGGAGCGTTTAAGAGCTTTGGGATGGGAAGATAGGGACATCTTCGAAGCGGTGGCCCACGGGGCGAGGATGGTGGGAACGAACATAATTTTCGACACGTTCAAGGTCGATGGACTGGACACCTAGACCTTTTTCCTGTCTTCCTGCGATGAAATTAAGGCCCATCCCTAGAGGGAGGTGAAGTTTTGGGTGTTTTCTGTGAAAGTATCACGATGGTCAACTTGTTAATATTTATTAACTAATTCTGAATATGTGTAGTTTTGGAAGGTTTTCTCTCTCTTCTTCAATATATAAAATGATTTTAAATTAGTATTCCTTTAAACAACAAAATATTCTTTTTTAAGTAAAAAACTAAGGAGTAATAAAAAGTGAATAAATCCAGGTTTTGTTTTATGATGCTGGAGAGTTAGACCCTTTCAATAATTTCACAAAACTACACGGTTTTACAAGTCAGGATCTGTTTCCGCGATGAGGGTATCAGATCTATTGAATTCCAATTTCCGAAAACACATTCCATTTCGGTCCCTCTCGGACTTTACGCCAAGATGTTTCTCTATTCCCCTGGAAAACCTGTTACGTCCCAGTGGCCTGTACCCGCATCGTTGAGCCCATTGCTGATATGCTGCGTAAAGTTCATTCAACATCACGGGATGGCGCGAATGTCGGTCTCCAGGCACGGTCCTGACATGGCGATCTTCAATAAACTCGACTACCGGCTCAAGGTTTCGCTGGTAATCCCGGATGGCCTCGTCACAAATGTCGGAGATAGAATAGCGCTGGTTCATCCGAAGCCGGTTCAGCCCTTCAAGCGCCCATTTGAGAACTCCGCTCATCTCATTGGCGATAATCCGCCCGGCCCTCTGGGGATCTGAATCTTCCTTGCCGAAACGTTTCGGGAAAGGAATAATTATCCAGCGTCGCAGGTACCCGTAGCTATCATCTGTAGAAGGAGGCAGGTTGTTCCCGGCTGTTATCAATTTTGCGAAATTGCGGAATTTGAAGGGCTTCATGAATTTTCGTTCAGCCGTGACCGGGTCGCCGGTCACAAGCGCCTTGAATATTGAATTATTGACCAGTTCTTTTGAGCTTACCTCGGGACTGATGTTGACGAGCTTGTTTTGAAGCTCTGAGAGCTTGAATCTGTCTCCCAACCTGGCGAGATGCACTGCGCTGACATTTTCGCTCCCAACGAGCTTTTCAAGAACATCCAGGATCACTGATTTCCCGTTTGAACCCTGACCCAAAAACAGATAGGCTTTCTGCGCCCATACGTCGGGTGTAAGACAAAAGCCGAACAGTTCCTGAAGAATTAGCCGGGCGCCCGGGTCTGGAATGATATCTTTCACGGTTTCGAGCCATACAGGACACCGGGCTGTTTCTTCCAGTTTTATAGGATTCTGAAAGGTGAATTTGAAATCGTCGCTGTGATTCAAAAAATCCCCAGTTTCAATGTTGATTATCCCATTGCCGATATTTAACAGGCCCTGTGGGTTAACATCGTCAGTCCTTGTGAAACATCTGATACTCAACAGCTCCGACACAGCTTTGACTTGGTGGGCCTGGGCGTCCGCTCCAATTAATCGCATCACCTTTCGGCGGATCTCCTCTTCGAAAGCTTGCCGATAATATCCATCAGCATATTGATAGAAAGTCCCATCGACATATATTGTAGGCGTCTCCTCAACTATAAGATCAACATAATCAAGGGGATGGAATACGGTGGTTTTTTCGTGGCCATATTCGCCAGACGTCTTTTTATTAAATTCAGCGACCAGTTGACGTTTTTTGAAGCCGGTTACGGACTTTATCCGCTCAAGATAATGGTCAGCGATTAAGGGGCCTTTGTTCGCAATCGCCTCGTAGAGCTTTTCGAGTTTGTCAGCCACAGCTTCCGGATTGCTCCCTTTATGACCCAAATAGAGTTCAAGAAATGGCTGGGTCTCAACTTCATGGAACTGATTGATTTGACGATTCGACAGAAAAGAATTGATGTCGGTCTTGGGCGAATCATTTTCCAGCGGCAATGTTTTGATTGAGACGCCAAAACCATTCCGAAAAAGTTTGAGTCCCTGCTCTATTGCTGATCTTTGTCCGGTCCCGTTCCGGTCCGAGTCAAAACATAGCGTAATTGTTTTGATATTGGTTTCTTTCAACAACTCGATCCTGTCAGGTGTCAGGCCCTGGACTCCGAAGAGAGCGATAACGTTTGGCACGCCCCGGTCGACTAGGGTCAGGAGGTCAATCACGCTTTCCGTGAGATAAACGTCTTTCAGATTACGGCATTGGTCGATGTTGAATAAGGTTCGTAGTTGAGGGGGGTCCGTGAGTCCGCAGCTAGTGTGCCTTGGTTTGACTGATTCGTGAATCGAGCGGCCGTAGAAACTTACGATACGACCGTTACGGCGCACTGCGAAAATGGCCCTACCCGCAAACAGGAACCGTCCGCTTTTGCTCAGCAACCCGGCTTGTGAAGCTATCTCGCTGTTCGGGAATTCGTAGTCCGGTGGCAGATATCCCACCAATCCCTGACACGTTTTCCGTGATATTGAGCGTGATTCCAGGTAGATGTGAGCGGGACCGGGGTCTTTGAGGGCGTCTCGCCAGACTTCTTCATAAGGGTCCTCTATCCTGGAACAAGTGTCGTCATAACGTTTGGGCGATTTGGCGATCACCCTGGGTAAACCGGTTTGCTCGGCCAGCCAATTCCTGACTGATATGAAGGATTCTCCCCTCGGGTTGGGATCGCCATGCAAAAATGCGCCCACCAGGCTGTAGCTGTCGAAACGCGTTTTGCACGAGAAACAATAAGCGTGATCATCGTAAACGTGCAAACTGGGGGTCTTATCCTGGTGAAGCGGGCAGGATATTTTTCCATCACGACCAATTCGCGTTCCAAATCTCTCAACTATTGTGCGCAAGGGCATGGAGTTCTTGTAAGGGTCATCCTTAGAACATTTATTTGTGACGATTTCAGCCTGGCTTATCGCTCCAGATGACATGTTCAAATCTCCTTAATGGGATCGTGGGGTGAAAATTGCCCTGCATAAGAAGCAGAAAACGTGTGGGAGCGCCTTGGCACGCTATCAGCCGACAGGTAGCGTTCCCCAGAGCCTAAATGGTAAATGCTTGGACTTGCTTTTCTTTCTGGCTGGTCAGCGGTCTGTTGTCGGGGTGGAATTGTTCCTGTCGGCGGATTGCGAAAGGCGACTATAGTTGTTGGGAACAGTATAAAAAGGGGAATTCATTTGGGTCAAGGGCTGGTTCGGAATTGAAACAGATTTAGTTCTACGAGTGACTCGATTCCGATACCAGCTTTACTCTGTTACGTCTGATTGGTTTATCGCCTGTTACCGCGGTCTCTCTGGGGTCTTCTTTCCCTCTGGTTCTGGTTTTGTTGCTGTTGAGGCGGCCGGGCTGGTCTGGGAGGACGTTTCATATCCTCAAGAGCCACTCCCAGGGGCCCTCCAGTGACGACAGTTGTCGTTATTTCGCCATTATTCATGACACTCAATGTTACCTGGGGAGTCCTCGTATATTCTTCGACAAGCTTTTTGACGCTTGCTACCCTAAGGCCGGTTTCTCCGGCGTATTCCACCAGAACGTCACCGGGAACTATGCCAACCCGGTCTGCTATGCCCCCTTTTTGAACTTCCACCACCTTTACTCCCGGTGATGTTTCCAGTTCCTGCAAACGAGACAGGATAATACGGGCGTTTATGGTATCCCCCATTTTGCGAAACTCTGAGAGAGCCTGTGTGTAGAGTTCCTTAGCCTTGAATGTTCTGTTACGTTCAGCGTATATTCCCGCAATTGTCGCCTTTACTCGCGCTATCCATTTTGGATCTTCCCGCCGTTCGTAAAGTCTCAACGCCTTTTCAAGGTCATCTATCGCATTGTCCCACTGTTGTTGCTGAGCTGCGAACATGGCTTGCTGGAAAAGCCTGATACCGTCTTCTTCGCTCGGTGGCATGGCGGCCGAAGCTGATGATCCCCTTGAGGAAGAGGCCCTTTCAGATTCATTTTGAGCGATTGTCGATTGAACTCCCTTTGTGTCGTCTTCCAGCGCGACACGGAATCCAAGATTCCAGAAGCTCATGGTTTCTCCGGAAAAGCCCCTGAAGGCGCACCGGCAATCAGCGGGACTGGCGAACCAGTTTCCGCCTTTGTTTATTCTGGATGTTCCGGTCGAGGGCCCTTGAGGATCATTAATTGGCGATGTCTCATAGTAGTTCCGGTCATAATGATCCTGAACCCACTCCATGACGTTTCCTTCCATGTCGTAAAGTCCGAACCGATTTGGAGGATAGCTCCCTACAGGCGCTACATTCTCGTAGCCATCGTTCACGGTAGTCATACTGTCTGGTAATTTTGGATTACCATCCCCAAAATTCGTGTCCCGGTCACCCGGAAGCTTGTCTCCCCAGGGATATCGAGACCATGCGGAGCCGCCTCTGCAGCACATTTCCCATTCCGCTTCCGTCGGCAGCCTGTACTTGCGTTTTTCTTTGCCGCTCAACCACTTACAAAAAGCCTGCGCGTCATTCCATGAGATGTATACAACCGGCTGATCGTCCGCAAGCTTCCACGGGCACGAATCCCACTTCCTGTTTTTCTGGGGAACCCACCTGTTTTCCTTATTGCTGAAATCCATCCCGCCGTCCGATTTCTCCGCGTCAGTCTTATACTTGGTGTCGTTTACAAACTCCCTGAACTGCTTGACTGTTACCTCATACGCGCCTAAATAAAACGGCTTCGTTATCCGGACCGGATGTAAGGGCGTTTCGTCCTGAAACCATTGTTTATGCCCTTCCCGCCACACTTTTTTAAACGTAAGCCTAATCCAGTCCAGTTCCTGTTTGGGGCTTCCCATCATGTATTCGCCGGCTGGTATCCTTACCAGCGTCATGCCGATCGAATTTTTGTAGACCGTCTTCTTTTTCGGGGATTCCAGCAACATGTTCAGGCCTTGTAACGGCCTGAGCCACTTGGAACAGTCATTACTGTCTCCCTCGGATCGCTCACATTCTTTGAGAGCCTGGCGAAATATTTCCACTGCGCGTCCTGTGTCACCGTCCAGGGAAAGTTCACCGGCCTTTTGGATTTTTTGAGCAATGTCTTCGGAGGCGGAGTAAACTGATCCCGGGCAGAGCAAAACCAAAGCCGCAAAGAGCGCGAGCGCCGGGAGAAGAAATGAGAGTACAATAGGTACTTTTTTTCAGAACCCCGCCATGGCAGAAAGACGTTTGCGTAATGGTGAACATCAACAACATATGGCGCTAATAGCCGTTTAAGATTAACTAGATATCTGTTTTTAAGTCTGCAAAATATTAGATATTGATTATAATTAACATTGACTATTTTTCTTAGTAAATTAGTTTTAAAAATTAATTTAATCATAGCAAAATTTCCTTGACAAAAAAATATAATCGAGGGAATTGTAGCAGAGAACAGGGGTGAGTCAAGTAGGGACTTAGGACCTAAGCCCTGTTGCAGTCGGTATCAAATGTAAATTAGAAAAAGATTGACAACATTGACTAAACATGGTACCGATTAAGAAATGTTTTTTGGATTTTCTTAAGGGAGCAACTGTTTTCGATTAGAAGACAGCGAATGTATTCTCGTTTAATGAGGAGGTAACGATTTCAATGAGAAGATTTGCAGTGACGCTCGCGGTTGTAGGTATGGTTATGTTGTTCGCTTCATACGGCTTCGGATTCTATGCTTGGGCACCCTATTCATCATGGGGCAATGCATCATCCAGCAGTAGCAGCAGCGGAAACTATACAGCCAGTTCATCCAGCAGCGGCTATTATTGGCCGGCTAGCTCCTCAAGCAGCAGTGGAACCGTAGCATATTGCTGCGCCCCGGCTTCAAGCAGCAGCAGCGGCTATTGGCCGACTGCCTCTTCAAGCAGCAGTGGAACCGTAGCATATTGTTGCGCCCCGGCTTCCAGCAGCAGCAGCGGCTATTATTGGCCGGCTAGCTCCTCAAGCAGCGGTTACTATCCTGCGAGCAGCTCTTCAAGCGGCTGGTTCTAAGATCATTTTGTGATAAGGACTTATAATAGCTTTTTGACCTAAAAAGCTTAGTGGAAAAAGCGATCTTTTACTCAAGGGTCGCTTTTTTTATTTGTCCCAGCATGGGACCATTTTAAAGATCATGAAAAAAACGAAAATCCTAACCCTAGGGCTATTATTGCTGGCTTGTCTTGGCGTGTTCAGTTCGTGCCAGGAGCGTAAAGTCGCTTCGCACAACGACGGAAGTTCCATCAGAACTGTTAGGGACATGGGTCCTGGCCGCTCGCATTGTCGATGGACAGGAACAGCCTGCCAATGACCGCGTAATAAAACTGGTGTTCAGAAAAAACGGAACTTTTCACGCAAGTTTTAGAGGTGAGCCAAATCAGGCGTGGGTAGCCGCGGGCCAGGGAGCCTACTCTTATAACTCTCCATTGATGTCTTTGCACTGGGATTCAGGAAGAACCGTCCCTTTGTTAATCAGCGTGTTGAACCCCGACAGGATACGTGTTCATCACGGGAGAGAGATGACGCCAATGCTTGATCAGGAACCCGACGAAATTTTTCAGAAGGCCCAACAGGAAAAAGGCCCGACCCGCTAGGAATCGTAGCCTTTCCCATCGCCTTTTTAGTGTCTTGCAAGGTTGATCAGGCCACCTGCCAACAGAATTTTTCTTTCTCTCGCTGTGACTTCCAGTTTTACCTTGATTAATCGCCCGGACTGGGTTTCAACAGCTTCAAAAGTGTCGAGGCCCTCTTCTATTTTCTTTCTTATCCCTGAGATTTTCAAACGACAGCCCGGTTTGAGGAATTCATAGTCATCGGGATTTTCAAACCGGAGGGGCAGTATCCCAAAATTTATCAAATTGGCCTTGTGTATTCGGGCGAAACTCTTGGCGAATTTTGCTCTTACCCCAAGGAACCGAGGGGCAATGGCCGCATGTTCCCTCGAGGAACCTTGACCGTAGTTTTCACCGGCCACGATAAACGTAGATCCCAACTCCTTGGAACGATTCGGGAAATCAGGATCTATGTTGTTGAACACAAACTCACTGATGGCGGGTATGTTGCTTCTGAACGGAAGCACCTTGCTCCCCGCCGGCATAATGTGATCCGTTGTGATGTTGTCGTTTACTTTCAGGGCTACGGTTCCTTCAAGATCCTCTTCCAGTGGTCCAAATTCTGGAAATGGCTTAATATTTGGCCCCATGATCAACTCAACGGGTTCTCCCGGGTCCGGCGGATAAATCAAGTTCTCATCGTTTATGACGTAACTCTTTGGATTTGAAACATCGGGATATTCTCCCAACCTTCTCGGGTCCGTGATTTTTCCGAAAATCGCTGAAGCGACAGCGGTTTCCGGTGAGCAGAGGTAGACACTGTCGGGAAAGCTCCCGCTTCGCCCCAGGAAATTTCTAGGAAAGGTTCGCAGCGAAACACTGCCGGTTCCGGGAGCCTGGCCCATACCTATACAGCCAAGGCAGCCGGACTGATGTATTCTCGCTCCGCCTGTTATCAGGTTCGTGAGACCGCCGAACGTCGTCACATTGAGCAGAGCCTGATTGCTGCCAGGGTTGATCTCAAAACTAACATCCGGATGACAATGTTTGCCTTCCATAGCCTTGGCGGTGATCATCAAGTCACGAAACGAAGAGTTTGCTGATGAGCCTACGATGACCTGGTTAACGGGAATTCCTTCGATTTCAGATACCTTCTTGACGTTGTCTGGGGAACTGGGGGTAGCGATCATGGGTTCTATCTGGGCCAGATCGATTTCAATTATGTCATGGTAATGGGCGTCAGGATCCGCTTTTATCTCTGTCCAGACAGATCCTCTGCCCTGGCTTTCCAGGAACTCTCTGGTCCTCTCATCCGAGGGGAAAATACTCGTAGTGGCCCCCAGTTCAGCTCCCATGTTTCCTATGACCGAGCGGTCGGTAGCCGACAGGGTTTCCACACCGGGACCACAGTACTCAAAAATCTTGCCTACCCCACCCTTGACTGACTGGCGTCTGAGAAGCTCAAGAATAACATCCTTTGCCGACACCCATGGCTGTAAACGGCCAGAAAGTTTCACACCGATTATTTTGGGCATATTCAGAAAGAACGGCTCGCCGGCCATTGCCATGGCAACGTCCAGTCCACCAGCGCCAATGGCCAACATTGACATGCCGCCATTTGTAGTGGTGTGGCTGTCAGAACCCAACAAGGTCCTTCCAGGCACGCTGAATCGTTCCATATGAACCTGATGAGAGACTCCATTGCCCGGTCTGCTGAATATCACACCAAATTTGGCCGCCGCTGTTCGGAGGAATCGATGATCATCCGCGTTTTTGAAATCAGTCTGAAGGAGATTATGATCTACGTAGCTTACTGATAGTTCAGTTTTCACACGGGGAATCTTCATGGCCATGAATTCAAGAAAGACCATTGTTCCGGTGGCGTCCTGAGTCAGCGTATGATCAATTTTTATAGCTATTTCAGACCCCGGCTCCATTTTACCCTTGACGAGCCGCCCTTCTATGATCTTTTCCGCTACAGTTTTACCCATTTTCCGTTTCCTTTAGTTACTGACGAATTCCGCCATCACAATTTGAAGAACCGTTGGATCCATCTCAACCTAATGTTGGGAGCCAATACTGGACAGTATTCTTGATCATCTGATTCGCGCCGCTTTTTACGATCCGATTGTGGCACGGTAACAGTATGTCGATATCCAAGTTCGCAATCAGTTCCAGAGACTTCTTAAGGCTTTCCGGATCGGCTGAAAAAAGATCGTATCTCCCGATGGCGCCGTCGGCGTATATTGTGTCCCCTGACAGGAAAATTTTCCTGGATTCATCATACAGGCCAATACTTCCGACGCTGTGACCCGGAACATGGACTATCCTGAACTTGTTTCCATCGATCTCCAGGATTTCTCCGCCTTTTAGTTTCCTGTCTACCTTAAATTCAAAAAACCTCTCCGGGATAGAATATTGGGATCTTATCATGGACTCAAACATCTTGTTCCCAAATACCAGTCTGTCGTCACCTCGTTCGAGATACCGGGCTTCATCCTCATGAACCCAAACTTCCAGATGGGGACCTTTATCCAGGAATTCCCGCAGACATCCGATATGATCCAGATGCGTGTGCGTCATTATAATTCTCTTTACCTGGTCCAAAGATATCCCATAGCTTTCCAGTTCATTGATCTTATATTCCCCCATCTCTACGATGCCGCAATCTACTATGGTAAGATCCGAAGAACCGATTTCTCCCAAAACATAAATGTGAGAATCGGGCATAAATTTGTCTCGTCCAGCTATCCACAGAATTCCATCAGCAACTTTATCTGCCACTTTTTACTCCACATGATTCGTTAGTCAGGCGCATAAACATAATGTTCAGGCGAATATCCATTCCCAGTCATTTTCTGGAATGAGGTTCTTTTTTATCTGGTCGGTGTACTGTGACATGATTATCCACTCACCCTTGCCATAAGCCACCGGCTCAAAGTTTGAACCGCTCAGCGAGAATATCGTTCCGCTTGCGGTGAAAAATCTGGGCGCCGCTGGATTGCCTCTAATTCCTGTCGGTTCTCCAACAAACAGGAGTTTCTCGGTTCTTCCCACGGGCCTAAGCAAAGTAAACTCGAGCCTGACTGACAATCCTGCTGATTTAGTCAACATGAATCCGGCCCAAGCCGTATTTTCATCAAACATTGAGATCAGGGCCGCTGGATGCAACTCTTCTTTGGCGATAAGAAAATACTTTGCCCTGTCAAAATCATCCGGGTGGTCTCCCCACGGAACGGTAACCTGCACTACCGAGTCGCCTTGGTGAAACCTGAATCTTCGTTGTAGACCCGGATCCTGCCTGGCGTGACCGCAGACAAAGCAGTTCCTGTAGTATGGCAGCGCCCGAAAATTGTCATAATTCAGGAACGCTGTTGGCGTTTGAGGGTCAACAACTTCCGCATGAGCTACTTCAGCCCGCAGATAGGGCTTTTTATCACCGGATTTTGAAATTTTAATGTCTAATCCATCCGGGGACGAGTTTAGTTTTCCTATTTCAAGAATAGCCTGGTCACCGATGAATATGCCGGATCCCCCGAATTTGAAATTCACGGTAACCGGATAAAGTGGCTTTCCCAGATTGCGCCACGCATCCAGACATAGCCCCATACCTATGCCACCATGGGGTATTCCGATCAAACCCTCATGTTTAAGATCAAATTTAATTGCAGTCGCGAATTTTCCATCGGGACTACTTGCAAAATCAACCGGCATGAATGGATCATTACCTGTGAGAAATGAATGGGGATTATCTTTCAAGAGCATTTTCCAACCCTATTTAATACGGTTAAATGAAATAAAACAGGGGCCGGCGCCTTGGTCGCGCTTTCGGTCCCTGTAGGTCGCTTTTGGATCGGGGCAGTTTATCTGTCAATAAATAGTGACACCGCTTCACCACCGCCCAGGCATAGTGACGCCATTCCTGTTTTGGCGTTACGCTCGCGCATGGCATAAATCAATGTCGTCAATACTCTCGCTCCACTAGCGCCGATCGGGTGACCAAGGGCGACTGACCCACCATTTACGTTACATTTTTGAACGTCCAAATCCAGTTCTCTTATCACTCCCACGGTCGAGCCCGCAAAAGCCTCGTTTATCTCCATGAGATCAATGGACTTGCAATCGACGCCTTCTTTTGCGGCCACCTTCGGGATGGAAAGCATGGGGGCCATCAACACATATTTCATATCCAGACCGGCGCTTCCCTGAGCCCCTATTCTCGCCAGAATTTCAAGTCCTTTTCTCTTGGCGATGTCTTCAGCCACGATACATAAGGCGCTTGCGCCATCCGATATGACGGATGCGTTTCCGGCTGTAGCGACTCCGGTTTTTTGAAAAGCCGGTTTCATTTTGCTCAATAGTTCATACGAGGTTTCTCTCGGGCATTCGTCAGTGTCAAAGACTTTCGGATCCCCTTTTCTCTGGGGGATCATGACCGGCATTATTTCCTGCTTGAATTTTCCGCCTTTTATAGCTCCTAAAGCCCGTTCATAACTTAAAGCGGCGTATTTATCCTGGTCTTCTCTGGAAATGTTGTACTTTTCGCTACAAAGGTCGTTGCTTATCCCCATGTGAAAATCGTTGACGATGTCCCAAAGACCATCATGAACCATGTGGTCAAAGAGAGTTCCATTATTCATCCTGAAACCAAATCTGGCTTTTTCAAGATAATATGGCGCAGCGCTCATGTTTTCCATCCCGCCAGCGACGACGATGTCCGCGTCACCTAACTGAATGGCCTGGGCTGCCAGCATTACAGCTTTAAGGCCTGATCCGCATACTTTATTTAAAGTAAAGCACTGGGTTTCATAGGGAAGCCCGGCCTTAATAGAGGCCTGCCTGGCCGGATTCTGGCCATAGCCGCATGGGAGGACCTGGCCCATAATTACTTCATCAATCTCAGACTTGTCTAATCCCGAACGCTTTACCGCCTCTTCAATAACCAGCCCACCGAGTGTGGTCGCGCCTATGCCGCCCAGAGTACCGTTGAAAGCTCCTAAAGGTGTTCGAGTAGCGCTTACAACAACTGCTTCACGTAGCGATTTCATACACACTTCCTTTCCTAAAGATATTTTTCCACAAGTATTTCAGCTATTTGCACGGCATTCAAGGCTGCCCCTTTTAGAATGTTATCTGAAACAACCCAAATATTCAGTCCGTTTTCTATAGACTCATCCTCCCTGATTCTCCCGACCAGGGTAAAATCCTCTCCTGCAGCCAGAGCTGTCAGAGGGTATTCATTTTTGGAAGGATCATCCAGAACCTTAACCCCCGGAGCTTTGCGCAGAGCATCCTTGGCCTGTTCAGCCGTAAGCTTTGTTTCCGTTTCTATGTTCACGGATTCAGAATGTCCAAAAAACGTGGGGACCCTGACTGTAGTGGCCGTCACTTTTATAGCGGGATCCAGGATTTTCCCAGTTTCCCAGACCATCTTCATTTCTTCTTTTGTGTAATCATTAGGAAGAAAGACATCTATGTGAGGTAAGCATTCGAAAGCTATACGATGAGGGTAAACACTGGTTTCGACTTTACGAAACGGTTTCAATCCAGCCCAGAGCTTATTCAAGCCATCGTCCTTGGTCCAGTCGATAGCGTTCGCCATCTTACGGGATTGCAGCAGCATTTCTTCCAATGCGTCCTTACCGGTTCCCGAAACTGATTGATATGTTGAAACTACGATTCGTTTTATTCTGGCAGCGTCATGGATGGGTTTCAAAGCCACCAGCATTTGAATTGTAGAACAATTCGGGTTTGCGATTATGTTTTTTACGGTGTAATTGGCTATTTGTTCGGGATTCACCTCGGGAACTACGAGGGGCACATCCGGATCCATCCTGAAATGGGCCGTATTGTCTACCACTACACATCCAGCCTGCGCCGCGTATGGAGCAAACTTCGCGCTTATTGATCCACCCGCTGAAAAAAGTCCTATATCCACCCCTTCAAACGATGATTCCTTCAGTTCCTGGACCGGGTGTTCCTTTCCGTTAAATTCAAGCGTCCTTCCGGATGACCTACCGGAAGCCAGCAGAACTATATCCTTAACAGGGAAAGAGCGTCGTTCAAGAACCTTGATCATCATATTGCCCACAGCGCCGGTCGCTCCGACTACCGCAACAGTGTAACCATCCTTTTTCATCATGTACCTCAAACAAAGATATATTTTTTTAGCTTAAGCCATTCATTCCGATGAGCCGTCTATTTTCCAGGATGAGTGGCTCCTGGATTCTGAATTTCGTTAAGCTGATCCACCGGGATCCTTTGCAATGATAAGTCCCCGGAAGTTGAGTCCTTTTTGAAAATCCAAATCCTTCCCGTTTCCGTATCCAACATGAAGGTGTGGCCTTTGACGTTTGGTGAGACAAAGACCTGAAATCGTCCGGATCCGATAAGGTATCCGGACGATTCACCCGATTTCACTGTCCCTGCGGACAAATCCTTACCCAAGGGCCACTGACCGTAAGCCGCCATGTCGAATAACTGAGGAGGGGCTAACAAAACGAGCAACAGGAAAAACGCGGCCTTCGTCATATTGGTCCTCGCATATTACCATTTTCGTTTAGTTATACTCATCATAGCCCTTAGCGTCAAAGGCGAATTGAGGAATTGAGTTGAACCAGGTTCCTAGGTGGACAGTTTTTCAATTTCAGCCTGGGTAGGCTCAAGTCGCTGTAAGGGGCTAGGGGCGCGATTGGGACAGTCCTGTCATAGGCTACGCTTCGATACAGGGACGGAATTGATCTGAAAGGGATGATCCTTGAAAGATGAAGACAGCGCCTTGCACGAAAAGTATTGACTAATGTCCCGTTGACTCTTTTTGGACCATGAGTCGGGTCTGAACATCGAATTCAGGAATTTTATTTGTGAGTATATCCCAAATTATCTCCAGGTCTATACCGAAACATTGATGGATTATAATGTCGCGGAGCCCGGCAATTCTGATCCAATCAATTTCCGGATATCGCAGTCTGGCTTCTTCAGGAATGTTTTTGACAGCCTCGCCGATAATCTCCAAGTTTCTGAGGATAGCTTCCTGTTTCATTAAATTCTGAGTAAACTCTTCAAATTCCAGGCCACGAGTCAGTGACCGGATTCTATCCAGACAATATTCAATGTCTTCCAGGGAGGCTCTATAGTCCCTGCGCATGGATGGTTTCCTCAAAAATCGGTTTACGAAGGCGAGGTTTTACTGCATCGGCTATGACAAGATCAACTTTACAATTAAATAGCCGCTGCAGAAAAATTTTTAAGTCCATATAATTGTCAAATGTCTTTTTTTCAAACTCCACCAGAAAATCCATGTCGCTGACGTCGGTTTCAGCGCCACGGGCATATGAGCCAAAGAGTCCCAATCTGCGTACACCAAAGTTTTTTATTGTGTCGTGATTCTCATCCAATTTTTTAAGGATAGTTTCTTTGTTCATGACTGGCAAATCTTTAAAAATACATGAAAATCAATTCCCTGGAAGTTATGACAAAAGTCTATCAAAGCCTAAACCACTCTATATGAGATTGCAAGTATCATGTTAATTCTTTTTCCAACTCTTGACCAGCCGGGCGTTTTTGTGCTATCCTTGTTGCGCTAAATCATATTTTTATAATTGAATCATAGACATTTATTCAACTTTTAAAGATGTGGCTTTAACTTTTATAAAGCGGTTTTGAAAGATAAGTTAACAACATTATGAGAAAAACTTTTTTATCCTTCGTCACCTTATCGGCTGTTTGCGCATGCTGCCTTACTCCCGCGTTTTGCGAAATGACGGCAGAGGAAATCCTTACCAAAAGCGCCGAGCAGGGCTTTAAAGATACTTTTAGAGTAGCTCTCACGATCCAGACCTTCAAGGGCCAAAAACAGGCGTCTACCCAGGCGCTGTGGGTTTCGGGCAGACTGAAAAATGGTCAGGCCGATTTCTTTTTTGATTTCGATGAACCCAAGGAATCAAAAGGGTTACGCTTTTTATTGCTGACCAAGCCGGACGAACAACCTAAAGTTTTCATGTACTTGCCCGCTACTGGAAAAACCTTATCAGTGGTGACCGACGATCCCTCGTCGGACATTGGCGGCACAGGATTGCATATTGATGACATCCTGGGCTTCGTTCCAAAATCTGGAGAGAAATACTCAATTTCCGGAGAAGAGAAGCTGAACGGGCAGGATTGCTGGATTATTAAAATTGTGAGACCGGACAGCAAGGGCGAACGTCTTGTCTGGGTTCAGAAAAACAATTTCATTACAGTAAAGTCTCAGGATCTCGAGGACAAGAAAATCACGAGGACTTACCGTGTGATAGAGTTCTTCAAAACTGAAGATGGAAAAGAATTCCCGCGGGAAGAAGAAATCACTAATCCAAAGAAAAATTCCCGTATTTTAGTCAGACAGGAGAACGCTGTTTTTGGAATTGAACTCTCAGACAAATTGTTCGATCCGCAACAATTTGGGACCTACAAATGGAAAAACTAGTAAACTCCGGCTCTTACTGACCGGACTATCAAAGTGACAGGTATTCTATAAAAATGTCAAAAACCGGACTCTTTCAATCCTTGAGAATGTCGCTGATTATCGTTTTGTTGGCCGGAGCATTGTCGGGTTGCGGATTGTCCACGATCAACAGAATGCAGAACAGCATGGAACAGATGACTTATTATATGGGAGTGGTAGCCTCGTCCATGCCTCAAATGGCGTTCAGCACCAAGCGAATGGCCGATACGGCTGAGGGATTGCAACGCAAGTCCGAAGGGATGATGAGCGATTTCCAGAAGAAAGGTGTTTCTACAGAAAGAGCTGTACAAAATTACGCTCAGACTTTTATTGATAATGATAGAGCGATTATCAAGAATTTACAGGGGATCAAGGAGGAACTGTCCAACCTGAAGCAACCTTCCTCTCAGGCCCGATCTTCAGAGCCGGCTCAGAAGAATCAGGAAAGAATCAATTCCGCCATTCTCGACAGGCTAGGGAGACTTGAATCTCAGTTACAGGCCATTTCCAACAGGACGAACAAGACTTCTCCATGATCAGGCGGTCCCTGGTCATTAAATTTGCGGCTTGCGTGGGGTAGGATTCACAGGGCTCAGTGAATTTCAAGGTGAACTTCTTTTCCCTTTTCCTTCAACATTGCGGCGATTGACTGGACGCTACGACTCTTGAATCCCATTTCCTGGGGAAGATTCGGATTCAGATGAGCCGGATTTATGGCCTGCCCTAAAAAAATATAGATGCAATCGGCTAGCAGGAACTCCTTCGCAAGCAAACTGGCCCCATCACGCAATCCCGTAAGTTCATCTCCTTCTTTAATTTGTTGAAGGATTTCAAGAGAATGGTTGACCGTATGTACCCCTTCCGTAACCAGATCAAGCCCTTCCATCTTACCGGTCGGTGGTATCTTGTTGGTCATGGTTGATAGATCAACTGTCACGTCTCTCCCAAGGACCTTCGCAAGAATGCCGGCGGTGGTGCCTCCGCTCACTATCTTCCGTCCCGGCAACGCAAGAAATCGTTTGGCCACGTCAATGTCGTCCTCACGCCTTACCGGTGGACCGATCATAAACGCGCCGAATCTCTTGGGCCTGATTTTGAGAACACCTACCGTAGTATCATCCCCTGGGCGATCCTCGTAGAGTTGCCTCGCCTGATCAACAAGGACCTGCGCCACCTTCTGCGCTGAAACATCTTCATAGACCTGGGTTTCCAGGAATTTCGCTATTTTTTCCCAGTCCCAGCCCAAATTCAGCAAACCACCTATTCCGGCGTGAATCTCTCCATCGCTCACGGTTATCAACCAGTCTCCAGCTTCAGCGTGAACGTGGGCTTCCCTTATTTTTCTGGAGCCTAGGGTCTTGTCCTTGTAATTGAGTTTACTTATGTACCCGCGTTTCAGATAGAAAGTTGGAGGATTGTCAAATTCCGCGAGGTATACCCTTCCATCGTCTTTAACTTTCAACAAGGTAAAGGTGCTGTACGCAATTTTTCTTACTTTACATTCTGGTAAGGTGTCAGTCAGAGTTTCTACGACTTCTTCGAGCGGGAGCCCTCTTTCCATAAGACGAGTGGCTATCTTTGTAGTCAGGGTCGCAAGAATATTCGCTTTCACGCCACTCCCAAGACCATCTGACAACACCATGAGTTTCCCGTCACCAATGGATGCTACGGAAAGAGAATCTCCACAGAGAATCTCTCCGTATTTGCAAATCGATGCGCCACCCGATTCAATGAAGAGAGGTTGACTCATCTGATTGCTCCAACATTTTCAGCAAATTTTATAAGCTCAAAAAGGGCGGCTTTAGTTTCTGCCGTGGTCTCACCAAGCAAACCGGCGATTTCCTGGGCCACTCGCATCTGTTGATGGATGACCTGCTGGGCCCTGTTGATAGTTTCCGTCTTAAAAACATCCGCCTGCTGGTCTTTCATGACTGTTTCCGTCACATCCAGCAACATGAGAACCCTCAGATCCTCTTCCGGCAGGCTGAAATTGTACAGCTTGGCCGTCCTGCCCAGCTTTTCAAGTTTCAGCCACTTGGATCCACCGGATTCTTCGGCGTTATCCAAAGGATCTACTCCAAACAAGTCCTTGAAGCTTTGTCCTTTGACATCTTCCTCAGACTCTTTAGCTGTTAAATCGAGAAAGGCCCGGTTGTTGTACACTACCCTGTGAGCGTCATCGGCAAGGGCTATGGCCACGGGCAAGCGCTGAAAAATGGTCTCCGCTCTCTGCGCTGCGTGTTCTCGCCTTGTCTTTGCCAACATTGACCGGGTCTGTAACGCGGTATAGACCATCAGTAGTATCTGGTGAGGCCCAAAAGGTTTCGGAATATAGTCATAGGCTCCCAGTTTAACGGTTTCAACCGCATCTTGAGTCGCCTTGAACGAGGCGGTCAAGATAACTAAAACATCCGGCTGCCTGATTTTAATCTCTTTGAGCAGATCCTGTCCTGTCATTTCAGGCATTTCTATATCTGTAATTACGACATCGTAGATCTCCCTCTCCAGCTCCGCGAGGGCGTTAGGCACGGACTGACTTGTTATCACCTCAAATCCGTCATTTTCCAGTATACGTTTGCAGATTTCGAGAACCTGATCGTCGGTGTCTACTACCAGAATCCTGGAATCAGCGAGGCTCCCCTCGTCCGAAGTCCCAACAGGCACCAAAGGATCTGAGATGTGAGCCATGATGTGGGCCATACCATCGGCCATCTTCTCAAGGGAGGCAAGTTTCTTGACTCTTTCGACCTGTTCTCTCGCCTGGTCTAATTGTCCGGTCTGCTCGGCCACTTTTGAAGCGAGCTGAGTTCCCCATTCTTCCAGTTTCTTTCTTGACTCAGCGAGATTTCTGATCATCAGATTGAACGTCGCCGCAAGTTGTCCTACTTCGTCCCTGGCGACTACGGGGACTTCGTGGGTCAAATCTCCTTCGGCGGCTCCTTTGGCCGCGTTGAGCATCTGTTCAAGTGGTCTGTTGATCCAATTCACGAGGACATACGATATAGCCCCCATGAGTATTACCCCGCAGAGAGCGATGATCAAAAAAGCGCCTACAAGGCGATCAATAACTGAAAGAATCGGCTTTTCCAGACTAGCTACCTGAATGGCGCCTATCACTTTGCCCGTGTAGTCCCTAATCGGCTCAGTAGCCGTCAAGTAATCGTCCTGAAACTCCCTTTCAGGTCTGACAACTATTTCCCCTTTTTTCAGAACCTGATCCCGAAGACTCGGATTCATTTTAAAACCAACCGACGGGAGTTTGTCAGGCCCGCGCAGGGATGAGCTGATAGCTTCATCACCCTGAAAAATGGCCACGAATCCCATTTCTTTGTCCGCATAAGCTTCATCTTTAAACAGGCGCTGGGAAATTCGTTCGACCATGGCATGGTTGTTGTTTATAAGGATCCCGCCGTACACCACGGCTATTACTTTGGAATCCTGGAAAATAGGATATGCGGCTTCCAGGGTAAGGCCTTCCTTGGGGAGCTTCGTCCCCAGCCTCTGAGCCAAGGTTGGGTTATCTTCAACCAACTTTTCAATATTGGTGATTCTAAACCCTGAAGCGCCTTTCCCGGATACAGCGGCTTTGATTATCGGGTTGGCCGCCAGATTTTCGTTTGTCGATTCGAGTTGAAAAGCCCTTGCGATCAGGTTACCATCAGGATTCAAGATAGAAAGGAAATCGAGATCATTTTCCAGATTCATCATTGCAAGGCGATTTCTAATCGCCGAGACCTCCCCGCCCTGAAGGTATTCTTTTATCTTGTCCGATCCTCCGATCATCCTTATCCTGAGTTCAAGGTTCTCTTTGTAGCTATTTATTATAAACGCCGCTGTCGCCAGATCGCTTGAGACCTTTTTCTGAGCCTCTTCAATGATAGTGTGTCGGGCGAGGCGCATACCAAGGATCACGGTAAGCAGGCCGACGAACACGGCCACTCCCAGAAACGCGCCTAAAACTTTCTTTTTTAATGAAAAATCCTGAGCCCAGCCTGTGAAGTTATCCCAGCTTTTCCAAGGCACGCGAATGGTCTGTTTTTGTTCCATGTCTCGCTACCCTCTTAGATTTTGTCTAGAATCTCCTGTTTGAAAATCGCCCTGGCGTCGTCAACTGTATTGGCGTGAAACAACACATCATCTACCAACAGATTAGCGCCGTCGGTACAATGATCCATGCAAAACGACCCTTTTAACTCGACTATATTCTCAAGTTCGGCGTCTTTTATGGCTTCTTTAAAATAATTTATGATGTCGTGAGAACCTTTAAGATGGCATGCGCTTCCCACGCATACAGTAATGACACGCATAAGGGACAACTCCTTTCGCTAACTATGGTGGACAGGAAGATTACAATTCAAAAAATCACAACGCTCTCATAAACTCCGGCCGGAGCGCTCGTGAATCTTTAGAACTGAGTATAGCGTCTATGGCATCCAGGATCTTTTTTTTGTCCCGGGGAAGAGTAGCTTTAACAGGCAAATAGTTGGAAGCGTGATTGGATCTGAATACGCAGTTCGTGAACGAAGACTCGGCTATGATCGTTCTAAGTTCTTCGATAAGCCCGAAAGGGTCAGGAAGTTTAAATGCGCCTGATGAAAACTCCTTGTGCAATGGGGTTCCAGGAACCACTATCACGCTTAGCGCCCCAACGTAATCAGGATCCATATCGGTCAGTATAGCAGCGGTAGCTCTGGCATGATCAGAACTTCCCTCAACACCGCCTATCCCCAGGAGTACCGTAACAGAGAGGGTTATTCCGGCTTCCTTGACTCTGTGAGCAGCCTCTACGAGTTGTTTGTAATCAGCTCCCTTACAAATCTTCTTCAAAAGCTTCTCGTCCCCGGTTTCCACGCCGAGGTATATGATACCAACTTTTAATTCTTTGAGCCGTTTGAGTTCATCCACTGATTTCCGTAAAATATCCTTCGCGTTCGAATAGACCCCTATCCGCTCCGCTTCCGGATGAAAGCGATTAACTAATTCAAGTATTTCTATAAGACGCTTTTGCGGAATACACAGAGCGTCGCCATCGGCCAGAAAGATTCGGTGAACAGGGCCCATACTCATTGAGTCGGCGAGGTCTTCGGTTATCTCTTTGATGTTTCTGATGGAAAATGGTTTTTCCAGGTAACTTCCGCAAAAGGAACACTTGTTGTGACTGCAGCCTAGCGTCACCTGGATTATAAGGCTTTCCGCCTCGCTTGGCGGTCTGTAAACACTCCCAATGTATCTCAATAAGGAATTCCTCCGTATCTGCGCAATTTAGCGGTAATCAATACCGTCTTTTACAAATTTGTCGAATTTCTTGATGGCGTCTTCGTGGTCTGCCCCATCAACCTTTAGTAACACATAGTAGACGTTTTCCGAACCAGGAACCAGATAGAGTATTTTTCTCTCCGGAATTACCGGACCGATCAGAATCGGGGTTTTAGCTCCGGAAACAGGGTCTTCCCATGTTGATTCAGACCAACCTGGAGGTATTTCTTCCCGGGTTTTTCCGGATGTTGTCTCAAGACGCTTTCTTTTTCTGATGTATTTTGTGTTAAAGATTACCTTATACGCTGTTTTCCCATTAACGGTAACATATTCTTCCCTATCTCCCGGATGTATTGTCTCTCCATCGGGAAAAAGGGAAGGATAGTGAATAGCCAGGTTCTCTACCGACTTCGAAACCGGGGCTTTCCGAATCTCGATCGTGACATCGTCGCCGGCGTCTTCATACTTGACGAAACTTCTGTTTTCACTAATTAAGGGGAACGGTTTATATCTGATTTCGGCCATTCCTGAGGGGCCGAAACAGCTCTGCGTGAGGACTGCCACGATCCCCGTCGAAATGACGATTAAAAAAAACCTCAAAATGATTGACATTCGTTGTTTCGGCCTGAAACCCGGTTCATTTCAACGGTACCAGGTTCCAGCCGGAGCGGCAAACCTTTTACTCGGTTATTATTTCTGCTACGGTTAAAAAAAGATCCGACTCTCTTAACACTCCAATTAATTCGGCTCCGTCATAAACCGGCAACACGGTGATCCTGTTAGCGTACATCATCTTCAAAGCGGTTAGGAGATCGTCTTGCGCCTGGATTACACCTCTAACCTTTAACATCAGGTGTTTTATCTTGGTATCGGCATTCTTGATTACCCTTGCGCGAAAACTCAATCTTGATTCGTCCAGTTCGAGACTGTCCGCTTGCGCAAAAGCCATTGTAACACCAAGGGCCTCAAGTCGGTCCGTCAATCCACCGGTTATTTCGGGGATCATAACTTGCAGGATAGTCCTGAAATCCAGGATTCCCACCAGTTTTTTTGAAGAGTCCAACACTAATATATTTCGGTGCCCTGCTTCAGTGCACTTTCCGGTTTCTACCTGACAATACACTTTTCTCAAGGCCAGGATCGCCTCTGACAGAGGACTATCCTGATTAACCACCGCATAATCGTTTAGCGGCACAATCAGGTCCGAAACTTTTCTTGTCAATGGCATTGTCATCACCTCATATAAGGCTCAGAATGTGTGAAAAACCTTGTCCAGCTAAATGATCTCAGATCACTGATCGTGTTTTTAATGTCCGCCTGTTCCTAATATACCACTTGCGGCCACGCCGAGGATCACGGCTTCGAGCACCGAAAGAACAGCGTATATTTTGTCATTATTTTTCCACAGAAGCGGCACAATGACGAGGAAACAAACTATCGTAACGCCTGCCAGAAGAGCTATCCCTATAAAATTCAGGAAGTCTCCATATCCCAGCATGCCGGTCCACCACCATCCCGGATGGATATGAGTCTTATGTAAATAGTCTCCGACGCTCATTGACCAATAATTTGATATTTCGGTGACTGGTATATACGGCTTGATAATCCCAAGCAGATAAATGGCGTAAGTTACAAAAAGTAGCAGAAGCCCTATATACATGCCCTTTTCCAGAACAGCGGCGTAAGCTATCTGTTCAGGCGAAGCCCGCAAAGATTTGTGAGGATCGATTGACATTTGGATCACTCCTAATATTAGTATTCCAGCCGTAATTCTATGTCCGGCGAATAGAACTTGAAAACCGGTTTAAAAACCCAACCCTTTAGTCAGGGCTTTTAATCCCGCAAAACCCAGCATGCCTATAACTATCCATCTGACCAGACCCGGCTTGGCTACTCTCAACAAACGCACGCCTACAAACGAGCCACCCATGATTCCAATCAGGGAAGGAACTACGATCATCGGTATGACGCATCCCTGATTCAGATAAATCCAGGCCGCTGATGTGTCGGTAATGGATAACAGGAATTTGCTCGTGGCCACGCTTATTTTCAATGGAGCGCCCATGAGTAGATTCAGCACAGGCACATTGGCCCAGCCGGCGCCGAGTCCAAACATGCCCGCCATGATCCCGATAACCACAAACAGGACGAGCCCCTGCCACGTCCTATGAATTTTCCAGTCTATTATTTCGCCCGTGCTGGCTTCCTGATAAACCCCATAAATTCTCAATACGGATGATATTCGATCCGCCTTGGGAACATCAGGCACGGTGGATTTTTTCGCTATGAGCATCAGAATACAAATGCCCAGAATTGTTACGCCTAATGCGATCTGCACAACTTGAGTGGGCAAAGCCAGACCTATCATGGCGCCTATGATCGCAAAAGAACTGGCTATCAGCGCTACCGGCACTGCGAGCCTTAAACTGGCCAGATTCATCTTCAACAGCCCCGGACCAGCCGCAAGAGCGCCCGCCAAAGCCACCAACAAACCGGCTCCACGGACAAAGTCCAGATGGAACGGGAAAAAGCCACTTATTATAGGAACGAACAAAACGCCACCGCCAACTCCCCCGAGGACAGCCGCAATTCCCATGACAAACGTGACCACCAAAAGAAGAAGGGGCCACATCCACCATGGAGCTGATGACACGCTATCAGCCGCCATTGCGTCGGCGCCGGCGAAAACTGAGCCGGCAAAAACGGTAACCGACAATAGGAGCGCCAGAAACAACGCGCCTGGTTTACCGGTCCTTGTCATATTTCACCTCTTGATTAGCCAAATTTTAGAAAAAGGTCTTCCCTCAATAAGACCTGCCCCAACCACAAAGAACCTTACGATTGAGAACTGTTTCTAGAAACAGATGGAACTAAATAGGAGTTTCAGCCCTATTCAACCTTCACCACCCTTTATGTTCAATTATCTTGTTTATTTCGGCTTGCCGAATTCTTTCCTCATGCTCAGCTTTTCTCTGGTATGCGTTTTTGATCTTTTCCGAAAGATCTTCTGTTCCGGTCGGCTTCAGAAGGTAGTCATAGGCTCCTACTTTCATTCCTTCTATGGCTGTTTCGACAGTGCCATGACCTGTCAACATGATGACCTCTACCAGAGGCCACAACTGTCTAATTTCCTTAAGGGTTTCTATCCCACTCTTACCGGGCATCATGACATCCAGCAATACGATGTCCGCATTTTCTTCTTTTAATTTGGAAATAGCCTCGTCTCCATCATTGGCTACCCTGGTTTTAAATCCCCTTACTTCAAGGCGCTCGGAAAGGAGTTCGGTAAATTCTTTTTCATCATCAACTAAAAGGACTTTTATTATCATTGACTCGCTCCTGTTATTTCTTTTTCTTGCCTTGATCCATAATCTGCCTGGCGGATTCAAAATCCCCCTCTTCAGCAAAAGAGGCCGCTACCATGGCTTCCTCAATTTTCTTTTTGTAAGCCGCTTTAAGGGTTCGCATGAGCTGTTCCAGAGGAACCGGCTTTCGCAAATAGTCAAAGACTCCCAATCGTCTCGCCTCGGCTTCATCAGCTTCGGAACCGTGACCCGTAAGCATGACGACCTGAACACCAGGATAAGCTTCCCTGGCTCTCTTCAACACTTCCATTCCATCCATACCCGGCATCTTCAAATCTACAAGAAGCACATCAGGAGTTTCCTCCGCCAGCTTTTTCATGGCCTCCTCGCCACTCAGGGCCACGGATGTGTCAACGTTCCTCAACTGCATTCGCTCATCGAGTGTGCGAACGAAATCTTCTTCGTCATCCACCATCAATACTTTGAATTCTTTCATCAAGTTCCTCCAGATAACAAAGGCCTGTTTTCAGACGCTCCTAAAACCCGGCTCCAGCCGGTCGAAACTTTAGTTCCACTGAATTACGCCAGGGGGATCGAGGCGCAAAACTCCCGATTCCTACCCAAAGCTTATCAGTAATGAGTTCTTGCCGTCGGATAGTCCAATCGACACGTTCTCGGATTTGAACTCGTTACACAGGGAGTCCCAACCCGGAGAACCCAGGATCTTTTCAGCGCTATAGTCAACTGATCCGACAGCTTTTATGAAAATTTCAATACCAGGACTTCCGTTAGAGCGCTTCAGCGGCTTGAGACGGATTTCAGCTCCTTTTCCAGTCAGCGGCGCCAAAAACTCAAGGACCTGGTAAATAATCGTTCTTGTCTTCATGGGATTTCCGTCCAACATAATGGCGTCGGCGCTTCTTTCTCCAATGAAGCTTACCCCGTTTGATCGGCCTAATTTATGCGACAAGTGGACCATTTGATCCAGGACTGTATTCAGATCTTCGTGGCTGGTTTCCCGGTCCGGCGCATGCGCGAAAGCATTCAATCGGGAGACGATGTCCGCCCCTCTCTCAATTTGGTTGTCGATCTTGCCCATTATCCCAAAAAGTTTATCTTTATGTGGGAAATCGGATTCCTTTGCCGCAGTGAGCAAATCTTGAGCCAAGCCGGCTGATTCTCTAATGATTGCAAGAACGTTCTTTATTTCATGCGTCATTGAGGCGGTGACTTTACCCATGAGAAGTGATTCTTTCATCATCGTTCCTGAGTTATTGTGTTCTGAGTTTCTTGTTGATAGCCAGACCTATTTTCTCAATCAACTCCTCTATTTGCAATGGTTTCATCAAATAGTCGAATGCTCCCAGCTTCATACCGGTAACCCCTTCCGAAGTAGATCCGATACCGGTAAGCAAAATGACTTCCATTTGCGGATAAAGCTGCTTTATACGCTCCAGTACGGCCAAACCGCTCATTCCCGGCATCATGAGGTCCAACACCACGACCTGCGGTGTGTACGTCTCAAGTTTATTGAGCGCCGACGCCCCGTCCAGTTCAGTTTCAGCCTGGATTCCGCGCATCCTCAGCCTTTCCGCAAGGGTCACCACGAATTCCTCTTCATCGTCAACTAGAAGGACTTTCCAGTCTTTCATTTTATGTCCCCGGTTGTGTATCGGTTTTTTTGGGAAGATACACGGTGAAGCGAGTCCCCGTTCCTACTTTGCTTTGCACCTCAATGTCTCCACCTAATCTTTTCACAATTCCATAGGTTATGGATAGGCCCAAACCGGTGCCCTGGCCCGCCTTTTTTGTGGTAAAAAACGGCTCGAATACATGCTTGAGAGTCTCATCGCTCATTCCGTGTCCGGTGTCCTGAATTGTAACTCCTACCATTTCGGAATCCCGTTCAAAACTGACCAGTGAAATGGTTCCCCCTTTATCCGTGGCCGCCAGGGCATTGTTCAATATATTCAGGAAAATCTGTTGCAACTGCCCGCGGTCCGAGGCGATTTTAGGCAATCCTTGAGCAAGCTCAAGATTTAATTTGATATTTCGGTAAAGAGCTTCCTTTTCCAAAAAACCCAGGGTTTCCGTGAGCACGTCATTTACATCCAGAAGTTGGACTTCCACATCCATCCTTCTCGCAAAACCAAGAAGACGATGCGTAATCGCACGGCATCTTTCGACAGATTGAATGATTGCCCTCACCAGATTCAAGAATTTTTCCTTGTCGGGAAAATCCTGGGTAAATTCTATCACATCCTTCATCAAACCGGCTTTTTCATTGATTACCGCGAGCGGATTGTTTACTTCATGCGCGACTCCAGCGGCCAGCCTACCAATAGAGGACAATTTGTGGGAATGCTCCATTTCTCTTAGAGCAAGCTGTCTCTTGTCATCACTCTCTTTCATTCGTCTGATCATGAGGTCGGTCAGTTTCATCACAAACGCGACAATCGCAATTATCCCAACGATCAATATTATCAGTAAATCACCGCGTAATGAGTACCACACCTTCATCACATCAGATCGCGGTTTGACCAACATGAAGATATAATCCGTCTGGTTAAAGTATGCGTACGACATAAAAACATCTCTTCCCAACGGATCCTTTTTTTCAATTACTGTTGGCTCGAAACTCTTTGGGGGCACATCCGGACAGTGATCCAGAACATCTCCATAAAACTTTGACTTGGTCTGGAAAATCCCCTGTCGGTTAATGAGGAAGGCGTCGCTTTCCGCGTCCAATCCCATTGAGGAAATGAGGTCGTCCAGTTTGGTGGTGTTTATTGTCGCCCTGACAATCCACACCTTTCCACTATCGGCGATATGCTGAACGGCGATGACGATGTGTGGAAACTTTCTGTACCCTTTGAACACGTCACTTATATATACTCCGTTGACTTTTACGTGCTCGAACCAGCTTTGGCCGGCGTAGTTCTTGCCTTGAAGCTCATATGGCCCCACATAGCTGACCTGTGTTCCCTGCGAGTCAATCAAGCCAAGATCGACAAAGCCTTCGAATTCTTTTTTTAGAACTTTGAAAATTCTGTTGAGATTTTTTTCATCGGCAAGTTCTTCGTAGGTATAGGCGGAAGCTATAAAATTTACAGTGGATAGTCTATTTGCCAAAAACAGTTCAATAGAATGCTTGGCTTTATTGACGAGGGTTTTCAGCGGCGTCATTATTTCGTTTCGGAGAGCCGCCCTGTATTCAACGTAGTTTATTGCGCTCATCAAGGCCAGTGGTATGAGGGTGATCATAAGCATCAGAATGGCCATGTTGCGTCTAACAATTTGGTATCTTCTGGGTGAGGACTGTTCATCAGGGATATCCAACAGGTGAGTAAATATGTCTTTCAATGGTCTCATAAGGAGTCTCACGCGGATCATGTCCAAGACGTCAGTCCACAAATGGCGGACTTGTGTTGCAAACGATCAATCAGTTCTTATCGGTAGAATTTTTGTCAGGAATAAACGTGATTCTTGACCATCAAGCATAATGATGGCATTGCGAATTTATCATAACGACGGTCAAAGTTGAAGCTAGAAGCTTACAAATTTTAATTTTTTTGAGTCCGGCAATAAGAGTTTGAAAGTAGTTTGCGTAGAGGTTATAATTATAAATTACGCTTTGAATGAGAGTGACCTGAAACTTGAACCCACCGCGCATAGCCTATCTTGCCCTCTGGTTCCCAAAACCATCAGAAACCTTCATTTTCAGAGAGGTTCTGAATCTATGGAAAATGGGTCTATCATTAAAGGTCTTTACACTTTATGGAGAACTTAAAACCCAACTTTCTCCAGAGATGAAATCAGTCCAGACGGACCAGGTCGAGCATTTGGGGATTCCCGCGTTGAAAAAACTTCCAGCGGATCTCGCCTATTGGTTCCACGAAAAAAACAAATTAACAAAGCGATTGATGAGAACCATCCCATTCAGGCGCTGGAAATCAATCGAATTTGGGGGAGAAAATATCTTCGGTTTTTTGTGCGGTTTTATTCTCGCAAGGCGATTTCAGGAACAAGGTTTCGATCACATTCACGCTGCCTGGGCTATGGGGCCGGCGACAGCGGCCTGGGTGGCTTCCGAGTTGACCGGAATTCCCTACAGTTTTACTGCCAGAGCCGGTGACATATATCCGCCTGATGGGGCTCTGAAAGAAAAAATTGAAGCGGCCAAGTTTGTTATCTCAGACAATATGACAAACGTGCCGTACCTGGAACAAATCGCCCCTTCGTCCAAAGGTAAGATCTTCGGTATCTACAACGGCGTCCCTCTGGAGAAAGCCGCCGAGGCCCCTGTCCTGATGACGCCTCCATATAAAATTCTCGCTTTGGGGCGATTCGACAGAATCAAGGCGTTTCACATACTGCTGCAAGCCTGTAAGATACTAAAGGACTCAGGCCTTAGCTTCAGGTTAACCCTTGCAGGGGACGGGCCGCGGAGACTTCAATTGAAATATCTTGCTCGCAAGTTGGGATTGACGGATTATATAAGTTTCCCGGGATTTGTTCCTTACAATTTTGTCTCTGATCTATTTTGTTCTGCCGACGTGTTTGTTATGTCCAGCGCCGTCCATAGCAGCGGCGACAGAGACGGCCTGCCTACGGTCATAATGGAGGCTCTGGCCCATAGACTTCCCGTTGTAGCGACTGATGTCTGTGGCATTCCGGAAGTGATACTTAATGGGGAGACCGGTTTACTGGTGGGTCAAAATGACCCGCGATCTCTGGCTGAGGCCATTATGGCCATGTTACACGATCGCGACGCTGCGCTCCGCATGGCTGCCAAAGGTAGAGAACTGGTCCTGCGAGAATTCGATCAGGAAAAGAACCACACGAAAATATTTGAACTGTTTATTGACCAAATTCATGGAAACCAATCTCAAACCACCTTATAGAACAGTCATTACTGTACAGGACCTGGAATTCGGGGGCACTCAAAGGTACGCCTTACATCTGCTCAACCATTTGAACCGTGAGCTTTTCGATCTGGAACTCTGGGTGTTAAGGGGTGGAGAAGAAATGTTACCTATGGCCGAGGCTTCAGGTGTGCCGGTAAAATATCTTTGCAGGAATTCATGGGTAACTCCGCGAGCGCTATGGGAATTCTTCTGGAGACTGAAGCGTCACAAACCCGATGTGCTCTACACGATGACTGCTGTGCCCAATATATGGGGACGTATTTTCGCTGCCGTGACTACGGATTCTGTTGTCATCTCCAGTTGGAGAGGAAGGAAAGAACAACAGTTTGAATCCATTTTGTGGCGATTAACCGACAAACTGATATGTAACGCCAACGCCCTGCGAGAGTTTGTCATCAAGAGACACGGAGTTGATCCAAAGCGTGTGGCGGTAGCTCCAAACGGAGTTGACACCAATTTCTTCACGCCGGATTTGTCCTGTCGTGAGTCTCGACCTACGGTTGTTTTTGTTGGGCGGCTCGTCAAGGAAAAAGACCCCTTCACATTGATTGAAGCTTTCGGGCGCCTTCGGGAACTCGTTGAAAACGTTCACGTGATCATGATCGGACAGGGATATCTGGATTCGAAGGTTCAGGAAAAGATTAGCGCCAGCGGCCTATCGGAACTCATAGAGTTCGTTCCTGGCGTGAGAGATGTGCGGCCTTTCCTCAGGCGTTCCTGGATATTTGCGCTGTCATCGGTTTCAGAAGGTTTCCCGCAAGTTATACTGGAAGCCATGGCCAGTGGCTTGCCGGTTGTAGCCACAACTGTAGGAGGGATTCCGGAAATTGTAGAGCACGGGGTAAACGGCCTGCTCGTGGCTCCTGGATCGCCCGAGGCGTTGGCGACATCCATGGCAAGCCTTTTGTTGGACGACAAAACCAGGGATTTAATGAGCCGCAGAGCGCGTGAAACTGCGGCCGAATGTTTTGCGCTCGAACATGTAGTTAAGATCACTGAAGAAATTATCCTTGACACGGTGAGAAAAAAACAAATCGCCAGATGAATGTTTCCGCCCTTGATCAGGGCCGCATCCGGCGATAATGCGCAATAATCAACAAGATTACGAATTTCAACAAGGCGATTTAAGACATGGGAAAATTTCGAACGGCCAAAGTTCACGGCCTGCTTGACCAACCAATCGCTTTATCCCAGTTTATCAATGAAGCGCCAATCGGTATTTTGGTCGTTGATCCGGGCCTGAAAGTCGTTCTAATGAATCGGGCGCTGGAAGCGCTTACAGGTTTTGTCAATCAGGAGGTTAGCGGTATACCCTGTTGCTTCGCTCTGAGGACCAACTTATGCCTCGACGGATGTCCGGCCAGAAGCCTCAGTCCGCAAGGCGGTTCGGTTTGTCTGGAAGCGAACATCATCAATCGAAACAGGGAAAAGATTCCGATCCGTGTCACCACCGCCCCTCTCATAGGAGATCAAGGTCAAATCCTCGGTTACATCAAGTCCGTCGAGGACATGCGTTATCTGCAAAAGACCGACGATCACGGAGGTAGGTTCTTTTTCGGGAAATTGATCGGAAACAGCCCCGAAATGTTAAGGGTTTTCAGGCTGCTCCCCGCTATCGCCCAAACGGATTCCTCAGTTTTAATCACAGGTCAAACAGGAACTGGTAAAGATTTTGTAGCTGAAGCCATTCATAACGCTTCCCAGAGATCTCGAGGCCCATTTGTAAAGGTCAATTGCGGAGCATTACCGGAAAGTCTGCTCGAATCCGAATTGTTCGGCCATCAAAAAGGAGCGTTTACCGGCGCCATTGAAAACAAGCCCGGCCGATTCAGACTGGCCCACAACGGGACTCTTTATCTTACTGAAATTGGGGACCTCCCACTAAATTTACAAGTTAAGCTCCTGTCATTCCTGGATGACCAGGTCATCTATCCATTAGGAGGCTCCAGAGGAATTCACGTAGACGTGAGAATAATCGCGGCCACCCATCGGGACCTTGAAGGCATGACCCGTCAGGGAAGGTTTCGCGAAGATCTCCTGTTTCGACTCAATGTAATAAGGCTCCAGTTGCCTCCTCTTTCGCAACGTGGGGACGACATAAACATGCTCATGGACCATTTCCTTCATCACTTCAATTCACGTTTCAGGAAAAAGATATCAGGATTTAGCGCAGCGGCTCGAAAAAGCCTCTTGAATTACAGCTTTCCCCGGTAATGTTCGCGAATTGAGAAATATCGTGGAGTTTGCCGTAAATCTCTGCGAAGGGGACCAAATTCAGTCGGAACACATTCCCGCCTATGTAAAAACGCCTGTGGTCGATACCGTGGAAGTTCAACCATCAATATCCATTGAAAAACAGGAATTTGTTATTGACGCTTCTTCTGACAGCCGAAATCTCGATTGGCCTGATGTTGAAAGACAAATGATAATGGACGCTCTGGTCAAGGCTCGCGGAAACAGGGCCAAAGCCGCCAAATTGCTTGGGCTCGGACGTAGCACGTTGTGGAGAAAAATGAAGATCTATTCAATGGTCCCATAAGAACGCCAAAGGCCGGTATTCGGTAAAACACATGAAAATAGTCCTCATACCCCTTAAAGGGGACGAAATAGCGCCTCGGTTCGATCTTGCGCCTGAAGTCACGATATTCAATATTGAGGATGACGGATCGATAGGTGAACAGAGACTGATGGTTATGGCGCACGCCTCTCCTGAGTCCTTATGTGAATTGATCCTGAGAGAAAAGGTAGATGTGGTTATTTGTTGTGGCATAGAGGAAGAATTTTACCAGTATTTGTCGTGGAAAAAAGTACGCGTAATAGATTCGGTCGTAGGAAGCTGTGAAAGAATAATAGATTGCTTCAGAATGGGGGATCTGGTCTCAGGAGCAATTTTGATGTGATTTCAGCGGCTCATTTACCACGGCCATTCCATGATGTCTTGATATGTCCCACTTTGTTTCTTAATGTTTCATGATACGTTTCACGCCTGTATCATTACAACCCACCCTAATAAGATAACCTGCTGTTTTGTCAACTCTTCTTCATTTGGCACAATGTTTGCCTATATTCCTGCTTAAGTTTCGTGTTCCTGCAAAACCTCACGAACCCCCATTTTCCAAGACAGTTTTAATTTAAAGTCCCGATTTTTTCGGAGTCGGCAGTATGGCTTCACGCATTCTTCTGGTGGACCAGGAGGAGAAATTCTTGCAGGCCCTGGCCAAGCGATTGGAAAGCGCGGGTTTTCCAGTCCAAATCCTGACGGACGCAGCGGAAGCCCTTGTTTCAATTGAGAACCCGGAAGTACGAGGCGCTAATCCTCGGAGATCCGGATGATGGAAGCAATTTCCTGGGTCTGCTCGGAGAGATCAAGAGATTACGACCTGAACTGGCCGTAATCATACTGACGGCTCATGTTTCTTCAGATTACGCGATTAAGGCCATGAAAATGGGGATTTACGATTGTCTCCCAAAACCGACAAACATTGGCGACCTTATTGATCGGTTGCGGGAAGTTGGAACTGGAAAGCCCTTGTGAATCAGGCGCACGCAAAGATAAGGATTCACGCGAACTTATAATGGAATGCATTCAGGAGGCGACCCTAATGGAAAGTATTCGAGTCAGGGATTTGATGATTCCAGTGGAGAAATATTCGACCATTGCCGACACAGCGACACTGTATGACGCTGTCCTCCAACTGGAAGAGGCTGAGCGTGATTATGAGGCCGGGAAATGCCCTCACAGAGCTTTGCTCGTTAAAGGCGGTTCCGGTGAGATAATCGGCAAGATGGGCAAGATCGATGTTCTAAGAAGCCTTGAACCAAAATACACCGAATTGGGCGAACTGAGAAAAGTGTCAGGTTTTGGTTTGAGCGCAGAGTTTCTCAAATCGGTAATGGAGAAGTTTGAACTCTGGGAAACTCCTCTTGACGATCTTTGTCGAAAAGCCGGCGCTCTCAACGTAGGCGCCATCGTGGCCTCCCCTCTCGAAGGAGAAACGGTGGACGTTGGACGCGACTTTGAACAGGGCGGTTCACCAGATCATTCTGGGGCATCACCAGTCGTTGCTGGTGACATCCGGATCCAGGGTAGTCGGCATTTTACGTTTGGTGGACGTCTTCGACGAAATAACAAAGCGGATAAAGCTCTGCAAAAATCAATAATCATTTTGAAGCTTGAAAATTCAGGAGGATTCCTTCTATGAGCGCGGAAGCTGCAACTCTAACCAGTGGAATAAGGATTAACTGGACCCGCTTAATTGCGCTATTGACAGGTGTAGGTCTGTTTATAGTGATTTACTATTCACCCCAGTGGCCGGACGCGATTGATCCGGCGGGCAAGCCTTTCCCATTATCCGTTCAAGGAAAGGGGGCAATAGCCGTCTTTATGCTTGCCGGTATATGGTGGGTTTTTGAGGTAGTCCCGATTGGTGTCACCAGTCTGGTGATAGGCATTACCCAGGCGCTGTTCATGATCCGGCCCGCCAAAGAGGCGTTTAACGATTTCATGGACCCGGCTGTCCTCTTCATCTTTAGCTGCCTTGTCATTGGTCTGGTTTTCACCAAGACCGGTCTTACCAAACGTCTGGCTTACAAGATGCTTGGAGCGATCGGTGAAAAGACAACCACAATTTATCTCGGTATATATTTACTTATTACGGTATTGACACTCATAATGGCCCACACTGCGGTAGCCGCGACCATTTATCCCCTGTTGCTAGCCGTTGTAAGCCTTTACGGAGAAGACGACAAACCGACTAAGTTCGGAAAAGGCCTTTTTATGGGCATGGCTTATGTGTGCGGGGCCGGCAGTGTTATAACCTTGCTGGGCTCAGCAAGAGCCATTGTCGCTCTCGGATTTTTCAAGGAAATGACCGGCGTGGACACACCCTTTTTTACACTGACCTATTATATGGCCCCTGTTGGCCTGTTGATGGTGTTTCTACTCTGGGTGTTTTTTGCAGTCTTCTTTAAACCTGAAAAATCGAACATTCCTGGATTGAAGGAGCGGGTAAAAGAATTGAGCGCCAACCTGGGGGCAATAACCAGGAAGGAAATCCTGAGTCTCATCATAATATTTGCCGCAATAATCTTCATGTCTCTCCAGGTAACCATTCCGGCTCTGAGAAAAATAGACAAGACGGCTATAATCCTTACGGCTACGGTGCTCTTCTTTGTGTTGAACATCCTCGATATCGAAGATCTCGAATTGATCCCATGGAACATAGTCCTTCTTTTCTCCGGCGCTATGAGCATTGGCTACTGTCTGTGGCAAACAGGAGCCGCTGAATGGATGGCCGTGAACTGGCTGGCCATGTTCAAGAACGCCCATTGGCTCGTATTCGTTGTGAGCGTGGCGTTTTTCGTCATGATACTCACCAACTTCATCATGAACGTGGCCGCAATCGCGATCGCTTTACCGGTGGCCCTTGTAATATCCAAGTATCTGGGTGTCGATCCCACAGTGGTTATGTACGCCTGTTTGATGACAGCGGGTATGCCCTTCATATTGCTGGTGGGCGCAGCGCCTAACGCCATAGCTTATGATTCCAAACAGTTCACCAGTGGTGAATTCTTTGGATACGGCTGCCTGGCCAGCGTCATCCTTATGGCGGTGTGCGCCCTGGCCTGCTACGTAATTTGGCCGATCCTGGGAATGCCGACGACCATCCCGAAAGTGATGTGAAACAGGTTGTTTAGTTAGGCGACATGTAACAAGGTCTAAAAAGAGAGGAATCGCAAATGAGGCGCCAGTTAATTCTTAGCCTTTTAGTAATATGCTCATTAATGATGATTTCCGGCGTAGCTTCAGCCGAGAAGACAGACTCAGCCAAAGACGCTCTAGTGATTCAGGGCAAAATACTGGATTCCGCCGGAAACGCTCTTAGTGAGGCGAATATATTGCCGTATCTTAATGGGAAACCATTTTTGGCCACTGGTCACGGAGCTGAAGCGGAGAAGGACTATTCAACTGGCAAGAATGGCCTGTTCCGGATCGAAATCCCCACAACTGAGGAAAAAATCAAGTCAGGGAAATGGGAGTTAAAAGTCACCCGGCCAAGTTTTAAGCCGTCTCAACTTGTCACATTGAAGGTTCTGGACGATGGGATGGCGGAAGACGGGGTCCACAGGTGGGTAGCTAACGCCTCTGTTCAGCTTAAGAGGATGCAGGGAGGGGCTTTCTGGATCGCATTGGTTGTATTCCTTGGTGTCTACGTTTTGATAGCGTTTGAGATCCTGCACAGAACGCTCGCCGCATTCCTTGGAGCGGCGCTGGTGCTTTGATTACTCATACATTTGGTCATTTTGACGAGGCGTACAACATCCTGACATGGGACCAGGCTTTGCATTCAGTAGACTGGAACGTGATCTTCCTGTTGATGGGCATGATGATCATAGTGGGAGTGCTCAAAGGATCGGGTGTTTTTCAGTGGCTGGCTTACAAGTCCTTTCAGGTAGCCAGAGGACAAATATTCCTCCTGGCTTCAGTGCTCTGCGTGGTAACCGCCTTTTGCAGCGCTTTCCTGGACAATGTAACGACAATGCTGTTGCTTACACCGGTCACAATGGAAATCGCCCTGGTCCTGAAGGTTTCTCCGTTTGTATTTCTGCTTCCGGAAATACTGGCTTCGAATTTTGGCGGCACTGCCACGCTTATTGGCGACCCACCCAATATAATGATCGGATCATACGCCGGCCTGACATTCAATGACTTTGTGATCAATCTTACTCCGGTTGTAATCCTGGTTCTGGTCGCTCAGATTATTTACAACAAGTTCGTTTACGGCGCGGACTATCACAGGGCCAAGGTCGAAGACGCTCCCAAGATGATCGCTTTCCTGAAGGAAAAGTACAAGATCACAGACAGCAAGCTGCTCTATCTCGGAGGCGCCGTGCTCCTCGGAGTCATCGCTCTCTTTGTCTTGCACGGGATGTTCCACATGGAGGTTTCGGTTGCGGCGCTGTTTGGAGCGGCGCTGATAGTCCTGCTATGCAAAGTGGACATTGTTGAAATGTTGGAGAAAGAAATCGAATGGCCCTCACTGGTTTTTTTCATAATGTTGTTTATCGTTGTAGGGGCCGCTGAGCAAACAGGCATATTGCAGGTTATCGCTGACTGGATAAAAGATGTCTGCCAGGGGAGACTATGGTTGGCGGTGCTTGTGATCTCTGTGGGTATCCGGCTTCGCTTCCGCAATTATTGACAATATCCCCTATACTGCGACCATGCTACCGATCATAGCCTTTTTGAACAAGTCTATCCCAGGCGCGGAATCGGGCGTGCTCTGGTGGGCGCTTGCTCTTAGGAGCGTGTTTTGGGGGCAATGGAACCATAATCGGAGCCTCGGCTAACGTTGTTACCACTGGAATAGCTGAAAAGGCCGGCTACAAAATAACCTTTGGGCAATTTGTGAAAGAAGCGGCGCCAATCACTATTATCAGTCTGATCATATCTTCGGTGTTCCTGCTGCTCAGATACTAAGGCGCCAATTTAGAGGTTACAATTCTGTAAGATGAAGGAGAATATACAATGATAGCAAAGGTCCTGTTGGTGGACGATGAGTCGCCTTTTGTTGAAGCCCTGGCCAAACGGCTCAAATTGAGGGAGTTAGAGGTGGCTATAGCCTTGAGCGGACCCGAGGCGCTCGAGAAGTTGGAGCATGAACTCCACAACAGACGTGGTAGTGCTCGACGTAAAGATGCCGGGAATG
The DNA here is from genome assembly GCA_963711335.1 of uncultured delta proteobacterium. GTDB lineage: Bacteria > Desulfobacterota > Desulfomonilia > Desulfomonilales > Desulfomonilaceae > CAJBEZ01. Next base: position 672,827 of record CAVQDX010000041.1, on the reverse strand, counting down.
GACGGCATTGAAACCCTCAAAGCCATAAAGGCACGATATCCTCTTATGGAAGTGATCATGCTCACCGGACACGCTACGGTCGAGTCCGCCATAGACGGGATGAAAGTCGGCGCTCTGGACTATCTGATGAAGCCTTGTGACATGGACGTGCTCATGGCCAAAGTTCGCGAGGCGAAAAACAAGAAGGCCGCTCAGGAGGCAAAGATTGCCGAAGCTAGGGCTATGAATATATATCATCCGCCGAGGCGATTGATATTTTGGCTTGTATCACAGATACCGTGCGCCGGACTCCTTGGTTAATGATAGCTCAAGGCAGTGACCTGGAGAATAAACGAGCTGTTCGGCGCCACTCAACATTGTATGTGAGGTGAATTATGCCGTATTCCGTTCCTGTCTCAAAACTTATGATCAAACCGGGCGAGTGGCCGATCCTGGCGGTTGAAACCGATGTGGAAACAGCCATAAAAATCCTGCGAATAGGCACTGAAGAAAAAAAATTGCAGCATGGGCATTCGACCCCTTTAGTAGTTGATGATGAATACAATGTAATAGGGTTCGTTCACCTGGTTGATCTGCTGAAAGAAGTCAGGCATTTGTGTGAACCGTCTGGATCTCCCTGTGACACCAGTCGAGCGACAAGACCGCTGAGTGAACTTGTCACTCGCCTTTGCCGGCGCAGTTGAGCCTGAAGACCCTATTATCAAGGCGTTGGACGTCATGATGGAACACGGGATATCAGTTGTTCCAGTATTGGAAAACAACAAACTGCAAGGGGTGGTCAAGCTGGCCGACATATTTAACACCGTCGCTTCTATTCTTTTTGATGAAGAGATCGCTGATCAAAAAGAAATCCTTATGAGACGAATGCATCTGTAATTTAGGGAAACCGCCATGATTACTACAAAACTGCTTATGATAGATGATGAGGAGAGCTTTGTGTCCGCGTTGTCAAAGAGGCTCGCTCTTAGAGACATTGAGGTCATCCCCGCCCATAGTGGACAGGAGGGACTCAATAAACTCGATGAAGACCCTTCGATTGAGGTAGTTTTACTCGATGTAAAAATGCCCGGGATGGACGGAATTGAAACACTTAGACGCATCAAAGCGGCCCACCCCATTGCGGAAGTGATCATGCTCACTGGACACGCCACCTTCGAAACTGCGATTGACGGCATGAAACTGGGGCTTTTGACTACTTGATGAAACCTTGCGAGATCGACGATCTGACCACTAAACTGGACGCTGCAAGAAAAAGACATCAGGAACATCTCGACAAAATATTGGAGGCCTACGGGGAAAGCAGTTGCGAGGTCAAAGAGCCAGGTGAGACACGATCCCGATCATAGTTTTTATATCTAAGCTCTTCCGCATGATCAGGGGGAGACCGATGGAGATCAAATCAATGCCGAAAATCACGGGCTGCATCCTTCGAGGCCCAGGTCTCCCCTCTTCACCAAGGGCTTATCGATTCACATTTTTACGGGTCACTCTCGCTTTCGGCGGAGGCCGTTTATGAATACCAACGAAAAAACAACTGATTCATATTACAGATCTTTAACGAGAAATATCGTTTTGATAATTGTCGGTGTTTCGGTAGTTCCTCTAATCTTGATCACACTCACCATAAGGCATTTTTCCCAGACATCATACCAGGATAAGGTTATTGAACATCTTCAGGTACTAAACAAGAAGCATAAACAGAATATCGACAGTTTCCTGCGTGAACGACTGGCGGATATCGCAGTCCTGAAAGACTCCTACACCCTTGATCAACTGGCGAATGACGATTTCCTCAAAGAAAAACTCCGGTCTCTGCAGAAGAATTCCAGTGACGCATCTAGTTGACCTCGGGATAGTCAACGATCAAGGGATTCAGATCGCTTACGCAGGCCCTTACGATCTCAAACGGGCCCATTACGCCGAAGCCCCCTGGTTCAAGGAAGCGATTCAGCAACCCAGCTACATTAGCGATGTTTTTCCAGGGCTTCGGGGAATTCCACATTTTATAGTCGCTGTCAGAGGAAGTGACAACGGCGGGAAATGGCTGCTAAGGGCCACTGTTGACTTCGACAAGTTCAACTCGCTGGTTGAAAACATACGAATCGGAGAAACAGGCTTCGCGTTCATCCTGAACAAGAAAGGGGAATTTCAGACCAAGCCACGAACCGAAGTGCCACCTCTGAAAGACCCGTACCTGAATTTTCTGTCTCCGGATGCTCGGGACAACGAGCAGGAAGGCATAGTCTCCAATTCTCAAGTAGACGGCAAAGCTGTCATACACGTCATGTCCAGACTGAAGAATGGAGACTGGGTACTCGCCTTCCAGCAAACCGAGTCCGACGCTTACAAGGCGCTCTATCTGGTTCGAACCGTAAGTGTCCTGATATTCTTCGTAGGAGTCATAGGCATAATCGTTGTCGCTGTTCTCCTTTCAAAGAGACTGGTAAAGCGAATAAGACAGGCTGACCAGGAAAAGGAGATGATGAACGAGAAATTTATTGAGGCCGGAAAATTAGCTTCAGTGGGAGAACTTGCCGCCGGCATAGCGCACGAAATCAATAATCCGGTGGCGGTCATGCTGGAGGAAGCCGGTTGGATACAGGACCTGATAACAGACGCCGGTCCCGAATCAATACCGATGGTGGACGAATTTCAAAGATCCCTGGCTCAAATAAAGGCCCAGGGAGTACGCTGCAAACAAATCACCCACAAGCTGTTAAGTTTTGCCAGAAAAACGGACCCAATACCCAAGAAAGTCAACATTAATGATATCACACGTGAAGCTATCTCCCTGTGCGAACAGCGAGTCCGTTCCGGCAGTGTGAAAATACAGGCTCAATTCGCCGATGGACTACCCACGATACGAGTGTCTCCTTCGGAAGCGCAACAGATATTCATCAATCTGATAAACAACGCCATCGACGCTATCGAGCCCAAAGGTGGCGCAGTCAAGATATCGACCAGGCAGGAAGGCGATTTCCTGGTTGTTGATGTGGCTGACAACGGACCGGGAATCCCCAGTTACGTTCTACCTCGGATCTTTGATCCCTTCTTCACTACAAAACCGGTCGGCAAAGGCACTGGGCTGGGACTTTCCATCTGTTATGGAATCGTGAAGAAATTGGGTGGAGACATAAGTGTGAACACGGCTGAAGGCTTAGGAACCACATTCCATGTAAAATTTCCGATACCCAAGGCTCGAGCAGAGAAAGACGGGCCACTAGAGGGAAACAATGAGTTCTGATCTTGTTCGTGACGCAAATCAAATCAAATTGTTGCTGGTTGATGATGAACAGGCGTACGTGAGTGTTTTGGCCAGGAGGTTTCAAAGAAAGGGCTTCCTTGTCAAAATAGCCAACAACGGGACGCAAGGGATTCAATTGGCGAGACATGAAGATTTTGATGTCGCAGTCCTGGATTTGAAAATGGACGATATGGACGGAATAGAAGTTCTAAAGATCTTCAAGAAAATGGTTCCAAAAATGGAGGTTATCATGCTTACCGGACATGGGTCGGAACAGGCGGCCCGGGACGGCATGCAATTCGGCGCTTATGACTACCTTACAAAGCCATGCGATTTTGAGGATCTCATGGCCAAAATCTGGCAGGCGCATGAGCGCAAAACCCTCCCAACTGATAATGGCGACATCGACTAATAATATGGATTTACAGCGTATTCCGGATTTCAATCAGGCTTGTGATTGTCACTGGCTTCAAACGCCCCTGGCTGGGAGTATATCAATGACGACCAACGAAGCTCTGGAGTTGCTTAAAGCGGGGAATTTAAGATTCACACAAGGTTTACACACCGGACACGAGCAGCATGAACATAGACGAATTCACACTGCGGAGACGGGCCAGAAGCCATTTGCCGCAGTCCTGGCGTGTTCTGACTCCCGTGTCCCGGTCGAAATGCTATTTGATTGCGGCATCGGGGATATTTTTGTGGCTCGTGTAGCCGGAAATGTAGCCGGGGTAGAGCAGTTGGGGAGTCTTGAGTACGCCGTGGCTCATCTGGGAGTCTCGTTGGTGGTTGTGCTGGGACACAGCAAATGTGGGGCCGTAACCGCTGTTGTTCAGGGTCATGAAATGCAGGGGCACATTAAGACTCTCGCTGAACGGATTGCGCCTGTTGTGGAGAAAACTCGCAGGATTTATCCCAACCTGGAGATGGACGAGCTATTGGACGAGTGTATCCGGGCCAATGTGCGGCATATTAAGGATCATCTTACTGACAAAAGTGTGTCCATGAAAAAAGCCGTAGAAGATGGCTCCCTAAAAATAATAGGCGCCCATTATGACATTGGAAGCGGACACGTAGATTGGGATTGAAACATTTCCTGGGGAAATCATTTCCAACATTTATCTACCGACAACTCCCGGAGTGAGCCCCTTGATTCGAAATACGTAGAAGGGCGGCTTAGCGGTCTCTTTTCCGTTGTTAAGGGGAGCGGACCGGTGCAATTGACTTGCCACAAAGTATAGATAACCATCAGGGCCAAAGCTGAATGACTCCGGCCAGGAAATCCTTTCATCCTCTATCAACTTTTTATACTGGCGATCCGGGGTAATGACACCGATAGCGTTTGCTTCAAGGTCGCTAATATATATGTTCCCGCCATTGTCTATTGAAATGCCGTCACAGATTGGTTTATCGCTGTAACGTTCAACCCTGTCCGCCAGTTCTGAAGCAGTCAATTGGGGGTTACGAAGATCGGCTGTGCGGACTCTATACATGCTCTTCCCGTTCATGGGACCATAATAAAGCCATTCGTTCGAGGCATCCAGAGCTATGGGATTCACACCTATGAGGATCGCCAGTTTTCCCGAATCCGGAAGTGTAAAATCAAGTTTTCGATGTTCCATAACCAGAGGGATCTCTTCAGGCTGAACACTTTTGTGACCCTGGAGGACATACCGGGTCGTCCCCGTTTCCAGGTCAACAACCACTATCGCCGAATTTTTAACCCCTCCGCTGTGAGAGAGGTAACAAACCCTGTTGTTAGGGTCTACAGCCAGGTCATTAAGAAATGCCGTTTCAGGCAAAGCAATCCTGGTTTCAGACTTCGGCGGGATGAGATTGATAACCTTGTGGAGCCGATTATTGACCGTGTCCCAACCGACGAGTTTCTGGTCCGACAAGTTTCGTAAACCAGTGTCGAGCATCCAGACAACACCATTGGTATCGCATTGAATACCCAATACAGAGTCGAAGGCAGTCCCACTATTTTTTGTATTGCCCTGATTCCAGCTTTTGTCGGGAAATGGGACTAGTTTACCGTCCTTGCGAAGTTCCACGACCCGATCATTGACCGAATAGAACGGATGAAGGCTAAGGATAATTCGCTTGTCGGGTGTCACGGTAATGTTGCCGGGCCCTGAGTCCAGTTTAGCCACTACCTCTAAATCCACGGCAAAAGACTGGCTGGCAATTAAAGCGAAAAGCAGAGCCAAACAAGAAATGATCACTATTTTCGAGCGCATGACTGACCCTTTCAGAGACGGTAAAAACGGTCCGATCTTTTGGCATATTATTTTACCATTAAGATCGTGGTAAAACAAATGGGCAAAATCCAACAATATTTGTTTCCGCCCTTGAACAGGCGTATATCGGAGGTATGATTCCAGCAAGCCATCTGCGAGACGTGAGCCACTGATGAGTCTGAGCCGCCGAGCAGACTCCTGGCCTCCCGGTTGGTGATCTCTATATTCCATAGGTGGCTGATTTTACGGATTGTGTCTTCATCGGAAACGGAGTTATCGATTACGGAGCATAGCTCAGAAGCATTTCCGATGTTACAGGCGCTGTGAAATCTATTGACATCATGACACTCAGAATGAATATGGTCAGAATGGAGAAGATAAAAAGCTTTTTGGCCCAGAGCCGCTCATCTGAGGCCTCAAAGCCAGACCAGGCCATATACAGCCAGGACAGGCCCAACACGGTCGCCACAGCAAAGGCTCTGTAACCTGTGTACCCCCAGAGGGTCAACATCAGAGTAGCCGCCATAAAAGCCAGGATATAACCAACAATATGCCTTTTCCCCGCGGTTGTCCCCCGCTTCACTGGCAGAATCGGGATCGCTGCGGCAGCGTAATCATCAAACCGAAAAACAGCGATGGAGTAGCAGTGGGCCATCTGCCATAGACTGAAGATCAACAGCAATATCACCGCTCCCATGTCGAAGCGACCCGTGACTGCGCAATATCCGGCGAGGGGCGGTGTGGCTCCCGCCAGACTGCCGACCAAGGCCCCATAGACTGAATTGCGTTTCATGTACAAGCTGTAAATAACCACATAAATCACAAGGCCCGCCAGCACGATGACAACGGACAGCATGTTTGTCGCCACACAGAGCAGCGCCAGGCCCGCAACCCCCAAGATTGTGGCGTAGGACAGTGCGATCTTCAGTGAGATGAGCCCCTTTGCAAGCGCTCGGTCGCGCGTCCGCATCATTTTTCGATCTATTTTTCTATCAATACAGTTGTTGAAAACGCAACCCGAAGCGACAACCAGGGATATGCCGATGAGAGTCGCCGGGAGGGCAAGCCCGTCAACCCGCCCCCTGGAGGCAAGAAAAAATCCGGCAGCGGCGGAGATCAGGTTGCCGAAAATGATCCCCGGTTTGGTAATGAGCAAATAGTTTTTTATCCTGTCAGGCATTCTCACATCATTCGATAGTACAGGTCATACATGATCCAGATGGATCCGCCGACAAAGAGGGCCATGATCACGAAAGTGAACATCAAAGCAGCAACGTTCCAACGTTCCGCCGATGAAGTGTCCAGATGCAGGAAGTAATGCATGTGCGCCAGAATCTGCACAATGCCAGCGCTGAATATGGCGGCCAGGGTCACCGAGGGCGATAGGGCCCCACTCATCACCAACGCAAAGGGAATCGCGGTCAGAATGAGGGAAAGAACGAAGCCGGTCAGGTAAGTTCTGAGACTTCCCCTGCTTGCGCCGGAGCTGTCGATGGATGCTTGACTCATTTACACAACTCCCATCAGGTAGACGATACTGAAAATGCCAATCCAGATGATATCCAGAAAATGCCAGAACATACTCAGACGCATCAGCCGTGATTGAACGGGAGAGGTTAAACCTTTGACAGCCACCTGCGCCATCACGACCGCCATCCAGATCAGCCCAAAGGTCACATGGGTACCGTGAGTCCCTACCAGGGTGAAAAAACTCGAAAGGAAGGCGCTTCGGTCCGGTCCATGGCCCTCGGCAATCATACGGTGGAACTCATTGATTTCCATGGAGACAAATCCGAGCCCCAGCAGAAACGTGACGGCGAGTCCCATCAGAACCCACTTTTTCAGGCCGTCGCGCACGGCCAACATCACCAGACCAAAGGTTACGCTACTGAACAGCAGGAACAAGGTTTCAACCAACAGGTAAGGCAGGTCAAACAATTCCTTCCCCGTCGGTCCTCCGGCATAGTTGGTCCCCAGGACGGCAAAGGTAGCGAAGAGAGTCGCAAACAGGATGAGGTCACTCATAAGATAGATCCAGAAACCGAATGTCTGAATCGCGACCGTATCCGTGGATTCAACTTCTGGATTGTTAGTGGCGCCAAAGGTTGAAGCGTCTGTTGTAGTCATTTACATCTCCGGCACGGGTTCTGGGGTGGTCTGATCGTATGTGGGGCGTCTATCTGCGATAGATCCCAACTTTAGATAGCGTTCATTTTCGATCCGCTCGACCTCGGCGGCGGGTATGATGTAATGGATGTCGTCATCCATCGAGCGGGCAATGACAGTGACAAGCATACCTAGGGCAGACAGTATGGCCAGCCACCAGACATACCAGATCATGGCGAATCCGAACACGAAAGCCAATGCGCCAATGATCAGGCCGTGCGGCGAGTTTTTCGGCATTTCGATATCGTTATATTGATCCGGCCGCTGGTATGCGACCCCTCTTTCCTTCATGTCCATAAATGCGTCGATTTCTTTCACGACGGGTATTTTCGGGAAGTTGTAGATCGCGGGAGGTGACGATGTCGTCCACTCCAATGTGCGGCCGTCCCAGGGGTCGCCGGTCGGATCAGCGAGAGAGCGCCGCTCCCTAATACTGACGAACAATTGAATTGCCTGAAAGAGAATGCCGAGCAGGATCACGGCGGCGCCCAATGCGGCGACAATCAGATAGGGGCGCCAGTCTGGGTTGGCGTAATGCGCCATTCGGCGGGGCATGCCCATGAAACCCAGTACGTACAGGGGAGCAAAAGCGAGATAAAAGCCGATCAGCCAGGACCAAAAGGCGCGTTTGCCCCACTTTTCGTTCAGGCGAAAGCCGGTTGCTTTTGGAAACCAGTAATAAAAACCTGCAAAAAAGCCGAACAGGGAGCCGGGGATCAGCACATTGTGGAAATGAGCGATCAGAAACAGGCTGTTGTGCAGCACGTAATCAGCCGGTGGTATAGACATCATTACGCCTGAAGACCCGCCGACAGCGAAGGTCACAATGAACGCCAGGGTCCAGTACATCGGCGTAGTAAACCTTATACGGCCACGATACATCGTGAAAAGCCAGTTGAAGATCTTTACCCCGGTAGGGATGGCAATCAACATGGTCGCAATCCCGAAAAACAGGTTGACGTTGGGGCTGGCGCCCATGGTGAAAAAATGATGCAACCAGACGGAAAAGGACAGGACAGTGATAACCGCAGTGGCGTAGACCATCGATGTGTAGCCGTACAGCCGTTTTCCGGAGAAAGTGGCTACGACTTCCGAAAAGATCCCGAAAGCCGGCAGGATCAGGATATAAACCTCTGGATGCCCCCAGGTCCAGAACAGGTTGACATACATCATCGAATTGCCGCCGAGCGTGTTGGTGAAGAAACGCATGCCCAGGTAGCGATCAAGTGTCAACAGGACGAGATCGACCGTCAGAACCGGGAATGCCCAAACCATGAGCACCATGGTGAAAAAAGTGGTCCAAACAAACAACGGCATCCGCATGGGCTTCATGCCGGGAGCCCGCATCTTCAGGATGGTGACGAGAAAATTGATGCCGGTCATGGTTGAACCAACACCGGCGATCTGGAAGGCCCATATCCAATAGTCCACCCCCACGCCGGGGCTGTATTCCTGTTCAGTCAGCGGGGCATATCCCGACCATCCGGCTTTGGAAAACTCGCCATACCCCAAAGATACCATGACCAGCAATGCCGCTGCCGTGGTCAGCCAGAGACTGAGCGAGTTCATAAAGGGAAAGGCTACATCGCGTGCGCCGATTTGCTGGGGCACAACGATATTCATCAACCCGACCATAAACGGCATGGCCATGAACATGATCATGATCGAGCCGTGGGCGCTGAATATCTGATCGAAGTGATCAGGGGGCAGAAAACCAAGGGAGCCACCAGCGGCGACGGCCTGCTGAGAGCGCATCAGAATGGCGTCGGCGAACCCTCGCAGCAGCATGACCAGTGCGAGAATAATGTACATGATGCCGATCTTTTTGTGGTCGAGGCTGGTCAGCCATTCTTTGTAAAGGTAGGTCCACTTTCTGTAGTAAGTGATCAAGCCCAAAATCACCAAGCCCAGTAAAATCGCTCCACCTACAGCGGGCATGGTGATCGGATTGTCGTACGGAATCGCTGAAAGGCTTAACTTTCCAAACATCTCAGTTTTCCTCCGAAACATCGGTCCCTGCGTGAGTAGAAACCGATCCTCCGCTCATTGGCCCGGAATTTTCTCCCATGGTCGGATTGAATTTGCGCAGGATATACTCAAACAGATTGGGCTTGACTGAAGCGAAATAGGTCACTGGGTGGTGACCGACGCTCGGCTTTGTGAGCTTTCTATATCGGTCCAGATCAAGCTTTTCCGGAGATTGCCTGATCTTTTCCACCCACGACTGAAACTCTTCAATGGAAACCGCATTCGCCTGGAAATGCATGTCAGCGAAACCGCTACCGGTGAATTGCTGATTTTGACCCGCATAAGTCCCTGGTTTATCAGCCAGGAGGTGCAATCGGGTTTGCATGCCTGCCATGGCGTAAATCTGGCTGCCCAGTTGCGGGATGAAGAAGGAAGCCATTACAGTGTCAGAGGTGATTTTGAAGCTGACCGGGACGTTGACGGGAAAAGTGATTTGATTGACAGTCGCGATATTGTGATCCGGGTAGATGAAGAGCCATTTCCAGTCCAGACATACGACTTCGATGTTGATGGGCTTGTTGGCCGAAGGTATAGGCTTATAGGGATCGAGAGAATGGGTCCTGGTCCAGGCCAGAATCGCAAGAACCGCGACAATGCCAATCGGAACCGCCCACATGAAAAAGTCGATTTTACCGGAATAACTCCATTTCGGCATATAGGTCGATTTGGTATTGGATGCTCTGTACTTTAGGGGAAACCAGAAAGCCATGATGAAGACGGGAATGAGGACGATCAGCATGAGCGCTATGGCCGCAATGATGACGAACCGCACAGACTCGCCGATCGGTCCTTTGGGGTCCAACAGGATTATCGTGTTGCAACCTCCAAGGAAAGTTAGGGCACACAGGGATGACAAGCCGACAAAAACGAAATATTTGTTTCTCTTCATTTATCCCCCAACGCCTCAAGGGTCTTGGCCCGGAATCCGCGCACCGCAGTGTCTCCCTGACGAGGCTCCAATTTAGAGTTACTGGGCATAGAAATCCTGTGTTATCGCGATTTGTTAGAGCAAGTCCTATGCCAGCTTATCAGGGCGCTGCTGGCGAATATAACAAGTCGTCTAATCCCAACAGGTTATATAGCGGTTTTTTTTGTAATTAGCATGGATAGGCTCAGTGGAGCAAGGGAAGAATACTTTAAGGTATAGAGAAGATATGGCCGGTTCGCACAATATTGTTTATGTCTGACAATTTATTGTGTAAATTAAGGAGGTTATCGGTTGTGCGTTTATCGCTCTTTTGATTAACATCGCGGATCAATTCCGCACATAAGTTCCAGTCGCTACCAGTGGGAAACGCGCCTGAAGGACATTTTTGAATCCCTTTATTGTTTTATCGACCTTGACACTTTTATTGATAAAACATAGATATATCAGCATTTTTATCTGGGGCACTACTCTTTTCCTGAACACTTAGGTCATTGGTCTTGGCGCTTCGTTTGAACCCGGAGCGACTGTCGTGGTCAGCGGTTGAAGGCTTATTAGGCTAGCACTAACCTGAAAACAAACGTGAAATTTCAATTAGTCCGCTAGCTCTTATACATCGATTTGATCAGATCCCCAAAATTCTTGTTTACGTGGCGTCGCTTTACTTTCATGGTAGGAGTCACTTCGCCGTCCTCTTCATAGAGCTTTTTGGGAACAATCCTGAACTTCTTGACCGTTTCCACATGAGAAAGGCCTTTGTTGACTTCCTGGATTTCGGAATCGATGAGTTCTATTATTTCCGGGGCCTTAGTAAGGCTTTCATAAGTGGTGAATGGTATCTTGTTGTCTTGAGCGAACTGCACTACGTTTTCTTCATCAAGCACAATTAAGGCCGAGATGAATTTCAGTCTGTCACCGATGACAATTGCGTCATTGATGTATGGGCTGAACTTGAGTTGATTTTCTATATTCTGAGGCGCAATGTTCTTTCCGCCTGCCGTAATGATCAGGTCTTTTTTACGATCAGTGATTTTCAGAAAACCTTTGTCGTCAAGCTGCCCAACATCACCTGAACAAAGCCATCCATCCAATAGCGTTTCAGATGTAGCCTCAGGGTTTCGGTAATATCCCATGAATACGTTGCCGCCCTTAACGAGTATCTCACCATCATCGGCTATTTTGACCTCAACGCCGGGTAAGGCCGGTCCAACATTACCTAATTCTATGTCGTCTCCCCGATGAATACATGTAGGGCCTGATCCTTCAGTTTGTCCGTAAACTTCTCTCAATGGAACCCCGATACCGTGAAAATATCTGAGGACATCCGGCGAAATTGGAGCAGCCCCTGATACGGCGAGCCTGACTCTTTCAAATCCAAGGCGTTCCCTGAGCTTGTAAAAGACCAGGACATTCACGATAGATCTCAGGGCTTTCAGATATATAGGCGCCGTCCCATACTGAAATCGGGCCTTTCCATACTGCAGACTTATTTTATCGGCGATTGAGTAGCACACTTTCTTGAACCAGGTCGAGTTCGCCATCTTTATGCGGATTGTTGAATAATATTTTTCCCAAATTCTCGGCACCGCGAAGATAACCGTAGGAGAAATTTCCTGAAAGTTCGCCTGAATGGTGTCAGTGCTTTCAACGAAATTGACAGTGTATCCGTACCGTATTGGCAGGAAAACGCTGAACATTCTCTCCGCAATGTGGCTGAGAGGCAAAAAAGACAGTAGCTCGTCGGTATCGAATATCGGTGTAGCGTCGCCAATGGACTTTGTTGTCCAGGAGATGTTGCCATGAGAAAGCATAGCGCCTTTGGGAGGGCCGGTTGTCCCGGAAGTATAGATGATCAGCGCCATGTCGTCCAAGCTCGCGCTATTATTAGTTAGTCGCTCAAAGAGATCGGGGTTCTTTTCCTCCACAGATTCCCCAAGTTTTAGCAATTCGTCAAAGGTCATTACCATGGGGTCGGAGAAACGCTTAAGGCCTTTCGTATCCATAACGATTATTTTCTTGAGTTCAGGGGTCTTGTCCCTAAACTCAAGAGCCTTGTCCAGTTGTTCCTCATCTTCTCCGATATAGAACTTGGCTTCTGAGTGGCCAACAACATATTCACACTGAGTAACCGAGCTGGTGGTGTAGACCCCAACGGTAACAGCCCCCGCCGCCATTGTAGCAAGGTCCGCATAAAGCCATTCCGGTCTGTTTTCACCAATTACAGCGACTCTGTCACCCTTTTCCAGCCCTAAAGAAACCAGTCCCAGACAGGTCAATTTCACGTTTCTCAGATAATCGGACCATGTTATGTCGCGCCACACGCCCAGATATTTTCGTCTTAAAGCGACTTTATCCGGCGCAACCTGCGCTCTGGCCAGAAACATTTGAGCGATTGTCAAATCAGTGTCAAACATAGAAATTTATCCAGGTTAATTATTTCTGATCAACGCCATCTTTTTTTGCGTTTGTAGCGTTGGAATCCCTTGACCGAAGTTTCCTGTTTTACGCCAAGATAAAACTCCTGAACGTCCTCGTTTTCCAATAGCTTCTCGGGGGTTCCCTCCAGCACAATTCGTCCAGATTCCATGATAAACGCATGATCCGCTATGGCCAGCGCTTTACGGGCGTTTTGTTCTACCAGAAGGATTGTCGCGCCAGAGCGGTTTATGGATTTTATGATTTCGAATATTTCCGAGACCAACAAGGGGGACAGGCCTAGAGATGGCTCATCGAGAATCATCAGTTTGGGTCTGGACATCAGGGCTCGCGCAATTGCAAGCATTTGCTGCTCTCCACCCGAAAGTGTTCCTGCCAATTGTTTCAGCCTGTCTTTCAGCACTCTGAAGTAACCAAAGACCTTTTGCAGGTCAGTGTCTATATCCCTGTCTCTCCTGGTATAAGCGCCCATCATGAGGTTTTCCTTGACCGTAAGTTCTGGAAAAACTTCTCTCCCTTCTGGAACGTAGGCTATTCCGAGGGGAACTATTTTTTCGGTTTTCATCCCGTCTATTCGTTTTTCCTCGAACCAGATCGAGCCCTTTTCGGGCTGGTCCTCGATGTAACCCATAATGGTCTTGAGAGTAGAACTCTTGCCGGCTCCGTTAGCGCCAAGAATGGCTCGAATCTGGCCTTGTTCCACTTTTAGAGACAGGCCTCTGACCACCATAATTTTGCCATAATAGATTTCAACGTTTCGTAGTTCGAGCATGGCTCCGCTTTTCTTCGATCTTGATTCAGCGTGAACTTGTCATATTGATTAAATGATCTTAATCCTGTCCAAGATAGGCTTCGAGCACCTGAGGATGGTTTCTGACTTCATCCGGCGTACCCTGAACGAGTTTCACACCGAAGTTCAGCGCCATCACCTCGTCTGAAACATCCATGACCAGATTCATATCATGTTCGACCATGACAATTGTGACTTTAAAGTCATTACGAATGTCACGGATCCAGAACATCATGTCCCGTTTTTCTTCCTGGTTCATTCCCGCTGTCGGCTCATCCAGCAGCAAGAGAGTGGGTTCCATGGCCAGCGCTCTACCCAACTCGACCAGTTTTCTGACGCCATACGGCAAAGAGGCGACGAAGGAATCCCTGTAAGCCTCAATTTCTAGGAATTCGATAATCCGCTCGACCACTTCCCGGTGATGGCATTCTTCCTTTGCTGCTGGAAAATTCTTTCCCAGGAACGAAGCTCCTGAAAAAACGCCTGTTTTCATATGAATGTGGCGTCCCAGAAGCAAATTATCCATAGTGGTCAGGCCCCCGAACAATTCTATATTCTGAAAAGTTCGAGCAATACCCAAACTTGCCGCATAGTGAGATTTTTTGCCGGTTATATCCTGACCTTTGAAGATGACTTTACCTTTCGTAGGTCTGTATATCCCACTGATGCAGTTAAAAATAGTGGTCTTACCAGCGCCGTTCGGTCCTATGATCGAGAATATCCGACCTTCTTCCACCTCCATGGAAACCCCATGGAGAGCCACAAGACCACCAAAAGAAACCAACAAATTGTTCAGTGACAGCAGAGCCATTTTGGATAATTAAACGCCCTTGATTTTTATTCGTTGAGGCGCGGCCAGGAATTCGCCATTTACGACCCGCGCCTCATCAGAAACTAGCGAAACAATCATTCACCCTTGTAGGTGAGCCAGTCGGACATCTTGATCGGCTCTCCATTGGGGCCACACTTGGCGATAAAAACGGATTTCATCCCCTGATGGTCTTCTGGAGTAAACGTGCAATCGTACCCCAACCAATCGTTCCAGTGTCGAATAGTTTCCATGGCCTTCACGAAAGTATCGGGGTTCAAGTCTTTGCCTGCTCTTTTCAGACCCTCAACCATCGGCTCAACAAAGACAAAGCCGGCCAGGAAGAAAATTCCCGTGTACTGTTCATTCGGGGCGAATTTTTTCTGGGCTTCGAGATATTTCTTTACCAAAGGACTTTCCACGTTCAGGAAGTTTGCGTAAACGACTCCAGCCCACAGACCCTTTGTGATTTTGTGCATCAAATGGGAATCCGAAAGAGTGGAACTCGCCACCCATTGCGGCTCATAGCCCGCGGCTTTGGCCTGACCAAGTATTATTGCAGCGTGTTTGGGAAGTATCCAGAGTATTACCGCCTCGGCTCCGCTCTCTTTGAGCTTTAAGGCATGGGATTTCAGATCCGTGTCGGTAACCTCTACGGGAACTTCAGCGGTTAATTCAAGTCCCGCCTTTTTGGCGTATTTTTGAGCGCCCAGCAGGCCTTCTTTTCCGTAATCATCATTCTGATAGAAAAAGGCTATTTTTTTCTTGCCCATCTTTTCGACGAGATACTGTGTCAAGAGATAGGCTTCGTCAGTGTACCTCGGGTAGACAGCGAACAGATATTTTTGCAGCGGTTCGGTCCAGTGCTTTGATCCGGTAGAAGGACCAACCCACGGGACCTTGTTTTCCATAAGGTAATCCCTGACCGCCATGCCTGAGGACGTGCCGACACCCGAAGCGACACCGAACACCCCAATGCTTTCCACAAATTCTTTTGCGATGGCTTTGGTCTTCGCAGGCTGATAAGCGTCATCCCTCATGAAGTATTTGATTTTTCGACCGGCTATTCCGCCCTCTTCATTAACCAGATCAAAAAACACGCCTGTTCCGCGGGCGACAGACCCCCATAAAGCCGCAGGACCTGTCTGAGGTCCCCACTGACCTATCAGGATTTCAGTGTCGCTTACCCCTCTAACTTTGTCAGCAGACCAAGCGCTGTTGACGGTAACCGTCAGCCCCACAAGAACCGCTAAAACCAGTAATCTTTTCAGGCCTTTTTTCATTAACCACTCCTTTTTTCTTATTCAGACTAACCGGAGCAAATCCGCTTCACCGGGCTAACCGACTTGTAAACATGATTGATGAGAGTTCTTCATATCACCTGTCATGATAACGCCCTTCAGACGGGCAAGCGCTCTAACCCTTGTACCAGGAGCCATTCTCAAAGAGGAAAATAAACACGCTTATATTTTCACTCTCTTTTCCAGAATCGCCTTTTAGGCGAACTTTAACCACCACCGTGGCGATTTTCTCAACATTGGGCAAGTTTTCCTTATCGGTATTTTCGGAAATCTCCGGCGGAAATGTGAGTTCATAACCCAGGACTCTGATCGGATTCAAACGGCACAACTCAAGGTAGTTCTCGTATGAATAAAATTTCTTGAATATTGAAGACGGAGCGAGCAAATTCCATACTTTATCACCGTTCCGACTCATTTCAGCTTCAAAATACTCTTTGATTACAGCCTGTAAATCATCCTGCGGACCGGCCCACGACAATGTTTGCCATGAAAGGAATGACGGAATTATTACGAGTTTCAATATGACAGAAATAATGAGTAATCTATGTTTCACTGTGAGAATGCCTACACCTTGCGTTCATAATGTTTCACGAACAGGCCCGAAGGTTTCACACACAAAATCAGCACTATTACACCAAAGGCCACCAGTGATTTAAACTCCAGCGATACGTACCCTCCAAAAAGGTTTTCGATTATTCCCAGCAAATAAGCGCCAGCGGCCGCTCCCGGCAAGCTCGTTAACCCTCCGAGCACTCCCCCGGCGAAGCCTTTGAGCATTGGATCCATCATCATATTCGGATCAAGTGTGGCCATTGGGGCGATTAACATGCCGGCGATAGCGCCGGTCATGGAACTCAAACCCCAGGTGAATGTGAGGATTCGTCTAGTTGGTATACCCATGGCTTTAGCAGCGAAGGAGTTCTGTTGAACCGCCTTCATGGCTGTTCCAAGTTTGGTGAACCGAAAAAACAGGAAGAGAATAACCATTACGGCAAGGCTCACCACTACCGTCCAAAGGTTTATTTCCGTAATTATTACCCCACCGATGTTTACCCCGGAGTATTCGGAAAAAGGAACAGGAAAAGGATTCTGATTGGCTCCCCATTTCCAGCCTGCTATCCCATAAAGGATCATCTCGGCTCCCAGGGTTATCACTATGGACCCAAGAACTCCCGGGTTGTCTGCGGGCCGGAGGAAACAGATCTCCAGCAAAGCGCCCAAAATGAAGGCGAATATCAGTGTGATCGCGGCCGCTGTCCAGAACCCCACTCCGTAACCGGCTATCATGGTGTAGGCCACAAACGTGGCGATCATGGCCATCTCGCCCTGGGCGAAGTTCGGCACTTCAGACGTCTTGTAAATAATCACCATAGCCAGGGCTATTAATGCGTAACAGGCGCCAATCGCCAAACCGCCAACAATTAAGTCCATCAGGAAGTTCATTCATATCCTCTCAAAACGGCCACATTTTCCAGTAACGCTTGAATCTGAGGTATATGCCCCTCATTCCAAGGGGTTCGAAAATCACGATCCCGATCATGATCGCTCCAATGATAATGCTTTGGATATTGGGTAAACCTTCCGCTGTGAAGAATCTTTTTGAAATATCGAGCAGCGCTGGGCCTATAAAAGGAGCTTCCTGAATGATCTGCAATTTGATCTGCAGATATGTAAGCAACGCGGCGCCCAGAATAGAGCCCATAATGGATCCCAAACCGCCCACTACTATCATGGCCAGGAAGGTTATCGACAAAATCAGGTTGAAGCTGCCGGCGCTTATATGAGCAAGCGCAAACGCCATCAACGCTCCACCCACTCCAGTGTAAAAAGCGCTTATGGCAAAGGCCAGGGTCTTGTATTTCAGGACATTGACTCCCATGGCTTCCGCCGCTATCTCACTGTCTCTGATAGCCACAAGAGCCCTACCCACACGGGTTTTCATCAAATTGATGGCTGCTACGGTCATGATGACCGTGACCGTCATTATGATAGCGTATTGCTCATACCCCGTGTCAGCCACGAACCCCCCAATGGACATCTTGGGCGCTTCCAGCCCCATATGCCCTCCGGCAAAGTCCCAGTGGCTGATAATCTGCGTGACAGCCATGCCGAATCCGAGTGTAGCGATCGCTAAATACGGGCCCTCTAATCTCAAAGAAGGAAGCCCCAACAGAAAACCAAACCCGGAAGAGACAAAACCGGCCGCTACAAGCGCTACAGGGAAAGGAAGTCCGGCTTTGACCATCAACAGGACTCCGGTATAGGCGCCAATTGCGAAAAAACCGGCGTGTCCGAGAGATATCTGCCCCGTATAGCCTACAAGTATGTTCAGGCCGATCGCGACTATGGAGTGGATGGCGATCAGGTTGAAAATGTATAAGTTATAATCTCCGACGAAAAGAGGTATTAAAGCCAAGGCGCCGAACAGGGCCACACTAAGAACAAGCGTGGTATTGGTCCTGAAAAGTTGTATATCCTCGTAATAGTCTCGCTTCATGTCCATTTTTGAGACAACTACGCCTCCTTAGCGCTTATTTTAAACAGTGACCGACAGTTAGAAACGACGGGGGTCGTCAATCAAACGAAATATTAAATGGAAACTTTAAGAATCTCGTCGCCGGAAAGTAGATCTAAAGCAATCAGAAGATTTTTCCTTGAATTGGATACCTTTTGTCAACTAGTTTTTCCGGGATCTTGGACATTCCGGAAGAAAACATGATGGGTCTTCCGAGAGATAGTCTCCCGAAAAGGCCATGGAGCGCCCTCTACATCCCCCACAAATAGAGCTGTATTTACAATCACCGCATTTCCCTTTCAAAAGGTTTTCGCGGTTTGGTTATTCTATTTTGACAGGCTCGAGTTCAAAGTTTCAACCAGCTTCGACGCTGCGGGAGAAAGTTTCCCCTGTTTATGAAAGAAAATATCGATGATTGAGCTATCTGAGCCATAGTAGCTTTCATTGGCGCTCCAATCAGCTTCCAGGAAAGCCCCTTGTATAGTTAGACCCACAAAAAGGCCTCTTGATCGGGAATATGACAAAATGCCAGCAGTAAGTGTGATGTCCGTGTCCGCCGAGGCCTCCCGGCCAACAGGCCCTGCGGCCACTGATGCGTCAACGCCGATCGTGAATCTCTTGTTGAAAATATTCTTCAGATCAACGTCACTCATTATCAAAAGTATCAAATCAGCCGACTGGACGCCTATTTGCCAACCGAAGCTTCCGCCTATAAGTGTCACAAAGGCTGGGGGGCCCCACTTACGTTCTTGAGAATCAAGCCTCAGCGCCACTCCCTTGCCGTACTGGCCACCTATGCCCATGCCCACTTTAATGACTGACGGAAATATGATTATGGCCTTAGCCCTGCGAAGCAGGTCTCGTGGTATTTTTCCATCAGGAGCCTGGAGCGTTTCGTTTACTATTCTGGCAGATTCATTCAACCTGTTTTCAAGTTCCGGATTTTCCGCTTTGGCCGGATTAAGAACTGTGATCTGAAAGAGAACCAGTAAAATCAGGAACTTCAATATCCTTTTTGGGGTCATAGGCTATCCTTGTCAAGATTCACCTTAATGTTTACATGGTTCAAGTAAATTACGCAACAGGTCACAGATAAAGCGTTTCCGCTTAATTACCTTGACAATTAAGGCTTGCCCCGATATTTCATTAGATGATACCATCTTTCCCATATGCCATTTATAAACCTAAGGAGTCTAAAATGAGAATCAGCGCATTTGGACTGTTGGCGGTTGTATCGTGTCTGATCCTAAGCTTTGGCCTGGGGTGGGCGGCGGACCCTCCAATTAAAATCGGAGTGGTGCTACCTCTCACCGGAGAACAGGCAAAGTTTGGAGAGATTGAAAAGAATTCCCTTCTCATGGGCCTCGAAGAAATCAACAAGGCTGGAGGAATTAACGGTCGGCCTATCGAATTGTTGATCGAGGACGATACAGGGAAACCGGACGTGGGGAGGTCAGCGGTAGAAAAACTGATATCTCAGGACAAGGTTGTGGCCCTTACAGGTGGATATTCCTCGTCTGTCACTTACGCCATTTGCGCAGTAGCGCAGCAGCGCAAGATCCCTTTTCTGGTCAGCACAGGCTCAGCGGACAAGATCACCGAGCAGGGATGGGATTATGTGTTCAGGATTGCTCCACCGGTGAGCGAATATCCGAAGGCTCTGAATTCGTTCCTGGCTGATGTGGTAAAACCACAAAGCGTCGCAATACTTCATGAAAATACCCTTTTTGGCCAATCTGGAACAAAAGAATTCGCTGAGCAATGCGAAAAAGCCGGCTACAAGGTACTGATGAAAGAGGGCTACGAGGCCGGAGCGGTTGATTTCAAGCCACTTCTTATTAAGGTAAAGGCCGCCAAGCCTGATTTTGTTTATATGATTTCTTACGTGATGGATGCGGCATTGTTGATGCGTCAATCAAAGGAACTAAATTTCAATCCGAAATTGTTTGTGGGTGGAGGCGCCGGATTTACACTGCCTGAGTTCGCCAAGAACGCAGGAGACGCCGCTAACTACGTTTTCTCCGCAGACCTTTGGTCTCCCCAGTTACCTTATCCAGGGGCAAAGGAATATTTCGAAAATTATCAGAAACGATTCGGCACACCGACTGAATATCATGGCGCAGAAGCTTACGGCTGTATTTACGTTGTGGCTGACGCCCTGAAACGCGCCAAGGAACTCACACCCGCCGCCATCCGTGAATCCCTTGCGGCCACAGATACGATGACAGCGTTTGGGCCGGTAAAATTTGTGTCTTACGGCAAGAAAAAACAGCAAAACGCGTTACCGACCTATCTGGTGCAATGGCAGAAGGGAATTCTTGAAACGGTATGGCCAAAGAATGTGGCCACCAAACCCTATGTCTACCCAGTCCCGGAGTGGTCTCAGAGGTGACGTATAATTGATGAGAGAAGCCCGACCCTCGCTCCTCATAGCGGGGTCGGGTCTGTCTAAAACGCAGAATTCAATCTCGACTGAACAAGAACAGAATTAATGGAAGTCTTCCTACAAACGCTGGTCGCCGGTGTTCTTAAGGGAGGGCTTTACGCCCTCATCGGCATAGGTATGACTTTGATCATGGGTGTCATGGGCATAATCAACCTGGCTCATGGACAGTTCATGATGGTCGCCATGTACGTGACCTATACGATGTTTCACTTCCTGGGGCTTGACCCGTATTTTACACTCCTGATCAGTATGCCGGCCCTTTTCCTGTTGGGAGTCATAATCCAAAAATATCTTCTCAATCCGCTGATGAAAGTGGACAGCATCCTTCCCGAAAACCAGGTGCTGATGACCGTAGGCATAGCCATGGTGCTGACTGAAGTAGCCAGGTTTATTTTCAGCTCAAACTATCTTTCGGTTAAAACGTCCTATTCATCATCCGCCTTTTTTATCGGGGGCATATCGTTTTCAGTCGCTTTAACGATCGCTTTCGTTTTCGCCTGCCTTTTGACTCTAGGGCTGTTCGTGTTTCTAATAAAAACCGACATCGGCCGTTCCATTCGAGCTGTTTCTCAGGATGGCGAAGCCGCTCAGTTGATGGGAATCAATTCTGAAAAGATAAAAGTCATTACGATGGGCATCGGCGCAGGTCTGGTAGCTGCGGCCGGCACATTGCTATTACCCATTTATTACCTGTTTCCCGACATTGGCGGTCCATTTACCAGAAAGGCTTTCGTTATCACAATACTGGGGGGCTTAGGCTCAACAGTTGGAGCCATCTTCGGCGGCTTGACGCTCGGTCTTGCCGAATCATTCGGAGCTACATATATCGGGATGGATTTTGAGGACATGGTCGGATTGGTAATTTTCTTACTGGTTCTACTTTTCCTTCCCGGCGGCTTTAGACGCCTGACCAAGGTTTAGAAGTTTATGAAAAGACCGCCCGCCCAACTGATATTGTTAATTTGCCTGTTGATATTCCCTCTGATAATTCAGGAATCGTACTACCAGCATTTAATGATACTGGTTCTGATGTGGGTGGCCATCGGATCGGGGTGGAACCTGATTTCCGGATATACCGGCCAGGTTCTTTTCGGAGCGGCGGCTTTCTTTGGAGTTGGCGCTTATACCGCGGCTCTTCTCAGCAGCAAACTTGAAATCTCAGCTTGGTGGGGGCTTCCACTCGGGGCGTTGCTCTCAGTGGTAATAGCGTTTCCATTTGGGTGGATTTGTTTTCGGTTACGTGGCCCTTATTTTGCTCTGGCCACCTTGGCTTTGAATGAGATTTTCAGAAACATCGCCACGGTATGGGAATCGCTTACCGACGGAATGATCGGCATACTGGTAATGCAAACCTTCATCTCCAAGATTCCCTACTATTACGTGGCGCTGGCAATCGCTGTCTTCGCCGTCGTGTTTATTGACCGGGTGATGAAATCGCGATGGGGGTACTATTTCGTTTCTATCCGTGAAGATCAGGACGCTGCCGAGAGCATGGGAATTGACACTCTTTATTACAAGATGATCTCCCTGTGTATATCGGCCTTTCTAATTGGCCTGGCAGGCGCTCTTTATACCAATTATATGGGTTTCATCGACCCCAAGGTTGTCTTTTCACTACATGACATATCGATTATGGCCATTCTGGTGGGAATCGTCGGAGGAGTGGGAACCATCTATGGTCCTATGGTCGGGGCTTTCATCATGGTGGCGGTACAGGAGATTTTCCGGACAGGTGGATTCGGATTAATCAGCGCTGTCGGCAAGTTTACCGGTTGGTCTTTTATGAATGTGGTTGTGAAATACATTAGCGAAGCCCATGTGTTGAGTTTCGGAATTCTCGTAATCGCTGTCATCCTGTTTCTGCCCAATGGAATCGTCGGAGACTGGCAAGTTATCAAGAGAACGTTGTTTAGACACAAGAAGCCGGCGGTTTGAGGAAAATTATGGCTTTTTTTGAAGTCAGAGGCATAGTCAAATTCTTTGGTGGGCTTGCAGCCGTCAATGGAGTGAGTTTCGCGGTACAGGAAGGGCAGATCTGTGGATTGATAGGGCCCAATGGATCTGGGAAAACCACTATTTTTAATTTGATCAATGGTTATTTTCCCTTGAACAAAGGTGAAATTCTGTTCGATGGAGAAAAAATTTCGGGGCTGAAGACTCATCAGATTTGCAAGCGAGGGGTTGGAAGAACGTTCCAGGTGGTCAAGCCTCTTAAGAGAATGACTGTTTTGGATAATGTTATAGCGTCCGCATTCCTGAGACGGAGTTCCAGAGCGGAAGCAGTGGGATGGGCTGAAGAGACGATTGAATTTTGTGGGTTGACCCATTACAAGGACAAGATTGCCAAAAGTTTACCCATCGCCTCACGAAAAAGGCTCGAGATTGCCAGAGCCTTAGCGACCCAGCCCAAACTCATTCTTCTGGATGAAACTGCGGCCGGCCTTAACCCTACTGAACTGGACGAGGCTATCAATCTAATCAAGAAGATTCGCGATTCAGGAATAACCATCATTATAGTAGAGCACATAATGAAAGTCATAATGACGATTTCTGATCGTATCATAGCGATAAATCACGGAATGTTGATTGCTGAAGGATCTCCGGTTGAGGTGGCCGCTAACCCGGAAGTTGTCAAAGCTTATTTTGGAGCGGATTATCGTGCTTAAGGTCGAAGGGTTGAATGTTTACTATGGTGACCTTCAAATCCTCTGGGATGTGTCCTTTGAGGTAAAAGAAGGAGAGATAGTGGTCCTGTTGGGCGCCAACGGGGCCGGTAAATCCACGACCCTGAAAGCCATATCATCTTTAGTCACGCCGTCCAGCGGGTATGTGGAATTTATGGGAACCAGGCTTAACGAAGTACCATCGCATAAAGTGATAGACTATGGTCTGGCTCACGTGCCTGAAGGAAGGAGACTTTTTCCGGAAATGTCGGTCGAGGAAAACCTCATTCTCGGGTCACTAACACGCAAAGCCAAAGCCCAGCGCAAGAAGTCCCTAAAATGGCTTTATGAAATGTTCCCAAGGCTCAGGGAAAGGAGCGCGCAGCCTGCCGGTACCCTGTCAGGTGGAGAACAGCAAATGGCCGCCATAGCTCGCGGTCTCATGTCCTTGCCCAAACTCATTATGTTTGATGAACCCTCACTTGGGTTGGCTCCAATTATGGTTTCTGAAATATTCAAAATTGTTGAGATGGTAAATCGGGAGGGTGTGACCGTGCTGCTGGTCGAGCAGAATGTTCACCATACACTGGCTATGTGTAACAGAGCCTATGTGTTGGAGAACGGGAGAATTACCCTTTCGGGAACCGGAGACGAATTCCTCAACAACGACCACATCAAGGAAGCCTATCTCGGAATTTGATTCCTAAAATTAAATGATCGACAATTGGGGAGATTAAAAACTAATCCGGCGTCTAACGCTTTTTCTAAAGCATTTCAAACGCCGGATTTGAATTGATAATTATGCTGTGACTGGCAATATGGAGACTAGTTTGCGGCGCTTGTCCTTGACTCCGAACGTAACGACTCCGTCAATTTTGGCATACAGAGTGTAGTCTTTGCCTAGGCCTACATTGAGCCCCGGATGAATTTTTGTGCCTTTTTGGCGTACCAGAATATTACCGGCCTTTACGACCTGGCCTCCAAAGCGCTTCACACCGAAGTGTTGACCAGGGCTATCCCTTCCATTACGTGAACTTCCTCCAGCTTTCTTGTGAGCCATGGCCTATCCTCCGTTGTCACGATTGCTGAGCGGTTTCAGTCTCAATCGGACTGGCGCTCACCTGATCGGATTTGTTTGCTAATTGATTGATCTCTTCCACCTTTAAGAGAGAATACCATTGTCTGTGTCCCTGTTTCTTGTGGTAGCCCTGTCGTTTCTTTTTCTTAAAAACTATGATCTTTCGATCACGGGCAGTCCTGATCATCCGGGCTTTAACAGACACGTTCTCAAGCAATGGGGTTCCAAATGTTGGTCCCTGTTCATCTACGACTGCGAGCACCTGTGACAACTCTACAACTTCACCGGGTTCACCGGGAACTTTTTCTATTTTCAGTTGATCACCAGGAGCTACCTTATATTGCTTCCCGCCGGTTTGAACGATGGCGTACATGATAAACCCTCCTTAACAATAACGTTTTAATAAACCATTATGACTGGCAAATGTCAAGATCTAACTAAATTGCCGAAAAAGTCGGTTAAATTGGTTAGTTTCTTTCTAAAAGCCAAAAATCCTCGGGAAAAGCCACGAAAAAATTCTCAGAAAAAATATGGCGTAAACTGAGGCAAACAGATCGTCCAGAAGAATCCCCCATCCACCGTGCGCGTCCTGAGCCATATTTGCCGGAAATGGTTTGATGATGTCAAAGAATCGAGTAGCGACGAACGCCCAAAAAATAGTCAAAATAATGCTGGGGGTTGTAAAGAAAAGGACGGTCAGGAAAAAACCCGCTATTTCATCCAGCACAAATGTTCCTGGATCTTTTTTCCCACTCCTTTGTTCGGCCCACTCCCCCAAAGCCACGCATCCCAAACATGAGAGTGTCAAAAACAATAAGATCGCTAGCTTATGATACGCTGGATCAAGGGCGTATCGAATAACGATGTATATCAATACTGCCGGCAGGGTACCAACGGTTCCCGAAGCGAACGGTGAATATCCCAGCCAGAATCCTGTACAAACAGCCTCTTTTGTCTTTTCAATATACCTGTTCATTCTCGCTTCTTCCGCCTAAATCCAGCCGACAACAAAAACCAGGGTTCTTTACTACACTTTTACGCGACATTTATTCAACATTGTTTTTTGACAGAAATATTCCGTGGCTGGTTCCATCCTCTCCGAGAAACTTGTGGGGCGGGGTTTTACCGATTTCCCATTTTCTGCTATAAACCAACTACAATAAGTCTGACATTTTAAATATTGAAGTGGTGTTCACGAATTGTCCTTAAAGATTATTCTGGCCCGTCATGGCCAAACACGGCTTAACGAGGCGGGGGTCATCCAGGGGCGGTCGGATTCCTTACTTACTGAGACAGGGATCGCTGACACATTGAAAATGCCTCATTTGGTGGCCCATTACCAGCCTCGGGCTATTTTTTCCAGTTCTTTGGGAAGAGCCGCTCTTAGCGCCTCTATTTATTCCGAGGCGCTAAAGATTCCTGTTCATTTTAGAGAAGAGCTAGTCGAGATTTCTTGCGGAGAATGGGAAGGTTCTTTGAGGGCGGACGTTATCGGACCACGTCCATCTATAAGATCCGGGTGGCACGACCGGCCCCCGGGAGGCGAGAGCTACCTCGACAGAGAGTTGAGGCTGAGCGGCTTCATACGGGAACTTTCTGAGATGCCTGTCGACTCCAGTATCGTCATACTTGCGCACGCCGGCTTGAACCGGGTCCTGGTAAAATGTCTCCTTGGGATGGAGCCGGAACAGGCTCTATTTATCCGTTTTCCCCATGATACGGTTTATGTGATTCAAAGCGGTTCGCCGGTCAGTTGGATGGGATTGTCCACCGGTTCAGGGATTGGTTTCCTTAGTGAAATTCAATGATTCTCTGTTTATGGAGACTGGCGTCGCGGGAAAAGGCGCGTTTATCACTGATTCAAAATGGGCCTTTGACTTAACAAGTCTTGACGCGCGAGCTTTCACGATAACATTCCAGCCCAAACGGTTGTATGGGAAAACTGATCCGAGGGTTCTGTCTATCCAGCTTAACGCGTCCAGCCTGTAAAATTTCTTTTGTCCAGTTCCTAGCTTTGGGATCTTGTAAGGCACTATATACGCCGAGCGCCATGCCTCGCATTCAAGGCCCACGGCCTTTAGCTTTCTGGCCAGACCAAGCGGGGTATAAAATCTCAGATGAGTTTCATCCCAGCCGAACCATTGCTTGTCATGACGTAACACCCGATGGTAAGCGCCCTGAATAGCATAATTGAGGGACACAGCGTTCTGGGTGCTGATTATTAAGAAACCGCCGGGATTTAAAGTTTTGGAAGCGGCCCTTAAGAGATCCATATCGTCCGGAGCGTGTTCTATTACGTCTTTCATGATGATGACGTCAAAAGCTTTTCTAACCCCAAAGCTGGGGAATGTCGCGCTCTGGATCAAAGCGACACGACTTGAAACACCTTCCAGTTTGGCAAAGTACCGAGCTGTAGCCAGAACAGAGTGTTCAACGTCAACACCGAGCACCTCGGCCGCGCCCGCTTTAGCGGCGTACACGCAAAAGTAACCCGCCCCGCAACCATAATCCAATACTCTTTTATCTTGAAGGTCTCCAAGGAGTTCTCGAACAAAATCATTTTTGACTTTGCTGTAAGCCTTGGATTGTTGATCCAGGTAATTATTCAGCGCTTTTTCGCTGTCGAATGACCTTATCCAGTGATCGTCCGGATATCTTTGGGGTGGAGCATTCATGTTATCAGTCTATTCACTCATACCCATGTGGTAAACTCATAATTCTACAAATTTCTGATACACCTGTTTCCAGTCTTCCCGCTCCCGCTCCGCGGAGAAAAGCTTCATTTTCTCTCTTCCTGCTTTGGAAAGCTTGTTGGCCAAATCCGGGTTCTCAAGTATCCGTTCAATCCGGGAAACAAGGGCGGTCGAATCCCCCGGGGGACACAAAAGTCCCGAAACTCCGTCTTCGATCAAATCAGGAACGGCCCCAACTTCGGTGGCGATAGTAGGAACTCCTGCGGCCATAGCTTCCATAACTATATTAGGACAACCTTCGGTAACAGATGGAAGGACAAATAAGTCCAGAGACCTTAACCATCCTGATATTTCTTCGTGCGGAGCAGGTTCGAGCATTGTGACCAACCGCCGGATGTTGGTCCTTGTCAGAATTTCCTGAAATACATCTTTTTCCGAATGTCTTATTATGCCCCTTAGCGCCAGATGCAAATTCCATTTTTTTGATAATTCGGCCACTGCCTTGAATAGGTACGGCAGCCCTTTGGCATATTTAAAAATTCCAGCGCACCCTATTCTGATCCTGGAGGGCGGTTCTGTCCTGGGCACCCAGGATTCATCAGGTATAGTAACTGAATTATATATTACGCGTGATTTTCCGGAAATAGGAGATAACGCGTCAGCCAGGTCAACCAAGCTCTTGCTCAAGCCAACCACAAAATCTGAATTATCGAGTCCGCTCCTACAAACAGATACCTTTTCGGGACTGAAAAAATATCTGTTTACGTCATTTCCTACTATACACGATATCATTGGTTTTTTAACCTTCCTGGCTAAAAGACCAGTGATATAGCCTACGGGATAGAGGAAAAACGACTGAAAAATGTCATACTTGTTTGTCGCTTCAAGAGATTCCAACGATTGAAACATCATCTGTAATGAGAGGTTGTGGGGACATCCCCAAATATCTCTCTGATCCGGATCAATATTATCTTTACCTACAATTATGCTGTGAGTAACGATCCCTTCGAAAATTGTAGTGGTCCGATTCTCGTCAAGCAGTATGACCTTCTCTGGTTCTACGGTAAGGCGGGCCACCTGGGTGTCGATCCCTAAATTCATGGCGTGCGTGGCCACTTTCAGCACCGTCCTGGCCAACCCTCCCCACTGTTCAGGAGGGAATTCTGGTGTTACAATTAGTAGTTTAGGATGATTATCTTTCATGAAATAATACCACGGCGGTGAAAAACCGTTTTACTTAGAGATCGAAACAATAAGTCTTTTATCACCACCTTGGTAAAACTGGAATAGCAACACCATATTCTGAGTGCGTGATTTTGATGTAAGGCAAAGGTTTCGGAGAGTTCTGTCAGGTAAGTTCATATTTTTCAGGGGTTCAAGTTATCGGAAATGCGGGTAGCTCTGGTTTTTCATAAGGATCCTAGCGGGGATCCTGGCAGCATTGATCTGATCAGGCTTCGCGCGATTTCTTCGGGTTTGCTAAACCGAGGAATCGAGACCGACATCTTTGCTCCAGTTTCCCGTCCCAGTGTGCTGGACTTGGGGATCAGGGTCTATGGCGTGGACAAGCTCAAGGATTCAAAGTGTTACGACATAATCAAAACCTGCTACCATGACTCCATAAGACTAATCCGTTCCCAAAACGGGAAGATAGTCTCCCGGATAGTGCGTGTAGTCGATAAAACCTATCCGGAACGGGATGAACGTTTTAGATCTCGCCTGCTTGAATGCCAGGACCTGATTCTCGAGAAAGCTCATACTGTTGTCTTTAACAACGAGGAGAACCGATCCAGATGGATCAACCTGTACGGCTCCCGTAACAAAACCGCTCTCGTGCCTACCGGCTGTCCGCGAAGTATTCCTAACCCCGGCGTCAATCCATATAACGCCAACAAGAAGGTCATCCTTTTTTTAGGCAGCTTGGCGGCCCCCAGAATGATCGCCATGCTTAACGAACTTGCCACACGCGTAGTGGACATTGCCGAGGTTCACGTGGTGGGTCTTAACAAGGCAATGATGTACGGCGGCGCTGAAATGGACCTGAACCCGCTGATTATCAGCCATGGAGAGAAGCGGGAGAATCAGACGTGGGACTATATTTATCACGCCCATATCGGGTTGGCTTTGGCCACTGGAATCCATCCTTTTGACAACGACATTTCGAAAATCTATAGTTATCTGCGTGGAGGGTTGCCCACTCTGTCTGAAGAACCAATTCTGAACAACAAAATGATATTGGATCTCGCTTATGGGTCGGAGTTCGAGCATGGTGACATAGATTCTCTCGTGTTTCATTGCCGAAAACTGTCACAAAACGCTCCTTTGGCAAAAAAAACGCTCGTTATGGACTATATGGCAAGGGAACATTCGTGGGATGAACGAGTGGACAGATATATTCGCTTGTTTGGTAATATCCTGGAAGAGCATAATTAATTAAAGATTTTACAGGACTTGAGTAATGAAATTGGTCCTAGTCCGACCTCCTTTTTATTCGCTGTTTGGGTTAACTACCCCCAAAATGAAAACGTACCCGCTGAACCTTCTTTATCTTGGATCGTACGCGCGAGACTATTCAGGATGGGATATTAGCGTCATTGACGGCGAAAATGTGGCTCTCGAGACAGCAGATTCCTCTTTTCCAACAGACCTGGATCCTGAATTGGTAATGAATTCCAGGATCCCCATGATGGAATCCATAATTAACGATAGCGGGCACAAATTTTGGGACCTGATTGAGTCTGAGATTGTAGCCCAAAAACCTGACCTCGTAGGAATCACCTGTAATTCCGGAGCTATGGATACCGTAAGGATTCTGGTAAAACGGCTCAAGACATTCAATATCCCCGTTGTCCTTGGAGGAAGCCATCCTTCAGTCCTGCCTGAACAGAGTCTGGCTTATACCTCCGCAGATTTGACAATAATGGGCGAAGGAGAACTTGCCCTGGTCGATCTGCTTCGGGCTATTGAGGGAAGGCTTGATTTTTCTGAAGTAAGGTCTCTCGCATGGAAAAACGATGGAAAAATCGTTGTCAACCCCAGGGCTGAACTGATACCTGACCTGGACGAGTTACCAATACCTGACAGGGGATTAATCGACAGAAGCCGTTATTACGGGGATGTCATAATGACCGGCAGGGGATGCCCGTTTAACTGCGCATATTGCGCTTCCCGCAACATCTGGGGGAAAAAAGCTCGTCTTCGGTCGATAGATTCGATCATAAAAGAACTCGAAATCCTGAGACAGAGGGCTCAAGAATTCCCGGCCTGTCCCAAAGACGCAGTGAACACGGCTGATCCTTTGCCGGGACGATGGGTTGTGAAGGTTTTGGATGATACTTTTACAGTGATAAAATCCAGGACGATGGAACTGCTCGACGCCATTATCGCCAATGGGTTGAACTGTTTCGAGTTCACGGGTGGAGTAAGAGCCGACACACTCGATAAGAAGTTAGTGCGGAAAATGAAAGAGGCGAATTTCAGACGGGTCACGTTGGGAGTGGAAAGTGGGAGTCCCAGGATCCTAAAACTCATCAGGAAAGGGGAAACCAACAAACATGTGATAGACGCAGTGAGGATGCTTAGAGAAGATGGTATCAAGTCTCATGCGTTTTTTATGATAGGTTTTCCTGAAGAAACTGAAGAAGATATTGAGTTAAGCAAAAAATTGATTCTTGAAGCGCAGCCGGATCATGTTGAAATCAACATGGTGACCCCATACCCGGGAACCGACATCTTTTCGAAAATTATAAAAGAGAATCCGGACGACATTGATCGTTGGTATCGCTGGTTTCACCAGGGGCTCGCTACACATTCCTGCGCCAGGGGATATGATCTCGATGAGGCTTACAAACGATTTCTGGAATTTGCCAAAAATTACCATGATTCAAGGAAAACAGACGCATAGATTTGTCATCATTGCCAATTGACGATATTGTTCGAGCTTCGAATGAATGCAATGTCGACAAATTCCTGGTTCCTGCGTAGAGAGGCTTTAATAAACATGAGTGCAATAAGGATTGTTCAGGTTCAGACTCAGAAAGACCTAAACAGGTTTGTCGATACGCCCTGGGCTATCTATCCACCGGATTCGAATTGGGTTCCACCACTCAAGAGCGATTTCAAAAGACTTCTGAACACTGCGAAGCATCCTTTCTGGAAGTTTTCAAGGCGCGAACTGTTTATTGCGGAAAGAGACGGACGCCCTGTAGGCAGGATCGCAGCTATAATCGATAATAATTACAATGATTACCACAATGAGAAAATGGGGATCTGGGGGTTTTTCGAGTGCTTTAATGACCACGAAGCTTCGAAGGCCCTATTCTCGTGCGCCGAAGAGTGGGTAAAATCGAAAGGGATGACCTTTATTCGTGGCCCGTTAAACCCATCTACGAATTACGAGGTTGGCCTACTGATCGAAGGATTCGAATATTTGCCCACTATAATGATGCCCTGGAATTTTCCGTATTATCCGGAGCTTGTTGAAGAGGCGGGATACGTGAAGGAAAAGGATCTCTTCACTTTCAGGGTTTACCAGACCGACCCTGCTGGACCTCGCATTGAGCGGCTTGGGAAAAGAGTGCTTAGCAAAGGGCATGCGAAGATTCGGAACATTTCACACGACAATTATGATTCTGAAATAGCGCTTCTCGCCAAACTGTACAATCAGGCATGGGCTGAGAAACTGGGGTTTTGTGCCCATGAGTGAGGGAGAAGTCCGTGAGATGGCCAAAAACCTGAAGCGGGTGCTGGAAGAAAATCTTCTGTTTTTTACTCTATATGATGATGAGCCTGTAGGGGTCGTCATGGTATTGCCGGACATGAACCCTCTGCTCAAGCAGGCCAATGGCCGCATGGGCTCATAACAGGAATCAAGTTCCTGCTCAGAAAAAAGTTTACCGTAGGTTTTCGGGCCGCAATGGGTGGAGTCAGGAAGGAATTCAAGAGGCTGGGAGTTCCTCTTGTGGTGTTTCATCATTTGAACAGCCTTTTGCGGGGCCACGACCGGATCGAGTTTCTGGAATGTGGCTGGAACCTCGAGGATAATCACGATATCAATCAGCTTGAAATTGAGATGGGAGCAAAAAAACACAGCGTTTACAGAATTTACAGGAAGTCGCTAGCTTAATTAACAATTAATTTGAGGATGACATATTGAAGATCTTACTCATAAATCCTGAATTCCCAAATTCTTACTGGAGTTTCCCTGAACAGCTAAAATTCATGAACGCCAAGACAATGAACCCTCCACTGGGTTTGATTACCCTTGCGGCCCTCTTGCCCAGGGATTGGGATATTCGTCTTGTGGACCTCGCCACCCAACCCAGGTCTGATATAGATTGGAATTGGCCGGACCTGGTAATGATCTCAGCCATGTTGATCCAACAGAACAATTTTATTGAGTTAATCAGGGAGGCCAAGAATAAAGGGAAAACAGTAGTTGTTGGGGGTCCGTACGCAACTTCGGTTCCGGAGGATTCGCTGGCGGCCGGATGTGATTTTTTGGTCAGAGGCGAAGGCGAAAACACTATACCATTGCTATTGGAAAGCCTGAAACAGGGGCTGTCAGGGGGTGTCATAGAAAACCCCGAAAAACCCGATTTATCCCTGTCGCCTGTTCCACGTTTCGACCTGCTCAATCTGAGAAATTATGAAGCTCTGGGGATTCAGACCTCACGTGGCTGCCCATTTGGCTGCGAATTTTGTGACATCATTAACCTGTATGGCCCAAAGCCGAGATATAAAACCCCTGCGCAGGTGGTTAATGAGCTTGACGCAGTCTATAAGCTCGGTTGGCGTGACGTCATATTCATTTGTGACGATAATTTTATCGGTAGCCGCAAAGCACGCTGTGGCCCTCCTGAAGGATATGGATGTGTGGATGAAGGCCAATGGGAGTCCTTTCAGCTTTATAACTCAGGCGTCAATAAACCTCGGGCAGGACAAGGAACTGATAGATCTTATGACCCAACCAAATTTCGCTACTGTTTTCGTAGGGCTGGAATCTCCTGATGAAGATGTTCTGGCGGGCGCAAACAAATTTCAGAATATTCGAAATCCTCTTCTGGAGTCGGTAAACAACATAACCAAGAATGGCCTTACTGTCCTGGGGAGTTTCATAATTGGTTTCGATGGGGAAAAACCTGGCATGGGGAAAAGAATAGCCTCCTTTGTCAAAGAGACCAATATCCCGATTATAATGTTCAACAAGCTTCAGCCCATTCCGAATACGAAACTGTGGGACAGGCTAAAAGCCGAAGGAAGGCTTATAGAAAACAAGATTGGCGGTAATTTTATTTCATCCGCTATGAATTATATCCCGTCAAGACCTGAATCAGAAATTGACAGAGAATTCACGGATGCTTGGGATGAATTGTACACCCCGTCAAATTTCCTTACGCGGTCCTATAACTATTACCTCATGATGCGGCCCACGAGAGATGCGATGGCCAGGAAACAGGGGATTGAAGTTCCGAAGGAGCCTAAAAAGCCGGTAAGTTTGCGCAGGACACTTCTGGACTTGAGTCAAATTATTAGGCTCAGTTGGAGGCAGGGAATAGTGTCAAGCGCCAGGATGCAATTCTGGAGACAATTAATCGGGATAATCCAAAAGAATCCCAGCAGGTTAATTCCCTATTTGACTTCATTGGTTATGGGGGAAGACATGCTCAGAATAAGGAAAGAAATCCTTTCTGAAAAGAAATATTCGTAAACACATGATAAACGGGGTTGACATAACGAATCATTTTGTTAAACTATAGAGATGCCGCGGGGTGGAGCAGCCAGGTAGCTCGTTGGGCTCATAACCCAAAGGTCAGAGGTTCAAATCCTCTCCCCGCTACCAGATATTAAGAGAGGTTACAGGATTTTTCCGGTAGCCTTTTTTTGTTTTGGGCGCCGCATCCGCCTCTCTTCGTAATTCCCTGTCTTTCCCAAAAAATCGTGCCGAGTTCTTCTTCTGTCACTAGGTTGTACCTTTTAAACACTGCAACCGTCTTATGCCGAGACACCGCCATTGTTTTAAAGTAGCCATTCCCCACAAGCCTCAAATTGTTGATCGCACAGTGTAAGGTCATGGAACGTAAAATCTTCCAGCCCACTTTCTCGGTAGGCCAAACGAAAGGACCTTTTAAAGTCCTGGAATGGTCTTCCATCTTTAAGAAAGACTCTATCGGGGTGGAGCGCTCTTGGGATGCTCGACACAGCATGCTTTAGATTAGGGTGTAACGGAATTGACCGAGCCTGCTCGGTTTCGGTCCTATCTGCCCGCAGACGGATGAAACCCCTTGCCTATTGGTTTACAATCACGATTATCTGCCTCGCGCGCGGGGCAATTTAAGGAAATACCTCGATTTACACGCCGCTGGTTTTTTAGCCCGGACTCCAATATAATGATTCTTGCTGACTGGTTGCTAATTTGGCGCCTGTCCCCGCTATCGGACAGATAGATCCAATTTTAGCGATTCAATCGACTAAGGAAGCCAGGAGTATAACCTTGCAGTTTTTTGTCACCATCGATAGGGATGAGGACGGTATGTGGATTGTTGAGTGCCCGTCCATTCCCGGATGTGTAAGCCAGGGCGAGACGAGAGACCGAGCGCTGGAAAACCTTAAAGAAGCTATAAGTCTTTGTCTCGAAGTTCGTGAAGAAAAAGGATTGCCTCTGACCATTGAAACCACGCAGATAGAAGTATCGGCCGGATGCCAAAACTGCCGACCCTGAGCGGCCAGGACGTCGCCCGTATACTTGAGTCCTTTGGCTGGAGCGTGGCTCGACAGAGAGGCAGCCACATAATAATGACAAAAGAAGGTCACATTGCCAGCGCCTCTTCGCCATACCAATCCACAAAACAGTCGCCAAAGGAACCCTCAGAAGCCTTTTGCGCTACGCTGGTTTGACCGTAAAACAATTTGTTACGCGATTTGAAAAACATGCCGATTCAAGGCCAAAAATAATGTCTTAGCGCCAGTAATGGTCCGCCTTGAACTTGCAGGGGTGGAGTCGGCCATATAAGTGCTTTAAATAACAGTGGGTATTGCTTATAGCCGGGACTACGGATCAGAAGGTCGGGAGTTCTGAATCTATTCGGGCGTAGCCAAAAAATCCAACAAACCAAACAGTTATTATATTCATCTCATACGGCGTTTCATTTCAACAATCTCCTCGCGATAATCTCGGATGTCAATCAGACCCCTTAGGGGTTAGTTTGAGTATTTCAGACAGGGGTATTTCACCACCTTCAGACCTCTGAAGTTCTGGCTACACACCCGGTGCAAAGATATTACCTGCATGACCGAAAAGCAGAAAGCACGACGTCACAGCCGTCAGATAGAGAGATCAAAACGCCTTTCAGCCGAAACGGCAATAGAACCGGCAATAATTGTGTTTCTTGCGTAAAAACGTATTGATTTATAGTGAATAAAGTATGTTAAAAATGCGGCAATAGGGGAAAGAATATATCGTATGAAAGCCACAGAAAGCATGACATTGATGGAACCGATGCTGCCGCCGGATGGTGAGAGTAGACTCGCAGACCTCGCCTTTGATATGGCAACGAAGGCCAGTGGATTAGCGAGCCAATTGCCCCTGACCGTGCGACGGGGCCTAGGCGATCTTGTCCGGTCAATGAACTGCTATTACTCCAACCTCATAGAGGGACATGATACGCATCCTCGCGATATTGACCTCGCCCTGTCTCATGCCGACTATTCGACTGATGCGAGGAAGAGGGCGCTTTAACGTGAAGCCGTTGCCCATATAGAAGTTCAGCGGCTCATCGATCATCACAAAGATTTACAGGTTGCGACGACAAGCGTTGATTACCTTGTCTGGCTGCACCGCGAGTTTTGTCAACGCCTGCCGGAAGAATTGCTTTGGGTTCAAAATCCGGACACTGGCGAACGGCTGCGTGTGATCCCTGGTGAACTGCGAACAGGATGGGCGCAAGTGGGGAGACATATTCCGCCAAACGCCGAAGAGCTGCCTCGTTTTCTGTATCAGTTTGCCGCTGCTTACGATAGGCAAAGATTGTCGAAAATACGCCGGATCGTAGCTCTTGGCGCGGCGCATCATCGCCTGCTTTGGATGCATCCCTTTTATGATGGCAATGGACGGGTTGCGCGCCTTATGTCCCACGCCTCGCTTCAACGGTGCGGCGTAGGGAGTAGCCTTTGGTCGGTGGCACGAGGGCTGGCGCGGAATGTCAAAGAGTATAAAGCCCTGCTTATGGCCGCCGATGAGCCACGACGCGGAGACCTCGACGGACGAGGGACTCTATCCACTCAGGCTTTGATAACATTTTGTGAATTTTTCTTGACCATCTGTATCGACCAGATTAATTTTATGGCCTCATTGCTTGAGCCGAGCGACCTTCTGCGCCGAATGCGCCTTCATATCGAAGAGGAAATGCAGGCGAGGAACCTGCCCAAAGGTTCATTTCCTGTATTACGCGAAGCCCTGCTGGCGGGGGAGGTACCACGTGGCAGCGTCGGAGAGATCACCGGTTACGGTGAGCGCATGGCGCGAAACGTCACCTCCGGCCTCCTTAAAAAGGGATACCTGAAATCCGATACCACCCACAGCCCTCTTATTCTATCGTTCCCGATCGACGCAGTTGAACGATGGTTTCCAAGGTTGTACCCTATGGCATCAATCTAATTTGAGGACCCTGAAGATTACGACACATTTACTGTCCGGGTAGAGGCTACATTACGGAAGCCAGGCCCAGAAAACCTATGCAAGTTCATTGACTCACAATTCCCGCGCTACGAAAAGAGGTTATGCCGCAGCTTACTGGAATGGCTAGCGTGTTCTGAAAGATGTGGATGGAAAAACGGGATATAATTTCGATGTCGTCGGAATAAAGCAGGGGGTTGGCGATGTTGTCTGGATCTATGAAAACGAGCTTAAGGAATTTGCCCACACAGATTATCCAAACGCTGAGGAAGAATTTCCGGATGGTCTGTTCAGGGCCGGAAATCGTTGGGCTCGTTCAACCTACGCCGAGGGCAGACGTTATAATGCCGCTATTCCATTATTTTTGCGCTCCTGGGATTCGAATTTGAAAATGTTTCAACATAAAGTTTTTTGTTTCTTTTAGTGTTGTAGATAAACAGCTCGATAGAATGCCTTGGTTGAATATTTCAAGCTGCGCAGTTGTTTCTCGGCCTGTCACTGAATGTTAGAAGGCAACATCCCGTCCTCCCACAGCAGGTTGTTATCATTATTCATTCTACTGTTAGCCGATAACATCGGCGAGCAAATAGCGTTCTTTGGGATCGGATTCCAAAGGTAGGGTTGCCATAAGGCGCAAAACACCGTACATAAAATTACAAGCACATGAAAAAAGAGATCAAGAGAGGCAGCAAATGAACGGCAATGAAATCATCACGGAGAAAGTTAATAGGGTTGCAATATTGAGATTTAATAGACCACTAGTCCACAACGCTCTAAACGCCGCTATGTTTAAACAACTCAAAAAGGCTCTAAATGAGGTTGAGAACGATTCAGGAATAAGAGTTGTAATTTTTACGGGCTCCGGGGACAAGTCGTTCATTGCTGGGTCAGATATAAAGGAACTCAGACAGCGGGATCCATTAACAGGAATAGAAGCTTCTACTGAGAGACAAAGCATTCTCAACAGGATCGAAGGATTTCAGATCCCATCAATTGCTGCGATTAACGGTTATGCCTTCGGGTTTGGATTTGAACTGGCCCTATCGTGCACACTGAGACTGGCTTCAGAAAAAGCTTCTCTCGGACAGCTAGATATAAACCTTGGGATAATTCCTGGATCAGGCGCCACACAGAGACTTCCCAGATTGATAGGAAAAGCGAAAGCCTCCGAGCTAATACTTATGGGGCGGATCATTCCAGCGGAAGACGCGTTTCGAATAGGGCTAGTTAACAAGGTCGTCCATCATGAGATGTTGATGGAGGAGAGCCTTCGGTGGGCGGAAGAGCTAGCGGAGAAGAGCCCTGTCGCTATGAAATACGCCTTAACAGCTATAAACCAAGGGATGGGGGCAGATTTAGCAACAGGTTTGAAAATTGAAAGCCAATGTCTCGGCGCTTGCTACGCTTCCCCTGACAGTCAGGAAGGGCTGAAAGCTTTTTTGGAAAAGAGAAAACCCAAATTTGGAGAGGATTGAAATTCAGGAAGTAGTTTCAAGAATCTGTCAATTCATTGGAACTGGGTGGTATCTGTTCTCTGGAAATACTACAACTAACCTCCGCAGAGACTATAGCTCTCGTCGGAGAGTAGTCTTGGGAGATTGGAATTCAAAAGTTGACCACTGGTTCATTGATGGGTCGTTGGCATACGGCTTTATTGGTTTTTCTGCTTTGTTAGGCGTGAGATACGACTACCTTTCTACAGAACGCGATTCTCCCGACCCTGTTGGATTCTACAATGGTCGGGCGAGAGCTCTAGAGGAGAACCTGGACACTGTATGGGGCATTCCTGACATCAATTAGCAGGAGAGAAACCCTCATAGGCGTTAAAATAAGAGGTCTTGCGTGTGTTGCAAGCCAATTATAGTTATGCCCCATTCTTTGAGAGACGGCCCAAGGCCCTCCCAATCAAGCAGCATAAGGTCTTAAACTATCCAGCGGAACTGTCTTCTTGCCACAGACCGATGCGATTGCCTTCCGGGTCTAGGATTACTGCAAACCAACCAGTTCCAGGAACGGGGTTCGTGGGTACTACGACCTGCGCTCCGAGTTTCTGTGCCTTTTCCAGAGACGCCTGTACAGATTGTACCTTAACGTAGTTCACTGATGTATGTTGAGGATCTTGGCGAGCGGTCATACCGCCTTTGATCGTATCAGATCCCATCTTTATCTTGTAATACCTGAAAGGTCCCGGAATCTTTTCGAAACTCCACTTGAAAAGCTCGCCGTAGAATTTTTGTGTGGATTCAAAATTGCCTGTGGGTACCTCAAAAAAGCAAACTGTATTTATCATAGCATTTCCTCGTAACAAGAATTTTTGACCATAAGATCGGACAAGTTCAACTTTCAATAGCGCCCGGCTTTACTCTCTCAACTCGGCATTTGTCAGAATATGCGCCTGAATCAAAAAATGGCAAGTTTAGATACTACAAATTTGTGGTTATTCAGTTTCGAGCGGCCGAGAGCGACGGTTGATATTTCTCTGCCACTCAAAAAATTAGAATATACTGCCTGCGAACGCGAGATAGTATAAAGTCGATGATTCCGTTTGAAATCTCTCACGTTTTGTGCTCAGCTAAACAGATTAAAGATAAAACCAACATCGGGCAGCGCTCTTTCCAGCAGACGTGTGACCCGACCATCAGGAGGAATGTTATGAAAAAATCTATAGGAGCCAAAACCATTCTCTATCCTACCCCCGTTTTGATAGTGGGCACGTACGATAAGGCCGGTAAGCCCAACGTCATGACCGTCGCTTGGGGTGGGATTTGCTGCTCCGCTCCACCCTGCGTCTCGATATCAGTTCGAGAGGCAACCTACACTTACGGTAATCTCATGGAACAGAAAGCGTTCACGATAAGCATTCCGTCGGAGGATTACGTGAAACAGGCCGATTTCATCGGTATAGCCTCGGGGAAAGATACCGACAAATTTGTGGCGACTGGACTGACTCCCGTGAAAAGCGACGTGGTGAACGCTCCATATGTAGCCGAATTTCCATTGGTTCTGGAGTGTAACGTCATCCATCACCACAAAATTGGCATTCACACACAGTTCATAGGTGAAATTCTGGACATAAAGGCAGATGAGACGGTTGTGGGAGAAAAGGGACTTGAGATCGAGAAAATCAAGCCGTTCATGTGGGCGCCTGACTCTTCGCGGGGTTATTACGGAGTCGGTCGGCGTCTTGGCAAAGCGTTCTCGATAGGAAAGGACCTGAAATAGTCTTTAGAGTAGCCTATAAGCGCAAAACCTATTCCAGCGGATGCGGCTGCCCTGTGCAGGATACCACATTACTCCACAGCCTTCCCTCAGGCTCTATCTTCCTCCGAGCAGTGACGGCCAGATCAATGGGCACATGGGTGAACTGACGCTGCCAGTTGCCGACGACCATGTTGGTTTTTCCTGCCATTCCCGCATGTACAGCGTTGTGCCCCAACATCAAGCAGAACGCTGAGTCGTGGGGACTCGCAGGCATGCTACGAATTATGTAGCTCGGGTCAATGTAACTTCAGGTTGAGTTCATTGCCGCTCATCTTGAAGCGCTGTACAATCTGGTCCTTCAAATACAATCCCACGTCGCTGAACCGGACGTTTCCGGATGCGTCTCTCTCGCCTGTGCCCTGAAGGAGATCTTGCCCTGCTCCTTCGGCTACGACAACCACGGCATGGCCGCGATTCTTCAGTCTTTCTTCCAGGGCTCGAAGTAATGCTTCCACAGTGAACTTAACCTCGGGAACCAGACAGAAGTTGACATGGTTCGTGGCAAGGGATGCGTAGGCTGCGATAAACCCCGAATCTCTCCCCATAAGTTTCACGAGCCCGACCCCGTTTCTCCCTCCAAGGGCTTCAGTATGCGCTGCGCTGATAGCCCCTCTAGCCTCGCTCACAGCCGTGACAAAACCGAAGGACATGTCCACGGAAGATATGTCATTGTCGATAGTCTTGGGGACACCGATAACAGAGATCTTCAAATTGCGTCGGTTGACCTCTTGAGCTATCGCTCCTGCTCCCCGGAGTGTGCCGTCTCCGCCCACAGCGAACAGTATCCCCACCTTCATGCGTTCGAGTGTGTCAACCATCTCTCCAATATCCTGCGGCCCACGGGAGGATCCGAGGATGGTACCGCCCTTCTCCTGAATATCGGCAACGAGGTCAGGCGTGAGTTCAATAGGTTTGTGTCCGTACTTGCAGGTGAGACCTTCGTAACCGTATCGGAATCCGAAGACGGTCTGAACTCCATAATGGTGAAAAAGGCAAAGCGCTATGGATCGTATCACGTCATTAAGGCCAGGGCACAATCCCCCACAAGTTACAATTCCGCACTTGAGTTTCGAGGGGTCGAAAAAAATTTGCCTCCTGGGGCCTGCCATTTCGAAAGAAGGTGGCTGCTCGCCGGAACCGAGGTATTCCTGAATGTCTGAAAGCGCCGCATGGTAGAGGATTCTTTCCTCATCCCCCACGAACTGTGGGGTTTGCATAGGAGAGGGAATCGGGCATTCGCCGAGCGTTTGTATTTCGAAATCCGAATTCTTTAATGCCATTATGAAGTTGCACCCCCTAGAATTGATGAGATCTTCCTCGTCCCTCATGCCATACCAGGCCTGGCCTCATGGATTTTTACCCCAGAACCTTTTACTCAGCATAACATACTCCAGTATTGCCGTCGATTCGCCGTTTGGCGCTACCTGGAAGCCTTTAATTTTACAATTGATTTTCGCCATAATGGCAAACCGAAAAGACGGGGGTCGCACTGGCCTTATCATAAATAGTTGCAAATAGAAGGCGTTTTTATGCCTAAGCGGCGCTCATGCAGCATTACCGTCTCTTTGGGTGGCGGACCTCAAAACCTGATATAGGACTCGCTCCATCAACGAATTAACCCTCGTATCATGCGGCTAACAATTTTCTTATTCTCAGTTATGGGCTCACCGCTACAATCCCGGCTAATTTAGCCTATACCCATGCGTAGTTGATTTGATAAATTATATTAGTGAGATTTCTATATGGATTCTTCTTTTCTGGCACAAGTTATATCTGTGGGCGCTGGGGTAATTGTCATCTGCATTCCATTTAATTGACGCCGGGTGGACGATATGAAAAACTATCAGAACGATGGTGTCAGCTACCCGATTAATGGGAGGAAATCTGTAATGCCGAAGCTTTCGTTTATATGAACCAGTATCATACGTCGATCCCTTTTATAATCTTGGAGTTGTTAACAACCTTCTGTGAAGCGCCCGCCTAATCGGAGATCGCCATGAGTGATGACACGTCCAAGTCTGCCTCCGCTCACTCCCAAGTGCGCCATATTCGCCTGCCCCTCTTGGGCAAGATGCTGGTTCTGCTTCTGTCAGTAGCGGTGCTGCCTTTGATTATTGTCGGTACAATGAGCATTCGCCGTGGTGTCGATGCCGTCGGAAGGACCGCCGAGCAGAATATCCAGGTTATTGCATCGACGGCCGGAGCCCTGCTGGACGAGAATTTGTCGGAGTCACAACGACTTCAGGTCGTCGTCGCCACGTCCGAAACGGTGGTGAATGTGTGTTCCGCCCCACCCACCGAGCGCAAGGACTTGCTTCCCGGGGTGGAGCGATGGCTGAAGGAGATATTGTCGTGCGATCCGGACCTGGCTCTCGCATACGTCGCCGATGAACAGGGTATCTGTATTGTCTCTACCAGCCCGAACATGGTTGGTAAGGACTATAAGGCAACACGAAATTACATGCGGCGAGCCCTGGAGGGTGACAACGTCATTTCCGACCTTGCCATGGGTATCACAACGAGAGAACCCGGCGTTTTCCTTGCCGGGCCGGTCAGACGTCGGAAC
This sequence comes from uncultured delta proteobacterium, assembly GCA_963711335.1. GTDB lineage: Bacteria > Desulfobacterota > Desulfomonilia > Desulfomonilales > Desulfomonilaceae > CAJBEZ01. The sequence goes on along the minus strand of CAVQDX010000041.1, from coordinate 629,994 downwards.
GGCAAGCTTGTGGGCGCTCTAGTGTTCAAGCTCAAAAGTAAGGTAATCGACCGCGTTTGCCTTGATGTGATCAGGGATACGGCGGAAGGCTTTGCCATGGTGATCGACGACAACGGGATAATCATCTCGCACCCCAATCCCAAACGTCTTTATCGCAGCATCGGGACTCTCTCTCCAGAAGCTCTGAAGAAAATAGATCCGAAGCTGCAGTATGGGGTTGAGCGTATTGAATCCGCAGGTCAAGATGACCTCGCGAGGGTTTTGAGACAGGGACACAATCGCGGCTACCTGACGGAGATCGGGGCGAACGGCCTTCCGGTGGTGGCGGGGTACGCCCGTATGACCCTATGTCCCTGGACGGTGGTCGTGATTCAGCCTCGGGCACAGTTCGATCGGCCGATGAGCGACTTGGCCGCAGCGCAAAAATGGTGGATCGTCAGTGTGGGCATGTTGGCGGCGCTTGGCGCCGGCTGGATCACATACAGACTGCTCAGGCCGATCCGATCGCTTCGCTCCGCAGCGATGAAAGCAGCCGACGGCGACTGGTCGGCGCGAGCCACAGTCCTCAGTAATGACGAACTCGGTGACCTGGCAGGCGCCTTCAACGCAATGATACCGGCGCTCCAGGAGCGGGCTCGCATGCAGGATGATCTTCGGCTGGCAGATGAAGTTCAACGACAGACACAGCGGCAAGCGGATCAGCTCCACGCTCAGCAGGAATCGCTGCTCATCGCCGAGGAGCGCATTCGCCTAGTCCTGGAATCTGCAGAAGAGGGGATCATAGGTGTGAACCTCGACGGTAAAATCACTTTTGTCAATCCTGCAACTTGTCGGATGCTCGGATATTCGACCGAAGAATTCCTCGGTCAGGGTCTCCACAGCCTGATTCACCATTCTCATGCTGATGGTTCTCCATATGCGCAAGAGGACTGCCCCATGTACAAGTCCTTTTCACTCGGAACAACAAGCCATGTCGACAACGAAGTGCTGTGGCGAAAAGATGGCACGAGTTTTCCCATAAGCTATTCCAGCAACCCTATCCGTAAGGACGGTGATGTTGTTGGCGCGGTGGTCACCTTTAGAGACGTCACGGACCGTCGCCGAGCTGAGGAGGCGCTTGCTGATAGCGAACGCCGAATGCGCCGGATTTTGGAGACGGCCAACGAGGGATTCTGGCTGGTCGACAACGATACTGTCACCTTGAGCGTGAACCGTGCAATGTGCATGATCTTGGGTCGGCATCAGGAAGAGATCGTCGGCCGCCGGATCTTTGACTTTGTTGATGAAGAGAACCGCCGGATTTTTCTGGACCAGCTCGAAAAAAGAAAGAAAGGCAAAGCTGGGGCCTATGAAATTTCTCTGCAAAGGCATGACGGGGTGAATGTCCCGTGTTTGTTCAACGCCACCCCCTTTATAGACGAAAAAGGTCTCAAAAAGGGCTCTTTTGCTCTAGTCACGGATATCACGGCTCGAAAAGAGGCCGAGGAACAGATGAGGCGAGCCAAGGAGATAGCTGAGGAAGCCACTCGGATGAAGAGCGATTTTCTGGCGAACATGAGCCACGAGATCAGGACACCTATGAATGCGGTGATTGGTATGGCCCATCTGGCTCTTCAGACAGAGCTAACGCCCAAGCAGGCCGACTACGTGAGAAAGATCCAGCGCTCCGCCCATTCCCTTCTAGGGATCATCAATGACATCCTGGATTTTTCAAAAATCGAAGCGGGGAAGATGCAGATGGAATCCGTGGATTTCAGCCTCGATGAAGTTTTAGACAATGTATCTACGGTGGTGGGAGTGAAGGCGCATGAGAAACAGCTCGAGTTCTTGATGGATACATCAGAGGATGCGCCTCTGGCGTTGGTGGGCGACTCGCTGAGGCTGGGCCAGGTCTTGATCAACCTGTGCAACAATGCGATAAAGTTCACCCAAGATGGTGAGATTATCATTGCAACGAAAGTGGTTGAGAAAGATGAGAAATCCGTCACTCTCGAGTTCTGTGTTCGCGACACAGGGGTCGGCCTGAACGAAGAACAGATAGGGAGACTGTTTCAGGCCTTTAGCCAGGCAGACACCTCCACCACGAGAAAATACGGAGGTACAGGTCTCGGGCTTACAATTTCAAAGCGGTTAGTTAACATGATGGGAGGGGAGATCTGGGTTGAGAGCAAGCCTGGAAAGGGAAGCGAGTTCATCTTCACGGCAAAATTTGGTTTAACGGGGACAGTGGCCAGAAGACGGCTGGACCCGTCAGTAGACCTGCGTGGAATGCGGGTTCTGGTGGTGGACGACAATTCTTCATCCAGGGAGATTCTGCAGTCTATGCTCGAAAGCATGAGCTTTGAAGTAACAGTGGCAGCTTCAGCCGTGGAGGGAATAGCGGAGTTGAAGAAAAAGGCAAAACCCCACCCCTACAAGCTCGTAGTGATGGACTGGAAGATGCCTGGTATGGACGGGATCGAAGCATCCAAGGTGATCAAGAACGATCCCGACCTCCCTCAAAAGCCCAAGATTATCATCGCGACGGCCTATGGTCGTGAAGAAGTCATGCAGAGATCCGAGAAAGTCGGAGTGGACGGCTTTCTTATTAAGCCCGTGGGCCAGTCCGTGCTTTTTGACGCGATCATGGTCGCTTTTGGTAAAGAAACTCAGGCGGCTGAGGCCGTGCCGCGGTTGAAGGGCACTAATGAGAATGAACTGCGAGGGATTCGCGGGGCAAGGCTACTGTTAGTGGAAGACAACGAGATTAATCAGCAGGTAGCTAAAGAAATTTTGGAGCAAGCCGGATTGGTGGTAAGCATTGCCAACAACGGAAAAGAGGCGGTCGGGATGGTCGAGGCGGGAAACTTTGAACTGGTGCTCATGGACTTACAAATGCCCTTGATGGGCGGATTTGAGGCGACCCAGGAGATTCGCAAGGATGGGAGATTTAGGGATTTGCCGATCATCGCCATGACCGCCCACGCCATGGCTGGTGACCGTGAGAAAAGCATTGAAGCCGGCATGAACGATCATGTGACGAAGCCTATTGATCCGGATCAGCTCTTGGCTACGATTATAAGATGGATAAAGCCGTGTAAGCGGGAGATGTCTGAGAGTGCGTGTGAGTCATTGATTTCTCACAAGGAGGGAGACCTTCTCCCTTCTGAGTTACCCGGTATTTCCATAGCCTCCGGCCTCAACAGGGTGGGCGGGAACAAGCAGCTCTATGCGAAGCTCTTATGCAAATTCAGGGACGGACAGACAAAGGTAGTGGAACAGATCAAGGCGGCTCTCCAATCAGGAGATGTAGACACCGCCACCCGACTGGCTCATACGGTAAAGGGAGTCTCCGGAAACCTTGGAGGAGAGGGCCTCTATCGTGCTGCGGCTGATTTGGAAAAAGCAATTAAGGAAGGCAAAGAGAGCCTGGATCTTCCCATGACAGAGTTCGGCTCGCAGTTGAATGTGGTCATGGATGGGATCAAAGTTTTTGAGGAAAGTCTGGCCACTGCGCAAGGTCCTGAGAAGTCTGTGGAGGAGGTACGGGTTAACAAAGAAGCGGTGAAACCTCTGCTCCAGGAGATGACTCAACTTTTGGAGAGCGATCTAACAGAGGCTATGAACCACCTTGAAGCCCTGAAGCCGCACCTAGCGAATTCATCGCTTTATGAAGAATTCAAACGGATGGAAAAACAACTTGAAAACTTTGATACGGACAGTGCCCTCAAAAGCTTGGAGGCCATAGCCAGGGCGCTGGATATAGAGCTGTAAGGAGATAGACAGATGCTGGAGAGTGGTAAAAAAACCAAAGTTCTCATTGTGGATGACACTCCAGAAAACATCCAGGTGCTTATGGGGACGTTGAAGGATCAATATGCCATAGTGGCTGCTACCAACGGAGAGAAGGCCCTGAAAATGGCTGTCGCGGAACCACCACCAGATCTCATTCTCCTGGATATCATGATGCCTGGCATGGATGGGTTCGAAGTATGTGGTCGACTGAAGGCTGATCCGGAAACCCGGGATATCCCCGTCATTTTTCTTTCTGCGCTTGATGATACCGCCAATAAGGTAAAGGGGTTCATGACGGGGGCTGTGGACTATATCTCGAAGCCTTTTCAGCCGGAAGAAGTTCGAGTGAGGGTCAATACCCATTTGACCATGAACCGATTGAAAAGGAGCCTGGCGGAGAAAAACAAGGAACTCCAGGCCTATAGTGAACACCTCGAAGAAAGGGTGAGAGAACGAACTTCGGAGTTAGCGTCATTGAATCTCGGCTATGAACGTTTTGTTCCCAGGGAGTTCATCGATTTGCTGAAGAAGAAGAGCATTCTCGAAATCCATTTGGGTGATCAGGTGAGCCAGAAAATGACCGTCATGTTTGCCGATATTCGGGGCTGGACCAGCCTGTTGGAAAAGATGACCCCGACGGAGGCTTTCAGTTTCATCAATGCCTATCTGAAACGGGTGAGCCCTGTGATCAAGGAATGCAACGGGTTCATAGACCAGTACTATGGCGACGGAGTAATGGCCCTATTTCCTGGAACACCGGATGACGCCGTTAAGGCAGCCGTTGGAATGCAGATAGCCGTGGCTGATTACAACATAGAACGCCAAAGAGATGGCTTTGACCCCATTGGAATCGGTGTTGGGCTCCACCTTTCTGATCTCATGTTGGGCATCATAGGAAGTGAAGATCGCATGCAAGGGGCCGTGGTGGCGGATGCGGTCAACCTTGCCGCTCGAATCGAGGGTTTGAATAAGATGTATGGCTCCTATGTCAGCCTGAGCGACGAGACCTTTTTCGCTATGAAAGAACCGGACCGATACAGGCATCGTTTTATCGACAAAGTGCGTGTAAAGGGAAGAGAAGACTCGGTCACTGTCTATGAGGTGTTTGAAGGAGATCCTGAAGGAATCGCCGAGCTGAAAGAGCAAACCAAACCTGTATTTGAAAGCGGTATTCAGCTCTACTATGGCAAGAAATTTTCTGAAGCCAGTGTTCTTTTCAATCAGGCGCTGGAGAAGAATCCGGCGGACCTAGCTGCCCGAATCTATCTGAAACGCTGCGCCAATTACATGGTTAACGGTGTCCCAATGGATTGGACAGGGGTGGAGACGCTTTCCGAAAAATAAGGTAATATTTTGCGTCCGGATGGGTTCAGAAGGTCGGATAGGGAGTAAGTAGAGATGGGTCGTATTTGTAGGGGCCAAGGCAAGGAAAATCATCGCTACCGATGTGTCAACATTCTTCCACAAATTGTAAATGACGAATTTGTTCTGCGTCAAGATTTTCATTTTGATTCATCTCTTATACGGACTTCGCTACATAGAAAGGAGGGGTCATGTCCAAGACGTGGAAAACAAAGACCATCATGTTCCTGGTTGCCAGTGCGCTGATGGTGTGTGTCGCCGCAGCGTATGCCGCCTCGCCGACTCCCGTTACGGCTATCGATGTCGCTCTCGAGCCCGACTCGACAATGATTCAGAGAGCGGAGACCGTCAATGCCCGTCTACGTATGAGCTACCCCAAGGGCTTTGCTCTGGATAAAAAACATCACCCACACATCACGTGCCTTCAACGGTATGTGCGAACGGCGGACCTTGACAAAATCTACGGCGCTGTCGGCGCAGTCCTAAACGAGGAGAACCTGGCCGCCTGGAAGTTGAAGGCGTTCAAGTATTACTACATCCCTTGGGACAGATCTTGGCCTTGCCGGCATAGTGGTCGAGCCGACAGACAATCTTATCAGGTTCCAACAGAAACTGATCGACGTCATCGCCCCATACACGGGAAAAACCGGGACGGCCAAAGCGTTCGCTACCACGGCCAAGCAGCCAGAAATCAACCAGTCAACGATCGACTATGTCGCGTCGTACGTACCGGAATACAGCGACAAGAACTTCAATCCGCACGTCACTGTAGGCCTCGATACCCAGGCTGCCCTGAATAAAATGCTCGCTGAGCCATTTGAAGAATTCACCTTTTCGCCGGTGGGGGTGTCTGTCTACCAACTTGGCGACTTCGGAACAGCTCGGAAGAAGCTTAAAGGATGGGAATTCAAGCCCTGAGGCTCAGGTAAAGACGATTGTCTCAAGAAGAACGAGAGAGCTTTTTTGGTAAAAAATCAACAATCCAAAAATTGAGTCCAGGAGAGTTTATTTTGCAAAATTTATGGACGGGATTCAACGGCACAGACGCCACTTTAGTTTTGAAAGATGATTCCATATAGATACAAGCGCTATATTAGGGCACAGACCAGCTATTACACTGAAATAGCCTGACATGTTTGCTAACCATTAATTATAGTTGCTTGTTAAAGGGTGACTACAGACAGGGAGGAGCAATATGGGAAGAAAACTTTTGCCACTGCGAAAGATCGCAGCGCTAGTCTTGGTAGTAATGGCCTTGGCTACTTCGCAAGTTATGGCGCAAGAAAAAAAGACCGAAGCGTCTACTCTTCAGGAGAAAAAGCCCAATATTGTGGTCATTTGGGGTGATGATATAGGACAAAGTAACCTCAGCGCATACACGAGGGGCCTGATGGGTTACCGGACGCCAAACATAGACCGAATCGCTAATGAAGGCATGATTTTCACCGATCATTACGGTGAGCAAAGCTGCACTGCGGGCCGTTCAGCATTCATTACCGGGCAGAGCGTTTACCGTACAGGGCTTAGCAAAGTCGGTATGCCGGGAGCGGACCTCGGTCTTCGTAAGGAAGATCCGACGATTGCCGAGCTGCTCAAACCACTCGGCTACGCGACCGGGCAATTCGGGAAAAACCATCTGGGTGACAAAGACGAGTTCCTACCTACCAATCACGGATTCGATGAGTTTTACGGAAACCTTTATCATCTGAACGCCGAAGAGGACCCTGAGCATCCCGATTATCCTAAGGATCCGGCGTTTCGCAAGAAGTACGGCCCTCGAGGCGTTATCCACAGCTTTGCTCTACCGGACGGCAAGCAGAAAATCGAAGACACAGGGCCGCTTACCAGGAAGAGGATGGAAACCATCGATGATGACATCGCCGCTCGTTCGGCGGAGTTTATCGAGAAGCAACACAAAGCGGGTAAACCGTTCTTTGTTTGGGTGAATTTCACACACATGCACTTCCGCACTCACGCCAAGCCGGAGAGTATTGGACAGGCTGGGCGTTGGCAGGGAATCTACAACGATGTCATGATCGACCACGACAAGAATGTTGGTACCGTGCTCAAAAAGATTGATGATTTGGGCCTTGCTGATGACACTATAGTCTTCTATAGCACTGACAACGGACCCCATATGAATTCTTGGCCCGACGCTGCCATGACGCCATTCCGTAATGAGAAAAACTCCAATTGGGAGGGAGCGTACCGTGTACCGGCGATGGTCCGCTGGCCTGCTAGGATCAAGCCCGGTTCGGTCTCCAACGACATCATGTCACACATGGACTGGCTACCTACCTTGGTGGCCGCAGCGGGAATGCCAGACGTAAAGGAGAACTTGCTGAAGGGCTATAAGGTCGGAGACAAGACTTACAAGGCTGCATCTCGACGGCTACAACTTCCTTCCGTACCTGACTGGTAAAGAGGGTAAAGGCCCCAGAGAAGAGTTTTTCTATTTCTCCGACGACGGCGATTTGACCGGGCTCCGCTATGACAACTGGAAAGTCGTTTTTGCTCAACAGAGAGCACCCGGCACCCTGGCCGTTTGGGGTGAGCCTTTCGTGAAGACACGTATTCCGTGGCTCTTCAACCTTCGTCTGGATCCGTATGAAAGGGCGAGTGTCACTTCGAATACGTACTGGGACTGGTACCTGGACCACGCATTTTTGCTACTCCCTGCTCAGAGTTATGTTGCCAACTTCTTGGGAACGTTTAAGGACTTCCCCCCGAGGCAAAAGGCCGCAAGTTTCACAATCGACCAAGTCATGGAGATGTTGCAGACTCCCAAGGGTGACTGAAAGGGGAAAAGGAAGGGGGGCGGTAATGATGCGCTCCCCTTTGTTATTCAGAGGGGGAAGGCGACCCGCCAGTAAGGTTTATTTTACAACGGATATCCTGGGCTGCCATGGTCGCCCCGACCGGAAGAATGGTCAGGTGGATCAGGAGTGCCTCGATGTTTGCATAAACACCAGCCCAGATGGTACACTCGAAATGGAAATCTATCAGTTGTTGCAGAATAGAAGGAGTTGCCAATGTCAAAGAATCTTGTGGAATACTTTAATAAGCAACCTAGATTAGGGACACTAAGTACGGCAGACACCAAAGGGAATGTTGATTGCGCATATTTTGGATCACCTCGTATGGTCGATGAAAAAACCATCGTAATGGGTACCGGGAAAAATCGTTCGTATTCAAATCTACTGGAAAATCCCCATGGGGTGTTTTTAATTATGGAACCCGGCAAAACCGTTACGGATTGGAAAGGCGTTCGTATTTATGTGGAAATGAAAGAACATGAGACTTCCGGGCAGAAACTCGATCAAATACGAGCAGCTATTGCTGAAAAAGTCGGGCCGGAAGCAGCCAACAAAATGATATACGCTGCGCTGACTTTTGAGATCAAGGATGTCAGGCCGCTTGCAGACTTTGGGCAAGGTTGGGAAAAATCTATTTAGATTTCTGCATGACTGAGACTCGAGCCATTACATGCTGGGCTAGGCTTGAACGCTGCCAAATATATTAATTACCGTGGGCTTGTACCCACAAACGTGGTTCACATAAAGGTCACAAATTTGCGACCCAAGGTGTTCTAAGAATGCTTCTATTGTTTCTGAGATGGCGCTAAATCGTTTTGGGTTTTGAAAGATCACAATTATGAGTGGTTCGATGAACGTACACAGATGGAAGAGTAGTCGATTTATGGTGTCTATATTGGTGGCTAACAGCGCTGCCATTCAATGAGAACCCAGAACAACCTAGACAATTCAACAGCCTGTTATCATTAATAAAGAAACAACCCAGCGTTAACTAAGAACAATGGGAACAATGCGCATTTCTTGCGCTCATAACGCAAAGGTCAGGGTTTCATTCAAATCCTCTCCCCCGCTATCAACGACATAATAAGGTTACAGGATTTTTCCTGTAGCCTTTTTCATTGGCGGTGTCCATCCTTCTACATGCTAATCTTGCCCTATCTTACGAAATATGAGATTTGTGAACGGCGTAAATTGCCACCGGCAGAGCGAATCGGAGATGCATGGCGCCAATGATCGGCAGGGACGCCCATCCTACTGAAGACGCCAATTGTCGGCCACAGACCGACCTACGTAAAGACTATCGGGTATTCACTGACCCGGATGTCATTTCGACCGGAGGGCGAAATCCAATCAGGCGGCTTAGACACTGGAGCCTTGATAGTAATACCTTTTCGCCGTCTCGCTAAGATCTCTCGTCGCTACGCTCGATCGAGATGACATGGCGGGTAGCGTTGGGCGGGCTGTGCCCGCCGATTAACTGCCTTCGAATAACACTCCATTACACTCCGGTTGACCTTAGACTTCTCTGAAATCAAGTCCCAAGGCTTTACGTTTACTTTCAATGTGACTCATTATGATCTTCGCCGCTTTCTCCGGATCAGGTTCTACGGCAAATGTAGCCCCAACGACATCGTTGAGACCTTGTGTCAGGAGATTGACCACATTAAGACTTCCAGTTATTGGGGGCATAGGCCCCAGATGCGTGAAAACACCGGAAGCCACAAAATAGCATCCGATGGTGATCGCTTTCTCTGAGTACCACTCCGGAGCCGAGCCCGCCACAGGGAGGTCACTTATGTCGCACCCAAGCGAATTTGCCAGGGCAGCGACCAGGACCAGGATGCGCACATTGTCCACACAACTTCCTACATGAAGCACAGGGGGCGCTCCTATAGCTGCGCAGACTTCCTTGAGCCCCGGACCGCACAGGTCGAGGGCAGCCATGGTTTTAAGCCCAGCCTTGGCGAGCGCCACTGACACACAGCCAGTGTCGAGCACCAGAATGTCATTGGCAATGAGCCTCTTGGCAAGACCAACATGTCCGTAATCCTGTTTGATCCGTGGGTTGTTGCAACCCACTATGCCGACAGCTCCCCGGATCTTACCGGCCTTTATAGCCTCAATCAGCGGCGTCGGCGTTCCACCGAGAACTCCGAGGATCGCCTCAACGGACATTCCCCCAATGACTTCCTGAGGTTTTACCGGGATCAGGACTTTTTCCGGATCCCTGCGAACGAAGTTCTCTATGGCGATCTTTACGAGATTGTTAGCCTTGTCGTATGCGTTTTCAGGAGAAAATTCATGGTGTTCCATACCCGGGAATTTCGCCTTGTCTGAAGTGGAGATCATCCTGGTATGGTAACAGGCCGCAACCTGGCTTATGGCAGGCATGATACACTGATAATCGACAATCATCATTTCCACTGCGCCTGTCGCCAAAACCAGTTCTGTCATTAGATGGTTTCCGGCCATGGGGACTCCGTGGCGCATCATTAGCTCATTACCTGTACAACATACCCCTGTCAGGTTGATCCCCTTAGCCCCTTTTTCCTCTGCGAGCCTGATCATTTCCGGCGACTGGCATGCGGCGACGATTGTCTCCGATACTACAGGGTTGTGTCCGTGAACTATTATATTTACATGATCTTCCTTCAGGACACCCATGTTCACGGGTACTCTGAGCCGGTTGCGGTGTTCCAAAAAGAATGTCGGACACTTCCGTAGCGATCATGGAACCACCCCATCCGTCGGACAAGGCGTTTCTCATGCCGTGCAGGAGTATACTTACCCAATCATTGTCAACACCCATGTGGGTGCGATGCATCATCTCCGATGTTTCACGGTCGATCCCTCGCGGCGTCACCCCAATTTTATCCCATAAAGCCCTTCTCTTTTCGGGCGCCCTGGCCAGCAGTGTCAGGGCTGACTTTCTGGTCCCATAGTCTTCCTGTAATGCGTTTGCCAGATCACCGGCAAGAGTCAGATCGTCTTTACCTTCGATCGTGATTCCATACTCCACTGCGACGCGGCGCAGTTTCGCCGGGTCCTTGATAGAATAACCGGGCGCTTTCCCTTCGGCGACTTTTGCAAGAACCTCAACGAGGTCTCTGCCGTGATCAGAATGACTTGCGGCCCCCGCGCAAATCATCCTACCCAGGTTCCTGGCCACAATAATATCAGCGTCAGCGCCACATACACCGCGCTGCGGTCCTTCACCAAACGGGTCAATCCGGCATGGCCCCATCATACAAATACGGCAAGAGAGCCCCATTTCGCAGAAACCGCATTGGGGCTGCTGGCTCCCGTAACGATCCCAAACAGTCTCAACCTGGTCCCGCGCCGCTTTGGCCAACATGATTTGACCGTCTTTACATATAGTGTATTCTTCAAATTTCTTGTCCATATTGTTCATTTTATCGCTCCTCTTGACCATCACTTGGAACGGCGAAGTTCAGTCTGGGCCTTCTTGGCCCTTTTCAACAGATTGTAAGTCGGTGACCCTGCGCTGGATTGTTCGCCGCCCTCGAGTATAGAGCGGCTGACTTCATTGGTTTTACGTCTCAGCGCCTCGTCCATTTCTTCGAAAGTCAGAGCGCCTACCTTGCAGGTTTCCACACAGGCCGGGATTAGCCCCTTAGACTGCCTCTCATAACAGTTGTCACATTTGACAGCCACTGCCTTGTTAGGTGGAGCGGAGTAATCGCAGTGAAAACGTAAGACACCAAATGGACAAGCCATTGCGCATGATCCGCAATTGATGCATTTGTCCGGATCAATGAAGACAGTCTGGGAACGTTCCTCCCTGAATATGGCGCCAGGAAGGCAGCCTGCAAGGCAAGGGGCCGGGTTACAGTGACGGCATCTGTTAGGGAAGCCGGAATTGGCGGGACCTATGCCCACATGAATCCTGGAACGTGGCCTGGGTTGCTCCAGAATCGCCCCAAACAAGCTCTTGGTCCTGGAATGAGAGACTGCGCAGGCGACCATGCATTGCATGCAACCTACGCATCGTTCCGGGTGTATCAACACCTGTTTCATTCAGTTTACCTCCTTCCTCGATTCACTCAGGTCATCAGGGTTGCGAAATTAAAACAGGGCTCCAAAAGAAGTTCCGGGTTGACTGATAGTGGTTGTTGGCGCTGGATAAGCGCAAGGATCACTCCTCCTTGCTCAATGCCCCCAATCATGGCCAGCCCCACGGGAATATCTCCATTGAGCACAACCTTTCTGTAAGTCTTGCGGCCTTGATCTATATGGCTCAGGATACTGTATCCACTGTCCATTGACGGATTGATGATACCTCCAGTCAATACATCCATATTAAAGACACGCATTACGTTTCGTCCGAGTGAGCCCTGGTACGACACTTGCCTACCGGCCATGTTGGCCCCGGCTACATATCCCTGTTCCGCGGCTACCGGCCAGATGGCGTTAACCCAGGTCTGTTTCCTGACAACATCCATGGCCTGCGCTACATCCCCTGCAGCAAAAATCCCTGGCACATTTGTCCTGCAGGTGGTCGTCCACAACTATTCCAAGGTCTGTCTGAATTTTATCCCGGGGACGAAACTCATGCTCGGAACAACGCCTTTCCCAATAATTGCCAGACTGCATTCCATGAATGTTCCATCCGAAAGATGGGCTTCTCTGACCCGGCCATTTCCCTCGAATGCAATGACGTCGATTCCCACTTTGACTTCCAGCCCATTGGCCACCAACTCATCAAGAATCATCTGACCTGCCGGCGCGTCGACCTGCATTGAGAGTGGGTAGCATGAACTGATCAACATTGTGACTTTGACTCCACGACGCATTAGAGCGTATGCGGCCTTAAAGCCCACTAGCCCTCCACCCAGAACCAGGGCGTTTTTGGCGCCCGAAAGGGCCTGAACAATTTTTCGAACATCGGCTTCGGATCGCATGCAACTGACAGCCTCAAGTTCCGCCCCCGGCGCCTTTAACGGTCTGGGCTCAGCTCCACTTGCTATGAGTAATTGATCATATTCGAGGTCTTTTCCCTGATCAGTGGCAAGTCGCCTCCTATCAACATCAATTGAGACAACCTTTTCCCCGGTTATTGCGTTGATATTCAGGCTTGAATAGAAATTCGGCAGACGAATAGGGAGGCGGTCAGGTTCAATTTTTCCTTCCAGTAGCAGGCTGATCATGGGCCGGGAGTATGGAGGAAACGACTCTCCTGCGATAATGAAGATCTCTTCCAGCGGCTTCATCGAACGTATCGTCTCCGCCGCCCTTATCCCTGCAATACCGTTGCCGATGATGACGTGTCTTGTCATTGGCCATTCCTCCCTGTGACCTTAAATTCTTTGACAGATTACGAGAATCAGAGCCTTGAATTTCCCCTGGGCGAACCTGTGAAATGAAAATCAACTATGTTTCCCCTATTCATTCTCTAATTTTCGGATGATCCCTTAGGGAGGACATTACTGTATCATTTGTGTCCGAAACTCCAAATACTTTTTGCGATGCCTCTCGCGAATGACCCGGGAAGGCGCCAACTCCCAATGCGTATAAAGTTTTTTTTCCAGAATCAAGAGGGTCTTTGGAAAAAGCATTCAAAAACAGTATGGTAGGCAATGTTGAGAGACAAAGCCCCTTTGGCCCCATAGAGAGATTGGAAACAAGAGAAACGGATTAAGAGACCGGTTTGAGGACTCACTATAAACGGTTTTGTGATATTCAAAATCGTATGCGCGATTATTGAACATGTTGATCGATTTTCTTGACACAAACGGGGAGGAGTTAGACATGCCATTAGCTCTACATAATGTCAGTTCGGATGTCTTAAAAGAATACGGTCAGTTTAATGTGGGGCGCCGGGAAAACTCGGCTCAAGGCACTATGCTGGCAGCGTCACGATGGGCGCAACAAGCTCTGAGGATTCCATGCCCTGCGGCCTTCTGGGATGGTGAAACGCACGAAACTGCTCCCGATGCTTATGATCTGGGGATCTACACTCTAGGACCGGATCTAGTTGATCTCTGGAACGTAGACTGCGTTGGCGCGGAACCGGGTATGGCCTATATGTTTTTAATGGCCGATTCCCGCGCTACGAAAAGAGGTTATGCCGCAGGTTACTGGAATGGCGAGCGTTTTCTGAAAGATGTGGATGGAAAAACAGGATATAATTTCAATGTCGTCGGAATAAAGCAGGGGGTTGGCGATGTTGTCTGGATCTATGAAAATGAACTTAAACAATTTGCCCCTACGGATTATCCGAACGCTGAAGAAGAGTTTCCGGATGGTCTGTTCAGATCCGCAAATCGTTGGGCTCGTTCCACCTACGCGGGTTGCAGCCGCTATAATGCCGCTATTCCATTATTTTTACGCTCGTGGGATTCGAATTTGAAAATGTTTCAACATAAAGTTTTTTGTTTCTTTTAGTGTTTTAGATAAACCGCTCGATAGAATGCCCTGGTTGAATATTTTGAGCTGCGCAGTTGTTTGTCAGCCTGTCACATGGTAGCGATTTGGCTCTCAAGATCGGATGCCCTTCTTCTGCCGGAACAAATTGACTTGGTCATGATATATTGGTATTCAAAACGAAGGTGTATGCGCTCCGGGCAAGGGAGATGACCAATTTTCCGGTGTCCTAACCCGAGGGGTTCAAATTCTCTCACAGCTAACAGTTATCGAGAGAGGTTACAGGGTTCTTCCGGTATCCTTTTTTGTTTGGGGCCTCGAAAGTCTACATAAGGGGTTTAGTAATGGAATCTATATACGGTGAACTGGCGACTCGAATCGGCCTGGGTCAATCGGAAAGGATAGCGAAACTCTTCCAGATCATAGCTGATCCGAAGGAAGCTCAACTGCTTCTGGCGTTACCTGGGACTCCTCCTGAGGTAGCAGAAAAGTTAAATTTGACGGAATCTGAAGTTTCCTCAATGTTACACACTCTATTTATTAAAGGAGTGGTATTCCCTTCCGGCAAATCAGATCCGCCGAAGTACAAAATGTCTCGGGACCTTATTCAGTTCCATGACGCGTCTATTCTGTGGCCCGAAGCTCCCCAGGAATTCCTCGATGTATGGCAGGAATTCATGGAACTCGAGTGGCCTGAAATTGCAAAGAATTTCAACAAAATGTTCCCTCGTCCCTTCACAAGGGTTATTCCGGTGGGGGTTACAATTCAGGCGAAAACGCATGTTTTGGCTTTTGAAGATGTAAGTGAAATTATCGAAAAGGCTAATGTGATATCTGTCACAAAATGCACTTGCCGCCTTACCGCTCACAAATGTGACAGAACCCTGGAAGCGTGCCTCCAGATAAACAAAGGGGCCGAATACAATATAGCCCGTGGAACCGGCAGACGATTAAACAAGGAAGAGGCCCTTGATATAGTCCGGAAAGCGGAAGAAGACGGTTTAATCCATGTCGTCATGAATAAACAGAATGTCGATCAGTTTATCTGCAACTGCTGCCCTTGTTGTTGCCAGACCATGCCTATACTCATTAAACACAGCATCAGTGTAATAGAACCAAGCCGATTCGCAGCCAAGGTTGATCCGGATCTTTGTTCGTCGTGCGGCGCATGTGTCGACAGATGTTACTTTGGGGCTATAGTCGCAGAGGAAAATGAACCGACCTTTGTGGACGCGAGCAAATGCATGGGATGCGGTCTGTGTCAGGTTACATGTCCCACCGAAGCTATAAGTATGGTGGAAACTAGAGGGACCGATTTTGTCCCGGAAAAGTTCTTTAACTAAGGGGGAAATTTCAGTTTAGATTCTGAGCGGCAATCTCCCGCACAACGCCGCTCAATTTCGGCGCCCACCCAACGGGTGGGTATGGTGGCAGCGGCGCAGGGACAAAGGCCTGGACCTTCTCATCTACTGTCGACAACTCAATCCATGCTTGTTTCATCGGTCACCTCCACTTTCTTTTCCAAATATTCTTTTAATGCCACGGCATTATTGTGTTGCTCGTCTTTCGCGCCAAAAAGAAGGGTCACCCCTTCCTCGAGCCTTTCAATGACAGGGTCTAATATACCCTGTTTAGTTTCTAACTCGGCAAAATATCTCTTTTTAAAATCACCCCATTTTTGAGGATCATGGTTGAACCACCTCCTCAATTCATCGCTGGGAGCAGAATCTCTCAGCCATATGTCAATGCAGGCTTTTTCTTTGTTTATACCCCGTGGCCATAGTCTGTCTACCAGTGCTCTATAGCCATCATTCCGCGACGGGGCATCATAAATCCGCTTTGTTCTTATCACGGGTTTTCTTGCCTTCGGTAAAACGACTGTGCGATCTAACGATTTACCCAACCGTGTCTCTCAAACGCATTCAGGGTGTTATCCTCCAAAGTCGTCCGGAGACACGTTTGGACACACATTTAGCGGCTTCTCCTATTGGGCTTTCAATTACTTATGTATCCCCTCGGATTGAACCAATTCAAGCCCCGTCCATTGCGTGACGCTCCTTTTCAATAAACCAGGATTCCGGATCACTGAAAAATAGCTTCAAATCTTGAAGAACGGCAAAATGAACCCGCTCTTGGTCAATCAAGAACGTCAAAAACTCTCTTTCCAATGGATCCGTGGCGTTCTCAAGATGGTTTTCATAGAATTCTATGGATTCCTGCTCCATAGTGATTCCTATCTCTAGCGTCTGTAAATCTCCACTCTTGGCCTTGATTTTGTGTACTGACTGGGTTATTTTATCCTCAAAAAACTCTCTCAAGTCCTCGTCTTCTACGTTCTCGTACTTCCATAGATCCGACCAAGCCTCTCCACTTTGAAGAGAACTGTAAATCGCCTTGAGTCGCTTAATGTGATCCCGTTCTTGCGCGAGAAGCATCTGAAATATTTCCGTCGCCAACTCGAGATTACAGACGGCGACAGCGTTCTCATAGAGCGCCATGCCCTTTTCTTCGTCTTCCAGGGCCGCAGCCACCATTTTCAAGCATCTGTCCGATTCAGATAACATTGTCATTCTCCTGTGTCTCGGGGGACGCCAAACCGGTTGTTTGACTAGCGTCTTGTGAATGGTGGGGACAACTGGGGCAAAACTGTCCATTTGTCTCAACTCGTTCTGGATTCTCGTGGCGCCGCCACACGCAAAGTCGTGCCTAGATCCCCCTTGACATGGGTTCAATTCCGAGGACCCTTACCACCATGCGCAGCTTCCTCCGACGGACACGATGAGCATAATTCCCCCGCTTCGTTAAGCCGCAACAACCCACGCCTAATACCCTCGCGATTGGCAATCAGTGAGCTAATTTTGTCTTCGCATTCTTTTCTCAGTTCAGGCGCCGCGTCTCTAGCGCATTGCGTTAACTCTTCTATTTGTGCGTCAATCTCTTTGATGAGCGTTTCCGTTGTTCCGTCGCGATCTGTCTGATTTATCATATTAATCCCTCCTTCAACAATGATGGGCTAACGGACCATGGTTAATGATCTGTAATCAGGTCTCAGCGTTCTCATGGGACCTAAGGTTCACAAAGTCCCATTCTGGACCTTTGTTAAAGACATTGCGCCACGGGGCTCTAATGAGCCATTTTTATATATTAAGGATAAATTTGGGTATACGCAAACTCAAGACAGGCCTCGTATAGTAGGCGATGTGGTCTATAAGCATAGCCTGGGAGTTTCCTAAAGTCGGTCATTCAGCTCGCAGACCATTTACCGGCAAATGCCGAAGAGGGTTTATAGAAAGGACTGATTTCCCAGCAGAAAAGGGCAGAAAATCAACGCCGATTTTCAGGATATTTCTTTACAGGTTAGCGGTCCGAAGACTATACAAATGTCAGGACAGCCGTGTAACTCCGGATCAAGTAACCGACAAAACAACCTCTTCCGATTGTTGAAAAAGGTTGCCATCTTGGTTCGCTGTAGAAAGGATTGGGAACATTCTGCAAATGACCACCAACGTATACCCACCCATAGCCGATTACGGATTTATAGCAGACTGCCACTCATGCGCACTGGTATCGAGCGTTGCGTCTATTGATTGGCTCTGCATGCCGAGAATGGACTCCGCAAGTTGCTTCGGCCGCATTCTAGACTGGCGCGACGGGGGATACTGTCAGATTGTCCCAGTGAAAAAATTCGAGGCGACACGACAATACCTGGACTCCTCGATGATTCTCGAAACTACCTTTATTACAGACGATGGCGAAGCCCGAGTCCGCGACTGCTTCACCATGCGCGAGGGAGGCCAACATGAGCCGTATCAGCAGATTCTACGGTCTATAGATGGAGTGAAAGGGACGGTGGAACTTAGGATCGAGGTAGAACCCCGTTTTGGCTATGGAGCGGTGAAACCTTGGATTCGCAAAGACAACAGTGGGAATTTCCTCGCCATCGGCGGCAGCCACGGACTGGTGATCTCTGGCAACGCTCATCTGGAACTGAAATATCGCCATAAGCTGGAGGGCTCATGTGTCACGAAGAAAGGATCACGGGCCTATCTATCTATCATGTTCAGCAAGCCGGAGGACATTGACGAAGGGCTGGTGGAGATTCCGGACGAAGACGAACTGAGCCGCCGCCTGGAAGGGACTATCTCGTGGTGGCGCTCCTGGTGTAACAAGGGCAGATTCAAAGGCCAATATTGGGGCCAGACCAAGCGGTCCGCCATGATCCTCAAGGGTCTCACCAATGCGCCCACCGGGGCCATAGCCGCAGCGGCAACTACTTCGTTACCTGAACATCAGGGTGGTTGCCGTAACTGGGACTATCGCTTCTCCTGGATTCGCGATTCCTGCTTCACGGTGAATTCTTTGGCGGAAGTCGGCCATGTGAAAGAGGCCAACGGGTTTCGCCGCTTTATTGAAAGGAGCGCAGCGAGCGCCGACCAACTCCAGATAGTTTTCGGGCTTGGAGGGGAACGCTGGCTCCCTGAAAACGAAATAGCAAGACTGGAAGGGTATCGTGGCTCCAAGCCCGTACGTGTGGGGAACGACGCTTGGCGACAGAGTCAATTGGATACCTACGGTGACCTGCTGGATCTCGCGTACCGATGGCACAACCGGGGAGAATCCCCTGACGACGATTACTGGGAGTTTCTTGTTGAAGTGGTAGATACTGTCGTCGGGTCCTGGCAGCGCCCGGACCGTAGCATCTGGGAACTGCGCGGTGAGCCCCGTCATTTCGTATACTCCAAAGTAAAATGCTGGAACGCCCTGGATCGTGGAATCAAGTTGGCTGAGGAAACTGGTCGCCAAGCCCCTTTGGATAAATGGAAAGAAACACGAAACCAGGTGCGCCTGGCTGTTGAAACAAAAGGCTACGACTCGAATCGGGGAGCTTTTGCGCAGGCATTTGATCATCACGTTATGGATGCGTCCCTGCTTTTGCTCCCAGGCTGTGATTTCGTGAATTACAATGACGAACGCATGATCCGTACCACCGACGCTGTGTGGGAGGAGCTAGAAGAAGGCGGTCTGCTCCGCCGCTATGTCCCCTACGACGATGGGTTGCCGGGCTCTGAGGGGGTTTTCCTGCCCTGCTCTTTCTGGCTTGCGGAATGCCTGGCTCGTCAGGGCCGACGAGACCACGCCAGCGAGGTCTTTGAGCGTGCCTTGGCTACCGGCAACGACCTGGGTCTGTTTTCAGAGGAATACGACACTATTTCCAATGAGATGCTCGGAAATTTCCCCCAGGCGTTAACCCATTTGTCTCTTATACAGGCTGCGGTAGCCCTTGCAGAAATGGAGTGAGACAAGTTCGCGGTCAAAAAATTAACAATAGCTAAGGCAATCATGGGCCTGAGACAACCCCGGTCGGTGAAGTGCGCCTCAG
The DNA here is from genome assembly GCA_963711335.1 of uncultured delta proteobacterium. Taxonomy (GTDB): domain Bacteria; phylum Desulfobacterota; class Desulfomonilia; order Desulfomonilales; family Desulfomonilaceae; genus CAJBEZ01. The sequence continues at coordinate 610,278 of CAVQDX010000041.1, read as the reverse complement.
GGAAATCATAGAATTATTTCTATATTAGTTTCGCCCGCCATATCGACCATAGCGTTCGCGCCAGGAAAAAGAAGCCGGCTACCGCAAACATCACTACTGGGAAACTGATGAGAGTTTGCCAATCCATAGTCCGCCTCCTTATTCATATAATTATCTATGGTACCCAGATGCAGGGAGGTCGTCTCCGATGCGTAACGTTCAGTGCGAAACAAGAATGGATCGTTTCAAACTTCACCTAGCCAAAATCATGTGTGTAGAGCAGGAAATACAAGGATCGTAGGCTCGTGCCAGCATTTCCAACTGATGGGTGATGGATTCCTTGCTTTGTTCGATAATCGCAGGCACGTACGCTCGCATATCCGCTTCGAGGTTTGCCAGGTTTTGTGCGGTGGGAATAACCAGGTTAGCCGTCAGGCATTTGCCATTTTCGCCGTATTCATACTCGTGAAACAGAGTGCCGCGAGGGGCCTCTACAGCTCCTACTCCTCTTCCTTCACGTGGCGAAACCGCAGCCTGCTCTTCTCCGGCCCTTATTCCCCGCTCAAGTAGCACGTCTATAATGTGAATACTGTCCTCCAGGCAATGGGCGCATTCCACAATCTGCGCGAGAGTGTTGGCAAACGGATTGAAGCATGGCGCGGTAATTCCCAGTTCATGGGCGGCCTCCAAGGCGAGAGAACTGAGTTGGTCGTGGTTGTTATTGACACGAGCCAATGCTCCCACCATGTACTGCGGCCGGCGCCAGGAAGCGTGCTTGGCGGTGGAATAAGGAACAATCTGCTCATGGATGTAATCGCGGTACCTGCTGGCTGGCACGCATTCGCCGTCGCTGGAGAACAGGTCACCATCATAAAAGGCGTAGCGCGTGGGGCTCCTGAGGGAAACGTACTCGGTTTCACGCTCGAATTTAGGGTAATCTACGGTCTTGAACAGCTTTACGGTATCCTTTACATCTTCCAGGCCATCCACCAGGCGATCTCTCATCGCGCCGAGCCTCTTCTCCGAATGTACAAAGCTGAAACCACCGATAGTCATCGCTACCGGATGTGTATGCCTTCCAAGCGTAACGTCGCACAGGTCGTATGCGAGCCTTTTCATGCGCATAGCTCGCCGCACGACGTCCGGAGCGCTTTCAACTAGTGGAAATACACTGGAGACACCGAAGAAGTCAGGCGCCGCCAGAAAGTAGATATGCAAAACATGACTGCTTATAACTTCTCCGTGAAAAGCGAGCCGCCGCAGCAAAAGCGTCTGCTCGGTGACTTCTACACCCAGAGCAGTTTCGGTTGCTTTCAGGGCAGCGCACTTGTGGCTAACCGAACAGATTCCGCAAATCCTGGGCGCACAATGAACAACCTCGTCATAGGTCCGTCCCACCAGGAACGCTTCAAAGAGACGTGGCGCTTCAACTACGGCAAATCTAACATCCACCAGACTGCCGTCTTTAATCTCAGCGATGATATCGCCGTGTCCCTCAACCCTTGTCATGTGGCGCAATTTGATCTGAGCGTCCTTCGCCATTACTGGAAAACTCCTTACGTCCCAATTCCGGCCAATTGTTATATATCGAGAATTTATCCAGGATTTCCTCTGCTGTGAGAGGATGCTTTTTCGCTACCACATCCATAATCGAGTGGAGCCGTTCACGAGAGAGAGCCATCGCTGTGGCTTCGAGGTTGGCCTGATCCATGAAGCCACGGCATCCCCGGCATGGATCCCCGTAGGCGGTGCAGATCGCATTGCATCCGCAGCGGGTGAGCGGTCCAATGCACACCTCACCTTTCTCGTACACGCAGAGATGGTCATTAAGCTTGCATTCTACGCACACCGGCTGATTTGGCGGATAATAGGTTTGTCCTGTGATGATGTGTTTGAATACTGTCAAGAATTCAGGCAAGCTGACAGGACATCCTTGAATCTGATAATCAACGGGGACAACCGCAGTAATCGGGCGTGCAGGCATGGTGTCGAAGTGGCGCCACTCACTGCCGTATACAACTTTGAGCATCTCTTCCATTGGTCTAGTGTTTTTCAGCGCATTGTGGCAACCGATGCTGGCGCACGCTCCGAGAGACACGAGGGTCTTGGCTGTGTCTCGAATGCGTTTTATGCGGTCTACATCCTCATGTCTCGTTATACTTCCTTCACAAAAAGCTATGTCATAGTCTTGGCTTTCATCTGTCATGACCTCTCGCCAGGCCACTATTTCCACATGATTGAGGATTTCCAGCAGCTTTTCTTCAAGCTGCAGAACAGTCAATTGACACCCTTCGCAACAGGCGAAGTCGAAGAAAGCTACACGAGGCTTGATACGTCCCTTCATGAGATTGCTCCCTTGCAAGCCCTAATCCTGATCCTTTTCAGGCGCCCAAGCTTCCACGGCTTCCGTGCGGCCCAGGAGTTCAGAATAGCGGAATACCGGTCCGTCCTGACATACATAGACGTCATTAAGCTGGCAGTGACCGCATTTCCCGATCCCACATCTGAATTGCCTTTCCAGCGAGAAGTATATCTGATCCTCGCTCAGTCCCCTTCCAAGCAATTCCATCGCAACAAATCGGTACATCACGGGTGGCCCGACTGCTGCGACCACCATGCCCTTGCCGGAATTAAATTCGATTTCTCGAAGAGGCAATGTTAGTACGCCCGTTCTCCCCTTCCATGTGTCATCCGGTTGATCCACGGTAATGTAAACCGTCACGTCCGGAGCCTTGGACCACTGCTCCAGGTCATCCTGAAAAAGAAGCGTGGAAGGGCTTCTTGCGCCGTAAACCACGATGAGCCGGCGGTAATCTTCGCGGTTATCCAGCACGTACGTTATGAGAGACCTGAGAGGAGCCAAACCGATGCCCCCAGCGATGGCAAGGACGTCTAGACCTCTCATCTCAGAGACCGGAAAGCCTCGGCCGTAGGGCCCCCTGATGCCGAGCCAATCGCCAGCGCACACAGCGTCGACGGCTCTACTCAAATTGCCCACTGCCCTGACGCAGATTTCAAAGCTTTCCTCCTGAGACGGAGAAGAGCAAATTGATATCGGGGCTTCGCCGTGGCCGAATACGGATACCATGACGAATTGTCCGGGCTGGTGGTTCAATGGGCGGCCGTCAGCTAGTTCTATTTCCAGGAAAGCTTCAGTGGGTCTCATCTGGTATGCCCTGACGACTTTCGCCAATTCCGGCTTATAGAACACACCTTGGCCTATATCGGGTCTCTTGGAGACACTTTCAGGCATTGTGACCCCCATTTTGGGAATAGCTTATGAGTTGATTGGAAACATCCACTATATTGATGTCTGCGGCGCACGCCCGGCTGCATCGACCGCAACCGGTGCAATAAGGACGCCCCAACCTCCTGTACAGATATAGGAATTTCCTGTGCCAACGGTGCCTCACCCGTTGCCAACGTTCTCCACGAAAGTTGTGTCCGCCTGCAACAAGAGCAAACTCCAGCAGTTGACAGGAATCCCACGAACGTCTTCGTACACCGGCTGCAAGCGTCAGGTCGAATTCGTCGTCGATGCTGAAACAGAAACAGGTGGGACAGGTTGTGTTGCACGATCCGCAACTGTAACACCGTGACGCAACCTCTTGCCATACGGGTGTCAGCCCACCACGGTCAAGAATGTCTGCAAATTCGGCAATCGGCGAATCCAACGAAGCGGTTGTACGTGCAACTTTTTCCGAACGCCAGCGCTTGACTTCTTCCAAGTGCCGGGCCTGCGTCGGAACTTTTCGGGCAGTTTTCAGCGTCTTTTCACCGACCGCCGTGTGTATCTCGATGAAATAGGCGCCATCGATCGGTGTCAGAAAGAGATCGCAGGCTTTCCGGGATTCGCTGGTTCCGATTGAAGCGCAAAAACAATACTCATCAGGTAGGCAATCAATGCCGATAATGGTTGCTCGTTTTCTTTGTACGGCCCATCGCATCTCGGCTGGGGGACATGAGTATGCAGCGTCTAAAGCGTCTATTGCCGCCAGATCGCAAGGATGAACACCGATGAGAAGGAACGGGGTTGTCTCGCAGACGACGTCTATCGACGGCGGATTGCTCTCAGTGAAGCGGAACAGGTTCTCTGTCGGAGGGAAAAACACTTTTTTTGGGGGGATCGTTGTGGTTGTGTAGTCTAGCGTCAGATCCAGCGGACCTTTCACCTGATCGAAATAGTGAAACCCTGGCTGATCCGGCCTCTGCCTTGGCCCAACGACCGTCCAATCTTCCATGATACGATCCAGGAAAAGACTCCAATCTTCCTGTGAGACTACATAGGTTTGCATGCCCCCTCCTTACTCTTGCTCTTGTTCGGTCTGTCCTTGCCCCAATTCTTGGCGTAACCGAAGGAGCCATCGGATGTGACCATGTTCCTGGTTAACCACATCGTCAACTACTTTGGTCTCGGAATCACGAATCACTTCTTTGATGGCGGAGTAAAAGAGTATTGAGCGTTTCTCAAAGCCAACACCGAACTCGATGGCCTTGAACGGATCTTTGATGTCGGAGGCATTCCGAAAGGCTTCTGCCGGCTGGTAAAATACCTGATCCCGAACGAGGCTATCCACATAGCTGCGCATTTCCCCTGTGTACGTTTCAGGAAGCGGGTAATCGACGAGTCCTGCCTTCATACGAGAAAAGATATCGACATGTAGACGTTCTTGCTCTATCAGGCGCCGGAAGACCTCCAAAACGTCCTGCTGCAATGCTGATGATGCGCACACTTCATAAAATCTTATCCCCTGACGCTCTATCTGGATGGCCATATCCAGGATCTCACCGGCACGGAAGATAGGATACTTCATAGGTTTTCTCCCTCAGCGGATTGCTCGTCGTGACCTCTATAATTCTGAACCGACATGGTTGAAGTAGATGTCCGCTCTTCCTGCCTTCGCTCGTTTGCCTCTTTCCGCATCTTTCCCTGTTCGGCGCTTCTCACCCGATGATCACCTCAAAAAACTCGGGAGAGGGGTGCCCGTCGAACAACGCTCCAAGCCCCTTGCTGGCATCGTCGTGGGCGGGACTGTTGTGCATGGCCAAGAAGGTTTCCTGACTCTCGTGCTCCACAATGGCGGTATAATTGGCGCCTTTCACAGGCTTCAAAAGGCGGCGACCAATAAAACCCTTATAGTTTGCAAACGTTTTATTTGTCGAGGCAAACCACTCCAAAAAGTCAGCGTCTTTTCCTGCTTTGATCGGTGGAAAACTGATAATTACTACAAACATGTCAAATGCCTCCTCCTCTTCTTCAGGTTTGATAAACTTTTTGACTTGCCTTCCTCAAAAATTGTTCACGTGTTCCGTGAAAAAGATCCAATTTCTAGGATCAGAAACATAACCATCAGCGGAAGCGCCTTTTTTGAACGTCCCCTCTCGCTTCTATTGATGACCAGGAGTTGGGTTCACTAGAGTGCGCCTTCTTCCACTGGTCTGTTATTGCGTGCCGCTCCATAGCCTGGACTCGTAGTTTCGCAAATTGCCCGGCCAAACGGCGCTGAAGTATTGCCTTCTCCTGGGCGCGCTCAGCTGCCCTCTGCTGTTGCTTCAGTACACGAGTGGATTCCTTTAACTCTTGATCAGGGGGCGCCGCTGCAGGAGGACTCAGGGCAACCGGGGGCACTGGCATGGCAAGATACACAAGGGATAGCAACAGGGCGAACGTCATCAATGATCGAATAACGAATTCGTTTCCTATTGATCCCATATCCTCACTCCCTTCTCAACCGCATCTGAGAATTAAAGACTCGTGCGGTTTCCCGATCAAACCCTTGATAGGCGCTGAGCTTTGTCCGGAGTACTCAAAAAAACATTTCAGATTATGACAACGGAGATAGTATAACCCTTGCCACACACGAAGCACATTTCGTACCAACTGCGCCAAGCGGGACCATGTTCTTAAAACACCTTGGCTAATTAGCTGGTTAGATATAGTGACAGAATTTGGTGTGAGTTACAAAGATCTGACAGGAGATGTGGGACGAAAGAACCATGCCTGACAAACGGACCATAAAATTCCTGATATGTGTTTTATCAATAGGTTAAGTATACTGCTAGTGTCTTAATGTCGTTCGTTAGTATTAATTTTTCGTTCGATTTTCGCCCTCAATTCAGATCCGCTTTGCTTACAATGGCCCCCTTCGAAAAAAATTATGGTCTCTTTGACATGACTACTGCTCCTTTTTACTGTCTGATTCCAGAGCAGCTTATCACTTATGCCGCTGCACATTATTTCGGGACCATTTCTTTTTCTTGCAGGTGGTTTTTGATTCTCAATCCACAAGTTATCACAGTATAATGGCTTGTCTAAGTATTCTGGATTTTCATCTTGACCGAACTCTTTATGAGAGATGCGACTTGCTTGGGGAAACGTAGGTCCGACGGTATTGAGATTCGAGAAAATAGAGCATTTTCTAGTGGGCGAACCGCTGACCCTAAAAGGCGTCTTTGACGAATATGATTCAGGGATCCGTTAAACCCATCGACGACAAACAAGAAACCGCCTGTTATCGACGTGAGGACGCTTGGCGGATTCTGTTGCGCCTACTAAAATAATCAGTATGAAAGCTCTAGTTTAGGAGAGTTTGGCGCCACAACCCCGGCGCTTTTCAGGAATCATTTTTTATGACCCAACCGAAAGGCCTGTTAAACCGTGAATTCATAGCCTTAAACGGTATAGCTTTCTTTACCTATTGCAATCTCGCAATCTTTTTTGAATTCCATGATTATTTGTCAACTCTTCCTATACCCTCCATGTGGATAGGGTTCCTTATAGGCGCATTTTCACTCACAGCATTCATTGTACGGCCTATAGTGAGTCCATTGATTACCGTTCAGAATTCAAGAAAGTGGATGTTCACAAGTTGTTGTTTCTTGATTGCTTCCTTAACTCTTTATAATTTTGCTACCGGTTTTTGGAGTATGGTGATCACACGTGTGATTCATGGCGCCGCATACGTCGTAACGAGCACATCTGCTACCACCAGGCTCGTGTCTGTTATCCCCAAGGATAAGAGCGCCCAGGCTTTTGGACTCTTGTCTGTCATTTCTCTCTTGCCGTTTGCCTTGGTTCCACCATTACTGAAACCATTGACAGGCTATTTCCAGGGATTTGACGGGGTGATAAATATCTCAGCCGCATTGATGTTGATCAATTTGCCTCTAATTGCTTTGTTAAAAGCTCCCCGGACCTCAGACATAGATGAAGAAAACCTTTTCAGCTTCAGTGAAATTGTCATAAATCTTAGGGATCAGCGAATCTGGACACTACTTGCCATAAATCTGATCGTGTGGACATCCTACACTGCAATCTTTTTTTATTTAAAAGGTTTCGGTGACAAGATAGGGATTTCTAATCCAGGTTATTTTTTTACAGTTTCAACCTTGACCCAAATGGTGGTGCGCATTTTCGCCGGTCGCTTGTTTGATAAAATCAACAAAAAAATCTCGCTCATGGCGTCACTCATTTTGTTAATATTTGGCTACATGTTGATAGGAATTGTGACTAGCCCAATTGGTTTTTACAGTCTCGGGCTGGTTTTGGGTTTGGGTTGGGGCATAATTCTGCCGGTAATAAACGGATTTCTCTTCGATGTCTCCGCCCCGAAATTTCGGGGTTTGAACGCCAATCTTGCAACAGAAATGTTTCAGGCTGGTTTTACACTCGGACCATTCCTGGGTGGTCTGGTTTTGTTTAGTTATGGGTACTTGCCTTTATTTGTGCTGAGTGGTCTGTTGTTGTTAACAGCAATCCCGTTGACATTGCTTTCGACCAAAGGAAGCCGATTTGTCAGGGACAGACTTGTTGGGGGCAAACCTTCGGGGAGTTGATCTTACAAACCGGGTAGTGACGGACCACCTCGTATGCTTCACTCCGAAGACCGGAGACGGCGCCTTCCCGCCGACTGGAACGCTTAATGAGTTTCTTAGGGAGGAGTTTGGTAGAAAATTCGTATACACCAATGAACACGGGCATCCAGCGATTGAGGAAAAACTACTTGAAGAATTTGCAAAGCTGTCACAAACACCTCCGAATAGACATTTCGGATTATCCAGACAATATATTTTCCTGGATGATGGACCATGCCCATGATGTAAGATGGCTCTGTAATAAAAATTTTGGATATAGTACAATTAGCTTCAAGATAGCGTAGCGTTGGTTGAGGATTACACAGAGATTTCCTCGTATTCCTCGGAAATCTGCGGAGGTTTATTGACGTGAGAGTCCTTATGGTTACGTCTGAAGTGACGCCATTTGCGCAAACTGGTGGGTTGGGCGAGGTCCTATCCGCTCTACCGGTTGAATTGGCTTCTTTGGGAGTTGAGATTGACGTCCTGATGCCCAAATATCGGGGTATAAATGCAGAAAAATTTGATATCACAAAACTTGATATCACTCTTGAAATAACCCTGAACGCCAAAAAAATCACAGCCGGCCTCTGGCGGTTTGTTGGGAAAAATGGAGTTCGCTACCTTTTTCTTGAATGCGACGATTATTATGACAGGGAGTATCTTTACGGAACTCCTGAAGGTGATTATAAGGATAATTCCGAGAGGTTTGTTTTTCTATCCAGAGCCGCTCTTCAATTAGCTCTATATCAGGGACAACCTTACGATGTGTTCCATTCACATGATTGGCAGGCTGCGTTAACGGCTGTTTATCTTAGAACCCTTTATGCTGGGGAGTCGTTGTTCAGGGACAGCTCAGCAATAATGACTATTCACAATCTTGGTTATCAGGGGATATTCGGACATCTTGATATGACGCTCGTAGGATTGGGTTGGGAATTTTTTACCCCAAAACATATGGAATTTCACGGAAACCTTAACTTTTTAAAAAGTGGGATTGTTTTCGCCGATGAAGTGAGCACCGTTTCTCCGGGATATCGTGACGAAATTCTTACACCGGAGTTTGGGTTTGGTTTGGAAGGAATACTACAGGACAAAGCAGACCACCTGACCGGGATTCTAAATGGAGTTGATTATTCTATATGGAACCCGCAAACCGATCCCTATGTGGCTACCAGGTATTCTCAGGAAAACATGCAAGGAAAACCTATCTGTAAAGCCAAGTTGCAAGAACTTGCAAAACTGCCATTAGACCCTGGAACGCCATTGATAGCAATGGTGAGCCGTCTATCGAGTCAAAAGGGTGTAGACATATTTGCAGAAGCGTTTGACGAGTTTATGCGGAATGACGTTCAAATGGTAGTGCTTGGAACAGGAGAGGCTCGATATCAAGACATATTGGTAGAATTGGCTGAAAAATACCCTAATCGTGTAGGAGTATTTCTCAGATACGATTATGTGTTGGCTCACAGGATATTTGCCGGCGCAGACATTTTGCTCGTACCTTCTCGATACGAACCTTGTGGCTTGAACCAGCTCTACGCTTTAAAATATGGAGCGGCGCCTGTAGTAACAGCTACAGGTGGGCTCACCGATACGATTGATGAATGTGATGTCGATGCGGATATCGGAACCGGGTTCAAATTTTTTCCTCTAAACCGAGTCGAACTGGAAAAAGCCGTCTCAAAGGCTATCAGGATTTACAAAGATCGACCCGATGCCTGGAAAAGGCTCATAAAAAGAGGAATGAACAAGGATTTTTCCTGGCGTCGGTCTGCAGGAGAATATCTTCTCCTCTACGACAGGGCTATTGCAGACAGACGCGCCTATCTTAAATCAATTGAAAAAGCTTAAGAGACAAGTTGTGGTCTAACCATTGAAATTCGATTACCTAGATGGCATTTCAACGGAAAACACCGAACGCTTACTCGTTAGAGCATTGGTGTGGGGCCCCAAGAAAAAAAGCCCTAGCGAACAACGCTAAGGCAGGGTCAGCAAAATATTCTTCATGCCGGGCTTAGAACAAGCAGTATTTTATCTAATAACACGACTTATGGTAGGTGGTTGATCTACTGCGCTTAGCAGTTGATTTATTCGGCTCAGTAGTTGATTTACTCGGCTTACTGGATACCTTAGGACATTCCTTTCCCATTGCGTTTTGAGCTTCTACTTGGGTCTTGAATGGACCTGCTATGGTCGCAGATGTTTTTTCTTGCGCTTTAATCACCTTGCAAACACCGTTTTTGTCCTTGATTACGAAGTAGCTATCTCCGGCGGCGAAAGCAACTATAGTTGTCAGGACAAAAATTATGGCTGTGAAAAAACCTATTAAGCGTCTGACTCTCATGGTAACCTCCGATTGAATCATATTTTATTAATCGAAACATCAACCCGGCACAGAAAAAGGCAATTTGACGGTGGACCGTTATTTTTGTAACTATATACAACCGGGGTCGGCCGGAGCTACCATTTGCTTAGATGATCATCCAGCTCCTTCTCCGCTTCCTCACGTTTCAGCCCGTATTTCTCTTGTAACTTACCAAGTAAATGATCTCGCTTCCCGGCAATGACTTCTAGATCGTTGTCTGTGAGTTTGCCCCACTTCTCTCTGACCTTGCCTTGCAGTTGCTTCCAATTTCCTTCAATCTGATCCCAGTTCATAGTTCCTCCTTGTTTCTTGCGGCTTTAATTCGCCGGGGTTTTCCGCGTTTCGCTGATCAGAAACATAACCATTAGCGGAAGCGCCTTTTTTGAACGCCCCCTCTCACCTCTATTGATGACCAGGAGTTGGGTTCACTAGAGTGCGCCTTCCTCCACTGGTCTATTATTGCGTGCTGCGCAGTAGCCTGGACCTGTAGTTTGGCAAATTGCCCGGCCAAACGGCGCTGAAGTAATAACTGCTCCTGGACCCGCTCAGCTTCCCTCTGCTGTTGCTTCAGAACACGAGTGGCTTCCTTTAACTCTTGATCAAAGATCACCACTTCAGGAGAACCCTGGGCAACCGGGGACACTGGCAGGGCAAGATACCCAAGGGATAGGCACATGGCGAGCGTCAATGATCGGCTAACGAATTTGTTTGCTATTGATCCCATACCTTCACTCCCTTCTCAACCGCATCTGAGAATTAAAGATTCGTGCGGTTTCCCGATCAAACCCTTGATAGGCGCTGAGTTTTGTCCGGAGCGATTAAAAAACATTTCAGATTATGATAACGGAGATAGTATAACCCTTGCCACACACGAAGCAAATTTTGTGCCAACTGGGCAAAACAGAACCATGTTTCTGACAACCGTAGGCTAATTAAATGCTTAGATATAGTGATAGAGTTTGGTGTGAATTACGGAGATTTGACAGGAGAAGCAAGACGAGACAAATCTGCCCGACAAACAGACTACAAAATTCCTGATGCATGTTTTATCAAGGGGTTGCGGAGTCAAGTGGTGTCTTAATATAGGTCAATCATCCTGGTCTGCAGTGCGGTTTTCGCTCGTAATCCTAAAACGATTCATCTGACGATATAAAAAATCTCGGGCTATACCAAACGTACGGGCTGCTCATGTTCTGTTGCCTTGGCTGCACGGCAGGGCTTTTAAAATCCGGGGTTTGATTACCCCATCCGTCACGTCGTGAATCGTGCGCTCCGTACGGTTGAAAGAGACACGGGTTCCCAAAAAGGCTTTTCGGGAAGCTCTTGTCAGCGGGCTGTAGAGAGGCCATTACTGCTCTTCTTTATCTGTCCTGGCCTAGCCAGCCTGAACACGTCATAACTATCGGGTCTAAAGTTGTTTTATTCATTCATTTTAAACTCGGACATTTTATTCTGCACCTGCATCATTTTGTCCTGCTTACTCTTCGCATCGTTTCCTGAAACCATGCCGTTTCCAAAGCATTAATACATATCCGTCATTTGCTTTGACGTCCCTTTCTGTTCCATCGGGGAGTTGAAAGACACATTAGCCTAATGCTGCCTCTTTCATGATTTTAACAATAACGTCTTCCACTTCCTGGGCCACCTTTTCCAGTTGTGGCGCGTTGAACATCGCCAGAAGAGCGGTTGGTTTCAATGTAGCTAGAATGGTTTTACCGGCCTCCTCGTAAACTGAGATCCGGCATGGCAGTGCGGTGGAGACGCTCATGTTTTGATAGAGAACTTTCTTGGCCTGTTGCGGCTGACACACCTCAAAAATCAGGCATTCTCGGGCGAACTCCACGCCCTTCTTAGCCATGGTTTCTTTGAGGTTGTGCACCTGCATGACGCCAAACTGATTTGCCTGTACGGCAGCCTGCAAGGCGGCCGCAGCCTCACTCACGGTTTTGTCAGTAGATAATTTGACCAGCATAGGTGTCCCTTCATGGTTGACAGTTCACTTCATAGCAACGCCGAGCGCTGAATTACTTTTTGATCAGCCTGCTGATAACGACAACTAGCAGGACTATCACCAGGATGCCGACCACCGTCCATACCCACATCCCTCCGCCTGCCCATCCCCCCATCCATCCACCCATCCATCCGTCAGTTTGGTTCATCATATTGCCCTCCATCATCATCTTCCCCTCCCCAGGCCCGGCGGATAGCGCTTGGACTGGGGACCAGATGGCCAGGGCCAATGCGAGGCTTGAACGGCGAACGATGTTCGTGTTCTTTTGGTTTTTCATGTTCTATTGCCTTATTTTTGTTTATCTTTTTTGTTCGGCGTTGGCGTCGGTGAGAGGCCCCTGAGCCGGAGCAGCGACGACTCTACGTTACTCGTAGTCAGGGACCTCCTGTCTTGAGGCCCTGGAAAGTTCCTCGCTGAAACGCGAATTCGTATTAATGTATTTTACTTTAGTTTTTCAGACGGCTGGTCTTCTTTCATCTTTTGGGCTCCTTCTTCAACATGCTTATGCCCTTCGATAATCTGTTTTTGTCCCTCAGGCGGCATTTCTTGCCCTTTCTTCATCATCATTCCGCCTTGCATCATCTTTGAGCCTTCCATCATTTGTTTACGGGCCTCCATCTTTTTTTTCATCTTTTCCATCATGGCGCCGTCTTTCATAACCATTTCCTGAGTCTTAGCCATCATCTCTTCGCCCTGCTTCATCATCTTGTCGGCGTCAGACATCATCTGATCGGCTTTGGCTACATCTTTTTTCTCCTGAATCATTTTCATGGCTTCCCGCATCATGTTGGCCCCCTCCATTATTTTCTTCGAGGCGTCCATCATGGTGGCCTTGTGCTTAGCCAAATCGTCTTCCATAGCCTTCGACCCACTTTGCGCCATAGCCGAACCGCCTGCTACTAAAACGGCAATCCCAAAGGCCAAGATAGTAACCCAAACCCTTCCACTCGTTAGAAATTTGATCTTTCTCATAAATTCCCTCCTTGGAAAATTTCCCGTCATTCACGCAACAGTGAGTAGGCCTATAAACTCCTGCGGAAACGGCTCCGCGGGGGTTTGTCCGCCTCGTCCTAAGATACTACTTATAGACCCCTATCTTTAGCGATCACCTAGACTCAGAATACGCACTGCTCTTTCTATGGTCTATGGTTTCACTTCAGATTCAGTCGGACGTTCTTCTGTGGTCCGTTTCTTTCCTTTCATGTATTTCCAGCTTAATTTCCTGGTTAAACTTGGCGTTTGCTTTTGATAATAACAATTCAGCCAACTCTTTGTCATACACAAGGAACACGGGGCCATTGGGGGGCCGCATCACATAAAGCGTTTTTTTAACTGATTCTGCCATGGTTGTTTAACCTCCTTACATTTTAGCCAAAATTATGTGGCTGCGTTGCCATTTCGGTGGTGTTTGGGCCGGCTACCTGTCTGGGGGAAAGATGGTTCCTCATCTGCCCAGAAAAGGTCCCCTACAAGACCCGAGGGACGCAAAACTGTCGTCATGTTGAAGCTCTTCTCGCCAGTTCCAAGCAGTTCTGGCTAAAATCGGCTGGGGCCGGCAATTTGTAAGGTCTTTTATTTTTCCGTGGCCAGTAGGAGCGCTTGCGCTTCTTCCTTTATTGCCTGGCCTGCTCTCTACCTTTGAGCTTTTTTTAGGCTACCAGGGTATTGGCGAACGACAATGTTCATGGGGTCGGATTCAGCGAATTCGTTCTTAGCGTAAGACTGAGCGGAACTTTCTTTTGCTAAATTTTTTAAGCGGTCTTTTAATTGAGTCGTTAATCTTGTCCGCGCAGACTGCATTAAACTCATGTACTCAGCCAACAGATTTGCCGTACAGATGTGTGTATAACCAGGGGGCCGAATAAGTCCCCGGTGCACCTTGACAAACCTTTCATATTCAGGAGAGCCGGCGAGATGACAGAAGATTCGATTGATTAGTTCGCCATTCAATTGCATAGAATGTGTCAATGATTGTCGCGACAAAGAGGCTAGAGTCGCTGTTCGTTTCTCTGCCTCATAGCGCCTTTGTATGTCACGCCCCATCAATTCCAGGTCCTGTATCTGCTCGATAAGCTGGAAAGCCGTGTCATCGAATGGTATCGACAAGTCATGTGATCGAACAGTGCCCGGTGTCATGGCGATTGTCGCAACAAACAAAAGACAACCAAGGGTATTGCTTTTAGTCTTCATTGTGTTATCGGCGCCAAGCGCCGCTTCTAACGTGGTGAAACGCTTGCTCCCGCCAGCGCTGCGCGTCCTTATTGATACCTTCGGACATGATGGCCACGGGCGCGAAGCTTGGCCAGACAGCTCCAAAAACGTTTCAGATTATGATGACGGAGATAGTATAACCCTTGCCATACATTAAGCACATTTCGTGCCAACTGTGTCGGGCAGAACTATCTTCTTGAAAACCGCAGGTTAATTAACTGGTTAGGTATAGGCGTAGAATTTGGTGTGAGTTACGACAATTTGGCAGGAGTAGCGAGACGAGACAAATACGCCCGACAAACAGACTACAAAATTCCTGATATATGTTTTATCAAGGGGTTGCGGAGTCCCGCGGTGTCTTAATATAGGTCAATCATCCTCGTCTGCGGTGCGGTTTTCGCTCATGATCCCAAAACGCTTCATGTGACGATACAGAGAATCTCGGGCTATACCAAGCATCCTGGCAGCGCGTCTTCTATTGCCTTCGCAGCGTCGCAGGGCCTCCAAAACGAGGGATTTGATCACCTCATCCGTCACATCATGAAGCGTGCGTTCTTGCAACGGGAAGCTGCACACATGAGACCAGTCCTCAAGATCTGCTTTGCCAGAAGGCAGCGTCAAGCTTAAGCTATGCGCGTCGGATAGCATCAATGCGCGTTCGAGAGCGTTCCGCAACTCCCTGACGTTGCCGGGCCAGTCATATCTCGTGAGCGCAATTGCGAAGGCGGGATCGACATACGGGAGATGAGTTAGTTGAAGTTCCACAGCCAGTCTCGACATGATCTCTTCCAAGAGTACAGGAATGTCGTCGATCCTGTCACGAAGGGGCGACAAGCTTGTCCCGAAAACGTTAATTCTATAGAAAAGCGCGGACAGAAATCGGCCTTCCTCAACCTCTTTATCTATTAGCTCTTGTTGCTCTGTTGGGGCCTTTACATTACTACACCGAGAATTTTGGGAGATTCACGAAGGAAAAGAACCGAAGGGGCCTGCTGGCTGGAACGGGGATTCTAACAGCGGTCGAGCAACAATTCGCTTAGAATCTGTTTAGGAACATCCGGTGCAAAGCCTTTATGAATAAATTTATGCCATTTGTTTGTATCCATTATTCATTCTCCTGTTCCCTCTCAATTTCCTCCCGGTTCCTTTTGCTTTGGAGAGCGTCCACTTCTTCCTTGCCCCGTGATCCTGCCTTCCAATTGCTCAAGATAGTACGGGCTAACACTATGAAACCGGCCACCCCCGCCACAAGCACGACAACAATTATGATGATGTTGTAATTCTTTTATGTGACAGGTGAGCTCGATGGTTTCGGTTCTGTATCCAGATTACCTGTTCGATCAGAGATTCCAGCGTGTGCATCTTCATTGGCAAGATGACTTTGATCAATACTCTAAGCTGCGACAGTGTAATAGACGGTGCTTTTTTTTCCCATTCTGATTTTGAGGTGCCAGAGAAAGAAATGGGCCAGTATGCAGGTTATGATGTGGTGGCGCCAGCCTGGAAATTTGCGCACCTCGTAGTGATCCATGCCCAGTTCTGTCTTGGTTTCCTGAAAGCTCTGTTCTATTGCCCATCTTAGACCGCTGAGCCATACTAGCGTCTTTAGCGGTGTACTGCTCATGGCGTTGCTGATGAAATAGCTGTATTGTGGATCGGGACCCAAGGTTCTACGGATCAGCAACCAAACGGTTTTCTTTGGAAGCCCGGCGGATGACAGGAGAACCTGGCGTCGCGTGAACTCATAGACGATTGGTCCCTTCGTCCCTTCCGATACCTTCCGGCGGTACCAGAAGTAGTCGTTCATATTTCTGGCTATATCTTCCAGTGTCAAGGGCTTGGCGTCAGGAGTGGCCAAAACTTTCTTCCTGTGTTTCTTTCCACCCCAGGTGTACTCTTTGGAAAGGGTCATCGGTCGAGTCAACCAGCATTGCGTATCTTTTGGAACCGACACAAAGTATGTTTTGCCAGGCAGAGCCTCAACAGCTGAGATAAATTCAGGACTGACCCCGTATAAGGAGTCTGCCAGCACATACTTGAAAGGCAGAACATCCTCTTTGCTGATGTCACTGAGCATTTCTGCCGCTAGCTTGGGCTTGGACTGGAAAACAGTTTCAGCAGGCAGATTGCACTTTTTTCGTCGTTCAAGATAATCGTCCGAGAACCACTTCTCAGGTATGAAAAGTCGCTTGTCGACCAGAGCGTATCCGTACTCAGACACATATCCGGCAAAGACCCCGACCTGGCAATTGTCGACTTTTCCGATCGTCCCACAGTATTGGCGATTCCATATCAAGTGTCCTATTATCCCAAGCATTTCAATAACAGACAGCTAGCCCCTGAAAGACGCACAAATGTAATTGTCGCTGAACAACATTTCAACTTATATTGATGAAATTTCCGGACTCCTGGCATTTCATTTTGACAGGTGTCTATTCAGAGTTTCAATAACTTTTATAGCCGCTGGAGAGAGGTGTCCCTTTTTGTGGGAAAATATATCAATAATTGAAACATGTGAACCATAATAAGCTTCATTGGCCTGCCAATCAGCCTCTAAGACCCCTCCCTGTACAGTCAGGCCTGCAAAAAGACCTGAGGCTCGAGAATATGATAAAATCCCGGTGGATAATGAAATGTCGGTGTCTGCGGACGCTTGTCGGCCAACAGGACCTGCCGCCACCGAAGCGTCTACCCCGATTGTAAACTTGTCCTTAAACAAATTTTTTAGATTAACGTCACTCATTACCAACAAAACCAATTCGGTCGATTGGACACCTAGTTGCCAACCGAAACTCCCACCATAAAGAGTGACAAACGCAGGAAAGCCCCATTTTCGGTTCGCAGGGTCACGACGTAAGGCCACACCTTTTCCATATTGCCCACCTATCCCCATACCCGCTTTGATAACTGAAGGAAATATAATTATGGCTTTGCTACGTTTGAGCAAATCATGAGGGATCCCCCCATCGGGAGCCTGGAGCATCTCAGTTATGACCTTTTGTGTATCATTCAATCTATTTTCAAGCTCTAAATTGTCGGCATAGGATATCCCCTGGCTAATATTTCCCACAATAAACAATAGAAACAGGATTTGTAGGACGGTTTTTTTCTTCATCTAATCCTCCTTTGTAAGAAACGGTTTTAGTGTTTACACAGTTGAAAAGAATTCTGCAGCGGGACCAGTATACCGAGCTTCCTTAACCACTCACTCGAAGAACTAGCGCGAAAATACGACATTAATTCGCCGCGGTTTTCCTGTTTCTCGGATCAGAAACATGACCATCAGCGGAAGCGCTTCTTATGAACACGCCCCAGAGCCACTTCAACTTTTTTCGGCCGACGCCCCGCTAGGTTGAGCGCTCCACAACAGCGATCGTCAACAGGGTCTCCTCCACTCCGATCCACGTGGCGCCAACCACGGCAAGACAGTTCGAAACTAAGGTTCCGGCCACGTCATGATCGGTACAGCGCTGACGCTGTTTTTAGGGCTACCCTCGATAATCCGATCGCTGTACGCCACGTAAACCAGCGTATTGCGCTTCCGGTCGAAGAAACGCACTACCTGAAGCTTCTTGAACACGAGGCTGCGGTGTTCGTCGAACACCCTTTCGCCCTCCTTGAGTTCGCCGACGATCTTGATCGGGCCAACCTGACGACAGGCTATGCTGGCGTCACTCGTATCCTCCGCCACACCTAATTGGCCCTTCACCCCTCCCGTTTCCGCACGGGAGATGTAACAGGCGACGCCTTGGACTTTGGGGTCGTCAAAGGCGTCGATCACAATCTTGTCGTTGGGCCCGAGCAAGCGAAAATGAGTGCTGACCGAGCCGGTCGTGCCACGTTCGGGGCGACTTAAGACCCACCATCCGAAAAACACAATGACCAAAAGAATTCCTCCCCCGAGAATAATTCCAATCCTTTTCATGATGATTTGCCTTCCTTGAGTGAATTAGCGCCCAATCGCACGGCTCTGGCTATTGATGAAAGCCTGAGGCCTTTTGGTACGGATAGGTCTTACCCATCCGTACCGTCAGCTTCGTCCCAGGAGAAATCCGACAAGAGAACCTTTCAATGCTCTATCAATTCTTCTTGTCTGAAGGAATGGGTTCCTTTGTCTTTTCCTGGACCTTTTCCCCTGAGGGTTTGGCTCCTTCCTTGTTTTCCTGAGCCTTTCCCTTCATCTTTTCAGTCTGTTGTTGCTGCGGTGTTTTGTGTTGCTTCAGATCTTGTTGGCGCCGAGGCTCTTCTCCCTGCTGGTGTTGACGTCTCATCGGTTCGGCCTGCTCTTGTTGGTGGCGCAACCGTTGCGGGGCCGGCCCCGCTCCCTTTGGACATTCCTTGGCCTTTATCTTTTCCGCCTCTTCCATGGTTTTTAGTGGCCCCGCAATAGTTTTTAATGGTTCTGGAACTGTCTCCGTCTCGATCACCTTGCACACACCGTCCTTGTCCTTGACCACATACCAATGTTTCTTCTCAGCCAGAGCAACCCCAGCCATCAGAAAAAAAACTGTCACAACAAACATTACTGCCGAATTTTTCAGCAATTGACGTTTCATGTTTCTCCCTCTTCGATCCTGATTATTTTTCAAAACATTCCTTCACACCAGCCTGCCTCCATCAAATCGTTCATTCTTTGGTGGACAGACATTGCTGCCCCCTTTTCTTAAAATCAGGTCGCTGGGCTGATCACTCTAAACACCCCGATCCACCGGTTACGGCTGACTTGAGCCCGCCGCATAGGCCGCAAAGTATCTATCAACTTTTTCATTCCATTCGGCCGCAGTGAAGTCAGGCCATGTTTTACTCTCAAAGCTGAGGGCTTTTTCCAGGGTCTGCTTATCAATGTCGAGCACCGCTGTTCCCTTTTCATCGCCCGTCATCAGAGCGTCAAATGGAATCGGAATCAACACGTCACCTATTCCCAGGAAACCTCCGTGAGACAGGATGGCGTATTTTAAGCGCCCATCCACGTCCACCATGAAATCCTGTATTGTGCCAAGTTTTTCCTTGTGACGATTCTCCACGGTAGTTTTCAGTAGCTCACTCACTCTCATAGGTACTTTAATTTCCATCATTTTTCCTTCTCCTTTTTTTCGCCTTTCTATAGGCTCTTAAATTATTGTGTCCAATTATTTGCATTGGCGCCTATTACCGGATGAGGTATATAATCAATATAATCAACAGTATGGTTCCAAGGCCCACGCCGAAAATACTCATTGTAGTGTCCTCCGTCCCTTTATTTGTTGTGGGCGGGAATTGATCTCGTTCCGGGCGCCCACCGTGACGCTACCGGAAACGGCTGCAGTTGCTACACCTGGTCCACAGATCTAAAAAGCGATTCAGATCATCGATTGGTGGTTCTTTATAACCCTTGCGACATATGTATGCATGTTTGGCGCCAACCAAGACAAATAGATCAGTATTTATATAACACCCGTGATGTTAGATAGTTAGCCGTAGCGATGGAGTGCTGGAATGAGATATGAAGCGTCTAGACAGAGGCTTAACGAGAAGAACGTGTCCTAACAGCGGACCACAAAGTTCCTGATGTATGTTTTATCAAGGGGTTAGAAATTAGCCTGGTGTCTTAATGTAGGTCAATCATCGTCGTCTGCGGTACGGTTTTCGCTCATGATCCCAAAACGCTTCATGTGACGATACAGAGAATCTCGGGCTATACCAAGCATCCTGGCAGCGCGTCTTCTATTGCCTTCGCAGCGTCGGAGCGCCTCCAAAACGAGGGATTTGATCACCTCATCCGTCACATCATGAAGCGTGCGTTCTTGCGACGGAAAACTGGACACGTGAGACCAGTCCTCAAGATCCTGCTTTACCAGAAGGCAGCGTCAAGCTCAAGCTATGCCCGTCGGATAGCATCAACGCGCGCTCGAGAGCGTTCCGCAACTCCCTGACGTTGCCGGGCCAGTCATATCTCGTAAGCGCAATTGCGAAGGCTGGATCGACATACGGGAGATGAGTTAGTTGAAGTTCCACAGCCAGCCTCGACATGATCTCTTCCATGAGTACGGGGATGTCTTCGATTCTGTCACGAAGGGGTGGCACAGTTATCCCGAAAACGTTAATTCTATAGAAAAGCGCTGACAGGAATCGTCCTTCCTCAACCTCGTCATCAAGACTCCTGTTGGTAGCCGAAATGATCCGAGCATTCACATTGATGGGTTTCTCACCACCGACACGAAGGAATGACCTTGTGTCCAGAAACGTAAGGAGCTTGGACTGCAGCGAGAGTGGAAGCTCTCCTATTTCGTTGAGAAGGAGGGTACCCCCTTCCGCCAACTCCAGGAGTCCTCGTTTACGGCCAAGCGCTCCTGTGAATGCGCCACGCTCATGTCCAAACAGCTCTGATTCCGCCAATTCCCTTGATATGGCGGCGCAATTCAGCGAAAAATAGGGACCTAGCGCACGCTTCGAATGGTCGTGGATCCAGCGCGCCAAATAGTCCTTCCCGCTCCCGCTCTCCCCCTGAAGCAGAACCGTACCGTCACTGGCGGCGGCTGAGCGGGCCTCGCGCATTGTGGCCCTCATGATCTCCGAGGGGTAGCTTTCAAAAGCCGCTTTTGGGGTTGGAAATACCCTCGCTCGCTCCGTCACATCACGAGAAATCCCGAATACGCCAATAATTTCTCCGTCTGCGGTATGAAGCGGCCTGAGGATGGTATTCAGGGTTAACGAGACGCCATTTATGCGGGCAGTGTGCTCTCTTTCGATCGACTCTCCTCCGAGTACGCGGAGATCCAGCAGTCGAAGCTGGCGCCCGATGTCTTCGCCATAGATGTCGTGGGGCTTGCGTCCAATGATTTCGGACACGTCAAGCCCTAGAAGTTTGGCCATCGCGGGGTTCACTTGCGTGTATTTAAGACTACGATCAGTCATGAAAATCATATCCTGGGCGCCGTCAAATATTGCCCGGAAACGTTCTTCACTGACACGCAAAGCGTCCTCAGCCCTCTTCCGTTCGGTAATATCAAGGTACGTTCCCGCTACCCGCAACGGTTTGCCGTCTTTATCCCTCTCTACGACTGAACCACGGGCCAAAACCCACTTCCAGTCGCCCAACCTGGGCCTCAGTCGAAATTCGGCCTCATATAACGGTGTGCGGCCTTCCAGGTGCGCATTAAACATCTTCACGCCTCGAGACCAGTCGTCTGGATGAGTGAGATTCTCCAACCAAAGAAGATGTGACGGAACTTCATCCAGTGTAAATCCGAGTATTTTGGCCAAACGCCGGTCGTAAATGGCCTCGCCTGTCTCAAGGTTGTAGTCCCACGACCCTAAGCCCGCTCCGTTCAATGCCAGGTTCAGCCTCAGTTCACTCTGTCTCAGCGCCTCTTCGGCCTGGTTGCGCTCGGCAAATTCCTGCTTGAGCCGCTCATTCGTCTTTAGCAGTTCCGCCGTGCGCTCCGCGACCCGCTTCTCGAGTTCGTCACGTGCTCTAGTCAGGTCTACCGACATTCGTTTGCGCTCTATGGCGTAACGTATAGATCTTACCAACAGGTTTCCGTCTACCATGCCCTTGAACAGGTAATCCTGCGCTCCGTGTTTTACAGCATCAATAGCTATAGCTTCATCTTCCTGGCCCGTGAGTACGATAACTGGAATTTCAGGAAACTCAGATTGAACGCGGATCAATGTTTCAATACCCTGACTATCGGGCAAATTCAGATCTAGAAGAACCCCAGTGACGCTGCCTGTTGCAAGACGAACTAATCCCGAAGCCAGACGGGATTCGCACTGGATATCCAGGTCAACGCCCTCACAATCCAGGCACATTTCCTTGATGAGACGGGCATAGGCGGCATTGTCCTCTATCAGCAGAATTTTTAGACGATCTTCCAGCATCTGGACCTCACTTTGGGGGGACTATGAGTCCCGTATCGGAGTTGCAAGAATGAAGGTGTCATAGACCGATAAGAACCAATGATCGTCTGGAGCATGTTATTAAAGTCGTGAACTATGGCTCCGGCCAGTGCGCCAAGGGCTTCAATGGATTGAACCCCGCTATCGAAAAAGGTAGCCAGTTGATTATAAAAAACTCCAGTTTAACAATAGCAAAGGCCAATCTGGAAATATACAAAAAAATATATCCCAATACTTGCAACACAGCGCAACTATTCATTTACCCACAGAATCCATAGCTTCTGATCTTTTTGCCAAAAATTTCCACATTTCATCAATTTTTTTTTCACAATTTCTAATTCGAACATGATATATATAAAGTAAGTACGTTTTTAATTTTAGTGCCGCTCGCATAGGACGTATCTTGTACAAATTGGGTACTGGGGGCTGCCTATGAATGCGTTGAATGACCTGCGCTCGCGAGCTGAAGTTGTTTTACGTAAGAAGTCGATAGTTCCCCCTGACATATCGACCCTACCGACTACTGAACTCCAAAAACTGGTACACGAACTTCAGGTCCACCAGGTGGAACTGGAAATGCAGAATCACGAGTTGCGGACAACTCAACTCGCATTGCAGGAGTCTCAGAAACCATTACCAGGATCTCTACGACTTTGCTCCCATTGGTTACCTGACTGTTGACAGGAAAGGTTTTGTTCTGGATGCCAATCTGACCGCAGCCAACCTGTTGGGATTAGACAGAGACTCTCTCATCGGAAAGGCCCTCTCCAGTTATCTTTCCAAAGAGGGCTCAGATATCCTGTATCTGACGCTCAAAAGGATCCTTCAGACCAGAAAGAAACTAACGTGCGAACTCAGATTTGCAAAAGAAAACGGTGAACAAATTCATGTTCAACTGGAAGGCATGGCAACTCAGAAACAGGACGGCAATGTTACACGATTCAGAATATTGTTGTCGGACATTGGCGAGCGGAAGCGTGGCGAGGAGGAATCGCTAGCACGGTTCGAGGAAATAGAAGATCTCTACAACAATGCTCCTTGTGGGTACCACTCCCTCGACAAAGATGGTGTCTTTGTCCGAATTAACAACACTGAATTGAGCTGGCTGGGTTACACCAGCGACCAAGTAATCGGGAAGATCAAGTTCTCAGAAGTCCTCACAAACGAATCATTAATGACCTTCCAGGAAAACTTCCCGAGGTTAAAGGAACGAGGGTGGGTAAAGGATCTTGAGTTCGATTTGATCCGAAAAGACGGGACCATCTTACCTGTGATTTTAAGTGCGACTGCGATCAAAGACAGCGCCGGCAATTATCTAATGAGCCGGTCCACTGTTTTTGACGTTACGGAGCAAAAGCGCGCCAAGCAAGCTCTATCACTAAGTGAACAACGATACAAAGCCCTTTACGAAGACTCCTCGGACGGCGTGCTGTTAATGGATTGTAACGCGACCATCGTTGACGCCAACAACAAAGCGATCGAAATGTTCGGATACACTTTGGAAGAACTCAGGAGTAAAACAATTTCAGACTTGATAGATCCACAAAGTTTTGAAACAAAACCTTTTATCTTCGATGAGATGCTTGTTGGTCAGACAATTCGTCTTGAACGGCCAATGTTCAAAAAAAATGGTGAACTTATCTTTGTGGAACTTACCGGACGACGTATGGGAGAAAACCTTTTTCAAGGTATTTACAGGGACGTTACTGAACGGAAGCTTGCGGAAGAAGCTCTGAAAAGAAGTGAGGAGCGGTTCAGGGCGATCTTTGAGGGCGCTAAAGATTTTATTTTCATAAAAGATCTCTCATTGAGATATACACATGTCAATCCCGCTACGGTAAAACTTCTCGGTGTTGCGGTGTCCGAGGTTTTGGGGAAAAGAGCCGAGGACATCTTTGACTCGGAATCCGCTCAACATACGAGAGAGATTGACACTCGCGTTTTGAAGGGAGAGCGGATTGAAGAAATAAGTGTCAAGAAAGTTAAGGGTGTACCCATGACCTTCCATGAAGTCAGGACACCCATGCGTGATAGCTCAGGAGAAATCATAGGGATCTGTGGGATATCGCGGGATGTAACCGATCTGAACAGGCTGCAGGATACCCAAAAGTTCGAGCCTCAGGAATATCGTTCAGAGATTATGAGGACTGTTCTTAAACAGGCCTCATTCGCAGCTTCCGGAAAAAGTGTCATCCTGCTCTTGGGGGAAAGTGGGGTTGGCAAAGACTACCTTGCCAAATACATACACGAGAGATCTAGCTATTCTTCGGGACGGTATTTCTCTATCAATTGCACTGCTATTCCATCAGAGCTAGCGGAATCCGAACTATTTGGTCATGAAGCAGGAGCTTTTACCGGGGCAGGCAGACAAAAACGGGGCTTATTGGAACTGGCTGAGGGAGGCACCCTGTTACTAAACGAAATTGGAGAGCTTTCTCCGGCGCTTCAGGCAAAATTCCTCACCTTTCTTGATACCAAAACATTTACTCGGGTGGGCGGAGAGAAAAAAATCACGGTCAACGCGCGAATTCTTGCGGCCACAAACAGAGACCTCAACCAGGAGATATCGAATGGTCGTTTTCGCAGTGATCTCTATTACCGTTTAAATGTGTTCTCATTAAGAATTCCACCACTCAGGGAGCGAATGGAAGATCTGCCGATCCTGGTTACGCAATTGCTTGGCGCCCTGGCCAAAGAGCTACAGATGAGTTTTGCGCCGGAATTGCCGGCCTGTGAAATGGCCAAGCTTTACAATTATCACTGGCCCGGCAACATCAGGGAACTGAGAAATGTACTGGAACGCGCCCTAATCCTTTCAGGCGGGGGAATCATAAAAGTAGATATTGAGCAATGTAGCGATGGGGTTTCAACGTCCACGAAAACCTTAAACATCACCGAGACATCTACGTTAGTCGATTCGGTGGAGACTCTGAGCCGCTCAATGATCGAGGATGCCCTTACGCGTTCACAGGGAAGAAAGGAATTGGCGGCGTCCTTCCTGGGTATTTCTCGATATGCCCTTAGGCGACGCATTAAAAAGTTGGGCCTGGATGTGCGAGACTAACCGATTTATCTCCTGTTTTCTACTCGATTACAGAAACGACCCTGACACAAGATTGCTAACGTGCCTATAATTACTATTTATCAATAATGTTCCGTATCTTATCCAGGAGTTGGGATATATCGAACGGCTTAGCGATAAAGTCAGTAGCCCCTGACTCTTTCAAATCCTCTGCGATCCCTTGCCTGGCGTATCCAGTCGCCACAAGCACTCTAACCTTTGAGTCCATACTCAATAAGGCCCGCAAGCACTCTACCCCGCCCATCTCCGGCATCGACAGATCCAGAATTACAAGTGAAATGGTTTCGCGCTTTGTTCCGTATATTTGAAGCGCTTCTTTTCCGTTTGACGCTGTAATTACACGGTAACCGTATTCAAGGAGCATTTCCCTTCCAACATCGCGCACCCTCTCATCATCATCGACTAAGAGAATTGTTTCTGTCCCTCCTTGTGGATCCGTCAGACTCACCGGCTTTTCAGATTTGAGCGCAGACCCGATCGATGGAAAGTAAATCTTGAAAGTTGCGCCCGCGCCAGGTTCACTATTGCATGTGGTGTGACCACCATGCTGTTTGACAATACCGTAAACCATCGCCAGGCCAAGCCCGGTTCCTATGCCCGGGCCTTTGGTAGTAAAGAACGGTTCGAAAATCCGTTCAATGGTCTTATTGTCCATCCCGTGACCTGAATCGGACACACTGAGCAAAACGTATGAGCCCGGCTTAGCTTCCAAATTAGCCGCACAATAAGCCCCATCGAGAAAAACGGTTTTGGTTTCAATTACCAGATTGCCCCCTTCCGGCATTGCATGGCTCGCATTTACCGCCAGATTCATAATGATCTGCTCAATCTGGGAGCCGTCAGCGCTGATTAAGGTTGAGCTGTCAGAAAGCTTGAGTTCAATCTGAATCATTTTCGGAATCGTTCGGTCTAGAAGTTGGCTGATTTGCCTTATTTTATCATTGAGATTCAATGGCGCAGGTCTGGTTTCAGCTTTTCTGCTAACAGTGAGCAACCGTCTGACCAAATCTGCCCCACTAAGCGCCGCCTTGTTTATCGATTTGATACCTCGATTAAACTGTTCAGGTAGAGTGGGATTTGTAATCATGAGTTCAGAGTATCCAAGAATAACCTGGAGCAAGTTGTTAAAGTCATGGGCAATCCCACCTGCTAACGTTCCGATCGCCTCCATTTTCTGGGCCCGCATGAGTTGAATCCGCAAGTTTCGTGTCTCGGTGACGTCACGTCCACAACCCACTGTCCCTATCATCTGGCCTTGTTCATTTAAAAAAGGCGCCTTGTAAACGTCAAGATAAAGAAAATCCCCTTTCACATTTCCAAACTCATCAAATCTTTGAGATTCCTGGGTACTCATTACTACTGCGTCCGAATCAGTACAAACCTCTCCAAAAGTATGCCAGTCTGTGTTGTCTGGATAAGACTCTCTGGCTCTTTTAACAAAAAACATGTCGTCCTTACCTACTGGTTCTTCGGTGTCTCTAGCGAGCAACAGCTTTTCGCAGACAGCCTTGTTGGTGAAGAGAAATCTTCTGTCAAGGTCTTTTGCCCAGATCAGGTCCGGAACGTTATCGCACATCAATCGCATCATTGAATAAAGGGCCTTGTACCGCTGTTCACTCTCACGAAGGGAATCTTCAGCCATCTTGCGCTGCATTACGTCTTCTATTACAGTTAGACAACCGACCACCTCACCCTCGTCGTTAAACCTTGGAGTGACAACAGACCTCAGATAGGTTTTCTTACCCCACTTTGTCGTATATAGAGTCTCAAAGTCAGCTTGGATACCTTCTGTAACACACCGCCTGTAGTGTTCGGCAATTCCCGCCTCGATCATTCGAGGAGATGTAATCATGTTAATTTTTCGGGTGGATTCGAGCCCAGGGGAACCTAGAATCTCTAAAATACGCCGGTTGGCCTCTATTATCTCTCCGCTTTTACTGACAGACATCATCCCTACCGGAGCGTCACGAAATATTATTCGATATTTTTCTTCGCTTTCCCTCAGGAACCTTTCACTCTCACGAAGGGAATCTTCAATCCGCCTGCGTTTGGTAATGTCACGAGCCACATGGACACTGCCAAAAACATGGCCGCTCGCATCTCGTAGAGGAGATGTGGTGACCATGTAATCCCCGCCTAGACGTGCTTCATGGACTTCGATCGAGTGTTCCTCTCCGTCGCCCAAGAGCTTGCGGTGAGGACAGTAGTCTGGAGGAGCTTCGGTTCCATGGACGGCTTCATGGCAGGCCAAGCCGATACAATCTTCAGCGTCGAGTCCCAACCGTCCGGCCATGGCTGAATTCACACGAACTATCTTGTGTTCAGTGTTCAGGATTGCGATCAAGTCCGGAACCGCATTGAAGGTCTGTTCCCATTCTTTTTTGGCGCTAAGTAGTTCCTCCTCCATTCGCTTGCGCGCGCTGATGTCGCTGACCGCAACACGGATCACGTGGGTTTGCTCCGTCTCCCGTGGCTTTTCAACTAGCAAGAGCTTTCGCATACTTTCGAGACGGGCATAAAAGGGCAAGCCATCTTCCCGTTTGAGCGTAATATCACAAACATGCTTCTTGTCATGTTTAAGCACGCTTAAAATATACTCGTAGAAATGGTCCTGGGACTCTGGAGCCACAAAGTATCCAAAACGCATGTTGATCAATTTTTGACGGGCGCCCCAAGGAGCCGGGCTCCGGTCAGGTTGACCTCTGTGATAAACCCCTTGTGGGTGAGCGTGAAATATCCGACAGGAGCGAAATCATACAGGTCTTGGTACCTGTCTCTGGACTCTTCCAGCTCGAGTTGAACTCTCCTAAGTTCATCATTCTGAAGTTCAAGTTCTATCTGGTGGACCTGGAGTTCGTGAATGATCGCTTCAGGGGATTTTTCCTTGAGTTTCTGAATTGAGTCCAGAGACTCGCTGAGTTGCTCCTGAGTCAATTGTCTAGGTATGCTTGGGCTACTTATATTATCATTTTGATCTATCTTATCCGCCATTTACTTTTCTCCCCAAAACGAGTTCAACACCGTTTATTTTGGGCATTATCAGGCTCCTGATTCTGAGCTCCGTCATGGACTATTAGAATTCGTTTGCCTGGGATCGTCAATACCAATAGTGGACTCGCCACAACTATTCTCCGATTCCCGAATCTTCTGACTTTTTGATCACTGACAACGCCCTGTAGAATAAACCCGTATCAATCGGTTTTAGCACAAATCCCTCACAGCCAGCTTCCATGGCCCTTTCTTCGATATTCTTCATTGCGTGGGCTGTTAGAGCCACTACTGGTATACGAGCCGTGACAGGATTGCTCTTCAGCGCTTTAGTGGCAGCAAGCCCGTCCATTCCTGGGAGGGAAACGTCCATTAAAATAAGAGCCGGATTTTCCGTCTCCGCTTTTTTTATCGCTTCTTCCGCGGTAGATGCGTGAATAGCCTTGTAATGGGCTGCTTCCAGCAAATCTGTGATAAATTTCATGTTGGATTCATTATCTTCGACTACAAGAACTGTGGGATGGTTTTTTTGTTCACCTGAAAAATCAGGTAGAGTCAGGGATGGGAAATTTGCCAACTCGGGCCCCAGTTGAGTGTCCATATCTTTTTCAGCCTGGATAAAGGGAAAGATGAATTTGAACGTGGAGCCCATCCCCTCACCCTCGCTCTCAACCCAGACTCGGCCACCATGAAGCTCAACGAGTTTACGAACCAACGCGAGCCCGAGACCGGTTCCCTGTTCCTGCCGTGAAAAAGATGAGTCCAACTGCTCGAATGCCTGAAATATTCGCCTTTGATCATCTGGTTTCAGTCCGACGCCAGTATCGGAAACGCTAACCAGAATCTCTTCCCCTAGTCTTTCGGCTTCCAGTTGAATAGTCCCCCCGGAAGGGGTGAACTTTGCCGCATTGGATAGCAGGTTCATTACGATTTGCTTGAGTCGCACATCATCAGCCTGAATCTTTTCTCCATAAAGCTGCTCGGACACTTTGAGGTCGACGGTCAACCCTCGTTTCATGGCTGTTTCCCTGATCATGATCAGGCAGTGTCCCAGCAATTCACTCAAATCAACAGGGGACATTCTAATAGCCATTTTTCCGGATTCGACCTTGGCAAGATCCAATATGTCGTTGATCAGTCTCAGTAGATGACGTCCAGCAGCCGAAATCTCTGTGACATATCCCGACTGCTTTTCATTGAGTTTGCCGAACAACTGGTCTCCAAGAAGATCGGAGAAACCAATAACCGCTGTCAATGGCGTCCGCAATTCATGACTCATGTTCGTGAGAAACTCAGTCTTGGCTGCGCTGGCGGCCTCCGCCTGAACACGAAGCTGGGACGCTACGGCCAGGGCAAGTTCCAGCTTACGGTTACTCATCTGTAACTCCCGTTCTGCCCGCTCGCGCTCAGCAATTTCCATCTCAAGCTTTTCATTCGCCTTCAGCAGTTTGTTTGTGCGCTCTTCCACCCTAAGTTCAAGTTCATCCCGAGCCCTTTTTAATTCCTCCTTCGCAAGTTTATGCTCCGTGATGTCCTGGAAGGAACCAACGACTTGTGGTTCTTCTCCCTTTTCCACTCGCATTAACCCGCGAACTTCTGTCCAAAGGTGTTTTCCGCCAGATGGTTATGACTTCAGCTTCTACTGTGAATGGTTCACCCCGTTCTATGGTTTTGGCTATAGCTTCCTTGAGGATGGGTCTATAAGGTGGGGTATAAAACTCCAGCCCTTCATCCAAACCTGGCCGGTAATCATTTGGAGCTTCGATGATATCGAACACGCCCTGTGACCAGTGGAGGCTATCAGAGAATGGATTGGCTCTCCATCCCCCTGTGCGAGCGATTTTCTCAGATTGGCGCAGAAACCGTTCACTCTCACGAAGAGCATCTTCTGCCTTTTTTCGTTCTGAGATGTCCCGGGTTACCCCCTGAAAACCCAGGAATTGTCCAGCGCTGTCGAAAGTCGGGTCCACTACCACTTCAGTCCATACTGTCGTTCCGTCTTTCCGGATGTGCTCTACTACGAATACCTCTCTATCCATTTCCTTGAGTTCCGCCAGTTGTCGCATGATTTTCGGATATCGGTCGTGAACATGTTCCTGCGACGCCGGCGACAATAAATCCTTCACAGACCGCCCCAGAATCTCCTGAGGCTCATAGCCAAGAAGTTTTTTGATGGAAGTAGTGACGAACGTGATGGTCAAGTCTGGAGTAGTCTGCCAGACAACATCCCTCATGTTTTCAGTTATCAGGCGGTATTTTTCTTCGATCGCCTGCTGAGATTCCCTCGGCGTCTTTTGCAGAAGGTTCTCTTGAGTCGTTTCCTGAGACTGTCATGGACTATATCCTTATTGTTGTTCCCATAGCAAGACAGGCGCTTCCTTCCAAACACTTACGGGGGAAACATTATCGAGTTTAGCTTGTCCGGAGTCTCGACTCATTGTATTGTTTCGCACAATTCCCGTAAAGAAATTGTTTATTTCCGATTCTTGTCCAGGTAGCCAGGTTCTTTAATGCGCTAATGAAGATTGAGAACGATCAAATTATCGTCGGCGACATCACAATAGATGTCGTCAAAAAGGACATCAAGAATCTACGCCTAAGATTTTATCATCCCACCGGTAAAGTTCGAATTGCCGCTCCCTTGAAAATCAACGACGAAACCATCAGATCGTTTTGTATTTCGAAACTTGGCTGGATCAAGAAACAGCAATTAAAGCGTGATGGTCAGGAAAGACCAACCCAGGAGTGAATTTGTATCGGGAGAAAGTCATTATTTTTTTGGAAAGCGATATTTATTGACGGTCTTGACTCGGGACGCGGCCCCGCGAGCCGAATTGCATGGCGATACCTGTATTCATCTCCATGTTAGACCTGGGAGTACACTGGAGCAACGCGAAAAAGTAATGACAAAATGGTATCGTTCGAGACTACAAGAGAGCATCCCTCCCTTAATTGAAAAGTGGCAAAGCGTGACAGGGGTTTCGGCGAACAACTGGCGGATAAAGAAAATGAAAACCCGGTGGGGCACTTGTAATCGAAAAACCAGACGTATTTGGCTTAATCTTGAATTGGCTAAAAGGCCCTTAAATTGCCTGGAATTTATTATTGTCCATGAATTGACGCATCTAATTGAGCGGCTCCATAACGACCGCTTTAAAGCCTATATGGACCATTTTATGCCTCTTTGGCGTGTTTACAGGGACGAACTGGATAACGTATCAATGCCAGTTTGAATCCTTTTGTTCTTTTTCGCGTCCAATTTTTCAAAATACATGCTTGTTCGCCGTGAGAGCGATTTAGAATTCATGTCGGCGGATAAGTGTGGCGCTTTGAATGTATGAGATTAGTCTGGTTCAAATTGCAAATGATTAAAAGGGGGAACCAGAGTCATCAAGCAGAAATCTAAGAGCCGCATTTGCTTAGCGGTTCCTTCAGCCAATGATAGCAAGTGGTTGAGGTAAGGAGAAAATGGAAATGAGAACTATAGATCCAATATTTACGGCTGGCATAGCCGTTGTTGTAGTATTAGGAATGATTGTTCCCAACATTGCTCACGCTGCGCCGGACTCACTGGTATCCACTCTTGGTCCCTTAGGAGGTTCAGTTCTGCCTGTTTTCCATGGCGGCGGCCATGGTGGTGGGCACGGGGGAGGTTACGGTTTTCATAAAGGTTTTTATGGCCATGGTCGTGGATTCTATGGGGGTTGGGGATCGCCGGGCTATTACGTTGCCCCTTATGATTCCGGAACATATCAAAATGGAAACCAGACCTGTGTTTGGAATGGATACAATTGGCGATGTTACGATCAATCAACCACTTTTTAACCCTGAGTCAGCCTTGCAGGCAAACCAGGAGACGAGGAAGCGTAAAAAAATATATGAACATTATGATTGGGCGGTAGTTTAAAGATCTGCCGCCCTGCGAAATCTCTTTCGCTCTCCCAAGAACCATCCTGAACTAGATTCAATGAAGACTCCCCAAAAATAACAAGACCGATCAATAATTATGGATTAAATTGACCCAGACGTTGGTCGTTATAAACGGCGCTACTGGACTAAACTCTTAAATCACCGAAGGAGGGCGACAATGAAAAGAAACATCTGCTTTCTGTTCTCTGTTTTGATGATCTTGCTATCTCTAGCCGGTCTTTCACAGGCCTCTGAACAGCAATTGATAGCTGATATCGTCTCGGCTCGTGAAGCGGTAAAGACAATTCCCCTGCCATCATCAGTATTGGGAAATCTAACTGAGCAAAAAGCCTATGCTTTACAGAAACAGATGGCTGACAAAGTTCTGAGCAAAGGCGAAAAAATAGGTGGTTATAAGGCCGGCTTGACCTCAAGCGCCCTTCAGCAACGATTCGGCCTTTCATCGCCTGTTTTCGGCCCGATGTTCAAGAGTGGAGAACTTGGTCCCGACGCGGTTGTGGATATAAAAAGTTTTACCAGACCGTTTATAGAGACTGAAATAGGTTACGTCGCAGGAGAAAAAATCGATCGGCCGGTCAAGGACGTAGAGTCCCTCAAAAAAATGATCAAAGCGGTTTTCCCCGCTATCGAATTACCCGATATCAGGTTTGCGGAGATGAAAGATTTGAAAGGCGTAGATTTGATAGTCGACGCTGTTTCTTCCTCCAAGTATATCGTTGGTAAGCCGCTGCCAGTGGACAAGGTTCAGGTGGACAAGGTCCAGGTATCGCTGATGATGGATGGGAAAGTCGTGAATGAAGGAAAGGCTGCGGACGTCATGGGCGACCAATGGAAAGCGTTGCTCTGGCTTGTTAATGAAGCGACTGCCCACGGTTGGTCCATAGAACCGGGACAGGTTTTGATTACCGGGGCCATGGGAAACATGATTCCCGGAAAACCGGGTAAATATGAGGGAGACTGGGGAGCGCTCGGGAAGCTTTCCTGGACTATGAAATAAATACTGCAAGGGGCCGGCTCTTTCAAACCGGCCCCTTCTTGTTCCTGTTTTCATTGGCGCCATCGGCATATTTGACCAACGTCGGGAATGTCATAGACGGGCGTCGAGATACAATTCGAATCCAAAGATGGGGGCGATGGTCCTGTTTGGGTTGGCTCCAAAATTGTTGGTTGAAGTGGGGGTATCCCAGTTTGAGACCGACTTGTCCACGCAAGCGTAATTGAACCACTTTCCCGGCTGCCAGTACGCCCCACGAGCATAAAGACGCCAATTTTCAAGTAGCTTCCAGACAATGCCTGCGTTGAACTCCCAACCAAGATCCCTGTCGGGAATGGCAGGCGCTGGATCAGCATAACTACCTGGTTGATTGAAGGCCACGTAACCGAATCGAGTATAAACAGACAAAAGACGTGTCATAGGTGGTATCAGGCTTGACATATCCCAAGCCATATCCATAAGAGGAACGATACGCCTTCATCACACTCGCCATTACATCCAGGTTGCTTGCGACCATGTAGTCAAGCCTAACTGCTGCCACATCTGAAGCGGACATGTCCCGGTATGAATTGACGCCCGCCATATAGTATTTACCCATGAGTATGCTATACGGATAGAATACCGCATAAGCGCTCCTCTCGGGGTCCTGAATGTATGGTTGTTTATCTATCAGAATACCGTGTCTTCTGTCCGGGCCAGGCATGTGGGCAAGCAGAAAACTCGCCTTTGCCGGACCTGAATAAGCGCCGAATTCCGCCATGTATCGCCACGACTCGATATAGGGAGGTAAATCATTCAAAAGAGGATCCATGTCATAATCAGGCCCGGGAAAACTCCCATCCTCGGCGTTTTGATATTTTATCGTTCGATAATACCAGTCAGCTTCCGTGTTAAAGAAAAGCCTTCCATTGTTATACTTCAAATACAACCAGCCCTCTGTAGCGTTGGTGTAACGTGGCGAATAGGACTTTCGGGCTGAAACAGTCTGTTGCGATTCAGGTCCTTCATGAAAAGCGAAATAGAAACCCCCAAAGCCTGTGTCAATGCTCCCAGCCGTGTACCTTAAATAACCCAGCAAATGGGTAGATCGTGCGGCGTTTTGATCCTCGATGTTCCAATATTCCTTTCCCCCCAGTCGCCATGGATAGAAACCCGCCCCAATTGTGAAAGGACCCCAATAACTTTCCAACTGAAATATTTCCACTGTCCTTCGGCCGCTTTCAAAAATCTCTTCGGCCGTTTCAGCGCTGCTGAATTGTAGCCCGAACCCCTGCTGGAAGCCTCGCCTGCCGTAATAGAGTTTACCCAAGCGGAGTATCAACTGTAACCCACAGCCTGGTCCATCTCCCGTAAGAAATAACATTCTCCAGGTCCGGATCCTGTATGGACGCCAGGTTGTTTGTGATATCGGAAGCTATCCTGTACGTTCCGCGGATCTCTACCGCCTTGTTCAGTTTCAACACCGGAAAGATGGAAAAGCGACTGAAAGAAGTTTCAGCAGTGGTTCCTGATATCATTTTCCTCTGAAACCAACCGTTGAGTGGAGCCAGGTCTCCCTGTGTTTTTGAACCATTGTCGGTATTGAAAGGGCCGAAGAATCCATTAGACCCCGCCTGGGAAGCGTAGACATAGCGAAAACTTAACAGGGCTGACTCAATGTTGAATTCCCAGGCAGCGGACAAACTGGGAACACACAGAAGCGATGAGGTGATTAGCGCTCTAACGAGATGAAGAGTCTTTCTCACAAAAACCCCAGATTGAGACCGGACCAGTTTCAATAAATTAGAATTGATCCCAAATATACACGAAAAGACATTTTATACTATGACAGAGTGACTAAAATGACGTCATCATGGCGGCATTGTCGATCTATAATAGGGTCGCTCCTAGAATCATCTATTATCCAAAAACTTGTTTACTGGTATCAAATTAAAGTCTATCATTTATTCAAAATCGGGATCAAAAACATTTGGCGTTTTTTTGGCATACCAATTGCAGATTTCAAAAGGGGGCTATCGGAGACACGAATAGGCTTAAGCTTACTTCGTATTCTGGTTCCAGGCGTCCCCGGAGATTTCTTTCCTGGCAGGGAGGTAAAATATGCTGGTCAAAGACTGGATGAGTACAAAAGTTGTAACTATAAATGCGAACGATTCAATGCAGCAAGCTATAAATTTATTGATGGAACATGATGTCAGCATGATGCCGGTTCTTGAAGATGGCAAACTGGTCGGCATTGTTACGGATCGCGATATCAAACGGGCGTCACCTTCCGACGCTGTCATGCTCGATATTCAGAGAATCCTGTATCTGTTGTCAAAACTCGAAGTGGGAGCCATCATGAGCAGGCATCCCGTGACCTTATCCATGGACTTGACCATGGAAGAGGCGGCGGAGATATTGCTCAATCATAAAATTTCCGGGGCTCCTGTTGTGGACGCTGATGGCCAGCTCAAGGGAATCATTACCAAGAGTGACATGTTCAGGGCTTTGATGTCGTTGAGTGGTCTGGCGCACAGAGGCGTTCTTTTCGGATTTATTTTGGAAGATAAACCTGGATCGATCAAGGAAGTTACTGATGTGATTCGAAGTTACAACGCCCGACTGGTAAGCATTCTGAGTTCATACGACATGGCCCCGGAAGGCTATCGCAATGTCTACATAAGGGCGTTTAACATTGACCGTGAAAAACTTGGTAGCCTTACCGAAGAATTGAAACAGAAAGCTAAAATGCTGTACATGGTTGATCATAAGGAAAATGTTAGAGAGATCTATTACTAGAGCTTATGTTTCTTGACTGGGTTCCAATAACCCGTCGTTCGCCAATTCGGAGATACCCATGAAGGAAAGAATCCATTTGGCTCTGGGTGATTTGACCAGGTTTTCGGTGGACGCGATTGTGAACGCTGCAAACAACAGTCTTTTGGGCGGAGGGGGAGTAGACGGAGCGATACATAGGGCTTCGGGCCCCCAATTGGTAGATGAGTGCAGGACCTTAGGAGGTTGCGAAACCGGGGACGCAAAAATCACCAGGGGTTATAATTTACCCGCCCGTCATGTGATTCACACCGTCGGGCCCATCTATCGTGGAGGGGGTTCAGGAGAAGCCGAAAAGCTCAGAAGTTGTTATAGGAGATGTTTTGAGGTGGCGGCGCAAAATGGCCTCCACTCCCTGGCTTTCCCTTCCATAAGCACAGGAGTTTATAGCTATCCAATAAATGAGGCTTGTGAAATCGCTCTGCAAACGTCCATGAACCAACTGAAGCGTTTCCCAGATATTGAACGAGCTGTTTTCGTATCATTCTCAGGTCGAGATCTAATGGTATACGCAAAACAACTTGCGGCTATTTAGTGGCCCAGTCCCGGAATCCCCGGGATTTTACGATTCGTTGTTATTGTGGCCACATTTGAAGACTGACAAAAATCATCACGCCGAACGCGGCTATAATTGCGCCTGATATCTTGTTGAGTACAAGGATGCCGGTCGTGTCAAGTTTGCCGTGGAAAAAGCTTACCATGCCACTCAATATGACCCACCACAGGCATGATCCACTGAAAACCCCCAAAACCAACGTCGCAGTCGAATAGTATTCTCCAGGAATGACCACAACACCCGCTGCGGCAAAAATGGCGGCAAAGGACAGAATAGTTAGTGGGTTGGTTAGCGTCAGGAAGAGAGTTGATAGATAGTCGTGAAGTATGTTCTCTTCGGCGCCTTTGGTGGCCCTTTCCCTTGGTTTTGACAAAAAGATCCTGCCCCCCAGATAACAAAGGAAAGCCCCTCCCATCAATCGAAGAACAATTGAATGTCTGACCAGAAAATTGGATAAAAGCGTTATTCCGAAACCGGCAATCGCTCCATAGATAGCGTCGGCAGTGGCTGCTCCAAGTCCCGAAACCAAACCCGCCATCCTGCCTCGGGTCAAAGTCCTCCTGATGAGCAACAGCCCTATCGGCCCGACGGGGATAGCTAGGGAGAAGCCTATTATCAGGCCCTTAATATAGTAATTTACGGGCATAAACTTACGGGCTCGTGAGACACAACACCACGGGCCCTTATAGACATCCTATTTTTCGTAAAAGGCGAAAAAATCCTTGGCGTACCCCTGATCATAGCGTTTCATGGTGTATTGAAGCTGTTCCGGCGAGAGTCTGTCTCGTTTAACTATTTTGTTGTTTTCGTCCCTGAAATAAAAATTGCACACTATGTTATGGATATTGGCGTCACCATGAATAGCCCTTTTGCATCCTGCCAGGACAAGAGCCTTGGCCATATCTTTCGTGCTGATATGATGCCCCATGGCAAACACAAGATTCCCGTCAGCTCTTATGCCAAAAGCCGTTCTGTTAGCTAGAAACCAAAACTCCTTGTTCATCGTGCTGCCACCGTCATTGTCGATCAGGAATCCACCTAGACCTATTTCGGAATCAGTCGCTCTACCGTTTTTTATTACCTGATTGACTACATTGCCATCCTTAACTATCAGATGTCGTAGCTGGCGGGCGTCTTTAACACTCGAAACAGGAATGTCATTGGTCCATTCGAGCACATCTACCGAGTCATCATTATAGACAACAAGCGTGGCCATACCCGGTACCATCGGGTATACGACATGGCCCCTAAAGATGGCCCCTGCTCCTCTGGCGTGTTGTTGCATCCACATCGCGTTTGTGATCGCGACTATTCTGGATAGCGACTCCCGCGGCGCTGTATCTGAAATCTGATATATGCCGGGTTCTGTTTGACCAATAAAGAGCCTGGTTTTAAGGCGGCTAATATCGAAGACCGCCATGTAAACCACCGCATTGGGGAACTCTATACTCGGGCGATACACAGTCTTGTAAATCAACGGTTTTCCGTCCGACCCCGCCGGTGTGTCAGCGCTTAACCAAACACCTTCTCCGTCAATCTTGGGTGATGTATACAAGGGAGGTATATTTTCAAGGGTTTCTGGCCCCCATGCTGGCAGGCTGAAGTTCCTCCCTCATTGGGCTGGTGAAACTCTGTTCTACTTCATTACTAAAATCCTGGTCGTCCAGTTTGGCGCTAAGTTTATTTTCTTTTTGTTCTGGAACACCGTTGAGAACCGCTTCCAGCCAGTCAGGTATAGGCGAGTATTCAAATAGCGCTTTTTCCAGATTTTTGTTGTTTTTTTGTAGCTGGTTATCAGCCAGGTCTTCGGCAGACACCGGCGATTCGTTAGCGGAAACTAACGCAGCCCCAAGAATACAAAACATCACCACGAGAAATGTTGGTTTCAGAAACATGAACAAGCGATTACCCACCATTTCACTCCCTTCGGATTAATTAGTAAAAGAATGTTCCCTCAATTAAACACAATTTAAAAATGATCAATCTTATTATATCAAGATGACCCCAAAAATTCAATCTGCAAAGACGGCCCAACGCTCAGGAATCGGTTCCCGGTATTTGGCCTATTCTAACTAACAAATCGGAATTAAAGTATATTTTAATCAAATAATTCTCAGCCCATGACGAATCATTTTACCAAACAACCTCTCCCGATCGATTTGTTGCAGCATATTATTATATCCGGCTGTGTCAAGTAATTTTCGACGATTCATCGAAAGACCTCGTTTCCCAAATGTTGAAAATAGCTTGTTAAAGTGTTAGAGCGTTGACGAACAGAGGAAAAGTAATCGACAGATTTTTTCGTGGAGAGGCGGAAAAGATGACCGACATTTCATATCGAGCAGGCTGGGGGAAGTAGATGGCTTCAAATTGTGTAAGCTCGAACCTGGTGGAAAATCCTGGTATCGAAAACATGAATTTTATGGATCTAAGCCAGGTCATCAAGATTATAGAGCCCCTCCGCGTAAAAGGCGCCGGATCCGGACCAATCTCAGGAGTCTCCATCGATACCCGCAAGCCCATGGGCGCGAATCATATATTCTGGTCCATTAAAGGACCTCACTTTAGCGGAGCTGACTTCGCTCTTGACGCTCTAAAATCAGGAGTTAAGGCTGCGGTTGTAGATCGACCGGACCTTTTCGAAATAGAAATACCCCTGAATTCTACACTTATAGAAGTCGCTGACACTCTCGAAGCTCTTCAGAAATTAGCCGCCTTTCATCGAGCGCAGTTTGACATCCCTGTTATCGGGATTACAGGGAGCAACGGTAAAACCCTGGTTAAAGAAATGCTTGCGGCGATACTCTGTTTGGACCGTAAGACCTACAGGTCTCCGCTATCCTATAACACCCAGATAGGAGCCGCTCTAGCTCTTTTGGGAATCAGGCCGGAACATGAAGTCGCCATAATTGAAGCGGGAATAAGTCTTCCGGGTGAAATGGAAAAGCTGGAGCGTATGATAAAGCCTGATCATGGATTGCTGACGGTGATCAGTAAAGCTCATATAGGCGGATTAGGCAGCCTTGAAAACACACTGGAACAGAAAATACAACTGTTCAATAACCTTACAGGTGATTCTTTCCTGATCCTCAATGCTGATGACCCTCTTAGCATGACCTACATGAATCGATCAAAAGCGCGGATCGTAACGTTTGGTTTCTCAGAAAACGCGGATGTCAGGGCCATAGACGCTATCCCTGCCCCTGAAAAGGGGCATTATTTCAAGATGAAAATTTTTGATAGTGTGATTGACATATCTCTGCCAGTGGCTGGACGATTTAATATCGTCAATGCGCTCGCCGCCGCCGCCGCCGGGAAAATGCTGGGCGCTTCGCTGAAAAACATAAAGATAGGTTTGGAAGATTTTCGACCATCTCCGATGAGGCTGGAAATCCACACGACAGTCACCGGCATCACTTTAATCAACGATACGTACAATTCCGACCCGGCTTCTGTAAAAGGCGCTATCGACGCTTTGACCAAAGTAGGTCAGGGAAGACGCAAGATAGCGATACTCAGTGAAATGCTGGATCTGGGTCTTCACAGCAGGGAGGAGCATATCGCCGTAGGGGCGGATGTGGCGAGAGCCGGCATAGACTACCTCATAACAGTGGGCGAAAATGCGAAGCTCATAGGTCGAGCCGCTTCGAGCGAAGGCTTTAATCCTGCGAATATATCGCATGCCCGAACATACAGCGAGGCGGCCCGAGAACTTGAAAAGGTCATGAATCGTGGGGATGTGGTCCTGTTTAAAGGATCACGATGGTTTCGGCTGGAGCGTCTAGCACGCGAGCTTGTGGGGTCAATAGGACCGACACGTCTAGTTGTGAACCTGGACGCCATAGCTTCTAACATCAAGAAGATACGGGCCATTGTGGGTGATTCCGTAGAAATAATGTCGGTAGTCAAGAGTTTTGGATATGGAAATGATTCAATTCGAACCTCAAAGATCGCTCTTGAAAATGGAGTAACTTATCTGGCAGTGGCTTTCCCGGATGAGGGGACCACTTTGCGTGAAAACAGGATAGACGCGCCAATCCTTGTGTTCAACGTTTTACCCGAGGAAGCCGACAAGATAATTCGTTACCGGCTCAGTTCAGTTATTCCATCGCTAGAACTGGCCGAGGCGTTAAATACGGCGGCCAAAGGACGATCCAAGGTACCGGTTCACCTGAAGATTGACACGGGTATGGGACGTTCCGGGGTCTGGCATGAAGAAGCCTTGCCTTTTATTCAAAAGGTTTTTGAGATGGAAAACCTTATGGTTGAAGGAATCATGACCCACTTTTCGAGCGCTGACGACCCTGATTCGGATTGCTACACCATGACCCAAGTGTCCGCTTTCGATGAAGTCTTGAACCAGGCTCAGGCAGCGGGCTACTCTTTCAGATATGTTCACGCGGCCAATACCTCGGCTTTGGTAAGATTCCCGCAGACCCGCTATAATATGGTGAGACCGGGTTTGGCCATTTACGGGATGTATCCGTCCGAGTGCGTCAGCAAGATCATAGATCTGGATCAGGTCATTACATTTTCAACCAAGATAGCGCAGATCAAGCTCCACCCTGCCGGCAGATGCATTTCTTACAATCGTCGCTTTGTTACCTGTCAGGGCTCGCGTATTGCGACGATTCATGTGGGATATAACGATGGTTATCCCCGGTTCCAATCAAATCGTGGTCAGGTTTTGGTCAGAGGCCAACGAGTTCCCGTTGTCGGCACTGTCTGCATGGATACACTGATGCTGGATGTTACAAACATACCAGAAGCGTCAGTGGGAGACGAAGTTGTGCTTATAGGTCGTCAGGAAAATGAGGAGATCCTGCCTGACGAGATAGCCGCCAACGGTGGCACCATTAATTATGAAATCGTATGCAAGATTTCTCCTAGGGTTACCCGAATTTTTGTTCAAAGTTAACTTCAGTCAAAGATGATCTTTGTCTCACCCAAGACAGGAAGATAAGCGCAAGGGTTTACAATGGGACGGATATTGTACGGAGTCATGGGCGACGCGGGCGGACATGTCATGGAAGCCCTGACTTTGGCCACACAAATGCCTCAACACGAATTCCTGTTCCTCGGAGGGGGAAAAGTTGCGAGTCTTCGAGACAGCGGTTACTGTGTAGAGCCTTTGCCTATGTTGTCCACTTTCTACAGGAACAATAAGGTGGATATCATCGCCACGGCAAGTAACGCTGTGAAGACCATTCTTACCAGTCGAAAAATCCGTCACAGAGCTCAAGATATTATTAACGACTTTGATCCGGACCTAATCCTGACAAATTATGAGTATTTCACCCCTATCGCTTCTTTGAGTATGAATCGATCATGCGTTAGCCTCGATCATCAACACATTCTCACGCACTGCAGGTATGATCCACCTTCCCGGGAAAGGCTCAATCGATTCATGACGCGCTCA
Organism: uncultured delta proteobacterium; assembly: GCA_963711335.1. GTDB lineage: Bacteria > Desulfobacterota > Desulfomonilia > Desulfomonilales > Desulfomonilaceae > CAJBEZ01. The sequence goes on along the minus strand of CAVQDX010000041.1, from coordinate 568,191 downwards.
TCCGTGCGATATCTCTATAGTAACTGTTCCAAATTCCTGATAGTTTCATTCTTTGAACTGCCTCCTGTTGAACCCGAAACTACTGTTGTCCTGGCGCCTATTGTTCGCAGCGCCGTAAAAAAGGCAATTCCAAGGGATGGGGAGCATGTCCTGGTTTATCAGACCTCCCCAACCTTCCATAAGCTTTTTCCGGTCCTAAAAGAGATAGATACTCCGTTTGTAATTTACGGTTTTGGAGCAAAGCCTCCTGACAATAATTTATTTTTTAAGGCTTATTCAGCGGATGGTTTTGTGGAAGACCTGGCAAGCTCACGCTATGTAATTGTCAACGGAGGACACAACGTCATCTGCGAAGCGCTCCATCTAGGAAAACCGGTGCTGTCATTTCCTATTGCGGACGCCTATGAACAATTCTTAAACGCATATTTTGTCGCTCAATACGGTTTTGGCGCATTTTCAACTTCATTAAACTTTTCCAAAGATCTTTTTGAAGCCTTTGAGTCCAGAATCAATGAATTCAAGTCAAACATAACTAATCGTCACTATGCAGAGAACGATGGGCTGGTTGCGCTCCTTGAGCAAATGGTATCTTGCGGGGAATCCAGGACTGATGGTCTTTTGTCGTTGAGTCGATATAGGGATTTGCTGCAACAATGATCAGACATTTATTTTGGATTTTTTGAGAATAGGTTCAAAATGTTGTAATCTAAAAACACGTTGACCTCATCAATGTTTTGTAGCTGATTTGAAATGTGGGAGGTTTTTATGGTTACCTTTGGTAAATGGGGCAGGCTAATCCCCCTTTCCAGGGCCGGCATGCCTTATTTGACTTTCAAGAAGGTCTTCAATTTTCTTCGATGTGAGACGGAATGTTTTTTCCGTGCATCAAGACCAAAATCGATGCCCTATTCCGCAGTGATAGAGCCTACCAATATATGTAATCTCCAATGTCCATATTGTCCGACAGGAGCCGGGAGGGATAGCGGAAGAAAAAAAACCATGCTCGACGTCTCTCTCGCAGAGTCATTCATAGACAAATTGGCTCCATATCTTCTGAGCGCCAATTTTTACAATTGGGGAGAACCACTGTTACACCCCAAGATAGAAACTCTGGTGCGCATTTGTCACGAAAGAAATGTATTTACGTCTCTATCAACCAATCTCAACATTAAGGATTTGGACGTTTTGGAAAGAGTTTGCAAGGCAGGCCTGGATCATATGGTAGTAAGCTGCAGCGGAGCGTCTCAAGAAATCTATGAAACGTATCATCGTGGTGGACAGTTGGATAGGATCACTGCTGGTCTTGAATTTCTGGCCGATTTCAAGAAACGAACCGGAACCTGGTTGCCCATGGTCGAATTGCATTACATTTTGTTCAAACACAATCAGCATGAAGTTCAGGCAGCCAGGAAAATTGCCAAGGATTTGGGTGTAACAGCGTTCAGAATTATGGACGGCTCAGGACCACAAGAGGCGCTCGTGGGCGCGCGTGATGACCCTAAGTATATTTTGTCCGACGTTAAACATTGCCATCAATTATGGCATTTGATCGTGTTGAACGCAGATGGGGGGATCACGCCCTGCTATTACCTTTATTTTAAGAAAGATGATTTCGCTAATATCGCTACCGATGACATAAAAAAAATTCGCAACAACAAACCTTACGTCTTGGCGAGAAAGCTTTTTGATTCTGCGGCGGTCGGTGATTTAAACACCGATCTTATTCACACGTGTCTGAAATGTGAAAAAGTTCATCAACAGAAACATTTGAAACAATATCTGCAGTTGAACCCGAATGCGAAACAGAGCCATCGAACAGGTGGCGCGTAATTCTGCCAAGAAACCGACTGATTATTCGTTGGGATTTCAGAGGCCTGTATACAAAATTTCCAGGGGGTCCTGGAGACACTGAGGTATCTGACGGGGCCGGCTATGGTTTATGATTGTTGTCTGCAGACAACAAATCTTTGAGAGCCTTTCTGGCTAGCTGGTCAGCGAGTTCGTTTTCCGGATGACCAATGTGGCCTCGTACCCACGACCATTGAACCCTATGTCTTGAATTCAGGTGATCCAGGGTTTTCCACAGATCATCATTTTTCACCGGGGCATTTTGAGAGGTCTTCCAGTTCCTGGCTTTCCAGCCATTTATCCACTCAGTGATACCCAGCATGAGGTATTTAGAGTCGGTAGACAATTTGATCGAGCACGGCCTTTTCAAGGCTTCCAGAGCTTTAATGGCCGCTGTCAGCTCCATCCGGTTATTAGTGGTATCAGGATTTGCTCCTGACAAAATCTTCTCGTGCTCTCCGAAGCGTAAAATAGCAGCCCATCCACCTGGGCCGGGATTGCCTTTGCACGCTCCGTCAGTGAAAATTTCCACAATTGAATTTGAAGAGGACACCCCTACACGAGGCTCTTTTGGGGTTTCTAACATGAGATCGATTTTACATGGACTTTTCTGGTTCGAGGGCCGTCGAACTCACAGAAAAATACTCCCTGCCATACGCCCAGGACAAGCTTGGAATCCGAAATAATGATCTGGACTGAAGAGCCCATCAAAGAAGCTTTTATATGAGCGTCCGAATTTCCTTCCGCATGGCGGTACATTCCTTCACAAGGTATCAATTGGGACAATTTGTTGTTGAGATCAGAAACCACATCAGGGTCTGCGGCTTCATTAATGGTGATCCCAGCCGTAGTGTGAGGCACATACACCATGGCTATTCCGTCTGTTAGCCCTCTTTTCTCTACGACTCGCCTGATATTCGAAGTAATATCTACAAACTGTACGCGTGATGATGTTTTGACAGTAATGGTATCCATATTCAGTCGCTTTCTGTTGATTCATCCGAGGAAAATAGCGCTTCAGCAAACTGTCTTGCGTTGAAATCCCGAAGATCATCCATTTTTTCACCAATTCCTATGAATCGGATTGGAATCTTCAACTCTTTTGATATCCCCACGACTACACCACCTTTTGAGGTACCGTCCAGTTTGGTTAACGCCACCCCAGTTACAGGTATGGCCTCATTGAAAGTCCTGGCCTGAAGAATGGCATTCTGGCCCATGGACGAGTCGATGACCAAAAGAGTTTCGTGGGGTGAGCTTGATATCTTCTTTCCCAGAATTCTGCGTACCTTTTTCAATTCCTCCATAAGTGGAACCCTTGTATGAAGACGGCCGGCGGTATCTACCAAAACGAGCTCAAAATCCTCTTTAATGGCGCGTTCTATGGCCTCAAAGGCTACAGAAGACGGATCGGCCTGAGGTTTTCCTTTGACGACTTCGCAGCCGATTCTGTCTCCCCATATCTGTAATTGTTCTACAGCCGCGGCTCGAAATGTGTCCCCAGCTACCATCATTACTTTTCGGTTAGCCGCTCTATGTCTTGCGGCGATTTTGGCTATTGTGGTTGTCTTACCAGAGCCATTTACCCCAATTACCATTACGACAAAAGGCTCGGTTCCATAACCTACTCTCAGGGGGGCCTCCACTTCTTCCAGAGATTCCCTGATCATTTCCTTTATGTGCCTGATAACCTTTTGAGGATCGTCAATTTCCCTTCTTTTGACTCTTTCAGTGACTTTATCTAACAGTTCGTAGGAAGTCTGCACCCCTATATCGGCTCTAACCAGCGCCTCCTCAAGGCTATTCAGCGTTTTCTCGTCAAGTTCTCTTTTACCAAGGAAGATTTCATCCAGATTTTTTAAAAAACCCTTCCGGGTCTTGGTTAAACCGGTCTTTAAACGAACGAATTCTTTAGCTTCTTCCTCTTCCTTTGACAATTCTTCAGGAATTTTTTCCTCAGAATCTTCAAGAGAATCAAACGCTTCTATTTCTTTTGGTTCTGTTTCCGGTTCTTTTATTATCGCGTCTTCAATGACAACGTCTTCCGCTTTGTTCTCTTCAAAACGATTACGTTTGAATAAGCGACCCAAAATTCCTGTTTTCTTTTTTTCCTCAGACATATCAGATTTCTCTCTGGGGTGATCAGGCGGTTCCACCGATGGTCAACCATGTTTCAGGTTTGTCCGGCGTTCCTATTCTTAGAGTTGGTTGCGCGTCGGATACCGGGGCGCCTTGCCCGTCCTTGCCACAAGTGCCTATGGAAAATCCAAGATCATTGCCGACCATGTCAATGTCCATCAGCGCTCTAGGACCATTTCCCACAAGGGTAGCTCCACGTACCGGATCTCCCTGACGGCCATTTTCAATCAGGTATCCTTCCGCCACTTCAAAAACGAAATCGCCATTGACCGTGTTTACCTCTCCTCCACCCATTTTCCTTACCAGAAGACCAACTGGTGTTGAGCCGAGGATTTCTCCGGGATGCGTGTTTGAAGGAGCTATATATGTATTCGACATCCTGGGAATGGGCTTGTGTCGGTATGATTCTCTTCTACCGTTTCCGGTCGGCGCGGCGTTCTGTTTTAAGGCGCTCAATCTGTCGTACATAAAGCCCTTCAAATAGCCTTTTTCAATTAAGAGGTTGGGACGTGATTCCACACCTTCATCATCAAAAGGATATGAGCCTCTCCTGTTGGGCATCGTCGGGTCATCAATCACGCTGACGATATCAGAGGCTATTTTTCTACCCATAGAGCCAGCGTAAACACTCATTTTCTCACCGACCAAATCAGCTTCGAGGCCATGCCCCACGGCCTCATGTATCATCGTTCCCCCAGCCTCACTTTCCAGAACCACCGGCATGCGTCCTGAAGGAGCTTCCCGCGCATGTAGCATGGTCAAAGCTCTTCTAGCCGAAATATTCGCAATTTTAGCGATCATGTCGTTAGCAAAGAGCTCCATTCCGACTTGACCACCGGCCGACTCATATCCCGTCTGGAGAATATCCCCTGAGCGGGCCGTAACATGGGTTATGAATACTAGGCCCTTCCTGGGGAAATCGATTACTGCGCCATCTGAATTTACCTGTACCACTCTCCTGTTTTCATCAGAAAAAACGGACCTTACCTGAATCACTTCAGGACCGGTTGACCTGGCTACTTCATCAGCCTGTTTAAGCAGGGCGATCTTCTCAGCAATGCCTGCAGCAGCGGGATCAACCTGAATGTCTGAAACAGGCATTCTATTGTTAACTGAAAAAACAACATCATTATCCTTGGGACTCAGTATCGAAGCTTCGTGAATAACCCTTGCCAGATCGTCCACTGCTTCCACGTCGACTCTTGTCGAAAAACCATAGTAAGTGCGGTGATTCCTGATTACCCTTATGCCGAGCCCTGAATCAATTCCCTGCCTTATCCGGTCCACTCTGCCGTTTTCAAAAACTATCGTTGAACCTGTTTTCTCTTCAAAGAACGCGTCTACAAAATTGACTCCCTGGTTGCAAGCCAGTTTTTTCACAATTTTTTTTAGGTATTCAATGTCTGGATGCATCTGGAAAGCGCCTTTCCTGTCCCATTCTAGGTTCAGATTCCTGAGCCGATACCGAATTGGATGTTAGCATTACAGCCTGAGAAAATACAGCGCCGTGAAGACATTAATATTAATGTTAATTATTGAAAATTAATTGAACTATATGATTTAATTTTATATAATCAATCTTAATACTAATGGAGGTCGTGATGTTCAAGAAAGCGCCAAAGCCTAGTTTTCTAGTTTCTGCGGAACTCCACTCTAGAATAAGAATGTGTTGCGCCCCTATCGAAGAAACTGACAGTCGAATACTGGATGTACGGCCCGTCAGGCATAGCCCTAAACTGAAAGAAGAATCTAAAACAGTCAACCGTGATTTCGCCTGCTGTTTCGTCGCTCACTAATTTTCTTCAATTACGTGTATAGATTGGATGATGGTTGTCAGAAAAACAGAGCAAGGTTGGGAGACCGTGCCAACATTGATAAGATCCCAATGCAGCTATAACATATCTTCATTTGTTTTTTGTGCGCTGACTTCCATCATGCTGGTTTTTCTCTTTCCATTGCCGGCGCCAGCTTCTCAGAGTTCATCAGATTCCAAGATATTTCATTCGTCCCGTAATGAGCTACAACTGCTTCTTGGATCCTCCAGTCCGAATCGGGAAGCTATCAAGAAACTAGCGCTAAGATTTGTGGATTTACAAAAAACCGAAAAGGGTCCCACAAGATCCTCCTGCCAGTTCTTCGCCGGCAAAGCGTTTCTGAGCCTCTACAAGGTCTCCAAAAACAGGGAGAGCCTCGATCATTGTATAATCCACTTAAATCAATACAAAAAATCCCGGCACAATTCAGAATATTACAAGGAAGCCCTTTTTGAGTTAAAAGAGGCTTACCTGCTCAAGAGGAGAGACAAGTCTTCTAAAGTCCCCAAAGTGTCTTTAACCAAGTCTACATTAAAAACCGATCTCGACAATCAGAAAAAAAGTAGTCCTCCCAATTCATCCGGATCGTTGATTGGCCCCCAGGGAGCCGGGAATCCAGGCCCGGAGGTCCTCCCAGTAGCGCCGCAGACCGCTGATTCAGAAAATCTTTCCGATCGTCCCCCTTTGAATCAAGCCGGCAACCCATTCTTCCGTCCTGACCCAAACGTCGCCCAACCTCAACCTGGAGCGATTAATCTCAAGAGCGCTTCGATAGCCCCTCCCTCTATCTCCGACGCTGAGCCTGCTAAGGCTCTTTCTGAGCCCGTTCATCATAGAAAAGGCCCCGTCATCGTAATTGATCCCGGTCACGGGGGCAAGGATCCCGGAGCTGTTTCCGCGGACAAAAAAGTTTCGGAGAAAGATGTTACTCTTGAGATCTCGAAGCTCCTTAAAAAGAGAGTCGAAAAGGCATACCCCCATATTTCAGGTACATTTGACTCGAGATGAAGACACATTTCTTAGCCTTAAAGAAAGAGCAAAAATAGCCAATTCTCTGGACGCGGAGGTTTTCATTTCCGTTCATTGTAATGGGTCGGACTACAAATCCGCATCGGGTCCTGAGATCTTTTATCTTAGCAAATCGAGTTCTCGCGGGGCCATGAGGGCGGCGGCCAGAGAAAATGGGGTTTCGTTGAGCAAGATGTCGGATCTCGAAGCCACATTGATTGATCTGTTAACCAATTCTAAAAAGACTGAATCAACCAGGCTAGCGCAGGTCGTCCATGATTCTCTGGTGGTCTCTGACGCCACTCAAGGCGCCCGGACCAAAGACCGTGGGGTCAAACAGGCCCCGTTTTACGTCCTGATAGGCGCTACCATGCCGGCGATCCTGGTGGAATGTGGTTTTGTAAACAATCTGGCTCAAAAAGACAGCGCGGCAAGACAGACTTTTTCAAACTCGATCTCTTCCAAACTTGCTAAGGGTGTTATTGAATATCTGAAAAATCTTCCTGCAAACGCGCCCTGATGGGGTTATACCCGCCTGCCATGAAACAGCGTCGCCCTAAATGGAAACTTTTGGATCATCCCGCTGACATTAGAATTGAGGTTTACGGGAAAGCGCTCGAAGAGTTGTTCCTCAACGCGGCTGAAGGGTTAAGCAAGTTGTTGACCGGCTCAATCAAAGTTTCAGGCTCACAAATTGAAAAGATATTAGCTCTGGAATCCGATTCATTTGATGATCTCCTGGTCGATTGGCTCAGAGAGATCCTTTTTCTTTTCAATTCAGAACGATTTATTTTGCGTAAAGCATCTCTGAAAATTTCTGAAGGTATTTCACTGGAGTCTAAGTTGTTTGGTTTCATCCTGGACCCGTCCCTTGAACTCGAGGATGGCCTCGAAATAAAGGGTGTCACCTATCATGGCTTGCTTCTGGAGGAAGTTTCCGACGGTTTTGTAGCGCAAGTGATTTTTGATATCTGACATTTTGAGCGAAAAGAGTGTGGCTTATGAGAACTACGGGCTTAACCAGAGAAAAGCCTTATAGGGTCAGACGTATCGACGAAGTCCGATGGGAAATACCCAGGGTGGGGGCCATGAGAGTTCCCGGACTAATATATTCCGATTCCAGGCTCTTTCCTGATGTTGAAAAGGATAACAGTTGTGATCAGGTCTATAATGTCGCTCATCTGCCTGGGATAGTTTCACGGTCCATTGCATTGCCGGACATACACTGGGGTTACGGTTTCCCTATAGGCGGAGTTGCGGCTTTTGACCTGGATGATGGGGTCGTCTCACCCGGAGGAGTCGGATACGACATTAATTGTGGCGTTAGACTGGCCACAACAAAACTCTCCAAAGTTGATGTCCTGCCAAGGTTAAAGGACCTTATAGATTCTCTCTACTCTAATATTCCCTGTGGATTGGGCTCAAGGGGAGCAATTGTCCTAAATAAGAAGGCTATGTCCGAAGTTACCCGATCAGGAGCTAGCTGGGCGATCAAACAGGGAATGGGAGACGAATCCGATCTTGATCGCATCGAGGATCATGGAGCGATTGAGGGCGCTGAATCAGCCTCTATAAGTGATCGCTCGTTTGAAAGAGGAAAGGATCAGCTAGGAACTTTAGGTTCAGGAAACCATTTTTTGGAGATCGGCTTCATCTCCGACATCTTTGAACCCGATATTGCTGAGTCCTGGGGCCTAACCGTGGGCCAGATAACTCTTATGGTTCACAGTGGTTCCAGAGGATTCGGTTACCAGGTTTGCGATGAATTCCTTGCGAGAATGGTCAAAATGGTCGCAAAGGACAAGATTGATCTGCCCGACAAGCAACTTGCCTGCGCGCGCTTAAACACGCCATTGGCTCGTGAATATCTATCCTCCATGGCCGCGGCGGCTAACTTCGCTTTCGCCAACCGTCAAATTCTGATGAGTTTAGCGCAAGACTCCTGGCAGCGTTCCATGGGGCTTGCTCCTCGTGAACTTGGGCTCAAACTCTTATATGACGTTTGTCACAACATAGCCAAATTTGAAACTCATACTGTAGACGGTCGGACGTCGAGATTACTCGTCCATCGAAAGGGAGCTACCAGAGCCTTACCCCCATCGCATCCGCTGCTGCCACCAATTTTTAGACATACCGGTCAACCGGTTTTAATACCGGGGATATGGGCCGAGCGTCTTATGTGCTTGTGGGAGCCGAGGGATCCATGGAACAGACTTTTGGCTCCGCTTGCCATGGCGCAGGAAGGGTCTTTCCAGAAATGAAGCTCTTAGAAGGACAAAGGGGCGCTCCATAGAGAGAGAACTCGAAGAAAAGGACATTTACGCTCGTTCAGCAGGCAGGAAAACAATGCGTGAGGAATTTCCAGAGGTGTACAAGGATGTGAGCGCTGTGGTAGAAGTCGTGCAAAAAGCGGGTCTAGCGAAAAAGGTCGCCAGAATCAAGCCGATGGGAGTCATCAAAGGCTGAACCCAATGTGGTTGCTGGTTGAGTGAACATCTGCTGTCTTCGAAATATTAGTTCAGCGCTTCACATAGCCGCTTCGACGTGTTAATCACCCATTTGATTTACTGTTTTGTAACCGATCGACCAAAAACAGGGCTTTCAGGCACAAATGAGTACATTACAGTGACAATTGCCAGAAACGCTGCCCCGGCAAACCAGATGAACCTGAAATCTTTGACGCCGCTGAGTTGATTCATATCCCCCTGCACAAACAGCCCCAAAACCTGAGTCATTAGAGCCGCTCCCAGGATCGTAAAAAGATTTACCGCTGTCATGGCCTGCGCGGTAATAGAGGAAGGGACGAGTTCCTTTATGTGAGCGTATGAAATCTGCCCCGGAGCCGCGAGTAAACCCATGGCAAAGAATGTGGCTTTTATGATCAAGGAATCGACGTGGTCGGACCAGAAGAATACGGACAGCGTAAGAGCGACAGATAGAGAAAAAGTTGTAACAACCACTTTCTTCCGGGACCGAAAAATTCGGTCGCTCAAAAACCCAAAAAGAGGCAAACCGATCATATATCCAAACCCGAGAAAGAGGAGTGTGTCCGCCGCAGCGATTTGACTCATCCCCACACCGTATATTAGGAATGGAGTAGCCCACAGACCTTGAATCGCAACGAAATACCCATACCTGACAAAATTTCCGAGGCTGATAGCCCAGTATCCGTACATACGAGCTATGGTTTTGAAGCCTTGCAGAAGATTTCTGTTTTTTTGACGCCCGTTTCACGTAACCGGGTGGATAATTTCTAATTATCAGGATGAAAGAGATTATTATAAGGGCGTTCACGATTGTGAAAATGATAAAACATGAGCGCCACCCTAACCAACCATTCATAAGCGCCAGAGGCGTCGCTGCGAAAAGGTTACCGACGACACCAACGGCTACGAGTGAACTGCCTAAAGAAGCGAATCTGTCGAGAGGAAACCAGACGGCAAGCAAAGCCAGCACAAGCATTAGATTGCCGCCCATGCCAATACCCAGCAAGAATCTTCCCAGAAGTAGGTGTTCGTAAGATTGCCCGAAGGCAAAGACAAATCCACCGGCAATAGCTGGCGCTCCGAGGAGAATTAAACCTTTGCGGGCTCCAATGCGGTCTATCGCCAAACCAAGGGGTAGTTGGCAAAGGGCGAAGCCGTAGAAAAAAGCGGCGGACAAATCACTCAGTTGCGAGGCGTCAAATCTTAGATCGCTAATTAGTGACGGTGATATCACCGCCAAAGAGACCCGATAGAACATTGACATTATGAAATTTATGGCCCCTACGACAAAAATCGCCCAACGTCTATGGCTGCCTGGGGCAGGATCTGGAAAATGTGTCATTAAAAAGCTCCAGGAAATAACCACAGATGCTTTCGCGCGATCCTACAGGCGCTGTCAATTTATTATTGAGGAGTTTAATGATTGGAATTGAGTCGATATGCAGGTTGTTTGTCTATTTTGGAGAGGAAATGTTAAGATGCCTGAAACATGCCAATTGAGATAAGCGGCTGAACCTTCGCGCGAAAACCCAAAAACTTCTTGACAAAACCTGCCTTTTATTATACGCATTGTATATTCCGTAAATTTTGCCGTTAAAAGTTGTTATTAACTTTTTTTTAGTCTGGCGAGAGGAGTGTTCTCCCGCTGCTTTAGGATTAGGAGGATATGGCTATGAGACGTGGATTCATCCTGTTCGTCGGCATCCTGGCACTGGCTTTGGCCCCGGCGTTGGTTAGCGCGCAGTATTCTGGGGCTTTTGGATTGTCCGGATTGCCGAGCATGCCGTCCATGTTTGGCGGTTCCAGTAAATGCGGCGAGCCTGTCTGTCCCGCCTTTGCCCCCGCTGTATATTTTGGCTGGGGAGTTCCTCAAGACCGCAATACTAGCGTGTCTTTGATGGCGCAAAACAATGGCGCGGCTAATGTTAGGGAAGTCACGATTAAGCTGCCCACCAATGGTTTTTGGTTGGGAGCGGCTCTTCCGGTCAGCTTGGGCGACAATTTGTCATTTGTAGCAACTGGCTGGTACTTGTTCCCCGGGACTCCCAGCGCCAATTCAAATGAAGATGTTGGCCTGCGAGTCCCAGGCGATACCTTGCTAACAACTGGACTCCTACATTTAACTGGTGGTTCGTGGATGGGGCGTTCGCATACACATTTGGCGGACCCAGTTGTGGCGGAGCCGCCGGCAGCTCAGGTTTGTCTCTTCTGCTGGGGCTAAGGTATGATTATTACACAGTTTCCATAAGTGATCCTAACAATAACACTCTGTTCGGCGGACAGGAACGTGGCGATGTCACATCTAATGGCTGGATTCCGTTCGTCGGTGTTCAGACCGCGTATACTGACTCAGTTCAGAGCATGAAGATCAGACTTCTGGGAATCCCCACAATAGTAGGAACCGGACAGGTTGCTTTAACAACTATTAATGGGAACAGATTTGAATTCGATAGCGCTAATTACACTGGCGGTCATTTCATTGAGGTATTCGGTGAATACACAAGGAAATTCTTTGGCGCTTCCCAAGCTGGTGTGTTTGCTCGCTATAATACTGCCAGAGCCACCACATCCGGAACTGGCCAGATCATTGAATGTAAATTCCCAGGACACGTATGATTTCTCTTTAAACCGTTCATCATGGACACTCGGTGGGTTGGTCACGCTGGATTTCAATTCACCATTTTAACGACCACTTATTTAACCCATGCCGGTTTTGTAACGGTTTAGGGTCAATCTGAGACAATGAAGGCTCTCCAGTCCGGAGGGCCTTTGTTTTTTGCTCTATTAGTAAAATCTATCATTTCGTGACCGGAGAGGATTCTGTCATGAGCGCTCTGGATGAGTTTTCCGTGTGGACTGAACGGGAAAAAATGGGAAAAAACCATGAAGCACTGACCGAATTTTATCGGGACTTAATTGATAAGGTTCAGAGGATTGACCCAATCGTCATTGCAGAGATGGCTGATGTGTCATACAGGGGTGGGGATGGAATACCCAGGCTGATTATCCCTTTCCTCACTACCTGGTTTACACTGGATCTCATCCCTTATCGATTGAGGGCCGAACACCCCGAATTTGATACCCTTACCATGAAGGTAATCGTGCTTCAGGACCTGATAACAGCGGCAGAGAACCAGGGCACAAATGTTGGAGTCATGAACCAATGGATAGACCCAAGATCCTTGCAGCATGGAGCGGTCCTGGGCGCGCACTTCGCCAAATCTACCATGGAAACTCTTGGCGCTTTCTTTGAATCCGGCGAAAAAAGAGTAATCGCTAGAGTGCTCAAGTGGGGAGGAAGGCCAAATGAGTTGGGTGACATTGGCTTTACTTTTTATTTTTTCCCCAGATTGCCGGTAGCTCTTATTCACTGGAACGAAGACGAGGAATTCCCGGCTTACAGTAAAATCCTTTACGACGTGTCCGCTAGCAACTACATGCCGGTTCACGCCCTCACAGCGCTTACCGACTTTCTGATTCACAAGCTAGCGGAAGATTAGGCCGGACTTATACGGTTCCGGCATTAGAATTGTCATTCCTAACGACGCGAGAATCCATCCTCCCGCCGCCGGAAAGATCTCTCCTCGCTATGCATCGTCGAGATGACATGACTTGACGTTTTGTTATTTGGACCGGAGAAATCTTGCCCGCGCCAAGTTCCCGAATCCACCGAGACCTTCTTCGCGGCTTCAACAGCAGTCCCAGGATTATTTGGATTTGTTTTCAGTCGAATTCTTATCCGTTGAACCCAGCTTTTCCTCCAGTTGCTTAACCCATGGGCGAATCATTACAGCGTGTGGACTATCTGGCGCTTTTTGTAAAAACTCTTTCCATACTTTCAAAGCGCCTTGGGGATCCTTCATGTCATCCCGGAGAACTATGCCCAGATTGAACATGGCTAATGACTGGTTTGGATCTATTTCCAGAGCTTTACGGAACAGCTTTACTGATTCGTCAGTCTTACCCAGTCTCCGGTAGGCGACAGCCATATCGGTTGTAACTTCCGCATTCTGCGGGTCAATTTTGATCGCCTTGTTGTACGCTTCTATGGACTTGTCGTATTGTCCTAGATCAAAATAGTCGTTCCCCAATTGAATCAAGGCCTGTACATTATTGGGGTTTGAAGACAGATGCGTTCTACGGCCGTTATGCGGGACTTTACGTCTTCTTTCGCAGCGGCCTCAGGGGCCTGTTTCATGCCGCCTGCGTTCGGTTCGCCCGGGCCCAGTTTCCAGGCTGAGATTCCGATACCGGTTAGCAGGCCGGCAATGAAAACAAGAAAAAAGCCAATCAGAGATCCTTTGTTCTTCACAGCTTGACTCCCTCGAAAAATTATTCAGAATTGTATGGTCAAATTAGTAGACCAAGATCCTAAGCTAGGATAATCTTCGATTATCATCGTTGATTACTGATAGAATAGGATGGACATGTCAAGGCCGCATCGTCATGTTTGAAACTTATGTCAGGGTTTATACGCACTGCACGCCGAGTTTTCAAAGCTTATCGGTCAATTACTACTAGTCTTTGGTCGGATCTCCAGGAGGACAAGTATGACGGATCTGAAGCAGCAATATAAAAAAGTGATGGATGACCACTTTCCCGATGAATTGATTGTCACCTTTGGATCACAAACGCTTAAATATAGAAAGAATCCTGGCAGATCAAAGACTCTGGCGGCGCGCTGGCGGAAAGGGACCGGGACGGTGAAAACCCAGGACAGGAAGCGGCCCTGGACCAGTTGAAATCCGGCAATCTCGAACTCGGTGGCTGCAAGTTTATACAACCCGGTTATAGTCTTGTCAGTGGTATCACCGAGGACAACATGATCCAGGCCGGCAAACATCCGGGAAAAATCAATCTTACTGATGTAGATAATGCGCTTAACATAATCAAATTTCTTATGGATAAACCCGCCTGCGCGATCATGAAACACAACAATCCCGTCTGGCGTCGCCACATCATCCTCTGTCGCAGACTCATATCACAGGGCTAATATGGCGGACAGGATTGCCGCTTTCGGAGGAGCCGCTGTCTTCAATAGACCGGTTGACATTGCCACGGCTCAATTGATCAGTGATAATTATCTGGAAGTTGTGGCCGCTCCCGATTTTGAAGCCGGGGTAATCGATATTCTTGCAAAAAGAAAGAACTTGAGGATCTTGTCTTTGCCTCGTCTGGACAGATTGGAAGATTATTGCGACTACAAATTCGTTGACTTCAAATCATTGATCGATGGCGGGATTATTGTCCAGCAGTCTTCGGTCAACACGGTCAGATCAGCTTCTGACCTGCAGCCTGCGGAAACTGTCTACAAGGGAATCAGATACTCTGTGGGGAGGTTCCCTTCTGATAGGGAACTGGAAGACATGATTTTTGGATGGGCTGTCGAACAGGGAGTTACCTCAAACTCCGTGTTGTATGTCAAGGACGGTTGTACGGTTGGAATCGGAACAGGAGAACAGGACCGGGTCGGCGTAGCCGAACTCGCGCTAATAAAGGCGCAGGTTAAGTGCAGAGACAGGCTCTGCTTTGAACGTTACAAGAAGCCGTACAATGAAATCATTGAGGAAGATATTAAATCCGAGCTTGATGAAGAGACACGTACTGTAGGCGCAGGCCTCCCTAATTCCGTTATGGTGTCGGACGCCTTCTTTCCTTTCAGGGACGGGGTTGACGTTGGCATCAGGGCGGGCATATCCGCAATAGTTCAACCAGGTGGTTCGGATCGGGATTTTGAGAGTATTATGGCCTGTAATGAGGCTAACCCACAGGTTGCCATGATGTTTACAGGACAAAGAGCTTTTAAACATTAGGCGTTCGGAATTACATGAAACATAGCCTAAATATTGTTGTGATATTGATCGTAATGCTGGCTTTACCCGCGCATGCTGATATGTCCTTTGGATGCGGACAATGAGGTAGGCCGCTGTGACAAAGCGCTTAAAGAAATTTCCGCAATTCCGGGCAAGCATATTCCAAAGGGTCTATTCCAGAAAGCCAGAGGTATGGCTATATTCCCCGGGGTAATCAACGTTGGTGTTCTGGTGGGGTTCGAATCGGGGAGGGGAATTATCTGAGGCGGGATCAAAAAACACTGGAGTGGTCAAATCCCGCCTTTTTTATTTTCCGGAGCGGAAGCGTGGGGTTTCAGCTTGGGGCTCAGTCACTTGATCTGATTCTGTTTTTTATGGATGAGGTTTCAATTCAGAGGTTGCTGGAAGAAAAGTTTATTCTGGGTGTGGACGCCTCTGTGAACGCTGGTCCAGTCGGTAGGGAAAAATCAATGGACACGAGTTTGAGGCTCGAATCTCAGATTCTGTCCTATGCCAAGGGCAAGGGTTTGTTTCTCGGTGTTTCCCTTAGTGGTGGAGTTATCCAACCCGACACACAGGCTAATGAAGTTTTTCAAGGAAAGGATGTTTCAGTTCAGGATGTTTTATACGAAAACAGAGGGCCCCAAACTGATAACACTAGGAACCTTCTGGCCACAATTGATGAATTGTCAAAATGAGTCTCTCACATTTACTTCCCACAATTACGCCATCATGACTTCATTTAGTCCCGGAATCAGATTTTGAGCCAGCCTTATCGATATCGTTCTGATTCATTTTAAGGTAACTCTCAGCCTGCTGAATCAAATTCTTCAGATCAGGAGCTGACATGGTATGAAGATAGTCTATTTCTCCCTGTATCTCTTTAAGAATATTGGCAAGTTTGGCTTGCCGTTCTTTATCGTAAGCAAGGTTTCCGAAGTTCCTGAGACTTGCTGGAGTAGCCTGATAACCCGCTTCTATTTATTATCCATATTGCCAGAGGAAAACCCAAGGCAATCAAAATCGATGGCAAAACCATGGCCTTTAAATATTGGATGACCTCTGTGCTGGCCATCTTGTTGAAATAACTCCTGTCTTCTGCCTTTTCTCCCGTTTCCTTTATTTTTTCCAGCGTTTTTTCTATGTTTTCGAATCTGTTCTCGATGGAAGACGGCGTCAAACTCTGATTCTGAACCGAGCCTTCCTGAATTTGATTTACAGCGCCGTTATCGGCTACTGCGGAGCCTGCTTCAGAGCCGAAACCTATAACAAGGAAAAATAACACTAAAGACAGGATCAGAACCGCCATCTTGAATTGGCTACAATCTTCAGTTTTTTAGATACACTGAGAACAGGATTTTCAAAAAGCATTCCTGAATCCTCCCTTAACTTATCAGACCTATCTGGCGCCTACGCGTCGACAAATCTCAACGACCTTTTCAAGATCATCAAGTGAATGTGTCGCCATTAGACACATCCGGATCCTTTGGCCTCCAGGCGGAACAGCCGGAGAAACGACACAGTTGGTGAAAACTCCCTGATCGAACAGAAGACGCCAGAAATACATGCACGGGAGTCATCCCCAACGATCATAGGTACAATTGGAGTCTCCGTTGGGCCTGTGTCAAATCCCAGATCAACAATTGGTTTCAGTAAAAATCTGGTACTGGTCCAGAGCTGTTCACGAATTTCAGGCTCAGTCTTGATGACATCAGAGCGGCTTGAGTAGCCGCGATTGCCGAGGGTGGCATCGAAGCTGAAAATATTAGGGCCCTGGAATTATGGCGAATGTAATTTATTACCGCAGCGTCACCTGCGATGAACCCTCCAAGTGAGGCCAGAGACTTGCTGAAAGTTCCCATAACTAGGTCTACTTGACCCGTCAAATCGAAATGTTCGAGTGTTCCCCTGCCGGTTTTCCCCAATACACCAATGCCATGCGCGTCATCCAGCATTATGCGAGCCCCATATTCCTTGGCGACTGAAACAATCTCCGGTAATGGAGCAATATCGCCTTCCATACTGTAGACACCATCGACTATTACCAAAACCCCACTCGAGTCACTGCTCGCTTCAAGATTTCGCCTGAGAGACTCCGGGTCATTGTGACGAAACCGTCTGATTTTGCCGAAAGAGAGTCTTACTCCCTCAAGAATGCTGGCATGCACGAGTCTGTCTACTATAACTGTGTCATTTCGAGCTAGCAACGGAGCTATAGAGCCTTGGTTGGTGAGAAAACCTGTAGTAAAAACCTGGGCGGATTCCTTGCCTACAAATTCGGCGAGGGAGGATTCCAATTGTTCATGCATCTCCAGCGTGCCGTTTAAAAACCTGGAGCCGGAGCAACTCGTCCCATTTATCTCCAACGCCCTCATTGCGGCTTCTTTAACTCGGGGGTGAGTCGTCAATCCCAGATAATTGTTTGAGCCCACCATTATCATATCGCGGCCATCCACCATTACATGTGGCCCATTCAAGGTCGAAATGGCCTTGAAGTAAGGGTAAATTCCCAGTTTAATTATCTCTTTTTCACGATTGAACGAATAACACTTTTCGAAAATATCTTTCATGTTCCAGCGCTTTCAAGAGAGGTTCAGGACCTAAGAAAGAGTTTCGTCCCCAGGTTTATCCTCTTAGGATTAGCATTCCAGTTGGAAACGGAGCTTATTTTAAGCGTGATCCATCGATCTCGTCAAGTGTATGCATCAAGCCCCAATAAAGACAAGACCTGAAACAAAAAAACCGATCATCGACATAGAGCCGGTGATCGGGTATCAGTTTAGGTTTTTGTTTTATGACTAAGAATTATTTCTTCACATCACCAGTGGCCGCGCCATGCAGTTTGACTTCGACCTTTTCTTCCAGTCCTTGATAGTACTTTTTGCAGAATGGCCACAACTTCAGGTCTTGAGAATTCAGGAGGTAATTCGCCACCCTCAGACAGAGTTTTACGGACCATGGTACCGGAAAGAAGCAGACGATCAGCCTTTCCATGCGGGCAGGTTCTCATTGAAGCCATACCGCCGCATTTAAAGCAGTGGAAAGTCCAGTCGATATTAAGGGGCTGAAGTTCAAGTGATCCTTCGGGTATGACATCAAAAATTTTCTGAGCGTCAAATGGTCCATAATAATCGCCAACGCCAGCGTGGTCACGACCTACGATAAGATGGCTGCAGCCGTAGTTTTGGCGGAATACACCGTGAAGAAGAGCTTCTCTTGGCCCGGCGTATCTCATTTCCATCGGATAGCCTTTGGTTACAACGGTGTCTTTGACAAAATAGTTGTCGACAAGAGCGTTAATAGCCTCTACACGAACATCCGCAGGAATGTCACCGGCTTTCAATTTTCCAAGGAGTTGATGGATGATTATACCGTCCATGACCTCTACAGCGATTTTGGCCAGGAATTCATGGGACCTGTGCATCGGGTTACGCAACTGCAAAGCCGCAATACGCTTCCAGCCTTTTGCTTCAAATATGGCCCTGGTTTCAGCCGGTGTGCCATAAAGATCACCATATTCTTCAGGGAACCCGCCCTCGGTTAACACTTTGACGGGGCCCGCCAGGTTGTATTTACCCTGAGCCATGACTTTCTGGACACCGGGGTGTTCCATGTCATCAGTGGTAAAAACCTTTTTGCACTCGTAATTTTTGTCGATTGTGTATTTTTCGGTGACTTTCATAGTGGCGACGATTTCTTTATTGTCCGTGTCAAATAGAGCTATTTCATCTCCCACTTTGACACTTTCGTCGTCAGTTGAAACAGTGATCGGAATAGGCCAGAACAGACCACTGGCCATCTTGTATTCGTCACATACGCCTTTCCAATCAGCTTTGGTCATGAAACCTTCAAGCGGTGTAAAAGCGCCACAACCCATCATAAGGAGATCGCCAGTTTCTCTCGATGTGATGTTGATTTTCTTAAGAGTTTCGGCTTTTTTCTTCTCTTCTGCTAGCGCTGCGCCTTTTAGCATCAAAGGTTTTAATTCCCCACCACCGTGAGGTCTCACCAGCTTGGCTTTCGACATCTGTAGTCCTCCTTGAACTTTATGCCTTGGTAAAAGCACGTCCCGAGCACAGTCCCAAAAGTCTGTAAGACTCTGAATCTAATGATCAGGAGTGTCTTTTCGAAGTTGTGGTAAAAACTGAAATGACAAGTAAGTTTAATTGTGAGTGGCCTCCTTGTCAAGGAAAAAGCATGAAATTTAAAACCGTTAAGCCTCCAGGAGCTTTTTGGCCGTTTACCCCAAAGACTTCTTTTCCCGCTGCTTTGAATAATCAGGCAAACCGCATGCCACATTAGTGAAAACCGGGGCGCCGAGCTAAATTACCCGATTGAGGCGGTTTCGCTGGGACAGAAACCCAAATCGTTAAATTTCTGGGCTGGTAACAATGTCAAATTTTTTGACAGGTTGTAAACAAATGCAAGCGGTTCTGGTTTTAAGGCAGGTTAGCCGATAATAGATCCGGGATTTTCCAGTGAGCAAGGACAGGCCCCATTGGAGAATTTGCGAATCTTTTGGCCACACGCATTCCGGCCATTTCTTTAGATGAAAAGTATGCTAAAGGATTGTACATTTGATTAGCGACTCGAACCTCCAAATGCAAATGTGGCCCGGTGGAACGTCCTGTATTTCCCACCATCCCTATTTTCTGGCCTCTCCGAATTAGCTGTCCGGGCTTTACCACTATTCCGGACAAGTGAGCGTAATAGGTATAAGCGCCCTTCCCGTGATCAATTAAAACAGTATTTCCATATCTCCTGAATCTTTTCTGACTGCCGGTAAAAACAATTCTTCCGTCAGCGCAGGATAATACCGAATTCCCTACCGGCGCCGCTATATCCAACCCTTTATGAAAACTACCCCAACGAAATCCAAATGGAGACGTCAACACTCCGTGAGGCACTGGGAACCTGAGTTGCGGCACATTTGGATGCCTCAATCCTCTAATCGCGCTTGCTACAAAATATCTGGTCTGAGAGTCATTCGCGCCGATCATGGGTTTAGGAGGATTAGGAGATCTTTTCAGATCGGTCTCAGGCAACAGAGCGGACGCGGGCAAAAAAATAGTCTCTCCGCGACTTATTTTGTAAGGGGATTCCAACTTGTTTAGTTTTGCTACGGCTTTGAGATCCAGGCCATAAACATCGCAAATGTGCGCTAGCGTTTCATCTTTCCCAACCACATGAAAGGCCCCTTCCTCATCTGAAACAGCTTTGTTTTTTTCGATTTTTTGGACCGCTGTTTTCTTGTTAGAGACTTCGGAAAAGGACGATCTCATGGAAGCCAGGTTGGCGGAGCAACCGGATAGAACCCATATTGAGAGAATTATTGACCAGCAGGATGCGAGTTTCTTCATGTTTAAGTTAGTCATTTAACATTTCGACATGACGGCTATTTTATCTCAACTTATTAAAAAGTCAACTGTTTTATTCTATAATATTGAACTCTTATTTATATTTAATAATATATAAGGTGATCTATAGTAAAGAAATCTCCTTAGTTTGGCGCTCCCCAGATTCAATTTTTACGTATTGAGCTGTTTGGGGTTCCAAATCAGTCATGGGATTGGATGAAAGCGGGAAAGGCCGAAACAATTGATTGGTCTCGGCCTTATTCCATGCATAAACCGGAGCAAATGAGGCTGTTATTTCTGAGTGGGCACGCCAGGAACTGGAGCTACAGGAGCCTGAGCCGAGGCATTGGGGACCACTTGATTCTTGGCTTCCTCATCTTTCATCTTCTGCGCTTCTTCGGCCCATTTTTTTGCGTTCAAAGAAGATATCTGCTGCTTGAGAAGAATAAGTTCCTGATCATAGCCTTTGACCTGTCTGGTCAAAGTAGATTTTGTAGAATTCTTGATCTCATCGATCTGAGAATCGATCTTGGAAATCTGAGAATCAAGCTGAACTCGCTGCTTGATCAGGTTGTCGGCCTGGTTCATCAAAGATTTGACCTGCTGATCCATCGCGCTTTCAGACTGCTGCTTAGCCTGATTTATCTGGGCCTGAACACGTTCAGCCTTTTGCTGAAGTGCGCCGATTTGAGACATCAGGTCCTCAGCGAACACATTGGCGCCAAAGTTAATTAAAAGAACCGACGCGGCGATTAAAATTATTGCTGTTTTTTTCATGCGGCAACTCCTCGAGAAGATATACGAGACCGGACTGCGGCCTAGGTCGTAAGAGGTCATACCACATTTCAAATAAAAATCAAGATAATTTCAGTCGTTATTTAAAGATATTATATTAAATATATTATGTTATTTATTGTATATTGCTTTATCTTTCCTGGTTATTAAGCCTTTTATGTTGTTGTCAATTTATTCAAATGCACTCCTAACTCAGCCATTCACATTAATTAATTTACTCACTAGCTTATATTTCATACTTTTTGTGCTCGCATATAAAAACTGAGCAGCGCGTTGATAGGCAACGCCAATTGCGCCTCCCCATTCAGCGGAAGTTTCCACTGCAGATTTTTTTTGCATCATGGAACTATTATCAACTTTTTTGATTTACTTTATGTCAATCAGATGATAGAGAGCCCAAGCAAAGTATGGATCCATCGCCCCAGGCCTCCAGTCAAAGGGCGGACCGAAAATTAGGAGATTTCGTCCGTTGTCGCTGAGGAGCCTATTCAAAGATAATTACCTCGTGCAGATTGTTCTCTTGGTCAAAGATGCCCAGGTTGAATCTATTCACATTTTTTTCCAGAGTTTGGCTTGCTTTAGTTTTAAGCTTGACGCTGGTGTTGTATTCATTTCCACAATCCTTTGCAGCTAGTCTTCCTATGCCAGGTGAAGAGCGGTCAGGAATTTTTTATGCGATTACTCATCTTCCTCTGTTTGTTTACGGAATTTTATTTCTGATCTTTTGCCTGTCCGTGGTGAATTTTGTTTTGCAATTCAAGCCTGTCCGGATTTGGGGTTGGGTTTTGAGGTTCCGTCGTGCTGATAATCCTCGCGGCATCGTCACGAGATCGATCAACCATATTGAAAAACCCGCCGGGAACCGTAGAACCCAAGGTCTGACGACATACAAAAAGCTCCAGGAACCATTGGATGACGGGATAGTTGCGGTCCGGGCTTTAGATAATGACGCGGACGCTGTCCAATCTGTTTACTCCTACACCATTGGATGGAGCTAATCATCCTTTACCTAAGTTCGGCTCTGCAAAAGAAACGGAGCCTTCAGAGGCGCCTCTGAGCGAAACCCCTACCCCTGGAACTAATGTTCAAGCGTCGAAAGAATTTCGCTTTTCTTCGGCTGTAGACGTGCCTTCCCAGGAAGAAGTAGAACGCAGAGAGAAAGAACGACTAGTGGTTTCCGGTTTCATTCTTGGTCCTGATGGTAAACCCGTGGAATCCGCCGTAGTTTATCTGGCTGATCAAGAAGGCACTAAAATTGGGCAGTCTTGCAGGAGTAATGGAGCAAATGGCTCCTTCAAAGTCCTTGTTCATGAAACAGGGTCCTATTTCCTCCATGTTTACAAACGAGGGTATGCCATTCGAGACGTCGAGCCCATACCCATACCTGTCGAGACAGGTAAATTTGAAGGACTGATTGTAAATTTAGTGTCGCAAGGATGTTTGATACAGGGTCGCGCTGTTGATGAAAATGGCGCTATGCCGGTCGCTGATATTCAAATCAAATGCGTTTGCAGAAGTGATAATTTTATAGGGACCGCCACGACTGATGAGGATGGCTCGTTCAGATTGTCAAATGTTCCCATGAACTCAGAGTGCTATCTGGAAGCCGTTGATAAGGCGGGGAACATGTTGACTAAAACAGATGGCTTTCAGACGGTTCAGAAGAAACAATTGTACAAGGAGATTAAAATCCCTTCCTTCCGGTACGCTTCCTATGAAGACTCCGCTGAAGTTCTTAACCCTTTTCTCGAAACCAAGCTCGATGACCCTCAAAATGACGCTATTCTGGTTGTTCCGGGTTCTTAAGCTAGCCGGGTAAAAACCGAATAACCAGCTCCTTTAGCATGTAAGCTCCCTGCAACCACGCTTCGAATACGGCCGTCTCGGGTTTTGAGTATCTCAGTAGCCAACTCAGAGACGATTTTTGAATCTTTCAGCATATCGAGTTTGTTCAGAAAAACTCGTACTAAAGACCTGGAGGGGATGTTCCTCAGGCTACCGTCCGTGTGCTCAAACAATGTTCCTATATCTTGAGGACCTATTTTTCCCCAGGCTTCAAGCCCGTGACCCTCAAGAAATTCTCCAGCCGAAATACATTTTTTCCATTCACTTCAGCCAAAACAGCGTCCAGTCCAATGACCGGAACTGCAAGGTCAGTAAAATCAGGGACAACCGGTTCATAAGAAGCAGGGGCCTTTATTGGTCTGCCCGCCGCCCCATCCGCCTCGATTATTATGTGATCAGCCAGCCCCAAAAGGACTCTTATCAGTTCATTGGAAATACCTATTATTTTTCCCGTCATAGGGTCAATTTTCGTCCCTATGACACAACTTCTCGCCTTTTTAATTTCAATCGCCAGACGTTCCAAATCTGGAAAATTGTCTTCAAACAAAAACACTTTGGAAGGCTGTTTTTTGTCCGGCGGATAGATTTTAGTCGAAGTAGTGCAAATAACAGTTTTCCCTCTGTGGACAAGGTTTTTCGCAAGAGCGTACATGAGTGATGTCTTTCCGCCTGCTCCAACCAGTGACAAACATCGGGTGGAAGAATCTATTTCCAGAGCCGTCAATGGATCTGACAATATTTTCGAAGCAATTCTCATTGTCTGCTCCTAGCCGAACAAGCGTTAAGACTCTTAACAAAATATGATATATCACGAATCCATCAGGTCTTGAGGAAGTAGCTCGTTTTGAATCTCTCAGGAAAGACTCTCTCCGGATTTTTGAAGAATGTTTGAAAGCCGCTGATCCTGGGTGGGAGAGACTACATCATATGAAGAGATTTAATTTAGTTTTAGACAGCCTGCTCAATCAGAAATGCCGCTTAAGCCCGGGTTGAGCCTATTATAGAATTCTACCTGCTCAGCAAATGAAAGTTTTCGACTTTTTGTTCCGCATTTTGCGTTGCGACAAAGTTTACAGCGACTTTCAGAGCATGTTTGACAAACTTTGCAGTCTTTGCACTGATTTTTTTTCAAAGTTCCATTTTGTATTAAACTTGATTGCATGATCCAACCTCCAGTGATAATTTACAACCGCCTTCAAGCAAGTCAATTTGATTGAATCAATAGCCCGATGGAGAGAGGAAAAGGCTGATGGGCGATACGACCATGATCCAATCGAGTATGGACACGCTTTCATTAATAGGCCGGGGGAAGGTCCGTGACATTTATCAAATTGAAGACAAATTGATTGTCGTTTCTACTGACCGTCTTTCCGCATTTGATGTTGTTCTACCGGATCCTATCCCTCACAAAGGACATGTGCTGAATCAACTTAGTGTTTTCTGGATGAAAAGACTCGTCATATTGCGCCTAACCATCTTATAACGGCCAATGTAAACGAATACCCCTCTGGCCTGGCAAAATATTCAGATGAGCCTAGCGGTAGAAGCATGCTTGTGAGGAAGGCGTCTGTTTTCCCTGTGGAATGCATAGCGCGAGGATACATAATTGGGAGCGGTTGGGCGGATAACAAATCTACGGGCTCCATCAGCGGAATCCGCCTACCAAAAGGATTGAGAATGGCGGAAAAGCTTCCGGAGCCAATGTTCACACCATCCACAAAGGCAAAGATGGCGAACACGATCAGAACATATCTTTTGAAAAGATAGTGGATCTGCTGGGAAAAGAGACAGCGTCATGGTTACGTGAAAAGACGTTGCAAATATATGCGTTTGGGGCGTCTTCAGCTGTTTACAACGCGGAATTATAATCGCTGACACTAAATTTGAGTTTGGTGTAATCGATGATAATCTATCGTTGGTCGATGAAATCTTACTCCCGATTCCTCGCGATTTTGGCCTATGGACCACTACCAGGTGGGTGTGGCGCCTCCTCTTTGGACAAACAGTATGTCAGGGATTATTTGGAAGGCCTGAATTGGAACAAGAAGCCGCCTGCTCCATCACTTCCTCAGGAAGTAATTTTGAACACATCAGAAAAATATTTGAATATTTACAGGATCCTTTCAGGATCCAGCATTTGATGCATGAACGAAACGGCTTGATGTAATTGCATCCCGGTCCGGAGTTTGAGTCCAGGACAATTAACGCTGGTTAAGAGCTTTTATTCGGTTGTTTTTGGAGGACCCATGTATAAAAGCACCAAATTCATATTTGTTACGGGTGGAGTATTGTCGTCCCTTGGCAAGGGGCTGTCGGCGGCCAGTGACAGGAGCTTTGATGGAATGTCGCGGACTGACCGTGACTTTTCTCAAAATGGATCCCTACATTAATGTAGATCCCGGGACTATGGATCCATTTCAGCACGGCGAAGTCTTCGTGACGGACGATGGAGCGGAAACGGACCTTGATCTTGGTCATTACGAAAGATTCACACACGCTATCTTGCGCCAGAAAAACAACTTCACTACCGGTCAGATTTATGACGCAGTGATCCAGAAAGAGCGACGGGGCGAATATCTTGGTGAAACCTTGTAGGTAATCCCCCACATAACTGACGAGATAAAGGACAAAATCAGAGGATTAAGAAATGGAGTAGACGTAGCGATAGTAGAAGTTGGCGGGACTGTTGGAGATATTGAAAGCCTTCCTTTCGCGAAGCTATCCGACAATTGAGAGTAGATTTAGGCCCGCAAAACGTTCTGTAAGTCCATCTGACTTTGCTCCCCTTTGTAAAAGCTTCGGGGGAAGTGAAGACAAAACCTACCCAGCACAGTGTGAAAGCCTTGAGAAAAGTCGATATTCAACCCGACATATTAATTTGCCGAACAGAAAAGAAAATAACCAGAGATATAAAAGAAAAAATAGCCCTGTTTTGTAACGTCAGGTCGAAGAGGTCATTGCCGCTGAAGATGTCAGTTGTATCTACGAGTTGCCGCTAAAGTTTAACGAAGAAGGACTCGACCAGAAAGTGGTGGAGCTTCTTAACATCTGAACAAGAGCCCCAAAGCTGGATGAGTGGAGAGCTTTGGTAGAAGCGGTCAATTCTCTGGAGTTCTGTATAACCATTGGAATTGTTGGGAAATACGTTAACTTGCAGGAATCCTACAAAAGTCTCAATGAGGCTCTTTTTGCCGGCGGTGTGAAAACAGGACAAGGGTCAATCTCAATTTTTTAGATTCAGAGCTTCTTTCGGAGCAAACCATTAGCGGGAAATTGCGGATGTTGATGGAATATTGGTACCAGGTGGATCTGGATGAGGGGAATTGAGGGGAAAATCCGGGCGGTTGGATTTGCGAGACAAAACAAAATACCTTTCTTCGGTATATGCCTAGGTATGCAGATGGCAGTTGTGGAATTTTCAAGAAACGTATGTGGCCTCAAAGAGTTCCAATTCTACGGATTTCAATCCTGAAACACCTTATCCTGTAATTCATTTAATGGACGAACAGCGTTCAGTAATGGACAAGGGTGGAACAATGCGTTTAGGAGCTTACGA
Organism: uncultured delta proteobacterium; assembly: GCA_963711335.1. Lineage (GTDB taxonomy): Bacteria > Desulfobacterota > Desulfomonilia > Desulfomonilales > Desulfomonilaceae > CAJBEZ01. The sequence continues at coordinate 541,530 of CAVQDX010000041.1, read as the reverse complement.
ATGTGTCATCCCTGAAGGCTCCGAATGTCACCGGATTTATGGAGCTACAGGGATCCTGTGAGCCCATAGGCACAGGTATGAGTTCAACCCTGAGTTCAGGTCAATCCTGGAAGAGAAGGGTCTCAAAGCCGGCGGAGTGTCTCCGGATGGAAAACTTGTGGAAATGGTGGAATACGGTGAGCACCCATGGTTTGTAGGGTGTCAGTTTACCCGGAATTTAAATCCAACCCGATGGATTCACATCCATTGTTGCTTCTTACATAAGAGCTTGTCTGGAATACAAAATTGCTTCGGAGAAAACACAAGGATCCAAGGCGGGTTAAAATACAAGAGTCAGGGCCTTTCTTGGCGGTAAACTGGGTCGTTTGACGGGGTTTCAGTAAAATGACGTTTTTAGTAGTTTTCGGGAAGAGCCCATAGGGGGATTTGATCTCTCTGACAGGGAATCTCTCTTTTTATTGTCTGGGCCTTGTGTGATAGAGACATGGGAGATCACGTTTCAGGTGGCTAACGAGGTTGCCCGGATAAGCCGGACACATTGGGATTCGCATGATTTTTAAATCCTCTTTTGATAAAGCCAACCGCACATCCGTTGATTCATTTCGTGGTCGGGGCCTTAAAAAGGCCTTGAGATATTGTCGGAAGTTAGATCTGCCACAGGTTTGCCGGTAGTTTCCGATGTCCATTCTCCCGAACAGGCTGAACAGGCGTCCGAAGTACTGGATGTTTTAGAGATTTCAGCCTTCCTAAGCCGCCAGACAGATCTTCTGGTGGCGGCCGGCAAGCAGAGAAAAGCCGTCAACATAAAAAAGGGACAATTTCAGGCCCCTCAGGACATGGAACATGCTGTAAAAAAAGTTATGTCGACGGGAAACGCAAAGATTCTACTTACGGAACGGGGAACAAGCTTCGGATATCGGGACCCCGTAGCCGACATGCGTTTGTAAGCTGGATGAAATCCTTCGGATTCCCTATTGTGTTCGACGCTACCCATTCTTCACAATTCCCTGGGGCAGAATCCGGAAAATCCGGAGGCGACCGAACCTTGGCGCCGTCCCTTAGTCGAGCCGCAGTCGGAGCAGGAGCCAACGGGGTTTTCATCGAAACCCATCCGGACCCGGACCGGGCCTTGTGCGATGGACCCAATTCTCTGGCTCTGAGTGATTTGGAATCACTGGTCCTTAACCTCGTGGAAACCCCCAAGTTGATTCCTCGATCAGAGCCGGGTTTTTTCTAGTTCTCGGGTTACAGAATCAGGCTTTTGGGCCGGTCCTTGCCCCTGACTTGCAGGACCGTTTCAAATTGATAAAGTTGATAATCTTTGATGTTGACGGTGTTTTGACCGACGGGAAGAGAGCATTCGTGGGTAATGATCTTGAAATAAAGTCATTTCACGTCCGGGATGGGCATGGGATAAAACTTGCGATGAAGAAAAGCGGTCTTGATGTGGCCCTTGTGACGGGCAGAAAATCAGATGTTGTATGATTGTAGAGCTGATGATTTAGGCATTGAGAGAGTTTTTCAGGGAATTTGGGACAAACGGCCGGTGTTCAAGCAACTGGTTAGTGAGTTGAACCTTAAGAGTGAAGAAGTTGCAGTTATCGGAGACGACGTCGTAGATATACCGATGATGCGTTTGGCCGGTTTGGCCGCGACGACCCCGGAGGCGCCCGTCGAGGTTAGAAAAGAAGCCCATTATGTAACATCCCATGCTGGTGGCTATGGGGCCGCCAGAGAATTGATCGAAATGATATTAAAGGCCCAGGACAAATGGCGATTGGTCATGGCAAGATATTATGAATAAATGAACAACTGGTTGAACCGAACATTATTTGATATAATGCTTCCGGTTGTAGTCGAGCAACAACAAAGGATTCGGTAAATCAGCCTTGAGGACTCTTTTGGTTAATTTCGGTTTTGATGGGCGAATAAAAACTCAGTGGCACAGGTTTACTGGATATCGCTATATTGGATCGACAAAATAATTAGCGCATGTGAGTTCAGGTTTTTCGAATGGACCACAAACATATAGAACGCCACTACAGACTGAAAAACCTAAAACGAGCCTCTCAGATATTCGTGCTGGGCGCTGTGTTGCTCCTTGTATCAGGACTTGCGGCGTCTCGGCTGGTTCGGGACAAAAGCGAAGACTTTAAACCCTCATCCGTAACCAATGAAGGAAGCAGGGTTGAAAATTTTACCTTTTCAGCTCCGGGATATCATCGATGGGATCTTCAAGCGTCAACCGCGCAGATCACGGACAATCTTGACAGTGTAAAATTGACGGCGCCGCGAGTTATTATTATGGCGGTTTCGGAGGGACTATATACTTGACGGCTCAAACAGGAGATCTGGATAAAAAAACAGGCTTCGTCAACGCCAAAGGGGCAGTAAAAATTAACTACAAGGATTTTGAATTTACATCCAGTAACGTCAATTATTCGGAAGGTTCACTGCAAGCAGCGACGTCGGCTCCTGTGTCTCTCAATGGAGACAATCTCAAGCTCACGGGTAAAGGTTTGAAGCTGTCGGTTGAAAAGGAAGAACTACAGATAGAACAAGAGATAAAAGCCAGTCTGTTCAATGTGAAGTTGATTGATCCTGGACGAAAGCTTCCTATGTGAGTCAGAGCGTCTACGAATGTTCCGAATTTTAGTTTTAGCTCTAATTTTTTGCTTTCTCGTTCCAACGCCGAATCTTGGCGTTTGCGAGGACAATTACGCAGCCTTAGGGTCGGCTTCCGACCAGCCCATAAACATTACTTCCAAACGCTTCTCAGCCAAAAATATTCCAGGTGGAAAAGAAGTCACATTTGAGGGGTCGGTAAAAGTCCAGCAGAGCGATTTGGTTCTAACCTGTGACAGACTTGTCATTTTGTATGATGAGAAAATGGCCGGACCAGCAACAACGGGACCCAGAAAAAACAGTTGAACCAAAGAACTACAAACATCAAGCGGCATAAAATCAATTACTGCGTCAGGGAACGTAAAGATAACCCAAAATGATCGGATGGCGGCTGCAGGTAAGGCTGTTTTTGACAATACCAGGCGTACCATAACCCTAACGGAGGGGCCTCCCCGACTCTGGCAGGGTCCAGATGTCCTGGCTGCTCAAACTATCATTATTTATCTTGACGAAAATCGTTTCCGAATTGCTCGGCGGAGATGACTCTCTAATTACAGCCATCATTAATCCCCCAAAACCCAAGAAAGACAAGGAGAAATAGTCACGACCGGGAGAGAGCTTCGAGCTCGGGGTTTGGTGAAAGAATACGGAGGCCGTCGTGTAGTTGATCAGGTCAGCATACGGATTGCTTCCGGACGGGTAGTTGGGTTGTTAGGCCCCAATGGGGCAGGCAAAACTACAACATTTTATATGATCACTGGATTGATCAAACCTGATCAAGGGGCGGTTTTTCTCGATGATCAGGACATTTCGGAACTACCGGTTTATCTCAGAGCGAGACTGGGAATCAGTTATCTGCCTCAAGAAACTTCAGTTTTTCGTAAACTTACTGTGGCACAAAATGTCATGGCCATATTGGAAACCATAGAATCGGACAAGATCCGGAGACAGGAGCGATTGGAAGAACTGTTGGCCGAGCTGGATATTTCAGGATTGAGAAATCAACGTGCCGAAAGTCTTTCAGGCGGGCAGAAAAGAAGGTTGGAAATTACCAGAGCTTTAGTGACAAAACCTAACTTTATGCTGCTCGATGAGCCTTTCGCCGGTCTTGATCCTATCGTCGTGCTGGAAATTCAAAAAATAATTTTCAAGCTGAAACAGAGCGGGATAGGTATAGTGATTACTGATCATAATACTAGAGAAATTCTGGGGGTCTGTGATACAGTATATCTTTTAGATAAAGGTCATATCCTCGAAGAGGGATCCCCTGAAATGATCGTGGGCAGCGAACTGGCCAAAGCGGTTTATTTGGGTAACAAATTTAGCATGTAGTTTAACCGTGTAAACATGGTCCTGCAAATCAGACAACAACTGCGTCAAATCCAGCAACTGGTAATGACGCCACAGTTACAACAGGCGATCAAACTCCTTCAGTACAACCATTTGGAAATGCTTAACGCTGTGGAGCAAGAGCTAAAGGAGAATCCCGCCCTAGAATCAGCCAGTTTTGATGAACCGTTCACAGATCAGGAGACCCCCGGAAGAGATGACCTAAAATCTTTGGAGGACACCACCACCGAGTCTGCAAATCCTGCTGCTGAATCCTTAGCCGCTGATTGGGACAACTATCTGGAAAACTATGGAGGAGACTACTCTTCACCCAATAAGGACTATTCTGATCGCCCTTCCTTTGAAAATCTCATTTCATATAAAAGCAACCTATTTCGATATTTACTTGAACAGCTAAGGTTGAGCCGAATCGAAGACGACGACAGACGCATCGCTCTTGAGATCATTGGAAATCTCAATGACGATGGTTATCTGGACATATCTATTGAAGATCTGGCGACAAGTCTGAACACTTCAGTAGACAGAATTGAAGCGGTTTTAGCGAAAGTCCAGGAATTTGAGCCTGTGGGCGTCGCAGCGTGTGACTTGAAGGAATGTTTGCTCATTCAGGCGAAGTTACAGGAACCCCCAATCAACTGGTAATTAGAATTCTGGAAGAAGCTTTCGACATCCTGCAATCCGGTAAGATTGAAAATCTGGTTAAAAGGATGAAAGCATCGAACGACGAGGTTCATTCCGCTGTTCATTTAATTTCCACTTTTGATCCAAAACCCGGACGCATTTTCGGTGGCTCTGAAACCATCTATGTAGCGCCTGATATTTTTGTTTTCAAGGTCGGTAATGATTATTCTATTGTTCTGAACGATGATGGACTGCCTCGACTTAGAATTAACTCCCTTTTTCAGAAAGAACTTCATGGTGGTTCTTCTCCTGCTGCCACTAAGGATTATCTTCAGGAGAAGATGCGTAGCGCAATGTGGTTAATCAAGAGCATTCATCAGCGGCAAAGAACCATTTATAAAACGACTCAGTCCATACTAAAATTTCAGAGAGAATTTTTCGATAAAGGCATTGATTATTTGAGACCACTGGTTCTTAAAGATGTGGCGGATGATATCGAAATGCATGAATCTACCGTGAGCAGGGTAACATCGAACAAATATATACATACTCCAAGAGGTATTTTTGAACTAAAATACTTTTTCAATTCCGGAATAAGGCATGGGGCTGAAGAAATAGCTTCCGAGTCTGTGAAAAACCACATTCTACATATTGTTAAAGCGGAAAATCCGAACAAACCAGTTAGTGACAAACAGATTGTCGAGGAGTTGGCCAAGTCAGATATAACTATAGCCCGGCGAACAGTGGCAAAATATAGAGAGATGCTTGGCATCGCTCCGTCGAGCAAAAGAAAGAAGAAGTTTTGACAAACAGATTCACACCGTGATTCTGCTTAAGGAGGTAACGAAATGCAAGTTTCCGTAACTTTTAGACATATGGAGCCTTCAGAGGCTCTGAAGAACTATGTTCAGGACAGGACAACAAAACTGACCAAGTACATAGACAGGCCTTTGGATAGTCAGGTCACTTTGTCAGTGCAAAAGTTTCGCCAAATGGCTGATGTGGTGATCAACGTAGACGGTTTGCGTATATCCGGGCAAGAAACTCACGAAGATATGTATGCGGCTATTGATCTCGTCATGGACAAGATCGAGAGACAGGTAAAGAAGGACCGGCAAAAAATTCGGAAACATAAGCCTTCTCAGGGCAAAGAGCTTAGATGGCGTCGGGATATCTATGAGCCTGAAAGCTTTGAAGACGATGGGGAACCGGTTATCGTCAGGACTGAGAATTACTTCATTAAACCGATGTCTGTGGATGAAGCCGCCATGCAGATGGACCTTTCCCATCAGGATTTTCTTGTTTTTAATAACGCTTCTACCCAGACCATCAATGTAGTTTACAGAAGAAAAGACGGAAATTACGGCTTGATCGTCCCCCAAAGCGCTTAAAAGAGCTTTGACCATAGATTAGATAACGGCCCCTTATAGAGGGTGACATTCGTCAAATTTGATAAATCATTAAGGGTGTAGGGAGCCTACACCCTTTAAATTATTTGAATGGCCCGTGCGCCATAGGGATGAAAGAATTTTGCAATGAGGATTTTGGATTTCCTCCGGAATGATTGTGTGATTGGATCTATGACCGCTTCTTCAAAAGATGAAGCTTTGGCAGAATTGTTGGAACCAATACTGGTCGTCAATCCCAGCCTGGACAAAAAACTTGTATTTCAGACAATTTTAGATAGAGAAAAACTTGGAAGCACCGGACTAGGAAATGGTGTCGCCATCCCTCACGGAAAATTTGAAGGGTTGAACAAGTTGGCGGCCAGTTTTGGACGGAGTCCAAAAGGCATTGATTTCGCCTCCATGGACAACAAACCAGCCTATCTTTTTTTCATGCTGATAGCCCCCCTGAATTGCGCAGGAGATCATTTGAAAGCTTTGGCCAGGATTTCCAGACTCTTCAAAGACCCTATCCTGACCAACCATTTGAGACAAGCCGAGACTTCCGATGAAATTTTCAAGCTTCTCGAAGAGAGCGACCTGAAATTTCCCTAAATTCCGTAAGTTATTTGTATCGGTGTCGCCGGATTGTTCATGAATCAGCTTTATAAGCGCATAACTCGCCACACATAGTGCATGTTTCATGGTCCTCTGAGCAAGTCCGCGCTCTAATACTCCTGGCAAGCTCAGGAGACATAGCCAGTCTTATTTGTTCAGGCCAGTCCCTGTCTTTTCTGGCCCGACTCATTTTATAGTCCCAATCCCAAGCGTCCTGCCTGCCGCGAGCGATGTCCGCAGCGTGACCAGCTATTTTGGCCGCTAGTACTCCAATGCGCACATCTTCAACATTCGGAAGCCCCAAATGTTCCGAAGGTGTTACATAACATAGAAAATCAGCTCCATTAGCTGCTGCTATTGCGCCACCGATCGCAGATGTAACGTGATCCATTCCTGGGGCAACATCCGTTACAAGAGGTCCTAGCACATAAAATGGCGCGTTGTCACAAAGTTGCTTCTGCAACATCATCTGTGCGGCGATCTGATTTAACGGGACATGACCAGGCCCCTCTATGATAGCCTGAACCCCTTTTTGTCTGGCTCTCCTGTTCAAGTCTCCCAACGTTATGAGTTCTTCGACCTGCGCAGCGTCCATCGAATCAGCTATGGCCCCCGGCCTCAACCCATCCCCGAGGCTCAGCGCCATGTTGTAACGCTTACATATATCCAATACCTCGTCATAGCGCTCGTACAGAGGGTTTTCTTTCTTGTTGGCCCTCATCCATCTTGCAAGAAAACTTCCTCCTCGACTCACAATGCCACAAACTCTAGGCTTCTTTCCCAAATGATCCAGGGCGCTTCTGGTTACTCCGCAGTGGACTGTCACAAAACTAATCCCATCCTCACCATGTAACCTTATAGCTTCCAACATCTCATCCCCGGTCATTTTTTCCGGAGCGCCGAGAGTTCGAACAGATTTTACTATTGCTTCATAAATTGGGACTGATCCCACAGGAATACTTGATTCATTAACTATTTTCTTACGTATTGACCTCAGATCCCCTCCGGTGGACAAATCCATTACAGCGTCTGCGCCGGCTCGCACCGCGGCGTCAAGTTTCTGCAATTCAAGATCTTCATCCACCAAATCAGGAGATGTTCCTATGTTAGCGTTGACCTTTACCTTTAAATCTTCTCCCACAGCGACTGCTTTACCGGAACCAGCCGCCTTGAATATGACTACCTTACCGTTATCCAAATGACGCTTGAGCCTGTCAGGGGAAACTCCCTCATCAATGGCGATCTGTTCGATCAATTTATTCAAGTCCCGCCTCTCCAATTCCTTTGATTTCCCGCAGTATATTGGCTAAACCAATAATTGTCCATATTCGTTTCAGCGGTCGATTCATTGCATAATTCATTGAGCACAGGGCTGATTCGGTTTTTCTAATGTTTCGTTGGCCTTGGGAGGATCAACAAATGGCTACTGGTCGCAAGGGTCTTGAGGCTCTATTGGGCAGTTCAGTGGCGATATTTTGGCCCGGCGCCTTTATTTTTGGGTTCCCCGGTGTGATGGCTGGTTATTGGAGCCAGTCCTTCGGTGTGGGAAAGGGCGCAATTGGAGCGGTTATGTTTTTTGTGCTCGCTGCGGTCGGGATATTCATGTTTTTCGTAGGGAAATGGCAAGACAAACTGGGTATCAGAAAACTCATGACAGTAGGTGTCTTGTTATGCGGAGCCAATGTCTTTCTGCTGCTCCTGGCCAACAACATATACTGGATTTATCTTTGGGCTTTTATCAATGGGGCGGCCTCCTGTTTTGTTTACGTTCCGGGTTTGACCACGGTTCAAAGATGGTTTCCCGAAAAACGAGGATTGGTTTCCGGCATAGTTAATCTGATGTTCGGGTTATCGGCCGCCATAATGGCTCCCTTGTTTGGAATGATCTTTCAATCCTTTGGTTACATCGGCATCGTGGAAATATTGGGACCGATCTGTCTGCTGACAGGGTTGGTAGCCGCTCAATTCACAGAGGCCCCACTTGGGGCGTTATCCGGAAACACCGCGTCAGCGCCTAAGACGCCTGTCGACCCCCATCAATTCAAGCCAATTACAGTGGGTCAAGCAGTCCGGATTCGGAGTTTCCGGTCTCTCTGGTTGGTATGGGCACTTCAGGGGGCTGCGGGGATATCTATGATTACCTTGTCTACGAGCCTAGGGATATCAAAAGGCTATACGCTGGAGTCGGCGGTGATCATCCTTACCGCGTTCAATCTGGCTAGCGGATTAAGCCGCCTGATCAGTGGTTACCTATCTGACAGGATAGGAAGAAATTTTACAATGAGCTTCTTTTTTTTCGCGGCCGCCGTAGCCTATTTCATGCTCAACTGGGTTGATTCATTGCCAATACTGTGCCTTTTGTCCATCATCATAGGCTTCGCTTTCGGGACTCTTTTCGCTGTTTCAGCTCCACTGGTTACCGATTGTTTCGGAATAAACAACTTTGGCGCCATTTTTGGGCTCGTTTTCACGGCGTACGGATTTCTGGCCGGTCCGCTTGGCGCAGCGCTGAGCGGTTATACGCTCGATTACACATCAGGGAATTATTCCCTGGTTTTTGGTTACCTGGGGTGCTTCTGCTGGTTTCCTCAGGGTTGATCTGGTGAGTCAGGCCCATTGACTCTAAATAGTATGACGCCATTCCAGTAAGTCGGATGGCAGTTCTGGACAGTTGCGACATCTAACAACACTTCATATTTCATCTTGCTTGATGAAATGAAATCGTAGGTCGCCTCTCTGGGTTCCCGCCAGTTGGTGTCGTCAACCATAATGACACATTTCGGCCCGAAAAAAGGTTCCGCAAGGCGGAGGCCCTTCAACTGATTTTCATAATCATGAGGTCCGTCATAAATATAAAAACCAATAGGGCCTGAATGTATTTTTTGAATATATTCAGCATAATCCACATCGTAGAAATGATGATTTCCGGTTCCAAATAACTTCAATCTTTCCATGAACCGCTGTTTGGGACCGCCAAACTGCGAAAAGTTGTCAATGGCAACGCAACGTTTCGAGCCATTTCCCAGAAGACCTGAAAAAAAAGTAAAACCAAACCAAACACCGATGTTTACGAATGCTTCATCAGGCTTCATCTCCGCAACGCCTCTATTGATAATTGCCCCAAGCGCAGTAGTAGACATTCGAGGCACAACCCCCAACCGTTTCATCTTCGCCATTGTCTCACGGTTGTTTTCAGGGTACTTTGTGTTGAGCAAATCAAACATGGCCCCAAATTTCTCCGGAAAACCCATGCCTCCTCGGGTCAATATTTTAGACAAACGCGTCTCAAAGTACGAGTCCGAAAGGGGTAACCTCGTTTCTGGTTTTATGAATCGAAAAGATAACCTCTTAACGTACTCCGCGTAATCCATTGTCAACTTTCCTGATAGGATTTTTCTGAAAATTACCGATTGAGATTTATTCTACCTCGATAGAAATCGATGCTGCGTCTTGCGATGGGATTACGGCATGTATAGCGTGCCGCCCACGTGATGGCGTCCAAAAAAACTCATACGGAGGTGGAGTTCGACCCACTTCCTTCCCATCGACAAGCCACATGACATAGTCCACTACCACACGAGGTAAAGCCCGAAAAGGTATCGTTGAGGCTGAAATACCAGAGCAAACGAATCGATCGCCTTCATGCGGGCTTATAATCTCAATCGCCGTTTCCCCGTCTCCGGCTGAGACAGCGTTCATCCCTTTTGCAGGGGTTTTCTGAGCAAGGGTATTAGAATCAAAGCCCGTGGCCGGTTTCTGAAGTTTGAATCTGCTCAATCCTATTTCCTTTTCTCTCTTGTAGACCCAACCGGCGTATGCGGGCCCAAGGTAAACATGATCCTGGTCCGTCTCCTGATATGCGCCTCTCTTGACTGGTCTAAAGTCGCTGAATTCTTTTTCAATTCCTGCTGGAGTTGCATCCAGAGATCTCACGGCTTTCGCTGAACGCCTGGTCTGCAAATATGCGGGAGCAATCGAACCCATCATGTCAACTATGTCTTTAAGTAATGGGCCACAGGATGAAGCTCCCAGGGAGTCCCTGGTCGGGGAACCGTCAAAGTTTCCAGCCCAAATCCCAATAACACTTTTTGACGTATAGGCTATGGCCCAGTTATCACGATATTTTGAGCTTGTCCCGGTTTTAAGGGCTACAGGGAATCCGAATTCAAAATATGTAGGGTTTCCGAATGTAAGAATCCTGGCAAGCGGGTCACTTAAAATATCGGTTATTTGATCTGACACCGTACCTGAGAAAATTTGCTCACTTTGTCCCTTTTCGTTAGGGATCGTTCGTAGAGACTGAAACACCCCACCTGAAGCCAGGCACGCATAGGCTTGAACCAAGTCGTAAAGTCTAATTTCAAAAGCTCCAACAGACAAACCCAAGCCATAGTTTTCCAATGCGCCTCGACTCCCGGAAATCAGTCCCAAGCGTTTCAGAACAGAGGAAAACTCCTCCAAACTGACGGCTTCAGCCATCTTTATCGCCGGAACATTTAGGGAATTCCCAAGAGCTGAACGCAAACTTACAGGTCCGTAAGAAACTCTGTTAGCGTTAAACGGCATGTAATCGCCTTGTTCAGTCTTGTACCGAGCGGAAAGTGTCGGGAATTTCTGATTCGTCCACATATCCCTTTGATAAAGCCAGGGCATACAGAAACGGCTTCAGGGTCGAACCGGCGGACCGAAAACAAATTGAGCCATTGTTGTAGCCCAGTTGATCTTGTGAATATTTCCTGGAGCCAATCATTGCCAGAACTTCGCTGTCGTTCGGTCCCCACTATCATTATAGCGGCCTGGCTTATCCCCAATCTGCGCAACCTTCCAGAGTGAGATTCAAGAATTGTCTCAACAGCCCTCTGGACATTTAAATCTAGCGTTGTTCTTATCTCCGGGCTCTTGAAAGGGGCGCTGGTCAATATCATGTCAACAAAATGAGGCGCGTCATTTGGAAAATGTCGGTGGTAAAATTCCACCTGGAACACGGAGTCTGTTTTTGAAACGGAATCCGGCGCGATCACCCCTGAATGAGGCATGTTGCGCAATAGAGTCTCGGCCCTCGCGATTAAAGACTCCCGTCCAGTCATATTGTTAGGATCAAGACGGGTTGGAGCGCGTGGAATGATTGCCAGGCATGCCGCCTCATTGGCGTTTATTAGACTCAAATCTTTGTGGAAATAAATCAGGCTTGCTATTCCTATCCCTTTGAGTCTACCGCCCATGGGTACAAGATTCAGGTACAATTCCAGAATTTCTCTTTTTGAAAGAGATCGCTCGAGTTTGGCGCTCTCAACAAACTCCGTTATTTTTGAATAGAAGGTTCTGGGTCTGGGATTGAGTAATCGAACCGCCTGCTGGGAAATTGTTGAAGCCCCTGAAATCGTCCTGCCATACTTCAGATTGATGTACGCTGCTCTAGCAATTGCAAAAGGATCAAATCCAGGGTGATGAAAAAATCGCTTGTCCTCGGCGCTAATAATAGAGTCAACCACAACTTCCGGAATGTTATCAATGCTTCTCCAAGTGTTGAAACATCCGTTATCGTCCGGAAGAAACCGCAAGATTTCTCCATTCCTGTCAGTTACAAATCTGGCGGATTTGTTCTTTTCGTTTTCGAAAGAAGCTCTGAAATCTGGTCCTTGCCAATAGACAACACCAGACCATGATCATCATCGATGCGGTTAACATGGCCAGGAAAATAATGCAGATAATTTTTCTTGGGGAGACGCCACATGACCTATTGGTCAAATTCTTCCAGATTTATTTGAATCAGTTCGATGGACGCCAGAACACGTTTGGCGTTTCTGTTGACGGCTGGGAAGTTGTTGGACTCATCGTAAAGCCTTTGAGCCAATTCGTGAACGGTCTCGGCTGTGTGTCTAAGGAGAACGATATTGTCCGAAGGTTCGAGCACACTCATACTTTCTCCTTTCTCAAATCCTTGAATCGCTTCGCCTTCACCTCATAACGCGGCAGAGCGCCGGGCTTGAATAACTCAATATCATATCCAAGGTTTGTCTTAAGCCGAAGTTCAGTCTTGAGTCCGTTCAGAAGCGTTTTTGAATCAGACATCGATGGATCTTCAACTTCCACCTTTAGTATAATGTAATCCATGTCTCCACGTTTTTGAACGATGACTTCATACTCACTACCCAAGCCTGGAAAAGATCTGACAACATCCTCAATGGACGACGGAGCTAAAAGCACGCCTTTGACTTTGGTAATGTCATCCGCCCTACCGACAACTCCACCCGGCAGTAGACGGTATGTTCGGCCACATTCACAAACCTGGTCACTGAGTTCCACTACATCTTTGGAATCAAAGCGCACACATGGTTGCGCCAACCTGTCCAGAGCCGTTATCACAAGCTTACCGGAACTTCCGGGACGATTCAATATCTCCCCTGATTCCAAATCCTCAACCTGGACAAGGAACATGGCCTCATTAATATGCAGGGCCCCTGGCTGACAGGCGCACTCAAAACCCCATGCTCCTATTTCTGTCGCGCCGGCATGATCAAATACCTTTGCCCCCCAGGCTTCTTCTATCTTCTTCTTTGTTCCTGGGACAAGAGCCCCCGGTTCACCTGCGCAGGTAATCTTTCGGATTCCAAGTTCCTTCGCAGGATCGATCCCCATTTTTGTCCGAGCCACATCCGCCATGCCAAGCACGTATGTAGGTGTGGCCATCATGGCCGTCGCCCTGATTTCAGCCATCTTCAGAATCCTCGATTGAGTATCCAGGACTCCTCCAGGGACGGTTTCACATCCGATTTTCTCACTAGCGTAATGAGCCGCCCAAAACGCCACAAAAATGTTGTATCCAAACGGAAGAAAAACCCTGTCATGCGGCCGGTAACCCTGAGCCCAGAGTAGAGTGGCCCAACACTCTGACCACCAATCCCAGTCTCGCCACGAGTCAGCCTGGTAAACCGGTTGACCAGTTGTGCCGCTTGTTTGCCTGAATGCGGTAACTTCGTCCAGAGGAACGCACAATGCGTCGCCATAAGGGAATGGGTCCTTACGCTGGACATCACGCATCATCGACTTCTCAACCTTTGGAACCAGTTTCACTTCCTCAAGCGTTTTAATGTCCTGTGGCTCTATTCCTACTTTATTGTATAGAGCGCGATGAAATTTCGAGTTTTCATAAGCCCATTTGAAGATTCTCTGGAATTTCTTCAACTGAAGCTTCTCGAGTTTTTCTCGAGGTAATGTTTCAAGATATGGGTTCCAGTATGGCGCTGATTTGTTCATTGAGATTTTCTCATAATCAAAAATACTCTTGAATGGAGTCATACTTTAACAAAGACATCATTTCATGAATGTCCGGGGTGCCCACAGGGAAATCTCCGGAAAAAACAGTAGAATAAAAAGGCATATAAACATACCTATCAAATAAGGGTAAATACCTTTGTAAACAGTTCCCACGGGTACCTTGGTGACCCCGGAAACCACAAACGCGTTTATGGCTACAGGAGGCAAAATAATGCCTATCATGGTGATCACACAAACAATAACGCCGAACCAGATGGGGTCGTACCCCATTTTGAGCACAACAGGCAGAAAAATTGGCGTCGCCAGGATCAGGAAGGCTAGGTCCTCTATGAAGGATCCTCCTATGAGATATACCGCAATAATTATCAGCATGATGATGTTTCGATCAAGTTGGAGACTTTCCAACCACGAGGCTACCATAAATGGGGTCCTTGTCACGGCGAAAAAATGCCCCAGGATTGTGGCGCCGGCTATCAGCATCAATACCATGCAGGCGATTCGCAGAGTCTCTTGCAAGCTTTTGATGAACTTTTTAAGATTCATATCTTTCTTGGCGAGAGTAAGTATCAACACCGCCAGTGTGCCCACACTTCCAGCCTCAGTGGGGGTGAAAAAACCCTCCATAAGTCCACCGACAACGATGAAGAAAATGGCGCCAACGACGAGTACGGCGGGCAGAGAAGCTATTCTTGCGGCCCATGTCGATTTCTCTCCTTTGGGACCCAGTTTGGGGTTGATCATGCTCCATCCTACGAGCGTCAAAATAAAAGAAAAAGCTAACATGAGCCCTGGAATTATTCCCGCAAGGAATAACTTGCCTATGGATGTCTCAGTCAGGATACCATACACTATGAGCACAACACTTGGCGGGATCAGTATGCCCAACGTGCCTACCGTGGCCACGGTGCCACACGACAATCTCTTGTCATAACCATACCGATCCATTTCCGGGACCGCTATCGTGGCGAATGTCGCGGCGGTGGCTGGAGATGATCCGCAAATGGCCTTGAAAGCCGTAGCCGCCACGACCGTGCCTATCGCAAGACCACCGGGAATGTGCCCTATAAACTTGTAGGCCGAATCATAGAGGCTTCTGGCGACTCCTCCACTGGCGCCGACTTGTCCCATCAAGACAAACATCGGAATTACGGTAAAACCATACGATGAAAAGACACTGAAAATGTCCTTGGCTACAAGGCTAAAAGCGGCGTCAACGTTAATTATTGAAGCAAATCCTATAAAACCGGCTATTGCCATGGCAAAGCCAATTTCCAGCCCTATGAAGAAAAGCCCGAACAGCAGCAATATTACCAGCACACCTATCATCGCGACACTCATATTTCAGGCTCCTTCGTTTGCAAGATCTCTACAAACAGAATAAAGCACTCCACGACACTGCAAATCGCCAATCCCCATGCTACAGGGTACAGAGGCAACTGAAGAGTGGGAGTCACTTCGCCGTTTGCGCGAAAATCGTGGCCCATCGACCACAGATTAACGGCAATAATAATGAATAGCGCAATCCCTATAAGTCGTGTCGTCACGTTTAGTAGCCGACGCCATCCTCCTGACAGCATCCCCGGCAATATGTCCATTATAACGTGTCCGTTTGCTCTTGATGTCTCAGGTATCGCAAATCCGACAACTATCGCCCCCATTAACCCTACCAACTCATAGGTCCCAACTATTGGTGTTCGAAAAGCGCGCAAGAGAACATCCGCTACAGTGAGCAACATGGTGGCCGTCAACGCAACTCCCGCGATTGCAAACATGATTTGGGATAAACCCCGAGACAAGGTAAAAATTGTCTTCACAGAGTCCCTCCAAAAAAGCGACGACCCAAATCCGTTCATAAAAAATTTGGGTCGCCTAGTTTTATTTGATTTTCATGGATTTTTGCTCAGCCAATCGAGAGAAAACTTGAGAGCTTCGTCGCCGGGTAATCCCTTCCCCTTCATCTCCACGACATATCCTTCCATAACAGGGCGAACTGCCTTGGCCCATCGGGCGTCTTCTTCCTTTGACAGGGGAATGATCTTATTTCCCTTGGCTAGGGTGTATTCCTTTCCAATTTTGTCGAATTCATCCCAGGCCTTCCCGGTCTTATCAATCCATTCCTGGCTTACTTTCTCAATTATTTCCTGAGTTTCCTTTGGCAATGACTCCCATTTCTTCTTGTTCATGACTACAAAGAATCCGAGGGTGTAAGCGGAGCCAAAGTTCTCGGTGGTTGATTTGATGACTTCCGCGAATTTCCATCCCTTTAGAGTTTCTATCGGGGACACGACACCATCAACCACGCCTTTTTGAAGAGCGTCATAAGTTTCATTTTGAGGCATCGCGACGGGAGTAGCCCCTAAGGCGGCGACTACTTTTGCGCTGGTTCCCGAGCATCGAATCTTCATCCCTTTTAATTCTTCCATCACCTTGACAGGGGTTTCCGTATGAAAAATCCCTGGTCCGTGAGCGTGTAAATAAAGAACCTTCACATCAGACAGTTCTTTGGGATTAAACTTTTTGTAATAGGCGTTGGCCAGTCTGGTAGCCTGAAGGCCGCTCGTATAGCCAAGAGGTAAGTCTATGACTTCCGACAGAGGAAATCTTCCTTTTGTGTAGCTCAAAACCGACATACCGATGTCGGATATGCCCTTTACGACTCCGTCATAAGTCTGATCGGCCGGTGTTAGAGTAGCTCCGGGAAACATGTTGATTTTGACAGCGCCGTTTGTTCTTTTTTCGACTTCTTTCGCCCACTCAGTGGCCAAAAGCGTGTGCCCATGCGTAGCGGGGAAGAAAATGGAATAATTAAGTTCCACGGTTTTGGCGTAGGTGGGAGTTGCGCCAAACAGAGCGAAACCAGCAAACAATGCCAACAGTCCACAAAACGCAATCAGCTTGAACCTGTTCATCATCTCGGCCTCCTGACTATCGTGTTTGTTACTTTGTTGAAACCTTGGACTCGTCTTCAAGAACTTTACATGAACCGAGTTTCAACCAGTTTTGAGCTACTTGAACGTAACCCAACTGTCGGTTGATTAATGATCTCTGTCAGAGTTGGCCCATACTATACCAAACTCGTGGGAGACTGCAAGAATTCCGGCCCGAACTGTTCAAACTCTAACAAGTCTGATTTTTCAGGAATATAAGGGATTTTGGTCCAAGACACTTTTGAAAATTGCATTGACGCATTTTCCTGATATAGAATAAAGCTACAAGATATTTGTCATCAGAATATCCCAGAATTTAAGAAATTGTGGAGAACCTTTATGAGCCTTTTTGAAATTGATCAGACAAAATGCCAACGTGATGGTTTTTGTGTTTCTGACTGCCCTGCTCAGATTATTGAGATGAAAACAAAGGAGTCATTCCCGGCGCCGGTTGATGGAGCCGACGAGCTTTGCATAAAATGTGGCCATTGCGTGGCCGTGTGCCCCCACGCCGCGATTGCGCTCAACTTTTTAAAACCGGACCAATGCGAGCCCGTATCAAAAAATTTTACTCCGTCCCAGGAACAAACCGCATACCTGATGAAATCAAGACGCTCCATCCGGAGATATAAGCAGAAACCAGTTGATAGCTCTATTTTAAATGATTTGATACAAGTCGCCAATCATGCTCCGTCCGGTCACAATTCCCAGCCAGTTCATTGGCTTGTCATTGAAAATAAGGAAGATATGAAGTCGTTGGCCGCTATCGTAATAGATTGGATGAAATTCGTTGTAAAAGCTCAACCTGAATTTGCGAAGATGATGCATTTTGATAGTGTAATCTCAGCCTGGGAGCTTGGGAAAGACAGAGTCCTGAGAGACGCTCCCCACATGATTGTCGCTCACGGTCTTTCCAGCTTATCGCCTGCGCAGACGGCCTGCGTGATAGCATTGACATACATGGAACTCTATGCCGCTTCAAAAGGACTTGGGACATGCTGGGCGGGCTATTTCAACGCCGCCGCCAATTTCTTTGACCCCATGAAGCAGGCCCTTGCCTTGCCAGCCGGCCATCAGACATTTGGCGCTTTAATGATCGGTTATCCATCGAACACATATCATCGGATTCCAACCAGAAATGAACCTAGAGTAACATGGCGCTAGATGAGACGGAATTCCCGGGAAATCTCATTAACAATCGAGAGGAAATTGACAAATGGATCGTAAAATTGCCCCTGTAGACAATAAACATCGGATCAACACATCTCAGTTGGATCTTCCTCCCCGTCTTCTGCTGGGCCCCGGTCCCTCAAATTACGACAATCGGGTTCGTCAAGCCCTGTCTACAAATGAAATAGGTCATCTCGACCCCAAATTCATAGAACTAATGAACGAAAATCAGGAGCTTCTCCGTTACGTCTGGCAGACGGACAACGCGTTTACAATACCGGTCAGCGGAACCGGGAGCGCTGCTATGGAGGCTACTCTGGCGAACCTTGTTGAACCAGACGATATCGTCCTTATAGGAGTCAATGGCTATTTCGGGGAAAGACTTTGCGAAATGGCCTCCCGCTACAGAGCTGACGTGCGACGAATAGACAAGGACTGGGGTGAAGTTTTCACGCTGGAGGAAATAGGAGAGGCTCTTGAAACTCATCGGCCCGCAATCCTGGGTTTGATCCACGGGGAAACCGCCACCGGCGCGTGTCAGCCAATGGAAGGAATAGGAAAGCTTTGCCGTGAATTTGACTGCCTCCTGTTGCTCGACACAGTCACAAGTCTAGGGGGAGTTCCTGTCTTCCTCGACCACTGGCACGTGGATGTCGCTTACAGCGGAAGCCAAAAGTGTATCAGTTGTCCTCCAGGTATTTCGCCCCTCACTTTCGGACCGCGGGCTGTTGAGAAATTGAACCATCGGAGAACGAAAGTCGCCAACTGGTACCTTGACATGAGCCTTTTAGGGAAATACTGGGGGGCGGAACGAACCTATCACCATACAGCTCCTGTAAACATGAACTTTGCCCTGAGGGAAGCTCTGCGAATAATAGCTGAAGAAGGGCTTGAAAACCGCTGGGAGCGTCATCTGCGGAATGCGAGGGCTTTATGGGAAGGGCTTGAAGATCTCGGTATTGGTCTGCATGTCTCTGAAGATTACCGTTTACCAAGCCTTACCACAGCCCTTGTTCCTGACGAAGTAGATGCAAAGGCTGTCACCGCCTACCTGCTGGAGAATTTTAACATCGAAATTTCCGGAGCCTTTGGCCCCCTGGCTGGAAAAGTCTGGCGCATTGGTTTAATGGGGCACAATAGCCGGCATGAAAATGTCGTTCTTCTGCTGGCGGCCCTGAAGGAGGCCCTTGAATCCGCATGAACATCATTGAGTCGCTGGGGATCTCGTGAAAAAAGCTTCTTTTCCGACGAAGACAACGGGGGTTTCGTCGATGCTAGTCTTCCAGGAGGAGCCTGAACAAGATTGGCCGATGAAAACAGATCGTTTGTTATAGCGGCGAACATACTTTCTCCGCCAAACATTTTGTCTACTATCTCACGGACATCCAGGCCCCTTGCGCTCAGCGTTCGCGCATCCTCCCTCAGTTTCTCGAATCGTAGAATAAAATCCTGCAAGGTTTTTCGACCATCGCGTCTTACCGTTCTCAGTGAGGTGAACAGCAACGATTTATCGTCCATCAAATTAACGAGCCTATTCATTGACGCGAGCATG
The DNA here is from genome assembly GCA_963711335.1 of uncultured delta proteobacterium. Lineage (GTDB taxonomy): Bacteria > Desulfobacterota > Desulfomonilia > Desulfomonilales > Desulfomonilaceae > CAJBEZ01. The sequence continues at coordinate 522,004 of CAVQDX010000041.1, read as the reverse complement.
TCCGAGACATTCATGCCGGGCCCAGCGACCGACAGCCGCCTGTCTATGAATAGGTCCCCTGAAAATACCCATCCTTCGTTTTTTTCAACAAACGCTACGTGGTCAGGGCTATGACCAGGTGTTTCAATAACTTCAAAACTGAATCTCCGGGTTTTAATCACACTCGTCAGCGGTTTCGGTTCGCTGGGTTCAGCCGGTCCCCACGCCTGCTCTGAATACCAGGGGATTTTTGGAGGATTCTTGATAGCTGGGATCGCCAACTCGCTCGCGTAAACCGGCCATCCAAACTTTTCCTGGATCATGCGATTCCCGCCGATATGGTCCTCGTGGCTGTGAGTATTAACGACTATGTCAACTTTTGCGGTTTCCAGGAATTCTGAAAAATCTTTGAGGGTTTTTGAACATCCAGTATCGATTAAGAGTCCGTCGATCAAATACGTGGACACCCAGTAATACGGGACGCCGTCTATTTCTGAGGCCAGCTTGATTTGCCTGACTTCTCCAAAATCACTAATTTCTATCATTCCCTGATCAAACTTTTTTGGGCAAATTTCATCATATATATTTGAGATATACTATAAGAGTCCAAGAGGCAATCTCTGCTGACTGAATTAAGGAGGTCACGAACATGGCTAAATTAAGCTCCGGCGACATAGCGCCAGACTTCTCATTAACCGATCAGAGTGACAACATTGTAAAGTTGGACGCCTACAAAGGGAAAAAACTGCTTGTGTACTTTTATCCCAAGGCTGACACCTCAGGCTGCACGAAACAGGCCTGCAACGTGCGTGACTCTTTACAGGAATTAGGCTCACTCAATGTATCGGCCATAGGAATAAGTCCAGACAAGCCTGACAAACAGAAAAAGTTTGATGAAAAATATTCCCTGGGTTTTCCGCTACTGTCCGACTCCGACCATTTGGTCGCAACGTCTTATGGGGCCTGGGGGGAGAAGAAAATGTACGGCAAGAGCTATGAAGGGATAATCCGTTCCGCTTTTCTGATTGATGAAAATGGAAAAATTATCAACGCATGGTATAAGGTAAGCCCAGGAGAAACAGCTTCCAATGTTTCTGAAAGCTCTCTCCCACTAATTACTCATTTCTTGGATCGGAAATAACAAGTGAAGTTTGTTGATCAAGCGGTCATTAAAGTAGTGTCAGGTAAAGGAGGCAACGGGTGCGTCAGTTTCCGCAGAGAAGCTTTTGTGCCTAAAGGTGGCCCGGACGGCGGCGATGGAGGCAAAGGAGCCGATGTAATTATTCTTGCCGATGAATCGCTGAATACCCTTCTCGATTGCCAATATCAGCAGTTGTATCGTGCAAGCAAAGGCTCGGACGGAAAGGGCAAGAACCAGACTGGCCGATCCGCTGAGGACCTTGTTATCAGGGTGCCTCCTGGAACCCAGATATTTGACGCTGAAACTGATGAGCTTCTGAGCGACCTGGATGAACCCGGCAGTTCAATGATTGCGGCCAAAGGCGGACGAGGGGGACAAGGTAACGCGAGGTTCGCTACTTCCAGGAATCAGGCCCCCAGACGTGCCCAACCCGGTGGCCCTGCCGAAGAAAAAGAGCTGAGACTCGAACTCAAGCTTATAGCTGACGTGGGCCTCGTCGGTTTGCCTAACAGCGGCAAATCAACGTTAATTTCCAGAGTCAGCAACGCAAGGCCCAAAATTGCGGACTACCCATTTACGACTAAAGTCCCCGGACTAGGTGTAGTGCGAGCCCCTGACGGCAAGGATTTTGTCATGGCCGATATTCCGGGCCTGATAGAAGGCGCGCATGACGGAGCTGGCATGGGAGACCGATTCCTGAGGCATATTGAACGCACCCGTATTCTTTTACACCTTATAGATCCCAGTCCATCTGTTGAGCCTTCAGCCATTGAGCGATTCGGCGTCATAATGACTGAACTTGGTTCTTATGGCTCTGATTTGTCGTCAAGACCCATGATAGTGGTGATCACTAAAATGGACATCCCTGAGAATAAAGCAGCTTCAGAGGAACTGTCCAAAATTATTGAGTCACAAGGCTTGATTGTTAAACGAATTTCCGCGATATCGGGAGAAGGGGTAAGGGACCTTCTGTTCGAAGTTTCAAAAACGCTTCAAGCCTCAGGATAGAGGAAATGAATCTCTTAGACATAAGAAAAAACGTCGTTTCACGCGCCCGGCGGATCGTGGTCAAACTCGGTTCAAGCGTTGTCACTACTGATAAAGGACTTGATCGTAAAATCATCAGGGGACTCGCTGACGAAATTTGTAATTATAAAAAGACTGGCAAGGAATTCATAATTGTTTCTTCAGGCGCCGTAGCCGCCGGTGTGCGTCGGATGTCACTCAAGGAAGGAGCCCGAACCATCCCGCAAAAACAGGCCGCTGCGTCTGTAGGCCAAACCCGGCTGATGGCCGCCTATGATGACGCTTTTTCAAGACACTCCGCTCGTGTTGGTCAAATGCTTCTGACTCGAGACGATCTGACGCACAGACAACGCTATCTCAACGCCAGAAACACCCTTATGACACTCCTGTCCTGGGGGGTCACACCCATAATAAATGAGAACGACACAGTTGTTGTCGATGAAATAAAATTGGGGGACAACGACAATCTTTCGGCTCTTGTGGCCGTGCTTGCGTCAGCGGACCTGCTGCTCACACTGACTGATATGGAAGGGCTGATGGATTGCGATCCACGAGTCAACTCCAACGCATGCCTCATACAAATGGTCGAAGATCTTACGCCCGAGATTCTCGGGCACGCCGGCGGCTCTTCATCCTCCGTAGGTAGAGGCGGTATGGCGTCGAAGCTTGAAGCGGCGGACAAAGTGCGGATGTCGGGAATTCCAATGATAATCGCCAAAGGCAAAACCCCGCACCTGATAAACCGCGTGCTTGAAGGGGCCATGATAGGAACTCTAATCCTGCCTGCGAAAGAAAAAATATCCGCCCGTAAACACTGGATACGATATAACCTTCAGCCTGAAGGGGATCTATATGTGGACACCGGGGCCGCAAAAGCGATTACCAAAAAAGGAAAAAGCCTCCTGCCGATTGGCGTGACTCGAATCGAGGGTGAATTTGAGGACGGCTCCGCCGTTCGCATATTGAATCTTCAGGGCTGCGCCCTCGCCATTGGTTTAATAAACTATTCATCGGAAGAGCTGTGCAAAATCATTGGTCGGCAAACACCCGAGATTGATTGGGTTCTCGGTTATCGTCGCAACGATGAAGCTGTGCACGCGGACAATCTTGTTCTGCTCTAAATTCAGTTTCCTAACCAGAGTCCCCATAGATTTCGTCGTTTCAACCTGGAAAAAACGTTAGAATTCGACCACAAACTTGGCTTTAAACCCTAGGACAGGATCAATCACTCTATCGGGGTTAACTCCGAACGGGTAGATAGTTAGTGTGTTCCAATTTTGAACCGTCTTGTCTACACAGGCGTAATTGAACCATCGCCCAGGCTGCCAGTATCCTGCAGAAACTCTGACCGTCCAATGCTCCAGCAATTTCCAGTCCACACCGGCGTTGATTTCCCAACCCAGGTTGTTGTCAGGAATTGATGGGGCGTTAACTGTGTAGGCATTTAACGTACTGAGATTGCTGAACTCGACAGCGCTGCCACCGCCATTAGCGTCAGGCGCTTGAGGACGCATGAATCCCCATCCATAGCCATTCGCAGAAGCCCTGTCAGCCCAAAAGAAGGTGGTAAATATGTTCAGGTTGGAGGCCACAGCGTAGTCGAATCTCGCTGCGAGGATCGATGCGTCATTCATGTAACCGTCTGTATTGAGGTTGAACAAATCCAGCCCCGCCCCATAATAGAAGCTCATAAGCAGACTATACGGACCGAATAATCCAAAATTTCCAAAACCGTAAAAGTATGGCTGTCTATCAATCAGGATTCCGTTTCTTCTATCCGGGCCCGGCAGCCACGCATAGATGAAGGTGGCTTTCGCAGGTCCAACAATAGCCCCGGTTTCTACCATCCATCTGTAAGCCTCAATGTAGTGAGGCGCAAATCGGCTTCCTCTACCGTCAGTTCGGTCAGGCGCCCCGAAAAAGGTTCCATTCTGCGATCTGTGGAAATTGGTTGTCTTGTTCACCCAATCCAATTCCGCGTTAGAAAGAAGAGACCGTTATTGTCCTTCAAAAATACTCCACCGTCGGTCCTCACGATATCGCTTGCAGGAAAACCTTCTCTATCAACCTGCAGACGTTGTGATTCCGGTCCCCTATGGTAGCTAAAATATTCGGCAAGGATACCAAGAGACAAGGAACCAGAGTCGTAGGTGAGGAATGCCGTGGGGGAAACGGCAAGCGCTGCGCTCATGTCACCTGCGTTAAAATAAGGATTGCCGGGCGGATTTGCATTATAGGGATTGTTGGTTGGATATGCGTCTAGCATTATTAGGACTGATCCTGCCTGAACGGATTATCCGGCTGACGCCGAAAAGGATAAAAACCCAGTCCCATTCTGAACGGGCCGTATGGGGAGACCAGAAGCAGCGATTCGGATGTATAGTCCTCGGCCCCATTGTCCTGGAGACCGCACCCGAAAGTGAAAGGTCTCTTCCCGACAACAATTATCCCCCACGGAGTCTGAGCGCTTAGCCACCACATGGTCCATTGCCCTTCTGCAGATATGCGAACTGCACGCCCGGACCTGAGGAATTTACATACGCCGATGCTATGGGATCCAGCCAGGGAGCCTATTCTCCTACTCGCCTCCTCAACCTGACCGCTTCATTCAGCCTCAGCTCCGTAACAATATTGGTCTCCATCCGCTGCTCACCAGCGCCACCAGACGATGACATCCCTTCGAGCTTACCCCCGGCCCAGCCGTTCATGGAAGCGAAGTCCCCTGGCGTGGAAGCTGTTATCCAGGTCGTACCTGCCGAAAAATCCCCTCGACCCAAGCTGCTGGACTAACCGATTTCTCCAGATATATTCACCCTCCATCGAGAATTCCCATGCCCATGACTGATCACACACCAAGTTGAAAGCCAATGTCATACAGAATAACAATTTAAGCTTAAATGAACTTGACATTGTTTCCTCCTGACATCCTCCGCTCTTGCGAAGGCAGTCTCAAGGGTTGACAGCGTATCCTGGTTCTATGTTCTGAGCGTTTCGCTTTGATTAATATAGGACAAGTTGTGCGACTTTACACTGTCCATTTTTGTGAAAGCATTGATGTATTCTAAAGACATGGCGCCTTAGTCAACCTTAAGGCATCTAAGAATATTAAGCGTAAGTGATTGAGAGAAATCCTCTATGTGGAGTTGCGCCATGACAGAATTTCCAACACGAGCATTCACGACCTGGAGTGCGCTCCCTGTTTACCTGCTCGTTACAGGCCCTGGCTGGGCCAGTATGCCGTGTTGCGGAAAGAGGAACGACGATGAAAAAATTCATATTCCTGATGGCGTTAATAGTCTTATTTGGCGGCGTCTCCAAATCCATCGCCTCGGACAGAGGCCTCTGGAGGTTACAACTGCGATACCAGAAAGAGATGTCCGAACTGAAGAAACAGGACGCTAAATGGAAAGCCTTTATGGATGAAGGGACTAAATTCCTTCAGCAGGGGCAAAGACAGACCCATGAAATGATTAGGGTGAATACCAGATGAACAGTTTTGTTGAAGACTCATGCCGGGGCGTCTCCAGGAACAAGGATATGTCTATGCAGGAATTCATGTTAAGCATGGGAAGAGACGATTGATTGCAAAACATAACGATATACGACTAAATTTATGAACAATCTTGACAATCTCCTAATGTTGAATTACACCCATGTATACGGATATATAGCCTTGATCTTTAAGGCGGACATGATCGAAGCGAAAAGGTAGACCCAAAACAGGCTGTCATGAACAAGAGGCGGTCACATACAACCAGACTCATAGCCATGATGCAGGCGATTCTTCTGATTACAGGATTGGTGTCGCCCGGCTGGATCTGGTGCTATGAGGGAGATGGCCGCACTGCGTTTGAGTTTGGCGGAGATTGTAGCGGCATTTCTATTTTGGGACCAGCGGCAGATCATGAATCCTTATCGGACCTCACGGGCCAGTGCTGTGTCTCTTGCATTGATAGTCCCGTTTTTGTCGCTGAAGAGAGAGGGAATGTTTTCAACTCGGCTCTTGCTCTCATTCTTGACTCTGTATCCGTTGAGTCTGACCTAGGCTCTCACCATGAAATTCCGGCCCTGCATTTGGGAACTTACCTGACGCCAGGCATCTTTCAGACCTATCTGTCTCTCTCTAAATCTAACTCTGTAATCCTGCTGATTTGAGCCTTCCTTCCGGCAGTGTCGATTAGCTTCGTTCAATAACGTAGCGCATAGTCGATCTGTTCTTCTCTATTCGTATTTTTCAATCTGATCGACCTTCGATCGAATTTGTAGGGCTGTGGGAGCAGGCAAAAGGCAGACCCAAAGTGAAGAGGATTTGTTCATGATGGGGCGGCCCCGGTTTCTTTGGACACGGAATTGGGTTAAACACACTTGAGACGTGTACAAGGAGAACGGAGCATGATTGATGAGAGACGAGTGAAGTCAGAAGTCGTGGGCTTGACGGAAGGAGCCCGAGGGGCGACTGGAGTAATGCCCACGACTTGCGGTCAGTCGGGTCCGCTGAAGTCGAATCAGCGATGGAGCGCCAGACGTAAAAGAGAGGTTGTACTGCGTTTGCTACGAGGAGAGTCGGTCCAGGCGTTGTCCCGTGAGCTAGGCGTTGAGATTTATCGCCTAGAGGAATGGAGGTCCAGGGCGCTGTCAGGTATTGAGTCATCTCTGAGAGAGCGCGGAGATGATCCATTGCAAAGGGAACTTGATGCGGCTTTGAAACGGATAGGTGAGATCACCATGGAGAATGAGCTGTTGAGAGTGAGGATCGACAAACAGGGCCCTTTAAGCAAGGGGAGGTCGCGATTATGAGCGAAGCGGTCTCTCCAGCCACGAAAAGACGCTATGGGGTCAAGATGGCCTGTTCTATCCTGGGCTGGTCCCGTTCTTCGTTTTATTCTTGTCAGACTCAAAAAGTCAGACAGGTCTCAAGACGCGGCCCGAAGCCGAAGTTCTCCGATGTGGAGATATTGGAATTCATCAATAAGGATCTTAGCCGGACTCCTTTCAAGGGTGAAGGACACCGCAAGGTGTGCGCTCGTTTGAGAGTGCTGGACGAAGTTAGGGTTAGCCGCAAAAGAGTTCTGAGAATTATGCGGGACAATAAACTGCTCTCACCGTTTCGGGGTCGACGACGTCAGATTAAGACTCATGAAGGCCGGATAGTGACCGAGGCTCCCAATGTTATGTGGGCCGTTGATGGGAGTCAGATATTGACCATTAATGATGGCCATGTTTGGCTATTCGTCGCGGTGGAGCATTTCAACTCGGAGTGTGTCGGCTGGCATGTGTCCAAACCGGGGACAAGAATCCAGGCCCTGGAGCCGGTCGCTATGGGGCTAACCGAGGTTTTTGGTGGAGTAGGGCCGGATGTGGCCAGAGGGCTTGAATTGAGGATGGATCATGGCTCACAATATCTTTCCAACCATTTTCAAAACCAGATCAAGTTCTGGGGTATCGCCCCTAGTTTCGCATTTGTGTCTCAGCCTCAGACCAATGGGGTTGTGGAAAGATTTTTCAGGACATTAAAGGAACAAATCATTCATGGCCGCATATTCACCGACATCAATCAGGTCAGGGAGGCCGTGGCAGGGTTTATCGAAACCTACAACAATTATTGGCGACTAGAAAGGCTGGGATTCATGAGCCCTGTGGAATACAGACATCATCAATTGACAAGACAAGCAGCCTGAGGCTTAAGTAATGTCCAAGAAATCGGGTGCGGTTCAGGATTTGTCCATGAAAGCCTCCGCTTATCTTCTCGGAACCGGCGTTCAGGATTGGAGGGTCTGCCCGACCAGGGTGGGTCTCTCCTAATCCTAAGGTAAGTTCGGAGTTCTTGCATAAAAACAAAGAAATGTTTGGTGGAGATAATCAATGAAACTTAAACCAAGGACGATCTTGGTTCTGACTACACTGGTAGGTGTTCTTGTAGCCGTCATTGCAACCGGCAATTTGCCGGAAAGAGGGATTCCTGAATCCCATGAAAAACAGCTCAACAAGAGTGATCATGATCCTAACGCAGCAAAGGAAAACCCAAATCATAAGCTTATTAAAATGTCTGAATCGGTGATCAAAGAAGAGGGTATAACGCTTAGCGCAGCATCTCCTGGAAAACTCCGGGTAACAGCTGATCTTCCCGGGCAGGTTGTTATCAACGCTGACCGCATGGCCCATATAGTCCCACGCATGGGTGGCATAGTAATTGATGTTCGTAAAAAGGCAGGAGACCAGGTTGAGGCAGGAGAGGTGATGGCTGTTATGGAAAGCAGGGAATTGGCGGACGCCAAAGCTAAATACCTTGCCGCTATGAAGAGGCTTGACCTTGCAACAAGTAATTTTAAAAGGTTTGAGATGCTGTGGGAAAAGGTAGCCATCCCTGAAAAACAGTATATTGAGATCGAGACCGCTAGAGACGAAGCAGAAATAGAAAAAGATTCAGCCGAACAAAGACTACGCGCTTTGGGATTTACAGAGAAATTCTTACAAAAATTGCCCAGCGAACCGACCGACTCTTTGTCGAGATATGAAATAACATCTCCTTTCCAGGGGACAGTGATCCAGAAACACATAACCTTGGGTGAAATGCTCAAAGATGATACCAACGCTTTTGTGGTAGCCGATCTCAGGTCCTGTGTGGGTTAATGTGCAAGTTTACCCGAAAGATCTTCCTAATATCAGGAGCGGACAGAAGGTTGTTACATCTATCGGCGCCGGTGTCCCTGATATTCAAGGCAGTGTGGAGTATGTGGAACCATTTGTCGGGGACAACACCCGATCCGCTATTGCAAGAGTGGTCCTCCAAAACCCCGATGGAAAATTGCGCCCGGGCCTTTTTGTTTCAGCAAAAGTTTCGATTGAGGATGTAGATGTTTCTGTACCAGTTCCAAAGACTGCGTTAAAGAATGTCGATAATAAATCCGTAGCATTTGTACACGAGCAGGAGGGTTTTGAACCTCGGGTCGTAAAGACCGGTCGGGCAGATGGCGAACATGTTGAAATTGTTTCAGGACTTCAGTCTGGTGAACAGTTCGCGTCCGATGGATCCTTTCTCCTCAAAGCGGAGCTGGGAAAAAGCGATGTCGCCGATGATCACTAATTTAGGGTAAGAATTTGCAACATACATTGAGGCTCGTTACTAATGCTTGAAAAAGTTTTGAAATTCTCTGTCGAACACAGGTACCTCGTTTTGATTGGAGTTGTCTGCGTTGCCATCATTGGCTTGTTCTCGTTGCAGCGCCTTCCGATCGACGCCGTGCCGGACATTACTCCTGTCCAGGTTCAAGTCAACACAGAGTTCCCGGGGTTCTCCCCAATAGACATAGAAAAGCAAATCACCTTTCCAGTTGAAAACGCACTGGCGGGCATACCTGGGCTTGCTTACACCAGATCGTTGTCGAGAAACGGATTTTCTCAGGTTGTCGCTATCTTTCGTGACGATGTGAGTATTTATTTTGCGAGACAGCAAGTGAATGAGAGGTTGGTTGAAGCCCGAAGGAACCTGCCGGCCGGCGCTGAACCAAAGATGGGGGCGATCACTACCGGGCTTGGAGAAGTATATGTTTGGACCGTTGGCTACAGCCATCCCGATGGGAAAGGGGCGAATATCAAGGATGGTTTAGCCGGTTGGCAGAGCGACGGATCATACTTGACCCCTGATGGCCAGAGACTCGTTACCAGCCTTGAGCAAAAGGCCTACCTTAGAACGGTTGAAGATTGGATTATTCGTCCTCAGCTTAAGAGCGTTGAAGGAGTTGCTGATGTAGACGCCATAGGCGGTTTTGTCAAAAAATATCATGTCCAACCCGACCCAATGAAGCTCTTTTCATACGGATTAACATTTCAGGATTTGATTGAGGCGATAAGGCGTAACAACATCAGTTCAGGATCAGGGTATATTGAACATCAGGGTGAAGCTTATGTTGTCCGTGCGGATGCCAGGATTTCAAACGAGACCCAAATTGCGGATATCGTGGTAAGCACCAGGTCAGGCACACCGATCCACATTCATGATGTCGCTACCGTTGCGATAGGAAAGGAACTCCGTACTGGCAGCGCAAGCTTTAATGGAAATGAAGCGGTAATCGGCACAGCCTGGATGCTGATCGGGGCAAACAGCCGGACCGTGGCGGCATCCGTTTCGGAAAAATTGGACAAGATCAACCAAAACCTTCCCCCCGACATTGCGGCCAAGCCGGTTCTGAGCAGAACCAAACTGGTGGATGCAACCATTGCTACTGTGCGTACCAATCTCACTGAAGGCGCAATCTTGGTCATAGTCGTCTTGTTTATTCTCCTTGGCAACATTAGGGCTGCTGTCATAACTGCTTTTGCAGTCCCTCTTTCCATGCTTATGGCGTTTACCGGTATGGTCCAGTTGCACGTAAGCGGAAACCTTATGAGCCTAGGCGCCATAGATTTTGGTTTAATCGTCGATGGAGCTGTGATCATCGTAGAAAACTGTCTACGACGTTTAGGAGAAAGACAACATGAATTTGGAAGAGTTTTGTCTCTCCCCGAGCGTCTCAACGAAGTTGTGGTCGCCAGCAAAGAAATGATTCAGCCCTCCGTGTTTGGTCAAGCTATCATTATCACGGTCTACATTCCGATTCTGTCACTTACCGGGATTGAAGGAAAAATGTTTCACCCTATGGCGACAACTGTCATTCTTGCTCTTGTCTCAGCATTTGTAATCTCGTTGACAGTCGTCCCTGCAATGGTAGCCGTGTTCATATCGGGTAGGGTGAAAGAAGACAAAAACATACTCATCAAAATGGCTGAACGTGTTTACGAACCTGCTCTGAAGTTTGCCTTGCTTCATCGTTACCTGGTGGTCACCGGAGGAATAGTATGTTTCGTTTTATCGTTGTTACTTTTTGGGCGTCTTGGACAAGAATTTATTCCTACTCTTGACGAAAAAGATATCTGTGTCCAACCCATGCGTATACCTAGCACAAGTTTGACTCAATCTACTGAAATGCAACTAAAGGTAGAAAAAGCCCTTTTACGATTTCCAGAAGTCGCATTAGTTTACTCCAAGACAGGTACGGCCGAAATGGCGTCAGACCCCATGCCGCCAAATGTTTCGGACACATTTGTTATTCTAAAGCCTCAAGAGCAATGGCCCAATCCGGGCGAGCCGAAAAGCAGCTTGATAGAGCGGATCGAAAACGCATTGGAAAAGCTGCCGGGAGCTAAATACGAGTTTACACAGCCGATACAGATGCGCTTCAATGAGCTGATCGCAGGTGTTCGTAGTGACGTGGCCATCAAGGTTTATGGAGATAAATTTGAAGAAATGGCGCGAACTGCCCAGTCCATCGCTCGTGTTGTCGAGAAAATTCCCGGCGCCGCTGACGTGAAAGTGGAACAGACAGAAGGCTTACCGGCAGTTGATATAGACGTAGACAGGGCAGCGATCTCCCGTTATGGTCTCAGCGCCGCTGATGTTCAGGAAGTATCGGCGATTGGTGTAGGCGGGAGAGAAGCGGGTTTGGTTTTTGAAGGTGATCGAAGATTTGACATCGTAGTACGGTTGTCTGAAAATCTCAGAAATGACGTTTCCGCTTTAGAGAATCTTCCCGTACCGTTGCCTCCTCAAGGTGTATCTTCACAGTATCCAAATTTGGGCTCCACGGATAATATCACGAATAAAGCCGTCGGACGAAACTTCTTACCCCTGAAAGAAGTCGCTAAGGTTCGTACGACGGAAGGGGTGAACCAAATCAGTCGAGAAAACGGCAAGCGTCGGATTGTGGTTCAGACAAATGTTAGAGGTCGTGATCTGGGATCTTTCGTAGCCGAGGCGCAGCAAACAATTAATGAGCAGGTAAAGACACCACCAGGTCAATGGTTGGATTGGGGTGGACAATTCGAGAACCTTCTTGCCGCCAGGAAACGCCTGAGCATCGTTGTGCCTTTGAGCCTCGTCCTGATTTTCCTGCTTTTGTTCAGCGCTTTTAACTCGGTAAAGGATGCATTGCTCGTGTTCACAGGTATTCCTTTGGGATTGACGGGCGGCATATTATCGTTATGGCTGCGTGGAATGCCTTTTTCAATAACAGCGGCAGTGGGTTTCATAGCATTGGCCGGCGTCGCAGTGCTTAACGGATTGGTCATGGTCACTCTCATCAACCAGTTATGCAAAGACGGTAACCCCACTTATGACGCTATTGTTCAAGGGTCTCTCCGTCGGTTGGGGCCAGTGCTTATGACAGCCCTGGTCGCTTCTTTGGGGTTTGTGCCTATGGCCCTGTCCACAGGAACCGGGGCTGAGGTGCAGCGTCCTTTGGCTACCGTAGTAATCGGCGGATTGATTTCAAGCACTGGCCTTACTCTGTTGGTGACTGCCCGCTCTTTACAGGATTTTTCAACGTGACAAGGATATTGAAGGGGCTTCATTATAGACCGCTGAATTAGTAAACTACAACGTGGTTGGCTACTCCCGATGAGGAAAACAACATGAGTGAAGGAGAGAAACCAGAGGATCTATTTGAAGGCAGATAATATGAGTATCCTCCGATGCGCAATGCCCTCGGTTGTTGACAGGGCCGGCAGCAATATGGTGGGGGGTGGAACGACGCTCCCGCTATTGCTCAAGCCACTTATGGAATAGCCATGGGAATCGTAGGAACAGTTTCAGCTATTGAAGCGACGGATACAGCGCTGCTAAAAATGTTTTGGCCGCTCTGTCATTGACACCTTAGCCAACAAAAGGTAAAATACTTTAGATTGGGGAGGGAAATCCTTAGATCTTGACAGGATTTTCATCCCTATGCGTTTGACATCGCCAAACTGTAACGCCCACTCAAATCCGAACAGCTATTTTATGGCGTTTGGAGCGCTCTGCGTTAAGGCGCTATGTCTGCTCGTGTTTATCTCCCCTCTTTTTTCCTGCTCACTTGTCTCCAATTCGTTGGCTGTCCGCGACTACATGGAAATCCAGACACTGAAGGAACATAGGTTCCTGGTCGACGCAAGTGGAGAGATTCCTTACCAGCGATACCGTATAAGCCCTTGGGATAATGATTTTAAATACATTTGGCTTGTCGGGGACTACGACTTTCGCAAATTTGATAACATCGAATTGATACTGTATTTCCATGGCATGAGTTCCAAAGACTATTACAGGGACTTTAGAAAAGAGATACAGGCCCTCGCGTCAAAAAGACCCGACCGACCATTTCTGTTTGTCGGTTTTGTGGACACTCCTTACGTTTCGACAAACAATCGATCCAAAGAACGATGGAGTTCCCTGACGGTCAAGGACGGAAACTACCCGGAACTCCTTTTCAAGACGGTAAACGGCCTGTTCAAATCCCTTAAAAAAACCTATCCCAATATTGATAAGGATAAAACATCTATAACACTCGCAGGGTTTTCCGGCGGTGGCCGCGTCCTCGACTCTGTTGGAAGCTGGCTTGCCAGGACTCCAAAAAATGACCCATACGCCGAGACGTTCCGATCAAGGTTGTCAAAGATAGTCTACTTTGATTGCTGGTTTGACAAAGACGTTGTTAACACCATACCGATCCTGCTCGAAAATAATCCGGGCATAAGAATTGTCGGTACGGTCCACATGAAAAAACCCACAGAATTGGCTTCAATATTGGTTGATAAATTCAAGATGAAGCCTGACAAGAAGAAACAGGAACTTACAGGCGTAAACGGAAGAATCGTCATCTATCGCGGGGGGTCTCACTGGGACGCGATGATATCCAGACTCGCTCAGGCGCTATAGGATGAAGCCACCGGCATCACCCTCAACCAGTTTTACATTTACCAATTAATACAATATATTAGCTATTTACTATCCTTGACGCTCCTGCGGCCATGTGATATTAAAATCACGCAAATATTTGTTGTTCTGCCCGGAGGCGCTTTTATGTCACAGGCGACAGCGTTCTCTGTCGATGTAGACAGGGAATATTCCAAAACCATAGACTTTTTTGTACAGCTTTGAACGTTTCGGTATCCTCCTGGGACTGGACAACATTTCTTCGTTGCTTTCCGCTTTGGGTGACCCGCAAAACCGTTTCAAATCTGTCCATATCGCCGGCAGCAACGGAAAAGGCTCCACTTCCTCATTCATAGACGCCATTGTCAGCCTGTCCGGTTACTCAACCGCCATTTATACTTCACCGCATCTGAATGATTTTCGTGAGCGGATTAAAATCCGTGGCCGCATGATCTCCAAAGAAGACATGATCAAAGCGACTGAAAAGATCAGACCTCTGCATGACCCCTCAAGAACCACTTTTTTTGAATACACTACAGCTATAGCCTTCGATCGTATCGCAGCGGCAAAACCTGATCTCGCTGTAATAGAAGTCGGCCTGGGCGGACGGCTTGACGCCACCAACACCATTACTCCCCTGGTAAGCGTAATAACGGATATCTCCAGAGAACATGAAGACTACCTCGGCGCCGGAATCAAGGCCGTGGCGACCGAAAAAGCCGGCGTGATAAAGAGTGGCGTGCCGGTAATCACCGGCGCCAGCCGAAAGGAAGCCAGGGATGTCATCCTGTCTACCGCCCGGGCGCTTAATTCCCGGGTATTGGAGTTTGGCCGAGACTTTAAAGGCGTGAGGACCGCCCTTGATACCTTCGATTACATATCTGATGAAATCGCGTTCACAGGTTTGCGCCCAGCTATGACGGGAGCCCATCAAATCAAGAACGCTTCCATCGCCATTCGCGTAGCCCAGGAATTGATAGCCCAGGGATTCAAAATATCGGAACCCGCCATACGTGAGGCTGTTTCTAAAACTCAGTTTCCCGGCAGATTTGAATTATTGCGTCGGAATCCTGATGTTGTCATAGACGGCGCCCATACCCCGGAAGGCATGAGATTGCTGAAAAGCGCCATAACCAAGCTTTATCCTTCACAACGCCCCCTTTTGCTCCTCGGTATTCTGAAAGATAAGAACGTGGAAACCCTGGTCAGCGTTATTGCTCCCTTAGCCAGGCAGGTTGTGTGCGTCGCTCCTCACAGTGATCGCAGTATGGAGCCGGAAGCTCTGGCGGAGCTTGTCAGGGCTCATGGGGTTCCAGCCCAAGCCGCGGATTCTATTGAGAAAGGCTTCGAGACGTTGCTGGCGCATGCCGGTAAAAACGACTTGATTGTCGCTGCCGGCTCTCTTTATATGATAGGCCCTGTCCGTAGGGCCTGCGGGATAAACGACGAGTGAGATATAATTTGCGGCGAATTCTTTATTCAGGCTCAGTAGCGGCGCTCATGACAACGATTGTCATTATGGCCGCTGCGCCCGTCTTTGCCGTAACAACAGAACTTGCTCCAACTGAAAAAAGTATCCCGACGTCGATAATACCGGGTGATCTTCCGGTAAAAATGTCCGCGGAACGCCTTTCATACAATCATAAGACAAATACGTACACCGCTCGCGGAAACGTCTCACTGAGCCAGGGAAATACAAGGCTCAGAGCTGACAGCATCGTTTACGAAGCGAGTAATGGAGAACTCACCGCTACTGGAGGCGTTATAGTAAGATCCGCTTCCGATGTTATAGAAGCTGAAAAAGTCACTATAAACCTGAAGGCGGCCACTGGTGTGCTCTTCAATGGCAAGCTGCTTCTCACCCGTCAGCACATCTACCTCGAAGGCAAAAAACTCGAGAAAAAAGGATCTTCAGACTACAGTGTCAGCGAAGGCAGTTTCACAACGTGCGATGGAGCCACGCCTGACTGGAAGATTACCGGCAAGGATCTCGACGTGACCCTGGAAGGTTACGGAGTCCTCAAGAGCGGTTTCTTTTACATCAAGGACATACCGGTCTTCTACATACCCTGGCTCATATACCCGGCAAAACGTGAAAGGCAGACAGGCTTTCTCATGCCTTCAACCGCAAGCAGCTCCATGAGGGGCCTGGATGTCCGACTGCCACTTTTTCTGAACATCTCGCCGAGTGTTGACGCGACAATAGCGCCCAGATTCTGTTCAAAAAGGGCGGCTCAGGTTGGACTCGAATTTCGATATTTTCCGACGGAGGATCTCAAGGGTCGATTTTATGGTGAATACACTTACGACTGGAAATACGGCCCTCCTGCTGATCCCGCGAAGAATCTTTTTTACGCTACCTGGCGTCACGATCAGGATTTTTCCAGGACCGCCAGATTAAAGACCAACCTGCACTGGGTTTCGGACAGGAATTATTTCGACATCTGGGGAGGACGCTTCGATAAAAGGCTCCGGGTGCGATACATGGAATCAAACGCTGTTCATGTACCGCCAAACCAACAACTTCCTGTTTCAGGCTGAAGCCAGATACTTTGACAATCTCGACCTGCCCGATAACGCCAGAACAGTTCAAAACCTGCCGACCCTGACGGCTACCCTGTTCAACAGACAGGCCCCTTACACGCCTTTTTATGTTAGCTCCACCTTAAGCTACAACTATTTTCACGCCCCCCTGATGAATGACGCATGGCTTGGAGCCCGTGCCCAATGGGATACAAGGCTCAGTCTCCCCGTGGCTTTCGGACAATATCTGAAGTTCGACCCATCGATAACATATTTTGCCCGGGGGTACGCCGCTGATTATTATGAACATGACAAGAGCGTGAGTTCAGTCAATTCCGTCAGGACTGATCTGTACCAGATAAACACAGACATGTTTACCGACATCGACAAGGTTTATTCGGGATCCATGTTCGGTTTTGAAAAGGTAAAGCATACTATCAGGCCCAGAGTCGTCTGGACATATAGACCATTACGCAGCCGTCAGAAATACCCGTATTTCGACGAGACAGACCGTATGGATGAGGTCAGTCTGATTACCGGAGAACTGAGACAAGCCCTGGTTGGGCGTGTGGGCCAGGGTCAATACCTGGATTTTGCTTCAATGAGCGTGTCTCAGGGATATGATTTCCATAAGACCCGTACAGCCGAAGATCCCCTGGGCGAACGCTCCCCTCTAAAGTCACATTGGACAAACACCCAGGCCGAACTAACCATCAGGCCACACACACTGATGGATCTCAGGGCGCAGGCCGAGTACGATCCCGTTATGAACAGGGCCAGGAGCTATTCGATCAATCTTGGGGTGATGGATCATAGGGGAGATACTATACAGATCCTGCATCAGTTTGCTGAGGATGAGCTCAGGGAAGACCTGAACCGCCAGACTAATCTCAATTTGCAGGTTAGAGTTACTTCCGCTCTGGATTTGTTCGTCGAAAATCAGTACACGCACCAGTTTGATTTCGCCTATTTTACAAGCGTCGGCCTAAACTATCATCCCCAGTGCTGGAGCCTTCTGCTCAGATACTCCGAGTCCCGTGAACAGGATCCGGTAACCCGTAAAATCAAGGACATGGATCAAACCGTGTTCCTGACTGTTTCACTCTACGGATTGGGACAAGTCTACAGATTCACCCGTGATTGGAGTGACATGTTCGGGCCGGCCACGGACTCGAGTTCCAACTTGTTCTAGCTTCCAGACTAACGCGACATCACAGGCGGAATCAAAAAGCCAGTTCCTAAAAAAATATCCTCAGTCCCGTCATTATAGACTCAAGATTACCGCTGAACGCCAGCGATATCTCATTGTGGGCGCTAAACCCGCATCTCTCGCACACGCTCGGGCCCCGATTCCGAAGATAACACCCCTTGCTCACCCGCCCGTCCGGCTCAGCGTTCGCAAGCAATCCATCAAAACAGGTCCATCTCGCCCTCTTGAGTTCGCTGAGGCTGCTAAATGTATTGGCTACCGGATATCCGTCCCGCTTTAACTCAATCAGTTCATCAAGTATGGGCGCCCGCTGCTCGGGAGTTATGAACAGAGCGTCCGGCAACCCGTTGTAAGGATAATAGAACTGTATCGTTATCCCGGCTACGCGGCCTTTCAGCTTCCTTACCAGCTCACCCGCGCAGGCTTTGTTCAACTGGCTGATCGTGAAGCTTATATACGCTCTGCCCTCTGCCTGTGTCTCCAGATTGTCCCATACCTTTGAGAATACCCCTGAGCCTCGAACGCTGTCATGGATCTTCTCCGTTC
This sequence comes from uncultured delta proteobacterium, assembly GCA_963711335.1. Lineage (GTDB taxonomy): Bacteria > Desulfobacterota > Desulfomonilia > Desulfomonilales > Desulfomonilaceae > CAJBEZ01. Next base: position 503,857 of record CAVQDX010000041.1, on the reverse strand, counting down.
CGTCCAGACTCACCCAGACCCGGTCAAACTCAAGCCCCTTAAAGGGCAATGTTCCATTCGTGGTCATGCACACCGAAGGAAACAGTTTCCTCGCGTATTCCGCCACATGAGCCAGGCTTTTGGTTCCGTCGCGCCACAGGAGAGGCTCCCCGCCCTCAATTATAAGTATTTTCACCCCTGTGTCCCTCAGCGCGGTCAGAGTATTTTTCACACCTTCGAAATCAAGTTCCCGCCCATCACGTTTCCAGTAAGGGCAATGAACGCATTTCAGGTTACAGCGATGAGTGATCTTGTAACTCGACAGCGTCGGGGTTTGCGCTCCAGTAATAAGGCGTTTCAGAAAAGGCGCTGCAAAGTGTCTTGTGGCTTTACCAATACTTCCAATCATCCTGGATTTTGATCCTCCAACGTTTTTTCAACGAGCGGTTGACCGCGACATGGCCTTTTCACATACTGGTAATCAGGAACCACGAGACTCAATCATACCAGTGTCCACTCAATAATTAATCCTTATTCATCACTTCCAGGGAAAGGGGGCGAATAGTGTCGCATTCATCAGGGATCACCGTAGAGCCACAGCATGAAAAAAGAAAAATGGAAAAGATGACTCGCCAGGAGTTACAGGTCCTCACCATAAACAAAGGCTATCTGGATCAAGACTTCCCCGAGCATTCCAAGATCATACCACATTCCGATTTCTTGAGGATCGCCCATCAAAAGACATTTCAAAAACTGTGCGCCCCGATGGAATCGCTGGAAATGATTGTCACTCCACTCACCATCGAAAACAGGCGAGCGCGATGGAACCTGAACTAAAAGACGGTGAGCGTGGGCGACAATTCCGACGATACCGATCTCGAACGACTTGCGGAAATGGCGTTGGAATATCTCAGGCCATGGATCAAAAATTCGCGTCGAATGAGCCTGAATCAAACGGAAAAGTGGAAACTCCTCGAGGATCTCTACCACAACCGGCGAGACCTTGCGGACTGGAACACCAGTGAAACAAAGACCAGTGGTTCTAAATCCTTTCAGGGCGCTCATAGCGAAACGAGTGAATCTGAGGCCTGGCGGTCCGATATTATTCTGTCTCCCTCCTACATAGTGGATTCCTGGGCGGACCGATCCTACCAGGCGGTGTTCAGCGGGCCGGAATGGCTTACCGTAATCCCTGAGCGATCATTTTATCAGGTCGCTTCCGACCTACGATACCCGACGTCTTTCAAGCTACAGGAATTGCTCATAAACCGGCTGGCCCTGGGGCAGATACATACGAGGCTCTATGAGGCCTTACAGAGCCTATGTCTCTTCGGAACGGCGTTCGCGAAGATCTCGTGGCGTCCCAAACCTCTTGCTTCAAAACGATGGGAAAGGAATTCCTCCCGCATCATCAGTGAACAAACCGAGATGTTTGACTGCCCGGTTCTCGAATTGATCCCTCTGGATAGAGCGCTCATCGACTGGCGTGCCACGCATAATGACGTTCAGCGGCATTCCGGCGTAGGTCACATTGTAGAAAAATCCTATGAAGAGATCACCGAGATGTTTGATCTGGGAGTGTACAACGTAAATCGGGCGGAGTTCGCGGAAAATTGGCGCGACGCCGGCTCGTCCCGGAATTTTATCGCCGGATCCCTGGGATCTCACCTTGATTCAGCGACATTGTCAGATTCTGACGCCAGACGCTTCCTTGTGTGGGAATGGCACGGCGAGGTTCCCGCCCCTGGCGGCAAAAAAGAAGTCATCGTCGCCATTGTGACCCGGCTTGAAGATGACTCCATAGATAATGGGCTGTTGATAAGGATTTCCGACTCGCCCGCTCTCTGGTCGGGCCTGAGGCCCTTTGTCCTGGCCCATTACACGCCTGTGCCCGGTCCGCTCGGCATCGGCGCTGTTGAGACCAATCTTGATCTCATACATTCAATTTCGCAGTTCCTCAGTCAGTCTCAGGATAACGCCAGACTGACCGCCAACGCCATGCTCGTCGCGCGCAGAGGCTCATCAGCGGCGCGGAGCCTGTCATCAGATGATGAATTTGTTTACCCGGGAAAAGTCTGGCTGGTTGACGAGCCTGACGACATCCAGCCGTTCCCTGCGCTAAGTTTCCCTCAGGCTGAAGTCAACTCGCTGATCAATTACCTGAACATGCTTCTGGAAAAACGCACGAGTGTTTCGGACACGACTCTCGGCATGTCTTCAAGAGACAAGACGGCTACCGAGGCGCATATCCTTCAGGAATCGTCGATGAACACATTCACGACACGGGCCGACCTGTTCGCAAGAAGTTTTATAGAGCCCATGGCCAGGCTCGCTCTTTCGATGATTCAGCAGTTCCTGATCGACGATCAGGTAATAGCGGTCCGGGATCACAGCGGACTCGACGTGCCCCTGACCGTCACGGTGGATGAGATACAATCCGGTAAATACAATGTGGTCGCAACTATTACAAGGCAGGATTCAACCCGGGTGGCCAAGGCTCAAAGCATCGAGCGGGCTCTCCCCACACTGGCGAAATTTTCCTCGGTCCTTGCTGAAGAAGGCGTCAGGGTATCCTTTTCCGAACTTATCAAGAGATATCTGGATTTGCTTGGCATAGACGCTGTGGATCGAGTCTTCACGCGAGTGCGCCCCGAGACCGGACAGCGTCCTCGCCGACCTCCCTGAATCCCGCGAACCGGCGCCGCCCTATCAAAAAGGAGGCCCTTTCGGCCCTTACCCTGACGACATGAATGCGCTTGCGCAGTTCCTGCAAATGTCGGCTCAACCGCAATAACGGTTTCAAATACATCTCACTTTAACTGGAGGAACCAATGGAACAAGAAGAACAAATTCTGGAAGCGAGCGAACTCCAACCTGAAGTCCCGGAAACCCAAGGGGTTCCAGAGGCGCCGGAAGACAAACCGACGTCCGAAGCGATCCAGACCCTGCTGAAACAATCCATGGAAACCCATGCCGAGCTTGCTCAAACCAGGGGCCTCTTCGAAAAATTCGTCGAACGGGAACAGAACGCCTCACATAGAGCGTCTGAAGACGAATTCCTCCGGAACATCCGGCAAAGTTACGAGTCGGACCCGTTCCAGGGAGCTGCAATGCTTGTTGGAAAAGCGAAGGATGACCTGGCGCAACTTATGGACAGGAAGATCTATGAAGCCCTTGGCGCCCGGGAGCAATTCAACAGGCTTCTGGACGACTTCCTTGAAGAGCCTCCCAACACGACTTTGAAAGACTTCAGAAGTGAACTCGAATACCTCATCCGGGATAGAGGCGTTGAGCCAAAACAGGCCGCCGATTTTCTAAGGGCGATTGATTCCAAGGCGAGACAGGCGGCGGCTCAAAAGAATGAAGCGGTTCGTGAAGCCCGGACCCGAGCGACAACCGAATCCGGCGGACGATCTCTCGAAACTCATGACCATGACGGGGATCTCACCCGCGCTTTGAGCCAGGCCCGTAACCTGGAAGAAATGTTCGCTGTGATGAAAAGAGCAAGACGATGACGATCAGCTCTCTCTCTGGTCGTCTCGAGTAAACGAACCGACGGGAAATATATCCCGGCGTTCGGCCAGGAAAGGCGGCGCCATGACCGATACCCCGGACATCCAGCACAAATGGCTGGATGAAAGATTCAACCACATCAATACCATCCTTGCGCACATCAGGGAGACAGTCGATCACCTGAAGGAGACTCAGGCCGATTTCATGAATCGATCTTCAATACAGATGACCGACCTGCTCATCCGTGTCCAGGATACTGAACGCCATCAGGCGGTCCAGCGCGGCAGGGAAGAAAACCTAATGAGAACAGAGACTTCTCAAAATCTCAAATGGCAGATGATCATAGCGCTTGGGACCGCTATTTCCGGAATAGCCGCGTTTGTCGGTTATTTCATGGGGAAAGGTCAATGAAACGAGAGTTTATTCACGTTCTCATTCTTGCTGTGATCGCCTTTTTGGGCCTTCTGGCGATAATTTCGACCACTCTGTATTCCCCGCTGATTATGGGAGACGACCCTTATTCGCTTTTACGTTACACCCTTATCCGGTTGGCCGCGGCCCTCATTGCGGCGCCGTTTCTGACCGGCCTCATGCTCGCTGTTGATTTCGTTACGCCGGGAGACTGGATGGAGAGCATAAGACATGACCCGAAAGCGTGTTCTTACGTTATGGCTTCTGTTGTTCTCGTTATTGGCGCAATCCTTTGCTGGACGTGACGCCCATGCGCTCAGCCCCCAATTTGGCGCCTCATTCCGGACGACAGTTGAATTTCATTGTAGCAAGGAACCCCAGATACGCCTGGGGCGGATGCGACAGCCATCGAAAGTGGTCTGGATTGCAGCGGCTACATCTATCTCGCGGCCAAATGGGCCGGGCTGCCCGGAATCACCAGGACTACGGCTTCGCGCATGGCTCGGGGTCTTGGCGGATGGACATCCATAAGTGTCAATCCTGAATCGGCCGAGGAGCTTGATCTTGTCTTCTGGACTTTTTCCGTAACCCGACCGGACGGTCATGTCGGAGCTTTCCTCAAGATCAGCCCGACGGGCCGGGTTGTAACCCACGCTTCAAGTGGTCGCGGCGTGATAGCCGAGCCTCTGGGTAGACGCCTGAATGAGATGATAAGCCGTGTGCAGACGCTTGAAGATAGGGGACTGAATTCACGCTCTTATTCTCAACACACTCTCAATATTACTGCGCAAAAAGGAGGACAAATCATGGACAACGCAAAACAGTGGTGGGCTTCGAAAACAATCTGGGTAAACCTCATTGCGCTCGCAGGCGCTATCGCGATTTCCATTGGGATGGACCCGGGCCGCTGGGCGGAGATCTCGACAGTCGCCCTCGCCGCGTTGAACCTCGCTCTGAGAATGGTCACCCGGGAGGAGATCGCATTGAACTGAGCCTGACCGGTTACACTCGACGAACAACTTTTATTCCATCCAATCAGACGGCGCCGGGACCAACCCCAGAATAAAGGCTGACAACCATGGCCATTTTCGACATCGAATCATTAGGGCCGACAGATGGCCCTTGCCCCACGAACCGGTACGACTCCCTTTTGGGAGTGAGTTTCATAGTATGGAAGCCCGGAGACGAGGCTCTCGTCATGTTTCGAATACCGTATGGATTCGAGTCAGGGTCTCGTGTCCGCCTGATATTCAATGAAACGATCCCGGCCACGGGGCTGGCGTATTCGTGGGACATCGAGAGCAGGGCGTTGAGTCAGGCTTCAAACCTTGCTCTCCCCGTCTCAAACCCTTATACGTCGTCCACCCGATTTTTGAGTTCAGATCCCTTGGCCGTGGGTCTCGTCGCCGTCCGTACCATCCCTTTGGTCGATGATCACGGCATGATATCCGGCGCTTCGCTAAATAGCGGGGACGCTCTGTGTGTCCGGATCAAACTCGCAATCGAGGGCACTGATCCTGCCCCCACAGAACTTTCGACATTCGCTTACCGTATTGAACTATCAGTGGATACGGAGTCCTGTAATGTCGAATGCGTTGGTAGAGTCGCATCCATCATTCGAGCGACAAGAGACCTTTTCAATGAAGACAACAGCGGTTTCCTGCGCAACGATTTCATCCTGAGATCCATTAACGAATGTCTTAAGGACCTTGCCCGGGAGAATTACTGGTCCGCTGAAAAGATACTCCCCGCTGTCGCGGGCCAGGACGCCATAGAACTGGCGTGCAGCCATACCCGACTTGCAGAGCGTCCAGCGCGTCCGGTTTGACAACGCTCAGGGTCTGATGACAGAGCTTCACTCCCTCGACGATTACCTTGACCGGTCGGCCCGTTCATACGCTACCGGCCCTCCCTTTGTGGTACTTCGTCCGAAACGGCCTGATGAAAGTGTGGCCTGCGCCATCGAAAAACCTGGACTCAGGATTTCATGTTTATTATTCGAGGCTCCCACCAAGCCTCGGTTGCTCTGAGGACAATTGCGACCCACCCGTGCCGCCGGCGCACGACACTCTCTTCACAATGTTCGCGTTGCGCCAGGCTTTTCTTCGTGACAGAAACGCCCCCGGAGCGGACCTCAAATTCCAGGAATACTCGACGGCTCTACGAACTGGAGAAGCGGCGGTTGCTCGGCGTCACAGAGCCGGCGAGCGCAATAATCAAGCCCAGACGCTAATGGAAGGATAACGGAATTGACATCTACGGAAACTGGCGCCCGAATCTACAATCTCTTCGACTGGACTGCGGGGATACGCAATCAGACGATCAACCCACTCGCCTCAGAAAGCTCTTCCCTGTTCGCGGGTGGGAATATTGACATCGAAGGCCCGGGTTTGAGGGTTAGAAACGGTTATAACGTTATTTCGAGCCTTCCAGGCGCGGGCGCTGTTGTTTATCTGGGCTCGTTCATGTTTCCAACCACCAGGACAACATACCTGCTGGCTCAAATTGTCGAAGCTTCCGGCTCGTCCCGACTTTTCGCGTCATATACGCCTCATGAGCCCCTGTCATGGAATCAAATATACGATTTCGGGCTCAACGCGGGCGTCGTTTCGGTGAGCGCTCTCAATGACCGGGCAATAATCACTGAAGGCAAAGCGAGCCCGCCATTGGTGTTTTCAGGGGGACTCGATCCTTCAGGGGCCGACTGGGCCACGCCTATCGCGGTTCTCATGACACGTGACAGTGGCGTGACATGGATAGATGTCTCCGATTCCGCTCTCGACAGTGACGCGGACTCCACCCTGGACATCGGAACGCTCACGCCTGGGAATGGTTCGATCATCGTCTGTCTTGACACGCGAATAACCACCGGGCTGTTTATCGACCTGACAACGCCGGGCTCAACGCCAAACCCGATAATAATCGAGCCTCTCGGCGACGACTGGGGCCCAGGGCTGAATATTTCCGATGACACCAACGGTCTGACCCGCTCAGGGGTCGTCACATGGCAAGCTGATCAGGCTGTGCCCTCACCCCGGATTATCAACAATATCGAAGGTTACTGGCTTCGAATCCGCTGCGTTAACCCCACCGATCCCCATCTCAAGCTTAACCGGATACTTTTCCAGGCTCCCTGCCAACCCCTGAGCCGTATGGGAAACGGCATGCCCGACACCCCGCTTGGATTTATCTACTGGGACGAATCCGCAAAATCAGCCAAGGATTTCACCATTGAGGTTCAGGATTTCAACTATCCCACTTTCGCGAGACTCAACGACGGGGCCCTCGAAAACCCGGAAGCCATGGCCCCTGAAGACTATCTGTACGTCGGCTGCGTCTCCGAATTCCGGGATCTCGAAATTACCCCGCACAACGATTATCACAATTCAAATCCGGCTGTTCTCAACGGATCATACTGGAACGGGACGTCGTGGGCGCCTGTTTCCGGTCTCTCGGATGGGACAGCGGAGCCTGTGGGAACGCCTTTTGGAAAAAGGGGACTGATCTCGTGGAATCTCCCGGACGACTGGACCCCCAACCGTCCATTGGGATCGCTATACCCTTACGGATACTGGATAAGGTTATCCGTGTCAGCGGCGCTCACTCCCAAGACATTCATCAGCGAGGCCGCTGTCTGGCCGAAATTCGACCCTCTGAAAAAATACGGCTTTGTCATCACTGTCCGGGACCGTGTAATCCTCTGCAATCGCTCTGACTCCCCGGACCGGATTGACATTTCGAGGCCGCTCGAAGAATACGGCGTGTGCGGCCCTGACTCCTCATCCCTGAGAATAGGTGGAACCGGCGAGATAACAGCGGCTATCGAGGTGTTCAATCAGGGCTTTATAGCGAAAACCGACGATTGGTACCTGCTCAACGGTTACAGCCCGTCCACTTTTTCCCTCGAACGGGCAGAAACCGCGGGCCAGACGCCTATCAACAGCAGGGTTCTCGTGGCCGCTCCGCACATGGAGGCCGACTCCAAGAACCTGATGGGCCTTTATTATATAAATCAGCGGGGCGCATGGCATTTCGCGGGGCTTAAGGTCTACCGGATAAGCGAACAGGTGTCGTGGTGGGACCAAACCTCGTCACAGGAGCGTCTTGATCTGAACAATCTCGGATCAGCGTTCGGACTGTACTGGGCCGCCAGGAACAGGATAATATGGGCCGTCCCCATGATTGGCGCCTCCTCTGAACAGAAATTCAACAACAGGCTTATAGTCTATGACCTCGGTCTCAAGGCATGGCTTCCTCCATTCGCTGTAAGCGCATCGTCACTCTCAACGTTCTCGGACCCGGGATCCGATCGCAATCCGGGTCAAGTACGTTTGCTCGCCGGGGATTACACCGGCCGGATACTCGAACTCTTCAGCCGGGACTCGCTCTCCGACGCGGGGTCGCCCGTAAACGGCTGGGCAGAGACTCCCTGGGTCCATTTCGGGACGCCTCATGTGGAAAAAACCATCCGCGCCCTAACCCTGTTCTCCAAATCGACGGCCTTTGACCCAATTCGGCTTGAAGTCTTTACGGATGGCTCCATGGACGTGGCCCGCTCCATAGAATTCACAAGGCAATCCGCTTCCAACGCCAATGAATTCACGATGGACCCAAGACCATTTGATTTGAACGGCCGTTTCTTCAAATTCCGTTTAAGTCTTACCGCTCCATCGACGCTTTTTGGCCTGCAGGCCACAATGCTGGGGGTCCGGGAATGGGGGGCTATATAACATTATGTCAGGAAGGTATACCGCTTACCATGTCTACCAGAACCTGTCATTCCAGGAAGCTGACAAGGCGGCGGCGCGACCTTACAGGCTCCCTGAATATCACTGCGCCCATTCACAGAGAGGGTATCTGTTTCAGTTCACTGACATGTCGGAAAGAAATCACTTTGACGCTGCGGTCACGACCTGCTGCGATGAGCCGGTCCTGAATTTCCAGAACAAGCCGCAGTTCGCTGAGGCGTCCAGGCCCATGAAGCCCCGTGACTGCTCTTCCCATGTCACTGTTACGGGTTGCGCCACAATTGAAGTTTCGGTCGAGGACTCCGCCGCCATGTGCGCAAACGAGTCGGCCCGCATCCGCAGGATTAGGATCAAATGTCCTTCGATGTGCCCGGAATTCACTGGCCTCATCGATGGAGAGACATTCAGGGGACAGTACGGAACATTCCGGATCCTTGGCCGAGAAGCTGAAGAGATCCTGATCCTGGATTACACTCCGGACCAGGCGATTATTACAGACATCTACAGGAAATGTTCCGGAACAGTCACGTTTAATGAGCTATTCTGCAATGGGCGCTCGTTGAGCTTCGAGGTCCGGGGCGGTCTGGATTTCCCGGGTGGCTGCGGTTGTGACTGCTGTGGAGATCTTGGAGCTTTTCCTGCGCCGATCATCAATTTGAACGCTCCGGATTTTCTTGATGGAGGGTTCGCCAACGAGATCATTCCCAACATTGTTATTTCAGGGGATCCGGCCTGTCGGGGCGGCGAGATAACTGGAGTGTTTCACGGTATCTACGGATCTACGGAGGTGTCGTGGTCCGGACCGACGGTTTACCATTCTGATGGAGCAAGCCGGCGCATCACCCGGGGACCAGCTACTGTGGGCGTCCCATCCAACCCGTCGTGCTGCGGCGGGGAGATCGAATGGGCAGCTACCGACGGATGCGGCTCGGCGCAATTTCGAACAACGCTCGTGAAACCGGGAATTACTGAAAGCCATGTTCTGCCGGCCGACCAGTCCATTCTCAGTGAAGGTTATGGTTACTCATTTACAGGGATCGGAGCCTGCTCATACTCATCGAGCGCAGCGCTGGATATCGAAACCGTATGCCTCGATAACACGCCCGGCGATCTTTACAGGCTTGATGGGACTCTCGTCAGGAATATGGACTCGACCCTCAAATTCGAGTCCGGCCACGCATGCTCCGGATGTTGCGGAAAAGGCGAAGTGTCGCTGAGCTTCCACAATGGATGCGGTTCAGTGATCACTGCCGGTTACACCGTGCGGCGATCCCCCTCGGCCCTGGCGTATCAGGATGTAGTTGGCAGGGTCTTCAAGGTGGAGCGGTTCTATCGATCATTGTCGCCCATCGGGTATTTTTACCGGGTAGCGGTTGCGGATCTTCGGTGTGACGGCAACTTCGGGGAATTTGTCAATCCTCTGCCCGGGTACTACGCCTCGCTTGAGGATTGTCTAGCCGTAATACACCGGTCCGTCAGCTGAAGCGATTTTGGGGCCAACTGGCGTTCAGGGTCTACCCGGCGCGGATTCCTGCTGCTTCTATTCGGATAACGGGCTTTCCGGCCTGGAGTTCACGGCTCGCATCATCAGCGTTTCCGGAACCAAATGTTGTGTGATTGACACTACAAACGGCCATTGGATCAACGGCGGTCCTGATGACGGATGTTGCCCGAATTGATCATGTCATATCGAGGAGAGAACTACCCATGTCAGATGGAACATTACTCAGTGACTATGTTGGTTTTCTTGAATATCTCGCTTCCACAATAAGCCGTACCGGGGGTGTGCCGGTAACAAGAGCCAAATGCCCCGAATGCGGGGGCCAATGGTCCGTATGGAAACGGGTGTGTCCATCCAGCGACGAATATGAGTGCGGCTACCGCGCGATATGGAAATGCGAAAATCCCGAGTGCGGGGAGATGGAGGTGAGATGAATGGGTGTGGGTGCAGCGTGGTCGCGTAGGGGTTCAAGATCTTGAACCCCGGATCTCGTGGCATCATTCTCTCATCGGCCCATGGCCGACAATTGGTTTAAACGTGTTCAAATGCAAAACAATCGGTGCCCGCTGGGGTTCAAAATATTGAACCCCTACGCGCGAATAACACAAAATGACCGGCGTCGAGGCCGGCCTGTACACCAAACAAGGACAACACCATGCCATCCGAATACACGAATTCATCATCAGATCCATTCAGCGCTTCACTCGATCAGATCAACAACCTGATCAACGATCTGCTCGCCAGATACTCTTCGCTCAGGCCCGTTCAGGAACCGACACCAGAAGAAGACCCGCTCATTCAGGGTTATCTCTCGCAGTATCTCGGGGGAGCGAGGAGTCTGTTGAACTCATACACATCCCAACAATCAGGGTCACGGCAGAGGGCTGGGAGCGTCTTCGACCGGCGGTTCCTCGCTGAGCGAGTCAGAGGCTTACCACCAGGCGCTCAAGACGCTGGCCTCGGAATATTCCTCGAAATTTGGAGACGCTGTAGAAAACGCCAGATCATTGCGTGACTCTCAATACTCGCAACAAACCTCGGATCTGAGCAGCCTCAACGACCTCCTCCTAACCCGAAACAAATTGCTCTCAGCGCAGGGAGACTGGTTGAACAATCTGGCGGCGCAGCAGTTTGAAGTTGAACGCGCCCGAGCGCAGGACAATTTGCAGGCTCAAAAAACCGCTGATGACAACGCCAGGTTGAATTCCGACAGGGAACAGGCCCAACTGGCGCAGGATCAGGCGCTCGCAAGCGAAAACAAATGGCGAAGCCTGCAGGCGAAAGCCCGTCTCGTATCACGCATCGGGAAAGCCGCAGCGGGGTGGACCAACGCTGATGACATGCTCTCAGACCGGCTCGGGGTTGACTTTGGATATTACCAGCCCTGGTCCCGCAAACTGGAGATCAGAATGGGCGGATCAAAAAGGTAGAATCGTTGACCTCACTCGCTGAGATTACTTTTTCCATTTTGGGGTTGACATCGCCTTCATATTGATCCAACAAACACGGTACCAAAAATCATCTGCTTTAAAGGTCCAAAGTCAAAGTTTTCTCATCACATTCTAAACCCCTTGGGGTCTGCATATCGGGGGGGTTTCAGATTGTTAACCCTGGACACTGCGCGCCAAATCCATGGACGCGGCGTCCCACAACGTGCATTTAGGAGATTAACAAATGAAAAAATGTGACGTTAACTATCCAAAACTTATCTCAAACTCATTCGACAAACTTCATGAGCAGCTTTCCATTATTCGCGCTCACATTCAGAAAATCGATGACCCGGAAGCCGAGGAACTGTTCAAACAGATGGAAATCGCATGCCTTTCGCGCCTGCGCAGTCTCAGGCTAAGGCTAGAAATCCCCTACGACGGGCACGAAGTAACTAATCAGGGAGGATCCACGACATGGGCTTAGAAAACGTTTCCCAAGGTTACAGAGAGACTCCCTCGCCCGTCGGTTGTTCATTCGGCCCTTTTCCGCATGAAGTAGACCGGACGTTTCCCTGCCCGTGCCGCCGCATGATAAGTGATTTCTTCTATTTGCGCCGGCATGAATGTGATCGTTGTCCGTTCTCGGTTTATCGGAACGGTATTTGATCATGGATGAGGGAATCGAAGTGTTCAACGATGAGTTGATCCAGGCGTTGGAAGCCCTGTCTTCAAACGGGCTGACAGCGGACGGCGCCATACGCGTGGTCACGTTTCTCATGGCCGAAGCGCCTACCGCTTCACGCCAGAAAATCGATCAACTCAAGATCATGGATAAACTGCTGAACACATCCCGGGCCCTTATGGAAACCCGGCTCAAAACAGGGGACGCGGAATCCCTGGCGGAAAAACTCTCGCAACTCGAACGTGAACTCGCTGATCTGGCCGACAGAAAGAAAGCCGGAAAAAAGGGGAGCCGCGTCGCGGAGTTTTTTTCGTTTTTCTAAACGTGAGGCGGATTGTCTCTCAATACACTTACAAAGCGGGCTGAAAAGCTCGCTGATGGGATACAACGCGCCGGTAGGGCCTGCAAATACGGGTTCGCCGGCGCTAATCCCGACCTCCAGTCTTTTGTCGAGAATCTTCAGATCATCGACAAACATGGAGCGCTTGTTTCGCTCATTATGAACCGGTCGCAGGAAGTGATTTTTGAAAAGATCCTCGAAGCCCGGGAGAAACAGGTTCCTGGTCGATTCATCTGTCTCAAGGCAAGGCAACTGGGCGTCTCAACCCTGATCGAGGCGATTATTTTCGCTCTGATCACCCTATACCCGAGGCGGTTCGGGCTTGTCGCCGCGCATCACCTCTCAGGAGCCCGATCAATTTTCGCCATGGCTCAGCGCTTCTACGCCAATCTATCGGACGAGAATAGGCCGGGGCTATCGAAAAACAGCGCGTCCAGGCTGGAATACGCGGCGCCTCACTATTCGAGCCTGCAGGTAGACACAGCGGCAAACCCGACACTGGCCCGGGGAGCTACATTCCATTACGCCCACGCCTCCGAGGTCGCGTTCTGGGATCAGGCTGAAACCGCGGCCCTGGCGATTAACCAGGCCACACCCCAGAACTGGGATACTCTCCTGTTTTGGGAATCGACCGCAAACGGCATGAATAACCTTTTCCACAGGATGTGGGTAGCGGCGGAACGAGGGGAAACTTCTACCGCGCCTATTTTCCTTTCGTGGAAACAGTTCCCGTCATACAGTCTGCCGCCGGGTCCCGGGACAAAAGGCCCCGAACCGACGGAAAAGGAGACTGAGTATTCGAAACTTGCCGGCCTGGACCCGGATCAGCTCAACTGGGCCATACACACCCGAAAGAACCAGTGTCAGGACTCGTGGGACAAATTTCATCAGGAGTATCCCGCCGTCGCGTCTCTCGCTTTCGCATTCACAGCCACTCCCTGGTTCAATCAGTCAATTCTCATGGAATGGATAGAGGCGTCATCACCCCCCACAAGGGGGCGGCTCGAATGGCCGGACGCGTCCGTCCCCAATGGCCCCATATTTGTGGAATCGGAACAGGGAGCGATCTCTTTGTGGTCGACGCCCGAACCTTCGGCCACCTACAGCCTTGGCATGGATGTCGGTGAGGGTGTTGGAGCGGATTACACGGTGATTCAGGTTATTCAATGATCAGACCGGCGCTCTGGCAGCGACTTACAGATCGAATCGCGTTCGGCCCGAGATTGCGGGCATGCACGCTTACATGCTTGCGGTCTACTACAACTATGGCCTGCTCGGGATTGAACGCAACGGCCCGGGGCTTGCGACTCTCGTGGCATGTGAGCGCGGCCTTGGCGCTTATCCATGGATGACCGGCTATCCAAATCTGTACTATCAGACACGGCTCGACAAAAAGCTCCCTGATGAGACTGAGAGGCTCGGATGGCTAACCACGCGGCCCGTAAAGGAGGCCATGCTTTCAAGACTCGCGGAGGCCATTGACCGCAGGGACATTACCGTATGCGACCGGCTGTCTTTGCTGGAGCTTCAGGGACTCGTCTGGGACGCTGATAACCGCTGTTTCAGGCAGAATTACAAGCGGCCGGGCGAAAAGCTCACGCATGATGACTCGGTAATCGCGCTGGCTATTGCCAACGAGATGAGGCGCGCGGCTACGGGTAACCGCTTTCTTGCCGGTCGTCCGAAGACATCGGGGGATTTCTAACCTATGGACGCGCGACTGCTGCCTGACGGCGATATACGTGTCAGAGGCGCCAGCCGGGATGAGCTTTTTACCGTTATAAACGCGGGCGTTGGCTGGTCGGCTGAACAGCCTGCGGCGATTGTCGTCCTCGGCCTACGGCTTGACGGCCGTTTTCACGCCCTTGAAGAAGCCGGCGGCTCGCTCTTCGAGATTACCGACGCGGCCGTGGAGTTTGCGGATCGTCTCCTTGTGGACACATTCCTGATCGACGCTACTGATCGGGTAGCCGCTGATTATTTCCGTAGAACAGCGGTTAAGGGGCGGCAGGTAGTCAGGGCTGTGCCTGTCAGGATAATCACGAATTTTAGATCGGCCCTGGAACACGCCCGAGGCCTGCTACTGAATGATTCAGCGATTATAAACGAACGCCTCTGTCCTACACTCCTGTATTCATTGCGCCAGAATCAGGATTACGCAATGCGGGCTCCGGTGGTCAGGGCCCTTGTTTATGCGCTCCTGGCTCTTCAGGATAGGAACACTATGGATGATGTCGCGCTTCGCCCGACTGACAGCGGCTGGTACCGGAATCGGCGGAGGAGATGACCCTCTTCGCCGACAACTACCCCTTGATCCCCAATCGTCTTGGCCGTAATATGAGGTTCAGCGAATTTATACGTTCCGCTTAACCCATATCTTGGAGATCTTTCATGATCGGTAAAGAAGAAATATCCTCCCAGCCGACCGACACCTTGGGCCAGGAAATCATGGGCGCTTTCCTGTACGCCAGCTACCTGGATTCACTCAATAAATCTCAGTCATCAAAAGAAGAGGGGCTGTCGGCGCATGCGCGAGCGCGGCGCGCTGAAGATGACGAATCGGACCTCATAGACGACGACTCTGAGGACGAGGACCTGGATACTTTTGATGACCTCGATGACGATGAGCTGGATGAGGGCGCTTTTGAGGAAGAGGATGACGAGGAGTTGGACGAGTTTTGGGATGACGATGAATTAGATGATGAAGATCTGGATATGGAGGATGACGATTGAAATCATGACAAAATTCCCTTGGGGTGAAGTAGACAAACCTCTCCGTCCTGTTTCCCCCCGTTTTTTGCGCCAAAAATCATCTCTATTATTCCACGCTCCCCCTCCAGGCGTGTTTTCGGATTAGGAGTAGTTCATCCACTGCGCCCATAAGGCCACATTCATCGCGTGATCCCCGTTATGCGTTCATATTGCGAGAAAGGAAAATTACGATGTGTGATGGGGCAATTATAGCGCGCGAGTTCATTAAGGCAAGGAAAAACTGACTTGTTTGTGGCATGTAACTTATACCCGCTATTTGAGACCAATTGTTTATTGTTTTCACACCCTGTTGATCTCACTGGGCTTTTTACGCTTCCAATAAATCTGCCTAACTCGTCAGTAACTTATAGTTTACGTGCTTTTTTTGCGAGGCCCTGTCTGAGTTCAGTTGAGTGCGCGCTACCCGACCGGAAAGAAAGATTGATAGGGGTTCAAAATCTTGAACCCCTACGATACGCCGACGCGCAGACGGGGATGTCTTACGTAGGTCGGCCTGTGGCCGACAATTAGCGTTGATCGTATTTGAGATGAGGAAAGAATGGCGGGCACGGCCCACCCTACGTAAGATCCCAAAATGATGTCATCTCGAGTGAGCGTAGCGCCGAGAGGTCTTACCAAGATGCTGTTAACATCAATATTTGACGTTACCGCGTATGCACAGACCTTCCGTTCAACCCACTCTTTGATTGCGACGATACTTTTGCTATAAACCAATTTAGCATGGATAACTTCATGGAGGACCAAACATGATTTTCAAGGTCATCATAAGACCTGACACCGAAGACGGTGGATTCAATGTGAGCTGTCCTGCTCTGCCGGGTTGTCATTCACAGGGAGACACCGAAGAAGAAGCCCTGGCTAACATCAGGGAAGCCATACTGGGCTGTCTGGAGGTCCTTAACGACCGGGCAATTCAGCAGACAAAGAATGCCGACAGAATTCTGGAGGTTGCCATCAATTGAGAGTCTTGGATCGTATTCCGGGAGAAAATCATCAGGGCTTTTCAAAAAGCCGGCTGGCGAATGGCACGACAGAAGGGTAGTCATGTAATACTTCAAAAAGAAGATGCCGATGCTATTCTCTCCATACCAATACACGCAGGAAAAAACGTTAAACGCGGTACTTTGCGCGGTTTGATCAGAGACGCCGGGCTTACCGTAGATGAGTTTTTGGAACTTGTCTGAATCATTGATATTTTACATGGCTGGATGGGGGTTCAAGATTTTGAACCCCTACAATCGGGGGTGATGTTGGCAGAGACTATGTCTTCGCGTAGGTCGGCCTGTGGCCGACAATTAGCGTTGATCGTATTTGAGATGAGGAAAGAACGGCGGGCACGGCCCGCCCTACGTAAGACAATACCGATGTCATCGCGAGTGAGCGTAGCGCCGAGAGATCAGGGATGGCAGTAGTCGATGCCGCTGGGAATCAGTCGGTGGAAATGAGAAACGCTTCAAAAGGGATATCTTTAAACGAGTGGATAATTTCCGGACTAAGCCCACTCTCTCTCGACATGATTTCCGGAACTTTCTTTCTAAATTCCATCACGCGTTCAATCTCTTTTTCACTCAAACCTAGTTGGTCAAGCCTATATTCTAGGAGGGCCAGAGCATCCGGTGGGTCAATATGGTAGTGTTTTTTTTCATAGGCGCCGGTTAATGCGATCAGTATATCAAGTTCGTCCCCCTCAGATGATCCGGGCTCGCTGCCCCATAGTTCATCTATCCTGGCCATTGCCGACTCGTAATCGGCCTCAGTTCTAATCGGCTCAATTATCATTATGACGCCACCAACATAATTTCTAGATCAGCTTCGCGTTGATCCGAACATAGTCCTTATGATGACCTACCCAGCGAATTAGTACGATCTGGCGCTGGTAATCAATCTTTGCGACTATTCGATAATCATTCCCGCCGATATTAAAAACAATTCTGTTTCCGGACAAAAAGTCTACCGTCCGGTTATTTTTCTTGATATCGGACGGCGAGTTCCAAACCGCTCTTTCTGTATCAGCCAACCATCCGGGTAGGAGTTTCCTGGATTTAGCGTCACCTGACCGCAGGAAATCCATGACTTTCTTTCGCCCTCGTATTTCCATGCTGATATGAACATAGCACATCAGACCCGTCAAAAAAAGGACGGGTTTGCTAGGATCCGGAGGTGTTAGGGTTTCGGCCGTTTGAGGCCCTGTAATCTCGAGATGCCGACGAGGGGTATTTACCCCAACAGGATACATAATTGACAACGCGCCGCCGATAGCGCCAATAACTGAACGCAATGACCTATCCCCACGGCGGCCCGTGGCCGACATTCTGACCTTGCCCCTCCGGGGCTGTTGCGTGATGTCCAATTGACAGGGGCGCCTTTTTGACCCCGGAGGGGTCACGCAGAATAGCCCATAGCAGCGCTATGGGGAAAGGCAGGGGTATCGGTAGCCGCGTTGAGATGTCTCCATATGGTCCGACAATTGGATTTGTACGAATTCGATGGGCGAACGAACGGCGGGCACGGCCCACCCTACGTAAGAATGCTAGAATTCGGCAGGCTTGAAGCCGGGCTCGTTCATCACGTCCATAAGCTCTTCGCCTACCGCAAGGATCAGGATACCCTCCCGCGATGCGTATTTAATAAGGCTCTCGTCTGCGAACAATGTCGCCAGAGATCCAATAATCTTCTTGTCTTTGTACTCAGGGAAATATTCTCGAAATTCACGGATCGTTTCCAACAATTCCGGAACATTTGATGGCTCTAGCTTGCTTTTTGTCTCATTCACCATCACGTAATCGCCGCAGACAGCGATGACGTCGAACTCCTTCATCCTGCCGCCATCTTCGGGATGGATCCGCCGATACCTTACAACCTCGCCGCACTCGTATATCATTGGTATTTTGAAAATTTGACGAAGTATACGGCAAATACTCGGCGCAACAAGATCTTCGGCCATACGACCCTGTTTGCGCGCGATTGCCCCTAGTTCCTTGTTGAACCTTATTTGTTCGAGCTTACGCTCGACACTGTCCCGATCCATCCTTCGAGGACGATCGACGCGATCCTTGAATTCCGTCATCTCCTCTTTGACATCTCTTCTTTGAAAGCCTTCATCTCCACTGACGTTTGCGCTGCAATCTTAGAAGTGTTCTCAGATGTCGCGATCAAGTCCGCCATCATTTCTTCCAGGCTTCTCACACGCTTTTCCAGTAACGGGATGTTCATGTTTGCCTCCTTACCCCCTTGTATACGCCTTAAGGATGAAACATTTAGGAGTGTACGTCAAGAATGGAATGGCGGGCACAGCCCGCCCTACGTAAGACCACACCGATGTCATCTCGAGCGAGCGCAGCGACGAGAATCTTACAAAGGCCCTGTTAGTATCAGTATTTGACGTTACGCCAAGAACCGACACGATTCCGACACCCTGAGTACCCTGATTCGGTACCAGTTGCGTTTTCCGTGCCCCCAAAGTAACATTATATAAATAGAGACGATTTCTTGGAGTAACAATGCAATTCACGTTTGAATCCGAAATTTGGGAAGAAGACGGGCAGTATGTAGCCCGTGCAAACCCGTTCAACGTCATGACCTGCGCCGGGACAAAGCAGGAAGTCCAAGCAGCGCTACAGGAGGCGGTAGAGCTGTTTCTGGAAACCGCTCAAGACATGGGTAATCTGGAAGACATACTGGTTGAATGCGGTTATAAGCCTTCGAACAATTCGTGGATCCTCAGGAGGCAGTATGAGCGGCGCTATGTTGCGCTGGAGCTTTGAACTTGTCGCGTTTGACTCCAGTTAACTGGACAGACCTGGAAAAAGTGGTCTTGAGAATGGGACTGCGACTCGCCAGACAAAAAGGCAGCCATCGCTCGTATACAAAACCTGGCCTCATCTAATCGAAACAAAATCCTTTTTAAATATAAGAAGCGGGGGTTCAAGATTTTGAACCCCCCCAAGCCTACAATGCGGGTCCTACGTAGGTCGGCCTGTGGCCGACAATTGGATTTTGCCCCAACAGGGATTACATAATTTAGCCCACGGCGCCGCCAGATACCACGAGACTCGACGCAACGACCTAATCCCCACGGCGGTGCCGTGGGCTATTCTGACGCCGCCCCTCCGGGGCTGTTGCGGATATCCAATTGACGGGGCGCCTTTTTTGACCCCGGAGGGGTCACGCAGAATAGCCCATAGCAGCGCTATGGGAAAGACAGGGGTATCGGGTGAGCCGCGTTGAGATGTCTCCCATATGGTCCGACAATTGGAATTGTGGTTATCGAGACGGGTAAAGAACGGCGGGCACAGCCCGCCCTACGTACATGAAAAAAGCCCGAAGGCGATTGCCGACGGGCTTTTGGATTGAACTAAGTTAAAGACTTAGAATGTGACTGTGAAGGAACCACGGAGTGATTCAATCGGGGCGCGTCCCTGCATCAAACCGGTTCCGTTAAGGTTGTTCGGGGTGAAGACCTGATAGGCCTGGTCAAACCAGGGGCCAAGGCTCCAGTAGGAGTAAGCGAACTGCATGCTCAAACCTTCGAGCAATTTCCAATCCAAGCCAGCCTGAGCTTCCCAGCCTAGATAGCCATCATCAACAAATGGATTCGCGTTTGCGCCAAATCCGCCACCGGAACCAGCCTTGAGGGTCTGGGCGTCAATTCCGTTCGCAGGTACTGCGGATGTGCCATCCACCAAACAGGAGATTACTATGTCCTGCGAACGACCCGGCGTAGTAACCGTTTTTCTCTGTGCGGTGCGCCCAGATGTACGAACCGAAAACGTTCAAGTTAGCGGCAGCCGCGTAGTCGAAACGACCAGCCAAGCAGTACGCGTCGCTCATCTCGCCGGTCCCGTCTGCGTTGAACTGGTTATTACCACCAGCGTATGTCGGGAACATCAAGAAGGAATACGGCTGCAATACCTGATAGTTGATGGCGATAAGGGCACCAGGCTGCGTCGGATTCCAGGCGCCACTGTTCCATGCTGTCCCCCGGCAGATTTCGGCCGTTGGTCCATGCGGCCATGAACGTAGTTTTGGACGGCCCGCACAACACACCGGTTTCCAAAAAGAGCTTAGTGGGCTGAGCATAACGGTTCCCTGGCGTAGCAAACGGAGTTGGGGGCGAGGAGCGGCGCCAGCCACACCAGCCGGACTATAAACGTTATAATCGGTCAACATTGTCTGATTACCGCTTCAGCGTTCAGGAAGAAACGGCCATTATTGTATTTAAAACATGCGTCCCAAAGCCAGTTCCATTCATCATAAGCAGTGGTAGCCGCCACCAGTATACGTCTTGGGGGCGTGGTTATAACCCAGAATACCACCGGCTCCCAAGAAAATGGGGCCGTTTTCATACGTAAACAAGGGGCCATACCTGTAATCAAATTGCGAGTTTTTGTCAGGTCTGTTGCTATAGCTTGTCCAGCCCGCCTTGCCGCCCAGGCCCGGCCATACTGCCATCAGGAAACGGAATGGGCCATAAGGCACGACCAAAAGGGCGGAGTCAGTAGCCGTATTTTTCGCGAACATCATACCAGTGCCGAACGGGAAGTCCTTGATACCGATTGACAATGTCCCTATAGGCAACTGGATAGTGGACCTGACCTGTTCCCAGCTTCCAATCGCCGCTGTGTTGTAGGCCGCCTGATGCACATGATGCATGGCGTAACGCTCGAACGGCGGTGATCCTGGCGAAAATTCGCCTGCCCTGTCACGGTCATTCTGAGCGTACTTGTTACGCAGACCGCCTACGGTATAGACGCCGAAGACCCTGATCGCGTTATTTACCTTGATTACAGGTCTGAAGGTCAAACGCTGGTCACCAATGTACGCGTCACAACCCCATTGTTGAGTAACCACCTCTTGTGATGGCGACACCAGAGGTAGCGGCTGCGTCATTAACAATTGTCCCCGTAAAGCCGTTCTCATAAATGTTCGGACCAGCAAAGCCGATGTAGTTGTTGGCGAAGGTTGGAATCGCCGGTGTTGGTCTGGCAGCACCAGGAATCAACGTGTAGTTGTCCTGCATGCTGGCGTTACCAAAAAGGTCCTTTTCACCAATTCGGCTGAGATAATTGAGCCGGTACTCGAAGTCGCCCGCCATCTCAAATTCCCAGGCGAACGCGGGCGCAACGAACAATGCCATCAGCATCGTCGCCAAAATGCCCAACCAAAGTTTCTTCATCTCTCTTCCTCCCAATCCAAAATAAAATTGCCCGAAGGCAGTTAAAACCATCTCGCCATATAACTTTCGGGAGGCCTCATACCGACAGTTTCCCTCGGATCCGGCCAAGATCTTCGAGAAATAGCGGCTCAGCCTTTTTATACGGCGAACCTTTAGTTTTATTCAAGCCTAATATTTTGACATTCTTGTAACATGGAAAACGAAGGAAAGTCAACAAGAAAATTTTAACCTAATTCTAACAGGGCGGATTTTTTTGTGGAGGGTTATTTTCATTGAATTTTGTTCGTACATTTTTTGGGCGATTTTAGCAGATTTGTGGAGAGATGGGAAGGAGGAAACCGAATACGCCAAATCGGGCAAATACAGGGCAGACACTACGGCGCCCCGTTTTCCGGTGTTCTTTGAGCGCCTGAGGCCGGTCGTCAGCGCTAACATGTCAAATCATTGAGCGATGCGATTGATTATTTTCTTCATACGAGTTACGATTATATTATCCTACAGGAATGATTGGCTTAGGCTTCGGCCATGAGGAAGTGAACCATGGAGAAGATCCTTAAAATACGTGTCGAGAGGTTGCCCGAAGGTGTGTACCTTGCGACCTCGGAAGATTTGCAGGGATTGGTGGCCCAGGGGCGCACAGTCACAGAAACTATGGAAATAGCGCGTGACGTGGCGCGAAAATTGCTGGAAGCCAGGTCTGAACGCAACCAATCGACGCCATTGGAGGTAGTCGCCGACCAATTTGAGTACCCGTTGATTGTCGGATAAGGAAATTAAATGGGCAAACTTGGTGGCTTTCGTTACCAGACCATTGTGAAGAGGTTGAGATTATTTGGATTTAGCTTTTACCGCCAAGCTTCCGGTAGTCACGAACTTTGGTACAATCCATCCACCGACCGTTTTACGACCATACCTAATCATCCGAGCGATTTTGAAGCAGGCGGGTGTTGATCCCGATGATTTTCTAAAAACTCGCGCATGATGTCGTTTCCAATGCCACATATTGATATATCATCGGGGACGTGATCGCAATTGTATTGACCGCCCCCAACGGGGTACGGTATGTCAGCCCACAGCAGCGCTGTGGGTAGCCGGATGGATCAACCCCGCCGGTCGGAATCATCTTTAAAGGGCCTCTTCGTTTGTCATTTCGAGCGAGCGAAGCGACGAGAAATCTTACCAAACGCTGTTTGTGATTATGGAGCGCTATTGGAGAAGCGAGCGACGGGAAGGATTTCTCCCCGGAGTCGAAATGAAATGGTGCGCTACATGCCTAGTCAGCCCTTGGCCGACAATTTGATCGTAAAAAATCGCGAGGGGTTGGAATGGCGCCTATGACCACCCCAAGTAAGGCCAAACATATTTCAAATCCTAAGTCTAGCCTGTTTAAGCAGCGTAACTAATGACTTCCAGTTCCGCCGCCGTATCCACCTTGGCAAGGATCTTTTCCACGCGATCGATGACGGAGTCACCTAGCAAAAATTGGCTACAGTTGTCACATTGAAATATTGGGAGGCCTTTTACTATCACAATCGTTGTTTCGCTAACCTTGAAGGGTAAATCGGTTTTTAGAGAAGCCAGGTTCGATCCGCAAACGTTGCATCTCATGTTGAACGCCTCCTTGTTTTCAAATCTTCTTCCCATTCCATAGGGCTGGGACGATAAGCCGTTATTATACGGACGTTATCGCTCTCTACGTCAATTGCGAAAAGTATGTGTATCTGTTCACCCTGATACTCGGAATAGATTAGATAACTCGGAAAGTACTTGTCGCCAGGATATTCTTCTATGATTTCATAATTGGCGCAGGACACCAAGATGATTTCTCTTGGAATATAGCGACCTCGCATACGCATGTTCACGTGATAGGTCCAAAAGATTTTTTTCTGCGCCACGCAGCGTTGGATAAACCCCAACGGCTCTACGAGTGGCGTTCTTTCTTGAATCATCCTAACACCATATCATTCCTGTTGGCTCTCCTGGAATTAAGTATGATCTTTTAGGCGCCCAAACGCAAGAATGAACGCTACGAAGCCCAACGAGGCAGGCGCTCTCTGGGACAATTCGACCCAACGCCGCAACCAGACACGTCATCCGCCGCGAACTATGCCGATGACGGGGGCAACGCATACAGAACATACAATGTCGGCTACAGGCCGACGCAAATTCCAGACCTATTACGTAGGGTGTTTTGCGAAGCCCACCGATTCAAACCATTCCCACGGCGGCGCTATGGGTTATCGGTTACGGGGTACGGGGTATCGTCTATGAATTATGGGCATGGTTAGAGGAAGATTTCTCCCAGAGGTCGAAATGACGTGGTGAGCGCCACATCAAACATCGTTCTCCGAAAGACCCGCAAACTTTCAACAAATGTAGTAAAAGGCCGCGCTTGAGGGGGGTGGCGCCATGAATAGGAACCGAAAGACGAGTTTTGAAGCCTGTTTTACCGTATACGTGATGGCTCCCATTAATACGCAAGAGGCTCCAGCCATTTCTTTCCAAGGTCCTACATAGCTATGCGCCCGTTACAGTCCTCAAAATGCGATTTCCATCACCCGAGTGGAATCACCATATGATGGTTGATCCACAGACACGGATAGACAAGCCTCAACAGCCTCCCGGACATTTTTCAGGAGTTCTTCAATTGTTTCTCCCTGGGTAGCGCAACCTGGGATAGCGGGTACCTCTGCCCAATATCCGCCTTCTTCGGCCTCGTGTACAACAATTTGCAGTTTCATAGCATCAACTCCACTTTCGCCATTGCGGTATATTATACTGCAATTTGAGGTCGCGCTGTTAACATTCTGGGTGTTTTGACCCCGGAGGGGTCACACAGAATAGCGCATAGCAGCGCTATGGGTAATTGGTGTTGGTTACGGGTAGTGGGTTACGAATACGGATGCGAGGACGAAACAAAATATCGCAAATCGGACAAATACAGGGCAGACACGCAGGTCTGCCCCTACGGTTCCCACGGGGGATCCGTTGGGAGATTGTCGTTCATAGGAAATTCGGTAGAGGTCGGCCTGTGGGCATGGGTCCTTTTGGGTATTGTCATGCCGCCCGAGGCGGAAGAGTTGATTATCAGGTCGTATGGAGATATATGATGTAAAGGTCACATAGAGAGCAAGGCTCCTGAATAATAGAGGAAACGATGAGACGCTTTACGGCAATTATTGAAAGATGCCCGCAGACGGGCCTGTACGTAGGTTACGTTCCGGGTTTCCCAGGCGCTCATTCGCAGGGAAATTCCCTTGACGAACTCAATGACAATCTACGAGAGGCCATAGAAATGCTCCTTGAGGATGGAGAACCATCTCTTGAGGCTGAATTTGTGGGATTGCAGCAGGTGGTTGTACAGTAATCATGACAACAACCCCTGTGCTGAGCCCACGTGAGGTTATGGCTTTACTCGAAGGCTTGGGATTCAGAGAAGTCCGATCACGAGGCTCTCACAAACAGTTCCGACACACAGACGGGCGTTTTACCACTGTTCCTGTACATGCCGGTCGTGATATTTCACCGATATTATTACGCCAAATCGCCAAAGACATCGGTTTCACGGTTCATGAATTGCTCAGAAATGGATAATTGGAATTGAGCAGAACCGGTAGGGACAGTATGGGAGCCCATAGCGACGCTGTGGATAGCCGGATAGATCAAGCTCGCCGGCAGGAAGAATGGTGGGCACGGCCCACCCTACGTAAGAATATCCCCCATATCATTTTATTGCGAGCGCATCGACGGGAAATCCAGTTCGCAGAGACCCTTATTGAATCAACCTCTTGTCGATTTGAGGATACGCTCAAGCGATTCATGGAGTGGCGGTAAGTTTCGTGTAACGGTATCCCACAAAATCGCGTCACTGACTCCGAAATATTCATGCACAACGAAATTCCTCATGGCACGCATGTCTGTCCATGGGATATCCGAATACTCGTCGCATACTTCGTTAGGGATATGAGCAGTCGCCTCCCCGATGACCGTCAAATTCCGGATGACGGCATCCACGGTACGCCTGTCGGCGACAAAGCCTTCAAATTCCATTCCAGCGATATATGAGCGGATAGCCTCGAGTGCGTCAAGTATATCCCGAATACGAAAAAGCAATTGTCTAGGCGGCACGGATCGCCTCACTCAAAACTTGGTCTCTCAAAGCCTTGTGCAATGCGTCAGGAGTGGTCAAATCGACAGATCTTCCAAGAATTTCCGACAGCGTTCGTTGGAGACGCGAGAATTCGAAAAGGCCAATATGCGCTGTTGACTCGAACTCTACAAGCATGTCCAGATCACTCTCTGGACCCGCTTCACCCCTGACGACAGACCCAAAAACGTAAAGCGCCTTGATGCTGTAGACTGCCAGGCGCAAGCGGTTCTTACTCAGAATTGTTCGGATCTCCTCTACTTCCATTTATGGACCTCCAAATCCTTATGGACCAATTGAGGTTGGTGTTTCATTAGTCTGAATTCTTTTGTCATAAGCGTCAAGGAATAGGAATACAAGGAGTTTCCTCATATCATTATATTGCTGCCGCATCGCCGACGAATCCCATCCGCAATGAACCCTTCCCACGGTGGCGAGGAAACAGGGGCTCAAGATTTTCTAGCCCCTACAAGACGCCGTCCCTCCAGGGGCTATTGAGGTCACGCTGGTAACATTAACCTTCCAAATGTTTGGGCCGTTAATCAGGCCACTTTAAATTGTAATGTCGCATAGTCCGGGACTTTCTTTGAAGCGTCAAGGATTTCGAGGCTGACAAGGTCCCCCTCTTCGTCGTAGTCGAGGATAACGCCATTCTTTCCTTCATCACTCTCCGCAACTGCTCCAGGTTTGAAGACTACTGTTAGAGTATCGGTCTTGGAATCGTATGTCACGTTCATTGTTGGACTCCACATTTTTCCAGTTTACTGGTTTTGTAGACTGTTACAATTACTGGAGGATTTCTATTAACATCAACAAATATTCTTAATAAATTGGACTTGCGGGAGATCTCCGAAATGACGAGGCCCTGAATAACAACACGGCCTTCTCTCGCCTAACGCCATGCTCAAAGGGTTGGCGAGAACCTCATGGACCTCTTCAGGCGTTATTTCCCTGCGGCTAATCTGATTTGCGGCATGATCCGAAAACACAGCCAAGGGGAAATTATTTATGTTGTTATAAGTCACTCCAAATATCCGCTGCTCTTTGTTTATGGCGCAACGCCTAGGCCTATTGTACACAAAACGGGTTTTTTTGCTAATGTCCTCTTCGATCAACAATGGTTAAAATCACTGGGTGGTTTATTCGGAGCGCGGGAAATGATATAATGAGCCAAATTAATTCAAGGAAAGGGTTCAGCCTGCCTAACGATGAAAGCTCTCATTACGATCCTGCTAAGCCTTACATTTTTCCTTGGTGGATGCTCAAGCCTTCTGGACGGTCAGTTCGTCACCAAAGACGGCAAAGAAAGCCCATTCAAACCCCAGGTAAATCAGCACGAACCGATCCAGGCGCCTTCTTACCGTGATTAGCGGCTAAAATATAAAAGGGCCGGTCCTTTTTAGACCGACCCTCATCGAATCATCTTTTTCGCCTTATTTATTAGGCTTATGCGGCTACGAGTTCCGACGCCTGGTATCTACCCTTTAACTTCTGTAACGCGGCCCGTTCAATCTGTCGCGCTCGCTCCCTCGTAACACCGAAGTGTTTCCCCAATTCTTTCAGAGTTTCAGGTTCGTCGGACAGTATCCGTTTTTCAACTATATATTTTTCACGTGGATTCAGCTTATCCACAGCCTCATCTACCCATCGTTTCAAGTTTTGAAGCTCCTGCCTCTCTGCAAGGTCCCTCTCCTGGTCTGCCCGCTCATCTCTGAGCGTATCCGCGAATGAATCGCGGGAACTGTCACCCAGGAGTTCATCCAGAGAAAGATCTCTGGCTTTAAGTCTGGCGGCCATATCGATTACTTCATCGTCTGTCACATTGATCCTGTCCGCCAACTTTGACACATTATCCAGATGGATATCAAAATCAGTCGCTTCGGGTAGGTCGCCGACGCGGTAGAATAATTTTCTCTGCGCCTGTGTTGTGCCCATTTTTACCATGGACCATGACCTGATAATATGGTTCTGGATGTATGCCTTGATCCACCAGACCGCATACGATATCAGCCTGTAACCCTTGTCAGGATCAAATTTTTCAACGGCCTTTATCAGGCCTATGTTTCCCTCCTGAACCAAATCCATGACCTTTATACCGTAGTTGCGGTACCCTAACGCTACCTTTATGACAAAACGCAGGTTAGAGGTTATCAGTTCGTTCACAGCCGTATCATCGTCGCCACCCTTGTACCGGTTAGCCAATTCAACCTCTTGCTCTCTGGTAAGCACGGGATAGCGCTCTATTTCATTCAAGTAAGTTTTCAGTTCGTCGGCTTCAGTCCAATAATTCATTTTGACCTCCCCGGTATTAATTGGCCACAATATATTTGATGCCTATCGGGGAAAAAGGTTTCAATTTGACTTTATTCTTCGGGGTGACTGTGTTCTTTCTCGTGCTGCTCCTCTTCGGCCTCATCTTCATGGCTTTCCTCGAACTCCTTGATCCCTTGGGCGAGATCTTCGAGCCTTTGATTCACGAGGAAATTAATTGTGCCCTCCGGATAATCGCCATCATCATTCCGGGAACCGGCAGGCATTCCCGTAAGCAGCTCTATTCCCTGATCAACGTGATCCACCTGCCAGATATGGAACTTTCCATCCTTCACCGCTTCCACAACTTCAGAAATCAGAGCAAGATCGCCAATATTTGATCTGGGGATCACGACTCCCTGGCGTCCGGTAAGACCCATGGCCTTGCAAACCTTGAAATATCCCTCGATCTTCTGGTTGACGCCTCCAATGGCCTGAACCTCCCCATTCTGGTTCACGCTTCCCGTAACAGCGATCCCCTGATCGATAGGCACACCGGAAAGAGAACTCATTAAAGCGTATAGCTCTGTGGAAGACGCGGAATCGCCGTCCACACCCGAATAAGACTGCTCGAAAGTTATGCTTGCCGTCAGGTTGAGCGGTTTGTCCTGGGCGAAACGGTCCCGGAGGTATCCTGTCAGTATCAAAACACCCTTGTCATAACTGGAACCGGACAGCTCAGCTTCTTTTTCAATGCTAATGATGCCCGATTTACCCATACTCGTCTTCACCGTTATTCGTGACGGCTTGCCAAATGATATCTCAGGCAGCGAATATACGCTGAGTCCGTTTATTTGCCCGACCTTCGCGCCATCGGTATCGATCATGATGATCCCGTCTTCAATGTATTCCTGGATTTTTTCCTCATACATGTTCACGCGCTCGATGCGGTCAGCGTTAGCTGTCTCTATGTGTTCAGCCTTGATTACATCCGAACCGGCTTCACACGCAATCAGGTCAGCTTCACGCAATACGTCGCCTATACGTTCAAGCTGAATCGTGATCTTCTTTTTGCGGCCGGCCCATCGAACGGCGAGCCGCGTCAAAGCCTCCACGCCGCTTGCGTCGGAAGGCAAAAGATTTTCTTCAGACGCTATACGGGCTATGAAGCCAATTACTTTTTTACGGTTTTCGTCCGTATTATTCATAACGGTGTCAAAGTCGGCCTTGACCTTGAAAATCTTGCGAAAATCCTCATCGTACCAGTGGAGCAGATCATAAACCTCGGCGTCGCCAACCATTATGACTTTAAGATTGACCGGTATTTTTTCGGGTTTGAGGGCCGTGTTGAAAAACCATCCAAAAGGCTCGGCCTGGACTTCGGCGACACGGTTCCTGAGATTTCTTTTAAGAGTTGGCCATACTCCCGGCTCCATTATCATGTCCCGGGAATTAAGAACCAGGAATCCGCCATTGGCCTTCAGCAGGGCGCCGGCTTTTATGTGCCTGTAATCCGAGTACCACACGCCACCCTGATCTATCACCCGCTCTATGGTCCCAAAAAGATTGCGGTATGTCGGCGTGGTTTCGATCACCACCGGTGGCTTGGAGGTCTCCGAGTTGTCGATGAGCAGGTTTACTTCATAGTATTTAAACTGGGTTGGGTCCGGAGGCATCAGCATCGGCGGGCCAGCCGCTTCGCCGCCTGTCGGAGATGGCACAAGTCTGGGCCGGAATCGATCCAGATGAACGACTATATCGGCCTCGACCTCGTCAAAATAGGACTTTACCGCGTCGGTCGGGAAATTCTCCCGGATCTGCGTCATCAGGTCTTTAAGCAGTGGTTCTATCCATTCCTTGCCAAGTTTTTCCAGGTCTTCCTGTATCGTTTTGTCAATGTCCCGAGCCGCCTTGAAAATTTTCTCCATTTCCTGAGACAGCTCTTTGTATGTGGCTTTTATCTTGGTCAGCTCATCACCGGAAAATTTGCCTTCATCCACAAGCGCTTCGAGCTGCTCTATTTTCATTGGGTTGCCAACAACAACAGGCGCCAGATCCGGTCTTGTAAACGGGCCGACCTGAACCTGAACCATCATGAAATTCTGGGAAGTGACTTTGTTCTCAAAATTCTTGAACAGGGCTTTCTGTGCGCCCATGTGACGATTGACGATTTCGTTTCGCGCTGTTTGAAACTCTTCACTTTCAAAGATAGCCGGGATCTTTTTCTTTAGAGAATTTATGAGTTCCGCCACCTGATCCCTAAAGGCCGTTCCCTGGCCCGCAGGCAACGCAATAAGCCTCGGATGGTCGGAGTCCTTGAAATTGTTGACATAACAAAGATCGTCCGGCACAGGACCACCGACATTGAATTCTTCGAGAAGTTTTTTCAAAGTTGCGGTACGGCCTGTTCCATTTGTGCCGGAAACAAAAATATTGTATCCATGGCTCTTCATTGCCAGACCGCGTTTGATGGCCTTTATCGCTCTATCCTGGCCGACTATATCCTCAGCCACCTCAATTGATGCGGTTGTGCCCGATATCAGACCTTCGGGTGGAGCAGCCCACGTTAGATCCTGCGGTTTCAGTTCGAGTTTTTCTTTGAGGTCACTCATGTTCTGACTTCCTGTATAAGTTTTTGTTATCGTTACCTACACTGAGCCGAAAAGCTTCATATCGAGCATTTCGACGATAGTGTGGCCTATAATCATGTGTGTTTCCTGAATACGAGGCGTTATAGAGCCATATACGGCCAAATAATAATCACAGAAACTTTTCATCGGGCTGTCAGGAGCGCCGCCGATACCAATCGTCACCAGACCTGATTGCCGGGCGCCCGCAAGCGCCCTTGTTAACATTGGGCGACTTTCCTGACGTGCTTATTCCGATCGCTGCGTCACCTTTTCGGCCCAGGGCCGATATCTGTTTTGCAAAAACATCCTCAAAGGCATAGTCGTTTCCAATAGCAGTCAGCACCGATGTGTCGGTCGTCAGCGCAAGAGCCGGCAATGGCCTTCGCTCTATACGGTAGCGGTTTACAAATTCAGCGGCTATGTGCTGGCAGTCCGCAGCGGATCCACCGTTGCCAAAAAGCAAAATTTTGTCGCCCCTGTCTATGACTTTAATAAGTTGATGGACGATTTCGACAATTTGTTCCACGTTGTCAGTCAAAAACTCATCCCTGACACGCGCGCTTTCCTGAAAAATGGCCCGAATTTCGTTTTTCAAGTCTTCTCACGCCTCTTTTAGGTCGAATAAACTAAACTCCGCCCAAGTTATTATTACTCATTTATCACATAATTCGCCAATATTGCATAAATAAATGGGATAA
Source organism: uncultured delta proteobacterium (assembly GCA_963711335.1). Classification (GTDB taxonomy): domain Bacteria; phylum Desulfobacterota; class Desulfomonilia; order Desulfomonilales; family Desulfomonilaceae; genus CAJBEZ01. Next base: position 472,581 of record CAVQDX010000041.1, on the reverse strand, counting down.
CCACCGAAACCGGAGCTGCTCGAATTGCTTTTTTCCCTCTATCTTTTAGAAGCTTTTTGGCTTATATCTGAAAAGTTCAGAGGCTGAAATGATTTTTCAGAAAAACGATATAGTCGATTTTTTTGATGATTCCCGCCTTTCCTGCGCCTTCGTGCTGGATGTTGACGATCGTCGACTGCGTGTGCTCAACGATCAGGGCAAAGAAATGAACATCTCCGCCCATAGGGCGCTAATCAGGGGAAAAGACCCGGAGTTTCCGTTATCCGCGTCCAGGGATCAGCAGACGGGCCGACTCAAGGAATTGTGCGCCCTGCGCGATGAGATAAAAAAGACGATCGATCTTAAGGACTTGTGGGAAGTTGTCGGGCCGGAGACGAACCACATTTCGATTCAGGACTTAAGCGAACTGTTTTTCGGATCAAATGACGGTCCTGATTCTCAGGCCGCTTTGGTGAGAGCGATTGTTGAAAACCGCCTTTATTTCAAGATTCGACCGGAAGGCGTCGAGGCTGTTCCGCCTGAGAAGGTTGAACAGGAAGAAATCCGGAGGCGGAGAGAAGCCGAACGAGGGAGGTTTCTAACCCGGTGCTCGGATTTTCTGTCCAAACTGAAAACTGATGAGCCAATTGACATGGCGGAGGCTCCCGATGGATTGACGGAACTTCTCGAAGAGGCGGCGATACTGGGGACAGACTGGATTACCAACAAAAAGGTAAAAGAGATATTTTCGCGCGGCGCATTGACGCCTAAATGTGATCCGTTCAAGGTCCTGGTGAAACTTGGAGTATGGTCCGAAGACGAAAACATCCGGTTAAAAGCTGAACACATCGCGACAGAATTTACGCCCGCGGCGCTCGAAGCGGCCGAGCTTGCCGCGTCCAAACCCCTGGACGACGCTCCAAGGGAGATATTTGAACACAACGTGGTGACCATTGATTCGGTCGCTACAAGGGACATAGACGACGCTATTTCCTTTAGCGCGGAGGGCGCAAACACTACAATCGGGGTACACATTACTGAAGCCGCTTTTTATGTTGAGCATAATTCCGACCTCGATAAAGAAATACGGGAAAGGGCCGTTTCAATCTACATGCCGGACCTGACTCTGCCGATGATACCGACGGTCCTGTCGGAACAGGTGGCCAGTCTGGTGCAGGGTGAGTTTCGACCGGCCATAAGCGCGGTCGCAGTGTTTGACGCCGACTTCCAGATGATTGAATTCAGCATAGTCAGGTCTTTGATAAAGGTCGGCGAAAGGCTCTCCTATGAGGAAACGGATCGGCGAATCAAGGACACTGACTCGCCGGAAGCAAAGATGCGAAATATCGCCCTGGCTTTGAGACGTCGAAGAATAAATTCGGGCGCCATAATATTCAAAGACCCTGAACTAACCATAAAAGTTAGTGAAGACAAATCTATCGAACTGGCGGTCCGGGAGAGAGAGACAGGATCTCAAATACTTGTTTCGGAGTTCATGATCCTCGCAAACAATCTCTTTGCCCAGGCGCTCAAGGACAGTCAGATCCCCTGTGTCTTTCGCAGCCAGCCACCGCCTCTTGAAAAGATTGAACTCGGTTCCCGATATGATCCGGTGCTATCTTACAGGTGTAAAAAGGCCCTTTCCCGTGGAAGCCTCGGCCTGTTCCCTGAACCGCATTCGACACTGGGACTGAACGTGTACACCACAGGGACATCACCTTTGAGGCGGTATACCGACCTGCTTACACAGAGGCAGTTGGCGGCTATGCTCGATGAGCGCCTTCGACCGATTGACGCTGATACTATGGACAGGCTTTTATCTGAAATATCCTACAAATTGGAGAGAGCCACCATTGTTGAAAGGGAACGCCACCGTTATTATCTTTTAAAATATATGGAACAGAAGAAGGGCGAAGAGTTCGAAGTGATTGTGCTCAATCGTTTTCCCAGATTTTATCTTGTACAGGTTGAATCATTAGGCTGCAACACGGTGCTCCATACTCCCCCGGGCGTGTCCCTGAATCCCTATGACAGGGCGCTGGCCAGAGTGGAAAAGGTAAATCCGCGAGAGGATCGCTTAACGTTTTCGCTCGTTCGAGTTCTTCCACATATTTAGCGTATAAAACGTTAAAATAATGATTGAGTCGGACTATCTATTTGTCAGATAAAAAATTCCAGAAACACATCAGCCTTGCGGAATTTGAACAAAGCCTTCTCAGGGCGAGACGCCTCAACCCCAAGAAAACGCTTCCCTCGGATGGCCTGATTACCGCGGCCGTGCTGGCCCCCATTTTTCAAAAGAATGGCTCCCTGCATGTCTTGCTTACGCAAAGATCTGAAATGGTGGAACATCATAGAGGTGAAATATCCTTCCCTGGTGGGAAACTCGATCCTACCGATCCCGACCTCAGATCGTGCGCCCTCCGTGAAACCCATGAAGAACTTGGGATACCGCCTCATGATGTTAAGGTCATCGAGGAACTCGACGACTTTTACACGGTGGCTACAAAATTCCACGTTGTGCCATTTGTGGGAGTGATCCCCTACCCTTATAAACTGCGTCTAAGTTCCAGAGAAATAGCGGCTATTGTTGACCCACCTCTCGAGATCTTTTTCGATCCGTCGAGGCGGAGTGAAGATATATGGATTTTTCGAGGCGAGCCTGTAACCGTGGTTTCCTATAAATGGGAAGGCCACAATATATGGGGAGCCACAGCCAGGATTCTCAAACATCTCGTTGAGTTGATAGAATCAGAGGAGAACGGACATGAACTCAATTGATAGTTATCCGGATGATTTCAAAAAAGCCGCGGAATTTCATGGGCATGTTTGCCCGGGTCTGGCGATAGGGTATGCGGCTGTAAAGGCGGCGTCAGGATTGATTGGCGCATCCGCTTCCGAAGACGAAGAATTAGTATGCATTGTTGAGAATAACTCCTGTTCTGTAGACGCGGTGCAGGCCCTTCTAGGATGCACTTTTGGCAAGGGAAATCTGATTTTTCGCGACTGGGGAAAGCAGGTTTTCACTTTCTATGACCGTGAATCGGGAAAGGCGGTTAGGGCCGCTTTGCGAGAGTCCTCTCCCAATCGCGACAAGATTCATAAACTGAGGAAAAAGATTGAGTCGGCCCAAGCGACGGATGCGGATAAGAAAGAAATGCAAAGGCTCAGGAATGAGTATACCCAAGCCCTAATATCCGAACCGGCCAAGTTCTTCGATGTAAAAGAAATATCGATGACTCCCCCTGAGATGGCTCAAATAGTGGAAACCGCTCCTTGCGCTGTTTGTGGGGAACAGACGATGATTTCGAGAATGATCAAAACATGGCGATTCCATGGTTTGTAAGGGCTGCGCAAAATGAAAATCGCGGACAATTTCTATATCTATCTTTGGAATAACCCAAGAGAGAACAACTGCAACAGTTACGTGATCGACGGTAAGGTTCCGCTCCTGATCGACCCAGGACTTGAAAACCACGTTGACAATCTTTTCAACCTCATGAAAGAAGACGGCTTTGATCCATCCAGTATACAGGCGATTATTGGGACACATTGCCACCCGGATCATTTCACAGGCGCAAGCAAATTCGCGGGTTCCAAGGTCAAAATAGCTCTTTCCCGGGAAGAGGAAAAGTTCATGATCGATGAGGGGTCGAAATGGTACGCTTCCCAGAACAAACAGGCCCCTGAAACGCCAGTCAATTTTTATCTGAAAGAGGGCGATTTAAAACTGGGTAAGCATGAATTTGAGATATTCATCACGCCGGGCCACAGTCCCGGGAGCGTTTGTCTTTACTGGACAAAGTTTAAAACCCTGATTTGTGGTGATGTAATTTTTCGAGGCAGCATAGGGAGGGTCGACCTACCGGGCGGTAATGGCCGACAGCTCAAGGAGAGTGTGGAAAGACTCTCAAAGCTCAAGATTGATTTGATTCTGCCGGGACACGGTCCGGCTATACAAGGCGCAGCGAATGTACAGGCCAATTTTCAGATGATAAAAAGTTATTTGAGGAGCATCTAAGCGCGCTATATTGTTTTAGTCAATGATGTTAGGCTGTTGGCCTATCTGCCCTAATTCCGCGGCCATTTCTGATCCAATAGACCGTTTATGACTGTGAAGAAGGCGCCAATAAATTTCACGCATGTTCAAAAATTCGGCAGGCGCCACCTGTTTTTTAAACCCCATCAAAAGCAGTTATATCATTAGGTTATGATTTCTAAGGATTCTGTGTTCAAATTTTTGGACAAAGCTGATGATTCCGGGCTGTTTTAGAAACATAAAATAATTGAAAGGAAATGATTACAAGCGTATAATATAAATACTGATATGGGTTATTATCTACAAGAATCAAATTTTGGCACGGCAGTTGCTTTAGCAATGGACAAGAAAATAATCTTTTCCTCCTACGCCAACTGCAGTGTCAGTTGGTATTTTTTTTGGTAAGCATAAAAAATAACGTGATGAATCGAGCCAACGCTTCGAGACTCACCTTCGGGCTTCTCCTGATCATTCTCACTCTGTACCCATTTTTGGGGTCCGCCGGTGAGAATCCGGAAAACCCTCGTCCCATCAAGATTCTTATTCTGCCATTTAGCCTGTCACTGGAATCTCAACGGGATAAAGAGCTGGTGTCATTTGGCGACCACGCCAATGAAACGGTCAAGTCGACGGTTGAGTCTATGGGCCAGCCCGTGAGCGCTATTCCAACTGTGTCCTATGAGAAATTCCTGAAAAATGGAACTGGTTCAATCGATGACAAGGCCGCTGTCGAACTTGGTCACAAACTGGACGCCGATATGGCGATTTTCGGTTTCTTGTCCCGTGAAGGCGGCCAGTACCGGATACGGGGGATAATGTGGGACATGAGAGCGAACCGGCCATGCGTGTCCACCGATGTAAGGGTGGAGAATATCCATTCTCTGTCAGGCGCTCTCAATATATTTTCCAATGCCGTTAACAGGCGCTTGACCGGGGCGCCTATCCTCGAGTTTTACAAATCGGAAGGTATGTCCACGGCTGCTACTCAGTCGGGCCGCAATCCCGCTCTCGTGAATTTGCCCAGCCGCTCAGCGCAATACTCCGTGCCGTGGAGAAGTCCTGAGATATCGGTGGGTATTTCTTCGATTACCATTGCTGATTTGGACGGGGACGGCAAGAATGAGACGGTGTTTCTTGATGAAAACGGTTTGACAATCAGCAGGTTCGAGTCTGGAGGGCTCAAACCGCTTACAAGATACTCTCAGTCTCCTGCGATTTATGTGAGCGCGGAAGCGAAGGATCTCGACGGGGACGGTATAGCGGAATTGATCCTATGCTATCGAACCCTTTCAGGGTTTGAGTCCTCGATCATGCAGTACAAGGGGATGAACCTGACTGAAGCGGACAAGCTCCAGGACGTAGTGCTCAAGGTAATATCGGAACCTGTCGACGGAAAAGAAAAGGAGATACTGGTCGGACAACGGATTGATTCGTCGAATATTTTCAGTGGCCGGGCGGAGCGATATGAATTCAAAGAAGGGAAGCTCCAGAAGGTTGGCGATATCAGCCTTCCACCGGGAACTTTTTTGTTGAGTTACTCTTCGGGTAGATTTGGGCCGGACAATCAGTTCCTGAGGATAATCTTGAACCAGGATCAGCGTCTGATGGCCTTTGACCAGGAGAACAGGCTCCTTGCAATCAAACCCGACGGGCTCTATGGATTGAGGAGGCGTGTCAGGTTGTACAGGCAGGGCCAATCCCCTCTGGATATAGCGATGCCAGGTCGGATACTGATCAGCAACGCCCAGGGAATGGGTAAAAACGAAATCCTTGTCATCAAGCAGTCAGAAGCCGGTTCAGCGGTCGAGGCTTTAGGGTGGAACGGCAATCAGTTTCTCGAAAACTGGCGCACTGTCACTAGCCCTGGGATGATTGCGGATTACCTGATCGCTGATTTTAAGAATGAAGGGACGAATTCGCTTGTGCTGGCGCTGGTTAACCCTATGTTGTTTCAGAGCATCACTGGATACCGCAGCGTTGTGTTCGCTTATGACATGGCGATGTGAAGGTCAATTTTCCTGAAAACCCATCTACAGAGCCAAACCCTTCAACCAGTAAAACAGCCTTCCATAATATTCATGTAGAGCAATCTCGGAATCGTTCAACCAATCAGCCTTTGGAAGACACAATTCATACAATGGCGGAGTCCTTGTCGCCCTGAAATCACATGGGCAGGCGATCGGTTTCATTCCCCGTCCACGAAACATGCTCATCGCCCTCGGAATATGCGTAGCCGATGTCACCAGAGCGAACGGATGATCTCCAACAATCGGTTGAAACAGCCGAGCTTCGTCGTCGGTATCCAGGGCCCTCGTCTCGAGAATCATGGCATCCGTGGGAACACCTAACGATTCAGGCAGCACGGCCATAGCGTCGGCATAGCTCACGGCGCCCCCTGACAATACCAGCTTGGAGTTTGGTATCTCCCGCCACAGCCGCCATCCTTCCAGTAGCCTCAGGACAGACTGACCCCATCGGTCGGCCGGGCTTTTATCAGGTTTCACGGCAGTTCCGCCAAGAACAACGATAAATTTTATTCCCGCGTCCCGCAATTTCGCCGGATCGGCGTATGGCCCAGCCTCGTCTTCCAACGCCTTTACCAAAGTATGTCCAGTCCATCCAAGTGAAAAAACGAACAATGTCAAACCAGCCACGATGAAGAGTATCCGGGCGGCGCGTCTTCTATGATTCCAGGAAAGTACAAGAGCCACGAATACCAGAATGAACGTTAGCCCGATTGGATAGATCGCTACGCTCAAGATTTTCTTAATGAAGAACCAAAGATAGATCATGTCATATAACAACCACGTAAGTTCTCTACTGGTAGTTCGGGCTTAGGTCTCTAACGCCCTTGAACTTTGTTATTTTCGAGGCTAGAGTAACTCAAGTAATTTACTCCAGACAAGATTAAGTTCGCATGATAGATCTGCACAATCATATACTTCCGGGGATAGATGACGGAGCGACAGATATCAACGAAGCCCTGGAGATGGCTCGCATCGCAGTTGAAGAAGGGTTTTCAGGGATAGTCGCCACACCTCATTTTGGTAGCGGGTTATTCTCGTGTGACGCCAATGAAGTCAGGAGGCGCGTAAATGAACTCAACGAGAAGATCGCGTCAGCAGATCTAAATCTGACTATCTATCCGGGGATGGAAGCCCGTCTGACCGCTGATGTATTGAACTCCCTATCGAATGGCTCGGTTATCTCGCTGAATGACAGCCAGTACATTCTGCTCGAGTTACCACCCCTTCAGGTCCCGGCTGGTTTCGAAAACTTTGTGCGCATGATGATAACTTCCGGTCGGAAGATAGTCCTGGCTCACCCAGAAAAAAACGTGCAAATGCAGACTCATCCAGACACTATTTATAAACTTGTCACGATGTTCAGACCTGGGGATTTGCTGATTCAGATTACAGCGGATAGCATATCGGGAGACGCTGGGCTTCGCGCCCTATCAACTTCGAAGTGGCTCCTGGAGAACGGTCTGGCCCATATACTCGCTACTGACGCTCATTCTCCGATTCAACGATCCCCTAGAATACGGAACGCTTTTGAACTTGTTTCTTCATTGGTGGGCCGTGAAAAAACTGTTCAGATGACAACTGACTGGCCTAGAAACATTATTAAAAATGAAGATGTTGTCTGTTCTCATCCTCAGAAGAAGCCCGAGAAACGCAAACGATTCTTTGGCCTGTTTGGAAAGTGAGTTTTTGAGTGCAGCAACTCATTGTTATCAATGAGCTTTATCGTTGAGCCTCTGCTCTTTCCCCCAGACCCACACTTTTTTCCACTCATTTTTTAAAAAAAGCTTGCATTGAGTTCAGCGTTGTTATATTGAGAGACAAAACCGAGAACAAATTTGATCTCGGGGGGCTAAGCCAGGTAAAGGCGCGCATTAATGATAGTTTTTAAAGAAAGCTGTCAATATCGGCCTGATTTGGTTTAAGGAAGGAACAATCCGTGAAAACACTTGAGGTCCGGTCTTTGCCTGCGCTAGAGATCAAGCTGATAGAATTTGCCCGGTTTTGTGACCGCCGAGAAATTTCATGGATACCTTTCGAGGCGGAGATCAATTAACCCTGTTCCAAACAACCGGTTACGGTCTCACCAAATTCTATATCAGGCTAACATCCCTCAGGGGGGGACCAAGGCGCTCGGCTTCGATCAAAAAGATACAAATCCTGCCGTCAGGGGATACCTATGACGTCGAACGCCATTTTTTCGAAATTGCGAGTTCAACTTTAACAAGGGGGTTCGCAATTACCTTGGCGAAACGGGCGACATTCGTGTGGAACACGTTCGCGCTACCGTTCCATGGAAGTGGGGGGATGACGCCCGCTCGCCAGGACATTATTTGATTTGCCTAAGACTTCCAAACAAATTGAAAAGAACGATTAAGGGGCGCTTCCCATTGGAAGCGCCCCAGTGATTTTAAACGTCTGACGTGTTCAAACGTTTGGGACTATTTGACGATAAACGGAACCAGCAGCAGCGCCACCATGTTGACGACCTTGATAACCGGGTTCAACGCTGGGCCGGCTGTATCCTTGTAAGGGTCACCTACTGTGTCGCCGGTAACCGCTGCCTTGTGAGCTTCACCACCCTTGCCGCCAAAATATCCATCTTCAATGTACTTTTTGGCGTTATCCCAGGTAGCTCCACCGGTCGTCATAGCGATAGCAAGGAACAGACCTACGACGATGCTACCGATGAGCATACCGCCAAGGGCTTCCTTACCAAGAAGAAACGCTACAACCAAAGGTATCACAACCGGTAGCAGGGATGGGATAACCATCTCTTTTTGCGCTGCGGCCGTAACGATGTCCACGCACTTGCCATATTCGGCTTTAACACCAGGGAGACCTTCTCTGAGGCCTTTAATTTCCCGGAACTGCCTGCGCACTTCTTCGACGATTGACCCGGCGGCTTTACCAACTGCGAGCATACATAGGGCCGCGAAGAAATAAGGAATGATGCCTCCAATTAGCAGGCCGACAAGGATTTTCGGATCAGACAGGTCGAAGGCTACCGCCTTTCCTGACAAACCTTCTATGGCTCTTGTGTACTCGGCGAAAAGAACCAGGGCCGCCAGAGCTGCGGAACCAATAGCGTATCCTTTTGTAACAGCCTTTGTAGTGTTGCCAACAGCGTCAAGCGGATCGGTTCTATTACGAACTTCTTCCGACAATTCCGCCATTTCAGCGATACCACCGGCGTTGTCCGTAATGGGCCCGTATGAGTCGATTGCGACGACTATACCAGTCATGGAAAGCATGGAGACAACGACAACGGCGATTCCGTAAAGTCCAGTTCCGGTGCTTCCGGTGAAGCCACCGCCAATAGCGTATCCAATCATGATGGAGGCTGCAAGGACAAGGACCGGCAGCACTGTCGAGATCATGCTGATAGCCAGACCGGCGATGATGTTGGTGCCGTGACCTGTTGTCGAAGCCTGAGCGACATATTTAACCGGGCCGTACATACCAGTGAAATATTCGGTGATGACAACGATCAGACCCGTCAGGACCAGACCAATTACAGCCAGGAAGAATATGCTCATCGGCTGGATTACGTGGGCTGTGGCAAGCGGTTTACCCAATGGGAGATATCCTGCTACAAAGTAGAATGCCACTGCGGCCAGAATACCAGCGACGGCCATACCTTTGTAAAGAGCGCCCATGATGTAGACGTCTTTTTCGTTCTGGGACCTGTTAATCTTAACGAAGAAGGTCCCGATAATCGATGCGATGATCGCGACACCACCGATGAGCAGCGGCATAAAGAAAGCGGGAGTTCCCATACCGTAAATGGTGCTGCCGAGCAACATAGCCGCCACTATGGTAACGGTGTAGGTTTCATAAAGGTCGGCGGCCATGCCGGCGCAGTCACCCACGTTGTCACCAACGTTGTCCGCTATGACGCCCGCGTTACGAGGATCGTCTTCCGGAAGATCGGCTTCGACTTTACCAATCAGGTCGGCTCCGACGTCCGCAGCTTTGGTATAGATACCTCCACCCACACGGGCGAACACGCTCATGAGTGAACTACCAAAACCAAGACCTACGAGCGAGGTGAAAATATGGTGTTCGTCGGCGCTGTGTCCCCTGGCGACCATGTAAAAACCAGCGACGCCCAGCAGAGCAAGACCAGTAACAACGATACCGGTTACAGACCCACCTTTGAACGCGACGTCCATAGCGTCAGCCAGGCTCTTGCTGGCGGCAGCCGCCACACGCACGTTAGCGTTCACGGAAACTTTCATCCCCAGGAAACCGGCGAGACCTGAACCAATTAAACCGACCAAAAAGCCGATTGCCGGCATCATACCGAGGGCTACCCAGAGGATAACAAACAAAATAGCCGCGATAATAGCCACGACCTTATACTGGCGAGTAAGGTAAGCCATTGCGCCTTCAGCGACATAGCCGGATATTTCCCGCATTCGCTCATTGCCCGCATCCTGCTTAAAGACCCAACCCGCGGTAATTAGGCTATAGGCCACTCCCGCGCCCCCACATAATAGGGCGACATAAACAACCCAGTCCATCCACCTACCTCCTTAGAATGTTTAGCGAACACTTTATAATTGTAAATACTAATGTATTGTTGAACATTATATAGATTTGGGTTTATGTCAAGGACAAATAGAGACTCGCGCAGTCAGGAATTTGCTTATCTGACTCCTGATTACATCTTTTTAAAAGACTCTACAGACTTGTACAGATGAAGTCTTGCCTTTAAGCGACATCTTCACTGGATCTGACAACGGAGGAGAGTGCTTTAGCAGTTCGCGCGTTTGTGAGCTAATCAGTATATCCGCATTCAATTTCTTGGTTAGATCTTGAACTCGTGAAGCAATATTCACGGTATCCCCAACCATGGCGTAAGAAATTTTGTAGGCGCTGCCTACAATCCCCGCCAGAGCAGGGCCAGTATGCACGCCTATGCCGTGACGAAGCGGTTCCTTTCCTGCCCGTGATCTGGTTTCATTGAGTCTGGCGAGACGCTCTCTCATCGCAATCGCAGCCGAAACAGCGTGTTCAGCGTGTTGAGGATCGTTTTGTGGGGCCCCAAAAACAGCTTCTATCTCATCTCCAACATATTGCAGGACGACACCATTGTTGCCGATAATCGCTTCGGTCATTTCCGCAAAATAACTGTTGATAGCTTCAAGGGTCATTTCTGGCGGCAGTCTTTCAGCAAGGCTTGTGAAGCCTCTTAGGTCCGAAAACAGCAGGGTGACTACTCTGGTTTCGCCTCCCTTGTGAACTCTCCCTGATAAGATTTCGGCGCCGATCTCGGGACTGGTTAACAGGTTAAAGGCTTCTTTTATCTCTTCCCTCTCCTTTAATCCCTTAGCCATTTCGTTTACCCTGTCACCAAGGTACCCTATCTCGTCGTTGCTCACTACCTTTACACGACCGTCGAAATGTCCGTTTCTGATTTCTTCTGTAACCGCCATGATTTCACTGGCCGGTTCAGCCAAGTTTTTAGCGAACAACACAGCAAGCCAGAGCCCGTAAATAGCCGTGAACCCGAAAATGATCAGCGAGAAGTCCCCGAGATCGTCAAGCAGATTGCCGATGGTTTCCGGATTTTTGGAAAAGGAAGAATAGGTCTTCGTCATCAATGTGATCTGGAACATGGGTAGGAGACATATGGCCATGTACATGATCATAAGCCTGTGACGGATGCTTAGCGTGATCGCTCCCTTCTGTTCACGTATGTGACCATCGGGAAACATCCGGGGAATAATATGCTTGCGACACGAATATTCAAGCGTGACAAAGGCCCAGAGCGTTATCATCAGGGCGTTTATGAAATTGTAGAGGATAAAAACGCCTGTCGTTGCCGCTGAAAGGTCCAGTTGCATCCTCAGGATAGCGGGAAACGTAACAGCGGGAATAATCCACGCGACCAGATTCATTCCGGCTACCCAAAACGGTAAATTGATCACCCGCCGTCGCGCTATGACAAGTCTATCCCTGCCAACTTCCCGACCATTTGTTAGTGAATCGAATATCGGGGCCACAGGCCGTGATACCCACCAAAGAAAGAGTATGGCTGCGGGGATCAGGAAGGAGAGTAAAAAGAAATTAGTCTGCTTTTCCAGATCATGAAACCTGCCCCAGTCCTGGACGGGTTGAGCATACCGAAGCAAAACCTGGACAAGAAAAAAACCGATCAGGTTACTTCCGACATTGATGACTATAAGTCGCCACAGGAAAGGTAATTTTTGGAACAATCCTTTTAACAACAAGCCCTGCTTAACAAAATGTTTTTCATGGCCTCAAAAATCGCGGGAATCTATTTCCCTACAGGCACTATCAATAACGGACTTACCCCTGCCGGAATTTTCATGGCTGAGGAAACCGAATTGTCATCAAAAGCGCCCACTGTCCCGACCCTCAGGCCCAACGCTTCTGCCTGAAGATAGAGATTCTGGTTCGAAGCGCCCGATTCCATGAAGACGTACTGAATCCCTCTGTTCCCATATTTGGCGGTGGTTTTGGCAAACTGGGCTCCAATAACCACTACAGCAGGAGCTGCAGCAAGCCACATTTGTGATAACGCGGCCTGAGCAAGGGCTGCCCTGGAATCCGATTCGGAAATTTGAAGTAGAGAGTTATTAAATGAGTTGTACTGAAACACTCCGGCCGGTAATCCTTTTACCGTTTGATTCCCTGTAAGCAGGAATATTTCTAAAGGATAGATTCCGCCTGCCGACGGCACGGTTTTGGCGGTAGCTCCACTCATAGCGTCGACGGGCAGAACACCATTCGCCGCCCATAGTAATTGAGAAATCTGTTCCAATGTCAAAGGCTCGTTGGAGTAATGCCTGACTGATTTTTTCTTCAACATTCCCGCTTCGACAGACATTTTTCCTGTCAAACCGGGTTTGGGAAGCTTAAACTCCTGCGCTCCAAAGACGCGTTCCTGGAACAACTGTCCCAACACCAGAGCGATTACGCAAAACATCAAGGATTTTATCGACTTCATGGGTTTGTCTTTCTCCGTTTATATACTCCAAACAATTATCCTATTGAATCTGGAAACACAACGGGCCCTGTGTTAAATTTGTTGCTTAGACATATTTTTCAGTCAGAAAAGGAATCATAAATGCAAAAAACTCTTTCGATAATCAAGCCCGACGGTGTGGAGAAAAAGCTGATCGGGGAAGTGGTTAGAATTTTTGAATCAGAAGGCATTCGGATAGCGGCCATGAAAATGAAAAGGCTCAGCAAGGCCGAGGCGGAAGGATTTTATTATGTTCACAGCGAGAGGCCATTCTTTCCTGAGCTGGTGGAATTCATGACCTCCGGGCCAGTGGTGATAATGGTTCTGGAGGCCGGAGACGTGATAAAGCGCAACAGGGAGTTGATGGGGGCGACGGATCCTTCGGAGGCGGCGGCCGGAACCATTAGAGCCCGTTGGGCCGGTAGTAAACAGAATAATATCGTCCACGGCTCTGATTCGGAAGAAAGCGCAAAGTTTGAGATCAGCTACTTCTTCAGTGGCACAGAGATATTTTGACGACGAGCCTCTCCAATATTGGGGCGGACCTTCTGCCGGATCTCGCCGGGATGACTCTGGATGAGGCGGAGTCATTTTTCATTGCTTTGAATCAGGACAAGTACCGTGCCGCTCAGGTCCTGAGATGGATACATCAGGGGCTCTGCGTGTCTTTTGACCCTATGACCAATCTCTCCAAGAAATTGCGGGAGCTGCTTAGCGGCGCTGCCCGCATAGAGCGCCTCAACAAGATCAAGACAATGGAATCCCAGGATGGGGTTAGAAAATTCCTCTTCGGTCTGACGGACGGCCGACAAATTGAATCCGTATACATACCCACAGAGGATCATGACACTCTCTGTGTTTCTACTCAGGTAGGATGCGCAATGGGTTGCAAGATCTGCCGAACATCGCGGATGGGTTTCATCCGGAATCTGTCGGCTGGCGAAATTGTCGGACAGTTACTTGAAGTCCGAAGGCAGATCCCAGGTTCATCCATCACAAATGTTGTTTTTATGGGAATGGGTGAACCTCTCGCCAATTTCGAAAATACCGTTAGGGCCATAAACATCATGGCCAACCCTAACGGACCTCAGATTTCTTGGAGGAGGATTACTGTTTCGACAGCCGGTCTGGCCCCACTTATACCTGATCTCGGGAACGCGGTTCGAGTAAAGTTGGCCGTTAGTCTAAACGCGGTCAGCGATGACATTAGAAGCATGATCATGCCCTTAAACAAAACATATCCGCTTGATCAACTCCTTGACGCGATGAAAAGATTTCCTTTACCCAAACGGGATCGGATTACAATAGAATATGTCATGATAAGGGGTCTTAATGATTCAGACGATGACGCTAGAAAATTGGTGAGGATCCTCAATCCAATCAGGACAAAGGTTAATCTCATACCGTTTAATGATGAATTGTCCGACGAGTTCAAAAGCCCAACACCTGAAAGGGTTGCCTCTTTTCAGGACATACTGATGTCAAAATCTTTGATGGCTATAATCCGCAAATCCCGCGGTCGCGACATACTTGCGGCCTGCGGCCAACTTGCTTCAGAAAATGGAGGAGATTGTTGAATGAACATGTAGAGCGGCTGATAAACGCCCTGTCCGATCCTTCAGTTTATCCTCACCGCCCCGGATCTGTTCAGGTCATTCAAACTCATATCTCTATTGTTTTTGTGGCCGGCCCTTATGTCTATAAGGTCAAGAAGCCTTTATCAATGGGTTTTCTGGATTTTTCCACTCTCGAGAAGAGAAAATTCTTCTGCTCACAGGAAGTCAGTTTGAATTCTCGTTTTTCAGAGAATATTTACCTTGGAGTGGCTCCAATTTGCGAATCGTCAGCGGGAAGAATCAATTTAAACGAAGAAGGGCCTGAGATCGAATGCGCTGTCTTGATGCGATATATCCCCGAGCAAAAGGCGCTACGCAATGCGCTCGCTCTTGGCATGGTTAATGAGAGTACCATCGACAGGGTTTCAAACAGCATAAAGCAATTTCATTTGAAAGCGGTGGGTGGACCCCAAATATCAATTTTTGGAGCGCCCGAAGTAATAACAAGAAACGTAAAAGAAAATTTTTATCAGACCGAGGACTTTATTGGAGAGACAATCTCCGCTGAGACTTTTGAATCAGTTAGAAGCGCGTCTCTGAAATTTCTTGAAGAAAACAGGGGATACCTCGAGCAAAGAGTTAAAGAAGGGCACATTCGAGACTGCCATGGGGATTTGCATCTGGATCATGTGATTCTTTTTGACAAAATTATGTTGGTTGACTGCATAGAGTTCAATGATCGGTTCAGGTATTCGGATTCCCTTGCGGATATTGCCTTTTTGCTCATGGATCTTGATTTTTCAGGTTATCCGGCGTTTTCAAGGCGGGTCCTGTCAGGATACATGGGGGATGAACGACAAAGAGCCGCTCAAGATTTGTTGCTTTTTTACAAGTCGTATAGAGCCTATGTTCGTGGGAAGGTACAGAGCTTCGCTTCACGTGAGCCTGAAATTGAAGCAAAAGTCCGATTGAAATCCGCTTCGACAGCTTCCAGTTATTTTCGGCTCGCCAGGGCTTATTTTCAACCTCCGCCCAAACCCACCCTGGTGATCATGTGCGGCCTCATGGGATCAGGTAAAAGTTTTCTGGCTTCCAGGTTGGCTGAAAGATTGGGAATCAAGGCCGTCCGCTCCGATGTCACAAGAAAGCAAACCATGGGGATATCCCCCGTCGAACATCGGCTTGACAACTTCGGCGAGGGAATCTATACACGCGAGTCGTCTGACCGAATTTACCGGCTCATGCTCGAACGGGCAGGCGTTGATTTGGAGAAGAACGAGACCGTCATACTGGACGCTTCGTTTATCAAACGTTCAGACCGTATTGCCGCAAGGGATCTAGCGTCAAACCACGATGCCGATTTTCTTTTGATTTATTGTGAAACCACGGAAGATGTCATTCATTCCAGGCTTATTCGTCGAATCGAGGAGACTGATGAACCTTCCGACGGTCGTTGGGAGTTGTATCACAGGCAACAAACCGAATTTGAGGACATAGGCGCTGAAGACGGCGCAATCGTAAAATATGACCCAAGACTGGATATCAATGAGTTTCTGGCTCCTATCACCAGACAGGTCGCGTTCGGTTGTTCATAGGGCTTTGTTTTAAGAGGTATGAACTTCGTAAATAAATTGTCCGCCAGGATTCTAATGTTTCTTTTCCACTTCATGTCAGACCAGAGAAAAAATTTGTTCGAGAGTTTTGAATACCAAATCAAGAAGAGCGTTTTCTCCATCGCTTTCACTTCTGGTCGCTTTATTGACCTTGGCAGGCTGTGTTCCCCAGAAGTCGGAATCGCCAGGAAAGGTTCAGAAGACTGTCGAACTCCATTATCAGTTGGGCATAAATTTTTTGAATGAGGGCAAAACTCCGCAAGCCATAAAAGAATTGTTGGCGGCTCAAATGCTGGCGCCGGGCAACGGCGACATTGAACATGCCCTGGGATTGGCTTATCAGCGAAAGGGCATGTACGACGAAGCCGTGACTCAATATAAAATAGCTCTCGAAAAGGATCCCAAGTTAACTGAAGCCAAGAACAATCTTGGTACCGCGTATTTGGCCAAGGGGATGACGGATGACGCCATAAAGAAATTCGAAGAATGTTTGAAGGACCCTACCTATTTAACACCGGAAAAGGCCGCCTATAACCTCGGAGTAGCGTATAATCAGAAAAACGATCTCGACAAGGCCATCATTAATTACGAACGGTCCGCCCTGCTCAAAGATGACAATATAAACGCTTTGTTCAATCTCGGTTTTTGCTACGAAGAAAAAAAGGATTTCAACAGGGCTCTCGAAGATTACAAGAAGGCCCTTGCGGTAGACCCTTCATTCAAAGAGGCTTTGTATAGAATCGGGTTGATTTATCAGGAAAGAAAAGATTACCCCGCTGCGACTGAAGCGTTTCGGAAAGTGGTCGAGATTGATCCGGAATTTCTGGTTGGGCATCTGAAGTTGGGTGAGTCTCTCCTTAATGAAGGAGACAAATCAGAAGCCGTAAAGAAACTTGAATTCGTAGTAAAAAATGATCCGGAAGGACAAATCGGCAATGAGGCCAGGCGCATAATAGGCGAAAATTCAAAGCAAAAGCGGGAAAACAAGTAAGATTAAAATTCGGAACATGTTCTCCTAAATAAAATGTTTAGCAACCAAGGAGTCGAAAATGCCCAAGATTCATAGAGCCCTGATCAGCGTGACGGACAAAAGTGGAGTAGCTAAATTTGCCTCAGACCTCCACGCTTTTGGCGTGGAAATTCTCTCCACAGGGGGCACAGCCAAGACCATCGCCGCTTCGGGAATCAAAATCAAGGAAGTCTCAGAGTTCACGGGATTCCCGGAGATGCTTGACGGCAGGGTAAAAACGTTACACCCCAAAGTTCATGGCGGCATTCTGGGTATACGATCCAATCCCGATCATGCTGAGGCTATGAAAAAGCATGGGATAGAGCCTATTGACATGGTGGTCGTCAACCTTTACGCGTTTGAGAAAACCATTGAAGATCCATCTTGTTCCCTAGCCAACGCAATAGAGAATATTGATATCGGAGGGCCGACACTATTGCGCGCAGCGGCGAAGAATTACCCTTTCGTTACAGTTATTACTGACCCGGATGATTACGTCAGAGTAATAGACGAGATGAAAGCCATGGGAGGCTCAGTTTCGGAGGCGACCAATTTCAGGCTGGCCAAGAAGGTTTTCAGACTCACCAATCAATATGACGGGGCTATTGCAACGTATCTTGAATCAATAAAACCTTCATGATCGTTTTGCAGGCTGGTTTTTGTTTCGCGTCGATGAGTAATGCGCTGGAGATCTAGAGAAAAGGTGAAATACTCTATGGTTGATGTTCAGGTTGGAATACTTATGGGAAGCGACTCAGACCTTCCCAAAATGAAAAAGGCGGCTGAGGTCCTGGATTTGTTCGGGGTTAGTTACTTCATGACGGTGGCGTCGGCGCACCGCACCCCCGAACGGGTAATCGAGATTGCACGGCGAGCGGAGACTGAAGGCTGGAAAGTTCTGATCGCTGGAGCGGGTATGGCCGCTCATTTGGCGGGATTCCTCGCCGCTCACACCGTGTTGCCGATTATAGGCGTTCCCATGGATTCGTCGTCGCTTGGCGGAATTGACGCATTACTTTCAACTGTTCAGATGCCGGGTGGTGTCCCCGTCGCATGCATGGGCATAGGCTCCAGCGGCGCAAAAAACGCAGGCTTGTTCGCTGTAGAGATGCTGGCCTGTTTCGACACGGGCCTGCGCAAAAAGCTGCTGGATTACAGAGCGGAACAAAGGGAAATGATCGAGAAAAAAGCTTATGAAGTAGAGAATCAGTCGGAATGAATCGATTGGGGGCTGACACTTGACCCTTGTTGAGATGATTTGACGCACGCTCCAGCGTAGGATTCGTTATCTGTTCGCCGGAGCGTGCGTTCAAGTATCGCTATTTAGTCGTCAAAATTGCCTTTCGCTCCCTTGTCTGTAACCAGCCTCGCGCCTTTCTCCCGAATTTTTTCAGGCGTCCATTCAGCAGGGTTCTCTATCCTGGATGATTTTGGCCCAAGGTCATATGAATCTGCCTTTAGAATTTCCTCTATCGCTAGCGGCGCAGTATCCGAACCGTTGAAGACCTCGGAAATCAGTAAATACACAAAGTCTTCAACTCCTTTTATCATGCGCTCCCGTTCCACCGCCGTCAAACCCAGGAGTCTGTTTTCAAATGGCAGGTTCAGCTTCTTGTAATCTCCACCCTTCCAGCCTTTTTCTTTAGCGAACGCCACCATTTGCTCCCACATTTTGTCAAATGGACCGGCGTCAGGTAATTTTATGAAATTGCCGTCAGCGTCTTGAATCGCGTTACCATACTCATTTACCTTCAGCCCCCAGGACACCATCTGGAGAGCGGTAGCCACGTTGGCCTTGGTTGTGTGTGTCTTCTGAGCTATTGCCCGTAGTCGCTCAAAGCTGTTGCCTGAGGTGCCATGTTGGGCTCCTGAGATATGATACGGCTGAAGAGCGTTATGAATATTGGCAGTGAGATCAATTTGAATACCAGCGTCTGATGCTTCGAGGCCATGAGTGGTTCCGTTATTCAACGCTATCCAGTCGGGAAAAATGTTGTTGGCGTTTAGCCCTTGTATGAGGAAAAGGGCTTCTTCAACTGTCGATAGGCCACTTTTCCCTTTTATTTCCCCAACTTCAGTTTCATAACCTGACCATGTCGGAACAAACTTCGACAGTTCAATATTCGTCAGCAGATTGTCAACGTCAGGTAGATGCGAAGCGTCAATGGCTATTGATGTTATGCCTGCGTCAAAAATGCTTGGGATTTCCGTTTTGGCTGTTGCAAGATCCTTCTCACTTTTTATGCCGTAATGGTCAGCGTGTATCGCTACTGGAACCGTAATCCCAAGTTCGTTACAAATGGAGTCCACCAACCTTGCCATGTTCCATAGACTGACAGCGCAATAGGCGTTTGAGCCGCCTTCTGATTTGGCAATTTCTATTATTATGGCGGCATTGGCCTTTTGTGCGGCTCTAAGGGCTCCATAAGCGGCGAAGGAGTTGCGGACGCTAGCTGCGATTGCTATGGCTTTCCCTTTTTTTATCATCGCGCGGTCGATAACTTTCCCGCTTACCAGTAGCGCTTTAGAATTGGGAAAAAGCTGCGCCACGTTTGGTGGACGCCCGACGCGTAAAGCTTTTTCATAATCCACTGTCGAAACTGAGTTTGCTGACATGACACCCTCCATTATTGTTTGATTTTTTGCATGTTGATCGGATGATTTAGTAATTTTTTGATTTCGCGGATCGCGGAGCTTCGGTGACTTTGCTCGCGCCCCTTTCCCACTGGACTTCCGCTGGCGGATACCCCGAGGCTTTCACAATCTTCAAGTCATATTCAGTCGAGTTCTTCCGTTGGGGAGCGTCAGTCAGGTCAAGTCTAACCGCGCCGAAATGAAGAGGCTTAAACGCGCTTGAGTCACTTAAAATGTACGGCCTGCCTGCAAATTCAAATTCTATGGACTTGATCCACCAAAGCGTGCCGTTGTGCAATTCGACTTTCAGATAGGGACTCCCGTCTTCTTCTCTAAATCTCAGGTAACCTGTGACAAAAACCCGTTTGAGATCCGATGGACCCAATGCTTCGTATGGTTGGGCAACCAATGATCCGCGCAGCAAAAACGTTACCACAACCATCGCCGAAACAAATACAACTGCTATAATGATGGCAACCAGATAAACTTCATTACGTTTTATTGCGCTGATGAGACGCCGATTCATTCCAGCTCTTCCTGCGATCGCGGGACGGTAGTCATTTTCCCGGTTTCAGAATCATATACATGCGTTACCTTGCTGCCCTTGTAATACGCGCTCCCGGTGAACGCCCTTTTTTCAAATCCTTTTGCCTTAATACTTAACACAACACCGGCCGGCGCTACCACTTGGGTTTTTATTCCATTCGGAGTCGTTAGCGTAGAATCAGCTCCGTTACCCGAAATTCTCGCGTCAAAATACCGATGTTCGCTAGCAAAGAAATCTTCTTGCGCTTTGGCGGCCAGCATAAGTGTTTTGGCGGCCAATTCGCTCATACGCCGCTCCCTGTAGGAGTCTATCTCGAGAAAGTAAATTACCGCTAATACACTTATGATCAAGATGACCGTAGTCATTTCCAAAATCGTAAAACCGGCGTTTCCTTTTTCGAGTTTCATTGTTTGCCTGCTCCGTTGATGTCAATCCGCAATACGCTCATTCGGCTTTCATGGTGTCGAAAATTATTCCACCATTCGATTCGTGTCAAGTTATTCATATCATAAAATTAAATTGTTATGATACCATCGTAGACCCTACACGCGGCTCCAGTCATAACAACTGAATTATTAGCGCCTTTCCATACAATATTTAGCATACCTCCAAGCAGTTTTATGGAAACCTCATTGTCCGTAAGTCCTTTGAGGATTGTAATTACCGCTGACGCGCAAGCGCCGGTACCACAAGCCATGGTTTCTCCACTGCCTCTTTCCCAGACTCGCATCAAAACTGTTTTCCTATCAACAACTTGTACAAATTCAACGTTAGTTTTAGCAGGAAATATTGGGTGATTTTCAATCACGTTACCATAATTTCTGGGAGCGTCCGCCAGATCAGCGCCATCATACAGGATTACGCAATGAGGGTTTCCCATGGATATGAATGAACAGTTAAATGTTCTGCCTTCGATTTTTAGCGCGTAATCCAGAATAGGCCAAGACTTCGCCTCGATATCCACAGGAATTTTCGCTGGATCAAAAATGGGCGCTCCCATGTCGACACGTACATGCCCAACTTGCCCATTTCCATCGGCAAGCAGTTCCACGGCCTTTATTCCTGCCCTAGTTTCTATGCTAAGGCTGGTTTTATCCGTAAGTCCTTTGTCGAATACATATTTCGCCAAACACCGTATGCCATTGCCGCACATTTCTGCGAAAGAGCCATCGGCATTCATATAATCCATAAAAAAGTCCGCATGTTCTGAAGGTCGGGCTACAATTAGACCATCAGCCCCCACTCCCTCCCTTCGATTGCAGATATGGGCCACATTGGCAGCAGAGAGAGAAACAGAGTTTTTCATATCGTCGAATATTACAAAATCGTTTTTGGCCCCGTGCATTTTTTGAAATTCTATTTTCATATCAATACCTTCTAAACAATGGATCGCAAATGACATGGAAAAGATATATCATAACTAAAATATATTCAGAGATACCCAATGAAATATTTAAGCTCCATTCTTACGATAATTCTGATTTGGCTGTTAATTGATGAGTTCTTTCTTAAACAGAATGAGATAGGAAAGAAATATTCAATAGTGGACAGATGGAAAGAGTTGGGGAAAAGGATTCACTCGGTGATAGGGACTCTAGCCGTAGCCATTGTAATAATTTACTCAATAAGAATTATTGTCTATGTTTTCTTCTAGTCGGGTTCAAAGCGCAGGAGAAAGATCTCCTGCGCAATTAATTAACGGTTAAATCATTTCTATGGCGCACGCCATGGAGACTCCACCGCCACCACAAAGGGTAGCCATACCCAGACTTTTGTTTTGCTTTTTCATCCCGTAAATAAGGGTAACTATCAGTCTGGAGCCTGTGCTGCCTACCGGATGTCCGAGACCGATACCTGAACCATTCACATTTGTAATATCTCGGTTAAGCTTCAGTTCTTTCTCACAGCCAAGATATTGGGCAGCGAAGGCCTCATTAAGCTCTATCAACTCGAAATCACTGAGCTTCATACCCGATCGCTTCAAAAGGTTTTGAACCGCCGGCACAGGGCTCAATCCCATTATTGTAGGGTCACATGCGCCCATTCCAACAGCTTTGATCTTCGCCAAAGGCTTCAACCCCAGAGACGCGGCTTTTTCTGAGGACATGATGACCAGCGCAGAGGCTCCATCGTTGATTCCACTTGCATTTCCCGCTGTAACGGTACCAGTTTTCGGAATGAAAGCGGGAGAGAGCCTGGCAAGCGCTTCCATAGTCAGGCCAGGTCTGAAATGTTCATCTTTATCGAAGATCTTGGGTTCTCCTCTTTTTTGAGGAACGCTTAAAGGAATAATTTCCTCAGCGAATGAGCCATCTTTGGTGGCCCGCTCAACATTATTGTGACTTCTAAGAGCTATTTCATCCTGTTCCTGGCGTGATATACCAAGCTTCAAGGCGACAAACTCCGCCGTATGTCCCATTATGTAGGGCTTGCCTCTAAAAAATTCTACAGGCCCATCCTGTGGATACGGAAGTATGTGGGAACCGCAATGGAGACCCGTGGTCATGGCGTCGGTTATAACGTCGTTCCCCATTCTGACGCCCCACCTGGCCTTCTCTACGGTGTAGGCGACGCCGGACATGTGCTCCACACCACCAGCGAGAATAGTGTCGGCTTCACCGGCTTTTATCATGGCGGCTCCTGACAGTACGGCCTCCATGCCTGAGATACAAACCCTGTTTATTGTCACAGCGGGCACCGAGTCGGGGATACCTGCCATAAGCGCCCCAATACGCGTCACATTCATGGCGTCCGTGGGATTGAGGCAACAACCAAAACGTACATCCTCTATCGTATTAGCGTCGATCCCGGCTCTTTCAATCGCGGCTCTCATTGGAGCGGCCATAATACTTGAGCCGTGCATATCGCGTAACGTACCGCCGAATGTCCCTATGGCGGTCCTGCAACCTGAAACTACTACTACTTCTTTCATGGAATATCTCCTGATTAAGCCCTCAATTTATCTTGTAAACAAAACCCTAAATTGACTCATGTGTCAAACAACTTTTCCGCTCTCTGCGCCGCTTCATAAGGAACATTGTCCGGATTTTAATCAACGCGCCCTGATGAAAAAGTTTCTTGGTCTGAGTGAGGCGGTAGCCGGGGATTTAATGAGCCCCAAATAGCTGCTCCGACACCAACCGTCGGAGCAACTACAAGTAAATATGATCCGGGCAAAGGAGTTTTAAATCAACTAAGATTCGGGCAAAGCGCCTTTGTTTGATTTGAAAAAATACAATACGCGAGCAATGACTTGGCGATTTAGATCAGCGCGCTTTAGAAACCAGGCTCACTTGATTATTGCAGCGTCATCCACTGTCATTTTCTTTTCAAAATCTTCCCAGAACTCGTGTTCAGACTTTCTCCAGTCTGACCCGAATTTCCTGTTAAATAGATGTCCTACCTGGTCCAGAGCTTTCTTCCAAGCTGAGTGGTAATTCAGTCTCAGGACGTCTTCAAGGAATGGGACTAAAGAACCGAGTTTTTCTTTTGGTAAATATGCGCGCGCTCCAAGCTCGATGGATTTTTTTAGCGCTTCAGGAGTAAACGCATGAGCGGTAAGCATGACAGTTGGAAATCCAGCGTTGTCAGCGATCTGAAGAAGATCAAACCCTCTGACTCCCATGATATCCAAAATTACTAGGTCATAAGTGTAGGAAACCAAATATTGTTGAGCCTTTTCAAAGGTCGTGGCTCGATGCAGGGTTACATTCGCTGACTCGGAGAGTTCTTCTTCAATGATGTCAAGGACATCCTCTTCGTCATCAACGGCAAGAATCAGTTTTTCTTGAAGGATTTCAGAACCGGCCATTTTGGTAGTCCCCTTTTTCCGGGATGTTGTTTATCGTAAATCCCTGAGTTTTGTAATCTTTCAAAGAGATTCCGCTTGATTTTACCTAGTAGTTAGCTCGGACACAGAATGACGTCTTAAACCGGTAGATTGGACAGCCGTCATGTACAGCTCTCCAATTTTCCTTCCTGCTATGCTTACTCATACAAGGCTTTTCAGTCAACTTTTTTACGAGTGTCCAGTTTCGAAAATCGTTTTCCGGTTAAGAAAAAGTTGGCAATGGGAGACTTTGAAGATTCCTTTTTCATGATGTTTTGACAAATAGGATTTTGATATTTGGATTCATTCACTATAATGCTATGTTTTGTAATTAATTTCCAATTTTAAATTTTTGTGGCCCGAATATTTGAGTTCAGTTCCGTATCATGACAAACAATAGCCAATTCTAGGCGAGGATGCCCTATGAACTTACGGAAATATGTTGTCGTGCCCCCGATGGAAGGCGACCTGGAAAATCTTCGAGAAATAGCCAACAATTTATGGTTTTCCTGGAATCTGGACGCGGTCGAACTTTTTGATCACCTCGATGAAGGGCTCTGGCGGGAGGGTGGCCATAATCCTCTGTGGTCCCTGATACGTTTATCGAGACAAAGGCTGAAAGAAATTAGAGAGGATGAAGGTTACCTTGCTCACGCTGAAAAGGTCTGCCAGAGATTTCGATCATACATCAAACGCTCCAAGAAGTACACATATCGGTTAGCCCGACCTGTCGATTTCGTTATCGCGTATTTTTCTTTAGAATTCGGAATTACTGAATCCCTTCCCATATATTCAGGCGGGCTCGGACTTCTGGCGGGAGATCATCTTAAATCATCCAGCGACCTCAACCTGCCTCTGGTCGGGGTTGGATTGATGTATCAGGAAGGTTACTTCAAACAACGACTTTCGCAGGATGGCTGGCAACAGGAAATCTATCCCAAAACAAGATTTGATACCTTGCCGCTCGAAAAACAGACCGACAAAGAAGGAAATCCCTTAATTCTCAAAGTCAATCTTGCCGGAGAACCTCTCTATTTTAGAATTCTGAAAGTCAATGTGGGTAGAGTGCCGTTGTACCTTTTAGACGCGGACATACCTGAAAATCCTCCTTCGCTCAGGAGTTTGACTGCGAGATTGTATGGTGGTGATACGGAGACCCGTATCAGACAGGAGATACTTTTGGGGATCGGTGGCGCCAGGGCGTTGAAGGCGCTAGGAATTACTCCCTCTGTTTTTCATCTCAATGAAGGCCATGCAGCTTTTACTTTATTGGAGAGGGTTAGATATTTTATTGAAGAGGAAGGCCTGACTTTTGAAGAGGCTCAACAAATTGTTACTAGTCAAAGTATACTAACTGTTCACACTCCCGTGCCGGCTGGCAATGATGTGTTTGAACGCGGCATGATGGAAAAGTATTTTCGTTCTTCGGTAGAGAAGGCCGGAGTTGATTTTGATCAATTCCTGGCTACCGGTAGGAAAATTCCCGGTGATCGTAATGAACCGTTCTGGATGCCGGTCCTCGGACTAAGACTGACGTCCAAGGCTAATGGGGTTAGTCGGCTTCATGGCAGAGTGGCACGCGATATGTGGCGTGAAGTCTGGCCAACAGTGGATGGTGAAGACGTGCCGATAGGTTATGTCACCAACGGGGTGCACATTCCTTCATATATTTCCAGGGATTTGTTGCGGCTGTACGACAGGTATCTCGGGCCGGGCTGGACGGAAGATCCAGATAACGAGAAAATCTGGGAGCGGGTAGAACAGATTCCGGATACGGAATTCTGGCGAACTCACGAACGATGCCGCAATCGATTAATCTATTTTGCCCGGCGTCGCTTGATAGAACAACTGAAGAACAGAGGAGGGTCAGCCGTCGAAATTGAGGAAGCCTCCAGCGTTCTCGATACCGAAGCTTTAACTATATGTTTTGCCAGGCGTTTCGCCACCTATAAACGCGCAACCTTAATTTTTAGCGACCTTGAACGGCTCGCCGCAATTCTTAGCCGGTCAGGAAGACCGGTCCAACTGATTTTTGCCGGAAAGGCCCATCCAGCAGACAACGGTGGGAAGAAACTTATCCAAACTATAGTGCAAATTATCAAGTCCCAACCTTTTAGGGGAAGGGTCGTCTTTATTGAAGATTACGATATCAATGTCGCCAGATATCTGGTTCAGGGCGCCGATGTTTGGCTTAACAATCCCAGAAGACCTCTTGAGGCGTGCGGAACGTCGGGAATGAAGGCTGCGGCGAACGGGGCGCTCACATTAAGTGTGCTTGACGGTTGGTGGGATGAAGGTTACTCAGGTGATAATGGATGGGCTATCGGCTCTGGTGAAGAATATGACAATCCGGATTATCAGGATGACATAGAAAGCAAAGAGCTTTACGACTTGCTGGAACAGAGCGTCGTACCATTGTTCTATGAACGGGGAGCTGACGATATGCCTCGTGAATGGATAAGGATGGCCAAAAGATCTTTGAGCACAATTTGTCCTGTTTTCAATTCCCATCGCATGGTCACAGACTATGTAGAATCCTCGTATGTTCCTTGCGCTAGTGACTTCAAGAAATTGTCGGAAGCCAACTACAGCCTTCTAAAAGATCTTGTCGCATGGAAAAGGACAATTGGCGCCGATTGGAACAAACTTTCAATTTTGGATATCAGTGTTTCCAATCATTCTGAGAGGCTAAAGGGCAAAAGCGTCGAAATTCAGGTCAAGATTGACACTGCAGGACACAATCCTAATGAATTCAACGTTGAGTTGCTGCACGGCCCAATTGACTTATGGGACAGCTTCAAAGTCAGACATATCGCCAGACTATACCCTCCGATCAATGGCGATTCCGATAACGGCGCTTTCATCTTCAAGGGAGAAATCCCGCTGACTGGCACAGGGCTTTACGGTTACGGCGTGAGAGTCACACCTCAGTTTCCAGGTTTGCCCTCATCAGAGGGATTCGATCTAATGCTCAGGGGTTAAGCAAAAACTTGAACAACTCGACAAAGACCCTGTTCTTATTTTTGCTGGCTGTCGTAAGCGCCGCAAGTGTTTTCTGTATTGGAAACTTCGATATTTTTTCGAACCATTACATAATCAACGATGATGTGCGTCAGCAGATTTTCTGGATGGAGCGATGGCGTGATCCCGGATTGTTTCAAAATGATTTCTTGACCCGTTATGCAGAGACATATGTCCCCGCCGGCGTAAAATTGATCTATCGATTGGCCTCGTTTTGGTTCGAACCAGTAGTTTTCTCGAATATCCTGACAGCTATATTGATCGTACTTACCGCAGGTCTGTGGTTCGTGTGGGGACGCTGCTTTGGGGATGATCTTACGGCCTTTTTGGTGGTAGTGGTATTTTTGCTCTTTTCTGGGTTTGAAGCCCAAATAGCCGGAGGATTATCCCGCGGGTTTGTCTTTCCCCTGTTGATCGCATACTGCCTATGTATTTCCCAGGGAAAATTGTTTCTTGCGAGTGTTGTTCTTTTAATCCAGTCCTTATTTAATCCCTATGTCTTTCTGTTATGTCTGTTCTCTCATGCGTTGGTTATCGCCATCAGGTTTGGGCCAGAGCTTCCGCCAAGTAGTTACCCGGGCTTGGACAAGATGCTTGCTTTTATTTTTCAATCAAGATTTGTAGCTTTTTTCAATTTTGGAGACGACTCAAGTGGAGGGTAAATCCCACAGGAGAATCGAAAAGAAGCATATTCAAGATTTTTAAAACAATTTTGATCATTAACATTCCGGTAATAATTGGCCTGATCTATACATTATTCAATGTCATCGGGTACCAATCAAGCATCGGCCACTTAATAAGCTGGAAAGAAATGATAGGTAAGAGCGAATACACTGAATTCGGGCGTTACCAGTTATTTCCTGTTCCATCATTCCTTTATGAGCTTGTGAGGCCATGGATATTGAATTTGTCCTTTCCCTATTGGGGGCCTATCGCAGGCTGGCTTATGGCGCTGGTGACAGTGGGGGTATTTTTTTATGCTGCCCGAAATTATAAACCGGTTATAAAATGGAAAGGTTTGAGGGGACTTTTTTTGATCTTGCCCGCTTCACTTTTCCTCTATATCCTTGCTCGCTTGTTTCTCGTGAAGCTTTTCGTGCCAAGAAGATACCTTTATTACACTTTGAGTCTGATTTATTGCATCGGTTTCGCTGTTGCTCTCCGGATCGTTTTGGACGGAGTACGATCAAGAAGGATCAAGCTTTTCTGTATCATTTCAGCTTTGTTGGCTTTTGCCTGTATAAAAGGTAGACACGTTGAATTTATAGATTTTTCCGAACACCACAACCTGTATAAATTCTTAGGGACCACAACCAAGAACAGCCTTATAGCTGGCTGGCCAGAGATCATGGACAATGTCACAACATTCGGAAGACGTCCGGTTTTTGTCAATTACGAGCTTTCGCATACATGGGTTGAGCCGTACTGGAGCGAGGTGAAAAAACGGACTTTTGATTTATTTAGAGCCTATTATTCTTCAAGCCCCGAAGAAATAAAACAATTCTTCAAAACTAACCATATAAGATACTTTGTCGTGCGTTCAGAAGATTTTGAACCAAGCAGGTTTAATAATTCCCCGCCTTATTTTGAACCATTCAACGGATACATTTGGTATCTGATGAATTCGAGTCCGCACTTTGCAATTCTTGACAAATCGGTTTTTCCCCCTGTTTTCGAAGAAAATGGGATTAGGGTATTACAGTTCGAATAAGAAATTGTAGAATAAATACTCCGTAATTCGGCAGAAGTCCGTAGAGAGGATTCCAATAAACATTGGAACAAAAATACAGGCCATGACCCAATCCCCAAGACCAAGACTGTTGATCGTTGATGACGAAGAAGACATGCTCAGACTCCTCCAGCGAACTCTTTCCGAAGATCTCAAATGTGATATCGAAACCGCTCCCAATGCGGCTGAAGCTCTGAGGCTGCTGGAGGGCCCTCCATTCGATGTTGTTCTTGCGGATATACGCATGCCAGGCATAAATGGTATGGAGCTTCTGGAACGCTCCAAGAGCGATCGTCCTGACCTCACTGTGGTCATGATGACTTCGTACGGGAGTATAGACCTGGCAGTCCAGGCCATTAAGAAGGGAGCCTATGATTTCATAGCCAAGCCATTTGATCACGATAAACTTGTCCTTTTGATGGGAAAAGCCCTGGAACGCAGCCATCTGGTACGTGAGAACCTCGCCCTGCAACGTCGCATCCGGGAACGCGAAAGTTTCCAGGAGATGGTCGGGGCAAGCGCTAGTATTCAAAAGGTCTTCGAGACAATTCGGCTAATAGGTAAGGCCGACGTAACCGTGCTGCTGACTGGTGAATCGGGAACAGGGAAGGACATGGCCGCAAGGGCTATCCATAAGTACAGCGATCGCAGCGCCCGGCCCTTTGTTGC
Source organism: uncultured delta proteobacterium (assembly GCA_963711335.1). Lineage (GTDB taxonomy): Bacteria > Desulfobacterota > Desulfomonilia > Desulfomonilales > Desulfomonilaceae > CAJBEZ01. The sequence goes on along the minus strand of CAVQDX010000041.1, from coordinate 442,935 downwards.
CGTTAACTGCCCCAATTTACCAGAGAATATTCTTGAAAGTGAGCTGTTCGGTTACCGCAGGGGAGCATTCACCCACGCGACCCAGGATAAAAAGGGCCTCTTTCTGGAAGCCCAGGGAGGGACAATTTATCTGGACGAAATCGGTGAGATTTCCCCGACACTTCAGACGAAACTTCTCAGGGTTTTGCAGGAAAAAGAGATCCGGCCTTTAGGACAAACCTCCACATTGAAGGTAGATGTGCGGATTATCGCATCCACCAATCAGTATCTAGAGCGAAGAATAAGAGAAAACCTGTTTCGCGAGGATCTTTTCTATCGTCTGAACGTAGTGTCGCTCCGCCTGCCTCCGCTCAGAGAGAGACCCGAGGACATTCCTCTTCTGACGCAGCATTTTCTCGAACGATACTGCAAAGAGTTTCACAAGCCTCTGAAAACGATTTCACCGGGCCTGATGAGCCGTTTCATGTCACATTACTGGAAAGGCAACGTTCGTGAACTGGAAAACGTCGTAAGCCGTTGTGTTCTCCTTGCCCCTGGCACCGAAGTAAGGCTGAAAGACATCGATTGGGCTTCTTCTCCCGACAGGGATTGCCTGGTTTCGTCTGAAGTAATAGGCCAAACATACAAGGAGGCCAAATCGCGAGTCCTGGAACAATTTCACCGAGAGTACCTGACGGGGTTACTCTCCCGCCATAACGGAAACGTTACCAGAGCGGCAAGGGACTGCGGACTTGAGCGGCAGGCTTTGCAGCAGGTTATGCGGCGCTACGGAATGAAAGCCAGAGATTCACAGGCCATGGAGGAATGAAAATGGATCATTGGATGTTCGCAATTTTATTTTCGCAACTTGATTTCTTGAACAGATTGTTACTTGTCCGCCAACTGCTAACGTGGCCATCTGAAAGATGTTAATCACTTCTCGAATCTGGCGGTTGCAAGACAAGGTAAGCATGACACCTGTCGATTCACCTGAAGCGCAGAGTAAGCTCCTTAGCAATGTTGGGGCCTACGCGATTTTTTTAATCGCCTGCTTCGTGGTTTGTCTAGCCCCAGACAAGGTGTGGGCTCTGCAAGTTCATAGTTCACCAGAAGGTCTATACGTCCATCAACTGGCGCATATCCTGTTTGCGTTTAGCATGGCAGTGCTAGCTTATTGGTTAGAGATTAACCGATTTGTCGATGAGAGAGGCTGGAGACTGATCCAAATATCATGTCTACTTTTTCTGCTATGGAATCTTGTTGCGTTTACAGGTCATTACGTGGAGGTAAAGATCCCGCCAAATCTGATAGAGGGGCGAGTAGGCAGCTTGGAATCAGAAAATATTGATGGAAGGCGACTATCTTACTTTGGTCTATTATTTTTTGAAACTGGATCATTCGGTTTGTGTTCCTGCGATATTATGCCTTTTTTTCGGAATACGCGATCTCTACAAGCGTACATTGATAGCAGCGCGGGATAAGTGATGGGTTATTATTCCCTTGCTCCTGTGTGGTTTTCAGATGTGGTCGGCTCCACCCTGATGATCATCATTTCTTTTGGAGCTGTCTGGTACGCATCCCGTTTAAAGAAAGCTGAACCAAGCAATGTCATGTGGATGTACTTGCTGGTTCTGTCAGTGGCGCTGGCTGGATTTTCCATTTCCCGATCAGTAGCTCACCTGGCGAAGCATCTCATGCTTATGACCGGACACACCTATCTTTGGGAGCTTTTTCGACCGTATACCGGCGCGATCAATTCCAGTACATTCATCGTGGTAGCCGCTGTAACCCTGTTTTTTCAGCGAGTCCAAAGAATCAACGCACAGATTCTGGCTGATAAAATAGCCCTCGAAAAGGCCACTCAGGACATCGGGCTTCTCAATCGAGACCTGGAAGGATTGGTCGAAAAGCGCACGCGTGAATTAAGCATCTCTGAGAAGAAGTATCGAGGAATATTCGAGGGTTCAATGGACATGATTTTTGTTCTCGATAAACAATTTAACTTCGAGGACATGAATCCCTCGGGCTTAGCTACTTTGGGTTATGATTCCAACGACAAATTTGTTCAGTCAGTGTCTTTAAACGAAATCTTCTTCTCATCGTCTGATTACGACGATCTGCTTCGGGATCTTTCTCTTTCAGGTTCCATAAAGGACAGGGAATGTAGGATTAGAGAAAAGTCGGGATTGGAGGTCTTTATTCTCCTCAGCCTTACGGCAACCGTTGGGGATTCAGGTAGAGAAAAGAGCTATGTTGGAATCGCCAAAGATATTACTGCCAGACGACGTATGGAACGACAACTTCAGCAAGCCGATCGACTTGCCTCTCTTGGACAGACTGCCGCCGGCATAGCTCATGAACTCAACACACCACTGGGCATAATTCTAGGCTATACCCAGTTGCTATTAAGGAATTGCCCGGAGTCGGACGAGGCATATGGAGACCTTCAGATCATAGAGAAACATACCAGAACCTGCAAACGGATAGTGCAGGACCTGCTCAGGTTCACAAGGGACTCAGAAACCAAAAAATCCTATGTTGATTTGGTTACGTGTTTCGATGAAGTTATATCGTTTTTCGGCCATCAGTTTGAGAAGGAAGGTATCACTGTGGAAAGCCGGGTCGATCCGGGTTTACCCAAGGTCTTCGCTGACGGTGAAAAACTTAAACAGGTTCTGGTGAACCTTTTGGTAAACGCCAAGCAGGCTATTTCAGGAAATGGAATTATTGTAATGGCCGCCAGGCTTGGTCCTGAGCAACAAGAAATCCTGATATCCGTTTCTGACAATGGATGTGGAATGTCTCCGAAAACGGCCGGGAAAATATTTGACCCGTTTTTCACGACCAAACCAGTGGGAGAAGGAACCGGATTGGGCCTTTCGGTCAGTTATGGCATCATTCAAGCCCATGGCGGTCGTCTCGAAGTCGAAAGCGAAGAAGGCGTTGGGACCACATTCACTATCTTGCTGCCTCTACTCGAAGAGTCTGAGTTAAGTTTCGAACGAGCACAGCCGTGACCGGCTACATAGTAGCCTACAGCATCTAGCGCCGGCTTCCATCCACATCCCCGTTTTCGACATTATTGAAGACCTGCTGACCCTGGTTGTAACCCGCAGTATTTTTATTGCGGCGCCATCTTATTCTATCACCATCATAATAATTTGAATTTACTGCTATTTTTATATATCCCCCACATTCTATGCAGTACTTTTACTGCTATTATCCCCATATATGGCTTGATTTAAAACGCCCAGTTGCTGAACCGATGGAAGTTATGTTCAATGATTTCAGTAACAAATCGCCTCTGGGACGCTCCATAATTATGGTGGCGCCATAATTGCTCAGTGGTTTCATGGTGGTTCCAAGATCGATTGACAAACCCAGAGGTTTTGAGATGGCAAATATACTCGTGTTGGACGACGAGCAGGACTCTTGCAATCTTGTGAAGCGGATCGCAGACGGATTGAATCACAAGACCGTTGCTTTCGATGATGAAGACGACGCCATCAATTACGCTGAGGCTAATCCAGTGGACTTGGCGATCCTCGATCTGAAACTCAAGAAAATGAGTGGGCTTGATGTCCTGAAAAAGCTCAAGGAGTCCAATCCAAACATCAAGGCCCTTTTACTTACGGGGTATCCGACTGTAGAAACGGCCAAGAAGGCTGTTGCCCTTGGCGCCAACGCATATCTAACCAAGCCCATTGACGTGGATGACCTGGAAACAGGAATATCCGCAGCCTTGCAATAGAGTGCTTGCGTTGTTTTTTGGAGTTCGCTATCGCGGCTCACCACGGATTTTGTTGATGTCTTTGACACCCATCAGCATTGCAGCAGGATTTAAGACTTCCGCAAGCGGTAAATTAAAACCGGTTCTTGTGAGATGTTTATAAGTTCATACAGGAGGTTTGAATGAATAGGAAAGTTTGGTTGATTGTAGGTGTGGCCATTGTGGTCGCGTTTACCGCCACAATTCTACTGGGTGATCCGGCGCATGCCGGCAAATTGGAGGATGCGATAGCCAAGACGCCTAAAGGGACTGGGGTTGGAATGATTGATCCTCAAGCCACTCCTGGGTTCATGGGTATACCAGGAGCGCCACATTCATTTTTGTTATGGTACATTCTCTGGGGAATTTGGGTTGGCTGGATTTTTTCATCAGTCGGAGCTTTCGGTGGCATCATGGCTGGAGTTGGTCACATCACGGTCTTTGGACTCGCCGACTATGGTAAAACATTCAAAGACACCAATCCGACCTTGAACAAGTTACTGACAGACTCTATACGCGTTTGTAACCAGTATCTGGTGGCTCTTTCAGCCTTAATATCCTCAATCACGTACTGGCGTATGGGGCGACTCGTAATGCCTTTGGCCCTTTGCCTGGCTGGCGGTGGAATCCTGGGGGCTTATCTGATTCCAATTCTCACGGCCGGAAAAGTTAATCTCAGCAGCTACATCGGTTATTTTGGCATAGTTGTCTTTGCTGTGGCCGGTGTTCTCTTTTACGAAACCACACCCGCCGGACAAGCAAGCCGTAAACGAGCGAAAGCCGCCGCCAAAGCATTCGAAGACGCAAATATTCACAAAAGCAAGGGGGGGGCATCATCCGGCAATGAAGGTGTTCAGGTAAAGAGTTGGGGATTTTCAAAAATAGTTTTTACTTTTTATGGCGTGGAATTTTCCTTCAATCCAGTGTGGCCAGTTGTAGGCGGCTTTGTAATTGCCGCCATTTCGGCTTTTATTGGAGTAGGCGGTGGGTTCCTCTATGTTCCGTTTTTGACATCAGTTGTCCGACTTCCCATGTTTATTGTCGCAGGCACATCAGCTCTTGCAGTTCTCGTAAGTATGATCACATCGATTTTCACCTATATGTTTGTAAAAAGTGTTCCCGTTGATTTCGCTCTAATTGGGTCCGAGTTGATTGGAATATTTGTTGGTTCTATATTGGGACCGGCCACTTCCAAATATATCCCTGAAGTCTGGTTGAAAAGATTGTTCGTGGTCTTGGCTCTATATGTCGGAATTGGTTACACTACCAAGGGTTTTCTAGGACATTCAGTGTTCCCTGGCATGTAATATATTTTGAAGTCCAGTATTTTTTGATGTCATTGGGGCAATGCCATTGAGCGAGCCCCGATGACTTTATTCCAGACACGACATTATCATTCCTTTTTGTGAAGTATCCATGAACCAGTTTTTCCTTTCCGCAGATTCTTTTATTATTTCGTTCTACAGATTGACCGGATATGCGCTGATAGATTTTTTTGTAGGAACGTTTGTACTTGCGTTCATCTCGGTTGTCATAGGGGAGCTTACCATCTCAGTGGCCTTCCTTTTGACGCGGAAGAGCGTTGAACATATGCAGGACCAGATGGTCAATTACCAGAATTTGTCTATTGACGCCTTGGCCGCCAAAGACAAAGAATCGTATTCAGCGGCCAACAAACTCGCCAATGACGCTTTTGGAAGAACTTTCTTTATGCAGATCGGTCTTTCTGCTGCCCGTATCTGGCCTACTTTTTTCGCTGTCGCATGGATGAATACGAGATTTAATGACGTTGATTTTCCAATTCCGTTGACTGGATGGACTATCGGTTTCATACCAATTTTCATAGCGCTCTACGTGGGCGCTTACTTTGCTTTCAAGCCAGTAAAGAATAGAATTCCTTATTTTAAGAAAGTGAACAAAATTTTAGATGACTACAAAGAAAAAAATAGGAATATGAAGAGTTTCGCAGATCTAGCGCAGAAGAGCAAAAAGCTTTAGTTAAATTAGGTTTTCCATAGTTATTTCATGAAATAGAGGATCCAATTTTTTGATCTACAAATACGTAAAATGGCAATGTTTGGGATTCACTCAAAATTAGAATTGACATCGGATCAACCATAAACGTTGTTGCAAGGGGAAATCAAATGTCCGAGACATCAGAAAAAAAAGTTTACAGTGTGTGCAGCATGTGCACGGTAAGGTGCCCCATAGAGGTTGAGGTCGAGCATGGGGCTGTGAAACATATCTGGGGTAATCCTCATGTACTGGGAGGACGCTACCTTTGCCCAAGGGGAGCAGCCGGGAAAGTTTTTCAAAGCGATTCTGAGCGATTGCAGGGCCCGGTTATCAGGGATGGCGCAAGAGGATCCGGTCAGTGGAAAAAGGTTAGTTGGGATGAAGCGCTAGATTATGTGGCTGACAAACTCAAAAAGATCATTGAAACGTATGGACCGGAAAGCGTTATTCTGGGAGATCGCGGCGGGGCGTTTACCGACATGCAGAAAGCGTTTATAAAGGCAATCGGTTCACCCAATTATTTTAATCATCATGCATCGTGTTCCAACAGCGTCCATAATGCCCATAACGCCATGACTGGTCAGCGGCGAAATACTGTTTCCTATGACTGGAAAAACTGTAAATACACTGTCCTATATGGACGAAATATTCTCGAATCCATAGGCACCAAAGAGGCTAAAGATTTTATTGACGGGCTTGAACGTGGAATGAAGTTTACTTTCTTTGATGTCAGATGGAATTATACAGCAGCCAAAGCCGATAAATTCCATATAGTTAACCCCGGAACGGACTACGCCGTCAATCTTGGCATTATTCACACACTCATAAATCAAAAACTTTATGACGCTGATTTTGTTGATCGATGGGTCTTGGGATTTGATGAACTTGTAAAATTTATAACACCTTATACTCCCGAATGGGCTGAGAAAGAATCCGGTGTTCCCGCTAGGGAAATAGTAGCGATAGCCCATGAGATGGCCGAAGCCAAGCCGTCGGTAATTCTTTACGCAGGTTGGATGACCGCCTGGACTGAAAAAGACTACTACTTTCGAAGATCAATCTATATGATCTATGCTCTCCTTGGTGGTTACGAAGCCAAAGGAGGCATTATTTTTAACAAAAACGAGACGCACGCAGGTTATAAACCTTTGAAGAAATTTGTGGATCTCGTTCCAAAGGTTGACAAAAAGAGATTCGATGGAGTCGGCTGGAAGTATAAACATCTGTCCGCTGATTATGGGCTGGCTCAAATGGTACCTTACGCCGTCGAGAATGAAGATCCTTATCCAGTAAAAGCGTTTATCAACTACCGATTTGATCCATTATCGGCTTTTCCGGATCCTGAGGCCTATAAAGAAGGGCTCAAGAAACTTGATCTGCTTGTAACCATAGATGTCAATTATAGCCACATTGGTTGGGTATCCGATGTTATCCTTCCCGAAAGCACATATCTGGAAAGGACAGACCCAGTTATAGTAAAAGGTGGTCCCAAGCCTGCCCTATGGATGAGAAGAAAAGCCGTTGACCCAAAGTTTGACACCAAGCCCAAATGGTGGATATTGAAACAGCTTGCTGACCGTCTCGGACTAGGACAATATTTTCCGCAGAATTCAGTTGAAGAAATCATATCTTTCCAGTTGCAGGACATGGGACTCAAGTTGGAAGATTTTGATCAAAAAGGGGTTGTTTCTCTTTCAAAAGATCAGATCTTATGGGATCGGGAAGATGGTCTCAAATTCAAGACACCGTCAAAGAAAATTGAATTTGTAAGCAGCATGCTCGAGGATAATGGGATTCCTTCCTTCCCACCATATGAAAGCCCCAAGGAACCGCCGGAAGGATTTTTCAGACTGACCACCGGTAAAATCGCTGTTCATACTCAGGGCACTTCTCTTAACAATCCCTATCTGAATGAAATCCAATCTGAGAACTCACTCTGGATCAATAGCGCAGAGGCCAAAAAATTGGGGATAGAAACCGGGAACACCGTGGAGATATCGTCTGACGGCGTGGTTCAGACAATCAAAGCCTATGTGACGGATTTTATACATCCCAAGGTGGTCTACACGCTGCACGGGTACGGACGGGAGATTCCTCTTCAATCAAGGGCCTTTAAAAAGGGGATGCGTGATAACACGCTGATGAAAGGACTCTTGACTGTGGCTGTGGGCGGAAACTGTCCTATAACAGACTGTTTCGTCAAGATTCGTAAACTTTCATGATCAATTATTGCGAGGAGTTCGATCAATGAGTGATTATTATATATATCAGGATCAGAAAAGGTGTATCGGGTGCCGAGCCTGCGAAGTGCATTGTAAAACCAAGAACGATGTTCCCGTAGGACCCAGTTTTTGTAAGATCATTCCAGTCGGGCCAAATGTCCAGGATGGCATTCCGAGAATCAAGTTTATCTTTATGCCGTGTTTTCATTGTGAAACACCATGGTGTGTCCTGGCGTGCCCCACTGGAGCAATGCAGAGGAGAGCAGAGGACGGAATCGTATCTGTAGAGCAGTCACTCTGCATCGGCTGCAAAGCCTGCATCACAGCCTGTCCCTGGGGAGCCCCGCAGTGGAACAAAGAAACAGGCAAGGTGTTCAAATGCGATTACTGTAAGGATAGGGTGGACCAAGGCCTTGAGCCCGCTTGCGTTACTGGTTGCACTACAGCGGCCCTGAAATGGGTTTCACCGGCTGAGTCTTCTTCGATAAGAAGGGAACAATTTGCGAAGAAAATGTCCCAGGGATCACAGATCCCTTAACTGATATTTGTTGTAACCGGAGTTAAATCATGGCTAGAAACCTTTTATTTCCCCCCGGTCCAGGAGCGGATCCCGACCATGTGGTATACGAAGATGATGGTCTTAAACGTGAGTCTTCGGCGCCCTGTCAGTTAAATTGCCCAGCCGGGATCGATATTCCATCATATATTGCTTTAGTCGGCAGAGGAGCTTACGACGAAGCAATTGAACTGATCCGTAAAGACAATCCATTCCCTTGGGTTTGTGGATTAGTTTGCCCAAACCCATGTGAACATTGGTGCCAAAGACGGTATTTGGATAAAGCGCTCTGTATCAAGGACCTTAAGGGATTAGCGGCCAAAATGGTCATGGAAAAGGGAAAAGGCTATGTGATACCCCAACCCAAGACCAGATATTCTGAAAAAGTCGCAGTAATTGGATCTGGTCCGGCCGGATTGACAGCGGCCTATTTCCTTGCTTGGGAAGGTTACCAGGTAACAGTTTTCGAAGCCATGTCGGAACCCGGTGGCTTGATGATCGCAGGTATCCCCGAATTCAGGCTGCCTCGGGATTTTGTCCGCCGGGAAATTCAGGCGATCAGGGACATGGGTGTGGAGATAGTGGTGAATACTCCTATTGGCGCCGAAGTCTCCCTGGACGATTTAAGGAAACAGGGCTACAAGGCGTTTTTTCTTGGAATAGGGGCCTGGGACGGCCTGAAACTCGGAATAGAAGGTGAGCATGACTACCCCCAGGTTCTCAGCGCCCTTGAGTTCCTGAAAGATGTTTCATTCGGCAAAAAAATCAAACCCGCGAATAGCGTCGCCATAATAGGAGGAGGAAACGCTGCGATCGACGCGGCTCGTACATGTGTGCGTCTTGGATCTCAGTCGGTCAGCATTGTTTACAGACGAACCAGGTCTGAAATGCCAGCCCATTTTGAAGAAATCATACAGATGGCTGAGGAGGGCATCCATGTTCACCAGTTAACCATTCCAGCCAAAATAATGGGGAGCTATGGAAAGATTGATTTCCTGGAATGTGTTATGGCTTCTTTGGGTGAGCCTGACGAATCCGGCCGAAGGCGACCGATTCCTGTCCCGGACTCAGAGTATAAGATGCCTGTAGGAGCGGTCATAGCAGCGATAGGCCAGAAACCAGCCATCATGCGTTATCCGGGTCTCGGGGACCTGGATTTGACAAGAAAAGAAACTATTAGAGTTCGGTCACACAACCAACATACCAGCCTCCCTGACGTGTTTGCAGGTGGAGACGCGGTAACCGGGCCCGCTACTGTGGTAGAGGCTATAGGCGGCGGGAAAAGGGCGGCATTCGCTATACACGCTTTTTTAAGACACGAGCCAATGCCGGAGAAATTACCTCCTAGGCCTAGATCCATGATACCGCCTACAGTGCTTGATTACCACCAGAAATCCTTCATTCAGAGACAGGAAATTCCCCTTATCGATCTCGATAGACGAATGCATTCTTTTGATCGGGTCGAACTCGGGTTGGATGAAATAGCCGGCAGAGAAGAAGCGAAGCGTTGCATGCGCTGTGACATCTGCGAAAGATGTGGCAAGTGTGTTGAAGTCTGCCGGGATCGCCTAGGGGTTTCCGCTATTCGTTTCTTTCACGCCGGGGAAAGTTCATTGATCTTAAAAGACTATGTTCACGGACTCCCGAAATGCATAGGGTGTGGTTCCTGTGTGAACATTTGTCCTACAGGAGCGTTACAACTTGAAGATAGAGACGGAGAACGGGTACTGCTGATGAGTGGGACGGTCATTAACCGGATTAAACTTGAGAAATGCGAAGGCTGTGGCGCTGATTATGTCACCAAAGTCATGGTGCGTCATGTGGAAAAACTTATCAAGGCTACTGAAGACTCCTTTGAACAAAGACTTTGTCCGGAATGCAAACGGATAGCGCAAGCCTCTAGAATGGCTGGAACTGTCCCTGATTTTTCGAGTTGGTTCCAAAACCCTTATATAAACAGAAGGAAAATTATAGAGAATAAGGCCCTGTATTTTATCAGATTTTAGTAGATCCCCCCGTTCGAGACGGCTATGTAGGTGTAGCGCTCGCACTTACTGACGGTTGGGCCTTTGAGAAGCAAGGGCCCAACCGTCAGTGGGCAGCACAACCCAAGCGGCTAGTATTACAATACTTATAGAGCTTAGACTAGGAACATTTCAGCTCATGAGAGATATGACTGGCCATTAGTCTCAATTCTTGCTTCATGAGTTGTTTTCTTCGGTTCAAGCAAGAAGCGCCTCCCCTTTTTCGTTTACACAACCTAAACCTACCCGATTGATGGTCATTTTAGGTCATTATTAGTTACCATAATTGACATTACATGTTTTGGTGCTGTATTCTCTTTCCAATAATATCTAAAGGAAACTGATACATTCAGATGCCTAACGAATTGCTGTCAACTAAGGAAGTCGCCAAGCTTTTAGGAGTTAATGATAAAATAGTATACGGTCTAATTGCTGAGAAGGGCTTGCCCGCTACAAAGATCACTGGCAAGTGGTTATTCCCACTCCACCTTGTTGAACAATGGATTGAAAATCAAACTATAAATTACCCCAAATTACCTGTAAGGGGAACAACGCAAAACAATGTGCTAATCCTGGCCGGTAGTAATGATATTCTTCTTGAGAAATCACTTTCTCTTTTCAACAGAATATATCCGGACCATCTTGCCGTCTTTGCAAATGTAGGAAGCCTGGGTGGATTGAAAAGTCTACAAGCCGGCTTGTGTCACATCGCTTCCAGCCATTTGATGCAGGAAAACGAAGAAGATTACAATTTTAGTTTTGTTGAGCAGGAATTTGTTGAAGTTCCTGCAATAGTTAATTTTTGCAGACGCGAACAGGGTTTACTGCTGACTAAAGGGAATCCAAAAGCGATAAAGGGTTTTAAGGACTTGGGGCAATCAGGGATTAGAATTGTCAACAGACCTTTCGGTACCGGGACAAGGCTGTTATTCGACAATGAGTTGCGTAAGGCTGGCCTTAATGGCGAGGAGATTGATGGTTACGGCTACGAATTTGACAGGCATTTGGATGTAGGGCTTGAAATTCTTGCAGAGCGGGCGGACGCCGGTCTTGGTATCGCCGCTGTTGCAGGATTGCTAAACCTTGATTTTCTACCAGTTCGATGGGAACGATTTGATCTGTTAATTGCAAAGGACGTGTTTTTCGAAAAAGCGGTTCAGCTTCTGATAAATCTTCTTCATGACAGGAAATTTCTGGACTCGGCGGAGAAGCTTAGAGGTTATGACCTGAGCCAATGTGGCAGAATACTTTTCCCCAAGGACAAATCAGGCCAATCTACTATGAGTGAAAAAACATTCCCTATCTCTAAAGAAAAATCAGCCGAAATCTCAAAAACACTTTAAATGGGAGTTATGTGATGAAGCATTTAATTCTAATTTTGTCTCTCCTGCTTTGTTTAAGTTCTTACGTTGTAATGGCTGACATGAACTGTACGGCAGAATACGGCTCAGGGGCCAACAAGTTTTCTTTAGCTGCCGGCAGTCCCGGGGAACTCGGTTTATTGAAACAATTGGCCGAAGTATTCTGCGCCAAAAACCAAGGTCAGCTTTGTTGGGTAGAGGCAGGATCGGGGAAATCCCTACAGTTACTAAAGGACAAAAAAGTGGACATGATCATGGTTCATGCTCCTGAGGCCGAGAAAAAAGCGATCAAGGACGGATGGGCTGTAAATCGTTTCTTGATCGGTTCCAATGAGTTCTACATCGTTGGCCCAGCCGATGATCCTGCTAAAATCGCGCAGGCCACAAGCGCGGCTGACGCTTACAAAAGTATCTCAGCCAGTGGCTCCAAGTTTTTCTCAAGGGGCGATAATTCGGGAACACATCAGAAAGAAATCGCTGTCTGGGCCAAGGCAGGAGTCAAGCCTGAAGGAAATTGGTACGTTGTTACCAAAGATTTCATGAAAGCGACCCTTAAAAAAGCCAATGATGACAAAGGTTATTTTATGACCGATAGCAGCACTTGGGCAGCGGAAAAGAGAAATTTGCCAAATCTGAAAATATTGTTTAAGGGTGACAAATTCCTCGTGAACACTTATCACACCCTCTCACAGCCCCCATCCGCTACTCCAGGAGCTGAAACCGCCGCCAAATTTGTTCAGTTTGTGTCTTCTCCTGAAGGACAGGAAATCATACGCAATTATGGAAAGGACAAGATCGGGGAATCTCTGTACGACGACGCTGAATATGCCAAAAAATACGATGATTGATAGCTTTTCAATAAACCATTGGAGGTGTTTTACATGAAAATTTTTACAAGACTTTTCTCAGCATTTCTGTTGCTTTTTTCATTCGTCTCATTTGGACTGGCGGAAACTCACCTGCGGATGAGCACCACGACCAGCACCGAAAACTCAGGACTATTGAAAGTCCTGTTACCGCCCTTTGAAAAGGCGAATAATCTTAAAATGGACGTAATTTCGGTAGGCACTGGGAAAGCCCTCAAACTCGGAGAGAACGGTGATGTTGATGTAGTGCTGGTGCATTCAAGACCGGCTGAGGACAAATTCGTCTCTGAAGGTTTCGGCGTAGATCGACGCGACGTAATGTATAATGATTTTGTAATAATAGGCCCAAAGGACGACCCGGCGAAGATTAAGGGTCTTAATTCCGCTGAGGAAGCTTTCAAGAAAATCGATGAAGCAAAAGCGCCTTTCGTATCAAGAGGTGATGATTCCGGGACGGACAAAAAGGAAAAAGCTATTTGGAAGAAGGCTGGCCTGACTCCCAAAGGATCATGGTATATAGAAGCGGGGAGAGGCATGGGCGCAGTCTTGCAGATGGCCAATGAGAAAAACGCATACACACTCTCCGACAGAGGAACATACATTGCCTATGAGGACAAGATAGCTTTACCCATACTTGTGCAAGGAGCCAAAACACTTCTCAATCCTTACGGGGTCATCGCTGTAAACCCCAAAAAACATCCGAATGTTCAGTACGATTTGGCAAAGAAATTCATTGATTTCATAACCGGTCCGGAAGGCCAGAAAATAATCGCTGATTACAAACTAAATGGTAAACAGTTATTCTTCCCGGATGCCAAGAAATAGTTAATTTTAGAATTCACGAAGCGGTCCCGGTTTTTGAGCTAAAGATCTTGCTAAAAAGCCAAAAAAGAGTTTTCTGAACCAAGAACAAGGGATTAACCACCCTTGTTCTTTACTTATGAGGTATTTTAAGAGCTTAACACATTGCAGTTTCTGTTGGATTCACTCTACAAGGCCTTTCTCCTAATCCTGCATCTTGATCCCGAAGTCTATCAGATTGTATGGCTCTCTATATCAGTATCTTTATGGTCTACTGTCATCTCAGCCTGCGTCGGAATTCCAGTCGGCGCTATACTGGCGCTCCAGAATTTCAGAGGCAAATCTATCCTTGTCTTGCTGCTGAATACATGTATGGCTTTGCCCACAGTTGTCATAGGCCTTTTTGGTTATATCCTGCTTAGCCGTATGGGACCATTGGGCTCATTGGGGTTTCTGTTTACCCCGTCTGGTATGGTAATCGGGCTTTCCATACTGGCCACTCCGATTGCCGCCAATCTAACTGTAGCCGCAATAGAGAGTCTGGATAAGCGCCTCATGTTGACATGCAGGCTCTTGGGCGCAACACAAGTGCAGCAGTTCTGGTTGATAATGAAAGAAGCCAGGTTTGCGGTTATGGCCGCCGTAGTCATTGCTTTTGGCAGAGTGATTTCTGAAGTGGGAATTGCGATGATGTTAGGTGGAAATATTCGTGGATTCACTCGGACGATGACTACCGCCATCGCCCTTGAAACATCCAAAGGAGAATTTGAGTTGGGGTTGGCTCTGGGCTTTGTCCTGATGGCTGTAGCGCTAATTATTAATGGGCTCCTTTTCCTGGTTCAAAGAGAAAAATCCTTATGATTTTCAGTTATTCGATTAGAAATCTCCAATTTTCCTATTCGAATCAACCCATTTTATCTATTGATTCCTTAGACATACCAGCGTCTCAAGTGATAGCTCTAGTCGGCCCAAACGGAGCCGGCAAAACCACATTGCTGCATTTGTTCGCTTTCTTGATCACCCCGCAAAAAGGATCGATTTCCTTTTTCGGAGATCACTTTTCTGATTCGGATCTTATAAAATTCAGGCGGAAGGTTGGTCTCCTACCCCAAAATCCATATCTTTTAAAATTCTCAACGATTGAAAATGTCGCTATCGGGTTGAAATTAAGAGGCGTCCCACGTGGAAAAGCAAATAGAATAGCCCAAGAAGCCCTGAAAAAAGTTGGAATGGAGGGATACGAATCTCGTTGGCCGAGTTCGCTGTCAGGAGGAGAAGCCCAAAGAATCGCGCTTGCAAGAAACATTGGCCTTGAATCCTGATGTGTTCCTTTTCGACGAGCCTGGAAATCATCTTGACTCAGAAAGCGTGAGGCGGGCTGAGAAGATGATTCTAGACTTAAATCGATACGAGAACAAGACCGTAATTTTTACGACTCACAATTTATCCTTCGCCCAGAATCTTACGGATTCTATCATTCATATGTTCGAAGGACATGTAGTTCCCACCGCTCCATATAATCTTTTCAGAGGTCGTATCGTTAATGAAGGCAGTGTCTTTGACGCTGGTTCCATTCAATTTGACATATCCAGGATAGCAGGGCAGGGATCAACTCTACTGATAGATCCCTGCAAGATATCTTTTTCAACTGGACAGGAATTTGATAATTTACCAAATGTTTTTTACGGAAACATGGTCTCTATAAGACTTTCCAGAAATGTAGTCAGAATAGAGGCGTTCGCTGGTGAAAAATTCGAGATCCACACCGAAGTGTCCCCGGAGACCAGCCGCTTACATATTGGAGAACAAATTCGCCTTTATGTTGGTCCAGATGCAATGACCATTGTTTAATGCAGATTCTGATAAGAATGATTTGAATCTTGAGGTCTGTTCAGGAAAGGCGAATTCCTCATACGCAAAAGGTTCCAGATCGTTGGAAAGACGAATCACTGGTTTGCGCCAATTTGGGGTTTGCGTGGGGCCTAGCGCTGAATCAGCCCCACGCAGCCATCAGGAACTTGTGATCACAGGTCTTGGGGGCCCCATCCCTTCTTGACGAGAAAGTCAGCAAAGGCAACAACACCTTTCTTGGGGGTTGACAAATAAGTAATGAAGTAAGGCCTCAAGAGAGGGTAAGAATGGTCGGCTACTGTTTCTCTACTAGGCATTACTGGAACAGCCGATTTGGAACGTCCAAGAGAAATCACTTTGATCTTAGGATTGCTCCTAACAATAGGCGACTCGGTGAGTTCCCGAATGCGGGCGTATCCTACACTCCCAGGACTGTCCGCCACAGTGGCGACGACTCCCGGGAACGAACTTACAACTGTCGCCTTAGTAGTAAACGGGGCTCGCATGATTTCCTTTTCCAAGAAAACCAAAGTGCCTGGATGAGTTTCATCGGTTCTTACTACCTTTATGGGCGTATCAGTCCCCCCAACCTGTTTCCAGTTGTTGAGTTCTCCTGAAAAGATCTTCCTGACTTCATCCAGTGTGAGCTTTTCCACTCCTGCCGAAGCATTGGCTACTATTATGATGCCGCCATATCCTATCACCCGCTCAATCAGTTTCACGCCCTTTGCACTGGCAAGTTTGTCCTCTTCTTCGGTGAGGGAACAGGAGGCCATAGCTGCATCGGCTTCTCCATTGATGACAGCCAGGATCCCGGTATCCATGGTACCGCCCTGAGAAACATCTATAGTGACCGTTGGATCAATTTTCGTGAACAGCTTTCCCATAAGCCTCACCCGGTAAAACATACTGTCCGACCCGGCAATTCGTATGACAGTATCCTGGGTTTGGGCCAACAAGCTCACAGCCGAAACGACGACTAAAAACATCGTTATCCCAAAAAACACCACATGCTTCTTCATATTTAATCTCCCTTTTTTATGTGCGCCTTCATGGACACGCCCGCCCTTCAGTGATACGGTTTTGCTCCGCGGCTGACACTCAGTAGGCGGAAGGTCATTTCTGTTGCGATTTGTGTGGAGCTTACGACAATCGTGAATTTGAAGTTCTGCGGATTGCTTCAAACCCATTGTCGCAGAGCGACCAGCATAATGCTTTTTATCCTATTGTACTGTTACAGACATTTCCAGAGAAAAAAGTTGTAGTTTCTTATTATTAAGCAGATACTTTTGTCTCCCCTGCTGTTTGGCAATCTCGAAGCGCTGCAACCACTTGAGAATTAAGGCATTGTCACCGCTTGGTTGAATTTCGCCATGCGAATGTTTTAAACAGGTTGATGTCGTCTTATTTCATGCGCTTGTCAGAAATCCACGCACAATCACCGAGACCAACCGCCAATTTTTTCTCAATTTTTTGAAGGTAGATGCGATGAACACTTACAGGCTGCTACAAACAGTGATTGCTATAATAACTGTTATGCTAGGTGTGTTATTTAACGTGACATGCTGCTCCGCCTCAGACACCAACCTTTCTCAAGGGGCGACAGTCTATGTTCCTGTGTATTCCCACATCTACATCGGGATCAAAGGCTATCGTTTCGACTTGGCCATATCGCTGAGCATTCGCAACACTGACCCCAACAGACCCATTGTTGTCTCCTCTGTAGCCTATCATGATTCGTCCGGAAAGCTGGTCAAGGAATTCCTGGAGAAGCCTCGCGAGGTCGCTCCTCTAGCGTCAGCGGAGTTCTTTGTGAGCGAATCGGATACCACCGGCGGTTTCGGAGCCTCCTTTCTAGTGAAATGGGCATCTAAATCTAAAGTGAATCAGCCCATTGTCGAAGGAGTGATGGCTGGCACGAGTTCCGCTCAAGGTATTTCTTTCACATCACGTGGCCAAACAATTGAGGATAGTGGACGGTGACCGTCCCAAGAGAGCCCCAAAGACATGGATGAGATCACGTTTCTCCCATTCACTGTCATGATATGTAGCTCGACGCCTGGATTCATTCTCTACTACTAAACTGTTCCGGTCCGGTCACATAAAGGTCACCGCCGTAAATATCAGTTGCGACTATTAAAGGCATATCTTCGACCACGAGCCTACGAACCGCTTCTGGTCCCAACTCCTCCCAGGCGATTATTTCCGCCTCTTTTATACAGCGCGACATAAGAGCGCCAGTGCCTCCGATGGCTGCGAAGTAGACCGCTCCCCACTTTCTCATAGCCTCTTTAACATCTTCCGAACGGCGGCCTTTCCCAATCATTCCCTTGAGACCAAGTTCAATTAGGATAGGAGCGTATTGATCCATACGGTAGCTGGTCGTAGGCCCGGCAGCCCCTATAGGTCTTCCGGGAGGAGCGGGAGTCGGCCCCACATAATAAATAACCTCTCCCTTGATAGAAAAAGGCAGATCATTCCCCGATTTGATCAGGTCTACCATTTTCTTGTGGGCTGCGTCTCTTCCTGTGATTATTACACCTGATAGTAAAACTGTGTCCCCAGCGTTGAGATTCTTAAGAACTGTATCATTGAGTGGAGCCACAATTTTCTTTGGTTCTGAGTTCATAATGTCGCCTCCGCGTGACGGCAGGAATGGCATTGTATGTTAACAGCGACCGGTAAACTCGCTATATGCGTTGGATAAGAATTTATGTGGACGGCCAGGGCTGTAGTGTTGCCTCCCAAGCCCATGGGACCGATACCGGTCTCGTTGATTTTTTTAAGGAGTTCATTTTCAAGCGCGTCCAAAGTTGGGTCTGGGTTTCGTGATCCCAATGGGCGTAACAAGGCTTTTTTCGCCATGATCGCCGATTTTTCAAAAGTACCACCCAATCCGACACCCACGACTATCGGTGGACATGGATTACCACCGGATTCTATTACTCGCTGTACTATAAAATCCTTTGCGCCCTCAATCCCCGCTGACGGCGGGAACATCATCACTCTGGACATATTCTCCGAACCAAATCCTTTGGGCGCGAACGTAATCTTGAATTTGTCCCCAGGCACAATCTCAGTGTGGATGACCGCAGGGGTGTTATCTCCCAGATTTATCCTGGTGATAGGATCAAGGGTGGATTTCCGCAAGTAGCCATCCTTGTATCCCTGTCTGACCCCTTCGTTTATGGCGTCGCTCAGTGAGCCGCCAGTGACATGGACATCCTGGCCTATCTCCAGAAATATGACCGCCATACCTGTGTCCTGACACAACGGAATGTTTTCTGCAGCGGCAATCTGTGCGTTTTGAATTATCTTTTCCAACGCCATTCTGCCCGTAGGGGATTTTTCGACCCCCAGCGCATCAGTGATACGTTTGATAACATCTTCGCTCAGGATGGTACATGCCTGGATACATAGATTTCGGACCGCCGCGGTGATATCATCCGTCAGTATTGTTCTCATGGTGTCATTCCCGGAATTGAAATATGAGATTATCTTTTGAGAATAGATCCTGTTGAGATCAATTCGCAACCTTAAGAATAAGACTATTAGGGTTTTTGTAAAATGGAAATCCGTTCAGAAAATCTATCACTTGAAAATTCTTATGATAAAATATTGGATCTCTTGGATCGTCGCGGCCTTTTGAAGGAGCGGCTTCCATTTTCACCCGGATTACTTGAAGAGGCGGTTTTTTTCGCCTACAAGATGAGATTAATTACTCAAGGTGATGTCAAAAAGTATTTAAATCTCAGTCGCGAAGAACTACGTTCTAAAATTCGCGAATGGAACAGCGGTGATGAAGGAAACTGTTCCTGTCGAATGGCGCGCAATCCCCTTGTTGAACAGGGAGAAGACTGAGACAATTACACTATCTATTCCCGACCTTGTTCCAACTGAATTTTTGATTTCATCTCCTCGATGCGAGCAATTCCAGAAAACTGTCAATGTGCCGCTCCAGGTTCTCAAAGGAATACAATCTTGGATCGTTCTGGTCCGCTTCAAAAATGACCCCGGGGATACCGGTTCGTTCTGTAATTGCGTCTCTTAAAGCCATCACATCTTGGGAAATCCACTTACAGCTTCTGTTGGAATGAAAAAGAAACCCGTCGAGGCTATAAAGTTTGGCAAGCTCGATGTATTTTTCTATTCGATAATCCAGATTCAAATTGAAGGTGTAAAGGTACTGACGAGTCCAGTCTGACAGAGGATCTTGCTCGTTTACCGCCAACTGGCTCCATGCCCACGTGTAGATTGACGTTACCACCGCTGCGCCACGATCGGAAAGGAAACCGGATAGTTTGCCCAGTTCGGACCAAATGGGCAAATTGTCCCAGAATAATCTGAATTTCTCATTCGGTACAGCGGGAATTTTGCTTGCTGTCCGTTCTTCCAGCTCTTGGACAAGGTTTCCGTAGAATTTGACCGCAGCCTCCGTTCCTCGCTGGGAAACTATCGGAAACATCGAAATGAACTGGTCAAAAACAGTCATTGGAGAAGGGATGTTTTCTCCCATTACTAACATTTTCGTCCAAAGTTCGGAGGCTTGTCTCGAAAGACCTATAACCTCCTTCAGTTTGGCTTGATCAAGGCGTTTTCCCGCTATAGTTTCAAGAGTTTTGACCAATTCTTCAAGTTGCCGCTTCACGTAAGCTTCGGCGGCGGGATCTTCTTCACCGTTTCCAGAGTGGGGGATATCAATAAGGACCATCGGCGCGTTGTAAAGCCGACTTAAAACTTCGAACCATTTTGTAAGAGTTCCGCACTGGCAGTTTATTACAAGAATCAGATCAGGCTTCGGCAGTCCCCACGTTGGGCTGATACCCGCTTTTGTCCACCCGATGTCACACCTTGCGTACGAACATAGATCAATCACATAGCCCATGCCTTCGGCTGCTGAAGAAAGTTCGGTGGTCATTTTTCTCGCGCCGATGATTGCGGCATGATTTTCAGGATAAACAGGAAACATGTCCATGGCGTAAATGAGTTCAACGGGCGTAAAAACATTACAGTACACGACTGGTTTGTTGTTATGAGGCGCCATGTGCGCTGCCGTGAAATAATCGGTGGTAAGTTTCTTGATCTCTTTTAGGGCCTTAATCGGTTCCATGTTTTAGACCTTATGATTATGTGTTGTTTATCTTGAATTCAGCTTATATGCGTCCTCTTGGGAAGGTGGCTGTAAAACATGAAAATACTGGTTATTCTGGAAAATCTCCCGCCAGTATTTCCCTGAACGCCTCCAATCTTAGTCTGATCTGCCCTAAAGAAGCTCCACCGCTGGATGTTTCGAGGACAAGATTAGGAATATCATTCTTTTTGAGGGCATTGACAAAATCAGGAGTGTCAAAGGCAGCGGCCTCACAAAATTTAGGGTTCAGGAAGATAACCCCTTGAGCGCCGCATTGCCGAACTCTGGCGATAAAATCTTCGATCAGTTTTATCGGGTTCACATGATACCCGGTGTATGGGACTAGGGACATATGTCGGTCGGAGAGGGATTTAAAGCAATCTTCTCCAACGAGCGTTTCAACCGCCACAGAGCGAAAGCTGGTAACAATTTCGTCACCCACGAGGGTTAACCCCAATTCGTCGAACAAGCCCGCAATCTCTGGCGGATCCCAGACCTTGCCTCGAACATAAACAAATGGACCATTGGATGGGCTTTCCTTGGCGCAATTCCAGGGGAGCAGACTCATTAGATCCAAATGCTCTTCCCTCGGAGTTCTCAATGCTGATTCAAACAAGGGGATAACACGAGAAGCTCTCCAACTTATTGGAGAGGTTTTCATTTTCATGTACGCGGATTTCAGTTGTTTCCGACTTTTTTCATAGAGTGAGATACTCGCCGTAAGACCAGTCTGTGTGATGTCTTTCCCTGTAACTTGACTTAACCACCTGGAAAGCCGCAGGAATTCTTCCCTCAGATACAGACTGGCGTTAGGATCTCCAATTTTCTTGGGCAGCCGCAAAAATTCACACGGGACATCAGGGAACAGACGACGCCAAAGGTGATAGAGGTTTCTCGTAGTATCGCAAACATATGGTATTACCATACCATCCAGAACATCCATAGCTCCTGTCAATTGAAGCTCCAGGGCGCCCATCGCATGGCTGCATGAGTAGCTAGGGATTTGAGTTTGAGCCAGATTTATGGAAACGCCTGCGCCGGCGACAGCGACCGGAATCGCTCCTGCAGCGTGAATCAACTCTTCAGGAACATCCGGCAGGATGTGACCAATGACCTTTTTACCGGTTGCGGCTTTAATTTGTTTTAACTTGGGCCATGGATTTTGACTTATTTCGTAAAAGGGACCCCACGGATCCTTGTTGGTCATCGCCACTTTTCCTCCTGAATCATCTTTTACCCATAAATCTTTAGGCTGTTACACTTTGAAATAATGACGCATCGGGGACGCTTGCCCTCGAAAACCGATTGAACTAAACTATGATCAGAAACGGAAGATTTGGAGAAATTCGTTGGAATCAATGCCCTTTTTACACGCCAATAACATTTTCACTATAACGTTTGAAGATGATTTGGCCTTTACTGAAGTTAGGTCTATCCTGGACCAGTTGCTCGCTAGAAACGCCTTTGACGATCAAATACAGCAGGAAGAGGGTTCTTATTGTCTCACGTGCGGCCCTACCCAATTCAATGTATGGGTCATTGAAATGGAGGTTATCATAAGGCGTGAGTGATTGATGAAGTATTGTGAAAATACTTCCAGAAACCTTTTCTAACCCTGAATCGAAAGCTGAGCGATTTTAGCTTTTACAAAGTCAGCGTCCGGGGCTTCCGGAAAAATTTTCAAATACTGTTTATACGCTTGAGTCGCTTCTTTTTTCTTGTCCAACATTTCGTATATTCGGGCGATTGACGAATAGGCTTCACGTCTGTATGGAGAATTTATGTCTCGCGATAGCTGTTCAAAAACACTTATAGCCTTTTCCGAATCCTTCAGCGCCATATAGGTCTCAGCGATATTGTACTGCGCCAAAGGCCCCAACCCTTTCCTGGCTAAAGTTGACGCCTGAAACTGATTGTAACGCTTTAGAGCCCCTTCATAATCTCCCTTGTTGAAAAGAACGTGTCCCTCGTATAGGACAGCGACTTCTCCGCTGGGTAGCCCGCCGTAATTCTTTGAAATCGTATCCAGTTCAGCCAGAACCTTGTCCTGCTCAGGAGAGCTTTTTGAATTTTCGGAAACCGACAGAATTTCATACGTTCTAACGGCGGATTCCAGCATCTCGTGCGCAGCCGACTGTCGTCGATTCTGATAGCCATAGTAGGCCAGCGAAGCCAACCCTACGACCACTATCAGAGACGCGGCAAGACCTATGGTTCGAGGGTTGTTTCGAGTGAACGCAACGGCGCGAGCGGACCAGGTTATAAATTCATCGGGTTCTTTTAGTAGTTCTTTTCTTCTGGGCTTTTTTTCGGCCACAATTCACCTCATCTTTAGCCCGTTTTCATGTTTCGGCGATACGCCACCAAGTCGACAACCATGGATAACTGATATGGCGCTTGAAGTCAATGTAAACGGTCGGAGCTTTTTTTATGATTTCTGATATGCTAGATTTAATGATCGGAATGTGATTTTGGCCTATAAAGAAAGTCCCGTTGTCGTTGACCCCTAATAACGTCTTTTTCAATACTGTCAATTTTTTATGTGGATCCGGAGAGCAAGGCGGAATCTACGGTCTGAAAGGTTCCGCTTCAGCTTTCTTGATTGCGTCGGCTATCAAGCGAAACGTTGGGCCAATCGTCTGGGTACATGCTGATGACGATTCAGCGGAGCGTTCTGCAAATGATCTTAGTTTCTACCTCGGTCTTGATGAAAAGAATTTGAACCGGCTTAGTGATCCGGTTGTCCATTATCCCGAAACACTTGCTGTGCCATATTCTTCCGGGGCATTTGAATCTGATGTATGGACCGAGCGCATGTCATGCCTGTTTCGTCTTGTGTCATATCCTATCCCCCGGGTTATAACCATAAGTATTCCCTCTTTGCTCAGAAAAATTATACCTAGAAAAGAATTTGAATCTCTCAGTTTCAGCATCTCAGTGGCTCATGAAATTGACAGAGAGTTACTGTGCGCAAATCTTGTTCGGGCTGGCTACTCAAGGGCCCCTCTTGTGGAAGATGTGGGAGACTTTGCTATTAGAGGTTCAATTCTCGACATTTATTCTCCGTTATATTCTAATCCTGTAAGAATCGAACAGATGGGTGACCTTGTTGAATCGATGCGCTTTTTTGACCCCTCCAGTCAGAGATCTCTCGATTCCAAATCCGAGATAATGATCTGCCCTATTCAAATGGCTCCTCCCGACGAAGAATCTCTGGAGAAAGGACTCGAAGAAATTGTTAAGGTTTGCGAGTCTAGGGGTATTGAAAAGAGGATTCGACAGGGATTACTGGACGATTTCAGGCATAGAATAAGATCTCCGGGAGTTGACCTTTACACCTCATATTTCAGAGAGAGTCTCCAAAGTTTTCTCGATTACTTGCCGATGGAAACTCTTATTCTCCTACCGGACAGCGAAACAATTAACCGGTGTTTCGAAGATCATGAACAGGAGGTGTTTCACGGGTTTGAATCAGCCGTGAGCAGTGGTCTCCCTGTTCCGGAACCTGGTTCTTTGTACATTTCCAGAGACAACTTCCAAGAGTTGCTTGATTTTTTTCGGACCGTTGTCATGGCCGATCTTGAGACAGAAAAACAGGCCGGTCCAACTTTTCGTATTGTTTGCGATTCCAATGCCGACATAAGACCGGCCGTTATGAAAGAGAAAGCATATGACCGAGCCATGTCCGGGCTCGTTCACATGATGGATGATTGGCGCGATCTAGGAAATGAAGTCTACATAGTGAGTCACACAGAAGGTCAAGCTCAGCGATTAATTAAATTGTTAGAGCCGTACAAGGCCAATCTGAATTATCAGGGAACGACATTTGAGATGCCGATCCTCGAATCCTCGTCGGCCCCGGGAATCTACCTTTACGTGGGCCCGCTGGCAACCGGTTTTAGAATTCCGGAAATCGGAATTGTTACGGTCACTGAAGAAGAAATTTTTGGCCCGAGAGTCCGGGCTTCAGTACGTAAGCACGCTAGAGGTGTGTTTGTTTCTTCGCTGACCGATCTTTCGGAAGGAGAAGCGGTTGTTCACGAGAATTATGGGATCGGCATTTTTAGGGGACTGACCTGTAAGGAATTTGATGGGATCGCCGGCGAAGTAATGGTAATTGAATATGCTGGCGGGGATATACTTTACCATCCTGTTGAACGTTTGCAGTCGATTCAAAAATTCATATCCGGAGCTGAAGCGCCTCCGCGAGTGGACAGACTTGGGACCAAAGGGTGGGAAAAAACCAAGGCCAAGATCAAGAAATCCATTCGTGAAATGGCCAAGGAATTACTTGAAATTTACGCCAGGAGACAGGTCACGACGAGGCCTCCTTACGCTCCTTGTGACCAGAGTCTGGCTGAATTTGAGGCGTCTTTTGAATTCGAAGAAACCCCCGACCAGGCCAAAGCCATCCAGGAGGTAATGGAATCTCTCGATTCAGATCGTCCGATGGATCGTTTAATATGCGGCGATGTTGGCTATGGGAAGACGGAGATAGCCATAAGAGCCGCCTTCCGAATCATGATGGACGGAAAACAGGTTGCTGTGCTGGTTCCAACTACGGTACTCGCTCAACAGCATTTCGACACTTTTTCCAAGCGCTTTTCAGGTTACCCAATAAATGTGGAAATGATATCTCGCTTCAGGTCCACTACAGAACAAAAAGAAATTTTGACAAAACTTGAACAGGGCAAAGTCGATCTGATCGTCGGAACTCACCGGCTTCTTCAAAAAGATGTTAACTTTAAAGATCTCGGTTTATTGGTGTTGGATGAAGAACAGAGATTCGGAGTCGCCCATAAGGAACGGATCAAAAAATACAAGGCTCATGTTGACATCTTGACTCTCACCGCTACCCCAATTCCAAGAACACTGAATTTTTCTCTCACCGGGATGAGAGATATGTCCATAATAGAAACTCCTCCTACAAACCGGCACGCAATAAGGACTCATGTTCTCAAGCAATCTGATGGCGTAATTAGGGAAGCCATAATCAAAGAATTGAACCGTGGTGGCCAGGTATTTTATTTGCATAACAGGGTTCAGAGCATCTATAAACGAGGCTCAGCGCTGCAGAAACTGGTTCCCGAAGCCCGGATAGGCGTAGCGCACGGGCAACAAACGGACAATGAACTTGAGAAGGTCATGATAGATTTCATCACCGGCAAAATCAATGTTCTTGTATGTACAAGTATAATTGAATCTGGTTTGGATATCCCCAGGTCAAACACTATAATCATCGAGCGCGCCGACACTTTCGGGCTCGCGGATTTGTATCAGTTGAGAGGTCGGGTTGGCCGTTCAAGTGTTAGAGCTTACGCTTATTTGCTAACACCGCCGGAAACACTTATGACCCATGACGCTGTAAAGAGGCTGGCGGTAATTCAGGAACACTCAGAACTGGGACAAGGCTTCAAGGTTGCCATGCGAGACATGGAAATTAGGGGGGCCGGCAATATTCTTGGGGTTTCTCAATCCGGTCATGTTAATCAGGTCGGTTATGAAATGTATCTTCAACTCCTCGAAGAAGCGGTTCTGGAAATAAAGGGTGAGGAACCGGAAACCAAAATTGATCCGGAGATAAATCTCAAAATTGAGGCGTACATCCCTGACGATTATGTACCTGAAGCCAACCAGAGAATGAATTTTTACAAGAGGTTATCGAGAGCTTCCAGTCAAAATGAGATTGATGGAATTGAAGAAGAAATAGTTGATCTGTACGGCCGAACACCCACGCAGGTGAACTCGCTGTTGATTATTATGGCTATTCGGCTAATCATGAAAGAACTTCGCGTCTCGAAACTGGACTATAGTAAGGGACAGTTGATCATATCTTTCGATTCGTCAACTAACGTGAAGCCGGAACCTCTCATTCAATGGGTTCAGAAAAAACCAAAATCTCGTCTGGCGCCCGGAGACAAAATCTTGTATCAGATAGGATCTATTGAGTCTACGGAAAGAGCTAACGCAAGTTTGAGCGTGCTGCGAGATTTAATGGCCTTGACAAACGAACCGGAGATTGATCGCGCTAACACGATGACGCAACTTGGAGAATCTAAAGTCAAATATAAATTCTTTAAAAAAAGAGCTTTTGGAACAAAACAATGAAATCTAAGTTTATCCTGATTTGTCTTTATTCCGTTTTTGGTTTTTTCGTCTTTCAGAAAACGGTTCTCGCCGCTGGTTACTCGGATAGGATAGCGGCTATAGTAAACTCAGACGTGATCCTGGAGTCTGATGTAAAAAAACAGAAACAGCCATTGATAAGAAGTTTGGTGAATTTGCCTCTGGGTATTGTCCCCCCTGGAAAATGGCCGACGGAAAGAGAAATTCTGGATGAACTCGTAGTCATTCACCTTTTGGAACAAGAAGCCACGAAAAAAGGAATCACTCTGGATGATAAAGCCGTTGACGCGAGCATAGATTCCATAAAGAAACGTAACAACCTGACGGATGAACAGTTCGTGCTTTTCCTCGCGGCTAACGGACTTAGTTTCGCGGACTACAAACAGTTGATGACTCGTCAATACCGGTTGACCAAACTGATTGATTCGGAGGTCACCAGAAAAACACCCATTAGTGAGGAAGACGCCGAGAAATATTACAAGAAGCATGAATCTGAAATTAATCAGGAGTACCAGAAGCTTCTCGAGAGCATGGCTGCTCCCGCGCCGCCTGAAGAAGAATCCAAACCTAATATTCCTACCGAAGAAAAGGTCTTTCTTGGAGGAAAGGTTAGGCTTCGCCAAATAACCCTGAAAGTTGGAGGCGAGAAAAAACCTAAAGATGTCCACCGAGTCATGGAGACGGCCAAAACGGTATACCAACAAGCTCAAACTGGGGAGGATTTCGGTAAACTGGCCAAGAAATATTCTCAGGATAATTTGGCTAAAAATGGAGGTGATCTCGGATTCATGGATTACAAGGACATGGTTCCGCAACTCCAGAAAATGGTCCAACACATGAAAGTCGGAGATATGACCCCTCCCCTGAGGACCGCTGATTCGGTTCTTATGTTTTATCTTGATGACGCGAAGAATCGCCAGGAAAAAAGTCTCCCTATTCCCGAAAAAACGCGCAAAGAACTCGAAAAACGCTGGAAACAGGAATATGAAAAAAGACTAGCGGCCAAGAAATCGCAGACGGCTCAAAAACGTGAACAAGAGAGTATGAATGCGGAAGTTAATCAAAACATCTCTCCTGAAGATTCAAAGAAGATTAAATCTTTGGGTATTTTGACCCCTGAGGAAATCAAAGATTATTCAAAGGTTCGCAATAAAGTCATTACCATTCTAAGAACCGAATTGATACAATCACGGATGAAAGAATGGATTGACGAACTCAAACGCAATTCAATAATCGACGTCAAGCTCTGAAATAGTGTCAATTCAGTTTTTTTGCAGAATTTAGGGAAAGTCCCGCCCGCTGGTTGGTTAATGTCGCGTTCGGCGCCTCCCTGTCTTTTTTATGATTTTACTTTCCAGAATGTCCGGATCGAAATTTAGATGCTGTTCAACTTTATAGCCTCAAGGGTCTCAAGAGATTTGGCCATAGATCTGGGTACAGCCAATACCCTGGTCTATAGCCGCGGTTCCGGCATAGTGGTCGATGAACCTTCAGTTGTAGCTATTAGAAAAAGAGACAAGCGAATTTCGGAAGTCTGGATTGGCGCTGACGCAAAGAAGATGATTGGAAAGGTACCGGAATCCATAGAAGTTTACAGACCTTTGAGGGACGGTGTCATAGCCAATTTCGAAATCGCAAGCCTTATGCTGAAATTTTTTATCCAGAAGGCTCACGGCAGAAAGGCTTTTGTCCGCCCCAGGGTCATAATTTCGGTTCCGTCCGGTGTAACTCCTGTAGAAAGAAGAGCTGTGAGAGACGCTACCTTGAATGCGGGAGCGGGCGAGGTCTTTGTGATAGAAGAGGCCATGGCTGCGGCAATGGGCGCAGGACTGCCTGTTACCGAACCAATGAGCAACATGATTGTGGATATTGGCGGGGGGACGACAGAAGTCGCAATTATCAGCCTTACTGGAGTCGTTTATAGTAATTCGATCAAAATTGCTGGCGACAAACTGGATTCGGACATCCTGAACTTTGTAAGAAAAAATTACAGTATACTGATTGGCGCCTCAACCGCGGAACAAATCAAAATACTCATTGGTCGGGCTTATATTGAAGATGATCAGGAAGATGAAATTGATATCAAAGGTCGAGACTTAATGGACGGGATACCCAAAACCATTACCATAAACTCCAGTGAAATCGCCATGTCAATCATGGATTCAGTCAACACCATCGTGGACAGCGTCAAATCAGCCCTCGAGCAGTGTCCGCCGGAGTTGGCGGCGGATATAATTGATACGGGAATAGTGCTTACCGGTGGGGGCGCTCTTTTGAAAAACCTCGATGCAAGAATTAAGCGTGAAATAGGAGTTCCCGTTGTCGTGCCTGACGATCCATTGACAACTGTCGTTAGAGGCGCAGGCATGATGCTCGAAGACATTGAATTACTTAGAGAAATTACCAATAGCTGATAGTCGCGGGAAGATATCCGGCATGCGCTGGATTTCGTCGATGACGATCAGTCCGGTCAGATTTTCGACGGCCAGTTGCTGTTGATCCAGCCTGTAGTAAGTCTGGCTATGGCAATCCCTTCTCCGCCAGAATAGTTTCCACTTCGTCCAAAAACTCGGGTAGTGTAAGTGGCCGTTGTCCCTCAGGACTTTTGTCGTGTTGATCAGGGGCAGTGATGTCACGACTATGCCATACACCACCCAATCGATCCCGACCGTATAGTCGCTGCCCGTTATAAATCAGAACCAAATTCAGCGTATCAAACTGGTCATTGCGATAGACCTGGATAAAGAGTTCAGGCGCTATGCGTAATCGCGCCTTGAGTAAACTCTGGGTTTGTTCAAGTAAATCCACCCGGCGAATATAAACCCGAAGCGCTTTTTCCTACCGCAAGGTAACCAGCAGATCGGAGACATTCATCATTGCTCTCCAAGATCATATAGGCGCTCGATTTCCTTTTTCATATCGCTGATGCCTGTAATCGCCAATTCCCAATCAAAATAGTCCTGTTCAACAGCAAAATCCGGTTCGGAGTTCAAGACTCTCTGCCTAAAGTCTTCAAAACTCTCGTTATACTTCGCCTCAAACTGACGCGACATGCTTTGATACTTGATCAGATTCTTCTGAGCACGCTCCAACAACAATTGAGCGAGCGCCTGTTCCAGCGTCTTGTCAGGAAACAGACGCTTGGCGGTGGTTTCAAGAACTGCTGTCATGTTGACGCTCGTGCTGACCTCCTTTGTCTCAATCTATCTTATACCCTCTCAAGCTCACTCGCATTCTCTTCCTGGACTAGCCGTTGCGCCAGGGTATAAACTATTTGGCCGTTCTAATTCAGCGTTCACGTTTCTTCATTCACATCGCCGAGACAGCCAACAATTCTTTCGCGCCTGAAAGGATGGGTAATTCAAAAGAGACACCAAGTTGAACAGGATTGCCGGAATATTGGTGAGAGGCGCTACTCACGACCTAAAAGCCTTATAGATATTCGGCGATAGAAGATGAGTTGACGGGAATATTCCATAGGAGAAACTCTGCATGTACAAGAGGCTCCATCACCACAGAAACCAACATCAATAAATACGCCCATATCCTGATATGCGTCAGAATGGTTCCAATCGAGCTGACTAATGAATAATTGGCCGCTGAAATTAATGGGTTACGACCCCATATCTAATTAAATTATCTCCTCACTCAGCGGCTTGATTGGAAGTGTGCAGGCGCACTTCTTCAGCCGAAGATTTTTCCAGGATCACCTGGGCTTTTTTGATTTCCTCTACATTTCCGTGAGCAATTAGCAAAAATTTTTCCGCTTTCAGTTCAGTTTCATATTTTATGATGCTGTCTTGGGGAATTCCCATGCTGAAAAGCCCAGCTCCCAAAGCGCTGAGGCCTCCAACAACAACCGCTCCTTCCAGGGCTGCTACAATCCAGCTCACTAGTGGACCGGCTACGGCCACCGGACCTATACCTGGAACAAAAAAGAACGCCGCCCCAAACAGGAGCCCCCACAGACTACCCCAAAAGGCTCCCAGTTTCCCCCACGCTTTCATCCTATCACCGACGGAATAATAGCCAACCACATGCTCTTCAGTGTGGTAATCTTTACCCACTATGGATAGCTTGCTCATGTCAAACCCTGTTTTTTGAAGTTCCTTTACGGATTGTTCAGCTTCCAGGTGGCTTTTGTAAATTCCCACAACTGAATTTTTTTGTTCCATGACTAAGCTCCCGCACATAAAAATTTTGGTTGATTATCGATCGCAGTGACTTATTAATCTGTTCAGGTGTTCTTACCACATCAAATCAAGAACCATCGAATATTATATCACGTTTCAGTCACGATTATAGCATCTTCAGGGCATTCAGCCACACAGGCCTCACAGCCGTTGCAGGCAGAAGGATTTGACACTTGAACTTCCTCGTTCTCGATCTCAAAAACCTCTTTAGGGCATATTCTAGCGCAAAAGTAATGTCTCTTGCATCTATTTCGATCAATTTTCGGTAAGTACATCGTCAAATATCCTTTTCCGATGAAATGGCCTTCTCGAATCTTGCTCGAAGGATCTCTTTGGGAACCCCGTGGTCTACTACGTCCCACGGGAAAATCTCTTCTGATCCTCGCAAACGTTCAGAGTAAAATTTAACGTCCGGGTCGGCTCCTGCAAAGCATGACATGCCTAACTTACCCTGTTCGGCCATCAGTTTTACGCCACTGAAAATTCTGCGGTCAGCCCTGCTTAGGACCGCCTGGATCTCGGACATACGGGTAGATTCGTGCCGGACGACGACATTTTTGACGCTTCGCAATCCAGCTTCAATTATTTTTATGCGATGATCCCATTCCTTTTTGGATAGGGCCGCAATCCATTGAAAAGGAGTCCAGGGTTTCGGCACGAATGCGTTTAACTGGATACCTATTCGTCCTATTTTCCCCATCTTTCGGGAAGAGTTGAGGAAAATTTCTCTCGACTCAAGGACAAATTCTATTATTTCCTTCACGTCTTCTTCTGTTTCAGTAGGTAAACCGATCATAAAATAGAATCGGAGATTGGGAGCGCCTGCTAGAACCAATTTTTCGATGAGATCAAAAAAGAGTTTGTTAGGAATTGGTTTTCCTATGACCCGTTTCAAGCGTTCCGAAGCGACTTCGGGCGCGAGCGTAGCTGTCTTTTGCCCTGATTCCACAATACGTTTTATTATTTTATCATTTAGACCTTCCGGCCGTATCGATGAAAGTGAAAATTTTCCACCCTGATCAGCGATGTCGTTAAGCATAGTTAGCAGGTCCGGATGAGAAGCCAGATCTGAACCAATCAGTCCAATGGTCTTGTTGGCCTTGATTGCTTGGACAAGGCCATCTTTTACACTGTCATACTTAAAATGGCGCACCGGTCGATGAATCCAACCTCCTGAACAGAATCCGCAGCCCCTGGCGCACCCACGATTGATTTCGACCAAACAGGAATTTTTGAACTCCGTGGGGAATTCATCCAGTATGATGAGTGGAGGAACATCCAGCGGAGACAATCTTTTCACCGCGGTTATCCTTACTGGAAAACCCGGCTCGGGCTCAATAACTGATATTGTTCCGTCATCTTTGTACCTAAAATTGTAGGCTTCAGGAACGTATACCCCCTGAACATCCTTGAAATTTCTATAAAATTCGTGTCGGTCTCTGGTGGCCGATCTTGACTCGCAAAACTCCTTTAACAGAACCCATAATCCATTGGGATCATCTATGGCCCCTACCAATTCACCGACAAAGACAAGATCGAGAAATTCAGCCAGCGCCTCAGGATTCATCGATACCGAAACGCCTCCAGCCAGGACCAAGGGGTCCAGAGAGCCTCTGTCTTTTCTTAACGGAGGGATCCCGGCGCTGATCAACGTCCTGGGCACAATCCAGTAATCATTTTCAAATGGGATGCTGAAAGCGATTATCGGGAAGCGTTTCAGTGAGGCCCGATCTCCTTCCAAAACGCGGGAAGTCAAGTCTGTTGGCCGTTTCAAAAACTGTTCGTCTACAAAGAAAGTCTCAGGGGCGAATATTCCTGATTGTTCCAATATACTCTTCAAGAATTGGAACCCCAGATTACTCAACCCAACTTTTCGCGTATTCGGGAAAACCAGCGCTATAGGCGAACGGTCGCCAAATTTGTGGCGTTTAGGCTTAGTATTAATTCTTTGCCTCATCTTTGATGATGACAAATGTTTAGTAAATGAAGTTTGCCCGGAGAAAAACTTTCCGAACTGTCAGGGGGAATGGGGCTCCCCCCTGACCTATAATTAAAGACTCTTGACAGCCTATTCGGCATGTTTTCGTAGGAAGGTGGGGATATCAAGATCTTCTTCGCCGTCAATTGAGAAATCATCAACTACGTTCAAATGCCGACTCCCCTTTTCTCTCTGGCTCTTTCTAATGAAAGCGGGAATCTGGGAATCCCTGGGCTCGTTGGGAATGATCGTCCTGGCCACTGATCGTTCAATTTTATTTTCATCTGTTGACGGGGTTGGAGACTTCGGAAAAAGGAGAGAATCTGTTTTGTCCATCAAACCGCTCTCGCTGCGTCCAAAACCGGTGGCGATCACCGTTACGTTTACGGCGTCTCCCATGTCTTCGTCTATTACAGCTCCAAATATTATATTCGCGTCATCGTGGGCTTCACTCTGGATTATGGAGACAGCGTCGTTGATTTCAGTTAGAGACATGTTTGATGACCCGGTAATATTTATTAATACTCCCTTGGCCCCGGACATGGAAACGTCCTCAAGCAACGGACTGTTAATAGCCATTCTTGTTGCTTCTTCAATACGCCCTTCGCCTGTGGCTGAGCCTGTGCCCATGAGCGCCACACCTTTTTCCTGCATGATGGTCTTAACATCCGCGAAATCAAGATTGATCAGACCGTTTATGGTAACCAAGTCTGAAATGCCTCTCACGCCCTGCATAAGAACATCGTCGGCTCTTCTAAAACCTTCAAGAAATGAGATGTCTTTTTTGAGTGAAAGCAGCCGCTGGTTGGGGATAATGATAAGCGTATCAACTTCTCTGCGGAGTGTTTCTATGCCCTCTTCGGCCTGGCGCATGCGCCTCTTGCCTTCAAACAGAAATGGTTTGGTCACCACCGCTACGGTGAGGGCGCCTACTTCCTGTCTGGCGATTCTGGCTATTATAGGGGCCGCGCCTGTGCCTGTGCCACCACCCAGACCCGTTGTGATAAAGACCATATCGGACCCATCCAAAGCGTCTCTTATGGCTTCATAATCCTCATTGGCCGCTATACGGCCAATTTCGGGGTCCGCTCCGGCTCCAAGTCCTCGGGTTTGTTGCCTGCCAATCTGTAATTTAAGTGGAGCCTGGTTGTGCTGGAGCGCTTGAGCGTCGGTGTTCGCCGCAACAAACTCCACTCCACTCAAACCGGCGCGAATCATGTTATTAACGGCGTTTCCACCACCACCGCCAACTCCAACAACCCTTATTAATGCGCTACGGTTAGATTCAATTTCAAAGTCCAGCATAAGCCGGCGCCTCCTCTATTTAAAATCAACCAAAACCTTCCAGACCGTCGAGTCTTAATCCAATTCTCAAGAACCCGAACGGTGACGCTCGGTCCGGTCAGGACATTACGGACCGGAATTCGCATACCACGAGCCAAGACTTTTCGCCAGAAAATTCATGATATTCAGATTCAAAAAGCTTCAGTAAACCATTTTCTCATTTTTTCAAAAACTCTGTTAAAAACCTTACCAGACTCATAAGCAGAGCTTAGATCAGCGCATCCGTGCCTCGCTCCCCAGAGAACCAGTCCAACACCCGTGGCATACACCGGAGAGTTCACAACATCCACCAACCCGCTCACACCGGTTGGGTAGCCCAGTCTAACCGGCATATCAAACAACTGTTCCGCCAGTTCCGATATACCTTGAATGGCGACACTACCCCCAGTGAGCACTATTCCGGATGCCACGGCCTGCAACAAGTTGAACTTTTCAAGTTCTCTTCTTACCAATCCTATTATCTCTTCCAAGCGGGGTTCGGTTATCTCAGCTAGAACTGATCTTGCCAACACCCGAGGTTGCCGGCCTCCGACTCCAGGCACATGTATTGTCTCATCGCGATTTACAAGCGTGGCCAAGGCGCAACCATAACGCTTCTTTATTTTCTCAGCTTCTCCTGTCGGAGTTCTCAACCCTACGGCTATATCGTTGGTGAGTTGGTCACCTCCTACAGGGATAACAGCAGTGTGTTGAATCGCTCCTTCAATAAAGACAGCGATATCAGTGGTTCCGCCCCCTATGTCGATCAAGGCGACCCCCAGTTCTCTCTCGTCAGAAGACAGTACCGCTTCAGAAGCCGCCATCTGTTGCAAGATCAGATCATCCACTATCAGACCGCTGCGGTGAGCGCATCTCACGATGTTTTGCGCCGCAGATACAGCTCCTGTTATGATATGAACCTTGGCTTCGAGGCGAACACCGGCCATGCCTACCGGTTCTCTTATGCCGCCCTGGTCATCAACCATAAATTCCTGCGGCAAAATATGAATTACCTCTCGATCCAGAGGTATCGCAACTGCTCTTGCAGCGTCGATTACTCTTGATACCTCTTGCGTGGTCACTTCCCGGTTTTTTATGGCTATTACACCATGGGAGTTTATACCTTTGATGTGTCCGCCGGAAATTCCCGCTAACACAGTCTCCACTCGGCGACCAGCCATAAGTTCGGCGTCATCAACAGCCTTTTTTATGCTGGAAACAGTGAGGTCAATGTTGACAACTACGCCACGGCGTAAACCTCTAGATGGAGAAGTTCCAACTCCGATGATGTCCACCACGCCATCAGCGTTTAACTCTCCAATAATGGCGCAAATTTTTGTGGTCCCGACATCCAGACCGCAAATGATGTTATCGCTTCTTGACATTTTATTACCCCTGCAGAAGCGGATCTTCAGAAGACCGAACAATCGCTCGATCTTCAAAATCCAGGTTAATTATCCGTGCGTTTCGCCATTGACCCCTGTTTTTAAGAAATCTCTTCAGTCGTTCATATCTGGCTATTTTGGTCTCAAAACCTGAGTTACCAAAAATAATCACCTGTCCTGAATTCATTTTTAACGTCAGTCCATCATCATGACCAATGTTGATTTCCCTTATGTCCTTGATGTTTATTTCCGAACCGGACCTATCGAGAAGCTCTGTCAGCTTGAGCCCTGACAGCAGTGATTCCTGAATTTGTTTAGGGGTTGAGCGCAATTCATCCGGTCTTATACCGGTAAACAAAGGTAGCCCTACCGAATCACCGGGTAGAATCCGTGTAAATATTCTGGCGTTTTCATCGATGTAATACAGCTTTTCACTGGCAACTATACCTCGGGGAATCCTCTCTTCAATTTCGACAACGAGCTGGCCGGGGAATCGCCTGGAAACGGCTCCCTCCCGAATCCACGGGTGATGACGTAACCTTTGTGTTATTGATTCAAGATCAATATCAAGAAGGTTTACGCCTTTCTCGACTTTCGTTGTTTCAATAACTTCTTCAGTTGACAGTCTATGGTTTCCATAAACGTCTACTTTGCTAAGGTTGAAGTATGAGGATCGAACGACAACAAGATACGTCAGGACGAGCGCCATAAATATGTCCAGACATATACCAGTCCAAAACAGCACGTTCAAAGCCACGCGGTTCCAGAGCAGAGGGGGTTTGCTCTTCTCGGAACCGGGAATATCGTTGGCTTGCAGATTCGCCTTAAGCGCTGCTTCAGACATTTTTTTCATCCGAATGAACGATTCGTAACTCGAGTTGAAGATCAATGCCCGCTTTTTCGTGAGCGGCTTCGCTGATTGCATTTATTAGTTTAAGAATATCTGAGGCTTTCGCCTTGTTCCTGTTAATAATGAAGTTCGCATGAACATTTGAAACTGAAGCGCCTCCGCATTCAAAGCCCTTGAATCCAAGTTTTTCAATAAGAGCCCCTGCCGGCATTGCAGTTGAAGGATTCTTGAATATGCAGCCTGCATTCGGAAATCCTCGAGGTTGAGACAGTTTCCTGTGGGCCCTAAATTCCGAAAGTTTTTTGCCTATTTCATCAAACTTTCCAGGGCTAAGTTCAAAGCCGGCCTCTAAGACTATTGAGCCGGACGGCAAATCCAACTTCCTGTAACCATAAGAAAAATAGCCTTTTAGCAGCTTTGTTCTTGAACCTAGCGCATCCACCAGTTTAAGCTCTGTGATTAGATCCCCCATGGAAACCCCACCTGCGCCAGCGTTACACGCCACTGATCCCCCGACCGAACCGGGGATACCCCAAAGGGACTCCATACCTGTAAGACCTGAACGACATGCCTTTGAAACGACTAGCGGCAGAGGTACTCCTGCCTGCGCTATAATTTTATTTTTACCGGATTCTTTCTCTTCAAAACTTAGAGTTTTCATTCGAAGTCCAGACACTACCAATCCGCGGAAACCGTCGTCATGGAACAGTACGTTTGTACCGGCCCCAAGCATAAAATGCTGAATGCCTTCTGTCTCGCAGAAGGTCAACAGACGAGACAAAGACTGCGGATCTCGTGGAAACGCAACCATGTCCGCAGGTCCTCCCACGCGAAAGGAGGTCAGGTGTCTCAGGGGAACTCCAGTCAAAGGGGGTTCTCCCGTTATGGCTCTAATCTGCTGAATTCTGATTTCGCTAGTTTTCACTAGAGGCGCCTCTTTTTTTCTCAAGTTGTTCCAGAATCTGAGGGCCGATTTTTGTGACATCTCCGGCTCCCAACGTTATCAGCATATCTCCAGGTTCAAGTTCACCAGCTATTTGCACGGCGATTTCGGATCTTTCTCCCAAAAAACGGGCAGTCTTGTGTCCTCTGGACCGAATTCCTTCACACAATTTCGCGCCAGTAATGCCTTCGATCGGTTTTTCACTTGCGGGATATATATCCATGACATAGAGCAGATCGGCATCGTGAAAGGCTGTAAGGAAATCATCAAACAAAGCCTGAGTACGGGAATACCTATGTGGTTGAAACAATACGGCTATGCGTCTGTCCGCCATTTGTCTTGCCGCGAGTAGCACCGCCTTGATTTCGGCGGGATGATGCCCGTAATCGTCAATTACAGTTACCCCAGCGGCAACGCCCCGCTTCGTGAATCTTCTTTGGACTCCGGGGAAAGACTCCAGAGCTTCTTTCAGAGTGGCGAAAGGAACGTCGAAGAGTTCCGCGACAGTCACAGCGGCGAGAGAATTCACGACGTTGTGCATTCCGGGCATAGGCAGTCTTATTTCACCCAGCAAGGAATCTTCCCGATAAACCTGAAAAACAGATCCGTCTTTTTCCAGCCTAGGCTTGGACGCCCTGATTCGTGCTTGCGAAGACAGCCCATAAGTCAAGAATTTCTTGGAAATTAACGGGATGATTCTCTGTACCTGTGGGTCGTCCAGGCAGACGATAGCGCAGCCGTAAAATGGTATTCGATTTATAAATTCCAGAAACGTTGATCTTATTTCTTCTATGGACGAATAGCAGTCCATATGCTCGAGATCTATATTTGTGATCAAAGCTATGGTCGGAAAGAGCTTGAGAAACGATTTATCGGATTCATCAGCTTCGGCGACAAGGAGATCACCCTGACCAAGATGAGCGCCTCCTCCAAGAGCATTAAGCTTACCCCCTATTACTACGGTCGGATCCAAACCGGCATGTGACATTACCGAGGCTATCAAGGAAGTTGTCGTCGTTTTCCCATGCATGCCCGCAACAGCTACAGATGTTTGCATCCTCATGAGTTCAGCCAACATTTCGGCTCTGGGGATAATGGGGATTCTTCTTTCCCTGGCCGCTACTACTTCTGGATTGTCTTCGGCTACGGCTGACGAATAGACAAGCACATCCGCTTTATCGAGATGTTCTTTGCGATGGCCGACACCAACCTGCGCTCCTAGAGATCTGAGGCGTTTTACCGTGGGAGACTCCTGCAGATCCGATCCGCTTACATTGAATCCGAGCGCGAGGAGAATCTCCGCGATTCCGCTCATCCCTACACCGCCGATGCCGACGAAATGAACATCTCTGACCTTTTTGAATAATGTCCCAATCACGCAGCTAACCTTTTATCCTTGAGTATTTCGATCACAATGGACCTTGCGGCGTTAGGCTTTCCAAGCATTCGTGCGTTTTTCGCCATTGATTCAAGACTTGACGGATTTTCCATCAGTTCTATTATCTTAATAATCAGAGCGCCCTCCTTCAGGTCTGAGTCTTTAACTGTTTTGACCGCATTTCTGCTTTCCAGCCATTGAGCGTTTTTAGTTTGATGGTCTTCCGCGGCGAATGGGAAAGGAACTATTATCGCAGGCTTGCCCACTGCAGTGATTTCAGCTAGGGAACTCGCTCCGGCTCGGCAAATGACGAGGTCCGCCCATGAATAATATGAGCCCATGTTTGTTATAAAATCTTTTACCTCTGCTTCAATCCCCGCTTCCTGATACGCTTCCCTGACCTTTTCGAACAACTCAGATCCCGTTTGATGAACAACTTTGATTTGCTCCTTTTTTGGCTTGAGTTGAATCAAATGTTCAATAATACCCAGGTTGAGACTGTTTGCTCCTCTGGAGCCCCCAAAGATCAATATTTTGAATTTGTCCGAATTTCCTGGAATGGACTCCGGCTCCTCAAGCAAAGTCTGCCTGACTGGATTACCCACTAAATATGTTCTTTCCGGCGGGGTTGAAGGTTTTGTGTTTTCCCATGAAATGAAAATTTTATCGACAAATTTGGCTAACATTCTATTGGCCGCGCCCATGATGGAATTCTGCTCCTGGACTCCAGTTTTGATGTTCAAAATCAGGGCGGCCGCCAAAGTAGGAGCGGATGCGTATCCTCCAACTCCCAGGACAAAGTCTGGTTTAAAGTCACTGATGATTTTGAAGGATTGAATGATCCCAATCGGGATCTCAACACCAGCGCGAAAGAAATTGAAAATCCCTGTCCTCATCATTCCTCGAGCGGAGACAAACTTGATTGGGAAAATTGTCTGAGGAATCAACCTTGCTTCAATTCCTCTTTTGGTTCCAACAAACAAGACATCAGATGAAGGATCTTCCGACTTGAGAGCTTCAGCTATCGCGAGAGCAGGAAAAAGATGACCGCCTGTGCCTCCTCCGGCAAGAACAAGTTTCATCGGCGTTCTCCTTCTTTTTTGGCCGAAGCTGTGGCGCTTATGGCCATAAGGATGCCGATCCCTGCAAGATTGCTGATCAGTGAAGTTCCACCGAGGGATACAAGTGGTAAAGGCAGCCCTTTTGTCGGAGTGAGTCCCATTGTCACGGCCATATTAATTACGGCCTGAATCCCTACCAAAGCGGTAATGCCAAAGGCTAAACATCTCAGAAATGTGTCCTGAGCCCTGATAGCTATCATCAACCCCCTGAATATAAGCAGATAGAATAAAAGAATTATGGCAATCACGCCGGTCAGGCCCAGTTCCTCTCCAACAACCGCCAGGATGAAATCTGAATGGGGCTGCGGTAAATAAAAAAGCTTCTGTATACCTTTTCCTAAGCCGACTCCCCAACATCCTCCGCACCCAAAAGCTACCAAACTCTGAATCACTTGGAACCCCGTACTCAAAGGGTCCGCCCAGGGATCGAGGAAACTCTTTACCCTCGCAAACCTGTAATGAGCGCTCATTCCGATCTGGAAAAGAAAAGGCAGGCATAATATGGCTGAACCAATGAGATGCTGTAGCCGGACTCCAGCTACAAACATCATCAGAAAACCCACAGTTGTAATGATTACCGCCAGGCCGAAATCGGGTTGCGCTAGGGCTAACATCACGACCAGGGCCATGATCAATATATGTGGGAGAAAACCAATAGCGAAACTCTTCACTCCTTCGCCCTTCTTGGCCAGGGAACGAGCAAAGAATATTATCATCGCATATTTGATTATTTCAGAAGGTTGAATATAAAATCCCAAAGGAAGACGAACCCATCTACGTGATCCCCCAAGTTCAGCTCCTATTCCTGGGATAAAAACCAGAATCAGCAGCAAAAGAGATAAGCCGAGGCCGACTGGGGCCGAATCCCGCCAGAAAAAGGGATTGATTCTGGAAAAAAGGAACATCAAGCCCAATCCCACAATCATTGCCAATCCCTGTCTCTTCGTATAATAAAAACCGTCGCCAAATTTTGCGGTAGCTATCATGAAACTCGCGGATGTCACCATAACTATCCCGAAGGTGAGTATTAGTATGGTAACAAATAGCAATACGGGATCACTGAACGATAACTTGTTCCCTTTTAGCGCAATTGTTTGACTCTGAATTGTCATTAACGTCTAATTCCGACTTCTTGTTTTCAATGCTCTTGATAACCGGCTGCCAATTGATCCGGCTTATTTTGAGCGGGTTGTGTAACCTGTCAACGTAGTTTCAACGTGCTCATGGCAATGAGCGCGAACACTATTGAAAGTATCCAAAAACGAACAATTACTTTTGGTTCAGCCCAGCCTCTGAGTTCAAAATGATGATGAATAGGGGCCATGGCGAAAATTCTCTTGCCCGTGGTCTTGAAAGACGCCACCTGAAGAATCACCGACACTGCTTCAATCACAAAGACCCCACCAGCAATAGCTAGTAAGATTTCGTGTTTCGTCACTACCGCCACAGCTCCCAGAAATCCGCCCAGAGATAATGATCCGACGTCGCCCATAAAGACTTCCGCCGGGTAAGCGTTGTACCAGAGGAACCCCATTCCCGCTCCAAGCATTGCTCCGCAAACAACACAAAGTTCTCCAGATCCAGGTATGTATGGCACCTGGAGATACTGGGCCAGTTTCAGGTGGCCGGCAATATAAGCGAATAAAAGGTAGGTGGCGGCGCATATCATTACAGGCCCTATGGCTAGACCATCTAGGCCGTCCGTCAAATTTACAGCGTTTGAAGCCCCAGCGATTACCAGGGCGGCGAATATAGGGTACCAAAAACCAAGATCTGGATGAAAGTTTTTGAAAAAGGGGACTGCGAGAGTAGTCTTGAATGATGGGTCCATCCAGAGAAACAACCCGACCAGCCCGCCTATAAGTAACTGGAGTCCTAATTTCTGCTTGCCGCTCAGGCCTTTGTGACTCTGCCTGCGGATCTTCAAATAATCGTCCAGAAAACCGATAGCTCCATAAGAAAGAGTGACGCCCAGCACAACCCATACATAGATGTTGTCCAACCTTGCCCACAGTAGACAGGAAAATGTCATCGCAAAAAGTATGAGTCACTCCACCCATAGTGGGGGTGCCTGTCTTTTCAAGGTGTGTCTGAGGACCATCGTCCCTAACCATCTGACCAATCTGAAATTCCCTCAGGTAATCTATAAGTGGTCTGCCTAAGAGAAAGCTTATCATTAAGGCGGTAAGAGTAGCCATAATGGCCCTGAATGATATATACCTGAAAACATTGAATAAGATTAAGTTGGCATTAAGAGGATATAGGAGGTGATACAGCATTTTCTAGATCTCCCTTTCGATTTGATCGGCGATCAATTCCATCTTCATAGCCCGAGATCCTTTAACCAGAATTAGTTGAAAATCGCTGATCGACCCTCTTAAAAATTCCCAAGCCCGCTTCTTATCGGAAAATAGCCGTAGCGTGCTGTCATCGCCTCCGGAAGACAGGAATCCTCGTGCAAAATCATCCCTGAAAGCTCCAATATAGACAATCCTGTCTATACAGGCTTTACCGGCGAAGGCTCCTATTTCTTCGTGAAGCTCGGCGGCATGATCCCCCAATTCCATCATGTCTCCTAAAATAGCTATGGCGGACCGTTTTTCACGATAATACGTCAAGGCTTCCAAGGCTGCTTTCATTGAAAGCGGGTTAGCGTTGTAAAAGTCACGAATCAGTTTTCTTGAGTCCCTCAGGTCTTTAACTTCCATCCTAAATGCAGGAGGTCTAAAGTTCTGAAGGCCCTCTCGAATATCTTCAATCGGAAT
Organism: uncultured delta proteobacterium; assembly: GCA_963711335.1. GTDB lineage: Bacteria > Desulfobacterota > Desulfomonilia > Desulfomonilales > Desulfomonilaceae > CAJBEZ01. The sequence goes on along the minus strand of CAVQDX010000041.1, from coordinate 400,297 downwards.
TTTTAACTCCAGGCAAGCGGCGCAGGCCGCCAAAGAATTCAAAATGTTGTGAAGCCCCAGCACCTTCCATTTGATCTCCGTTCGTCCAAAGGGCCCAACTATTTCAAACGAGGTTTCTACTCCGAGTTCTATATTATCAGCCTTGAAATCTCCTTTGGATTGACCAAAAGTCACTATTCGTCCGCTGAATCGCTCCATAAGCTTTCTAAGGGGTTCACTGTCTTCAGGAACGATCCCTAGACCACCAGGAACCAAGCCATGTAGGAGTTTAAATTTTTCAATGGCGATATTTTCCAGAGACCCAAGACCTTCCAGGTGCGCCTGTCCTATACTTGTGATCACAGCGACATTTGGTGATGCGGCTTTTGCGAGGAGATCCATTTCTCCAACCCGGTTGATTCCTGCTTCCACCACCGCAAATTTGTGATCACGCTGTATGTCCAAAACTGTCATAGGCAGGCCTATCAAATTGTTTAGGTTTCCAACTGTAATCCTCACAGGCCCGTGCTTTCGAAGTACGGACCCTATCATTTCCTTCACAGTAGTCTTGCCGGAGGACCCGGTAATCGCGATGAGTGGGGTTGGGTATATTTTTCGGTGGGTTGATGCAAGGTCGGTCAAAGATCGGAGGGTATCCTGAACTTGTATCAGGACATGATCGGAGAGATGATAAGGAATTTCCAATTGAACATCGCAATTAACCAGGCTGCCTCCAGCCCCGGCGTCGAGGGCCGGAATCACAAAACTGTTTCCATTGAAATTCTGACCAGTCAAAGGGACGAAAAGATCGTTTGGCGCCAGTTCCCTAGTGTCAGTGCAAATACCGTCAAAAGCGCTGTCCGCTCTTCCCTGAAGCAAAATCCCAGAGGTAGATTCCAAAATGTCGTTGACTGTATATGGTCCAGCTTCAGATCTCATCTGCTAAGCCTTGGCCCCTTGAAACGATCTTGGAGAGTCATGCTCCGTGGAAACAACGGCTTCCAGATCTCGAGACTCTTCAAGAGCTATCTGCCTGTCGTCAAAAGGATATCTAATTCCATGAATCTCTTGATAAGTTTCGTGACCTTTGCCGGCCAAGAGTAACGTATCATGAAGATCCATCCTGTTTATGGCCCACTTGATGGCTTCTCTCCTGTCAGGTATTACAATATAGGAGCCTTTTTTGATGGCAGCCTTTGCTGTGCCATCCACTGATTTACTAAAGCCAAAACTCAAAACGCCCTGTTCTATCTGGCTTATGATTTCCAGAGGATCTTCACTCCGAGGATTGTCGGAAGTAATTATTACAAAGTCACTCCCTCCGGCGGCTTCCATTCCCATAACCGGACGTTTTGTTTTGTCTCTGTCCCCTCCGCACCCCATCAAAGTGATCAGGCGGTCCGAACAAACCTCTCTTAAAGCTTGCAGGACATTCTTGAGCGCATTAGGGGTGTGGGCATAATCCACAAATATGGCTCCTAGTTTTGAATCCACCCGTTCAAGGCGACCGGGCACCGTTTTCAGATTCTTGATCCCTTGAACAATTGTAGCCTTGGGAATGCCCAGTTTGAGGCTCACTGAAATCGAAGCCAGGATATTGGACAGATTAAATGCTCCAACAAGTGATGACTCAATTTCAATTGGTCCTTCAGGAGTCTGAACAAGCGCTTTGACTCCCTCTTGAGAAATTCTGGTCTTCGTGGGACAGATATCAGGATCATCTGTCGAACCAAATTTTATTGTGGAAACTGACGCTGTCTCGTTCGCCAATCTAAAACCATATGGGTCATCTATATTTATTGCCGCACATACATTTTGTTTGGTCGACAGAGGTAACAGTTCTGTGAAGAGAATTTTTTTGGCCTCATAGTAAGCTTCCATATTTTGATGAAAATCGAGATGGTCGTGGGTCAAGTTACTAAAAACGCCCACATCGAAATTGCAGCCATCCAGACGTCTCATAAACAGACCATGAGATGACGCCTCCATGATTACATGGGTGACACCTGAACTCTTCATGTCGGAAAGCATTTTCTGAATGTCCGATGCTTCTGGAGTGGTATTTGCGGCAGACACCTCAACCCCTGGCCATCTGTGAGAGATTGTGCCAACAACACCCGGGACGCAGTTTGCTGTTCTAAGGATCGACTCGAGCAAAAAAGTTGTGGTAGTTTTTCCATTGGTCCCAGTTATCGCAACCACTTTCATGTTTTCTGAAGGCCTTCCGTAAACCCATGAAGAGAATGGTCCCAAACATTGGCGGGAATTCTTGACTTTTACCCATACACATTTGGAAAAATCAAAATCTCTCGGGGGTAACTTTTGCGCGATGACAACATTTGCCCCTCTCTCGACTGCCTTAGCTACAAAATCGTACCCGTCCGACTTGTCTCCCGTAATTGCCACAAACGCATAGTCCTGCATCACCTTTCGGCTATCATGAGAAACCCCTTCAATTTTAATATCCGGGTTGCCCCAGATCTCCAGGGTTTGGATAACTTTCAGGATGTCTGCCAGCGTCACGCTCAATATATTCCTCCGGAACACGAAATCTTTATTGGGGCCCCTTCACGAACTGTTTCACCGGGTTTCGGATTTTGTCGGGCCACATGGCCCACTCCTTCTATCGAAAGATCGCATTTCATTTTACCGCAAACGTCCACGACCTCTCTGATATCAGAACCCTTTAGATCAGGCATTACCCATTCACCGGGTTTCACCCCAGGTTTTGGATCAGAACTCGCCACACAGGTGTCAATAACCTTTGCGGTTGGTTCCTTGTTTTCAACCAGTTGACCCGTGGAGCGGGGAGAGCTTCCAGATAAAGCCAGAATTCCTTCAGCGATTTTTTTGAACACAGGAGCGGCAACCTTTCCACCAGTTCGATCATTTCCCGAGGCAGGCTCGTCTATAATAACGAGGATGACTACTCTAGGTTTGGCGCTCTGAATAGCTCCTATGAAGGACATGAGATATTTTTCCTTAGAATATCCTCCTGCAGAATCAGCTTTCTGGGCCGTTCCAGTCTTCCCTACAATGTCTACTCCAGGAATTGAGGCCCCTTTTCCTGTGCCCTGAACCACGGTTTTTCTCAAAATGTCCACCAGCGCCGAAGAAGTTTCTTCACTTACGGTCCTTCTCAGAAGAAGTGGCGGGTTGTCGAAGACTGTTTCACCCAAAGCGTTGGTAATACTTTTGAGGAGACGCGGCTTGTAGAGCTTTCCGCCGTTTATCGCGGCGGCGAATCCTATCGCAAGCTGAATCGGCGTAACGCTGATGCCCTGCCCAAAAGCCATGTTGGCTTTTGTAAGAACCGACCAGTGACTGGGTTTCGGCAGTATTCCCGGTCTTTCCCCAGGGAGATCAACATTAGTTAACGAACCAAATCCGAATTCTTTTAGCATGTGGTAATATTCGGTTTTTGAAATTTTTTCTGAAACCTTCACCGCCCCTATGTTGCTGGAATTAATTAGTACTTCATCAAAGGTAAGGTTCTTGTGAGGACTTACGTCATGAATTTCGGATCCATTGTAACGAAATAATCCATTGTTCACAAAAAATACGTCAGACCGGTTCACCTTCCCCAGATCAAGCGCAGTAGCCGCTAGAAAAACCTTGAACGTAGAGCCTGGCTCAAAAATATCGGCCACGGCCCTGTTTCTACGGGAGCCCGCTGCAGACTGTTCAAAAACGTTTAGATTAAAAGTAGGACGAACCGCTAAAGCTAAAATTTCCCCTGAATCTTCGTCTAATACAATCACGACACCGCTTTTCGCGTGTTCACGATTCACTGCCACTTCTAACTCGCGCTCTACAATGAACTGAATGTTCCGATCAAGAGTAATGTGAACATCATTACGTTCAGGAGAGCGGTCCGTGGCAGCGAACATAATTCGGCGTCCCAAATTATCTTTTTGCGCTGTGACAGGAATCGGCGCTGTCTTGAGAAACTTGTCATAAAATAATTCAAGTCCCTCCAACCCTCTTGAATCGATCCCAGCAAACCCGATTGTGTGAGAAGCCAGATTTTTGAGCGGATAAAATCTCTGGTATTCCGGATCAGTATATATTCCCGACAGGTTGCTTTTGCGAACTTTTTCGGCCGTGATAGGCGATACCCTTCTTTTGATCCAGACAAAAGGTTTAGGTTCATCAAGTTTATTGAGAATTTCCTTTTTGTCCATATCGAGGATTCTGGAAAGTGTATCAGCAGTCTGGATTCTCTCTGACTGCTCTAGCAATTTTCTCGGACGTGCATAAACAGAGTCGACCTCAAGGCTTGCGGCCAGTTGTTCACCAGTTCTGTCAAATATGAAGCCTCTTCTCGCCTCCAGATGGATGTTCATGGCCCTTTGTTTCTCGGCCCTTTTTTTGAGGGAATTGGAATCTACTATCTGTAGCCGATACGCACGCGCAATAAGCACCGCTGAGGCGACAGCGAAAACGCACGCGACTATGGCGATTCTCACAACCATCCAGTTTATTGGTTTTTCATTCCGGAACATGGATTATCCTGCCAACAGACGGTAACCTCAGTCCCTGCTTCCTGGCTTTTTTTTCAAGCTCAACAGGTGATTCCAAAGATGACAATTCAAGACTAAGCTCTCGGGCACGACTCTTCAGTTCTTTGTTTTTATTCTCCAACGCTGAAATCTCGTATCCCAACTGAACAAGGGCCATTCTGGTCCATACATTGAACAAACCAACGAGGAGCAAAATCAGTAGAACCCCTACCAGAGAATATAGAATAATCCTCGACATCCTTGATGTCGGGGTTTGATCTTGAGAAACAGTTTCCTTGCTTGTTGTTGATCCACCTGAAGAGGCTGATCCAGTGTCGAGTTTCTTCCATTGATTGTCCTGCATTTGTCAGAAGTTTACAGAGCCTCGATTACCCGCATCTTTGCGGATCTTGACCTAGGGTTGTCTCGTAATTCCTCCCTGGAAGGTCGTAAAGGTCTTGGGGTGAGAACTTGCCAGCGTTCGCTCTTCCGGGATTTTTCCTTGAATGATCTTTTGACCATCCTGTCTTCCAGAGAATGGTATGACACAACGATTAGTCGACCGTGTTGGTTCAATATCTCAGGGAGTTCTTCGAGTCCCTTTTCGAGGTTTCCCAACTCGTTGTTGACAAGGATTCGCAGTGCCTGAAAGACTCTCGTGGCGGGATGGATCTTGCCTCTTTTTCGGCCTATGGTTCTTAGCACAATATTAGATAGTTCCTGGGTATTTGACAAAACCCCACTGTTAGCGCTTTCCTTAAGTCTCTGAGCAATTCTCGCCGCTCTAGGCTCTTCACCGTATTCGCGAATTATCTTTTCGAGTTCTCCTCGACTTATATTTTTTAACAGATCTTCGGCAGACTCTCCTGCGGCCCGATCGAAACGCATGTCTAGCGGACCGGCGAACCTGAAACTGAAACCTCTTAGGGGGTCATCCAACTGGTCCGAACTCAATCCTAAATCGACCACAATTCCGTCCACCTTTTCTACCCCGATTGATTCCAGAATTGCCTGTGCGTCTTGGTATCCGGCGTGCCAGCCGGTAAAACGTTCTCCGTAGTTTTGCAATCTAGCCTGGGCTCTGCTTAACGCCTCTTCATCGATATCAAAGCCGAATAGTCTGCCATCCGGTCCCGAAGCCTCGAGAATAGCTTCAGCATAACCTCCTGCGCCCAAACATCCGTCCACATAGACTCCTCCCTGCCGGGGAACCAGAAATTCGACGAGTTCTTTTATAAGGACGGGTTGATGCAATTTTCTTCTCCAACGTCTATTTCCTCAAGGTCTGCCGGTGATATTATTAATGTTGCAATTTGGCCAGGCTGAGTGACACGTCAATTTTAACAATTATCCATATCGGTTTGACTTTACTCATAGGATATCAGACAACATTACCGACTGACTGCTCTACAAACGTAAATCTGAGACGTCTTAAAAAAAGATTATAAAGTTATGGTTAATATGTCAAGCGATTTTTACTTGAATTATTTTATCTTTTTATTTAAAATGATTGGTTTTTATTATCACTATATGTTTATTCAACTTTGGGTCCTGATTTTCCTGTCGGACATTTGTCATGATCTTTTGCTCTTGACGATAATGCGTTTGATAAATATACTGCTGCTCAAGCCGAAGTGGTGGAACTTGGTAGACACACCATCTTGAGGGGGTGGCGGGCGAAAGCTCGTGCCGGTTCGAGTCCGGCCTTCGGCACCAAACCCTAACCATGATCCCGGCCGTATTGCGCCGGGTTTTTCATTTTTTCTCCGAGGATTCATCCTATGTCGAGGCTGATTCGGATACTAAGCTGGAATGTCAACGGCATCAGGGCGGTTCACAAAAAAGGTTTTGTGGATTGGCTCCGGAAGGAAAATCCTGATGTCCTTTGTGTTCAGGAAACCAAGGCTACCAAGGACCAGTTGTCGGAGGATCTTCTTTCTCCAAATGGGTACGCTTCATACTGGAGTAGCGCGTCCCGTAAAGGATACAGCGGCGTTGCGGCTTACTCCAAAATCCCTGTTCTCGACGTGAAACACGGAATGGATATCCCTGAATTCGATTCCGAAGGACGCTTTCTTCAGCTTGATTTCGGGGAATTTATATTGCTGAACGTTTATTTTCCGAATGGGAAGATGAATACTGAAAGGCTAAAATTCAAACTCGATTTTTACGACGCCTTTCTCAATTACATAGAGGAACTACGAGCCCAAAGGCAAAAAATAGTCTTTCTGGGCGATGTGAACACGGCTCACAATGAGATTGATTTGGCTCGACCGAAAGAAAATTCCAAAGTCTCCGGTTTCTTGCCTATAGAGAGACAGTGGATCGACAAGGCCATAGCCGCAGGTTATCTGGACACGTTTAGAACGTTAAACAGCGGTCTGGTTCAGTATAGCTGGTGGGACATGAAAAGCGGCGCGAGGAGTCGAAATATAGGTTGGAGAATTGACTATGTCTTTGTCAGTCCTGATCTGGAAACATTTGTCAAACGCGCTTTCATACTGACAGACGTCGAGGGCTCGGACCATTGTCCGGTTGGCATAGAACTGGAGATACAAACTGGTTTTTAAGCTAGTTTTCTTTGAGATCCGGTTTCCCATTTTCCGGGAACATTCCATACCCGCGATGATCGGGTCCAATCAGTTTCAACCGAACTCTTGTTGATTAATTATCAGACCAGCCCCGGGATTTTGACTCCCCTCTCAGCCGGTTTGATCAACGAAAGCGAATGCTTGTAAACAAGATAAGTGTCTTCGGAATCTTCTACTATTATACAAAAACTGTCGAAGCTTCGAACAAAGCCCTTTATTGAAGAGCCTGAAGTCAGCGCGGCTTCAATTTCAATTCTGGCTTTACGGACTTGGTTTAAGAATTGGTCTTGAATATTAAAATGAGTTTTTGGCATCTGAGCGCCCCCTAAATAATAATCCCTCGAGTGACCATTTTATGTTCAAAACGTTTTTCACTCGTTGGGGAAAATCTCGGATCACCATTAGTGTCCGAGAAAGTTATCAACCTCAACCCCGATAGTCGAGATTTCTTGAGGATCAAACCATCTAACATCGGGCTCTGATCTAAACCATGTCAACTGTCTCTTGGCGTAGTGACGAGTATCCTTCTTCATAACTAAGGCTGCTTCCGAAATGTCCATTTCTCCGGAAAGAACCATCCCTGCGTGTCTGTAACCAAGAGATTGCAGGGATTTAAGATCTCGAGAATATCCCTTGTCGTATAAATTCTTTACCTCATCTAATAAACCTTCATTTAACATACTATCTACACGATTATCAATTGACCGATAGAGCTTTTCACGCTCGGGACTGAGACCCAGGTAAAGAATTTCGTAAGGGCAATCTTTCAAAGCGTGTTGCTTGTGAAAATATGAAATAGGTCTACCTGTTAATTCAAATACCTCCAAGGCTCTTAAAATTCGAGTGTAGTTACAGGGGCCTATACTTTGAGCCGATAAAGGATCGACAATTTCCAGTTGGCGAAATAGACTTCCGCTACCTTCCGCTTCCTCAATCCCATGAAGTCTTGACCTCAATTTGGAGTCAGACCGAGGAAGATCAGCTATTCCTCCTCTTAATAATCTAATATACAAACCTGTACCGCCAACCACAAGTGGAACCACCGATTTTTCAACAATTTTTGCAATTGCCGATCTAGCCTCCCTTACGTAGTCTCCCGCTGAGAAATCTTCATCAGGACATCTAATGTCGAGCATGTAATGGGGAACTCTCTCTCGTTCAGATCGTGACGGTTTGGCTGAGCCAATATCCAAAAATCTGTAGACCTGAATAGAATCCGCAGAAACAACCGCAGATTTAAACCCACGCGCCAATTCGAGCGCCACGGATGTTTTTCCGGAGGCTGTCGGGCCTCCGAGAATGATTATCTTGGGCTTTGCAAACATCTTTCAAACACTATGACGTCGATATGGCCCTTCAGGCATGAGAAAACAATCCAGAACCCCATTCTTTCCCCACAATTTCTTTCTCAAGCTTCAGTCCTGTTTTCTGGAATGTCTTTTTCATTTCATGCCAATCAGCGCTAGTTACACCTGAAATTATCAGATATTTCCGGAATAGCTCCGTTAATTTCGGGGCTGCGTCTGTTAAGGCGCGAAAATCCAGATTCGCTGTTACCACATCTGCGCTGTGTGAAAGTTCGGCGAGATTTGACAACCTGATCTCGATTAACTCAGCCACCCCATTTAGACCAGCGTTCTTTTTAGCGGATTCTACCGCCACGGGATCGCTATCAACAGCGACTACAGGGGTGGCTCCCAATTTTACAGCCGCTAGAGCCAAAATTCCTGAGCCACATCCAATGTCCAGCACACTACAGTCTCTCGAGTCACGGACAACTTTTTCAACTGTTTGTTCCAGGAGAATCAAGCAGCCCTGGGTAGTTTCATGAGTGACCTGTGCCAAAAGCTTCCGCTGGTTCTATGGTAATTAGAATTTTGTTTTCAGTGTCTTCAGGTTTGTCCCATGGAGGGGCTACAATTAATCTAGTTCCTATTTTCATAGGCTTGAATCGGTCCTGCCAAGCTATAGCCCAGTTTTCATGTTTTAGTGGGCTTACTTGAATCAAGGGTTCCTGCATAGAGGGGAAAAAGGATTTAAGACTCTTTAGAAAGATTTCTACTTTCTCCTGTGAGGCGTACCACTGTTCAGTTCTGAGATAGCCTACAACCTTTACGAGATCGAGGTTTAGATCTTCGATCATGCAACCGCCCGCGCCGATATCAAAAAGAAAATTCGACACCGAGTCAGACGCGTTGTTCGAAACCGTTATTTCCAATGTGATCCAAGTCTGCGGCATGTTTGGTTCCCACCTAAGAAATTTATCGATCGGTCTGTGAAGAAAGTTTTAAGAGTTTTAGTGAAGTATGAAGATAGTGAAGACTAGTATTGAGGTAAAAGAAGTAAATGCGCCTCATCTGTAAAAATCAGATTGAGGCGCATAAAATGTGTGAAAAAATTGGATAAGTGTCAGTTTACGGTTTTCATACACTGCTGGGCCTGATCAGATAGCTGGCGGAAGAGTTGCCTCATCTGATTTTCCATCTGACGATTCTGGTCATATTGCTGAAACAGGTTGTCCATAGTCTGGATGGTCCCCTGATTTTTCGGCATTTGAGCCATGTTCTGTATTTGCTGCATCAGGCCTTGCGCTACTCTACTGTGCCATGTGGCCCGAGATTCATAAGCTCGAGCGTTATTTACCAATTCCTGGCAGACATTTAAAGCCATCAGGTTATCTGAATAAACATTGGTAACGCTAGGAAAAGCTAAAAGAGAAATGGCCAATAATAGCAATGCTATGAATCTGAGGCTCATTCTGTCACCTCGTGTTTTTTAAGGATCTATAGCACCATCAATGGCACAATGCAACTATTTTATTACTGTTTATTCATATCATGTTGTTTTTTAAATTGTTAATATGTAATAATTAAGTAAAGTTTCCGCTTTGAACGTAAACCTTTTGGCTTGTCGCTTTTCGCGTGCTATTTTTATAGTGTTATGAATGAACTTTTACTTGGACCCATTTCTGGAGGACTAAGGTGCAAGATCCTTTTAGAACTATAGAATGGCGGGAAGACCATATAAGACTTCTTGATCAGACGTTGCTGCCCAGAGAAGAAAAGTACCTTGACATATATGATGTTGATGTTCTCTGCGAAGCTATTAAAAGGCTCTCCGTTCGTGGTGCGCCTGCAATAGGTGTGGCGGCTGCCATGGGGGTCGCTCTTGGTATGTTGGAAATTGGAGTCGATAGAGCTAAAGACGCGCCTAATCATTTTGAACATGTCTGTTCCAAAATTGGCAAGACCCGTCCCTACAGCGGTAAATCTCTTTTGGGCGCTGGAACGCATGAAAAAAGTCTTTTACACAAACCAAGGATCAACCCTTCCTAATATTCAGGCGATTCTTGTTCAAGAAGCTGTATCAATTGAAGCTGAAGACAGGCGGCTGTGTGAGCTGATAGGAATGCACGGCCAAAGTCTGTTCCAGGATGGGGATGTTATTCTGACACATTGCAACGCCGGGGGCCTTGCCACCGCTGGTTACGGAACCGCATTGGGAGTAATCCGAGCCGCTTTTGAAGCGGGCAAAAAAATCCGGGTTTATGCTGATGAAACGAGACCTTTGAATCAGGGATCGAGAATCACTGCGTGGGAATTAATGAAACTTGGAATACCCGTGACTGTAATTACCGACAACACCGCAGGGGCAATAATGCAATCCGGTGAGATAACCAAGGCTATTGTCGGAGCGGACAGGATAGCCGCCAACGGCGATACTGCCAACAAAATAGGCACATACTCTGTAGCAGTCTTGGCGAGTCGGCATGGCATACCTTTTTATGTCGCCGCTCCTCTGTCTACCATAGACATTTCTTTGTCTTCGGGGAAATCTATACCTATTGAGGAGCGCGATCCGATAGAGGTCACAAGTATTTGTGGAGTTCCGGTGGCCCCGGAAGGTGTAGCCGCAAGAAACATAGCGTTCGATGTAACACCAGCGGAACTCATTTCCGGCATAATTACTGAAAAAGGTATCGCGACCAAGCCATTTTCAGATGCTATCTCTATCCTTTTTTCCTAAGGAATTTTTTGAATTCCATGAATCTTTCAATTTTAGATAAGAAGACAAAGAACAAAATAGACGCGTTGCAAATAGTTGACGCAACTTCAGGAAAAACTATCTCATCATCGGATGCCGGTCCTGTCATAAATTCGCTGAGACGGGAAAACCTAACACTTGATACGGATCTGTACGAACTGACCATGTCGGCCGGCTACCGTCTACTGGGGCGAGGCGATTACCAAGCGTGTTTTGATTTGTATTACAGACAAAATCCCGATGACGGGGGGTTTTGTGTGTTCTCAGGACTGGAAAGTGTCATCAGCTATATAAACAATCTGGCTATTTATCCCGACGATATTGAATATTTGGCAAGCACTGACATTTTCTCCAAGGAAGCCCTTGAAGCCCTTGCATCGGGAGTTTCTTTTTCCGGTGATGTGTGGGCAGTGCCTGAGGGAACCGTGGTTTTTCCCAATGAGCCACTTATTAGAGTGGTAGGACCAATTGCGGAAGCTCAGATTCTGGAAACGACCTTACTGGCGCTGGTTGGACATCAAACACTTATTGCCACCAAAGCCGCCAGACTTTGTACTGCCGCCAAAGGAGCCCCAGTGGTCGATTTTGGCACGAGGAGGGCCCATGGAACACAAGCAGCGCTCTACGGAGCCCGCGCGGCCTATATTGGAGGATGCGACGGGACATCCAATGTGAAGTCAGGTAAATTCTTCGGAATTCCCGTTAAGGGCACCCACGCTCACAGTTGGGTTGAAAGTTTTGAAAATGAGATAGAAGCTTTCAGGGGGTTCTGCAGCGTTTTCCCAGACAATTGTGTCCTGCTTGTAGATACTTACGATACCGTGCAAGGAATCAGAAACGCGATTCAGGTTGGCCGCGAACTTAATCTAAAGGGTAAGAAGCTTAGTGGCGTCAGGATAGATAGCGGCGACCTGGCTTATTATTCCAAAGTCGCTAGACAAATGCTCAACGATGCGGGCTTTGGTGAAACAAAAATCCTGGCCAGTAGTGACTTGGATGAATGGTTGATTGAAAGCCTCAAACAACAGGGAGCGCAGATTGATATCTGGTGTGTCGGGACCAGACTCATGACTTCTTATCAAACCCCTGCGTTGGGCGTCGTATACAAACTAATGGCGGTAGATCGTGGAGACGGGAAGCTTGCGCCAAGAATCAAGATTTCCCACAATCCGAACAAAGTGACCAACCCTGGGGTCAAGAAAATCTTCCGATTCTTCAACGGAGGGAACCGCATGATAGGGGATCTGTTGACTCAGATTGATGAGCCGATTCCCCACTCAAGACCGATTATGGCGCATCATCCCATGTACGATTATATGAAAAAGGTTTATAAGCCTCCTTTTAAGACAATGGAGCTTATGGTTCCGATTTTTAGAAATGGTCGGCAAGTTTATAAATGTCCTCCCCTTTTGGAAATCAGAACACGGGCTTTACAGCAATTGGAAGCGCTTGAACAGGAGTTCAAAAGATTTTCGAACCCGCATATATACAAAGTTTCTCTTTCTGAAAAACTTTACAGAGTCAAGAAAAACCTCCTCTCCTTCCACCGTGAGAAATTAAAAGCCGAAAAAAAGCGCCTCAAAACACCGTGATCTGAAAATCTGGGTCCATTCTGAAGCAGGACCTGCCCTGCCGAACGTTCTCCTTGAAGTACCAATTCGGATTGCCGCATGAGCCCTTCTCTTGTTCTCATGACACTTGACAAAGTACCGCATGGCGCCCATCTGAAAGACTCAGATGAAGTATTTTGCGTTATTTGACCGGGATTTCGAGTTTTTTAAGAAGTATCCGGGGCTATTTACTTAGATAAAGTGGCCGAAGAAGCGTTTTAGGCGCTTAAACGGGCTGAAAGGCAGATGGAAAAGTCAAAAATTAGTATTGAACAGAGCAACTATCAATAATGCTGAAGGATAGTGTTTGAGTAAAATTGCCGGAGGCGGACGTGGTTGGTAAAAAAAACGATAATATTAAGGAGACTGTTGAAACCGATGGCGCAGGGCCACTTGAACCTCACAGGTCGACTGACGTGATAGCGGTGGATGAAGATCTTCTATCTAAGAAATCGGATTTGGATGATTCGAAAGAAAGCGCTTTTGATAAAGTGCTGAAAGAATCTGAAGAAAATCGGGATAGATGGTTACGTTCGGTGGCAGAGTTAGAAAATTTCAAGAAGCGTTCACTGCAGGAAAGATCCAAGTTGTTGAAATATAAGGATGAAGATTTACTCAGAGAGCTTTTACCTGTGGTTGATAATTTGGAAAGAGCGCTTAGCAACAGCCCTAAAGATGACATGGAAAATCCTCTGACCCAAGGAGTCCAAATGGTGCTGAGAATGTTTGCAGAAGCTTTGAAAAAGTATGGCGTAACTGAAATCGAAGCTTTAGGCAAGAGCTTTGATCCCCAGTTTCATGAGGCCATCGCCCAAGAGCCTTCAGCAAATGGACCCTCCAACTTGGTGACCAGAGAACTTGAGAAAGGCTACATGTACAAAGACCGACTGTTGAGACCGGCGAAAGTCATAGTATCAACAGCGGCTAAATCAAATTGAGATGTTTTTCAACAAATTTAAGTTATCCAAAGTACCCAAAACGGCGAGGAGGTTAAAATGGCGGGAAAAGTCATTGGCATAGATTTAGGAACCACGAATTCATGTGTAGCGATTCTTGAAGGTGGCGATCCGGTAGTTATCGCAAATTCCGAAGGCGGCCGTACAACCCCTTCGATGGTAGCGTTTACAGACTCAGGGGAACGGCTCGTGGGGCAGGTAGCGAAGAGGCAAGCCATCACGAATCCGGAAAACACCTTATTCGCCATAAAGAGACTGATTGGCCGAAAATTCGATTCCAAAGAAGTTCAGGACGACATCAAGGTTTGTTCTTACAAGATAGTTCGCGGTAAAAACGACGAAGCAGCAGTAGAAGTCAGGGGCCGTGATTACACCCCGGCGGAGATTTCCGCCATGATTCTTCAAAAGATGAAGAAGACGGCAGAGGATTACCTCGGAGAAGAAGTTAAAGACGCAGTCGTTACTGTTCCTGCGTATTTTAATGATTCTCAGAGACAGGCTACAAAAGACGCTGGCCGTATAGCCGGGCTCAACGTTCTCCGGATCATCAATGAGCCAACTGCCGCTTCACTCGCTTATGGGCTCGATAAGAAGAAAGAAGAAAAGGTCGCTGTTTTTGACTTAGGTGGAGGAACTTTCGATATTTCAGTCCTGGAGATCGGTGACGGCGTTTTTGAAGTCAAATCAACAAACGGTGACACTCATTTGGGCGGAGAAGACTTTGATCAGAGAGTGATGGACTACTTGGCGACCGAATTTAAGAAGGATCAGGGAATCGATTTACGTAATGACAAGATGGCTCTTCAAAGACTCAAAGAAGCGGCGGAAAAAGCCAAGATAGAGCTTAGCTCTTCAATGGAGACCGATATTAATCTGCCATTCATCACGGCGGACGCGTCCGGGCCTAAACATCTTACGATGAAGCTCACAAGGGCCAAACTGGATTTATTGGTTCAGGATTTGATTGAAAGGACTGTTGGGCCTTGTAAGGCCGCCATGAAGGACGCAGGGGTGACTCCTGATCAAATAAATGAGGTTATCCTTGTCGGTGGTATGACGAGGATGCCGGCTGTTCAGGCAAGAGTGAAGGAGCTTTTCGCGAAAGAACCCCACAGAGGGGTTAACCCTGATGAAGTTGTGGCCGTGGGGGCCGCGATTCAGGGCGCCGTCCTCCGAGGAGAGGTCAAAGATGTCCTCTTGCTGGATGTCACGCCTCTATCTCTTGGTATCGAAACATTGGGAGGAGTATTCACAAGACTTATCGAAAAGAATACCACGATCCCAACCAGAAAAAGCCAGACCTTTTCTACCGCGTCGGACAACCAGCCGTCCGTGTCAATTCACGTATTGCAGGGTGAGCGTGAAATGGCCTCTAGCAACAAGACTCTGGGCCGTTTCGAATTGGTTGGAATTCCACCTGCGCCACGTGGGCTGCCACAAATCGAAGTCACGTTTGATATAGACGCGAACGGCATTGTTCATGTTTCCGCTAAAGATCTCGGAACGGGAAAGGAACAGTCCATCAAGATCACCGCATCTAGTGGAATGACTGAAGAAGAGATTCAGAGGATGGTCAAAGACGCGGAATTGCACGCTGAAGAAGACAGAAACAAGCGTGAACTTATAGATGCGAGAAATCAGGCTGACTCTACAATTTACATGACTGAGAAGTCATTAAAAGAACACGGAGACAAAGTTGATTCATCCGTTAAAACCGCTATTGAAGCGGCCATAACCAAGACTAAAACAGCTATGGAAGGTTCGGACGCCCCAGCAATAAAGACGGCCATGGAAGAGCTACAGCAGGCGTCCCACAAACTGGCTGAAGCTATGTATCATCAGGCGTCCGCATCTGGTGGTGGCGCAGGCCCCGAGGGTGGAGCCGGATTTGAATCTGGCCAATCTCAGTCAGGCCCTAAACATGAAGAAGATGTGGTTGACGCTGATTTTGAAGAGGTAAAAGACAGCAAGAAATAGATTTTTTGGACAAACACTGGCTTGAAAGGGAGCTTTCATAAAGAAAGGCTCCCTTTTTTTGCGCTCCGAATTGGGATTTGATCTTAGGGCTCATGATATGTTATTCTATAAAGATATTTTTTGAATAAAGGTTTTTCTTCAACCTCATTTAAGAAATCGCAAAATCTGAATTAAGAGTACGTGTCGTTAAGATTTGACTCGTCGAGGACCCCGTTTATGGCCGAAGTTATACCTTTCAAAATGGTGCATTACAACCCGGATCGCTCAGAAGACCTGAGTAGCCTTATTACTCCTCCATATGACATCATATCTCCGGAACAACAGGAGTTCTTCTACAATACCTGCCCTCATAACATCATAAGGTTGGTTCTCGGCAAGCAATTCGCCAATGACACAGCGGACAACAACAGGTATACGAGAGCCGCAAGTACGCTCAGAAAATGGATGCGTGACAATGTTCTGGTCAGACGACCAAAACCCGGATTCACTGTTTATCAAATGGATTTCAGGGAACCTGAAGGCGAATGGAGGAGACTGGACGGTTTGGTCGGTTTGGTTAAGGTCGGCGATTACGGTGTTGGGAAAGTCCTGCCTCACGAAAAGACCTATTTGGGACCTAAAAAGGATCAGTTGGAATTATTGCGTGCCTGCCGGGCGAATTTCACTCCCATCCACGCAATGTTTGACGACCATGATGAAGTTGTCATGCAACTGTACCAATCTCTTTTGAGAACAAAACCGGAGCAGGAAGTTCAAGATTCGGACAACATAGTTCACAGGACGTGGAACCTGAATGATGAAAAAACAGTTAAAGAGATCACCGAATTCTTAGGAGATAAGAGCCTGTTCATAGCCGATGGGCATCATAGATATGAGACATCCTTAGCCTACTGTAATGAAATGGAAAATCTCAACGTTTCCGGGCCTGAGTATCCGCACAAATACGTGATGGCTTATCTCACGTCCATGTCTCACCCAGGCCTCACAATACTTCCCGCGCACCGGATGCTGAAGAACATTGATAGTTCATGCATGGACGAATTTTCGACAAGACTTCGAGATCACTTTGATATTCACGAGATGGACTGTGATCTTAATGACTTGGAAAAGTCATCTCATGAACTTGCGCTTAAGTTGCATCAATACTTGGACGTGGGCGGACATTTTGGAATGGTTGTCCACGGAGAAAACAAGTTTTTTCTGTTAAGCATGAAAAATGATAGAAGTGGACAGCCCTTGGTCGCACATGATCTTCCTGAAGCCCTTGCTCATTTGGATGTGACCATACTTCGCGAGTTTATTCTAGGGCACGTGTTTGGATTGGACAAAGAAAACTCGGAAGATCATATAGAATACACCCCTTCAATTTTCGACGCTGTAAACAGAACCCTTCGAGGGGATGTTCAAATAAGCTTTATCCTCAACCCAACCCGGGTTGACCAAATGCGTAAGGCAGCGGAATTGGGGCAGAAAATGCCTCACAAATCCACTTACTTCTATCCCAAGATCTCATCCGGATTGGTGTTGAACGTATTTTGATCCTGATTGGATTGAATGTGGGTTGAATGATATGAATCACCTTAGTGTGGTTATGAATCGGGATTGATTTTGCAGGAGCACTCAGAAACAATTGATGGCCTTTTTCGGAATAAGGTAAAGGTTATCCAGGCGTCCAAAGGTTACCGAGTCTCGGAGGACGCCATCATCCTGACCTGGTTTGTAAGACCGCAGGAAGGAGATCTGATTCTTGACGCAGGGGCGGGTTGCGGTGTTATTGCTTTTGGTCTGGTCATGAAAAACCCATCCGTTAAAGTCGTAGGTCTGGAAATTCAGGAAGGTTTAATCGGCCGGGCTCAACGAGGCGTGATACTCAACAACCTTGCCTCAAAGGTATTTATGTTGCGGGGAGATCTCAGAAAAGCGGATCTTTTCTTTCGTCCTCACACATTCAACATGGTCGTGTCCAACCCTCCGTATTATCAATCAGGATCCGGACGAGTAAGTTCATTAAGTGAAAAGGCTCTCTCCAGACATCAGATAATGATGCCACTGACTGATTTGTTTCTGGTTTCTTCACGTCTGTTGAAATCCACAGGTAGATTTTGCCTGATATATCCGGCCAATGGGTCAGGTCAGCTAGATAGGGCAGCGGCTCTTTCGGGCTTGAAAATAAATCGCAAGCTATGGATTCATACTCACGAAGAGGCGGAACCTGTTCTTTTGTGCGTGGAGGCGTGTCAATCGACTGAGGACAATTATTTGACTGAAGACAGGATTTGTCTATACCATTCTAATAATGTCAGGACTCCTCAGGCGGAGGCTATTCTTGCCGGGGAAGAATTTGTGTTCTAATCACCATATTTCGGTAATGGCGTTTTGTCACATATAAGTGGAAAGATTCCGGGTTTTTCAGGAGGCGAATTTGGAAGAGTTTAGTAGAATCAAAAGGCTACCTCCCTATGTCTTTCAGGTTGTCAATGACCTTAAGATGAAGCTCAGAAGAGCTGGTGAGGACATAATCGATTTGGGTATGGGTAACCCTGATATTCCAACTCCAAATCACATAGTCGACAAATTAATCGAGGCCGCCCAAAACGGCAAGAATCACAGATATAGCGCGTCCGCTGGTATACCGAAATTAAGATTGGCGTTTGCGAATTGGTGGCAGAGACGATACGGCGTAGAGCTGGATCCGGATTCGGAGATCGTGGCCACAATGGGAGCGAAAGACGCTTTGGCTCATCTTGTACTGGCCATCGTTAATCCAGGAGACGTTGTTTTTGTGCCTTCCCCTACATATCCTATCCATCCTTACTCAGTGGTTATCGCTGGTGGGGATCTAAGGCATATACCGATCAGACCGGACCGTGATTTCTTTGAAGATCTCAAGGCTGCGGCTCGTTTGACTTGGCCTTTGCCGAAACTGTTGATCATTTCATTCCCTCACAACCCCACAACCATGGTTGTAGACGAGGATTTCTTCAAACGCATTGTTGAGTTTGCGCACGAGTACAAGATCATGATTATTCATGACTTTGCTTACGCTGATTTGACTTTCGACGAGTACAAGGCTCCAAGCTTTCTTTCTGTTCCCGGCGCCAAGGAAGTTGGAATCGAGACTTTCTCATTGTCAAAGAGTTATTCAATGGCTGGTTGGCGAGTTGGTTGCGCTGCAGGTAACCCTCAGATGATTCATGCTCTTAGAAGACTTAAAAGCTATATAGATTATGGGATGTTTCAGCCTATTCAAATTGCCGCAATCATCGCTCTGAATGAAAATCAGGATTGTGTATCTGAAATCGTTTCGGAATATAAGGATCGTCGAGATGCGCTCTGTTCAGGTCTTTTGGATTGTGGGTGGCCCATAACTCCACCGAAAGGCACGATGTTCGTGTGGGCCGAGATACCTGAACAGTTTAGAAATCTGGGATCACTTGAGTTTTCTAAACTTATGACAGAAGAAGCAAGAGTTGCGGTAAGTCCCGGGATTGGGTTCGGACCTTTTGGAGATGAGCATGTAAGATTTGCGCTTGTGGAAAATCGCATGCGTATCCATCAGGCTGTTCGTGGAATCAGACATTTTCTCAACAAGAACGACGCAGACTCGCAGGGAGAACAGATGCCAGTACCGCAGTCAGTTGGGCTTTAAAATGAAATCCACATTCCAGGCTGATTTTTCAATGTTCAGGTAGAAATTTAAATTTAACTATTCGTTATGGATTATTTGAACGGGTGCCTTTTATGGACGAGATTTCGATAGGCTTAATTGGTTTTGGAACCATCGGTAGTGGCGTAGCTCAAATCCTGAGAGAGAATCAGGGGATCATTGAAGCTAGAACAGGCTTTCGGATCAATCTTAAACGAATCGCCGATCTCAATGTTGACGCCGATCGGGGAGTGGAGATTGACAGGTCAATTCTTACAACTGACGCTTATGAAATACTCCGGGATCCGGAGATATCTGTTGTAATCGAACTCATTGGTGGCTATGAGCCTGCGCGGACTTTTATCCTCGAAGCTCTGCGAAATGGGAAATCCGTTGTTACTGCGAACAAGGCATTATTAGCCGAACACGGCCCGGAGATTTTTCAGACGGCTAGGGAAAACTCTACGGATATAGCTTTTGAAGCGGCCGTGGCAGGCGGAATACCTATCCTAAGGTCGTTTAGAGAAGGTCTGATAGCCAATAAATTTGATAAGATTCTCGCGATTCTCAATGGGACCTGTAACTTCATCCTTTCAGAGATGACGCGAAATCCAGGCGCCGAGTTCCACCACGCTCTCCAAAAGGCGCAAGAATTGGGTTATGCAGAGGCGGATCCAACATTAGATATAGAGGGCATTGATTCGGCTCACAAGTTGACTCTCGTTCTCGCTCTTACTCACGGGATTTATGCTCCCACAAGAAATATTCACGTTGAGGGAATCACCCAAATAGGATCTTTTGATTTAGTAATGGCGCGTGAATTTTCTTACAAGATCAAATTACTCGCCATGATAATTCGTCATGGGGACAGGGTTGAGGTTAGACTACACCCGACGATGCTTCCCGAAACTCACCCCCTTGCTCAAGTCGATGGCGTGTTTAATGGCATTTTTTTGCGTGGCGACATGGTTGGAGATCAATTATTTTATGGTAGGGGCGCAGGACGTGAACCTACAGCATCAGCAGTACTGGGTGATGTGATTGAACTGATCAGGAACCAGACGCTTGGTAAAGCCGGAAGAGTTCCTCCTCTGGGATACCCGGGGCCTCTGGCGTCAATGGAGTCTGTCCTTGACATGAATGAAGTGGTGACCAATTACTATATCCGTATCCAGGCGATTGACCGACCTGGAGTATTGTCCAGAATAGCGGGCATCATGGCCGACCATAACATTAGTATCCATTCAGTCGTTCAAAAGCGTCGTGACCACTCTGGCGCTGGGGCGGTTCCTGTGGTTTTTATAACACATTCCGCTAAAGAGGCCGATGTAAGGCTTGCAAAAAACGAAATCGGAAATTTGGATGTAGTTACCGAACCACCGACCATCATAAGAATCGAAGATGAAGATCTTGATTGAGAACCGGATTTGTATTTGATTCTCCTCAATCCAAGATATTGTGGAAAGTTTCAGGGTCAATGGAGATAAATGATGTGGAAAGGTATTATAAGGGAGTATCCCGACTTTTTTAATTTTTCCAATGATAAACATGTCATAACCATACTCGAGGGAAATACGCCTCTGATTCCAGCCCCGAGGCTCGCGGAGAAGATAAACCCGAGGATATCGATCTTCTTGAAGTTTGAAGGCCTCAATCCAACAAGCTCCTTCAAAGATCGAGGCATGACCATGGCTGTTTCCAGGGCCGTAGAAGCAGGATCAACAGCGGTAATATGCGCCTCCACCGGAAATACTTCCGCTTCCGCCGCTGCTTACGCCGCCAGAGCGGGTATCAAGGCTTTCGTAGTAATACCTGAAGGGAAAATTGCCTTGGGTAAACTGGCTCAGGCTATGATCCACGGCGCCACAGTGATAAAGATTCTTGGAAATTTTGACGATGCTCTGAATATAGTGAAAAAAATTTCGGAAGAACATCCTATAACTTTAGTAAACTCCTTGAATCCTCACAGGATTGAAGGCCAGAAATCCGGGGCCTTTGAAATATGCGACACACTTGGAACAACCCCGGATTATCACTCCCTACCGGTTGGAAACGCAGGGAACATAACGGCCTACTGGGCTGGCTACAAAGCATATTTTGACTGTGGGAAGATTAGGAGTCTTCCAAAAATGATCGGTTTTCAGGCTGAAGGGGCTTCTCCAATTGTCCAGGGTAGAATCTTTGAAAAACCGGAAACCATTGCCACTGCGATAAGAATAGGCAATCCCGCTTCATGGAAGAAAGCTGAACAGGCCCGGGATGAGTCTGGCGGCCTTATTGACAGCGTTACTGATGATGAAATACTTGAAGCCTACAAGATGGTCGCATCGCTGGAGGGAGTTTTTTGTGAACCTGCGTCAGCCGCTTCCATTGCAGGTCTCATCAAGAAGAGCGCTCAAGGGCTCTTCTCTGGTGGAGAACGGGTCGTATGCACCTTGACGGGGCATGGTTTGAAAGACCCTGACAACGCTATTAAAGTTTCTACTGAACCGGTAACCTGCGAGCCGGATACCAAGAAGGTGTTAAATGTCCTCGGATTCTAACATGAAATACTTGATAATTGTTCCTGACGGCATGGCTGACTCGTTTGATGATTCTTCGGATCCTACGTCATTGGAGTCGTCCAAAACCCCATGGATGGACAAAATGGCCTCCAACGGAAAGATTGGGACATCAATAACAATCCCTGATGGTATGGCCCCTGGCAGCGACGTCGCGACATTATCCCTGATGGGATACTCAGCAGCCGACACTTACACAGGAAGAGCGCCTTTTGAAGCCGCTTCCATGGGAATCAAGCTGAAGCCTGGTGACTTGGCCTTTCGTTTAAATCTGGTTACGTTGGACAGAAATTTTACCATTATGGCCGATCATAGCGGCGATCACATCTCGACGCCCGAAGCTAAAGACCTTATCGGATCATTGGCTCTTGAAATTGAATCACTCGGGTTTGAAGTTTTCCCTGGGATTTCTTATAGAAATCTGTTGGTCTGGGAGGATGGACCGGATGGCATCGTCACGCATCCGCCCCATGATTTTCCAGGTGAACCAATAGCCCATTATCTTCCTTCGGGAAAAGGTTCTGAAAAATTGCTTCGGCTTATTGTCAAATCATGGAGGATTCTCGATAAACATCATGTTAACCAACGCCGACAGAAACGCGGACAGGGCCCTGCAAATTCAGTATGGCCTTGGGGTCAGGGCAAACCACCTCAGTTAAAAACCTTGAAGGAACGATTTGGGGTTACTGGATCCGTTGTCGCAGCGGTTGACCTGGTGCGCGGCATTGGCAAGTACGCCGGTCTGGATGTGATCGATGTTCCCGGCGCTACCGGATACCTTGACACAAATTATGAAGGAAAGGTTCAAGCCGCTATTGACGCTCTAGGCACACATGATTTCGTCTTGTTGCATGTTGAAGCTCCTGACGAGGCAGGTCATTCTGGTCAGATGGACCTTAAAATAAAAGCGATCGAAGATTTTGATCAAAGGGTCGTGGGACCTCTTCTGAAGGAACTGGAAGCATTTGAAAATTGGCGAATATTATTGGCCCCGGATCATCAGACCCCAGTCGCAAAGAGGGTTCACAGTTCAGGTCCAATCCCGTTCATGTTACTGGATTCTGACTCCTGGAGAAAATCAGATGGGTCGGACCAAGCCAAGTTCACAGAAAGGGCTGCCACCGATTCCGGAATTAAAGAACCCCTCGGTATGAATTTGATTGAGGTCCTTTTCGGTCGCAGGAACCTTCAGGGATAGGCTTCGGTGTGATAACTGACTTTATTTTAAAACATGAGGCATTCATAAGGTTCTTTTTCTTCATTTCCATATTCGCTGTGGTCGCCTTTTATGAAACCAGGATCCCGCGAAGACATTTGAGCGTCTCAAAAACCGGCAGATGGATAATTAATTTGGGGATTGTCTTTTTAGACTCTATCGCCCTGAGGATATTCTTTTCCGCAGGGGCTGTAGGTGTGGCGTATTGGGTGGATCAACACGGATGGGGAATCTTGAACTTTCTCGGGCTTCCTTATTTTCTGAATATCATAGCTAGTATTCTCGTCCTGGATTTCATAATTTACCTTCAGCATGTGTTGTTTCATGCGGCCCCAGCGTTTTGGCGCTTACATATGATTCACCACGCTGACCTGGATTTCGATGTCACTACCGGTACACGATTTCACCCTATTGAAATTCTGCTTTCAATGATAATAAAATCCGGAGCCATATTAGCCTTAGGCCCACCGGTTTTAGGTGTGCTTCTTTTCGAGATTTTGCTTAATGGAACAGCTATGTTCAATCATAGCAATATAAAGCTTCCTGAGCGGTGGGATAGGATTCTGAGGCTTTTCGTAGTTACCCCGGACATGCATCGAGTTCATCATTCCGTCTTTCCAAATGAAACAAACAGTAATTTTGGTTTTAATTCCCCATGGTGGGATAGGTTGCTCGGGACTTACAGACCCCAACCCAGATTAGGACATGAGGCTATGACCATAGGCTTGAATCAGTTTCGTGACCCTAATCGTTTAACTCTTCCGAAGATACTTGTACTACCGTTTTTCGGTAATCCCGGAACTTACGCGATTAACCGCAGGGGCCAAGCATCTAGGAAACCTCAATGACTACATCATTTTAATTCAAGATATTGACGCGCTAATGAATCACCTTAAAAAACCGATCCCATCTGATTTGCGCCGTATCCGGAGCTGAATAGTAGATCAGGAAAGCTTTTCCTTTCACATCTTCCAAAGGCACAAAGCCCCAGAATCTACTGTCATGGCTGAAATCCCTATTGTCTCCCATCACAAAAAGAAAACCCTTCGGGACTTTTAGAGGTGGCATGTTGTCTCTTGGATTGAGGTCTCCCGGCATTATCACATTGCTGTTAAATCTCGCCTGAGGCGTATTGTATTCTTTTCCGTTTATGAAAACTTTTTTGTTTCTTATCTCAACGGTGTCCCCTCCGACCCCGATTACTCGCTTTATAAAATCCTTCGTACGATCTTCGGGGTAGACGAAAACAATCACGTCCCCTCTCTCCGGCTGAAAAAGATCCGGAAATCTATAGCTAGTGAACGGAATCCTAATGCCATAAACCAGCTTGTTGACCAGGATATGGTCACCGATGAGTAAAGTGGGCTCCATAGAGCCGGAAGGAATTTTGAATGCCTGAACAAATATGGCTCTTATGATTATAGCCAAAATTATGGCTACTACTAGAGCTTCGCTGTATTCTTGAAAGGTCGTCCTTGGGGACTTTTTGTGAGGTTCTGGAACACTTAAAGGTTGAGCCATTTTTTTCTCTTTCAGTCTGATCCGCTTTTGAATAAGCGCTAAGATGAAATTATATAGGACATGCTACTGCAGGTGTAAATGGGAACAGGGCATGGGGCGTTAAAAAACGGTTTGGGCTGGTTGCGCTATTTAAGATATTATCAATAATTTCAATAGATAACCTCATTTAAGGATTCATTCCCCCTACCAAAAAAATGAAACCGGAGGGGAGAAGTTTTTCCTCACCCCCCGGTCCACCGGTTTAACAGGCCCCTCCCTCCCCCGAGGTTGAGGCCGGGACCTTGCTATCACCACAAGACGTAATAGTCAAGTTATTCTTGTATGTATCCGCTATTTATTCACAAAAAACCTGACCTTTTAAGTATAAGCGGCAATACGTATACTTGTGGGGAACCGACAACATGAAGGCGCGTAAATAGATTGTTATCAAGAGAACTAGGCAACCCCGCCCAAATAGGCCTGTTTCACTTTAGGGTTCCGTAGTAGCTCGTAACCGGGACCTTCCAATATAATTGTTCCATTTTCCAGTAAAAACGCGTAATCCGCAACTTTGAGCGCAGCATTAGCGTTTTGTTCAATCAAAAACACAGTCACTCCCTCGCTTCTTATCTTTTCGATAATTCTGAACACATCCGCTACGATCATGGGAGCAAGCCCCAGAGAAGGCTCATCCATCATCAACAAACGGGGTTGCGACATCAGGGCTCTGCCAATAGCCAGCATCTGCTGTTCCCCACCCGACAAAGTTCCGGCCATCTGTTGACCGCGTGACTCGAGCACAGGAAATATGTCATAAACCTGACCAAACAAGCTATTCAGTCTCTTCTTTTCCCTTGTATAGTAGGCCCCCATAAGAAGATTTTCGCGTATGGTAAGGTTCGCGAAAACTTTCCTTCCTTCAGGAACGTGGACCAACCCCAGTCGTTGAATTTTATCGGGAGCAATATTTTTGATAGGTTTACCTTCAAATAGAATCGCCCCCGCTTGCGCTTTAGCCAGCCCGGAAACTGCCCGAACAGTCGTGCTTTTGCCTGCCCCGTTAGCCCCTAAAAGCGTAACGATTTCTTTGGCTCCGACTTCGATAGAAACGCCTTTCAAGGCATGGATTCCACCATAATTAACATGCAAGTCTTCAATTTGAAGCATGGTCTTCCGTTACGTCGCCAAATTCAGGTCCTAAGTATGCGGCTATTACTTGTTCATCATTTTTTATCTGAGACGGAGTTCCCCAGGCTATTGGGCGGCCGTGATCTATCACCCTTATCTTGTCACATACTCCCATGACAAAACTCATGTCATGATCGATCAGTCCTATTCCAATAGACAAATCCTTTCGAAGTCTTAATAAAAAATCTCCAAATTCCCTGGTTTCAGTCGGATTCATACCAGCCACCGGCTCATCCAGGAGTAACAGCTTCGGGTCAAGGGCAAGAGCCCTGGCGATTTCAAGTTTTCTCTGGCTCCCATACGGGAGTGAATTGGCTCGCTCTAGGGCAAGGCTTCCCAGGTTCATGAGTTCCAACAGGCCGTAAGCTTTAGATCTAATTCTTGACTCATCTCTTGTGAATCGCCCAAAACCCATTATCGCTTCAACAAAGGAATAGGAAATTGATGAATGGGCGGCGATCATGACATTTTCAACCACGGAAAGATCTTCATAGAGTTTTATGTTTTGGAAGGTCCTGGCTATACCGTTTCGAGCGATACGAGATGGCGGCCACCCGGTAATCTCTTGGCCACAAAAAAAAATGGACCCCGATGAAGGTCTTATTCTACCGCTCACCGCATTGAAGGCGGTGGTCTTCCCAGCGCCGTTTGGACCTATCAATCCTATGACTTGATTTTGTTGTATTTCAAGACACAGGTCACTCAAGGCCTGCACGCCTCCAAAAGAAACTGATAAATCCCGGATTTCCAGTAGTTTATCCATTGTAGGTTCAGGCTCTCATAGCGCCAAATTTTCTTACAAACCAGCCGAGAAAACCATTCCACGTAAATTCGGACTTTCCCATTATTCCGCTTCTAGCGAAAAGCATAACCAGAATAAGGATGAGCGAGAAGATGACCATTCTCATCCCTGGAATTCCTCCGTATTGAAATCCGAACAAGCTTGAAGGTTTCTTCGAACACTCGAAGCGCTTCCCCTCCCCAGGTAATGAGCACTGCGGCCAGAACCGATCCGGTGGTGCTTCCAAGACCCCCGATAACGATGATGATCAGCAAGTTAAATGTGAACATAAACGTAAAGAGAGAAGGGGAAATTGTTGTAATGAGGTGGGCCAGCAATCCTCCCGCCACTCCCTGAAAGAACGCGCTGAAAGCAAATGCGAACGTCTTTATACGGAGAGCGTTTATTCCCATAGCCTCGGCCGCTATTTCATCTTCTCTAACTGCTTTCATGGCTCTTCCATAAGATGAATTCACAAGCCTGACAGTACAAAAAATCGTGAAAACACAGACCCCCCAAGCCCACCACAGGTTCGTGTATGGGCTCAAGCCTTTCAATCCTAACGAGCCGTTGGTCAATGAAAGAGAATTATTGGCCAATACCTGGATCACTTCTCCTAGCCCTAAGGTTACAATTGCCAAATAGTCTCCGCGAACCCTAAAGACAGGCACGGCCATTAATATGGCTATCAGGGCTGTAACAATCCCCGCAAACAATAAAGAGACTGCGAAAGGGACCGAAATCACGGACAAAGGCCACAACATCGGTTCAATTATGAATGATCTCAATTTTTCATCGGGGGATAATGTTAAAATTGCGCTTGTATATGCGCCTATTGCCAGAAATGCGTTCGGGGCGAGGGAAAATTGTCCCATTACACCGTTGATGAGGTTGTAGCTTACGGCAAGAGTTATGAATATGGCTATATTTTCCAGAATACGAATTGAATATTGATTGAAATTTTGCTCCGCATGAAAAAGAAACGCAAAAAGCAGAGTCAAGCTAGCAATTGTTAGAATCCGATTGCGGGAGTTTCCCCCGATCACGGATTTCTCCGTCATCTTGAAACTCGGTTCCACCACGAGTCAATCCGGAAGACGCTCGCCCATGATGCCTGTGGGGCGAGTCAAAAGAATGATTATCATCAAAAAAAACGCTATAGCGTCACGGTAGCCTGACCAGTCGGGTTCAAAAGCCACTATGAGCACCTCTGCCAAGCCAAGTATCAGGCCACCAAGAGCCGCTCCCGTGATGTTGCCTATGCCCCCTAGAACAGCGGCTACAAAAGCTTTTAGCCCGGGGATAACCCCCATAAACGGTTCCACAGCGGGATATTTCATGCACCACAGGATTCCTCCAGCAGCCGCTAGCGCCGACCCCAACGCAAAGGTAAAAGATATTACCCGATCTTTGTCGACCCCCATGAGCATGACTGTTTCCATATCCCTCGAAAGGGCTCTCATTGCCATACCTATACGGGTCTTTTTGACCACAACTATACAAATACCCAACAAAACTAGTGTGATCACAAGAACCCAGATCGAAAGAGCAGAAATACTTACTCCACCCAAAAGCAATGACCCCTCAAAAAGTTTTGGCATTGGGAACGATTTTGGTCTCCCCCCTATGATCACCAGTCCCAGGTTTTCTAGTAAAAAAGACACTCCGATTGCTGTTATCAGCGCATTGATTCTAGGACTTTTTCGAATGGGCTTGTAGGCGCCTCTGTCGATAAGGATCCCGAGAAGGGCTGTGAACAGGACGGAACCAGCGAAAGCCAAAGGCCAGGGCGCATTAAAAATGACTATTCCGAAAAAACCGATATAAGCGGAAACCATCAGCAGATCACCATGGGCGAAGTTTATGAGACGTAAGACCCCGTAAACCATGGTGTAACCAATTGCTAACAGACCGTATAGGCAGCCTACCGTAAGTCCGTACACAAGTTGTTGAAAGAAAAAACTAAAATCCAATAGTGGATTCAGCTCCTTTGAGGGTTCTGGCGCCTCATGGCATGATTGTGGTCACGTAAACAAATTTCCCGTTCTCAACTTTATTGACCACCATAGGTTTGATCGCATTACCGTCGGGCTTGATCGTTATCTTACCAGTTAAACCTTGGAAATCCTTGGTCGCGCTAATGGCGTCCCTGATTTTTTCAGGATCGGTTGATCCCGCTTTTTTAATGGCTTCTACAACTATAAAATACGCGTCCGCTGACTGAGCTGTGTATGAGTCGAGTTCTTTCCCGACTTGCTTCTGGAAAAGCTCGTAAAATTTCTTTCCTAATGGGGTGTTAATAGTGTCGACATGAAAATGGGCAGTGAAATACAATCCTTCTACAGCTTTGCCTCCTAATTGTATAAGTTCCGGAGCCTGGACCCCGTCACCTGCCAATATTGGGGTATCCAAGCCCATTTCCCGAGCCTGCTTGGCGATAAGAGCGCATTCCGTGTAGTAAATAGGAGCGTATATTATATCAGGTTTAGCTGACTTTATTCTGCTCAGTTGTGGAGTGAAGTCTCTATCTCCCATTTTATACATCGTTTCCGATATTATCTTTCCACCACCCTTGGTAAACTCGCGTTGAAAAAACGTTTTTAACCCGACACAATAATCCTGGGAGATATCATAAATGATTGCTGCGGTCTTGGCGTGAAGCTGGTCCAGCGCCAATTTTGCAGCCACGCGCCCCTGTTCAGGATCTATGAAACATACCCTGAACACGTATTTCTTGCCTTGATTTACGAGAGGATTGGTAGCGGTCGGGCTAACCATTGGAATTTTTGCTCTCTCTGTCAGATCCGAGGCAGCTATTGTGTTACCGGAAATAAGCTCACCGATTATTGCGACAACCTTATCTTTTTCGATCAATCTGGAAACAGCGTTTGCCGAGTCAACTTTCTCCGACTTGGTGTCGGCAAGTTTGATTTCGATGGGACGTCCTAGCGCTTCCGGCTCTATTTGCTTAGCCGTATTTATCCCATCCCAGGCCATTTGTCCGAAAGCGGCCACACTGCCGGTCATAGGTAACAACGCGCCAATATTGATCGGTTCGGCAGCCATGGCCCATGAGATCATGCTTAAACACAAAGCCGTGATCACCACCAAAAGTCGAGGCATATACAAGCACCTCCTTAGATAGTTATCTCTGAATCTCCGTTTGATAATGACTAAATCGACCCGGCGTTAGTTGTCGGAACAGGACTTGAATTTCAGATGGCGGGTATTAAAGCATTAATATGGGTCAAAGTAAACCAGATTAACCTTTGACGCATGTCTAACGCCAGTGTATTTATAGCGTCATGATGACAAATTTAGACAAAATTCGTATCGGTGTTATTGGAGTGGGATCCATGGGGCGTAATCACGCCCGTGTTTTGACTCAAAACGAAGATTGCGATTTTATAGGGATTTACGATGTGGATGAGGCAAGGGCAGCGCAAATCTGCGAAGCATACGGTTGTCAGGGTTTTGGAGATTTAGACTCAATATTGAATTCAGTAGACGCTGTGGTCGTAGCTGCGCCAACCTTTCTACACGGTGTTCTGGGGACAGAATGTCTCAACCGCGGGATACACACGCTCATGGAAAAACCTCTAGCCGCAAGCCTGGCTGACGCTGAAGGTCTTGTCAAACTTGCGGAGACAAAAGGGGTGATTTTAATGGTGGGGCACATAGAACGTTACAATCCCGCTATAAGCCTCATGATAAACACCATAAAGAAAAATAAAGAACCTGTAGTTTCATTTGAGGCCAGAAGACTCAACCCTTTTGATGGAACAAGATGTCTGGATGTTGATGTCCTATATGATCTTTTGATTCATGATGTAGACTTGGCTCTGGAAATAGCGGATTCTGAAATTTTAAATATTAGCGCTTTTGGGGCAGATGTTTACTCAAATTTGGTTGACGACGCTCATACACTGTTGCGATTCAAGAAT
Organism: uncultured delta proteobacterium; assembly: GCA_963711335.1. GTDB lineage: Bacteria > Desulfobacterota > Desulfomonilia > Desulfomonilales > Desulfomonilaceae > CAJBEZ01. The sequence continues at coordinate 369,802 of CAVQDX010000041.1, read as the reverse complement.
GGAATCACCGCTGTTTTTTGGACTTCAAAATGCTCCCCCCGGAAAATCAGAGAAATATCTGTTACTACGAGAACCCGATTTTACCAGGCTGACACAATTACCAGAACGTTGACCATTCATACTTCCAGGGATGTAAATCCGGCAGTGGGTGGGATTTGTCAAATGGGTGATATCGAGGTCGAAGAAATTCTTCAAGCCCAAAAGGAGCCGTTAGCGGCTGAAATAGAGGATTTTCTGCGCTCGATAAAAACAAATAGCTCCCCGACTGCGAATGGCCGGAGAGCGCTGTATTCTCTGGTAGTTCTTGAGCAAATATCCAAAAATCTTATTTCCCATTGAAATACAAAATTGTTTTGGCAGACACATCTATTGATTTCAGAGAACCTTGTTTAGTGAATATTCGATCACTCCCCTGGCGCCGGCCTTCAAGAGTTTAGGTATCAGAGTCCTGACAACTTCTTCTGAAACAACCGACTCAACGGAGAACCAGTCTGATTTGTACAGGCCAGCCACTGTTGGAGCGTTTAGAGAAGGAAGTAAACCAACGACAATATCGACCTCCGCTTTTGGAACATTCATCTTCAAACCAACCATCTTTCGGGCTTCAAGCGCTGATTGAAGCATCAGATGTATCTGTTCCATCTTCTCACGCTTAAACGAGTCCTGATATGATTTCTTGTTCGCTATAAACTGGGTGTTGGTTGTTAGAATGTTGTAAATGATTTTAAGGCCGTTGGCTCTCAATGTGCTTCCAGTTTCCGTAACATCAACGATGGCGTCCACAACGCCTTCCTGGACTTTTGCTTCAGTGCTACCCCACGAAAATTCAACGTCAATTTTTATCCCACGATCAGAAAAAAACCTCTTGGTAACTCCGACCAATTCGGTAGCTATACGCTTTCCCTCAAGATCTTCCGGAGTCTGATATCCCGATTTCCCATCTACCGCCAAAACCCAGCGTGCAGGATTCTGAGAGACCTTTGAATAAACCAAATCATCTATTACCTTGACATCCGACTCATTCTCAAGGATCCAGTCTTTTCCAGTCAACCCGGCGTCGAATGTCCCCGATTCCACATATCTGGATATTTCCTGAGCCCTCAAACGAGCCATAACAATTTCGTCATCATCAACAGTCGGGAAATAACTTCTGGGTGAAACTGTTATGTTCCAGCCAGCACGACGAAATAAATCAATTGTCGCCTGTTCCAGGCTTCCCTTTGGAATTACAAGCTTCAATGGGTCTTTACGACTCAATTTCTTTTATCTCTCCTTCCTGGTTGATTCGTCTAAAGAAACAGCTCCATTTCTTGGTGTGGCATGCGCCCTCGCCCTGTTGATCCACCAGCAAGAGGATGGTGTCCATGTCACAATCTACGAGAACTTCTCTAACTATCTGAATGTCTCCAGAAGTCGCTCCTTTTCGCCAGAGCTCTTCCCTGGACCTGCTCCAATAGCAGGCTCTGCCCTCCTTGAGTGTGATCTCCAGGGCTTCCTGGTTCATATAGGCCATCATCAAAACCTTACCCGTTTTTACATCCTGTGCTATCGCAGGCGCTAAACCGCCACCCTTTTCGAAGTCTATTTCATTTATCGTAGAGGAATCTAATGAACCCCTCATAGTGTCTCCTTGGTTTGTTATACCGGCAAATCAGTTGCTAATGAAGATAACAACGCCTATGTCAGAACTCTATCTGAAAAATATGTCAACTATTCGTACAGTCTGGTCGTCCCTTTCCCAATCCATATCTTCTATCCATTTCCAGGCGCGATTAAAAGAACAGCTTGATATCAGAAACGTCGCTATCAGTATCAGGAACCATTTTTTCATGACAGTCTCACATTGGCGTCTGTTGGCTTTGCGCTTGGACATAATACGTCATTTCAATAATACACTAATTGATTAAAGCAATCAAGACATCAAACATCATTTTATATTTAGCAAAACAAGCTAATACATTGAAATAGCGCTGTTAATTTATTGACACAAGATGGCCGTCTGGGCTATAATAATGTCCGCTGACAGCAGGTAATCGCCGGAGTTGTTTCTAATAACTGTGTATTGTTTACTCTTGGATCTGATCAAGCCCAGGTTATCCTGAAAACGGGGGGAAAAAAATGAAGACAAGAAGCGTTGTTGCCTTATCGCTCGCCCTAATTGCGCTCTCAAGCCTAAATGCGGGGGCATCCGGAGAAGCTGAACATTGTTACAAGCCGGTTTCCAATCTCGAACATGTAGCGTGGAACTTCGGTCAAGGAATAACCAGTATTGTATTCGCTCCTTATGAGGTATGCGCCTCAATGATTAACTGCGCAACCGAAGGCGCTTACAAAGGATCTTGCGCAACAGGACTTTCAGGTTATCTTTCAGGAGCCACGGCTGGTTATCTCGCAGGAATGGTCACTGGATTCGCTTCAATGCTGAATCAGGTAAACACAGGGCTAAAACAGGCGGTCACTTTCTGGAAACCTCAAATCACGCAGCCACATTTAGCTGCCCCCAAAGCTCCCGACCAATTTATTGGTCCAGATGATTGTTTTGACCCGGATCCCTTTTGGTTCAATGGGCCTGTTCCACCCTTTGGTAGCCAATCAATTCTTCACTAACAGGCCCTGGTCATATTCAAAAAAGGCGGCTAATTCAAAGTCCTTCCAAATAGCGTTGGGCGCTGTACGCCGCTATTGCGCCGTCTCCCACAGCCGTGGATATTTGTCTCAGGATTTTTGCCCGAATGTCGCCTGCGGCAAAAATTCCTGGAACTGAGGCCGCCATGTTCTCATTGGTTAAGATAAAACCTCGTTCATCCGAATCCACTAGACCTCTAAAAGTCTCATCAGTCGGCTTGATGCCAACATAGAAAAAAACTCCGCCTACTGGAAGTTTAGAAATCTTTCCATCCAGGGTTGAACGAATAATCAAAGCCTCAACATCAATCTTTCCAACAATCTCCTCTGGAACCGAGTTCCAATGGATTGTCAAGTTCGGTTCTGCAAAGGCTTTTTCCTGAATTTCCCTCACCGCCCGCAATTGGTTTCGCCGATGAACAAGATGAACTCTTGAAGCAAACCTGGTAAGATATACTGCTTCTTCCGCAGCTGAGTCTCCGCCACCTATGACAGCGACTTCAACATCCCTGAAAAAAGGGCCATCACAAACAGCGCAGTAACTAACGCCTCTTCCTGCGTATTTATGTTCACCAGGGACGCCCAGCTTTATCGGATTCGCCCCCGTGGCCAGGATAAGAGTTCGACAAGAGTAAGCGGTTCCATCCTCATTCTTCAGATCAAATCCTGAATCAGTTTTTGAAACTGAAACGATGTCTGCTTGTTGGATTTCTAAGCCAAATTTCCGCGCCTGAGTTTCCATTCTCTGGGCAAGTTCATACCCCAAAATAGGATCTGGTTGACCAGGATAATTGTCTACAAGCTCAGTCGCGGCCATTTGACCGCCAGGCGCGCCTTTCTCAATCAAGACCACCTTTATCCTTGCCCTCGCGGCGTACAGACCCGCAGTCAAACCCGCCGGGCCACCCCCCAGGATGATTAAATCAGTTTGCATACTAACTTATCCTATCAAGCATTTCCTTTATCTTGGTTTTAGGCACGGCTCCGACTATCTGATCCACGACAGCTCCATTTTTGAACAGCATGAGCGTCGGAATTCCTTTAACTCCATATTTGGACGGAGTTTGTTTGTTGTCATCCACGTTGAGCTTCGCTATCTTTACCTTCCCGCTGTATTCTCCAGCCAACTCTTCCACAACAGGACCAACAGTTCTACATGGTCCGCACCAGGCGGCCCAGAAATCCACCAAAGCCGGAACTTCCGATTTCAATATCTGCTGGTCAAAGTCCGCATCGGTCACATGTAATAGAGCGCCACTATCTGCCATCTCTTAACTCCTCTCGCATTATTTTATTATTTCAATCAGCCCTACAATTGATTCGCAAAAACTCTTTCAATCTCACTCTAACTTCGTCAGGCACTTTGTCCGATATGCCCTCTGAACAAACTAGAACGGTAGTCCTTAGACTTTCGAAAATCAGGGCGCAAGGAGCGCACTTTTCCAGGTGCTCTTCAATTAGAACACATTCATTTGCTCCAAGTTCGTTGTCCAAATAATCAGATAGCTGATCACAAAAGTCTTTGCATTTCTTCATGGGCCTGGCCTCTCAATTCTCACAAATTCCGGGATAAGCCCTTTTCCATATAATAAGACGTCAATGTCTCTCGAACAATATTCCTAGCTCTATGCAATCTCGATTTTACCGCCGGAATTGACGCTCCGACAATGCTAGCGACTTCTTCCAGAGAAAATCCTTCAACATCCCTCAACACAACTACCGATTTGTATATTACTGGAAGTTGATCTATGGCTTCTTCGATCTTGGCCTTTCCTTCCATAGATAAAAGAATTTCCAAAGGTGTCGCGACAAACGTAGGAGATGGGGTCAAAACCTCAGATAATTCACTAAAGATTTTGTCATCATATTCTACTGTTTCCGGTCGCTCCCGTCTCAGATACATAAGGGCGGCGTTTGTGGCTATTCTGAAAAGCCATGTTGAAAAGGATGAAGCCCCAGTAAAGCCGTTCAAACCCCGATATGCGCTTAGAAACGTGTCCTGCAGAAGATCCTCGGCCAAAGAGGCGTCAGTTACCATTTTACGTAGGTGTCTGTAAATTCTTCCCTGGTACTTGTCAACCAAGCGCTCAAATGAATTGAAATTCCCTCCTAGGGTATCTTTAACAAATTGTAGATCTTCTTCCATAACCAAATCTCGGTTCTGAGCGACATTGATCTCAGGAAAAAATACTTCTAAAGAAATTATGTTGTCTGAATACAGATAATTTGGCAACCATTTTGTGTCAAGATCGTACGAGAGTTGAATATCCGTCAACACAATCCAATATCGAAATTGTTCGCCACATGTTATATACCCTAATGGTCGAGCTTCGTAACTCCAAGGAACAAGACTTATGGAAGAACAGATACGACGAGTAGTCAAAATACTTTCAAAAGCCCAAAACGCGGTGGCCCTTACCGGAGCCGGAGTCAGCACGGAGTCGGGCATTCCTGATTTTAGAAGCCCCGGAGGTCTATGGTCAAAAGTGGACCCAGGGGAATTTTCCATTGACCGGTTTTTGCAAAATCCCGGCCGTTTCTGGCGCCTGAATCTTAATCTGAAACAGTCAGGAGAATTTGACCTATCTTCAGCCTCCCCAAATCCTGCCCATTATGCGCTCTCCAGAATGGAACGTCTGGGTGTGCTCAAATGCCTGATCACTCAAAATGTCGATAATCTGCATCAAAGAGCGGGGTCTGTAGAAGTTGTAGAATTTCACGGTAATCTTCTGAGAGCTGTCTGTTTGAAATGCAAGGCATTAGAACCTATTGAAGATGTTGAAAGAAGACTGTTGTCCGGCGAGGTGGAAACCCCAAGGTGCCTTAAGTGTGGTGGTATTCTTAAACCAGACGCTATTTTCTTTGGCGAAGCCATTCCTTCAAGGGCTTTGATGATTTCACAGATTCAAGCTCAAAAATGCGACGCCTTGTTGGTTATTGGAACATCCCTACAAGTATTTCCGGCGGCTCAGATCCCCATAAATGTGAAAGTTAAGATCCCCCCCGCCACAGTAATTGAAATTAATCGTGAACCTTCGTCGCTCCATAAACAGGTAACAGACATTCTTATTACAGGAAGCGCTTCAGAAATTATGTCGAGCTTGATAGAAGAACTTGAAAAAGAGGTTGACCACTCTCCGAAAGGAATTTGAATTGAGTTGCAGCGCCTAAAATAGCAGTGATGTTTCGAGATAGAATCCGCTTCGATTAAGATCCATCGTATCTATTTCGCGTTTGAATTTTATGTGGTCATAACGGTAACCCCCACTTACGTTCCAGGTCCAGTACATGTTTATGGGGATGTCTACACCTGTTAGAGCTTCCCACTCCCAGGTTTCAAAGTCGTTGTAATTCCACCAGTTGACTCTAGCTGCGATATTTGGTCTTAAAGCTACCCCTTGGACTATTGGATAAAAAGTGCCATGAATTCCCAGCATCGGAAATACCTTGTTTCCTTCAATTCTGTAATTGTAAGGCGCTCCACCCACAAGAACATTACTGACTTTGGTGTCATATCCATCAATGGCTAAGTCGATATTAGCGCCAAACAGAATTTGAGGGGTCATGTAGAAATCCAGGTCATATCCTAGACGCCAGTCTCTAATTTGCAGATAGGAGTCTGTCGAAGATTGGTTATAAGTAGTTTGAGGATCTACCCTCAGACGAAAAACATGCGCATTATCAAACCTTGCCGAAGCGAAAAATTCCCAGGCCAATTTTTCTTTGGTGAGTCCCATATTTTCGCCAAGACCGATCTTGGTCCTGTCTCGTTGAATCAGGTCACCCTCGATATTCGTGAACCACATGCGAACCCCGGCGTTGGCCCGGATGTAACTAGGCACCTCCCATGCATATCCCTGCTCTATCATCAAGATAGAGAGAACAATTAGACTGCTTATTAGGGCGAATTTTTTCATAGGACATGACTCAAAATAGACAATAATTAATGCATTACTTTATGTTTTCTGTGTAACATATATATTTTTAATGACATATTGTCAAGACTATTCTAATTAAAGGTGGGGTGCTTGGCTAGTTTTATGGAGGCTAGAAAAGAAAGAGGTTATTCTGAAAGTTTGACCGAGACCAAAGTAGACGCTCCCATCTCCTCAGAAGTTACTCCGAACAGGCTGTCAGATCCTTCCATGCTCTTTTTGTTGTGAGTGATCACAACAAACTGGGTATTCCTTGAAAGATCGCTTAGCATACGGTTAAAACGATCCACGTTTGAATCATCCAGAGGAGCGTCCACTTCGTCCAGAAGACAGAAGGAAGAAGGTTTGTACAAAAAAATTGCGAAGATAAAAGCTATGGCAGTTAGAGCCTTTTCCCCTCCCGAAAGCAGATCAACATTTTGAAGCCTCTTACCAGGTGGCTTTACCATTATGTTAACTCCATGATCATGGGAATCCTCAGAACCAATTAGTTCCAACCATGCTTCTCCTCCATTGAACAGAACAGCGAAAATCTCTTTGAATTTAGTGTTTACCTCCTGAAACGTAGTCTGAAAACGAAGGCTGGTAGTTCTGTCAATTTTTTCAATTGTTGAAAAAAGAGACTTTACGGCTGTCTTTAGATCATTCTCCTGTTCCATGAGAAAATCCAGTCGTTCTTTTACGTGCAGACTTTCATTGATGGCGGCCAGATTAACTTCTCCCATTGACTCTATTGCCGATCTTGTTTCAGACAATTCCACTTCTTTCGGCTGGACGTTGGGGCACTGAATCGAACAAGGATCCACGTTGTGTTTTTCAATGATTTTCTCAATAGAATTGCGAAGTGTTTCCGTAAGCCGCGCACAATCTATTTCGTTTTTGTGAATTTCGTTCCTGAGACTTTCCACCAATTTACTCAAGGACGTTTCCTGATTGGTCAGGGCGGTCACCTGTACTTTTTAAATTATTAAATGATTCCTGCAAGCTTGACTGATCAAAACTAAGCTTTTCGTGAAAAGCGAACATTTCATTCTTAAGAGTCAAGTATTTGGTTTTATCGTCAGACAAATATTGAGTTTGCTGGGACATATATTCGAGTTCCCGATTCAAGTCTGAGATTTGATGTTCGCAATTCCGTATAAAATTTTTGGTTGAATCAGCATCTCTCCTGGCGGATTTGGCCCGTTCCTCTATTTGCGCTAATTTGATTCTAGTCTCATTGACTCTTTTTGTTTCAGAATCCAAAAGTAACTTTGATTCCTTGGAAGATTTTTCACACACTTCTTTTTCTCTTATCAAAGAATCTCTTTGTTCTTCTAAGGACCTGATCCGTATTTTGATGTCCTCATCTTCTTTTGAGAGCAGATTGAGATCGTCAGAAATTCTCCTATGGTCCAAATCCGTCGCCCTAATTCCGCTTCGGCTTCTATTGATTTCCGATTCCAATCGTTCCAAATCCTTAACGAGCTTTACTTGCTCTATACTTAGCTCTGATTTTACCCGTCCATTTTTTTCAATCTTGGCTGTCAAGTCTTGAAAAGCCGATTCTGCGGCATTGATTATCGAATGCATTTCTTGAATTTTTTCGCCTAATATATTGTCCTGTGTAATCAGGCTTTCGAGTTCCGATTTTTTTGTGAGAACATCTCTTTCTGGAGCGTCAAGAGATCCTACGGAAACCGTGCGTCCTCCTAAGAGGATTTCCCCATTTAGCGTAACAATATTCATCTCATTGCCACTATTAAGAGAAAGCTCTGTAGCTTGAGTCAAGTCATCAACGACATGGAAATCTCCCAGCAAGTCATTCACAATCACTTCAAAATTTTCGGCGCCTCTTACATGATTAGATAATTTGGTAACCGGTTCGTGGTCTGAAGACAATCCTGACGAATTATCCCGGGGGAATGAATCGAGCGAAGTCAATGTCACTCGCGAGATTTCCAGATCTTTGATTTTTTCCGCCACTTCAAGCGCCGTAGTAAAATCTCTGACAATTACCGTCCCTAATTGATTGTTCAAGACTGAAGATAAAGCCGTATGATATTCGGGTGGACATTCAATGACTTCGGCTAAAGGCTTAAAAACACTTCCATTTCTCAAAGAAGCGAAATCTTTCATCACTACCTGGGTTCCAGAACCGTAAGAAACGTAGTTTTTGTTCTGTTCCCGCAAAGATTCTATCCGCGTTTTTGTAGAAATAAATTCTTTGTCAAGTCTTCTCATGTTCTCTGTCAGCGTTTTTATCTCTGCTGCGAGTTTCGATCTCTGTTCTTGGTCAGCGTGAAGTTCTGATTCAACTGAACGCAAGGATTGCTGAATGTTTCTCTTTCTGCGCCCGAGTTGTCTCTGATTCTTCAAGTTTTTTGGCCAGTATTTCGGTTTGATTTTTTGAATCCCGTTCGTATTTATCAACGCGAGCCTGAAGTTCTATTTTTCTCTTCAAGTCGTGATCGAACCTGTTTTTTTGTTGGGAAAGGCTCTGGAGGGTTTCAAAAAGCTGATCTTTGTAACGTTCCAATCTTGTAGTCTGTTCCTTGGCCTGTAGACCCAAACTGTCAATCAAACGTCTGGAGGTTGTTAGTTTTTCATTCAAATGTGACATTTGAGACGTGAATTCCAAAAGCTTGTCTTGTGTTTTTTGAAGGTTTTCTTGAGCCGAGGACATCCTTTGGCTGAGGGCTACTAAATCCGACTTGATTTTCTCGCCTCTTCCCACCATTTCTTTCTCTCGGTTGAGGATTTGACTCAAATTATGCTCGGCTGAGTTAAGATCCTTTTCGGCAGAGCGTATTTTCTCGGCTAATTCGCTGAAGAGGCGCTGGGTATCAGAGAGTTTGAGGCGGTCAGATTCGAGTTCCGCCACTATCTGGCCAAGATTTGATTCCTTCTCTGCAAGTTCATCTTTAAACTTTTCGGAATTACCTTTTAGTTGATCCAATTCAAGCGACAGATTTCGGCATTTGAAAGCTTCAAAATTTATTTCAAGTTCTCTTAATTGGCTCTTGAGTTCTTTAAAGCGTTGAGCCTTCACCGCCTGTTTCTTGAGCGCCTGGCTCTGTTTCTTAACCTCCGAAACGACATCTTTAATTCGCTGTAGGTTTTGGTTGGTTTGTTCAAGCTTTTTTATCGTGGATTCGCGTCTCGCTTTATATCGATTTATACTTGCGGCTTCCTCGAGAAAGACTCTTCTCTCTTCAGGCTTTGCAGCTATGATTTGTTCAACACGTCCTTGTTCTATGATCGCGTAGGAATTTCTACCAATACCGGTGTCCATGAAAAATTCGATGATGTCGGTTAACCTGCACGGAACACCGTTAAGCTCATACTGGGAATTGCCGTCCCTGAACAGTCGTCTAGCGACCATGATCTCATCATAGTCAGACATTGGAGGAGGAAATGACTTGCCGTCATTACCCAAAGTAAGCCTGACCTCTGCCATTCCCACGGGTTTCAGCGTCTCCGAACCGTTAAAGATGACGTCTTCCATTTTCTTGCATCGAAGAGACTTGGTTCTCTGCTCTCCCATTACCCAGCGTATGGCCTCCATTATGTTGCTCTTTCCGGACCCATTAGGTCCCACAACGGAGGTAATTCCATCACAAAAGTCTATGTTTGTTTTTCCGGGAAAACTTTTGAAACCATTTATTTCTAATCGTTTAAGCTTCATGAGAGATTTTCTGCTCTGACCACCCTGTCAAATTCAAAAGGGGTATTATAATATTTATTATGAGTGTATCCAAACAATACCACTACTATTTGATTCGAGACGCGGCCATTTTAGTCAAAACTGCCAACGAACCAGGATCCTGCGCCTCAGATTCTTGCTATGATTTGTTTGATGTGAGAACCGGGACGCATCTGAAAGACATTTACCCTGCGTTTGATCCTACTGAACTTGCAAGAGGTTTCAAGCTTTCAGAAGAAACGGCGGCGGTCATTCTGAAGAGCGAATGCCTGTCCAAGAACAGAGAAAATAACTCGGCAGCAAAGGTTGTAACTATTATAGAGGCCCGCCAGAGAAAGCTTGATTCAGTTGTCGCGGATTCTATCATCGATCAGGTTGACGTCATCTCGAGACTCTTGCAGGATTTTATCAGGGTGACCCGAAAAGCTTCTCGTGAAGAGCGTTTCTGGCTGTCCCAGCAGGCTATAACCCTGGTCAGGAAGTTTTCCGGGCGTGAACTAGCCGAGCTTCAGGAAATACTTGATTGGTTTAAAACATTACCTAGAAAAACTTAAACATTCCTGGTTAAAGAATGCTAATCTATTAATTGCCTTGATCCATAAAATCAAATCTTGCAATATGTGAAGATATGGGATTGTTATGAAACAAGAAGATAATCTACAAGAGATCGGCAATCAATCCCAAGAGAGCGCGGGATTGGCCGGACAAGTTGCGCCGCAGGCAGATCAAAATGATTCCGAGATAGACGAACCGTCAGTATCGCTTTTGGATCGCGCCGTGGCTGCTCTCATACTCATATTACCATTCAGCAAATTGATTGAGTGGGCCCAAGATAAACTTCATGACATTCTACCACAGTCAATAGCGAATATGGCTGTTCTTGTCGGAATAATCCTATTCCTTGTAGCCACAGGACGACTATCCAAAACAATTTATTATTACAGAATGAAGTTTAGTGTTAAATAGTCGATCCTACTCCTTTAATTTATGATATAGATAACATATAAATAATACTTGAAATGGATACTAATAGTATCTAAACTTCTGGTGTAGCTTATTGTGAAAATGATATTTAATTTTGAACTCCGCAAGGGTTGAGCGTGCAGTGTATAGCCTTATTTCACCGACTATATATCTAGTCCTGATTTTTTGTCTTCTATCGGTTCTTTTTCCGAATAGAGGTTTGGCTTTAGAAAAACAGGAACTTTTTTTTGAGGAGGCGAAAAGTTTTCTCAAATCGGGTCAGTATCAGGAGGCGATTCAGTCTTTTTCAAAGGCGATTGGGGTCTTGGCCCTTAACAATGATTTTGCACGAACCGCGCTGCTTGCCAGAGCACAGGCATATTATCAGAAAGGTGACACTAAAAATGCCTGGAAAGATCTCAGGGAAGTCTTCAACTATCCAGGATTATCGGGGGAGTTACTCGCTTCAAGTTTGAATCTGAGAGCCTTGTTGAGCCTTAGAGAGGGCAAATTGAGTCGCGCGGTAGAAGACTATAGCATGGCAGTCATTACTCCGCACAACAATCCGTCTCTCAAATCAGTCACATTCGCGAATCGTGGGATAACGTATTTGAACATGGGGCTTTTTGGAAAAGCTATTCTGGATTTTGATCGAGCGATCGAATTTGATCCTAAATCAGGCTTCAATTACGCTGCGCGCGCAGTAGCTAACCTTAGAACCGACAAAGTGGAACAGGCGAAAAAAGATAGTGAAACAGCGATGACACTGGGCCCGGACAATCAGACGTGGCGTCTGGCAAGTTCTGTTCTCAGTGAACTTAGTTTTCAGAAAATAGATGAAGATTGTATCGTAGCAAAAATCAACGAAGATGGACAAATTTTCGTTCAGCTAAAATTCGCCAAAAATGGGCGACCACATCGTTTTCTGCTTGACACCGGAGCTACGCATAGTTTGATAGACAAATCGTTGTTAAAGGAATTGTCGCGTGAGACTCGTATAAAGGAAATAGGCAAGGGAATTGTCCATCTCGCTGATGGATCAACTGCGCCTGTAACCAGATACAGTGTTGAAAGCGCGTTTCTTTATCAAATGCCGCTTGGCCCAATTCAGGTCCAAACTATGGACAAGAAAAACAAGCGTAGTCTCAATCTACTAGGCGCCGGGAGTTTGAAGAATTTATCCATACTCATCGACACATCAAAAAAGCGGGTTGAAATTAGAAGAAAATCGTCTTTAGAATCTAGTAACCAAAGGTTTACAAATTCAACCGCCCGCTAAATCTCCGGCTGGATCAATTCAAATCCGGGATCCGTCAAAAAAACTCTTAACGTCCATAGATTCCGACGCAGGTCCCAAGAGGGTAATCAGCATTTTTTCAGGTCTGAAAAATCGGGACGAGAATTCCTGAACCTCTTCGAGTGAAACTTTTTCAAGGTCATCAATAATTTCGTCCAGAGAAACGTATTTTCCAAAATGGATTTCCCCCTTGACTATTCGACTGACGCGCGAGTCGGTAGACTCATTGCTCAGAATTATGGTTCCGGCAAGTTGATTTTTCGCCATTTCGAGTTCTTCAGACCTTATGGTATCAGAGATTTTTAGAGTTTCTGTACCCATCACATCGAGTAATTCTTCTATCCTTTCAGGCTCGGTACTCGCGTAGATCCCCATGATACCTGTGTCGGAGTATGAAGTTAGGAATGAATAAACGCTGTAGGAAAGGCCTCGTTTTTCACGAATCTCTTGAAAAAGTCTTGAACTCATTCCTCCACCGAAAAGTGTGTTTAAAAGGTAGGCTTTGTATCTGTCTCCATCCGAGGCGCTGGGACCTTCAACCGCGACACATACATGGACTTGTTCCAAGTCTTTCTCACGAATTAGTACGCCAGGAAAACTCTTCGGTTTCTCCTGTTTTTCTCTAGTGGATCCTCGGTTTAAACCGTGCATTTTTTGCCTGATGAGATCCACGAACTTTTCATGTTCTACATCGCCCGCCGCGCATACAATTGTTTCGGCGCCAACATAGTTATCAGCCATATATTGCAGCATTGTATCCCGATCAAAGCTCAGAACATTTTGCATTGTTCCGAGCACTGATCTCCCAAATGGATCATCCGGCCAGAATCTTTCCGTAACCATTTCATGAATGAAATCTTCAGGGGTATCCTGTACTTGGCGTATTTCCTGACAGATAACCTGCTTTTCTCTCTCTATTTCTTCTTCAGGAAAATAAGAGTTTAAAAAAATATCTGTCAAAAGATCTGTGGCCAGGGTGAGATTCTTGCTTAACATCTTGCAATAAAAAGATGTCAATTCTTTGCTGGTAAACGCGTTTAAATTTCCGCCCACTGAATCGACGGTTTTGGCAATTTGGAGAGCGTCTCTGGATTGGGTTCCCTTAAAAAACATGTGTTCCAGGAAATGGCTTATACCATTTAGGTTTGTTGTCTCTCCCCTGGAACCTGACTTTACGTATATGCTAACTGAAACTGATTTAACGTAGGACAGTCTTTCCGTTAGAATTCGAATGCCGTTGTCAAGTTGAGTTTTTTGAAAGACCGAATCAGGTAAACATAGTCTAACACTGGAGTCATTCACTATAGTATCTCAATTCCGTTCGCGCTAATTACTTCTATTCGTTACTCAGAGCGTCTTTACGTGAAAGTTTGATTTTCCCTTGAGGGTCTATCCCTATTACCTTTACCAAAACTGTTTCACCTTCCCTGACAACGTCGGATACTTTCCTTACTCGTTCGTGCGCTAGTTGTGAAATATGAACCAGGCCGTCCGTCCCCGGAAAAATTTCAACAAACGCTCCAAAATCAGTGATCTTCCTGACGGTTCCTTCATAAATCTTTCCGATCTCCGCCTGTTGTGTGAGGCTCTGGATGGCCTTTTTGGCTTCCTCGGCTCCAGCAACGTCAACCGATGCTATTACAACTTTACCAGTGTCATCAACTTCAATCTTGGTGGCGGTCTCCTCCTGAATTGCACGAATAATTTTTCCACCAGGGCCGATAATGTCACGGATTTTGTCAGGATTGATGTACATCACGTATATTCGGGGAGCGTACGGCGAAATTTCTTCTCTTGGCTCCTGAATCACCTTGCTCATCTCGTCAAGGATATGTTCACGTCCCTGTTTCGCCTGAAAAAGAGCCTCAGCTAGCACTTCCCTAGTGATACCCTCAATCTTTATATCCATTTGGAGAGCTGTTACGCCTTGCCGAGTGCCGGTAACTTTAAAATCCATGTCACCGTGATGGTCTTCGTCACCGATGATGTCGGACAGAATAGCCGTGCGGCTTTCTCCTTTAAGGAGCCCCATGGCGATTCCGGCCACCGGTTCAGTCAATCGAACACCAGCGTCCATAAGTGAAAGCGACGCCCCACATACTGAAGCCATCGAAGATGAACCATTAGATTCCAGAATTTCTGAAACTACTCTTATAGTATAGGGAAAATCGTCATCATTGGGCAGAAGATAAGCGATTGAGCGTTCTGCGAGGGCTCCATGCCCCACTTCTCTGCGCGACGGCCCCCTCAGAAATTTTACCTCCCCAACAGAAAATGGAGGGAACTTGTAGTGAAGCATAAAGGATTTGTAACTGGATCCTTCAAGGGCTTCCACTTTTTGTTCATCTGAAGACGTTCCCAGAGTTACGACCACAAGGGCCTGCGTTTCTCCGCGGGTAAACAACGCGCTCCCATGGGTTCTAGGCAACACACCGACTTCACAGCTAATGTCCCTAACATCTTTAAAGCCCCGTCCCCCGATTCTTACGTTTTTATCGAGGATCATGCTCCGAATAAAATGGCGTTCAATTTCTTCGAAATATGACAGAATTTCTGGTCTGCGGGCTTTGAATTCATCACCCAAAGATTCTAACGCTTCGGAATAGATTTCATTCAGTTTGGCTCGACGCTCCAGTTTGGCTGAAATCGTCAGAGCAACATCAATTTTGTCACCCCAGTCAGCCTTGATTTTGTTGAATAGGTCGTCGTCCCTAAATTTGGGTGTCACCGCACGCTTTGGCTTTCCAGCGACTTCACGCAGTTTTTCCTGAGCTTCTACTATGTTAAGAACCTCTTCGTAAGCCCTGTAAATGGCGTCTACCACAACTTGTTCAGGAACGCGGTCGGCTCCGCCTTCAACCATTACTATTCCCTGTCTGGATCCAACAACTATCAGATTAAGGTCTGAGTAAGAATCCTCGAGAGGAGCGGGATTGATGATGAAACTGCCTTCAACCCTGCCAATTCTTACAGCTCCTATAGGCCCGTTGAAAGGTATTTCCGAGATATGCAGGGCCGCTGACGCGCCATTGATCGCCATCATGTCGGGCTCGTGCTCTCCATCAGACGACAGAACTGTGGCGATGATTTGAGTCTCTGAGACAAAGCCCTCGGGGAACAGAGGCCTTATAGGCCGGTCTATGAACCTTGAGGTAAGTATTTCCTTCTCGGTAGGTCGTCCCTCACGCTTGAAGAATCCACCAGGTATCTTCCCGGCGGCGTAAGTCATTTCCAGATAATCCACAGTTAAAGGAAAGAAATCGATACCTTCTCTACCTTGCTTTTCAGCTACTGAAGTAACTAAAACAACCGTATCACCGGTCTGGACAAGGACTGAACCAGAAGCCTGCTTCGCCAAGACGTCCAGTTTCAAAAGTCATTTCTTTTCCCGACACAGTACAGCTAATTCTGTGCGCCATATCGCTTTTTGATCCTCTCTAGAAATTCCCTAAATGCAGGCGCATGTCCAAAACCGTTTGATCGGCAAGACACCGGCTATTTTCGAATTCCTAATTCAGTAATGATGGTTTTGTATCTATCAACATTTTTTGACTTCAAATAATCAAGCAGGCGCCTTCTTTGCCCTACCAATTTCAGAAGTCCTCTTCTAGAATGATGGTCTTTTTTATGGACCTTGAAATGCTCTGTCAGATATCCAATTCTTTCACTTAATAACGCAATTTGAACCTCTGGAGAGCCAGTATCTGAAGAGTGTATCCGAAATTTTTCGATGATCGATTGCTTTTTCTCACTCTGGAACGCCAATTTCTAATCTCCTCTTGCGCAATTTTATAGGTTCACAAAGTTAATCAAAAATTAATACCACACGCATTATTCAATGTAAAGTCTGACAAAGCGCATGAAAAATGTAAGCGAGTGACTAGCTCACATTGTTAAAAAAAGTTTCTCTTTTAGTTTTTCACTTCGTTCTTCCGAAATCTCAGATGGTTCTGTATAATGAACTAATGACGTTTGGATTTGACGGCGGGTGTGATTCATGTTGGATTGCTTCTGAGGGTCTCCCGTGGTTATTTTCACGATTACATCAGTTTATTAGGTAGTTACAGCCTGTCTGTTTCCCGACTTACTCGCTAGGAAATTGAGTTCAGGAGCTTCAACTATTTGATTTGCCTCTCAAGATGAGCTATTATCAATAGAGTATTTTGATAAAATACATCGACACCGACTTTATCCCCATCAATATATAAATGACCTTCAACATGCTGGTTTTATTAACTAACTAAACAGGGCCCGTCAGGAGAAGATTCAAAATGAGCTTTTTTGATCAGTTAAGCCAAATTGTCGGACCAGAGAATGTGACTACCTCTCATGTGGATTGTTTGGCCTATTCCAGAGACATGTCTATCCACGCTGGTATTCCTCAAGCTATTATTTTTGTTTCAAGTACCGAGCAGGTAAGTGACATTGTCAAACTATCGAACCAGGAAAAAATTCCGGTCACTGCTCGCGGAACGGGTTCCTCGGTCACCGGCGCCGTGCTCCCAATCAAGGGAGGGGTGGTCCTGGATTTCACCAGGATGAACTCGGTCTTAGAGATTAACAAAGCTGACGGTTATGTGGTGGTTCAACCTGGTGTCATTTGTAACGCGCTGAACGCAAAACTCGCTCCTACTCATTTCTTTCCGCCCGACCCAGGAAGCGCGGCTATCGCAACAATAGCCGGAATGATCTCTACAAACGCCAGCGGGGTTCGAGCGGCCAAATACGGCACTACCAAGCATTACGTGAAGGCTTTGACCGTGGTTCTTTCGGACGGAAAGATAATAAAAACCGGTGACCTCGCCCCGAAAACCACAGCAGGATATGATCTCACTCAGCTCTTCGCGAGTTCCGAGGGCACCTTAGGATTAATTACTCAAGCTACTTTGAAAATTCTGCCGATGCCAGAATATGAAGCCTTTGCAAAAGCCTCTTTTCCCGATGTGCCAACTGCCGGCAGGGCCGTTGAAAAAATCTTTACCTCAGGCCTGGAGCTGGCCACTTGTGAGATTTTGGACAATGTCTGTTTGGACGTAGCGCGAAACGCCTTGAAAATGGATATCCCGAAAGACGTAAATTGTCAGCTATTTATGGGATTGGATGGACCCAAGGGGGCTGTTAAAGAACAGATAGAAAAAGTCGACGAAATTTGCAAATCGGTCGGAGGCATTGAAAATGTCTGGTCTGACAACCCAGTGGAAAAGGCTAAGCTGTTTGCTGCGCGTGGTGGGTTGGTTCCTGCCATGAGTAGACTTCAGCCTGGATATCGGCTTGTTCCGTTGGCAGAAGACTTTGGCGTTCCAATCAGCCGCATACCGGAGACAATTTCGGAAATTCAAAGAATTGGGGAGAAATTTGGTTTTCCAATAGCGACTTTTGGCCATATTGGGGACGGCAATCTTCACGCGACATTCATTATGAATCCTACTGATCCGGAACAATGGAAAAAAGTCAAAGAGATAGCTCTTGAATTCATCGACATGACGCTTAGACTCGGCGGAACAGTGTCTGCGGAGCACGGGATCGGTATGGCAAAATCCCCCTACATTGGAAAGCAATTAGGGGAATCCATCAATGTGATGAAGGCGATTAAGCAAGCCCTTGATCCCAACAATATCCTGAATCCCGGCAAGATGGGCTTTGATGACGCAATTCGGGACATTCTTGATGAAAACAGTTTTGATCCACTCTTTAAGGCTCCGGATTCCGTGAAGAGTTTTTCTGAAGGGGTGGACAACGAAATTATCGCATGTATTCAGTGCGGCTTTTGTAGGGCCGGCTGCCCCACATTTGCCGAATCAACACTGGAATCTCTCAACGCAAAAGGCCGAGTCACTCTGGCGTTCAATATGTTGACCGGAAAGATAGAACCGTCTGAAGAGCTGGCCAAAAGACTTTACCAATGTATGATGTGCCTTAATTGCAAGTCAGTCTGCCCTGCCCAGGTAAAAGTGTCGGATATAATCCGGAGCGCCCGGGAGCGCCTGGCTGAACAAGGATTTTTGCCGGAATCCTTTAAACCGGCTCTTTCTTCAATGATAGACTCATTGAACCCCCTCTTGGCTCCCAAAGAAAAAAGGGCGGACAGTTATCCGTCAAATTTCAGAAAAGCTGTTGCAGGTGAAACGGAGGTTCTTCTCCACATGGGTTGTGTCACCAGTTTTCAGGACATCAAAATTATCCCTGCTATCATCGAAATATTGGAAAAGGCTGGGGTAAACTACGGGGCCCTTGGAGAAGAGGAAAGCTGCTGCGGCTACTTGGCGTACCTGGTTGGGGATACCCCCACATTTAAGAAGGCCATGAGCGCTTATACAGAAATTGTTTCGAAATATAAGCCCAAGAAAATACTGACCACCTGCGCTGGCTGTCTTAAAACTTTCCGGGATATTTACGGCCACTATGGCGCTCTTAATGGATATCCGGTAATTCATGCGGTTGAAATGATCGAAAAGTTGATAGAGGACAATCGACTGAACTTTAAGGATGA
The DNA here is from genome assembly GCA_963711335.1 of uncultured delta proteobacterium. Taxonomy (GTDB): domain Bacteria; phylum Desulfobacterota; class Desulfomonilia; order Desulfomonilales; family Desulfomonilaceae; genus CAJBEZ01. Next base: position 350,807 of record CAVQDX010000041.1, on the reverse strand, counting down.
CGTGAAACCTTTAAAGGTCGTTTATCATGACCCATGTGACATGGGTAGACACATGGGTGTCTATGAACCGCCCAGAAATGTGCTGAAAGCTATCCCCGGCATAGAGCTTCTCGAATTTCCCCTGAACCGCGCTTTGGCAAAATGCTGTGGTGGTGGTGGTGGGCTTAAAGGCTTTGACAATCATTTAGCTTCGGATATCGGTTACAAGAGGCTTATCTCGGCCATAGATCTAGGGGCCGACGCCATTGTGTCCGCATGTCCGTCATGCAAAGGCACATTCAACCAGGCTGCGGCCAAGGCACGTAAAGAAAAGAAAGGCAAGATAAAGGTCCTGGATATTACCGAGCTAGTGGCCTCATCTTTGGCTTAAATCTCCGGAGATCCTCGCTCGATCGTTCTGCCAAACTGAGAGAGGATCTCAACCACTACTATTCGAAACGCATTGATTCTGCTGGGTCAAGGCGGCTGGCTTTTACTGCTGGAAGAATCCCCGAGGCTATTCCGAGCATGACACCGAAAAGCACTCCTCCCAACACACTCAAAGCAAACACTCCGTAAGCTGGAGATGTCTGGAAAACCCCCTTAAGAATTTGGACGGAAACAAATCCCAACAATATTCCCAACAGAGCCCCAGTCAAACTTATAGAAATAGATTCGAAGAGAAACTGGGATAATATCATTTTTTCAGTAGCTCCAACGGATTTGCGGAGACCAATTTCTTTTGTCCGCTCTCTCACGGCGGAGAGCATAACATTCATAATTCCAATTCCACCAAGGATCACTGTTACCATTAATGAGGAATATAAAAAGACCTTAACCAATAATACGGCGTGCTGGATCGTCTTGATTCGTTCGGGAAAAGATCTGACATCCATCGATTCAGCATAGCCCGGTTGATTCGCCATGAGAAGTTTTAACAAATCCTTATGGAGCTGAGACACCGCATCCCAATTAATGGCCCGCACATAAATGTTTCTTACATCATACATGTCCGCGAACCGTGACCGAGCCACAGAAATAGGAATTATAATCGTGTTCAGGAATGAAGGGTCCTCAACTCCGCCTATAATGCCTACGATTCTAAACAAGTGACCACCAATAAAAAGCTTCTTTCCTAACGGGTCCTCATCGTCTGGAAAAAGGGTTCGGACTATCTCGTCTCCAACTACGCATACGCTGCTAAACCAAGCCACATCATCCGAATTTATTCTCCTCCCCCTGGCCATAGGGATATGGATCGTGTCGAAAAAATTCTCCTCCACTCCCATCAGTCGCCCCCCTATTTTGTTAAGCTTATAAGAAAATGTAGGAAAACTAAGCACCGTAGGAGAAACTGATTTTACGCCTGGAAGTTTTTTTATGTCCTCAATATCTTTTGGAAAATATTGCCCTCCGTGTTTCCTTTTGCTTTTCGTGAAGTCAAAACTTGCCTTTACTATCGTTGCGCTTCCCAGTAATTCCAGATTCTGACCAAGATTCTGTTCCACTGAATCACCCATAGTAAGGACCACGATTATTCCTGCAATTCCTACCGAAATTCCTATGATGACGCTCTTGTAACGTCGTCTGTTTCTGTATATCTGCTTTAATGATACTGTCGCTAAGTCTTCTAGAAACATGATTGTCGAACCCTATCGATTATAGAAGTGACTGATCTAAGTCCTTAGAGGAATTCTGATCACCCTGAACTTAATAAACTAACATTACATCAATTTCATCCCTAACTCGCAGCCCTAAAATGAAATCCGTCGAAGCCCCTTCATTTACTCGTTTGAATACTTCCTTTTCAGTTCCCATAGAAGGTTGAGGGCCTGCACAGGACTCATATTGTCAATATCCATCATCCTTATTTGTCTAATAAGCTCTTCGGCAGGCGAAGAGAAAAGTTTCTATTTGTCCTGGTTGCGGTAAGGTCTTAGATCGTGACCCTTTGGTCCTCGAAATCCTCGGCTTTCCCCTGGGATCAATTTCTTCCTTTTCAAGATTGCCCAGTATTTCGATGGCCCTTTGGATTACCAGTTCTGGTATACCGGCTAGTCTAGCGACCTGTAAACCGTAGGACCGGCTAGATCCTCCAGGCTTTATTTTCCTCAGAAAAACTATCTTGTCATTCCATTCTCTCACTTCAAAATTATAATTCCTTATCCGTTCCTTAATGAGAGCCACATCAACCAGCTCATGGTAGTGTGTCGCGAACAATGTGCGCGGTCCACCATTTCCGGTCATATCATGCAGGAACTCTGTTACGGCCCAGGCTATAGCCAGCCCATCAAACGTGCTAGTGCCTCTCCCAACCTCATCCAATAGAGCCAATGACCGGTTTGAGGCGCTATTCAATATCTCGGCCGTTTCTGTCATTTCCACCATGAATGTCGACTGACCGAACGAGAGATAATCAGACGCGCCGATCCTTGTGAAAATCCTGTCGACCACCCCTATCGAAGCTTCTCTGGCAGGCACAAAACTCCCTATTTGAGCCAGTAGCACTATGAGCGCTGTCTGTCTCATATAGGTGGATTTGCCCGCCATGTTTGGGCCTGTGATAATAAGTATCTGATTGGCTGTTCTATCAAGGAGAGTGTCATTAGGGACGTAGCTCTCACTCGAAACAAAAGCTTCTACAACAGGATGACGCCCGTCGATTATTCTTATAACATCACTGTCTGTAACATCAGGCTGAATGTAGTTGTGTACGGCGGCTAATTCGGCTAGCGAGCTAATTACATCAATGGTTGCGATACCTTCTGCCGTTCTCTGGATTCTTCCAATTATTTCTTGCAACTTGTCCTTAAGCTGTAAGAAAATTTCTTCCTCCATCTCCAGAATTCTGTCTTGGGCGTTCAGAACCTTTAACTCATATTCTTTCAGTTCCTCGGTGATATATCGTTCAGAACCTACAAGAGTTTGTTTGCGAACATAGTTTGGAGGAACTTTTTCTAACTGGCTTCTAGTAACTTCAATAAAATATCCGAATACCTTGTTGTATCCCACTTTCAGGCTCTGAATGTTGGTCGCCTGTTTTTCTCTCGATTCTATCCCTGCTATCCATGTCCTCCCTGATTTCCCCATCTCCCTAAGCTCATCCAGTTCCTGATTGTATCCTTCGCGGACCACTCCCCCGTCCTTTACGCTTGCAGGAGGACTGTCAACGATGACAGCTCGTATTGCATGGGCGACATATGACAAATCATCGATCTCGGCTAGCTCCATTGCGTAAGGAACTTCAAGAGCCTTAAGGCGATCTATGATTGCAGGAATGCTTTCTGAAGAAACCCTCAATTGGACAAGATCTCTAGGGGTGGCTGTTTTCAATGAAATTTTACCGGCGAGCCGTTCCAAATCACCAAAATCAGTTAAAATATCACGGATCTCTCGCCTCAGAGCCTGGTCTTCCAAGAGACTTTTGGTAAGATTTGATCTCCTGGTGATTTCGGAAACATCCATGAGAGGATAAGAAAGCCACTTTCTTAAGAGGCGAGCCCCCATCGGTGTTCGGGTTTTGTCCAATACACTTATGAGTGATCCATTGGAAGATCCGTCTCTGAGGTTCTTGAAAATTTCCAAATTTCTCATGCTGGATTGATCAAGAACCATAAAAGAGTCAAGATGGTACACTCGTGGGGTCTTGATGTGTGTTGGTTTGTCAGATCTAGTTCCGCTTACGTATTGGATCAAAGCTCCGGTCACAGAGACCAGCGCTTTTTGATCATCAAGACCAAAGCCTTTCAGATTTTGGACGCCGTAATAATCTCTCAAAAATGTTTCACTGGTCTGAGGGTCAAAAAACCAGCTCTCCAATTCATGCGTGTAGAAGTCTTCCGGTAGAACCTGATTTATAGGATCGGTGGAAGGAAGATCACTCTTGATAAGCGTTTCTTTGGGATTTATGCGTCTTAGTTCCTGAGCCGCAAGCGCTAAATTTGCAGTGATCGTCGCTGAAAACTCTCCAGTGCTTAGATCCAGTGAGGCAAGACCTATTTTCCCCTTGATTTCCGATATAGCAGCAATGAAATGATTCTCGCTTGAGGTTAGTGTGTCGGTATCATCTATTAGACCCGGAGTCACGATCCTTGTAACTTCCCGTTTAACAAGTCCTTTGGCCAACTTCGGATTTTCAACCTGATCGCAGATTGCAACTCGTTCACCAGCAGCCAACAGTTTGGAAATATAGGCTGAAGAGGAATGGTGAGGAAAACCACACATCGGGATGCCACTCTCCTTATTCTTGTCCCGACTTGTTAAGGCTATATTCAGGGTCCTAGAGGCCTTTCTGGCGTCTTCAAAGAACATTTCATAAAAATCCCCCATTCTAAAAAGAAGTAAGGCATCTGGATTCCTCTTCTTTTGCGACATGTACTGGCGCATCATTGGGGTAATGTTTTCTTCATTGTCCAACGATTTCATATCCATATTTCTCAAAGGTTTTTCGCCATCTTGAGTTCACCAGGGTTTTGGATTCATTATCCAGACTAAAAACGTTTTTCTTATACGATTTTACCCTTTGAAGGTATGCGTCAGCCTTTTTGCAAAAATCTTGGAAATCCGGTAAATTCAAAGTCGAATAAATCTTTTCAAGCTCACGTAAAGGCTCCTCTTCGAGTTCCTCATATTTGAGTTCATGTAGAGCTCCTTCAGGAATAAGCTCTCCTGTCGCGCTCGAACAATTCAAACATCTCAACATACCAATCAAGAATCTGGTCTTTCACGAGCTTCTTTGAAGGTTCCTGGAGTCTTGCTTTGGCGAAAGATTTCTCCCAAAGATTTAACGTAGATAAATATACTGTATACGGATTCCTTACGATGTGAACGAATTGAGCCCCCGGAAAAATGTCCAGAAGGTGTTTTATTCTGGCCGTATGTGGTGGAGATTTCAAGAGCGGTCTTCCTCCCTCTGAAAGTTCGAGCTTCTTCAGAAAAAGAAGAAACGAATCTTTCCATCTCTGTTTCCATTCCTCGGGAATTTTGTCCAAATCTAGACCAGTATGCCATTCTTGACCGGTAACTGGAAAAATGACCCTTAAATATGGAGATACTAGAGATAGAGCCGCCAATGCGAACTCATCTTCATGAGGCGCATTCCATGACAAAGACACATTATCCATTGGCCGCTTGCGTGGCGCCAACAAATTCATAGCCACAGAACCTACCTGAGAATAAACGAAATGATGGGGAAAAAGACATTGATAGACATTGGGGCTGGAAAATGTTGAGTCCAGACTTAACAGGTTGTGCAAATGTGTAGTTCCACTCCTCCAGTGCCCAAGTATGAATAAGGGTGTTTTTTTCAACTCTATTCTGTTAATTTCCTGACCATCAAAAAAACGTTCACAGGCCCCTAAAATTGAATTCAAAACACCAATTCCTATTAGGTAGGCTAGCCTGCCCAGATACTCGGAATCCACTCGAAATTGATTTCCTGCAAGTATTCTGATCAACGCAGTCAAGGGCATACCCTGAACAATCTGGAGGCTAATCCCTCCACCTTGAAAAATGCTCATCCGACAATTCTCCTCAGCCAAATGCAGCTTGCAAAGAATCTACAATAATGCCACAAAAAGTTCGCTATGCGCTCAATTTCAAAATCACGCATAATTATCATTGATCGGAATATTTTTAAATGTTCATAAACCTAGCAAGTAGTTTGATGGAGGACTAATGGCGTTTAAAGGGAAAGTTTGGAAGTTTGGAGACGATGTTAATACAGATGAAATTATACCAGCCAGGTACCTTAATATTACAGATCCAGTCAAACTGGCGGAACACGTGATGGAGGATGCCGACCCGGACTTTCCATCAAAGGTGGCGCCTGGAGACATAATAGTAGCCGGCAAAAATTTTGGTTGTGGCTCCTCTCGCGAACACGCTCCTGTAGCTTTAAAAGGAGCTGGGATTGCGTGCGTAATCGCTGCGAGCTTTGCGCGTATTTTTTTCAGGAACGCTTTTAATATGGGTTTATTAATTTTTGAAAGCCCTGAGGCTTCCGCAGGAATTAAAGAAGGAGAAACTGTAGAAATAGATCCTGACGAAGGTATAATAAGAAATTTGAGCGCTGGCGCAATATTCAAGGTCGCTTCTATTCCAGTCTTCATGAAACAATTAGTTGAGGACGGAGGACTCATCGCTCACTTTAAAAAAAATGGCGCTAATTCTAGTGTATGACATTGGGTTTTGAAACCCTAAATCACTCTGTAAAAAAGTTCTCTGATACTGTATGATTAGAAAAAGATCAGTGTGACGTCTTATATCAAGCGATTGGGATTTGCAGGATTATTTTTGGGGAAATCCCATTTCCTGAGTTGTTGTAGGGAGGATTTTTCAAGTGCGAGTCCTTATGGTCACTCCAGAGGTTACTCCGTTTGCTCAAACCGGAGGACTTGGCGAAGTGTTGTCAGCCCTTCCGGTCGAGCTAGCGTCCCTAGGAGTCGAAGTTGATGTCCTGATGCCGAAATATAGAGGCATAAATGCCGAGAATTTTGATATTACAAAACTGGATGTCACCTTAGAAATTACGTTGAATGCAAAAAATGTTAAAGCCGGTCTTTGGCGACATATTGGAAAAAATGGCGCGCGTTACTTTTTCCTCGAATGCGACGACTATTATGACCGAGATTATCTATATGGAACACCTGAAGGTGATTACGAAGATAACGCTGAAAGGTTTGTTTTTCTGACAAGGGCTGCTCTTGAATTAGCTCTGCAGGTTGGAGAACATTACGATATTTTCCATTCTCATGATTGGCAAGCTGCTTTGACCGCAGTGTATCTGAGAACTCTGTACGTGGGAGAACCCCTGTTTAGAGACAGCGCTGTAGTAATGACCATCCATAATCTGGGCTATCAGGGAATATTCTGGCATCTTGATATGCCGCTTGTTGGCGTCGGTTGGGAATTTTTTACTCCTAAGCATATGGAATTCCACGGCAAGCTGAATTTCTTGAAGAGTGGAATCGTTTTTGCCGATGAAGTTAATACGGTTTCTCCCGGTTATCGAAATGAAATACTAACTCCCGAGTTCGGGTTCGGGCTTGAAGGAATTCTTCAAGAAAAACAGGACCGACTCTGGGGCATTCTTAACGGTGTTGATTATTCAATCTGGAATCCTCAAACCGACCCATGTTTGGTGAGCCCTTATTCTTTTCAGGATCTTCGAGGTAAATCCCGGTGCAAGGTGGAGCTTCAAGAGCTTGCCAATTTACCATTGGATCCTGACCGACCATTGGTAGCCATGGTAAGCCGGTTATCAAGTCAAAAGGGTGTCGATATCGTGGCAGAGGCTTTCGACACTTTTATGCGTAACGATGTTCAGATGGTTGTACTCGGAACCGGTGAAACAAGATACCAAACAATTTTTAGGGAGCTAGAAGAAAAGTTTCCCAGCAATGTGGGCGCGTTTCTGAGATATGACTACGCTTTGGCTCATAAAATTTTTGCGGGAGCGGACATGTTGCTCGTTCCTTCGAGGTATGAGCCATGTGGATTAAATCAGCTTTATGCATTGAAATATGGGGCTGTGCCAATTGTCACGGCAACGGGTGGGTTGACCGATACGGTGGAAGAAGTTGACAATCAGAACGATACTGGAACAGGATTTAAATTCCATCCCGCTAATCCCTTGGAACTGGAAAAGGCCTTTGTGAAGGGCCTAAGAATGTACCGAGATGATCCTGAGGCATGGAGAAGGCTTATGATAAGAGGCATGACTAATGATTTCTCGTGGAATCGTTCCGCAAAGGAGTACCTTCTTCTGTACGAAAGGGCCGTTGCAGATAGAAAAACATATTTAAATTCAATCTAGTTTCGGGACTAAGGTCGATCGTCAATTGCAGGAACCGCCTTAGCCGAGCCTAGGTTTTCCTGCGAATATGCTTTAAGGGGCCTTAAACTTCAAAACTGAAAACAAAAAAATTGGGGACTTTCGTCCCCAAAAGGAATGGAAGGATTTTGTACATTTTTTGCGTTAGTTTTTTTTCATTTGGCTTTACTAAGATTCTATAAGTCCAATGATCTTTTCAAACTCATTAAATAATTATTTCCTAATACATGCCCAAGCCGGCAGCGCCGGTGAAACTTCCGAAAATACTGGAACACAGTTCCAAACAAGGCAGCCCACCGCTTAGCAAACCGGTAGCCGGGTAGCCGGCAGGACCGCAGGGAGCAGCAGGGGCAGGGGGGCCACAAGCCGCCATAGGGGCGTTGGGTGGGCCATAATAAGGACGTGGGCCATATGGGGCTGGCACTGCAACAGGAGCGGGTCCAGGGCCCATTGACGATCCACCGAGGAGGCTGCCCACAACCAGGAACGGCAAGGCGACTACTCCTCCACATAGTCCTGGGAATGGGGCGTCACCCCAATAGGCGCATGGGTTACCCATTGCCGGACCACAAGGGGCTGGAGCGCAAGGGGCGACAGGCGCCGGCGCTACCGCGCCTCCGGCCATGGCTACACATGCCATAGCTAGTATAACAAAACAGGTAATGACTCCAAAAACTCTCTTGACCATTATACCCTCCTTTTTTCGGATAGGTCTCTACACATCATAGGTGTGTAAGCTTACAAATTACTTTAAAGGATTGTTACCGTCTCAATCCTGGAGCGCTGAGCTATCATGGCGTATTTATCTTGTCAAGTAAAATATTTGATCTTGCAATGTTATATTTTATATAATGAAATATATTTTATTGTTTGAATTTAATTTGTTGTGTTATTTAGATTTATTGTGAAATATGATAGTAAAAAACTAGTCTACAAACCAGAAGAGTTTGTGATGATAACAAACTGTAATACTTAATGATTATTGTGTTTATATTGATTATGTCTTGTTTCGCTGATGTCGGCATACATTCATCACTTGACCTCCAGGGGTTATTGATCGAGACTGCATCCGTAATTTGGCGGGGTCCATGGCATTCAGCGCTGGAACCACCAGACAATTTGAACGCTACTCGAAGATCTTCATCAGCTTTCTCAATGAAAGCTTAGGACCGATCATGTCACAACAGGCCCACTCAAACTTAAGAACTATTTGCATTTTATTGTGGGCTTTTTGCCTTATTTGCTACTTCGGAACTACCCAATGTCCTGCCGTTGGAATTACCCCTGAACAAATTTTTCAACAAGCGCTGGAGCCCGGAGCTTTACTTGGAACTTGGGAAAAACTTCCTGAAGTAAATCCTTTAGCGGAAAAATCAGGAAAAGGCCCTCTGTCGGAGTTCCGTACTCTCATGACTTTAAGAAAAGATGGGACGTGCAGAATTTTTGACGGACAGAATCCGTCAGGGATCGATGGGGTATGGATTTATGAAAATCATCATATGTCGATAACATTAAATGGAACTAGCCGACTCGAATTTTTCGTTTATGGTGTAAAAGATGATTTCATGGTCACCCGCTCTCCAGTCAAGAATGGGGTCGATCAGCTTTGGTCACGAGTTAAGTAACCATACGCCGCTTTTTAGCCTTGATTAATTATACGTTAGCTCAAATTTCATTGGCTACATTTGAAGTCCAGGCATTACCTTGAACGTTCACCAAATATAACCCATTGAAAATAATATTCTTTGGAAATATGCCCATAACCGTTCAACCGAAATCTTCGTTGACAATCTTTGACCATTTCGATATACTGACTCCATCACCGTGGCCTTAAATTGCGACTTAACTTATGTTAATATTTGTAACGTGTTGAGAGTCGTCCTTAAAGTTAAATCTTATGGGACTTAGGGTATGGAAATCACGTGATATCTTCTGCCACGAGGAAAGCTGAAAAAAGTTCCGCAACTAGGTTGCTAGGTCTGGCTGTTTTAAAGACTGCAGCGTGGTTCGTTTTGCGCTTCGTCGCCTTGTGTACGTTTCTCAGCTTTTTCACAATTCTTGGAGCATCTGGCGTATCAGCTCAAACGCAGATCAAACCGGAATCGTACGGGTATTTTGACTTCCCAACGTGCGTGCGTTACGCTTTGGTTCATTCTGACGCTCTGACTCAAAACAGAATTGATATCCAATTAAAATCCATAGACCTTAAAGACGCCCACTCTGAAATTCTACCCACGGTTCAATTAGTTACCCGGTATTATCTAGTTAGAACCGATGACGTCTATTCCAACGGGTCCTCGGGGAGTAGATGGCAAGTTCAATTCAATATGGCAAATTGGAATCCGTATCTGGCTCTTTTGAAAATTAAGAGTCAGGGCATCATGGTAGATATCGCAAAGATTTCGCACTTTGACAAAATTTCAAATACTACGGCTAACATCGCCAGAATTTTCTACAGTATCCATTGTCTTGAAAAATCAATCAGAGGATCCAAGCAAATTCTTGCGCTCGTTCAGGACAAGCTGAACTTCGCCAAAAGTAAAAACGATCAGGGCAAAATTGATCCCCTGGAATTTCAGACTATGCAAAACGATTATCGCGCCCAACAAATCAATGTTAAGTCACTTGAAAATGATCTTCAGGAAAAGACTGGTCAACTTAAGGCTCTCATCGGCTATCATCCAGATTATTTTTTGCCTCTTGATACTCGGGACGCGACAAACCAGATTTTGAATGGATTTAAACCTAACTGGATTACCTTCGCCGACATACAGGGAGGTAACTTGCGGTTGAAGATCGCCGCCAAAAAGGAACAGATGCAATCCAACGCTGTGACCGGAGCGTATGTGGCTTTAGCTCCTCAACCTGCTTTTGTATTTCAGGATAACAGCAATACCCCTAATGCCGCGTCGGGACTCAATCTTGCCTTGGGACTGGACTATTTTCTATGGGATGGGTTTCGTCGAGTACGCGACGTCAAGCGCCAAAAACTTTTGGCTCAAAAATATAACCTTGATCGTGAGCAACTTTCCCAAGCAATTGTATATGAAGTTCAAGAAGCTTAGAAGTGGTATGGGCCTTTCGGGCGAACGAGAAAGCCTTTCTCGTGAAAAGGCGAAGTTGGCTGATTTAGCCGAAGAAAAAGCTTTCACTAACTACAAATCCGGACGCATAGAATATAACGATTACATGGATCAGAGGATAAAGAAAACTCAGGCTCACTTGGATGCAGCGGAAAGTCTTCAGCCGCGGGTTAACGATCTAATTGAATTGGCTACGATTTCGGGAGGTTTGAACAAGTACAATGCCGCAATTCGATATTAAAAGGCTCAGGCCCCGCCTCAGGGTCTTCGGGGTTACATTGGCGAGCTTTGTGGCCTTGGTTTCTTTAGCTCTTTTGGTCGTGACCCATGAACCGAAGAAAGCCGAGTCCAGTCCCCCGCCGGTTAAGGCCGCTATTGTACCCCAAATTGCGGACGCAAAGTCCGAGGCTGAAATCATTTTCAGAGGCAAGAGCTTTTCAGTATTCCAAAGAAAAATTGTTCTGCCTTACGGCGGAGAGATCGTCTCAATTGACGTTAAAGAAGGGCAACCTATTAGTGAAAATGACACGCTAATAAAATATAAACTCGACCGCCAGTCAATGATCCAAATTACAGGGACATTGTACCCAGCAAGAGTTCTGGATTTGAAAAAGGCTGTTTATGACCAAAAAATAACGCTTGATAAGCTACGAAATGTTTCTCTCAAGTTAAAAAATATTGACCTGGAAAAATCCACAAATGACTTGAACGACATCCGGGAGTTACACGCTAAAAATTTGGCGGAGCTTGAAGCGGTCAAAGACGCTGAAAGAAAACTCGAAACAGCGGAAAAGCAGCTTCTAGAAACCAAGGAATCTATTAAACAGGCGCAAGAAGGTTTGGTCCGAGCCCAAGAAGACTTGAAGTTTTTTGAAGATAAGCAACGACGCGACATGGACTTGCTTGAGTACCAAACTAGACGCTCTTATGCGGATTCAAGTATTCCTCAAGACATAGCGTTTTTGAAGGCGCCCATAACGGGCCAGATCTTGTGGCTTTCTCCCGATCTCCGAGTAGACGCTGAGCAACCCGCAGGATTTCCGGCCCTAACCATAGCTCCTACGAACCCAATGGTGGTTAGATGCAAGGTTCATGAACTCGATTTGGTTAAACTTAAAACCGGGGACAGAGGGTCTGTGATATTTGACGCCATCCCCGACAAGAAATATCCCTGTAGAGTTAGTCGTATCCCTTGGGTAAGCCGCAATCCCGCCTTAGAGGTTCCAGCCGATTACGAGATAGAGTGTCTTCTTGAAAATGGCGATGGAAAGATAAAGGATGGCCTTACCTGTAACGTTAGAGTTAGTGTCACGCAGTAGGTTGATCTAGACTTATGCGCTGGTCTTTGATTTCTTCACCTTCTATGAGGATCTAGATTTTATTCACTCTGAACTTTTTAACAAGATTGTTCTCCTTTAGCCCATATTTCGGGCTTCTTTGCCTACCTATTGTATTTTCGTTAGTTTCAGCTTCGTTGTTGCTATGGATCGGCATAAGCCGGATAACAAGGGCTCGATCGTCCAATAGACCGGTCGACTCGAAAATTCCTACCTCATCTATTCAAATCCTGGTACCACTCAAAGGGATTACGCCTCAATCCAAAATAATTCTATCATCACTCCTGACCCAAGATTATCCGAACTATAGGGTTCTCTTCATTTTGGAGGATCAACTAGACCCAGCTCTCGAACTAGTCGACAAATTTTAGATCCTTATATCCACATGTCGGAATCTTTTTTTGTGGAAAGAGCTATCACTGCGGTCAGAAGAATTTTGGACTGGCAAAAGCGATATCACTATTAGACCCTGATGTAGAAATTCTGGCGTTCTGCGATAGCTCAAACTCCGCCGATCCAGGATGGCTGACCAGAATAAGTGAGCCTATAAGATCGACCAAATTCGAGGTCTGCACAACATTTCGCTCATTCGCTCCTCAAGATACTAATATTCCTGGAGTTTGTCAGGCTATTTACGCGACAACGGTTTTCGCCCTTCTCACCGTAACACCTAAACCGTGGGGTGGTGGCACTCTAATAAGAAGACATACCTTCGAAAGCTTGAAAGTAGTCGACACTTGGCTAGAGACAGTTGTTGATGATCTTGTTCTAGGAAATATTCTGACAAAAGCAAAGATACAGGTGCATGTGTCCCCAGAAAATTTTCTTTCTACCCCAGTAAAAAACCAGACCCTGCGTGGCCTGTTGGCCTTTCTGGATAGGCAGATTCTTTTCCCAAAATTTACCAATCCCGTGATCTGGTTTTTTACTGTGATATGGCATATGTCTATTTGTGGGTCTTTGATCATATCTACATGTGGTTTGTTTCTGTACTCTTTAGGCTATATTGGACCTGAATATGCTGCCCTTGGACTATTGTTCTGGGTTGGGGTTTTGACTTTGGTATTTGCGTTACGTTATCTCAACCAGCCTAGACTTCCCATCTTCAAGTGGATTTACTCCTTTCCTATTCTCATAATGGTAGCCACCTTTGTGTGTTTTAGGTCCATTTTTCTCAAGCGTATTGATTGGAGCGGTAAGAGATATTATTGTGGGCGCGGCGGTTTGGTTACCAAGGTTCAGGACTTGAACGTGTCGTAGACGAGAGATTCATGACCCCCAAGCTTTTTCCGGACACGCGCCATGCCCTTTTAGCAGGAAGTCCCTTGGTCTAAAAAGTTTACAGGACAAGTATTCAAATCATTACAATGGTCGATGCTCTTGTATTAGCTGCAGGTTTGTCTACAAGGATGGGCTCTGACAAAATGGCCCTCAAAATTTATGGGGAAACCATTTTGTCTAGGGTACTCATTCAGGCGTTTCAGTCGCGATTAAACACCATCGTTGCAGTGACTCGCCGTCCTCTGACAGATGATGAACTCCGCGGGGAGTCTCAATTTGATCATTCCAGATTGATAAATATGATTAACGATTCCCCGGAATTGGGGATGTCTTACTCCATCAGACTCGGTTTGTCGGAAATCATTCAGAAATCAGTCTCTGTAATGATTATTCTGGCTGATCAAATTTACCTCAATTTTTCAGTGATCAACACCCTGATTTCGAACAGTTTAGATAATCCAGACAAGATTATCGCTCCTATTGTCAGAGGCAGAAGAACAAACCCCGTGATATTCCCCGCTGAATTCTTTGCTGCGTTAAATGAGATAACAGGAGATAGAGGAGGAAGAGAGATCCTTCGTTTACATAGCACAAGAATTAAAACCGTAGAATTAGGAAAAGAATATGATGACTATGATGTGGACACTCCGTCTGACTATTACAAAGTGTTTCATCAAGGGGATAAGTTAATCAAAGATTCATGAAAATTAGAATCGCAAAAACCGCAGGATTTTGTATGGGCGTTAGAAGAGCAGTCGATCTCGCTCTTGATTTGAATCGGCAAAAATTACCATTGCCTATAATGACGTATGGTCCGCTGATCCATAATCCTCAGACTGTGAGCCTGCTGGAAACACGAGGCATACACAAAACTAATTCAATAGAAAACATAGAAACCGGCACAGTAATAATTAGAGCCCACGGAATTTCACCAGATGAATATAACTTCTTGGAATCAAAAGGGGTCCACATTGTTGACGCTACTTGTCCACGGGTTACAAGAGTCCAGGCGTTGATTACAAAGCACTCCAAAATGGGGGATTTTTGTGTCATCGTAGGGGACGAAGATCATCCGGAAGTCAGGGGCTTGATTGGATTCGCCCGTGCTGGGGCTCTATCAATTTCGGGCCCCGAAATGATAGATAGGGTTGCTTCTATCCCACCGGACAGATCTTTGCTCGTTGTCGCCCAAACAACTCAAGAGCCTGAAAAGTTTGAGCAAGTTGTCGAAATGTTGAGGAACAAAGGCTTCAAATTAAGTATTTACAATACCATTTGTGACTCTACAAGAAAACGGCAAGCCGAGGCCAGAGAGCTAGCTAGAGAAGCGGACATGGTAATTGTTGTTGGTGGAAAGGGGTCTGGAAATACAGGAAGACTTGCAAAAGTCGCGGCAGAGAACGGAATCACAGTACTTCATGTTGAAACTGCCGATGAAATATTCGTCACTGATCTTGAAGGAATTAACCTGATAGGAGTAACAGCTGGCGCCAGCACTCCAAATTGGCAAATCAGATCGGTGATCGAAAAGTTAAAACAAATAGATCTTGCTTCCAGATCTGGAATTTGGCCGAGACTAAGACGTCTTCTAGATATTACAATTATGACTTACATTTGGGCAGCGCTTGGGGGGGCTGGTCTCACTATGGTCTGCGCTACAATGCAAGGCGCTCCTATAAGTGGTTCTTCTGTTGTAGTCTCGGCCATGTTTGTATTTTCCATGCATCTTTCAAATCGCGTTCAGGAACGTTCCAGCGCGCTCCGATTCAACACGCCTGAAATAGCGTCATTTTACTCCAGACATGACATTCTGTTTGCGTGTTTGGCAGGGTTATCCGCTCTTATAGCAATCATGGCCGCTCATTCGATTGGGTCAATTTCCACTTTGCTCCTAGTAGGAATGCTGGTTACGGGGATCCTATATCCTGCTCCAATCTTAGGATGGCTTAAAATACCTAACTTGAAATGGAAATCACTCAAAGATATCCCTGGTTCAAAAACTCCCCTGGTAGCTTTGGGCTGGGCCATGGCGGCGGTCATTATTCCCTTTTTTTCGATAAATTCTACACACGAAGTCTCGGGGCTCATTGTGGCGTTTGTTACAGCAGCGTTAATGGTATTTTGGAGAACGGCTCTTTCAGATCTTATAGATATCCAGGGTGATCGGATTGGAGGGCGTGACACAATTCCGATACTTTTCGGCGGTCGAGTTACAGAAAAAATTCTTAATATTCTCCTTATTCTCTTGTGTTTTTTACTGTTCGTTTCTAGCATGTGGAATTGGACGACGTCTTTTGGATATGTGCTGCTAATTAATGTATTAGTGTTCAAGATATTGTTTGATTTTTACAAGAAAGGTCATCTTGTTGACCGACTTATTTATGAAGGTCTAATTGACGGGAACTTTGTTTTTGCAGGAGTTGTCAGTTTGATTTATCGGGTAGTCGCGTGAAAATACCTAATTTTTTCTTGACACAGGTATTCAATTGGGGTAAAAAAGTTGTTTTTATAGAGGACCCGTTTGCTGGCGTAGCTCAACCGGTAGAGCAGCTGATTTGTAATCAGCAGGTTGCGGGTTCGAGTCCCATCGCCAGCTCCAGTCGTGGAGGGGTTCCCGAGTGGCTAAAGGGGGCAGACTGTAAATCTGTTGGCGACGCCTTCGGAGGTTCGAATCCTCCCCCCTCCACCATCCGATTGCGCGGTCCTTTTTATTGGCGCGGCGGGAATAGCTCAGTTGGTAGAGCGTCAGCCTTCCAAGCTGAACGTCGCGGGTTCGAGTCCCGTTTCCCGCTCCACATTTCTCAAGGCGCTCTAAAAACGGTTTTGCGCTTTGTAAAAAATACGTAGGCACGTAGAAATTAAACCTACGAAATTTAAGTTTGCCCACGTAGCTCAGTCGGTAGAGCACTTCCTTGGTAAGGAAGAGGTTCACCGGTTCGATCCCGGTCGTGGGCTCCATCAGATTTTGACTCGTAGTGACTACGACCTTTTGCGGAGATTTTGAAGTTATATTTTCAAAAAAAATGAATAGAGACTTTACGGTTATTTTCTTTCCGAATATTTAAGGAGGAGCCCATGGGCAAGGCGAAGTTTGAGCGTACGAAGCCACACGTGAACGTAGGGACGATAGGTCACATCGATCACGGCAAGACGACGTTGACAGCGGCTATAACGCGGACGTTGGCTAAGCGGGGATTGGCCTCGTATGTGCCTTTCGAAGAGATCGACAAGGCGCCCGAGGAGAAAGAGCGCGGCATTACGATAGCTACGGCTCACGTGGAGTATCAGACGGACAAAAGGCATTACGCTCATGTGGATTGTCCGGGACACGCCGATTATATCAAGAACATGATCACTGGCGCGGCTCAGATGGATGGAGCTATTCTTGTTGTGGGAGCAAACGATGGTCCTATGCCCCAGACAAGAGAGCATATACTGTTGGCTCGTCAGGTTGGAGTTCCCTACGTTGTGGTTTTTTTGAACAAAGTCGACATGGTTGACGATCCGGAACTCATAGAGTTGGTTGAGTTGGAATTGAGAGAGCTATTGAGTTCTTATGATTTTCCGGGAGACGATATACCGATTATCAGAGGCAGCGCGTTAAAGGCTCTGGAGGCTGGTGATCCCAAGCATCCCGATTGCAAGTGCATACTTGAGTTGATGGACGCTATAGACTCTTATATACCGGTGCCTCAGAGAGACGTAGACAAGCCTTTCCTCATGCCGATAGAGGATGTGTTCAGCATTTCCGGACGAGGCACGGTCGTTACCGGTAGGGTCGAGCGTGGTCAGGTGAAGGTTGGAGAAGAAGTCGAGATAGTAGGGATCAAGGACACCCGCAAGACGGTTTGCACTGGTGTTGAGATGTTCCGCAAGGTGCTGGATTCCGGTCAGGCCGGCGACAATGTTGGTCTGCTTCTTCGAGGCATAAAGCGAGAAGATGTTGAGAGGGGCCAGGTAGTGGCGTTACCCGGGTCGATTACTCCCCACACCAAGTTCAAGGCCGAGACATACATCTTGGGCAAAGAGGAAGGTGGACGTCATACTCCATTTTTCAACGGATACAGGCCTCAGTTTTACTTCAGGACTACCGACGTGACTGGCATTATAACGCTTCCTGAGGGAGTCGAGATGGTGATGCCCGGTGATAATGTCGCTCTTGAAGCGCATCTTATCACCCCGATCGCTATGGAAAAAGAACTCCGCTTCGCTATCAGGGAAGGTGGCAGAACCGTCGGAGCTGGCGTCGTATCTGAAGTTATTGAGTAGATTTCAGGTCGGTTTTTGACTCTCTCCGGTTGGCTCCATTCGGGACTTAAACCGGTGGAGGAGGACATAGATGAGAGACATCATTACTTTGGCGTGCGGTGAGTGTAAGCGCAAGAACTACACCACCACGAAAAACAAAAAGACAACCACCGACAAATTGCAGTTCAAAAAATACTGTCAGTTTTGCCGGACCCATACGCTTCATAAGGAAACGAAGTAGCGTGAAGGGTGTAAATCAGTAGGCCAGTAGCTCAACGGCTAGAGCACCGGTCTCCAAAACCGGGGGTTGGGGGTTCGAATCCCTTCTGGCCTGCCATTCCACATCAAGCTTCAGCGCTTAGGGATTGTCGGGCAATGGAAAGTATGATGGAAAAAGTAAAAGAGTTTTTCCAAAAAAGCGTCGAATTCTTTAGAGAAGTCAAAATTGAACTTCTGAAGGTCACTTTCCCTACGAGACAGGAAACCCTCGGATCTACCCTTGTAGTGCTGGTATTGACCACCTTGGTCGGCATATATTTAGGATTTAGTGATTGGGCTTTGGCTAGAATCATGAAAGCTCTTCTACAGGTCTGATTTGTTCAGGATTTTGTCTCATTATCGTTTTTCCAGATAGCAGGAGGCCTCTTCGTGGCTTTGCGATGGTACGTTGTACACACATATTCCGGCTATGAAAACAAGGTCAAGACCGCCTTGGAAGAAAAAATTAAGACTTTGGGGTTAGATGATCGGATAACCGATGTTCTTATTCCATCAGAGTCTGTAGTGGAATTAGTTAAAGGAGAGCGAAAAACCTCCAATCGAAAGTTCTTCCCTGGATACATTCTTGTTCGTATGGAGCTTGATGATACCACGTGGCATCATGTTAAAAGTACACCTAAAGTTACGGGTTTCATAGGTTCAAGGACGGAACCAGCTATTATTCCGGACGAAGAAGTTAATGGTATTAAGGCGCAGATGGCCGAGGGAAGGGAGAAACCTAAGCCAAAATACTCATTTGAAAAGGGTGATTCCGTAAGAGTCGTGGACGGACCTTTCATCAATTTTAACGGCACGGTGGAAGAAGTCAGACCAGATAAAGGTAAATTGAAGGTTTTGGTAAGCATCTTCGGTCGGCCCTACTCCGGTGGAATTGGATTTTATTCAGGTTACCAAGAATTAATCTTGAGGCCTTTTAGTTTTTTAGACACGGAATAGAGTTCGAAACATTTTTATAGCTCGTGACTCTGTTTCTTTGGGAGAGTCTTTATGGCCAAAAAAATTACAGCTTATGTCAAACTTCAGATTCCTGGCGGCGAAGCGAAGCCATCACCTCCCGTCGGCCCTGCTCTGGGCCAACACGGTGTGAATATTATGGAGTTCTGCAAATCGTTCAACGCGCAGACCCAGGGACAACAGGGAGTTATTATCCCGGTATTGATTACTATTTATGCTGACAGGTCTTTCACCTTCATTCTTAAAACCCCTCCAGCGTCCTATTTGCTGAAAAAGGCGGCCGGTCTCGACAAAGGCTCTCCGGAGCCCAACAGAAACAAAGTCGCCCGACTGACGCTTAAACAGGTGGAAGAGATAGCTAAGATAAAAATGCCTGATCTTAACGCCAAAGATTTGCCTGGCGCTGTTCAGACAATAATGGGAACAGCTCGCAGCCTTGGCATAGAAGTTGAGTAGAGGAACGATATGTCGTCCGTAGCAAAAAAGAAAGTTTCGGCCAGAGAAAACGTAGACCGTTCAAAGAAATATTCTTTGACTGAGGGCCTACAAACCGTTGTGGGATCAGCCTACGCAAAGTTTGATGAATCAGTGGACGTAGCTGTGAGACTTGGCGTAGATCCCAGGCATGCCGACCAGATGGTTCGAGGAACGTGTGTTCTTCCGCACGGCACAGGAAAAACTGTTCGAGTATTGGCTTTCGCAAAGGCGGAAAAAGAGAAAGAGGCTCGTGACGCTGGCGCCGATTATGTTGGCGCCGAGGATCTAGCTAAGAAAATTCAGGAAGGATGGCTCGATTTCGATAAAGCTGTCGCCACCCCTGACATGATGGCTGTTGTGGGTAGATTGGGAAAGATCCTGGGACCACGGGGCATGATGCCTAACCCAAAAGTCGGCACGGTCACTTTCGATATCGGCAAAGCGGTTTCTGAGCTAAAGGGTGGCAAAGTTGAATTCAGAGTGGAAAAGGCTGGTATTGTTCATTGCCCTATAGGACGCGTGTCTTTTGGTTTTGACAAGCTTGCTGAGAATTTCAAAGCTCTGATAGAGAGTATCTTTAGACTGAAACCCTCAGCCTCCAAAGGTGTCTATTTACGAGGTATAGCTCTTTCCACGACCATGGGGCCAGGATTGAAGCTTGACCCACAGGAAATGCGAAACTTGGTAAAATAACACAACTTTTCAACATTTTAAGGAGACGTACGTCAACAAAATCAGGAATTAATTCTGTGGTCATGTCGGAGACAGCGGGCGCGCTGATCGTGAGCGCTTAATTGAGGCCAGCCGAGACGGGCCGGAAACGGGTGATCCAAGACTGAATCCTCATATCCGCATTGCCTCGATTCGCTGTAATCCCTCCGATGGAAAGGGGATAGCTTAGATTTGAAGAAAGATGAAAAAGAAAAACAGGTGGCATGGCTTCGAGACCAGTTTCAGGGAGTCAGGGCGGTTTTTCTCATTGATTTCAAGGGTCTGACCGTCGGCGAAATGAACACCCTACGCTCAGAAGTCAGAGCGCGTGGGGGATCACTTAAGGTCCTAAAAAACACTTTAGTTAGGTTAGCTTATATTAATACCGAGGTTGAGTGTTTGGGCCCTGATCTAGTCGGACCTAGAGCCGCCGTTTGGACGCATTCTGATGAAGGCGTTCCGGCTCTTGCAAAGACCCTGGTCGATTTCGCGAAGACTCATCCTAATCTTGGACTGGTCAAGGGAGAACTTCAGGGTCAGGTTTTTGAAGCGTCTGACCTGGAAGGTCTAGCCAAGCTACCATCGAGAGAGGAACTTCTTAGCCGTCTGCTAGGAACCATGATTGCGCCTATTAGCGCCTTTGTCGGTACTCTCGCGGCGGTGCCTAGGTCGTTCCTGACTGTGCTCAAAGCTATCGAGGACAAGAAAGCTGAGTCCGCTCCTGTGGCGGGTTAACCCGCAAACGGACTCTCAATGTTTTTTGCTCTACAGCGAATGGAGGAAATAATGGCGGAAATTACAAAAGAGGACGTTAAAGAGTTCATAAGAAATATGTCAGTCTTGGAACTCAGCAAGTTAGTTAAAGAATTGGAAGAAGAGTTCGGGGTATCTGCGGCGGCGCCTGTGGCCGTAGCCGCTTTTGGAGCGGTTGCGGGAGCGGGAGATGCAGCCCCGGTTGAGGAAAAAACCGAATTTGACGTGATCCTAAAAGAATTCGGGGACAAAAAAATCCAGGTTATTAAGGTCGTCAGATCTCTGACTGATCTTGGCCTTAAAGAAGCCAAGGATTTAGTAGAAGGTGTACCGAAACCGGTTAAAGAGGGTGTTTCCAAAGAAGACGCTGAAAAGGCGAAGGCTGCTCTAGAAGAAGTCGGAGCCGTTGTAGAAATCGTCTGAACTCATAAAAAATTTATTTTTTATCGGCCGCTGACTCGCGTATACCGCGCGAGCGCGGCCTGAGTAATTGGAACGCCTACCACCGTCCCCACCTGTAAAGATCACCTGATTTTAGAGGGAGAAAATGGGTTCTTTTTCCGTGCACTCTCAGAGGCTCAGGAAGAATTTCGCGCGGATTCCTCAGATAGCTGGAATCCCAAAACTTATCGAGATTCAAAGTCAATCCTACGATCGATTTCTTCAGATGGACAAATCGCCTGAAGAAAGGGAAGATATTGGTCTGCAGGCAGTATTTCGCTCAGTTTTTCCCATCAAGGACTTCACCGATACAGCGTCGCTTGAATTCATCAAGTACACGCTTGGGGAAGAAAAATACTCAGTGGAAGAATGCCTCCAAAAAGGTGTTACCTATTCTGTTCCGTTAAAGATTACGGTGCAGTTGATTGTTTGGGATGTTGACCCCGACACCAATTCTCGCACCATTCGCGACGTCAAGGAACAGGAAGTATATTTCGGTGAAATTCCCATTATGACAAGATATGGGACATTTGTAGTCAATGGCACCGAACGAGTAATTGTTTCCCAGCTGCATAGGTCACCAGGCATATTTTTTGATCACGACAAAGGAAAAACACACGCGAGCGGCAAGTTGCTCTACTCGGCTCGGATTATTCCTCTTCGAGGATCGTGGATTGACTTTGAATTCGATTTAAAAGATCGCCTTTATGTGAGAATAGATCGCCGCAGAAAACTTCCCGTTACTGTGCTACTGAAAGCGCTTGGTTTTTCCAGCGAAACCATTCTCAATTATTTCTATAATAAACAAACGATAATGATCACTCCGGACGGTTTGCGGAGAAAAGTCGACCTCAAATTTCTGGTCGGCACTCATGCGACTACCGACATTTTTGTCGAGGAGTCAAGTGAGATCTTGGTCAAAAAGAACAAAAAAATTTCCCGGGCTGCTCTCAAACGTTTGGGAGACAGGCGCGTCGCTCCTCTGATGATGGAGCCTAATGAACTTGCAGGCAAAGTTGTAGCGCATGACATCATCGATGAGACTACTGGAGAGGTTGTAGCCGCGTGTAACAAGGAAATAGCGCCAGATGAAGTAGAGAGTTTTATTGAAGAGCTTCGGAGCCGAAATATAGATCAGTTTGAGGCGTTGTTCATCGAAGAAAGGATTGCCTCTTCTTCCTTGAGAGACACTTTACTGGAAGACAAGATTGATGACCGCCCAAACAGAGTTACTGAGGAATACAAGCGTCAGTTTCCGGATGACTCTACATCAAACGAAACCCTTAATGCTGAGATCGAAATATATCGTAGACTCAGGCCTTCCAATCCAGCGACAGTTGAAATCGCCAAGACATTCTTCAACAACTTGTTTTTTAGGACTGAGTATTATGACCTGTCTCGTGTGGGACGATTAAAACTGAACCGCAAACTTGGGATTTTAGAGCATGATTCTCCTCTGTCGCTGAGAACCCTAAGACCCGAGGATATTATGTTGGCGGTCAAGTACCTTCTTGAATTAAAAGAGGGCAAACCCGGCCATGAAATCGATGATATAGACAACATGGGGAATCGACGGGTCAGATCCGTCGGAGAACTTCTTGAAAATCAATATCGAATCGGTCTGGTCAGGATGGAGCGGGCCATAAAAGAGCGAATGAGTCTTCAGGACGTTGAAACATTAATGCCACACGACCTGATTAACGCTAAACCTGTGACGGCGGTAGTAAAGGAATTTTTTGGTTCCTCCCAACTTTCACAGTTTATGGATCAAACTAATCCATTAAGTGAAATCACTCACAAAAGGCGTTTGTCAGCATTGGGACCTGGCGGTCTCACACGAGAGCGAGCCGGTTTTGAAGTTAGAGACGTCCATCCAACCCATTACGGCCGAATATGCCCGATTGAAACTCCTGAAGGTCCAAACATTGGATTGATCGTTTCACTTTCTACATATGCAAGAGTAAATGAATTTGGTTTCATTGAAACTCCTTACCGCCCTGTCCACGACAGGGTCGTCAGTCGCGAAATAAAGTTCCTGACGGCTTTGGATGAGGAAGAGCATGTAAAAGTTCAGGCTGACGCTCTTATCGACGAAAATGGCAAACTGGTTGAAGATCTTGTGTCTGTTAGAAAAAAAGACGGCGAGTTTGCTATGGGGAGCGGTTCCGAAGCCACCTACATGGACGTATCACCCAATCAATTGGTCTCGGTGGCGGCATCATTAATCCCATTCCTTGAAAATGACGACGCGAACCGTGCGCTTATGGGTTCTAACATGCAGCGTCAGGCTGTGCCGCTCCTGACAACGCAGGCTCCTCTGGTGGGCACAGGCATGGAACAGGTCGTCGCTGTGGATTCTGGGGTCACCGTTCTGGCCCGCAGGGACGGAGTTGTGGATTCTGTAGACGCTACAAGACTTGTTGTGAAGGCTACAGAATTTGAAGAGGGTGATTTGGATCCGGGTGTGGACATTTATAACCTTACGAAATACCAAAGATCCAACCAGAACACTTGCATAAACCAGCGTCCGATTGTGAAAAAAGGGGATAGGGTCGCTGCGGGCCAAGTCATAGCTGATGGACCTGCGACGGATAAAGGAGAACTTGCTCTAGGTCGTAATGTGCTCGTGGCGTTCATGGCTTGGGGGGGTTACAACTATGAGGACTCCATCCTGGTTAGTGAGAAAATAGTAAAAGAAGATATTTTTACCTCGATTCATATTGAAGAATTTGAGGTCATGGCTCGCGACACCAAATTAGGTAAGGAAGAAATCACCAGAGACATTCCAAATGTCGGTGAAGAAGGCCTAAGAAATCTGGATGAAGCCGGCATCATTAGAATCGGAGCAGAGGTTAAGCCAGGCGATATCCTCGTAGGCAAAATAACGCCAAAAGGTGAAAATCAACTCAGCCCTGAAGAGAAGCTTTTAAGAGCCATTTTTGGTGAGAAAGCCGGAGATGTAAGGGATACTTCTTTGCGAGTTCCTCCTGGCGTAGAGGGCATAGTTATTGACGCCAGGATTTTTTCCCGAAAAGGAACTGATAAAGATAGTAGAAGCATTTCTATTGAAAATGAGGAAATCGCTAAGTTAACCAAAGATAGGGACGATGAACTAAGGATAGTCGAAGAAGGAGCGAGGGAAAGAATTCGAAACATGCTGGTGGGCAAGGAAGTAGCCGCGGCATTGTCGGATCCCGAAACCGGAGTTTCCTTTCTCAAAAAGAACGAAACGATTACCGGGACCGTGATCGACATTATCCCACTGGAAGCGATTCGGAACGTTTCGTTAAAGAGTTCTGAATCAAGCCTAGAAGATGAAGTCGTAAGAATTATAGAGAGGTTCAGCGACCAGAAGCATTTCTGGAAAATGCACTTCGACGAAAAGATCAGCCGTTTAAAAAAGGGCGATGAATTGCCTCCAGGTGTCATCAAACTGGTCAAAGTTTACATCGCTATCAAGCGTAAACTTTCGGTCGGGGACAAAATGGCTGGACGTCACGGTAACAAAGGCGTTCTTTCACGAATTCTGCCGGAAGAGGATATGCCCTATTTTGACGACGGAACACCGGTAGAAATAGTGTTGAATCCTCTTGGTGTGCCTTCCCGAATGAATGTTGGCCAGGTTCTTGAGACCCATCTCGGGTGGGCGGCGCGTGGCCTGGGAGAAGCTTTAGACAAGCTCCTTAAGGAACAGTGTTCACCTGAAATACTTCGAGCGAGACTTCTTGAAATCTACGATGTCAAGGAAGTGGAGAGACGGGAAAAAATCCGTAATATTATTGAAGAAATGGATGCGGATGAGTTGCGAAAATTTGCGGCTTCTCTCCGCCTGGGAGTCCCGATAGCTACGCCGGTTTTTGACGGAGCCCGAGAGAGCGAAATTAAAGACATCCTTAAAGAGGCAGGAAAACAAACCTCAGGTCAGACCCAGTTGTATGACGGACGTACAGGAGAGCCTTTTGACACGATGGTCACCGTCGGGATCATCTATATGATGAAGCTGCATCATCTTGTCGACGACAAGATACATGCTAGAGCCATAGGGCCCTATTCCCTTGTAACCCAACAGCCACTTGGTGGGAAGGCTCAGTTTGGTGGTCAAAGATTGGGAGAAATGGAGGTCTGGGCTATGGAATCATACGGAGCGGCCTACTCTCTCCAGGAATTCCTCACTGTTAAGTCTGACGATGTGACAGGACGCACAAGAATGTACGAAAGCATCGTGAAGGGGACCAATGTTCTCGAACCGGGCCTGCCTGAGTCGTTCAACGTCTTGGTTAAAGAAATCAAATCCCTGGGCCTTGATGTTGAGCTTTTGGAAAGTGACCCGGGCACTGCTGCATAGAGACAGCTAAATGACGCTCTATAAGCGTTAATGGAATATAACTTTTGAAAAGTTTGTAAAGTCAATCTCGCTTTTAACAGCAAATTACTGGTGAAACGGCCTGACAACTTGTGGCCGTTTCAATCCCTCGAAACCGTTAATGTCGGTTTTCCCAACAAATTGGAGGGAAGCATGGAAGATGTTTATTACAGTTTTTTTGAAAAACCCAAAGATCCTCTAAATTTTTGCGCTGTAAAGATTTCCCTGGCGTCTCCCGAGAAGATCAGGGAGTGGAGTCATGGCGAAGTCAAGAAGCCTGAAACCATAAATTACCGTACTTTTAAGCCTGAACGTGACGGCCTTTTCTGCGCCAAGATTTTTGGTCCAGTTAAGGATTTTGAGTGTAACTGCGGAAAATACAAGAGAATGAAACATCGTGGCACAATTTGTGAAAAATGTGGCGTTGAAGTCATTCAATCCAAAGTTCGTCGGGAACGAATGGGCCACATTGAACTAGCCACCCCGGTTGCGCATATATGGTTTCTGAAAAGCTTGCCCAGCAGAATCGGAACCCTGTTGGATCTTACACTCAAAGAAGTGGAACGAGTTCTCTATTTTGAGTCCTATTTGGTGATTTCTCCTGGAAATACGGATCTTCGCCCGGGAGAACTCATCAATGAAGAGCGATACCATCAATTAAGAGAAGAATTTGGAAAAGATTTAGGGACATTCGAAGCCCTCATGGGTGGCGAGGCCGTTAGGTTGATGCTCGAAAGATTGGATCTGGTTTCGGAAAGTGTCAGAGTCCGGGAAGAAATGAAGGATTCAGCCTCTGAAGCAAAGAGAAAAAAACTTGCCAAGAGATTGCGGGTTCTTGAATCCTTGAAAGGGATAGACCCTGAAATCCTCGTCTCAGAGCTTTCCTCTATGTCCGAATCATTTGATCCTGACAGCGAAAAGGGCCGATTTGTAGCTGAACTTATTCAAGCTGCTCAAGAAATACTAGTCAAATGGCGTGAGTCAGAGGATTGGGAGGTTCGAAAGCAGCTAGCGTTCATCGAAATAAAGAACGTAATTGACCGGCTTGGTCGCTCTCGCATTGTGCATCCCGAGAGCCTCGGTAAGTTTAGACAATGGCAGAATCCCGCGTGGATGATACTTACCACTGTTCCTGTCATTCCACCTGACTTAAGACCTTTGGTCCCGCTTGATGGCGGTCGTTTCGCTACTTCTGATCTGAATGATTTGTACAGAAGGGTTATTAACAGAAACAATCGCCTCAAAAGGCTCAAGGAGCTTAACGCCCCAGAAATCATCCTTCGTAATGAAAAGCGAATGCTCCAGGAAGCCGTTGATGTCCTGTTTGACAACGGTAGACGTGGAAGGTTGATCACCGGTCCAAATAAGAGACCCCTAAAATCGCTATCAGATATGCTCAAAGGCAAACAGGGACGTTTCAGACAGAACTTGTTGGGCAAACGTGTTGACTATTCGGGTCGGTCCGTCATAGTGGTCGGGCCGGATCTCCGTTTGCATCAGTGTGGTCTGCCGAAACGTATGGCTTTGGAGTTATTCAAGCCTTTCATTTACAACAAACTTGAAGAGCGCGGATATGTCACGACTATAAAAAGCGCCAAAAAACTGGTCGAAAAAGAGACTCCAGAAGTCTGGGATATACTCGAAGACGTCGTCAAAGAATATCCGATCCTGCTAAATCGTGCTCCTACGCTCCACAGACTTGGTATTCAGGCTTTTGAACCCATTCTGGTAGAAGGAAAAGCCATACAGCTTCACCCTCTCGTATGCACAGCGTTTAACGCGGATTTTGACGGGGACCAGATGGCCGTTCATATTCCTTTATCCATAGAAGCTCAGGTTGAAGCCCGGGTACTCATGATGAGCACCAACAACATTCTATCTCCTGCTCATGGAAAGCCGATCATAGTTCCTACGCAGGATATCGTGCTTGGGTTGTACTATCTTACCCGTGAAAAACCCGTAGATCTAGAAACAGAGCCTAAGAAATTCTCAGATTTGGCGGAAGTCAGGGTAGCCCACGATTCAGGGAAGCTTGGGATTCATGACAGAATCCTTCTTCGGGAAAACGGTGAAATGATTCTAACCACGGCGGGGAGAATTATACTAAGAGAAATCGTTCCTGAGGAGATACCCTTTGCTTCGATCAACAAGGTCATGAAGAAAAAGGAACTGGCGAATCTTATTGACGAAGCCTACCGAAAATGCGGAGACAAGAAGACAGTCATCCTTGCGGACAGACTTAAAGATCTCGGATATCACTACGCTACAAAAGCAGGGATTTCGATTTGTGTCGACGACATGAGAATCCCGGAATCCAAGAAAGAGATCATTGATAAGGCCCGAAAAGAAGTCCTTGAAATTCAGGATCAGTACAAAGAAGGACTCATTACCGACGGCGAGAGATATAATAAGGTTATAGATATTTGGGCACGAGCTAACGAAGATATATCAGAACGGATGATGAATGGACTTCGTTTGGAATCTATAAATCTTCCAGATGGATCAGAGAAACAGGTAGAGAGTTTTAACCCAATCTATATGATGGCGGATTCAGGAGCTAGAGGCAGCACGCAGCAAATTCGCCAATTGGCCGGGATGCGCGGGTTGATGGCAAAGCCCACCGGTGAGATTATTGAAACCCCCATAGAAGCCAATTTCAGGGAGGGTCTCACCGTTTTACAATACTTTATTTCCACCCACGGAGCCCGCAAGGGTCTCGCGGACACAGCGTTAAAAACAGCCAATTCGGGTTATCTTACAAGAAGATTGGTCGACGTCGCACAGGACGCGATAATAAATGAAAAAGATTGCGGAACTCTTGATGGAATCGAAATGGCTTCATTGGAAGAGGGTGGTGAAGTCATCGAGCATGTTGCCGACAGAATCCTTGGTAGAGTGGCGCTGGAAGATATTGAACATCCGTATACCGGGGAAATAATTGTTAAGGCCAATGAAGAGATCAAGGAAGAACATCGCGATAAAATTCAAGACTCCGGTATAGACAGGGTTAGAATTAGGTCGGTTCTGAGCTGTCAAGCCAAAAGGGGAGTGTGCAGCCTTTGTTATGGCCGTGATTTGGCTCACGGGAAAATGGTTAATATAGGCGAAGCTGTCGGCATAATAGCCGCTCAATCCATTGGTGAGCCCGGAACTCAGTTGACGATGAGAACCTTTCACATTGGTGGAACGGCTTCATTGAAAAGGAACATTATTTCGGCCAGGAAAAAAGGCGCCGTCCTTTTGGAAAAAGAAAAGGAAAAAATCAAGGCGATAATTGTTTACGAAGATTTTTCCGTTCCTAAAAACGAAGTGGATCAATGGCTTGTGGAGCATGGCCAGACTCTTAGAGAAAACTCTTTTCTCTATAAAGGTAAGAACCATTCTCCGGCCCAAGCTGAAAACCTCGGGGGCAAAATTACTATTTCCCCCGACAAAAAATCTTTTTCGCTTCAGGATGAAGAAGGAAATAAAAAGAAGTTTGAGTTAGCTGATGGCTGTAGATTCGTAGTAAGAACCAACTCACAAATACTACCTCAAAGCTTCATTTTCGATCAAGCCGTCAATCAACCACGGATGTCCGAGTCGGAAAAAAGAGGTGGGATACTCAAAATTCTTGGTGAGCAGAATGGTGAGTACCTCTATCGGTTGTATGAACGGTACCCTGTTATGGATTACATGAATGTAAAAGTTCAGGACAAAGATCGAATAGATTCTGAAGGGCAGGTGCTTCTCGAATGGCTCGGGTCTAGTTCATCCCAGCTATTTTCCAGAAATGAGGGGAAAATCCAGTTTATTGATCTCAAAACGGTCGTCAACCGAGACGGAGAACTTGTAGCCATGAATAGGAACGGTTCTCTAGCGATCCTTGACGAAAAAGGTCAAAAACGCGAGCGCAACAAGGTCATCTACGGCGCCAAATTGCGGGTCTCAGACGGCGAACATATGAACCGTGAAACTCTTCTTGCAGAGTGGGATCCATATACTATTCCCATTATCACTGAAGTTTCTGGAATTGTTAAATATGGTGACATTATCGAAGGCGTAACCATGAACGAGCAGGTTGACGAAGTTACTGGTTTGTCTAGAAAGGTCATCGTTGAGTACAAAGACCGTGATTCGGAAATACGACCACGCGTATCAATTAAAGATGACCGAGGAAGAACCATTAAGATCGGCGATTCGGAAGCTCGTTATCTTCTTCCGGTAGGCGCAAACATAATGGTTAAAGAGGGTGAGCAAGTTCATGCGGGTGACGTAATAGCAAAGATCCCTCGTGAAACCACTAAAACAAAAGATATTACAGGCGGTCTGCCACGCGTGGCAGAGCTTTTTGAAGCGCGTAAGCCAAAAGAATTCGCGATAATCTCTGAAATTGAAGGACAAATCGAATTCGGCAAAGATACAAAAGGCAAAAGAAAAGTCGTGGTTAGACCTGATGTCGGTGAAGCGCGTGAATATCTCATACCCAAAGGCAAGCATATTTCAGTTCATGCCGGTGATTGGGTTGACGCAGGTGACGCCTTGATGGAAGGATCTACTAATCCTCATGATCTTCTTGGTATCAAAGGCGAGAAAGAACTTGCACGATACCTTGTCGACCAGGTTCAGGAGGTCTATCGACTTCAGGGTGTCAAAATAAATGATAAGCACATAGAAGTAATAGTTCGCCAGATGTTACGGAGAGTTAAGGTCAAAGAAGTCGGCGATACTGATTTTCTCGTCGGGGAACAGATTGAAAGATCTCTTTTCCAAAAAGAAAATGATAGGGTTATGCAAGTCGGCGGAGTACCGGCCGTTGCGGAGCCTTTGCTTCTCGGAATTACCAAAGCTTCTCTTTCTACTGATTCGTTCATAAGCGCCGCGAGTTTTCAGGAGACCACCAAGGTGCTTACAGAAGCTTCTATATCCGGAAAAATAGATTACTTGAGAGGATTAAAAGAAAATGTCATTATGGGGCGTCTCATCCCGGCGGGCACAGGCTTGTCCCAGTACAAGAACCTGAGACTGAAGCATAACGAAGGTGACGAACCCAGTCAACGAACGCCAGTTCCACAGGTTGGCGATACTGACACAGCTAGAGAAATAGCCTAGATTGGAAGCGCGACGCGCCCTGGTGTTTTTATTAGAGCGGAACCGTTTTTTTGTTTATGGTGTTAATCAGGATAACCAGCTTGAATCGCTGGCTGTTCACTGTCATGTTGTTGCATGTCGAGGCATTGCGTCGGCATGCAACTTCAGAAAATCCCTTGACAAGAATTACACTTCTTGCCCATAATACTTAGATACATGTTTGGAGGTAATGGCGAATGCCCACGATTAATCAGCTGGTCAGAAAAGGACGCAATAGGCCGAGAAGAAAAACATCGGCTCCTGCCCTGACCAACTGCCCCCAACGCCGTGGTGTTTGCGTAAGGGTTTATACAACTACACCGAAGAAACCGAACTCAGCTTTGAGAAAAGTAGCCCGAGTCCGACTTACTAACGGTTATGAGGTCACTTCTTACATCCCCGGCATTGGTCACAACCTTCAAGAACACTCCGTGGTCCTAATCCGCGGTGGGCGTGTCAAAGATTTGCCGGGCGTCAGGTACCACATAATCAGAGGGGCCCAGGACGCCTACGGAGTGACGGATCGGAAACAAGGCCGGTCCAAGTACGGAACAAAGAGACCAAAATAATCCTCGTTTATGGAACGCACGGTGGTCGTAGCTAAAGTCTACCGACCTTGCGCTCCCCCAACAGCCCATTAGCCATTGTTGGAGGATTGTTTTTACGGGTCCGGATAAACCGCCTAATCCAGGCGGGGCGAATTTAGAGATAAGACGTCAAAATAAAACGTGAGATTAATTCACTACGTCTTCTAAACTACGCCGTTCCGGAAAGCGCCCGGTTAAGTTCGTTCTAGACTCTGCCGCTTGGAGCTATGGCGGCGGAACAATTTTTGGGAGATAGCTTGAATGCCTAGAAAAGGGAAAGTTCCTAAAAGAGACGTTTTGCCGGACCCAAAGTTTCATAGCAAGCTCGTGTCCAAGTTTATTCACGGGATAATGTGGGAAGGCAAGAAAGCTGTAGCGGAAGCCATTCTGTACGGCGCGTTCGACGTAATCGCAAGAAAAACCAACGAAGATCCCCTAAAAATGTTTGAGCGTGCTGTTGACAACGTTAAGCCTGTGCTTGAAGTACGATCTAGGCGGGTTGGTGGAAGCACCTATCAGGTTCCCGTTGAAATCAGACCGGAACGCCGACAGGCCCTTGCTATAAGATGGCTCATTCAATATGCGCGTGGCCGCGGTGAAAAAAGCATGATGGATAAACTAGCGGGAGAGCTTCTAGATGCTTCGGGCAACAAGGGCAGTTCCGTCAAGAAAAAAGAAGATACTCACAAAATGGCAGAAGCTAACAAAGCTTTCGCGCATTACAGGTGGTAGTCCCCTGACTGAGATCATTTGATGAATTTAGAATCGATAACTACTACTCGTAACATCGGAATTATGGCCCACATAGACGCGGGCAAGACTACCACGACTGAGAGGATTCTCTATTATACTGGAGTCTCGCATAAGATAGGAGAAGTCCACGATGGCAAAGCCGTCATGGACTGGATGGAACAGGAACAGGAAAGAGGTATTACGATCACCTCCGCAGCGACAACATGCCAGTGGAAAAACCACCGAATCAATGTCATAGACACACCTGGACACGTTGATTTCACTATCGAGGTCGAACGGTCCCTGAGAGTCCTGGATGGAGCTGTGGCGGTTTTCTGTGGAGTTGGCGGTGTTGAGCCTCAATCGGAAACCGTTTGGAAGCAGGCGGATCGTTACGGTATCCCAAGAATTGCCTTTATTAACAAGATGGATAGAGTAGGCGCCGACGAAAAACGAGTAATGGATATGATGAAAAGTCGACTCAGGACAACTCCATTAGCGCTCCAGATCCCCATCGGCAAAGAAGATAAATTTTCCGGGGTCATTGACCTTGTCAATTTAAAGGCGATTAAATTCGATGATGCGTCCATGGGCGTAACATTCGTGATCGATGATGTCCCTGATGACCTCATGGATGAGGCGCTAGCCGCTCGATCACAACTTGTTGAGTCGGTCTGTGAACTTGATGACGGTCTCCTAGAAAAATATCTGGAGGGCGATACCGACATTCCCGCTGACAGACTGCTAAAAACCATTCGACAGGGCACTCTGGACTTAAAAATTACACCCGTCCTAATCGGCTCCGCCTTCAAGAACAAAGGGATACAGCAACTGCTGGATGCGGTCATCAATTTCTTACCATCACCGATGGATGTTCCACCGGTAGAAGGCAAAGATACTTCCGGTTCCCCTGTTACACGTGAAATAGACGGACCACTTGCGGCCTTGGCGTTTAAGGTCATGAATGACCCATATACAGGGACCCTGACGTTCATTAGAATTTATTCGGGAAAGCTTTCCCAAGGTTCCAGCATCCTCAATGTCAATTCCGGCAAGAAAGAACGCGTTGGACGATGCCTCAAGATGCACGCGAATCAACGAGAGGAAATCAAGGACGCCGCCGCCGGTGAAATTATCGCTCTCGTAGGAATGAAAAACACGAAAACCGGCGATTCTCTCACTGATGAAGATCACCCTCTTCTGTTGGAATCCATGGATTTTCCTGAACCGGTCATCTCTGTCTCCTTGACTCCTAAAGCACGAGACGGCGTGGACAAGCTTTCAAGAGCCCTAGGCAGACTTCTCAGAGAAGATCCGTCACTTCGCGTAAGGACGGACAAAGAAACCGGACAAACGATACTCTCCGGTATGGGGGAATTGCATCTGGAGATTATTGTCGATCGTCTACTCCGGGAATTTCAGGTCGAGGCAGTGGTAGGTGAACCTGAGGTGGCATTTCGGGAGACGCTCACCAAGGACGTCCGAATTAATTACAGGCACGTAAAACAAACCGGCGGCAAGGGTCAATTCGCAGAAGTGGCAATGGATATCAAGCCTCTTCCTCGCGCCACCGGATTTGAATTTGTTGATAAAATTACAGGTGGAACGATTCCCAAGGAATTTATCAAGCCCGTAGAAGACGGAATTAGATGGGCCATGGAAACTGGGGTTCTTGCTGGCTATCCAGTGGTCGATATTAGAGTGACCCTGTTTGATGGGAAGTTCCACGAAGTTGATTCGTCGGAAATGGCTTTCAAAATGGCGGGGTTCATGGCCTTCAAAGATGCGTGTAGAAAAGGCAATTCAGTTTTGCTCGAACCTATCATGGATGTCGAAGTAGTCGCTCCTGGAGAGTTCTTAGGTGATGTTTTGGGCGATTTGACCTCAAGACGCGGCAGGATTCTTGGGATGGAAAGCCGACTTGGAGTACAGACTGTGGGAGTTCGAGTACCTTTGGCGCGTATGTTCGGATACGCAACCGACTTGAGAAGCTTAACGCAAGGCCGCGCCACATTTACCATGAGATTTTCACACTACGAACCGGCGCCGCAATCCGTTACGGAAAAGGTTGTCGCACAATTTAAACAATCTGGAGGAGCCCATGGGCAAGGCGAAGTTTGAGCGTACGAAGCCACACGTGAACGTAGGGACGATAGGTCACATCGATCACGGCAAGACGACGTTGACAGCGGCTATAACGCGGACGTTGGCTAAGCGGGGATTGGCCTCGTATGTGCCTTTCGAAGAGATCGACAAGGCGCCCGAGGAGAAAGAGCGCGGCATTACGATAGCTACGGCTCACGTGGAGTATCAGACGGACAAAAGGCATTACGCTCATGTGGATTGTCCGGGACACGCCGATTATATCAAGAACATGATCACTGGCGCGGCTCAGATGGATGGAGCTATTCTTGTTGTGGGAGCAAACGATGGTCCTATGCCCCAGACAAGAGAGCATATACTGTTGGCTCGTCAGGTTGGAGTTCCCTACGTTGTGGTTTTTTTGAACAAAGTCGACATGGTTGACGATCCGGAACTCATAGAGTTGGTTGAGTTGGAATTGAGAGAGCTATTGAGTTCTTATGATTTTCCGGGAGACGATATACCTATTATCAGAGGCAGCGCGTTAAAGGCTCTGGAGGCTGGTGATCCCAAGCATCCCGATTGCAAGTGCATACTTGAGTTGATGGACGCTATAGACTCTTATATACCGGTGCCTCAGAGAGACGTAGACAAGCCTTTCCTCATGCCGATAGAGGATGTGTTCAGCATTTCCGGACGAGGCACGGTCGTTACCGGTAGGGTCGAGCGTGGTCAGGTGAAGGTTGGAGAAGAAGTCGAGATAGTAGGGATCAAGGACACCCGCAAGACGGTTTGCACTGGTGTTGAGATGTTCCGCAAGGTGCTGGATTCCGGTCAGGCCGGCGACAATGTTGGTTTGCTTCTTCGAGGCATAAAGCGAGAAGATGTTGAGAGGGGCCAGGTAGTGGCGTTACCCGGGTCGATTACTCCCCACACCAAGTTCAAGGCCGAGACATACATCTTGGGCAAAGAGGAAGGTGGACGTCATACTCCATTTTTCAACGGATACAGGCCTCAGTTTTACTTCAGGACTACCGACGTGACTGGCATTATAACGCTTCCTGAGGGAGTCGAGATGGTGATGCCCGGTGATAATGTCGCTCTTGAAGCGCATCTTATCACCCCGATCGCTATGGAAAAAGAACTCCGCTTCGCTATCAGGGAAGGTGGCAGAACCGTCGGAGCTGGCGTCGTATCTGAAGTTATTGAGTAGATTTCTAGGAATAGATGAGGAATTTCCATGGATATGCAAGCGCTGAAAATCAGGATCAGGTTAAAAGCCTACGACCATAAACTCTTGGACCAGTCGGCAGCAGAGATCGTCGACACAGCCTGGAGAACGGGAGCAAAGGTGGCGGGCCCAATACCTCTTCCCACTCGGATACACAAGTACTGCGTTCTGCGCTCGCCTCACATAGACAAAAAATCGCGTGAACAATTTGAGATCAGAGTCCACAAGAGATTAATAGACATATTGGAACCAACACAGCAGACACTGGACGCACTGATGAAGTTGGATTTATCCCCAGGAGTGGATGTTGAAATTAAGGCGTGATGTTTCTGATTAAACATTTTCGTCCAGGAGCTTCTAATGGTTAATGGTTTGATAGGTATAAAACTTGGGATGATTCAGATGTTTGATGAAGCCGGTCACTCTTTGGGGGTGTCCGTGGTTCAGGCTGGACCCTGTAGGGTTGTTCAGAAAAAGCCCAACTCCAAAGTTCAGCTCGGATACGGTAGCGCCAAGGAGAGTCGGTTGTCCAAGCCGGTCTTAGGCCAATTCAAGAAATCCGGCGTACCCCCCTGCAAAGTCCTACGGGAGTTCGCTGCGGAAAACGTAGACGAACTGCAGGTTGGACAGGAAGTTGGACCGGACATTTTTAATCCCGGGGAAATAGTGAAGGTGGTCGGCGTTGGCAAAGGCAAAGGATTTGCCGGTGTTATCAAGAGATGGAATTTCGGTGGCGGTCGCGCGACCCATGGTTCCCGTTCGCATCGAATTCCGGGATCCGTTGGACAATGCGCTTGGCCTTCCCGAATCTTCAAGGGTAAAAAGATGCCCGGGCGAATGGGTGGAAAGAGCGTTACCGCTCCTACCGTTCAGGTAGTTGAAGTTCGGCCCGATGAGAACCTACTTTTCCTCAGGGGCCCCATTCCCGGACCCCGTGGATCGATTGTGTTGATAAGGAAACGATAATGGCTCTAGTAGACGTGATTAACCAAAACGGAGAAAAGGTCGATTCAATAGAGCTTGAGGACCGTATTTTTAAGGCCGAGATTCGTGATAGTCTGGTTCAGCAGGTTGTCGTTTGGCAGTTAGCCAAACGTCGGTCTGGCTCCGCTTCTACAAAAACCCGCGGGCAGATACGAGGCGGTGGCAAGAAGCCTTGGCGTCAGAAAGGCACGGGCCGCGCCAGAGCGGGAACAAGCAGATCCCCCGTCTGGAGCGGTGGTGGAACGGTATTTGGACCACATCCACGGTCGTATGCTTTTTCTCTTCCTAAGAAAGTCCGCAAGGCTGCTCTCTGCTCTGTTTTGAGCGCGAAGCTACGGGATGACAAGCTCACCGTCTTGGACAAAATCGAGATGGAGGCTCCAAAAACGAAGCTGTTTGCCGAAATTCTCAAAAACCTTGGCGCACTGGACCAAAAAACTCTCTTTCTAGTGCCGGAGAAGAATCCGGATCTGACAAGGGCGTCCAGAAACCTTTATAGGGCTTTGGTCCTTCCAACAGAGGGCATGAACGTATATGACCTTCTCAGGTTTGAACGTCTCACCATATTGAAAGACGCTCTCCCCAGATTGTCAGAGAGGTTGAGCTAATGTTTGAGGAATTTAAAATTATTCGGCGGCCCATAGTGACAGAGAAGGGTTCTACGTTAAAGGACGACAACAACCAGGTGATTTTCGAGGTTGATAGACATTCCAACAAACCGGAAATCAAGAAGGCGGTCGAGAAACTCTTTAAGGTAACGGTACTTGCTATTCAAACTCAGAATAGGAATGGTAAGCCTAAGAGAGTGGGACGCTTCCTCGGTCGCCGCAAGCATTGGAAGAAAGCGATTGTGACATTGAAACAAGGGGATCGGGTGGATTTCTTCGAGGGCGTTTAGTCAGGTCGCCAGGCATATGAGCCTACTGCTGGGTCACCCGAGTCTTTGACCAAACTTCGTAAGGATTCGTTTTATGTCAATAAAGAAATACAAACCAACTTCGCCAGGAATCAGGTTCCAGACCGGTCACTCATTTGACGAGATTACTACCGATGAACCTTTGAAGTCTCTTGTCAGAGGTAAGGTCAGCGGAAGTGGTCGAAACAATAATGGGCGGATTACAGTCAGGAGACGAGGCGGCGGGCACAAAAAACTGTTTCGTCTTGTCGATTTCAAGAGAAACAAGATCGATATTCCCGCCACAGTCACGACCGTTGAATATGATCCGAACCGTAGCGCCAGAATCGCTCTGATAACTTACGCTGATGGCGCTAAGGCGTACATTCTGTATGCAAACGGACTGAAAGTCGGCGACTCTGTCCTAGCTGGTGACAAGGTCGACATTAAACCCGGAAACTGCTTGCCGCTCAAGAATATACCGCTCGGGACCATGGTTCATAATGTTGAGATGAAGATCGGCAAAGGCGGGCAGATCATTAGAGCTGCGGGAACTTATGCTCAGTTGATGGCCAAAGAAAAGGGATATGTTCAGCTTAAGCTGCCCTCCGGTGAAGTTCGCATGGTATTGGATCGTTGTCGCGCCTCGGTCGGGCAAGTTGGAAATCTGGAACACGAAAAAATATCTCTCGGTAAGGCGGGTCGGGCCAGATATCTCGGCCATCGTCCTAAAGTCAGAGGCGTTGTCATGAATCCGGTCGATCATCCGCACGGTGGTGGGGAAGGCAAGACCTCCGGCGGTCGTCATCCGGTCACCCCGTGGGGCGTGCCTACCAAAGGGTTCAAGACACGCAAGGGCAAAAAACCATCCGATCAATTTATCGTTAAACGGAGGAAGTGATTCTGATGCCTCGTTCAGTCAGTAAAGGGCCTTTCGTGGATGAACATCTTTTGAATAAAGTCGTCCAGGCCAAGGACACATCGTCAAGAAAAGTCATTCAGACTTGGTCTCGCAGGTCAACGATAATTCCTGACATGGTAGGGATCACATTCGCCGTGCATAATGGGAAGAAATTCATACCCGTGTTCGTAACCGAGAACATGGTCGGACATAAGTTGGGCGAATTCTCCCCTACCCGCACCTTTCACGGGCATGCTGGAGACAGAAAAGCCAAGAAAGGAAGAAAGTGATGGAATGGGAGTCCCGGTTAACGCATGCGCACATATCCGCGCAAAAGGCTAGACTCGTGGCTGATCTTGTAAGAGGAATGCCAGTCGGAGCGGCTCTAAGCACACTGCAATTTACTCCGAAGAAGGCTGCCGAACTCATAAGAAAGGCCTTACAGTCAGCATTGGATAACGCGTCTAAATCCAGTGGGGTGAATGAGGACAACCTCTACATCAGCAGAATCATGATCGATGAAGGCCCCACTGCAAAAAGATGGATGCCCAGGGCTATGGGTAGAGCTACTCGTATTAGAAAACGAACTAGTCATATTTCGATTGCCCTGCAGGAAAAATGATCGACGCATAAATGAATTCTTGAGCTGAGCTTCAGCTTAATGAATGGTAAGAGTGTAACGCGGACAAATTGATTCACCCCCAGGAGGGTTATTTTGGGACAAAAAGTTCATCCTCACGGTTTTCGATTGGGTGTCACCAGGACTTGGGATTCGAGGTGGTTTTCCCAGAGGGAATACGGGACTTTTCTGATTGAAGACCTCAAGCTCAGGCAATTCGTAAAGAAGAAACTGGCCCAGGCAAGCGTATCCAAGATGGAAATTGAAAGAGCGGCTGGTAAAATCAGAATGATAATACACACCGCCCGGCCAGGAGTGGTGATCGGCCCCAAGGGATCCGAGATTGAAAAGCTCAGAAGGCAAATTCTTCGGGTCACCAACAAGGACGTCATCGTCGATGTCAAGGAAATCCGGAAGCCAGAGGTGGACGCCCAGCTTGTAGCTGAGAACGTGGCCCAGCAGCTCGAAAGAAGAATCGCTTTTAGGAGAGCTATGAAAAAATCAGTCTCCAGCGCTCTTAAGTCTGGCGCCAAAGGAATTCGTATCGCCACCGCCGGAAGGCTGGGCGGCGCGGAAATGGCCAGACGAGAATGGTACCGGGAGGGTCGAGTTCCGCTGCATACACTTAGGGCCGATATCGACTATGGATTCGCTCGGGCTTCTACGACGTACGGAGTTATTGGCGTCAAAGTCTGGATCTTTAAGGGCGAGTTGATCAAAAGCTCTGTTGGAGAAAGATAAAATGCTTGCGCCCAAAAAAGTCAAATATCGTAAGAGACAAAAGGGTAGAATGACGGGCACGCCACTCAGAGGAACGCAAGTGTCTTTCGGCGAGTATGGTTTGATGGCGCTTGAACCGATATGGGTTACCTCCAGGCAAATCGAAGCTGGTCGTATCGCCATGACACGCCACGTAAAAAGAGGCGGCAAGATCTGGATCAGGGTTTTTCCGGATAAGCCGATAACCAAAAAGCCAGCCGAGACCCGTATGGGTAAAGGAAAGGGCGCTCCGGAAGAATGGGTGGCAGTGGTCAAACCTGGCATCATTATGTATGAGATGGAAGGCGTTCCCATTGAAGTGGCCCGTGAGGCTTTCCGGCTTGCAGCCCGAAAACTTCCATTAAAAACTCGTTTTGTTATTCGTGAGGAGTTGACATGAAGCCCCGAGAATTGCGGGATCTTTCTGTTGAAGAATTGACCGTCAAAGAGAAAGAGTTTCGAGAAGAGGAATTTAAGCTCCGCTTCAAGAAGGCCACCGGTCAGCTGGAAAAAACCGCCCGGCTCGGCATCCTTAGGAAGGAAATAGCTCGGGTTCAAACTATAATTCGGGAGAAGAGGGGGTCTGCATGACTAGCTCCTCTAATGAACGTAAACAGCGCAAGGTACGTACCGGTGTTGTAATTAGTGACAGGATGGATAAAACCGTCGTAGTAGAAGTAAGTCGTACGGTTTTGCATCCGGTTTACAAAAAATTCGTTCGTCGTAGAAAACGTTTTATGGCTCATGATGAGGAAAATCGGTGCCATATAGGCGATGAGGTAACAATCGTGGAGACCCGGCCGTTGAGCCGCCACAAGAATTGGCGTGTTCAGAAAATAGTTAGGGAAGCGGCCATGCCAGGAGGCTCCGCATGATTCAACAACAAACTCGGATGGATGTCGCGGACAATTCAGGCGCCAAAGAACTCTTTTGCGTCAAGGTTCTCGGCGGCACCAGGAGAAAATACGCCAGTGTGGGAGATGTTGTCATCGTCTCGGTTAAGCAGGCCATTCCTAACTCCAAGGTAA
This sequence comes from uncultured delta proteobacterium, assembly GCA_963711335.1. Taxonomy (GTDB): domain Bacteria; phylum Desulfobacterota; class Desulfomonilia; order Desulfomonilales; family Desulfomonilaceae; genus CAJBEZ01. The sequence continues at coordinate 310,140 of CAVQDX010000041.1, read as the reverse complement.
AAAAGGGAGAAGTCCATAAAGCCGTTGTGGTTAGGACTAAACGGGCTGTCCGACGCGCCGATGGTTCCTACATACGATTTGATGACAATTCCGCGGTTCTTATTAACAATCAGCTCGAGCCTATCGGTACCCGAATCTTTGGACCGGTCGCCAGAGAACTCAGAGCCAAGAAATTTATGAAGATCGTGTCTCTCGCTCCGGAGGTTCTTTAATCATGTCCAAGATTAAGAAGGATGATCGAGTGAGGGTGCTCTCCGGCAAAAACGCCGGCCGAGAAGGAAGGGTCCTGAAGATTTTCACGGAAAAGGACTCGGCTTTGGTAGAAAGAATCAATATGGTAAAGCGACATACCAAGGCTGGAGGTAAAGTGGGTCAACAGGGTGGAATCATCGAAAAAGAGGCGCCCATCAAATTGGCTAAATTGATGCTGATTTGTCCTAAGTGCTCAAAACCAACTCGCGTCGGTATTCGTAAAGTGGACGGAGAGCGTGCTCGATATTGCAAGAAATGCCAAGAGCAGTTGGAAAACTAGAAGGAATTTTCTGATGGCGTCTCGACTTAAAGATTATTACCTCAAAACGGTAGTGCCCGCGTTAAGGGAGCAGTTCAAGTATAAGAACGCTATGCAGGTTCCGGTCCTGAACAAAATCGTCATCAATATGGGACTGGGCGAAGCTATTCAAAACGCCAAGGCGTTGGAAAGCGCACAGCAGGAATTGGCGGTTATATCAGGTCAGTGGCCTGTGATGCGCAAGGCCCGCAAGTCAATCGCCACGTTTAAGCTTAGAGAGGGAATGACTATTGGTTGTAAGGTGACCCTTAGAAGAGACAACATGTTTCACTTCCTCGACAAGCTCATCAATGTGGCGCTTCCTCGAGTTAGGGATTTTAGAGGCATTAATCCCAGGGGCTTCGATGGACGGGGAAATTTTTCGATGGGAATCAAGGAACAGATCATTTTCCCCGAAATCAACTATGACAGGATTGAAAAGACTCGAGGCATGAATATAACTATGGTTACTTCGGCCCGGACTGATGAGGAAGCCAAACAGCTTCTTGAACAACTGGGAATGCCTTTCAGGAAATAGACATTGTCTCCTTATAAGGAGGAACCGTGGCAAAGTTATCTATGATAGTAAAGGCCGCTAGGCCCCAAAAATTTTCAGTGAGGGCATATAATCGCTGCCAGATTTGTGGACGACCACGAGCATATTATCGCAAGTTCCAGCTATGTCGTATATGCCTCCGAGAACAAGCCCTCAGGGGAAACATTCCCGGCATGATTAAATCGAGCTGGTAGGGAGATTATTCTCATGTGTATGACCGATCCAATAGCTGATATGCTGACACGAATCCGCAACGCCAGGCAGGCGAGAAAGGATCAAGTGACCATACCCGCCTCTAACCTCAAAATAGGTGTAGTGCAAATCCTAAAAGAGGAGGGGTATATAAAGAAGTATAAGGTCATACGGTCAGCCAAAAATAAACAGGGTGTATTGAAATTGACCTTGAGGTTTGATGACGAAACCCTATGCACGATTGAGGGCTTATCCAGAATGTCATCTCCTGGAAGGCGGCTATATGTTGGCAAAGAACATGGCCTCAAGAGTCATGGCGGTGTAGGGATTTTTATTCTTACCACGTCCCAGGGGGTTATGACCGACAAGGAAGCGCAGCGCAGGGGAATTGGTGGTGAAGTGCTCTGCAGCGTCTGGTAGCCTGTATGTGTTTTATAGGAGCGTAAGTAATGTCTAGAATCGGCAAGGCCCCGATACCTATTCCGGATACTGTAAAAGTCGCTTTCGATGTCCCGACCGTTAGCGTTGAAGGACCTAAGGGATCCCTTGAGTTGAATTTGAGAGATCTTGTGGGTCTTAATGTGGAACCGTCAGTGATCAATGTGATAGCTCTAGGACAGGATAGAAAATCCAGAGCTATGCATGGCTTATTTCGAAGCCTTATCTATAACATGGTAGCCGGCGTGACGACCGGTTTCACCAAATCATTGGAAATCGTCGGTGTCGGTTATAAGGCCGAAGCTGACAAACTCAATCTGACCCTAAATGTAGGTTATTCCAATCCTGTGGTTATGCCCATTCCCGAAGGCCTGACAGTTGAGGTCGAGAAGAATACCGTAATCCATGTGAGAGGAATCGACAAACAACAGGTCGGAGAAATGGCCGCTAAGATTAGAAGAGTCCGCAAACCCGAGCCCTATAGGGGTAAAGGTATAAGGTATTTGGGTGAACTGATAAGACGAAAAGTTGGCAAAGCGGGCTCCAAGTAGTTTATTCTTTAAGAGTTTATCGAGTCAAGAAGGATCCGAAATGAGCAAGAATTCGGAAAAAACTGAGTCCAAAAAAAAGAGAACTCAACGCGTGCGATTTAGAATCGCCGGGAATGCTGAAAGAAGACGTCTGACTGTGTTTCGATCCAATCGAAACATATTTGCGCAAATCATAGACGATGACGCCGGATCTACTCTGGCTCAGGCGTCTTCCCTAGACAAGGGCTTCAGACGGCAGACCGGGCAACCTTTTAACAGGGATCTTGCCAGAGAAGTTGGAAAACGAATCGCAGCGAAGGCGTTGGCCTTAAACATCAGCAAGGTGGTTTTCGACAGAGGCCCTTACCTGTATCATGGGAAGGTGAAGGCTTTGGCCGATGGCGCCAGAGAAGCTGGATTAGACTTTTAATTCTGGTTGAAGGAGGAATTGCCCGTTGCTGAGTAGATCAGAGATGTCTACCGAAGGCGAACTTAAGGACCGAGTGGTACACTTAAGTCGCGTCGCCAAAGTCGTAAAAGGCGGAAGAAGATTTTCTTTTAGCGCAGTGGTCGTCGTTGGCGACGGTCGGGGCCGTGTAGGCTTCGGCTTGGGCAAAGCGAATGAAGTTCCCGAGGCTATTCGCAAAGGTGTAGAACGAGCCAAAGCGTATATGGTTGAAGTTCCAATCGTAAACGGCACTGTGCCTCACGAAATCATTGGTCGATATGGGGCCGCAAAGGTTTTGCTTAAACCGGCCGGTTCCGGAACTGGTGTTATCGCCGGAGGCGCCGTAAGAGCCGTCATGGAAGCCGTAGGTATCCGTGACATTCTCACAAAGTGTATTGGAACCAACAACCCTCATAACGTAGTTAAGGCCACATTTGAAGGGTTGAAAGGCCTCAGAAACACCTCTTCAAATCGCTAGGAGACTTGGCAAAGTAGGCCAAGCAGAGGAAGAAAATGAAAGGGGAGAGGAAAACTTGGGCAATGCTTAAAGTGACCCTCAAAAAGAGTAGGATCAAGGCGACCAAGAGTCAGAGAGAAACAATTCGTGGACTGGGTTTGACCAGAATAAATTCTTCCCGAATACTCGAGGATACTCCGGCGACCAGGGGTATGGCGAACAAGATTTGTCACCTTGTCGTTTTGGAGAACATCGATCAATAGGTCAAACCTCGTTAGGAACGGAGCTGTTTATGGATTTGTCAAATTTACAACGACCTCTTAGAACGGGGAAAAGCAAAAGACTCGGTCGAGGAGAATCGTCCGGCTTGGGCAAAACCTGTGGAAAAGGTCATAAAGGTCAAAAGTCGCGATCCGGTGGAAAAGTAGGGAGAGGCTTTGAAGGTGGGCAGATGCCGTTGCAAAGACGACTTCCCAAGGTAGGCTTCCACAATATTTTTAGAACAGAATACAATGTCGTTTCCCTGGAGACGATTTCAAAGCTCGATCCATCGGAGCCCATAACCGGCGATCTGCTCCGGGAAAAGAACATCGTTAAGAGAGTCGGTCCGATCAAGCTGCTTTCCGACGGAGATATTTCCGCCGCTTATGTCATAAGACTGGAAGCAGTAAGTGAAAACGCTCGCCGCAAAATCGTAGACGCAGGCGGCGCCATTGAATGACGGACAGCCTCGGTTTGACATTTTAGATGTTTGATTCCAAGAGAAGCCAAATAGACTCGTTATTAGTAGGAGACCTTTCTTGATAGGTTCCATCGCCAACATAGCCAAGATTCCGGAATTGAAGCGTAGGGTGATTTTCACGCTCCTTATGCTTCTTGTTTATCGATTGGGCGTTCACGTTCCAACACCGGGAATTAACACCGTCGCGTTGAAAGAGTTTTTCGGCCGCTATTCGCAGACTCTTTTTGGTGTTATCGACATGTTTACAGGTGGCGCTCTGGAAAACTTCTCCGTATTTTCCTTGGGTATTATGCCATATATCAGCGCCTCCATTATTCTTCAGCTTCTTACTGTGGTGGTGCCGCATCTGGAAAGGCTTTCTAAAGAAGGAGAAGCCGGTAGAAAGAAGATCACCCAGTACACCCGATACGGAACAGTTGTTTTATCTCTTGTCCAGAGTATGGGTATAAGTATCGGGCTCGCTAAGACTGAGAATCTTGTTTATATGCCCCCTCTAGCCTTTGTTCTCTTGTCCATGGTCACGTTAACGGCCGGAACAGCTTTTATAATGTGGTTGGGAGAGCAAATTACTGAACGTGGTATAGGCAACGGTATTTCATTAATAATTTTTGCTGGCATTGTAGCCAGAATGCCTTCCGCCCTCGGGAGCACTGTTCAGTTGGTTCAGACTGGTGATCTTGGTTTTCTCGTGCTGCTTCTATTAATAGCTATCATGATTGCCGTAATCGGCACTATTGTCTTTGTGGAACGTGGACAGCGCCGAATACCCGTTCAATATGCAAAAAGGGTGGTGGGCAGAAGGATTTACGGTGGGCAGACTACTCATTTGCCTCTGAAGGTAAATACCGCTGGTGTTATACCGCCTATTTTCGCCTCGTCGCTGATCATTTTTCCTGCAACAATCGCTCAATTCCTGAATGTTCCGATAGTTACCTCAATTACTGATTGGCTTCGTCCAGGAACAGTTGTTTATGAACTTGTATACGTAGCGTTGATCGTATTCTTTTGTTATTTTTATACTGCTGTTACGTTTAACCCCGTTGACGTGGCAGACAATATGAAAAAATACGGTGGTTATATTCCTGGAATAAGGCCCGGAAAGAAGACGGCGCAGTATATCGACAAGGTTCTGACCAGGATTACTCTTGGAGGCGCCATATACATCTCAGTTGTGTGTGTGCTGCCTTCTATATTAATTAGTCGCTTTAATGCTCCTTTCTATTTTGGTGGGACTTCATTGCTCATTGTTGTAGGTGTTGCGCTGGATACATTGTCTCAAATAGAGACTCATTTGATTCAAAGACACTATGAAGGTTTTATCCGGACAGGCCGTATTAAGGGACGACGCTAGAGAAGTTTTTAGGTCAAGGAGGGAAAGATGAGGATCATATTGTTGGGAGGACCGGGTTCCGGCAAAGGCACTCAAGCTAAAATGTTGGTTGAAAAGCTTGCTATTCCCCAGATTTCTACCGGCGATATTTTTAGGGCTGCTTTAAAAGAAGGCACTCCGATGGGCCTGAAAGCCAAAACCTATATGGATAAAGGCGAGTTGGTTCCTGACGATGTTGTCATCGGAGTCGTCGAGGAAAGACTTGCGAAACCGGACCTGGACAAGGGTTACATGCTTGACGGATTCCCAAGAACGTTGGCGCAGGCTAAAGCCCTTGACAAGATCCTTGAAACTCAGGGGAAATCTATTTCTCACGCAGTTTTGGTCGATGTCCCTGATGAGGAACTCGTAAAAAGACTCTCTGGAAGGCGCACGTGCAAAAATTCCGCTTGTGGGGCGATGTTTCATGTAATGTTCAATGCACCCAAAAAAAATGGTATTTGCGACGTCTGCGGATCGGAGCTTTACCAGAGAGATGACGATAATGAGACGACAATACGTGAGAGGCTTGGCGTTTATAACAACCAAACCGCTCCTCTTATTGACTATTACAATCAAAAAGGCCTTCTCAGAAAAGTTGAAGGTGTAGGACCCATTGAAGAGATCTTCTCCCGGATCGAAAAGGCCATAGGTTAACCGGCCCCGTTTTCCGTCGGAGAATTAAGGAGGCGCTCATGAAAGTGAGAGCATCAGTCAAACGTATTTGTGACAAATGTAAGATAATTAAACGCAAGGGAATAGTCAGAGTGATCTGCGAAAATCCCAAACACAAGCAAAGACAGGGTTAAACCCTGTGATCGCAAGGCTATAACGCCTGGAGGAATATCGTGGCGCGTATTGCGGGGATTGACCTTCCCAAAAATAAACGAATGGAAATTGCTCTCACCTATATTTACGGCATAGGTAGAGTTACTGCTTTGAAGATACTTGAAGAATCCGGCCTCGATCCGGGAATGAACTCAGATAAGCTAACCGAGGTAGATGTAGCTAAAATTCGTGAGGCTATTGATCGCTCGTACAAGGTCGAGGGTGATTTGCGTCGCGACATTAGCATGAACATCAAAAGGCTTATGGACCTTGGTTGTTATCGGGGCCTCCGTCACCGGAGAGGCTTGCCTGTTCGTGGCCAGAGGACCCACACCAATGCCAGGACTCGAAAGGGCCCCAGAAAAACGCAGATAGGAAAGAAGAAATAGTTATCTTCTAACCCTTCAAGTTTTGATTTGAGGCTGGTCTTTTGGATTCTAAAACGTTCAGGATCTAGGTTAGATCTTGTAGCAACTTTAGTAACATAATTACTGATATTTGGTTTGTAACGGAGTGATCAATGCCGAGAAGGCGGATAGTAAGGAAAAAGAAAGAACGACGAAATGTTCCGAGAGGGGTCGCGCACATACAATCGACCTTCAATAACACGATAGTCACAATAACTGATCTTGAAGGAAATGTGCTGGCGTGGTCTTCCGCCGGAACCCAGGGGTTCAAAGGCTCCAGAAAATCTACACCGTTCGCGGCGCAACTGGCCGCTGAAGACGCTGCTCGCAAGGCCATGGAAAATGGCATGCGCAGTGTTGAAGTGTTGATTAATGGACCAGGAGCCGGCCGAGAGGCGGCATTGCGGTCCCTGCAGGCCGCGGGTTTTCAGATTACGTTGATTAAAGATGTTACACCTATACCACACAATGGTTGTAGACCACCCAAGAGAAGACGTGTTTAGTGTGGCTATTTAGGAATTTCCGTTCTCGAATAAAGGAGTCTTAGCTTGGCGCGTTATCGAGATTCAGTTTGCAGATTCTGCCGGCGGGAAACAACCAAGTTGTTTCTTAAAGGTGACCGGTGTTATTCAGACAAATGTTCTGTTGAGAGACGAAATTATCCTCCCGGCCAACACGGCCAGGGGCGAGCGAAGTATACAGATTACGGCGTTCAGCTCAGGGAAAAACAGAAGGTTCGACGCATATACGGGCTACTGGAGAAACAGTTTAGGAATTATGCGCATCTTGCTGAACAACGACGTGGAGTGACAGGCGAGAACCTGTTGCTGTTGCTCGAATCCAGACTTGACAATATGGTTTACAGAATGGGGTTTGCTTCTTCCAGATCAGAGGCTAGGCAGCTTATAAATCATGGGCATTTCATGGTCAATGGAAGAAAAGTCGATATCGCATCTTATCTGACTAAGCCCGGTATGGTTATCGAAGTCAAGGAAAAGAGTAAGAAACTTCGGTCTATCGAAGATTCCATGTCCGCTGTTGGTCGCAGACCGGTTCCCTCATGGCTCGAAGTAGAAGCCGAAAACTGTAAGGGAACCATCAAAGGTGTTCCGACGCGTGAGGAATTGCCTCCGACGATCCGAGAACAGCTCATCGTCGAGTTTTATTCCAAATAGCAACTCGCGCGCTTGGTATTTAACGCGTGCGAGTAAGGATAGGCCGTTTGCCCGGAAGCAGGCATACGGAAACGGCTTTTTACTCTGCAATGTCTTGATTTGTCAACTGGAAGCCGCCTTATTGAGGCTCAGATCGGCGACGGCGCAGATTACGAGAGGAAAGCCATGAGTGATACAGGGCAAACCCTGATGAGCCGCCCCTGGACCAATCTTGATCCTGCCCGATTAGAGATTGATGGGGATGAAACATTTGAATATGGTAAATATGTAATCGGTCCTCTTGAGAGAGGATTCGGCATTACTTTAGGCAATTCGTTAAGAAGAGTATTGTTGTCGTCTTTACCCGGGGCCTCGATTACAAAGGCCAGAATCGAAGGCGTCTTGCATGAGTTTTCTACTATTCCCGGCGTTAAAGAAGACGTTACGGATTTGCTGCTCAATCTGAAACAGGTTCGTCTGAAGCTTTATACGGACGGTCCTGAAACAATCAAACTGGAGTCAATCGGAGAGGGTGATGCTCTCGCTGGTGACATTCAGACCTCTCACGCAGTTGAAATAATCAACCCCGATTTAGTTCTGGCGACCCTGTCCAAGGAAGGGCGTCTGTCTATTGAGCTGACCGTAGAATGGGGTAAAGGATACGCTCCGGCGGAAGAGAGTGAAGACGCTATTGGAACGCTCGCTTTGGACGCTGTTTTCTCTCCCATCCGCAAGGTCAGTTACAAAGTTACTGATACTCGAGTTGGCCAGAGAACCGATTATGACAAATTGACGATTGAAATCTGGACTAACGGCTCTGTGAAGCCCAGAGAAGCGTTACATCGAGCTTCTTCCATTCTTCGTGAACAATTTAAGGTATTCCTACTGAGCCCGGAAATTGAAGAGCCGATGTTGAAAGACGAAAAAACTCAACCTGAGCCCCAGATCAATGAGAATCTTCACAGGAGTGTCGCAGAACTGGAGTTGAGCGTCAGGTCGGCCAATTGTCTTAAAAATGCGGACATACGGTATATCGGTGAGCTTGTTCAAAAATCTGAGCAGGAGATGCTCAAGACCAAGAATTTCGGGAGAAAATCACTTAATGAAATTAAGGAGATTTTATCCGATATGGGGTTACAGCTTGGGATGACGGTTCCCAACTTTCCGTCAAGGGAAGAACTCGATAGCTTGAGAAAAGAAAGAGAAAACGCCATTAGCGATTGATTTGGAGATTATTTTTATGAGACATCGAAAAGCCAACAATAAATTAGGCATGAGAACTTCCCATCGTGTTGCAATGCTTAGGAACATGGTCACTTCGTTACTTGAGCATGAATCCATAGTCACCACCGATGCTAGGGCCAAAGCTCTCCGAATTTTGGCGGACAAAATGATAACCCTTGGAAAACGAGGCGATCTCCACGCAAGACGTCAGGCTTTGGCTGTAATTAGGTCCAAGCAGGTAACACACGACTTGTTCAGCGATATAGCCCCCAGGTTCGCCGACCGACAAGGCGGATACACACGAATTATCAAGAAGGGTTTTAGACCCGGGGATGGGGCATCAGTTTCTATTATTGAATTAGTCGATAAAAAACCCAAGGACGCTGGCGGAACGGCTGCCAAAGGCACGGCTTCCAAGCCCAAAGGCCTGAAAGATAAACTTCTGGACAAGATAAAATCAAAGTAATCGCTTGGATTTAGTATCCAGGCTGTGGGACAGTCATTAGATTGAAAAGCCGAGATCAAATCTCGGTTTTTCTGTTTAAAAGCGCCAATATTTATGGCATTTGTAATGTCTAAATGATTAGTATAAACAATGTGTCGTTTAAATACCCCACGGGACGCTTCATCTTTTCCGATTTCAGTTTAACGATCGAGCGTCAATCATGGACAGTCATCGCTGGACGAGAGGGGGCGGGCAAATCTACCCTTGCCAAACTTATCAAAGGAATCCTTGTCCCATCCAGGGGTTTTATTTCGTTTAACTTTAACGGCGCCATCAAAAATGAAGAAATCGGTTATATCTCCGGGGACGCGTCCAGTGCGATAATTGGGATCACTGTTCTCGACGACATCTGTTTTGGAATGGAAAATCTGCAAACATCCCGTATCGAGATGAAAAGACGGCTCCATAGGGTCTTAGACTGGACCGGACTGAAAGGATCAGAGCACAGGCTTACCAACACATTGTCTGGGGGGGAGAGACAAAAACTGGCATTGGCTGGCATTCTGGCAATTGGCGCCAAGATATTGATTCTTGATGAATCGTTTTCCATGTTGGACTGTCTTTCAAGGCGAACCATACGCAACGTCATAAACAATTTAAGGAAAACTGTGAACCTGACTGTGATAGAAATCGCCAATCGTGCTGAGGACATAGCCGTATCGGACCAAGTTGTTTTTTTAGGCCATGGGGGAAAGCTAGAATTCCATGGCCCACCCGTGAAATTTTTTTCCAACTCCTTGGGCACAAATTGGTTGTCCCCACTCGAAGGAACCTATGCTCTCTTAAGTTTATTCTCTGGCGAAGACTCTGGAATTGTTGAGCGTCTTTTAATGTCGTTTGACCTATGGAGGGCTTGAGATCTGAACCTCTCCTTATTATTTTTGTCTTGATACTTATCCTTATATCAATTATAGATATGACCATTATATACTGTTTTAGATTATCTAATTGCGGCACTTGGCTGATTAATAGGACTGTAATGGGTTTTTACTAAAATGCGGATTCTTAAAATCAGCGCTGCTATAGGGATTATCCTGGTATGTTTCCTTTATCTGCAAGAACATGGGAACGTCCAAAAAAATGCCCTTCAATCAAAGATAGATGATCTTAAACAACAAAACACCGAACTTGAACACGACATAGGATTCTTGGAACAAAAAATCTCAAAGCTCCGATCGGACCCAAAGACTTTGGAAAAGGTCGCCAAGCGCAAGTTGGGCATGGTTCGGACCGATGAAACGATCTATATTTTTGAAACTGATGATAAAAAAAAATAGGGCAGCGCTTACTTGAAGCATCCTAGTTGGCATGACTGGATTTTAATATTCAGATCATTCAATAGTTGACCCATTTGTTTCTTGGAAATACCTATTTCCTCTGCTATATCAAAAGCTTCACGACAACTCATTTTCATGTTGAGAGCTTTTGTCAGGATTATTTTTTTTGCCTCAGATTCATTCATCGTTAGACTCCGTTTTCGACTATTTATGATATCCTATACTAAAACAGATTCTTCCTTTTTGGAAAGCTCTTCAAAAAGTCTTCAGAATTTAAGACGCATGATTTGAAGAAATTAAAATTAAAGGGGTTTGACTGATGCAAGGCACAAAAGTCTTGAGTATTGAAGACAAGTCCTTATTTGACGGTTATTTACGCGGTGCCCCCCCACAGGCTTCGGAATATACATTTACAAATCTTTTCATGTGGCGACGAAAATATCATCCGAAATGGATGATATCTCACGAATGTCTGGTCGTAATCATGGACCCTATCGGAGATCTTCCATTCGCCCTATTTCCGATCGGCCCCGGGGACAAGCGGGCTGCGCTTAAAGTTCTGAATGAAATGATGCTTGAAAATTTCGAAGGGTCACGAATATTCAGGGTAGAGTCCGGGATGCTTGAAAAATTTGTTGACGCTTCTGAATTTAAAGTAGAATTCGACCGAGACAATTCGGACTACGTCTATCTGTCGGATGACTTGATACGCCTACCGGGAAACAGATATCATAAGAAAAAAAACCATTTGAACAGATTCAAAAAGAAATGGGATTTTGAATATCGGGATCTTGATATCGGTTTGATCGATCGAGTCTTGCAGCTTCAGGAGGATTGGTGCGAGATCAAGGATTGTGGCGAAAGCCCCGACCTTGTGTATGAAGATCAAGCGGTTTATGAGGCGCTCAAAAACTATGAAGTTCTGGGATTCAAAGGAGGAGCCATCCTGATCAACGACAAAGTGGAAGCCTTCTCGTTTGGCGAGCCTTTAAATACGAACACAGCGGTGATCCATATTGAAAAGGCCAATCCCGAAATCCCCGAACTTTACACGGTAATTAACCAGATGTTCGCAATGAACGCTTGGTCCGAGCTGAAATATATAAACAGGGAGCAGGATTTGGGCTTGGAAGGTTTGAGGAAAGCAAAGGAGTCTTATTATCCTGATCATCTGGTTGAAAAATATTCTTTAATTACCAGGGCCTAGGACCACAAAATCAAGATTACAGATATCAATTTAGAGACTCAAGTTTTGACTTTGGCATACTTGTTAATTCTTCGCCTGCGATAAGATAAGAGCGCTTCGCGCCCTGGATCTGGTCAGGCAACGGAACGTCGAGTAGCCCAGTTCAATCTCAATGATGAGAGTGGATACTTGAAAAAGTGAAGGTTCATGCAGGTAAATGATTAGTCATTCATTGTGGTCCGATTATTACCATTTGGGCTTGCTAAAATCGTGAAGGATAATAATTTTGCAACACCTTAGTGACCGTATCCTTTAGATCGTCAATATCATTTCCACGTTTCTCAAGAAACGCAGCGGCCTTTTTGACTGCCCTATGATTCGCATGTTCAGTCAACAAAGTGTAAACCACAATCGGGAGCAGAGGCAAGGCGTTTTCCAGTTTTTCCAAACTGTCTGGCCCGTCGGCGTAAGGGACCTCCAAATCGCAAATAAGTAAATCTGGCGCAGGGTCTTCTGTGCTCAATGCGACCATTTCTCGATCGTCTTTCGCCAATTTTACATCGTAGCCGTCAGCTACGAATTCTCGGCGCAGAAATTCTCTCACATTTTTGTTTTTGTCAGCAATGAGGATGGTGAATATACTCGGCATGGCCTTCCAATCTTTAAATACTCAAATTTATGAGAGCAATGGCCGTGCCAACGAGAACTGACTGGGGGGAAGAACTATTGGGGGAGTAATTCTGACGTGGAAAGTTTCTTGAATCTTCTAACTACTCGGTTGCGCTGTAAATATTTCTGACAGATCGTAAAGACTTGGTTAGAGGGATGCCTGTTTACATCTCATAGAGAGGACACAATTTTCTACTATGTTATACGGTGGAATTTCGCGAATAACCCTGGATCTGAGCTATCTTCAAAAACTTCCGTTGAAATGTAGTGGTCCTTTCCATCGAACCTTATGTACATTATCTCTTCTTCTGAAGCTCCTTTTCTCTTGTGGCGCAATTCGTGACCAGACAAGCGCCATGTTCCTTCTTCCACTGTTTCGCTTTCGCCTATTCTAGCTACTCTCTTGAAAGTCCCGTCGCCATGGTATTCCAAGATTAGGGTGAACGCGTTGGCTCCTTTGGACACAAAAGGCCGGCCTTTATATGATGGTAAGTAGGGCTTCCCTGGCTCCTTGGTCTCATAGATTTCCCAGCGACCTACCAATTGTGCGGAATCCTTATCCAGGATTAACTTGGTAGCCGGCTGTTCCACTTGCGCGTAAATCGGTGGGAAAAAAATACTCATAACGACAGCCAATAGCGCTGTCAACAATAGGCGTACTACGGTCACCTGAAGATTCCTCTTAGTTTATTAGCCTGTCAATTCTTGAAGTCTTGAAATGAATTTCCGAGGGCCTCAACATAAGAAATGTTATCACAGGCTCTAGTTCCCCGGCAACATGATCTTTTGATGAAGTCCAAAAAATCGACTTCCCTGGAAAATCAGGTGAATCGCAGGAATCTAATTTTTTGTGTTAAATTATTTGTCTATGATAGATTTCCGTTTGTACGTTCGTGTTTTGCAATTTGCGTCTTTCTGACTGCCTGGCATCTACAGGAGCTTAATTTTGATTGAGAAACCTCGTTTTTGGGAGAATAGGTTATTAGTCTTGGGAACCATATATCTATGTATGGGTTCATCGGTTTCGTTCCTGGCAATTTCCAAGATCCGGGAATTGGCTGTTATTTTTGTGACTTATTTGCCATTTTCAGTGCCGCCGGATGTATTGGATCGCATTCTGAATTCAGCGCCTTCTGTTTTTACAACTTTTGTTGCTCTTGTATCTTCCCTAGGTGGTTTATTGTTTGGTGTCCAATGGATTTTTTCCGGCTTGTCTGAGATTCTCCGGTCAAGGTCGCAGATCTATCTCTCGGGAGAATTGAGCAACAAAAAATACATTCTGGGCTCCTTGACATCCGACGTAGGACCATCGCTGAATGAAATTTCTCGTAAGGAGAGTGTTTGGCGGAGAAAAAGTTTAGCTAGATGGTTTCGGCCTGGCTCTCATGGGGCCATAAATCTGGCGTTGCGATCCACTCTAAAAGTGGCCTGTCTGATGGTCTCCCTATGGTTTATTACAGCGCTATTAGCGATTGTTCCCTCGTCTGTAAACAGGATTTTTGGAGCCAAAGTAGTCCTTGTAACCCCTTACATGGGCAATTTATGGATTTTGCTCAGCATCTGGGTGGTCATTAATCTCATAATTGTCGGCGGTTTTATTTCATTTTCTCGCATAAATTTAAGTAGAGACAGTCGTGAACTTACGGTGTCTGGCAACGGCGCTATTATTTTCTTTTTGGCTTTTTTCGAAGAATTGTGCGCTCTCACTAATCCAGGAAACGTCTCGGCAGAGTCCCCTTCCCGATTTCAAACGAAAGAAAATGGTAACGACTACTCATTGGCCACTCTCTTTGAGAGTTATCCCCTAAAGATTTACCGAGTTGCAAATTTACTGGTTTATTTACTGATCCCTGTTGTTACTTTCAGTATTATCTGGGGATTTTACCGATTGATAAATATCTCAGCCGTGCCAGTTAGTCATTACCCGCTGTTTTTTAGCCGTTATCTACCTGAGATTGTGACAGGCATAGCATTTTCATGTTTGCTGATTTTCGGTTCTTTCCATTTTCTAAGAGCGATTCGAACCATTTTTGAAATAAGTCAATTTGAGTCCAGCTTGATCTCTTGCCAGTGTAATGTTCGCCGATCCAATAACACGGAGGCATCATCAACCTCAGGACAAGAAGATGGTGTATCGTCGGGAAACAGCGCTATTTCAGATTCCGAAAAGTGGGTGGAGCTGTTTGGTCCGGAACAGGACCTTATTCACTGGGTGAAAAACCCTGAGGGGGTTCGTGAGTTTTCCGCTAGAATCTCTTGGGCAAGATCTCTTTCCGAATCGCCTTCTCCCTGGGGCCCCCGCTTTATTACATCCATGCGAAGGGACGACGAGTTCAACATCTTGATCGCCAGAATCCTAAAAGCTCTTTCAACCGTCAGTTTTGAAATCAGGGAAAACTTGGATTCGTAAAGCAGTCGGGTTTCTAATGATTGAGAGAAATTCAAAAGGCAGCGTAAAAAACACTGCCTTTTGAATAAGCGCGGGGAATTGACTGTTATGGGCTAACAGATCAAAACTATAGTTCAAGCCATGAATGTGAATACAAAGAATGCCCTAACAGTAGCTTGGCTGTTTTCACATAATCGAGTTCTTTTTTATCGAGACCACTAGTGTCTACTTCTTCTCCATCCACAATTCTGCCAACCAGATTTTCCAGGTCCGTAGTTTTGTCATGGGCGATGTTAACTATGACATCATCAAAACCATCAAGGATGGCTGAAGTAATTCCGCATTTTTTGAGCACGCAAAGATAGACCTGGTTCAAAATGTCTCGAAGCTCATCAGGTGATCCATTCGAACAATTCGACAAGCCGCATGTTGACTGTGAGCCAGGAGCGAGGTCGGGCAGCCATTGCATGAATGTTGTGCAGCCCTGGAGTTCCTGTTGCTGTGAAGAAACCGGAACCACAATCGGATCAAACCAGATTTTTTCGAGTCCAATTCCCTCTTCGGCAGTCTTAGTCATCATACTGTCCAGAAGTACGGCTCTTTCATTTTCGTCTCTGGGAATACCTTGCGGTCCCCACATAAGCCCAACCATTTCGCAGTCGTACTTGTTCACAAGCGGCAGTTGTAGAGCCATCCGCTCTGGGGTAGCCATTATAGAATTAATCACGGCTCGCCCTTTCAACTGCTTGTACACCTGGAGACCGGCTTCTACGGCGTCATTGTTGGTGGTGTCCAGAAACAGGGGTAAGTCTGTGACTTCCTGTACAGTTCTTACAAGCCATTGCATCATTTCTGAACCGCCTTTGCGTGCCGGTCCAAGATTCAGGTCCAACAAATCCACTCCCCTCTCGGTGAGCTTAACAGCCCATTCCTGTATGGGCTTTGGATCCCTTTCTCGCATGGCGTTGCCAGTATACTTCGACATAATGTTGATGTTCTCAGCCACCACCTTTATCATCGAACGAGTACCTCCTAATTTATCTCCTGTTCCATAGGGGAACTATAGTTCTAAAAATATAAAATTAGCATATCCCGTGAGAATATCAAAGAAGTTATTGTTTTTTAGCGCAATTATCTGACGTTGGACCTGACTGGAGGGAGTTTCCTCCAGTCAGATCGGACATGTAAAGAGGCTAGAAAACTAAGCGAAGTTTTGCCTTAAATAAGCGGGAATGTGCGCGCCCTCACGCGGGCCAATGGCGATTTCCCAGTCTGAAAGCTCTTCTTCCAGATCACCGCTGATGATCGCCGCTGCTCCTGGTATAATAAGTTTTTTCAGTTTGCTTTTATCTTCGATTCCACATTTCTTTACGAAAGGCCCTATAACGTCACCAACGAATTTACCCGCGGCCCATGCGGTCAAAACGGACAGCCCGTCTGTATTCAAAACCAAAAGCCATGCAGGGACCCTGCTAGATTCTATTTCCCCTGAAACAATGAAGTAGGTCAGAGAGAAATTACTGGTAATAAGGACGGGCGACTTTTCGTCAGGATTATTGACCGGGTAGATTCCCTGTTCAGTCGTCATAGGTCTCTGAGGATCTGTGTAGATGTTAAGTCGCTGTAACAACAGCGGAAATAAAACTTCCCCTTTCAGATCACTCAGAATTTCAATACCTGCGTACTTTGATATAAAAGTACCGGCGACAATAGTTTCGTCAATCGCGTTGTCAGACATCGCGCATGGGAAAACAATAGTTGGAAAGCCGAGTGGCCGATAAAGATTCTCCAACGCCAGTCTTCTCATCATAACCTGATCTCTAAGCTGTTCAGCCAGACTCAGGTTATCGGTTGAAAGGACTATGTCTTTGTGGCCCTTGGCGACAAGTTTCGCTGCAAGTTTGGCCACTTCGCCTACCTTGCCGGCCTTCACCGCCAACGGGCAGTCATATTCCGTGGCCAGCGCTGACATTGCGTCAAGATTAGCTTCGGTCGCGGCGAAGATTAGTGGCTTGTTCTTCCCTACTCCGGCCAAAGCGCCTTTCAGCGTGTCCAAATTATCACTGATCAAAATGATCGCAGCGCCTGCTTCATTGGCCTTTTTAGCTATGGCTGCGAAACGGTCGGCGGCTCCATCATCTTTTATCGCCACCAGTTCAGGTTTGAGTGTCAATCCGACTCGCTCATACCTAAGTTCTTTGAAAGCTTTAAGCTTCGCGTCAACTGAGTCGTCTGATTCCGATACGGAAATAAGGCAACCCAGGCCGGTTGGATTATTAAACGTTTTTTCATGTCTGAAGAGCACTGTTTCTCCGCCGACTTTGACCGCAGCAGCATCCACTCCGATCTGAACTGTTCTAATCGGGGGGGCTGAAGCTGAAGCCAGCTTTTCCTTTGCGTCTTCGGAGACGTACGGGCACAGGGCTAACTCCGCTTTTCCAGCGGCCAGATTCATGGCGAAGGCCAAACATGTGGGAACACCACATTCCCCACAATTCTTCTTCGGCATCATTTTAAAGATCTGAATTCCAGAAAGCGCCATCGATAAAAACCTCCCTCTCGAGGCAAAATCCCCTGTCAAAAAAGTGACGATTCCTAAGAAAATATAACTTAAGCAGGGGGTCGTTCTACATTAACCCCCTGCCTTCGGAAGGGTCAAATGAAAAATTGAATTTGACTAAGAATTATTACCCTACGATCGAATCCATCGACACTGCAGGGTGTCCCTTTTCCTGAAGGAACGGCAGTATTTCATCCTCAGTCACGCCGACGGTCTCGTCCGCTATCCTATCCGTCATATTCGAAATACCCAGTTTTTCGCCTTGAGCGTCAATTTTATCTCTGAGCATCTCCTTCAGACCTTTGGGTAACCACACCATGCGTTTAATCCCACCTTCGGCGGAAATAAATTTGTCGGAAACTATATAAAGTTTGCTGTGGCCAACAAAGCCCGGGGTGACATTTCCGCCACCTGCGCTGCCGGCAAGTGTCGTGAACTTCATGCCGCACGGAGTCATGCCTTTGTAATCACGATCTACACTCATGATTCCATTAGCCACTGGGAGCACTGCAGCAATACACTCAAAGCATCCACATGAGGTCATAGGGTTTTCCATAATGGAATACGCGCTACATTCCGTAACCTTGCCTCGGGAGGCTTTGCTCACAAAATCATTAACGCCTTCCCATTGGCCTAATCTGTCGTCCACAACTTTCCCTTTTTCAATCGGTTGGTTCGGGCCGGTAGGGTTAATTTCATTGGACGCTTTGCAATCTAGCCAGTTATACGCGCCGCAAAGACCAGCTCGCTCTGGTGTAACGACACAAACGTGAGTCGGAGCAAAACTCTGGCATAGGGTACATGAAAAATAAGTGTTTTCGTCCTCATCTTTCATGCCCTGAACCCTTGAATCTCTGACAGCATATGATTCACGGGCTTTTTTAAGCAGTTCATCACATTTTTCCTGGTCTGTAAAAATTGTAACTTTGACCTTGTCAAGAACCGCTCCAAAATCCTGATGGTATTTAGCATGTAAAATAGATCCAATATGTTTTAAGGAAAATCCTTTTTCCACCGCGCCTTTTCCGATGCGGACCCAGGCGATATCGCGCTGTCCTATATGCATCAAGCCCTGCGCGTAGTTAATCAAGTGGTGAATCTGACGTTCAAGAATTGGTTCGAAGTCGGCCTGCATTTTGCGGCCAGCCACTTCCACATAAATACCGATTGGCAATCTGGTTCCTGGCTTGATGTCTTTTAGATCAGGTCCGACGAGGTCAACTTGACCATCTTCGATCTCATTCATGTCTTTCATCACGGTCAGCTCTACACCTGTGGTTTTACCACCACCGGCTTCCATGTAGATATCGTCCCCTCTGATTCTTTCGCCTTCGAAGGCAGGACCGTAAGCGACAGGGACCGGAACTTCAGTCACCGTGACCTTGAGGCCTCGAACTTCAATTGCCTTTGCTACTATATCTTTGTGCGCAATATTTGAAACGACGTGTTCGTATGTACAGACACCGGTCGGAAGAATCTGAGGAATTGGTGTGTCCGCGATGGTCGGGAACCCATAGTTAATAGCGCCGGCCGCCGCCGCATACCATTCGTCGGAAACATCACCAAGGGCCAACACAAAAGCGAAAACACGGTCCTTGTTATAGATCAGGACTTTTCTGAAATCGCCGGGCTGAATTCCTCCGAAGCTTAAGGCCGCTCTTGTCGCAAACCCAACAGCGAAAATAGCCGAGGAAATGTCCGGACCGAATGGAACAAGTCGTGTAGGCCATCCAACCTGTACGCCTGCCTCTTTCAACTGCTGGCTGAAAGTTGTTCCATTGTGGTTCGCTGCCATAAACACATACAGGTTCTTTTTCTGCAATTCGAGAGCCATGTCGGCGGCAATTTCTTTAGTAGGGGCTGAACCTACGATCGCTGCAAATCCTGGGGCTGTTCCGTCAACGAATTCAACGCCTCTTTTCCTCAGGATGATGTCGTCCGCCGCTCCAAGCCAAAGTTTGTCGTCAGTGGGATCTTCTGCGGGCAAATAGAAATCGGGGTCTTCAAGATACCTTATGGCTTCAAGAATTTCAAAATTGAAAAGAGTCGCCATTCCCGCGTCCAAAACCGGTCCTAGGTATGGTAAGTGCGTTTTTTCACGGACTAGCGGAGGAATTAATTCTTCAGATCTGGTAAGAACTTGCCCTGCGTCGCCCAGATTTTTTACTGGGAAGCCCAAAATGCCGTAAATGACCGGTAGGTAATAACCTGTATTGGGAAAGCTAATTTCTTGTTTTTCACCATACTTTTGAACGGCTTGTTCAAAGCGCTTACGGGTTTTATCGTACACTTTGTGAGCGCCGGCTATGACATTCGCTGCGATTATCTTGGACACTGTATATATCCTCCTCTGAAAACGTTTGTGCTAATTATTTTGAGGCAGAGTGGAGCCCCCTGGGTCTCCTCCCTGCAATCAATCTCAACCAAAGTTTCGGTTTTAACCGGCTATGTCTCTTCTCATGGCCATATCCATGAGAACACGCTCGCGAGCTTTGTCTATTCCAAGAGCCTTACGTTTGGCGTCGATGTGCGCAATGCATCTCTTGGCCATTTCATAAGGATCCTTTTCTACCATGTCCCATTTCCCGCCATAAGTTTTTTCAATGTCCTTGAAGAGATAATTGGTACATACATCCTCGTTGATTGTTGGGAACCCACCACCT
This sequence comes from uncultured delta proteobacterium, assembly GCA_963711335.1. Classification (GTDB taxonomy): domain Bacteria; phylum Desulfobacterota; class Desulfomonilia; order Desulfomonilales; family Desulfomonilaceae; genus CAJBEZ01. The sequence goes on along the minus strand of CAVQDX010000041.1, from coordinate 289,996 downwards.
AATAGGACGTAGACTCCCGAAGCCACAAAATATTGACCAATGGATATAGCTTTTTCGCTCATCCATTCAGGCGCAACACCTACGGCCGGGATATCACTTATGTCATCCCCGAGACCACCATCACGCACAACTGCGGTAGCCGCCATCAAGATTCGTGTATTGTCCACGCACGATCCCATGTGGAGACAAGGAGGTATACCTACGGTTTCACAGACTTCAGCTAGGCCCTGTCCCGCGTATTTCTGAGCGGCTTCCGGCGAGAGTAGCCCGGCCTTGCCCAAAGCGATGGCCGAGCATCCAGTCGTCAATACCAGCACATCGTTCTTTATAAGCTCTTTGGCCAATTCAACATGGAGGAAGTCCTGTTTGACCCTTGCGTTTCCGCATCCAACTATTCCGGCGAGTCCTCGAATACGTCCATTGATTATGTTGTCATTTAAGGGACGATAAGAGGCTCGAAACATTCCTCCCAACAGATAACTGATGGTTTCGTGGCTGAAACCTACTACCATGTCCTGTTGTTCCGTAGGAATATGAATTTTGCTTTTATCACGATTGGGGAAATTATCGATCGCTTCTTTCACAATAGCCTTAGCGGTTTCAAGACCGTATCGTTCGTCATAAGCATAGTGTTTGTAAGCCCCCTGCATCTTCGCGATCGGGCTAGTTGTCACTATTTGAGTATGGAAGCATTTGGCGAGTTCAGCGACACCCTGCATGATGCACTGCACATCGACGACCATAGTTTCCAGGGCGCCTGTGATAATGGCTAGTTCCTGTTGGAGATAGTTTCCGGCGATTGGTATACCGTGGCGCATCAATATTTCATTTGATGTGCAGCAAATTCCGCCGAGACTGATTCCGCCTGTAGCGCCTTTGCTCTTGGCGTAGGCTATCATTTCAGGATCTTGAACCGCCTGAACGATTATTTCTGACAATGAAGGCTCATGCCCGTGGACGATGATGTTGACCGTGTCTTCTTTCATGCAGCCGAGATTGACCTTGCCCAAAATCGGCACTGGCGTACCATAGAGCGCATCGGAGAGATCCGTGCCAATCATTGAACCGCCCCAACCATCGGCCAGGGCCGCTTTTGTGGCAAGTCTGATGATATGTTCCATCTCCTGGTTAACGCCCATATGAGTCATGTGCATGACTTCTACAACCGGTCGGTCTATTCCAGTCGGGATAACACCCTCTTTACGCCATATTTCCTGTCTCTTGAGAGGGGCTCGTTTTATATTCAGGATTTCTCCGTGTTGTTTACCATATTCGGCGAGCGCCGTTTTGCCAACATCAATGGCTACATCCTTGAATTCGCGACCTTCCGTCTCTATACCGTAATCCATAGCAAGAGCTAAAACTTTGGGAACATCTTTTATTGTGTAATCGGGTAATTTACCCTCTGCAGCCAGAAGAAAGGTATGAGCCACGTGGCGACCATGATCACTGTGCGCAGCCGCGCCTGCCGCTACCATACGCGCGAAATTTCTTGCCGCAATAGTCTCCGGAGTGGCTCCACATAAGCCTGTCCGAAGTTTGCGCTCTTCCGGTGTTTCTGTTTTGCCTTTCGGTGGCAACACGCGGCATGGTCCCATATTACAAATCTTGCAACATGTCCCACCTTTACCAATTGGACACGCCGTCATAGTTCTAGCACGGTGAAAAGCTGTTTTGTAACCCTGGGTATCCGCATACTTCAAACCCTCGAGAGTCACATCACAGGCCGTATATTCCGACCAGTCCGCAGGACCTATTTCTTTTTTCTTTGCTGGGGCCGCGAAAACGACCTCTGCCTCCGCTTTAACCGCAGGAGCAGCCGGCGGCTTGCGCTGCGGGAGCAGTTGGGGCCGCCGTTTTTCCTGAAAGCAGAGTGTCTAAACCTGCCATCACGGACGTAAGGCCCTTCAACGCCTTAAAAGCGCCAACCATTTCTTTCAGACCCTGAATATCGTCTTTGGTCAATTGACCCATAATCGCTTCCTCCTCCTCGCTCGTCGCCTCTGCAACGGCCGGTTTCGCTATGTCTTGCTTTATGGTTTCTTTTTTTGCGGAAATAACTGTCGGCGGGCTCACTTGAGGCTTAGGCGCCTCGGCTTCAGCGACAGCTACAGGTTTTTCAACAGGTTTGGGAATTTCGACCGGTTTAGGAGCTGGTTTGGGAGCTTCCGCAGGTTTGGCCGCAGCAGCGGCTTTGGGAGCCTCTTTGGCGGGCTCGCCTGATAAACTCAAATCCACTCCCATTGACGCCATATCGGTCTTCTGGGTTATAGAGCCTAAATACTTCCGTACATGCTCCAATGTCTTCGGACTTCGTAATATCAATAGATCCGATCCAGCCTGCAACGCGCTCAGCGCTGTCACACACTCCAGGTTCACTCCCCGCAACGACGCGTCGCCCAACTTTGAGTCGGAGGGTAACTTGGCCTCTTTGGTCTTCCAGACTTCCTCGGCTATATTATTTATGATCGGATACTGCAACTTGTCGTCATTCTGGGTCAACGCCGCTTGACGCAATCGCTCCATGATCGAATAACAATATTCCATCCCGTATCCTACGGACCCTGTCGTAGGATCTATAAGCACCTTGTCTGATGGAACCCCAAGATTCTCCAGCAATATATTCAATTGCTTGGCCAGGTTTATATCTATCGGTGAATTGGCCGCCACCAACTGCTTGTAAGCTATCGCCGCCGCGCCTATCTGCTTGTAATTTCCCTCGGTCACAGGACCTAATACTACGTTGTGACCTGCGCAGGCTTCCGCTACCGCCTTGAGAACCTCGGTGTTTTTCTGCTCGTTGGATACTCCCCAAACTATCAATGGAACATCTATAGCCTCCGCTACCTTGCGCGCTGTCTCAGCTCCATGCTCCGCAGATAAATTCTTACCATTGGGATCCGTGCCGGCTAACCACAAACAAACCAGATCAGCCTTATACTCTTCCACACAGCGCTTGGCCCATGCCACAGGATCTCCGGTAACTCCCTTAAAAGGCTCCAAAGCCTCATCGGCCCACTCTTCAGGCTCTATATCCAATACCTGAAGCGCCAGCTTGGGTACATGCGGCCCTTCCCCTTCAAAACTATAAAAACTGTAGCCGGTTTCACCGCCTACCACTACCTCCTTGCCAGGCTTGCCTATCTTCACCTCGCGTATCTTACCCGAATACTTCACTTTCGGCAGTTCAGCCATCTGACACCTTCTTGAGTTAAAATAGAATCAGTATATTAAGTTTTTAAAAACAGATGGATTATCAGGCGGGATTTTTCCTTTTCTCGCTGCCAAACCATTCTTTAGAATAAAAGTATCTCTCGGCCGTGGTCAGATATTTCTTGATTGGGTCACTTTTTTGGTCCATGTTCACATAAGTGATGTTTTTACGCCATTGATAACTGTCCTCGTCTGGTCCGGTCACATAATCTGGCATCAAGATTTTAACCTTCTGACCGTCAAACCTCTCCTTTTCCTCGAAGTGTTCGCCTGCCATACTTCAGACTCCTCTCTATAGTTGAGATATTTTTTCGCTACGATCAAAAACTGCCCGATATTTAGCTTTTCCCTAGGAAAGGGGTTTTGATGGGTAAGCCCCGCTATTATGTAGCAGTGTCTACCGTAAAGCAATATTTTTTTTGTGATTTGAGATAGATAGCACGATTTACTAAAAATAGCGCGGCTACCCGCCACGCCTACAGCCTGACTGAAGGATGAGGCCTCCTGGACATATACGCCAAACGATTCAAAGCGTTCACCATGGCCTTTGCTGAAGCTACCAAGATGTCCTCATGAGCGCCCTTTCCTACAGCTATGTTACCGTCTTCTTCCAACCTGATTGAGGCCTCTCCTAACGCATCAGTGCCACCGGTGATACTGCTAATGGCAAACCGTAGTAATTTTGGCCTTCGACCTGTTAATCTTATGATAGCGTTATAGGTCGCGTCAACAGGACCATTACCTAGTTCGGCCCCATGACATTCTTCCCCATCAACAATCATCCGGACCGTCGCCGTAGGAACTACGTCAGAACCACCCATGATTGTTACTGACAGCAATTTGTAGGTTTCGGCTGTTCGAAGCACCTCCTCAGCCACTATCGCTTCGAGATCTTCATCAAAAACCGTTTTCTTACGATCGGCCAGGTCCTTAAATCTTTTAAATGTCAGATTTATCTCTGCTTCCGTGAGGTAGTACCCAAGAGCCTGCATCCTGTCCCGGAAGGCGTGCCTACCTGAATGCTTTCCTAATACCAGTGAAGATTTGGATATGCCCACGGATTCGGGGTCAATAATTTCATAGGTGGAGCGTTCTTTAATGACACCGTCCTGGTGTATTCCTGATTCGTGCGAAAAAGCGTTTGCGCCGACAATTGCCTTATTCGGCTGTACTGGAATTCCAGTGATCGTCGTCACAAGACGGCTTGTGTGAAATAACTGCTCCGTAATGATATTCGTCCTTAGCCCGAAATGATCTCGCCTAGTCTGCAAAGCCATCACTATTTCTTCCAGAGAAGCGTTGCCAGCTCTTTCACCGATTCCATTTATCGTGCATTCAACCTGTCTAACTCCAGCTTCAACGGCGGCCAAAGAGTTTGCTACAGCTAGTCCTAGGTCATCGTGGCAATGAATTGACAAGATGATGTTTTCTATCCCCTTCACATTGGATCGCAGGAATTTTATCAGTTCTGAAATTTCCGAGGGATAAGAGTAACCCACAGTGTCTGGAACATTGATGGTCTTCGCTCCTTCCCTGATGGCTGTTTCTATTACCTGACATAAAAAAGTTCTGTCACTTCTTGTGGCGTCCTCACAAGAAAATTCAACCCAATCACAAAGTGACGCTGCTAATTTAACGGCTTTAGCCGCCCTATCCAAAACTTCATTCCGGTCCATGTTAAGCTTATGCTTCAGATGAATGTCGCTTGTAGCAATAAAGGTGTGAATCCCTGGCTTATTGGCCTTTTCAACTGCGGACCACGCAGCTTCTATATCTTCCGCAAGAGAACGGGAAAGTCCTACTACGCGAGAATTCTTTATTTCCGACGCTATACGGCGAACCGCTTCTTTGTCTCCCTCGGAACTCGCGGGAAATCCGGCTTCAATTATATCGACCCCCAGTCGTTCAAGTTGCCTGGCCAACTGCAATTTTTCATGTTGATTCATGGTTGCGCCCGGAGATTGTTCGCCATCCCTCAAGGTTGTGTCAAAAATCCAGACCTGATCTGTCATGCAATTTTCCTCCGAAAATGCCTTGAAACGATTCTATCTTCGTTTTAGGACTTTTCAACATCTACCGGACCGCCCGCCAAATTGGTGACGTTGCTACTGACCGGCGCGGATTTAACATTTTTTCGTCCTTTGATATAAAAAACCGCCGTCATAATGGGTCCCGATAAAACGTACGCAGCGCAAAGCACAAATGGTACCACAAAAGGGGCGACAGCGATCAGGGACATCAACAGCACAAAACCAACAGTTGAGCTGAACGGCTTTTCTTTGACAATCGTCAAATCTTTAAAGGCGTGGAATTTGACTGAACTGACCATTAAGAAAGACAGGGACACAGTCAGGATCAAGAAAAATATCGCATAGTGATCTTTGTTAATTTCGAGGTGTTCAAAGAAAATAACCGCGGTGGCCAACATCCCTGCCGCTGCGGGTATGGGAAGACCATTAAAACGTTTAGGATCAATTATTGAGGTCTGGACGTTAAACCTTGCAAGCCTGAGGGCTCCACAAGCCACGTAAACAAAGGCTACTACCCAACCCAGCCTTCCGTAAGGCTCTAAAGTCCAAGTATAAAACAAAATCGCAGGAGCTACTCCGAACGAAATTACATCGGCAAGCGAATCTAGTTCTACTCCAAATTTTGTGCTTGTCTTTGTTAGTCTGGCTACTTTTCCATCAATGCCATCGAAAAAACCGGCAACCAGAATCAATACGCCAGACCACAGAAATTGTCCCTTGATAGCTAAAATCAAACCATAGAAACTGAAAAAAATACTTGTTAGCGTCAAAAGGGAGGGGAGGATAAATATACCTCTTTTCATTTTATTGATTCGGTTATTTTTTCTTTGCCACGCGTTGAATGCGTCTTCAGGGCTTTCATAAGATCTCTTGCGCCTGAGTATTGATCTGTTTTTGCGAAAATCTGGAGTTATCATTATGTTGCCTCCAACTTCGATGTTGCGGCACGCCAAAATGCTTACCGAACTGTTTTTATTCTATAACGTCTTGGAAAAATAGACAAAGCTTATCAAGGCAGGACTATGCGTTTATTGATCGGTGACAGACTTCAATTGAGCTATTACCGTGATGCCCGACCTTACTTTCGACCCTACAGTCGTGCAAACCAGAAAGGTCTTTGGGAGGTAAACATCTACTCTGGAACCAAATTTTATCAGCCCGAATCTGGCGCCTTTAATTGCGGGATCTCCCACCCGAACCCACCAGACTATTCTTCTGGCTATTTTACCAGCTATCTGGACAATCTCAATTGGGCCGTAATCGGTTTTTACAACGATTGAGTTATTTTCATTCAAGATCGAGCTAGACGGGTCCCTTGCATCCAGAAACTGACCGGGCCTATGAGCCATGTTTTCGACCACCCCGGAAAACGGCCATCGGTTGACATGAACGTTAAAAACCGACATGAAGACGCTGATCTTGGTGAGTGACGTTTGAACGAGGCAAGGTCCAGTTGCGTTTTCAGTGATTTCCATCACAACGCCGTCGGCTGGAGAAAGAAGGCTAGCTTCATCTGAGTTGGATACCCGTTCAGGGTTTCTGAAAAAAAAACCGACAGCCACAGCGACAATAAGAAAAAACAAGGAGAGCCCAAAAAAACCGAACCACCAGGCCGTGAATGACAAGAAAGCCGGTATCATTAGAATAATGAGTCCTTCACGGGCTATAGGTTCGAAATGTCCTGTTCTTGAATTCAATCTGGGCTATCTCCCGTTCTGGAGCTTTTCCGTCCCCTAGGTATCGCTACCGTGCCGGTTCTAATCACTTCTAAAATTCCCAGAGTTGACAAGAGTTCGAGTATTGCCTCTATCTTGCCCTGAGAGCCAGAAACTTCTATGGTGAGATTGTCTTGAGCCACATCGACTATACGGGCCCGGAAGATCTCTACAATACGCAGAGCCTCAGCCCTCTTTACTGATGAAGCCTTTACTTTGATCAATACAAGTTCTCTGTCTACAAAATCCCCTCTGGTCAGATCCTGAACCTTGGAAATGTTTATAAGCTTTCTTAGCTGCTTTATAATTTGTTCAAATATCGCCTCATTGCCATGAGTGACGATCGTCATTCTCGAAAGCTCAGGATTCATCGTTGGCGCGACGCTCAAGGAATCTATGTTGAAACTCCTGCCTGAGAACATTCCGGCTACCCGAGCGAGCACACCGGGTTTATTTTCGACCAGAGCTGAAATTACTTTTCTATTTTCCATTTAAACCAAAATCATTTCTTTTATCGGGGCCCCCGCTGGAACCATCGGGTAAACTCCTTCTTCTCTGTCCACCACAAAATCGATGATTACCGGCCCCGGTATTTCCAGGCTTTTCCTTATGACATTTTCAACTTCAGAAGACTTGGTAGCTCTCAACCCTACCGCGCCATAGGCTTCAGCCAGTTTCACAAAATCAGGGGCCACTGTAATGTCGGTATGAGCGTATACTCGCTCGTAAAAGCGTTCCTGCCACTGCCGAACCATACCTAAGTAACCGTTATTCAATATCGCTATTTTAACCGGGAGTTGAAATTGAACAACAGTAGCGAGTTCTTGAATATTCATCTGTATTGAGCCATCTCCTGCAATATCAATTACTGTTTTGTCGGGAAAAGCCACCTGGGCTCCTATGGCTGCAGGAAAGCCATAACCCATCGTTCCTAGGCCGCCTGAACTCAGGAAAGTTCTAGGTTTGTCAAAGAGATAATACTGGGCTGTCCACATTTGGTTCTGGCCCACTTCAGTGGCGATAATCGCCTTGCCTTCAGTCAATTCATAGAGTTTTTCGATCACAAATTGTGGTTTGATGACCTCCGATGTCCTGTCAAAACGCAATCTCTGTTCGTTTCTCCAGACCGTCAGCTTTGAATGCCATTCTTTGATTTTTTCGTCCGCCCTTGCTGATCGTCCCTTATTTTCGAGTTCTTCTACAAGCCTGGACAGACCATCTTTGGCGTCACAAACAATTGGAACCTCAACAACTATGTTTTTTTGAATTGATGTAGGATCAATATCAATATGAATTATCTTCGCGTGTCGAGCGAACTCTTCCACCCGTCCAGTAACCCTATCATCAAACCTCGCCCCTACAGCTAGCAAAAGATCACAGTTGTCTATCGCCATATTGGCCCTGTAGGTTCCATGCATTCCAAGCATCCCCAGGAAAAGAGGATGAGTAGCAGGGAAGCAGCCCAACCCCATCAAGGTGGTAGTAACCGGAAAATTTAGCATTGTGGCTAACTTGAAGAGTTCCGGGCTAGCGCCTGAGGTTATAACACCCCCGCCGGTATAGATTACGGGACGCTCCGCCTGGCGGATTAATTCAGCAGCCCTTTTGACAGACGGTAGATGGGCCTTAACATTGGGTTTGTAACTGGGCGTTTCAATTTTATCCGGATATTCGAATTTGACCTTTTCTTGAATGACATCTTTGGGCAGATCAATCAACACGGGACCTGGTCTGCCTGTGGTCGCGATATAGAAAGCTTCCTTGATCGTAATAGCTAGATTTGCGGTTTCTGACACCAAATAATTGTGTTTTGTGCATGGCCTGGTTATGCCTACAATGTCAGCTTCCTGAAACGCGTCGTTGCCAATTAGAGGGGTTGGGACCTGACCGGTAAAAACTATGACAGGAATCGAATCCATATAGGCTGTCGCCAAACCGGTCACCGTATTGGTGCCGCCTGGTCCCGACGTTACTAGACATACTCCTGGTCGCCCCGTAGCCCGGGCATATCCATCAGCCGCGTGAACAGCCGCCTGTTCATGTCTAACTAAGATGAATCTGAAATCGTCGTCAAATTCTCGAGCCAGCGTATCAAAAATATCGATAACACTGCCGCCCGGATATCCAAAAATGGTATCTACGCCCTCTGCTTTCAGAGAACGTAATAACACCTGCGCTCCACTGATTTTCAATTTCTTACCATTTTATCAGGAAACGAGATTTTGATAGTTCGTGTAGATTCTTCCGACTATCTATACCTGATGAGAATTTTCTCTATCTCATCTCGGCCCCGAAGTTTCTTTTTTTGTAATGTCTTGCGTTCCAGTTCTTCGGAGTGTGAAAGATAGAGCCTTTTGTTGAAGCTTTGGAGTTGTTCCTCGTACTCAAGATGTTCTTGCCACAATTTTGATAGCTCAGGATCTTTCTCTTTCCAGGTATTGATTAGTTCCAGGTCGCTGCTTTCCATGACAAAACCTTTAAATGGAATGTTTTAGACATACCTTGATTCCTATACGCATGGAACGAAATTTTGTCAATAAATAGCCTCCAATAAGGTTTTCTGTGTTTTTAAAATCTTCTCCATTGTTGACTCTTACTGTCTGCAAAATTTTCATGTTTGAAAGTACTTGCGAAAAGCCGACGCGGGGCGTTATTGTAGACGGCGAAACAATCCATTTATAGCTCTTAGTTATTAGCGAATTACGGCGATCCTTGGGTTGTGTAAGGGTCGCTTGTTCCTGACTTTATCTTTATTAAGGAAGGTGTCAGATGGCTGAACTGCCGAAAGTGAAGTATTCGGGTAAGATACGCGAGGTGAAGATAGGCAAGCCTGGCAAGGAGGTAGTGGTAGGCGGTGAAACCGGCTACAGTTTTTATAGTTTTGAAGGGGAAGGGCCGCATGTACCCAAGCTGGCGCTTCAGGTATTGGATATAGAGCCTGAAGAGTGGGCCGATGAGGCTTTGGAGCCTTTTAAGGGAGTTACCGGAGATCCTGTGGCATGGGCCAAGCGCTGTGTGGAAGAGTATAAGGCTGATCTGGTTTGTTTGTGGTTAGCCGGCACGGATCCCAATGGTAAGAATTTATCTGCGGAGCATGGAGCTGAGACAGCGCGCAAGGTAGCGGAGGCTATAGATGTTCCATTGATAGTTTGGGGAGTATCCAACGAGCAGAAAAACACCGAGGTTCTCAAGGCGGTAGCGGAAGCCTGCGCAGGTCACAACGTAGTATTAGGTCCTGTGACCGAGGGAAATTACAAGCAGATAGGCGCGGCGGCGATAGCTTACAAGCAGTTGGTGGCGGCCAATTCACCGATAGATATAAACTTGGCCAAGCAATTGAATATATTGCTGGAGAATCTTGGAGTTCCATCAGACAAGGTGCTTATAGATCCTACGACAGGGTCCGTAGGATACGGGATGGAATATTGTTATTCGATCATGGAGCGATTGCGTCAAGCGGCGTTGACCCAGAATGACGACAAGTTGCAGTATCCGATCATAAATAATATAGCCGAGGAAGTCTGGAAGACCAAAGAGGCCAAGTTACCCTCCGACTCAAAGTTGGGCGACGCGTCGTTGCGGGGAGTGAACCTGGAGTGTGTGACAGCGCTGAGCGCGTTGCAGGCTGGATCGGATCTATTGATATTACGAAGTCCGAAGACATTGGAGCATGTACGGAAGTATTTAGGCTCTATAACCCAGAAGACCGATATGGCGTCAATGGGAGTGGATTTGAGTTTATCAGGCGAGCCCGCCAAAGAGGCTCCCAAAGCCGCTGCTGCGGCCAAACCTGCGGAAGCTCCCAAACCAGCTCCTAAACCGGTCGAAATTCCCAAACCTGTTGAAAAACCTGTGGAGCCAACTAAGCCGGTTGTCGAAGTTAAGCCCACCCCGGTTAGCGCCCCCGCGGTGAAACCGGCGCTTGTTCCGCCGCGTCCTGTCCAGATTTCTAGCGAAGCCTCGACTATCGACGTGTCAGATGAGTTGACGGATGAGGATATTCAGGATCTTAGAGACATGGTCGCTGCTTTTCGCTCGGTACGGTCTTTTGTTTCCAATATTGGAGCTAAGCTATTGGGTTGATTTTCGTCGTAATTTAATAGGTTACGCAGTTGTACAAAAGCCCTATGTTTCACGTGAAACATAGGGCTTTTGCGTTAAACATTAATATGTTACCGCTTTATTTAGCTTCCGGGCCCGTCTTTGTTTCCGATGCAGGATTAGGAGGCGTTGTTGGGTTAGTCTCGGCGCCTTGGGTATTAGATTTCACAGGTGGGCCTTGTTCTTTCCCGGAACTCTCTTTTCCCACAGGTGGAACGACAGGATTAGCGGCCGGAGCCGATTGTTCTGTCATCAAGGAGTGTTCTTGAACTGCAGGCGCTCTACCAGAAAAATATGTCAACACAATAGAGGTCATCATAAAAACCACCGCAGCGATAACTGTGATCTTGCTTAAGAAAGTAGCGGCCCCAGTGCTCCCGAAAACGGTCTGGTTCGAACCCCCTCCAAAAACAGCGCCAATATCGGCTCCTTTTCCGGTTTGCAATAATATTATAAGGATCAACGCGATACAGACGATTACATGAATGACTAAAATAACACCGGTAAGCATATTGTTTGTTCCCTTCTATATACCTGTTCCTTGCTCGATTATACCAATAAAATCATCAGCCTTCAATGCAGCTCCTCCGATTAATCCTCCATCAATGTCCGGACATCCCATTAAATTGCGAGCGTTTTCCGGTTTCACGCTGCCTCCATATAGAATACGGACACCATTGGCAATGTTTTTGTCCCACAGAGCGCCCAATTCATCACGCAGAAACGCGTGGACTTCCTGCGCCTGCTCTGATCCCGCTGTTTTCCCTGTTCCAATGGCCCATACCGGTTCATAGGCGACTATGAATCTCAACGGATTGTCGATTACCAAAGACTTTAGCCCCTCTACGAGCTGTCTCTTCAGGACTTCAAAAGTTTTTTCGGATTCTCGTTCTTGAAGCGTCTCACCTAAACAGAATATTGGTATTAGTCCGTTTCTAATCGCTGCCACAATTTTCTTGTTAACTGACTCATCTGTTTCCCCGAAATATTGTCTTCTTTCGGAATGGCCAATTATTACGTGGGAACAGCCGATTTCTTTTAGCATAGGACCTGATATTTGACCAGTAAACGCTCCCTTATCCTCCCAGAAAAGATCTTGCCCACTTACTTGAATTTTTGTCCCTCGCGCCTCTTCTATAGCGGCCGCCAGAGATGTAAAGGGAGGAGCGATTATAACCTCACATTTTCCCCAGTGGTTTTTTCCTTTTTGAATTAGCTGCTTAACCAGATTTCGGGTGTCCACGGTATTGTTGTGCATTTTCCAATTGCCGGCCACAATTGGTGTTCTCTCTGTCATTTCGGATTCCTTTCTCATCTACAAAAGCATGAAGAGCAGATTAGGCGTCAAGATTCGAGCGCAGCCACACCAGGTAGAGTTTTCCCTTCCATAAATTCCATGAAAGCTCCACCGCCAGTAGAAATATATGATATTTTGTCTGATACGCCGGCTTGAGCGACAGCGCGGACAGAATCACCTCCTCCTACTATAGAAAAAGCATTGGACGCAGCGACAGCCTTTGCAATATCCATTGTCCCCTGTTTGAACGCGTCTTTCTCAAAAACACCCATTGGACCATTCCAAATGATCGTAGAGGCCTTTTGGATCTGGGCGTCAAATTTTCTTACGGTTGCGGGTCCAATATCCAGGGCCATCTCCAAAGGCTCTATCTCTCCCACATTGGTTACATGAGCTAGTGCCCCCTGCTCCAAACCGGGCGCGACAACTACGTCTTCAGGCAGACAAAACAGGCGCTTCTTTTCCTGAGCAATGCTCATGATTTCCTTAGCCGTTTCCAGCATGTCATTCTCAACAAGTGAGGCGCCCATTTCAACGCCGTTGGCCCTTAAAAAAGTATTGGCCATTCCGCCCCCGATTAAGACTGCTTCCATTTTCATCAAAATATTCTTGAGAACACTGATTTTGTCAGAAACCTTGGCGCCGCCAATTATTCCGACGACAGGTTCTTTGGGATGCGAAAATGCCTTTTCCAAGTTTTCCAACTCCTCTTTCATAAGAAGCCCGGCCCCTTTTTCCTTGACCAATTGAGCGATCCCAACAGTTGAACAATGGGCTCTATGAGCTGTTCCAAAAGCGTCGTTTATGTAGACGTCAGCCAATTCCGCCAACTTCGCGGAGAAAGTTGGATCATTTTTGGTCTCTTCACCGTGGAAGCGTACATTTTCCAGGACCACCAGTTCGCCCGGTTTGAGGCTGTTCACTACGGAAACGACCTTAGGGCCCACACAATCATCAACAAATTTAACTTCCTTAGACAACAGTTCAGATAACCGTTCAGACACGGGTTTCAAACTCAACTCTGGTTTTACTTCCCCTTTCGGTCTTCCAAGATGAGAGCAAAGGATCAGCTTGGCTCCTTTTTCAATAGCGTATTTTATGGTTGGCAACGCTCTGCGAATTCTGGTGTCATCCTTGATGGAGCCCAACGCGTCCAGCGGGACATTAAAATCAAATCTGAAAAAGACCCTTTTGTCGCGTATGTCAATATCAACAATGCTTTTTACGGCCATTTTTCGGCTCCTGTTTAGTCATTATCTTGAGACGACAAACCGGCCCTTCATTATCAAGATAACGATGGAGCCGGTCTGTCAAAGTTTTTGGCAAGCTTATTTCAATTTACCGCCGATAAACGCCGCCAAATCCGTCATCCTGGTCGAATATCCGGATTCGTTGTCATACCACGACAGAACCTTAACCATATTCTCACCGACCATCATTGTGGACAATGAATCAAATAGTGATGAATACGGGCTGTTAATAAAGTCTGAACTTACGAGAGGCTCGTCTATATAGGCCAGAATTCCTTTCAATGGTCCCTCTGCCGCCTTTTTCATAGCCGCGTTGACATCTATTACGGTAGTTTTTTTCTTCAAGATGGCCGTTAGGTCAACCAGCGAAACATTAGGAGTGGGAACTCGAATCGAAAGGCCATCGAGTTTTCCGGCGAGTTCCGGAATGACCAAGCCGATAGCTACAGCGGCTCCCGTGGTGCTTGGTATCATGTTTATCGCAGCGGCCCTGGCACGGCGGAAATCCTTATGAACCGTGTCTAAAAGGCTTTGATCCATTGTGTAGGAATGGATCGTGTTCATCATACCCCTTTCAACACCGAATTCATCGTTCAAAACTTTTACCAGGGGCGCCAAGCAGTTGGTCGTGCATGACGCGTTAGAAATAATGTCATGTTTCGATGTGTCATATGCGTTGTCATTAACCCCTATTACAAACGTGCCATCGATGTTTTTTCCCGGGGCCGAAACAATGACTTTCTTAGCTCCCGCTTGAATGTGTTTGATGGCCTTTTCCTTATCCCTAAAAATTCCTGTGCATTCCATAACTACGTCGATCTTGAGATCAGCCCAGGGAAGGTTGAGTAGATCATCGGTTATTTTAAGGGCTTTTATCTCTTTGTTATCAACTTTGATTAATTTATCGGTGAAAGACACCTCTCCCGGATATGGACCGTGCACTGAATCTCGTTTGAATAAAAACGCCATCAGCTTTGGTTCCATCCTGTCGTTTACAGCTACCACCTCAATTTTCGGATTGGCTAAAGCGCTTCTCATTACTGTTCTGCCAATTCGGCCAAAACCATTGATTGCAATTCTTACTGACATATTGAACCTCCCCTACTGTGTTAAGAAAACTCCGTGATATTAGTTGACTCTCAAGTCTCAGTCAACTTTGAAAGATTTATTTCCTTGTGTTTTCAAGCTAATTCAGCTATATGTTAACCTAAATGAGAGGTCAGGCGACGTTAAATCTGACCTTTCTTTTTAGTCCAAAACCACCTGAATCAGAGTGGCGGTTCAAAGACTCAGCATCTATCGCCGGCGTGAGCGTAAGTGAATATGAATAAGTTGTTGCGCATTTTTCTTGCGACCTTATCGATGTTCATGCTCACCAGCGTCTTCCATTATGAATTCTCTCGAGCCCAGAGCGGATCAGCCAATCCTTGGAAAATAACCAGCGTCAGAATCTGCAAGACCTCTTCAGGGTCGTTAAGTTCTTCAATAGAAGCCATAGGCGCGTACCCTGTTTATACTTTTTTTATTCCCAGACCGGTTTGGACAGTAAATGGCGCTGCTGTTGAAGCTGTTCCGGTTTACCAGCATGGGCGCCTAGTCTCGTTTGAGCTTTTGAACTCTAGCTCTTACCTGAACTCAGGATCAAAGAACACTGTTAAGTTCGCCTTACCCGATCATAATGGTGTTCGGGTTTTCTTTTTTGATTCGAAGAAATTTGGCCCAGGAGAATGCTACGAGTTTTTCTAATTCAAGGTCCTGGGTAACCCTCCTTTAATTCATTAAGGGGGGCATTTTGCGCAAATTGATTTAAATAATGTCGTGCTAAGGTACCTGTCCCCTCTGTCCGGTAAAATACAAACAATAGTTCCGCTAGCCATGTTTTTAGCTGTTTGAACCGCGCCATATACCGCGGCGCCAGCGCTCATTCCTACAAAAATTCCCTGAGTAAGCGCAAGCCAGCGTGTGGTATTGTACGCTTGTTCATCGTTTACCGTAACTATTTCGTCGATGCGTCTCGGATCATAAATTTTCGGAACAATAGCTTCCGACATATTTTTCAGTCCCTGAATGGCATGACCTTCAACCGGTTCGACGCCTATCACTTTTATTCGAGGGTTTACTTCCTTAAGGCGCCTTGACACTCCCATAAGAGTCCCGGTAGTTCCCATTCCGGCGACAAAGACATCAATCTCGTTTTTCGTCTGTTCGAGAATTTCTACTCCCGTTGTCATATAATGGGCTTCCCAGTTATAAGGGTTCTCGAACTGATTTGGCATAAAATATTTGTCTGGGTCTGACTCATAAATTTGCCGCGCTCGACGGATAGCTCCATCCGTGCTTTCGCACGACTCCGTTATTTCCAGTTCCGCTCCAAATGCTCTCAACGTATTTCTTCGCTCGAGACTAACACATCCTGGTAACGTAAGAAGGCATCGATAGCCTTTACACGCCGCTACCATTGATAACCCAATTCCGGTGTTTCCTGAAGTGGGTTCCAATATGATTTTGTCTTTGGTTATTAATCCCAGTTCTTCCGCCTTGCGGATCATGTATACGGCGATTCTGTCTTTTATGGAGCCACCAGGGTTATTCCCTTCCAGTTTACCGAAAATTCGGACTCCGTTTGAGCCTTCTGGATTTTGGATCTCAACTAACGGAGTGTTCCCTATGAGATTGAGAATGCTCATATCAGATTCTTCCCAAAAAATTCCGAATTCATAATTTCCCTATTTTTTTAACATTTCCACTCGTGAGAAGTGAAGGGTTTTCGTTGCTACAAGAAGCCTTCAGAGCCTTTCCGTGGCGTTTTTCCCTGTTATGTCTTGAAATATCGCGTGCTTTTTTATATAATAACATCGAAATCCTTACCTAATTGGAGTTTTCATTATGAAGGGCTTATTGAGCTTGAAGCGTATATTTTTTTGCGCGCTTTTAGTAGCTCTTCTGAGTATTTCTTTCCTTTTGACAAGTAGTTCAGCTCAAGCCTCGTTTGACGTGTCTCAAGACGCGTTTACAATTTCCAATGCGCCGGGCTATTGTTTTGCCATGGCCGCTTTTGCGCGATGGTACTATCTTAACCGACCAGACGGTCTTCCACTAAGGAAGATGCTCAACAACAAAATCCAGACCAAGATAGCCAAACAATTACAGGAATTCTATAGCAAGAACTTAGTTCAAATTCAGGCGGATTTTTGTAATCGCTATAATGGAAATAATTCAGAACCGTTTCGTAGGCTGGTGAGCGGCTTGACCGCCGGTGAGCCTCGAATAGTTTTGCTCATGAACAAGGGGTCCTCACGAGCTGTATTGCACGCCGTCCTTGCGTTCGCGTGGCTGCCTGAAAAAAATTGTCTCAAGGTTTATGATCCAAATTATATTAACGAGGATCGCTATATAGATCTTGGAAATAACGGGTACACGTCGCTGGATATAACATACCACGCGATTTGTTTCCCAGAAGCTTTGGAATATCATGAAGGGCTGACAAGAAAAATTCGTTATCTTTATTCAGCTTTTGCTTCAGCCAGACCGACCGGCGCAGGTCCTACCGCCGCTCCCCGATTTATGAAGGCTTCCGCGCCTGCTGGGAATGGTGGGTCGATACTTCCTAAACCTTACCTTCCCGACTCAAAAACCAAATGAGACTCCACCTGTAAATCCCGTTGAACTGAGAAACCATTCGTTGTTTAGTTCCTGGTTGTTTTCAACCGAACTGACCAGCCGTTGGGTAAATCCTAAACTCAATCTTACATCAGGATAAAGTTCCCAGTTGCTTGACAACTGAATATTTGAAACCAATCCCATAGTAATTAGACTCATCCCCTCCCACTCCGCTCGAAACTCTAGTCCGTACGGCGCCCAAAATCGCGCTTGAATTCCTACAGTGGGAAAAATTGCGTCCAGCTTTCTGGTGTTTGAAGTATTGGCGCCTTCTTCATTCTCGCCGTTAAGTGATACCCCGTAGCGTAAATAGTGTATCCCCAGCGAAGGACAAATACCCCAGGAATTAACGTCGAAAAGCCTATACGCATAATTAAATCTCAACCAATTAACATCGACCCTCGTGTCCACAAGAGAATTCTCTGGATACAGCCTATTATGGAAAAGCAGTTCTCGCTGAATCCGTTTAAGTCCTGTGGCCAACATCATAAAATAGTCCAGGTCAAAAAAGTATGAGTCACCAATTTGCGCGTCCGCAAATACTGTAACAGATTCTGTCTGGTCCGCTCCCAAATCCGGCCCCATATAGATCCTTGCCCCTGACGCAGGTCGACCGCCGGCCGGAATAAGAAAATCACCAGAGACCCATTGATAGCCCCACTTGATTCCAGAAAAAAACCTTCCCCATGAAGTCAATCTGAAGGGTTCTTGAGCAGACGCGTCATAAACTGACCCGGCTGCAATAAAAAACAATATCAAAAATAATATCGCGGGCAATTTTCTTTGGCCCATGATTAAACCACCTTTCTTACAGTGGTTAATTGATGCTCTGCTTTATATAATTTTCATACATCCTCTTCAACTCATAAATTTCATGAGCCGCTATGATTGCTGAAAAAAAGAACGGAAACCTTGTGGGCCTCCGTTCTTTGGCGTGAAACATCTAAAGTCAAATCCATGTAACAGGGTTGCCTCGCTTGTATCTTTTCCTCCGACGCCGCGTTTTATGTAAGCGGATTGCCGCTGACATCCTTATTCATCCAATTTTATTCGTCTATTGCAAACTATACAATGCATATTTCCAATTATTTGACAGAGAAGACAAGTCAGGCCTGTCCGACAATGCTAGTGTTTGGTCTAGGCCCGGTACTCTCTATTTTAAGCTCTTCTATTATTGACGCTATTTCCGCATGAAGCACTTCAAGTTGCCAGTTAAAGTAAATGTCTTCGCCGAAGTCTCTTAAAAGCTGTTTTTGCGCCGTTATATAATCTTTGATCTGTACGGCCCCAGAAAAGACATGAATCGGATTAATGAGAGTGGCGATAACTTCTTCCTGATGTTCTTCTTTTTTATTTTGTTTATTACTTTTCTGGCTCATATTTGGATTTCCTTTGAGTTGTTCATGCCAGTTGAGAGAGCAACTATGGCGCCAAAGTCTTATAAGTTGAACAATGAATCATCAGTTCAACAGGTTACGTATAATTGATAAATTCATTTTTCTCAGTTCAGTGTACAATATCCGACGCCATAATATTGATAATCGCGTTCTTTGGTAACTTTTTCAACACCATATAGATAGTGTCCAAAATCGGACATGGGCGCCGTTTTTCGCGCGACGCTCCAGCTCTTAGTACATTTGACGAAACATTCTTATGTATTTATAATGACCATGGGAGTTAATGAAAGTTCATCAAGAAATTTTTTTCTTAATAAAATGGAGATTTGGCTATGGCTGGAATAGGAATGCCTGAGTTACTCATCATCTTGATCATTGTTGTCTTGGTTTTTGGCGCAAAGAGAATCCCAGAAATCATGGGTGGAATAGGGAAAGGTATCAAAACCTTTAAAAAAGGCCTGGAAACTGATGACGCGCCTCCAGCTACCCCGGCTAACCCCGCTTCGTCTTCTGACCCTTCCAAAGATAAGGCTGAGCAAAAATAATACATAGACTAATCGTTTTTAGCGGCGATTTTTAATTTTCCTCGTCAGGCCACTTCCTGCAGGACTTATTAATTTTTTCTAAAACTGTCTTCAGATAAACATGAAAGAAAAGCTATCCAATGAAAAGCAGACCTCGAAAGGTTTGTTTTTGTTCTACGGGGATGAATTTCTTGTAAAAGAAAGAGTATCTACTTATGTTAATTCTCTTATGGACCCTGCCTCTAAGACTACAAATCTGAAATCTTTTGATGGGTCTTCATTAAATATTGGAGACTTGATTTCGCATTTGCTCAACAGGCCGCTGTTTGGAGGAACCCGGGTCGCTCTGGTAGAAAACTCGACGCTCTTCGCAAGCCAATCTAATGCATCCAAGATTATTGAAAAAATTACTGAGGCGTGGAAAAGAGGAGATTCAAAAACCGCCTATCGAAATCTGAAACAATTGGCCGGATTGACGGGGGTAAATCTTGAAGCAGGTGTTTCCTCAGATGATTGGCTAAAAGAAGTGGATGCGATCTCTAATCTTGATAGTCAGGATCGGGAAGCCCTTCAGCAAGCGGCCACAAGCTTCGCACAGGAATTTTCCGGCTCAATATCTTCTGGAGACGAAAATGTCATTTTGGAATTCGTTCAAGAGGGCGTTCCTGAAGACACCTATCTAATTATGACCGCATTGTCGGTTGATAAAAGAAACAGGCTGTTCAAAGCGTTCGACAAAAACGGCCACGTGGAAGAATTAAAACCCAGGTTTGATAAGTCGGCCGTTAGGCTCGACAAGAGTTATTTTCAGCGTTCAATCAGAGAATTCTTGAATAGCCGAGGCAAAACTATAACTTCAGAGGCTCTTGATCTGGCTTTCAACAAATCCGGTAAGGATATTCGACGTATAAGAAGCGAATTCGACAAAATTGCTTCATATCTTGGGAACCGTACAGAAATAAATATCGCAGATATCCAAGAACTGTTTCTGGATTTCCATGAAGCGGCTTTTTTCGATCTTTCAAGGGCTGTTCGTGAATCAGATTCAAGAAAATTGCTCATTGCGCTTCATGAAAATCTCAAAATCGTGGATCATCCCTTGCAAACACTTGCAGCTTTGACTTCGGAGTTTCGGAAAATTATCGCTGCCCGGGAACTGCTTTTCACTGATTTCCGCTCTTCGTGGAAACCTGACATTAATTTTGATCAATTTGTTTCCTTGGTAGCAAGGATTCGATTGGAATCTCCACCAAAAAAAATACAGAAAGGTAAATTTAATTTATTGACTCAAAAAGATTTCCCTCTTTTTCAACTCCTTAAAACAGCTCAAAATTTCTCTCTTCAGCGGCTAATTCATATAATGGAAGCTATTCTGGCGGCGGACATAACGATAAAATCTACAAAACTGGGCTCTTCAGCCCCAAATATAATCCTGGAAAATCTGGTTTTGGAAATTTGTGATTCCAAGCAAAGAGTTTAATTCGACCTCTTCAAGGGTCTGAAATGGACTGTTTGACTAACGCGCTGAGTCGGAAGAGTAAGGAATTGATCAAAAGAAAAATTGTGGCGCCGCCTGAAGTACAGATGGCTCCTAATGACTCTCTTCCCAGAAGTGAATAAAAGAGTAAACGAAGTATAGACAACAGAGACCAATAGTATGTAAAATTGAATCGCTTGCTCGTAAAAAAGATGGGGAAGCGGCTCATTTTTCAAAAACTTTAGATGTAATTATATGGAAAGAATTAGGAATAACATAGACTGGAGGATAGTTAATGGGTGAGAAAAAAGACAAAAAGCAAAAAAAAGAGAAACCCCTTGGAAATTGGACTATTAAGGAACTCCGCGAGGAAGCCTTAAAGGTTCCAAATGTTCAGGGCATTCATGGAATGAATAAACAGGAAATCATCGATTTTCTAATAGTTGAAAAAGGGCTCCCTGCTCCTGACAGTAAGAAAATATCTGAAGGTGTAAGAGTTTTTAAGGAAAAAGTCGGACAATTGCGTTCGAAGCGAGATGGGGAGAGAAGTGAAGGAGCTTCCAGAAATCGACTGGATATCCTTAGACGCAAGATATCTAAGATGAAAAAGAAAACTCGCGTTAAGTAGAGAACCGATCAATTTGTGTAAAATCGGCGACTCGGGCTTTACTAACGACCCTGTCGCCGATCAAAAACTCATATTGTGTTTTTTTCTCGTCAAAATCACACAATATATTTATCTGTAAAGTTATCAAAGTCCCCTCCTTTTTTTCTTCCAAGAATTCTAATGAACAAGACCCAGAAAGAAAACGTGAAAAGGCTGACAAATAGATCTTCTTTTATCGTTAAAATATTCTTGGGTCTTACAGCGTCTTTTGCACTACTCATTTTATGTTTCTCGGTCTTTGTTTTTTTCTTCTTGAATAGCAGTTACTCTAACAAGTATTTGAAATATTACTTAGAATCCAGAACAGGTAAAAACATTACATGTCAAGACTTTTCCCTGTCTTGGCCTACCTTCCGGAACATCAATATCTTATTGAAGGATTTGAGAGTCTATGAAGCTCAGCGGAACAATGCCGTGTTCCAGGCTAAACAAATAGATTGTGAATTGGATTTGGGCTCTTTTTTCCTGGGTAAATTATTGTTGAAAAAGACTTCAGCCATTCAACCAGTAATATTTTTGAAATCAGACCTTATCACTGAAAATGACCTCTTGATAGAGAAGGGCCAGATCTTCAACATTCTTGGATTACAATTAGAAATCCAGAACATGCAGATTCATCAGGCAACTATTGTGAGCCTGAGTCATTCGGAGGTTCCGTCACAGAGAGAAGAAATTCTTTTTGACAAATTGGACGCCAAATTTTCTAACGTCAGCGAATCGCAAGTCGACGCTTTTGAAATAAAAGGGCAGGCAAAGGAATCACGTTCTCAAGGCGAGTTCGAAATTAAAGGAAGATTATCCCAGCCAACTATTGAACATCATGATAACTCTAAGTTTTTCAACGCCAAATTTTCGGATTGTCCTCTCAAACCATTCTTGACGATTTTTAGGCACTTAGGTCTTGATATACCTATATCGGGAGCGAATTTAAGTTTCGCCGCGGACGCCAATTCTAACTCTGGAAAATGGCTTTTTAATGGTGTTTCCATAATTTCAGGCGGTTTTTTACAATCTAATGAGCTTGTTAGATCTCGTGTAGCAATAGAAAAGATAGGGGCTCGATTTTCTGGAGAATTTTCCGATGACTCCATAAGTCTGGATTTACAGGAGGTCAGTTTACCGGGCGCGGTGGCTTCTCTAACAATTCTAATAAAAAACCGGCTCAACGCTAATCCAAAGATCGAATTATCCATTAAGAGGGCGGACATCTATCTTGATCGATTCTCCGCTTTCATTCCAGTCAGTTTGTTTCCAACGCCGGAAAGAGATCGTATCAAAAAGGCCGATTTAAGGGGTCATATTCAAATAGTAAATTCGTACTGGAGCAATGATCTTAACTCATTACGGAATGGGAACCTTTATTCAGAAGACATGTCGCTTGACGCAGTACTCAATGGTGTTTCCGGGTTTATCCCAGGATTTTCCTCTCCAATTAGAGAAGCAAGTGGATTTATGCGCTTAAACGCTAAAGAAGTTCTTTTTAAAGGCATAACATTATTTTTAGGAAATTCGCAGGTTGTCATAAACGGTTGGATTTCTAATTTGAAAACTAAACCTGCGGTTGATTTGTTTGTTTCTTCACATGCCTACGCGTCCGACATTCGTGATGTTTTGCTCAATAGACCTTTTTCACAAAGATTCGGATCAATTGTCAAGAATGTTCAGGATCCTATGGGTTCAGCCGTAATAAACATGGACATAAAAGGACTGCTTTCCAATCCTTCCTTAAAAGGCAGGGTAAGTTTCGAAGATTTGCAGTTCAAGGTCGATGGCTTACCTGTTCCGATTAAAAAAGTCGTCGGAGATGTGCGCTTTAGAGGATCCAAGATAAATTTGTCCGGTCTTAAAGGATTTATCGGTGAAAGTCCTTTTGAATTCAAAGGAGGTCTTTCACAAACAGAGTGGAACCTGAATTTTGACTTTAAACTCGGAGCTGGGGATGTTCGCAAATTCGGGATGTTTCCCACTGGTTGGACTATTTCTGGTTCCTGTCCAATCACAGCCGGTCTTAAAGGAAGTCCTTCCAACTTAAATTTTAATGGAACCATAGATCTGACTCAAGCAAGCATAACGTTTGAATCATTTCTTAGAAAAAAAAGCGGGGTCCCGGCTACGGTTGAATTCTCCGGGACAAGAAATGCGGGAGGCATTTCTATAGAAGAGGCTTATCTTGTCTCTGAGGCCGGCCGTATTTCAGCTAGAGCGCTCTTCAATGATGATGGCAAGATGATGCTGACTATCAACCTTCCTCCCAAAGGAATTCCCACTTCAGCGCTAATTCCATTTTCCGACCCGATTTTGGAATTACATAGCGGAGGGAGGATAGAAGGAGATTTTTCTCTACGAAAAGAGAAAAATCAGGAACCAAACGTCGAGGTTAATATCAGCTTCAGCCACATAACTCTTAGATTGCCGCGATTTAGAAAAATCACGGAAGGATTGACTGGCGCATATCAACGTAAATCAAGATTTTCAAATATTACTGTTGAGCGATCTCGAACTGGAAGCTCACTAATTTCGGGCTCATTTTCGATCGCTGATCCAGATAATCCTAAACTGAAATTTTCAATCGACTCAGAATTCCTTGACACTACTGATTTCACCGCCCCTCCAGGTGAAACAAACACCGTCTCATGGCAGGAATGGATCCGCACCAATCCTTTGATCAGATTTCTCGCAAGGTCCAAGCTTTCCGGGAATGTGCATGTCGCAAAGGGAAAGACAGAGCTTCGAACCTTTGATGATTTCCGAGCTGATATGGAGGGGACGTCAGGATTGATTAAAGTTTCGAAATGGCAAATGAATTTTGCGGACGGCATTTTACGAGGTGGAGCTAATTTTGATATTCAATCACAGACATCGGTTCCTCTAAGAATAAATTTTCATGGGGAAAATTTAAAATTTGACAGGATTTTTATATCTGATCCCCAGAGGGTAAAAGTTGATGGGGATATGAATGTCCAGGGAAACATGGAATGGAAAATCCGACCACTTTCGGAAAATCATGGCGTATATAAAACAGGGGTCATGGATGTGATTCTAACAAATGGAATAATTTATAGATTTGAAATTCTTTCCAAGATCTTCTCTTTAATCAATCTGGGGTCTCTTGTCAGGGGACGTATTCCAGACATTATCGGCCAAGGTTTGCCATATCAGAAAATAACCTGGAAAATGGAAATTTTTGACAATAAATGGCGATTCAAGGATTTGAAGTTATTTTCTGACGCTGCCAAGGTGGATGCTTCAGGCATGTATTTCAGTGATCAAAATCGAATAGACTTCAAAATATTGGTGTCTCCGCTTGTGGGATTGGATGCGATTGTGTCCGGATTATTTGGCAATTTAATAACGAAAGATGGAAAAATATTAACGACTACTTTTCGAGTCAGGGGCCTGTACAGTAGCCCTGATATCAGATTGGAGCCGTTTGAAAATCTCAAAATGGAAAACTAATCCCTGAAAAGCTCTCCCTGGCAAAACATTTTTACCACCCCAAAGTATTTTCTGTGTTCGATACATGGGCCGTGTTTCCTGATGGCCGAAATGTGTTCTTTGGTTCCATACCCTTTGTTTCTATCGAACCGGTATTGGGGAAACCTGTTGTGTAATTCCTCCATGATTCGATCACGCGTAACCTTTGCGATAACACTTGCGGCCGCAATGGACAAAGACAACTGATCGCCTTTTATAATGGGTATCTGCGGAATTTTAACATGGAGATTTATAGGTCCATCGATCAACAATAGCTCCGGTTGAGGCGCAAGACCCTGGATAGCTTGCCTCATAGCCAATTTGGTGGCTTGAAGAATATTTATTCTATCTATTGTATCAGCCGTGACAATACTGAAATTAATCGCTAGGGCTTCTTTATTTATTTCGGTGAAAAGTTTTTCGCGCTGATTGGGGGTGAGCAGTTTGGAATCGTTAAGACCTTGAATGGCCGAGTTCGGCCCTAGGATTACAGCGGCCGCTACCACTGGACCTGCCAGCGGACCACGGCCAGCTTCATCTATTCCAGCCACCAGATTAACGCCTGATGCTTGAGCTTGTAGCTCATACTTATAGTCAGGCGGCATTTTTTATCAAAGATTGGCCATTTTTTCCTTGATTCTCGCTGCTTTGCCTCTAAGCTTTCTGATGTAGTAAATTTTTGAACGTCTTACCCTGCCCCGAGTTACCAATTCCACCTTGTCAATCAATGGGGAATCATGAGGGAAAACTCTCTCCACACCAATGCCATATGAGACTTTACGAACCGTAAAACTTGAACCAGAACCCTTTCTGCTAATTCCTATTACCACACCTTCAAACACCTGTATTCGTTCACGGTTACCTTCAACAATTCTTACATGGACCTTCACAGTGTCTCCTGGTCTAAAATCCGGGATATCCATGCGAATTTGTTCTTTTTGAATTTGATCCAAGATATTCATAACTTACTCCAATCCAATTAGGGATTCTGTTTCAATTTCCCGCAGTAGTTTTTTCATTTCATCGTCCGCCGTCAGTGACTCTATCAAGTCTGGTCGGTATGTTAGGGTTTTCAATATTGACATTTTTCGTCTCCACAGACGAATCTTTTCGTGATGTCCCTCCAGAAGAATACTAGGCACTTCAAAACCTTCAAATTCTCTGGGTCTCGTATATTGAGGATATTCCAACAGTCCGTCGTAAAAAGAATCACCACCTATTCGGCTGTCGGATCCCAATACCCCAGGAATCAATCTGATTATCGAGTCGATCAAAACCATAGCCGCTGTTTCTCCACCGGACAAGACATAATCTCCGATAGAGATTTCTTCGTTCACAAAGTACCTGACTCTTTCGTCTATTCCCTCATACCGGCCACAAACCATTAACAAGCTTGTTCTTTGTGACAGTTCTTCAACTATTTGTTGGCTTAGTCGCTTACCTTGTGGTGTTAACAGAATGACACTGATTTCCTCGTTAACGTCCTGAACACTACGTATGCCTTTAACGATTGGCTCAGGTTTCATGACCATGCCGATACCACCACCATAAGGGTAGTCATCAGTTGTTCTTCTGGGGTCATCCGCAAATTGTCTAAGATCAATGGCTTGTATGTCAGCCAGGCCCATCTGTGACGCTCGGGCAGGATTTCCGTACGCCAAAAATGAGTCAAAAATACTCGGGAAGATTGTCAGCACCCGGATGTTAATCATCTGGGCTCATTCCATCCAATAGTTCTATTATTATTTGAGCTTGTTCCACGTCAATCGATTTAACTATTTCGTCAATGAACGGGATTAACAACTCCTTCTTACCGGTATGAATTTCAAGAACATCATGCGCCGATGTTCTCACTAAAGATTTGACTTCACCCAGTCGTGCGCCTTGTGTGTCGAAAACAGATAATCCTATTAGTTCATACCAGAAAAATTCGCCATCTTCTGGTGGTGGAAAAAACCGGGACGAAGTTTTTACAATTTTACCTGTTAGGTTTTTAGCTCCTTCAAGAGTTTGCACATTCTTAAGAGAAACCACTACCAAGTTTTGGTGTATTCGTGTTTTAGCGACTTCGTAACGTTCCTCTTCAAAAAAAAGAAAAGGAAAATCCTTAAAAATATCCGGAGTTTCCGTATATGGATATATCTTAAACTCGCCTTTTAACCCGACAGGCTTTAGGGCCTTACCTACAACGATTAATCGATCAATCATAATTTATTCAAGTGATTGATGATAGTTCTGATATGACCACGAACTCTTTGAAGGTTATTCCATGATTTCCAGCGAAACTTTCTGTTTTCTCTTTGTCGAAGCCGAACTTAGCACTGTCCTCATAGCTTTAGCCGTGCGTCCATGTTTTCCAATTATCCTGCCCAGATCAGCAGGCGCAACTTTCAGTTCGAGGACCAGGCCCATTTCTACTTCTCTTTCAGAAACGCTCACTTCATCGGGGTGGTCAACCAGAGTTTTCGCTACGAATTCTACCAGTTCTTTCATACCAAACCTCAAGGACGGAATTGATTTTTCCTAAAAGCAGAACAGGGAATGGTTCGGCTGAAAAATATTACTGTGCAGGAGCTGATTGACTGGCCGTTTTCAGGAGCTTTTTTACGGTGTCGCTGAGTTGAGCGCCTTTTTTGACCCAGTCTTCTATAGCTTCTTTTTTCAGGTTGATTCCATTAATCTTGTTTCTAGGATCGTACGTTCCCAAGGTATCTAGGAAACGACCGTCCCGTGGATAAATTGAATCCGTAACAACAATTCGGTAGAATGGACGTTTCTTTGAACCGTGTCGCGACAATCTGATTTTAACAGCCATTTATTCTGAAGCCTCCAATAAATTGGGCAATGAGAGATCCATAATCGTACAATCTTATTTCACCATAGTGACTCAGTCAAGCAATTTTAGTCCAGTTCGATGGAGACCTTCCATAAAGCGCCTGATTTAGCTGTTGACTTGAACGTAAAAATTCATCTTATATTTTTTCAAAAAATACCGTTCAAACGCATTCTCAAACGACGCAAGACAATTTTTACCATGTCAAATAGATTAATTATATTTACTAAATATCCCGTTCCAGGGCGCGTCAAGACCCGGCTTGTCCCATTGTTGGGGAGTGACGCTTCAGCGAAACTTCACCGAATTCTGACAGAATTGGCTATTAATAAAGCCGTCTCAGCCAAGAAATCGTCGGACTTCGATATCGAAACGCACTTTTGTGAAAGCCCCCATAGGGCGATGCGCCAATGGCTAGGGCCTTCTTTCAGGTATCGGAGACAGATCGAAGGTGATCTCGGAGAAAAAATGCTCTACGCGTTCAAATGCGCTTTTGATGAAGGGTGCAAGAAAGTAGTGCTAATCGGAACTGACATCCCGGGTTTGACTCCTCACATTTTGTCTCAAGCGTTTCAAGACCTGGATGATCACGATGCCGTTATTGGACCCGCAACTGATGGTGGATATTATCTAATCGGAACTGTGGGCTTTTACCCTGTATTGTTTCAAAACATTTCATGGGGCGCGTCTGACGTGTTCGATCAAACGATTTATAGACTGTCCTCTCTGTCGTTGAAAACAAAAATGGCTCCTGAACTCTCTGATCTGGACCGACCTTCAGATTTTTTCAAGCTGGAAGCGTGTTCTTTATTTGGGAATATGTACTTTGACACAAATGATTTCCGTGATCATACCGACTCTGAATGAAGCTAGCACGCTTGAAAATTGTTTGAAGAGCGTAAGGACTCGTTTCAATTTTGAAAAGATTGTGGTTGATGGTGGTAGTGACGACTCAACTGTGGAGATCGCTCGAAATTATAATTGTATTGTGGAGGCTACAGAATCCGGCCGCGCCCGGCAGATGAATCTGGGCGCGATGAGGGCGTCCGGAGAGATTCTGTTGTTCCTGCATGCCGACACTACTCTTCCTGATAAATGGGCCGAAGCTGTTTTGGAAATATTACGTGAAGATGGAGTAGTCTGCGGCGCTTTTGCCTTGTCCATATCAGAAAATCTCAGGGGTCTTTATTTAATTGAATTGATCTCAAATTTCAGATCTCGAGTTCTGAACATGCCTTACGGGGACCAAGCTTTTTTCATGACCAAACAATCTTTTAACATGATTGGAGGTTTTCCTGATCAGCCGATTATGGAAGATTTTGAGTTCATACGCAGGTTAGGGAAACAAGGGAAGATTCGAATTTCAGCATTATCCGTCAACACGTCAGGCCGACGCTGGAAAAAGTTGGGTCTGCTAAGAACCACATTAATTAATCAGATCGTCATAGCAGCCTATTATTTAGGGTTTTCTCCTAACAGATTGAGAAAACTTTATGACAAGTGGGCTTGATACAGGATTGTTCCCTTGAGTAACAAACGTAAAATTCGATGTGTTGTAACAGGCAGTACGGGTTTTATTGGAAGTAATTTGACTCAACTTCTGTTGAGCCGAAATTTTGAGGTAATTTGCCCTGTTAGAGAACCGAATAAAGTTAAACACTTACAATCTTCCAACACAAAAATCATTAGCTTTGAAGCCCTCGAACAAGATTCTACAGTTTCAGAGGGGTTTGAATATTTTTTCCATCTTGCGGGAGCCACCAGGGCTTTAAATTATGAGGGCTATTACGAAGCAAATGTAAAACTTGCCCAAAGGATGCTGGAGTTTGTAATTAAACGCTCCGATCCCAAGTTTTTTAAAAAATTTGTACTGGTGAGTTCACAGGCGGTAAGTGGACCAGCAAACTCCTCGGAAAAAGCTGTTACTGAAAATGATGTTCCTAAGCCAATTTCTCTTTATGCTCGTTCAAAACTGGAAGCTGAAAAAATGGCGCTAACTTTTGCTGATTTGATACCACTTACCATCGTAAGGCCTTCAACGGTATTCGGCCCCCGCGATACGGATGTTCTGGGTGTGTTCAAATCGTGCAAATATGGAGTGGCTCCTTGTTTGTCCGGAAAAGATCGCAAGGTTAGTGTTGTTTTTGTGGATGACTTGATCGAAGGAATTGTGCGCTCCGCCTTTTCAGAAAATAGCTCTGGAAAAACTTATTTTCTTACTAATCCTGAACCTGTTATATGGCGCGATTTTATAAAAGATACCGCTCGAGTAATGGGTACGCGTGTTTTGATTGTGCCATTACCCAAATTCATTTTGAGAACATTTGGAAGTTTTTCCGACGTAATTGGAGCGTTGTCCCAAAAGCCTCAAATGTTCAGGACAGAAAAAATACGGGAGATGGATCAGATGTATTGGATTTGCTCTTCAGAAAAGGCTCGCCGTGACCTGGGTTGGGTCCCGCAACATTCTATTGTTGAGGCCTTAACCAAAACTTTTCACTGGTACAAAGACAACGGGTGGTTGTGAAGATAGGTTCTGTGGCGGAGAGAGAGGGATTCGAACCCCCGGTACCCTCACGGGTACAATTGATTTCGAGTCAACCCCCTTCGGCCTCTCGGGCATCTCTCCGCTGATGTGCTCAACTGCCGGTGGTTTTTAAACGTCGCTCACGGAAAAAGTCGCGTAATAGCGCAGCCGTTTCTTTGTTCATAATTCCTGATCTAATCTCTATTTCATGATTATATCTAGGATCGTGGGATAGATCAAAAAGGCTGCCAAACGCGCCGAATCGGCTGTCCCACGCGCCGAACATGACCCGCTCGACCCGAGCGTTTAAAAGCGCCGCCGCGCACATAATACAAGGCTCTAAAGTAACATAAACTGTTGTTCCGATCAATCTCCAATCCCTAATCGTCGTTGTCGCTTTCCTCAAAGCGACTATTTCCGCATGAGCAGTAGGATCATGATCGGTTTCAACTCTATTATAACCGGATCCAATTATCCTGTCGTTTTTGACAATTATGGCCCCTACTGGAGTTTCCCCTAGGCTGTAGGCCTTCTTAGCCATGATTAGGGCGATTTCCATGAAAAAATGTTCATTGCGTTTCCCTGATCTTGGCAAGATATCTCCAGATACGCTTCGACTTATCTAAAAACCGCTCCTTGAGCTGCGGAACCCACGAGAGAGGCGTATCTGGCTAAATATCCTTCTTTAATTTTAGGTTCGGGCGATCTCCATTGTGTTCTCCGTTTTTCAAGTTCTTCAGCAGTGACATTCAAATCAATTCTCTTGTTGGGTATGTCTATGACAATTTCATCCCCATCTTTTACCAAGGCTATTGGACCACCATGAGCCGCTTCCGGTGACACATGACCAATCGCCGCGCCCCGTGTTCCACCACTGAAACGTCCATCTGTTATCAAACAAACTGATTTATCCAGCCCCATCCCCGCAAGCGCGGATGTGGGGTTTAACATTTCCCGCATGCCAGGACCGCCCCTCGGTCCTTCATATCTGATAACGACAACTGTTCCCGGTTCAATTTTACCTATGAGAATTTCCTCGACAGCCGATTCTTCCGAATCATAAACTTTAGCTCTACCTTTGTTTTGAAGCATTTCCTCAGAAACGGCGGATTGTTTAACCACAGCGCCGTCTGGCGCCAGATTTCCATACAGAATCGCTATGCCTCCTTGCGCATGGTAAGGATGGTTTAATGGTCTGATTATTTCAGGAAAGCGAACTGCAGTTCTTGATAAATTGTCTCTCAAATAATTTCCTGTGACCGTCAGCGCGTCAGGATTGGCAAGTCCGGCTTCTACCAGTTCTTTCAAAACCGCCTGGACTCCTCCAGCCGCATGAAGATCCTCAATATGATGCGTGCCAGCGGGTGAGAGTGAGCAGATATGTGGGGTCCTGGAGCTGATTTCATCAAATAGTCTTAAATCTATGTCCTGTTTAGCTTCTTTACCTATTGCAGGAAGATGTAAGACCGTGTTTGTCGAGCATCCCAAAGCCATATCCACAGCAATAGCGTTTTTGAAAGCCTCTTTAGTGGCTATGTCCCTAGGACGAATTTCCTTCGAAACCAGATTCATAATGCTCATACCAGCTCTCTTGGCCAATCTGATCCTTTCGGCATGAACGGCTGGGATCGTTCCATTACCTGGTAGACCTAGTCCAAGCGCTTCAGTGAGGCAATTCATGGAATTAGCCGTAAACATTCCTGCGCACGATCCACAACCCGGGCAGGCTTCATTTTCAAGTTCGGACAGTTCTTCACAGGACATTTTGTCCGCTGATACTTTTCCTACCGCCTCAAATACTGTTATCAAGTCAACTTTTTCACCGAAAAATCTACCGGCGAGCATAGGTCCCCCACTGACTATAATGGCCGGAATATTAAGTCTTAAGGCGGCCATCAACATTCCAGGGACAATTTTATCACAGTTGGGGATCAGAACCAGTCCATCAAAAGAATGAGCCATCGCCATGATTTCTATTGAGTCCGCTATCAGTTCCCTAGAAGCCAGAGAGTACTTCATGCCTTCATGTCCCATAGCCAAACCATCACAAACGCCGATTGTCGGAAACTCCATTGGTGTTCCACCGGCAATTCTGACCCCTGCCTTGACCGCGTCAGCTATAAGACCCAGGTGTATATGACCAGGCACTACTTCATTTGCTGAATTTACCACCCCAATTAATGGCCTGCTTATCTCTTCGTCAGTAAGTCCCATCGCCTTGAGTAAAGCTCTCGAGGGGGCTCTGGTAAGACCTTTTTTCATTAAATCACTACGCACGTATAGCCTCCGGTATTAACGTTGAAATTTGGCGCCTAATAATTGATTAATCACTGGTTATTAAGATCTTAATAAATTCAAAAGCCCTTTCTTTATTATTTAATAAGCTTATCCACTATTGGAGCCTGAATTCTATCGTAGACAGGAAGTTCTCCCAACAAGGGACGGGCGTACATTTTAAATTCATCTGTAACATTGTTGGCGCCTTTTATGAATCCGTCCGGCATGCTTTTGGTTTCTTTCGCGACATCAGCCAGCGGGGTCAAGTTGTAGCGGACCCCATAGTCTCCAACTCTTTCAATTGTAATGGAGCCGTCAATCCGGTGCCATGCAGCGATTTGAACTGCTCTTTCTCCGACCTCTCTAGCCTCATTCGCGTCAACAGCGCTTACACAGCCAAGGAATGAACGTTGAAGATACCCAAATGTATCGGAACGCACTCTTTTAATATTTAAACGTTTCTTGACCAATTCAGCTAAAGCGTCTCCCAGGGATGTATTGCCGGATAACTGAATATTGCCATGCGCGTCCTTTTCTACATTCTTGAGCAGACTTGCGACTACGGCATTCCCGGACGAATCTTTAATACCTTCCGATACAGCTACCACGACTCTTCCAAATTCATTATAAGTCGCGTCCACGCTAGCCAGGAATTCTTCAGAATCAAACGCTCGTTCAGGTACATAGATTAGATGTGGGCCATCATCATGGTACTTGCGTGCAAAAACAGACGCGGCAGTAAGAAAACCCGCGTGACGACCCATGACCACTCCAATATAGACTCCTGGGAGCGATCGATTGTCTAGATTGACTCCCATAAAGGCCTGAGCCACGAATTTCGCCGCTGAACCATAACCAGGACAGTGATCAGTAACTCTCAGATCATTATCGATTGTTTTCGGAACATGAGTAACCCGTAATTCATATCCGGCGTCCATGGCGAATTTGTTCACTATTCTGCAGGTTTCGGCCGAGTCATTACCACCTATGTAAAAAAAGTAGTGAATGCCATGAGCTTTACATACATTAAAAATTCGATGGCAATATTCCTCATCCGGCTTGACTCTCGTGCTTCTGATGCCGGCCCCGGGAGTCAGCGCCACCATTTCTAGATTGTGTCTGGTGGCCTCGGTTAAATTTACGAATTCTTCGTTTACTAATCCCTCTACTCCTCGAAACGCGCCATAGAATTGTGTGATATGAGGATACTGCCTAGCTTGGAGAACCGCTCCGACCAAAGATTGGTTTATTACTGCAGTTGGACCGCCCCCCATAGCAATGATAGCCTTACCTGTTAATTTTTCCATTTTCGGTCTCCTCCGATTGAGAAAAGTGGCCGTTAAAAATTAATTTTTCGGATCAAAGTGTTAGACACTCTTGCTTAATTATCGAACACGTGTTTCTTAACTTCCAAATATGGGTTTCCCCAATTGATTTCACATTACGAAAAAGATATTTTCTTGTCATGAAAAATAGTGAGTATATGGATGATGATCTGCAAATTGTAATGGATGTTGACAAACTATCTCTTGAAAATAAGCTCGATCTTTTTGCGAGACTTTCACCTAAGGGACGTCAAGAATTTATTCAGAATCTTAGTTATCCGGGTGAATTTGTTCGGCGCGTTTCTGAAAAAGAAATGTATTTTACTATCAAGAGTATTGGAATCGGCGATGCGACTTACCTTTTGAGCCTGACGACTTCAAAGCAACTAACTTATATTTTGGATCTAGAACTCTGGAAGAAAGATACACCAGATTCTGAAGCTGCAAATTATTGGTTGGAAAAACTTGTCGATTTGGGAGACGATAAGCTCTTCCAATTTCTTCAGACTTCAGACCCAGAATTGGTAATTTCCTTAATTAATCTGTTAGTTAAGGTGAAAGTCGCCCGATCAGATGTAGATTTTACGGAGCAGATAAATTCTTTACCTTCGTTTACGTTGGACAGCATCTATTTTATTGAATTCCTGGATTATTCTCATAAAGAAGCGATTGAGCAATTGCTTACGGGCATTTTTAGATGGAGTGATCACTATTATTTTAATCTCATGCAATATTTGACATCGTCAGATTTGGTAGAGATACAGAATCTGGCTCTCAAGTGGAGATCTGCCCGCCTTGCTGATCATGGTTTTCCAGATTTCGACGAGGCTCAAGAAATATATCGATATCTCAATCCAAAAGCCATCTTGACGGAAATTTTTGAAAATCCCCAAGAAAGTAATGATTACATTTCTGTAGGAACCTTTATTGATTATCCTCTGAAAATAGCATTGAAGAGAAATTTTTTTGAACGCTGCTGGAACTTAATTCCCAGTCGACTAATTCAAGACAGGATTTCTCTAGAATTATCGCATGTTGCTAATAAAATAATGATAGCCGACGTTAAAGAGCCCGGGAATCTTGAACACATGATAGATAGTTTGAAAAAAGCTTCAGGCTATATAAATATAGCTTTGGAGAATATTTCAAAACTGGATACCGGAAAAGGAAGCCTAATCTTAACCGCCAATCACATGGAGCTTTTATTTAGAGTGGGGTATAGTCTTATCCTGGATTTAAGGACCCAGGCTGATGATTTTGTACGGTCATATGAAGGTGGACTGGAAAATCTTGGATATCCCTTATCCATATTACTTAAAGGTCTCTTTGCGAAAAGACCCTTTTTTGTTGATAACTCTGTTTCTGGAGAAAAGATTCGAAATTTTGAGACCTCGGAAGATCTCTATTTCATTCGTAAGTTATTAGATAGGAACTTGGTTCAGGGTTTATGGGAATCAATCTAAGAAATCCGTATATTTCTTAGCCTTTGAAACTTGAAAAATTTTTTCTCTTGGTCTAAATTGCAGTTTGAGCCCATCTATTTTTCATTTTTGAAAATATCGGGAGTCGATAACTATGCCAGAGTTTGAGCCTATAGTAGTGGCCTTTTGTTGCCATTATTGCGCCTACGGCGCAGCCGATTTAGCGGGAAGCATGCGGTTGGAATATCCCACTAACATACGCATTATTCGCCTTCCCTGTACCGGGAAGGTAACCCCTATTTTCCTTTTGCGAGCTTTTGAAAAAGGCGCTGACGGTGTTTATGTCGCTGGATGTCTTGAGGGAGACTGTCATTTTATCCAGGGAAACCTCGTCGCCAAACCAAGAGTTAACTATACGAAAAAACTTATTCAGGAAGTTGGTTTGGAACCCGAAAGACTGGAAATGTTCAACATGAGCGCAGCCATGGGGCCTCGTTTTGCAGAAGTAGCTCGTGAATTTGTAGAGAGGATAAAACAGTTAGGTCCGAGCCCTCTGAATAAGAAGTTTCACATTCAGAGTGACGCCGCTTAATACAGCGCCTATTTTAGTTTCTGAACGTCCGATTGGAGGCACGAGATGGTTATAGGTGAAAGAAAACCCTTCGATGAAATAATGAAAATGTTGGAGGGTGTTAAAAAGATTGCCGTTCTGGGTTGCGGCGGATGTGTGACCGTATGTCTCACAGGGGGGCAGGATGAAGTCCGGGTTTTATCCAGTCAGTTGAGAATGGCTCGCGATAAAGAAGGCAACCCAATAGAAATTATCGAAAAGACACTCGAGAGGCAGTGTGACCCAGAGTATGTCGAACTAGCAGAAGGCATCGCCTCTGATGTAGAAGTCATACTGTCCATGGCTTGCGGAGCAGGTGTCCAGTTTATGGCCGAAAGGTACAAAGATGTCCCGATCTATCCCGCTTTGAACACGACCTTTGTAGGCGGTTCAAAAAAGGAAGGTTATTACGTGGAGAGATGCCAGACCTGCGGTGAATGTAAATTGTATTTCACAGGCGGAATATGTCCGATCGCGAGATGTTCAAAGAGTCTTCTAAATGGTCCGTGCGGCGGTTCAACCAAAGGGAAATGCGAGATTGACCCGGAAGTAGATTGCGCATGGCAGCTTATACTGGATCGACTCAAATCCCTTAACCAGATGGATCGTTACAACGCTATGATGCCAATTAATGATTGGCGGACCAACAGAGACGGAGGTCCTCGTAAGATGATCAGGGAGGATTTTCAAAGATGAGCGATGAATTTAAGTCAGGCAGCAACCTAGAGAGGGTCTTAAAATCAGGGACTTTCGCAGTTACTGGAGAGTGTGGTCCGCCACGGGGAGCGGATGCGGAAGTAATCCGCACGAAATGCAAACTCCTCAAAGATAAAGCCGATGCTTTCAATATAACTGATAATCAAACTTCAGTTGTCCGTATGTCTTCTATTTCCTCTGCGGTAATTATGATACAGGAGGGAATGGAACCGGTCATGCAAATGGTTTGTAGAGATCGGAATCGAATCGCCATACAGAGTGATATCCTGGGTGGAGCCGCCTTAGGGGTAAGAAATATGCTCTGCCTTTCCGGAGATCATCAACGATTCGGGGATCATCCACAAGCTAAAAATGTCTTTGATCTGGATTCAATCCAACTTATAAATACCGTTAAAATTATGCGTGATGAAGGTAAATTTCTTAGCGGGGAAGAAATTAAAGGAGCCCCAAAACTATTTATTGGAGCTGCCGCCAATCCTTTCGCCGATCCTTTTGAAATTAGAGCCCCTAGACTCGGTAAAAAAGTTGCAGCCGGTGTCGATTTTGTTCAGACCCAGTGTATATTCAACTTGAAAAAATTTGAAGATTGGATGAAACAGGTAGTTGATATGGGGTTGCATGAAAAAGTTTATATACTTGGCGGAGTTACCCCTTTCAAGAGTTTTGGTATGGCCCGGTATATGGCTAATAATGTTCCTGGAATGGATGTCCCTGATGAATTGCTCCAGCGGATGAAAAATACCCCTAAGGAAAAACAGGCTGAAGAAGGTATAACTATTGCTGTAGAAACCATCAAGCGGCTCCAAGAAATTAAAGGTATTGCCGGTGTTCATATTATGGCTATCGAATGGGAAGAAAAAGTGGGAGAAATTGCTGAAAAGGCCGGTTTACTACCTAGACCTACCCTTTAGCGCATTAGAAAATTTTCCCTGATTATAAATAAAGAAAGCAGGCTTATAGCCTGCTTTTCCTTTTTTGACTTATGCTTTTCAATAATCCAAATTCATAACATTTAAAGCGTTTTTTTCAATAAATTCTCTTCTCGGTTCAACTTGGTCACCCATTAAGGTAGAAAATATTTCATTAGCTTTTACAGCGTCATCTACTGTTACCTGAAGAATTTTTCTGTGTTCAGGATTCATTGTAGTATCCCAAAGCTGTTCCGCATTCATTTCACCAAGACCTTTATATCTCTGGATCGTCAGCTTTTTTCGACCCTGTTCGACAGCGGTTTCGACTAACTTGGAAAGCGATGGAATCTCTATTTTGATTTGATCACCTTCAAGTACAAATGGCGGTGATCCTATCATGTTGATTTTAGTGGCTATGGCCGCCATTTCAAGAAAAGAAGGTGATTCTGTTAACTCAAAATCAACTTTCGTTTTTCTGTCCATTCCGTTTCTTTTTGATTTAATTTCAATATAATATTTGGATTCTTCTTCATCTTTATCAATTTTTACTTCATTGATTGATATATTTTTATCCAAACTTTTTGCGGTATTTATCATTCTATTTACTAAAGACTCACACTCGTCGTATTTGGAAAGGGCATCCTGAGTTAATCCCTCCATTATCAGCGATTTTAGAATGATTGGATCCATGTTTTTTCGCTCATACAGATGAAGAATTTTTTCCATTCTAAGAATATTCTTAATAAGGTTAATGAGTAACGTCCCCTCTATGTACAAATCATCAGACTGTTTCAACCTCATGTTTTCCAAACCGTTATTTAAAACCACATCCTCCAGTAAAGCTTCATCCTTTATATAAAATTCCGTTCTAGCCTTCTTCACTTTGAAAAGTGGTGGTTGAGCAAAATAAAGATACCCTCTTGCGATTATTTCGGGTACGCACCTAAAAAAGAACGTTAACAGCAGTGTCCGTATATGTGAACCATCTACATCAGCGTCGGTCATAATAATAACTTTATGATATCGAATTTTAGAAATATCGAAATCATCGTCTATGCCAGTTCCTAATGCTGTAATAAGAACCCGTATTTCTGCGCTCTGTACTATTTTATCGAGTCTGGACTTTTCAACATTCAGTATCTTACCTTTCAACGGTAAAATTGCCTGAGATTTTCGGTCTCTTCCCTGTTTTGCAGACCCACCGGCCGATTCTCCTTCAACTATAAACAATTCAGATTCTGCTGGATCCTTTTCTTGACAATCAGCCAATTTTCCAGGTAGAGCCGATGACTCCAATGCGCTTTTACGTCTGGTTAATTCCCTGGCTTTACGAGCAGCATCCCTGGCTCTCCCTGCGTCCACGGCTTTTTGAATTATCCAGCGGGCTCCTTGAGGATTTTCTTCAAGATATTCTGACAATTTCTCATTTATTAATTGTTCTACGATTCCTTTAATGTCCATATTTCCGAGTTTTGACTTAGTTTGGCTATCAAATTGAGGATTCAACATCCTTACGCTCAAAACAACTGTCAAACCTTCCCTCAAATCTTCACCCGTGATACTCGCCTGACTTTTGCCATTCTTGAACAGACCTTTGGAGTTCGCGTATTGATTGATTGTTCTGGTCAAAGCGGCTCTAAAACCGGATAGATGGGTTCCTCCCTCAAAAGTATTTATATTGTTACAAAATGTAAAAACCGTCTCTGCATATCCATCATTATATTGAATAGCGCATTCTACAAAATTGTTGTCCTTCTCTGCCGAGATATAGATCGGTCTACCTTCCATCGTTTTTTTTGCGCGATTGAGGTGTTCCACGAATGACCTGATGCCACCTTCAAATTCAAAGACTACAGGCTGTTTTTGTGAGCGCTCATCTTCAAAATTTATCCGAAGCCCTTTATTTAGATATGCAAGTTCCCGTAACCGAGAGGCTATTATTTCGTAGTTGAATTCAAGCTGTCCAAAAAACTCTGAATCGGCTTTAAAAGTAATTTTTGTTCCATTTCTTTTTGTTGCGCCCACTATTTCAAGATCTGTATATTTTTTTCCCTTCTTGTATATTTGCCGGTAAACTTGTCCTCCTCGTCTGATCTCGAGTTTCAGAGTCTCTGCTAAAGCGTTTACAACGGATACCCCCACACCATGAAGACCACCAGAAACTTTGTAAGTATCACTATCAAATTTTCCACCAGCGTGAAGTATTGTCATAACTACTTCCGCCGCTGGAATACCTTCAGTACGATGCATATCTGTAGGGATACCTCGGCCATCATCTTCTATGGTAATTGATGAATCCAGATGAATAGTTACAGATATATTTTTACAGAATCCAGCTAGAGCTTCATCAACCGAGTTATCCACAACTTCCCACACAAGCTGATGGAGGCCCTCTGATCCCGTATTTCCTATATACATTCCTGGAGTATTACGAACAGCGTCTAAACCATCTAATACCCTTATTTGGTCTGCGCCATAATCATTTGAATCTACCAATTCTTACCTGTCACCTTTCCGAAGTTTTTGATAAAATTTGAAGCAATACTTTTCTTAACGTAGTGGTTTTTATTTCCTCATGGGCATGACTATACTGAAGAAGTTTGAATCCTGACTAGCCATGAATTTTACCGGGGATCCTTCCTTAAAAAATTCCATTGTTACGGCTTCAGAATCAACATTACTAACAGCGTCTATCATATACGTCACATTTACTATCAAATTTATCTCTTCCTCGTTATTATATTCTACTTCTAAAATATCCGTAGCCGCTCCCAAATCAGGGTGAGTAACATTAAACTCTATTTGATTGGTTTTAATAACCATATTTGCTCCCTTGTTTCTATCCGATGTAAATATGGCCATTCGTTTTAGAGCCTGTATCAGGGCATTTTTTTTGGCTATGATTATCTTTGAGCTTTCAGTAGGCAAAACTCTCACATAGTCAGGATAATCCCCTTCGATCAGTCTTATGGTCATCAAAGCTTTTTCAGTTTTTAAGAAAATATTTTTCCGTTCAAAGCCAATTTGGGCTTTATCTTTTTGACCTTCAACAAGCTTTTTTAGTTCCATAAGTCCTTTTTTTGGAACAATAACTCGAGAACTCAGAGGTAGATCCATTTCTTCGTCGATCAAGGCTAACCGATGACCATCAGTAGCTACGAATCTTATTTGATTGTCGTTTTTCTCAATCAATATTCCATTCAAGTTAAATCTTGAGTCATCATTTGACGATGCAAACAGTGTCTTATCAAGCATATTGGTAAGTTTCTGACATGATATTTCCGTGCTTTCCACGTCCTCCACAGATGACCAGGCAGGAAAATCAGCAGGGTCCATTCCTGCTATATCAAATGAAGACCGCCCAGATGTTATTTTCAATCGAAATCTGTCTTGTAATTCAACTTTAATTACTCCAGATGATAGCTCCTTAACAATTTCCAGAAATTTTCTTGCAGGAACTGTACAGATTCCATCTTCACAGTCCAGACAAGCGTAAGACACTTTTATTCCAACTTCCAGGTCAGTAGCGGTTATAAATAAATGAGAATTTTTTGTTTCGAGAAGGGCATGAGTAAGAATTGGAAGAGGAGACCTTCTTTCAGTAATAGAAACAATTTTTGACATACCTTCTACAAGCAAATCTTTTTCTATTTCGAAGATCATTGAGAGTCTCCTTATTCTTAAATTCTTATATTTAAAAAATAAATTTAGTAGTCATAATAATGACTGTGAAATACTGGAAAACTAAGTAAAAAGCAGAACAGCAGTGATCAATGGCTGTTGATAAATCTGACAGTTTAATAGCGTGAATTTTGTGGATAAATTGAAATCCAAATTATTCCACATTAATTCCACAACATTTATTCTTGTAAATATCAGTTCAAAAACCTCTTATGTCTTTTCTGAGAGCTTCCAACATGGTCTTCAAAGAATTGTCTGTTTCTAGTCGCTTCTCAATTTTTTTTGAACCATAAATTACAGTTGAATGATCTTTTCCTCCGAATGCTGCGCCAATTTCAGGATATGATAGGTCAGTGAGACTTCTGGCGAGGTACATTCCCACCTGTCGAGGCAAAGAATAAAGTTTATGTTTCTTTTTCGACTTCAAGTCCGTTACTTTGACGTTAAAAGCTCTGGAAACATGAGATATTATATCTTCTATGGTTATACTCTTGGTGTTTCTATGTAAAATTTCCCGAAGAGCTATTTTGGCCAGGTCGATGGATATTGGAATTCCCTGTAGGGAACTCATCGCTATAACTCTAATCAAATAACCTACCAACTCCCTGATATTAGATTCAACCTGTTGAGCTAAAAAATATGCTACCTCATCAGGTAAATCAAAAGAATCTTCAAAAGCTTTTCGTTTGAGGATAGCCACCTTTGTTTCAAGATCAGGAACGCCCATATCGGCTATCAGACCCCAACTAAATCTGGATCTCAGTCTATGTTCCATTTCTGATATTTCGTTAGGAAACCGATCTGAAGTGATGACGATTTGCTTTGAAGTTTCATAAAGAGAATTGAAAGTATGAAAAAATTCTTCCTGAGTTCTTTCTTTTCCAGCTATAAATTGAATATCGTCAATCATCAACAGATCCAGCTTGCGATATTTGTTTCTAAAATCTACCATTCTATCGAAACGAATGGCGTTAATCATTTCATTGGTAAATTCTTCCGAAGTCACAAATGCGATATTTTTTTTTCTATCCCTAACAATCACAGAATAACCGATAGCGCTCATCAAATGAGTCTTTCCCAGACCAACACTCCCATAAATAAATAAAGGATTGTAACTTCCCCCCAGATTTTCCGACACTGACCTCGCCGCTGCGTGAGCAAACTGATTGCATGATCCCACGACAAAGCTATCAAAAGTGTATCGAGGATTTAGATTACGTTTCCGGGCAAAGTCTCGATTATTGGAA
The DNA here is from genome assembly GCA_963711335.1 of uncultured delta proteobacterium. Classification (GTDB taxonomy): domain Bacteria; phylum Desulfobacterota; class Desulfomonilia; order Desulfomonilales; family Desulfomonilaceae; genus CAJBEZ01. Next base: position 247,642 of record CAVQDX010000041.1, on the reverse strand, counting down.
ATTGGAGGAATCTCTTCCAAAGGCGTGCTGTTTTTCTCAGATGAAATGGTTTCAGGACAAGATTCTCCCCTATTTGTAAATTCGATTTTAAAATCTTTCCCTGTCAATTCGAGAAGCGAACTTGAGATAATTTGTAAATAGTTGTCTTTTATCCAAGTGGCAAAAAAATTACTAGGGACAGACAGGATTATTTCAAAATCGGAAACTTTTTCACAAAGGACAGGTGATAACCAGGTTACGAAGGAGTGTTCGTTGATCTGGACACGTAATTTCTTGAGGCATTCTTCCCAGAGGTTCATGGTGTGAAAATTCAAACAAAATTAATAAGATATTATTTTTGAACGGTAACATGTGGCTAATTTATTTTCAAGCTAATTCTTCTGAAAATCCAATGGTATCTAAGAAGCGAAGTAACTCTTCATCAGAATAAAAGTGAAATTCTACCCGCCCAGAACCAGAGTTATTTCTGCGAACACTTACTTTAGTTGAAAATTTTCTGGACAAGGCTTTTTCAAGATCTTTAGTCCTGTAATCCAGGCTCAAGCTTTGTCCGTGATTCTTAGCGTCGTTTTTCTTTTTGTAGTTTTGAACAATGCGTTCCAGTTCCCGCACCGAAAGTTTTCTACGAACCACTTTTTCAGTCAATGATAGTTGCATCTCAATATGATCCACCGCCAAGAGAGTCCTGGCGTGCCCCATTGAAATCGCCCGTTCTCTAACATGGCTCTTAACTGGTTCAGGTAATCTTAAAAGTCTCAAGTGGTTAGTGATATCAGTACGATCTTTGCCTATCCTTGTAGCCAATGCTTCATGCGTATACGAAAATTTAAGAATCAAGGTTTCATATGCTTCCGCTGTTTCCAGTGGGTTTAAATCTTCTCTCTGAAGATTTTCTATTAAAGCAATTTCCAATGATTCCTGGTCAGTGACATTGCGGATCATTACCTGCACACTGGAGAGTTTTGCTAAAAGCGCCGCTCGCCATCTTCGCTCACCTGCTACTATTTCATAAGATCCTGGATTAACGACTCTAACTATTATAGGTTGAATTAATCCTATTTCTTTGATCGAGGAAGCTAATTCCATCAATGCCTGATCATCGAATTTCCGACGTGGTTGATTGGGATTCGGCTGAATTGAATCAACAGGGACTATTTTTGACTGAATCCTGGGAAATTCATCTTGTTCCTGGAAGCTTATAGGGATCAGCGCATCTAAACCTAATCCAAGAGCGTTTCTTTTTTTAGTTACTTCTTTGGATTTCAGCATCCAGAATCTCCATTGAGAGCGATATATAACTTGTGGCTCCGGTAGATTGGGGATCATAGAGCAAAACGGGTTTTCCAAAACTCGGAGCCTCTGAAAGTCTTACGTTTCTTGGAATAACTGTTTTAAAAACTTGAGTTCCAAGATTTTGTCTTACACTATCAACTACTTGATGACAAATATTATTTCTGGAGTCGAACATAGTTAAAACGAAGCCACAAATAAGGAGTGATTGGTTTAATATACGCTGAACTTTTTGAATAGTTTGAAGTAAAGCGCTAACTCCTTCTAATGCGTAATATTCACACTGAATAGGGATTATCACAGATTTTGCGGCTACTAATGCGTTGAGAGTCAAGAAGCCCAAAGATGGCGGACAGTCAATTATAATGTAGTCAAAAATTGAGGGTATCTTGTTTATCAATATTGATAAAAATTGTTCCCTATTCTCCAAGCCCACTAACTCTACCTCAGCTCCAATTAAATCCTGAGACGAGGGTATTATTGAAAATCCCTCAATTTCAGTCTCTTTAATTACCAATTCCGGTGAGGTCTGGTTAATTAAAGCTTGATATATCGAATTGTCGCCAGGTAGCAGACGAAAACCGACTCCAGTAGACGCATTGGCCTGTGGGTCGAGATCTATCAATAAAGTCTTTCTATTAGACATAGCAAGACACGCGGACAAATTAACTGCCGTGGTAGTTTTTCCCACACCACCTTTTTGATTACATATACAAATCACGCGTGACATTGTTAGACACCCACAATATATTGTGCCGGAGAAGCAATATCATAAAACAGATTTGTTAGACAATCTAAAAATACAGAGACTGACAAACGGAAAGGAAAAACAGGTAAGATCTTTAATTTTAAGTACTTTTTGATGAATCAATTCGTAACTAGGGAAATGAGTATCTAATGACAGTCCTTTTAAGATTAAGATAGGGTAAAAAACCTTCCCAGCGGCGGTTTTCATTGAGGAACAAAGATTGTGATTCGTCGGAAAGAGGCGATTCAGAATACATTCGTATCAATGATCCATGTGGAAGCAAGAACCTTCTTGCGTCAAAAGAATCTAGGCTGGGTTTTGGGAGCGCTCTAAACGTAACAACATCGAAAAAGTGATTTGTTTGCGAATAGAAAAACTCCTGCGTGGTTCGGTTAACAAAATTTATATCGGATAAACCAAGTTCTCTTGCTACGTGTTTCATGAAAACGATTCTTTTTGAACTTTTATCCAGTAAAGTAAGCTTTATGGAATCGTCGACAATTTTAAGAACCAATCCAGGGAAACCAGCCCCAGATCCTATATCTAAGAGATTTTTCCCTGAACTGTCCTCCCAGACTTTAAAAATTGTTAACGAATCTAAAAAATGGACGACTGCTATTCTCTTAGGGTCAGTAATAGAAGTCAGATTGACTTTTTGATTCCAGGATCTAAGCAACTCGATGTACGTAATCATTTTGGAAAAAGCCGGTTTCGTAACAGGAATCCGTAAAAATCGCGCGCCTTCCGAGAGAATTGTAAATAGGTCAGGACATGTTTTGTGTTGAGTCATTAATCCAGTTCAAATATTCGGGAAGACCATTAAGAATATTAATGCAAATTATTTCTGGAATTTCATATGGATGCGTCTCTCTAACCCGAGTCTTAAGTGTTTCGAATAGGGAATATTTCGTTTTGATAATAAGAAGAAATTCGTTTTCATCACAGATTTTATTTTTCCATGAGTATATTGATCTGACTTGAGAAATTATATTTACGCACGCTGCAATTTTTTCTTGAACCAAGGAAACCGCGATAATTTCAGCATTTTCGCGGGTATCCACAGTTACAAAACAAACAACGTATGATTCCATAATTACTCCATATTGTGCTTTTATGTTGACAAGCTACTATAACTTGTATAATCTCATCTTCGGTGAAACCCCTGGAGGGGTAGGAAACGGTCGAGCGGGATCCTTTTAATAAGGCCCTTATGGCGAAACCTTAACCGAAAAAACTTATTAAGTCACCAAAAACGCCTTAAAAGGCGCCTCTCTGATGGGTTAATTTTTTTCCGGACATAGATCTGAGCCGATCACTGAACCGAAAAGAAAGGGAGCTGGGTAATGTTCAAGATCGGAGATGTTGTGGTGTACCCGGTTCACGGGGTAGCGAGAATCATTGGAATCAGAAAAGAAAAAATTGGTCCCTCTGACCAACTCTGCTACATATTGGAAACGGAAATAAAAACCGCCAATGAAAAACCGGTGATTAAACTCCCAATTGATAAAGTCGAGTCCAACCGCGTACGAAAAATAGTTGACGAAAGTGAAGTTTGTCAGGTTATCGACATCCTCAAGAAACGCGGAATGAAAACAGATTCTCAGACATGGAACCGTAGACACCGGGAATATCAGGATAAAATGCGTAGTGGGAGTATATTCCAGGCAGCGGAAGTTTACCGGGACTTGAGTCTGCTTAAAGAAAGCAAGGATCTTTCACATGGAGAAAGAAGGCTTTTTGATCAAGCCTATAATTTGCTGATCAAAGAACTCTCTATCGCGAAACAAACTGACGAAACCGAGATAGAGCGTACATTAAATAGTATCTTTCAAAGAAGCGGCTTTAATCTGAATGAAGGCAATATAAACTGCTAATGACTTAGTGCTATTGAAATGGTGAAATTCAAATTGAAAGGATCACTTTTTGCCGCTTAGTAAGATAATCTCATCGATTATTCTGGCAAGTTACGTCCTGTTCGGTTCTCTCATCAGTTATTCTTTCTTCAATTCACTTGAACAAATATTTTTAGGAATCATATTTTTTTTAGTTCTGGGATTGGGGACCATCAAATTACTCCATATTTGGTTACGTTCAGACGTTTTTAAAATAGTTGGGGCGGTTATAGGAGCTATAACAGGACTAATATCAAGTGTGATTTTGACCTGGAGTATATCTTCCATAATCGACAATCCAGACATATTGGGGCCTTTAATCTGCCTTCTTACAATTGTTTTCATTTTGATTGGCATTCAGCTTGGTTCCGCAAAGACGCGAGAATTCCGGGAGAACATAGGAACACCAGACACCGGTGTTCGTAAAATAGTGGGGGTGTTAGACACATCCGTAATAATCGATGGTAGAATTTCAGATATATGTGAAACGGGTTTTATGGACGGTGATCTTATAATCCCACAATTTGTGTTGCAGGAATTACAGCTCATAGCTGACTCCAGCGAGTCCACAAAAAGAACACGTGGGCGAAGAGGTCTGGATATTCTCAATAAAATAAAAAAACAAGCGTTCGTGAAGATTATAATCTCTGACTCAGATTACCCATCAATTAAAGAAGTCGACCAAAAATTGATTCAATTGGCCAAGGAACTGGGCTGCTCAATAATAACCAATGACTTTAATCTGAATAAAGTGGCAGAAGTTCAGTCCATACAGGTATTGAATATCAATCAACTGGCTAATGCTCTTAAACCCATAGTGTTGCCCGGTGAGACAATGAAGGTCCAAGTGATAAAAGAAGGGAAAGAACCGGGCCAAGGTGTCGCATACCTTGATGATGGCACCATGGTTGTAATAGACAACGGCAAAAAATTTATGGGGAAGACTATGGACGCTACGGTGACAAGCGTCTTACAAACAACAGCCGGAAGAATGATTTTCGCTACTTATAAAAATTCCTGAACAAAAAAGAAAAAGGCCGGACAGACACCATCTGGTGTTTTGATCCGACCTGTCCATTTAACAATGGATATTGAACAGAATTCCAACCGCTCATGGCCCGGTTGAATCACCGAACTTGAACGACAGACCCTCTAACTCCTGCCTCTAGCCGCTAAATACTCCTGCCAGAGCTTTGTGCCCGATTCCGCCGGATTCCCAGCGTCATTCCACCATTTAATAAAATCCTTATAAGTCATTAAGAAATCAGCCCACGTGCCATTTGGCGCAAACCGTTTTTTCCAATCAGGGAAAAGATCGTCATTGGCCAGTTGAAACTCATCTTCCCCAAAATCAGGGAATGTTTTTTGAAATAACTGAAGTTTTTCTTCTGAAGTCAATTGTTTTTCCGGCGGCTTAACAGCATTAACGGTTGCCGGAACAGAAGCAGTAGGGGAAATCGCAGTTTCTTTTGGAGCTGTAGTCACCTCTTCCTTTGGCGCAATAGTGGCGCCCGGCGGCGTCTCTAGGCCTTTATCAATAGCCGGCGCAGGGGAAGCTGACATGTTCATGGGGGCTACTTGAGGGAGCTGAGGGCCAGAAGCGGATGGTTCCAACATGGACATGGCGTTGGGAGGAGCCATTGCTTGAAGTTGGGCGACTATCCAGCCTTTGTGTGGGTCAAACTCCTGGATTCCTCCGAAAAGTTTGTCTATCCTATAAGCCTTCCCTAAACCCACCGGACTCAAATAGTGGTAACGATTTTGAATGCCCAAGATCAAAAAAGACACCGCAATAATCCCCAAAAATACCCACGAATGAAGTTTACTCCAACCGGGGCTGGTTTTTGGACTATCCAAATCGGGACGTCGCTCTTCACTTGGTCTGTCGATCATCCCACAGCCTCCTTAAAAACAACAATCTAAGGGTAAAAACCCTCGAGTGTTTTTAATATATCACATTGGGAAAATTATGTAAACAATTAAATGAATACGATTTTTTGTAATAACTAGCTGATATTCAAAAAAAGGCAGGAAAAAAAATTATATGAAAAAGTGAAAAAAGGCTTGCCTGTTAGAAGAAATATGGTAGGAAGAAAGCACTTCTCAACATACCCTTTCATCTCGTGAAAAGCCCAGAAAGGGGCGGCATATTAAGCCGTTTTCGGGCTTTTCATTTTTCCAGGGTTAAGGTAAATAATGAATGGCGCCGGAGGAGGGCTTAGTAACCCTTGAGTTTCCCAGACTTTTTGGACATTCAGTCTTGGGAGAGTTTAAACCCAATTTCACATGAAGGGACATTCAGAGCCGGCGCCATTCAAGCTGAAGAGATCCTAAAAAATCAATCCACCTTCAACAAAACCACCCTCAAGATACAGATTCATCTTAAGATCGTTACGGCTCTCATTAAAATTCAACCACCTGTAACCACCTTTCACAAAACCCCATCTACCGCAATTTAGAGGAACACTAAATCTCATACCTGGCTGTATGTCTAAAGCTAGCGTATTGTCCAGGTACCCAATACTGGCCTTAGTATCGCAAGACAGAGTCGAGCCATTGCAAAGCGTCCTGATGCACTTCTTTAAATCAATCCCGGACATCAACATCTGCCTGTCTCTGTCCACCTTACTTGCCGGCCAGTTGGGACAAACGGAACAGGAAACCTTGAATTCCTGGGGGTTATATAACCAGGCCGTGTAAATCGATAGATTGGCGTTACATGTGTTGATGGCCGTATACATCAAGCCCAGGCGTTGATAAATGAAATTCCAATCGGTTCGAATCTGGGAACCAATAGGAACAGGAGCCCAATTCCCGAAATAAAACGACCGGTTCGCTGTAGTGGTGGCGCTCAGACTTATCGGCATTATTGAGTAGTATATCGACCAATTCCAGTTAATCTGATAGTACGCCGAGTATTCACCAAGCACTGGATGTTTAGGAAGCCCAAGGTCGTCAGTAATACTCGCTTCATCGGTTGGAACACCATTTATCGCTGCAGGCCATTGAACAGTCCCGCTGAGTTTGGGGAAAAACGCCTGTGCGCTAAGCTCCCATTGCCTCGGCATCCTTCTTGGCAAAATACAAGGCGGGTCTGGTTTCGGTCCGCATGCCACCGGCGGCGGACAGGCCGCAGGCGTAACTTTTGTAATTGGCCGGGCGTATCCTATATGAGGTCTGAATTGGGCCAATTGCGTTCCGGGGCCTGACGCTTGCATGGGGATAGCGGAAGTTTGAAACAACTCGGACGCTGGAGCATACGAGGCGGGTTCAGCGTTATATGACTGACCACCACCAGGGTCGACGACAACATTGATAGAATGTTGATTTTGGTAAGAGTATGCGATTAATGCAGAATTGAAAAATACTAGACATACCAGTAGCATAACAGTGCTTCTTTTCATTGCCCTGTCCTCCCAGATCGAACTCACTGGTAATGCTTAAATATTTTCCACTAAAAATTGTCAAGGAAAAAAGATAAAATTAACCATATATTGTGTTTTTTAATGAGAATTAGCTTATATAACACAATATATTGATTCAACATCAATTAATTATGATAATTTGTTAACAAAAAACATAATGTTAATAATATAACATTCTAATAATTAGGAATTAATCAATAATTAAAGTAAAACATGATCAGAGTTAACTTTAGACATGCTCTTCAAAAAGATCGTATCAGTGAGTTCGAACTAGAGAAAAGCACCTCTAAATTTGTCTAAAGACTGATCCTCCTTTCATGGGTGGTCCTAGTTTGACAGAAACCAACTCCAATATTGGACGTAAGAACCAGCTCATCGTCAAATACGATAAAATGTGAATATGGAAAAACTAATGAAAACTAATTGGTAGGGTAATAACTTCTCAACATACCCTTTCCAAATCCACAACTAACTAATTTCACGTATTATCTAGATACATTTTATTGTCAAGAAAAAAATGATGCTTTTAAATGAACATGTTACGCAGATAAACTTATATGTTTTCGATATACGTAGAAGAGTTTATAGATGTAACATGTTGATATCATCTAACTAGTTTCTCGGTAGTAGAGAAAACCGCAATATCCATGGTATCGTAACTTTATGATGAAGAATCTGCTCTGTTACAAAGCTGGTCCAGGTATTCTATCAATTATCAGGGATGAAGGACTAAAACCTGAACGTGTACGCGTATTCACGGGTCCGGCAGGTGGCCCTAAATGGTTTGTTTCTGTAGGTTTTGATCGCACTGTCATTGAAACAAAATTCCTGGAAAAGTCTACTTTCCGACGTGTGCTTCTAGCGGGTTCCTCTGCAGGCGCCTGGCGATGTCTGGCCATGGCCTGCGCTGATCCGTTGAGCGCGTACGAAAAATTGAGGTACAGTTATTCAAGGAATATTTTTACGGCTCAAGACAACCCATTGAGCGTGGCTATGAAAATCAAGGCCAATGTGGAAAGTTTTATAGACGCACGGGACATCCCATATATATTAAATCATCCTAAATTTGATCTGGCGATTCACACTGTGCGGTCAAAAAACATTGCCGCCTCTGAAAACGTCCGAATCGAAGGCATGGCGTTAATTGTTTCCGCGGCGTTAAACCTTTTCAAATCCGATTTGATGAAGCCTTTCTACGAAAAAGCAATTTTTTACACCGGACACCCAAAGCCTGATTTTATTTCTCAAGGTTTTAGAGGAACCACCATCCACATGGATGAGAAAAATCTTAAAGATGTAGCCTTAGCAACCGGGTCTCTTCCATATTTAATTCGAGGAGTTTCAGGGATATCCGGCGCTCCTCGAGGCGTATACCGGGATGGAGGATTGATCAATTATCAATTGAACGAGGATTATTATCCGGCGGATGGGCTGACCCTATTTTTTCATTATCAGGAGAAGATAACGCCAGGCTGGTTTGATAAGAAACTTTCCTGGAAAAAACCCTCTGCCAAGATTTTGGACAGAGTTTTCCAAATTTACCCAGGTCAGTCGTTTTTGAAGATGCTTCCTGGGGAGAAAATTCCTGATAGGGAAGATTTCTTCACATTCGCCAACAATCCTGATGAAAGAATCAAAAGATGGGATCATGTATGCAAAGCGAGTGAAATACTGGGTCAGGTTTTTATGGAAGACAACGAGTCAGGCCGAATTCGTGAGCTTGTTCGGCCTCTATAGTTATTTAACAAGTCTATTAGGAACTATTTACAAAAGGTGTCCATGATGAATAGACCAACGTGGCATGAATACTTCATGATGCTTGCGAAATTGGTTAGCGCGCGATCTACTTGCAATTCTAGAAAAATAGGAGCGGTAATTGTAAGGAATAACAGAATCTTGGCGACTGGTTATAATGGAGCGGTACATGGCGCTCCACACTGTTCCGACAAAGGACCGGATTTTTGTTTGCGACGATCTATAGGAGCTCATGATGCGGAAAAATACAATTATTGTCTTTCAAGTCATGCTGAAGTCAATGCTGTCAATCAAGCGGCCAGGTTCGGCACGTCACTGGAGAACGCCACTCTTTATTGCACACTGGAGCCATGTAACTGGTGTTTCAAACAATTGATCCAGGCTGGCATCAGTGAGATATATTATGAATCAGCCTATGATTCCAAAAACAGAGATTTTGACCTTTTCTGGCGTAAAATCATGGAAACTCATAAGGAGATAAAGGTCTTTAAACAAATATGCGTCTCAAAGGAAGCCAAGGAGCTTATGATTAAAACTTTACTTGATGATTCTACCCGCAAGTTGATAGCTACGGATCCAAAGGAAAGTTCAGAGTTAAAAGAAGAAGCGCTGAGTTCATTTCTTCAAAACTTCTGAGCGCATATCCATTTCCCAACGCAACAATTTTTTGGATGAGAGAACATGAAAATAACAAAAGCGCAGCAGTTTACGGTTGATGAATTAATTTTGAAACTCAGAAACGTCACTATGCTAAAAGCGCCGCAGACAAAAATTTATACCGACGCCTATATATCACTGGAGAAAATTAGGCCCGAGTTTATGGCTCCGCCGCAAAATTATATCCTCAGAGAAGAACTGAAAAAGGTGAGAGAATTAAAATGGGCGCTGGAAGAACACGGGATAAACATATTTGAACTTAATGGTTTTGTAAGACTCACCATTGATGACAGTGAAGATCCAGTGGATTTATTACCCCCTATCGTTGAAGAATCTATTGAATCAGACGGTTCGGTTCATTTACTGATAAATGACGGCATGCACAGGGTTTATATGGCCTTAAGAGAATGGAAAATTCCAGAGGTAGCCCTAATTCGAGGAATCCCAAAACATTTACCATATTACGCGTATCCGGTTCCTGGAGGCTGGAGCAGTGTAGAAGAGCGTGAAGATCTTCCACATGGATATCTTAAAAAATGGCACAGGATATCTGAGTACCATTCATTATATCGCAACTTTAACTCATCATTTATAAACGTAGGCGGACCACGCGAATTTTTTAAGAAATCCTAATAGAACAAAAAATTAATAAACATGAGAAACACTAAATTGAAGGTTACTGTTTGACATCATAATGTGAATATTGCATCGAGAAAATACCACGACCTTGAGTCATAGATCGCAGGGAAGTCGAATAGCCGAACATGTTTGCCAAAGGAGAAATTGCCTTCAATACTGATATCTTTCCCCTAGGGGTAATTTCTTCCAATCTTCCGTGGCGGCTGTTCAAATCCGCGATAACCTCTCCTACAAACTCTTCCGGCGCCACAACTTCGACACTCATAAAAGGTTCCAGAATTATTGGTCCCGCCTTTTCACAAGCTTCTCTACACGCTTGAGACGCTGCGACTTTGACCCCAAGAGGAGACATGCTAGACGGCTCAGCTCCTATAGCCTCAAGCTTTACAATCAAATCCACAACCTCATTTCCAGCGATCGCGCCAGCAAGAGTAGCTTCCCGAGCCCCATTCTCAACGTGCTGAATTAATTCAGGGACAAGTTGGCGCATTTTCTCAGAAGCCTCAAAGACGAACCCTGATCCTCGATCTCCATTTATGACTGACAACGTAACATCACCGAAGTGTCTAACATCGTGAATTTCTCGATCAAAAACCACCCTTGCCTCAGCCCGGCTTGAAACGGATTCTTTGTAAACTACCTGCGGTTTTCCGGTTTGGACCTCAACGTTATATTCTCTGCGAAGCCGATCGACTATTATTTCCAGATGCAATTCACCCATGCCTGAAATGAGCAATTGCCCGGTTTCAGCGTTTTCCGCGTATACAAAAGATGGATCTTCCTGCGCTATCTTGTCCAGACAGAAAATCAATTTTTCCTGATCTGATCTGGTTTGAGGTTCTATTGCTATAGATATGACCGGTAAATAAGTTTCTACAGATTCCAGGATCAAAGGAGCTAATGGGCTCGTAAGGGTATCGCCTGTTTTAGTTTCTTTAAGTCCGACGACAAGGGCTATGCTGCCGACCGTAGCGGATTTGATTTTTTCCCGTTTGTTAGCATGGGTTAAAAACAGTCTTGCAACTCTTTCCTTAACACCCCTGGTCGCATTCAGGATTTCACTATCAGCGGCCAATTCTCCGGAATAAACTCTCACAAAGACCGTCTTGCGGCCTTGATCCATTATTACCTTGAAAGCTAAAGCGCAAAGGGGATCTCGTAATTTTGGATGACGAACTTCCTCCAGGCCGGTCTGCGGATTGATACCACTTATGGGCGGAACCTCCAAAGGAGATGGAAGAAAATCGATTATGGCGTCAATTACAGGCTGTACACCCTGATTCTTTAAAGCTGAACCGCAGAGGACAGGAACAATCTTGTTAGCGATCGTCCCCTTTCTAAGTCCAGAAAGAACCTGTTTTTCTTCCAGCGAATCGTTTTCAAGATAATATTCAAGAAACTCCTCGTCCTGTTCAGCGGCAGCTTCCAGCATCAACCGCCTTGCGGATTCAGCCGAGTCCAAAAACTCCGGTGGTATATCGATAATTTTGAATGTTTCCCCTTTAGATTCACTGTCCCAGATGATCGCTCTAAAATGGAGAAGATCAATTACACCTTTAAAATTATCGCCATCCATCATCGGAAGCTGAACAGGGATAGGATTTGCTCCCAACCTTTCTTTCATCATTGCGATCGCTCGGTCAAAATCGGCTCCCAGTCGGTCCAATTTATTTACAAACGCGATACGAGGAACCTTGTACTTTTCAGCCTGATGCCATACGGTTTCCGTTTGCGGCTCAACTCCACCCACAGCGCATATTACTGTTACAACTCCGTCCAAAACCCTTAAACTTCGTTCGACTTCAATTGTGAAATCAACGTGGCCAGGAGTATCTATCAGATGAATCTCGTAATTATTCCAATTAAATACAGTCGCAGCAGAAGTTATAGTGATCCCTCTTTCCTGTTCCTGTGGCATATAGTCCATAGTGGCGGAGCCATCGTCGACCTCTCCAATTTTATGAATTTTTTTCGTGTAGAATAGAATTCGTTCAGTCAAAGTGGTTTTCCCAGCGTCAATATGCGCCATAATCCCAATGTTTCGAATTCTGGAAAGATTTTGAGTCACGTTAAACCTGAAACCCCTCGTTGAGTCTGTGATCGGAATGTTTGAAGAAACAAATTAGTTTTCTCATCTTGTGTTATTGTTGTCAATCAAGGCTTCAACCAGTTCTATCGGTTGACGGAGGACAACAAAAGGCGGCTTTTGTGATTATCATAATTGATGGTAACAATCTTATCGGGCGAAAAATGAACTCTGCATCTTGGGCTACTCTCCGAAAGAATTTAATGCTCAAAATGGTCAAATATGTGGCCAAGACACGAAAAAAGGTCAAAATAGTATTTGACGGTGTTGAAGACAATCTCTGCCCTGATGGCACTGTTTTCAAAGGTGTTAAAATATTCTACGCGAAGGCCGGCCGTTCCGCAGACGATAGAATCAAAGACATGGTTAGAACTGCGTCATACTCTCGAGACATCACGGTAGTCTCGTCTGACAGAGATTTAAGATCTTGCGTGTCGTCTTTGGGGGCTAAGGTCATGTCGAGGGAAGCGTTTAGGTCTGAATTGTCAAAAATTGATTCCGCCACGGAACAGGAAACAAAAGACCCAAATCCAAAAATAGAAGATGTGTCTGAATGGCTAGAATTTTTCGGAATAAATCACGGAGATAAAATTTAAAAAGAATCTTTGAAGAAATGACAACGCAGAAGGATGTTGAGAAATTAAACGCCATGAGAATAACCAGTGATGCTTGTCTATTGAAACATGTGGAATCATATGGAGCTATTATGGCATTTTCACTGCGTTTTAAAAAACCCCAGGCCTATACCTCTGAATCACTCGAAATTTCAAATTCAAATAGCTCGGGACAATTTGGGGAGGTAACGAACCTGGAATCACTTTGTAAGAGCCTAAAAGTAGAACGCTCAAACATAATTGAATGTGATCAAGTACACGGCGATGAGATACTTGTCCTGGATCATGTTCCTCAAACCTCATCAAAGGCGGATGCGATCATAGCCGCCAATTCGGGGCTATATCCTTCGGTAAAAACAGCGGACTGCGTTCCGATTCTCATCATTGATCCAGTAACGAAAATTTCTGCGGCGATTCACGCCGGCTGGAAAGGAACGGTTTTACGGATAACGAAAAAAGTCGTTGTGGCCTTAGAAGATCTTTTCGGAATAAAAAGCAAAAACCTAATTGCTTCTATTGGCCCAGCGATTGGCTTATGTTGCTATGAAGTGGATGAAATTGTTTTGGATCCATTGGTTTCAAGTATTCCGTGGGCTTCAGAATTTACTTTGCCTTCTAAGAAAAATGCTAAAACTGATTCGAAAAAGAAGTACCTTGATCTACCGGGAGTAAATTACCGGGAACTCACAATCTTGGGAATTCGCCCTGAAAACATCTATCGTCTCAAGATGTGTTCCTTTTGTAATAAGGAAAGGCTGCATTCTTACAGGCGAGATGGTTCCAATGCCGGCAGAAATATAGCCATAACAGGCTTCAGGGCTATTAATCAATAGGTGGCGCCCCACTTCTGGTCAGCAGGCTCTTTAAACCCAAAGCGGCTTCTTCGGGGACGCAATATGTTGGTATGCCTGAATCGTGTAAAATGGATCTGTCGGGCTCCATTGCTCCGATGGAGCCTATGAAACACGCCACGACCGGCTTTGAAAAACGATTTTTCGCTTCTATCAAGGCTTGTGTCGGATACACCCAATTCTTGTGTTCACAAAAAATCGCCAACAAGCAATCAACATCTTCATCCTTTAGAATTACTTCAGCTATATCATGAAATGGTTTAGTCAAAAAAGCTCCTGCCGCCCCGTCCACGGGGTTCTTGTAAACTACCGGCACCGAAGGACCGAGTATTTTGGCGATATCCAGAAGAGTTCTTTCGCTTAAATCAGCGAGCCTGCACTCAGGATCACGTTGGAGAACGTCCCACGCCACAATACTTGGTCCAGCAGTGTGAGTAAAAATTGCTATGGATTTTCCTTTAGGAACGTCTCCTATGGACAAGGCCTTGCACATACAAACAAGCTCATTCACAGATTGAGCCATTTCAACTCCGGATTGCTTAATTGCTCCATACCACACACGAGCCGAACCTGCTGATGCGCCAGTGTGTGTTATAGTCACTTTATCTGCGAGTTCTCCCTGGCCGCCCTTATAAATTACAACAGGCTTTTTAGCTGAAACTCTTTTCAAAGTCTCGATCATTGCCCGTGGCGCGCCTGAACCCTCTGTAAAAATTCCGATGACTTTTGTGTGATCATCCATACTCAGATAATCGAGCCAATTGTGAAATTCCATATTGGCTCTATTCCCAACGCCAATCCACTTGGAAAATCCCACACCTTGGTCATGCGCCTGAGCTTTTATTGATAATCCAATTCCGCCGCTCTGGCTCAAAAAAGAAATATTACCTGGAGAGAGGACTCGAGGATAAAAAGTAACATTTAATTTGGAATGCGTATTTATGAAGCCCAGGGTATTCGGACCTATTATTGGCATTTGACCAGCCGCCTGAATTAGATCCTCTTGTAATCTTCGGCCTTCTTCCCCCATTTCAGCATATCCGCCAGCCAACACCACTGCTCCAGAAACCCCAAGATCCCTTAGTCTTTTAACCATTTTTACAGAAGCTACTTGATTTAATGCAACGACAGCCAAATCAGGGGTTTCAGGTAAATCCGATATATCCTTGAAAACTGGATAATCGAATGCTCGCTGATGCCTGGTATGAATTGGATATACCGCTCCCTCATACCCTCCTGTCACGAGACTGTCCATAACAGCGTGGCCTACTTTATTAGGGTCAACTCCAGCCCCCACCACGGCGACGGAACGGGGATAGAACATGCGATTCAATCTCGAAAAAAGATCTTTATCCATAACAATGTCTTTCCTGGACTTTAGAATTCATGAAAACTTCAATCTTGGTTAGTCAAGTTTGAAAAACTTACACTAAAAATGGAAAAGCCGGAGCCAAAACATTCTTCAGGATTTTGAACGTAGGGACACTGATCTATGCTTCCAGGACAATGATCAGTCGTTTCAGGAATAAATCGGCACCGTTGACTTTGAAACTCGATTCTCAATTTGTGAATCTCACAAAGATTCTTGAGCTGAAAAAGTTCTAATCCCTTACCGCCGGCGTTGAAATCAAAAGGCTTTTTTGTAGAATACTCGTCCGTGGCTTGAGTGTGGTGAAATCCCTCAAAAATAAATTCGAAATCTCCAATTGGAATTCCTACTCCATAGTCGTGGACGAGAATTTGAAAACCACGAGAAGAGGATTGATCTAAAGTAACAACCAATAATCCCTGATCGGGGGTATTCTCAATAGCGTTTTTTATCAAGGTTTCCAAAATGGTCTGCAATAACTCTAGATCAAAATATATAAAGCCCGAATAGTTGAAATTCTTTTCTAATTTGACGTTACGATGTCTCGCATTCTGAAGAATGTTCTCTATGATATTGTTAACGCTCTCCGGAACAAGCAGCTTTTCACTTTTTAGAACTTTTGGAAAGAAAACCTGTTCCACAGAATCCTGGATGGACAAGAGTCGATCGAGATTTCTTTCCCCACGATCAATCATCAATTTAGCTTTATGATCTGCTCCGCAGATTGGTGTAAGACCCTGAAAACAAGCTTTAATGATGGACAAAGGGGTTTTAAGTTCGTGAGCCAGGTGATCGGCAGCTTTTCTTTTCGCCATTTCCAGGCCCTTAATAGCCGTAATATCGCGAAATACCACCACATAACTTTCTGTGCCCGGTATACACTCAGTGATATCCAGGGCGGCGCTCGAGACAGAGAGTTGTATCCTGGCCCCGTCAAAACGAACCAAATCGATTTCTCTAAAGGGAGTAATCGCTCCATCACTTACAAGATCCTGAAATATGTCCAAAAATGGTTTGTTTATTGGAGACGACGGCACAGTTGTGTCAAAAGAAAAACCCAGTACAGATTCGCTCGCTACTCCCAACATTCTGAGAGCAGCGGGATTTGCGCCTGAAATTAAGCCATTACACTCTATTGTAATGACTCCTTCCTGAAGACTTCTAATTATTATTTGTTCCAAAGTTTCGTCGGTCAACAAATGATCCTTTTTGCTCAGTCGCAACCGGAAGAGTGGCTGATGAAACAAATTCGCTGAAATTCTCGTGGGGCCAACTCAACTAAAATTGAGAATGACCACCGAAAATCACCCGCTAAAACAAATCGAAAAAGGGCTTGCGAGATTTTGAACAAATACTTACCTTAATTGCAAGAGTTAATTGATGTAGACTTAATCGCTAGGAATGAACAGATGGTAAGACTGGCGAGAGACGAAAATGTTCTGATGATTGAACATGACAAAGCTTGTTCACAGCGTCGACCCTAGTGTCGGCGCGACACGCAGGAGGAGAAAATATGTCCAAGGAGTGTTTAAAGTGCCCCCACTGCGGATCTGATATGGATCCGATAACCACGCCCGAAGCGTCTAGTTGGGGCGGCGAGGTTCACCACGTTTGTTTTAATGATGAATGCTCATACTTTGTTAAGAGTTGGGATGTGCTGGATGGTCAAGGTGTTGAAAGAACGGGTTACCGGTGCCGTATAGACACAAGGGGAGCCTGTGGGCCGCTTGCCGTTTGGTCAGCGGACGCGTTGAAGGATCTAGCGTGTAAGTAGTTGGGCTAGTCTATAAAGAACAAATTGAAGACTTCTAACAGATAGGGCGCTTTCTTAGCGCCCTATCTGACTTGTGGCGAAAAATGGAACTGGAAACTTTTAAATTTTTTGATGAATCGGATTTTGTCCGGGATAACGAAGATGTCGACACACAATTTTATTCAAAACCCAGGTTTGTCAGTCACCTTGATTCTCTTGCGCTCGCCACGGTTGAAGAAATCTATGGGCGATTAATACCTAAGGGCTCAGATATTTTAGATTTGATGGCCGGGCCTGATTCACATTTAAGAGATGAGCTTGTTCCCAAAAGCGTTACAGGGCTTGGCCTGAATGAGCTAGAGCTTGAGGCTAACGTTAGATTGGATCACAGGATAATCCACGATCTAAATCTTGACCATAGACTTCCTTTTGAAAATGACAAATTTGATGTTGTTATAAATACTGTGTCTATAGATTATCTAACAAAACCGATAGATGTTTTGTCGGAGGTTGGCAGAGTTCTCAAACCTGGAGGGGTCCACATAATGGTGTTCTCAAACAGGATGTTTCCGCCGAAAGCTGTCAATATTTGGAAATTCACTCTCGAAAAGGACAGAATGGATTTGGTCAAAAAATTTATTACCCTTTCGGGCAAGTTTCAGATCGTGGGGTATTCTGAAAGTAAAGGTAAACCCAGACCGGCGGATGACAAATATTTTAAATATGGTATTCCTAGTGATCCAGTATACGCTATCTGGGCTTCAGTAAAAAAGTAGTCTAAGAGCTTTCTGTTGAACACTATTCTCTATTCGGCCACCAGGAATGAAAAAATGAGTCATGCGCTAGTAATCGTAGATATGATCAAAGATAATGTTAATCTCTCCAGGGGATCCGCTCTCGACTATGAAGCAGGCAAAATAATCCCAAACATTAATCAGTTAATTGAAACATTTCGTTCTGCAGGGAAGCCCGTAATATTCGCGTGCGACAGTTTCATGGTGGATGATTTTATTTTTGGCGGGAAAATGCGGCCCCATGCCATAAGAGGCTCTGGCGGGGATTTACCAATTAAGGAGCTTAATGCTCAACCCTCTGATACAATTTTACTGAAGAGGCGAATGAGCGCGTTTCATAAAACGGATCTTGATCAAACTCTGCGGACCTGGAAAATAGAAACAGTAGCAGTTTGTGGGATAAACACAAATGTGTGTGTTTTGTTGACTGCTCTGGACGCTATACAAAATGATTTCAAAACAGTGATAGTGAGCGACGCTTCGGCATGCTACAAACCGGAATTACACGAAACGACTCTCAAGATTTATGAAAATTCAGCGCTGAATCCTCTTTTTAGAATAATGTCCGCCAACGAAATGATTTCAGAGATAAAGAAGGGTTAACAACCGACATCTCACAAACCTGCATATATTAGACACGTACCTCCTAAGAATCCTTTTCAATCATTCGTTTTAACAGTCGTGTCAAAACCATTGCGGTGGCGCCCACTAAAGGAACAATCTTTCCATAATTCATTCTCTTGGGCCCGATGATTCCTATGCTTCCCAATATTGCTCCTTCAGCCTTGATTGGATAGGCTATTACGGAGCATGACTCCATTTCGTTGATGCCGTGTTCAGCTCCAATAAAAATTTGGATTCCTCTGGCAGCTAACGTTTTGTCCAATAATTTAAGAAGCTTGATCTTATGATCAAATGTAATCAAAATTGCCTTGATTTTTTCAATCTGAGAAAATTCAGGGTCCTCAACAATATTAACAGATCCTTCGATGAATATTTCCCTGGAAGAATTGTCATCCGACAATATTATATGTCCCAATCTTAGTGCTTTAGCCAACATCGCGTCAAATTTGGCTTTTTCGTGACTCAATTCCTGTTCAATTCTCTCTCTGGCTTGTTTCAAATCGAGATCTTTCAGAATATCATTTAACATCCTACTCCAAGACTCTAGAGTAACTTGAGAAATATCTTCATCATCATAAATCATCTTATTTTGGACGAGTCCAGTAGTAGAAACCAGGACGACGAGTATTCTTTCTTTAGCGACTTTAATAAAATCTATGGTTTTGAAGGTCTGTTCAGTAGCTGGAGATCCGCTCACCACACCGGTCTGCTTGGAAAGGTCAGCCAGCACCCACGAAGATTGTTTGAAAACATCCCTGATGTCCATTCCTGCGGCGGCTATCCACGACTCTATTGTCGTTACTTCAGTTTCATTAAGTCCGACTGGCGCCATAAATTTGTCTACATAATAACGGTATCCCAAGTCAGTCGGTACACGGCCTGCGCTGATATGGGGCTGAGAAATAAATCCGGAATCCGTTAAATCACTCATGATATTCCGGATGGAAGCGGCTGATAGACCAATTTCCATCCTTTTGGATAGAGTCCTTGAGCCGACAGGTTCACCGGTACTTATGTATTCAGAAACAATAGTCGCAAGGATGTGTTCTGATCTTTTGCCGATCGTATTCATCTATGCTCCATCTCTTGATTTGCCCCAAATTTAGGGCCATCATGTTTTGTGAAAGTACTGAGCGAAATAATCGCAACATCCCTTGGGGGCTGCAATAAGAGGTTCTTCAATTCTCTGTCCATCCAAATAGGATCCTACATGGAAGGGCGCTCCGTCCAGGTACCTTATCTCGCCTCCCGCCGCTTCCAATATAATGCTACCGGCGGCCAGATCCCTAACGGTCAAATTTTTCATTATACACGCGTCCGCGGCCCCTCTTGCAATATATGCCAGATGCCCAGCCGAAGAACCAAGATTTCGTATTTTACCCGGGAAATTGCTGTTAAAATCACGATGGAACCGTGAGTACACAAGAACCAGACTCTCATTATCAACGGTCGGATCCTGTCGTACTTTAATCGGCCTGTCATTCAATAAAGCTTCTTTACCAGCATAAGCTGAATAAAGCTCTCCTGTTACAGGCAAATAAAGAAATCCCAACACAGGCCAAAATTTCTCAAAAAGGGCTGCGCTTACGCCCCAGACCGGAAAACCAGCCTGGAATGAAGCCGCGCCATCAAGTGTGTCTACAATCCAGATAAACCTGGGAGCGGAAGCCCCTTTCAACTGATCTTCACTCAGTTCCCTCAAGAAACCGTGTCCATCAAAACTTCCGCCAATTTTAGTCTCAATAATGTCCCAAACACGGTTTTCCGCGTCTGTTACAAGTTCATCATCAAATTTAAGTTTTCTGTTTCCGCGACCATATAATTCAAGTAAAACGGCTCCACTCTTGCGCAGAGTATTTTCAACAAATTCTTTTAAAGTCCACAATTCGCGATCCGTCAAAGACTGGATTTCTTCAACAGACATACAATCCTCCTATCTTGAAACAACCTAACTAATTCAATAAGTTAAGATTTGTTTAGCCTACATCATGGGTTTCGATTCTAAAACCCCAGTATTATGTAAGGTTATGAGGCTACATATGTCAAGCATGACTATGCTTTAATCCCTGATCTGCCGGACAAATTGTTCATAAAAGATAAATTTTTCAAGAATACTCAAATGCGCAAAGTTCAATGGGTCGCTGTTAGCAACATATGATATAGTTAAAAACGACATATATAAGTAGACTTGGAGACTTATCATGAGGGATTGGCAACAACGATACGCAGGCAAATTGGTGAGCGTGGAACAAGCTGCCTCCCACGTAAAAAACGGCGATCGTGTTTATCTGGGGAGTATGTGTTCAGAGCCAAAAGCGGTAATTGAAGCCCTTGGAAATACCAGAGTTGAGGATGTTGAAATAATTCAGTTTATAAGAGGGGATTATGCCACTGATCTGGCGGCCAAGATTCCGGGCAGATTTGTAATAAAATCTTTTTTTGTAGGAGGCCGAACAGGAGAACAGGAAAGGCCGTCGGAAGCAGATTATGTGCCGCTCTTTCATTCGCAAATACCAAACTTTTTCAAAAACAGGCGAATCGCTATCGACGTCGCTATTATCCAGGTAGCGCCTCCAGACAGATTTGGAAGGTTTAGTTTGGGGGTATCGGTTGATTCTACAAAATCAGCCGTTGAATCGGCTCGAATCGTAATCGCTCAGGTGAATACAAGAATGCCCCGAACATGCGGGGACACCTCTATTATGATAGATGAAATTGACTTTCTGGTACAAGCTGACGAGGAATTATTTGAATTACCTAAAGAGGAGCTAGGCGAACGAGAGCGGACAATAAGCCATTACTGTGGGGAACTTATTGATGATGGAAGCATACTCCAGTTTGGTTTTGCCGGAATATCCCAAGGATTAATGGACCATTTAAAGGACCGACGAAACTTGGGTCTTCACACAGAAATTTTTACCGATACCCTGGTTGATCTAATAGAGTGCGGAGCAATTGATAACAGCACAAAAAAAATGTACCGGGGAAAATCTCTTGCTACATGTTGTATGGGAACAAGATATTTGTACGATTTTGTTGATGAAAACTCTGCAGTTGAACTTTATACAAGTGACATTGTCCTTAATCCGATGTTTATTGCTGCAAATGATAAAGTCGTAGCCGTAAATTTGGCCTTACAGGTCGATCTCCGGGGTCAAATCAGACAGGGTAATCCCACCTGGACCGCCTTCGAAGGATCTGGGGGAGACCACGACTTCATGTTGGGAGCGAGCATGTCGAAAGGCGGACGTTCAATCGTTTGCCTCAGATCTACCTCGATGAAGAGCGGTCGGTCGACAATTGTACCCTCTTTTGGTCCAAAATCCGCCGTTATCATGAATCGAGGAGAGGTTAATTATATAGTCACGGAATACGGAATAGCATATCTCGGTGGTAGAACAATCCGTGAAAGGGCTATGGCGTTGATTGAAGTGGCTCACCCCAAGCATCGGGAAGACCTTATGGAAGCCGCCAGAAAACTGGGCTACATTTATCAGGATCAAATTTATTATAAGAGCGCTTCTCCAGAATTACGACAGAGAATCAGAACGGATCACATATTTAAAGATGGATTGAAATGTCACATTCGTGCGGTTAGACCGACTGATGAAACCATGCTGCGAGACTTATTTTACAACCTTTCCGAAAGTTCGGTTTATTTTAGATACTTTAGCCCGAAACGAAGCATGCCTCACAAGAATGTTCAGGCGTATATAAATCTGAATCAAGACGAAGGAGTTTCTCTTGTAGTTACTATAGGTCCACGTGAAAATCGAAAAATGATAGCTGAAGCAAGATATATGGTCGAACCAGGCGAGGGTTTCGCAGACAGCGCATTCATGGTAGACGAAAGTTATCAAGGGAGAGGAATAGCTTCCTATTTACTCAATTATTTGATTGAAATAGCCAAGGAGAGAGGAATCAAAGGCTTCAAGGCGGACGTGTTATTTTCAAATCAACCAATGCTAAAAGTATATGAAAAAGTTCCATATAAGATACACAAGCATTTCGCGGATGGCATCGTCAGTTTAACCTTTGCGTTTGATGAATATAAAGACGCTGAAAAAGACTAAGCTCATCGAGGAATTTGAAACTAGTCGACGTTAAACTGTCTGTAATTAAAGCCGTGAGGAGGATTACAGCGGGACATGAATTCATTGATCGCTATTCCCGAGGAAGCGGAATGCCTCGCTCTTTTGAGAAAGTACTCCACGCCGGATCACATTGTACGTCACTGTAAAATGGTATGGAAGGTCGGCCGATTCATTGGACATAGTTTGACCCAGGAAGAATATTCAGTCGACATGTCTCTGTTAAGGGCTTCCTGCCTTCTTCATGACATTGGAAAGTACCCTTGTATTATTTCGGGCTCCAAAAACCATGATGTTGTAGGCGGACAAATTCTGGAAGAAGAAGGTCTGCCTGAAGTGGCCCGTATAATCGAACAGCATGTGGTCATAAAAGGAGAAAAAAATCGGCCGGTAGCAGAGGAACATATAGTTTTTTACTCGGACAAGCGTGTAATTCACGATGAAATAGTGAGTCTGGAAAACAGATTTGTTTATCTGAAAGACACATACGGCAAAACCCCTGAGGCCAGGAAACGTTTATTAATTATGAAAGAGGAAACAGTTGAGATTGAATTGGCCATTTTTAAGATCCTGGAATTTGGACCGGAAGAAGTCTCAAAATTAGCGCCGACAATTTGATTAAACGGAAAATATAAGGAACGGAAGGACTTATGGTCCAAAAATCCGCAGTAGTTTTATTATCAGGAGGAATTGACTCAACAACCACAATGGCTATCGCCAAAGCGGATGGTTTTGACATATACGCGTTGAGTTTTGACTATGGTCAAAGGCACAAAATTGAGTTGGAAGCCGCTAAAAAAGTAGCGGAACATTTTAAAGCGCTGCGACACCTGATAATTGAAATACCTTTGAGAAAAATCGGTGGTTCCGCCTTGACCAGCGACGTGGAAGTTCCCAAAGGCATGGCGTTCGAGAAAATAGGCTCATCGATACCGATCACATATGTACCGGCAAGAAATACCATATTCCTAGCTTTTGCCATAGGATTAGCGGAAGTGACCTGTTCGGAAGAAATATATATTGGGGTAAATGCTTTAGACTATTCGGGGTATCCGGATTGTCGCCCAGAGTTCATAAACGCTTTCGAGAAAATGGCCAACCTGGCTACTCAGAAGACTGTTGAAGGGAAAATGAGAATGAAAATTCGCACCCCTTTGATTAAGATGTCCAAAGCATTGATAATTAAAACGGGCACGGAATTGGGGATCGATTATAGTTTGACCCATTCGTGTTATGACCCTTCTGATACTGGTGAAGCATGTGGGGCTTGCGAAAGTTGTCTTTTACGTAAACGGGGTTTCGAGGACGCTGAAGTCCTGGATCCTACCCGATATGCGATTTCGTAGAGACGCAGGAGATTGATCCAGGTGTCATTGATACCTAAACAATTAACAGGCAGGAGAACAAAAACAGGGAGCAGGGAGAAATGGTAAAATTTTTCCAGGACAACACGGAAGCCGTAGGATCTACTCCATTAGTTAAACTGAACAAAATCGAAGGAGTTCAGGAAGCCACAATACTGGTTAAGGTCGAGGGTAGAAATCCTGCCTATTCAGTCAAAGACCGAATAGGGGTTTACATGATACGGGACGCTGAAGAAAAAGGACTTCTACGACCAGGTATGGAAGTGGTTGAACCGACCAGCGGTAACACTGGGATTGGCCTGGCTTACGTATGCGCGATAAAAGGTTACCCTTTGACATTGGCGATGCCTGATAGCATGAGTGTTGAAAGACGAAAAGTCCTCAGAATGTTCGGGGCGCGTCTGGTTTTGACGGAAGGGGAAAAAGGCATGAAAGGCGCTCTGCAAAAGGCTGATGAGATCGTTCAAAGTAATCCCCGAAAGTTTTTTATGCCTCAACAATTCTTGAATCCAGCAAACCCAAAGGCTCATGAGGAAACCACAGGTCCTGAAATATGGGAACAAACAGATGGTAAAATCGATGTTTTTGTCAGCGGTGTTGGTACGGGAGGGACTATTACTGGTGTGTCTCGCTTTATTAAACACAAGAAAAATAAATCAATCGTTTCTGTAGCTGTCGAACCTGAAGAAAGCCCCGTAATCACTCAGGCGATGTCAGGAAAAGAACTTACGCCTGGTCCACACCGGATTCAGGGAATTGGCGCCGGGTTCATTCCCGAGGTATTGGATCTGTCGATTGTAGACGATGTTGAGCAAGTTTCCAGTGATGAAGCAATCCATTACGCTCGATTATTGGCCAGTGAAGAGGGGCTTCTGAGTGGCATATCTTCCGGAGCCGCTGTGTACGCTGCGATTAAGTTGGCCCGGAAAAAAGAGTTTCAAGGGAAAACCATCGTTGCTATTTTGCCCAGCGCTGGAGAACGGTATTTAAGTTCTGTACTGTTTGAACATTTAAACGATTAACCCAATTAATCAAAACGCGGCATTTGAAAAGGAGGTCAATTCTATGGCCTATAAAGCTGATTGCATTTTTTGCAGGATTATAAAAGGAGAAATTCCGTGCGTAAAAATCTATGAGGATCAAAAAGCCTTGGTCTTCATGGACATAGCTCCTTTAAATAAAGGTCACGTTTTGATTGTTCCCAAAGAACATTACGAAACAATTCTTGAAATGGAGCCTGAAATTTATGGGTGGTTGGGAAGTGTCGTGACAAAAGTGGCCAAAGCGGTTCAAAATACCCTAAAACCTGATGGAATAAATGTCATGCAGCTCAACGGTAAAGCAGCCAATCAGGTCGTGCCCCATGTGCACATACACGTGGTGCCTAGAAATTACGGGGATGGCTTGACCATCAGCGCATGGGAACCGGTCCCGGGTATTATGGATGAGATAAAATCTATATCCGAAGCAATAAAAATAAATTTGTGATGGGTCCAAACTGGTATGCCTAATTGGCAAGAAAATAATGAAGTAAGTTTTAAAACTCCGCCTCAATCAGACTTTTTCAACTATTTCGGCAAAGAGCGCGGGATTCAGATATGGCTTGCGGAAAAGAGAACCAGCCTTACCTCAGCCATATTCCCTCCTCTTAAGAAAATTGGTCTCGCTCCGGACACAATCTCCTATGTCGGCATTGCTCTTCTCGCAGGAGTTATTCTGTATTTTTTACGAAAACCCTGGTTGGCCTCAATATTTTTGCTTGGTCATGTAATTTTTGATGGTCTTGATGGAGCTTACGCTAGAAATCTTGATAAGGCTTCTCAATCAGGGGCTTTTACTGATCTGGTATGTGATCAGTTCGGCATGGTTGTGGTATCCATGCTCGCAATATTTCATCATCTGGTAGAGCCGTTGATAGGCGCAGCTTACATAAGTCTGTACCTCATTGTGGTGGTTTTCGGAGTCATAATAAATGTCATGGGTATTGGCTCCAGAATCACTATTACCAGTAAATATTTCCTTTACATGACCTATGGGCTTTGGGCGTTTTCATCCGTCAATTATTTTTCTTTTCTGATGAGTTTTTTTTCCTGTGTGATGCTCATAGAAGTACTGATCGGATATGTTCGGCTAAAGGCCGGAATACGTAAGAAGTTCGATTCACCAGAGCGATTCAGTTCAGGGGATGTGTACACAGGCTCGCTGAATTATTTTCTGAACATAGGGATTCCTTTCACTGTTCTGACGGCTATTCTGGTTTATGGCAATTGGGTCCCAATTAGAGCCATATTGGATAGACCTAATATGTCGCTGAATTGGGAAGAAGGGAAAACAATTTTTGGACCGGAAGAAAATTCCAAGATTCTATCTTTTGGCGCTTGGAACGATCAATGGTTAGCGCTATTTGAAAACGGAGACGGGTCCAAGGAAATTCGAATAATCCAGACGGATGGATCATTTGACGGCAAGAGTTTCGAAATTCCGGCCTATGTGCAACCGGCATGCGAAGAATTGGCGCTTGATGGAGAAACATTATTAATAGCCGACACCACGACCCGTTTGGTCATGGGCATCGATCTAAAGGCTTCCCTGGTTTCGCGCAAGGCCATCATATCGCTAACAATCCCATTTGGTTATCTGCGAATGACGGCTATGGCCACTACAATCTGGAACAACAAAACGGTGTGGCTAGTAGCAAATTATCTTTATACAAGAAAAACCTATGTAGTCGATCCTGCTAAAGCAATCGAAAAAGGCTCTATTTTAGGAGGAGTCATTGGCTCTTACACCAACGGCGGTTTTCCGTCAGGTCTGGTCGTGCTGAATGGAGAAGTCATAGAACTCAACAAATCGCCGGTGAATGCGATCATATATAACGCTTCTCTCAGTCGGATGCTGCAGGGATCAAATCTACTTCAAGCCTCAAGAAAAAAGATCGCGCCTCCAGATAAAAAATGCTTGGGTTTGACGATTTCAGGTTCAAATCTTATGCTGGTATCCGATCGAGGCAAAACATTCCATGTCCCGTTAAAAGGGATCTTGGGAACTTACTCGTCACAATTAGGCGCCCATGAGCTGTTTCTTTCCAAATCCGAAGTTGTAAAGAATACCTTTTCACACTAAACTTCGACTCGATTATAATTTGCTCTTAAATTACGGGTTAGGCGGAATCCTTCCGATTTTTGGAGATCTTGATGGATAGACTTAGAAATTTTTCCATAATAGCGCATATTGATCATGGCAAATCTACATTAGCGGATCGCTTGCTCCAAATCACCGGCGTTGTGGGGACACACAATTTCCACGATCAAATGCTGGACACGATGGATATAGAAAGAGAACGTGGAATCACCATTAAAAGTCAGTCGGTTGCGCTGCCGTACACAGCTTCTGATGGTCTTAATTATACGTTAAACCTTATTGACACACCCGGTCACGCCGATTTTTCGTACGAAGTCTCACGTGCTCTGGTCGCCTGCGAAGGGGCCCTGCTGGTCATTGACGCAAGCCAGGGAATCCAGGCGCAAACTCTTGCCAATTTTTACATGGCAGTTGAGCAGGACCTCGAAATCATACCCATTATCAATAAAATTGATTTGCCCTCGGCTGATATTGACCGGGTAAAACATCAGATCATGAAAGATCTCGGGTTAGATCCGGACACGGCCATACCTGTTTCCGCAAAAGAGGGAATAGGAGTAAAAGATGTCTTGGAGGCGATAGTAAAAAAAATACCGGAACCTAAAGGAAGCGCTGATTCGCCTCTCAAAGCGCTGATTTTTGACTCCCACTGGGACCCGTACAGAGGCACTGTGGTGCATTTAAGGGTATTTGATGGATCGGTAAAACCGGGTCAAACAATCAGACTCTGGTCAAATAACGCCAATTATCGAGTTGAAGAAACAGGAATTTTTCTGATTGAACGCAAACCGGAAAAACAATTGTCTGCAGGCCAGGTAGGCTACATTATAGCAGGGATAAAAACTGTAACCGATACAAGAATAGGGGATACCGTAACCCTTGAAGACAATCCCTGCAAAACACCTCTCAAAGGATTCAAGATTGTCAAACCTGTTGTCTTTTCATCTTTTTATCCGATTTCTTCGGATGAGTACCAGGAACTTGCGGACGCTCTGGACAAACTAAAACTCAATGACGCTTCTTTAACATTCGAAAAAGACCACTCCACAGCTTTGGGACACGGGTTCAGATGTGGGTTCCTGGGGCTACTTCACCTGGAGGTTGTTCAGGAACGCCTCGAACGAGAGTTTGATCTTTCTTTGATCCTCACAGCGCCATCTGTTCAATATATTATAGTTTCGAAAGATGGGACCGAAACAGTGATAGACAATCCGGCAAAATATCCGGACCCGACATTCATCGACAAAACGAAAGAGCCTTTTATAAGGGCTTCGATAATATTACCAGAGCAACACCTTGGTCCGGTAATCAACCTATGCATAGATCGACGAGGCATTCAGAAAGATATGAGTTATCTGGATTCCAACAGAGTGGAACTGACATTTGATCTACCTTTGTCTGAAGTCTTGTTCGACTTTTATGACCGCCTCAAATCCGTATCGCGTGGATATGCGTCTTTTGACTATGAATTCCTGGATTATAGGGAAACAGAATTGGCCAAAGTCGATATTTTGGTCGCGGGCGAAAAGGTTGACGCCCTTTCGATGCTTGTCCACAAAGAAAGAGCATATCAAAAGGCCAGAAAGTCGTGTGAAAGACTTAGGGAAGAAATCCCCCGCCAACTTTTCAAAGTAGCAATCCAGGGAGCGATAGGGGGCAAAATAATAGCGAGGGAGACCGTCTCGGCTCTAAGAAAAGATGTTCTTGCGAAGTGCTACGGCGGAGACATAACTCGTAAAAAGAAATTGTTGGAGAAACAAAAAGAAGGCAAGAAAAGAATGAAACAGGTCGGTAACGTTGTCATCCCTCAGTCGGCCTTTCTTGCGGTGCTAAAAACCGATACCGACGAATAAAGGCAATGAAAGACCGAGAGACGATAAGACGCTAACTCGGCGTGTTCTGCCCTTGGGTTATATCATCACTATGGGACACGTGAGTAAAAAAACTGATGGCGTTTATTCTATAAACAGTGACCGTCAGGTCTATCAATCATTTTACGAAAGTGTCAGAGTGATTGAGATCTGGGGCTACCGAACAGTTTTTCCTTTCAGAACATGACGTTGCGCAGTTACATGAGCAGCCCGGTTGCTGGGAAGAACCTGACCAGAAGTTTCTGAAAAACCTGTAAGCTACAAAAACGACAGCCAGCGATACGATCAATCCTACAAGTATTTCCTGCCACATTTTAACTTCCTCAAGCGTCGAACAATCAGGTGACGCCGATTCCCAGAAATGTCCCCACGGTTTTAACGATGAAAGCCACTGCATAAGCCAGCATGGTAGTATAAACCATGGCAAACAATGTCCACCGCAATTTTCCAGTTTCTCGCCGAATAACTACCAAAGTGACAAAACAGGGAGCGTATAACATGACAAACATTATCAATGTGAAAGCCTTCAGCGGGTTCCATCCCGGCTCTTTCTTAAGCTGCTCAGCGAGATTCCAAGATTGTTCAGGAGTTACCGAGCCAAGACTGTAGGCTGTTCCAAGGGTGGAAATAACGACTTCTTTCGCCGCAAATCCACCAAGCAAGGCTACGTTGGTTCTCCAGTCAAAACCAATCGGTTTGAAAACCCACTCGAGATAAGACCCCATCCTGCCAGCAATTGAATTTTTTAACCTGAGGCTTTGTTCCTCATTTGCCAATGCAGAGAACTCGCTTCGGAATTTTTCGTATTTAGTCCCAACAGACACTTCAATGTCCTGGACACGCGGATTTGAAACAATCCCATCTGGAGTCTGGGCCTGTTTTCCCCTTGATTTTACAAACGAAAGCCATAGTCTTAAACGTTTCATTTGTCGTGTCGATTTTCCGGGTCTTTAGAAATTTCTCAAAACTTTCGAGATCAGTTTCATTGTGGAAAATTTTAGCCACTTCCGGATCTTCCAAAAACTTGGAGGTCAAGACGCTCTGTTTTTCCTGAAAAACGTGTTTAGTCTCCTCGGGGAGCCCCGGGAATGTCATCAAGGCCCAAAACAATATGGAAACCGCTAATATAGTGGTCCCGGCCTTTTTAACGTACATCCAGGTTCTTTCCCATGTATGTATTAAGAGCCCGCGTAACGTAGGAACTCTATAAGGGGGCAATTCCAAGACAAAGGGCGCAGATGGACCGGATAAAACGGTCGATCTGATTATTCTACCGGCAGTAAGCGCCATTCCCCACGATATGATGGTGAGAACGAACATTGTGGACGCTCGATCACCAGGAAAAAAAGCCCCTATCAATAAAGCGTATACCGGCAATTTGGCGCCGCAATTCATAAGGGGGGCTACCAAAATAGTAACCAGCCTCTCTTTGGGTTCCTTCATGGTTCGTGTAGCCATAATACCCGGAACAGCGCACCCACCGGCAATTCCGCCGGACACCATAAGGGCCAACATCGAAGCGCCGTGTAGCCCGAAACCCCTTAAGACCCGATCGAGCATGAACGCAATTCGAGCCATATAGCCAGTGTCTTCGAGTATTGCGATGGCAAAGAACATGAATGCTATAAGAGGTGTAAACCCCAGCACTCCTCCAACGCCGTCTATTATCCCATTCACGACTAGAGACTTCAGAAGTCCCTCAGGAAGAACAGTTGAAAAAATTGTCCCCAACCAGGAGAAAAAAGCTTCGGAATATGCTACCAGCGGTTCACTACCACGAAAGGTAAAAGAATAAACTCCATACAAAACTGCAAATAATATGAACGGTCCGATTAATCTATCTGTAAGGACTTTGTCGATGGATTCACTAAGATTGACTCTATCAGTTCTTTCAACATGAACCGACTGTTTGAAAGCGCCGGATATGAATCCATATCGCGCGTCAGCCAGCACAATTTCGGGACTATCACCAAATATATCAGTCAAGTGAGATCGGCTCTTATTGACCTGCTCAATAATTTTCTCCCTATCTTGCAGGTTATCTATTTTCTTAAGAATCTCAGAATCGCCTTCAAGCAACTTTACTGCGATCCAACGCGAACTTACGCCGTTCGCGAATAAAACTTCAGATGAAAAAAGCGGCTGAATCTTGCTTAACTCCTCTTCCACCTCAGCCCCATAAGTAAGCCTGGAAAACTCTTCCGGTTCCTGTTTTCTTCCAACTTCTGAAGCCACTTTTTCGAGCAAAGAATCGAGCCCTACGCCCTTCTTGCCATTGGTCAGGGCTACTGGAACTCCTAAAAGTTGAGATAGATGACGCTCATCAATTTTGATTCCACGTCCATTGGCGACGTCAATCATGTTGAGGGCCACCACCAGTTTGCACCCCATCTCCAATAACTGCACGGAGAGGTAAAGATTTCTTTCGAGATTTGAAGCGTCAACGACGTTTATGACCAGGTCAGGCGAAGAATCGACAATGAAATTACGGGCAATTATTTCCTCTAAAGAAAAAGCCGTTAGTGAATAAGTTCCCGGCAGATCGACAATGTGAATATCAAGACCACTACGTCGGAGTGTTCCTTCTTTCTTTTCAACCGTAACACCCGGCCAGTTTCCGACGTGCTGACGAGCCCCCGTTAACGCGTTAAAAATAGTTGTTTTACCTGCGTTGGGATTTCCGGCCAGAGCAACGGTGATTTTTCCCTGCATATAATATCCTTAGGCTACTATCGTAACTTTCTATTAATAAATTCGTCCTTTTTGAACGACAAAACGGATTAATGTTAATTTTATACATTTCCGTGAATGGGAAAACTAACTTGCAGAACGCAAGACCAGGTCGGGTTCATCCATCAAGATATGTGACGCCTGTTTCTTTCTTAACGTTATATGATAACCTTTGATCACGAATTCCATCGGATCACTTAAAGGAGCGTATTTGACAACCTCAATCTCTGCTCCTCTGATAAATCCCATTTCCATCATGCGAAGCCTGAAATCCGGATCGCCACAAATCTGGAGGATTTTACCTTTTTGACCTGGTTTATAATGTGACAGTTTGACTGTTTTTTCAGCGATACATTTTCGGTCTCTAAGCGCGGAGCAATCAATGCATCTTTTCTGGGAAATTATAGGAGTCATAACCAAATCTCCAAATTTGGCCTTGCAAAATGCGCTAAGGCTACCTTTGTTAGACACGTCAAACTTATGTTTAACCCTCGCACAGGCTATTGTCAATACATGTTTAATTTTTCTGAACGGGATGATTGTAAAGGAAGTAAATTCTACTTGAAACCGGTCAAATGTTTTTGTTTGAAAAAACCTGTGTAAATCCATTTATTGCGAATCTTGTAGCTCAAATTAAGCCGATAAAGATTAAGTGTCGCAATCAAACCGCTGCTCCACGCGTTTTGGACCGGTTCTTGAGGTAGCGTTAGCGTATCAGACCAAGGCAATATCCTGTCAATATTAGAAGTGAATGAAGATACCCCGACCCATTTGATGCCGTTTGAAACCAATCCGTCATCGCGGCCCAAACTGTCTAGAAGAACGAGATCCGAACCAGTTCTATCTAAAACAACAAGAGAATCCGGCGGCAGAGGTTTATCCATTTTTACCCCGCGGCTCACAAAGCCTTTTGGATAATATACAGCCTGTTGATGAAGTTCATTTGGAGCGATCAAGGAGCGTTTGTAGACGTAATAGGCCCCAAGATCCTGGCTGTCATAGAGCATTTTCATCAGTTCGCGTAACCCATTCCACCCTCTAAAGATGGCCGCTCTCTTGTGGAATGATTCCAGGTCAACAAAGAGAAAATTCGTTTTTGGTTTAACATCCGGAACCTGAGAAATCAGACTCTTGCATAGGGAATTCCTTATTTGGGCCGCTTCCCTCCAGTCAGTGACCAGGCCGACATGAAAAGCGACAGCGAAACCCAGAAAAACAACCCCTAGGATTGTGGCTGAAACACGTCTGTTATTATCCCTGTAGTGGGTCATGAAAAAAGCTAACAATATTGCCATGCCAAAAGAAGCTGAAGAATATATTCTACTCGACCAATTGTAATTGAACCACGCTGTATACCCACCTGGGAGAAAACCATATTTTGCCCGAACAGTGTCTGCGATTTTTGGAGCTACAGACCCATAGCCTGCAAAAAGATACGGGGCCACGCCCAATGAAATGATCATGACCGACATCAAAATTATGTAAAAATTTCTTTTTGTAGTAAGGTTCTACTGAATCTTCTGGAAACTCTAACCGCTTTTTTTCAAGATATAACAGGAAAACGCATAGAAAAAGGCAAACAGCAAAACCTAAGGCAATAGAAGGCCAAGCCAGATAAGAAAAATCAAAAACACCGAATAAATACCAGGGTAGAAGAGCAAAATAAGAAACGATCAGCTCAAAAGAAGGGAACAGATCACTATGAGATACAGCCCCCCCTTTCAAGACCAGAAAACGTATCAACAAGGCTATGGAAAAAGCGCTTAGAGTCCCGCACGCCATTTTAACAAAAAAAATGCCTCTCAATGCATTTTGCGGCTTGGTTTCATAAAGAGGAATAACAAACAAAGGCATGGTGAAAATAAGAAAACTCGGGGCTTCGTAAGTAAAAAAAGCGGCCACGTAAAGCAAAACCGGAAGAATCAACCCCATCCATGACAAATCGTTTTTTGCCCATTTCTGAAAGGACAGGACTGACGCCCAAAAAATCAACAAGCTCAAGCGGGAATTGTCAGTAGTAACAACAAATGTGAGACATGACACTGTCGGAAGAAAAAAAGCCCAAAAAATGGACGCGGCGACAAATGCTTTTCGCTCGGGATAAACATTGTATAAACAGGCTCCCATAAGAAGGGAAGCGCCGGCCAGTAAGCATATTGACAAAAAATGGAAAACAATTTTGTTAAACCCAAACAATTCAAAAAGACTTATCCAATAAACACCTTCCAGCGGCCTTAACAATTCTTTGGCGTATAACCAAAGTGACATGGGGAAACTATTCCAGTACGGCCAACTGAAAATCCACCAGTCATCCCCTTCAAAACCTATATTACCGGTGAGATATGTGATAAATAGCGCATAAATCAGGAAGAAAGCTCCTGAAAATACGAAAACGGTGTTTTTAGTGGAAAAATAGTTCATTTCTATGGCAGCAAGTTCGATTAATCCCATTTATTATAAAACACACTCGGCTAATAATGAAGAATAATTAATGATTTTTATACCTTTGTCATAAAGGCTGGAAAATGGTATGTCAATTAGATAGTCCTCACTTTGTAATCCGACAATCTCTCAAAAAATTCTCCTGGAGAACTATATGAAAATAATAGTCGTGACTGGTGGAGCAGGGTTTATCGGAAGCCATCTAATAGAGAACCTCTTGAGTAAGAGGCAATCAGGTATTGTGCATTGACAACATGTTCACTGGAAACAAGAAAAATATAGCCACCTTCCGAGACAACGAGAAGTTCGAGTTTATCAGGCACGATGTTGTTGTTCCCATCCTTCTGGAAGCGGATGAAATATATCATCTTGCCTGTCCCGCTTCACCTGTTCATTATCAGAACAATCCCATCAAAACCCTAAAAACTTCAGTTATAGGAACTCTTAACATGCTGGGTCTGGCCAAAAGAATAAGGGCTAGATTTCTCTTATCCTCGACTTCGGAAGTTTACGGAGATCCGGAAATCCATCCGCAAACCGAAGCCTATCAAGGCAATGTCAATCCTGTGGGACCAAGAGCTTGCTATGATGAAGGCAAACGAGCAGCGGAAACACTTACTGTAGGCTATCGAGATTACAACAACACCAATGTGGGAATAGCCAGAATTTTTAATACCTATGGCCCGAGGATGTTGCCCAACGATGGTAGAGTTGTAAGCAATTTCATCTGTCAGGCCCTTCAGGGACAGGACATCACCATATATGGAGATGGGTCCCAGACTCGGTCTTTCTGCTTTATATCTGACATGATCAACGGGATTGACGAAATTAATGGACAGCAATGAGCCAGGCCCGATCAATTTGGGGAATCCCCATGAAGTGACTATTAAGGAACTCGCGGAGAGAATACTGGCGCAGATCAAAGGATCCAAATCCAAAATCGTGTACAAACCCTTACCCAAGGATGACCCTACCAGAAGACGCCCTGATATTTCCTTGGCCAAGAAAGCTCTCAATTGGGAGCCGAAGACTCCGCTGGAGGAGGGTTTAAGGGCTACAATAATTTACTTTGAAAAAGAATTGGGAATTAGAAATGGCTGACGCTACAGGGCAGAGATTCAAATTCTAAACGGAATATTCTTATAATTGTAGGGGGAGTCGTAGGTCTTTTTTTCCTGTGGCTTACCTTTCGTGATATCTCATTGGCTGATTTGGAAGATGGGGTCAAACAGATGAAGGTCTGGTATCTTGGCCCCTTGTCTTTTATTAGCTCTAGCCTGCCAGTTTGTGAGGGCCATGAGATTTGGCGTTATTCTGAGCCCCTTTTGTTCTTTAAGCATAAGATCTCTCTGGGATTTGTTGAACATATGGGCGGCCGCCAACATGATTATGCCCGCAAGACTTGGTGAATTGGTCCGTCCTTACTTACTTCAGCAAAAAGGCGCCTCGTTTTCAAGTGTATTCGGCGCTGTCCTGGTTGAAAGATTTTTTGACCTTTCAGGATTGTTGTTACTTCTTGGGGTGGTCTTATTAAAAACTCCCGATGCTCCTCCAAAATTCTCTTTTTTTGGTGAGGCTCTGCTGGTTTGCCTTATCTCTCGGCTATGTCCTGGTCGTCATGATTTTAGTGCGGCGAAACAAAACGGTTTCGATTTTACGAAAAATCTTCTCTGTGTTTCCACATAGGGCAGGAGCATTTTTGGAAAGTGTTTCCGAAAAGCTGATAGATGGTCTGGGTATCATGGCGAGTCCAAAACAGGCTTTGATTATTTTTCTTTATTCCGTAACACTATGGCTTCTATTTTCAAGCACAACTTACCTTTTCCTGTTGGCGTTCTCCGTAAAAGCGCCTTTTCTTGTCGCTGTTACCATTCAGCTTTTCATAGCCTTGGGAGTGGCTCTTCCTTCTGCTCCGGGCTTCATAGGCACTTTTCACGCGGCGGGTCGTTACGCCTTGGCCTTGTTCGGAATAGGCGCTGTGGTAGCCGTATCATTTGCGACGGTGTACCATCTGTTTAGTCTGGTGGTCAGCATAAGTTTAGGATTTATTTCATACTCGTTTAGCGATTTCCGGTTGGATCAGAAACTCTTCTCCGGAAGCGTGAGCAGTTCGAGCTAGCAGGGAGAAAGTGGTGAAGGATTGGGCGCTTCTTGACAAAAAATATATCTGGCATCCATTTACCCAAATGAATGACTGGATAAACGATGATAACCTGATAATAGAACGCGCTGAAGGAATTTACCTTTACGATACAAACGGAAACAAATATCTCGACGGTATTTCGTCCTTATGGGTCAACATTCATGGTCACAGAAAACATGAGATTGACCAGGCCATCATAGATCAAATCCACAGGTTTTCTCACTCCACATTGCTGGGCTTGGGCAGCGTAGCCTCGATAGAACTCGCCGAAAAACTTGTTACAATTACTCCGTCCAATCTGGCAAAGGTGTTTTACTCAGATTCAGGGTCTACCGCAGTTGAAGTGGCCCTAAAAATTGCGTTTCAGGTACCTGGAAAAACACGGGTAACGAAAAAAAGAAACTTTTTGTTGGATTGGATCAGGCTTATCACGGTGACACCATTGGTTCGGTAAGTTTGGGAGCCATCGATATTTTCCACAGTATTTTTCATCCTCTTCTTTTTGGCACTCTTGTCATTCCTACTCCTTTTCCCTATCACAACCCTGATTCAACACCAGAGGCGCTTAAAGACAAATGCCTCAATGCCTTCAGGGAATTGGCGGAAAAAAGGGCTGATGAGATAGCGGCTCTAGTCGTGGAGCCATGTGTGCAAGGCGCCGCCGGTATGATCGTGCACCCCCAAGGATTTCTCAAAGGTCTAGAAACCATCTGCAGACAGCATGACATACTTCTTGTTTGCGATGAAGTGGCTACGGGTTTTGGACGAACCGGCGCCATGTTTGCTTGTGAAAGAGAGAGCGTTAAACCTGACATAATGTGTTTGGCCAAAGGATTGACTGGCGGATATTTGCCATTGGCGGCAACTCTTGTAAGCGACAAAATCTTTGAGGCTTTTCTAGGCCCATATACAGATTATAAAACCTTTTTTCATGGGCATAGCTATACAGGAAACGCGTTGGCCTGCGCCGCGGCAAGAGCGTGTCTGGATATCTTCGACCAGGACCACGTATTGGATCGATTAAAACAAAAAATAGAATTTCTGGAAAACTGTCTTCGGAAAAGTCTAGCGGATTTGAATCACGTGGGTGACATCAGACAATGTGGTTTTATGGTGGGAGTAGAGTTGGTAGAGGATAAAAAACTTCGTAAACCCTATCCATCGGAACTCAGAACGGGAGCGCAAGTGACTCGTAATGTTCGCCAGCATGGGGTCATCCTAAGACCATTGGGTGATGTGGTGGTGCTAATGCCCCCTTTGTCTGTTCAAAACGAGGAAATTGAGATCATCGTTAAGGCCACCAGGGAATCCATTCAGGAAGTGTGTGACGTAAAAACATGAAGGGACTCTTCGTTACCGGAACAGACACAGGCGTAGGTAAAACGCTAATCACAGCGGGGCTGACCGCCCTTTATCGGAAAAACAACATCGACTGTGTAGCCCTAAAACCCGTGGAAACTGGCTGCGCCATGAAAGACGGAGAGTTGTTTCCCGAGGATGGGAACTTCCTTTGGAGAGCCTCTCAGAATGCTCTTAAACATGGATGATGTGGCGCCTTTCCGCTTTTCGTTGCCCGCTGCGCCGTACAGAGCGGCTGCTCTACAAAACAGTCGCCTTAGAATCATGGATGTGTTGGAGCATGTTAGAGCAGTTCAAGAATCTCACGATCTTGTGATTGTTGAAGGCGCAGGCGGATTGTTTGTCCCTATTGAAGAAAAGGGAACCTTTATTGATCTACTGGAAAAACTGGGTTTTCCAGTTGTGCTGGTAGCTCGGGCTAGGCTGGGAACCATCAATCACACTCTTTTGAGCGTAGAATCTCTCGAAAAGAGAAATATTAAAATTTTCAGCGTAATTTTGTCGAAAGGCGAAATTAAAGAAGGACCCGAAGAAAAGTACACGGCTCAAGATCTTAAACGAATGACAGACAACAAGCGTATTCTTGAATTCCCATATCTTTCTGAGGATCAGAGAAGCGATCCGTTACAAATAGCTGAAGTAATGAGCAAATTATGGAGCCCTGACATTTTTTTAGGAAGCGACATCCTCTAAACAACGAAGACAACCTTCCCTGTTCTTTTCAAAAAATGCCTATAGAATAGCTTGATCTCTGTCGGGAATATTCTCCAAAGACAAAGCCAACACCTCTCTAGGTCGACTCGTCCCATCAGATGGGCCGATCAGTCCCTGAGATTCCATTGTCTCGATAATCCTCGCGGCGCGATTATAGCCAATTCTCATATGTCTTTGAATCAATGATATGGAGGCGTGGCCGATCCTTGTTACAAGCGCCACAGCTTCATCATATTTTTCATCGTCGAGCGCCTCAGATCCGGAACTCGATCCTGTGTCTGATCCATTTACTATGCTGGATATCTCGGAAAGATAGACTGGCGAACGCTGAGCTTTAGTGAAATCAGCGATTCGTCTTATTTCATTTTCCGATACAAAAGCGCCATGCAATCGTAGGAGTTTCGATGTCCCCGGTGGCAGGAAAAGCATGTCACCCATGCCGAGCAGATTTTCAGCGCCCACGGTGTCGATAATGGTTCTTGAATCAGGTTTGGCCGAAACCTGAAATGAGATTCTGGCAGGGAAATTGGCCTTTATAACTCCTGTAATTACATCAACGGATGGACGCTGAGTCGCCAGGATCAAATGGATTCCAGCCGCCCTGGCCATCTGGGCAAGCCTGGCTATCGAAATTTCTATATCTTTTGCCGCCACCATCATCAATTCAGCCAGCTCATCGACAATAATTATGATGTATGGAAGTTTTTGCGGATCGTCTTCTCCCTCGGGAGTCGATATTACGCCTGACTGAACCTTTTGATTATAACTCTCAATGTTTTTGGCGCCCGCTTTGCTGAGTAGTTCGTAACGCCTTTCCATTTCCCTTATTCCCCAACTGAGGACTTTGGGTACTTTGTCCGGGTCAGTGACAACAGGATAAATCAGATGTGGAATGTCCTGATAGTAGGAAAGCTCTAATTTTTTGGGGTCAACCATGATGAATTTGACTTCATCGGGTGAATAGGTCATCAGCCATGAACAAATAAGGATATTGAGACCAACGGATTTTCCAGTTCCAGTGGCCCCGGCAATTAATAAATGGGGCATTCTCGCCAGGCTTGTTGCAAAAGGTTCGCCGTCAATCCGCTTTCCCAATGCCATTTTAAGTGGGGCTGTGTTCGATTTGAACACCGAGGATTCGATAATTTCCCTGAAATAGACTATTTCCCTGTATAGATTGGGAACCTCGATACCGACTGTATCTTTTCCGGGGATTGGAGCCACCACCCTTGTTGAGCCTGATTTAAGGGCCATAGCAAGATCATCGCTGGTGTTCAAAACCCTTCTCAACGGAATGCCTGGAGCAAGGCTAATCTCATACATAGTAATTACCGGGCCTGGATGAATCTCAACAACCTGGCCCTTAATCCCAAGATCGCCCAGTTTCTGCTCCAATATGGCCGCATTTGTCTCCAGCAATTTTTCGTCCACAAATCTCTTTGACACCTCAGGAATATCTAGAAGATCTATGGGGGGCAGTCGGTAATCGGACTGGGTCGAACAAAATGTTTGTTCCTCGGGTATCGGCTCTAGGTCTACGTCAGCCCTTTTTGTAACTTTAATGGGTCTTGCCTGATTTTGCTTGAGGTCATCATCTATGTCCCCAATTTTTTTCTCTTCATAAAAATCGGGGCTGTATCCGGAATCATCAATCTGTTGTGATTCCAGCGCGGCGCCAAACTCAATTTTCTCATCGGGAATTAATTCAGTATCCGATTCTTTTATATCGATAGATTTCCAGGGGATAGGATTATGTTTTCTACTTGCGACCTCACCTTCAACGGCGGCTGATAGCGAAGGGCAAAACGTCTCAGGGTCACCTGCAGAAACTTGCTCGTCGATCGACTGATGGATCTCGTCCTTAGGTAGGAAAGAAAGCCTTTCCCACGCATAAACATCAAGGGCTTGTTTTTCAAGCGGCTCACGCTCCAACAACACAGGACTCAAACCCTCCTGGGGAATAGTGACCGGAGCCGGTTCCTGATGGAGTCGTTGAGATATAGCACGTTTTATTGAACTGCGAATCCCTACGAAAGCCTTATTCAATAAACAGCTCAGTTTTTCTCGAAACCCAAAATTCAAGAGGTTGAGAGTTCCAGCCGACGGAAAACAGTACAAAAACACTTTGATCAAGGACCCTCTAGTCAATTCCAAAACGCAAATAATAAAAATAGTTATACTGATTACAAGACTCCCCGCCTGACCAAAAAACTTATAAAGTCCAGCATTAACAAGACTTCCTACTGCGCCTCCAGCGTTATTGGGAGAAAAATTCAAAATTGTCAAAGAGGAATACCGGTCTATCAATGAACAAAGGATCAAAGTTAACACGAGAAAACTCACGGAATCCCAAAGGCGTGTATGTTTGGGTGAGGATTGGGCCAGTAACTTGATTCCAGTCATTGCAAAGAAAAATGGGATAAAAAACGAACACACACCTATTAACTGCGCTAGAGCGTCAGCTATGTGTGATCCTATCAAACCGCAAAGATTGTGAATTTCAGATCGGCGAGTCACTACATTGAAAGAAGGATCCCTAGGATCGTACGACACTAAACATATCAGCAAGAAAATTGAACAACCAAGCCAGACGATGGCTTTTAATTCGGTTCGGCCGAATTTTGCCTGGTTCAACTCAGTGTCAGGAATTTTCTTGAATAATTGTTTGTTTTCAAGTGCATTTGATACCATACAAGGGGTCCTTGCGATCAAATAAAGTAGGCTCGCAACCGTTCAAGGCAATATTCAAACAAGGATGTTCTGATTGCTATATAATAAATAATAGCATAATCAAAAAGATGATTCAATAACATAGTCCATAACAACATCTAATAATGACTTTAATATATTCTATAATTACTCTAATACATTGATATAGTGTATTTATTATACAAGAAATTAAGAATTGATTTGAGGTGGCAATGATCGGAATGAGATCTCGCGATTCCCATTTCAACTAAAAATGATTAATTTTTAAAAATACTTTTGTAAAGGGGTGAAGAATAATGGTTTACGAACGTGGATGTGAAAACTGTAACGCAGGCTGCACTGGAAGACACGATGCTGAACAACGCGCCGAAGAAATAAAATCTGGTCCATATCTGCTGATTTCGGGAATACTGATTTTAGCGTTTAGCGTTATTATGAAATGGTATTTTTATTAGAAGAAAAGACGCTAGCGAACAGGTAGGCGCCCGAAGTGTGTACTCTGGACTAAACGGGCTTGACAAAAATCCTTGAGGCGTCATGTTTATTCATGTTTACGTGATAGCCGTTAATATTGAGGCTCAGATCACGACCAAGGTCTTTCTGGAATTCGATTTCAACAGTAACACCTTCCGTTAACCCCTCTTGGGACAAATTCTCCGTAAAATCTTCAAGACCCTGAATTTGTTGAATGACCACTCGAGTTCCCGGCGCGGCTTCGGCAAGTGTCATTCCGCCTTCAAGGGCTTCTCGTTGCGCTGTCGCCCTGTCCAGAATTTTCCTTCGGGCCTGTTCCAGACAAACTAGGCAATCATGACATGATTCAGCGCTGGTTTCCATCCATTTGGATTGATCAACCGGACAAGTCTGAACAAATTCAAGAAATCGGATCAACTTGTTTATTACTTCGGGGTCCAAATGATGTTCTATGCGGCATGCGTTATCTTCGGCGACATTATCGTTAATCTGTAAGACGCTTGAAAGAAAACGTTTCAAAATTTCGTGCTTTCGAACTATCTCTCTGGCTCTGGAAATTCCCTTTTCCGTCAATGTAATGAACTGGTGTGGATCATATCTAATAAGTCCTCTGGTTCCTAGTATCTTGAGAGCTGAACTCACAGAGGACATCTTGACGCCTAATCTATTGGCTATATCCCGGACCCTCGCGATTCTGCTTTCCTGTTCGAGATGGTAGATAACCTCCAGATAGTCTTCCATCGCTGAAGTCAGGTGTGTTGGGGTATCAGCAGGTGCCATCATTGTTCCCTAAAATCTAACATGTCTAAATGATATAAAATATGCCATCATGGCTTTTCAGTTTCAATACTTTTAAAGATTTGATCCTTATTTAGATCTGACTCTCCCCAATCATGATTTCTGTCTGAGTCTACACTAACCCATTATTTACGAGTGTGTCTCGATAAAATTTTTTGTGGAAGGACAGAATGTTGATGGTGGGAAAAATTCGGAATCAAGACCCAGAAGAACCGGACAAGCTCAGTTCTCGTCTTCGCTTTTAGGTTGTTCGATGTGATCCCATGTGTTCAGATTCGCCGGTCCCTTGGAAAGTCTGTGGTACTGCCAGGCCAGATGGCAATGTAAAATAATTTCTTCAACCCAGTCTCTCATGTCGCACATCACGCCAAAATCACCTGATTCTTCTTCTCGTTCAGCTCCCTGCTTGACCGTGGAGTCGACTTTCATCAGGAGTTCAAACATTCTATTAAAACACTTGTGAACATGCAGTTCAAATTCGTCAGCGCTGGAAAATTTCACAGGGCACACCTTTTTAAAAAAACGTTGGTTAGGCCATTTTCAAGGCCGATCTCCTTTATTCTTGAAAATTAAGCTTATAAAAGAGTCGGCCTGAAAAACGATTCGGGAAACTAACGCCGATCAATTCGGTATAAAACTATTTAACACGATCTACCAGACGCCACTTTCCTTCAGGGATGTCAAGTTGATCCAAAACGTTCTTAGCGGCATCATTGATATAGAACATATCAGGAGCTTCCGGACCCACTAGCACGACTGGCCCATGAAATTTCCTTGAAAACTCCTCTATTGTCGTCGTGCCTCCGAAATCCGCTCCTTTCGACTGATAACCGATCACTAACACTTCATAATCTCCCTTTTTGAAGCATCTTCTTAATTCAATTTCATTTACGCCTTCACACAAACGAAACCCTACGTCAACATAATCTCCCAGCTTGTTATCATAACCCATGCGTAGTTCTTTATCCTTTTGGGCTATTAGATCCGGCGTCACTGAAGCGGTTTTAGTTTTGTCCGCATCCACAAAAACTACGTCTCTTCTAAGAGTATAAGGTGATTCAAGAAAATGAAAAATATTAAGTTTTGTTTGATGCTTTCTTGCAAGCTCCAAGGCGTAATCAAACGCCCAGTCTCCTTGTCGTGAAAAAAGTGCGCATAACCCTATTCCGTTCATTTGTTTCCTCCTGACTTGATATCCTAAAGTTACTAAACTTTGAGTTCCTTCTCCTGATTTATGTCCTTTTGAGATGTGTCCTTTCTAATGGGCAGTTCGACAATGAACTTGGATCCCTGTCCCAATTGGGACTCAGCCCTGATGACTCCTCCGTGCTCGTGTATTACCTTCCTGGTGATCACCAGACCTAACCCTGTCCCTTTCGATCCTTTTGTAGAGTAAAACTTTGTGAAGAGGTTTTGGCGTACTTCTTCGCTCATGCCTGCCCCATCGTCAGAAATTTCAATGGTTAAGAGTTCTGTGTCCACTCGACCTGATACTACGACACGGTGGGTGACTTCGGTATCTCCGGTCTGGCATGCGTGTATGGCGTTTGAGACTAGATTTGACAGAGCGCTGTGGATTCCACCGGGATCTATAAGACAAGAACACATTGTTCCTTGAAAATCTCGAACGAGCTGAATACCTTCATCTTTTGCCTTGGCTTCATAAAGATCACACACCTCTGTGAGTAATTGACCGAACTCATAAAGTTTGTATTCAGGCTCTCTTTCTTTTGAAGCGTACAGGATCCCTTTAACCAGATCCGAAATCTTCTCAACATTGTTCTTAACCATAGCCCAACCAGCCTTAACCCTATCCTCGCGATTCCGGGTCAATCCTGAATCAAGCACATAAACCCCACCCTGCAACCCAGCCAGAATGTTTTTTATGGAGTGAGACATCCCAGCTATGGTTTCCCCGAGAATGGCCAGTTCACCCTGAAGCCTTTTGACTTCGGTGATATTGGTGCTCATCTCCATTACAGCCACAATTGCGCCATTTTCATCAGTTACGGGCGCCGTGTAGACTATAATGTAGGTGTCTTCTCCGTTTTTCCTCCAAACCTCTTCGGAGTAGTTGGTACAACCGTCAAGAAATGTTTTTTCTACCGGGCAATTGTCGCATTTCTTTTCAAAGCTTTTGTAAACCTGGAAACACTTTTGTCCTTCGCCTGGACCAAAATCGCGCGTAAAAAAATTGTTCGTTCTGATAATATTAAAATCCTTGTCCACTACTGTAAGATAACAAGGGACACTTTCAAACAGATATTGAAATTCCTGCCGTTTTTTTTCTATCTTAAACTGAAGCTTTTTCAACAACGTCACATCAACAGCCATTTCTAACACTTCCTCAACTTTACCTTTTTCATCAAAAATAGGAGAGGTTTTAACTATTACGTTGGTTTGACTGCCGTTGATGCTC
Source organism: uncultured delta proteobacterium (assembly GCA_963711335.1). Taxonomy (GTDB): domain Bacteria; phylum Desulfobacterota; class Desulfomonilia; order Desulfomonilales; family Desulfomonilaceae; genus CAJBEZ01. The sequence continues at coordinate 202,890 of CAVQDX010000041.1, read as the reverse complement.
CAGACTTCTTCTGACTGGTGGGACGCTCCGTCATAGAAACTTTTTTCTACGGGGCAATTTTTGCAGCGAGAAGTTTTATTCTTATAACCCGAAAAACAGTGCTGATTGACCTTGTCTCCGAATTCGGACTTAAACGATCTATTGGCGCGCGTGATACGAAAATCCCTGTCAATCACTGTCAGGTAACACGGAACCTCATCAAATAACGATTTATACATTCTTCGACTGGTTTCGAGTTCATTTGTTCGCTGATTTATTTGAAAACTCATGCGATCGAAATCTCTGGCTAAGTCAGCTATTTCATCGTTGCCCCCGGCTTTCTGGCGAGGAACGTACCTCCCCTCTGGCCATTTTCGAAGCTTTTTCCTGTAGGTTTCTAATCGTAGGGTTGACGAATACCAACACCACTGCGCCACTTACGCTACAAACCACGAGAAATAGAAGGGTAGCAAAAACAATTGTCTTGCGTGCGCCCTGAGATATTTCCCTGTTTATCCCCTCCAAACCAATTTTTACCTCTACCGCCCCGAGAATAGGGTCGTCCTCCGGACGAGCGTGGCATGCTGCGGCCGAACAACTCTGGGCGTTTAACAATGGATTAACGACAGAGATAAGCGAACTGTGCTTGGAAATTCTGTGCCTTATTTTCGGGTTTGATTTCAAATCGTTCAAAAGAGGGTCGTCAAATCCGTCCGTCTGGACAGGCGTCTTTATTTGTCTTGATGTATAGTGAAGAACCCCTTTCTGATCATAAATATTGATTTCCTTGAAACCTTCAGTTAGCCCAATAGCGTTTATAATTTGCCTGATGACACCCCTTTCCTTAGTCATCATGCCGTTCCAGATCGCGGCCTTGATAACCTCCGAATCCTTCATCGATTCTCGAATGGTTCTTTTGATTAAACTGTTTTCTTGAGAGGAAATAGAGTGATAGGAGAAGATCAATAACGCCAGTAACATCACAATTCCGGCGTAAAAACTCAGCTTGAAGCTCAAGCTTCGTGCAAATTTGGTCACAAAATGGATGACGTTCTTGAGCATAGCGCCTAATCAAAAGGTGTAATATGCTGTGGGTGGAGGAAGCTTCGTCAACAACTTCCACGAGTCAAGAACGCCATCAGGAACAAGGTCCGAGAATGATAGATCAACGGTTTCATAAGTGATCTGAAACCCAACATCTTTTCTAACCGATGATTCTCTTTATCTCCTTGAGCAGAGCGTCCTTATCCACAGGTTTTTCGATATAAGCTTCCGGTGGCCTAATTGATCTTTCGTGAATCCACTTCTTGAAATCCATGTTAGGCGTGTCGTCAGTGGCGAAACCTGTCACCATAACCACCGGAATTGACGTTATTTCAGGATCTTTTCTTAACTCGCGAAACATCTTAATCCCGGTCTTGTTTGGCATGAGCAAATCTAGGCTCACAAGATCCGGCTTTTCGGACTTAATCTTGGCTAGACCTTCGTTGCCATCCGATGCTGTGGAGATTTCGTATCCATTGTCTTCAAGCAAAGTTGAGAGAAAGGTCACCATGTCTGGTTCGTCATCTATTATTAAGATCTTTTTTGCCATAGCCTACCTCCTTGGTTGGGTTGGGAGAGTTCCGAGCTTATGCTTACGGATTTACTAAAGAAACTTTTTTCGAAAAAAAACCTGGTGTTCAACTGTCGACCTAATTTTTATTGGCGATTAAATATCACCAGACTTGTCGACAATCAAGAGCCAAAACCGATCCTACGTTTCTAAATGTAGCATGGTAGACGATCCGTTCAATGGTGGCAATAATAATATCATTTCTTCAAAAGGTTCATTAGCAGACGTCTAAAAACTTCCGAAGAGACTCGGATTCTCCCATTTTTCTTAAAGCACCAAGGCAGGAGCTAAGAGTTCCGCCAAGTTCATCACTTTTGCATTGACATGGTAGTGTTCGATAATTTCTTTCAGTTGGTCTGTGCAGTTGTGACATGATTGCAGGCAAATATCAGCGCCGGTGGCTTTTATTTCGTCTGCCTTGATTTTTCCCGCAGCAATGCGCCTTGGGGTAAACTCGGGCATGGCCAAGGCCCCGCCACCACCGCCACAACAGAAACTATTCGTTCGGTTGTGTTCCATTTCTACAAAATCCTCGATCGCTGCGCGTATAACTATACGAGGTTCCTCCGTTACTCCACCGGACCTGGCTATGTTGCAAGAGTCATGATATGTAGCTCTATGGCCATCCCAAACTGATTTATCCGTTTTAATACGACCTTCCAAGATAAGCTTAGCCATCAATTCCATAACACTAGTGATTTTAAATGGAACCCCACCTACCCAATTTGGCAATTCCCATCTCAGGGCGCGATAACCGTGCCCACATTCTCCAGCAAGAAGGTATTCACATTCTAATCTCTTTACGTCTTCAGCTTGCCAGAGAGCAAATTGCCTAGCGTCCGGGTCATTCCCATTAAACAATGCGTAATTTGTCAAATCCCAGTATCTTGAAGAAATGGTGAAATCCACGCCGGCGGCGTTTAATACCTTGGCTGTGGCCTGAATAGTTAAAGGATAGTATTTGGGTTCTCTTGGGTTAAGAGTTAGGAAGTATTGGGCTCCTTTCTTATCCACAGGGATCTTGAAATTTTCACAGCCTTCTTCGTCCTGAAGTTCTTCTTCTATCCATTCAATGGTTTCAACAAATTCATCCTGAGGAACCGCCATGTTATTTCCCCAGTTATAATGAGTATCCACTGTGTCTTGTAGATGCTGAGGCACTCTCCCAACCTTTTGCATGATGCTTCTGGCAGCGCGAACCATCATCCCGTAATCGACACCCATGGGGCAATTAAAAGTGCACCGTCTGCACATTGTGCAGCCGCCCCATAGCTTGTCATACATTTCATCCGCAAGTTCTTTATCTAGTTTCTTCGCTCCCACGAATGAAGGGAACACCTGAGCGATCCAGTCGTACCTGCTTTTGTACCATTTTCTAAATCGATCCGCCTTGTATGCGGGTACAAGAGTTTTATCTTCCGGTATCGATACACTGTAATGACAGGCGTCGCTGCACATCCCGCAATGTATACAACCGGACAAAGAAGCGGCAACGACTCGATTTAATGTACCCGGAAGTAATTTTTCCATTTCTTCGAGCATCTCAGGGGTAAATTCCGTTTTGGTAGGCCACTTTCGCTCTTCTTTGGCCCCTAGTTTCTCTCCGTGCTCCGACATTTATGCCCTCCATTTATTCCAAATATTGAGAAATGTTTTTCATGAAAATTATCTACTTGGGGTTCCAGGTCGGATTTTTAACATCTTTATTTATGACCCCTCGCCCACCAAAAGTCCGGCCAAAATTAACCCTTCCGAATGGATAAAGGATGTAGTGGGAAATTTTGCTGAACGGAACGTACAACAAAAAGAAAGTAGTCAACAGAAAGAATAACCACATCCAACCTGTATCCGGACTACCATTGATCCACATCCACATGGCTACGAAACCTACCGCAAAGAAGACCGTCATTAACGAAATAGCAAAATAGTCATCAGGACTGCTTATGATTTTGATCTCAGGAACGGTCAAACGTCTGTATATGCGACGAAGGCCAATCAAGAAGGCTAAGCCCATAAAAAGCATGAAAACCTTTGACACCGCCGGGGTCATTAAAGACGGCACCAGCGGAATAAAAAAAGTAGCGCCTATTGTTAGGGCCACAGCGATATGGAAAATCATGAATTCAGCGTAAAAAAATGGATTTTTTCTAGTGCTCTCCATGCTCCAGGGTTTTAATACGTTAGTCAGGGATTCCAAGGCCCCCGCTACTCTGTCTCCCTTAAGTTCGGCCTTCTCTGGGGGGATCGGTTTTTTGAGCATCTGACGGATTTTGATGATGTACATTAATGCCATGAAACTCAGAGCCATATACTGAACAGGCTCCTGCAAAATATACAGAGCGTGACTGACATTATTCTCCATATTTCTTACTCTCCTTATTCCAAAAATATTGTTGAATCCCGAAAAAGAACAAAAAGATTACTAAAATCGACATTTGCTCTTGTTTCGACGGTTTACCGCTATAGGGTCAATTATCCGAGGTAAAAATCCATAAAACTCTGAAAAAATATACAGGTAAAATCAAAATATTTTCCTTGAGCAAATAAGTCAAGATCATTTTGTTCCTGGATGATGAATACTTGACAAATTTCCTTGAACTACCCAAAAACCAAACTTGGGCCATGATTCAAAAAAGTCCTTTTTAACAATTAACTTGTAGGAAATTCGGCCCAAATTCATACCTCCTATTCTACATGTAATATGCAAAACAATTCCAGTAAAAAAGTTGGTGGTTTATGATTATGATTTAGATACTTTTGTCTTCTATGTTCATTGGTATTTCTGAGCTGATTTTCATGATCTTTTAAATGCCTCGTCTTGCCGTGTTAGCTCACAAAAGAAAATGAACGCCTTTTCCTTCAAATTCGATCTAGCTAGAATTGAAACATTCAGAAAACCACAACATACACCGTTAAAATCACACTAAAACTGGCAAAAATCACCTAGTAATGTGTAGGTTTAAATTTTAAACATTACCTAGATTAATCGACAGGAAAGGTTCAGTAAATGAAATATCTAAACATCGGGCGCGAGATTTCTAACAAATATTTGTATGATTTACTGGAACAAGTTTAGGGTCACAGCTTTCACATATTAAAGTATAGATGAATATTATGTGTCACCGGACACGGTATATTAGGAGTAAGGCCTTTGAATCATTTGAGAAAATTATTTGTTGTTTTGCCAGCCTTTGTTGCGGCTCTGATTTCGATTGGAAACACTTTCCAGGAAAATTATAATGACATGTTTGTAAGATACGCCGCCGAAGGAAATAACACCCGAATAGTAGAAATGCTCGGTAAAGGAGTGGACGTAAACTCACGGAATTTCAAGGGTCAAAGCGCTTTAATTGAAGCAGCCATCAATGGTAGAAATGACACAGTCGATTTGCTTATAACAAAAGGCGCAGATCTTGATCAAAGGGGAACTTTTGCGCGTACCGCTTTGATGTGGGCCTCACTTGCCGGGCGAACCAAAATCTCGTTGTCCTTACTTGCTCATGCCGCGAATATAAACGCCCGAGACAGAAACAACCAAACCGCTCTTATGCTGGCGACTGAAACCAACAATATTTCTCTGGTAAAAATTCTGATTCAGGCAGGCGCTGACCCATCGGTTAGAGACAACGATGGCGCCACAGCTCATGCGCTGGCGCTACAAAAAGGTTACAACAATATTGCCGGAGTCATTTCTCAATGTAATTCCTCGGCTACGAAAGGTCTGAACACAGAAGAGATTAGGATTGGAGAATATGTAAGGTAACAACTTGAATGAATCCTCAAACGGCCACAGTTTTTATATTCCTCGCTAATGAATCCGGCGCAGTGAATTAATCTCTCCATTTCAATTCAAGAGGCTTTTCTTACGTGGAATCATTTAAAAACCGCGGCTTGACAGTTTTATTAACATGTAGACATATGTATTAAAACCTTGAAAGGTTCACATATGCCTGTTCTTAGAATAGTCACAGCTCCTGACAATAAACTGACTTCAAAAGCGGAACTTGTAACAGAGTTGAACGAAGATGTGCTCCGGCTGGCTTCAGACATGACAGATACCATGTATAAGGCTCCGGGAATAGGGTTGGCCGCAAATCAGGTTGGGGAACTCATTAGACTGATCGTTTTCGACATCCACTACGCGTACGCAGAGCCTAAAGACAAAAGAAAGGCTCCAACAATCATTATTAATCCCGTAATATTAATTTCGGACGGAGAAGAATTTAAGGAAGAGGGGTGTCTCAGTGTTCCCAATTTTAACGTCGATGTCAAACGAGCGGCGCGTGTTCAGGTTGAAGGCGTAGACATAAAAGGTAAACCGGTGAAGATAGAAGCCGAAGGTCTCATGGCGCGAGTGCTCCAACACGAAATAGATCACCTCGAAGGTAAAACTCTCCTGGACCATGCGTCCGCACTTAAGAGAAGCATTTATCAAAGACGCGCAAAAAAAACCCAACGGAGTGGTAAGTGACACTGCGTCTTGTGTTTATGGGCTCCCCCCAGTTTGCGATACCGACGCTCGAAGCCCTTTACCAAGAATTCGAAATAGTAGCTGTTTTTTCACAGGCGGACAAACCGACGGGTAGGGGTAAAATATTAACCGCTACACCGGTAAAACAGGCGGCCCAAGATTTGGGCCTCACGTGTCACGAACCCGAAAATCTTAAAGATTCTCAAGTTCTCGCAATTTTGAAAGAACTGAAACCTGACGCCATCATTGTCGTCGCTTACGGAAAATTCCTTCCAAAAGATGTTTTGAATCTGCCACCCCTGGGATGTTTAAATCTTCACGCGTCTCTACTTCCTAGGCATCGCGGACCGTCCCCTATTTCCGCTGCTCTGCTTTCAGGAGATGAACAAACAGGAGCCACGGTAATGCTCATGGACTCCGGAATGGACACAGGACAAATTCTTGCCCAAAGCATTGTTCAAATAGGACCAGGAGACACCGCTGGTGAGCTACACGATAAGCTCATGGAACAAGGGGCTTTTTTGATGGTCGAAACAATTAAGAAACTGGCCAAAAAGGAAATTGTTTCCGTTCCTCAGGATGAGTCCAGAGCTACATATTCTAGACTTCTAAAGAAAACCGATGGATTGATGAATTGGAATTTGGACGCTTCGCGCCTTGATAGAATAGTTCGGGCCATGAATCCTTGGCCTGGCGCTTTCTTCACAGTGGGGCGCGAGATCGTGAAGGTTTGGAGAGGAAGCCCCCTTGAGGGGCATGGACAACCGGGGATTGTAGTTGACGTGACATCAAAAGGAGTTTTCGTTGGAACCGGTCGAGGACTTTATTGCCTTGAAGAAGTTCAGGCGCCTTCAAAAAAAAGAATATCTGCGCCGGACTTTGCTAGAGGAAAAAGACTGAAACCGGGCGCCAGCTTAACGGAAGGACACGACATAATCGTTTAACGATTGTCTACATTAATTTTTGAGATAATAATTCATGGAGTGAAAAAATGAACCAACTCAAGACAGTGATTCTGCTCGCCGCTCTTAGTGGTTTGTTGGTAGTCCTGGGTGGATACCTGGGAGGCAAAAATGGAGCCACGCTGGCGCTGGTTATCGCTTTGGCGATGAATTTCGGCAGCTACTGGTTTAGCGATAAAATCGTATTGTCGATGTACCATGCTCAGGAAGTTACCGAAGCCGAGGCTCCTGATCTCTACAACCTGATCAGGGAGCTTACCACGAACGCAGGACTTCCTATGCCGAAAGTGTATATCATTCCAGATGATTCTCCAAATGCGTTCGCGACTGGTAGAAATCCCGAACACGCCGCAGTGGCTGTCACTGAAGGTATATTGAGTATTCTTAGTAGGGATGAGCTTGCAGGGGTCATAGGACATGAACTCGGACATGTAAAAAATCGGGACATACTTATACAAACAGTGGCCGCGACCATCGGCGCCGCTATAACGTACCTCGCGCAATTTGGCTTTCTCTTTGGCGGGAGGTCTGACGATAACAGGGAAGGTGGCGGTTCTTTTTTAGGCTCGTTGATGATGATGATCTTGGCGCCGCTTGCGGCTGCCGTCATTCAAATGGCCATATCTAGGTCTCGAGAATATATTGCGGATGAGACCGGCGCAAAAATATGCGGACATCCTATGTGGTTGGCAAGCGCGCTGGGCAAGCTTCAGAAAGGGGTCGAAAGAGTTCCTATGCAGGCGGAACAGGCCACAGCTCATATGTTTATCGTTAGCCCCTTTTTCGGAAGCGGTATGTCGAATCTCTTCTCAACACACCCACCTATTGAAAACCGCATCGAAAGACTTGAAAAAATGGCTGGCTACTGAGTGTTATAAATCTAAATAGAAGTGTCTTTTATGCTTGAGCCTCTGGCGAATTCACGTGCAATTAATTGCCAGAGGCTCATAGCCGTCTCTTGTTTCTCTCAAGATCATGAAGCCAATTTTTAATATTAGTTGGCGCCTATTACGTTTGAGGCCAAATGACCAACCGAGGTTTTTCAGTCACCGTCTCGCGTGAACTGGCTCTGAATGCATTGAATGAATGCGACAAAGGCAGTTATGCGGAAAATGCGATTGCGGATGTTCTCTCTAACAGAGTTGTATCGGAAAGGGATCGATCACTTGTTACCGAAATTGTCTATGGATCTATCCGCTGGAAAATGAGACTGGACTCAACAATAAATGCTTTTCTTAAAAACTCTCCTAAAAAACTGAAATCCGACATTCGGAATATTCTAAGAATCGCCTTGTACCAATTGATTTTTCTGGATAGAATTCCGGCCCATTCAATTGTAAATGAGGCGGTTTCACAGGCAAAAGGTTTGTATGGAGGCGCTTTTTCAGGAATGGTAAACGCAATTCTCAGATCGGTGTTGGTAAATACTGAGATGTTTAACGCCAAGCCCGGGAGAGAGCCGAATTCTTTAACCATTCATTATTCACACCCCGAATGGTTGGTTAAACGATGGATTTCTGAATATGGGATGGAAGAAACTCTGAATATTCTGGAATTCAACAATCGACGCGCGGAATTAAATGTGCGTGTGAACTCAATCAAGACAAACATTTCCGACCTGATTTCCTATTTTGAAAAAGAGGGTTTGACGTACGAAGTTCTGGACATGAACCTAGGAGCGTTAACGATTTCAAAATGGAGAGCCCCTGTAAAAGAATTACCCGGCTTCAAGGAAGGTCTTTTTGCGATTCAAAATTTTGCTTCTCAAGTAATAGCCACATTGATTAAACCGAAGCCACAGCATGAAATCCTGGACGTTTGCGGCGCTCCTGGTGGAAAATCCTCACATATCGCTGCGATTGTGAATAATCAGGCTAGTATCACTTTGGTAGATATGAACCTCAAGCGTCTTGAGGAAGCCGGGAAAAATTTCAAACGCCTCGGGGTTGAGTGTGTAAAAATAATCCGGGGGAACGCCGAACAGGCGTCTTTTCTCAATTCATTGGGAGCATTCGATGGTGTTCTCGTTGACGCTCCCTGCTCCAATCTGGGAGTACTGAGACACAACTGCGAGGCAAAATATCGTGTAAGTCCCGACGAATTGAATAAGATGGCTGAGCGGCAATTGATAATCTTGTCTGAAGCCGCCAAAGCCGTCAAGAAGTCCGGATTATTGGTGTATTGCGTATGCTCAATAAGTGAAGAAGAAACTTTCAAAGTCATAGGAAAATTTCTGGCGTCTCACGCGGATTTTGTCATAGATAAAATCGAGGCCCATGAAGTTCCAAGCCCTAAATTTCTGACTGATGAAGGGTTTTTCTTCTCTTTTCCACCTTCTATAGGAATTTTGATGGATGGATTTTTCGCTGCAAGAATCAAAAAGATCTAGAAGCCTAAACCGTAAATTCATCAAAACGCGTCGCGCAAAGCGGATATTTTTCCAAAAACTGAAGTCTAAATTCGGCATAGATTTGATTGGTGAGTCAATAGTGTGAAAAAAATTCATTCAGTTATTAATACGACAAGAAAAGTGCGAAGAAAACGCGCGACGTACGGGCTGGCTACCGCAAGCGTAATGGTTAAGGTCCTGATAAATAAACATATTTTAGGTTTGGCACGTGCGTTGCTATAGTAAAGGGCGAACAACGACTCCTAACCATACCCTCTTAGCAATCCTCCAGAATGGATTGCTTTTTTTTTGCCAAAAATTTGTTGACAGAGAAAATATTTGAGCATACTTTGCAATTTAATTAATACTTAACAACAAGGTTCCCGTCCCATGAGCGTCGAACTGCAAATCGGGAGTCGAATCCGGGCGCAAAGACTCGGTAATAAACTGACTCTTAAGAGGTTGGCCGAAATGGTCGGTTGCTCTGACGCTTATTTGTCACAAGTGGAAAATGGGAAAGTCTCCCCATCAATCTCCAGCCTAAAAAAAATATCTGAGGCTTTACAGGCCAAGATAACAGATTTCTTTGTAGAAACCGAAAATGATGACCCAGTAGTGCTGCCCCAGGACCAAAGAGTGACTATCACCCTGGAAGGATGGAACGCTCGTATCGAGTCTTTAATTATCAACTCCAGGAACAAGAGAATGCATCCGTTTTTCACCACAATTCAACCTGGTGGTGGATCACATGGTCTTTACAGCCACGTAGGAGAAGAATTTGGAATAGTTCTCAAGGGTGAAATTGCAAATTCACATCGAAGACGATATTCATCTGGTTCATCAAAATGAGAGCTTCTATTACAATTCCAATTTACCTCACAGTTGGACTAATCCTGGTAAGTCCGAAACGATAGTGGTTTGGGTCATAAGTCCTCCGACATTTTAAGCCTATAGGATGAAGGTGTTCGAAACTCGAAGGATCAAATCCAATTCAGGAAAAGGAGAGTGACGATGATTCTAAAAAGCTTCAGGTTAGTTTTGGTTCTGCTGCTTGCTGGTCTCTTATGTGTAGGGACTGGCGTGGGGCGAACAAAAAAAAGTCTGGAAAATCGGGGTAGCGGTTTCTCTGACCGGTGTGTTTGGTAAAGATGGAAGCCTGGTCAAAGACGCTTACACACTTTGGCAGGAGACCGTCAACGCGGCTGGTGGAATAAACGGTTCGCCTGTGGAGATAATCTTTTATGATGACAAGAGCGACCCCGCGACTACGGCTAAACTGACTGAACAACTTATTGTCAGTGACAAGGTTGATCTACTCTTGGGTGGATTCGGCAGTAGTCAATTGTTCGCTGCGAGCCCTGTCGCTGAAAAAAATCAGTATCCTTTGATCAGCGGCGGCGCAAGCTCCAACAAGCTGTTCGAACGGGGATTCAAATACTATTTTTCAACTCTCGGTAAAGCTACCGAGGAAGTTAGAGGGTGTGTCGACATTTTCTCGGCCGTTAGTCCTAAACCAAAAACAGCCGCTATTATTGGGGCGGATATTTTATTCACATCGTTAGCTTGTGAAGGTTTCAAGAAATATTGCGGACAAAACGGCATAGAAGTGGTTCACTACGAGCTGTTCCCTATGGCGTTGCAGGACTACAACTCTTTGTTGACCAAGGTGAAGAATAAGAACCCCGACATATTGCTGGTAGGTTCCCATCTTCTCGTGGCGATGAAGACCATAAAAGCCATGAAGGAGATAGACTTCAGTCCCAAAGCGGTAGCTTTCAGTTACGGCCCAACTGTCCCAAAATTTGTGGAGGATCTGAAAGGTGACGCTAACTACGTAATCGCCGCATCTGAATGGACTGGAAACATGCCCTATTCAGGAAAAGTTTTCGGTAAGGCGTCGAACTTTAAGGAGCTTTATTTCAAAAGATTCAATCGTTTTCCTGATTATGTTGAGGCGGCCGCAGCCGGTGGCGCCGTAGCCCAGCAAACCGTTTTGCAAGAATTGAAGTTAACACCCCCTCTAACCAAAGATAATCGTGTCAAAATTATGGAGGCGTTGCACAAGGACACGTTTGAGACTTTCTACGGCAAAATCCACTTTGGAGCAGATGGAGCCAACGAAGCCCATCCTCCAGTAGCGGTGCAAATCCAGAATGAAAAACTCGAAAATGTCTTTCCTCTAGATTACGCTGAGGCAAAGATTCATGTATCCTTTCAAACCATGGAAAGAAAGGTAATTTATTGTGCTAAAGGGGATTGGTGGAACCTCGCCAATCCCCTTGGCAATGTCAATCGTTAATTCAAGAGTCCGCAAATCATACGGTAGCCGACTTTTTAAATCGGAAGATTATCGGAAAGATTCAAATGTCAGTCAGAAAATTACGAAATTATGTAAACGGTGAGTGGATTGATTCAAAGACAGAGTCATTTTTCCCTATAGTAAACTCTTTAGATGGTCAAATAATAGCATTATGCCCTGATTCAACCACAAATGAAGTGGATGACGCAATTTATGCAGGGAAACAGGCTTTTCAATCCTGGAGAAACACGATTCCCACGAGGCGCGCGGATATTCTCTACAAATTGCGCGAAAAAATGCTCTCAGCGATCGGAGAACTTGCCGAAATCATAACACTTGAACATGGAAAAACCCTCTCCGACGCGAAGGGCGAACTCACACGGGCAATTCAATATGTAGAACACCCATGTGGAATCCCGGAATTATTGAAGGGTAGTCACAGTGAAGATGTTGGGACAGGCGTCGATGAGTATTACATACGAGAACCATTGGGTGTATTTAGTTTGCTGCCTCCTTTCAACTTTCCGGCCATGATTGCGCTCTATTTTACCTGGCCGATCGCTTGTGGGAATACGGTGGTAGTTAAACCCAGTGAGTTGTGTCCCATGACCATGCTCAGAATAACTGAATTGGCCGAAGAATCAGGGTTTTCCCAAGGGAGTGCTGAATGTTGTTAATGGGGGACCGAGTGTGGGAGAGAGGCTCTGCACACATCCGGACATTCAGGGAGTGACGTTTGTCGGTTCTTCCAGGGTAGCTGAAATGGTTTATCGGACAGCCACCTCACATGGGAAAAGGGCTCAATGCCAGGGCGGCGCAAAAAATCATGTGTTAGTGATGGATGACGCAAACCTTGATGAGGCTATTCCCAATATCGTGAATTCTTGCTTTGGTCACACAAGTCAAAGATGTTTTGCGGTTTCAAACATTTTGGTCAGTGAAAAAATTTATGATTCATTTAAGGAACAATTCATCGCCGCATGCAAGGAATTGAAATTGGGGTCTGGCCATGAAGCTGGAACCAATATGGGGCCAGTTATAAACAAGCCTGCTCTGGATCGACTGTACAAAGCCGTCGACACGGCTCTTCAGGAAGGGGCTTCGATCATCCTCGACGGCAGGAGTCCCAAAATTAATGACTATCCAAACGGATTTTTCTTCGGTCCCACTTTATTAGAGGCGGAACCGGATAATTTCGCATTCAAGGAAGAGATTTTTGGACCAGTGCGGTGTTTGAAAAAAGTCAAAACCCTTCAGGAAGCCATAGAAATTATCAATTCAAGCGCATATGGACATACAGGTGTGATCTACACACAAAATGGCGGTTGGGCGCGTCATTTCATTAGAAACGTCAATACTGGGCAAATTGGGGTAAATGTTGGAACCCCCGCCCCGATTGCGTTCTATCCGGTAGGAGGACGCAAGGTGTCTTTTTATGGCTCTCATCGAGGTCGAGCAAACGACGCGATCGATTTTTATACGGATAAAAAAGTGGTTGTAACGAAATGGAGTTCCTATTCTGAAAAATCGGCTCCAGAGAATTCAAATAAAAAGAACGAACCGAGTTCGGTATTGTTTTAAGATATGGACACAGTATTAGCTCAAGCTGTGATTAACGGACTCCTTTTAGGAGGAGTCTATACGGCGTATTCAGCCGGATTCTCCCTTATATTCGGAGTTATGGGGGTGGTCAATCTCGCTCACGGTGAGTTGATAATGCTTGGGGCTTTCACATCATACTGGCTGTTTGATTTCTTCAAGCTGGATCCATATTTGAGCGCTCCATTCGCAATGGTATTTCTATTCATATTTGGCTATCTGGTTCAAAAGCACATCATTAACCGAGTAATCGGACAGCCGCACATTATGAGCTATATCCTAACCTTTGGTCTCCATTTGATGGTGGCCAATATAGCCATCAAAATGTGGACCCAGGACTTCAGAACCATTACTACAAGTTATTCAGGAGCCAACGCCGCCATACTGGGTCTGAATATTCCTTACGCCCGATTGATCACATTTATTGTCGCTCTTCTGGTTACATGGGGCTTGTGGTTTTTCCTGATGAAGACAGAGACTGGCAGAGCTATTAGAGCTACGGCTCAGGACAAAGAAGTCGCGAGATTGATGGGCGTGGATATCAGAAACATTTATGCGATTACCTTTGGGTTGGGCGCTGCCATAACGGGATTGTCCGGAGCCGTCATGAGTCCCTTTGTAATAATCTCACCTGAAATGGGGCTCGAATACACTATTATCGCTTTTTGCGTTGTCGTTTTGGGAGGCATGGGATACATGCCCGGGGCCCTGGTTGGCGGGCTGGTGTTGGGGGTTGCCCAATCTTTGGCCGCCACCTATTTGAACGCTGGCGCTTCAGTCGCGATAACGTTCATAATCCTGTTTGTCATGCTGGTTATTAGGCCGGCGGGAATACTCGGTAAAGGTAGCGTGGCATGACATGGTTTGAGAATAATCGAGGGCCCGATGAATTTTAAGACCGACAAGATAATTCTGGCCGTATTCTTGATAATTTCAGCGGCGCTGGCGTTTCTGCCTTCTTTTGTAAAGTCTGAATATTTGTTGAGGTTGATAGCTGTAGTTATTCTCTGGATAGGGCTGGCAGGATGCTGGAACATGATGAGCGGCTACACCGGCTACATCGATTTTGGCCCAGTCGTCTATTTTGGAATCGGCTCATATGTTGTCGCCATAGCTATGACCAAGTATGGAATACCTTTTTTCCCGAGTCTTGGCTCTTGCCGGATTGGTTTCGGCCATAACGGCTTTTTTTATAGGGATCCCGACTTTACGCTTGAAGGGAGCTTATTTTGCAATAGCCACATTCGCTTTTGCTGAAGCCATGAAACAGATCACCCTGGAGTTCGATCGTACTTTCTCTGTTTCATTTTTTCAGGGTAGCGACGGGATAACGTTACCCATAAGCGGCTATGACAACACTTTTTTCTTTTATTGTATCTTTCCGGTCACATTTCTCGTGATGGTGGCTCACTATTTCATCGAGCATTCAAAATTCGGGTACGGCCTCAAGGCCATCAAAGAAGCTGAAACCGCTGCTGAAATTAGCGGTGTCAATACAACATTAAATAAATTGAGGGCTTATGTTACAAGCGCCTTTTTCCTAGGGCTGTTTGGAGCCATAGAAGCCTACTGGATTACTTATATAACCCCGTCTGATGTGTTTAACGTTCAAAAGACGGTTCAAATGGTAATTATGACCCTTTTGGGAGGAATGGGAACATTCCTCGGGCCTATTGTGGGAGCTACCTTTCTTACCTTGCTATCAGAAGCCCTGGGAACGAGATTTGTCGAATATTACCTCATCATGATAGGCGCGATCATAATTGTAGCGATATTGATCATGCCGAACGGGA
This sequence comes from uncultured delta proteobacterium, assembly GCA_963711335.1. GTDB lineage: Bacteria > Desulfobacterota > Desulfomonilia > Desulfomonilales > Desulfomonilaceae > CAJBEZ01. Next base: position 187,783 of record CAVQDX010000041.1, on the reverse strand, counting down.
TCATTGGAACGTTGAAGATTCGTAAAAAGTTGAGGTTTATTTGATTTAATGAACAACAACATCTTTTGGGTAGAATAATGACCGGATTGCAATGCAAAGACGTCACTATGAAATTTGGGGCGCTGGCAGCGGTTCAAATGGTGAGTTTTTCTTTAAACCCCGGGGAAATCCTGGGAATGATCGGACCGAATGGAGCCGGAAAGACCACTCTTTTTAATTGTGTAATTGGTCTTCACAAACCTAGTTCAGGGAAAATCTACCTTAACAATGTTGATATCACCGGAATGAAACCTCACAGAGTCTGTCGAATGGGGTTGGCCAAAACCTCACAGATTATGGAGCCTTTCCAGGCTATGACGGTGTTCGAAAACGTTCTTGTGGGCGCTTTACACGGTGGACGAATGAGAATGGGCCCGGCCGCGAAGGAAACAGAGAGAGTTATCGAGCTAGTGGGATTGAATGAGTACGCTTTCAAACTATCGGGATCCATCCCCGTCCCGGCACGCCGAAGATTGGAACTTGCCCGAGCCTTGGCGACTGGGGCGAATATCCTTCTCCTGGACGAGAATATGGCTGGGCTGAATCCTCACGAAGTAGACGATGCCCTGAAAATTATAAATCAAATTAGAAACTCCGGAAAATCTCTTATCGTAGTCGAACATATTATGCGAGTCGTGATGGGTATATCTGACAGGATTATCGTGCTGAACTACGGCTCCAAAATAGCCGACGGTTTCCCGGAAGATGTTGTAAATGATGAGGCGGTCATAAAGGCCTATTTAGGAGAGAAACTCTCGTCTCTCAAAGTGGCTTGAGAACACCTAAAATGGATCAACCTATTTTAAAAGTAGAAAAAATTGATGTTTCCTATCGAGATGTCAAGGTCCTGCATGAGATTGACCTGGAAGTGTATCCCTCTGAAATTGTAACGGTAATAGGCCCCAACGGAGCTGGCAAAAGTACGTTGTTGAGCGCCATAGTTGGCTTTCAGGCGCCAAATAGGGGTTCAATTTCGTTTAAAGGACGCGCCATAACGGGGTTTCCGCCTGAAGAAACGGTGAAACTTGGAATGACTATTGTGCCTGAGGGAGCCAGGGTGTTTACGGAAATGTCAGTTTTGGACAACCTCAAAATGGGTTCATATATCAAGTCATCACGAGAGCGCCGAAATGAATCTCTTGAAATGGTTTTTAATTTTTTCCCCCGCTTACACGAACGGATGAAACAAAAGGGAGGCACGCTAAGCGGCGGAGAACGCCAGATGCTGGCTATAGGCAGGGCCCTAATGTCCAGGCCGTCTCTGCTACTTCTTGACGAGCCTTCCTTGGGTTTAGCCCCATTGCTAGTCACCAAGGTGTTCGAAACCATAGTCAGGATTGCCAGTTCCTGGTCTGACTGTTCTCCTGGTTGAGCAAAATGTTCATTTTTCGCTTGAAATCTCAAAGAAAGCCTATGTGTTGGAAAACGGCCGAATAGTCAAAAGCGGCCCTTCAGAAGAACTTGCTAACAATGATTACATCAAGAAATCCTATCTGGCCCTATAGTCGAAACTCTTTTGAGGTCTCGCATCATGGATCCTGAAAATGTTCAAAACGAACCTGAAGAAATGACGATTCGTTTTTATCTGAATGGATCAAAAACAACAGTCACGATAAATCCTTGGGAAACAGCCTCAGAAGTCCTTCGTAACAGATTGGATCTCAAAGGAGTCAAAATAGGTTGTGGAATAGGGGAATGCGGGGCGTGCACGATCATTCTGGAAGGGAAAACAGTCAACTCATGCCTGATTCCGGCTGCGCAGCTTGATGGAAGAAAAGTTGAGACGGTAGAAGGTTTGGCTAAAGACGGGATGTTAAATTACCTTCAAAGAGCTTTCCTGGAGAAAAGCGCTGTCCAATGCGGTTTTTGCACACCCGGGACGCTCATGTCAGCCAAAGCCTTGCTGGATAAATGCGAAAAACCGTCCAGAGAACAGATCGTTAATGCTCTATCCGGTAACTTGTGCAGATGCGCAGGCTACGTACAAATAATAGAGGCTGTGGAAGAAGCGGCGCGGAAGAAACCACTAGGTCAACAGGAAGAAGCTATCGATAGATGACCTGTAAATTTAAATATATAAGGCCGAATTCGCTGTTTGAGTGCCTGGATTTTCTGGCGGTGAAAGGTTCAGAAAGCTCTATCTTGGCTGGTGGCACCGATTTAATGATTTCCCTGAGGAATGAAGAGCGCAACCCAAAATTCGTTATAGATATTTCACGACTTCCTGAAACACGCTTATTGGAACAAAATGGCGCCACAGTCAAAGTTGGCCCAACTCTAACATATTCCGAGTTGATGAATCACGGATTGATCGCCAAATGTTTTCCCGCTCTAATATCCGCAATGAGTTGCGTTGGTAGCCTCCAGATAAGAAACGTTGGAACATTGGGAGGAAACATAGCCAACTCATCCCCTGCAGCGGATAGTTTTCCCCCTATGGCCATCTACGACGCCGAAGTAATGATTCAAAGAGCCAATTCCGTCAGAATTGAAAAACTTCAAAAGCTGATTGTAGGTCCATATTCAAATACTCTGGAACCCGATGAGTTAATTACTTCCATAATATTGAAGCCTCTCGACAGTCATTGTAAACAAACCTATCGGCGTATAGGTCGAAGAAAAAGTCTGTCTGTAGCCAGGGTCAATGCTGCCGTATCGGGGAAATTAAATGATGACGGGTTATTGGATGATTGCCGGATATCCGTGGGATCAGTAGCTCCTACTCCTCTCAGAATCAGAAAGGTCGAGGACGCCTTGAAGGGTGAGAAGCCCGAATTAAAAATCTTCCGTGAAGCGGGTGAAATGGTTGCGGCGCAAATAATAGAGTTAGTAGGGGCGAGACATTCAACAGAATACAAAAAACCCGCTATTGCAGGGTTAGTTTCTTGAATGTCTGGAGGATGTGTTCATTGACCGCGGCATATAATAAGAAAACTCTTTCCACTATTGGTTTGAATGTGACCCGTTTGGGCGCTGAGTCAAAACTTGTGGGTGAAGCGGTATTCTCCAGCGACGTAATATTGGAAAATTGCCTGTGCCTCAAAGTCTTGAGAAGCAACGAGCATCACGCGTTAATTGAATCTATAGATACCCGGGAAGCGTTGAATAATACCGATTGTGTCGCGGTGTTTACTTTTAAGGATATTCCGGGAGTTAACAGGTTTGGAATCATCAACAAGGATCAACCACTTCTGGCTGATACAAAAGTCAGATTCATAGGTGACGCCGTGGCTCTGGTCGCTGCTGTTTCCGAAGAAGCCGCCCAGATCGCCGCTTCCAAGATTCGAATCAAATACAGAAAACTGCCTCCAATCTTTGATCCCGAGGAAGCCCTGTCTCCTGGAGCCGCCAAAATCCATGACAAGGGTAATCTTTTAGGGACTCGTCTGATACGAAAGGGAGTTCCCGAACTGGCTTTTAAAAAGGCTGAGGTGGTCATTGAAAGGATATATCAGACAGGCTTCGTAGAACACGCTTACCTTGAACCGGACGCAGGAGCCGCTTTTTTAGACACGGACGGCACGATACAAATATACGCGACTACACAAAACCCTCATTATGATCAGGCGGATGTGGCCAGGCTTCTGGGGTTACCGGAAAATAAGGTCAGGATTATACAGGCTGTTACCGGTGGTGGTTTTGGATCCAAGCTTGATTTGAATACTCAGGGGTTCCTGGGGCTGGCGGTCTATCACCTCAAAAGACCCGCTAGAATGACATATAGTCGAGAAGAAGCATTCCTGTGCACATCCAAGAGACATCCACTCAAAATAAAATATAAATCGGCAGCCGACAAAGACGGGCGACTACTTGCTGTTGACGTAAAGATTACAGGAGACACCGGAGCTTACGCGTCCTACGGATTAGCTGTTGTGACTCGCTCTGCAGCCCATGCCACTGGTCCGTATGAAGTTCCGAACGTAAACATAGAATCCATATTTGCATATACCAACAACCCTATTGCAGGAGCAATGAGGGGTTTTGGAGTCCCGCAGTTGGCGTTCGCTCACGAATCTCAAATGGATCTACTAGCTGAGGCGATGGGCATAAGCCCTCTTGAAATAAGACGGAGGAACGCCCTCAGGCTGGGGTCCACAACGGCCACGAAACAGGAGCTTCGAGCGAGCGTCGGAATCGGACCATGCATTAAAGCCGTTGCGCCTTATTACAGGAAAATGTTGAAGAAGACCAAGTCGACGGACCACAAGATTCTAAAAGGAGTCGGTCTCGGTTGCATGATGTATGGAATAGGCAATACCGGAGTTCAGAATCCGTCAACGGCTCAAACAGAACTCCTCGCTAATGGTCAAGTAGTTCTGTTTAGCGGCGCAGCGGACATTGGTCAGGGCTCCTCAACTGTTCTGGTTCAAATTGCGGCTGCTGAACTAGGTTTGAATCCTGACGAGATAATATTTGTAAACGCTGACACGCGATTGACAACATCCGCAGGCGCAACTTCCGCAAGCAGACAAACATACATTTCTGGAAACGCAGTGTTGGACGCGACTCGGAAACTTAAAGAAACCTTGCTCACCGAAGCGGCCACAATGCTTAAAACAGGTCGTGGAAATCTCAGTATGAGGAAGGGAAGAATTGAAGATTCTTCGAACACCAGAAAATATGTAACCCTCAAACAGGTCGCCAGAAAAGCCCAACGAGAAGGCATACCATTGAAATGGCAAGGTTTTTTCGATCCGGACACAACGGCGTTGGATCCGACTTCAGGGCAGGGTGATCCATATGCGACATTCGCATTTGCCGCCCAGGTAGCGGAGGTTGAAGTCAATATTTTAACAGCGGAAGTGACGGTGAAGAAAATTATAGCCGCGCATGATGTTGGTAGAGCCATTAATCCTGATCTGGTCAGAGGGCAAATATACGGTGGAGTGGCAATGGGTTTAGGATTTGCGTTAATGGAGGAATTCATTCCAGGCAAGACAACATCTTTGAAAGACTACCATGTCCCTACATGCCCCGATATGCCGGATGTGGAGGCATTGATTATTGAAGAAGAGGAACCGACAGGACCTTTCGGCGCAAAGGGCGTCGGTGAACCTGCTCTAATACCAACAGCCCCAGCTATACTTAACGCTATAGCCAATGCTTTGGGAAACAGAATTTATTCTTTGCCGGCTAATCTGGAAAGGGTTATGAAAGCGATTCAATCGGGTCTGCCAAAGGTTGAGGCAGGCGACAAATATTTGAGTCAGCTTGAGATCTTGAGATCCGGCAACCAACAATAGCATCGAGGAGTCTGTCTATATGTCTTCAACGTTAATAAAAAACATTGGTACACTGATATCTGGCGATATAACTAACCCTATCATTAAAGCCGAGAGCGTCTTGATCGAGGATGGCATAATAACTGTGATCGGTTCTGCTTCGGACGTTTCTACAAATGTTGATTCGGTGATAGACGCAAATGGAACAACGGTTTCACCGGGGCTTATAGACTCTCATTGTCATGTGGTTTTCGGTGATTATACACCGAGGCAGAAGCAGACAGATTTTATTGAGAGTGAAACTCACGGAGGTGTCACAACAATAATTTCCGCGGGAGAAGTTCATTTGCCAGGTCGTCCCAAGGATCCGGCTGGAACAAAAGCTCTGGCTATATTGGCGGCTAAGTCATTCAACAACTTTAGGCCAGGTGGGGCCAAAGTCATCGGGGGTTCAGTAATCCTTGAAAAGGGATTGGTTGAGAAAGACTTTGAGGAAATGGCCCGCGAAGGTGTACGAATAGTCGGTGAAATAGGTCTCGGCTCGGTCAAATTTCCAGTGGACGCGGCGCCTATGACACGTTGGGCGAAAAAAAATAATATGACGGTGCTTATGCACACAGGTGGGACATCAATACCCGGTAGTGACACAGTAACCGCTGAACAAGTTATGGCCACAGACCCTGATGTCGCATGTCACGTAAATGGTGGCCCTACCGCAATGTCGGAGGATGAAATCCGAAAGCTTATTGTTAACACCGATTACGCCATTGAGTTGGTTCACTGTGGCAATCTAAAGGCGCTCGTGGACGCTGTTAATATTGGTATTCAAAGCAAGGCTCTTTCCAGGTTCATCATAGGTAACGACGCTCCTTCGGGGACAGGGGTAGTGCCTCTGGGAATTTTACGAGTGATCTGCATGGTAGCGTCGATGACAGAAGTTTCACCCGAACTGGCCATCTGTATGGCTACAGGAAATTCCGCCAAGGTATTCAAGCTTGACACAGGCTTTGTCCGTGTTGGTTCTCCCGCTGATTTAGTTATAACCGACGCTCCCATGGGATCGGTTGGCAAAACCACCTTGGACGCAATTAAAGTGGGAGACGTTCCGGGAGTTTCAATGGTTATGATTGATGGTAAAGTTCATGTGAAAACGAGTAGAAATACCCCCCCGGCGGCAAGAAAGCCATTGTTTTCTTAATACTTTTAGCTTGAGAACTGGGCAAACACGCAAATGAGAATTGACCAGGAAAAATGTGTAGGATGCGCGGAATGTTTATCGATATGCCCGCTGTCAGCCATAAGAATTCGCAACAAAAAAGCCTGTATTGACGAAAAGTGCAGTGATTGTGGAGCGTGCTTTCGCATTTGTCAAAGCTCAGCTATCAGCGCAGAGTATATTCCTGCTGAATATTATGTTCAGTGTACCGCCTGCCCAATAGAATGCAGAATAAAGAAGGGTTTTTTGGGGGCCTGTAAGCGTTACCAGAACCTAAACGGCGAGTTGAATCGAGTTATCAAACTAAAAACATACGCGGATGTAAAAGATCTCGTGGGAGAAGCTTGCCGTGAGGAAATCCGTCATCCCCTTGTAACAGGAATAGGAGCTGGCACTACTTATCCGGATTGCAAACCAGCCCCGCATATCGTTCAAAACAAGATCCATGGAATAGATGTGGTGACAGTAGTCACGGAGGCTCCATTAAGTTATTCCGGGATAAAAATCAAGATTGATACGGACAAGACTCTGGGCGAGGAAGGCTCGCCGATCTATTTCCACCGCAGAAAAGTCGGGCATTTGACCACGGAAGAATACGGCTCGAAAATGTTGTCTCTAGGTGGAGTGAATCTTCTTACGGGCCGGGATGGGCTTTTCGTGGCCAGATTGATCTCGGATGTGGCGAATCGAAAAAAAGCGCGTCTCCAGATTCAAGATGGAGTGACATTGGATCTTCAGGTTGGTGGTCCGCCAATAATCAACGGCAAAAGGGATTACTTGATGCGCGTGGGTTGTGGAAGCGCCACGTTGGGACTTTTTGCGGAAATGTTTAAAAAAGTAGCGGATGAAGTGATTATCCTTGATTCACACCTTACCGGCTTAATGAGTGAGCACACTGCAGGTGTTTATGTTGGAGCGCCACCTTCAGGGGTCCGGTTGAAATTCGCCAGAAGCACACCAGGCAGATATTTTGGGGATCACGGCAATGGTTGGGGAGGAACGTCAATAGAGAATCCGATAGACGTTATCGCCAGTGTGGACACTACGGTAGCCAAGCCGGGAATGTTGGTCCTGATTACTGAAACAACCGGGCGAAACGCCAGCATGTTTCAATTAACACCTGCAGGTTCTTTGGAAGAAATAGAAATCTCTCCAGCGGCTAGGAGCGCTGTTCACACCATAGCGGAGACATGTGAAAATTCACGCGTATCGGGAATTTACTGCGGAGGTTCAGGCGGTAGCGCCCGTGCGGGCGTGACCAAATATCCTATTCAATTAACTTATGCGGTGCATAGCAACAAAGCCACGCTGACTGTAGGTGGGGCGCCCACTTTTGTTCTGCCCGGAGGTGGGATCAATTTCATGGTTGATGTTGAAAAAGTTATGCCTGGCGCTTTTAGTTGGACGCCGACCCCAGCTACCATCTGCCCCATTGAATATACGATGACCCTTGAAGATTACAGGCAAATGGGTGGCCACGAGCAAGCGATAAAACCTTTCTCCGAAGAAGGCTGATCCTGATACCTTGGGAACATCAAATAGCTGTCCTTGGTGACCAAAGTGTTTTTGTGGACTGTGGTCCCATGCGGATGCTCATCGAAGCTTACGATGGTGCAAGCCCCTGTCCGGAACTATGTGTGAAGGCGGCAAAACATTCTATAGATATTCTCGTTGAAATCGCAGCGGCAAGAAAAGAATTGAAAGCGCTGCACTCAAAGTTTTTGAAGCCTCCTCGATCACGGATTCCTTTCAAGATGTGGGAAGCCACGCACGTCGTAGGTGATCCGGACTTAACCCCTATGGCCGCGGTAGCTGGAGCCACCGCCGATGGCGCAGCCGACTATCTCCAGGGGTTAGGTGTTTCCAAGGTCATTGTCAATAACGGCGGCGACATCGCCATTCGACTGGCTGAAGGAGAACGGGTTGCCGTTGGCATGCGATCGGATGTGAATTCCCACCGGGTTGAGAGATCAATGCTTGTTGAATGGAACAGCGGTATCGGTGGAATATGCACAAGCGGTCTAGGTGGCCGAAGTTTCACACGAGGTATAGCCTCCGCCGTAACTGTCTCAGCGCCCTCGGCCGCTGTGGCAGACGCCGCGGCCAGCGCGATTGCAAATTCAACATTTGTTGCGCACGCGAACATAGTTAGAGCACCGGCTGAAAAGATAGATCCTGACACTGACCTCGTCGGGGTTCAGGTGACCTATGAAGTTGGCAATTTACCCGAAGAATTCGTGCAAATGTGCCTGCAAAAAGGGCTGGCAAGAGCCGAGGCTTTAGCGGAAACAGGGATCATAAACGGGGCCGTGATCACCATAAAAGGTAGAACTATCCTATCTGAACAGGTAAAACATCTCATTTCAAACTTTGGCTGATAAAATCCTATCAGCCTAAATTCTTAGGCTAGTCGTTGAAAGGAGCGATCCAATGGAAATTAGAAAGATATTGACCATAGTCGAAGAGACGAAAATAGAAATGGGCAAAACAGTTGAGCCCGCGACAAGAAGAGCAGCGGCGATCGCGGTCATCAAGAATCCTTTTGCTGGCTACTACCAGGACAATCTTTCAGAACTGATTGAAATGGGCGAAAAACTTGGCGACTTATTGGGCAAAAAGGCGTTGGAAGCGCTGGGGATAACTGCAAATAAGGCTGAGAGTTATGGAAAAGGGGCAATAGTCGGGTCTCGAGGAGAACTGGAGCATGCCGCAGCAATTTTGCATCCAAAACTTGGAGGACCTTTCAGAGAGGCATTAGGTGGAGGAAAGGCTATAATCCCATCTTCGAAGAAAATCGGCGGGCCGGGAACAGAGCTGGATATTCCGATTCATTACAAAGACGCCGCCTTCGTGAGGTCACATTTTGACGCTATGCCGATCCGTGTTCAGGACGCGCCTCGTGGTGACGAGATTGTTGTAGCTCTCGTAGTGACGGACTCAGGAAGACCTTTGGCCAGAGTTGGCGGTCTCAAGAAGGAAGAAGCCAAAAAGGAAGACGGGTTGCGATAAACTAAAAGAATGTAGGGAATCAAGCGTCGGCAATGAAAATGAAATCAGGCCAATGGTTTTTGTTCCGACGCCTTGTTCTCCCTTGCGTCGAATTTTCCTCGAGTACACAACGGTGGTCGTGCATACCCTCAGAAGAAAATCATGGTTCATTCGCTCCTGCTCAGTCTGGAGAAATGCCAGCCGCTTCGCTGGGTTGATTATAGATTCGCCACTTTGTAGCGGTTTTTCATTTAACTTCACTAACAGCCTTTGTTTATTGCCCTAAGAGCTATACGATCGACGACGCTTGGCGCAATCAGCTTCAACCACTGCCCGACCCGACCCCGCAACGTCATAATTAGTTCCCGTTTTCGCTGTTCCATAGCCCGGATGATCATTTGTGCGCAAGTTTCAACCGGCATGACCTCTTTCTCCCGCACAGGACTTTTTCTAAGTGGCTGCCCGTCGGGGCCGAGCGCTCGTTCACGAACTTCAGAAGATACAAAATCCGGATAAATCATTGTTACGCCGACACCATATTCGGCTATCTCAATACGCAATGTGTCAAAGAAACCGGCCATGGCGTGTTTACTAGCGGCATAGGCGCTGCGGGTTGGGACCCCGGCTTTCCCGGTCAGGCTGGAAATAGCTACTATTTGTCCCTTTGTCTGTTTCAGGTATGGAAGAGCGTAATACGTGCAGTAAACGCTACCAAAATAATTTACGCGCATGATCTGTTCTATCATTCCAAGATCTCGCAGATCTTCGAATTTGGCCCACATTGTTATGCCAGCATTGTTGATCAGAACGTCAATTCGTTTATAGCGATTTACAGTCTCCCGAATTAGGGCTTCACACTGCGCTTGGTCGCCAACATCCGTCGGGACAGCGATAGCTTTTCCGCCACGAGCTTGACAGTCGGCGCTAACTGTTTCCAACCGTTTCACATTTCGGGCCGCAAGCGACAGCCACGCTCTCTGCGTAGCAAGTTGGTAGGAGAGTTCGCGGCCTATCCCGCTGGACGCCCCGGTGATGATAACTACTTTGTCTTTAAAAAATGAATCGGTCATTTTTTTTCACCATCTAATGCGATTTAAGGCCTTGTGATTGTCGGGGTTTTTCTCCATTGCGATCGATAATCCCTTCAACCGAGGTTACTGGCGATGCCAATTCAAACCTGATTTGTTCAGGGTTTGACCGACGTGAACAGCTTGTCGAATTTATTCTTGACTATGCCTCGACGATAAAATCCGTTCATTATGTCATCATATTTGGATCGATAATTTCCTTCGAAATAAAAGTCTACGGTCTCCCTGAACCAGTGAGTGGTCATCAAGTGGTCGAAAAATGAGGACTCATCGGTTCCTTTTTTCATCAGCAGCGTGTATATGATAATCTTTTTAAGCAGATCATTTCCGATCTTTTCTTTGTTCCCCAGGAACCCTTCCAATCGGCGCCTGGCTCTTCCTATGGCCCCCGCCACGTCAGTAAATGACTTTCCATGGCCAGGATAAACAACTTTCACATCAAGTTTCTCAAGTTTTCTAAGAGATTCCATCAACGAAAAACAGGCTCGACTTCCTTCTACCCTAATGGTCATCACGGCCATATCGTTTTCCCACAGTGTGTCCGATGATATGAGGGTCCTTTCCTTCCTGTTGTAGAGGACAATCCCGTCCGTAGCATGACCAGGTGTATAAATTACCTCAAATTCGTGTGGCCCAACTGAAATCGTATCTCCATCACCAAGACCTATGGAGCATTTGAAGAATGACGCATCTTGGTCGTAGTACTTCCACCAGGTGGACCAGTCATCTCGTGAATCAATGAAATATTTTCCGATCTTATGGATGGCTATATCGCAGGCAGATCTGTCCTGAATGATTTTGTTTCCCCCTATGTGATCACAGTGGCAGTGAGTGCTCACAATCAGCTTCGTGTTCGTAATATCTACTGCGAGTCTTTTTATGAGTTTCTCTGTTGTCTGGAAGTCAGAGATGTAGCCAGTATCAATGAGTATGGGCTGTTCAGATCGGTAAACGAAATGGTTCCCATTCAAATAGCCTCTTTGAATGAAAAACAGATTCTCCATGATTTCAACAGGCGTCATTTCAAAATATCCTTTATGCCACCGTCTCAAAGCGTATCACATATAAGAAAATCTCTAAAAATAAAACATGCTATTGGCCGCTTCTCCCAGGATATTACCACCGCGTCTAGTTCAGTTTTTTTCATACTGAGGTCAGAGGTTTCAATACTTCCAACATCGGTCCCGCATTCTTGCCATGCAGCGCCTAAATTCAGGAGACGACTCTCGATCTTAATAAGCAACGTCTATAAGCGTAGCCATTTTCAATAAGTTATGATATAATAATGACATTGAGTAATACCTTTTGATTAAAAGGCTGGAGGATTAACATGAGATCTTTTCGTAAGGTCTGCGGAATTATAGTCTTGATCATGTTTCTAAGTGTAAACGTTGTCATGGCGGTCGGTTATGAGAAATATGATTCTTCCGGAAATCCTATATCAAAGGCTGAAAATGGTTCTAAAAATGCGGAAGGTGTTGGTTCTGCTCTTGAGAAAGCCACCTTCGCTCAAAAATATCCCCAAATAATTGATGAAGTAACATTTTTCATCAAAGATGTTTTGAGCCAATTCGGTCTGACTGAAAACAAGACCGAACAATGATGATATTCAGAGTGAGATGACTCCCTAAACGTTGTAGTAATCTCGCTCAGTTTCAGAGTTGTCTTGTCTGAAGCCGGAGGACATCCGGTTTCTTGCGATTTGTCAGACCGTTCACCAAGCTAAGAGGCAAATCCCAGATGAAATCATTCTACAGTCTGATAATTCTCGCCTTGACCTTCGTCTGGTTAACCCCAGGAGTGGGCGTTAGTGAAATGGCTGACCGCCAGTATTACAATTTGGGTCTGATTGCGATGAAAAATGGAAACTTCAGGGAGGCTCTGAGAGAGTTCACAAAAGCCACCGAAATTAACTCTGATGAATGCAAGTATTACAATGATAGAGGGGTAGCCTACAAAAGGCTGGGGGAACTGGACAAAGCTCTTGCTGATTATAACAAATCCCTCGAGATCAACCCACATTACACTAATGCTCTAAATAACAGGGGAGTGGTTTATCTGGAACAGGGTCGTTACGATCAGGCCCTTGCAGATTTGCAGGAAGCTTTGAAGTATGGTGGGCTGGAAGGAAAGATTTTTACCAACATTGGAATAGCTAAAGCTGCCAAAGGAGATCACAAAGCGGCAGTGCAGGACTTCGACAGCGCTGTTTCTTTACATCCGGTTGATCCTCGTTCCTTTTTATTTATGGGGCAGTCTCTAGAGCATTTGGGTGATAAAGATAAGGCTTTGAAAATGTATCAGGTGGCTCTTGGGGTAATAAAGGAGCCCGAAATCATAGCACTGGTAGAAAAAAAGATAGCTTCGCTCGATCAGAACCCGAGTCGTGTTTTACCCCGCACGTTGCAAAGAGAGCCCACAGCCGACCAGAAGGTAAAATCACACAAAACTATTGCAATTCCACCGGCCAAGCCAATTAGAGAAATAATTCATGCAAACAGGAGACCGGACTACATTGAACAATCTCCAAGCAAAAATGATCAAAAACCTGTTCAATTAAATTTGCCTGAACCGTTGGAAGCTATGAACAAACAAATCAGAGACCGAATGATTCTCAACCTTGGACAAGCTTCTGCTGAAATCCTTCGTCAGGCGTCAGACTTTGTAGACAAATCAGATGATTACAAGGCGATGGTAAGGTTTGAAGATATTCGTGCGCTTGAAAGGCGAACCAAGAATTATCGCGCTGTAGGATGGGCTCTTCTGGAGATAGGAAGAATCTATGTTCGCAGAGGCGATTATCCGAAAGCGGAAGATAGCATTATCAGCGCTCTCAAAATATTTTCTTCGTTAAAATTAACCGATGAAAGAATCCTGACTCTCATTGAACTAGCAAGACTCAAAAAACTCGAAAATTCGCAGGACAAATCAAAGGCATTGTTTGTCCAGGCGGAAGAATTGGTAAGCTCAATGGGGAAATCAGACCTATCTCAAAGTATCCAGGAACTAGCCAGCGGTTCTTTCGAAAATAGAAAAAATGCCCCCCAACTGGTCAATGCTTCTACAAAACCCAAAAGTGTCAAGATAACTGAAAATAAAGTGTCTGAAGTATCCAGTGCCCCAGCGGAGCCTCAGAATAAAATCGACCTACCGAAAACAGACGGTACGAAAAAAACCGAACAGGCGCAGCGTATCAATTACGGAAACGCGAAATCGGTTTTTGATATAAAAACAGAGATGATTGCAAAACAAAACAATTCTAAAAATCCACCCAACACTCCCACTTTGTCAATTGCTAACAAACAGGATACAACCAGTTATAGCAAAGCTAAAACCACCCAAAGGACCTCAGACTCTAAATCCGGCGTAGAAACCCTATCCGCGTCAATTCATCCCGACGCTGTAAAGCCTCTCTCAAACTCAACCGTCAAGCAGCCTGTAACAGAACGAAAAGTTTCCAAAAGAGACCTATCAAAGGCTATTTCTGGGGATGTTTCGGAGATAAGAAAGCTTAGAAAACAAAATGACGAAATAAAGATGATACCTGTCCTCGACAGATTAGCCAAAAATTACATCGAAACTGGAGATTATGAAAGGGGCCTGAACGCGGTCAACATTGCTTTAGCGTTTCGTGAGAAATTAGGTGTCAAGGATGGCAAGGCTGAGTCATTGCAGTTACGAGGACTGATTTATGACAAGCTTGGAAAGACAGTGGAAGCCTTGGAAGATTTCACTTGGGCTGAACAGCTTGCGAAAAATTCAGATCTCTCGCTGCAGCCAAAGATCAAATATCTCGTTGGGAAGTTGGGTTTGAATATGGATAGCGCCCTTAAAGATTACAAAACACTTTGGCTATCCAGGGAGGCGGCGGATACACCGGGAGAAATTAAGGCTCTTCTGGATCTAGGTAAAATCTATGCGAAAGTGGAAAACATACAGGAAGCGTCCAAGTATTACGAGTTGTCGAATGCCTCTTTAATGGCTGAAAGAGCCTTGTTCTATCAAAAATTGGGGAAACCCGATGAGGCGAAAAAAACAATGGAACAAGCCTTGCAGAAGCTGAAATCGCTGGACTATCTTCTCTATTTTTCGTTCATGAATAGGTCCAAATATCATGACAAACTATCCGCGATTCAATAATCGATCAGCATTTTGACCATGTGGAAGATCCTTAACAGTGATTGGTTTGCCATCGCACTGGTGGTTTCGTGCGGATTCCTGTTAAGCCTACTCTATTTTCGTCATAGAGTCACAGAGGCTATCATTGGAAGCGTGATTCTAATTGCGGCTACTGTTTTGATCATTCTAGGTAGAGGACGTCCGCCGGAAGCGTGAACCTAATTTCAAGACCGAGTGGCGCGCTCTAATTCAGTTGAACCAAACCTGTATCGTAAGAGTATGATTCCGTTTCCCGAGGAGCAGTTGTAGTTTCTAGGGGGAAGTAACTTGATAAGTGTATGAAAACTTCAATCCATTACACCCATCAGAACACATCTTATGACCATAACTTTTACAGGCGAGATCAGCGTCGAAACCTATGTCCGGGGATCGATCCACGGGAATTATGAACGAGAAGTTCCCCACAGAATTATCGTTGAGACATCGGCAAGTTATGTGACACTTTGTCCAAATTTGATTGGTTAATCCCAAGTGACCTTCAACCAAAATCATTAACAACACCGCAAAAACAAATGAACACGATTTTAAAAGTCGCATGGAATCACCCGATTCGATTATATAAAGAAATTCTACCACATAGTCTATTCACGTTTCAAGAAGTTAGAAATCACTTAGTGTGAATTTAGGAGCGCCTTGAATTTTAGGGCTTATTAAGATACTATTAGCCAACAGTCTCTTTTATTTGAAATCTGCTGACTTAATGTATCTCAAGAGAGTAATTGGCTTATTTTTGAGGAATGTTTCCTGATGCTACGAGAACATATCAACGATATAAGAACTCGATGGAGCCCCAAGGAGCGTGCTGATAAACAGTACGATCCTCAGATTTATTTGGAGAGTCCTGAACAAGCGCGTAGATTAATCAATCACTTGAATAAAAAACTTGAAACAGCTCGCAAGAATCACGATAGAATTCTAGCTCAAGAAATCTCCGGGACGCTGGAAAAGGTTGAAAACTTGTCTCGTAGTTTTTTCAGGTGGGAAGAAAGTATTTCAAGTTCATTGAACAGGCAGGATCTAAAAGAAATTAATGAACTGCCCGTAATATTCTGAATGGTTGAGGAGCAGCTATGGATTACGAATCAATGAGCCGCGAGGAATTGATCAAAGAAATTAAGAATATCAATCAATACATGGATAACATTATTGTCTTTTGGGGTGACAAAAAGGGTTTTAGACTAATGTTCGAAGACGTGGCGAGCAATAAAACCGGTGAGTATACTCAGGAAGAAGCCCAAAACGCCAAATTTATACTGGATACTGAAGGAGCTTTCGACCAATTTATAGAACTGCTTCGGGATTCTTTCGAGAGGGGCGGGATATATCACGCAATTTCTGAAAAGATGTCATATATAATGGAACAAGTTGCACGTGGTAGCAAAGTTAATTAATGATTCTGAGAGCAACAGAAGCATATATGTCAAAGTCATTATTTGATAAACATGACATCATGTATTCAAAGTTTCTGGAAAAAAAAATCAAAATAGTTTAATATGATGTTGCAACAATTGATTTAATTGCACTAGTATTCTGCAGTGCATTGGTGAAAGGAGATAGGCGCTGTGAAGCAACGGCTGCAAATTTTGGGCAAGCGTGCGGGATCCATTCTGGTTTTTTGTTTATTATTAATTTTATGCGACAAGAACTCAGCGTTAGCTCAAAACAGGGAACCTGATTGCGAACAATTGAAGGGCCAGTGGGAGCAATTGTACCAGGACATGAAGGATAGGCTTGATGGGTTTAGCAGCCTGGAACAAACACCTATAGAAAGAATAATTAAAAGGCCTATTGTAAATCCCAGTTCTTCTGAAACTATCGCTGCTCAGATTTCTCATGCTTTGCAAGTCAAGGAAGATTTACTAATCAGCAAGAGAAAAGAATTGCGTAATCTTATAAATGTCGAAAACAAGGTCTTTAGTGAACTTCAACATTGCTTACAAACAGATAAATCCAGTCGGCATAAAGACACCCCCAACATACTGAAGAAAAGAAAGGCCTTATTGGACAAAGCTGTCATTACTATGGCGGAAGTAAAAGAAATTGAGGGCAGGGAAACTGTCATGCCTTATTCAGAAGCTGCGGGTCAGGATCAATATCGCCGTAGCGTGAACAATCAATGGCAGAATCAGGGTCAGTATAGAGGATGGTGGGGCTATTGATTTTAGCGAGTTAGTCCGTTTTGTCATAAATGAATCGCAACAAAGCGATTCATTTTTTTTATGGCTTCCTAGTTGACGAAACGGTCTTATTTATATAAAATGGAAATTTACAATGTAGTAAGGGCCCATAGCTCAGCTGGTAGAGCCCCCGGCTCATAACCGGTTGGTCCCTGGTTCGAATCCAGGTGGGCCCACCACTTTTTCGGAAGTTTTTATGGGACTTGTTTGTTACACATATCAGGCTGATCTTTTCCCACGGGGAGCTCATCAAGGCTCCCCGTGATTTTTTGTGGAGCGTGATTTTTGCCGATTATGATCAAGCATCATAACCTTGGCAGGATCTATTCATTAACTTCCCGAGTAATTTATTCGGGACAAAAGCTTTGAACAATAATCTTTTAAACTTCGATTTTGGTTAATTTGATCTAATGGCGCCCACCCTTTCGGATATTCAGCAGTTAGCTGACAGGATGTTCCCCCTCGAGTATGTCGAACCTTGGGATAACAGCGGTATTCAGGTCGGTAATCCTTCGAGATCGATAAACGCCATCGCGTTAAGTCTAAACGCATCATTTGACGCTGTTGGTTTTGCCGCTGAAAACTGTTGCGATCTGCTTGTTGCGCATCACCCACTTCTGATGAAGCCTATCAAGAAAGTCCTGGCTTCAGATATTACAGGGAGAACAATTTTCGCTGCTGTGAGAGCAGGAGTAGATATTCTTAGTCTCCACACCAATTTGGACGCTGCTGAGGGCGGTTTGAACGACTATCTGGCGAATGCGCTCGATCTTCTCGACATTCAAATGCCAAACAACGCGCGTTGCTCCCGTCTGGGCAGATTTGCCGAACCCGAAAGTCTTTCCGACCTGTCTTACAAACTTTGTCGGATCTTTAATCTGGATTACGTAAGGGTAGTTGGACGGATGGACAGAAGTATCGCTTCAGTATTTCTAGTGTCGGGAAGCGGTATGGGCTACCTCGAGGAGGCGATTTCCGCCGAGGCTGACGTATTAATCACAGGAGATGTTCGTTATCATGGAGCTTTGGACAGCGAGGAGTCCAACATTTGTGTTATAGACGCCGGGCATTTTGGTTTAGAAAAGTTCGCGATCAAACTCATTCAGGAGAAATTTGAAGCCGAGTTTTCCAGACTCGGTTGGAAAATCAGGTTGTGCCCTTTTGAGGGAGAAAAAGATCCATTCACCTATATACGCTTTGAAGAGCGAGGAGGAATAATCAATTGATAGAACAGTTGCAACTGCTAATGCGACTTCAGGACATAGACATTCAGGTTGACCAACACGAGACAGTTTTAGATCAGCTCCCCAAAGAGCTGCAGGAAATGGCAAGAAATCTCGTAACGTTGAGACATGAAATATCTGAAACTCAGGACACATTAGAAATCACCGAAAAGGAACTTCAGAAAAAAGAATCTGAATTAACCGTGGAACAAGAGAAAATAAAACGATCCGAGCGTAGGCTTTTGAGCATAAAAAACCTCAAAGAACACGAAGCCCTTTCCAGAGAAATACGCTTGGGGAAAAAAGTGTCTGGGGAAATTGAAGAAAATATGCTGGAATTGATGAATTGTGTTGAACAGTCGAAGAAAAATCTGGAAAAGAAACAAGTCGAGTACGAAGATTGCGAAAAATCGCTGGTAGAAAAAAAATCAAGGTCCGAAAAAATACTCTCTGAGGCCGCCAAGGCTTTGGAATCCTTGAAGATTGAACAACAGGGACTGGCCGAAAATGTTAATAAGGAATACTATAAACGCTATTCTACAGTAAGAAGATCACGAGGTAACGCTATTGTTGAAATGGTAAATGGATCTTGCGATGGGTGTCACATATCAGTACCCCCACAAGTGGGTATAAAGGTCCTCCGGCAGCAGGAATTCGTTTTCTGCCCAAGTTGCCACAGGATACTTTATGTAAAACCTGAAAATATTCCAGCGCCCAACGGAGCAGAGTGACTTTTATTTTTCGCTCATATCTTGATTAAATTTCTTAATCTTAATCATTCTTTCGCCAGACTGAGGCGACTAGACGTCGGATATGTCGCTACAGGAGCGTTTCAGAGGTTGTCATGCTTTCGAAAGAGCTGTTGACCGGAATCTCCGCTGAAGATATTCAGCGAATATTGTCTGTTGAGCATTCAGACCCTCACAGTGTTCTTGGAGCGCATCCAGTCCGGATGAGCGGACGTGATGGACTCATTTTCAGATTTTACCATCCTGACGCGGTTTCAGGGGAAGTCATAATCGGTGGGGAAATTTTTCAGTTACAGGGGTCCGGGGCTCCAGGGCTTTTCTGGCTATGGCTCAGCGATAAATCTCTGCCTCTGGATTATTTGGTTAGATTCAATTTTTCAAGCGGACTTTCCTGGACATTTGATTCACCTTACAGATTTATGCCAACTTTGGGCGACCAGGACTTGTATTATCTAGGAGAAGGTAAGCACTACAATTTGTATGAGAAGTTGGGAGCGCATCCCCGTTCGATGAATGGAGTATCAGGGGTATCCTTTGCGGTTTGGGCCCCAAACGCCAGAAGAGTTAGCGTTGTCGGAGATTTCAACAATTGGGATGGGCGTATTTTTCCAATGCGAAGCATGGGAACTTCTGGTATCTGGGAGCTTTTTATCCCTGGGCTTGAACAAGGGGTTTTCTACAAATATGAGATTCTATCGAATTCTAATGAAATCAGAATCAAGACCGACCCCTTCGCATTTGGAATGGAAATAAGACCAGGATCAGCTTCTAAAATATGGGACTTGGACTTTTATAAGTGGGATGATTCCCAATGGATGGAAGAAAGAAAGCATACCGATCATTTCTCCTCACCTATGAGCATATATGAAATTCATCTCGGTTCATGGATGCGAATACAGGAGGAAGGGAATCGATGGGCGACTTATCGTGAGATGGTAGGGCCACTGGTTGCTCATTTAAAAAAATACGGCTTCACGCATGTCGAACTCATGCCGATAATGGAACATCCATTCGACGCCTCTTGGGGTTATCAGGTAACAGGATATTATGCTCCCACCAGCAGGTTCGGTTCGCCGGACGATTTCAAATTCTTCATAGACATCTTACATCAAAATGGCATAGGAACAATACTAGATTGGGTCCCAGCTCATTTTCCTAAGGATGATTACAGCCTGCGATGGTTCGACGGGACGGCTTTATATGAACACGATGATCCCAAACAGGGAGAGCACAAAGAATGGGGAACGCTAATTTTCAACTATGGCCGTAATGAAGTACGAAACTTTCTTGTAAGTAACGCCCTGTTCTGGCTTGACAAATATCATATTGACGGCCTTCGCGTAGACGCTGTCGCTTCCATGCTGTATCTGGATTACAATCGATCTGAAGGGGAATGGATTCCTAACAAGTACGGGGGAAACGAAAATCTGGAAGCTATTGAGTTTATCCAAGAGTTTAATGCCATGGTATATGGTAAATTTCCAGGATGTTTCACTGTGGCGGAAGAATCCACGGCATGGACGGGTGTAACAACGCCGACCTACCTTGGAGGACTTGGTTTTGGATTCAAATGGGACATGGGCTGGATGCACGACACACTTAATTATTTCTCAAAGGATCCAGTACACAGGTGTTTCCACCATAACGACCTCACCTTCTCAATGATGTACGCATATAGTGAAAACTTTGTGCTGCCGTTATCCCATGATGAAGTTGTTTATGGGAAAGGGTCTCTGTTGCGCAAAATGCCGGGTGATGAATGGCGGAAATTCGCCAACTTACGGCTGCTTTTCTCCTATATGTACACTCACCCGGGAAAGAAATTGCTAATGGCCGGAGCTGAACTTGGAACATGGAATGAGTGGAGTCATGAATCAACCCTGGAAAGAGATCTGATCCAACAGGATTACCATGCTCAAATCTCTTTATTTCTTCAAGATTTGGGAAGTCTTTATATTTCTAACAAAGCCTTATGGGAATTGGATTGTCGGCCGGAGGGTTTTTCATGGATAGATTGCAACGATTATCTCAACAGTGTCCTGGCGTACATCCGGAGAAGTAGAGACGGATACATAATTTGCCTCTTAAACTTTACGCCAGTTGTCAGGGAGGGTTATCGAGTCGGTGTGCCTGAATTGACTACGTACAAAGAAATACTAAATTCGGACTCCACATATTACGGGGGGAGTAATCTTGGGAACGGAACCTATCTGAATGCAAAACCGGGACCTTGCCATGGATACGAACAGCACTTGGTATTGACACTTCC
The DNA here is from genome assembly GCA_963711335.1 of uncultured delta proteobacterium. Lineage (GTDB taxonomy): Bacteria > Desulfobacterota > Desulfomonilia > Desulfomonilales > Desulfomonilaceae > CAJBEZ01. The sequence continues at coordinate 166,633 of CAVQDX010000041.1, read as the reverse complement.
TCCTTTGGCTAGTTTAATACTGACAAGGGCCTAAGATTCTGCGTTACAGAAGTATTTTCTGCAAATGGGATCCAGAAATCTGTTGACAGACTTTAGAATTAACATTTCAAATGATCTCTATCCCTGTCCCAGGGAATATAGGTGAGGCAAACAATGCGAATAATTACGATATCAAGATTTGTGGGTTCTTACGCGGATGTTATAGCGGCAACAGTAGCTCGCAGAATGGGTTTAGAGCTTATAGGCCGAGATCAGGTTCACCAGATGGCGCAAACTTGCGACCCGGAATATAGTCGCGCATGTTCCCTATATGAAACCGAACACGGTCCTGGTTTTTTTGAAAGAATTTTTTTTGACAGACCCTCATATACGAGTCTATTTGAATCGTTGACTTATGAAAAGGCAAGCCAGGGGAATGTAGTTATCGTGGGTCGTGGCGCCCAAGTTATTCTTAAGGATATTCCAGGTGTTTTCAGTTGCCGAGTAGTGGCTCCATTTGGTGTCAGGGTCCAGAGAATAATGGAAAGATATCGCTTTGACAAACAGGAAGCTGAAGACTTTGTACGTAAATACGATCATGAAAGGGAAAGTCTTATAAGATCTATCTTTAGGAGTGATCCCAATGAATGGTCGCTTTATGATATTATTATCAATACAGCTCATTATTCTTCCGGAGACGCTGCCGACATAGTTATAGAATCCATAGATAAAATTCAAATGCCCCAAGACGAAGAATCGCTCAAGGACAAACTGAGAAACCTGTCAATAGCCAAACGAATTGAAACCAATATTAGGCGTAAACTTTCATCCTCTGTAACGCGAAATCTGGAAATTAAAATGGAATCAGGTGGTGTGGTTACGATCTCAGGAAAAATTGGTGATCGAAAAGATCGAGATAAGGTGGAAAAACTTGCGGGACAGTATCCTGGCGTAACCAAGGTAGTAAATAATTTGAAAGTAAGTGAAATTATGTTCGGGTTCTGAATTTTTCACCTAAATCCCAGGGTTCTAACTTCAGGAAAACATCTATATGCCACTGGAATTCTAGAAGAGACATGTCATTCAAATTCATGGCCTTTCTCAAGATAATTTAGAATATAATCTTGTGCAGCGTCTTCCATATCAAGAAAATCTCCACGAAACCCTGCCGCTCTCAATTTGTCGAGTTCAGCGCAAGTGTAGTACTGATAACGCTTTTCAAGCCCCTCAGGCATATCAATATATTCAATATTAGCCGGCATATCAAGAGCTGAAAAAACTGCATGCGCCAACCTGTTGAATGTATTCGCTTGCCCCGTTCCAACGTTGAACAGACCGTTAACCTCGGGATTCTCAAGGAAAAATAGAGTAACCTTGACAGCGTCCTTTACATAAATGAAATCACGACGCTGTTCCCCATCCCCGATATCGTGGCGATAGGATTTAAAAAGCCTGATAACTCCCGTTTTCTTGGCCTGAAAATAAGCCCTAATGGCCACACTTCTCATGTCGGCCTTGTGATATTCATTTGGCCCGAAAACATTGAAATACTTCAGGCCTACAGCTCTTTTCAAGAAACCTGTTTTTTGCGCCCAACAGTCGAAAAGATGCTTGGAATAACCGTACATGTTCAAGGGAAGAAGTTCCGGCCCGGGAGTCAATTCATCTGAGTATCCTTCTGAACCATCGCCATAAGTAGCCGCGCTGGAAGCGTAAATGAAACGGAGACCAGGTTTTCCGGCGAAAACCATGGCCAACCGCCTAGAGTACTCGTAATTATTTTCCATGAGATAATCTGCGTTTTTCTCAGTCGTGGAACTGCACGCGCCCAGATGGAAAACAGCCCAGGTGTGATGATCGAACAGGCCTCTCTCTGCCTTGGAAATAAAAGCGTCCTTGGATTCAAAATCAAGGAATTTTAACTCCCTAAGATTCTTCCATTTTTCTTCCATGCCGAGGTGATCGACAATAACTATATTCTGTTCACCAAGCTGGTTAAGTTCCCAGACTAGATTGCTCCCGATAAAACCCGCTCCGCCGGTCACTATGATCATTCTGACAATAGGCCTTTCATTAATTTGCCATAATTGTGGTTATGCTGATAATGCGTTCGCTCGAATTGTTCTAATGCGCCCCTCAGAAAATCGCAAGAAGTTATGAAGGGACTCGACAATAATGTGTCTCAACTAGAATCATTGTTAATTGAATGAATGGACAAATTCGGCTCTTGTATGGTAATAGAGACGTATCATCCCCTTAAACGATTTAGTGATCATTTAGGGAGTAACGGAAAAATGAAGAAGTTGCTTGTAGTAATCGCTCTCACAGTTTCCCTTGGCATCGTGGCCGGGCTTTATGCTCAGCCAGCATCCGCCTTTTTCAACTTGAACACGCCTTTTTTCGGAAGCGGCGCAAAAGCTTGCAATGCCGCAGTCTGCGCTCCTCCTTGCTATGGCTACTGCGGACCGGTGTACACTTGTAAACCGATGAAGGCTAAAGCCAAGGTCAAAGCCAAAGGAGAGGCCAAAGGGGAAGCCAAAGAGAAAAAAGTAAAAAAGGAAAAGAAAGAAAAAAAATAAATTTCGAGCTTATTTATAGCACAAACAAGACTCAAGGATTTGAGATCTGAGGCGCGAGAGTCAGGATGTTAGTTCAGGGGATGACATATTAACGTCCTGACAATGCCGGCCTCAGATCTCAAACCGAAAATCTGCTTAGTTTGAATAAATGATTCCAGAATGATTGCGTTCTGAACAAAAGTTATCAATTGGTCGACTTTCCCGCCTAATTTTATTAACCCAATATTTTAATTAATCTTTTCATCAGAAATCGTGATATGTGAGACGAAGTTGCTAAAGCTATATATACGACAGTGGCTTTAGATAGTATTTTACACCAGTCACTTTTCAATATTTTCGGAGGTGAAGTTGAGTCTTTTCGAAAAAGTCATGGTTTCATTGCGAAACAAGGACATGGATTCCAAACCACCAGCCGTGAAAGATGATGACAGGATTTTTCTCGCCTGGCAGCGCACTCACATGGCAAATGAAAGGACATTTTTGTCCTGGTCCCGCACCAGTATATCTCTCCTCGCTTTTGGTTTTGTCATAGAAAAATTTGAAATATTTCTTCGACATCTGCTTGCATTTGAAGAGGGCTCGAGTATTCAGAACCACAGCAATGGCGCGATGTATTTGAGCCTCCTATGTTTTATTCTGGCTGGATTCATGATCATTGTTTCAGGAGTTCGCTTTATCAGGATGAGGGTGCATATCAATAAGGGCGAGGCAGTCTTTTCGGCTTTGCCTGACCTGCTTGTTGTAGTCTCCGTAGCTGTAATAATCGGTCTTGCGCTGATGTTAGCCCTGCAGCGGTTCATTTGGTGATTTTTATTATCTATAATCAGTATAACATACTGTAAAGCATGTAGTTTAGTTTATTAATTGACGTTTGCCAATAAATTTGGTATAGTTACTACCAATCTATGTCAACAGGAGACAGAAAATATGACAAGATTCCTTGTACTGGTATCTTTTGTTGTTGTATGCTTATTTGCTGGTTTTTCAGGTCAGACGCTTGCAGGCGTGACAAGCGATAATCTGTCCCTGAATAATTTCAAATTGGCTGATTCCAAACCATATGACGCGTTGGCGAAAGCCTTTCAGAAAACACGTCAACAAACAGCGTCAAGTAACCTGACAAAAAGCTCGGACAAAAAGACGACATCCAAATTGTCCAACTCATCTAAAACAAACAAAAAAAGTAAAGTTTACAAAAACAAGACTACTAAAACTAACAAAAAATCATCTAACAAGAAGAACAAAACTTACAAGAAAGCGGCATACCATCGTTAGAAATGAGCAAGTTTCAATAAATTATTCCAATTAGTTCCTTTGCTGGTAGAATTTAAACCCACCCTGGCTTTATAAGAAAGGTGGGTTTTTTGTTAATTTCCATGTCGGCGAGGTTTTTTTAATGGAGAGGTTGAGCGCCAGATGCATTTGTATTCACGGGCATTTCTACCAGCCCCCCAGGGAAAATCCTTGGCTGGAAGAGGTTGAAAAACAGGAATCCGCCCATCCTTTTCATGACTGGAACGAGAGAATCTCGTATGAGTGCTATCGACCAAATTCTGAAGCCCGTCTGCTGGACAGTCAAGGCAGGCTCCGTGAAGTAATAAACAACTATGAGCATTTAAGCTTCAATTTTGGTCCCACCCTTCTTTCCTGGATGGAAAAACATGACGTAGTGGCGTATGAAGCGATTCTGGATGCGGACGCAAAATCAAGAATTCAAAGATCTGGTCACGGAAATGCGATAGCTCAAGCATACAACCATCTTATAATGCCATTGGCGACCACTCGGGACAAAATCACACAGGTGGTTTGGGGCATCAGGGATTTCAAGAAGCGGTTTAAGCGCAACCCGGAGGGTATGTGGTTTCCTGAAACAGCTATAGATTCAGAGACTCTTGAAATACTGGTTGATCAAGGCATCCTTTTTACCATTCTTTCGCCACAGCAAGCCGCGCGCTTTAGAGAAAGATCCAATGATTATTGGCATACGGTAAATGCTGTTCCTATAGATCCGTCTAGGCCTTATATCTGTTCTCTGCCGAATGGGAGCAAGATCACTATCTTCTTTTACGATGGCCCGATATCCCAGGCAATTGCTTTTGAAGGATTGCTCAATAACGGGACGACTTTCAAGGATCGTCTGGTTCGAGCTTTTTCGGATGAACGCGTTTGGCCGCAACTTGTAAACATTGCTACAGACGGTGAATCATATGGGCATCATCATCGATTTGGAGAAATGGCGCTTGCGTTCGCCGTTGAACAACTGTTGAATGAACCGGGAATCAAGTTAACGAATTATGGCGAATTTTTGGCCAATTTTGTTCCTACAGCTCAGGTGGAAATCGTTGAACAAAGCTCATGGAGCTGCGCCCACGGAGTCGGTCGCTGGATGAGAGACTGCGGTTGTTCGACAGGTCAAAAACCCGGATGGAATCAGGCGTGGAGAGCACCGTTGAGGCGTTCTCTTGATCTTGTGCGCGACAGGATTGACAAATATTTCGAGGAACGTGGAGCAGAGTTGTTCAACGATCCATGGGCCGCACGAGAGGATTACATAGATCTGCTGTTGGAAGACCGTTCCGGAACAACCTTATTCCTGAAAACTCACAGTAAACATGAATTTACTATTAATGAGTCGGTAGAAGCCCTGAGTCTTTTGGAAATGCAAAGAAACAGAATGCTCATGTACACTAGTTGTGGGTGGTTCTTTGATGACATAACCGGCATAGAAACGTTGCAGATATTGGCCTATGCGGCGAGAGCCCTCCAACTTGCCGGGCCTTATGATCCGGGATTGATCAACGAATTTCTTAGTATGCTTTTCCCGGCTGTAAGCAACACTCAATCACATATTCATGGTGATGAACTGTACAGGGACAAAGTTGCGCCAATGATCATTGACCTCTCGCAGGTTGCGGCGCATGTGGCCATTTCCACACTTTTCGACATAGCTCGCGTTTCAGAAAGAGTATATGTATACAAAGTAAGTCTAATTGATTTCACTAGAGAAGAATTTGGCGACCGCATATTGTTGATAGGCCAATCTAGGATTCAGAGTACAGTAACCCTGCATGAAGAGCGAGTGGTTTTCACCGTCCTTTATTTTGGGGCCGTAGATCTTCGATGCTCCGTTCAGGCTTACTCTGGAGGCCAACTCGTTTACGAGGATCTAAAGAAGGACCTTGTCAACTGCTTCAAGAAAGATTCATCCACGGAATTAATTCGTAAGTTGGACAAGCATTTCCCACACAAATATTTCGCCTTTAAGGATCTGTTTGTCGAACAGAGAACGCGGCTTCTGGAAGCTGTTACAAAAAAGATGTTCCAGGAGCAGGCGGCAGTGCTTGGCACTTTCTATAAGAAAAACGAGGACTTCGCTAGATTGATCGTTAGTCATGGCGCAAGACTGCCAGACACATTTAGAGCCGCAGCAAGATTTGTTTTGAATCGACGGTTTCTTCGTGAACTCGAAAAACTTTCTCAGGAAATTTTCCCTGAAGGATTGGAGTCCGTGCTCACTGACACAAATTTTTGGAAGATAGAACTAGATCTGAGCGCTGCCCAAAAACTCATCAGTCAACATATAGTGGTTCTAGTTAATAAACTGGGTAAAAACGGGTCTGACGAATCGATTTTATCAGAAATATTCAGATTTCTAGATATGGCCCAAAATCTTGACATTTCATTGCAACTTGGTGAAGCGCAAATAACGTTATTTAGAATTCTTCAGAAAACCAGAAAACAGCCTGAAAAGATCCTTTCTCCTGAAATAAAAAAATTGGCGGATCGGCTTTCGGTAAAGCTAGATTGATTCATCGAAGACTTTGCGGTCATTGTCTTTAAAAAGTCTATTTGGTATCTAGGTAGCCGAATTCTTTTAATTTGCTGATGCTCTTGGTCCAGTTTGGTGAAACTTTAACAAATAACTCCAGCCTTACGGGGACATCCAAAAACTCCTGAATTTTCTGCCTCGCCTGGGTTCCTATATTCTTTATCATTGCCCCGTTGTGACCGATCAAAATCTTTTTTTGGCTATCCCGTTCCACATGAATATCTGCCTGGATCAGCACTCGATTCTCCATTTCCTTGAAAGTTTCGATAGCGACAGCAGTTTTATGAGGCACTTCTTGGCCCAAGAGGTTTAAGATCTGTTCCCTGATCAATTCCGTGGCGAAAAATCGCTCCGGCAAATCGCTAAGATCATCTGGTTCATACAAAAAGGGCCCATTGGGCAAGATCTCAATAATTTTTTCCAGAAGAAGATCACAATTCTGTCCCGTGAGAGCGCTTATCCCTAGAACAGCTAGATAAACGCCACTTTTAGCCGCCCTCGAAATCAAGCGTTCAGCGTCGATTGGCTCCATTGTGTCTACTTTGTTAATTGCCAGGATCCTCGGTTTACCGGAATTTCTAACAAGCCGTTCAATTTGCTCCAGTTCTCGAGATTTTTTTCTTGTCGCATCCATGACAAACAATATGACGTCCGTGAGATTTATTGTCCGTAGCACAGATTCAACAAAGGCCTGGTTAAGGGCGGTGGACGCTTCATGAAATCCTGGTGTGTCTTGAAATATGATCTGGGCATCAGGAAGTGTAAGAATAACCGATATGGTGTTCCGAGTGGTTTGGGCTTTGGGCGTGACGATTGAGAGGTTGGTCTGTGTAAGGTGGTTAACAAGCGTGGATTTACCGACATTTGGTAGACCGACAATAGCAACAAAACCGGACTTCGTTTTTTTTGGACCAGATTGTTCCACTAAATCTCCTTGACCAGAGACGCAATTCTGTTTATATAATTACTTTTTATGGTCACGGAGAGATGCCCGAGTGGCCGAAGGGGCGCGACTGGAAATCGCGTGAATGCCCACAAGGTGTTCCGAGGGTTCGAATCCCTCTCTCTCCGCCATGATGTCTTCACAATTAAAGCCATCCTGATTCCTAATCTTTGAAATCAATTGCAAAAACCTAACCTGACCATTACAATAACAGCTAGTTCCATACAATAACATATTACCTCAGACAAACACCCGTGCAAACATTCCTCACAATGAATACAGATAATTTGTTGATGTTAGATTCACTGGAAAAAAGGGAGGTTCGCTTGTTATCATGTCTTTCGTGGAAATAAATGGAATAAACCTGTACTACGAAATTCACGGCCATGGGGCCCCTCTGCTGTTGCTACATCATGGTTTCGGATGTACCAAAATGTGGAACAAAATATTGCCACAGCTTGTGGACAGTGGATATAAGCCGATTTGCTATGACAGACGAGGCTTTGGACGATCGGAGGAAGGACCGGATTTTTTGGATTTTTATGTTAGCGATGCGTTTATGGAGGAAAGCATAAGTGAGCTTGAATCTTTCCGTGATTGGCTCGGCCTTGATTCGTTTTATGTCGTAGGTCAATGTGAGGGAGGTGTTCTGGCCGCGCGTTATGCGGCGAAATATCCACATCGAATCAAGAACATGGTCATATCAAGCACACTATGTTACAGCGCTTCTACCATGCACGAATTTAATTTATCAAAGTTTACCAAGACTTTTGATCAGTTGGAACCTCAACTACAAGAAAAGCTGACAGATTGGCATGGGGAAAGAACCAGGGTGCTTTATTCCCAGTTTTGTCAATTTGGAGGGGCTTACGGAAAGGATTTTTTTGATCTTAGGCCGACTCTAAAGCTGGTAAATTGTCCAACTCTGGTTCTTTATCCTGACAGGAGCTTCCTTTTCGAGGTTGAGCAGGGGGTAGCCTTTTATCGAAATCTTCCTCAAGGGGAACTCGCAGTCCTTCCCAATTGTGGGCATAACACCTACGATGAGCAACCCGAGGAATACTCTTCTCACATAGTAAACTTTTTCAGTCGACGCCGTCTCGAAGGGCTGGAAGGAACGAGGCGTAAAACCTTTAAGCCGATAACTTGCGTAGGTTAATTCTTCAATCTGAATCAGATGACATCGGGAAATCAAAACTTAACGCCTTTCAGTTCCAGCCAGCGAACTATCTCTGCATGCGCCTCAGAAGCTGATTGGTTACCGTCAATTCTTTTTATTACAGGATCGTTGAACGTGTCATATATAGCTGACACAGCTTCAAGGTCTCTTCTTTTTTCGAAAATGGAATATCCGGCAGGTCGTGACTTGCCTATTCGCTCAAGAGCTTTTTCCACAGACACGCACATTAGAAAAACGACGTCAGGAGCTAGCGCCAGCGACTGATTTTTTTTGAGAATACCAACGGGATCCAGGCCTCGTGAGCCCTGATAGGCTGCGGAAGAGTAATAATAACGATCACAAATTACATGTTTGCCTTCTTCCAGCGCGGGCGCTATCAGACTTCTGACATGATCCACACGGTCTTCAAGGAAAAGCGTGAACTCTTCCTCGGGAGAAAGTCTCGATGAAAGGCTTCTCAGCCTTTGTCCAATTTCCCCGCTGGAAGGCTCCCTTGTGAGGACAAAAACGATTCCGCCTGATTTAAAACGATTAGCCAGCAGATGGGCTTGTGTGCTCTTGCCGCTTCCGTCAATACCCTCAAACACGATAAACATGCTAAAATAAACCCTCAAATCGTATTTTTCAAAAGACCTGGCAATTAAGTGTCGATATTTATATCTATGGCGCCATGTTCAACAAACCCCAAAATATTTGAAATGGGAATCAACTCATGTTCAATGTCCCGGATTACAGAGTTAGAACCTTAACCGATCGATCGATAAATGAAAATGGAGAGTTTGTAGTCTATTGGATGATTTCAAGCCGCAGAGTTCAATGGAATTTCGGTCTTGATATGGCGATCATGTGGGCTCAACAACTTGGAAAGCCTTTGCTCATTCTGGAAGCCCTCAGGTCGGACTGCAAATGGGCAAGCGCAAGATTTCACAACTTTGTCATGGATGGAATGAGAGACAATCGAGATGCCTTAGAGGACTCGGGAGTCTTGTACTACCCCTACATCGAACCTTATCCCAACGCGGGAAAAGGGCTCCTGAAAGCTTTGTCCGAAAAAGCCTGCATTATAATAACCGACCACTCCCCAACCTTTTTTCTGCCCAAAATGACACTTGCAGCTTCGTCTCAAGTGGCCTGTAGGATGGATCTTGTCGATTCAAATGGATTGTTTCCGCTATTTAAAACCGATCAGATTTTTCCGAGCGCATTTTCCTTTCGAAGATACCTACAAAAACATCTGCCGAAATATCTCCTAGACGCTCCTAGTAGCGCTCCCGTAACCTATCGAAAACTACCTGATTTAGAAGCAAAGCCATGGGATATTTTTAAAAAATGGGAGCCGATTGAAGATTCTCTGCTCAACTCGTCATTAAGGGACTTGTCCCGTATTCCAATCAATCACAAAGTTCAGGTTGTTTCAAAACGGGGCGGAGCAAAAACCGCTTCCGAGACTTTGTGCGCTTTTCTCAATGAGCGTCTCCGTCATTACGCCCGTGATAGAAATGAACCTGACATTGAGGCTACTAGCGGATTATCCGCATATCTTCACTGGGGACACATATCCGTTCATCAAATATTTTGGGATCTTATGCGAACGCAAGATTGGACACCGGACAAACTTTCATCAAGAAGCGACGGAAAGAAATCGGGTTGGTGGGGAGTAAGCGAGAATGCGGAGGTATTTCTTGATGAGCTGGTTACATGGCGTGAACTTGGCTACAATATGTGTTCCTTGAGGAATGATTATGATTCTTATGAGTCTCTGCCGGAATGGGCAAAAAAAACTCTGTCCGATCATCAAAATGACGTGAGAGAATATCTGTATGATCTCGAAGTCTTGGAAAATGCGGAGACACACGACGCCATCTGGAACGCGGCCCAACGAGAGCTTATAACTACGGGAACAATTCACAATTATTTGAGAATGCTTTGGGGCAAAAAAATCCTTGAATGGACAGCCACACCTCACCAAGCCCTTGAAATAATGATAGAATTAAATAACAAGTACGCCCTGGATGGTCGAAACCCCAATTCCTACACCGGTATATTCTGGACCTTGGGGCGATATGACCGACCTTGGGGACCTGAACGGTCAGTCTTTGGCAAAATACGTTACATGAGTTCAAAACGAACCCGGGAAAAGCTCAAAATGGATAATTACTTACGAAGGTATCTGTCTGATTAGATTTCTTTAGCAACGTGTGTAAGCGCCAATTTCTAAAGGGGCAATCATTCCAGGCTCGCTGTTCATCCAGGCCCAACTTCTTGAAGGGCCTCCAAACCAACTTTAATGAGATGGTGGAACCACTATCTCATTCCTGATCCACACTGCTTCGCTATATTTATTGAGCCTTTTGTTGACTTCGTAATCATGCCTCTCTTTGGTGAGCAGCAATTCATCCGGGTGTATTTTTTCCAGTTTCTGAGGTTTGTTTTTGAGATCCTGCTCTATTTTGTCCTTAAAGCCCTCTAAAGGCCGGATTTCAAGATTATAAATCGCATAACCATTTTTTTCCCTGCAGATATAAAAGATTTTACCCCCATCGGTTATTTTTATGGAGATCAACTTTCCCGTCGTTGGAACCCTCGTGTAATGGTTTTCAAATTTGACCGCGCCGTATTGCGACAAGATATTTTCCGCCAGGCCAAAATCTGTCGCATAAGCAAAGCTCACGCAAGTTCCTGTAACCAACAACGAGAAAATTATTCCACATAAGAAGTTCATCATGACCTCCGTTACATCGATGCCGGCCCTTGGCGTTCATGATAGACACAAGGCGGGCTTTAGAGTATGCTCTGCGAAGTTTTAATCTCAAACAAGGGGAAGATGCAATGAGAGAAAAAAATGTTATGAAACTTTTATTAACATTAAGCATTTCTGTTTTACTCATCGTTGGTTTGTCAGTTCAATCTCAGGCTCAGGGCCTCAAAATGGCTGACGTAAGTATGACTGATATCTCTAATAAATCCCAAAAAATAAAATCAGCGCTGGACGAACTTAGGAAATTTCAATCAGAACCCACTGCGAAAATGAAGGCGCTGGAAACCGAAATCAGACAACTTCAGGAAAATCTGGAAAAAGGGAAAGCCAGTCTCAAAGAAGAAGATAAAACTAAGATAGAAGACCAAATTAGGGCCAAATTTCAGGACTATCAACTTGAGCAGCAGAACTTTAAAGCCCTGGTTCTTGAACAACAAAAGAAGATAAATGACACCATGATGGCCGAGATTAATAACGCCGTGTCAAAGGTGGCGCAGCAGGGGGGCTTCTCTGTTGTTTTTCTCAAAGAGTCCATAATCTATTCCAAAGACGTTCCTGACATCACGGATAAGGTCATTAGCTATCTTGACGCTTCCGCGCAGCCGCCCGCCAAGAAGTAGTTCAGAAAGAAATTAAAAGTAGAGACGCTCGAAGCCAGACATCAAAAGATTGTAAATCGCGTAGAAATGAATCGTAAGCAAATCCGCTTAATTGATACGAAGGCCTTACCCGCGTCAGCGAACATGGCTCTTGACAACATCATTCTGGACGAGATTTCAGTAGGAAATTCTCCCGCCACCTTCCGATTCTTACAATTTGAACCGGCTGCGGCTCTTGTCGGATACAATCAGGATGTCAATCTCGAAATTAGAACCGATTTCTGTGAATCCAGCAACATCGATATTAATAGAAGGATTACGGGCGGGGGAGCTATCCTTTTTCAGGAATCAGCTCTGGGGTGGGAACTCTTTGGTCCGCCTGGCGATCCTCCCTTTTCTGGTTCCTACGAAAGTGTTCTGAACACAATTTGCTCAACCGCGGCGCAAGCGTTATCAAGACTTGGTCTTGAGGCTAAGTTCAGGCCAAGGAATGACATCGAAATCCAGGGACGAAAAATATCGGGCACAGGGGGAGCTTTCATTTCAGGGGCAATGATGTTTCAAGGGACCGTGTTGATCAAAAATGAAATAGAATTATTTCTCAAAGCCTTAAGAGTCCCTGTGGAAAAATTGAAAAAAAGGGAAATTGAATCCTTGATGCAAAGAATCTGCTTTCTGGATGATCTCATCAAATATCCGGTAAGTCTGGAAACTTTGAAGCAAACAATTGTATCTGAATTTTCAGAATCTCTCCACCTTGATTTCTATGATGGGGGCCTGACTAAACAGGAACACGAGCGTCTCAGCAATGAACTACCTTTTTATTCAGGATCTGAATGGATTTATTCCCGAAGCAGGCCTAAACATGAAGGGGTTCCAATTCGTTCCATCACACAAAGTCACGGAGGTTCGATAAGAGTTCATTTGTGGATGAGTCCCGGAAGCAAGAGAGTTAGACAGGCCCTCATTTCCGGTGATTTTTTTTCGATTCCTCAACGTCTTTGTTTTGATCTCGAGGCTTACCTCGTGGGAACCTCTGTTGACAGAGATGTTCTTAACCAGAAAGTGCTGTCATTCTTTGAATCATATGACGGTAGGATTCCAGGCGTGGAACCACAAAAATTAGCTGAGGCCGTTTCTGAAGCCGCTGACAGACTCAAGCTGCTCACGTTCAATTTCAGCCTTCCCGAGGTAAATGAATTATTTTTCGTAAACATTACGCCTCAGGACCTGAACAAGAAAATGGGAAGATGGCTTTTGCTGCCTTACTGTTCGAAGAATCTCGATTGTGATTTTCGTCAGATAGAGGGGTGCTCGGAATGTGGAGCCTGCGAGATCGGATACTTCTACTCCGTGGCCCGGAGATTTAATCTGGAACCGTTGACCATTCAAAGTTTCGAACACCTGATGGCAACACTCCAAGAAAAGGCTTCAGGATCAGAAGAACTGTATATCGGGTCCTGTTGTGAAGCGTTTTACTCAAAACATCGTCTGGAAATGGAGGCGATCCCGGCTCAAGGGATTCTCGTAAACATAGATTCAACCACATGTTATGATCTGGGCAAAGGAACCGACGCATATAAGGGAAGATTCGACAACAAAACTTTACTGAATATTGAATTGTTAGAGAAAACGATTAGGCTTATAAATGGCTAAAAAACTGAAATGTGATCTACTGGTTGTAGGAGCGGGACCGGCTGGGTCCAGAGCTGCCATGAGAGCTGCTTCAAACGGCCTCGAAGTGATCCTGATTGACAGCAAACCGAGAATCGGTGAACGACCTCACTGTGGAGAATTTGTTCCATACCAGGTTTTCAGTGAATTTGGATTAGACAGGAACTCTATACTTCATAAAATTGATCACTTAGATACATGGATTCTCAAAGACAAGGCTCAAGTTTCCTATGACAGGAACTCGATTAGATCAAATGGCTATCTCATAGATCGTCCAAAATTTGATCGTAATTTAGCCCGAGAAGCATCTTCTTGCGGCGCTTTGGTGATGTCGTCATCATCATTCGTGGATTTTGCCGGTTACCATTGCGTGGTCAAATCAGTTGGTGAGAAAGTCACGGTTGACGCACAGTACATTGTCGCTGCGGACGGGGCCCGTTCCAGCGTTCGCAACAAAATGGGGCTCTTCGTGGAAGATTGCGCAGTGGGCCGACAAATTGAAACGCCGTTAGCGACAGGCAGTTCAAAAGCCATGGTTTTTTTGGACCAGGAATTCTATGGTGGCTACGGATGGCTGTTCCCAAAAGGAACTACGGCGAATATCGGTATAGGGCTGTTGCCTACCAACGAACTAACCGCAGCGAGAGGACTCAAGAGTCTTAGCGAAATGCTCTCACGAATAGGGATGATAAAGCCAGGATGGTTCGCGAGGACAAGCGGCTTCATTCCTGGATTTGGGATAAGATTTCCTTTGGTGGTCGAAAATATATTATTTTGTGGTGACGCTGCGGGACTTGCTCACCCCATCACCGGCGCTGGAATTGCCCAGGCTGTCTTTTCAGGAGATATTGCCGGTGAAATTGTGACTAAGGCCGTGAAATCTGGGATGTCCTCGGTTCTCGAAGAATATCATAACGCCGTACTCTATCGATACGGAGCCGTGTTCCGACACGCTCTGGCCAAAAAGAAATTTCAATTATACTCATGGTGGAACGATGATTTCCCAGGACTCTGTAACCGAACCTGGATTTCGTTCAAGGGTTACCGGAAGCGAGAACCAAACGTTTGACCGAAACAGAAGCTCTCTTTGATGAAGCCTGGCGTCTGTCAAGGTCAAAACATGGGTCGGATTTCATTATCTATCATCCAGGGATGTTTGTTCTCAACGGCTGTAGAGGATCGTATCACGCCGTATCCATTACCGGAACAGTCTGCAAACTTGACTGTGAGCACTGCGGGGGGCTTCTGCTCAAAAATATGCATGCTGCAAATAGCCCCATTGATCTTGTGGACTTTGGTATGAAAGCTTTCCATAGAGGGGATAAAGGCATTTTAATATCTGGTGGGTGTGATCGGAAAGGGAAGCTGCCATGGTTGAAGTTTTTGAACGCAATCGAACACATCAAGAAGAAAACAAATCTCAAAGTGACAATTCATACGGGACAGGTTGATCCGACAGAAGCTGGCTGCCTTAAGGAAGCGGGGGTGGATCAGGCTTTAGTCGATGTAGTAGGTGATGATTCCACGGCTAGAGAGATTTTTCATCTGAGTGAAGGTACAAGCACGATTCTGAAATCCATGGAAGCGCTAATTAGAGCTGGACTGGAGGTTGTTCCGCATATACTCTATGGGATATATTACGGGGAGGAAAAAGGCGAACAACAGGCTCTGGAACACATTTCGAGTTTCCCGTTCAAAAAATATGTGATCATCGTTTTTACTCCTCTCAAAGGGACAAGGATGTTTTCTGTAAAACCGCCTGATCCTGTAGATGTGGTAAGGTTCATAGCTAGAGCACGATTAACGATACCTGACGTCAAAAGTTCTCTAGGGTGCGCAAGGCCGGGTGGCGCATACCGGCGAAAGTTGGATCTGCTTGCAATAAGGGCTGGGATAAACTCGTTGGCGATTGGATATGATTATGTGCCGACAGAAGCGAAAAAAATGGGATTAAATGTGATCCGTAAAACTACATGCTGCTCTTTGGATTGAGATCTAAAATTTAGATCGGACGTTGATTGATTCTACATGAGTTAATTGGATGGTGAAATATAATATGACGGAGCTGGATGCCACCCCTAAGGAAAGTCCTGAATATGTGAGGATGTCGCTCGCAGCGGCCATGACTTTGAATTTTGTCCCTGGAATGTTTTACAGAGGCGCACGCCTTGGGTGTATCAACTTGTTAATGAATTATGCGGATGGTTGTAAAGCCAACTGCGCCTTTTGTGGTCTCGCGTCTCAGAGACGGCCTGCAAAAAGCGGCAGGAGTTTCATTCGCGTTCCCTGGAACATCTATTCCATGGGTGAGGTACTGGAGGCTCTCAACAAAGCTCCTAGCTATGTCAGCAGAGTGTGTATTTCCATGATTACGCATCCAAAAAGTAAAAAGGATGTGATTTCGATTTGCGAACCAGATAGCTCACAATACATCATTAGAGATTTCTCTTTTGATATCGCCGACGATCTTGGATCGTGCCGATCTCATAGCCATGAAGGAAGCTGGAGCCGAACGAATAGGGGTAGCCATTGACGCCGCCACGGAATATTTGTTCACGAATTTACGGGGCAAGCCTGTTAAAGGCCCTCATAACTGGAACAAATACTGGGAGATTTATCAGCAAAGTCTGGAAATATTTGGGGAAGGGATGGCTGGTGTTCATTTGATCTGTGGCATAGGCGAGACGGAGCAAGAAATGGTTTCTAGTATATCCAGGGCTCGAAAAATGGGAGGATCGACCCATCTGTTTTCGTTTTTCCCGGAGCAGGGATCTGCGATGGAATCGGTTCCAGCGCCCCCTGCAGCCGTCTATCGTAGAGTACAGTTGGCTAGATGGCTGATTGATAATGACAAAATAGATTCGGATTCAATAAGTTATGACAACAGAAACAGAATAACCGACTTTGGAATCTCTAAAAATCAACTTGACGCAGTAATTTCCGATGGAGGAGCTTTTCAAACATCAGGTTGTCCCGGCAATGATGGAAAAGTAGCGTGCAATCGTCCCTATGGAAACGAAAAGCCTGGCCCCGATATAAGAAACTTCCCTTTTGCGCCGGAACCAGCAGATTTAGAGCGGATAAGGCTTGAAATTTTTCAGTATTGATGGGGATTTAACGGTAGGGTGTTCATCAAGCCTCGAAGTTAGGAGGCTCAATGAACGTGAAACTTACATTACGGCTGAAAAAGCTTTACGTTGATTCCATTTGGATCCACCAAAGAAGCGTAGCTTACTCCATCCCTTTTCCCGCTTCTTTCAACAAAACGAAGTCCCTTGGACTCGAGTCGTCTGACTGAATCTTCCAGATTTCCAACTCGAAAGCTCATCGCTGAAACACTGTTTTTGGAAAACTTCGTGTCTGACACATTCATGTATAGTATTTCCAGTTTGTAAGGTGAGCCTTCTTTTTCCATTGAATAAACATCCAGGCCGGAAGACAAGCCATCAGACGCTCTGAAACCTAAACGACGATAAAATTCTATTGTAACTTCCGGTTGAGCTGTGGGGATATTTATTGTGAGTGGATAATCTTCAACTGAAGACTTCATGAAACTCGATGATTCCGCCTCTGTATTGTAAGCAATCAAGAGAGCGAAAACTATCAAAAACATAATCGAGCAAGTGAATCCGAGAAACAGCCTTTTAGCGTGGCCTGCCGGCAACCTCATGCTCGTCGAACCTCCTAAATCACAAATAAATCAAATTTAATTCCGCATCCTTTACGGCGAAAGGCAAAAAAAACATACACAAAACTGAAGATAAAATCAAGAATAATATTAATACAATAGTTTTTTGCCTGTCATATTAAGCATAAAAAATAGCATATAATGATTTGTTGTATTTTATTTAAATAATTACTTGAAACTATTAGAGTTTAAACATGATTAGTCTAAAAAAGCAGAAGAATCAGAACAAGTTCATGAAGAAATTCACGGAATGCTGCGATTTGTTTGATACCAGGTACTCCAGAGCCATTTTAATTTCCGGATCATTTCCAATTTCATTCATATCCATTGCGGTTCCCCGATTTCTGTTTTTATCTAGTCTATCTACTACAAACACGTCGGGTTCTATTCCCTTGCCTTCTATGTCTCTGCCATCGGCTGTGTAATAATGAGCGGTAGTCAATCTCAACGCTAAGCCGGTTCTTATTGGAAAAATGTTCTGAACACTCGCTTTTCCAAAACTCCTTGTGCCAAGAATCAAGGTATTAGGACGTTTTTTCAATGCGCCAGTCAGAATTTCGGAGGCGCTTGCGGTACCTCGGTTTATCAAAACAATTATCGGTATAGGAGCTGAATGGACCTGCGCCACTTGCGAGAAATTCTTTGTTAAGTTTTGAACCCCTGCTTCTCAAGGAAGTAATAACGCCGGATTTCAGGAAAAGATCAGATATCCTTATCGCCTCGGTAAGCAGACCCCCAGGGTTGTCTCTGAGATCAAGAATCAGCCCTCTAAGTTTGCTTCGATCAGCAGACTTCATTCGGTTCACAGATTTCAATACTTCGTCACGGGTATCCTTCTGGAAATTTACGATTCTAAGATATCCAACGCCGTGATTTAACAATTTTGACCTAACTGACGGAGCTTTGATCAAGGTTCTTATCAATCTGATATTCTGGGTTTGTCCAGACAGAGGATCCTGGATTCTGAAACTAACTTCAGAACCGGAGGGACCCCTGACCATTTTAAGAGCTTCGATCAATGACAATCCATGAAGAGGCGTGCCGTCGATTTCAAGCAATTTGTCGCCGGCCCGTATTCCAGCTCTATAGGCAGGTGATCCGTCGAAGGGAGCGACTACAACATAATTGCCATCTCTAAATCCAACAACCATGCCGACTCCCGCAAATTTTCCAGAGGCCATAATTTTGAGTTCATTTATCATTGCGGAATCAAGCGTCGTAGAATATGGATCGAGGTCTCGAAGCAACAAGTCAAGAGCCTTTAGAGAAAGTTTGTCAGGGTCATACTGACACCGTCTCGATACAATCATGATTGAATCGGAAAAACACCTGGGCGGTTCATAGGGACAGTCACGCATAGACACAAGATTGTCCTGACAGTACGGCAAGGTGATAAACGAGAGTTTTTCTATGGCATTTTTAAGTAAAGTAGCCTCGTTCGCCGGTTCTACAAAATGACGCTCGACGAGATTCAACCCCTGAAAAAAGTCATTCAGATATCCTTGTCCATATGATTCCGATTTGTCCAGATTGTTGGCCTCATTTTGCAGGCCCCCTGGAAACACCTCGTCGTCCAAGCCAAAAGTAGGACTCACCGCCAAACTAAGCGCCATGCATGAAACCGGTATTAATCGGAGCGCTATCTTGACATAACCGGCTAATAAACCGTGGGAAGACAAATCACTCAAATAAACTCCTAAATTGCAGAATCTTTGAAATTAAATCACTTACTTCCGACAAGGGCAAGTTTCTCAATCAGTCTTATCGATAATCAGACAAATTTTCAGGAGTCGTTTGGTTTCCGGTCCTGAACCATAGGAAGCGCAACGTCTTAGCCCAGCCGCCCAGATTATTTCACCGGCCTTGATAACCATAGGTAACCTGTTTCTCAGAGAGTGAGGAATTTTTGAGTCAATGAACAATTTCTTGATCTTCACAGGACTGCTTTGGCCCCACGGTATGATTCTATCCCCAGACTGAAATGGTCGCAGATGAAAAGGAAAATTTAATAAATCCGCGTCAAAATATTCCGTGATTGAATCATTTTTACACGGCAAATCAAGTGAAGGCTCTCTCAGGATTGAAAATTCAAGGTCCATTTTAGATTCAGGAATCTTGACCAAACCAGGCCCAGAAACAATGAGAGAATAATCTGGTTTGGCCGCATCTTCAAGTCTGGAAATTTTCAAGCTGCCGTAGTCCCTGGTGAAATACAAACCGTAAGGTAGGGCAAACCTAACATAGGGTTTTGAACCTTTTATGAAAAAGAGAATGCGATCTATATGAAACCTTGTCCATCTGGTGTTAGGGCCGGAAAGGGCAAATAGAACCTTACGCACAATTCTTGATGACACAGCCTCTGGCAAGGTACAGATTTCAACCATGTTTATTTTAAAACAGTCTTTGGTTTCTGAAACCACCTTTTCATAAGAAGCGTCAACAATCGAACTCAGATATTGTTCGTCTTTCTGAATAAGATCCAGTGTTCGTAAAATAGACCGAGGAGATTTTGGAAATCTCTCCAGCACAGTGGGTATAATTCTATTCCGTGTGAAATTCCGGTCTGTATCGCAAGACAAATTGGTTATATCAATTTTGTACCGGATCTGCTGTTCTTCAAGGAATCTAACTATTTCGGCCCTGCCAAGTTTTAGCAAAGGGCGAATAATCCTACCCCGTTTTAATGGAATACCCGACAGGCCAGTTATTGAGCTACCTTGAAAGATTCTCAACAAAAAAGTTTCCAGTGAGTCGTCTGAATTATGGCCAGTAGCTATTTTGTGGGCGCCATTCGCAACGCTGACTTCTTCAAAGAATTTGTAACGTTCTATTCTGCCTGCTTCCTCGATGCTGATTTTTCTCTGTTTGGCCATTTTAGGGATATCAATTTGTTGGCCGAAAAATTCAAGTCCAAGGGATTTGGCCAAGTCCTCCACAAACTTGAAGTCTTCATTAGACTTCCGTCTGACCATGTGATCCAGATGAGCGACAACGGCGGTAAATGAGAAATCTGCGCTGAGGCGGACCATAATATGGGTAAGGGCGACTGAATCAGGTCCTCCTGAAACAGCAAGCACTACTCTGTTTCCAGGTTGAATCATGTCGTTGGAAATCAGCGTCTGTCTGACCGTTTTCAAACATTCTTGTTCGTGATGTAAAAATGGCATGAGAATTATTTTGGAATATCTGAAAAGGCCACAAGTCGTCAAAAATACCGAATGAGCTTCCTTTGGAAAAAGATCCTCAAAGCTTCTTTAAAGAAACCTTGAGGACCTTACGAGGGAGATTAAATCAGAGGGAAATTCTAACGATGAACAAACTCGGCCTTCGATTTGGCCCCTTTCTCAATAAAATTTTTCAGTCCTATCCGGTTGTCCTCAGTCGTCCAACACTGTCCGAACAACTTGGCCTCATTTTTCAGTCCGTCTTCAAGCGTCATCCGAGCGCCTTCAAGAATTGCCTGAACCGCAAGCTTGTCGATTGCCCTGGATAAATGTCCGATTTCAACATCCGGAAGTTTATCGGGAACGTTCGAGAGTGGGCCCATCTCCATTTTTCTAGGAGCGACCTTTCCAGCGGCTATATCTCTCGCTAGAGAAATTGCTCTTTCAAGGACGTCTCCCTCTACTTCCTCATTTATAAGTCCATAAGCAAGCGCTTGAGAGCTCGAGATTGGCCTGGCTGTTCTGATCATTTCAGCAGCCCGTTCAAATCCCACAAGCCTGGGCAGTCTCTGGGTTCCTCCCATGCCAGGGATCAGGCCGAGATTTACTTCCGGTTGACCGGAGAAAAATTTCACGCCTTTGGGAGCTACACGCGCGGTACAACACATTGCAAGTTCACAACCGCCACCAAGCGCAAAACCATTCAGAGCCGCCACGACTGGTTTGCCGAGCTTTTCCAGTTCTGCTGAAGCTATCTGTCCAATCCTCGCGAAATGCTCGCCCTCAGCAGGTTCGGTTAAGCCCGCCATTTCTTTGATGTCAGCCCCCGCGACAAAAGCTTTGTTCCCAAATCCAGTAATTACTGCCGATTTGATGGCAGGATCATTCCTTATTATGTCGCAATAAACGTTGAGTTCCTTGAAAACTTTACTGTTTAGAGCGTTTAAGGCCTTTGGCCGTCTTAGAGTAATGACGCCTACGTCACCTTTCTTTTCGAAAAGCACATCCAAGATTTCCCAGGCATCCCCCGAAGCCGCTTGCTCTTTGAGCTTTTTGGCTACAGGCATTGGAGGATATTTTTGGGCAAATTTTTCTACAAGATCCAAGGCTTTTTTGACGCCAACCGAATTCATAAAACTGAATGGGGGCTTCATATCAAGAGCCACACTTATCAGTAGATCGAAATCACTTGTCGTTATGATCTCAGAGTCCAACATGTCACACACGATAGCGAAATATGCCCCCATAAGTTCTTCAGAAATCTCTTTCTCTTTTTCGGGAGCTAACTCGATTTTTTCTCCTCTGCCAGGAACGATCCAATCGGATTTTGATTCTAGCATCTGTTTTAAACGATCTGGAACCCTGAACCATCCGTTCAAGCGTTCGTGCATTTCAGAGAGCCCATGCGCCGAAATAGGATTGCCACCCGTCAGATTGTGAGCTGTAAAAGGTCCCACGGTCAGCCCTAGCGCTTTGGAAGCCACATAGTCTACCTGCTTGGTATCTCCCAGGCCTCCATCAACACATTGAATACAAGCCAACAGCAACCCTTCAAACACTGGATCGACTGCATATCCGTAACGTGAACCGACTTTAATGGGTATTTTCCCAATTTTCTCATAAAACCTCATCGTGAACTCTGTAATTAATGCGTCGGTGTCTTTACCGGGAATAATCTCTATGGCCGGATTTCGCTCCGCAGGAAAGAAATAGTGAGTGCAAAGGGAACGACCCTTTAATTTAAGTTCGTCGAAAATCCTCTCTGGCTCCAAATGAGAGGAATTGCTCGTAAGAATAGCTTCAGGAGGAACCAATTCTTCAATCTGTTTAAATATTCTCTTTTTAAGAGGTAAGTCTTCAGTAGCGGCTTCCACTACGATATCCGCGCCTTGTAAGTTCATTATAGTCAGAGGTGAATATAATATGGCTTTTCATCCCCTCGACTTCATCGGGTTTGAACGCGCCGGTCTGTCCACCCTTGTCCACCTTTTTGAAAAGTTTGGCTTTACCTTTTTCCAGCGCCTCGGTAGCTATGTCAACTACAACCACTTTTACGTCAAAACTGTGCAACACTTTCAGGAAATGTAAAGCGATATCAGGTCCGATTTGCCCAGAACCTATTACACCGATTTTATTGATTGAACGCCCACGGAACAAAAAGGCCATCTCAAGTCCTCCTTCAACAGAATAGAGTTAGACTCAACGTGTTCGATTTACCGCCTAAATTAGCATTAATCAGACAATTTTGTAAATGAGTTGAACCGATGTGGTTGCAATGATTATCCACGAGATTGGACGAACAGGAGAGTTCGTTTTTGATAGAGCAATTTTTGTTTGATATGAACGTCTCTTGTACTATAGGTTAATATATGGGGAAATTTGAGCAAAAGATTGGGAAGAGTTTTTCGAAGACATGAAAAAAGAAGTACTCATCGTAGGTGGTGGAATTACAGGGTTGAGTTTAGCATGGGAACTCTCATGTCTGGGGATTGATTCAATTCTTGTTGAAAAAGCCCCTTTCCTGGGGGGACATGTTTCCCAATTTACATGCAAGGCGACCGACACCTGCCAGAAATGCGGGGCCTGTCTTCTGGAAGATTATCTCAGTAAATTGTCCCGTATAAGTAATTTTCCTCTTCTCATCAATTCAAGAATTGATTCTTTCGATGAAGTTCATGGGAAGTTTAAGACCCTGGTTTTTCAGGGGCAGTCTAAGGTTATCAATGAAAAATGCGATGACTGTGGTCTGTGCCAGAAGGTTTGTCCCGTAGACGGGGCGCTTTTTCATGCTGCTTTTGATTCGAAACTATATCTTTCGAACGAAAAATGCATAAACGCCTTAGGCGTTCATTGCGAGGCCTGCGCTCAAATTTGCCCTCAAGGGGCCATAGACCTACAAGAGAGCCGAGACATAGAAATTGAAACATCGTCTATAGCTGTTTGCAGTGGTTTTACTCCTTTTGACGCGTCACAAAAACCAAGGCTGGGATTCCAAAGAACACCGGGTGTTTTTACTACTCTTGAAATAGACTCTTTATTGCGGAGCAACAATTTTCAACCGGTCCTGAATCAAGAAGAGCTAAAATCTATAGCGTTTGTCCAGTGTGTGGGAAGCCGCGACCCCAAATCCGGGGCAAATTACTGCTCCCAAATCTGTTGTGGTGTTTCAGTCAGACTGGCTCGTTTACTGAAAAGCAGATACCCGGATTTGGAAATCACAATTTTTTATATGGATATCCAAACATTTGAAAGACACTTTGATGAAACCATGAGACAAGCGGCGAAAGATATGACGTTCATTCGGTCCATGCCGTCAGAGATACGAACCGGGGAAAACGGAAAGCCAGAAATTGTCTATCAGGGCAATGACGACGTTAAGCAATCAATTCCATACGACATGATCGTGTTAAGCATTGGAATCAGACCTGGGCGCCCGGATTTGCCAAGAAATTTTCCTGCAATGTGGAAAAACCGTGAAGGGTTTATAGGTTCTGATGATCAGGACGTGGCTGCAGGACACCCTGGAATTTTTGTGGCGGGAACGGCTCAAGGCCCCAAATCCATAACGAATTGCGTTTCGCAAGCAATATTTGCGGCGTCTCGAATCAAGAGATATCTCGACAGGACGAAAAAGGGAGAATTCAAGTGAGTCGGCGGGTCACAGAATCCGTTTTCCTCAGTGGAGAATACAAGTCCCGTGAAAAAGCTTCGACTAAAGCTTTGATCCTTGGTGGTGACGAATACGGGATACGAATAGCTGAACTCTTGACACGAGACGGGGTACCTTCGACGGTCCTAATAGGGCCTGACGAAACACCCCCTAAAGATTCCAGAATAAAGATCATTCAGGGATCAATTCTGTCAGCGTCTGGATTCATTGGAAACTTTGATGTTTGTATCCAAGAATCGAACGATAAGTACGATGGCAGGTTCGGGTTCATCGTAGCTGCGCAACCAGCGTTTAGATCATCGAAGAACTACCTGTTTGCAGTTTCGGAGTCAGACAAGGTGTGGCGCCTTTCGGCCTTTGGAGAACATCTGGAGTCAGGTGGAAAATTGCCCGAACGAAAAGGTCCTTGGCTGCACATAGCGTTTTTTTTCGACTTAAAGGGTGCCTCAGAAATCAGTCAGTTTGAGGAACTTCTTTCAATTCTTGATCGACTTGAAATCTTCGATCAGGTTCAATCATATGTTTTTGTGAATAACCTTAAAGTCTCGTCGGAGGGACTTGACGCCTGGTATAGGGACCATCGTCGGCGGGGAGTGGTGTTTTTCAAATTCGACAGTGATGACCCACAAATTTCTTTCAGGAACAAAGAACTGATCATAGAATTTGTTGAGCCTCTATTGAAAGAGGAAATGGAATTGACTCCAGACCTGATTGTCCTCGATGAAATACTTGGACCGTCACCCGGTATCAGGCCGATCTTGGAGATGATTCCGTCCTGGCCGGCTTCAACCCCTTATTTGCAGCCGGAGTCGACAAGATTTAACGGGGTTGAAACGCAAAAGGCAGGGGTGTTTGCAGTTGGTCCGACCAGAGGTGTTTTTGATCAACGATCCTTGAGGGCTGATGTAGACGCTGTAAGAGTATCAATTCTTAAAGCATTGCCGGAATTATCCAGCTTGATTGTGAAAGAAACGGCTTTTATTGATCGAAACAAATGCACGTTTTGTCTGACCTGCGTGAGACTGTGTCCACATGGGGCGATTGGCTTTGACCTCAGGCCCGAAGTTGACCCCGTGTCCTGCAGGAGCTGCGGCGTTTGTGTGGTCGAGTGTCCGATGTCCGCCATAGAAATTCGGCCGGCGAATGCTGAAATGATCGAAGAATCCAAGACTGCGCCTCTGAAATTATTCGTTTGCTCACATTCGGGGTTGCAGGCGGTTTCCAAAATCAATTCCAAGTTCTTGACGGATGTAGAAATCATTCCTCTGTCGTGTGCGGGTTCTATCAGCCCAACCATGATGTTAAAAGCCATTCAGGAAGGAGCGAAAGGAATTGTCGTCGCCGGGTGTTTTAAAGGAAATTGCGCGTCTATTTATGGCTCTACACTAGCAGATTCCAGAGTTGCTCAGATGGTTCAAACTCTCCAGTCTGTCGGGATGGACAAAGTAAAAATCGAGTTTGTCTACCTGGCGGGCAACACTCCTGACCGGATAGTGGAAGCTATAACTCGAATACAAAAATAGATCCGGCATATGCGCCATGTTTGGTTTACGAGCCTGAACAAGGGAACAAGATCATGAGTAAAATCAATCTCAATGAATTGGATCCAGAATTCAAACATCAGGTTGCCGCACAACCAGGAGGTGAAGGCTTGAAGGCCTGTTTTGCCTGCAAGGCCTGTACAGCGGCTTGTCCTGTCCAACCATTAGAAAAACGATATGATCCGAGAAAAATTATAAGAATGGTTCTCCTTGGAATGAAAAAAGAAGTCCTGGAGAGCGATTTCATCTGGTTATGTTCTTCGTGCTACAATTGTCAGGAAGTATGTCCGCAAAATGTACGTTTTACAGAAGTGATTTACGCTATAAAAAATCTTGCGGCTAAGGAAGCGTGTGTGCCACCAGGATTGACTGCGCAACGTTCCCTTCTGAAAAAACATGGAAGACTTTATGAAGTTGGAGAATTCGAGAATGAAAAACGTCTAAAATTTGGCTTGCCTGTGATTGCAGAGCATCCTGAAGACTTTGACGCGTTATTGCCGGACCAGAATTCGGAACAGACAAATGAAAGCAACGTCACGACGCAAACTTCTTAATTTATGAACAGGTAATCTTTTATGGAAGCCCTTTTGTATTTAGGTTGCACAGTTCCAATAAGAAACTTGAACTACGAGGTTTCAGCTAGGCTGACCGCCAGGGCGTTAGGGATAACTTTTTACGATCTTGAAGAGTTTGGTTGCTGCGGATTTCCTCTCAAATCCTTAAGTGTTGAGGACTCTCTTGTTACTGCGGCTAGAAATCTAGCGCTGGCCGAAAAGAAGGGTCTTGACATCGTAGCTCTTTGTAACGCTTGTTCTGGTACGTTGAGCGAGGTCGCTCATCAAGTAGCTACCGATCTCGAAATCAGGGAAAAAATTAATCACAGGTTAAAGCCGATAGGGCTGCGTGTTGAGGGTAAAGTCAAAGTAAGAAATTTCATGCGAATGCTTTGGGAAGAGATAGGGGTTGAAGGAATTCGCAAGGCTGTAGTCAGGCCTCTGACTGGAATTGCGCTGGCGCCGCATTATGGGTGCCATTATCTAAAGCCTTCAGAACTCAATGTTGGCTTCGACTCGGCCGAAACCCCAAGAACTCTAGCTGAAATGATAGCCGCTACAGGAGCCAGCGTTGTGAACTATCCCTCACTACTTGATTGCTGTGGGGGAGGTTTGTTAGGCATGTCTGAAGAGGTGGCCAACGCGATGGCGGCAAGGAAACTCGAAGACGTATCTAAAACAGGGGCGCACGCGCTAGTTCTGGTTTGCCCTTTTTGCAATGTAATGTATGAAGGACAGCAGAAAAAAATAGCGAAAGCTACTGGTCTTGACCTCAAGACACCGGTAGTTTACTATCCTCAAATCTTGGGACTCGCTCTAGGAATGACATCCGAAGAGTTGGGTTTCAAACTCAACAGAATCAAACCTTCGGGCCTCTTGAAAATTCTAGAGGGCTGAATACGATAATTTACTTTCTTGTTATTCACTCTCCCAATAATTTGGGAGTAGTTTGAGTTTTGGTTAGACCTTTAGGAGGCCAAAATGGAATTCGAAGGCTATTCTTTTCCCGATGAGTTAAAATTTGAAAAAAATCACTACTGGGCCAAAAAGGAAGGCGAAGTCATAATCACCGGCGCTGGTGAATTTATTTCTAAGCAGGCGGGTGAGATCACTTTTGTGGATCTTCCGGAAGAAGGTGATGAATTAACCCAGGGAAAGCCCTACGGCTCGATAGAATCTGGAAAATGGGTGGGGCGCATATACGCAGTAGTTTCAGGAGAAATACTTGAAGTAAATTCATCATTAGAGGACGAGCCGGAAAAAATTAACTCTGACCCTTACGGGGAAGGTTGGATTTGTAAGATCAAGCCTTCAGACCTTGATAAGGAGTGGGATGCTCTAATGAAGGTTGACGATACATTCAAGAATTTCGTAGTAGCGGAAATCAAAAAGATTCAGGAACAGAAATAGGGACTTAGGTATCTAAACGAAGAATTGACGTCGCAGGAGAAACCCCTAAGCTTTTAGAAGGTATCTCTTATGGGTGCGGTGCGTGAATATATTTGTTATTGTAAGAACTAATACATGTAGTTAGCTAAACTGCTGAACAGTCGGAGAAAGTTTATGGAAAAAGGAACAGAGACGGTAAAACGCGGACACGCTCAGATGCTCAAGGGTGGAGTGATTATGGACGTTGTCACTCCGGAGCACGCCAGAATAGCCGAAGAAGCGGGGGCATGCGCAGTCATGGCGTTGGAACGGGTTCCCGCAGATATAAGAGTTCATGGCGGTGTTGCTCGTATGAGCGACCCAGGACTTATTCTGCAAATTATGGAATCAGTCACAATTCCAGTAATGGCAAAGTGCCGGATAGGTCATTTTGTGGAAGCCCAGATTCTAGAAGCAATTGGTGTGGATTATATAGATGAGAGTGAAGTGTTGACTCCTGCGGATGAACAAAACCACATAGACAAAACCAAGTTCAACGTTCCTTTTGTTTGTGGGTGTCGCAACTTGGGAGAAGCTCTTCGTAGGATAGCTGAAGGCGCAGCCATGATCAGGACCAAAGGGGAAGCGGGAACCGGTGATGTGGTGGAAGCGGTGAGGCATGCGCGATCGGTAATAGGTGAAATCAGGCGCATAAGCTCAATGCGTGAAGATGAACTGGCCTCCTACGCCAAAGAAATAGGGGCTCCTCTAGCGCTTGTGAAAGAAACAGCGCAAAATGGACGAATGTCCGTGGTCAACTTCGCCGCCGGTGGTGTCGCCACCCCTGCCGACGCTGCTTTAATGATGCAACTGGGGGTGGATGGGGTATTTGTAGGCTCAGGAATTTTCAAGAGCGGTAATCCGGCTGCCCGTGCCCGCGCGATTGTTAAGGCGGTAACTCATTTCAATGATCCAAAAATATTGGCCGAGGTGAGTAAAGGTCTCGGCGAGGCGATGGTAGGAATAGGCGTAAGTCAGTTGCCTGAAAACGAAAGACTGGCAGGACGAGGATGGTAATGATTAAATGAAGATAGGTGTTTTGGCCCTTCAAGGGGACTTTGAAGAACACAGTGTCTGCTTCAAAACTCTAGGTGTGGAAGTTCTTGAAATAAGGTTGCCATCCCAACTGGCAGAAATCGACGGTTTGGTGATTCCAGGCGGTGAAAGCACGACTATCGGCAAACTGGCTGTAGATTTCAACTTGATCGACCCAATTCGCTCTTTTGGAAAATCCTTTCCTATCTGGGGAACGTGCGGGGGCTTGGTCTTCATGGCGACGGATGTTGGGACAGACCAGCCTACCCTTGGTCTCGTCGACATGGTTGTAGAAAGAAACGCATTCGGACGTCAGATCGAAAGTTTTGAAGAAGACCTCAAAATGAAAGATTTGCCTGGCGGTTCCTTCAGGGGAATTTTCATAAGGGCCCCAAGGGTAGTGAAAGTAGGATCTGGGGTTCAGGTGCTCTGTGAACTAGAGGACGGTTCCAAGGTAGCGATTCGTCAGGGCAACCTTTTGGCCACGTCGTTTCATCCCGAATTAACCAACGATAAGCGAATCCATCAGTACTTCCTGGATATTATCACGCATAAAAATTAGTCTTTGGCAAATTTCCATACCTCTGGCGACACATGCCGACAAAATTCAAAACCATTGTAGAATACGATGGCAGTACTTATCACGGATGGCAATTTCAACCGGACCAGTCAACGGTTCAGGGAGAACTTGAACGAGCCCTGGAGAAGATTTTTCACACAAGAATACCGGTTTACGGAGCCGGCCGGACGGACGCTGGGGTTCATGCAAGCGGTCAGGTGGCCCATTTGATTGCTGCTTGGAGGCATCCAGTTGGTAATTTTCAAAAAGCCCTCAACTCCATTCTTCCAGACAACATTTGTATAAAAGATGTGTCTGAGGCCGATGCCGATTTTCACGCAAGGCACTCGGCTATTTCCAAGATCTATCAGTATCAGATACTCAATCAAGAATCTCGCTCTCCCTTAAAGCAGAGGTTTGCCTGGCACGTCAGTCGACCCCTCAACGTCTCAAAGCTTCATGAGGCGTCTAACTGCCTGATCGGCGTTCATGATTTTTCCTCTTTTGG
The DNA here is from genome assembly GCA_963711335.1 of uncultured delta proteobacterium. Taxonomy (GTDB): domain Bacteria; phylum Desulfobacterota; class Desulfomonilia; order Desulfomonilales; family Desulfomonilaceae; genus CAJBEZ01. Next base: position 136,945 of record CAVQDX010000041.1, on the reverse strand, counting down.
AGCCCCAACTTCGGGGACTACTTCGACAGTCCGGGAAATCTATCAAGCCGGATGGGAAAATAGACATAAAGATCAAATGCTAGTATTCACAATTTGTGGATCGGGCTTTTTGCGTTATATGGTGAGATCTTTAGTCGGAACTCTTATTCAGGTGGGGATGGGCAAAATCAGAGTTCGGGATTTTCAGGAAATTCTGGCTTCTTGCGACAGATCAAAATCAGGGCCGACAGCTCCTCCGCAAGGGTTGTGTCTTAAGTTCGTGCAGTATTAGGTCTGCGTCACCCCACAAAAATAATGTTGTCCAGCATATCAAAATCATCTCACCCCGAGCCTGAGTCCATGGCCAAGGGTGAGATGAGATAAACAAATTGACCCATTTGAATCCGGTTTTTTACTCGAAGGAAAAGACTTTTTCTTCTCCGCCCGGGGGCGTTATGAACAATTGCAGGCCATTAGGACCAGTTGTCTGTAAATAATCAAGGAACATCTCGTGGCTGCCTGCGCCTAGTTCAGCGCTACCAGACTGTGTGACCGATTTCTGTCCTGAACCTTCGGCGTTGAGTACCATCTTTTTACCGATGATCAAACGCGCTGAGTCCTTGCACACAACCCTGAATTTATATGTTCCAGCTTCTTTGTCCGACAAGGAAAATTTGACGTAAAACCTTATACCAAACCAGTCTTCGCGTTTTGGAATTCCAGGAAACTCTTTGGTTCCACGGTCAACCGGATAATCAATCGATTTTGTGAAAAACATTCCGGCTGGAGACATTTTGTTGAAATTAGGCATCTTCTTTGTGTTAGGAGGCAGAAAATACACAAAAGCCGGTATCAGATTGAGTTTTCCACTATCCGCCGCAAAACCTTCTAGGGTCTGGGCAGGAGAAAAAAGCTCCTCAGGTTTGGTCGGTTGAGTCACGAATAGTTGAAGTTTCGGTTCCCCAGAAGGATGGAAATAGTCAAGCACAATCGGATAACTTCCCTGTTGCAAAAAGGCCCACCCTACTGTGCCCTGATCATTTTTTGATCCCTTGTTCATTTCGACGATTGGATTTTTTCCGATCATAAGCTTGGCAAAGTTGTCGGAAACTAGCCTAAAGGCAAAAATTCCGGCGCCCTCAACATTGAAGAAACCCTGATATTTTATCCCAATCATGTCTTTTCGGCCGGGAATACCAGGGATGGATCCTCCCGTAATATCCAGTTGAGGAGCTATCAAACGACCAATCGGATTTAGTTTATTAAAGTCCGGTCCTTCGGGATAGTTACCTTGGGGAACAAAGTATATGTGTCCCCACAACACGTCATATGGTTTTGCAGGTTCTTTCCAACCTACCAGTCCCTGACTGATCGAAAAGAGCTGCTCTTCCCCCATCGGAGGTTGGACGAATAATTTGAGGAAAGGAGATCCTTTTGAATTGAAACTATCAAGTATTATAGAATGAACACCTTCAGCAAGATGGACAAAACCATCTTTCGATGTGGGTTGGTGAGTGCCATCATTTTCAATAAGAGTTTTGTCGTCGATATGGAGTCGCGCTCCATCTTTCGATTGTACTCGCCAGCGAAACAACCCCTCTCCCGACACAATAAAAGTACCTATAAAACGCATACCAACATCATCGAGTTTTTCCGGGAGACCTGAAGGCTCGTTTTCTCCCTTAGCTGGATCAAGATTAATGCGGTCAGTAGAAAGGACCTCGAAGGGCTTGAAAGCGCTAAAATCGGGCAGAGCAACTATGTTGTCCGGTAATTTGTACACACTGACATTAAAATTAGAAATCGACGGTGAAGTCTGACGAGAAGCGGAAATCTTGGGCGCGGGGGTTACTGGCTGTCGTTTTTCTGTCGCACTTGGTGATTGGCTTTCTGACTGATCAGATGGTTTGAAGGGAATTGTCTTTTCCTGACCGGGGCCGATCTGTCGAGTTGGGCCTGAGAGCGATGGACCTTGTTGGGTTATGGGTCCTTTCTTAACTGGCTGCTGGTCCTGTGTAACAACAGAAGATCTGGAATTATCTATCGATTGTACATCAGAAGTCACCGCCGGTGTTTGGGCTCCCTTGCCCGGGCTCCCAGGGGTCTGTTCCGAAGGACTGGTTTCTGAAGGTGGAGCTTTAGGGCCAGATTCTACCTGGAAAGATTCTATTTGATCCGGAGGAAAGTTGAGCGGCACTTTCTGTGTGGGACCACTTTTTTTCTTTATGACCAGGTAATCCTCTGCAAAGCCGGCTTGAGCCGTAAGCAGGGCGACCAAGAATAACAATGAAAGGACTAGTCTAAATCTTGAAAGTTTCATCTGTCCACCTCATGCAGTCGAAACGGGAACGAAAAAGCACAAAACAAGTTTAGTGAAAAAACCGTCTCAGATCAAATTTTTAGATTTTGTTCATGGGACGTCTTGTGTATTCAGTCGTTAAAAATCAAATCAGAAATTAGTTCAACATTTTCTCTGTCGTGCCCTTGTTAATATCGCGTTCTATCGAGTCTTACCAGGAGTTCTCGCTTGAGCGGGATTGGAGCCGCGGTATAATGATTATAAATGGTTAAGACTTTTTTTACAAAACGTTTGGCGGCCGGAGAGCGCAAAAGCCGACCAGGCCTATTTGGCCCTATATTATAGGCGGCTAGAGCGAGAAACGTCGAATGCCTGTGTTTGGCGTACCTTTCGAAACAATGCCTCAAATAGGCCGTGCCCGCCATAATATTTTCATAAGAATTCCAAGGATCTGTGACCCCCAAAGTCTCGATAACTACCGAACGTATCTGCATCAAACCTTTAGCGCCTATTGAGGACTTAACTCTAGGTCTGAAACTCGATTCAACGCTAACCACTGAAGCTATAAAAATCGGATCTACCTCAAATTCACGGCTTGCTTCTTTAATGACAGCAACATGGACATCATTCCCGCCAAGCGACTTTACCATCCCAGAGAGATCTTCACTCCGACTTGAGGTGTTTCTGTTTTTGTGAGAAGTTTGCGGTTGGGGTCGCAAAAGCCCACGGTGTTCATTTAACCACCAGATGGCCTGTGTTTGAGCCCAGGTCAGTTGAAGACCCCCTGTAAGAACACATAACACTGGGACCAGGAAACATGGCCTACAAAATCTGCTCATACGTTAACGCCAATTGTCGAATTCTGCTCTGGTAAAACAGATTCAACGTCCGTTTCCTGAGGCTCTACGGAAACCAGATCACTCTCCTCTATGACTTCAAGCTCGGACCACGAACTCGGGTAACGCTCGATAAACTGGACCTGGAACGGTAGGTACTTCAGATTCGTGACTCCCTTGGCAAGGTTTTCAGACGCTCCAAGGCTGATCAACTCACGTGGGCCTTCGGGAGTAACGGATTCTGATGTTGCTTCCGCGGAAAAATAACGGACATTAAATGCGCCTTCCCTTAGAGGATCAAACTCCAACCCATTCGGTTTTTTGTTTCTGACCTTACCTTGGCTCTCGATGTCGAAATCTCCCTTGGCCTCCACAAAAACCAAGTTTGACTTGAAACGATAAACCGCCATGAGCGCTTGAGCCTGGTCCAGGAAGCTCTTTCCAAACATTATGATCAAAGTATTCAGCAATATGTCTACTAAGGCCGTGAACATGTAAATCCGGAAAAAATCGTTGTACGCGACGGAGAAACTTGGATATTGCATTAATATCAGTTGAAGGAAGCCCACCAGACACATGACAGAGCCCAGCATCAAGCTCAACAAGGCTGCAACTCTATTGGAGGTTTTTACATATTCCGGAAAACTTTCTATCAGGGTTCCAATTGTGGTTTCCCCGTCTGCGGCCTTGTAAGATTTTGATCTCATAACCCTGTTGGGTAGCCCTTGGTGGGAGAAAATCTTGGAGCCTTCCTCAATAATCGAGAAAAACAAAGAAGGGTGTCCCTTGCCTTCTACAATCATTGAATCCATTTCTCTAACTGCTTCGGGCTTTTTCATGGGTATGAGCAAGAGTGATATCAAGAGCTTCAAACCGCAAACAACAAGAAGGAGCTTGTAAAATGGATACGGAGAAGGAAGCAAATAATCCGTTCCGAGTCCAAGTGAAGAAAGGTATTCAGGGGCTGACTGAAGTATTTTAAAGAAAAAATGAATTACTATTCCGACCGCGACCGCTTTCCAAATAAATTTCATGTTCCATTTGATAATGTGGCCCGGTATTTGGGATATATATCTGGCGTTTGACCAGACTCTACCCAAAATATAGAAGATTACCGAAGGAGCGGAATCGTATGTCGTGATTTTTCCTTCCCGCAGACCCTCGGTCACTTCATTGATTCTATAAAAATCCCTGGGATTCTGGAAATTCAGTTTGAGCTTGAAAATCCTTTTTAACCCACCAAAGAGCCAGTTCAAACCTACGATCACGCCCGCGCACGCGGCCACTGTCGTGATAAAGACTCCGAACATGAACGGAACGTAATTCAAAAGAAATTCGTTTATTTGATCGGGTAGCCGTAGTGGGAAAAATTCCTTTAGTTCGTACAGCCGTGTCGCAGCGCCTAAAGTAATGAATGAACCCAAAACCGCCACCACGATACCATAAAGAAGAGTATGATTCGGAATCTTGACGGAAATACCGGCCCTTCTCAGTTTTAACGAGAACATAGATTACCCCATCGTAAAATCTGAGAAAATCTAGTAACAAAGATAATATATCATGTCAAATGAAAATGATATGAATAAAATATAATGTATAAGATCACATGTTTTAGTTAACTATGATGGCGAGATTATCCGGGATTAATATTTTTTGAGAGAAAGTATTTGATTAGAGCGTAAAGGAGAATTGTCTAACGGCGCTTGGGCATCAAAGCCAAAGTGTCTACGCCTTCTTTACTTTGACTCTTATAGGATAGGGGCCGGCAAATACCGCTGGGTTTACTCCGACTCCTCTTGTCTTATCGATAGGAGTTTGCAAAGCGTCTATCGAATTCTGAACAGATCCTGAGCCTTTGTAGCCAAAGCCATTCGCTAAAGCCACAACTCCCGGGCGAATACCGGGCGCCACAAAGGCCCTTGCTTTAGCGGAAGCCTTTGAATCGGATGTTTGCACGATCAGCTCAGCGCCTTGTTTTATTTTGAGTTTGTCAGCGTCCTGTGGATTTATGACGAGCCTGTTCTCAGGGAGGATTTCAAGAAGCCAGGAATTGACACCAGATCTGGGAGATCTGTGAAAAGGCAACGTATACTCAACCAGAATCAAATCATCTTCAGAAGAATCCCGATTAATCTCTTGGCTTACTATCCAGGATTTCTTCGTTATGGATTGCTCCCGATTGGAGGATGGACTGTGAATAGCTTTATTCTGGATGCCGGGGAAAATACCCCCACGGCTGATTATTTCATCGACTGTACCTGAAGTTACTTGAGCGGATACCTCATATTTATGGTTAACATAATTGGCTGAGGCCAAAAAGGCCTTTCGATAAAATTGCCAGGAATTTGGCAGTCTGCCATTTTTGTCCGGCGCGAACTTGGGCAGATTCAACGAGGATCCTAGCCTTATCAGGATATCTTCCATTATCAGGTTTTCGCTGAAAATCGGAAAATAACGACCGGATTCAGGTTCTAAACCTCCTACAACCGGCGAACGAACCCCGAATCCGGGTCTATCAATTGACGGGGGTAACGAGCAGATGTCCCATCGTTCAAGATAAGTTGTATCCGGGAGAATATAATCCGCATAGGCGGAAGTCTGTGTAATTGTTTTATCAATTGAAACGAACAAAGGATTAACTTTTTTGTCCGACAGAAGTTTTAAGGTCTTGTCCGGCTCGTAATAAACAGGATCAGCCTGCCACATGATGAGGCTGCGATTTTCAGCAGGGAGTTGTGATATTTCAAACTTTGGCGTTTCCGATCCCCAACAGGGATAATCTCAGGTCATCTAGTAGCTCATTGTCAGGACTTAGTAAACCTCCTGATCCAGGAGTCGAACCCACCAGAGAATTAAGCGCAAGTATCAATCTGAAGGTCTGAGCGCCGTTTGGCTGTTGTAGAATGCTTTCTCCACAAAGAGCGGCCGATTTTGGACCAGCCTTGGACATCAGGTCCGCAATGATGAAAATATCGCTCTGCTTGACTCCGCAACTAGCAGCCAGTTCCTCAAACGAATACTTGCCCGTTAATGAAAGGAGTTCGTCATCTGGCTGTTTCAAAGATTCCGGATGTTTTTCAAACAGCGCTTTGGCCACAGCTATGGCCAATTTGTCATCAGTTCCCGGGAGTATCGGGACCCAATGATCAGCTTTAGACGCGGAAGTTGAAAGCCTCGGATCGACAACCACCCATGACATGCACGGGGAATTCAGCCTGGAACTAGCTATTTGACGAGCCATGGAAACTATTGGTTGCCCGGAATCCAGTGGCGCAAGGCCAAAGGAAAGCAGAAAACCCGCTTTTGTGTAGTCGGCGTCCAGGGAACCTGATTTGCTTGCAAACACAGACCGCACGACTCGACGGCCTTCGTCCTTAACAATGACATCCTTTGTGCGAGCCAAGGTTGCCCCAGGGAACTGCGAAAGGAAATCCTCGAGAAAAACTAGCGAACCCCAATCCAGTCTACCAGCCAAAAAAGTAGGCCCATCTCCAGAGTCCTTTATCCTTTTAAGTCCATCAACAGGTCCTTCTCCAAAAATGTTCCCACCTTCAGCAATTTCACTGATAGCCTGATCCCAGTTGACAGCCTTCCACTTGCCGGATCCTCTTGGTCCCACTCGTTTCAAAGGTTTTTGGATCCTGAAAGGATCATACAACGATTGGATCCCACTTGAACCCACAGCGCAAACAGAACCTCCCAATTTCAAAGCCTTATCCAGCGGTGTCCCGAATGCAATTGGCGTAGAAGTTGACACCGGGTGGTAAGGGTTCCCACCTATCTTGACTAACGCGCCTTGAGCTATCCTTAGACTGATCCCGCACGAGCCGGAACAGAGATCGCATACTGAATATTTGGTCTCCACCCCAAACAAAGTCTCAACAGGGTCAACCGCTGGGGCCCCTTTGATGTACTCTGGAACCTGAGCGTGGTCATCCAGGAGAGAACAACCGACGAACAATGACGCTCCTCCCATGAGAGAAGCGATTCGTATAAAATCCCTACGTGTAATTTTGGACATAATCGCTTTTAAGAACAACCCCTAACTCAAGGGAATATCAAAGCCAATGAAAACTACCGAATATCTCATCAGGAAAACACCGCATATTATTAACACTGAAGCAAATGACAACCAGATTTTATTGTTGCCTGTTCGAGGGTAAACGAGGATTGCCAGCGGAATAAGCATGCCAGCGAAAATTTCTCCCCAAAGATAAAAATTTTCATGGAGCGCTAACAATATTGACGCATGGCCATCTGAATTCGAGACGAGAAGCGTTAGCCAAAAACTGCCTGTCCAGAAAAGGTCGGTCAGCAATATGCCTATCATCATGATTCGCAAGCTCTTGTACAAATCAAGTTCAAGCTTTTCAGATCTCAGTCGATCCATAATCATGGCTACAAGGACTAAAAGAGCTATGCCAGACAAGAGAGCGGAAGTAAGGAAAAATCCTGGCATCAACGCGGAATGCCACCAGGCTCTAGCCCTGACAAGAGCGAAAGCGAACCCGGTGTAGGCATGAACGAAAATAGCGAGAGGAACCGTTATGGTCCCAATAATTTTCGTCACTCGATCATTTTTGACATAAATGAAATATATGTAAATGAGGTTTGCGATTGGATAAAGGGTCAACAACCAGGAACCATAAGATAGCGCTGATGTAGGATTGAAATATTCAGGGACTAAGGTGTGCCAAAAGCGTGTGGGCTGTTGCAAATCAACAATTAAACAAGCCGGAGCAAGCAGGAGCAAAAGAAAAGAAATAATCGCGGCAGGCAATGCCATGGGTTTGAAACGCTTTATCCCAAATACTGTTGACAAGGTCGAGAGTATGAATGAACCGGCGCTCAATCCAGTAAAATAGAAATATAGCGGAATAAATACCTTCCAGGGTATGTCGTGAGGCACGTTGTAAAGGACAGAGGCTTCCATTGGTTTATTTCTGATCCTGATTTTCCCAGTAGGTGGCGTCTGGACTCGGTATACTCTTGCGATAATCGATTATCGCTTCTTTGAAATCTTCGGAGAATTGAATCCTGCCCTTTAAGGAGTGGTCGGCCTGTATGTAGAAAACCTTGGGCTTTGTGCCTAACTCGGGTTTTATGACCGAAGTTGGGACAGTTGCGAGGATATTAAAAATCTCGGACTTTGGATCATCTACGTCCCCGAAAATCAGGGCTTTTGACACACAAGCTTCCACACAAGCTGGTTCAAGACCGTTTTCTATGCGAGAGGCGCAAAAATCGCACTTGTCAGCAGTCTTTCTTATAGGGTTAAAGAATCTGGCGTCATAAGGGCACGCTGCTATACACATGCCACAGCCGATACACTTGCCGTAATACATTACAACAACACCGTCTTCCGGTCTCCTCACCGTAGCCTGAACGGGACAGACCTGAACACACGGCGGCGAGTCGCACTGGTTACAAAGTCGTCGCAGAAACATATTCCCCACTTTGGGGAAGTCCCCTTTTTGAAGTCCTTTGACCCAGGATCGCCAATAACCGAGAGGAACGTTATTTTCACTCTTACACGCCACTGTACAGCTATGGCATCCGATACAACGTCTTTGATCAACTATCATGCCCCAACGTTTGGGTTTCAAACCAACTTTTTGAACATTCACAGAAATATCCGAAACCAGAGTGGAATTTTTTTGTTCAGTTTCTATCATATGTTTATTCGGCCAATCACTAAATGGTCTCAATTGGTTATTTGGTTTTGTGACAACCGAGGCATTCAAATCTGCTGAAAGATTCTTTGCCGTCGTGACATAAACCGGTTGCGCATGTTGCGCATGCGCGAGGGACTTCATAATCCACTCTTGCCTTTTCATCTTCCTGAATCGTCCCTGGCACAAAGAGAGTCGAGGCGTTTTTACCTATGCGTGTCTTCAGGGGAGGAGAGTCCCTGAGGGCCCTTAGAACAAAAGTTCCGTATTGTTGAGCTGCGAACAGACCTTCATGACACGTCTTGCAGTCTTTGTACTTGCCGTTTTTGAACCACATATGCGAATAGTGCCTGAAAACTACCGGACCCGGCGCTCCATACGCAGGGTATGAAATGTTCCCTCCGCCGAAAACACTCGACAAGGTAAGTATGCCGAATATTACTCCCGATGCTATAAGCAAAACCAGGACAATCCCGCAAAACACCGCCTGTCGTCTCCAATACGGGGCTGGATCCCTTAATTTGGTCAAATAGCCCAAAAAAGCGTTAAGATGACCCGATGTTTTTGGTGAATCAATCGGCATGAAAATATTATCTCAGAGAACCTACGTACGTTGTTGTCCACTGACGTTTTTTCACTTCCGGAGTGGTGTAGTCAGGCAAGACCATAGGCGAAACTCGGTCTGTGATTATTCCGGAGGCTTCAAGCTCCTTGTGGTACTTGCGAACGTGTTCCACACTGAGAGCCCCGATGTCTTTTCTTTCGAGAGCGAACTTCCCGGCGGATTCACCAGCCAACCTTCCGAATACAGTTATGTCAAGAAGTGAATTTCCCATCAGACGGTTAGCCCCATGAACTCCACCACCAACTTCCCCTGCTACAAAAAATCCAGGCACTGAGGTAGAGCCGTCCGGGTTGTATTCGAGTCCACCATTCTGGTAATGCAGGGTGGGGTAGATCAGCATCGGCAATTTGGAGATATCGATTCCGTAGCGTTTGAAGAGTATAAACTTGGCCGGGAATTCTCTCTCTACGGTTCCTTCGCCTTCAAGCAGCTCAATCATGGGAGAATCAAGCCAAACTCCAAATTTGTCCTTTTGTCCCGGAACAGGAACCCCTTTCCCAACTTTCTCACATTCACGAATGATACTTGAAGATTCGATATCCCGGGGTTCGCGTTCGAAAACAAACTGCGCCCCGTCAATATTTACGAGGTTTGCGCCTGCGCCCCTTACTTTCTCCGTGATCAGCAAACCCTCAGCCTGTTCGGGGAATACAGCTCCGGTGGGATGGTATTGTGTCGCATGGAGAAATCTGACTCGTACTCCCATTCTATACCCGATGGTAAGCCCATCCCCTGTGGCTCCATAATGATTCGTGGTCATGAATTTTTGCATATGAAGGCGCCCTGAACCACCAGTGGCCATGACGACAGCTTTGGCTTTAACTAGAAAATACTCCTCTGTCTCAAGATTGTACAGAACAGCCCCTGCGCAGAATCCTTTGTCATCCATCAACAACTCAATCGCTGGAGAGAACTCTATAACCCCGATTGATTTGGCCCTGTTTCTCGCTTCATCTCTCAGGGTTCTCATGATTTCCGCTCCGGTCATGTCGCCTGCGTAGTGCATCCGCTTTCTACATGTTCCGGCGCCATGAAGTGTGAACATTCGCCCATCAGGCCACTTGTTAAACATGCAGCCCAAACCTTCGAGCCACCCTATCGCTTTAGGGGCCTCGCTCACCATTGTTTTGACAAGCAACGGATCATTCTCAAAATGTCCACCACCCATAACGTCAAGGTAGTGATAGTACGGAGAGTCCTTCCAACTCTTGGTGGCCGCCTGGATTCCCCCTTCCGCCATCATGGTGTTTGCGTCACCATGTCGCAGTTTGGTTGCGATTATAACCCGGGCTCCAGCTTCTTCGGCTAAAAGAGCCGCGGCCGTGCCGGCGCCCCCTCCACCAATTACTAAGACATCGGTTTCGTAATGGACCTCATTCAAATCAATTTTGTCAGGATCAATACGGCTTCGTGCTTCAAACTGATCAGCAATTTCCTGGGCGACTGAGTAGCCTTTACTGGGGCCAATTTTAAGTTCTCGTAGCGCACCGTATCTATAGTCAGGGTGATATTTCTCAAGCCTGATTTTTCTCTGATCCAGCGTTAGAGCTGGGAACTCCTGACCGGCCTTTTTTCGCGCTACTCGTTCCGGTCTTGTTTTTTCAACTCTTTTGATCAAATCCAGCAAGTCGTTCGTATATCCCATTGTCGCCTCCACCCGGAAAGGGCTGAGAATGTTATAAATATTCCTATTCAGAGTTGGCGGTTAGCCCAGAAATCCTCACAAAAAGCTCCTGTCGTCAGGAGTCCATTCTTCCGGAGCGTTGTGCGGCTCCATTTGCCGGTCAACATACAATTTTCTTAGAGTTTCGAGATCGAAATTTATCAATTTGTTTAATGGTTCTTCATATCGTCCCGAGTTGATCCGATCTATCATTTCCCATACGTGCTCCGCTCGCGGTTTGATATGTTTACCGGCGATTCGTCTACACATGATGCCTATGTTATATTGTCCCAGTTCGGCAGGACAGCGAGCTGCGCAAATCCCACACATAACACAAGACATTGATATTTCAGCGGCTTTCTCGATATCTCCTCGCAAAGCCGCTGAGATATATTCCATCACAGGAATTTCCATCGGACATGATTTGGTGCAAGTATTACACCCCATGCACTTTGCCAGTTCCGGATAATATTTTAGAATGGTTTGAGCGTCCGGCTTGAGATCATCCAGATTGTAAACGGCACGATTAGCCGGAAAAAACGGAATCATAGTCAAATACATATTTGGCTGGACGACTGTTTGACATGCCAGACCGACGCTAATCTTGGCTGTTCCAGGCAATCGGTAGACCGTGGCGCATGCGCCGCAGATGCCTCCCCGACAACCGCAACCCCTGATTAATTGATATCCGGCGTATTCAAAAGCCTTTTGAATGGTCAAGGTGCTGGGTACATCATATTTTTTCCCCATGATGAAAATAGGGATCAAATCTTCACGAACAGCAACATCAATTGAAGCCTCAATCTGTTCCGTCGACTCTTGAGCGACCGCAGACATCTTGCAAATCCTTTCTCAATAACGGAGCTAAGCTAGTAAAACATCACCGAGCCAAGAAAACCCCGATAACAATACCTAGTATGAGGGCGATCAAACCCATGAAATAATTGTCCAACGCCGTGATCTTCGGCGCGGGCTGGATTGTTTCGGGAACTACCTCATCCACAATGTAATCTTTGTATGCGGTGTCGACTTGAGGGCACGCAAGGACGCATGAGTAGCATTGCTCACAATCTTCTCCCACACATGATTCCAGTGCGAATGAAGTTCTTTGGGCAGTCTTGTCAAAACGCTTGGGATCCTTCCGTAACACAGGGCAGGAATCAATGCAATTACCACACGCCAAGCAGGCTTTGTCTCCCGTCACATCGGAGTCTGGATCAGGAATAAACAGCCTGTGATATGGCTCCATTCCCTTGGAAAGTAACCTGAAACGCGCTACAGGAGGTTCCTTTGTGTTAAGGATCGTGTTAGCGACGTCACGATTCATGTTGTCTTTAGACTTATCTCTTACTGTTGGCATTTCCGCCGCTCCAATTCATTGTGGAATTGGGAAAGTTTAATTCAGGTTTATTAGTAGGTCGGCCGTATCTCTGACCGACGCTTTCCAATCTCTGAGGGGAACTCGAGGAATTTATCGACGCCGATAGTGATGAAAGTGGCTCCTTCAAAACCTTCGGCGAAGATTTATCAGAATCACGCTCTTTCAAGTAGTGATCGAAATATTCTTTTGTCATGATTGGGTGGCATTTAAGACAATTGTCGTAGTTGTTTCCTTCACGACAATCAGCACGGAATATCTTGGTCTTGTAGTGAATTTCTCCGTTGTGGCACCGTCTGCAACTCTTCTCCGAAGGGAAAGCCACCATCCATCTCGGGTTCTTGGATAGGGAATTCCATGCCTCCCCTCTGGCGTCGATAAATTGAGCATTACTCATCGGAATAAGGTGTCCGCTCTGATAATCATGCGAAGCGTACACGTGACAAGAATCACATGCAAGATGATTCACCTCGGCGTAATTCACTTCTTTTTCCGCCCTATTTTTGTCTTTTCCATTGTAACGTTCATGACACTTGGCGCAGGTGTCATCACGGGCTACAATGTGTTTTCTGTGATCCATAACAAGGCCAATTTCCTTCAGTCCTTTCGGAAGGTCCTTCATATAAACAGCTTTTCTGTATATGGCCGCAAAATGGCAATATTGACAATTTGAACTCGGGACCCTTGTCCGGAAAAACATTCCACTAGTTTGATCCGACCTTGGATCAATCTGTGGAACAAAATATGTTATCACATGAAGCAGAGCCCGCGCTCTCGATAAAAAGGTATTCTGAGGGCTTCCTTCTATATGACAGTCTGCGCAGGCGATCAATTCATGGGAAAAGCCCTTGTTCTTATCTCCTAGTTGCACGGTCATCCAATGAGCGTACTCGGCCTGGGGTTTGTGGCACGCTTTGCACGAAAAACTTCTGATAGAAGCTTCTCCGGAAGCTAGAACAACCGCCACAGTCAACAAACCAAACAGCAAATATCCGTAGCCGCCACGACTCACTCGGTTTCTCTCTTACTATCAGTTGATTTGCCGCGTCTCTTTTGTCGTGCCGCTTGATACGCCGCAGAAATAACCAATGGACCTGAGTTTCCAATGGGGCATTTAGCTGCGCATCGGCCGCAGCCCACACAATACTTCGACAACTCCAAAACTCTTTCGTAGTCTCCCAGTCGCGTTAAAAGAACCAATCCCATAGGCATTTGAACGCCTTCCACTTCTTTTACAGGACAAACGCCTACACAGGATGCGCAATTGTAACAATTGATTGATCGCCCGGTTCCTGGAGTCAGCATCGACTGAAAGGCGTATTCGAAGACCATGAAAACAGCGAACAGAATGGCAAGCGCGTTCAGTGTGACTCGATTTGGAGCCTGACTGATAAAACAATCCAGGAAAATTCTTGAAAACCAATTGTATTCGGGGAAATCCGGTATTCCTTTGGAAAGAGCGTCCTGCACAGCGTTCACATAACCTGTAAGCGTTTCAGTCGCTCCCCTGAGCATTTGTGGTTGGGAAGGAAGAAACAGACGCCCTCGATCCAGTAATTCTTTTTGGAAAGGGCGGACCTGATTTTCCAGCACAGAAAACAAATCCGGATAATCAAGAGTTTTTACTCCATCGATTCGATGATCTTTAACTTGAATCTCAACCTTGATCGGTCCTCTATAGCCTTGCCCTTCTCCAACGTAAGAGCCATTCTTAACCTTGTAAATCCCGTCGCCCCATGGACTAGCTGAGAAACGAAGCTTATCCACATCTGTCACATTGATGTACGTGACAAAATAACCGATCAACAGGAAAGCGATCACGCCGAGAAGATATAACAATTTGGGGCTGCGATTGAATTGGTAATCCCTGCGCCAAAGGAAACCTAGAGTAGCAATAACGGACACCAGTAGAATAAAACGACTGGACGGAAACAGCCATGCCACGATAAACGCATAAACAATCAGGCGTAAACCTCTAGTGTTTAGCGCTGTCCGGAAGAAATTTAACGGGTCATGAAATAGCTCTGACAACGTCATCAACAAATTCTTTCCCGACTAGACCCTGCTGAAGGCCATGCGTCAAAGACTCTTTTGGAACGATCCCAGATACGATAGCCTGCCTGGTTTGCTGTTGCATGATTTCGAACATTTTGGGAAGCGGCAAATATTGAACACAGTAACTTTGACAATTACCGCACCTGATACACTTCAGACCACCATTGCGTATAAAACGATCATAGTCGGCGACTCGTCCGGCTACCACTAACTCGGCCTGATAAAATATGCCTACCGGGCACCTGTCCTGGGTAGCGTAGCACGCTCGACATTCATAACAGTAAATCGTAGCAGGGTTTCTTCGAATTATCGGTTTTATCGTGGTAGCTAATAGTGCGGAAACAATCCCGAATAGAGCCACTCTATCAAGATTAAGAGTCCAACCCCTATCTTTCAGGTTACTGAAAAATTGGTACCTATGGATACCCGGCAATATCACAGGTTGATTGGTATCAGACCTTGTCTCGCCTATTTTAGGGGATTTATCGTCATCCGTCATCGAGAAATCCTGTCCTTCAAACGCTTTTTGTTAATGCGGCAACATGGCCGACATTAGCAAACCCGCAATGAGTCCACCCAAGGATCCCTGGAAGAGTTCTTTGGGTGATGTCATGTCGAGAGACCAGGCTATAATTAGTCCCGACACAACTCCTACAAACGCAAAAATTATCCACATCAGCACTTCAATTTACCTACTTCCTGATAAAACCGAACCGAAGAATCCTTTAGCCATAGCGACTGCCTCTCCAAAGCCGCTTTCCATCACGTCGTTGATCCAGTAAGTGTCGCAGTAAGTCTCTTGGACAATGTTTTAGGCGCCATCAGCCCAATAAGAGCTGCGGCGATTACACCACCCAAGGCTCCTTGTAAAATCTTCGGAACGTCCGTTTCGAACAAGGCGAAAGCCAGAATTCCACCTCCGAGCGCGCCGCTCACCAAAAAACCAATGAGTTGTACGGAAAAATTTTTTGAAGCGTTTAGACTAAAGATTCTGGATCCCAGGACTATAAAGATCACATTAACTCCAGCTATAACTATCGCAAATGCCCCTATCATAATGATATTTCTAGCAAACTCAGGATCAGATGGTTGGAACAGGGACAAGTTGAGGAACTTCATAAAAATTGCGGCCATAGGGGCCATCACACCCATTGAAGCGAATGTATAAGCGCCTTTGATGAAACCTGTCTCAGCTCTCATTGTTCCTTCTCCCATCATTCCACCGCCTCCGAGGGGAGATGGGCCGCAGGAAGTCGTAGCGTTGATTATATAGGCTGCCATTACTATGGCGAGTTGAGACCAGGTAAGAAAATTGAATTGAGCGGGTCCGAACAGATACAGCGTTGGAGCAAGGGCAGCAGTGAGGATGCGCGCGCAAGAAAGGGGAAGTATGGTTTGGAACTGAACAAAGATAGCCAGCATACCAGCTACACCAAGAATCTTGATTCCCACCAGAGCATTCAGAATGGTGGCTAGCGCTTTGAATCCACCCGTAGCGGCTAATGCTCCTGCTGCTAGAAAACCCGCGGCCATGGCGGTTACAGGCAAAAGAATTATGCCTTCAAGCAAATCGTTGAGATGAATCCGACAGATCAGAATCATGAGCAGCGCGCCCGATACCAAGACTGATTGAACGGGCATTTTCCCCAAAGGCTGAAAGATAGCGATCAGCAGTGAAACGACGAATATCCCCAGGGCTATAAAACCTTTCACAGGCGCTTTTACCTGTGAGGCTAAACCACCGCCTTGAGTGACTAAACCAGGCGGAGCTTCTCTCAAAGCCACATCATTAGGAAACATCTTTTGGCTGACAAGTTTTAGAAATAGCGCCACAACGGCGGTACCGAGCATCAAGGCGAAAGCCTGAGGAGCCCTGAGTATTCCATCAGAGGCCGTGGGGAAAAAACTGCCTAGAAATCCTTCGGCTATCTGACCTACGCCCCCAATTGGGGATGGTCCGCACGAACCCATGGCGTTCCTCGTAAACGCCCCTATCAGAACAATAAGTTGGGATTTGGTCAAAATCCCCAGACCGCCCTCAAATCCAAAAGTGAAAAGCAGAGGAAGGAGAGCAGCGGCAAGAATTCTGCCGCATGGTAACGATGATATTACCGGCAAGTTTATCAAAATAACGAGAGTCCCAACCAAACCTATCGGACTTCGTCTTAAGTATCCCAGAATCGCTTTTAATGCTTCAAAGCCGCCGGAGGCCTTGAGTCCTCCAGCCAGGAACAACCCTGTCAACAGGGCTGTTATGGGATGAAGGATAATCCCTCCCAAAAACTCATTTGGAAGTAGGACAACAGAATCCCAACCGTAGCTGTAAAAGCGAAAAATCCCACCTATGATCAAGCACAGGACCGTCGATATAACTAGCACTGTTTGGACAGGAGTTCTGATGTAGCCAAAAAGCGTTAGCAACATTAGACTAAGAAAAATACCAAGAGTTATGTATCCTAAAAGCTCCAAAAAATCTCCGTCGCAGCAATCATTTGTCGAGGTTCCTCGGATCTATTTTTGAAATGCGCATTTGTCTTTGGATCTAAACCAAATTGGGTCAATCATATACCCATCTGATGATTTAAAAACCTTCACTTCGGAACCAATTCCAATCTTGCCGATACATGCGGAACAAGATGTAAGCTTAGCTTCAATTTCCCGACCCGAACTCAGTCTGACTATGGCGGTTCTTATTTCTCCCAGGAAATTCTGAGGTCCACAGTCGTCAATAGAGATGACCATGCCTCTGACTGACCTTCTGGTCCTGTAGAGTTCCGCCATAAGAAAAACAACGATCAAAAAAATTAATGTTGCGTTTTCCCAATCCATTTACGCTGCGCCACAAAGTTCGGAAGACACTGATTTAAAGGTTCTTGAGGCCAAGTTTGATCACGGCTCCTTTGCCTGAATCCGCTACATAAAGACTTTCGTTCCTAACGGCTAAAGAAGTAGGCGTTTTGAAAAGAAGCTCGCCATTGGAATCCACAGTCGGAAAATCCACCGGCTTTCCAATGGAGTCAAATTTTTGAAGTCTATGGTTACCTGTGTCAGCCACCAAAAGTGAGCCGTCAGGTTCGAGAATCATGCCCTGAGGAGAGTTGAGACGCCCTGTCTCATTTCCTTCGCCGGCAAAACTTCTCTTGAAGTTTCCGTCCTTGTCAAAAACTTTTACGAGTCCATGTTTACTGTCGAGAACCATGATTTCACCACTGGGGGTGACTTGACAGGCTGTAGGAAGACGGAATTGAGAGTCTCCATCCCCCAAATCTCCTATTACTGAAACCAGTTTAAAGGATTCGAACACCTGAATTCTGTGGTTCCTTGTATCCGCGACAAACATTTTGTCTTTGGAATCCAGACATATCCCCTGTGGGGTGGCGAACATTCCAGCTATTGATCCAATGGAACCAACTACTTTGTATAAACTACCTGCCGAATCAAAAATCTGTACTCTGCAATTATTTGAATCAACGACATAAACTAAGCCTTTGGAATCAACAGCTACACCCTTAGGGAAATTAAAAGCTCCGGGAGCGGAACCCGGTTTCCCGAATGAACTGATTACCCTTAAATCGTCATTAAGGATAAAAATTCTGTAAAGGGACGGATCTGTAACGACCAGGTTGCCAGTAGAATTGAAAATTAGGCAGAATGGAGTATGCGGAACACGATCCTGAGTTTCGTAATAAGGTGGGGAACTTGTTCTGTTCTTTTGAGAAAACGCGTTGGATGTTCCGTACGAAAGAACCGAAATCGCGCCTGCAGCCCCTATGGATTTTATAAAATCACGCCGTTTCATGGCGTTTTGTGAACTCCTGGATTTCCCGATCGCGCTTCAAGTTGGCGATCGTTTATTCCCCCATGGTCTTCTTCTCGTCCAAATTGATTTCAGCCAATACTAATACCCCAAGATAAGTGAGTCAAGAAACACTTCTAGTTCTTATGGACCAGACTAGTCAATTAAAATGAAAGCGCCAAGAAACTGACCGGTAGGGAATAACCAATTAATTATCAAGCGAAGCGTATAACTTCCTCCAATGGCGCTCGATTACTTCTGAATATCGCCGCCGGCGCATCCTGGCTCGGATATCCCATAGCTATGCCAATGACAATTTTCTTACTTTCTGGAATGTTCAGAACCCGTCTCGACAACATCAGGGAAGTGCATTGAAGCCGCCAGATATATTGACCCCAGGCCATGCTCCATCGCCGCATAACATATGGTGGTACCGATAGATCCGATGTCGAGACAGGAATACTGCTCATTGAGATCCTGGTCTATGACCAAATATATGACCGAAGGGGCTCCGAAAAACTTGTACATGTTAAGGTAATGATTAAGTCTACCTGCTTTGTCGTCGCGCTCTATTCCCATAAAGGTCAAAAGATCCCTACCCAAATTCATGTAACGGTCCTTGTATATCCCGGTGAAGTCGATAGGCATCGTAATATCGGGCCTCGGGGGAGTTCCCTTTTTACCTAATTCTTCGAACTCGTCAGAGAGCTGCTTTGTCTTTGCTCCGTCTGCAACGACGATTTCCCATGGCTGAGTGTTTCCCCAAGATGGGGCCCATCTTGCCAAATCAGCTATTTTCAGTATTATTTCCCTCGGGACCGAATCCGGGCGAAAAGCCCTTACGCTCTTACGATTACGAACCGCTTCTTCAAACTTCATGGGTTTCCTTTCGCGTTCCCAACATCTGGAACTCAAAATCTTCTTTGATAATCTTCTCTAACCAGTTTTGCGGGATGTTCGCTCAGTCTGAAATCCCGGGGTGGGGTAATCTTTGCAAGAATATCAAGACGAGACTGGCTTTTTAGACGTTCAACAATTTTTACCCATGCGCAATCACGGTCGGGGCTCGTTTCACATTTTCCATTCGAAGGGCCACCACAGGGTCCGTTTAGTAGGCTCTTGGCGCACATCGTAACGGGGCAAATTCCACCGGTCAAACCCAGATAGCATTGGTTACAAGCCTTGCATCGTTCGCTCCAAATACCGGCCCCTTCATTAACGCCTATGAAACTGGTGTCCACTCCGGGGAAAACGGGTTTGTCAGGGTACATTTCCGCTATGAACTGGATTCCTGCCCCGCATGCAAGCGACACCACCGCGTCGGCTTGAGCCACATTGTCCCTTAACAGAGCGAGGAATTCCCTGTCACACTGACGTTCAACTGTGGCTGCAAAAGACTTGAAGTCTCTATCACGAAAAACCAGTTGAAGTTGACTAGCCAGAATACCCGCTTCTTTCTCTCCTCCGGCAAGGCACACGGCTACACAGGTCCCACAGCCCGCCACCAAAACCCGGGAAAAATCACCCAACATGTTGACTACTTCCTCAAAAGGCTTTGGTTTGGCTACAATCACTGTGACCTCCCAGAAACATATAGCTGTTAGTGCTTCCCAGTGGTCTATGCCTAATTTATGATCAATTTATGAAGGCGGAGATTTAAGAAAGCACGCCAATGAAAATAACCAACGCGCCATTGCATGTCAAGCTCGCATTAGGGTGTTAGCAAAGGGCTCTCTGCGAGCATAAACACACATCACTTTATGACTTCAGTTGATAGGGATGTCTTGTCAGTGAAAATAACTGAAACAGTTAGTCGGGAATGGGGGTCCGAAAGCAGTCCATTATCAGCCGCATACAGGTAAATAGTCCGACGGCCCGAGACAGACGTATTCATAGGTCCGCCTTTGACGTTAATCAACTGATAGATCTTTGGATAAAGCGCCACCCCTAAAAACATTACAGGAGCCTTGGGATCACTAGACCACCTGACTGAACCATCCGGGCCCAACATGTCTATTCGGAGAAGTTTTTTGTCTTCAACCTGAAGTTTCATGATAAATGCGCCATCCAGGTAACCATCTTTTCCTGGTCGGGTCGAGGTATTAACGAGGTCGGCTATAAAACCTCTGAACTCGCAGCTAATAAGACCTTTGGCTTTAGGACCTGGCTCAGCCTCGGGGGCTACCGTGGATGTCGTAGCTAAGGCTTTTTTTACCATTTGCTGATAATAAGAACCATCAGCCAGACGAACAATGATCCTTAGTTGCTGATTCGTTTCAGCAAGATCCCCGGGATCGCTCGCATACAAATAAAATTGGGTTCTACCCTCAATGGGAATCGATATAGAGCCATCAGGCTTGTTCAGCAGGGCAGTGGGAGCCCGCTGATACGCCACGCCAAGTCCCCATGCTCCGGGCGTGGTGCCGTACGTTCCCCATTTTCTGATTACTCCGGATGTACTATTAATTTCAATACCGGTAATAGTGTTCTTGGGATTTACGTCTATATCCAAACCAAAGACAGCGTCAGGTTTCCCGTCTGGTTTCATTTCCGGATACGGACCCACAGCGTCGGTAGGAAAAAAACCTAACCACTCTCCCAAAAAATTCACCTGTGTTTTTTGGGCGCTGGAACTCTTGGTTTCCTGAGTCTCTTTAACAGGCTCAGGAGCCTTTTCTACCTTGGTCCAGTAGATCTGGCCGTCAGAAAACGCGACATTGATCCGAAAATCTGTCTTGTCTTTCTCTATTGCGCCGTTGTCCGCCACATAAAGGTTTAAATCTATTTTATCCTTGACCGCTAGTTTCACAGATCCATCCGGATTATTGATCAAGCGGGCGGGATCTGTTTTTAAAGCAACACCAATTGGAGCATTCTGACTATTTGGAACTGTATCCCATACCGCCTTTTCGCCGTCGATGTTTCGGATCTCTATGGCCGTAATTTCTCGATCCTTTGTTTCCAGAGTGAGAACGAAAAGGGCGTCGGGCTTGTTGTCACCCTCGATCTTTTTGTCGGTCCCCACCGCGTCATAATTTGAAATTCCCTTGAGATACGCGGACATCCTAACAGGATAAACCCCCTGTCTGGATGTTTCAGCGGAAGCGCCTACAGCGGATTCTTCAGTTATTGGCTTAGTGAATACGGAGCCATCTGTAAATATTACTTTAACGTGATATTTGCGTTCACCTTTCGAAAAAAGACCATCGTCCGATACCAACAGAAGCAAATTTTGATCAGTTAAAGCTCTGGTTTTCAATTCTCCTTCTTGACGATTTAAGATATCAGAGGGATTTTTCGCCAGCGCCACCCCAAGGAAGTTAGTATTAGAGCCACCTGCGTGAGATGTCCACATTTTAGAGGGATTTGAGGCGGTGAGTTCAATTTCTTCAATTTTTTTATCAGCAATGGAAGTGGAGAAAGACAACGAAAATACAGCGTCCGGAGTGCCGTCAGGTTCCGCTTTTGTTTTTCCGACTCTGTCTGTTTTCTTAACACCGAGAAAAGAACATGCGCCGATAGGTTCATTTTCGGCGTTGAGAACTGTGGACCAACAACAAAAAAACAACAGAAAAACAATAGCTAACGATGTTTTTGTCGGCTTGCGAGAGTACAGTTTACTAGCTCCTCCGGATAAATGAAAAGATTTAAAATTCATTTACAATTGAAAATCTATTGCATAACATATTGGAATGTCAATCTATAAGTGCTGCAACCACGCAATCTTTTTATAAAGCGAAACCAAAGGCGCCAATATGGACAACATTTCAAA
The DNA here is from genome assembly GCA_963711335.1 of uncultured delta proteobacterium. Taxonomy (GTDB): domain Bacteria; phylum Desulfobacterota; class Desulfomonilia; order Desulfomonilales; family Desulfomonilaceae; genus CAJBEZ01. The sequence goes on along the minus strand of CAVQDX010000041.1, from coordinate 114,870 downwards.
TTAGAGGCTAAATTCTACCAAGGTGAAGGAGAACAAGTTGATTAAAATAGGGATCATAGGTGGATCAGGCTTTGATGAGCCGGATTTTCTGATTTCTCCAAAAGCGGTCAAAATAGGGACACCGTTTGGCCATCTTTCTTCTGACCCGGTCTTGGGCAAATTGGGTTCAACCGAAGTCGCTCTACTTAATCGTCACGGCAGGGGCCATCGAATTGCGCCGGCTCAAATAAATTATCGAGCCAACATTTGGGCCATGAAGGAGTTGGGCGTTACACACATTATAGCCACCACCGCTTGCGGATCTTTGAGAGAAGAGATTGAACCTGGTCATCTCGTATTCCCTGATCAATTCATTGACTGGACAAAAAACAGAAAATCCACATTCCATGAGGGAGACCAAGTGGCGCATCTGGCCATGGCGGATCCCTTCTGCGACCGTTTAAGGCAGAGCCTGATTCAGTCCGCCGCCGGATTAACGATCACAATGCACAAGTCGGGAGTAGTTGTCACAATTGAAGGTCCGAGATTTTCAACAAGGGCGGAAAGCAAAATGTTTCGTCTTCTTGGAGCTGACATAATCAACATGTCGACCGTGCCTGAAGTTACGCTAGCTAGAGAAGCCGGGATTTGTTACGCCACCGTAGCGATGAGCACGGATTACGATTGCTGGAGACATTCTGACGAGCCAGTGTCATGGGAGATGATTGCCCGCACCATGAAAAATAATGTGGATAACGTCAAAAAAATATTATTGACTGTGGTTTCTCAGATCAAATTTGATGACTGTTCTTGCCGAAACGCTTTGAGCGGAGCCCTTGTTTAGAGACTTAGTAAATAAAACATTCTGTAATGATACAGCGCATATTTTAAACTGTGGAGTAGCTTGATGAACTTGAAGGAAAAGATCGGTGTGGCGCTCGGAAATGAGCCGTTAGACTTACTGCTCATAAACGGAAAGATTGTCAATGTTTTTTCAGGGGCTATTCAAACCGCTTCTGTCGCTGTTCACAAAGGAATAATTATTGGCTTCGGTGAATACGAGGCCAAACTCAAGATTGATCTGAAGGGCGCGTATCTAGCCCCTGGTTTTATCGACGGACACATTCATCTTGAATCAAGTATGCTCGCAATACCAGAACTGGCTCGTAATATTGTTCCTTTGGGAACGACAGCGGTAATAACCGATCCCCATGAGATAGCCAACGTGCACGGATTGAAAGGAATACAATATATTCTAGATTCTAGCGCTGATCTAGCGCTGAGAGTATTTGTAATGTTTCCTTCCTGTGTACCGGCTACCTGTTTTGAAACATCAGGGGCGACACTGGGGCCACATGACATGATACGGTTCAAAGATTCCCCACGCATTCTTGGACTTGCTGAAATGATGAATTTTCCAGGGGTGGTTTCCATGGACCCGGATGTTTTGAGCAAAATTGATGTGTTCAAAGACAAAGTCAAGGATGGCCATGCTCCTGGACTTACAGGGAAAAGTCTAACAGCCTACAAAATAGCTGGTATTGGATCTGATCACGAATGTTGCACTCTTGAAGAGGCTTCAGAAAAGTTGAACCTGGGAATGCGGATCATGATTCGAGAAGGCTCAGCGGCCAAGAATCTTGATAGTTTACTACCGTTGGTCAATAGACACAATTCACGAAACTTCATGCTGGTGTCGGACGATTTGCATCCTGACGACATTCTGCTCAATGGCCACATGAATTACCTGTTAAAACGGGCTACAAGTAAAGGACTTGATCCTATAACCGCAATTCAGATGGTAACAATAAATCCCGCCACTTATTTCGGTCTCAATGACCTTGGAGCCATCCTGCCGGGTTACAAGGCCGACATGGTTGTTTTAGAAGATCTGGAGAACTTCAGGGTAACGAAATGTTTACTGTTCAGGTAAAGAGGTTTTTAAAGAAGGGCGTATGGAGTCTCGACCGTCTGAAACAAAAGCCCAGAAACTTCCACCGAGTTTTAATGTCGCATGGGATAAGACGCCAAATTTCAATTTAAAAGCCGAAGCGGAAACCATAAATGTCATGCAGGTAATCCCAGGACAAATTGTGACGAAAAGATCAGTTCAAGCAGCCAGAATTGTTGACGGACTGGTCCAGACGGATACAGCCGAAGACCTGTTGAAGATTTCTGTTATTGAAAGACATCACGGCACAGGCGCCCATGGGATTGGCATGATCTCGGGATTTGGACTTAGAAGCGGCGCGATGGCTTCCTCCGTGGCGCATGATTCTCATAACATTGTTGTGGTGGGAGTAAACGACACCGATATGCTAGTGGCTGCCAAAAAAGTAGCGGATATGGGCGGTGGGCTCGCTATCGCTGAGGAAGGGGTCATTAGAGCGTCTCTACCTTTGAAAATCGCTGGTTTGATGTCAGATTTGCCGATTGAAGAAGTGAGAGATAGTTTAAGTGATCTACATAAAGTAGCCAAAGAATTGGGATGTCCTTTGGAAGCGCCGTTCGCCACGCTGTCATTTATGGCGTTGACTCCGATTCCTGAATTAAAAATTACTGATCAGGGCTTGTTTGACTCATGCAATTTCAAATTTGTGTCTTTGTTTGACACGATTTAAAGAGAATGCGTCGAACTTTGGCGCAAGAGTCGGTTGGCATCCGTCGATTTGGAGGCGCCTTGGATAGAGATTGTTAATATTTTCTGAAAAGACTTCTCTTGACAATCACGAGGCTCGAATTATTTATTAGTAATAGTTACTATTATGAGTCAACGGCGGTTCGTGATGTCCAGTAATTTGCGCGAAACTTCGCAAAGAAAAATTATTCTAGAAGAACTGTCGAAGGTGACCACTCATCCTACAGCGAACGAAATTTATGAAATAGTGCGAAAACGTTTGCCGAGAATCAGTTTGGGAACTGTATACAGAAACTTGGAACTTTTATCTAAATCAGGGCTGATCCAGAAACTTGAAGTGGCCGGTACTCAAAAACGATTCGACGGGATAGCCAAGAACCACTATCACATTAGATGTGTCAGATGTGGTCGTTTGGAAGATCTGGATCTTCCGGCCCTGAGATCAATCAACGAAGCTGCGATTTCAGTGAGCAATTACGAAGTTATGTGGCATAGGCTTGAATTTGCCGGCTTGTGCCCTGAATGTCGTAGCCTGAAACTTGGGGTCAAGAGCGCCTCAAGAATACTAAAAATAGAACCAAATCGTCATGAAAGGAGAGGTTAGATGGCTTCATTGAAGGGATCAGATACTGAAAAGAATCTCTTGGCGTCATTTGCAGGGGAGTCTCAGGCTCGAAACAGATACACATATTTCGCATCAAAGGCTCGTAATGACGGCCTGATTCAAATTGCTCAAATTTTTGAGGAAACAGCAAATCAGGAAAAGGAACACGCGAAACGTTTCTTCAAGCAGTTGGAAGGAGGTGAAATTCTGGTCAATGCCGCTTTTCCATCAGGAGTTGTAGCCGCAACGGCTGAAAATCTCAAAGCCGCCGCTGAAGGCGAGCATTTTGAGTGGAGCGAATTGTACCCGGGCTTTGCCAAAGTAGCCAGGGCCGAAGGCTTCGAAGCTACCGCCCGTATATGGGAGGCTGTTTCAATTGCTGAAAAACAGCATGAAAAACGTTACCTGGATCTGTTGAAAAACGTTGAAACAGGCAAGGTTTTCAAAAAGGACAAGCCCGTTGTTTGGCGTTGTCTGAACTGTGGATATCTGCATGAGGGAACGGAAGCCCCTGAGGCTTGTCCTGCATGTGCGCATCCAAAGGCATACTTTGAACTCCTTGCGGAGAATTGGTAGATCTTGCGCGTAGAAAATCGAACTTCATATTCGATTTTCCCGGCTATGGGTCTTCAATCAAAAACCAATCAATTATGTCCGCTAAACTAATCAGGAGGTTTTAGAAAAATGACGGAATTGCTTCAGATTTACAAATGCGCAGTCTGTGGAAACATTGTGGAAATGATTCATACAGGGGCTGGAGAACTGGTATGTTGCGGTGAACCAATGAAAGAGTTTGTCGCAAACACGGTAGACGCTGCCAAGGAAAAACATGTTCCGGTCAAAGAATCTGTAGATGGTGGCTTGAAGGTAAAGGTAGGTAGTGTTCCCCACCCGATGGAAGAAAAACACTTTATCGAATGGATAGAAATTATAGCTGATGGCAAAGCTTACAGGCAGTTTCTTAAGCCAGGTCAGTCTCCAGAGGCGTTTTTCCCGGTTTCAGGTGATTTCACAGCTCGTGAATACTGCAATCTTCACGGACTTTGGAAAGCCTAAAATTATTTAGTAATATCGAGCTTCCTCTATTGCTCTGAAAAATAGAGACATCTAGTTTATCCTGTTTAATTTTGCATAATAAAGGTATTGCGCCGGTTTGTATAGAATCTTTTTGGATTCAGGGACCACCCCATAAACCGGCGCAGATTATGAGGAGAACAATATGGAATCAAAAATGAAAATCTATCAATGCCAAACTTCAAACTGCGGATATATGTACAACCCGGAAAAAGGTGATCGCAAAGGAAAAATCGCTAAAGGAGTTTCCTTTGAAGATCTCCCTGATGATTGGAAATGCCCGATCTGTGGCGCAGGCAAAAAAATGTTTAATCCTATGGGGATATAATTTATATTATCGGTTATTTGACTCTTGTTTCGAGGCGAGCATGCAAAAGAGAAACCTTTATTTCGCTCTGGCGGTCATATTGATGTTGTTTACGCCTGTTCTTGCTGAATCGTCACAGGAACTGACAATCAATGCTGACACGTTGAAAAACCTCAAATTTGATGCGCCGGAAAATTTGGTTGACAAAAAATATCTTGGATTACCAGATGGAAAAAATTTCCATCTAGGTCAGGTACGTTCAAACTATCTGATAATCGAACTTTTTAGTATGTATTGCCCTGTTTGCCAGCGTGGCGCTGGAACAGTGAATCAAGTTTACGATTTGATTCATAATACTCAGGGTGTCCGGGATAATTTCAAGGTTATAGGAATAGGAGTGGGCAACACTCCCTACGAAGTAAGTGTTTTCAAAAAGAAATTTCAAGTGGGTTTTCCGCTCATCGCAGATGACAATTTCATAATTCAGAAAGCTCTGTCCAATGACATTCGCACACCGACGTTCGTAGTCGCCAAACTCTCGGGGAAAGACCAGTTGGGAATAGTTTTTACCTGGGTCGGAGAGATAAAAGATGCGGGCGAGTTCATCAGAAAATTAGAAAATACATTGGGTTCACATTAGAGGTTAATGACCATGGTCAGAACAAAGAGTCTTCTTCTCACGGTGTTTTTGATCACTTTGGTAACTGTGGGCGCTTTCTCAATAAGTTGGAGCAAGTCGCTTCCTGCTGAATCGGGAATTTTTGATCCAGGTCAGCTAAAACCTACGGAGAACTCACCTACCCTTAAGGCGGGAGACCAGGCTCCGGATTTTACGCTGCCCGCTATCTCCGGCGCTACGGTTTCACTGAGCCAGTATCGCGGTAAAAAAAATGTGGTTCTATCTTTTGTTCCGGCGGCCTGGACCCCGGTGTGTTCACAGCAATGGCCTGGTTATAACATTGCCAAGGATATTTTTGACAAGAACGACACTATGTTGCTGGGTATTTCAGTAGATAATATTCCGACTTTATACGCTTGGACACAAGAAATGGGGACTCTGTGGTTTCCTGTGCTGTCAGACTTTTGGCCTCACGGGGATGTAGCGAAGAAATACGGAATCCTTAGGTCCAATGGGGTTTCAGAAAGAGCGTTGTTTTTGATCGATAAAAAAGGCGTCATTCGTTACATTGATGTTCACGACATAAATAAAATGCCTAGGCTGGAAGAACTAGCTCAACAACTTGAAAAGTTAAACAGTCTCGAGACGAACAAATAGGTTCAATTGAGCAAAAATAAGGCGGGCTTTTAGAACCGGCCTGGATGATCCGAATTAGCGGTTAAGGATGGCTTAAAGGCTTATCGCAGAGTTTCCGATTCTAGTGAACACTAAGATTGGATGGTATGGAATCATGGCCAAATTACAAGCTGAATTTTCGTTGGTTATTATTCTGCAGTGCGTTTTACTGGCGGTCTTTCTTTTGACTTCTGAAGGCTTTTGTGAGGACCAGGTCATCAGTGATTCATCCCAGGATTGTATAGCGTGTCATAGTTCCGTGACACCTGCAATTGTCGCTGACTGGCGTAGAAGCGCTCACGCGAAAATTACTCTTAACAAGGCCCTCGAAAAACCTGAACTGGAAAAACGGGTTTCAGTCAAATCGATTCCGGATCAACTCAAGAATGTCGCTGTCGCTTGCGCCGAATGTCATTTGATTAATTCGGAGGCCCACACGGACTCGTTTGATCACAATGATCAAAAAGTTCACCTTACAGTTACTCCCAAAGACTGCGCCACATGTCATCCAGTTGAAGAATCTCAATTCCAGAAAAATATAATGGCGTTCGCTCATACCAATCTCTCGAAAAACCCTCTGTTTCAAACTCTCCTGAACACAATAAACGGGACCCAGGAACTGGTTAAGAAGGGGACAGTGATCCAGAATCCTGATGAAAAAACCAATTCTGAAACGTGTTATTCGTGCCATGGGACTGAGTTGAAAGTCATTAACAGGAAAACCAGGTCCACAGATTATGGTGACATGGAATTTGTCCAGCTATCGGGCTGGCCAAATGATGGAGTAGGGAGATTAAACCCTGATGGTAGTCGAGGTTCATGTTCAGCCTGTCATACACGTCATCAATTTGCCATCCAAATGGCGAGAAAACCTTACACATGTTCCCAATGTCACAAGGGTCCAGATGTTCCGGGGTACAAGATTTATGAGGTGAGCAAACACGGAGCCATTTTTTCATCACTTCACAATGAATGGAATTTTAAGGTCGTTCCGTGGACAGTTGGGAAAGACTTTACCGCTCCGACGTGCTCAACCTGTCACATGAGTCTAATAGTGGATCCTGAAGGGACGGTCGTGGTTAACCGTACCCATCAAATGAACGACCGACTTCCCTGGAGAACTTTTGGATTGATATACGCTCATGCTCATCCGAAGTCTCCGGACACATCGATAATTCGAAATGCCGATGGGTTGCCCTTACCGACGACTTATCTGGGCGTCCCTGCTTCTGATTACCTGATTGGACCTGACGAGATGAAAGAGAGAAAGGAGACATTACAAAAAGTCTGCTTGTCCTGTCACACCCCGGATTGGGTGGCGGGCCATTGGGCCCGTTTCGAAAACACTATTCAGACGACCAACGCTATGACTCTTACCGCTACAAAAATATTGATTAAGGCCTGGGATCAAAAACTGGCGGACAAAACAAATCCTTTTGATGAAGCGATTGAAAAACAATGGACGGAACAATGGCTCTTTTACGCAAATTCCACGCGGCTTTCTTCAGCTATGCTTGGGGCCGATTACGGAGTTTTTGATCGTGGATGGTGGTTCATGTCCAAAACAATTCAGGACATGCTGGACAGATTGAGTTTTCTGGCAGATGTGAAGAAAAGATAAACATATCTTGAAAAAGGAGGTTTCTCAAGATGGAAAAAATTACGTGGAAATGTTCAAAATGCGGCTACACGTATGAGGCCGAACCGGGAGTAGTTCCGGCTGAGACTTGCCCAATGTGCAAGGAGAAATGCGAATTCGTTAACGTTAGTTGTTACATCCCGGAATGCGGAATGGCGGGGCAGGATCCTCGACTCAAGTAAATTAACCATGTTCCTCGGCCAGAACCTTTTTCAAAAAATATAAACGGTTTTTTCGGAGAGATACATGACGCGTGTGGCTTTAATTGCCTTTAACGGTGATCAGATGTGCTTTGTGCACGTTTTAGAACCGTAGAACCGTAAAACCTTGGGACAAAGGAGTTCCTGGAATAGAGTGTAATATGAAGGTGTTAGGAATATTTGGCAGTCCGCGCAAAGGTGGTAACAGCGATTTGTTATTGACCGAAGCCCTGAAGGGGGCTGAATCCCTTGGCGCTGAAACAGAAACAATACGGTCATTCAAATTAAAATTAAGCGGCTGTCGTGAATGCGGAGGCTGTGACAAAACAGGGGTTTGTGTAGTCAAAGATGACATGGATTTAGTCTATCCCAAGCTGATTGAGTCGGAAATAATCATGCTGGCCAGCCCAATGTTCTTTTACGGAATTACTTCCAGCGCCAAGGCCGTTATTGACAGGTGCCAGGCTTTGTGGAGCAGAAGAATGCTGGAGAAGGCCCCTGAACTGAGGAAAAGGTATGATTCGGGACGTGGTTATCTGATCGCTGTGGGCGCTACCAAAGGGACCAATCTTTTTGAAGGGTCGGAAATGGTGGCCAAGTATTTCTTCGACGCGCTGGATAAGAGCTATAACGGTGGCCTGTTTGTAAAGTCAGTTGAAGGCAAGGCGGCGATTAAGGACCGACCGGATGTCCTGGCCGACGCTTTTGAGCTTGGGAAAAGGGCTGTCCTGGGAGAAAGTTTCCACGTCGCAAAGTGAGTAACGGTGTGTTGGGGCTAATTTCAGGACTAATCAAAGATCCAAAATAGAATGTCTTCAAGTGAGAGGAGTTTAGGAATGGGAAAAGCGCTACTGATTTATGCTACCAGGTCAGGCCAGACGCAGAACATAGCGGACCTCATAGCCGAAGGAATAAGATTCACCGGGGCTGACGCCAAAGTGGTTTCCGCGACCCAGGTAATCAAGCAGGAAGATCTTGAGGGATATGACGCTTACGTGTTGGGATCAGCCACTTATCATGGTGAGATGATGCAGGCCATGAAGACGCTGCTTTTTCTTGCAGCGAAATTGGATCTTGGCGGCAAGATCGGAGGTTCATTTGGCGCATTTGGTTGGAGCGGAGAAGCTCCAGATAGAATTTACGATACGATGCAGAACATTCTGAAGATGGACATGATCGGGGGGCCTTTGAGACTGAAATCCGCGATCATACAGGGCGGGATGCAAATGGCGCAGGATTATGGTCGGGAAATCGGCAAGAAGATCACAGGCAAATAACGATTCTCTATTTTATGACGAGGACAGCCGGAAACAGAAGATTCAAAACGTAATGACCTAGATTTAGGTCAAAATTCATAGAGAAGGAGTCGAAAACATGGAAAAATATGTATGTCAGGTATGTGGCTATGTTTATGATCCAGCATCGGGGGACCCTGATAATGGAGTGAATCCAGGCACATCTTTTGCCGATCTGCCGGCTGACTGGGTATGCCCGGTTTGTGGGGCGGACAAGGACTCATTTTCACCTGAATAGCCAAAATTGGAGGAAAAATTGCGAGCAGTTGTTGAAATAAAAAATGGGGTGCATTGGGTCGGCGCTGTTGACTGGGATATCAAAGATTTTCATGGGTATTCCACCTACAAAGGCACGACCTATAACTCGTACCTCATCCTGGACGATAAAATTACACTTTTTGACACAGTAAAAAAGCCATTCAAAAACGATTTGCTTCATAACATCTACAAAGTTATCGAGCCGAGCAAGATAGACTATCTTGTAATAAACCATGTTGAACCTGATCATTCAGGTTCAATTCCCGAGATGGTCGAAATTATAAAACCTGAAAAAATTTTCTGTTCCGCTAGAGGCAAGAAAGCTCTCCTGGATCACTATCACAGGGAGGACTGGCCCTACGAGGTTGTTTCATCCGGTCAGGAAGTTTCAATAGGGAAGAGAACTATCTCTTTTCTTGAGACTCGAATGCTGCATTGGCCGGATAGCATGTTTTCATACATCAAGGAAGACGCCCTGTTAATATCGAGTGACGCTTTTGGACAACACTGGGCGACAACTGAGAGATTCAATGATGAGGTCGATTCTCCCGAGTTAATGAAACATGCTCTCAAGTATTTCGCCAATATCTTGCTTCCTTATGCAGGGCTGGTTCAAAAATTATTGGCTGATGTTCAGAAAATGAATCTCAAGATCGACATGATAGCCCCGGACCACGGGCTAATATGGCGCCAAAACCCACTCCAGATAGTCGAAGCCTACTCCAGATGGAGTAAACAGGAATCCCGCAGGAAAGCCCTGTTGGTTTACGACACCATGTGGCATAGCACTGAGATGATGGCTAAAGCGATCGCTGATGGTTTGATTGAATCGGGAATAAGCGTAAGAATCATGAATCTGGCCTGTGAACACAGAAGTGAAATAATTACTGAGCTTATGGATTCAAAGGCCGTAATTGTGGGGTCCTCCACGCTGAACAATGGAATGCTTCCAAGAATGGCTGATATGCTTTGTTATATGAAGGGCCTTAAGCCGATGAACAAATTCGCAGCGTCCTTTGGCTCATATGGATGGAGCGGAGAAGCTGTCAAACAAATCGGTAAGTCTTTGGAAGAAATGAAAATGAAAGTTTTTGGTCCTGGAATCAGTCTGCAATTTGTTCCTGACCATGAAGGTCTGAAAAAATGTGTCGATCTTGGTCGGGAGATTGGGGGCGCCATCAAGGAATCTGTGCCGGCATAAACCATTAATGATAAAACTTTACAAACAAGGCTCCAATTTTGGAAAAATTATCAAGCCGAAATTTGAAAAAAAAGGTACTCGAATTGCTCAGGAGCCAAGATTTTGAAACCTCGCTTGAACAGTTGGAGCAGTTTCCAGGTCGGCTTGTAATAAACACATTATTGTCCTTGTTGCTGGATCATGATGAACTGACAAAATGGAGGGCTGTGACAGGGATAGGGCTGGTTGTGTCACGTCTCTCAGATCAGGACATTGAGGCGGCGCGGGTTATAATGCGCCGCCTAATGTGGAGCTTGAATGATGAATCCGGGGGAATAGGCTGGGGAGCTCCGGAATCAATGAGTGAAATCATGGCTAGGAGCCCCAGAATCGCGGACGAATATCATACAATATTGATTTCATATCTCAATGAAGAAGGTAACTTTCTCGAATATGAACCCTTGCAAAGAGGTTTGTTATGGGGCGTAGCCAGACTCGCAACGGTTAGGCCAGATTTGCTGCGATCCGCTGTTACGTATCTTAACAAGTATCTTGAGTCAGAAGACCCTTCAATCCGAGCCTTTAGTGGGATGAGTCTCTGTTTGTTAGGGACCGAAGATCGGAAACAGCTATTAGAAAAACTGTTACAGGATCATGCGGAGTTTAGAACCTTCTTCAACAACGAATTCTCGACATTTAAGGTTTCCGGGCTAATTGAGAAAGTTGTTTATTCAACGAGTTGATATGGAGATTTTGATAAACATGGTCCTTGTCGTTTAGGACCTTTAAGAGGCGCCCTTCTCCCAGGTTAATAAAAGGAGTTCCCCATGGACCCAATTTTATTGTCCCGTTTGCAATTTGCAGTAGCTACTTTGTTCCACTTCATTTTTGTTCCTTTGACCTTGGGATTAGCCATTCTGGTCGCCATAATGGAGACACGTTATGTTCAGACAGGAAACCCCGAATACAAAAAAATGACCAAATTTTGGGGGCATATATTCCTGATAAACTTTGTAGTGGGGGTAGTGACGGGCATAACATTGGAGTTCCAGTTTGGAACGAACTGGGCGGGATATTCAAAGTACGTTGGGGACATTTTTGGATCAATCCTGGCTATTGAAGCAACTGTGGCTTTTTTCCTGGAATCGACCTTTATTGCGGTGTGGTTTTTCGGTTGGAATCGACTTAAACCTAAAGCCCACGCGTTGTGCATATGGCTGGTAGCCATAGCGTCCAGCGTCTCCGCCTACTGGATTATAGCGGCTAACGCCTGGATGCAGCATCCTGTGGGCTATGAGATACGTGGTGGCCGGGCGGAACTAACGGATTTTCTCTCCGTGGTAACGCAAAATTATGCGATAATGAATTTTCTACACACGATTTTTTCAGGCTACATTGTCGCTGGATTTTTCGTCATGGGAGTCAGCGCTTATCATCTTCTCAGGAAAAACGAGATTAGCCTGTTCACCAAGTCCTTCAGAATGGCCCTTGTTTTTTCATTGATATTCTCAATCGGGGAAGTTTTCATGGGTGACATCACCGGCAAGGAAATGACCATACTTCAGCCGGAAAAAACCGCTGCCGTAGAGTCGCACTGGGAGACGAAAAAAGGCGTTGATTTCTCAATGTTTGTAATTCCTGATGAAAAAAATGAGAGGAACCTGGTAGAGTGGTTCAAAATTCCCAAGTTTATGAGTTATATTACAAAAGGGGATTGGAACGCTGAGGTCTTGGGACTGAAAGCGTGGCCTGTAGAAGATCGCCCCCCTGTGACACTGGTTTTTTTCGCGTTCAGGATAATGGTCGCCCTTGGCTTCCTGTTTGTTCTATTAACCGTGATTGGTTGGTTTAAGAGGAACAAACTGGAATCGAGTCCGATGTATCTTAGGATAATGCTCTATTCTATTCCACTACCATACATAGCTGCTCTACTCGGATGGATAGTAACTGAAGTGGGTCGGCAACCATGGATCGTCTATCGTGTGTTAAGAACCATGGACGCGGGTTCCCCAATAGCGGGTTCGCAGGTAGCCGTTTCACTTGCCGCATTCATAATCTTGTATTCGCTATTGGGGATAATTGCCTTTTTTCTGATTATTCGTCATGCGAAACATGGCCCTGAACCAGTCTGAAAACCATCTTAAGTAAAGATTGTGGGATTTTTGCTTTGGAATCGATTAGAAAGGTAGGCTCAACATGCTGGAAACCATCTGGTTTTTGCTATGGGGACTGATCTGGGCTATATATTTCATGCTTGATGGTTTTGATTTTGGTCTTGGTACTCTTCTTCCTTTTGTAGCAAAAAGCGACAAAGAAAAAAGGGTCATTTATAACGCCATGGGCCCTTTTTGGGACGGGAATGAAGTTTGGCTCATAACGGCGGGTGGAGTGACTTTCGCCGCGTTTCCCACAACTTATGCCGTGATGTTCAGTACGTTGTATACCCCGCTATTGCTTATACTTTTTACTTTGATCATAAGAGCCGTCTCCTTTGAATTCAGAAACAAGATAGCCAGTCAATCGTGGAAATCCTTTTGGGATATCTGTCTTTTTATTGGGAGTTTTATTCCGGGCCTGCTTTTCGGAGTGGCGTTCGCCAATATCTTTCAGGGAATTCCCTTTGACAAGAATTATATGTTCCAGGGGAATCTGTTTACCCTGTTAAATCCTTATGGTCTATTGGGCGGGTTGCTGTTTGTAGCCCTTTTCCTCGTGCATGGAGCTATTTGGCTGGCGATTAAATCTGATGGGGATCTAAACAAGAGAGCAAAGAACTTTGCTTCCGCTCTTTGGATACCTCTCCTGATCCTGGCCGTCGCTTTTCTGGTGTTTACATGGTTTGCGACCCCCCTCTACAGGAATTATCTGAATAACCCGATTTTGTTTATTCTGCCGCTTATCACAACGCTAGCGTTATTTATGATTCGGATCTTTTTGGCGAAAGATTCTTTTTGGAAAGCATGGTTCGCTTCCAGTGTCACGATCATGACCGCTGTGCTTTTTGGAGTTGTAGGGCTATTCCCCAACCTGTATCCCTCAAGCATTGATCCTGCGCTCAGTCTGACGGCTTTTAATTCATGTTCCAGCCCATTAACATTGAAAATCATGCTCGTAGTAGCATTGATAATGGTACCTATCGTAATTGCATACCAGAGTTGGGCCTATTACCTGTTTAGAGGGAAAATTGATGAAGCGATGTTGGCTTCAAGAGAATCCTATTAAGATAACTTTTTTCGGTGAAAGGAACATAAAATGAACGAACGGCAAGGTTTAGTAACTTTCAAGGGCAATCCCCTGACATTGGTAGGAAACGAAGTCAAAGTTGGCGATTCAGCTCCCGATTTCGTGGCGATGGCCAATGATTTGTCTCCTGTAAGCCTTTCTTCTTACAAAGGAAAACCGATCATAATATCTTCAGTCCCTTCTTTGGATACTCCAATATGTGACATGTCAACGCGCCGATTCAACGAAGAAGCTATCAACCATGGCAATGATATCGCGATATTAACCGTAAGCATGGATTTGCCTTTTGCTCAGGCTAGATGGTGCGGAGCGGCCGGAGTGAAAAATGTTGTCACACTGTCGGATTACAAAGACGCCTCTTTTGGTATGCAATACGGGTTACTTATCAAGGAATTGCGTTTGTTGGCCAGGGCGGTGTTTGTAATTGATAAGAACGGTAAAATCCAATATCTTGAACTTGTGCCGGAAATAGCCCAAGAGCCGAATTACGACTCGGCACTGGAAGCATTAAAGAAAATCAAATAACAACAACTTGGAAAATCGTCGTTAAATTTTTTGGGAGGCTGAACTTATGCAACAATGGAAATCAGTTAACGAAATTCTGGATTTTGCCATCGAGAATGAGCAACAGGCCCATGATTTTTACATAGGTCTGGGCGAAAAGATGGACAGGCCGTGGATGGCGGAAATATTCAAGAGTTTTGCAAAAGAAGAATTGGGACACAAGCGGAAACTCGAAAATATCAAGGCAGGCAAACAATGGGGTCCAACAGAGAAGAAAGCTCTGGACCTAAAAATAGGTGATTATCTGGTAGACGCGGAGCCTGGTCCTCAAATGGATTATCAACAAGCGTTGATCCTTGCCATGAAAAAAGAGAAAAAGGCCTTTAAACTCTATCTGGATTTGGCGGCGTCCTGTGGGGACGACAATCTGGAACAAATCTTTCTGGCTTTATCCCAGGAAGAAGCTAAACATAAACTCAGATTTGAGATTGAATACGACGATTTTGTAATGACTGAAAATTAGTTTCCCGGCTAAGATTAGAGTCAGTCTAGCGAAGACTTCGCCTGAAAACGTAATTCAAGTAGCGTTATTTCGCTATGACATTTTGAAAGATATCCTTGCGTCTGAAGATTCGGATTGAAGAATCCATGATAGCAAGGATTTCTTGTTCAGACCGTGGATGATCCTGAGTCGACACGGAGGAAACTGGATGACCAAATTCAAATTACTCACAGCCGCTATTTCAGCGATCGCTTTAATCTTAATTCTAATATGGGTTCAAGGTGGATTTCACGACAAAGTCCCCGGCGGTGAAACACAACTTCCCAAAGAACAGGTTTCGAATCTCAAAACCGCCAAAGCCGAAGAAATCGAAACCTCCGGTGAGGTCACTGTTCCCGGAACCATATTGGCGAGAGACACGGCCAAGATCGCCGCAAGAGTAGGTGGATACATTACTGAATTGAAAGTGGACGCCGGTAGTGTAGTCAAGAAAGGCGATCTCTTGTTCAAGATCGAGGCCCGAGAACTGGAGGAGCGAGAAGCCCAGGCCAAGGCGGCGCTTGAAAGCGCACAAGTTGATCTGGACAAGACCAAACAGGATTTTGAACGTTACAAGGTTTTATTCAGTGAACAGGCTATCGCCAAGAAAGAATTCGATGATGTTTCCGCTCGTTATGAAATGGCTCAGGCGGCTGTGAATAAAGCCAGATCATCGCTTCAAGAAGCCAGGACATTCCTGTCCTACGAGTCTGTGACGGCTCCGTTTGACGGCATCGTGGCCGAAAAGAATGTCAACCAGGGAGACCTTGCGGTCGTGGGGAAAGATTTACTAACTATTTACAACCCGAACACTCTTGAAATGGTTGCCGCTGCCGGAGAACAGTACGCTCCTTTTCTCTCGATAGGCACACAAGTAACTGTAGCGGTTCCGTCTTTGAACATAAAAATAAATACCTCGATCAGGGAAATTGTTCCTCAACGTGACGAGAAGACCAGAACTATTACAGTGAAAGCGCCTATGAATGAAACTGACGGCCTCACACCCGGTTTGTATGGAACGTTGACGTTCAAGACAATGTCTGCGCCTGTAATTGTGATTCCGGCGACCGCAGTCAAAATAGTCGGTCAGCTTGAAACAGTGAAAGTGGTTGATCAACGGGGAAGTCAAAACCAGGCACGTCCGAACCGGACGAAATCTCGACAATGGCAATATTGAAGTCTTGTCAGGTTTGGATCCTGGGGATGTAGTAGTTATTGAATGATCAGTCTCAGCGCCCGGGGAAATTTTATGAAAGTCGCCATGGGCGCTGAGTCTTGAGCAAGATTGTTTATTTCATCCAGGAGCGCCTTCAGGAGATCTTTTTCTTCGTAGGTCCCAACCACTTGGCCCTTCTTGAACAATATCCCTCTCCCTTTTCCGCCCGCTATCCCCACATCGGCCTCCTTGGCTTCACCTGGCCCATTCACCACACAACCCATGACCGCGACTTTCAACGGCGTTCGTATACAGGAAATGGCTTTTTCAACTTTAGTCGCTAGCCCTATAAGATCTATTTCAGTTCTGGAACATGTCGGACAGGATATAAGATCCACTCCCCAACGTCTGAGTCCGAGGCTTCTAAGTATAGCGAAACCTGCCTGAATTTCCTTCTCAGGAGCGGCCGAGAGAGAAACTCTTATTGTGTCTCCAATACCTTCAGCCAGCAAAATTCCTATGCCGATGGCCGATTTTACGGAACCAGGGATTACCGTGCCTGCTTCAGTCACCCCAACGTGCAATGGGTAGTCCACCTTATCAGAGAGCAGTCGGTACGCGTCAATTGTTCTTGGGACGTCTGATGCCTTCAAAGAAACCTTTATTAGCCCAAAATTGATCTTCTCCAGAATACCAATGTGACTCAGAGCGCTCTCAACCATTGCTTCCGGGGTAGCTCCGCCATACTTCTCAAGGAGCTTCTTTTCTACGGATCCGGAGTTGACTCCGATTCGAATCGGGACATTTCGGTCAAGGGCCGCCCGCGTGACTTCTCGAACTTTGGTGGAAGATCCTATGTTTCCAGGGTTCAGTCGCAGTCCGTCAACCCCCTGTTTTAGAGCTTCAAGCGCCAGTTTGTAATCGAAATGAATATCAGCGACGAGAGGAACTTTCATTCCCCTTTTGATTTTACCCAACGAGCCGGCTGCTTCCATGTCTGGAACACCGACTCTTATAATTTCACATCCCGCCTTCTCAAGCTTTCTAATTTGCGCAAGAGTTTTTCTGATGTCACGAGTGTTGGTATTGGCCATTGACTGGACAGAGATAGGAGAGTCTCCTCCCACAGTCATGGTACCCAACTGAATCGTCCTGGTTTTTCGTCTTACAATATCCATAATTTTTGGCAGGTTATTTCTGAAGACCGCCATACCATTTTTCGTAGTAGGTCAGGTATTCTCCAGTCTTTATCCTTCTCCACCAAGGCTCATTCTCGATGTACCAGCTCACGGTTTGATCTATGCCGTCTTCAAAACCGATCTCCGGCTCCCAGTTGAGTTCAGTTCTGATTTTATCCGAATTCATCGCATATCGACGATCATGCCCTGGTCTGTCCTGGACATACTTGATCAATGACGAGGACTTGTTGAGTCTGGCCAGAATCTGTCTGACTATATCAATGTTGTGGCGCTCACAGGATCCCCCGATGTTGTAAACGTGGCCCGCCAGTCCCTTTCTCATTACTGTGTCGATAGCCTTGCAGTGGTCCAGCACATGTATCCAGTCACGAATGTTCATCCCATCACCGTAAACCGGGAGGCCTTCATCCTGGATGGCGTTGGTGATCATTAGCGGTATGAGTTTTTCAGGAAACTGGAACGGCCCATAATTATTAGAGCATCTGGTAATAACGACGTCCATTCCATAGGTCTTGTAATACGCCCGCACCAGTAAGTCAGCAGCCGCTTTCGAAGCGGAATAAGGGCTGTTTGGTTTCAAATGGTTTGTTTCTGTGAATGATGGATCTAATGGGCCGAGAGAGCCGTAAACCTCATCTGTCGATATTTGAACAAACCGACTTATCTTGTGCTCTTTACAGCAGTCGAGAAGAACCTGGGTTCCAATAATATTTGTTCTCAAAAAAGTGGACGCGTCCAATATTGATCGGTCTACGTGGGACTCCGCCGCAAAATTGACCACTATGTCCGGTTTTGAAGACATAATTTCTGAAACCAGATTGCTGTCAGCTATGTCGCCTCTTACAAATTCATAACGGGAACCGTAACTTTCAACTCCTAACAGATTTTCCAGATTCCCTGCGTAGGTCAAAAGATCAAGATTGATAACGCTCAGATCCCTGTAAGTTTCGAGCATGTTCAAGATAAAATTTGAACCAATAAAACCGAGCCCACCAGTTACAAGCAAACGCATTCCTGTTATTCTCCTGATTCCGTTACCTTTTGAATCCGAAATCGCGCATGTTCTTAAATCTGTGGCTCAAAATATTCCAATAAATCCATGAACCATTTCTCTAGCCATCTTTTCTGGTCCAGTCATAAGGTATAACGCCTCCATGAGGATCAACTCTGAATTCATCAGGATCAGCCCTGTTGTAAGGCTCTGAAGGAACATTTATGACATAGGCCTCGTAATCGCTAACGCATTTCCAGCCATGAAAGACTCCTGCCGGTATTACTATAAGCGCCGGATTATATTCACCTACGTAGAGGACATTAAGAGCCCCACGAGTCTCAGAACCCTCACGATCATCATAAAGGACGGCCTTCACCATTCCTCTCACGCATGTAAATCGATCATCCTGAATCCTGTGATAATGCCAGGCCTTAACAACACCGGGATAAACGGTTGACAGGTAGACCTGACCAAATCCTGAGAAAAATGGGTCGTCATTTCTCATTATTTCCATCAGCCTGCCGCGTTCATCAGGCACAACTTTGAGAGGCTGAATCACAACACCCTGAATTGGGGTCGAGGACGGCTGTTTGAATTTGCTTTTCTTGAGAGACATTTTTAAACTTTGTTGGCTCCTCCGTGAGCGACCAGATTGGAAGCTTTTAATAGAGAATCAAATGTTCCCGCGTCGGTCCACCACCCGTCAATCTGTGACCATGTCATAGTCCCCTGGTCAATGTAAAGATTGTTGACATCGGTTATTTCCAGTTCTCCCCGTTCCGATGGGTCCAACGTCTTTATGAAATCGAAGACCTGAACGTCATACATGTATATCCCCGTGACAGCGTAATTTGAAGGAGGATCCTTGGGCTTTTCAATTATTCTTACAACTTTGTCTCCTTCAAGCACAGGAACCCCAAATCGCTTGGGATCTTCAACCTCTTTAAGCAATATCCTGGCCCCTGACCCCTGTTTTCGATATCCTTCAACCGCTTGCTGAATGGTTTTTTCCAGAAGATTGTCGCCAAGCACGACACAGACAGGCCCACATGCCGCATGATTTTCCGCAAGAGCCAAAGCGTCGGCTATCCCACCTTCGCCTTCCTGGTAGGCATAGCTGATGTTCTTTACTCCATATTCCTTCCCATTACCCAGTAACCTCAGGAAGTCTCCTGGATGATTACCTCCCGTGACAATAAGAATGTCATCGATTCCCGCTTTAACCAGACATTCGACCGGATAGGTTATCATAGGCCTGTTGTATATCGGCAACAGGTGCTTGTTGGTAATTTTGGTTAGGGGGTATAAACGAGTGCCCAAACCGCCAGCGAGGATAACACCCTTCATCTGAGATCTCCTTCCGGTCGATCAGAAGATACTTGTGAGGTAAACGCGTTCAAGATTATTTTCGGATATTACTATTTTCCTCAATGTTTGATCAAGGCTGGAAGCTAACATAGAATTACGCCTAATTGCTGAAATCATTTTCAGGCGTTGTAAAGCCTAAATCGTTGACTAAACCTGAAAACTACGATAATTGGGGTTCAGGGTGAAAATGCGGGAAAGCTTTGATAAAAAAGGCCAGGACAATTGTTCAAAGCTAACAATTTCTCAATTGTTAGCCAAATTCAGAATATTGCTTGAAATCGGCAGAGGCCTTCTTGGACAGGACCCTTTCAATCAAAAAATCCTCTCTACGATCTCCCTCATCAATCGTTTATTAGGAAATCGCGCAGATATCGCCATATGGCTTGAAATAAACGGAGATATTTTCGGAGAAAAACCCGAAAACGGTCACGGCGCCCTTTTCATTAAGGATATCCAGGTCCAAAACCGTGTCCGTGGTCGATTAGGCGTAAAATACGGCCGAGATGAACAAATCTTTCCTGAAGACGAATATTTTCTGGAGGAAGTAGCGGAATCCATCGGAAGGAAATTGGAAGTTCATGAATTGAATCAGATGCTGAGACAGTCAGAGGAACGCTACAAAAAATTGGCGGCAAACCTGTCCCAGGAGATGTGGCGCCGAACTGAAGCTTTGGCGAGTGAAACAGGATATCTTGAAGGTATATTGAGATCATCCGCAGACATGATCATGACTACGGACCTAGATTCCAGGATAGTTGAATTCAATCCTGCGGCGGAAAAGCTATTAGGATATTCCGCTGAAGAAATTCAGGGGCACAAGATCAATGAGGTCTGGGTCGACACATGTGAACGGGACGAGATCCTGGAAGAGGTTCAGAACTCTGGTGGAATAAGAAATTACAAGACCAAGCTTAAAAGAAAAGATGGCGAAATTGTTGAAATATCCCTTACCCTGTCTCAGTTAAAGGATAACGAAGGACGACTTCTTGGGACAGTAGGAATAAGTAGGGACATCGGACAGGACAACGCGATTACCAGAGAATTGGAAAGACTCAATAAGAACTATCGGGAAGCTATTCATTTCATAAATCACGAAAACAAAAATTCTCTTCTGGTGATCGGTGGGTTCGTCAAGAGACTGCTCGACACTGAGACGGATCCGAAGCGACGGGAACAACTTGAAATTGTCTATCATCATTCCACCTTTCTGGAAGCCATGAGTCGCGATTTTCTTACTATGGCCGACCTTGAGCAGGGAGAGTTTCAGATCCGCAGGCAGGAAATCGGGAATTTTTATGAAGATGTTCTGTTGCCTGCAATGGTGGGGCTTAAAGAACGATACCCTAACTCTTTCGAACAGCTATGATCAAAGTCTGGGAGGCGTAGGCTCAGTTCCTGTTTACGGGGACCCCAGATTTCTGGAAATTGTCTACCGCAATCTGTTCGGAAACGCTCTGAAATATGGATACCCCGGGGGCAGGATAGCTTACGGAGTGGTCGACCTTGGAGATAAATTCTTGTTCAATGTTTGGAACGAAGGCCCGGGAATTGAGATCGAAGAGCGAGAAATGATATTTGAGAAATTCTACAGAATACCTAACGAGATGACTAGCGCAAAACGTGGAACAGGGCTGGGCCTCTACAACATCAAGAGGATTATCGAGGCTCACGGTGGAAATATCTGGTGTGAATCGGAAATGGGAAAGTGGGTTAATTTCCTTTTTACGCTACCCAAAGAATAAAGGTCGTTATTCTTTAGATCAAAAATCCTTTCCAGTTATTTGGCGGCGACTTTTGAAGCAGGATCAACAGATACGCTCTTGGGAGCTGAAGATTCTTTTATGGCTTTGTGATACAGGAGACGAGTGTCTCTGAAATGGTTAGGACTCCCCAAAACTACTATTACAAAGACGTTTTTCCCGGGTGTAAACTCAGAGGCGAGGCAATGGCCGGCTCTGACTGTAAACCCTGTTTTTCCTCCCACCACCGGGAGATTATCTCGCAGTAATTTATTTGTGTTTCTGATTGCATAACCCTGGGGATTGAGTTTACTGGCGAGCACATAAGATTTTTTCTGACAAATGGTCCTTATGGTCAGGTTTGAAAAAGCTATCCTTGCGATAGTGGCAATTTCGCGCGCAGTGGAGACATTTGCTTCAATTTCAGGTTCTTTGTCATCTTTAGTAGCGGAACCGATCTTTTTGATCCAGCCCACTCGGGGTGAAAAATTGAGTGTGCACAGCGCCTAAGCTCTTAGCTTTCTGGTTTAGAGCCTGGATAAATTTTGTCTTGCCGCCGGGAAACGCGCACGCTAAAGCTTCCGCGCAGTCATTACCTGAGCTTATCAGCATCCCATGCAACAAGTCCTTGACAGTAAGGGTATCGCCCGGTTTCAAACCGACTACGGATTTGGGAACAGTCTTAATGTGGTCAGGAATGGTTATTTCCCTGTCAAGCGGCATATTGTCCAGGGTTAGCAACGCTGTTACCATTTTGGTCAGGCTGGCGATAGGCAATTTCTGGTCTGCGTTTTTGGATATCAATGTTTGATTGTTCGCGAGGTTGACGCAATAAGCGGCCTTGGCCTGGACTCCGGGGGAAACCGGCTTTATATATTTCGTTCTGGACGGTTTTATCGAGGATTTTTTCTTGACCTTTACATGCGGCTTTTTTGCGGTCTTCTTGGCCACGACTTGCTGTCTTGGACGATTTTGCCGCGGCAAAAGAGTCCCCACAGGAGCCCGTCAGGAAAACCAGTGTCAAAGATATCGTGAAATAAATAAGATATAATTTGGAACGAGAAAAATAGCAGTCCGCTCCAGCACGATCAGTCTTTGCGTTAGGTGACATTTTTACCCTGTTAAACTAATCTCTTAATAGGGCTATTGTATAGCACACTTTATTGTTTTTTTAAAGATGTTTAGACTTGGAGCGTGACCTATTAATATCGCGCGCTATTTCAGTAATAGATCTGAAGGAGGCTGTTCTTATGGTTAGAGCCAGGCTGTGGTTCCGTTGCGCTGCAATGCATGATCCCGTCACCCCGAGGCTGGTTAGCCCGGCGGTCATAGGTTGGATGGCGAAAAATCGGAGGGTGGATCTGACGATTGAACGTGACTTCACGGGCGCGGAACTGCTCAAGAGAATGAAAGGCTGGATAACAGTGAGTCCCAAGGACGCCATAGAAGTTTTTGAAAAATATGGGAGACTCAAAACCTTTGATGATGGTGAACTGGTGATCGAGGTAGAATCCGAGGAACTTTTTGAGGCTTTGACCGGTGAGATCCAGAAGAAGATTCAAGGATCAATGTGATCTGGAAAGGATCTGAATCGATCCAAACACCGTCATTGCCAGTCAAATGGACAAAGCGTCCACTATCTTTTTCGCCTGTTCTGACACGAATAACGGATTCCACGCGTGTAACAGTTACGACGCTGTCATCCAGTTTTCCAGAGGATCCATATAAACAGACGGCCTCGATAACTGATTCAACCAGCCAGTCAGGCACCACCACCTGTATACTAATGTGAGGCGTCAGATCGGCTGATCGGGCATCGGCAGAGCTGAACCTGGAGCCGGGTCTCTGAGAAACAACCTGTCTAAGTATTTCAGTGACGGTCATTCCTCCGATGCCGAGATCGGCCAGCGCTTCTCTGACATCATCAAGTTTAAAAGGTTTGATAGTGGCTTCTATTGAAAACATAAGCTGGATTGTCGTAAGGTCTTGGAGTAAGCAATTTCTAAAAATAGAACAAATGATTTGACACAAGAGCATATCGTAAAATAGATTAAAAGGCTATATATGAAACGGTTAATTCTAAATGCCCCCGTAGCTCAGGGGATAGAGCGACGGATTCCTAATCCGCAGGTCGCAGGTTCGATTCCTGCCGGGGGTACCAAATAGATTCAATAAGTTAGCCTACGAATTTCCCCACAAACTGACTTGTGAATCAAGGGTTTTTCAAAAAAGGTAACAAAAAGTAACCCTGGCCAGTTTTCAAATCCTATTTTCCAGCATTTGAGGCAACTAGAATTTGGGTTTCGGCCACGCCACCCAGTCATGAAGGCTATTCCGTAGCGGCTTCTATGTTCTTTCATCCTCGTTTTTGCGCTATTTGTCTACAAATTGGTTCAGTGCAGCTAGCGCAAAGCCACTACCTTTTTACCGGTGTTACTCGTATCCGAAATGGGCCTGTACAAGATGTGATCGACGCGACTACATCAACATCCAATTTAAATTTCGCAAGAGGCTTTGGCGCCTTCGCGAAATTCCCGGTGGAGCCTGCTAGCGATAACTTATTTAATGATTGGGACAAATTGCCTGGGTCGCTCGCGCAGTTCGCCTCGAATCCTCCGAGATTGGATTTCTCAGGTTTGAACGCTGGCCTTGACCGAAATCATTAACATCAGGGAACGATGTTGATATCAGCGAGCAACACGGGTTACTTCAAGCGTCGATTTTTTCCCGGAGAACCGGACACTCGTCCATAACCCTCCGAAGCCCAATCAGAGCCTCGACCCACTCTGCATCGAGTTGGGTCGATTCCTTCACAAACTGTGCGCGGCGCTCTTTTCCGATGTCCGCTTCTTTCAAATCCGCCATCAAGTTCTGCCTCTTTAGGTGAGGCCCCACGGCCTTGTCGAAAGCGATCCGCACCGGATCGAGTGGATTACTCATTGTGACCTCCGATTTAGTACTCAATTGAAACGGTTGAAATAGACGTCTACCTGTCTTGAAGATCGCTCGTCAATAGCGAACACAAAAATGTTTAAACGGCTTTTGGTGTTCTGGTGCCTCCATGCTGCTTTGGTTATCAAAATTTACTTTGTTTAGCGGTCTACATCAATCCGAACGAACGCCTCTTGGGCCAAACATTTTAAATAATTTCAATAGCCGGTTCTTTTTTGAAAGCTACGCCTAGTTTCTTATACTTTTTCCATTGAAGCTAGACTAATCTTTATAGTATATTGTTAGTGTAGATGGAAACATGATATCTCCGAAAGGAGCTAATGTTATGAGAACTGGTAGACCAAACCCGGGATTCACCGGCATCAGAAAGTTGACTGACATTGAATGTAGAGTTACCGGCCTGGAACCCAAGACTTTTATCATGCGTGAGACGAGAGAGGGAATCAGTTTTTGGGATGTGAAAACTGACGGAGCCCTTGTACGCGTCAACGTTGATCGAGAAACAACTTTTAAACTCCAACGTCTCTGGGACTGAGTAGCCACTAGAACCGCGACCATTTGAGTGGCTGTTTTGTAGGTCACCTGAATTACTATTGGATAGGGCTGTCTTTAAGAAAGTCTAATACGTCGCTCAGACGCGCGCTGGCAATTGCTACACAACTGTCTGCGCCTCCGTAATAAACACGCAATTCATCTCCCATGAGAATCCAGCCACACGGGAAGACTACATTACCAACGTCGCCGCTCCGTTCATAGGGCTCTTCAGGACCAAATATCCACTGACCAGACCGTTTTAACACACGGCTTGGATCTTCTCTATCCAGCAGGGCGAGCCCCAATCTGTAAATGCTCCCACTGACAGTCTCTTTTACGCCATGATACAAGATCAGCCAGCCCTCAGAAGTCTCAAGCGGTGGCGTTGAAAGCCCAATTTTGTTGGCGTCCCACCAGCCTCCACTTCTAGCGGTTAGTACGGCCTGATGATCTCCCCAATGCTTTAAATCTGGTGAAAAAGAAATCCAGATGTGTTTTCCCGAGCCTTCAATGGATGGCACTGGCCTGTGCAGCATTGCATATCTGCCTTTAAACTTGACGGGAAAAATCGCGGCGTCTTTGTTCTCGGGAGGCATGATAGGACCAAGCCTCTGAAAGTTCACAAAATCCTTGGTGGAGGCAAGGGAGACAAGAGGCCCGGCCTCTGAATAGGCAGTGTATGTGACAGCCCACAGTCCGAGATCCTCTAGCCACGTAATTCGAGGATCTTCTATTCCCCATGTCTCTTCTGGGTACTCTTCGGGCTGCGGCAAAAATGTCGGCAGAGGATCAATTTTCCAGTCAGTAAGTCCATTTGGGCTTCGTGCAGCGCACAAATGTGAGAATCCCCGACGATCTTCCACTCGCGCCAACAGCAGGTGCTGGCCATTAACCATTGTAGCGCCCGGATTGAACACCGAATTTATGGGATATGGCCAGTCGCGATGGGTAAGGATAGGGTTTGCCTCATACCTTTTAAGGAGTTGTTGATGGCAGCTATCCGGAACGTTTCTCATATTTCACAATCCCTGGATCTATTCATCAAAATTCCATCGGTAGCTCGACCGCTCGCCCGGAAGCAACGGATTGACGAGCCAACTCGTATGCCTCGTTGTACTGGTTGGCTACCAGTTCCCAGGAAACCACCTCATCAAGATATTGCTTGAGGTTTTCTCCGAGTTGTAACCGGAGTTCTTCATCACAGGCCATCCTGATAACCTGGTCCCTCAACATTTTCTTAGTGGTAAATAGCAGTCCGCCGTTGCTCTCCAGTGTCTGAGCGGTCAGTCCTTCC
Organism: uncultured delta proteobacterium; assembly: GCA_963711335.1. GTDB lineage: Bacteria > Desulfobacterota > Desulfomonilia > Desulfomonilales > Desulfomonilaceae > CAJBEZ01. Next base: position 88,878 of record CAVQDX010000041.1, on the reverse strand, counting down.
ATAGGGGCCGTCGTTATATATGGTTTGTTGAGGGCAATGATTCGTGCAAGCGTTCCGGATTGTGTTTCATCGGTCGAAGGCAAAACTATGAAGTCACAAACCGCCATAACTTTGTAATATATTTCTCCGCGTGGGATAAACTCAAAGTAGTGAGCCAGTCCTTTTTTTTCCAGGGCTGCTAGCTGCTCCAGATAATTTTCGTAGTCTGTCAAGTGGTTCGGATCCCTCATGGAGCCTGCCGCCAAAAGGTCCCAGTCTTGGCCGGTTCGTTCCATTATTTCCGCATGAATATCTTCCCACATGGAAGTCAATATGTCCCAGCGCTTGTTGGACTGTATCCATCCGACCATGCCCACTAAGCGGTTACCCAGGTATGGGATCTGGTCTAGGACTAACTCTTCCTTGAGGAGCGGCACATCTTTGATGGCCCAGCGTCGATCGGGCCTAGCCCCATGAGGAACCACCATTACGTTTCTGGGGGTTCGCCAGCCTTGCCCAACGAAATTCCAGTCCAGGCGCCATTTCTGATAATGACACTTGAACAGTACTACCCTTGCCCGTTCACACATCTGGTAGATGAAATTGGCCTCAAAACTCGTCAGCCTACCGTGGACGGTATGCGGTTCAACAATAGTGGGAAAATCATTGATTGCGTCGAGTAGGTCCAGGAACCCTTCGTTTCCATCCCCATGGCCTCTAGAGTCATAATACTCATACAGACCGTATTCGTGTTCCAGATGGACTGCGTAAGGGCGCAGTCTGTGCACTTTTATGGCCACAGTCTTCCACCAGTCCCTTTTGGACATGTCAATAATAGGAAACACGCCTTCTCCCTGGCCATCGGTGTGGCTTATTACAAGGACTTCCCTGTCAGGATTATGCTTTTGTATGAATTCCCTTGCTTCCTCGGCAAAAGTCGCTATCCCACACATGCGTGGAGGATAGCTGGAAATCATGACTATTGGGCCTGAATCACTCATCTAAAATCCTTTTCTTGCCGTCTTAAGGCACGTTGATGCATCCAAGCTCAAGTAAATACTTAGGTGGTTTTACCCGGGACGTCTTATGCCTATTGCAGCTAACTTATCCGTTCACAGGGCTTTTACCTCAACGAATGCCCTTTTGCAACCGGCAAAGATTGTGAGCATTCGTCAGAGCAAGTTACCTGATTGGGCGCAAATCAGTATAAGAGGAAAAAATACGGACAGTTCTGAAGCTCCAGGAATAACTGTATTGAGACATGCAATCAGCAAGACAGCGTCAAGATGATTCGGTTCTATTTGGGAGGAAGGATTCTCTGAGCCTTGAGTTCGGAAAGACCTAAAACTGCGAGAAGGTAGCACACAACCGATTCTGCGCCTTGGTTGGCGCTGATTCCGCTGGAGTCGATCCCGTCTGCCACCGAACCGTCAGCAAAATCATAGAGAGCGGTATTCAGCCTATTTCGGCCCAAGAACCATTCAAAAGCAAGCCGAGCGAGTTCCAGGTACTTGAAGTTGTTCGTTATCTCTGAAGCCGCAACATAGGCTTCCACCAGATAGCCTGCGTCTATGGGCTGTTGTCCAAAGAGGGCCTTTTCCCCACCTTTGGGGTACCAGCCTTCGTTGCCAACAAGGTCAAAATAGACTCCATTCATTTGCTCCCTGGTAATGAAGTCAAGCGATTCCAGAGCAACCTTCAGGTATTCTTCGTTTTGAGTTACCTGGTAACCGCGGAGCAGCGCTTCAGGGATTTTAGCGTTTCCGTAGGCTAACACGTCCTCAAACCACTCCCAGTTCGCGCTCCTATTTTCTTTGTACAGGCTAACCAGATCATCAGCCAACTGGATCAGAAGCCGCTTAAATTGACTTGCTCCGACGAATTTTTGCAGTAGATGGTACATGCCTATAATGGCATCGGCTTTGGCCCTCGGAGCGTCAAGTTCGAGTATTTTCGGAACGGCCTTTGCCATCATGTTTTGGGCTAGGGCCCTTACTTGCTCTTTTGGACCCCATCTCACGAGAGTCCCGAGTCCCCAAAGGACTCTACCCAACGTCTCATCGCTTCCTTGCTCATCCAGAAATCTTCGATCATAGGACATGAAATTGTGGAAATGGCCTGTTTCAGTCTGCGAGTGATTCAAAAAACTTACGTAGGTTCGGATCAAAGGAAGAATCTGCTCGTCTTTTTGTTGACTATAACAGGTCATTAGCGCGGCAAGTCCTCGACCGACGTCGTCGGCGCTGTACCCATGATCGCGATCCGGAATGCCAAAACTTGCGTGTTGGAGCAAGCCGACGTCGTCTGATAAAGATATTAAATGATTGAGGTTGATCTCTGGGAGGGTAATCAGGGGAAGCATCTTTTGCTTCCAGGAAGATATCACATCCAAGTCCCTCCGTTCGCTGAGCATTTGTAAAAACATTTCCACGTACTGACGCCCTACCTCCCGCCACACCATCGTGCGCCCGTACTCGTATGCCGCCTTGCGAATTCTATTCCGCCGCAAGGAATCGCCGATCAAGTCGTTCAGGGCGTTGGCCATACCTTTCGCATCGCTGAAATCTACCAATATTCCCCGTGAATCCGAGAGCAATTCTTCCGCATACCAATAGGGCGTAGACACTACAGCCTTGCCCATGCCCACGGCGTAAGCGAGCGTTCCAGAGGTTATTTGTTCCTTGGCCAAATACGGAGTCAAATAAACATCACAACAAGACATATATTCAGTTAATTCCTGCAGATCAACGAACCTGTTCTGGAACACCACATTGTCCGCTATCTTCAGGTCAATAGCTTTTCGTTCCAGTGATAAGCGGTACTGCTCACCGTGAATCTTCTTAACTTCAGGATGCGTTGCGCCAAGGATGATATAGACAGTGTTCGGGTATTTCTCCACAACATAAGGTAGGGCTTCCAGGGCCGTTTCTATGCCTTTATTGGGACTGATCAATCCGAATGTCAGTAGGACCGTCAGACCTTCCACGTTGAATTGTTCCTTATAGAAGTTAGAATCAACAAAAGGAACGTCAGGAACACCATGATGTATTATTGAGATCTTGTTCTGTGGAACGCTATATATCTCATGGAGCATCCTGGCCCCCCTTTGACTCATGGTCACAAGTCGCTGGGAGTAATTTATGACGTCCTCTAAGGCTTCCAGGTAATCGCTGGGCGGATTTTCTAAGATCGTGTGCAGGGTAGTTATTATGGGCTTTTTCAAATGAGACAGCAACACTGAAAGGTACTTGCCGGCATCGCCCCCATAGATTCCGAATTCGTGCTGGAGGCTGACTATCTGTGCTGATGAACCGTTAAGATATTCGGCGGCTCGAGCATAATCACGAATTACGTTCTTTCTGATCTCAAACGTAACCTCAGGCGGGTAATTGTACCCTCCCGCTCGATCAGTAATGGCGACGACGCGGTATGGCTTGTCACCCATTTCTTGAGCGATTGAGGAACCAAGGTCATTTGCAAAAGTCGCAATTCCGCAAGTTTTTGGCACGAATGTCCCAACGTAAACTACGTCGAGATCTGATACCAATATAGGCTTTTCCAGTTTGATTCTTCTCACTCCTGCTCCTGCATACTCTGATCGTCTTCTCGGAAAGCCCCGATGGTTGTTTATTGAGTCAATGGATTGATTGGTCCTGGGGTAACCCTTGCTAGAGATGTTTCATCGTGGAGCATTGAGCAATTATTGTCAAGCTACGGTCATTACAGAGTGCAACAACCCTATCGGCTGTGTAAGCGATGGACAACGTGCAAGTCTCTCCTTATTAATGTTTCTCCAGAACCGCAGCCATATCGCCTGCTTGAGATAGTTAGCCGGGTAGTTTCCGGTTCTGACAACTCTTTGTAGTGATAATTGATTTATCGGACTTTTTACGCTTATTCGACAATCTTACGCCCCTTGAGTCAATATCCCCAAAGCAGGTTCTTTTAGCCACGTGTTTCCATTCTATTTACTTTTCATAAAGTGACCCATACATATATATTATTGACCAATTTTTTAGACCAGGTGTGCCCTAACAACAGTATCAGGTGAGATAAATCAGGAGGTATGTCACGTGGATCAAAAAAGTAGAGAACAAAGAAAGAATAACGTCATTGAGGTCTTGAATAAGGCACGTGGTATGGAATTACTCGCCATTGCCCAGTACATGAACCAGCACTACAACCTGGATAACATGGACTACGGAGAGATGGCGGCAAAGGTTAAGCTCATTGCTATCGATGAAATGAGACACGCTGAGCAGTTTGCCGAACGAATTAAAGAATTGGGCGGAGAACCCACTGCAGAGCCTGAAGGGAAAGCTGAAAAAGGTCAGGAAATCCGGTCAATCTTTTCCTTTGATTCAAAACTCGAGGATGACACCATAGACGCTTATAATCAGTTTATTTTAGTTTGTCGGGATAACGGGGACAGTTCGAGTGTGAAAATTTTTGAAGTTGTCGTCGATGAAGAGCAAGCTCACTTCAACTACTTTGACACTGTCAGGGAACACATTCAGTCTCTTGGCGAGACATATCTGGCTAAAATCGCAGGAACATCCTCTGCAACTGGACTTCAAACTAGGGGCTTTGTCGCCATGCAAGGCGCTGCGGACACAAAAGCTCAAGCATAATCCAAAAAGAACTGACAGGTTTTGTCACTGGGAATTTTTGGCCGGAATCTCAAGACTGACGCCTTATTGAAATCAAAGCCCCATCATCGTTATGCCGACATGGGGCTTTGTCCGCAGGATAGCGCAAGGAGGTAGGCTACCCGATATCCTTTAATGGGGTAATTAAAGTATATGGATATTTATATCAAATTGAATATGAATTGCAACATGTTTTTTGATGCCTGGCTCCATAGAGAGAGTCCTGGAACAATTTCGATGAATTAGATCCTTGCACTCTCAGTTTCCGTCGCCAACGCCGTCCATTTTATTCCAGGATCTCCAAATTTGTGAACTGATCGGTATTCACGATCACCGTACGATTAAACATTTCAACTGTCAGAGCGACTTGTCCTTTTTTGGAGCGTCCAGAGACTATACCGACTACCCCTTCCATTGGTCCTGACGCAATAAGAACCTTTCGACCTTTAACAATCCCCGGTTTGACAAACAAATCCTGGCAAGTATCAAGCGCTTTGGACACGTGCTCCATTTCCTGCACAAACTTATCCTGGTCAGGAATGTCGATTATTCTGACGTAATCGTGGCATTCGTGGAGAAGACCATGCTGGCCTTTTTCAAGGGCAAAACATAGATAACCCCTGAACAGGGGGGCTTTGACAATTTTTTCACGTTTCAAATACCCTATTTTGGTTTTTCGATCATACAACGGAAGGTAATAAGTAATCTCATGATGAAGGAAGTACTTTGCTACCTTCCACTCACGATTGGGTTTGACATGAATGACCCACCACGACCCAAGATCATCCTCTAGCGATCTATCTGATGGATATCTTTCAGGAACGTATTCTCTTGTTTTCATCTCTAAACGCTCTAGTGATCGTTTCTAATTAATTGTTACAAAAGTCTAATATGATGTTAAGATGCTGTAATCAAGAAATTAATGGGATTGAAACATGACGAAAACAGTTATCAGTGTGGTAGGAGCCCGGCCAAATTTCATGAAAGTCGGGCCGCTAGAGCGTCAATTTAAAACATTTGAGCACATAAATCACATGATTGTCCATACAGGACAACATTATGACGATTTGATGAGCGGGGTTTTCTTTGATGATCTGGGACTATCGGCTCCGGCGCGTCACCTCGGGGTAGGATCCGGTAGGCACGGTGAGATGACCGGCAAAATCATGATCGAATTTGAAAAAGTATGTCTAGACATCGTACCTGATCTTGTAATTGTTGTTGGAGATGTAAACTCAACCATCGCCTCGGCCCTCGTAGCCAGAAAACTGTTCATACCTGTAGCCCACGTTGAAGCCGGCTTACGTTCGTTTGATGAGACGATGCCGGAAGAGTGGAACCGCAGGCTTACTGATTGTCTCTCGAACCTCTTGTACGTATCGGAACCATCAGGACTCAAGAACCTGGAACGTGAAGGCGTCGATATGAGTCGAGTATTCCTGGTTGGAGACATCATGCTTGAAACGTTACAGCTATTTCTGCCGGGAGTACAGTCTAGAAAACGCTGGAACGCTTTTGGACTTAGAAAAAAAGAATACATACTTGTAACAATTCATAGACCCTCGAATGTGGATGAACCAGAAGCCTCTGGAAGAGGTGATCCAAATATTGGAGTCGCTGCCTCAGGACGTAATTTTCCCGATACATCCACGCACCAGAAAGAGGCTGGATGAATTCGGCCTCAATGAGCGGGTAGCCCGGATGAAGAATCTTCTACTGGTAGAGCCCCAATCTTACATAGATTTTCTGTCATTGCTGGAAGGCTGTTCAATCATTCTCTCAGACTCCGGATCGGTTCAGGGGGAGGCCAGCTTTTTCGATATCCCTTGCCTGGTCTGTAGAGACAACACGGAAAGACCAATCTATTGTGAACAGGGGTCGTGTAGGCTGGTCGGCAGGAACCTGAAGCTGATTACGGAATCGGTGAATGAAGCGCTTTCAGGGGCATTCCCCAAATCTTCTGAATACGCCAGGAATTTAGGGACCAACGTAGCAGCCAAAATAGTTACTTCGATAGTCGATTTTTTGGGGTAAGTCCTGGAAAAATTCGAGTTGGGAGATGATGAGCCTCGGAAGTCCATGTGATGTTTGCTCAATCTATCCTAATGAGCTATGATTCAAGCCAAATAATACATAATCAAATCGAAAAGGGGTCTAAATGCCTGATTCTTACAATATTGCAGTGATAAAAGGAGATGGAACAGGGCCTGAAGTGATACGTGAAGGCGTTAAAGTCCTTGGAACGGCAGCAAAAATATACAATTTCTCGCTCAACTTCATTGAATATGATCTAGGCGGTGAACGTTACCTTAAAACTGGGGATGTCTTACCCGACTCAGTATTGGGAGAACTTAGAGGATCTAATGCAATTTATCTTGGGGCTATTGGTCACCCGGATGTTCCGCCTGGAATTCTCGAGCAGGGAATACTTCTTCGGTTAAGATTCGAATTGGATCAATATGTCAATTTGCGCCCAGTGAAGTTGTACCCTCACGTGGCAACCCCATTAAAAGACAAGGGTCCAGAAGATGTAGACTTTGTCGTGGTACGGGAAAACACGGAAGGTTTCTACGCTGGCTCAGGGGGATATTTCAAGAAGGACACACCGGACGAAATTGCTATCCAGGAATCGATAAATACCCGTAAGGGGATTGAAAGATTACTTCGTTACGCTTTTGAGACGACCCGCGCCAGGGGTAGAAGAAAAAAGCTGACACTTTGCGGAAAAACCAATGTTCTTACTTATGCTTGGGGACTCTGGATGCGAACGTTCCAAGATCTGGCGAAGGAATATCCGGATGTCACTACAGATTACGCCCATGTTGACGCTATATGCATGTGGTTCATTAAGAATCCTGAATGGTTCGATGTGATCGCTACCGACAACATGTTTGGCGACATAATTACGGATCTGGGAGCTATGATACAGGGAGGCATGGGTATCGCTGCCGGTGGAAACATAAATCCTGAAGGAGTTTCGATGTTTGAACCAATTGGTGGGTCAGCTCCGAAATACACCGGGAAAAATGTTATAAATCCACTTGCAGGAATATTGGCTGGATCGTTAATGCTGGAAACTCTTGGTCAAGGAAATGCGGCGAAATCAATTGAAAATGCTGTGATTAAAGCTCTAGTAAACAATGTTAATAGCCTGGAAGCGGGTAAGATGGGCTATTCGACTTCGGAAATGGGCGATCTGATAGCGAAGTATATCTCATGAGGCAAAGCGCCTTTGTTTTATGAAGAAAGAGATCATGGGCAACAACAATACGCCAAGTGTAAAGGTAGCGCCTCTAGGAGGGCTCGGAGAAATTGGTCTGAACATGATGCTGATCATTTGGGAAGACAGCGCGGTCATTCTCGACTCGGGCTTGATGTTCCCGGATGAATCGATGCCAGGAGTGGACTATGTGATCCCTGACATCGGACAGCCTCAGCAGACTTGAGCAGAGTATTCTCGGGATATTAATTACACATGCGCATGAAGATCATATTGGCGCTTTGCCTTATTTGCTGAAAAAGGTAAACGCGCCGATATACGCCACATCGCTCACAATGGGGTTTATTGAATACAAGCTCGAGGAATTCGATCTTTTAACGAGCACCGACAGGAGAGTTGTTTCAACGGAATCTCCTCTGCGCATAGGGCCCTTTCTGGTCGATTTTTTCGCCATGTGTCACTCGGTGCCTGATGCGGTGGGGGTCATGCTTGAAACCCCCATAGGAAAGATAGTTTTCTCAGGAGATTTCAAGATTGACCCCAATCCGGTAGATGGGAGGCTCTGTGATTTTGTTAAGTTGAAAAAATATGCTGACGAGGGGGTGCTAGCTCTCTTTTCCGATAGCACCAATGCGGAATTTGCCGGGCATACAAGATCTGAGAGCGCCCTAAGATCATCCTTTGAAGACATTTTGTCCAATGCTTCCGGAAGAGTTCTTATAGCCACTTTTCGCGTCAAATATCCATAGGTTGCAACAGGTTCTGACGCTCACTGAAAAATTCAACCGTAAGGTGGCGCTTGTCGGACGATCGATGGCAGGGAACGCCAAGATTGCGGTTGAGCGGGGATATTTGAAAATTCCTGACAACATATTGGTTGATGTAAAAGATCTTGAAGAAATCCCTGATGACAAGGTTATGGTTCTGTCAACCGGCTCACAGGGAGAGCCTATGTCTGCGTTGGCATTAATGGCTTCGGAGAGGCACAAATACTTGAAAGTGAAGGGGGGCGACACAGTAATTTTTTCGTCACGTTTCATCCCTGGTAATGAGAAAGCGATTAACAACATTATCAATGAGTTGGCGCGTCGGGGAGCAAACGTCATGTATGACAAAATTGCCGACGTCCACGTTTCTGGCCATGGCAGAGAAGAAGAACTCCGGGGATTGTGGAGAGTTGTCAAACCTCGATATTTTGTTCCAGTACACGGAGAATACAGGCATCTTGTGAGACATGCGAGTCTGGCCATTGAGGACGGAATACCCGAGGAAAATGTCGTTGTGGCCGTCGACGGAGATGTGATCGAGATATCGGCGGAAGGGATTGGGGTCACTGAACAGATTGAAGTCGGACGGGTCTATGTTCATGGCAAGGGCGTAGGAGATATTGGCCGCAATGTTCTCCGTGACCGGCGAACGATATCGGAAGTGGGCCTGATTACTGTGGCGTTTGTGGTTTCCAGTCATGACGGGCGTATGCTGGTAGGGCCTGAACTTCAGTCCATTGGTGTCACTTATGAGGAGATCGAGCCTGAACTGATGGAGGGGATAAGGTCAGCGATCATGGAGCGGGTCGGACAGTTTCGACCAACCACGGCCGGGGACTGGGAGGAGATCAGAGAAGAAGTCCGGCGGGTGACACGGCGTTTTGTAAACAAATTACTGGGGCGGAAGCCAGTAGTTCAGACAATAATAATGCAAATATGAATACGCGCTTGGGTAAGCCTGCCTTCATTTGGTCTTTTATCATAAAAAGTCAACAATTTTCTTGCATTTTGTGCGCATTTAGCTTAACTCGTTGTATATGTGGTTAAGGTGTGGTGATCTGAAAGGCTCATTAGAGTTCAGAACCACAGGTTGAGCTGATCAGAAGCCAGGATTTTTCTTGACAATCGGCTTGAACGCATGATACGGTGCGTTAAATCTATGGTATAATAGCTCTTGAATTGGAGTATGCTCATTTAAGGAGGGTTTAGGATGAAGAAGTCGTTGGTTATGATGGTTGTTTTGGTGGGGTCGCTTGCTCTGGCTGGTTCCGTATTTGCCGGTGGAATGACTAAGCCGCTCCGCAGGGGCGGATTGGGGCTGCTATTCTACTCCGACCTGCAAACCGGCTCCCTGCAAAGACCAGGTTCTGTGCAAAGGGAAAGCCAAAGGCGCTGAGAAAATGTGTGGCCCTTGCGCGCCGACAATCAAGTGGGCTGGTAGCTGGATGACAGTTTTGAAGTGCCCCGCTGCCCCTGCCAAGGTAGCTAAGGCTGCCGTTGCGAAAAAAGGCAAAGCCGCAGTCAAAAAAGGTAAAAAGTAACAAAACGGTTGACGCTGGTTAAGCCACGCGCCCAACCTTATTTTTCATATTTGTAACGAAGACCTCTCCATCACAGGAGAGGTCTTTTGTTTTGTGAGGTTTCAGTATGAAAGCGCCTTTATTGGATTTGGAACCTATACACAGCGTGATCAGGGAAGAATTGCGAAGCGCTGTAATGCGCGTCCTGGATAGCAATCAGTTTATAGGTGGTCCCGAAATCGATAGTTTTGAACGGGAGATCGCATCTTACTGTAGGGTAAAGGCGGCTGTGGGAGTTTCTTCAGGAACCGACGCTCTGTTGGTATCGCTCATGGCTCTGAACATAGGTCCTGGCGATGAAGTGATTCTGCCAAGTTATACATTCTTTTCTACTGCGGGGTCCGTGAGTCGTGTTGGAGCGAAACCGATCTTCTGTGATATAGACCCGGTATCATTCAACATTGACACCACGAAAATCGAAGAGCTGTTTTCTTCCAGAACCCGCGCAATTATACCAGTGCATCTTTTCGGTCAGTGCGCTGCGATGGGTCAGATTATGGAAATGTCTGAAAAACGCGGCGTCTTTGTAATTGAGGACGCTGCACAGGCTATAGGAGCAAAATACAAGGACTGTATGGCCGGATCAATCGGTTCCACCGGATGTCTCTCATTTTTCCCGTCAAAGAATTTGGGAGGCGTAGGTGACGGTGGGCTTGTATTAACTAATGACGATGGAATTTATGACTTAGTGGCAAGCCTTAAACAGCACGGAGCGACACGGCGATATTTTCATGATCGCATTGGTGGAAATTTCAGATTAGATGCGATCCAGGCGGCGGCTTTAAGGGTTAAGCTCCGACATCTTGATGAATGGACAGCTACAAGGCGAGAGAATGCGGACTGTTATATGAACGCCTTGAGAGATGTCGAAGAAAGTGGGCAAATTGTCTTGCCGGTTGAATTAGTGGACAATTTTCATGTTTATAATCAGTTCGTGATCCGAGCCGAACGAAGGAACGATTTACAGAGTTTTCTTAACGACCATGGTGTTGGAACCGCTATTTATTACCCGCTGCCACTGCATCTTCAGGAGTGCTTCAGATACGTTGGATTTGCCAAAGGTGATTTGCCGGAAAGTGAAAAGGCTTCGGATCAAACGCTGGCCTTACCTATTTTCCCAGGATTAAGCAGGGATCAGATTGACTTTGTGGCTGGTCTGATTCGAAAATTCTATGGGAACTAAGGTCTGAAAGCTATTTCAGAAAGATAGTCGACAGAATTGGGCCCACCTCCAACAATCCAGGTAATCAGGCCGGAGTGTCACAGGTGAGTGACGGGCTGTACCTGAAAATTGTTAACCTTTACTTAAATGCTCTTATGATCGACGATCCCGCAACTTGCTCAGGGATGTTAAATGGGTTTTTTCTTCATCAGCGATTTTGTGGAATGCGGATCGCGACTCCTCTTTCGTAGACCGCTGAGCTAATCTAAGGTACAAATCCAGAGCCTGAGTTTCCAGCATCATGGACAGATCCAGAAGATCTGAAGCGGTTTTCAGGAAATCCCGGTTGCTGTTCAGGAAATCATCAAGTTTAAGGCCGCTTTCGATAACATCTGATACAACAGATTTCTGGAAATCTTCCAAAGTGAGCGGATTTGTTTCCCAGGATTTGTACAGACTGTAAACATATTGTGTGTGTCGCTCTTCAACTGTCGCAAGGGTGTTTAGCAGTTCTATCAAATCGTCATCTGAAGATTTCTTTTCAACTTCCCGGTAGAAATTTGCAAGGTTCTGTTCCATTCCATAGGCGAGTTTGAGAATATCCGTGGGAGTCTCAAGTCCAGTGATCAGATCCAGATTCATCTCAACGGGGCCTTCAGCCACGAGGCCGTTCCATGCTTTTATTCCTCCCGTTAGGTTGTAGATTTGTCGGAAGCCAAAACCGGATAGAAGTTGCGCAGCGACACGGCTGCGACCTCCAACGGCTCAATAAACAATAATTGGTTTATCGGGATCAAGATCCTTGTAGCGATCCGTAAGGGTCGCAACGGGAATCAATGTCGCTCCTGGGATATGAGATCTTTCATACTCCCCTGGTTGCCTAACATCCAGAAGAGTGTATGATCCTTCCGGTCGTGATCCGATAAAAGCCCGGGCCTCATCGGCGCTCATAGATTGTACTGGCGTGAAGATGTTTTTTAAGGTTTCGAACATTTCTAATAACCTCTGTAAAAACGGTAATTAATCTAAGCAAAAGATTTCTTGAGAGGGCCGAGCGCGACAAGATAGAGCAGGCGCGCCCCAGACCTCAAATTCAAAAGCGTCCGAGCCTCTTGATCATAAAAAGCGCCAATTCCACAGCAGCCTAACTTTAGGGATTCCGCCGCCAAATACAGGCGCTGACCGAGCCGTCCAGCCTCAAGCATCCCATAACGATAAGCCCTTGGGCCATATTGGCTTTCAAGACTATCCAGATCAGCTATAAAGACGAAATGTGTGGAACAATTTGCCAACCATGCCTGATCGAGACATATATGAGCCATAGTTTCCGTTAGAAAACCATATTTAACCAAAGATAAGTCTCCGTTACAGGGATCCAACAGATAAAAGCCCTGAGAAATAGATCCAACATCAGAAATTAAAACTCCTAGAGAAAGAAACTTGGACCACGTAGGCTCAGATGCTGAATTTCCATTGAACAAGCCTAGTATCCAGCTAAAATTTGACTCCGGGATCGGCTTCCGAATGAAATTACGTCTGGATCTTCTGGTAAGAACAGCCTCGCTATATTTTAAAACCTCAGGTTGGTTTCCAAATGCAGGCAATCTCAACGGTTCACTTTCCAGTTGAAACGCTGAACATGGTTTTGCGGGATGTTCATCAGGAGACCGATGCGATTTTCTCGAGGTTATAGTGTAGATCTCATTTATTGCAGGGTATCGTATCTCTTCAGGGGCGCATTTGCTGAACCGACTCAGATCGACAGACGTTTTCTCAATTAATGACTCGTGGATTTCAAATTCATTTACGCCTGAAGAAACGGTCACTAGAGCCAAGCACGATTCCCGCGCTTGGTCGACACCAAGTAGTTGATTTGTTGACGAATCGTCAAAATCATAACATATACCAAATTCAAGAGATTCGGCTTTTAAAGCCAGAGCAAGATTTTCGCACAGATGGCCAGTGTCCAGAAGATGGTATCTGAACGCCCGATCGCGATATTTCCATGAACTTCGGAAAAAAATTGCGGTTAACAAAAAGACTACATGAAAATTTTGGCCACCCACAAAATTCGTCAATGAAGCGATGACCCCTGAAAAATTTCCTTTGCGTAGCTGAGTTAGTGACTGATCCGCTACCGAATGATGATAAATTCCGTCCTCTAGATCCTCCACGCCCCGTGTGGCTATGTACATCTCGAACGGGTATAGGGCTCCTGCTGAGGCGACGTTTCTGAAATAAAAATCACCCGTTCCCAACTTTTCTTTCCTGGTCAGGCAATGGGCCAGTTTCAATATTCCGCTCAGGTCTTTAAAATCTAACTTCCGGGGTACAGGCTCATTTTCCATGAACAGGTCGCCGAACTTCGCATTAGACCAATCTTTTTGATCGATCAGCTTGATGTTCTTTAGACCCTCATAAAATTTGAAAGTGATGGGCTGGTTAGACCAGTCAAGATAATGGCCGGTCATTTTATTCCGGTCATAGCTCGTCAGGTCATGATAGTCGGTAGAAGTTAGAATCATCGGAAAGCGCTCAATTCCGGTAGAAAGGATTCTTTCACATTTGATTCAGGCAGAACTGATCCACTCTATATTCAAATTAAATCATCCGCCCCATGGCATTTGAGCGTAAACTTCAGACAACTTGTCACGATATTCCCGAAAAAACTTTTCATGCTCTTTTTCCCAAGCTGAAAGCATAGTTAGAGCATTAGACGCCTTCCCCTCGGTCTTCTTGGCCATGGTCTCGTAAAACTCGCTGAGATCTTTTTCAATCAGCCAAGCGGTGTTAAATACCGTTACATCGGGGATCATCGATCCCTGGACACATTCCTCAAGAAATTCACTTCGTGCTCTGGCGTCAAAATAATTTGTCGGAGTAATTAGAGGATCAGAAGCCATAGTGAGATCAATCTCATTTCCCTGTTTTATGTCCTTGAGAATACCTTCAATAAACGAAATATGCTTCCTTTCTTCTTCGACAAGCCGTTTTAGCGCAGTTACCGCAGCGCCAATACCCATACGCTCGATAGAATTCTGGAAAAAACTCATTCCAGTTCTCTCCTGGTTGAGAGCATACTCAAAGATCTTCTGAACATTGGGCGTAGTGACCATGGAATTCCTCATTCTTTCTGAGATAGTGTTCATTCAAAATTGATAGTCAATCGTCCTGGATCTTTCGCAAAAAACCGCAAGTTGCCAAAATTGATTATTTCGTGTCCGATCGACCTTCAGCAAATGGATCGAACAAGGTCACATCCTTCATGGCTCCGAAAGGACAGACAAGACCACACATTCCGCATGCGACGCATTTTTCGACGTCGAAGGAAACTCGCATTTCAGGTCTCGTCATTTCTAAAGCGGCAGTTGGACACAATCCGGTGCAAGCTCCGCAATGAACGCATTTTTCTTCTTCTCTCCACACTTTGTCAGAAAGGGGTTGAACCAACACCTGATGTTGCTGGAGGAATCTGATTCCTTTTTCTATTACATCTTCAGAGCCCCGTAGTTCGAGTAGTATCCGTCCTTCTTTGCGAGGTAGTATTTTCGCTTCAAGTATGTTGAAGACCAGGTCAAAATCGCGAGCAAGCCGGTAAATAACGGGTTTATACATAATATTTGATTTGAATATCAACAGCACATTTTTCGAACTCATGTGAAATCCTTTCTTAGTCATCCAGGTAAAATCAGGCTCCGAGAAATTTCTAACCAATGGGAACGAGTTCCAGATCACCCTGAACAGCGATTTTATCCCCACAAATAGCGAGCGCCGCTTGAACCCCATCCAGATTGCACGCCCATTGGACTGCTGGTTTCAAGTCTCTTGTGGTCTTGATTCTGTTACCCAAGCCAGTGGCCACAGCGTCGGCCAAACTGACATCAGAAGAAACCACTGTGGCCGCGTCAGTTCTTCCAAAGCTGATCGATGGCCCAATTTTGGCTGATGATGTGCATACACCTGTGGGAATAACCGTTGGTCCTATTTTAATACCAAATTTCGCGCCCAAAGTTATCTTCCCAGCATAGATCCCTATAACTATAGGACGTTTTACGTGAATAAAAATATCTCCCCCATTCTCTACTATAATCTCCTCTGACGACGGTAAAAGATTCCTCCCGACAAATTCGGCGACCGTCCCAGCAACTGCAGCCATCGGACCTACTCCGGCTTTTTTACCCGCGTGAATCATCTTTGCCACCACAGGAGTGTCAAACGGAGCCGCGTCTAAGGGATCAAGACTCGTCAAGAATTCAGGCCTTCTGGCTATAGAGCGCTCGATTTGTGAGCGACATTCTATAATCAGCGATCTAGCCTCTTTTTGAAGATTCTTGAGAGCCCTGATGTACAGATCTGAAGTTTCAACAACAACTCTAAAGCTTGTAAAAACGTCATGCGTTTCAAAAGACCTGTATGAGCGATGTTCACCAATTGTGAAATCATCCGAGAAATTCATTTAAGGTTCTCAAATCCCCCAAAAGAAGCTGTAGGCAAAGTTTCCTGAGGTTCACCCAGCAGAAAAGATCCGGTTCTGATCCATTCTTTGAGAGTGTTGGCTATTTCCAGGGACGTAGAATAACTGGCCAAGGGAGCGGTAGAGATTTTCCGTCCGTCAAAGGTTATCTCTCCAGTTTTTAGTTGAGCATAGGTAACATAGCCAAGCGCCGATCCTCCGCCCTCGGGATAATCGGACCCGTAATCCACTATCGGAGCCTGAATTTTTTCATCCGACACGGAAGTGAACATGGCGATTTCTTCATTCAGTATGGGGATAGGCACTCCTATACCAACATTCAACGAGCAGCCGTAACCGGTCAAGGAAGCTCCTCTGAGGTATTTCGGCGACATTTGTTTGAGATCACCCTTGACTGCGAGGGTTCCAGCTCCGCCCATGACGACGCCGTTTTCCGATCTTTTCACCGTTGGATTATGCTGTGTCCCGTTTCCAATCACGTAGCCCATTCCACCACCCAGAAAAATCCTTGTTCCCAAACCGATGGTTCTATAAAAAGGATCGTTTAATAGCGGGCTCAACTGTCCCGACGTGGAATAATTCGCATTCATGCAATCCGGTCTCAAGACCCCCATATATGTATAAATGGTTTTCTTTGAAAGGTTTACGGCGCAATTGTAATTCTGATACCCATTTCGGGGGTTGAGAAGCCAGGCGTCAGGAAAATCCTTCAGAGTCATGTCTCTTTCATATTCGAGGTTTGGATAACAATCAGTTCCGTAGCCAAAGGCCTCGAGCCTCACTTTCTTTCCTGACACGAGATCTTCTATGACATGGCCTCCGCCATAACGGAACCTTCCAGGAAACACCTTGTTTAATGGATCGTCTTCGCGGGTCTGAGCGGCTCCTATATAACAATCAACGGCAGCTAGGCCAGCGTAGGCTTCGACTCCATTGAGATATACTTTATTGGCCTTAATACGGGGTTTTGCGTGTCCAAAATTCAAAAAAGCGCCAGAGGAGCACATTATCCCAAAAGTGCCGGTTGTAACCACGTCAACCTTTCTTGCCGCCTCTACGGGCCCAAGTTCTTTTGTAGCCCCTATCATTTCCTCAGCTGTCAGGACCACCACAGAACCATCTTTAATCTTTTTGTTGATTTCCGCGAAAGTCTTGTTAATCTTAAATTCACCCATTATGAACCTCCTGGGCGCTTTCTAAATATACATGGGTCCAAGTTTGCAACTTTAAATAGTTCAATTAATCTAATCAAGAACCTTTGTTCCAAATTCCCAAATCGTTTTCGAGATTATTCATGATATGACCTGACGCATATTGAAGCAAGTCTAAGCTTACAAATAATCAACGTCACAACTTATGAAATAGTATAAATCGCCTAAAAGAGAGATGCTCCATGATCGCTGAAAAAATTAAATTTGATTCCGTAAAATGCGCAATAGAGGCAATTGACTTACTGGGATCCAACAATAGCGAAATGATGGCCTCCAGAGCTATCCATGTAAATCTAATCATACGACAGGCCCCTGGCGTTTACGCCAAATCGATAAAAAAGGTTTACAACGAAATTGGGGCTGAGGTCGCCATAAGCAGTGAGGCGTATTACGAAGAACAAGATGTAGTGACTGACATGATAGTAATGGGAACAGTATATCAACACCGTGAAGCGCGACGAATTTTAGAGCATGCTCATCAATTGAAACCATTCATTGACGCAATTTCCGCGGCCATTGAGAATTCAGACGAAGTCACGCGCTAGATCGAAAACAAAAAAGGCGTGATGGCTTGCCGCTTAGCAAAACCACCCGCCTTTTCGACTCTTAATAATCAGGGCATTTTGCGCCGATGTAAGGACGCCCTTATTCTCCACTTTTTGCGGAACGCTTGGGATTGTCTGAAGCGACTTTGATCACCAGTCGATTGTCTTGAACTTCTATAGCCCGATTCGCTCCTACAAACTTTTTGGTTGCAGAAATGTTTAACCCATATTGGGAGTTAAAAATTTCCAGAACCTTGTCTCGTCCCAATATTTCACGCATCTGCAAATCAATTTCCACAAGAGCGCCGTTTGGATCGAATTTATATGCGGCAAACCTGAACAGGTTGTCATTTCGTATAATTTCTCCAATTTCGTCCCCAATTTCTTCAAATGAATCTGACCCAGGATCTTTTTTAAGGATTTCAAGGATTTGAGGTTTGGTCATTCCCAGTTTAACATTTCGGTAGCCTTCAGGCGCATTGGAGCCTGCAAACGAAACAGACAAAACCATGGAACAGAAAAGAACAGTCAAACCTAAAACAAGTAGCGCCCAGCTTTTTCTCATAATATCCTCCGAGGGAATGATCGTATAATTATACTAAATATTTGAAACAATTTAAAAAACAAAATATCATTTTTCCAATAAAAAGTCACATCATCACAAAAAAATCTCAATTGTCCAAATCGCTCGAAAAGTATACCCTAATTTTAGGCGCTAAATCCCTCGTCTTGGACCCGAACTCGGAGGAAAAACGCGGTCATTGATATCGCGCTGTTTTCCGGGAAGATTTAACGGATGCCCCTTTTCAGGCGTACGAGTAGGACGATTAAGGTCGGCCTTCTTTAACATTACTCTATCTACCACCTGCTTAATAAGATTAATAGGAATTGCGAAACCGATTCCCATATATCCTCCGCTGCGAGACAGGATAGCTGTGTTCATCCCTATGACCTGGCCGTCAATATTTACCAAGGGTCCCCCGGAGTTTCCCGGATTGATGGCGGCGTCTGTTTGAATGAAATCTTCATAGTCGAGTATGCCCATGTCAGATCGTCCCTTTGCGCTTACGATGCCCGCTGTTATGGTTTGAGTCAAGCCAAAGGGGTTTCCTATTGCCAATACCCAGTCTCCAACTTCCAAAGTTGATGAATTGCCTAGACCCACATGTGGAAAATCCTTCCCATCTATTTTTAGTATTGCGATATCTGTCTTTGGATCGGCGGCGACAACCTTGGCCTGGTATTTTTTCTTTCCTTCCAGAGTCACTATAATCTGGTCAGCGCCTTTTATAACATGACGGTTCGTTATCACGTATCCACGACTGTCGAAGATGAATCCAGAGCCGAGGCCCTGTTGGCGAAGTTTTCCGCCTCCAGAAGGTGGGGCTCCAAAAAAGCGTCTGAAAAAATCATCACCGAAGAATTCTCTGAAAGGATGGTTTTCAAAATAAGGATCAACTTCAGGACCTGGTCCTGAATTTTGAATTATTCTCACAGAAGAGACATTAACGACCGCCGGACGGACGTTCTTGGCCACAGCTCGGAATGAGTCCTGTAACTCTCTGGCGCCCCTGTTTGCAGGGGTTTGAGCATAGGCTGAGGTTCCCAGCATCCCGACAAAGATGAAAAAAAAGAACAGGGTAAGTCGGCTCTTGCTAAATATGTTTGCAGGTCTAGATTTGTTAAGATTTTTTCTTAACCACATTTGAAACATGAAAACTCCTTTACAAAGGCTGGATCGATAAGATTCAATTGGCGTGACGTATCACATGGCCAAAGTTCTGGGCCAAAAGCGAAAAAAAAGAAGATGAAATGCTTAGAGGCCTTACGTCTTTAGTCAACTTAATCTCTGAGATGGTTTCAAGAGAAAAGCCGCATTTGAAAAAAGAATAGTTCATGTCATTTATTTTAAAAGGGTGATTATGAAATTTCCTTACAAATGGTTTGTATCCCTAACTCTGCAAAGTTTGCTCCTCAGCGGTCTGGTTCAAATTGCGTACTGCGACTGGTTTGAAAAGGCAGTTCCTGGAACAACTCTCGAGTTTCCAAGAGATCATGGGAAACATCCGCGTTTTCAGACGGAGTGGTGGTACTTCACGGGAAACCTGGTTTCGAAAAATAACCACTGGGGAGCGCAGTTAACTTTCTTCAGAAGGAGTCTTTTCAATAAAACTAGCAAAGCAAGATCCGCCTGGGAGGTCCGAGATTTGTACCCGGCCCACTTAGCGATTACGAATATTGGCGCCAACAAATTTTTTCATACGGAACTTATGTCTAGAGAAGGCCCACATTTAGCTGGATCGGCAGGTGACCGCCTGGATGTACACGTGAGGGATTGGACAGCCTCACAAAAGGATCGGGACATCTTGTTGAGCGCAACGCAAGGGGATTATTCAATTAAATTAACCTTGACTCCCGAAAAGCCCCTTATATTGCATGGCTATAACGGTCTTAGTATTAAAGGAAATGATCCAAATCAAGCTTCTTACTATTATTCGTTTACCCGACTCAAAGCCAAGGGTACTCTAAAATTCGAAGGCGTGGGACATGAAGTGGAAGGTTTAATGTGGATGGACCATGAATTCGGATCGTCCATACTTAATTCCGGACAGGTAGGCTGGGACTGGTTCAGCCTGCAGCTAGACAACGGGGTTGATCTGATGGCTTTTCATCTCCGTAGAAAAGATGGTTCTTTCGAAAAACCTTTTGCGACATTTGTGGACAATTCCGGATTACCAACTCATTTATCGGGCAATTCAATACAGATCAGATCTTCAGGTTCATGGGTGAGTCCCAGATCAAAGGCAAAGTATCCGTCGGCATGGGTTATTGAAATCCCCGAGAAGAAGCTCAGTCTGCAAATAACTCCTGCGGTAGAGGACCAGGAACTCACCGCCGACAGAAGCGCAGGAACAAGTTACTGGGAGGGCGCCGTAAAGATTACAGGAACCATGGACGGGCATGTTGTCCAAGGAAGTGGTTACGTGGAACTG
Source organism: uncultured delta proteobacterium (assembly GCA_963711335.1). GTDB lineage: Bacteria > Desulfobacterota > Desulfomonilia > Desulfomonilales > Desulfomonilaceae > CAJBEZ01. The sequence continues at coordinate 68,298 of CAVQDX010000041.1, read as the reverse complement.
ACCGGATATGTGGAATCAATGGGAGGGCGGCTGTAATTTTTCCATAAGCTCATGAAAACGCGTTAATTTTCTTGTTGACATAATATAAAAGCCGGTTATATTTTCTCCTGTTGGAGGTGAGGGACATGGAGGTACTGTTTTTAGTCTCCGTCGGAACAGCTATACTGTGGCTCGCTTTTGGTAACAAGAAGCACTGGTCTGGTATGTGATCCGACAGCAAAATATTAGCAAAGCCAGAACGACCGGAAGTTCTTATGATTAAGACTTCCGGTTTTAATTTGTACAAAAATAGATAATTATCGGCTGAAAATGCCGCTTGCTTTGAGCTCTTTAGCGTGATTTTTATCAATGAGGCTTTTAACAAGGCTTGCATACGCATCCCCCACTTTTGGCCATGAAAAATTTTCTTCAGCCATTCTGCGAGATCTAAGCCCCATTTGAATCAATGTGTCCCGTGAACTCGATGCGGCAAGCTCCATGGTTTGGGCCAAGATTTCTAACTGGGTTTGGGGGTCGCAAACAAAACCACAATTATACTTGCGGATAAAATCCGCAGTCTCATCCACATCATTGACCAATAATTGGCCTTCCTAGCGCAGCGTATTCAGCGAATTTGACAGGGAAAGCCGCCCTTGAAGCTACATGATTGGGTCTCGGTGAAATCAGAATCGACGCTCGACTCAACAATTCAAGCATTGTCTTTCTATCCGTCCGATCAACGAGTGTAACCCTGGATCCAAACTTTTCCGCAAAGCTCAGTTTTAATTTTTGGTCTTTGGGCCTGAAGCCTATCAGCGCCATAGTGGCGTTCTTGTTGGAAACATGCTCAAAGGCCGATATGAGGTCATCAATTCCCTGCCAGGTCTGAAATTCACCGGCGTAGCCAAATGTAAACTGAGGATTTTCAGCAGGCGGCAAAGGTTGAAACAAATCCAGGTCTACTCCGTTTCTTATGACACTAATTCGATCAGGTTTTATACCTGTCTGTACCAAGTCTGATTTGTGCCACTCCGACTGCGTCAGAATAAAGTCTGAAGAACGCAAGGCCATTGAATACTGTAGTTTCACCCTTAAAGAGGAACCAGCCTCTGGATCCCCCTTGAGAAGCTGATTAGCCTGAGCTGATTGCGATATATCATCACCATGCATATCGAGAGTAATCACTCCCGGAATGAGGGAATGGCAGAAATAAAGAGCCTGTCCGACAAAGGGCGCGCCGCAATATAAAAACCGATATTTTCTGAGTCTATTTAGGTACAACGGCATGAACAGCGATGATGTCGTGACTTTGTTCAGAGGTTTGTTTTCTGGGATATAAAAGAAGTCGCAGCCTATTGAGCGCTCCATGAGCAACTCTCCAAACTTCCTGATTCGATACTAGATAGGCCGAATCCGAGTCACGGGGAGCGCCGGAAATAATTAAGGCAGTGCTGTCCAATTTTTTGTCCTACATTTTTTAAGATTGTGATTTCTTCAGGATACAGTCCTTTTACTATAAACAGGAATGCAAAATACACGACTGCCGGAAAGCGTCACATTCAACAAAAAATTAATATCACGCGCCATGTAAGTAACAAACGACATGCCAATAGTCGCTAAAATGGGTTTCGTGGAGATTCGTCTAAAATCCAGCGGAAACAGCAACTTCAAAACAAACGAAAGCTGAAGAGCCATAAATATTATGATTGTCGCCATATTGGCCATTACGGCTCCGTATTCCGCATACGGTTTAATCAGTACGTAATTCAGGACCGTCGCCAGTAGCGCCGCTACGATGTTGAGTTTAAGGTCGATGCTCTGATAATTCGCGGCTATAAGGGTTTGGGCAAGGATGAGGATTATGCTGTAGGGAATCAAGAATGGAGCGATTAACTGGAGAATCAAGATTGATTGCTCAAATTTGGATCCGTAGATCAAGAAAATAATTTTGTCCGCCAGCAAGATTACTCCGGCGACCATAGGTAAGCAGGCAATCAGGACAAGACGAAGGGAAAGCTCGGTCTTTTCTCGCAGATTTTCCAGACCATATCCGAAGTGTCTCGAAAAAATGGGCAGCATTGCCATTGAAAAGGCCATAGGAACGATTACTGTCATCTGGTTGATTCGTGAAGCCGCGCTGTAAATTCCCACCGAAATCACGCCGGAAAGTTTGGAGAGTAATATTGTATCTATGTTCAAATGAATGGTTGAACAAATAGCGATCCCCATAAACACCGGAGCCTGTTTAAGAAGCAAGCTCCAAACACTCTTCTTGAATTTGATGGCGAAATTGCCGATCACCTTGAGATAGAAAAACGCCAATACTCCCAAGGCCAGGAATTTTGTCAGCACAGTCACGGCGGATATTGCTACGATCCCATAACCTGTCAGAACTACGGCGATACACAAAAGCACTTTTGAGATATTTTCAAGAAATTGCTCAAGCGCTATGAACTCGGATTTCTCAACGGCTCGGAAGGTAGATTCGAGGAAACGCACACAACTTGCGGGGATGATGGAAACTGATCCTACCAGGAAAGCCAAATACAATTCCCTATCATAACCCAGCAAAGAAACACCCAGGTCCATGATGACCATGGCGATGACGCTCGAAAAAATACCAAAAAGGACCGAATTAGAGGTAAGAACTCCCTGATCTTCAGGCCTACGAGCTACCTCTCTGACTATCAAGCCCCCCAGACCTAATGAGGCTATAGTTGTAAAAATATTCAAGTAGGAGAACAAAACCGAATATTGACCCATGCCCTCGACTCCGAGTTTTCTCGAAATGACGTAGACCAGGGCCAGTGACACGAAAGGATTGACAGCGCTAGGTATGGACAGAGCGACAGTATTCTTTAGCAGGCTTTTCTTGGATTCAAGAGTCATATGTTTTCAGACGTTGGGCGCCCTAAAAAAACGGTTCTAACGCAAACGGTTTACAATTGAGATGTCTATTCCCATAGGCCTTTTGGCGGGGTCTATGAAGAGTTGTGGCCCAGGCTTGGGAATTGGAATGTTTCCGATAGGATAAAGATCAAGACTTCCACCGAGTTCACCGAGTGGAAGGATTTCAGTCTTTGGTCGTCCTCCCAACGATGCGATCATCACTCCTCTATAGATATTGTCCTTAAAATAGAAAAGATATTGCGTGTAATATTGATACCAGATGTCTACCTTGTCATGTTTGATAAACTGCTGACCGATTATGGCCTGGATAAATCCTCTATATTCTCCGTGCATGTTGAACAGCGTCCAACGCCTGTTAATTTTGTCCCATGGGGCGTATCCAACCGGCAAGCCATCCTTGATCCTTATGACCAAATACATGTCCACGTAACTCAACATACGGCTCAATTTGAAAAGAGTGCGCTCAGTGATGTCTTTTTCGTCCGGGGGATGCAGAAGATCAATAAACGGTATTTCCTGGCCGAAGACTGGAGAAGATATCAATAATACTAGAACCAGAACCTACACAACGTATGATTTTCATGGGACCTTCACCATGATATGCAGTAATAGATCAAGAATCCGCAGTCTTCATATCCCGGAAACATACAAAAATTCAAGCGACTTTTCGGCGTTTAATTTTCTAAGGAAACAATCTATTGCGGTAACTCGTAAGCGCCTATATCCGGCGCAGCGCCTTGCGGTCTTGTAATTCCGTGAAACATCGGTCTTGACAGAATCAAGGGGCTGAGCCTTGTCCACTAGAGGCGAATTTCTGGATGGCCTGAAATCTTTCCCTGTCGGATTTTCAAACAAAGGATCCGTGCCTTTTATCGGCCTAGAATCGAGAGAGTCTACTCCTGAAACCAGTTTTTCCTCATAGAATCTTCTTGCAGACTGTTCAAGGCTTGAAGCCGGTTTTTGGCTGCCCTTCAGGGCAACTGAACCAGGCGTTATTTTTCAATTCAGCCACTTGAGCGGAAGGTTTGGGAAGAATGCGTCGGCAATAGGAAAAAACGTTATCAACAAATCGGTTCAACTGATTTGCCGAAATAGGGCTTTCTGGTTTAGAAAGAGCTATAGGGGAAGAACATCTATAAACCGTATTAAATGCGATCAGGTTGCCTACAGATTGAGTCGGCGCTCCCTCACGGCTATGGGCGATTACAAAGGCGGCGCAGAGCTCCCAGGTGTTCTTCGGCGCAATATCAACCAATACATTGTTGAACACTTTGTTGTTGGATGAACCATAAAAACAAATCCCCGCGTGTGTTCCACCTTCTATAAAATTGTTTTCTATAATGTTGTCCCGAGATCGACCTTCCAGATAAATAGCGCATCCATATCCATCAGGGTAACCGTTATCCTTGAATGTATTGCCTTTGACTTCACAAGAGTTAGCCCACGGGTTAGGGCCTATCAGCAGTCCTGCGCCTGCGTAACCTGAATGCCCGAAATACTCATTCTCATTGCTGATATTATTCACAAACCTGACTCTGGATCCATCGATTTGACATCCGTGAATGGCGTTTCGCAAGAATTGGCAGTCATGAATATACCAGTCATCCAGGGCTGAAAAAACTCCACAGGCGCTAAACTGACATCTCAGATTATCAAGCTCCCAGTGGGCATTCTGTTCGTGTTGATTGGGCGCTGCTGAAACTCCATACGAACCGTATTTCTCGAGTGTCATGTTCCGCAGGACTATGTATTTTTTGGCAGTTCCCCCGTAGCGCTCTCCTGCGTTGAAACCGAGATCCAGTTCATAAACATCTACGACATGGTCAGTATTTGGATTGGCGTCTCCAGCGAGCCTGATAAAATAATTACTGTTTTCATCAAGGCAAAAGCTGCCTTCGGGCATGTCATGAGGCTTTTCCACCTGTTTGAGTTTATATCTTTCGTCAACCATCACAAAGAGGTTCTGCCTTGTGATGGGTTTCAACCCGACCTTGAACCATACCAGCCCAACTTTCTTCCAGTCTTTTACTGTAACGGATCCTCTAAGAATGACTTTATCCCGGTCTACGCCTTCGTAAGTTATTGGGGCGTCCGGCAATCCGGATTTCCCGCCCATTATCTGCTCATGGTAAATCCCTTCGTGGATTATAGCCTTGTCCCCCGGTTCCATCACTTTGGAAGCCTGGTTGATAGTCTGGAAAGGTTTTTCTTCTGTGCCAGGGAAACTGTTGTCACCGGTATTTACGTCAACATGGTAAGTAGCAGCCCGTGTAGGAAGTTCACTGGCGCAAACAATGATGAGAGCCAAAGATCCGATGAAAATCCATGTTTTGATTAGCTTTATTCGAATTTTCAAGCCTGCCTCCAAAATGAACAAAACTCATCAAATCCAACGGAAATCATAGATCTAAGTGAGGGGATGAAAATCAGCTCAACCGCTTAATCGCCTGGAGCATCGCTCCGGAAGTATAAAGATCATCATCAGACATATTTTTGAACTCTTCCACCAACTCTTCACGCTTTATTCCGGATTTGGTGGTAAACTTGATGTCACAGACAATCTTGAAGGCCAGTTCGTTTAAAAGATTAATATGAGCCGAATACGGTTCACGATTAATAAGGTATGGACGCTTACCTCTCATTAAAGACCACTCAAGTTTCGAACAAGCCCAATGTCCATTCCACTCTCTTGTAGCGCCGTACGAGCTGAAATCAATATTGTGCGACATGAAGCCATCCGGCGCGAGCCAATAATTGAAACTCTGATAAACCTGTTTCAGATTGTCTACACACTGGAGGACGGTATTGGATAAAATCATGTCCGCAGCGCCTTGAGGAACAGCTCTATGATCCGACCACGGCGCAAGGTAAAAAAAACAGATTTCATCATTATTATCCGTGGGGGATTCGGAGAAAACCTTTTTCAACGCCTCTTTAATACGCTGAATCCTTTCTGGTCGAAGGCACTTTTCGAGATGGTCGTTATCAAGTATGTGAGTCGGAAATTCATAAGTCTGCAAAGGAGGACGGACTTCGGTAGTAAATTCATCTCCATGAGGTATTGAGGCTCGATCTTTAAATAACCTGACCAGCTCATCCAGAGTTTCCAGGTTGGTCTTGAGATCAGTAAATTTTATTGCGTCGAGAGCGTAATATTGATTGGTACCTGAAAGCATGGCGGCCAGCCCGACCCCAAATGAGCTTCCGGGCCCAAGTTCAAGTAAAGAGTTGGGGAAACGTTTCAAGCCACCGCATTCCCATGAAATTACCAGGTGTCGCATCCACACCGAATAGCAGAAACGGGCCGACGCTGAGCGTGTCTGATCTACAAAGGAATAGACTCCAGGCAGATAGCTCAAGAGCCCCTTGACTATTGTTTGATAGTTAGCGGGCAAGAGGCTGAGGGTTTCCCTGAAATAATTAACTACCTTTTTAGAAAGGGCTGGGGTCGGCATAGCTTTGTCCTGATAAGGTCTGAAGTAATCACGCAATAAAACAATTATCTTGCAAAGACTAACATAATCCTGAATTATTTGATATAATTAGTGTGAAATAAATTCAATTCTTTCAAGAAAGCAAAAAAGTGAGTTCTCACCCACTATTTTTTTTATACAGACGTCTTCCTATATGGCTTCAAGATAAAGCATGCTGGCTTTATGGATATAATTTCGCACGCAAAACCTACGACGAGAAATTCTTTAAAACTCTTGAATGGCTACTTGAATCAGAAAAATGGTCAGCGTCAGAAATAGAGGCTTATCAAAACGAGCGATTGAGTAATCTCATCAAAGAAGCCTACGAAAATGTGCTGTATTATCGAGAGGTGATGGACCAACTTAACCTTCGTCCGTCGGACATCAAAAATATAAGCGACTTACCGAAACTTCCAACCCTCAAAAAAGAAGATGTCAGGAATAATCTCGAAAAATTCATCTCCCGTAAAACCGACAGGAAGAAACTTTTGTTTCGGCACACAAGTGGAACAACGGGCAAGAGCCTACACTTTTACGTGAGTCCGGAGACAGAAACACTTCAATGGGCCTTGTGGTGGAGACATAGGTATCGGTTTGGCATGACAAACGATTCGTGGTACGTAAACTTTCGCGCTCAGCTCCTTACGCCTGCAGAGCAAAACAAGCCGCCATTTTGGCGCTGGATAAATCCTATGCGTCAGGTGGTAATCAACATGCAACACATTACACCTTCCAAGATATCATATATAGTCGATTTCCTTAATGAGAGTTACTTTGAGTTTTACACTGCCTATCCCTCGATTGTTCACAATTTTGCCGTGACTGCTGCAGAAGCGGGCCTGCGTCTAGATAAACCCCCTCGCGTCATATTTATGGGATGCGAGAATACCCTGGATTTTCAGAAGAAATTCCTGGAAAATTTCACCGGGGCGATAATAACAGATCAATATGGATTTGCTGAAGGTTGCGGGAACGCTTCCCAATGCCCGGACGGTTTTTATCACGAGGACTTTGAATTAGGCGCAATAGAGTGTTTGAGACCCGAAACGATAGACAGCGAACATTATAAAGGGAAGATAGTTTGCACTGGCTTTACGTGTCCAGAGTTTCCGTTTATCAGATATGAAGTTGGCGATATCGGAATTTGGGAAACACCTGAAATTCATTGTCCTTGCGGAAGAGATTCCAAGTTGTTAATGAAAATTGAGGGCAGGGAAGATGATTACGTAATCACACCGGAAGGCCGAAGAATCATGAGGTTTGATTATATTTTTAAAGATTCTCAAAATTGTTCTGAAGCTCAGGTGGTTCAGGAAAAGTTGGGAGCGATAAAATTGTATATTGTCAAGCGTTCATCCTACACCGATTCGGACGAGAAATATATTTTGAACGAAATTAAGAAATGGATCAGTCCCTCTTTAAAAGTTGAATGCTTATACGTTCCCGAAATAGAGCGGGAGCCTAGTGGTAAATTCAGGGCTGTCAAATCTTGTTTGAATCCAATTGCCGACATACGAGTCCAGAATAACTAAGAAAAACAAATTTGATTTTATGACACATAAATTTTATGAGTGTTTTTATGTTGCTCTTTATCCAATCATAGGGCTTCTCTTGATTCTTCTTCGTCCAACGGGTGTCAACATCCTTCAGATGCCGTTTGCCTGTCTTCTGGCGCCAAACCTTCGAACTGTAATCCAAGAAAACGCATAAACGATAGTCGATCCCGAATCTGGTATCCACCCTTAGTAAGACTGACTGTACGCCCATGAATATCTAAAAACGGGGTTGGAGGCGAATTGAATTGTGATCTTTCTTCGTGTTTGGGATATACTCTGTCTATAGCGCATGGGCCCCAGACCGTTTACACAATATGCTGAGAGATGGATCGATTTTTAGAGGCGCTCTTAATGATAAAATTCTATCCGAATGAATCCATTTTTCACAATGTGAAAGGATCCGAGAATGCGAGCGTTTCAGTGGCTGGTAATCCTTGTTTATCTAATTCTGTCATCCCTATTTTTCACATTATTTTTCGAATTGGGCCGATATTATACTATTTGTGATCCTATAGCGCACAATTTATCGAATCTAGACAAGATATTATTATTCTGGTTTCTTACAGCGAAGACCCTCGCTCTGTTTTTGCCGTTTTTGCCAGTTTGGGGGCTCCTGATTCTTTTAGTGAGATTTCGTTTAGCTACTGTTTCCTTAAATATTGTCTGGTCTATGATATTTTTTTACCAGACCGCCGACCTAGTGGCCTTCAGCTTTGCCGGTATGCATCTTTGGGAATTTCTTCCCAATACTCAAGGCTCTTTCAAAAACCTTTGTCTACAGATCTGGCGGCTTACCGCGGAACGAATGGCGATAGAAGCGGTCGCTGTGGTGGTTTTATTTTCAATTATTGCGCCAGTGTTTTTTTATTTGGTTAAGTGGACTACACAAAAACTCGTCGACCGCTTCAAGTGGTTGTTGTCAACATCTGCCCTGATCACCATAAGCTCAGTCTTTTTCATAATCATTCTGGGCATACTGCCCTTGAGTGGTCCTTCCCGCGAGCAGGTTTATGAAACCTTACCTTTCTCCCCAGCTTTAAAGTCCTCTTTGTACAGGTTCTGTGAAAGGGTAAAAGGCTCATATTATATCGGCCGGGTTTCTACGGGATTAGGATTACAGGCAGCCAGTCTTTTTCCGGAAATCCCACATTACGATCAAGCAAGGCTTTTGGCGGGAAAAATCCTTGAGGACGCAATCGATCCCAAACCGCTTGATTTGTCAGCTTTTGTCAGGAAATCGAATTTACCAAACATCCTGTTAATTGTTTTTGAAAGCTTCCGGCATGACGCGATTAGTCCAAATTGCATGAAGAAACTTGACAAATGGTCAGAGGGTGGGCTCCGCTTCCAAAGACACTACTCAGGCTCAAACTGTACAGCAGTAGGACTTTTTTCCTTGTTTTACAGTAGAAATCCCCTTGCATATGAACAAACCCTCGATAGAGACATCCCTCCCCAAATGTTGGAATCTCTCAAGAGAAGCGGCTATGAAATTACTTTTATAACTCATAGTGATGTTCCCGGCTTTGGACGTCTAGATGAGTGGATTTCACCCAAATATTGTGACAGACTCATTCTGGAAGGGTCATTCGCGTTCCGGGAAAAGAATATGAAGGAATGGCCTGAAGCTGATCGTCGAAAGCTTAGGCATGTATCCCAAATTCTTAACGGCGACCATGCTCAACCCCAATTTGTATTTGTTTTCTTGGCTTCTTCCCATTTCAGATATATGTATCCGCCTGAATTCGAAATATTTAAAGAGAAGCCCTCTGTTTGGAAATATCTTGATCCCAAGATTCAAATGGACAACCATTTCAAACGATATGTCAATTCGCTGCTCTTTCTCGAGAGTGAAGTCTTCAAGGTTTTCGATTCCATTGATCTCAACCGAACAATAATTATGATCACAGGCGATCACGGACAATCCATGAGGGAGGATGGCGTATTCGCTCACTGTAGCCGCATGTCAGAGATTCAGACGAGGGTTCCCTTTGTCATGGCCGGCCCTGGAATTGAGGCTAGAACGATATCTACGGCGACCGCTCATTATGACATCTTACCGACGTTACTGAATGTGTTAAATGGAGGAAACGTCCCGGTTCACAACTCTGACGGGAGAGACCTCATATCGGACCGGACTCCGGCTGATGAAGTTTCTCTGGCACAGCGAAGAGGGCCTAACTGCTATGGAATTGTAGTGATAGACGGCAAAAACAGACTGCATTTCAGGACCGATGTTAACTCGCAAGGCAGCCTAACAACTGAATTTACGGGCCTTCTTGATGAGGCTGGCGTGTATCAACTCAAGGCCGGGGAATCTGAAAGCATGCTGGGGGTGTGCCCGTAGCCTTCTTGGCGGAATCTACATCTACATGAGGATGTAAAAATGGGCCTCGTCAAGTTTAACGAATACGGGTTGGCTGGTTTTTGCCACGTATACTAACAACCTGACTCGATTTTCGCAATTCGCGTAAGACCATGTCTGGTGAAAACTAGACAGTCTAGTTTTGTCAAACAAATTAGCTCGAAAAAAATTATCCCTTGGCTTCTCGATCTAAACCGGCGATTTTCTCTCCGCAGACTCTTTCGATAACCGTTGATTGATCCGCGTGAACAGGGTAAATGCAAGCGCGCCAAGAAAACCTCCTAACAGATCAAAGAATAGGTCATCAACTTCATAACCACGACCAGTTAAATACTGATCAATCTCGTGAATTATCCCAACGAACAATGATAATCCAGTTGCCCAAACAACGTTCTTCAGGCCCATGCATTTAAACATCTTGTCCAGAAAATTGGAGATCAAGAAACTAAGACCAAAAAACATTACAAGATGCCCCACTTTATCATTTAGCGGGATGCCGCCAAGATATTTGGAAATGTCATCCGGATGCGGTGGGTCTGGCAGTATCGATATATAAATGATGCCACAAAAGACCACCATAAGTGGCAGGCTGCAAGACAAAATCTTCATCAATCTTGAATTAAAGATACTCAATAAACTATCCTTGCGCCGGAATAGTTCAAAAACGCGGACAAAATTGGTAAAGGACAGTTTTCAAAAGGTCACAAAGTAATTAAACACACCTAATGGAGAAGTCTATTTTTGAGCCTTAATTGGCCTTGCGTTCCTAGTAGTCCCGGATGCTCGGATTTCTTGTGCAAAGGCCCTTGCAATTACAAAGTTAAGCCATGCTCTATGGTGAGCGCCGCTGTGTTGATTTCCCCACGGAATTCCAGGAACCGCTTGCGTAATTGATCTAGCGGTCGGTTCCCAGTCGGCAAATCGGACATTGTTTTGAGTAGCCCAGGATTTGAGCCAATCATAGGAGTCTCCCACCATAAACCAAGATACTACCGGAAGGGCATCCATTTGTATTGCTGTACTGACAATTTTTTCGATAGCCTCTTTTTCCATTTCGGCAATACTACGTCCGCTGTTTTCTTTAGCTTGCGCTTTGTATGCTCGGGTTTTAAAAATCCCTTCCTGAACTTGATATTTGATTCGCTTACCTATTTCTAGGTCTAAAAGAAACCATTTCATGGGATAGTAAAACCACCCGTAATGTGGGTTATGGAGAACTAAATTCTTGTGACGGATCCCCGAATCGAATAACAAATCATCTGTATAATCGTTTGAACAACCTAAGTATAATACTATGTTGGGTTGTTTTAAGCATTGGCCAAATTTCTTGAGGGTAATCAACTCTTGCTTGCCTCCATACGGGCCAAGGCCTAAATTTACTATTCCATATCCCTTAGAGTAAACTCCGTTATTATCAATGTTAAGAAGCAAATCCAGTTGAAAAGGATATGAACTGTCAGCAGGGACCCCCAAGCCTTGTGTGTATGAATCGCCGAGCGCGAAGACAATAGTGTTATATTCGGACAAATCTTCTTGAAAGTTTAAAGTACCTAATTGATTTGTTTTGACTTCCTGCTGGTAATCGGTGAGGTGAAAAGAATGAATTGCTTTCCGGAATCGATATCCTAAATCCTCATCATATTCAAAGGCTTCAATTGGCTGCATGAAATGAAACGGCCAAAATAATCTCAACACAGCTTCTAATATTAATAGACAGCAGGTCAAGGACAAAGTGATTATCAAGATATTGGTTGTCCATTTTCTGCGAACATTATTTGAATAAGCCATCAAAGCGCCTCCCACTAACCACCGTCTGGTCCCTTCCGGTCATGATAATGAAATTGACGAATTAAATGATGTTGCAAGGCTGTAGCAAAAATACCTTGCGCTAATTGATTTGGATGAGCGTCCATGAGCGGACACCCAGTACTTCATGAAATCATGGCCTTTAAAGGAGGACAATAAATCTATACAATCGATGCTGTTTTCTTTACAGAAAGACATGATTAGGTCATTCGCAGGTTTGTATGGGTAGTTGTCGAAGTTCAGCATTGCCGGTAGAATGGCTATTGTAAAACCAACTCCGTGGTTATCGCATTCGGTCTTCATTGACTTTAACAACGCAGAGACCTTATCCCACCCACCGTTTGAAGATATATATTGATTCAGAGTATCCTGAACATAATTAGACGCATACCATGTAGGATCGAAAAGTCGAATCAAATTTCCCGCCCTCTGTTTCACGAATTGTGTGATTAGAAGATCATGTAGGAAATAATTTTTCAAACGGTCAATCAATGGCTCCTGGATGTGTTGCTCTTTTTCAACTGAATTGGGGTCAATCCCTATTGGCTCGCAGTCATTGATGTTATATCCAACTACCACCCAATTGGGTTTCCTCGGTAGTACGAAAGACTTTAGGAGATAAGCCTCCTGTTCAGTGTTGTAGCCGGATACTCCGAGATTCCATACTCGAAACCTCCTGGTGCTTGGATGATTGATTCAGGAGGTTTCTGCAAAATAACCGGCATGGTTTCAGATTGCGGGACACCCTGCCCAAAGACAAAAGAATCTCCTAAAACTGCAATCAAAAACTCGCCAGGTTTTGGTTCCCCTGAAAAATCAGTGTCACGAAATCCGTCTGAGTTTGTTCTGATTTCGACTCCTTCGCGAACAATTTGGAGATTTGGTTTCATCTGATAAACTATTGGAGTTGAAGTCAATTCCACCAATCCCCAGTGCCCCCAGCTAGGAATAAAATGCCTTAGAGCCAATTCCCCGATCACTACAAAAACGACGAATAAAATTCCCAGGACGGCCAAATTTATCAATAGGATTCTAGATATTGATTGTTTGTGAGTTTCCATATGTTTCCGAATCTTATTCCTGTGTTTTGGTTGAGCCTTTTCGGATGGCCAGGTTAATATATGGCGCAATAGTTATACCTGTGAGCGATTTAAAGACCCTGCAAAACTGCCCGGCCACCTGCTTTAACAAACCCAGATTCGAAGAGTCCTTGGTCAGGTTCCAGATGTCGATGGGATCTCTCACGCCTAATCTATTTGGTTGAATGAAGACTGGCGCCGCTTCGGTTTCCTTCAGTATTCGCTCTATCTCGTTCGACGTGCCGCCTCTAAACCCTCCACGCAGGAGTCTTTCCCAATCAGCGTCTATCCCGTATTGTTTCTTCATGGCCCAGTGTCCGACATGAAACGCCAGACTGTCAGGCAAAAAATTCACCATCGGGATACGTGTGACATGTGTGCCTATGGGAGAGTATCTGTTTGGTGTCTGGGCGATAAACAATACGCCTCCGACGGGCAACATATTCCATATGGCATGCAGCAGGCTTTTACGCTCTGGTGGAAGCAGATGCTCGTAAACTCCGCATAGGATGACATAATCAATATGTCCAAGGGCAGCCGGCAATTGGTCATCAGAAGTCGAGGTTACAAAAGAAACCCGGTCGAGGTTTAGCTGTTCCTTTTTGAGATTGCAGACTCTTATGCAATCTTCAAGACGATCCAGCCCCAAAATGTGGCTATTGGGGAAAATCCTAGATAAAGCGAATGTGGAAGCGCCGCAACCACACCCAAAATCCAGAAGCCGCTTTCCGACAAAATCCTCATCCGGCAAAAAGCTGAGAGTATAATATTTAAGTCCCAGCTCAAGGCCCGAGTGTCCTTCCTCTCTGGTAAGCTCACTTATGAGTCTGTCAGCGCCCCCCATGTCAAGAAGGGCTTTAGCCACCTTTTCACCATAGAAACTGTCAAATGTTATTTGCTCTGGTCGCTTTCCGGAGCCTGTTCTTGTGATGTGGTACCTGAACCTGGAATTAGATATTGGTTTTATATCAATAGTCGCCTCGGATGTCTTCAGATTGAGCATCGGCGTTTCCTTAATTCTCAGCTTTGGAGGCGTCTGTAAAATCGGACTCAGCCAGTTGTTAAGATCTTTGAGGGAAATTTTTCAAATGCTGGAAGGCCCAATGAATATTTTTTCGCCATGTGTAAAAATTTTTTAGATTCTTTTTTAAAAATATACTATTTTTGCGCCGGATTTCAATAACAAGTTGGCCTTTGTAAAGGTCTCAGGTTACGGCATCATTAACGCAAAAACTTCCAAAGAAAAAAGAATTCTCATTGTCGGACCGGTACCTCCTCCATTCGGAGGAATCGCCACTGTCATAGATAGCATCATAAACTCGGAACTCTCCAAAGAATATGTCTTTGATATTTTTAATCGATCTGAAAGTATTTATGATTCTCAAACTAGCTCATTTCAGCGAAAACTATTGAAAGCCAAGCGTGTCCTAACGCTTTTTCGGCAGTTATGGCTCGGGAAATACGAGTTTCTACATATTCATGGTTCTACTTCCGGATTCTTGGGTGACACCCTGGTTATGGTTGTGGCCTTTCTTGCTTCCTCCAGAGTTCTTTTGCATCTGCACGGCACTGATTGGGAAAAATTCTACGGATCTGCTTCGGTGTTCAGGCGAATTTATGTTCGGATAGGGCTGGCGATTCCCAAACGTATCGTAGTTCTTTATGATCTATGGGCCAGAAACATCAGAAAAATAAACCCCAAAATAAATGTCAGGGTGATCCGGAATTTTGTCCCTGATTGCCCGAAACCTGAAAAAGCGTCATTGGACTCATTGCGGGAAAAACTTGGGATAGCCGAGAAAGAATTTGTAATATCATCGATTGGGAGGGTCGGATGGCGTAAAGGGAGTTTCGATATCGTTCAGGCAGTAAAACAATTGCTCGTGGAGAACTCCAATTTCAAGGTATTGCTTGTTGGTGGCGAAGAGCTTCAAGGGGAGATGCATGAACTCAAGAAAGCAGTCGATGACAACAAGCTTGGCGACTGCAATCAAACTGATCGGTGAAGTCAACATCAGACGACGTTCCGACATTACTTAGAAATTTCAGATATTTTTGTTTTGCCGTCATATCGTGAAGGCATGCCGATGTCCATCATAGAAGCGATGAGAGCGGGTAAACCGATAATAAGCACAACGGTGGGCGCAATCCCAGACATGATAGAATCAGGTGTTTCGGGAATATTAGTAACTCCCGGTCACCCGGAAGAAATAGCTTCGGCGGTCACAACACTGAGAAATGACCCGATTCTCAGGGAAAAGATTTCAAAAGGAGCAAGAAACGCATTTGAGCAAGGATTTGAGACATCAAAAGTGGTTCTAGACATAAATAATCTTTACAAAGAGATGATTGAGTAAAAATAAATCGTGTATAAACAATATCATCCCTACAAACTAATCCTTATCGTTTCAGATTTTTTGGATCACTTTCCTGATGATCCTGATTGCGGAGCATTTAAGGCCTTTGTTGCCTGGTGAATACGTCTCGCCGCCCCTCATGGTTCCTCACTATTCAATTTATATCTTTGCTCCTTTTTTGCTCCATGTACTGTTTGCGCTTACGGGAGTATACGATTACAAGCGAATTCCAAATCTCCCAGCCCAAATCACCAGACTGACCTTTTCATACACTTTAGCAATCTGGGTTTTTGCAGGCATACTGTTTTTCACCTTCAGGGATACATCCAGACTGCTGGTAATATATTTTAGCTCCTTGAACTATATGGCCCTTGTAGCGGTTCGTTACCTGGTATGGAAAAGATTGAAAAAGAAACATAATAGGGTTGACGCCGCTGCGGTTCTAATCATTGGAGTAGGTGACAGAGCCCTTGAACTGGCACAAATGATTTTTCAGGAACTTGGAGCTGTTTTTAAACTGGTCGGTTTTTCTGATTTTGAAGCTCCGGGGAATGTGGATTTACCAGCTCCGTTTTTGGGGACAGCGGAATGATTTGCCGCAAATAGTTCGTGAAAAAAAAGTTGAAGTTGTAATCATTTCTCAAGAGGGAACTAAAACTTCTCAGCTCGAATTATTGGTGCGTGAACTGGTGGGGTTGCCAATCAGGATCTTTCTTGCGCCGGATTTTGTTCAGCTAGCATTGGTAGAGGCAGAAGTCGATCAAATAGGTAACATGATTCTTATAGGAATACGTGAGCCTGTAATCCAGGGTGGCAAAAGGTTTTCAAAAAGAATCATGGATATAGCCCTTTCTGTGGTCTTATTTTTGTTGACCTGGCCGCTCTTAATTGTGATATGGGTCGCCGTCAGGATCGATTCCAGGGGGCCTGCCATCTTTGCCGCCCCCAGAATCGGCGAGGGCGGAAAGCTGTTCAAAATGTACAAATTCAGGACCATGTTTACCGGTTCGGAGAAATTGCAACAAGCTGTTGCTCAAACCGATGAAAACGGACAAACAATTTATAAGATTAGAGACGATCCCAGAATCACCAGAGTGGGAAAATTCTTGAGACAAACCTCCCTAGACGAGTTGCCTCAAATGTTCAATGTGCTCAAAGGTGAAATGTCATGGGTAGGTCCCAGACCTGAGCAGCCATTTATCACAGAGGGATATGAAACCTGGCAATGGCAGCGAGTGTTGGTGCCGCCAGGAGTTACAGGCTGGTGGCAGATCTCCGGCAGAAGTGATCTTCCGATGCACTTGAACACCAATTATGACGTTTACTATGTTCGAAATTATTCAATACTGCTGGATTTAAAAATTTTGTTCCGAACCGTATTTGAGGTCCTGAAAGGTAAAGGAGCTTACTAGGACAGTGCTTGTTTGTGACTAAAATGTATGAGATTGACCATTCATCGTCACTATCAATTCCAATGAGACATTAAAGTGGACCAAACCTTAGCAATAAACAAGAATCTGAAGCTCTTCCTAATCATATCGTTTGCTGCTCTCGGTGGGGGATACTTCTATGTCATGGCGCTGGGAACGGGTTTCCGAGCCTTTATTATCATACATGGAGGGATATTATTTTTTGCGGGTATAGCCCTGTTTATCAGAAACATAAAAGAGTTTCTGATTTTCTCCACGCTGTTCGCAATAGCTTTAGGTTACGGAAGACACTTTGTTTTTGAAAGACCGGCGTTTGAGTCCGTTCTCTACAGCGCCGGTATTCGAATCGATGGTTCAGAGCTTATTCTCATCCTTTGCTATATTCACTGGGCTATAACTTCCAGTGGTTCTCATGAAAAAACGAGGCCATTGACAATAGGGGGCAGGATTGGGACTGTTTTTCTAGCGTGGATGACCTATGTTTTTCTGTCCTCTTTCCTGACGGCGACAAGAGAGGATTTTAGTCTTTATGAAGTGCTTGTTTATTTCAAAGGGTTCCTGCTCTACTTCTATCTTGTAAACAACATAAGAGACAAATATTACCTTAAACTGGTTGTATATGCGCTTTTTGCCGCATGTGTCGCTCAATCCTTGTACATGATATTCCAATATATTACAAAGACGGCTTACACGATAAATGGTGACTGGATCTCATTTATCGGCCCTGAAGGATTCAGATCCCGAGGATTTTATGGCAGTCCGGACGCTCACGCGACATTTTTGGTGACAATCTTCCCAATGTTTGTCGTCGCTCTGTTTATGTTGAGGGATCTTTTCAGAAAAACCATAATCTTGACCGCCATAGTTATGATACTAATAGCGATTATTTGCAGTAAGGTGAGGATCGCTTTTGCGTCAATAGGAATTGGCGTGGCCGTCGCCGTGCTATTTTGCTATACCAGAGGGGTGATTTCCCAGAATCAGTTCGCAGGAGCCATCATGGGGGGGGTATTGGGGACACTGGTCATAATCCCCTTTGTTTACGCAAGGTTCGCTTATGGAATTTATGGTGAAGACCGTTGGCCCCTCATTGTGACCGCTTATAACATGTTCAAAGCAAATTTGCTGTTTGGGGTGGGCGCCAACAATTATAACTTTGTCGTTATGAAATATATCCCTCCCAGCATGACAACAGCATGGGTATTTACCGTGCATGATGAATACCTTTTGAGGATAGCTGAAACGGGGTTTGTCGGATTTTGTTTTTATTATTACCTGATATGGACGGTGACCAAGGAATTTTATCGGGGGATGGCCACCAGAAACAACCTGCTGTTTTTGGTTGTCATGCGGCCTGTTTTCAGCTCTTGATCGCGTCATTATTCCACCGTTTGGTGTCCATGTATCATTATCAGCAGGTTTATCTACTTCATTGCACGATTTATGCCCTAGCCTTTATAGTGAATTCCATCCGAAAGGAAGAATCGTCGGGGGCGGAATGATAAAATGGGTAATTCCTTTCTATTCGGCGCTACCCATATTTGCCCAGCATCTGGCGTGCGATATACACGGCGCACACATGAGCCATCGGTTTTATGGCAGGAAATACAGAGAAATTCTCGATCAGGATATTCGGCGCTCTTTCCTCTCCTCGAAAACCTTGAGAGAGTATCGAGACAAAAAGTTAAGAAGTTTTATAGATCACGCCGTCAGAACCACTCCTTACTATAGAAAGCTGTTCAGTGATTTTGGCCTTTCGGTAAAAGATATTCAAACACTAAAAGATCTAAGCAAGCTCCCCATACTAAAAAAAAGCGACGTGCAGGACTATTTTGAGGATTTGCAATCGGACATCCCGCCCAAAGATGAAAGAATCCTCATCAATACGAGCGGAACAACTGGCATGCCGCTCAACATCTACACAACCCACAATCGCATTGATCGAACTATATGCCGTTTGGGGGAGATACTACCACTGGCACGGTATCAATCCTGGGGAACAATGGTGCGCCGTGTTCGGCGCTCGTCCATGGGTAGATGTGGCTCAGAAAAATCCCCCTTTCTGGAGATTCAACCACTTTGGCCGACAGATTTTTTTCAGCGCATTCCATATGGTTCAGCACAATATCAAGTACTACATATCCGAACTTAGAAAAAGACAACCACCCTGGATACAGGGTTTTCCTTCACTCATCGTCCTGTTGGCGAATTACCTGATAGAAAACAAAGAAAGTCTCGACTATCCGGTCAAACACGTCACATTTGGAGCCGAAAACGTCTTCTCGTACCAGATTGAGGCGGTAAAAGAAGCTTTTGGCGTCCGTCCGAGACAGCACTATGGTCTGGTTGAAGCTGTGGCGAACATCTCTGAATGTGAACTTGGAAAACTGCACGTAGATGAGGACTTTAGCGCTGTGGAATTTGCTCCGAGAGACGACGGTACATTCTCCCTCGTGGGAACCAATTTCACAAACCCTGCGATGCCTCTGATACGATATGATACCAATGATTTTATAACCCTTGACGAGACCGAGTGTGATTGTGGTCGGCCGGGAAGAGTAGTAAAGGAGATAGACGGCAGGATAGAAGATTACATAGTCAAGATGGACGGCTCTAAAATAGCTCAAATGGATAGCATATTCAAGGGCATGTCCAGTATCAGAGCCGCCCAGTTTTATCAGGATCGCCCTGGAGCTTTCACTCTAAGAATAGTTCGAGGGAAAACCTATTCCAAATCTGATGAACGAAAACTTCTGGTAAGAATTGCAGTCAGAGTAGGGCCGGAAACAGATGTAAAGCTCGATTATGTTGATGAACTGGAACGGTCCTCAGGGGGCAAGGTCAGATTGTTCATCAACAAGCTTATGTCTCCTCCATCGGGCGTAGATGCTTCTCCACAACATTAGGAATTGTTAAAAGCGTATCGCTAAAAAAATCGTAACTATCTAACAAACTAAAAATTATTGACAGTCAATGCCTGCTTTTGATAGTAGGCCAAGCGCAGGGGTTTGTTTGACCACGTTGTAAGCGTTTCCGGAATCTTTTGCTGAAAGGCGTAATTGATGAAGGATGTTCAGGGGCTGACATTACGAGATATCCTGAATGTAATTTACAAGAGGATACTCATTCTAAAAATAATGGTAGTCCTTGTCCCAATTGGGGTTTTCATCGGATGCCTGCTAGCCACACCAGTATATCAGGTTGGCGCAAAGGTCATGGTCACGGCGAAGAAAGATGAGGCTTCCCTGCTTGTTGGATCAACTCCTGGAGCTTCACGTATCCTCAACCTGAACATCGATGAAATGGACCTGAATAGTGAAATGGAGATCATGAAGAGTCCGGATCTTTGGACAAAAACCGTAAAGGCGCTTGGACCGGATTTCTTCAAAGGAGAGTCCCAGGGATTATTTGGAAAGGTTGCCGGGGCGATCTCATCCAGCATATCAGATTTGCTCCCGTCGCGAGAAGAACCCAAGAAAGAAGAAAACGCCGAAGCCCAGGAAGCCGCCAGGGACCGGGCAATAGCGTCGGGACTAATGACCAGGTTTGACGTGACGCCGGTCGCGCGTTCGAAGGTGCTGGACCTGAGCTTCAAAGATTCTAATCCTGACAAGGTCCAGAAAATTCTCTCGACCTTCCTGACGGTATATATTCCTTACCATTCCCAGGTTTACTCTGTACCGGGAGTCCAGGTTTTTTTTGCCGAACAGCTTGCGGCTTCAAAAGATAAATATGATCTCACCAGACAAAAACTAGCGGAATTTAAAAATAAATGGAACCTGTCTATTCCTGATCGCCAGGAACAGGATGTGCTTGCAACCCTTAAGATGATAGAGGACGCTCTGGTAGATGTTAATTCGAACATAAAGCAATATAATGAAACGTTGTCCATTGCAGGAAGAAGAGACCTAACTACTGGACAGCTTGCTCCTAGCGCTGTACGAAGCGGAGAAAGCACCCTTATAAACGTCCTTGCGGTCCAACTGGTCCAGGCTGAACAAAAGCTCTCACAACTTGGTGAAATGTTCGCTGAGGGCAGTCGCGATTTCCGGGCGGGCACAGACCAGTACAAGGATGCAAATGACAGATTCAAGTCAGCGTTGAATGCTGAAAAGACTATACTGGAAGTAAAAAAAGCCAGCCTGGAAGCTAGCCGAATTCGTGTCTTGGAGCAGATGAACCTCCTGGCTCAAAAAAGCGAAGAGTTCAGGGCGTTAAACCTCGATCTTTCTGTAGCGCGAGAACAATATCTAACATTTGTTGGAAAAGAGCAGGCGGCTCGTATCGAGGGAGCTGCAAGCCGTCAAAAGCTCGTTGATGTCAAAATTCTTGGTGACCCGAGTCGTCCCAAGAATCCTATTTTTCCCAAAACAGGTTTGTATGTTCTTCTAGGGTTCCTATTTTCATTTCCCCTCGGTATAGGAATAATATTTGTAGCCACATTCCTTGATCATTCTTTCGATGATCCTTCCAGCCTGGAGGCGGCTACAGGGTATAAGGTGCTTGCCACATTCGGAAAAGTGAAGAAAGGGGAGCCTCCGGGAGAGGACAAGTGAGTCGCTCCTCAAATAAGCTGAAAATCCTTTGTGGTAGTTTGCTCTTTGCGTTAGTCTTGGAGGGATTAGTTTTTGCCCAGGATTATATTCCTCGAGCAGACACAGGCATAATTCAGGAAATTATTGGTGACAGGATATACGTTCAAGGAAAATTAGGGGCTTACATTTTTGAAATGATAAACACCTGTTCATGGTGTGAAAGACTGGCGGATGTCGCCGTAGTCTTTGAAAGCTTTAGCCGTGCCTCCATGCATCCGTATCCGAACCCTCTCGACATGGCTTCGGTTCAACTGTTTATCGTGAAAGACGCCCGAGACAATCTGTGACGGTTTTTCAAAATCACCTGGCCAGGCTCTCATAAGCGGATATGTAACGATCTATCAATACACGCCAATCCCTATTTTCAGTAACCCATGTTTCTGGAACGTTCCCCCAGTTCACTTCGGTAATCCGGATTTTCTATCATTTGACGACATTTTTCCGCGAGAGCGTCTGTCTGTTCAGGCTGGAAAAGTACTCCGTTGACCCCGTTTGTTACAATTTCCCTGTGACCTCCGATATCACTTGCTACCAATGGCTTGGCCATGGCCATTATTTCCAGGGGTTTGAGAGGTGTCACCAGGTTTGCCTCCCTGGCGTCTCTCCTGGGCAGGATCAGGAAGTCAAACAACTTGTAATATTCTGCTATCAGATCGTTTTTTATTCTCCCTGCGAAAATGATTCTATCGGGGTAGGCTGATTTGGTCGCAAAATCTTTTAATGTAGGCATGAGTTCCCCATCCCCCACCAGAAACAAGATCAGCGACGGGAACCTTGCTGCAAGGGTCTCAAAGGCTCGCGCCAACAAATCCAAACCTTCATAATAAAAAAAAGTCCCGATGTAGCCCATCACCAATTTGTCCTGAAACCCGAACCGGTCTACAAGTTCCTGAGACGGTCGCCCGGGGGTGAATTTTTGGGTGTCCACACCATTTGGAGCGATCATGATCTTGCCCGGATCCACGCCTCTGGAAACGATCTCTTCTTTGAGAGCGTCGGATATTGCAAAGCACATGTCGGAGCGTTTGAGAGCCTGGGTCTCGAGGAACCGGACACCTCTATATCTCAAAGAAGTTGTTGCCATTCCGTAACGGCTCGTATGCTGGTCTTCCCAGATGCCTCGCATCTCGTAAATAGAAGGTATGCCGGTCAGTAGACTCACCATGTCTCCCACCAATCCACAGGTAAACGGCGAGTGAGCATGGATAACATCAGGCTTGTATTTGCGGGCTATCCCCCATGCCATTTTAAGAAGATTGGCGTTTTGCAGGACTCTGATAGTGGCTCTGCCGTATTTTCCATCTTTCACTTCAAGGGTTGGCTCGAGCAATTTTCCGCAACTCCGAAAGTACCTTACCCCGTCAATGAATTCGCTCGATTCGGAATCCAATTTGCCTAGAGGCGCCTGGGAGGGAGATGTAACCACGAGAGTCTCCACTCCTTTGGCTGTCAAATTGGCTACGATTTCTTTGCTCCTGATAGCGTATCCATGGGTTCCAGGCACTGATCTGTGAAGTATGTGGAGAGCCCTCATTATAAACTCCTGAGTTTCACATGGTTCTTAGTAACTGTAGACCCTCGGCTTGGCCTAAGGAAATCCCTGGTCGCTGAATTATGGTCACGAGTTCGCATGTGTTCGAAATATTGATAGAAAACTTGAGACTATAAGACGGCGCCACAAGGCCATAGCTCTCTGAATACCAGCCCTGCATCGGATCTTTAGATCCTCGTACAACCTGGCATGATGTTCCTTCAATTCGAGGTAAAATCACTTCAAAAAGCTCGTTTTCGTCTGATATGAGAAACTTGTTCCTGTCCCTACAATCGACGCATACATCAGGATGTAAATGAAAATAGCTCTCAACCGAGGCGTCGCCATGAACCGACACCCTGTCACAAATTATGAAGCCCTTTTCAAGGGAATGCAGAATTATCCTTTTGTGAATGTAGGAATTCGTGACGAGCAACCCTGAAAACACTCTAAAATTGGCCATTTCGATTGCGTCACTCCAATCGACGCGATAATCCGACGCCCACTTAAAGGTATCAAGAACTTCAGCCTGACCGGTTCCTGTTTATTACTAGCGTGTTGTGGCTGGAAGTTTGCCTGAAATAGGAACGCACATCGAATTGCGCGTTGTAGCGCATCGTCCCCGAATCAACAATTATTGGCTTGTTCTCGATATTCAACCAGACTGACAAGGCGTCGGCATGTCCATGACCAAATCCTGGATACATGCCGAGTGGCCCTGAATCAAAAATCATCTGGAAATAGGAATCGCCGGAACAATGATAGCCCCCAACCGGAAAACCCCGAGTAATTTGATCTTATCGGCTTTTCTCGCCACAGATTCGTCCCGATCGCGCAGTCCCGAAAGAATCAAACTTCCGTAAGCCTTCGAGGCCCGGTGTTCAGGAACGCCTCAGCAGGATATTTTTCTATTCCCTCTGTGAGACTGGGGGTGTTGAGTAAGGTAGAGCCGGCGGCCAATAACCATGAAAAATCCCAATAATTCTCCAGACCCCAACCGATGGCGGAACCGGAGTCGGAGTCACCGATCATTGGAATCGTTTTCCCACGGTCGGACAGCGCCATAATAAACTCAAGAGAGGATTTCAACCTGCCTGTGACTACATCAGAAAAACATTGGGATGCGTCGCCTGACGCAGAAATGATGGGGAGCAGGAATTCAAGAACAAATTTCAAATAACTCGTTGACTGCTCTGCGTAAACTCCATCGGACAAAATCAG
Organism: uncultured delta proteobacterium; assembly: GCA_963711335.1. GTDB lineage: Bacteria > Desulfobacterota > Desulfomonilia > Desulfomonilales > Desulfomonilaceae > CAJBEZ01. Next base: position 43,996 of record CAVQDX010000041.1, on the reverse strand, counting down.
ATCAGGAAGGATTTTCTCGATGGTCTTTAAACCAAAAGCCTTCCATGAACTTGATTCTTCGTAACCTGGGTAAATTAAAGCGAACAGACACCAGGGCCGAAGCCTCTCCCAGTTGGTGATTTCCCAGAGTGTAATGAAGGGTGATTTCTTCTCGCAGATGAGTCGCGTGAAGACGATTCCATGCCGCAAGTGTCGATATGAATTTCGAATCCCACTTCGGGACTATTCATGAACATTATATGGCAACGGGAGATCGAAAGCAGCCTGAGTCCCACTTCAAGATTGCTGCTCCATTCCACTCCCCATGGATATCTCAGATGGTCAAACCACCAGTCCAAAATCTCTCGAGCGACTGACGCGAACCTGTTGTCTCCTGTCAATCTCCACGCGGCGCCAAGCCATAGCAGGAACTGCAATCTTTGGAGTTCCCAAAGCCACTTCACATCAAAATCAGGCCTGGCTTTACTGTGAAAAAAATTGATGTCCCAATAGTTCGTTGAATCCCAACCCTTGACAACCTCTAACGCTTCAGCGTCCTGAGGTTCAAGCGCAGGAACCGAAACCGGAACCTTTTTCCAGCCGAACAGTTTAATTCTTCCATCTACGGCATCCTGAGCCAAACTCAATAAATGATCTGTCTCGCTGGAATAAGACCTTTGAAATGTTTTCCAGAAATCAGCGATCATTCAGAAATCCTTTGGGCAAGGTTCCGATCAGACCCGGGTTAACTTTGCCCCACTTCGGGCTTTGCGACATGAATTGATGAGCCGTAATGATCCCACCAGGCATGGATGGAGGAAGATGTTATGGGGCCGGAATGGCTGTTGACAAAGTCCAGGATCTTTCTACGCCACGACCGGATCTCCAGACGTCTGGTGAAATCATCAGGCGTAAGGCTCCTCAAGCGCCTGTAGCGGTATTTCCAAACATTCAGGTTCATCAATGGCCATCAACATGGACAATTTACTTGGAGGAACGCTAACCCTTGCGAATCAGTTTTTCAACCAATTTCCGGTAAATAGGATACTGATCTCTCCACAACATCCTGGAGCCCTTTGCCTTGGCGTTTGAAGCGTAACAGCGCCTTTTCTCGGGGGATTCGTAAAGCTCGAGGACCATCCGGGAAAAGTCTGTTACATTGCCTGACTCCACAAAGGCTATGGAATCTGGGCCGTAAAGATGCTCAAGGACAGATATTCTTGACGCGACAATTGGCAATTCCATGTTTACCATTTCCGGAATCTTCAGCGAGAGCGCATTATCCATGTGGCAGTCTTTAAGGGCGGGATAGAGCCCGATATCCGCATTCGCCATTATAAAAGGCATTTTCTCCAGCGGTACTGGGTCATTGACTTCGAAAATGTCATCAACTCCAAGATCCTGAGCCAATTGCACGCAATCCGAGAGAGCTTTTCCTTCTCCCTTTATTTTTGTAAAGACCTGAAGCTTCAAACCTGGAATTCTTTCTTTAAGATCGGGAAGAGCCCGTACAACCGTCTGGAGCCCATATCTGAAAGCTACTGTTCCTACATAAAGGAGGACAAACTGCCCATCCTCATCTCCCCTAATACGAAGAGCCGCTCTGGATGTGAACATACGCTCATCCGGGAAATTTGTAATGACAGTAATTTTCTTTTCAGGTGTTCCCCGTTCAATGAGCTTGTTCTTGAAAGATTCGGTGGCGGTAATAACATGCGCGCTGAATCCGACACAGACCTTTTCGAGAAAAGACTGGATTTTGATAATTGGGTGGTTTGGCCCTATGCCGAGTTTTGACTGAGCTAGTTCCGGAGTTGCGTCATGAATGTTCAGTATGATTGGAGTTCCTTTAATCCTTTGAATTGTAGCGCAAAACACCAGAATGTCTGGCATGTTATGAACGTGAATTAGATTGTAGCGATTGTGAAAATCGAGCTTGTTCACGTACCAGAACATGAAAAGGATCGACAAGCCCCAATCAATCAAGTGTCTGATTTTCTCCTGACGTTTTCTGGTCATGGGAAGAGGAAAAACCCCAATTCGATCATCACTGGACTGGGGCGCTCCGTCTTCAGAAGCCAGGCATATTATATCTACCAGGTATCCGTCATTCACAAGATATTCGGCGTAACGGCGTACGCGAATATCTCGTGAATATACACTGTTAGTAAGCATGAGAATACGCGGTTTAGTTTCGTTCATCGTCTCTCGAAGAAAGAAAGGATTACAGAAATCTGTATAACCATTTCGGGATGTAGAAGACTCGTTTGTTCAGAATCAAGCCCGCAATGTGGGCTTCTACCGCCTTGAGACGATTGATGGTGACGTCCAGAACTTCCGCCTTGGTTGTAGTGGCTTCTACAACTATAACTACTGAATCCACAAAACCAGCCACAATGTCGCTATCGACAAAAGGAACGACCGGGGGCGTGTCAACAATGATAAACCTGTAACGAGTTCTCAACTCATCGAAAATCTTCCCTATATGCTCCAGGTAGGATTCAGGCCCGGTAGCTGCCCCATCAACCGCTGAGGCTCCGGCTGAAAGAACCGAAATCCCATAATCTTCAATCCTGGTAACCGCGTCCAGCGAGCCATGACCGGCTTCCAAAAGATTGGTTATGGGAATTTTGGGGAGAACACCCAACGTGTCATGAAATCCGGGTTTCCGAAGATTGGCTTCCACCACAACGGTCGAATCAGGCCCAAATAAGCGGCCCATCGAACTTGCCAGAGCAAGCGCGACCGTGGTGACCCCCTCCCCAAAGCGTGACGAAGTTATCTGAACAACCCTGGACTCCTTGACGGCTTCAGTCTGAAACAAAGCCCATTGGAGTCTATGCATCTGGTCAGCGTGGGAGGAAGCGAACGACTTTATCATTTGGACGCCTCAAAGTAGAATTAGTTAAATAATCTTAGCTTACAACATGATATAATGTCAACATCATTTAATACATTAATAAACTAATTTAACATATTGACATATATGCTTCTTTTTGCTAACATCCGAGTCATAGACGTATGCGCATGGCTTTATCAGAATTTGTCATGTTTTCAGCGCAATGACCAATAAGGTCTAAGGAATCGGAAATGATAACGAGAAAAAAGACTCTGGAGATGGCCACTCCCAGGCGAACGGGCGACGAAGAGTCAGCCAGAACTAAAGAGTTTTGTCCTGAAGTTCTGGATAGGGTTGAGGCTTTAAGTCCCTTAGATGATATGGAATTTGGTGAACTGGAAGCTGAGATTAAGCTGCCGGAAATTGAAGAGCCTCAGAAAGAGCCTGTTCCGGAAAAGCGCGCTGTCCAGGAGAAAAAGCTTGAAATACCGAAGAAAATTTATGAACTCCCCAAGAAATACTATATGTACGCCGCTATCGCCCTCGTATGTCTTCTTCTTACCATGTATTTCCTTATCGTTCAGTCATACACAGTTGAGACCAGACTCGTTTTCATAATTGGTAACCGAAACGCTCTAAATAAGGACAACTGGTCTCCTATGCGTGAAATGTCCGTGCTTCAGAACCCTGCAACATCCTCTCTACTTACCAAACGCTATTACAACGGGATTGATCCTCTCAGTTTGTTCAACAAAACGGCCCAAAATACTCCAGAGTCTTTCTTTCAGGATATGACCGCAGTCAATCCGTCACTATTGAAAAAGGATTATTTCAAGAATCCCGTTGATTTTGAATCGTGGCTTTCCAAGTCGATATCTTTCGAGCCCGAGTTTTACACCGGCCAGAACCGGGTAGTGATAAAGCTCACCGGAACCAATCCGGAACTTTTAAAGGGACTATTGATGGACTACGTCGGTTCTTATGTTGATCTCAGGAGAACGATTGAGGCCAAATCTAAAGAAACCGCCGGCGTTTCAGCCAAAAAAGAGCCAGGCCCCGATAAAACCGCCGCGCAGCAATCCATCGACAGCTTGAACGAAAAAATCAAGAGACTCGAATCATTGGAACGCGAGTATGGAATGGTCTTAAAAGTTATAGAAGCAGGTGGGGGTTCTGGGGCAGCCTCGGTAGATCCCCAAAGCCCAGTCTTCGCCACGCTTGCCAGATTCCAGGACAAAATCATCCAGCTCGAGATCGAACGCGGCTCGCTTGAGGCGCGTTTCACCCCGCAGAGCCACGAAATCAAATCGATAGATTTTCAGATTGAAGGTGTAAGGGGACTTATGCGTCAACATCTAACAGAGCAGATGAGCTACCTGAAAAAAGATAAGGACACGTTTGTCACTCAGAAGGCAGAGCTTGAACAAAATTCTCAGGCAAAAACTGAAGTCGCTGAAGAGCCCAAGGATATGAGCAAATCATCCGGCATGCTAGCCAGCGGAGCAAAATGGTATTTCCTGAACGACGGCCTCTCGGTGATCAATGAAAACCCCTTTATTACCAGCAAACCATTGCTTGGAAAACTTGGGGACATAAAAGACGCGTTGGCCGCAAGTCTGTTCTCTTCCGGCAACGGTAGTCGTAACAGACCCACCGGTCAGTACGCCGGTTCGATGAATAACCAGTATGGGCCTCCCCCTGGACAGCAGTATTACGAGCCTTCTCATTATCGTGGAGGACCGAATATGGATCAGGGCCCCAGGCAATCTATGGACTTTTACCACAATGACGCGAGTTCATTTGTTAGACGTTGATATGGAGATCCTGAGACCATCCAGGGTTACCGATAATTGAAAATTAACCTGTTCTCAACCGATTGGTATCAAGAGAGGATCGCCATGGGCTCTCAGAATAGAAGAAAAAAGACAGTATCCGAAACGAGTAGCAGCGGCAAATTCGTGTCATCGCGTCTGGATAGCCCTCTTCATGATTTCGACCATTGTCTTGGGACAAGGAATAGCTGGCGCTGACGCTCTCGAATATCTCTCGCCCTGGTCTATCGGCACTGAATTCATGTACAGCTTTATCGACGGACAAATGGGGTTTGACCAGACAGAGCGCAGGGTTTGGCACGATTAACAATCTCAGGAATGACTCTGGGATTGCCCCAGGATAATCAGACATACCGAGTGTATGCGACCATGAGACCTCTTGAGCACCACATGCTTAGGGTTTTTGGCAGTGTGCCTGAACTCTATCAATCTCGAAATCAGACCGCAGAAGGATTTGAGGCTCACCCAACTACCAGGAGTCAACATACCAATAACACTAATGTGACCAACAATACGGGTGATAGTTTTTCCACAAGGGACCCTTGTAAAATCCGAAATGAGAACAGCGCAGTTTGGTTTTGGATATGATCTTGATTTTATTACAGGACCGGGGCACGCTGCCGGATTGCAAGGTGAGTTGAGATACATAGATCTGCGAGTGAGCCTTAGTGACTCGGAAGCAATCGGTTCCGTCCCAGGCGACCAATCACTACCGCCAATCCCTCCGTCTACCTGTACCACTGGGTGAACATTGGCTATCAGTACAACATAATACAGCCTGGATGAACTGGTGCCGTGCTCTTGGCGCTCACGCCCAGGCCGTGCTTCCATTTGGTTTTAGCCACATGTTCCCGGAACTCACATTAGGCGGGTACACCCGGATGAGTTTTGGCTTATATCCAGGATATCTAAATTATGTGGATATCCAGGCTGGCTTGCAGTTGAATTCCGGCTCCAAATGTGGCAGCAGGCGGTTTCTTGTCGCCAAATTCGGGCTGGAGCATGAAAGCATCTTTCATGATGGAGCGGCTAGGGCAGGGCGTATAGTGGAATTGAAACGTGACGGATTAACATGTGCGCTTGAGGCTGTGTTCTAATTAGTGTCCGACTGTCTTTCCGCTGCGCGCAGCTTTGCCGCAGGGTCAAGGGTATGGTGGTGTCAAAATGAAAACGATTGCAAACGTCAACAAAAAAGAGTCGATTAAGCGCAAACTGTGTCTTGTTGCTATGACCTTGTGCCTGGCGCCAGTCATCCTGGGCGGTTGTGTGACAACCAAAGATCGTGCGGTAGGGCAGATAGATCACCCAGCGAAAGCGATTGCGTCGGCAATAACGAATCATTTTCCAACCTCCCTTTATCATCTTTCCGAAGGGGATTCGCTGGAAATCATGTACCTTACCCGGCCGAAAGAGACTTCAACGCCATACAAGCTCCAGGTCAAGGACGCGATAGATGTGGAGTTTACGTACCACCCGGAAATGAACCGCACGGTTCGTGTGCGTCCTGACGGTAGAATCAGTATCCCTCGAAAAAAGGATGTGTCCGTGGCGGGAATGACCCCCGATCAAGTCAGCGCTATGCTAAAACAGGTATATTCAGATCTTCTGAAGGATCCTGAGATTACGATCACTGTACGAGAATTCGGCGCAAAACTGGACGAACTTCAAAAAGCGCTTGCCACTGCCCCATACGGTCAGGCCAGATTGGTCACAATTCGTCCGGACGGTCGTATCTCTGTGCCCATGATTGCTGACGTTCAGGCCGCAGGGCAGACAGTGCCACAATTGACTGAGACGTTGAACAAATCCTATCAGCATTTGATCTCAGACATGAACATTTCCGTATTGTTAAGGGACGTGGTCGGAAACCTGGTGTTTGTTGATGGACAAGTCACAAAGCCGGGAGTTTTCACCATGAAAGGCCCGACCACTGTTCAGCAGGCGATCGCGATGGCGAATGGAACAACACCGACGGCCGAGCCCCGCTCTGTGCTCGTGCTGAACAAAAGCGCAAATGGACAGATTGTTCCAAAAACTGTCGATCTCACCAGGATTACAGGTGGAACCGACTATGTCCTGCGAAAAGATGATCTGGTCTATGTTCCAAGAAGCCTGATTTCAAGAGCCGATATTTGGGTGGACCAGAATATAAAACAATTGCTGCTATTTAATGGTTGGTCGCTAGGGTATGGGAACAAACGTAGGTAGATCGAGTTCCAGATAGTAATTAACTATCCTCTCAGAAAAAAGGGTCGAATTTTTCGGCCCTTTTTTTCTTGGGTGTCCACTATTGACGACCGACCTCAGCATCTATTAGTCTATTTATATCTATGATGGAGGGGTCATTATGCGCCGGACAATTCTTCTTGCAGCGATTACCCTAAGCATCTTGAACACCGAGGCCTATCCAGCGGACAAACTAGGGTTCCACACGGACAGCGCTATTTCAACCGATTACGCTTATCAAACAGGGAAAAAGCACAGTAACGGCGAGGAAGTGATTAAAGATTACGCGTCGGCCATTGGGTGGTTTAAAAAGATCGCTGATAAGGGCGGCGCAAAAAGTGAAACAGCCATTGCGCCCCATACGGGCCAGGGTAGCGCTCAAAAACACGCCGAGATTTCTAAGTGGCTTACGAAAGCTGCTGAGCAGGGTGACACCTCATGCCAATACAATGTAGGTATGATGTATCTTGAAGGCCTTGGTGGAGTCACCCAAGATCATCAAGAAGCTCTTAAGTGGTTTCAGAAGGCCGCTGGGCAAGGACATCAAGGGGCGAAGTACCTGCTTAAAAAACTCCAATCAGATTCAGGTCGTAATGCTCAGCGCTATAAATAGCGCCACATTATGTGTAGATAGCGAAAACAGATAGGATTTCATTTGGTTCAGGGATATTGAGATGAATGACACAGAGCAAGACATAAATTGTAGTCCGAATCTCAATTCAGGGTCTTCCAGTTCTACCTTCATCATAATTTTTATAGGCTTTTTGATAACGTATCTACTGTTTTTTATATCGCCAATTTTCCTGAATTCTAAACATGTTATGGAGTTTTTTAAATATGTGCCAGGATTTAATCCAATCGGTATAGACCTAAAACAAATGCTGAGTTATAGCGAGTCCTGGTTCATTCTTAAACAGACCCCTTACATTGGGCAAAATTTATATCCGCCTCTTGCCAGTGTCTTCTTTGCGCCATTGCTAATGGTAGATTTTTCAACGGCATATGCAATAATAGTTATTATCAACGTGGCTTGTTTCATATTTATAACCCTTGTTTTTCCATGGAGGATGAGTGAAGAAAAGCATTTATCTCCTTTGCTGATATTGTTTCTTATATCCGGGTTGTTCTCATATGGTTTACAGTTTGAGCTTGAACGAGGGCAGTTCAATCTAATTGCAATGTTTTTTTGCATAACGTCAATCTGGATATATCATCGTCATGATAGATACCGTTATTTGGCATACTTTCTTTTCTCTATTTCAATCCAATTAAAAATCTTTCCTGCTATCTTTATCGTCATGTTTATTAAGGATTGGAAGGATTTGAAAAACAACGTAAAAAGACTAGTTTCGATAATCATTTTTAATTTTGCGCTACTATTTGTCTTAGGGCCGAAGGTTTTCGTTGATTTTCTGAAAGCGATAAGTGCGCAGGCTGTAAATCCATTTGTCTGGTTTGGTAACCATTCCATATCGTCTTTTATTGGGCTTTTTCAAATATATGGCGGAGGATTACCCAATAAATTATCCTGGGTAACGACATACTCTGGATTAATACAATTCGTGTTATTAGTTTTTGTTGCTGTTTGTATATTATTAATTATGCTTCAAGCTTACCGACGACAGCATAGAGGTTTTAACGGATATTTGTTGCTGGCTTGTACTGTTGGCGCTTTGGTTATACCGCCCGTTAGCCATGATTACAAACTTTCAATTCTTGTCGCCCCTATCGCTGCCTTTTTTTGCGTAAGCTATGAGAATACCAACCATCGTTTGCGCCTGATAGTTACTTTTTTGACACTTGCGTTTAGTCTTGCATATTCATCAACGCTATTTTCATATACAAATAAACCAACTATTCTAAGTAATAATCTTCCCGCATTACTGGCGCTGCTGCTCATCACCACTGGATTTTCTTTGATGGCCAAACCCGGTTATGAGACGAATTCTGAGATCAGAGTCATATCGTGAACACGGCAAGGACTATGAAACCATCGTCATTTGGCGACAAGTTGGCCCTCAAGGCTGAAGCGTAGGGTATTGTCGCCCAGGAACAGAGCGGAGGTTAATCGATAAACGGGACACCAACAAGTTTTTCATTTTGAAAATTGTGACGAAATAATCTGATAGTGGGCGAATCAATGCAGCTCAGAATCCTTCTTTTTATGGTCCTAACTGCTCGTGACGCCCCAATGAAAAAAATTGAGCCTGATTTTGATTGACTATAAACAGTCGGTGATATATAGTATTTTTAGTACTTAACTTGTATTGCTCCAGTCGACCTATTTTTGTAGGGCCCGCGGGTGTTATGCGAGAATTAAGATTATAGAACGTGGAGCCCGTGCCGAGGATAACCTTCCTTCGAAACCTGTCGATATATCCCCGATCACTAAGACCCGTTATCCATCAACCCAAACGCACTCTCACTAAAATGTGTCAGGCGATTTTCCAAAAGGAGCTAGAGAATGAGTATTAACATTTATGTAGGCAACCTGTCCTTCGATGCGAACGAAAGCGAGCTTAAAGGGCTATTTGAAGAGTATGGCGCGGTGGATACCGTCAAGATCATCTCTGACCAGTTTACGGGCCGATCCAGGGGATTCGGTTTTGTCGAAATGCAAAACCGTGAAGAAGGTATGCGTGCTATCACAGAACTCGATTCCAAGGATTTCGGTGGTCGCGCTCTGAAATTAAATGAAGCGCGTCCGAAAACCAGCGGCGGCGGTGGCGGCGGTGGCGGCGGCCGTAGGGACAATAGGGGCGGTGGCTCACGCTGGTAGTCCTGATTTTCTTGAGCTAAATCAGTAAGACAATCACACAAGAGCTTGCTTCGGCAAGCTCTTGTTTTTTTTGGTATCACTATTGATCGAAGTTGTCCTCGTCGGTCGTCCCCTCGTCTTTTGTTCCCTTATTGATCGTTCCCATTTCCCGATCAAATTCTGCCCAGAACTTTCGATCACATTCTTGCTTGCAAGCGAAACATGCGGCCACCATGCCAACGGCGTCACACGCACAACTGGCATAGCAAGCCTTTTGGTCAAAGGCATGTAGCGAGGCCTTTTCCGCAAAGCAATAATATGGGTTAAGCATAATGACCGCTACAATTGCCCCAAAGGCCAATAGATTCTGAGCTTGTTTCATTCGTTCACCCTCTTTTCTTTAAGCGCTAAAATATTTAGCGGTAATTACAAATCGCTGTGTTGATTCTAAGTGGCACACCTGTCCCCCGTCAAGATACGCTTCATTTAATCAGACTACTTAACCTGGCCACCGTTCCATTAAAATGGCCAGATTATCTTGACGGCCCACTCCTCCTAGGAACAAGGCTATTTTTTTGGGAAAGTTTTAGAAAACCTTACTATTTTGAGGATTTGTTGTATCGAGGAAGCTCATGATTGGATATAGTGGTGTTTGAAGATGAAAGGCTATTGTTTCTATGAATGGATTTGTTTCTGAATAACCGATCTCAAGCAATTTGTTGAAATAAAAGAAGTTATGTTTATAATTTATGAACGGTAACATCATCAGGCAAAAAATTTGGTGTATGTCGGGGAATGAACCTTAGAATGAAAGGATTCGATTCATGAAATGGATTATTGGCTTTTTGGTCACAGTCGTGTTTGCGGTTGGAACGGTGGGCCATTGTTTGGCCGATTTGGCTGAAATCAAGGCTAGTGGCCAACTTAGACATCTTGGCGTTCCTTACGCAAATTTCGTTACAGGCGATGGAGAAGGCCTCGACGCTGCGATTCTGAAAATGTTTGCCAAAGAAATCGGTGTAAAATATGTTTATGTAAAAACGGACTGGGATAACGTTATCAGTGACCTTTCCGGAAAAAAGATCAAACCGGAAGGAGATAACGTAAAAGTTATCGGTGAAACTCCGGTGAAAGGAGACATCATCGGTAACGGTCTTACAATCATACCATGGAGACAGAAGGTCATCGATTTTTCTGATCCATATTTCCCTACGGCAATATGGGTTCTTGCCGTGGCGGACTCTCCCTTGCAGCCAATCCGACCAAGTGGCGACTTAAAGCAGGACATCAAGGCGACTGAACAGCTTCTCAAAGACAAGAACGTCCTGAGCATAAAGAATACCTGTGTAGATCTTAGCCTCTACAATGTGCCCGGCGCCTACCCATTGTACAAGGACAATATTTCTCTTAACGATTTGGCGGGAGTCCTGGTAAAGGGGCTGCCGAGGTCACGATTCTTGATGTCCCTGACACCTTGGTGGCATTAGTAAAGTTCCCTGGTCAGATAAAAGTATTAGGAACGATTACTGAAGCTCAGTTCATGGGATTTGGATTTCCCAAGGATTCACCAGAGTTGCGATCTTCCTTCAATGAATTCCTGGGCAAAATCAAGAAAAGCGGACAACTTGGAAGCCTCATTCGAGAATATTATCCAGCAATGAAACATTATTTTCCGGACGCCGTTAAGTAATCTGGGATAACGCATGCTCAACGAGCCTAAAAAAGTCTCGAACGGTCAAGAAAAGCTACGTGCGTCAGTCTTGGTTTTTGTGGCGGTTCTGTTGTTTCTTTACGCTGCGATGGCCTACATACTGTTTCGGCTTTATCAGACATCTTCTCAACTTGTTGAAGCCAGGAAGTCTTCCTTCGTGCAGGAGTGTAGTGGCAAAGCCGCCATACTTGATGAGTATCTGGCTCAGCGGATCAATGAGTTGCAATCAATTTTGGCCAGCCAACCGCTAACCTCTTATTATCACAGCAAATCTCTGGGCATGTCCAAAGAATACGGACTGTCGATAGCCATTGAGAGTATTGATGATGAATTCAACAAACTTCAAAAAACGGTAAAGTCAGACAATTATCTGGTATTCAAAGGGTTGGCTTTTTTTGACATCGGAGAGAATCAAGTCATTGCCAAAAGCCTCTCCTTTGAGGACATAAGCTGGATCGACAAACAACTTTTCGACAGCGGCCATGAAATCATGAAATTTCCTGGAGGGGGACTCGGATTCGTGTCTCGGGGAAATAAGCGTTCCATTTATTTATTTTCGGCTTTCAGGTATCGAGACCAAGACAAAGGGTACCTTCTTCTGGAACTGGAGCCAGACGCGATCAGAAAGAAGATCCAGCTTAGCGAGCCCCAGACAGAGGATAATTTCAGTGGCCTGGTAGACGCTAAAGGAACCATTTTTTTGGGGCCACATGCCCTTGTGGGGAAAAATCTGGCGAGTCTTGCGATCCTCCCGGATTCCTTTCCCGACAACGGCCTAATTGAGTCCACCTGGCCGGGGAAAGGTCAAGAAGAATCCACCTCTGTTATAATCGCCATGGAAAAATCAATGAATGGAGCCATCCATTTGCTCACGGTGGCTCCCAGGTTCAGATATTTGGCTGGCCACACCTATTCCCTCTGGGTAGCCATCGTGGCGATCTTGATGGGTGGCCTCCTGGTGGGTTTGGCGTTGATTCGCAAGAGTTATAGTGAACGTCAGGAGTTTTACAGACAACTATCGGACGCATATGGCTCTCTTGAGCGCCGCGTGGAGGAAAGGACAGCGGATCTCGCTAAAACCAACGAAAATTTATTGAAGGAAATTGACGAGCGTGAAAGGGCGCAAGAAGCGTTAAAGCAAAGCGAAGAAAAATACAGACAATTTGTTGAGAATGCCAATGACATCCTATATCGGACTGATTCTAACGGCAATTTCTCGTTTGTAAACCCGGTCGCATTGAGAGTTTTTGGCTATAAACTGGAAGAACTTATCGGGAGACATTTCTCAGAATTGATTCCTGAAGAAAATGTCGCTGAGGTGCGAAAGTTTTACGAATCCCAATTGGCCAATAGAAGATCAAATACATATTATGAATTCCCGGCGACGAGGAAGGATGGCTCCGTAATTTGGATCGGACAAAACGTTCAATTTCTGTCCGAAGATAAGCAGGTCATCGGTTTTCAGGCAATCGCCAGAAACATCACTGACAGAAAACGAACGGAGGACGAACTTCGGTGGAAAGAAGCTCTTCTGAGACATATGTCCAGTTCTTCTCCTCTCGCTTATCTCGTGGTGGATCACAAAACAGATCGGATCTTATATTTCAACAATCGATTTTGCGAAATATGGGGTATCCAGAGTCTCGAATACCCCATCAGACAAGGAAAGATTAGGAACAGCGACTTAATTGCCACTTTCGCGGGCATGGTGAAGGAGCCTCAGACTTTTTCAGAATCATGCGTTTCTCTCCAGTCAGCCGACGAGCGCCGTATCCTGGAAGACGAAATTGATCTTGTCGATGGCAGGACAATCAGACGCTTCAGCGCAGAAATCCGTGACGACAAGGACAATTACTGGGGGCGCTTTTATATCTATGAAGATATCACAGACCGCAGAAAAGCCATGGAGACCCTTAGGCTAGCGAACGAATTTCAAAAAAGATTACTCTCCACAGCGGCTACAGCGATAGTCACTGTCGACGCTGAGCGCAGAATTACAAGTGTAAATGACGAGTTTTGTTTAATAACCGGTTTCAACCCCGATGAAATCATTGGTCAGCCTTGCACGATTTTCGCCATTGAGCCATGCCAAAGCAAATGCTCCCTTTTCTCCCCGGAAAGGTCTGGGCCGATTTTCAGGCAGCATTGTCTTGTGAAAAGCAAGAATGGACAAGTTTTGACCATACTGAAAAACGCCGATCTGATGGTTGATGAATCGGGAAAAATCGTTGGAGGCATAGAATCATTTATTGACGTCACCGAATTAATTGCCGCCAGAGAAAAAGCTCTTGCCGCCAATGTCGCCAAGAGCGCTTTTCTCGCTAATATGAGCCACGAGATCCGAACACCTATGAATGGGATCATAGGGATGACCGAACTTGCTCTAAATACTTCCTTGACGCATGAACAGCGTGAATATTTGGATCTTGTGATGATTTCGGCCGATTCCCTGTTAAAAATTATTAACGATGTACTGGACTTTTCCAAAATTGAGGCGGGCAAGATAGATCTGGAATTTCTGGATTTCAACCTTCGAGAATATCTGGAAGACTTGGTCAGAACACTCTCTGTGCAGGCCCGCGCCAAAGACATCGAGGTAGCCTGTCACGTCCTCCCGGACGTCCCCCAACTGGTGATTGGAGATTATGAACGCCTGAGACAGATCGTCGTGAACATAATGTCTAACGCCATAAAGTTTACTCAAAGCGGAGAAGTCGTCTTACGAGTGGAGAACTTGTCAATTCGAGAAGATGAAGTCGTCTTGCATTTTACTATAGCCGATTCCGGGATCGGCATTCCCCACGAGAGACTGGAAAAGATATTTCAACCGTTTGAGCAAGTTGACGCGACGACGACGAGAAAATTTGGCGGCACAGGTTTAGGCCTCGCCATAGCGTCCCGCCTTGTGGAAATGATGGGTGGCAGGATTTGGGTGGAAAGCGAGCTCGGCAAAGGAAGCGTGTTCCACTTTTCCGGACGCTTTGGAATCCAAAAAAGGCGAAAAACAAGTGTGGTTCCATCAGAAGTAGCAGGACTAAAAAAGGTGAGGGTTCTGGCTGTCGACGACAATGCCACCAACAGGGCGATACTCATGGATACACTCGTGAGTTGGGATATGGCGCCGACAATGGTGGAGGGGGGCCTTCAGGCCCTTGAGGTTATAAGACAATCCGAAATTGACAACTTACTATTCGCCTTGATTCTTCTCGATGTTCAAATGCCCGGAATGGACGGAGTTGAACTCGCGCGCCAAATCAAACTTGATCCAAAAATGTCGAACGTGCCCATTATAATGATGACTTCCGCAGGAAGACCGGACAATATGAAAAAGTTGAGGAATATGGGGGTATCCGAATACCTTGTCAAACCCATCAAGCAATCACAATTGTTTGACAAACTCGTCTCGGTATTGAGTTCAAGAAAATTAGTCGAAAGTCCAATGACGTTTCCGCCTCATAACCTGATACCTCAAAGCAAACATTGCTTGAGAATACTTTTGGCGGAGGATAATCCGATTAACCAAAAGCTCACCATTAGATTGCTCGAAAAGGTGGGCCACTCTGTTAAACTCGCCAAAACTGGAAAAGAAGCCGTAGAAGCATTGAAACTGGAGAGATTTGACATAGTTCTCATGGATATTCAGATGCCCGAAATGGACGGTTTTGAGGCGACAGCTACCATTCGTATGAATGAGGAACGTTTGGGTTTTCACACACCCGTAGTAGCAATGACCGCTCACGCCTTGAAAGGTGACAGAGAAAGGTGTTTAGACGCAGGAATGGACGGTTATGTTTCAAAACCCATTCAATTCAGGGAACTGATAAAAACCATTGAGAGTCTCGCTCCAGATTGCGGAGTCTCCAAGCCTAATGACTAATTGGGCTTCGCCGTGTTCATAAAACATAGGAAAGGAGTAGTCGAAATGCATTGGCGAAAGGGTATAAAGGTCCCCATGGCATTTGTAGTAGCCATTACATTAGCCCTGGTAGTTTGTTTCTCCTATCCCTCGGCAGCCCAACAAAAGAAGCCGAACTTCATCATGATTATGACTGATGACGTGGGCTGGGGTGATTTGGGGTGCTATGGAGGTGGCGAAAACCGTGGTTGTCCCACTCCCAACCTGGACCGAATCGCTTCAGAGGGAATGCGCTTCACAAACTACTATGGGCAGGCAAGCTGTACCGCAGGCCGGGCTTCATTTATAACCGGCAGAATCCCATTTAGGACAGCTCTTTCCACAGTTTTGGCCCCGGGTGACCTGAACGGTCTGAAAAAAGAGGACCCGACCATAGCGGAGGCGCTCAAAAAACTTGGCTATCAAACAGCTCAGTGGGGTAAATGGCATCTAGGTGACCGCCCCGAAACATTCCCGATTGAACATGGTTTTGACGAAATGCGCTACATGCTGCCGTATTACGCTGGCGTGTACGCCTACGACTATCTTCCTTTGCAGCCAGATTTCCCGATACATAACAAAAAATTTATGGAATCGTGGGGCAAGGTCAATTTAAGCCAATGGGAAGGAAAAGCAGGGGAACCTGCCAAAGTTGTTAAGAAGAAGTTCGGTTATGAAGACCTTGCGACAGTAGATGACGTCATTCGTGAAGACGCTGTGAATTACATCAAGAAACACGCCAACGATGACAAGCCTTTTTTCATGTACCTCTGTTTCATGAAAGTGCACAACCCCAACAATCCATCCCCGCGTTTCAAAGGCAAATCTCCGGGTGGCGGCCGTTATCTGGATGCTCTGATGGAACTTGACGACAACTCGGGTCAAATAATGCAGGCCGTGCGTGACGCTGGCATAGCGGAAAACACCCTGGTAGTCTGGACCACCGACAATGGAGCATGGGTGGACGCCTGGCCTGACGCTGGTTACACTCCTTTTCGCGGCATGAAGGGAAGTTCCTATGAGGGTGGCTATCGAGTCCCCGCTATGGCATGGTGGCCTGGGCATATAAAATCAGGAACAACAGCCAACCAGATGATGTCTCACATGGACTGGTGGCCTACATTTGTAAAACTGGCGGGAGGAACGCCTCCGACTCGCATTTTTAAAGATAATAACGGCAAGGACATCGTGTTTGACGGCGTTGAAAACAGCGAATTCATACTGGGCAAAGGGCCATCCAACAGAGACCATTTTTTCTATGTAACTGACTTGGCGTTTGGTGGTTTACGAGTAAACAACTTCAAACTACTGTATACAGCCAAGGACACATGGCTGGGGCCTAATCTGAATCTGGCCTTCCCAGCTCTTTACAATCTCTGGTGGGATCCCGGTGAACAATATGACGCCGTTTTTAATGGCGCAGCTCCAACACGAGGCGACCTGAAAACCTCGCCGGGACGATTTTCAGGAGAAGACCATGGTTGGATAGTTGAATTGTCGCAACCTTATTTTGATCAATTTTTTTCAGAGTTAATGACCTGTCCCAATCGGCCCACACTTCCGACGGCCGGCTCCATGAGCGAGTTGGTAAATGAGTTTAACAACCCACCTGGCATGAAACGGCTCTTCGAACTGCTGGAGCCATCCTCACAGAAGAAGTAGCTCTTTTCGCAAGATCCATTCCTGTGTGACGAGGTTTGACCTCGTCACACAGCCTCTCCCATTAGACAGAAGCTGAGCCGACGCTTCAACTCTTGGAATAAATGTATTAAATTGAATATCGGGGATGTGAGACGTCATACGTCATTACAATGTTGCGCATAAGAGGCTAGCGTTGAAAAAACTTATATATTTGATTGTCATTATTGCGGCGCTCTCCGCAGTTTACTTTTTTTTCTGGCGTTCGACAGAACAGAAGACCACGTCTCAATATGTTACCGTTCCAGTCGAAAAGGGCACGCTTAAGGCAGAGATAAATTCTACCGGCACTATAAAACCCAGGGTCGAAGTACAGGTAGGTAGCCAAGTTTCCGGAACAATAAAAAAACTTTACGCTGATTTCGAGTCTGTAGTCAAAGAAGGGCAACTCATTGCGCTCATAGATCCCGATACTTACGCGGCGAAGGTTCAGCAGATGAGAGCAAACCTTCTGTCGGCAAAAGCGGGACTCCTAAAATCGGAGGTCTCGGTGGTAGACCAAGTACGGACCCTACACCGGAAAGAGGAGCTGGTAAAAACGCACGCCATCAGCCAACAGGACTACGATACTGCGGAAACCAATGTTGAAGCCGCCAAGGCCCAGGTGGAAGTTGACAAAGCCACGGTGAGCCAGATTGAAGCGAATTTAAAGGAGGCCGAGCTTCAACTGAACTATACGAGGATCATTGCGCCGGTTAATGGTGTGGTAACTGCAAGAAATATGGATGTTGGTCAGACCGTAACAGCCAGCTTTCAAACTCCGGTTCTCTTCAGGATAGCCGAGGATTTAACGCGTATGCAAGTGTACACGAGTGTCGATGAAGCCGATATTGGCCGGGTCAAGAATGGACAGACAGCCGTCTTCACGGTACCGGCCTTTCCGGATGATACTTTCACTGCGTCAGTTACTCAGATCCGTAATGACCCCCAGATTCAACAGAACGTCGTCACCTACAATGTGATTCTTGATGTGAACAATGATGATCTGAAACTTAGACCCGGCATGACAACTACAGTTCAGATACTCATTAATGAGGTCAAAGACGCTGTTATGGTTCCAGATCAAGCTTTCCTGTTTTCTCCGCGGGACAAGACCAAGGTGACTTCTGACGTTCCTCCACTAAAGGCTGGCCAACGGCGTCTCTGGAAACTTGAAGGCAAGGATTCATTAATACCGGTAAATGTTGACATAGGAGTCATCGGAACGGGCATGACCCAAATTGTCTCCGACCGTTTGAAACCTGGTGACAGGGTGGTTGTTGAAGAAATTGCCAGTAAAAAACAAGGTCCGGCTTCTTCAGGTCTCAGGTTCAGGTTTTAACATGACGCAATTGATGACACTGGTTCACAACTATGATTAGTCCACTTGACGGTGTGAAAATCGCTGTCGACGCCCTGAGAGTCAATCTCATGCGTTCGCTCCTCACCATGCTCGGCATTGTGATTGGTGTTGGAGCTGTTATCGTAATGGTCGCCGTTGGCGCTGGCGCACGCGAAATGATAGGCGATCAAATTCGTTCCATCGGGAGCAATCTTATTATCGTAGTGCCGGGAGCGACCATCCAGGGTGGGGCCCGGCTTGGTTCAGGGTCGGTTCACACACTCAAAGCTTCAGATGCGGAGGCCATGTTAAAGGAATGCCCAGCGGTAAAATATGCTGCCCCTATGTGGGGTAACGTCACCCAGGTCGTTTATGGGAATCGCAACTGGCAAACTCGCGTCTCAGGGACCAGCGAAAATAATTTTCTCATCCGGGACTGGAACATCAATCAAGGGCGCATGTTCACTAAAGAAGAAGAAAAGCGTGCGGCTAAGGTTGTGGTGATGGGTCAAACGGTTGTGGAAAATCTTTTCGGTGACACCTTCCCTTTGGGCAAAGTCGTGAGGATCAAGAGTGTACCATTTACAGTAGTCGGGGTCCTGGATCGGAAAGGACAATCCCCAAGGGGCGACGACCAGGATGATGTAGTCTTTACGCCGCTCAGAACGTCTCAATACAGGCTTTTTGGCACTCCTTTTACAGATGAAATCCAGGCCATAATAGTGCAAGCGAAAGACATATCTCTTATCCAGGAAGCGGAAAAGCAAGTCGATGACTTGCTCACCCGGCGTCACAAGATAGGCAAGAATCAGGAAAAGGATTTTACCATTAAAAACTTGACCGAGATCCTGGCCACAGCGCAAAAGAGCCTCAACATAATGACCACTCTCCTGGGGGCTATCGCCGCTATCTCACTTCTCGTCGGTGGAATCGGAATAATGAACATCATGATGGTTTCCGTCACTGAACGCACTCGAGAGATAGGAATTCGTATGGCAGTGGGAGCGAGATCAGCCGACATACTGTGGCAGTTTCTCATTGAAGCGGTTGTTCTGAACAATGAACGGCGGATTTATAGGCGCGATAATTGGCATATTTGGAGCGTTCGTTTTTGCAAGATCAAGCGGCTGGCCCGCGTCCATTGATCCGTTTACCGTGCTGATAGCTATATTCTTTTCCGCAGCCGTCGGAGTATTTTTTGGCTTTTATCCGGCTTATAAGGCGTCAAGATTGCATCCGATTGAAGCTCTACGCCATGAATAAGCCGCAATGAGAATTGAGCAATGGTTTTCACATTTAATCTTCTGCTAAGCTAGGTCTTAATTCACAAGATTTGACG
The DNA here is from genome assembly GCA_963711335.1 of uncultured delta proteobacterium. Classification (GTDB taxonomy): domain Bacteria; phylum Desulfobacterota; class Desulfomonilia; order Desulfomonilales; family Desulfomonilaceae; genus CAJBEZ01. The sequence goes on along the minus strand of CAVQDX010000041.1, from coordinate 24,398 downwards.
ATTACTGACAGAACAAGTAGAATTGAAATTCGGTTTTATTGTACCAACAAATATCGTAGATTATATTTTTAAATGAGCCTATAGGAGGGACAATATGAAAAAGGTCGCGGTTGTGGGATGTGGCGCTTATATGGAGAGCGGTTACGGCTGCCCTGGAGAATGGCGATGCCTAAAGGCCGCCGCTTTAGGTGAAGGGAGTTTCGATGAACCGTCTTCTGTTGTTTCGTTTGTCGCTTGTGAGTGTCCAGGAAGAACTGTAATTCCAACTTTGGGCATGGCGGCAAAACTCTCTGAACTCAAACCTGACGTGATTCATTTCAGCTCATGCATGGCGTCTGCGAAACCTGACTGTCCCTATTTCAAACCCGAGGACCTTGCAAAAATGGTTGAGGAAAAAACAGGTATCCCGGTAATATTGGGCACACACGACTATCACTAGAATTGGGTTTTAGTGAGAAAGCTTCAGGGTAATTACCCCGGCGATGATCAGTATCACGCCGAGGTACTTCCCTAATCCAGCGACGTCTCCAAAGAACCAGACGCCTACAAGAAATGTTCCGCCTGCCCCAATGCCTGTCCAAACAGCGTAAGATGTGCCTATGGGGATTTGCTTTTGCGCCAGCCAAAGCAGCGCTCCACTGATTATCATGGATACTATGGCCAAACCGATCCCAAACAAGCGTCGATCTGCCCCTTGGGCCAATTTAAGACCGATAGGCCAACCTATTTCAAATAATCCGGCAAAAACCAGATATATCCAACTCACTTTTCTTCCTTGAGACCAACTGATCCATCTGAGTTTCGGCTCAACCCAACTCTGATCTTTTGCATGAATACATACAGGACAGGAGTGAAAAATACTCCCAGAATAGTCGCTCCCAACATGCCTGCAAACACGGCGGTCCCAAGGGCCTGCCTGCTTACCGCCCCTGCGCCGGTCGCTACAACCAGCGGCAGGACTCCTGTAATGAATGCAAAAGAGGTCATAAGGATAGGCCGAAAGCGCAGTTTGGAACCCTCTATCGCCGCATCAAGGACTCCCATGCCTTTGGCCCTCATTTCTCTAGCAAATTCAACAATGAGGATCGCGTTCTTGGCGGAAAGCCCGACGAGCAGAACCAAACCGACCTGGGTATAAATGTTGTTATCCATGTGACGAATCAGCAAGGCTATGACAGCGCCAAGAACAGCCATTGGAACCACAAGGACGACCGAGAACGGATCGGCCCAACTTTCATATTGAGCCGCCAAGATCAAAAGGACCACCAGTATCGCCAGACCAAATACAACGAAAGCCTGATTACCTGTTTTCTTCTCCTGGTAAGCCATAGCTGTCCACTCATAGCCCATCCCGACAGGCAGCTTGATTTTAGCGAGTTTTTCCATGCTGTTAAGCGCCTGCCCGCTACTGTAACCAGGGGCTGGGGCACCCATCACCTTGGCTGACGCATACAGGTTGTACCTGTCAACCTTTAATGGTCCCACAGAATCCCTGACGGTAGCCATGGCGCCTAGAGGCAGCATCTTTCCGTCTTTGTTCCGAACCTGCAATCGTAAAATGTCCTCCGGCTTGCTTCGAAAAGCAGTATCAGCCTGGACCTTTACCTGCCAGGTTCTTCCGAACTTGTTGAAATCATTAACATACGCTGAGCCAAGATAAGCGGACATGGCGTCAAAAACCGTTTGAAGCGAAACCCCGAGATTCTGGACTTTTTCACGGTCCACATCCACGAATACATTCGGAACATTGGCCCGAAATGTTGAAACAACATTCGTAAAACTCGGCTGTTCATTTGCAGCCTTGGCGAGAACGGCGCCAGTAATTTTGCAAGGCGTTCAGACCCAACCCTGACTTGTCCTGGAGTTGCAGTTCGAAACCTCCCCCTGTCCCTAGCCCAAAGATCGGCGGCAGTGTGAAGGCAAAAACCATCCCGTCCTCGATCTTCCTGAACTTTGAGGTCAACTCCTGAATAATAGCTTCTCTGCTTCTGCCCTTCTTCTCTCGATCATCCCATGGGGTCAAAGGAGCGAAAAAAGTCGCGAGGTTTGGGGCCGCTCCATCGATCATGGAATAACCCCCTAACACTCCATAGCTGGCCACGCCTTCCGTACCCGATAAAATTGACCCTACTTTTCGGACTATGGCCTCAGTTCTGTCAAGGCTCGCGCCATCCGGCATCTGAACGTTGACCAGAATCAGACCGTCATCTTCAAGAGGCACGAAGCCGGTTGGAACTTTGATGAACCCAAGCGCAGTGAGCGCAACCAGCCCTGTGAAAAGGACCATCGCCAGCCCGACCCGCCGGAGGCTAATCCCTACAATATTTGAATAGGTAAGTGTAATTCTGTCGAATACTCTGTTGAACCCCCTGAAAAAGATGTTTTTACGGCCATGACCCGACCGTAGAAGTATAGCGCACAAAGCTGGGCTCAGAGTCAACGCATTGATCGCTGAAAATAAAGTCGTGATCGCAATCGTCAGCGAAAACTGTCGATAGAGTTCCCCGGTTATTCCTCCCATGAAAGCCGCAGGCACAAATACCGCCATCAGGACCAGTGTGATGCCGATTATCGGGCCAGTCACTTCTTCCATCGCTTTTATTGCGGCCTCTTTTGGGCCAAGGGCCAACTGGCTCATATTTCGCTCAACGTTTTCGACGACTACAATAGCGTCGTCTACCACAATACCTATGGCCAAAACCATGCCGAACAGGGTTACCATATTGATCGAAAAACCAAGCATGGCCATTACCGCAAAAGTCCCTACAAGTGATACAGGAATGGTAATGGCTGGAATCAAAGTGGCTCGCCAGTCCTGGAGAAAAATAAAGACGACGATAAAGACAAGTATAAAAGCTTCAAATAATGTCTTGATAACTTCATGAATCGACGAACTGATGAAACGTGAAATTTCGTAGATGGCCTTGAACTCCAGGCCAGGCGGAAATTCACTTTTCAGGCGATCCATTACTCTATTGACGTCATCCGCCACCTGCATGGCGTTCGACCCAGGAGACTGGTAGATAATCATTGTAGCGGCCGGCTTTGCGTTGAATATTGAAAACGTGTCATATGATTTGCCCCCCAATTCTACTCGGGCTATGTCCTTGACACGCGTAAGTCTGCCACCTTCGCCGGTCTTGACTATTATGTTTTCGAATTGGGATTCGTCGGAGAGTCTGCCCAAGGTATTCACATTCAACTGAAAATCCTGGCCCTTAGGACTAGGGCGTTGTCCTATGGTACCTGCGGCTACCTGAACGTTTTGCTGTTGCAATGCGTCCACCACATCATTGGTAGTGATGCTTCGAGACTCCATTTTGCTGGGGTCCAGCCATAGACGCATTCCATAGTCTTTTTGCGGGAACACATCTACGTTCCCAACTCCCTTTATTCGACTCAGTTCATCTTTAATCCTGAGGCTTACATAATTGGTAAGATATAGATCGTCATAGCGCCCGTCCGGAGAATAAACACATAGCACCGCCACCAGAGCGGACGAAACCTTCTTGGTTGTTACACCCTGACGCTGCACTTCCTGAGGCAACTTTGGAATAGCTGAGGCTACCCTGTTCTGGGTTAGAACCGTGGCCATATCAATATTTGTGCCAAGCTCGAAGGTCACATTCAGAGTGTAGGAACCGTCAGCAGCGCTCGTGCTCGACATATAAAGCATGCCTTCAACGCCGTTGATTTCCTGCTCAATTGGGGAAGCTACCGTGTCGGCGATTACTTTGGGGTCAGCCCCTGGAAAATAAGCCTTTACCTGGACGACCGGAGGCGTGATGTCCGGATATTGCGCGACAGGAAGGATGAATACACATGTAGTTCCTGCCAAAACGATCAAGAGCGAGATGACCGACGCGAAGATCGGCCGATGTATAAAAAACCGACTTAGCATGGAGCGTCCCTCACTATTCCTGAGCCTTGCTTCCGGATGAATTACCGGTCGATTCCGGAGACGGTATTGGCGCTTTGATGGGGGTTACCTTACCACCTGGTCTTGCCGATAGAAGTCCATTAACAATTACCCAATCATCCGGTTTGAGGCCTGATTCAATAACCCTTAAGCTACCTACCTGCTGACCAATTTTCACAGGTCGTTGCTCAACAACATTATCCGAATTCACAGTGAGGAGGTATCGACCACCCTGATCTATTCCCAGCGCAAGGTTGGGAACGAGGAGGGCTTCCCTCTTTTTGAGAGGCACTCTCAATCTTACGAACAAACCGGGAAGGAGCAGGCCGTCCTTATTATTAAACACGGCCCGAACCATCAAAGTCCCTGTGCTCTGGTCCACCTGTGTGTCGACAAAATCTATCTTACCCTCATGAGGAAAATCTTTCTCATCGGCAAGCCCCAGGAAACATGGCGCTTCAGGCTTATGGGAGTCATCTTTAGCATTTTTATTAACATAGAGACGGGTCAACATCAGAAGATCGTTTTCGCTGAGATTAAAATAGGCGTATATCGAACTGTCGTTTACTACTGTGGTCAGCAATGTTTTCTCCTGGGCTCCCACCAGATTGCCTAAATCGACAAGATTGCGTCCCACTCTTCCATTTATCGGTGATTTCACTTGAGTGTAATCAAGCTGAAGTTGGGCTTCTTCGAGATCAGCCTTTGCCGCTCCCACATGGGCCAAAGCCATGTCTCGATTCGCCTTGTCTTCCAGGAAGCTTATTTCTGAGATAGAGGACGTCTTTAGCAGATTAGCGGATTTTTCCTCTTTCACCTGAGCCAGATTGTACGCAGCCTCCTTGACCTTGAGAGCGGCTTTCTGCTGATCAACCCGGGCCTGAAAAGGGCGAGGATCAATTACGAACAGGAGATCTCCGGCTTTGACGTATTGACCGGGCTCAAAATTCATCTTATCCAGGAAACCTTGTACTCTCGCTCTGATCTCAACTGATTCAACCGCTTTTGTATTACCGGTGAATTCGAGATAGTCAGTGACATCCTGTTTTACCGGCAGACTTATTGTCACCTCGGGAGGAGGAGGAGTAACGAGCGTCTCATTTCCCTTCGAGCATCCGGCAAGAGTCACCAGGACAGGGACCAACAACCATCGGAGATTCCAATACGTCAGAGTTTTCATAGCATGGCCCATCTAAAATGTGGTTTGGAGTTCAGAAATACTTGAAGCAAATTATACGCTATAATTGAGGTTCTAACAACGGGAGGCGCCAAAACTGCAAATCTCGGCTTTGCTTTTACGAGAACTGGTGATAGACAGTACCCGTTAATAAAGCATCGAAACTTCAGCGCCCGCCAACTGAAAGGAGATCACATTTATGACCGGAAAGCAATGCTTGGTAATGATCCTGTGTCTGGTGTTCTTGGGGTCTTTGACAAGTTGTGGACCATCCAAGAAGGATTTTGAGGACGTAAAAACTCAATTGTCCGATCTGACCGCTAAAAATAAAAGTCTTTCCGAGTTAAATGAGCGTCTCACAATTGAAAAATCAGGACTAACAAAAGAGTTGGATTCTTTGAAAGATAAGAACTCGGCCCTTTCCGCGGAATCTGATCAATACAAGAAAGACACCTCGAGCTTGGCTCAAAAAAACGAAGAGCTGTCAAAAACATATAAACAACTGGAAGTCGAAGTTGGTAAACTCAAGGTCAAGAATGACCAACTCAGCGCTCAAGTGGCTGAGCTTAAAAAACAGCGTCAAAATTTAGATCAATCCCGTCAGCAGCTTGATTCGAACCAGCCTCTTCGGTTCAAAGAGGATTCCAGTTCGCAGGCGGTTAAACCTCGTGCGGCATTGACCCCATGCGACGCTCTGATTGAGTACATGCTCAAGAGCCGCGAAATAGTCCAAAAGTTTAAGAATCCAGAAAGAAAAACCAAACTCGAGGAATTGTATTCCGCATATTCTTCAAAAATAGACCCTGCTCCGGCAAACGCAAAAAAGGCGGCTGTAGAGTGGGTAAAAGAATTGAGCAGATCCTGGGACAAACATCATAATGAAACAGTCTCAAGGTTATTGAGACTGAGAAACACTGTTCTGAAAGAGTGCGGAAAATCCCCCGCTGAAGCAGGTTTGTGAAAGGCTGGGACAATGAATGGTCTTTAGCTTACAAAGGAACATCTATTATCAGGCCTTATGATATGTCCCTTTTTCGGATAGGGCCGGGGATTGCCCCTGATTAGAGTAATTCCTGGCCCAACACAAAGTATTTACTAACTCGATCTGTTCTATCGTGTTGCACTTGATGCTGAGCAACAACGGGTTGACCACGAGTATGGACAGCGTTCTTGCCCGTGGAAATGGCGACATTCAGACGGTTCTTGCTATAAAGAAATTCGATGCGGCGTGGCAGATATTCGCCGCTCGAAGTGGTCATCGAGACTATGACAACCTCGGATTCCTGTCCCTGAAACTTGTCCACAGTCCCGACTCTGGCCCCTTTCGGTAGGACCCGCTTTAACAGATTCACCTGCATGTTGTACGGCGCTACCACCATGATGTTTTCGAGCGTGATGGGCTGTTCGTTTCCGTTCCGATCCCGATACGACTGGCGAACAAGACTGGCCACCATCTCTTTGATCAGATCGGCCTCTTCCTGGCTTTTCTGGGAACAACCATCATGTTCTATCGGAACAAAGCTCACTCCCGACGGCTTAAGACACTCGTGAGCGTCTGCATTCAATAAAAGGCGCTGATTCTGATTGCGTTTTTCAGGCCTCAACCTGGAGTCATAAACCGCTTCTGAAATAAACTGACAAACGTCCTGACGCATTCGCCACGTGGCATCCAGAAACACACCTCTATCCGGTTTAATGGTAGCCTCTCCATCGAGCAGGTATTCCAGGGTTGATTCACCGGATCTTCCTGGATGAACTCCCTGAATCGGCTGCCCAAGCTGCATCTGATCACCGAGGAGAACAATATTTTTAGCTGAGAGGCCCATTGCTACAAGATTGGCCAGTGAAACCTGCCCGGCTTCATCTACGAACAGAAAATCCAGGTTTTGATCCATCCCGGCGAAAAGCCATGCCGTTCCCGCCACCAAGCGAGCTTTGGACTCATAGATTTCCTTGTTGCTCGTAACATCCTCTATGAATTTGCCCTGGAACCACGAATTTTTGTTGTCAGTAGATTTTTTGAGACCTTCGAATTGCAGACCGATTTCTTCGGCTCGCAACTCAACATGTTTCAAGAGATTATTTATCGCCTTGTGGCTGTTGGAAGAGACCCCTACTCTGTATCCTCTGCGCAGTAGTTCAGCAATGATGTGAGACCCGGTATAGGTCTTGCCCGTTCCCGGAGGGCCTTGAATGAACAGATAGCTGTTGCGAAGACCGGCCACAGCTTCAATAATTTCCTTGAGATCAGGCTCCTGGGGGTCGACAATCGGCTGCCCCGCAGAGTGGTGAGTTATATTCGGTATCGATCTCTTCAGGATAGACTCAAGAGCCGCATAGCGTTTGTCCCCACTAATTATGCTGTCCGCAAACCTGAACACAGCCTTGGTCAATGAACCGGTCCTGATCGGGCCGCCTGTTGAGACGGACAGCTTTTCCGGTAGCGCCTCTCCAGATTCGGACTCTACCTGGACTAGCCGTTCATTTTCATCAATACGAACTATCCTGAATTCTTCCTTGAAGGCACCCGCGCACACACACTTGTCACCTTCCCCAAGTTTGAACTCCTGCTCCGGATATTGATAAACAACCCCTCCAGCGTTCGGGTCTATCTTTTTTTGGCCCCTGGCCAGAGTCATTCCTCCGATACACTCCGGGTCGTCGATCAGATCTTCATCCGCCATCTCCATCCTTGAAAAAATGGACCACCACGCGGGTTTTTCGCAACGTCGATGAAAGTCCAGCAAATAGAAAACGAGTTCACGAAAAGCTCTATCTTCTGGATTGATCGTGTGGTCTTCAAGCAAGGATTTACGGTACGACTCGAGTGTCGCTTCCAGTTTAATCTGACGGTCGGATTTTGAACGGGTTTTTTTATCGTCCCCTGGCTGGGTTTGATTCATCCATGGCAAATCTGACGGCCGGAAAGTAAGTAGCCATTCCCTGAGAAGATAAGTTGAACGGCAATCCTCATGGTTGTATTTGGCGATCTCGTCGAGAATTTTGTCATCCGCTGTTTGCAGCCACCTATTATAGAAGACGATGCTCGACTTAGCGTTCTTTACGTCACCCGAACGCTTTTCCGCATAAAACGTTTCGAGATTTTTTATAGAGTATTTTGGTTCCGAGACACGGACGCTTTCTATAACCACTTTGTAAAGATCAACGAGTTTTCGACGGCGGAGCAGGTCATCTACCTGGGCTTCTCTTATCCCGTGCAGACACATGAGACGCTTGAGGGCGGATTCTTCATAACTGGCGTAATGGTAAATATGGGCGGATGGATATTTTTTTAAACCGCTGAGCCACAAAATCCATGAACGCTTCAAACGCTTTTCTTTCCTCATCACGATTGTGGGCCCAAAACTTCTGGAACTTGGGCTCGTCTCCATCGCGATAATACACCCCGAACAGGTATTCCAGGCCGTTTAATTCAAGCGGATCACCCTCCATATCAAAGAAGAGATCGCCAGGGTCCGGCTTTGGCAGTCGATAAAACCCTCGAATACCATCGGCGATCCAGTGGGAGCAGTTCTAACTCATTGGCCCCTGTGGTTCGCTTCCTGGTTTGCAAATAAGCCTGATGACGAAGCTTAATCAGGGTATCTGCGGCCAGCTTTTGTATTTTTACATGGTCGTCATGTTCAGCCAGTTGCGCCAGAGTGTGAATCCCGGCTGAGCGTAATTTCTTTATCTGGATTTTTGTAATATTGGCTACCTGGTTGAGGTGATCATCCTTTTGCCATTGATCTTCACAAAGACCACGCCATCGGCACATATCACAGTGTTCGTTAGCTTCAGGGTATGTGTCCACATCGTGAAACATACGATCAAGAAAACGTTCTTTCAGTGTTTGATAGTATTGGTTGAACTGATCGACCTTGAAGTTGAGTTCAGTCTTGTCCCCTAATATAACGTGAGTCATGCGAGGTCGGAAACCCTGTAAATCGGCCAGCAAGTCCGAATAAAAACACAGTTGAATGATAAAATATGTCCTGGGGTTTCTGGCCAGTTTCGTGTCCATGACCTCATAGCTAAACCTGCCTAAATTTGAGGGCGTATGGACTTTTCGAAGAAAATCCGGATGTCCGTACAAGTTGTTTTTGAACAGTGTTCCCTGAAAGATTATGTCCGCTCCACTCTTCATGGCTTCAAGCGTGGCGGCGGCCCTGGCTTGCGGGCTTCCCCGAACTTCCGACAGGTCCATCAGGTTTATTCCGCTGTCCGCCAGTTTTCGCAGGTAGGACTGTTCGTGTTCAAAGCCCTTGTTTCTGAAAAAGCAGGGCTTCATCGCCATCTGGAGTTTGGGTAAGGGGAGTTACGAGGTTTATTTTGTCCAAAGTCGTCAGATGTTCACATTCAAGAAAATTGCAGAGATCCGTGGCGGAAAACAGGATGTTGTTGTCGATTATTCTCATTTTATGAACTTATACCGCCGGCTTGCCTGATGGAAGCTAATGCCTGCCTCACTTGTTGATCTCGCATATTTTTTGACTCGTCCCAATTACTCCCCATGTCACAAGAATTCTTGCTGTCATTGCTTACCGGAGAGCGACTTCATGCCTAAAGTTTCGATCAGCCGATTAATGTCGGTTGTCTTGAGATTCATCCCGCCCTCTGACACCGGAAGCAGCATAATACGCTTTCCCTGAAGCGCCTCTGCGATTCTCAGCTTTACAATCGCTTCACCGCCCGGACCGGCGAGAGCGTTATTCATTTCCTGGATCCCCTTCGATTCGGCAATGCCTTCCGCCTTGATGGCCTTTGCAATAAGCTGCTGCTTTTCCTGGTAAACATCCACTCTAATTTTGTCCTTTTGGTATTGGCCATCGGCGTCGGCAACCATTTTGTTGACTTCTCCCCGGGCCTCCTCGAGTTTACGCTTATATTGTTCACGGGCGGCGTGCTGAGCGGATTTGTTTTTCTCGACCTGCTGATCAGCTACTTTTTTATCCTCAATGGCCTTTGTATATTCGGGGTTGAAACGATAGTCATTGGTCATTACTTTTTCCACGACGATGCCCATGGGCCCGAGGATTTGCTGAAGCGCTTCCTTGGCCTTGTTTGACTGAGTCTCTCGGGCTTCAGCCACGTAGAAAGACTCTGTCTTCAGCTCGCCAAAAATGTCCCGAGGTTTGCTCCTGGCGACAGTTCGAACAATCTTATCCCGCAAGGTTGCGTCGTCGCTCGCCACATACTGAAGAATATAGGGAGCCTTGTTCGCATCGATACGATAGGCAATGATCACATCAAGACTTATGTCATTGCCGTCTACGGTTTTGAACACGAGGTCGTCCTGAGCTTTACGGTCTCCCCTGGTTTTAGAATATGTCATCTCCAGGTTCTGCAGCTTAGTGTCAAAAACATTCCAGTCATTGACAAACGGCAAGAAGAAGTAAGTGGCGCCTGGAGGGTAAACCCGATCCTCAACTCCATTTTGACCGAAAAAAGCCAGTTTGTGGGTTCGGACTCCGACCTCCGTTGCCCCAGTAGTATGGGGAACACAGCCGGCCAGGGAGACCATGAGCAACCCTATAAATGCCAATACAAGGAGCTTCATTGGGCGCCTCCTTTGCGAACGTCAAATAATTGCAGGGCGTTATTAAGGTTTAACGGGTTGACCGCATGCGGACCGTCGCTGGGTAGCACGATTACATCCAGTCCCTTGTAGGCGTCCGCCATTTTTAATCCCACCATGCGCTCGGACCCAATCCCTTTCAACGCTTCATTTTTCAGACGCTCCCGTTCCGCTTCCGCCAGTTTCACCAGAAGGTCAGACTCGGCTGTCATCTTGCGTACGTAAAGATCCTTTTCGGCAATCTTACGGGTGACATAGGCGTTGCCCTTTTCCATTTCGACGGCGGAGATGACCATCCCCTCCTGAGTGATTTTCTTCAATTCAGCCTCTTCTTTGGCCGCCCGGGCTTGCGCCCGATTGGTGAACACCATTTGATCCTGAAGCTTCTTTTCCTCGATGTTTTTCTGGATCTCCTGGCTGTACTTGAAATAACGTATGAGTACCTGGTCCACTTCGATTCCTTTCGAATTCAACTCGTGGTTGAGCATATCCTTGGCCTCTTCCGTTTTCTGGACCCTGATCGGGCTATTATAGAAATCTTCAGTGGTCAACTTTCCCAGGGTTTCTTTCAGGGCCGGCTCGGCCTTGGGGATGATACCGTTGTCTTCGAAAAGGGTTCCTGGTCCGATGGTGGTAAAAACCAGGTAAGGGTCCTTTATGTGATAAAGAATCGACACGTCTATGTCGACGAAAAAGCCATCCGAGGTCTGAATATGAGCTGCCCGGTCTTTTCTGGCGTCTTTTGCCGCGGTTCCGGGAGAGTTGGTCAACTCCAGCACCTGGATACCTTTGGGAAGCCGGAACATCTGCTGCAACCCAAATGGCAGTATAAAAGAAAGACCCGCATGATAAACTTCTTTATGAACGCCGGGGCTTAGACCAACTCGAACCACTTTGATCCCGTACTCATAGGGTCGCACGTAAACGAAGAAGAAGTTGTAGAAGATAATTACGAGCGCTACCACGGCGACGAGTATCGTCAGTGGTCCTCCAACCCCGAACTTTATATGGGGCATCCTGAAGCGATCCTTAAATTTAGCTTCTAAGGCCGATTTCAGCCTAATCAGGTCGTTATCCATGATTCCAGTGTCCTTTATAAAACTAGTGATCGTCTATAACGTTTCGGGAAAGTCGCTTGCGATTTGTAAAACCAAGACGCTTGTGTTTGTATCTCTGGTTGATCTTGAAAAGCGCACTCCATTCCTATCACGTTTCAAATGACTTGTCCCGCGCGTCCTCGCGTGGAAAAATCAATCAAAGCCATGTACTCGAGTGCGGAATGTGAGTTTTGACAACCGTTTTTGAAGAATTTTTTGGATGAAATCCGGTCAGAGCTAATCGGCAGATTGTACAACTCCTTTAGGGAGCTACATATTTCTTCATGAACTCTCTGGTGATATTCCCGAGGCGCTCGTCGAGAATCTCGTAAACCTTCTTGACGATTGGGTCCGGGACGCCACCATAAAAGGCCTGAGCGATACTGCCGGTAATGCAGGCCAACGTGTCAGTGTCCCCGCCTAGTGAAACCGCTGTTCTGATCGCGTCTTCAAAATCCGAAGAGTCAATGAATGAGCGGATCGCCTGCGGGACGGTACCCGGCGAGGAAACGTCATACTCGTATGTCGGGCGAATCTCATCTACATGTTTGCTTAAATCATATTGAAACGTTGTCTCTATGAAATCTTTAATTTCGGCCTTCGACCGTCCCTGTCGGGCAAGAAGTATCGCCACCGCCGTTGCCTGTCCTCCTTTTATCCCTTCAGGATGATTGTGCGTGATTTCAGTGAATTCAGACGCTTTCCGAAGGACTGTATCGAGATCGTTGTATGCGTAACCGACGGGGCTTATCCGCATAGCGGCTCCATTCCCCCAGCTATCATAGGGCTCTGGGTTCCTGCTTTGAGCCCAACAATGAAAACTGCCACCGTAACCACCGTCAGGATACCAATGGTAGAATTTCTTCATGTTATCGATATAGCTTGCGCCAGTCAAAATAGTGTCCGCCAACGCTACGGTTAGAATCGTGTCGTCAGTAAAGAGACACTTGGGAGAAAACAGCTCAAAATCCTTGGTCTTTATGTTGTTCCATTCGTACACTGAACCAATTATGTCACCTGCAATTGCGCCAATCATGAGATGTTCCTTGTTTCCGGATTAGAATGTCTAGACCGAAAGGCTTAGTTCGATTCCCTGAGCGCCATCTTCAATACTTCGGTTTTCCTGCTGGAAAGAGAGTCCAGGCATTTCGTTACACGGTAGGAACAAAGGAAAACCATTGTTCAAGATGGTCGTATGGGAAATCTATCTTCTCACAGGATCGCTTAATTTTTTTTCTGGTATCTTTACTTAATCGGTGGTTTGTAACAATGTGTCGCAATCTCTCGTCAATAAGAATCCCAGATAACGCCTTACATTGTCCGAGATCCTTTTCCCGTTTCTCCGCCAGTTGCCTTCTTTGAGCTATGATCAACTTGTGAAAAAAGAAAGCCTCGGGAATGGGAATGCGAACATAACAGTTTTCAGCGCCAATCTTTTGCGTATTTTCGAGTAATAATCTTATGAAAGGCAGTGGTTGCGCATTGATATTCCATTCCGGGATCTGAACAACATCTGGTTCTTTTTTCAGCCGCCTGTCATGGACGAGAAATTCCACGTTGTATCCTAGTCGAAAGAATCGTTGTAATCCTCCCGTAACCAAATTTGATGTGTAACCTAACTTCCTGAAAACCTCTGCCAAGTCTACTCTTACAACGGGTTTTTTCTTGAGCGCAAGCCGGACGGCCAAATCAATATCTGACGTGTATGCTCTTGGAATAATACCATAAACGGCTCTATAGAAAGTTATGGCCCACGTTCCGATAAGAGCGGACTCCTTAAAAAATCCAACTGAGCATAATTCCGCAAAAAGTTCATGAATATGGTCAGGGAGAGGTATCTTTGCCGGTATGTTTATTTCTGGAAATTCCAAGTATTTTCTCTATGTATCGAATACGATTTTTATATGGCTTGGTCTCGTGGATAAGCTTATTGCGGAGTTCGAGCTTTTCCTTTAACCCGGGCCACGTATCTTTTCTTATGTATACCTTGATAACCCTGCTACCTTCACGATAAACCAGATATGGGTAGGCATAAACTTTGCCGTTAATAGTCCTCCTTTGAATATTCAAAGTTCCTTTGGGACAATCCGCTATGCCTTTTAGAAGCTCGCCCAGTATTTCCTGGCAATGGTTATATTCATCCATTAGGATAGAGGTAATCATGTTATCTTTTTCTACTACATTCATGATCAAAAGTTAACTTTGTTGGAGAAAAAGTCAATATTTATTTGAAATTCTTCCCTTGATGGCACAGCCAAAAAATTGATTGATTCTTCAGAGTCTTGTCTAAGCGTTTGGGCGCCCCTGTGCTATGGATAGGGTATCTTAGACAGTGGTGAAAATCAAAGTGTCGATTCGCATTCGTCCAGGTCTGTCGATATTCATCAGATCTAGCTGAAAATGGTCCAGATGACGCCTCGGTTATAGGAGATGGCTGTTCCGTCCCGAACCATCTATCGGGATCTTGAGGCGATCGAGGCGGCCGGGTTTCCCGTATATACGGAAAAAGACGGCAAGAATTCGGTCTGGAAGCTGCTTGACACATTCAGGAAAGATTTTCCCTTCCCCTTAACGGTCACCGGGTTGGCCCTTCACATGAGTCGGGACCTACTCAGCGTTTTTCAGGGAACGATTTTCCACTAGAGTTAAGAAAAGAGCATGTAAAAGCCGCAAATCATTACGCATAGACGCCGGATGCGCAACAGACTATTATAAGAGCAATGCGAAACGGGAGTTTGCCATGCTAATCAAAATTGTGCTGGAACCAAGCGAAGAAGGCGGCTATACCGCAATCGCGCCTTCCCTTCCGGGCTGTATTAGCGAGGGGAACAGCAGGGAAGAGGCGCTAAATAATATCAGGGAAGCGATCGAACTGTATCTGGAGCCTGTTGAGGATGATCAGATCCTCAGCCGAAACTCAGAAGTCATTGAACTTGCGGTATGAGCAAGACCCCAAGCCTCTCGTTCGATAAGATTATCAAAGCGCTCCGCCCTTTCCCACATACTGAAGCTGGCCAGACTTTCAGCCGATCAGTTGAATGAATTGTTGTGAATAAGCCATGTCAATGTCGAAATGATCTAGGACCGGCTGTTTTTTGGAAAAAACTGAACATATTTCAAAATAATTCGATAATGTGTGTCCTTATTTGACACACGTAGGAATTACAATGAGACAGATCTATTAAAGACAGGTCATTTCAACCACCAGAAAGAAATCTTTTTGCCACAAAGGCGCTAGTACCCAAATCCCTGAGGCGGCTGATCAATACGAATAGACTCCAGAAGAGTAACATACTATTATAAGAGCAATGCGAAACGGGGAGGCATGAAACCACCGAAACCGTTTCGGGGCTGCAAAGCATCTGTGGACTAGAAATCAGGCTCGATGTTGACGGTATTTTTGGTCGTTCCGGGAGGATGTCTATGCATAGTGAAATAGAAAAGGTTCTCGATGAGGTGAAACGCCGTATTGTTCCCAAATTCCACCCTCAACGTATCATCCTCTTTGGATCCTATGCCGGCGGGCGCCCCGGCCCGGACAGTGATCTAGATCTTCTGATCGTAATGGAAGTTGAAGGCTCAACACGACAGAAAGCCAACGAAATCGATATGCTGCTGGCGGACCGGAGCGTCCCCATGGACGTCATCGTGCTCACTCCGGAACAATACGAACGGCAGAAAAACATTGCCGGGTCAATTGCCCGACAGGTCGAACGGGAGGGAAAGGTCATCTATGAGCACGCGGCCTGAGATTGCCGCTGAAGTCCGGCGCTGGGTGGCAAAAGCGGACAATGATTTCCGCAACGCCGAGTATGTGCTGACGCTAAAAGAGAATTGCCCTTTCGACACCGTTTCTTATCATTGCCAGCAATGCGTTGAAAAATATCTAAAGGCCCTTCTGATCTTCCGTGGCATTGATTTCCCGAGAACCCATGACCTGGTTGTTCTTTTCAATCTGTTGCGAGAGGTCGAGACCTTGACCGTACAAGTTCAAGACGTGCAACCGCTCAATCGTTATTCCATCGAATCGCGTTATCCAGGGGATTGGGAACCTATTGACGAAAGCGAAGTTAGATCAGCGTTTGAGATGGCAAAAAATATACGGAGTGTTATCCGCCCCCTATTGGAATCGGTGGTGGCGGTAAAAGAGGGGGAATAAATTTTTCGACATGTAGCAAACCAAACTGTTTTGGTCTCTAAAATATAATTCGTTTATTGCAGTAGTATTTTACGAATATCGCTTAAAAAATCTTTTGCAACAAAATATTTCGGAACGTGTGTCCTTATTTGACACACGTCCGGGGGATAATCCGACCATCATGACGGAAAGGAGCCCTGACTGATGCCCAGATGAAGGAATTTTGCGCGAAACTTGTTGTGTACTATGAAAAGGCCTTTTACCGTTCACAAATACAGTTGCTGATCATTCAGCGTACACTAATCTGAAAATGCCGTGAAATTCAAACACCGGGGGACCATTCCATACCTTGCTAAAGGTATTTTCGACCGAATTAGAATAGGGAAACTGACGATGGCGCCATTTCGACCGCCAGGGAGAGTTCTGTTTCAGAGGAGGTAACTATTGAAAGGATATGATGACGCTAATCCCATAGAAGTTCTGAGAAGTTTTTTGGAAATTCCGTTGGGAAGCGCCGACGGCGTGTTCGATCGCTTTCTGCAAATCCCCGGCGCAATTTATCGTAGCGAAGGTCTGAATAGATTCCTGTATGTAAGAGGCGCCAGACTCAACAAGGTATTACTTGTGGCCCATGCAGACACCTTTTGGGATCATGAGTACAGCCCCGATCCTGGCCCGACACACAAAATTAAAATTGAAGATGGCAATATTACAGCCGTCAATGAAGAATTTGCGCTCGGCGCTGATGACAGGGCCGGATGCGTAATGCTCTGGCTACTCAAAGATTTGGGACATTCCCTGCTTGTCACCAATCGCAAAGAGTAAAAACAAAAAGGCGCGAAGTGGTTGATGGATCATAGCAAGGATATTGCTGACGAGATCAACTACGACCACCAGTTTGTCATTCAACAATAGAAATCCACAATTCAAATCTTATTCCGTTTCATGCTCAAGAATCTCTTTTAACCTCGGCACAAGACCTGGTAAATCCAAGTGGATAGTATCCCAAACTTGATGAACCTCAATGCCCCAGTAATTGTGGGCCACATAATTTCGCATGTCACTCATGTCACGCCAGGGAACCAATGGAAATTTGTCCCGAAGCCTCGCCGATAATGATAAAATTCCATTCTACCGCATCCAGAGTCTTCCTGTCCTGCTGGAACTCGTCAAGACTTAGGTCATGCACATAACCTTGAATTCGGGCGATTGCGTCGATGATATCCTGAACGAGGAAATTCCAGAGCCTAGATGACACGGATGGCCTCCGCCAGAATACGACTCTTCAAGGCCGGGTGGAGTCCCTCAGGAGTAAGAAGATCGACTTTCTCAACACACAAAAACTTCAAACACGAAAATAATTTCATAACGTGTGTCCTTATTTGACGCACGTCGGGGGGATAATCCGACCATCATGACGGAAAGGAGCCCGGAATGATGGCTCAAATGAAGGAATTTTGCGCGAAACTAAAAGTTGGAGCGAGGCAGACTCACCGCAATATGACGCTCAATTGCCTGCTTTCAGAGCATGAGGCGCCCGTGCGTTTCCTCACCCTGGACAACGCTCTGGCAAATGACGCTCTTGCTATTTCCGAGTTAACCGAAGGCGGTTCAGTCCCTGAATTCAAAGTTGCCAACAAGTCAGACCAGAACGTTCTTCTTATGGATGGGGAAGAACTCGTAGGCGCCAAGCAGAATCGGGTCTTAAATACGACGACACTGATTGGGCCCAAATCGGAAACCGTAAACTTGAACCTTCGGATAGGACGGAACTTCATGTCCGATCAGGGGATCGTGTGGGACGAGATAGAGAGAAAATATCAACGGATGTCAGCATCCCCTTCTCCAACCATGGCCATTGCGGATCTCTATGAATCGCAAAAGGACGTCACCACGGAATATCTCGCGGCTTTCCGTCCAGTAGCCAACCAGACCGGCATGATAGTTTTCATCGACGGCCATGTAATGGGTTTTGAGATCTTGTACAGGTTCGGAGCTTTCAGAAGGAAACACTCCAAGCTCGTCAACAGCTATGTGATGGATGCGCTTGAGTCGGTTGGAGTGTCAGAGATTGAGATTAAAAAGTCGGTAGCCCTTGGGAATGGCGTAAGTCTGGAATCCAGAAACCAGATACTGCAAATGACCGTGTTCGCTTCGAAAAACGGCAAAGAGGCCAGCCCTACGAGTAAAATGCGGATAGCCTCGGCGAGGAGAGAATCCCAAGGAAGATGACACAGTTTGTTTATTCTTTGGAATCGGGGGCAGAGAGTATCAAAGAGGGGGGAGTCATCCCTACCGAGGAATTCTTACCATTAAAGCTGAGGTTGTGATAATGATGACAGCCACGATTTTTGCGATCAAATCTCCTTAGGATATTAATTTCTTAGATGTCCTCAGGTTGTCAATCGGCTAAGGAGATATGTTTAGATCCTGAAATAGAAAAACGTCAAAACCAATACTTCTAATAAAATGCGCTTTTATACCAAAAGGGTGAAACTAAATGAATATTTAGGTATAGAAAAAACGCCATTTCAGATGTCTAGGTTATACCAACGGCTTGAGTTCACAAATTTTAAGAGCTGCACCAGGAGAAATCAACTTGAATCTATAAATTGGTTCCACCAGCCTATAACAGGAAAAAAACCGAGGTATAACGTTGCCCAAACAGTTGCCAGATCCAGATCTGCATTTGCGAGAGAGTTCAGATTTCATTCTGAATAGCCATCTAGGCAGATGCGCCCTCCTGAGCCAGAGCATACCGGGTTTCGCAGTATTTCTTAGAGACCTCGTTGAAACCATACATCGGCTTGTACAAAGCTGCCATCTCTCTGAATTCACCGATCACGGGCTATCACACCTTTGCAGTCTGGTCGGACGAATTAGTGAATGGACTTGTGTTGCCCATGAGAGCCAAGAATCCCGCCCACTCTGCGATTTGCTTAACCGCGCCACATCGGAAGGTGAAGGGGCCGGGGTTTTGCTCATGGCAACCCTCTTTCACGACATGGGAATGCTTTCCCAACGGCCCGACGACCTAAATCCAAAAAACATGAATGACCTGCCTCGAGGGTCGGCGGATGTTCCTTCCTGGGTACGGCGAACACATGTCCCTCGCCTTGAAGGTCTTCTCAATAGGCTGTTCCTGGGCTCATGTCATAATACTGTTCTCCTGCATCCATTGTTCCGGTCAGCGCTCAAAGTAGCTCAAGCCCATATCCAATGGCCGTGGCAGTGGGATTCGTCTATGAGTGAACTAGAACAAAGTCTTGCTGCAGTGCTCGCCATGGCCGATCTTTTAGATGAAGACTCCAACCGATGTGACACCCGAACATTGCTCCACCATCGTCAGGGTACTCTGGAAAATTTTGGGCACTGGATACGCCATAGTCTGACTCATGATCGAATTGTGATTCAGAATGGGCTTATCCGTGTAAACATGGCTCGGCCTCCAGGAACTAATGGCCAACTCTCTTCCGTTTTCACAGCAATTCGGAACCAAATCAGACTCAGTCTCTTATATTGTGAGCCGCTTGGATACCTCCAGGTTGGCCAAATTGAAACGCTCTTCGATCCAAGGGAAGGCCTTCCTGACGGGGAGAGTTCAGAATTGGAAGGTTGGAACGAAATCGAAGGGCTGCAAACTCAGGCTGCGCTAAATTACTGCCTGCTCTCAAGTTTCATGCCTTTGGCTCTGAAAGACACTCGTCGTGTATATGCTGCGGAACTCGACCGCGTGATGGATCTGCGATTGGAGGATATCAATCTCGAAGACTTCTATAGAATTCGAGGCACAAATCAAGTTCGTTCTCCATACGAGCAATCTATTAACGCCCTATTTAGTGATATCAGTGGTGAATGATGATGGATCAAGCAAATTGTGGTCAGGTGGATGAACCAATCAATGTGCTCCGGGCAACCAAAATTCTTGGATTGTTGCGTGATCAGGCCCGTCGTGCTCATTACATCGGAGACGGTTTTCTTGTGAATCACCTGTGCGCCCTTGCGCTTGAGCGCATCATCCGTCTCCAACCAGATGAACAGTTCGTTTTGCCCCTTAAAGAAACTTTCTGGGCAATGGCGCTGGCCATGTACTGGTCGTTAGATGAACATGTTTTGGCCAAAGTGGATGAAGCTTTGAAGTTCATTGAGAATTCCAACGTAGACGAACACCTAGGGACGATGCTTAGGCAGGTTTTGTATCTTATTCAAAACCCTCTTGCTTCTGCGGCAGATTCATATAAAAGCTTACTAGATACAAATCTCGAATGGCTAGGGACTGAATGCAGTTGCGAAGGATTAGCCCTGATTAGTTTCTGTGTTGAACTGCTCTGGCAAAGAGATCCAGACACTCAGGGTTGGAGAGAACTTATTAATCAATGGGCCGATGTGTGTCCAGAGGACTTGAAGAAAGCTCTCACAGATCTCCGAGTCCGCTTGCTCTTACAAACCAATCTGGTTTTTCCTGAAGCCATTCACATTGAGCCGGAGCCTTCAGATTCTTTTTCAAAATCAATTCATGCCTCTTTCTACGAAGGCTGGAAGCAGTACCTCGCATGTCAGTGGCCAAAAATGGATAAGACAATATCGGATATTGTTCCACGCATCCAATATGATTCACCCGATTTCCTACCCCTCTGTGGCCTCCAAAGATTAAACTGGAGCAACAAAGAACAGGAAGATCCTTCGTCTGTCATGGGAACTCGCTGGCAGCTCAAAGTATCATCAGGATGACCTTCGGCCTTCCGCGAATCTAGGCGGACAAGATTTGGCGAATTGCTTGCAGGCTTTTGGAGAAAAGGACCTAAAGATGCCAGACCGTACGAGCTATTTCAAGGGTTTCGCCTCGGGATGCTCGATCAAATTGCTTCACTTCGAGAATGGGATGCTTGGGCATGGAGTGTAGCAACGGGGCAGCTTGCTGACGCGAACATCGCTGCGGCCATCCAATTTCCTGATGAATTTTCGTTTGCAGTTAATGGCCTAATATTGGCGATTCGATCTCGCGCATTCAATGACAAAGATCCCAATTTTAAAAGTCGGTTGTCCGCTTTGGATTTTGCACCTGCAGAAGAGCGAACGAGGCTCGTGGAATCTGTCTTACGAAGCAGACCCGTTGAATCGTTCGACACTTTGCAATTACTAGAATCATTGAGTGACTCTATTCCTGAAAATCTTTTTCCTGAAGTTGCTGATTGGTGTGTGGATTACGTCAATTTTTCTGGTAATCGGCTCGGCTGGACTGTACGTCCTCTTTCGTTCTGGGCCAATATCATCCCCTATGTTCAGAATGCGTCTGAGGTTTGCCGTGGACTGTACCCGGCGGTTCTGAAATTGGCGGACTATCCAGCTGTGTGGCAAACCGACGACGAGGGCATGCTAACAGAGTTCCTCACCCGTGCCCCTATGGATCTTGCAGTAGCGGTAGGTCAAAAAATGATGCATGAAGATGTGCAGGACCAGTATGCAAATTCGTCTCGGTGGAGTCTGATGTTTAATGCTGTCATGAGACACTCTAACTCCAAGTTTACCAGGGAATTCAAGCATCGACTGATCGAGACTTCTCGAACCGAGGATGAGAAGTTCCTCTTACCGCTGTTAGAAAATCCAGAGCTTACTCTGGACGAAATGGATGACTCTGCTTTGCACCACTGGTGTAAAGAACAAGTGAGGCGTCAAGTCAAGATGG
The DNA here is from genome assembly GCA_963711335.1 of uncultured delta proteobacterium. Taxonomy (GTDB): domain Bacteria; phylum Desulfobacterota; class Desulfomonilia; order Desulfomonilales; family Desulfomonilaceae; genus CAJBEZ01. Next base: position 2,803 of record CAVQDX010000041.1, on the reverse strand, counting down.
TGAAGAACCGGAAGAAAGGTGACCGCATAAGCCATGGTCGCGATGTCAGCATATACACCATGAAGAGAGTCAAGTGGACAAGAGAGGATACCCAAATACTCGGCCAAATAATTGAAGCCATCGATTCGGGGGTGCCAATAGAGTGCTTCGAAGTTGAACGTTTCCTTAGCTATTGCGCTGCTATGGTTTCGGCTGGCCCTCGAGACTTTGTCGACGTCGTGCGACCAGCGATACTCCGATGGATTGACACTCTCCCCGAATGTAGAGACTCTTTTGCTCCTTTGAATGCCGAAGATCGACCCGCCCGAGACCAAGTGTTGTCCGCTTTAGCGTATCTTGCAGCCGAGATAATCCTGAAGGAAAAGAGCGAAGACGATGGAGCCTTAACCCAGTGGGTGATACTTAACGGTTTCTCCTGTCACACTATGGTAATTGCCTACATGATGTTTCTGGGAGCGGTATTGGGTGCTAGGCTGACTGGAATTACCGGGATCAGCGTTATGAGCACTGTCGAATTGCTGTTGGTCCGGGCGTGGCAATTGCCTGGAGTACCTGCAGAGGAGAATAAAGTATTTGCTCAGACACTAAGGAAGATTGCATTACTAGTCGATCATAAAGGCCCGTATAGTATTTACGAGGCAGAGAATGTAGAATCTTCACGATTATTCTTTGATTCGCTTGCACGAGTCATCCCAAGCTTGGAGAAGTATCCAAACCCGGACGTGCGTGCTGCTGCTGCCCAGATCCTCCGGTTGTGGAAGGCACAGGGTAGTATACCATCTGAACTCGAGAAGACTCTCTCGCAATTTCAACAGGATTCACGAGCAAGAGTTCGATTCGAGGCTGGCATTCAGAAGAGTTAATTCGCCTCAATTAAAAGCCTCTACGCTGTTAGATGAGTTCGTTGACGACGGTATTGTTCAGCTACAATTACATTTGTGCATCTTTTTGTGAGTAGTTGTCTGTTAGAGATGTCCATAATTTGTTGGAAGGGGGCATGGTTTTGCAGACGACTGACGCTCAGGTGAGGAAACTGATGAAGGAGATTCGCAAGACAGGCAAAATTGGAGATTCAGCCTTACGATCCGGGATGAGCCGTAACACATCGCCCAAGTGTGTAAAAATTGGGAATCTACCGTCGGAACTGACGAAGCCAAGAACATGGCGGACATATATGAGTCACATGGGGACTCCACTATGGAATATCTTGGGGCTTTCCAGATAGAGCGGAAATAATCCTTCCTGTATGATCAGGAAAGATCTTCCTTATTTCTTGACTTCTTGAGGATTCCGGCAAGGTATTGAATCCTTTCTCGATAAGAGACTATCTGGTTTAAAATCTCATCTCTGAGCCTAATACGCTCCTTTGACGGTACAAAGCTGAAGGATGTAGTAAGGGCATTAAATTCAATGCTGGGTAACACTAAACATCTCTTACTCTAGATTCACAGTCCCAAGCTCGTTAAAGAATTTTGAAATTATTGGAGCCGTTGCTTATGGACCGATCAACAATCGGAAATTCACGCTCTGCTTGTCCGGTTCTTATCCGAAAAGGCTAGGATCCTGGAGATAGGATGCGGGTCGGGTCGGGACGCTGCCTTTTTAGTTGCGAAAGGTTACGACGTTACGGCGATTGAAGCTTCTCCCAAAATGATAGATGTCGCCCAGCGTCTGCATCCTGAACTGGCTGGTCGCATCATTCCGGCCAGTGTGCCGCTGCGGGATTCTGACCGCCTGTTGTCGCGTCAGTTCAGAGCGGTCGTGTGCATCGGGACCATAATCCATGTGCCGGACCAGTATGTTTTAGAGTTTGGTTCTCAAATGCCAATGAAGGATGCCACCGACGGTTGCTGGCTGTAGGGCAATGGGAGACAAATGAGGGTCTTGCGTCGCAGATAGAGTTGGCTGGTTTAAGTCAAAGTCAAATTACTGTAGGCGTGAGGACGATGCCGGACATACTGAATTATTATCGTCATTTTGTCCCTATCTATAGAATAAATCACACGGTAGTCGCCAACACGAACCCTGTAATAGTGTTCCGCTCCGCTAATTTTGACAGCGTCCCTTGAAACGGGATTAGCCTTAAGTTGCTGGATTTTTGAGAGGACTCGAGTCAATACGGTGTGGGGAAGACAGCGAAGGTCTTTCTCAACAGACGGCTTGAATACAACTTTATAAGGTTCCATTTTCCTGGAGCCGCCGTTGCATTTCCTCCAAGCTTATGGGGTTTTCTTCACGTCGTTCAGCGATTACGGCCAGATCATGCAGATCCTCAAGCAATTTCTGATAATGCTTTACCGTTAAAATAACTCCAGTCTTTTTGCCCTTTGCATCAATAACAAATTGTTCCTGTCCGGCCATTTTAAGTATTCTCCATTGTTAATCAGCTACTTCACATTACAAGAAAGGTTGGCGCCATGCGCTAACAATTTCTTCATCATCAGACTCATCACTATAACCGATCCGGAGAAGCCACTCAATGATGTTGATCAGGAAACATGTGTTTAAATTCAATGCTTGGTGCCACTAAACATCTCTTACTCTAGATTCACAGTCCCAGGCTTGCTAAAGAATTTTGCCATTATTGGAGCCATGTCTAATGGACCGATCAACAATACACTTCTACAACGAAAACGCTGAAAAGTTGGCGTCCTGGAGATTGGGTGTGGTTCAGGTCGGGACGCTTCCTTTCTGCTTGCAAAAGGTTACTGTTCAGCGACAATCCCACTTGAGCGTCAACGTCAATTACATTTGTGCGTCTTTCTGTGAGTAGTTGTCTGATGTCCATAATTCGTTTGAAGGG
>CAVQDX010000040.1:0-293924 GCA_963711335.1 uncultured delta proteobacterium | reverse complement strand
CTCAGCGTGGGTTTGAAGCATAGAAGCTAGGTTCAGCGCCCTATTGAGTTCATCGAGTATCCTCTTTTTCTCGGTGATATCACTTACCGCCATACGCACTAAGTAGGGGGCGCCATTCTTCGCCCGCTTTTGAATAGGCGCATCCGTTCCAATGCTTTCGAGGCAGACATAAAAAGACGGACCGTCTTCACATTTGAGCGTAAGATCGCAAACCTGCCTTGCTTCCTGCTTGAGAATGCTCACCATACAGTGATGCCACTGGTCTTGGCACTCTGGGGCTACAAAGCGTCCAAAACGCATATTGATCAACTTCGTCCTCGGCATTCCGAGGAGCGCCGCCCCGGTCAGGTTGACGTCTGTGATAAACCCCTTGTGAGTTAGGGTAAGTTACCCGACAGGAGAGAAGTCGTAGAGGCTTTGGAACTTGTCCCTGGATTCTTCCAATTCGAAGCTGAGTTCTTCTAGCTTGATTATTTTGCATTTCCAGCTCAATCTGGTGTGGATCTGAAAGTTCATGGTATTAACCTCTTTTAGAAGTCTATCTTCTAGTTGTAGATAAGACCTGAGGCTTGCGTAGTTTATTCTCAGCCACATCTATCAGAGCCACCCTACGGCGAAACTCATTCAATTCATCGATAAGCTGTTCTTTGGTCTTATCTTGGTCCTGCATGAAAGGTTCCTCTTAACGAGAAGCTACGTATGTGGTGGGAGAGATTGAAAGCTAACTATCTGATTATAAACTATCCGGTAAAAGCAAGAAACTAGAATATATGTGTAGTGAGTCTCTAATTAATTCCAAATAGAAATTGTTGAGTTTTAATTGTTGCTTAAATGTCAACGCCGGTTCGGATCTATGGTTCATATTTGGAACCTGTCCGACCAGGGATTTCTCATATCGAATATATGTAAGCCACAAGCTTAGCTAATTCTAATTTATTGAGTCTAAGTATCAACATTATAATGAAACCCATTTGAACTCGTTTTCCTCTTATTGTATATTAAACAGGAGGAGAAGGGAACGGTACGCCCTAGCGTGATGTGAGCCGGTCAAAAGGGAAATAAATACAAAGAGCCGTAGAAGTTCATTCAACTACGGCTCCCTGTCTCTCAAACATCCATTTGGTTATGGACATCAATTAGGACAATCTTCGCCTACGTTAGTTGCAGGGGCTAGAAGTAATACATACAACCTTTGGAACCCACTATAAATTTATGCAATTCTGTACAGTATCCAGCAACTCCTTTGAGGAATGCATGACCACGCTCAAATCCTCCAACCCCTCCCATACGTAGCTTCCCAACAGAGGAGGATCCCATGCAAGACCAAGACAAAACCCAGGACCAGCTTATTAATGAATTGAATGAGATGCGCCGGAAAGTAACTGAATTAGAAACCGCTGAAACCAGAGCCACAAACCAGAACAGGCGTCCACCGTTCAGCGACAATTGAAGCTCAACGATGTCTCTTTTGCGCCTGTTTAGAAATGACCAGCTTGTTATCGATCGAATCGGAACAAAGGGATACTGTCAATTATGATTGAGGAAAAGATCGACGGGTTACTTCAGCTCAATAATCCCCATGAGGAGCTACGCTTAATTGAGGAGAGATATCGAGCAATCTTTAACAACGCCGCCGTAGGAATTGACCTCGTAAGTGGTGAAGGCCGTTTCTCAAAAGCAAATTCGACTCTACAAGATATGCTGGGATATACAGAGGAAGAACTCAAGGGGCTGTCGATAATCGACATCACTTTTCCAGATGACAGAGATGTCTCGCAGGAGAAGCTTGATGCTTTAACCCCTATAAATACCCTACAGCTTAGAGAAACGGTATGTGAGAAAAGATGGCTCATTGTTGTGGGCAGACATATCTATATCGGCGATTAGACGCTCAGACGGGCGCCATATTGCAACAATTGGAGTCATATCTGACATCACCCCTCGAAAACTAACGGAACTCAATCTGGCGAATGCGCTTGCCGAGGCGCAGCGATTCAGCGAAGCGCTGGATTATGTTCCTTGCTACGTCTACATGAAGGATACTCAGTCCCGCTACATCTATGCCAACCGGGCGACGCTAAAGTTGTTCGGTTGTTCAGCCGAGGAACTGGTCGGGTGCGATGATACTCGTTTTTTCCCGCCTGACACCGTGAAGCGGTTGCAGGAGGTGGACTCACGCGTGGTTCGCGGATGAACAGACATGCGAGGAAATCGACGTTGCCGATGCCGGATGTGGGCGGCGTGTTTACTGGGAAGTCAAGACACCGATCTATAAGGAACCAGAGCGCAAAAAGATTTGGGGCCTGCTAGGCATTTCAACAGATATCACCGAGCGAAGGCGGGCGGAAGAGGCTCTGCTGAAGAGTGAACTAGAATTTCGGCTCATGTTTGAAAACTCTATGACGGGATTCTCTTCACTGCGCCAGATGGAAGAATTTTCAAAGCTAACCCGGCGGCCTGCGCCATTTTAGGTCGAACAGAGAGTGAGATTTGCGAGTTAGGACGAGATGGGGTTCTGACTTGACTGATCCCAGATTACCGGTCCAGATACAAGTGAGAAGACGAGATGGCAAGGTTAGATGTGAACTCAATTTCAAACACAAGGAAGGAGCCGTGTTTCCGGCCGAGTTGACATCGGCTATTTTCCGGGACTCCGATGACGAAGAAAAATGAATGATAGTTTTCCGAGACATCACCGAGCGTAAGCAATTGGGAGGAAGAGAAGGAGAACCTAATTATCGATCTTCAGAACGCTCTCTCCGAAGTCAAGAAACTGAGTGGACTCCTCCCTATTTGCTCTTCCTGCAAGAAGATACGAGATGAACAGGGGTTACTGGAATGGAGTGGAAACATACATAAGCGAACATTCGGAAGCTGAATTCACTCATGGAATATGTCCTGACTGCATGAGAAAATTGTATCCCGAGATATGCTGATGAAATTCTTCTAGGTCTGGAGAAGGACGAAACGAAATAGCGAGGGTTTGTTGAGAGGCCGTTTCCAAAAGCTGAACCTATTAACGAGGAGCGATCTATATTGAAAAAGTCTTTAGGATGCCGAGGCTAATTGATTCATTATATGCAAGGTTTGCCTCATGAGGGATAGAGTTCCACGCGAGACCCAATAAGGCTAAGGAACTGTCAAGAAGCTACAGAGACATTTCCTCTGTAAATCAAATCAAGAGAATCAAGAGAAGAGGGTTTCTTATTAAAGACTTTGAAATTCAACGAACTGATAAATCTGGTTCGGAGCATTCTGGATGAATCTCAACTAAAACTTGACGTGCAGAAACAGCTCTTGATACGTTGACCATTGAGGAATCAGAGGATTGTGACATGGATAAAAGACTTTATGATAAGCCAAAACGGCGGGGTTGGGTTATCGTCTTTGTTGTAATCACCGTGGTCATCGTTATCTTGGTTACGCCTACTACGCCCATGAGACTGAACGAGTCCGGCAAGCAAAGTATGACGAAATAGCCTCCATCGCCAAGCTGAAAATCGGATCTATGCAGGCGTGGCGAAAAGGGCTGCTAAAGGATATTGTGGCCTTATCAACCGGGCCTTTCTGGAATAAGGCCGTAAACGACTGGTTCATGAGCCAAACAATAATGCGCTACTAAAAGATTTGAGGGACAATTTAATTGTTGGCAAACGACAAGGGAGGTGTACCGACGCCCTTCTGCTGGATCTGGACGGAAATGTAATCGTGTCCGCCCGTGGCCACCCTGAATCCCTGAACGCCATCGTGAAAAAGGTTATTGGGGAAGCTATCGCATCCGGGTCCCCGGTGTTGAGCGATATGTTTCGCACTCCTCACGGCGCGATATTAATAGACGCAGTTGCGCCAATTCTAGACCCTGAAGGACGATCAATAGCCATCGGGATTTACAGGACCGATCCGCAATCTCTCTTGTTCCCCCTGATCCAAACCTGGCCAACCCCCAGTCAGACCGCAGAAACACTTCTGGTCCGCAGGGATGGCGACGATGTTCTGTTCCTCAATGACCTTCGTCACCGTGCAAACACGGCCCTTTCCTCCGTGAACCTCTTAGCCTATGACCTTTCAGCCGCTCAAGCCGTATCCGGAAAAAAGGGACTATTCGAGGGTAAGGACTACCGGGAGTGGAAGTTTTGCGGACCTGCGCCCAATCCGGACTCGCCCTGGTTCATGGTGACCAAGGTGGATACCAGCGAGATTCTGGCCGAAGCTCGTTACAGAGGCGCCGTAGTCATAATCTTTTCCGGACTCTTCATCCTTCTGGCCGCTGGCTTAACCGCCTATGGGTAACGACATCGCCAGGCAATACTATATCAAAACCTTTACCAATTGGAACGTGAGCAACGGAAGGCCGAGGAGTTGTTTCGGACTACTCTGTACAGTATTGGTGACGCAGTGATAACCACAGACACCAAAGGCCTGGCGCAACAGATGAATCCAGTGGCCGAACAGCTCACAGGATGGCCGGAGTCTGAAGCCACAGGAAAACCCCTGGAGGAGGTGTTCCACATTGTAGCAAGAGGAATCTCGTGCACCTGTACGTAGCCCTGTACAGCGAATTCTCACCGAGGGAGCGGTGGTGGGACTGGCTAACCATACCGTTCTCATATCTCGGGACGGGACAGAGCGCCCGATAGCTGATAGCGGAGCCCCAATCCGTAGCGAAGATGGCTCAATTTTGGGGGCAGTGCTGGTTTTCCGAGACCAGACCGAGGAGAGAGCGGCCCAGAAGGCGCTTACGGAGAGCGAGGAGCGTTATCGAACCGTTGCCGATTTTACCTATGATTGGGAGTATTGGATAGACCCTGAAGACAATTTCTTATACGTCTCACCTTCTTGCGAACGCATAACGGGTTACTCAACGAAGAGAGTTCCATTGCATGATCCAAGCTTGTTGGAGAGAATGTCCATCCGGACGACCTTAACGAAGTGATGAACCATTTACATCATAGAGACGAAAATTGACCATGGGACCTTCGATTCATTGGATTTCCGGATCATTCATCGGGATGGACACACTATCTGGATCAACCACGCTTGCCGACCAGTTTACGGAAAAGAAGGGCAACCATTAGGAAGACGGGCATGTAACAAGGACATCACCGACCGTAAGAGGGCTGAAGAAGAGCTTAACGCCAGCCGTATGAGTTTTACTGCCGTTCGTTGAAAACAGTTCGGACGGGGATTGTTGTTGTCGATGAAGAGGGCCGAATTCTTTACGCAAACCCGTCAACTTCTTCGCTGTTCGGCGTAGAAACCGAATCTCTCGTAGGTAGAAAATTTGGTGAACCGCTAGCGAACGGAGCTAGATTTGAGATTGATGTTATTAGAACTGGAGGTCAAATAGGCATCGCCGAAATGCGTGTCGCAAGAACAAACTGGGATTTCAATCCTGCCTGGCTAGTTTTGCTCAGGGACGTCACAGAACGCAACCAGGCTCAGGAAGAACTTCGGCAGAGTGAGTTTCGCTTAAACAGGGCAGAAGTTTTGGCTGGAACCGGTAATTGGGAGATTGATCTTTCCACAAAAAGAGTAACAGCGTCTGATGGAGCAAAGAGAATTTACGGGGTCGGTAAAGAGGAATTGACTCTTGACGATATTCAGAAATATCCGTTATCGGAGTACAGGTCCTCACTCGATGCGGAGTTAAATGCGCTTGTTAGAGATGGAGCGCTTTATGACATTGAGTTTAAAATAAAGAGAGCAAATGACGATCAAGTTGTCGCTATTCATTCAATAGCCCACTATGACCCCGAAAAGAATTCAGTTTTTGGAACAATATCATGACATCACAGATCTCAGACATGCTGGAACAAAACCACAAGACTGCTCTTCGAAGCTATTAACCAGTCTGTTGACGCCACGATCATTACTGATTCCACCGGGAGAGATTCAGGACGTGAACCCGGCGCAGGAGATGCTAAGTGGATATAGTCTCGATGAACTTGTCGGACAGACTCCCAATGTTTTGAAAAGCGATTTTCACGAGTTAGCCAATTCTTATAAACAACTTTCCGAGGCCATTGGAGTTGGAAAGGCATGGTCAGGCAGGTTTGTTAACAAGAGAAAAGATGGGACAGAATATCACGAAGACGCCACCATCTCTCCTGTTTACGACAAGTCAGGGGAGTTGACGAACTTTGTAGTGATACAACATGATGTAACTGCACAACTTCAGCTTCAGGAGCAGTTGTTCCAGGCGCAAAAGATGGAGTCCGTCGGGACGCTGGCGGGTGGAATAGCGCACGATTTTAAATAAACATCCTTACTTATAATTTCAGAGCTTCTCGGAATTGTATTTTGATCAACATGGATAAAACACAACAAGCATATAGTTTCCTCCAGAATATCGCGACAGCCTCGAAGAGGGGAGCGGATCTTGTGAAGGGACTACTCGCATTTTTAGCAGGAAATCCGATATAAAGGTCAAACCCTTAGACCTGAATCTTCAGATAGGGCAAACAGCTAAAATGTTGGGCCATACAATTTCAAAATTAATTTCGATAGAGTTAGATCTTGGGAAGAACATCAAACCAGTTTTTTTTTGCAGAATCCAGGCCATGTCGAGCAAGTCCTCCTGAATCTTGTGGTAAACGCTCGAGACGCTATGCCCAACGGCGGGAAACTTACAATTTCGACTCGAAATACTATCCTGACCGATGCCTTTTTGGGCATGTTCCCAGACGCTAAGCCGGGTCCTTATGTGCGCATAAGATTATCGGATACAGGCGTTGGGATGGTCAGACAGTAGACCGAATCTTCGAACCTCTTTCTTTACGTTCACAAAGGGAGTTGGGGAAGGGACCGGCCTTGGCCTGGCTACCGCCTACGGAATCGTCAAACAGCATAACGGGCATATAACCTGCTCAAGCGAACTGGGCTCCGGCACAACCTTTGATATATACTTTCCGGTGATTGTTCCGCCAACAGCAGATGAACCCGAATACCTGACAGAAGAGTTTAGTCTTACCGGCGGCGAAGAAACCATTCTTCTGGTAGACGATGAGGAGCTTATCAGACATCTTGGGAAACGAATATTGACTGAGGCCGGTTATACGGTCCTTACCGCTAAGCACGGTCGTCATGCGTTGGAAATCTTCAGTCAACATCCAAAAGACATCTCCTTAGTAATTCTGGATATATCAATGCCGGAGATGGGTGGCAAAGAATGCTGCGAAGCCCTGCTCAGGATCGATCCATCATTGAAAGTGGTGATGGCTAGTGGTTATGCTTTAGGCGCCGCCGAGGCAATGTATTGAGGGATTAGGCGCCGAAGGCATTAATTGTAAAACCTTTTAATTTTTCAAGCTTTCTCCGGTTAATTCGAAATCTCCTGGACAATCAGTAAACAATTATTCAGAGTGATGAAAGGAGTGGTTTATGTCAGCGAAACGAAAAACGCAAAGCGCCACCACAATGATTTTAGGTAAGTGCATTACCGGTATAACCGGCCTTGATGAGATCACTCGAGGAAGCTTGCCAGCAGGAATACTTGCCCTGATATGTGGTGGTCCCGGATGTGGAAAGACTATGATGGCTGTCCAGTTCATCGTTAATGGGGCGCTCAAATGTGGAGAGACATAATCTTGATGAGCCTTGATGAAACAGCGGAAGCTCTCGCCAAGAATTTTATCTCGGTCGGATTTGATTTAGATGAGTTGCGGCTAACAAAAAAAATCGCCATTGATCATGTATTAATAGAAAAGAATCAGATGCTTGATACTGGCGCTTATTCCCTGGATGGATTACGCATTCGACTGGACCACGCCATTTCTTCCATGGGCGCAAAACGGGTAGTAATTGACAGATAGACAATTTGTTCATGGGGTTCGGCGATAACGAAGTTTTCAGACTGAACTCAGGCGACTCTTCCGACTGGCCGAAAGAAGAGGTGTTACAACAGTTATTACATGTGAGGCGGGGAAAGATTCTCTCTCCGCAACGGCATAGAAGAATACATCCGGCAGATTGTGTCATCGTCCTGGATCAGAGAATTATTGAGCAATTTCGACAAGGCGCCTGCGCAATCGTGAGAATATAGAGGTTCTCTTCTCATGGCGCGGACGAATATCCCTTTATTATTGATTCAATCAGGGATATGTGTATTCCCCATTACTTCACTCGGACTGGACCATAAAGGCTCTGACCAAGCGCATTTTAACAGGAATAGACGAGTCTCGGACAACATGTTTGGTCGAAAACTTTCTTCGAGAGACGCCAGTGTTCTCCTCTCTGGAACTGCCTGAAGTCTGGAAAAACAAATGTTTCCGCTCATTTTATTGACGCGCCGCCTGCCGAAGAGGTGAACGGGCCCTGTTCATTTCATTTGAGGAATCTGCAGAGCTCAGATTATGCGTAACATGCGTTCCGATCGGCATCGATCTTCAAGAATCCCTGAAGAGAGGGACCTTGCAGTTCAGGTCAGCTCGTCCGACGGTCTTTGGCCTGGAAACGCACCTTGCGTCACTGTTGAAATCGTCCGAAGACTCTTAAACCGATAGGTCGTGGCTATCGATCCCAATCTCGAGCTTCAGATCAGGGTCCGCGTTTGTAGCTACAAAGGCCCTGTAGACTCGTCTGATCGACTACTTGAAATCAGGTGAAGTCACAACCCTGTTCACTCACCTTATGTCCGCCGGTCAGGAGGGTGACCATACAGATGAGGGGATATCCGCTGATGGACACGTGGATTTTGTTAAGAAGATGATACAAGGTGAACGCAGTCGCTCTCTTCAAATCCTAAATCCAGAGGGATGAGTCACTCCAACCAGTCCAGGGAGTATTTGATTACAGATAAAGGGATAGAGTTTATAGATTTTCAAGGTGCCTATGGTTCAACGACAGGAACGGAACGCTCAACTGGAGATGAATAACCAACACGAATCCGAAAGTAACGTATTCCGCAACCGAATGTTATGCATGCGACAGAGGTTTTTATGAAAAGACATGATGAGGCCAAAGAGGACAGCCCGAATCGAAGTCCGGTAGAGGATTTTTGGATACTACGACTGTACTTAGCGGGAAAACCTGAGGTCTGAGACGGCCTTGCAAAACCTGGAAAGTAATTTGTCAGGAAAACCTGGCCGGTAAATATCGTATCGAGGTGGTAGATCTGCTCGTAGACCCGCAACTGGCGGAAGGTGATCAGATTCTGGCCGTCCCAACATTGGTCAGGCAGGCTCTTCTGCGCCGGTAAAGCAGCTCATAGGCGATCTCTCAGACACGGAGCGTGTCCTCTGTGGGACTGGGGATCTTAGACTAGCAAGGAGTCATGAGTTAATCCTGGTTGTCTGCCCGTTGCAAACTCTCTCTATTTCGTTTCGTCCTTGTCCAAACGGCCAAGAACTTCATCAGCGTGCTCTGCGAGATTTTGATACAGTCTGGACAAATGCCGTGGCTGAATTCAGCTTCGGGATTATTGATAAGATAATTTTCAATAGTATGCCAGTTATCCTGAGCGTCAATTTTATGAACCACTGTTCGAGAATGGCTTTGGGAGCTAAAGACATGAATCTCAGCCTTATCAGCGGCTAACGGCAAGACTGGTCTGGAGGGTAATGAAACAAGCTCAAATCTTCGAGTAGCCCCTTTCCCATAGCTCTGATTGATCTACATGATGCCGGGAATGGACGGATTTCACTTAGTCGAGAAGATCAAAGACGGTAACTTCTCAAAAACCCCGGGTTAGTAACTTCTGAAAGTAGAATATTGACCTGTGGATGGGACAGTCTTCTCCCAGAGGTTGTTGGGGCGCCTGACCAACCATCCGACAATTTTCATAGGAACAACTTTTTCTATCAAATTCTGTCGGACAGGAACTGAAATATTGTATATAGATATCAGTAGGCTAAAAAGACTATAACAAAGTTTCTGACATAGAAACAAATTGCGATAGTCATAAAGGATAGGTTGGGTGAGAGCGGAGAGCATAAACTTGGCCCTTTAAAGTGAAGGGGAATCGGTTTTACCTAAGTAGAGGCGAACCCGTATGAATAAGTTTCCGCGTTGGTTGATCGTTTCTTTTGGTCTGACGATGCTGGTCATGTTTAGCTGCGGCGTCTGGTTTTACTATGTCCAGGAGAAGAAACTAAGGCAGCGTGTGGAGGATGATCTCCAGTCCATCGCTCAGTTGAAGGCCAACCAGATCGCTCAGTGGCGGTCTGATCGGTTGGCTGAAGCGGCATTCCTAATGGATAGCTCCAATCTAGACGAAACCATTTCGTTATGGATGTCGGACCAGCAACCAGATGACGAGCGAAAGATCCTAGATCGACTCCGTTCAGTGTATGAGCGCTTCGGGTGTAATGATGTTCTGCTGGTGGACCCGCACGGAAAGCTTCGGCTGGATTTACGCGGCCAGGTTCAATCGCTCGATAAGAGCGTATTGGAATCATTATCGTCCGCGTTTCGCTACCGGCGTCCGGAGATTACAGACCTGCACGCGGGTCAGGACGATCTGCCACCACACATAGATATTATCGCGCCCTTTTTTGCGCTGAATGGAGAGGAAAACAAACCTGTAGGCGCTGTTGTTATACAGATAAACGCCCAGCAGTTTCTTTATCCATTGATCCAACTCTGGCCTACGGCCAGCCGTAGCGCCGAATCCCTTTTAGTGCGGAGAGATGGAGACGCTGTACTATTCTTGAATGAGTTGCGTCATCAGACAGGCACGGCGCTGAAATTGACTATCCCTTTGAACCGTAAGGACGTGCCCGCGGTAATGGCGGCGCTGGGTAAGGAAGGTGTGGTTCACGGCAAGGACTATCGAGGAGTGGAGGTAGTGTCGGTCCTGAAAGCGATCCCTAATTCACCATGGCGCATGGTAACTAAGGTAGACGAGTCGGAAGCATTTGCCGCCTGGCGCCTGGAGTCCATACTCATTGTGTCGCTTATGCTAGCAATGGTGGCAGCGTTAGCCGCTACTACAGGCGTAATTTGGCAGCGGAACCAGAAAGCTCAATACAAGGTTCTTTTCGAGTCGGAGGAGGGGCGGCGCAAGAGTGAGGAGCGTTACCGAAAGCTAGTGGAGTTCCTTCCAAAAATGATAGGTGTCCATGTTAAACAAAAGTGGGTTTACATGAACCCGGCCGGAGTGAAACTCCTCGGAGCCAAGAGCGAAGAAGAACTTCTGGGAAAGGAAATTCTGGAAATTGTCAGTCCGGAGTTTCGAGATATAGTAAAGTCAAGAGTAGAACAAGTTCAGGAAAAGGGGTTCGTCTGTCCCGGAAAACGAGGAGAAATTTATCCGGATTGACGGTGAGAAAGTTGACGTGAGCGTGTCCGCTGTTCCAATCGATTATCAGGGAGAATCAGGGATTTTCGTGTTTGCCGAAGACATTTCGGCCAGGAAAAAGGCTGAAGAGGAATTACGGTGGTCTCACGATGAACTCGAACGTTCCAACGCAGAGTTACAACAGTTCGCCTATGTCGCCTCACATGATCTGCAGGAACCATTGCGGATGGTCTCAAGTTATGTGGGTCTCATTGAACGTCGCTACAAGGGGAGACTAGACGCTGACGCCGATGATTTTATAGGGTACGCCTTGGACGGCGCTAAGCGTATGAGAATGCTTATTAATGACCTCTTGGAATACTCGCGGGTGGGAACTCACGGCAAAACTTTCGAGTCGGTTGATTGTGAAACATTGGTGAATCAGGCCCTCGATCATCTTCAACTGTTGATTGAGGACAGCAGCGCCACGGTAACTCACGACCATCTTCCGACTGTAATGGGGCGACGGAGCCCAACTCATGAGGCTATTCCAGAACCTCATCAATAACTCGTTGAAATTTACGAAGGACACTCCCCCGTTGATTCATGTCTCCGCCGAACAATGTGACGGGCACTGGCTCTTTTCAATCCATGATAACGGTATCGGTATTGATCCACAATATGCGGATCGAATATTCGTATTATTTCAGAGGTTGCACGATAGAGAGGAATATCCGGGAACAGGCTTAGGCTTGGCTATTTGCAAGAAGATCGTGGAACGACATGGTGGGCGCATCTGGGTTCGATCAGAGCAAGACAAGGGGGCCACCTTCTTTTTCACAATTCCCCGGCAGGATCCTGAATCCTAAGAAATGAGGTTCAACAGGGTGCCAAGTACATTTTGAAACCCGTCGAAATACTGCTGATCCAGGACAACCCCGGTGATATGCGACTTACTATCGAAGGGCTCAAAGAAGGGAAGATACTTAACAACCTTAGTGTTGTGAGCAACGGAGTTGAAGGCCTGGCGTTTCTCATTATGTCAAATGTGGTGATAACATAGTCACTATCCACGAGTAAAACACACAGGCTTCAAAGTCCAGCCCAAAATGAATCGAGATTTCAAGATATCTATCTCATTTATGAGAAGAATGGGTCTATAATAAGTCCTTAAATGCAGCTTTGGACGGCGCCGAAGGGGTCCGTATTTTTCGAGTGTGTTTTAACGAAAGAGATCTTGTTTCGCCGGACTTCGTAATGCCTAAAGTCAATGGCGCTGACGCTTTCAAGGAACTCACACGGATCAAGCCAGATGTCAAGGTCTTACTTTCCAGTGGATACACTGAGGATGTTGTAATGAGGAGCTTTCCGGGGCAACGTCCTTCCGGTGTTTTGCATAAGCCATACAATATGGGAGACCTGAAGGGTGAAATGAATAGATTTTTGGCCCCCCTGGTTTAGAGACTGAAAAGGTTGCGGAGTATATCCAAAGCCTTCCAAGGAGAAACAAAGTGTTCTACCTACAGCTAGCTCAAAACGTCGCTCTCCTGGTGGCCCTTGTCGCAGTTCACGACCAGATAATACGTCGTTGGAACAAGAACACTTTCAGTTCTCAGGCCTCGTCCGGCTTTCTCTTTGGCTGTGTTGCGCTGGCAGGAATGATGGCGCCAGTTCATCTTACGCCTGGAGTCATCTTTGATGGGCGTTCGATAGTTCTCAGTGTCGCTGGATTGTTCGGCGGTCCTATCACAGCGGGAATAGCAGTCATAATGAGCGCCGCATATCGGCTTTGGTTGGGTGGTTCTGGGGTATTTATGGGTGTCGGCGTAATTTTGGAATCAGCCAGCCTTGGAGTTGCTTTCTATTTTCTCCGGCGCCTCTATCCAGGATTGACTCGAAACTTATGCTTGTTTGCTTTCGGCCTATTGGTCCATGTGGGGATGCTCTTACTTATGCTGGCTCTTCCAAGAGAAACCATGCTCAAGTCCCTGGAAAACATAGCAATCCCGGTTATGTTGATATATCCAGCGGCCACCTGGCTAATCTGCCTTCTTTTTCTAGACCAGGAATCACGTATGTCAGCGGAGGAGGCTGTTCAGCGAAGTGAGACGTTTCTACAGCAGATCGTGGAAAACATACCGAACATGATCTTTGTCAAGGAGGCTGATAATCTTAGATTTGTGCGATTCAACAAGGCTGGGGAGGATCTTCTGGGATATTCTCGAGAGGATTTACTTAACAAGAACGACTACGACTTTTTCCCGCCGGCTCAAGCAGAGTTCTTCACTGCAAAAGATAGAGAAGTTTTGAGAAACGGAAAGCTTGTGGAAATTACTGAAGAAGAAATAGACACCAGGTTCAAGGGCAAGAGAATATTACACACAAAGAAACTTCCAATCCTGAGCGACAAGGGTATCGCTCAATTTCTATTGGGAATTTCAGAGGACATCACCGAACGTAAGTGGGCAGAAGATGCTTTGCGAAAAAGCGAAGAGAATTACCGTCTACTGGCCGAAAACACCCTGGACGTGATCTGGCAAATGGATCTCGATCTTCGTTTCACCTATGTCAACCCAGCTATTGTCCAAGTAACAGGATACACCCCAGATGAATGGATCGGGACTAGGCTGGCGGAACACTGCGATGAGGAGAACTTCCGGAAGATGGCCCAAGTGGTATCGGAAGAGATTTCAAAAGGAGCTGACAGTTGGGGAGCCATTATAGAGGCCGAGATGTTCAGAAAAAACAGGCAACCGTTCTCGGTTGAAATTTATGGGAAGATCATATTTGGTGAGAATGGACTCCCGATAGCCCTGCAAGGAATCACTAGGGACATCACTGAGCGTAAACTGGCGGAGACGACAATCCGAGAGCGAGAGCGCCACTTCCGCTCTCTTTTGGAAACCATCCCGGATGCTTTGGTAGTATACGAAAATCGGGGCAAGGTTACTTTTACAAACAAGACCTTTGAGCGACTCTACGGTTGGTCCATGGAAGAATTAGCCGGTAAACCTCTCGAGAATTTCGTGCCTCCCTCTGAAGAAGCGATTACCAAACAATCATGGGAAAGAACACTCCAAGGTGAGAACGTCGTATTCGAAACTCAGCGGTGGACCAAAGACGGCGACGTTTTGGATCTTCAGATGTCGACCGCCATACTTCGCGACACGAACGGCGAACCCACAGCCAGCATCGTGATTCATCGTGACATAACCGCCAGAAAGAGGGCCGAAGAAGAACTCCACAGGAGTGAGCAAAAATATCGTCAAATCTTTGATTATTCCCCACTTGGAATCCTCCATTTTGATTATGGGGGAACCATTACAGCTTGCAACGATAACTTTGTTCAGATCATAGGATCATCCAGGGAGAAGCTTGTAGGTCTGAACATGATAAATGATCTGAAGGATGTTCAAATTATTGCGGCCGTAAAGCGAACCCTGTCAGGGGAGAACGGCCACTATGAGGGCAAATACGCATCGGTAACTGCAGATAAGGTCACCCGGGTAAAAGTTGATTTTAGCCCTTTGCTGGACGAAAGAGGTGTCGTATTAGGTGGCATAGGCATTACCGAAGACATCACGGCGCGCAAGCAGGCTGAAGAAGCTCAAAGACGTTTGACCACTGCCATTGACCAGGCTACAGAGGGCGTCATTATCACGGACACCAAAGGGACCATTCACTACGTCAACCCAGCAATTAGCAGGATAACAGGGTACAGCCCAGAGGAACTTATGGGCGCCAACCCTAGAATTATGAAAAGCGGGGAACACGATTCTATTTTTTACAGACAGTTGTGGGACACTATAAAGTCGGGTGCCATCTGGTCAGGGCGGTTCATAAACAGGAAGAAAGACGGAAAACTGTATTATGAGGACGCCACGATTTCGCCGGTGAAAGACACATCAGGCAAAATAGTAAACTTCGTTGCGGTCAAGCGTGATGTTACAGAGCACTTGGAGCTTTCTAAACAACTTCTCCAGGCCCAAAAGATGGAAGCGGTTGGGACTTTGGCTGGGGGTATCGCACACGATTTCAACAATCTCCTCCAAATAGTACTGGGATATTCTGAGGTCATGCTCGAACGCAAGAAAGAAGGGGAGCCTGACTATGCTGATCTACAACAAATATATCAGGCTGGAAAACGGGGAACTGATCTGATTAAAAGCTTGATGACTTTCAGTAGAAAAGCTGAAACAAAGCATGTTCCTGTAGACTTGAATCAGGGAATAACCTCTTTTCGAAACCTTTTATCTCGCACAATCCCAAAGACCATAAATATTAACTTACATCTCAACGGGAACCTGGAATCAATCAAAGCGGACCCGTCTCAGATAGACCAAGTCTTGATGAACCTCGGTGTGAACGCAAGGGACGCAATGCCGGATGGTGGCACATTGATCATTGAAACGGGAATGGTTGAATTGGATGAGGGCTATTGCCAGGAAGATATTGAGACAAAACCTGGAAGTTACGTCTTGCTGACTGTTTCGGATACCGGTCAGGGGATGGATAAGGAAACACAGTCTCGCATCTTCGAGCCGTTCTTCACTACCAAGGAAAGGGGAAAAGGAACGGGATTAGGTCTTGCCACAGTCTATGGCATCGTCAAGCAGCATGGTGGCCATATCGCTTGTTACAGCGAGCCTGGTATCGGGACCACATTCAAGATCTATTTTCCTGCTATCCAGAAGGAAAGAGATTCAGAAACCCCGACGATTGAGAGTCCAGTTCGGGGGGGTACCGAAACAATCCTCCTGGTGGATGATGAAGAGGCTCTTAGGGATCTCGGGACTACACTTCTTAACAACTTCGGTTATGAAGTCATCACGGCGAGTAACGGCAAAGAGGCCTTGGAGATATACCAGATGGACAAGGACAGGATTTCTTTAGTCATACTGGACTTGATTATGCCTGAAATGGATGGCAAAAAGTGCCTGGAAGAGATTCTTCTGGTCAATCCCAACGCCGAGGTTGTTCTGGCCAGCGGTCATTCTGAGGGTAGAGCGTCTAGTGGCGCTATGGCGAGCAGAGCAAAGGGGTTCGTCCAAAAACCTTACGACATGAGACAGCTTTTGAATACGATTCGTGAGATACTGGACGATGATGTTGACCGAGAGAGCTACGGTACGATTTTCTAGGAAATGGAAAAGACTCACCGTTCATTAAGCTTGATGATAACATTTTTTCCCAGAAGCGTACATCGGAGATAAAAGTGTTGTCTTACTGGTGCGTTGAAATTCAGCGATTCACCTGTTTGACTTCCTATGATTAACGACGTGGACGATTTGCTACATAATTCCATTTGAGAGTGACAAACCCTGAATGAGATTCCTGAACCTAACATTTCGGACGATTGCAAAACATTATTATTCTATTTTGGTTCTTTGTTTTTTGTCGCTATTTCTTGCTGACCAAGCGTACTGCCAAACAAATTCCACCCAGGGGATAGTCGAAAACAAAGATGTGAGGCATCATGCCGTGGAATCCCCAGGTCTAATGCCGGTGAGAATTGGGGTTCTTGCCAATAGGGGTTATGAAGAAGCTCTCAAACGTTGGACACGCACCGCAGATTATTTGAGCGATAAAATAAATGGGTACCGATTCGAGATTGTTCCACTCAATTTTGATGAAGTCGAAAGAGGGGTCAGTCGCGGAGAAATCGACTTCTTGTTTGCTAATTCTTCATACTACATAGAAATGGAAGCGCTTTACAGGGTGGAAAGGATCCTCACGGTTTCAGACAGTCAACTGAGTGTGTTCGGAGGCGTCATTTTTTGTCGAGCTGACAGGAAGGACATCAATACATTGGAAGACCTTAAAGGCAAATCCTTCATGGCCGCAGATTACAAATCACTGGGTGGTTGGAGGGCAGCTTGGGGGACTTTAAGGGAACATGGGATTGATCCATACAAGGATTTTGCCAGACTTGAGTTCGCTGGAACTCATCGTGCTGTGCCGTTGGCTGTTAAGGCTGGAAAAGTGGCGGCTGGAACCGTTAGGACTGACACTTTGGAGCGCATGGAGCAGCTAGGTCTGATAGATACCAAATCTTTCCGAATAATCAACAAGCAAACCTACAAAAAATTTCCTTACCTAATAAGTACTAAACTCTACCCCGAATGGCCTTTCTCAAAATTGAGCCATACACCCAATGATCTTGCCAAAAAGGTAGCAATAGAGTTATTACAGCTCTCTCCGGATTCTCTTCCTAGCAAGGCGGCAGGTATTGATGGCTGGACAATACCCCTCGATTACCATGCGGTCGCCGACCTGCTCAAGCAGCTTCGTTTAGGCCCATATAAGGATTACGGCAAGATAAGTCTGATCGATGCAACTAGGCAATATTGGTATTTGATCGTTTTGGTAGTCGTTACCCTCACTCTCATGGCACTATCCTCGGCTTATATTTCCAGGCTCAACAGAACTCTGCATCGCACAAATGCCACACTGAAACACGAAGTTACTTTTCGGAAAGCTGCCCTGGAGAGACTCGAACAACTCAATGTGACTCTTGGCCAAGAACGAGACAGGTCGCAGAGATACTTGGACATCGTTGGCGTAATGGTAGTCGCTTTAGATAAGGAAGGCCTCGTTATTTTGATCAACAGGAAAGGGTGTGAGTTGTTGGGCTACAAGGAAGATGAAATCCTGAATAAGAACTGGTTTGATATTTGTCTGCCAGGAGAATTGCGTGAAGATGTGAAAGGTGTTTTTAACCAATTGATGGCAGGAGACATTACTCCCGTTGAGTACTACGAAAATCCTATTCTCACTAGAGACGGCGAACAGCGAATAGTTGCCTTTCATAACGCCGTCCTTTACGATTCATCACATAGCATCGTGGGGATATTGTTTTCAGGGGAAGACATCACCGAGCGCAAACTTGCTGAGCAGGAGAAGCAGAAACTTATTGAGAATCTTCAGAAAGCTCTTTCCGAAGTCAAGAAACTGAGTGGATTTCTTCCCATTTGTGCTTCCTGCAAAAAGATACGAGATGATGAGGGTTATTGGAACGAAGTGGAGAGATACATAGGCCAACATTCGGAAGCCGAATTCAGCCACAGCATTTGTCCGAACTGTATGAGAAAATTGTATCCAGAGTATGCTGATGCGGTTCTTGATCGTTTGGAGAAGGATGAAAAGAAATAGTGAGAATTTGTAGATGGGCCGTTTCCAAAAGCTGAACCTATTAACGAGGAGCGATCTATATTGAAAAGTCTTTAGGATGCCGAGGCTAATTGATTCATTATATGCAAGGTTTGCCTCATGAGGGATACAGTCCATGCGAGACTCAATAAGGCTAAGGAACTGTCAAGAAGCTACAGAGACATTTCCTCTGTAAATCAAATCAAGAGAATCAAGAGAAGAGGGTTTCTTATTAAAGACTTTGAAATTCAACGAACTGATAAATCTGGTTCGGAGCATTCTGGATGAATCTCAACTAAAACTTGACGTGCAGAAACAGCTCTTGATACGTGTGACACACTTGAAGGGTATGGGTGCCACAGTTCTTGACCGGGTATATTTTGGCTGAGCCAGGAGTCATAATCATTTCTTGAAATGATGACAGGCATCCGGTCATGAATCGGATTCAGGAGATCATTGGAGACAGTGGTAATGATTGCGCATGACTCCAAAACAACCCCTTCTTCACCTTCCCAGCGCTCCCATAGGCCAGCGAACGCACATGGGCTCCCATCGACCAGTTGGATTAAATACGGTTGTTTCCTGTCCTCCATCTTTATCCATTCGTAGAATCCATTGGCAGGGATGAGGCACCGTCTGCTTTTAAAAGCCGCTCTAAAAGCAGGCTTTTGACTCACAGTTTCGCATCTGGCGTTAATCAGGCTGGAGCCGATGGACAAGTCCTTTGCCCAGAATGGAACTAATCCCCATTTCAAATAGGTTAGACTCCTGCCGATATTTTCTGAACCTAACCTTATCGCAGCAACCTCCTGAGTTGGGGCGATATTGTAGCGAGGACTGATCTCCGGTTCCGTGACCAGGCCGAAGTGTTCCGCAAGATTTTTTCCAGGACTGATTAAAATGAATCTTCCGCACATGGCGTATCTTGCCCGACGTCAATTACATTTGTGCACTGGCGACAATTACACTTGTGCATGTTGATAATTAATTCCCTGTTCCTGATGGTGGAGCAGGGTCGTTTGAATCATCATTTGTAATTTCCCAAACCTGTTTTTTGTTTAGGGCCTTTTCTGTTCTATAACTAGGACCAGTAAGCTCTAGGATCACGCAGTGATGGACAAGTCGGTCTATGGCAGCTGCGGTTGTCATTGGGTCTTTGAATATTTTGTCCCACTGGGAAAAGACGAGGTTAGAAGTGATTAGCACGCTTCTGCGCTCGTATCTATCGGCCAGGAATGTAAAAAGAACCTCCATTTCTTCCTGCTGTTGTTGCACATAACCAATGTCATCTATAATGACGGCCTCAAAACGGTCGAGGCGTCGCATCTCTTTGTCAAGCTTCAACTCTCGCTTTGCCGCAAGTAGGTTTTGGACGAGTCGGTAAGCGGGAGTGAAAAATACGGAATGTCCTTTTAGGATAAGTTCATGACCTATAGCGCAAACCAGGTGCGTTTTACCCCGTCCGGGCAGACCAAAAGCCAGTATATTTTCAGCTCGTTTCAAGAAGTGACCTTCTATTAAGGCTGGTAATTGTCGTTGGATTTTGGACGGGAACAACGACATGTCCAAACTAGCCAAGGTCTTTCCCGATGGAAGTTGGGAGCATTTTAAGAGACGCTCTATTTTCCTGGCCCTTCTTCCTTCCAGTTCTAACTCTAGTAGGTCCTTCAGGTATCGTGTAAGGCTCCAACCTTCGGCCTCAGCCTGAGCAGCCATCTCGTAGTGATGTCTGGCGCAAGATGGTAAATTCAAGGAGCGAAACAGCAACGCCAGGCTTTGCTCTGTCATGACGCCACCCCCTGTGGACAGACGAGCAATGCGTCGTAACAAGATAGGTCCACCTTGAATGAAGCCATACTAAGCGTTTCAGAACGATTTCTCGTTCCAACAAGCGACTTGACCTGTTCCATGCTTTTAATGGAACCGGTCTCCAGGATAAGCTCTATGGCCGCCTCAACTTCAGATTCCACCGTGGACGCCGCTAAGTGAAGGATGCGAAGATATTCAAGACTCGCCTTACGCTCTTCGTAAATCATGGACAAGGCGTCATAACACCTCCGAAACGTAGGACTGGGAAACATGTCCTGCCTGTATTTAAACAGTCTGAAAGCTCCTGGTTTACGAACTAAAGACCAGATTATATGGCGATAGTTTATCCTGTGTCCATGGCGGCCCAACAGCCTATCAAAGCTTAACTGAAGCTCTCCAGCGTAATATACTTCAATGCGATCATCATAGATCCTGACCCTGACTGTCTCTCCTATGAGCCGGGAGGGTACCGAATAAACGTTGTATTTTACCCTTATAACGCTACGTGAGTTTACCCGAACGTCATGTTCAATAAACTCAGGGAGTCGTTCATTCGATAGCGGTGTCATCACAGCCAGTTCTTCATTCAATCTCCGGGTTCTGAGTCGGTTGGCTTTTTCTATGACTGCGCTTAACCATAACTCGTATTGAGAGACACTTTCAAAATCACTTGAGCCCCTCAAAAGCAGATGCTGTTTCAGTCTGCGTTTCAATGCCCCGTTGAGCGCCTCGACGTCCCCATTCTGTTGTTTTTCCCCAATCGTAATAGTACGGGGCGTCATTCCTAAATGATGGATAAACTCCTCGTAATCTGTGTTAAAAGCCCTTTTTCTACTAGTGATATTATGTGTGGCCGCAGTGGAGTTGTCTGTCTGATGATACTCTGTTACTTTTCCCAGACGAAAAACCGCTTCCTGTACGCCTCTTTTAAGAGCGGATAATGACTCGGAACGGCATACCGTAGCCCACTGCCAGTTCGAATATGGTAGGACCACATTGCAAAGCATGTGGGCAAAGGGCTCTCCCTCTATAGTTATCCCAAGCTTGGTAGCCCATGTGAAATCAGTCTGAATAGCCTCACCAGGCAGGTGTTTCTGAGCGAAAAACACCATTTTCTCTGGTCCTTCACCCGCACGCCACCGCTTCAACTTTCTCTGGAAAGTTCTAAGTTGACCCAAATGATATCGATCGGGACTCTTCTCTAAAAGAGTCTCGAATAGAGCTTTAGCTTCAAGCTCAGGAGCCGCTCTCAAACGCTCGACAATCTCTTCCCAGTCACTGTCAAAAGGATCTACTCTAGTCCGCCATGTTCTTGGCTCCGTCAGTTCCGACGGTAGCTTACCAATTTTTACATACTTGGCCGCTGTGTTACGGCTCATCCCGGATCGTAAGGCTGAATCTCCAATTTTGCCTGTCTTGCGAATCTCCTTCATCAGTTTCCTCACCTGAGCGTCAGTCGTCTGCAAAACAATGCCCCCTTCCAACAAATTATGGACATCTCTAACAGACAACTACTCACAGAAAGATGCACAAATGTAATTGTCGTTGACGCTCAAGTGTAATTGTCGCTGAACAGTATCTCGCTATAGTTTATCTTGGTTCGGGGCTAAATAGCCCATTAGAGACAGAAAGTAATTGTGGTCAGTTACGCCGCGTATCGACGTGACTATTTCTGCCCTCGCTTTGCGGTGCCCTTACAAAAAATATCCACAATATAAAAAATGCAAAGAACAAGTAGCGAGGAACCCTGACAATGAACCTAAAAACAATACCTGAAGCAATCTGATCCTGAGTTGAACTAAAGCAGTCAAAGACAGGTTTTCCATTGCGGAGACTCTCATTTGACCAATATAAAATCGAAACCATCATCGATGTCAGAGACCTTTAAACAAATCTGGCGTAGTGACATGGCTTTCCGGATGATTGACAAGTTTGGGGCCTCTTGACATCAAAAAAACCCCAAAAAAGATCGCGCTCAGAGATAAGTTACGGTAAAACCGGTGAATAGGGTCCTCGTCTCTGTCATCCAAGGGAATTTATGACAGGCGACAGACCTTATGATTTCTGGTTGGAGGATTAATAAAATGTCAAATTCAAGGTTACAAATTATCTCTGAAATAAAACGACTCGGAAAATCAAAAAGAGGGAAAGATCTGGGTCTTCTCCAATTCCCCGATGACTGTCTTTTTCAAATATATCTTCAACTGAAGGCTGGCGCAGGTAATCGTTCAATCGCTAGAATGCTACAGACCAGATATGGGGTGGCCCGAAGTGAAAATTCCATCCAGCAAGCTGTTAGTCTGCTACGCAAACGAATCGCTCCGCTACTTGATTCTCAGAATACAGAATTGCCATCTACGCCAATTAGGGTGCCAAACGGATTATCAGACATGCCCTTAGATGACGCCCTTGATATGATCGACTCAATACTGAAGTCCTATGGAAGTGCTATCAAACAGGTCGTAGAGGCTGCGGATTATAACGATGGAATGCTGACCGAAGACGTTAGCAAGCACGTAAAAGCCTACTCATCTCTTGTGGGGGTAAAGGCACGATTGCAGAAATCAGAGAAACGAGTTCCGTCCAGTGACTATGTAGACAATACTCAATTTGAAAGAAGGTCGAAACTGGTCTTGGACAATTTTGTTGGTGATGATGGGGAGAAAATGGTTAGGTCCGCCGATAAATTGCTTAAGGTATTGGAGACTCGATGCGTTACAATGGAATTGGACCCTGAAACTGGGGAATATGAGAAGGTCGAACCTCGCAAGAAGTCAGCATAGAGGGTTCCAAATTTTTGGGATGTGTTGAAATGTAGTTCGAGGCAAATATGAAAAAGAATCCTCCCTGGACGCGGGATGAACTGATACTAGCGTTAGAGCTTTACTTCAGAGTCAATCCGACGCATGCCAGCGAAAATCACACGGAAGTTCAGCCATTGAGCCACGTCCTAGAATCATTGCCGATTCATGCAAAAAGTGACCTCCACCAGAACTTCCGAAATCCTACTGGCGTTTACATGAAGCTGTGCAATTTCTTGAGACTCGACCCATCATACAAAGGCGAAGGTCTCAAGGCAGGGTCGAAATTGGATTCCGAAGTCTGGGATGAATTCATCGGCTACAAAGATAGGCTAATCGAGGTATCAAAAGCAATACGATCAGGGGTAGACGAGCTTGGCACTTCTCGGACTGAGGAACAAGAAACAGAGTTGCTGTCAGTGGACGAGGAAATTGCAGAAGGGAAAGTGCTTTCCAGGCTTCACAAGCTTCGTGAGCGGAATCCATCCGCCGTCAAGATGAAGAAAAGGGCCATACTCAAGAAGACCGATGCCCTGCGGTGCGAGGTGTGCGACTTCGACTTTCACAAAGTATATGGGACGATCGGAAAAGCATTTGCTGAGTGCCATCACCCCCTTCCTTTATCCCATATCCAAGCCAGTGGCCAAGACCAAGCTGTCAGAGCTTGCTATTGTATGCGCAAACTGTCATAGGATGCTCCACAGGGCTCGTCCATGGTGTTAGGTGTCAATGACTTGAAGAAAGCTTTAGGGCCTCTGTCTGAGAAGATAATCCACTCGACTCGTTACGCTTGCCGGTGATTTTAGCGTTATGCATTGAAATCAAGCCGCAGAAAGAGGGAACATCATGAGCTACATTGAGGACAATCTTATGAAGGGAGAGAATATAGTTTATCGCTGCAAGCTCCATTTTGTAATTTTTCTTTGGGCAGCAATTTGGTTTATAGTTGCCATAATATTTTCTTCGGGCGGTAGCGCAGTTGGCTATCTTTTCGTTGTTATTGCAGTAGCCACAGGTATTTCTTCTTTCA
Source organism: uncultured delta proteobacterium (assembly GCA_963711335.1). Classification (GTDB taxonomy): domain Bacteria; phylum Desulfobacterota; class Desulfomonilia; order Desulfomonilales; family Desulfomonilaceae; genus CAJBEZ01. The sequence goes on along the minus strand of CAVQDX010000040.1, from coordinate 269,920 downwards.
TTAGCTACACGACATCCGAATTCGGAATAACAAACAAACGCCTCCTAGTAAAGGTTGGCTTCATCCGCAGAAATTCAATTGAGATACTGCTAAACAAAGTTGAAGGTATTCAGGTCAGTCAAGGCATTTTTGGCAGAATTCTGGGGTTCGGTTCAATCATGGTAATTGGCACAGGCGGCACAAGATATCCGTTTCATAATATAGATGCGCCTTTTGAGTTTAGGAAACAGGCTCAAGAACAAATTGCAGCTGTTCAAGGTTCAAAATAATACTGAGGTTAGAAAATATTACCGTCACGCGTAAACTGCTTCCAGGTCTCAGGAAAAAACTTGATGGAAATTGACATCGGATCTTCTGGCAGCTAATGTGCCAAAGAATTTGGAGCAGTTTACTCTGGCCGCCAAACAAGAAAATCAAAGGTAGATAGTCATGGTCAACAAAATCAATTGGTCCGGCCAGATCATCTTATCGCTACCATAATGTCTATAAAACCAATCACGTCACTTGCAATTACTCCGTCATGCCACATGCAATTCAAATCAATTAAGGCCTATGTGGATCAGCATGTGTCGTGCCGGAGGCAAGCGCCGTGCCGCCATAACTTTTTGGTTTTTTCACAACCATCTCAAAGGCGTCGGTCCTTGTTAAATTGCTGCGTGTCCAGATGTCCAACCCTGAAATGTTTCAGTTAAACAGAATCCGGAAGAAGACATTGCCAGTTATCAGGACAAATTGATCTCCATTGAAACTTTTCACCGAATAATTTTCTATCGTTGAAAGAAATTTCCGTCCGCTTCTACTGCCTCAGCTTCCAGGACAATTACGTGAACGGGAGCGCCGATGACCAATTGGCCTTTTATGACACTAACTATTTTGCCAATAACTCTGACTTCTTCATTAATCCTAGGGAGATAAGACGGAATGAGGTTCGACTTGAAAGCCCATTTCCCAGGAAGTATTTCGTCCGACCGTGAATAAGACGTAGTCTGAGTCTTACAGATGACCAAATCGCCATCCCTGGTCTCAATTCTTCCGTTCAGGACAAGAAATCTCTCGTCCTTAGGCATGGACGTGGGTGGCTTCTCAACATAATCATCACCTGGCACCGCATTAAATTTTCTGATTGCATCTTCGAAAGACGTGTTCGGTTTCTCTCGTTCGGCATGAGTTTCGTTTTGCTTTGCATCTGGACGCTCAGAAATGTTAGCGACGAGACCAACTAGACGCCGATCTCTGAACACTGTCAATGTTACTGTTTCACCAGGCGAACAGTTTCTCACTCTTCCCAAAAGATCTTTTGTATCTTTGACCGTCGTCCCGTTAAATTTCAGGATTACATCTTTTGTAATGAGTCCAGCTTTTTCAGCTGGTGAATCGTGAGTGACCAGTACCAACTAGTGCGCCATCGGTTGTTGACATGCCTAAGGACCTGGCCAGCTCTGGAGAGAGATTTTGTATGTTCACCCCAAGGAAACCACCCTGAGGTTCTGGACTGTCTAATACCCCCAAACCTACGGCAGTGTAGTTTGTAAGCAAATCTATCACTTGCCTACGGCCCAATTTCTCCGCAATTTGTAAGGCGGTTCCTGCTTTTTTACTTTTCAAATTTAGATCTGCGCCGCTCTTTAACAATAGTTTTACTAGGTCAACATTCCCTTCGGCGCTGGCCAACATCAGTGGCGTTAAACCATCGTTGTCTCTCAGGTCTGGCAAAGCGCCTTTCTCAAGAAGGCCTTTTGAAATGAAGATTCTGTTCCCTACCACGGAATAAAACAGAGCAGTGCGCCCTTTGGAGTCAAGAGCATTAACGTCTGCCCCTCTTTCCCAGAGTTGTTCCACAATTGGAGAATAGCCTCGAATCGAGGTCAACATTAAAGCGGAAGCGCCTTTCTTCGTCTTCGCGTTTACATCCGCACCAGCGTCGATAAGCCTTGTCGTTATCTCCTGCAGATTGCTAGCGCAAGCTACTATCAGTGGGGTCCACCCTTCAGAATCTCTTTGGTCAGGAGTAGCTCCAGCTTCGAGAAGTAATTTCACCATCTCTAGGGAATCACGACCCGCAGAGAAATGTAATGCGCTACTGCCTTTTCTGTCCTTATTGTTTGGCGAGGCCCCATGTTTCAACAACAACCTGGCCTCCTCAAGTCGATTGTGTTTTGCAGCCTCTAGTAAAGCATTCCACCCGTCATCTTTCATTGATTTATCTGGCTTGGCCCCTGCTTTAAGAAGGGCTTCAAGCGCTTCGGGGTGACCATTTGAAACAGCCAACATGACTGCCGTCTTACCCCTATTGTCAGCCGAATCGGGGTCCGTCTTACCTTCTAACAGAACTTGTATAGTTTCAAGATTGCCTAGTTTGGACGCAGCCATCAGAGCTGTCACCCCTCGTTTATCTCTCAAGTTCGAATTTGCTTTCTTGCTCAGGAGTAATTTTACTACTTCTGCATGCCCGTTTTCAGAAGCTAGCATTAGGGCGGTCTCACCAGAGGTGTTCGGTGTATTTACGTTTGCCCCTTTACTTACCAACAGATCAATTATGTCTAAATTCCCTCCTTCAGCCGCCAGCGTTAACGATGTGTCCCCGTCTTCGTCTCTTGCGTTTAGGTCCATTTTATCAACTAAGAGAGCCTGCACGACGAGTAAGTGACCGTTCTTTGCTGCGTATATCAACGACGGAGGAGCGTGTTTAGATTCAGACTTCGGAATAATGTTTGCGCCTTTTTCTAAAAGCAATTTCACCACATCTGCGTAGCCTAGCGCCGAGGCGATAAAGATAGCTGGATAATTTCCATTTCGAGCTTTAGAGTCAACATCAGCCCCCTTTTCTAAAATGCCACTGACTCTAACGACATCTCCAAGCATACAGGCTTTAACCAACTCAGAACCAAATTTACCTTCAGCCGGTATACTTGCTCCCCTGTTTAAGAGACTTCGAACAACATCTCTATGGCCCTGTTTACAAGCCATTATTAATGCTGTCTGGCCGTTTTTGTCAGATACATTTAAATTGGAGCCCCATTGAATGAGAAGGGCAATGGTGTCCATTGACCCCTTTCTGGACGCATACATAAGAGCGTCACGGCCTGATTTATCCTTGATGTGAACATTGGCCCCCTTTTCGAGCAACAGTCGAGCCACTTGAGAGTGTCCACGCCTGCAGGCTTCTATTAGCGCTGTCTGTCCATCTTTCGTAGTAAGTTGGAGATGCGCCCCCGAGTTTAACAACTTGTCGACAGTTTTATCACTACCCTCGCTGGCCGCCCTAATCAAAGGTGTTTGACCATCCTCATCTCTTGCGTTTACATTTGCCCCTTTTCGTAACAGATCCTCCAGTCTGGCAGTATCTCCAATCCCTGCAACCTCGATCAGTTCCTGGTCCATCTCTCCTGCGATTGCGGGCGTTACTACGGACAAAAATGTAATGAAAATAATAACTGGTAGGCCAAAAAATGTGCGATGCATATCATTACCCCCATCAGGCGGTTCTCTGTGATAGTAGAGCAGCCCATTTTTAACAATTCAGAGAATTCTAGAGAGAAATCATCAGTTTCTGGTCATTGAATAGCTCAATGTAACAGACCCTCCACGAACAACCCAACCTTTTTCTATCAAATTTTGTTCGACTCGAACGGAAACGTTGCAGTCTAGAAAAATCGACATTATGAGCTGTATACATACAGATGCAGGCGTAGTTTTTGGTGTCCACCAGTGTCCATATTAGTGGCTAACAACGCTTCGAATCAATGTCGAGACGTAACACTGACCGGAGAATAGCGGACATTACATGATACGGAACGACCGGAATAGAATTCTGCCTAATGTTGGTTAATTCGCAGCTGCCCAGAAAGATTTTGCACAAAAAAGACCACGTCTAGTAACGGCTACATGTTTTCAAATCATTGCAGCCGTGCTGCAGTGGTATGAAATAGTTTGTTAGAAACGGCCCGAACCCTCGATGCAATTGCTGGGGCAAATGTACTCGTTGGCCATGGACCACTACCGGGCCTGATCGTATAAAATGAGTAAGATGTACACGTTAACGAAAAGACAAACCAGCGAGACTATGGTGGTAGCGTGATCACTAATTAATTGCTTTTAGAGGTGGCTTAAACGTTTCGCAGTGCAGCAAGGGTGCAGCAAACTAATTTCAGAGGAAGATGCTATGACTGTAACCGCTGGATTTAATTGGCACGCCCGACAGGATTCGAACCTGTGACCTACGGATTAGAAGTCCGTTGCTCTATCCAACTGAGCTACGGGCGCTCCGACAAACTATACACGCCATAAAAAGAACGTATGACAGTACCCAGCGTATTAAGGCATTCAAGCATATCAATCGTTTGCTTGTCAACCTTATAGCCCCCAATTTGTGTTGTCAAAATAAGAGCGCATTACGAATGGTCAGAATGAATCGAGACTTCAGACTCCATTTTTTCAAAAAAATCCCATTTCGGAAAGATAGTTCTCAGGTGGCGAGTTTCATTTGACGTTTGTCAAACACGGTGATCAGTGGGATGGACAATCGTGTGCATATGGTATCCAGGACTTGATGCCACGTGTCGTCCTTGGAGTGGGTCTGCTCGATGCGAGGCGAGTCGTAGACTACAGTTGTAACTTCCTTGTGGCTTCTCACATAATCTCCCAGTTTTTCGACGAAATCACCCTGGAGCATATACATGTGGAAGGTGACTTCTTTATATTTCAGAAACTGGGTCAGCTCCAGGATCTTGCCAGCATCCGGAGACCAATTAGAAGCGTTTTCAGTATTATTCTTGATGGAGGTAGGCGGTGGAGTGATAAGCACGTCCATAATTGCTCCAATACGCTTGCAAAGATTCACGGTATATTCGATTGCATTTGCGTTTGGAGAGTCCCTCTCAATTACCAGCAACACAGTGTGAGGTTTTGACTCTGGATTTAATATTTCACGTGCGACCCCAAATTCACCCGCTTCGGCAAAAGCCGCGGCGCTCATGCTTTTCTCGAACGGATCTACAGGAGGTTGGGAATTTCTAAAAACGCCAAGCCGTTCTTCTTCAGCGCGGTCCATGTCTTCAACTTGTGAAGAATCTGACTTAAGAAATTTGATTGCGGTATCCGGCTCATCCGCTTCAGCGAATGTGATGGCGTTAAGCATCGCAGTAATTTTGTCTTTCACTCTTTTCATAGCGCCCTCCAATCTGGTTACAGATTACATACAAGATACATGCCACATCCTAATCGTAGTTCTTTTATTTTTAAGGGTGGCCCGACAGTCAGCATTTACTGTAGACGTATCAGAGCAGTTGTAGGGGATTGCTTCTCTGCGAATATTTATTCGTGGACAAGCGCCAGAATTAGTAGAATAATAATATTGTTGCAATAACGAAGTTTGTGTTGCAGCAAGCAACAAAAAGCGCCGAGGCTTGACTACCGCTAAAGTGGCTTGGGTCGGAATCCTGTCAAAAGACGCGTTTTTGTGACCTCGTCCATGGCTTGGACCACAAAACAGATTTACGAATGGGTTTATATAAACAGTTGTTGACGAGGATCATTCGCCGATTCTTGACGACACCGTTGCTATTTGTGACAATGAATTATGTTCTCTTGAGGAATTCCCTTAAATAAAGGTTTTCAGGGTAAACTAGATGTTTCCGGCTTTTTTGAGTCTAAGACACAAGGTCATATTCGGAGTAGCCGCTGTCTATCTCTTCATGGCCTCGGTAGTAATCGGCAGCTATTACTTCATGAAATCTCTTGAAGACAAGATAAGTTATCTAGAAGAAGTTAGTAAACTTGAAGAGGCCGCTTTAGAAATCAGAAGGTTCGAGAAAAACTATTTTCTTTATGGCGACGAACAGTCTCTGAAAACTGCCCTTTATCATTTGGCTAGAATCAAGTCCCTGGTTGATAAAAACTTGGTGAAGATTGAAGAACTTATCTCTCCAAGAGAGACCGAGCAATTCAGGAACTCTCTCTCAGCTTATGAGAATTTGCTGACTGGATGTTTCGATCTGGCCGGTAAAGGGCAGTGCGTAGAATCTCCTGACACCAAGACAGAATATGAAAGCAAATTGAGAAAGACCGGCGGTTCAATTTTGACTATCGCTGAGAAGTTGGCCGCTCGTAAGAGGCAGTCGATTCGCGAAACGATGAGCGCTACCCTGAAACTCCTGCTTTTGGGACTTACGGTAGCCGGCTTTGGTTTTGTAGCGATTGGTGGCTTTTTCCTCGCCAAAGTCAACAGGTCTCTAAAATTACTCGAAAAGGGCGCTGAGGACATAGCTAAAGGCGAATTTGAGCCGATTGAAAATTTACCCCCGGAAAAGGAGATTCGTGACATATTTACGTCTTTCAACAGTATGGCCTTACGTTTGAGAGAGAGGGAGGAGCAGCTTGTCCAATCCAAGAAGCTTGCCTCACTGGGGACAATGCTCGCAGGCGTGGCCCATGAGATAAACAATCCTTTGTCAAACATCTCTTCTTCCTGTGAGATTTTGCTGGAAGAGCTAGATGAGGGGGATCGTGAATTCCAGAGAAACCTGTTGAGGAAAGTGCTGGATCAAGTAGAAAGGGCTAGATCTATTGTGTTGAATTTGTTGGAGTTTTCGCGGAGCAAAGAATTTACGCTAGAAAATCTGAACCTAAAGACACTCATTGAGAAAGCTCTTGCTCTGGTCCAGGGACAAAAGCCCCCCAATGTACAAGTAGTAACCAGTATAGATCCTAATGTCCGGATAATGGCGGACAGGCAGAGAATCGAACAGGCCATTATGAATCTCGTTTCAAATGCGTTTCATGCGATTCAAGACGAGGGTGAAGTAAGGATAAGGGCATTTTCCTCAAATGATGGGAAAGTCAAAATACGCATCAGAGATACAGGTAAAGGCATATCTCTTGAGAATCTTCCCAAGGTCTTTGACCCTTTCTTCACGACGAAAGACGTCGGGAAAGGTACGGGATTAGGACTTTTTATTACACATGACATAATTCTCAGGCATAAAGGGACTATCCGGGTAGAAAGCTCCCCGGGTAAAGGAACGGTCTTTTTCATTTCTCTTCCAGCCGCGGAGTCCGTAGAATGCACAATCCCCCAAGAATCCTCATAATAGACGATGAGGAACTGGCGCTTTCAAACCTGGAACATATCCTCAAAAAGCAGGGTTACGAAATTGTCACTGCCGAAAGCGGGCCCAAAGGTCTGAACGCTGTCCGGACAGATACTTTCGATGTGGTTCTTACCGATCTGAAAATGGAGAAAGTGGACGGCATGCAGATTTTGGAGGAATGTCGCAAGAAACACCCTCATGTCGAAGTCATAATGATTACTGGGTACGCCACCGTAGATTCCGCGATTGAGGCTATGAAAAAGGGGGCCTATCACTACATCTCAAAACCCTATCGCATAGACTCGGCCCGCAAAATAGTCGCCGAGGCTCTAGAAAAAATACGGTTGAGAGAAGAGAACCTGCATCTTAAACAGGAACTCAAAAAATTGCAGGAAATAGGGCAGGTCAAGATAATCACCAAAGATCCCGCAATGTTGAAGATCCTGGAAACGGCCAGGCAGGTAGCTCCGACTGATTGTAACGTTTTGATAACCGGTGAATCTGGAACGGGAAAAGAGTTGATGGCCCGCTTTGTCCATGAGCACAGTTCAAGAAGTTCAGCCACCTTGATGGCGGTCAACTGTGGGACATTCAATGAAGAGTTGCTGACTAATGAACTTTTCGGCCACGAAAAGGGAGCATTTACCGGCGCCCATATCAGTAAACCGGGTTTGATCGAGATGGCGAACGGTGGAACTTTATTTCTCGACGAAATTACCGAAATGTCCACCAACATGCAGGCAAAGCTGCTCAGAGTGATTCAGGAAAGGCAACTTATGAGGGTTGGTGGCACGTCTGTCATCAATGTGGATGTCCGCGTCATCGCCGCTACAAACAGAAACATCCAGGACGCCGTCCTTTCAAAGGAATTCAGGAAGGACCTTTATTACCGTCTGAATGTTGTATCGCTGGATCTGCCTCCATTAGCGGCCCGCAAGAATGATATTCCTTTGCTTGCCCAGTTTTTCCTGGAGAAGCATTCAAAATTAATGCGACGTGATGTGCCGGCGATGTCAAAAGAGGTTCTTGAGACCTTAAAAAATTACGATTTCCCAGGCAATGTTCGTGAGCTTGAAAATATTATAGAAAGAGGAATAGCTTTATCAACTGAAGGGGTAATCGATGAAAAACATCTCCCTGACGATATTAGAGATTTTCAAATTACAACCTACAGGCGTAAGGACGGCGCTTTTCCAACACTTGAAGAGCAGGAGATAAGGTATATAAAACAGGTGCTTGTAGAGAGCGGAGGAAACAAAACTCTGGCTGCCGAAACCCTCGGAATCGACAGGGTATCCCTTTGGCGCAAGATAAAGAGATATGGACTTGATTAGAGAACTTAATCGACCTGATTTATCAGATGCGCATTGTAGGGTGAATCAGGATTTCGTTACAAGAACGGGGCAGGGCGCATGTCCAAGGACTCTTTCCGCTACACTTCCCATGAGTAGCCTTTTCAAGCCGGTTCTCCCGTGCGATCCAATTATTATCATACCGACTTTTTTGTCCATGGCCACCTGATTTATGCATTCAGCCGGTTCCCCTTCTCGCAGTAATAGATCAATGGGAACATTTGATTCTTGAGACTGAGATCCAGCCTTAAATTGATCCAGAACTTGTCTTGCTTCTTTCAACATTCGATCAGCAAGCTTGGGGTCAAGGCCATAAAGGTGGGACGGAATGTTCGCGACGGATAATACAAAAAGAGCGGATCCGTAAGATTCTCTCAACTGGAATGCGACTGACGCCGCCCTTTCGGCTGAACGCGAACCGTCCACTGCGACAAGGATTCGGTCGAGGTTAATCTCTGACTTCGACGGAACAGCGAGAACGTCAACTTGGCTAAATCCAATTACCCTGGCGGCTATACTTCCCATGAGCAAGGTCTTGGCCGGATTTCTCCCTCTTAGGCCCACTACTATCAAGTCACTGTGGGTTTCCTCCGCTGTTTCGACTATCTTGTCGGGAGGCTCTCCGACTTCAAGGATTGTCCGCGCCGGAACCCCATAAGGCTCAGAAATGCGAAGCGCCTCATCCAGAGCTTTCTGGTGAGGCGCAGTTATCATATCATTCACGTGTTGACGGACACCTACAAGGCTTAATTCTCCTGCGTGGGGTGGCGCCACCGAAATAATCTTGATGGCGCCTTTTTCCGCCCTTGCGAGTGAGGTCGCCTGGCGGAGAGCATGGAATCCGGATTCTGATCCATCAACCGCTACCAGTATTCTCTTAAACATGTTCGTATGATTCTGATGTTTGGGCGGCGAACTGCGCCCGTCTTCCTTTGAGCATGCTGCCGAGAATTATCACGGCTCCGATTGCCAAGGCCAAACACATTGTCGCGAAACTCACCATGTCTAGGATGTTTAATACTCCCTTATCGGTAGACATCATACCCAGTTGTGTCAAATATCGTGGAATCGCTAAAGCCCTGCTAACTGCGACGACTAGCATTATGGTTCCCATAACCACTTTTATCATGTGCTCTTTGACATAAGTGGTACCTATAGCTCCAAGCTGAACACCTATAAGCGAACCAGCAAGAATTATGAGAGTAAGCCTTATGTCGACCATTCCGGCCATCGCCCACTTTACCGTTCCGCCAAACCCCATTATGAACGCAATGACCAACTCGGAAGCCGATGATATTAGTCCGGAAGCCCCGACAACATAAATCATACCGGGAACCCCTATGAAGCCACCAACCGCAATAGTGGCCGCCAGCATGCCGGTCATAAGGCCGACCGGAATGGTGAACCACAACGATATTGTTAAGTTAGCGGTCTTGAAGTGGATCATTGGTGGGAGATTTATGGCCTGAAGGCGTTTGGCGAACTTCGGTACGGGGTCTGCTCCCTCTGAAGAAGAACTCTTCCAGGCGTCGTAGAAAACATAGCCGCCCACGACAATGAGCACCAATACGAATGACAGGCTTACGTAGAGATTGGAACCAGACTCTCCCCATTTGGAAAGAACATATTCCTGAATTTTAATGCCTATCTGAACTCCGACCGTAGCGGAGACCGCCATTACAACTCCAAGTTTAAGATCTACCTGTCCGTACTTATACCGCTTGTACGCTCCGACCATGGCCTTGGGAAATTTATGACACATGTTGGTCGCCACAGCTACTGCGCCCGGTACCCCAAGACTCATCATGGCGGGAGTCAAAACAAAGGCTCCGCCGGATCCGATAAATCCGCTCACCAAGCCTCCGATGAAGCCAACTATGAATAAATACGACACATTCATCCAAGTAAGATCTATGAATTTTGCGGCGTCTAGGACGTGATCGGTCATTTCCAACTCCTTTCAGTCAAACTGTATTAACAGCTCCAACTAAGCGTTCATTCTTAAACGGGCTCGTGGTCTCTGAGTCGCTCGAGGCGCAGAAACTGCCGGTCGCTTAGCTGTTTGTGTCGTAATGGCGTCAATGCCTACAGCAGACCACAAGTTGCTTGAAAATGCCCCATGAGCGAACGAGAACACGAACACTGTCGCGATAGGCAATGCCGCATAAATACCGCCACGAGCAAACAGTTCGGTTACGGGATTGGCGAACGAGAAAACAGCTGCGTATAAAGCTGCGGTTATAGCCCCGTACATTAGGGTCCGTACAATAATCTTTTTCTTCTTTACTTCAGTCTTTGCCGCCATATTTCTACTCCTGATATTCCTAAACGTTATTCCTGATCAACGACATTCGTCGGTGCAGCCTTGTTCAAATCTGCAGGAACGCAGAATTATGCCCTGAGTGATCGTTCCCTCGTTCTTGGTCTGGGCCGATCCTTCTTGTCAGTGTCCCTTGCCGCCGGTCTTTTTTCAGAGTCCTGGAGAATACCGCTGGCCATCTGCCATTCGCCCTCTTCTGCGAAAGCTACGGCCGCCGCCATTCTTTCGAGTTTTTGTAGCCAAGTTCTCATCTTATTTCCTCCATTCAGGCTGAAATTTTGCCTTGTGACTTCTCTCTATCAAGATATGTGCCACTATTGTGAATACATATAAGTAACTGAAGTATCACTGCAAAATGGAACAATGCCTTTCGATGAGCGATTCATGGTGCGTTGCGATTCGCAACTATAAAGCCTCGAATAGTGGACTAACCAGGATATCAGCTAATGGAAGCCATATTTCGGGGTAATCATGACTGTTGCGCTGTGCAACAGACCTGCTGTCTCGCAACAAATTGCCGAATGTTGGGCGCGCTGATGAAAAGACGCTATTAGATTCGCTTCTTATTGAGTTGTCGTTGCCGGTCCGCCGCATTGCGGCTATAATGCAACACTCGACAAAATCAGTTAGCTGCAGGGAATGGTGAAACATGGGGTTTTTCAAGAAGAATCAGGAAGAACGAACTTCTGTTCCCCAAGAATTGATAGATTTGAGAAATACTCTTGAGTCAGCCCGTTTGCCGGAGAAAGTTGCGTCAGTAGCTATAAAAGAACTGGAACGGCTCGAGAAAACTGATCCATCCGCGGCCGAATTTGCCATCGGTCACAATTATATTGAATATCTAATCGCTTTACCCTGGAACATATACACTGACGATAATCTGGATCTAACGCGGGCTCGGGCCATATTGGAACGTCAACATTACGGTCTTCAGGTGGCCAAAGAACGTGTTCTGGAATTCCTTGCCGTTCGTACTCTCAGGAATAGAAAGGGTTTCAGGATCCTGGTAGTTGATGACGAAGAGATGGCGCGGCAGAATATTGAAAGAGTCATTGTCCGGGAAGGGCATACTGTCTGGACCGCTTCAAACGGGGTGGAAGCGTTTGACAAAGTCAAAGTCCAGGAGTTTGACCTTATCATTACTGATCTGAAAATGGACAAGATGGACGGGATTCAGCTCGTGGAAAACATCAAGAAGGCCGCGCCCCGGACAGAAATAATGCTTGTTACCGGCCATGCCACCGTTGATTCCGCTGTTGACGCGTTCACCAAGGGAGCTGCCTACTATTTGCCAAAGCCCTATAAATTGGATGAACTCAGGGCTGCGGTCAAGAGAATCCTGGAAAAGAAACAGCACGCCCAGATAACGCGGGGTCCAATATTGTGCTTCGCCGGTCCTCCTGGAACAGGAAAAACATCTATCGGTCAGGCCATAGCTGAAGCCATGGAACGCAAATTCGCCAGAATATCAATGGCCGGCCTTCGGGATGAAGCTGAACTGCGGGGGCACCGCAGAACTTATGTAGGGGCTATGCCCGGACGTATAATTGGTGAAATAAGAAATTTGGGGCTCAAAAATCCCGTTTTTATGCTCGACGAGATAGACAAGATCGGTCAGGATTTCCGCGGAGATCCTGCCTCCGCGCTTCTTGAAATTCTAGACCCTGAACAGAATCGGAATTTTAGAGACCATTACCTGGATGTGCCGTTTGATCTGTCGTCTGTGATGTTCATAGCCACAGCCAACGTGGTTGAAAATTTACCGGCTGCGCTCCTGGACCGGTTAGAGGTAATCACCTTCTCAGGTTATACGGAGCACGAGAAAACGCGCATCGCTCACGACTACTTGATACCGAGACAACTTAACGATTCGGGATTGGCCGGACAAGAGATGCAGTTCACAGATGAGGCTGTTTCCTTGATCATCAGGGATTACACTAGGGAGGCCGGGCTGCGCAATCTGGAGCGTGAAATAGCCAACGTGTGCAGGAAGTTGGCATTGATCTATCTTCAGGAAGGAAAAGATCGTCTCCCGTCTGAAGTTGATGAACCAATGATCCCCCAATTTCTTGGACCGAGACGATTCCGGCACGAAGCGGCTGAGGCCGCCAATCAAGTAGGGGTTACCACAGGACTGGTATGGACGGAATTCGGTGGTGAAATCATTTTTGTAGAAGCGGCCAAGATGAAGGGGAGTCAACAGTTGATACTTACCGGGTCTCTAGGAGACATTTTAAGGGAGTCTGCCCAGACTGCCCTGAGCTATGTCCGCAGTAATGCCGAAACCTTCGATATTGATCCAGATTTCTTCTCTCAGACGGATATCCATATCCACATTCCAGCAGGGGCGATACCCAAAGATGGCCCTTCGGCCGGAATCACCATTGCATTTGCGCTGATATCCCTGTTAACGGGTCGTCCAGCCAGACGCAACGTCGCTCTGAGCGGAGAGATAACATTGAGCGGAAGGATACTCCCTGTCAGCGGCATCAGGGAGAAAAGTCTGGCTGCTCAAAGGGCCGGAGTAAATACAGTTGTGTTCCCGGAATCAAATAGTGGGGATATTGAAAACCTGCCGGATCACGTGAAAAATGGATTGGAGTTTGCCCTGGCGGCAGACATTCCCGGCATTGTTGACCTTGTCCTGGAGCCGATACAGTGACCCTGCCATAGTCCGCGTAGCTCAATCAAATGACCAGTCTGTCCAATCTCGTTCTCTCATCATCGAGCGTTTCCACCTTTCTAGACGCGGAAAGACATGCGGCAGCATATGCAACGCGTAATAAGACTTGATAATTGGCAGGCCGACCAAGTCCCCAAAAAAAATCAGCGTCACCAAATTGTCCAGAGCCGCCTTTTGCTTCAGCGCCATCACGGAATGCTCGTACCCGGTAAATCCCAGGAGGAACTCTCTCATGGATTTCAGTAATCCAGAGCCCTGATCCTCGGGTTCGTTCCGCATTTTACCCTCCTGTCAGGAAGTCAATCCACGCAGTTTTTAGATGACAATGCAAAACGATTCACAATTTATGATCATTACCACTTACGATCCAAATCTGTTTCTGCTGTCTATAAAGGTATTGGGCCGGTTTACTGGCTCCAGATATTGTTAACACTCTTTATCCAAGATATACTATTTTTGTAGATATGAAACGTAGATAGCGCTTGATAGGCGACCATGATCCGGGTTGGCCACATTTTTAAAGAGGACAAGTCATGAGTTCATCCGTCCTGGTCGGAATCACAGGTGGAATAGCGGCTTACAAAGTTCCATTATTAGTGCGTCTCTTGGTCAAGGCGGGCATGAATGTAAACGTAGTCATGACCCGAGCGGCGACGGAATTCGTTACGCCCGTGACTCTCGCGACTTTAAGCGGTAATCCTGTACGCACGGACATGTGGGGAGAACGTGACAGACCGGCGGTAGAGCACATTACTCTGGCCGACTCTGCCAGAATGGCGGTCATTGCTCCGGCGACCGCTAACTTCATAGGCAAATTGGCCAACGGTATCGCCGATGACATGCTGACTACCGTGATGATGGCTTTCAACAAGCCAGTCCTTATCTGTCCGGCGATGAACATAAACATGTACAACAATCCTATTTTCCAAGCGAATCTGGAACGCTTGATCACCTTCGGTTACCATGTAATGGCTCCTGAAAAAGGAGATCTGGCATGTGGTTGGACAGGGGAAGGCCGAATGCCTGAACCTGAAGACATATTCCGCGAAGTGGAACGCAGATTGGCTCCACGCGACATGGACGGAATGCGAGTGTTAGTTACCGCTGGTCCTACGGAGGAACCTATTGACCCTGTTCGTTTCCTCACAAATCGTTCTTCAGGCAAGATGGGAGTAGCTATTGCCAGGCGGGCTCTTGCGCGAGGAGCCAAAGTGTCTCTGGTTTCGGGGCCATTGAAGGTTACTGCGCCCTCGGGGATAGATCACATTCAGGTAAGAACTGCGTCAGAAATGATGGAAAAGGTCCTTGGGTTATTTAATGAATCTGACATGGTGTTTAAAGCCGCTGCCGTAGCAGATTTCCGGCCTGAATTTGTTCATCGGGAAAAAATAAAAAAAGGTGATTTCGAACCTACCATAAACCTTATTCGTAATCCTGACATCCTTGCCGCTCTTGGGAGCAAGAAATGGCCGGATCAAGTACTGGTGGGCTTCGCCGCTGAGACGACTGATCCGATTGAAAACGCAAGGATCAAGCTCAAGAACAAGAACGTGGATATGCTCGTCCTCAACGACGTCAGCCAGCCGGGAGCCGGGTTTGATTGCGACACAAACATAGTTCGACTATTATTTCGGACGGGAGAGGACGAACAACTCTCCCTTATGTCCAAGGAAGATGTCGCTGATCAGATTCTCAACCGGGCGATCGAAATAAGGGTCAACAGCCGCAGACGTTAGTCGGGTGGCTGATATTACCAATTGGGAGTCCGTCCGCTGCGGATTTTGGATGGATTCGGAGACAGAGATTGACTGGCATTTCTGAAGACAGCCTTTTGGAAATTAGAGATCACATTCGTTATCTGGTGAACACCGGTTATTCCGAAATGGCTTTGCCTTTGCGCCAGGATCGCCATGATCCAGATTCGGCTTCTCTTCTGGCTTCTATCCGTAAGGAAATCGGGGATTGCTACAGGTGTCCTCTTAGTAAGGGGAGAACCAATCTGGTTTTTGGTGAAGGGGCTCCAACCGCTAGATTAATGTTCATAGGTGAGGGTCCCGGGGCTGACGAAGACCGAGAGGGAAGGCCATTTGTAGGTAGGGCCGGACAATTGCTGACTCGTATGATTAAGGCCATGGGATTGGACAGATCTGAGGTTTATATAGCGAATGTTGTAAAATGCCGTCCACCTGGAAATCGGGACCCTGAACAATTTGAAATTGAAACGTGTTTCCCCTTTTTGCAGGCTCAGATAGAGGCAATTTCTCCTGAGGTGATTGTGGGTCTGGGTAGAGTAGCGGTTTCCACCTTGCTGGGAAGGAAGATTTCCATGACACGAATACGTGGAAACTTACAGGATGTTAATGGTATTCCATTGATGCCTACATACCACCCGGCTTTTCTTCTCAGGAAAGAGCCTGATCGTAAGTGGAAGGCTGAGGCATGGGAAGACCTAAAAAATGTCATGGCTTTGCTGGATTTGCACGCTGATGGTCATGGAGACTGATTATGAGACATAAAACAATCCGTATGGCAGCCATAATAACATCATTGGCCTGCTGTCTGTTCCTGCTGCTAGGCTCTCCAGCGTTGTGTGACACTGAAAACCTTCAGAACAAAAGAGTTGTCTATTTACTGGACATTGACGGCACGATAAATCCCGCTTTAGCCGATTATATTACCGAAGGAATCCAAAAGGCTGAAGAAAGTAAGGCTGAATGCGTGATCATAAGGATGGATACACCTGGAGGCGTACTAAGCACTACCAAGTCGATTATTAAAGAAATGGTCAACGCAAAGATCCCAATAGTCGTTTATGTCGCGCCTAGTGGGTCGAGCGCAGCGTCGGCCGGAGCTCTGATAACTGTATGCGCTGATGTGGCCGCCATGGCCCCGGGCACTAATATAGGGGCTGCTCATCCTGTCAGTGGCGGAGGACAGGAGATTGATTCAACCATGTCCGAAAAAATCATGAACGACATGACCGCCTATATTCGCGGGATAGTGGTGGAAAAAGGTCGAAACGCGGAATGGCCGGAAAAAGCTATCAGGGAAAGTGTTTCCATAACGGCACAGGAAGCCCTAGACTTAAAAGTTATTGATTTAATAGCCGATTCGGTCCCGGAATTGTTGGAAAAATTGAATGGCCGAAAAGTGGACAAGGATAGGGTCCAATACATTCTAAACACTAAAGGAGCCAGAGTCGAAAGAGATGTCCCCGGATTAAGATTCAAAATTCTGGATGTGATTGCCAATCCCAATATAGCGTACATTCTCATGATGGTAGGTGGGCTGGGCATTATGATTGAACTCTACAACCCTGGGCTGATATTCCCAGGCGTTGCAGGAGGGATTTGTTTATTATTGTCATTTTTCGCATTGCAGGTTCTCCCGGTAAATTATGTAGGCGTTCTCCTGATACTTTTGTCGATCATTCTGTTCATCCTGGAGTTGAAGGTTCAGTCCATGGGGTTGTTGTCATTAGGGGCCGTAATAAGTCTAACTTTAGGGTCAGTTATGCTTTTTAATTCGACAGAAACCGCGATGCGAGTTTCCTGGTCGGTAATTATTCCTACTGTTGCGGCGGTTTCCGCGTTCTTCATAGTTGTGTTGGGACTCGTAGTCAGGGCGTGGATGAACAAGCCAAGAACCGGACAGCAAGGCTTACTAGGGGAAATCGGAGTAGCTATTTCGGATATAGATCCGTTTGGAAAGGTCGCTGTACACGGCGAATACTGGAACGCTCGCTCTGAAACACGCATACCCAAGGGGGAAAAAGTTGTAGTCACAAAAGCGTATAACCTGGAGATCAACGTTTCAAGATACACTGGACAATAAAAATTATGTCCAACTCCCGAAGAATTAAGTCCACATTTCCGTTACGCAACTCAACTTCAAGGAGGACACCATGTACGGTCTAGGCATAATCATACTTTTGGCCATTGCCATCCTTTTTATGGCCATAAAAGTGCTCAACGAATACGAAAGAGCTGTCATCTTTCGGCTCGGGCGCATAATAGAACACAAAGGCCCTGGAATTATAATACTTATCCCTGGGGTCGACAGGATGGTCAGGGTTAGCCTCAGGACGGTGACTATGGACGTTCCCCCCCAGGATGTCATCACTCGTGACAACGTATCTGTGAAGGTTAACGCCGTGATTTATTTCAGGGTCATGGAGCCAACCAAGGCAATCATAGAGGTCGAGAATTATCTCTACGCGACCTCACAATTGGCTCAGACGACACTAAGAAGCGTATGCGGCCAGTCTGAACTTGATGAGCTACTTGCCGAGCGCGAAAAGGTCAACCTGCAAATCCAGGAGATCCTTGATAGACATACTGATCCGTGGGGAGTTAAGGTCAGTATGGTCGAGCTAAAATACATAGATCTGCCTCAAGAGATGCAGCGAGCCATAGCGAAACAGGCTGAGGCTGAAAGAGAAAGACGGGCAAAAGTAATTAATGCTGAAGGTGAATTTCAGGCGGCTGCGAAACTTTCCGAGGCAGCGGTTATAATAGCCAAGGAACCTATAGCATTGCAATTGAGGTTCCTGCAGACCCTAGTGGAGGTTGCGGCGGAAAAGAATTCTACTACGGTCTTCCCTGTGCCGATTGATTTGTTTGAGCCCTTCCTGAGAAAGATGAAGGAGAAGGACGAGAGTTAATATCTTCGGCCACTCAGGCCGTTTGAGAAAGGATAGAAAATGCCGGGAATACTTATTCGCTGGATAATTATGACTGTTACTGTGCTACTTATATCCAAACTTCATTTGGGAGTCACAGTTGATGACACGGGCTCAGCGTTAGCGTTCGCCGCTATCCTGGGGGTATTGAACGCCTTTATAAGACCGGTCCTGATAATTCTCACGTTGCCACTTACTGTGGTAACCTTGGGGTTCTTCATTCTCGTAATTAATGCGTTGCTTTTCTGGTTTGTAGCCGGATTAGATGTGGGAGTGCATGTAGCCGGCTTTTGGTCGGCTTTTGGCGCTTCTCTGGTTGTCAGTATTGTTTCCTGGTTTATCAGTTCAGCTATCTCCGGAGGTGGTGGAGAAAGAACCGTCCTTGTAACCCATTGGGGTCGTAATGTTGTCGATCTGAGGAGGGGAAGAGGCGGCCGATGGGAATAATGTTTCAACGGCCCAAGAAATTTTGCGCCGGAGTCTTCCGTGCAGAAGGGAGGATAAGTGCCCGTTGTTACCGGATTGGCCCAACTCAGCGAAAATCCGACAATTGTAGATAAATATGAGCGTCTGGGGCTTCTATACAACCAGGCTTCAATTGATAATGATTTCAGGGAATCTTGCGAAGTTGTTTATGGGATCTTAGGGGACAGGCTCACCACTCTGTTTGGTCCTCAACACGGAGTCGGGTCGACGGAACAGGATAACATGATCGAAACAAGTCATTTCCTGCATCGAACCCTAGGCTTGCCGGTTTACAGTCTTTATTCCTCAAGCAGACGTCCGTCTCCTGAGATGTTGGACAATGTAGACGCTGTGCTTGTCGATATTCAGGACGTGGGCGCTCGCGTGTACACCTTTCTGCGCAACCGTAGCCCTTCTGATGGAAGAGTGCGCAGCGCTAGGAAAGCCAGTAATCATTCTTGATCGCCCAAATCCGATAAATGGAATGACCGTTGAAGGAAATGTTCTTGATCCTGAGTTCTCATCGTTTGTCGGTCCATATCCGTTACCCATGCGGCATGGTATGACTGTCGCTGAACTCATGGGTTATTACAACACGGAATTCCAAATTAATTGTGAGTTGATAATCGTTAAAATGAGGGGTTGGGACAGGACCTTCTATTTTGAGGACACGGGGTTGCCATGGGCTTTCCCTTCTCCAAACATGCCTACTGTTGAGACAGCGATTGTATACCCTGGGCAAGTGCTGCTCGAAGGAACCAACCTGTCAGAGGGTCGTGGAACTACCCGCCCATTTGAAATATTTGGGGCGCCATTTTTGAACACGGAAAAAGTTGTGGCGGATATTGATCCTAGATGCCTTGCCGGGGTTTGCTTAAGGCCCATCCAATTCAGGCCGGTTTTCAACAAGTGGAGTGGCAATTCATGTCTTGGCTTTCAAATACATGTCACAGACAGAAACTTGTACCGTCCTTATAGGGTAACATTGGCGGTTTTGTCCGCGATCAGAAAAGTTTGTTCGGGGGATTTTCAATGGTCGGAGCCTCCGTATGAGTATGTTGTTGATAAATTGCCTATAGATGTGATTCTAGGTGATCAGGAAGTCAGGAAATCGTTAGAACGAGGAGATTCGGTTTTTCTCATGGAGGAAATCTGGAAAAGCGGCCTGGAGAATTTTCTGAAAATCAGGCGTGATTTTATGATCTATTGAAAAGTGAAAACCACTTTTGAAATTGTGAACGTCACTACTTGAATCTGTACCCACCACTAAGCGGACTGTTTCCATGAAAACAGCTCTATTTGTTCAATTACCACCTCCAAGGTTTCATTTTCAGGACCAAGGGGCGAACATCCCTTTGGCGGCTGGATTACTGGTGTCTTCTCTAAAGCAGGGACTCCATTCGGAAATTCAAGTTGAAATACTCGATTCTCGTACAGTCGATGTCTTTTGTGACACTGGGATAATCCGGAACATTGTGAACCGAGTCCCGGATATTCTGGCTCTCACTCTATACCTGTGGAATTCGCAAAGAAGTCTTTTTATAGCGTCCGCGGTAAAACGCCTATTGCCTAATCTGAAAGTAATGGTAGGTGGACCAGAAGTGTCAAGAGACAACGACTGGGTTTTAAGCCACCCTGCTGTTGATATGGCGGTTATGGGGGAAGGGGAACCACAATTTGGAGATGCCCTGTGTAAACTGTCTAGCGATTTCCATGGAAAGAAGAGAGGGAAATCGAACCATTTACTGGCTGCTCCGATTTTCAGGCCAGAAAAGGAGAATGAGACAGATTGGGATCTCGGTCTTTCCTCAAATCCTTATACAGAGGGAACAATTGAACCTGCGCTCAATGGAT
Source organism: uncultured delta proteobacterium (assembly GCA_963711335.1). GTDB lineage: Bacteria > Desulfobacterota > Desulfomonilia > Desulfomonilales > Desulfomonilaceae > CAJBEZ01. The sequence goes on along the minus strand of CAVQDX010000040.1, from coordinate 249,477 downwards.
CAATATTTGTGGAAACGGTTCGGGGTTGTCCTTTTAAATGCAGGTATTGCTATTATCACAAGGCCTTTAGCTCCGTCAGAATGTATCCGCTGTTACATGTGAAAAAGGCTCTGGATTTCGCCTATTCAATGGATAACGCCGTAAAGGAAATTTATCTGATGGACCCAACGTTCAATGCCAGACCCGATTTTCGCGACATCCTGAAGTTAATGGTCTGTTTACGAGAGAAAAAAGACCTTCGTGTTCATACGGAATTGAGGTCGGATCTGCTCCTAGAAGGAGACATACAGCTTTTCAAGGATGCCGGGCTTGTGTCTGCGGAGATAGGGCTTCAGAGTGTGAATCCCAAAGTTCTGGCCCTGGCCGGCCGTTCCGGAGATCCGGAAAAGGTCCTAGACAAGACGGCTGAATTGGCTCGGTCCGGAATTGACGTCACTACCGGGATTATTCTGGGATTGCCGGGAGACGATCCTAAGGGTTTTTCATTGACCATGAAAAGACTGAAAGAAACAGGGGCGTTTTCCGTAATCCAACCCTTCACCCTGGCGGTGTTGCCGGGGTCTGATTTTCGCCGGGAATCCGGATCTCTTGGACTTCATTATGACAATAGACCTCCATATTACTTGTATGAGTCGACAACTTTCTCGGCGGAATCGATGAAAGACAGTCTAGATGAGTTTGAAGATACATTTGACATGGAACTGGATCATATCGGGCTTCCTTCTCTGGTGGAGTTTGGCAAGGACGATGGAGGTTTTGGAGAGTCTAACAACTATGTCAGCAAGTGGATTATCAGTTCGGATGGACTTCATAAGGCCTCACGTATGACATGGATGTGGGAACGGGCGACGAACCCCTTCACCATTTGGTTTAAGGGAGACGATGCGTCAAAATCCTACAACTCCATCATCAATCTTGTGTCGACTTTCCTGGATCATAACCCTCACACGGTATTGCACATTGTGCTAGAGTTCAACGGTGGGATTTCACGGGAATTTCTGCGAAACATCTCGGAATCGAGCGCAAATCCCGAAACCTATACCAACAAGGCGTTTTTCCCTTTATACCCGAAAGGATCCGTTGTTACGCCTAACGTGATCGTGATTGTTCCTTTGCCTGGAACCAGTTATGCGCTGAGAAGAATAAAGGATTATTATATGACGGATGCCACGGTCGTATGGAGAGTGGACATTTCCAAAATTACGGATTATCGAAATCTCACCGTACCAATGCTTATTTCAGGTCCGATTCCGTCCCAAGAGACTCTAAAGCGCTCTTTGGACAAGGATCTCAGGAAAATGGCTGGAGAGCTGTTGGAAGAGATCATGTTTCTTGGCGCTGACGCTCAAAATTGGTGGGATCGTGACGTACGAGGGATCTCTACGGAGTCGAGACTGGCTGAGAGAATCCTGACAACATGACCTGCGGTCCATTTTTCCCCGAATCATGATTCTGATCTTCAGCGCTCGTGGGTAGGCCGAATTGAACCACGGATCCCTAGTAGGCCTTAGCTAAACATCTCTTCTGATCTAACTCCCTACACTGTCAACAAGGGAGGTTGACCTCGAACCCCGCTTGCCTGACCATTTTAAGATCATCTTCCACGGACCGCCCACAGGTAGTCAGATAACCTCCTATTATTATGCCGTTTGCCCCTGCTCTTAAGGCTAACCCCTGAAAGTCTCCCAGATTACGCTCTCTGCCTCCTGCTATTTTTATAGTCGCATGAGGAAGAATGAGCCTGAACAGGGCTATGGTCTTGATGATCTCCATAGGTTCAGGGGGGGCTGCATACTGAAGAGGAGTACCAGGTCTAGGATTCAGGATATTTATCGGAACGCAGTCCACCTCTAGTTCAGAAAGAGTGAACGCCATATCAATTCTCTGAAGGGGGGTTTCGCCAAGGCCGATTATGCCACCGCAGCAGGCTGAGAGTCCTTTGCTCTTGACAACCTTCACTGTTTCGACGCGTTTCTCATAACTATGTGTAGAACAAACTGAAGGATAGTATTCCCGGCAGGATTCCAGATTGTGATTGTACCTGGTAATGCCTGCTCCAAACAATTCATCGGCCCTGTTTTCATCGAGAAAGCCCAAAGAGGCGTCGAGCTGAATGTCTACTGCGGATTTTACAGTCTTGATGGATTCTATCAATGCTGCGAAATCTTTGTCGTTCAGCGCCCCGCCGCTAGTTACCGTGCAGAATCTTCCAGCGCCGAAGGCCTTGGCCGCTTTAGCCGCACTCAGTATTTCCTCTGTTGAACGTAAGGGGTAAACATCGCCAGCGCTTTTGTGCTTGGCTGATTGGGCGCAGAAGACGCAGTCTTCCGAACACAGTCCTGACTTGGCGTTTATGAGGGAGCATGAGTCGAACTTGTTTCCCTTGAAAGTTATCCTCAGGTGATCGGCCGCGGCCGCCAGTTTGATCAAAAGGCTATCAGATGCGGACAGCAGTAGTTCCGACTCGAATCTTTCTATCTTGCCTCCGGCAAGAATCCTGTCCTCGATTTCTTCAATCAGTTTAGCCAATGAGTTTTCATCCATAGTCATGTGAACCTCCACGAACATATTACCTTATCAAAATTATAGGTTAATCTGAAATTACTTTTAATCATGACCAGCGTCATTTTTTTTGAAACCAAAAGCTTTAGTGTGAATCAATATTAATTGGAATTAGCGCGGAGACCTAATGGTCTAATGGAAGGGACGAGTCAAATGCGTATATTCGGAAGCCGAGGTTCAGATATTATGAGGAATCAAATATATAGCTTGGGTAGAGAGATGGATAGCCTTTTTAACAGTCTTGCTCAAAGCTCAAGCGCGTGGACCGCCGCCCCGTGGAGAGAATCGAGACTCATGCCCCTGTTGAATGTCACCGAAACAGTTGAGAGTTTCACAGTCACCTGTGAGATTCCGGGAATGAAGACTGATGATCTTGAGATAAAAATTGACGGAGAGACCTTGACGTTAAAAGGAGAGCGTAGGCCGGATCCCACGATTGCAGGCGGACGATACCACAGACGTGAAAGAGCGACGGGTTGTTTCCAGAGAAGTATCCGGTTGCCTAGAAAAATCGATGAGGACGCTGTGACTGCCTCGTACAGAAATGGGGTTCTCAGGGTGACGCTCCTGAAAGAGCGGAAGCCTTCAACGAAGCAAATAAAGATAACAGCGGAGTAATGCTGAAAGGTTTTATGTGGAATGGCTTATCTACGACGCCCAAAAAAAAATGATAATTTTTGAATTTTTGAGGAACCTTTGTATGGACGGGTTGACAAAAACGGTAATAGTTAATATTTAATACTGTGTACTTCAATGGAGCGCAGTAAATTATAATCCCAGGAATCAACACCTATTATGGGGACTAAACGGAGCGTAGGAATGACCTATCCTGTAGCGATCAATCAACTCGATCAGTTTTTGACTCAGGTCCGCTCTATCAAACCTCTTTCAGCGGAGCGAGAATTCGATCTTGCCGTTCGGTACAGAGAATCTGGAGACGTCGAGGCGGCTCACGAGCTCGTTGTGTCACATCTGCCTTTTGTGGTGAAGATCGCGTTTCAGTATCGACACTATATGTTGCCTGTCCAGGACCTGATTCAGGAGGGTTCTATCGGCTTGATGAAAGCCGTTAAACGGTTTGATCCGGACAAGGGTTACCGTTTGGTGTCTTTTGCAATATGGTGGGTTAAGGCATACATCAAGAACTTCATTCTGAAATCATGGAACTTGGTCAAACTTGGCACTACTCAGGCCCAACGGAAGCTTTTCTTCCGAATTGGTGACATCGGTGAACATAAGGACGGCGAATCCAGAGCCGAGCGTATTGATAAGCTCGCTCAGGAACTCAATGTAAAAACAGATGACGTCATAGAAGTTGAGGCTCGTGTGAAGGCCAGGGAATGGTCCTTAAACGAGGCTCTCGGCGATGACAAGGATTTCACCGCCATCGAAATGCTTCAGGATGAATCCGATAATCAGGAAATTAGGATGATGGCCAAGGAGTCCGAGAAGGAATTGCATGAAGTTACCGGTAAGGCGTTGAGTAAGCTCGACGATAGAGAGCGTTTCATAGTTGAAAAAAGGTTCATGGATGACACTCCGTGGACTTTGCAAAGACTTGGTGAGCATTTCGGCACCAGCCGAGAACGTATGAGACAAATAGAAAAACGAGCTTTGGGAAAATTGAAGCGGGAATTGTCCACTACTCTTACTGAAGCCCCTGCATATTGATCCAACAGGCCCTGCTTTGAGTCGCTTATTAGCTAGATAGGCCGTTAGCCTTACAATGAGGCGGCGGTCTTTCTTGCTTTTAAGGAAAAGGCTTATCTTAAAGCTAATTCTTCCAATAGGTTGTTGACTTTTATTAAAGAGAGTTCTATATCCCATTGGGCTCCGGTTTAATCACGATCTTCATGGTGGCTCACATTTGAAATTTAGTATTGTCACGCTGACTGTAGTCTGTTTACTTTGCTTTCCATTTGACATATGCATGGCGATTGTTAATGAAGGCCAATCACAAGGCTCTTTTCGATCACCCGAGGTTAACGGCGCTATACAGATCTCCAACGATGTTCCAAATTCTCCAGATCTCTCGCACGGGATGTCAGAACCGACTCCTTCACAGTCGTCGGCTCTGGAAATGCATTTCAGGCGAGTAAGAGACTCCGAAATTGTTGAACATCAATATGCGGTGGACCAGGAAGAGGAGAGAGCCATAACAAACGTGCGCGAACTGGATCCTGGGAATGCCGGAAGGTGGTTAGCCGGTTTTATCTCTGCAAAACCACTTAATTGTCCTGTGAAAGAGCGCGCAGAGTGGATCGACGCGATTTTGTACGCCGTCCAGAAAAATGGTTTACCCCTGTGTAAGGAAATATTAGGGCTCACAGCCTCAATAATATCGATTGAATCGAGTTTTCGGGCAGATCCGGCGGTTGCCGACTCTTCAAAGGCTGAGACTATATCAGGCCAGCTTGAGCGTGCGGAGAAGGAGCTTTTTCAAAAGTATGGAACGTGGTTGGTCATTCCTCCTGTTCCTCAAATGTATCAACGGTACAAGGACAAATTTTATCCTCAACTCTTACAATGTCGAACTGAAGGAGAAGTTGAAAGGGTAGCAAGACAGGTTGCCGATGATCTTAAAAGAGACGTTTCCATTTTGCCGGATTTCATGAGGGGCGTAGTTAACAAAGAGATCGACAAGGTCGTAAACGTCGTTAGGACGAAAGGATCTATGCAGCTCAATTTTCCCAGGGCCAGGCAATTGATGAAGGAGAGAGGTGAAAGTTTCACAGACCAGGAATTGACCGACTATATTTATACCATCCCAGGCGGAGTTGATGTTGGGGTTGCGGCTCTGAAACCGATGTTTATGCAATATGCGGCCACATATGGCTCGATCTCGGATCTCTCATGGCTATTTTTCGTAGGCATGGACTACAACTATGGTCCTTTTTCCAGTCGGAACATGGTTGAACAGATACGTATCAGGGACTTATCTTCCTTTATGGATCTTCAAATCGATGGAGACCTGCTTCAATATGATGACAAGGGAAGGCCATCCCCCAAAGAATCGGAGACCCTTCGAGCCACATCAATCGCCTTTCCCGCAATGCCAAAACACAAGATTTTTGATTCTTTTCTTCTTGAGAAAGAGCCTCACTATATTTACTCTGACATACATCAGACGATTCTTACTCAGCATGCCTCCCGTTTCGGCCCGACCCCTTTTGCTGTTATAGGTGATTTGTGGATGGGAGAAAATTCTCAGATCAAGCACGGAATTACATTTAGGACGAAGACCTATCTGAACAAGCTTGACAAGTACCTTAACGCAATCCCTTGGGACAACTGACCTGGGGAAATATTAGTTTTCGGAAAACCGGCTACATGGGGTGTAAACATCCAAGGTTTACTCGCGACAGTTCATCATGCCTGATGAAGAATCTCAATGATTTCCGTTGCGGCTTTGTCCCAGGAGAATTCCCCAGCCCTTTTTAATCCTTTTTCAATCAGGAATTCCCTCAAAGAATCGTCCTTTTCCAGCGCAAGTATTGCCTTCGAGATTTCTTCCACGCTTTCGGGATTTACGGACAACGTGCAATTCCCTGAAACCTCACCAAGCGAGCCCTTGTCTGAAGCTATTACAGGACAACCGCAAGACATGGCCTCTACGACAGGTAGTCCAAAGCCCTCGAACAAAGAAGGAAAGATGAGGGCTCTGGCTGCATGAAACAGGACCGCCAAGTCTTGGTCATCCACAGAGCCAAGAAATTTCACGCGTTCCTTGACTAGACTCGTGGATATCAGAGACAGGATTGAATCGGTGAAAGCGCTCCTACGGCCTACTATGGCTATCGATAAGTCTAAGGCGTCAGCAACCCGGGAAAAAGCTTCAATAACACGAGGTGTGTTTTTATATGGTTTTCCGTTTGTGATGTGCAAAAAGAACTTCTTGCCGGCCAGCCCAAAATGTTTGAGTTTATCCACAGTGAGTTGATTATTAGGCGATTGCATGAATGATTGATCAATACCGTGGTAGACCACGTGGCAATCTTTAATGCGGTTAGGCCAAAATCTGGAAAGATCCTGACAAGTGGATTTTGAAGGGACAATTATCTTGTTGGCTTTTCTTACAGATAATTCCACAAGACTACGGAAATAAAATTTTCCTGCGATCATTCTTAGTTGTTTGCCCTGAGCTTGCATCCATGTCTGGTCAAACCACATTGTGTCATGAATGGTTATCACTCCTGGGGTGCTCATTCTAAGAGGCTGGAGCATGTGAGGACTGTAAAAGACATCGGCTCCAAGTTTGTCTACTACCTTGCCAAGGCCAAAAACAGTATAAGGATGGATGTGGCGATACGGGATGTTTAGAGCTCTAATTGAAGCTGGAATTTTTTCTCTGATACTTTTCGAAAGATCTGATCGGATCAACACCTGTAGATCAAGATTGTCCTCAGAGTTTGAAAGGGCCTTTATCAAATTGATGGCGACCCGTCCCGTTCCATCAAGTTGATTCGGTATACATCTTCCGTCAACTACGACCTTCATGTACTAGTAGATACCCATTTACTCCTATACTCGGAGAAAAACGCGAGTAACCAAAGACTCGCGTAATCTCCATAAATCTGTTTCTAATTGTCTTAAAGAGATTCGAGTTATCAGATAACTCTCAACGAAATTTATTTCTTCGCCATTTCCGCAAAATATCCCGCCGCCTCGTGAGGAAAGATGGCGTGAATCAGCAGTTCTTCGTCAGTAAGCCCCGGAAACTTAGCTTCCAGTTCCGGCCACATGGGAGGCAGCAACTCGGCCGGTCTTATTGAAACGGGTTTTTCGCCTTTTAGAACTCTTTCTTGCAATTCTTTGTTCACTGGAGCAGGCGTTTCTCCATACATCCCTTTCAACAGGTTGGCGGTATGATTTGCGATTATCTTGTAGCGGCCCAACAGTACATTGAAAGTCGCTTGAGACACCACAATCTGAGACGTTGGCGTCACCAGAGGAATAAATCCAAGATCCTCTCTAACTCTTGGGATCTCATCGACGATTTCATCCAGCCGATCAAGAGCGTTCTGGAGCCTGAGTTGACTAGCCAGGTTTGACATGACTCCACCCGGAATCTGAGTCACAAGCATTTTGCAATCAACTCCACTGTACGGAGCCTCAAATTCCCTGTAAAAGCCTCTGACTGCCTTTGCTTCTTCCGCTGCCTTCGTAAGTTTCTTCAGGTCGCATCCTGTGTTGTAACCGAAACGCTCGAGGGAAAAAACAAGTGATTCAGTGCAAGGATGGCCGGTGCCTCCGGAGAATGGACTCAGCACCGAGTCTATCATTTCACAACCCGCTTCTACTGCCTTCAGCGCAGACATCATGCCCATACCGCAATTATCATGTGTATGAAGATGAATGGGCACTTTTACAGCCTTTTTCAGGCCAGATACCAGTGCAAAAGCGGTTTGAGGATCTATCAGACCCGCCATATCCTTGATGGCGATCTGGTCGACACCTTTGTCTTCAAGTTGACGGGCCTTGGAGACAAATTTGTCAATAGTATGCACTGGGCTTATAGTATAGCAAATGGCTCCTTCAGCGATTTTCCCGACCGACTTGACCGCCTTTATAACCATTTCGTGATTTCTCACATCGTCAAGAGCATCGAAGATTCTAAATACATCTATGCCATTTCTAGCAGAGCACTCGACAAATTTTTGAACAACATCATCGGAGAAATTGGAATAAGCGACAAGGTTCTGACCACGGATTAACATCATGTTCTTGACGTGGGGCATAACTTCTTTGAGTTTACGGGCTCGCTCCCATGGATCTTCCCTCAAATAACGAACGCAAACGTCAAATGTCGCGCCACCCCAGGTTTCAGCTCCATAAATACCGCTATCCGCAAGCTTGGTCGCAACCCTTAGCAAGTCATCCAGCTTGATTCTGGTAGCGACTTTGCTCTGAGATCCATCTCGAAGAGTGATGTCAAAAATTTTAACCGTCTTGGGGCTCTGATTTTCCATTTATTTCCTCCCTGGAGAAATCGGTATACCATGATTCTGGTTACAGGCTAAATTAATCCAAAGGTCGGCCTGGCCGGTGAGAGCGAATAAAACTGCTGATTAACTGATTGTCACCCTGAAGATACCACAAGGGCTAACATGGGGAACTCGTGAACTTATTTCACTCCATTCTGTATACCACTTTTGATCATAATCTAAAATGACTAATTTTTTGTTACACTTCTCTTAACAATTTGTCCCTTTTGAGGGAAAAACGTTCTCACGAACTTCTTTTCTTCTTCTAAATTTTTAACGAAACCGTCCAAACGGGCCTCTCTTAATGAGTTCAAAATGGAGCCGAATAAAGGACCAGGCAGATAGCCCATCTCTTTAAGTTCTTTTCCCGTCATGACAGGCTTCACATGTCTAAGGGTTATAATATATTCCGAGATAGACCGTCTAACAGGTTCTCGAGAAGCTTTTGCCATCATGAACAGAAGTGACTCGATAGACAATTTGCTGAGCGCCAAGAAAATCTCACTTGGTTTGCCCAACTTCTCCCTTTCCAACAGACTCAGCATCCATTTGAGTTCCCGTTTTTCTTTGACCAGGCGTTTTGTTTCGGGATCCGGCGCCGACAGCCTCGCCGCAAAGGATTGAAAGCTTGACTCGTCCAATGAATCAGTCATAGCTAAAAAATAAACCAACCAAGCATCAATCTTTTCGTTCAGAAAAAGGTATTTCCACCATGAAAGGACACCGGACACCGATTCCACAAGATCAGAAATCTTTTTGTTAACAATCAGCCCGGGACACAGCGCATCCAGCACTCCCATACTCGACATTTGTTGGATGGCCGGAGAAGGATTCCTCTCCTCGAGTATGTGGAGCAGTTCATTTAAAAGACGCTTCCCTTCAACCCTGTCAAAAACCTTTAGCTTTAGGGCCCCTTTGATAAGAGCTAGTGTATGTTTGCCAATGTTGAAATTGAATCTGCTCGCAAATCGAATGGCTCTAAGAATTCGGGTGGGATCCTCGACAAAAGCCAGATTGTGCAAAACCCTGATGGCTCTTTCCTTAATGTCTCTGACACCTCCGAAGAAATCTATCAGGTATCCCCATTCAAGCGGATTGAGACATATCGCAAGTGTGTTGATCGTAAAGTCACGGCGGTATAAGTCACGTTTGATGGAACTTGTTTCAACCTGTGGCAAGGCTCCAGGCCTTTCGTAATATTCGTGGCGAGCCGTGGCCACATCAATTTTGAAACCATCTTCGAACAGCATTACAGCGGTTCCAAACTTTTCATGGCTGCGCACGCGGCAGTTTTGATAATTTTCTGCAAAGGCTTTGGCAAAAAGGATCCCATCACCTTCGACGACCAGATCGATGTCTAAATTGTAAATTCTCAGGAGCAGGTCGCGAACGGCTCCTCCCACAAGAAAGACTTCATAGTTAAAATTATCCGCGATCTGACCTGCCTTCTTGAGAATATCCAGGACTTTTTGTGGTGTCCTTTCATCAAGGAGTTTCTTGACACTCTTTCGTTTCTCCCTACCACCCGGGTAGTCGTCCGGACTGGTGGAATCACTGGTTCGGGGAAGTTTCAGATGTTCCAGAAGATCACTCCTTGAAATTACGCCCACCATCTGTCCTTCATCGATTACCGGAACCAATCGGTGGCGACCATCCACAGTAATTCTCAAGGCACGGTCTATGGACTCTTCAGAAGTTACAAACACAACCCCTGGATTCATGAAGTCTGAAACTGGATGGTTTTCCAGTCCGTGATGTCGGGCTTTATCGACTGCAGATCTATGGAGTATTCCTAAAACTGAGTGGTTTTTTTCGACGGGAAGCGAACTGATTTGGTACCGGCTCAACAACGCAGAGGCCTCCTCAATAGTCTGTTCAGGACCTACCGTAATTACGGGCCTGGACATTATCTCGGACGCTTTCTGTTTTGGATGCGCTCTGGACCGTAGTTCGTTGAATATCCGATCTTTAACTTCATAAAGGGACAAGTCCCTTATCGTAGCGCTTGCTGCTGTTGGATGACCACCACCACCGAATTCCGCTGCAATCTCTCCGACGTTTACTTCCGGAACGCCGCTACGCGCAATCAGGTGTATCCTGTCTTCCATTCTCACTATAGCTATTACAATGTCATAATTTTCCATTTCCTTGAACTTGTGAACCAGTATCGCAAGATCGCCCACGTATTCTTCAGCATGGGCAGTGGCCACGATAGCCTCGATATTTCCCAGGCTAAAGACCTCGGATCCCTCTATGAGTTGATGTAGAATGTCGATTTGGTCTTTTGTCAAATCGCTCGTCATCATGTTGGCCACAATGTTCAAGTTAGCTCCTCTCCTGAGAAGCCATTGCGCGGCCTGAAGATCTTCTGGTGTGGTCGATGAAAAAGTGAAAGAACCCGTGTCTTCATAAATTCCTAAAGCCAAGACAGTAGCTTCTTCTGCGTTGACTTGGATTTTCTTTTGACGAAACAGGCTTATGAACAATGTGACGGTTGAGCCCACCCTCCTTATGACTTCGAGTTGTCCTTTGATGTCTTCTTCGGAATCGGGGTGATGGTCGTAAATGTGAATTTCCACCTCCCCGGAATCACAAAGCTCTGCCAACTTGCCTATGCGGCTTCTTTGTCTCGTATCGACGAGTATAAGTTTCTTGACCTTCGAAAAATCTAAATCCTTGACGCGGTCTATTGATAGTATGTACAAGGTTGATTCCATAAAGAAATCGCGCAGGTTCTTCTCCCGTGATCCCGGAAAGACCACCAATGCGTCGGGATAAAGTTTTTTTGCGGCTACCATGGAAGCAAATGCGTCAAAATCAGCGTTCAAGTGAGTTGTAATTATTTCCATATAATGAAATTTCCACCATGAGTTTCTAGCTTGGGACGTCCCGGAAAATCGAACGAAAAATCAATTTAAGAAAATACTAGGCATTTTATTGATTGTTCGACGATTTGGAAATATAAGAATTCGAATCATTCCGAAAGAGGGTTTCGATTGATGGAACCATTCAAGGTCGACTTCAACAGATTCCAGAACAATAAACTTCTGTATTTTATATTGGTTTTGTTTATATGCTCGATGGCTGTTGGATGCCAGGAAGTTGAGACGGTCAAAAGAGAAATTATCCTGAAGATCCAGTCCAAACTACTCAAGAAAAAAACTCAGTTTACTCCTCGAGATGGCATAACTCTTCGGCCTACATCATTATACCAGACTGCCAACCTCAATTCTGAAATACTTAGAAAGTTACCGGCCGAAACCCCTCTGGGGTTATTGGACAAGGTCGGCGAAATGTTCAAGGTAAGAACAAGAGACGGGCGAGAAGGCTATGTTGAACAAAAAGCAATAGGGGGCGAGGACATAATCGCCAAGACCCAACAGTTGCGAAAATCAATAGAAGGTATGCCTTCTCAGGCTGAAGCAGTCACCAAGAGCAAAGCCAATTTTAGACTCAGCCCTGGGCGGCAGCATGAAATTATAGAGGTTCTACCTCCTGGGAAAAAGCTGGAAGTCTACGAACGGGTCGTGACGGTTAGAAGTCCGTCTTCAGAAAAAGGCTCTAGTCGAAACAAACAATCGGAGAATGGCGTTACTCCGGCAGATGAGCCTCCAATTTCGGAGGAGGGCGCCGGAACCGATGATGTCCGCAAGGACGTCTGGTACAAAGTCAAAATAGAGGACGGACGGGTTGGCTACATATTTACCCACAACATGAAACTCGCCCCACCGGAAGATATAGCAAAAATCGTCCCATTTATGCGTATGGTGGCCTGGCGTACGGTCAATGTAACGGATGACCCGGACATTGGAGCCAAAAGTAACTATATTGTGGCTTATGCCCCGATTGGAAAAGACCCTGGATGTGACTATACCCGTTTGTATCTCGTGAGCTGGTCTTCAAAACTCAAGAGAAGAATCATTACTTGGCAATTGCGGACTACCGGGGTTCTCCCAATCACGGATTACCATTTCGAAGGAAAACCTGGATTCAGTGTTCGCTATCTCCATCCTACAAAATCGGACAAACTTGTGTTGGCAAATTTTGTTTTCAATAAAGGGACTGTGAAGAAAGTCAGCGAAGAGGAGGTCCCCAGCACGATCGATTTACATTGACGGGGATTTAGCGATTCGAATCAAGCGTTTCCACGACGATCAACATGTGCGAATGGAAATTTGTTTAGGGGAACAAATCCAAATATTGCGGCTAGCATATTTTGAGGGAATGGGGTCAACAGGCTATTATACATTTTGGCTTTTTCGTTGTAATTCATCCGTCTCATTTTGAGTTCACGATTTATGGTGTCTATACGGGCCCAGTTTCCGACAAATGTCGGATGAGCCCTTAGTTCCTCCGAAGAATCGGCGATTTGAGCGAGCTTGGCCAATCTCTGGTCAGTTTCATCAATGCTGGATATTATAGCGTCAGGGTCGGCTGCTCTCAGGAGTATGGAGCGTTCCTCGAGTATTTTCTCTCCCCATTTGTTCTGTATAACTCCAAATCCCCTCAGGACTTGCACTACTCCCTGAATCAAATCATTGCGCTCTCTGGCCAGATTTACCATCCCATCCCATTGGACTCTCGCTTCGCCTCTAATCTCCTTTAGGGCAGGCCTGAGTGAAAGAAAAGAAATGATTGAGAGTGTCAGAAATGCGACCAATACCGCGCATGAAAATTCAATGAACCGTGAAATTGTTCTTGAATGATGTTTTGAGAAACACATGAGGCCATCGTCAACCCCTTCCGAATCCACAGCTCGGAGCTCCATGATAGGCCTTTGATGGTAATTGGAAAAATTGTGGTTCAGCGCCATGTAACTTTCCAAGAGTATTAACAAACAGTTGAAGTTAGAAACAAATAAGCTTTCTTATTTCTAAGACGGAACTTGTATTGTTACTCAACCAGCGTGTCAACAAAATTTTTGGCGCCTCAAACAAATTTTGCGATTGTGAGCGTCTGTTGATCCCAGCGGCCGTTCACGTTGACTTTGCTCAAGTCAGGAATCATGATAATCTTGCAACGTTGGACTTTTTGAGGACTTACGAGGTGCAAAATGTCACGTTACAATAATCGTCGAGAATTTTTAAGAAACGGTTTAGTAGCGTCTGCCGCTATAGCCGGCGTTTCTCTTGGAATCATAGAACCTTCTGAATCTTTCGCAGACGAATACCCGGATCTCACCATTTGCAACGGCAAAGATCCATCTATCATCACTAGACAGGCGATCGACGCGTTAGGTGGAATTAAGCGATTTGTGAAACCAGGGGCAAAGGTTCTGATCAAACCGAACATGAGTTTTGCGCGTGGACCTGAATCGGGAGCCAACACTAACCCGCTGGTAGTGAGAGAAGTCGCGAGGTTGTGCGCGGATGCGGGGGCGTCTCGGATCTCAATTGTTGACAACGTTTTGAACAATCCCGCAGATTGCATGAAACTGTCTAAGATTCCCGAATCCTGCAAGGAAGTGCCGAACACGCACGTCAATTATGTGAAGAATGAGCGTCTTTTCCGGGACGTTGCCGTTGATCGTGGAACGCAGTTTAAAAAGATGAAAGTACTGTCCGACGCCCTTGACGCTGACACATTGATAGCGGTTCCAGTTGGAAAATCTCACGGGTCGTCAGGCGTAAGCATGTCGATGAAGGGTATGATGGGCCTGATCTATGATCGGATCTCGTTTCATAATAGGTATGATCTTCATGAGTCTATCGTGGACATGGTGACCGTTCTAAAACCTCATTTGGTAGTTATGGATGGGACAAGAATTCTGAGCACCGGTGGACCTGGCGGGCCTGGAGAAGTTATCCCAATGGATCTCGTGATAGCCTCAACAGACATGGTGGCTGCAGACGCCCAGATGACGGCCCTGGGAAAATGGTATGGGAAGAAACTTCAGCCCAAACAAATTAAACACATCCGAATTGCGGCTGAACGCGGACTTGGAAGAATAGATCTCGAGAATTTGAACATAAAGAAGATCAGCGTTTGATTCGATTTCAGAGATTAATACAGCTAATCAGCTTTGCAGCTTTTTTGTTTTTGATAATCTGGGCTGCGTATCCCGAAACACTTGATTTACCTCTGGACACGTTTCTCAAACTGGACCCCTTGATTGCCAGCGTCACATTGATAACGTCGCGGCATTTTCAGGTAGGTTTTCTCCTGTCATTGCTCGTATTGTTGAGCGCCCTGGTGGTCGGACGGGGATTCTGCGGGTATGTGTGTCCCATGGGGACAACGATAGATGCGATTCAGGGCGCAATCTACCCCAAGTCAAGACTAAGGTCTCCACGATCTGGATATGATTCTAAGTCCCAATATCGCTCGATCAAATATTATATTCTGCTAATCGTGCTCGCTGCTGCGGTCGGAGGAGTGTCTCTCGCCTTTCTTGTGGCCCCGATTTCTCTTATTACCCGGTTTTGGGGGCAAGTGGCGTATCCGATTTTACTTTCAATAGTTGACACAGGGCTGGATCTTGCCTCTCCCCTTTATAAATTCTTCCCCGATCTCGCCTACGTTCAGATTTCACGCAGAGTTTCCGCTGCCAATTATTTCATCGCCGGGTTTATATTCTTTGTTTCAGCGCTGGCTATAATTTCTCCCAGGTTCTGGTGTTCGTTCTTGTGCCCGGCGGGAGCGATGCTGGCGATCCTGTCGAGAAGACCCCTTATTCGTAGGAATGTCAGCTCTTCGTGCACCCAGTGTGGACGATGTGTAAGGAATTGTCCCACGGCAGCCATTGGAGAAGATCCGCACACGACAAGCTTCCAGGATTGCCTGGTTTGTCGTCGTTGTAAGAAGCTATGTCCTGAGAACGCCATTTCCTTTTTTACCGGTCGCGGTTCTACGGACAGCGCCTCCATTACGCCGGATATTACGAGGAGAGGCATTTTGCTCTCTGCTTTTTCTGGGCTGACTCTGGCGTCTCTGACAAGAACTGGCTGGAATCAGCCACGTTTATTGGGACAGGAGAGGGCGGTTACTCCGGCTGATTTGATTCGTCCTCCAGGCGCGATTCCCGAGTTTGAATTCTTAAAACTGTGCGTTCGGTGCGGACTATGTATGAAGGCCTGCGCTACGAACACTTTACAGCCGATATGGCTGAAAGCTGGACTGGAAGGGTTATTCAGCCCAACACTTGTTCCAAGGTTGGCCGCTTGCGCCGTTAACTGCGCAATCTGCGGTTCTGTATGCCCGACAGGCGCCATCAGGAAGCTGCCCGTAGAGGAAAAGATTCAGGCAAAAATTGGAACAGCCTGGATTGACCGGCAAAACTGTCTCGTCTGGAATCAGGACAAGAAATGTCTAGTGTGTGGCGAGGTCTGCCCTTACCATGCGATTTCTTTTCAACCTGCTGAAGGACGAAAGAATGGCGTCCCTGTTGTTCACGCCAATCGATGCGCCGGGTGTGGGTGGTGTGAAAATAAGTGTCCTGTGGAAGGGGCTGCGGCTGTGAGGGTCTCAGTCGCCGGAGAGGTGAGACTAGACTCGGGTTCTTATATTGCCAAAGCCAAAGAATACGGACTGGAGTTCAAGGTTGCGGACAAAAATTTTGACAAGCTCGCTCCTGACACATTTGATTCGTCCGGGATCGACGAAGAACCCGGGACTGGGGTCCCTGCCAATAAAGACAAACTCCCGCCAGGTGTGCTGGATGAGTGACATATTCGTCATTTGCCGCGTAATAAACCCTTCTCATAAAAATATCGAAACACTACAAACTGGTCGATTCCAGTCAATTCTACCACTTTGAAAATCGTTACAGATTGCCTGGACATCTTGAGTTCGTTAATGACCCTCGTGATTCGACCGTACACCTCATTACTTTCATTTATGTCCATCTGTTGATCTCCCGCAAACATTGGCTGATTTTCGTTACTCAAGGAAAAATAAATTTCACCGCTGAATTGATCGCTTCATCTAAAGATTCCACATCCGGGGCGCCTGCTTGAGCCATGTCGGGACGTCCTCCTCCCGAACCTCCGATAGATTCAGCGACCCGCTTGACAATGTTTCCTGCGTGAAATCTGTCGGTAAGATCCTTCGTTACCAGCGCCAACAGAAAGGCTTTGCCATCAGCTCTCGCCCCTAACAAAGCCACACCCGATTTGAGTTTGTCTTTTATTCTGTCCGCATGTTCTCTCAATTCTTTCGGATTGTGGATATCTTCAACGATTTGGATCAGCACCTTGACGCCATTAATTTCCTTTATGCCTTCTATGATATCAGACCCTTCCCGACGAGCGAACTTTTGCTTGATATCAGATATCTCCCGATCTTTTGCCTTCTTTTCCTCAATGAGCTTGTCAAGTTTCTTGACCACATCGCCCTTTGCGGCGCGAAGCCGGATACCAACCTGGTTCAATTCATTTTCCACTTTGCGTAGGTAAGATATCACACCCATTCCCGTCACAGCTTCGACTCTACGGACTCCTGAAGCAATACCTCCCTCGGAAGTGATTTTAAACAGCCCAATCTCTCCAGTCCGAGACGCGTGAGTCCCACCGCATAACTCCTTGCTGAATTCGCCCACTGATACAACTCTTACATCATTTCCATATTTCTCCCCAAACAGAGCCGTTGCCCCCATCTCTACAGCCTTTTCGATGGGCATCTCCAGGACTGTCACATCGATGTCTTCAAGGATCCTTTCATTAACGAGGTTTTCAACTCGCTCCAGTTCCTCGTCTGTTATGGAGGAAAAGTGAGTGAAATCGAAACGGAGTCTGTTGGGTTCTACGAGAGATCCTCTCTGGTTGACGTGTGGTCCAAGAACTTCTCTTAAGGCCCACTGGAGAAGGTGTGTGGCGGAGTGATTGGCCATGATCGACCTTCTTATCCCTGTTTCGACCTCTAGCGAAACGACATCTCCGACTGAGAATGAACCTGATTTCACAATTCCCTTGTGAACTATCAGCGTTGATCCTAGTCGGGTAGTGTCCTGAACTTCCAGTTCCGCTCCGTCTTTGGCGATAGCTCCATGGTCCCCAACCTGTCCCCCGGATTCACCATAGAATGGGGTTCTGTCAGTGATGATCGAGACAATATCGCCTGCTCCTGTTTTGGCGATCCTGTTACCGTCTCTTAAAATGGCCGTAATTGCCCCGGTGTCTTCAAGTCTGTCATAGCCGGTAAATTCTACCGCCCCAAGGTCTTGGACAGCTTCCCACGGAACCGTGGTTTCTAAGCTGCCGCTTCCGTCCCATGCTTGACGAGCCATCTCTTTTTGTTTGGCCATCTCAGTTTCGAAACCTTTGTGGTCAACGACCATTCCAGACTCTCTGGCAAGGTCCTCAGTCAGGTCTCTGGGGAAACCAAACGTGTCATAGAGTCGAAAAGCCACGGCTCCAGGAATCTCTAGGCTCCCGGAATTGCTTAGACGGGTTATTTCCTCATCAAAAAGAGCTAGTCCGCGTGTCAGGGTCTGAAGAAAACGTTCCTCTTCGTTTTTGATGACTTCATCTATTAAAGCTCGTCTGGTTTCAAGTTCGGGGTACACGGGGGCCATGGTCTCAACTACGACCGAGGCGGTGTTGTACAGAAAAGGTTCATCCAGCCCCAATCTTTTGCCATAACGTAAGGCCCGTCGCATTATCCTTCTCAAGACATAGCCTCTGCCCTCGTTTGAAGGCAGCACTCCGTCCGCGATCAGGAAGGCGGCGGCTCTGCTGTGATCAGCTATTACCCTGATAGCTACCGTTTCGTTCGGCCCTGATTCGCGACCTTTGCCTGATAGATCCTCGATCCTGCTAATTATAGGCTCGAATATATCTGAGTCCCAGTTGCTGTCCTTACCCTGGATTACCGCAGCCAGCCTTTCCAGCCCAAGACCCGTGTCAATCGAAGGACGGGGCAACGGCGCAAGCCTACCGGAAGAGTCTCGATCATACTGCATGAAAACGAGGTTCCACAGTTCGAGGAATCTGTCACAATCGCAGTCAGGGCCGCAATCTGGGGAACCGCAGCCCAGCCTCTCTCCCTGATCAATATGTATCTCG
Organism: uncultured delta proteobacterium; assembly: GCA_963711335.1. Lineage (GTDB taxonomy): Bacteria > Desulfobacterota > Desulfomonilia > Desulfomonilales > Desulfomonilaceae > CAJBEZ01. The sequence continues at coordinate 230,930 of CAVQDX010000040.1, read as the reverse complement.
GAACACGGGCCGCATGGTCCGGTATCACCCATACTCCAAAAGTTGTCCTTTTCGCCCAGACGGATAATAGGGTTGGCTCCGCTTCCTAACACCTTTTTCCAAATGCTGTTAGCAGAATCGTCGTCCAGATAAATCGTGACATGCAGTTGCTTTTTGGGTAGCGCAAGCCTCTTTGTGAGGAATTCCCAGGCGAAAGCTACGGCGTCCTCTTTGAAATAATCGCCAAATGAAAAGTTCCCGAGCATCTCGAAAAACGTGTGATGCCGGGCTGTTTGGCCAACATTCTCCAAGTCGTTATGTTTGCCGCTTACTCGCAGGCACTTCTGAGCCGTTACCGCTCTTTTGTACTGTCGATGTTCTTTCCCCGTGAACACGCCCTTGAATTGAACCATTCCGGCGTTTGTAAAAAGTAGAGTCGCGTCTCCACTGGGTATCAGGGATGAACTTTCCACTCTTGTGTGTCCTTGGGCTTCAAAATATTTTAGAAACTCTTCACGCAACTCAGCGCCGGTCATAAATCCTCCCAGCCTTGATGTGAGACTCATAGTCGCTCGGCTCAGGCCCGAATTTCGCCATTTTTAAAGAATTATCACACTTTAGGAGTGTCTGGCAACAAGGCGGAGCGTTATCAAAGTGAATGGAAGGGATTTTGTTCAGTATTGCTATTTCTCCTTTGTTTGAAAGGACCAGTATTAGAATCCGTTGCGAGTGGCGACGAAACCGGATTTGGATGTGGCACGGAGCTGACTCTAATATTATGCAACTTAATGTAGTTAAGTTAGTAAGTTACAATTATTTATAGCTATAGAACATGGATAATAAATAATATAAAATATTAACTAAACTCTTCATTGACTTGAAATAAAATAAAAAAGTTGACATGTAAAATTTGATATATTACTTGTCATGTCCGTCGGCCACTGTGGCACGCCACTAAATCATGGATTCCCAGAGACAAAGTGCAGAAACACAGAACAACTACTAAGGCGTTTGGGGTAGGTAAACGAGAGAATCATGATTCCTCGTCGTTTTATGGCCGAAAGCTATTCGCTTCATCCAGTGTAGAAGGAGAAAGGGAAATAGAGGGATCTGCGCCCGCTGAAGTATTGGATCAAATTTTCCCGCATTCTTCCGAGAACATGCATGAACTGCCTGACAATTCTGTAGCTTTGATGGTTACATCCCCACCTTATAATGTTGGTAAGGATTACGATGTAGATCTGACTCTTGAAGAATATCTGAACCTTCTGGAAAAAGTGTTGAGAGAAACTAAAAGGACGCTCATGCCAGGGGGGAGGATCGCATTCAATGTCGCCAATGTTGGACGCAAGCCCTATATACCTTTGAACTCCTTCGTGGCGGTGATTGCTTCCCGTCTCGGTCTGCTGATGAGGGGTGAAATAATCTGGGTCAAGGGAAAAGGATCCAGCGGCTCGTGCGCATGGGGGTCATGGATGTCGGCAGGCAACCCTACTCTAAGAGATCTGCATGAGTACGTGCTGATATTTTCTAAAGATCGTTTCGACAGGCCGAATAAGGGTAAATCCACAATCAGTCGAGATGAATTTATGCGTGCCACCACAAGTGTTTGGGAAATCCAGTCTGAATCAGCCAGGAGGGTAGGGCACCCGGCTCCGTTTCCCCTGGGTTTGGCAGAGCGTTTGATCAATCTTTACAGCTTCGAAGGCGATGTGGTGCTTGACCCGTTCATGGGAAGCGGGTCCTCCGCAGTTGCAGCTAAAAAACTCGGACGGCATTTTGTTGGTTATGAAATAAACCCAGCGTACATTGACCTCAGTCATCAAAGACTTGGGCGGCTAGCGACTGAAATTCCTAAACAAAACAAGCGATCTGTCGCTTAAAATCCTGCCTGAAAAATCAAGTTCATTCCATCCAAACCCTTCTGCAGTTCGTGGCGTCAACAGCCAGGAAAAAGGATTGTCTGCTTTCGATTAAGTTGAAAAACTATGTTCAACATGATATATTTACATTACTTTTTTCGTAGATTATATCAATGGATTAATAAATGAAATCTTACCGAGGCATGCTTTTTTTTCTTGCATTGGTGGGGGCCCTGGCCATTGTCGGTTGTGTTTCCGCTCTAAAGAGCGTGAAGGCTCCGAACGAAGAGGCAGGTAAACAACCGGTAAAAGCTTCGACGGAGAGTGCGGGGCAAACTGAAAGCGCCAAGAAAGGTTCAGACGAAGAGCTGAAAAAACTACTGGCCACTCCGCCTCCCCCTCAGTACACCCCCCCGGCGGGTGGAGAGCAAAAGGGGTCCTCGGAATCCCTCATCAATGAGGGTGAAAAGGATCAAGTCAGCAAGGCGGCTCTCGATTTCGCTGGTCACATGAAAAACGTCAAGCATGTCAAAATCTGCTATTCCAAGCTTTATGGCGGATGGTATCTCATGCTCTACCTTCAGAAGGGGAAAAAAGTATCGCTTGATCAGTATTCCTGGAACAAGAAGTCACAGGAATGGGAGATCGTTTACCACCTGAAGGAGATTCCTCAAAAGCAGGTTGAATTCCACCTCAAGGGAGAGGTTGGTGATGAGAAATGCTTTGTCCTGAAATGAGCGCCTGCGACTCGGTCCTGATAGACGGAACATGCTGGCCGCAATTATCTTTTGAATCTCTTCCCGTCATAGTATCTGTCAGGGTCAGAATCAAGCCTGTCCATGAGCGGGGTAACGAGTGGGCAGGTTATAGGGCTCAAAAGGGCCAAAGGCACATCCAGCGCATAGGCGAGTCCATCTTCTAGAACTTCAAGAGCTGGTTTTTCACCTTTGCAGACCATGACACACTTATATTTAGGATTGTAATTAACCACTGCGTTTGCAGGTTTATCGGTCTTTGGAGCTTCGGCCGCGGCCAGTGACACGCCTGAGCCCGCAATTAGAAAAAAAGTCAGCGACAAAAACACCACCAGTGTTTTCATTTGGACATCCTCCGCGTATTTTTTATGGGAATTTTCAGTATATCAATAACGGTTGTCTATTTCAATTACCTCATATTTCAGCCTGTTTCCTGTTGACATGACACAACGGTAATCGTATTATCATCTCTTTGCACCGCAGCCTATCTTGTAAAAGGACCATTTGATGAGAGTCGGGCTAAAAATATTCACTGGAAATTCCAATCCTGCCCTATCCGAGAGTATTACCAAGTATATGGGGATACCGATCGGAGACGCTACCGTTGGGCACTTCAGCGACGGCGAAACCCAGGTTGAATTCAGGGAAAACGTCCGCGGCATGGACGTTTTTGTCGTTCAGTCAACATGTAGTCCAGTGAATGATAACATTATGGAACTACTCGTTATGATCGACGCCCTGAAAAGAGCCTCTGCCAGTCGTGTCACAGCGGTAATGCCCTATTACGGATATGCCAGACAGGACCGTAAAGTAGCGTCCAGAGCGCCCATAACGGCCAAACTCGTTGCGGACATCATTACCGCCGCAGGGGCGGACCGCGTCCTCACGCTGGATCTGCACGCGGGGCAGATACAGGGATTTTTTGATATTCCGGTGGATCATTTGTACGCCGGACCTATTATGGCGGACACAATCAAGTCCGATCATAATGGTGGCGAATGCGTGGTAGTTTCACCCGACGCCGGTGGGGTGGAGAGAGCCCGGGCCTTCGCCAAGAGGCTTGGAGCCAATCTGGCCATTATCGACAAACGCCGATCCAAACCCAACGAATCAGTGGTAATGAACGTAATAGGCGATGTTGCCGGGAAGGATGTTGTCCTTTTGGACGACATGGTCGACACAGCCGGAACCCTTGTCAAAGCTGCAGTTGCGCTGGAAAACGTCGGAGCGCGTAAAATAGAAGCCTGCTGCACGCACTCTGTGCTGTCGGGCGCGGCTATTCAACGAATTAATGATTCTCCAATAGTTAATTTGTACATTACAGACACCATACCGGCAAATGATAAGCTGGAAAGATGTCCAAAACTAAAAGTGCAATCAGTCGCTCCACTTCTTGGTGAGGCGATAGGTCGGATACATCGAGAAGTTTCCGTCTCTGAACTATTTGTTTAATCGAGCGGGATCGGAATGTCCAATTCTCTGGACAAATCCCGGAATCCCCAAACGGAGGAACTGTGAACAAAGTCACTCTCAGCGCTGAACAGCGTTTTGGAACCGGCAAAGGACCGGCAAGAAGACTAAGGGCCCAGGGTAAGGCGCCTGCGGTTTTTTATGGCAAAAAGATTGAACCGATGAGTCTGTCGATACATATTCATGAATTCAGGAAGGCTGTAGAAAAAGCTGGAAGCAACCCGCTTTTCGATCTACGGATAACCGCTGAAGGTGGGAACGAATTGACCATGCTGGCTCTGCTTAAGGAGCATCAAATCCGTCCGGTCGATGGCTCAATAGTGCATCTGGATTTCCTCCAGATTTTTATGGATGAGCCCATTGAAGTCGAGGTGCCTTTGGAGTTTCAGGGCAAGCCTGTTGGCGTTGAAAAGGGCGGCATGTTCCAAACAGCGGCCAAGGAAATTCGAGTGTCATGCCTTCCCGCTGACATTCCTGATCAGATAGTTGTGGATGTTTCAAAACTGGAAAGAGGCCACTCGATTCACGTGGGCGAAATAACCTTGCCCACTGGTGTAATCCCTGCAATGGACCTCGGAATAGCTTTGGCGACTGTGGTAGCGCCGAAGAAGGAAGAGGCGGGTGAAGCCGAAGCCGCCGAAGAACCTGCAAAATAATTTTACCTAACGTCATCGGACTCTTCCGCCCGTGGCTTTTGGGATTTCTGCCCGAAACTCACGGGTTTTTTGTTCCTGGTATCCATGACAGACTGTCTTCAATATGAATCCGACACGATAGCGGCGATGGCGACCCCTCCGGGGTATTCCGGAATAGGGATGATAAGACTAAGCGGTCCTGACGCGGTCCGAATCATATCTGATGTTTTTGTGGCCGTGAATCCTGCCGATAGCGCATTTCCCGAGCGCAAGGCTGTTTACGGCAGACTTGTCTCATATAGTCCGGAATTGGCTGATCCTCCCACTATTGATGATGGGCTTGCTATAGTAATGAGAGGCCCGAACTCTTATACAGGGGAAGATACAGTCGAGATCAGTCTTCATGGCGGTCCCGTGATTATGAACGAGGCGCTTAAGATTCTTATTTCTTGCGGCGCCAGACTTGCGGGTCGAGGAGAGTTCACCCGACGAGCGTTTCTTAACGGAAAGCTTGATCTCATCCAGGCTGAAGCGGTGATAGATTTGATCATGGCCTCAAGTCCTGCCTCAGTTGAAGAGGCCAGGGGTCGACTGGACAGGAAACTCTCGGCGGAAATTCTGGAAATTATCGCAGACCTCACCGATGCAGTCGCTGAGATAGAAGCGGGCATTGATTTTGCCGAGGATGTCGACTTGGAGTTTCCGGCGCCTCTGCCTGTTCTGAACAGGGTCAGAGACAAGATGGTTCGGCTAATAGAATCAGGCGTCGCAGGCAGACGGAGGAGCGAGGGGATAAGAGTGGCGATTGTCGGTAAACCGAATGTAGGCAAATCCACACTCTTCAACTCTCTTATCAACGAAGACAGAATGATTGCGACCCCTTTCCCAGGCACTACCAGAGACGCTGTATCGGAACACATCATCATAAACGGCTCGTTGTTCGAGGTTTGCGACACAGCCGGTCTGAGGGACGACCCTGATCCGATTGAGAGTGAAGGAATACGCCGCGCTCTGTCCTGGATGGAAAAGGCGGATATTCTTCTGATGGTTATTGATTCAGGCTCTGCAATCGATAAGGATGATCTGTCGGTTCTTGAATTCTGCAAGGATTCGCCGACCATACTTGTTCTCAACAAGACCGATTTGCCTGGTGTCCTGATTGACTTGGACCGCTTTCCCGATTTTTGCCCCGTGCCGCTAAAAATAAGCGCAAAAACCGGGAAGCGGCATTGAGAAGCTTAAGCAGGCTCTTCATGAACGGGCGATGGAAATTATATCGACATCCGGACATTCAACTGCTCTTCGTCTGAATCAGAGAAGCCTGCTGCTCGTTGATTCAGCCTTGCGCAAGATCGACCCGGTTTTGGAATCCCTTTCGACTGGAAACAGTCCAGCCCCTGAGATCCTGTCCCTGGAACTGACCGGTATTTTAAGGGATTTGAGGGAAATCACCGGGGAACAGGTGGACGAAGCCGTGCTTGATCGAATCTTTGAGCGATTCTGTGTGGGCAAATAGGAATGACTATTCCATGGCTATGATCAGAAACAAGATTCATCCCAAGGCAATTTTCAAGGCGAAGGGACTTGCCCCGAAAAAGTGGCTTGGCCAGAACCTGCTTGTTGATCTCTCGTATCTCGATATGATCGTGGACGTCGCGAACCTGAGGGAAGGGGATCATATAATAGAAATAGGCGCGGGACTCGGAGCTTTGACCAAAGAGCTGGCCCGATTGAACGTAACAGTATGGGCAATAGAAGTAGACGCCGGCTTTTTCAGGGAACTTGAGTCTAATCTTGCAAGCTTTCCCAACGTGAAATTGATCCACCAGGACGTTCTAAGATTTGATTTTCGATCTTTGGCCGCAGATGTTGGCAAGCTGAAGGTAGTGGCAAATCTACCGTACAGTTTATCGAGCCGCATAATTTTTACTTTTCAGGAAAACCATGACATTTTCGATTTTGCGGTGGTGATGCTACAGAAAGAAGTAGCTGAGCGGCTGGTTGCTGATCCGGGAACGCGAGATTACGGCGCGCTGACGGTTCTCCTCGCTGCGACGGCGCATTCTCAGGCCCTTTTCAATGTCCCTCCGGAAGCCTTTTATCCGCGGCCGGAGGTCACTTCCAGCATGATTCGAATAGAGTTTCCTGACACTCCTCCGCACAAAATAACTGATCACAAATTCTTTACAAAACTTGTCAAAGCAGGATTCTCCTCAAGACGCAAGACGCTTCGGAATTCACTGAAGTCATTGGTTGCCCCTGACTTGAATTTTGACTGCATTATGGAGGCTGCTGGTATCGCTGGCATCGATCTGGGCCGAAGGGCTGAAACACTCTCCGTAGAGGAGTTTGCAAGGTTCGCCAACACTTTTTCAGAGATGTCGCCTCGTAACTCGAAATGATATGCTAGCTCTTTGGTTCCCATGCCGGGATGATGGGGATTGCTTGAACTATCGTTCAAGATGAATTATATTTGTACAAAACGTACAAATAGTACGCTGAGAAGGAATGGACATATGAAACGACTAACAACAGGGAACGTTAGGAAGGACTTTGCTCAAACGTTAAACCAGGTAGCCTTTGGCCGAGAACGTATTGTCCTTAATCGACGAGGCAAGGATGTCGCTGTCCTTGTTCCAATCGAAGACCTTAAGCTCCTTGAGGAAATTGAAGATACTCTGGACACTGTTGAGATTGTTCGAAGATTGTCGGACCCCAATGAAATCCCAATCCCGTATGAGGCAGCTAGAAAAGAGCTTGGCGCTGATTGAACTATAGGATCCAAATAATTCCTTCCGCACTCAAAGAACTAATCGCCCTCCCCAAACGCGACCAGAAACGGGTTGACGGACAAATTCTGTCCTTGGCCACCGAGCCTCGACCGAATGGAGCGAAAGCCATGATTGGCCTGGAGCGATTTTACCGTCTGAGGGTTGGAGACTACCGAATAATTTATAAGGTCCAAGACCAAGATCTCTTGATACTGGTCACAAAAATAGGCCACAGGAAAGATGTTTACCGAGGGATAAACAAATCTTAGAATCGCCATTCAATTATGCGAGCGAATGTGACGTACGTGCTAGTCTTGGCCGTTATCATTTCTAGCCGACTATGTCGCTTGTTGCCGCCAAATCACGTTTTCAGCTTCTCCTCATATTGAGCCAGGTTGGGCAAAGACAAGCGCCAGTGGATAGCTGCGAGACGTATCCCAAGTGTGACAGCGGCTCCACCCAGCATTGCCAAGCCGTCGGGCATATCCAGAGCAAGGATAATCAAATAAGCCGCTCCACCGACAAGGCAGGCCGTGGCATAGATTTCCTTACGGAAGAACAGGGGGATCTCCCCCGAAAACACATCACGCATGATGCCGCCGCCCGATCCAGTCAGCATCCCCATTGTGACAGTAATAAGCGCATTTGACCCAAGATTTACAGCGGTGTCACATCCGATCACGGTGAATAGGGCGAGTCCGAACGCATCCGCTACATTAAGATGTTTGAAGGGAATCTTGCTAAACTGGCGCAAACTGACATAGGTGAACGTCAATGCGCCACAAACCCCGGCGATCACTAGCCCAGTCGAGTCAGTTACCCAGTTGACCGGGTGGACTCCAAGGCAAAGGTCACGTAATGTGCCACCGCCTATCGCTGTCAATACAGCGGCCACCACTACCCCGAACAAATCCATTCCCTTACGCGCAGCCGCGAGGGAGCCCCCAATCGCAAAAATCGCAGTCCCAAGGATATTCAGATAGTAGACCATTTCAAGCGACGCTCCTCATCTGATACTTATCATTTTTCCTTGACTAATTATAGCAAATTAATATAACATACTAATACAGCAATATAATTTCTATTAATAATAGTTAAAGTAGTTTCGGAGGTTTTGTGACTTTTCAAAGGATCGCCCAACGTATCGAAGAACTTACTGATCAGTCCGTCGAGTTTCTAGCGCGGATATGCTCCATTCCCGCCCTTGGCCCGGAAAACGGCGGAACGGGGGAAATGGCGAAGTATTTGGTCATAAAGGAAGAAGTTCTGAATATACGGCCGGACCTGGTTATCGAGATTCCAGCGCCGGATGATCGAGTTCCCGATGGAGTTCGACCCAACCTCCTGGCGATTTTCGAAGGCAAAGATACGTCAAGAACACTGTGGATACTTAGTCACATAGATGTTGTGCCCGTTGGAGAACGCAGGCTGTGGGATCACGATCCATTTCAACCACATGTTGAAGATGGCTACCTTTACGGACGCGGCGTAGAAGATAACGGACAGGCATTGGCTTCGAGCGTTTTTGCCGCTCGTGCGGTTAAGGAGGTCGGAAGTTTCAGTCTGAACGTTGGGCTTGCCCTTGTTTCTGACGAAGAATCAGGGAGCCATTACGGACTGGATTTTGTTTCTAAAGAACCGGCCCGATCTTTTCAGACCGGACGACCTAATACTTGTCCCGGATGCTGGTTCTAAAGACGGAGACGTAATTGAAATCTCGGAAAAACATCTTTTCCAGGTGCAGTTCAAGATAACGGGAAAGCAGGGACACGCGAGCCGACCGGACAAATGCAGGAACACTCTTCGAGTGGCTGCTCATATGATTGTCGAGCTGGACAAAGCCTTGCACGAACGCTTCAATCAGCGGGACAGCTTTTTCAACCCTCCGGAGAGCACTTTCGAACCGACTCGTAAGGACGCAAACGTCCAGAATATTAACACAATACCAGGTGAGGATGTCTTTTTCTTTGACTGCAGGGTCCTGCCTACGATCGATCCTGATGCTGTGTTCCAGGAGATGAGAGCTGTTGCAGGTGAAGTCTCGGATCGGTTTGGTGTGGAGGTTGCGGTGGATGAGCGTCTGAGGAGTGAGTCTCCTCATGGCACACCGCAGGATTCTCCGGTGGTAATTGAACTTGCGCAGGCGGTCCAGGAAATCTACGGAGTGCAGCCGAGGCCGCAGGGAATAGGCGGACAGACGGTTGCGACTTTTTTCCGGAAGGCTGGGCTTTCAGCCGCTGTATGGGAAAAAATTGAAGGATTGGCTCATGCGCCGAATGAGAGGATTCTTATCTCAAATCTCGTCGGTAACGCCAAGGTTTTCGGTCGTATGATGGTTGACTCGAAATGATATCTGTGATCCCGGTCGCTTGAGCGGGATTGTCGTGATTTGTTGATGGAGGAGAAATAGGTATGGTCAGGCTAGCTCGATTAACGCTGGTTCTCTTGGTGGCCACTCTTCTTGTTTTCGGGGGAGTGGATATCAGGGACGCACTGGCGGGTAAAAAACTTGCGGCTGTCAAGAACGGCCTGGCGTACGACTCGAAGAGTTCCCAGGGCGGTGGTCGGCCTGCGGCTACCAAGGCGTCGACGCCTTCGAGCGATACCAAATCAATGACATTACAAACCAAACCTGATTCCGATGTCATGGGACCAACAGACGGGGCCTCGGGTCCGAATTACAGGAACGTCGACCCAAACCTCAGGGTCAGCCTACCTCAGGCCGTCTCTATTGCCATCACCAGAAACTTGACAATGGCGGATTCCAGGCTTGCGGTTGAAGAAAAAGAATATCAGCGCCGTGAAGCGTATTCGGATTTCTTCCCTTCGATCACTTTGCAGTATACGGGTAACTGGGACAGATACCGGAACGGAGGATGGGTATCGGCGCTTACAGCGGTGCAGGATTCTCGATATGCCTCCTTTCAGCAAGTAGTGCGACGGGATGACCTATTCCCTGGCCCTCCGTTATATCCTTTCCGCATCGACCCGTTTCGTCAGTTCACGGGTTCGGTCACGATAACCCAGCCGATATTCAGCGGCGGCAAACTCATAAATGACTACAAATACGCCAGGCTGGGTGTCGACTACACCGCAATCCAGTTTGATGTGAACAAACAGGACCTCATCCTTAATGTATACCAGGCCTATTACGGTATGATGCAGGCAGAGAAACTGCTTGAGGTAGCGAATTCCGCAATTCGAGCGCTGGAGGCTCTGCGCAACCAGACCATGGAATTCTATAAAGCTGGAGTCGTCCCGAAAGTGGACGTGCTGTCAACTGAGGGCCAGTTGGCCCAGGCAAAGATCCAGAGGACCCAGGCCCTGGCCGACATCGCCAAGAATCAGGCCAATCTGAATTATTTTTTGAGGAATCCTCAGGACACCCCTACCGACGTCGTCATGGATTTGACCCATCGGCCGAGCGAATACAGATTACCTGACGCTTACGCGATAGCGGCGGCAAACAGGCTGGAAATTCGACAGGCCAATATTTCAGTGGATCAGGCGCTGGCCATGGTAAAATCAGCCAAGGCTGATGTTATGCCGACTATCGACGTAGCGGCCCGGGGAGTGCGTTACAATGACGATTGGAATGTTATTGATCCTGAAGGCACAAACGATTGGCAAATTCAGGGTCTTTTGACCTGGACATTCGACATGTTCCGCAAGCGTTCGACAGTCGCTGAGAAACGAACCACCGAAGCCAGGGCCTTTGTGAATCGGGAACTGCTCGTCGAAACGATCATGAACGAAGTGAAGCAGGCATATGAGGACATGAAACGCTCGGAGAGCGACATAGCGAATAATAAAGCTGCAGTCGAGTTCCGGACTGAGAACTTCCGCATCAACCAGGAACGTTACAAAGAACAGGTCGCCACATACGTCGAAGTGTTGGATGCGCAAAGACAGTTATCATTGTCCGAAGGCGACTATTATATTTCTCTGATGGGCTTCAGGATAAATCGTGCGACACTTGAACGAAAGATGGGAATTCTGAAGGAGGGAAACGTCCATGATGTCCCCTGGAACCATGGCGCTCATTGATACAACGTGACTAGAAATCTTATCCGATCGCAGGGATAGATTTCGCGCGTCGAGCGAAATGACAGACCCTATTGCGAGGGAAAATGAATAGTAAAGGTTTTATAGAGAGATTTTTGCAACCTATTACCATTCTCATGATCATTCTTGTTACTCAGGTGGTGTTCGTCCATATCGCTGAGGACAACGTTCTTGCCCAGCAGTTGTCAACCAGCGCCGCTGCCACCCCTATAACCAGTGTGCCCGGCGGACCAAGTTCTCTAGAGCTTAAACGAAACTGGCTCCTCCAGCAGCAGGCCACTCTAAATCAGTCTATTACAGTCGCCAAGGCTTGTATCAAAAACAACAGCATGACACAGGTTCTTCGAGACCCTGAAGGAAATATCCGTAGCGTACCCAGCACGGACATCGTCAACTGCACCAGGACGTTGAACGCCCTGTTGAATCGGCTTGCCGCCAATCAGAGGGCGATCAACAATCTCGCCCAAGACTCCCAACTCGCCGCGTCAAAAATCATTAGCGACAGTAATAAACTCAAACTGAAGAGTCGACTCAACATCCTTCAGGGCCTGCCTCCAAACGCCAACTAATCTCATGGTCCGAATTTACTTGCAGCTTCTGCCAATTGGATGATTAATGTGATTAACAATTATTAGGGCCGTGCCGATAGGATTGCCTGCTACCGCGACGACAACTGCCGTCGCGGCAGCTAATAATGGCCGGATATTTTGTTGATCCTCACTCCTAAAGAGTCTAGTATCTCTTGACACATAAACTATCTAACAAGGCGTAAAACACGGGTTTACGCCGGAACACGTATTCCGGCGCTGGGGAAATGGATATGGGCGACTCATCAAAGGAGACCGACAACCTCCTCCTAGAGATCAATGATCTCAAAAATCGTATAAGCGAACTTGAAACTGAAAGACGAACCCTTAGAGAGAAGGAAGAATGGTTTAAGAAACTCCTTGAGGCCATGAACGATGGAGTTGTCGCATTGGATGAGGTTGGCAGGATCATATACGTCAACCCCAGGGCGTGTCAAACCTTGGGATACGATTGTGAGGAAATTATTGGACATCGCGCCGATGAATTTGTATCCGATGATTATGTCAATAAATTTGGGTTGGAGTTCGCAAAACGTGTTCAAGGAGAACCCGGAATCTATGAATTTGAGTTAAAGAGTCGCCGACGGTCAGATAATTTCTGTAATATGTTCGGCTTCTCCACTGGTTGACGATAATGGCACGCTAAAAGGCAGCATAGGTATTCTAACGGATATTTCGTGGCGCAAACAGACTGAAGAAACTATCAGAACGGAAAAGGATCTTTTCAAATCACTAGCCGAGAGTTCGCCTTTTGGGTTGGTGGTGGTTTCTGAAACTGGACGATTCGAATATTTGAATCCGAAATTTGTCCAGATGTTTGGGTACGAATCTTCCGAGTTGCCAAATGGCACAGCCTGGGTAAAAAAGGCTTACCCGGATCCTGATTACAGACGTGAAGTGGTAGCGGTGTGGAAAGAAGACTTGAGATCGGCAAACCCGAAAGATCTCAGACCAAGAACTTTCACTGTGCGGTGCAAGGACGGGTCCGACAAGGTGATTCACTTCAGGCCTGTTCGCCTTGAGTCGGGCCGGGACATCATGACATGCGAGGATGTCACCGATCGAAAAGAACTGGAAAGAGAACTGGCCGAGGCCATCGAGGAACTCAAACAGTCCAATCTTGAAACTGAGGGGTTGCTGAGTTCTGCCCGGTCGGTTCTTGAGAGTGACAATTTCAAACAGGCAGCGCGATTTATCCTGAAATGGGCTCTCAAACTCATCGAGGCCCAATCCGGCCATATCTCGGCCCTAAATTCTCGGGGCGATCTGCAGAATGTCCTTCATTTCGAACCGGGAGGGCAGTCGTGCGACCTGGACCCCAGTCAGGAAATCCCAGTAACTGGCCTGCATCAGCACGTATATAATACGAAGAGAGCCTTTTTCAGGAACGATCTGGCTGCAGACATCGATTCACTCGATTTGCCCAAAGGACATGTCATCCTCGAGAATATTCTTCTGGTTCCTCTTGTAGCTCAAAATAAAACGCTGGGATTGTTGGCGCTCGGCAACAAGAACGGCGGTTTTACGGAAGGAGACGCTCAACTTGGTGAAGCCTTTGCGGAAATAGCTGCAATCGGACTGCTTAATTGGCGAATTGCCGAGCAATTGGAGAAGAGCGAAGAACGATACCGAATGATTTTTGCCAATTCGCCGCTTGGAATCATGCATTATGACAAACAGGGAGTGATCCTCGATTTCAATGACCAATTTCTTAATATTTTAGGCGCTCCACGCGAGAGACTTCAGGGATTCAGAATGCTGGAACGCCTTAAGGACCCTGACTTACTTGTGGCCATAAACGCTAGTCTGGCTGGGCAAACCGGGCATTACGAAGGAGAATATCACTCTGTTACCGGGGATAGAGATGTTCCTCTGCGGGCCGTATTTAACAGTGTCCAATCCGAAGGTGGCGAATTCCTTGGTGGAGTAGGCATGTACGAGGATCTCAGTTCCCTAAAGGCTGCGGAAAACGCTCTGGTGCAACATGAACGAGTCAGGGCGGTAGCGGACCTTGCAGGAGGAGTCGCTCATAACTTCAACAACCTGTTGCAAATCATCATGGGTAGTCTCGAGTTGTCCCTGATTGACCTGGAAGCGGGGAGGCATGGAAAGGCCAGAGAATCTATTCAATGGATGCGGGACAGTGTCCGACTTGGGGCTGAAACTGTCCGAAGACTTCAGACGTTTGCTCGAATAAGGGCAGAAGGCCAGGTCGAGGATCGTAAGGTTTTCGAGGTTTCGCAGGTAGTCTCCCAAGCTGTTGAAATCAGCAAGCCATGGTGGAAAGATATCCGGCCAGAAGATGGCTATTCAATCAGCCTCAGAGAAAAGATCGAAAAAGGTCTAATGATAGAGGGCCTGGATAATCAAATCTTCGAAGTCGTGTCCAACCTCATAAAGAATGCTGTTGAAGCGTGCCCCCATGGTGGGAATGTCGATGTAAGCAGCTATTCTGAAGACGGTTTTGCCGTCATTGAGGTAGCGGACACTGGTTCGGGAATTCCCGAAGAGTTCCTCGGGAAGATATTCGATCCATTCTGGACGTCAAAAAAGACCAACATTGGGACAGGTCTGGGCCTGGCCGTCTGTCATGGCATAGTTGAGACTCACGGTGGGGCTATAACCGCAACGAGCAAAGTGGGGGTGGGAACGGTTTTCACTGTTAAACTGCCTCTGTCTGACAGACCGCTAGTAGAAGAACCCCCGGAGCAATCATTTATACCGCTTGCCCGCAGAGTTCTGATAATTGACGACATGGAGCCAATAGTTGAAATGCTTGGCCAGGTTCTGGAACAAATGGAATACACGATATTTTCGGCTTTGTCCGGAGAGCAGGCTATTGATATTTTTAAGTCCGAGGATGTTGATGTAGTCATTTGTGATCTGGTAATGCCGGGCATAGATGGCTTGAAGGTAGGTCAGGCTTTGAAGGCGATTTGCATGGAAAGGGAGACGCCCAAGACGCCTTTTATCCTACTCACTGGCTGGGGTGGACAAACAATGGAAGATCTAGCTGTCCGTGAATCAGGGATCGACGCGATACTGGAAAAGCCAGTAGACATGAAAAGACTCTTGGATACTATCGGTAAGCTCGCCGCAGCGCCAAACTAGATGTTTCCTCCGAAGATTTCTCTTTGCGCTGAAATGTCAGGCTCAGGGCTGTATCTCTTCAGCAAAATCCTGCTCCATGTGATTGCCGGGCAGCAGACTATAAACATGCGTGAGGTTCGCCACATTCTTGAACCTCATGGCGCCTCGATCGTAAAGAACCATATTATCGCGAATTTTTTCGGCAGTGTCTGACCCCACGAGTATGTCTCCGTCGGACGCCTCCGCTGCGATTCTTGCTGCGAGGTTTGTGACTGACCCGCTGGCCGTAAAGGTCATTCGAGTGCCAGCCTTTCCCTGGAACCGTGACATGCCTACGGCAGCGATGCCCGAGTTTATTCCCATGTTTATGACAATCGGCTGAAAACGACCCTGCAACTCGATGTTGATCTCGTTTGTACGACGGCGGATGTCGAGAGCCGCCCTGGCTGCATTCATGGCCGACTCAATGGGGGCGCCTTGAAAAATGACCATGAGCCCATCACCGGCGGTTTCA
The DNA here is from genome assembly GCA_963711335.1 of uncultured delta proteobacterium. Taxonomy (GTDB): domain Bacteria; phylum Desulfobacterota; class Desulfomonilia; order Desulfomonilales; family Desulfomonilaceae; genus CAJBEZ01. Next base: position 215,202 of record CAVQDX010000040.1, on the reverse strand, counting down.
TTGATGTCGCCGTTATGTCCATAAATGATGTCAAGGAAGCTTGAGAAATATTTTTCTATTATAAAATTGACCTGATCCTGATTCAGAGACTCGCTGATTCTGGTGTAACCGGCCACATCCAGAAACAGGACCGTTATTTCGGTGTCTATCTTGTCGAGTGACGGGGCGTCGGGATTCTTGTCCACTATATTTTGAACGGTTTGAGGAACAAAAGGGCGTAGATGGCCCAGGATCCTGTCCAATGTCAATTTCTGCTGGGACATTTTCCAATGTTTTTTTGCGTTTGTTATAACATTCGAAGCCAGGTCGGTCAGGTCTTTAAGCAGTATCAGATCCTTTTCAGTGATTTTGGCGTCTTCACGCGCTACTGCGTTTAGGACAGCTAACGGCTGTCCATCATGATAGACAGGGATCGCTACTTCGGATAACCCGTCAATAGGAGTCGCTGAAGGAAGAACCTGAGATCCGTCCTGTCCAGGTAATATGCAAAGATAGGCCGCTGGATTTTCCAGACTGGCGGTGATCGCCTTTCGTCCTCTCTTGCAGAGTTGACAGTTTATAGAGTCTGAGGACATTGCGCAGTGCAGTGGACGCGTGTAGTTGGCGGCTTCAGGATCGACCAGGAGAAGACACGCCTCCTGAAGGTTGGGAATGGATACCTTGGCCTCATCCCTCAGTGTTTCCAGTATGTCGGAAATGTTGAGTGAGGAGGTAATCTTCAAGGCTACTCTGAATAGATTTTCAAAACGTTCCTGGTACACTGTGATCACCTCTCGCTATAAAATAATCATTTTTGACCGAAAATGGAGCCACAGTATCGTATTTTAGGTGAGGAGATTTACCTTAGTTTTTAGAAAAAGGAAATTGAACAAATTTTTGTTTCCGTGATCTTTAACTATTGTTCACCCCGATCCTGTTGACAGGCGCGGTATTACTTTGTAACAATGTAACTCAAAGCCCTATGAAACGAGTTTGTCAGAGATTGTGCGCAGATCTGATATCCATTTTGACGGAGGCAATGTTCGATGTGGAGAAGCTTGGCAGGACTGACGCTGTCCCTGTTGATAGGGCTTTGGCCCGGGTTGTCTTTCTGCGGTGAAGATGGCGCCGGAGGCAAGATCAACGTTTTCGTCGGCATTGAGCCCATCGCCTATTTCGTAGAAAGGGTAGGCGGTCCACTGGTCGAAGTCAGTGTGCTGGTGGGGCCCGGTCAGGACCCCCACACGTTTGAGCCCACTCCCAAACTGATGGCCAAGCTGGCGAGAGCCAAAGTGTTTTTCAACCTGGGATTTCCCTTCGAAGAGACACTGGTAAAGAAGCTTGGAGCGACGTTCAAGAACGCTGAAATCGTTAATATCCAAAAGGGAATAGAGCTTCGGCCCGTGAATGAGCAAGATGGGGATCACCACGCTGTCGAGGAACATGGACACGCCCATGAGGCTGACGCTCTTGACCGGCACACATGGCTCGATCCTCAGCTTGCCCGGATTCAAGCTGGAACCATAGCGGATGCGTTGATCCAAGTAGATCCAAAAAACCGTCAAGTGTATGAAGCGAATCTAAAGAAATTAGAGGCAGATCTGGACAGGATTCACGAACAGCTCAAACAAGCGTTGGCGCCTGTCAAAGGCAAGAGCTTCTTCGTGTTTCACCCAGCGTTTGGATATTTTGCGCATGAATACGGTTTGAAACAGGTTGCAGTGGAAATTGAGGGCAAGGAACCAACAGCGAGACAATTGGCAAGATTGATAAAAGACGCCAAAAAGCATGACGTAAAAGTCATTTTTGTTCAACCCCAGTTTCCGAAGAAAAACGCCGAGAACCTAGCCGAATCGATAGGAGGCGCGGTAGTCCCAATCGATGATCTGGCCAGGGACTATGTCACAAACCTGGCGGAAATAGCCAAGAAACTCAAATCCGCTCTTCAATCCCAATCAAGGTAAGGTTTTGCGACACCTCTGATGGACAACTCTAGTCTGGTAACAACAAACGTCCCTGCAGTCCTCATTAGAGACCTTCGTTTTTCGTATGACTCTCATCCTGTTTTGGAAAATGTAAACATTTCCATCGCTAAAGGGGATTTCGCGTCGGTAGTCGGGCCTAACGGCGGCGGGAAGACTACGTTGTTGAAGCTGATGCTGGGGTTACTTCGACCGGCTCAGGGACTCGTAAGGGTGTTTGGGCAGGCGCCGGAAAACGCCAGGCCTCTCATCGGGTATATGCCTCAGCATTCACAATTGGACCAGGAATTTCCAGCGACAGTTATGGATGTTGCGCTCATGGGGCGTCTCGGTCATGGTAGCCTCTTTGGGCCCTATTCAAAAAAAGATAAAGAAATTGCGGCTGCTGTGCTGGATTTGGTCGGGCTAAGCGATGTCAGAAAAAAATCTTTCGCGTCAATTTCCGGTGGTCAGCGCCAAAGGCTTTTTATTGCGCGGGCCCTTGCATGTGAGCCGGAACTTCTTCTACTTGATGAGCCAACCGCCAATCTGGACGTTGTCATGGAGGGAGACCTGTATGAATTACTGCAAAGACTCAACGAGCGGCTCACAATAATCATGGTTTCCCATGATGTTGGTTTTGTCTCCAGCTTTGTGAAAAGTGTAATATGCGTCAAGAAGAAAGTCCTGATGCATCCGACCAGCGAAATTACCGGCGCCATTATTAACGAGATTTATGGATCGCCGATGAAAATGATAAGGCACAATGGTGGGGAGTCGTGTAATTGCCGGAATTCCTGACGGACCTGCAACAATACTCTTTTCTCCAGAACGCCCTGTTAACCGGGATTCTCGCTAGCGTGGCCTGCGGTGTAATCGGCACATATGTCGTCGTGCGCAGGATCTCATATATTGCGGATGGCATTGCCCATACTGTACTGGGAGGGATGGGAGCAGCCCTGTATCTCAACAGGGTATATCACTGGCATAGTGTAATTCCTCTGCATGGCGCCCTGGTATCGGCTCTTATCGCCGCTGCTATAATAGGTCTAGTGAGCCTTCGGGCGAAACAAAGGGAAGATACGGTCATCAGCGCTCTTTGGGCCATAGGCATGGCGGTGGGGATAATCTTTATTTCGAGAACCCCAGGTTACAATGAAGATCTCATGGGATACCTGTTCGGGAACATCCTCATGGTGTCGAGCAATGACCTCTGGATGCTGGCCGGGTTGGACGCCATAATTGTGATAGCCGGACTACTTTTTTACAACCAGTTTCTGGCGGTTTGTTTCGATCAGGAATTCGCTCGGCTCAGAGGTCTCAACGTTGAGGTCTATTATCTCCTGCTACTGGGCTTGGCGGCTTTGACAGTGGTCGTCCTGTCTACAGTGGTCGGTGTCGTCATGGTGGTGGCGATGCTAACGCTTCCGATAGGGATCGCCGCTCTCTTCTCCAGAACCCTATGGCGCATGATGATTATCTCAACGCTTTTGTGCGCCACATTTACCACGTCCGGATTGTTTTTGAGCTATGGCCCGGACTATCCGGCAGGCGCGACGACCATTGTCATTGCCGGGGCGGCCTACCTGGGGGCATTAGGGGTGAGGTGGGTTCGCAATCGATCCAGATAAAGAACTGTTGTCCGGTGTAGATTGTCTTCATTAGAGTAACTCTTCCAAAGTAATACCTTGTATTACTTTGCTGTTGACACCCTGTCTTGGCCGTGTTACAAACCTGTTATCGTTGCTATTAAATTTTCGGGGGTAGTTGGAGAATCTCGATGCGAGGAACCAGATCCCTGATTCCGTCAATTATTGTTGTCGGTCTTGTGCTTTTGCAAACTTCAGTAGCTTACTCCTGGAGCCTGGACCTCACAGGTAATTTTTCATGGACTCACGAGTTTTACAACCAAACCGGCCACAATGGCTTCTTTGGCCCGTATGATGTTGACAATGGAACAAATACCAAGGTGGCCAATCTGAATTTCTGGAATGGCGGTCAGTTTGACACCAACCTTGTCACAGGCTCCACTTCAGGCTGGTCTTATTTCAATGTCTCGTTTGATCCAAGAATAATCATAAATTCGGCTTTAAAGATGCAGGCCCGTTTTCGACTGGGAACGTACGGCGATCCCTGGAACACCAACTATAACACCATGGACGCTCCAGGATTGAAGAACGCTTTCAGTGACGCCCAGTTCACCCTATTCTGGATAACTGCGGTCACTCCTGTTGGAACGCTGACAGTGGGGAAGAGGCCGTGGAAGTTCGGTATGGGGTTGCAATACGATGGAGAAGACGCGGCTACGACCGAATCAGCGGCCCTGGTCGTTCCGTATGGTCCGTTTGACTTTGGTATAGGATACTATCCTTACACTTTTGTCGGGACTTCAAGCATCCCTCAATACGGGCTTTACCTGAATCCTTATGACCTTCCAGGCTACAGATACGATGACGCTGTGACTGTCCACAGGACTCAACTACGTCAGTACTTCAGCAGGGCTGACGGACGGGGGTCGCTTTCATCGGATTTTCTGGCGTTTCTGGTATATTCAAGTGGTTCGTTGTCCGCTGGGGCTATTGGGTCATACGCTGCGTATCATGTCGGCCCGGAGGCTGTTCTCCTTGATGGAAATCTGGAATCCAATCACGGTAATGACACTATTGATCGAAACGTTTCGGTTGATTCAAGTTTCTCCCATGGCTCGATTTATACAAAATACAACAATGGACGTATTTTCGCTAACGCTGAGGCTGCGTGGCTTTACTGGACGGACAGATGGCGAGCAGCTCCGATGGCGCTAGAATTCCTCCTTTTCCACCAGCTGATCCTCGCTGGCCAATGACCCAGCAGATCGAACAATGGAAATACGCCATAGAATTGGGAGCAATCTTTGGCCCCACAAAGTTGAGCTTACTGCAAGCATGGTCTCCCGGCCTTGACCGAAGAAACGGAACGCTAATCTGGAAGCAGGCAGGCTCCTTTGGGACGCATCCGACCTACGATCGTTTCCTTGGTAATTTCGATGTGTTCAGGCCGTACTGCACACTCTTCTGCTACAATTACGGCTCCGGTTTAAACGCCTACAACTTGTCACATGATGGCTACCTTCGAGATGCAAGCGTATTTGCCGGAAGATTGGACTATGCGGTCGCTTCTAATCTCAATATTTATGGAACGTTTTTTTACGCTAACAGAACATCAAATGGCTACAGTTGGGCATGTATTGGACCTAACCTGGAGCCTATTGTAAATAATGATGAGCACCTGTCTTACATATTTCCGAATTTTCCAAATACTCGTGATGGAAATCTGGATTTCAATTTCAACCGCTATCCCACTTCGCCGAACATTCCAGATACCTCTCTAGGTTACGAAATTAATGCAGGCTTCGACTGGAAGCTTCTGGAAGGCATGATCTTCAGTGTAGTCATGGGTTACTGGCAGCCTGGGAAGTGGTTCAATTATGCGTGCATAGACCGGTCTGTGCCTGGATGGCAAAGTGGGGCGCTAGGCGAACAATTTTGGGGTTCGACCGGACAGGGTAATCGATCCGGTTTACGGTGGACAGATTACCCTATCGGCGTCTTTCTAAATATTTAATCAAACAACTGTGTTCACGGAATTTGGGGATTTGAAAATGAAATTATGGCTGATTGTCACCAGGTTGTTTGTCACGTTGGTAGTTGTGGGGACCATCGTTTTGGCCGACTTTAGCCCTTGTAAGACAAAGATATTGGACGGTTTCTCAAATGTTTCGTCGGCTTGCCTATCGATTGAAGCCGCTCGGATAGATCAAGTAATTCAAGAAATTTTTGTCGACAAACTTCAGGCTCAGAACAATCTTTTTAAATTAGTCTCCGCTACTGATGAAGAAGACAGGGGAGATGATGAAGCCGATGATGACAGCGATGACAAAAAGGACGACAAAGGCGGTGGTGGATGGGACCGAATATGGGATTGCAGCCAATTGGGCTGACAGCGTAAAGTTGGAAACAACATTTTGCAGGAGAGCCAAATTGAAAAACCCTCAAGAGCATACTTTTGTTGTCAGCCACAATGATATTGGTGTTCGCTGTATCAGCCTTTGCCCATTTTGCAATGATAATTCCATCTAAAGACGTGGTGACCAAAGGTGACAGCAAGGATATAGGTCTGCTTCTGCAGTTTACCCATCCGTTTGAGGGCGGTCCACTGATGCAGATGGACAAACCGGAGAAATTCGGTGTTGTAACAGGTGAAACATTGACTGATCTATTGGGGACATTGCATGAAAAGAAGGTGGATGGCAGGTCAACCTGGGAGACCGACATTCAAGGTTACCAGACCGGCGGATTACATTTTTTTTCTGCTGCCCGCTCCTTACTGGGAACCCTCCGAAGACAAATACATAGTCCACGCCACGAAGGTTATCGTCGACGCTTTCGGGGCGGAAGAAGGCTGGGATAAACCTGTTGCGAAAACCGCAGGTTTGCCCGCTGAAATAGTCCCTCTATCCAGACCGTACAGCCTCTATTCAGGAAATGTATTCACAGGCCGTGTTTTTAAAGACGGAATTGCCTGCTCCTGATGTCGACGTAGAAGTCGAGTGGTGGGCGAAGGGAGCCGCACACGCGCCTACGGATTCTCATGTTAGACAGGTTGTCAAGACAGACCCTAATGGAGTTTTCAACTTTGCCATGCCCAAAGCCGGTTGGTGGGGTTTTTCAGCGATAATGGAAGCGGACAAACCCATCCAGCGTGAGGGTAAGGATAAAAAGGTAGAGATTGGAGCTGTAATCTGGATCAAGGCTTACCCAATGCAATAGCAATCATGGCCCGAATAGCTAACCATTTCCATTCAACGATCTCTTTCAACATCTCTTTTAAGAAAATTTATTGAGGATGACTACATCATGAAATTCAGCAAATTTCATGATGGGCACATTGTCAGCGCGTAAATAAATTTACGCATAATTATTATAGGTTAACCGATATAGTTTCAAATATTTGATAAAAATTTACTCTAACCCGCCTTTAAACTGCCTTATTTCAGATTTTAGACGCTTAAAGTTTGTAGACAGCATTGTTGGGATTGAATATATTCCACCACGGGCACATAGGGGTTATGTGAATTATATTTATTCCTTCCAGTGAACTAAAATGACGCCATATTTCGCAGCGAGTCAAGTCGATTACGCATTTTTCGTTTCTGGCCTAGCGTTCATAATCCTGGCAGTGATTTGCGGGGTTTTGGCCCAGGCTGGAAGAGATCGGCTCCCCTTTGTTTGGTTGACTGTCTTTTCAGCGACTCACGGCCTCAGCTCTCTATTGGAGACTCTGGCTCTGAGCGCCTCTGACTTGTTCCTTTTAAAGGTCATACGTCTCGCTTTAGTGGCAGGATCTTATATCGCCCTGTTCGAGTTTGGTCGCCTGAGTCGTTTGATCCAGACAAGAAATAATGAAATTGGCCCGTGGATCTACTATCCCCTGATTTTTCTGTCCGCTATGGGCGCTCTGGAAGGCGTCAAGGGTGTGTTCGCTACTTGTGGGTATTTTCTGGGGATTTCCAGTTCCGTCCTTGCAGCCATGGTTCTGTGGCGGGAATCTAATGATAATTTATCAAAGGAAAGCAGGCAGTTAAAAATAGCCGCTGTTTCCATGTTCGTTTATGGGTTGGCCACCGGGCTGTTTCCTTCCGAATCGACTTTTTTCCCTGCTTCGTCACTCAACCAGGAATGGTTCTGGCGTACCTTCGGTTTTCCTGTTCAGTTAATAAGAGCCGCTTGCGCAGTAGTCATGGCTGTGGGGATATGGCGCTTCTTCCTTCATCGTTGGGTTTCCGCCCTGGATTTTTCTCTCGAACCAACCGAGACTTTAGGTGGACGGTGGCTTGCGTTTTCTTTGACATTGACGATAGTCGCCGGCTGGGGCGCTACTGAGTTGGTAGGCGCCAGGGCTGATCGAAACGAGAGAGAAAACCTTTTGGTTCAGGCCGGCATGGTAGCCGGCGGTGTCGCTTTGGATCAACTTGAGCGTCTGACTGGATCCGTAGGCGATATGGAGTCTCCGGATTACAGAGCTATCCACGAGAGATTTGAATCGGTTAAAAAGGGTAATCCGCTGTGCCGCTTTCTTTATCTGCTGGGCTATAAAGACGGGTTAGTGGTTTTTCTTGTGGATTCTGAGCCTATAGGCTCTAAAGATTTTTCTCCACCGGGCTACGTATATGATGACGCCCCGCCTGCTATAAAGAAGATCTATGAAACACGAAAAGAGATAACCGAAGGCCCATATAAGGACAAATGGGGATCGTGGATAAGCGCTTTTGTCCCATTATCCGCTCCACAATCAGACGGAAAGGTTATGGCCGTGTTGGGAATCGATATTAGCAGCGCTTTGTGGGCCAGGAACATATCTACAAATAGACTATTGCCAATATTGTTTACCCTCATAGCGGTAATCCTTATCGTCGGTTTTTTTGCGATTGAACTCAAGCGTAAGGAGTCTGAACTCGAAGTAAGGGCTTCTGAGGCCAGATTAAAGGTTGTGTTCAATTCCGCCCATGACGCCCTTATCATTCAGGACGCCACGGGTAGAGTGATAAGTTTCAACAGCATGATGCTCGATCTTTTTAACTATACTCCGGATCAAATAATGTCCACGACTGTAGAAAGAGATCTTCCCGGTCCTGCGAGTCCGCTAGACACGATGCCGGAAGTGTGGCGGAAAACCCTGGATGGCGAGAATCAGATGATCGAATGGGAAGCCAGGCGATCGGATGGATCGTTTTTTCACGCTGAAGTAATTTTGAAAAAGTTTGAGGATGGAGCCACTAATCTGGTACTCACAAGTATCCGAGACATCTCTGAGAGGAAGAGTTCTGAAGAAGCCTTACGAAAGGCAAACTCCGAAGTCGAGGAAACCAACCAAAGGCTGAGATCATCCATCAAGGAAGCCCAAAAGCTGACTGTCGAGGCGCAGGCGGCGAACATCGCCAAAAGCCAGTTTCTGGCCAATGTTAGCCATGAAATAAGAACCCCGCTGAATGGGGTAATAGGAATGACTGAACTGTTGCTCGACACTGAGCTTGATGAAAAGCAGAGGGAATACTCTGAGATCATCAAGATCGGCGGAGACGCTCTGTTGACTTTGATAAACGACATCCTTGATTTTTCAAAGATTGAAGCAGGAAAACTTGCTTTAGAAAACATAGACTTTGATCTACGGGCCACACTGGAGGACATATCGGATCTACTGGCTATGAGGGCGCAGGAAAAGGATCTGGAAGTTGTCTGCCTGATCGATCCGGAGGTTCCTTCATTTGTGATTGGTGATCCGGGGAGACTTAGGCAAATTCTCACAAACATAATCGGAAACGCCATAAAGTTTACCCCACATGGGGAAGTATCCGTCAACGTGTCCGTATTGGGCGAGTTGGAGAACAAGACGATATTGAAATTCACCGTGAGTGACACGGGTATTGGTATCCCGGCGGATAAGGTGGAGCAACTCTTCGATCCATTCACCCAGATTGACTCATCAGACACGAGACAGTATGGAGGAACCGGCTTGGGGCTTTCCATCTCAAAGAACCTGGTTGAATTAATGGGCGGGGAGATTGGCGTGGAGAGTGGAACAGATAATGGTTTCTATTTTCTGGTTCACTGCTGTCCTGGAACAGCAGCCTTTCGCTCCTCCAAAACGGGTCAGTCCGAGAGAGGAAATCTGTGGCCGTAGGATCCTTGGGGTAGACGATAACGCTACGAATCGCAGACTCCTGGAGGCCTATCTTCAAGCATGGGGTTGCCGTTTTGACCTGGTCGATGGCGGGGCGTCCGCTCTAGTTAAGCTGCGCCACGCTTCCTTAACGGGTGACCCATACGAGATCGTCCTTCTGGATATGCAAATGCCTGCTATGGACGGGGAAACTCTTGGCGAAATTATCAAAGGGGACCCTGACTTGAATGACCTGATATTGATCATGATGACATCACTGAGCAGACGTGGCGACGCAAAGCGTTTGCAGGAGAAAGGATTTGCGGGTTACCTCACCAAACCGGTGCGGCAGGCGCAACTTTATGATTGTCTGGTGATGTCTCTTGGACAGGCCTGCGCTCAAATTGGCAGGGAAAATAGGCGGATCGTCACAAGGCATACAATAGCCGAGGCCAGGAGAAAAAGACTTCGGGTTCTGGTGGTCGAAGACAATTATACGAATCAGAAACTGGCGTTGTCCGTCCTTGAAAAAATGGGCCACGAGGCTCACTGCGCTAATGACGGAGTTCAGGCCATCGATATACTGAAACAGGAGAAGTTCGATATAGTTCTAATGGATGTTCAGATGCCGATAATGGATGGTTTACGGGCAACAAGGATTATTCGTGAAAGTGTTGACGAGATTCTGGATCCTCATGTGCGCATAATAGCCATGACCGCCCACGCGATGAAAGGAGACAGAGAAAGATGTATAGAGGCGGGGATGAATGATTACATTTCAAAGCCGATTCAAGCCAGAGACCTGGCCGAGATTCTCGAAAGATGGAGCGGCTCAAACGGAAACGGAAATGGTAACGGTAATGGTAATGGCAAGAAAAAGAATCTAGCGCCCGATTCCAATCGTCCAAACGATCTGACTTCTATGGGGACTTCATACGGGATAACTGAAATAGCTCCAGATCCGGTTTAGAATGGGTTATCCCATCTTGACTACAATGTCGCTTATAATGTTGGCCGCTTCATCCACCGTGTCAGCGCTCCTGTTAAAATGTCTGTAAATCTCCCTGTAACTAAGCATGAGCCTGACGTTGTTCCCCGAAAATAGCTGCTTGAGCGCATCCAGATAAGCGTCGTTCATTTCATTCTCCAATCGTTTCGCCCTTACAACGTATCCGACCGCCACATTTGGGTTTTTCTTCAGGTGTTTGATAGCGTTCAGGAGTTCTTCAGCCCCTTTTAATAATAATTCCGCCATCTTGAAAAGAAATTCATTGCTTTGGACGTCAAAGACCTCCATTTCTTTGACGGCGTTGTATGCGTGGTCAAGCACGTCGTCTATGGCCCTTGAAAGCATGAAAATGTCTTCACGGTCCATTGGTGTTATAAATGTCTGATTTAGTTCGTCAATGAGTATTCGACGAATGTCGTCGGCTTCCTGTTCCAGTCTCAACAGATCTTCAGGCGGACTGTCATTGTCCAGAAACCTGACCAGAGACTGACATCCCTGGACGGTCTTTTCACATTGAGAGAGTAACAGTTCGTAAAAATCAGCTTCACGCTTTTGGCCGAAGATTTTCCACAATGCCATTCGTCACCTCAATTGGTGGAAGCGAAGAAATGGATTAAAAGCCGACAGAATCCGGCTCCAATGAGCATAGACACAGGGAAGGTCAGAATCCAGGCGTAGCCGATCTGTGTGGCCGCGGACCATTTGACCCCGCTGGCCCTGCGGGAAGCTCCTACTCCAAGCACGGATGATCCTACCACCTGCGTAGCGCTCACCGGTCCCCCAAACACTGAGGCGCCAAGTATTATTACCGCGGATGACAGTTGGGCCGCAAACGCATGAACCGGTTCCATCTTGGAGATTCCTGTTCCTACTTTCTTGACGATGCGCCAACCGCCCGCCAATAGTCCCAAAGCCAACGCCGCTGCGCAACTGTAAAGTACCCAATCGGGCAGGATCAAGGCGCCTTCCACCTCATGAACGCTTGCCGAAAGGATTATCGCGATGACCCCCATGGATTTCTGGGCGTCATTTGAACCGTGGCCTGCGGCCAGGAGCGCCATTACCGGCCTTTGAAGAACAGCGAAAAACTGGCCTATGCGCCTGTGGGCTCCTGCGAACAGGCGCCTAATAACTGAAAAAAGAAAATACCCGAGAAAAATCCCCAGGATCGGTGACAACATGAGAGGGAGCAGAACACTGCGAATAACTTTGTCGATCATAATCGACTGAACGCCTATACCGATGGCGCCCGCTCCCACTAATCCGCCGATCAACGCGTGGGAACCGCTTGACGGTAGACCGAAATACCAGGTAGGCAACTTCCAGGACATGGCGCCGGCCATTGCGCTACAAACGACAATATATAGGATGTGAGGTTGAATATCCTCAACCATGTCAGGCCTGAGCACGCAGGAAGACATAGTTCTTGCTACGGCGGTTCCGAGCAATACCGGCCCTATAAACTCCGCGATGGCGGCGTAAAATAGGGCTCTCCAAGGGTTCATGGCCCGTGAGCAAATTGTGGCGGCCACTACATTACCGCCGTCATGAAATCCATTTACAAATGCGAAACATAGTGTGAGGGCTATGGCGATGTCGAAAAAAGGATCAGTCAAGATGACCTCAAGCGTGGCTTAGAGGGTCACGATAGTAAACAAACATTATGGGCCAGGTCAACAAATTCATCTAAGCGCGGCGCAAGAATGAGTCTTCAGGCGCCCTTGTTTATGAGCTACTCAGGATAGATGCATTAACCGCGCCAACATTTCTATAGAAATCCAAACAGAATATATTGGTTCAATTACGGGAAAATACTCTCAATTTGACGGAGCGTAGGAAGGATATAAGGTCAGTGGTGTAAAGTTTTCCGAAACATAATGTCAGTCATGTTTACAATTTAGTTAGTTGTTCAGTCTCCTTTCGATTAATAGTTCAAAACTAAATTGTTCCGAAACCGTCTTCAACTCAGCCATTCTGAATCTTCCTCTTCGGCCGGAAGATTTGAATTGTCTTGTGCTCCAATATTAGTGTCGCAATCACCGGTGAAGAGTTGGTGGAACTTGAGCTTGGCCGATCGTGAGCAACTTCTGAATAGCGTCATATATTTGGAGAGGAGTTGTTCGCCATTGTCAGTGAGGCTGGATCCTGTGTGACCGGTTTCTACCAGCTTGTATCCGCAATGTTTCTCGGCTTCTCTAATCTTTGCCCAGACATTACGATATGGCTGGTCAAGTTCACGAGCCGCGGCGCTAATGGAGCCAAACCTGCGGATTGCGAGCAGAATTTTGACCTTGCCCATTCCAATTACAGGTTTTCCCGCGTCGTTTTCGAGCCAGATCTTGTAGCGAAGTCTGAAATCCATTCAGAACCACACGATTTATTGGAATCACATCTTCAAAGAACGGGTCACATTGCAAAGACACTGAGATTAAATCTGATTCGGTGAAGCGACAACCCTGAGGAAAATTCCTCAGGGTTGCGCTCTTAAGAAATGAGAAAACCTATTTGCCGGCGGCGAACTCGTAATACTTCTTGGGGTCGTCCTTGACTACATAGATCACCCGAACGTCGTCAGCATTAAGAGCCGCAGCTTTGGGGTAAGTTTTCTTGAGTTCCTCTGCCCTTTTCTTGGCCATATCCACGATCTTGTCACGTTCCCCGAAAACCATTGCTCCAGTGGGACAAGCTTTTACACAGGCAGGGATCTGGTTGTTGGTAATTCTGTCGAAACACATTACGCACTTGAAAAGTTGCTTTGTTTTGGGATCCTGCCGAGGAATGTTGTATGGACATCCCTCGAGAGTAGCCTTGAAGTCCAGGTCCTTTGTTTTTGGGGTGAAAAGTACAGCCCCGGTTTTTTCGTCCTGGACAATTTCACCATTTTCGGCCGCCGCCATACAACCCGGAGACAGGCAGTGTCTGCATTGATCGGAAAAGAAGTTCCAGTAAACTTTGCCATCGCCGTTCGTTCCGTCTGCCATCCTGACCAATTTCCAGGTCACAGCCGACAGATCTTGCGGGTTTTGGTAACTGCCCCAGTTCTTCGTTTGCGTGGCCGGCAACTGATTCCACTGCTTACACGCTATCTGACAACCTCTGCACGCGGTGCATTTGGAGGTGTCTACGAGTATCGAGAATCCTTTGGACATTTTTTACACCTCCTCATACTTTCGTGACATTGACCATGAATCCCTTGTATTCGGGGCACATGGTGTTGGCATCTCCTACTGCTGGTGTAAGGAGATTTGTTGAGTTGTTCCTGGCCGATTTTGGAATCAGCCAGCCGAAAGCATAAGGCAGCGCCACCTGATGAACAACTTTACCGGTAATCTTGAATGGACGCATGCGCGGGGTCACCATGGCCACACACTCCACTTCTCCCCTGATGGACGCCACCTTAACCCTATCGCCGTTCTTGACGCCGATCTCTTTGGCGAGTTGCGGACTCATTTCGACAAAGAGTTCAGGCTGGGCTTCGAGAAGCCAAGGTTGCCATCGCGTGAAAGATCCACTACACCAGTGCTCAGCGAGGCCATTGGTGCTGCAAACAAACGGAAAATTAGGATCCGCCTGACGCAATCTTGTCCATGTCACTCTTGAAGAACTTGATCGCTGGGTTATTCATTTGTTTGGACATCGGGTTCTTTTTTAACGGGCTTTCCACTGGTTCATACTGCTCTGGAAACGGCCCGTCCACCAGTCCTGGACCATACAGGAAAGCTCTTCCATCCGGTTTCATGATGAACGGCAGTTTCCCCTTTTCCTTGTCACTCATGGGAGGCCAAGGTCCATCAGGAACGTCCCCGACCCATTTGTCCCCTTCCCACTTCAGGAGGGGTCGCTTGGGGTTCCACGGGGCGCCACTCGGGTCACAGGAAGCTCTGTTGTAAATGATTCTACGATTGACCGGCCAGCACCAGGCCCAGTTGGAATAGAGCCCAAGTCCTGTGGGATCCTCTTTTCCGCGGCGGGCCATCATGTTCCCGGCGTTTGTGTAGCTAGCGCAATAGATCCAGTTGCCGCACGATGTGCTACCGTCGGCCTGTAAGAATCCGAAGGTGGGAACAAGATCGCCCTTCTTGAAATTGAGATCTTTCCCTGAAGGATCTTTGATCGTCACGTCCTTCAGGAAATAACCGTTAACTCCTTTAGCTACCTTGTGCGAGTCATATCGGCCCTTTTCATCCACGTAATCCCACTGGAGATTCAGAATCGGCTCGGGGCATTTCCCTCCTTCTTTTTGATAGAGTTCCTTGAGTTTCAGAACGAGCCTGGCAACCATGTCTCCATCAGAAATGGCGTCTCCAGGGGGTTCAACCGCCTTGTAACGCCATTGGGCAAGCCTGCCGCTATTTGAGAGACTACCTTCTTTTTCCACTGAACATGCGGCCGGTAACAGAAATACCTCTGTTTTGATTTTTTTAGGGTCTAAACCAGGGCCATGCCAGAAGGACGCCGTTTCATTGTTGAAAATGTTGGTGTGCACCAGCCAGTCCAGATTCGAAAGCGCTTTGACTACTTTATTCGTGTTAGGGTGGCTCCCTGCCGGATTTTGACTGAACACGAACATACCCTTCATTTTTCCCTGATACATAACATCGCACATGTCGAACCACGAATATGTGGCTCCGTCGTCACACTTCGGCAACCATGCGTAACCGAAATCATTCTCCTTCGAACCCTTATCGCCATAGTAGGATTTGAGAAGACTGACCGTGTACTTGGGAGTGTTCTGCCACCAATTCGGGGATTGAGGCTCTGCCGTGGTTGGAGTGTTGGCCTTGAGGTATGACTCCAGACTCTGTTGGGAAGTTCGAGGGACTTTCAAGTAGCCGGGTATCAAGTGGAAAAGCAAACAACCATCAGTGGAGCCTTGAACATTGGGCTGACCGCGAAGGGCGTTGATTCCGCCGCCTGCAATTCCAATATTACCGAGCAGCAACTGAATGATGGCGCTGGCTCGGATATTTTGTGTCCCGAAGGTGTGGTGCGTCCACCCCAATGCGTAGAGCACCGTACCGGCTTTGTCCTTCACCCCTGTCGAAGAGAACGCCTCGTATACCTTGAGAAGATCGGCCACCGGAGTCCCGGTTATCTCTGAAACCTTTTCAAGAGGGTATCGGGAGTAGTGTTTTTTTAACAACTGGAACACACAGCGCGGATTTTTCAGAGTGGGGTCCATCTCTGGGACACCCTTGTCGTTGAGTTTAAACGCCCATTTGGAAGCGTCGTATTTTTTGTTCTGGGGGTCATACCCCGAGAACAGTCCATCGTTAAAATCAAACTTGTCTCCGACAATGTACGACGCATTGGTGTAGTTTAGAACGTAATCATTGAAATACTTATTCTTTTCAATGATGTAGTTGATCATGCCCCCCAGGAAGGCGATGTCGGTTCCTGATCTAAGAGGCGCATAGATGTCGGCGACCGCTGAAGTACGAGTAAAACGAGGATCAACAGAAATAATCTTGCCCCCGTTCTCTCTTGCCCTCATTACCCACTTCATGGAGATAGGGTGGTTTTCCGCAGCGTTACTGCCCATGATCAGAAGGCAGTCACTGTTTTTGAGATCTATCCAATGATTGGTCATTGCGCCACGCCCGAACGACTCTCCCAGAGCCGCAACTGTCGGGCTGTGTCAAACCCGCGCCTGGTGGTCCAGATAGACTACCCCCAGGCTTCTCATCAATGCGTTAAGAGTATGGCATTCCTCATTGTCTATGTTTGAACTTCCGAGATGAGCGATAGTTTCAACGCGGTTGACTAGTCTGTCCTTTGCTGTTTTTCTCTATGAAATCAGCGTCGCGAGTGGCTTTTGCTCTCTTGGCGATTTCAGTTACGGCCCAGTCCCATGGTTTTTCTTCCCATTTGTCACTGAATGGCGCCCGATAAAGCACCTTGGTCAAACGATTAGGGTTATTGGCCGTTGTCTGGTAAAGAGCGGAGCCTTTGGCGCAAAGCGCTCCTTCGTTGATGGGATGGTCCGGGTCCCCCTCAATGTTGATGATTTTTCCGGCTGCGGTGTCTGTGCTCACGATAAGACCACAAGATACTGAGCAGTAAGGACATATAGTTGTGGTATTTTTCGCGCTCTTCATTTTGTCGATTTTGAGTTCTTCAGCATAAGCTTTGACCGGCCCCAGATCGAGCCCGAGGGAAGACAAAGCCGCCCCGGCTCCAACTGCGCCGGAAAGCAAAATGAACTGACGACGAGTCAAATCCATAGGAACCTCCTTTCCGGATTCGTGGTTCGCCTCGGATAGATTCCGATGTAAACCTTTAGATGGTGATTCTTTGAGTTAAATTGGTTTACTATGCGCCTGGCCTGAGCAATATGTCCAAGCAGACATAACCATTATGGCATATTTAGCAGGACTAATGAGATGTGGTCAACACCGAGTCCGTATCTGAGATGCAACTTGCTTATTACATTAGATATAAATATGGAAATTGGTGAAGAAAGCTATGACTGGATCCGCATAGGTTCAACTCAAAAGCAGGATCAAAAGAGCAAATGTCAGGGCAATGTGGTAATCGACTGCTGCGCCTCTAAAACAGGGGGCTGGAACTTAAAGCATTTTGAAAATAGGGCTTCGGTAGTAGGGCAGGGCTGTTTCCCTGGAGCGTGGGGAAAAGCTCGGAGCGCTCTTCTATTAAAGATGAATCAAGTTTACCGGAAAAAGCTACCTGTCCACCCCTGATAACAATGACCCTTTCAGCGATCAACAATATCTCGTCAATTGAATGGCTGACATACAGCGTCGGGATCATGGATTCCCTCTGCATTTTTGACACGAAAGGCAAAATCTCCGCCTTTAGTTGGCCATCCAGTGACGAAAGCGGCTCATCCATAAGCAGTAGGGAAGGGCTGGTAAGGAGCGCCCGACCGATGGCCACCCGCTGCTTCTCCCCACCTGATAGCTTGGACGGCCGTCTATATAGCAGCGCTCCCAAATCCAGAAGGTCAATTACCTTGTCAAAGCTAAGTCTTCTATCCTTCCTGGGAAGCAATTTCATTCCGTAAGTCAAGTTGGATTTGACAGATAGATGAGGGAAAAGGCGGCCATCCTGAAAAATATAACCGAGTCGCCTCTTGTTGGGAACGACATTAATCCGCTTATTAGAGTCAAAGATAGGTTCATTGTCCAAAGAAATTCGACCGTGATCCGGTTCAAGCAGTCCGGCGACCATGTTGATGACCGAGGTTTTTCCTGCCCCGGAAGGCCCGAAGATCGCGGTGATTCCCGAATCTCCAGTTGAGAATGCAACGTTGACTGTAAATGCGCCCAATTTTTTTCGGACATTTACTTCAAGCACCGTTTAGCCTCGAATCTTGTTAAAAACATATCTGGAACTGAATTCCGACAACATCAACGCCACGAAAGCCACAATCACGGAAATTGCGCATAAACGAAAGGCCCCAGCTTCGCCGTCCGGGACTTGTGTCAGCGTATACAGCGCTAAAGGCAGGGTCCGAGTTTGTCCTGGAATGTTCGAAACAAAGGTTATGGTCGCTCCAAATTCGCTAAGGCTACGGGCGAAGGCTAAAATTACGCCGGTAATGATCCCCGGCATAATTAAAGGCGCTGTGACTGTGAAAAATACCCGGATCGGACCGGCCCCCAGGGTCTTCGCCGCCGCTTCCAACCCCACATCCACCTGTTCAATGGAAAGACGAATCGCTCTTACCAGGAGAGGAAACGCTACTACAGCGGACGCCACAGCGGCTCCTTTCCAATTGAAGATAAAACTGATTCCAAGGTTTTTGTATATCCAGGCCCCAATGACTCCATTTCGGCCAAGGAGAACCAGCAGTAGATAGCCGATCACAACCGGTGGCAAGACGAGGGGCAGATGTGTCAAGCCATCGAGAAAGGTTTTGCCAATAAACCTCTTTCTGGCGAGAAGCCACGCGATGAATATTCCCGGAGGAAGGATGGCTATGACCGCCCATGTTGATATCCAAAGACTCAGTCGGAGCGCTTCCTTTTCCAGTGGTGTCAATGTGTACCATTCAGTCACTTGACGCTAAAACCGTATTTCTCAAAAATCGTCCTGGCTTCCGCGCTCTTGAGGAACTCAAAGAATTTCTTGGCGTCCTGGCTATCGTAGGCCTTAATCAATGCTACCGGATAGACTACAGGCGGATAGCTGTCAGGAGGAAAGGCTCCGACGATTTTCACATTCTTGCTAATAGCGGCGTCAGTAGAGTAAACGACCCCAAGGGGGGCCTCAGCCCTTTCGACAAGAGCTAGAGCGCCACGAACATCGCTCGCTCGAGCGAGTCTAGGCTCGATCTCTTTCCATATCCCGAGATTTTCAAGCGCCGCTTTAGCGTATTTACCAACTGGAACGTGGTCCGGGTCTCCTGTCGCAAGCCGTCCGGAGCCCAGTTCAGGCGCCAATTGGGACTTAATATTATCTATCTTCAATATTTTACTGGAAACTGGAGCAATCAGCACGAGGCTATTACCGAGGAGATCGGTTCGACTGTCCGGGGCGATTAAATCTTTCTTGGCAAGGTAATTCATCCAGTCTTCGTCCGCTGAAATAAAAATGGACGCAGGCGCTCCCTGTTCGATCTGCTTGGCTAGAGTGGAGGATGAAGCGAATGAGGATACCACGTCGACGCCAAATTGTTTCTTAAACGCGGCGGCGATATCATTAATAGCGTTAGTAGTGGAAGCCGCTGCAAAAACCGTTACATGTCCGGGTTCCGACGGCAAACAATTAGTGACAGAAACAACAACGGCGCCAATCGACAACAGAACTGACAAAATGGGGATTAGAAAACGTTCTTTTTTCATCGTAGTCCTTTCAATGTGAAGCTGATTACTGCGCGGGAACAGATTTATTAGCCGGGTCGGAAGTTTGTTTGATCAGAGACTCCAGCCAAACACAGGCGGCCTGAGCCATTGAAATGCGATACTCAAGAGCTTCCTGGTCGATTCTGTTTGATGCCCTGGACCTAACATCAATCAAGCGGGACCGCTTGGATTTACATACTTCGAGTTGTTTGGACAGCAGAACCAATTCTGCGTCTTGCGATCTAAATCGTGCGAAAAAGAGCTTGATTAGGAACTCTATTCTGAGATCCCTCAGATTCGGCACAGGCGCGGTTAGCCACTGAAGGAGTTCATTTCTTCCGGACTGTGTGAGCCTGAACACTTTTTTGGAAGGGAGGTTGGTCTGTTCAACACGTTCGTGAACTGTCAGGCCTTCATGTTCGAGCCTGGTCAGCAACGCATAGATTTGGCTGCGACCAAGGCAACAGATTCCTGATAAATTTTCCTGGAGAAATGCTACCAACCTGTAGCCATGAGAATCCTGAAGGTCGAGAGCCCCCATAACCGCGAATTCCGCAGGGTTTCTGGACGAAACGGCATGTAGCTTCATTGCTTGACTAGTCATAGTGTGAGTAATATGACTCGACTCCTTTTGCATGTCAAGAAAATTGGCCCAAATCAGGCCAAAGACAGCGAATTAGGTTTCACCTTCGCTGATTTGATAATCATCCGATCTAAAGTCACGCGAGCTAGAAAACAGGGTAATGAACATTCTGAAGGCATATTCCTGGCCAGGAAATGTTCGGGAGTCAAAAAATGTTCTTACCAAGGCAATCCTGGCATCTCGCAGCTCAGTGCTGCTGGCCGACGCCGTTCAAGCCGTATTGACGGCTTCGTGAGCGGAGCCTTTGGATTCATCAGGGCACGGTTCACTGGATGAAGTTGAGAAAATACATATAAAGAAAGCGATGACTGAAACCAATGGAAACCTTTCGGCCGCGGCGAGAATGCTGGGAATTTCCCGCCCAACACTCCGGAAGCGCCTCAAACGTTATGATTTATATAGTTTAGACGCCTAACTCTAACTGTACTGGAAAAAATGTTTCCTCCTGTGGAAACAATCTTTCCACTTCTATCCCCAGAATAGTTCCTCGTCATATCAATCACACATTAAATCTAGTCATTATTCCAAAGAGTTAAATTTTATACCTCATGTTGTCTGTCTGTCAGGCACGGACCTTGCTTATAAACCCATGTTCGGCTGAAAGTTTAAGCAAGCTAACCTTATGTGGAGGAGAGGAGTTACAGGGATGAACTTAGGCCATGAATGTGTTGAGAAGAACGCCGACCGAATACCAAGCAGGACGGCTATTATCGATGGGGTCACTGGAGCCAGATATACGTATTCGGAGCTGAACGATCAGGTAAACGCTATGGCTAACGCCCTTCATGGATTGGGTGTTAAAAAGGGAGATCGAGTGGCGCTTTATCTCCGAAACGTTCCTGAATTCATTGTGGCCTTTGTGGCCATCGCCAAGATGGGAGCGATTTCTGTTCCTTTCAACATTATGCTGAAAAAGATGGAAATTGAGTACATTATTAACCACAGCGAAGCTATGGTCATTATTGGGATGGCGACCGAAACGGAAGAAAATATTTTACCTATTCTCGACAAACTCCCCTCGGTCAAAAAAATAATCTCAGTTCAGGGCATTGCGGGTAATGGGGTCAATCGCAACGTTTTGGTCTACGAGGAGCTGATCTCCAAAAACAATTCTGATTTCTCGGCGTTAGACGTTCCCGATGATCATGGGCTGGCGTTACTTTATACTTCCGGCACCACGGGTAGACCAAAAGGCGCTCTGTCCACGCATGGCGGATGGTTGTTCCAGGCAAGAGTAAACTCGGGACACGTGGTCCCTATGACAGATGAAGATCTTGTGCTTACGGGAACGCCTTTTTTTCATGTATACATGGTGATTACGGTGCTTCCGACTCTTTGTGCAGGGGCCACCGTAGTTACGTTACAAAGGTTTTTCCCGAAGGATACTCTGGAACTCATTACCAAACACAAGGTTACTCATTTTATGGGTACGCCCACGATGTGGACATATCTTATCGAGGAGTACCTCAAGAACAAGGACATTTACGACATTTCAAGCCTTAGGCTTGGTCAGGCCGCTGGATCTTCCCTGCCTGCGGAATTGGGTCGGCAGATCGAAGAAATTTTTAAGCTTGGGTTGATAGAATGTTACGGAGCTACAGAGTCGGGCAGTAGTGTTACACATACACGATTCGGGCACTATACGCCCGGAAGCCCCGGTTGGCCTGCTCCGGGCTGGCAGATCAAAGTTGTGGGGCCTGATGGCAATGATTTGCAAAATGGTGAGATAGGCGAACTTTGGTGTAAAGGGCCGGGTGTAATCAATCGTTACTGGAAAGACCCTGAAATGACTGCGGCAAAGATTCAGGATGGTTGGTGGAAGTCAGGCGACCTTGCGTACTTAAAGGGCGACAGTTACAGCGATAGTCTCCTGTACATAGTCGACAGGAAAGACGACATGCTGGTGTGTGGGGGATACAATATCTATCCCAGTGAAGTTGAAAGCTATTTATCGGAAAATCCTAAGATTCTGCAAGCCGTGGTTATAGGTATTCCCGACAGGGCAAAGGGAGAGATTCCCAAAGGCCTTTGTGGTGCTGGCCCCAGGCCATACAGCTACGGAGGAGGAAATGATAAGATGGGCTAAAGCCAACATGGCTGCCTACAAAGCCCCTCGCCAAATTGAGTTTACAACAATAGATGAGTTACCGAAGACCGCCACAGGAAAAATTTTAAAAAGAGAGTTGAAGCGGATGGAGGCTGAAAAGTTTCAAAAGAGCGCCTAATCTTATTCAGATTGAACGCAGCTCGTTCATAACTCTTTTTTCGCCGGTTTTATAGCCGGCGTTTTTTTTGATTCAATCATTACGTAATGAAATTCAGATGCGCTCCAGATGCTGGATTTCCGAATTAAGGGCCAGGCATCCGCTCATCCCCATTATGCGTTTTTGACAAAGCGTACATATTAACGTACATTAATCTCGGAGGGCACTTCATGAATACCATAAATGTTACCCAAGCCAGGTCTCAACTTTACAAACTTATAAAGGAAGTAGCGTCATCTCATGAGCCGGTTCAGATTTCCGGGAAACGAGGGAACGCAATTTTAATCTCCGAGGAAGACTGGCGTTCAATACAGGAGACTCTCTATCTGATGTCCATGCCTGGCATGAGCGAATCGATTCGCCAGGGGCTGGAAACTCCGGTGGAAGAATGTAGCGAGAACCCCGGATGGTAAAATGGAGACTGGTCTTCACGGTCAAAGCGCAGAAGGACGCCAGGAAGATTCGAGAAGCTGGATTGAAATCAAAAGCTGAGGAACTTTTAAACATCATCAGAGGAAACCCATTCCAAAATTTTCCCCCGTTTGAGAAATTGGTGGGGGACCTTTCAGGCGCCTATTCTCGACGTTTAACTATTCAACATCGTATCGTATACCAGGTTCTGGACGACCTAAGAGTGGTCAAAATTCTCAGAATGTGGAGCCATTATGAATGAACCTGGAAATTTTGTTCAGGCCATTGACATGTAGAGAACATGTCACACTTGATTATTACACGTAACAAAACTGCCCGGTTTTTTTCGTGTGCATCGAGAGGTTGGGTCATTACACGATCCCGCCTCTCCCTTATTTCCGGTTTTATTAATTAGCTTCCTCACTAATATGAGCCCCAAACAAATTAAATTTCTGGTAATCAAGACCGGTGGTATAATATTAAGACACAATGCTATAAGACTATTGTAGATTTGATCGAGGAGGCTGCGTTTATACATGACAAAAGATGAGGATCCCAAGATTAATCGCACCGGTCTGCGATCTAGGGCAGAGGCTGCCGTTCTCGGAAAATCTGGAGAAAGAATCCCCGATTTACCAGCTCTGACCCAAGAGGAAATGCAAAAACTCATTCAGGAGTTGTGGGTCCATCAGATCGAGCTGGAAATGCAGAATGAGGAACTCCATCGGGCTCAAGAGGAAGCGGAGCGGTCCAGAGAAAGGTATTTGGATTTATTCGACTATGCGCCGGTTGGATATTTCACATTAGACAAGAATGCGATTATTCTGGAAGCTAACCTCACCGGAGCGAGCCTAATTGGAATTGAGAGAACATCTTTAATTGACAAGCCGTTGACGAGTTTTATTCATAAGGATGATCAAGATGTTTTCTATCTCCACCGTAAGCAGGTCTTTCAAACCAACACCCAACACCGTTGCGAAATAAGATTTGTAAAACCTGATGGCGGTTGGTTCCACGCTCAATTGCAAAGCGTAATAATAGAAGACACTGAAGGCGGGGCCGGCCGATTTCGAACAGCCATATTGGACATTACCGACCGTAAGCTCGCAGAGGAGTCAGCGCTGCGGGCTCACGATGAACTCGAACTTAGAGTAACAGAACGCACATCCGATTTATTGAAGACCAATAAAGAACTTGAACTTGAAATTGTCGAGCGCCACCGAGCGGAAGACGAACTGGGGCGAAGTGAGCAAAGGCTGAACCTCGTATTGAGCGGAGCGGGCCTGGGGTCGTGGGACTACAACCTTGAGACAGGTGAGACTATTTGCGATCAGCGTTTGGCCGAAATGCTAGGATTCACTCTAGATGAGATTCAGTCACATCTCCCTTGGTGGGAGAATCTAACTCATCCAGACGATTGGTCTCTGGTTATGGAGACTTTAAATGCCCACCTGGAAGGTCGCACACCTTTATACGAGGCGGAATTTCGGGTCAGGCCCAGGTTCGGCGAATGGAAGTGGGTGTTGGCCCGTGGTTCAGTCGTTGCCAGGGCTAAAGACGGCAAACCGTTGCGGTTGGCGGGAACATATCTTGATATTACCGAACGGAAGCGGGATGAGGAAGCTTTGCGTCGCAGTGAAGAGCGTTTCAGGGCAATATTTGACGGCGCCCAGGACATGATTTTCATTATGAATAGTAATTTTGAATACACACAAGTGAACCCAGCGATGGCCAAAATGGTTGAACTTGACACGTCCAAAATCATTGGACGCAAACCCAAGGACATCTATGGCGAGGAAGTTGGGCGCCAGCTTCGACAGCTGGATCTCCGCGTACTCGCCGGAGAGTCCATCGAAAGAGAACACACTGTCCGGAGAAAGGGCGTCTCGTTGACCCTGAATACTGTCCTCAGACCTCTTCATAACGCTGAGGGTAAAATTATCGGTGTATTCGGGATTTCTCGTGATGTGACGGAGCGTGCGAGGGTATCGCCTACCCCCAAAGCAGTTTTTGAAAGCTACCCCTCGGAAGCCATGAGGGCGACTATGCGCGAGGCTCGCTCGGCCGCCGCTAGTGACGGGGCAGTACTACTTCAGGGGGAGAGCGGAAGCGGCAAAGACTATTTGGCGCGGTGGATCCACGACCATTCGAAGCGTGCGCTTGGCCCCTACTTTTCACTGAATTGCGCTGCCATATCAAGGGAATTAGCCGAATCAGAGCTTTTCGGACATGAGCGTGGCTCATTCACAGGAGCGCATAGGCGTAAACGAGGACTTCTGGAGTTGGCGGAAGGGGGCACTCTCCTGCTCAACGAAATAGGAGAGCTTCCACTCTCGTTGCAGTCCAAGCTTCTTACGTTTCTGGACACAAGGTCATTCCTTCGTGTAGGCGGTGAAAAACCCATTAATGTGAATGCGCGGATCATTTCGGCTACCAACAGGAGTCTCGATAATGAGGTTGAGGAAGGCCGATTCCTGTCCGCCCTCTTCTATAGAATTAACGTTTTCGGGATAACCGTGCCACCCCTTCGTGACAGGATCGAAGACATCCCCATACTCTCGGAAGAGATCATGTCGCGGCTAGCGGTGGAACTTCAACTAACTACTCTCCCGTATGTTGATCCGGCCTTCGCAATTGGGCTTACTAGATATGATTGGCCCGGCAACGTCAGGGAGTTGCGGAACGCTCTCGAGCGCTCATTGATGCTATCCGACGGGCATAGCTTAAGCTTGACGCTGCCTTCTGGCAAAGCAGATCTTGAGGACTGGTCTCACGTTTCCAGTTTCCCGTTGCAAGAACGGACGCTTCACGACGTGACGGATGAGGTGATCAAATCCCTGGTTTTGGAGGCGCTCCGACGTTGCGAAGGCAATAGAAGATCCGCAGCCCGTACGCTTGGTATAGCCCGAGATTCTCTGTATCGTCACATGAAGCGTTTTGGGATTACGAGCGAAAACCGTACCACAGACCAGGATGATTGACCTACATTAAGACACCAGGCTAGTTTCTAACCCCTTGATAAAACATACATCAGGCATTTAGTGGTCCGTTCTTAGGGCACGTTCTTCCCGTTAAGCCTCTGTCGTAGACGCTTCATAACGAACTCCAAATTCTATAGCTAATCCTAACTGTCTAATTAGTTATGGTTTTTTCAAGCATATGGTTCTGTGTGGGACAGTTGGCACGAAATGTGCTTCATATACGACAAGGGTTAAACTATCTCCATTCCATCAAACAAGAAGGATTGATAGAGCATTGAAAGGCTCTAGAGCGCCTTTGATGTGTTTGTCTGGTTTAATATATCGGAATGATGAGGCGATCTAATCGACTGTTAGATCTCTTTTTCAAAAAGTCACCTCAATTCTGAACCTCAACGCGGGTCGTAAACGTACATATTTTGAACAAGCAGAGACCCATTTTATTCGCGAGAAACAGGTCCAATCAAAGTAATTATACCAGGTTCCGCATCTAATTCTAAAGGAGAGGCCGCAATGAAAAAAATATCGTATCTTTTAATTGCCTTTGTATCAATTCTAGCCTTAATGGCGCCTTCCGCGGTCGCCCAGGGCAGAGGCGGAGACCACGGAGGAGGTCGCGGCGGTGGTGGCGGAGGAGGCGCCGTATTTCATGGAGGCGGCGGTGGTGGAGGAGGCGCAAATCGGGCTACTCCGTCTGTGAGCCGGCCTTCAAACACCAGGGCGAGCCCATCCGGTGTAAGTCGCTCTTCAAATACCAGGTCGGGGCCGTCCACCGTAAACCGGTCCTCAAACACCATGTCGGCGCCATCCAGTGTCAACCAGCCTTCAAACACCAGGTCTGGCCCATCCGGTGTAAACCGATCCTCCAACATAAGATCGGGGCCGTCTAGCGTAAACCGGTCCTCAAACACCATGTCGACGCCATCCAGTGTCAACCGATCGTCCAACACCAGATCTAGGCCGTCCAGCGTAAACAGGTCCTCAAATGTAACGTCTGGAAAGAAGCCGACCCAGAGTCAGTTACAGGAACATCTTAACCTGCCCAAGACCAATGTTGGTAGCGCAAAACCCGGGCTAGGCAAAGTTGGAGCCGCTACGTTGGGGGTAGCCGCAGGCGCAATCGCTCTGGATCAATTCGCCAAGGGCGGATCGGTGGCAGGAACAAGCCCCGTTGCGGGTAATTTCCCGCAAAAAGGCACGAGCCTGACTAGTAAAATAAGCCCTCAGACAACCCAGCAACTCCGAAGTAACTATTCCCAGCGCTATAACGACGTATTTAATACGAATTGGAGGACTAACCACCCGTATCTCAACAACTATTACTGGCACAATCACATCTGGCCAAACCGACCCTGGGCGTATTGGTGGGGCCCCGCCACATGGATTGCCCTGAGTTCATGGGTCCCATGGGGCTGGGGAACGCCCCTGTACTATGACTATGGCTCCAATTTTTATTATGCGGATGATTACGTTTATCTCAATGGTCGACGTCTTTGCTCTGCTCCGGAGTATTATGACCAGGCTGTCCGGATAATAGACAAAGCGCCAAAAATCACGGATGACAAGGACCAATGGATGCCGTTAGGGGTTTTCGCTGTCACTCAGGAGGCTAACAAACCTTCTAACATGGTCCTTCAACTGGCTGTCAACAAGGAAGGCGCCATACAGGGAACATACTTCAATAGCGAGGACAATACGGCCAAACCGATCAAAGGCATGGTTGATAAGGAATCTCAGAGAGCTGTCTGGACCTTTGCCGACAAGAATGAAAACGCCGTGATAATGGAGACGGGGATTTACAACCTTACCAAGGACGAAACAGGGGTTTTGGTTCATCTTGGTAAGGAACGTACGCAAGAATGGCTGTTGGTGAGACTAAATGAGCCATCTGACAAACAAAAGAAAGAAGCGCCAAACGCTGCGCAATAGTGTGTTGGTCGGGTTCGTTCTTGGATAGGCTAACGAGCGAGCGAATATTTTGCAAAATAAACACAAACGGAGAGAGAAACATGAAACGTCGATTGTTGAGAAATTCGCCAGTGCTGTTTGTTGTGATAGTTTTTTCTCTGATGGCCGGGGTTGCTCTGGCTGAGAAAAAACATTGGTTTGTGGTCAAGGACAAGAATGGCGCGTGCAGGGTGATTGAAGCGGAAACCATTGCAGGTCCATTCAAAACCATGGAAGAGGCGGAAAAAAGAAAGGCAAGGGACTGTTCAAAGGGCGCAGGACAACCCACAGAACAGGTTCGCCCTCAGAAGGAGCAACGTGAGCGCATACGCCCTGATCGCGAGCAGGCCGAGCCGATGCGACGTCAACACATACAGCGGGAAGAGCTTCAGCAAGAACACCTGAAGCAACAGCAAACGCCGCGACAACAACAAATGCAGGAGCCTCAGCAGCAACAGCAGATGGAAAAGATGAAAGAAAAGACCCAGGAAAAAATGGAAGGGGCCAAGCCTCAAGAAGAAAAGGTCAAGGAAAAGAATAAGGAACCCAATCCGTCAGAAAAGAAGAATTGATGGAGGATTGAGAAGCTCGTTTGCCTGATTTCTCGGAGGACACTGCCACATGTACTCTTCGGGTTAAGGCCGAATGAAGGTGAGAATTACATTCTATGAACGCAAACGATAAACAACACCGTACTATTTTACAGAACATCGCCCAGAGAGCAATGCTTGAGAGAGGATTGCTCCCTGACTTTTCTGCGGAAGCGGTCGACGAACTTGGCAAAATGCAGGCGCTTGCAGCAACTAACGGCACCCCGGTTCGTGATTTGAGAGATATTCTGTGGGCTTCCATTGACAACGATGACTCCCGTGACCTGGATCAGCTTAGCGTTGCCGAGGCCATACCGGGAGACAAAGTCAAGATTTTTGTCGCTGTCGCTGACGTGGGCTCGCTCGTTAAAAATGGATCGGCCATTGACGAACACGCTCGCCATAACACTACTTCTGTTTACACAGCGGCTCGGATATTCCCAATGCTTCCTGAAGAGCTTTCCACCGACCTCACATCCCTGAATTTTAATGAGGATCGCCTGTCAATTGTCGTTGAAATGCTGATTGGCGCGGACGGATCCCTTCAGGATTCTGACATCTACGGGGCTCGTGTGCGCAATCATGCGAAGCTCGCATATAACAGCGTCGCGGCATGGTTGGAAGGTAATGGCGCTATGCCTGAGGCCATTGCCGTCGTAAATGGACTTGATGAGATTCTTCGCATCCAGGACAGGATAGCGCAGCGTATGAAGAATTTCCGACATGTTCAGGGGGCTCTTAGCTTCGAAACCATTGAGGCGAGACCGACATTTGACGGTGATTACGTCCGTAAACTGGAAGTGGATAAAAAGAATCGCGCCACGGACATTATTGAAGATTTTATGATAGCGGCAAACGGAGTAACCGCCCGGTATCTCTCATCAAGAAAATTCCCTTCGATCCGCCGTGTGGTACACGTTCCAAAACGATGGGAACGGATTGTCGAGATCGCCAGGGAACATGGGTTCACTCTTCCTGAAAACCCGGATTCAAAGGCGCTTGAGGAGTTTCTAATCAAATGAGAAAGCAGCCGATCCGCTTCGATTCCCAGACCTGTCCCTCGCTGTTATTAAACTCTTAGGACCTGGTGAATACATTTCAGAACTCCCCGGCGAGACTGCCCCAGGACACTTTGGTCTCGCTGTCAAGGACTATACCCATTCCACGGCCCCTAATCGTCGCTATTCCGATCTGATCACGCAACGCTTATTGAAGGCCGCCGTAGAACAGAGATCTTCACCATATACGAATGATGAACTGGATGTTTTGGCGAAACATTGCACGGAAAAAGAAGACGCCGCCAGGAAAGTCGAACGGCAGGTCGGCAAATCGGCTGCTGCGCTTCTCCTTGAATCTAGAATCGGGGAACAGTTTGAAAGTATTGTTACTGGCGCTTCTTCTAAAGGCACGTGGGTCCGGCTCGTCAAGACGCCTGTTGAAGGAAGGCTGGTCCACGGGTTCGACGGAATTGATGTCGGGGACAGGATTCGCGTGGAACTGATATCTACAGACGTTGAGAGAGGATATATCGATTTCAGGAAAGTTGGTCCATCAAGACATTGATGCTGTAGCTGATGTTTCTTATGTTCGACACTCGGAAAACCTTTTATGGATCAACTCCATACAGTTTTTTAATCACTGGTTAGGCTTTTACGCCGCTACATGGGAGGAAAATGATGAGCAATAACAAGATTGAAAGCGCAACGCAGCATGTCCTACCGTCTCTGCCCTACGCGGATAACGCTCTGGAACCCGTAATCTCCGCAAATACGATTGGTTTCCACTACGGGAAGCATCACAAGGGTTATGTCGATAACCTGAACAAGCTGGTAGCAGGAACGGAGTTTGCGGACCTGCCGTTGGAGAAAATCATCATCGAGACAGCCGGCAAAGCTGACAAGACGGCGATCTTCAATAATGCGGCGCAAACGTGGAATCACACATTTTACTGGCATAGCCTGAGACCAAAGGGTGGTGGTGAACCACCGGCAGTGTTGAAGCAAAAGATTGAGGCTTCCTTCGGCGGCTTGGATGCATGCAAGAAGGAGTTGGCGACCGCTGCAATGGCCCAGTTCGGCAGCGGCTGGGTGTGGCTCGCTCTGGATGGAGACAAGCTCAAGGTTGTCAAGACCGGCAATGCGGATTTACCGATGACCACCGGCATGAAACCGTTATTGACCGTCGACGTGTGGGAACACGCCTACTACCTGGATTACCAGAACCGACGAGCGGACTATGTCAACGCAGTTCTGGATAAACTGATTAACTGGGATTTCGGGGCAAAGAACCTTGGCAGATAATGAACGATCCCGCCTTCGCAATTTCGTTTGTGAAGTATTATTGGCCTCTCGGATTCCAACCCTCGACTCAAATGGCTGTTTCCTGGAAGTCTACCAGGCGGTTTTTTGCACAGTAATCTCGCGATACTGCAGTAAGAATTGATCTGAGGAACCACGGAGATCATCTCAACGAGTGGTCCTGGTCACATAAACTTGAAATAAACTTGTAATTGGGGTGCAGCATGCCAGATCGAGATGAAGACAAGGGGAGCCATTCCAACCTCCGCAAACAGGCTGAGGCAAAATTTCGCGAAAGTGTACCCACGACCGAGGACGTATCAGCTATGTCCTGCGATGAGATGGAAAAGCTAGTTCATGAGTTGAGAATATGCCAAATCGAACTCCAAATTCAAAACGAGGAACTAGGACGAACGCAAGACTCCTGTGGCGCTGTCCAAGATTTGATTTGTCACAGGTCCACGTTGTCTGACCCCCGAGGACTTGTTCTCGGACTGATAGGCGTGATTCTCAACATCATCGAGCGCAACAAACGGGTCGAGGATGCTGTGCTCCAAGCAAAGGCAGCGCCGGAGGAAGTCAACGGGATAAAGAGCCAATTCTTGGCAAATATGAGCCATGAGCTTCGTACACCTCTCAACGCGATAATTGGGTTCTCCGAGGTTCTGAAGGATGGGAGTTTTGGCGAACTCAATCAGAAGCAAACCAAGTACGTTGATAATGTACTGGTTTCAGGGCGACGTCTGCTGAGTCTCATCAACATATTGCTGGATCTTGCAAAGTTGGAGGCAGGAAAGACGGAACTGGAGTGTTCAGAGTTTGACGTTAAGGTTTTGCTGGATGAATGCCTGCTTCTTATTAGAGAGCAGGCTCTCAGACACAGACATACTGTTGACGTGATCGCTCCTGCAGAATTGTCCATGTTTGCTGACGAACGTGTAATGAGACAAGTGATGTTCAATTTGTTCTCCAATGCGACCAGGTTTACTCCAGATGGTGGCAAGATCGTGGTGAAAGTTGGAACGACAGACACTGATCTCAAGGTTAGCGTGCGAGATAGTGGTATCGGAATAAAACCTGAAGATCAGGAAAGAATTTTCCGAGCGTTCGAACATGTGAATAGTGAGGCTTCGTGTCAGAGTAAGGGCACGGGCCTGGGACTTACCTTGACTAAGCGCTTCGTAGAGCTTCACGGAGGGAAAATATGGGTGGAAAGTGAGGGTGAAGGCAAAGGGAGCGTGTTCACTTTCACCATACCCTTGGACATTCGTAACGAACGAATCTTAACGCAGGAAAAGAAAATGAAGGCAACGTTGAACGACGTTCCTTATTCGCCGACTTTTCTGAAGAGGGACGAAGCGGCCACGAGCGCCGGCTGTATGTCGAAACTTTCACTAGAAATCGATCCATTGAAATCTCTGTCTCTGCTACGAGAGTTGAAGGTTCTTGTAGGACAGAATTCCACGAGGGCCGATGTCTTGATTGGCCCCATAAAGGAGCAACTACACGGCGGTGCGTTTGAGAAACGCTTGAGTGTGCTTCAAGAGTCCCTGGAAAGCTATGATTTCGCCAAAGCCGGGAACGTTCTGGCCGAGCTGATGGCCGAGCTGGAAATTTAGGATGGACAATCATGGATTGAAACAAACCGTCCTTATTGTAGACGACCGCCCAGAAAACATTCGCCTTCTGGATGTTATCCTGAGGCCTCACTATGAAGTGAAAGCCGCCTTGGACGGAGAAGAAGCCGTGGCCATAGCCCGGTCCACAGACCCGCCGGATCTCATTTTGCTGGACATAGCGATGCCAGTGATGGATGGCTATGAAGTCTGCCGTGTCCTCAAGGAAGATGCAAGGACGTCGGATATTCCGGTCATTTTCGTCACTGCCAAATCAGAGGTAGAAGATGAACGCAAAGGATTCGATGAAGGATCGGTCGACTTCATCACCAGGCCGATAACTCCCACGCTTGTTCTTGCGCGTGTCAGGACGCATCTCAAACTCCAGAAACAAAAGGTCCAACTGCTCGATAATTACAAGCGACTCCGTGAACTCGAAGACGTTAGAGACAGCCATGTTCATATGATTATCCATGATTTGCGCAGTCCCCTCATGGCAGTCCTTGGTCATTTGGAAATCCTGGAGACTTACGAAAAGGAAAATCTTACTGATCGCGGGAAAGAATATGTCAAATCCGCCAGGGCCTCGACCGAAATGCTAAACGGGATGATTGGCTCGGTTCTCGA
The DNA here is from genome assembly GCA_963711335.1 of uncultured delta proteobacterium. Lineage (GTDB taxonomy): Bacteria > Desulfobacterota > Desulfomonilia > Desulfomonilales > Desulfomonilaceae > CAJBEZ01. The sequence continues at coordinate 182,375 of CAVQDX010000040.1, read as the reverse complement.
TGTAAGTCGCATGGAGTCCGGGGTCATTGACTCTGACTTTAGCCGAATTTGACCTGGCGCAGGTAGCGAGGCAGGTCCTTGCGAGACTTGGGTCTTTGAAGGGTAACCGTGAAATCGTTCTTAAATTACCGGAGCGTCCCATCCTACTTGTAGCCGATCAAGGACTTGTTTCCAGGGTGATTGAAAACCTTCTGGGGAACTCCTTCAAGTTCACACCTGCTGATGGGAGGATCACTGTTACGGTCAATTCCAATGGAAAACATGTCAGCTTTGCGGTTGAAAATACTGGTGAAGGCATCCCTGCGGAGTATCACAATAAAATCTTTGAAAAGTTCTGGCAGGTAGAATCAAATCAGAGGGGACGAAAATACTCGACAGGCCTGGGGCTTGCCTTCTGCAAGCTGGCTGTGGAAGCCCACGGCGGGAGGATTGGTGTCAACAGCGAACCTGGTCGGGGGAGCGCTTTCTGGTGCGAATTGCCGGCCAGTCCTCCGGTTAACTCTGTGTCCGAAACGCTCGACTAGAAGACAAAGGAACACAACATCTTGATTCAGAATTCACCTGCTTTCATGAGGAAGATCCAAAATGCCTATCAATATCCCTGACCGCAAACGAGAAGGAGGCTTTTCCATCCGTACCAGATTACCCTGGTTAGTTCTTTTTTTTGGAGCGACCGCAGTGCTCTTGATCGCAGGTTACACATACTACACCCATGAGGCTGAGCGAATACAGAAAGAGAATTACGAGGACCTGGCGAGCGTCGTCAAGTTGAAGATCGATGAGATAGTAATGTGGAGGAAACAACGACTTGGCGACGTCTGGATTTTGGCGAACGGTCCTTTTGAGAGAGACGCATTATCTGAGTGGCTCCTGGACCAGAGCGACAATTTACTCCAGAAAGCGATGCAGGATAGATTGGTCGCTTGAGCAACAAACAAGAAGTTACGCCGACATCGTGTTGTTCGACCTCGACGGTAACATGCTCTTGTCTGCCAAGCCCCAGCCGGAACCGTTGAGCCCGGTTGAGAGGGAGGCCGTACAGGAAGCTCTTACCAAGGGCTCTGCGACATTGAGCGAGCTGTATGCGTCATCATCCCAGGGTATTATTCAACTCGCGGCGGTGGCGCCTGTCCTGGGCCAAGAGGGCAAGGCCATTGCCGTGGCGGTCCTGAGGAGCAATGCCGAATCGCTCCTGTACCCTTTGATTCGTTCGTGGCCCACCCTCAGTCGTACGACCGAGACGCTTCTGGTCCGCAGAGACGGCGATGAGGTTCTTTACTTGAATCAAGTCCGTCACCGGCCCAACACTCCGCTCACCTTCAGACATGTCCTCGACACGTCACTTCCGGCCACTCAGGCAATATTAGGAAAGGAAGGGCTATTCGAGGGGAAGGACTACCGCGGAGAAGATGTGCTTGCCTATCTGAAACATATTCCCAATTCGCGCTGGTTTATCGTGGCCCAAGTGGACAAGACCGAGATCCTTCAGGGGGCTCATTTTCGGGGCATCATTGCAGCGTTGTTCGCCGGGGCTTTGATTCTGGTAGTAGGAACTGGTAGCGCCTATGGCTACCGAAATCGTCAGGCCTCTATGTATAAGAACCTCTACAGGTCGGAGCAGGAGCGCCGGCTGATTGAGGAGCGGTATCGGACTATCCTTTATTCTATCGGTGACGCGGTGATAACCACTGACACAGGAACTCTGGTGCAACAGATGAACCCTGTGGCTGAGCGACTTACCGGATGGACGGAGGACGAGGGCAAAGGCAAAACCATAGATGATGTTTTGCGCATCGTGAACGAGAAACCCAGTAAGCCGGCACAGAACCCTGTGCGGCGAGTTCCTCACTGAGGGGACGGTGGTGGAATGGGCCAATGACACCCTGCTCATAGCACGAGACGGAGCCGAGCGGTCTATCGCATACTGCGCGGCCCCAATCAGCCAAGACGGGGCCATCAGTGGAGTAGTCCTCGTCTTCAGGGACCAGACCGAGCAGAAAGCGGTCCGCACAGCGCTTGAGGAAAGCGAGGCAAAGATTCTATCAATCTTCGAGTCTGCATTGGAAGGTATAATTAGTTTCGATGATCAGGGTACCATAGAAATGGTTAACCCAGCGACTGAGAGACTGTTCGGCTGCCCGGCCCAAGAGATGATAGGGAAAAATGTTAATCTGTTCATGCCGGATCTCTATTCCAGGGTACAAGACGAATCTCTGAAGCCTCAGTTGAAGGCATTGGGAACAGGAGTAAATGAAAGAATCCGTAACACAATTGCCTTTAGAAAAGATGGCGGCACGTTCCCCGTGGAGATATCAGTGAGCGAATATTCAAATAAACATGAGGCGCATTTTGCAGCTCTTGTCAGGGACGTTACTGAACGCGTGAAGGCCGAGGGTGACCGGGCTTTCCTTGCTGCCATAGTCGAGTCCTCGGACGAGGCCATAATGGGCCAGAATCTGGACGGTACAATCGTCAGTTGGAACAGGGAGGCAGAAAAGATGTACGGTCTTACTGCTAAAGAAGCAAAGGGGCAATCTGTATTCGCAATCATACCCCCGAGACTCCACGCTCAGGTGACGCATCTTCTTGAGATGGTAAGGCTAGGAGAGCGAACAGAAAATCTTGAAACCACCAGAGTTGCCAAGGATGGCAACGAGGTCCCCAGTTCTCCTGTCCGTCTCTCCGATAAAGGACTCTTTCGGAAAAATCTTGGGCGTTTCATCAATAGCAAGAGACTTATCCGAAACGAAGCGATACGAACACGATTTGCGAAAAGGCCAAGAAGATCATCGAGTTATCAGAAGCGGCAAATAGGGCAAAGAGCGAATTCCTCGCAAGCATGAGTCACGAACTTCGTACGCCTCTGAATTCAGTAATTGGGTTCTCAGAAGTTCTTCATGATAAGACTTTTGGGGACTTGAATGCGAAACAGGTCAGGTATGTCGACAATATACTCATAGCTGGACGTCACCTACTCAGCCTCATAAATGACATTTTGGATTTGGCAAAGATTGAGGCAAAAAAAACGGAATTGCGTTGCTCTGACAGTCAAAGTCAGAAAGATTCTGGAGGAATGTCTTCTGCTGGTGCGGGAGAAGACGCTTAATCGCAATCAGGACCTCAGTCTTTATGCTCAGGACGATCTGATGGTCTGGGCAGACGAGCGCAGCCTCAAGCAAATTATCTTGAACCTGCTGTCAAACGCCACGAAATTCACGCCGGATGGAGGCAAGCTTTCTGTAACAGTGGAAAAGGAAGCAGGACGAACTTGTCTTCAGCGTAAGGGACAATGGAATAGGCGTAAAGCAGGAGGATCAAGAACGGATTTTCGATGAGTTCGAACAGATCGACTCGGGGACTGCACGGAAGTATCAAGGCACGGGCCTGGGGCTGGCTTTGACGCGGAAATTGGTAGAATTGCACGGCGGAAAGATCTGGATAGAAAGCGATGGAGAAGGTAGCGGGAGTGTTTTCTCATTTACTATCCCATGCGCTCCTTAGCCAGACCGGGGAACAGGTTGATGGTCAAGAAACTATAGGAGGTTTTACGTAGTCATGAAAGTGCTAGTTATCGAGGACAATCCCATGAACATGGAGCTAGCTGCCGATCTTCTGGAATTTGCAGGCTACGAAGTGCTGCAGGCGACAAACGCCATGGATGGAATCAGTCGTGGCAAAGGCTCAGCATCCTGATCTTATCCTTATGGATCTTGGATTACCCGGCATGAACGGTCTTCAGGCCACCAAGATACTGAAAGGGGATCCTATTACGAACGAGCATACCTATCTTGGCGTTGACGGCCCATAGCATGCCCACTGACGAGGCCATGGTACTAAAGACCGGATGTGATGGGTATATCTCCAAGCCTATTGATACCAGGCAGTTTGTGAGAATTATTGAGAAGTATCTTCCCGTGGAAAGGTCTGAGAAATGAGGAAACGAGCACACCGAATTTTAGTAGTGGACGACGAAGAACTGAACAGGGAACTGTTGGAGGCTATGCTATTGAGCATCGGATATGAAGTTGATTTTGCCGAAGACGGTTTTCAGGCGCTCTCAATGGTCACGCTGGATTTCGACCTCGTGCTGCTCGATATTATGATGCCGGGCATGGATGGCTTTGAAGTTGCTCAAAAAATCCGTGAAGACGAGGAATTCTTGGATGTGCCCATCTGCATGGTCACCTCTTTGGCCGGAAAAGAAGACCGGTTGAGAGCTGTGGATGCAGGGGCAAACGATTTTATCACCAAGCCGGTGGACAAGCTGGAATTGAAGGTGCGTACCGCTTCTCTGATCAGGATGAAGGAAACGCAAGATGAAATTAAACGGTACCAGTGCCGAATTAGAGGGAACATGGTTGAAAAGCGAACCATTCATTTGAAACAGGCATTGAAAGATGCCGCCGAGGGACAGCGTCAAACCTACCAAGCCCAGTTGGAAACGATTGAGAGGCTGGCAATAGCGGCTGAGTACAAGGATGAAGACACAGGGCTTCATGTCAGGCGCATGAGCCGTTATTGTCATCTTCTGGCGACCAGACTCTGCCTCACACCACATGATTGTGAAATCATACTCAATGCGAGTCCGATGCATGACGTTGGGAAAATGGGCATCCCTGACGCCATATTGCTCAAGCCGGCTAAATTGGATCCAGACCGAATGGGAAATCATGAAGCGACACACTGTCATTGGTGGAAAAATTCTTGAGCGGGTCTTCGTCGGAATTACTTCAGGTCAGGCGAGACCATAGCGCTGTCCCATCATGAAAAATGGGATGGCAGTGGCTATCCCTAATGGACTTGTCAGGAGAAAACATACCTTTCATGGGGAGAATTGCTGCCATTGGCGGATGTCTTCGACGCCTTAACCAACAAGACGGCCCTACAAGGATGCGTTTTCTAACGAGAAAGCCCTGCAGATCATTAAGGAAGGCAAAGGAAAGCATTTTGATCCTGCAATACTGGAAATCTTTCTAGAAAACCTTGGTGAAATAGAGAAGATCCAGAGCCAACATCTCGGATCTTGAACCAGCGCATGATTCGGGACGTAATTCCATTAATCCGCCGGAGTTTTTCTTCCGTCCATCTATTTGATAACAAGAAAAGCGGATTTTGTGAGTAAAGCGAATCGAAATTAAGAGCGAAAACCGCACCGCAGGCCAATCAGATTGACCGACATTAAGACACCGTGGCAATTCATAAACCCTTGATAAAACACACATCAGGAATTGTGTGGCCCGTTTGTCGGGCACATTTCTCTGGTTTCCCTTCTCTTTCACACCTTCGTAACTCACACCAGGCTTCGTCACTATACCTAACTATCTAATTAACCGAGTTGTTCTGTTAGAGAATTCTCTATCGGATGACAGGTTGGCACAGAAAGTGCTTATGTTGCAGTCAGTCTCAAGGGTTAAAGAAATTGTTTCTCCTTGGTCACTCCTAATTAATAGGGGTCAAAGATGTGTTCAGAAAAGCGAATCGACGATTTGATGGAATCAGGCACACTCGCTCTCAAATCTGATTTTGATCCAACCGTGTTCAGACGCTGGAGGGTGCAAGCGTTTGATTGTCTGACTACCTTGCTTGGCACGAATCATTATTACACAAGAAATTTTAGGGATTTTGTCAGGCAATCCGGAAGAATTGATCTACTTGCGGCCTACGGCATACTAAGCGCAGTCCAACAACTGTTTGGCGACAATTAGGCTTGAGTTCTTAAGCCCTTGATAAAACAGACATCGGGCATTTTATGGTCCATTTTTCGGGCACGTTTCGTCCTCCTCCTTCTGTTGTAGACGGTTCGTAACTCACGCCGGTTATCGTGACAAGGACTAACTTATGAATTTAATGATTTATTTTCTGCGACATGGGGAAACCACAGCCAGCCAAACAGGGGGTTACTGCGGGACCCTCGACCCGGATTTGACCCCGGCAGGTTGCCAGATGGCGGAGGATTTTGCCGACGCATATAAATCCCTTCCATGGGCCGCTGTCTTTTCCAGTCCTCTACGCCGTGCAGTGGCCACGGCAAAACCTCTTTGCGAGGCGGTCGGAATACAAATGCGACTCAAAGAAGGGTTGAAAGAAATTGCTTTTGGCCAATGGGAGGGTAAGACTCCTGAAGATGTTAATCGTGAGTTTCATGATGACTACGTTCGATGGTTAACTGATCCAGGGTGGAATGCTCCCACCGGAGGAGAAAAAGGCATCGATATTGCTCGGCGCAGTTCACTTGCGCTTGAAGAAATTGAGAACACCTGCGCTTCAGGCAATGTGCTCGTCGTTTCTCATAAGGCCACGATCCAAATAATGCTGTGCTCACTGTTAGGCATTGATGTGGGGCGTTTTCGCGATCGCATCAGCATGCCAGTGGCCTCTATCAGCATTATGGAAATTGCTACGCATGGTCCTTTATTGCACATGATGGGAGAACGGTCCTATTTGAGAGAGTCCCTGCGTAGCCGAGCAGCCACATAAGCTACTGCGAAAGCATAAAAAGAGAGAAAGCAGTATGTCGTTTCCCCTTTAATATTCCATTACCCCCGTACCAATGAGACTCATAGGAGGCGCTATGCAACAAAATATTAGTAGTATGATTGGTTACGCGATCAGGGCCACCGACGGTGACCTGGGAACAGTGGACGAGTTCTACTTCGATGATGAAACCTGGACTATCCGCTATATTGTCGTAGAAACAGGCAATTGGTTATCCGGCCGAAAGGTGCTCATTTCCCCTGCCGCTTTCGGTAAACTAGAACTGGAGTCACGCACGCTTTCGGTAAACCTTACCCGTGCCCAGGTGAACGGCAGCCCCGATATCGATACGCAGAGACCCATTTATCGTCAGCATGAGGCCGAGCTACATGAGTACTATCAGTGGCCTTGGCGAGGCGGTTACGGAGGCGCTTTCGGAACAACCCCGTTACCCCTTCCTGTTGATGAAGTGTTTGTGGAACAGGAAGCTTCTGTGTCGGAGCGGCGGGATGATCCGCATTTACACAGCTCACGGGAGGTCACCGGCTACCATATTCATGCCATCGACGGTGAAATCGGTCATGTGGAAGATTTTATTGTCGACGATGAAATTTGGGTGATTCGTTTTCTGGTTGTGGATACCCGCAACTGGCTGCCGGGGAAGAGAGTTCTTCTATCGCCCCAATGGATCAGGCGTGTGGAATGGGACGAATCCAGTGTGTATTTTGACCTCACGCGGGAATCCATAAAAAATAGCCCTGAGTTCGACTCCTCGAAAGCCGATAGCGGGGATTATGAGGCATATCTCTACGACGATGAGGGGCGGCCTATAGATCATCACTAAAAAGCTCAACGTTTTTTAAGACGCCTCACGGAATTTGAGAGGAGCGCCATGAAAGTGTCTCCCCTTGCGGGAAAGCCAGCCGAAACATCAATGCTGGTTGACGTGCCTAGACTGATCACAGCCTATTATGCCGAGGCGCCTGATCCTTCGGCGCCGGAACAACGGGTTAAGTTCGGCACCTCAGGGCATCGCGGTTCAGCGTTCGATAAGTCCTTTAACGAGTGGCATATCCTTGCCATTACTCAGGCTATTTGCCTGTATCGTGAGCGACAGAAGATCGATGGTCCCCTGTTTCTGGGCATGGACACGCATGCCCTTTCAGTGCCCGCTCTTGCCAGCGCCCTGGAAACGCTGGCGGGAAATGGCGTGGAAGTCATGCTCGCGGAGAAGGAAGAATATACTCCGACGCCCGTAATCTCCCACGCGATTCTCACTTACAACCGCGGGCGCAAGACAGGGCTCGCCGACGGCATTGTGATCACTCCCTCGCATAATCCTCCACGTGATGGTGGCTTCAAATACAATCCACCAAACGGCGGGCCCGCGGAATCCGCAGTTACCGCATGGATCGAGGCGAAGGCGAACGAGTTTCTCGAGAATGGCCTTCTGGGTTTGAAGAGGATTCCTTTCGAGAAAGCTCTTCGGTCTCCTACGACGCGACGGCACGATTACCTCAACGCCTACGTTAGCGACCTCGGCAATGTGATCGACATGGACGCCATTCGCGACGCGAAGATCAGCCTGGGAGTGGATCCTCTTGGCGGCGCCGGGGTATGCTACTGGGGGCCGATTGCAGAACGCTATGGGTTGAACCTCACCATCGTCAACGAGGCCGTAGACCCGACTTTCCGTTTTATGACTGTGGATTGGGACGGCCAGATCCGTATGGACCCATCCTCACCCTATGCGATGCAGAAGTTAATTGGCCTTAAGGATCGCTTTGACATCGCTTTCGCCTGCGACACCGACCACGATCGCCACGGGATTGTTACAAGGAGCGGCGGGTTGCTTGCTCCCAATCACTACCTTTCCGTCGCCATCTCCTACCTCTTTCAACACCGGCCGAAGTGGCGCAAGGAAGCGGCTGTAGGCAAGACAGTGGTGAGCAGTCAGATGATTGATCGCGTCACGGAGAAGCTTGGCCGGAAGCTCTACGAGACGCCGGTTGGATTCAAGTGGTTCGTTGCTGGCCTTCTCGAAGGGTCGCTTGGATTCGGTGGTGAAGAGAGCGCAGGGGCGTCCTTTGCTCGTCTAAATGGAGCGGTCTGGACGACGGACAAAGATGGAATTGTCCCGGCTTTGCTGGCGGCGGAGATCACGGCCCGAATGGGACGCGATCCCGGCGAAATGTACCACGAACTCACGCGTCGAGTTCGGTGAACCTGCCTATGAACGTGTTGAGGCGTCGGCCACTCCGGATCAAAAGGAACAGTTGGCGAAGCTCTCACCCCAGCAGGTTAAGCTCACCGAGTTGGCGGGCGAAAAAGTCCAGGCCATCCTCACCCACGCGCCGGGCAATGGCGCTCCCATAGGAGGGTTGAAAGTGGTGGCCGGGAACGGATGGTTTGCGGCACGGCCGTCAGGGACCGAGAATATCTACAAGATTTATGCGGAAAGCTTCCTGGGACCGGATCATATGAGCCGAATCCTGGAGGAAGCCCAGACGATAGTCAGTGACGCTCTGGCGTCGTCGGTTTAGGGCGGAGCGGGGCCATTGGCGCGCGTCGTCTGTCCTTCATCAGCGGACAACAAGCCAGGACGAGGATGAGCGGAGTCACGAGGAGAATCCTAACTGATGCGTACGAATTTTCGGTCCGGAACACACCTCGGGAAGCAACCATGAGCAAACAAACACGCGTCACCCACCCAATATACAACCTTCTTCCCACGGAAATAGAGGGATTCGATTCCCTGGCGGAGCTGGCTCTGGACATGCGCTGGTCGTGGAATCATGCCACCGACGAAGGTGTGGCGGCAGCTTGATCCCAAACTGTGGGAAATCACGCATAATCCTTGGGTTGTCCTGCAGACGGTCTCGCGCGACCAGATCGAGCGTCTGATGGCCGACCCAGTTTTTCGTAAAAACGTTGATGGCCTAGTGCAGACCATGCGGCAAGCGGTGGCGTCGCCAGCGTGGTTTCAACGGAACCATTCGCAGGGTCCCCTGACCTGCGCCGCTTATTTCAGCATGGAATTTATGTTGAGCGAAGCCTTACCTATCTACTCGGGCGGGCTTGGCAATGTAGCTGGCGATCAGCTCAAAGCCTGCAGCGATCTGGGTGTGCCGGTGGTCGGGGTGGGCCTGCTGTACCAGCAAGGCTATTTTCGCCAGGTGATTGATAAGGACGGAGCGCAACAGGCGCTCTTCCCGTATAACGACCCCGGACAGTTGCCGATTACGCCTTTGCGCCAGCCAAACGGCGAGTGGCTGCGGTTGGAGATCGCCTTACCTGGTTACTCGGTCTGGCTGCGCGCCTGGCAGGTCCAGGTCGGCAGAGTAAAACTTTACCTGCTCGACAGCAATGACGCCGCGAATTTCCCAGCCCATCGAGGAATTACCAGCGAACTCTATGGCGGCGGACCGGAGCTGCGTCTCAAGCAAGAACTGCTCCTCGGGATCGGCGGATGGCGGCTCCTTGCTGCGCTTGGCGTCAAGCCGGAAGTCTGTCATCTGAATGAAGGCCATGCGGCCTTTGCCGTGCTCGAACGTGCCCGCAGTTTCATGAAAGAGACAGCGCAGCCCTTCGAAGTCGCTCTGGCCGTCACTCGAGCGGGAAACCTTTTCACTACCCACACGGCAGTGGCCGCCGGCTTTGACCGTTTCGCACCCGGCTCTCATCGAACAATACCTCGGTGGTTATGCGGAGCAGAAGCTCGGCATAACTCTTCACGACTTGCTGGCTCTAGGCCGCCAGAATCCTAATGACACATCGGAGAGTTTCAACATGGCCTATCTGGCAATCCGGGGGAGCGGAGCGGTGAATGGCGTGAGTCGGTTGCACGGCAAGGTCAGCCGGGATCTATTTGAGCCTCTCTTTCCGCGCTGGCCAATGGACGAGGTCCCCGTCGGGCACGTCACCAACGGAGTTCACATGCCGAGCTGGGACTCCGCGGAGTCGGACTGTCTCTGGACGGAAGTCGTGCGGAAAAGACCGATGGCTCGGGCCGACGGAAACCCTGGAGGAGGATATTAGCCGCATTTCCAACGCCACGCTCTGGCAATTCCGGACCGCCGCCGGAAAGTCCCTTGTTGAATACACTCGCGAGCGATTGTCAAATCAACTGGCCGCCTCCGGAGCGTCGCCCGAAGCGGTCGAGGCGAGCGAAACATCTATTTGATCCCAACGCATTGATACTCGGCTTTGCGCGCCGCTTCGCGACCTACAAGAGGCCGAACCTGCTGCTGCACGACCCAGAACGACTGCTTCGTTTGTTAACCAATCCTCAGCGCCCGGCGCAACTCATCATCGCCGGCAAGGCCCATCCAGAAGACCAGGAGGGGCAGGCCTTGATCCATGAATGGATAAATTTTATCCGCCGGCCCGAGGCTCGACCCCATGTGATCTTTCTCAGTGATTACGACATGCTGTTAACGGAGCGCCTGGCTCAGGGGGTGGACGTCTGGATCAACACGCCGCGGCGACCTTGGGAAGCATGCGGAACCAGCGGCATGAAGGTACTAGTCAATGGGGGAGTCAATCTTTCGGAATTGGACGGCTGGTGGGCGGAAGCATACACGCCCGAAGTCGGGTGGGCATTGGGAGACGGACAGGATCATGGCGCCGATGCGGCTTGGGACGCTGTCGAAGCCGACGCTCTCTATGACTTGCTCGAGCGGGAGGTGATCCCGGAGTTTTATGCGCGTGACGACAGCGGTATTCCAACCGCATGGGTTACTCGGATGCGGGAAAGCATGGCTCGGTTGACATGCCAATTCTCCGCGAACCGTTCGGTACGCGAATACACCGAGGAACACTACCTCCCTGGCGCCGCAAACTACCGTGAGCGGGCTGCCAATAAAGGCGCAATAGGCAGACAAATCATCGGATGGCAACACGCTCTGGAACAGAAATGGGCCTCGCTGCGCTTCGGCGAAGTGAAGGTTGCGACTGAGGGGACGCAGCACGTATTTGAGGTTCACGTCTATCTTGGGGACATTGACCCGGATGCCGTGCGACTGGAGCTTTACTCCAACTCCGTGAACGGTGGAGATCCGGTACGACAGGAGATGAAGGCCGTTCGACAACTTGCGGCCACATTGGGCGGCTACGTTTACACGGCGTCAGTATCCGCCACCCGCCCGGCGACGGACTATACGGCGCGTGTCATACCGTTCCACGACAGCGTCGCTGTTCCATTGGAAACCGAGCAAATCTTGTGGCAACGGTGATGCGATCGACGGAAGAGAAGATGTTGAAGAAACCGACTGCAATTACCTGCGTGTTGCAGGATATTGGTAGGGTGTCTCTTGCCAAGGGTGGGATCATCAATGAAACCAGCTAACCCACGCATCCTGACAATCAATGGCGGCTCGTCGAGCGTCAAGTTCGCTCTGTTCGAGGCCGGCCCCTCACTCCGACGGATTCTGGAGGGAGCGATCGAGCGGATTGGACTGCCGGAATCCATCTTGAGGGTGAAAGGATTGAACCAGGCGGACAACTTTTCACGATCACTGGTGGCCCCTGACCACACAGTGGCGGTGGGCGCTCTAATGGATTGGATCGAGGAACGCATCGGACATGGTGGATTGACAGCGGTGGGACATCGGGTGGTGCACGGCGGACCGAAGTACAGCGACCCGCAGTTGATCACCAAGGAAATGGTCAAGGAATTGCGTCTACTCAAGCCATTCGATCCCGAGCATCTGCCGGAAGAAATCCAGTTGACAGAGGCGTTTCATAGCCGGTTTCCTGACTTGCCACAAGTGGCTTGTTTCGACACGGCTTTTCACCATGATCTGCCGCGCGTGGCCCGGTTGTTGCCAATCCCGCGCCGGTACGAAGCGCAGGGCGTGCGGAGGTACGGGTTTCACGGCTTATCGTATGCTTTTCTGATGGAAGAGCTGGCCCGCTTGGGTGGCGCTGGAGCGGCGCAAGGCCGGGTAATTTTGGCGCACCTCGGTAATGGAGCGAGCTTGGCTGCCGTAAGTCACGGTAAACCCGTGGACACGAGCATGAGTTTCACTCCGACAGCCGGGGTACCCATGAGCGCCCGGTCCGGAGACCTCGATCCAGGACTGGTCTGGTACCTGGCGAGCACTGAAGGCCTTGACGCAAAACGATTCAATGAAATGGTAAATTTCCAGTCCGGGCTGCTCGGCGTGTCAGAAATCAGTTCCGACATGCGTGACTTGCTCGACCTTGAAACGCAGGACATTCGTGCCGCCGAGGCGGTCGCATTGTTTTGTTATCAGGTAAAAAAATGGGTCGGCGCATTCGCCGCCGCGTTGGGGGGAGTGGACACGGTGGTGTTCGCTGGTGGTATTGGAGAGAACGCGCCCATAGTCCGTTCCCGGATCTGCGATGGACTGGGATTTCTTGGAATAGAACTCGAAGAGAAACAAAACGTGGCGAATGCGGACATAATTTCCAAGGCGGCCTGCCGGGTTTCCGTCCGGGTCATGCGCACGGACGAAGAACACATGATAGCCAAGACGGTTTGCCGCGTTCTCAGCCTTGGCCCAACAAAGGAGAATTGAACCATGAATACAACAACTCTTTCCCCTGAACTACTCCACAAAATGGACGCTTATTGGCGCGCCGCGAACTATCTGTCAGTCGGGCAGATTTATCTTTACGACAATCCTCTACTGAAGGAGCCGTTGAAACTGTCTCACGTCAAGCCACTGGTGGTCGGACACTGGGGTACAACGCCGGGCCAGAACTTCATATATGTGCATTTGAACCGGGTCATTAAGGAGCATGAGCTGGATATGTTCTACATCGCCGGTCCGGGTCACGGTGGCCCGGCGCTGGTGGCTAATACTTACCTCGAAGGTTCTTACAGCGAGCTTTATCCAAACATCAGTCAGGACGAAGCCGGACTGAAAAAGCTGTTCACGCAATTTTCGTTTCCCGGTGGGATTTCCAGCCATGTTGCGCCGACGACACCGGGGTCGATTCACGAAGGTGGCGAGCTAGGTTACTCGCTCAGCCATGCCTTCGGGGCAGCGTTCGACAATCCCGAACTGATCGTCGCCTGCATTATTGGCGATGGTGAAGCGGAAACTGGACCGCTGGCGACCGCTTGGCAGTCCAACAAGTTTCTGAACCCAATTACCGACGGAGCCGTGCTGCCGATCCTGCACCTCAATGGTTACAAGATCAGCAATCCGACCGTCCTGGCCCGCATCGAGCATGAGGAATTGGATCAATTTCTACGAGGCTGCGGTTGGACGCCTCACTTTGTGGAAGGCGCAGAACCGGAAGAGATGCATGAACTAATGGCCAGTACTTTGGAAAAAGTAATCGAGGACATTCAGGCAATCCAAAGCCATGCGCGAAAAAAGAATGACACCACTCGGCAGCGCTGGCCAGTGATCGTCCTGAGGTCACCCAAAGGCTGGACGGGACCGAAAGTTGTAGATGGGCTGCAAGTTGAGGGCACGTTCCGAGCGCACCAAGTACCAATTCTGGTGGATTCCCAGCATCCCGATCATGTCAAAGAGCTTGAAAGCTGGATGAAGAGTTACAAGCCAGAAGAGCTGTTCGATGAGGCTGGTCGACTCATGCCGGAATTGGCCGAACTGGCCCCTAGGGGCGATCGGCGAATGGGATCCAACCCCCACACCAACGGCGGCATTCTGCTGCGCGACCTGCGAATGCCGGACTTCCATGTCCATGCAGTCAATGTGCCCTCGCCAGGCGCCGTAGACGGCCAAGATACGCTCGTACTGGGTAAGTTCCTGCGTGACGTAACCAAACTGAATCAGGATCAGCGTAATTTCCGTATCTTCGGTCCCGATGAGACGCTCTCGAATCTCCTGGGCGCGGTCTTTGAAGCTACCAATCGTCAGTGGGAGGCCCTGGAGGTAAAGAATGATGAATTCCTTTCGCCCGCCGGTCGCGTGCTGGACTCCATGCTCAGCGAGCACCAATGCGAGGGATGGCTGGAGGGTTATCTGCTCACCGGACGGCACGGGTTATTTAACTGCTACGAGGCCTTTATTCACATCGTCGATTCGATGTTTAACCAGCACGCCAAGTGGCTGAAGGTCACATCGGAACTGCCGTGGCGCCGGAACATAGCCTCGTTGAACTATCTGCTCGCCTCCCACGTCTGGCAGCAGGACCACAACGGCTTTACGCACCAGGACCCTGGTTTCCTCGACCACGTGATCAACAAGAAGGCCGACATCGTGCGTGTTTACCTGCCGCCCGACGCCAATTGCCTGCTGTCGGTTTTTGATCACTGCCTGCGCAGCCGACACTATGTCAACGTGGTGGTCGCGGGAAAACATGCGCTGCCCCAGTGGCTGAACATGGACGCGGCGGTCGTGCATTGCACGGAAGGAATTGGTATATGGCCATGGGCCAGCAACGACCAAGGCGCCGAGCCGGACGTGGTAATGGCCTGTTGCGGCGATACGCCGACGCTGGAGATCCTGGCCGCTGTTTCCATCCTTCGCGAGCATCTGCCCGATCTGAAAATCCGGGTGATCAATGTTGTCGACCTGATGAAGCTGCAGTCTAAAAGCGAGCACCCACACGGGCTGAGCGACACGGATTACGATTCGCTTTTCACCAAAGATAAGCACATCATCTTTGGGTTCCATGGATACCCCTGGTTAGTCCACCGACTGACCTACCGCCGGACCAACCGCAACCTCCATGTCCGGGGCTACAAGGAAGAGGGCACTATCACGACGGCCTTCGACATGAGGGTGCAGAATGACCTGGACCGCTTTCATCTGGTTCAAGACGTGGTCGATCGCCTGCCGCATTTGGGCTCTAAGGGCGCCTATCTTAAGCAGATGACGCAGGACAAGCTCATCGAGCACAAACAGTACATAGACAAGCATGGCCAAGACATGCCGGAAATCCGGAACTGGAAGTGGAGCGCCTAAAGAGTATATGCCCCATGAGAAAGACACCAAATGAATCCGAAGCCGAGTCGGCGCACGTGAAGACGGCAAACGCCAAAGCCCCTGACATTGCTTCCGCGTCGATTCCCGACACCCTTGCTGCGCTCCATGTCAAGCCCGACACTGGACTCACCCACGCTGAGGTAGACCTCCGTCGGAAGGATCACGGATACAATGAAGTGGCCGAAGAAAAGGATCGGCCCGTCCTCAAATTCATCGGGAAATTCTGGGGAATCTCCGCGTGGATGCTCGAACTGATCATGGTACTGTCTGCGGTACTCGGGAAATACTCGGACCTTGCGATGGTGAGCGCTCTGCTGGTTATCAACGCTGTGTTGAGCTTCCTCCAGGAGCGCCGGGCCGCTGGTGTGGTTGAGGCGCTGCGGCGACGGTTGCAGGTTAGCGCGCGCGTCCGACGCGATTCGAGCTGGCAGGTCATTCCTGCCCGAGAGCTAGTCCCTGGCGACATAGTTCGTGTGCGATCCGGCGATATCATCCCAGCGGATGTGAAACTCCTGACGGGATCGTTGACTGTGGACCAGTCGGCGCTCACCGGTGAATCGAAAGACGCGAACAAGACGCCCGGCGAAGCGCTTTCATCGGGGTCCGTCGTCCGCCGGGGCGAAGGCAACGGCGTGGTGATGCTCACTGGGGCGAAGACATACTTTGGCCGCACCACGGAACTGGTGCAGAAGGCGCGTCCGATACTTCACATCGAAGCGGTCGTGGCCAAGGTTGTCCGGTGGCTTTTCGTTATTGTCAGTGCGCTTCTCGTTGTGGTCATCGTGCTGTCGCTAATCCGCGGAGCGCCGCTCATTGAAATGATCCCGCTCATGCTCGGTACTGTTGATGAGCGCTGTGCCTGTCGCCCTCCCAGTTATGTTCACTGTTAGCATGGCTGTTGGGTCGAAGGAGCTGGCCAAACGCGGCGTGCTGGTTACCCGCCTCAGCGCAGCGGAGGATGCCGCGACGATGGACGTACTCTGTGTGGACAAGACCGGTACGATCACGATGAATCAAATGGCGGTCACCGGCGTGATCCCTCTGGAGCACGCGACTGAAACCGACGTGCTGTTTGCCGGAGCGCTCGCGTCTCGGGAAGCCAACCAGGATCCAATTGACCTAGCGTTCCTGGCAGCGGCAAGGGAGCGGCACATCTTCGACGGCCTTCCCAATGTCGCGCGGGTCTCCTTCGCGCCGTTTGATGCGAAAAACCGTCGGACGGAAGCCGTAGTCGAACAAAACGGGCAGCGCCTGCGTGTGATAAAGGGCGCCGTCCGAACCGTCGCCGAGGGCTGCGGACTTCAGGCTTCCTCGATCGAAGCGTTGGAGGCGCAGGTCAGCGAATCGGCGCTGAAGGGATATCGGACGCTAGCGGTGGCGCGCGGTCCAGAGACGGGTACCCCCGCTTTGCTCGGATTGGTGACGCTATATGATCCGCTTCGACCAGACGCCAAGCAGCTTATCGCCGAACTTCGAGGCTTGGGCATCCCGGTAAAGATGCTCACCGGCGATGCGTTAGCTGTCGCGAGGGAGATCGCTCAGGGAGTCGGGCTGCCTAACATTCGGCGCGTGGCGGATCTGAAGGCAGCGGCCGCACAGGCTGGCAACGAGGCGGTTGACTTGTTGGCGGGCGCCGATGGTTTTGCCGAAGTGTATCCTGAGGATAAGTACATCGTGGTGCAGCACCTGCAGGCAGCGAACCACGTGACAGGCATGACAGGCGACGGGGTTAACGATGCGCCCGCCCTCCGCCTTGCCGAAGTCGGCATTGCGGTCAGTACGGCGACGGACGTGGCCAAGGGCGCTGCGAGCGTCGTTCTGACCGAACCCGGACTGATCAACATAGTGGCATTGGTCGAGCAAGGGCGGACGATCTATCAGCGTGTTTTGACGTGGATCATTAACAAGATCAGCCAAACAATACTCACTGCGGCCTTCGTGGCCATCGCGTTCGTGGTAACAGGTAAGTTCGTCGTTTCAGCCTTTGTAATGCTGATGCTGGTCTTTATGCTGGACTTCGCGAAGATCGCTCTTGCCACCGACAACGTTAGGCCATCAAAAAAACCCGAAACATGGAACATCGGAGGCTTCATTGCAGTTTCCGTGGCTCTTGGTGTCGCGATGGTCGCTGAGACGCTCCTCCTATTGTGGATCGGTTGGTCGCATTTCGGGTTAGCGACCAACAACAATGCTCTCTACACCTTCAGCTTTCTCATGCTGCTCTACTTTGCCGTATTTACCGTTGTGTCCGCGCGGGAGCGCCACTGGTTCTGGGCGACGCCGCCCAGCAAAATCTTACTGTCAGCCCTCGCTGTGGACGCGCTCATGGGTACCGTCGTGACGTTGGTGGGTCTCCCGGGACTCATGCCACTGCCTGGCTGGCAGATGCTTGCGATATTTGTTTATTCCATGGTCGCGTGCCTCGGCGTGAACGACGCTTTGAAGGTAGGTATGATCAAATGGCGCGTTCCTAGCGCTGTGGCCCAAGAAGCTATTCGATCTTATACCGCTGATAGCCACACGGGCCGATGAACTCTACGAGTAGAGAGGCCCCCTCGATGGCCAAGTAGATCAAGACTGGCTTGAGGCGGAAAGCAAGACTCGAAAAGAAGAGCCTCCCAAATCAACCGACGCCATCAGCGCTGCTGGTATGGCCGAAACAATGAATATGAAAATCAATTCCGCCAATTTCCTCAAACCGTTGTGGATGCAAAACCATGACCACTACCTGAAGCAGCAACTCCAGGACAAGCTCATCGAGCACAAGCAGTACATCGACAAGCACGGTCAAGACATTCCTAAAATCTGAAACAGGAAGTGAGCCGACCCCAAATGAATGCGCAAGAGATTATAGACACAGCGAGAACGCTGGTCGCCGGCGACAAGGGCTTGCTGGCGATCGATGAAAGTAATCCAACCTGCAACAAGCGATTTGCCAGTTTAGGGATTCCCCAGACCGAGGAGGCTCGGCGGGCCTATCGGGAGTTGATTGTGACCACTCCTGGTTTGGGTGAGTTTATCAGCGGCTTCATCCTTTATGATGAGACCATCCGTCAGTCCAGGAAAGATGGCGTCCCCTTTGTCAAAGTCATCACCGATGCGGGAATCATTCCCGGCATCAAAGTTGATGCCGGCGCAGAGGGCCTGGCAGGTCATCCCGGAGAGAAAATAACCGAGGGTCTGGACGGATTGCGCGACCGCCTGGCTGAATACTCTCAAATGGGAGCCCGTTTTGCCAAGTGGCGAGCCGTGATTACCATCGCAGATGGTATTCCCAGCCGTGGTTGCGTTGAGGCGAACGCTCAGGCGTTGGCTCGCTATGCCGCGTTGTGTCAGGAAGCCGGACTGGTCCCCGTCGTTGAACCGGAAACGCTCATGGACGGCGATCATACCCTGGAGCGATGCCTCAAGGTAACGGAGGAAGTTCTGCGAACAGTTTTTAACCAGCTTCACATGCAACGGGTGATGCTGGAAGGCATGATCTTGAAGCCTAATATGGCGCTTCCAGGATTAACCTGCCCGAAGCAGGAGGCGGTGGATGAGGTGGCCGACGCCACGGTGAAATGTCTATTGCGAGCCGTCCCTGCTGCAGTCCCGGGGATTGCGTTCTTGTCCGGCGGCCAATCCAGTGAACTGGCCTCGGCCCGTTTGAATGCTATGAATGTCAGATTCAAGTCGCGACTCCCTTGGGCGTTGGCGTTTTCGTTCGGCCGCGCCATTCAGCAACCGGCATTGGAGATTTGGCAAGGCGAGGAGGGCCACGTGTTGGCGGCGCAGAAAGCTCTGTATCATCGAGCCAGTTGCAACCGGGCTGCTCGCCGTGGCGAATACAATGCCGCGATGGAAAGGACATGAGCATGACAACAAAGACACATGCCTTTATTCAAATACCTCTGTATCCTCTACGATTCGAACCCATCTACCAGTATCGGCCTTGGGGCGGTCGGCGTTTGGCTGACCTGCTCACCGCGCCGCTGCCGAACGACGACCCCATAGGCGAAGCGTGGATACTCAGCGACCGCGATGGCCATAGGAGCCAAGTCGCCAATGGAACGCTCAAAGGGCGGACCATCAGTCAATTGATGGAGCAGTCTCCGGAACAATTACTTGGTAAGCTGGCCCAGCGTTTTTGCCGATTCCCGCTGCTGCTGAAGTTCCTCGACGCGCGTGAAATGCTGTCGGTCCAGGTGCATCCCGCGGATGCCCATACGGACCTACTGCCGGCGGGCGAGACAGGGAAGACCGAAGCGTGGGTTGTTCTGGAGGCTGGGACAGAAAGCCATGTCTACGCAGGCCTGAAGCCAGGCTCCACGGCAGACGATCTGCGGCGGGCGCTCACAAACGGAACGGTGGCTGACCACCTCGTATGCTTCACTCCGAAGCCCGGTGACGGCGTCTTTCTGCCGGCTGGGACGGTTCACGCTCTGGGTGGCGACGTCGTGGTGTTCGAGGTTCAGGAAAACAGCGACGTAACGTTTCGTCTTTACGACTGGGACCGCGTTGACGCCAAAACAGGCCAGCGTCGCGCTCTGCAAGTCGATCAAGCGATGGCCTGCATTGATTTTACGCAAGGCGCTGTAGGTCCGGTTGCGCCCGTGGTGGAGGAGACGACGCCAGTGTGGCGCGAGAGACTCTTTCTTTGCGAACATTTTAAGTTGTGGCGACTCCGTGGAGAAGCGCCGTTTACCGTCGGCGCCGTGGGAACGCCTCGCGTGCTGGTGTGCATCGAGGGCTCAGGGGAGATCGAGCACGGCGGAGCCAGTTATGCCGTTGGCAAAGGCGATGTATTGCTCTTGCCTGCGGTGGTCGGAGCGTGCGGTTTTCGGCCGAGTATCGCAGTCAGCTTATTGGAAATTGCGCTACCGGAATAGTTTACAACACGGGAACTGCGGGGTGGTTCGTCGGGTCCAAAACTCTAATTGAGATAGCAATAATTCAAAGGAGGAAGGATAGTGAAAAAGCTAATTGTTTTTGATCTGGACGGCACACTTGCTGAGAGTAAATCGGCTCTTGATACCGAAATGTCTGGGCTCCTGCATAAGCTTCTCGGTATTGTCAAAGTGGCCGTGATTTCCGGAGGTGATTGGCCTCAGTTTGAAAAACAACTGCTCTCAAATCTTCCTCATGACAAACGCCTGGTGAATCTATCCGTCCTTCCCACATGTGGAACAAAGTTCTTCCAATACGCAGGGGACTGGAAAAAGATCTATTCAGAAGATTTCACCGCGGACGAAAAAAAGAAAATCATCAGCTCTCTAAAGAAGGCTATCGGAGTAGCGGGCTTTAAGGTCGAAAAGGTTTGGGGAGAGATAATTGAAGACCGGGGTAGCCAGGTAACATTTTCCGCATTAGGCCAGCAGGCCCCCCTGAAAGAAAAGGACAAATGGGACCCTGATTTCACCAAGCGGAAGAAGATCAAAGCAATCCTTGACACTTTTATTCCCGAGTTTTCTGTCCGGTTGGGCGGCGCGACATCCATTGACGTCACCAAACCTGGCATTGACAAAGCCTACGGAGTCAGAAAGCTGCGAGACATCCTTGGCATTTCATTGAAAGAGATGATTTTCATAGGTGACGCATTGTTCGTGGGGGGAAACGACTATCCCGCCGAAGAAGCAGGTGTTGTTTCTATACCGGTTCGAGGTCCCAATGAGACTAAACGGGTTACCGAAGCAATCATCGCATGTTTAGATATCGATCAGAAAGCGTGACCTTGCGGGAGGATTTGATGAGTGGATTTAAGTTGCACCGCCTGGGGTTGTTGATGGAGCCGGAACCCGGTAATTCCCAGGAGATCGAAGGCGTCCTGAATCCGGCTGCCGTTCGTGGCCCTGATGGCGAGCTTTACCTGTTTCCTAGGCTCGTAGCGAGGGGCAATTACTCGCGCATCGGCATTGCACGGGTTCGCTTCAATGAAGCCGGCGATCCGTCCGGAGTTGAGCGCCTCGGCATTGCGCTCGAGCCTGAAGCTGATTATGAGCGGCGACCTGACGGCGGCGGGGGCTGCGAAGACCCTCGCATCACATTCGTAGAGCCGCTCCGGCGCTACATGATGACTTACAGCGCATTTTCGCCCAAAGGCCCAAGAATCGCCCTGGCCCTATCGGAGGACCTCTTCCATTGGCAGCGCCTGGGGCTCGCAACCTTTGATCCGTACCACGGCATCGAATTCGACGGCGTCGATGATAAGGACTCTAGCCTCTTCCCCGCCGCCATTCCCAATCACGCCGGGAAAATGCAGATGGGCATCCTCCACCGGCCGCTTTTTCCCGGCACTCGTCCGGAGGAAACCATCTACCATCCCACGCGCCGACAGGTAGATCTCGATCGGGAAAGCATCTGGATTTCCTACTGCCCGATGGCATTGAAAGGCCATGAATCAAATCGCCTCGGCCTGTTTAACTCGCATCACCGACTGGCCACTCCGGTATCGCCCTGGGAGCGGCTCAAAATCGGCGGCGGCACTCCGCCCATCCTGACCAGGCACGGCTGGCTGATCGTTTACCACGGCGTGAGCGAAATGGCGGCGCCAGGCAACGACGGGAGCCAGTTATGCTACTCGGCCGGGGTGATGGTGCTCTCGAAGGAGCATCCACGCGTGATCCGCTATCGTTCGACGGAACCGGTTTTGAAGCCGGAGCTGGCGCAAGAACGCCGCGGGACCGTAGCCAACGTCGTGTTCCCAACCGGAATCGACCGGCGCGACGATCTTGGGTTACCGGACCGCTTCGACGTCTATTATGGGATGGCCGACAACCGAATTGGCGTGGCGCGCCTTGATGTGCCGCATATTTTGCCGCCGGGAGGCGTGGCCGACCATCCGGAAGCAAAGGTATAACGGTCCAGATTTCGGGAATTCGAAACCGTGAATGAGATTTCCGACGACGCTTGTCCATCGATTTCCCATGGCCCCTCTGGACCGAGACTCGGTGGTGGCGCCAAGAAGAGGAGGATAGTCATCGTGAAACCGAACGCGGATAAGCCCGAGGCGAAGCCTGAGGCCAAGGACGATTTAAAATCTCTTCCTATGCAGGAACTGCAGAAAAAATTGGGGTCGACGCCCGACGGCCTAAGTCAAGCTGAGGCGCAGAAACGGCTGACCCAATATGGACCTAACGAGATTGAAGAAAAGAAAACCAATCTGTTACTGAAATTCCTCACCTATTTTTGGGGTCCCATCCCGTGGATGATCGAAGTGGCGGTCATTCTATCGGGCGTGGTCCGGCACTGGCCGGATTTTTTCATTATCCTCATTTTGCTTGTGGCCAACGCAGTGGTCGGATTCTGGGAAGAGCACCAGGCCGAAAACGCCATCGCCGCCCTGAAGGCCAAGCTGGCCATCAATGCCCGGGTAAAACGTGATGGCAAGTGGATCACAGCTCCAGCGAGCGAACTGACGCCGGGCGACGTTATCCGCGTGCGCCTGGGGGATATTGTACCGGCCGATGCGCGCTTGCTGGAGGGCGACCCGGTGGAGGTGGATCAGTCCGCGCTGACGGGAGAGTCGTTGCCCGCCACCCGAAAACCCGGCGAGGCGGTCTTTTCAGGTTCGATCATTCGTCAGGGGGAAATTGGAGCGATGGTCTATGCCACGGGCGCCAACACCTACTTCGGCAAGACTGCGCAACTGGTTCAGGAAGCCCACACCGTCAGCCACTTTCAACGCGCGGTGCTGAAGATTGGCAATTTCCTGATACTCCTAGCTGTGGCCCTGGTGGCGGTGATTATCACCGTCGCGATCTTCCGCGGCGACCCGATCCTCACCACTTTGCAGTTCGCATTGGTGCTGACGGTGGCAGCGATTCCGGTGGCGATGCCGACGGTGTTGTCGGTGACGATGGCGGTCGGCGCGCGCCTGCTCGCCAAGAAAGAGGCGATTGTGAGCCGGTTGGTGGCCATCGAGGAATTGGCCGGCGTGGACGTCCTATGCGCAGACAAGACGGGTACTCTGACCCAGAACAAGCTGACGCTGGGGGACCCGTTCAGCGTGAACAATGTCCCCGCCGATGAAGTCATCCTCAACGCCGCTCTGGCGTCGCGAGCCGACAATAAGGACACCATCGACCTGGCCGTACTGGGAGGCCTACAAAATGATCAGGAATTGAAAAGCTACCAGGTGGTTCATTTCCAGCCGTTCGACCCTGTGCATAAGCGCACCGAAGCCACCGTCAAGGGCGCCGACGGAAAGGAATTCAAGGTGACGAAGGGCGCTCCACAGGTGATTCTGGAACTTTCGGCCAATGCAGGGCAGGTGAAGTCCGCTGTCGACAAAGCGGTTAACGAATTCGCTGTGCGCGGTTTTCGTTCGTTGGGTGTGGCGCGGGCCGGGGGAGACGGCCAATGGCAGTTTCTTGGTGTGTTGCCCCTGTTCGATCCCCCACGGGAAGACGCTAAGTCAACCATAGCGACCGCTGCCCAGATGGGCGTTAAGATCAAAATGGTTACGGGCGATCAACTGGCCATCGCCCAGGAAACCGCCAAGAAGCTAGGGATGGGCGCAAATATTCTCGACGCCAGCGGCCTGGGCGACGTAAAGCGGGAAGAGTCTTCGGCGGTGGCCGAGTCCATCGAGAACGCCGATGGTTTCGCCCAGGTGTTCCCCGAACACAAGTTCCACATTGTGGATGTGTTGCAAAAACGCGGCCACATCGTCGGAATGACTGGCGACGGTGTGAATGACGCCCCCGCGTTGAAGAAAGCCGATTGCGGCGTCGCCGTTTCGGGCGCGACTGACGCTGCGCGCGCCGCTGCGGCCATCGTGCTTCTGTCGGCCGGCCTGTCAGTGATTATTGACGCTATCAAGGAGAGTCGCAAAATCTTTCAGCGGATGAACAGTTACGCCATGTACCGCATCGCTGAGACGCTGCGAGTGCTGTTGTTCATGACGCTGGCGATCCTGATCTTTAACTTTTATCCATTGACGGCGATAATGATCGTGATGCTGGCGTTGCTCAACGACGGAGCCATTCTGTCCATCGCCTATGACAACGTTCATTACAAGGACGAGCCAGAGGCCTGGAACATGCGAGTGGTGCTTGGGATCGCAACCGTGCTGGGCGTCATGGGCCCGGTGGCGGCTTTTGGGCTATTTTACCTTGGCGACAGCGTTTTTCACCTCAACCATCCACATCTCCAGACCATGATGTATCTTATGCTGTCTGTGGCCGGTCATCTCACGATTTTCCTGACGCGCACGCGTGGCCCGTTCTGGTCCATTCGCCCCGCCAAGGTCCTATTGGTGGCAGTGCTCGGCACGCAAACGCTGGCGACTCTGATTGCGGTTTATGGACTGTTTATGACACCTCTAGGCTGGGGTTATGCGCTGTTCGTTTGGGGGTATGCGCTGGTGTGGGCCCTGGTGAGCGACCGCGTGAAACTGCTGGCATATCGGGTTTTAGATCCTGCCAAAGTCTAGACACCGCCCGATTTGACATCCGATGTCGTCGCCGCTCGCGCGCTCCTGATGTTGTCCACGATTGCCGGTTCGATGATGACCGTGGTGGGGATCACGTTTTCGATGACCTTGATGACCCCGATGCTGGCATCGAGCCATACACCTCGCACATCCTGCGGAACTTCATGCGTGCCACAGTCACGCAGGTCGTGCTCGGAATGTTCGCGGGCATTTTCACCTATTGCCTGATCGTGTTGCGCACCATCCTCAGCGGCGACGAGGGCGATTTCGTCCCAAACCTGGCAGTGTTTGTCGGCATCCTGCCGGCGATCAGCGGGATCGTCGCTCTCATTCTCTTCATTCATCACATCGCGTCTTTGATCCAGGCCTCAAGCATTATTTCGTCAGTCGCGGAAGAAACCTTGGTGACCAATGAAAACGCTCTCCAAGGCACTCCCTTGACTGCCATGCGCCCACTGTCTCGTGTGGCCGATAACGCGAGCCTCGTGGTGACAACGCAACGCAAGCCTCTAGCGCAGCGAATTATCCCCGAACTCGAAAACAAAGCACACTCACTGTTCGGCCACTACAGTTCAAGAAACAGCCTGATCCGCCCATACAGGAAACTCAGGGAGGTTTTACAATCCGGAATTGAGAGCGAAAATCGCACCGCAGGCCGGGACGATTGACCTACATTAAGACACTGCATGAATTCTTAACCCCTTGATAAAACACACATCAGGAATTGTGCGGCCCGTTTGTCGGGCACGTTTCCCTGGTCCAGTTTCTATTGTAGACGCTTCGTAAGTCACACCAAACTCTGCCGCTATACCTAACTATTCAATTAGGTTAAGTTTTTTAAGGGGATGGTTCTGCGTGGGACAGTTGGCACGAAATGTGCTCTATTTACGGCAAGGGTTATACTATCTCCGTTACCATAGTGTGAAACGTTTTTTGATTTCTCAGGACCAGGCTCTGTAACTGTGGACATCTGCAAAGGTATCACTTTGGAGGCGTCGTGCATGCGAAGGTTGTTCAGGGGAATCTTGTTGATAGAAAGAACTCCAATGCCTATCGAACAACGAATCGACAATTTGATAGCTGCGGGCTGGTATGTGCTCGACTCTGATTTTGATCCGGCCGCTTTGCAGCATTGGAGGAAGCAAGCTTTTCATTGCATTGAGGCCATGCTTGGCTCCGATCATGTTACCACTAAAGATTTTGAAAATCTTGTCTCATTTGGCTCTTGGGCTCATTTCACTGAATAACGGGGGCTGAGGTTACGACACAATGAAGACTAAAACTAAACTTTTGGGCTCGCTCTTGTTGGTTGCGACGATCATCATCACGCCGGGTACCGTTCGATCACAGGATTTGTCGATACCATTCGATGACAGCGCTTATCAGTTGATCGAACAGATACAGGACTTGGAATCGATGGGGCGCGATATAGAACGTTGCTATGAGGCTGAGAAACGAACAGCCATGTTAGCGCATTTGTCGCGACAATCATCGACAGATTCCATGCAATTGAATGGCGAATTAATTAATCGAGTATTCAGTAATCTCGCCGGAGCCCCCGAACATGAAAGGTTTGTCAAGGTGTACCATGCGCTTATTCAGAGCCCTGGTTATAAACAGCTTTATTCCGCGAATCTGTTCGCCGAATACATGCGTTTAATAGAGTCTGCTCGAGCTAGATTGACGACTCAATTGAAGGAACGGCTGAGGACTTTAGCAAGAGAAAGTTCAGTTCAGTTTTACTCTAAGAGCCGATTCTCTGAATCCGATCCCCTGAACATTGTTATTCGCCAATACTCTGGGGGCGTAAAAACAGGTCAAAGTGAGGCAGTAAGCCCCACAAAAACTGAAGAAGCACGAGCAATCCTAATTGACGGAGGAAAAGGAAAAGACCTGAAAATCTTCCGGCGCTAACTAATTTTGGCAGAGTCGCCTGGATTTGGCGCGGAAGCAAGGGATGTAATCCATAACGAAAACCGAATCACAACACGAAGGAGAGAGTTATGAACGTTACAGGAAACAGAGCGGTCGCTGGAGTGTACAACAACCACACAGCGGCAGAGGCTGCAGTCAAGGAACTCCAGAAGGCAGGACTTGACATGAAGAAGCTGTCTGTAGTGGGCAAGGACTATCACTCTGATGAGCATGTGGTTGGATACTATAATACTGGGGACCGTATGAAGGCTTGGGGGAAGATCGGCGCTTTTTGGGGCGGACTGTGGGGCTTACTGTTCGGCGCCGCCTTTTTTTTCGTTCCCGGTATAGGTCCCATTGCCGTAGCGGGACCACTGGTGAGCTGGATCGTGGGGGCGCTCGAAGGAGCTGTAGTTGTTGGCGGCGTCAGCGCAGTTGGCGCCGGGTTATACAGTATAGGCATCCCAAAAGACAGTATCATCAAGTATGAAACCCAAATAAAAGCCGACAAGTTCCTTGTAATCTGTCACGGGAGCACAGAAGAGGTGGAGAAAGCCCGGAGCATCCTGGAGAACACTGAAGCGGATGAGGTCAACATGCACGGCGGGGTGACGCCTAACCCGCTGTCTAGAACATGATTCAATTGCTCAATATTACATCGATTTTGTGAAATTGATTTTCATCTGCCGTACTGGCGGAACGAATAACAGAAAGTGACCCCCATGTTGAGAGCGAAAACTAGTCCAAAGCCGCACATTAGTGTCCTATCATCAGGCACTGATAAATATATAACCCCTTGATAACACAATGACAGCAATTGGGTGGCCTGTTAATAGGACACTAACCGCTTTCTTGTCGCCCCTTGCTGTTTCAACCCACGGCCATCGCTGTGGCTAACTATCTAATAGCGTTGCTTTTATGGAAAACCTTGTCCATTGCCTTAATTGGCACGCAAGGTGCATACCGGAATTATAAGGGCTAAAAGCGTCTCCAGTGATGGTTATGTCACTGACGCTATTCTTAAAAGTCTGGAGGGAGAAAAAGAATGGGCACTATTCTAGTAATTATCCTGATCCTTTTGCTCGTAGGAGCGCTACCGACCTGGGGATATAGTCGTAGCTGGGGGCGTGGCCCCAGCGGTCTCCTTGGTGTGGTGCTGATCATCGTGATCGTGCTCCTATTGACGGGCCGTCTCTAACCATGAAACCCGAAAAAACCGGCGAATTAACGCCGCACCCCATAAGGAGGGACGAATCATGAACTGGGATCAGATTGAAGGAAACTGGAAGCAACTGCAAGGCAAGTTTAGAGAGAAGTGGGGCAAACTCACGGACAACGATCTGGAAGTCGTTGCCGGGAAGCGAGACCATTTACTTGGTAAGTTACAAGAGAAATACGGGCTCAAACGTGAGGAAGCTGAGAAGGAACTCGACGAGCATCTGCGCAATTGGTAGCCACCCGGCCGGCCTTACGCGGAACGAGGATAAGTTGAAATGAAACCTACAAAATCCACATCTCAGTTTACTCGCTTCGCCAAATGGACGGCACGCGCCACAGGTCATCCGTCGGCTTTCGTCCTTGCATTTTCGGTAATTGTCGTGTGGGTCATTACAGGACCGATCTTCAGCTTTAGTGACACCTGGCAATTGGTCATCAATACTGGCACGACGATTGTTACCTTTCTAATGGTATTCCTCATCCAGAATACCCAAAATAGGGATTCCGAAGCCATACATATCAAGTTGGATGAGTTGATTCGTGTGATGGAAGATGCTCACAATGGGCTCTTGAATTTGGAGGAATTGGATGAAAAAGAGCTAGATCTCATACGTGTCGACTACGTGAAATTGGCGGAAGAGGCAAGAAAGGCCTTGCATCATAGAAAAGTTTGATACGGGATACCCGGAGTCGAGAAACGGATAACAGCCTAACAAACAGTCAGGAGTTGGTCCTTTCTTACAAAAGGATTTAGATCGTCGCAAGACAGCGATGTAAGGAGGAGAAAAAATGCTTTGGACTATAGTAGTAATCTTGTTGATCCTTTGGCTACTAGGTTTAGTCGTCTACCCCGTGGGCGCAATCATTCACATTCTTTTGGTCATAGCGCTCGTGGTGATAGTGATTAGTCTCATTCAAGGTCGCGGACTGTAGCAGCCCTGGAATGACCTGTCGTAGTACGAATCGCGGTTCTCAAAAAAGGAGGTGAACAACATGAATCTGAACGTAACAAAAAGATTGGGATTCCTTTTACTTGGCATCTGGCTGATCGTGACGGGCCTGCTGCAAGCGCTATCTGTCGGTAATCCGGTCGTCAGTGTTTTATTGGCTCTGCTCGCTATCGCTGCTGGTATTTTAATCGTGCTGGAGCGTTAGACTTTTCGGCTTCAGCGATTATGGACATATCAAAGCGGTAATTTCAGTGTTTGGTAGTTAATAATGGGACTGGGTCCTCATCGCTCTGACGCCTTTTGAATCATCACGATAACAGGAAGGAGAAACTCGATGAAAAAATCGAGAAACTTTATGACGCTGTTTCTGGCAGTCTTTACCTTATTTGTAACTCAAGCCCTCGCCGCTGAACCAGAGGTGGGCAAGACCCCCAGCGTCCAGGCTCAAACCGATGAAAAACCCTCGACGAGCCCAGAGCAGAGCCAAACAAGCGAAAAAACCGCCCTGGAGCATGCAGACAGAGTAAGTAAAATACTTGGGAAAAAAGTGATAAGTCAAAAAGGAGAGGACCTCGGAAAGATTGAAGATATAGTACTGAGTAAAGACGCATGTCTCGACTATATAGTTTTGGCCCCCGCAGGTTTGCTCGGGACCGGTGACCGATTGATACCCATTCCGTGGAAATCCGTGAAGACAAGCGCTCAAGCGGACACGATCATTGTAGACATAGACAAAGTTCAGCTAGAAAAAGCGCCCAACTTTGAAAGCAAGAAATGGCCGAACTTCACTGACTCTGAGTGGTATGGGAAAATCCGCGAGTTCTTTGGGGGAAAAAACTAGCCTGATACGAAACTTTTTCTCAGAACTTTCCGGGGTCTGATCGGCCGGGAGCCAGCGTAATGTGACTGGGCTGCCCAAAAGAGCGTAATTGCAGTTGTTAACAAGGAGAAATCCTATGAATCGGCATTTATTCGTCGGAAACGTGAAGCAGTTGAAAGGTAAGGTCCGCGAAAAATGGGGATGGTGGAGTCATAGGTATTCCAGCGTTCTTGGCGGAAAAATCAATCAACTGGCCGGCAAGATACAATCACTGTACGGAAGAGTCAGAAAATGATTTGAACAATGGAGCCTCGTAGCGATTGATGGAGTACACCAGGCGAATTCCTGGACGTACATTGTTTATCGACTAATTGTCGCAGGAGGAAAACATGAGAATCAATATGCCAATTGAGCCATTGATCGGGTTCTTGATAATAGGACTTGTCGCCGGTTTTCTGGCCGAACAAATTATAAGAGGAAGAGGAACTGGGCTGGTTATCAATCTGATTGTAGGAGTCGTAGGGGCCTTCATCGGGGGCTTTCTGTTCAGCTTCTTGAGGTTGTCCTTTCACGGGCTCATCGGGCCATTGATCAGTGCGACGCTCGGGGCGGTGGTACTCCTGTTCCTGCTTGGATTAGTCGAGATTATGCTCTATCGCCGGAAATCAGGCTGGCAAGGGTGGAAGAACTGGTCCAGGTCTCTTGGACGCCGTTAGAAATGAAGTTCTTAAATATGAATCAGAATAAACGCAGCTTCTGCGAAGCGATTGTCCCATGGAGGAAGACATGAACATTAATCTGCATCTGCAGCCGCTAGTGGCTTTGATAGCCGGTATTTTGATACTCATAGCGCCTCGTTTCGTGACATGGATCATCGGGATTTATTTGATCATAGTAGGCGCATTAGGTCTGCTCGGCAGATAACATTACACGATTGAGTTTCTAGCTAAGACGATTATAGGGTATGCCTCGCTGTTCCAATCATGGGCTAAGTGATCTAGCTCGGCCTTTGAACTGAAAAGAAATAAAATGGGAGATCTATCCATGAAGACGAAAATCTCAATGGCCGCAAGCATGAAATTAGCTCTTGTCTTTGCCGTGATGTGTTGTGTCACAGTGGCTGCTCCGGCCTCATCGAACGCTCAGGTAGTGGGTCCACCGCAAGCTGCGGTACAAGGCATTCAGGGAGACGCAAGCGTGGTTGTGGACAGAGACAAGGAGCCGGTAAAACTGGCCGTAGGGAGCGTGGTCGATGCGTGGAACACGGTGAGCACGAGCGAAAACGCAAAACTGTTCCTCAAGTGGAAAACGGGATTACTGAACTCGCTCGGCAGCTCTTCCTCCATGTTCCTCGCTACAAGAGAAACTGAACATGGTCCGGCAGATGTCATTGAAATGACCCAGGGTCTTCTTCGAGTGACCAAGCCGAGCGTAGGAAGCTCAGGCGCTCCTTACATGGTCTTAACCCCTGCGGCTTCCATTGAGCCCGTTAGTAGTGATGAGCCAGTGGATTTCATCGTAGAAGTTTACATCCCAACGACAGCCGTCATAACGGTCATTTCCGGTAATGTTCGGGTCAAGAATTTGACGTTGACTCGGCCTGCGGATACAGTCCTTTCTTCTTGCCAGACCGTTTACGTGGAGGATGGGAAGCCGAAACTGGAGGCTCTGGCTTCGTCTTCGGAGGATCTTAACAGGCTTGTGGATGGAACGACTATTCCCGGAACTATAGTCGCAAATTTGGACATCTGCCCTGTGACGCCTTCACAGCCGGGCGTGGCCGAACGGAGAGTTTCTCCCGGTCCACGATATGCGGAATCCTCTTCTTATTCGGATTACGACTTTGAAGACTGGGAATCCCAAGACGTCTACCCGTACGATGATATCCGCGTTCTTCAGCCTCAACCGGGATTGGGCGTTGTAGTAATACTGCCGGGTGTGGGGCGTTGGATCATACCTGTAGACGCATTCACCGGCTGGAGGTTCGATCCTGCCGTTATCGAGATCTACGCGAGGCGCCTCATCCTGGACAACATAATTTATAGCGATCAGTATTATCTGGCAGATTTGAGGCTTCAGCAACGACAGTACCGTGATCTGGCATACCTGTCTCAACTCTCCGGCAATAGGGGTATGTTGTGGAACGCTCAACGCCAACTGGCCAATGTTAATATTCAAGAGGATTGGGCTATGAGGCGGCTGAACCGTCTCGAAAAGAATGTGACGAGTCTGAAGCAGGAAGAACACAAGTTCGCCAGTAAGTTACCTCAAGGCCAAAATTTGTTCCAGGCTGTCTCAAGTTCCTTCAATTCTCCCAAGAATCTTAAGGTAGTCCAAAATTTCCGCGACAAAATGAAGACCGACCTCAATGTTCAGGCGCAGTTAGCGGGAGTCGCAGGGAAGGAATTGATCGATCTGCGCTCTAGGGTCGCCAACGAGCGGGATCCTCAAAAGCGTCTGGCTTTAAGGCACGAACTCAGTAAAATCAACCAGGATGTGATTCAAGGGAAACTCCCGATACCCGCAAAACAGACTCAAGTCAAACAGGTCGTGGAGAAGCTCGCGAAAGAACAGGATCCCAAAAAAATTCAAAACCTTCAAAAGCAATTAGGGCGACTGACAAAAACTGAGGCGCCCCATGCTGCGGATCTTCTAACTCCAGATAAGCTTGCCTCGTTGAAGCAAGACCTCGCAAAATTCCCGAATCCACAAAAGCGCAAAGACCTGGAAACACAGGTTGCGCAACTCGGACAATCGGTCGAACAGAGAAAACGAGCGGAACTCACAAACCAGAAGATCGACTCTATAACGACGCAGGCTGCAAAACAGGGGGATGTTCGAAAACGCGATGAGCTTCTCGGGCAACTCAAAGAACTTGGAAAAACACCGGAAGCCGGGCCGGCAGGCAGGTTGGACTTTCTCGGCCAACGGCGAAATCTGGAGAGCCAGCTATCCATCGAACAGGACAAACAAAAACGGGAAGGGCTGGAAAAAGCTTTGGATGAGCAGCGAAAAAAGCAGTCTGAGATGGTTGGCCAACAACCGGAAAGAGGACAACAACCTGCGCAGTTACGCGGGAGCCAGGAAGATCTCCGGAAACAGACTGAAAGCCAACAGCTTGAGCGTCAGAAGCAGACTGATCAAAAGCGGCGCCAACAAGAACAGGCTGAGCAGACTCAGCGGCAGGAACAGCAGTCTGAACAGTTGAAGACACAACAGGGACAGGCTGAGCAAAAGCGCCGTCAACAAGAGCAAACTGAGCAGTCACATAAACAGGAACAACAGCAGGTCGATCAAAAACGACGCCAGCAAGAACAAGCTGATCAAACTCAACGTCAGGAGAAACAACAGCAACAGAGGCAGGAGCAGGTTCAACAAAAGCAACACGAGCGCCAACAAGAACAGGCTGAACAGACACACAAACGTGAGCAACAGCAGGTCGATCAAAAGCGGCGCCAGCAAGAAGAAGCTCAGCAGAGTCAGCGTCAGCAACAACAGCGCGAGCAGGTTCAACAACAACACACAGCAACAGCAACAGCAGCAGGCTGAACAGTCGCATAGACAGCAACAGCAGCGCGAGCAGGTTCAGCAGCAGCAACCTCAACAACAACGAGAGCAGCCTCAGCAGCGCCAGCAGCAAGCCGCCCCACGTCCAGCAACAGCAAATGCCTCAGCAACGCCCGCAGCCACAGGCGCCTCAGCAACAACAGAAGGAGGAGCCCGGCCATCAAAAGAAATGAACAATTGGTTGGCCGGATTGGTGAGGACATATTAATGAAAGCGCTATTAATTTACCCATCGATACCCGACACTTTTTGGAGCTTTAAGCACATTATGAAGTTCATCCGCAAAAAAGCGGCTCACGTGCCTCTGGGGCTGCTGACGGTAGCCTCCATATTTCCCGGGGACTGGGACCTCAGGCTTGTCGACGCTAACGTTGAAAGCGTCTCGGATGAAGCGATCAAGTGGGCCGACATGGTCTTCATAGGGGCCATGATCGTTCAAAAGGAGTCAGTGCGACAGATTGTCGCCAGATGCCGATCTTTGGGCAAGCCCATAGTGGGTGGGGGACCTCTGTTTACGAGTTGTCCGGAAGGCTTTGACGATTTCGATTATCTCGTCCTTAATGAGGCTGAAATGACGCTTCCACTGTTCCTGAATGATCTGGTCGCCGGAAGCCCACGCCGAGTCTATACAACTGAGAAGAAGCCGGACATCACTTTGACCCCTCTGCCCAGATGGGACCTTATAGACATGAAACTCTACGCATCGATGTCCGTTCAGTATTCCAGAGGATGCCCGTACGATTGTGAGTTTTGTGACATTGTCAACCTTAATGGCCGGAATCCCAGGGTAAAATCGAATGACCAGATGATACGGGAGTTTGATATTCTGTACGACATGGGTTGGCGTGGAAGCGTGTTTGTTGTGGATGACAATTTCATCGGGAATCAATCGAAGGTCAAGTCGTTCCTTAAGGCGCTCAAACCGTGGCAGGAGGCTAATGATTTTCCTTTTGCGCTGTACACCGAGGCATCGGTGAATTTGGCTCAAGATCGAGAACTCATGAAGCTGATGACCGAAGCAGGTTTTGACTCTGTATTTCTCGGGTTGGAAACTCCGGCGGATCAATGTCTCGCTGAATGTGGCAAGAGCCAGAACCGTTCGGTGGACTTGGTGGAAGCCGTCAAGACGATACAACGAAACGGAATGGAAGTGATGGGTGGCTTCATAATAGGTTTTGACAACGATCCGCCGGACATTTTCGAGCGCCAGATTGAGTTCATTCAAAACAGTGGAGTGGTTAGAGCAATGGTAGGCCTGCTCGAAGCGTTGCCGGGAACCCGCCTTTACCGGCGACTCAAAGAGGAGGGGCGACTTCTCGAAGATTGCTCCGGGGACAATTGCGACGGGGCCATGAATTTCATTCCAAAAATGGATTCACAGCTCGTTCGGCAGCGGTATTACGCAGTCCTGAATTACCTCTATTCCCCGAAGGAATACTACGCTAGGGTTTTGGAGTTTCTTGGGACCTACAAGCCTGTGAGACGGCGCAGGATAACATTATTGGGAGTGACCGCTTTCCTCAATTCCATTCTCTACATGGGCATTCTCGACAAATGGAATAACAAAATCTACTACTGGAAGCTACTGCTAAAGTCTTTGATGTTCTATCGCCGGTCTTTGCGTGAGGCAGTGACGCTGATGATTTTCGGATATCACTATCGAAAGCTGTTCAGAGAGTGAACAGATGTGACGGGAAAGGTAATTGCCAATTGGTAGATGACTTGAACAGGCGACTCCCAGTGGGAGCCGAAGTTGCAAGGGGAGGGGAGGCCACGCACTTCCGGGTATGGGCCCCTCTTTGTCAAGAGGTACAGGTTGTAATCGAGGAGGGCTCATCGAATCCCAGTGATTCGGACGGGAATTTTGATCTGGTTCGGGACGCTGACGGGTATTTCTCCGGGCTAGTGGCTGGAGCGAAAAACGGAACTTTGTACAGCTATCGCCTGGACGGGCGGACAGAGGTTTACGCCGATCCAGCTTCGCGTTTCCAACCAAGGGGACCGCACGGTCCGTCAGAGATAGTGGATCCGGGGTTGTTCAACTGGACGGACCAGGAATGGCCGGGCGTTTCGATAGATGGCCAGATATTGTACGAGATGCACGTCGGAACCTTCACGCAGGAAGGCACGTGGGAGAGCGGCGCCCGAGAGCTACCCGAACTTGCCTCCCTCGGCATAACGGTAGTGGAGGTAATGCCCGTAGCCGAATTTCCGGGAAATTTTGGCTGGGGATACGACGGCGTGAATCTTTTTGCTCCGACGCGGCTTTACGGACGACCTGACGATTTTCGCCGATTCGTGGACAAAGCCCATTCCTTAGGAATGGGAGTGATCCTTGATGTTGTGTACAATCACCTGGGCCCGGACGGTAATTATCTGTCGAAATTTTCCGATGAATATTTTACTGATCGTTATGAGACGGATTGGGGAAAGGCGATCAATTTCGACGGACACGCCGCCAAGCCCGTGAGAGATTTCTTCAGTTCCAATGCCTTCTATTGGATCGAAGAATTCCATCTGGACGGTTTGCGACTGGACGCCACCCAAACCATCTATGATCATTCACCGGAACATATTCTAGCTGTCATAACTCGGTCTGCGCGCCGAGCCGCTGGAAAGCGTTTCGTTATTCTGGTGGCGGAAAATGAACCGCAAGATGTGAAGCTGGTGCGGCCGTGCGATCAGGGCGGGTACGGTATGGACGCCTTATGGAATGATGATTTCCACCACAGCGCCATGGTGGCTCTTACTGGGCGTAACCCCGCATATTATACGGATTACTTTGGAGCCCCACAGGAATTTATTTCCGCCGCCAAGTGGGGTTTCCTGTTCCAAGGACAGCGGTACAAACACCAAAAGAAACGTCGCGGGACCCCTTGTCTTGATCTAAAGCCTTCTACGTTCGTAACGTTTATTCAGAATCACGATCAGATCGCCAACGCCGCCGGGGGGCTACGATGCCACAACCTTACCAGTCCAGGGCGCTACAGGGCAATGACCGCTCTCATGCTGTTAGGTCCTGGCGCCCCGATGCTCTTCCAGGGCCAGGAGTTTGCGGCATCCAGCCCATTTCATTATTTTGCGGACCATGAAAAGAGATTGGCCGGGAAAGTACACAAGGGGAGGATCGAATTCCTTCAACAATTTTTCAGTCTTGATGCTCCTGACATGAAACATCGGCTCCCTGATCCCTCGGATCCGGCCCTGTTCAGACAAGCAAAACTCGATATGTCAGAACGGCAGAGCCACGCTGGAATTTATGCCCTTCATCGTGACTTGATAAAGCTTCGACGAGAGGACCCTGTGTTTAGCTCCCAGCGATATCGCGGACTAGACGGCGCTGTCTTGGGGCCGGAGGCCTTTGTATTGCGCTTCTTCGGAGAAAATGGAGATGATAGATTGGTGGTGGTGAATTTTGGCCTGGACTTGCACCTTAATCCCTCGCCTGAACCCCTGCTGGCTCCACCTGAATTCATGCGTTGGAAAATCATTTGGTCGAGCGAGAATCCCACATACGGAGGCTCCGGAACCCCTCCCGCAGATACTCACGATAACTGGAGGATCCCGGGTCACGCCGCAGTGGTCCTGGGACCAAGGAAACCTGGAGAAAGCTGGTCATGACCGATTTGGCCCACAGCATTCCCTGTCGTACGCAGGACGCAGTCGAAACCGAAGTGTTGCTTACACGCGAATGGCTTGTGGCAAACGGACTGGGTGGCTATGCTTCAGGGACTGTGTCCGGTGTTCATACACGCCGCTATCACGGGCTCCTGATTTCTGCGCTTCCGGCTCCTTTGGGACGAGTAGTAATGTTAAACGATCTGGCGGAGCAGATTGTTCTTCCAGATGGAACAAGAATGCGACTCGGCCAGGAAATGAAAGCAGGCAGCCCGCCGCAGTTTTACGGCCCACCGATCCTGTCGGAATTTCGGTTAGAATCCGGGCTTCCTGTCTGGCTCTACATAATAGGAAATTTCGTGATCGAAAAAAGATTATTACTCCCGCATTTGCAGAATAGCGTGCACATCATATACCGCATGGTGTCCGGCGACGGTCCGGTGAGGCTGGAATTATGGCCGGCATGTACACTTCCGTATGCATGAGGCGATTCCGGATACTCCCATTGAGGAAGATTACTCAATTACTATTATTGGCCGTAATCGTTACGAGATTTCCTCAGGTGGTCCTGTACGGCAGCTCCGCATTGCGCTTTATGGTCAGGGTCCAGCATTCGTTGTGGACAACAGAACGCTTGAACCGATCGATTTCTGGATGGAAGAAATGCGAGGTTACTATAGCAAGGGCAATCTTTGGAGTCCGGGCCATTTTCACCTTGATCTGCAAAAGAGTCAGGACGTAGCGCTGGTGGCGTCGAGCCACAGTTGGGAGACCATGCTTGCGCTGAAGCCTGAAGAGGCTTTCCTGGCCGAGAAACAGCGCCGTGAGCATCTCATTAGTTTGGCGCATCCAGCGTCACGTACAGGGGACATCTGCGGAACTGGTCCTGGCCGCAGATCAATTCGTGATTAAACCCGCGGGGCGCAAGGAAGACGCTGCTCGCGCGCAAGCCACCGGGTACGAACTCCATAGCGTTATAGCTGGCTACCACTGGTTCACAGACTGGGGTCGCGACACCATGATAAGTCTCGAAGGGCTCACGTTGACTACGGGGCGCTACATCGAGGCGGGTTCCATTATTCGCACCTTTGCTCATTACATCCGGGATGGACTCATCCCCAATATGTTCCCTGAGAGTGAGAAACAAGGCCTGTACCACACCGCCGACGCGACACTCTGGTTTTTTCACGCTATCGAACGATACCTCGAGATCACGAAAGACCGCGCGATACTCCGGCTATTGATTCCCAAGCTTCTGGACATAGTGGATCACCACATTCGAGGCACACGCTTCAACATCAAAGTCGATCCCGCTGACGGCCTTCTCTCTCAGGGACAAGAAGGTTATCAACTCACGTGGATGGACGCGAAGGTTGACGATTGGGTCGTAACACCGAGAGCGGGCAAAGCGGTCGAAATCAACGCTCTGTGGTACAACGCTCTGAAACTGCTGGAAACGTGGGTTACCGAAGAACAAGGAAATCAGGCGGCAGCTTACCTCGCGGACCATGCCGCTCGGACTTACGCTTCGTTCAACGACCGCTTCTGGTATTCGGAGGGCGGTTACCTGTATGATGTTGTAGACGGACGTGATGGCGATGATTCGGCGTGCCGTCCCAACCAAGTCCTCTCAATTTCCCTGTGTCATCCTGTTCTGGAGTTTTCACGGTGGGATAGCGTCATGAATGTGGTCTCGGAACGACTGCTCACTCCTGTTGGACTCAGATCGCTGTCTCGAGATCACCCGGACTACAAGCCGACATACAGCGGTGATATTCGCTCTCGAGACGCTGCCTATCATCAAGGCACCGTCTGGGCGTGGCTCATCGGCCCATACATTGACGCATGGCTGAAATTGCATCCGCAAGACAAGGCGGCGGCGCGGCGGTTTCTGCTGGGGTTCGCAACGGAATTGGAGGATGCTGGAATCGGTTTTATCAGCGAGATATTCAACGCCGAGGAACCGCATACCCCCCGAGGTTGCATCGCACAGGCGTGGAGCGTAGCCGAAGTTCTCAGATGTTGGGTGAAAACCTACGGTCATGACAATCATGAAGAACAGTGATTCGGAACTTCTGGTGGTCTCTAATTTAGAACAGAAAGATTAGATCATGGACAGATTCATATGTATTCATGGGCACTTTTATCAACCTCCGAGGGAAAGCCCCTGGCTGGAGGCAATTGAGATTCAGGACTCAGCGTTTCCTTACCACGATTGGAACGAGCGGATTTCGGCTGAATGCTACGCTGCAAACGCGATGTCCCGAATCCTGGACCCCGAGGGAAGAATCGTCCAACTGGTGAACAATTATTCCAGCATAAGCTTCAACTTTGGCCCAACCGTATTGCTCTGGATGGAGAAGTACGCCACCGACGCGTATGCGGCAATTCTGGAGGCGGACAAGCAGAGCATGGAAAAATTTTCAGGCCACGGATCTGCTATGGCCCAAGCCTACAATCACATGATCATGCCGCTGGCCAACAGTCGTGACAAGAAAACCCAGATTATCTGGGGAATTAAGGATTTTGAATACCGCTTTGGACGCAAGCCAGAAGGTCTGTGGCTGCCAGAGACGGCTGTAGATCTTGAAACCCTGGACATCATGGCGCAGCTCGAAATCAGATTTACCATACTCTCCCCTGGTCAGGCGCATCGGGTTCGGCCGATTGGCGGTGATGAATGGCAAGATGTGAGTGGTGAAAGAATCGATCATACCATGGCTTACCAAGTGTCACTACCGTCAGGCCGCGTCATGAATCTGTTCTTCTACGACGGTCCCATTTCACAGGCCCTGGCATTTGAAGAATTGCTCAACAGTGGAGTTGAGTTCGCAAACAGACTGATGTACGAGTTACCCGAAGACCATTCGTCTCCTTGCCTCGTTACCATCGCAACGGATGGAGAAACCTATGGGCATCACCATCGAGGTGGCGACATGGCGCTCGCTTACGCTCTCCACTACATTGAATCCAATGGGTATGCCAAACTGACGAATTACGGCGAATACCTAGAAAATCAACCTCCGACGCACGAAGTAGAGATCTTTGAGAACAGTTCGTGGAGCTGCATTCACGGAATAGAGCGGTGGCGGTCGGATTGCGGGTGCAACAGCGGGGGCCATCGGGGTTGGAACCAGGCTTGGCGAGCCCCCCTGCGCTCTGC
The DNA here is from genome assembly GCA_963711335.1 of uncultured delta proteobacterium. GTDB lineage: Bacteria > Desulfobacterota > Desulfomonilia > Desulfomonilales > Desulfomonilaceae > CAJBEZ01. The sequence goes on along the minus strand of CAVQDX010000040.1, from coordinate 142,307 downwards.
GCTGGACTGGCTCCGAGATGCCGTGAATCCGGCTTATGAACGATTGGCCAGACGGTTTCTAAAGGATCCGTGGGCGGCGCGAGATGAATACATCGACATCATCGTGGATCGATCACCCGACATAGTCAGCGCCTTTCTGAGCCGTCACGCTAGCAGGCCGTTCAACTCCGAGTGAAGAAATTACCGTCCTGAAGCTTATGGAGTTGCAACGCCACGCAATGCTCATGTACACGAGTTGTGGTTGGTTTTTTGACGAGCTTTCGGGTATTGAGACGGTTCAGGTCATACAGTATGCCGGCAGAGTGCTTCAATTGGCCGACCAGCTTTTTAACGGCTCCTTCGAGCATGATTTTCTCGAACATCTTGAACTTGCCAAAAGTAATATACCCGAACACGGTGACGGCCGAGCAATTTATGAGAAATTTGTCAGGCCTGCTATGCTCGACATGAAAAATGTGGGGGCCCACTATGCCATAAGCTCTCTGTTCCAGGATATAGGTGAACGAAGCTCGATCTATTCGTATTCCGCCACCCGGCAGGACTATCGCAGTTTTCAGGCGGGAGGCTCACGGCTTGTAATCGGGCGGGCAACGGTCATTTCGGAGGTTACGCGTGAATCTATAAGCTTATGTTTTGGCGTATTACATCTTGGTGATCACAGTATCGCCTGCGGCACCGGCGAATATCAGGGAGCGCAAAAATATGGAGCGCTTGTCAATGAGATTTCGCAGGCTTTTGCCGTCGCTGACTTCCCGAAGACCATCCTGTTGCTGGGTAAGTACTTCGGGAGTTCGATGTACGCTCTGAATTCGCTTTTTGCCGATGAGCGGCGAAAAGTTCTGAACATGATCATGGAGCCGACGCTACGCGAGGCTGAAGCTGCGTATAGCTCCGTTTACGGGCACCATGCTCCGTTAATTCGCTTTCTGAAAGGGTCCAACACACCTCCGCCTAAAAGCTTGGCTTTGGCCGCGGACTTATGCCTGAACGCCAAGATTCGTGATGCGATTCAAGGGGACGGGCTAGAGCCCGAAGTCGTTCGACCTCTTCTGGAAGAAGCTCGTTTGGCCGGCGCAACTCTGGATGCGACAGCTCTCGGATTATTGCTGGCAGTCGCCGTTGAGCGTCTGGCCGAACAACTTCTCGAACAACCTGACGACCTTTCACGAATGGAGAGGTTGAATAGGGCTGCAAAACTAGTCCGAACATTACCGTTCGATGTTAATATCTGGAAAACCCAAAACATGTGCTTCAACCTTGTTCACACAAATTGGCCGGATTTCGAGGTGAAGGCCGGCATGGGTGACAAAGACGCTCAAGATTGGATACGGGACTGCACGGTCCTGGCCAGAAACTTTTGGATTCGGCTCCCCGAGACCTCAAAAATTGCAGACCTGCGATGAACCACAAGATCGGAGAGTCTCTTTATGGATAGTCCAGCCGCGACGTATCGGATTCAGTTCAGTCCTTCCTTCGGTTTTCAGTCCGCGATTTCGGTCGTCCCCTATCTGTCGGACCTGGGCATATCAGACCTGTACGCTTCTCCAATCTTTAAAGCCGCAAAGGGTAGTCTCAGCGGCTATGATGTGGTTGATTCCAATCAGTTGAATCCTGAGTTGGGAAGCCTTTCCGACCTCGAACTGCTCTCCGAGGAACTGAAAAAGCGCAACATGGGATGGATTCAAGACATTGTCCCGAATCATATGGCGATGAATTCGGAAAATGGAATCCTGATGGATATCTTTGTGAATGGTTACAATTCGCAGTATTTCAATTTCTTCGACGTGGATTGGGGGCATCCACCTAACGGGCCCAACAAGAGACTCCTCGCTCCATTTCTTGGCAGGTTCTATGGAGAGTGTCTCGAGGATGGAGAAATTGCGCTCACATACGGTCCTGACGGATTCAAGGTTGCTTACTATGATTTGGCTTTCCCGTTGCAAATCGAGTCTTATCCCCATCTCTTTAAAAACCTGGCCAGTTTGAAAAGAAAACTTGCCGCAGATGATCCCGACTTTATCAAAGTGTTGGGTATCCTCTACGTGTTGAAGACGCTTTCTTCCAGCGATGACGCGGAGGAGCGCTCCAACCAGATAAAATTGATTCACCGTACTATGTGGGAACTCTACAGAGCCAATACCACAATAAGAACATTTATCGACGAAAATGTACGGGCATTCAATGGTGAAAAAGGGAAGCCAGAGAGCTTCAACTCGCTTGACGACCTTCTTTCTCAACAGCTTTTCAGACTTTCATTTTGGAAAGTGGCAGCGGACGAAATAAATTATCGCCGCTTTTTTTGTATAAATGATCTGATTTCGCTCAGGATGGAAGACGAGAGCGTTTTCAGCCACACGCACGGCCTGATTTTCGATCTGATTAAGAGACGAATCGTAACCGGTTTAAGAATAGACCATGTCGATGGTCTATTCGATCCGACAACCTACCTTCAAGAACTGAGAAAGAAGGCGCCGACAACCTATATCGTCGTTGAAAAAATACTCAATCTCAAGGAAGACCTGCCACATTTCTGGCCAGTGCAGGGAACGACCGGCTATGATTTTGCGAATTATGTCAACGAAGTATTTTGTCAAAAGGAGCATGCGCGAGCGTTTAGCAGAATCTATTCGAGTGTAACGGGCTCGAAGAACTTGTATCAAGATGTAGTGACCGAGAACAAGCGACTGATAATCCAGGAAGACATGGCAAGCGACGTCCACAACCTTGCTCAACTCCTGAAAGAGATCTCCAGCCGGGACCGTCATGGAAGCGACATGACTCTAAATGCTCTACAAAGAGCCTTGACCAAAGTTCTTGCGATGTTTCCCGTTTACAGGACCTATATCAACCATGTGGTAGTGTCGGACAACGACAGGAAATACATTTTGGATGCAGTGGACAGGGCTAGGACCAATTTCCCCGCCCTGTTACATGGGCTTACGTTCTTGCGAAGGTTCCTTCTCCTGGACTTCCCAGATTATGTCTCTGATGAAGAGAAGAGGGGCTGGATCCTCTTTGTCATGAGGTTTCAGCAATTTACCGGGCCGATCATGGCGAAAGGAGTTGAAGATACGACACTCTATGTGTACAACCGGCTTGTGTCACTCAATGAGGTGGGTGGACGACCTGACCACTTTGGATGCTCGCTTGAAGAATTTCACACCTTCAACAAGAAGAAGAAAGACTTGTGGCCGGATTCCTTAAACACCACCTCGACCCACGATACTAAAAGGGGCGAAGACGTTCGCGCGAGAATAAATGTGTTGTCCGAGATGCCGGACGACTGGCTAAGAAAAATCCGGGCATGGATCAAGATAAACAGGGGCAAAAAGAAACGTGTCGACGGCTCAGCCGTTCCGGATAGAAATGACGAGTACTTCTTATACCAGACGCTTATCGGAGCGCTTCCATTTTCAGACGACGAGTATCCCGATTTCATTGAAAGAATAAAGCAATATATTGTCAAAGCTGTCAGAGAGGCAAAGGTCCATACGGCATGGCTAAAGCCCGACATCGAGTACGAAGACGCCTATGTTTCATTTGCTGAAAAAATTCTCGTCCGTTCAGAGACCAATGCATTCCTGAAAGAACTGGTCCCTTTCACAAGGAGAATCGCTCATTTCGGTATGCTGAACTCGCTCTCGCAGACGCTTATAAAAATCACATCACCTGGTGTGCCTGATTTCTATCAAGGGACGGAGCTGTGGGATCTAAGCTTAGTGGACCCTGACAATCGCAGACCTGTAGATTTTGAAAAAATACGCTCAATGCTCGCAAGCATCCGAGAACAGGAAGATTCAGATATTGGCGGACTGATCCAAGATCTCCTTCGAACGAGAGAAGATGGAAAGATTAAGCTCTTTCTCATTTATCGGGCGCTCAAAGCGAGAAGAGGCCATCGAGAGATTTTCCGGGAGGGCGCTTATGTTCCCCTCGAATCGGCGGGAAGATTCAGGAGCCACATCATCGCGTTTGCCCGAAGGTATCACCATCAATGGGCCATTGTCGTTGCTCCGAGGCTTCTCAGTCACATGGTTCAAGAGGGAGATTTTCCTCTTGGAAGACAAGTATGGCAGGACACTGAGCTGATAATGCCTGACGGAGCGCCCTTAGAATGTCGGAATGTTATGACCAACGAAGTGCTGTACGCTGGCAATGTCCTGCATGTCGGAGACGCACTACACAGTTTTCCCGTGGCGTTACTGATGGGAGAAGGAAAGGAGCAGTACGCTCAAACCGCCTGAGTCGAGAGGGTCCGAGAGTATTCCCCCGGCGTGGTGGCGGACCGCCGAGAGTCAACACGTAGCTATATTGCAATACTAGTCTGAGGTTACAGAGGTGAAGATGTCCACAAATACCAACGATGAACCCTTCATCGTAAAAGACTGCGCTCTGCTGAACATAGCAGTAGGGAAAAAGGCCGCAAACCTGAAAGAATTGAGGGACCATTTATTGGATGTCCCCCTTGGCAGTATATATCATCATTTTTGGGGCGGGCTTTTAAGATACAGGTTCGATGAGCCTCAATACAACAACGATTTTGCGGAATGGGTTCGCTATTCCCTCCAAGACAATATTCTTGCTGAACGACTATCTATTATCGACCCGTCTGCATTTGCAGATCTGGAATCCTTGCGCCAAGCGCTGCTCGAAGTGATTGAACAGAGGTTGGATGAGACCGAAACGATTGCCTGGGCCGAACTTGACGTGCAGTTCCATTTTGTAAGCTCTCAAGTAATCGTGTTCGATACCCGAGAAAAAATTCAAGAACCGAAGCAATTGGTGGAGGCTCTTTCCAAAATGTCTGGAGGAAGCTTATTCTATCATTTTATTGACGCCAGACGCCGCAGCCCTGAAATGATGGACGACTTTCGCTCATGGCTGCGACCTTTCGGTGATCCTTATAAGGACCTTTGTTCACAACTGGCGTCAGTAGATCCCTATTTTGTATCCCTCGTGGAACTGCGGACGCAACTGACAAATCTATTTGAACATTTTTTTCAGGGAGTATCCGGATGATATCTATTCAAGATTACGCCGCAGTGACCGGAGAAGACGTGATTGTTCGACTCCGTCAGATTGCAAGACCATTAAGAGGAATCAAAGTAGTGCACGTGAACTCCACCTATGTAGGTGGAGGCGTAGCGGAAATCCTAACCAAGCTGGTTCCACTTCAGAACGATCTGGGTCTCGATGTTCGGTGGGAAGTTATTCGGGGGGAGGAGCGGTTTTTTCAGATTACAAAGAGCTTCCACAACGCATTACAAGGCATACCTGTCCCACTGGGAGATACAGATTTCAAGGTTTACGAGGAAACCGGCGCCCAGAACTCGGAAGGGCTCCGTTCGACCCTTGAGGAGGCAGACATCGTTTTCATACACGACCCTCAGCCACTACCCCTGTTGAGGTCATGTCCGAATAGAAAAGGCAAATGGATCTGGCGATGCCATATTGACTTGAGCCACCCTTATCGTCCATTGTGGAAGTACTTGCGTAAGTTCGTCATGGAATACGACGCGAGTATTTTTTCCCTCGCGGATTTTTCGCAGCCCTTGCCTCACACCCAGTATCTGATGCCGCCCAGCATCGATCCTCTCAGCGAAAAAAACATGAATCTGACCGAAGAAGAAGTCCATGGCGCCAAACTCCAATTCGGTCTGGACCCCGACAGACCAATAATGCTCCAGGTCTCGCGTTTTGATCGCTTCAAGGACCCTCTCGGCGTGGTGAGAGCCTATCGATTGATCAAACCGGCCGTTCCAGAGCTTCAGTTGGTTCTTGCGGGCGGCGGAGCCACCGATGACCCTGAAGCCGAATCGGTCCTGGCCGAAGTTCGTAGCGAGGCGGGCGCAGATAAAGACATTCACGTGCTCCACCTAGCGCCGGATGCCCACGTTACCATCAATGCCCTTCAGCGGGGCGCAGACATTGTGCTTCAGAAATCTCTTAAGGAAGGATTCGGCCTGACCGTTACCGAGGCCATGTGGAAAGGAAAGGCCGTAATAGGCGGCGACACCGGAGGAATTCGTCTTCAGATCGTGAACCACCACACCGGTTTCCTGGTTAAGACTCCAGAGGGGGCTGCTTTGCGAACTCGATATCTCTTGCGTCGCCCAGATGTTGCCCTTGCAATGGGTCAGAAAGCAAAGGAGTTGGTACGTCAGAATTTCCTGCTGACCAGAAATATGGCGGAATATTTGAGCATAATGCTGGCCCGTATGTTTGGGGACCCGGAGAGGATAGAACTGGAAGACGCCTCAGGCCTTTGAAGGCTGCCATAATAGGAGACTGATATGGGCAAATCTCCAGAGGCGTTTTGGAGCGTCCCATCGGCTGAAATTCTTCAGCGACTAGAGAGCGCTCCGATGGGGTTGACTGACCGTGAAGCTCAGCGGCGACTCTCATTGTACGGCTCTAGTCTTCTCAAACCGAAAAAGAGTTCTGATACGTTGACGCTCCTGGTGTCTCAGTTCAAGAGTCCGATTATCCTGATCCTTCTTTTCGCCACCGGATTATCGTTTCTTTCTCCATGATCGCGTAAATGCGATTATTATTCTCGTAATTGTTGTGGGAAGCGGCCTTCTCGGATTCTGGCAGGAACGGGGAGGTGCTGACGCAGTGGAAAAATTACTGGCAATCGTGCAAATAACAGGTACCTGTGATTCGAGACGGAACTGAAAAAGAAAATCCCATTGGAAGAAATTGTCCTGGGCGACGCGGTTTTAGAACTGGCTGGTTCATGGAGTCTGTTGCTTCCGCATCGCGTATTGTGCTTTTCATTCGAAGTAGGAAACCGTTCTTCAAGAGCAAACCGGGAAATTACCTCTTAATGGCCACCCTGATTGTCTTTGCCATCACATTGTTTCTGCCGTTTTCACCGCTCGCTGGCTTGCTTGAATTTTGGCCCCTGCCTCTTTCGTTTCTTCTCATGTTGGGGGCGATCTTGATCGGTTATATTGTTTCGACGGAATTGCCTAAGGGAGCCATTTACGCTAGGGTAAAGCTTTAACAAAATGCTGCATGAGACATTATATCGGTTAGATGTCGATTGCCAAAGTGGCGCAAGAGATCAAGACAAATCCGTCTTGACGGTTCGACTTATATTAGCTCATGAAATGAAGAGGTGACAAACATGAATGTACTGGTTCTTTACTATTCTAAATCAGGTCATACCAAGAAATTGGCCGAGCAGATCGCTGAGGGTGTAACATCTGTCACAGGTGTTGAAGCTGTGCTCAAGTCAACTCAGGAAGTAACTAAAGAGGATTTCGCAAACTCTTCGGGTGTCATCGCCGGTTCTCCTGTTTATTTCGGCATAATGGCTGCCGACCTGAAGCGGGTTTTCGACGAGTTTGTGGGAGTCCGCAAGCAAATGGAAAATAAAGTAGGAGCGGCTTTCGCTTCATCCGGATTCCTGGCGGGCGGCAACGAGACCACGCTCATATCGATCATACAATGCATGCTCATCTATGGCATGATAATTGTTGGTGATCCGATGAGCGCGACGGGGCATTATGGAGCGGCTTGCGTAGCGTCCCCCGATGAAAAAGCAATCGATACGGCAAAGAAACTTGGCGAACGGGTCGCCCTGTTGTGCAAGAAACTCGTATAGTCTGATTTTCAGAGTGGTGACATAAAACTCAACCTGCGGTCAACCTCATATCATAATGACGGGCGCCTTTTTATGGCCCTCCAATTAACGCCACCTCTCTTTATTGGAATGTAAAGCTAAAACCACAAATAAAATAGGCGCTTATTAGCGCCTATTTTATTAAACACCCAAAATAAAACCAGGATTGTCTGTCTCAGTCTGGCAAAAAAGCTAACTTATTTCCCACACTTGTCTGCAGGCGGGTAAATATCGGACTGAACGGTGCAACAAGGAGGATTGACTACCTCAGGACCCTTGAGACCTACCTTTTTGAAAACTGAAAGACAAATTTCACCGACCCATTTTTGAGGAAGAACCTTTTCAGTTAGCCAAACTAATGCAAACACTATGGCGGCGATTATTCCCGCTGAGATTAAAAACGATATCAAGGCCGCCAAACCAGCCAGCAGCAACAAGAAATAGAACGGGAAAAAGAAACCATAGAAAAAACCTCTTCCGATTCTCGTGGCGGCATCTTCGTCTTCTTCCCTTCCAAGGATATCGTTAAATATGTTTACAAAAAAGTTTTTCTTGTAGTAGCTTAAAATACCGCTAACTATTCCAAGAATGACCATGCCGATTAATTTCATAAGCATTTTTCCCTCCATCTAGATATAAAGTCGGTTCAAAATAGGGAACCGGATTTAAGCATCAAAACTCAGTGATTTTTTTAGCGTCAAGCCCGGCAAAGTTAACTCGAATCAAACTACTAAGCTTGAGATTATTTTCGGGATTTCTTTCTGGCCTTTTTGGCTTCCTTGTTCTTTTTCCTTTGCTTTTCAAGATTTTTCTTGGAAACCTGCTGAACGTTCCTGACCTCAGGTAGTCCAAATGGATTTTCAGCGCTCGGGACGGCTGTCGAATCACCTCCCATCAAGTTTCCCATTCCTCCGCTGAACATTCGCTTCAGACCTTTCAATCGCTTCCACCGGCCCCGCAATTTGCCGCCGCCCATAGCGCCCATAAGGTCCCGCATGTCCTTAAATTTGACGAGCAAGTCCCGAACTTCGTTTTCTTTTCTACCGGCTCCTTTAGCTATCCTAATAATCCTGCTATCATTTATAATTTCAGGGCCCTTGCGCTCAGCCGGAGTCATTGAGTTTATAATGGACTCTATTTTAACCAGTTCATAGTCATCAAAATTGGCCTGTGGCGGAATTCCTCCTTGAAAAAATGGTAATTTCTCCACGACATCTTTGAGTGGCCCCATTTTTTTAATGGTTTTGACCTGGGAGAGAAAATCATTGAACGTAAAATTTCCTTGAAGCATGCGAAGGGCGTCTTCTTCAGCTTTCTTCTCGTCAACAACTTCCTCGAAATCTTTAACCAGTCCTACGACATCGCCCATGCCCAGGATGCGGGACGCTAGTCCTTCAGGGCGAAACTCCTCAAGCCTGTCTAGACCCTCGCCCATACCCAGGAATTTTATCGGAACCCCTGTCGCTTCCTTTATGGATATGGCAGCCCCGCCTCTCGCATCGCCATCAAGTTTCGTCAGAATAAAACCGGTCAGGTTGATCCGCTGGTTAAAGGCGTTCGCCACATTAACCGATTCCTGACCAATCATGGCGTCACAGACCAGGAGCACGTTTTCCGGCGCAGTCAATTCCTGAATCCGGCGGAGTTCCTCCATAAGTTTTTCGTCCACCGTCAGACGACCAGCGGTGTCAAAAATTGTGACGTCACAACCTAGTTCAGCGGCTTGCTTTTGAGCTGCCGCGCATATTTCCGGGGGATTGGCTGAGCCATTGGAATAGACTGGTATATTGAGGTCACTGCCGAGTTTCTTTAACTGATCAACCGCAGCGGGTCGATAAACGTCGGCTGCAACTAGCATGGGGGTCTTGCCGGACTTGATTAAGAAGCGGGCTATTTTCGCGGCTGTAGTTGTTTTTCCGGATCCCTGAAGCCCCACCAGCATTATCGAAGATACAGGTCTGGATTTCAAACTCAAGGAGACGTCCGCAGGTCCCATCAACCGAATCAACTCATCATGACAAAGGCGTATAAAGTGGTCGCCGGGTGTGACCTGGAGCTTCTTGTCCTTGTGTTTAACCTTTACCTGAACTATCTCGCCAATAGCCTGCTCTTTGACCCTGTCCAAAAAAGACTGAGTTACATTGAATTCGACGTCAGCTTCCAGCAACGACATGCGGACAATCTTGAGGGCCTCACCGAGGTTCTCCTCATTCAATGTCCTCATACCCTGCAAATATTGTCGAGCGTCCCGGAAACCGCGAGACAGGATCTCAAGCACTTTTCATGCCTCCAGATCTAACTTTCCTGAAATGTAATTTTTTATCATAGTGAAGGATAAAATGTAAGGGTTTTCTTTCCTTGATAGGCCAGGCCTTTTTTGTTATAGCATTGTCGAAGTTTGGATCGAATTCCCCGATAAATAGTGGAGATCAAATGTTATCAGATCTTAAGACCTTTCAATTCCGCACCAAGATTTTCTCAGGACGCGGTTCAGTTTCAAATCTGGGAACCATCGCCAAAGATTTTGGCGCTCGTAGCTGCCTTCTTGTGGCTGACCCGGAACTCGAACGTCACGGTCTAATAGAACCGGTGAGAGCTTCTCTGCGCCAGGCGGGAATTCATGTTGAATCCTCCATGAAAGTCGAGCCTGAGCCCTATCTGGACAACGCTGATGACGCTGCGGCGATTGGCAGAGATCTGGGAGCCGATATCGTGGTCGGTTTGGGAGGCGGATCAGCTCTAGATACTGCAAAAGCCGCCGCCATCCTTATCACAAACCACGGAAAGGCGGAGGACTATGTTGGGCTGAACAAGGTTCCTGTGGCTGGTTCTCGGACCATAATGATACCCACTACATCCGGAACCGGCGCGGAAGTAACCTTCACCGCTGTGTTCACCAACCGGCTGACAAAGGCTAAGGGTGGAATTAATAGCTCCTACATGTATCCGGACGCAGCCTTGCTGGATCCTGAACTGACGCTGTCTCTCCCTCCACAGGTAACGGCTTTTACCGGAATGGACGCCCTTACGCACGCGATCGAATCCGTAACGAGTCGGTCAGCGTCGGTATTTACCCAGGCTTTGAGTCTTACGTCCGCTCGACTTATCTCGGAAAGCCTCCGGCGAGCAGTATTCCATGGTTCGGACATTGACGCCCGAGAGAAAATGCTGCTTGGTAGCCTGTTCGGCGGGTTGGCGTTAGCTGACGCCGGCGTCGGGGCGGCGCACGCCCTTGCGTATCCGTTGGGTGGACATTACAGAATTCCCCACGGATTAGCTAATGCGGTTCTGATTCCTCATGTCATGGAGTTCAACTTGCCGGCTGCTCAAGAAGCCCTAGCTCTTGTGTCGAAAAGCATGGGCGAGTCCATTGAAGGCTTGGCCCCCAGATGGGCGGCTCAAGCGGCCGTGGACGCAGTCAGAACATTGGCTAGCGACATAGGGGTTCCTCTGAGCCTGTCTGAATTAGGAATTCCTAGAGCCGACATACCTATGCTTGTAGAAGGGGCTCTCAAGGTAACCAGACCAGTAGAGAACAACCCCAGAAATCTAGGGCCAGAAGAAGCCGAAGCCATATATGAAGCTGCTTTTGGCTGTTGATTTTCGGAAAGATATGTTGGAACATCTCACGATGTCTTGAGAGACCAATTAACGAATAGAATATTCCAGGCGGTAGCTAAAATGAGGAGGCGTTGATGCCAGGTTTTGAACTTATAGGAGACGCTGAGCGGGAACAAGTAAATCAGGTTCTCGATACCGGGATTTTTTTCAGATATGAATTTCCTACCGAAAGAAAAGGCGTCTACAAAGTACGTGATTTTGAGACTAAATTCGCAGAATTTGTGGGAACGAAATACGCTCAGGCTGTGACTTCGGGAACAACAGCGCTCAAAGTCGCCCTAGTATCACTTGGGGTTAAGCCCGGCGATGAAGTTATAACACAAGGATTTACCTTCGTGGCCACGTTTGAAGCTATCATTGAATGTGGAGCGATCCCTGTTCCTGCAGAAATCGATGGAACTCTGAACATGGATCCGGTTGATCTTGAGAAAAAGATCACGTCAAGAACAAAGGCGGTTGTTCCTGTTCACATGCTGGGAGGACCGGCAAGGGTATTGGAAATAAAGGAAATCGCAGACAGGCGGGGACTGAAAGTGCTGGAGGACACGGCTCAGGCTCTCGGGGCCTCAATAGCCGGCAAAGGGGCGGGTTCTATTGGAGAGTGCGGAACATTTTCTTTTGATTTTTACAAGACCATCACCACCGGTGAAGGAGGAATGATTACTACCGACAACGCGGATCTCTATAGGATCGCGTCGGAGTACGCGGACCACGGCCATGACCATAATCCTAGTGTCGGTAGGGCCTTAGAGGGCAGGAGCTTTCTCGGATTTAATTACCGGATGAATGAGCTTCAGGGCGCCGTAGGTTTGGCGCAACTTGGTCGAATCAGCCAAATCCTTGCGGTCCAGAAAGCTAATCACACCGTCATATCAGACGCCCTAAAGGCGATTCCGGCGATAACAATGAGAGCCTTGCCAGAAAATAGCAAGGACAGCCATACCCATGTGTGTTTTTTTCTCCCCGACTCCACCTCCGCTGTTGAGTTTCACAAGAAGGTCACGGCAAAGGGGATCTCCGCAATAAGTTTCAAGAACAATCTTTGGCATTTTCTCGGTAACTGGGAGCATCTGATTAATAAGAAGACGGCTTGGCCGGGCCCATTCCCATTTGGATCCCCGTATTATTCCGAAAAGATAGATTATTCCAGGGAATTGTTACCGGTAACAGCAGGATGGCTGGAACGTCTCATAGTCATTCCGGTGTCACTTAGAATGAAGTCCGAGGACGCTGAGAATGTAGGGAAAGAACTGGCGAAGGCCGCTAGTGAAACTATCTGATTCCAGGCGATTTTTTTTGACCGGGAAATGCTCCCAAACCTGATTTATTGTATCGAAAGGCTAACAACCAATAATAAACAAAATGGAAAAGACGGGAGAAATAGTCGGATTTATACCGGCCCGAGCCGAATCATCGAGATTTCCGGGGAAGCCGCTTGCGGATATTCTCGGAAAACCGATGATAGTGAGAGTTTGGGAAAGAGTTAGCGCATGTGAATCGTTGTCTCGCGTTTACGTGGCTACTGACTCCGAACGGATTATGAAAGGCGCGGCTGATTACGGAGCGGAAGCGATCATGACTTATGGGGATCATGCGTCAGGTTCAGATAGGGTAGCGGAAGCGTCCAGAACCTTGGGACTGGCTCCAAATGATATTGTTGTGAATGTTCAGGGCGATCAGCCTCTAATGGATGTCGAAATGATTGACCAAGTTGTTGGCCCACTTATTCAGGATGAATCTATCCCGATGACCACGCTCATTTACAGAATTGTTCGCGAAGAGGAGATTCACCATCCTAACGCCGTCAAAACTGTTTTCGATTGTGATGGTTTTGCCCTTTATTTTACAAGGTCCACGGTCCCTTTTCCCGGAAGTCCGCAAGACGGGGGAATATATTTCAAACACCATGGTATCTACGGATTTAGAAATGATTTTCTGCAAAAATTTAGTCAACTTCCTGTAGGAAATCTGGAACGTGTCGAGCGATTGGAACAACTCAGGGCTCTTGAAAACGGCTTTAAGATAAAAGTAGTGATTACCGATAAAGATTCTGTGGAAGTTGACACCCCGGAGGATTTGGAACGAGTCAGGCGAGAATATCTCTCTATGACTTGATTTTCAAATTTCAATAAAATAATACACGTGTGTATAGACTTTTGACGCTGGAAATGTAATATTTGGATTCAAGTGAGGCGTGTTTTCTTTGGAGCTTAAAGCAGTATTCGAAGAACCGCAAAAAATGAGAGGAGATGTTAACTAAGTGAGTCGTGATGACAATGTAAAGGTTGAAGGAACTGTGGTCAAGGTGCATTCAGGAGGCATGTATCAAGTTGAAACCGACGATGGTAAGAGCATCCGGACCAAACTTTCGGGAAGGATGTCCCGTTTCAGGATAAAAGTGCTTCTGGGGGACCGTGTGACTGTAGCCCTTTCACCGTATGATCTTAGTCACGGGCTCATAGTCTACAGAGGCAAATGAATCAGTTAATTCCAATATCTGAGGCGGCAGGATCTATCCTCAGCGCCTCACACGTCTAAAATCCATCCAGTTTTGTTTTACCCCCTACCCAAAAAACAATCATTGTGCAATATAAAACCATCACCGGTTTTATGGCCAAGGGGACCGGAAACATAGCCGCCAAACTGACACCCTATGTCTTTATTGAAAAATCTGAGTTACCAGGTTGAGCGATTTGTCTTGTTGGTGACGAACTAATTACTTGTCGTGGAGGAGCGCTTATGGAAATCAGATTTCTGGGGACTGGAAGCGCCTGGCGCCTACCGGAACATTCTTGTGAATGCGTTATATGCAAAAAGATGGCTCAACTTGGTGAAGAGCGAACCAGAACATCCGTCGAGATAAGCGCCTCATTAAGAATACTGATCGACCCGGGGCCAGACATCCTGGAGCATATGAAAAGATATGGGCTCAGAGTTCCGGATCTGGTGTTGATTACCCATGAACACGGTGACCATTATCTTGGCATGGACGACTTGTTGGCATACAGGAGGTCTCACACTCGCGAGGATTGGAGCCCAATTCCGGTATATGCGTCGGAGATTACCTGGAGAACTGTTGAGACAAGATTTGGCTATTTGTTGGGATCCCTGTTCGAGAAACGAATAATTGAACCTGGAGCGACCATTCAAATAGGCGATACCTCGATAATGTCTTTCAAGACATTCCACGGTAAAACGGCTGAAGGCTCGGTAGGATATGTAATCATTGAGAAACGACCGAACCTGGAGGATATAAAGGTTGTTTACACTTCTGATTTCATTGAAGTCCCTGTAGATGTTCCTGAGCTTCAAAATCCTGACGCTCTGATCATTCAAAGCCACTGGTTCAATGAGCCGGTAGAAAATCGTCCGTCTCACATGAGTCTTCAGCGCGCGTTAGGTTTCATAAAAAAGTGGAAACCGACCAAAAGGATTTTTCTGGTCCATATTTCCGGTGGCGATCAGGTCCCGGGTGATCCGTGCAACTATACTGTCAAAAAGGCGGCCCCGCTCGATCCTATGAAAGATTTAAACACTCTCGAAGTTTACCCTATACCGCTTTGCCAGGAGGACTGGTCCAATGTGACGAGCAAGATCGCTGAAGGAGCCTCTCTCCCATGTCGCATAACAGTTCCAAAGGATGGCGATGTGTTTACTATGTAAATACGAGTTATTATTAATAAGAGAACTTACGATGGAGGCGCATAGTGACCGAAGATTTAAAAGCTAAAACGGCTAAGACAGCGGGATTGTATTTTGAAAATTATGTAGGTGAACGGCCTTTTGATTTATGGCGTTCATTTGACAAGGGATTGGCCAAGGAACTCTCCTTGTTTATTACAGGCCAAATGTACTCTCGCGAGCGAATACCCCACGCCACCAGGCAACTTGTTACCATATCAGCTTTAACAGTGCTCGAAAGGGCGGAAGAACTGAAGTTACACATCAATGCCGCCCTGAATGTCGGCTGCAAGCCCCGAGAAATATCAGAGGTCATTTTTCAGTGCGGAATCTACGGCGGAATGCCGGTCGTTAACCAGGCTCTGAAAGTGCTCCGAACAGTTCTTATGGAACGAGCAAATGTGGCCTCTGGAACCAGAAGGAGCTTGATCCGGCGGATCTTTTTCCGTCAGGCGCAAGTTTCATTTGGGGTTGAAATGTATTTACTTGGAGACTATTTTCAGGTATAAGATTGATAATGTGTGTTATATCATATAGGTATATTTAATTCATATTGTTTTTATTGAATAATATCAGTGGTTCTATTGTTTGACCATCACACGATTCTAAGTCGGAAAAGACGCCTATTGCCGGCTTTGGCTGACGCCGCTATTGGTCAGCGCCATCAGTTTGATTCTCGGTTGCGCTTCTGTTCCACATACCGGAAGAAAACAGCTAAACTTTGTCCCTAATAAGGACCTCGATGGTTTAGGCGCTAGAGCATACTCAGAGGTGATTACAAAAGAACCGGTTTGCCAGGATGAAAAAATCAACGAAATTGTGAAACGGGTAGCGAATCGAGTGAGCAAAGCCGCTGAAGATATGGACCATCCAGGATTTGAATGGAAAACGCATGTAGTCGAAAAGGATATACCAAACGCGTTTTGTCTGCCTGGGGGCAAGATCGTAGTATACACAGGGATCCTGCCTTATGTGAAGAACGAGGCCGGCTTGGCCACTGTAATCGGTCACGAAGTAGCTCACGCTGTAGCGCGGCATGGAGGCGAGCGGCTCAGTCAACAATTGGCTCTTCAGGGGATAAGTTCCATCGGATCGGAGATCTTCAAGGATAAAGAAGGCAAATTGGACGACAAGACTAAAGCTGTAATTGGGGCGCTGGGTTTGGGAGCCACGGTAGGCGTACTTTTGCCTTACAGCCGTACTCACGAGATTGAAGCGGACAGAATAGGGCAGTTATACATGGCCAAAGCGGGTTACGATCCTTCAGAGTCCGCCCGCCTGTGGGAGAGAATGTCAAAAATAGACAAACCCCCTGTCCCTGTCTGGCTGTCCACCCATCCAGCCGACCAGGATAGGATAAACAATTTAAGAGAATCATTGTCGGCAGCCAAAGACATCTATAATAAAGAGCCCGTGAAGTACGGCTTGGGCGCTTCAATATGAAGGGGCCATGACATCAGCGACTTTGTACAACTCGACCAAGGATGAGATCAGATCTTTTTTGGCTCTGGATCTGCCTGGCCAGGTCACTGATTTTCTTGAAAACGTTTCAAATGAACTGAAGAAGAGTAGGGCGGATGTTAAATGGGTAAACCCCAAATCCATTCACCTCACCCTCAAATTCCTCGGAAATATCAACCGGGCCACGATCCGCGAGATAGAGACCACGCTGAAGCCTATCTTTTCAGACCAGCCCCCGATCCAGCTTAAGGTATCAAATGTCGGGGTTTTTCCAAACCCCCGTCAGCCGAGGATAATTTGGGCAGGCATAGAAGATCCTACTGGATGCATAATAAGGGTGGTTCCGATTATTGAAGACGCTTTCTTCAAGATTGGGTTCGCAAAGGAAATCAGGCCGTTCACTCCGCATCTGACTCTCGGAAGATCCCGGTCTGCAGAAGGTAGAGAGAGATTGATCAGTACAATATCCGAATTAAAATGTGATGGTCCTGTTTTTACCATAGACAGAGCGATTCTATTCCAAAGTGTCCTGAATCCAGCAGGCGCCAACTATTCAGCCCTTTCCGTGTTTAAACTGGGCGGATCCCTATAGCCCGGAGCTCATGGATCATGAATTGGAACTCATCATCAAGAATCGTCTCGACTCAAGACACTTCTGTCCGGCGTCCTTGTGGGCGTACCGTAAAGGTGTTGATAACAGCCACCTTGGTTCTTTTTTGTGTATTGCCATCTTATGCGAAGACATCCGTGGTGGACCTGTCCTCCCTAAAAAGCAATATTGATCCTGGCCCTGGAAACCCAACCAGCCGCTCAAAATCCGAAGTCCAGAACAACTTATCAAGAGAATTTGACTCACTGGCAATTAGCCAGACGCCTCTCGGCAAATCTCAGGCTCCTTACGATCCGTGTCTCCCTGGATTATATAGAGATTGGCTTGAATACAGTGATGATCAGGAAGCGCTCAGAAAGGCTTCGGGTGTCCATGGAGCACGCATACTTATTGATAGACTAAGATATGAAATAATAATTGAAGCTCTGTTTAGAGATGGAACGGCAAGAGAGGCTTATCGCGGGGCTGTAGCCTTAGGCGCCTACAAAACTCCAACGCCAAAGGGACGTTTTATAATAAACCACTTGTATTGCTATCCTGATGTTCTGTTTTTCGCGTCAGATTCGGAGCCGATTGTGAATCTCTACAGAGGGTTTTTTGCCCCCCTGCAAATCTGTGACACGTATGGACATTGTGAGAGGTATAACGACCTGGGCCTCCACGGCTTCGAACTCTCCGCCCATCCACACCCCGAAGTTTTACAAGCCGGGGTTAATGGTCCTGTTTCAGGCGGATGCGTAAGAGTCGCCGATCCGTGCGCGATCAAGAGAAACCTTGTACGTTTGGTCGGAGTTGGCAAACTTGGAAAAAACGACCGAGGAACGTATCACTGGCTGAAAAAAAATGTGGAGGTTGTCATATTTGATGAAGAACCTGAACCAGACGGAGCGATTACGCTAGCCGGAATTCTTGAAGAAGGCTTGACATCTATAGGAACAGGGCTAAAAAGCGTGATGAACTTGTTTCAGCCCTGAATCCTTCGCTCAAAATCGGCTTTCTAAGCAACGCTAATTGGGGAGTATTATCTTGCAGCTAAAATCCGGCATTTGACAACCATCTAAGAAAGACAACACTTCCAATTAGAAACATAGCCGTAATCAACCATTCTAGAGAATTTTTCATACTCGTAGCCTATCCAAAGAAGTAAATGCTGTGGAATGTATTTATCATATTTCCTGGTATGATTTGAAGTGAGCGGTTTCTGAATGAGGAATTTGATTTGATGGGGAATCCTGGACTAATAAAATCCGTAGTTTCAGACCCTGACCGTCTAAGGTTGGCGATAGATCCGCCTAATAGATTTGTTCAATTACTGGCCAATTTTCGATAGCGTCTCTAGCCCTTTCCAACACTACCCATAGTTCTTCTCCAAGAGTCAAATTGGCAGCGTTACAATTGATAGATTCATCGGCTCATCCGTAAGTAGGGTTTCTGGAAAAAACTCCGTTGCCCCTACAAAGAGGGCAACGGAATGTCTGCGACGAAATTTTAGGCGGCGTCATTTGAGTCATTCCGGTCCACCACGCCTACTGTGTGTCTAATCTGACCGAGGAGTAACGCGCCAGCGAAGAAACTTTGTCTAGAAGGTTGATCGATGAGCCTCTGAAAGTGGAGGGTATACATGTTGTTTCTGCCAAATATGGCGTTAAGACCTTCTTCGGCGCTATGAGCCCACGACCTAAAATCCCTTTCGTCGAAACCACGTCTGACAACTTGCCAGCCCGATTCAAGCAACGCATCCATAACAGCTTTCACGCTCATGACTTCCTCACCTTTCTTCAGCGTCAATCATTGAAACATCTCTAAAACACACAGGAGCAGACGCCAACAACACCGACAACGACTTAGAGATTGATTCGTTTCCAATCAGCAAGCAATGTTAATGCCATATCGCATGAGGGTTATAGGCCAATTCGTGCCACGGGCGATTAACAGGGATTATTAGCGATTTAGATTTTTGTTCAGACTAGTGGCGTGTCAGGGAAAGAAAGAAGGAGAGTGATTTGCAAGAGACGAAATTGTGGCGAATTCGCACTATGTCGAGAGTCAGCTAAGTTACATCGAGAAATCAAGCCTTAATTTAACGTGCGAACAGGGCACACGAGACAATCGCAAGGCGCCATTTTCGCACATTGATATATGATAGGTCTTTCTTGGAGCCGATTACGCCTCAAGAAGAGAAAAAGACCTCAGAGCCCGGATGGGGGGGTTATGGGGGAGGGAGGGTGTCCACCCGGGCAGAGGTCCAAATGGGAACAAATTGGCAAAAGCCAAATCATGTTCTCACAGTTCTGGAATATAGGATAGATCTGATTAAAAGTCAATAAAATACTTTAATAAAGCATTATATCACTTTGTTATTATTTGGATTAAATTAATTTTATTGGTGAATCTCGCAAGTTATCCAGATCCGGACAGACCACGAAAGAGGGACATCCCTATGGAGCCCAGACTCAATGCGATCAGCACCACAACGCAAACCCATGCAAAAATATTGAATACCCGACCGTTAGAAAAATTTCGCATCACCGATTTATCGTTAATCAAGCGCAACATGAATACGAGTATTACCGGCAGAACTATACCGTTCAAAATCTGCGATACGTACATGATAGGCACGAGTGGTAAGTTGGGGGCGAGGATCACTATACCTGAGAAGAAGATTATGAAACAGTAAAGCCCGTAAAATTGGGGAGCCTCCGAGAATTTCTTGTCAAGACTGGACTCCCAGCCAAAAGCCTCACAGATGGTATACGAAGTCGACAACGGCAGAATCGCTGCGGCAAACATGGACGCGTTGAATAACCCGAACGCAAAGAGCCAAGTACAATATTTTCCAGCCAACGGCTCAAGAGCAAGAGCGGCTTGGGCAGCTTCCTCTATATTTATACCGGATTTGTAAAGGGTGGCTGCGCACGCAAGAATTATAAAGAAGGCCACCACTGAAACAGCTATTGATCCAACGATGACATCTACGCGAACGGCCTTTAGGTCTTGAACGCGCAACCCCTTGTCAACAACCGAAGCCTGAAGATAAAACTGCATCCATGGCGCTATAGTCGTCCCTACTAGGCCGGTGAGCATCAGTAGGAAATTGGTGTCGAAGTGGATAGTGGGATGCCCCATTGCGCCGACTACCTCTATCCAATCAGGCTTGATTATGAATCCTACCGCCACATAAGAGATGTAGAACACACAAGCGGTGAGGAACACCTTTTCCACGGATCTGTATGTCCCCTTGACCGCTAGCCACATCAAGAACATGATCCCAAGAGGAATAGCCAGGTATTTTGATATTCCAAAGATTTCCAAAGACGCCGCTATACCTGCAAACTCGGCAACGGTGTTTCCCAGGTTGGTTACAACCAGCAATATCATCAAGTAAAAGGTGATCTTTGCGCCGAACCGTTCCCGGATTAGATCCGAGAGTCCTTTACCTGAAACTACTCCCATCCTGGCGCCCATTTCCTGAACAATTATGAGAACCACTGTGATGGGGATCAGCGACCACAGCAAGCTCAATCCATAATTGGCGCCGGCAAGAGAATAGGTGGTTATTCCTCCTGCGTCATTGTCGACATTGGAGGTTATGATTCCCGGTCCCATTAGAGCGATCAGGGCCCACAGTCTTATCAGCCTGGAACGAAAAAGCTTGCTTTCCTTATTTTCTGTTTGATCGGACTTCGACATGTCGCATTCCCATGGGACATCATTTACCAAGATGTGGAGCGAGAATTTCCAGCAACGCCTTGAATCTTACCACGCCGGCCATTTTGTTTTCTTCGTCTACGACAGGGATACCTCTGAAACCATATTTTGCGAACAATCCGGCAAGGTCGTTTGGGCCGTCGTCTATCTTCGCTGTAATTACACGAGTGGTCATGATCTGTTCAAGTGGTGTGAATATTTCATTTGACAGTAATTCCTTGAGGTTGGTCACCCCTAAAAGCTTGCCCTGATCGTCGACTATATAAAGGTAGTAAACAACATCCGTTTCATTGGCATGCCGCCTTATGTGAGCCAAGGCCTCTACGATCGTCCGGTCCGGAGGCAAAGCCATGAATTGTGTCGTCATCAGTCCGCCGGCCTCATCTTCCTCGTGCGCAAGGAGGCCTATAACTTTTTCCTCATACTCATCGTCCATCTCCCTCAATATTCCTGTGGCCGTTTCATGAGGCAGATCAGCTATGAGGTCCGCCGCTTCATCAGGAGACATTTCCTCAATAATATCAGCGGCTCTATCAGGTTCAAGTTGCCGCATGATGGAAACCTGGATCTTCGGGTCCATTTCTTCTATGGCTTCGGCTAGAACCTCTTCATCTAAGCTCTCAGCAAGAGCGGATCTTTCATGCACGTCCATATCTTCGAGAATATCCGCTAGATCCGCCGGGTGGAGTTCTGACAATCGGCTTTGGGGAACCTGAAGTTTGAGGCGATCAGGATAAGCCAGGGGCTCAACGTAGTTCCAGGCTATAAACCTATCTTTGAGATCATAATCGAAAAACCATTTATTAAAACGGACGACGGAATCCTCGAAACCTATTCTGCGCAGAAGTCCTCTCAGGCCAACGTCGACCTGCACAAGCAATAACTTGCCATCAGACCGTACGAAGTAGAGATCATTGACTCTCTCAACCTTGGCTCCATGCACATCGACAATCTGTTTGTCCAAGAGGAAATCCCGGAGCAAGACCTCCGTTTGTCCCATAACTTTCTGGTCAACCGGAACCGGCGCCCCGGAGTCCTTTTTCACAATGATCAATGATTTGCGGAGATCTACAACGTAATCCCAAGCCAAAAAAAAACGTCGCGTAGAGAACTTCCGTCGATATATAAGGCCGACCACTTCAGGCGCAGACCTGTCAAGATCAAGTATCAAATCTGAAACTTTACCCAACGATTCGCCCATTTCTTCGTGAACGCTGCGAATCAGCAAATCGCTGAGAAAGTAACTTTCAAGGCCGTTAGGCTCCACTTATCCTCCGAAGGAACCGTCATGTCGCCGTTAGATTTTTTTGTCCGACCAGACGCTCAAAATGACGCAAACGTTATCTTTCAAACGGGCCGAAGCTCTGCCATGACGCCCCTGAACTTGTAGCTGGCGCCAGTTGGCGTCCATTGAAGGCTTCCCGAAAATTCGAAACGGGAACTAACGTGTGAGCGGTCGCGCCAGGAAACAACGTCGACCGTTGGTGGATTACTGAAACTATTGTTAGGATGAAAAAAGTTTATCATGAAAAGATTTTCTTTAGAAGAGGAACTGAGGCATAATATAGTAAAGTTATCTGAAAAAGTGGAGCTTGTCATGCCTGTGAAAAAACAATTGGAGGTAATGCTGGCTGACGCCCCCGGCGAGCTTGCCAATCTCACCGACATTCTCAAGAATGAGCACATCAATATAGAGGCTATGAGCATTCAGGACGCGAATGAGTACCTGCTCGCCTTGTATGATGTTCGAAGCCAGACTGGCCGTCGTGTAGCCCCACGCGATTACTACGAGGCCATTCTGAAGGAATCCGCACGGTATTCAATGATTCGTCTAATCACTGACAATCCTGAACAGGCCGTCGAGTCCTTGAACAAAGCCGGATACAAGGTTAAAGCTGAGGATGTGATTGGGTTGATTTTGGATAATACCCCGGGTATCCTCAACAAGGTATCACGAGCTTTTGGCGATGCGGGGATAAACATATCTTACACATATGGTTCCGGGTTCTCCGACAGCGAGGCCGCCTTATTCATTTTCAGGGTTTCTGACCTTGAACGGGCGGTGGAACTGTTTCCTGACGGCACACCATAATTTTGGAAGTGAATGAGTTGTGGCAGGAAATGACATTGGTCAAATGTCCGATAAGATATATTATGTTAACTCGGATGCGGTAACATGATGGGCGCTCCTGTCGCTGTTCGATCCCCTTGATCCAAAGCCTCGTCTGAGCGTAGTAATTGTAGCAAAGGACGAAGCGGATCGTATTCGACGCCTTTTGGACAGCGTGTCGTTTGCGGACGAAATTGTTGTTGTAGATTCTGGAAGCGCTGATAGCACCTTAGAAATCTGTCAATCTGTTGGGGCTAAAGTTTTTCATCAGGATTGGCTTGGGTACGCCGGTCAAAAACAGGTTGCCCTGGAATTGGCTGAGGGGGATTGGATTTTGTCTCTGGACGCTGATGAAGTCATTTCCGATTCCTCACGAGTTGAGATACTTGAGGCCATTAAAACTTCCGATCCTGAAATCAACGGATTTTCATTCCCCAGGGTGAGCTGGTATTTGAATCGCTGGATTCGTCACGGTGGCTGGTTTCCCGATCGGAAAGTTCGCCTAGTCCGTCGCGGAACGTCTCGATGGGTCGGAGACAGTCTGCATGAGAAACTTGAGGTTGACGGCAGTGTGGTCCACTTGGCAAATCCGATCTATCATTTTGTGTATCGAAATGTGTTTGATCAAATCCGGACTGTGAATTCTTTTTCTTCAACCTTCGCCTCTCAAAAAAGGACGGCTTTTCCTCGTTTGTATCTCGCTTTTGGTTTTTTTCACGCGTTTGGGAAATTCCTGGAATGCGCTATTTGGAAACTCGGTTTCCTGGATGGCGCTGCAGGTCTTATAATCGCAGTCAATAGCGCGTTTTACGTTTTTCTGAAACACGCCAAGGTATGGGAGGTCAGCCTCGATAGCCTGACCAAGCCTCATGATTTCTCTTAACAGCCGCCGCTTTCAATCCGTTATGTTGTCAAAGTCGCTACACTGTATGGCTGGCGTCAAATGAAACGGATTGCCTTGGCCATAGAGAAGTTCAGCCGGTTTTCGGGGGGCGCGGAGTCTTACGCCGTCGAGTTGGCGGAAACCCTAGAACGTGAGGGTTGGGAAGTTCACTTGATCGGCAACTCCTGGGATGGAAGTCCAACCAAAGCGATTTTTCACAAAATCAGACGATTACCGAAACTGATCCCTCCTTCATTGAGGATTTTGTATTTTGCCTCGGCGCACCGTTCCATAGTTCAGAATTTGGACTTGGACGTTATATTGGGCTTCGGCAATACTATTGAGATGAATGTCTATCAGAGTCACGGCGGTGTCCATTTTTATAGCAGCCTCAGAAAACTTCAGGCTGTGACCAATCCTGTCATTCATATTATGAAGTGGCTTCTGGTCTTTGTCTCTCCCAAAAGCCTCGCCAGAGCCTGGATCGAAGGCGCTCCTTTTAGAAGGAAACCACGACCGATAATCATCGCCATATCTGATATGGTTCGGAATGACATCTGTCAAAGGTATGGGCTCGAAAAAAGTGACGTTGAGCTTGTTTATAACGGCGTCGATCTTAAAAGATTTTCCCAACCGCTTGACATTTCATCTCGAAAAAACATGCGGCGAGGTATCGGTTTCTCAGATGAAGTCCTCTTTCTCTTTATGGCTTATGATTTTAGAAAAAAAGGCGTCAGTTATTTACTCCAGGCGTCGGGGAAACTTTTGGAGAAGGTGGGAAAAGGGAAATTTGGCGTGGTTATTGTGGGTTCGGACCCCTCCCCTTCACTAATTAGATCGGTCACGGCTCTAGGACTTCAGTCAACGGTTGTGTTTCAGGGGCAAACAAGGGAACCCGAAACGTATTACAATTCTTGCGATGTATTTGTGTTACCCACATTTTACGACGCATGTTCCCTAGTTGTGTTCGAGGCCATGGCTGGAGGGCTTCCAGCGATTACTACTGTTTACAACGGGGCGTCAGGTATTATTGATAACGGCTGCGACGGCGTTGTTTTAAATGATCCCAGAAATGTTCAGGAAATGACCGACAGCTATGGAAAGATTCTTGAATTTGGACTTCTTGAAAGACGCTTCTCAGATGGCGCGTGAAAAGGCTTCTAAATTCACTACCCAATCGAATCACGCTCGAATGCTCAACATTTTGAACCATGTCGCTGATGGGTTTTCCCAAGATTAGTAAATTAAATTTTGAGCCAGAATAATGCGCGAAATGTCGCTAACAAAAATAATATCTTGTTAGCTCAACTGAAAGTAGCGCATAATCAGTAAGTTGCCTCCTCGTTTTGAGCTGATTTAGACTAAATTTTCTTGAAATATGTTTCCCAACAGTGGCATTATCAAAAATCGCGCATTAATTATATAGGGATTAAATAAAGCGAATATGGACAGAGCGAATAATAGAATAGTTGTTTTTCATTGCAATAACCTTCGCCTTTTTTCAAATGGAGGACAAAAGGAGTTTGCTAAGAAATGGCCTGGACTTAAGTTGGTGGCCATACCGTGCTCGGGAAAAATTGAAGCTCATTTTTTGTTGAAGACTCTCTCTGCAGGCGCTCAGGGCGTGCTAGTGCTTGCCTGCGCCGAGCGGTCGTGTCAATATCTTGAGGGTTCGATGCGATCTCGGAAGAGAGTTGATTACGCCCGTTACTGGCTAGAAAAACTAGGAATTGCCCCTGAGAGGATAGAGTTCGTTCGTCTTTGGCCTGTTAGCAAGCAAGCCCTGGAAGCTGTCTTGAAAGAGTTTGAAATAAAGCTCGAATCCCTTGGAGCGCTGGGCGCTCCAGAAAAAGTCCAAGGATAAAATTCAATCAGTATTTAGGTCGACTCGTATCAGCAGATTGATACGGTCAATCAGCCGCGCTTCGTTGGAGCCGTTTCCAGAGGGCCTAGAGCGAGTCGATTAAGGAGGAAATCCGTGATTGTCGCAGAAATAAAAGAAGTTGATGAAATCAGAAGGATGATTGACCGTTATTCTTCCATTCTGGTTGTCGGGTGCGACTCGTGTGTGGCTGAGTGCGCAGCAGGTGGAGCAAGGGAGACGCAACTACTCGCCTCAGCGTTGAGATTGTCATATCGCAAGGACAATCTTCAGAAGATTATAACTGAGGCATGCATTGACAGGCAATGTGTCGACGATTTTATCGACGTTATCTCTGAACAGGTTCCGGATCATGAGGTCATTCTGTCCTTGGGATGCGGAGCCGGCGTTCAGGCTCTTGCCCGTGTTTATACTGACAAGCCCATAATTCCGGCCCTCGACACTCTCTTTATAGGAGAGACGGTGATGAGAGGGGTATGGACAGAAAATTGTCTGGCATGCGGTCAGTGCAAGTTGGGGTATTTTGGGGCCGTCTGTCCTGTCACTCGATGCTCCAAAAAACTTATGAACGGACCGTGCGGAGGTTCAAAAGGCGGTCGGTGTGAAATTGACCCAGACATGCCATGCGGATGGGATCAGATCATGACGCGTCTTGCGGCGATTGGGGAACTTGACAGACTAGGCGAGTATGTGCCGCCCGTGAATTGGTCCACATCGCACTCCGGCGGACCACGTCGTGTGATTAGGGAGGATCAAAAACCTTGAAAACTGAAAGTTTACTCGAAAAAGCCCTTGAATCAGGAAAATTCGTTGTAACGGCGGAATGTGGGCCACCCAAAGGGGCTGACACTGAAGTCCTCATTAAAAAGGGGAAGTCCCTCCTTGGTTGGATAGACGCCGTGAATGTAACGGATAATCAAACAGCCATTGTGCGCATGTCCTCAGTAGCCGCTTGTTCAATACTGAAGCAGCTCGGGCATGAACCGATACTCCAGATGGTTACGAGAGACCGGAACCGAATTGCGCTGCAAAGTGATTTATTCGGAGCATACGCCCTCGGGGTCCGAAACGTCCTCTGCTTGACCGGTGACCATCAAAGTTTTGGTAACCAACGAGAATGTGTTGGAGTTTTTGATCTGGATTCAATCCAACTTTTGAAAACAGTTCGCGATATGAGAGAAGCAGGAGTCATTATCGGTGGAGAGGCTATTCAGGGTCCTCCTAAATTGTTTGCGGGCGCGGCTGAGAATCCATTTGCGGACCCTGTCGATTGGAGAGTAATCAGGTTGGGAAAGAAGGTTAATGCCGGCGCTGATTTTATCCAGACTCAATGTATTTACAACCTTCCTAGATTTGAAACATTTATGGCTCAAGCCAGAGACATGGGATTGACTGAAAAAACTTACATTCTTGCAGGTGTTACTCCGCTAAAGACTGTTGGCATGGCTCGATATATGGCCACGAAGGTTGCCGGTATGGATATCCCGGAAGAGTTGATCAGCAGGATGGCCAACACACCCAAAGAAAAACAGGCGGAAGAGGGCATAAAAATTGCCGTGGAAACAATACAGAGAGTTAAAGAAATTCCCGGCATCGCTGGGGTTCACCTCATGGCCATTGAGTGGGAACATAAGGTCCCGGAAATTCTTCAGGCCGCGGGGATCGGTAACAGGCCGGAAGGATCAGCTTAATTCGTAAGAAGGTCCACAGCCAAACGGCTCCAAGAATTTATAATTTTTTAGGGCCGTTACAAATCGGGTGGGTTCAGAAATGCCGAAAAAGTATCATATAGATGTTCAGCCTATCGCCAACAGGTTTCCGGTAATAGGACGATCCGGAATTGTAGACTGGGGAGAGGGCTGCCTAAAATGCGCAAAATGCGTAAAAACGGAATGCGTATATGGAGTTTACAAGAATCGTTCCTTTTCGACTTCCATAACGGGTGACACCATTGATGAGTTTTGCAAGAGTTGCTTCCGGTGCGTCCAGGGTTGCCCTAAACGACTCATTCACAAAACCATCAACCCCGAATGGGAAGCTCTTGGTGATGAGTTGTACAGCCCAGAGATTATCACGGCCACCTGGGAACAGGCCGCGACTGGAAAGATACCTGTTTCCGGAGCCGGGTACGGTGGTAAGTTTTCAGGGAACGGTTTTGATTCAATGTGGACCGACATGAGCGAAATCGTTCGGCCTACTCGAGATGGAATCCACGGGAGAGAATATATTTCTACGGTCGTTGATTTGGGACGCCGCCTGGGCAAACTTGAATTTGACAACGCTGGAAAACTTCTTTCACATGCTCCCAATTCAATAAGGCTCCCCTTACCTATCATCTTCGATGTTTTTCCTTTCGGCGATTTGTCCCCCAGAGTTTTGTCCGCCGTGGTTACCGCCGCTGCCCGTCTTGAAACTATTGTGTTCATGCCGTATGAGGAAGCCCTCGGTTATTCAGATTTTACCAGTCAAATCGTGCCTCTTGTAAGCGCCGACCATATCAATAAGGCCAATCTGGGTAATTTTAGAATGGTTGAATTACCAGACGGCCATAAAACAATTGAATTTTTAAGTTCCTTGAAAAAGGATTTTCCAGACCTGTTGGTATCGGTCAGAATGGAAGCGCAATCGTCGCCGGACAGTATTCGGCGAATGTTGGAATACAACAGACTACAGGCGGACGTTATCCATTACGTAGCTGATGAAACAGGATACGAACCTGGCGTGGCCGACGGGTTGCACATTAAGGACGTAATCAAGGAGATCAACTCTGGGCTCCTAAGAGAAGGATTAAGGGACCAGGTCACATTCATAGCTTCCGGTGGGATCGCCATGGCTGAACATGTGGTCAAATCTATTCTTTGTGGGGCAAATCTCGTTGGAGTGGACATCCCCCTTCTTATAGCCCTTGAATGCCGGGTTTGCCGAAATTGCAGAGATGGCCTGACTTGTCCGGTTTCGATTTCTAAAATTAACCCAACCTGGGGCGCCCAGAGGATAGTGAATCTCATTGGCGCCTGGCACAACCAATTGCTGGAAATGATGGGGGCTATGGGAATTCGTGAAGCCAGACGTCTCCGTGGAGAGAGAGGCCGAGTCATGTTTCGGGAAGATCTCGAAAATGACACGTTTGCCCAACTATTTTCCGATCGGAATTCTTAAGAGGTTTCAGATAAATGCATTATAGGAATATATGGAACGAGGCGCCGCAACCCAATGTCAAGCACACGCCTTCGCGTTTTGGAAGGGCGCTGGGCAAATACATGGTGAGAGTTCTGGATGCTTGCACTGACTGCTTAAAGTGCGTTGCAGTATGTCCCCAAGGTGTATTCCAGACTAGGGGAAATCGTTTGACAGCGCCTCTCGATCATCTCTGTCTTGGACGTGACTGCGCTAACAAAGCTAACCGATGTGTTAAGAACTGTCCCGTAGACGCCATAAGGGTCGGACTAAATCCCAGCTCTAAAGCTTTAGGGGACTTTCGTTGGACCCCTGATCTACTTATGAGCACGTGGCATATGTCTGAAACAGGGAAACTTCCTCCAAATGATCTGGAATACCGTATTGGGGGCTCTGAAGGGGGATTCGATAAACTCCGTTTTCGATTTCCAGAGACTCCTCCGATTCCTGACATGGATCGATCCGAAATAGACACATCCGTCCCGCTGAATAAGAAGAGCGACGGGCGTTTTGACATAGTGATACCTATCCCGATCTACGGTGGTGGGATGTCGTTTGGCTCAGTCAGCCAAATAACGATGTTGAGTAGAATCAGGGCCTTTGCGGCCTGGGACTCCTTCACCTGTACAGGCGAAGGAGGATACCCTGAAGCGCTGTACCCCTTTGACGACCACATCATAACTCAGGTTGCCACAGGTCTTTTCGGGGTCAAAGAAGAGACCATACAACGAGTAAAAATTGTTGAATTCAAATACGCCCAAGGAGCAAAGCCGGGTCTTGGCGGTCACTTGCTAGGCCCGAAAGTGACTGAGGCGGTTGCTCGAATTCGAGAGACTGTCCCTGGGTCTTCCCTCTTTAGCCCCTTCCCTTTCCATTCTGTTTACTCTGTTGAAGATCACAAGAAACACATCGATTGGATTAAGGCTATCAATCCGAAAGGTTTGGTGTCTGTCAAGGTATCCACTCCCTCTGATGTGGATATGGTGGCTGTTGGCTCATACTACGCCGGGGCCCACATTGTCCATCTAGATGGGTCTTATGGAGGAACCGGCGCTGCGCCGGATGTGGCAAAAAAGAATATTGCTATGCCAATAGAGTACGCAATCCCGAAAGTTCACAACTTCCTTGTAAATGAAGGTGTAAGGGATTCGATAACACTGATAGCTTCCGGAGGTATTCGCACTGCTTTCGACGTAGCCAAGGCAATAGCTTTAGGAGCTGACGGCGTGGTAACAGGGACCCCCGAACTTGTGGCTTTGGAATGCGTAAGATGCCACAACTGTGAAAGTGGTAGAGGTTGCGCTAGAGGCATAGCCACCACTGACCTGGAACTTGTGGGGTTGATGGAGCTTGAGTGGGGCACTCAGCGGATCATCAACATGCTGAGTTGTTGGAGGGATCAACTCCGAGAAATTCTTTACAGACTGGGTCTACGTAGCGTCAGAGAACTGGTTGGAAAAACTGAAGTTTTAACTCACTTGGATTATAGCGCCTCCAGTACCTGATGACGATATCCGATCCAGTTTGGTTTGAGGTTGAATTATGCGCACATCAGAATATGCTAATCAAATACTGGCTTCCCGAATTCGTGAAATGGGGATGTCGGACTTTACAAAGTTGAATAAAGGGGAAGACGAGGGAGGTTGTGGAGTTACAGGCTTCGCTTCAACAATTCCTCTGGCCGGCCGTCACATTTTTGAGCCCTCTTCCCGGATGCACAACAGAGGAAACGGCAAGGGAGGGGGAATCGCTGCTGTAGGTATGGACCCGGATAAGTTAGGTGTAAGTCGTGAAGTTCTTGATTCACATTACATGCTTCATATCGCCCTACTCGAACCCCAGTGTCTTGCTTCTCTTAAAGATTCATTTATAGCTCCATTCTTTGATGTCGCCAAAGAGGAAGTATTGGATCATTTGTCCGACTTCCGTGAGCTTGAAGGGCTGGAAGTCAAGCCGCCTGATATCTGGCGGGCGTTTGTGAGAGTCAAACCCACCGTGATAAAAGAATTCGCGGCTCAAAATGGTCTTAATGGTTTGTCGGAACGAATGCTTGAAGATGAGTTTGTTAGCCGAAACTCCATTAAATTGAACAAACAGTTTTATAGTTCACTAGGAGAAAAGCAGGCATTCGGTACTATCTCATGGCCGGAACGTCATGATCCTGAAAATAGTAGGATATGCGGAAAACGTTGTGCGTTATTATAAACTGGATGATTTCCCCGCCCACGTCTGGATAGCTCATCAGCGTTATCCTACCAGGGGACGAGTCTGGCATCCGGGAGGCGCTCATCCGTTTACCGGGCTAAATGAAGCGCTTGTGCACAACGGAGACTTCGCAAATTACCACGCGACTTGCGATTATTTAAAGCAGAGAGGCTACGTGCCTCAGTTTATGACCGACACTGAAGTCAGCGTCATGCTTTTCGACTTATGGAATCGCGTTTACGGTTATCCGTTGGAAGTCATAATTGAAGCCTTGGCTCCGACAGGGGAATTGGACTTCGACCTTCTGCCTCCGGAAAAACAGGCCCTTTATGAAGCTGTGCAATCCACACATATTCAGGCCTCTCCTGACGGCCCATGGTTCTTTATCATAGCTCGAAATATACCAGATCAAAATACTTTCCAGTTGATAGGCATTACCGATACAGCGATGCTAAGACCGCAGGTCTTTTCTATATATGACGGAGAAGCCCAGATTGGGTTAATATGTTCCGAAAAACAGGCTATAGACGCCACGCTTAGATCGATTTCCTCCGAGGACCCCCGGTTTAGCCCGGTTGCCGATAAGTATTGGAACGCGAGGGGTGGTTCTTCTAGTGATGGAGGAGCGTTCATGTTCAACGTGAGCAAAGCAGGTAAAGGAGGACATGAACTCCACTGCTATGACAAATTTGGGCGTGAAGTGGCGGCTGAGAAGCGGCAGTCGATGGATATTACTCAGTTAGTTACTAAACCGCAAGACTATCGAAGATATTTCTGAGAAACTGCAACAGGCCCTGGTTCAAAAAGACGCCTACGCAATTTTCAGGCTGTTCGAAAAGGAAGCTTCAGTTTGGGACTACAACGCCACGCGATGGGTTATTTCGGAACTGACAAAAAAGGCAATTAAAAACAAAGATAACGTTCCCATTGTGATTGAGTTCTTAACCCTTTTGCTAGACAGACGAGTTCCTTTGGGGTCCAAAAAACGGTCCGCTCTCGTACAAGTTAATAATTGACAGACTTAACGAGATTCTCAGGTCTTTGCCGAAGATTACCGAGACCACCAAGATTGGTCATTACAGCCTTATCGACGCGTCTAGCAGATCAGGTCTTCGTCCTCCCATCGCTGTAGAGAGAATCCTGGTTATAGATGGTAAAGATTTTGACCCTGAAGGCGACAAATGCGACGCAGTGTTGTTGGCAGACGCATATAGGCTAGGGTGGAGAAAATTTATAGTGTTCGATCTTAGAGGTCAGCGCTTTGAAGGCTGTGGATTTGGCTCCATGACTTCAGGGGTTAGAATGGATCTGTTTGGGTCTTCCGGCGATTATACGGCCAGTGGCATAGATGGTATGGAAATCTACATCCACGGTAACGCTCAGGACCAGATAGCGCAAATCATGAAAGATGGACTTTTGGTCATTCATGGTGATGTAGGACAGTGCTTCATGTATGGCGCCAAGGGTGGTTCTGTCTATGTTTTGGGCAATGCGGCCGGACGTCCCCTGATCAATGCGGCCGGACACCCGAGAGTTGTCATTAACGGAACCGCTCTGGACTTTTTGGCCGAGAGTTTCATGGCAGGAGATCCCCTAAACGGAGGCGGATTCGTTATATTGAATGGCTTGACCATGAATGAAGATGGAGCCATCAGTTTCCTTGATCGTCCCTATCCGGGATCCAACCTCTTTTCTCTAGCGTCCGGCGGCGCTATTTATGTCAGGGATCCACATCGCTTGATCGTCGCCGAACAACTTAACGGAGGCTCCCTGGCTGATTTGAGCCAAGAGGATTGGCAGCTCATTCTGCCCTATCTGAAGGAAAACGAAAAACATTTCGGCATATCAGTTGAACAGCTTCTAACCGTCGATGGAGTTTCCCTTGAGCCAAAGGCCGTTTACAGAAAAGTGGTCGCTGTTCCTCTATCGGTGTTGACTCAGATTCCAAGCACTGACGATTCAGCTTGGGACGCTGACGCCGCATGACAAACTCTCTTGACCTAAATCAAGCTTGGGGCAAAGTTATCGGCCGAATCGCCCCAGGCTTGGCTCCTTGTGTCCCTAGGAATAACTCCATAGCGTAAATCATCCAAAAATCCCAAGGTCACTCACTTGTCAGGACAAAACTCCAAACCAGAACAACTTGATTCCCTGATGACAGCCGATCAGAACAGGGACATGTTCAATTATATCGCCCCCTATTATGATGGAGCCAATCTAATCCTATCCATAGGCCTCGACCAAAGATGGCGACGTCAGGCGGTAAGATGTCTTGACCCGCATCCGGATTGTCTTTATCTAGATGTTGGATGTGGAACAGGGGATATAAGTTTTGAGATACTTAGACAAAATCCTCAAGCTCGGATCATAGGGATTGACTCGTCCCTGGGTATGTTGGAGATAGGGTGGAAAAAGATACGTCGATTGGGACTTGAATCGCAAATTTCATTTCGGGAGGGAGACTGTCTGGACCTGGAGTTCCCGGACAATACTTTTGATGGAGCGATATCGGTGTTTTGCGTTAGAAACGTGACCAACCACAAGCGGGCTTTCAGCGAAATTGTCAGGGTACTCAAGCCAGAGTCCAAACTGGTAATAATGGAACTTACCGAACCTGATGGCCCAATAATGAAACCGCTATTTCGGATTTACTCTAAAACGGTAATGCCTTTGGTGACGAAAATAATGTCTTCAGTTTCCGCTTACAAATATCTTGCCGATTCCATGGCGGCTTTTCCAAGACCTGAAAGAATAAAGAATGAGATGTCAGGCGCAGGCGTGAAGGATGTTCGGTATTTTCAGATCACGGGAGGAATAGTTACTGTTTACCACGGAATAAAAGCGATTTCCTGACCTTAGTAAGGCATCGAAAGAACTTGTTTACTCCGGTGGCGACCCGATTACTTTCTTAATTTCACCTTTTGTAATGTTGATGTATTTGGTCACTGGGATTTCTTTAGGGCAGACTCTGGTACACTCGTAATGATTCAGACAGGCCCAAACTCCGTTTTCCACATCCAGTTGCTCCAGGCGTTCTGTCTTCTGAATGTCTCTTGAGTCAAATATACGGCGAAACGCTTGTACCAGAGGCGCTGGTCCAAGAAAATTCTCATTTTCGTTAGCTACCGGACAAGCCGCAGTGCAACATGCGCAAAGAATACATCTAATAGACTTCCCCATTTTTTTACGCTCTTCTGGGGTTTGCAGGCGCTCCTTTTCCGGAACTTCGCCGGCAACTAAAAAAGGACGTATAAAATTGACTCTTTCGAAGAACTGGTTTAGATCCACGATGAGATCCTTAAGGACAGTAAATGACGGCAATGGCTCTACAAGGATGAAATCAGCCTCGCATTCTCTCACAAGTTTTTGACACGCAAGAGCGCAGCGCCCATTAATTTTCATTGCATCCGAGCCGCATACGCCATGAGCGCAAGACATTCGATATGCCAGAGTCCCATCCTGATCCCATTTGATTTTATTGAGGCAGTCGAGCACACGCTCATAAGGTTCAGCTTCAACGTTGTAATTTCGATAGTAAGGAGCTTCGTCTACTGAAGGATCAAACCTGAATATGCGAAGGGTTACTTTCATCAGAATTTCCTTGCCTTTGGCTGAAACTTCGTTATTTTTACCGGCTTGAATGATATTTGAAGACCATCGGATCCTGCTGTAACCAGGGTGTGCTTGAGCCAGTTCTGGTCGTCGCGTTCCGGATAATCCTCTCTGTAGTGAGCGCCTCTACTTTCGGTCCGGCTCAGGGCTGACACCAGGATAACCTCGGCTAACCCAAGTAGGGATTCCAGTTCGATAGCGTCCAGCAGGTCTGTATTGTAATTAGCGCCTTTGTTATCTATGGAAACTGATCGATACTCCTCTTTCAGGCCCCTTATTTCCTCCAGTCCTCTCTCCATATCTGTCTGGTTCCTGAAGACGGAGCAGCAATTGGTCATGATTAATTGCATTCTGGTTCGAAGGTCCGAAGGCTTAGTCCCCTTACCATCCTTGATGGTTTTTATCCTAGCTTCAACTCGAACTTGCGCATCTTTTACAGAAGGGGGGTCGCTCAAAGTTTCTATGTCTTCTGTGATGGCTCGCCCTGCCCTTCTTCCGAAGACCACCAGATCAAGAAGCGAATTTGTACCAAGTCGATTAGCCCCATGAACCGATACACAGGCCGCTTCCCCAGCGGCGTAAAGCCCTGTCAATGGGACTCCTTCTTTATTCAGAACTCGTCCGTTGAGATCTGTAGGTATTCCACCCATCATGTAGTGACACGTAGGAGTAACCGGTATAGGTTGGGTCGCTGTATCCACGCCGAGGTAGATCCGAGCGAAAGATGAAATATCGGAAAGCTTTTCCTCAATTTTCTCGGTACCTAGACTCGTCAGATCGAGATGCACGTAATCTTTCCCATTGACGCCTCTGCCAGCCCTGATTTCAGTGTCTATGGCGCGAGAAACCACATCGCGAGGAGCCAAATCCTTTAAAGTGGGGGCATATTCGGACATAAAGCTATTCCCTAGACCGTTTTTCAAAACACCGCCCTCCCCTCTGGCGGCTTCACTAATCAGAACACCTAGAGGATAAATTCCTGTTGGGTGGAACTGAACGAATTCCATGTCCTCCAATGGAACCCCGGCTCTATAACACAGATAAACCCCGTCTCCAGTGTTGGAAAAACAGTTCGAATTAGTTTTGTAGACTCTTCCGAACCCTCCTGTGGCAATCAAGACCGCCTTTGCCCTGACAGTCCGTATAGCGCCTGTGGCCAGTTCGTAAGTTATTATTCCCGTCGCCCTTCCACTCTCGACAAGAAGATCGATCATGTAAATTTCAGAAAAGATGTGAATCTTTCTTTCCAAAGCTTTCCCGAAAAGTGTATCCAAGACTACTCGGCCGGTGCGGTCCGCTGCGTAGCACGATCTCTTTACAGGCCCCTCACCATAATTCCTGGTGTGTCCTCCAAAAGCTCTTTGCGCAATTTTCCCCGCTGTGGTTCTATCAAACGGGACCCCCAAATGTTCAAGTTCGTAAACTGCTCTGGCTGCGTCCATTGCCAGCGTTTCAGCGGCGTCCTGATCGGTAAGGTAGTCTCCACCCTTTACCGTGTCATACATGTGCCATTCCCAGGAATCTGGCTCCTCGTTACCCAGAGCCGCGCCGATCCCTCCCTGGGCAGCGCCGGAATGAGATCTGGTCGGGAAAACTTTGCTCACCAATCCGACTTTTAAAGTCGTGGGGACTTCAAGAGCAGCCCTAAGGCCAGCCAACCCTGATCCTACAACCAATACATCAAACAAAAATTCCATTTTGGGATCGCCTCTTCGCTGATCGGCTTCACCTTTCTTTTAAAGGCGAGTATTCACAGCCCATGAGACCACAGTAGTTGCCAACGTATTCAGCTTGTGGTCTGTATAGCATGGGTTTTTCCTGGGCTTCTCCGAATTTTTCCTCAATAATGTGGCTGCACCAACCTGCTATCCTTGAGATGGCAAAAATCGGAGTGAACAGGTCTTTCGGAATTCCCATCATGAAGTACACAGGAGCGCTATAGAAATCTACGTTAGGACGAATCTCGCTTTTGCCACGTTTATCAAATTCCTCGATAGAGACACTTTCTACCAGCTTGGACAATTCATCCCATTTTTCCATATTTTTGGCTTTGGCCAAACGAGTGGCCATTGGCTTGAGATATTTGGCTCTCGGGTCCATGGTCTTATAAACAGCGTGACCCAGTCCCATTATCTTTTCGCCGCCTTCTATCCTTCTTCTGATCCAACCTGACACATCGGGTTCATGTTGAATCGCCAGAAGCATCTCCATCACCTTTGTATTGGCTCCGCCATGAAGGCTTCCCGAAAGAGCCCCTACTCCGGCTGCAACAGCCGCGTACATGTGCGCCCTGGTTGAGCAAACCTCTCTGCACGCAAAAGTGGATGCGTTGAAGGTGTGGTCCGCATGCAAAATCAGGCAGCAGTCCAGATCTTTCGCTGTTTTCGGGTCAGGTTTTTCGCCCGTCAATCGCCACAGAAAATTTCCCGCATGCGAAAGGGAAGCGTCATAGGGTAAGGGATCCAAGCCCTGGCTAATCCTGTGCCAGGCCGCCACTACCACCGGCAATCGGGCGATAAGCCTCATAGCCATTTTGAGGTTGGCCGGGCGGTTATCATCCTTTATGTCCGGATCAGCGGTTGCAAGCAAAGGGACACACGCCTGAAGCGTGTCCATAGGATTGGAGTCATGCGGAAGCTTCTTGAGGCAATCGTAGATATAATCAGGGACTTCCGAATTATCCGCAAGGATCTGTTCGAACATCATTAATTCTTCAGGACTAGGGAGGTAGCCATTCAACAGAAGGAAAGCGGTTTCAGGAAAGGTCGATCTTTCGGCAAGCTCTTCGATTCTGTAGCCGCGATATATTAGTATCCCCTGATTTCCGTCAATGAAGCTGATTTTTGTGTCAGCCACCGTGACGCCCCTAAGGCCAATATTCTTTACCTCTACAGTTTGTGCCATACCGCCCCCATATTTTGTAAAATAAGTTCTTAAGTTCGCCACCCAAAACTTTTTGAAAGGCAGCCGGTTGTAAGACCCGCGCCTTTCAATAGAGCGATTGAAAGGCTCCTTTCAAGGCGCGGGGAAGGAATTGAAACTACTCAGCCAGGAAAAATTCACTCTTTTTCGCGCCACAAACAGGACATTTGTCTGGCGCTGAATCAGCTATAGTATATCCACACTTTTCGCATATGTAATAATTTTTCTCCTCCACGACGGCGCCTGATTCGACTGCCTGAATTGCTTTTTCATAGAGGGCCCCATGGATTTTTTCCACTTCATTGGCCCAGTGAAAACTTTTCAGAGCGGCGCTGTTTTTCTCTGCTTTGGCTGTTTGCAGAAACGCGGGGTACATTGCAGTAAACTCATGATGCTCGCCGCCAAAAGCGGCTTTGAGATTGTCCAGAGTAGAGCCAACTCCCTTTAGAACCTCCAGGTGATTGTGAGCATGAACAGTTTCCGCAGCCGCGGCGGCCCTGAATAGTTTGGCTACGCCTTTCATGTTTTCCTGTTCGGCTTTTTTCGCAAAAGCCAAATACTTCCTGTTGGCTTGTGATTCCCCAGCAAAAGCTTCCTGCAAGTTTTTCTCAGTTTCACTCATTATTTCTCTCCTTAAATTTTCAGCCCACAAATAAAAACTTCACTGAAAAGTTAAGCATTATCGGGGGAAAGAAAAGTGTTCTAGCCGCGTGTTATTCTCGGAATGATCATTTGATGATGAGGACAGATCGAGTCAGGGTTTTGATACGCGCAACCAGCGAAGGCTACCATATAATCCCTCATCTTCGTAAAAGACACCACTTCATCAACGAATCCCCGTTTTGCGCAGTATATTGGCCGGGATTGATCGTAATACTGCTTTGCCAACGCGTTCATTTTGTCGATAATCGGATCCAGTGGTCTGCCGGCGTCCTTTTCCTTGACCAGACGCCGTGCGAACGACGCTGCAGACGCAGTTTCCCCATGCATGACGTATATTTCACTGGCGGGTGTGCCCAGGGTGAAAGCACAGTGGTTGTTCGCTGTAGGCCCTCCCATGATATAATGAGCCGCAGCGGTTCCTTTCCGTAAAACGAAGAGCATCATCGGCACATTAGTTTGCTCAATCGAATAGATCAGGGATTGCCCAAGTCCAAGCAATTCAGCCTTTTCGGCAATATCTCCCACGTCAATTCCGGAAGTGTCCTGAAACCACACAATAGGAACTCTATCTCTACCGCACAATGTGACAAATTCATTCATCTTTATGAGACCCTGACGATAGAGCTTGCCTCCAATCCCAGGATATGGCGCATACTCGGGGTAGCCCTGTCCCAGAAAGCCCTGCTTGTTCCCAATAATACCGACAACGAAACCGTCAATCTTGGCCAGTCCTGTGTACACCTCAGGGCCGTAAGTGGGTCTGAATTCCATGTGTTCGCTGTTATCAGTCAGCCTCGCCAAAATGTCCGCAAAATTGTATATAGCCTTCTGATTCATCGGAACGATGTAGTTGAGATCCTCACCGCTGAATTTTGGTTCGGCAGGCGCCGCCACCCTGAAGAACCTCGGATCATAGGCCGGCATAAAGCTCATGTATTCTCGTAAGGCGTCCAGCAACGCTTCCTCGGTGTCAAAAACACGTTTAAAGAAACCGGTTTCATCATAATGGATTCCGACGCTGCCTGGGGGAACTTCCTTGAAATGACGCGTGGCGTTGATTAATGATTCAGCCCCCTCAAGATCAAAAAAGCCTTTAGGGCTCATACCACTAACTATTCCTCCGCCACCGACAGCTATGTTACAGTCCTTGTGAGCCAGCAATATTGCAGGACTGATGCCGTGATAGCCTCCACCGGCAGGGTTGGTGCCATAAATTCCAGCTAAGACGGGGATACCGAGTTTTGCCAACTCAGCGTGACGGAAGAATGTCGCTCCACCGCCTCTGCGATCAGGATAAACTTCCTGCTGTTCTGTAAGCTTTACTCCGGAGCAGTTGACGAGCCATACCAAAGGCAGTCTCAATCTCTTGGCCAGATCAGTGACCCTTAGTACATTAGCGGCCTGGCCCTGAACCCATGCCCCTGCCATAACCTTGTTGTCGAATCCGATTATGACCGCCCATTTCCCATTGATTTTACCCAGACCGTCAACAACCCCAGTGCTGCTTTCTTCATTGTCTGCCGGGTTAAAAATGGTATGAAGAGGTCGCCACGTGCCAGGATCGACGAGACGCTCCAACCTCTGAAAAACGGTAAGCTGTCCTCGTTCATTAATTTTCTTTTCAGGTAGCCCGGCTAATCGTTTCTTGGAGACTTCTTTCTCCAGTTCCTGCTCGACCTCACGAATTTTAGCCAGATTGTCGGCGCCGTCACGTATCTTGGATTCCGGAAGTGGTTTTCCAATTTCCGCCATCTTTTCGAAGTACGGTCTCATCCATTTTCCTCCGTCACAGACATTTTCTGATGCGCTTTTCCTAGTGGATACACTACAATATCAGCTTAATAGACGCTTTTCAACTGTCATTGGTTGGAAAAATTAACTATTAAGATTTTCTGGGGGGTGATTTGAGGGCGCGGATGCCCTCAAACGAATCCTAAACCTTCAATTGGTCAAAACTTGCGAAGATCATCTCCATCTGACTGCTCGACACCTTCTCTCAATTCGTCCGGGGAGAATTCCGATTTTTTGGGTGGAATACTTCTAAGTGGCG
Organism: uncultured delta proteobacterium; assembly: GCA_963711335.1. GTDB lineage: Bacteria > Desulfobacterota > Desulfomonilia > Desulfomonilales > Desulfomonilaceae > CAJBEZ01. The sequence goes on along the minus strand of CAVQDX010000040.1, from coordinate 102,092 downwards.
GGAAAAGCCCTTTGAATTTTGGAGAATTCTGTTCCATCCTTTCGGGTGAATGGCGGGACCAGTAAGGGGTGGAATCTTCCTCTTCTATCAGGACCGTCAGTAAAAGCGCCGGGTATCTGTATCTCGGATTGTTTCCAAGGAAGGTGAGCATTTCCCTGGCCCTTAGAAATGACTCTTTGCGTCTGTTAATTTCACCCAAAAGATACATGACCATCGCTGGGTCGCCCTTTGTTAGTCCCCTCCGAAGGGCGTCGTCGAGAAAGAAGTCCGCTTTTTCCAGGAGCAGCGCTTCGGTGCGCAAAGCGCCTAGTTCACGAGCGGCCCAGGAACACTTAAGGCCCAATATGCCAAGGTCTCGAGGATTCAGGCCTTTTGCTTCGAGAACGGTCAATAACGCCAGTTGTGATCCTGCCCGTCTTTCTTCGCTTGACTCAACCACAAAAATACTCTGATATGCTGATGACCTGACAACGAGTTTCAGATTCTCCGGGACTCGTGTCTGAAAATCTTGAGTCCTATAGGTAAAAAAACAGTTTGGACATGTAGCTGTGTCAGATACTCGATTGGAATCGCGGGGCAAAAGTCTGAAATCCAGCCCGAACCCAAACGCCGACACCGCCTTCCCCTCACCGTTCCAAAAATGGGAGAAATGGTGGTGGCATACCGGGCATGCAAGAACTTTCACTGAACTGTTCACGCGATCCTCCTTCAATGATATTTAACTTTCGACAACCTAACAAAATGGAACTGATGTAGTAATAATAGCATAAATGAACGTTTTTGACCATGGTTTTCTTTATTCCAGTTCTTACTTCTAGGCTTAACTATCTCATTATCCGGGGTTTTGGATCTCATGAAAGGCAGCCATTTTAAACACAGGACCATTGACTATGAAACAGAGATGAACTCATCGCAGTTTGCGGCGGTTTCCACCGGAGAGGGACCAGTCCTCGTGATTGCCGGGGCTGGATCAGGAAAGACACGGACCATAGTTTACAGAGTCGCATGGCTTGTTGATCATGGGATCGATCCCTCATCCATTCTATTGCTAACCTTCACCCGAAAAGCCGCTCAGGAGATGCTTGGAAGAGCCATGAGACTACTGGATGACAGGGTGGCGCTAGTTTCGGGTGGGACTTTCCATTCTGTCGGGGCGTCCATCTTGCGCAGATATTCACGTCTTGCGGATTTTGACTCTTCTTTCACGATTCTGGATCAGGGCGACAGCCATGATCTTATCGACCTGGCAAGGAAAGAGATCTCTCCGCCAATTCCGGACCTGAAATCATTCCCCAAGGCAAGGACGATCTCCGAGATAATCGGACGAGCCTCAGGATCGGGAGACTCGATTCAGGATGTGATTCGACAGAGATACCCCCACTTTGAAGAGTATGGACCGGACATAGAAAGGGTTGCGCAGTTTTACCAGGAATACAAGAAGACTCATCAATCGATGGACTATGATGACCTGTTGGGGCGCGCCGTAGACTTGCTGGAAACTAATCAACAGGTAAGACGTGACGTATGTTCGAGATGGTCTCACATACTGGTAGACGAATATCAAGACACTAACAGGATGCAGGCAAGGATGGTTCGTCTGCTTGCGGATGGACACGACAATGTCATGGCTGTTGGTGACGACTCCCAGAGTATCTATTCATTCAGGGGGGCAGATTTTAAGAATATCATGCGATTTCCTGATCTGTTTCCCGGAACCAGGATAATCAAGCTCGAGGAAAATTTCCGGAGCGTTCAGCCGATTCTGGAGGTAGCTAACAACATAATTGCAGGCGCCGCTGTCGGGTTCCAAAAAAGATTGTTCAGCAGCAGGAAGATTGGTGTGAAACCTTTACTGGCAACCCCGTTCAGCGAAAAAGAACAGAGCCTGCTGGTGTTGAGAATTATCAAAGAATTCAGCCGTCTCGGCATTCCACTAAATGACGTTGCTGTGCTCTTTCGAGCGGGTTTTCATTCGTTTGATCTCGAAGCCGAGCTTACAAAGACCAGACGGCCGTACGTGAAATATGGCGGATTCAAATTCGTGGAAAGCGCGCATATCAAGGATGTTTTGGCCCATCTTAGGGTCATGACCAACAAAAATGACAGAATCAGTTGGGCGAGAATTCTCAAAATCATTGCTCATGTTGGAGACAAAACGGCGAAGAAACTGGCGGAAGCGTTTGCAAAGGCGGACAATGAGACTGATATGGCGTGTATTGTTCCGGAGCGCAAGAAGTATACAGAGGATGTGAAAACGCTCCTTAGAACGCTAACGGAAATCGGCGGGTTAGAAGGTTCCTTGCCTGAAAAGATAGATCAGGTGACTCGATTTTTAACCCCATATCTTCAAGCTTCGTACGACAACTATCCTAAGCGTCTCAAGGAACTCGACCAGTTGGCCCAGATGAGCGCCGCATACAAGTCTTTGACCGAGTTTCTTAACGATGTGGCTATTGAACCACCTGAACACGAAATTGACGAGGATTTTGGGTTTCAAAACAGATTGATACTGTCAACCATACATTCAGCCAAAGGTCTTGAGTGGGGCACTGTAATACTCATCTGGGCAGCGGAAGGGAGGATTCCGTCTCCAATGGCTCTGTCTAATCCAGACGACTTGGAAGAGGAACGTAGACTCCTCTACGTCGCTGTAACTAGAGCTAAGGAACGATTGATCATAGTTGTTCCGCAAACCATGTACGACAGGAGATTGGGGGTAGTAGGGACAACTCCATCAAGATTTTTGGCAGAAATTCCCGTGGAGTGTTTTGCAAGTAATTGGACCACAGACATGGTTCAGGACCATTTGCTTGAAAAGCCTTGACAGAATTTCCCAAGACCAATATTTTAGAAACTTGAGGCTTGGAGAGATGACCGAGCGGCCGAAGGTGCTCGCCTGCTAAGCGAGTGTGGGGTGTAGAATCCCACCGAGGGTTCGAATCCCTCTCTCTCCGCCACAAAAATTCTGGTCTTCCAACATTATCTTGCAAAGAACCTTTGCGTTTAAACTAGAAACTAGTTGTCTGTTCAAAAATCCAGTCTCGTTACTACCTATTTTTTCACATCACCCGAATATGATCCTGCATACGACAATGGAGGCGACCACTCCTACCAGGTCAGCCACCAGCCCTGCGTGAACTGCGTATCTTGTCTTGCTTATATTAACCGCTCCAAAATAGACAGCTACCACATACAAAGTCGTCTCCGTGCTGCCCAGAATTACCGACCCCAACCTGGCCTGGAAGGAATCCGGACCATGAGATGTCACTATCTCCCCCAAAATTCCTAGTGAAGCCGCTCCGGACAATGGTCTGGTCAGAGCCAACGCCAGCACATCCGATGTTATTCCGAGGTCTCGTAAGGACGATGGGATGAAACCGGTCAGGATATCCATAGCTCCTGAAGCTCTGAACATTCCCACAGCTACCAATATCGCCACCAAATAGGGAATTATATTTACAGCGATCTCAAAACCCTGTTTGGCGCCATCAACAAAAGTCTCATAAACTTTGACACCCTTCAGAGCGCCATACAGAGGAATGCCCACCAGGAACAAAATCAGGATCAAATTTGATATTGTGGATGCTATTTCATTCGTCGACATATTTTCCAACGTGTGGGAAGTCAATCCTGATATCTTTTCATCCTGGACAGTAAACGAGCGATGCAAAATGCTGAAACAGTCGAAAAGGTAGTCGCGATTATAGCGGGAAAAATTATTATTGTTGGATCTTTAGATCCACCCGCCGCCAAAAGGGCGATTGCTCCAAATGGAACCAACTGCAAGCTGGATGTGTTTAGCGCAAGAAACATACACATGGCGTGAGTCGCTGTTCCTTTTGTCGTATTGAGCGTTTCGAGATCCTTCATGGCCTTGATCCCTAAAGGTGTGGCTGCATTGTTAAGTCCAAACATGTTTGCGATCATGTTGGAGGCCATTGTCGCAACAGCGGGGTGATCGGGGGGAACACCAGGGAAAATCCGAACCATCAGAGGGGCGATCAGTGCGCTCAGCTTTTCGGTCAGGCCACTTTTTTCAGCAATTTTCATTATACCTAGCCACAGCGCCATTATTCCCGTCAATCCAAGAGCGAGCCTAAATGCGCTCATGGCGCTTTCAGGAACGGAGTTGACCAAAGGCTTCAAGTTTCCTGTCGCAATGGCTATCACGGTCGAACCAACTAGTAGAACCAGCCATATGATGTTGAGCAAAAGACCTCCACCTATTACCATTAAACAGTCGGATTAGACGGCCAAAACAATCCAGAACTGACCTTGCGGTTCAGACTTTTTTAAACGATCAACCTTCCTTTGCCTTTTTTCCCCCTGGGCGGGTTTCCGGTTTGGACGGCGCTGGTTCTTTCTGTTTTATTCGCTTCAAGTTTTCCTGAATCGCTTTGTTGTCAGGCGCTAGTTTTATGGCCTTTATTCAGCAATTCTGTCTGTTTCTTGACGTCCCCTTTCTTATCAAGGCTGACGGCATAGTCGTTGTAAGCAAGGGCCAGATCGGTCTTGATCTGGCTGTTCTCAGGTTCTAAACCTAGGGCTTTGTTAAGATACTGGATTTCCTGTTCATGTTTACCCTGATCGCTGTAATTCAGCGCCTGATTGTGGTAAATCGCAGCGAGGTTGGACTGGGCCGCCTTGTTTTTACCATCATATTTCAACGCTTTTTCCAGAGTCGTGACTGCCTTGGAGATATGGCCGGCCTTGTATTCCGCTATCCCCTGTCTGGTCATGATTATAGCGAGATTGGAATGAGTGAGTTGGTTCTTGGGGTCCAGTTTTAATGCGTTTTGCAGGTTGGCCAATCTTTCTTCAAGACTCAGAGCGCCATCCTTGACTGAATAATTGTTGTATGCCGCAGCAAGGTTTTTCTTGGTGGTCGCGTCGTTGGGATCCAATTCAAGCGCTTGTTTAAGTAAAGAAATTTGCGTGTCGAATTCGCCTGCCTTGCCCTTAATCACGGCCAGATTCGAAATGGCTCTTGCCATGGCTTGCTCGGTGATGGGATCTTTAGGACTGTATTCATCAGCTTTCTTGAGTAGCTCGATCTCTTCTTCGATTGCTCCAGCTTTCCCCTTCTCTATCGCCATGTTGTAATAGGCCACGCCAAGATTTTTCTTGATCTTCAGGTTTGAAGGGTCCAAAGCCAGAGCGTCTTCCAATTCCTTTATCTCATTCTTTCCAGAGGAACTTGTGGTATCTGAAACGCCCTGATTGTTGATCAAGGCCGCCAGAGCTTTCTTGATCGATGGGTCGTTTGGATGAGCCTTGATAGATTTTCTGAGAAAATGAATTTTGTCCTTGTCAGAAATCTTTTCTGGGGAGCTTGAAACCGCCTGAAGGCATGCGTTCACTAAATTTGTTTTGATCTCTTCGTCGTCGGGTTGCACGTCCAGCGCCTTTTCAAACAAACGCAGTCCATCAAGAATCTTTCCTTCTTTGCTCAGACGAATTCCATAATTGTTATAAGCTATTGCGAGTACCCGACGGAATTTGGCGTTTTGGGGGTCCAGTGTGAGGGCTTCCTCGAGAGCCGGGAGAGCTTCATTCATGTTGTCCCTGGCCAGAAGATGGCTCCCGCGAAAAAAAGCGTTCTCAGCTTTTTGAGCATCGGTTGGGCTTGAACCCCAGGACACGGAATTCTCTCCAGAGCATATGAGAAGCGTCAAACAAAGAAAAAGCAACTTTTTGCCTAAAGATCGCTGTTGAGTCATAATTATTTTGAATCTCCTTCACAATTCAGGTGTCGTATAAATTCAGTTTGCCTGAACTATGGAGCATGATCAGCCTCACGGGCGAAAAAGCTATATCACGGCTCGATTGGGCGGTCAAGAATGGTTATAATTATTAATATTTGATAACAGTATGTTAAGCTTTGAACATGTAAAAGTTGAAAATCTATGATGACAATATCTTGAAGATCCAGCATATAATTCTCCATTCAAGAATAAGCTGAGTGTCACTTGACAAAAACGCGTCAGTTGCTAAAACGGCCATCTGAACTAAGAATTTAGGAGGGCGCCATATGATCGAGGTCAGCGGATTGACCAAATATTATGGGAGTCTGGCTGCCATAAAGGATGTGAATTTCCTGGTACAACCTGGAGAAATAGTGGGTTTTCTGGGGCCCAACGGAGCCGGAAAAACTACCACGATGCGCATTCTCACCTGCTTTGTTCCTGCGACATCGGGGACTGTAAAAATCGCCGGAACAGATGTCTCTGATGATTCAATGACAGTCAGGCGCAACATCGGTTATTTGCCTGAGAATGTTCCGCTTTATAATTGGATGCGAGTTCGTGGGTACCTAGAATTTGTGGCGCGGGCTAAGGGTGTTGCATCCTCGAACAGGGATAATGAGATCGGCAGGGTTTCAAGCATAGTGGGGATACAAGAAGTAATGCCCAAGATGGTCCGTTGGCTGTCAAAAGGTTATAGGCAGCGAGTAGGCTTGGCTCAGGCGTTGATCGGAGATCCTCCTATAATTATTCTTGATGAGCCCACCATTGGTCTGGACCCCAGACAGATCAGGGAAATCAGAAATCTTATAAAAAGCTTCGCATCAAATAAGACAGTGATACTGTCATCCCACATTCTGCCAGAAGTCAGCCAGGTCTGTTCACGTGTAATAATTATAAACAAGGGCTCAATAGTCGCCGAAGACACGCCTGAAAATTTGATAAGTGGCTCTGCTAGAGGATCAAGGATTCAGATTGCGTTACGGGCACCGGAACATGAATCTACCCAACTCATATCCACCATGAAAGGTGTTTCCTCCGTCAGGACTGCGGCGCCATTTCAGGATGGCCAGTTGACACTGACTGTGGAATCGGAACAAGGGTTCGACATGAGGCCACAACTAGCAAAAGCCGTCGTAGAAAAGGATTGGGACCTGTTGGAGCTTAAATCCATAGATGTAAGTCTGGAAGACGTTTTTATAGATCTTGTGACTGAAGAATCCGGGGACCTGATCTCCAAAGGCGCTGTTTCAGAAAGAGAGGTGGCCTAGTGAACGGTTTCGTGGCGATCTTTAGGAAGGAAATGGCTAATTTCTTCGTATCTCCCATAGCCTACGCTGTAATTGGCATTTTTCTAATTATAGCTGGATTTTTCTTCTGGGCCAACCTGTCCTTGTTAAGTCTTGTGAGTCTACAGGCGGCAAATGATCCTTCAATAATGACCAGAATCAACCTGACCGATGTGGTGATCCGTCCGATGGTTCAGAACATGAGCATCATTCTCCTCTTTCTGACGCCTCTGTTGACGATGAGGCTTTTTTCCGAGGAGAAAAAGAGCGGAACAATCGAACTCCTGCTCACCTACCCTGTCAATGATTTCGGAATTGTTATCGGGAAATTCCTGGCGGCTGTAGCAGTGTTGCTGATCATGATGGGTTCCACCCTTACCTTCGCAATCATTATGGCTACATTGGGATCCTTTGACATAGGCGTCTTTTGCAGCAGTTATCTGGGTTTGATCCTGATGGGGTCATCATTCATAGCTTTAGGGGCGTTTATTTCTTCGGTGACGGAAAACCAGATTGTAGCTGCAGCGATCTCCTTTGGAGCTGCCTTGATGTTCTGGATCATCAGTTGGACTTCCTCCTTCACCGGTCCGACCATGGCCGCAGTAATCCGTCAGACGTCGATATTGGAGCGGCTCGATTCATTCCTTAAAGGCGTAATCACCGTTTCAGATGTCACCTATTTTCTATTTTTCACGGCCTTTTTCCTGTTTCTGAGCTTTCGATCCGTTGAAACTCAACGGTGGAGGGGATGACATATGAGTGATTTTTTTAAATCTCGGACTGCTAAAGGTGGTGGACTAGCCTTTGGAATCATTATCTTCCTGGCAATAATTGTAGCTCTTCAATATATCGCCGTTCAGAACCCCAAGAGATGGGACGTGACCAAGTCCGGTAGCCATACACTTGCGCCCCAGAGTCGACAGGTTATTGAAACATTTAAAGAAAAGAACCTCCCAGTCGAAGCTCTGGCTTTTTACGAAACAAAGGATCAAAGAGGTCGGGAGCACACCCAGGATCTGCTGGATCGTTACCGCGACGTATGGAAGAATTTTACCTACACGTTTTATGATCCCGACAGGGACCGGGCTCTAGCTCTCCAAAACAAGATTGATAGTTACCCTACAGTCATTTTGAAGGTTGGCCCCAAGACCGAGAGGCTTAATCAGTTGGATGAGGAATCACTGACCAACGCTCTAACGCGTTTACTGCGGACGGAAGTAAAGAAAGTGTATTTCCTTAAGGGCCATGGTGAACTCGATCCTGCGGACACTGGGGTTCAGGGTTTTTCAGTGGCCAAGGATCAGATTGAAAAACAGAATTACAAGACGTCTGATCTGGTTCTGCTTGAAACGCCCAAAGTCCCGGACGATTGCGCAATTCTTGTGATAGCAGGCCCAAAAACCGATCCGATGGATAATGAGTTTTCGGCTATTGAGGATTATGTAGGTAGAGGCGGCAGTCTTCTGGTAGCGCTCAATCCCTTCAAAACCCCTAAGTTATGTGAGGCTCTAAAGAAATACGGCTTCGAGACTACGGGTGATATCGTTGTCGATAGAATGAGCCAGGCTCTTGGTGGCGATTATCTTATGCCTGTTATCACGACCTATGCGCAGTTTCCAATTACCAGGAACTTCACTGTCGCATCGTTCTTTCCACAAACACGGTCCGTTCGCGTCGTGTCTCCAAATCCCCCGGGTGTGCAGGCTATAGAACTTGCCAAGACAAGCCCTGTTTCCTGGACGATCGACGAACAGCAGCTTGACTCCGGCGTCGCTGACTTCAACGAAAAAACTGGCAAGAAAGGTCCGATACCAGTTATGGCCGTGTCGACCATCACAGCCAAAGCGATCGGCCCAAAAGCAGCCACCGATTCCAGCGCAAAATCTGCGGACAAGGATCAGGCAGAGAAATCCGACGTGGCAAACGACACAAAAACCAACAAGAAGGGTCGCATTGTTGTTACTGGCAGCTCGCTGTTCGCAGCGAACCGTTTCTTCAAACTTCAGGGAAACGGAGATTTGTTTCTGAACAGCATATCCTGGTTGGCTGAAGATGAAAACCTTATAGCAATTCGACCCAAATCCGAAAATGCCCAACCTATTGTCCTTACTGGAAACCAGTCGCTGGTCTCATTCGTAATCCCAGTGATCATTGTTCCACTGATCTGGATCATCGCCGGTGTGGCCGTATTTGTTTACAGGAGAAAACTCGCCAGGGCCGGAGGATTGGATTAGATCCATGAAACCATATAAGATATTGATCTATTTGGGTGTTTTGTTAGCCCTTGTGGCGTATATATATTTTATAGAGATCAAACACAAACAAGCTGAGACAGAGCGTAAGGAGAAAGAATCCAGGATCGTTCAGCTTGACCGGGACCAGATCAAAGATGTCAAAATTGTAAGACATGATGAAAAAGCCATTGATGTTAAGAAATCAGATTCTAAAGGATGGAATATCACCAGCCCTGTCAACACATCCGCGGATACGAAGGCTATCGAGGACCTATTAGTAGCGTCGACACTAGCCCAACCAGAAAAAACCGTTTTGGAGAAGGATGTCAACTGGAAGGACTATGGGTTGGACAAGCCTGATCTTGAATTGACTTTCACCGGGCCCGGCAAGAATGTGAAGATCTGTTTCGGAGCCTCAAATCCTTCCAAATCATCTTATTATTTGAAAGTCGAAGGAGAGCCCCGCCTTCTCCTGGTGCCGGACACTCTGAGGATAAGTCTCAACAAGACACTATTCGACCTTCGTGACAAGTCTGTGGCAAAATTTTCTCCTGGCCAGATCGATAAAATTGAAATCGTCAAGGATGGTCAGGAAACAGATCTTGAACAGAAAGAAGGGAAGTGGCGCATTCTGAAACCTGTTGCAGCGCCAGCGAAATCAGCGTCGGTTGGTGCTCTTCTCAGGAGTCTGGAAACTCTAAAAGCCAAGGAAATACTTGATGAACCGCAGAATGGCAATAACCCATATAATCTAAAGGAGTCCAAGAATTCGATTACTCTTAGCGGAAAAGATTTCAAGAAAACCCTTACGCTGGGCGCCATCAAAGATAAGAAGTCGGGAAGCGGCCAATCAGGAAATTACGTATATATGTCAGTTTCAGGGGAGGCTCCTGTATATGTGGTGGATGACAGGTTCTTCAGTGGGGAGAAACTTAATCCGGATTCTTTGACCGACAGGTCCATTGTTTCAATCGAACCAAGGATAGTTGAAAAGATCCTGATAGAATTCATGGGGAAAAACTGGGAACTTGCCAGCGCCTCTGACAACAAGTGGAAAATGGAACAACCTGAGCGCCGTGACAAACTGGAGGACTGGTTGGTAAGTGATATGCTCTGGTCGCTCAAAGACCTGAATTACAAATCAGTCATTTCTCCTATCCCTGATGATCTTGCTCCGTACCAGCTTAACCTGCCACAGCTTGTAATGTCGATTTACCAGAAAGGGGCAAAGGATCCAGTAAAGATAACCGTGGGGTGGCCGGCTTCTGAGGAACCACCATCCAACGCTGACGCTCGAACGAGCGCTGACCATGCCATTCGGCCGGACAGCGACAACAAAAAGCCTGCGCAGGGGCTGGATGCTTCGAAGGTCCCGAAGATCGTATACGCTATGGTGGAACCGCCAAACGACGAAAAGCACGTGATTTATATCGTGGATGGTGAGTTTATAGGAAAGCTGAGGGTTGATCTGGATCAACTATTGAAGAAAAAGTGATCGATCTCCAGAATTGGTCATATTCTTAATGCTGTGACACTCAATATTCGCCATGCCATCTATGTATTTTGCTAGATATAGCAACCAGTTCCCGATGTTAGGAGATGTGATGAAAATGATGGGATTACCTGGCCTTTTCGGATGAGTCACAGCCTAATTCAGATCAGACTTTGGACTGGACGCTGCGCAGGATTACCATGATTGCGGTAACTGCAGCCGGAGTCACTCCAGAAACTCGGGAAACTTGACCTATCGAGTGTGGTCGAGTTGAGCCCAGTCTCTCTTTTAACTCACGTGACAATCCCGGAACCGACTCATAATCAAAGTCCTCCGGGATTCTGACCTTCTCCAGTCTGACAAACTGTTCAGCCTCACGCTTTTGTCTCTTTATATATCCTTCATATTTGAGTTCTATTTCGATTTGGGACTGAAGTTTTTCATCAATCTTCTCGTTTTCCCAGAAACCGAGTTTTTCGAGATCTGCGAATCTGATTTCCGGTCTTTTCAAAAACTTGGCGGCGGACATTGCTTCACGCATTTCTGATCCTCCACGAGAAACGACCAGATTGTTGAGTTCGGCGGAAGGTTTAATTCTAATTTCATTAAGGCGATACAAGTGGTCTTTGAGGTCTTTTTGCCTCTCTTCAACGATCCGTAGTGTATCAGAACTCAACAAACCTATTGAAGCGCCTTTCCTAACGAGACGTTCATCCGCATTATCTTCTCTTAACAGTAGCCTGTGTTCCGCCCTGGATGTGAACATCCGATAGGGCTCAAGCACTCCCCTGGTAACCAGGTCATCGATCATTACGCCTATATAGGCCTCGGAACGGTCGAGAATCATAGGTTCCTGCGCCTTCAGTTTTAGAGCGGCGTTTATGCCTGCCATTAAACCCTGGGCAGCGGCTTCTTCATAGCCTGAAGTTCCATTGATTTGTCCAGCCAAATAAAGATTGGCGACAAGTTTTGTCTCGAGGGATAGTTTGAGACATCTGGGATCTACGAAATCATATTCAATAGCATACGCGGGCCGCACGATTTCAACTGCTTCAAGTCCAGGCACGGTGTGAAGAAGCTCATATTGCAGGTCAGCGGGTAATGAATTCCCCAACCCCTTCAGATATATTTCCGTTGTATTCAGCCCCTCTGGCTCGGCAACGACGGGGTGACTCCCCCGTTCAGGGAAACGGGCGATCTTATCTTCCAGAGATGGACAGTATCTGGCGGGCTTTCCCTGAATAGCGCCAGAGTAAAGGGAAGACTTGCGCAAGTGTTTTGTGACAAACTCATGTGTTGCCGTAGAGGTATGAGTTTTGAAACAAGATCTCATTGGACGATTAATAGACACGGTTCTCATGGAGAAGGGTACGGCCTTGACGTCACCTGTGTCTTCGGACATCACTGAAAAGTCGATGCTGGATCGTTTTATTCTTGGGGGGGTGCCTGTCTTGAATCGCCCCGACGGTAAGCCAAGGTCTCTCAATTGCCTTGCGAGGCTTATTGATGGGAATTCCCCTGCCCTGCCGCCCTTGTAATTGACCGGCCCAACATGGATTGTCCCGTCCAGAAATGTACCCGTAGCCAGTATTACGGATCCAGCCGTAACCTCATAGCCAGTTCTTTCAACCACCCCACGACATTTCGAGTCCTTGACTACTAGGCCTTCAACCATTTCCTGGCGTATAAGGATATTCTCCTGGGCCTCCACTGCGATCCTCATAGCGGTCGAATAATCGAGCCGATCGCATTGCATTCGTGATCCTCGAACGGCAGGTCCCTTGCTGATGCCTAGCAACTTGTACTGAATGCAACTCTCGTCGGCGGCCGCCCCCATTTCACCGCCAAGTGCGTCAATCTCTTTCACCAAGTGACCTTTACCTATTCCACCGATGGATGGGTTGCACGGCATCAGTCCGATCGTGTCTACATTGAGAGTATAAAGCCATACACTCAACCCCATCCGAGCAGCGGCGAGCGCTGCTTCGCATCCGGCGTGCCCAGCGCCCACAACAATTATGTCAGTTTGACTCCAGCGTGTCATTAAACGACCATAAGACGAGATTTCATACGGAATATATACTTACTCAATGGCTTTTTGCAATGGCGCAGCCGGGTATGCGATTCTTCTTTACAAGTAGTTTCGATATGTTATAAAATAAGCCAATTTTCCCGTGTACTTCAGATCATGTTCGAGACTATGCTTCTATTCCGAGGAGATTCTCATGAGATTCCGCAACCTAGGATTGACGACCAAGATTACGGTTACAACCCTGGTTCCTGTACTACTGGTCGTAATTTTGTCCACAGTTGGGGTATTTGCGCTCAGAGACCTCCTCAATCTCGTGGACCAAGTCGAACAATCCTATAAAACTTTAATACTATCAATGAAGGTTCAGGAGTACGCTCATGATATGAAATCCAGTCTGGATGGTTTTCTGCTTACTCGAAAAGAGAGTGACCTAGAACCGTATAAGCAGGCCGAAAAACACTGTGAAAAGATTTTCGAGCAGCTTAGACCACAACTTCTTGCAGAAAATCAGAAATCAGCCATCAACGAAGCTCATGCTCATCTGGAGAGGTGGATAAAAGAAGCGGCGGAACCTTCCATAAAATCGCGTAAAATGGTTAAGGGGCACGGTGATTGGGAAAAATTTGATGACGCAGTGCACAACTTCAGGAAAAAAGTGACTGCGACACTTGCTGAGCAGCAGGCTGCCGGGCACGCCGGTGAGGGAAGGACCGAAAAAATAATGGTTCTTGGGACAGTTCTGCTAATCCTGTTGACTTTCCCACTCTGTTACCTGTTGGCCAGGTCTCTGGCTAAACCACTCTCGGAGGCAGTATCTCTGGCTGAAGGTATCGCCAGGGGAGATCTTTCCCGTAAGCTAATAGTGACGACGAAGGACGAAATCGGTAAATTGGGTGAAGCTCTAAACCACATGGTCGACTCCTTGAAGGAACAAACATTGAGGACTTTGGAGGGAGCCAGCGTTCTGGCTTCTTCCGCTACGGAGATTTCCACCAGCGTGGCGGAATTGGCTTCAAGCGCCACTGAAACGTCCTCGGCCGTCACAGAAACTGTCACAACGGTCGAAGAACTGCAACAGACCGCCAGATTATCCAGCGAGAAGGCCCGCAAGGTCGCCGAAGGGGCCCACCAGGCGGCACAGATTTCTGATAACGGGGAAAAGGCCATCGAAGATACAGTCCAAAAGATCACTACGATCAAGACGGAAATGGAATCCATAGGCGAGACCGTTCAGAGGCTTAGCGAACAGAGCCAGTCAATTGAGGATATTGTCAATTCCGTTCGTGATCTTGCGGATCAATCGAACCTGCTTGCTGTAAACGCTTCAATCGAGGCGGCTAAGGCAGGGGAACAGGGCAAAGGGTTCGCCGTGGTGGCTGCTGAGATAAAGATCCTGGCAGATAGGTCCAGGGAGGCTACAGAACAGATTAGGTCTATTCTTGAAGATACCAGGAAATGGATAGCCGCTGTTGTAATGGCCACGGAACAGGGATCAAAGGCCGTGGCTAGCGGGGTAAGACAATCGAGACTCGCCGGGGATTCAATCCGTTCCCTTTGCAAGAGTGTGTTGGAATCAGCGGAGTCAGCCACCATAATCCAGGCATCCAATGAGCAGCAAGCTGTTGGTGTAGAGCAGGTTTCAAACGCCATGGCCTACATTGACCAGGCTGTCCGACAAAATGTAGCAGGAGCGACCCAACTTGAAGACGCTGCGCGGCAGATATCCGACTTGGGAAATTCCCTCAAAGAACTCGTTGAACGCTATAAAATGTGATCTTTCGCTACAGAAGCTGCAAAAGCTTTCTAGCGTTGCGATTTCTCACATGTTCGTATGCCCGAAAATCCCGCTTTTGCCAGTCTCAGCGCCTTTATCTTCTCGATTTGAAGATCTCCGAATGACGCCGGTGATCTTGCCAATTGGCCAGATAGAGTTTCGCAAGTTCCTCTGATTTGATTATCAGGACGTTTTCCGCATTTTGTTCATCGGCCGCCCGGGTAAAGTTAAATGAGCCGGTGATGACAGTATCGCCGTCTATAATCATTATTTTATTGTGGGCAATATTGTGGGCCTGGTCGATGTAAGTCCGGATACTCGAATTGGCCAGAAAAGTTGCGGACGAGTAATTGTCACTCAGGTGGCTCTTATCAAGAATGACCTCGACATTTACGCCCCGTTTATGGGCTTTCAAAAGGGCTTTGGCAATCCGCGACGATGTGAATGAATAAGCCTGGACAAGTATCTGGGTCTTGGCGGAGTCAATTGCTCTGATAATCGATCTTGAGCATTGGCCTTCAGGACTGAAACACACAACCGTTGGAGCGTTGCCCAGAGTCAACTCCGCACACACGCCATGACCAAAAGTGGCCGCTATTAGCAGGAGTGAAATAATCAACGATCTGAGAATTTTTGGGATAGTCATGATGTTCACCGATCAGTTTTGTGCTGACGATGTCATTATACCAGTGAATCCCCTCTAAAAACATCAGGAACATCGCACATCCCGAAATTAGTTTTGCTAGATTAGTAGTAAGTATTGAGAGTCGATCAATCTTTTCAGTCAGTTCACCTTGAGTCTTACCAGCACGGCCCCCCATCCTCCGGCCTCTTCTGGAGCCTGAACGAACCTTTCGACACGGGGATGTCTTTTTAGAATTGAGTAAACTCGGTCACGGAGAACCCCCTTACCTTTTCCGTGAATGATTCTGATATCGATGATTCCGGAGTCCAAACAGCCCTGGATGTAGTCATGAAGGAGATCATCTAACTCACGAGGCAAAAATGTGTGAAGGTCCAGGACGCCATCTATCGGAAGTTCGATTGGTATCTCTGTTGTTGGATCTATATCATTGTGAGCATTCATTTCAATTTCTTTTCATGAAACAACTGGTTTGTAATACATCAGAGAGCGAGCAAAACGCCTTGTTTTCTCTTCCAGAAGGGCCATCTCTTCAGCGCCTAGGGGCCTGAACTCCGATGCGAGAGCCACATTCTCCTCAAGCTGTTTGATGCTGTCACATCCAATAACCACAGCGCTAACCGGCTTGGAAAGGGCGTAGTAAAGGAAAGGCTTCATGGATTTATACCAGGGCAGTTGGTTTGCAATGCCCCTGAAGTAAACCTTCATCCCTATAATTCCCATATTCTTTTCTACGGCCGTCGGAATCACGCTGTCGATGAAACTATTGTAAAAATGTTCAGCGGAATTTACAGGAATCAGGACTGTGTCAAAGTTGAAAAGTTCGAAACATTTTCTGAGGATTGTCAGGATCCTGGTGTCCCGTAACCCCTATGAACCGAACCATGCCCTTTTTCTTCGCTTCTACGAACGCTTCAATCGCTCCCTCAGGGCCGAAGATAGCTGCGACATCTTCATCAGTGCGAACATCGTGGACCTGCCAGAGGTCGAGATAGTCGGTTTTCATATTTGATAGAGTTTCAACGAGGTGGTCCTGAGCGCCCTTCTTGGTCCTCGCATGAGATTTACTTGTCAGGAAAATGTCTTTTCGTCTTTCCGCAAGCGCCAAGCCATAATAAACTTCGCTTCCCGAATATGCCCTCGCTGATTCAAGATAGTTGATTCCAAGATCAATTGCTTGATTGATCAGTCTGGCGGCTTGAAGTTCGTATCCAAAAGTCCGCAGTATTCCTTCACCTCCAAGACCAAGTATACTGACTTCCTCGCCTGTACTTCCGAGTTTTCTTCTGGGAATGGTCATGACATTGCCGCCTCCTGTCTCAAATGGACCATTGCTGTTGTTTTGCAAAACTGTGGGGCATGGTCAAGAGCAACACTTGGGGGGATTCGTCAGGTTAAATACACAGACAGAGACTGGCTATAGCCACCATGCAATCATCGGTAGGATGCCGTGCCACTATGACAATCGCTACAATTGGTACGAGAAATACAGCGCAATATTCTTACCCTGAATGTAACGTCTGACATCAACTGATGTCTGATACGTCACAAGGAGAGGGACAATCGGCTTGTTTATAAGGGGTTCCAGGATTTTCAAAGTTTGAAGGAATTGATCCACATCCTTCTTCTTAAGTTGGCTCTTTGCCTCGCCAATAATTTCAACTGGTTTGCCACTCCTAAGTCCGTGGCCCCAAATGTTAAGTTCCACATACTTCTTTGGCCCTATTTCTATGTAATCCCTGACGAGCGTGCCTTCAGTGTCAATGGAGAAATCCCGTTTCAACAGGGATGGTAGGGACTTCATTGCCTCATCTTCAAGCCTGTAACCAACCGTGTGAGATAGTCCTCCGATTTCTTGTTTCATGTCCTGCATGGATACCTTCATGCGTTTCATCTCTCCCACAAGGTCTTCAACCGTATGTTCAAGCCTGGAGACATTTGCCGTTAGTTCATCCATGCGTTTGGTTAAGGCGCCAACACGCTGAGTTAGCTCATCCATGCGTTTGGTCAAGGCGCCAACACACTGAGTTAGCTCATCCAGGCGAATGGTCAAAGAGTCAACACGCTTGGTCAGATCGCTAACGCGTTCGGCCAGTTCCCTAACAATTTCCTTTAGTTCATTGAACTCAGTCTTGGTTACTGAATTCTTAAGCTCTTCATAGACAGACCCGATCACATCCACTATTTTTTCAGCGGCCGTGGGATCCATAGTCTGTTTGAGGTCATTGAAAATTTTCAGGGTGTTGATCATGGAAGTATTCCGTTGTCAGGTTCAGTAATTCTCTTGTTAGTTTAACAGTCGGCCTCTTGCAGGTCAATAACTGCTGCTATTGGGACTCGCGATTACGATGCTAGTCTGCGGTCCTGAAACAGGTCCATGCGCCTTGTACATAAACATTAACCATAAACTCAATCTCGTAAATAGAGTCAGTTGAAAGGAATTTCCTACTTCCGTCGGAGAAACTTGAGTTCGAGTTGCCTTCTTTCCAGGGATTCAATATTTTTCTTGCATGGAGACCATATGTTCTCTATAATATAAACATGACTGTAACCGAACGACAAAAACAAATCCTGCATTTCATAACCCTATTCCAAAAACAAGAGGGCTTTCCACCGTCTTTGAGGGAGATATGCAAAGGTGTAGGTCTTGTTTCTCATGGAAGCCTTGTCAAGCATATCCGCTCATTGGAATCGCAAGGTCTGATTAAGGGAATGCCGGGTAAAAAGAGAGCCTGGAAATTAGTTGATTCGCAATCAACCATAGTCCCATCGATACCCATTCTAGGGCGAATAGCCGCAGGGAATCCTATATTGGCTCAAGAGGACAAGGAAGAACAGTTACCGATAAATCCCTCATTTTTCGGTTCATCCGAAGCTTTCGCTCTCAGAGTCAAAGGCGACTCAATGATTGAAGCTCACATACAGGACGGAGATCTTGCAGTAATCCGACCTCAGCAGGAAGCGGAGAATGGCTCTGTCGTGGCGGTTATTGTTGAGGGGATTGAATCCGAAGCCACTTTGAAAATTCTTAGAATCAGTAGAGAGACAATAGAATTATTGCCTGCGAATAAATTTTATGAGCCATTAATTTTTAGAGGAAAAGATCGTTCCAAGATAAAAGTTTTAGGAAAGCTAGTCGGGGTCATACGGGCCAAGCCCTAACAAGCTTGCCACTCTCGTTCCAGATCTAACTAATCGATTAAACAAGTTAATCATAACAGCATGATCATGTTTTCATGAATATGGATACCTTTGTTCATCTTGAAGTCCTTAGCGCTTTCTCATTTCTTTGGGGAACATTCATCCCTGAAGATTTGGTTGAGACTGTAGCGTCAATGGGGCAAAAGACTGTCGCTCTTACCGATTACACCCTGCATGGGGCTCTTAGGTTCTATAAGGCGGCGGTAAGAATTGGAATTCAACCAATTATTGGGGCCAAACTTAAGATTTGGGATGGATCTCTGGTAACTTTTCTAGCGACAAACTTTGAGGCCTACAGGAACCTTTGCTGTCTTGTGTCAGGTACTGCGAATTCGGGAATCATTACCAAGCAGGATTTATGTCACTATTCAAAAGGGCTGGTATGTATAGCCGGTGGGCGAGGTTCCAGGATTAATACGGCGCTGAAAAGAGGGATATCCGCCCAGGCTGAGTTTGGTTTGCTGGAATTAAAGTCAGCCTTAAGCAACCCTGAGTGGCTTTTCCTTGGGATTCAGAATAATGACGACCAATTATTGGAAAACACGATAAACTTTGCCTCATCAGTAAATATACCGACAGTAGCTACCAATGAAGTCTCTTTCCTTAGACGTGGAGATTATATTCTCCACCGCATATTGGTCGATATACAGATCAAACATCATCACCGGAAAATTACGCCATTACCGAATGATAGTTTCTTCTTAGCCTCCGGCGCGGAAATGGAAAATCGAATTGGCTATTATCAATCAATTGAAAATACTCAATATGTCGCTTCACTATGTAAATCCTTTTCTCTACCTATCGGAAAACTCCATCCACCTTCTATTCAAGACCCTCATAAGGCCTCGGAAAAGCTTGCCAGGCTATGTTTCAAGGAACTGGCCAAGTTTTATGCTCCTGTTGGTATAGACTATTTCCGTCGTCTTGATCAGGAATTGGAAGCTGTAAATAAAACCCGACTGGCTGATTTCTTTCTTTTTGTCAGAAACGTAGTTGACTTTGCCCGCTCTGGGAATATTCGACACAGTGTTCGAGGTTCAGCCGCGGGCAGCTTGATTGTTTATCTACTCCTTGGCGGGGTTGATCCCATAACTAATGATTTGTTGTTTGAACGCTTCATAAATGATGGCCGTGGTGACATGCCGGACATTGACATTGACTTTGATTCTGAACGCAGGGAGGAGGTCATCAACTATGTTCTTGGGATATTTCCAAGACAAACGGCGATGGTTTGCACAATCCACAAATTCAAGTGCCGGAGCGCCGTACGTTTGGCCGCAAGAGCAATGGGTTACCCTCTGAATGAAATAAACCGCCTTGCTTCATGCCTTCCATGGTCGCTTAGAGGTCGTGACCTGAAGCTATCCCTGGAACAATTGCCGGAATTAAGGGGAGCTCCAATCCAGAAAGAAACACAGCTTGTGGATTTGGCGTCAAGACTGACCGGTATCCCTTTTCAGACCTCAGTTCATTTGGGCGGGATAATAATAGCGCCGGGTGACATCAAAGCATGGACACCAGTGGGTAAATCGCCAAAAGACGTTCCGGTAAGCCAATTGGACAAGGACGATGTTGAAGCTTTGGGGCTTCTCAAACTGGATATCTTGGGCTTGCGTATGCACACAGCGATCAGAAAGGCTTTGGAAATATTGGATGAAAAAAGAATCAATCTTGATCTTGATCGCATTCCCCTTAACGATAAGAGGACTTATTCGCTGCTTTGCAGCACTCACAGTGTGGGCGTTTTCCAGCTTGAATCTCCTGGACAGCGCAGTCTTTTGGGATGTCTTCAACCAGTAGAGTTTAAGGACCTGGTAGCGGAAGTTTCTCTTTTTAGGCCCGGCCCAGTTGAAGGAGACATGGTTAATATTTACATTCGAAGGCGAAACAAAGAAGAGCCTGTGCCATTTTTACATGAGACTATTTCAAAAGTCTTGAAAGAGACCTACGGTGTAATTCTTTTCCAGGAACAGGTTTTACGGATGGCCCATTTTTTTGCTGGTTTGTCCTATGCCGAAGCCGACGCTTTCCGTAGGGCCATGACGAAAGATCGCAAATCCCGAAAAATGGAACTTCTCAAACAAAGCTTTATTGAAGGCGCAATAGATCAGGGGCATAGCAAATCTCTCGCAGAGGAAGTTTTCACTCAAGTTTCCGCTTTCGCGTCATATGGATTTTGTAAAGCCCATGCCGCTTCATTCGCTCACATTACCTACCAGAGCGCTTACATGAAAGCTCATTATCCGCAAGCGTTTTACCTCGGGCTGCTCAACGCGGGTCAGGTGGGTTCATATCCGCATTCAGTAGTAATAAACGAAGCAAGGAGAAGGGGCATAAGAATATACCGGCCGCATGTTAATTCCAGCAGCGCTGAATATGTCGCCGAACGAACGGGTATAAGGGTTCCTTTGGATGTGATAAACGGCGTTGGTCCAGCCATGGCCCGCCGTATTCGAGCCAACCGAGAGAGATTTGGACTATTCAGGAGTCGTGAGGAATTTCTGACCCGTGTTCCAACTCCCAAACGAATAGAGCCTATTCTAGCTATTGCAGGGGCTTTTGAAGGCCTCGAAGATTACGAATGGGAACTGATCCAGGAAGCTTATAATGCATAACCAGACCAAACGCATAAATGAGACTGACAGAACGAGGGCTTATAACGAAGCCATATCCATGAAAGTTTTCTGTCATGCGCACCCATTGTCCGTCCTTAGACCAATTCTGGCCCAACAGAATATTGTCAGGGCGACTGACTTACGACGTTTACCATCGGGCTCAATTGTGCGGGTTATCGGCCTACTGGCGATTGTCCATACTCCACCAACCAAATCCGGGAAAAGGGTAATGTTTCTTACAATGGAGGACGAAACCGGTCTTATTGATGTGGTGGTTTTCCAAAAAGCCCAGAAAGGTTTTGCGCGAACTATACTTACCAGTCAGGTTCTCGCTGTTGAGGGTAAATTGCAAAAACAGGGGGCTAGAGGAATATCAATATCAATTGTCATGTGGAAAGCTCTTAAAAACTGGAGCGGTAGATTGGAGACATTACTAGGACTGAAGGTTTACTAGTCTTCGGTTCTGAAACAGGCCCATGCGCCCATTATTTGGCTATTACATAATTAATACAATATTTTAGCATGGAATTATCGTCACTTGTTGACAAGAAATATCATCTCTAATTATCTTCCATCACAACGATGTTCATATAGATCGTTAATTTAAAGGGGGTGTAAAATGGTTAACGACACATCCTGATCAGGTAATTCGAAATCGCGCCTGACATGGTATCTAACCCATATTGAAACCGCTGGGACAATGTGAGGGACATCTTTTCTCAACGTTTCAGCAAATCACTGACCGAAATCTCTAATAAGGGGGGATAACAACATGGAAGCAATAATACAAAGATTGAAAGAGGAAAAGGCCTGTATAGAAATAGATTCTTTTAAAAATGGTAAAACCAAAGGCCAGAATTGGGCCAAATCAGCGTCGTATTCTGACTTCATTTATGCGCTGAAATACGATTACACCTATAAGGACCGTTGGGTGACTTCTTCGATTCTTGATGACAATGTGGTGGGGGAATATTTCAAAGGCGCTTTTGAAGAGGACCATTTTATGGCGGTTAAACCACATGACCCATGTCTCAACTATTATGCCACGTCATGGGTTAAGGGATGGTTTGATGGAGTTCGTGACATCTGGTCTACAGTAGAAGACAAGATTTAAACTTTGCAGTTTGCCGGTAGCCACCGTGGGTGGTTACCGGCGCTTCTCGTGGGAAATCCTCCGGTCTGTTTAGATCAAACCACTACCTTCAGACTTTTCCAGGTCAATGGCTATGTGACCCGTGTCAGGAATTTACGGTGGCTGAGAGAACTCAACACTGAACTGGAACATATTTGTTGAGCCGGACAAGGTAAAGACCTGTTTCAACGACCGGTTCACCAGTACACTCCTGCCATGCTTCAGAATAAATTTGTAGCTGAGGGGTATACTTATCGACAATCCTCTGAGCCGTCTCCTCTTTCACGATGTCTGTTTTGTAATCGACAAGAATCCACCCTGTAGTTTCCTTAAATATGAGATCGATAGTTCCTCTGAAGATCGTCGGCAGCATGTCTCCAGTCTCTGTAATGTTTTCTTTCAACACCTGAAATGGAACTTCAAGCAATCTGCTTTCGCTCTGTTGAGCCCTAATCCAAAGGTCCGAGGCCATGACTTTCTTCACTGTAGTTTCCGCCAACTCTTCATACTTGGACAGGGGATCGTGATCATCGAGCGCTGCTTTAAACGCTCGTTTTAGATCAGCCTGCGGATTCTCCATAGCAAGTTGTAGCAATGAGTGAATAAGTGTTCCCCATTCAACTCCGTGCTCACCATCGTCGATCAGGTCTTCAGCCTCATCCCCTAGCTCGTTGTCTTCTTTTAAAATTCCAGAGGGGGTAGATGTCAGATGGCCTTGCCTCAGAGCGAACTCCTTAGCTCGACACGCGTCGTAAGTAGGTTGCGAGGCCAGGGTCATTCTGGATTCGATATCCTCTTGCGACTTGTTCACCTCGTCCATGGTGACTTTAATCAGTTCTGTTGGCGGGTTTTGAGTTTGGGAAAAGTCATGGATTTCACGAACGGATGAGAGATGGCGATGAAACGGCTGCCATGGACTCCCACCCCTGCCGGATTCTCTTTTTGTAATGATTAGAGCCGCTCCCGCCCTAGTGGCTGCGACGTAACGTAGTCTCAACGATTCCGCCTTCAGGAATTTCTCCTCTCTTTGCATGAGGTCATCCCAATTGGTTGGGTGCGCCAGCATACGTCGATTCCATCCCGATTTTTTACCATACACCCCGAGATATCCCTTCACTTCATCGGTTGAGCGGTCGATGTGAAGTTCCACATCATGATCCGAGTCACCGTAGGGACATGCCAGAAAAACCACTGGAGCTTCGAGCCCCTTTACTTTGTGGAGATTCATAATTCGTACTGCGGATCGTTCTCTGGAACTCGCAGAAATCCCGTCGTGAGATGTAGTCTCCTGGGCAAGCTGCCCGAGTTGTTCCACTATCTGCGCTGTGGTCCAGGTATCATGCTGATACGCCCGGAGTATTTCAATAGCTTTGGAGAAACTTCCAGCCTGGACGTCTCCCCCGGGTCGTGTGGCAGAAAGCGCAAGTAGTCCGAGGTTAGCCACGATTCTTTCGAACGCCGCAAGCGGAGGCATCCTGGAAAGCCAGAGACTGTAAGATCGCATACGGGAGAAGGCGTCTCTAAACTGGGCTGCATATTGGGAGTCTGAGCTTCTCTGGAACCTCGGAATGAAATGAAAAACGCCCTCCGGCTTTCTTGAACTCATACAACGCTACGTCACTGATACCAAAAAGTTCCCCACGAAGCACAGCCAACAGCGCCACAGGATCATCCGAACGGGTCAGGGAATTAAGACACGAGTAGAGCATCTTCAACTCTCTAACCTCATTGAGAGCGCTTCCACCAGTGACATGCGTCGGAATGCCATATTCTTCAAGCTTTCCGGCATAGAAGCTGAGCATGCCTTTGTTCCTATTGATGATGAGGAAGTCTGAAGGATCCGGTCTTTCAGTCTTTCCCTGCTCAATCTCCTGCTCGGTCCGTGGAATTGTAGCGCCGGGATCGTGAAGGGCGTGATGAATCGTGCGAGCTATCCGGTCCGCTTCGTAATCCAGGACTTTCTGTTTGTTGTCACATTCCTTCGGAATAGTGAGGGAATAGACCCCTTTGAGCGTTCCGTCCATGGAATTTCTTCGAGAAGGATCGAGTCCAACGTAGCCAGGAGACTCAGGCGAGTCTGTTTTATCAAACCGGACCATCGTGCCGGAAAGTTCGCAAGGACTTCCTTCCTTCGGTTCAAACACGCTGTTCACCCATGAGATGACGCCATCCACGGTTCGGAAGTTTGATGAAAGCTCTACGACCCTACCTCTGTCTGTGCCACCTTTCTGTATAGCGTCTTTGACTTTGTTGTACGTAACAATGTCAGCTCTACGAAACCGATATATGGACTGTTTGGGATCACCTACCACAAATAGCGATCCTGGTCTTGGAACGGCCTTCCTCCAATCGTTTTCATCTATGTTCGATGTCGTGAGCAAGAGTATCACTTCGGCCTGGATTGGATCAGTGTCCTGGAACTCATCGACGAGAAGGTGAGTAAAACGGTTCCGAAAATATGATCGCACGTGGTGATTGTCTCTGAGCAGTTTGGCAGCCCGCATGAGGAGGTCCGTGTAATTTAATTGGCCTCGGGAGCGCCTCATCTCATCATAGACACTCTGAGCCTGGACCATTACCGTGAGGATGGGCCCATACCGCCATTCCCGCCACCGTTTCAACGCCGGCCCAACGACTCCCGATCTAAACTCTGCCCACTTGGATTGTTCTGTCTTGGCCTCGTCTTTGGTAAACTTTCCGTCCTTAGTCCAACTGCCTTGGGTGATTTTGCCGTCCACATCGAAATTTTCAAGCACGGCTACAACATCCGCCGGCTGGTCCAATAACCCGTAGTGAGACAGGACTCTAGGCAAACGCTTATAGTTAGGAATCAGGTTGTCGGTGCCCCATTCGTCAGGGAGTCTCGGCGCAAGCGACTTCATATGCCCAACATATTCGAAGATCTCTTCTCTAACAGGATCAAATAACGAAAAGTCAGGTTTTCCATGCTGTGTAGGCCAGACAGCAACGTCCGGATAATTGGTGAAACGAAGAAATGTTTCTTCGAGGTCCTGGAGCCGCAAGGCCAGCTCGTCCAGCTCAGACAGGATTCCGTCGCTGTCCTCTACGAGGACCCTGGAAGTATATTCCAGCCATGCCTCCTTCCGCAGAATCGAGTCCGCGTCCTCGTCAAGCTCTTCAAACGTAGGATCGATTCCCGCCTCGACTGGGCGTTCTCGGAGAAGGCGGCCACAAAACGAATGGATTGTTCCGATGAAACACTGCTCTATGTCTTGTAACGCCCTCTCAAGAGCAACCCTGGCTGGGCCGGCCTCCGAACGTACACATTCTTCCAGCTTTATCCGAAATCGTGATTTAAGCTCTGCCGCAGCCTTGCGGGTGAAGGTGACAGCGGCCATGGTGCGGATATGTTTGCACGAACCTGATCGGAGGAGTTCCACCATACGCTGGACCATGCTGGATGTCTTGCCTGTCCCTGCTGCGGCTTCCACCAGCAGGTTGCGGTTTAATTCCTGTTACAATTAGTTGACGGGCCTCCCCATCATTAAGCGTAGTCGGTTTTGCGGGGTTGTTCTCAGTCATTGTTGACCTTTCCGTAAAGGATGGGGATCATGAACGCAGGTTTCTGAACGGCTCCATGCTTTTGTTGGCGAGGTTTTCTATTTTGAGCCTGGTAGTTTCGCGCCGCTTCCTCAATGTCGCCGAAAACCATGCCGTAATCTGTGAAAGTCACATCAGACTCATCGGTTGTGAACGGAAAGCACCCGCAACGAAGCATTTCAACGAGCCCCGCTATGACTTCCTTTCCGGCATTCAACTGATTGGAGTCCCAGCAAATGCGCTCACCATGCTCGCGTATTCCTGGGAAAAAATAACCGAAAGTTGCCACGGAGCAATTGGGTGAGCATATCTCTCTAAGACGTTTTTCACACAAAGCCAGGTAAAGGACGCTTTGAATTTTCCGACCCTGGCGAAAAGGTTTGTTTCGATCGTATCCCCGTGTGGAACCGGTCTTGTAATCCCATACGGAAAAAACACTGTTGGAGTTCGATAACACATCAATGCGATCTATGCGCCCTCGAGTCCTGATCGACAGTCCCTTCGCCACGTTGATCACAACCGGGTCCTGGATGTCCAGAGGCGTTGGATCCCCATCCTGCTCCAAACCAATCGCGGCTTCAAAGCAGAAAGGGTCACTCGACTGACATAGGACGGCCTCTTCTTGAAGGAAGATTGCTGTGGTTTTGCGAAGCTCTTTGACAGTTGCGTTGAACAACTCCTCGTTAGGTGGCGGAATCATGTTCCGGTAAATTGCCACTTGCTGGTCAAGTATTTCGGACATCAGATTGGCGTCACGGCCCACATCAGGGAGAAGTTTGCTTTTTTTCAGAGCCACCATGAATTTCCGAAATACCTCATGCAGGAGAGTCCCCTTCTGGATAGGATCCAGCCATATTGAAGGATCGACTTTGTATTCTTCGGGTACTTTCACTTCGAGTACGTACCGGAAGAAATACTCCAAGGGACACGAGCCTAATTTTTCCAAACGACTCGATGAGAGTATCGGCCCATTGGGAACGGTTGGGTCCAGATCAGTCCCTGCTTGAGGCACCCAACCATCATATTCCGTGAACAAGTCACCCTGCCTTTGTAACCGAGCTATCATTCCCCGTCCCAAGTGCGGGAAACTCTTCGCTACAAGTTTACGTGGCTCCATGATTTCCCTGTCGCCACAGATTCTCCAGAGCCACCATTCCGAGATATTCGAGCATTGTTCAGAATTTTGAGCGGCAAAGGACACTGGATCGCGAACCCATTTCAGGAAAGCGTCCTGGTCGCCGTCGTGCTGGCCGGAAAGGATCCTGTATGCGGACATCAGGATCGAACCAGGGAACAGCTCCCTATCGTCATCCAGACTGCGGCAACAGTAGGACAGTGTGGCGGATCCCCGGAGACGTGCCAGCAGTCTTGCGAAATCCTCCATTTTCTTGTTCGCGCGGCCAAAGGATGTAGGGAGATTTGGCGAAATCTTCTGACGTTCTCCGTCCAGTAGGAGCGGATCTTGTAACCCGGCCCCTGGGAACCTGGAGTCATCCAGCCCTAATATAAACGTGTTCTTTCGCCCGGAATGACCTCCGTCCCGAACCGTCGCAACGTAAAGGCAGCCGGGTCTCGGTCCCCTACCAGCTACGCTAGCGGTTCTAGGAAGTTCACCAAGCCATCCCCAGACATCGAACCCGGGATAATCCTGATCCTGTCCGATAATGGATAACAATTGATTGATTTCAGCTTGCAATCGCCCCTTGGAGTATTCATCCAGCTCGTTTACGCACCTGCAACAGTTCTCGAGAAACCAGGAAGCTGTCTCAAGGATTGTCCTCTGGCGAGGAATCTGGGGTTAGGTTCCTTTCCAAGAGCCTTTGGACATGATCTCGAACCTCTCGAAGACATTCTATCCTCTTGCTGTGCCTGCCGGCTCCTTCAGGAACAGATTCTTCATCGGATCTATCGTCCGGAAGCGGTTGTTCAAGCGCATGTATCTGGTCATCAATAGCTTTAAGGTATCTCTTCGCTCCAGATCCGATGGGTAGACTTCTGAGCGCGGCTGCAAACAGTGAAAAACTGAACCCATCTTCTTCCGCCCTGTCCATTCTGAGTATTCCGTCCTGAATCATCCTGACAAGTGTCCACTGTGGATAATCGTTCCGGATCCAGCTAAGCCACGCCCGTAGGGCCTTACCCGGCCTGCTGTAACTCGCAGGGATTCCTTCGGCGAATGTGACCGGAATTGATTCAGCGTCATCAGACTGGAGGTTACAGGCCAGTTCATAGATCAAGGGAACATAGGTAGTTCCGTCAGTATGCAGGATTT
Source organism: uncultured delta proteobacterium (assembly GCA_963711335.1). Lineage (GTDB taxonomy): Bacteria > Desulfobacterota > Desulfomonilia > Desulfomonilales > Desulfomonilaceae > CAJBEZ01. Next base: position 74,103 of record CAVQDX010000040.1, on the reverse strand, counting down.
CTACCTCGTCGAAGGGGATGGATCTCTCAGCGCATCTGCGAAACACCTCTCGAACCTCGTTCACTTCTCCGATGGCCCTGTAAATAAACGCAGTATCATCGCCCTTGGGTGGAGGACAATCCGTAGGCGATAAAATTGATCCTAAGAGGTCTCTGTCGGTTCGATCATCTTCGGGGATCGTTCCAATGATGTCCTCATCGAGAATTTTGACATTGTGTGTGGGGAACGCATTCAGAAATCGTTTTTCAAGACTTTTGGCAGAATCCCAGAGGGGCTTAGGTACTAAGATTAGGGTTTCCTGGGATATCGTGCCGGGGTTATCCTCCAGCGTTTTGGAGGCCATCTTCAGAATGTCAGCGAAATCCACGAGCCTCTGCTTTTCTAATTCCGTCCTCGTATTGACCGAGAATTTTCTGTGTTTCCAGACCCTTCTCTTTAACCTCGAAGATATCTGGTTGAAGATCGATCGCACTAAGTCCGGAGAGCCGCATGTCGTTAATGGTTGAGACGAACGCCTGAATAAGTCCCGGACTTGGCTCAAGGGCTGTGAAGTATCCTTGCCCAACTTCCTTGAGCTTCGAGAAAATTGATGAAACGAGCAATTCTGAGCGAAGTCGACCAACATAAGTTTTACCTATTTGATCAAGCTCATGCATGGCCAGGTCAAGCGCTGCACGATGCAGGGTCTTCACCCTGACGTTCAATACCGGCTGCCCTGAGCGGGTAACATTATCAAGCCACTGGAATCCGATCCTCATCGAAGGCGCAATCAACCATTTTGCGTTGATCATATAATCCTTGCAAATAGCGGCCAACTGAGTGTGGAATAGATTCATGTGACGTGTGGGCATTTTTGTAATCCTTGGTGGACTGAGCCGAATAACAGGTAATCGTGAAGTTAATTTACAGATCCGCTCAATCTCTCATTACTGTTATGCGAGTTGTATCTCCTTCATGTCAATAATTGACCCTCTTAGTCCGATAAACTTGCAAAATGTCTCAAAATCATTTCTTGCGATTGCGCATCGATCGTTTTTTGATTTCAGGCAACACAGTTATTTAATAAAGTCTCTAGTCGAATTCGGCTCGATTCCTGAAATTCAGGCTTAACTCCCAGCTGTAATTGTGCGGTCATAATCTATTTTCAGGAGAGCTTTGAATATCGACCTAAAATCCACATTCCCTTCACCGATGGGAAGATGCCGATCCGCCTTCGGAGAATCGCCCCAAAAGTTGTCATGCAGATGCACATGGCCGATCGCTTTCCCCAGTTTCTTGATTGTGGAAAGAGATTTATTTTCAGCGCTATAAAGGTTCGCATGCGCCACATCAAGGGTTATGCCGAGATTAGGGAACTTCATCCAAAACGGGCTCAAAATCTTCGGCGGCCTCGGAGAGATTTTCAAGGTTGATGGTGACGGATTTTTCCCACCATATGCGCCTGGTCCAGGCAACTGCGATGGCTATTTCTCCGAAATCGAATCGGGTCCTTCTTAGCCTGGAGATGTCATCAAGAGATCTTGCGGGAGCCCCATAAAACATTTTTAAGATTTGTTCTTCTGCTCAAAGCTTCCAATAAGTATTTTTTGGCACTGAGGGTGTAAAGCTAATGAAAACTTGAAATACGACGTATGATGACAACAATCCTTTGCGACAATCTGAACGGGAGTCAAAAATGTAGTGGGGATCGGATTGGAACTGGATTGGCCACATGAACAGTTTTGAAGAAAAACTGCAAAATGGGGGAGCTGATATGGCTGTTTGTTAACCAATGGGCTTTACTGGTTTTCTTATAGCGATTCTTGGCCGACGACGGCTTACCTACTGAAATTGGAGCGGCTCCATCGAACCGTTATGGGTTCAACTCTGCCCTTTCTCATCGCGCTCCTGGAAGACTTCCTTGGCCGCCGAACATCCCATTCAAGGCTGCCGGAAATCCAGCGTAAACAGCCATCTGGATGATAATTTCAATAACTTCCTGACGTGACAGGCCAACATTGAGAGCGCCGTTAATATGGACCTTCAGTTGTGGCGTTGCCGTGCCCAAGGCAGTAAGCGCTGCGACAGTAGCGATCTCTCGTGATTTCAGATCCAGTCCGGGACGACAGTAGACATCCCCAAAGGGGAATTCAATCACATATTTGGCTAGGTCGGGAGCGATGTCTTTCAAACTCTCGATAACTCTTTCTCCCGCTTCGCCATCCACCTCTTTAAGTTTTTCTAGCCCTCGTTCGTATCTGTCACTGGCCATTGTGTTCCTCTTTTTCTTCCCCGATCGGTTTCAGCGCCCACCTTTAATTCGGCCACTATGGCACCGGTGAGTATTAACGGTACTGTTTATCATAACGAGACAAGTATGCCCAAAAGTATCATAAAAACAGAATATTCAATCTTGAACAAAAATTAATAAGGAAGCAAGATACGATGTAGTCGACTTATTAGGCAAATTATACCAATAATAATGGCTATTATGAAAAGAACCGACAAGCAGCCGGGGCCATTTCTCCCTCCGTCGTTTTGGTCGTCATCTCTACCACTCAGCAAATAATTAGTGCATACAAACACTTCCCGGAAGTTCGCCAACGGCAATTGTCGCTGAACACTTTCTCTTAGTTTGGGATACGCTTTCCAAAACACATGGCGCCCAAACCGCATACACGATACATTGAAAAACGGTCGATTTTTGTAGGCGCACTATATATATTGTTATCTCATGCGAATATTAAACGTCTACGTGGAGGGACGAACCCATGGATTATCTCCCAGACTTAGCTGATAAAGTGGCCATTGTTACCGGAGGTGGAAAGGGAATCGGACGTGAAATAGCCCTTGGTTTGGCAGAGGCCGGGTGCAAGGTTATTATTGCCGCCAGGACTGAGTCTGAAATTAAAAAGGTTGCTGACGATATTGCTTCTCGAGGGGGACAAGCCATTGCCAAGGTGACCGACCTAACGCGAAATGAAGATATCCAAGAATTGGTTGAGACTGCTATCACAGCGTTCGGCAGGATAGACATATTGATCAATAACGCTGCACGTAGTTTCTTCAGGCCTCTTTTAGATCTAAGGGAGGATGGTTTTGACAAGGTTTTTGATACCAACGTGAAAGCTGTTTTTCTATTGGGCAGGGAATGCGCCAAGGTCATGATGAAACAAGGGGGAGGCCGTATCGTAAATATTACCACGGTAGGCGCTGAGCGAGGAGGTATAATGATTGGCGCTTATCAGGCGAGCAAGGCGGCGCTTAAAATGCTGACCATGTGTATGGCTTGTGAGTGGGCCCCTCTTAATATTCTAGTTAATGCCGTTGGGCCTGGAATGACTCGCACCCATTTCAGTGAACCGATTTGGGCAAACCCTGAAATCGAAAGACAGCTTGTCGCACGAATACCTCAGGGTCGGCTAGCTGAAACTGATGACATCGTTGGCGCAGTATTATTTTTATGTTCGAATGCTGCGAAATTTATCACTGGCCAGAGCATTTACGTTGATGGGGGCACTCTGGCTAATACTTGACACCGTGGCATAGTGGAGGTCTTTCGGTAAGCCAATATTCTGGAGACCAGACATCCCTGATTTATCCAAACCGATCACGGAGTTGCCAGGATGGCAAAGGAATGAAAGGTGAAATATGCTGGCGAAGGTCAGGGGTGCGGGCCGGTCTCGGTTCCTATGGAGAAAACGGTCTTCTCGTCACAAGGGAGTTTGGCTCGGCGATACGCCTTGCGGGGGTTTTAACCACAGCGGATCTTGAACCGGGCCATCCGTTGGCGGAGGATGTTTTTGCGACCGTTGCGGTATATGCCTCTCAGCTTGCCCCGTCGCAGCGCTTTCTGGGAGCGGAGTAATAAACAAGAAGCTATGTGGCGGCAATATCTTTAATTACGGGTTTCGATTCTTTCAGAAATTTGTCGGAGGGCTGTATCAAAAGAGCGACCCAGAAATAACAAAAATCATAGCAGGTCATGAATTGCGTGAGATGTGGCAAACGTTCATGACAGGTAATTATTACTATTGTCATGAGTGTCAGACGCAATGCCAGGCAGAGTCATTGCGACCGACTTCCGTGGCCTAATTCGTTCCCATGAGGGATGAAAACCAAATTCGTGGTCGTGGAAAACAACATATCCAAAAAAATTGATTTAATAGTGTTTATCTGTTCCAAACCGTTGGACCATTTCTGGCCATCAATGCCAAAGGTTTTGTCTCCGTTATGATACCCGGAGAGCTATAAAGATCCCATAAGTTCCACGCTTGTCCTAAACCTCAATACCCCAACCCCAACTGCTCCCAAGATTCACTTCCAGTCTGTTCATACTTCAAGCTGCTCTTCAAAGGTGGCTTTAAATCTTTCTTTTTTGGGAGAAGTCTAATTTTCATTTCATTGACCAAGAGCTTCGCCAAACCTCCGCTAAGTCCAGTCAACGCCCTGGACATGACTATGGATATTGAGCGCCCTCCTGGCCCTTTGCGCCGTAATCTCCCTTCAATCGTCGAGACCTCACTGGTCAGGATGAGCATGGCGAATCTGCTTTGAGCTTTGGAGAAAACGACAATATCAAAAAGCCCCATTTCATCTTCCAAAGTTAGGAACATTACCCTTTTTTCGGACTTGGTCGGGGGAGTGTGAACTATTATCACCATACCGGATACCCTCACAATTGCGCGGCTCAGCATAGTTCGCAAATCTCTGGATGTCACGACTTGCTGCTTTGTCAAAGTGCGCCGGAGCGAAGTCAGGGGATGCGCAAAAAAAATTGGCGGCGGACATACGCAGCCATTGGATTATTGATAATTGAAAATCTGTTTTCCCCATCCCTGCATTTCAAAATATAGTCTGCGATGGAGAATGAATGAAGCTGGAGGCGATGTGAAATAATCGACAAAGTGGATCTTGTCAATTCCGAAAGGCCTTGGCAGATTCCTTTTGGTAAACAAATGGGGACATCTTGTTATGCAAATAGATGAACAGATCAAGGAAAAACGAGAAGAAATTCTAAGGATTGCGGCTAGCCATGGGGCAAGGAATGTGCGGATTTTCGGTCCATGGAAAGGACTGACAAGTTTAAGGGATGCGCTGATTCATCAATATGAAGGTGTAATTCTGTGACAGACGCTAAACTTTTATTGGACAACAGTAATATTATATCAGCTAATGGGGCCGAGACATTCGGAGGAACCGGTTAATGCCATCATCAGCTATTGCCACAATTGTCAAAATGATGCGTTGGACGTGTTCCCGCTCATGGCACAAGAATTCCCCGAAATGTTTGAATGGTCGATAATTTTTTTCGAACGACGATTACTGTATCGATTTGATTTGGTACGCCCGGCAGGATTCGAACCTGCGACCTACGGATTCGAAGTCCGGCGCTCTATCCAGCTGAGCTACGGGCGCAGAGGGGCTTAAATTGTAGTGGGGAGAGCGATGGGATTCGAACCCACGACCGCAGGGGCCACAACCCTGAACTCTGCCAACTGAGCTACGCCCTCCACACCTCTAAAGTTACAAAGCTTGACGGAACAAGTCAACCACGAATATCTAAATTGACTCTTTCTTCGACTCTAATTCACCTTTTAAAATTGACATGACCCTAGTGTTCCAGTCCGTAAATCATCCCGATATTGGCCCTGGGATTGCGCAATACGACTCCATAGGTCTGGAATGATAGGAGCCATCGCTGGTATCGTCCCTGGGTAGAAATTTCTTTTCTCTCCATTCTGTCGTTCGCGTAATAACCATATTTGGCAGCTTCGAAATTGACGATCATCAGCGTATCGGGTCTCATGTACCGTTCGGGAAGGATTGGAAAACTCTTTCCTATCTTCGAATCAAAGTGGTCTACATAAAAACCTAATCCCGTGTCAGATCGCTCGGTCTGTCTATAACTGATGTCAAAATCATGAATGTATCGGCTGATCAAAGGGTGACAGACAATCCACCAGTCTCCCTGGTTGAAATCCGACTGTTCGTCCAGCCAGAGACTCAGAGCCAGGTTGTCAAGATCATCCTTTACTAGAACCTGCGACGCCTTGTTCACATAAACTTTGGGATTGGGAACCTCCGACTGTGTAACCAGGGGCCAGGAGCACAACCCACACATGGTGGATTCTTCCGTTTTGTTTCCATAAACAAAGCCGGAGCCGTCGTGAAAAGGTCTGGATCTCAATGCCGCGTAAGCAAGCTGTCTTCTCAATTTTTCCAGCAATGAGGATATTTGGTGTTCAACTTCATTTCCCACGATTTCGTACTTGGTGTTTTTTCTCGTCTTGGGAATCTCAAAGGTTTCAGCGTGAATTTGTGTACCTACCTCACGAAAGGTTCTTTCCAAAGAGCGTGGATCCTCAGCGTCCCGATAATCGGACCACGCTTCCGCAATTATGTCCCAAGCGGTTTCGACGAGGTCATCACTAAGGATACTCCCACCATAAGCGGAAACGGTAGCGCTTAGTCCATTCAGAGACATGACCTTGACCTGGGAGCCGTCCAGCGGCCTCTCAAGAATAGTTCCCTCCCTGATCACCTTTCGAACCAATTCAGAGTCAATAGTTTTTCCGAACAAACGGCCTGAAAAAGTCATGATCGATTCATCCAAAACTGCCGATATCTGAGATGGATAACCCCACTCCTCCATCCAGCGAATCACAGGGCCGGATGCCGGCGGACCGATCCCGATTTTGGAAAGGGAGTCACTTTGACCCTGCACTATTTTATCCAGTCCCACCAAAAGAAATTTCTGTAACATTCGCTCAGACGTCTGGTCACTCTGAGTCCAAAGCTTGAGAAAGTCGCTCATGTCAGCGGCCATGGTTGGTTTTCCTTTCTTGAGATTGATTACAACCGATTTAACAAGCCATATTTTCCCGCCCTTATTTCATTATGTTTGAGGGAAAACCGCTGAACAAGCGCTGATTCCAAAAGCGATATATGTTATGTAAAAATGGTATGTTACAGAATATGAGGTAAAAGTGTAGCCAAGTAGGAATCGAGATGACCGGGACAACGCCACCCAGTCCGGAACTCAACTAATCCGACGCACCTTTTTTAGATTGTCACTAAGATTACGATCTGAAGCGAAGTTCGATCTTCATAGGGGTGTCCCCTGCTAATTCACGAGCGGCCGCTTCGATTCGAGTGTATTGACCGGAATTGTGGATTATGCCTCGGACCAGCAGTTCAGTTTCCGTACAATCTACTTCTAGTGTAGGGACATAAAGCTTGGTGTCTATAGTCAGTCCAGCCTTTACTTTAGCAGCTATAGCTTTCATTTTGAGAAGGTGTTGCGCCCTGTCAGTTTTTAGCCTGTCTTTGGCCAAAAGCGCTTCTTTAACAATGACAACAATTTTTTCATGAGAGATTACGCCCGTGTCGAACACAACGTCATAAGACTCAGGATCATTCATGTCTCTGTCATACAGAGCCTTTACAAATCCTGCCCTTTCGCGATCCGTCTTGAGTGCGATCGATCGCGCTTTTGCAGCATCAACGGACTCCCACCCTGCTATCCTCTCTATTCGTTGTTCCATCGGGGCCACAAACCGGACCCGGTATGCGTGCGGGGTATCTTCGAGTAGAAAATTTGATCCCCTACCAGCCAGAATTACGTTGTCCTGAAGCGCATGACTAAGAAGGACACTTTGTAGGAGAGCCCCAAAGCCTTTGAAAGACCAGTCATACTTTTCCCATGTGGTGGGGGTGCTTTGGTCGAACTCGTTAGCCCATTTCTCCCATTTTCCGCCCCTTTCCCGTATTTCGTTCATGATCAATTTTTTATCGACATATGCGTAACCCAATTCCGCTGCTATTTCGAAGCGTATTTCCCTTATGCCGCTTCCAAACTGTCTTGAAATGGTCCAGATCGCCATCATTGCCTCACTGATAAGATCGGTATTCCGGGAGAAATGTCTCAGCGCATAGTAATTCTGATCTCAAATACTTACAAGATTTTTCATTTATGAGAAGGTTAGGGAACTGCTACCCAACCCTCTGGATACTCTCTTTTTCCAACTCTGTTCACAATGATGAACACATCTCAAGATCCCAGGTCCCACAGCCCAATGTGTTACTTGAAGGAAAAATGACTCAGACTTAACCATAAAAACGACCGGCAAGCATCATGAAAAAGCTTGAAATATTCACTATAAAGTATACATTTCCGTAAACACTGTTTCGATTTATTGGTTTGCGTTTGTACCAATCAGCGAATCATTTTCTGATAAAACGTGACTTGCTGAGTTCACCTAGAAGAACAACCGGCCATTTCAGAACATATGTGAATAGTGTGGGCAACGGCCGAGATATCTAACAAGAGGCGTGCCGATCATGGATTTCGGTATACTTGGGACGATCAATTTAAATTGGGAATTCTTAACTGCCCTTGTCAGTATTATTGTCATTAATATTGTGCTATCCGGCGATAACGCGGTAGTTATCGCCATGGCGGTCAGGTCCCTGCCTCGCGCTCAAAGGCAAAAAGGAATTTTGGTGGGAGCTGCGGGAGCGGTAGTACTTAGAGTGATTCTGACATTCTTTGTCGCCCGTTTCCTCCAGACCCCATACCTGAAACTAATCGGCGGGGCGCTCATTCTATGGCTCGCAGTAAAACTCTTTGTGGATACCAATCCCGAAAACGACTCGGAAAAAGAAGCGTCAACAATTTGGCAGGCGCTGAAGATCATTGTGATAGCCGACATAACGATGTCTTTGGACAACATGCTTGGGGTGGGAGCAGCTTCCAAGGGCAACCTGTTTCTGCTGATTTTTGGTCTCACCACGAGCATTCCAATAATGATCTTCACTAGCAATCTTCTCTCGATGCTCATGGACAAGTATCCGATAATTATCACTATCGGCGCTGCGCTCCTGGGAAAAGTAGGAGGTGAGATGATCGTGACAGATCCAGTCCTGGAACAATTTCTCCCGCACGGTGAGTTGTTCGTCTACCTGATTGAGGCAATTTCAGCAATCGGGGTCGTCGCGATAGGAAAGCTGTGGGTATGGGCTGCAGCCATGGGAAAGAATCATTGAGTTCATGCCGCGCTCGAATCAGTCCACAATCGAGGTTAATAACTCCCCCCTATAAGTCTTTTTAAATGTGAACCGTTTTAGTTTGTGGGGCGGCGCTTTGATGCAGAAGGTTATCAACAGCCTCAGTGGCGCCAAACGCGCTGAGCCCGTAAACGCAACGACGCATGGAGAAGTTCGCAGAAAAACAGTCTATATCTAATGAAGGTTGTATGATAACATCTGTCATTCCTATGAAGCATTCAACAGACGTTTTTATGGACAAGGCATTGAGACGATTTTTTTCCGCTACTGTTTTAGTAGTAATGGTCATGGTGATCGTGGGGACAGCGAATGCTCAGGATTACCTGGACTATTATGAGCGGGGCGAATTCGCGCTTCGTGTAGAGAAATGGGACAGCGCAATAGATTTTTTTTCAAAATCGATCGCAGACAACCCCAATTTTTTTGTGGCTTACCATAATAGGGCAATCGCGTATTCCAAGAAGGGGGAATACGACAAGAGTATAGCGGACCTCAAGAAGGCGGTTCAGCTAAACCCTGATTATCCTGACGCTTACGGTTTGATGGGACTGCTTTATGAGATAAAAAAGGACTACGCGTCAGCGCTTCAGGCCTATAAGGATGCCTCCTCAAGAGAAAAACGACCAGCGGCCAAGAAACTGTTGCAAAAATACATACAGGATATGGAAGCAAAGACGAAGAAACCAGCCGGGAATTGAGAAGAAATGTAGTTGATTTTCCGACTTTACTGTTATACTTGTTGTCAAGACGCTCAGTGGAGATATTCGGCTTGTTTTTTCCCTTTATGGATGATAACATCGTTAAGATTAGATAATGTGTCCGGTGTTTTCCCGGCTAACTTGAATAAAGGAGGGCTCTATAATATGCCTACGCTTGAAATTGAAGGCAGAACCTTTGACGTTGATGAAGACGGTTTCCTTCAAGATCCGGATCTCTGGAATGAAGAAGTTGCGTCTCTGTTCGCGAAGACCGAAGGTATTGATGAAATGACCGAAGAGCATTGGAAGGTTGTTCATTACCTGAGAAATTACTACCTGGAATTCAACATTGCTCCGATGATTCGTAAAGTGTGCAAGGATACTGGATTCAAGCTGAAAAAAATCTACGAGCTGTTTCCCTCAGGACCAGCCAAAGGCGCATGTAAGGTGGCGGGCTTGCCGAAACCTACAGGGTGCGTTTAACTTCCTACCCTTTTATCCCCAAGGAGTTCTAAACGCCCGCATCTTAGAGCGGGCGCCAAACTCCCGGGGAGTTCACTCATTATCGTCGACTGGTCCCTTGTCTTCACAGGTTCTGCTTTTTCTTATTATATTCTTTCTTGGTGGGACTATTGCGATTGGAAAACATTTCCTTTCCTGGAAACTCAGCAAAGTCTCGGCGGAAATTGAGCGCGAACTTGAGGGCAAAGGCGCTTTAGGGCCACTTTACCGCAGTGGACCTGTCTTTACCCAATCAGCGTTTCACGCTTTTCGGCTTGACCGACTACCGCTCAATGGCTTTAAAATATATGGTAGAGGATAACATTGTAGGGAAAACCTGGCAGGGGAAATTCTATCTTCTGAGAGGGCGGTTCTGATTACATGTCCGCAACTTTGGTTAACGCCCCAATTACGCGTACGGTTTCAAAAACTATCTATAATGAATTGAGACTCCAAGATTTTCGTGTTGTTGCAGCTACAGGTTGAGGTAGTGGCGCAGAACCGGGCATAGGGCTCAAGAGCGGGTAGCTTGGAATGAAAACCATATGGAGCAATTTCCGTCATAAAGACTTTTCTTCGCTCTTATTTCGGCTTCGGTTTTTTTTCTTTCTCGACCTTACGTTTTTCCTCATCTCTGATTTCTCTACGCAACAACTTCCCCACTTTAGATTTTGGCAACATGTCGCGGAATTCTATGTATGAAGGGACTTTGTAGGAAGCGAGCTTTTCCTTGCAGAAGTTAATCAGATCAGTAGCGCCTACCCCCTTTGCATCGTCTTTCAGGACAACTATAGCCTTGACCCGTTCACCAACTTTCGGGTCCGGAACTCCTACCACGCATGCCCCGACTACCACAGGATGATCCTGGAGGACCGCTTCGACCTCGGACGCTGACACTCGATATCCTTTGTGCTTTAAAATATCTGCGGAACGTTCTACATAGATGATGCTTCCTTCGGTATTGAGAGTGACAAAATCACTGGTTCTGTAGAATGTCTCCCCGTTAATGTCCACGAATGACCGGGCGGTTTCTTCAGGCTTGTTCAGGTATGCCTTTATGGAATAATCCGCAGTGACAAGCAGTTCCCCGACTTCTCCGGGCGATACTGGTTCGAGAGTATCCGGATCAACGATCTTGACGCGTCTTGAAGGAAGAGGTTTTCCGATGGACATCTGGTCCGGTTCACCATCGTCAATACGACTGTAACAGATGTGGCCCGCTTCAGTGGACCCATAAACCTGATATATCGGCCAGCCTACCCTCTTTTTCCATCGCTGTATCACTTCCCGTGGGAGAACGTCGCCGCCGCAGTAGCAATATCGCAGCGACTTCAAATCGTAAGTATCCTGCCGATCATTCTCCAGAATCATTCGGTATAACGCCGGCACACCGAGCATCCACCTAACTCTGTATCTCTCTATCGCAGAAAGTATCGCGTCCACCTGAGGCACAGGCATTAACACAGTCGTGTTGCCGCAGTTCAAGCCAACGGCCATTAAGAGCCCAAGGGCCATGATGTGGAACAGCGGGTTTATCGCAATGTAAACGTCAGAGCCTGATTTGAGATGGTCGGCAAAAACAACATCCGTGATATCATTAACATAGGAAGTTTGCCCCCAATGGTTGCCGGCTACGCCCTTTGGGAATCCGGTAGTGCCACCTGTGTAAAGAATGTATGAGAGATCTTTTACCGGATCTATTTCCACTTCGGGGGGATTTGGGTCGGATTTGAGCAGGCTTCGAAAAGGAATAGTCTCAGGCCCCCCTTTGACTTTCCCGTGAGGGACCTTGTCAAATAGGGCTGCAATTGCTCTTTTAGGAACAGACACCAGATCCAGCAGGTTCGTATAAACTATGTGCTTTAATCCAGTTGTCCCCATTGTTTCTCGGACATATCCGTAATTGGTGTCATGACAGATAACAACTCTAGCTTGCGAGTCGTTTATCATATACTCAAGTTCATGGGATGTATAAATTGGCGAAACAAGAACTACGACGGCCCCGATTTTCTGGGCGGCCAGATACGCGATAATCATCTGGATTGAGTTGGACAGGTAAAGCAGAACACGGTCACCCTTGTTAACTCCAAGGTCCGTAAGGCCCTTAGCGAAACGGTAGACTTTGTTTCTTAATGCGCTGTATGAGAACCTGTCGCCCAAAAAAATTACGGCTGTTGAATCGGGATACTTCTGACATGCGGATTCAAATCTGGAGAATGTATATTCATGGTTCATAGGGGAAATACCTCATCAGCTTCCGAAATAAGCGGACTTCACATCAGGGTTATCCAGGAGCGTCTGTTTTGTCCCTTCAACTACAGCAGCGCCGTTTTCGAGTATGTAACCATAATCGATTATCGGGATAATTGGACGAGCGTACTGTTCGGAGACAATAATGGACATACCTCTATGCGCCTTGATTTCCTTGATGGCTTTTGCCAGGAGATACTGAATCGAGGGGCTCAATCCCAGAAGTGGCTCATCAAGAAGCAAAAGCGTTGGTTGGGCCATCAAGGCCCTGCCAATAGCGAGCATTTGCTGTTCTCCACCACTCAAGAATCCGCCAAGACGTTTTAAAATTCTTGTTAAGGCAGGGAAAACGCCAAGCACGTAGTCGAGTGTCTCCTTGGCTTGGGCGGATGTGGCAAGGTATGCGCCTATTTTGAGGTTTTCCAGAACTGTGCTCTCCGGAAAGATCCTTCGACGTTCCGGACAAAGGATAATGCCTTTCCTCGCCCTACTGGAAGGCTTTTCAACCATCATGTCCATGCCTTTGAATGTAACTCGGCCGCGAATTGTTATTCGTTCCCCACCGGCCATTTCCTCCTTTTTCTGTATATCCAGTATTATTCCGGAAAGAGTGTACATCAAGGTGGACTTGCCTGCGCTGTTCGCTCCAAACACTCCTATAATCTGATTTGCTCCGCATTTTAAACTGACATTGTTCAAGGCCAGCATGTTTTCGTAAAAGACCATAAGGCCTTGAGCTTCAAACATAGTCGAATACCTCCTCGGAGCCGAAATAGGCCTCCTTCACTTCGGGGTACGCCATTACTTCATCAGAGGTACCTTCAGCGATCTTGCAGCCAAAGTTCAAGACCACAACCCGACCTGCCAGTCGAAAGAGTTCCCGAAGTCTATGCTCGACCATGATAAGAGTTATTCCCTCCATCTGAAGTTTTTCAATGAGAGGAACCATGCTGGCCATTTCGCTCATACTCAGTCCTGAAAACACTTCGTCGCATATTATTAGCTCTGGTCTTAGAGCGAGACATCTGGCAAGTTCCAATCGCTTCAAATAACCGGTGGGAAGGGATGACGCCAACTTGAAAGGCACATATGAATCTCTTTCAAAACCTATCTCTTCGAGGATGTCTACCGCTACGGTATCTCGGCTACCCATTTTTCCGCCGCCGCGCCAACCTCCGGTCTTTCGGGCTCGAGGCGAAAAAAGTGGAACAATAAGGTTCTTATAGGCGGGGAGACTGAAATATGGTCTCATTACCTGAAATGTGCGGGTAAGTCCTTGGGCCGCAATCTTGTGCGGAACCGTATCGGTGATGTCCCGACCGTTGAAAAATACTTTCCCTGTGTCGGCCTTTATGAATCCAGTAATCGCGTTGACAAGCGTAGTTTTTCCAGAGCCGTTTGGGCCTATTATCCCTACAATGTCTCCTCGAAAAACATCCAGACTTATCCCTGACAGGGCAAGGACACCACCAAATTTCTTGCTTACATTCTGAACCGACAATAAAGGTTCTGAACTCATAACCTACTCCAGTTCGACGAGCGCCCGATCTTCTTGAAATGGATGAAAGGCATAACGGTAAAGGTTCCGGCGTCGCTCTCAGTAACTCATAAAAGTCTCCATTCTAGATCTCCACCCAACGCTCAAACTGCTCATATTTGCGAGCAGCGTAAGGTATTATTCCTTCAGATTTGAAAACAATAAATCCGGTGAGAACCACAGAATAGACCGCAATCCTCAGTGAACCGAAATCCCGGAGTAATTCCGAAACCGGGACAAGGATCAGGCATCCAATCACCGGGCCGACAAGGGTCCCGCCTCCGCCGACGACAGTAGCCGCAATCGGAATAATAGAGAAATCCATGGCGAATTGTGACAAACCTGCCCACATGTACATGCTTGAAAGGCACGCGCCAGCAAGACAGCCAAGAACCGAGGCGACAAATACCCCAAGGGCTTTGTATATGGTAATATTGATCCCTGAGGCTTTTACCGCCTGATCATTGTCTTTGACCCCCCTGAACACCAGTCCGATATCTTCCTCAACAAACCTTCTGAGCCCAAATACCGCTACCAGCACTGCCAGTATGAGGACGTACTGTTCGACCCAGGCGTTGGGAAAGCCATCCACACCAAGTATGCCGTCAGTTCCGCCGAAAAGATCGAAAGCTTCTATGATTCTGGCTGCGAGCAGTGGATACATCAGACTGACTATGGCGAAATAGACACCTCTGAGGGGCAGACACGGAATAAACAGAATGGTACAAATAACGCCCCCAATAATAGCCGCTAGAGGAATGCTGAGAATGGGAGGAACGCCAAGGCTGGTATTTAGCAGCGCCGCAACGTAAGCGCCCACACCAACGTAAAAGCCTCCACCAAGGGAGACTAGCCCTACATAATTGGCCAGAAAATCAAAACCGATTGCGAGGAGAGAATATGAGCACACTATCGAAATGACCCGCTGCCAGTAAGGGACTCCGCTCAGCAAAAGAGGGGCCAGGGCAAGCCCGACAATGAAGAGCAGACGCGGGGTGATCAGGTAGGTTATTTCTCTCCAGGAGGAAATAGCGTAGACGCCGTCGGACCTAACCTTGATGCCGCGATCCAGACGTTCTTTACGACTGTCAGCTTTAGATCCGGACATATCAGACTCGCTCCTCCAACTCTTTTTGCCTTCCAAACAGACCGCTTGGGCGAGAAATCAGGGTCACGACAATGGCCAAGAGAGCAACGACCACCTGGAAATGGGCCCCAAAAATAACCACGGTTAATATCTGGGCAAAGCCTATGAGGAACGCTGCCATGACCGCTCCCGTCCAACTTCCCAGCCCTCCCACTATGCATACTGCTACCGCCATTATGAGGACATGATAACCTGACTCCACAACAATACTTCCTAGAGGCAGCAGAATGATTGCGGCGGCCCCAGCGAGCATGGAACCAATGGCTGTCGCCACCACTGCCATGCGATCCGAATCAATTCCGAGAGTCATCGCAGCTCTTTCATCCTGGGCCATTCCTTTGAGCGCTAGTCCTAGTTTTGTGCCATTCACAAATAGCAAGAGAGCCCCCATTAGTCCAGCGCCCAAAACTACGACGAAAATTCGTTGGTAATCCACTGAGACCCCAAAAATGGACACGCTTCCTTCAACAAAGGGCGGAAGCCTGAAAGTTCCTCCCTTTAGACCGCCCCATCGCAATCCTTCCAAAATGGCCAGACCGATCGCATAAGAGGCTATGATCTCTGATATAGGCATTCCCCGGACACGGATCAAAACAAGCTGATACATGAGAGCGCCGATTATTCCTGTCAGTCCAAGGGCCACGAGGGCTGAAAAGAGATAGTTGAGCCCTACTCTATTCATCAATATCCAGGTAAGGTACCCGGTCAGGTACGTAAAGCGCTCCGTGGGCAAAGTTAGGCAACCGACTGACCCCGTAAACCAGGGTGAAACCCACAGCCATAAGAGCCAGCGACACACTGTTTATAATCCCGTAGATGATGATGTCCATTAAAGGTCCTCTAGGTGGACCCCGATACCGGAGTCTGAAAGACATGGATCTCCGGACTGATCGGGGTCCCTAGTTTTCAGTCGGCTGTTATTCCTTTTTCATCCATGGAGGAAGAAGGATTTTGCCAGTAGCGATACTTTGCGGAAACACCACTATGCGTTTGCCGGCCTGCCATTGGAAGATAGTTCCCACCGCCCCTTCCTTGGGATCCAGGCTTGGAACAATTTGATTGGTCTTCGGGTCAAACTTGATTCTTCCGTAAACGCCCATCATATCGGTTTTTTTCATGGCGTCCACGACCTTGTCAGGATCAAGGGATCCTGCTCTTTCTATAGCGTCTTTCAAAACATACACGGCCATATAACTTGACGAAGTGCCGTATCCCTCAGGCTCGAGACCATATTTCTTCTTATAGGCGTCGACGAATTTCATAGTCCAAGGTGAGGCCTCACTCGGCACGTTGCCTGCGTTTACCACGTTTGCCAGGCAATATTCGCCCTTTCCTTCAGTAGCCTTCCAGAAACCGGGTTGTTCAGCCGCCGCTATTATGACTCCAAATGGGAGGGCCGGGACTTTCATGTCATACCATTGCTTGAGTAGAATTGCGGACTCGGGCATAT
The DNA here is from genome assembly GCA_963711335.1 of uncultured delta proteobacterium. Lineage (GTDB taxonomy): Bacteria > Desulfobacterota > Desulfomonilia > Desulfomonilales > Desulfomonilaceae > CAJBEZ01. The sequence goes on along the minus strand of CAVQDX010000040.1, from coordinate 57,472 downwards.
CCATCCATATTATGATAACCTGAGCATTCTGCTTCTTAGCGTCGAGCAATCCCATCGAATAATCTGTGGTCCCGGTAGGATATACGATCGGATCGCCCAACACTGTCCAGCCTTTCTTGGCCATGACAGTCTGAAGTATCTGACCACCCGCTCTGGCGTGAGCCACGTCCTGAACCATGATCATGAGTCTGTTAAGGTTGAAGGTCTTGCCAATGTATTCCAGGCACGGAACGATCTCACCCATAACCATCCATTTGGCTTCACCTGATATTCTGAAACAGTATTTGAACTTGTCAGGCTGTTGTCCTACCGTCTCGTGGTACTTGGGCGTCAGTGAGCCGGTGGTAAGGATGGAAATCTTTTTGTTCTTGGCTAGAAGGGGCATTGCGGCAAGGGCGGCCTCGGATCGCACAGGGCCGCCGATGAGGAAATCCGCTTTTTTCTCCAGTATGAGCTTTTCGACCGCCAGAAGAGCGTCACTGACAGGGACGCCCGGTTCAAGGTCACGAGTGTCTATTACATCAACCTTGAACGGCCGTTTTTCATTGCCGACTTTAACACCGCCGGCTGCGTTGATTTCATCAACCGCTAGCTTGATTCCCCGTTCAGCGTCCCAACCATACAGAAAAGCCGTTGAAAGGGGAGCCCCGATGATGATGGGTTTCTCCGCAGCACAACACATCGAAACCATTGCTAAAAGGATAAAAAGGACAGTCGACACAATCGTACACTTGTTCTTTCCAGTCATCTCTAAACTCCTTTGGGGATGTATTTGACTTTGACCGAGAAAAGCGCATGTGAAACAACTTAGACACGGTTGACGCCCAAAAAAGGCGCATCAGACCATGACAGTGGATACGTGTTGTGTATATATTGGGGTTGTCTTTGGAAAACTGTCCTGACAAACTCGACTAGATTACATATGTGAATGACCAGATGTCAACCGATTTTTTCACAGAGCTTTGGCTGCATGCGCCCGTACAATATGTGCGCTTTGGTAATGTACTGATAGTGATGGTCTTTCGTTCCGCGGTATCAGATTGATTCGGTTGTAGGGCCTTGCCAACCTTAAGTGGAAGTCGTTTCGGGTTGTACTGCGTGTCCGCGAATCTCCTGGCCCAGGATCTCCGGCATTGCTCTGGCCAGTCAACATCGAAACTCTTAAGGTATTGAGGACCATCTGTTGATGAAGACAGGGTTGACGTCTTTTAAAGGACGCGATTAGCCTCTAATTCACGGAACTCCTCCACGAAATTCAAGGCTCGTCAAGCGCATCCCTAATCAATTTGAGGAGTTTGCCGAGATCGTACGGTTTTTGGACGAATCCTTTGGCTCCCAATATCTTGGAATCTTCTTCGGTTCGTCCGGAGGAATAACCACTGGCAATTATGACCTTCGCTTCAGGATTGATCCGCAATAGTTCTCTCAAACAATCATGACCTCCCAGCTTGGGCATGATAAGATCCAAAATCACCAGGGATATGTCCGATTGATTTTTTCGGTAAACGTCAAGCGCCTCGATCCCATTTGACGCTGTTTGGATCCTGTATCCTGCCTCATGCAGTAGGTCTGACGCCAAATCTCTTACCGCTTCTTCATCGTCTACAAGAAGAAGGGTCTCAGAGCCGCCAGAAAAAAGATAATCCTTGGCAGGGGTTGACTGTTCGATTTTCGCTGCCGCTTCCGGCAGATAAACCCGAAATGTTGTTCCAAAACCGATATGGCTTTCACAAGTGACACATCCCCCGTGTTGCTGTACTATCCCATACACGATGGCAAGCCCTAGACCGGTGCCTTTGCCGACATCCTTAGTAGTAAAAAAAGGTTCAAAGATGTGATCAATGACATCTTTCCCCACTCCACGCCCTGTGTCTGAGACCGCCAGCATCACATGAGGACCCGGATGGGAGCCTGGGTGGTCCATGCAAAATTTGTCATCAAGAACAACACTTCGCGTCTCAATAGTAAGCAGGCCTCCGTCCGGCATGGCATCTTTTGCATTGACCCCCAAATTCATTAGAATCTGTTCCATCTGGGCGGGATCAGCGTGAACCGGCGGCAGATTCTCCTGCAATAGCGTGTCAATCTTGATCATCTTGGGGATGGTACGTTCAAGAAGGGCGGTAACTTCAGTGATCCTATTGTTAAGGTTTAACGGACGGGGAGCGGTCGAAGCCTTTCTACTGAAGACGAGAAGACCTTTCACTAGGTCCGCTCCCTTTTGAGCCGCCGAAATAATCTTCTGCAGGGTCCCGTATTCGGTAGTATGTGGGTCTTGCTTTGCCTGAAGGAATTGGGAATAACCCACAACGACCTGAAGCAGATTGTTAAAGTCATGGGCAACCCCACCGGCGAGCGTCCCTATGGCCTCCATTTTCTGGGCCTGGAAAAGCTGCTGCCGGAGTTCGGTCTCATGGGTAATGTCTCTTTTTACCGCAACAAAGCTGATAATCTTACCTGCAGGATCTCTAACAGGCGATATGGTGACATCTTCCCGATAAAGGGTTCCGTCTTTCTTCTTATTTAGGAATTCGCCTGTCCAGGAATATCCGGACGTGATCGTTTTCCACAAATCGTTATAAAAAATTCGGTCGTGCTTTCCGCTCTGTAGTATTTTCGCGTTTGCTCCTATCACTTCTTCTCGTGAATATTGGGTGATTTTTTCAAACGCCGGGTTTACATACGTGATCCTGCCCGAGGTATCCGTAATAACGACTACCTCGGCGGCTTGCTCGATTGCAGTAGCCAAACGTCTTTGCGCCCCTTCGGATCGTATTCTCCGGGAAATGTCCCTTACCCAAACCTGCACACCTGTCTCGCCGAACACTTTTACCGGTGTGGCGCTGATTTCACCGTAAAACGATGAGCCATCTTTCTTTTGAAGCTTCACTTCATATTGTGGGGTCACGTCTTGTCCTCGCATCCGAGCCGCTGCCCGGTCACGAGTGACTTGATGATATTCAGGATGGTATACCAGCCAATGGTCCATACCCTCCAATTCCCCATGAGAATAACCGAGCATTTCGTATAGGCGAGAATTAGCGAATATTATTTTTGATCCCTGTTGAACGAATACCCCATCAAAACAATTTTCCACCAGAGAGCGGTACCACTCTTCGCTTCGTCGCAGTTCATCTTCCATCTTTTTTCGTTCTGTGATGTCGCTCATGAAAAACAAAGCAGCAGGAGACTCTTGCCATGAAACCAAACCTGAATCGATTTCAACCCAACGTATAGAGTTGTCCGCCCTAACGATCCGAAATGAATATCGGCTGAGAAACTTTTCTCCTTTTTGCCTTTTTAAGTGGTTTTGAAAAACCATTTCCCTGTCATCCCCATAAATGAATTCGGTAAAAGGTCTATTTTGGAGTTCGTGAAGATCAATACCGATAATTGCTGCTGCCGCCTGATTCACAAAAACCAACAGACCGTCCTGAGCTACCACAATACCTTCCAACGCCTTTTCCACCAGGACCCGATATTTTTGTTCCGATTCCCGCAGCAGACGCTCCAACAATGTCCTGTCCGAAATGTCAGTGATAGAACAAATGGCGCCTTTTGAAGTATCCGCGGGATCCAAGGAGTAAATTCTGATATGCCCTTGAAATAGTGCGCCATCTTTTTTCAGCATGTCGAATTGGCCCTGATAAACATGGTCCTTTTCTAGAAGATGAGGAAAGTCCGATAAAAAATTGTCTCTGGATTCTGAATGAAGGAATGTGTCGAACGATTTTCCAATTATCTCCGAGCGTGAATAACCCATACTTTCTATCCACGCCTTGTTTACATCCAAGAGCAGTCCGTTATTATCAATAGTTTGGTGAGGCACGGGGGTGTTTTCGTAGAAGGAGTAAAGTTTGGCTTGCCTTTTCTCTAAGGACCCAATTTTATGGCGCATCTCATTTAATTCATCAATTAACTGGTCTTTAGTCTTATACTGGTCATGCATTTGCGAATACCTCAGCAGGAAAACCAATGGCGCATTTCTATATTAATTATTGATCTTCACTAAGACCCGCCCCAATGGCGTCCCAGATTTTCAGCTAAATTGTAAACTTCTTTCTGACACGAAGATTAAGGATTTCCACACAAACAGAAAAGGCCATGGCAAAGTAGATGTAGCCTTTTGGAACGTGGTGTCCGAAACCATCGGCTATCAAAACGACTCCAACAGCTACCAAAAAGGACAGAGCGAGCATTTTGATCGTTGGATGGCCCCCTACGAACTGTCCTATAATCGGAGCAAAAAGCATCATAAGGCCCACAGAAACGATTACTGCCGCTACCATTACAACCAGGTCGTCTACCATCCCGACGGCCGTAATAATCGAATCCAGAGAGAATATTGCGTCGATCAGGATTATCTGGACAATAATCGACAGAAAACCGCTCGGAACTGTCTTTGTTTCTTCTTGTTTTTCGGATTCAACCTCCAACATTTGGTGGATTTCCTTGGTGCTCTTCCAGAGCAGGAATAAGCCGCCAAATATTAGGATAAGGTCCCTGCCGGATATCTCATTGTTCAAAATTTTAAAAAGAGGCGCAGTAAGACTGATAAGCCACGACAAAATTGAAAGTAGCCCAATGCGCATAAACATGGCAAGAAAAAGACCTGTACGCCTGGCTAGATTTCGCCTGTTCTCAGGAACCCTCTCCACAATTATGGAGATAAAAATGATATTGTCGATGCCTAGAACCAGTTCTAGAGCCGTCAGTGTGAGAAAGGCGATCCATGCGTCGGGGTTAAGTAATGTCTCCAGCATTTATCAACCTTGTAAAAAATCACTGCCAATGATTTGCAAAGTGGATGGTCCCAAAGCATGGGAGCAAATAGACAGTCTTTTAAAATTTGATTGAAGAGTGATACCTATCCATGTGTTCGAGGATGTTCGGTCTGTTCAAGCTTTGTTAAGCACGCCAATACAAGCTCATCTCGTAACTCATTATCTAGGCTTCAACATATATAATCTCGAATTGACTCGCATTCAAAATAATATCCGGTGGCGTCCTAAAACTTGTGAAACAATAAGCATCCACATTGACAGGACAACTTGACACCCCTTGGAAAAGGAGTTCTCTCCAATACAGGAAGGACTATCCAATCAACTGTGTTACTTATCTGGCGGCTCCCTTCCCTGAAAGAAAATCGGGATCTGAGTATGGTGGCTTTGGATATGAGTAAAATCCACACATAGTTTTCAAGCCTAATGCGCCGCTGTCAATGTATCGTTTTACGAAAGCCGCGTTTGCCTTTGCCTGAGGATCTCCAGTATTTTTCGCTGCATAGTCGATGATGGTCCAAACGGTGGATAGCCCAATCTGATCCATGATTCCGAAAGGCCCTATGGGGGTCCTCATTACTCCCATCCATGAACGATCTACATCTTCAATTGTGGTCACGCCATTGGCCGCCAGTGTCAAAGCCGACATTAGTAGTGTGGATAGCATCGAGTTGAAAACATATCCGCTGTTCTCGCGGTTAAGCATAATCACAACCTGCCCCAGGCTTTCCGCAAAATCACGGACGAGGTCAACAGTCGCCGGCTCGCTTTTCGGATGAGGCATAACGTCGACAATGTTAGTCGTACGTGCATCATGAAAGTGAAGCGCAACAAGTTTTTCAGGTCTGCCTGTCTGCTCGGCGAACATTGACGGTAGCAGCATAGATGTGTTGGTGGTAAAAACGGTCCTTTCCGGGCAGAGTTTGTTAAACCTGGCAAAGACCTCAGCCTTGATTTCAGGAATGTCAGGAACGGACTCACTAATTAAATCCGCTTCCTTCGCGGCTTCTACAGAATCAGTGGAGATTTGTATTCGTCCCATGACCTTGCTCAGATCCTCCTGAGGCATGCGGCTTATTGAAATAAACCAAGCTCCAAGATCCTCCATTCCCTTCAGGGAGTCTTCGAGGGCTTCCATGGAGATATCATACATTACAACATTGTAGCCTTTTAGTGCGCACAGAAATCCTATCTGCCTCCCCATAGTCCCGGATCCAAGGATAAGGACCCGCTTGATGTCGGAAAGTTTCATCGGGCAATCTCCTCATCAGATTACGATCTGACTACATTAAACAAATCAGGCCCAACCAAATGGCTGTTTGCAGAGCGTGTTCCCTCGGTCGGGAACGTAGAGCCGTTCAACAACGAGTTTGCGCCAGGCTTGTTGCCGGGCGGAACAGAAGGTTGGAACGTATAAGTCCTTAACAGGGCTAAGCCATACGCTGCAAGTACAAAAAGCGCCACGAAAAAAACAGTAGCGATTCTAAGTTTTCTGATTCTCAAGACAGCCTCCTGATTCCTCGCCAAGTTATAGATCTAAAGAGAAAATTGTTCGGTTCGCATCTGCGAAAAAGGAACTCCCAGTGACCTCAAGCCAGCTATAGCAACCCTGGTCATAGGGGGTGGAGCGCAAATATAGTATCCTGTGTCCTCACCCCTTCGGTCCAACAGCCGAACGAGTTTGGCCTCATCCAGGCGCCCGGATTCACCAGCCCAACCGGTGGGAGGGTTGCTGAGGATATGGACCACTTTTAGGTGAGGATATGATCCGGATTCAATCTCACTCAGTTCCGACCTGAACGCGATATCATCCTCAGTTCTGTTGGCGTAAAGCAGCAAAACATCCACTTCTCTTTTGGTGTCTCGCATATGACGGAGCATACTCATCATTGGGGTGATGCCGATGCCTCCTGCGATAAAGGCGAAATCTTTGTCATATTTGTAAAAGGTATAGGAAAAGCGACCGAAAGGACCTTCTACAAGGGCAGAGTCGCCGGCACGCGTCTTGCCTATTGTGGCTGTAAAGTCTCCTGATTCCTTGATTGTTGAACTTATGAAATTCTTGTTGGTAGGGCTGGAGGAAATAGTCCAGTGATGCTCTTCGACAGGCAGTCCTCCTGATCGTTGGAAGGTAAGGAAGTGAAATTGGCCGGGATGGTAATCATATACATGTTCTCCAACCGGTGGAACCAGTTTGACTGTCCACACATTTTGGGTCTCCCGCTCAACAGAGTCGACCCGGTATGGGTTCCGTGCAATTCGTCCTGGAGTCAACACTTTGTGATGAACATACGCAAAAATAGTCACCCCAAGGAGGATGATCCACAGAAGCCTAATAGGGGTCGGCCAGCTGTCATATCCTGCGGAGAGGCTATGGACGAATGCTGCAGGTATGATGATTACGGCCAGTACGTTATGGATCCGGCGCCACTTTTCAAAGTTTACGCCAAGACGCTGTCGCAAGAGACTGAATAACACATGTACAAATAGTAATAGGAGCAGAGCTTTGCCCAGTAACACGTACCAAGGCAGGTTCAGACTGTACAGCAATTCCAGTCCTGCGCCACCGTAGGCCATAAGTGGAGGATGGGCAAGAAGAAGCCCCAAAGCAAGGACGCCCATGTACTTGTGGAATCTCGAAACGATGTCCAAACCGAAAGGTCTTTCAATCCACTTCCAGCGAGCGGTGAGGACAGCTTGAAGAGCTATGACGCCGTAAGCGGCGAAAGCGAGGCTAGTGCCGGTCTCATGCATGAGCGACATTTCGCCTTTCATCCGGAGCGCGGCTACAGTTAAAAGGGGACTGATAGCCACCAAAAAGTAGATTGAAGCGAGGATCCAGCCCACGATAATCCCTCCCATCTTAGAGTCTTACATGTCTAGAAGAAAAGTCCGTAATCGGCGCTCTGGTAAACAGCGACATCCAGCCAGCCAGGCGCCTGCGCTTTTGTATTTATTATTCCAGATGGCAATTTAAAAAAAGTCCTGTGATTTCTCATTTTCCAGCCACAGTCGCGGGAGAGAGCAGCGCTGATCTGCTCCCCGGTATTCGCGGTTGTTCAACGAGTTTAAGTCCTGCCGCTGAGGCCAGGTCAATCATATTCTCAAACTCTCTGTCTGAAACGTGCCAGTTTCCAGGCTCGGCGACAAGAAGTCGCCCCGTAGGTCTTAGAATGTCCTTGATCTGAAAAAGGAGACCGCTAACATCTGGAACTTCATGAAGAACATAAAACGCCAAGCATAGGTCAACCGGCTCAGAAACTTCAAGACTGTCGGGCTCGCAGAGTTTGGTGACTATACGACCTCCCAGACCAACTTTTGCCGCCCTCTTGACCAAAGAGGCCAGCATCTTTTCTTGCAGATCGACAGCTATAACTTTTCCGGCTTTGCCCACCATCCTGGCTGCTGGAATTGTCAGGAATCCCATACCTGATCCAATGTCAAGCACAGTCATCCCCGGCATTACGTATGGCGAAAGAATCTTTTCAGGGTTTTGGAATAGGCGCCGTATTGGGTTGGCAAGAATATACCCTATCCACCATGGACAAATGTGCTTTCCCATTCTTCAATTCCTCTTCCCGTAGAACTGTACATGGCGCATTCCTTGGTCAGGGTTAATTATACAAGATGAAAAAGAACCCGAACAGCCCTCAAAGGGAGCCCGAAAACGTCATGGAGCCATTTCATACATCTTGGTATCTTTTAAACGTGCGTATCGATTATCCTTTACTGAAATATTCCGACATCTCTATAGAGAATTTGTTTTATGTTAGGAGATAGGTTTCCCTATATTTCTCGACAGGTACATTTTGGTATGATGCTTCAACAAACCTTACTATTTTGTAGTCATTCCATCATAAGCTCGTCGTCCAGAAATTCTTATCCAAGAGCCCGACGTCTGGAATAAAAGTAGAATCCAGCCCAAAGACACTGTGGCGCATAATATGCATAACGAATAATTCGACTGGTTATCAATGTGTTTTTTTTCGGACATTGATTGTAGCCCGAGAATTGACTCACGTCCTTGGCCTGGGCTGATAATGAACTTCAAGTGAGAAATTTACCCAACAGGTGAGAGAAGATGGTTTTTTCACATCAAGATGAAGAAAATGAACGTCACGGAACAGTTATAGCGTCCTTAGGAATGAACCCCAGTAAGATTACCGGAAACTATCTGGAGTCTTTGGAACGGGAATTTGGATGCGCTTTTGAAAGGGGCGAGCTACTCATTTGGGTCGAAGCTAATGAAGAGCGGGCTGAGCAGATTTTTGAGACACTGAGAAAGAGAAACTGTCCTTTCTAACGAGTCGCGTAATTATCTTTACTGCGCTAAACCACCAACATGCTGGGTAAAATAGCGCTCATGACAACAAACCTAAAACGGCGCGGCCAATTTGTCGTCGACCGATTTATGAAACAATCCCAACGCTAGTAGACGGAAAGTAGATGATCCGCTCCAAGGGTCAGATCGAGTTCTGTTTGGAAGAGTCCCAAGGGGTTTTTCGCCCTCAAATGATGTGTTGACATAATGTGGTAGCTGTTTGCAATTTCAAATAACTACCACATCAGGGTTTATGGACTACTAGGCCCCGCTCTCAGGCGGCGGGTCTGGCTTCGCATGCGGTGATCCAAGATATGGAAAAGCTGTTAGAATGTCGGTGTGCGGCTTCAGCCCGTCGGGCGGGATCTTACCCTTCGAGAGCATGGATAAGCGTCGAGCGACGATGTGGTCGGTTAGTAGACGACCGTTAGGGTACCCTCCTGGCTTGGCTGGGTCGAAACTCAGCATGTCAGGGAGTAGTCCCTCAGCGTCTATCGCAGCCCTGGCTTCCTCCACGGAGTAGTCCCCCACGTGCTGCAGCACATGGATGAACTGGTCGAGGAAGCGCTCCCGGTCGTGAGCAGGCTCGCCTCGATTGAATTCTGGTTTAGTCTCGTCCGTGTGGAAGAAGTTGGCAAGCGTTGGGTGGCCGGAGCGGTCGACAGGAATTAGTTCTCCTCCACGGCGTATACTGACCCGCCCCCAGATGCGTACACCCGGGTTGGCTCCGAGAACACTCGTCGGCAACTCAAAGGCCATGCTGAACACGTTATAGTTGGCAAAAAGGTCCTTGCCGGTCCAGTGGTTCGGATCCGGAGACCCCTCAAGCCCAGTGAAATTTTTGCCGCCCTTGTGGTCGAACATGTTTAGAATTCCCGCAAAATCAATGAAGAATGCGTCGCTGCGAAGTCCAACAAAGAAAGTGTATGGACCGGAAGTGACGATGTGCGGGTTAGGACCGAACGATACATCTACTTCCTTAAAGATCAACTCCCCGCCGGGCTCGGCCTTACGGGCGTCTGAGCCGGTTGCCAGATAGACTGTCGCATACTGGCGACCGTCTAGCGGCTCGGAGAACACAAGGATGAGAGCGACATCGGTCTGAGCGTCGCCATCGTTGTCAATGTTAATCCGGTACACGGCGTTAGGGTGAAACGCGGCCGCTTTGGCGAATGAATTACAGTTCAATATTAGCACGGTTCTCGACGCGTCGGTTGGTACTTGGAAGGCGTAGAGATCGGTGAGGTCGAGTCGAGTGTCCCCTTCGGGAGGACCGAGATTCAAGCCGGTAAAGTGGTTAGACATGGTATTCTCCTTTCGCAGTGTTTCATTGGCCCCTTTGCTGGAGCTGCCGCCCTTTACCCCCCTTAATGGCGCCCCTGTTTGTAAATTTGACGCCGGAAATGGGATTCAGTTCCCGCTATGTGGGTTTTTTTGCTATCGCTGTCGTTGTAACTGTTGCAGAAATGCCAGGCGTTCCTAGAAATACGCCGGTAGAGCTTTTTCCTGATGGTGACATTTGCCCGATTTCAATCACACTTGCGCATTTTAACTTGAGCGTCAAACTTCAGAATTACGCATTGCTCGAGTAAACGATCTATGGGCGCAGGGGATGTCATGGGATTTCTTTCGAAGATTAAGGAATTGGAAAATCTTCGCCTCCTGTAAAATTATCTTTTATTCAGGAATCTGCGGTCCTCAACTATTGCGAGAAATCTACTCGATCATTCCATAGCGCCCCGCCACGAGAGTAAACAATTTCCTATCGCTTAACGTAATCTCCGAGAACCCGAGCCACGAAATTTGAGAAAGACTCTTCGCCCCGTTTCATATCGATCTCCTCGATTAGACTTATGGGAAGAGTCACAGCTTTTATTCTAGCAACCTGTTTGAGATCTTCAATTTCCGAAATTGGGGGAGCCTCTACTCCTTTGTCTCTGACGGTCTCGGTAAACTGGAGGACTCTGTCAGATTCATTCACAAAGCTCTGTAGGAGCAACTGAAACTCCTGATCAGTCAAAGAAAGATGACTAAACCCCACCCTGTAATGGTTAGTGTTTTCGACTTTCTTAGCATAGTCAATTCGGGCGTGACAAGTGATCCTGCCCGGCCGGTCTTGCAAAACTACTCTCAGCTTGACATCTCGCCCAGGCTCTACACTATTCTGGGAAAATACCTCCATTCCAAATTGATCGGCGAGCGGAGAGTTTATGACAGGAGGAGTGGCTGCGTACCGACAGTAAGCTGAACCGTTAACATGTTTGTATTCCATTGTTCAACTCCTTTTCGTTGTGTAGACCTGGCCTTCAAGTATCCAGGTAAAAAGCCGAAGCGGTTGATGGAATTCAAAGCCTTTCGTAAAAACGAGGCGTTTCTATCAAAATTTGACCCCCGTCAACACCGTATGTTCGACATGTCCATGATCTACGATATCAAATCCTAGGATCAAATCAATTTTTGAATGCAACTTCCTAACCTCTGTAAACTGGCCGGTGCTAACAAAAGAACACCTTGTCTATGTGACTTTGCTTAAATGCCCTCTAAAACTAGTAATTTGCTTTCTTCAAAAGAACTTCCAGGTAACGCGACTTTAATTGACGACTAGCCGCTGCTCTCTTAACTGGTGGCAATCTAAGTATAGCGCCAAGAATCGCCGCCAGGGCTCGATGGCTAAACAATGACTGGTTGTCAAAGATAAGGTTCTGAAGAGAGCCTCTTTCAATCGCCATTATTACCGCCCGATGAACGCCGTCCACAGGTGTGATTGTCCGTTCCGGACGCGATTCGAGGTAGAGCGCCCCAGTTGGACAACTGTTGACGCATACTCCGCATCCGAGGCACGTCTTATCGTCTATTCTAGCTCGACTCTCTGACTCGGGGATTGGTTCGACCCCATTTCCAAGAGATATTGCGTTGACTGGGCATAACGTTGAGCATTGTCCACATCCGACACATTTGTCTTCCGTGATTTGGGCGATGAAGTTGGAATGAATTGGACGAACTAGTCCCAACTTCTGGATTGCCAGCAGGGCTTCACAACAACATCCACAGCAATTGCAGATAAAATTTACCTGATTTCGGACGTTCTCACCGAATTGCACAAGATTGTAGGAGTAAGCCGCATGGAGAAGTTCAAGGCATTCGGAAGAGCTGACCGGGCGAGCGAAGCCGTGCCGGGTCAACGATGACGCCGTAACATTGAAAGTCATGCAGATATCCAAAGGGGCATCGCACGCCCTCTCCATATGCGTCATTTTATGTCTGCAGTAACACATGCTGACGCCTATATGAGTAGCTGTTGTTATTACTTCAGTGGCACGTTCATAATCCAGAACATGAATCGCGTTTTGTTCCGACAGTGCGGGTTCCTGCACAAATATGCGTCCGAGTTGTGTCTCTCCATCAAGTATCAGAGACCGGATAAAGTCTTCTTCCACGTTTATGTATTGATAGAAAAGCTCACTAAGGACTTTCTGGTCTAAGTCATTTCTTAATCTCATCATTGAGAATTCAAAAAAGCCTGCCATTGGAGGTGGCAAACAATAGAGGATCTCTCCGTTCCGTTCAATATCCACCAAAATTGCTCTATCTGCCAATTCATCGAGGGTTTTCTTTGCAGACGAAAGAGCCATTTTCCAAACTTTGGCCGCTTTTTCAGCGTTAAATGGCCTTATAGGCAAAATAGCCACCAACTCGGCCTCTCTTTCGCTGAATAACATGGCTAGGATCCGATATAAGAGTTCGGATGGCGGCGCTCCTTGGGGGAATCGATTTAATCGATCTATGAGCGCCGTGAACGGTGTTTTTACAAGTTGATGGGCCATTATTATGACACTCTTCCTAAAAAAAGGATGTTCCTAAGAAGCCGCAGCAGGCCGCCAATTTCACTCACCTTAAAAGACCTTTATCAACAGGTGTTTATAACTATGCTCCCTACAATAAAAGGCATTTCCACTATCTCCACGATTACAGTGTGTTGCAGCGCTACTTGATATCATTACGTTTTTCTGATGTCCAAAATTGCGCGAATTGCATTCCTCTTTGAAAAACTGGGCGCTTAAGAAATTTACTAACAGCCTTGCGAACGAGTTATCCACAGGTCCTGTGGACGGTCGATGATAGGTTGATGCTATTACTAGCAAAACTCTATTATTGGCAAACCTTTTTTTACAAACAAAGGGCGTCTAAGAAAGTTCCCGTTTCAGGTGGGGAAAATTTGATAAGAAAAGTTGTTCATCAGCTATCGTCCTCGATTTGCGCCCGAAATCCGATGACGGCAAAATTACGTTAGCATCCATGCTAAGTGGCGCGGTTTAGTCCGCTAATCTGGCTGGCCGCTCAACAGGCAATCCGCCATTTAAGACCGATACGCGATTCGCAGACTGGCGATCAAAATCACAATTGAGCCAACAGCGATTAATGCGCCCCAGAACCAATAAGGCAGTAGCAGTATCTGCTGCATCCGTCCGGTATCGGATATTCCCAGAGGGCCGGCCGAGAAGCTAAAAAGATAATCCAGTTGAAGGTAGGTGGCGACACATGCTTGCACACCCAGGAACTGAGCCGCAAAAATCCGCATTCCTTGAGACCTCACGAAAGAGATTCCTAACACCATTGATCCAATCACAAGGATAGCCACAAAACCAAAAATCGATCGGACCCAAACTACCGCCGAAAAAAGTAGGAAGATCCCCAGGAATTTCAAGATTATTGAAGACGCTTTAGGATTTCTGGAAGCTATTATCAATCCCGCTCCCGCCAGTGGCGGTCCCATCGGGCCAGCCGCCGCCACCAGGAAATTGCTAACGGGTTCAAAAAACAATGACCCTGAATAATATGCGATTCCGGAGCCGTTCGAAAAAATCATCAGCTTTTCAAATTTGCCTCCCAACAGAAGCGCCATAAGGCCATGGGCCATTTCGTGAAACCACGTAGCCATAATGGTAAAGGGATAGAGAATGTAATTACCCCCGGGAACCTGCCACAGAGCGATAGTGACGATGGCTGCTCCGATCAAACCAAATAGTTTGATCTTCTCAACATTTTTGTTGGCTTGTAGTGGGCCCAATTATTCCATCATCCTCAGAATGTTATTAGAGCAATTACTGTTCCATGCGATCATATTGAAGCAAGCGGCATTACGTTATCCAACTTAATCTCCCCGGGCCTGTTGCGAGTCCTTTAGAACGTTAGGTTCTGAACGAATTTGACCTCGTCCCGCTATGTAAATGGTTCGATAGAAGTATTTTCCCAACGTTGTTCCGTCAAAAAAAGCGCTCTGCCGGATTTAGCTTAATGCCGCGCAAAGGCTATCAACGAATCTTATGTTCAAATACATGTTAAAAACTAGTACAATCATTGTTGGATTCAACTTTGAGGAGTAAAAAAAGATGTTCCGAAGGATAATGTTCGGCGCTCTATGTATATCCCTGATGTTCCTGTGCCCCTTTGTCGGGCTGTCGGAGCAAGGCTCCACCTGGTTGTCGGAACCGGACGGTGGCTTCAAATTCATGATTCCTGAAGGATGGGAGACTGCCGAGTTCCCTGGATTTAACTTCAAAATTTGTCGTGGAATCCCTTCCGCTGGTTTTGCTCCAAATATAGCTGTAATTGATGAGACTTTCGATGGGTCAGTTGAAGACTACGTAACGGCTTGCTCAGCGCCTATGGAAAAAGACGCTCAAGGTTTCAAGATGCTGGAGAAAAAGCCTTTCAACTCAGACTCGGGTATTCAAGGGATTAAGCTTGTATTTGATTCCAAATGGAATGGAAAACAACTGATGCAAACACAGTACTACTTTAAGGGAATAAAGGGCAAAATGTTGGTAATAACCTGCTCGGTTTTACCTGAAGATGGTCCGAAGTTCGCGAACACATTTGACGCTGCAATGAAGACTTTTCAGATTATTGAGCCTCCTGAAATAAAACCTGATAAATAAGGCTTCTTAGCTGACTATTGTCTGCCAAATCATGTTCTGTGGAAAGAGCTTATTCTCCGTAGCGCAATTAGAATCCATCAGTTTGCATGTGATCAATTCGAAGCGACATTATGTGTGTTTCCTGCTTATCGGACCGTCCGTTCAATAAATCTTTTCAAGAAGCCCCAAAAAATGTTTTCACTCCTTGTTAGCGCAATGGGAAGAATTCAGGACTCTTTCCCCTTGGGCAGAGTCCTGTACGATTCATGTCAGATATCTATTGCGCAGAGGAAAAAGTCTCCAGTACGCGATCATTTCAGAGGCTATAACTCTATCTTTGCTCCCATCACAGCGATAAACCGAGCCAGCCAATCAGGATGGGCGGGCCAAGCAGGAGCGGTAACCAGATTGCCATCCACGTGGGCCTTATCCAAAGGAATGTCTACCCATTTTCCGCCTGCGCAGTTTACGTCGGGAGCCACAGCAGGATAAGCTGAGCATGTCTTGCCCGTCAGGACCCCGGCGGCGGCAAGGACCTGGGCTCCGTGGCAGATTGCAGCGATAGGCTTATTTTTATTTGCGAAATAGCGTACGGCGTCGAGCGCTCCTTTATTCAACCTTATATATTCAGGCGCGCGTCCACCGGGAATCACCAGAGCGTCGTAATCCTCTACTTTGATCTCGGAGAATGTAGCGTTTAGAGTGAAGTTGTGACCGCGTTTCTCGCTGTAAGTCTGATCGCCTTCAAAGTCATGAATAGCAGTTCTGACAATGTCACCCGCCTTCTTGTCAGGACAAACCGCATGGACGTTATAGCCTAACATTAATAGTGCCTGAAAAGGCACCATTACTTCGTAATCCTCCACGTAGTCTCCGACTAACATCAATATTTTCTTGGTTCCCATCAGTTCCCTCCTGTTAGTAATCTGTTAGATGTTCCACGAATTGTCCGTTGGCGCCACGCTAATTCGCCAAGAACACAAAGAAGACTCAGAGACGGATATTTTAAAAAATAATTCAACCTCCCTTTTTTAATTACAGTTCTATATAATTCTCCGTCTGTTCGGATGACATCCCAAAAATGTGACATTTTTTCTGGGTCGCTGTTTTGAGTTGGATTGAACTCCCGTCTTGGCAGAATTTACCGATAAGACTCAGTATTTATCGTTTATCTTAGGATTTGAGTTGAGCGTAAATGTCACCCTGGAGGCTTGAGTAAGTTAGTGACCGAAGCTCTTTGCAGATATCCTGTTCCTCCATCCAACGGGGTGATTCCATTGCCATGCGGCTCTCAACAGTGTAATTGAAACGGTATGTTCCAAGACGTCGAACAAGCGCAAAACAGTCAAAGGCGTGTTCCAGAAATTCAACGTGATACTCGAATGATAGATTTGTCAGGGGACGAGAAAGCCCGGAAAGGACTTCCGCCTCAAATCCCTCTACATCGATCTTACAAAAATCCGGTTGACCGTACAACACTATCAATGAGTCCAGTGTTGTTACCGGAACCGTTATAGTACGACTCCAATCGTAGCGCAAGAATCTTCCGCTTGATTTCACTGCCGTGATCCATTGTCTGGACATTGAAGAAATCGGTGACCGGATGTCGCTGATCATCATTTCATGCTCTCCCTCTAAGGCTCCAATAGCCGTCGAGAGAATAGATACCCGAGGATTCTCTCCGAACCTTCGATCAAGGATTCTCAAGCAATCTTCTTGGGGTTCCACGGAAACCACCCTGGCCCCAAGCTCCAAATACAATGCGGTCATGTCCCCCACGTTTGCGCCGATGTCAAAGACCAGATCATCCTCCTTTATCAAGGAAGAAAAGAATCTCAGCGATTGCCCGTGAAACAACAGTTTCTTGATTTTCTTGAAAGCTGCCCTGGCCCTCGAATGTAGCCTCAGGACTGACTTTTTCCGGTGGCCAAGCAATTCAAGTAAATTATCGAGTTCTATGTTCCCCACGAGGCCTCATAAAAACTTGCTAACAAGCAATGAATTGGTTTTACAGATGTGTGTTTCATGGACCATGATTCTTCTAGGCATAATGCATTAGACCATTGCAGATAAAAAAGTCCTCGGGTTCTGAAACAATACTTTTCCTGTTTCAGCAGCGCATGCTAAATATCATATCTGATGGGAGTTTGATGAGTCAAAACTTCCCGCGACCGTCATGTTTGCGCTTGTAGGTATTTCGTGAAATATTCCACGTTATCTCAACAACTTCGCCGAACAAAAACCATTGAAGCCCTCCAGGCGGAGGCGCAAGACGGTTCCGGCCTCAAAAAAACTCTCGGTGTGATTGACCTTCTCGGAATAGGAATTGGCGCTATTATCGGAGCAGGCATATTTGTTCTAACAGGGCAGGCTGCGGCCCAATACGCTGGTCCCGGCATCGTGATTTCCTTTGTTATCGCTGGGGTTGTAAGCGCACTGGCTGGATTGTGTTATGCAGAGTTCGCTTCAATGATTCCCGTCGCTGGGAGCGCCTATACTTACGCCTATGCAACCTTGGGCGAGATTTTCGCGTGGTTTATCGGATGGGATCTGATTATAGAATATTCTATAGGGGCCTCAGCCGTCGCTGTTGGCTGGTCCAGTTACGTCGTCAGTTTCCTGCATCAGTTCGGCATAATTGCCCCTCCGGAACTCTCCGCTCCTCCCGGAACACAGCTTGTATTTTTATCAAACGAGCTAATACGGAAAATAGGTATTTCTGGGGGTGAGGGCTGGTATCAGGTCAGTTCTTATCTTGAGCGACTTCATCAAGCAGGCGTCTCACCAGACAGCCTTCCACACGCAACTGCCATATTTAACCTGCCCGCCGCCTTAATTGTATTGTTCGTAACGATTATTCTTGTGAAGGGGATTCGTGAATCTGCGCTATTCAATACAGCCATTGTGGCGGGCAAGCTAGCTGTTATATTGGTGGTGATCGTCGTCGGAATCAGGTTCATCCAGACCGATAACTGGGTCCCGTTCATTCCTCCCAATTCCGGCCAATACGGAGAGTTTGGGTGGTCTGGAGTACTAAGAGGAGCAGGTGTTGTCTTCTTCGCTTACGTTGGATTCGACGCCGTCTCAACTGCGGCTCAGGAAGCCAAGAAACCTCAGACTCACATGCCAATAGGTATTTTAGGTTCCTTGGCTGTATGCGCTGTGTTGTATGTTCTGTTCTCCCTGATTTTGACAGGGGTAGTCAACTATTCAAGGCTCAATGTTGCCAATCCAGTAGCTCTGGCCATTGACACCACTGGTATACTCTGGTTGGCGGTGTTGGTAAAACTCGGGGCTATCGCTGGTTTGACATCCGTAATCCTGGTCCTTCTAATGGGACAGCCACGTATCTTCTTTAGCATGGCCCATGATGGCCTCTTGCCAACGTTCTTTTCCAAAGCGCATCCACGTTTTGGCACCCCCGCCAACACCACGATCGTAACTGGCTCGGCTGTAGCAATATTGGCTTCGTTGCTCCCGGTACGAATTTTAGGCGAACTGGTTTCCATAGGGACACTAGCCGCTTTCATCGTTGTGTGCGCCAGCGTGTTAGTCCTCCACTATAAAAGGCCCGACATCCAGCGACCCTTCAGAACCCCCTGCTCGCCTTTTGTCCCGGCGTTGGGGGTAGCATCATGCACGCTTCTTGCTCTGAGCCTTCCGTGGGAAGCCTGGTTGCGGCTTATAGGCTGGCTAGTTCTAGGTTTTGTCATCTATTTCTCTTATGGAATCCGTCACAGCCATCAACGTGAGCGTCAAAACCAACCTTCGTCTTGATTACCAATAAGACAAAGAGCGATGAGAGGAACAACTGCGCAGCAAAGACAGAAATGCGGTCACCGCGCGTAGGTGTTGAAGACGGCTAAATGAACGGCGTTGCGGCTGCCTCAATATTGTATATGCGAGACAGACGAGGACATCAGTTCCTGTTCGCTGCATTGTTCATTCGATGATCAGAATCTCGCAGCGCCTCACTACGGTAGAATGGCAAATATCCTCGCAGGAAAACCGGACCCTTTTTTCGGCTTTGGAAACGCTACCACCACTAATGCCCCGGATTCGGGAACTTTGTCCAGGTTGGCCAGAAGCTCGATCTGAAATTTGTCCCGTGAAAGAATGTACGCTTCCAGGGAATAGTCTCCTTTGCTGGTGGAGATACCAGGGTCGGTGTCGGTCGTTTCGTGGCCCGACGCCGTAATATTGCGCTCTTCGTAGAGGTAGGTAAGAACCTCCTTGCTCCAGCCTGGATAATGGGCAACGCCTTTGTCATCCTGGTTGCGCATCGCCTCTCCGTTTGGCCATTTCTTTGACCAGTCGGTTCTCATGGCCACAAAGGCGTTCTTCGGTATTTGCCCATGTTTCGCTTCCCATGCCCGGACATCATCCATGGAGATCCGGTAGTCCGGATTGGAGGTTACCTTATCGCTCACGTCGATGACGACGAGGGGAAGAAGCATTTCCTTGACGGAGATTTCGTCGAGAAATCTTTTTCCTCTTGCGAAATGCGCCGGCGGGTCCACATGAGTCCCCCACTGCCCAGGTATCTCGTATTTATGAGCGAGGAATCCGCTACCTTTCGTTCCGATTCCCTCGTCGTAGTAGTAGGTGGTAACCCTGACTTCATCGTCAAAACCAGGCCACTGAGGAATTCCCGGATGAAACGCATGGGTAAGATCGACGAATTCCTTAGATCGCAACATGTCCACTATAGGCCATAAAGTCGCTGGCGATTCGGCTCCCGCAGTTAACGAAATGGCCATGATGAATACTAACGAGACGAAACTGAATTTCTCTTTCATCGTTCTGCGCCTCCCTTTCATCTTACGTGCTGGAACTGCCTCAGTGGCCAGACGAATCTAACTTATGCCAAATGCAGGGTCAATTCGATTAATTACCTGTATTGTCGTCATGTTGGAACAAGATGGCATCGTACTGTCCCTCTTATACGCTAATGCTTATATGGGGCGCCGACTTGTCTGTGTGGCCGCCTTATTAAGAAAATCATTCACGTAAAGTTGACTCTATCAACCGCTATATGTAGTGTCGGCAATTATAGGATGTCCAAGGTGTGATTAGCTATCAGGAAGGGAAAAGACTATGGCGACAAATCCCGATTTCATTTCTCCTTGTGGTCTTTATTGCGGTGTCTGCGCCATTTATATCGCAGACCGCGACAATAACATAAAACTAAAAGAGCGGCTGGTAAACCTCTACAAGGGGGGAACTCCCGACAAGGGCACACTCCCGAATAGCGAAGCCTTATCAATAGAAGACATTCAGTGCCGTGGCTGCTTATCTGAAGAACGGTTTATGCACTGTCGTCAGTGTGAGATCAGGAACTGCACAGAAGAGAAAGGATACACAGGCTGTCATCAATGCGCTGAATTTCCCTGTCATCACATTGACAATTTCTCTATGACTGTTGGCAAGAAGGTTATTCTCCGGGCTATCCCGTATCGTCGAGAGGTTGGCGATGAAAAGTGGATTCAAGATGAAGAAGCCCGATATATTTGTCCAGAATGTGGCAATAAGGTTTTCCGGGGCGTAGCCAAATGTAATCAATGCAAAGCTCAACTGAATCTGGACTGATCCATTCAGAAACAAAGAGCAACATCTTGGAGTCACAATATTGATGTTCAGTCCTTTAGGAGAACATGGGCCGGAGCATTAAACAAACTGCAATTTCCACCACCCATCCACGATTTCCGCCACACATGGCTCACAAACGCCAGAATGAGAAAGATAGACCACTAGATTAGACAGGCCATTGGCCATAGCGAGAGGATGTTGCCGATGAGTGAACGCTACGGACGCATCAGCGACGAGGAGTTGGTGGAAGCCATTGATTTGTTGTTCACGAACAATGGTGAAACTGAAATATTAACTTTGAAGTGAATAAAATGAATTCCAACATCAGCCCCGATGTTAGCAGAATCGTAACATTCTGACTGAATTTGGATTTTGAAGAAGTAGTTGGGAGAGACAGGTTATTGATTTTATTGGTAGGCGGGAGAGGGCTTGAACCTCCGACCCCTGCCGTGTGAAGGCAGTGCTCTCCCACTGAGCTACCCGCCCATATCGGATAAGCTTACCATCATCATGCGCAACAGTCAAATCCGACTCCAAAAAAAATTCGATCAGGCAGGATTTCTGACAAGTCCGGCTGAAAACCGATGCTCGCAGGATAACTTGACATGTTTCTCAAGTCTGGAATATACCTAATGGAAGAGGACGCTCCCCCATGCCTGCAAGCATCCTAAAAGGCAAGAGCATACTGGCCGTAGATGATGAGGAAGATATCCTCGAAATCCTGGCGGAAGAACTTGAAGACTACAAGGTAGATTACGACACAGCCTCGACATATGAAGAGGCGCTAAAGAAACTGGTATCATTCACGTACGACCTGGTGATGCTAGACATCATGGGGGTCCGAGGATTTGATCTGTTAAAGGTTGCGGCAGAGAGAAAAATGCCGGTGGTCATGCTGACCGCGCACGCACTCAATCCCGAGAGCCTCAAGAAATCTATCGAACTTGGCGCAAGGGCTTATCTACCGAAAGACCAAATAGTCAAAATGATTCCTTTTCTTGAAGATCTGCTAATGTTAAGCTACCAGTCCACCTGGAAATCTGCGTTATCTAGGCTTGGCGGTGTTTTCGGAGCGCAATTTGGACAGGAATGGCGTAAAACTGAAAAGGAATTCTGGGAAAAATTCGAACGAGATCTTGAAATAACCGAGTCAACAATCATCGAATCATGATTGCCGCAGGTTCACAGTCAATAACGTGAGGGGGTTATTGCGTGAGTATTCAAAACATAAAGACAGCGCACTTAGTCCACGACCTCAAGAATCCAGTCAATATCATTGAATCTGGAGCAAGATCATTACTTGATAAACCCGACCGTTACGGACCTCTGAACCCCAAGCAGGAGAAGGTCATCCGGCGGATGCTTCGAAACGCCATGAGGTTGAGACATCTGGCCAACGGCATGCTTGAAGTTGATATGGCGGCTCTGGGTGTGCTCAATGTTGTGGACTGCACTCTGTCCCAAATTTTGAGGACCGCTCTTGTAGAGCTGTTTGATCTGATTGACCCGGTTGTCTCCGATGCCTTGGAAGAGGCCACGGCGTTGGAAAAGTTCGTCAGTATCCTAAAGGCTAACGACGTCACGTTGGAGGCCAATCCGGTCCACCTTGACCGTAAAATACATATTGATGAAACCAAGATGGCCCTCATCGTCACAAATCTTCTCTCAAACGCCTTCAAATACAAGAACAAATGTGTCAACGTGAGGGCAACCTTGAACGACGATACACTAGAAATCGCTGTGAAAGATGACGGTCCTGGCATACCCGAAACCTATCACCAGCAAATATTCAACAGCTATTTTCAATGTGACAAAATAGAAGGCTTCCCTGTTCGGGGACACGGATTGGGATTGGCCGGCGCCCTCGCGTTGGCAGGAGCCATGGGCGGCTCTCTGAGTATCTGCAAGAGCCCCCACGGCGCAGAATTTGTGGTTCACGTCAAGGTGTGCCCGCAGTCCTGATCAACCCTTTACTAGCGCTCACTTTTTAGCTTCATGAGCAGACGCAAGATCTCAATGTATAGCCATACGAGCGTGACCATCAACGCAAATGCGCCATACCACTCCATATACTTCGGAGCGCCGCTTCGTGACAGGCTCTGAATAACGTCAAAATCGAGAACGAGGTTAAGAGCGGCGATCCCCACGACTACTACGCTGAAGCCGATACCGGCCCAGGAGTTGTCGTTTATAAGAGGCATCTGTATTCCAAAAAAGCCAAGAATTATTGATATCAGGTAGAAGAGAGCGATTCCGCCGGTTGCGGCGACTACTCCTAGTCTGAATTTGTCGGTTACTTTTATGACCCCGGATGAGTAAGCCGCAAGCATTACGACGAACACGCCGAATGTCAACCCAACCGCTTGAATTCCTATCCCTGGATATTGGGACTCAGCAATTGAAGATATACCGCCTAGAAACAGCCCCTCGAGCGCGGCGTAAAGTGGGGCCGTGAAAGGGGCCCATGAATTTTTGAATACCGTCACTATGGCGACGATGAATCCGGCTATCGCTCCGACTGTCATCAGACCCGATACGGCGCTTACATTCTGTTGCGGGCGCTGCAAAAAAGGTTTTCCACACATATGCGGCGGTTAACATGGCAATCAACAACAGGATTCCAGTTTTGTTAACAGCCCCTTGCATGGTCATGACGTCGCCCGAAACTCCTGTGCCCCCGGTACTGGGCGAACCTGCCTTCCGAGAGGGCCGGGTTACCTGATCGTCCGATACTGATGGCCATTTTTTCTCCTTACAGTTTTTCTTAAATTACTTCTTGATTTGACGCTGGCGTCTATATAACACACTGCTTCTTTACTCTATTAGTGACTTGACACTTTTTCCGCAAGATTAGATTCATTCTCAAAGAGTAAATTTAATCCGGGCTCAAACAGTTTACCCGACATTAAACAAGGATTATATTTGTATTGGCCGCGAATTAGCCGCGAGGGAAGTGATTTTTTTTTAGACAAGGATGAGGCAAATGGACACATTTGAATATGAAATTACACGACATCCCGCTGAGACGTTCAGCCGCATCGTCTATTTTTGCACAGATAAGGCAGATTGCGCCATAAAGGAAATACCTGTCGAGGAACCTTTAGTTCTGGTGGAAATTCTCAATGAGAGAGGCGCTCTAGGCTGGGAACTTGTACAGTTGCTATTTGGCGACGGTGGAGTAATGGCCTGCTGGAAACGCAAGATACAAGATATTACAGAGGTTTGATACAATTTAATGTCTCACTGAATCAGAAGATCTGACTGGAAATGATCAGAAATTATATTTTGTCTTTGTCACAAATTTATAGGAGATCACAAAATGAACACGGTACTAAAAGTTAAAGGAATGTCCTGTCAGCATTGCGTCATGGCCGTCAAAAAAGCTTTGGCTTCTGTCGACGGGGTAAAAGACGTGAATGTAAGTCTCGAGAATGCGGAAGTCACTCTGACTCACGATGGGCCTATTGATGTGAAAGAAGCAAACAGTCAAATCCAGAAAGCCGGATACGAAGTTGGATAAAGTTACCATCGGCGTAAGGGGAATGACCTGCGCCGCCTGCGTTCGACGCGTAGAAAATGGGTTGCGCTCCGTGGATGGGGTTGAAGAAGCCGCAGTCAACTTTGCTACTGAAAAGGTTACTGTGCAGTTTGACCCCTCAGTAACTGATTATTCCCAATTGGTAGCGAAGATTGCTGATCTTGGCTACCAACCGCTGGAAAAATCTACAGGCGGCATGCGCAAAACGATTATATCCGTTGGTGGGATGACATGCGCAGCCTGTGTTCGCAGGGTTGAGAAAACGCTTGAGTCCCAGCCTGGCGTAGAACAGGCTGCTGTGAATCTCGCCACATCAAGAGCGTTATTGACCCATTCATCGGCTGATTTGGATCTTAGAGCCATAGGAGAGGCTCTTGACGACGCAGGTTACAAGCTCCTGGGCGCCATAAATGAAGACACGGTTGACCCTGCGGAACAGGCCCGAATTGAAGAGTTGCGGGATCTCAAGATTAAGCTCGTTGTCGGCGCCACACTCTCGGTTCTTGTTCATGTACTGGCTATGGGTCATCTTTTCCCGTTTTTACGTCACATAAACCCCAGAGTCCTTGACTTCACGCAACTCGTCTTAACCACGCCTGTAATTTTCTGGGTGGGTAACCGCTTCCTGATCGGGGCCTGGAAGGCAACCAAACAAAAAACTTCCGATATGAACACCCTTGTGGCTTTAGGGTCGTTGTCAGCCTACCTGTATTCCTTTGCTGTCACCCTGTTTCCCAGTTTTTTTTCGCAAAGCGGCCACGAAGCGTACGTCTACTTTGACGGCGCAGCAATGATAGTGACTTTGATTTTGGTCGGAAGATTCCTTGAAGCCAGAGCCAAAAGCAAAACATCCTCAGCTATCAAAAAACTCATAGAGTTGAAACCCAGCGTCGCAAGCGTGATTAGAGGAGACGAAATAATTGAGATTCCGGTCGAGCTGTTACGTGTAGATGATATTTTCCAGGTGCGTCCAGGGGAACGAATCCCGACTGATGGCTCAGTTATGTCTGGCTTTTCTTCCGTGAACGAAGCAATGCTCACAGGGGAAAGCATGCCGGTTGAAAAATCTGAGGGGGCTCTGGTTTATGGCGCCACCATAAATCAAACTGGCGCTTTGATTGTTAAGGCAACCAGAGTTGGCGTTGAAACGGCCCTAGCGCAGATTATACGGTTGGTGGAAGAAGCGCAGGGATCTAAAGCTCCGATCCAGAGAATCGCTGACAAGGTGGCGGCGGTTTTTACACCTGTGGTTCTCGGAATAGCGGTATTGACTTTTTTGATTTGGGCGTTTTTGCCGGCTGATCCCTCTTTTTCGCGAGCGATGCTCAATTTTGTGTCGGTGCTGATCATAGCCTGTCCGTGCGCCATGGGGCTGGCTACACCTACAGCGGTAATGGTCGGTACCGGAGCCGCGGCCGAAAAAGGCATACTGATCAAGGGTGGGGAGATTCTTGAGAAAGTCTGCAAGGTCGACACCGTTGTGTTTGACAAGACCGGAACACTGACTGCAGGAAAACCCGAAGTTGTCGATATGGTTCCCATCAATTCAACCACGATTGATGAACTTCTCTCAGTTGCCGCGTCACTTGAATCCCTCTCAGAAACATCCGCTTGGAAAATCAATTTGCGCCAAAGCCTCGGAACTGGGAATAAAGACCTCACAAGTTGAAAGGTTCAGTTCTTTTTCTGGACAAGGAGTGAGCGGCGACGTTCAGGGAAACCCGGCGCTTGTTGGTAGTCCAAGGCTATTCGAATCTCAAGGGTTTGATGTGTCCGAAATTGCTGAGCAGTTAAGAGATCAGGAGAACCGTGGTAGAACAGTCGTCATAGTCGTCCTGAATGGAAAGGCCCTGGGGCTGCTCGGGATATCGGACACTTTGAGACCGTCTGCCGCTCCCGCGATTTCAAAGCTCAGACAAAACCACATCAGAGTCGCAATGATAACCGGGGACAACCGGATCGTCGCCAGAGCGACCGGAGAAGCGCTGAATATTGATGATGTGATGGCCGAGGTGCTTCCTGCAGACAAGGCTGGAGAAATCAGGCGATTGCAACAAGAAGGACGGGTGGTAGCAATGGTGGGAGATGGGATCAATGACGCCCCTGCCCTAAGCGCCGCCGACATTGGGATAGCTGTCGGAGCTGGTTCCGATGTCGCTGTTGAAGCTGGATCCATAACGCTAATGACCAGTGATTTGCTCCTGGTCCCAGCAGCGATATCCGTATCCGCGCAGACAATGAGGATAATCAAACAAAACCTGTTCTGGGCTTTTTTCTATAACAGTCTGGGAATACCGGTGGCTGCGGGAGTTCTTTACCCATTCTTTGGCATTCTTCTCACGCCAGTTATGGCCGCCGCAGCCATGGCGTTGAGTTCCGTTTCCGTAGTTTCCAATTCATTGCGATTGCGAAATGCTCTTTCCAGAGTCCAACAATGAGTCTCTTCAATTGTTTGGTGTGAATTATGATTCGAGGGTTGTCAGCAGGGGGTAAAAAAATGTCAATTATGCGGTCTTTCATAAGTCGACAAGGGCTACTAGCCTTATTTTTTGTGACTGTGCTTTCAGGTTCCGTACCGGCCGAGCAAAATGTGACAAGAAACACGAATGAAACAGAAAAGCCAACCATCGCATCGGAGCATCATGAAATTGTAGTTTTAGGTGGTGGGATGGCAGGACTCACTGCAGCATATTTCCTGAAGGATCGGGACATTGTTCTGCTTGAAAAGAGCGATCATTTCGGCGGACGAATCAGTTCAGGTAGCGTCGGAGGATTCAACTATCCTCAAGGTCCTGCTTACATCGGCATACCTCAGGGGCCTATAGAAACCATGATCAACGAGTTAGCTCTTGAGCCACTCGAAATCCCTGAGCCTTCCGAGGGATTTTACTATGATGGGAAAGTCTATTTTGGCGCGAAAGAAATGGCTGGGCTTTTCACGAAAATGAGTAGCGCTGAAGAATACCATCGATTTGTTTCCACTGTCACGAAGCTCGCCAAGATGTATGAAGGTTCCGATTATTCGGCGTTACCTAGGGAATTGGCTGAATTAGACGAGATTTCAGCTAAGGAATGGTTCGAAAAGGAGAAATTCCCCCCCATTTTCATGGAAATATATGAATCTCAGGCGCTAGGACTTTTTGGCTCTGGTCTGGCGCGAGTTTCAGCCCTCAGTTTTGTGCCCGAAATTGGTTTTCAATTCGAATCCCATGAGCTTGAAAGCCAAGGGAAAGACTCAGAACATAATGAAGAAACTCCGGATGTAGAAAAAGAATCCGGGGCTTATACATTCGAGAATGGTTTGACTGAGTTGCCTGACGCTATAGCAAAGAAACTGGGAGACAAGGCCAGGCTTGACTGCGCCGTCACCAGTATTAATGAGAAAGGAGCGATTTATGAGATTCATTATATGGACAAATCCGGCCAGGAGCGGACAATAGAAACCAACGCCGTCATAGTAGCCGTCCCAGCTCCTGTGGCCCTTGAAATAGCGGCGCCCGTTCTTACGGCGGAACAAAAGAAAATACTCGGAACTATTAAATATGCTGGGCTTACTACTGTAACTCTCTTTTCCGACAGCCCCATATTTGACCGATCTTTTAATCTCGGAGTGGGAAACGGGTTCATATTTACAGATCTCTATGACAGTTCATGGGTCCCGAGAGCCTACGACCCGGAGCGAAATAAAAACCAGGAAAGGGCTCTGTGCGCCTACGTACCGGATAGCGCAGACCACAATGGCGCTGATCAACTTAACGACCAACAACTTGTAGACAAGGTAATTGAAGGGGTTGAAAAAATATTTCCTGACAGTCGATCCAGGATAAAGGGACATGACATCAAACGAGTCAGGTTAGCATATCCAATCATGCCTCCTGGTGGGTATGAGCGTTTGGCAAGACTCAACGACATAAATCAGGGCAAATTATTTTTGGCCGGCGATTACATGATATATCCTACTCTTGAGGCTTCGGCTGAGTCCGGTTATCTAGCGGCAGCGAGAGTTGATTCCATATTGGGAGGTTCACACCAACAATAAGATAGGTATGGCAGGCGACAGAGACAGGACTCCAGCGGCTCTTGGTTGATAGGGCCCATGCGGATTTTTCGTTTGAGTCTGTTCGGTGATCAAGACTTTTATGACTTTTAGGCCGTGAATCGCCGTTAGACACAATCACTGTGCCAATGGAAAACAGCTCGGATACGAATGCCATGACCGAATTAGTTGACATCCCAGTGGTAGACTTAATCGAATCGACCCGTACATCTTGGTACCAAGAACAAATTCTGGAAATAGTGAAAATCCTTTTAGCCAAGGGCGCAGACATAAACTCTATTAATAATAACGGAGACACCCCTCTGACATTGGCAGCCAGAAATAATAGCCGAGCAGTCGCAGACCTCCTGCGTGACAGGGGGTCTCGGTCGGAATAGATATAGTAGTTAAAAATGACACCCTTGAAGTGAGCTTAAGTTTATCAATTTAGTAAATTTGGATCGGTCATTGCACAATTCAACCAATGTCGTTCATAACTATTTCCTCCGAGAATGGGCTTCAAGCAAAGCCGCAATATCTTCGCGGTATTTTACGGACGCCAGTGTCATGGCTGTTGAGTCATCTTTGTCCTTGATGTCTGCATTGGCCCCATAATCGAGTAAGAGTTTCACAATCTGGAAATGGCCCAAGAAGCAAGCGTGCATTAAGGCAGTACGACCGCTATTGTCAGTAGAGTTTATGCTAGCCCCATGATCCAAAAGAAACTTCACTGAGCGAGTTTCTCCCATAGTAGACGCTGCAATCAGCGCATTTTCTTTGTCCTGGTCTTGGACATTAACATCAGCGCCGTTTTCGATCAGCATTTTGAGGATTTCAAAACTACCCTTACGACTTGAGGCCGCTATCAGGGGAGTCTGCCCGATATTGTCTCTAACGGCTACATCAGCGCCCTTTGCCACGAGTAATCGGACTACCTCTGTCTCTACGTTCGCTGAGGCCCAGATTAGAGGTGTACGCCCATGCTCGTCCCTAACGTTGATATCGCCTCCTCCGCTGAGGATCCTCTCAATTTGATTGATACGACTTATCTTGGCGGAACTCGTGGATGCTGGGTTCGTTTCCTCGGCTTTCAGAAGACTTCCAGTTGTTAGGAGTAGCGCTATCAGGGTCAGACTAGAAAGGACGCTGGACCATCTTTGGCTTAGAAAATATTGTCTAATCGTTGTCATTATGGTTTGCCGGCTGATCAATTCCATACGTTTCAGCTCATCAAAGGGTGACACTACGGGATTCCCGTTGTTCCACAAGTGCCTTTATTGGTGAGACCAGCTATAAATGTCGTTGATAAGAATCAGTTATGAACCGGTGCTTCCACCATTATAAAGACATTCTGTTAGGGCTTCTTTCGTTGCGTATAAATGCTTAGATTTAGACGACTCTGCGCTTAATAACTCCAATAAACCTTGTAATGCCATCTTTCCCTGAAAACGCTAGAAACGTGCCAGATCTTCTATTAGGTAGGCAAATCTCTGGTTCTACTTTACGAAAGTACAGAGCAATTCTAAAAAGTTTTATGGATCAAATTGAGAGGAGGCCCTGTAATAGTGGTCTGTTGCTCAAACCTAAGAATTATCTACAGCATAGTAGGAAAGTTTTCAGCCAAGCAGCTTAGAAATATGGATACTTTCTAGCTTCCGGTAATTATGACTCCCTACTTTTCGTATAACATTTCGAAAGTGAGGAGATTATGGTTCATGTATCACTATTTTCAAGACGTATTACTGAGAGAGGCAACAACCATATAGAATCAGTCGTAACTTTCTCTGAGGAACGACTGTATTGACCGATTCCTAATTGTTGATTTGACGAGGTCGGATTGGACTTAAATGACCCTAATTAGTCACCCTTAACGATGGAAGGTAAACCACACTGAGGCAGACACCCCTTCATGTGCTCGTTTCACAAAACCAAAAAAGTCATGACAAAGTCAATAGTTCGGGATTAGGGTATCTTCTCAGCTTTAAAAGAATTGTGAGTCATTGTTCTCTCGCGGAATTTCACTGAATGTCGACATATTCGAGTGAAATTGATAGGAGATAGTATTTTTGGCTTCCAACATAGAAACTTCAGATCCCATCGACATAAGCTCCAGGGGACCGTTTGCGGTTTCAAATCGAGAAGACTTTAAGTCCAACTTTAAGGTAATGCTAGCTGCAGTCGTTTTCGGCACGCTCATAATGGGATTAAAATTTTATGGCTATTGGATCACAGGATCATCTGCGATTTTGTCCGATGCTCTTGAGTCGATAATAAACGTTGTAGCTAGTGGATTTGGACTAGGAAGCGTAATCGTTTCGGCCACACCCGCAGATGAAAACCACCCCTATGGTCATGGAAAAATTGAGTTCTTTTCCGCAGGTTTTGAGGGATCGCTAATTTTAGTAGCGGCAGTTGGAATCTTTGTGGAAGGTTTGAAGCAAGTCATAAACCCCATGGACCTTCCTAACCTGCAAGAAGGTCTATTTTTTCTTGTAACCGCCGGAATTGGAAATTTGGTATTAGGATTGGCGCTTCTAAGAGTTGGAAAGCGAACTAGGTCAATAGTGTTGGAGGCAGACGGCAAGCACTTACTGACTGATGTATATACATCACTGATAGTCCTTCTGGGTTTAGGTCTAGTCTACTGGACCGGGTGGTTTAGACTCGATGGCATCATTGCATGCGCCGCTGGGGTCAACATAGTCTTTTGGGGCGTCGGGCTTGTCAAGAAGGCCTTTAGTGGTCTTATGCACGAAACGGACCCTGACTTGTTGGAAGAAATCTCCACTCTGCTTGCTCAACACAAAAAGGAAGTCTGGATTGATATTCATCGCCTTCGTGTCTGGCGATCAGGTAGAAGAGTAAATGTGGACTTTCACCTCGTTGCGCCGATCAGTTTGTCGTTTCAAGAAGCGCATCGGGAAGTTAAAGAACTGGAGATGATATTTGCCCAATACTTCGGGGGCATGTCAGACGTATTGATCCATATCGACCCTTGCGCTAAAGCGGAGTGTCCGTTTTGTGAGCATAACTCTTGTGAGCGCCGACAGGGCACGCTCATTCATCGTCAAATTTGGGACCGCCAAACTTTGACGCGTGACATTAGTGGAGACGTTTAGTTTATGAAACTGGCCTGCATTGATTTTTTTCAAAGCGGTAGAAGGAGCGAATCACCAGTTACAAAAATCTGGGTGATTCATTATCGTAAATTTGTTTGGCCTTGTCGTTCTCATATTTAGCGAAGTCCAGGATACAATGAATTGATTACGGAAGATACTTAGAAAGGATTAACACGTGACCGATTCTGACGGCCCTATTAGTTGTAGTTACCAAATTAAGCAACAAAAAGCCCCAAACGTTAGAAGACAGAAAATAGGATCGCGGGTCCGGTATTTTGCGGTAATCGAGGTGAAAAGCGTCTAGCATATTCGAATGTTCACCTCCGGCCGTATCCCCTTGCGGTCTGAACTGGAGGTGAACCTTGAACCTGAAAAAAACATTCTCTAAACATAAATTTCCGCGATTTATTTTTGACCCATTCTCGTCTTTTTGCGCTGATTTTTTCTTTGCGACGAGTTTGTTGCGTATAGTTCTAAAAGTCCTGCTGATGTTGCCATTTTGTTCGCTTGGCAGAGACTTCCGGAACCGTTCTTCCCCGGACTATTAGGTGTTTTTTGACTCAATCCTTATGGACATTCTAGACCATCATAAGTCGTATTGTGATGGCTAGAATTGGATCCGGATTTTCGATGTTATCGAAAGAAACTGACTCGACCGGGGCTGACTCGTCGAGGCTTATATGGCAGGTCAAGAACAATGGAGGCTGCCGATGTATTTCTTAAGCAAGAGTATCCATATTACAAGTCGCTTCTGGAAACGATTCGTAGTTTTTCTGGCCGTAATCGGTCCTGGC
The DNA here is from genome assembly GCA_963711335.1 of uncultured delta proteobacterium. Classification (GTDB taxonomy): domain Bacteria; phylum Desulfobacterota; class Desulfomonilia; order Desulfomonilales; family Desulfomonilaceae; genus CAJBEZ01. Next base: position 25,376 of record CAVQDX010000040.1, on the reverse strand, counting down.
CTGATCGTCATGGTGGCTGACAATGATGCCGGCGGCATTTCTACTTATGCTGTTACAGGTTCCAAATACGGTTTCTCGTTACTCTGGATATTTATCATTCTCCTTCCTATGGCTTACTATGTTCAGGAGATGACTGTACGCCTGGGCGCTGTTACCAAGCGAGGGCATGCCGAAGCTATTTTTGACGGCTTTGGACCGTTTTGGGGTTGGTTTTCGTTGGCGGACCTAGCCATCGTGAACTGGTTGACCCTCATAACCGAATATATTGGCATGACGGAGGCTATGAGCATCTTTGGCATACCCCCTGTGTTTACTTATCTAGCTGTGACGGTCGTTCTATTGGTGATAGTGATGACCGGAAGGTATTGGACTTTTGAGAAGTTAACCTTCTTTTTTTGCGCTTTCAACCTTGTTTACATACCAGCGGCCATCTGGGGTATGAACGCTCCCTCGGCTCCTGGATGGAATGAGGTGTTCCGGGGATTCTACAACCCCGAATTACACGGCGGACTCACAGGTGATCTACTCTTCATAGTGCTGGCAAATATCGGCACGACTATTGCCCCATGGATGATCTTCTTTCAGCAAAGCGCTGTTGTGGACAAAGGGATGGACATCCATGATATTAAATTTGGTCAATGGGACACGTTAATCGGTTCGTTTATAACTTGTTTTGTAGCCGTCTTCATCATTATCGCCACTGCGGCTGTATTTTACTATCATCACCCGCAGATCATCATCGAAGACGCCAAACAAACCGCTGAGGCTATCGTTCCTCTGTTGCCTGGCGGACAGGGTGAGTTGGCTCGAAAACTCTTCGCAATCGGTCTTTTTGATGCAGGATTCTTGGGGGCCTTGTGCATTTCATTATCTTCATCATGGGCAGTTGGAGAGGTCTTTGGGTGGGCGCACTCATTAAATCAGAAAGTTAAGGACGCTCCTTGGTTCTATCTAGTTTATCTTTTCATGTTACTTTCATCTGGCGCGATTGTCTTAATCCCGGGAGCCCCGCTGATAACTATTACGATGTTTGTTCAGGTTGTGGCTGTGACTTTATTACCTGCTGCGCTGATCTTCCTACTTCTGCTCCTAAACGACAGATCCGTAATGGGTGACCTTGTTAACACCCGATGGCAAAACGTTACCAACTGGGCGATCGTCATTATTGTCACATGTATGTCCACTCTTTTAGGCGTACAAACTCTTTTCCCAAAATTGTTTGGGTGATCGCAGAGGATCCATGACAATGACACTAAACAATTATACGTTGCGTGTGAATATACAATCAGATCACAATCCGGGCGGCAAATTCTTATATTTCTCTGAATTGATCAAGCGACCCATTTGCGCCGGAAAGATCAATGACCGACTTGGAAAGCTGACCGATCTTGTTTTCTCATTAGGCGAACCATACCCCCAATCCGTGGGAATCTACATTGAACATGGATGGGGAAAGCCCACTGAATTTGTCCCTTGGGAGAAAGTACTGAGAATTGAAGAAGACGCAATCTTTGTTCAACCTCCGGAGGGATCAAATCTGTATCCTCCTTTCATAGATCAACCTGGTTGGATTCTCCTTGATGAACATTTAATGGGTCGCACGATTTTGGACATCGACGGACGTAAGGTTGAAGTCGTTAACGACGTGTGCCTTATTGAAACATTGGGAAAACTTTCGCTGGTCGATGTGGACATCTCGTTCAACGGTTTCCTTCGCAGACTGGGGTTGGGAAAGGTCAAATGGATAAAAGATCAGTTAATATCGTGGAAATATGTACAACCCTTCTCCGTAGAAGACGCTGTCTCAACAGATCGTCTCTCGCTTTCGTTGACGCGTAAAGCGCTCCTTGATTTGCCGAGCGAAGATTTAGCTGATGTTCTCAGAAGAACTCTCTGGCCATGAACAGCAGGCCGTGTTCACCTCTCTGGATTCTGAGAAGGCGGCTGAAACGTTGATGGAAACTGAGCCAAGAGCGCAACGCCAGATCATTTCAAACCTCAGGAGGGAAAAAGCCCGTAGTGTTTTTTCTGAAATGACGGTATCACAATTGGCGGACCTCTTTACTGTAATCCCCCATGATCAGCTAAGAGGATTGATGCGATTGTTGCCCATCGAAAAAGCCGAACGGGTTAGAGCGATTCTCGCAGAAGATGAAACTACGGCTAAGAGCATTTTGTCCTCAAGTTTTTTGGCCGTATCTTCAGAAACTAAGGTCGGCGAGGTTTTGGAGGCCATAAGGCGATCCAATAATGAGCCGTGGAGCCTATCGTACATCTATGTAACAAGAGACGACAATGTCCTTGCGGGTGTGGTTGATCTACGTGAATTGGTTCTTTCGTCGGATCACGTAGATGTTGGGGCTATCATGACAGCGCCGGTGGTCACTGCAGAAGAAGACGATCTACGTAAGGACTTAGCTGAAATCTTTGCGAAGTAACCATTACCGTATGATCCCTGTTGTAGACGGCCAGGATCATATCCTTGGCGCTATCCGCTATAATGACATCATGAAGGGCGTTGAAGCTCGTGTGAGAGGCTAGGGAGGTAGGTATGGCTCGAGTTCAGATGACCAAAATGACCCGATTTGCTCTTTTTTTCCTAAGGATTTATCTCATTGCTTTATTGGCTCTAATCGTAGTCAGATTTGTGAAGGGGCTTGGCTAAGTCCTCAGTCTTTTTTTTGCGCTTGTGCAAGCATAATTGATGCAGGCAAAAACATTTTGAGATGATGAGCTTAGATGTATCACACAAAACGATCTTTAGGACGCATTAGGTCAAGCGACAGGCTCCTAGGATATACTTTCCCATTAATCGGTTCCGGGATAGGATTCCTCGTCCTTTACAACAACACAAGACACGGTCCGTTGTTGTTGGCAATGCTTGTAGCGGCAAATCTCGCAATTTTGATAGTTTCCGGAAGGTTTTTCGCCGAAACCGCATTTTTCGAATCCCTACGATTTAGCTCAGTATGTGTGATCAGCATTCTCTCATCTATCATGCTTATAGAGATCGTTTTTCCTTTTTGTTTACCACAAGATTATGCGCAGATTTCTGAGTTGACGAGGACACAGAATGACAGGAGGCGCCTGGAAGGTTTTCGGCCGGATATGATCTTCGGAGCGCCTAGGGGAGAAAATAGCGCCGATATCAAGAAGATCTTGAGTAGTGATATTGCGTGGCATAAACCCGGAAAGACTTTTGTCTATTTTGGGTATGATCCCAATCGTAAAATACGATACCTGAATTTAGTAAAATGGAATTCAACCGGGCATTTTGATCGTGATCACAGTATAAGCAAACCACCAAATGTTTTCAGGGTAGTTTCTGATAGGCGATTCTTATGTTGAGTCAGTCCAGACGCCTCTTGATTCCACTTTCCACAAACTTACGGAAACGGCGCTAAATAAATCCGACGCTGGACTAAGCAAAAAACGTTATGAGATTATAGCGTTGGGAAATTCCGGATTCGGACAGAGAGAGGAGTTTGATGTTCTCAGGACACAGGGTATTAAATATGATCCTGATCTCGTAATAATACTAATATGCGGAAATGATTTCTGTGATGACGATCCAGAGCTGAAAAGAGAGCTGATCATCTCCGGGGGAACCGTAACCCCTGTCGTGAGAGAATTGGCTCATCATGGTTTTTTCGCATTAGGTTTCATGAAGAAGCGTATGGAGGATGTTATAAGAAATAGAATCAAAATGTCCCCTGAATTGCTTCAGTGGTCAAAGGATGACCAACCCAGGATTGAGACGGCCTGGTCACGGACCCTAGATTGTTTGAAGAAGTCCCGAGATTTGTGCCAGGACAAGGGGATTGATTTCCTAGCAATATATGTAGGCTCTGAGATCGAGGTTAGATACGCCCTCGATCCCCGTGGAACTTTAGAAGCGCTAAAGGCTATGGGTGGACCTCACGCGACTATGAATTGGGACATACCCAAATCAGTAAGAAGAATGAAAAGTTACTGTGAGAGGTTTCATATCAATTTTGTCAGCTTGGTAGGACCATTAGCGGCGGCTCAAGCGCAGACAGGTAAATTAGTTTTTGCCGACCACTATTCATTTTTCGGACATGAAACCGTAGCCAAATTCCTGACTTGTTTCATGAAAAAATTCACGATTCTCGGGAATAGCATCCAAGATGCGATAAATACTTGTCTTGGCAATAAATATTAACCGGAATATCTAAATGAGGAACAATGATATATGAGGAATTGCGACGCCCCAGAGCCGGTCAATACTATTGAAGTGACTAATTTGTTTTCGATGGCTTTTCTTACGTAACTAGATTAATATTAATAGGTTGTAATTTTGAGTCATCGCTGGGAGGTCTTATGGTTCGGACTTATTCTCACCAAGAAAAACGGAATCTCATTATGGGGTCTGTTTTGTTGGTGGCGCTCGTGGCTATTATATCTGGGTTGGCTATTACAGGCCACTTGCAGCGATATTTCGGCGATCTAATCGATATCTTCCAGAGTAGAGAACATTTGCGGGACTATTTAGAGGGGTGGGGTGTCCTTGCCCCCGTGGTTTTCATTGTTTTGCAGGCTCTACAGGTGGTAATAGCGCCTATACCGGGAGAGCTGACCGGAATAGTTGGTGGGTTTATGTTTGGAACCTTTATCTCGGTTATTTACTCTTCCATAGGTTTGACTGTTGGATCTATGATCGCCTTTGCCGCGTCAAGGATTATTGGTCTTCCATTCGTCAAGTTAATCATTGGAGACAAAACTCTTCAAAAGTTTCACTTTTTGACTGAACGAAGAGGAACTGTCACCACTCTCATTCTATTTGTAATACCAGGTTTTCCTAAGGACATTCTTTGCTATCTTTTAGGATTGAGCCCAATGGGTTACATGAGGTTCATGTTGGTATGCGGTCTGGGCAGAATTCCGGGCACTGCTATGCTAAGCTTCAGCGGGGCCGCCATTTATGAAGGGGACTGGAGTTTATTAATAATAGTGGCGGTTGTGGCGTCGGCCTGCCTAGGCATATTTTATATCAAACGCGACAAAGCGATCATGTGGATAAAAGGCAAAGATTCATTGGGGTTGGAAGTTGATGGGTAGGTTTCTATCCAGGATAATACAACCATGAAGGAACTTTGTATTACCCGTTTCTTTAAATGCCATCTAACTGTTTTTGTGTCATGTTTGCTTCTGATTGAATGTGTTCTGTGGATTCCTCAAACCTGGTCAGCCCAACTTTCCATTATATCGGACGAAGAAGTTTCGGATGCGACTAAATCTTCTCTGAAAACTTCCAATCAAGAGACCGGTCCAGTTCAGTCTCATGTTGAAGCTGACAAGAGCGCTCACTCTATCGGACAGAACAATGGCAACGACCAGTTTCTCGAGCAGAATAAAGAATTCAGAAACCTCATCGGTTCATTGTTGGAAGAAGAAGACCGAATGATGCGCCAAACGGTTCAAACCCTGGACCGGTATTCAGCCTACCTCTGGTTATCTACGTTCATATCGACCAAGCCATGGAATTGTCCTTTGAAAATGCAAGGGGAATGGATTGAAGCAATTATATCGGCAGCCGAACGAAATCAACTACCACTTTGCAAAGAGCTTCTTGGTCTAGTTGCGTCATTAATTTCTATTGAATCTGGATTTCATGCTGATCCTCTGGCCGTAGATCCTGCTGGACATGGCAGCATGGAAGACATGTTACAGAGGGCGGAAGATAAGCTCCACCAAAAATACGGAACTTTTATGGCGCTGCCGCCCGTGGCCAGAATGTACGACGCATATAAGAAACGTTATTATTCAAGATTGGCAGCTTGTAGGACAGAATGGGAAATCGAGCTGATCGCCCGTAGTCTTGCTCAAGATTTGAAGACAGACGCGGAAAGGCTTCCGGCAGTGGTCAGAAACTTGATTAACAAAGAAATTGACAAGCTTGCTAATGTAATCAGGTCTAAGGGGTCTATGCAGCTTAAGTTCTCGAAAGCTCGTCAAGTGATGAAAGAGCGTGGTGACCAATTTTCAGATGACGAGTTGATCGAATACATGTACACCATTAACGGTGGGGTCGACACCGGTGTTGCAGCGCTTAAACCAGTTTTCATTCAATATGCCGCATGGTGCGCACAAGGGGCTGAGTTATCTTGGCTTTTTCTGGTAGGCATGGATTATAATTATGGTTTCTTTTCCAGCAGGAACATGATGGAACAGGTCAGAATAAAAGATCTCTTGGGACGTGATATAGCCGTGGACGGAGATCTTCTGCGACGTGACAAAAACGGAAAACTGGAGATTGAAGAATCCGAAACTCTTGTGGCTGCGCAGGAGGTTCTGCCAACCATTTCCAAGGACAAAATACTAAAGGCTTTTCTCTTGGAAAAAGAGAGGGATTACATCTATACGGATGTTCATCGCTATATTCTTGACGCCTACACGAGAGAGATTTGGAGAGACTCCATTTGCAATCATCGGCCGACGATCTATGGGAGAAAACGCTGAGGTCAAATATGGAACAACCTGGAACACAGACGCTTATTTCAGAAAGCTCGATCGCCATCTTAACTCAATCCCATGGGACAATTGAAGTTTGGATAACCATTTTTCATGAGGGATCCCTATTCTTCGATACATTTGACAAGGTAATATTCCTGGATTAAACATTATATAGATAATTTCAAAGAAAGGGGCCATGGGCTCCTCGGGAGATTAAAATGGGCATTCCAGCGCCTACTGAGTTGTTGCTGATTTTTGGTATTGTCCTAATGGTTTTCGGGACCAAACGTATTCCAGAAATCATGGGCGGTATCGGCCAAGGGATCAAGACTTTAAAGAAAAGCCTTGAAAGCGACGAGGAGAACAGCCCTCCCGGCCAGTCAACAACAATAGAGAAAAAGCCATCTCAAGACACGAAACCTGTCTAACCGTTTAATCACAACACTGTGACCGCAGAACGGATAAACAGCGCCGCTCCGTTGAGGCTGTTGATTTCCATGCCTGTCGATAAGGGAGACATTCATATCCCATCAAAATTTACGTAAGCGCCCATTGGCTTACGGAAAACAACGCAGGGACCAAGGATAGGCAATAGCGCATCAAAGACGCAAGGTTTCACTGCTGCGAGCTACGTGTTCGCCATCCACATTCTAACTTCGAGAAAAATATCTAATCTGACGATCATCCGTTCGGGTCCGATAGATTCACTTTGGAAACGCTTGGAGATCGACTTTTTTCAAAGTTCCCAGTAACAACTTAGGAGCCAGCTAATAGTAGGTCTGGACGGTTTTTATGGGTGTAGATCGACATAGACATCAAACTCTTGTTCTCATCTTTTTGGCTGGAATATTGCTTATTTATTCCCTGGTAGTGATCCTGTTCTCAGGCGACATTGGCTTCGACGGTGATGACTGGTGGGTCTTGGGGTGGGCCTACTGGCATCATTTTCCGCAATCAATAATTGGATACGCTTCAGAATTTCTTCGACCCGGTGAAGGTGTTTACTGGATCTCGATGTTCCAACTCTTTGGGTTCAATAGCTTAGCTTTTCATTTGTGCTCATTCCTGTTAATGGTCGGCGCTTGCATCCTAATGGGAAGATGTCTCCAAAACGCGTTTCCAAACCGAAGTGACTTTGTTGTTCTTGCAGTAATTTTTGCGTTTTTCCTTCCTACTGTTTCCTCTTTGACATATCTAGTCTTTACCGACAACTCAAGATTGAGCATGTTGATTTTCTGGGGATGCGTTGTGGCGTTTCAGTTTTGGGCCAGAACGCCCTTATCAATCTCCAGACTCATACCGCCTATTTCACTCTATTTGTTGTCTTTTCTCACCTATGAAGCCTCGAGTTTCTTAATATTTGTCATTCCCTTGCTGGTTTGGCCTGTTCACAAGAGGGTTCAAAACTGCTCGGATAAAAAATTTCTATTTATTGTTGGAACTGCTTTAGTCGTAAGTTTTGGGGCTGCATTGATAATAAGGTTTCTTTTTTTGAACGGCGGAGTCGTTGTTAACAAGACTTTGATTCCATCATGGGAACTGTTTTGGACATATTTCGCTCTTCTCCCATTTTACATGATCGCTCCCTTTACCTATTTCCCCATCAATTATTGGGTGTGGATAATTTCTCTTCTGGCGATTATTTGTTTTGGAGCCGCAATTTTCTATTCATTGAGTATGCCGGGAATGAGATCATCTGCAGCTACGAATCTCGACGTTTCTGCATATCAACGTGCCTACATACTGGCCCTGGGGTTAATGATTTTATTGTTGGGGGTAGCCCCTTATCAAATAGCCGGATATGGTAGTGAAACTCCAAAGATTGTCGACACTGTCGTGGCCAAATGGAGCGGGCTTTCAAACGTTAAGACAGATTGGTTTAACTTCAATGAAGCCAGCAGAATTTATTCCTCGGGATCGTTTGGAATAGCGATCATTTTATCGGCCCTGGCGACTACATGGAAAAGTGCAAGAATTCGCTGCGTCGGTGTGATCACCGCTATGATCGTAATAGGAATGATGATTCTCTTTCATGTCGGCTTAAGTCTGGACTGGCAAGAGGCCGCCGAAATAAGAAGGAATATTATTCAAAGCCTGGTCGCCCAGGTACCAAACGTCACCCCCAAGACCAACTTTGTTTTTCTTGATCTGGAATCCTACCACAAACGAGCTGCCGTGATTCGAGGTTGGGCTGGGTTACGTGAGCTTGTGCGATTGCTTTACAGCGAAAAGTCACTCGGGGCTTGGTATGTTTACGATAACACCGAAGAGAATCCCAACACCTGCGAGCAACAAGCAATTGTCTTACCCAACGGTTTCGCAAGCAGAGGACTAAGTCTCGACAAACCGGCCCCACACTCAAGTTTGCTGGTTATGAAAAGATCGGGTGACAGTTTAATAATGCTAAATAACATAACACCGAGTGACCTGCTCAAGGATGCCGAAATCTCCTGGCGACAATACGGCAAACTTTCTTCAAATCCGAACAGAATCTTGACTTGGCATGCGATTGCTTGCGATAAAACCCGACTGTCACGAAACCAGTGGACAAGTGGTTTGATTAAAACCCTTGGTCTTGTAAGACCTGCGGTCACAGCCGGATTACTTAGAGGACACCGTTTTGATTCGCATCAAGCTGAATAGTTTGTTGGACCAAAGGATGTCCCATCCACAGGTATTGGCAACTTCTCTGTCGATATTGGCCCCTACCAGGGCATAATCAGAGCGAAGAGAGACTGATAGAGAATAGAGTTTTCTCAGACTGGCAGACTTTTCGTTTGAGTCTAGCCCCGCAGTGATTGACTCAATTTCATTCTTCACGTCATTCCAGTTGACCAAGGCTGAATAATTAGTGTCCGCAAATATTCCTCCGTCCTTATAAGCGTAAACAATTGGTCTGAGCGCAGAATACCGAATCTCAAGAGGGAGGCAGAGAGCCAACAATCTCGAGTTCTTAGGGGTATCCTTATGGACGAATTCAACAGCTTCGACAATAGCCTTTTCCGTTTCACTTATCGGCGGCGTTATTTCACCTTGCGACCAAGACCTAACGGAGTCTATGAAGAAAGAGGGAGGGTTTTGGTAAGCCCAACCAAACATGATCAACGCGCCTGCGAGCATAGTCATTGAGCGTCCGAGGCTGGCAGATGAAAACGTGCTGGAGATTTGGGCTAGAGGAATCAGGCATAGTAATAACATCAGTGGAACTAGATATTTTATTCCTCTAACAGAATCCATCTGAAACCGCCCGACATCATATATCTTGCACAATGTCTCTTCCATGAAAGTCAATCCTACCGCCACAAATAGAATCCCCGCAGCCCAGATGAAAATCAGCATGATTCGCTTTCTTAAAGGTGGGCAAAAATAAGCTCCAACAATAGAGCCAACGCATCCCCAAAGAAAGTATAAGGCCACCGGCCAGGAACAGATGTACATCCACCAATCGTAAAGAGCTATACGAATATTCAGAAGTTCCGGCCCGACTCTTTCAGCTATAATTGGAACAATATCTTTGTATCTGACTGTTGACTCCAACGCATGCTTGTGAACAAATACCAGGTTAGCAGCCCACGGGAAGACCATTGCCACGAAAACCAACCCTAGCAGAAGCATGCGCCACGTCTTTTTCAACCATGTCCACTCTGTCGGGAGAAAAAACCAGATCCCTAACCATAAAGCAAACGCCCAGTGCGGAACACTGACAGGATGAGTATAAAAAGCTATCCCGGCGCCAACCATCAACCAAACCGACGCCCAAGTCCGGCGACTATCCTGAAAGTAAAACGCTGCCGCAAGCAAATAGGGCAAGACTGCGTGAAATAATGATCTTGGCAAGGGGTCGTCGTATATCCCCCAAAATTCTCGTATAGGCAAAGCGACTGGACACAGTGTTATCAAACTTAGCAAAAAGGCCCAGTATCTACTCCTAAACACAACCAGCCCAAGAATGTAGAAGCCTACCGATTGGACCAGGGTCGTGAATAGCAGTAATAAAATATACGAGACACCGTAATCGCTCACAATTTTGTTTATAAAATGGATCAACAGGGGGTGGAACGCCATATAGTATCTGAAGTTATTAAAATCACTCAATAAGACATCGCCTCTAAACAAATCAGGATGATCGTAAGCCGCGACGAAACTCGAAACTATTCCGGCGTCACTACTTAGAAATGACAAAGGGGGTAATCCCTTTCCATCTGCCCAAAAAGGTTGCAATGGCAAAAACTAAGAAAATCGCTAAAACAACAACGTCCACTGAGGAAAATCGGAAAGCGAAACAGTCGCTTTGGGCGCCGCAATTGCTGGAAGTTGAAACGGTCCGATTACACGTTGTTTTTTTCGTATTTCGCATACCTAGGGCTCCAACAAGAGATCTGTCAATCTATCCTCTTTCATGCTGAGGCGATATCACTTCACGATTGAGCCGGAGTTGAATGTTAGGCGCTAATCGTTGAGAAGTCCGCTTTATAGAAGCGACTTGATCCTATAATCAAAAAAGTCCACCATTGTTAGGTTAGTTGTCGTATTCAGTGTGTGCGCGCCGTAAATCCCATTGATACCAGGTTCAATCCTGGAAGCTTCTTCTTCTTCGAAGCTGTCAGTGGTTAGGGTCTTTACCCGGTTTATAACCATCGCTCCTCCCATCCTAACGGAGCAATCCTGAGAAGGTCGGTAGAGTTCACCTCCCGCGCCAGAACAATCTCCCCGCGGGTCTCGATGATTTTACATCTGATTTTACCGGGTTGTTTTTGTGGGGTTTCCAGTCGCCAACAGGGGTATCAGCGTAAAATATATGTAGTTCGTCGTTTGATGAAAATTCCTTCCCTCCAACGTTGCAGAACAGCCACCACTTATCTCCCACTTCACACAGGGTGCTATCCACCGCCTGAATGTCTCCGATCAAAACTTTCTGGAATTCCCATTGCGTGGGAAATTTAACACATCGATACAATTCCACCGTTCTGTTTTTTTTGCTCTCAGGAATCATGTATAGATCCCCTTCCCATTCAAAAATGAAGGGATATGACAGGTGATAATCCCGCTCAAGGACTTTGACCGGTTCTTTCCACTTACCATCAGTCTCCATTTCGATGACTGATATGTGGGCTTTCATTAGGCCGTAATCAAATTCTTCCATAAAAATGTAATACTTCCCCATTCTCTCTATGGGAAATGGATCCGCCCAGAACTTGCCCTTTGGAGGAATCATGTAACTAAAATCACTTAACGATTTTGGAGGAAAATCTGGTGTTCCCAATTTGTAGGCTAAAAACCAACGATCTTTATGGAGCCAATTCCAAGCCCTCAGGCCCAGTCTTCTTCTCGCAATTTTACTAAGGAAAACAACGGCATTCCAGTTGGTGAGCATAGGGGGAATCACGCTATCAAGATTGGACATGGGAGTTTCATCGGCTGTTTTGAGATAGCCAGGACCGCTTAGGTTGACTTTCCTGAGTTCGCGAATAATAGCGTTGGCGGATTTCCAATACAGTTTGCTCCTTGTTCCCTTCATAGAATACAAGTCAGTGGCGGTTGAGGACTTATACAATATACTGTCCTGTTGCAAATCCGGTCCAGTGACCCCCAAGGATGAAATCAATGGTTGTGATCCCTCTCATTAGATGCAGAAAACCTTGAGGCGCTGAGCCATTTGTTATGTGCCCCGCTGGATAGAACGTCCAAACACCATTTTTGGCCATCGCTGACGCCAGTTCATCAAAACGGTGGTCGGTAAAGTCTAAGGCTACGTCAATCGAACCAGCGCTGACTTTAGAAATATTTTGGTCAGTCAAGCGAGGGAGTCGCTCTAGCTCCCTAATCTTTATGTTCAATGTCTCAACGTCCTTCAGGAGATGAAAAAGATCAATCGGCTCGAATGGATCGGCGTAAGGAGTTAGCGTTCGATTGTCGATCATGGAATATGCTTTCCAAAGCAAAGGGGTTCCATTAGAATTGGTCTTGCCGTTTGAAGAGAGGGGCTTATTTCGTTCGTTGTCTATCTTCACTACCAACCCAATTTCAGAAAATGTCGAATCATGGAGATTTTGAATGATTCTCGCTACCCATGCGGGCTGGATGAATGAGTTGAGTATCGTCGCCACTCGCAATTTTGGTTGTTCGGATTCCGACATTTTATTCACTGTTTGACACATTGATCTCACTCCCTAAATCAATCAAAATGGGGTAAGCGCACGTTTATCTTTGCGCATCTAAAGAAAATCAGAGGCTTCTCCAAAATCTGGAAGCCCCCTGATATTGGACGGAATGATTGACCAACCCCTATCGTGTGGGTTCTGGTGGACATGTGGAGCTTTTTCTTGGAGTGGGATTGTTATTTGGCTGGAATTTGTAGCACAGGACCGGGAGAGCGTTTTGGCGTGGAGAAAGAGAATATCTCGCGGTGTTTCTTGAGGACCCAAGTCCTCAAGAATCGGAAAAGCAGGTGGGTCGTCCGAGCCATCTGAGGGGGCAGGATTTTTCCCACGCACCCACCTTTTATTGTCACCAAGATATACAATCCGACATGATTCCAAGTTGACCTGGTTAAAGGCTAAAGGTTTGATAAGTTCAGCGTCGTTAATGCCAGAAATGCAACAAAGCTTGATCTTAGTTATATGATTTAGGTCCTTTAGCGACGCGAAATCTTGATTAAGACCAAAAGCGTCAGGTAACGGAAGCAGAAAGACTAGCTGGAAAACCAATAGTGGAACCGCTACCTTCAGGCCCAATAAACAGATGGTTCTGAATTTGTACATCAATGGAAACTTCTCACCAAAAGGAGCCTCTGCTAGTAATTAGTGTATGTATTTTTTCCGGAGCCTATCAATTGTTTCCATGTCTGGCTCAAAAGGGTTGTGGGCCAGATTGGGGAGTGGCAATTGATGTTCGTTGCAGAAAGGGGTACCCGCCAGTTTTTCATTGAAAGCCCTTACCATAAGATATTCAAGATTCGCTGCGTCGAGGATGTTGTACGCTAGCAAGGTTTCCAAGGCTCTCAAATTGTGACACTTCCTGTATTCCCGCCACAAAAGGACAGCGAAGTATCCGTTTACGTCAGTAAGGCCTCCCCGGTCCAGCCCCATCATTTTTTCACAACCTTTTAGGCCGCCCTTGTATCCAAGGCTACTCAACACATATCTCAGATCGATGTGAGCCTGATCCAGGCGGATGCCGAGGTGCTTCTGGATTACCGGTATATCAAAACATTTTCCGTTGTATGTTACAAGCAATCGATAGTGTTCCACATCGTGTTTGAAATCATCGAGGTTTTGATTTCGAATGTAGTACTTGGTGGAAAGTCCATCAAACATCGATATGGTGGTTATACACTCTTTCGCTCCGGCCGCTCCATTGGTTTCAATATCAATGTAAGCCACAGAATCACGAAATTCTGAAAATATTCTCCAGATTTCAGTGGCGCTCAGACCGGCAGCAAAAAACTTTGGATTTCTTAGTTCCAGGTGAAAGCGCGATTCTTCAATAGCCACCTTCAGTATTTCGAAGTTTTTGATTGACGGGTAATCCCCTACAGCATTGGCAGCGTCATCCCATCGCAATATGCCAAGGTCCCAAAGTTTTCTTTCACTTTTCTCTCCGATTCCGTTGATGTGACAAAAAGTGTTCTTCAGCATTTCTCTGAATCGCAATCTGAAGACTTGCCGGCGCAGGAAACCTTGCAAGCCAACACCCCCACAAAAAAGCGGAAGAAATAAAATATGGAATCGCTGGGCTCAAGACGCGATTTCCTTAATAGGTCCTGCAACTCGTCCTTGTGGAATACTCTTCCTATCCATAATCCAATTGATGAATCAGACAGCAGCCTCTGAAAACCAAGAGGTCCATAAAGATTTGGCACACCGACGAAAACGTTTCCACCCTCGCTTGTAACTCTTGTCATCTCCGATATCGCCCTGTCCTGAGTCGGAAGGTGCTCGAGAGTGCTACTGTTCCATACGAGCCCGATACACTTGTCTTTGAAAGGCAGGTCTTGCAAATCAGCGACAACGACATTCAGACAACTATCCCTAAGTCTGGCCTGCTTCAATGCCTCGATATCGATATCTACAGCTACGGCCAATCCGACGCGGTCATCGCAGGACAAAATGGAGGTCGCGAACGCTGGGCCGGAACCGGCTTCCAATACTACGCAATGTTCAGCCGGTATGCCTGAGGTAAGCAAATAGTTCACAAGTTTCTGGTTTAGCCCACGCCTTAGAAAATCATAGAAACCGTAGAGAGCGGTACCAGGATGACCCAGTTGCCAAGCCTTGTATCCCACTTTTAATCCGCCTTCCTAGCGACAGCAAGAATTGAACTCCCGAATGGCAGATCAAATTTCCTCAACAGAAAACGCTCAGCGTTGATCATATTGAACAGAGCCTCGTTGAGCAGTTTTGGCAAAGGCTTGATCTCTGATTTAGGCGTTTCGGAAACCTCTTGTTTCAGCAAAGGTTGAGATAAACGGTAAGCCGCCACAAGAGGAAAAACACTGGCAAATAGATGAGTCATGCGAATCAATTTTACGGGCCTTTGGCGCAACAACTCCTTGACTCGCCGCTTCGAATAACGTCTCGTGGCTCCAACAGCTTTGTGATGCTCCTCAGAAAAAAGACGTTGGTAGGCCGGTACTACCAGCAGGAGAAAGCCACCAGGCCTCATTACGCGCCACATCTCAGAGTAGGCCTGAAGTTCGTCTACAGCTTCGCACTCCAGGACATCAACCGATACAACAGCGTCGAAACTACGATCTTTGAAAGGAATTTGATTGATCGAGGAAACGCACGTCCGACGCAGGTTGCGTTTTGGCCAGAAAGAAGCCGCATGCGGGGAAATATCAAACCCATACGGTTCACAGGCGCCAGTTTCGCTCAAACTGACAAGGTTCTGCCCTGTCCCGCAACCCGCGTCGAGAATCTTGGCGTCAGCCGGAAGCCCCAGTTTTTGGACAACCTCTCGCAAGATTGCGTGGAGTCCCCTAAACCACCAGTAAGATGTTTCAAAATCAAACAGTGTCTTATATTCGTAAGGTTCCAATTGATCAAATCTTCAATCTATCAAACCGGATGATGGTAAATGTCAGGATCAGCCGGATCGAATTTCAATGATTTTAGCATTATGACCTCTGATTCCTCCAGGAACCTGATCACGTGCGATTCCAAAGGCCTGAACATCACTCCCTGCCCGGCTTTGAGTTCAAAGTCCTCCCTTTGTCCGTTGACAATATGGACAGTCTTTATACCGGCTGAACCGGTGACGAGGTACAGGAAAAGCGTGGTCTTTTTATGGTAGTGGTCTCCAAGGGTCGAACCGGGTTTCATTCTAGCCCAATTCATGGCTTGCCAATCTCCTGAGTTTAGAATTTCCCTAAACAACCCTCTCTCATCGTTTCTTTCAAACCCGGGTACTATAATTTCGCTCGCCATCAGTCAATCTTTCTCAATCTAGCGGTAAAGATGCGGGAAACGTATTGCATACCGGTCCTGAAGAACTTCAGTATACTCGGCGCCGACTTGGAAACACCCTTGGCCCTATCGCGAAACACGTATGGAATTTCATAAACCGTAAGTCCCTTTTTTCTACAGGTGTAGATAAACTCCATAAAGTAAGCGCCATATCCTGTAGGAATTATCGAGACCTTGTCAAATACTGATCTTTTCAGAACCACGAATCCGCTGTCATAATCCTTGATGCCAAATCCAAGCACCTTTGTCGCAAGGCCGTTGATGAGCTTACTTGAAGCAACCCGCAGAAGCGCTCGGTCGTCAATGCCTCCTGGGGCGTATCTCGATCCAACCACTATATCGTATTCATCAAGCTTCTTAATCATCGCAGGTAGAAGGGACGGTGGCATACACATGTCGGCGTCCATCCAACCGACAATTTCTCCTCTTGACTCTATTATACCCCTGTTAAATGCGGACGCCAGACCACGCGTGTCCACCCGGCGAATAAGTTTCACGCGGGGGTCTTTATGTTCCTCAACAAGCTTCCAGGTCATGTCCGAGGAATCATCATCCACCACTATAACTTCAACCGGATCTTTAACGTGCTCGAAAATGCTCGATATTGTGTCGAGAATATTTTCTCTCTCGTTGTACGTAGCCAGAACAATTGAGACCCGAGGATCTCTTTCCACTATTCACCTCCAAAAAAAGAGCGTCGATCTGATCGACGCCTTTGCGAGTTACTTTCTACCACAAGTCGGTCACGGTTTACACTCTTTAACTTTTTCCACAACGGTTTGAATCTGCTGTTCTGTCAACGGCAACCCGGAAGGCAAATAAAGGCCTCGATTCCAAAGGTCGACCGACACTGGATAGTTTCCCAATATATCCGGGAATCGTTCATCCGAACCTTTGAAGACCGGCTGCAAAGACATCGGGCAGAAGAATGCCCTTGTATCTACACCTTTTTCCCGTAATCTGGACATCAATTGCTCTTTGGAAAGTCCGAAACTGTCATTTATGACAATGCCGTACATCCAGTAAACATTTTTCGCCCAGGGTTCTTCAACCGGCAAAGTTAGATGCGGCCATCCAGACAAAAGTTCATTATAACGGGCCCCAATCCAACGTTTCTTTTCGATTTTCTCTTCGACCATCTCGGTTTGAGCCAGGCCGATTGCCGCTTGTACATTGGTCAGGCGGTAATTGAACCCCATAACGTTGTGAACGAATCGTGGTTCCTGAAAACCCTGGTTGCATAGCAGCCTCAGACGCTTGGCAATATCATCATCATTACAGACGACCATGCCGCCTTCACCGGTGGTGAGTATTTTGTTGCCGTAGAAACTGAAACAGGAAACATCACCAATGGATCCGACTTTTTTACCATTAACCTCAGCGCCGTGAGCCTCTGCGCAGTCTTCTATGACAAACAGATTTCGCTTCCTTGCTATTTCCATGATCGCGTCCATGTCACATGGATGACCGTACATGTGGACGGCCATGATAGCCTTGGTACGAGGGGTTATCTTTTCCTCAATAAGTTTTGGATCGATACACCAGGTTCTCCTGTCCACATCAACCAATACGGGCCTGGCCCCAGGCAAGATGACCATGTTCGCCGATACGATGAGAGTAAAATCGGGTATTATAACCTCATCACCGTGACCTATTCCAAGGGCAGCCATGGCCAAATGAATCGCTGTTGTTCCACTGCTGCAGGCAATTCCGTGGCGAGCGCCGCAATATGCGGCGAATTTTTCTTCGAACATGTTTATGTATTTGCCGGCCGAGGAAATCCATGTTGTTTCGAGGCAGTCGCTCACGTATTGCTGTTCACGACCGTCAAGCGCTGGTTCACATACAGGTATCATCTTTCAAGGTTCTCCAAACGAGTGTCGTTCCAACGGGTAAAAGTAGGCCGCAATATTCTAAATGACAGATCTCAGCCTAAACTTTTATCCAATAACCTATTAAACACTCAAGGTCAATAAAATCGTTTAAAATATTAAAAGATTATCTGGCGCCAGAGCGTTTAGAATCATCGACCAGGTAGCCGAAAATATGTTTCATAGTGTGATGAAGTTTTCCAGATATTTCTTATTTTAATTTTAACCAGATGAGTTTGGCTACTCCCGGACCGGGATTAATCCATTGGTTGGGCATTTCCGAAGTAAGATATATGACGTCACCAGGTTTGAGTTTGTATACCGCCTTCTCAACCACCATTTGTAGACGACCTGAAAGCAAGTACCCGACTTCTTCTCCTTTATGGATGAAAAAGTGACATGGGAGTTTTGCTTCAGGAGCAATTTCGATCATATAAGGTTCAGCCTGGCCGTCAAAATCAATGGGGGTCAGGAGTTTCGCCACTACAAGTCCATCCGGCATATCAGGAAGCTTTATTTCCAAGGCTTCCGACGCCGAGAACACGATTCGCCTGGCCACGTCCACGCGATCCTGAAAAAAATAACTGACATCTACTGAGAGGACTTCCGCCATTTTCAAGAGAGCTGGTAAAGATGGATAGATAAGATTGCTTTCCACTTGAGAGATAGTGCTTGGTGTAACTCCGACGAGTTTTGACAGTTCTGTCTGGGACAGCCCCCTCTTGGTCCTGACATCCTTGAGTCTTAGCCCCAATTCTATTCGGCCTGAAGTCCTGCGTTCCTCTTCAAACCTTACGTTTAAATCTTTGGTCCAATAGGTGTAAGGTCTATGCAGGTTTTCGAAACTGCGCTCCTCCGCCTTGAGCATGGTCAGAGAGGTGGCTCCTCGTTTTATTGATAACTCAATCGCAACCTGGGCAATTTGGTTGATTTGCGCGCGGAGCTTGGGAGAATGGGCGTTCTTCTCCATTATCCAGTAAGCCACTGTGTTCAGTTCGTAAAGCCTCGGGCATGAATGCGTGTAGAAAGTGAGAATGCTGTCTTCTCCCCCCCAGACTTCCTGCATCCCCGTGATACTTTCGAAAACGAGCCTAACATCGCCTTCCATAGAGGCGTGAACCCCGTAAAGAGTGTCCATGACCTGCTGAGGATTTCGCGGCTCGTCAACGCGAATTATACGACAAGGCCAATCGGTCTTGCTGTCATAGTAAAACCTCAGAAAAACATCTGAGCCCGAACCCTTTCCCCAGGTGAAACAATCAAGTATGGTTAACAAGGGGTTTTCGCCCAATGACCCCAATTTTTCAAGAAGATTTCGAGGCGATCTGTCGAAGCTTACATAAATTACCGGTTTACCCTGTGACTCGGAAGCTTGAATAAAATTCAAACAAAAAACTGAGGCCAGGCTCCCTGCGTCATCATGCCAAACGACATTGTCTCCTATAAACAACCCCCCAAGGAGGCGGTCCAACTGGCTGACGCCTGAGGCGACACGCTGCTTTTGGCCCAGGGACATACGATCCACCTCAATACTGAAATTTGCATATACGCTGTTTGAAGCTATTCAAAAGGGATTGTCATGTCAAGAAAGTAATCCCTCCAGCGAGTAATAGCTCGACTCCAAACAGCGTAAAATTGATTGTCAACAAAGGGCTGACGGTTAACTAACGCTCTTAACCGATCAGTTTGTAAGGATCGGCTCTATCTGCCCAATCACTGCCGGGATAAGATTTTGTCAGGTTTTCATAGGCGTCCCGGAGATGAGACGCCTGTCCGGTGCTCTTATATAGTGAGACTCCCATCAGTACACACTTTCCGGCGCTGATTTACTGGAAGAATGTCGCTCTATAACCTCTTTAAAGTTTCGGATAGCCGCCTCAAAATCACCTGTCTCGAAATACACTTTTCCTATTCCTAGAAGAGATACGGCCTGAAACTCTTCCGGCTTGAGAAATCCAACTGATCTATGATGTTCTTCGCCGTTTTCATCGAGAGTTATTAATGTTGGGGTCCATTTTATCTTGAATTCACCGGCGAGCTTGTCATCTGAAGGTATACGGAGTGGAATTAACCGGGCGTCTACGAAGTCTACAGTCTTAGGGTCTGGATACGTAACCGCATCCATTTGTTTGCAGCCAATTCAGCCAGGGTTGAAGAAATCGAGAAGCACCGGCTTCTTTTCGTTTTTGGCTCGGGCAAGAGCTTTCTCCAGATCAGTCTCCCATACAATTTTTCCTGTCATGTTCCTGGCTCCTTTTCAATAGCGTTATTCTTACAAATGATACATCATAGTAAGGTTAAGAATAGTCATTACAAGTGGCCCGGCAAAGAGAACTGCGCTTATGAAAAGACACTCTTTACCCTCGGAACACTTAAATCGTATATATATGAACAGACTTCATGATGATAAGGAGACGCCGACTTGACCTCAAAGCCCTACAAATACCTTCGCGACGATTTTCCACCGCTGCCCGTTAAACTCAACCACATGGATCTTTACATAAATTTCCTCGACGCGTATGTCGAGGTGTCCAATATTCTATGGATTTCGGCGCTCCGTGAGCTTGACAAAATTGAACTGGACGCTCGTGATCTGGAAATAATCGACATTTCATGGGAAAAACGTCCAGGTGGGCGCCATGAAACAAACCCAAAATTTGAATATCATCGTGACATAAACAAACTTGTAGTCATGCCGGACGGGACTATCAGAGCTGGAGAAACCTTCAAACTTAAAACCGTGACAAGATGCGTCCCTTCAGACAATATCCTGGAAGGGATTTACAAAGACGCTACCCCAGACGGAGCGCCCCAGCAGTTGATGTCCCAGTGCCAGCAGTGGGGATTTCAGCGGATCGCTCCTGTTTTCGACGATTGCAGAGCCAAGTGCTCAATGAGGACTACCATTGAGGCTGATTCACGCTATACGCACCTGATATCCAATGGAACTATAGATCGGGAAACCAATCCGGACGGGCGCCCAATACTCAAACCCGGGGACTCTGCGCGAAAAATTATTACATACAAAAACGACATCCCTATGGCCCCATATCTATTCATAATTTGCGCCGGAACATGGGATGAACTGGTCGACCATGTGACGTTCAATTCAGGTAAAAAGGCGCGACTGGAGTATCTGACACCACCGGGTCGAACCCAGGGCGCAACGATTCCGATGCAAATACTCAAGCAATCAGTGTTGTGGGTCGCTCAAACCCAGAATTATGAGTATACGTCGGATGTTTACAGAACCATTTGCATGACAAAGTCAAATTTCGGGGGAATGGAAAATGTGGGGAATACGACTATTGTCACGGACGCTGCTCTCATCGACGAACATACCCTCGACACATCGCTGCTATATGCGCACGCTGTCATTGTTCACGAATACGAGCATAACCAGTGCGGCAGCGAAACGACCATGGAGACTCCTTTTGACGTGTGGTTGAACGAGGCCTATACGGTTGATGTGGAAAGACGGTTCCTCGAAGACATATTTGATCCCACTTTCATCCGCCTGAACCAGGTGGATTCCATAAGAAACCCGCTGCTGGGGCCTCTTGCTATCGAAGACACCGGCAAAGCGGGGATAATTGTAAGAGAAGGCTTCAATGACCCTGATGAGCTGATTGACGGTGTGACTTACGTCAAGGCTGCCGAAGTAATTCGCATGCTCAGGCTGATTTTGGGAAAAGGGGCTTTTCAGGAGTCCAAGGAACTGTATTTCACGAGATACAGGAATTCCAACGCAAATACTGATCAGTTCTTTGAGTGTTTTGAAAAGGTCTCAGGAAGGGACCTGGGCCAATTCAAGAGATGCTGGCTACACCGTATCGGATATCCCAAGGTAACAGTCAACAATTTTTATGATTCTGAAAACAAGCGCTATTCGATGGTCTTTTCTCAAGAGAAGGATAACGAGGTAAACGAACCTTTCCACATGCCGGTGCAAGTGGCTCTGGTCGACAATGAAGGGCGATCCATCCCAGGGACGGAGAGAATCTTTGAGTTCCGTAACGACAGATCTGAACTGGTCTTTGAGGACATCAAAAACGAACCGGCTTTTGCTTCTGTAAACAGGGACTATTCCTTTTATGGGGTTTGTCGTGTAATGGACGAAACCCCCGAATCCCTAATACTGCAGACCCGAATGGATGATAATCTCTTTAACAGGATAGAAGCGTTTAGAAGGTTCACGGATATACAGAGAGTCAGACTTCTGAACGATCCCGAATCAGAGATTGACACCATCTGGCTGGATATTTTCGGGACGCTCCTTTCTGACCATAGTATGGCTTCTTCCACAAAAGCCTTTTTCCTCAGAATCGATGAACAGCCAATGGACAGAGATTTCTCAAGCTGGCACAGGGAATTGACCCAAACCAGAGAAAGACTGATTGGGGCTGTCAATAATGCGTATAGAGGGGAACTCCTCAAACAGTTCGACGCTCTTGAAACTTACAGGGAACAATCTACCCCAAGAGACGGGATTGAAGACAGGATTCTTAAACAGACTCTTCTGGAAATGATAGTCGTGGACGATTCCTCGGAAAGTCATGATGTCATAAGGAACCACTTTCGGAAGGCCACCTCAGCGACTGACAAGATTGGGGCGCTACTGGCGGTTAATCGTTCCTCCATGCCTGAGAGACTGGAAATCCTGGAACAGGTTTATCTGAATTGGCGAGGACATGTGAGCGCATACGCCAATTATCTCAGGATTGTGTCAGCCGGTTGGGGAAACGATGTTTTCCAGATGATAGAAAACGAACGAAACCGGGCGTCATTCGACATTACCAATCCTACCTGGGCAAGGGCTCTATTCCTGACGATGACAGCGAACACAAAAAAGATCTGGACAGACGCAGGAGTGGATTGGGCCGCGAGAACAATCATAGAACTAGCCCCTATCAACACTTATGTGGCTTCCAGGCTCCTGAACGTATTTCAGGATTGCGACAGGATGAGACAGAATCTGAAGCCGTTAGTGGAAAAGGCGCTACTCGACATTATAGAGCAGGTTTCTGAGAAAATCAGCCCAACAGTAAACAGGCAGGCTCTCTCATATTTGCCTTCACATCGTGATTAGCGTTTTGAAGGCCTCTTTAGAATCCGCCTGTTCAAAAGCGTTCCGATAATTGTCAAGAGTGAATGAGCCGGAGATCAGGGAAGAAGGGTCCACCAACCCCTCTTCTAAGAATTCTTAAGGCAGGCTTGAACTGGCCGCAGCGCGAACCCACGACCGAGATTTCATTAATGACAAGGATTGACGAATCGAATTGCGCCTTCCCGTGGTACGTGCTTTTGAGAACTATTGTTCCTCTGGGTTTGACCAGTTCCGTCGCCGTGATCCATCCGGAGGGACTACCCGAGGCTTCCACCACAAAATCAAACTCCCGTTTTCGGTTTTGTGTCTCTTCGACCGACATTACCTGGGCCCCCATGTGTTCGAAGAATTTTGTCTTTTCATGATGCTTTGACAGCACTGTTAGTTCAGATCCTGTGAGACGCAAAACCAGGAAGGTCAGAGCCGCCAACCGACCATCGCCTATGATCATGACCCGAGAGGCAGGGGTCAGGTGGACTTGCTCAAGGATCTCAACGGCAGCGGCCAGGGGCTCTACAAATACCGCTTTTTCATTAGATACTGAATCAGGAACTTCAACCAGATTCGATGTAGGAAGAGTCAGATATTCGGCGAAGGCTCCATCACGACCGGCAATGCCCAGCGTCGTCCGATCGCCGCAATGCCTCTCAAGTCCCTTCCTGCACAAATCACATTTCCCGCAGCCGGCGTTAATTTCTCCGACTACACGCTTTCCAAGCATTGATGGATTATCCGATTTCGCGATTTCCCCGACAAATTCGTGACCCAGTATCCCGGCGAAATTCATGTATCCCTTCATTATCTCAATGTCGGTTCGGCAAATCCCGGCCACGATGACTCGCACCAGTGACTCGCCGCTTCGGATGTCCGGGGTAGGTCTTTCCGTCAACTCCAGATTCGATCCATCAAAGAACAGGGCTTTCATTGCATGCCTTCTTTATCTATGAGAGTGGCTTTGGGAAAGTTATACGAACATTCCAGTTTTTTCCGCTTACAGGATCTATACGATAGCAGTCTATTTACAGCTTGTAAAAAAAATTGACATTGCTACATGGAATGTCTGGGATTCACTAACCTGAAGAAATAATTGAGCGCCCTGATTGGGTGGGGTTTTCAACGAGAGGATCACAATCGGGTTGAGATGGCACAGATGTTGCTTCTTAACAGATACAACCGTGATCTCACCTCAGAAGACCAGACTGATCACGTTTCCCCCGGTGCGTTATCCAAGCCAGACGCATCGTCATAGTAGGGACGCTCCCTCAGCGTCCCTACACATTTTTTAGGCCCCTTAAGAAACTTGTTTTCCAACTTTTTTTTTGTTACAACGTACATTACGTCTACAAATTTCCGCAATCCACATACAGCCGTTTACTTTGAGGAGGTCCGCTCTAATGAAAGATAAACGTGTTTTTTTTAACCCTGTCCGGATGATGAGTCCCAAACTCAACGCTGAGGCGCTGAAAATCGAAGATCTGCATCAGCACCCGGTTTCGGAAAGCCTTACCATTGAAGAAGGTCTTTTAGTGATGCTGAGCAAGCTTGTGGAAATGACAAGATTGACCAGGCTTGCGTTTATAAGTGATTGTCCTGAGGAAATATCGGCGTGCGACAATCTGGCCGGCGATGTTCACCAGCAGGAAAAGATATTGACAAGCAATCTCGCTTGCTCATTAACCGAACCCAGAGATGTATGTCGAGCGATAATGCTTTTTCCAACGCATTTGGAGAGAGTTGGCGATTTTCTGGAAAACCTCCTTAATTGTTGCAGGATCAAAAGCCGGGATAGCGTTCCTTTCAGCGAAAAGGCCCTCTTTGAAATAGACGACTTGCTGAGTTCTGTAATGGAACTGCTCAGGAATCTGCGCGACTCAATAGTGGCTCCGAACAGGTTTCTTCTCAATCACATAATTTCTGAGGCCAGAAGACTGGATCAATTGGGGCAGGATATGGAGGTAGCCCATGTGGACAGGCTTCTCGATGGCAGCGCCTCCCCTCGTTCATCTTCATTATATCTTGATATGTTGGAATCTATTCAGTCTTTGCTCAGGCATGTGCAAAACCATGGCGGAAGATCTTATCTCTATCCTGCCAAAGTCAATCTGACGCGTAAATTCAGCTATTTACACATATATCCTGGAGCCGTTTCGGAATAATCGGAATTTGCCGGAACGGCTAGACCCTACCAAAATCATCTTCAAATCTCTCGATGTCATCTTCGCCGAAATAAGCGCCCATCTGTATTTCTACAAATACTGCCAGCTCAGGACCAGGGTTAAGAATCCTGTGTTTTACTCCGACTGGTATATCAACCGACTGACCTGGCTCCACTAATATCTCTTGATCGTCAAGAGTTACCAGACCGCCTCCACTAATCATGACCCAATGTTCGGATCTTTTCCTGTGGCGTTGCAGACTCAGTCTTTTCCCAGGGTAAACCACTATTCGCTTAACCTT
>CAVQDX010000039.1:0-12640 GCA_963711335.1 uncultured delta proteobacterium | reverse complement strand
AATTACTTTTCTCCCCAAAACGAGTTCAACACCGTTTATTTTGGGCATTATCAGGCTCCTGATTCTGAGCTCCGTCATGGACTATTAGAATTCGTTTGCCTGGGATCGTCAATACCAATAGTGGACTCGCCACAACTATTCTCCGATTCCCGAATCTTCTGACTTTTTGATCACTGACAACGCCCTGTAGAATAAACCCGTATCAATCGGTTTTAGCACAAATCCCTCACAGCCAGCTTCCATGGCCCTTTCTTCGATATTCTTCATTGCGTGGGCTGTTAGAGCCACTACTGGTATACGAGCCGTGACAGGATTGCTCTTCAGCGCTTTAGTGGCAGCAAGCCCGTCCATTCCTGGGAGGGAAACGTCCATTAAAATAAGAGCCGGATTTTCCGTCTCCGCTTTTTTTATCGCTTCTTCCGCGGTAGATGCGTGAATAGCCTTGTAATGGGCTGCTTCCAGCAAATCTGTGATAAATTTCATGTTGGATTCATTATCTTCGACTACAAGAACTGTGGGATGGTTTTTTTCTTCATCTGAAAAATCAGGTAGAGTCAGGGATGGGAAATTTGCCAACTCGGGCCCCGGTTGAGTGTCCATATCTTTTTCAGCCTGGATAAAGGGAAAGATGAATTTGAACGTGGAGCCCATCCCCTCACCCTCACTCTCAACCCAGACTCGGCCACCATGAAGCTCAACGAGTTTACGAACCAACGCGAGCCCGAGACCGGTTCCCTGTTCCTGCCGTGAAAAAGATGAGTCCAACTGCTCGAATGCCTGAAATATTCGCCTTTGATCATCTGGTGTCAGTCCGACGCCAGTATCGGAAACGCTAACCAGAATCTCTTCCCCTTGCCTTTCAGCTTCCAGTAGAATAGTCCCCCCGGAAGGGGTGAACTTTGCCGCATTGGATAGCAGGTTCATTACGATTTGCTTGAGGCGCACATCATCAGCCTGAATCTTTTCTCCATAAAGCTGCTCGGACACTTTGAGGTCGACGGTCAAACCTCGTTTCATGGCTGTTTCCCTGATCATGATCAGGCAGTGTCCCAGTAATTCACTCAAATCAACAGGGGACATTCTAATAGCCATTTTTCCAGATTCGACCTTGGCAAGATCCAATATGTCGTTGATCAGTCTCAGTAGATGACGTCCAGCAGCCAAAATCTCTGTGACATATCCCGACTGCTTTTCATTGAGTTTGCCGAACAACGGGTCTCCAAGAAGATCGGAGAAACCAATAACCGCTGTCAATGGCGTCCGCAATTCATGACTCATGTTCGTGAGAAACTCAGTCTTGGCTGCGCTGGCGGCTTCCGCCTGAACACGAAGCTGGGACGCTACGGCCAGGGCAAGTTCCAGCTTACGATTACTCATCTGTAACTCCCGTTCTGCCCGCTCGCGCTCAGCAATTTCCATCTCGAGCTTCTCATTCGCCTTCAGCAGTTTGTTTGTGCGCTCTTCCACCCTAAGTTCAAGTTCGTCCCTAGCCCTTTTTAATTCCTCTTCGGCCAGCTTTCTAGGCATTATGTCTTCTACTACGGACAGGCATCCTTCGACATATCCCTGTTCGTTTAACTCAGGGGTAAGGATCATTCTGAGATACGTTTCCTTCCCCCATGCGCCTGTATATTGGATTTCCGTGTCCATTGTCTTGTTTTCGGACATGCAGATTCTAAAGAGGTCTGAGAGCCCTGCCTTTACCATTAATGGATAGGTTAGCACATTGATCGTTTTGGTACCCTCTACGCTAGGTGAACCAACTGCCTGTAAAAAAAAGTTATTAACCTCTAGGACTTCCCCTTTATTGTTTACGAGTAGTATACCAATAGGTGTGTTGTTAAATAACGTACGGTATTTCTGTTCATTTTGTCGTAGGGCTTCTTCGGTTTGTTTACGGGTTGTAATGTCCCTGGTGACATTAATAAGATGGTCTACACCGTCTAGCTTGATCACAGAAGCGGACATAAGAGAGTGTTTTATGGCTCCGTCTTTTGTAACGAAGTCAGCTTCGAGGTTATAGCATGTCCCCGTTTCCCCTATATCGTTGAACAATCTGTTTCGGTCGTTTAGGTCAGCCCACATCCCAAAATCTAGTGAGGTTTTGCCGACAACCTCCTCTGCAGTATATCCGGTGAGTTGCTGGAACCCTTGGTTTACAGAGACGATTTTGCTGTCAGAGAGGTGGGTAATAGAGATGGCGTCGGGGCTGAGATGGAAGGCCTTATGGAACTTCTCTTCGCTGGCCCTCAGTATTCGTTCAGTGAGTTTCTGCTGGGTTATGTCTGAGATGAAGCCTTCGATATTCCCATCAGCGGTTAGTCTGATAGTCATATGAGCATTGAGGATAATATCTTTTTTGGTGCGAATCTTTTGTTCGAACGTGGTCCAGTTGTGGGTGGCTTGAATGACTTTTTCGAGTAGTATCTGCCGATCAGATGACTGTTCATAAAGAGAAGCCACTGACGATCTGTTTACATCTTCAATCATAGATTCAGGAGATTCGTACCCAAACATGTAGGCAACATAGGTGTTTACTGTTAGGAGTTTTCCCTCTAGGGTGGCTCGATATATGCCTACCGGTGCGTTTAAGAAGATGTCTTGCAGAAATGGTAACATTAAAAGCCTCCCAGAATATATCAGCCCATCCAATGCTATATAGTGGTGTAACTATACCGCGAATGATGGCCACTACTGTTATACAAATATTAACAGCAAGATCTTCATTTTTACATCCTTATGACAGGTTTTATTCAACTACCAGTTCAATGTAGGTGGGCTTTTTTTCTGAATGAATTTTCGGTTTACGGGAATCCCGACATTTTTAACACTGACCAAGGTAGTCAATTCACATCAGAGGAATTTGCCGAGGCTCTGAATTCCAGAGGAATCCGAATCAGTATGGACGGAAAAGTTCGTTGGGGGTACAACGTTTTCGTAGAGCGTCTCTGGAAGAGCGTCAAGTGTAAAGAAGTATATCTCAAAGCATACGACTCCTTGGGAGAAGCTCGTCTCGAACTAAATGCCTACTTTTACTTTTACAACTACAGGAGAAGACGCCCAGGACTTGACGGAAGGACCCCGGATGAGGTCTATTGCAGTACCTCACCATCGCAGGTAGCGATATGAACAAGCAGCTTCCCACTTATAGATCTCGTTCAGTTGTCTAAAGAAACCGGACCACTGCACTCAAGGCGCTAATGAAGATAGAGAACGATCAAATTATCGTAGGCGATATCACCATAGATGTCGTCAAAAAAGACATCAAGAATCTACGCCTGAGATTTTATCATCCCACCGGTAAAGTTCGAATTGCCGCTCCCTTGAAAATCAACGACGAAACCATCAGATCGTTTTGCATTTCTAAACTTGGCTGGATCAAGAAACAGCAATTAAAGCGTGATGGTCGGGAAGACCAACCCAGGAATGAATTTGTGTCTGGAGAAACGCATTATTTTTTCGGAAAGCGATATTTATTGACGGTTTGGACTCGAGACTCGGCCCCTCGAGCCGAATTGCATGGCGATACCTGTATTCATCTCCATGTTAGACCCGGGAGTACAGTGGAGCAACGCGAAAAGGTAATGACAAAATGGTATCGTTCGAGACTGCAAGAGAGCATCCCTCCCTTAATTGAAAAGTGGCAAAGCGTGACAGGGGTTTCGGCGGACAACTGGCGGATAAAGAAAATGAAAACCCGCTGGGGCACTTGCAATCGAAAAGCCAGATGTATTTGGCTTAATCTTGAATTGGCTAAAAGACCCCTAAATTGCCTGGAATTTATTATCGTCCATGAATTGACGCATCTAATTGAGCGGCTCCATAATGGCCGCTTTAAAGCCTATATGGACCATTTTATGCCTCTTTGGCGAGTTTACAGGGACGAACTGGATAACGTATCAATTCCAGTTTGAATCCTTTTGTCCTTTTTCGCGTCCAATTTTTCAAAATACATGCTTATTCGCCGTGAGAGCGATTTAGCATTCATGGCGGCGGATAAGTGTGGCGCTTTGAATGTATGAGATTCGTCTGGTTCAAATTGCCAATGATTAAAAGGGGGAACCAGAGTCATCAAGCAGAAATCTAAAAGCCGCATTTGCTTAGCGGTTCCTTCAGCCAATGATAGCAAATGATTGAGGTAAGGAGAAAATGGAAATGAGAACTATAGATCCAATATTTACGGCTGGCATAGCCGTTGTTGTAGTATTAGGAATGATTGTTCCCAACATTGCTCACGCTTCGCCGGACTCACTGGTATCCACTCTTGGTCCTTTAGGAGGTTCAGTTCTGCCTGTTTTCCATGGCGGCGGCCATGGTGGTGGGCACGGGGGAGGTTACGGTTTTCATAAAGGTTTTTATGGTCATGGTCGTGGATTCTATGGGGGTGGGGGATCGGGCTATTACGTTGCCCCTTATGATTCCGGAACATATCAAAATGGAAACCAGACCTGTGTTTGGAATGGATACAATTGGCGATGTTACGATCAATCAACCACTTTTTAACCCTGAGTCAGCCTTGCAGGCAAACCAGGAGACGAGGAAGCGTAAAAAAATATATGAACATTATGATTGGGCGGTAGTTTGAAGATCTACCGCCCTGCGAAATCTCTTTCGCTCTCCCAAGAACCATCCTGAACTAGATTCAATGAAGACTCCCCAAGAAATAACAAGACCGATCAATAATTATGGATTAAATTGACCCAGACGTTGGTCGTTATAAACGGCGCTACTGGACTAAACTCTTAAATCACCGAAGGAGGGCGACAATGAAAAGAAACATCTGCTTTCTGTTCTCTGTTTTGATGATCTTGCTATCTCTAGCCGGTCTTTCACAGGCCTCTGAACAGCAATTGATAGCTGATATCGTCTCGGCTCGTGAAGCGGTAAAGACAATTCCCCTGCCATCATCAGTATTGGGAAATCTAACTGAGCAAAAAGCCTATGCTTTACAGAAACAGATGGCTGACAAAGTTCTGAGCAAAGGCGAAAAAATAGGTGGTTATAAGGCCGGCTTGACCTCAAGCGCCCTTCAGCAACGATTCGGCCTTTCATCGCCTGTTTTCGGCCCGATGTTCAAGAGTGGAGAACTTGGTCCCGACGCGGTTGTGGAAATAAAAAGTTTTACCAGACCGTTTATAGAGACTGAAATAGGTTACGTCGCAGGAGAAAAAATCGATCGGCCGGTCAAGGACGTAGAGTCCCTCAAAAAAATGATCAAAGCGGTTTTCCCCGCTATCGAATTACCCGATATCAGGTTTGCTGAGATGAAAGATTTGAAAGGCGTAGATTTGATAGTCGACGCTGTTTCTTCCTCCAAGTATATCGTTGGTAAGCCGCTGCCAGTGGACAAGGTTCAGGTGGACAAGGTCCAGGTATCGCTGACGATGGATGGGAAAGTCGTGAATGAAGGAAAGGCTGCGGACGTCATGGGCGACCAATGGAAAGCGTTGCTCTGGCTTGTGAATGAAGCGACTGCCCACGGTTGGTCCATAGAACCGGGACAGGTTTTGATTACCGGGGCCATGGGAAACATGATTCCCGGAAAACCGGGTAAATATGAGGGAGACTGGGGAGCGCTCGGGAAGCTTTCCTGGACTATGAAATAAATAGTGCAAGGGGCCGGTTCTTTCAAACCGGCCCCTTCTTGTTCCTGTTTTCATTGGCGCCATCGGCATATTTGACCAACGTCGGGAATGTCATAGACGGGCGTCGAGATACAATTCGAATCCAAAGATGGGGGCGATGGTTCTGTTTGGGTTGGCTCCAAAATTGTTGGTTGAAGTGGGGGTATCCCAGTTTGAGACAGACTTGTCCACGCAAGCGTAATTGAACCACTTTCCCGGCTGCCAGTACGCCCCACGAGCATAAAGACGCCAATTTTCAAGTAACTTCCAGACAATGCCTGCGTTGAACTCCCAACCAAGATCCCTATCGGGAATGGCAGGCGCTGGATCAGCATAACTACCTGGTTGATTGAAGGCCACGTAACCGAATCGAGTATAAATAGACAAAAGCGTGTCATAGGCGGTATCTGGCTTGACATAGCCCAAGCCATATCCATAAGAGGATCGATACGCCTTCATCACACTCGCCATTACATCCAGGTTGCTTGCGACCATGTAGTCAAGCCTGACTGCTGCCACATCTGAAGCGGACATGTCCCGGTATGAATTGACGCCCGCCATATAGTATTTACCCATGAGTATGCTATACGGATAGAATACCGCATAAGCGCTCCTCTCGGGGTCC
Organism: uncultured delta proteobacterium; assembly: GCA_963711335.1. Classification (GTDB taxonomy): domain Bacteria; phylum Desulfobacterota; class Desulfomonilia; order Desulfomonilales; family Desulfomonilaceae; genus CAJBEZ01. The sequence goes on along the minus strand of CAVQDX010000039.1, from coordinate 6,391 downwards.
TGAATGTATGGTTGTTTATCGATCAGAATTCCGTGTCTTCTGTCCGGGCCAGGCAAGTGAGCAAGCAGAAAACTCGCCTTTGCCGGACCTGAATAAGCGCCGAATTCCGCCATGTATCGCCAAGATTCGATATAGGGAGGCAAATCATTCAATAAAGGATCCATGTCATAATCAGGCCCGGGAAGACTCCCATTCTCGGCGGTTTCGTATTTTATCGTTCGATAATACCAGTCGGCTTCCGTGTTAAAGAAAAGCCGTCCATTGTTATACTTCAAATACAACCAGCCCTCGGTGGCGTTGGTGTAACGTGGCGAATATTTCTTTCGAGCTAAAACAGTTTTTTGGGATTCAGGTCCTTCATGAAAAGCAAAATAGAAACCCCCAAAGCCTGTGTCAATGCTCCCAGCCGTGTACCTTAAATAACCCAGCAAATGGGTAGATCGTGCGGCGTTTTGATCCTCGATGTTCCAATATTCCTTTCCCCCCAGCCGCCATGGATAGAAACCCGCCCCAATTGTGAAAGGACCCCAATAACTTTCCAATTGAAATATTTCCACTGTCCTTCGGCCGCTTTCAAAAATCTCTTCGGCTGTTTCAGCGCTGCTGAATTGTAGTCCCAACCCCTGCTGGAAGCCTCTCCTGCCGTAATAGAGTTTACCCAGCGGAGTATCCACAGTAACCCACAGCCTGGTCCATCTCCCGTAAGAAATAACATTCTCCAGGTCCGGATCCTGTATGGACGCCAGGTTGTTTGTGATATCGGAAGCTATCCTGTACGTTCCGCGGATCTCTACCGCCTTGTTCAGTTTCAACACCGGAAAGAAGGAAAAGCGGCTGAAAGACGTTTCAGCAGTGGTTCCTGATATCATTTTCCTCTGAAACCAACCGTTGAGTGGAGCCAGGTCTCCCTGTGTTTTTGAACCATTGTCGTTATTGAAAGGGCCGAAGAATCCATTAGCCCCCGCCTGGGAAGAGTAGACATAGCGAAAACTTAACAGGGCTGACTCAATGTTGAATTCCCAGGCAGCGGACAGACCGGGAACACATAGAAGTGATGAGGTGATTAGCGCTCTAACGAGATGAAGAGTCTTTCTCACGAAAACCCCAGATTGAGACCGGACCAGTTTCAATAAATTAGAATTGGTCCCAAATATACACGAAAAGACATTTTATACTATGACAGAGTGACTAAAATTACGTCATCATGACGGCATTGCCGATCTATAATAGGGTCGCTCTTGGAATCATCTATTATCCAAAAACTTGTTTACTGGTATCAAATTAAAGTCTATCATTTATTCAAAATCGGGATCAAAAACATTCGGCGTTTTTTTGGCATACCAATTGCAGATTTCAAAAGGGGCCTATCGGAGACACGAATAGGCTTGCTTACTTCGTATTCTGGCTCCAGACGTCCCCGGAGATTTCTTTCCTGGCAGGGAGGTAAAATATGCTGGTCAAAGACTGGATGAGTACAAACGTTGTAACTATAAATGCGAACGATTCAATGCAGCAAGCTATAAATTTATTGATGGAACATGACGTCAGCATGATGCCGGTTCTTGAAGATGGCAAACTGGTCGGCATTGTTACGGATCGCGATATCAAACGGGCGTCACCTTCCGACGCTGTCATGCTCGATATTCAGAGAATCCTGTATCTGTTGTCAAAACTCGAAGTGGGAGCCATCATGAGCAGGCATCCCGTGACCTTATCCATGGACTTGACCATGGAAGAGGCGGCGGAGATATTGCTCAATCATAAAATTTCCGGGGCTCCTGTTGTGGACGCTGATGGCCAGCTCAAGGGAATCATTACCAAGAGTGACATGTTCAGGGCTTTGATGTCGTTGAGTGGTCTGGCGCACAGAGGCGTTCTTTTCGGATTTATTTTAGAAGATAAACCTGGATCGATCAAGGAAGTTACTGATGTTATTCGAAGTTACAACGCCCGACTGGTAAGCATTCTGAGTTCATACGACATGGCCCCGGAAGGCTATCGCAATGTCTACATAAGGGCGTTTAACATTGACCGTGAAAAACTTGGTAGCCTTACCGAAGAATTGAAACAGAAAGCTAAAATGCTGTACATGGTTGATCATAAGGAAAATGTTAGAGAGATCTATTACTAGAGCTTATGTTTCTTGACTGGGTTCCAATAACCCGTCGTTCGCCAATTCGGAGATACCGATGAAAGAAAGAATCCATTTGGCTCTGGGTGATTTGACCAGGTTTTCGGTGGACGCGATTGTGAACGCTGCAAACAACAGTCTTTTGGGCGGAGGGGGAGTAGACGGAGCGATACATAGGGCTTCGGGCCCCCAATTGGTAGATGAGTGCAGGACCTTAGGAGGTTGCGAAACCGGGGACGCAAAAATCACCCGGGGTTATGATTTACCCGCCCGTCATGTGATTCACACCGTCGGGCCCATCTATCGTGGAGGGGGTTCAGGGGAAGCCGAAAAGCTCAGAAGTTGTTATAGGAGATGTTTTGAGGTGGCGGCGCAAAATGGCCTCCACTCCCTGGCTTTCCCTTCCATAAGCACAGGAGTTTATAGCTATCCAATAAATGAGGCTTGTGAAATCGCTCTGCAAACGTCCATGAACCAACTGAAGCGTTTCCCAGATATTGAACGAGCTGTTTTCGTATCATTCTCAGGTCGAGATCTAATGGTATACGCAAAACAACTTGCGGCTATTTAGTGGCCCAGTCCCGGAATCCCCGGGATTTTACGATTCGTTGTTATTGTGGCCACATTTGAAGACTGACAAAAATCATCACGCCGAACGCGGCTATGATTGCGCCTGATATCTTGTTGAGTACAAGGATGCCGGTCGTGTCAAGTTTGCCGTGGAAAAAGCTTACCATGCCACTCAATATGACCCACCACAGGCATGATCCACTGAAAACCCCCAAAACCAACGTCGCAGTCGAATAGTATTCTCCAGGAATGACCACAACACCCGCTGCGGCAAAAATGGCGGCAAAGGACAGAATAGTTAGTGGGTTGGTTAGCGTCAGGAAGAGAGTTGATAGATAGTCGTGAAGTATGTTCTCTTCGGCGCCTTTGGTGGCCCTTTCCCTTGGTTTTGACAAAAAGATCCTGCCCCCCAGATAACAAAGGAAAGCCCCTCCCATCAATCGAAGCACAATTGAATGTCTGACCAGAAAATTGGATAAAAGCGTTATTCCGAAACCGGCAATCGCTCCATAGATAGCGTCGGCAGTGGCTGCTCCAAGTCCCGAAACCAAACCCGCCATCCTGCCTCGGGTCAAAGTCCTCCTGATGAGCAACAGCCCTATCGGCCCGACGGGGATAGCTAGGGAGAAGCCTATTATCAGGCCCTTAATATAGTAATTTACGGGCATAAACTTACGGGCTCGTGAGACACAACACCACGGGCCCTTATAGACATCCTATTTTTCGTAAAAGGCGAAAAAATCCTTGGCGTACCCCTGATCATAGCGTTTCATGGTATATTGAAGCTGTTCCGGCGAGAGCCTGTCTCGTTTAACTATTTTGTTGTTTTCGTCCCTGAAATAAAAATTGCACACTATGTTATGGATATTGGCGTCACCATGAATAGCCCTTTTGCATCCTGCCAGGACAAGAGCCTTGGCCATATCTTTCGTGCTGATATGATGCCCCATGGCAAACACAAGATTCCCGTCAGCTCTTATGCCAAAAGCCGTTCTGTTAGCTAGAAACCAAAACTCCTTGTTCATCGTGCTGCCACCGTCATTGTCGATCAGGAATCCACCTAGACCTATTTCGGAATCAGTCGCTCTACCGTTTTTTATTACCTGATTGACTACATTGCCATCCTTAACTATCAGATGTCGTAGCTGGCGGGCGTCTTTAACACTCGAAACAGGAATGTCATTGGTCCATTCGAGCACATCTACCGAGTCATCATTATAGACAACAAGCGTGGCCATACCCGGTACCATCGGGTATACGACATGGCCCCTAAAGATGGCCCCTGCTCCTCTGGCGTGTTGTTGCATCCACATCGCGTTTGTGATCGCGACTATTCTGGATAGCGACTCCCGCGGCGCTGTATCTGAAATCTGATATATGCCGGGTTCTGTTTGACCAATAAAGAGCCTGGTTTTAAGGCGGCTAATATCGAAGACCGCCATGTAAACCACCGCATTGGGGAACTCTATACTCGGGCGATACACAGTCTTGTAAATCAACGGTTTTCCGTCCGACCCCGCCGGTGTGTCAGCGCTTAGCCAAACACCTTCTCCGTCAATCTTGGGTGATGTATACAAGGGAGGTATATTTTCAAGGGTTTCTGGCCCCCATGCTGGCAGGCTGAAGTTCCTCCCTCATTGGGCTGGTGAAACTCTGTTCTACTTCATTACTAAAATCCTGGTCGTCCAGTTTGGCGCTAAGTTTATTTTCTTTTTGTTCTGGAACACCGTTGAGAACCGCTTCCAGCCAGTCAGGTATAGGCGAGTATTCAAATAGCGCTTTTTCCAGATTTTTGTTGTTTTTTTGTAGCTGGTTATCAGCCAGGTCTTCGGCAGACACCGGCGATTCGTTAGCGGAAACTAACGCAGCCCCAAGAATACAAAACATCACCACGAGAAATGTTGGTTTCAGAAACATGAACAAGCGATTACCCACCATTTCACTCCCTTCGGATTAATTAGTAAAAGAATGTTCCCTCAATTAAACACAATTTAAAAATGATCAATCTTATTATATCAAGATGACCCCAAAAATTCAATCTGCAAAGACGGCCCAACGCTCAGGAATCGGTTCCCGGTATTTGGCCTATTCTAACTAACAAATCGGAATTAAAGTATATTTTAATCAAATAATTCTCAGCCCATGACGAATCATTTTACCAAACAACCTCTCCCGATCGATTTGTTGCAGCATATTATTATATCCGGCTGTGTCAAGTAATTTTCGACGATTCATCGAAAGACCTCGTTTCCCAAATGTTGAAAATAGCTTGTTAAAGTGTTAGAGCGTTGACGAACAGAGGAAAAGTAATCGACAGATTTTTTCGTGGAGAGGCGGAAAAGATGACCGACATTTCATATCGAGCAGGCTGGGGGAAGTAGATGGCTTCAAACTGTGTAAGCTCGAACCTGGTGGAAAATCCTGGTATCGAAAACATGAATTTTATGGATCTAAGCCAGGTCATCAAGATTATAGAGCCCCTCCGCGTAAAAGGCGCCGGATCCGGACCAATCTCAGGAGTCTCCATCGATACCCGCAAGCCCATGGGCGCGAATCATATATTCTGGTCCATTAAAGGACCTCACTTTAGCGGAGCTGACTTCGCTCTTGACGCCCTAAAATCAGGAGTTAAGGCTGCGGTTGTAGATCGACCGGACCTTTTCGAAATAGAAATACCCCTGAATTCTACACTTATAGAAGTCGCTGACACTCTCGAAGCTCTTCAGAAATTAGCCGCCTTTCATCGAGCGCAGTTTGACATCCCTGTTATCGGGATTACAGGGAGCAACGGTAAAACCCTGGTTAAAGAAATGCTTGCGGCGATACTCTGTTTGGACCGTAAGACCTACAGGTCTCCGCTATCCTATAACACCCAGATAGGAGCCGCTCTAGCTCTTTTGGGAATCAGGCCGGAACATGAAGTCGCCATAATTGAAGCGGGAATAAGTCTTCCGGGTGAAATGGAAAAGCTGGAGCGTATGATAAAGCCTGATCATGGATTGCTGACGGTGATCAGTAAAGCTCATATAGGCGGATTAGGCAGCCTTGAAAACACACTGGAACAGAAAATACAACTGTTCGATAACCTTACAGGTGATTCTTTCCTGATCCTCAATGCTGATGACCCTCTTAGCATGACCTACATGAATCTATCAAAAGCGCGGATCGTAACGTTTGGTTTCTCAGAAAACGCGGATGTCAGGGCCATAGACGCTATCCCTGCCCCTGAAAAGGGGCATTATTTCAAGATGAAAATTTTTGATAGTGCGATTGACATATCTCTGCCAGTGGCTGGACGATTTAATATCGTCAATGCGCTCGCCGCCGCCGCCGCCGGGAAAATGCTGGGCGCTTCGCTGAAAAACATAAAGATAGGTTTGGAAGATTTTCGACCATCTCCGATGAGGCTGGAAATCCACACGACAGTCACCGGCATCACTTTAATCAACGATACGTAAATTCCGACCCGGCTTCTGTAAAAGGCGCTATCGACGCTTTGACCAAAGTAGGTCAGGGAAGACGCAAGATAGCGATACTCAGTGAAATGCTGGATCTGGGTCTTCACAGCAGGGAGGAGCATATCGCCGTAGGGGCGGATGTGGCGTGAGACCGGCATAGACTACCTCATAACAGTGGGCGAAAATGCGAAGCTCATAGGTCGAGCCGCTTCGAGCGAAGGCTTTAATCCTG
>CAVQDX010000038.1:0-21899 GCA_963711335.1 uncultured delta proteobacterium | reverse complement strand
CGAAAAAAGGTCAAAATAGTATTTGACGGTGTTGAAGACAATCTCTGCCCTGATGGCACTGTTTTCAAAGGTGTTAAAATATTCTACGCGAAGGCCGGCCGTTCCGCAGACGATAGAATCAAAGACATGGTTAGAACTGCGTCATACTCTCGAGACATCACGGTAGTCTCGTCTGACAGAGATTTAAGATCTTGCGTGTCGTCTTTGGGGGCTAAGGTCATGTCGAGGGGGGCGTCTAGGTCTGAATTGTCAAAAATTGATTCGCCACGGAACAGGAAACAATCGAAATCCAAAAATAGAAGATGTGTCTGAATGGCTAGAATTTTTCGGAATAAATCACGGAGATAAAATTTAAAAAGAATCTTTGAAGAAATGACAACGCAGAAGGATGTTGAGAAATTAAACGCCATGAGAATAACCAGTGATGCTTGTCTATTGAAACATGTGGAATCATATGGAGCTATTATGGCATTTTCACTGCGTTTTAAAAAACCCCAGGCCTATACCTCTGAATCACTCGAAATTTCAAATTTAAATAGCTCGGGACAATTTGGGGAGGTAACGAACCTGGAATCACTTTGTAAGAGCCTAAAAGTAGAACGCTCAAACATAATTGAATGTGATCAAGAACACGGCGATGAGATACTTGTCCTGGATCATGTTCCTCAAACCTCATCAAAGGCGGATGCGATCATAGCCGCCAATTCGGGCTATATCCTTCGGTCAAAACAGCGGACTGCGTTCCGATTCTCATCATTGATCCAGTAACGAAAATTTCTGCGGCGATTCACGCCGGCTGGAAAGGAACGGTTTTACGGATAACGAAAAAAGTCGTTGTGGCCTTAGAAGATCTTTTCGGAATAAAAAGCAAAAACCTAATTGCTTCTATTGGCCCAGCGATTGGCTTATGTTGCTATGAAGTGGATGAAATTGTTTTGGATCCATTGGTTTCAAGTATTCCGTGGGCTTCAGAATTTACTTTGCCTTCTAAGAAAAATGCTAAAACTGATTCGAAAAAGAAGTACCTTGATCTACCGGGAGTAAATTACCGGGAACTCACAATCTTGGGAATTCGCCCTGAAAACATCTATCGTCTCAAGATGTGTTCCTTTTGTAATAAGGAAAGGCTGCATTCTTACAGGCGAGATGGTTCCAATGCCGGCAGAAATATAGCCATAACAGGCTTCAGGGCTATTAATCAATAGATGGCGCCCCACTTCTGGTCAGCAGGCTCTTTAAACCCAAAGCGGCTTCTTCGGGGACGCAATATGTTGGTATGCCTGAATCGTGTAAAATGGATCTGTCGGGCTCCATTGCTCCGATGGAGCCTATGAAACACGCCACGACCGGCTTTGAAAAACGATTTTTCGCTTCTATCAAGGCTTGTGTCGGATACACCCAATTCTTGTGTTCACAAAAAATCGCCAACAAGCAATCAACATCTTCATCCTTTAGAATTACTTCAGCTATATCATGAAATGGTTTAGTCAAAAAAGCTCCTGCCGCCCCGTCCACGGGGTTCTTGTAAACTACCGGCACCGAAGGACCGAGTATTTTGGCGATATCCAGAAGAGTTTCTTTCGCTTAAATCAGCGAGCCTGCACTCAGGATCACGTTGGAGAACGTCCCACGCCACAATACTTGGTCCAGCAGTGTGAGTAAAAATTGCTATGGATTTTCCTTTAGGAACGTCTCCTATGGACAAGGCCTTGCACATACAAACAAGCTCATTCACAGATTGAGCCATTTCAACTCCGGATTGCTTAATTGCTCCATACCACACACGAGCCGAACCTGCTGATGCGCCAGTGTGTGTTATAGTCACTTTATCTGCGAGTTCTCCCTGGCCGCCCTTATAAATTACAACAGGCTTTTTAGCTGAAACTCTTTTCAAAGTCTCGATCATTGCCCGTGGCGCGCCTGAACCCTCTGTAAAAATTCCGATGACTTTTGTGTGATCATCCATACTCAGATAATCGAGCCAATTGTGAAATTCCATATTGGCTCTATTCCCAACGCCAATCCACTTGGAAAATCCCACACCTTGGTCATGCGCCTGAGCTTTTATTGATAATCCAATTCCGCCGCTCTGGCTCAAAAAAGAAATATTACCTGGAGAGAGGACTCGAGGATAAAAAGTAACATTTAATTTGGAATGCGTATTTATGAAGCCCAGGGTATTCGGACCTATTATTGGCATTTGACCAGCCGCCTGAATTAGATCCTCTTGTAATCTTCGGCCTTCTTCCCCCATTTCAGCATATCCGCCAGCCAACACCACTGCTCCAGAAACCCCAAGATCCCTTAGTCTTTTAACCATTTTTACAGAAGCTACTTGATTTAATGCAACGACAGCCAAATCAGGGGTTTCAGGTAAATCCGATATATCCTTGAAAACTGGATAATCGAATGCTCGCTGATGCCTGGTATGAATTGGATATACCGCTCCCTCATACCCTCCTGTCACGAGACTGTCCATAACAGCGTGGCCTACTTTATTAGGGTCAACTCCAGCCCCCACCACGGCGACGGAACGGGGATAGAACATGCGATTCAATCTCGAAAAAAGATCTTTATCCATAACAATGTCTTTCCTGGACTTTAGAATTCATGAAAACTTCAATCTTGGTTAGTCAAGTTTGAAAAACTTACACTAAAAATGGAAAAGCCGGAGCCAAAACATTCTTCAGGATTTTGAACGTAGGGACACTGATCTATGCTTCCAGGACAATGATCAGTCGTTTCAGGAATAAATCGGCACCGTTGACTTTGAAACTCGATTCTCAATTTGTGAATCTCACAAAGATTCTTGAGCTGAAAAAGTTCTAATCCCTTACCGCCGGCGTTGAAATCAAAAGGCTTTTTTGTAGAATACTCGTCCGTGGCTTGAGTGTGGTGAAATCCCTCAAAAATAAATTCGAAATCTCCAATTGGAATTCCTACTCCATAGTCGTGGACGAGAATTTGAAAACCACGAGAAGAGGATTGATCTAAAGTAACAACCAATAATCCCTGATCGGGGGTATTCTCAATGGCGTTTTTTATCAAGGTTTCCAAAATGGTCTGCAATAACTCTAGATCAAAATATATAAAGCCCGAATAGTTGAAATTCTTTTCTAATTTGACGTTACGATGTCTCGCATTCTGAAGAATGTTCTCTATGATATTGTTAACGCTCTCCGGAACAAGCAGCTTTTCACTTTTTAGAACTTTTGGAAAGAAAACCTGTTCCACAGAATCCTGGATGGACAAGAGTCGATCGAGATTTCTTTCCCCACGATCAATCATCAATTTAGCTTTATGATCTGCTCCGCAGATTGGTGTAAGACCCTGAAAACAAGCTTTAATGATGGACAAAGGGGTTTTAAGTTCGTGAGCCAGGTGATCGGCAGCTTTTCTTTTCGCCATTTCCAGGCCCTTAATAGCCGTAATATCGCGAAATACCACCACATAACTTTCTGTGCCCGGTATACACTCAGTGATATCCAGGGCGGCGCTCGAGACAGAGAGTTGTATCCTGGCCCCGTCAAAACGAACCAAATCGATTTCTCTAAAGGGAGTAATCGCTCCATCACTTACAAGATCCTGAAATATGTCCAAAAATGGTTTGTTTATTGGAGACGACGGCACAGTTGTGTCAAAAGAAAAACCCAGTACAGATTCGCTCGCTACTCCCAACATTCTGAGAGCAGCGGGATTTGCGCCTGAAATTAAGCCATTACACTCTATTGTAATGACTCCTTCCTGAAGACTTCTAATTATTATTTGTTCCAAAGTTTCGTCGGTCAACAAATGATCCTTTTTGCTCAGTCGCAACCGGAAGAGTGGCTGATGAAACAAATTCGCTGAAATTCTCGTGGGGCCAACTCAACTAAAATTGAGAATGACCACCGAAAATCACCCGCTAAAACAAATCGAAAAAGGGCTTGCGAGATTTTGAACAAATACTTACCTTAATTGCAAGAGTTAATTGATGTAGACTTAATCGCTAGGAATGAACAGATGGTAAGACTGGCGAGAGACGAAAATGTTCTGATGATTGAACATGACAAAGCTTGTTCACAGCGTCGACCCTAGTGTCGGCGCGACACGCAGGAGGAGAAAATATGTCCAAGGAGTGTTTAAAGTGCCCCCACTGCGGATCTGATATGGATCCGATAACCACGCCCGAAGCGTCTAGTTGGGGCGGCGAGGTTCACCACGTTTGTTTTAATGATGAATGCTCATACTTTGTTAAGAGTTGGGATGTGCTGGATGGTCAAGGTGTTGAAAGAACGGGTTACCGGTGCCGTATAGACACAAGGGGAGCCTGTGGGCCGCTTGCCGTTTGGTCAGCGGACGCGTTGAAGGATCTAGCGTGTAAGTAGTTGGGCTAGTCTATAAAGAACAAATTGAAGACTTCTAACAGATAGGGCGCTTTCTTAGCGCCCTATCTGACTTGTGGCGAAAAATGGAACTGGAAACTTTTAAATTTTTTGATGAATCGGATTTTGTCCGGGATAACGAAGATGTCGACACACAATTTTATTCAAAACCCAGGTTTGTCAGTCACCTTGATTCTCTTGCGCTCGCCACGGTTGAAGAAATCTATGGGCGATTAATACCTAAGGGCTCAGATATTTTAGATTTGATGGCCGGGCCTGATTCACATTTAAGAGATGAGCTTGTTCCCAAAAGCGTTACAGGGCTTGGCCTGAATGAGCTAGAGCTTGAGGCTAACGTTAGATTGGATCACAGGATAATCCACGATCTAAATCTTGACCATAGACTTCCTTTTGAAAATGACAAATTTGATGTTGTTATAAATACTGTGTCTATAGATTATCTAACAAAACCGATAGATGTTTTGTCGGAGGTTGGCAGAGTTCTCAAACCTGGAGGGGTCCACATAATGGTGTTCTCAAACAGGATGTTTCCGCCGAAAGCTGTCAATATTTGGAAATTCACTCTCGAAAAGGACAGAATGGATTTGGTCAAAAAATTTATTACCCTTTCGGGCAAGTTTCAGATCGTGGGGTACTCTGAAAGTAAAGGTAAACCCAGACCGGCGGATGACAAATATTTTAAATATGGTATTCCTAGTGATCCAGTATACGCTATCTGGGCTTCAGTAAAAAAGTAGTCTAAGAGCTTTCTGTTGAACACTATTCTCTATTCGGCCACCAGGAATGAAAAAATGAGTCATGCGCTAGTAATCGTAGATATGATCAAAGATAATGTTAATCTCTCCAGGGGATCCGCTCTCGACTATGAAGCAGGCAAAATAATCCCAAACATTAATCAGTTAATTGAAACATTTCGTTCTGCAGGGAAGCCCGTAATATTCGCGTGCGACAGTTTCATGGTGGATGATTTTATTTTTGGCGGGAAAATGCGGCCCCATGCCATAAGAGGCTCTGGCGGGGATTTACCAATTAAGGAGCTTAATGCTCAACCCTCTGATACAATTTTACTGAAGAGGCGAATGAGCGCGTTTCATAAAACGGATCTTGATCAAACTCTGCGGACCTGGAAAATAGAAACAGTAGCAGTTTGTGGGATAAACACAAATGTGTGTGTTTTGTTGACTGCTCTGGACGCTATACAAAATGATTTCAAAACAGTGATAGTGAGCGACGCTTCGGCATGCTACAAACCGGAATTACACGAAACGACTCTCAAGATTTATGAAAATTCAGCGCTGAATCCTCTTTTTAGAATAATGTCCGCCAACGAAATGATTTCAGAGATAAAGAAGGGTTAACAACCGACATCTCACAAACCTGCATATATTAGACACGTACCTCCTAAGAATCCTTTTCAATCATTCGTTTTAACAGTCGTGTCAAAACCATTGCGGTGGCGCCCACTAAAGGAACAATCTTTCCATAATTCATTCTCTTGGGCCCGATGATTCCTATGCTTCCCAATATTGCTCCTTCAGCCTTGATTGGATAGGCTATTACGGAGCATGACTCCATTTCGTTGATGCCGTGTTCAGCTCCAATAAAAATTTGGATTCCTCTGGCAGCTAACGTTTTGTCCAATAATTTAAGAAGCTTGATCTTATGATCAAATGTAATCAAAATTGCCTTGATTTTTTCAATCTGAGAAAATTCAGGGTCCTCAACAATATTAACAGATCCTTCGATGAATATTTCCCTGGAAGAATTGTCATCCGACAATATTATATGTCCCAATCTTAGTGCTTTAGCCAACATCGCGTCAAATTTGGCTTTTTCGTGACTCAATTCCTGTTCAATTCTCTCTCTGGCTTGTTTCAAATCGAGATCTTTCAGAATATCATTTAACATCCTACTCCAAGACTCTAGAGTAACTTGAGAAATATCTTCATCATCATAAATCATCTTATTTTGGACGAGTCCAGTAGTAGAAACCAGGACGACGAGTATTCTTTCTTTAGCGACTTTAATAAAATCTATGGTTTTGAAGGTCTGTTCAGTAGCTGGAGATCCGCTCACCACACCGGTCTGCTTGGAAAGGTCAGCCAGCACCCACGAAGATTGTTTGAAAACATCCCTGATGTCCATTCCTGCGGCGGCTATCCACGACTCTATTGTCGTTACTTCAGTTTCATTAAGTCCGACTGGCGCCATAAATTTGTCTACATAATAACGGTATCCCAAGTCAGTCGGTACACGGCCTGCGCTGATATGGGGCTGAGAAATAAATCCGGAATCCGTTAAATCACTCATGATATTCCGGATGGAAGCGGCTGATAGACCAATTTCCATCCTTTTGGATAGAGTCCTTGAGCCGACAGGTTCACCGGTACTTATGTATTCAGAAACAATAGTCGCAAGGATGTGTTCTGATCTTTTGCCGATCGTATTCATCTATGCTCCATCTCTTGATTTGCCCCAAATTTAGGGCCATCATGTTTTGTGAAAGTACTGAGCGAAATAATCGCAACATCCCTTGGGGGCTGCAATAAGAGGTTCTTCAATTCTCTGTCCATCCAAATAGGATCCTACATGGAAGGGCGCTCCGTCCAGGTACCTTATCTCGCCTCCCGCCGCTTCCAATATAATGCTACCGGCGGCCAGATCCCTAACGGTCAAATTTTTCATTATACACGCGTCCGCGGCCCCTCTTGCAATATATGCCAGATGCCCAGCCGAAGAACCAAGATTTCGTATTTTACCCGGGAAATTGCTGTTAAAATCACGATGGAACCGTGAGTACACAAGAACCAGACTCTCATTATCAACGGTCGGATCCTGTCGTACTTTAATCGGCCTGTCATTCAATAAAGCTTCTTTACCAGCATAAGCTGAATAAAGCTCTCCTGTTACAGGCAAATAAAGAAATCCCAACACAGGCCAAAATTTCTCAAAAAGGGCTGCGCTTACGCCCCAGACCGGAAAACCAGCCTGGAATGAAGCCGCGCCATCAAGTGTGTCTACAATCCAGATAAACCTGGGAGCGGAAGCCCCTTTCAACTGATCTTCACTCAGTTCCCTCAAGAAACCGTGTCCATCAAAACTTCCGCCAATTTTAGTCTCAATAATGTCCCAAACACGGTTTTCCGCGTCTGTTACAAGTTCATCATCAAATTTAAGTTTTCTGTTTCCGCGACCATATAATTCAAGTAAAACGGCTCCACTCTTGCGCAGAGTATTTTCCACAAATTCTTTTAAAGTCCACAATTCGCGATCCGTCAAAGACTGGATTTCTTCAACAGACATACAATCCTCCTATCTTGAAACAACCTAACTAATTCAATAAGTTAAGATTTGTTTAGCCTACATCATGGGTTTCGATTCTAAAACCCCAGTATTATGTAAGGTTATGAGGCTACATATGTCAAGCATGACTATGCTTTAATCCCTGATCTGCCGGACAAATTGTTCATAAAAGATAAATTTTTCAAGAATACTCAAATGCGCAAAGTTCAATGGGTCGCTGTTAGCAACATATGATATAGTTAAAAACGACATATATAAGTAGACTTGGAGACTTATCATGAGGGATTGGCAACAACGATACGCAGGCAAATTGGTGAGCGTGGAACAAGCTGCCTCCCACGTAAAAAACGGCGATCGTGTTTATCTGGGGAGTATGTGTTCAGAGCCAAAAGCGGTAATTGAAGCCCTTGGAAATACCAGAGTTGAGGATGTTGAAATAATTCAGTTTATAAGAGGGGACTATGCCACTGATCTGGCGGCCAAGATTCCGGGCAGATTTGTAATAAAATCTTTTTTTGTAGGAGGCCGAACAGGAGAACAGGAAAGGCCGTCGGAAGCAGATTATGTGCCGCTCTTTCATTCGCAAATACCAAACTTTTTCAAAAACAGGCGAATCGCTATCGACGTCGCTATTATCCAGGTAGCGCCTCCAGACAGATTTGGAAGGTTTAGTTTGGGGGTATCGGTTGATTCTACAAAATCAGCCGTTGAATCGGCTCGAATCGTAATCGCTCAGGTGAATACAAGAATGCCCCGAACATGCGGGGACACCTCTATTATGATAGATGAAATTGACTTTCTGGTACAAGCTGACGAGGAATTATTTGAATTACCTAAAGAGGAGCTAGGCGAACGAGAGCGGACAATAAGCCATTACTGTGGGGAACTTATTGATGATGGAAGCATACTCCAGTTTGGTTTTGCCGGAATATCCCAAGGATTAATGGACCATTTAAAGGACCGACGAAACTTGGGTCTTCACACAGAAATTTTTACCGATACCCTGGTTGATCTAATAGAGTGCGGAGCAATTGATAACAGCACAAAAAAAATGTACCGGGGAAAATCTCTTGCTACATGTTGTATGGGAACAAGATATTTGTACGATTTTGTTGATGAAAACTCTGCAGTTGAACTTTATACAAGTGACATTGTCCTTAATCCGATGTTTATTGCTGCAAATGATAAAGTCGTAGCCGTAAATTTGGCCTTACAGGTCGATCTCCGGGGTCAAATCAGACAGGGTAATCCCACCTGGACCGCCTTCGAAGGATCTGGGGGAGACCACGACTTCATGTTGGGAGCGAGCATGTCGAAAGGCGGACGTTCAATCGTTTGCCTCAGATCTACCTCGATGAAGAGCGGTCGGTCGACAATTGTACCCTCTTTTGGTCCAAAATCCGCCGTTATCATGAATCGAGGAGAGGTTAATTATATAGTCACGGAATACGGAATAGCATATCTCGGTGGTAGAACAATCCGTGAAAGGGCTATGGCGTTGATTGAAGTGGCTCACCCCAAGCATCGGGAAGACCTTATGGAAGCCGCCAGAAAACTGGGCTACATTTATCAGGATCAAATTTATTATAAGAGCGCTTCTCCAGAATTACGACAGAGAATCGGAACGGATCACATATTTAAAGATGGATTGAAATGTCACATTCGTGCGGTTAGACCGACTGATGAAACCATGCTGCGAGACTTATTTTACAACCTTTCCGAAAGTTCGGTTTATTTTAGATACTTTAGCCCGAAACGAAGCATGCCTCACAAGAATGTTCAGGCGTATATAAATCTGAATCAAGACGAAGGAGTTTCTCTTGTAGTTACTATAGGTCCACGTGAAAATCGAAAAATGATAGCTGAAGCAAGATATATGGTCGAACCAGGCGAGGGTTTCGCAGACAGCGCATTCATGGTAGACGAAAGTTATCAAGGGAGAGGAATAGCTTCCTATTTACTCAATTATTTGATTGAAATAGCCAAGGAGAGAGGAATCAAAGGCTTCAAGGCGGACGTGTTATTTTCAAATCAACCAATGCTAAAAGTATATGAAAAAGTTCCATATAAGATACACAAGCGTTTCGCGGATGGCATCGTCAGTTTAACCTTTGCGTTTGATGAATATAAAGACGCTGAAAAAGACTAAGCTCATCGAGGAATTTGAAACTAGTCGACGTTAAACTGTCTGTAATTAAAGCCGTGAGGAGGATTACAGCGGGACATGAATTCATTGATCGCTATTCCCGAGGAAGCGGAATGCCTCGCTCTTTTGAGAAAGTACTCCGCGCCGGATCACATTGTACGGCACTGTCAAATGGTATGGAAGGTTGGCCGATTCATTGGGCATAGTTTGACCCAGGAAGAATATTCGGTCGACATGTCTCTATTAAGGGCTTCCTGCCTTCTTCATGACATCGGAAAGTATCCTTGTATTCTTTCGGGCTCCAAAAACCATGATGTTGTAGGCGCACAAATTCTGGAAGAAGAAGGTCTGCCTGAAGTAGCCCGTATAATCGAACAGCATGTGGTCATAAAAGGGGAAAAGAATCGTCCAGTAGCTGAGGAACATATAGTTTTTTACTCGGACAAGCGAGTAATGCACGATGAAATAGTGAGTCTGGAAAACAGATTTGTTTATCTGAAAGACACATACGGCAAAACCCCTGAGGCCAGGAAACGTTTGTTAATTATGAAAGAGGAAACAGTTGAGATTGAATTGGCAATTTTTAAGATCCTGGAGTTTGGGCCGGAAGAAATCTCAAAACTGCCGCCAACAATTTAATTAAACGGAAAATATAAAGAACAGAAGGACTCATGGTCCAAAAATCCGCAGTAGTTTTATTATCAGGAGGAATTGACTCAACAACCACAATGGCTATCGCCAAAGCGGATGGATTTGAAATATACGCGTTGAGTTTTGACTACGGCCAAAGGCACAAAATTGAGTTGGAAGCCGCTAAAAAAGTAGCGAAACATTTCAAAGCGCTGCGACACCTGATAATTGAAATACCTTTGAGAAAAATCGGTGGTTCCGCCTTGACCAGTGACATGGAAGTTCCTAAGGGCATAGCGCTTGAAAAAATAGGCTCAACGATACCAATCACATATGTGCCGGCAAGAAATACCATATTCCTCGCTTTTGCCATAGGATTGGCGGAAGTGACCGGTTCAGAGGATATATATATTGGGGTAAACGCTTTGGACTATTCGGGGTACCCGGATTGTCGCCCTGAATTCATACATGCTTTCGAACAAATGGCTAACCTGGCGACTCAGAAGACTGTTGAAGGAAAAATGAGAATGAAAATTACCACCCCTTTGATTAAAATGTCCAAAGCATTGATAATCAAAAAGGGAACGGAATTGGGGATCGATTACAGTTTGACTCATTCGTGTTATGACCCTTCTGATTCCGGTGAAGCATGTGGGGCTTGCGAAAGCTGCCTTTTACGTAAACGGGGTTTCGAGGAAGCTGAAGTCCTGGATCCTACCCGATATGCAATTTCGTAGAAAAGCAGGAGAATGATCCAGGTATAATTGATACCTAAACAAATGACAGGTAGGAGAAAAAATATGGAGCAGGGAAAAATGGTAAAATTTTTCCAGGACAATACGGAAGCCGTGGGATCTACTCCATTAGTTAAACTGAACAAAATCGAAGGAGTTCAGGAGGCCACCATACTGGTAAAGGTCGAAGGAAGAAATCCAGCCTATTCAGTTAAAGACCGAATAGGGGTTTATATGATACGAGACGCTGAAGCAAAAGGACTTCTTCGACCAGGCATGGAAGTTGTTGAACCGACGAGCGGCAACACCGGGATTGGCTTGGCTTACGTATGCGCTATTAAAGGTTACCCTTTGACCCTGGCGATGCCTGACAGCATGAGCATTGAAAGACGAAAAGTCCTCAGAATGTTCGGGGCTCGCCTCGCTTTGACGGAAGGGGAAAAGGGCATGAAAGGCGCTCTGCAAAAGGCTGATGAGATCGTTCAAAGTAATCCCCGAAAGTTTTTTATGCCTCAACAATTCTTGAATCCAGCAAACCCAAAGGCTCATGAGGAAACGACAGGTCCTGAAATATGGGAACAAACAGATGGTAAAATCGATGTTTTTGTCAGCGGTGTTGGCACTGGAGGGACTATAACCGGTGTTTCTCGCTACATTAAGCACAAGAAAAATAAATCAATCGTTTCTGTAGCTGTGGAACCTACAGAAAGCCCTGTAATCACTCAGGCGATTTCAGGAAAAGACCTTGTCCCTGGTCCTCACAGGATTCAGGGAATTGGCGCCGGGTTCATTCCCGAAGTGTTGGATCTGTCAATTGTGGATGATGTTGCTCAAGTTTCGAGCGATGACGCAATTTATTACGCTCGTTTACTAGCAAGTGAAGAAGGCCTTTTGAGTGGCATATCTTCGGGAGCCGCGGTATGCGCTGCGATTAAGTTGGCCCAGAAAAAAGAATTCCGTGGGAAAACCATCGTTGCGATTTTGCCCAGCGCCGGGGAGCGCTATTTAAGCTCAGGTACTATTTGAACATTTAAACGATTAACCAGATTAATATAAACATGGTTCTTAAAGAGGAGGTCAATTCCATGGCCTATAAAGATGACTGTATTTTTTGCAAGATTGTCAAAGGAGAAATTCCGTGTGTAAAAATCTATGAGGATGAAAAAGCGTTGGTCTTCATGGACATAGCTCCTTTGAATAAAGGTCACGTCTTAATTGTTCCCAAAGAACATTATGAAACAATTCTTGAAATAGAGCCTGAAATTTATGGGTGGTTGGGAAGTGTCGTGACAAAAGTCGCCAAAGCGGTGCAAGATACCCTGAAACCTGATGGTATAAATGTCATGCAGCTAAATGGTAAAGCAGCGAATCAGGTCGTGCCCCATGTGCACATACACTTGGTGCCTAGAAATTATGGGGATGGTTTGACCATCAGCGCATGGGAACCCATCCCGGGTATTATGGATGAGATAAAATCCACGTCTGAAGCTATAAAGAAAAATTTGTGATGGGCCCAAACCTTTATGCCTAATTGGCGAGAAAATAATGAAGTAAGTTTTAAAACGCCGCCTCAATCAGACTTTTTCAACTATTTCGGCAAAGAGCGCGGGATTCAGATATGGCTTGCAGAAAAAAGAACCAGCCTTACTTCAGCCATATTTCCTCCTCTTAAGAAGATTGGTCTCGCTCCGGACACAATCTCCTATGTTGGCATTGCTCTTCTCGCGGGCGTTATTCTGTATTTTGTGCGAAAACCCTGGTTGGCCTCGATATTTTTGCTTGGTCATGTAATTTTTGACGGTCTTGACGGAGCCTACGCTAGAAATCTTGATAAGGCTTCGCAATCAGGGGCTTTCACTGATCTCGTGTGTGATCAGTTCGGCATGGTTGTGGTATCCATGCTCGCAATATTTCATCATCTAGTCGAGCCATTGATAGGCGCCGCGTACATAAGCCTGTACCTCATTGTTGTGGTTTTCGGAGTAATAATAAATGTTATGGGCATTGGCTCCAGAATCACTATTACCAGCAAATATTTCCTTTACATCACCTATGGGCTTTGGGCGTTTTCATCTGTCAATTATTTTTCTTTTCTGATGAGTTTTTTTTCGTGTGTGATGCTCATAGAAGTACTGGTCGGATATGTTCGGTTAAAGGCGGGAATACGTAAGAAGTTCGATTCACCAGAGCGATTCAGTTCGGGAGATGTGTACTCCGGTTCGCTGAATTATATCCTGAATATCGGGATTCCTTTCACTGTTCTGACGGCCATTCTGGTTTATGGTAATTGGGTCCCGATTAGAGCCATCTTGGACAGACCAAATATTTCGCTGAATTGGGAAGAAGGGAAAAGAATTTTTGGACCTGAAGAAAATTCTAAGATTCTGTCCTTTGGCGCTTGGGACGATCAATGGTTGGCGCTGTTCGAAAACGGAGACGGATCCAAGGAAATCCGTATCATCCAGACAGATGGATCGTTTGATGGGAAGAGTTTCGAAATTCCGGCCTATGTGCAACCGGCATGCGAAGAATTGGCGCTTGATGGAGGAACATTGTTAATAGCCGACAGCACGACCCGGTTAGTCATGGGTATCGATCTAAAGGCTTCCCTGGTTTCGCACAAGGCCATCATATCGGTAACAATCCCATTCGGTTATCTGCGAATGACAGCGATAGCCACTACAATCTGGAACAACAAAACGGTCTGGCTAGTAGCAAATTATCTTTATACAAGAAAAACCTATGTAGTCGATCCCGCTAAAGCAATCGAAAAAGGCTCTATTTTAGGAGGAGTCATTGGTTCTTACACCAACGGCGGTTTTCCGTCAGGTCTGGTCGTGCTGAATGGAGAAGTCATAGAACTAAACAAATCGCCGGTGAATGCGATTATATATGACGCTTCTCTCAGTCGGATGCTGCAGGGATCAAATCTACTTCAAGCCGCAAGAAAAAAGATCGCGCCTCCAGATAAAAAATGCTTGGGTTTGACGATTTCAGGTTCAAATCTTATGCTGGTATCCGATCGAGGCAAAACATTCCATGTCCCGCTAAAAGGGATCTTGGGAACTTACTCATCACAATTAGGCGTCCATGAACTGTTTCTTTCCAAATCCGAAGTTGTAAAGAATACCTTTTCACACTAAACTTCGTCTCGATTATAATTTGCTCTTAAATTACGGGTTAGGCGGAATCCTTCCGATTTTTGGAGATCTTGTGAGTAGACTTAGAAACTTTTCCATAATAGCGCATATTGATCATGGCAAATCTACATTAGCGGATCGCTTGCTTCAAATCACCGGCGTTGTAGGGACACACAATTTCCACGATCAAATGCTGGACACGATGGATATAGAAAGAGAACGCGGAATCACCATCAAAAGTCAATCGGTGGCGCTGCCGTACACCGCTTCTGATGGTCTTAATTATACGTTAAACCTTATTGACACACCCGGTCACGCCGATTTTTCGTACGAAGTGTCACGTGCTCTGGTCGCCTGCGAAGGGGCCCTGCTGGTCATTGACGCAAGCCAGGGAATCCAGGCGCAAACTCTTGCCAATTTTTACATGGCAGTTGAGCAGGACCTCGAAATCATACCCATTATCAATAAAATTGATTTGCCCTCGGCTGATATTGACCGGGTAAAACATCAGATCATGAAAGACCTCGGGTTAGATCCGGACACGGCCATACCTGTTTCCGCAAAAGAGGGAATAGGAGTAAAAGATGTCTTGGAGGCGATAGTAAAAAAAATACCGGAACCTAAAGGAAGCGCTGATTCGCCTCTCAAAGCGCTAATTTTTGACTCCCACTGGGACCCATATAGAGGCACAGTGGTGCATTTAAGGGTATTTGATGGATCGGTAAAACCGGGTCAAACAATCAGACTCTGGTCAAATAACGCCAATTATCGAGTTGAAGAAACAGGAATTTTTCTCATTGAACGTAAACCGGAAAAACAATTGTCTGCAGGTCAGGTAGGCTACATAATAGCAGGGATAAAAACTGTAACCGATACAAGAATAGGGGATACCGTAACCCTTGAAGACAATCCATGCAAAACACCTCTCAAAGGATTCAAGATTGTCAAACCTGTTGTCTTTTCATCTTTTTATCCGATTGCTTCGGATGAGTATCAAGAACTTGCGGACGCTCTGGACAAACTAAAACTCAATGACGCTTCTTTAACATTCGAAAAAGACCACTCCACAGCTTTGGGACACGGGTTCAGATGTGGGTTCCTGGGGCTACTTCACCTGGAGGTTGTTCAGGAACGCCTCGAACGAGAGTTTGATCTTTCTTTGATTCTCACAGCGCCATCTGTTCAATATATTATAGTTTCGAAAGATGGGACCGAAACAGTGATAGACAATCCGGCAAAATATCCGGACCCGACATTCATCGACAAAACGAAAGAGCCTTTTATAAGAGCTTCGATAATACTACCAGAACAACACCTTGGTCCGGTAATCAACCTGTGCATAGATCGACGGGGCATTCAGAAAGATATGAGTTATCTGGATTCCAACAGAGTGGAACTGACATTTGATCTGCCTCTGTCTGAAGTCTTGTTCGACTTTTATGACCGCCTCAAATCAGTGTCGCGCGGGTATGCGTCTTTTGACTATGAATTTCTGGATTATAGGGAAACAGAATTGGCCAAAGTCGATATTTTAGTCGCGGGCGAAAAGGTTGACGCTCTTTCGATGCTTGTCCACAAAGAAAGAGCATATCAAAAGGCCAGAAAGTCGTGTGAAAGACTTAGGGAAGAAATCCCCCGCCAGCTTTTCAAGGTGGCAATCCAGGGAGCGATAGGGGGCAAAATAATCGCTAGGGAGACCGTCTCGGCTCTAAGAAAGGATGTTCTAGCGAAGTGCTACGGAGGAGACATAACTCGTAAAAAGAAATTGTTGGAGAAACAAAAAGAAGGCAAGAAAAGAATGAAACAGGTCGGTAACGTTGTCATCCCTCAGTCGGCCTTTCTTGCGGTGCTAAAAACCGATACCGACGAATAAAGGCAATGAAGGACCGAGAAACGATAAGACGCTGACCCGGTGTGTTCTGCCCTTGCGTTATATCATCACTATGGGACACGTGATTAAAAAGACTGATGGCGTTTATTCTATAAACAGTGACTGTCAGGTCTATCAATCATTTTACGAAAGTGTCAGAGTGATTGAGATCTGGGGCGACGGAGCAGTTTTTCCTTTCAGAACATGACGTTGCGCAGGTACATGAACAGCCCGGTTGCTCCGAAGAACCTGACCAGAAGTTTTTGAAAAACCTGTAAGCTACAAAAACGACAGCCAGCGATACGATCAATCCTACAAGTATTTCCTGCCACATTTTAACTTCCTCAAGCGTCGAACAATCAGGTGACGCCGATTCCCAGAAATGTCCCCACGGTTTTAACGATGAAAGCCACTGCATAAGCCAGCATGGTAGTATAAACCATGGCAAACAATGTCCACCGCAATTTTCCAGTTTCTCGCCGAATAACTACCAAAGTGACGAAACAGGGGGCATATAACATGACAAACATTATCAATGTGAAAGCCTTCAGCGGGTTCCAGCCCGGCTCTTTCTTAAGCTGCTCAGCTAGATTCCAGGATTGTTCAGGAGTTACCGAGCCAAGACTGTAGGCTGTTCCAAGGGTGGAAATAACGACTTCTTTCGCCGCAAATCCACCAAGCAAGGCTACATTGGTTCTCCAGTCAAAACCAATCGGTTTGAAAACCCACTCGAGATAAGACCCCATTCTGCCAGCAATTGAATTTTTTAACCTGAGGCTTTGTTCCTCATTTGCCAATGCAGAGAACTCGCTTCGGAATTTTTCGTATTTAGTCCCGACAGACACTTCAATGTCCTGGACACGCGGATTTGAAACAATCCCATCTTGAATCTGGACCTGTTTTCCCCTCGATTTTACAACGAAAGCCATAGTCTTAAACGTTTCATTCGCCGTGTCGAGTTTCCGGGTCTTTAGAAATTTCTCAAAACTTTCGAGATCAGTTTCATTGTGGAAAATTTTAGCCACTTCCGGATCTTCCAAAAACTTGGAGGTCAAGACGCTCTGTTTTTCCTGAAAAACGTGTTTAGTCTGCTCGGGGAGCCCCGGGAATGTCATCAAGGCCCAAAACAATATGGATACCGCTAATATAGTGGTCCCAGCCTTTCTAACGTACATCCAGGTTCTTTCCCATGTATGTATTAAGAGCCCGCGCAACGTTGGAATCCTATAAGGGGGCAATTCCAATACAAAGGGCGCAGATGGACCGGATAAAACGGTCGATCTGATTATTCTACCGGCAGTAAGCGCCATTCCCCACGATATGATGGTGAGAACGAACATTGTGGACGCTCGATCACCAGAAAAAAAAGCCCCTATCAATAAAGCGTATACCGGCAATTTGGCGCCGCAATTCATAAGGGGGGCTACCAAAATAGTAACCAGCCTCTCTTTGGGTTCCTTCATGGTTCGTGTAGCCATAATACCCGGAACAGCGCACCCACCGGCAATTCCGCCGGATACCATAAGGGCCAACATGGAAGCGCCGTGTAAGCCAAAACCCCTTAAGACCCGATCTAGCATGAATGCAATTCGAGCCATATAGCCAGTGTCTTCGAGTATTGCGATAGCAAAGAACATGAATGCTATAAGAGGTGTAAACCCCAGCACACCTCCAACGCCGTCTATTATCCCATTCACGACTAGAGACTTTAGAAGTCCCTCAGGAAGAACAGTTGAAAAAATGGTCCCCAACCAGGAGAAAAAAGCTTCGGAATATGCTACCAGCGGTTCACTACCACGAAAGGTAAATGAATAAACTCCATACAAAACTGCAAATAATATGAACGGTCCGATTAATCTATCTGTAAGGACTTTGTCTATGGATTCACTAAGATTGACTCTATCAGTTCTTTCAACATGAACCGACTGTTTGAAGGCGCCGGATATGAATCCATATCGCGCGTCAGCCAGCACAATTTCGGGACTATCTCCAAATATGTCAGTCAAGTGAGATCGGCTCTTATCGACCTGCTCAATAATTTTCTCCCTATCCTGCAGGTTATCTATTTTCTTAAGGATCTCAGAATCGCCTTCAAGCAACTTTACTGCGATCCAACGCGAACTTACGCCGTTCGCGAATAAAACTTCAGATGAAAAAAGCGGCTGAATCTTGCTTAACTCCTCTTCCACTTCAGCCCCATAAGTGAGCCTGGAAAACTCTTCCGGTTCCTGTTTTCTTCCAACTTCTGAAGTCACTTTTTCGAGCAAAGAATCGAGCCCTACGCCCTTCTTGCCATTGGTCAGGGCTACTGGAACTCCTAAAAGTTGAGACAGATGACGCTCATCGATTTTGATTCCACGCCCATTGGCGACGTCAATCATGTTGAGGGCCACTACCAGTTTGCACCCCATCTCCAATAACTGCACGGAGAGGTAAAGATTTCTTTCGAGATTTGAAGCGTCAACGACGTTTATGACCAGGTCAGGCGAAGAATCGACAATGAAATTACGGGCAATTATTTCCTCTAAAGAAAAAGCCGTTAGTGAATAAGTTCCTGGCAGATCGACAATGTGAATATCAAGATCACTTCGTCGGAGTGTTCCTTCTTTCTTTTCAACCGTAACACCTGGCCAGTTTCCGACGTGCTGACGAGCCCCCGTTAACGCGTTGAAAATAGTTGTTTTACCTGCGTTGGGATTTCCGGCCAGAGCAACGGTGATTTTTCCCTGCATATAATATCCTTAGGCTACTATCGTAACTTTCTATTAATAAATTCGTCCTTTTTGAACGACAAAACGGATTAATGTTAATTTTATTTATTTCCGTGAATGGGAAAACTAACTTGCAGAACGCAAGGCCAGGTCGGGTTCATCCATCAAGATATGTGACGCCTGTTTCTTTCTTAACGTTATGTGATAACCTTTGATCACAAATTCCATCGGATCACTTAAAGGAGCGTATTTTACGACCTCAATCTCTGCTCCTCTGATAAATCCCATTTCCATCATGCGAAGCCTGAAATCCGGATCGCCACAAATCTGGAGGATTTTACCTTTTTGACCTGGTTTATAATGTGACAGTTTGACTGTTTTTTCAGCGATACATTTTCGGTCTCTAAGCGCGGAGCAATCAATGCATCTTTTCTGGGAAATTATAGGAGTCATAACCAAATCTCCAAATTTGGCCTTGCAAAATGCGCTAAGGCTACCTTTGTTAGACACGTCAAACTTATGTTTAACCCTCGCACAGGCTATTGTCAATACATGTTTAATTTTTCTGAACGGGATGTTGTAAAGGAAGTAAATTCTACTTGAAACCGGTCAAATGTTTTTGTTTGAAAAAACCTGTGTAAATCCATTTATTGCGAATCTTGTAGCTCAAATTAAGCCGATAAAGATTAAGTGTCGCTATCAAACCGCTGCTCCACGCGTTTTGGACCGGTTCTGAGGTAGCGTTAGCGTATCGGACCAAGGCAATATCCTGTCAATATTAGAAGTGAATGAAGATACCCCTACCCATTTGATGCCGTTTGACACCAATCCGTCATCGCGGCCCAAACTGTCTAGAAGAACAAGATCTGAACCAGTTCTATCTAAAACAACAAGAGAATCCGGGGGCAGAGGTTTATCCATTTTTACCCCGCGGCTCACAAAGCCTTTTGGATAATATACAGCCTGTTGATGAAGTTCATTTGGAGCGATCAAGGAGCGTTTGTAGATGTAATAGGCACCAAGATCCTGGCTGTCATAGAGCATTTTCATCAGTTCGCGTAATCCATTCCACCCTCTAAATACGGCAGCTCTCTTGTGGAATGATTCCAGGTCAACAAAGAGAAAATTCGTTTTTGGTTTAACATCCGGAACCTGAGAAATCAGACTGTTGCATAGGGAATTCCTTATTTGGGCCGCTTCCCTCCAGTCAGTGACCAGACCGACGTGAAAGGCGACAGAGAAACCCAGAAAAACAACCCCTAGGATTGTGGCGAGAACCCGTCTGTTATGATCCCGGTAGTGGGTCATGAAAAAAGCTAACAATATTGCCATGCCGAAAGAAGCTGAAGAATATATTCTACTCGACCAATTGAAATTGAACCACGCTGTATACCCACCAGGGAGGAAACCATATTTTGCCCGAACAGTGTCTGCGATTTTTGGAGCCACAGACCCATAGCCTGCAAAAAGATACGGAGCCACGCCCAACGAAATGATCGCAAGCGACATCAAAATTATATAGAAATTCTTTTTATAGTAAGGTTCTACTGAATCTTCTGGAGCCTCTAACTGTTGTTTCTCAAGACATAACAGGAAAGCGCACAGAAAAAGGCAAACAGCAAAACCTAAGGCAATAGAAGGCCAAACCAGATAAGAAAAATCAAAAACAGCGAATAAGTACCAGGGTAGAAGAGCAAAATAAGAAACAATCAGCTCAAAAGAAGGGAACAGATCACTATGAGATACAGCCCCCCCTTTCAAGACAAGAAAACGTATCAACAAGGCTATGGAAAAAGCGCTTAGAGTCCCGCACGCTATTTTAACAAAAAAAATGCCCCTCAATGCATTTTGCGGCTTGGTTTCATAAAGAGGAATAACAAACAAAGGCATGGTGAAAATAAGAAAACTGGGGGCTTCGTAAGTAAAAAAAGCGGCCACGTAAAGCAAAACCGGAAGAATCAACCCCATCCATGACAAATCGTTTTTTGCCCATTTCTGAAAGAACAGGACCGACGCCCAAAAAATCAATAAGCTCAAGCGGGAATTGTCAGTAGTAACAACAAATGTGAGACATGACACTGTCGGAAGAAAAAAAGCCCAAAAAATGGACGCGGCGACAAATGTTTTTCGCTCGGGATAAACATTGTATAGACAGGCTCCCATAAGAAGAGATGCGCCGGCCAACAAGCATATTGACAAAAAATGGAAAACAATTTTGTTAAACCCAAACAATTCAAAAAGACTTATCCAATAAACACCTTCCAGCGGCCTTAACAATTCTTTGGCGTATAACCAAAGTGACATGGGGAAACTATTCCAGTACGGCCAACTGAAAATCCACCAGTCATCCCCTTCAAAACCTATATTACCGGTGAGATATGTGATAAATAGCGCATAAATGAGGAAGAAAGCGCCTGAAAATACGAAAACGGTGTTCTTAGTGGAAAAATAGTTCATTTCTATGACAGCAAGTTCGATTAATCCCATTCATTATAAAGCACACTCGGCTAATAGTGAAGAATAATTAATGATTTTTATACCTTTGTCATAGAGGCCGGAAAATGGTATGTCAATTAGATAGTCCTCACTTTGTAATCCGACAATCTCTCAAAAAATTTTCCTGGAGAACTATATGAAAATAATAGTCGTGACTGGTGGAGCAGGGTTTATCGGAAGCCATCTAATAGAGAACCTCTTGAGTAAAGGCAATCAGGTATTGTGCATTGACAACATGTTCACTGGAAACAAGAAAAATATAGCCACCTTCCGAGGCAACGAGAAGTTTGAGTTTATCAGGCACGATGTTGTTGTTCCCATCCTTCTGGAAGCGGATGAAATATATCATCTTGCCTGTCCAGCTTCACCTGTTCATTATCAGAATAATCCCATCAAAACACTAAAAACCTCAGTTATAGGAACTCTAAACATGCTGGGTCTGGCCAAAAGGATAAGGGCTAGATTTCTCTTATCCTCGACATCA
>CAVQDX010000037.1:0-6293 GCA_963711335.1 uncultured delta proteobacterium | reverse complement strand
CGGAATACGCACACAGGGAAAAGTGGGAAAAAACGGGTATCGCCAGGAA
Source organism: uncultured delta proteobacterium (assembly GCA_963711335.1). Taxonomy (GTDB): domain Bacteria; phylum Desulfobacterota; class Desulfomonilia; order Desulfomonilales; family Desulfomonilaceae; genus CAJBEZ01. The sequence goes on along the minus strand of CAVQDX010000037.1, from coordinate 6,244 downwards.
AAACTTGGGTCTGGGCGCATCCAGCGCCAAGGCAATAAATACCAACCGTTGTTGATCATTTGAGCGACGATATCACGCAGAAGCTGATGAACATGGGCTAAAACGTCTCACGTTGGAACACGTCGACTTCTTTAACTCTCGAAGACCTTAATCCTCGAATGGGGTATAGGAGCGATTCGTGCTCTTGATTCTCAATTGTCTGCTACCCATATTTGTGATCATAACCCTTGGGATATTGCTGAAACAATTAGGATGGATTGATGATTCTTTCATCAACTCATCCGACCGATTGATTTACTACATCCTCTTTCCTTGTCTCCTGTTCTGGAAAACTGGGAAACCCGCTCCCGATACAGGTATCGAATCAGGTCTAATTCTGGCAGTCTTATGCGCCGTGTTCGTGGTTTTCTTGATAAGTCTACTTTTTTCACGCCTACTTAACATTCCTGATTATCAGGTAGGTTCTTTTTCTCAGAGTTGCTATCGTTTCAGTTCCTATATAGGGATGGCTCTTACATTTGCGGCGCTAGGAGAGGATGGAATAAGGACGTTTGGCGTCCTTATAGGATTTGTTATACCCTTCATAAACGTTCTGGCGGTCTCGAGTATGATCTGGTATTCGAACCAAACCTGCCGGAAAAACTCGAGAACAACGCTGATAGGAAAGGCCATGATTTCCAACCCGCTTATTCTGGCCTGCCTTTCAGGAATTCTTTATTCACGGCTAGCTATCCCCTTCCCTGCTTTTGTTGAGAATACTTTCGCATTAATGTCCCTGGTAACATTACCCCTCGCCCTGATTTCGATTGGCGGGACGCTGACTCTTGCAGGGTCTAGGAATTATCTCGGCAAAGCGCTTGTGGCAGCGCTATTCAAATTGATCGTGCTTCCGGTAGTTGGCTACATATGCTTAAAAACTTTCAACATATCGTATTCAGCCTTGAAAGTTGCAATGATATACTTTGCTTTACCGACTTCTCCACAAAATTACATACTTTCATCGCAATTAAACAGCGACGTGGAACTAGCCACGTCTTCCATCTTGCTGTCCACCATCCTGTCTATAGTGTCGCTCTCAGCCGTCCTGATCATCTTTGAGCAGTGAAACTGTAATGTTTCAGTCCGAGATGGACAAAAATTGAGAAAAAAGGCGTGTTTGAATGGAGGATTCATGCTACCCCCTCTACAATTATTGCAAGCAGTGACAATTCCCCGTAATTGCATCCTAATTTATAGGTGGTCTTTCTCACCTGATTCTTGTTCGCTCTCAACCAAATATAGCTTTTTTTTCAGAAACGTAACCTCCGAGCCCTCGAGTACCCAAAGACTTGTTCTTGGGGTTTTTGTCCAGATTGGAGGACATGTGCTCATGATGCGTAGATTAGTTATATTAGTCGCTGCTATGAGGCTGTTTTACGCTCCAGCAGATGTTGTTGCGCAGTATTCGCGGGCCTTAGGGTTATTTGGATTGCCACACATGTTATCAATGTTTGGCTACGGTGATGGCTAGACATCCATGCCGTTCAGTTCTGCAATGACTGACCGGGAGGGAGCTTACCTCGCTCTAGGGTTTCGGAAATATATTATCAGCTTCACTTCTAAACAATTCCATTTTTCTGGTGCCGCCACACAAGAAATGTTTCTGCTTTTGAATGTTTTTACTGTTGAAGTGGAACCCTTTTGATTTTACGGTGTCTACTTTGACAGATCCGGAGATTTCCGGTTGGAAGATAAATTGACAGGAGCCGAAGAGCTTCAGATTTTTAATATTACCAAACTTCCATTCATCGAATTCTGTTTTACCCGCTGCCTCAACAGCGGGTAAAGCTTTTATATGATAAACTGAGTTTCGGTCCGATCAAAAGAAACCTGCCTCAAAACCAATTCTTGCTACAATCTACCTTGATACCCCATAAGCCTCTGCCTTAAATATCCGAAACTCAAAAACCCATTCCCATTATCTGTATTTCACTGGGAATTTTTCGCTGGCCCATGTGTATTCAGGGATTTTTTGTTGCTCTTGAAGATGCTGGTTCCTTAATAATTGACACCATCCGCAATAATAGTTTTACTATTTACATATAATCAGTTCCAACGGCAGAGCGTTACATAAAGAATTTGTTTAGATTTTGGTAAGTAAGAAATTCTTCGTTTTTGATTCATGCCTTTGACGAGGAGGAATTCATGTCACTGTCAGACAAAGCGAAATATGTGTCACTAATGGTCCATAGCTCTCACGAGACTCTGGAACTAGCTGATCAGGGGATCGCCGAAACTCATGTATTAAAAGACACGGTCATGGAACTGGTTGAAGAGAGAAGAGTAGATCCTGAAAAACTCAGAGTGAACATTGATCAAAGCATGATCCAGGTCGGAGAAATTCTTTCTGCCGTTGGACAGAAAGTAAGCGAGTCCTGGGACATCAAGAATGTGTCTGTGGGCCTGAGCATAAATGCAGAAGGTTCAGTTGGAATTGCCACTGCCGGGGTAAAAGCCTCATTGGAGGTCACTTTTACGCCGTTAAAGAAGACTGAAGAACTCGGCTTCTGATATATCCCGGATATGTTCCGCCGTACGGTGGTTTGGTAGTGTATTGGAGTCAGTTGGTGTCGAGGTGGTGGCACTCTCCCAGTTATTTGATGGGCTGGGCGCTTGCCCTGGCTGGAGCACATGATGTTTGCGGTTGTGTGCCTGGGAGGCATGTCAATAATCCTTTTCCCTGGGATTACGGCTCTTACGCCATCACGCGGGTTTTTACAGTCACCTTTCCGGCGGGGTATCAGGAGCATATGACCTCGAATGTTGTCCGAACGGCAAATTTATTGTTGATACCCTAATGTTTTGGTGGGATGAACCCCAGAAGGTGATGTGCGATCGTCCCTTAACTCTTTCCAGGGATACAGCATATGATACCTCTGCGTGACAAAAATCCTGCCGGAACCGTGCCGTACATCGTCTCTCTCATCATTATCCTCAATGTTTTAGTTTGGCTCTACGAATTGTCTCCGGGGACAAAGGCCCAGTATTTCCTGGTTCATTATGGTCTGGTCCCAAGTAATTTTGTTTTAATGTTTGAGCAGCCTTACGGAGTTTTTACGCATGCCTTAGGACCGCTTTTCTCGTCTCCCCGATAAATTGCACGATGAGGAGGCAAAGCGGCGCCCCTAAAGCGATAGAATTTCATCTCTCTTGGGTCTTAAAAAAACGGTGGAAAGGTTTGGGGGAAAATGGGTGGTGACAGATGTAAGGGGCTAAAATATTTGGCGGTCTCAACCGGTTTCGGACAGGTGTCTCCGCCGTGAGAGGGTGCCAAGCAGCTACAACACATGCCCTTTTTTCGCTCTAATTTCAACTTCCTGCAAAGTTGAATAATATTGAATGTAATAGATGCTACAAAAAGAAGTCAGCATTTTTACCAGACCACTTATCTCAATTTGTTAAAGTGGGCATCAATGCCTTACCAGACAAAACCAACCTCATAACTCACATTAGCTTTTTGTAACCGGCAATATCTGAGTTATGTAACATCCTGAAACAACACAGAAAACCCACTATTTTGTTCTTGACAACAAGCCCCATTCAAGTATCATCATCGAAAATCATTGTTTCTCGGAACATTAACTGAGGGGGGAAAGAGTCAGGAGGGAAGGATAAATGAGGAAAACCATACCGGATCTGTATATTGAGTGGCTCAATGATACAAGAGCGGTAGTGCGGCGACGCACTGGTCGAGAAATATTTGACCTCTCGGATTTTCACCATTTGAAATATGCTGGAGACTTTTTAAAGGATGCTCCCAGTCCTGCCGAAATGGCAAAGCGAATTATACAGAGAGAGAACCTTAAAGTAATCAAGCCTGGCTACCGAGTGATTCCTTTATCAAACGCAGCTTCTGACTTACTGGACGAGATAAAGGCCAGGATCGACACCGAAGATGAACGCCCTGGCGACAGGACAAAGTTCAAGAAACTTTTCCGACATGGATATGACATTCAGAAATTCGAGGAAAACGGATTAGAGAAAAAGGCGGTAAAAAAAGACAGGGGAAAAGGCTCGTCTCTTCACCAGAGAAATAACGGGAAAAAATAGCTGTTATTCTTCCCAATCCTAATCCCGGACCATGCGAACATCCCTCCGATTCAATCAGCGTCTTTTTTGAGTGGCACAAAGTTAAAAACTCGTAGCATTTAAAACTTGGAGTGACCGGAGCGTGGAGATGCCAACATGTTTAGAGCGGAAAGCTCTCCGGTTCCGGTAAAAACATTTTGTTTTTTGGCAAGAGAGGCTCCATTCCACCTGGGCCTTTTTTGTTATGCAAATATCGTTGACATTACCCGTTGCTTGCAGTACGGCGCTGTCTTACGAAGTCTTCTTTCTCGGGATTCCTAGACCTCCGACGGTAAGAGACCAAGCGCTTCTTGGAGATACCCCCAACATTCTCGGTTTTCTTTTTTGCGGGCTACAACGACAAAGAGAGCCAAAGGTTATCTGCAACAAGGGGGGGAGACTGTCACAGTTCCTCTAAACTCTCTACGTTTAAGATATCATATTCTGCACAAACCGTAAAGGACTCCATTGCCAACACTCAGAAACTATGCTGAAGCTCTATCCGGAATTCAATGGTCCTTTCAAAAGCTTGGATCGAGGCACTGCCATCAGGGTAACTATCGCCTTTGCCACAGCCGTTTCTTTTCTTTGGTCACCGACATCAAAGACATCGGACTCTGAAACAATTATTTGCCGACCCTCCCGGATGACATGTGATCTGCAAACTAGAAGTTGGCTGAACGCCGGACGAAGGAAATTGATCTTAAACTCTATTGTTAGAATCTGCATGTCCTCAGTTACTGTGGTAAATGCCGAATAACCTGCCGTATGGTCTGCCATGGTAGCCATAACGCCCGCATGGATAAACCCATCTTGTTGGCGATGTTTGTAGTCAATTTCCAGCCGAGAGTGAAACCGCCCCCATTGCGCAAGTTCAGCCTTAAAACCGCAAAAATTGATGAAACCTCGGTCAAAATCCTGAATAAGAAAACTTGCTCGCTCTTTAGATATCCCTTGTTCGTTCATGATTGCTCATTAGCGCATTGACGAACAGCAAATCGCCTACATTAATCTTGAGAGGTCGGAGGATAACCCCACCGAATCCGAAGAGGTCTCCGCGTGGAGCCCCATAGGAGCGGACGGAGCTAAAACCGTCGTCATGTTGCCGAAATATAATCTTTTACTCTGCTTCTTCAGCATACCTTGCCGTATGAGCATGCGTCAACCCAAATTCTGTCGGTTTGTCACCCGAACACGGTGCGGTAATGTGGGGGGGAACGGAAACCGCAGACGCCAAGGCCATTCAACCCCTATCTCGCTTAGGCAGGGCATTCAGCGACAGTTGGACCCATAACCGACGTTATCGGTTACCGCCACAATGTTCACTGCTCTCCCCTGAAGTTTCCTTGCGAACAGCTGTCCGGTTTCGCCAGTAGTTTTGGCAGATATAAGATGGGAAAAACCTTCATCCAAAGGCCCTGAGCCTATTTCTAAACGCCGAAGGGTGTCTTCCCTATCAGGCTTCTCAAAGTGTCCATCCTGCCTGATCATGTTATTCCTGAACTATACGCCCATTTCGCCGACATGGATTCTTTGAGCTCATTTGCTGATCTAAATTTCCGAATTTTAGTTTCAAGGATGTTGATTTTCGCTTTCGTTTGCGGGTTCAATCCTGTTCGAGACTCTCTGACAGCGATGTAGAATTTCCCAAAACCCGGGATAGAGATTTCCCCACCGGTGACCAATGTTTCAGCGACGGTTTTGAACGCCAATTCAGTGGATTCCGAAGCGAGTTTCTTGGTTATGTTGCCCTTTTCCGGAAGTTTGTCCACGAATTCGGCCTTCTTCATGATCACGCCGCCCTTGAAATAAAAGTCAAATTACCTTGGTAAAATGAACGCGGGGTCCAGAATCCAAGGGAATGAGAGATGTAAAAAAATCGTTTCTGCGCCTATGAGATAAGGGCTAGAGTGGTAGTTTGGAGTCGCCGAAAGAACTCCGCCGACTACCGCCGATGGTTCAAGAATCGGCACGCAGATTCAAAGCATTTACTGATGGGGATTTTAGACTATTTCGGAAAGCGGGGGCAAGCTCGGCGGTAATTTTTTCGACCGCCGCCGACCCAAACGTAACAGACTGTAATGACAGGGTATTGTTGGCGGGAGCGACGGGACTCGAACCCGCGACCTCCGGCGTG
>CAVQDX010000036.1:0-4816 GCA_963711335.1 uncultured delta proteobacterium | reverse complement strand
GGAGCAAATTCCATGTTTGTATATTCGCCTAACTGCGCATTCATGCTTCGGGCTACTGGCGCCCACTCTTCAATCTCTCTTTGAAGAAAGTTCACCCAGCCCAAAATTGGTATGCTCGAAACTCAGTTCCTAGTAACAGTGTGAGCACACCAAAATTCAAAATGTTTTCAATTACATTAGACTCGTCCAGACATCTATACCTTTTAATCATAAACATGCAATCATGGCTATCCAAAAATATTATGAATTACGAAACAAGAAAACGCTCTTGCGGACTAAAATGTCTCATTAAGGCAGGCGTTGAGAGCCACGGTATCAGTTTTGAAAAGGACTGCGACGGGCAAGGGTTGAAAAACCTACTTATTTTATGTTGACTGGATGCCCTAGTCACGCGTGGCAGCCCGATAGGCTGAAGGAGCTCAGGATCAACGCTATAGGTAAAAATGGGTCAATTCTTACTGGACAAGAGATTACAGCGACCTTGACGCAGGAGCAAATAGCCATTAATTCTTTTTATAGAATGACCACAGCATTGGACAATGATTGGTGTAAATACACACCCTCACAGAGGAAGATAAAATGTCAAAAGTTATGATTGAGCCTGCTTCTTATCAGAATGTGAGACAGGCTGTAGATAAGGCTTTCGAGCTGTTTTCCATAAATGTCTCGGGAAAGAAGGTCCTCGTTAAACCCAACGTGCTTCGCTCGTCGGAAGCCACGGAAGGAATCGTGACAAACCCGGCGGTGCTACGAGCGGTAGTCGATAAGCTTGAGACCATGAACCCGGCTTCGATTGTCGTCGGGGACAACCCCGGCCTCGTCAGCTATGGAGCGAATGAGGAAAGCTTTGAAAAAGCCGGCCTAATGGAAGCCGCCAAGGGCCACTATCAAAATATCGGAAATGATTCAGTCAAGATGGATTTCAATCCCGAATTCATGCCTTCGGTGAGCGTTTCCAGAGCCGTGATGGAAGCTGATGTCATTATAAGTCTGCCTAAATTCAAGACCCACGGGCTGACAGTAATGACTGGAGCGATAAAAAACAGTTACGGTTATCTACCTGGAGCCCAGAAAGCCATGTTGCACAAGGCGGCGGGTAACCCACAACGATTCCATGAACTGATCGTAGACGTTTTTCGGCTCCGGCCTCCTGATTTCTTCATTGTTGACGCAGTGGTGGGCATGGAAGGAAATGGTCCGGCCTGTACGGATCTAAGAGATATTGGGCTGGTACTGGCTTCTGACAACGCAGTCGCTCTTGACGCTGTAATATCCACAATTATGGGATGTGATCCGGGTCGCCTACTCTTTCTTCGAAAGGCCAAAGATCTCGGTCTCGGAGACTATGATCTAACGAACATTCAGGTAGTTGGAGATCTCAGACAGATTCCCAATTTTAAGCTTCCGCCTCTTGGGGGAGAAGCGATTTTCAAGAACGAAGCGATACAGGCCATGATGACCAGCAGAACAACGGTGAGACCCAAGGCTGACCCGGATTTATGCTCAGGCTGCGGGACGTGTGTTGACCAGTGTCCTGTTTCGGCTCTTTCTATGGGAGATGCGGTTCCAGAAGTGGATCCAGACAAATGTATAACCTGCTTTTGTTGTCAGGAAATCTGCCCTGAGCAGGCTATCGCTCTGCAATAGAATTCGATCAAGGGGTTTTCTCACAAATCGGAGCGCGATGTTCAGGACATTTTCGTAATGTTCTTTATTTCGTGTTCGATATCCTGCGCATCCTGCTCCGACAAAGCTTTGAACGTGATTGAATTCCCCTGAGTCGACGCCTTGATCGTAATAAAATTCCCGGCCCGTGTAACTCCGAGAACATTATTTTTTTTAAATTTTAAGGAATACGGAGACGAACCAAAATACCTTGTAAGTAGCGTAGCTACTGTGACGGTTAATCCGAGTCCTACAATAAGCATCGCTATCAGTCCTGACCGATGGTGTTCTCCGACTGAAAAGAGGTTCGCGTAGACCACTACGGAGATATTGGCCACCATCATCGCGGTGAGCGACCACAGGAGGACCTTAAACAACAACGCCGTCTGTTGTTTGCCGGACAAATTGACCGTGTCTGCGTCAATAGATACGCTGCCTTTTCCAGCCAGCCCATGCTCATCCCGCTTCCATCCCTTTCCAAGACCTACGGTGTATTCCAACTTTTCCTCCTGCCGGCAAATCAGTTATTCAATACGCATTTTACAAGCCAAAAAGTTCCCCGGCGTTATCGCCCATAACTTTAGCCTGCTCGATGGCGGTAAAGCCCGCCTTCCCCATCAAGGTCGCGATTTTGGTCAATTCTTCCTCATGCAGAAACCAGGGCCAGTCCGTCCCGAACAGTACATTGGAGGCTCCGTGAATCTTCAACAACTCCACAAATTGATGTTCCGCAAGTGTATGGGTCGCGTTTGACGTGTCCAGATAGAGATTGTCAAGGCAGCTTAACACATCTCTAGTTTCATCAAAATCACCAAGCAAGCCTCCCATGTGAGCGCAGACGAAATTAATTCCCTCATACCTTTGGGCAATCAGAGACAATTTTGAAGGCGTCGAAAGGTGTTCGAATTTTGCTCCATAATAAATATCGGCTCGCATAAAAGTGTCGAAGACAACTATCGGCCGAATGTTCCGGGAATTTCCGATTCGTGAAATCTGAGTTAGCATTGCGCCCGATTCTGGAGACAATAGATCAAAACGCTGAGAAAAACTTGAAAATTTGAATCCTGAAATTCCAGAATCGAACATGCGCTCAATCTCATTGACAAGACCCGGCATGATCGGGTGCAGAGTCGCAAGAGTAAGCAAACGTGAGAACCTTGAGGTTATTTTGATGAACTTATCATTTTCGGCTACTACCTTTTCCGGCGCAGCCGTTGGCAACAGCAAGCACTTCCCAATTCCGTTTCTCTCCAGGGACTCTTGTAACGACTCAGGCCTCAATCTTTCAAGCGCTCCATTGGTATTGAGCTTCAATTCACTCAGCATTGCCGCTTTGGGGGTTGTATTGCTGACAATGCGTTCTGTGAAAATGTGACAGTGACTATCGACAATCATTGTAAAACTCTGCAAATCAGGGGCGCTAAACAAAGTAAACCGGTATCGGCCTCGGGAGTAAAGATCCGAAGGCGCAAGGATTATAAAACAACTTCAGCTCGATTACATGCAATTGGTTTTTGTCGGGATGGTTTTCAGAATCTGGTTCTTGAGTCTGGTGGGAAAAAGCCGACACAGGGCCAATATCACAATGGCCTAGTCTTTGTATACTTGGGGTCAAGATGGGCGGCGCCGATTGGAGAACGCGAATTGCCCCCTATTGCATGGTATTTTGACGCCATGTCTCGTATTCGGCCATCCTGGCGAGAATTTTTACTCCACGTTCCAGGCTGGGAACTGTCAATGCGCGACCTTTCTGGTTTAGTTGGGCTCGGGCCTCTTCGGCATGTGGGCCGTACACCCACACAATGATAGGTTTTTGAGAGTCCATTGACAAACCCTGTATCTCTTCGACAGCGCTGAAATATGGCTGATTCTCGCTATCCAACCCCAAAGCCAGACAAATTACACCGTCCACGTTCGGATCATTTAAAGCGTCTCTGAGGGTAATGCCGAAGACTTTCCGCATTCCGTTCTTCATCAGGGCGGGCCAGATATCCATTGGATTGGCGATAGGCATCCACGGTGGGGATAGTTCTTGCACGGTTTTCAGGGAATCCTGACCTAAATTCGCCGGCGTCAGTCCGGAAAAATGCATGGCGTCCAACAGTATTATCCCCCCTGCCCCGGTAAGGGTGATCACGGCTACTTTCCGGCCCCTCATGGGCGGTAAGCGCAAAAAGGCGCCTATGAGATCCTTCATGTCCTGAGTTTCTTCCACACGTATTACGCCGGCCTTGGCCATAACGGCTCCGGCTATGCGGTCGTGTCCGGCCATCGAACCGCTGTGCGTGGCAGCCGTCAAAGCTCCTAATGGAGAGCGACCGGTCTTGATCGCAATTACGGGGATTCGTAGAGAAACCTGACTGGTGATTTCCAGAAAACGTTTGCCACCGGATATTCCTTCGGCGTGTATGGCAAGAGCCTTAATCCGCTCGTCAAACCCAAGCCATTCTATAGCGTCCACAAGACCAAGATCGCAGCCATTGCCGATGTCGACACCCATGCCCATTCCTCCGGTGAGCTGAGATGAGCCGACAAAAAAAACTCCTGACTGACATGCTACACCTATTGGGACTTCTTCCCGGTCCAATGGCATGAACGAAGAGTTGAAGCGATCAAACGCATTGGAGACTCCGAGGGTATTTGGCCCGAGGATTCTGGTTCCCCCTGAACGTGCGGCGTCCAGCATTTGTCGCTGAAGTTCGCTGCCTCTGGAATCAGCTTCAGCAAAACCCTGGTTCGTTACGATCAGAGCCTTGATGCCTTTTTCCGTGCAGTCTCTGACGATTCCCGGAATTGTCTCCCTGGGCGTGGCGATGATCCCGAGGTCTACGGGACTTTTTAATGAGGCTACGTTTTGTACTGTGCGCACGTCTCCGACGTGAGGCGCCTGAGGATGGACAACATGGATTTCCCCCTTGTACCCCCAGGATCTGAGGTTATCCACTGGATTGAGAGATCCGGGCCCAGTCTTACGTGAAACCCCGATAAAAACGACAGAACGTGGAGCGAGAAAAAGCGATTTCTCTGGAGGATCTATTCGCATAACAACCTTGCCTTTGGAGCGATCGGAGCCATCCAGATAAAGGATCTGCGATGACGCCCAAGATATCGAACATGGTAAACATCAAGTCATAAATTCCGCTCTACTGGA
>CAVQDX010000035.1:0-7364 GCA_963711335.1 uncultured delta proteobacterium | reverse complement strand
CAGGAGAGCACCCATTCCCCCTTCTTGTTTATTGCGCCATACATAGCGTCGGGAGCCAGATCGATATTTCCGGGCCAGGACACAAATCCATCGGTTACTCGTATTTGTTCGAAAATATCTGGATCAGCCAATTTGGCAAAGACTCCGTGAAGATGCGTAGGCAGTATCTTCACTCTTCCTGAGGCCCCATCGGCAAATTTGACTGTAAATTCCAGATGCTTTGTTACTTTCGCTTCTACGACATCGTAATAGGTCATTGTTCGAAACCTCTTACTGTAGTGGTTCAATTGGACTTGGGACGTGGTGTTCCCTGCACAGTTCCCAGTCGTGAAGGAGTTCGTTCTTATGAAGTTCAGCCCAGTCCAGGACTAATTCAAGGGCCCGTCTGGGGAGTTTTCCCTCTGCCAACGAGATGGACTCGATATCTATTGTCGCCTTATACTCCCCATACTGCGCATGAAAATGGGGCGGGCCATGGTCGTCGAAAAACATTCTGATAATGATCCCGTAAAATATGCTAATAGTTGGCATGACTTATGGCTCTATTACATGTCGTTCCAGGTATGCCCAAATCGCCGCATTTCCGTTGTTCAACGAGCGTACCATATTTGACAACCAGCTTCAACTTCTCGTTCGCATTGAACATTAATTGGGTTTGACAATATTCGGATGATCTTCGCGTAGAAACCATGGTGGGCACAGCCCACCCTACGTAATAATATCCCCAATGTCATTTCGAGCGAGCGCAGCGACGAGAAATCCTACTAGGCGCTGTTTGGCAATATGGTTGGTTATGTTGGCATTGCGGCACGGTAGTTTCCCCCACGGCGGCGCTCTCTGTCAACATTGCTGATGTTTTGACCCCGGAGGGGTCACGCAGAATATAGCCCATAGCAGCGAGACTGTCTCAAAACTCTTTTTTGTCTCGCGATAGATGAGCGATTGATTTATAAGGAGATCATTAAGTTAAGCGAGGCGAAGATGAGCAGAGAAATCAGGGCTGACTATGAACAGACGTTAATGTTTCCTCCTTCTGTGGAGGATTGGGTGGGGGAAGATCACCCTGCGAGGTTTATAAGGGATTTTGTAGATTCTTTGGATTTGTCAGCTCTTGGTTTCCAAATTCGGCAAGCGGAACAGGTCGGCCCAATTACGGATCCGATCTGCTCTTGAAGGTTTGGTTGTATGGTTATATCAACACTATACGCAGCACTCGTAGGCTTGAAAGAGCTTGTCGGGAGCATATGGGGCTGATATGGCTCACCGGTATGAACGCTCCGGATCACAACTCGTTATGGAGGTTTTGGAGAGATAACAAAGAACCTCTGAAGGATGTTTTCAAACAGACAGTTCTCGTAGCTTTGAGAGCTGAGCTAATAGGGCTTGTAATTAATGCTTTGGATGGCACAAAGATTGCCGCCAGATCGTCTCGTCAGGGAGCGATGGGCAAGAAGGATTTGGAGAAGCTTCTTAAAAAGCTTGATGGATCAATCAAAGAAGTTATCGATGAAGTGGAACGATCAGAAAAACGTGAAGCTGGTCAATATCGGTTACCTAAATCGATAAGGGACTCGTCTAAGAGGAAAGAGATAATAAACACGGCATTGGCCGAACTTGCGGAAACGGGTAAAAAACGTGTTAATCCGCAAGAACCGGAAGCCCGTTTTATGAAAAGCCAACGAACCGTTGAGCTGGCTTATAACGCCCAGGTAGTCGCTGACAAGACCAATGGTGTGATTGTGGCCTGTGACGTAATCAAAGAAGGTAATGACAACGCTCAGCTCGTGCCAATGCTTGATCGAGTCAACCAGAATATTGGTTCAGTGGCTGACGAGAATGTTACGGATGGGGGTTATTATTGTGGATCCCAAATAGGACTAGCCGATGAGCGAGGTTACGAGGTATTGACCAATCCCCCTGGGTCTGAGGTTGGTTTCAAACGATCTCCGCAGGCCAACGCTTACCACAGTTCATGGTTTAGATATGATGAGGCCAATGACTGCTGTATATGCCCTCATGGCGGTAAGCTCACTTACCTCCAGATGAGAGTGAAAGGCCGTAATAAAAACAAGTCTCGCCGCTACCAGTGTAAAGATTATAAGCAATGTCCCCATAGACGTGAATGTTGTCCTGGTAAACATGGCCGGGTGGTCGGTGTTGATGTGAATTACAAAGCCATAAACCGTCAGCGTTCAAAAAGGCGGGACCCTGAAAAAATAAATGTTCTGAAAATGAGAAAAGCCATAGTGGAGCCGGTATTTGCATGGATTAAACACCACATGGGCTTTAATCGTTGGACCGTGTTCGGTTTGGAAAGCGCCAAGATTCAGTGGTCTTTAGTGTGCGCAGCGATCAATCTCAAGAAAATCTATAAGCATTGGAGGACACAGCCACTGTGTTTAGCTGAGAGATAGGGGATAGAATATAGGTCGGTCAACCCTGTAAACTGAACTTTTAGGCCGAAACATATCAAGAATCCCTCCTACCTCTGGCGTTCCGAAAATTAGACCTACGGACGGCCCGTTTTTCAATTGTAAAGGTGTTTTGAGACAGTCTCCAGCGCTATGGGTTGTTGATCACGGGTTACGGACATCAAGAGCTACCATTACACCCACGACGATACCGTGGGGGCGCAGTTCATATTGATGTTCATATTGATGGACGCCTGGGACCAAGGCTGTTATGAAATGACTACAAACAAAATCGAAAAAGAAATCGTCGAAACAATTCAAACAAACGAAGGGGTTCACGACGCGATCAACAACGTCGTAAAGGACAGGTTCGTGGAGAAAGAGACGTTTGAGCAACGCTGGGAGAAAAGCCAGAAACGATGGGAACAAAATCAAAAGGCAATTAATTATACTCTTTCGAAGATGAAGATTGTCGAAATTACCGATGAGATGCTTGAAGATCTCTTTGCATCCACCGTTGGCGCTCTTGAAGCTCGATGGGGGATGGGGCCCGAAAAATCATTCCACAACGCATCGATAAGAATCTTCAAAAGAAATACCGACTTAAATGTGCTGCATGTAATTGAACCTGATGAAAACGGAATCGTTTTCGGTCGTCCGGAACAGATTGAACTCGATATCGTATTAAAAAACGGCAAATTCATGATTATCGAAATTAAATCGAGCCTGAGTAGAGCCGACGTCATTCTGTTTGTGAAAAAGGCTGAATTTTATCAGGAGAGACACAAGAAAAAAGCGACGGCTCTCGTCATGATCTCTCCGATGATAGAAGATAACGCCCGGGATTATATCGCTCATTTCGGGATAATCGCTTATTCTTTCGCCACAGAGGTTGACCCCGTAATACTGGATTGAAAGCTCCCCGATAAAAATAAAATAAGTGGCGCCAATCACAAATCTACAATTCTGAAAGTAACTTTTTTATGGCAGATCTGAGCGGAGGAAGGTCACAGTCAATGACGTCCCAAACCTGACGCACATTTATCCCAAGATAGTCATGAACCAAAACGTTCCTGAATCCCGCTATAGCGAACCACGGAATGCTAGGGCATTTTCCCTTGAGTTCTGACGATAGACGCTGGGTAGATTCCGCAAGTTCCTGAAGTTCCCGCAACGTAGCCTTCTGAGTTTTTCGATCACTGAGAAAAAAGTCTTTTCCAGGGAGGGCGTATTCCTGAATACCGTCGATACATTCCAGGATATGGTCCAGGTGAATCAGATCGGATTTCACAGCGGCTGGGCCTCTTGTATGACATTGTCGCGAATACCGGGGTTGATCGCATCGATCTCTACAACATCGACACGCTTCCCCAACAACATCTCCAGTTCTGCAACGAGTCCTCCCGGAAACCACGGCGCTCTCGGACTATTGTCTACCTCTATAAGGAAATCAACGTCACTGTTCGAGCTATAATCTCCTCTTGCGCGTGACCCGAACACACTCACTCGTGTGACACCGTATTTGTCGGCGATCTGTAGAATCTCTTCTCTTTTTTCTTCGACAGCCTTGTCCATTTCACGCCTTTATGTCTCCCGAAATCCACGTGTAATTATCGCTGATTAGGGCTATTAGGGCAATGGTTAAAATCTGTAGCGCAAATTCTTCAGCCGCTGAGGCGCCTCCATTTTGACTCTATAAATCGGACATGATGCTTGATCACAACAGAAACCTGATTTATTCGGCACTAAGATTATCTCACGTTTATCTTGTGATTTCGAGCCAATAGTGTTATACTCGCGTCACAACTTATAACTTGACCTGATAAAATCTATTCCATCATTTCTTGTCTTACGTCGGGGGGACCGATGAATTTCATTCTGAAGAAAGTTGTCAGCAGGCGTGGGTGGTTCGTTCTACCCCTAATCCTGTGGGCTATCGGGACATTATCGGCTCACAGCCTCTTTGCGACACCAAGGCGTACAGCGACGGCGCGCATACAAATACTCGATTTGCGAGATCGATTTGATCCTAGAGCCTGGTTCCCGGATAAATCCGTGAGTGTCCAGAGCAGTAGCCTCAAGGAACATGTCGAGGCGTTTCAGTCACTGGACCTGGCCCAATCCGTGATTGCCTCACTAAAGCCTCATGATCTCAGCGAATTACGCATGGCTATAGCCAGTTCAAACGGTTTTGCGATAGCGTCTACGGACCAGCCTCGGCCTGAACCGATTCTCGACAGGCAATCCGAAGCCCTGGAATATGTCCGAAGCAAGCTGTCGGTAGAACCCGTAAACGGGTGTGACATGCTCGATATCTCGATCTCCGTAACTGGAGGACAATTGGCCACTGAGCTTTTGGGCCAGTACTTACGGGCTTTCACTTTCAGGAATCTTGAAAAGCGAAGGATGGAAACTGTTGAGTCTGCGAACAGTCTGCAGGAAGCGTCTGAACAAATCAGATCTGAACTGAAGGAAACGGAGGCCGGGATTCTTGTTTTTGTGGTTGAAAATGGTTTTCACGCCACGAGGGAGAGTCGGCTTGGGAAAGTTTTTAGTCTCTTGAACTCGCTGGAGTGTAATAGTTCCAGGGCCGCTCAAGCTCAGCGCCGCCCAGAAAACCAGATCGGGCCCGGCCACGGATCTGATTTCCAGAAAGAGCTGACAGACAGACTGGAAAAGGATCTCGAAAAGCTGGAATCCGAACAATCCGGACTGGGGGGTTCCCTGGGAATGAATCATCCGAGAATGATAAGTCTCATGGGCAGGATAAATTTTGTCCGCTCCCGTATTGAATATTTCCGTAGGGCGGAGTCCACGACCGTGGATCATTCGGTAAAAGGTTCACACGCTACTTCCACGAAGGCCAGATCGCTTGAGGAACAATACTCTGATCTCAGGCGAGAACTCGACTATAAGACTGATTTTTACAATCTGGTTCGTAAGGAAGCTCAACAGTGGCGCCTAAAGACAAAGACTATAAGTAACAATGTTCTTGTAATCGACGCTCCACGTGTGGTCCCGTCAAGATGGCATCAAAACACATGGCTCCTCCGGGGGATCATTCCGATGGCGCTTTCGTTGGGTGGTTTATTCTCAAGCGCGGAAATGATATAATGAGCCAAATCAATTCAAGGAAAGGGTTCAGCCTGCCTAACGATGAAAGCTCTCATTACGATCATGCTAAGCCTTACATTTTTCCTGGGTGGATGCTCAAGCCTTCTGGACGCTCAGTTCGTCACCAAAGACGGCAAAGAAAGCCCATTCAAACCCCAAGTAAATCAGCACGAACCGATCCAGGCGCCTTCTTATCGTGATTAGCGGCTAAAATATAAAAGGGCCGGTCCTTTTTAGACCGACCCTCATCGAATCATCTTTTTCGCCTTATTTATTAGGCTTATGCGGCTACGAGTTCCGACGCCTGGTATCTACCCTTTAACTTCTGTAACGCGGCCCGTTCAATCTGTCGCGCTCGCTCCCTCGTAACACCGAAGTGTTTCCCCAATTCTTTCAGAGTTTCAGGTTCGTCGGACAGTATCCGTCTTTCAACTATATATTTTTCACGTGGATTCAGCTTATCCACAGCCTCATCTACCCATCGTTTCAAGTTCTGAAGCTCCTGCTTCTCTGCAAGGTCCCTCTCCTGGTCTGCCCGCTCATCTCTGAGCGTATCCGCGAATGAATCGCGGGAACTGTCACCCAGAAGTTCATCCAGAGAAAGATCTCTGGCTTTAAGTCTGGCGGCCATATCGATTACTTCATCGTCTGTAACATTGATCCTGTCCGCCAACTTTGACACATTATCCAGATGGATATCAAAATCAGTCGCTTCGGGTAGGTCGCCGACGCGGTAGAATAATTTTCTCTGCGCCTGTGTTGTGCCCATTTTGACCATGGACCATGACCTGATAATATGGTTCTGGATGTATGCCTTGATCCACCAGACCGCATACGATATCAGCCTGTAACCCTTGTCAGGATCAAATTTTTCAACAGCCTTTATCAGGCCTATGTTTCCCTCCTGAACCAAATCCATGACCTTTATACCATAGTTCCGGTACCCTAACGCTACCTTGATGACAAAACGCAGGTTAGAGGTTATCAGGTCGTTTACAGCCGTATCATCGTCGCCACCCTTGTACCGGTTAGCCAGTTCAAGCTCTTGCTCTCTTGTAAGCACGGGATAGCGCTCTATTTCATTCAAGTAAGTTTTCAGTTCGTCGGCTTCAGTCCAATAATTCATTTTGACCTCCCCGGTATTAATTGGCCACAATATATTTGATGCCTATCGGGGAAAAAGGTTTCAATTAGTCGGAATAATCCTAACAGGACAGGCAGGGGCGTATTGTTCAGGTTTGATCTAACTTTTTTCGGTGAATTTCTTCATTGCCATCAGAATTTGTCGCTTCAACTCGGGCAAATCATTAGAGACATATACCAAACTAAGGCTTTATCAATACGAAAATATTCATGAGTAATTATGTGCCTCATGGCAATTATCTTTGACCAGGGTATTTGTTTAGTTTGGTTCTTATTTGGCCTGAAATTGATCTCGCCGCTTCCCCAATTATTTGCAAATGTCTTAAACACCAACTTTGGATCAATTCGTCATTATCGAAGGCGTCTTTCCCTTTTGAGACATATCTTTCGATATCCTCAATGGCCTCTAGAATATCCTTGAATCTTTCTCCAGCGTCTCTCACAGAGGAACTGACTCTTTCAAGGCGCGTTCCCTGATTCTCGGTTTCAGGCTGCTCTCGGTAAAAACATCCACTTTAACACCAAGCGCCTTCCTCAATTCGATCAGAAGTCCGGCAAGATCAAGTAGGCTCTTATCAGGCTGCATATCGACAAGAATATCTATGTCACTACGATCATCCGATTCTCCCCGAGCAATAGACCCAAAAACACGCAGATTTCCGGCGCCATATTTGGCCGCTATTTGAATAATCTCAT
>CAVQDX010000034.1:0-9045 GCA_963711335.1 uncultured delta proteobacterium | reverse complement strand
ATGGATTCTTAGAGCAACTATTAATTCCGCTATTATTGATGAGATTGTTAGAGGAGCTCAGATTGGCAAGCATGGAGACGCTTTTCTAATTAACAGGGAAAATATTTTACAGACTACTCCAAGATTCTCCGGCAAGCTCCTGGAACATCCCAATGCGCCGGACTTCTCCTCATTGCGCGCGGCTACGATTGAATTAATGGACTATAAAGGAGATGAAAATCTTTTTGGAGCTATTCCTATTTCACTCCCGCTCCAGTGGGTTCTGGTCGTGAAGGAGGATCCCAGGGAGGAAATGTCTCTTCTGTTCAGAGCCCACTATATAGAAGCGTTGATTCTTTTCTGTGGAGTTGTTCTCGTGGTTCTCGGGACAGTGTTCACAACTAGGTTGATGACCAAAAGATTGATTGATATCGAGAAAGAAAAATCCAAGAGCGAGGACTTGATGATTCAGTCCAGCAAAATGGCGGCTCTTGGCAAAATGGCCGCTGGAATAGCGCATGAAATAAATAATCCTCTCCAAATTATTGGGGATCAGGCTGGATGGATGAAAGACCTGCTTGAGAGCGAAGAAATCAAGAAATCGGAGAATTTGCAGGAATTTGAAGGCTGCATAAAAAAAATTGAACGTCAGGTCAATCGGTCTCGAGAAATCACCCATCGTTTGCTGCGTTTCGGAAGAAGAATGGAAACTACCCAGGAAATGGTGGACATAAATCACCTGGTGTCCGAAACTATAACTTTCCTCGAGAATGAAGCCCATTTCAGAGACATTCAAATTCAAACGGAATACGAGGAAACCCTTCCCAAAGTCTCCACAGACCCCAACCAGCTCCAGCAAGTTTTCCTAAATATAATTGATAACGCAATCGACGCTGTAGGCCAGTCGGGCTTTATAAAAGTAAGGACTCAGTTCGACCCAAGGAATCCAGGGCAACTCACTGTTCAAGTTTCCGATAATGGGCCGGGAATATCAAAAGAAGCAATATCACGAATTTTTGACCCGTTTTTCACAACCAAGAAACCAGATGAAGGAACGGGTCTGGGGCTTTCCATCAGCTATGGGATAATGGAAAAACTTGGTGGGCTCATTGAGGTTGAAAGCGAAGAAGGCCATGGAACAACTTTCTACATTCGTATTCCCAAGAATGGAGGCGTTCCAAGACAAGTCGAATTTATTTCGAAAACAAAAGGTCAAGACGTGGGGTGACAAACCATGGACCAATTCAAAGTTCTGGTAATAGATGATGAAATTGATTTTGTCGAAACAATGGTCAAGCGTTTGAAAGACAAAGGTCTGAAAGCGGAAGGCGCCACCAGTGGACAGGAAGGACTCGAAATCCTTGATCGCGACCCTCCGGATGTTGTTGTTCTCGACGTGAAAATGCCAAAAATGAGCGGGATAGAAGTCCTGAGGGAGATTAAAAAGAAAAATCCTCTCACTGAGGTAGTAATGCTGACTGGGCATGGATCAGTTGAGGCTGGCATTCAGGGATTGCAACTTGGCGCCTACAACTATGTCATGAAACCGGTTCCCTTTGCTGAATTGTTGGGCTTGATCATTCAGGCTTACGAACGGAAAGTTATTGAGCAGGATCGTGGAGCTTAAAATTGTTTTGTTGAGGTTTTTTTTACCCTGGTTCACGCCTTTACGTTCGCGTCCCGAATGACACATGAAATTTAATCCAAAAACGCATTATCTTACACCCTTGTTGGTCGGAACAATCGCCATCCCGATTTTCTATTTGGAAAAACCTGTTTTGGGAGTGACCGTAATCCTGCTGGCTTGCCTGCTGTTTCTTCAGGTTAGATTTTTTCTGTCGGGAAGTTTCTCGAAACCGAACTCGGAAACTAATCAGCCACCGGAGGTCGCCCGTCCAAAGGTATTCTCTTCGATTGATGAACTCGCTTCAGGGATAGCTCACGAAATTAATAATCCTTTGGCAATAATAGCTCAAGAAGCCACATGGATTGACACCTTACTCCGCAAGAAGTTGTCTCGGGATTCTGGAACTCAAAACGAGATAGAAGATTGTCTGGATTCATCGTCGGAGATCCAGAGACAGGTAGAACGTTGTAACCTTATCATCACGAAATTATTAAGCATGGCGAGGGAGTTGAACATTGTAGTTCAAAAAATAGACATAAACGAAGTAACCAGGACGGTCTACGAAATAGCCACAAGAGAAAAATCCGCATCAAAAACTGAGGTCACCCTGGAACTTGACCCAAGGGCGCCTGTAATTCTGTCGGATGGTCCGTTGATCCGGCAGGTGTTGTTAAACATTTTAATGAACGCCAAGCAGGCGGTTGGAGAAAAAGGAATAATAAAGATAAAGACCAGCCTTAAAGAGAACAATTGGGTTGACATAGCCATTCAAGATAACGGATGTGGAATTTCAGAAGAAAACATTCAAAAGATTTTTCGCCCGTTTTTTTCCACGAAGAAAGGTAAGGGAACCGGACTGGGCCTGGCGATTTGCCGAGGAGTTATTGACGAATTAGGGGGGCGCATAGAGGTAAAAAGCCAGCCCGAAACTGGAACACTCTTCACTGTTAGCCTTCCACTAAGCTTAGGTAGAGCCGGGGACAAATTGACATGAATGTGAAACCAAAAGTGCTTATTGTAGACGATGAAGAGCGCTTCCGCTCAACCATGAGAAAACTGCTTCTTGCCGAGGGATTGGAAGCCTCATACCTGTGGAAGCGCAATCCAGGCATTGGAAGAATTGCGCAAGAATCATTATGACATTGTCATCCTGGATGTTCAAATGCCTGACATGACAGGTGTAGAGGCGCTGCCTGAAATTAAGCAAGTTGATCCCGATATCGAAGTCATAGTGCTAACCGGCCACGCTTCCGTCGATACAGCAAGAAGCATCATCAAAAACGGAGCTTACGACTATCTTCTCAAGCCCTATTCCATGGAAACTCTACTCGAAAAAATAGAATCGGCGTTTGATAGAAAGCTTGCCAGAAAAAAGCTCATTCCCTGAAATTCGCTTGATACCAGCCTAAGAATTCAACTGAGACCAAAACTCTGGGTCCAGATGATACTTACCATCCAGAAAACTCTTAGCGATAGCCGCTACACTAGCCTCAGACTGCATTAACATGTCCATCTGCCTGGTGAATTGGAGCAATCTGCCTATCAAGTCCAATTTCACCCGGATTTCAGCCTCATCATATTTGTAGTATCGCGCGTCTACTCTGTCTTCGCGTGTCTCTACCTGAAATCCTATTTCCTCAAAAATGACTCCGATGCATCGGGCGCGTCTATTTCTGCGGATGTCGTCCGCAGCCCCTCCCTTAAAGGAAAATGTCACATAATTTTTGTTGGTGGAGTCACTGCAGAATGCGTCAAGCACGCTGTAGTGATAACCTATCCTGGAGCTAAAATTGAGATATCTGTCAGAGATTATGGCGTAACTCCTATCTCCAAAACGTTCTGCCATGGCATTTGGAGCAAACATCTGCTCCCTCATCACGGAAAAGAAACCTCCAAGATCAATAGGTTTAGACCCGAGCTGACGCAGGTCTTCTCTCAACATCCCTGAAAGAAGGGCTTGTAGGGGTACCGATGAAATCTCGTCTACCGAAACAAACCTTGCCCTGCTGGACACTTCCTTGAATCCACCTCCCAGGTCTATTATGTGCAAATCTAGCGGGATAGGGGCCCTCAATCTCCTTGCGCCTGCGCCGTCAGTTTCAGAAACGATGTCACTTATTTTAAACATTTCCTTGTAAGAAAGTTCATGAACCAGGCGCATAATGTCATGAAGTGTTGAACAGTATTCAGGAGCAAAGTTAGAGGCTCTGGGATCTACGAGATGCAATGGTATTATCAGGTCCGAAACTTTCTGGAGCGCCTGGTAGACCGGCGTATCTCGCATGTTCGACTCTTTTGTTCGTTGAATTGACAGTAGTTCCGGAACTTTCCCTGAGTAAATTCTTCCCGAGTATGCGTCCACGGTGATTTCAGCCCCCTGCTTGATAACCCTGCTGGCGCCATCTATCCCCAGCAGAGTCGGCGTGCCGAATTCACGCGCAAGGGACGCCATATGTCCCGTGACACTGCCGGCATCAGTAACAATAGCCGAAGCTTTTTTCATGACGATCACAAACTGAGGTGTCGAGTGAGGGGCTATCAAAATTCCATCGGTGGGGAAATCCAGTAGGTCCGCATCCGTCTTCACATGGTGGGCCAGGCCATATCCAATTCCTGGAAACGCAGGGGATCCCCCTTCAAGTATGACATCATAGCCTTCTACGGCTGGAAAAGCCTCGATGCCGGATTTCTCTACAATATCCTCTATTCGTAATGGCCTTGCCTGGAGAATCAGCAATCTACCGGAACCGGTCGAGGGCCCATTCGATGTCCTGCGGGCAATGGTAGTGGTTTTCAAGCTTGATAGCGTAACCCGAAAGTTCCTTTATCTGCCCATCCGTGAGACAAGCCTCGCTTCGTTTGGGTTCCGCAACTTCGGCTTCCTCGACTCCTCCACCCTCCTTCAACTTCAATTGAACGGGTTTTGCGCTTATTGACTTATTTATTATCGTAAGACCTTCGCCCTTTGACACAAAATAATTGTCCGGGTTTACAACGCCATCCACAGCGTATGGCCCCAGTCCCCATACAGCGTTGATTAGGACCTCATCCTTGGACATATCGAATGGATGTCTTGAGTACATGACCCCACTGGCTTCGGAATCTATCATCTCGATACACGCCACACTCATTGAGATGTCTTCATCTCTTATTCCTTTATTCAGTCTGTAGGTTAAGGCCCTGGTATTATACAGACTTGCCACTACCTCCTTATAAGCCTCAATTATTTTGCTTTCGGTAACATTTAAAATAGTCACATATTGTCCGGCAAAAGAAAGAGCGCTGTCTTCACCTATGGCGCTGCTGCGCATAGCCACACGTAATTTTCCAGTTTTGGACATGGCCGCCTCGGTTTTCAACCATTGTGACCAAAGCGTCATAGGATGACATGATAGCGTCTTTAAGCTCTTGTGGAACCTGGGCTTTCAATATGAGATCCTGGATTTGTTCACTGGCTGTGTTAATAGCGCCCGGATCCTCCGGGTCAAGATTTACTCTTAGCCTTGTTATCCGATCCAGGAGATCATTTGATTCGAGAAAATAGCCGCACGCCACGGTTGTAATTGCGAAGCCCTCCGGTATGGCTAATCCAACCCTATTTCTCAACTCTCCAAGGTTAGCGTTCTTTCCGCCAACCCAGTCAGCCATTTCTTTGGTTATCTCTGAGTAGGGCAGAGTGTAATCCGTGATCTGGAGATCCTGACCTCTATTAAGCTCTTCGTTGATCCGATTGTTGATTTCGTCAAGAGATTGGAAAAGCATGGGATAGTTGTGACGTGAAAGATCATCCAGACTTTTTACCATTCTGAGTGTGTGAAAAACACAGCGCGCCACTTGCGTCTTAACATAGGACATGCCGAAAATGTTTTGGCCACGAAGTTTCTGCTCAATATCAGTTATTATGTCGAGCATCTCAGCGTTAGAAGCGAGCAAATCTTTAAAGCAGGCGTATTTAAACCTAAAAATACGGGACACTTTATCATTGGCAAGTCGCTTGTCCTTTCTTTTCAGGGGCTTTATCAGTTCCATAATCCTGGTCAGGATCTTGGACATAAATTGTACCTTCCTGGGATGACCCATTTTCGATTCGGGCGAGATCTGGCCTCAAGGTCTAGCCGGAGCAATTATTGTGCCTCAAGATGTTGACGCACAGAAACCTATCGAATGGCCGGATCTCCCGCAAACCGTTGATAATTCCGAGCTATCTCCATGTAAAAAAGATTCCTTCAGGCTCTGCTTTTTACACGTTGTAAAAAAAACGGACACTATTACTCAAATCTGTGGGCTTCTCTGAACCTCGTTTTCCTCAAGCTCTCTATATCATCTGATTTAGACCTCCAATACTTTTCCCAATTTCCTGGCATAAGGGTTGCATCATATATGGCAGACAGATCACAAACATTTGTAACGCTATGTGATCAGAAATCTCCAAGGAGGTCTAGATAATGGGAAAACATTTTCGTAAGGCGCTCGCTTTGGGCGCAGCCGTTTTCACCGTATTTTTACCGGAGCTTGTAAGGGCGGCGGGCCCTGCTGCAGAAATGCTCATCGTTGTAGCGGACAGTCGAAGGGTTGGTGACGGATGGGCCAGATACTTCGTGGATTCTTACAACACTAACCCCCTATGGTTCGGACTTGAGTGCACGATAATAACCGCTTTCATGGGGGTAACCTTGGGTCTAATCACTGATCAAATCATGAAACGAGTTGGAATCGATCTGACATCCAGAAAAATTGTCGAGCATTGATGCCGATCTCACTCGGAATCACCGTAAAACGCATCAGCTAGGAGGAAAAAATGTTGGAATGGTACACAATGTATATGCCCATTTCAGGCGTGGACATATTCTGGCCTGGATTGGTCTTGATAGGCTTCTCTGTAGGATGTATCGGCGGATTCTTTGGTATGGGCGGGGCCTGGATGGTTACTCCCGGTCTGAACATCCTGGGATTCCCAATGGCTTTCGCAATAGGGACCGACATAGCGCATATAGCCGGCAAATCGATGATCTCAACATTTCGACATGCGAAATTTGGAAATGTCGATTACAAGCTCGGACTGCATAATGATTATAGGAACTGTTGTTGGTATAGAAATTGGCGCTCAGATAGTCATGTACCTTGAACGCTTAGGCCAAGTGGGTCCGGTTGTGCGATGGGTCTATGTTAGTGCTCCTTGCCCTAATTTGTTTCATGGTTTTCTATGATTACTACAAAGCGGACAAGAAAAGGAAAGCTGGAGATATTGGAGAGCGTGGAGCCGAAGGCATCACGTGGTATAAAACACTTCATCGGATCAAGATTCCCCCAATGGTTCATTTCAAAACTGCCGGATTTACGTGTTCAGCCTGGTTGCCGATTATGAGTAAGTTTCCTCACAGGCATACTTGCAGGGTTTCTAGGAATTGGCGGTGGCTTGATTCGTATGCCCGCCCTCGTTTACCTCATTGGTTGCCCAACTCATATAGCGGTTGGAACAGACCTTTTCGAGGTTATGATTTCAGGGCTTTATGGAACATTCACATATGGAGCCAAAGGCCGAATTGAAATTCTACGCAGTGTTCGTGATGCTTTGCGGCGCGGCCATTGGGGCGCAGATTGGAACCGTCGCCACAAAATACGCCAAGGGATATGGAATCCGAATCGCTTTTGGTCTGGCGGTTCTAGCGTGTATGATTTCCATAATTCTGAAGCAGTACAAAATTGATATGGCGGCGACAGTGCTGATATTAGGAGCGGTAGGAAGCATTTGTGTCTACATTTGCTGGATAATGTTTAGTGGCGCGGCCAAAGAATTGCGGGAAAAGAAGGCCGCTTCTCATCAGGTCTAACGGCCGCATCAGATAACGAGGTAAGGTAAAAATGAAAAAGAGACTTTGCTTGTATTATATCGGTTGCGTCTTAACTCTTCTCCTTCTGGCGCTTCCCGCCATGGCAGCGGAAGTAGCACAGGGCAAAACCGTAACCAATGACCTAAACACCAAATTAATAACCATTGAGGAATATGACACAAATTTTACTCCGCAGAATAAATATGGCAGTCCAACCGGTAAGACACTGGTTTTCGACCTGTCAGAACGCACTCATCGGTAAACAGGCTGTTCCTGGAGACATCGTCAGAATTGCCTATAAAGTTATAGATGGTAAGAATAAAGCAATAAGGATAATGAACGTAACAAAACAAGACATCATGAAGAAATAACCACCCATCAACTGGGCCCGCATGATTTCCTGAATAGATCCTCTTGCGGGCCCAATACACATTTGCCGCCTAATTTGCAGGTTCTTCTCCCGGTTCAACGATCAATGTTTTGTAATTCCTTACCGTGACCTGCCCGGAGCTCCTCCTTTTACTCTCAACACATTTTTGACATCAGTGTAAATTACCTCTGCCTTTGCTGAATTCTTCAATCTGGAATGAAGAGCGGCTAGTGATGCGCAATAAAGCAAGTCAGGGCTAGCAAGCTCAACGATGGTCCTGGAGGTCAGAATGACGTGCGAACCTGGAGCGTCCTTGACATGGAACCATGTGTCCCCTTCGTGAGCTTTGTTCCTGAGAATAAAATCGTTTCCCGATGAACTTTTGCCGACGAACACCTTTAGGCCTGATGGACTGATGTACTCACGAAAAGGTGCTTGGGAACGCTGAACAGGACTCTTCTTCTTTTGGCTCTGAAGTGAACCCTGATCTATTTTTCGATTCACATTTGTCTCTGAAGACAAGGATTCCAGTTCTTCCTGAGTTTGAGCCTCCTCAACAAAAAATAGCGCATCTTCGAGCGCTTTCTTCTCTTCTAAAGTACGTTCCAGCCTATCCCTGGCAGTAAGAATTCCTCGTTTGCCTTTTGCCGAAAGGGCGAAAAACTTCCGCATGTTGACCACTGGAGCCAAGGCGGGATTGAGGGGAACATCGACCGTCTCACCAGTCTCCCAATCTGTCACGCCGACTTTTGAAGCGCCTTTTCTAACACTACCCAAAACTGTTTTGAGAAGTTCGCCATATTTTCCCTGCTGAGCGTATTTTTCGAGTCGTTCGATGTCTTTCTCAATTTTGCGACTTCTGGTTTCTAGTGAACGGATTTTCATCCGAACAGGTCGGGAAACCTCACGTCGCAAATTTTGGATTAACGCGCCGGTGAGCAAATTACTGTAAAAAGCGTCAACCCTAACATTGGTCGGAGAAGACACAGCGACTTCGATTTGTCCAGTCTCGGTCGACAACGATAGCGCTCTCAGGGAAGTTGATCCAGGAATAGGATCAACCGTTTCAAGAAATGTACGTTTGCTAGCTGAAGGAGACCTCT
Organism: uncultured delta proteobacterium; assembly: GCA_963711335.1. Classification (GTDB taxonomy): domain Bacteria; phylum Desulfobacterota; class Desulfomonilia; order Desulfomonilales; family Desulfomonilaceae; genus CAJBEZ01. The sequence continues at coordinate 135 of CAVQDX010000034.1, read as the reverse complement.
CGTTTGTTTTTTTTGGGGGAAGTTGGTAGTTCAGACCAGGATAAACGGCTCTATTTCCATCGGCTTTGTCTGGAATATGGTGGAGACAGTCCAAAATCACGTTTCTGTCAGCGTCTATGTAAATAATATTGGAAT
>CAVQDX010000033.1:0-12213 GCA_963711335.1 uncultured delta proteobacterium | reverse complement strand
CTATGGGAGACGAAGACCGTCAGACTATCTCACGGCAAACCCTTGGTGGAGAAGTTCGCCAAGGTCACTTGCCGAAGAGCTTGTCCGCAATCAAGCCCAAACCTTGGTGAAGCAAGTCCTGGATTGGCAGGGAGCCTTCAGGCGTTAGTTTGTCCACAATCTGGGGTAACATCTCCGCCAGGCCGCTCGATGCCTCTTCCGGCGAAATCCCCAGCTTTTCCGCGATCTGCTGAACTTGATCTCTTCCCAGGACCTGCTGGATTTGTTCCGGAGAAATCGGAAGGTTTTCTCCTTTACCAATCCATGAAGACATTACCTCGCCAAGCCCCTTCTCGTTGAAAATGTTTAAAAGTCCTTCAGCGCCGCCGGACTCGGAACTGTTGAGGATGCCCATGATGCTTTCCAACATGCCACTCTGGGTATCCTGACCTGAAAAGACATTTTTCAGGAGTTCATCTGCAGCTTCCTCAAAGAACTCCATATTGAACCTCCGTGGAGTTTTTTCCTGGACAATTCCCAAATCTTCTGTGAACTCAGTACCCGTCCATGATGGCCGTGTTCGAACAACTCTGTAGATTGCGCGTGGAGCGACGGTAAGAATTCGGTCCAAATATAAGAAAGGTCCTAGCGCAGGCCGCCAAGGTCAGAGAAATAATCCCGGAATGTGGGTAGAAAACCAGTGCCTATCTTTTAGGTGGGCTGGTAGGTTTACTTGGCTGACTAGATGCCTTAGGGCATTCCTTTTCCTTTGCTTTTACCGCTTCTTCTTTGGTCTTGAATGGGCCTGCTATCGTCGCAGGTGTTTTTTCTTTGGCCTGGATAACCCTGCAAACACCGTTTTTGTCCTTGATTACAACGTAGCTATCCCCGGCGGCAAAAGCCGCCACCGTTGTCAGGACAAAAATCAGGGCTATGAAAAAACCAAGTAAACGTCTAACTTTCATTGGGCCCTCCGATAAATGACATTTTATTAATAATAGTATTGATCTGGTTTAGCAAAAAGCAATTGACAGAAAGTTCAAAATAATTTTGATATTCATACGTTCTAAGGCCTTTCAAAATCTGAGTCCCTGGCCGGGGATTTCTACTTCTGGTTAACTGGTAATTTTAAGTGTACCGATAATCTCAGTCATTGCGTCTTTCGCTTTTTGTTCACCCCTACCCAGAGCGGTTAAAAAATCATCAAAATCCTGGAATCCGTAAAGAGCTAATGACCCTTCCCTAGAAAGAATTTCGTCAATCTTTTCAGCGTCCTCCCGAGATAATTTTTTAAAAAGTTTTCCTAATCCTTCGTCCATTGCTTCGTCGTCGGTTAGGATTCCTTTAAAGAGGCGGGCCATAATTCCATTGATTTTGTCATCCATACCTGATCCCCCTTTATGTTATTTCACGGTTAATCCGTTTATAGCCACAATTATATGCCCTCCACACCAGACAATCTCTCAGGCGTAACATTTTTTTGAGGCAGGTCTCATTGTGTTTATGTATAGCCGTTAAAGGGGATTGCAATGCAAGGGAAGACATTGGGATTCATAGGCGTGGGCCAATTAGCGCAGCCAATGGTGAAACACTTACTTGAACAGGGTTATGAAGTCCTTGTTCACAATGGACGCCGAGATCCGCTCAAAAAGGTTCATATCCAAAGGAGCCCTGGAAGGCTCCCCTATATGAACGAATCAGTTAATCAACTTGCTAAGACCACTATGTCAGCTCGCCACTCTTTCAATGCTTTCTCGCCACATGTAGGCCTAAACATACAAGAAGTGTTTGCGCAGTCCTCATGTCTATTATAACATTCATCATAACCTTTGTTTCTCTGGTGATTATGCACTTTATCTTCTTTTTGTCGCTGAAAACATTCTGGGCAAATTCCGTGGCTTATATCAGTTCTGTTTTCTATATCTAAATTTTGGACATCTAATGTTTCATATTTGTCCTTACGACACCAAACCTTATTACAAAAAACACATCCATATATCATGATATCACCCAATGTTTTCCTACAGGTCTTTCTAATCATAATGTAGTCATTTTATGTGGGATGCCCTATCTTTGGGTTTTCATTACCTCATGGAGAAGACCTCTAGCTTAGACTTAGAATTCGATGAGGAACACTAGTAGCATTACCTTGATAGGACCTGTTTCTCGCGAACAAAATAATGTTGATGCTAAGATGATTGATGAAACAAAAACGATGTCGCCGGCTGGGCTGGGCCTTTATGCTTTGGAAAGTTTGCCTAGGAGCCCGTGAGGCACAGAAAAAGGATATCATGGTGCATGGAAATTCAGCAATGAACCCTGTTTGTCAAGGACATATATGCTTGATTTTCCCAAACGGCCCTAATCAGAACTTCTAATAGACAAGATTTTCCCTCTCGCGAGTGAGGGAAAAATTCCGGGACAACAGATAACAGCGAACAAGGTGAACGCTACATTCAGGCTTTTGAAGAACACGGGATAGATCAGAAGCCTAATTCTTCAGTCTTCTTTCGTGGCGTAAAAGTGACCTCCAACGAGGCTTTTACCCCGGCAGTGGCAATTCCAACTGAACCTTCTGCATTTATGCTCAGGCCCACAGACACATTCTTGATGTCCCAGGACTCGCTTACTTTCTGTCCAACGGCAGAAAGAATTTCTCCGACCTGGATCATGCTTTGATCAATGTTCACTCTGAGTTTTTCAGGATCTACTCTTCTCTCTTCAACCAGTTCCTTGACCGTGTCTTTTAATACATGAGTTTCGGCGATCCCCTGATCAGCTAGTTCCAGAGTCTCGTGAGAGCTATGGACCATTAGTGACACATATTTCGCTTTGTTTGACAGTGACATGACTTCCTCCTCGTCAAAGGCATGAATCAAAAACGAAGAATTTCTTACTTACCAAAATCCAAACAAATTCTTTATGTAACGCTCTGCCGTTGGGAACTGATTATATGTAAATAGTAAAACTATTATTGCGGATGGTGTCAATTATTAAGGAACCAGCATCTTCAAGAGCAACAAAAAATCCCTGAATACACATGGGCCAGCGAAAAATTCCCAGTGAAATATAGATAATGGGAATAGGTTTTTGAGTTTCGGATATTTAAGGCAGAGGCTTATGGGGTATCAAGGTAGATTGTAGCAAGAATTGGTTTTGAGGCAGGTTTCTTTTGATCGGACCGAAACTCAGTTTATCACATAAAAGTTAAACCCGCCGTTAAGGCGGCGGGTTTAACAGAATTCGATGAATGGAAGTTGGGGAAGATTAAAAAATCTGAAGCTCTTAGGCTCCTGCCAACTTATCTTCCAACCGGAAATCTCCGGATTTAAATGGGTAGACACCGCAAAATCAAAAGGGTTCCACTTCAGCAGTAAAAATATTCAAAAGCGGAAATATTCCTGTTGCCCTGGCGTCTGTGAATCCTGAGTCGTCGGTTAGGCATCCAAAAGACAAAGAACATCGACCCTGAGCTGTGCACATTGGCTCATGGTTCGTCAACGAACCCAAGGAGGTAAAAAACAATGCCACTAGCTGAGATAAAGGTAATTGAAGGGGTGTTTTCTGAGGCAGAAAAGAAACACATTATCGAGAAGGTAACAGATGTGTTGGTTTCGATAGAAGGTGAGAAGCTCCGTGACAAGACGGTGGTCATTGTGGAAGAAGTCAAGAGCGGGGATTGGGGATTCGGCGGCAAAGCTGTGTCGACTCAGGATGTGAAAAAACTGAGAGCTGGTGGCTAGTCTTCGATCCCAATTAGATCTGCAATGGGTCTCATGCCCACGCGAGATCAGAGAAATGATCCCCCCATCATCGGGACTAAAGCCAATATTGGCAGATCTCCGAAGCTAAGTCAGCAAGTGCCGTCTGTAGAGGACGAGATCTGCCAGGGCTGGAGTTCTAGTTCCTTTCAATGTCCCACAAATTCTATGCCATTTTATATGTAAGGACCTTTCCCCTGTATTTGCGAGCTTTAAAATCGGTTATAAGCGAAATATTAAGTAGATGACGACAATTATAATTCCAATAATTATCCATCCAAGCCTCGAAACACCACCCGGTTGATCGGATTGGAACGGCTGATAGGGGTCGAGAAGCGGCTTCTTTCTTCTTTCAGCGTCTTTTCTCTCAAGGCGCCGTTTTTCTTCCTCGGCCATCATTGCGGCGATTATTATAGGATCTTCGTCCATTTCGCGTCCATTTGTACTGTAAGATTGGTTATCCGACTAACGTTTTTTTCGTGCGTTTGACAATAATAATGAAATCTGGAAAAAACAATACTCTCTTCTGACTTGGATTGATTTCCAGGAAATACTTTTAGCTATTTCGGATGTTGTGCTATCTGTCTGGGCCCGCCCAGGAATCGAACATGAGGGTTATCAAGGCATTTGAACTCAATGACGCTTACTTCACCATCCCTGAGTATGACGGCAATCACAAAGGTAACGTTAACGCTTGGATGCTGGCTGTAAGTCATTTCAGACACAAAGAGCCACAACTCCACAAGAGACTTATAGAGAGGATTACACAAGGACTGATGCGCAAAGAATATGGACTACTTATAATTATATGGCTCAAACAGGGGACATTTCCATTTCACTCGGTAAAGCCTCTCAATTTCATATTTTCGGCATTCATAAAAATAGCCATACCAGTTTTCATTTTGCGGAAACCAAGTTTTCTGTAAAAGTCTTCTTTCCCGGGCATTGTATAGAGGATAAAATTGCACGAGGGGAGATTCGATACAATATTCTTGATAATTGTGGTTCCAATTCCTTTCTTTTGGAACTCCGGGATAATAGCAACGTCATAGATGGCTGCCTGATAAACCCCATCAGAAATAGCCCGACCGAATCCAATCAATCGGCCGCGGTGGTACACGAAAATACTGGTATGACCGTTCTCGAATGCTTCTTTGTGAACATATGGTTCATAATAGGCCATTCCAACTTCTTTTAGGGTTTGGGAAACGATTTCCAATGAAATCATCTCCATGGCAGACATATACTTTTTGCGATATTCGTTAAGTGATTCTGGTGCGATGGTTAATCATGATCGCCTGCCTTCTATAACCAATTCAGGGTATTCTCCCGAAACCCCTTTGTGTATATGCTATTTCATCAAGTTGATGACGGTTCTTCCTTTTTGCTTACCCTGCAATATGAGATCCAGACTTTCGTCTAATTGATCCAGGGAAACTTCGGTGGCAATCATGTCGAGGCGCTCCAATTTCCATTCTTGAGAAAGCCTGCGCCAGATTTCGCGACGAACGTTTAGAGGGCAATTAACTGTTTCGACCCCGAGAAGATTGACTCCACGCAAGATGAATGGATAGACGGTAAGTGGTAAGTCTGGAGACGCTGCATTTCCACAGGAAGTTATGGCACCGCCATATTTCGTTGATCGTATGGCGGTCGAAAGTATGTCGCCGCCCACTGTATCGACAACACCTGCCCAGAGCGCTTTAAGAAGCGGTCTTCCGGACTTGTCCATGGCGTCTTCGACACTCAACACCTCTCTCGCTCCAAGTTTTAGGAGATATTCCCGCTGATCTATCTTCCCGTTCAGAGCCACGACCTGGAACCCTGACTTCGCCAGAATTGATACAGCAACGCTTCCAACTCCTCCTGGGGCACCGGTGACGAGGATATCCCCCTGCTCAGGAGCAATCCCGTTTCCCGTGAGTTTGTATACAGAAAGCGCTGCAGCGAAGCCCGCTGTTCCATAGATCATACTTTCCTTTAAGGACATATTTTCTGGTAACTTAACTACCCAGTCCGCCGGCACACGCACATATTCCGCGAACCCTCCAGGTGTATCCATGCCCAGATCATGGCCTGTGACTATAACTTTGTCTCCTGTCCTGAATGATTTAACCGAGCTATCCTCTACGATGCCCGCGGCGTCGACTCCAGGAGTATGCGGGTAATTCTTTGTAACGCCCTTGTTTCCGGACGCTGAAAGTGCGTCTTTATAATTTACCGACGAATAATGCACTCTGATAAGCACTTCGTGGAGAGGCAAGTCATCAATAAATCTGGTAGTAATTTTTCTCGTGAAGATGTGATCACCGGATTCGTTGACAACCATAGCCTTGAATTGCTTGTTACCCATGTTTGTAGTCCCTCCTTAGTTTCAGGCCTTTACTCAATATGTCACGCATTTACTCTCCCTGGATCTGAGGTTGAAAATCCCACTCATCTTTTCCGTTTATCACACGGACCTGGAGATGGCCCCTCCATTTTTCGTCATTTTGTTGCGGAAAATCTTCTCGAAAATGAGCGCCCCGACTCTCCTTTCTTTTCAACGCCCCCTGTATGATTAAACCGGCAATTCTCGTTGCAGACCGGAGTTCAATTGTGTCAACACGGCTTTGATGTGAACATTCAGTAGGCATACTGAGCGCAATTTCGCGTAATTCGTTTACGGTATCCGAAGCTCGAATCAGACTGTTTTTGTTTCTGATAATTCCAGCATCTTCCCACATAGTCTTTCGGAGTCTTGTTTGAAGATCAGCTATGGACAATTTTGAGCCTTCTCTAACGGGACGGTCGGACATCTGTTCGAACAGGATCTTGTCATAAGAATCGCTGATTCCCTTTGCCCAATTCGCAGCGGAAACTCCCGCCCGCGTGCCGAAAACCACAGTCTCGGTCAGGGCATTCCCTCCCATACGATTTGCTCCATGAAGCCCTCCTGTTGTCTCTCCAGCCGCAAAAAGACCTGGTACAGAAGTTGTGCAGTCACAATTGATCTTAACTCCTCCCATAACGTGGTGACCTGCAGGAGCAACTTGCACCGGGTGGCGTTTCGCTCCATGCTGGTTTCCCAAAATGCGCTCCACTGAAGCTGAGAATGGGTCACTTTGCCATTGTTGATCAGACACGTCACTAAGATCCAGATTCACCTTCTGTCCGTTGCGATAAATTTCGGTAAAGATGGCCTGAGACAGGAGGTCTCTCGCCTTTTCCCCCGCAGGACGCTCCTGAATTCCATACTTGACAAGGATATCCTCGCCAAGGTCATTGACAAGTCGTCCCTGGTCAGCGAGCTTTGGAGGAATTACCAGGGGTGGGATTCCTGGCCCACATAGACACAGAGGATAGAACTGAGCGAATTCCATGTCCTGAAGGACTGCTCCAGCCTCAAGAGCCAATCTTTGGCCGTCACCCAACATTCGTTTCGGATTGTCATGACGAAAATAGAGCGCTGACGCCCCACCAGTGGCCAAAATGATCGCTTTAGCCGAAAGCGTTTGCCATTCGCCAGAAGTTTGATCCAGGACCTTCACCATACCGGCGCCGTCTTTCATCACGAGATCAGTCACCATGAACTTACTTCGAAATTGAGTTCCCAGTTCTCGATTTCTATTTATCAGACATCTTGTAATTGCTTCACCCTGGACTGGCGGATGCCCCTTGGCGAACAGGTATCCATTCCTGAATTCGGCTTCTATCCCCCACCTCCGCAACTCATCCAATCTCTGAGGAGCTTCATTTACGAGGATTTCCACGAGTTCTGGTTGATTGATACCGCGACCAGCGAGGAGTGTGCGTCCGAGATGCGCTTTGATCGTAGCGGCATTAAAACCACCAGCCATTACGCCGGCGCTGAGCCAGGTGCAGGTCGACTTGCCAACAGGGCCCTTTGACACCACACAAACCCGTAGACCTGCTTCACGGGCTGATATAGCGGCTCGTAGACCTGCAGCGCCGCTCCCTAAAACCAATACATCGCAAGAAACATCTCTCCATATATATTGCTCCACCTGATAACTTCGGATTTTGAATCACTCGGTTGAATGAATTTCAGGCCACCTACGAGTTCCAGAGTGAACTCAAACGGACAGCTAACGCCGCCGCAAATAACCAAGAAATTACATGCGACAGACTTTCCGCTGTCTTATTTTTTTTGACTATTCAAGAGATAAGACTGTTTCGCATGAGATGAGAATGTTCAAATCCTGCGGCAAAATGCCGTTCGCATCTTTTGTTAATTCATTTAACAGCCGTCTAATATTTCGTTGATTGTGGCATAAATACCACATAAACGCCTTTCTGTAACCTGGTGGTATCGGTGACAGAACAGGATACTTGTTTTGGCGTTAGCCTGTTATGCTGTTTTCGTTTTGCGCTTGTCTTATAACGTGAAGCGTTATATTATAAAGTTCATGATTGAGAGCTACAGAGATAAAGAAACTAAAAAGCTCTTTGAACGTGAACCGTTACGCCGAATCCCCGCCCCGACATACAGCGAATGGCCTTTCGTAAGCTTAGGATGCTACACAGAGCCGTCTCGCTGGACGATTTACGGGTCCCCCCTGGAAATCGCCTCGAATTACTCGGGGGTGATAGAAAAGGCCGATACAGCATTCGTATAAATGATCAATGGAGAATTTGTTTCGTGTGGCGAAACGGCAACGCTTACGATGTAGAGATTGTAGATTACCATAAATGAGAGATAAAAAAAATGACCGTCAGAAAACTAGCGCCACTCCATCCGGGAGAGGTCCTGTTTGAAGAATTTATGAAGCCTATGGGGCTCTCTCAAAACAGGCTTGGTAGAGACCTCGGTGTTCCCCCACGTCGAATAAATGAAATAATTCACGGCAAAAGAGACGTTACTGCTGATAGCGCACTACGCTTGGCCAGGTATTTTGGGACATCGGCCAGGTTTTGGATGGGATTGCAGTCCGATTATGATCTTGAAACCGCAGAGGATAAGCTGTCAGAAAAGATCGCCCATGAAGTGAAACTTTCACGTCAGGTTGGAGGAGTCAATCCTGAGAGGATACACCGCGAGGCTTAAAACACTTACCATTATCGGTTTAAGGCGCGGTCCTAGCTCTGTCATTTCGACTGCCAAGTATAAATCTATCCCATAGAAAACGGCCTTGTCTTTTAAGAACTTTGCCCAGTCTAAACAAAAAGTCCAGGAGATAGCTCGCCTAATTTATCTTGATTGAATTGCAACACCACCCCTTCTGTCCGTCTAAGTTCGTGAATACACCTTCCTCTGCTGTTCCAGATCTACGTGACGGCTGCTCGTATTGATAATGCTGATATGTATCAATCTTTTGTTCGGCTGCGGTGGAGCCAGAGAGGGAGACAATCTTGACGGTATCAGAGCCGAAATATTACGTAGATTACTACGATTATAATTCCAATGATGATCCATCCAAGCCTGGAAACACCACCCGGTTGATCGGATTGGAACGGCTGATAGGAATCAAGGAGCGGCTTCTTTCTTTTTTCAGCCGCTTTTTTCTCGAGGCAGCCTAAGACGAGAAGGCCAGCTCTAAATTCCCGGAAAATATGAGGCAAGGTGTCGCGTTTCTGAGGATGCGCAGTATGACGAATTAAGCCAGATCGATGTCGGCCGGGCCTTGCGCATAAGATTATGTCGAGATTCTGACAAAAAGCTTCAATTGGCGTGCGAAGGATGGTCAAAGTCTTGGTCCTTGCACCGAGTTAGTGGTATAACCACTTGCGTTAACCCCATGGATATAGAGGAGCGCAATATGATTACCGCATTTGTCCAGTTCAGGCTTCCACAGCCCATAACCGTAGACAAGGCTAAGGAAATCTTTTCAAGCACAGCCCCCAAATACAGAGAGGTCAATGGGCTGATCCGCAAGTACTATCTGCTCTCCGAGGACGGCCTCACAGCCGGAGGAGCTTATCTGTGGCGTTCTCGTGATGAAGCGGAGCAATTCTATACTGATGACTGGAAGAGGTTCATCCTGGAGAAATATGGAAAAGGAGCCGAACCTTCATTGCAATATTTCAGCAGTCCGGTGATAGTTGACAATTTGAAAGGTGAAATCATCAAGGACGACTAATTCATTACTAGTTTTTGGCTTCAACTATTCTTGGGCATTATCACGAGAAATGCCTCGAAATATGACGTGAGAAGCGTCTGCAATGAGCTTGCAAACCAGGTCCAATTTACAGGAAACGTCTGTCTTTCCGTAATTAGTAAGCGTTACTCCCCGTCTTTCCCTTGGTCAATCATAATCTACGATATTGATCCGTAATTTAAGAGAAGTCTATATCTGAAAGCATAAAAACCGCTTTTCACAAAAAAATCAATAATTGAAAAATATCTGAAATATTTTTTGGAACATGTGTCCTTGTTTGACACATGTGTCATTTAGGATGAACGCAATTGTTAAAATGGCCTCGTGGTAGATCTCGAATTTTGAGCTGGGAATTGCTGGATACTGGGAGTTAGAAAATTGAACACGACGTTTCAAAAAGAAATTGATAAGGATCTAACTTCACACGGGGCCAAATCAGTTTTTAATGAAAGGAGGACTACCATGACCTGTATTCCAATGTTTCCGCTAGAGAAGATCCCGCGTAAACCCGTTCGTTGGGAATCTACCTGGGTGAACGAAAATGTCATTTTCACCGGCAGGACAAAGAAACGCAAACCCGTGAATCAGGTCTGGAAAGAGAAGGACGGGACTTACCACGTAATCACGTTGGCCCATGTTGGTGAAGAAGCAGCCTATAACGGCCCCGAAACCATACGGCAATATCTAAAACCATTCGGCGATCAGGACTCCTAGATCATTGGCTTTTGACTCACAGAGCCAAGGAACCTGCGCAAACGCTAGGGGAATCCGCAGTTTGCGATAGACGTCAGCGGAGTTGCTGAGGTGGGATCAATCGAGATCGCCTGATTCTTCGCGTATCAGGTTTCCGCTTCCATCCCGCACTTCAATGCGATCGCCCACTCGATGACGTTGCTCTTTCAGATTATTGTCCCTGTCCCGGACTTCGATACAGTCACCCTTCTTTGTCCAGGTTTCAACCAGGTTCCCGCTTCCGTCACGGACCTGCTTGTAAGCAGGGGCCAGTGCAGGAAGAAACAGGATTGCTACGATTGCCACAACCAATAATGTCTTCATTCTAATTTATCTCCAGCTTGCAAAAATAGTTTCAGTCTAGTTTAGGAATATCAAATAGATAACAAAGATTACAGTGGCAACAATGATCCATCCAAGCCTCGAAACACCACCCGGTTGATCGGATTGGAATGCCTGATAGGTGTCGACAGGCGGCTTATTTCTTTTTTCAGCATCTTTCTTCTTAAGACGACGTGTTTCTTCCTCGGCCATCATTGTAGCGATTATTATAGCCTCTTCGTCCATGTTCTCCCCAATTTTGTTGAGTAAGCGGAAATAAACAAACTATGTGCTAGCTACGGTTTGGGTCTAGACATAGATTGACTCAATAAGATGGAGAAATTGGCTCTATCGCAGGAGTTGTGACAACGCCGATGGCAATTCGGACACAATGTGACAGTGTTAAAAATAGTATCTGAACCACCTTTGGACAAAGGCTTGATATGATGAACCTCCAAATAAGGATCTCCACTCATCGTCAAAAAAGGGGCCGGATACCTGCAACCCTCACAAACGCCATTTGAATTGTTAAGAAGCCAGGCTTTGACCAATGGATCACGATAAAAGCTCACAGTGCGAGACCGCGCTTGTCTTGGGAATTCTATACCTTTGGGGATTCCAGAAACGATCTTAAGACGTAGCCTCTGAGCTTTTTCATCAAGTTCATCCCTTTCAGCGGTAGGCGCATATTCCTCCGGAATATACTCACTTTCTTCTATAAGAAAGCGTCTAATTCTATTCCTGATGCCAGCTCCAAGATTCTTGGCGGGAACATAACCCTGTATTCTAGGCAAACAAAGTTCCTCAAGCACTGCGGAGATATTCTGCATGCGGTATTCTACTGAACTCTTGGACCGACTTCTTAACGGTCCCTCTCGTAAAGAGCGGTTTACGTCAGTCTTGCTGTATGGTATGCCGTCGCTTTCTTGTCGGCGCATCCACAAGTAGGTTTTGACCGCTTTATATAATTCCGCATCCGACCATTCATTAACAGTCTTGGGCACGGCCAACCTCTCCCACGGGAATCATCTAAGCATGTTATGAAATCTGATCAAGAAACAATACTCGCTTGTGATTTGGATTGGTAGCCTAAAGCACACTGAAATTTATCGAGTCATTAGCGACATAATTATGGCAAACAAGCTGGCAATTGCTGGTTGGCTGAACTTCCGGGGTCAATAAACCTGGTGAACCTGTCGGAGTCGTGTAAATAGACGGGAGGTCATTGAGTTAGAGTCTATTCGGCGGAGAGTAGGGGGCAATTCTGGTCTACATATTTTCCCCATGAATCGCACTGGCTTGAATGGTTGAGAGGAGTCTGG
>CAVQDX010000032.1:0-36458 GCA_963711335.1 uncultured delta proteobacterium | reverse complement strand
TTTTGAATCGTCCCGGAAGTTCCGGTAAACTTGTAATAACGGCTCTGGACAGGTTGGCGCAACCATGTGTGCGCTTTGATTCCAAAGATGTAGTGGAACTCAGTGACCAGGTTTGTGAATGTGGCCGAACATACCGTCTACTGCCGGGTGGAGTTGTCGGTAGGGCGGATGACATTACCAAAGTCAAAGGCGTGCTTTTAGCTCCGTCGTCCATTGAGGATGTTGTCAGATCTTTTCCAGGCTTGGGTAGTGAGTATGAAGTCATCGTTCAAAAACGTGGAGACATGGATTACATTATACTAAAGGTGGAAGTTGAAGATCCATCGCTGTCTGATTCAAAAACGCTTCTGAACAGACTCAAGACTGAGCTTCGGCTTAAGACAAACCTTGGATATGATATTGAGTTATTCAAGCCCGGCGCTTTGCCGCGTTATGAGGTGAAGGCGAAGCGATTCAAGGATTTGAGAAAGGAGAAAGTATGAGTGCGCTCGAACCTTCGGACAATATCGTTCTCCTTAGACACACAGCCGAGACCGTTCACGAATTGGCTCAAAGGCTTTACGATGAGTCCAACAACTTCCCAGCCGTCAACAGAAACGCCAAACGTGTTCTGGCGTCCATCGAGCTGATTCAAATAAATCTGGAAGAATTTGACCAATAGGTCATGTGGCGTCTCCCCAAGAAAAATTATCTGATCATTTTCCTGGCCATGTTAACCGCATCGATGATGGCATGGTCTGGTGTTGTCTATTGGCAAGGACCAGATTTCAGAGCTTCTTTTGAAAACGAAAAGAACAAATCCGCCAGATTTGTAACTGACAGGAATGGAGAAATCTTGCGGTTTCTTCCGGACGATAACGGATGTTTCAACACTTGGAGAAGCATTGATAACATTCCGGAAGTTGTGGTTGACTCTATTATTAGCGCCGAGGACAAGCGATTTTTTCATCACCCTGGATTTGACCCTTTTGCAATTGCTAGAGCAGCGTACATCAATCTGAAGTATGGCAGGACGATTTCGGGGGCTTCAACAATTTCCCAGCAGGCGGTTCGATTACTCAATCCCAGACCCAGAACCTTCTATTCAAAAATAACGGAGTTTGTTGAGAGCGCCAAACTCGAGCGATCTCTTTCAAAAAGAGAAATTCTGGAATTGTACCTGAATCTTGTACCCATGGGCGGTAGACTTAAAGGGATAGGAATAGCAAGCCTGATTTATTTCCACAAAGATTTGAGTCTAATAAACGCCAATGAGGCGGCATGCCTGGCAATCATTCCACGCGCTCCAACCCGTCTTGATCCTAACAGTATGACTGGACGGGAGTCTTTAATCGCGAGGGGCCAGACCCTATTGCGCAACATGCCTCATTCAGGGGTGATCGCGCCGGATTCCGTTTCAAAAACAGACACCGTGTTCCAGGTGGAATTTTACCACCGACATTTTCCAAATGACGCGCCTCATTTTGTTGACATGATATTGACCGGCGCCCCTTTCAAGCGACCGGAGATAAGAACAACGCTAGATTTAAATGTCCAGAGGGCTGTTGAGACAATTCTTGAATCTCACTCTGGAAGGTTGGGCAGATTGGGGATAAGCCAGGCCGCTATAATGATAGTGGGGACCGAACGCAGCGAAGTTCTGGCAATGATTGGCTCCAGGAAATATTCACAAGATCAACTGGGCTACAACAATGGCTCAATTTGTTTTCGGTCCGCCGGTTCGACCCTGAAGCCGTTTCTGTATGCCCTGGCTTTGTCAAAGGGATATGTGGACGAATCAGAAATTCCCGATACTTTCCGCTCGTACAAGACAGTACGAGGCGATTACATGCCGTTTAACGCCAACAGAGTTTCTTACGGACCTGTAAGTTTGCGTTCAGCTCTAGGCAATTCCCTAAATGTTCCGGCGATAAAGATGGCTGAAGCCGTCAGTTTGGAGGAGTTTTCCTCTGTTCTGAAACGCTTGGGACTGATTTCCGGGAGTCGAGGCGCACTGGAAAACTATGGCTTGGGTTTGTCTGTTGGAGCTTTTGAAATTAGACTTTACGACTTGGTTCAAGCCTATGCGTGCCTGGCTTCAGGTGGGGTGTTTCAGTCTCTACGAACGATCCCTAACGAAAAGGGACAAAGTGAGCAAATTTTCTCAGGTACGGTGTCAGATCAAATAACCGACATTTTAAGTGACCCGCTTGCCAGGATTCTTACATTCGGAAACCCTACGTATTTTGAATTCGGATTCCCTGTAGCCCTTAAAACCGGGACAAGCTCAAAATATCGTGATAACTGGGCCATAGCCTATACGTCAAAAAGTGTTATTGGGATTTGGGCTGGAAACTTTGACGGTTCCTCGACCAGGGACTCCCTGGGAGCTTCATCCTGTGGCCCATTACTTAAAGACATAGTTGACATGATGGGTTCGATTGCTCCCGCATATTTGCAGACCAGGCGTTCAGCGAAAGCCGTGAGATCTCTGGATGCAACTCCAGCAGGAATTGAAAAAGAATTCAGCGACTTTAGACCAGTCAAGAGAGGCGCATATCAGGAGACGGACCAGGATCATGTTTACCTTGGGCCCGCATACGCCGGTTGGGTCTACAAGAGAGAAAAGGAAATAGGATTGAGCAGATTCAAACTTCAGAAACCGGCCACGGGCTTTGATTCTAATACCCTTGCTCAGAAAACCCCTGCAAAAGGGATGAACGCTGTCTCAGCCGGAGACGGGGAAACGGCGATTGAGATTATAAGCCCGCATGAAGGCGATCGATTCGTTTGCTCTGGTATTTCAGCCTCAACGATACCTTTTCGGGCTTTACCTCGTGTGGTAGTGGACTATGTCATGTGGCTTGTCGATGGGAAGGAAGTGGGTCGAACTCCACCTCCGTATGAGTTTTTTTGGACGCCATCACGTGGGCGGCACGCTATACATGCCGTAATCCCATCGCAAGACGCAGCATCGATTTCTATCGAGGTAGAATAAATCTCAATCGGTAATTTTCAGAAAAATCCTATCAGGAAAGTTGACAATGGATTACGCGGAGTACGTTAAAAGGTTATCTTTTCGATTCATAAAACCAGAAACGAGGTTACCCCTTTCGGACTCGTACTTTGAGACGCGTTTGTCTAAAATATTGACCCGAGGAGGCATGGGTTTTCCGGAGAAATTTGGGGCCATGTTTGATTTGCTCAACACAAAGTACCCTGAAAACAACCGTGAGACAATGGCGAAGATGAAACGGTTGGGGGTTGTGCCTCGAATGTCTACTACTGCGCTTGGGGCAATTATCAATAGAGGCGTTGCGGAGATGAAGCCTGATGAAGCATTCGTAAACATCGGAGTTTGGTTTGGTTTTACTTTTTTTTCAGGTCTTCTGGGAAATGGCTCGAAACGTTGCGTTGCCATTGACAACTTTTCGCAGTTTGGCGGTCCCAAACAGCGGTTCATGGAAAGATTGAAGTTATTTGGAACCGGAAATCATCATTTCTACGATGTGGATTATGCTGAATATATTCAAAAAATACATTCAGGCCCTATTGGTTTTTATATTTATGACGGACCTCATGATTATGAAAATCAGTTGAAGGGCCTCCGCCTCGCGGAACCTTTTTTCGGGCCGAAATGTGTCATTATGGTTGACGACACCAACTGGCGGGAACCCAGAGAGGCGACCTACGACTTCATTTCATCAAGCAAGATGAAATATGAAGTGTTGTTAGATGTCGCAACTGTCCAGAACTGCCATCCGACTTACTGGAATGGAGTCATACTATTTAGAGTCAATGGGCCTGACCCACCAGATCAACCCTGAGGAAACCAGACAGAAGCACCCCAGGTAACCAAAAACCAGGGAATAATTCCCTGATGTGTAATCGAGCGTATAACCGCTCAGCGCTGCGCCAAGCGGACCGGCCAGAAATCCGTACGCCGTGAAAACGAGCCCAAAAATGGCGCCAAAGTTGTTTATTCCGAAACAATCGGTAACCAGTGGAGCTGAAACAGCGAAAAGAGTCCCGAAAGCGAAGCCTATGATGATGGACAAAAGGCACAGTATTGGCAATGAATCAACCCAGTTGAGCATGAAATAGGCTACGGCGGCCGCGAAAAAAAAGAAGCTCATTGTAAAATTTCTTCCTATCCTGTCAGATAGGTAACCACTGATCAGGCGGCTTAATCCGCTAGCCAGATTGAACGCGGTAAGGATGATCACCGCCGACTCCAGCGTATAGCCTTTTGATATCCCTAGGCTCGTAGACAAGGTAATCATAGATATCCCCGCAGCCCCCTGAAGTGCCCATACCAACCAGAGAGACCGGAAACTCCGAATCCGGACTGCTTGACCCACTGTAATTGGCTTGAATTGATGGGGGTCAACAGGCGTCTTAGGCGCTGACGCGGTGTTTCCGGATAACGCCCCAAGTGGGGCCTCTGTGAATTGAGCGGCTACCAACCCTGTCAGCAGACAGATCGGTCCCAATATTTCCACGATGCCGATGTAACCAAAGGATTGAAAGATCATTCCAAACAAGGGAGCCATTATGGCGGCCGATAACCCGAACATCAGATTAACTATGCCGGAAACCAATCCTCGTTTTTCGGGAAACCATCTTTGAACCGTGGTCAAACCCGGAACGTAAACAAAACAGGAGGCCGCCCCATTGATAAATGCCCAAAGATAAATCCAGTATATGTTGTTGGCCAGGAGCAGCAGAAAGACATTGGCTCCGCATAACAAGACACCTACTGTCATGAGTTTTCTGATACCCAGTTTGTCTTGCCATTTCCCTACGAAAAACATGAATATCCCGACCGCAGCGAGCACAAAAAACATAACCGCTCCAATTGCGCCCTTTCCCACACCGAAGGACTGGCTCCAATAACCAGCCATCACACCGGGGAACCCAAAAATAAAGGCGCCGGGCCAAAATATCGCCACTGAACTGCCCAATAGAGCCTCAAGACCCTTGCGACCAGTAGCCATTTGTTGATCCTTCCAAGGCCAACGAAACATTAGAAAAACCGAATCAGCCCTGTGCTCAATGAATTATGCAATGAATCGACCGCTGAAACGAATATGGACAATTATTGGTTTAGCCAATATACTGCGGGAAATCAAAGGAATTGGAGAGGCGGGACTTGAATAAATTGATCGAACAGATCGCCATTGACGAGGGAGTTTCCCCTGACAGGCTCAAGCGTCATTTGGATAACGGTAAGGTAGTCATATTCAAGGCGGCTGGTTCCGGTAAAGCAGTCGCTGTGGGAGAAGATTTAAAGGTAAAGGTCAACGCTAACATAGGAACATCTCCTGATTTGGTGGATGAAGATCTTGAATTGCAGAAACTTGACGCCGCGGTGCGAGCTGGCGCAGACGCTGTAATGGATTTGTCCACCGGAGGGGATCTGAGGTCAATACGTAAGAAAATAGTTAATGAATCAAGTATTCCTGTGGGATCGGTTCCTATTTATGAAGCAATAGTAAAATCCGTTCGAACTCTCGGCGCTCCGGAAAAGATGACCGGGGATGAGATGTTGGAAGCTATAAGGTTACATGGTGAGGATGGGATTAGTTTTGTGACAGTCCACTGCGGAGTAACCAGAAGCGCCCTGGATCATTTGGAAAAGAAGCCTAGAGTTTGTGGCATTGTGAGTCGAGGAGGAAGTTTTCTTGCAAGATGGATGAGGGCCAACAAGAAAGAAAACCCTCTGTACGAGCGCTATGACGAGGTATTGGATATATGTAAGCGTTACAATATGGCGCTGAGCCTTGGGGACGGGTTGAGGCCGGGGGCCATAGCTGATTCGATGGACGCTGCGCAGGTCGAAGAACTCATAACGTTGGGAGATTTGAACAGGAGAGCCAGACAAAAAGGGGTTCAGGCTATCATAGAGGGGCCTGGTCATGTCCCGTTAAATCAAATCGCTGCCCAGATGATGTTACAGAAACAACTTTGCGACAACGCGCCATTTTACGTGCTAGGACCTCTTGTAACGGATGTCGCCCCAGGGATGGATCACGTTACATCTGCGATCGGAGGCGCGATAGCAGCGGCTAATGGAGCTGATTTTCTATGTTATGTAACACCTTCGGAACATTTGGGGCTTCCGAATGTTGAAGATGTGCGCATTGGAGTACTAGCCGCTAAAATAGCAGGTCACGCTGCGGACATCGCTCGCGGCAGGCAGGACGCTTGGGATTGGGACTATAAAATGAGCCGGGCCAGAAAAGACAGGGACTGGCCTGAACAAATAAGACTGGCTATGTCTCCTGAGCTTGCCAGGAGTATCAGAGCGCGGACTTGCTCAGAGGACCATGAAACATGCACTATGTGTGGCGAGTTATGCGCTTATAAAGCTGATTCATGAACAACCCGGCGACACCGATAAAAATAACTAATGGAATTTAGGGAAATTTCAGGTCGCTCTCTTCGAGAAGCTTGAAAATTTCATCGGAAGTCTCGGCTTGTCTCAAGTGGTTGGTCAGGATAGGGTCTTTGAAGAGTCTGGAAATCCTGGCCAAAGCTTTCAAATGATCTCCTGCGCAGTTCAGGGGGGCTATCAGCATGAAAAAAAGGTAGGCTGGTTTGTTATCCATGGAGGCGAAATCAATGCCTTTGGAACTCCGTCCGAAACTGGCCGCCAACTTGTTCAACCCTTCAAATTTTCCGTGAGGGATGGCGACACCATTTCCTAGTCCGGTGCTTCCAAGCTTTTCTCTATCTAAAATTGTCTGAAATACAAGTTTCTTGTCGAGGCTGGGATTGACGACCAGTATTGGTTCCAACAATTCGGCCAACGCTTCGTCTTTTGAAGAAGCGGTCATAGATCCAATCACACAATCATTCCGGAGGAAATCCAAAATCCTCATTGCAAAATTCTTTCATCCCTATGGCGCACGGGCCATCCAAATAATTTAAAGGGTGTAGGCTCCCTACACCCTTAATGATTTATCAAATTTGACGAATGTCACCCTCTTAAGGGGCCGTTATCCAATCTATGGTCAAAGCTCTTTTAGGCGCTTTGAGGGACGATCAAACCGTAATTTCCGTCTTTTCTTCTATAAACGACATTAATGGTCTGGGTGGAAGCGTTATTAAACACAAGAAAATCCTGATGGGAAAGGTCCATCTGCATGGCGGCTTCATCCACAGACATCGGTTTGATGAAGTAATTCTCAGTCCTGACGATAACCGGTTCCCCATCGTCTTCAAAGCTTTCAGGCTCATAAATATCGCGGCGCCATCTGAGTTCTTTGCCCAGAGATGGCTTATGTTTCCTAATTTTTTGCCGGTACTTCTTTACCTGTCTTTCAATCTTGTCCATGACAAGATCAATTGCCGCATACATATCTTCATGAGTTTCTTGCCCGGATATACGTAAACCGTCTACGTTGATCACCACATCAGCCATTTGGCGAAACTTTTGGACTGACAAAGTGACCTGACTATCCAAAGGCCGGTCTATGTACTTGGTCAGTTTTGTAGTCCTGTCCTGAACATAGTTCTTCAGGGCCTCTGATGGCTCCATATGTCTAAAAGTTACGGAAACTTGCATTTCGCTACCTCCTTAAGCAGAGTCACTGCGTGAATCTGTTTGTCAAAATTTCTTCTTTCTCTTGCTCGACGGAGCGATGCCAAGCATCTCTCTATATTTTGCCACTGTTCGTCGGGCTATGGTTATATCTGACTTGGCCAACTCCTCGACAATCTGTTTGTCACTAACTGGTTTGTTCGGATTTTCCGCTTTAACAATATGCAGAATGTGGTTTTTCACAGATTCGGAGGCTATTTCATCAGCCCCGTGCCTTATTCCGGAATTGAAAAAGTATTTTAGTTCAAAAATACCTCTTGGAGTATGAATATATTTGTTCGATGTTACCCTGCTCACCGTAGATTCATGCATTTCAATATCATCCGCCACATCTTTAAGAACTAGTGGTCTCAAATAATCAATGCCTTTATCGAAAAATTCTCTCTGAAATTTTAGTATGGACTGAGTCGTTTTATAAATGGTTCTTTGCCGCTGATGAATGCTCTTGATTAACCACATTGCGCTACGCATCTTCTCCTGAAGATAATCCTTAGTGGCTGAAGGAGAAGAACCACCGTGAAGTTCTTTCTGAAAAAGGGAGTTAATTCTAAGTCGAGGCAGTCCATCATCGTTCAAAACAATAGAATAATCATTGCCGACCTTGAAAACAAAAATATCCGGCGCTACATAGATGGTTTCAGAGCCACCGAAAATGCGTCCAGGTTTTGGATCAAAACTTGAAATTAAATGAACAGCGGAATGAACATCGTCGCTCGATGCTTTTATCCTTTTGACCAGATTTTCAATTTTACCGGATTGCAGGATGTCGAATGCTTCTTCCAGAATTCTAATTACCAGTTGATTAGGGGGTTCCTGTAACTTCGCCTGAATGAGCAAACATTCCCTCAAGTCACGCGCCGCGACGCCCACAGGCTCAAATTCCTGGACTTTCATTAAAACCGCTTCAATCCTGTCCACTGAAGTGTTCAGACTTGTCGCGAGATCTTCAAAAGATATGTCCAGATACCCATCGTCATTGAGATTTCCAATGATTTCAAGGGCGATGCGTCTGTCGTCGTCTTCGATTCGACTCAACCTTAGCTGTTCAAGTAAATATCGAAATAGGTTGCTTTTATATGAAATGAGATTTTCAAAGGAAGGGCGGTCAGAATAGTCCTTATTGGGTGAAGAGTAGTCCCCTCCATAGTTTTCTAGATAGTTGTCCCAATCAGCCGCTAAGGATTCAGGAGCAGGATTTGCAGACTCGGTGGTAGAGTCCTCCAAAGATTTTAGGTCATCTCTTCCGGGAGTATCCTGATCTGTGAACGGTTCATCAAAACTGGCTGATTCTAAGGCGGGATTCTCCTTTAGCTCTTGCTCCACAGCGTTAAGCATTTCCAAATGGTTGTACTGAAGGAGTTTGATCGCCTGTTGTAACTGTGGCGTCATTACCAGTTGCTGGATTTGACGCAGTTGTTGTCTGATTTGCAGGACCATGTTTACACGGTTAAACTACATGCTAAATTTGTTACCCAAATAAACCGCTTTGGCCAGTTCGCTGCCCGCGATCATTTCAGGGGATCCCTCTTCGAGGATATGACCTTTATCCAAAAGATATACTGTATCACAGACCCCCAGAATTTCTCTAGTATTATGATCAGTAATCACTATACCTATCCCGCTCTCTTTCAGCTTGAAAATTATTTTTTGAATTTCGAGTACGACAATAGGATCAAGACCGGCGAAAGGCTCATCTAGCAGCATGAAATTGGGTTTTGTCACTAAAGCTCTGGTAATTTCCAACCTTCTTTTTTGCCCCCCCGAAAGACTTTCGGCACGTTGATTTCTCAATCCTGAAATATCCAACTCGGCCAACAGTTCTTCCAATCGCTCTTGTCTCCGGATCTTGTCCGATTCTATGGTTTCCAGAATGGCCATGACATTTTGAGCCACAGTAAGTTTACGAAAAACGGAAGTTTCCTGAGGCAGGTAACTAATTCCCAGTCTCGCCCTGAGATAAACCGGTAATTCCGAAATGTCCTGATCATCGAGAAAAACCGCCCCTTGATCAGGTTTGATCAATCCGGTGATCATATAGAAGGTCGTAGTCTTGCCTGCCCCATTGGGGCCTAACAAGCCTACTACCCGTCCGGAAGCAATCCGTATGCTGACCTGATCAACTACACGACGGCCTCCGTATTCTTTCACCAAACCCCGAGCTCGAAGCTCTCTCCCGGTCGTAACTATTTCTCCTTGTCTTTCTTGGGTTTTGGGGGATTAATGATGGCTGTAATTAGAGAGTCATCTCCGCCGAGCAATTCAGAACGATTTTCGTCAAGATAAATAATGATAGTTTGAGCAGCCAGGACATCTGGACCCTGCCAGAGTCGGGGAGGCCCCTCCGTCAGGGTTATTGTACGCTTGGTATTGTCAAAAACAGCCTTGCCTGCGACCGCCATCCGATCATTTTGGGTTATCTTTACGTTCCCTGACGCAGTAATTGATTTTATGCCGCTTGATGTTTGTAGTTCTTTGTTCAACTGTTTTTTCTGGGTCCCATTATGGCTGGTTCCAGCCATTTTCTCATCATACAAGATGACAAGTCTGTCGCAGGTTAGAACCAAATCGCTTTGCTGGACCTTTACCGACCCCTCAAATGTGACTTCTTTTCCACCTGGAATGTTTTTGGCTGAGAAGCGTTTGGAAGTAATGTTTATGGGCTGGTCGGAAGCAGCCCCTAGGGCGGCGTAATTGTCCTGGCAAACGCCAAGATTCGGCGTTGGAACGAGAAAGCAAAAAATTAGAGCTAAAACTAAAATTCGGGACATTCGTAGACGCTCTGACTCACATAGGAAGCTTTCGTCCAGGATCTATCAACTTCACATTGAACAGACTGGCTTTTATCTCTTGTTTCTATCTGTATTTCTTCCTTTTCAACCGACAGTTTCAAACCTTTGCCCGTGAGCTTTAGATTGTCTCCACTGAGAGACACAGGAGCCGACGTCGCTGCTTGCAGTGAACCTTCCGAATAATTGACGTTGCTGGATGTAAATTCAAAATCCTTGTAGTTAATCTTTACTGCCCCTTTGGCGTTGACGAAGCCTGTTTTTTTATCCAGATCTCCTGTTTGAGCCGTCAAGTATATGGTCCCTCCGAAACCGCCATAATATATAACTCGCGGAGACGTCAATTTTACACTGTCAAGACTGTCCGTGATCTGTGCGGTTGCCGCTTGAAGATCCCATCGATGAGATCCCGGAGCTGAATAGGTAAAATTCTCGACCCTACTTCCATCATTGGTTACGGACGAGGGTTTAAAGTCCTCGCTTTTATCTCGAACCAGCCGAGAAGCGGCAAGTCCTGACACAAGGAGCAACACAGCGCCCAACACGAATATCTGAGAGGCTCTTTTTAGGTTTTTCAGTCTGTAGTGGCGTTCTATATGTTTGTGGTCCATTCGTAAAACCTGAACTCACATGCGCTAATTATTTTGTCGATCCAATATAGCGATATCCAGTAAATCTGTGACACTGAGTTTTTATTCGCCCATCAAAACCGAAATTAACCCAAAAAGTCCTTAAGGCTGATTTACCGAATCCTTTCGTGTTGCTCGACTACACTCGAAAGCATTATATCAAATAATGTTCGCTTCAACCAGTCGTTCATTTATTCATAATATCTTGCCATGACCAATCGCCATTTATCCTGCGCCTTTAATATCATTTCGATCAATTCTCTGGCAGCTCCATAGCCACCAGCACGGGATGTCACATAGTGGGCTTCTTTTCTGACCTCAACGGGAGCCTCCGGCGTAGTGGCGGCCAAGCCGGCCAAACGCATCATGGGAATATCTACAACGTCATCTCCAATAACTGCGACCTGCTCACTTCTTAGGTTTAACTCACGAACCAGTTGCTCCAGTATTGGCTTCTTGTCCCAGATTCCCTGAAAGACTCTTTCAATCCCTAAATCATCTGCTCTACGCTGTACCACGTCTGATTTTCTGCCCGTCACAAGAGCCACGTCTAGACCGCTTCTCATTGCAAGCTTTATCCCGTGACCGTCCCGGACGTCAAAAGACTTTATTTCAAGATCATTTCCCGCGAATACTATTTTTCCGTCAGTCAAAACACCATCAACATCAAATATTATCAACTTTATCAGTTTGAAACGGTCCTGCAAGTCAGGGGTAAAAACAGGACTAAAAGCTTGATTAGGCCACTCGAATCCGGAATGACACGCTTCTGATCGAGGAATCAACTTGTGGATTTCCACCAGGTTTAGGACAAGCGATTCCAAATCACCCAAAGACAGTGAATTAGGTCCATCACACAAGGCCCGGTCCGGGTCCGGATGGGTCTCGATGAAAACACCGTTAGCTCCCGCTCCAACCGCTGCCCGACTGAGAGCTGGCGCCAAGGTTCGATCGCCTCCCGATCTTCCGGATTCTGCCCCAGGGAATTGTGAGGAATGGGTTGCGTCAAACACAATAGGGAATCCGAAAGATTTCATCCAGCTTATAGAACGCATGTCGGCTACGAGGTCGCGATATCCAAAGCTTGTCCCCCGTTCGGTTAGGAGAATTTTGGCGTTTCCTGTCGATATGACCTTTTTTACAGCATGTTCCATGTCTTGAGGGGCCTGAAATTGTCCCTTTTTTATGTTCACGGCTTTATTCGTCCTGCCGGCCGCCACAAGAAGATCTGTCTGGCGGCTCAAGAAGGCTGGAATCTGTAAAACGTCCAATACTTGGGAGGCCTGTTCAGCCTGTTCAGGAGAATGGACATCGGATACTATCGGCAGACCTGTGGCAGACCTGACTTCCGACAATATCTCAAGGCCTTTTTCAATGCCGGGGCCACGAAATGAATCAACGGAGGTGCGGTTGGCTTTATCAAAAGAGGATTTAAAAATCATGGGAATCCCATGCGTCCGGCTTATTCGGGCAACCTCGTTAGCTACCTGGAATGTGATCTCACGTGTTTCTATCACACAAGGCCCGACTATGAAAAAAAGGGACTTCCTGTCAGAGAGATCAAATCCCCCGACGGGTTCTTCCCGAAAACTACTCGAGAACGACATTTTATTGTAACTCCGTCAAACAACCCATTTTGCCGACAAGAAAGGCCCTAACTCTCTATTTTATTCTGCCTTGGATCCTTTTGTTTTCTCCGTAGCGATTTTGTATTCCAGGCAAGCTTTTATGTAAGAAGCAAACAATGGATGTGATTCCATTGGCTTGGATTTGAATTCCGGATGAAACTGACACCCAACAAACCATGGGTGCTCGCTGTATTCCACCATTTCCACAAGTTTTCCGTCCGGAGACACTCCGCCGGCTTTGAGGCCCTTCTCCTCTAGGATTGATCTGAATTCAGGGTTGAATTCATACCTGTGCCTATGACGCTCACTGATCCTTGTGGCTCCGTAAATCTGATGACATTCAGAGCCTTCGGGGATGACACATTCATAGGCTCCTAAACGCATTGTTCCGCCCTTGTCCATCACTGAACGCTGTTCGTCCATTAAATGAATCACGGGATAAGGTGTCTCAGGATTGAACTCCGTAGAATTAGCGTCTGCCAAATTGCATACATTTCTTGAAAATTCCACTACGGCCATCTGCATGCCCAGGCATATACCGAAGAAGGGTATTTTGTGTTGTCTCGCGAATCCGACCGCCTGAATTTTTCCCTCAATTCCCCTTGATCCAAAGCCACCGGGTACCAATATTCCGTGAACATCCGCAAATTCCAGATCAATGGTTTGTTCGGAAAGAAGCTCTGAATCTATAAATTTGAGGTTCACCCTTGTCCTGTTTTTCACACCGCCGGCAAAAAGGGCCTCATTAAGACTCTTGTAAGATTCCTGCAAGTTGACGTATTTCCCAACAATTCCGATGGTTATCGAAAGCTCCAAAGAGTTGACCGCTTCTACGAAAGCTCTCCACCCATCCAGTTTTGGGGCTCGTGTCCAGATGTTGAGAAGCTCAACTACCTTCTGATCGAGCCCTTCCTCGTGAAACTTTAGCGGTAGCTCGTAGATGCAGCTAACATCTTCAGCTGCGATAACCTCTTCAGATCTGACGTTACAAAACAGGGCTATTTTTTCTTTTATATCTCTGGTTATCTTCTTCTCGGTTCGGCAAATCAATATGTCAGGTTGAATACCGACTTCTCTCAGAGCTTTAACACTGTGCTGGGTAGGCTTTGTCTTCACTTCCCCGGAAGCCTTCACAAAGGGAAGCAGAGTAAGATGGACGTACAGAACATTTTGGGGGCCTAAATCTACTCTCAGTTGTCGAATAGCTTCCAGAAAAGGCAGGCTTTCAATATCTCCAACAGTTCCACCGACTTCTACGATCGCGACGTCTACTCCATTTCCTAAACTTCTTATTTTGTCCTTTATTTCGTCAGTTATGTGAGGAATTACCTGCACAGTTTCGCCGAGATATTCTCCCCGCCGCTCTTTCTGGATTACGGCGTCATAAATCTGGCCTGTAGTGAAGTTGTTTTTCTGGCGCAAGATAGCGTGTGTGAATCTTTCGTAATGACCAAGATCAAGGTCCGTTTCCGCGCCATCGTCCGTCACGAAGACTTCACCGTGCTGAAACGGATTCATGGTCCCGGGATCAACGTTAATGTAGGGATCCATTTTGAGAAAAGTCACTGTAAGTCCGCGGGTTTCCATCAAAGCTCCTGTACTGGCCGCCGACAGCCCCTTGCCAAGGGATGACAATACTCCACCCGTAACAAATATGAATTTGGTGCTTTTATACATGTGACCTCCAAAAACCACCGAACAAAAGCTCTCAACCGTTGTTAATTGTCTTGGCCTGGAGTCTCCAGACCGAAATACAATTGCATCAAGCAGTTTCGTTCATACATCAAATGCTAGACCCTGAAAGGATCCTGTAAAGATTCAAATATTTTTCCGATGTATTCAAGATGACTTCCTGAGGAAGTGATGGAGCAGGCGGCTTCTTGTCCCAATTCAGGCCCTCCAGATAATCCCTGACATACTGTTTGTCCAAAGAAGGAGGCGACACACCTACCTGATAGTGGTCCATAGGCCAAAATCGCGATGAGTCGGGAGTAAGAATCTCATCAACCAAGGATAAATTATCATCAATGACTCCAAACTCAAATTTTGTGTCAGCGATTATGATGCCGCGTTGTTCAGCCCAAGACGCCCCGAACGCATATATTTGCAACGTCTTCTCACGTAACCACGAGGCTGTCTCTTTTCCCAACAGATCCACTACTTTTTCAAAAGATATGTTCTGATCGTGTTCTCCGATCTCAGCCTTTGTGGATGGTGTGAATATTGGCTCAGGAAGTTTTTCCGCCATTCTCAATCCCTTTGGTAGACGGATTCCGCTGATTGAGCCTGTCGATTTATACTCCGCCCAGCCGCTCCCAATTATGTATCCTCGAGCTATGCACTCCACGGGGAAGACCGAAGCCTTCCTGACAAGCATGCTTCTACCTCTAAGCTGATCTGAATATTTTGCCAGGCCCGAGGGGTATTCGTTTACATTAGCGGTTATAAGATGGTTGGGCGCAATGTGACTAGTCTTTTCCATCCAGAAAACGCTGAGCTGATTCAGAATTTGTCCTTTGTGAGGGATTGGATCAGGTAGAACAACATCAAATGCGGAAAGTCTGTCTGTGGAAACGATAATCAATTTGTCCTCAACTTGATAAATATCACGGACCTTCCCACGTCCTATTAATGAAAGAGTGTCCAAATTCGTTTGGATCATGGTTGTAGCGCCCATTAGCCTTTTCCTCTCTCCATTGGGCTATTGATTCAATGAAATTGACTTGTTTGAAAGCGGTTGTAAATTATCACCGGAGGTTGGATCATGCAATCAAGTTTAATAGAAAATGGAACTTTGAGAAAAAATCAGTGTAAAGACTGCAAAGTTTGTCAAACCTGCTCTGAAAGTCGCTGTAAACTTTGTCGTAATGTAAAATGTGGAACAAAAAACCGAAAACTTTCATTTGCTGAACAGGTAGAACTCTATAATCGACTTAACCCCGGTATCAGCGGCAATCCTGAATGAGCCGGCTATCTCCAATAAATTAAATGAGATCTCTTCAAATTAATGTCGTCTCAGTTAGCCACCAGGATTAGCCTTATATCCATTACATTCGTAAGAGTGGGGCCTGTGAATAAAAGGTCTCCCAACTGCTCGAAAAAATTGTAGGAATTGAAATTGGCAAGATAAAAGTGCGGAGCCAATCCAATGTGCGCTGCCCTACTAAATGAATCAGTGTCAGCGATTGCGCCTGCGGCGTCAGTTGGTCCGTCGGTTCCATCTGATCCAGCGCTCAAGATGACACAACCAGGAACTTGTTTAATTTTTTCCAATAAGCTCAACACAAAATGCTGGTTTCTTCCTCCAAATCCATTTCCCTCAACTTTTACGGTGGTCTCTCCTCCGCTCAATACGCAAGCTGGAAGACGAAGTGGGTTGTTTGAGTTGGCTAGTTCCCTGCCGATCGCAGCGTGAAATAGAGCGGCTTCCGTTGTGTCTCCTTCAATCACGGACGAAAGAATCATGCTGTTGTATCCAAGAGATCTGGCCAACTTTTTCCCTGCTTCTAGAGATAGTAAGTTACTGCCAACAATGATATTTTTGGCCCTTGAGAAAATCTTGTCGAATGGTTTTGGGGTTTCTGGCGCGTCACCTGAAATACCCCTCCGCAAATAATTAATTACGTCGGCTGGCGCGGACGCCTCCAGCTTGTATCTTTGAATCACATTTAAGGAATCCTGGAAGGTGGGACTATCGGGCGCAAAAGGCCCTGACGCTACGAGCGAGGGATCATCTCCCACCACGTCCGACAAAATAAGGCTAATCACTAGAGCCGGATAAGCGTGTCGCATCAGTCGCCCACCTTTCGAAGCTGATAAATGTTTACGAACGGTGTTGATCTCGTGAATGTCAGCGCCTGATTCGATCAAAAGACTGGTTATAATCTGTTTGTCTTCTAATGTTACTCCATCAGCCGGACTGGGCAGAAGAGCAGAGCCTCCGCCCGAAATACAGGAAAATACGAGGTCATTAGCGCCCAAGGATGACAGAAGATTGATCATTTCAGATGTCGCTTTCAACCCTGACGAGTCTGGAATTGGATGACCCGCCTCGGTAACGCGTATTCGTGTTAAATCCAACCCGTGGCCGTGCTTGACGGATATCAGACCTCGTGTAATCTTTCCTCCTAGGATGGATTCCAGTGCCCGCGCCATTGGGGCGGAGGCCTTTCCAGCTCCAATCACAAAAACTCCGTCAAAATTATTTAGGTCAATTTTTATGTCAGGTTCCACAAAAAGGTAATCGTCAGATAAGTGAACAAATTTATGGACAGCTTCTTCAGGGTCGGCGGCCTTCAAACATTCTTCGAAAATCCGGAGAGAGTCTTGCCTGAGAGATTCCAGCACGAGTTACCTCCACAATGCCTGATGGACTCGTGATATATCATATTCTAAAGAGACTTAACGCCTATTCGTTTCTACCCAAATAATGAAAATTACGTCAAAAACATTGTTAGATCCGTTGATGGCTCTGGAAATAGACTCATCTACCCGATGTTTGTCTCTGGTTGGAGCCGGTGGAAAGACATCGCTTATGTACGCACTTGCGAAAAAACTCGTCCATAGGGGGAAAACAGTTATTTGCACTACGTCAACGAAAATCTATCCGCCGGACAAAGATCAGCCTTCCAAAGTATTTTTGTTTGAAGATAATTTTCCTGCTTTGGAACGTTTAGCGGTTGAAATCAAAAAAGCGAAAAGTTGTGTCATAGGGATGAAAACTGACCCGGTGACGACGAAAATAATTGGCGTTTCCAATGAACTAATAAAAGTTCTCCTGGGACTGGCTGATCACGTTATAGTTGAAGCGGATGGAGCGGCGGGCAGACCAATAAAGGTGCCTGCTCCTTATGAACCGGTTGTCCCTGATTTTACCGATCTTGTAGTTCTGGTCATTGGACTGGACGCTGTTTTTGCTGAAGTGAATGAAAAAAACGTGTTTCGGCTGGAGAATTTCTTGAGAGTCACCGGCTTGAAGCCGGGGGATAAAATAGGTCCCCAAGATATAGGAACATTGTTTGAACACACCGATGGTAGTCTGAGGAACATTCCCGCTGAGTGCTCAGTAAGAGTTTTTCTGAACAAACTCGATATGCTGAAGGATTCGCAAATTCTGTCCGAGTTGGCGACTGTGATACTCAAGACCCGAGGGGACCGTATTCGAAGCGTGGTTACAGGGAGCTTACATGCTAAAGGAGTTGGTTGTAAGGTTTTTACCCAATCAGCTTAAGAACCTGAAACAACGATAATATCGTCATTTCGAGCTTCATCCTGTTTAGATTCGAGAAAAGGATTAAGAACTTCAGCGGAGTCTTCATAGGAAGCGAACCCGGAGGAAGGGATTTTGATCTCCCTGTACAGTTGTTTCTTTTGAACCGTCTGAAACCCATCTGTTTTAGCTAACAGGGTCCCTGCCTTGTCAACGACTTCCAGATAGCACTCTGAGTTCACAGGAACGGTCGACAATTTGAACGCGCCATCCTCATCGGTCGTGGCCGTGCCTATAAAATTGTCACTTCTGCAAACACACTTGATTTTAATATCAGCGGCTGGAATAGACCCATCTTCGTGAACGACGCGACCCTGTATCAAACATCCTTGGGGCGCCAGATTTACAATCAACCCCTCAAATTTACCTGTTTCGACAGGTATGGGTATGGGTTCGCCGTCCTGCATTGCGTACCCTCGTTTGTAGACATGGAGAAGATAGGAACCAGTTTCATGAACAAGAACTTTGAAGGAGCCATTTTCTCCATTGCTCCGGCAGGACTGCCCGATTTTTGTCCCTTCTCGATCAGCCAGATAAACTACGGCGGATTCCATGGGTTTTCCGTCGGGACCAAGAATGAAACCGGAAACCACTAGCCGTTCTTTCTCTCTGCGTTCTATTTCTTCCTGAGAAGGCACGTCTACAGCGGAAGAGAAGCGAAATTCTTTCGCTGTTTGCCCATTAGATCCGGCGTTTTCAATCGCTGGCGGGCTAGAGGGCTGCATTTCCTTTTTAGCGCCGAACCTCGGTAAAGGATGATTAGCTCCGTCCAACGGTGTAGGAGGAAACAGGCTGGACGCTTCCGCATCGTTATCTAAAGCCCTTACGGCAACTATCCCATCATCCAATGGCTCCTGGAGCCTTTTATATGTCGTCAGACTTTGGGGTCTACGGTGACCGGCAGGTTTTTCAACATGGCTCATCGATCTGGTAACTATACCGCGAGGATCGTCGGTGCGACGGAACCTCAAAACCCAACCCCAAATCCGGACTGGTTTGAATTGCAAAACAAAATTCACCACGGACAGGCAAAAGACCAGAAACAAAATTCCATAAACAAACAGGGGAAGATGAGTTACGGCGTAAAAAAGACCTGACCGTTCTTCACCTGGCATAGGAAAACTAGCCGCAAGGCTTTGTGGGAATGAATACAACACGAGCGCCGAGCTTAAAACTAAAGCAAGCCATACTCGAGAAAAAAATGTGAGGGGTTTCAACCTGGACATTTTTGACCAAGAGAACAATCGTGCGAGGTAACTGTCTTTGCAGAGGCTCTTCAGCGACAACGGACGAAATCTCCTAATTTTCAGTCCGCCCTTTGACTGGAGGCCCGGGGCGATGAATCCTGACTTTGCTTGGGCTCTCTATCATCTGATTAGTAGAAAGTAAATCAAAAAATTCGATAATAGTCCCAAAATCGCAAAAAAAAATCTGTGGTGAAAACTGTCGCTGAACCAGAAGCCAAAATTAGCGCTACCGATCGACGCGCTGATCAGTTCATATATGTGGGTATGAAAAGTAACAGATATAGGGTTAGTGTGTAAATTACTTAATGTGAATGCACGAGCATAGACCTCAATATATTAAATTAACAGTAACATAAAAGGCTTGCTAACCACTAAAGATAAAGCAAAACATAATAAATAATATAACATAACAGATATAATATATTAAAATAACGAACTAAATTAGCTTGATTTTTATTTTAAATGTGGTATGACCTCTTACGACCTAGGCCGCAGTCCGGTCTCGCATATCTTCTCGAGGAGTTGCCGCATGAAAAAAACAGCAATAATCTTAATCGCCGCGTCGGTTCTTTTAATCAACTTTGGCGCCAATGTGTTCGCTGAGGACCTGATGTCTCAAATCGGCGCACTTCAGCAAAAGGCTGAACGTGTTCAAGCACAGATAAACCAGGCCAAGCAGCAGTCTGAAAGCACTATGGATCAGCAGGTCAAGTCTTTGATGAATCAGGCCGACAACCTGATCAAGCAGCGAGTTCAGCTTGATTCTCAGATTTCGAAGATCGATTCTCAGATCGATGAGATCAAGAATTCTGCAAAATCTACTTTGACCAGACAGGTCAAAAGCTATGATCAGGAGCTTATTCTTCTCAAGCAGCAGATATCTTCTTTGAACGCAAAAAAATGGGCCGAAGAAGCGCAGAAGATGAAAGATGAAGAAGCCAAGAATCAAGTTACCCCCAATGCCTCAGCTCAGGCTCCTGTAGCTCCAGTTCCTGGCGTGCCCGTCCAGAAATAACTGCCTCATTTACTCCGGTTTATTTATGGAATAAGGCCGAAACCAATTGATTGTTTCGGCCTTTCCGTCTTTCATCCAAACGTTCAACACGAAAAATTGAATCTTAACACTCCCGCGTTCAAAAGAAATCTTCGCGATAAATCAACTGATATATGATAAAATATCAATAACAGTTTAATATTATAGATTAAAATAGTTGACTTTTATTTTCATTCATATAAAATAGCCGTCATGTCGAATCCTTAAATGACTAACTTAAACATGAAGAAACTCGCATCCTACTTTTCAATAATTATTTCAATATGGCTCCTTTCAAGTTGCTCCGCCAACCTAGCTTCCATGAGATCGTGCGTTTCCGAAGTCTCTAACAAGAAAACAGCGGTTCAAAAAACCGAAAAAAACAAAGTTGTTTCAGATGAAGAAGGCGCCTTTCATGTAGTCGGGAAAGATGAAACGCTAGCGCACATTTGCGATGTCTATGGTCTGGATCTCAAGGCCGTAGCAAAACTAAATAAGCTGGAATCCCCTTACAAAATAAGTAGAGGAGAGACCATTTTTTTGCCCGCCTCCGCCCTTTTGCCTGAGGCCGACCTGAAAAGATCCCCGGGTCCTCCTAAACCCATGATCGGTTCGAATGACTCGCAGTCCAGATATTTTGTGGCGAGCGCGATTAGAGGATTGAGGCATCCAAATGTGCCGCAACTCAGGTTTCCTGTCCCCCACGGAGTGTTGACGTCCCCATTTGGATTTCGTTGGGGTAGTTTTCACAAAGGGCTAGATATAGCGGCCCCAGTGGGAAACTCGGTTTTGGCCTGCGCTGACGGGAAGGTTGTTTTTACCGGCAGTCAGAAAAGATTCAGGAGATATGGAAATACTGTCTTAATTGACCACGGTAGGGGAACTTACACCTATTATGCTCATTTGTCCGGCATATTGGTAAAGCCTGGGCAGTTAGTTCGGGGAGGCCAGAAAATAGCGATGGTGGGCAATACGGGACGTTCCACCGGACCACATTTGCATTTGGAGGTTCGAGTAGCGAATCAAATGTATAACCCCTTAGCTTATTTCTCATCCAAAGAAATGGTCGGAATGCGCGTGGCCAAACGATTTACCAATTCTCCAATGGGACCAGTTCTTGCTCACTGGAAAATCCCGGATCTAATATCGGCGAACCTGCCTTAAAACTAGAACTGCTTGCATTTGTTTACAACCTGTCAAAAAATTTGACATTGTTACTAGCCCTAAAATGTAGCGACCTGGAACTCTGTTCGAACTAAACAGCGCCTGTCGACCAAATTAGATCGGTGACCTAGTTTTCATCCATGTGGCATGCGGTTTGCCTGACTCTTCAAAGCAGAGAAAGGAGAAGTCTTTCGAATAAACGACGAAAGAGTTCCTGGAGGCTTAACGGTTTTAAATTTCATGCTTTTTTCTTGACAAGGAGGCCACTCACAATTAAACTTACTTGTCATTTCAGTTTTTACCACAATTTCGAAAAGACACTCCTGATCATTAGATTCAGAGTCATGCAGACTTTTGGGACTGTGCTCGGGACGTGCTTTTACCAAGGCATAAAGTTCAAGGAGGACTACAGATGTCGAAAGCCAAGCTGGTGAGACCTCACGGTGGTGGGGAATTAAAACCTTTGATGCTAAAAGGCGCAGCGCTAGCAGAAGAGAAGAAAAAAGCCGAAACTCTTAAGAAAATCAACATCACATCAAGAGAGACGGGCGATCTCCTTATGATGGGTTGTGGCGCTTTTACACCGCTTGAAGGTTTCATGACCAAAGCTGATTGGAAAGGCGTATGCGACGAATACAAGATGGCTAATGGGCTGTTCTGGCCTATTCCGATCACTGTTTCAACTGACGACGAAAGTGTCAAAGAGGGAGACGAAATAGCTCTATTTGACACGGACAATAAAGAAATCGTCGCCACCATGAAAGTGACTGAAAAGTACACAATCGACAAGAATTACGAATGCAAAAAGGTATTTACCACTGATGACATGGAACACCCCGGTGTCCAGAAAGTCATGGCTCAGGGTAAATACAACCTGGCTGGTCCTGTCAAAGTGTTAACCGAAGGTGGGTTCCCGGAAGAATACGGTGATCTTTATGGCACACCGGCTGAAACCAGGGCCATATTTGAAGCAAAAGGCTGGAAGCGTATTGCGGCTTTGCAATTGCGTAACCCGATGCACAGGTCCCATGAATTCCTCGCCAAAATAGCTGTAGAAGTCATGGACGGTATAATCATCCATCAACTCCTTGGAAAATTGAAAGCTGGTGACATTCCTGCGGATGTTCGTGTAGATGCTATTAACGCTCTGGTAGATAACTATTTTGTTAAAGACACCGTTGTAACCAAAGGCTATCCGATGGAAATGAGATACGCCGGTCCACGAGAAGCTCTTCTGCATGGTGTATTCCGCCAAAACTACGGCTGCAGCCATCTTATCGTTGGTCGTGACCACGCTGGCGTTGGCGATTATTATGGACCATTTGACGCCCAGAAAATTTTTGATGTCATACCCGAAGGGTCGCTTGAACTTCAGCCCCTCAATATCGATTGGACCTTCCACTGCTTTAAATGCGGCGGTATGGCTTCAATGAGAACCTGCCCGCATGGAAAGGCTGATCGTCTGCTTCTTTCCGGTACCATGGTCCGTAAAACTCTATCTGAGGGTGGTGAATTGCCTCCTGAGTTCTCAAGACCTGAGGTTGTGGCCATTCTGCAAAAGTACTACCAAGGTCTGGACGAAAAGGTCGAAGTCAAGCTGCATGGCGCGGCCACTGGTGATGTGAAGAAATAATTCTTAACTGTAAACGAAAAACCGAAGCTGATACCGATCACCGGCTCTATGTCGGTGATCGTTTTTTTTGTTAAAGGTCCTGATCTTGTTGAGGCTTTATACATGCACTTGACGTGGTCGATGGATCACGCTTAAAATAATACTCGTTTCCAACCGGAATGCTTAATTCTAAGAAGGTAAACCTGCAGTCGAAAGTTTTTCGTAGGTCCTGAACCTATCTTGAAAGCGCTGGAACATGAAAGATCTTTTCGAAAAATGTTATTCTTTCAAACGTGAAAAAGAGGCGATCGAGCTGGGATTTTACCCATACTTCAAAGCGATTGCGACCTTGAATGGGCCACATGTAATGGTCGATGGCCGCGATATGATAATGGTGGGCTCAAACAATTATCTGGGATTGACGACTCACCCCCGAGTTAAAGAAGCCGCAATGAGGGCATTGGAGATAAATGGGACGAGTTGCTCCGGCTCCAGGTTTTTAAACGGCACGCTGGAGATGCATGAACAATTGGAAGCCTCCCTCGCCGAATTTGTCGGTAAGGAATCCGCCCAGGTTTTTACTACAGGTTTTCTCACCAACCAAGGCGCTATAGCGCCGTTACTAGCTCGAAATGACACAGTTATAGTGGATAGACTCGTGCATGCCAGCATTCTTGAGGGAGTAAGACTTTCTTTCGGAAAAATCAGACGGTTTCGTCACAATGACCCAGAGTCTCTCAGGCGAAATCTTGAAGCGAGCAGCGACTCGAATGGGGTTTTGGTAATAGTTGACGGGGTCTACAGTATGGAAGGCGATATTGCTCCGTTACCGGAGATTGTTTCAGTCGCCAAAGAATATGGGGCTCGCATAATGTTGGATGACGCCCACGGCATTGGAGTTTTGGGAAAAACCGGTAGGGGAACACTCGAACATTTCGATTTGACTGATCAAGTGGACCTGGTTATGGGAACATTCAGCAAGTCTCTGGCGTCACTTGGAGGGTTCATCGCAGGTGACACCGCAGTAATAAACTACATTCGCCATAATTCCAGGGCCTTAATATTCTCAGCTTCGATGCCGCCCTCGGCAATCGCGGCTACTCAAGCAGCTCTTGATGTTATCAAGACTGAGCCTGAAATTCGTGAACAGCTCTGGACCAATACCAGATTTTTGCTGAAACGAATTGTCGATTTGGGATTTGACACAGGCCCAACGGAGACTCCAATTGTGCCTATGATCGTTGGGGATGACGCTAGGGCATGTATATTTTGGCGCCTTTTGTTCGATCAGGGCATTTTCACGAACTGTGTCGTTTCTCCGGCTGTTCCGCCCGGAGGCCAAAGGATCCGGATGTGTCTAATGGCCACACATTCACTTGATGATCTTGAAAAGGTCGCTGAGATTTGTGGACGCGTAGGGCGTCAGATAGGTCTGATAAGTTAAGGGAGGATTCAGGAATGCTTTTTGAAAATCCTGTTCGGGTTGTTTCCAAGAAACTGAAGATTGTAGCCAATTCAAAATGGTATGTTCTGATCCTGTCTTCAATGTTTTTTTTCCTGTTAATAGGATTCAGTGTCCAGCAACAATCCGCAGTAGCTGATAGCGGCGCTCGAGACCAAATACAGGAAAATGTAGCTCACGGCCAGAGCATGACGCCGTCTTCTATCGAGAATAGATTCGAGAACATTGAAAAAACGCTGGAATCAATAAAGTCAACGGGAGAAAAGGCGGAAGACAGGAGTTATTTCAACAAGATGGCCAGTACAGAGGTCATTAGATATTTAAAGATCATGGTTCTATTGTTGGTTTTTATTGCCTTGGGTTTTCCCCTGGCCATATGGATAATAAATAGAAGCGGGTCATCAGGATACACCAGTAGGTCTCAGGAACTAGCGGAAACCTTGCTGACAGTAGAAGAACGGCAAGCTAAGCTGGCCAACATTCTTAAGGAGATACAGGGAGAAATAGACTATCTTCATACCATGTCCGCTCCTGATCTGAAAAATTTGATTCAGCAGGCTGAGAACTACCTTAAAATGAGTCAGAAAGATATTGATAAAGCCAGTTCAAAGTCGGACTCCGGGACTAAATGAAGCGATGACGAAGTATTTGTGGGACGTGAATGTGGAGAGACTCATTTGGACAATTCATTAATTGTGGTGAGAAGGTCCCGAGTGTTATCAGTGTGGGGCCCTCTGTTTTCGTATAAAACATCCTGAACGGAAACATCCTTTCCCTGAAAAACTTCATTAGCCTGTGTGTCGGGCTGGATGACTCCGCCACTAACGGAAACACCGAGAAACAAACCCTTGGCCCTGGCATAAGACAGAATCTGAGATTCCAGTTTTAAGCTCGAGTCCATTGATTTATCCCGACCAACTGGACCAGCGCTAACAGAGGCGTCCACACCCAGAATGAACTTTTCTTCCAACAGCCTCTGAATTGAAACCTCATCCATAAAAAGCAGAATCAGATCTATCGACTGAGCTCCAAACTGAAACCCCAGGCTTCCACTCCGGAAAATGAAAAAGGCGGGGTTTGACCACTCCTGTGTTTTGTGATCCCGCCTCAATATAATTCCCTTCCCCGATTCGAACCCTACCAGAACGCCGATGTTGATTACACCAGGGAATATAGCCAGACCTCTGGCTTTTTGGAAAAGATCCTTTGGAATATGCTTGCCCGGAATTGCGGAAATTTCTTTAAGCGCCTTGTCGCAGCGGCCTATCTCATTATCCGCATCCGAAAATGAGACATCAGCATACGCCGGTAAAGCCATCACTAAAACGAGGATCACAGAAAGTTTTAAGTTGTGTTTCATGTAATTTCGAACATCTAATGTTTGAATGCCCTTTGTCCTGTAAACATCATGGCAACCTGAGGATTGGCCTGATTACAAGCCTCAATACTCTCAAAATCCCGATCCGATCCTCCTGGCTGAACTATTGCTGATATGCCCGCTCTAATACCAACTTCAACCCCGTCTCTGAAAGGAAAGAACGCGTCCGATACCATAACGGAATTGAACAGGCCAGCTCCCGCAGTGCGTGTCTCCTCATCAAGCTCGCATTTAATGTCCTCGTCAATAATTTCGTTGTACGGCTTCTTGTAACGTTCAAAGCAGAGCCTGTCTCTATATTTTACCTGCGCCTTTATTACTGCGAGTTCGGCTACGCCGACCCGGTCCTGTTCTCCAGTTCCGATTCCAACCGTACACCCGTCTTTGACATATAACACGGAATTTGATGTTACTCCCTGCTCGACAGCCCATCCAAAGATCATGTCTTCCAGTTCCCTGTCGGAAGGGAACCTCTCCACAAAATATCTTTTCCCCTTGTAGACAGTTTCCGCCGGCTGCAGTTCAGAAGCTGATCTCACCGAGTTAACCGAAGATTGCTGGACAATTATCCCGCCATCGATCAATGACTTGAAGTCTACGAATTTGTAATCGCAATAATCCCTCAATTTGTCCAAGCGAGGCACCGACAAAATCCGTAAGTTTTTCCTTTTTGCGAGAACGTCGACTACCCCAGCTTCAAAATCGGGGGCAGCCACAACTTCCAAATAATTGTCACTAATCAATTGAGCCGCGGCAATGTCAACCGGTCTATTGAAGACAGCGGCTCCTCCAAAAGCAGCAATCCTGTCCGCCATATTAGCCCTGTGATATGAGTCTGCGACAGAGGATGATGTGGCGACGCCAGATGGGTTGTTGTGCTTCATGATCGCGCAGGCGGGTTTATCCATAAGAAATTTGATTATGTTAAGCGCATTATCTACGTCAGTAAGATTGATTTTTCCCGGATGTTTGCCAGCCTGGATCATGTTGTCCTCGGTGATGCCACTGACAAGACTATAACCGGGCTGTATAAACTTACAGCCACCAAGCTCGAGATTGCCGGATTTCAACTCGTAGAGGGCCGCTTCCTGTCCAGGGTTTTCACCGTACCGAAGTCCCTTTTCCACCAGCGCGCCGCCAGAGTCTTTTATCTGCCAGGATTTCTTTCTATATTTAAGGGCTTGCGATCCAAACGTGATAGTCAATTCATCAGGAAAGTGGTCATCCATAACTTTTTTATATTGCTGCTTCAAATCCGTCATATTTGTCCTCCCGGAGTTCCGACCAAAAACTGGTAGTAATTGACCGACAAGCTTTGAAAACTCGGCGTGCAGTCCGAATAAACGCTGACATAAGTTTCAAGAACATGACGATGCGACCTTGACATGTTCAACCTATTCTATCAGTAATCAACGATGACAATCGAAGATTATCCTAGCTTAGGATCTTGGTCTACTAATTTGACCATACAATTCTGAATAATTTTCCGAGGGAGTCAAGCTGTGAAAAACAAAGGATCTCTGATTGGCTTTTTTCTTGTTTTCATTGCCGGCCTACTAACCGGTATCGGAATCTCAGCGTGGAAACTGGGCCCGGGCGAACCGAACGCAGGCGGCATGAAACAGGCCCCGGAGGCCGCTGCGAAAGAAGACGTAAAGTCCCGCATAACGGCCGTAGAACGCATGCTGTCTTCAAACCCCAAGAATGTACAGGCCTTGATTCAATTGGGGAACGACTATTTTGATCTAGGACAATACGACAAGTCCATAGAAGCCTACAACAAGGCGCTCAAAATTGACCCGCAGAATGCGGAAGTTACAACCGATATGGCTGTCGCCTACAGGAGACTGGGTAAGACTGACGAATCAGTAAAGCTGTTCCGTAAAGCTCTGGAAATAGATCCAAACCAGTCATTAGCCATGTTCAATCTGGGCATAGTTCTCCGGGATGACATGAAGGATCCCCAAGGCGCTTTGAAAGTATGGAAAGAGTTTTTACAAAAAGCGCCAGATAGTCCACACGCTGTAATGATTCGCCCATGGGTTAAACAACTGGAGGAAAAGCTGGGTTCAACGGATAAAAATTCGACTGAAGACAAATCCAAATAATCCTGGGACTGCTGTTGAAGCCGCGAAGAACGGTTTCGGTGGATTCGGGAACTTGGCGCGGGCATGATTTCTCCGGTACCAAATAACAAAAGGTCACGTCATCTCGACAATGCATAGCTAGGAAAGATCTTTCCGGCGGTGGGAGGATGGATTCTCGCGTCGTGAATTATCGCGTCGTTAATAGGAATGACAATTCTAATGCCTGAACCGTATAAGTCCGGCCTAATCTTCCGCTAGCTTGTGAATCAGAAAGTCGGTAAGCGCTGTGAGGGCGTGAACCGGCATGTAGTTGCTAGCGGACACGTCGTAAAGGATTTTACTGTAAGCCGGGAATTCCTCGTCTTCGTTCCAGTGAATAAGAGCTACTGGCAATCTGGGAAAAAAATAAAAAGTAAAGCCAATGTCACCCAACTCATTTGGCCTTCCTCCCCACTTGAGCACTCTAGCGATTACTCTTTTTTCACCGGATTCAAAGAAAGCGGCAAGAGTTTCCATGGTAGATTTGGCGAAGTGCGCGCCCAAGACCGCTCCATGCTGCAAGGATCGTGGATCTATCCATTGGTTCATGACTCTAACATCCGACCCCTGGTTCTCTGCCGCGGTTATGAGGTACTGAAGCACGATTACCTTCATGGTCAGGGTATCAAATTCCGGGTGTTCAGCCCTCAATCGATAAGGGATAAGATCCAGAGTAAACCAGGTAGTGAGGAAAGGGATAATCAGCCGGGGTATTCCATCTCCACCCCTGTACGAAACATCGGCCGTCTCTGCAATGACGATTGGGTCAATCCTCTGAACCTTATTTATCAAATCCTGATAGAACTCCGTCAGGACTTCATGGTTTTTCCCCATTTTTTCCCGTTCAGTCCACACGGAAAACTCATCCAGAGCGCTCATGATAGAATCCCTTCCGGTTTCGAAGTGATCGATTTTACTAATAAAGCAAAAAACAAAGGCCCTCCGAATTGGAGAGCCTTTGTTGTCTCAGATTAACCCTAAACCGTTACAAAACAGGCATGGGTTAAATTAGTGGTCATTAAAATGGTGAACTGAAATCCAGCGTGACCAACCCACCGAGTGTCCATGATGAACGGTTTAAAGAGAAATTGTAAGTATCCTGGAGATTCGCATTGTTGACGATGTCGCCAGTTCCGGATGTAATCGCTCTG
This sequence comes from uncultured delta proteobacterium, assembly GCA_963711335.1. GTDB lineage: Bacteria > Desulfobacterota > Desulfomonilia > Desulfomonilales > Desulfomonilaceae > CAJBEZ01. The sequence continues at coordinate 7,388 of CAVQDX010000032.1, read as the reverse complement.
GCAGTGTTCCAGCGAGCAAACACACCAGCCTGCGATGCGCCAAAGAATTTCCTGGTGTACTCACCGAATATCTCATAGAAATGGCCGCCGGTGTAATTGGCGCTATTGAATTCAAACCTGTTCCCACCAGCGACTGTTAGACCAACTTGACCTGTCCCTACTATTGTGGGAATTCCCAGAATTCTGACTTTTAAGCTCTGAACTGTGTCAGTATACGCGGTCTGGAAACCGACAAACGGGATCCACCCGTTGGAAGTAACATCACCTCGTTCCTGCCCATTGAAAAGATTGTTGCTGTTAGGATCACTAATGGAAACGGTGTAGTAATCATATCTTAGACCTAGCAGAAGAGAAAACCCTGAGCTGCCAGCGGCTCCGCCACAACTGGGTCCGCCAAATGTGTATGCGAACGCCCCATCCACGAACCACCAGTTAAATGTAGGAGTCCAGTTGTTACGATTATATCGCCTAGGATCTAGACCATAATCTTCATTTGAATCAGCGCCGGGTGTCCCTGGGAACAAATACCAGCCAGTCGCTACGAATGACAAATTGTCGCCCAAGCTGACTGGGAGAGCCGCCCCCAACCAAAAACCGTTGGTAGGAAGCTTGATGGTGATCTCTCTGACATTTAAAGCGCCATTGTTTTGAGCGGTGAGAGACACACTGGTGTTGCGGTCTTGAGGAACTCCCCAGCCAAAATATACAGCAGGCGCAATGCCAAGCCCGGCATTCTGGCCGCAACTGCCGGAACCGCCAAACATAGACGGCATGCTCGGCAATCCGGACAATCCAAAAGCCCCAGAGTACTGCGCGCTAACCATCGCCGGGGCCAAAGCCAGTGCCAGGATGCCGACGAACAGGATGAATCCACGTCTCATAGCCATATCCTCCTAATCCTAAAGCAGCGGGAGAACACTCCTCTCGCCAGACTAAAAAAGTTAAAAACAACTTTTAACGGCAAAATTTACGGAATATACAATGCGTATAATAAAAGGCAGGTTTTGTCAAGAAGTTTTTGGGTTTTCGCGCGAAGGTTCAACCGCTTATCTCAATGCCATGAATTGAGCATCTTAACATTTCCTCTCCAAAATAGAAAATATCCTGTATGCGGATTCAATTCCAACCGTTGAATTACTGAATTATAAATTGACAGCGCCTGTAGTATCGCGCGAAAGCATCTGTGGTTATTTCCCGGAGCTTTTGAATGACACATTTTCCAGATCCTGCCCCAGGCAGCCATAGACGTTGGGCGATTTTTGTCGTGGGGGCCATAAACTTCATAATGTCAATGTTCTATCGGGTCTCTTTGGCGGTGATATCACCATCACTAATTAGCGACCTAAGATTTGACGCCTCGCAACTGAGTGATTTGTCCGCCGCCTTCTTCTACGGCTTCGCCCTTTGTCAACTACCTCTTGGTTTGGCGATAGACCGCATTGGAGCCCGCAAAGGTTTAATTCTCCTCGGAGCGCCAGCTATTGCCGGTGGATTTGTCTTTGCCCTCGGGCAATCTTACGAACACCTACTTCTGGGAAGATTCTTGCTGGGTATTGGCATGGGCGGCAATCTAATGCTTGTGCTGGCTTTGCTTGCCGTCTGGTTTCCTCTCGACAGATTCGCTTCTTTAGGCAGTTCACTCGTAGCCGTTGGTGTCGTCGGTAACCTTTTCGCAGCGACGCCTCTGGCGCTTATGAATGGTTGGTTAGGGTGGCGCTCATGTTTTATCATTTTCACAATCGTGAACGCCCTTATAATAATCTCTTTCATCCTGATAATTAGAAATTATCCACCCGGTTACGTGAAACGGGCTCAAAAAAACAGAAATCTTCTGCAAGGCTTCAAAACCATAGCTCGTATGTACGGATACTGGGCTATCAGCCTTGGAAATTTTGTCAGGTATGGGTATTTCGTTGCGATTCAAGGTCTGTGGGCTACTCCATTCCTAATATACGGTGTGGGGATGAGTCAAATCGCTGCGGCGGACACACTCCTCTTTCTCGGGTTTGGATATATGATCGGTTTGCCTCTTTTTGGGTTTTTGAGCGACCGAATTTTTCGGTCCCGGAAGAAAGTGGTTGTTACAACTTTTTCTCTATCTGTCGCTCTTACGCTGTCCGTATTCTTCTGGTCCGACCACGTCGATTCCTTGATCATAAAAGCCACATTCTTTGCCATGGGTTTACTCGCGGCTCCGGGGCAGATTTCATACGCTCACATAAAGGAACTCGTCCCTTCCTCTATTACCGCGCAGGCCATGACAGCGGTAAATCTTTTTACGATCCTGGGAGCGGCTCTAATGACTCAGGTTTTGGGGCTGTTTGTGCAGGGGGATATGAATCAACTCAGCGGCGTCAAAGATTTCAGGTTCATCTGGTTTGCCGGGGCAGCGTTTCTGGCAATTGTCACTGTAATGTACTCATTTGTGCCTGAAAGCCCTGTTTTTGGTCGATCGGTTACAAAACAGTAAATCAAATGGGTGATTAACACGTCGAAGCGGCTATGTGAAGCGCTGAACTAATATTTCGAAGACAGCAGATGTTCACTCAACCAGCAACCACATTGGGTTCAGCCTTTGATGACTCCCATCGGCTTGATTCTGGCGACCTTTTTCGCTAGACCCGCTTTTTGCACGACTTCTACCACAGCGCTCACATCCTTGTACGCCTCTGGAAATTCCTCACGCATTGTTTTCCTGCCTGCTGAACGAGCGTAAATGTCCTTTTCTTCGAGTTCTCTCTCTATGGAGCGCCCCTTTGTCCTTCTAAGAGCTTCATTTCTGGAAAGTACCCTTCCTGCGCCATGGCAAGCGGAGCCAAAAGTCTGTTCCATGGATCCCTCGGCTCCCACAAGCACATAAGACGCTCGGCCCATATCGCCCGGTATTAGAACCGGTTGACCGGTATGTCTAAAAATTGGTGGCAGCAGAGGATGCGATGGGGGTAAGGCTCTGGTAGCTCCCTTTCGATGAACGAGCACTCTCGACATCCGACCATCTACGGTATGAGTTTCAAATTTGGCTATGTTGTGACAAACGTCATATAGGAGTTTGAGCCCAAGTTCACGAGGCGCAAGCCCCATCGAACTCTGCCAGGAGTCTTGCGCTAAACTCATCAGAATTTGCCGGTTGGCGAAAGCGAAGTTAGCCGCCGCGGCCATGGAGGATAGATATTCACGAGCCAATGGCGTGTTTAAGCGCGCGCAGGCAAGTTGCTTGTCGGGCAGATCAATCTTGTCCTTTGCGACCATTTTGACCATTCTCGCAAGGAATTCGTCGCAAACCTGGTATCCAAATCCTCTGGAACCACTGTGAACCATAAGAGTGATCTGGCCCACGGTTAGGCCCCAGGACTCAGCAATATTGGGTTCAAAGATGTCGGAGATGAAGCCGATCTCCAAAAAATGGTTTCCTGAACCTAAGGTTCCTAGCTGATCCTTTCCTCTTTCAAACGAGCGATCACTTATAGAGGCTGATTCAGCGCCCTCAATCGCTCCATAGTCCTCGATGCGATCAAGATCGGATTCGTCTCCCATTCCCTGTTTGATCGCCCAGCTAGCTCCTGATCGGGTAACTTCGGACAGGGCCTTCTTGTTTAGGACAATTGATCCCCTTGAGCCCAATCCACAGGGAATATTAGAATAGAGAGAATCTATAAGGTCCTTTAACCTTGGCAGGACATCAACTTTGGAGAGTTTTGTGGTGGCCAGTCTAACTCCACAATTAATATCGTATCCGACTCCTCCGGGTGAGACGACCCCATCATCCAGGTCAAAAGCCGCAACTCCGCCTATAGGGAAACCGTAACCCCAGTGTATGTCCGGCAATGCAATGGATCGTGAAACGATCCCAGGCAGATGAGCGACATTATAAACTTGATCACAACTGTTATCCTTTTCAACATCAGGAAAAAGCCTGGAATCGGAATATATTAGCCCGGGAACTCTCATGGCCCCCACCCTGGGTATTTCCCATCGGACTTCGTCGATGCGTCTGACCTTATAAGGCTTTTCTCTGGTTAAGCCCGAAGTTCTCATGAGCCACACTCTTTTCGCTCAAAATGTCAGATATCAAAAATGACTTGCGCTACAAAACCGTCGGAATCTTCCTCCAGAAGCAAGCCATGATACGTGACACCCTTTATTTCGAGGCCATCCTCGAGTTCAAGGGACGGGTCCAGGATGGAACCAAACAACTTAGACTCCAGTGAAATACCTTCGGAAATTTTCAGAGATGCTTTACGCAAAATAAATCGTTCTGAATTGAAAAGAAAAAGGATCTCTCTGAGCCAATCGACCAGGAGATCATCAAATGAATCGGATTCTAGAGCTAATGTCTTTTCAATTTGTGAGCCTGAAACTTTGATTGAGCCGGTAGACAACTGGCTTAACCCTTCAGCCGCGTTGAGGAACAACTCTTCGAGCGTTTTCCCGTAAACCTCAATTCTAATGTCAGCGGGGTGATCCAAAAGTTTCCATTTAGGGCGACGCTGTTTCATGGCAGGAGGGTATAACCACATCAGGGCGCGTTTGCAGGAAGATTTTTCAGATATTCAATAACGCCCTTAGCAAGTTTGGAAGAGATCGAGTTTGAAAAAGTCTGTCTTGCCGCGCTGTCTTTTTGAGCCAGATTGTTTACAAAACCACATTCCACCAGGATCGCCGGCATGGTAGCGCCTATCAGGACGTAAAACGGGGCCTGTTTGACCCCACGGTCTTTGGTCCGGGCGCCTTGAGTGGCGTCAGAGACCACCAGAGAATCATGGACGACCTGCGCTAGCCTGGTTGATTCAGTCTTTTTAGAATTGGTTAACAGATCAATCAATGTGGCTTCGAGATCCGACATCTTGCTCAACGAAACCCCATTTTCTCTGGCCGCCGCCCTCATGGCCCCGCGAGAACTCGATTTGCTAAGATAAAAGATCTCAGGACCCGATGCGGATTTGTAGTCCGACCCATTACAATGAACGGAAATAAAAACCTCCGCGTCCAGAGAATTGGCTGTTTTTGCTCTTTCTTTAAGGCTAAGAAATGTGTCTTCATCTCGAGTCAAATGTACTGAAATATGGGGGTATGCCTTTTCGACTCTCTTTTTAAGGAGCTTTGAGATCTCAAGAGTAACATCTTTCTCCGAAACTTTTTTGTCCGCGGAAACAGCTCCGGGATCCTTGCCCCCGTGACCGGGATCAATTACGATGACGGGGCCTTTTCTATGATGAACGGGCTCAGAAAGAGCCTTAGCAGGCTCAGCGTCGGAGATAGAGGGAGGGGCTATCGAAGCGCTCTTGAGATTAATAGCTCCAGGTTGAGGTTGGGCGACGTTTGGGTCAGGACGGAAGAATGGGTTGCCGGCTTGATTCAAAGGGGGACGATCGGAAAGATTTTCTGAATCAGCGGTCTGCGGCGCTACTGGGAGGACCTCCGGGCCGGGATTCCAGGCTCCCTGGGGGCCAATCAACGATCCGGATGAATTGGGAGGACTACTTTTTTTCTGATTGTCGAGATCGGTTTTTAATGTAGACTTGGTTAAAGACACCTTGGGGACTTTAGAAGACTTGTCTCTCCTCTTGAGCAGGTAAGCCTCTTTTAACTCAAAAAGAGCTTCCTTGTAATATTCTGAATTGTGCCGGGATTTTTTGTATTGATTTAAGTGGATTATACAATGATCGAGGCTCTCCTTGTTTTTGGAAACCTTGTAGAGGCTCAGAAACGCTTTGCCGGCGAAGAACTGGCAGGAGGATCTTGTGGGACCCTTTTCGGTTTTTTGTAAATCCACAAATCTTAGCGCTAGTTTCTCGATAGCTTCCCGATTCGGACTGGAGGATCCAAGAAGCAGTTGTAGCTCATTACGGCACGAATGAAATATCTTGGAATCTGATGAACTCTGAGAAGCTGGCGCCAGCAATGGAAAGAGAAAAACCAGCATGATGGAAGTCAGCGCACAAAAAACAAATGAAGATAAGTTATAGCTGCATTGGGATCTTATCAATGTTGGCACGGTCTCCCAACCTTGCACTGTTTTTCTGACAACCATCATCCAATCTATACACGTAATTGAAGAAAATTAGTGAGCGACGAAACAGCAGGCGAAATCACGGTTGACTGTTTTAGATTCTTCTTTCAGTTTAGGGCTATGCCTGACGGGCCGTACATCCAGTATTCGACTGTCAGTTTCTTCGATAGGGGCGCAACACATTCTTATTCTAGAGTGGAGTTCCGCAGAAACTAGAAAACTAGGCTTTGGCGCTTTCTTGAACATCACGACCTCCATTAGTATTAAGATTGATTATATAAAATTAAATCATATAGTTCAATTAATTTTCAATAATTAACATTAATATTAATGTCTTCACAGCGCTGTATTTTCTCAGGCTGTAATGCTAACATCCAATTCGGTATCGGCTCAGGAATCTGAACCTAGAATGGGACAGGAAAGGCGCTTTCCAGATGCATCCAGACATTGAATACCTAAAAAAAATTGTGAAAAAACTGGCTTGCAACCAGGGAGTCAACTTTGTAGACGCGTTCTTTGAAGAGAAAACAGGTTCAACGATAGTTTTTGAAAACGGCAGAGTGGACCGGATAAGGCAGGGAATTGATTCAGGGCTCGGCATAAGGGTAATCAGGAATCACCGCACTTACTATGGTTTTTCGACAAGAGTCGACGTAGAAGCAGTGGACGATCTGGCAAGGGTTATTCACGAAGCTTTGATACTGAGTCCCAAGGATAATGATGTTGTTTTTTCAGTTAACAATAGAATGCCTGTTTCAGACATTCAGGTTGATCCCGCTGCTGCAGGCATTGCTGAGAAGATCGCCCTGCTTAAACAGGCTGATGAAGTAGCTAGGTCAACCGGTCCTGAAGTGATTCAGGTAAGGTCCGTTTTTTCTGATGAAAACAGGAGAGTGGTACAGGTAAATTCAGATGGCGCAGTAATCGATTTCCCCAGGAAGGGCCTAGTATTCATAACCCATGTTACGGCCCGCTCAGGGGATATTCTCCAGACGGGATATGAGTCGGCCGGTGGTCAAGTCGGAATGGAGCTCTTTGCTAACGACATGATCGCTAAAATTGCGAATATTTCGGCTAGAAGAGCTTTGACCATGCTACATGCGCGGGAAGCTCCTTCAGGACGCATGCCGGTGGTTCTGGAAAGTGAGGCTGGGGGAACGATGATACATGAGGCCGTGGGGCATGGCCTCGAAGCTGATTTGGTCGGTGAGAAAATCAGTGTTTACGCTGGCTCTATGGGTAGAAAAATAGCCTCTGATATCGTCAGCGTGATTGATGACCCGACGATGCCCAACAGGAGAGGCTCATATCCTTTTGATGATGAAGGTGTGGATCACGTCCCAACCTCTTAATTGAAAAAGGCTATTTGAAAGGCTTT
>CAVQDX010000031.1:0-8246 GCA_963711335.1 uncultured delta proteobacterium | reverse complement strand
TTTTTTAGTCACGGAGGCGGAGGCCGCAAACCCTGCTTTTTCTCACGGATATCCCAACCGCTAATGGCCAACTTAACCGTGGGGGCTGCTTGTCATTTCGAACAAATCTATTTTGTTGGGGATACACACATTTCAGACCATGTTGTGCCACACGGGCCCTGGAAAGATCTCTCGCTGCTGCGTTCGTTCGAGATAACAATCGCAGAGGGGCCTGCCATGAGGAAATTGGCGCCGTAGTTTTCTGTTCTCAAATCCTTTGACTCTCCCGTCAAAATATAGTAATCAATTTCCTTAATTGTTTTAGACTGTTGATCTGCATAATTAATGGGGGGACAATATTAGAGACATGTTTATATCGGGGGATCTTCTGTTCAACCTCGTCCACCGTGAACTTACGGTTCGTTACAAGAGATCAGTGATTGGATTCATGTGGACCATGCTGAATCCTGTCATTATGACAGTCGTTTACATGATAGTTTTTTCCACAATATTCAGGTTTGGGACCAAGGATTTCATCATTTATTTTTTGTCCGCCTATCTGGTGTGGAACTTCTTCTCCCAGAGCACCTCGGCAGCTTCGAGATGTATCATAAACGCAGGGCCTCTGATTAAAAAGGTTTACATCCCAAAGGTTGCGCTGGTCTTTTCCGTTATTGTGGCAGCGTTGGTGAATTTTGGGGCCGCCCTGATTCCATTACTTATTGTTGTTATGATACTGGGAAATGGACTGCACGCGGCGATGTTGTTCCTGATCGTACCATTTATCCTTGTGACCATCTTCACCCTGGGAGTGGCGCTGATACTCGCGTCTCTTACGGTTTTTTTCCTGGATGTCGGTGAGTTTTATAATGTGATCCTGATGCCGTGGATGTTCCTGACGCCGATAATGTACCCGATGGACATAGTGCCAGAGAGATACCACATATTTATCAAAATGAACCCCATGTACTATTTCGTCGAGTGTTTCAGATACCCTATTTACAACGGGACGCTCCCTAGCTTCGGCATAATTGTTACGAGCGTTCTCCTGGCAGTCGTGACGTTTATCATTGGGTATCGAGTGTTTACCAGGGCTGAAGATGATTTTGTTTATTATGTGTAGAAATCCCGATCGAGGCCTGCCACGAGCCACAATTCCTTGACGCTCTATTTAAAATGATTCACATTAATAGTGTTACATCAAGGGGGCAAGGAGGTAGTTTATGAACATCCCACTGTTGGAGTCAAGAGTCAGAAGCCTGGAAGAGATGATGGCCGACCTGATAGCCACAGCTGCGCAAACATCAATAGAGATGCGGGAATTTAAAGATGAAATGAAGGAATTCAAAGATGAAATGCGCGGTTTCAAGGACGGCGTCGAAAGTTTTAAAGATGAAATGAGCGGTTTCAAGGATGGTGTCGAAAGCTTTAGGGATGAGATGAGTGGTTTTAAAGATGGAATTGAAAGCTTTAAGGATGAAATGATCGGTTTTAAGGATGAGATGAGCGGCTTTAAGGATGGAATCGAAAGTTTTAAGGATGAGATGCGCCGAGAGCATCGGCAACTGAACAAACAGCTTGGAGAAATAGCCAACAAACAAGGTCGCATGACAGAAGATCTGGTAGCGCCGAGTATATGCCGCATACTTCAGGAAGTGCTTGACTGCCCGCCGTCTTATGGCTGCGGTCTCGTGGTACGAATACGCCGGGTTCACCCTGACGACAGAAGTCGTACCAAGGAGTTTGACGCTATAGCCGAATGCGGTGACTATGTGTTGGTTAACGAGACAAAAAGTAGACTTGCTCCGGCTGATATCGGCGAACTAATGGATACAATTAGAGATGTCAGGGAATACTTCCCGGAATATAAAAATCGAAAATTCATTGGTTCTTTAGCTACGTTATACGTTGACGACAGCCTTGTGAAGCATGCTTCCCGGAAAGGAATTATTGTCCTCGCTGTGGGCGATGAATTGATGGACGTAATGAATGAACCGGGTTTTAGGCCAACTGAATTCTGAGGTGTTTTTTTTGTAGCAAGCATGGAGGCCGACACAATTCGTTATCATCTCGACAGAGCGTAGCGACGAGAGATCTTTCCCCGCCCGGGATAGATTTCTCTCTCCGTTCGAAATGACAGACGGCAGCGACGCCTGAATTTGTGGGTGTATTAAAATCCGTTGACACCACACAACTATCTGTGTAGCATATTGTGTAAAGGTGAAATATGGCCACGAATCTTGCCATCGACGACGAACTCATAGTGGAAGCTCAAGCGATCGGTGGGGCCCGAACCAAGAAGGCGGTCGTCACGGAAGCGCTTAAAGAGTACATTCAGAGAAGAAAGCAGGTCCAGATTATTTCCCTGTTCGGGAAAGTGGATTACGATCCGGATTACGACTATAAGAAAACCAGATCACGCCAATGAAAGTACTTGTTGATACTTCGATCTGGTCATTAGCATTGAGAAGATCAGGCGCTATCTCCCAGAAAGACGAGGCTCTGGTTCACGAACTGAATGAACTTATCAATGATGTTCGAGTAGCGATAATTGGACCCATTCGACAGGAGTTGCTATCCGGTATTTCCAGTCAGACCCAATTTGAAGCGCTGAGAGAAAAGCTCCAGGCCTTTGAAGATCTACTCATTAAACAGCAAGATTATGAACAAGCTGCGGTGTTTTACAACATTTGTCGGAAATCCGGGATCCAGGGATCACATGTCGATTTTTTGATCTGCGCTGTGGCCGCAGGGAGGGAGATACCGATTTTCACTTCCGACAAGGATTTCTTCCTTTACGCGAAACATTTGAACGTAACCATTTATGATGTTCGTAAGTGTCATCTTGAGTGAGCGAAGTGACGAGAGATCTATCCGAGCGGCAGAATAGATTTCTCACTGCGTTCGAAATGACACTATAGATGATCGGAGGCTGACACTACTGTGCTGCAAGCAATAAACGTTTCAGGCGTTTCCGTAAAATTCCAGTTACCTAAGCAGGTGATCCGGTCGGTCAAAGAATACGTAATTTACCGTATTAAGGGTGGTCGTTACGATTACGAGGAGTTCTGGGCGCTCAAGAACGTAGACATTGAATCACCTACAGGCAAAGTAGTTGGTGTAATCGGCCGTAATGGAGCGGGCAAGAGCACGCTGCTCAAAGTTCTGGCAGGTGTAATCAAACCGATTGAAGGTAAAATTGCAACTAATGGGCGGATCGCCCCGTTAATCGAGCTTGGAGCGGGTTTTGACCCTGAACTGACAGGTCGCGAGAACACTTATCTCAACGGGACTATCCTAGGTTGCACGAATAAGGAAATAACCCAAAAACTCGACCAGATAATAGATTTCTCGGAACTTGGGGAATTTATTGACGCTCCTCTGCGGACCTATTCATCGGGAATGATAGCAAGGCTCGGCTTTGCGATAGCCACAGATGTGGATCCGGACATTTTAATTGTGGATGAGATTCTGGGAGTGGGTGATGACGCTTTCCAAGCCAAGTGTCGGCGACGCATTGAGAACTTCAGAGCCAAGGACGTTACGATCCTGTTTGTGTCGCACAACCTTAAACAGGTGAAGGAAATGTGTGATTACGTCTACTGGCTGGATCACGGCGAGATCAGGGCAAATGGTCGACCCGAACATGTCGTGGCCGAATACAGGGAATTTATGGCGCAACGCGCCGCGAATTAGTGTGTATTAAAGACAGGGCCTCTGTTGCTACCATGCATAAGTGAAGACTTCGCGACGGCAACATCCCCGTGGTTCTACAGAGTGGACATCTATGACGAGCGGCTCTACCAATTCCCTATCGTGTTGGATTCATTGACCTGTACAAGGCAAGGTGTTAAACTGATTGATAGTAAATAATTTCAAAAACAAATAGGCCCATGATTAACACACTGAAAATTTTCAATGAACTTAAACAGACCATGGACCCCACGGCCGCTGAGAAAATCGTGGATGTAATCGGCTCCGTCTACGAAGAGCTGAAGAACTCGGTAACCAAGACCGAGTTTAATGAACTCAAAGAAATCGTCAGAGATCTAGCCGAGGCACAGAAACGCACGGAAATTCGCGTTGAAGAACTGGCTGTAGCACAGAAAAATACTGAGATCAGGCTGGAGAAGCTGACAGAGAGTGTTGATAAACTCACTGAACGCGTCGATGCACTAGCTGGACGCATGGACCAACTCACTGAACGCGTCGATGCACTAGCTGGACGCATGGACCAACTCACTGAACGCGTCGATGCACTAGCTGGACGCATGGACCAACTCACTGAACGCGTCGATGCACTAGCTGGACGCATGGACCAACTTACTGAACACGTCGATGCACTAGCTGGACGCATGGACCAACTTACTGAACGCGTCGATGCACTTACAGTAAATATGTCGCGTCTCGAACGGAGGGTAGAAGATCTCGTTGGGGAGATGAAAGTTTTTAAGAGAGAACTCGGCGGGCTTTCCCACACAGTTGGCTACAGGCTCGAAGATGAAGCAATGAAATCTCTACCAGCGCTTTTGAAGCAGGACCATTCCATAACTGTAAAAGGCCGCCTGATTAGGGATTATGTAGAAATTTCCCCGAATAGATATGTGGAGCTAAATATTTGGGGCCACGGACTTAAGGATGGGACGCCTGTTGAAATAATCGGCGAGGCAAAAAGTCAGCTTAAGAAAAGGGATGTGGACCAATTTATTCAGACGATCAAGAATCTTGAGCCGGTAATTAACCGCCCGATAGTCCCTGTTGTCATAACGTATCAAACATCACCGGATGTCAGACAATACGTTAGGGCAAAAGAGATGATCCTCTACTTCTCCTATGAGCTTTAGAATAAACTTGTAGGCTTGTTTTTATTTAGAAAATTCAATTGTCCCAACTTGGGGCAAACGGGGGGAATCAATGTCAAATCATGATCTGATCTCAGAATTCAACAAAATCTATTACAACGACGAAAACAACACGTGGAAAAGCACACAATGGCTGGGAACTCCAGTCCAAAAATTTCCTACCGATCTGTGGATTTATCAGGAACTGATCTACAAACTCAGACCTGATCTCATTATTGAAACAGGCACCCTCCATGGTGGATCAGCGCTATTTCTAGCCACAATTCTAGACGCAATTAATCATGGCAGGGTTATTTCCGTGGATATTAACAACGGGCCTGATCCGGGAAAGCCTCGACCACGTCATCGAAGACTCAAATACATTAAGGGTTCTTCTACCGATGAGATTGTGCTTCTCAAGCTCGAGGAAGAATCAGCCGGTCTCGAAACAGTGATGGTGATACTGGATTCAGACCACTCCAAAGAGCATGTCTTAGCCGAAATGATTTCGTTTAAGAACATGGTCACAACGGGGAGCTATCTAATCGTGGAAGATACGAATATAAACGGCCACCCCGTTTTTCCGGATTTCGGGCCTGGTCCTATGGAGGCGGTACTGGAATTCCTGACGACCTACGATGAATTTGTCGTGGATACATCTCTGGAAAGATTGATGTTGACTGCAAATCCACGAGGTTATCTAAGAAAACTGGAACCTAATCGTTTCCATGAACAGATTGTGCCTTGTCCAAATCAAAGACCCTGTAACCCTCAGCTTCAAACACCTGTTTCATGTTGGGGTTCGACTCCCACGTAAGACTGTCTGACGGATGAGTCAAATACCATCTGATCTTATTCGCCTTTGCTATTCTGTTGATGCATTCAGCAGAATCGCATTTTCTTAATTCTTCATGACACTGTTGCCTATATTCGATTGAGCTGAAGCCTGAATCGTGTTTTGAAACAAACCGATGGTATGGTTCGGACAAAAATGGACGGCATTCACTTATCCCGGTAATCACATTGAGGAACCTGTCTTCACGAGAATCCAGCAAGATTTCGCCGAGCTTAGTATGTGATCTTACAAACTCCGCCGCTTTCCAAAATCCATTCTCTATCTTGAAATGTTGGTGCCGATTAGCGCATGGCCCTATGTCCAACACATCTTTTCCGAAATGCCATGGAACAACTAATAGCAAAGCAGACAGCGCTATTAGCGCTACCTTCAGTCTTGAGTAGAGAATGATCGTCTTATGCATCCACTCACTGCTCCACTCTTTTGAACAACAGGTTGCATGATCTTCCGGCCAGCCAGATAACGAAGATATAGTAGACGACATGGAATGGGCGATGATGAAGTTCGTCGAGATTGCCGTACTGGTTGGCGGACAATACTAAAACTAGGGCTGCCCAGGTGGCCATGCAAAGGAAAGGTAAGGCGTCCCTAAAATCCAGGAGCCTTTTAACCAGGAGCCAAATTAGCAGACCAGCGCCTGCTATTATTAACGGACCCAGAGTGGCTACCCACGGGAGAATTGTTCCGACCGCAACATCATCCCAGATAGTAAAAGTTTTCTGGGTGAGACCGAACAACCAAGCATATATCCTTGAATCTGAAGGTGATGCGCCCGAGAAAATACCACGGAAGAATTCGAGAGCCCACGGTTGGCCAAATGAGATGTAGTTGAGCTTGGCCACGATTAGAGCCGTTGTCATTAAGCCAATGATCAACACGAACATTCCCAGAAATTTTTTGGTTTTGCTCATGGATGGGAAAAACAGAGCGATCCAGAGACAAGCCGCGGGTAATATGATTATGAACACATGGGCCTTAAACAGAATTAGGGTTAGGATTGGAATAAAGCCTGCCAATACCTGCCGATTATTTCCGGCGGCTACGCCCTTCCCTATCAAGCTCAATCCAATCGACGCTATTGCTTCCGCGTAAAACAGGGCAGCTCCTGTTTGCCCAAGAAAGTGGTGACTGAAATATCCCAGCCCACAACCATACATAAATGGATCAGGAAATAGAGTTATTATCAAGGCGCATACTATTCCTTCTTTCCTGCCCCACAATCCGTTTCCCAACACGAATGCTCCCATTCCTGACAGCATACCGCCCAGTGGCAACCAAAACGCAGTCGAAATATTGATTGCGGGAATATTGCTGATGGCTCGCAACACAGAAGGAATCATGTAAGTGCCGTAGTGATAAAAAGGCGCAGGAATGCCTGAAATCATGGCGAATTCTTGCCGGACTCCGAGTTTGGAACATTCATAGAGGCGCTGAATTATGGAGGCATGAACAAAATGGTCGGACCAGGGCAGAAACACAATTTGATCCAAGAACAAGATTTTCTGGATAACGCCGGTCTGACTCCATAAAGACATTGATAAGCCAATTATTAACAACAGCCACAGATTGTACCATCCGCAGTTTATGGTGCTGAGCGACTCCGGCTCACGGATTAAAAAGCACAAAGGGGCTATATTCCAAATCGCAAACAGTCCGGTAATCAAAAAGAAATTCGGTGAGAAAAACGTGGCGGTCAAAAGACCGACGCTTGTCAACCAGAAGCCCGTGATTAGACATGGCTCCATTGTGATCACATTACCGCCTGAGAGGGAGAATGATCTAAAATAAATCAAGCCCCAGACGATGCAAGAAAACGGCAGCCACATTAGAAAAGCAATACCACTAAGGTTGGGCACAGTCCCGCATGTCCCAAGATCGATGATCAAAACTGCAGTGAGTATCGAACAGTACGCTGCTGTCATCATTGTTGCCCTGAGCGATATCCAGCCCATCATCCCCCTGCCCCTCGAAATGACATTACAGTTGGTTCAGTTGAGTGATTCCTGTATCCAGCCTAACCGATCACGCATGCGGCTTCCAATAGCTTCAGGAGAATATTCCTCAAGCATCTTTTTCTGGGCCAGGCAACCAACTTGGCTGGCATGTTCCGGATTTTCAACAACATAGGTCATCAGTTCGGCAGCGTGGTCACAATCCGGTTCCGCCCAACAACCGGCATTTTTGTAAGGACCATCTTGTAAAGCTATCTCCGTAAGTTCGTATTTGACTGGGAACGAGTTGGAATCATCCATGAATTCCATGTTGCCGGACCAACCGGTGGCAATTACCAATTTGCCCAAACTCATTGCCTCTGCGATCGGCAAACCATAGCCTTCTGATCTATGAAGCGAGACATAACAGTCCACGTTGCCCATCAGTGTGTTCAGCGACCACCTGTCCATGTAACCCTCAATCAACGTAATTGATTTGGTCGTTTCGATCCTGCTCTTGATGATCTTTTTTACCTCCGGGCGATGAAAAGAGTTGCTTATCTTGACGATTAGGCGAACATCCTGTGACTCAGTTCCGAAGGCTTTAATGAATGCTTCTATTGCGCCGAGAGGATTTTT
>CAVQDX010000030.1:0-26359 GCA_963711335.1 uncultured delta proteobacterium | reverse complement strand
CAATAATATCAGTAAGTTACATTCCTCAAGTCTACAACTGAAATTCTTTTGCTGCACCCTTGCTGCAGTGCCAAAAAGTTTTGCTGTATCTGATACCTATTAATTATTCACCACTATTCGCCTTTTCCGAGGACAGTTTTCTCTCTGGCCGTAAGCAAATCGCTCATGTTGTTGAAATCGCCCTGACCGAAGCCCTCCGAAGCGGGTTGCGCCGCACAGGTAACTGAATGGGGATTCGGGCCGAGGGAGACATATCAGAATAAATGGAATGACGCTTTGGACTTTAAGGAAATTTATTTTAAGATGAATACTTACGTGAACCCTTTCCCGTGTAAGGCACTCTACATGAGTGCCACAGTTGAAACCTTTCATCTAGGGACATATTCTATCCGAGTCCCTCCTCACATTGAGTAGTGGCTCTTCCTTCAACGCTGAATGGTGGTAATCCAACAGGTGTAACACCGGGAGGTGTCAGATGAAAAACAGAGTCTATTTACTCATTACGGTCCTATATGGAATTTTTAGCTTTAGCCCATCAGAAGCAATGATTATGGACCCTAGCGCCGGAGCGCAAGTCGGTCCGCCTTCTTGGAGAGTCACAATTGCGGTGAAGAATAAACCAAGCATAGCGCAACGAATGGCGTTCCAGGGCACTGTCAGCGGGAGGAACGGTAATTCCCAGCCAGGAAAGATATCTGAGAATCAGTCTCCACTACCGCAAGACAGGGTGAATCTTCCAAAACAAGATACAAATCAACGGATAAAACGAGGTAAGGCGCAATCTGATGGGGAAATGTCAATTTTCGACAGATGGGGGAATATGTAAAATAAAAGGTTCAAATAGTCGACTAGCCGGGAATTCCCGGCTCGGTCCGCCCCAAACGTCAGCCTTTAACGACAGGGGAAAATCGGACCCAATTATAAATGAATTAGAGAGAGGAATCAGTTCATGTCTCATTATCGAGAAGATTTTCAAGACATTCGAATAGAAAAGGCATTAACTCCTGTACCCAGTGAGGAAGTGGAAGGACGTTACTATTTGCCTATTCTTTTAAGTTCGATTCCCCCCGAGGAGTGGATGAAGGAGTTTTGCGATTTTTACGACAGTTGCGAAAAGTATGTAGGGGAAAGAATTTTACAATATCACGATATGCCTTTCAGTATGGTCCCTCCCTCAGGCCAACTAACACGAAAACGTGATCTCTCCTGTAAGCTATTTAAAGGTGTACCAGATTCTAAGAAATATGATTTGGAACGATTTATTTTTTTTCAATATTCCATACAGGGCCAGGGACCTCATGCCGACACTGAAGCAAATCTCAAGAAATCGTGCGAGAAGGCCAATAATGAGTATCGTGAATTTGTTGCTGGGCAAGAAAAGATTCATCAAAAAGAAAATGGACGACGGCAACTTGACGATGATCTGCAAAACGAAAAAGACTCTAAAGCCCAAGCACTAGTTAGAAACTGGTTCAAAAGCTAATCTCAAAAAATCATCGATGGTCTCAACACTTTGGATAATTGAACGAGACTTTTAGAGGAGTCGTATAAAATTGTTTGTTGAGGCTTTCTAGCAGGCAGTTTTAGATCGGCGCAAACTGCCGGACTTTCCACGTAAGCAACCACGACGGTGAGTTGACAGGATTACCGTCTATATCGGCCATCAACAATGCCGTCTTCAGCCATGCCAGACATATGTGTCATAATGAGCCTTTTTAGCCCTTTAGTAAGATTCACCGTCGATAATAAGATTAAAAGAGTTATATTTGTGATTTTACGCTGATGTATCCATATGTTTGCATTTAGATGAGCCATTTGACTCCACCGATTTTCTGAAAGGACACGCTGAACAGACCTTTTTTCCGTACTATCACCTTAGATTTTTTCTCATCGGCAGTGATTCCCTCTAAATAGTAATTCTTTTCCCGTAAGAGAGTTGGCTCATCTCTGGTGAATCGAAGCAACTCGAAGACACATGGAATTTAACTATATCTTCCCGCCATATCGTGGAGCCATTTCGATTCAATCTGATAGTGTCTGTCCGACAGGCTCTTAGAAGCTGATATTTAGAGCTAGACCCGCGGCAATATCGTACCGAGTGAATGTGAGATTGATCTCGTCCAGAGGTAATACTGAAAAACCGGGCGAAGACACACAGTTGTTTGTGACATCACCCTTCCCGGAAATTCGCAGCCAGCCGGATTTCCCCCAAAGGCTTAGATTTACCAGCGGAAGCCAGTTCATGAGATATTGGATATTTAATTCAAGATACGAGGCCGGCTCATTCGAGCTTAAGATTGTGTAGCAAGAAACACCGGATATCTGAGAGGCGTTTGCGCTCACTCTAGCTTCCATCTTAATATGTGACGGCGCAAACAAGCTACCGCTGAGGAATGCTTTAACACTTTTTCCATTCAAGCCACATCCGATGTATGGCAGCCAGATGTAGCTGTCGGCTTGATATGCCTTAAACGTCACACTGGTAATTTTTGATCGAGTTGTGGCTTTGATCTCATAAGGCTCTTTAAACGCCAAACGAAAGTCGTCATACCTCAGACCGGCCTCTATGCTTAGAGGACCCAGTATTGACTTGATAAAGCCTGTCTCAATTTCAATCCAACTAAAGTCGCTTTGTTTCCCGAGAAGTCGCTCGGCTGCTTCACGAGTCTCGGGAAACCAGGTATTCAAAAGTCCCTGCAAAATGTTGCCGGAGATCCTTGCAAACACGGAAGCGCCGCTGATGAATTGAGCTTCGATTCCAGCCTCAGCGACCCATAAGTCTACTTCTTTGAGCTTTATAGTGTAGTAATCGCCAACTAAATCGGCCGATTCATTGAAAAGAAAAGTATAAGGAACTGGAATTATGGCTCTCCAGCCTACTTTTCGGTATCCGAATTTACCATAGGGGAACAATTGAATTCGACTGACATTTGGAAACCCAATATCCGGAAGAAACCCAAGTAACTGAGAAGACAAGGTCTCAGACTTTGCCGATGCCTGGTCTGACGCGCGAGCAATCTTCGTTGGAGAACCTAAGATGCCTACAGTCAATACCAAATAGATAAGTACCAGAAATATTGTTTTACGGAAGATCCGCGACGCTGAGTGCGGTGGTCTAAGTTCTTTAGACGACTGAACGAGATTTATAAGTTGGGAAGCTGCTTGTTCGTGCCGCTACCCGCGATGGTGAGGTAATCATGCGCTCGTCCAGGCTGCTATTCTCCGCCTATGCTGTCATGTATTGTTTTTGGAGTTAGGGTTAATTGGTCCCTGCGATTTTTATGGTGGATCGGCCCCGTTACCCTCATCTGGGGGTTTTGGCCTATTCGCTGTCTATGGACGGATTTCTGTCGCTGGGGCCACTAGAGGAGCCGGAATAGCCGCCTTTTTTATCCCGGAATGTCCATCCATCTCCATTACGCTCCGCTGCCCCCCGATAGCGAGCCATCTGGGCCAAAATATTCTCTGCGCACATCATTCCCACGCCACATTCCGGCATATTTGCCGTCCTTGTCACGATAGATACCGTCCGCATGGACTAGAGAGGTTATCAGGAGCGATAACATTATGACTGTGAGTCTCATCGTTCACTCTCCGCAACATTTTTGGCTTTGATCGAATAGAGGCGCCTCTTTAACGTTTTTGCCCTTGCTGGAAGGACTAACCTCAAACGACAGCTTCGGACGACCTAAGTGGACCCAAATGGCGCTATCGATAACATGGGATATCGAATATCCCTCCTGGTAAAGCTCCTGGAGCGCATTATATAGCGATTCATCGACTGTTATTGCCATTTTGACTCTTTTAGCTTTTTGGTCCTTTGTGGGCCTGGGGCAGCTTGGTAATCTGTCGCTCATCGCGTTTCTAAGCCTCCTTATCCATAGGATCCTGAAATGCGTAAACTTTATTCTGGGGCTGTTGTTTCAGCCTGTCAACCAAATCCTGAAAAATGGGGTCGTCTTCCAATGGAGGCGATGGTCTCTTTGTTATGATAGTGAGGTTGTAATGGTGTTCTAATTGACTTCCGACTTAACGTTGACATCTTTTATATATTAATTTCGAAAGGGAGATGGATAATGCTCACGAACACAAAATTACTTGCCGTTGGACTCCTGGTTTTTTGCTCAGTTGTGTCTCCATTTGTTTCTGCGGTTTTTGCAGAAAATGCCGACACGGAACTCAACAAATTTCAAGGAACTTGGATTCTGGTATTTGGAGAAAGGGATGGAAAGAAGATTGCAGATGAGGACGTGAGTAAGAACAAAATAATCTATCAGGGGAACCAGGGTCAACTTACGTCTCCCCATCAGAGCAAAGAAACGATAATATTTGAAATCGTAAAAATAGACCCCTCGAAAAGCCCAAAAGAATTTACCTTGGTCCGCAAGACCGGGCCAAACGCTGATAAGATAATAAATGCGATTTACGAGTTCGACGGTAATGACCAGTTCAAATTTGCCTTCGACCCTACCGGCGCTACAACACCCAAAGAGTTCGCTACCAAAGAGGGGTCCGGGCACATTCTACACACATGGAAACGAGTGAAGCCCTAGGTGTAAAATTTTCCCATCGTGGAAGACATTGTTTTACCAGCCTTGGCGCTCTTCGCTAGGGCTTTTTTGTTACAACTTACGTCGTCAATCATTCCCTCTTCCATGACTTTAATCAATCGCTTGACACGATACTCTTTGCCAAATGAATCTGACCAGTTAGCATGAAGGCTCAAGCAACTCAGGCAAAGGCCTTTAATTTACTATATGCTTGAACCAATCCCCAGAAAGGATCAATTTCCCGTGCCAATCAACCGTTGCGTCATAATAATTGCCGGCTTACTGATAATGCTATTCATAGTCCCTGTATTCTCACAACAGGACGCTGCTCAAAATCGTACTCAGTGTATTAGAGAATGTAGGCAAAAGCACGGTTCCGATTTCCTGTGGGGTGGAGGCGGGGGGAATCAACAACTCTATTACCAATGTCTTACTGACTGTGACAAGAAGTATTGGAAAGAGTTAGAAGAGGAAATAGGCAAAGACTAAAGAGAAAAAACGAACCTTTAATAGATGCTCAAGTCCAATTGTCGCCGATCAGACTAACTTTCTGACGATGTTGCTCAAGCGCATGGATCGGGCGTTGGCTCCGTTAAGCCACCGCCCGCTTTCGTTGTTCCATCAATTCTGATACTTAGTGTTTCAAGGTTGATCTGTATTGAGACGATCATCCGATTTCAGTCAAACAGGCTGAAAAAACATTATAAAACGCCTTCTCGTATCCTGTCAGTCAAGAATCTCCATCAGCTTTCCGCAGCATGGAGGTATTCGATCCCCGTTCTTTAACTCAACGTATTTATTGCAGGTCTGGCAATAACAACGGCAGTCTTTCTCAACATGGACCTCTGGATAGCTCGGGGCGCCTTTTGTTTCCATGCCTTCGATAGTAAATCTCGCGAACGTGCTCTGTTTCGGGATGTATTCACCAATCGGGACCATTTTCTTGTTGAATCGAGCGCAATCTACCATCAAACGCCACAGTTGTTGAAGTTTGGCTGTTTCTTCTGAATTCTCCGGTGTAAATTCTACAAGGCTCTTGTCGATGTTGATCTGCATTCTCACACTCTCCTGATAATACTTAAAAAAATATAAACAATGTTGGCAATATAAGGCCGATTCCCCAATAGGCAATCCCTGATGGATAAGATTTATGACACTGATGGTCGGATATTTGGGGCAGAATGTAATTGACGACCGTGGCATATTATGTGTTGACTGTCCCCTAGACGAAGTCAATGCTCGTTGGGGCTGGGTGACAGACAGATGGCTGATCCACGTATCGAGACTTTAATTGAGTCATTTTATCACGACCCCCTTGTTGAATTCTTTTGGCCTAATGAAGAATACCGAGCCAGACAGCTTTCCGCAGGATTGGAATTTCTGCTGGGCTTATCCTCGGCAACCAGGAGCATAGAGATAGCAAATAGCAAGTGCGCCGCTGTGATCGGCGTGACCCCGCCGGAAGGTTATCCACCCCCCTTTTTTCGGTCGATGTGTGCGCTAAGCAAACTGATATTGAAATCAATGTGTCTTAGTCCGCTCAGTGAAATGAAACGATGGATACGAGTCTATCATCAGTTAGAGAAGATGCACCCACGGCAGCCTCATTGGTACATCCTGGTTTTGGGGGCGCATCCAGATCACCAGGGCAAAGGACTGGGCGGGGAACTGCTAAAACCGATCCTTCAGAAAGCCGACGAACAAAAAGTCGCTGTTTACCTGGAGTGCTCCAATCCGAAAAGTCTTGATTTTTATGACAAACATGGATTTCGTGTGATGGAGGAAATTGTTCCCATTCAAGGTTGCCCACCTGTTTGGAGACTGATCCGGAGACCACTATCTGAGTCTACCGAAAGGACCTAAGCTAATCAGAGGCATTTAGGGAAGATTACCGAATTAAGCGGCTGAGTAAAAGTCATTATGCGAGAAAGGAAATCATGGAAAAAGTAACGACAGCAATTGATCACGATTTGTGTGTTGGCTGTGGTCTGTGTGTCCAGGTGTGCCCCGCCGGAACTCTTTCGATGCGCAACGGCAAGGCTCAAGTAACTGGCGACCGATCGTTAAACTGCGGGCACTGTCAGGCTGTTTGTCCAGTGGGAGCAGTCACCGTCAACGCTATAGATGATACTATGTCGCAATTCGCCAATTTCCTGGCGCACAAGACTTGGCTTCCTCATGGAGATTTCGACATTGCGCAACTTGTTCGACTAATGGCCTCCAGACGCTCTTGTCGCAATTTCCTTCCCGGACCTGTAGACCGGTCTATCCTGGAAGATTTAGTAAAAATAGGATGTACAGCGCCTTCAGGCACGAATTGCCAACTGTGGACTTTTACGATATTGCCGACTCGGGAAGCAGTCATGGCGCTTGGCAAAGGAGTTCGAAGCTTTTACTTGAAATTAAACTCTATGGCAAAGAACCCTATGTTACGAAAATTCCTGAAGATGATTGGGAAGCCGGAGCTAGACCAGTACTACAGGGAATATTACGACAGTGTAAGAGAAGGACTGGAGGAATTTGACCGATCTGGTGTCGACCGCCTGTTTCACGGCGCTTCCGCAGCAATTGTTGTCGGAAGTAAGCCTCAGGCCACTTTGCCGAAAGAAGACGCCTTGCTGGCGTCTCAGAACATACTTTTGGCCGCTCACAGCATGGGCCTGGGAAGCTGCCTGATCGGCATGGCCGTAGAGCCCATGAAGAGGGATACCTGGCTCCAGAAGGCAATTGGCATACCAAATGACGAGAAGGTGTACACGGTGATAGCCTTGGGCTACCCGGCTGAAAGCTACCAACTGATGGCTGGGAGAAAAAAGGCTGTTGTCCGATATTTTGAACCGTAATCACGGGCCTACGAACGTCCGGCTTTCCTATTCAACGTTCAGGGTCAACATATTCCCGGGCGATGATGATGTCACTACAGACCAATGGCTTGTAAAATGGAATTTTATCGCATAATAAATGTACATGTTGTTCTGCCGCCTGCAATGCATTTCATGGGTCATACCCGTTTGCCAACCCGTCGGTCCTGGTGAACAAAATCCGTGAAGATTTCCACGACTGACCAAACTTCAAAACGAGCAGTTCTTTTTGTCGCTATCTCAAGCTCTCTGCTGACGCCTCTGATGGTGTCATCAGCAAACGTGGCTTTTCCTGCCATTCAAAAAGAATTTCATATCGACGCTGTCCTGCTTGCCTGGCTTGCAACTTCATATATCCTGTCGGCAGCGGTTTTTCTGGTACCTTTTGGGAAGGCAAGCGACATTCTAGGGCGCAGGAAGATTTACATCATTGGAATCCTGGTTTTCACAGTCTCGTCACTTCTCTCCGCTCTGGCCATAAATGCGCCTATGCTTATTCTGTGCAGAATTTTGCAGGGGATGGGCAGCGCCATGATGTTCGCCACAGGTATTGCCATTGCAACCTCAGTTTTCCCCGCCGCCGAAAGGGGCAAAGCCATTGGGATTATAGTGGCGGCTGTTTATATCGGTTTATCCGTAGGTCCATTTCTCGGGGGAGTCTTAACCCATATGTATGGGTGGAGAAGTGTATTTGGATTAATGGTCCCAATGGGCGTACTAACGACTTATTTGGCTGTGACTAGATTGAAATCAGAATGGGCCGACGCTAAAGGTGAAAAGTTGGACCTGTTAGGTTCTCTTTTGTATGGGGTATCGATCACAGCAATCATGATCGGGCTTTCAGAGACGCCTTCTGTTTCGAGCGTGAGCATCCTGTGCCTGGGAGGCATCATTCTGGCCCTGTTCATTTTCTGGGAACAGAGAACCAAATTCCCTGTTCTCGACATTAAGATGTTCACAATGAACAGAGCGTTTGCGTTCTCGAGCCTCGCCGCTCTGATTAATTACAGCGCTACGTTTGCCATAACGTTTATTTTGAGCCTCTATCTACAGTACATCAAGGGCTTTGACCCAAGCATGGCCGGACTCGTGCTCATTGCGCAACCTTTAACAATGGCCGCATGTTCACCAATAGCGGGAAAACTCTCGGATAAAATCGAACCTCAAAAACTTGCGTCAGTGGGAATGGCAGTGACTGCTTTTGGCCTATTTGGGTTAACATTATTAGACTTTGAAACCAGTCTTTTTTACATCATTTCAGATCTATTGATAATCGGCTTTGGCTTTGGCCTTTTCTCTTCGCCCAACATGAACGCAATTTTGAGTTCCGTGGAGAGGAAATCCTATGGTGTCGCGTCAGGAGTGGTAGGCTCCATGCGTATGCTGGGACAGATGTTTAGCATGGGGATTGCTACCCTGGCTTTTTCGTTGACCATGGGCCGGGTTCCAATAACCCCTAAATTGTATCCGGCCTTCTTGAAGAGCGTTGACGCTGTCTTTACGGTGTGCGCAGCGCTGTGCGTTTTAGGAATTTTCGCTTCTCTGGCAAGGGGAAAATTGAGGGATGGCGCTGAGGGGGTTGCAGAGCAGGAGCCCCAATAAGATGTTATGGATATAGCTCATCGTCAAGAAGAAAAATGTGGAGCCAACTCAGATGAGACGTAAACAATGTGAAATAACGGATTGCAAAGAAATAGAACGTATTCTAGGCGCAACCACTATCGGACGTATCGCTACTGAGGGGGCAGACGGATATCCGTACATTACGCCGGTAAATTTTGTATATCACAAGGGAAACATTTATTTTCATTCAGCGCCGGAAGGAGAAAAGCTCGATAACCTCTCTCAAAACCCAAATGTCTGTTTTGAGGTGGACATTCCACTAGCGTACATTGACTCGGGTTTTGATCCTGACCGCAGGATTTGCCAGGTTCACCAATTCTACTATTCCGTCATCATACGGGGGAAAGCAAGCGTTGTCGAAGATGGTCCTCTCAAAGTCGAATCCCTAAACGCTCTTATCGACAAACACGAACGTCATTGCGGTCATGAGTTCGAAAGCGAAGAAATGATCGGATACGCCGCTTGCATAGTTGTGGAGATCAAACCTGTATCCATGTCAGCCAAGAGTGATTTATGGCAATACAAGAATTCCGAAATTCGAATCAGACTGGCTCAATATCTCAAGACTAGGAACCAATCGCATGATTTGGAAACCATAGTCTCAATGGGATTCGATCCGGAAGAACTGTGAGGTCACAGTAAACTGATCGGCGGGCGGCTCAACTAGTAGAGATCCTGCTAAGAGGCGATAGAATCCACTGTCATCTTGTATACATATTTCACCCAGTCGTAACCGTAATAGCCTTCTGCGACAAGCCGGACTGGGAACCCGTGTTTTTGAGAGAGTTTTTCGCCATTTACCTGATATGAGACAAAGACTTTGTCAGCGAGAGCATCATCAATGGGCGCACGAGTTACTTTCTCATAAGGTCCCTCGGGTCCTCGAAATGTTACATGAGTTACCCCATGCTTAGGTGAGGCCAATTTCAACAGAGTTTTTACAGAGACACCTTTCCAAAGTCCATAGTTGGCAAAGAATCCGGGACAAATCAATAAAACAGGTTTCTCTATAGAATCGAGGGCCAACAACTCCTCATAGGTAAGCTTAAGGGCTTTTTCCACATGTCCGTCCACGAGGAAAGTCCAATCTTCCATCTCTGGACTGTAGTCATCCATACCCATCGTTCCAAAATTATTGAGAGGGGTTATTTTCAGATTGTCCGTAGCCACATCTTTGGGATTCCGGTTTTTCAGGTCAGAAGAATCAAGGCTTTGAGGAAGTTGTTCCTGGTTACTTTGAAAATTGGTTTCTTGCGCAAAAATAGCCGGGACATTAGATGCAAGGCCCAATCCACAAAACCACTCGCCGATCAATTTTAAGAATGCTCTTCTATTTCTCAAAATTAGCTCCTTGAATAGGGACTGCTTCACCAAAATGTTTCCAACTCGAACCATAACATTATATAGCCTCCAAAAAATATCGAAGCTACCCTGTCCTATGTAGATTGTATGATTGCCTCACATAGTTCGGGAATATCCTGCGTCCCTCTCTATTTACTTTTCAAGAGCAGTTTATATATTTATATAACCTTTAAGTTTTTCAAGACAATATCTGTAAATAGTCCCGGAACAAGTTATATGGAATCCAGGGTAACGATACCTTGTATCTAATTTGTTCAAAACGCTAAAAATAAGGCCAATGGCTATCATCCGATGACTATTTTCTGTAGAGACAGAGGTTCTAGACTATGAATCTCGCTCGGACAATTTCCCAGACCGCCCACCGGTATGGCAATAAGCCCGCCATAATCTTTGAGAACAAGAGCTATACATACAAAGAGCTGGACAGTCAGGTCCAGCGATATTCAGGCTTGCTTGCGCGACTTGGGGTAAGAGGCGGAGATCGTGTCGCAATTCAACTGCCCAAAAGGATGGAATTTGTTTTCCTCGAACTGGCGGTTATGTCAGTAGGTGGTGTAGTCCTGCCGCTCAATTCCGATTACAAGGATGAAGAGATCAAATACTTTCTGCAAGACTCCGGTAGTCGTTTATGACAAGTAATAATCTACATCTGAATGGGTCAAAAATCAGAAATGAAGACCTAAACATGGATGACGTCGCAGCGCAAGACTCTGCCTGCATAGTGCAAAGCCAACTCAAGGATAGCAATATTGGAATAGTAACTATGAACAATCCCCATCAGGCGAACTGCCTGAGTTCCGAACTGGTTTCGGGAGTGCTCAACGCATTGGATGAGTTCGAGACTAAAGCTGTTCGTGTAGTGATCCTGAGAGCTTACCCGAAAGCCAAAGTATGGTCTGCCGGACACAACATGAAGGAAATCCCTCTTGACGGCCAGGACCCTCTCACCTGGAACATCCCGTTTGAAAGACTCCTGTATCGGGTCAGAAGATTTCCGGTTCCGGTAATAGGGATGATCGAGGGTAGCGTATGGGGTGGAGCATGCGATCTTGCGATGACCTGCGACCTGGTGGTTGGAGCGACTTCGGCTTCTTTTGCAATCACCCCCGCCAAGATTGGGCTGGCGTATGACGCCGCCGGTCTTACTCACTTTCTCGGCGTGTTGCCTCTGCATGTTGTCAAAGCGATGCTCTTCACTGCCGAACCACTTTCAGCCGAAGACGCTTCTCGTTTCGGGTTGCTCAATCGGTTGGTAGAGCCGGAAGACCTTGAAAACACAACTTTTAAGATTGCTGAAACAATTGCTTCTCGAGCGCCGAAGGTCATTCGGTTACTCAAGGCTCAGTTAAGGAAGCTGACTGATGGACCGTCACTCAGTCCCGACGACTTCGAGGAGATACAGCAATTACGGCGAGAGGCCTATCGGAGCAAGGATTTCTCCGAAGGTGTCCATGCATTTTTTGAAAAGCGTATTCCCCAATTTCAGGATCAGTGAAAACAGCTTTTCACTGAAAGAAGAAAACTTAAGGAAAGGAAGGTACCATGAAAAAGCTTTTGATCTTATTAACAGTCATTTTATGGGTGGCAATCGTTCCTTTTGCGTTAGCGGCGGAACACCAGGAAACCAAGCCCACGACTGAAAGCGCAGCGGAAGAAACAGCTCATTCCCCAAAACCGGAGATGGGGCACGGCATGATGATGTGTCCGATGATGGCTAATGCGCAAAAAGGTCAAGCCATGATGATGGGGGACAGTTATTCTCCTCTGGCGCTTTTGGCCAGAGCCCACGAATTAGGACTTACCTATGACCAGGTTCAAAAACTGAAAGAATTGGACAAGGAAATTTCCAAGAAAGCCAGAGGGGTTTTGAAACCGGATCAGATCTCCAAAATAAACGCCGCCCCTTTCGGTCCTGAAGGCAAGATGGCGAGCCCAATGATGAAAATGATGGAAATGAAGATGAAGGGAAAAATGGACGAAACGGACAAAAACTCTGAAGACATGAAAAGTGGGAAAAAGCCGTCCAGTATGGACAAGATGTAAATTAATAATCGACTTGTTCGCTGTTCCATAACAGGCGGCTCTGGTGCGCCCGCTGAAATAACATTATTACGCCCAGCCTAATTTAATACTGTAATTAGATTGACAGAACAAGAATGCGACGCTATCCAAAGTCGTGCGCTGAGATTCTTTAGCCAGACGAATTTGGAGAACGGACACTCGATGCAACGTCTTATTCGTGCTATCAATTTGCGAGGTGGTGTGTTTCAGAAATCCTGCAAGAGATCCCGGATATATCAAACACATGTACAAGCTTTATTATAGGTATCAGCTAGCCCTGATCGTTTCGGACTTTTTTGTTACCTTGTTGATTCTTCTAGCCGTCGCAAATTTAAGGCCCTTTTTGCCGGGCCAGGAAATTGCAGCGTCATTGGTTATTCCTCATCATTCAATCTACCTTGTAACGCCCTTGTCTCTTTTAATAGTGTTTGGCTTTTCTGGCGTCTATAATTTCAGGCAACGTCCAAGACCGTCTGTTCAGATGAGGTCGTTTGTACTTTCTTACGCCTTGTGGGCTGGTTTTTTGTTGGGATACTGTATTTTTCTTTTAGAGAGGTATCTCGGCTGTTTGTAATATACTTTAGTGTTTCCAATTTTGTGGCCCTTGCGGTTTGTCGATATATCCTGTGGTCAATCATGCCCGGAACGCAAAACGGGAACAGCGCTGGAAGAGTTCTTGTTTTTGGGGACTTGAAAACTTCATCGGGTTTAAGCCCGGCGATTCTCAGAAAACTCACGACTGGTTATACGATAGTGGGATTTTCGGATTTCGAAGCTCCGAAAATCGTCGAGTCGCAAGCTCTTTTTCTTGGAACAGCTGAACATTTACCGAAAATGGTGAGAAAAAACCAGATCGACATAGTTATTATGTCACTCGACACGTCCAGCTCATCAGCGCTGCGGCCGTTGGTCATGGCATTGATCAAGACCCTTCAGACTTTTTTTGGCTCAAAATTATTCTCAACTACCATTCATTGAATTGGACATTGAAAGAATTGGCAATGTTGTAATGGTGGGAATTCTCGAGCCGATCATCAATGGCTGGAACAGGATGTTCAAACGGATTTTTGATCTTGTAATCGCTACCCTTTCGCTGATCCTGACATGGCCTGTGTTTATAATGATAGCTTTAGCCATAAAAATTGAATCATCTGGTCCGGTGATTTTTCTCGCCAAAAGAGTTGGAAATGGCGGGAAACTCTTTACCATGTACAAATTCAGGACCATGTTCGATAATGCTCAAGATCCTGATCTCTCGGGTGTTAAAATTGACGGACAAGGACGAAAAATCTACAAGTTTAAGAATGATCCTCGAATTACCAAAGTAGGAAAATTCTTACGCCGGTGGTCTTTGGACGAATTACCCCAACTTTTCAATGTGATCAAGGGAGAAATGTCTATGGTTGGTCCTCGTCCCGAGCAGCCCTTTATCACACAGGAATACGAAGCATGGCAATGGCAAAGGATCCTCGTACCTCCGGGAATCACAGGCTGGTGGCAGATTTCAGGAAGAAATGAGGCGCCGATGCACCTTAACACCCACCTCGATCTTTATCATGTCACAAACAACTCCATGTTCATGGATCTAAAGATGCTTTTCCTTACTGTTTTTGAAGTTTTTAGAGGGCGGGGCGCCGATTGATACTGATTCGTTTGTAAGGACGACAGAAAATGACCAGCCATTCACTTAGCCCAAGGATTATTATTTGGTCGGCGCAACTTGAAACGCACAAGTCTTGCTGTTGTCAAAATTAAAAATGAAGTCATATCTTTTTCAGCTCTGAAAAAGCTCCGCAAATAAGCCATAACATGCTATAATAGCTAATAAAAATGTAAGACATGTTCGATGTGAAGCTCTTTCCCCAGGCTCCTGTCAAGAATTAGGGAAAGATAATCATAAATTATCAAAAATTCTTAAAGGAAGAAGCAAAATGAGAATCCTTCTTGCTCTATTTTTTGTGTTGTTGTCTTTATCCAGCGCACTTGCTTGAGGTTGCCGTTGATTGGTCTATAGTTTATAGACCTGGACGCTATTCTTAGAGACTACGGGTGTAAAAGAGCGAGTGCCCTAGAATTGTCCAACCGGATCAAAAAGGACGCCGAAGCTGTAACTCTTTTGCGCTTCGAAAGGTTACTCTCCGATCTTTCTGCGACATTTGTGAACCTTCCTTCCGAAAAGGTAGATGAGGAAATTGAGAGATGGATGGGGCGAATCGGCGCGTTTCTGGACATGAAGGTAGGCACGTTGGCCCAATTCTCTGAAGACCAGACAAAAGCCCGTTTTACCCATACCTGGGCGGTTGATGGCGTAGAAAAACTCCCTAGCCGGCCTTCCGTCAGAAGCTGGCCTTGGACTTTCGATCAAATCAGGCGTGGCAACATTGTGCAGTTTACTAATCTTGAAGAACTGCCTGTGGAAGCTACGGTAGACAAGCACCGTTTCAGGGAAGTAGGCTCGGTTTCCAACATTTCTATACCATTGTCCGTAGGTGGAACAATAGTCGGGGCTCTGAGTTTCAGTTCCCGATTCCCAAGCGCGGCCTGGCCGGAATCATATGTCGAACGTTACAGGCTGCTAGGAGACGTTTTCGCCAACGCTCTGATGAGAAAACGGTCGGACAAGGCGCTTAAAAAAGCCTTTAACGAGATAAAGCTACTGAAAGAACAACTAGAGGCTGAAAACGTCTACTTGAGACGACAGGTCAGACTCTTTCGAAATTATGAAGACATCATCGGAGACAGTCAAACTATCCAGCAGGTGTTGAGCCTGGTCGAGCAGGTCGCTGAAACCGGCTCTACAGTGCTCATTCAGGGAGAAACTGGAACAGGCAAGGAATTGATAGCGGACGCGATACACAGACTGAGCAATCGGAGAGAACGTATAATGGTAAAAGTGAACTGCGCCGCCATCCCCCAAGGCCTTATAGAAAGCGAGATATTTGGGCGGGAGAAAGGCGCTTTTACAGGGGCCTCTTCCAGAGAAATCGGGCGCTTCGAAACGGCTCACAAGGGAACGATTCTGCTGGATGAAGTCAGTGAACTTCCTGTCCAGCTTCAAAGCAAATTACTCCGGGTTCTTCAGGATGGAACTTTCGAAAGGCTGGGAAGTTCCAAAACGGTCGCCGTTGACGTCCGGGTTATAGCCAGTACCAACAAGGATCTTGAAAAGGCTGTTCAGGAAGGAAGTTTCCGTCCAGACCTTTACTATCGGTTGAATGTTTTCACGATTACGGTTCCTCCACTAAGGGAGAGGAAGGAAGACATTCCGGCTCTGATCTGGTGGTTTGTAAATAAATACGCAAAGAAAATGGACAAAAAGATTGAGAGCATACCAAGGCGAGCTATGGAGGGGTATCAGCAGTACAACTGGCCGGGGAATGTTAGAGAGTTGATGAATGCTGTGGAGCGATCGGTGATTCTGACAAGTGGGAATATGCTGAACGCCTATGTCCCAGCTTCTGCAAAACAAACGGATACGGAAGCGCTTTCGATGGAGGAAATGGAAAGAAAACACATTTCCGGGACACTTGGAAAAACCAACTGGCGAGTTCGGGGAAGGGATGGAGCAGCCGAACTTCTTCGGATGAAACCGACTACGCTGGAATCCCGGATGCGCAAGCTCGGGATACGGCGACCGAGCCCACCTATTAAATATCGTAGGCAATAAATACTAAATATCGTGTTATCCCTTTGATCTCTTGCCAGAAGCAATTCTTTCATGATCAAATAATATCGTTTTATCAGACTATTAAATAGTGTTTCCAAAGACTCCTGGCGCTGGCACGTCATTTGCTCTGTCCATGTTTTCAGATTACTCGTCAGAATGCCATTCGAGCAAACAGGTGGAGTTACTGAAGAATGGGAAAGATCTGGCTGAAAAACTGGCCTGCCGGTGTTTGAAGGGAATCAACTTATGATCTCTCGCTACCTATGCTTCGAGTTACTTGCGTAGCTTTGCCTTCTCTGGCGCGGCAAGGCGGCGATTAATTTCTATGGCTATGAGATCTCCTATGCGGACCTGGACACGCTGACGGATCGCTTCGCTTCATACCTGATATCTAAAGGCTTGAATAAAGGAGACAGAGTAGCGCTGTATATGCAGAACTGTCCCCAATACACAATATGTCAGATAGGATCCCATAAGGCGGGAGCTATTGTTGTGTCCTGTGGGCCTATGTTCAAGGCTTGGGAACTTGAAGAAGAACTCACTCAACCGGAACAAAAACTATCGTCTGCCAGGACGAATTATTTCCATACGTCCATGAAGCCACGGCCAAATGCAGATTTGATAGAATTATTGTAACAGGTTTTTCTGATTTCCTACCGAAAATTCCAGCCTTTCCGATTCACTAAAGTATGACAAAACCCCGGATTAATTACCCTGAGACAGTAGAATTAAAGGAGATTCTCGAGAGACAGGAATGCCTGAGCCTGTTTCCGCAAGTAGCAATGGAAGACCCCTGTTTGCTTCAGTTCACCAGCGGAACCACCGGTCTGCCCAAGGGGGCAATTTTGACTCACGCTAATCAGCTTTACAAGACTGCGGCCATGGCAATGGTCTACAAATGTGGAGCCGACGACTTAATGCTCACGGCAATGCCGACCTTTCATATCGCTGGCATGCTGTTTCGATTAACCGTGCCGTTATACGCAGGAGGCACAGCGGTAGTTTTAAGCCGTTATGACCCAGTCGCGACGGCGCTGGCAATACAGAACCTGAATTGTACAAGTGTACGGCACAGTATCCATGTATGTTCCAATGATGTAGATGCCGCAAACGGCTTCTCTGGATTTGACTTCTCTCAGTACAGTCTTGCTACCAGTTTTGGTATGATTTTGACCGACGAGATTATGGAAAGCTGTCGAAATTTCACCCATGGTGGCGTCATGGTATGTCGTGTTACGTCTCGTGAAACTCATACCGGAGACACCTTCAGCCCGTTGGATATGCCTCTTTCGGTAGTGTCGGTATCCCCCAATCCGGCGCCGACATAAAGATCATGGATTTTGACAATCCAACAAGGAATGAAGCCCGTAGAGATTGGTGAATAACAATTAAGAGCCCCGGGTGTTCAAGGCTATGGGGCGCGACGAAGCGACCAGGGAAGCGCTGCGTGATGCCGTCTTACGGGACATGCAGGTTTGACGAGGATGGGTATCTTTACTTTCTTGCAGAAAGTGATAAGCTTCAGCTACGCCATCGCTCCGGGTTTTCCTAGCGCCACCCAGCCGTAGCAGCTGCGTGCATCCCCATTCCAATCCTATAAGCATCTTAAGCTTTCATTTCTTATAGTGAATTTGTGAATACTCATGATAATCATCAAATCTCCTATGTCCATTATATCCCACTCCTCCACCCCCCTCCTCCCCCTCTCGGTGTTTGAAGGGGACAATTAGTGATCCCTGTTCAGTTTAGGAGGTTATAGCTAATGGGAGTTAGAGAGGCTTCTGAGGAGTTAATGCGCCGAAAGGCCAAGGCCATGGAGATGGGAGGCGTTGAGAAGGTCGCTCGAAAAATAGCCGAAGGACATGGGAGCGCCCGGGAGCGAATAGCCAAGTTGCTGGATCCGGATAGTTTTTTCGAAATCGGATTGCTCAACCATTCAGATATCCCTGGCATGGAAGACAAAACCCCTGCTGATGGAAAGGTATGCGGATTTGGGACAATCAACGGTCGGACTGTGGCCGTGACAGCGGATGACGCGACAGTGCTGGCCGGCAGTGGAGGGCGAGTAGGTGTTGAGAAGGAGCACCGTCTTAATCGCTGGGCGTCGGAGAAGGGTTATCCGGTGATCAATTTGGGCGAAGGCGGTGGCGCTCGTATTCCTGACATCATGGGTTCCGAGGGTTTGAGTTCCATGACCATGAGAAAAGAAACTGCCGGTCGATGTCGTCAGACTCCCATGGTCGCAACAATTATGGGCGAATGTTTTGGCGCGCCCTCCTGGTTGGCCGCTCTGGCGGATTTTGTGGTTCAGGTCAAAGGTTCTTGTATGGCTGTTTCCGGTCCCAGGGTGTTGGAATTGGCAACAAGCGAGAAGGTCGAAAACGAAGACCTCGGGGGATGGAAACTCCATGCTGAAGTCACCGGCCAGGTGGATCGAGTGGCTGAAGATGAAGACGAGTGTTTCCGCATTGTACGGGAGTTTCTTTCATACATGCCGTCAAACGCTGGTGAATTGCCTCCTCTAACGCCTACTGAGAACGATGATCAGGACTCAAGACAGGAAAGGCTGATGTCAATCGTTCCTGATGAGTCCCGTCGCGGTTACGACATGAATCGGGTTATCAGGACTATAGTTGACGACGAAAGGATCTTTCCACTTAAACCCGACTTTGATCAGAGTGTCATTACTTGTCTTGCCCGGATCGACGGCCACAGCGTAGGAATTATAGCAAACCAGCCGATGTACAACGCTGGCGCTATGGGACCAGACGGTTGCGATAAATGCTGCAGTTTTATATGCTTATGTGATTCATACCATATTCCACTCATTTTTTTGCATGACACCCCCGGTTTTCTGGTAGGCAAAGCTGCTGAACTCAAGCGCATGCCAGGTAAGATCATAAATTTTATCGAGGCGGTCGCTCTTTCGACTGTGCCAAAGATCTCCGTTGTAATCAGGAAATCCTATGGGATGGCCTATTCCAATATGTGTGGAACAGGTATGGGGGCCGATTTTGTACTTGCCTGGCCAAACGCGGAAATCAGCTTTATGGCCCCGGAGATTGCCGCCAATGTTGTTTATCACAGAAAATTTGAAGAATCAGATGATGCCAGGGCCGCTAGAGAGAAAGCTGAACAGCGGATCAGGGCGGCGAGCGCTCCATGGAAAGCAGCCGGACTACATTTACTGGATGATGTGATCAACCCCAAAGATACACGCAAGGTCCTAATCCAGACCCTCAAGTTGTCAAGAGGCGTGGAGGGAGACTACAAAAGCAAAAGATTGCTAGCGAATTGGCCTACTACTTTCTGAAATCAAGATTTTAATGGCTAAGGCTCTCTAGCTACCATTTTTCGTCAGACCTCAGTCTGCAACATGCCGTTAGGGCGCCAAGCTTAAAATGTCTATAAGATCGGAGAAGAATTGTGCGAACAAAACAGCAATACATTGAGGGACTGAAAAAATTAAATCAAAACATATATTTCAAAGGTGAGAAGATTGACAGGGATCACGAAGACCTGATTCCGTCGCTAAATGTGATTGGATATACATTCGAAGCGGCCCAAGACCCTGAAATCGAAGACCTTTGCACTGCCGTGTCTCACATCAACGGTCAAAAAATCAACCGATTCTGCCACGTGCATCAAAACAACGAAGACCTCCACAAGAAGCAGGACATGACAAGGGCATTGTGCCGGAGGGTGGGCTACTGTGTGGGACGATGCATGGGCGCGGATGCCCTGAATGCGATCAATGCCGTTTCCTATGAAGCTGACAGGGGTAACAAGGGACAAACTGAGTATCACAAAAATTTTCTAAAGTGGCTGGAGTATTTCCAGACGAACGATTTAGTCGGTTCCTGCGCTCAGACAGATGTCAAAGGTGAACGACTAAAAAGGCCGTCCAAACAAAGTGATCCGGACGCTTACCTCCGAGTAGTGGAAAGACGGAGTGATGGCATAGTGGTTAGGGGCTGCAAGGTGCACATTACATTCGCTGCCGTCGCTGATGAAATTCTCGTTGTCCCCACCCGTTCACTAACCCCTGACGAAGGTGATTATGCGGTGTCATTCGCGATTCCTGCGGACCACGAAGGTGTAAAGCAGGTAATACACCCTCACAATTTCCGAAAACGTAGCCACATAGAGCGGGGATTCAATTGGGGAGCGGCCGACTCTTATGTGATCTTTGACGATGTATTTGTACCCTGGGACCGGGTCTTCCTATGTGGGGAATATCAGCATGGCGGTATCTGCGCGTTACTGTTCGCTCTTTTCCACAGGCACAGTTACTCCGGCTGTAAGCCGGCTGTCGGCGACATTTTGCTGGGTTTGGCGTCTCTTGCGTCCGAGGTGAATGGAATTGAAAAGGCCGACCATGTCCGGGAACACATCGCCGAACTCATAACGATTTCTGAGTTGGGATACGCCGCGGGTTACACTGCGTCATCCCTTGGAAAACCGGAACTCTTCATACCAGGGATGGGGGTACGCCCGTATGGACCTGGCGCTTATATCCCCAATTCCATATATGCTAATGTGGGCCGCTGTCTTACCGGCGATTCCGTCTATCATGAGCAGGAGATACTTTGCAAGCTGGCCGGCGGAATGCCTGCCACATTTCCTTTTGAACAGGATCTGTTTAATGATGAGCTTAAAGGGTTTTTCCAAAAGTATCTGAAACGTAATCCGGAAATTCCCGTCGAAGAGCAAATAAAGTTCTGGTTATTTTTCACTGATTTTGCCTGTTCTTCTGCAGGCGCAGCGATTAACTACGCCGGTGTGCATGGTGGGGGATCGCCAATAATGGAACAAATTGCTATCACTTCACAATTTGACATGAAACTGAGAAAAAACATTGTGAAACGGCTGGCTGGAATGAAAATAGATTAAGGATCTATGACTATTTCACTTTTAGGCAAATCGAGAGTCGTGATCTTCAGATTAGCGTATCAATCCCATGTTTTTTGCTTCGCTCAATAGTTCCTGCCTGAATTGAGGCGCTGCAAGTTCAACAAGAGCGAGCGCTCGCTGGGAATTGGTTTTCCCTTTGAGATTGGTCATGCCATGTTCCGTAACCACAAACATGGGTTCCATTCTGGAATCTGGAACTATTCCGGTTAGGCGTGGGACTATCCTGGAGACCTGGTCATTCCTGGTAGACGAATAGAAGGCCAGGAATGACATTCCCGCTTTTGAACGAAAAACGCCACTCATGAAATCTCTCTGACCGCCGACACCACTGAATTCATGGCCTGCAATGTATTCGGCGTTAACCTGCCCCAGTAGATCGATTTCTATAATGGAGTTTACAGATACGGCATTGTCATTCTGCTGAATCACTGAAGGATCGTTGATATGTGACGACGAATAGCTCTCAATCGAAGGGTTATCGTCAATGAAATCATAAAGTTTCTTTGTGCCCCAGCAAAGGGTATAAACTGTCTTGAAACGGTGGATATTCTTTTTGGTCTTGGTCATTGCCCCGGCTTCATAAAGATCCACCACGCTTGATTTGAGCATTTCAGTATGGATTCCGAGATCTTTATGGTTTGCAAGGGGTTTCGTTACGCTATTGCCGTTTTGAACAGTGGCAAAACGGTTGGCGCTTTGCTTCAACGCAAGCTTCTGGTTGTTCCCGGATGCGCCTAGGCCCGTAGAAGGCAGCCTACCCAAAAGCCTGAGCCGCATGAGCAAACCACCTCCTCAGAAGTCTTCAAGAGATTCTATTCGTCGGCTTCATCAGAAGTTTGATGACCAATCGTGGGACTCGATCAACTGCTGGTTTTGCTAGGGGCGCCTCCCTTAAAATCTTTTCGGCTCTTCTTTCAGAAGCCCGGGTGAACCTACCGTTTCAGGTCAGTTGAGTGGCGAAGAGAGACTTTCCAATTCCTTGAGGCGTTTCAATGCCTGCAATGCCTGGAGTGAATTGTAGTTGATGCCAGCGGCGTTCAGGCTGCTCCCCTGCTGAAATGGATATTCCGGCAGTGTCGTGAGAAACCCCTTGAGCTTTTCCTGAACCGGCACGAAGAGCCAGATGTTATCCGCATACCAGCGGAAGTACAGCCCGGACTCGTGTGGAGCTTTCTCATAGGGATCGGAGCGGAGGTTGACGATGACGGGCCAATTGGGTACTTCCCTCACGGCAGAAGCGATGTTTCCGTTGGTCACAGCGAAGTGGACTTTCCAGTCGTTCCAGCGGACGGCGTTCAGCTCGCCACCCTGGCCGAAGTAGTAAATCTCTTCGCGTGGGCCTTTCTTCGTCTCGCCCTTGAAGTATGGTAGGAAGTTGTACCCATCTAGGTGGACTTTCCAGGTTTTTCCGTTGACCTGGTAACCCTTCTTTATCTCCTCGACGATATTTGGATCGCCTGCTGCTGCAAGCAGCGTCGGTAACCAGTCCTCTTGCGAGAAGATGTCGTTGATAATCGTGCCCGGTTTTATCACGCCCGGCCAACGGACGAGCATGGGAACGCGGAAGCCACCTTCCCATGTTGTGCCCTTCTCGCCGTGGTATGGGGTTGTCCCACCGTCCGGCCAAGTTCCAGTCTCAGCGCCGTTGTCGGTCCCGTACACCACGATGGTGTTGTCGGTAATGCCCAGTTCATCGAGCCGTTTGAGTAGAGCGCCCACCATGTCATCGTGTTCCACCATGCCGTCGGGGTAGAGCCCTATCCCGGTTCGTCCCTGCGCTGACCGCTTAAGATGAGTCCACACGTGCATCCGCGTAGTGTTGAACCAGACGAAGAACGGCTTCTTCTCCTTTACCGCTCCGTCGATGAACTTGTTCGCAGCGTCGTAAATCTCAAGGTCCACAGTCGGCATGCGCTCGCGGCTCAGCGGTCCGGTGTCCTCAATCTTTTGTCCGCCCTTGCCGTCCGACCAGGAATGGATGACGCCACGCGGACCGTATTTCTTCCTAAACTCAGGGTCCTTAGGATAGTAGTAGGTCTCCGGTTCTTCCTCTGCATTGAGGTGATAGAGATTGCCGAGGAACTCATCAAATCCATGTACGGTCGGTAAGTGAGAGTCGCGGTCGCCCAAGTGGTTCTTGCCGAATTGGCCGGTGGCGTAGCCGCGGTTCTTCAACAGATCGGCGATGGTGGGCGCCCAGTCGGGGATGCCCTGAGGTGAACCAGGCATGCCAATGGTTAGCAATCCGGTGCGGAATGGATGCTGTCCGAGAATGAATGAGGCGCGGCCTGCCGTACAACTTTGCTGCGCATAGGCGTCGGTGAACAACGCCCCCTCCTTGGCAATGCGATCGATGTTCGGCGTTTTGTATCCCATCACGCCAAGGTTGTAGGCGCTGATGTTGTTGATTCCGATGTCATCGCCCCATATCACAAGGATATTGGGCTTCTTGTCCTGCGCCTTAACCGGACCAACAGCGAGCAAAAGCGCGGCCAAAACGGCTAGGACAGCAAAACTGTAACTAATAAGTTTGTTTCTTGTCATGGTTTTTACCTCTCGTCATTTGCTTCGCGCCGCCTGTTCGTCTCTATGGCTCGAACGAGAAGATGCGTTTCCAGTCATTCTTCATGCTGATGATTGTCCAGCCCTGTTTCTTCGCCTCGTCGTACAACGCCTGGGTGAAGGCGCCTACCCTGGTATCGGGGAGCCCTTGTGCTGGGCCATACGCATACTCGCGTTTGGCGTCGTCGTGCAATACCAACATCGAGAGCCGGGCGCCTTTTCCCGTCTTTGTGTACTCCAACATCTGCCGGTCACCTGTCGAGTTTCCAAACGCGGCGTAGGGCCTGCGGCCGATCATCAGGTGAATGCCCTCGGGCTTGCCGGCATTGTTGTCGTTGAGCAGAAGCTTGGGCTCCTTTGTCAGGAAAGGCTTACCGTCCTTCGCGTAGCCATACTTCGTGCCACCTGCGGTACCCACCACCTGCTCGAGCGGAACGCCATAAACCTGCTCGGAGTAGACGCGCACACAATCCTGCCCGCCGCCCGTCACGATGTAGGTCTTGTAGCCGTTGGAGCGACGGTAGATTAGAACCTCCAGCATCGGCTGGTAAACTAGCTCAGTGTAAGGCCTCTTCCAGCGTGAATCCTTGGCCGTTTCGATCCATTTCTTCATTTCAGCTTTAAACTTGTCTACTGTCATGCCGGTGAATGTGGCAGCGAGGACCTTCTCCAGATCCTTCATCGAAAGCTTCGCTATCGCCTCGCGATTACCCGACAGCACGGTCTTAAAGGGCTCAATATTCTTCAGTTCCGGCTTTGCCTTCACAACCGCAGGGACCCTATCCAGGCAGCACATTACCTGCGTGTACATGGGATGCTCCACCCACAACGTTCCATCCTGATCGAAGGTAGCAATGCGCGCCTCCGGCGGCACGAAATTCGGGCTGGCCTGGTCGGTAGTGTCCCGTACGAACTGGATGATCGCCTGCTTGGCTGGTCCGTAGTTCCAGGAAGGGAGCGGATCAGTTTGGGCATCCGCAGGAGCGCCCACAGCGATCAGGGCCACCAGCGCTAAGATGTGGGCAACAATCAAAAATGGGCGCATGGGTTTTCTCATGGGTGGCTTCTCCTTAATAAATCACAAGGGCGACCCTTTTGAGCCGCCCGCTTTGTAATATCACACTCGTCTCACACAGCTAATCACTTGGGTGGCTACCCTGCTGCATTTGCTTTAGTATACCATCCAGATTGTAGGTCTCCGGCGCTTGCAACGGCGGGAACTCCTTGTAAGTCATGAGGTGCTTCTCCCACAGTTGCAGTCCGATCGGTAGCATGTTCCAGTCATAGAGATAGGCCGTGGCCGGAGCGGCAAGAGCGCCTCCGAGACCCATGATGGTTTTCTGAGAAACGCCGACGGCCTGCTCGAAGGGGTCACGCTTAATGTTCTGAACCAGGGTAAAATGGAATCTGGTGAGCGGCATTATCCAACCCTCAGCCCCAGGTTGTGACATGGTAAAGTACATCTTCCAGTTCTTGTACCGCACAGCAGACGGGGTTGCGCCTGAGAAGTAGTAGAAGTAGTCACGCGCCGACTTTTCCGACTTACCTTCGAGATAGTCACGTTGATTCACACCGTCGAGCGTGGTCTTAACGATGCCGGGGTACTTTCCGGCCTCGATTTCTTTTTTCAGCCCATCTCCCTTCGGCCCACCGGCGATTTCCACCAGGGTCGGCAACCAGTCCAGGGCCGCGAACAATTGGTTCTTGACCGTGCCGGGCTTGATGTGCCCCGGCCAGCGCACGACACAGGGAGCGCGGTAGCCACCTTCCCAGGCTTCACCTTTCTGGCCCTTGAATGGCGTGACACCGCCGTCAGGGAAGCTGATCGCCTCTGCGCCATTGTCGGTGGTAAAGACGACAATAGTGTTGTCGAGCTGACCCATGTCTTCCAGCTTCTTAAGAACATAGCCGATGTTGTCGTCCATCTGCTTCATGCCGGCTTCGTTGACGCCCCAATCCTTACCGCCAGGCTCACCAACCATAGCCATATATTTGTCTGACAGCATGGTCGTCACATGCATTCGCGTGGGGTTGTACCATACGAAGAAAGGTTTACCGGTCTTTTTGGGGTCGTTACGGTCGAGGAAGTCGATCACCTTGGCTGAGATCTCCTCGTCCACCGTCTTCGACCGCTCCAGAGTCAGCGGGCCTTCGTCCTTGCAGGTCTGGTTCTTCATCGTTCCATCAGTGGATTTGCACCAGAGACACGGGCGTGGCGGTGTCAGGCATACGCCGGTTTTTGGGTCAATTGCGCCCGGCACTTCCGCTAGTCCAGGTATGGGCGTGTTCGTGCACGGTCTGCAGATGCCCTGTTCGGTCGGGCTCTTGTTGATGTCTGGGAAGCTCACTTGCTGCATCGCGTCCAGGTGGTAAAGGTAACCCCGGAACTCCTGGAAGCCGTGAGCGGTGGGAAGAGCCTCGGTGTGGTCGCCCAGGTGGTTCTGCCGAACTCCCCGGTGGTATAGCCTAGATCTAACAAGAACTTGGCTATCGCAGGGGTTCCCTGTCGCAGCCGAGGACGGACTGCCCGGAAGCTGCGGCGGGATCATACCAGTGTGGAGCGGATACATGCCGGTGAGAAATGTGTTCCGCCCACAGAGTACAGCTCTGCGTGACATAGTCCATGAAGACCGCGCCATCATTCCCGATCCGGTCGATATTTGGGGTCTCACCTACCATCACACCCCGGTGGTAATTTCCTCGGCCGCATCCACCCATGTCGTCGCCCATGATAAACATAATGTTAGGTTTTTTGTCGT
>CAVQDX010000029.1:0-11462 GCA_963711335.1 uncultured delta proteobacterium | reverse complement strand
GCTTTTCAGGGTAACGGCGCCGAATTGCGGGGCAAGGTTATAAATCCGACGCCGCCGTAGAATTCAGCCCTGATAACAACTTGTCACAGTTATCAAATTCGCCAACCAGGACAAACTCTGACCCATTGCCAACGCTTGCAATATCCGAATCTGTTCACGCGCACGCAACGTTTAACCTTGTAGCAATATGGTCTATGGTGGATTCTGTAGGCAAGTCGCTGGTCTGTAGCGCCAGTCGTAACCTGGGCGCCGGACTTGGTGAGTGGCGCTTCGGCCGCGACTGACACGCAGTATGCTCCGAACAATAAAAAAGCGCCTGCCGCCAATCCTATAAATAACATCGATAGCTTTTTCATAACGAACTCCTCTTGTTTTTCTGTTTTGAATTCCGCCATGAGTAGGGAAAGATTACACCAGCCGGCGAGGTTTCTCCAATTCATTTTATTCGTTGTGTTTTATCAACGAGCCCTTACATTTTGGGGATGAAAAAATTTCGGCCCCGATTGTTTTCATCACATCCTGCCAGCTGAAGCTTTGTCGCACACGAGGCTCAAAATCAGGGTCGCTGGGATCAAGAGTCAAGTTCTTCGGCATTCCTATTCCAAGTTTCTGTTTCTGAAATCTATAGTTTCTAAATCAGGAGGAATCACCCTTTATTCGAGTGATTCGACTACCAATCTATACTTTTCATGAATCATTTTCCTGTCAAATTCCCAGAATTCTTGAAGCATTAGCTGTTGGTCCGTTTCGGAGAGGTATCTCATCATCGAGGGAAAAAAGACTTTATCTTCTTTCTCAATGTGACGAGGATAAAAATCCGCAAGAAACGCCAGCTTATCGGTAATTATCCTCAAGGCGGCTTCATCCCCGGTTCGATAACGTTTGTTCGCAGCCACCAAGTCAGAGGTAACGGATCGACCTACTACGTGATCACTTATCAAGTCTTGCATTATTCGGCCATCAGTTGCGGACATATTTTTCTTGCCGAGTTCCCTGAACAATATTTCTTCTTCTTTGCCGTGGTGGGTCCTATCACCATAGGTACGGAAAAAGTCCACAGCAATATCAACAAAAACCGGGTCTGTCTTTCCTGTAATAGCTATCCTTTCAAGTTCCGCTCTGAAATGAACCAGAATTCTCTCAATAAGTCGATGCTCTATCATCAATGGACCACGCGGCTGCATAATAGGGCCTCCTTTGAATTTTCGGTCGCTGATTCGTCTGTCGACGCGTCAAATGGACTCCGAGCCAATTTTGTCAATATTTCAGCAGACTGGTCTCGGAATTCTATTCGCTGGGTGTCGGAATCTCCTAGCGAATCACATCTGAGTTGCCCAAGGATAGGTCAGTCTGGGGGTTAATTATAACACTCTTGTGTATTTTCTCCAATCCGGGAGCCAAGAGTCAGTCCAGCTAGCTTGCCTTAGACGGAGCTTTGATATAAATAGAACCAAGCTTTTGATTCTGGGCTCCTATTGTCCTGAAATATTTATGATTCGTTTGTCAAAGCGAAGATTGGTCAAGATAAACTAGTTCAGGAGAGCTATCATATTCAATTTTCTCAAAACAACTGGCAGAGCTGGGCTTTACGTTATCTTTGTTGTGCTAGCGGTAGTCGGACTATTGGTAGGGATAGAAAAGATCTCAAAATTCGCCTTGAGCAGATCATATTTCTCGGAAGTTTATCCGCATGACTTTGAGATGGTTCGTAAAGACGCAATACACCCCGTGACGCACTATGACTATGATTTTACGCCTGGGGCATGCGTGGAATACAATATTCTCAAGGGCAACCGCTATGAGTACGCCAACAACGCAGGCTTTCGTGATCCTAGAGATATCGAGATCGAAAAACCGGCCGATGAATTCAGAATTTTTCTCACAGGGGGATCCACGGCTTTTGGGCTGGGGCCCATAGGGGAGGCTACCTCAGCAATGAACTATTATGGGATAGAATTTAGAGAAACTATTTCCCATTACATGGAGGCGATTCTGAATTCTACTCCTTTAATTGAAGGTAAAAAAATAAAAGTCTATAATACCGCTGTTTGGGGCCATGCGTTTCAACATCTTTTGGTAAGATACCCTGTGAAGCTTAGGCGTTATCAGCCTGACATGGTGATCTCGTTAGATGGAGCCAATGAACTTCCGCTTATCAGTAAACTTGAAAAAGACTGGAACTACTTTTACGAAGGACAGTACAACAACATCTTGAGAGACATGTGCTCGTACAGCGCAGGAGGTCTCTCCTCATATCTGACGCTGTGGCTGAAGAACAACACGTATTTGATGACGTATCTTTGGGCTGGACAGGATCTCTTTCAGGAAATCAATGTTAAAACCCGCCCACATAGGGGCGTAGCCGACTCCAAAAAGGACTTCAAAGAATCAGAAGACGAACAAGGCCTGTCGGCTGAGGACAGTTCCCGCTATCTCGACCGTAACGTAGGTGTGGTGGTCAAGACAGTCGAAGATTACAGTTCCTTGCTTCAAAATGATGGAGTAGCGCATATTCTGGCTCTACAACCATGGTTTTACTTGACCAATAAACCGATAAACGAGAAAGAAAAAATCATAACCGAAATGGAAGGATATCGCCAATATTATGGGGTTCCCTCCGATAAAGTTTACAAGCTTTTGATTGAGAAACTTGTTGAGAGCGCCCAAAAAAAGGGATACTTCCTGATAGAT
This sequence comes from uncultured delta proteobacterium, assembly GCA_963711335.1. Classification (GTDB taxonomy): domain Bacteria; phylum Desulfobacterota; class Desulfomonilia; order Desulfomonilales; family Desulfomonilaceae; genus CAJBEZ01. The sequence continues at coordinate 8,771 of CAVQDX010000029.1, read as the reverse complement.
TTTTCACAGTATTTTGATGACGTTTCGGAATGGGTTTTCACAGACTGGTGTCATTTGACCGCAGGCGCTAATTATCTGCTCGCCAAGGAATTATCTGATGTCGTCAAGGAGCGTTTCTTGGGCAAACCGCTTGGGCCCGGAGATTCTACTGAAAACAAGGACAGTTTTTTTTGGGATCTAGTAGCGGGTAGCGAGGTCCTGAGCGCCCCACCTTCGGCAAATCCTATGTCTGGTCCCCAGAATTTCCAGAGAGGGTATCCAGGGGAAGCGCTTTACGTTTCATCTAAGCTCGACGAAAATCTCAAGCCCGAGATTGTTCTGGATTTCCAGCAGATTTACAATATCAGTCGTCTCAGGATTGTTTGGGGCGACGAGCGATCAACACCTGAGGAATGGCTTATTGAAGTTTCAGAGGACAACAATAATTGGAAACATTTTTGTTCCGGTTCCAACAAAGAAACAGATAATTACTCTCGTTGGCCTGGATTTGAATATTATGGTTCCGAACCTGTTCCGGCGCGTTTCGTGCGATACAGGCAGATCAAGATGTCAGAACCCGTGATCAAGCTAAGGACATGGAATTTGTTCAGGTAGGTTTAAATGAATATTCTCGGCTTATCCGCATACTATCATGATAGCGCTGCGTGTCTGGTTCAAGATGGAGTTATACTGGCGGCCGCTCAGCAAGAGCGGTTTTCCAGAATTAAACACGATCATCGTTTTCCTTATGACTCGATCGATTACTGCCTAAAACACGCTAAGATAGAAATAAAAGACGTTGATTATGTGGTGTTTTACGACAAACCTTTTATCAAGTTTGAAAGGCTCTTGGAGACCTACCTTGCCTTTGCGCCGAGAGGTTGGGCGTCTTTTCTTATGGCTATGCCTCTTTGGCTCAAACAGAAACTTCATCTGCCATCTTTGATCAAAAAGAGTCTGGGCTATGAGGGGACGCTACTTTTCCCGGAGCATCACGAGTCACACGCCGCCAGCGCTTTTTTCCCTTCTCCTTACAATAGAGCCGCTTTCCTGACAATGGATGGAGTAGGCGAGTGGACTACGACTAGTTTTGGTGTAGGGGTAGGTAACAAACTGACAATCGATTACGAAATTAAGTTCCCTCATTCTTTGGGGCTGCTTTATTCGGCCTTTACCTATTTTACCGGGTTCAAGGTCAATTCTGGTGAGTACAAGGTCATGGGGTTGGCGCCCTATGGAGAACCGAAATACGTCGATTTGATCCTTAAGGAACTCATCGACATAAAAGAAGACGGATCATTCAAGCTCAACATGGATTATTTCACGTATCCGTATGGACTCACTATGACCGGTTCAGCTTTCGAAAGACTGTTTGGAGGTCCGGCCCGAAAGCCTGAAAGCAAGCTCACTCAGAGAGAAATGGATATAGCTAAATCCGTTCAAGTTGTTACGGAAGAAGTAATGCTTCGTACCGCGAGGCACATCCACAAAATCACCGGAGAAAAGTATTTGTGCATGGCGGGAGGGGTTGCTCTCAATTGCGTGGGCAATGGTAGAATTTTGCGTGAGAGTCCTTTCGAAGACATCTGGATTCAACCGGCTTCTGGTGACGCAGGAGGCGCCTTAGGCGCTGCGCTTTTCGTTTGGTATAATCTCTTGGGCGCTGAAAGAAAAACAGACAATATTCATGATTCGCAGTACGGATCATATCTTGGCCCGGAATTTCCCAACGAAGACGTAAAAAGATTTCTTGATGAAAGAGGCTATCCTTATCAATTCATGGGGAACGGAAGTTCACCTGACAGGGTGGCTGATCTCATAGCCGAGGGTAAGGTGATAGGATGGTTTAACGGTCGTATGGAATTTGGCCCTAGAGCTTTGGGCGCCAGATCCATAATCGGAGACCCCCGGAATCCTGAAATGCAGAGTCAAATGAATCTCAAAATCAAGTATCGGGAGAGCTTTAGACCTTTCGCCCCTTCAGTCCTCATGGAGGAAGTCCAGGACTTTTTCGAGCTTGACAGACCGTCTCCCTACATGTTGTTGGTAGCCGATGTAAACAAGAAAATCCGTAGGCATATGACGGATGAACAGGAAAAACTGTGGGGAATAGATAAACTGAATGTTTCAAGATCTGACATTCCAGCGGTGACACACGTAGACTATTCAGCAAGGATTCAAACGGTGCACCACGAGACCAACCCTGACTATCACAAGATGATTTCCAAATTTTATGAAAAAACCGGATGTCCTGTAATTGTAAACACGTCGTTCAACGTTCGAGGCGAACCGATTGTAATGAGCCCGGAACACGCGTATCTATGTTTTATGAGAACAGAAATGGATTATCTGGTCCTGGGCTCATATCTTCTGGACAAGAAGGCCCAGCCACCCTTGAAAGAGGATACCAACTGGAGAACCCAGTATGAGCTTGATTAACCAATCAAGTAACAGTGCGGATACGTTTCCATGAACGGAGTCGATAGATTACCATGAGTATTGTCTCGGAAATAAGAGAAGAGATCAAAGCGGCGTATCGTGAACCAACCAAGCGGGACCTAAATGTTCTAGCCCTGATATTTCTTGGACTGCCTGGCCTAATAGGCGCTTATCTCGTATATTGGAAAGGATCCTCCAACGGCTACATATGGATAGGCATTGGGGCGGCGTTGTTCCTTTGCAGACTTGTCCCGCCGTTGTTCAGACTCATCTATAGGATCTGGGTATCGTTTTCGATTATTTTGGGCTACTTTGTTTCACGAGTATTACTGACAGTGATATTTTTCCTGGTAATTGTCCCGACGGGATTTACCATGAAGATTTTCGCAAAAGATCCTATGGATAGAAAATTGGATCCTAATGCGACCACTTATTGGCAGAAGAAGGAACAGGAGCCGGACGTCAGTGTCGAGAGATATCAGAAACAGTTTTAGTGTTGGTTCCGCAGTGGGAGAGAACAATTGACGCAGACACTTAATGGCGCTGATACAGATTTGTTAATGAAGGCTTTAGGGGCCGGGCGTTAAGGAGGAATAAACATGTCATTGGTAAAAGAATTTTGGGATTTTATGAAAGTCAGAAAGAAATTCTGGTTAGCCCCCATACTGATAGTCCTTGTAATTCTTTCGGGATTTATAATTTTGGCTTCTTTGTCACCAGCCGCCGCTCCGTTTATTTACACTCTGTTCTAATAGACTTTGGAACTGGTCGCTCCTTGATCAAGTGAGCCTTGAAACAGGTCTTTAGGCACAGACGATGCTCGATGCGCAGTTCAATCCTAAGGCGTTTCTGAAGAGATTTTTTCTTCAGAAACGCCTTAGCAATATTTTGTTCCAGATGAGAAAGAAAAGTGAGTCTTACAGAAACCAAGAAACCAAAGGGATTTTTAAGGAAATTTGTATTTGTTTTTTTATATATAACTTTCATTTTTGCGGTTATTTTTGGGGCTCTAGCTGGACTTGAATACTACGCGTACCTCAAGGTCAAGGAGTCTCCGCTCGGACAGGCTTATAAGGGCAGGGACATGGACCTCGCCAGAAGGAGTTCCCAGACGGTGGCTCCTCAGTTCGGGTACGAGCCTACCCCGGGATTTGCGGCTGTCAGGAACACCCGCCTCGGAAACTCTCTCGAGTATATCGACGATGAAAGTTTCAAGGATTTTGAAAACGTCCCGGCGGAAAAACCTAAAGATGAATTCAGGGTTATCGTTACCGGTGGTTCCGTAGTCTATGGAAGAGGCCCTGTTCCTCCTTCGGACGCTATCTGTGATTATTACGAAGTAACTTTTCGGTGGACTATCCCGCATATTATCCAGGAACTGATGAATGCGGACCCCGACATCAGACAAAAAATACAGGGGAAAAGAGTTCGTGTAATTAACGCCGGTGTGGCCGGGTTTGTTTATCAAAACAATCTAATGCGCTACCTGGCTAAATTGCGTCTCTATAGTCCGGATTTGGTCATAGCTCTTGATGGGGCGAATGAGGTCCATACTGTGGCCCGGCCGTTGAAGGATTGGAACTATTTTACGGAAGGCCCTTATTTCGAAGTTACCAGTGAAATCATGGACATGAGTTCGAAGGGCCTCATCAACTACGTCACTCTATGGCTGAAACGCAACACGTATTTTTTTACCTGGTTGGCTATGGAAAAAGGTGAAGGGCCCGGCATTCTGATGGAGAATAGGGGATTTGCGGCTCACCCCCAGGATCCGACTCCGGAAATGATGCAATACCTTAGAAATAATATTCAGCAGGTTGCTGATGTGATGGCCATATATCATTCCAGTTTGCAGTCAGATCGGGTACCGCATGTGTTTGCCTTGCAACCGATGTTCAGGAACTGCAAGAAAGAGCGTACGCCTATTGAACAGGAGATAGAAAAAGTCACAGGCATGGAGAAGATCGGATTCTACGATTCTCGCATGACATATAACGAATTTGTGGACAAGATTAAGAAACGAGCGGAGGAAGCCAATTTTGAAGTAGCGGATCTAACCCAGCTATTTGATACTACTCATGAATGGGTATTTACTGATTGGTGTCACCTCACCAACGGCGCCAATTACGTGATAGCGAAGGCCCTTTTCAATGATGTAAAACAGAAAATTTTTGGTCTTCAGTTGACAGAATCCAACAGATTGCAGTCGCCACCTGATTCGTATTTTTCTGACTATTCAAAGGACGCGAAGGTGTTGGTTTCCGGCAAAGCCAGAGATGACGGGCTGAGCATCCTGAAAGGATATCCTGGACCAAGAGGCCTGGAAATTCCTGCTGGGAAGGATTCCACTGTGCTCTTGGATCTTGAAAAATCCGTCCCGATATCACGTCTGAGAATTGTCTGGGGAAATGAGAAGACCGTTCCAAAGTCATGGAAAATAGATTTTTCGGAAGATGGCCAGAATTGGAAAAACTGGTTTGCCGAAGAAAATACAAAAACAGATCCTTATGACCAGTGGCCCGGTTTTGAACATTACTCAGCTAATGAAACCCATGCCAGATATGTGAGGTATTCACAGGATCCCAGCCTAGGGCAAATTTATTTACGACAACTAAGTCTTTTCAGATGAAAGTGGAAACACCTATTGGGGGACCCTTGATGATGGGCGCTCATCGGTCCTGAATATCAGTAGGGAAGGTAACAAAATTGAATGTTATTGACTTTCATGTGCATGTGGGTAAACGCGAGCATCTCATCGACTCCTTCATAGATTATTTCATCGCACAGTATGGAGCGGAGGCTTTAAAGGCGATGGAGGCTCTGACTCCCGAAACCTTCGGGGCCTTTCTTCGGGCTGAAGGAGTTGACAAGGCTGTTTTGCTCTCGGAGTACTCACCAAAAGTGACAGGAGTAGTTCCGAATGAATTCACCGTAGAATTCGCCGGAGGTGACACCTGTCTGACGCCGTTTGGCTCCATAGATATAAATTCGTCGATTGGTTGCGGGGTCCAGGCGGAACATGCTCTAAAGTCTTTAGGGTGTAAAGGATTGAAACTTTTACCGCCTTACGGCCATTACTACCCAGCCGATCCTAGAATGTACCCGGCTTATGAAGTCGCTCAGAGCCTTGACTCGATAGTAATGTTCCATACAGGGACATCACTGTTTCCCAACACTCGAATTCGTTTTGCTGACCCGCTTCTCCTGGATGATGTGGCTAATGATTTTCCACGTCTTAGAATTCTCATGTGTCATGGCGGCAGACCATTCTGGTATAAGCAAGCGGAGTGGATGCTAAGAAGACATTCCAATCTCTCACATCGATATATCTGGTATCCCTCCGGCGCAAATACCCGAGCATTTCCCAAAACTAGAGCAATACTATGATCGCTTTGTATTCGGGAGTGACTGGCCTAACCTTTGGTCTATCAAGTCACAGGTTGAGCAGGTGCGAAGATTGCCGTACAATCCGGAAGTCATAGAAGCCATTTTATGGCGAAACGCCGCATGTCTTCTTGGCCTGGAACTTTAGATCGTAATTGAAAATCCCGACTTTACGCCCGGAATCTTCCTAACGCCTAACCAACCTCAAGCGCTTTGATATTGATATCAACATATTGTGGAGGGGTAGTTTGTCGGACAGCTTCTATCATAGTTTCCATGTCAAAAGGCAAAGCCCTGTCTCGTGTAAGTCTACCCAGGAGAATAACATTGGCGCTTTCTGACAAACCTAATTGCTTCGCTTTTGCGCTTGCGTTGACAGGTATAACCCTATTTGTGACTTTCTCGAGTTCCAGCTTAATTGCATCCAGGGGAGGGTAATCGGCCATCCCGAGCCTTACTGCCAAGGGCTGAAATCTCTGAGTGTTATATATAATTACTCCGTTACGTTTCAAATAAGGCATTGAGCGCAACGCTTCAAGAGGTTCAAGAGCAACAACTATGTTGGCCTCGCCCTTAATTATCAATGGGCTTCCCCCGATGTCCTGACCAATTCTCAAGGTTGAGATTACCACTCCTCCGCGTTGGGCCAATCCGTGTGTCTCCGAACCTATAGCCTTCCAACCCCTTATTTGAGCCGCTGAAGAAAGAATGCGAGTAACGGACCCAATTCCGAATCCTCCAACTCCGCTTACATAGATGTTCAAGTTAGATCCATTCATTTTTTAAACCCTCTGGAAATCTTCGATCCTTTTCATCGGCTTTTCTTTCATAGGGCAAGTTTGAACACAGGTAGCGCAGCCAATGCACAAATCGGTATTGATAAAGACTCTCTGATCATCTGACCTTTCAATAGCCGGACAAGCGAAGCCCTTGAGGCAGTTCTGTATGTTTCGACAAATGTCCAGGTCAATTCGAAGAGGGTTCGCCAGTTTTCCGGCTTTACGTTCCATTCGTGTTCTATATAGAGCGCACGGCTCTTGCTGGATGACAACAGCCACTCCTCCATCGGGAGATTGCGCGAACTCGAAAGCTCTTTTCAATGCCTCCTCCACTTTGGCGCAATCATAGGATGGCACTCGTTCAATGAAGCGGATTCCGAAAGCTTTCAGAATTTCGTCAATCGATATTCTTGGAGAAGGGCCGTTGGCTCCGAAACCGCTATTTGGATTCGGTTGATGTCCGGTCATGGCAGTGATGCCGTTGTCCATCACCATAATCACCTGACGGTGTTTGTTGTAAACCGCGTTAACTATTCCCGGCATAGCGGCGTGAAAAAATGTCGAATCACCAACAAAACTTATGACCGGCTCCGACGGAAACGCCTTTGACATTGCGCTGGCTGCAGGAGCGCCGGATCCCATGCAATACAGGAGGTTGCCAAGATTGTAGGGTGGAAGATACCCAAGGGAGTAGCACCCTATGTCAGCCATTGAGAAAGCTTCCTTGTCTTTGCCAATAGCCTTCTTGGTCGCGTAGAAGGCGGTTCTGTGCCCACAGCCCGGACAAAGTTGTGGAGATCTGACGGGAGTTGTCACCGAACTTTCCGAGTAATCCAGGGATGTGTCCAGTCCAAGTCTTTGTCCCAGGATCTTTACCAGTCTGGTAGGATCGTATTCCCCCAACATCAAATCGAGTTCCTCTTCCAGACCCGACTTTCCGATGATATTTGCCTGTATCCCTTGATCGTAACAAAAACTCTTTATCTCTTTTTCTAGAATAGGGTCCAGTTCTTCGATAATGTGGACTTGGTCCCCGGATTCGATAAATCTTTCGATGGCTGCTTTGGGTAGGGGATGAGTCATTCCCAGCTTCAGGATTTCAGCGCTTCCTCCAATGTGCTCCAGAGCGCTAACCGTAGCCTGAAAAGGATGCCCGTAAGAGACTATTTTTGTTGTAGGCTCATCAGGTCCTACCCGTATTGATTTGTTGACGCCAAGGTTTTCAAATTCATCCCGGATTTTGACAAGATTTTGGAGAGCTTTACGTTTGAGAGGTGGGAAAGTCCCCGGTAAGGGTACATAGCCGCCATCACGTTTCATCTCTTCGTTATTCCAGTTTACCGAAGCCTGTGGAGAAGCCTTTTCGCCAAAAATTACAGGTCCAACCTGGTGACAATTTCGAGTAGTGGCCCGCACAAAAATCGGGGCCTGATATTTTTGAGAAACCTTCATAGCGGATACCAGAAAATCTTTAGCTTCCTGGGGATCAGACGGTTCGACAAACGGAACATACGCCAGTCTGGCGTAATAACGGTTGTCTTGTTCATTCTGCGAACTCAGAGGCCCGGGATCATCGCCAAGAATCACCACGAGTCCACCCGGCATGGTCAGGTATGAGAGTTGAACAGCAGTGTCGGCAGCGACATTGAGCCCGACTGATTTCATCCAGCATACGGATGGACGTCCAACAATCGCGGATGTCGCAGCAATTTCTAAAGCAACCTTTTCGTTGGTAGAAATTTCGAAATAAATACCGGCTTTCTGCGATATGGCCAATAAGGCGTTCGCCATTTCAGCCGTTGGGCTTCCAGGATAGCACGTAGCTACCTGGACCCCACTTTCAATCATGCCTCTTACAAAAGCGTAGTTCCCCATGAGGTTAGCTTTTGTCCCCGACTCTCCGAGAAGAATATCGTATTCCGACATTTTGTCCCTGAGCCATCCTTTTTTGATTAGTTGCCGTGCTATATGTTATTCAGTATTGTTTTGAGAACTGTGATTGTCAAGTAACAGAAATAAAGTTTTTCGAGCTTTGATAGCCTCTCTCAATATCTTAATATTTATTTTGACTAGTGTGAACGATGTTGAAATGTCCACATGTCGTTTGGGCGCAAATTGGCGCACTACTATGATGTCAAAGTAGCCTGACAGTCGCCAAAACCGTTCTTGACTGTAGATGTTTTTTATGCG
>CAVQDX010000028.1:0-5745 GCA_963711335.1 uncultured delta proteobacterium | reverse complement strand
TTTTAGTCAGAATGTTGGGGTGTGTAAACCCCGTTTTTCCCAAGGTAACTGAAATTGTGATTAATTAAAATTCCCTTACCATTACACATCATTCTGTGTAATTCAATGTGCGGAGATTCAATATGGCTACCAATCTTGCAATTGATGACAAACTTATAATTGAAGCTCAAGCAATCGGTGGGGCCCGAACCAAGAAGGCGGTCGTCACGGAAGCGCTTAAAAATTTACATTCAGAGAAGAAAGCAGGTCCAGATTATTTCCCTGTTCGGGAAAGTGGATTACGATCCGGATTACGACTATAAGAAAACCAGATCACGCCAATGAAAGTCCTGGTTTAGACACTTCCTTCTGGTCCTTAGCGTTAGGAATTCTCGCGTGAAGACCAGACTTTCGTTTATGAACTGGATGAACTGATTAATGAAGTTCGCGTAGCGATAATTGGACCGATTAGACAAGAGCTGCTATCCGGTATTTCCAGTCAGGCTTCAATTTGAAACGCTGAAAGGAAAGCTCCAGGCCTTTGAAGATCTACCCCTTAAACGGCAGGATTATGAACAAGCTGCGGTGTTTTACAACATTTGTCGGAAATCAGGGATCCAGGGATCACATGTCGATTTTTTGATCTGCGCTGTTGCGGCAGGGAGGGAGATACCGATTTTCACTTCCGACAAGGATTTCTTCCTTTATGCGAAACATTTGGATGTAACCATTTATGATGTTCGTAAGTGTCATCTCGAGTGAGCCTTGCGACGAGAAATCTATGAGACCATCAATTAATCAGATTTCTCACTGCGTTCGAAATGACATTATAGATGATCGGAGTCTGACATTACTGTGTTGCAAGCTATCAACGTTTCAGGCGTGTCCGTAAAATTCCAGTTGCCGACACAGGTGATCCGGTCAGTCAAAGAATACGTAATTTACCGTATTAAAGGGTGGTCGTTACGATTATGAGGAGTTCTGGGCGCTCAAGAACGTAGACATTGAATCACCCACAGGCAAAGTAGTTGGTGTCATCGGCCGTAATGGAGCGGGTAAAAGCACGCTGCTCAAAATTATGGCAGGGGTTATCAAACCGATCGAAGGCACAGTTGAGATCAATGGAAGAATTGCTCCTCTGATCGAACTTGGCGCAGGATTTGACCCGGAACTCACCGGACGTGAAAATACGTATCTCAACGGAACTATTCTGGGTTGCACGAATAAGGAAATAACTCAGAAACTCGACCAGATAATGGATTTCTCGGAACTTGGGGAATTTATCGACGCTCCTCTGCGGACCTATTCATCGGGAATGACCGCAAGGCTCGGCTTTGCGATAGCCACGGATGTGGATCCGGACATTTTAATTGTTGATGAGATTCTGGGAGTGGGTGATGACGCTTTCCAGGCCAAGTGCAGGAGGCGCATCGAAAATTTCAGAGCCGGGGGCGTTACGATCCTGTTTGTGTCGCATGACCTTAAACAGGTGGAGGAAATGTGCGATTACGTCTACTGGCTGGATCACGGCGAGATCAGGGCAAATGGTCGACCCGAACATGTCGTGGCACAATACAGGGAGTTTATGGCGCAACAAGCGGCAAATTAGGGTGTATTAAAGACAGGGCCTGCCAGACTTTGCTACCATGCATAAGTGAAGACTTCGCGACGGCAACATCCCCTTGGTTCTACAGAGTGGACATGTCTGCCGAGCGGCTCTACCAATTCCCTATCGGGTCGGTACCATTGACCTGTACAAGGCAAGCTGTTATTCTTGATCGATAGTAAATAAGTTTTAAAAATAAATAGGCCCATGATTAACACACTGAAAATTTTCAATGAGCTTAAACAGACCATGGACCCCACGGCCGCTGAGAAAATCGTGGATGTAATCGGCTCCGTCTACGAAGAGCTGATGAAAGCGGTTAATTCAGACCGAGTTTAATGAACTCAAAGAAATCGTCAGAGATCTTCCGCCCGATTCGCAGAAACACACGGAAGAAATACGCATTTGAAGAACTGGCTGTAGCACAGAAAAATACTGAGATCAGGCTGGAGAAGCTGACAGAGAGCGTTGATAAACTCACTGAACGCGTCGATCCACTAACAGCCCTGAAAGGGCTAACATTCGTAACCCGCTATGCCTAGATGGCCTTTTGAGCCCTCTACCTTTTGGGATTAGCACTGGCCGGTCCCATGGACCAACTTACTGAACACGTCGATGCACTTACAGCTAAAAATATTAGTCTCGAACGGAAGGTAGAAGATCTCGTTGGGGAGATGAAAGTTTTTGGGAGAGCGGAATTTGGGGGGCTTTCCCACACAGTTGGTTACAGGCTCGAAGATGAAGCAATGAAATCTCTACCAGCGCTTTTGAAGCAGGACCATTCCATAACTGTAAAAGGCCGCCTGATTAGGGATTATGTAGAAATTTCCCCGAAAAGATATGTGGAGCTAAATATTTGGGGCCACGGACTTAAGGATGGGACGCCTGTTGAAATAATCGGCGAGGCAAAAAGTCAGCTTAAGAAGAAAGGGGATATATACATGAACTTATTCAGACGATCAAGAATCTTGAGCCGGTAATTAACCGCCCTATAGTCCCTGTTGTCATCACGTATCAAACATCACCGGATGTTAGGAACGATGAATTAGTCCAGTCTAAAGAGATGATCCTCTACTTCTCCTATGAGCTTTAGACTAAACTGTAGGCTTGTATTTATTAAGATAATTAACATTGTCCCAACTTGGGGCAAACGGGGGGAATCAATGTCAAACCATAATCTGATCTCAGAATTCAACAAAATCTATTACAACGACGAAAACAACACGTGGAAAAGCACACAATGGCTGGGGACTCCAATCCAAAAATTTCCTACCGATCTGTGGATTTATCAGGAACTGATCTACAAACTCAAACCTGACCTCATTATGAAACTGTACCCTCTATGGCGGATCAGCGCTATTTCTAGCTACGATTCTTGACGCAACTAATCACGGTAGGGTTATTTCCGTGGATATTAGCGACATGCCTGATCGGGAAAAGCCTCGACCTCGACATCACAGGCTCAAATACATTAAGGGTTCTTCTACCGATGAGATTGTGCTTCTCAAGCTCAAGGAGGAATCAGCCGGTCTCGAAACGGTGATGGTGATACTGGATTCAGATCACTCCAAAGAGCATGTCTTAGCAGAAATGATTTCGTTTAAGGATATGGTCACGACGGGGAACTATCTAATCGTCGAAGATACGAATATAAACGGTCACCCCGTGTTTCCTCCATTTCGGGCCTGGTCCTATGGAGGCGGTAATGGAATTCCTGGCGACCAACGATGAATTCGTCGCTGGATACATCTCTGGAAAGATTGATGTTGACGGCAAATCCACGAGGTTATCTGGAAAGCTGAAACCCTTAATCTTCACCCATGAGCAAGTTGCGCCATGTCCAAATCAAAGATCTTGTAACCCTCAGCTTCAACCACCGGTTTCATGTTGGGGTTAAACTCCCACTCAAACCTGTTGACGGATGGGTTATATACCACCTGATCTTATTCGCCTTTGCGATTCTGTTGATGCATTCAGCAGAATCGCATTTTAATTTAATGCTTCATGTATCTTTCGCCTCCGATCAATCAACCCTGATCCTAAAGCGGTTCTGGAAACAAAACGATAATATGAATGAGACAGAAGGGGGCGGCGCTCGCTGATCCCGGTAATCACATTCATGAATTGATCCTCTTCAAGATCCACAACACATCCCCAATCTTTCCCGTTTACCCTCATGAACTCCCCTGCTTTCCACGATCCATCTCTAATTGAAATTTTGGTGTCGATTAGCGCATGGTCCTATATTCAACACGCCTTTGCCGAAATGCCATGGAACAATTAATAGCAAAGCAGACAGCGAGATTAGAGCTAATTTTAGTTTTGGACCAGGAATAGTAGATTGGAGTTTACGCTGATCCACTCTTTTCAAAAATAGGTTAATTGACCTCCCTGCCAGCCAGATGATGAAGATATAGTAGACGACATGGAATGGGCGGTGATGGAATTCGTCGAGATTGCCGTAATGGTTGACGGGCATAACAAGAACTAGGGCTGTCCAAGTGGCCATCCAAAGGAAAGGTAAGGCGTCCCTAAAATCCAGGAGCCTTTTAACCAGGAGCCAAATTACCAGACCCGCGCCTGCGATCATTAACGGTACCCAGAGTGGCGAACCACAGAGAATTGTCTCGACCGCAACATCGTCCCAAACTAGTGAGAGTTTTCTGAGTGAGTCCGAACAGCCACGCATACGTCCTAGGATCAGCAGGAGAAGCGCCCAAGAAAATACCACGGAAAAACTCGAGAGCCCATGGCTAACCAAATGAAATGTAGTTGAGCTTGACCGCGATTAAAGCTGCTGTCATTAAGCCAATGATCAACACGAATATTCCCAGAAACCTTTTAGTTTTGCCCATGGATGGGAAAAACAGAGCGATCCAGAGACAAGTCGCGGGGAATATGACTATGAACACATGGGCCTTAAACAGAATTAGGGTTAGGATTGGAACAAGGCCTCCGAATACTTGCCGGCTGTTTCTGGCGGATATGCCCTTCCCTACCAAGCTCAGCCCTACTGCGGCTATAGCTTCCGCGTAAAACAGAGCAGCTCCTGTTTGGCCCCGGAAGTGGTAACTGAAATATCCAAGGCCACAACCATACATATATGGATCAGGGAACAGAGTGACCGTCAGTGCACATACCATCCCTTCTTTCTTTCCCCACAATCCGTTGCCGAACACGAATGCTCCCAGTCCGGACAAGATATCGCCCAGTGGCGGCCGGAACGCTGTCGAAATGTTGATCGCTGGAACATGCTTACGGCCCGCAAGATGAAGGGATCATCTACGACCCGTAATGGTAGAAAGGCAGGGAAATGCCAGACGTCATAGCGAATTCTTGTGGGATCCCACGTTTACAACATTCATAAAGGCTTTGAATTATGGAAGAATGAACAAAATGGTCGGACCATGGCAAGAAAACGACGTAATCATGGGTAATAATCTTCTGGATTACGCCGGTCTGACTCCATAATGACATTGAAACCCCAATTATTAAAAGCAGCCATAGATTCCGCCATCCCAAGTTTATTGCTCTGAGCGACTCCGGCTCACGGATGAGAAAACACAGCGGGGCTATATTCCAAATCGTAAACAATGTGGTAGTCCAGAAGAAATTCGGCGAGAAAAACGCTGCAGTCAAAAAACCCACGCTTGTCAACCAAAAACCGGTGATCAGACATGACTCCGTTGTGATCAGATTGCGGTCCGAGAGGGAGAACCATCTAAAATAGATCAGACCCCAGACGATGCACGAAAATGGAAGCCATATCAGAAAAGCAATGGCGTTAAAGTTCAGCCCATACCCGCATATTCCAAGATCTACGATCAAAACCATGCCGAATATCAAACGGTCCGCCGCAGTCATCATAGTTGCCCTGAGCGATAACGAACCCATCGTCCCCCCACCCCTCGAAATGACATTTCAGTTTGTTCAGTTCAGCGATTCCTGAATCCAGCCTAACCGATCACGCATGCGGCTTCCAATAGCTTCAGGAGAATATTCCTCAAGCATCTTTTTCTTTGCCAAGGAACCAACTTCTTGCGCAACGTCCGGATTTTCAACGACATAGGTCATTAGATTGGCAGCGTGATCACAATCCGGTTCCGCCCAACAACCGGCATTTTTGTAGGGACCATCTTGTAAAGGTATTTCCGTAAGTT
>CAVQDX010000027.1:0-7582 GCA_963711335.1 uncultured delta proteobacterium | reverse complement strand
TTAACGAGATGGGGAGCTATGGCCCGTACAGTAAGATTCAATTAATTGAGTTCTGCGGTTGAAAACCATCAAGGATGAGTCTGGACCTTGTTGTTTGCCGTTAAGATTGGTTGGGTTCATCCGCCAGACAGCGAAGTAATCGGTTTGCACAAATAAATAGGTCCTGAAAGACGTCCATGACGTTTGTCCTTATTTGACACACATCCAAATTAGACTACGGAATCGGCGTTTTTTGACAACGGGGATGGGGCGATCCAGAGGGGTCCAAGTTAAAGGGAAAAACGTGTCGATGATCGTAGAATTGGATAAGGAGAATACCGCATGGACTATTTGATAATCTTTGCATCGGGCGTCATCTTCGGATCAGTCGTGGTTCTAATTATCAATTGGTTACGCAATTCCCAGACTCAGGAAATTGCCCGGCGCCTGGTAGATGTGGTCGAAACTCAAAGAATTGACGATATGGACAAAATATTGGGGAGAGTCAAGGAATCATTCCAGGCATTATCCCTCGAAACCCTTTCGAGCAGTACCAATGAGTTCCTAAAACTCGCCAGGGAAAGTCTGGGCACTCAGACCGAGATAGGCAAAAATGAACTCGAGGGTAAGAAAAGGCTAATAGATGAAACGCTTCAGCTTATAAAGTCCGAACTGGAGAAACTAGAAGGAGTGGTAACGGAACTAGAAAAAGATCGAGAAAAAAAGTTCGGAGCAGTAGAAAATGAAATCAGAAACACCGCTTCGCAGACACTGAAACTCCAAAACACAGCAAACGAACTCAAAGCGGCGCTGGCAGGAACCAAGGCGCGAGGGCAATGGGGCGAAAGGATGGCGGAAGATGTCATGAATCTGTTAGGACTCAAAGAGGGCATCAATTACATCAAACAAAAAGCAGTGGACGCCTCGGGATCAATTCCCGACTTCACTTTTATGCTGCCCCAGGGTCAAAAGGTGAATATGGACGTGAAATTCCCTTTGAACAATTACCTGAAATACTTGGAGGCCGAAGCGACTTCAGACAGGGAAAATCATAGAAAACTGTTCCTAAAGGATGTAAAGAACAGAATTAAAGAAGTTACGGGAAGAAATTACGTCAACCCGGATCAGGGCACGGTCGATTACGTTATAGTATTTATTCCGAATGAGCAGGTGTTTTCCTTCATGAACGAGCAGGATGATTCAATTCTGGATGACGCCCTCAAGAACAAGGTGATCTTGTGTGCGCCCATGACCTTGTTCGCTGTTCTGGCAGTCATGAGACAGGCCGTGGTCAATTTTCGGTTAGAGAAAGCTACTGGGGAGATGGCTTCATTATTTGGACAATTTAACAAACAATGGACCGCCTTCGTTGGTTCCTTTGATAAACTGGGCAGAAAAATAGAAGAAACCCAGAGTGAATTTCAATCCTTGAGATCTACCCGTGTAAATCAGCTTGAAAAACCTCTTAATCGAATTGAAAAGTTGAGAGAGGGGTTGCCACCGGATGTTCAATTGGTCGCATAACGCAAAAGCACAAAGGAGGGACCCATATGCGAGGAACTCAGATGGCCCGTCAGTGGAAAATCATCCGGTTGATGGAGTCCCACAAATACGGGATTAGCGGTAACGAACTCGCCGTTGAACTCGACACGCCTCTCCGGACTATCTACCGGGACCTGGAGGCGATCCAGGAGGCAGGGTTCCCCCTTTACACCGACAAAGACGGCAAGAATTCGGTCTGGAAGATGGTTGACGCATTCAGGAAAGATTTCCCGATTCCCATGACAGGCACTGAGTTGATGGCGCTGCACATGAGCCGAGACATACTCAGCGTTTTTCAGGGGACGATTTTCCACGATAGCATCGAAACACTTTTTCAGAAGGTCAAGGCAGCTTTGTTGCCCGAAACCATCACATTTCTAGATAAGGTAGCGGGCTCGCTCAAGATAGACTTTGGACCTACGAAAAACTTTTCAGGGTTCAACGAAATTGTCAAGGAACTCAGTGACGCCACTACATCAAGAAAACGTGTCGAGATCATGTACCAGGCGGTTTCAACTGGAAAGCTTACAAAACGCAAGGTCGATCCATATCAGGTGTGGGTGATGAATGGCAGCTTCTACTTGATAGCGTTCTGTAATGTAAGAAACGCCATTCGGACGTTCGCAATGGACAGGATCAAGAGTTACGCGGTTATCGATGAATCCTTCGAGATGTCTGAGGACTTCAAGCTCGAAGATTACCTGCAAACAGCTTTCCGGGTCATGCGGGGCAAACCGGAGAAGGTGACTTTTAGACTCGCACCTGGGGCCGCTCATGTTGTGCGTGAACGGATTTGGCACCCGACTCAGGAATTGAGGGAGATTGACGGCGGCGGCGTAGAGATCTCAGTTGAAGTTCCTATCAACTATGAAATTACATCCTGGATTATGGGGTTTGGGTCGGCCGCTAAAGTAATTAAGCCAGAGTCGTTGAGGAAACACATCATGGAAGAGTATGTAAAAGCTGCAGAGCAGTACAAATAGGGCTTTCCGAAAAAACTAAAACTGAAAAATATTTAAACATTTTCTGGAACGTGTGTCCTGATTTGACACACGTGGGGGGCATAGTGGGGTCATCATGATCAAAAGGAGCCTCCCATGAATGCCCCATTAAGCGTTTTTTTTAGTCAAATAAAAGTAGGAGCGAAACAGAATCACAAAAACATGACGCTCTATTGCTTGCTTTCAGAGCATGAGGCCCCTGTGGATTTCCTCACTCTGGACAACGCTGTTGCACATGACGCTCTTGCTATTTCGGAGTTAACCGAAGGCGGTTCAGTCCCTGAATTAAAGGTGCTGAACAAGTCCGAACAGAACGTGCTTCTTATGGATGGGGAGGAACTCGTAGGGGCCAAGCAGAATCGGGTCTTAAATACAACGATACTGATTGGGCCTAAATCTGAAACAATTATTCCAGTATCCTGTGTTGAACAAGGAAGATGGTCCTACCGAAGCAAACATTTCGGAAGTCAGTCCAGGGCAATGAGCGCCAATCTCCGAAAACGGAAAACAGAAACCGTAAACGTGAACCTTCGTAGGGGACGAAACTTCATGTCCGATCAAGGGGTCGTGTGGGACGAAATAGAGAAGAAATATGACAGGATGGCGGCCCGTCCTTCCCCGACAATGGCCATGTCGGATCTATATGAATCTCACAGGGACCAGACGGAGTCTTATCTGTCGGCATTCCGACCGGTGTTCAATCAGGTTGGGATGATCGTGTTTATCGATGGCGAGGTCGCTGGAATTGAGATACTCCAAAAGTTCCTGCCATTCAGGGAAAATCATTCCAAGCTAGTTAACAGTTATGTGATGGATGCTCTGGAAACATCGAATGGCGAGATAAAACCCAATCACCGGTCATTACGGGATAGAGCTTCAAAGATTATTGAATCAATGCAACTATCCAGAATCGAGAAGCGCAAATCGGTTTCGCTTGGCGCCGATTTGAGAATGGAGTCCGAACGGTTGGTGGGTTCGGGGTTGGAGTTCGAAAACCAGATACTCCAGTTGAGCATTTTTAGCGCGGAAAATGGTAATGGAACGGCACCCAAGAGCAAGATGAAGAGAGCCTCTGCGAGGAGGGAATCCCAAGGAAGATGACCGAGGCAAGATTGTGTTTGACCGCCTCTATGATTATCGAAATGATATAAACCATGCCGGCGTCAGGAAGAGCCTCTCGGATCCAAAAACATTAATTGATGGGTTGAACCAACTGATTTCGCAAGCAAGAAACCCTGGTTTTAAAAAATTAATCTTACATGATACGCATTCCTTACCCAGGCCTCCAGCCTGGGCTGACATAAAACGCCCTTACAGGGCTTTATGTGGATCAGAATTTGAGCCCTGAAGGGGCGCATCAAGCCAGCCTAGGGTGAAGCCCTAGGACAATTGGACGCCGCGGGTGAAGGGCCGGGCACAATGGGAGAAAATAATCGGGTGACGGATACCAATCCTATGCCATGACGTGGGAATACATCAAAATCACCAAACATCGGGGGTAAAAATGCCGCAATCATTATCGAAAATTTACGTTCATGTCGTATTTGGAACAAAACATCGTGTTCCATGGCTAATTGAAAGAGTTAGACCAGAACTTTACGCATTTATGGCAGGGTCTCTCAAACTCGTTGATTCCCAGCCGGTGCGCATTGGCGGAATGCCGGACCATACGCATCTGGTTTTCAGGCTTTCCAAAACCTATGCCTTGAGCCATGTCATTGAACGTGTCAAAACAGATTCATCCTCGTGGAAAAAAAGCAGGGGAAAGAATTTCGACGATTTTGCCTGGCAAAACGGTTATGGCGCGTTTTCGATAGGACAGTCGGGTCTGGATTCGACTGTCCTATACGTTGTTGACCAGCAAACCCATCACCAGCGGTTTTCGTTCAAAGAAGAAATCAGACAGATTTTTCTTGCCCATCAACTTGAGTACAACGAAAAATACTTCTGGGAGTGATTGCATGTCTTATTGGTTTGAGCCGGAGCGGGATAAATCAAATGGATAACGATTCTACACTTGCCCAAGTCAGAGCAGCGCTGGATACAGGTCTGGCTGATCAAGCCCTCAATATCGCAAAGGAAAGACAGACATGCGAATTTGTTAACGTCGATCTCTATCTCACATAGGCCCATGTTTTAGAAGAGTTAGCATTAGTCGATGAGGTAATTTTCGAACTCAACCTTGCCCTCAGAGACGATCCCGAAAGGGTATCCATCTATGAGGTGTGCCATGGAATTATTCTTCGTAATCTGGATTGTTTGGACCCTCATTGGCCTTGGCGCCAATTGGGGATACGGGTGGCATGACGATGACGATCATAGGAGACGGTAAACGTATGAGTGGGGCTGAGTCGTTCCAGGACGGAAAAAGGAACCCGTTCCAAGGGATTGCATACCTGGATTTTTTCATCGACGCGGAGGAAATAGTCATGCGACATTTTGTGGTCATGTTGGTCATTGCAGTTACATTATTGCCCGCTGTTTCAAATGGGGCTGATTATTTGTATCTGGACAAGAAAGGAAAAATCCAAGGCAGAGCAACAGACGATGGAGACAGCATAAGGCTTTATGACAAATCGAACAA
The DNA here is from genome assembly GCA_963711335.1 of uncultured delta proteobacterium. Classification (GTDB taxonomy): domain Bacteria; phylum Desulfobacterota; class Desulfomonilia; order Desulfomonilales; family Desulfomonilaceae; genus CAJBEZ01. The sequence goes on along the minus strand of CAVQDX010000027.1, from coordinate 2,476 downwards.
TCCCAAGGGTTGGCATGACCGGGATACCAACACGACGTTTGACAAGAATAATAGACCAACCGGCACGCTCTATGATTTTGATGACGATTGAAGCGAAAGTATAATTGTCGCCGAATAACGACCCTGGGGAGGCACGAGGTTCCCTATTGAGACGGAACTGAAATTTCGTAAACTCTAGTTTCTCGCGTTGAAGATTCCCACGGTCTTTTCAATACCATTTCTATTTTGCCGTTTCCCGGCTTCAATGGAACGAACATGAAGATTTGTTTCCCAGGCGCTCCCACGAGTTTCGACTCAGGCTTTTCATACCAGGATTTCTTCAGTTTGAAAAAAGCCTCATCAAAACGTGCCGACCAACTATATCCAGTGCTTCCGATTGCAGCGGAAAGTACAATGCGGAAAGGTTGATTTGATCTTGCCGTGATTTCATGCTCGGTGGCGTAACTGCTTTGCCAGGGACCGAGGCACAGAACAATGACGAGAAACAGGCTTGCCAATATCCTCGTACTGTTAATCAATGAACGGTTCCTCCATTAATAACCCCGGCAAAATTAACCGGGACAAACTGCCGACGCTTCCAGCGTACAGATGCAACACAGAAACTGGCCCGGTTCCGTCTCGCTCAAGTTCCGCATCCCATGGGGTTCCTGACTGGGAATATAAACCATGTCGCCCGGGCCACAAATTCTTTTGTCGACCATTTTGTCCGTATCTGGATCAAAAGCCCAGCATTCAAATTTGCCTGAAATGAAGTACATCGTCTGAACGTAGGCGTGATTGTGGATGGGAATTTCACCCGCAGGACCCACTGTAAACAGTCTCAAGCCATAGGCTGGAGAACCTCCAGCGTCCTGCCCAACCTTTGAAAGCCACCGAACACCGACCTGTTTGGCGTCGCTGGACTCGCCCCTGTATGGCACTGTCCCTACCTGGACATTTTCAACATCAGCGGAATTCATTGCGATCATTGTTATCTCCTCAATCTTTCAGTAATGGGCACATCTGGAAATTGATCCATTTCTCCGTGTATTGTGTCAGTAATTTGATTACCATGCCCTATAGTGAGAGTATCCCAGACACGGAGAAAGATCAAAATGTCAATTCGCCTTCAACCCGTTTTTTTGATATTCTTAATTGTACAGCCCATCTGACTGAGACGGGTCATCCATTGGTTGTAATCAAAAAGAAGATCTCTCATAAAACACTACTCGAAACGTTGGGTCTAATCGGCCAAGCAATAACATGAAGAGACGCGATCTAATCAAGCATCTAATTAACCACGGCGCAACATTGATCAGGGAAGGGCGAAGGCATAGTATATTTCAGAAAGACATATACAAAACAGCCGTGCCGAGACATAATGAGATAGTGGAAGAACTGGCTATTAAGATATGCAAAGATGTTAAAATACCATTCTTGAGGCAAAAATGAAATTTCGAGCAATCGTCAAGAAGTCTGGAGACTGGTGGATTGGATGGTTGATTGATTTGCCAGGAGTAAACGCTCAGGAACGCACACGTGAAAAATTGATGGAATCCCTCCGTCTAGGGGCCGAAGACATTCTATCATGCTCAGTTACCGAATTTGTTGATGGGGAACTTACCACTATAGATGTTCCAGAACCCCGACGAATAGCGTAGGTTGATTTGCCAGGAGTAAACGACCAGTCCGTTCATAGTCATGTACAGTTTATTTGTACGATAGAATGCCCAAATCACGGAGCAGAACAATGAAACCTATGATCTGCCTTGTAAGCGGTTTTATTGCCTGCTGTCTATTGGTGAGCGCGGCTCAGGAATCTTACGCTCAAGGCGTGACATATCCCGGGGGATCGGTTCAATGGGGACAGGACGGAAGAGTAAAATATCCAAGTGGTAATGTGAACTGGGGTAATCGTAATGGCGCTGTGAACTTTCCTGGTGGAGGCGTGAGGTGGGACAACCAGGGTAACGGCGGGGTTCGAATAAATGTCCCGGGCTTCAAGGGTAAAATACGTTGGTAATTTTTTTCTGAGTCCGGAAACAATCTATTGTAAAAGAAACCCCGGATTAAACCCGATTGGATCTCATTGATTCAGCCTCTCATCAAGAGTTGATAGAGCTTGAACTAAAGTAATTTGCAACTTTTGCAAGGTCGCAGGACTCATGAGCTTTGCAGAGATTTGAAAATAGCGATTCAGTTGTAGTGATGGTGCGTTTGAACCTCGCTTCCCCAAGTGGTTCATCTTTTGTAGACTCATAAACATGTTGTCGGGCTGTAAACGCGGTTTCAGGAGAGTTGCAGATCAACATTATGTCCGTGCCTGCCTGATATGCCAGGAGAGCAGCTTCTTCGGGCCTGTAATGTTTTGAGATGGCTCCCATATCAAGGTCGTCGGTAACTACGAGGCCATGAAATTTTAATTCCTGTCTAAGCACATTGTCAATGAGGGTAGGGGACAGAGAAGCTGGATAAGTCTCGTCAAATGTAGGAAAAA
>CAVQDX010000026.1:0-10853 GCA_963711335.1 uncultured delta proteobacterium | reverse complement strand
GACCATGTTCCTGTTCTTTTGTCTTGCCAGGAATACGCTATATATAGCGCACAACATCAGCCAGATACCTACAGTTTCCATGTTCTTACCCGCTTATGATACGGAAAGTCCATTTTGGGTTCATCGTGAACACAATTAGTAATCCCAGTGTTTATTTGATTATATCATACATAACAAAGTCTTGTCATCATGTTATTATGTTATGGATTAGTTAATTAAAATTGGTTTGAGGTCTATTTTCTCATGGAGATTTGAGACGTAACAGGGGTGGTCTGTCTATCTTTTCTGTTTTATCTAATCTTTTGAAGTCAAATCTATGGAAAGGATATTTGTTGTTGACCTGGTGATGGATTGTGTTTATTACTCTCCTAAAATTAGGTTAGTGGCTTCCGATTGCTGCTCTCCTATCAAGATGGGCGCTCTCTCTCATGGGAGGAACTATGAACAGAGCATCCACACAAAAAATGACTGCATTATTATTGGAAGGACCTATAGGAACATAGCAGGTGATATCATGATATACGGTTGTGTCTTTTGTAATAAGGTTTGGTGTCGTAAAGAAAAATATGAAACATTAGATGTCCAAAATTTAGATATAGAAAACAGAACTGATATAAGCCACGGAATTTGTCCAGAATGTTTTCAGCAACAAAAAGAAGATAAAGTTCATAATCATCAGAGAAACAAAGGTTATGATGAATGTTTTAATAGGCACGAGGATTGTACAAACACTATTTGTATGTTTAGACCTACATGCGGCGAGAAAGCATTGAAAGAGTGGCGGGCTGCTATAGTGGTCTTAGGACGTTGATTATTAGATTACGGCGATGAAATTCTTGGGGCGGCCCCGGTTTCTTTGGACACGGAATTGGGTTAAACAAACTTAAGACGTGTACAAGGAGAACGGAGCATGAATGATGAGAGACGAGTGAAGTCAGAAGTCGTGGGCTTGACGGAAGGAGCCCCAGGGGCGACTGGAGTAATGCCCACGACTAGCGGTCAGTCGGGTCCGCTGAAGTCGAATCAGCGATGGAGCGCCAGACGTAAAAGAGAGGTTGTATTGCGTTTGCTACGAGGAGAGTCGGTCCAGGCGTTGTCCCGAGAGTTAGGCGTCGAGATTTATCGCCTTGAGGAATGGAGGTCCAAGGCGCTTTCAGGTATTGAGTCATCTTTAAGAGAGCGCGGAGATGATCCATTGCAAAGGGAACTCGATGCGGCTTTGAAACGGATAGGTGAGATCACCATGGAGAATGAGCTGTTGAGAGTGAGGATCGACAAACAGGGCCCTTTAAGCAAGGGGAGGTCGCGATTATGAGCCAAGCGGTCTCTCCAGCCACGAAAAAACGCTATGGGGTCAAGATGGCCTGTTCTATCCTGGGCTGGTCCCGTTCTTCATTTTATTCTTGTCATACTCAAAAAGTCAGACATGTCTCGAGACGCGGCCCGAAGCCGAAGTTCTCCGATGCGGAGATATTGGAATTCATCAACAAGGATCTTAGCCGAACTCCTTTCAAGGGTGAAGGACACCGCAAGGTGTGCGCTCGTTTGAGAGTGCTGGACGAAGTCAGGGTTAGCCGCAAAAGAGTTCTGAGAATTATGCGGGACAATAAACTGCTCTCACCGTTTCGGGGTCGACAACGTCAGATTAAGACTCATGAAGGCCGGATAGTGACAGAGGCTCCCAATGTTATGTGGGCCGTTGATGGGAGTCAGATATTAACCGTTAACGATGGCCATGTTTGGCTATTCGTGGCGGTGGAGCATTTCAACTCGGAGTGTGTCGGCTGGCATGTGTCCAAACCGGGGACAAGAATCCAGGCCCTGGAGCCGGTCGCTATGGGGCTAACCGAGGTTTTTGGTGGAGTAGGTCCGGATGTGGCCAGGGGGCTTGAATTGAGGATGGATCATGGCTCACAATATCTTTCCAACCATTTTCAAAACCAGATCAAGTTCTGGGGTATCGCCCCTAGTTTCGCATTTGTGTCTCAGCCTCAGACCAATGGGGTTGTGGAAAGATTTTTCAGGACATTAAAGGAACAAATCATTCATGGCCGTATATTCACCGACATCCATCAAGTCCGGGAGGCCGTGGCACGGTTTATCGAAACCTACAACAATTATTGGCTACTAGAAAGGCTGGGATTCATGAGCCCTGTGGAATATAGACATCATCAATTGACAAGACAAGCAGCCTGAGGCTTAAGTAATGTCCAAGAAATCGGGTGCGGTTCATTGTTGGCGATGAAATTCTTTTTGGAATTATAGAGGCTCACAAAAGCGACTATCGATAATTCTTTACAGCCCCCCTTCGGCATAGTATTATTATTCATGATTAAAAAAACCTTTATTTTGGTTGGCTCAAGGTGCTGTAACGCCTAGAGCCTTTGATTTCTTAGGCTTCTAACAAGAAGCACATGATTGACTATAATTCATCTATCTGTCGTTCAATAAAATGAACCGACGCACCTTTTGAATGTTAACTCCTGTTGACGCAGGACTTAACATTCATCCCGAATCTTTCTAATCCCACCGCTTCAATCAGTTTATTAGCAGCTTATTTTTGATGTTCGCTAAACCCCTGTTTTAAATGACATCGTCTATGAGTTCTCATTTAGATGGAATTATAGGCTCACAAAGACGACTGTTGGGTTAGTAACTTCGGTAGCGGTTTCTTTATTAATGATGAGGCCAGTGGGGCCTGTACCAATACAAATCTCTCAAAAAAATTGTTTAATGAAAAACTTTTTCTCTCAAATTTTGTCTAAATACCGCAAAGGGAGGGAAACTACCATGGCAGAATCAGTAAAAGAAACACTTTATGTGATTCGGCCCCCAAATGGCCCCGTGTTCCTTGTGTATGACAAAGAGGCGGCTGAATTGTTATTATCAAAAGCAAACGCCAAATTTAAGCAGGACATTAAACTGGAAATACATGAAAGGAAAGAAACGGACCACACAAGAACCTCCGACTGAAGCTGAAGCGAAACCATCTAAAGAAAACAATGGCCTGTTGGTTTGGTACAATTGAAGGTGACTTTTATTTTGATTAGTTTAGACCAGTTTATGAGCTTAGCCAGTGTTATTGTTTTCTAACATTAATGCATATCCCTATGGTTCGATATGTGAGGAAGTTACCCGACCATCTCAAAAGGAGGACATTAAAAAATGCGTACTCTAATTCCGTGGAGATGGAAAGAGGGGCAGAGCGGTCCTGATAATACGCTTACCGAATTCAAAAAGAAGAGCAACGACCTATTCAACCGGGCCTATGGCAATTCGAGGTGGTTGCCTGCATTTCACTTTACTCGTGGTTTTACCCCCTCATTTGATGTTTACGAGACTGACGAAGACATAATTGTTAAAGCAGAATTGCCTGGGGTAGACCCGAAAGAAGTTGAAGTTAACCTAACGGGGTCAATACTTACAGTCAAGGGTGAAAAGAAGGAAGAGCGTGGAGAAAAGACAGCGAATATGCATAGAATTGAAAGGTCTTTTGGTAGTTTCTCACGTTCCGTAACCCTGTCCTGTGAAGTCAAAGAGGACCAAATAGAGGCTACTTTTAAAGATGGGGTGTTGAACCTGATACTACCCAAGGCTGAATCAAGCAAGAAACGCTCAATCAAAATTGATATTAAATCCATTTGAGAGAGGAGGCTCAGGTCCTGTTTGTTGGAGGATGTTTAGTTTGTGGCGCATGGGCTATACCTTGTCAATCAAATCTTTTCCACAATACCTACACGTAATCGCAGCTTCTTTGATGATTTCAGCACAAAATGGACACTTCTTGGTGGGTGTGGTTTGTTCCTTCTCTATGGCGGTTAGTGGCCTACCGATAACCTTCTAAAACTAGACAGGGCTGCCTTGGCTGAAAAAGCTGCTGAAAGGCGAAGAGACAGCTAATCGTGATACAGTAGAGGCTGGGAACCTTACATAGAAATTCGCATCTAGTGTAACAGAACACTTTGACTAAATGTGAAGAAAGGAGGACTCCCCATGACAACCAAGAATTACGCATTAACTGTAATGGTCATGTTTTTAGCCGTCCTGCTTACAAATTTCGGGTTATTTATAGCGCCTGCAATCTCGTCTGAAGGCGTAGAACAAGACCGCACGGCATGTTTAAGCAGATGTAATAGCCCTACCGGCGGAGGAGCTGGGATGTACTTCGGCGGCGGTGGCCGTGGGGGTAGTCCCGATAGCCTATGGCGACTCCGTTCCATTTGCATTGCTAACTGTGAGAAAAGGTTTTGGAAGGAATGGCAGAAAGAAATGGACGAAATAGGCAATGATTGACGCTATCCTATTCTCCACCCGAATCTATGAGGACAGGCGATGAGAAATCTAATCCTCACGCTATTGATAATTTCCATAGCCCTTCTTGTCGCTGTTACCATGACCTTGTTCGATAGCCTGTTCAGTGATGTTGATGATATTGTCTTTGGAACTTCAGACCGATACGAGGATAGCGCAACATATCAGGACACAAACGGGAATACTTTTGAGTGACAGAGGAGTGGAATCAGGTTGATAATAACAAACTTGATAAGACTAAATGAGCTAGGTTGAAAAAAGAGGACACCAATGTTTAGATAAAAGACGAAACGGAGGTGTCAGAATCGCAAAGGTAAAGATTCCCTATGGAGCGTACACGAGGGAGTTTCGTTAGGACGTGTCAGGTTGGTCCTAGAGGGTGGTTTATCGTGCCGCCAAAAATCAAGCTGCTGCGCTGAAAAGTTACATTCCCATGATTATGGGAAGAAATAGGTAGAGCAATGTATTCCGGTTGAGGGTAAGTATCCCGGACGTCAGTCGTGCTGGCAGTAGTCGTGGTTACGTCCGTGGTCGTTTTACCGTAAACGCCAATATACTTGACAAATTCCCCCGTCTCAGCCCACCGACTGATTGAAGTAGACAACCGAGCAAAAGCCTCCAGAAAATGGCCGGAATTGAATTCATTGGACGCTTTCACGCCGTTCCAATGGTTGGCGTCGGCACCGTAAGGGTCCTGGATAGAAAAGTCTGAGTTGTTAACACCTCACGATACTCAAAAGAGCCAGGTAGGGCGAGTGGAGGAGAATACCAGCCTCAATCCCATCATCATTACGCCCAAAACCTTCATTCTAAGTCTCCATTAATCCGCATCAAAATCACAAGTTGTGGCAGTAGGTTTCTTATTCTTATCAAAGGTGGCGATTGCGTCCCCGTTACAAGGGGACCATCTATTCCCCGGCTAGACTGCCGAAATACGCCCATAAACACATTCTACTGTCAAAGACAACCCATATTGCAAAAAAATAATCCGGTTGATGCAGTTCTCGTGGCCTTTATCCATAAGAAATAAACGAATATGCGAAAGTTGGCCCCCCTTCACGTTTGGCTCTAGTATGGCCGTAGGGAAATTTCAGGACAAGAATGTAAAAACTGTAACAACACAAAAACCCACTAATGCTAGAAACAAGTGCTTATCATGCCGCCAAAAATCAAGCTGCTTCTTTGGAACGTCGCATTTGCCCCGTTAGTCTGATTTACGGCAACGAATACCTCATCAGGTGGAGGCGCTGGATTCCTTACAGAAAAGACAGATGTTGAGGTATTTGTGCTTGTGGTTCCTTTACCATAAATGCCGCTGTACTTGACAAATGCCCCGGCTTTCGCCCACCACCTGATGGGAACAGACAACTCCCCCTGCGCTTCTACGAAGTATCCTGACGTGAATTCGTTAGAAGCCTTTAATCCGTTCCAGCGGTTCGGGTTCGGTTCTTTTTTGCTGTTTACACGCTCTTTATAAACAAAGGAGCCAAACAACGCCGGGATACCTATCAGATTGGCCTTCAAGCAGCTGCCGTTACGCATGGTCCTTTCAAACATCGCTCCAAGGAATGGTATATAGCCGCTGAAATCAAATTCACCTATGTCTACCGACCGCAAGTCAAGTTGGGCGGGAACTTCATTTTCAGGGTCTCCATAATTTGTCATAAATGACTCATAACGAAAACCCGCAATAGCCGTTACGTGCGGATAAATGTGATAAGTCACAGCAACTGATAAATTCGACAATTGCGAACTGGTATTCCATGTCCTAGAGGCAGATCCATCTGTGGTGTTATAAGTTTCTTCAGACTGGCTGTTTACCGGGAAAAGGTAGCCAAAATCTATCATTAACCCTAATGGGCCGGAGCTTTTTATCGGCAGAGTAAACTCCGTCCATACACCCTGGACATTAAGCGTCTGCTTTAGACTTATAATGTTAAACTTGTTACTAGCGCTATTACTCAGCGAAAAAGTCGTTGGCGTATTGGCGGAAAGATATCCAATGGACACGGTAGGTTCGAATGAAAACTCGGGGCCACTGTTAGGGGCGTCCCATATTATCTGGGCAGTAACAACCGACGGCGCAACGGCTATAAGGATAGCTCCAATCAAAGCAAACCATTTAGCATTTATTGTCACTTCTGCCCCTCCTGGAAATTATATCGGCATAGTCGATGATAAATGTCGGCAGATTGGCAGATCAAATGGGTCACACTGATACCACCGATGGTTTCAGACGGTGGTGGACGATCTGGCAAGCATTGACGAGAAGGGCTACAATCATCGCAGCGACCGAAGGTTACAAACCCTATAGAAAAGACCAAAAGTGAAAACCGGATCAGCTTTATATTCGCCACAAGTCATATTTGCTCTCGACTCTAAAACAGGATGCTAGCGCTTAAGCCTAAAGTCCAGATACTTTTAAGGGTGTAAAAATTGTACGATGTCGTAAACTAACCAAGATTCAGGCCATCTTTACTGGTCCCGGTCAGTTCTCCTTGTAGTTGCTCGTAGGAGTACTGGGCATAGACTCCCATCAAGCCGTTGGGAGTAACGTTTATATTGCCATCCACCTGAAATTCTATGAACCCACCCTGTGTCAGAGAGCCGTCGAGTTGCATGTAATTCCCCCTGGTCTCGCGCCGTGTGGGCAACTTTCTTTGTCATGAAAGGCGAGCCAAGCACCTCAAACCGCGCCTTCCATGTGGGGGAATTCATCACCGTTTGCATACCTATAAAAGGAATTTGGGACGTGAAGTCATCTCGAAGATAAGAGTTGGTCGCATCATCGTTGGATGGCTGGTATGACCATGATTCCTGACGATATCCGCCCACCAGACTGTACCTGTAAAAACCCTCGTAGCTAAGATTATAGAGTCCGGCAACCTCCCAAAACCAAAATTGAGGCTTGATTGTTACTGAGAGTTCTCTCCAACCATAAAAATTATCGTACGGTTCCAGGATTATAAAAAGAAACCGGACCAGGATAAGGGCCACTGCAAGCGTCACACTCCTGTCAGAATTGAGAACGCTCACGGAACCTCTGACCCGTGCAGACACAGCTGGAACAGGAGTTAATTCTACCATCCCATCAAGTACAGGCATGTTGTTGTTAAAGTTAATTCGTAGCTGTTCTATTGGGTTTGGAAATGAAAAGGTCAAATATTGCGGAGGAGGAGGAAAATTAGGGTTGGCATAAGGCTCTGTTTTTTGTAACCCATTCCTCATCACCGCTGAGTGTCTGATTGCTAAAAAGACATTCGACCCGGAAGGATACGTCCGCATTAAAATGCTTGGGAATCCACTGGGCGTAAAGAGGTAGTGTTGCACAGGTCAGGAAGAAGATTACCGCCGCAATTGTTGTCACGAATCTAGTCAAGACACAACCCCTTCAATTCAATAAAATTAAAAACTGTTATTTATTATAGCTAGTTTTGGCAATAATTGAAAGTATTTTCTTACTTATATACCGTGCCAACATCATGTAATAGGCGTCCAATTTCTCTGAGTTGCTTGGACGCACAGGCTTTTTGATCAAAATCCCATCCCATTTGCATTCCAACAGAAAGAAAGAATTTGCCATTACTTATGAAAATCGTGTACCTATTTGGAGCCTGGACGATTGTTTTTAACCACGTCGATGATCTTTGCGCAAAATCTGTGACATGAGCGGGAAAGCGTTTTAGCGTACCCGGAATTTCCACTCGGTGAGGCTGCGACACGGAGGAGTTGTGATCTCTTGCGCCGCAGATGACTAATTATCGAGCGAGATAAAAACGATGAACTCCCCTACCAAAGTTGTTGGCGATGTACAGACACGTATAAACCGGTTCATCATGCTGATAGCGGCATTCTGGACCGTAGTCATCCTGGCTGTCGCCGGGCTCCAGTATCGTGAAGCGTATTCATCAGCAATGGCGACCGCACGCGCAGGTCTGTTCCACAGCTACAACAAGGAACTGGTTTTCCGTGGTTGGGCCGCGCACCACGGTGGAGTTTACGTCCCTGTTTCCCCCGACACCCCGCCAAATCCCTACCTGGCCAATATTCCCGAAAGAGATATTACAACGCCATCAGGGAAACAACTTACCCTGATGAATGGCGCCTACATGACCCGTCAGGTCCAGGAACTGGGAGAAAAGAAGTTTGGCCACAAAGGACATACCACAAGCCTCAAACCGTTGAGACCCGAGAACGCCCCTGACGAATGGGAAAAAAAGGTTTTGCTGGAATTCGAACAAGGGAAAAAAGAGGCGTTTTCCCTCGCGCCCATCGGCAATGAAACATACTTACGGCTCATGCTCCCGCATGTGGTGGAGCCGGATTGCCTAAAGTGTCACCTCAATCAGGGCTATAAAATTGGGGATATTATTGGCGGAATAAGTATCTCAACACCGTGGAAGCCTGTCGAGAAAACCTTGTTGGCTCAGATACGCAATGAAACTATGGCATATGGAGGAATATGGTTGCTGGGAATCCTGGGGCTGGCCCTCGGGCGAAGTAGCGTAAAACACCAGCTATTAGAGCGAAAAGAAGCTGAAGTCAGGCTTCATAGCGCTTTCAAGCTGCAAGCCCAATTCCTGGACACCGCGGCTACGGCTATATTCACCATCGACACAGACCGGATCATCACAGGGGTGAATGATGAATTGTTAAGGATGACCGGTTTCGACAAAGAAGATGTGGTGGGAAAACCCTGTGATTTTATATTGGGCGAGCCGTGCGCCAGCGCATGTCCGTTGTTTGGTCCTGATTCCAGAGAGCGGATGTTCAGACAGCAGTGCACGCTGAAAACCAGGGACGGCAATCAGCGAATAATATTGAAAAACTCAAGTATTACCAAGAATGAATCCGGAATTGCTGTGGGGTGTGTCGAGTCCTTTGTGGACATTACCGATCTTATCGAAGCCCGCAGCGCGGCCGAAAAAGCCAGTCTGGCGAAAAGCCAGTTCCTGGCTAACATGAGCCATGAGATCCGGACACCGTTGAACGGTGTCATTGGCATGGTAGACCTCGCTTTAGGCACTGAACTGAATGAAGAACAGCGGGAATACATGGAGACGGCAAAGATGTCGGCCGACTCACTGCTCACCCTGATAAACGACATTCTGGACTTTTCCAAGATCGAAGCCGGCAAACTGGAACTCGTGCCAATCAATTTCAGTTTGAGGGACTGCATAGCCAACACCTGCGCCACTCTTGCGGTTATCGCTCACAAGAAGGGGCTGGAACTGATTTATGAGATCCCAGCCGAAGTTCCGGATTATGTGACCGGAGATCCGGGGCGTCTCCGACAAATCCTTGTGAATCTGGTCGGGAACGCTATCAAGTTCACCGAAACGGGCGAGGTATCGGTTCGGGCCCATCTGGAATCGGAAACCGACTCTGAAATATGTCTGCAGTTCGCCATCACGGACACGGGCATCGGAATTCCTGTACACAAGCAGGAGAAGATTTTCGACTCATTTGAGCAGGCCGACGGATCCACCACGAGAGAATATGGTGGGACGGGGCTGGGTCTGGCGGTTTCCACTCAGCTTATCCGAATGATGGGTGGGACGATATGGGTTCAGAGTGAGGTTGGCCGGGGTAGTGTGTTCCGTTTCACTGTTAATCTGGGATTACAGGCCCAACCTTCTTGCATGTTTATTTGCCTCGAATCTTCGAGTCTGATGGATGTTCCTGTACCTCGTGGTTGACGACAACGCTACCAACCGACGCGTGCTGACCCAGATGCTGGCGAGCTGGAACATGAAGCCCGTTTCCGTAGATGGCGCGAGCGCCGCATTAGAAGAGATGAAACTCGCTCACGAAAAAGGTACGCCCTACCCTGTGGTTATCATCGATTATATGATGCCCGACACTGATGGATTTGAGTTGGCTGCCCAGATTAAAGGCGATCCGAATCTCAAAGAATCGATTCTGATCATGCTTACCTCTGCCGGAGAAAGGGGCCATGCCGCCAGGTGTGTCGAACTCGGCATCGCCGCTTATTTGATGAAACCAGTGCGGCAGTCGGAATTGTTCGACATTGTCTGCTCATCATTGCACGAGACTGGCCCCGGAAAAACCAGCGCCTCGCTATTGACCCGGCATGCGATTAGAGAGAGCAAAAGACGTTTGAAAATCCTTCTAGCGGAGGACAATCCCATCAATCAAAAGCTGGCCGGCCGACTGCTCCAGAAGATGGGGCACAGCGTTACGGTAGTCGAAAACGGTCGGCTTGCGTTAGCAGCCTTTCTGAAGGATCAATTCGACGTAATATTGATGGACATTCAAATGCCCGAGATGGATGGGTTCGAAGCTCTTGCCGCAATCAGGAAAATAGAAAAGTCTCAGGATGGCAAACATATTCACGTTATAGCCATGACTGCGCATGCCATGGCGGGTGATCGTGAACGGTGCCTCGAAGCGGGCATGGACGGCTATATATCAAAGCCCATCAACGTGAAAGAACTCGTAGAAGCTATGGAGAATCTCCCACCGAACAACCAGATGATAAGTTAGCGCAAAACCCCCAAGGCAGAACATTTTCAATAAAC
>CAVQDX010000025.1:0-19149 GCA_963711335.1 uncultured delta proteobacterium | reverse complement strand
TGTGAATAAGGAAGGGAATCCAGATTAGCATAGAGGCTGCATTTCTATACGATCTCTGTTTGTGTCATCGAAGGACAAGGATTTGGATTCCCTATTACTTCAATTCCCTGGGGTCTGCGCTTCTTGACTGCAGGAAAGGTCCGTAACAATAGTCCCAGTAATTTTCTTGCAATACCCAATTGAGCAATTTGGGGTCTTGAATTTGTACTTCATTTTGGTGGAACAAATACCCTTGCATCCAGGCTTCACGAACCCTTTGCTTGATGGTTGCATAGGGATCTGTCGATAATCTGCTGGCAATTCTTCGGGGACAGCCATTTTGTCTGCGGGAATGGCGCTTGCATTTTCCAGTCGAACTTCATGCCTAGATTTCTTCTAATTGAGGTGTATGAATCACTGACCCCTGCAGAAAACATTCTTTCTACAAAATAATCGATAGTAAGACGGTGGTTAGGTATAAGATGACAAACAAGGGCTTTAGGCTGATACATAACCTTCAATCCTTTGCTGCTATTTTCCATGCCAGCCCGGTGTCACCATCGCCTTGATAGCGCTGGAAGGTCTTCGGAACACACTCAGGATTGAACCCACCCACTCTAAATAGTGTATCCTTCCTTATCGAAAAGTTGAGTCCCCAAACATAAAGAGGATCAATTTCGGTGAGCTGATCGCCAAAGTCAGAAGGCTGAGATAAAAACACTGACTCAGTGATCCCTCTCTATACCAAAAGGTGTCCAGCCAATCAGGAGGAGTTGACTCGTATTTGGGAAGATTTTTGCCTCCAACCAGGTGTGTTTCGTTGTCTTCGAATGCTTCGGCTATGGCTGTCAACCAGTTGGGATTAGCCTCTATGTCATCATCCACATAAACCAGGATGTCACCCTTCGATTCAAAAGCTCCTCGGTGACGACCGGAAAGCAAGCCGGGTATTGGTTCGTAGCAATATTTGATTTGTCGCAGGAGGTTTGATTCGATGGCAGTCTCAGCTACTTGTCTAGTATTGTCCGTTGAACAGTTATCCACTATTAGAATTTCGTAATCTTCCGGTGGAAAATCTAAGGACAGTAGAGAATTAACTGTGATTTTGAGCGAGGAGCTTCTGTTGATGGTTGGTATTATGATGGAGAACTTCATCAAAAAGATCCCTCTCCGGTAAAAGTGAACTTATTACGTTCCCCGATCTGTTTGTCAAAGCATAGATGCGAAGGTTCAATTCCGCTTCACATCGCTTTTGCCTTTAACTAAAATGTCTCACCTGGCTGCGAAGTGTGCTAGTGATCCCGGCTATTATCCTCGCGTACATTGAATGGTCAGAATACCATCCAGCAACAGTATGGGTTGCGAGGCTCAGGGGCCGAAAAATAGCGGCTTCAAGATGGGGTTGATTTTATACGCTCCTTCACTAAAAGCTTTTTAAAACCCATTGATTCCTTGAAATTTACAAGCCCCTCAGCCTCACCTGTTATAGGACGCCTACCATAAGATACATGTGTTACACTGTCCCGAACCATTGCCTTCTGGGTGAAAACGAAACAGAGGGCGTCCACAGGGTGAAATCCTAGTAGGTCCGTGCGGCTAAACGTCATCTCAATAAAAACTCTCCCAGCCACAGTAATACAGACATGGGACGCAGCGAGTTGGTTGGAGACAAACGCACCCCAAGCCTCAAACAGAGGATTTGATTCGGCTAATCTGAAATAGTTTTTCCACATTTCCAGAACAGACTCGTTGAAGTTTCGACCCTGGCGATCATAAGTATCTTCTATCAACGGTTGGACTAATTTGATCATTTCCTGAAAAGAAATACGCTCCACTGTGCAATGTTTTAACGCCCACCGAATATTATGACGACGTTTGCTGCTTGTTATATTTCGAAAATCATAATTTTTATCATCGACGATAAAATCATAGCCCGGGAAAAAAGGTTTATCATCCGAGGAACTGTAATGGAGGAATAAAGCCCTCTGGCTCCAAATGTAGTTCAATGTCTTTTTTGAAAGAGAGACAGGATTCGAAGCTGGCCACGGAGAAAAAAACCTCATTCCGCGAGACATCCGGAACAAACCGGCTGCTGAAAAAAACCTCACCTCTCTGGCTCCACAAAAATCGGCAAGGTATTTTATTTCAACAGAATCTTGGTTGATCCTGGGGAAAGAGTTATTTTTCCATTCCATCCAGATTGATCCTTCATTCCATGTTTATTAAGGCGCCAAAAGAGAAATCCATGGAAGAAAAAGAAAGACCTGTAGGAAGACTCCTGCTGCTCTTGGCTACTAGGCTTGGACGCCAAGCTGAACCCAACAAGAAGCGCCGGAATCCATTTTTTCTTAGTAGATCAGCTTTTCTGGAATTGAGTGCCGCTAGACAACATACAGATGAGCAACTTGCGGCTTTACACTTTTCCACAACATGATCGATCAAAACTTGTACGGTTCTCAATGGAACATCCTGAGCGACGAGGAATTCCATGATTAATACCCTCTTGCTGGATTCTAACACATGATATACAATAAGCGCCTTCGGGGACTCTGGTTCACCAACGAAGGCGCACTCGTATCTCCGGAAAGGACGTTCCCTGTAGCGCCACTTTAGCCATGGACCAGTAATGTCAATACAAACATCATTGGGTTCCAAAAGTTTTTCGACCTTCAAACCTTCCAAGTCCTCTATGTAACGTACCTCTAGATAAGCCTTTGCTTACGTGACAATGTCTCCGAAAGTAATTTAGTCAACAAACTGACGACCTTCCCAATTCTTGGCAAACCATTTTGACCGATAAATATTCCTGGATTGATCCATCTGACCAAGAGCAAAGGCTTTCCTAAGTCAGAAAATTTAAATTTCTTTGTAAATAAATCATGGCTGCTAGAGTTGGGTAAAGAAAAAATAAACTCTATGCCCAATTCTCTTGCTTTTGTATATATATAGGCGGCTACTCTGCTCGACAAACCGTTTCGACGGTAATCAGGATGAGTAACTACATTCACAGAAATCCCCGCAAGGCTCCTGACGCCTCCGACAAGGGCTGATACAGGAACCAAAATGTGCATCGAGACTACTCTGTCGGAATCATCTTTAATCACGCAAGTGATCGACTGTCCCGAAGGGTTCCCATACGTCAACCATCGAAAATATTCGTGGGTGGCCTCTTCAGCCGAATGCCAAACAAACTTTTCTAATTCAACAATAGAATCTTCGTCTGCTTTTGTAGCGAGGTGTGGTCCTAATAATGAGCCCAAGGGGAACTATCCTTTTTCCTGCAAGTTGTGTTTTTGAAAAAACTGCGCACGTGATGAACATCCCGTGCCAACACTGTCTGTTAGTCCAAGGGTCTCGCTGTCGCCATTCTTCTGAAACTAGGACTTAGTTCCATCAGTTCATCATAAGTTCCTTGAGCAACAACTCGACCTTGAGCGAGTTCTACAATTTGATCGCAGTTTTGAATGGTAGTAAGCCGATGAGCAATTATCAAGATAGTTAAGTCCCGACCAAGGTTTTCAATACAACTCATCACAGCCTGTTCAGTCTCGTTGTCAAGTGAACTAGTCGCTTCATCGAAAACCAGGATTGAAGCTTGCTTATACAGAGCCCTGGCTATGGCGATTCGCTGAATTTGTCCTCCAGAGAGCATTACGCCATGTTCACCAACCATGGCAGAGTAACCTTCTGGACGACTTTCTATAAAGTCAGCTACTTGGGCTTGTCTAGCTGCCAGCCGCACTATGCCTAAATCTATGAGGTTTCTAGGCAATCCTAAAGCGATATTCTCCGCCAACGTCGAGTCAGCCAGAAAGATACTTTGCGGCACGTGGGCTATCGTTTGCTGCCAGGATCGGAGTCGTTTTCCCCTAATGTCGAAACCATCTACCAATATTTGGCCACTAGTAGGCTCCAGGAGGCCCATAAGAAGATCCATCGTGGTGCTCTTGCCGCTGCCGGTGCTTCCCACGAACCCAATCCTGACGCCTTTAGGGATTGTTAAGTCAAGACCTTTCAGCACCCATGGTTCATTATCCAGATAGCGAAACCATACTGATTTGAAACATATGCTGTTTTTGAACTGTAATGGCTCTGGCGGAGGTTCTGCTGCTTCGTCTGGTACAGGCTGTTCGAGAAGTTCTATTACCTTCACAAGTGACGCTTGATTACCCGCAATAGTCGCCCAAGCCGAATAGATTGCCTGAAGGGCCGGAATGATGCGCTGCGCTCCGAGAGCAAGCGCTCCCAATAGCGGTAATGCGGTTGCGATTCCTCCCGACTTCCTGCTCAATCCATATGCCAGACCTGCGATCATGACCATTCCGAGAGCCTCCATCGCAAAATCGCGGGCTAACCGCAATGAACATGTTACTACCATAGGCTTTGCGGTAAGGGATATCCGCGCTGCGATAAATAGCGCAATACGCCGGTTGTTCCAGTTTAGTAAGACGTCTCTAATTGCCCAAAGCCCTTCCTGCAAGGCTCTTATGGCTGAGGTGCTTTCCTCAGAGATGCGCCGACTATTAATTTGTAGCTTCGATGCGCACCCACGAGATCAAACCATAATTTAATCCAAATACACTCAGGGCAACTGAGACAACGAATGGGTCAATTGATATGAGAGCTATTACCAGCGTTAAAAGTAGCAATATAGAACTTGTAAGAGTCAGCGCCGATTGCAGCATGGATACGGCTATCCAGGATTTGTTTGTTATCCCATCAATTACCTCGCTGCTGTTTCGAACAACGTGTAATCTATATGGCTGGTAAAGAGTACGCCGGTACATCTCTATGCTGAGGTCTGCCCCAATTGCGTTAGAAAGCCTTGCTGTAGCCCATAGCAAAAGCAATCTCATTGAACCTGCCACTAACGCGGTCACGGCAAACGCCACAGCCAGAGGCGCCACGAGTTGGTCTGGAGAATTTATCCCAACGTTCGACCAGCCTTCTGAGCGCCGCATGGTTAAAGACCCGATCTGGGGCTGTAAGTACGCCAATAAATGGAAGTACTGCGCCTAGACTTATAACTTCGGAAAAAGCGCTGGCAAGCATCATTGCGAGCAATAATCCCAATTGCCTCTGACGGCCCCTTGCCAGATGTCTCCATAGATTCAATAGTAATGTTAAAATCTTAGGTGTAGATTCAATGTCCTGAGGATTGGGTTTATTTGACATCTAATTTCTTGGGTTAGTCCTTTAAGGCCAGTTAAACCAACGATTGGCATAATGGACTACATCGTAATCTAATAGGCGAGTCATTTGGCGATCAAACGCCTCAATATCAATGTTAGAATTTACTAGCGCTACCATATGAATTTTGTGATACATCAGGATCGCTGATTGTATCTCCGAGCCACTTAGGGCAGTTCATTTACGTTTGAAGAACATAACACGAATAATACCGAAAATCTTTAAAACTCGACAGCTTGGAACTCCATTTAAACCATGCTCATCTAACCCGTTTGTGTTGAAACACATTTATTGAGAATTCCACAGGAATAGATGAAATTGATAAGCTCTAATATCTAGGAGACACCCAATGAGCAACATCCTATTAGTTCTTCCACGAGGGAATCTACGGAGCACTGAATTCAACGAACCAGAAACTAGGTTATGCTCACGGGATTATATCTTATTTGGCTAAAACATCTAATCTCACGATTCTGTCAATTTATAATGGTGATGTCAAAAAATATGAGAATTTTTTATGTAAGCGTTCAGAGGCAATATTAAGGTTTGTGGCTCTACATGAAAAGATTCGTCCAGGTTCCAAATCTCAAGATCTGCGCCTCAACGATTACAGACCATTTGTGAATCAATCAGTTAGAATTTATGACTATTTGGTAAATCACATTTCGATTGTGTACTTTGTAATACCTTTGACGCCCCGGGTTTTGTCCCAATAAGAGCTAAGCAGACTGGACTTGATTTCCAAAAGGTCTTGCTAATTAGCTGGCTGAGGACTTGCCACAAGTTTCAGGAGGATCAGCCTTTCGAAATCCCTCTTAAGCTTCGCCAGTTAGGACTCGATAAAGAGGTAGATTTTGCCGAGAGATACTGCTGCGAAAAGAGTGATTTGATCATTCCCCATACAAATGCGATTTTGAATGGGCGCTCCGACAAAAATGGAATATAGACATCAGAAGGCAATCCCTCTGAACGAGATTAAAGCCTTTTATGCTCTCGGGAGCATGAAAAAAAATCGGCTTTGATCCAGTTAAAAGCAATTGGGAAAGGTCTAGAGCCGAAACTCAATCCACTTGTTTCTATTTGCGTAGCGCACTTTAATGATGGTCAAAATCTTTCCCCCCTTCTTAGGTCCATAGAGGAAAACGATTACCAAAACTTCGAAGTGATCGTAGTCGACTATGCAGCACGGATAGCGAATCTCTCAGCATCATCGCCTCATTAGCAGCCAAGTATACTTCCAACTCTTGGCTATTCATAGTGAAGGAAGAGAATGAGACCATCGGGCCAACCAGGAATTTAGCGGTCACCCACGGAAAGGGAGACTTGATCATTTTTATGGATTCGGACAACCTCGCCACCAAGACCATGATTACCGACTTTACAAGAGGAATGTTGGGTTTGGAGCCGACTGTTTAACTTGTTCAATGATTCAATTTACTGGGGAAGGAGAAGATCCTTCTAGTGCAAATCTCATAGATTATTGGATGCCTTTAGGTGGTTGCTATAGAAGTTGGATTCTATAGCAACATTTTTGGGGATGCAAATTTCTGCGTCAAAAAATCAGTCTTTGAAAAACTAGGAGGTTTTTGTGGGGCGAGAGGAGAAGTTGCCGACGATTGGGAATTTCTAGCAAGATTAGTTTTGGCTGGTTTTAGTCTAGATGTAATCCCTAAAGGAATATTTCTTTATCGCGTTAGACAAGGGAGTTGGCTTCAAAGCGCGTGGTTGAATCATTCGATCGAAACTCTCCGCAAAAGGATTCTTAGTAATGTTGGGCCGCAACATGGTGAACTAATTTACAACCTGCTCCTCCGAACAATCGCCGAAAACAAACGTCTCAGATCCGCCACATGGAAACTGGACCGGAGAATAGTAAAAATAGCGCTTAAAATTTCTGGGATTGTCAACGAAGAGACTCGAGTATTTTTTCGAGATTTGATAATGCGTCTTTTTGAAAAAACAAACAAGTAAAATTAAGTGTATTCGAATTCTTAAAGTCAAAGAAAAAGCTAATTTACGGTTACCAATATTCTAACCTGCTCAATAAATGCCCAAGGTCACCAAATTCAAATGAAGGAGAGATTAATAGATCGAGATTGTTCGTTAAGGTTCTCCGGACTTGCAACTACGTGACTGAATTAGAGCGTTTAAGACTCCCGTCGGAAGATTGATTTTCGGATTTGTAGGAGACCTGAAACAAGAGAACAGACCATCAGGATTTCTGAGGCTCGCCTATTGGATGCAGATGTTTAAGGACAACAGTTTCTTTGTCATGTCGGGAGTTGGGGAGCTGAAAGAAGATATTACAAATACCGCAAAGAAATATAAATTGGAAAACTTTAAGCTCCTCAGTTCCTTAGTAACGCCAGAGGAACTATACGTCCTTTTGTCTGGACTTGTAGTGACGGCCAATTCTGACATAACCGTTGCAAATGTATGAAGCGTTAGCTAGTGGTTACGGGATTTTCCACAGAGGCGGGAAAAGCCAAACATGTTCTGAGCAATACGGAAGTGGGCTTGCCGTTCCATATGATCCAACAGGAAAGGATTTTGCCGACTGTTGGAAATTGTGGAAAGACAATCTGGAAGTTTATAAAGTCGCGGCTATGGAGACTGCGGATCTGATTCGGACGAATCCTCGATCATGATCAGGGAACAAGAACCATGAAATTGGGATCGTGATTACCTTCTTAAGAGATGGTCTAACCTTCCAGTACACTGTACGTGATTTTTAAGTGATAAGCTTACTCTTCATGCTGCCACTTCGGCTTGGGACAAAGTATTCCAATAGACCTCATCCGGGGTCCTCGAGTCAAGGCCCTGATGCCTCCGTTCGTGGTTGTAAAACTCAAGATATGATTTTAGCTCATTTCGAGCGACTGATAAAGATTCGTAACCTTTCAGGTAGACTTCTTCGTACTTGACGCTTTTCCAGAAACGTTCAATAAAAACATTGTCTTTCCAGCTACCTTTGCCGTCCATACTTATCTTGACACCCCTGGATGACAAGGCCTCAGTGAATGACTCAGATGTAAATTGAGATCCCTGATCCGTGTTGAAAATCTCTGGAACTCCGAACCTTGCCACGGCTTCTTCCAAAGCCTCCAGGCAAAATCCAACATCCTGAGTGTTTGATAAACGCCATGATAATATTTTTCGACTTGCCCAATCCATAATAGCTACCAGGTAGCAGAATCCTCTTGCCATAGGGATATACGTAATATCGGCTGCCCAAACGTGATTAGCCCGAGTTATGGGCATTCCCCGGAGAAGATACGGGTAGACCCTATGGTCCTGGTTTCGCTTTGAAAGTCTAGGTTTACTGTAAATGGCCGTGATACACATCTTATTCATTAGAGTCCTGACATGTTTTCGGCCTACTTTTTCACCCATGTCACAAAGCTTATCGGATATCCTTCTAGCGCCAAAATACGGGTGAATCAAATGAATCTTATCGATCAATCTCATCAACCTAAAATCGGTTTCATTGACTGGAACCGGTTTGTAATACATTCCTGATCTTGAGATCTCAAGAATCTGACATTGCCTGGACAAGGACACGGGACTTTTTTCTTGAATCATTTCTTTGCGCTCGAATCGCCGATGCGACCGAGCGCTACGGACAAAAAATCGTTCTCCATCGCCAGTTGCCCGATTTTGGCATGAAGCTGTTTTACCGTGGAATCGTTATCTACCACCTTCTCTTTACTAAAGGCGTTTTCCGCATTTTCAAGAAGTTGTTTCTTCCACTGGACTATTTGGTTAGGATGAACCTGAAAACGTTCAGCAAGCTCAACGAGAGTCTGCTGTTCCTTGATAGCTTCGAGTGCTACCTTTGCTTTGAAAGCTGATCCATGATTGCGTCGTGGTCTCTTTGACATGTCTGCTGCTCCTTTTTGTTATCTAATTTTAGAGCAGCTTATCACTTATGTCTCTGTCCAGTTTCTTGGGACCATTTCTCTATTCAAAGAAGATCCGGCGTTTTAAAAGTTCAGATCAAAGATAGGGAAATATCCCGTGTTAGCTTAATTGCTGTACGGGATATTTGTTTTTAGCGAACTCAATGACAAATACTCATCTGTAGTTATCGAAAAGAGAAGGGTAATTCTTAGGTCTAGTCTCTAGATTGGGTTTCCAATAGGTGGAAATTCCCTGCTTATCAGCTAGTTCTTGCAAATTCCAGACCCACTTCCATTCTGGTTGAAAAGCTGGGTTACCGTCAGTCTTGCTGCAACCACTAAACACGCCATCAGGCAAAAAGAAAAGATCCCTGTAATAATCAGATCAAGTTATTCTGTTCCTGGTGCATATCATCTCAAAATGTTTGCGAAAAATCCCGCTTTTAGAAAAACCAATTTTCCACAGGCAATTGTCTGGTCAATAGCGCAATGTTGCGCTATTGACCAATTCAGAAATCAACAAAAACTCGAAAATTCTGGATATTCCTTTGGTACCGGTTAAGTTCAGCTTAAAGTAAACCTAACGATCCCTCTCTCTAGGTATAATAAATAATTTTACTACCCACTACCAATCGGGTTGAACTCCAGCATGTGTTGTAGTTTTGCTGCAACCACCAATGATAACCCAATTCATTCATGGAAGATCTGTAATTTCCAAGTCTTCTAACAAAGGCTCACAAGAAAGGAATTTCACTGGGGCATTAACTTTAGGCATAATTTCTAATGCTTTAGCTACCATCGACTTTTCATGCACTGTTGTTCCTACCCAAGAATTTTTTGGGAATTCAAATTCTAAAAGTCTTTTTGGATTTTTAGTCAGAAAAATATAATTCCACTGAGGAGTAGCGGCGCAGATGTCTAATATTTCTTGAACGACTTCTTCTTCAACCCAATCTCCAAAGAGATCAGCCATACTACAAACAAAAACGTTGTGAATTCCCGGCTCATCTAATCTCCATTTAGGGATTTTTGTATTGTGAGGAGCTGAAAATCTTTCTCTATGGACTGTATATTCAAACTTCTCTCCATAAAACCTATTTGCAATATCACGAGCGTAGCAATTATGACTAACGACTACCGTTAGCAATAAAATTTTCAGTTCCAGTTGATATATCTTGACATTGGAACCTCGTACCCGAGGCACTTTATAGATACAATACCTAAATCAAACGTAGATTTATCTGTCGGATCAAAACCTACAAGACAGTCATTAGTGGTCAATGCCGATGTGTGATGATCAGTGTACTTCCATTCACTATTAGACAACCACCTATGATCCCCTGAACAAACAAGCTTTCTACCGTCAACCAATTCAATCTCATAAGCTATTTTAGAGGTTTCCCATTTGTCTAAGATTGTAGTAGCAACCAGATGTCTATATTTACTACCATCTCTTTTTTCCAGACCATAAATCTCTTCCCCGATACTAATATCCTTTATCTTCTTATAACTATTATCTGTTAATAAAATTGGAGTATTAGCGTCTACACAAAATTTGCAGCCGTGGTAGCATCCTGTGACCGGATTCCAAGACAGTTTAGCCCATTCAATATGATCATTTGTAAAATTAAACGTCGGACGGTATGGTTTACCGGTCCTTGATTTAGGCTCTTCAGTCAGCAATTTTTCCTTCTTAATCTTCCGGACCTCTTGGTAAGCTTGATTCATCGACTTTTCACCGTTGAGCACTGCTTCTTTGATTTCTATTGGCGTGTCCTCTGCAGCTACGGTTAGGACTTGTTCTATCTTTCTCGGAGATATCTTAAAAATAGCGGCTGTCTCTTCTACTGATTTTCCAGAGGATTTCTTTGATTGACCAGGTTCCGTATTGTCTCCGGAGTACCCAGCGACTGTGAGGTCAATAGCGTAATCTTGCGCTTTTGACCTATCCTCATCTTCGTATTGATTCTTACCCTCTGGATTGTTGTTACCTCCTCGAGGCTTCATTTGATGTATTTTAGGGACAGTCAACAGGAGTTCAGCATCGTTGAGGTTTCTTCGATCAAGCTGCCGGTGAATAGCGTACTCAATTGCTGCCTGTTTCTGACTCAAAGCATTTTGTCGTGAACTCTGCTTCAATTCCCAAATTGTCAGAGGCTTTCAATCGAGTGTGTCCATCGATTACCACGGGAACATCGGTCCAGTCTCCTTCTCCCAAAATGATGGGACAAGTCGGGTCAAAACCATTTGTTGACATATGATCTTGGATTGAGTTCAAGTCGTTGGGTCGTATGGGGAAGATGTTTGAAAAAATCTCTGATACTTTGTAATTTTTCATTCTATGTTACTCCTCGGTCGATTTCTTAATATCAATTTTCGTGAAACTCACTGGATCTGAAGTAGACTGGACCAGCCGGTATCGAATTTCCTGAGAAATGCTACGCTGCTGTTGGGCTGCACATTTCTTCAGTTTCTCAGAACCAGGTCCTCTGGTAATCGAACTGGAATTGCGTTACTCAATCTTTTCCTTGAATCATCCATCGGAAAACCTCCGTCTTTGAATTAGGTCCGCAAAGAATGTCGTCTATAAGAAAGACAGTTTTCGATTTTCGAGATGTAGAAATTGGTACGTGTTTGAAGATGAGTTCATTTTGGGGAGGAAAACTTAAAAGGCTGTTATGCTTAGACCAGTATTTAGATTGGTGAGAAAAAAGACTGTGATCAGCGAGTCAGACGGAGCTACGTTAGTTCCGTGGATGGAGATTATCTGAGAGATGCAGTATCTCCTCAGTTATCCGTGGCAGAGCGATCTACGAGTATCAGCTTATCTCGAAGTTAAGAATGTGAAAATTCTTTAAGGCGGAGTGATATCGACGGGCTTTTTGCCGTTGGACCTCGGGAAAAGAACAGAGCAAATGTCCGCTGTTGGATCACGCGCCAAGGTATTGAGGGCTTTACTTATCTGCTGCTCGGGGTCTAGCGTTAGCTTTTTCTGAGTATTAACGATACTCTGCAGAGTGCTTCTGGTCTGAGCTCCGGCGTCAGTCACTGAACCGAAGCTGACTTTACGAGCAATTACTGAAGGCCTTAGATCGTGTTCAGCCAGGTTGTTGTCAGCAGGTACTCTTCTGTCTTTTGCCCAATGATACAGCCTATGTTTGTTTCTTTCGGAAAATGTCCTGAATTCTCCGAATGCCCAAGTGATGGGCAGGCTGATTCATTGCAGATTCAATTTCAGAGCGTATAGCAGATGCCTTAGAGTAGAACTCCACATCATCTATCGGCTGTTTTCGCAACTTAATAGCAGAACTAATTAAAGGGATGACTACTGATGTAAAAGCGGAAACTTCCCCATTATCGGGAAACTCTTTTTCCAGGTCTTCCACATCTCTCAGTAGATGAGCGTAACAGTACCGAATCTCACAAGGAACCCTGTTGTATCCGTTATAGCGATCCACAACAAGCGTTCCTGCCAAAGGCTCTTTTCCAAATACCGCCAAAGGAACTTGAGATGATCTATTCTTCCCAAATTGAAAAATGCTAAGTTCCTCGGTCGCAAAAAGCCATACATAGCCATTTTTTCCGTTAGTGCGCCAGCTGGTCTCGTCAGCGTGTTTTACAGGAGCTTTTCTGTACTTTTCAATCAGATTTTGAGGAACCTCTGCGAACAAACGAGCGCATCGCTGAAATATCCCGGCAAGACTACCGCTTCCTATCCCAAGATTCTCACAAACCCGCTCGATTGGAACACCATGGAGATAGTGCATGGTAATAGCCTTGGCAATAAGATTGTTCCCGAAAAGACTTTTGGGAAGAACTCCAGGAGGTTGTGGGTTGAAGCTCTTGCGACAGTGAGCACAATATCTCTTGTGAAGATTGTACGAAATCTTCTGGGTTTTGGCCAATGCTATATCAAGGACGCTCCTGCGTTTCATTCCCTTGTTCAACAACAAAGCGCCGCATTCAGGGCATGTCTCGGAGTCAGGAAAAATGTCCTCCTCACAATCGGCGCTTCCTTGTTCATGTCCTCTTCGACCATGTCCCTCGTGCCCTGGCCCAGGCCCCTTGGGCTTCCCCTGATTGTTTTCAACACTCTGCTTAAAAAGCTTTTTAGATGAAGGAGTGGACGAACCAAAGTAACCATCCTCCATCCTGCGCTGCTCTTTGCATAAAGCTGTCCGAAGCCTTTGAACTTCTTCTTTTAGTTCATCTATCTCGCGGTGCTTTTCCAGACATATTGGACAGTTGTTTATGGCCATCGTTACAGAACTCGTATTGCTTGAGATCTGCCAAGACGACCAACTTCTTAATTCATCTCCCTATAAATCGCGAGAAAAATAATCAAACAAAATAATACTATAGTTTCGCGAAATCCGAATGTTTGAGTCCGGGCGAATAGCGCGGCCGGTCGATTTTGTTCAACTCATTGATATCTCTGGTCTCCGAAGAAATTCTTATAGCGAAATGACTCCTTCGTGCTGCGGCCAGCATGTCAGAAAATGTGAAAGACTTCTTTTGACGATACCATGGCGCAGGATCCGCCACCAGGTTTTTTGCGCTGGCAAATTGCCGAACGAACCAAAGGACTACGAAAGAGTATGCCCAGTATGCGAACATCGGAGAACGGACAACTGAAAGCTCTTTACGGCACTGAGGTTCTGCGGCGCCCAAGAGTTGTTTGGTCTCGCGATTGGCCACCTCAATGCTCCAACGGGCCCCGTATCGCTCAACGATCTCGCGAGGTCGAGCCTGTATATCTGTGTCGAAGAACACAATGTCGCCGTGACGTCCGCTCGGATCACGACATAGTAATACGGAAAGCGCCTCTTGGCCTGCGGTATGATACCAAAGGGCAGTGAATTGATAAGCCATCAGTTTGATTTCTTTTCTGTAGCACAGTGCCCTGATTTGAGTCCACTTCAGGTCGCTGTCCTTAAACATGGTTGCCGGGGTCGGCAATCGGCAACCTCTCTTACGAGGTCTGCCTCTTCGGGGAGTAACTACCGGCTCAACAAGGGCGAACAATGCGGAATCGGTTCGCATCCTTCCCGTAACATGTACGCCTTGTGAACGTCCCTTCATTACCGTGTCACAACAGTAGCCTAGGTCAGTGATGAGCCTGAGATGTTCTCCTTTTTGGAGCCACGAATGGGTCTGTTCTACAAGATCCAAAGCCAGTTGAGGCTTTTTCTTGTAGGGAAAACCCTGGGGCTTAACCTTGGCCTTAGGTGGCCACCAGAGACGGGCGGAGAAAGGCAGACAGAACATGCGGTCGCTAATTCCGGGAAGACTAATCGCCAGACCTATGATAACAAAACAGACACCATAGCCTTTCTGATTCGAAAGTGTCGGGGCCGAACCATCATGCTGCCAACCTGCGCCGCAGATCGCTCTACCACTATGCTTATTCAATGTGTCATCAACGACCACAAGGATCTGGCTCCCCTTGAGGTCCAAGGTCTCGACCAAAACCCTGAAAAGGCAATAAGACACAAGATCCACGCTCCATCTGCCTTTTCCCAAGAATCGATAAATACTGGCAAAGTGCATAGAATGGTGAAGTCTCATGGTCAGAATCACTTGGCTTATGGTGTGCTTTCCCACAGTCAGCGCCCATCCAATCAAAAGGGCCACAAAAATACGGTAACTCGGAGCGCTGAAGCATCGCTTGAATCTGATCTCGTCAATTCCGAACGGATATGCTGTTTCCTTTTTCATCCTGGCGTTCCTCCTTCCCCATGTTTGTTTCCAAAAAACGGGTTCGCGCGGAACGCCTCCTTTTTCAACCATTTTCCCTATGAATCAACAGGTTCCGATTCAAAAAGGGCGAAACTATAGAATAATATCTGCCCCGAATAACTGAGGAGATACGAGATGCAATCATTTTTAATTTCATTTTCGTCCCTAATGTCGTAATATGTAACTAGGGCCGATTTGATTCACAGCTTGCTGGGCGCCATTACAAATTCAGCTAAAAGTGGCTACAGGAGTATCCCGTGTCACGTTTGGCTGACCGGGATTTTTTGTTTTTAGGAGACAAATCAGCCTGTAGCCAGTTGTTATTTAACCTTCTCTATTCTAAGGAGGTCAAAATGAACAGGCTTTCTAAACTCGTAGGGCATTATCGTCAACAACAAAATCTAAATTTTGAGGAATTAGCAGGACTTTGTGGGCTGAACCCTAAGAAGTGGGGACATAGAATTGTAGATTTTGAACGTGAATCGTGGGCTCTGGAGAACTCGTAGGTAAACTAATTCATGCTCTCAATATACCCCTGGAAGAAGTTCAGGATGCTGTTGAAAAAGATTTAGCTGACTGGAATAAATGGGCTGATGAACCTATCCCCATGCAGATGATAGTCCGGTTGATTGGTCCTTTTTGTATGATTCATCATATTCCAGAAAAGATTAGCACTAGGGAAGAAGCGATAGCTTATGCCCAGAATTATGCAAAAACAAAGCATCTCCGTGTCTGTCTTGTCCTTTCCAGGAGAGAATCTGCATGGATTTCGGCTGATGGGCATACATTCATTTCACAAGCACAACCTGGTGGAATAAATGTTCCTTATGGCAGTTTTGGAGGGACCAAAAAATTTCTACTTGATATCAGTAATGGAGGGTTCAGGCCGACCGCAATAAGGACTGGGCCATCGATTATGTCTTCAATACTTCCAGGGTCGAGGTCTTGAAATGACTCAATCATATGCCTTCAGCTCTGTAAGTTCATCAAATGTTTGGAAGTCGATGTTTCCGATCATTCGTTTCAGTTTCTTCAGAAATGCATGCTGACGTACATGAATCGGTTACTGAATGTGGATCTTAATCTCGACAAGGAAGCTTTTGAGATCCTCTACTGGATGCTAAATCGTGATTTGGCCAATGACTATGTCAAAACAATCAAAGAGCTGGTTCCAGAACACAAGAGACCCAAGACGATGAGTCAGATGTCTCTATTGAAGACTCGTGGGACTTTACACAGAGATCTTTTGACATCATCAAGTTGATCTCAACAGAATCAAGATAAGGTCAATATCTTGGCCAGAAGACTACTGAAAGTGCGGCTCAGTGAATTACGACTATGAAGGATTGACAACGATTGCGGAGAATATTCAACGAATTTAAGAGAACTGTTCAATCTTGATGATATTGAAGCGGAGTTGTGTCTGTTCCTGTTTATGATGGCCAATTGGGACGAATTTGAAGCATTTTTCGATCACCATTACAATGCAACCGGTATCGGGGTCGGAAATGGCTCGCCATAGTTTTAAATTGCAGAGAAGCCCAATTAGTAAAGGCTCCTCAACGGAAAACTGGATCAAATTGGTATCCTGGTAAAGGATAATTACGGAGGTAGCTTTGAACTGGAACAACTGTTCAGGCAGCAGTTGCAAGACCTTAGTCCTGGTGAATTCAGGACCCAGTTCATCAATCCGTTAAATGTGAGCTATCCCTCTTGACCCGCATATGGTAGACAAAAAGATTACCAAAAACATTCTTACAAACTTTCTTATAAGCCTGAGACATCAACGCATGTTCTGTTATATGGCCCTCCTGGAACAGGTAAAACAAGCTATGCGTACGGAATTGCGGAAAAATTAGGGTTGACCGCTTACCAACTAGATGTTGAAGGAAAGGAAAACTCCATCTTCACGTAGAGCGGCTATTACAGCCTCTGTAAACATGATTAGTGAAACAAACACATCACTACTCATAGCCGATGACTGTGATTCTATCCTGAACACCAAAAACGCCTGGTCACTCTTTGGTGAAACCCCTGACAAGCCCTGGCTACACGAAGTATTGGAAAAACCAGGAGTCAGGATGATCTGGATAGTCAATTCCGTGGGTAACATCGAGGAGTCGGTGGCTAGAAGATTCTCATTCAGTGTCAATTTCAAACCGTTCAATAGACGTCAACGTGTTCAACTCTGGCGGAATATCGTTGAGAAATACGAGGTAGAGAGTTTCTTGAAAGAGCTCTGAGATTGAAGAACTATCCAACAGATTTGATGTGAGTCCAGGTGTAATAGATCAGGCAATACGAAAGGTAGCGGAATCAAGAAACTTCTGTGATGAGGATCTAAAGGAATCAGTCATATTAACCTTGGAATCTCATATTCGACTCAGTAAAGGTGGTATTAGTGCCGGGAACACGAGACATAACTGCCAGGACTTCACTCTGGATGGACTCAATCTCTCCGGTACCAATCCCCATGTCCTGTTGGAAGAACTGACGATATTCAACGAATTCTCCAAGAAACCAGATCCACATGGTCCTGTCTCCATGTCCCTACTGTTCCATGGACCTCCAGGCAGTGGTAAGAGCGCATTGGCAAGATTCATTGCGACTCATCTTGATAAAGAAATAGTCTTCAAACGGGCAAGTGACATATTTTCAAAATGGGTTGGTGACACAGAGCAAAATATCAGGGATGCTTATGAAGAGGCTCAATCAAAGGAGGCTATACTGATATTTGATGAGGCTGATTCGCTGGTATTCAACAGGGATAGGGCTGATCATTCCTGGGAATTGAGTTTTACCAATGAGTTTCTGACCTGGATGGAGTCTTTCGACGGTATCCAGATATTTACCACCAATCGATTGAAGGACTTGGATAATGCAAGTTTGAGAAGGTTCAATCATAAAGTTGAGTTTGGATACCTGAAGCCTGATGGGAATGTCATCTTCTATGAGAAGCTAATAGGGCCCTGATCAACAAATCGTTGATGAGTCTACAACTCAAGCGTTGAAAGGTTTGACGGGCTTACTCCAGGCGATTTCAAGGTGGTCAGGGACAGGTTCGCGTTCAGGAACAAAAGAGATATTACTCATGAAATAGTATTGATGGCTTTGGAGGATGAATCTCGACTTAAAGATTATCATTCCGGTGTCAAGAATATCGGATTCCTGTCCTGAAGATTATAGCCTGAGACATCGACGTTAGCCGTGTGTACGTGTGTCATGGTAATTGACGTCGGAGATCTCATTACTAGCGTCTATTGCAGATATAGATGCCCAGGAACTGTCTGAGAGAATTCTATCATCTTGATTTATCAAAAACAACGAGGTTTTTTACTTTTTTCGCGAAGGATCATGGTAGGAGAAAGTTTTATGAATTCATTGGAATTCTTTGTCGGTATTGACGTTTCTAAGGCTGAGCTGAAAATAGGCGTATTCGTGGGTCCAAAACATGGAAAGTCTCAAATCACAATTTGGGCGTACAGCGGTGACTAGATGATTGGAAACTTTATCGCCCTGGTCATTGTAATTGAATCAGCTGGTTGTCATGAAACTTTGATCCAGTTCGTTAGCAGAGCCCACCGCAGTTGCGATTATCAACTTCATAATACTCAGATCGTTTTGTGAAAGCCATTGAAAATACTTCACAAGACTGATAGGATTGATTGTCTTGTCTTAGCGCAGTATGGTAAGTCGATAAAACCTGAACCGCGGCCACTCAAAGACGAGCCAGGCGCAAGAACTAAAAGCGATTGTTGGGCCAGAAGAAAACAGTTGGTGGAAATGCTCACAATGGAGAAAAACCGCGTCGATAAAGCCACCCAAGGCGTTCTTTTGGTCCCATAAATGCCCATATATTTTGGCTTGAGTCCCAAACTCCAAGAAAGTAGATAAGGATTTGCATGATTCGATTAGGAACTTCAACCGGTTTGGAGGGAAAAGGATAAAATTATCCGTAGCGTTCCTGGAGCGGGTCCCGTTTTGTCCGTTACGCTCATCTCAGAGCTTCCCGAGTTAGGCATACTCAACCGGCGTCAAATAGCCGCCTTGGTGGGAGTGGCTCCCTTCAACTGTGATAGCGGCAAACACAAAGGATATCGACGAGTATGGGGTGGCAGATCCCTAATCAGATCTATCTTATACATGGCGACCTTATCAGCAGTGCGTTACAATCCAGTAATAAGGTTCATTCTACAAAACGTATCATAGCAGCCGGGAAAAAGGCAAAAGTGTCTCTTACGGCATGCATGCGAAAACTATTAACCATTATAAACAGCATGGTTAGAATCGGTTCTTTCTGGGACCAAAATTGTTTTCTGGAAACGCAAAAAATCAATTGCTA
>CAVQDX010000024.1:0-23004 GCA_963711335.1 uncultured delta proteobacterium | reverse complement strand
GAACCCCAAACCTACTGATTAAGAGTCATGTGATCTATACTGAAATCATTAAGGAATTACCTCCTGGAGGGCATTTAAGGGGCACATTAAAAAACCAATTATTTCAACATGTTACGAAGCGGGTTCATCTTCTCCGCTATCGCTTTGAAGTGATCCGTAAACACATGGATATATCTACTGGAAGTTTTGAAGCTTGTATGACCTAAGTATTTCCTGAACCGCCTTAATGTCCCCCATGACTTGCTGTATCATTGCGGCGGATGTTTGTCTGATACTATGAATACGAAATTCTTGTCAATGCCCCAAAATCAAACAATTGGGAAAAAAGATCTAACGATTTGTGATACCACGGAGCGATCTTTCTTCTGACTGGTTTGAAGCAGCTTATGCACTTAGGCCAATGTCCATTTTTACCATTAATGAAGTCAAACGGTTAATGGAGAGGGTCATCAAGCGTCTGATCAAGGTCGGAGCGAAAGTGGCATATCTCCCGGGTGAACGAGGTATGTTTCTGTGGCGTCCGTATTCCCCTTGACCTGTTACTACGAGCTTTTTTCGCAAAAGCGGCCACGCCAAGCATTTGAGTTGACCGAGGAACAAGGGGTGTGGTACGCTGCCAAACTGGGGATTAATGCTTTTTTATCAACATGGCGACGGTCTTGCATTTTTCCTGCGCCGTGGTGCGGAACCATTTGGGGGCTCTGACGGTGTCAGGGGGACAGTGCCGAGACTCGATTCCCGGCAAACGCTTCAGAGTTGGCAAGACCGCCGCATAATTACAGAACCAAGCGCAAGAAAACGGAAAACCGCCATGAAACGAAACATGAGATTGCATAGCGTAGTCCTGACCTCCCTGCTGTCCATCGGTATGGCATCGATGGTTTTGGCCGAAGAGCAGTCTGGTTGTATAACCTGTCATCTTGATTCGGCAATGCTCTCAAAAAATCTCAGCGGGGCCAAGTCTAAGACATCGGCCATGCAGTCAGGCAGCGGCTGAGGAGGGCAGGTGGCTCCGTTGGAGCCGTTAGAGAAGGTCCTTGTTTCCAAGGATTTTCTTTCCACCCCCCACGGCGAAATTGACTGCGTCACCTGCCACGGTGGCGATTCCGCCAGCACGGACAAGGCCACCGCCCACGCTGGCTTCGATCCCCTTCCCAGCGTCAATAATCCCCAAAAGGCCTGTGGGGACTGCCATGAAGAGATCGTGGCCACGGCCAAGGATTCACTCCACGCCACCCTTTCCACATTCCCTATGGTGCTCAAAAGCCGGGCGAACATGGAAAAGTGGGGGCATGTAAACGAGGCTCGGAAGAACCACTGCGCCAGTTGCCACACGAGTTGCGGTGGTTGTCATGTGAGCCGGCCTCAATTCGCCCAGAAGGGTTTTATCAAAGGGCATTTATTTCAGAAGCGCTCCGACCCCATCAACCAGTGTACAGCCTGCCACGGTAGCCGCGTGGGCAGTGAGTTCTATGGGCAGCGCGGCCAGGGGGACGTCCATGCGGCAAAGGCGGCCATGGACTGCGTTGCCTGTCATAAGGCCAAGGAGATGCACGCCGCAGCGCCCAAGGACCTCAAGAGCCGTTACGACCTGAAAGAAATGGAGCGTTGTACCGACTGTCACCAGGACCTGCAGTATGGTTCTGTGAGGGATCATGCCATTCATGTCGGCAAGGTGCAGTGCCAGGTGTGTCACTCCCAGACCTACGTCAACTGTTACAGTTGCCACGTGGGAAAAGACAGCGAGGGGATGGCGTTTTTCCAGAACCAACGGGAGGTGGAGACACTCAAGATCGGGTTCAATTACGACCCCAAGGCTCCTGGCGCCGGATACCGGTTCATGCTGGTCCGCCACGTGCCATCCGACCCGGAGATGTTCGACTTCTACGGCAAGGATGGTTTCACCAACTTCAGCAACGTTCCCACCTGGAAGCGGGCCTCGCCGCACAACATCCAGCGGCGCACCTGGCAGGCGGCCAACTGCAACCACTGCCATGGCAACCGTGCGCTGTTCCTCTCTAGCTCCGATCTCCTCGACTACGAGAAGCAGGCGAACAAAAAGGTGGTCGTTCCCGACAGTAAATTGCCGAAGCCGGTAGCGAAAACCCAGAAGCTCTTTATCGACACGAGCAAGGTTCAAACCGGCATGGTTGTGGATGCCCAATGGCTGCACGAGAACCTCGGGAAGAAAAACGTGGTGGTCGTCGACGCTCGCAGTCGCGAGGACTACGGCAAGGGGCACATCGAAGGTGCCATCTCGTTCGACCCCATGACGAGCGGCTTTCGTACCGGCGGCGACGCGGAGAAGCCCTTCGTGCTCGTAGACCACAAGGAGGTGGTGGCCACTCTCGGTAGCGCCGGGCTGGCGGCCGACGACCATATCATCGTCTATGACCAGAGCGGTTTGACGGCAACCGCTCTTGCTGCGGTTCTGGAATGGGCCGGCGCAACCCACGTCTCGCTACTGGACGGAGGCATCGAGGGATGGCACGCTGCCGGGTTCCACACGAGCACCGAGCCTTCTGTTCTGGAGGCACGCTCTTTCAATGGGACGGCGCATCCGGAGCTTGTCCTGGACAGCGACACTCTGGCCAAGCTTCTTGACAAGCCGAACGTGGTTGTTGTTGATGGCCGCGCCATCGACCGAATTCTCGGCGAGACCAAGCACGAGAAGGCTACCCGGCCCGGCCACATTCCGGGATCGATCAACTTGCCGCTAGGCGCTCTTATCATGGACAACGGAGCGCTGAAGACGCCAGCGGAGCTCCTGTGGATGCTAAAAACTTACGGCATCACCCCGGACAAGACCGTGATCACAACCTGTGATACCGGCCTTGCCGCCGCTGATACTTTCTTTATCCTGCGTTACCTGGGCTTTCCCAATGTCCGGGTCCACGACGAAGCCTGGGTGAACTGGTCCAGGGACCGGTAATCGGTTAGGAGGAGTCCTTTGTATCAGCTCATACAACCCCTATTTGGGATGAATTCATGAAATCGGTTGTCACTTTCTTGCTGGCCGGATTCCTGGCCGTGTTTGTTCCATCCTGGGCCTCAGCTTGGGAATTCAAACTCACAGGGACCTGGCCCTGGGGGTACGACTATATCGACCAGGCGGGCGGGGCTGGCTTCTTCGGTCCCCATGACTTGGCCTCAGCGGGCCTCTCCGTGGCAGGTAAGCCAAAAGTCAACGCCATGAACGCATGGGTTGGCGCTAGGACTATCAATGACACCCAGTATGGTATGGTTACCGGAGCGGATGCATCTCTCCAGTGGAGCCGTATTGAATTAGCCCCCGAGATTCGCGTCAACAATGCGATCAGGTTCAGGGCGGCGTACCAGATTGGCAACGCAGCGGTCACGGAGTACGGTCTCTATACGAACAGCACATCGCCCGGCGCATGGAACCCAATTGCGACTGGTCAGTGGACCCAGTGGTGGATGGAAGCCCAGACCCCCTGGGGTGTCCTGGTGGCTGGCAAAAGGGACCTTGACTGGGGTATGGGGCTCCAATACGAAGCGAGTCACGATACTACCGAGTCTCTCAGTTTGGTCGCCCCGTATGGACCGCTGAGGATAGGCGTGTTCTGCTATCCCTGGCGTGGTCAGGCCTGGTTGAATTCCCTGGCCGGTCGCGACGTGATCAGCAACATAACAGTTGCGGGACCTCAACTTCAACCGACCAGCCTAGGTAACCAGCTTGACGTTTACCGCACTAGAGTTGAAAACTACCGACTCTGGGACAATGACCGGAAGCGTCAGCTCCAGCCTGGGGGGTTCATTACCTATGTAGCGGGCAATGTGAACATGGGCGTTTTGTACCAGTGGTACAGCATCCACAACGGCCCCGCAGCCGCAATTTACAACGGTGCGGTCACAACCTCCTGATGTCGCCAGGGTCGTGGTGACCAACAAGCTCGCACGTATGATTCAGCGCTGGAGGACGGCTCGGTATATTTCAAGTACTTCAATGGACAGCTTTTCCTGAATGCGGAACTCGCGTGGCTCAGGGGCGACATACGCATCCAAAAGGCTGCTAACGAACTATTGCCTGACTATGCCGACGGACGTGGGAGTCGGTTCAAGCCGACTTATACCGAAACCTGGAAGTGGGCGATGGAAGTCGGCGTATTGTGGGGTCCGGCGAAGTTGAGCCTCCTCTGGTCGTGGATACCCGGTCCTGACCGCCGCGGAGGTGTCTGGATCGATCGTCAATCCTGGGAGAACGTTCTTAACGGTTCATACATCCCGTCCACCCATGTTCACCTTCCGTACAGCTTGCTCATTGGCTATCAGGTACCGGAGCCGGCTTGCTGGCCGTTAACGGAAACGGCGAAGGCCACATGACCGACGCAAACTCTTTCGGCGCCCGGCTCGATTACGCTGTGGCAGCGAACTTGAACCTATCCGGCACCTTCTTTTACGCGGACAGGGTCTCCGGCGGATGGCCGTGGGGTATTTTGACCCTACAAGCGGACGGAAACGGCAGCGGAAAGGTGATTCTGCTTGGGCAGAGTCAGACGCCCGGCGAAGGATTGGGGGCGCTTTTAAACGCTCCGCAG
Organism: uncultured delta proteobacterium; assembly: GCA_963711335.1. Taxonomy (GTDB): domain Bacteria; phylum Desulfobacterota; class Desulfomonilia; order Desulfomonilales; family Desulfomonilaceae; genus CAJBEZ01. The sequence continues at coordinate 18,445 of CAVQDX010000024.1, read as the reverse complement.
AACCAAGGTCCCAACTTTGCTCCGAACATCCCGAACAACTCTTTGGGCTGGGAACTTGGCGTGGGAGCCGATTGGAAACTGTTGGAAGGTCTGACCCTGCGAATGCGCGGAGCCTACTGGAAAGTGGGCGACTGGTTCAAATTCGCATGTATCGACAAGACGGTGGCCAACACTTGGAATGACGACTTGGCGATCGTGGTTCCGGTAGCGGGTGACGGCGCTGCGATCGGCGCGGGCTGGGGTATCAATCCCGCAAAGAGCATCGACCCGATCTGGATGTTCCAGAGCGTAATGAGTGTTGATTTCTGATTCACAAACAAGATCTTTTCCTGCATAAAACCTGGACTACATTAAGGGGCCTAGAAAAAAGGGATCTTCGCGTAAGAGCGTACCACCTTGAAAAATAAAAAGGGACATGATTTCAGCCTTCTTGGGTTTTAGAAAAATCTTGGAAGGCGAGGAAGTCATGTCCACAAGCATACTTTATCACAGCTTTGGGATCACTGGACGTGGAATGCGTCACGTTCATACTCGTTTCGAGAATGGCAGGACGATCTTTCGAGTAGGTCAAGATCATACAACCTTGGCATGTTCCATATGCGGGAGTCGGAGAGTCATGAAGAAAGGAAAAGTATTCAGGAGGTTCATCACTCTTCCCATTGGTCTGCGGCGTACTATTATCGAGTTTCCCATTCAACGAGTCCTTTGTCTGGACTGTGGAATCACACGGCAGGTGAAGACTGGGTTTGCTCAGGCGAATCGCAGATATACCAAGCGCTTCGAGCGCTATGTCAGAGATCTATGCAAACATATGACCATGACAGACGTGGCTCATCATTTGGCCATCAGTTGGCACACGGTCAAGGATATCCAAAAAAGGTATCTGCTGAGGAGGTTCTCCCGCCCTTCATTGAGAGGCTTGCAGATGATCGCCGTGGATGAGATATGCATTGGTCGCGGACATCGTTACCTTACAGTGGTTCTGAACCTAGACAATGGGGCGATTGTCTTCGTCGGTGAGGGCAAGGGAGCTGATGCCTTGGAACCCTTTTGGAGAAGTCTCAAAGCCTCCAGGGCAAGAATCCAGGCAGTGGCTATGGACATGTCCCAGGCATACATCTCTGCGGTGAGTGAACATCTTCCCAGTTCGAGCATTGTGTTCGATCACTTCCACGTGATCAAGCTGTTCAACGAGAAACTCACCGAATTGAGGCGCAATCTATACCGTGAAGCTACTGACCTGCTCCACAAAAAAGTCATTAAAGGGACTCGATGGTTACTTCTGAAAAATCACGAAAATCTCGACGACAATAGAAACGAAAGGGCTAAACTCGAAGAAGCGTTGGCCGTCAATAAACCCTTGGCGACGGCATATTACATGAAGGAAGATCTGAGGCTACTCTGGGCTCAACCGAACAAAAATCTAGCGGAAGACCACCTGCAGGATTGGATAGAGCGTGCCGAGGCCTCTGGCGTCAGAATACTCAAAGAATTCGCCAATACTCTGCTCACTCACCGGCGAGGGATTATGGCCTACTACGACTACCCCATATCAACCGGCCCTCTCGAAGGGACAAACAACAAGATCAAGACACTGCAAAGACAGGCATACGGCTTTAGAGACAAAGCCTTTTTTATCCTTCGTATCTATGCCCTTCACACCTCAAGGTATGAATTGATCGGTTGAAAATGTAACATGCCAGATACGCAGTTTCGCGAAGAGCCAGAAAAAAGGACAGTGGCTTAATTTCATAAGCTACTGCAAATTAATCAAAATGAAAGGACAGGTGAAGATCTGAGGCGGAAATTAATTACCGATTCGGTAAAGTCCATTCAAACGATATGTCACCGCACAAATATAAACTGTGAGGCGGCGCATCTCATTTCAACAGATCGATATTACAAAAATCGTTATTAGAGGTGTTTAGAAGAGCAATAGATTGAGATTTTTCATTCATATAGGAAAACCAGCTAAAAAAGGGGCCTTAAAAACGGGGGAAAGGTTTGGGGGAAAATGGGCGGTGGCATCTGTAAGGTCTTGATATCTTTGGCAGTCCCAACCGGTTTCGAACCGGTGTCTCCGCCGTGAGAGGGCGGTGTCCTAGGCCTCTAGACGATGGGACCAAGTATCTAGTCTTTGTACAAATAATTGTTACTCTTTGTCAAGAAATTTGGCGGAAGTCAATTTCACAAAGGCAACTTGAACAGCTTAATAGCGTTTTGGGAAGTTAATAATGCTATAGCGCCAACTTCCACGCCTCTGACTTCGGCGACCTTGTGAGCAGTGTGTACGATATATGATGGCTCATTGTCTTTTCCACGGAATGGTTCTGGAGCGAGGAAGGGACAATCCGTTTCAAGAAGAATTCTGTCATCCGGAATGTTTTTTACTATTGTCCTGAGTCTGTCGTTTTTCTTGTAAGTGACGGTGCCTGGAATAGATAAGTAAAATCCCAACTCCAGAGACTGCCGGGCGTCGGACTCATCGCCAGAAAAACAATGAATGACTCCACCCGCAGGATATGGCGCATGCTTTTCAAGAATAGCCAGGCCTTTCTCATAGGCATCCCGCAGGTGCACTATGATAGGCTTGTTGTGCCTCTTTGCCAGCTCTATTTGATTCCTGAACACATCCATCTGGGAATCATGGGGAGACCTGTTTCGAAAAAAATCAAGCCCGATCTCTCCATATCCTACAACCTTTGGGTTATCACAAAGACGCTCCATTTCTGATAATTCGTTGTCTCCGACGTCTTTTGCGTTATGTGGATGAAAACCGACGGCCGCAAACACCATGTCAAACTGTTCAGCTATACTCAGCGCAACTTTTGCATCGTCGAGATCAATACCAACCGTAATAATCGCTATTAGGCCGGCTGATACGGCTCTTTCCATCACCGCCGGAACCTGTTCAAGGAGAGGCTCAAGCTCCAAATGGGCATGAGAGTCAATCAATCCGAGGCCGGTCTCGTTGCTACCGTTTGAGCGTAAAAGAGCATTTAGTCCCATTAAAAAACTTCTCCAACATCCCGGATACTCCGGAACGAGTTGATTCAGTGTATTGATATTACCGAATTAGCTTCCAAGAAACAAATTTATAGCTCGTTAGGGGTTCCTTGGGTCAGCGATAATTTTGGGCGAGACTAAGCGCCGATGGGACAAAAGGCAGAAAATCCCTAATAGACCAGGCTGGAGTAGGAGACGCTAGAAGCCCCATGTGACGATTTACTCGGGCTGCCAACGTCGCTGCCTCTGGAATGCGCATCCGTAGCGCTATGAGAGCAGAGACGATCCCGGTTAGACTGTCCCCAGTTCCCCCAATCGGTTCCATTGTTTCTACGCACGGTTCTGAGATTTCTGAAAAAATCCCATTTTGCGAGGCGACGTAATCAACACGGCCTTTAACCAGTAAGTGGCGAGCCGCGTTTTCATTCTTATAGGCCAGCTCAATAAGCTCCGATACATTCATGTTCTCGTTGAGAAACAAGCCTCTTGTGTAAAAAGGATGCGGAGCGGATTCATCAGCAAGAAACGCAGTTTCTCCAATGTCCGGTGTGAACAAATCAAATTCCCGCGCGACTCCTCCCATTTTCGCGACGTACATAAAACCTGCGTCTGCAATCAGGGTGGGCTTGACGGAGAGACGCTCAATTCGAAGCATGATTTGATGCAGCCAATAAACATCGGGCATGACATAATGAAAAACCAGAAGCTTTTCTTGCCGCTCGGGAAGGGTTTCACATAGATGTCTGTATACTTTCTCGCTGCCGTCTCCTTTGCCTATGTCTCCAGCCAGTAGGGCTCTTGGCGGATCCATACCCATAGTGTTTGCGACTGCGCACGCGAACGCTATCAGGGCGGGAGTCCCTCGATTAATTGGAAGCTCTTTCGATCCAACGAACAGCCTTTCAGATTTCAAGAGACACTGATCGTCCATGAGCGCAGCGCACTGGAACGGCACAGTGCCCACAATTAGCCACGACATCGGCGTATTAGTTCCTCATAGGCAAGGTAAAGGGCATAACCACATAGAGTTTGACCGAGGGATAGAGGGGCAGGGCAGCTCGTCATTGTCTTCCCCACAAGTTGGTCAGCGAGGAACGGAACATCTGGGCACCCACCGCCAGAAACATTGACGATCTTTTCATCAATCTTGGAAATGGTAATTTTCATATTGGCGGCGCGAACCATGAGATATTCCCCGTAATCCTTAGTCTGAAACAGGCTTACCGGCTCCAGGGAAGGATCGGACACCGGAAGCATTTTAAGGGGCTCGATTTTTGAGTGTGCAAGAATGGCAGCAACCTTCAGGCCGCTGTTCAATGGAAATTCAATGGCAAGATCGCAACCGGTTCGGACCGAGGGGGGAGGTCCCTTTACCGAGACCTCTATCCCTTCTCGTTTGAGCAAAGTTTCGGCCCTTATTACTTCACTCGTGTTGTTAAAGATCAACAGGCCCCGATCAGTGTGGGCATGATTCTCGGAACCTAGGTTCTTCAACTGATTGGCAATGGCTTCCAGGAAACGAGGTTTTTTCATTTGGCCTTGTTTATTACAATTCTGTATTGGCCGGGTTCTTCGACTACCTCCAGGACTGTCCATCCTTGACTGTTTGCAGCCCTACAAACGTTCTCTCGGCTAACGTCATTGTCAACCAGCACCTCGACAGTCTCTAAGCCGTCTTTCTTGAGCTTGGAAATAGTGAGCAAAACAGGTTGTGGGCAAGAAAGGCCGCGAGCGTCGACCAGATCTTTCATCTATTTTCCCCTTCTATGATTCGATACGGTTGATGTGAGTGAACCCTATCAACAACAAGACCATCAAACCAATAACCACGGCATACACGCCATAGGGCCCTATCCCTGCAGGTGAACTAGCCAGACCGAAGTTATGGGAAACTGCGGCGCCTACGATCATTCCCAATACAAATATGCCAGCGTCCCCGTCACCTTCACCCGACATGAATATCTGTCTACCAGGACATCCCCCCGCCAGGGCAAAAGCCAAACCAGCCACGAGCATCCCCGAGAAATTCCAAAAACTTTGAGTATGCGCTACAGGTTGCCCAACAAATCCTGGATGAAATTGGCTCAACACGAGGTTTGCCACAAACGCTCCCACGAATAGCGCTGCAAATCCCGAAAACAAATGAACCTGCTTGAACAGGATCAGGTCCCTGATGGCGCCCATGGTGCAGAAACGGCTCCTTTGAGCCAGTATTCCCACACCTAATCCAATAACGAGAGAAATGACAAGGGCTGCGTGTTGCGATCCTGGGCCCTTCACACTGTAAAAAAGGATACCGCTTTTTGGATTCCCCTCTATCTGTGGAAAAATCAGTCGTAAAGCCAGTAATCCCAGAAACAGGAGGGGAATAAGCGTTCCTGCTCCGATACGCTGTTTTTCTGACCTCCCGAGAGTGTACCCAGCGCGAAAAAACAATGTGCCGATGCCTACTCCGACAACTAACCCGGCCAAACCAAAAAGGGCGTTGCCATCTCCTCCGGCAAGTCTCAGGATGACTCTCCATGGGCACCCTAGAAAAACAAGGGCCCCAATCATTGCGATCATTCCGAGGAAAAATCTTACAAAAGGCGAAGATCCTCCCCGAGGTTTGAATTCCTTAAAGAGCAGGGCGGACACGAACGCTCCGAGACCAAAGCCCAGGATTTCCGGCCGCAAATATTGAACCACATCAGCTCGGTGCAGTCCAATGGCTCCGGCTATGTCGCGATCAAAGCATGCGACGCAGATTCCCATGTTCCCGGGATTCCCGAATTTCTGAAGCAAGGACGCCAAAACTCCTATCAGCCCGCCAACAAATATAATTCCTAAAGATGAGGCAAAAACATTTGAACGTTTAGACATTAGAACCCCTTTGAAGACTGTGAAATGAGATGTCACTCAATAAGGCCGTCGTTTGAGTTCAGGGAGAATTTCACCTATGTTTAATATAAATAACTAACATCGGTAAACACGATGAGTCAATATTAATTTTGGCCGGGATTTGTGTTCAAACATAAAAGTCCGGTATATTGGACAGCCGGATTTCTTCAATTTGGTTTTTGTGAAAGAACCAGTTATTTTATAGAGACTTCTTTATCCTGGAGGTAGACTCGAGTGATCTTCAGCAGGCTTTTCAGAAAGAAACGAAATGCAGTGACTCCAAAATTTCGTCTTTTTCAAGTGGAACCAACTACGTTATGCAACCTCCATTGCACAATGTGCCCATGGATTGAGATTCATATTCAGGGCTGTAACATGGAGTGGGCGACTTATGAGGCGCTTTCCAACAGTTTTTACATGGTGGAAGATATTGATCTGACAGGATCCGGTGAACCGTTAATGAACCCGAATCTTGAAAAGATGATCGGTCTAGCCAAGGAGTCCGGTATCAGGGTTGGATTCAGCTCCAATGGTGTCCTGCTTACGCCGGCGAGATTGGACGCATTGATGGAACGCGGCCTGGATTGGATTGCGATTTCATGTGACGCCGCCACCGAAGATACCTACTCAAAAATTCGTGTTGGGGGATCGTTCAAGGCTTTAACAGATAATTTACGGTACCTCGGCGAAATGAAAAAACTTCATCCTGACAGTAAGCCATATACGATGCTGTTTTTCGTCATGATGAAGGAAAACATTCATGAACTGCCGGACCTTGTTCAACTCGCTTCAAAACTACAGATCGATCTTGTAGTGGCAAAAAATCTTGATGTTCAGTCTCGACCTTCCGACGGATCAAAGGGAGTTTTCGAACTGGCTGGAGATAGTGAAGCTTATAGTCGGATTAAACAACACATCGGCAAAGCCGTTGACATAGCTCAATCCCTGGATCTAAAACTGAGACTGTATGAAACAAGCCCGACCGAAAGGCCTATTTGTGAACAGGATCCTTTGAGGACGCTGTTCGTTTCAGTTGATGGTTCCATCTCCCCATGCATAAGCCTTGCCTATATGAATAGCCGTTTCTTTGCGGGACAACAAGTGTCGATACCTATATACAAGTTCGGGAATATTAATGAAACTTCTATAGATAATGTTTTTCAGACCCATGAATATGTTGAATTTCGACGAGCTTTCGAGCGCCGATTGTCCAGACGGGTGGTGGACCTGTTTGACCCCATAAATAGAGGCCTTCCAGGCTCCTCAGACCCTTCTAAATTGCCACCACCTGTCGGTTGCGAATCCTGTTACTATCTGTACGGAATATGACGCTTAAAGTTCCTAAGCCTCTAATCCTGAAGATCACAATTTTCTTAAAGACTACTGGTCGAAAGTTAGGGCTTTGCAATCACCTTTGTTTATCATAGAAAAATTGTTCAGGATGTATTGGTCCAGGATTGGGGTAGATCCAACTTTGAAAATCGGTAGCGGGCACATTTTTCATGTTCGGGGCTACCACATAATAATCTGGTGGCTGATAAACCATCCCTATCACATAAAGATTTTCTTCGTTCGCTGACAAGATCTCATCAAATAACTCCTTTTTCTTCTGATTTTCCGCCGTATGAACGATCTTGTCAAAGGTCTCCATCATTTTCTTGATTTCAGCGGGTGGTTCTTCGCCCTGTTTGCCTCGACTTTGGTACCACTGAGCGTACAATGGAGCCTGAAGGCTTTCTGAGTTGTAAGGGAAATACCATCTCGGCTCAAGCAGGCATTCCAATCCTCCGTCCCCCGGCCACAAGGCGATGTCATGAGCGCAGGTTTGAGTTCTTTGCCGAAATAGTTCCCTGGTTTCAGACTTTACAGCGGTATCTATTTTGATTTTTTTGAAATCAGACGCTAGAATTTCCGCGGCGTCCACCCAACTCTGTATCGAGGCCATTACGTCAAGGCACAATTGTAAACGCTGTCCATCTGGCCTCTGACGCCATCCGTCGGTCCCTACTTTGAGTCCCATGTCATCAAGCATTTTGTTTGCCGCATCCGGATCATATTTCAAGTAAGCGTTTTCATACGATGCGCTGTAATACCCTGACTGCTTAAGTGGAGCCGCCTGACGGGGAGTTCCTTTGCCCCTGAACAATATGTCATTGATCTCAGTGCGTCTGATGGCATGTGATAGAGCAATACGAAAATGTTTGTCACCAATAATTTTTCTTATGACTGGATCTTGATGATTGAGATTAGGAGCGAGCAACAGTCCGACGGAGGCAGTAGATATTTTAGGGATGAGTTTAAAGTTGCCGGTTCCAAGTTGAGCAAGAAGCAGTATACTGTTGGACATACCCCCTAAGTGATTGGCCTGCATATCAATCTCACCCGCCACGGCTTTTAGCAGGACCATATTGGCCTCAGCCAGGAGTTCGGTGGCGAGAGTGTCAATATAGGGAAGCTGATTGCCCTTTTCATCAACTTTCCAGTAATAAGGGTTCCTTTCCATCACAAAACGTTTACCAGGGGCAGGGACTTTGGTTTTCCAGGCTAGAATAGTCGGAAGATCAGTTGACACGAAAAGTCCCTGTCGGATGTTTGTATATTCATTAAATATTTTGTTCCAGGATGACGCCTTCTTTTCCTTGAGTATGCTTTCCAACTCTTCTGGTTTGGCGTATTTCTTGTGGAATTTTGACAGAAAATGCTTGGGTCTTGTAACCAGAGTCATTCCTTCAGGACATGCGAGATTTTCCAGAAAGAGCCCGTATGGATTCTTGTATTCAAAACGAACAGTCCAATCATCGAGTTTAGTCACTTTAGGCTCATCTCCTCCAGGGGCCAACCAGCTGGGAGCCGAAGATGTGAGTTCCTTGTCCAGCAGAGTGTCATTTACGGCAAACAGGATGTCATCAGCGGTAAACGGGGCTCCATCCGACCATTTGACCCCTTGGACCAGCTTCAGCACGTATACTCTACCTTGATCCTGTATTTCCCAGTTCACGCAAAGATTGGGAACGACCTTAAACTCCGGGCTCCAACGAACCAGTGGGTCATACAAAATCTTTCTGGTTTCATTCAGATCGGATGCGCCTGTGTATGCCCGTCTCCATATGCCTCCGTACGTGCCGGTCATCTCAAACGGTTTTATTACCACAGGATTGGCTGGAAGCCTCTTGTCTATTGGGGGCAGTTGGCCACTCTTTACGGCCTGGGAAAGCATGGGGGACTCCTGGAATGCTGACGCCAGGCTGGAAATCCCTAGGACCCCTGAAAAGAACATCATAGAGATAGAGAAAGCTAGGCTCTGTTTCAACAATCTCGTCATGGCTCTTCCTTTACGGTCTTGGTATATTTTCGGGACAAGTTATAACAGGGTGAAACAGGTAGTCGAATACTATTTTCAAACAATACTATCACAACTCTGCGCCGTCAACCGCGAACATACGAGGAATAGGGCGAACGCGAAAATTACATAAACGCCAGGTAGCCATTGGCAAAATAAAGAAAGCCGGCCAAACCCAAGATGATCCCCAGAGCCCATAATGACCGTCTTTTCATGAGGGTAGCGATGGAGGACAGCAAGATGGCCAACTGTAGGAAAATAACGGCCATGCCAAATTCCTGAGATGTGGCCATGGCTTGATCCCTTTCCTTCTCCAATGCTTTGGCCTGATTCAGGATGTCTGACTTTTCCTGTTCGTATCTTCCAATTTGATCGGAATATTTGGCTATCCGCTCTTCGTAATCTTTTCTTACCGCCTGATTGGATTCCGGCACTATTTTCAGTTCCGTTTCGAGCTTCTCTTTCTGGAGCTCATACAGATAACCTTTAATACTCTTGGCCTGGTAATAAGCCCACTGGTTTGAAGCTTGAGTTTGCCTGAGTATACCTCTGTTGGAAAATTTTCCGACGCTCAAGGTCGACATGGTTGCGCCCAATGCTATTACGACAGTGGTAAGCGCCAAAAAATTAAGCCACTTATCTCTTTTGTCTTCCATCCGGTCTCCTCCTGGTCATCTGGAAGGCGCTTTGAACAGTAAGCTATTAATGTCAAGTGCGGAAGGTGTCAAGAAATCAATAAAAAAATGATTCGATAGCATAAAGAAGGGTCACCGTGAGAACTACAGCGACTGCCATATGTGGGACAACCTCAATCAAACGTGAAGAGAGACGAGATTCTTTTCCCCGGCCCAGCCTATATGTAATGACGATAGTTCCTAAAGAACCTATCAATATTAAGACCTGTTGTGTGAAAAGCGTCCATGAAGGAGGAACAGTAATCACCATACGTTCAAAAACGCTGAAATGAAAAGTCTGCCACAACACTATCGGGAAATAGACTCCAAGGTTGATCAGATAATATAGGTGGAACGCCATAAACCCCGTCATTACGAGAGGAAGCAAGGCAAGACCGTACCGGGCGAAATTTTCTTTTGAAGATTCCCCGGTAACCTGAGACGATGCGCTCGCAGCGACAAAGACCAGGAGGTTTGCGCACACGATGCACAGGGTGAAGAAACCGGTAAAGACCACGATGTCAGGCCAATTCATGAAAACACGATAAAACCAGTCATATAAGGAGCCGGCTTCCAGAAGTTCACTTATGAGCCCTCCGTACATGCTGATTACAAGGAAAGAGGTAATTGCCCCTACCTGACGCATCTCCCAGATCTCTCTGCCGGGTATACGCAAATTGAGATTTATTGCTCCATGTGGACAGTTTTTAACGCAATTTCCACAAAGCTTACAAAACCGATTACTTCTCATGGAGGGGGCCATCTGTCCAAATGGACAGCCCTCGTGAGATGATGTCCCCACAAAACATTCATTGGACGTGCATTGGCTGGCGCATACATTTCGATCCGCTCTCAGTTCAAATGGAGACACCTTGGCCAGCACTCCCATCATCCCCCCCAAAGGACACAGATATCTACACCAGGACTGTCTCTCAAAAACGATTGAGAATATTACGGCGAAAAGCAATATGGTAAGCAAGAGCAATCCGGTGTTAAATGGGGAGCTGCGGAGGTCGGTAGCTATTTCCAGCCAAATTATGAACATTGCCGAGACAGCGATGATCAGATCACTCTTTTGTTTAAGAAAAGCTGGGAAAGGGAGATCAAATGAAATCAGTCTCTTGGAGAGATGACCAATTGCGCCCATGGGACACAGGGAGCACCAGAATCTCGCCCAAATGAAAGCGCCGAAAATCATTGTAGGCCATCCTACGGCCCAACTGAACAAGGCCCCGACATTAGAGGAAGGACTAGCCGGTCCAAGAAACAGCAACACGAGCAGTATGAAGAAAAATGGCGCAGCGGCGCTTTGGAAGATCACGGGGAAAAGCGGGCTACTTATGGCTCCCTTGATTGTCGGCGCCCTCAGGAGATTTATCTTGCCGTCAGCCTCAATACGTCTGAGGTCGAAGTATATGTCCTGTGGTCTGATCACACCGTCGGCAGAGAGTAGAACCGCTCTCTTCAGAGTTGTCGCCAGTTCCCTGTCGTTACCCGGCCAGGAATAGCCGACTAAAGTCTTGATCGTTTCCTTAGGCAGCTTGTTGACTTCTTTGTGAAGCTCCTGGGAGTATTTGCCAACATAATGCTCGACTAACGCTGGAATCTCTTTTCTTCGTTTACGCAGGGGAGGAACGTGTATGGAGTGCTCGAGCATCCAATGCAAAAGTGGGTGTTTCTCTGCGGATATTTCCGACGCGTCCAGATTTGTGGTTCCTATTATTCGAGTGTCAAGGTTTTGATACCCAAGCGCCCCGACTTTCTTGAATTTTCCATTCTTTAAGGAGAACAGTAACCTGTTCTGCATTAACAGTGTGAGGTTTTCCATCCCACGGACAAGGAGGGTTCCCTCTTCAGTCAGTTCGAGGTATCCAGGAGTCTCTACACGGGATTGCCCTTGCTCTCTGGTTTCTGAACCAAAGAAAAGCTTCATTTGCTGTTCGGTCGGATCCAGGTTTTCTTCTGGCAATTCACAATAGTTGAGGGTACTTGTCGTTTCTGTTAATGGCCGGAGCAGATCGAGAAAAAGAAAAACTCGCTGATGGCTGGACGACATTTTGTACATTGCATGGGCAAGGAATTCTTTTCCAACGCCGGTTTCTCCAGTAATAAGGACTGGTCTCTGAGAGCCGGCAAGTTCCTCAAGGCGTCTACCTACACGCTTTCTGACCGTTTCTCCGACGAAATAATCCGGAAACAAATGATCTTCACGACTGATGATGTTCTGAAGAGCCCTTTTTTTTCGAGTGTTTTTATATACGTTTTGATCGAGTCTTATTACCTTGCGCGCGAGACGCTTCAACACGTCGATTGTGAATTCTGGGTTTGACTTAAGAACATTTTCGAATTCAGTCGCTGGGATTTCGAGAACCGTCGAATCTTCGTCGGCAATCACTTCAGAATTATTGGGGGTGGGAAGTCCAGTCAGAAAGCTTATTTCACCAATCAACTCTCCTGCGGAAAGTATGTCCACCAATATGTCGGGATTATTTTGTTCCCGTAACAGGACTTGGGCTTTTCCGGAAACCAGAAAACGAATCTCATGGGGTGTCTCTCCCGGTTCCAGGATGCGAGATCCTCGTTTGAAAGACTTAAGATTTCCCTTTCCCCACAAAGCTGAACGAATAGAATCAGGATATTCGGCGAATGGATCCTTGAAATCTGGATTTGCAGGATTAGCAGCAGTTGGTTCGGACATTCCCAAAACTTTGATCAAGAGAAAATGATATGGCGGAAGCTTTTCAGGTCCAAGGGAGTTACGGGCCTTTCACAGAAGCTTCTATCCGAATACCGTATTTTTCGATCTTTGCGAGTAACGTGGGTCTTGAAAGACCGAGAAGCTTGGCTGCCTGAGACCTATTGCCACCAGTCATGGAAAGAGCTTCAGTCATCACTATTCTTGAGAATTCGTCGATCATGTCAACAAAAACGTTTTCTCGTCCACTGTTTAGTGATCGTTTGATCCACTCCTGCATGGAATCAAGATGAGACTGGTCCCAAGTCTCTCTCCCTTCAGTATCTATCCTTATGGCCTCTGATATTTCTTCGGAACTTATAGGCGCTCCCCGGCTAAATATCAGCGCTTTTTGAACCGTATTGGCCAGTTCTCTTACATTTCCGGGCCATGAGTAAGATTCCATGACCAGTCTAGCTTCCTGCGTCAGTCCCGGGCTATCAACGGCCATTTCTTTAGAATAGCGCTTGAGGAAATATTCGGCCAGGATAGAGATGTCACCATTTCTCTCTCGTAATGGAGGAAGACTCAAAGTCACGACCTTTAGGCGGTAGTAAAGATCTTCACGGAAACGTCCGTCTGCCAAAGCTGCTTCAAGGTCGCGATTTGTAGCGGCTATGACGCGAACATCAACCGGTATTGGCGATCGGCCGCCCAAGCGCTCAATGCTTCTTTCCTGAAGGAGACGCAATATCTTGGCCTGTATCCCGAACGGCATGTCTCCAATTTCATCCAGAAAAACTGTTCCACCACTAGCTTGCTCAATTTTGCCTATTCGCCTGTTTACAGCGCCCGTAAACGCCCCTCTTTCATAGCCGAACAGTTCGCTTTCCAGAAGAGTTTCCGGGATAGCGACGCAATTAATAACAAGAAATGGCTTATTAGAACGTATACTGTGCTGATACACTGCCCGCGCTACAAGTTCCTTGCCGGTCCCTGATTCGCCCCGGATTAAAATGGTCGCTCCTGTTGAGGCCACACGACCTATCTGTTTATAAACCTCCTGCATAGCCTTACTGCGCCCGAAAATGACTTCTGAGGAATCACTCTCAGGGGCGGTGTCAATTTCCACTCTCGAACGCATGAACCTTGACGCCTCAAGGCCTTTTTCAATATTTGACAACATTTCGGGAATGTCGAATGGCTTGAGAATATAATCAAAGGCTCCAAGTTTAGTAGCCTCTATGGCCGTGTCGGTAGTTCCGTAGGCGGTCATAATGATAACCGGCAGCTTGGAGTCAATGTTGTGAATAGCCTTGAATGTTGTTAAGCCGTCCATACCCGGAAGTCTGACGTCCATGACTACTAAATCTGGAGGCTCTGTTTTTACGATCTCTAGCCCACCTTCTCCCGTAGCGGACATCCTGACTTTATGTCCCTCTGCTGTTAGAATCTTTTCAAAGCTGATACGCAACTGGGCGTCATCATCAACGATTAGTATTTTTCCCACGACACCTCTCCAGATACAGGAAGCTTTATCCTGAAAGTTGCGCCTTTCCCTTCGACCGACTCCAATTCCAACGACCCCCCGTGCTCTTCAACCATCCTTTGAGCAATACTCAATCCCAGGCCAGTTCCTTCCTCCTTTGTACTGAAAAAGGGTTGAAACAGTTTTTCCTGAATTGATTCGGGAACACCGGGACCGTCATCGCTCATTTCAATCATCAGAACCGGGCCCTCTTGTTCCAGAACCTGTCGGGTTTCACGAATCAAAATATGCCCACCGTCAACCATGGCCTCGCAAGCGTTAACCAACAAATTTACGAACACCTCTTTTAACTGGTCCGGATCGGCCTGTATCTCCGGGAGAAGCTTGTCTCTTACCAACTTAACCTTGACGTCGTAGGACTCCAGTCTATGTTTCAACAACTGCAGTGACATGTCTACAGCATCGGACGGACTGATTCTCTGAGTTTTCAGTTTTGGCGGTCTGGAAAACTCCAGAAAATTTCCTACAATGGTGTCAATATGCTTTATTTCCTCAGAAATCACTTCAAGGTCCTCTTTTTCACTGTCCGTTAGAGACAACGTGCGTTCCATCGAAAAAAGACGCATCTTGACCGAGGTCAACGGATTTCTCACGCTGTGAGCGACTCCCGCTGCCAATTTTCCGACTAGGGCCCATTTTTCAGCCTGCTGCAAATGCTCTTGACTCAACTCAAGTTTTGTTCTCGTTTGATCTACATCGTGAATAAGATTTTGAAATCGCCTGCTTAATGCCTTAACTTCGTTACCTTCTATTCCGGGGAGTTTTTTTTCATCAACATCAGTCGCCAGACGTCTTATCGGGCCAAGAATCTGGTTGAGCAGGATATACGCCAGGACAAACCCCAACATCATGACCGTTATCAATCCGCCGATCGCCGCGGCATTAAGAAGAGCGGCTCTTTCTTTTATCGCCTCCTGCGCCTCGCTGATCCGGTCCACATAAGCGGTTTTAAATTTCCTGCAAAGATCTATTATTTCAAAAAACTGCCCCCTGATACTCTTGTGGAGATTATAGCCCTGTTCGGTGTCGCCCTGTTTGTAGAAATTGACGACAGCGTCTCTAGCCAGACTGTAGCGAACGTAATGGGAATCAATCTGATTGAGTATTTTTCGTTCTTTTTCAGTCTCAGCGAGTTGTCTGGCTCTCTTTAGCCATGTTTCGAAAGATGTGTCGTGTTTTTCGAGTTCTTCGAGCCACAGGGGATCTCTATCCTGAAAATAATAAGTCACATAGCCTTTTTGCATAACCAAGGCGTTTTCCAGTTCCTGCGAAGCGTGAATCGCCTGGATGTCTGTTTCCAGGAACTTGTTGATATACCTGTCCATTACGTATGTGTGGGAGATCGAAATGATAGCCCCAGCGGCCGTTATGAACATCAAAGCGCCCAGGATGAGCAATATGCGCGTTTGTAGACTTATGCGATGAAACATTTGATATGTAGTCTTGCCTAATCACTGAAAAATGAAGCGGTGGGACTTACATTTATTCTGACCTCCTTCACATCAGCGATACCTTGGGCCTGGGATTTCAGTTCTTCCGCCAGTGGTTTAGCCACCGATGGTCCTACCTGTGTATCCACATAGACTACGCCATTCTTGGCTGAGACCCTTACCGAGGGGCAAGTATTCACCAATACAGACTTCACACGGGCCGCCAAAACCAAATCGTCGAGATCTTTCTGTGACTCCGGGGTGGTCTTGAACTGATCCAGACCCGCTGTATAACAGATTATGTCTACGGCGTTTTCGACCGTTATCTTGTGGATGTGGATGACAAGATCATAAAGGCTCGGATCCCATGTGTCCACCCCGAACAACCTTATGCCCCATTGCCTTCGCTCATGATCGTCTTTTTTCAATACATAAAGGGCTTCTTCGGCAGAAATGTTTTCCCTCTCCATTTCCAGACGAACTCTGTTTTCAATGTCCGAGAGAATCCTAATCTTCATTACGTGCTTAATGCCCTTGAGAAAATAGTGACCTGCGAGTCCATGATAAACCACATCATCTTTTTGCACGTGCTCCAAAAAAGATGATTCCAGGAATGTCAGATATCTTTCTTTTCCGTAAGTGAATCTCTCCAGCACTGAAGGGGCGTCATGAAGCGCACGAACGAGCTTTATTTCAGGTATATTGAAATGTTCCGAAGCATCTAGGAGAACTTCTCTCGCCATGCATCGGTATCCCAATTTTTCAGCGACCTTTTCCGCAACTTCTTTTCCTTTGCTGTACGACCCTCTTGAGATGGTGATTATCGCCATTATCCAGTTCCTTTCCGTAAGGGCTAATTTTGGGTTGAAGAATAAAATCCTTCATTGACTTATACACTCTTTGAAATTTTCAGAGAAGCGCGATAATGTTGTGAGTCGGAAATCAAAGCTCTTCTAGTTAGTCGGATCGCGCTGAAAAATGACAAAGACAGCCAAATCATTGTCCGAAGTTTATCGCACAGTGAGTATCCCAAATCGGGCAACGCTGATGAAGAGGATGTTCGCCTTCTTTGGCCCGGCCTACCTAATTAGCGTCGGGTACATGGATCCGGGAAACTGGGCTACTGACCTGGAAGGGGGGTCCAGATTCGGTTACAAGCTCATCTGGGTATTACTGATGTCGAATGTGATGGCGGTAGTTCTGCAAACGCTGTCGGCCAGACTTGGGATAGCGACGGGTCGTGATCTGGCTCAGGCGTGCAGGGACAATTATCCGCGATTTGTGACCTACATGCTCTGGGTTCTTGCCGAAATTGCAATTGTCGCTTGTGATCTGGCCGAAGTTTTGGGTACGGTGATAGGACTCAATCTGCTTTTCAGGATACCATTAATGTGGGGGGTGGTGATCGCGGCCCTGGATACTCTTTTGTTTTTGGCCATTCAAAACCTGGGTGTCCGAAAATTCGAAGCTGTAATCATGGTCTTAATAACAACGATAGGAGCCTGTTTTCTTTTTGAGGTCGTGAAGTCGGCGCCTGATTGGTCAGATGTGGCAAGAGGATTTGCTCCCAGCCTGCCCGATGGAGCGCTCTACGTGGCTATTGGTATCATAGGCGCGACAGTGATGCCGCATAATCTCTATCTTCACTCGGCGCTCGTTCAGAGCAGAGCGTATGATTCATCGGTTGAAGGCAAGCGCCAAGCCTGCAAATTCAACTTTTTTGATTCGGTGCTGGCTCTTAATTGCGCTTTCTTGGTCAATGCCGCGATTCTGATCGTCTCAGCGGCGACATTTTTCAATAACGGAATAGTGGTGACAGAGTTACAGCAGGCTCACAACATGTTAACGCCCATACTGGGCACAACGCTGGCGGGCACGGCCTTTGCCATTGCGCTTGTCTGTTCGGGACAGGCCTCTACTCTGACGGGAACTCTGGCTGGACAAATCGTGATGGAAGGTTTCTTACGATTCAAGATCCGACCAGTCCTACGCAGGTTCCTGACGAGAATGCTGGCGATTGGCCCAGCGGCTATCGCCATTTCAATGGTTGGAGAACAGTCTACATACAGTCTTTTGATTCTAAGCCAGGTAGTGTTGAGCCTGCAGCTTCCGTTTGCAGTTATCCCCCTGATTCATTTCACTAGTGATCGGGCTACCATGGGCGAGTTCGCCAATGGCATCGGCGTCAAAGCCATAGCGTGGGTCGTAGCCTCAATAGTTGTCGTGTTCAACGTAAAGCTGATTACCGATCAGATCAACGAATGGATCTCTTCTATCAGTGAGCCTATATTCATTTACATCATTGTGTTTCCGCTGTGCGCATCCCTGTTAATATTACTTTTGTATATAACGCTTAAGCCATTCATCCACTTGCCTCCGAAAGAGACTATTCCGGCCTGGAGAAAGCTCAGCCATTTTGTTCGGGCGGATGAGGACAAGCTCGATCTTGACGCTCCACACTATGAAAAAATAGGCGTGGCGCTGGCCTTTTCCGATGCAGACAGAAAAGTATTGAGTCATGCTCTGCCCCTGGCCAGACAGCACCAATCCACGTTGTGCCTGTTTCACATTGTTGAAGGGGCGGGCGGAGTCCTGTTATGGACCCGACACGTATGACACTGAAGCTCGTGAAGATGAAGCTTATTTGAACCAATTGGCTGTAGCCCTTGGACACAGGGGTGTAGATGTGGAGACTTTTCTCGGATACGGAGACGTGCCGTCCGAGTTGATACGATTGTGTCTGGTGAGAAAGTTGACGCCCTGGTAATGGGAGGTCACGGGCATAGGGGGATCAGCGATTTGGTTTTTGGCAGCACAGTTTCAACAGTTGGAGACAGCACTCAATATTCCGATAATAATTATTCGATAAAAGTTTATTGTATGATAGAGGCG
>CAVQDX010000023.1:0-5400 GCA_963711335.1 uncultured delta proteobacterium | reverse complement strand
TTTGATGTTTTCGAATGAGTCGGTTTGTCTGGCCTTTTCCAGTGTCTTCAGATCCTTGGCCAGTCCGGCTACGTAAGCCGCAAAGTGTTTTCCATGATGGATCTTTACCGTTTCTCTGTCGATTATAGGTTCCAGCGCATCCTCTGGGTAAGGAAGGGGAGGCAACTCCAACATATTGAAAGGTTCCGGTCCGGACGATGAGAGAGCCATCGCTTCGGACACAAACGCCTTTGAAAGAATACCCATAGCGCCCAAAGCGCCCAGACCCCCGATCACATTTCGTCTTGTCACCTCATCTGCCATGACTTATTCCTTTCTGTTTTAATTTGAGCAGTTGCCACCGCCACGGTCGGAAGGCCATTGGAGATCAAAAAGGCACAACTTGCCACCAACTTGTGCCGCTTCTTTCTTGTTGGGACCATGTCCCTCAGCAACGAGATTCTCACCTACTACGACACCCATTTTAAATGTTCGTGCATGCTCTTCGCCGGTTTCTTCCAATAAGATGTAGAAAGGGGTCATCCCAAGCTCAGCCTGAGATTTCTCCTGCAACAGACTTTTGGGGTCGTCGAAATTTCTGGAATCTCGAAGGTTTTGTAACATCAACCGGAAATGGGTGGTGATAAATTCTTCGCCACAGTGATAGCCCCCATCCAGGAAAACTGCAGCGATGATGGCTTCAACAGTATCAGCTAATATAGAATTTCTCTCTCTGCAACCAGAAATCTCATCACCTTTTCCCATTCGGATGTATTTGGCTACGCCGCTCTACCCCTCATGATTCTAGCCAATGCGTTTTGCCTCACAAGGCTGGCTCTTTTTTTCTGGAGTTGTCCTTCCGGAGCGTCCGGGAAAGTTGTGCTAAGGATATGGGCTATTACCAAATTCAGCACGGAATCGCCGAGGAATTCCATTCTTTCGTTATTGTCAGCGCAGGTGGAGCGGTTTTCGTGCCAGAAGCTTCTGCGGGTTAAAGCATTGAGGAGTAAATCCGGATCCTTGAATTTGTATCCTAAGGCCGATTCAATCTCCATTAGTTCTGCCGGAGACAATGACGAATCTAAATCTTTTTGAATAGACATGCTAAATTTTCTGTATGCTTATGAGCGGTTAAATCGTAAAAGAGCGGTGTCACGGAAACATATCCTTGCTTTAAACAGAAAATGTCGACTCCGTCGTCCGCTCCATCAGGTGTTGTTTCACCGGAAAGCCAGTAATAGTAATCCCCTCTGGGGTCTTCTCTTCTCTCAAAGGTTTCATGAAATCTTGATAATGACTGTCTGGTTATCCTGATCCCTTTAATTTTGTCAGGTGGCAAAAGAGGCACGTTAACGTTTAGAGCCACTCCTTGCGGAAGGCGATTCGCAAGGACCCATGAAGCGATTTTTCTCACAAAAGGAAATACCGAATTAAAGGGAGGATTTTTCTTTGCGGCTACCGAGACAGCCATAGCTGGAGCGCCCAGGATGGCGGCCTCTGTAGCCGCAGACACAGTGCCCGAATACAAAACGTTTATTCCTAGATTTGCCCCATTGTTTATCCCGGATATAACCAGATCGGGTTTACGTGGCAGCAGGTAATGTATGGCCAATTTTACCGAATCTGCAGGGGTTCCTCCGATCGCGTAGCCGTAAAAAGCCCCATGCTTTAGAACTTCATGCGCCTTTATTGGATCATACAATGTTATTGAATGTCCAACAGCGCTTTGTTCAGTGTTGGGAGCGACTATGACAACATCTCCCAGGGTCTCTGAGATCTCCTTGAGTCGACGCAAACCTTCAGCATGAATGCCGTCGTCGTTTGTTAGGAGAATTAACGGCCGTTCATCCGCCATTAATTATCTCAGCGCATGCCAATTGTATCCTCTTCATGCCTTCTATTATAATTTCTTCCTTTGTCGTGAAAGAAAGTCGGACATGATTATCAGAACCAAATGGGCCACCGGGGACGCACGCTACATGGTGTTTTTCCAGAAGGTACCCGCAAAATCGCTTGAACTGGAAATCCCGGTTTTTCCAAGCAACTTGGAAATATTGACAAAGGCATAGAACGCTCCATCAGGTTTTGGCACAGAAAGACCAGGGATCTGGTTCACAAGCTTGATCATCAAGTCTCTGCGACGCTCAAAAATCGAGCGCATTTCAGATACTTCCAACTGTGGGCCTGTAAGGGCTTCAATTGCCGCTGCCTGAGCCGTATTGCTCGGATTCGAGGTGGACTGGCTTTGAATATTGGTAACGGCCTTTACAACATCCATAATGTCCGTACCCAGATATCCAATACGGAGGCCTGTCATCGCATAAGTTTTGGACACCCCATTAACGGTGATAGTCCGAGATTTCATCCCAGGCAGAGTAGCGAATGGCGTATATTTCTTTCCGTCGAAAAGAAGTTTGTCATATATCTCGTCCGAAATTACCAGGATATTTCTTTCGGCTACGACGACGGCGAGTTGTTCAAGAAATTCCTTTGAATACATGGCGCCGGTCGGATTTGACGGATAATTGAGAATGATGGCTTTGGTAGAAGAAGTGATTCGAGATCGAATCGTCTCGATATTAGGCTCAAACATATTTTCTTCAAAAGCTTCCACTATTATTGGTCTGCCACCAGCTAGGGATATCATTTCTGGGTACGAAACCCAGTAAGGGGCAGGGCATATTATTTCGTCCCCTGGGTTCACA
Source organism: uncultured delta proteobacterium (assembly GCA_963711335.1). Classification (GTDB taxonomy): domain Bacteria; phylum Desulfobacterota; class Desulfomonilia; order Desulfomonilales; family Desulfomonilaceae; genus CAJBEZ01. Next base: position 2,716 of record CAVQDX010000023.1, on the reverse strand, counting down.
ATCGCCTGGAATATGTTGTACAGGCTATGTTTTGCGCCACAGGAAACGACAATGTTTTCCGGTTTGTAACTAAGTCCGTAATCTTCCTGGAACCTCTGGACCACAGCCTTTCGCAGTTCCAAAATTCCAGGAACCGGAGTGTAGAAGGTCTCGCCTCTATCAAGTGATCTTTTTGCCGCTTCACGAATTCTCAGGGGAGCAGGGAAGTCGGGTTCACCAGCCCCGAATCCAATTACATCAACGCCTTGACTCTTCAATTCCTTTTCCTTGGCGGATATAGCTAGAGTAGCCGAAGGTTTAAGTTCATCGGCTCTCTCAGATAGGATTTTGTTCATATTAACTCCTGCTCTTATTACTTGTCCCATGGCTGCTTCGACCAATCGGAAACTTTTCTTTGAGAATTCTCAATACATACTCCGGGACCAGGCCCTCCGGGGAACCGCCAGCATATACAGTGGCCTTTATTATCCTAGAACTTACGTATAGATACCTGTGGGCGGTCATAAGAAAGTAGGTTTCAATCTTTCGACTCAGCTTTCTATTCATCAAAGCGAGTTGGAATTCGTATTCAAAGTCTGAAACCGCTCTTAATCCTCGAATTATTGCGCAAGCTTTCTTTTTTTCAGCGTACCTGACCAGCAATCCTTCAAAACAATCGATCTGAATGCGGGGATCACCGTTCACACTGTTGCGAATCATGTCTAGTCGTTCGTCCAGAGAAAAGAGTGTCTCCTTTTCAGGGTTTAGCCCCAGAGCGATTATGATCTGATCAAATGCGCCCAGCGCCCGGTGAATGATTTCCAAATGCCCATTGTGAAAAGGATCAAACGTACCCGGATATATTGCTGTTTTTTTCCTCATAACTTCAGTTGGACTCCAAATTTGATTTCGACTCCGATCTTATGGATGCGAATATTTCAACTACGGAGGAACCATAATTCCTGTAAAACGTCTTTTCCAGACCGACCTTCTGAAACTTTTCCATCTCGCTGTTGATCTTGGATCTCTCGGTTATCAGCAGTCCTTCGGGAGATAATAAATTCATAAAAGAACTGTTCGAGAACAACCGCACGAGCCAATCACTATCATAAGGAGGATCCAGGAAAATTATTTCAAACTTGTCTTTGCGAGTTGCAAGAACACTCAACGCTTGACTGGCGTCCATATTCAGGATTTCTACCTCATCGATCAGCTTGTTGTTTCGACTGAATTCAACCAAATTCCTAGCCAGTCGCTTGTCCTTTTCCACAAGAACTATGCTTTTTGCTCCGCGACTAAGGGCTTCCAATCCCAAAGAACCAGAGCCCGCGAACAAATCCAGCGCTCTGGCGCCCGTGACAACGGTTCCGAGAACACTGAAAAGAGCTTCCCGGACCCTTTCTGATGTTGGCCTTATTTGGGCTCTCACGTGGAGAGGGAACCGTAGGCCTTTAAGGCTTCCGGAAATAATTCTCATTTAACCAACCCTAATTAATATACCTCTTATAAAAATCGTTCAAGTTCAAGGGAAAAAATTTGCCAAACTCCTTTGGGCATTCTTTTTCGCAAGGAAATGACGCAGATGATAAATCCAGAAAGTTAATAATGTTCACAGGGCTTCACATTTCAATTATTTCAGAACATGTCATTATCCCTCGAGTTACGGTCGGAGCTACCTCTTCTGGTGTAAAGAGTCTTATACCTGCCTTCAACACCTGGAGCATCCAAGCAACTCCTGCATTCGGTTTCTTCACCTATTGCTCCGTCCATCTCTAACGTTTCGAACCCGATCGATTCGTAATACTCTTTCATTTCGTTGAAACGGGAAACTTCCGCTGTAAACCGTCTTTCCCATCCATGGAAAACCAATTCCAAATGCGTTGAGTTATGTGATTGCGTATCCGCCACGCTTTGTCCCATCTTTTAACTTGTCGTGTTGGCCGCCGTTTTGCCGGGCGGTTCGAGGCGAATTACAGCTATTTCGGGAGGACAATTGATCCTGGCCGGCACAAATGTGAGTCCAACCCCACTATTAAGATACATGCGAGACTGTCCTGATTCATACAATCCCAAAGTGTAGGGAGATACCAGCCCTGCAAGACTCCACGGTCTGGATGCCCCAGGCGCTGGGATTGTGAACTGCCCACCGTGCGTGTGTCCAGCTAATGTCAAGTTGATGCCGGCTTTTACCGCCAGAGGAAAAACGACGGGCCGATGGCTCAGCAATATGTAGAAGCCGGGCGCTCGAGGTTTCTTTCTTGTGAACTCATGAAAATTTGGAATTTCTTTGCCGGTGAGCCAGTTTACCTTGGGATCATCAATACCACCCAGATGAATTTTCGTTTCTCCCTCATCAAACGTCATCCATTCATTTCTAAGAAGCCTGAGCCCACCTTCTTGAATTGTCTTTATAGAACGATGAACCCCCGCGTAAAAATCATGGTTTCCCATTACTGCGAAATTTCCCCATGACCGTTTCCTTAGATTGCGTAAGATTGGACCGACCGGTTCAACTGAGGTCATAGGCGAATGAAAAATATCCCCGGTCACGACAACGGCGTCAGCTTCGATGGAATTAAGTCTTCTGATGAGATTTCTGAGAGCTGATCCTGAGTAAAACATTCCATAATGGAGATCCGTAATCTGGATAATGTTCACCGGTCTTGAAAGTCCATCAAGAGAAGGATCTGAAAATTTAAGGATATTCACTCTTGGGGTCTCATACGCCTCCAGCAAA
>CAVQDX010000022.1:0-5928 GCA_963711335.1 uncultured delta proteobacterium | reverse complement strand
CCGCCTCCCGGTTTAACATTCATTTGTGGCTGAATAGTCTGGGGATTGACTGATCTGTTTTGACCTGAAAAATTGGGTTTCGAATGTTCGCCCCCTCGTGGCTTGGAAAACTGACCTGTAGGTTGTGGCCTGTTAACAGGAGGATTTCTAACAGATGGCGTAACCTGCCTGGTCACCCCCCCACCGTGTTGATGAACAGAGCCAATGTTTTTTCCTCGATCTTTCCGTTCGTCAGGGCCACGAGCCGCAACATCACCGATTGATAAAGAAAGGATCGAGAAGAGAGTAATTAACATGTATGGCATTTTTTTCATGCCGAGTCCTCCGAATACGGTCAATTCCGAATCTAGTAATGTTACCTGTCGACCGCGCTGGTTCTCGCGAATAAAATAAGGCCATCTCTTCGATTGTTCAATAGAGAGGTTTTTTGACAATAACATAGACTAAAAACTTCTGGGGCTCTTTGTCTTGGCCAATGACTTTCTAAATCAGCCCAAAAAGAACGCGGGTCCCCATCACTGCAAGGAGGACAGCGAATACCTGTTTCAGTCTGTTGACCGGCAGACGATGGGCAAGTCTAGCGCCCAATGGCGCTGTGAGCACGCTTGCGCAAACAATCCCGGCAAAGGCTGGTAGGTAAACGTATCCAAAGGAGAAATCGGGTAAGTTTGGCGTATGCAATCCTGAGTAAATGTAACCTGCCGTCCCAGAGACGGCAATAGGGAAACCAATGGCGGCGGATGTCCCTATGGCGACATGCGCAGGCACGTTGCACCAAATCATAAACGGCACCGATAGGCTGCCTCCACCAATTCCCACAAAACTCGATACAGCGCCGATAATATTCCCCACTCCAAACATACCGAGCTTACCAGGAAGGCCCCTTGTCGCATTAGGTTTACGATTGAGGACCATTTGGATCGCCACATAGTAGAGAAAAATTACGAAAAAGACGCTCAGAAATGCAGTTGATAGGCGAGCAGCGACACACGACCCTAAAAACGTCCCGACAAGGATCCCAATTACTATTCCCCTAAAAATGTCCCATCGTACCGCTCCAACCCGATGATGAGCCATGAAGCTGGAAATTGAAGTAAACATGATACTGGCCATCGAGGTTCCCAGAGCCAGATGCATGATCTGTTCATAGGAAACGCCTTGACCGGTAAAGCAATATACAAGCATAGGAACTATCACCAGGCCTCCGCCTACTCCAAGCAAACCAGCGAGTATCCCAGCCACGACCCCTACCAGAGCATAAGTAATAAAAAGCGTTATCATTAAAATTCCTGTTTGTTCGTTTGTCTTCACCTTTTATTAAAATTGAAGGGTGAAATGTAGACTCCACGTATTCTTGACTAGGCGTTGATACTCTGATACGCCGTGTACACTAACAGATGAAGTTGAATTTACTTTCAGGGACATCCGTCCTTTCAAGGTTTCGATCTTTGGAGGAAAATAGTATCACAAATCACTGACAGGCTGAATCGATCATCAAGGTATTCATGATTTGATTCAGTAACGTATGACTGATATTGATCATCGTTGTGTCCACTCTTTTTAAGCTTATTCGTTCAGTTCAAATCTGATAGGAGGTTACTGAAACTATGAAACGTCTATTTGTTCTTTTCATAATATTTATAAGTCTCGTAACGGGGCCCCTCTCGTACGCCGCGGAGATCAAGGACACCGAGTCCACATCCCACGGAGAGGACGCCTCAGCTCACAGCATAGTCAATACATATACGTTTCCAGGATTCAAGGTCATCCAATTTGTGTTACCAGTTCTGTCAATCTACTCATACATGTTGATCAGCGACGGTCAAGCGCTGATTATAGACCCAGTCAGAGACATTTCCTTCTATCTTGATACAGCCAAGAAAGAAGGGGTGGCCATTAAGGGCGTCTATTTGACACATTCTCACGCTGATTTTGTGGCGGGTCACGCTGAGATGGTTAAAGCGCTTGGGGTCCCAATTTATCAGAGTCACAAATCCGGTGTTTCATACCCATTTAAAGCCTTAGATGAAAAGACTACGCTGCAAATTGGCCAGGCCACTTTGAAATTCATTGATACGCCCGGGCACACACCGGACGGAATGTGCTGCGCCGTTTATTCCAAGGATCAACCTGATTCACCCAAATTACTTTTCACTGGGGACGTTTTGTTTGCCGGCAGTGTAGGCCGACCGGACCTCATGGGCGGAACCATTTCCGCTGCATGGCTTGCCGGCGCAATGTACGATTCCTGGACAAACAAAATAAGTAGGCTCCCGGACGATGTTATGATTTTGCCAGCCCACGGGGCAGGATCACTCTGCGGCGCACATCTGAGCGAGGAACCTAATTCCACCATAGGTAAAGAAAGAAAAACGAATTCTTACCTCCAACACACCAAGAAGGGAGAGTTCGTTGCGACTCTCCTGGAAGGGCTTCCCGAAGCGCCCCAATATTTTGGCCATAACGCCAAAATGAACCGTGAAGGGCCGGCCCTGGTGAACTGGACAGCCTCACTCCCTGCGGAGCTCCTTCCCTCAAAAGATCTTACAGATCCACACAAATTTTACATTGTAGATATCAGAGACGCCAAGGCGTACGCTGAAGGACACATACCAAACTCTGTGAATATTGCGCTTAGGGGCCGATTTGAAACCTGGGTGGGAACAATCGTTCCATGGGGAGCTAAACTTGTTCTGGTCGGCTCTCCTGAAGATCTTAATGAAGCGCTTTTCAGGCTCCATCGAGTAGGATACGCGGCTGATGTTTTAAGTTTAGATTCATGGAAGGCATCTGGCCTGCCGGTCACAGCCGGCTCCCCTATAACTCCACAGGAACTCCACTCGTCAATGCTGAAAGGCGACGCTCCTCTGGTGGTGGACGTCCGTTTACCTTCCGAATGGATGGGGCTTAGAATTGGAACAGTTCTCAATCTTCCCTTAAACAAACTTGCGCAAACATCCAGCCTCCTGGATCCGATGGAACCAGTCGTAGTTGTATGTAATTCCGCTTATCGTTCGAGCATGGCGGCTGGGATACTGGAACGCAACGGCTTCAAGAAACCGAGAAATCTTGAGGGTGGCAGTGAGGCGTGGATAAAAGCTGGCTTACCAGTTTATGAATCCTCTAAGGGTGGACAAGTTTTAAAGACCGGAAATGTTGAGGCGCCAGCGGGTGTAGAAAAGTCTCCAGAGGCGGACCAGACTAAAACCGCTCCTGCTGACCAGGCAATCCCTACCAAACCAGCCCCGAAAAAACCGAATGTCGGATGTTGATTAAGGTAGTCACTTAGTCACAACTCTGGTGTTTGGTGATTTTTTCGGGTCTATGTTGTGTCCGGCCATGCGGTTTCACAGAAGGTTGGAGGGCGTTTTCCAGAAAACGGAGAGTTCGGGTCTCTGACCAATACTCTCCGTCTTTGTTGGACGACATGAACCCAACGTGCCCCCCATGCTTCGGAATCTCCAGGAACAGGTTGGGATTCGATTCAGCCTCTTTGTCCGGGTAGCACGACCGGGAAAGAAATAGATCATCTGAAGCGTTTACCAACAGAGTTGGTATAGCTATTTCTCCAAGAAACCGCAGGCTTGAAGATTTCTCATAATAATCAAAGGCATCCTTGAACCCGTGCAAAGGGGCTGTGTATCTGTCGTCAAACTCCTTCAGGGTCCTGATTCTTTCGTATCCGCTGATGTCAATCTTTGCAGGATCCATCACAGCCTTTGCCTTCATCTTTTCGTACAGCATTCGAAGAAATCTCTTCAGGTACAGACGATTCGACAATGAGCTTATTCGAAGTGAGGACGCTTTTAGATCACAAGGTACGGACATCGTCACCGCCGCTGCGACCGGAAAAGAAATATTATGTCCCCGCTCTCCAAGGTACTTCAGGATCACATTGCCTCCCAGACTGAACCCCACGAGAGCCAAATCAGAATATTCTCCCGAGGCTGTTACATGACGGATCACGGTCTGCAGGTCTTCGGTTTCTCCGCTGTGATACATGCGTAACTTCCTGTTCGGCTCACCGCTGCATCCCCTGAAATTCATGGCTAGAGCGTCCCAGTCTTTCCGATTCAGCGCTTTAACCATTCCCATTATGTAAGAGCGGGTGGAGTTTCCCTCTAGACCATGAAGCACTATGGCCAATCGTTTAGAACCAACCCTTGACCAATCCAGATCAAGAAAATCACCATCAGCGGTCTCGATTCGTTCACGACAGTAGCTTACTCCCGAAACCTTTCTAAAAAGTGTAGGGACTACAGTCTGAATGTGAGGATTTGAGCAAAACAAGGGAGCTTTATATTCGGATTGTATTAACGGCATGCAGAGTAAGCCTCCATGCCTCATACTACCATTCACGGATCTGCAAAACAATCGCCTGAAAATTGTAATGTCTGGAAACAGCTCAGGTCTTGTGCGATAATATCGACTTGTCAGTCATTGGATATTTAGGGAAAGCCAGCATGAAAAATTGGCGAGTGCTTCTTGTCGATGATGAAGAGGAATATCGATCCACTTTAGCGGAGCGATTGCGGAGAAGAGGTATTCAAATCATGGAGGCCAGTGATGGAGAAGAAGCTTTTCGACAAGATAGAAACATTTTCGCCCCATGTTGTGGTTCTTGATGTCCTCATGCCCGGAACGGGGGGGCTACAGGTTCTTAAGAAGATTAAAGCCGACCATCCAGAAATCCAGGTAATTCTTCTCACTGGTCTAGGCACTACACAGGAAGGCCGCGAGCTTTGGAGCATTCGACTACCTTTTGAAGCCGATACACATCGAAAAGTTAATCGAGAAGATAGGGGAAGCTCTGCATCATCTTGTACAGTGACTAAACGTCTTGCGCCACGCACCATGCGCTCTAGTCCACAGATATGAACACTAATCGTCGCGAGAGGATTTTGGTGAACAAGCTATTTTTCAGAATACTGCGTCTCAAAATTGTTATCGCAATACTTTGTTTGTCGCTCGCGCCAGTTATGGCCATTGCAATCAGCGGCTATCTTTATTTGATAAATTTTGCGGCAAACCATGACACTCTGGCGCTGGAAGGAGTATTGGAAAGCGCTTATACCCTGCTCCCTATTTTTGCTTCGTTTGTATTGCTAGTAGGGCTGAGCGCAATTCTATTAGGGTCCTACATTACGAATTACGTGGCCAACATAACCGAACGGACCGCTGAGCGATTAGACCCGATGATACAATCCACCAAAATGGCCGCTTTAGGTAAAATGGCCGCAGGTATAGCTCACGAAATAAATAATCCTTTAGCGATAATCGGAGAAAAAGCGGGGTGGATGAAAGACCTTCTCGAGGAAGAAGACGTGGAACGAAGCGAAAACTTTCAGGAACTACAGCAGTGCGTTAACAAGATACGAGATCAGGTGGATCGCTGCAGGACAGTGACTCACCATCTTTTGAGCTTCGGACGACGTATCGCCCCAATTCAAGAATCTGTGGATATCAACCGTATCCTGGCCGATACCGTAATTTTGTTTAAGAGTGAAGCGTCTTTTCGCAGCATTGAGATTAATACCCAGTACGATGACCTAATTCCTCGCGTAAGCACAGATCCTACTCAACTTCAGCAAGTGTTTCTTAACATTCTTGACAATGCCATTGAGGCTATCGGGAAAAATGGAACAATTGGAATCAAAACGAGTTTAAGTTCGGGGCTCGACAAACAAATTATTATAGAGATTTCGGACGATGGACCAGGTATACCGAAACATCTCTTGGGACGGATATTTGATCCTTTCGTCAGCGACAAGAAAGACGACGAAAAGACCGGGTTAGGTTTGTCGATCAGCTTCGGAATACTGCAAAGACTGGGCGGGCAAATAAAAGTATCAAGCGAACAAGGAAACGGAGCTATTTTCACTGTTTACGTGCCAGTGACATAAAATGAATTCCTCCGTCCACCCAACT
>CAVQDX010000021.1:0-35723 GCA_963711335.1 uncultured delta proteobacterium | reverse complement strand
TTGTTTCCTAGCATTTTCATAACTTCTGCCTTCGCATTGTGATTCAGTTTTCGCTATGGATAAAAACCTTATTTTGCCTCCAATTCCAAGCAGTTCTGTCGAAAATTAGCTTGGGAAGGTAATTCAAAAATAGGCCCACAGCTACAAAGCATGATCCGGATAACTCAAAAACGTTTCAGATTAGAATAATAAAAACAGTTTTACCGTTGCCAAAGGTAAGCATAGTAGTGCCGACTGAGCTAAACAGACCAATCTCATTCAAAAGCCTAAGCTAATTGGTAGGTTCGCTATAGAGAAGAAACCTTCTGTGAGTTACAAAGCATTTATAACAGAAGTGAGGCGAGTAAATGTACCCGAATATCGGACCACTTAATTCCCCATGTGAGTTTTATCAAAGGGTTACGCATTGGTCTGGCGCCTTAATATCAGTCGGCAGGGTTTGTCTTCCGTCCGAAGTTCGCTCCCAATTCCGATCCGTTTGAATAACACAGGCGCAGAGAGCCGAAGTCGAAAACTTGACACAACCTGTCTTAATATGCGATAATACTTTCAAGCATTTAGGACCTTGGAAGATTTCTTTCCCCCCCACTTCTGAGTGACCCGAAATGCTTTATTTTTTTGTTACATATATTTACTGTGGTTCACCCTTATTAAGGGAATCACTGGAATATTCCTTGACCCCAAAGTCACATAACTATCAACTCCCTGAAAATTAGGTCAGCGGCTTCCGATTTGTCGCTAACCTAAGTCTACCAAACTGACGCCTTCTGTCACACGTCAGGAGGACCGTGATAGAGGGCGTCCATATAAAATCCATGAAAAGCCAACTATAACAAACACTACGATATTCTATTTAACTTCTAATTGGGGGGTGAGATGTCGGAATAGGTTAGGTTACACGCCAGGATGTCTAGGGGTGCGCGAGAGCAGCGTGAAGATTGTGTATAGTCAGTGACCTCGATATTTGCATAAATACAAGCTCCGATGCTAGACTCGAAATAGAAATTGCTAAGTTTTTGCGGAAGAATAAGGAGTTATGAATGTCAAAGAATCTTATGGAATACTTTAATAAACAGCTAGGTTAGGGACAACTAAGCACGGCGGACCCAAAAGGGAACGTTGATTGCGCATATTTTGGGTCACCTGGTATGGTCGATGAAAAGACCATCGTAATGGGCACGGGGAAAAATCGGACGTATTCAAAATTGCTTGAATAATGCTCATGCGATGTTTTTAGGGAACTTCTACAAATCGCTTTTCCAGTCGTTAGAGTTCGGAAAATTCCCGAGCGCCTCGGCCCCCCCTCTAACGTTTAACTCGTGTAGCGGTTCTCGATTCCTGATCCCGACATTACCTTCGACTTGTGTGACAGGTGGAGTACCCGGCCCGGTTACTCCACCCACGGCTATATATTCAGATGCACGTTATTTCTTCTTCAGGCTGGCCAGACGATCAGAAATAGACAATGTCTTGGTTTCAGGTTCGCCAGCCACTTCAGCCAAAGCCGACTTTATATTGTCATCTTGCCCATTCGGTTCGATGGAAAGAAGTTTAGCTTTCATGTCCGAGCTAGCCGCTGCAGCTTTCGCTTTCTCAGTTTGTCGATTCATCGCTGCCAAGGCAACGCCTAGGTTGGAAGTCTGGCTTTTCAGCCCCGCCGTTGTTTGAACCTTATCTGCCCTCGCCTGTCCACGTTGACGTTCCAATTCGGCTCGCTTCATATCTCTGCGGCCCTTTTCCAAAGTGTCCTTAGCCGTTTTGACCTTATCCGCAGTAACTTGGGCCAATTCTTCCAATTCTTGGAAATAAGCGTTGGCCTCTTCAGTCTCTTGAGCTTCTCGTTCGACCTCTGGCTTCAATTCCTCTAAGTTTTTCATAAGCTTGTTTAAGCTATTTGTTAGTTCCTGGGCTTTAGCTTGATCACCCGCTGACTGACTTTCCTCGAGTCTCTTGTTCAATATTTCAGCGGCGGAAAGTAATTTGTCGTAATTTTTTTGAGCCACAAGAGTTTCGGCCTGGTCTCGGTCGTATACTGCCCTGGCTTTACCCGCCTCGCCGGTTATTTTATCAAGTTCGCGGATCATCTCTTCGATCTCAGCTTGAGACGCTGTCTCCGGGTCCCAGGAAACGATTTTCTGAGTGATAGTTTCGCCTACTTTTCCAAGTTTTTCGATACCAAAGCTCCTAAGGAATCCTAACATTCCGCCCATTAATCTTCCTCCTGACTGCTTCTAGATTAGTTAACTTTTATTCATCTTGGTCTCGGAGCGTTCCTGACCGTTCTTGCGTTTGTTTTTCAAATTACGTCTCAAGAGAATTAGAGACAACCCATATTGTGATTTAACCTCTCCTTTCGACCATTATCAGAGGCTTAGTAGTAAATTCCAGCAATTCTCCACGATGATAGGACTGTAAGTCAGACAAAAATACAATCTGGACTCTTCATTCTCAATGTCGCCAAAATTTTCCGGGGAGTCACCTCAATAAAAGAAATCAGCCAATGAATCAATCCATGATGGAATGACCCACAATAAGCATTAACAAAAGCGAGGCCGATACCAACGGACTGGTATGAACCAGATAAGTCCACTTTCTTATAGCTCGTGGAGCTATTCTGAATTTGATCAAGAGGCCAATTAACGCCAAGCAAGCCACGACGAATAGACCCCATTCGGGCAGAAAGGTAGACCGGCAATACGACAGGAAAAAATGTACAGACGCCAAGACTATCGCCAGCGGGTTAATCAAGTAATGGAAAGGCATGCCAAATCTCTTTTGAGTCTGATTTATGCGCTTGATTCTTTCCTTCGTATGGGTAGAAAGAACTGAGAGCTTTAAGGCCGCTTTCGACGCAAGGCTTATCGCAATAGTTATATTGGCGATGGCGAACAGCAAAGCGGCCACTTCCCCAGTAGCTTCATTGCCTTTATCTTTCTCCGGGTGTAAAAGGGCTCCCGAAATTGTCACGTTTTTTGTAGTATGACGGATGTGGTCATCGTCAGCATACAGACCGGCGAAAAGAGACAATATTGCCAATAGCAATGTTGTGAGAACAGTGTATTGGGCCAATTTTCCCATGATTCGCCTCCCTTTGTTTCCTGAAAAGGGCGGCCTAGCTGTCAGGTGAAACCTGTACAAACCAGACCGCCCGGACTTAATCAAAAATCGAAGACCTTACCGAACCAGGATTCTTTCCGCTTGTCGTGGTGATGGTCGGATTTGTGATCATGTTCTGATCGCAGATGACGATTCTCGCGATCAGGAAAAGACTGAGATGGGGCATTCGATTTCTCTATGATTTTTTCCAGTTCTCCCCTGTCGAGCCATATCCCGCGACACTTCGGGCAATAGTCGATTTCGATTCCCTGCCGATCAGTCATCAATAAGTCAACGTTACAGATAGGACAAATCATTTGTGACTCCTCTTCGAGATTTATTTGAGACGAATGAAACTTTTCTGATCATGCCGATGGACATCTTACGAGGTTGGCCAGTCATGTAGTGCTGATAAACCTCCTCTTGATGTTGCAATCCCAGTCGCCGATCAACCTCCAGTTTTTCGCTGGAACATTCCCAGGGGATCTTTCAGTAGTTGGTCTTTCAAATTGCCTCCGGTTTCTTGAATCTGTCGCTTGGCTGGCTCATAGCCTTGTCGTCCCGCTTTGGCAAACCACTTGGCTGCTTCCATGATGTCTCTGGGAACACCTCTCCCGCGTGTGTACATAGTTCCCATTTTGTATTGAGCTTGACCGTTTCCTTTTTCCGCGGCCTTTAGATACCATTTGGCGGCCAGTTTGGAGTCCTGCGGTACCCCCAACCCCTCCTCATACATTTTGCCGAGTTTATACTGGGCTTCTGCATTTCCTGCTTCTGCAAGATTTCGGCACTCCTCAAGGGCGCCGACTGCAGGTTGGTTATTTTGCTCTGCTGCGGACGCAGTTTGAAGTAAGAATCCGATTGTCATCGAGACAACTGACAAAAACACAAGAGGCGTTATTGCCCGGAATGTTTTGAGGAAAGAAACGAACAAACCATATTTTGTGAGGTTTGTTCGCAGATTTGTTTGGGGTCTTAAAGATCCTCGTAAAAACTATATAATCGGTCATTTCATATTTCTCCTCTTGTTCTCGGACCCTCAAAGATCTACCGTAATTTGTGGGACGAGATCGAGACTGTGGCTCGCAATCTGGCTCCCTTTCTCTAAAAACCGGCATTCAGGTGTCCTTGGATGGGCCTCTGAGTGAAGAGGCTTTATGAAGTAATTGGCGTAGGCAGGATCGTGCTCCATTAATGAGCTAAGGCAAGTGATGGCATGCGCTCGCCACTGTTGAAAAGCAACCGGATCAAAATCAGTATCAATGACATTCCTCCCGGCTTCTATCATATCGTCGAACTGTTTCTCAAAACTCATTGACTTACTCCTCTTAGGATGAACTGCGTGAAACAAGCTGAATCTTGATAGGCGCTTCGGAAGGACATTTTCTTCACCAGAACTCTTCGAGTTGATTGCTTGTGAAAGGTAAAAACCTGAATTCCACCGCAACCGTTTTCTCGGGAATTACCGGCTCTTAATGGAATTGTGTTCCACTATCCATCCGTGAGCTTGATCTAGACTGCAAAATTAACGAATTAGGGATTGGTGAGGGTCAAATGATGAGGACAACCGTACGAAGAAAAGCCAAAGATCTGGAAACAGCAATGGGCGCTCGGAAAAATGAACCATCCGAGGAAGCGCCTGTCCACAACAAGGCGTCAAGGAAAGAATCGGCGTGAGCAGCTTGAAAATTGTCCGAAGCAGCGCAGGCAAGTCGAGAATTTCCTGGCCGAAATGCGCTCGCAAAAACCGGAATGTCTGAACAGCCGGGACACTGATGCGATGATTCCGGAGTAAGCGGGATACTATCAGGCTCTTTTTGCGTATCACAGCATCCGGTTCCCTCAAAACACCACACCTGGTCCAGAGATCCAAGAGATCCTAGAAAAAGCGCTATGAGAAGACCGAGCCAGATTCTAAAATTCCGCTTATTCATTTCATTCAATCCGATTCCACGTCCTTATTATTTCAGCGACAATTCGCGATTCAAATCGTTCCATATAGAAATCTTTTTCTACCGGTTAAACAACCCCAGTGGTAAGCGCCTGCCGATTCCATGTTTTTTTAAGGATTGCTCTTTCACGCCGAAGATTGCATGGGTCGAAAGTGCAGACATGGCAATCCGGCTCGACGCATGGGTCAAGATGAATCAACACTTCAGATGTAACACCGAAGTGGTCCAAAAAAATCTTTTCCAATTCTTTGACCTCCCGGTGGGCAGCCTCAAGGGGCAATTCTCGCTGGAGGACCAAATGAAAATCCGCATGTACCCTGCTGCCCGATTTCCAGGCCCTAAGACGATGTACATCGATCCACAAATCCTTCTTTTGGAGTAACAAGAAATCGCAGATTTCATCCAACAGTTCGGGATCCGAGGCGTGCATCAATCCGCTGTATGCCTGCCGGACAAGTTTGAAGCCCCAGAAAACGATATTCCCTCCAGCGACGCATGCAATAATACCGTCGAATCTAATCCATCCTGTAAAATAAACTAGTACCAGACCGATAAGAACTGCGCCGGACGTGAAAACGTCTGTAAGGAGATGTTTGCCGTCAGCCTGAAGGACAATTGAATTCGTACGCTTCCCTACCTTAAGCAGGACCAGTCCAAGGACAAGGTTCCCCAGACCGGCCAGAACGAGAAACACTAACCCTTTCTCAAGATTGGGTAAGTCCTGTGGATGTAGGGCCTGCTTGATGCCCTCAAAGAAAATCCCTACCGCTGCGGCAATTATGAGCGCCCCCTCGAATCCAGCGCAAAAGAATTCAATCTTTCCATGACCATAAGGGTGGTCTTCATCGGCGGGCTTAGCTGAAAAGACTATGCTAGCAAGCCCGAATCCGCTTGCAACAACGTTGATTATAGATTCCAGGGCATCAGAGAGAATTGCGGATGAACCGGTAATCCAGTAGCCTAAGAACTTGAGCCCCATCAAAACTATTCCGGCAGCGAAGGTTACCAGCATCACGATGAAATTGGCCCTCAAGTCGGACCCGCCTGTTGGTTGCATGACTGGTTTAGGCTGCGCTCGACGGTTTACTGCATTTGATGGATGATTCTCCATCCGGACGCCTCCAGTTAAAACGAAATTCCCAATATGTACGAACCCCGACGAGAATTGTCTTAATCCTGTTCAGAGCGGAAACATCAAATTCTTCGACACTGATTCTATGGTACAGGACAACTTATTGGTTTGTCATTACTTTTTTAATTCGTTCGTCCTTACACAGTTTGACAGGTTGTCAACCGTAAGAGACTCCAAACAAAGTTTCGAGGGTGACTCAGAACAGGCAGCGTAAACTGCAAAGATCCAGTTGAGCGCGCCTGGTGTTGCTATAGACCCAAGGAGGCGAGTCAATGCCTGAACAAAAAAGTTATTCTATTGATTTTGACTCTGACGCTTGGAAATCTTGTTTTGGCATCGATATGGGCTTGTTTAGGGGGGCATGGGAATTGGGGAAAGCCACCAGACCTTATAGATCATCATTCCAGAATTGTTGTTAATTCTTTTTCTAGCATTTCAATAGGACGCCTGCGTTTATTGAGCTGAATGTGACTCGATTCTCTGTGTGGTTTAATTCATAAATATTCGTTCTTGCCAAACATCCTTTGGCTGATCCTGAGTCGATCCCAAGCGGTCACAAAGAGGTTTTCTATTGAGGCGTTGATCCTCTGATTCGATCAGTCCACAATCCATACCATTAAACCATTTTTGAGGCTAGGAGGGGAAAATGAAAAAGTATAGTGAAGGACTAATATCGTCCATGCGAGGATTTCTCTGTAAGTCAGAATATCCGACTTTACAATATGTTGGGGAATTCGGAACAGACTACGAAGTGGTGGAAATGACGGACCGAGTAGTTGTGTCGGCACAACCAATTTTTGATCAGAAAGCGCCAATGGATAGGGAGATATATTGCTAAAGATTTGGTCTGAACAGGGGAGGGCGACCTCCTCTGTTTAAGGGGATCGAACTCTTTGGGTGTCAATCTTTTGTCAGACCTCAAAACGATAAAAAATTCCCTTGGAATAGCTTCGCTGATATAAGGTCCGAATAGCCGCTATTACTGAAAAAGTCACAGCGAGGTAACCTTTTCATGAGAAATAGCCCGTCATTGCCATCGTTTTTCATTATAATCATGTTTACCCTGGCTCTGAACCTTCCTGGAACAATCAGCCGCGCTGATGAGATAAACCTTCCTCGTCCGATCTTGGACGGAAAGGTCTCCGTCGAAAAAGCGCTGGCCACAAGGGTCACGGCGAGAAGCTATTCATCTGCCCCACTGACTTTAGCTCAAGTTTCACAGCTCCTTTGGTCTGGAAACGGTATAATTCCGGTCGACGCTGTATCCTCCGCAACCCTCAGAGTGATACCTTCGGCTCGGAAAACCTATCCGATTGAATTGTATCTTGTCTGCGGCGACGGCACGGTGCAGCAGCTTACGGCAGGTGTTTACCACTATCGCGCTGAACGTCATACGCTAGAAAAGATCATGGATGGAGATCAACGCAAGCCAATGGCGTCGGCTTGCAAGGGTCAGTTGTGGATAGCAAAAGCGCCGGTTTCCATTATAATTGGATCGGCTTTCCAGCGCGCCGAGGCTACGTCTGGACCAGAAAGAGGCGTTGATTTCGGCGTGTTGGAGGCGGGGAACGCCAACCAGAACATATTATTGCAAGCCCAGGCCCTTGGACTTGTGAGCAATACGGTAGGTGGAATCCGTGACGCCGAACTGTCCTCGGTCTTGAAACTTCCTGCCGATGTGAAGCCCGTAGTTCTAATAACGCTTGGGAAGAAACAATAGTTCAAGATAATCGGGACCTGTAAATAATTTTGTGGAAATGGAATCGGTGTGAGCCAAATTAAAACCTTATTCGTCCATTTCCACAAATGATTATCGCAGCCTTTTAAGGGCTGATCTCTTGCCGTTAAGCCCTTTTGTAAAGTCTTAGCGCCGCCTCAATCGAAGTATTAACAAGCGACTCCGAAACCTTGGGAAATTGCTCTTTGACCTTCCCATAGACATATCCAAACTTTGACGTTTCTTTCATGTCCTGGGTAGCCGCCTCTTTAATCGCTTCCAGAGCTACCTTAAGGATTTCTTCACCCTCCTCCTTTAAGTCCTGGATAGGGTCGCCACGACATCAGCTACCAATTGTGATCTGGCAAGCCAGCCAATAAACTTATGAATCAATCCGATTGTAACAGACAAAATTAAAACACTCTTTTTACTGGGCCGGCCCCCATCCTTGATTAACCAGAAAGTTTGCAAATTCAACCACAACCTTCTTGGCTTTTTCAGAATAAACCACATAGTAGGGTCGTAAAAGCGGGTACGAATGATCCGATACCGCATCACGGCTCGGATAAACGGGGAGAGTTGATTTGGCACGACCGACAGAAATTACTCTGACCAATGGATTGTTTTTCACGACCGGTGACTCGGTAATCTCACGAATCCTTACATATCCTATACCTCCGATAGTGCGGGCCACAGAATCGACGACCTCCGAAAAATTACTCACTTCGGTCGCCCGAGAAGTAAAGGGAGCTTGCATGAAATCGTTTTCTAAAAACATCAGTGTGCCTGGATAATTGGTACCTGTTCTTGTAACTTTTATTGTCCTATCGTTGCCCCCAACATCTTTCCAATTTGTGATCTGGCCTTTAAATATTTTCTTGATTTCGTCCAACGTCAGACTTTGTACGCCTGAGGACAAATTAGCTATTATTGCAATTGCTCCATACCCAATCACACGGTCAACCAGTTTGAGTCCTTTGGCTAATGCCAGGTTGTCTTCTTCTTCGGGAATTCCGCAGGAAGCCATTGCCAAATCGGCGTCTCCATTTATGACTGCCAGTATGCCAGAATCCACCTTACCGCCAGATATGACTTCAATGGTGACTGATGGCTCCACCTTCTTAAAAAGGCGTACCAACGCCGTGACTCTGGGCACCATGCTGTCGGCTCCGGTGATTCGTATGAAATTTTCGCCACCTTGAGCTTGAGCCATCAGACTCGCGGAACTAACGGTAAGTAACAGAGCAACAATTGCCACAAATAAAATTAGTTTTTCCATTTTTTGACCTATTTATAGGTTTGTAGTCTTTCAGCTACATCCGTAGTTTTGATGATTGCTTAAGTCATAGGTAATTTTCGCCGTGCCCCCGTCCTTTACGTAATCGGTGTACAGGGGATACATTTGATTTTTTATCCGAACCGATCTGTGGAATTCATGCTTCGATTACTCGAAATGTCTCAAATCTTGTTTAACAAATCAGTAAAGTGCTTCTTCATGCTAGTTAAATCCCTGAATGGTCCTCTCAATCCAATCATTTTGGAAAGCTCAGGGTGAACGAATGAAGAGTTTCTATTGAATCCGCCGTAATAAGTACAAGGGAGAAAATGTCTGCAGCCATTCCTACGTTCAGGATCCCAAACCCGACTGAATCGATGATGTCCGGCGATTTGCGCGACTGCGCATTCTCCTTTTTTCGGTATGTTTATATAGATCAGGAAATCGCCAGGGCCAATTTCCAAGATCGACTTAAGATAATCCGGTCCCTTACTTCGACTTGACTTCTTAGGCGCAAGAATGAATTTGGTAGTATCTTCCCCGGACAAGCTAAATCTGGCACGACCCCTTTTTAACTCTTTGAGCAGAAGAGGAACCCAGTAACGCCCATCTTCGGATTCTGCGAAAGACCGCAAAGGGTGTCATTCCGTTTGACAAATGCCAAATGTGCAAGTCTTCTTGCATATGCAAAGTTCAACCCACTTCTCGAAAGCTTTTCAGATAACGGCGGGCAAGATCCTGATAAAGTGCTCTGGCTCTTGCGAGCTGTTCTAGCTGATCTGGTGTGATTGATTTAACGACTCTGGCTGGAGCGCCAACGACAACGCTATTTTCAGGAATTTGAGTCTCGAAATCTACATAACTTCTTGCGCCAATCAAGCAGTTGGAGTGGATCTTTACACCATCAGCGACCACCGATCCCATTCCCACGAGAACATTTGAACAGATCTCGCAACCATGAAGGATTGTTGAATGTCCGATGTGTGTATCCGCATGCAGGTACTGTTCCTTTTTCGGGAAACGTGTGAACAACGCAGTTTTCTTGAACATTTGACCCTTTCCCAACTCGTATGAGTCCAATATCTCCCCTTAACACTGCTCCAGCGCCGATATAACATCCTTCTTCAATTCGGACATCCCCTATTAACACCGCCTGCGGATGAACAAAGGTCGTCTGGTGGACCCACGGGATCTTGCCTTCAAACTCATATTTTGGCATAAGAGCGTATTCCCTTAAAATGTAATATGGATTGCCTTTCAGAATAAGTTTTGGCTGAAAGATGATTCCTAAAACGCCATCATAGAACAATCGAGGCTTAATTTGAACTAGCTTCTAACTTGGGCGGTTCATCATTGCGTTTTTTAAGGGATCAAATTGACATTGAAGGAATTTGAATCTGCAAGCTGGCAGGGCTAGACATCTGCCTTGACCTGCCAGCTGATACATCATAATAATAACTTGTATATCAATCAGGAGTAATACTCCTCCAATTCTGAGCCTTTTGCTTTCTTCTCGTCTCTCCTATGGTCTTTAGACTCATTCAGAATCGACAGGACCACTACGATACCTGCCCAAGTATAAACCACAAATGCTAAGCTGTTCAATAATGCTGTATCAACTCAATGAACTTGCCAAGGCCTGAGGTATCGTCTTGATCGAGTTTGTCTCTAAAATTCTCAACCGTTTCAATCGCTTTGACTATCATGGTCGCCATCCTTTCATCATTCCAGTGACCGCTAAACTCTTTTCGGCCCCGTTACGAGAAAGACATCTTTTCGGTTCTTCGAAATTAGAACCATACTGAGAGAGAGTAGAAATCGGAATTTAGGAGGGACTCGGCACCGGCACTGAGATGGCCAGACATTCAAAACTGACTTAACCAACGAAATGTCCCCAAGAAAGCGCATGCATAGCTCTCCCCTTACGGAAAGACACGCTTTTCCCAACAATTTAGAACTTGTCAAATGTGGAAGCGTCACACATCCTCCCCTTGTCGTGGTAATCGGTTTTTCGATGAAAAGGATTATCTTACGGAAAGTCTTCATTTTGAAAATTAGTCTATAGATGCTTTATAGGCATTCAGTTAAAGGACGTAAACAGAAAAGACCTTGAAACGACGCAAGTTGTGTTAGCTTTGTGGGGGTTAACCGACTGGTATTAAAGCTTAATTCTGGCTTATCTATTGTCCGTATACTTTCAAGAGTAAAGAAAAAAAGAAAGAATAAGAAAAGACATAGCAACGCCTATCTAAAACATGCCGATCATGCAGTCCAAATTCTTTACCAACTCCTCAGAAATCTAAAAAAGAATGCTATTTCACCGAAGGCAAGTCAAAAGACATCAATCCAATGACAGCTAAAACGTTTTATGGAATTGTTGAAGCTCTAAATCGACAAACTGAATCCGTAAAATCCGAAGAGTTGACGTTGTTGCTCTTCAGGGGCCCCAACAAAGTCCTAAGAACGCGAATAACGCCCCTGACGCGAAAATTGAGCCCCGTTAAGCTGTTTCGGGAAGACGGGGGGGGGGGGCCGCCAAAAGACCAAAAACGCTAAGAACAGGCTTGAGCCGTTCTATAGGCGTGAGGCTAATTGGAAACAACTATACAAATTAGGTAGTTGTGAACGAAGAGCTTAAACCAGGAACGCAAAACGTTGTTCAAATGCAGATCATAGAGATCGATGTGGCGCATACAAAACTCTGCCATATTGAAAGCCGCTTTCTGTTGATGAATCCGAGAGCGACCGATCTGGACTCAATTACATGTATCTTGATTTAATCACAACAGGTTGTTCGGAAACGGCGGAATATTTTGGACCTCAAAATATTCAAGAACCCCGACGTAAACGCCTTCAGTTGATGGACTCCGTTGACAGCGACGTGGATGGATGGAACTCGGCGTTTTTGGCCCCGATAAGAAATTGGCTGTTTGATGTCTCTAAAGTGCTCGCCGCCCATTTCACCTTGCCTAGTTTAGAGCAGTCTATACACGCAAGCTTCTGCACTGGCGCCTATATAGTCGATCATCACAGGAATCTCCACAATTTAGATTTGTGATTACCAAAACCGTGTCCCTGATAGAATTAAATTGAATTGAAATTCAAATTCCGTCAAATTCAATATTACTTTATAGAGCCTTCCTGGACTCCATACCGATTTAAAATCCTCCCGTCTTTAGTTATGGAGCCTTCCTGAACACCATACCTGTTTTGGAATTGGATATTTCCTTGATTGTCTCTCTTGTAAAACCCCTCCTGGACTCCGTATCGATTATAAATCGTATGAGTTTTATTGTCAGGAGGTTTACCTTTAAACCCTTCTGACTGTGCCGAATTAGCCAGTGTCACCAAAATTACCAGCAATAGGATTGAATTTTTCATTTTGTCTCTCCTTTCGACTTGTTTTTTCTCACGCTTAACGGAGCAAATACCAAGCCAAAAACGCTCAATATACAGAAGTCCCTCTCTTTTTTTATCAATGTTACTATCGTATATGGACCCAAGAACAAACCCGATGATGTGGATTGCGACTTTTATTCCCACTTCGAATATGTGGCCTAGTGAACGGACAGACTTTGGTGAGAATTTGTCCCACATATGTTCAGGCATCGCACAACTCAATCGGTGGACAATTACTGAATTTGGAAGATGAATTTAACAAACTCGACGCCTTTCCGAAAAATTATGCGGGCCAAAAATTTTGAGGTTTTTCAAAAAACCGGGCCTAAACCGAATAGCAGTTCAAAAAAGAAAATTGCTGAGAATCGTGATCCACTGAAATCTTCGGCAGTCCCATCGGGTTTCGAGCCGTTGTCTCCGCCGTGATAGAATACCGACATAGCCTCACACAAATACCGCAGAGCCCCCATAGACACATGTATTCAGGGATTACCCTATTTCCACTGGGGTACTCTTGGGGACCTTTTTGCGGGCAGTATGATTTTGCAAACAAAAGGTCCCCATGAGGGTCCCCAAGAAATGGAAGGTTATTTCCCCACTTGGTCTGGTAAAGCATAGAAAACTGCCCGACAAGTTCTTACCAGTATCTATTGCTCTATCATCTCAAATCATGGAGTCAGAATTTCCCACTTTCTCAATGACTTTGTCTTAGACTACTGCTTTATACTTTTAACCTTAGACATTATGTTATTGTCTTTCAGAGACCAGTCACACATTTCTATAGTTGACGATTGTCGGGATGACGAGGTTCAAAACCCACATAAAGTGGAATGACCGAGATTCGTCGAATGTATAATCGTTGTCGGCGAAATAATATGAAGAGAAATCCACCCTGGACACGGGATGAACTTATTCTGGCGTTGGAACTCTACTTCAGTGTAAATCCACTACATACCAGCGAAAAGCATCCAGCAATACAAGGACTGAGCCAAGTCCTAAATTCATTGCCTATCCACGCAAAAAGTGACCTCCAACAGACTTTCCGAAACCCTTCTGGCGTCTATATGAAGCTGTGCAATTTCTTGAGACTCGACCCATCGTATAAAGGCGAAGGCCTCAGGGCAGGGTCGAAGTTGGATTCTGAAGTCTGGAATGAGTTTGTTAATCAGAAAGATTGGCTAATCGAGGTAGCAGGAGCAATACGATCTGGGGCCGATGAACTTGGTACTCCTCGGACTAAAGAACAGGAAATGGAGTTATTGTCGGCGGATGAGGAATTTGCGGAAGGTAAGGTGCTTTCGAGACTTCACAAGCTTCGTGAGCGGAATCCATCTGCCGTCAAGACGAAGAAGAAGGCTGTACCTAAAATGTGCCGCCTCAGTTGGAATTGGACAAGACCTCCGTTAGAATAGTCACTGGAGCACGGAGGTATTGCGAATGAGGAGGCGGAGGAATTACACGCCTGAAGAGAAGGTCCGGATTCTAAGGCGACATTTGATTGATCGTGTGCCGGTGTCGGACTTGTGTGATGAATTTGGTCTTCAGCCTACTGTATTCTATCGGTGGCAGAAAGACTTTTTTGAACATGGCGCAGCGGCATTTGAACGGCAGTCCAAAGGGAAAGACCGAGAAATTCAGCGCCGTATCGAAGCTCTTCAAGCCAAGGTAAGACGTAAGGACGAGGTCTTGGCCGAGTTGTTGGAAGAGCATGTTGCGCTAAAAAAAAGTCTTGGGGAGATCTGAGGGTTTTCTGGGTTGCTCACGACGTTAGAGACGCTATTGTGGATTTTGTCAACCACTGGTCAGGACTCACTGAGATATCGGTGGCGCGATTGGTTATTTGGTTAGGCGTCTCCAGGAGTAAGTTTTATGATTGGAGATCCCGTTATGGGATGGTCAATGAACATAATGGCCGGATTCCACGAGATTTTTGGCTTGAGGACTGGGAAAGAAAAGCTATCATTCGATTTTACCATGAGCGCCCTAACGAAGGCTATCGGCGATTGGCCTTCATGATGCTGGATTCTGACATAGTCGCTGTTAGTCCGGCTACGGTTTGGCGAGTACTGAACAGGGAAGGACTCCTTCGTCCGTGGAATCCGACTCCTTCAAAGAAGGGAACGGGATTTCACCAACCCCTGAAGCCTCATGAGCATTGGCATATGGATGTGTCATATATAAACATCTCAGGGACTTTCTATTACCTGTGCAGCGTGCTCGACGGATGCAGCCGGTATATCGTTCACTGGGACATCCGTGAATCGATGACCGAAGCTGATGTGGAGATCATACTGCAAAGAGCCAGGGAAAAGGTTCCCGAAGCAAGGCCCAGGATCATCTCAGATAACGGACCACAATTTATAGCCCGGGATTTCAAAGAGTTTATCAGGATCAGTGGTATGACACACGTTAGGATTTCTCCTAATTATCCGCAGAGCAACGGGAAAATTGAGAGATGGCATCAGTCGGTCAAGCGTGAGTGCATTAGACCCGGAACTCCATTGTCTCTGGACGATGCACGACGCATAGTGGGTCAATATGTGGAGCATTATAACAATGAGCGACTTCATAGCGCCATAGGCTATGTAACGCCCAAGGACAAACTCCATGGCAGAGAAAAGGAGATATTCGCTGACCGGGATCGAAAACTAGAGAGGGCCAGGGAAAACCGTAGATTGTGTCGCCAAGCTACAAAGGCAACAAACCCTGGGACAACATCCTGGCAATGTGATAAACTTTTAGCGCCGGGTGAAACGGAGACAGGCTCTGCTGGGAAGCAACCTGTTGAGGGATAGCTCGACCAAGGCTCATCGAGCCGATACGTAAACTGATGGGAGCGATCTGTCGTTTCCCATCAACATTTCCATCGGACGATAGACCTTGTGATGCCTAAAAAATCCCCGCCCGAAGGGCGGAATAGAATCTCGATTCAAATCAGCGACTGTCTAAGAAAAAGAGGCCTCTGTCCATTTTCCGCTGAACCAGTACAAAAACAGACGGGGGCCCTACGGTGCGAGGTGTGCGATTTCGATTTTCACAAAGTATACGGGACTATCGGAAAAGAATTTGCTGAATGCCATCACACCCTTGCTTTGTCCCATATCAAGGCCAGTGCGAAGACGAAACTGTCTGATCTTGCAGTTGTATGTGCAAACTGTCATAGGATGCTCCACAGGGCTCGTCCTTGGATGAGTGTACAAGACTTGAAGAAAGTGCTAAAGTCTGCTTAACGGGGGGTCAAATTAGTGTTTTATAAAATGGTTAGGCAGTTATTTCAACTGACTGTTGAGCATTGTCATCAGCATTTTAGTTGATCTGGTACCCATATGGCTTTACAAAATAGATTCCAAATGTTTGTAGTAACTGTCTATCGTTTGTACTATATTGCACGATTTAATTACAGTTCCCAAACTCAGAGAGTTTCTTTCATCATTATTATTCCATGAACTGGGGATCGGTTTGCTGGCAGGGCATCCGTCCCCACCCGAATACCAAGCGTGAGACACAACCCCTATAAAAACGACGGGGTTTCCATCCAAACGTCCCCCGCCTAGCACAGAGAAAACTGGACTTCCGCTGGAACCAGGAAATACCGCCGCGTCAATCAACATGCAGGAATTGCCGTCGAAATCTAATTCAAGCGCAGTAGATAAAATGCCCCGCCTGACAAGAGGTCTCATATTGTACGAATCGAACAAACCGTCAGGATATCCAAAAAACAATACTTCGTCTCCTACTACCACTTCTTTCGCCCATTCGGATTGTTCTGGCACCAATTCGATTGGAATTGGCCAAACATAGAGTTCATCAGTTGATCGGAACTTCATGCGTTCAATATTTTGGAAATTGGCTATGCAGATATCGATATTCTGGTTGCAAAACCACAAATTTTCAGATTCATTCTCTTCAATGACGATTTCCACAAATTTCCCGATTAGGGGCGCACCTGTGCGGGCTTTTTTCACAAATGTCAGCCTCGTTTGGTACCAGTTTTCGATAACATGTTTGTTGGTTACTAGAAATATTTGGTCATTTGAATACTTGAATGCAAAACCAGTCCCAACACCTTCCCCCGCATCACCCGATGTCTCGATCAAAACTGTGGCATATACCGCGTGCCTGCACAAGGTAGAGACGAACATTAGTCATTATCCCAGTTGTCCGGCCTTTCAAGAGGCCTCTATTAACACTGCGCTTCTCCCATTGCTGAAAGCCGACAGGAACGACCCTCAATATGCAATTATTATTTTCCAAACCTGGTCGTGCCTTCCACGGTAACATGTACCATCTATTAAGGCCACAGTCAAAGGTGTTTGGGTGGGCCAAGGGACCTTGCCTTCAAACTCATATTTAGGCATGCCATTCCTAACCCCAAAAAACAATTTGCCTGACCGAATACCCATATCACATGATTTTGGAATGGAATCGGGTCAGCTCTGCGCTTCGATAGAGCGAAACATGTGAAATCGAGGCCTAACTTGGCTTGCCATTTGTTTTGACTTAGTCTGTTGAACTTCAGGTCAGATCTACCGTGGACATTTTGACAGATCCTGTGCGAAATAGTACTCACGGCTCGAATCTACAGAATGTCTATTGAGCATGACAAGCTCAGAATTGCTTATTTCGGCGTTTGGGCCACGGTCGAGTAAACATTGCGTTGGAGACAGAGGAATGAAATTTCTGTTGCCAAAACAGTCAGGCACAATGAATTCTCCAGTGCTGGCTGTAAAAATACTCCATTTTGTTCCAGCTCCTAATCCTCTTCTGATTATATTCCTCTGTATGTTGACTCCCGTTAGCTGCCTGCCCGGGATAGTAAAATCTGGACGAATAAAACCGATACCGTTTCTTTCCAGCAGTTTCTTGCTGATCCTTTGTTAAATTGAAATCAAGCCCTGCCATTCCTGAGAGGGTTTGATCCGGAAGTGGATTGGCTCTTGAATCAGTCCGAGAAACCAAGAGGTGAAAGAAATCGTTAATTATTTTTTGCTCGTTGGTTCCGACTACACAAAGCGGTCCCCCAGTGATACAGTCGGCCAAGGCTTGAAACTTATCTTCGATTTCTTTCATGTATCCATCCTCAGCCCGTTGATCCCAATTCCGTTTCGCGCAAAAAAGCTGATTGTCAGTCGGTAATTTCAAAATCTTCTTGCTAGAAATATGATAGACGGAGACGGTCCCGTCCCTGTTTGTGAACCGTGAAATACTGGCGGCTGGAAACGTATGCTGTTTGATGGTTCGTCGGTGGGGATTTCCCCTCTGGGGCTTCTCATATTTCATCGTAAGCCTCCTGCACGGTATCAGTAGCACGTTGCAGAGAGATAGTCCGGCAAAATTGGACAATGTCGAGAGTGTAATTCAGATACTGGAAATACGAATCGATTCTAATGATCGGAATTCCTTTTCCAGCAAAGATCATCTTCAATTGGTTGGAAAACTCGAACATTGCTTCTCCACAATACCGTTTGGTAACAGAAGCAATTAACAACATAGACGCTTTTGCGAAAATTTAGGCGGGGAAATTCTTTTGAGGTTTTTCAAAAAACCGGGTCTAAACCGGGTCGCAGTTCACAAAACAAAATGGCTGAAAATCGTAACCCACTGAAATCGTTGGCAGTCCCAACCGGTTTCGAACCGGTGTCTCCGCCGTGAGAGGGCGGGCAGTTAGTTCTGTACGTTCAGTTTCGCTCGTTCTATCAGTTGGTTATCAATTAGTATCATCAATTATACACTTATGTCCTATCAAGAAATGGTACCAAATTTACCAAGCAAGTTAGTGCAAAAAGTTAAAGTAAGCCGTTTTCAGGGGAGGCATCAAAATCAGGGTTTCTTACTTTTCACATCAACAGACTAAATAAGAATCAATAACTCGAAGATGCCGTCTCTTGCTTCAACGACACTAAATACCATTAAGCTCCTGATAGTGGACAACGCAGAACGCAATAACATTAAAATGAAGCCACTAATTCTTGTGAATCCCGTAACCTTCCGCCTTCAGAAATTTTGCCCTGCTATCCGGGGCTGGACTACACCTACTGTCTGGCGACATTTACTTATGAATTAATCGTAGGGTCTTATCAGTTCCAGATGTCCACAATTCTATTTGGCCAAGAATTTATGCATCAATCAGCCACGATTCCTGTTGATAAAACCGAAACACTATTGAACGAGGCGACACTACAATCTTGGGCCAAAAAGGGATCTCTTGTAAGAGTAAGAAAAAAAATATCAAATTTGGACGGTTGAGCATATAATGGTTAATTGGGGGAACAGGACCAATGCGTAATCAGCATTATAAATCCATTCAGCTTCCCGTCAGACGGAGCCCTCCATGGAAGACCAAGATAAGACCAAAGAACAGCTTATCGATGAATTGAATGAGTTGCGTCGTAAGATTACTCTGAAAGATGTGGCTGAGAATAAACTACGCAAGTCTCAGGTTATACCTCCACGACTGGAAGATAAGACCCCTGATGAGATAATTCACGAACTTCGAGTCTATCAGATTGAACTGGAGATGCAGAATGAGGAACTAGAGAATGACCGGCTCGCATTAGAAGAGTCCAAGTATCATTACCAAGACGTTTGTGATTTTGCTCCTTACGGACACTCAGCCCTGACACCTAAGTTTAAAACTTTAGAAAGCCGTTGACATGTAGATAACGGGAAGGCCATCAGTGGAATCAGATAAGCCCAACAGCGTTGACTATGTCACCCTCAAAGCTAATTCCAAACATCTACAAATTCGAGCGGCTCAGGTGAAGCAGCTATATTCAGGGGGACTCTCAGCGTTCATAGGCGCTGTAGTTGGAGCCATAGTGTTGACGGTTTCGCTTTGGAGCGTGATTCCGCAATTCCGTTTGATCTGGTGGCTGGCAGGCTATATCTTGGTAAGCTTGCCTAGACAAATTCTCATAATTTCCTATCAGAAATCCAACCCTCCTGTAGACCATGTCATTTGGTGGGAAAAGTGGTTTGTTGTTCTAACTATTGCGGCGGCCGTGTTTTGGGGACTGGCCAGCGTCTTTTTGTTTTCGGCGCATTCCATGCCCCACCAGTTCTTGCTGGCTATATTTGTAACAGGTATCAGCTCCGGAGGGGCTCTGGCTTACTGGCCTGTTACTTTCTGTTATATGCCAGTTATTCTCGTGGAACTCTTACCGCTTTCCGGGAGGTTTATTTACCAGGGAGACCAGGTCGACGTTGTCATAGGTGGTATTATAGCATACTTTGCTGTGGTCCTTATAATGATGGGCCGCCATATGCACTCGATGAACTCAGAGACCCTAGAATCAAAATTTGAAATAAGCAATCTCGCTGATTCATTGCGGAAGGGTCGGGATGAACTTGAATTGAGAGTTGAGGAGCGCACCGAGGAACTTACTAAGTTGAGTAGAAGACTTCTTGACGAGATCACTGAACGTAAGAAAACTGAAAATGAGATGCGGCAGAGCGAGCAGTTCCTACGTCAATCCGAGAAGATCGCTCGCACAGGCGGATGGAAAGCTAATCCATTCACTGACAGACTGTACTGGACCGAAGGCGTATACGACATTTACGAAGCCCCAAAGGATTACCAACCGGGGCTGGATGAAAGCCTGGAGTTTTACACTCCACCTTATAGGCCAGTCCTCAAGGAAGCTATAGCCAATACAATAGAATATGGGGAGCCATTCGCGATAGAGGCGGAGGTCATAACCACGGCCGGCAAGCGCCTTTGGACGGAAGTGCGCGGGCTGATGCGAGTGGAAGAGGGAGAAGAACCACATGTCGTTGGCTCCTTCCAGGACATAACGGACCGAAAAATGGCCGAGTCAGATCGGAAGCGTCTTTCCATCGCTATTGAACAAGTAGCGGAGGCCGTCATCATTACTGACCCAGATGGGATAATTCAATACGTCAACCCGGCGCAGGAGAATCTCAGTGGATATAGTAGGGATGAACTCATCGGACAGACCCCCAATATTTTCAAGAGTGACAATTTCGATGAAACTTTTTACAGGAATCTCTGGGAAACGATTAAATCTGGAAAAGTATGGTCCGGGAGATTTATCAACAAGAGAAAAGACGGGACAGATTACCATGAAGACGCTTCTATATCTCCTGTTTTCGACAAGTCTGGGAACCTAACGAACTTTGTAGTGGTACAACATGATGTAACCGAACAGCTTGCTCTTCAAGAACAATTGTTCCAAGCCCAGAAAATGGAGGCCGTAGGGGCGCTCGCAGGAGGTTTTGCTCATGACTTCAACAACAAGCTCCAGGTTATAGCTGGTTACGTGGAATTGATGTCTTACGATAAAGACATTCCAGAGAACTTAAAACATGACCTGGGAATGATAAAGCAAACTGTTGATAGTAGCGCTGAACTGATTAAAGGCATGATGGTGTTCAGCCGGAAGACGCCCATAGACCTTCAACCGATTGAACTCAACAAGCTTGTTGTGCAGACCAGGTCCATGCTGACTCAATCCATCCCAAAAATGATAGAAATAGAGCTTTTATTGGCCGATGATCTTTGGCCGATAAAAGCCGCCCCGAATCAAATTGACCAGATATTGATGAACCTTGCGATAAACGCAAGCGACGCTATGCCGAATGGTGGAAAGCTAACCATAAAAACACAGAACATCACTTTGGATGCAGAATACTGCCGCTTCGATCCTCTCACAAAACCTGGAAGATATACTCTGATCACGGTATCAGATACAGGCGCTGGTATGGATAAAGAGACGCTGGCTCACATCTTTGAACCATTTTTCACTACCAAAGATCCAGGCAAAGGAACAGGACTTGGGCTGGCAGTGGTTTACGGAATAGTGGAACAGCATGGCGGCAGGATTATTTGTGATAGCGAGCCATCTGTAGGCACGACATTCAGGATCTACTTCCCAGCGATTGAGGAAGTCCCTCAAGAAAAACTTTCCGAGAAGAAAAAGCCACTGAGGGGACGAGGTGAAACTATTCTCGTGATTGACGATGAGGCCAACATCATTGAAGTGACTTCACGTATGTTGAATCAATCCAATTACAGGGTGATCACAGCCTTAAATGGAGAGGATGCTTTAGAGCTTTATGAAAAACATGGGCAAGGAATCAGTCTGGTCATCCTGGATTTCATGATGCCGGGGATGGGCGGGAGAGGGTGCCTTCGAGCCTTATTGACAATGGACCTGAAAGTTAGAGTCCTTGTGGCAAGCGGTGGTTTAAAGGAAGGGATGGCTAAGGATTTAATAGCTGAAGGGGCGAAGGGGGTCATCAGGAAGCCATTTGATATAGCCAAACTCATGGAGCAGATCCGGAAGATTTTGGATGAAGAGTAATATCGGTTCGCTCTTCTCGGTATGGCCCGACTCCCGATGACCATAGGTCTTATTTTGGATATTATATGAATGTACGAACAATTGTCCTGATACTTGCGCTGTTCTCACTGACAGCTGCGGCTACAGGTGGGTATCTCTACTATAACTCCGCTCATAAATCCTCAGTCGAAGAAGCTGAAAGGGATATTGCAAGAACAGCCGAGGATTTAAAGATCGACATTGTTGGACTCATCTCCGTGAATCAGAACAATGTTCGGGTTATGGCCGGGTTTGATCGGCTTCAGAAGGCGTTACTGAACCAAGATCAGGAAACCCTCTCACTGGCCAACAGGTTACTCGACCATTTCGCAGAAGGTTTTGCTGCCGATGTATGCTATCTGATGGATAGCTCAGGGAAAACTATTGCTTCCAGCAACCGTAATAATCAGGACAGTTTTGTTGGTCATGACTATTCATTTCGGCCGTACTTTGTTGAAGCCATAAAAGGAACACCTGGGGCGTATTTGGCTGTGGGAGTTACATCAGGATCGAGAGGAATTTATCTCAGCCATCCGGTGTATCTTGCAGGTGGTGGCGAACCGATAGGAGTGGCAGTCATCAAGGCGTCGACCCGGGACATCGATACGGCTTTGTCACAAAATAGAGTAGGGATCACTTTGCTGGTACACAGTAGTGGGATTATTTTCGCCTCCAACCACGAAAACTTGATTCTTAAACTTTTTTCGAAAGCCTCGCTCGAGGAGTTGCTCAAAATAGCCGAAACACGACAATTCGGAAAAGGGCCATGGACTTGGTCCGGTTTTGAGAAAAAGACAGACAACAGGGTTGAGGACAGTTCCGGAGAAGTTTACCTAATCCAGGAAATTGGTCTTGCAAATTGCCCCGGATGGAAGATTGTCTCTTTATATAGCCTTACAGCGATCTATGGAAAGATAGTCAATCCTCTGGTGGGGAAAACGGGTTATTTAGCTCTGCTACTATGTTTGCTCTTTGGGGGATCAGTTATTGTTTCTCTATGTTTTGGCTCAAAAGGACATCACGGAACGCAAGCAGACAGAGA
Source organism: uncultured delta proteobacterium (assembly GCA_963711335.1). GTDB lineage: Bacteria > Desulfobacterota > Desulfomonilia > Desulfomonilales > Desulfomonilaceae > CAJBEZ01. Next base: position 12,768 of record CAVQDX010000021.1, on the reverse strand, counting down.
CGACATTGCGAGAGAGCGAAGAACGGCATCGAATTGTAGCGGATTTCACGCATGACTGGGAGTATTGGGTAGACGCTGAAGGCAATTTCTTATACGTCTCACCCTCTTGTGAACGAGTGTCAGGCTACTCAGTGCAGGAGTTTCTTGATGACCCGGATTTAATGAATCGAATTATCCATCCGGATGACCGTGCTGAAATGCTGGACCATTATCATAACGTGAGAAAAGTAGTCCCTGAAGCAGTGGATGCGAAGGATTTCCGCATTATCCATCGTGACGGAGAAACACGTTGGATTGGTCATGTCTGCCGGCCGGTTTTTGGTCGAGACGGACAACCTTTTGGCAGAAGGGGCAGCAACAGGGACATTACCGAGCGCAAGCGATTGGAGGAAGAGAAGGAGAACGCCGTTGCTGATCTTCAGAAAGCTCTTTCCGAAGTCAAGAAACTGAGTGGATTTCTTCCTATTTGCGCTTCCTGCAAGAAGATACGAGATGATAAGGGTTATTGGAACGAAGTGGAGAGATACATAGGCCAACATTCGGAAGCCGAATTCAGCCACAGCATCTGTCCTGACTGCATGAGAAAATTGTATCCAGAGTATGCCGATGAAATTCTTGGCCCTTTGGAGAACGATGAAAAGAAATAGAGAGGGTTGTGGATGAACTGCTCCAGAACCACAAAACTCCGATGACAAACAACGACGGTGTCACCGGCGCCTTGCGGTTTTAGTCAATTAGCTCGATGAGATTACCTGAACCTGGGGCAGTTGGTCAATAATAAAAAAACCCACTGGCAGACATACGATATGCAGTGGGTTAAAAGCTGATAAGATTTTCCAAACTTAGGTTATCAGCAAATTACGTCTCTAGTCAATAAATAGAATCATCGTAAAGATAACTTCAACATTTAATTGAAACCTCGCCTTCCAGTAATTGTCCCATAATTAGTAACAAACTAATTCAATATTAGGAGATAACATGTTGATACAAATAAATGATGTTGCAATGACCAAAAATCACGGGACTGGTCCTGTTGTTGGCGTTTATAACGATTGTATTAAAATTGTGACCAAAGATGAGAAATTGGTCACTATTCCGCGAGACGAGATATTATGCGTTCAGGCTCCATACGGTTCCTACCGATGGGATATGAGCGTCGATAGTATGCCCCGATAAAATGAATGGGAACCGTACGGATTCTCAGAACACTCAGTAATTAAAGCCATTAAACATTGTGCATGTGGGGGAAAATGGACTTCCAGATAATCCAGCAGAAACGTGTCGGTAGCAAAAACATTCAGCTTGTTCAAGTCACAGAAAATGTTTTTGCCTGCGGCCAGCACTTAACCGAAAACCGTAATGACTCCTATGTCTTTGTTTCAGGCTCATTTTCAAAATGAACAAACAGCACTTCAACTCGTATTCGAGTAATTAAAACCAGATTCATCTAGGTCACTATACGGCGGGAAAGATTTCTCGTCCATTTCCAACTCGCCGTATAGTCGGCCTTTCATAGTCCCTCGCCAGGTCACTCCACCTGGCATTTTTTTGTACTGCCTATTAAAAATAAAAGCATTTCAGGTTGCAAGAAGTTGGGGGGGATTAGAAGACTTCTTGGATGAAACGCTATCCTGCTACTATACCACACTCACAACCACCCTGTCAACGGAAACGACTCTCTGTGTAGGGAGCAAATAGAATGTCCTGTTTAATAGCACATAATTTGTCCGGTTTAACAAGTCACTATGGAGGTGGCTTATGCGCCGGACAGAGGTGGCACAGGAGATTCGGAAGATGCAGTTTGAATCTGTTTACCCGAGGTGGACAGAACGGAGGATAACCCAGGAGCAGGCTGCGATAATGCTTGGGGTATCCGCCAGGACTTTTCGCAGGCTCATATTTCGTTATGAACAAGACGGGATTGAAGGCATTCTCGATAAGCGCATTTTACACAGGCTTCTTCTCGTCGCGCTCCGGTAGATGAGGTCTTTGAGCTTTGTAGCACATATCAAACCAAACACTGGGGTTGGAATGTGTCGCACTTTCATTCCTGGTATAAGCGCCAGGGAGGCGAACGAAGTTACACATGGGTTAAGAACACTTTGCAGAACAATGGATTAATAAAAAAATCATCAAAGAAAGGACGTCATCGTAAATACCGAGAACCTGCTCCAATAGCGGGCTTGCTGTTGCATCAGGACGCAAGTTCCCATCAATGGGTAGATGGTCAAAAATGGGATCTGGTAGTCACTATGGATGATGCGACCAACGAGCATTACTCAATGTTTTTCGTCCTCGAAGAGGGAACGAGCAGTAGTTTTATGGGCATAAAGGAAGTTATCCAGAAACGGGGTCTGTTTAGCTCGCTTTATACGGACCGGGGCAGTCACTATTGGTATACTCCCAAAGAGGGCGGTAAGGTGAGTAAAACGAATCTGACTCAAGTTGGACGAGCTATGAGAAGCCTTGGAATACAAATGATTCCCTCGTACTCTCCCGAAGCTAGAGGGAGAAGCGAAAGGGCGTTTCGGACCCATCAGGGCAGACTTCCCAAGGAGCTATTAGCTCAGGGAATCACCACGATTGAACAGGCCAATCGCTACATCAGAGAAGTATATTTACCGGCGTTTAACGCTGAGTTCACAAGACAGGCCACAGAGCCCGGAGAGGCGTTCATAGCCTGGGTTGGACCCAACCTGGATGACATACTGTGTGAGCATTATGAAAGGACAGTAGGAAACGATAACTGCGTGAGTTATGAAGGTCTCAAGCTTCAGATTCCCGCTGACCAATATAGATGTCATTATGTAAAAGCCAAGGTGAGGGTCCATAAATATACGGACGGTAGCCTTGCTATCTTTCATGGCCCCCGCAAACTTGCGGATTATGATAACGCTGGAAAGCTGATCCAGGCAAGATCAGAGACGTCTGGACAAGAGTTTGAGGCTAGCGCCTCGTACTACGGGAGAAAGCCTCGGGCTACGCCCTGCGCTTGTCTCCCGTAGTTCCTAAAAAGAGGACAATTCATTTGCTATAAAAGCGGACATTTCTATTTGTTGCTAACACGGAAACGACTCTCTGTAAGCCACGCTGAGACAATAAAACTCTAAAATAATAGGGAAGTAGCAAATAACTAAAGCCCGTCAGAATGGACATTAGAGGGCATAATCGCGATATCTCTGAGAGAGTAAGGGGGAAATATGTTGTGGTTGGTGTCAAGTGGACCACAAGATATAGTGGTTGATGGTAATAAGCGAATGATAAAATTACATAAGGCCGTGGTGGATGTGCGTCTCGTGCGCGGGTTATGGTAAGGCTATTTTTTTAGCGATATTTTTAATGCAATGGCAACAAATCGAGCTTTTGCCACTGGCATTTTGTGTCAATTAATTAATTATTATCGAGACTTACAGCAGACCGGCTGGAATTTAGTATTGCGAATAATTATGATATGTTAGGCGCTAATCCTCATCTATAACCGGATTATGGTCACTATTGCCACTCGAAGAGCCTGCATACGAGCCATCCTTATCACGGAAGATTCCCTGTTCACCTGGGGCTCGGCGCTCTTAATAATTTAGTGGAGCATGGTGCCTATCATGATTCCTATGTTTTGCCTTCCGGTTTTTATGAATCCTTTCAGTTTTGATTACGTGGCCAAATCGGTCGCGATAGATAATCTCGTTTCCGACTATTGTTTTTGTATAAATAAAGGAACCGCTTCTATCTCTCGCAAAAGTCTCAGATTGGACCATAGTTGGTAAAAAGAGGAACAGAAGCATTAACATGGATAGGATTATTTTCATTATTTACTCCAACATGTGCATCTTACTTTTTGATGCTTTTAGAGATGGGCGATTCCGGGTCGATCGCAGCGGAAGTTTACCGCCAAATAGTAGAGCCTTAATTAAATATGTCAAGGTTTAAGCCATATCCTATAGAATTCGACCTCATCCGGGCAATCATTTTGGGCGGTGATATTATAACATAGACGCTTTTGCGAAAATTTAGGCGGGGAAATTCTTTTGAGGTTTTTCAAAAAACCGGGTCTAAACCGGGTCGCAGTTCACAAAACAAAATGGCTGAAAATCGTAACCCACTGAAATCTTTGGCAGTCCCAACCGGTTTCGAACCGGTGTCTCCGCCGTGAGAGGGCGGGCCGGGTAATAGTAATATCAACTACTTAACCGCATTTCCCGAAATCTAAGGCCCTCAACGACCCTTGGTGTAACTCAATAATACTCAACATCCAGGCAAAACGGGCGAAAGCGGGGGAAAGGCTTTTTACCCGAGAGGCTGCTGATGCAAAGGCATCAACAAGAGTTGTAATATTTTGTCTTGCCGTCTCTTTAGGGATCTTCCCCGTTACCGGTTCAGGAACCGCTGAAAGTGCCCAAACATGACCCTCTTCAGGGAACTAATTCTTTGTCAATGCCCCAAAATCAAACAGTTGAGAAAAAAGGTAACGATTTATGATACCACGGAGCGATCTTTCTTCTGAGGTTTGAAGCAGCTTATGCACTTAAGCCAGTGTCCTTTTTTTTCAAGACCCTTAATGTCCCACGAGTGGCTCAGGCCGCAATACTTTCGGAGGTTGTTTTTATGGTGGGGTTGGCCTCCGGCAGATTCTTGAGCTTGCTTATCGACGGATGGCCTAGCATCTTGCTAACCATCTATTTGGTACTTGAGGCCACTATGGCTGTGATTGGCATCATCTGTCTTCGGAAACTATCCACTTCTGACTACTGAGTTCGCGTCTCCTCCTTATAGCTGGTGTATATAATTCATATCCGTGGAGAAGCTACACAAATTCTTCTGATGATAAACAGAGCGCCCCTGGCGGAGCGCCCGTGTTGTCGACAATTAGACTATTGTCCTTCCCGATTCCTGAGCACTTCGTCGATCTTGGCTTTTATTGCCTCAAGATTGAAGCTCGCAGGAGATTGCATGGGAGGATACTCGAGGGCTGTTTTCGCAAGTTTCCCAACATAATCCTGGACCATTACGAAGCGCCAGAACTCGCGCGCATAGAAGTCGTTTATGTAACCACCGCCTAAGTCATTTAAGCTCTGGCTGCCCGTTGACGGCGTTCGCTCGAAGGGATCTTGTCGGAGGTTGACTATAGTGGGCATGTCGGTCGTGACCTTAGGCCCAGGCCAGCCGAGCGGCTGTTGAAAGAACTGAAACTTCATGTCATCAACGCGGAGTGCGCCCAGTTGGGGACCACCGAAGTAGAAGATCTCGTGACGAGCGGAAGGCCCCTTTCCAGTTATCAGGTCCATCTGGTTGTAACCGTCGAGGTGGTTCTTGTACGTGCGGTCGCCGAGCTTCACTCCCTTCAGGAGTTCGTCCTTCATATTGGGGTTGCCGGCTGCGGCCACGAAGGTCGGGAACCAGTCAAGCCCGGAGAAAATTCCGTTCTCGACCGTGCCGGGTTTTACCTTGCCTGGCCAGCGGATGATTGCAGGCACGCGGAAGCCGCCTTCAAAGACGGTGCCTTTGGTGGCCTTGAACGGTGTCATGCCGCCGTCCGGCCAGGTGAACACCTCCGCCCCGTTGTCAGTGGTGAAGACAACGATAGTGTTGTCGGCCTCGCCGATGTCTTGTAGGTGCTTCAGGAGCGCTCCGATACTATCGTCCAATTGGGCCATCCCCGCCTCTTCCAGGCCGTAGTTGCTCTTCGGATTCATAAGCGCCTGGTACTTCGGGGACAGGTACGTAAAGACATGCATCCGCGTCGTATTGTGCCAGATAAAGAAGGGCTTTCCTTCCTTCTTGGCTTTGTCCATGAAGCCTTTGGAACTCTTCTACCAACACTTCATCGAAGGTCTCCATGTCATACTTGGCTTTGCGGCCTTCCTGCCAGTTCTGACGGCCGGCCATGTTTGGGAATGGAGCCAAGGGGCCTTCGTCAACTATTTTCTGTTTTCCGATCTTGCCCCAGCGTGGCATCTCGGTGGTATCATCCACGTCCGTCGCCCAGCAGTGGACTAGATTACGAGGCCCGAATTTGTCCACCCAGTCTTGGGGGTAGTCGAACCAGTAAGGGTCTGACATTGCGTCGAGGTGATACAGATAGCCGAAAAACTCGTCGAAGCCGTGCACGGTCGGCAAGTATTTGTTCAGGTCACCCAAGTGGTTTTTGCCGAATTGTCCGGTGGTATAGCCCAGTGCCTTGAGGGCGGTCGCGATGGTGCATGCCTGAGCCGGTATGCCCACGTCGGCCCCGGCTTGGCCCACCGTCGTCAAGCCCGTCCGGATCGGCAGCTCCCCGGTGATGAAGTTCGCTCGGCCCGCAGTGCAGCTTGCCTCGGCGTAATAGTCGGTGAACATCATCCCCTCGGTCGCAAGCCGGTCGAGGTTCGGCGTCTTGCCCGACATTATTCCGCGGTGGTATGCCCCAATGTTGAACCAACCAACATCGTCACCCATGATGAACAGAATGTTGGGTTTCTTGGTATCAGCCGCATTGGATTCCTGCCCCATGGCGCTGACAACAATAACTGTTAGTAATGTTGCCAACAACAGAATCCTTGTCTTGCCTCTTAGCATGTTCACACTTCATCCTCCTTGATAAAGTCGAGTCGATTCCTTTTGTCCACAATTCCAAAGATAATATCATGAGATGTCCGCTTAAGAACAGAGAAAATATGAGATATAATGTAAATCCTCAGTTAAGGGAGGCGGATATAGATGGGGTTCATTTTTTTCTCGCGATTAGTGAAAAGATGGGTTAGATGATTGAGTCATCTTAACGGTCCTCAATGGGTATGAGGTCTGGGCGATGGCTTTGAACACCTGTCCTCTATGTATGAACAAGCAGCGCAGAATAGATGAGCTTGAAGACGAGATTAAGAGTCTTGGAGCGGCTTTAGGTAGGGAACAGCGCAAGATGAAGGACGGGTTCTTTGGTTCATCTACACCCTCGTCGAAGAAACCTTTTAAGAAAGCCCCTGAAGAAAAGGAAGAAAAGCCTAAGGGCGGGCGTCCAGGCCACGAGGGACACGGTCGAAAGGGTCACGAAGAAGGGACTGCAGATCGTACGGAGAACATTTTTCCTGAGTCCGAGACATGCCCTGAATGCGGCAAGTTGTTGTTAAAGAAAGGGATAGAACGAAGGAGCGTCTTGGATATTCACTTGGCTAGACCTGAAAAGATTTCTTTGAATCTTCACAAGAGATATTGTCCTGATTGTCGCAAAAGTTTTACTCCGCAACCTCCGGGAGTTCTTCCCAGGAGTCTTTTCGGGAATCGTCTTATTGCCAAGGCCATTACCATGCACTATCTCCACGGTGTTCCAATTGAGCGGGTTTGCGAGATGTTAGGGATAGGAAGTGGGAGTCTTGCTGGGATATTTCAACGTTGCGCTCGTTTGTTTGCAGATGTGCCCCAAAAGCTTGTTGAACGATACCGGGAGGCTCCTGTAAAACATGCGGACGAGACTAGTTGGCGCACGAACGGTAAGAACGGCTACGTATGGCTTTTTGCTACGAGTGAACTGAGTATCTTTCAATTTGGCCAGAATAGATCCGCTCAGGTTCCATTAGCGATTTTTGGCAAAGAGCCTTTGGAGGGAACGCTTGTTGTGGATCGTTATAACGGATACAACAAGGTCCCTTGTGCGATTCAATACTGTTATGCCCATCTACTCAGGGACGTGGAGGACCTGGAAAAGGAGTTTCCTGATAATGGAGAAGTTTCCACGTTTACGGCTGTAGTTATTCCTTTGCTAAGTTCAGCCATTAAGCTACGGAAACAGCCGATAGATGATGTGGAATTTTACGCTCAGGCCGCTCGTATACGCTCTGAAATACAAAATGCCATGGATCAACCGGCTCGGCATTTGGGTATCCGGCGCATTCAAGACATCTTTCGAAAGAACACACACAGGCTATACCATTGGTCGGAAGACAGAAGGGTACCAGCGGACAACAACTTGGCTGAACGTGATTTGAGACCCTCAGTGATTGCACGTAAAGTCAGTTTTGGCTCGGTGAGCGATGCTGGCGCTCAAACAAGAAGCACATTGACAACAGTGGTTACGACACAGAGAAAACTAGATTTGGACACGGAACAACAGTTGACCATGGCACTGGACATGTTGGCGCGGGATCCAACACTGGACGTGTATCCTCTTCTTTTTCCACCCCCTGACCCAAAAGACCGCATGTCAGATCATTGAGCTAAGATGTCGATTCATACTTCCAGCTAATTCAGCCGCGAATAACTGAGGGGTAACAGATATAATTACTAAATCTGAATGAGTGATCACTTTGACTTCTAGATTGCCATAAGAAGGCTCGATCGACACGACAAACACCGCATTCTATGGGGAGTTTTGCAAGAGGCTCCTTTGTTTTATTATTTGGGACGGTTTGTCTTATGTTCGGAATATTAAGCCCCAGCGTGTGTCATGGTATCCGGTTCAGTATGTCGATTAAAAAATTCGTTAAAGCCCACCGCCCTTTTGCATTCAATTTATTCCTATATCAATCTGTTTTGGTAAAAGAGAGGATGGGTTGAGGCAAATCCAGACGGCGGTTATCCCTGAGTTATCCCTTGTTGCTGTTACGTGACCAGCTAGAAGCTAACTATTTGATGTCATTGGCACGCCCGACAGGGCTCGAACCCGTGACCTACTGATTAGAGGTCATATGAACATGCTGAAATTATGGAGGAAATAAGACGAAGTGGGCATTTGGTGGGCAACCTAAAAACCTCATTATTTCAACATGTTACGAAGCGGTCCATCTTCTCGGCTATCGCTTTGAAGTGATCCGTAAACACATGGATGTATCTACTGGAAGTTTTGAAGCTTGTGTGACCCAATATTTCCTGAACAGCCTTAATGTCCCCCGTGACTTGATATTTCTTGGCGGCAGACGTTTGTCTGATACTATGAAGACGAAATTCTTTGTCAATGCTCCAAAATCAAACAATTGAGAAAAAAGGTCTAACGATTTGTGATACCACGGAGCGATCTTTCTTCTGACTGGTTTGAAGCAGCTTATGCACTTAGGCCAATGTCCATTTTTTACCATTGATGAAGTCAAACGGTTAATGGAGAGGGTCGTCAAGCGGCTGATCAAGGTCGGAGTGAAAGTGGAATATCTCCCGGGTGAACGTGGGATGTCCCTGTGGCGTCCGTATTCCCCTTGACCTGTTACTACGAGCTGTCTTCGAATAAGCAGCCACGCCAAGGATTTGGGTTGACCGGGGAACTTGGGGTGTGGTATGCAGAAAAACTGGAGAATAAGGGTTTTTCATCAGCATGGCGAAGGTTTTGCAGTTCTCTGCCCCGTAAGGAATTATTCGGCAGAGCTTTCGTTGTCAGGGGGACAGTGTCGAAACCCGATTCCGGGCAAACGCTTCAGAATTGGCAAGACCGCCACATAATTCCAGAACTAATTTCAAGAAAACGGAAAACCGCCATGAAACGAAACACAAGATCGCATAGCGCACTCCTCGCGTGCCTGCTTTCCATCGGTCTGGCCTCGATGGTTTTGGCTGAAGAGCAGTCTGGTTGCGTAACCTGTCATCTTGACAAGGCAATGCTCTCAAAAAATCTCAGCGGGGCCAAGTCTAAGACATCGGCCATGCAGTCAGGCAGCGGCTGAGGAGGGCAGGTGGCTCCGTTGGAGCCATAAGAGAAGGTCCTTGTCTCCAGGGATTTCCTTTCCACCACCCACGGCGAAATTGACTGCGAGAGCTGCCACGGTGGTGACCCTGCCAGCACCGACAAGGCTGCCGCCCATACAGGCTTGGATCCCCTCCCATCGTCACAACCCTCAGAAGGCCTGTGGCGACTGCCACGAGGAGATCGTGGCCACGGCCAAGGATTCACTCCACGCCACCCTCTCCACATTCCCTATGGTGCTCAAGAACCGGGCTAACATGGAAAAGTGGGGGCATATCGACGAGGCGCGGAAGAACCACTGCGCCAGTTGCCACACGAGTTGCGGCGGTTGCCATGTGAGCCGGCCTCAATTCGCCCGGAAGGGTTTCATCAAGGGGCATTTATTTCAGAAGCGCTCCGACCCCATCAACCAGTGCACAGCCTGCCACGGCAGCCGCGTGGGCAGTGAGTTCTATGGGCAGCGAGGCCAGGGGGACGTCCATGCGGCAAAGGCGGCCATGGACTGCGTTGCCTGTCATAAGGCCAAGGAAATGCACGCCGCTGCGCCCAAGGACCTCCAGAGCCGTTACGACCTGAAAGAAATGGAGCGTTGCACCGACTGTCACCAGGACCTGCAGTATGGGTCAGTGCGGGACCACGCCATCCATGTCGGCAAGGTGCAGTGCCAGGTGTGTCACTCCCAGACCTACGTCAACTGCTACAGTTGCCACGTGGGGAAGGACAGCGAGGGGATGGCGTTCTTCCAGAACCGCCGGGAGGTGGAGACCCTCAAGATCGGGCTCAACTACGACCCCAAGGCCCCTGGAGCCGGATACCGGTACATGCTGGTCCGCCACGTGCCGTCCTACCCGGAGATGTTCGACTTCTACGGCAAGGATGGCTTCACCAACTTCGGCAACGTCCCAACCTGGAAGCGGGCCTCCCCGCACAACATCCAGCGGCGCACCTGGCAAGCGGCCAACTGCAACCACTGCCACGGCAACCGGGCGCTGTTCCTCGCCAGCTCCGATCTTCTAGACTACGAGAAGCAGGCGAACAATAAGGTGGTCGTTCCCGACAGTAAAGTTGCCGAAGCCTGTCGCGAAGACCCAGAAGCTCTCCATCGACACGAGCAAGGTCCGAACCGGCATGGTTGTGGATGCCCGGTGGCTGCACGAGAACCTCGGGAAGAAGAACGTGGTGGTCGTTGACGCTCGCAGTCGCGATGCCTACGGCAAGGGGCACATCGAAGGCGCCATCTCGCTCGACCCCCTGACGAGTGGCTTGCGTACCGGCGGCGACGCGGAGAAGCCTTTCGTGCTTGTTGACCACGAGGAGGTGGCGGCCATCCTCGGCCGCGCCGGGCTGGCGGCCGACGACCACATCATCGTGTATGACCAGAGCGGCCTGACGGCAACCGCGCTTGCTGCGCTGTCCTGGAATGGGCCGGCGCAACCCAAGTCTCCTACTGGACGGCGGCATCGAGGGATGGCACGCTGCCGGGTTCCACACGAGCACCGAGCCTTCTGTCCGGGAGGCACGCTCCTTCAACGGGACGGTCCAGCCGGAGCTTCGTCGTGGACAGCGACGCGCTGGCCAAGCTTCTCGGCAAGCCGAACGTGGTTGTTCTTGATGGCCGCGCCATCCACCGGATTCTCGGCGAGACCAAGCACGAGAAGGCCACCCGGGCCGGCCACATTCCGGGATCGATCAACCTGCCGCTCGGCGCGCTCATCATGGACAACGGCGCGCTGAAGCCGCCGGCGGAGCTACTGTGGATGCTCAAGACTTACGGCATCACTCCGGACAAGACCGTGATCACCACCTGCGACACCGGCCTTGCCGCCGCCGATGCCTTCTTCATCCTTCGTTACCTTGGATTCCCGGATGTCCGGGTCCACGACGAAGCCTGGGTGGTCTGGTCCAGGACCAGGTAAACGGTTAGACTCCTTCGTAACAGCCCAGAAACCTCTGTTTGGGAGGAATGCATGAAATTGATTCTCACCATCCTGTTGGCCGGATTATTCAATGTGTTTATGGCTATCCAGGTTCTCTGCTTGGGAATTCAAACTCGCAGGGACCTGGCTCTGGGGATACGACTATGTCGATCAGGCGGGTGGCGCTGGCTTTTTCGGACCCCATGATTTGGCCACAGCAGGCCTTTCTGTAGCCGGTATGCCAAAAGTCAACTCCATGAACGCATGGGTAGGCGCCAGGACAATCAATGACACCCAGTACGGTATGGTGACCGGTTCCGACGCTTCTCTCCAGTGGAGCCGGATGGAATTTACCCCCGAAATTCGCATCAACAATGCGATCAGGTTCAGGGCAGTGTACCAGATCGGCAACGCTGATGGTACTGAAACCAGTCACGTATGCCAACAGCACAGCGCCCGGACGGCTGTAATCCTATTGCGAAGGTCAACGGACCCAATGGTGGATCGAAGCCCAGACCCCCTGGGGATCCTGGCGGCTGGAAAAGGGACCTCGACTGGGGTATGGGGCTCCAAGACCAAGCGAGTCACGATACTACCTAGTCTCTCAGCGTGATCTCTTCGTATGGGACCGCCGAGGATAGGGTTGTTCTGCTATCCCGGCGCGGTCAGGCCTGGCTGAATCTCAGGCGGTCGCGAACGTGATCAGCAACATAACAATTGCGGGACCTCAACTTCAACCAACCAGCCTAGGGCATCAAGCTCACGTTTACCGCACTAAAGTTGAAAAACTACCTACTTTGGGCGTAGACGACCGGAGGTCAGCTCCAGCCCGGAGGATTCATTACCTATGTAGCGGGAGCGTGAACATGGGGGGTGTTCTGGAGCGAAGTGGGACAGATTCCATAACGGACAGCGGCCTCAATTACAACGAGTTATTTACCTCCTGATGGTCGAGGGCCGTGTTACGCACAGGCGTGCACGTATGATTCATCACTGGAAGACGGGTCGGGTGCACCTCAGGGACTTCAATGGAAAGGTTTTCATGAATGCGGAACTTGCGTGGCTCAGGGGCGACATACGCATCCAGAAGGCTGCCAGCGAACTGCGGGGTGACTATACCGACGGACTTGGGAGCCGTTTCAAGCCGACTTATACCGAAACCTGGAAGTGGGCTTTGGAAAAAGAGGCGCATTATGGGGTCCAGCTAAATTGAGC
>CAVQDX010000020.1:0-14056 GCA_963711335.1 uncultured delta proteobacterium | reverse complement strand
TAACGAGTCCGTTCAGGACAGCGACTCCTGAAAGCGCAATGAACCCGACCGCCGCTGAAATTGAAAAAGGGATATCCCTGAGCCACAGGCCGGCCAATCCTCCTGTCAAGGCTAGAGGAACGCCCGTGAAAACCATTAATGCATATTTAGCGGAGCCAAGAGCGCTAAGCAGAAGGGCAAAAACAAAAAAAAGCGACACGGGAACTACTATCTCCAGACGTTTAGCGGCTGAAATAAGCTGCTCAAACTCGCCGCCCCAAGTGACCCAATAACCGGGTGGCAGCTTTACAGCATTCCCTATCTCCTTTTGAGATTCCTCAACGAATGAGCCTAGATCCCGGTCCCTAACATTAGCGGTGACCACAACTCTTCGTTTCCCATCTTCCCTGCTGATTTGATTCGGGCCTTTCACGATAGAAATTTCGGCGACCGAATCTAAAGTCACAAAGTATCGTGGCTTGGTTTCTTCCGGAATCACAACTGAACCAGTCAAGGAACCAACATTGATTTCCTGGCGGGGCAACGGAATAGGTAACCGCTTGAGTTCGTCCACATTGGTTCGCAAATCCTCAGGTAGCCTAACAACTATGTTGAATCGCCGGTCTCCTTCAAAGACCACGCCAGCTTCTTTTCCACCTATCGCAATCTCCACTATGTCCTGAACATCGGATGCGTTGAGCCCGTATCTGGCCATTTCAGGTTTTTTCATTGTGACGGTCAGAATCGGTAAACCCGTCACAGGCTCAACCCTGACATGTGATGCTCCCTTGATCTTTTTGAGTTCATTGGAGGCTTCTTCTGCCTTTTCAAGCATTACGCCCATGTCGTCACCAAAAACCTTGATCGCCACATCGCTCATAACCCCTGCCAACAAGTGATTAAAGCGCATTCGGATGGGCTGACTGAATTCCAGGTTGCTCCCAGGCAGCCTATTTGTGACCTCTTCCATCTGTTTGACCAGAGCTGATTTGGGAAGCAGGGGATCTGGCCATTGGGAACGAGGTTTAAGAATTATCGTCTTATCCCCAATGCTTGGTGGATGAGGTTCTGTGGCTATTTCTGAAGTTCCAGCCCGTCCGACGATCGTTTCGACCTGGGGGAAATTTTCGATAATAGCTGCGGATATTAACGATTGTAGTTGAATAGCCTGGGACAAACTGGTTTCGGGAATACGAAGACTGTGAATAGCGATATCTCCCTCGTCCAGGCTTGGTATAAATTCCCTCCCCATTTGGGTAGCGGCTAGGCCACTGACTAAAACTAGCGTAAAAGCTGACGTGACGACTGTGACGCGATATTTGAGGACGAATTTGATTAATGGAAGATAAACGATCTTTGCCCAACGGCTTATTGTATTTTCTTTGTCAGCTTTTTTGCCTGAAAGAAATATCGAAACAGCGGCCGGCACATAAGTGAATGAAAGTATTAACGCTCCTGTCAGGGCGAGCAACACGGTCAACGCCATTGGTGTGAACATCTTGCCTTCTACCCCGGTCAAGCTAAGAATTGGTAGATAGACTACCATTATGATGATTTCCCCGAACAGCATCGGTTTTCTGACTTCCTGCGACGCTTCCCAGATAATCTCGATTCTCTCTTTGTTCGAAAGAAGGCGAGCCGGATCCTGTTGGGCTTCAGTTAATTTCCGGGCGCAGTTTTCAACTATTACAACCGCTCCATCAACGATGATTCCAAAATCTATAGCTCCAAGACTCATCAGATTTGCGCTCAATTTGTTTTGAACCATACCGGTTGCGGTGAACAACATTGAAAGCGGTATGACCGATGCCGTGATGAGAGCGGCCCGCACATTACCCAAAAAAAGAAACAGCACAACAATTACAAGAGCGGCTCCCTCGGTCAGGCTTTTTTTAACAGTGCCTATAGTTTTGTCTACGAGCGTGGTTCGATTGTAAACCGGACGCGCTAACACACCCTCAGGAAGAGTTTTATTTATTTCTTCAAGCTTTTGGAGGACTCGCTGAGCTACGACCCTGCTATTTTCTCCCATTAGCATGAAGACAGTCCCTAGAACTGTTTCCTGTCCATCTTTTGTGGCTGCGCCCGTTCGGAGTTCCTTCCCCAAATGAACTTCGGACACATCCTTGATCAAGACAGGGACACCCCTGACATTTTTGACTATAATGGCGCCTATGTCTTCGAGTCCGGACACTTGGCCCGGTACCCTGACCAGCCACTGCCCTGCCTCGCTCTCTATGTAACCAGCCCCAATGTTTTCATTGTTTGACCTCAAAGCCCTGGTAACGTCCGAAAAAGTCAAACCATTTGAGATTAATTTGTACAGGATCCGGGGTAACATGAAACTGTTTTTCAAAACCGCCTATGGTATTTATTTCAGTTACTCCATGAGTATTTCTGAGCTGGGGACGAATGATCCAGTCCTGAATTGTTCGTAAATCAGTCAGGGTATAAGGACTTCCGTCTGTTTTTGTCGCTGATGGGTTAGCCTCAACTGTCCACATAAAGATCTCGCCCAAACCTGTAGATATAGGGCCCATCATTGGTTCGACACCCGGAGGGAGCTTGCCCCTGACTTCCTGAAGTCGTTCGCTTACCAGGCGTCTCGCAAAGTAGATGTCAGTCCCATCCTCGAAAATCATAGTGATCAAAGCTATCCCGTATTGAGATAACGAGCGGGTTTTCACCAGGCCAGGCAAACCAGCCATGCCTGTTTCCAAAGGGTAGGTTATTCTCTGCTCAATCTCTAAGGCCGAGAGTCCCTTACCTTGGGCTGTGACTTGGACCTGTACGTTGGTAATATCCGGAACAGCGTCGATATTTAATCGAAAAAGGCTATATATCCCGACGCACGCCATCACTGAAGTAAAGCCAAGCATAATCCAGCGATGCTTGATAGAAAATTTCAGAATTTCAGCAATCATGAAGACTTCCTAGTGTTGATGAGACATACCGGCTTTCCCGAGTTCTGATTTGAGGATGAAGCTATTGCGGAATACGTAATTCTCTCCCACAGAGAGCCCTTTGATAACTTCCGTGTAGTGACCGTCAGTCCGTCCCAGATCCAACGGTCGGGCCTCAAACTGGGGGCCATATTTGACGAAAACGACCGATCGATTTTGAAAGCTGTGAATAGCCTCAGCTTTTACTGCAACTGGGACATCAGACAGGTCGGTCAGTAACTTTACCTTGACAAACAAACCCGGGCGCCACTTGCCTTCTGTATTTGAAATCACAACTCTCGCTTTTGCGGTGCGACTGTCTTCTCCTACTACTGACCCGACATAGGAAACTTCTCCAGTTGATGCCAAATTGGATGACGCTGATTTGACAACAGCTTTTTGCCCTATGTGAACACGTTCGAGATCATTGGGGTAAACGCTAATTTCCACCCAAACCGTAGAAAGATCCGCAATAACGAATATTTCTGAGTCATCTTTAAGCCATTCGCCTTTTGATAGTCGCTTTTTAACAACCGTCCCTTCAAACGCCGCCCGAATCGGATAATGCGTGAGTTCAGAAAGAGAGCCTTTTTCCAGGTCCAAAATTTCCTGTTCTTTAAGGCCCATAGCGAACAATTTACGTGTCGCCGCTGTGAGTCCTATCTTTTCTTCCAAATAGGTCTTTTTCGCAGTCAAGAACTCTTTTTCCGGCACTGTCTCCTTTTTCCAAAGCTGCTGGGATCTTTCAAAGTTGTATCTTGCGAGTTTTTCACGTTCAAGCGCTACGAGGTATACGCTTTTGGCCTCGCCAAGCTCCCTGCTGTCTATTATCGCTATGATCTCATCCTTGCTTACGGTGTCTCCTAGGTTTTTTGTTGTGTCGAGGATTAATCCTGAAACTCTGGGAACTATCCTGGAGACCTTATCCGTGTTCAGAGCGATTTCTCCTGGAAGCGCCATATAAGTTTCGAGATTTTTTGGGCCCGCTTCCGTAGACTGGACAGCCATCTTGTCGATTATTTCGGAAGGTATTGTCAGACGGCCTTCATACTGTGAGAATTCCCAATCGAACGTTTGATCCGTCCATTGCGCCGTAACCTCAACGTCAAATGAGTGAGGCTCATCTATTTCTTGTTCACAAATTAGAAAATCCTGTAGAGGTTTGAATTCAAAGAGGGACATTCTGTCACCAATACGTTTTATCTCCACAGAGGCCTCGACCTGTGTCGGATCCAGAGGTTTATGACCGATTGACGGATAAATACGGAAATGTGGAGGTCCGCCTTTTTCATAAATTACGAGTTCAAGCTCAAAGGGACCCCTGCTCAGTAATCTACCTCCATGCGGGCCCTTGGGAGATTCCTCGTCATGATCATGATCATTTTCATGCCCATGTGAATCGACTGAACTCGAAACCCCTTTGCCAGAAAATAATATACCGATTGAAACTAAAACTCCGACCAGCACAACTGATCCTAGGGCCCAAAATTGTTTCCTATGCATTATCAGCTCCCTCTACCACTTCATTGGAAAGGATGAAGAACTATGATCATTGCCGGAAAATGCTCCGTGGGGGCTTAATTTAGATCGGTCGGGAGCATGTCCATCTTGGGATTCTAGAGCGTGGGAGGCTTCACTCCAAAGCTCTCTATATTTGAGGTCCTGCGCTTTACGCCATCTTTCGACGTTTCTCCATTTTTGGTCTATTGAAGCCCTATGATCGCCACCCGCTTCGGCTCGCTCGTATGATGGGATCAATGCGGATATCGCGATCAAAACACACAACAGTGTTTTCATATCGTTTCAAACTCCCCTAAAATATAATGTTTGATTGAAGCTCTGGGGGAACTCTCAGATCAGGAGAACGACAGAAAACGTGGGTTCTTCAGAAAGGTTTGTTTGATATGGGTGATTTAGCGAAGAAGATCCTGTAGGGCAGGACCCGAATGAGGGACAACTT
The DNA here is from genome assembly GCA_963711335.1 of uncultured delta proteobacterium. Taxonomy (GTDB): domain Bacteria; phylum Desulfobacterota; class Desulfomonilia; order Desulfomonilales; family Desulfomonilaceae; genus CAJBEZ01. The sequence continues at coordinate 9,175 of CAVQDX010000020.1, read as the reverse complement.
GGCGTCCAAATACAGGAAAGCTGATTCGGTGATAATCTGGAATGCGTGGGTTGTGATTCGACTACACAAGTATCTTGAGTGGAACCTTCCGGATGTGATGCAGCGCAACTGCGTACATGGTTACTTGAGGAGAACTGGCGATCTACCTCTGGGAAATGGGAAAAGAGATGAGCGGCGAAATGTATCCTGGGATGGGCGTGCACATGGCCCGCTGTTTCGTTATCCTTGTTGCATGACTCATGAATACAGCAACTCGCTAATGATACACCCAGGCAGACCGAAATCTGATAGATTGCAATGATCATCCATACCATTAACGTCTTTTTCAACGATGATCCTCTAAAAACTGAATTGCTGCTTCAGACGATACCCAATATCACAGCCCAGGCAAAATGAACCTAATGTTTCCTAGTGTATTTGTCAATATCAGCAGATTTGGCGATAAGTGTCGTTAGCGTTCCTTTGAGCCTCACCTGTCAGCCAATGAATCTGCTCATAGTGACCATCAACAAGGCCAATGATATTCTTATCCAAAAGGTTTTTGGCTCCCCAATCTCTCAATACTGACATGACTCCCTCTTTATTCATGCCTTTTCTGTAAGGTCGATCTTCAGCGAGAGCGGTAAAAACGTCCGCAACAGCCACTATTCGGGACCCAGTATTGATTTTTTTCGCATCCAGATGGAAAGGATAACCGGTTCCGTCTAACTTCTCGTGATGAAAAGCCGCCCACTCCGTAATCTGCTGTATTCCGCCTATACTGCTTAGGACAGTATGGGTCAAATATGTGTGTTGTCGCATCACTGCAAATTCTTCGTCCGTGAGCTTGTCCGGCTTCTCCAGGATAGCGTTGGGGATGGCTACTTTCCCCAAGTCATGCAGATTTCCGGCGACCTTCATTAGTTCAGTTTCCAGTTCCGTGAGTCCAAACAAGTTAGCAATCGTGGAAGCCGCCGCAGATACCCCAGCCGAATGCGTGATTGTAAATTCAGATCGGAAATCGATCAAGTTTCTCACAAACTCGGATATCACTATGAGCTGCTCCAGCTCAATCTCGACCCCCCTACACGGCGCGTTGCGCAGCAAAATTGCGTAAAGCCTTGGCGATGCGATATCGAGCCAGAAATCCTCCCTCACAGCGACGGACTTCAACAGGTCAATCACCAAGGGGTTGATTTCCACATTATAAAGAGACGATATCCTTGAAATAAGATCTTCATTTTGATGTAAAATGTATATGTCACGTTCGATGAACCGTTCGAGCCTGTCCGCTAGAAAAAGTATCTGAGATTGTAGAACCAGGTCCGTGTCTATTGGCTTATCCCAATCAGGCCAGACCCGATGGTGAAATCTGACAATGCCTGCGCATGGCCTGAACATTGGCACAATCTCAAGGAGACGCTGCCCGCGAATGCAATGAGCTTCCAGATCTGCAACCTGATCCTTGTGAATGGCTATCTTTTCATCTGGTGATAACGCTCCTACGTCATGGAACAAAGCGGAGATAAATAGTTGTTCCAGTAGCTCGGACCGCATGTTGGCGGCCCGGCCCAGTTCCCAGACTATAAAGGCAGTTCGAATCTGATGTTGCGAAATCTCCGGGCCGGCAAGGTCCAGGGCATCGGACAGAGACAATACCAAGTTCAGCAAATTTACATTTATATCCCGATGCATGTTAGACCCCAACAGTGCAACTCAAATATACTTGATTTTCAGAATATATAAATCTTTTAAATTGACTTGTCAGGATAGGTCAAGAAGGTTGGGAACAGAATTCGGCCAACCAGTGGCAGGTCGAGTCAACCAACCTTCTTCTAGAGTAGCAATTCTCTTCATCATGGAACCGGCGGTTCATGATCCTTGCAAAACGGGGCTTCCCCAACAACAGGAACCTGGCAAACCCGACAAAACGTTTTTCTAACAGGGTCTTTTATCTCGGCGCACGGTTTATCGCCGATAGGGGTCTTTTTGACTTCACCGCCTGCTCCTGCCTCTGATTCTTTTTTATAGATTTCCGCCATTTAACTCACCTCCTCGAAGTCTCAAAAAGGAGTCGGCAAAAGGTATTTGCGAGTAGAACAGACAAACGCCGCTATCTATGCAAGATGCGCTTCCGGAGCGTGAGTTTCAGATCTGGGCAAAAAAAAGGATGGTCGACATCGACCATCCACAGGCATGGAAAAAGAGGGTAGGTTTCTTTGATCTTAAAGGCGCAATACAAATTATGATCAGGTCTAATACGGAACCAGAGACATCAAATAGCAATTAATTAAAGAGTTAACAACGTCAAGTAATTATCCATGTAAATAATTAAGAAGACCCTGAACATGGCGCCTAGCGTTTAATAATTTGTTAGCCTCTCAACCTGAAGACCATTCAACCGATCCTCAACTCCATGACAACGCTTGAATTATCAAACCGACGATTTGGTAAAAAGAGGGATCCATCTGTCCTTTTGTTTGAGGCAGGGAGGGCCAGCTCTTCTATAATGGAAACTCCGGGTAGAATCCTCACATGGACAAAGCCCGAAATTTCAGCTCTCTCTAAAAGTTACATGTAAAAACTTTAATTTATCAGATTCCATTGCCCAGCTATCATCATGGTTTGAATACCCGACACTAAGCATGAATGGCGCCAAATTTTATCACTTTGACAAAGTTATGTGAGACGACCAATTAATTCAGAGAATTAACTGTAAAGACGAAATTAGAGGATTATACAGAGAAGGCAGGCAAAAAATGTCTCGAATGCGAGCGGTCTCGCTCGCTAATGATCCGAACGAATGAAAATCTGACGATATTATGGAGTTACTGTCGAGCGTTCTCGCTCAACAACTTTGCTTTTCGAGCGTTCTCGCCCAATCATCCCCAGCTTATTCATGTGTCTAACCAGGGAGAATCGAGTAATGCCGAGAAGCCGCGCAGCTTCATGTTTCTTGCCATTAGCGCGGCCGAGAGCGTCCTCAATAAGGGATCTTTCCGTATCTCCAATAACATCATAAAGTGAGCGTCCTGAAGGAACGCTGGGTCTTTCCTGCGCTTCAGGAGGTGTCGCTTCGCTGATTCCTAAGTGACCTACACGAATGGTGTTTCCTCTCGATATGATAAGAGCGCGTTCCAGGACGTTTCGCAACTCCCTGACATTTCCAGGCCAGGAGTAGGAGCATAGAGCGTTCATAGCTTCGAAATTTATTTTGGGGACAGATGAAAACTGCATGTCGTTGCAGAGGCGGACAAGGATCTGATTTGCGATTGTCTGTATATCTTGTTGACGTTCACGTAGTGGCGGCACTTTTATATTTAGGACGTTGAGCCTATAGAAAAGATCTTTACGGAAACGACCCTCATATACTTCATTAAGGAGATCCCTATTGGTAGCCGCTATAGGTCTTGTTTTGACGGTGATATTCGTTTCTCCTCCTACTCGGGTGAACGAGAAGGTGTCCAAGAAAGTCAGCAATTTAGCTTGCATCAGGGGAGACAACTCTCCTATCTCATTGAGGAGAAGTGTTCCGCCCTCAGCTAATTCAAGCATTCCACGTTTTTTACGAACCGCTCCAGTGTATGCGCCCGCCTCATGCCCGAAGAGTTCAGATTCAGCTAATTCAGCGGGGATAGCTGCGCAGTTGATTGAATAAAATGGTCCACCGCTTCGAGATGATAAATTATGTATGTATCGGGCGAGGTAGTCTTTGCCACTACCTGTCTCTCCAGTCAAAAGTATCGTGCTGGCAGTTTCAGCGGCGATATTAGCTTTCGCCAGGGTAGAGCGCATGGCTTCCGATTGATATTCTCCGGCAGTTGGAGATTCGCCGCGAGCTGGAGAAGCCGCATTGAGCAGTTCTCTACCAATTCCACAGATACCTGATATTTTCCCAGACGAATCCCGGAGAGGAAATCGGATAAAGTCCAAGGTTATCGGCTGCGAATTCCATACGAATCTCTCCTGGCTTTCTATCGTCTGTCCTTGTAGGACTCTGGACTCTCTGTCATCTGAAGATAAGCCAGAACCAACCCCGAATAGTTCCTCGTCGGTTTTTCCGATGATTTCGAAACGGCTCATCTGTAGGAGATCGATAGAAGCGGCGTTAACATCGATGTATCTCAGATCTCGGTCTTTGATGAATATGCAGTCTTGAGCAGCCTCGAACAATGTCTTGAACCTTCTCTCGCTTTCCAGGAGATCAGATGTGCGTCTCTCCACCGTTTCTTCTAGTTCAGCCCTCTGACGCTTAATCTCGTCTTGAGCTTCCTTCATTTTTAGGAGAGATTCCAAGCGGACGCTGAGTTCTAGCCGGTCTATAGGTTTGGCGATGAAATCATTGACGCCAGCCTCTACAGCGCGAAGTCGACTCTCTTTATCATCGAGCACTGTCACCATAAGGACAGGAATATCACTGAATTTGTCATTTTTGCGTATGCGGCGGGCTACTTCAAACCCATCTATGCCAGGCATCATGACATCCAACAGAACAAGGTCAAACCCGGTTTTCAACTTTTCAAGCGCTTCAAAACCGTCAGCCGCACATTCCGTAGAATGGCCTATCGCCTCTATAAAATTGGTGATGAGATTTCTATTTCTTGGGTCGTCATCAACTATCAGAATACGTTTGAGATGGTCGATCAATTATGCCTCTCTCGCATTCTCTTCACCAGAGTGAATTAAAGCTGCCAGAGTATGGTAGAAGATTTTAGTATCAACCGGTTTTAGAAGATATGCGTCACATCCAGCAAGCTTAGCGCTGTTTTCATTGTCCTTCATAGCGTGGGCAGTTAAAGCAATAACAGGGATGTGACTGGTCGCAGTGTTTCGCTTGAGAATTTGGGTAGCCTCCAACCCGTCCATCCCTGGGAGGGAGACATCCATTAGAACAAGAGCCGGGTTTTCCGTCTCCGCTATTTTTATCGCTTCCTCCGCCGAAAATGCGTGGATAGCCTTGTAATGGGCTGCTTCCAGCAAATCTGTGGTAAATTTCATGTTGGATTCATTGTCTTCGACTACAAGAACTGTGGGATGGTCTTTTTCTTCATCTGAAAAATCAGGCAGAGTCAGGGATGGGAAATTTACCAACTCGGGCCCCAGTTGAGCGTCCATATCTTTTTCAGCCTGGATAAAGGGAAAGACGAATTTGAAGTTGGAGCCCATCCCCTCACCCTCGCTCTCGACCCAGACTCGGCCTCCATGGAGCTCTACGAGCTTGCGAACCAACGCGAGTCCAAGACCTGTGCCCTGTTCCTGTCGTGAAAAAGATGAGTCCAACTGCTCGAAAGGCTGAAATATGCGCTTTTGATCGTCCGGCTTCAATCCGACGCCTGTGTCGGAAACGCTAACCAGAATCTCTTTCCCCAGTATTTCGGCTGCCAGTCGAATTGTCCCTCCTGAAGGTGTGAACTTTGCCGCATTGGATAGCAGGTTCATTACGATTTGTTTGAGCCGTACATCATCAGCCTGAATCTTTCCATCAAGCTGTTCGGAGACTTTCAGATCGACTGCCAAACCTCTTTTCATAGCCGTTTCCCTGATCATGACCAGGCAGTGTCCCAGTAATTCCGGCAAATCGACAGGGGACAAACTAATGTCCATTTTTCCTGATTCGACCTTGGCAAGATCCAGTATGTCGTTGATGAGTCTCAGTAAATGACGTCCAGCGGACGAAATCTCTGCAACATATCCCGACTGCTTTTCATTGAGTTTGCCGAACAACTGGTCCCCAAGAAGATCGGAAAAACCGATAACCGCTGTCAATGGCGTCCGCAACTCATGACTCATGTTCGTGAGAAACTCACTCTTGGTAGCGCTGGCTGCTTCCGCTTCATCTCTAAGTTTCAAGGAAATGGCCAGAGCCTCGTTGCGCGATGAGATTTCCTCCCTGAGATTCTCGACGAGATTATCCTTCTCTAACCTGAGGGTCAGGAGTTCCGAGTATATTTTGTGGACTCCACGGCCTAGGATGGCCATAAAAGCCCCGAACATCAGCAGAATGCCTCCGACCATGGGGTGAAAATCTCCACCCTGATAGAAAAATCTCACTGAAAGCGGAACAAGAACTAACGCAATGTTGATCAAGTATTCGTTTGTGGGAGAGTAAATTACGACAGCCCCGGACACAACTCCACCTACAAAAATGATCATGAAAATCTGAAGGTGTTCGGATTGTTCCGGGAACATAAATACTGCGGCGAAGGTCCAAAACAAAGCGCTCAAAACTGTCAATATGGCATGTCTTCTTCCCCAGGGGAATAGTTTCTCTCCCGAGGGGGCCGCTCTTCGAAATGCTCTGACCAGGAACAACCGACTAATAGCTATAACGGCGTAACATGAAATCCATGCTATCAATAAAACATGCCCAACCCAATTCCATAGAGCTCCGGCAAGGACGGCGCCGCCCAGCCAGGCGGCGAACCCTCCAAGAAGCGTTTGAGAATAAATCAGATTTATTTGCGCAGAGCGGAGCTGATCCCAGCTTACGCCTGAATGATGATTTTGCAGGTTACTGTCAGTCTTCATGGTTGTCTTTGAACGCTGATCCATTGGAGACAACTTTCACCGGTAAAATTTTAGTTGATCAGGACTCAGATCTCAAGATCGTCAATCTAACAGAATCCGCAGCGAAAAACCCACAAGTTGTCCGATTTCCGATCCTGCTCGACGACTAAACGATCTCTTACGAGTCGAGAGTCTTAATAGATCAGCCGCCGTAAACACGGATGTACAAGGCGCATCGGACAAATCCAATGAACCTAGACTTCTGGTGAGTTGCAAGTATTCCCCCTCAAACCCCGGTTAGTCGCAGCATTACTCAAACTAAATGGTTTTATAAGCTTTTCTGGACGTTAACCTAACATAATATAACGTTTTCTAACAACTAAAATGTTCCTATAAACCTTTTATAGGCTCCAATCAATTTTGTTCCCGAGTTTTATTGCCAGGATTTGAGGCGTCTGAGAAAAGCATTGTCAAAATTGCCCAACCATTTATAAGTAAGGGCGGAGATAAAGCGACATGTTTAAAAGAGAAAACTTCGTTTCGTTATCCGTGGATAATGATGGCTACTTCAGGACAGCTTTGTTGATTAGCCTTGTTGCAATCCTGACGTTAGTTCTTTTCATGCTGCCGGTAAAGTATTACCTCATTTCTGCGCTTGAATGGACAAAGGGTTTGGGCTACTGGGGTCCGGTGTTTGTGGTTGGGTTTTACATTCTGGCCGCAGTTCTTTTTCTTCCAGGGTCCGTTCTTACTCTTGGAGCTGGGTTCTTATTCGGAACCCCAGTTGGGGTTCTTACCGTCTGGGTTGGAGCTAACCTGGGCGCCTGGGCTGCGTTTCTAGTGGGAAGGACGATAGCCCGTGGTTGGGTAGCCAACAAGGTCAGCGGTAATCCAAAGTTCGCCGCCATCGATGAAACTGTTGGAAGGGAAGGGTTTCGGATTGTGTTTCTTTTGAGGTTAAGTCCGATATTCCCTTTTAATATAATGAATTACGCCTTGGGGCTCACAAAAGTCTCATTTCGGGATTATGTCTTAGCGTCGCTTGTTGGGATGATCCCAGCGATATTGATGTACGTGTACTTGGGTTCAGCGGCAAGGACACTGACTGAAATCGCCGCAGGTCAAACTCAGGGAGGCGCAGCGGGACGAATATTTTTCTGGCTAGGTCTAGCAGCCACAGTTCTAGTAACGGTTCTGGTGACCAGAATTGCAAGCCGTAGCTTGAAAGATGTTGATTCGAGGAGTTCAGCGATAATTCAACCCGTCGATAACAAAAATCCGATCCTGCTCGACGAAAGAAATGAAATCGTTCCTGACGATGAATACAACCAGGTACTAAAATCTAACGTTCATCCTTCGAATTGGATTAACCCGCCAGCGGCGGAACAATATAACCTTGTGGTCATAGGCGGCGGAACCGCCGGTCTAGTCACTGCCGCTGGCGCTGCCGGTCTTGGGGCGAAAGTAGCTCTAGTAGAAAAGGCGCTCATGGGTGGAGACTGCCTGAATTTCGGATGTGTGCCATCCAAAGCCCTTCTGCGTTGTTCAAGAGTCTTTTCCGAGATATCTAAAGCCAAAGATTATGGAATCGGTTTATCCGGAAAAGTTCAAGTTGATTTTGGATTGGTCATGGAACGGATGAGGAGACTTCGCTCGGAAATTTCACAACATGATTCGGTCAAACGATTCAAAGAGCTAGGGGTGGATGTTTTTTTCGGACACGCCAGTTTCAGTAGCGCGAATACCATATCGGTTTCTGGGTCTAGTCTCAGATTCAAAAAGGCGGTCATAGCTACAGGGGCTCGGGCAATTTTCCCGGACATTACGGGACTAAAAGAGGCGTGTTGTCTGACTAACGAAACGGTGTTTTCGTTGACCGAGCGCCCCGCTCGACTTGCCATCATCGGTGGAGGTCCGTTGGGTTGTGAAATGGCTCAAGCTTTTCAAAGGCTTGGCAGTCAGGTGACCCTTTTTCACAAGAATGATCACATACTGGATAGAGAAGACAAAGACGCTGCGGAAATAATACAAAAGCGCTTTATCAAGGAAGGTGTCCGATTAATTCTCAACTGTGAACTCAAAAAGGTGTTGACTAGCAACTCGGAGAAACTCATCAAGTTTGAAACAAAAAAGCAATCAGACATTCTCGCCGTTGACGAAATATTAATTGGCGCTGGTCGAGCGCCTAACGTTGAAGGCCTGAATCTGGATATAGCCGGTGTTTCATATGACAGTCAAAAGGGTGTGAGCGTGGATGATAATTTGAGGACCACCAATCCAAATATTTTTGCGGCAGGTGATGTTTGTATGCGCTATAAATTTACCCATGCCGCAGACGCCGCCGCCCGCATTGTGATTCAAAACGCATTGTTCAAAGGCTCCCGAAAGCTGAGTGATATGAACATACCATGGTGTACCTATACTGATCCGGAAATCGCTCATGTCGGGATTTATGAAGAGGACACCATAAGGAACGGGTTACCGATCACCACTTATATCAGGAATTTTTCTGAAGTGGATCGGGCCGTCCTTGATGGAGAAGAAGAAGGATTTGTTAAGATACACGTCAAAAAAGGGACAGACCTTATCCTGGGGGCTACGATAGTGGCTGGTCACGCGGGAGACATGATCAATGAAATCACTTTGGCAATGGTTGGTAGACTTGGACTAAAAACCCTTTCACGCGTCA
>CAVQDX010000019.1:0-13897 GCA_963711335.1 uncultured delta proteobacterium | reverse complement strand
TATCAGTGGTTTTGCGCTGGGATAGGGGGAAGATTTCTCTTGGGGAAGCTGACAACAAAAGTGGTTCCTTGAGCTGGTCTGGACCTGAACGTAATACTTCCTCCATGTTCTTTCATGATTTTTTGAGTTACCATTAATCCCAGACCGGTCCCTTTATCACCCTTGGAAGTAAAAAAATCCTCGAACACATGATGTTTCAATTCTTTATCAATCCCGACCCCGTTATCGGCGACCTCAATTATGGTTGAACCATCAAATCCGGTTCGAGTTCTTATTTCCAGTAGATGAGTATCTTTCCATAAGTCCATTTTGCAAGCGTCCATCGCATTGGTCACCAGGTTCGTCAAGACCGTGTGCAGACCTTCTGGATCGACAACAGTTTCTTCTAGGGTGGTATCCAAATCTAGACGTATCTCAATGGAATACCGAGCGGCTAAATCCTTGAAAAGATTGTATACTTCTGTCACGACCGTATTCGGATTTACCAGCTTGAAATTCGGCTCTCTTTCCCTCGAACAATAAAGTATATCTTTGACTAGGTGGGAGAGCTTTTCAAAGTTCAGGAGCACAATTTCCCATCCGTCCTTGATCTCCTTTTGATCATTTCCCTTTATCCCACTGTTAACAATATATATTCCACCGTCAAGGCCCATCATTATGTTTTTGATACTGTGGGCCATCCCGGCTACGGTTTGCCCAACCATTATGAGTTGTTTCTGCATTTCCTTGACAGAGGTAATGTTGACCGACGTCACTATCACTCCAAGCAGTCTGTCAAAGTTGTCATAGAATGGAGACGAGTAAGCGACCACACTAACTCTTGCGCCCTTCTTTAAAACCAGGGACAGTTCCCTTGTGTGGACACCGCCGTCTTCAAATGTCTTTTTGACGATGCAGTCGCTGCATTGTGGCCCCTTAATCTTATATAATTTTCTGCAAGTCCTCTCTTTGATGGGGCCAAAATCTCGTCTATGGGCTCCATTACTCCACAATATATTGAGTTCGCTGTCCTGAAGTGTAACGTAACATGGTAGGGCATCGAGTAAGCGTTTCCAATCGTAGTTGGGAAGCTCCGGCATAGTGGCTCTCCGTCCTGAAAATCAAACAGGGGATCGATTATAAAACCGGTCCCCATGGAATGCGTGTCGATAGAAGATCTGGATTGATTTGACTAAGATACTAAAGATCTAACTAGATAAAATCGCCCCGGGACTTTTACTATCCTATGGCCTTCTTGATCTCCTCGAGTAAAGCATCCCTGTCAATAGGTTTGTCAAAGACGGCGAATGGTTTGGATACAGCCAGATGTCTCCCAGGAAGGCCGCTTATAATAATCACCGGCAAGTCCTTAAACGATTTATGCTTTGTCATATTCCTGTAAAACCGCGTGCCGGTTTCATTGGGCATCTGGAGGTCCAGGGTTACCAGGTCAGGTTTTTCTTTCTGAAGGACTTCAAAGGCTTCTTCTCCATTTGAGGCAAAACAGGTTTCATATCCGCAGTCCTCAAGAAATGTGGTCAAATATTTTACAAGATGAGCCTCATCATCCACTACCATAATTTTCTTTGCCATGGCTTTTACCTCGAAGAAACAATACGTCAATGTTCTTCCGGTTCATAATCTGGGTGCTCATAGAGTATCGGCATCCTATTCATAATCCATTGAAATGTCAAAATACCAATAGTTACCACCGTAATGGTCAGTACGACTTCCATCCAGGATGGAAAATACCTGTCTTTCCATGCTAGATGCCAGTTGAATGCGATTATCGAGTGGTCCAGACGATTCAGGATTATTCCGAAAACCGTATATATTGCGCAACCTCTTACCCAGCTTGCCAGATTGTTCTGTACGGCGTACATAAATATCATAGCCGGGAGTAAAACAAATCCTAACACTTCTACCAAAAACAAATATCCATACGGTGTATTAAGATATGACCATGTGTCACCATGAGCCAGGCCGATCATTTTCATAAAAAAATAGGCAAACAGCGTTACAGACGCAGCTTTCCCCAATCCCAGAGTTACTCTGTTCAGATGTTCGGGATCGTGTACTTTGATCTGATGGCTAAAAATTTTGTGAGAAGCGCTGCTCTCTATTATTGTCATAGCGATTCCACCAACAACCGCTGACATGAAAAAAAATAAAGGAATGTATTCTGAATACCATAAAGGATGAAGCTTTTCTGGCATCAGCAAGAAAATTGATCCGAGCGCAGACTGGTGAAGCATGGAGAGGCAAACTCCAAATATTGTAGCTCCTAATGTAGCTTTAATAAATATTTTACGAGCCTTTTTCATATTGAGCCACTCGAAAATGGCCGGGCACCACTCTACGAACTGACAACTAAGATATAAGCGCCACATGCCAGGCCACGAGAAACAGGACCGAACTTACGCCCCATGACACAAACATTGGATAGGGTAGTCTATAATATCTTCCCAAATCGAAAGTCAGGGCAATAATTGCGAAGAGGTATCCCAAAAAACCTGTCAGGACTGCCGGGCGAAAAAGAAATCCGTATTCTTTCATACCGAAAATGTGGACGGCGGTTCCGATTACAAATCCACCGGCAGCCAAAGCAACTCCGCAAAGCATGTCAAAACCTATCCATATTCCCCATGGATTGTTGTCAGAGAGATTGGTCGATGGGCCTAGACCAAATATAATCCTATACAGTATTACAGGAATTCCCACTAATAGGATGAGGGCGACGACAGCGTTAAACTTTGTAAAGTTACTGCGTACATAATCTCCCCAGGTCATGCCTAAAAAGATTTTATCCCGCATCCAGGAGGATTCGAGCTTCATCGTCGCGGGAGTCGATTCCATTATTTGCCCTCCTTTTTCTCCAGAGCCTTTTTGATTTCATCTTTTTCAATCTCGTCCCTACGCTTCTTGAAGCTATACATCCCCATAGCCAGAGCTGGAACCACGATAAAGACAGGAGACACCAGGGACAGGAACGGTTTACTTAGCGTTGGTATCGGTGTAGTTCCAAGATCAGTGCGAAATCCGATTTTGTCAAATGGCACGGCCGACAGATACATCCAGCTAGTGCCGCCCACCTCTGTTTCACCATAAACGTGATTCACATATCTTCCCGGATTGTCCATGATTTTCTTATGAGCAAGGTCGATCAAATCAGTCCTTTTCCCAAAAGTCATGGTTTCGACAGGGCATATAGAGACACAAGCAGGAATTCCACCTTCTTTGGAAATCCGATCGAAACAGAATGTGCATTTGGTCACTTCCGGTGTCCACGGGTTGTCATATTGGTAAGCGGGGATGTCAAATGGACACGCAGCCATGCAATAACGACAGCCTACGCAAAGAGAAGCGTCGTAAGTGACCGGTCCGATAGGTCGCTTGGTAAACGCTTTGACAAAACAGGAAGATGCGCAACCTGGCTCGTAACAATGCATGCACTGTTTCTTTACGAATATGGGTTTGGAGGAATCCCTCGGGTTTTCAAAACGATTTACTACCGTGTATGTGTTAGCATGGGTACGCCTGATGTCTTGAAACACGCTCTGATCTTTTTCATATTCCTTGAGGTCCATCTGATCGGGTAGCTTGTTCCACTCTTTGCAGGCCCACTCACATCTTCTGCATCCAATGCACACGGTCGTATCGACCAGGACCCCGAACTGATTAGGATACCCTGGAAGTAGGCCGCCATCAGCCCTGGCAATGCTCGTGCCGCCAAGTGAAGCTGACAAGCCAAGACCTGCTAGTACCCTAAAGAAATTTCTTCTACTGTTGTCCATCTTTGACAATCTCCTTTTTTGGTCCCGTTGATCCGGCGCAACACGTTCCTGGTTATATTCAATCTCTATCCTTATATGTCAGGAACCTCCAGAAAGAGATAAATAGGAAAAGATAGGTGATTACGATAAGATATTCCATTTCTTTTGTATGAGTGAAAAATTCCCAAAGAATGTGCGGCATCTTGGTCTCCTTTTTGTTAAAGCTTTGACGAGCTTACTTTTGTGGAGGTACTTCCGTAGTCTGCAAGTTGACCTTTCTCGGGGTCTTTTTTTCAGCGTGGCATTTTACACATTCCAGACCAAGCGGTTTTTGGTTCATTGCTTGGTGACACCCTATACATTGGCGGTGGTACGCCCCCAGGGTTCCCAGTTTGCCAGGATTGCTTGGATTAAACGGTTTTCCGTGGCAGGTTGCGCACGCTGGAAATTTATTGGGCTGATTTCCGCTGGACGCCAACCCATGATGGCAACCGAAACATATAGTGTTCTGGCCCTTTGCGGCATGAAACGTTCTGGCTAGTGAGCTGTCGTTGGAAATCAAATTCAATTTGTTGGCAATTTTTGCGTGAGGAAAATCCACCGCCTTGAATTCCTTTTCCAAGCCCTTGATTATGACTTTCTCGGGAAATTTGTCCTTATCCAGATCAAGAGTAATCGGCGGCGCTTCTGGAAATTTTCCTTGTGACGGTCCCTGATGACAAACAGGGCAAGATGATTGAGGTAGCAGCGCTTGTCTGTCTCCACTGATGACATCCATAGCATTTTTGACTGGTGACCGTGGTCTGATGACATCCGGCGCAGGAATCCTTGGCGCTTATCAGGTGAAAGGCCTGTTCATAGCTAATTCCGCCGCCCTTTGTGGTGGCGCCGGTGAGTGAGTGGCAATTGGAACATTTTTCGAGTGAGTGATGATGACATGAGTTGCAGAATTGCGCTCTTGGTTCATGAGACTTGTGGTTAAAGGGCACAACCTTCATCCTGGGACCTTGCCCTGGTATCTGCTGAGCGTCAGGCTTTTCAGGGGTCGTAAGATCAATTACGTCCTTCTGGCCTCTATCAAGCCTGGGTATCAGGGCTATATCTTTGAGGGGAAGAGATTTGTGATCCCCATGACATCCTTTGCATTCAATCGGGCCAGTCTTTTTTTCCAGCTCCTTGGCTTCATGCTTCCGGCCAGATTTTTTCCGTTCCTTTGCGATCACATCCCCGACCTTCATGTGACATCCTATACAAGCCGCATGGGACACGTCCGCAATGGATCGGACATTTTTCTGAGTCGTAGATTTGTGGCAGGAGGAACAACTGTTTTCCGTGTTTTCTTTGTAGTACAGACTCTTCAGCTTCTCATTATATAGATGATGGCAGACCATACAGTTCTTGTTTGCATCCTTAACATCTCCAACAACCTGCACTTTTCCTGCAATATTTAAAGCGACCGAACCTTGGAGTTTGTTAACTGTTTCTACGTGCTTTGCGTGGTCCTTGTAATTGAATATGGGCTTCCAGGACCATGACATTTTGCTTGTTTTGGCCTTCCGGTCGTGACATTTGCCGCACATGCCAATCCCTGGCCCACTCTTTTTACCTTCTGATCGCATCTTCTTGTGGCAGCTTATGCACTCGTTATGGTAGGCGTACATGATGGAGGACTTGTCATTCATATCCACACTTGTCTTTGGGAACTTGAATACAAGCGCCTCAGAACCCACTAGAGACGGGTCCTTCTCCTTCACTATATGACACAAGGCGCAATTATCCGGATTGTCCTTAAGGAGGACCTTGGTATGCGTGTCATGATCAAAGACCACGGCTGCACGGTCCAATTTTGCGGCGTTTCCCTTGTGGTCGATGATTATAGGCGTGCTCAATTCTTTTTCAGCATGCTGGATTTCGGGAGACTTGGAGTGGATAAGTCTTGTCCCACCGATAACGATCGCTGCGCAAAAAGCGAGCATGACTAGAGCTACTCTCAGGTTTATCTTACGCATGTATCCACTCCCTTTTTCTTGGGGCATTTGGTGAATTAAAAACATTCATCAGTTAAACTCTTGATCTCGTCAGGGATTTCCATCACTTCCATGAGTATCTCGCTAAAAAACTTTACGTGCATGCCCAACTTGTAACCACCGACGATGTCTTCGATTCCACTGTGACAGTTGTGACAGGGCGTTATAATTATTTTGGCTTTCGTAGCAGCCAACTGCTCAGCCTTCACCCTGTTCCCCTTAACTCTCGATGTTTTCCAGGGAGGACCACAATTGATCGCACCGCCTCCCGCTCCACAACAGAAATTGTGTTCAAAATCGGGCTCAGGCGGTCTAAAATCTTCACAGGTCGCCGCAATTATTTCTCTGAGCTTTTGCCCCAATCCCCGCCCTCTCACGATATTGCAAGGTTCCTGGACCGTGACTGGTGTCTCAAATTTCTTGGCGATCTTTATTCGGCCTGTCGTGATGAGTTCATGATAAAAGTCTACAGCGTGTATCAGTGGAATGGGGGGCTGCCGCCAGCCAAGCCATTTCGGACCGTCATAGGCAGCTCCTCTGAAAGCATGTCCACACTCTCCCATAACAATCCTTCGAGCTTTAAGCTTTAGCGCTGCTTCGTGGTGATATCTTTCCACACGCCCCATAGTCTCAAAATCGCCAGAATACATTGCCATGTTGCTGTTGTCCCATCCGTCAAAAGACGGCATGGTCCAGTCAACTTTTGCCACAGCCATAATTTGAGCAATATTGCCGATAAGTTGAGCAAGGATTTTAGGTTCAGGCGCTATGACCGAATAGAAAACATCAGCCCCTTCCTTGTCTAATGGAATGCGGGCAGTCCTTATTTCTCCCCTGGCTTCTTCCTCCTGCCACTGAAGTGTGTCAATCCATTCGTCTTGTTTGACCCACATCTGATTCATCGTCACGGAATGGCTGTTAACAGTATCCTGTAGAAACTGCGGAACCATTCCCAATTCACTACATATCCGTCGAACAACCATTAGCAGGTAGGCTATATCAATACCAAATGGACAATACATGCTGCATCTTCGGCACACATTGCATTCAGTATAAGCAATCCGAGCGCATTCCTTAAGAAAAGCCGGGTCCAGGGAGTCTTTCTTCTTGATTATTTCCCAAAGGGTCTGTTTTACTTTGCCTACCGGCGAAAAGCGTGGATCTCGATCATTGGACAAAAACCAGTGGCAAGCGTCCGAACATAGACCACAATGTACACAGGTCTTCATATAGACTTTGAATCTGGCGGCTGTTTCACTGTCTATTATTCTGTTGACAACCTTTGCTATCTTTTCCGGGTTGAGATCCTTAACGGCTTCATCCAAACCAGGATCGTTGACTATCGGAATCGCTGGTAAACCCATGGGCTGTATCCTCCGTTTCAATCTCTTCTTACCAATCCTTGGCGTTGCGAACCGCGCCGAATTCAGACCCCATGTAAGCCCTTGTAAAGGGAAAGAAGAGCATGTGGCTCAATCTTGTAAAAGGGATAACCATCAGCATTATTGATCCGGTAATCATGTGAATGACCACCGTTGTTTGGTAGTCAAACCACTGCTGGTTCGCTGCCAAACCGGTGAAAAAAGGGGCCGCAGCGATTGCTAGCAACAAATAATCTGATGGGTAGGTTACAAATTGGATTTCGGGCATCATTATTCGCCTAATTAGGAAAAACAAGCTTGCCAGGACAACGATTATCGTCATATAAGTCCCGGCCACCTGGGATAAAGCCCCCCATTTTAAACCCCAGGCAAACTCGAACATTGCTATGTGCGCAAGTAGGAATATAGGGACCAGAATAAGGCAAATATGAAACAGAAAGGTTACGATAGTAACTTCATATCTGGCCCTCATGTTTCTGGACGCAAATGGGATCATCCAGTGAAACAATGACCTAAGCGAATATTTTAGGCTCATGTACGGATAGATAACCTTGTCCTTCTTAGCCGATCTAAGCATGGTCACGAATTGATAGACCATCCCTGATACAAAAACTATGAAGGCTATCCAAACCAACGGGCCGCTGACGAACTCGTACATCGCTTACTCCTTGGCCATCAGACCAAATCTTTTAAATCAACTATCCGTCGAAAATACCGACCATTCTCTATGGGTTTGACAAGCAGCTTGGAGCCATCGGGACTGAAAACTGGCTCTCGTAGGTCATCAAACGCTTGTGTGACAATTTTCCCATCGACAATCATGAAATAATCAGTCCCGTGGGCAGCTCTAGCTGCCACATGAAGACCGTCAGGGCTGAAAACCGGATCCCACATCATGTCAAAGGTCTCTACCCAGGGAACGTCATTAACTATTGCCGTCCATCTTCCAGAGTCTTTGGCCACTGCCGCTACTCTTTGCCCATCAGGGCTAAATATGGGAGCTAAAACGACTTCGCCGAAAGAGTTTCTCCAAACCTCGCCTTCCACTCCGAGCGTCCATCGCCCGAATTCCGGTGACACAACGGCCGCAAGCTTAGCGCCGTTAGGGCTAAAAACAGTGTGCCAGACCTGATTGAAGGATTTTTTCCAAAGAGGGTCACCGTTGACAAGAAGTCGCCAGCCATCCTTAGTCAGGCAGGGGGCTATCACGTCATGTGCGCCTGGGACAAATGCTGGTCGCCACACGGCCTTGAACTCCTGGTCCATGGGACCCCATCAATTGCAATAGTTTGGGAACCGGAGAGCAAGCGTACCTCTGCCGCGATTTTAGCCCCGTCAACACTGAACGCGCCGTCCCAAACGTTGAGGAAATGTCCGCTCCAACACTCCCCGTCAACTGCGAGGCTCCAAAGCCCCTTTCTGAAACTAAAAATATCACCCTCATTTAAGGATTCGAGCTGGATGTTTCCGGCCGCCCGCTTACCATCAGGACTGACTTCCAGGCTTCTCATCTGGACGAATTTGTTCTCCCATGTGATTCCGTTGAGAGCGACCCCGTACCCGTCGGACGTCCGGATATTGACCCCAGCGCCGGAGCCGTCGGCGCTAAACTTCATGTTCCACACGTAATCAAACGTTTCTTCCCATGGCTGGTCTTCCTGGATAACCGTCCATTCATCGTTATTCATCCCAATACAGAAAAGAATACCTGCAGGACTGAATTTTAATGACCATGCTTTTTCAAATCTGTTAGTCCAGAGTTCACCGTTGACACAAACAGTGAACTCCTCCTCATCGGTCATTACAATCGCCGCGATTCTTTCGCCATCAGGGCTGACTGCAAATTCCTGCACTTCGGGAAACGATGCAATCCACTGCGAGACATCGGCAATTTCTCTGGATGCTTTGTCCCAGTCCCAGGAGTTTTTTTCAGGATAACTTTCTTGGCTCATTGGCCCCTCCAGTAAAGGGATTCTTTCCTTGACGTTTAGGACGGTCTTCGATCATCGGACAAACCCAAGCTCAAGTTTGGTCAGCAAGGCTCCTCGATAGAGGACAGTCCTCTCGAACTCGCAACCTCTCCCTTCAGGGGAAGCTCATTCTGACGTGTTGGACTTGAATCCGTTTCTATGCTGTGGCTATTTCCGTGAGGTAGCCTTATTGTGAACGTGGTTCCTTGTCCTGGAACGCTCTCGAAGAAAATCTCTCCACCATGTTCCGCCACTATTTTGCTGGTCACCAGAAGTCCCAGGCCCGTGCCTCTGCTCCCTTTTGTCGAATAGAAGCTAGAGAAAATCTTTCTCCGTGTTTCGTCAGTCATTCCTGCCCCATTGTCCGACACTTCGAAAATAAAACTGCCTTCCTCGTCTTCATGCGTCCTAACGACAATTTTATGACCGACCTTTTCCTTATCCCCATCGCAGGCGTCTATAGCATTGGCGACAAGATTTGACAGACATGTGTGAATTCCTCTCTGATCGAGGAACACCCGAAAAGTTTTTCCAAGATTTGGGTCGAACTGTCTCTCTATGACGATCGATTTTTCCTGGGCTTTGATTTCAAAAAGAGTGCAGACCTCCTCAGCCAGGGTATTGGGGTCTGTAGCCTCATATTCAGGCATCCGTTCTTTGGAGTAAGTCAGAAGATCTTTTACCAGGTCCCCAATTCGGTGGATGTTGTTTCTTGACCATATTCCATCCACGGTCCATTAACTTTGAATCATTGTCCTCAATTGCTGTTTCAACAACATAGACTCCGCCTTCGAGGCCTTGTATAATGTTCTTGATGCCGTGGGCCAGACCGGCGACCGTTTGTCCGACTACCGCAAGCCTGTCAGACGCCTGTTTCTCGCGTTCCAGTCTCTTGAAGGTTCGCAAATCCTCTAAGAATCCGACCGATCCGACTGGCTTTCCGAGATCAAACAATATGAGGCCGGAAAATCTCACAGGGATCGCTTCGCCTTGACGTGACCGAATCACCGCTTCTCGTTCGACTAAGCGTGGGTCCCCGAACTGTTTCCCTGTCTGTGAAGCCAGAATCATTTGCACAAACTCTCTGGGAAAATATCGTTGTAATTCACTGTCACCAATGACTTCGACTGATTCGTGACCAAGGAGCTTTTCAGCGGCGCGATTAAAGATTGCGACTCTGCCCTGTTTGTCAGTGGCTATAATCCCATGGATCGAGTTTTCAATGAGGTTCGTCTGAAAATCTTTTGAGACTCTTAGTTCATCTTCGAGTTTGACCCTGTCCCTTACGTCAACTGCGATGAGCATTGCGTAAATTGTTCGGCCATTTTCATCCAGAATAGGGGATGTGTAGCTGACGTAATTGGCGTGTTCCCCTGCCCGGTCCAGGCCACAATGCTCCTCCATACATTTGGACCCGTCCTCGAAAGTTGGGACGGCATGGCAATCGGGGCATCTTTCCGGAAGTTTCTTAAAAACCTCATAACAATGCATCCCGATAGTGCCCTTAAAGAGGTCACTCATATGCGAGTTTTGACGTACGATTTCAAAGTCCTTATTAATTACACATATGAGGCAGGGGACCTGTTCGAACAGATTCTTGTACTCCCAGCGACTTCTTATAAGTTCCTGGGTGCGTCTTCTGATCTGATCCCGCATCAGGTTGAAGGCCGCAGCCAAGGCGCCAAGTTGATCTTTAGATTCAACCGGGGTTTTGTATGTGAAGTCACCGGCGGTCACTTTCTGTATTGCCGTTTGGAGCCTGCTCACCGGCCTGTGGACTCTATAGACGATGTATAATCCTATTGTTCCGAGCACCGCCATGAAAGTCCCTAGCGCCAATAGTACCAACTCTTGTCACTAACGACTGGACATGAGCATCAAACCGATTGAGACTCATTTGCATGTCAAGCACACCCAAAACCTTTTTATCTTTGGGGTGCACGTGACAGGGCGCTGTGTAGCAGCTCTTTTCGTTGTATATCGGGGTTATCATGCCTAAAATTCGGTCGTTTCCCTGGTAATGGATTCTAGTGCGTTTTCCCGTAACCACGTCACTAAAGGGCTTGTCCTTGGAGTGACAGGCCACGCATGCCTCAGATTTTATGTCGACCGATTGACCAACATCCTGAGGGTTGTTAGAAAACTTTATCAAACCACTGTGACTATAAATTCTGACGTCGGAGACTTCCTTTTGCTTTCCAATGTCTTTCAGGAACGACTTGGTAGCCTCCGGGTCGCCGTGAAGCATGTTGCTATAAGTTGAACTCATGACAGCAGAGCTGAACCTGGCGGCCTCACGCACGATTTGATCCCGATAGAAACGTCGCTGGACATCCACGATCAGATAAACAAACACTACGTAGGACGCCAGCAGGATCAGCCCAACACTAAATGCGATTCTAAATCCCAAACCTCTACTGAGGTTGGTCCATTTTTCGCGAATCTTGCTCAATTTGGACCTCCGCCTTCCTCTGGATCATAAGACGAATGGGTGCGGAGATTAACGTCCGAATATCACTCACCCAGGACTTCCTTAACTGCCTTGAGAAATTCATCTCTATTTACCGGTTTTTCTATATATCCCTCAGGGGCTGGAATAGACCGGTGATGTATGAATTTTTTGAAATCCATGTATCCGATGGGTGAAGTCGAAAAACCCGTCACCATTATTACCGGAACCTCTTTGAGTTTTTCGTCTTTCCGCATCTCTCGATACATTTTTATTCCCGTCTTTTCGGGCATTAACAGGTCGAGGCATACCAGGTCGGGTTGCTCGTCGATAACCATTTTGAGTCCCTGTACCCCGTCTTCAGCTTCACAGACTTCATAGCCGTTTTTCCTTAGTAGAGTTCCGAGAAAAACCAGAACGTCCGGCTCGTCGTCTATAACAAGAATTTTTTTCGCCATGACTTTGCCCTCCTTTTGGGGCTGTCGACTCGGGTTCCGATGGGAACTAACTGGGTGACATTCGCTTCAGGACACCTGATTCCTGACTTGCCCTATTAAGGCAAATCCCGTGCCAAGACGCTTCTTTGCGGTTAAAGAGAGCTTTAAAGTTTGTAACATACTGTATTTATAGAGGCTTTATTTATAAGTAAAGATTATGGTGTGAATTTCTCGTCGGGGGTTTTGCTAATGGAAGAATGAACTTTGTCTAGGATAATGTTTCATGTTTGTGACGCCAGGATCTGTTAGCGAGTCAATATACCGTTATCATGTATTATTTGAAAACGTTTCACTTATGAGACGTTGTTTCACTGCCCAATCCCATATTTTTCCATTTTTCTCCACAGAGTAGCCCGACTGATTCCAAGACGGGACGCCGCCAGGCTTTTTTTCCATTCAGTCGCTTCCAAAGCTTTGACAATTAGTTGTCTTTCCACGGCATTCAGGTTCAATGGGGTCTTATTTGATTTCTCTGGAGCCTTAATGGAATGGTTAAGCAGTCTCGTTGGCAAATCCGCAGGATGTATCAAGAGAAGTCTTGGCATGCACAAAAGCGTACTCTATCGCGTTCGCAAGTTCCCTCACGTTGCCCGGCCAAGGATAAGCCTCCAGAATCTCCAACACACCGTCGGCGATGCCCTGCATGCTCTTTCCCATTTGCTTGTTGAATTTGGTGATGAAATGGCTCACCAGAAAAGGAATATCTTCTATACGATCTCTCAGAGGCGGCAGATGCAGGGGGAAGACGCTTAGTCGATAGTAGAGATCGTCTCTAAATGAGTTTGTCATCACCTTTTTGTATAGGTCTTTGTTGGTGGCGGTTATCAGTCTGATATCAATTTTTATGCTTCGATTATCCCCGACTCTCTGGATTTCTCTTTCTTCAAGAACTCTCAACAGCTTCACCTGGATTGCCTGGCTTATTTCGCCTATCTCGTCCAGGAACAACGTGCCGCCATTGGCCAGTTCAAATTTTCCTACATGGCTTCTGATAGCCCCCGTAAAAGCTCCTTTTACATGGCCGAAGAGTTCGGTTTCTAGAACTCCCTCGGGCAGAGCTGAACAATTTATGGCTACAAAAGA
Source organism: uncultured delta proteobacterium (assembly GCA_963711335.1). Taxonomy (GTDB): domain Bacteria; phylum Desulfobacterota; class Desulfomonilia; order Desulfomonilales; family Desulfomonilaceae; genus CAJBEZ01. The sequence goes on along the minus strand of CAVQDX010000019.1, from coordinate 737 downwards.
TTTATCTTTTCGTGGTCCACAATAGTGGAGCGCACGAGCGATCAACTCTTTACCAGTTCCGGATTCTCCCTGGATGAGCACTGTCGTTTCGGTGTTCATCAACGAGTCTAGAGCTTCATAAACCTTGTACATACTTTCGCTTTTGCCGACTATGTTATTGTAACCGTAATGGCTCTGCAGTTCCTCCTGCATCCAGTAGCTTGTTGACACATCCCTGAAAGTCTCTATCCCTCCGATTACCTGGCCGTCCATTGAGTAGAGCGGACTGGCGTTCACCAAAGATGGACAACCTCCTTGCGCTTGTTTCGGATAGCTACCTCAACGTTCTGATATGGATGTCCACAGGACAGAGCGCGATCCACCGGACAGTTCTCAATACACAGAGGGCTTCTGAAAATCAGCGCGCACTCTGTACCTATGACCTCCTCCTTGGAATAGCCCGTAATCTGTTCGGCTGCGCGATTCCAGGAAACGATCCTCCAGTCTTTGTCCAAAGTCATTACGCCTTCGGAAATGCTGTTGAGAATCGACTGGAGTAGCTGGTCATTTTCCATTGGATACCTCCTTGTAGACAAGTGAGGCTCTTTTTCTAGCGGCAAAGGTAGATTCCTCGGGCTGGTGGCATGCAATTACCGTGCTGGCGGGCTTGAAGCCAGGAATGAATCACAACGATATTAATTCAAGGTTTTACCGGATAACGAACAACTATCTATCCGAATGGCCTAGATTATAGAATG
>CAVQDX010000018.1:0-6021 GCA_963711335.1 uncultured delta proteobacterium | reverse complement strand
CCAAGACATTTCCTCGTCAGGCTCAACAAATGTCCATCTTTATTATTTGATTTTTCTTCTCAACACGGTTAAAATTAAAATAGGGGTTATGTCTTCGTGAAATTATCATGAAATAAGATGCGACGCCCTCATCAGACTTATTAGAGAATAGTATATGCTAAGTGTTTATTTAGACGGAATTCCTTTGCAGGACGACTATAAGAGCCTGGTGGTAAACGCCATGGGTCCCTTGAACCATACATGTAGCCACTGCGGGGGGTCTTTTGTAGAGGTCAGGAGAGTTCTGATACGGTCCAATGAAAGTCCAGCCATCTTCTTCAGTTGGTGCCATAGTTGTGGCAAGGTCACCCGGATAACTGAGGAATTCCCCATTGAGTGGCACAGGCGTATTATGGGAAAGGTAATGTCAAGAACGAACCACCCAGTTCAGGGGTTATTGGATTTTCACGGCATTTATTGATGGTTGGGGATTTACTTGACCACCCGATAGTCATTTGTACATAATTTTGAGACCTGTAGCATAAGCGGAACAATGGGCTAATATTCTAATCTCGGTAGATTCATCTCCATTTAAGGCTCTTCTAAGAATCCCCTTATCAATACGAATTATCTTTTCATCGTAGTCAATTGCTTCTTTTTTTAGCATCGGTATTTTGCTCGACATCTCTATCTTCCATTGTCTTTGTTTATCCCAAACGGGATGGTCTTCACGAACCTGGGCTTCGATTTTTTTTAGGTACGATTCTATCGTGTCGTCTTCAGTCCTGAGCATTTTCCTCTCCGTAATGTTGTTTGTCACAATATTCAAGATATCATTTGGCTCGTCACCCACACCCAGATACTACATCAGTGAAAAAGGGGGAGGAGAAACAAGGGAATAAAGGAAGGAAGGCATAGGTTTTCAATGACACTGGCCTAAAAGGGTTAAGCCGGTGCAATATGCCTTCCGCTAAGTGAGTCTGTCATATTTACAAAGTAAATCCGCTATAGGACGATAATACCAGGCGGATTCTAAAGGGCGTCATTGAATACTAAACAGGATTCATTATGACAAACAGTAGTCTATTCAGTCAATTAAATAATTGCATGACGCAACCGCTCTAGCAAAACAGGTTCTGTCCCTGAATGAACATAAATATTATTTTGCGTATTTGAAGGCGGGCATTTTTTTGACAGCGTCTTTTGTTGCGCCAGGTAATGTAAATTTTCCGTCTACCACTTTAAATTGCTTGATGGGAATAGCGACTTCATGCTTGGCGACACCCAGGAATCCACCAACTCCAATTATGGCGTAGGTAACGACTTTATCGGGAGCGATGATAATATCCTCTACGGTACCGACTTTCTCCTTCTTATCGTTGTAGACTCGCTTACCCAAAACCGCTTTTTTGACGCTCCAACCATTGACTACATTTGTTAACTCTGTAACCGTAACGCCTAAGACTACGGTCTCGGAACCGGCCACAGGAGGCGCAGGGGCTGCTGTGGGAGCAGGGGCCGATGCGGGGGACTGTGCAGGCGCAGGAGCTTTCGCAGGTTCGTCAGCGGCATAACCAAAAGAGGCAATGAGCATCACCAGCCCCAAGCCTATCAAAAGCAGTTTTTTCATTAGTTTCCTTTCTTAAACGACACTTTGATATTAAAACAAGGTAGACACGTAGACCATTTATAATGTTTCAGTTCCAGTTGGGCAAATTTTAGAGCGGAACAAAAAAAGTTTGACATTGACATGGGATGGAGACTATTGTAAGCCACAAGAGATAAATTTTGTCTCCTATTAGCTTAGTGTGTTCAAATTTTCGGCATGAGCCGCCTGTTTTTGATACAACAAAAAGCGTAGCAATTGCATCATGTTGGGGAAACTACCGTTTTTTATGTCCAAATTTTTGAACAACGACCTCAATTCAGTCCCACTGATCAAACATGAAATCAATGATGGTGGTTTCTGTAACCCGTTAATATAAACAGTGATATTCAATATTTTTCGCTTAAATTAACCCTTTGGCCCAGCAATTGCATTAGACATTGGGCAAGAAAATAATCTTCCCATCCTACGCCAACTGCAGTTTCAGTTGGTTTTTTTTTGATAATATTTTTGTCTTGTAGAATTTGCTCTTTTTAGGTTACGAGATTTTTATCAATTTTTTATCATACGATCAGATCTGCCAACTTTACGTGATTTGACAATTTTATATTCCCGAACCGGACACTACTGTACTGTAAGCAAGAAGAGATGAATTTTGTCCCCTGCTACTTTAGCGTGTTCAAATTTTCGGCATGAGCCGCCTGTTTTTGATACAACAAAAAGCGTAGCAATTGCATCATGTTGGGGAAACTGCCGTTTTTTATGTCCAAATTTTTGGACAACAACCTCAATTCAGCCCTACTGATCAAACATGACATCGATGAAAGTAGTTTTTGTAACCCATTAATATAAACAGTGATATGCGATGTTTTCAGCTTAAAACAACCCGTTGGCCCAGCAATTGCATTAGAGATTGGGCAAGAATATAATCTTCCCATCCTACGCCAACTGCAGTTTCAGTTGGTTTTTTTTTGATAAAAATTTTGTCTTGTAGAATTTGCTCTTTTTAGGTTACAAGATTTTTATTAAGTTTTTTACCATACGATCAGATCTGCCAAGTTTACGAGATTTGACAATTTTATATTCCCGAACCGGGATACTGCTGTCAGATCTTTTTTTTGATCGACCGAATGACCATGTGGTCATTTTAGAATCTTCTGATTTTTCAGGAGTATGGGATGAAGAAACTTTGGTTGTTTCTATTGGTATTGGGGCTGGTCTTTGGTTCTGTCGGCTTCTCATACGCATGGGAGTTTTCCATGACTGGTGAGTTCGAATGGAGGTATCGTTACTGGGGAAGAATAGGCGGATATGCAAGATTTGTTCGGAAACATGAATGCGCAGAACAACTCAAACGCGTTGATCGGCTTTGCCGGCCCGAATTACTATCGTGGATACAATCCTAATGACTCAACCCTGAACTCAGGTTCCAACGCCAGTAATGTCAGGATTGTTCGCGGCGGCTTTTCCAATAGTGAATCTGATGGGTTCCTAAACGATCAACGTATGACATTCTATCCCAAGTTGGCGGTTAATCAGGCCTTACACTTCCTGGCCATAGTAGATCTTGCAGGGATCAGACAGAAATACAACCATCGTGACGTGGTCACGAACGGGCCTTTAGAAAGGTTTTACGAAGATCGGGTGAGCCGGAACGCATTCGACACGGCGATGATCCCGAGTATAAGTCAGTTCAAATTGACGGCCCAAATTCCTTGGGGAATTCTATCGTTGAGCACGGCCAAAGACTTTGTCTTCGGGACCGGCGCTCTCTTGGGATTAAATAACCGAGGATCCGCATTGGTCATGATAATTCCGTACGGTCCTTTTCGAATTATTCCAGCTTTATGGGTAGCGAGAAACTATCCGGCTCAGGAAGGATACGCCTCATACTATCCTCCGGATGGTCTACCCTCTTATACGACCAGCCCGGACAGCGCTACTAAGAACACCACTCAGGCCGCAGGCGCGATCACCTATTCAAGCGGCCCGGTAGATCTGGGGTGGATCCTTGTATATCAGCAGTACCATGTGAACAACTATGTTAGTAGTAATATCCCGGGGCCGACGACAAGGACGGACTCGCAGGGAACTGCCTGGAACTACTATGGTTATGATCATCAGCTGTGTTCAACGCATTTTATTTCAAATACAATAATGGCAGAATATTTGCGAACGCTGAATACGGCTTTTCACAGGATGACCGATACTACATTCACGCGTTCCCCGACTATACCGAACGATCATACGCTTTCTCGGAATTGGGAGCTTTAATGGGACCGGCTAAAACCTCTTTCATGTTCGCCTGGTCTGGCGGAAATGCCCTGAACAAGAATAACGTATCCAAGAACTATGGTGGGTGGGCTGTTAATTATCAGGTAATGACTCCATATCAATATCTCATGTTCTACACTTACGGTGGTGGCAACGACACGCCATGGGTTACTGCCCCAAATGGAGTTATTAATCCATCCGCAATCGGCCAGAACTGCGATGAAAATGGTCAGATGGGCGACGCGTATGCTTTGGCGGCTAGGTTGGATTACGCCCTGGCGTCTAATCTAAATGTCTGGGGTAGCTATCTGTGGGCCCATCGAGTTGAACAGAACGGATTTTACGCGGGAGGAAAAGGGACCACTGCAACAAATGGATCCACATCTATTGGTCAGGCTCAAACATGGAAACGCAACAACGGGTTCGGCCCAAACCCGAACCCGTTTGTAGATGATGGGTACTTAGGGTGGGAAATAGGTCTTGGCGCAGACTGGAAATTGCTGGAGCACATGACATTTCGTTCACGCTGGGCCTATTGGCAACCTGGACCATGGTTCGATCAGGCTTACAAAGTCATTGGAGTCGGTTCCAATGAAGCATTGCTCCAAGGTAGGAGTTCAATAAACGCTTTTGAAGGAACAATGGAAATTTCTTTCTGAACTTATTCCATTGTGAGCCTCTCCTAAACCATCATACTATGGCTGCCTTTGGAATTATTAAATTCACTTTTTGGTATAATTTGAAATGAGTACCGGTCTATCCCTGCCATCCTGACTTTACTTCCGTGGTTTACCGAAAAGATCCCTCATGCGGATCAGCAAGGAAAAATCACCGATGGCCCTGTACTCCTGTTCCAGGAACATCTTCTGCCCGTCGGCCTTACCGGCCATAATATCTATCCAAAGATCAAAAGGCGAATCTATGGTCAAATCTGGATTTTCAGTGATCCCTTCGTGCGCCTCGATTTTCCCATTCGAGATCTTAAAGAAACAATCCCCCGTGACCGTTCCGGAAAAGTTGAACTGGATGACAGCCCTCACGCTGGCTGCGGACTCTGCGTTAAAGCCCATCGACATGATCATCATGAATGTCTCAAGGGAATCGGGACTCGGTGGCAGATTCCTCTGATGAAACTCTTTGGGCGTCAATCCCTCCTGAATACAAGATTTCCAAAAAACATTCGCCAGTCTCGCCATGGTATCAAGATCAATGATGGGTTTCGTAATGCGCTCCATTGTCTCTTCGGAGACTCTCATAGAGTTCACCAGTTCATGCCCGGCCTCCTCTGTCGCTTCAAGAATAGCCTTGGTCGCTTCAGAAAATTCCGGCAGCGTCATCATTTCAGACCCGGGACGGTAGATCTCGGCCGCAAGCCTCTCGCCAAACAGGAACTTCACGTATGAAGACAGTTGAGTGAAAACGGTTGATTCCGGGAAGCCCGCGACGGACAAGGCTACAGCTAGAGGCGGTGTCTGCCGCAGTGGATGCGTTGTCTTCCCGTCATGTTGAACAAGGAATGGCTCCAAGACTGGAAGAGTGCGTTCAATGAAAGCTTTCATAGTGGCATTAATCGTGAAATGGTACAGCGGTGTCGCATATACCGCAATATCCGCCTCCAGCCATTTAGGGAACAGTTCATTGGTCATGTCATCCTTGTGGACGCACATCCCAGGGGTTTTGGTCCAGCACGTGTAACAACCGATGCAATTCTTGATTACCTTCTCTCGAAGGTGAAACGTCTCCACCTCTGCTCCGGCGTCACGCATTCCTTTGACCAAAGCATCCAGCAATAATCGAGTCTTGCTGTTCCCAGAGCCTCTCGGACTTGAGTTGATAGCGATAACCTTCATGGTACTTCTCCTTTTTAGTTGTAATTGAAGAGTGGGCATTGCTGTTCTTCCCACCGAGTTCCGGGGTTGGTTCGTACAAGGGGCCTCAAGAGTCGTGGCCGACGAGCAATGAACCCGTCCAGAGTCCGCAGGGAAAACTGGATCGTTTGTGAAAAAGAGATGGGACCCGCGCTGGTCAGCTAACGGGGGTAAGCCTAGGCGTTTCAGGTAATACCGGGGAAACTGGCGATTAAAGGAAAGCATCGCTCCTACGATTATGGCAATCGGGACCACGGCACGCGTAACAACCGAGGGATACAGGCTAAGTATAGC
>CAVQDX010000017.1:0-43683 GCA_963711335.1 uncultured delta proteobacterium | reverse complement strand
TGTTCAACAATAAAATATTCCCAATTAGTAGAGTCGGTGGCAATTCTTTGAGACTTTTTTCCAAGGTTCGGGGACGATCATACACAGTCTAACTTATATCTATAATCAAATGGGGCTTAGATGAACCTGCCTACCCCCAACGTGGAACATACAGATGAGTGTGACCTACTTTCAGATTTCTGTACAGCTAGAGGGTGATAAATTTTTCTATGCCAATGGGATGTTCTGGTTGTCTCGAGGCATACGTTTTTTCTCCCCCTGGCCGTCATACAAACCGATTTCGTTATCCTCCGACGATCGTGGCTACCTTTGGCGCCAAGGAGCCCTTTTTGCGCATTATGTCTGTTTTGACGATCACCCCTTCTTTCCAGGATATGATTTGATTGTTGATGACAAGAACTATGATTTTAGAGCTATTTTGAGTCCCAAGCGTCGTCACAATGTAAGATGGGCGCTGAAACACTGCTCGGTCGAAAGAATTTCATTTGATTCGTTGCTTCTCTCTGGCCGCCCTCTTATAGAAGATACCCACAACCGTCAAGGAAGGAGTTTCAACGAACCTGTTTTCGAAATGTGGAAAAATTACTTCAAATTGGCACAATCCAATCCTTTGTTTGAAGCCTGGGGAGCTTTTGTATCCAATCGACTAGCCGCCTGTTGTATCAATCTCGTTGTTGGAGACAGCGTATATATTGAAATGACATTCGGTCGAACAGACTTGCTAAAATATCACCCCGTGGATGCGCTTGCGTTCGTTTCCACCCAAAATAGCATCGAAAGGAACTCCATCAATCGTGTTTCTTATGGTCGGCGACCAATAACGGGCGAGGCGGAAGGACTTGTAAACTTTAAAGTATCGATGGGATTCAGGAAAGTCACACTGAGAGAGCGTGTCGAGATTAATCCGCTCGTAAAGGGACTTTTTTCCCCGCCACTCAACCGCCTAACCGGTCTTCTAATGAAACACCTTTCCACTCGTTCCATGTCTGCAAGGATAATCTCGGGAGTTATGACGGTTGTTAAAGGACAGACTTCAAGCGCATGAATTTTTCCATTATAATTCCAACTCTTAATCGAAGCGCTAGCTTAAGAATCACAATCGAATCGCTGCTCGCGTTAAATTCTAGAAATGTCGATCACCAGATTCTTGTAATAGACAACGGCTCCACAGATGATACGAGACAAACAGTTGAGAATATCATGAAATGCAATCCTTTTCGTCAAATCCACTATTTTTTCGAACCTGTGCCTGGCCTACTTTCAGGTCGACACAGAGGCGCATGTGAATCTACTGGTGAAATTCTTGTTTTCGTGGATGACGACATTCAAGCTGATCCAGGCTGGTTGGAAGCAATAGCTAACGCTTTCCAGGATTCGAGAGCCCACCTTGTGGGAGGCAAAAATCTTCCCAAATATGGGACTCCTCCTCCGCCTTGGTTGGATGCCTTTTGGCATAGAGATGGCGACTTGAATCAATGCTTCTTTCTGAGTCTTCTTGATTTTGGTGACCAGATCAGAGAGATAGATCCACTGTATGTTTGGGGACTCAACTTTTCAATTCGGAGAGAGACTTTTTTTGCGGCGGGGGGGTTCCACCCAGAATGTGTCCCCCAAGACCTACAGAAATATCAGGGAGATGGAGACACCGGACTAGCGTGGAAAGTGAGAGATAAGGGTTATAAAGTCATTTATCAACCCAGAGCGTTAGTTTGGCACGTCGTCCCTAGTCATCGGCTCACTGCCGACTACTTTGAACAAAGAATGTTCTCCGCAGGGGTTAGTGATTCCTACACCGCAATCAGAAGGAATGGCGGGTTATGTTACGACTTGACCAAACAATGGCCTCTGCCCCAAGTCAAGAGGTTAATTCGCAGCATTTCAGCCAGATTGAGTTCCGACCCATATGCGCCCGTAAGGCAAAAAGTTCGCTCAGCGTGGCTGAATGGATATATGTTCCACCAAAACGAAGCTCGCAAAGACCCGGAATTGCTCAAGTGGATCCTTAGAGAGAACTATTGGGATTATCGCTACGGCCCATATCTGGGATCGAACACTCATGATAGGAGTTTCAGGTTTTCTTAGATTTAATCCATAAAATTAAATTCTAAGGCGCCTGCCGACCCATTATTGGCTTTTAGCAGCGTGGGTTGTCACGATTAAGTCCGCAGTCTCAACGGCGGCTGTTTTATAGATTTCTAGGTTATCTTTCCACAATTTCCAACAGTCTGCGAAGTCCTTTCCTGCAGGATCATGTGGAACGGCAAGCCCGCTGCCATATTGCTCCAGTAAATGTTTGGCGGCTCCCACCTCAGTAGAAAATACGGGAACTCCGCTAGCCAAAGCTTCATAAATCTCTTTCGGTTCACAACCAGAAACCTGCAGTTACTACTAGTCCAGACAAAAGCGCATATAGTTCTTCAGGTTTTTCAAAAAAATTGAGAAATTTTATGTTTTCTAATTTGTATTTCTTCGCCGTATTTTGTACTTCTTCTTCAAGATTCCCTTCGCCCAACATGACAAAAAAACTATCGTCCTTGAACATCTGCATCCAAAAGGCAAGTCTAAGGAATCCTAGTGGTCTGCTCTGGTGTGTTAGGTTCCCTATAAATCCGAAAATGGGTCTACCTAGAGGCAATCCTAAACGCCCCAATTTCTCTTCTAGTTGCAAATCCGAAAGACCCCTGACGAAAAATCTTAATCCATCAATGTCCCGCTCACTTAACTTTGATACACTGCCCGCTCCCAGCCATTTCTTCCATGGGCCAGACCAACGGTAGTCAGAAATTAGTTTTTTCTTTGTATTAAAAAACTCGAGCCCGGATAATTTTATTCGTTCCGTTTTTTCAAAAAGACGCATTACGAAATCGCGAATAAACACCCGTTGATCTTCGCTGACAATCTCCGAAAGTTGCAGGGCTATTCTGACGATTCGCCGATCCAGTTTCCATGTGGCTGATCGCAACCGTTTGTTTTCAGCGATGGTTCGGAGGAGTAGGTTATTGACTAGATCACCATGTTGCGGACCGACACTAGCAAGAATTCTTTTGCGAAGAGTTTCAATTGAATGGTTCGACCAAGCGATTTGGACCCAGCTGCCTTGCCTTACACGATATAGAAATATTCCTTTAGGGATGACGTCTAGACTAAAACCGCTCAAAACCAATCTTGCCAGAAATTCCCAATCTTCAGCGACCTCCCCTCTCGCTTCACAAAAACCTCCCAGCATCTCAAATGTCGATTTCTTAACGCAGAAATTTGCATCACCGAAAATGTTACTATATAAACCCGCTTCTACACACCCGCCCAAGGGCATCCAATATCTGATCAGACTTGGACTGGAAGGGTTTCCTCCCTCTCCCGTAAATTGAATCATAGCGCATGTTAAACAGTCGGCCCCAGAAATCAACATTCCCCGCACAAAGTCGGAAATCATGGTCTTGGTGGCAAGGTTGTCGGAATCCATAAAAATGATCAACTGACCTCTTGAAAGGCTAACCGCCAAATTTCTGGTCGGGCCAATGCTCTCGTTTTCTTCCTTGAATATGAATCGCCATGAATCAGATTGATATTTGGCCTCCAGTGACTCGAGTATATTAAGAGACTCGCTATCCGTGCTACCATCGTCGACAATGACGACTTCAAAATTTTCGTAATCACTCTCTTCTATAGACGTAAGCAAGTGACAAAGATTTAATCCATCATTAAAATGAGCCACGCAAATCGAAACAAGCGGATTGGGGGCTGGCCCTAGACCTTCTTCACCCTCCGTTAAATTGTTCACATGCACTCGATCTCTTAGTCTATGACAAGACCCAACAGTTGCAAGCTCATTTTGGTGGACCACCTTTCCAACGTCTATTTTCCATTTTTCTCCGAAGGTCCATTCCAAAATGGCTGCGGTATGTGAAATGACTAAGTCACTTTTTTCACAACAGTATCTCTCGGCAAAATCTAGTTCTTGATCCAGTCCCAACTGTCGCAGGTTGAGTGGGGTATCAAGAAGCTGGTCGCGCTGGAACTTGTGGCAAGTCCTTAACCAACTTATCAACAGAACGTTCTCGAGACCAATCCCGGTTCTCTTGGCTCTTATTGGAACAAAACCTGGAGCGTCAAAAATGTCAAAAATTGCACAATCAAAATCCGATTGAAGCAAGTAGTCATAAATTATCACCGATCGATTCACAAATGGCCTATAATCGTTCAAGCGAAGGTCCTCGGACTTGGAGCCCGGACGTTTCGCATCGGGTAATGCCACAACCCGTAATATTGATCCTGAACGATTACTTAAAATAGTTTCATATTTTTTGACATCAATATCAGAAGTCAAGAGAATAGTAAGATTTGATATTTTGGCCAGACAAGATATAATTCCATGAGCATAACCTAAATCTGATTCGCTCAATTGAGCGCTGCCTAGATTCACAGGTGGTAAGACTAACAGGATTTTGTTCACTGGTACCTCCTTGATTCTAAAGCCTTGTGCAGCCATTCATTCAGGCTACGCTCCAAATAGATCTTTTGTACGGTGAGAAAGTATTGGCGGACATCCTCTAAATGGAACTCCAAATCGCTGCATATGGAGATTCTCAGAGTCCTTTCACCTGATGATATTCAAACTCGATAACTTACCCAAAATATGTTTAATTATTACCAATGATTTTGATGGATTGCAAAATTAAAGTATGGTCTTTGGGAAATTATTACCCTAGGTTTTCTTGATCCTTAAATATAGAATTACGGGTGAAGAAACGGTTCATGTCTTCGATTGTTCTATCAAATGAATCCCAAATTTTTATAAACAACTGTGTGAACCTTATTTAACCCCGCTCCATCACTTTCCGGCAGGTCCAACTGCACGTCTTTTTATCAAATGGAGTGAATTCATCTATAAGCTTTGTATGCATGTTCGCCCGATTTCATTGAGAATTTATCTTTTCATTTGACAATTGATGAAGGAAATTGCTAGAGACGTAATCTATTGAAATATCAGCATTACCCAAACATATACGGACCATCTCTGACATCTCAGGTCAAACGGCTAACAATGCAGGGTTTATGCGTAGTCGTAAATAGGCTTCACGGAACATCCTTTGATCTAACCTTTGTCAAGAAACCGTCATACCTGGCGGATTGTCAGACTTGGGTTCCTGCAAAATGTTGTAAGATATTAGCAAGCAATTTTTCACTGATCTCCGACTACCAGACTGGATTGGCTCTAGAATCTTAAGGAATCGATGACAATAACATCGGCTGAGAAAACGACAAAGGAACCATCCAAAATTTTAGGGTCTCTGCTAAGTTTCTGGAACCATATAGCTACGTTCCGGCAAAGGCAGGTTGGTCTGTTACTGGTCCTCATGCTATTGAGCGCTTTGTCGGAAGTAATCAGCTTGGGCGCAGTTCTGCCGTTCATAGGTATATTGACCGTACCGGAAAAAGTCCTGAAGCATCCTTTCTGTTTCAACTTGGCGAAAACATTGGGCATCACAGCACCAGACCAACTCGTATTACCTCTAGCGGCGATATTTATTATTGCCGCAGTGGCCGCTGCATCAATAAGATTATTGCTCTTATGGGCTAGCGCCCAACTTTCAAATGCAATAGGCGCCGACATCAGCGTAGAGATGTTCAGAAGGACACTCTATCAGCCCTACACGATCCATGTTTCGCGCAATAGTAGCCAGGTTATAGATGGAATAACGCATAAGTCATGGAGCGCGATGTCAATGCTACAGGCTGTTTTGATGATCATCAGCTCTACTTTGGTGCTCCTGGCGCTCATGGTCGCTCTTCTAGCAATCGACCCGGTAGTAGTAGGGGTGGCTGGGCTAATTTTCGGTCTTAGCTACGGCCTAATTTCCAGGGTGGCTAGACATAAACTGAGGATCAATAGCGAGCGCATAGCAACTGAAAGCACGAAAGCGATAAAGATTCTTCAGGAAGGGTTAGGAGGCATAAGGGATGTTCTCCTTAACGGGACTCAACCCTCTTATTGCGCCGCCTACCGGCACGCCGATGTGCCTTACCGAAAAGCTTACGGAAGCAATATGTTTGTCGCGGTGAGCCCGAGGTATGTGATGGAAGCAGTTGGAATGATCCTGATCGCCGGCCTTGCTTTTGGTTTGAGCCGCGAAACGGGAGGGGTGGCTTCTGCGTTACCAGTGCTCGGAGCATTGGCTATTGGAGCACAACGACTTGTGCCTGCGCTACAACAGATTTATTCATCCTGGGCAAGCGTTGCAGGCAACCAGGCATCACTAGCCGAAGTGGTCGAGTTGCTCAACCAACCCTTGCCACCAGAGGCGTTTGAGTCGGAGCCTGAGCCATTAGAATTCAAACGATCAATAAGATTTGAATCCGTATGGTTTAGATATTCGCAAGAAGGGGCGTGGATATTGGCTGACGTTGACCTCACCATCCCAAAAGGCTCTAGGATTGGTTTTGTGGGGACCACCGGCAGTGGAAAAAGTACGACTATCGACCTGCTTATGGGACTTCTTAGGCCCACAGAGGGGCAGATATTGGTCGATGGGGTGGAAATCACCGGTGAGCGTCTTCGCTCATGGCAAAGAGCGCTAGCCCATGTGCCTCAAGCCATCTTTCTGGCCGACTCAACTATTGCCGAGAATATTGCGTTCGGCGTCCCACCTGAATCCATAGATGTTGAACGAGTCAAATTAGCGGCCGAGCAGGCTCACATTTTTGATTTTATAGAAAGTCAACCCAAAGGATACAGAACTCTCGTTGGGGAAAGAGGAGTCAGACTCTCGGGAGGACAGCGTCAGAGGATTGGCATAGCGAGAGCGTTGTACAAGAGAGCGTCTGTTTTGGTGTTTGATGAAGCCACGAGCTCATTGGATAATGAAACGGAGCAAAACGTCATGAATTCAATTGAAAACCTTCATAAGGATCTCACTGTTTTACTGATAGCCCATAGATTGACTACAGTGCAACGTTGCGACCGAATTTTTGAGCTTTCGAATGGCAGGATAGTTGCTGAAGGATCATACGACCTACTTATGCAAAAAAGCCCAAGTTTTAGGAAAATGGCCGCGACTGAAAACTTTGAGGTCTAAAATCTTTGTAGGTTTAAGTAAACCCCTCCAAGTTAACCAACATTCCAGATTGCATTGGCATAGAGTAGAAATGGGAACCACATTCACAGTAAGCCGAGCCACAAAAGCCGATGAGGAATCGATTATCGAATTGGAGCGTCTTGTTTGGGGTACAGCGGAGGAGGCAACTCCGGAGTATTTTCAATGGCTAACCTACATGAATCCATCAGGTCAGGCAATCACATACATCGCCAAAGATGACTCAGGCACAGTTATTTCTATGCACATTGTGCTTCCGGTACCGGCTATTCTGAAAGGAAAGCAAATTCAAGCGGGGATATCCATCAATATAGCGACACATCCTGATTGCCGTAGAAAAGGACTATCAACCAGAGTGGCAAAGTCTGTATATCAAGATGCAAAAGAATCCAGCATAGATTTTCTGTTCTCCGTGCCAAATTCAGTGAGCAAGGGTTTGTTTACCGGGAAAAATGGTTTTGTTGAGCTGAGCAACCCCTTGATGTTGAGTAGCTGGATTGATCCATCCATTTTCCTCTTCCAGCATGGTTTTAATAGGTTGGAGAAGCTCTCCAAACTGCTGTCCAAACCATTCCTGAATCATTCCCGGAAAAACTTTCAGAGCAAAAATAGAATCCGATTTCTGGAAAGCCTGGAAGGTTTGAGACTTGAGCAAATTCTTGAACCCGTTGATTTCTGTATAGCCCCAGACACTGACTGGTTAAAATGGCGGTATGAAAGCCACCCATTTCGAAAATATGAATATGCAATCGTCGGGAAACCCGACTTCCCGGAAGTGTTCATGATCTTCCACGTGATTGAACAATACGGGCGAGCACTGATCATGGAGTTCCTTGTCGCACAGGACACTCCGTTACAAACTGTTCAATCTCTGTTGGACGGAGTGGTTGAGAAATGTAGGATGGCAGGATGCTCATCTCTGATCAGCCTTGGGATACCAAACTCAAGAAAGACTACTTTACTAAAAAAATGCGGTTTCTGGGTTTTCCCTTTCTCTTCAGTTTGGCGTCCTAAGTTAGTATATCAATGCCTAACCGGAATCCCGGGAGGATTCAGTCTTGAATCGATGGATATTGCTTACGGTTCATTGGTTAACATCGAATAAAAAGATGACTCATTAGGACCTCAAGGGAAAAGCATGAAAACATCCCTCGCCTTTAAAAACTACGATTTTTCTACTCCAGCTTTAATACCTGACTACTCAGAGAGTTGGTATGTGGCATTAGGGCAAACTCGCAGTTTGGGAAGGCTTGGTGTGCCTGTGTATGGATCGGGAAAATCGCGTGGTCTGCCTTCAGAGTTTTCCAGATACCTCCGCAAATTTTTCTATCTCGAACCAGCTCAATTTAACACTGAGGAACAGACGTTAAATTCCTTGATTGTCATTTCCCAGATTATAGGCCGTAAGCCGGTACTTTTGATATCCTTGGATCCGTTTGCTAAATTTGCGGCAAAACACAAAGATATTCTGGGCAACCATTTTATCATGCCGAGATTAGACGCGAACGTAGTCGAAGGTCTTTGTGACAAGAAAAGAACACATTTCATGGCGCTGGGAAATGGCGTGCCTAACGTAAAAACGGATTTTCCTGAGTCCATTGAAGATGTGCTGAGATTTTCAAAGGAAGCTGTTTTTCCGGTAATAATGAAGGCTGTTGACTGGTCAAACCCAGAGAGACGGCCTCCTAATATACTCTCTCTTCTAAAATCTCCTGACGAATTGATTCGAGAATACAGGCAAGTCTCTAGGCAGACAGAATGTCCAAACGTGATTTTACAGGAATATATACATGGCGATGGATCTCAGGAGTGGATTTTCCATGGCTATTTTGATGCGCAGTCCAGATGCTTGCTCTCTTTCACGGGGAAGAAACTTCGCCAAGTTCCAATTTTTGGGGGAGTTACTTCATTGGGTATGTGCTCCAATAACGAACAGCTAAAGTCCCTGTCGATAAATTTTCTTCGGGCAATTGGATACTCCGGTATAGTGGACATCGATTACATTTACGATGACAGAGACGGTCTGTACAAAGTGTTGGACGTCAACCCGAGAATCGGGGCTAACTTTAGGATTTTTGTGGGAGCAAATGGCCTGGATGTAGCCAGAGCGATGTATCTTGATTTGACCGCTCAACCTGTCCCGCAAGACAACCAGGTTGAGGGCCGTAAATTTATTGTAGAGGACCGGGACATGCTCTCTGCCTTTGCCGGTTACAGACAAGGCGCTCTGGGACTGAGGGATTGGGTAAAATCATTGCGGGGTGTAAAAGAGGGCGCATGGTTTGCTCTTGATGATCCTCTACCTTTTTTCAAGCAAGGATTTCACCATCTGAGCCAGATAATTAAAGGAATTCGATCGTGATGAAACACTATTTCGTCAATAATAAAGTTTCCTGAGCTGTAACTCCTCAGTTATGGGGGCAGCTAGGACAAAGAGGGGCATTTTTTTCTCGCGATTTGTAGAGAGATAGATTACACGCTTGAGTCATCTTGAAGGTCCTCAGTGGATGAGGTCTGAGGTGATGGTCCTTAACAACTGTCCTCTATGTTTGAACAAGCAGCGCAGGATAGATGAACTGGAAGACGAGGTTAAAAGTCTGAGAGCCGCTTTATGTAGGGAACAGCGCAAGATGCAGGATGGATTTTTTGGTTCCTCCACGCCCTCATCGAAGAAACCTTTTAAAAATTCTATTGAAAAAAATGGGGAGAAGCCAAAAGGAGGCCGGCCGGGACACAAAGGACACGGTCGCAAGGGGCATGAAGGAACTGCGGATCGTACTGAAGATATTTTCCTTGAGTCCGAAACCTGCCCTGAATGCGGCCAATTGTTGTTGAAGAAAGGAATAGAACAAAGAAGCGTCCTGGATATGCCGTTGGCCAAACTGGAGAAGATCTCTTTCAATCTACACAAGAGATATTGTCCTGACTGTCACAAGAGTTTTGCGCCACAACCCCCGGGAGTTCTTCCCAGGAGTCTTTTCGGGAATCGTCTTATTGCCAAGGCCATTACCATGCACTATCTCCACGGTGTTCCAATTGAGCGGGTCTGCGAGATTTTAGGGATAGGAAGTGGGAGTCTTGCTGGGATATTTCAACGTTGCGCTCGTTTGTTTGCAGATGTGCCCCAAAAGCTTGTTGAGCAATACCGGGAGGCTCCTGTAAAACATGCGGACGAGACTAGTTGGCGCACGAACGGTAAAAACGGCTACGTATGGCTTTTTGCTACGAGTGAACTGAGCATCTTTCAATTTGGCAAGAATAGATCCGCTCAGGTTCCCTTAGCGGTTTTTGGCAAAGAGCCTTTGGACGGAAAGCTTGTTGTGGATCGGTATAACGGATACAACAAGGTTCCTTGTGCGATTCAATACTGTTATGCCCATCTACTGAGGGACGTGGAGGACCTGGAAAAGGAGTTCCCTGATAATGGAGAAGTTTCCACGTTTACGGCTGTAGTTATTCCTTTGCTCAGTTCAGCTATTAAGCTACGGAAACAGCCGATAGATGATGTGGAATTTTACGCTCAAGCCGCTCGTATACGCTCTGAAATACAAGCTACCATGGATCAATCGGCTCGACATTTGGGTATCCGGCGCATTCAAGACATTTTTCGAAATAACAAACACAGGCTATACCATTGGTCGGAAGACAGAAGGGTACCAGCGGACAACAACTTGGCTGAACGTGATTTGAGACCATCAGTAATTGCACGTAAAATCAGTTATGGCTCAGTGAGCGATGCTGGCGCTCAAACAAGAAGCACCTATCAGACCGTTGTAAGTACACTGAAAAAACGCGGTTTAGACTCGGAACAACGGGTAAGCGTAACACTGGACATGCTGGCGCGGGATCCAACACAGGATGCGTACCCTCTTCTTTTTCCACCCCCCGACCAAGAAAAGGCCTCAGATCTGTCACTTCTGCAAAAAAGCTAAATCTCTGATCCTTGAACTTAGAGATCAGTTCATAATCCCATCTAACTTAAACGCGATTAACTGAGGAGTTACCCTGAGCTTCCAGCTCATCTTGATTACATGTTTTTCAGCGGCAGCTTGATTACAAAAGTAGCGCCCTCCCCTGGCTTGCTCACAACCGATATGTCACCATTATGGTTTTTCACGATGCCGTAGCTCACAGCGAGCCCTAACCCCATGCCCATCCCCTCGGTAGAATCCTTGGTGGTAAAGAATGGATCAAAGATCTTATCCTGAATTGCTTCAGGCATCCCGTGACCGGTATCCTGGAACTGAATCTCGACCCATTCATCAACCTTGCGGGTTCTTATTGTGAGTGTGCCAGCCCCGCTCATCGCGTCCAATGCGTTAAGAATAATGTTCATAAAGACCTGTTCCATGAGATTGGCGTCAACCAACACCTCGTTGAGGTCCGAGCTATAGTCCTTTACAAGCTCTTTTCCAAAGAATCGTTGCTGATGAACTATTATTTCGAGAGTTTGCTCAAGCACATCCTCTATTCTGTGAGGCATTTTCTGCATGGGCATCTCGCGAGCAAAATCGAGGATGCCTCGGTACAATCCGGGAAACTCTTGTAGTTTCACGAACAATTATTTCCAGGTCCTTACGAGTTATCTCATCGTCCTTAAACTTCTTTGCCAGAAGATGGGCGAATGTCAGAACTCCGGTAAGAGGCTGGTTAATTTCATGAGCGATTCCTGCAGAGAGTTTTCCAAGTGACGAAAGTTTTTCTGATCTCAACAACTGTTTCTCGAGTTTAATTTTTTCCCGCAAGTCGGTAAAAATTCCAACCGACCCAGACTCCCTAGCGTTTTCATAAAGAATGGCCGCCGATATATAGACCTCAATTTCATGGCCATATTTGTCTACAAGGGAAATTTGCCTCTTCTGCAGTATATCCGGCCCTCCAAAATCGTCCGACTTCAAATCTTTCATGATTTGTCTGGCTACACCGGAAGGATAGATTTGGACGATGTTCATTTTCCCTATGACTTCGTCTTTTCGATAACCCAGGAGCCTCTCTGCCGCAGAATTGAAGATCATGATCTCGCCACCTTTTTTTATGCAAACTATTGCGTCTGGCGAGCTTTCAATAATGTTTTCCCTGAAACGATAAGCCTTTTCCAGTTCGGTGTTCGCCTGACGAACCAGGGTCTCGAGGTTACGGGTGTACCGTCTAATCTTCTCTCTGAGCGCCACTTTCTCAACTGATCTCCTTAACGACAGAGACAGGAGTTCCTCGGCGACAGGCTTTGTCAAGAAATTTGAAGCTTCATTCCTCAAGCATTCTACGACCATGTCCATGTCACCGTGACCGGAGATCACAATGACCTCAGCATCGTGATTCAACTGCTTGATTCGACGGAGGACCTCAACTCCATCCATACCAGGCATTCTCACATCCAATAAAACTACATCCGGAGCCTCATCTTTGAAGATTTCCAAGGCCTTAGGGCCATCAGACGCCGTCCACACCGAATGCTGGTCGAGTTCAAGCGTCATTCGCATCATGTTACGAATGCTCTCTTCATCGTCAACGAGAAGAATTTTGGCCATTCTCCTTCACCATCATACCGTTTAAGCAGGCAAAGCCTCGGCTAATTCCAGCCATCCTTGTCAAAGAAATCCCAGAGGTCATCTCGAAGCGTTTCGTACTCGTCCTTTACGTCCTCATAAGATCGAGCGTTTTCAATGGCTAGAGCTACCTGCTCGGCAAATCCGAAAAGAAATCTCGATTCTTCTTCCGAAAATTCTCTCAATTCCGACGTGTAAACCCTCAATGCCCCTATGACTTTGTTTCTAACGATAAGAGGAACGCTGAGGATAGAGGCTATGCCCTCACGTTTAGCTTCGGCTGGGTACTGGACTCGTGAATCTGTGGAAGCGTCCTCTATCCAAACGACTTTGCCGTTCATAGTGGTGTCTGACAAGCTCTTGGATGAATCCAGAGGACCTTTGTCCACATAGTTACGACTAAGTCCATAGGAGGCAAAGATGCGTAATTTTTCCCTGGTCTTATCCATAAGGCTCAAGAGAACTGCCTTTGACTTTCATGACCTTTACTACGCCCTGAACGATTAGATCCAGTACTTCCTTCAGGTTCAAAGTTGAAGCAATAGCATTTTTTATTTCCGCAAAGGTATCCTCACGATAGCGCTTTTCCATGCGAGCCTTCCTATCGTTCATGATCTTCGCGACAAGTTCTGTAAGCTGGTCAGGAGTAAAGGGCTTTCTAATGTAGTCAACAGCCCCCATTTTCATCGCCTTAACTGCGGAATCGACCGTAGAATATGCGGTAAACATGATGATTGAAAGATCTGGATCAATTTCCAGCATTGATTCCATAGCCTGCAGACCGTCCATACCAGGCATCTTTAGGTCTGTTATCAAAATGTCAAAACCCCCTTCTTTTAAGGTCTCCAGCGCCTCCTCGCCATTTCTGCATGTTTTTACCTGGTAATTTTCTTCTTCGAGAATACGGGAAACACTTTCCAGTACTATTTTTTCATCATCCAACGCCAAAATCTTCACTTTTTTATTTTCCATTTTTTCACTCCAAAAAAGGATCACTTCTTTATTTATCGAATTTATGAAAAATATCGTTTACCCAGCCAACCTGGTTTGTGACCTTGATCTCAGGAGCCGTTGAGGCGCCTGACGAGCGAGGTATACTTTTTTTCAACCCATCTATGTCCCGCCTCACACTTTCATAGGCCATGGCGTTTTCCAGCGCTCTAGCAGCCTGGTCTGCGAATTTCATCAGTAAAGTCATTTCATCGTTGTCGAAGAATCTTTCTTGAGCGCTATATATTCTCAAAACACCCAGGATCGTCATGTCCAGTTTGAGAGGAATCGAGAGGATAGACGCAATACCCTCAGACCTTGCATTCTCCGGATAGTTGAGGCTGGAATCGAAGTCCTTTTCCCCAATGAGAATCGGCTGACCAGATTGAAAGATTTCGGAAACGCTCTTTTCGCTGTTCAGGATCCCTTTCTGGACATATTCTTCACTTAGTCCGTAATGAGACGCCACATCGAGACTTTGGTCTTTTTTATTGTATATCAGGACACAGGCTCCCTTTACTTTGAACAGCCCCACCACACTGGTGCAGATGAGTCTTAATACTTCCTGAAGGTCTAGACTGGATTTGATAGCTTTTTCCGCGTCCCCATACAACAGTTCAATTTCTTTGTCACGGCGTTTTTTTTGAACTTGTTGGAGAGCCCGCTCCGTCACAGATACAAGCTCTTCAGGGGTGAACGGTTTTGGCAGATAATCCAAAGCGCCAAATTTCATCGATTCCACTGCGGAATCGACTGTGGCAAAACCTGTGAACATGACTACCCCGGTGTCCGGATGATTCGTGGCGACAGCCCTTACAGCTTCCATACCGTTCCGGTCAGGCATCATTAAGTCAGTAAGCACAATGTCGTAGGACTGTCTGGCAAGACAATCCAGAGCCTGGTCTACCCTCATTGCGCCTTCAACCAGGTATCCCTCTTCTTCAAGAATCCTTCTGACGCTCTCGTGGATGATCTGCTCGTCATCAATGACCAATATAGTTGCCTTCGGTTTCCCGGCGGCGCTCATGTTTACCTCCTTATCTGCCAATAAAGTGGATTTGGCCTCAATGTTTCATAAACATTGTAACTTCTTCACAACGCAGTCAATCTCACGCGACAAACATTGGTGTTTTCGTTGAACAACCTGTAAACACCAAGCTTTGGAAAATTGACTGGCGCAAAAACTAGGCCCCGTCTGATTCTGGACGTAATCTTGGCTGGGGCTACGAAAGCGCTCTGAGTTGAAGCTACCTCAACGCGTGCCCCATCTTTAACACCCAATTCCGTGGCGTCCTCTGGATTGATTTCCACATATCCGCCGGAACAGAGGCTCAAGAGCTTCTTGGATCTGGTTGAGGTTGACCCAAAATGGTACATAGAGCGCCCAACTATCATTTCATAGGGATATTGAGCCCCCTCTCGGTCTGGAGCTTCCCATGTTCGCACCGGGGCAAAAGAATATGGCCTGTCCGAAGTGTTTCTTTGAAACGTCCCTTGAAAAGGAGCCAAAATCTTTCCATCATCTCTTAGGTCATCAAGCGTGAGGCTTTTGTAAAGAGGAATCGTCCGCGATATTTCATTGAAGATGTCGGCAGCCCGAAAAAAACCCATTGGTTTTCCCATGGACCTCGCCAATTCTTCAAGAACGGACCAATCCGGCATCGTGGGAGACAACGGGGGAATCACCTGATTCAGCCTCTGAACCCGATGTTCGATATTGGTCATAGTCCCTTCTTTTTCGGCAAACGAGGCCACGGGAAAAACGCAGTGGGCCAATTCAGCAGACGGGCTCACAAACATATCCTGAACAACAAGAAGTTCCGCTTTATTCAAGGCCGATGCCCAGCGGCCGGCATTGGGGTAGTCTGTCAGAGGATCCGCTCCAGCCAGGAACAAGGATCTAATTTCCCCGGTTTCCAGTCCTCTCGCTATTTCTGTGGCTGTTTTGCCCCTGCTAAAAGGTAGCCTTGTCTTCCAGGTTTTTTCAAAGAAGTCTCTGACTTCTGCCATATCTTGATAGCCGGGCATATATTCCGGCATAACTCCCATGTCGCACAATCCGACTATGTTTCCCTTTTCAAATACAGGATAAATCGATGCGCCGGACTGTCCCATATTGCCAGTCAACAGAGCCAAATTCACGAGATTCATCACACACTGGAGCCCATTCTCTTGAAGGATCACATCCCCACCGAAAATGATCGACGCCGTAGACGCCTGAGCGAAAATTCTCGACGTTTCCTGAAGTTCTTCAAAGGATATTCCTGTTCTTTTCAAGATTCCTTTGAGGGGAATCTTGTCGAGCAGTCCCTTCATTGAAAGAAAATTTGTCGTCCTATCTCTGACAAACTTACCATCCCAGAGATCCAGGTCCAAAATAACCTTCATCATACCGAGGGCCAGTTCACTCTCGGAGTAAGGCCTGATTCTAAGTCTCAGCCGGGCAAAAGGGTCAAGGCTCGTGTCTCTGGAATTGGCTACCATAACATTGCTATCATATTTTCGAGAAGCGATCTTGATCTTCCATCCCAGAGCAGGAGTTTCTTCGACCGGATCTATTCCAATGACAAGAACCGCTTCGGTTTCGAGGAGATTTTCAAGCTTGTTGGCGACACCTTTGACACCACAGGTTAACTCCAGGGCTCGCTGAACTCTCAGAAAGCTGAACCTAGCCTCGCTATCTATATTATTAGTCCCAATCACGGCTCGAAAAAACTTTTGAAAAGCGTAGCAATCTTCGTTGGTTAATCTAGGGGAAGCCAAACCCGCCACGCTATCCGGACCGGACTCACTGATGATACTTTGCAGCTTTCTGGATACATGAGAAAGCCCCTCTTCCCAAAACACGGGAACCAGAGAGCCCTCCTTCCGCAAAAGGGGCGAGACAAGACGTTCTTCGCTATGAATGAGGTCGTAGCCAAAGCGCCCACCTACGCACAAAGTTCCTTTATTGTGTGAGGCTGGATTGGTAGTAATTCTAACGATTGTGTTGTCTTTGACATTCATCTCCATTCGACAACCGGATGAACATAGAGGACAGATGGTCGGAGTTTTCCTCAATTCCCAAGGCCTCGCCAAGTTCTTGGACTCCTTGTAAGACATTGCGCCGCTAGGGCATGCCTCAACACATTCTCCGCAAAAGTCACAATTTAGAACTTTACCATCTGTGGTTCCGATTTGAGCATTGTAACCAAGATCATGAAGAGCCAGTGCGCCGGCTCCAATTACTTCGTGGCATACCTTCACACATCTAAGACAGGTTATGCACAGGTTTGGATTATACTGTATCAAGGGCCAATTTTTGACGACCTCACCGCTACGAGTCCCCATAATATCGTCCGAGCCCGAAATTCCAAGCCTATAGGTCAGGTTCTGAATCTCGCATTCACCCGCTGCTGGGCAAATAGGGCACTCGAGAGGATGGTCCATCAATACAAGCCTCATGACCTCTTCTCTGATGTTTCTCACATGGGGAGTGTCGGTATGTATCCGCATCCCCTCTTTTACTAGAGTGTTGCAAGAGGTCATAGGACGAGATACACCCTCAATCTCCACCACACACATGCGGCATGAATCTGAAGGCGTAATCTTTGGATAGTAGCAAAGAGTCGGAATCCAGATTCCAGCTTGATTTGCGGCCTCAAGGATAGTCATCCCGTCAGAAGCTGCAATTTCGATATCGTCGATAATGAGAAGAGGCATTTTGCGACCCTCGTCTGGCGGAAACAAATCATGCGAGTTTTTCGGATTTCGCTTCATCAACCATGAGTAGTATCAGGTGAAAACATCTCAAACATCGACTTGCTTCTATAAACGAGCTTTTTTGGGTCAAGCCCGAATCGACTTCACGGAAACTAGCAATTCTCTCTCGCGGATCCAGTTTTGTCCTTGAAACTTTGCCACCTTCTCTGCCGGGAGTCCGTGCAGTAACAAGAACTCCCCGGTCCTGTTCAATCCTCGCTATCAGATCTTCTATCCATTGACTGTCTGGAGGGGCGCAAGTCCCTGTGGTTACATACTCGTGAATCATCCTAGCCGCTCGTTTCCCTCCGGCTAGACCATGAACCACAGTAAGGGGTCCGGAAACAGCGTCGCCAGCGGCGAATACTCCGGACCTGGACGTCATCATTGTTGAAGGATCCACCCGAATGGCGGCATGGCGGGTAATTTCAATTCCGTCTTCCGGTGAGAGAAAATCCAGAGCCGCTGTTTGCCCGATAGCGGGGATGAGCGTGTCAGCCTCAAGGACAAATTCTGATCCAGAAACAGGAACAGGCCTCTTTCTTCCACTCTTATCGGAATCCCCGAGTTCCATACGAATGCACTTCAGTCCAGTCATTTTTTTGTTTAGCGCCAGGATTTCTACTGGCTGGGTCAAGAAATGGAGATCCACTCCCTCTTCTCGCGCGTCTTCGACTTCTTCCGGGTCTGCCGGCATTTCCGATTCCGTCCTTCTATAGACAATGGAAACTTTAGGAGCCCCAATTCTCAGGCATGTCCTAGCGCAATCGATAGCTGTATTCCCTCCCCCGACGATGACCACGTTTTCTCCAAGTCGTAATTCTCTGCCCAGGTTTATGTCTCTTAAAAAATCAATCCCTCCGCCGAAAACGCCTTCGATCGCATCATTTTCGCCCTTAATTCCGAGGGGAGAGGATTTGTGCGAACCAATTCCGAGAAATACCGCCTTAAAACCCTGCTTAAACAGGTCGGATATTCTCAAATTCTTCCCAAGGGCAACTCCCTGTTTAACTGTTATTCCCAGATCCTGAAGAATGCCAATTTCTCGACCGAGGACGTCTCTGGGCTGGCGATATGGGGGTATTCCTACTGACACCATGCCACCTGGACGAGGCAACGCCTCAAAAATAGTTACAGGGTGCCCCAAGCGGTTCAGATAATAGGCGGCTGATAATCCAGCCGGGCCGGCGCCGACCACCGCTACCGGATGACCGGTCAATTTTACCTTTTCAATCGGAGGCTGAAGGTGATGAATCATCTCGTAATCGGCAGCGACTCGTTTCAGAGTCTTGATTGGAATGGCCACGTCTCCCATATTGGCAACACTACAAGCCTTTTCGCAAGGAGCTGGACAAATTCGGCCCGTAATTCCGGGAAGAGGCATTTCTCTGCGAATTATCTCCAGGGCGTCCCCGTATCGTAGTTCCTGAAGCATTTCGACATAGCCAGGAATATCAATATGGCACGGACAAGTATTCATACATGGGGCTGAAATGCTCCCTACGAAACGGATGGAGTCCTTGGTTACGCCACGTTTCAGGGCCTCCACAAAGTGTTCCCTGAAATGAGTCAGACCATCTACAAGCAATTCACCAGCGCTTTGACAAACTGAACATTTGGCTCCGTCATTCAAGACCACAGCCATGCGTTCCAAAAGGCCCAGATCCGCCTCCTTGCCTTCGCCTCTCATGATTCTATCCAAGGTAACCATTATCACCTTGGACCCTTTTATGCCTGTTATGCACTTACCACAGCAATATTTTGACTGAATTTGTTTTACATACTCGGCCACCATGGGAACGAAATTGAAGGCCTCTTCGAATTGCAAAAAGCCCTTTCCGCTCATCAACGCTATGACATTATCCGGAAAACTTTTTTCTGAAGGGAAATCTTCCAGACGTCCCCCTTCGATGATGCTCTCACCTTCCTTACTACGCCTTAGCGCTTTTCCCCAACGTCCAAAAATTATGGACTTCATTTGGTCCTCCGATCAGCAGGAAGCTCCAAAATCTATCAAGCCAAAATTTCGGGATCAATTCAGTGAAAAAAGTTTTTAGGAAATCTCTAACTCTAAACGCTTATAGGATTGAACCAAGAGTTCATAAGGTTTTTTGCTGTTTTCGCCTTTAGAGAAATATTCACACTTAGATGGAGAGTTCTCCAATGAAAAAAGGATGGTTATTTGAAATGGCCCCCAAGACTGCGACCAATAAATCCCTCCTCAACCCAGCCACCGAACTAGGACTATATTATGACAAAACTACCGCTCACAACTTTAAGCCGCCAGCCGTTCCGAGATTTTTATAAAAATTATATAGCCCATGATTGTCTACAAGTCAACACGGGGAATCTTCATGATAGTACTCGTTTTCACTTGTAAATGATTCCATCTAAGCAATATGATCCTATGCCTCTCAAGTTTTTTTGGGACTGGACTAACATATGACTTATAGCGTCTCACAAAAGAAAAACGCTCTGGACTTCACGGCGATGGCCATCCTGGTAGTTCTTTGCGCCAGTTGGGGCTTGCAACAGGTAGCTATCAAGGTTGCCAATCATGGTATCTCCCCTATCCTTCAATCCGGCATTCGGTCAATCGGGGCGTCAATCCTGGTTGGAATCTTTATGTTACTAAGACGTGAGCCTTTGTTAGAGAGAGATGGCACTTTATGGTGGGGGATTGCTGCAGGTATTCTTTTTGCCGCTGAGTTTCTTCTAATCTACGTAGGGCTTGGATTCACTAACGCCTCCCGGGCTGTTATATTCCTCTATCTGTCACCGTTTGTGGTTGCTTTGGGCGCTCAAATATTTATTCCAACCGAGCGTCTGAGAAGAATCCAGGTCATTGGGCTCTGTTGCGCCTTCACTGGCATTATGGTCGCTTTTGGTGAGTCCGTAAGTTTGCCCACTCATCGGATGCTCATTGGGGACGCAATGCTAGCCCTGGCAGCCGTGCTTTGGGGCGCGACCACAGTGCTGATAAAGGCGTCTCCCCTAGCTAAAATAGCTCCGAGCAAGACGTTGTTTTATCAACTCGTAGTGTCTGCGGTTACGCTTCCGTTGGGGTCAATTGCGATTGGTGAAACAGGAATTGTGTCAATCACTCCGTTAATAGTTGCAAGCATAGTCTATCAAATTGTGTGGATCGCTTTCATCACATACCTCGCCTGGTTTTGGCTCCTCACACATTACCCGGCTTCCCGTCTTGCATCGTTTACCTTTCTCACACCACTTTTCGGTGTAATAGCCGGAGGGATCATTTTGCATGAGCCTATTACCCATCTGCTATTGATAGCCCTCCTTCTTGTGGGCGCTGGCATTTATATGGTAAATCGTCCCGATTCCACATGATCAGAATGATGGGATTTAACTCGCCCTCAGCCTGCTCCAGAATGATGAATGGCCCGAATTGTAGTCTTTTTGCTCGAGCCTGCTTCTGAAATGATCGTGAGCCTGTTCCATGAAAGCTTCAATTCGGGTTTTTTCATTGGTTTTCTTCAACCCGTCATAAACGAGCGTGAGCATGGGTATCTCAGGTCTGGCTTTCAACGCCCTGATTAGAGCTGCGGTGACCACTGTCCCGAACGAACAATTTAGAGTCATCAGATTCAAAACACCATCGGCTCCCGCTTCCAGATCCTTCAACGTCGTGGCGATAGGCGCAGTGATTCCTGCGGGGAGTTTCGTATCGGCATAATTACTTGCTGTCCTCCACATACCTAGGCCCATGATGTCCATCGGACCTCTCAGAACTTGCCGGGCCGTTCTGGACACCCTTAGGTTAAGCTCCAATGCGGTCATCAATGTGTAAAATAATCCGTGCCGGGCCGCATCCCTGGATCTGCCGCTCAGTAGGCTCCACACGAAATCTCTGAGCGTTCCCAACTTGAAACAGTCCGATAGCGTAGGTGGAGCCCACACGTATCCGCCATTTGCCTCAATTTCGCGGTAAACATCGTTGTTGGCGAATGGGACTACACGAGTATAATAATCTCCTGTTACAGCTATGGCTGGTCGTGGTTCATGATCATCAATCGGGAACATGTAGAGACTGCTCAAAGCCTGTTCCAATCCTTCCCTGACGTTGCCTGTTTTGAGAGCGTCAAAAAGAGTATTTCTACAATCCGCGTAAACCATGTTAACTTTCGATTCATCTTTTGTTCTAGGCCGAATCTCCAGAAAGAGGCTAAACAGCAAGTCGTACACGTTGAGACCTTCCCATAACCGAAGCATCATACGCTGGTAGTCAAATCGGGAAATTCGAAACTCCTCAACTCCTCTTTCAATGTTCGTTATTACCTTTAGAGAAAGTCCTAGATCCTGACGAACCTTGTCGATGTAGACAGGAAACTGACCCAAACGACAAGTGTCAGGATTAATCATATAAAACCTGGACTTGGAAACTGACGCGTCCGGCAACGCTAGCGCCACTTTCAGGTAGTCACCCAACACCAGCATATACGGATGACACTCGCCTCCTACCAAGTGTGGCCTTCCCAACCATTCGGTTTCCTGATCAGGAGGCTCAAGTACCCGAGTGTCTAGACCAACCGACATTGCCGCAGCGGCGAATGCGTATGTATGGTCACCCCAATATGGCAGATATAGCGTTTCAGCTTTTTCTAATTGCTTAGTTCTCCGCTGCTCGACCTTTGCTTGCCTTGGTTGATCTGTATGCAAATCCTGGGGAACAGGTTTGTTTAAAATAGAGGACCTGGAGGAACGACCCCTTTTCTTTTCGTGTCGAATTCTATCCAAAAAGGCTTCAAGTCGGGTAATCATACCAGCCCTGGATACATGCTCGTCCATCTCGAGCGTCAGTAGAGGTTTTGAGCCAAGCGCCTCCCTAATGTGACGAATGCTGAAGGCATCTGGACCGCACCCAAAAAAACCTATGTATACAGGGAACAATCTTGGATCACGTGACACGTTCCGGGCCACTCTGATCATTTTCGCGTGGTATTTCCAGGTAACTGGAGAGGATTCCTCATCGACGACAGGATACAAATCGCCGGGCAATGAACGTATATCAAACCTCTGAAAAAGATTTCCCAAGTTCATGTTAAGAAAGGGATCCGATGTATGATAGGGCTTGCCTAGAACAACTAGGGCCTGTTCCGACGCCCGAAGCTCATTTAGGAATTCTTCCCCTTTTCGTCTTATTTCGGTGTTGAACGCTTTCAGCCGTTCAAGTCCTAGAGTAAAAGCAGCCTCGGCTCTTGCGTGAGAAAATCCAAGACTCGTAGCCAGTCTAATGTGCTCCTTGCGGAAGGAATCAGGATCGATCTCACTGTTTACAGTTGGCTCAATCCAGTGGACGTCAAAGATTCCCTTGAAAAATTGTGTAGACGCCTGAATGTACGGGCAATACCCCAGTGGCTTGTCTCCATTCTCCAAGGGTGGGTCACTCAATATAGATGGATGGAATAGAGTTGTTGCTCCCAAATGGACCGCCTTGGCTATTTGTCCAGCCATGACCTTGATGGGCAGACATGTTTCCACCCTGAGAGATTGAGAACCAGCCTCGAATTGTTTCCTGTCGGGATGGGGCGCCACATCAAGAAATACTCCGAGATCATTCAAGAATGCTTGCCAAAAAGGGAAATACTCATAGAACTGAGGCGATCGCACCATAGCCCAGCGCATATCCCCCTTAGAATTACCTTCTGCTAGGCCTTCCAACAATTTAGTTCTAAAAGAAAAGAGACTTGCCCCCCCACTGATCCTGTAATCACTCTCTTCCGATTCCCATTTGTCACACATGCCTCCTTCAAATATGGTCCTTTCGTGGATTCTGTATTTATTGATTTTGCATTGGTTGGCGCATCCTTGACATCCAAACTGGTCTCTCTCCAAATCTTCATTATACCGGAGAATTTCTTTATGACTTTTCAGGACTATTTCCTTTAGCTTGATCTTGTCAAGGGCGTTCAAGGCCGCGCCCAAAGCGCCGGAAACCCTAAAAAATGGGGGGACCTGGATTTTACGACCGGTGTACTGTTTAAACGCGGCGCAAACGGCGGGTGTGGCGGCTACTCCCCCTAGAAATACCGTATTGAGCCCAAGTTCCTTGTGATTCGCCACTCTCTCCAGATAGTTCTGAACTATGCTGATGCAGACCCCTGCGGCCAGATCGTCAGGCGACGCTCCATTGTTTTGGTGGTGGATAAGGTCGGATTCCATGAATACGGTACAGCGGTTACCCAGATCTGCCGGTTT
The DNA here is from genome assembly GCA_963711335.1 of uncultured delta proteobacterium. GTDB lineage: Bacteria > Desulfobacterota > Desulfomonilia > Desulfomonilales > Desulfomonilaceae > CAJBEZ01. The sequence continues at coordinate 20,093 of CAVQDX010000017.1, read as the reverse complement.
ATCCGCTGCAAAAGCAGCCTCGGAAAATTCCATTCCCATATTCATGTTGAGCCGTTGGGCCTGAGCCATGAGAAAGCTCCCTGTTCCAGCGGCGCAAACCCGGTTCATTTCAAAATCTTTTATGCGTCCGTCTTCTAGTGCGATCCATTTCGAATCCTGACCACCAATCTCGACCACCGTGTCGACCGTTGAGTCAAAATGCAAAGCAGCCCTCGCCTGAGCTGTAATTTCATTTACAATAACGTCCGAGTCCAGAAGTCGTCCTACAAGATTTCGGCCACTACCGGTGACTGAAATCACTTCTGGAGATATTCCGCACCCCAGAAGAGCCTTCAGTACTTCCGCCACTGTCTCCAGTGGTCGAGATCGGGATAACCTGTAATCCTCCGAAACAATCTTGCCAACAGAGTCAATTATCACGCCCTTTACAGACACGGAGCCCACATCCAGACCCATGACCAAGGGACGACTCCAGGACTCCGGGACTGGCACAACGACTTTGTCGGCAGGCTCGTCGTCATCAACTCGTTCTAGAGGTTTGGCGAATGATCGCTCCGGCGGCTTTTTGATTGCTCGTTGGGCCATCATCTTCAATTTGCCAAACGACAAGTCATGTCTGACCCCTCTGCGAAAGGCAAGCTCAGCGCAACCAAGGGCTCCAAGCACCTTGAAATGCGGCGGGACTACGAGTTTGTCTGGACCGAGCCCTAATGCTTTTCTAAAGGAGTGGACAACAGCCTGATTGCTCATTACTCCACCCTGAAGTGACACCACGGACTCTGGTGAATCACCCTTTATAAGGGTAGACATGTAATTCCTTACCAATGCGTTTGCCAGCCCCAACAGGATGTCTGGAAGTGGAGTCCCTTCCTGAGCCTTGTGGATCATGTCCGTCTTTGCGAATACAGCGCATCGGCCGGCAATTGAGGCGGGATTGTTACTCTGGAGGGCTATCGGACCAAATGATTCAATTCCGATGCCCAGTCTCTGCGCCTGCTCATCCAAGAAGGCCCCTGTGCCAGCAGCGCATATTTCGTTCATTCTGAAAACCCGTACTCGAGGCATCCCGTTGTCAGACGAAGGTTCTATCTTGATGTACTTCGAATCCTGGCCACCGATCTCAATGATCGTCCTGATTTCCGGATTAATTTTTTGGGCTCCCAGAGCGTGTGCGCTTATCTCATTTATAGCAGGAATTTCCATTGTCCTGGACAGAAGTTCCCTGGCGCTCCCTGTTACGAGAACCCCTGCTAAAGGAATATCGCCCCCACAAAACGCCATCATTTGTTTAATTGCATCCAGAAAAGCTTGAAGAGGCTGTCCTCGTGTTCGAAGGTAAACCGTGATGGGTTCGGATGAACCATCGTTTGTCAGAAAAAGGTTGAGACTTACAGATCCACAATCAATGCCTAGAAATCTCCTGAGCATGACGCATTCTCCCGGGGCAATTTATCATACCTGATTTCCGCTGATTTCTCGCCTAGGACAAGAACAATGATCCATTCGCTGAGATTGTGCCAGAATCTTTTTAATCTTTGTTGATATGACAATCAAAACACTTCACGAGTTCCCCCTCTCATGACATTGCCCGGACTCACTTGCAATACGGCAAATCGGGTCAGTAATCATTCAAACCAAAAGTATTCCCCGAGTTCTCTCGTACACATCCTTCAAATCGTCTTCGTTAGGTCTTCCCTTAATATTCCCCATTCGGCCGGCCGTAGAGAGATGTTCTAGCTTGCCGTGAAACTCTCCGACAATAAACCACTCGGACACGATTTCATAACCAAGATGATCAAACAATTGCCCCATATACTTTACGGCCGGTTGAGCTTCGTTGGTTCCCGTGTGACCGCCTCCAAACGTGCAATAGACGACTGCCTTTTTACCGAATTTTCTCGGCGCGGCAGGCATTATTTGGCCCGATTGGCCATAGCGTTCACGGGTTTTCGAAAGCAGCTCCATCATTGGCTTCCCGGGCATCCATGTATAAACTCCAGATCCAACAAACACGAAATCATAGCTGAGAATATCTAGTTCAATATTTGGGGCAGCCTTTACAGCATGAACTTCATGCCCCATTTCCTTACTAGCGTTTTCTATTTGCTTGGCGACTTTGTCGGTATTGCCGGTGGCAGAGAAGTAAAGATTCAGAATTTTCATGATTTTCCCCTTCGCGTGCTTATGATGGCTAGTTCATGTATGATCCGTTCAACCGCATCAACATACATACCCGTTAAGACATATCTGAATCAGGAAGGATTTAATTGCTTGCGACAACTTCCTGTTTGAAAAAGATCCGTTTCCAAAGGACCGGCGTTCAGTTAACGCTTGTCCAAAACATCACGGACCATTTTCAGGAGTTGGCTTGCGTCATACGGTTTTTCCACGAATCCGCTCGAACCAGAACCGTCTGAGTCTCCAGATAGTCCTTTGGTGGGATAACCGCTTGAGATTAGGACCCTAGCGTTAGGATCTACATCAAGAATCTTGGCCAGACACTGTTTCCCGTCCATTTCCGGCATTATCAGGTCCAATATTACCAATGAAATTCTTTCTTTTTCTGTCAGGTATATTTCAAGGGCATCTTTTCCGTTGACAGCAGTGAGAATCGTGTATCCAAAACTGCTCAGGAGTTCTTTACCCCAGTCACGCACTCCTTCATCGTCATCCACCAGTAGGATAGTCTCATTGCCTCTTTGGACAGCCGAGTTTGTGATTGGAAACGCAGTGTCTTTACCAATCTCAGCCGCAGTGAAATAAATCTTAAAGGTAGTCCCGTGTCCCGGTTCGCTGTAGCAAGTGATGTACCCAGCATGTTGTTTGACAATACCGTAGACGATTGCCAGCCCTAGACCAGTCCCTTTCCCTACCTCCTTGGTCGTGAAAAACGGCTCAAAAATATGAGACAAAGTTTGTTTGTCCATACCAATCCCAGTGTCAGAAACGCTTAGCGTCACATAAATTCCTGGTCTGGCTCCCAAATGACTTCGGCAATATTCTTCATTCAATTGTTCATTTCTAGTTTGGACCGTCAATGTTCCGCCATCAGGCATAGCGTCTCTAGCGTTCACCCCAAGATTCATGAGAATTTGCATAACCTGAGATGAATCGGCTTGCGCCAGTTCCAAGTCACCGTTTAGATGGAGATCGATCTTGATTGTTTTTGGAATCGTGCGAGACAAGAGTGATTGAAATTCCACTATCTCCTTGTTTAAATTGATAGGGCGCAGCTTCGGCTCGACTTTTCTCCCAAACGTGAGCAGACTCTTTACGAGTTCAGCGCCCCGTTTACCTGCTTGATGGATTTTTTCAGCATTCTTATGGTATTTTTGGTCTTGCTGTTGAAGTTTTAGCGTTAACTCAGCATAGCCGAGGATCACTTGAAGGATGTTATTAAAATCATGGGCTATCCCACCAGCTAGAGTCCCAATGCTTTCCATCTTCTGCGCCCAGAAAAGCTGGTGCTGCAGTTCTATTTCGAGTGTTCTGTCGTGTTTCACCGCCACATAGTTCAAGATCCTGCCAGTCGGGTCTTTTACAGGAGATATGACGGAGTCTTCCGGATAGAGAGTTCCATCTTTTTTCCTGTTTAGAAACTGACCTCTCCAAACTTCCCCGCGTCCTATGGTCTCCCAAAGCTCTGTGTAAAACTTGGGCTCCTGGCGTCCGCTTTGCAAAATTCGTGCATTATGCCCAATGGCTTCGTCTCGAGCGTAGCCAGTAATCGTCTCGAACGCAGGATTTACATACTCAATAGTTCCGTTTGTGTCAGTAATGACTATACCTTCCGCCGCTTGCTCTACAGCGGTTGCCAATAGCCTTTGATACTCTACTGTTCTTCTCCGCTCGTTGATCTCTCTTTGAAGTTGCAGATTGGTTTCAGCAAGTTCAGTGGTCCTTTCCCGGACCCGAATATCCAAATTGTCACGAGCTTCTTCCAGTTTTTTGTATGTCCTGGATTGTTCCGCCAGGCTCTTGAAAATGGCGATTGCCATTATGGCGAGTCCTCCAACCAAAGCCGCAAATACCATTCCCCACAGGGAAGCGGAATATCCACCCAGATATTTAGACCTTGGCGCCACATTCACTAACCACAACGGTGTGCCAGGTATCTTTCCACCACAAACAACCAAAGACTCTTTAGCAGATCCCAACCCACTGCGATGGGTCTCTACCACCTGAGATTCCGATAACAAGGTCAGCGAAATCCCGAGTATTTCGAAAAGCTTCTTTCCTACAAGATCTTTTGGACCTTTAATCAAGACGCCTCTTGAATCTGTAATCCCTTTGAATTCATCAGTGGCCAGAGAACCGTGGAACTGAACCCGGCCTTCAAGGGTCCCTAGATTCAGTCTCATTAGTAAGCAGCCTCTTTCCTGGTCTTTGTAAGTAAACCTCTTGAAAACAAACACTGCCGGCTGCAAGCCCGAATCAATCACACAAAAAGTAGATGTTTTCCCTAAGGTTTCTACAATTTTCCCTAATCCTTCATCGTCTAACCCCGTCACATTGGATGACGAAAGAGTCTCCGCTACGACTCGTTTCTCCTTCGTGTCAAAAAAGATTATCTGATCGAAAACTGGGCTATTTCCGGCCCGCACGTTCCTCTGAAATCTTTCAAACTCGTCGGTTATTTCGGCCACGGCTACGGTCAGCCCATATTCCATACGCATTCCCAGCGCCTTGTTCTGATAATAAGCCTTGAGAGCCCTGCAATTCAAAAGTGTCTCAATGTCACTGATTCGTTGGTCGAAGTACTCGTTAAGAATGGAAAGGTCAGTCCTGGTTTCTTGAGAAAACGAACGAAGACTCGCTTCTGCAAGTGAACTGGAAGAATCGTAAACCCGAATCAATAGATAAGCCACGAAACAGGCAAGAACCGTCAGCAACCCACCCAAGAGCCAGCATAATCTGACAAACCTTTGTCGATTTGTGACCAGAGTCTTTCGCGAGCCATCAGTCATTTTGCCGTTTAGGTGTTATTTTCCAACGTTAGGGAAATAGCTTGTGATCAGAGGATAATAATTTACGATCAGTTCCCTGAGCTTGCCATTATCCCTCAATTTGCCCAAGAACTTATTGAAAGATTCCAGGAGCTTAGGGGATTCCTTAGAAATACCATAAGCCATGAATTGGTCATTGGTGATTGCGCCAATGACTTTTATCTTTGCCGGATAATTTGCGAGCGCCAGCAAGGCGTCTGGCGCGTCCTGAAGGGTCAACTCACAATCCCCTTTGATGATAGCGGCGGGAAGATCATTAAGCTGCAAGCCTTCTATGTACTTGGAGGCGCACCCTTGTATGTTGTACAAATCCGGATCCAGGCACGTCTCTTTAATGCCGAGGATCTGTTTTCCAGCCAATAGATTCTTGGTCAGAAGTACATCTTTTGCAGGCTCGCCTGTCGGCCGTATGGGGTTCAGATTGGAGTCGGCTCGGGAAATTACCCAAATAGCCGTAGGAAAATATGAGTCAGAGAAATTAATTACTTTATTTCGCCAAGGTAAGACGGTTAAGCCATTTCCAACAATATCTCCCTTGACAGGAGTTTCCCCAGCAATTTCCACTTCATCCCCGTTAGGGATCACCCTTTTTCCTGAGAGGTCACCTATTACCGTTTCCCATGACGTGAGCACGTGTTCGTATCTGACACCTATCTCTGATGCGTACAGCTTCAGGATGTCCACATCCAATCCATCCCCGTCGCCTGTCACAAAATTAGAATATGGAACTCCAAGATGCCTCAAGGCGCCTGATATTTTTATTTGGTCCAAGTCCGCTCGGGTCAGCGGGGTAAAGATCAATCCGATAATTACACTTACGAGAACCGTAACGACAGTTTTAAACATGGCTATCTAGCTCCTTGATTGTGAAGATGTCCTGGGAACCGGCTACAATCAACGGACAGCAAGATGATGATGAGTCCTCATCTGTTTTACCACCTCCTTTTCCTTCAGGGGATCAATTCAAATTAGGTATAGAGATCGAATTGTTTAACAATAATGCTACGTTGCATTTCAATCAGGACTAGTGATTGGTTTTTGAGGTTGACAGAAATTGGTCCTGTTTCGGATGAGGTCCCATCCATGTCACTTTACCACTGTCGATATCGTACAATGCCCCGATGACCTTCAATTTCCCAGTTCTTACCCTGTTGGAAATTATGGGGCTTGATTTAAAAAGATCTTCAATCGCCTGCCAAACGTTTGCGTCGATTGCAGCGTTGATCAAAGTATCTCCCGAAACCCCGGGGTTGTTCTTTTTGGCCTGAGCGACAGCCGGGACAATACTCTTAACAAGCGTTGAAATATTGCCATGGACTTCGGCTCCCTGCACAACAGCCGTGACTGCGCCGCAATGGGTGTGTCCCAATACCAATAAAAGAGGTGTGCCCAGATGATCCGCTCCATACTCCAAAGACGCGGTTTCGTCCACATTTGCCACATTGCCGGCCACCCTTACAACGAATAGGTCTCCTATCCCCTGGTCAAAAATTGCTTCAACGGGAACTCTGGAATCTGAACACGACAATAAGCTTGCAAACGGAGTCTGGCCTTTGACCGTAGTTAACTTTCTACGATCCGCACCCTCATTAGGATGGCTTGGTTTACCTTGGACAAAACGGTCGTTCCCCGCCTTAAGCATGTTAATCCCAACATCGGCGGAAATCCCGGAGCCTACCTCGCTAGCCATGACCAAAGGGAGGTAAACAAATATAGCCGCTGCTAGAACACCTAGAAATGCTGTCTTTCTCATTTTGCGCTTCTCCATAAAGAAATCATCCTCATAATAGCCGTTTCACGCTAAACCCGAATTCAGCCGTACCACTCCACCAGAAAGAAGTCTCCGGCCGTTCAAGTGGGTCTTGGAAATTCCTCACCCCCCATTTCATAATTATCGGGCATAACTCAAAATGATGCAACTATCTAATTTAAGATTGTTAATTTAAGATAAATTCTGCCGATCCAGCAGCTTTGACATCTTTTTATGGGAGATCGGCAGAATGGTGGGTATAGCGCAAAGCTCTTCAAGGCTAAATATGTATAAGTCATCCAGGGGCTTCTTCTTAATGGTAGCTCACACTGAGTCTACCGCAGTCGGATTTTCCCCCTGAGTCTGACGTTCCGGAACGTATCGATGCGCAAGCCATTTCATCCCGCACCGCAGCCAATATTCTTAAACCTTCCTCCAAGTCCTTGACATTCGGTCTCCTCACATCTTTGGAAAACCTTTGATAATAAGGATCTTCACAACCTCCAAGTTCATAAAGGAAGTCATTTACATTTTTTCTCCACTTATCGAAAGAACAATTGTCGAACTCTGTTTCCACAACTGCTCCATGTACAACTCCACGTTCTACAAAATCCCGTCCCATATCATAGAGAACTTCTGTTTTTTCGAGGTTACTCATGTCTACACGCATAACGATCACTCCTTCCAGCGCACATATTCCGCAAAGTCATCTTTGGGCGCATTTCAGACAATCAATCTCCAAGCATTGCGCCTCTGGCCTATGTCTTATTCAAAAGCGGACTTGTACACGAAAACGTAATCCTGATCATTAATGTCAACAGAAATATCAGCTCCACGTGATTCGGCGTATACCAGCCAGCTTGGTTTCTCTCGATCACAGCATATTGTGTCGGGTGAAAATTTTCCACCGTTCCTGTCAAACCAGGCCACTAGCATCGGATCCGAAGACATTTCATGCGCCTTGCGATCTGCAATGGCTTTGGCGCTGCAAAAATTCAGACGCATATCATCTACCCGCATTTGAACTGGATGATTCAGCATCTCTTTTGTTAAATGTTTACAATTAGTCATGTTGACCTCCTCGTGTTTGTCTCAATTACGTAACGAGACTCACAACAAGATCGTTTCAATTTCATTAATCTATAGATGTGCAATCGCATCATTTGATTCAAATACAAATTATTTCTTATCTTTAAGTAGAGTCTCAAGTTCAACGAATGGCGTGTTAACAATTATAGCCTCCAACTCTGTGCCGTTAGCGAATTCTCCCAATTCTCGCTCCTCCAGATACCTGGCGTGCTCCTTGTCATGACATCGCTCACAGAGTAATTCCCAGTTGCTCCCATCCGGAGGATTGTTATCGTGGTTGTGATCCTTGTGATGAACAGTGAGTTCTTTCAATCTCTTTCCAGAGAACTCTTGCCCACATCTAGCGCAGACCCACGGAAACAGTTTGAGGGCACGATCACGGTAGGTTGTCTCCCGAAGCTCTTGTTGACGCTTGGCTTCTGTTATTAAGACTTGCAGCTTGCTCTGCCCTGTCTTTGACCTGTTTGTCGCGATCGGCGACTTCTTGGGAAAACGGCTCATATCATTAACCTTGGATGATCTGATATTTTTTCGAATCCAATTCGCTGATGGTGGATCTTATGTAGCTTCATTCCCGTGCGCCATAAGACTCAAGGACGTCTATCGTTGCCACGTTACCTCGCAACTTGGCCATGGACAGAGCGGTCTTGCCTGAGTTCTCCCTAGCGTTCATGTCCGCTCCGTTTTCAGCAAGCAGTTTTACTATGTCATTTTGTCCTTCGTGGGAGGCTATCATTAGGGCAGTGCCTCCTGAATTGTCCTTGGCGTTTACATCTGCCCCGCTATTTAGGAGTAATTCCACCACTCTCTGAAATCCTTCAACCGTAGCGTGCATCAACGGCGTGAACCCCTCGTTGTCCTTGGCGTTAGCGTCTGCGCCTCTTAGCAGTAGAGCCTCCACTGACTGATTTTTACCCTTACGAACGGCCCACATCAGCACCGTAAAACCATTTGGACCTTTTTGGTTTATCTCTGCCCCATGACTGACAAGCATGTCTAAAGCGTCAACGTTTCCTTGCTCCATAGCCTCAATGATTGGGTTCATTCCCGTCTTATCACCAATATTGGGGTCCGCCTTCGCAGTCAGCAAAATTTGCGCAATCTCCAGATGTCCCCTGGAAACAGCGTCAAGCAAGGCAGTGATACCCTTGTCACACCTGTCGTTCAAATCTGCCCCGTGCTCCACAAGCAGTTTCGTTATGGCTATATCACCCTTGCTGGAGGCGGCCATAAGCGCGGTAGCTCCGTTTGTAGCCTTGATATTCACATCACAGCCTTGATCGAGAAGGTGTTTGGCTTCCCCCGTATTCCCGTCCAAAACGGCCTTTATAAGCGCTCTGTCCTTATATATATAATTTGAAAGAATAGAACTTCCAGCTAGAGCCATAAACCCCAGGAGAGCCAATATCCACATTCTTTTCGACATTGGTTTGGACTCCATGTGACCAATATTCAGGACACTGACTGTGCCCCTGTTTCATTCCAGACACAATTACACGCGAGTCAAATAGTCCGGGTCGGGAAAATTGGAATAAATCTCCGCTAGATTAGCATACATCGTCGCTTTAAGAATCACTAAGCTTGAATTCAAATTTTCTTTCACTGAACTCGTTAGGATCAGAATTGTTATAACTTCTTTCCGTAAGAATTGCCTTATCCTCGTAATCTAGCAAAAAGATCACGGAAGAACGAGTACCGTAATCCGAACTTGCCACAAAGATCGGCGCAAGAATCCTTTCCCACTCTATACCTATTCCTGTGTCTGGAAGAAGTCGATCATCAGGTTGTGTTCTGTCAGCAAGAATCTTGAAAATTGCATCAGCGGTAAACTGATGTCCCTGCGAAAGGATCCGCATGAATGCGTCTCGGCCACATTTTACCTTAGGCCAAGGGGTATCTAACAAATGATTACTCAAGCCGTATATTCCCGCTGCCAAGCTCCGCCACTTCCCATCTCTATTTGACATAAAATAAATTTGATTTCTATCTCCCAGCAACAGGTTAAAATCATTGTAACTGTGCGCTTTGGGCGCCAACGTTTGAATGTATTTCAGAGGCGTTTCCCGACTCCTTAAGAAATCGCTTACCACGTGCCCCCGTGAAGTAGCGTCGATTTTTTTGTGAGAGGGATCACGAAAATTAGTAAGAACAGCTACTTGACCTGTCCTGGTAACACCCATCCAGGTTCCGCCTTCTTTCAAATCCCTTCCAGCAAGCACATTTGGATCATCTTCCCAAAAATCTGCGGGCGCTGTTGGCCTGTCATAAAATTCATCCCTATTCCCGGCCAAAACCAGCCGATAGTGAGGATGATTTTTAAATGATAGCAATACTAAACACATACCGACTCCAGATACTAACGAAGCTCACAACTCTTGATCGGTCCAATTCCCAAATGGATACAAACCGTCTATTTTTTGACCGGAGAAGTTTTACAGCATTCTTCCAATTTGGGGGATTAAGTTCTCCGTAGCGTTGCGGCGACCACAACTTTTTACTAACCATCAAATGCGTTTTCTTCGACGTTGCGTATCCTAGTCACAAAGACTATACCACGGGATGGCCAGTGAAATTCATTTTTCGCATCAACGATTGAGGTAAATCGTAATTTTGCAAGAGGATCGGGGCCGTGGTATTTAGGAATATTCGAAAAGTTTGAAGAACCTGATGTCTGACGCAAAAACTTTATAATGCTATCGGAGGACGACGCATGAACCAACTGGATGCAATTTTCTCTCCTCGGTCCGTTGCCGTCGTGGGCGCTTCCACAACTCCAGGAAAAGTAGGTCACGATATTTTTGTGAACATTCTTCAAGGTGATTTTCAGGGCACGCTGTACCCTGTTAATCCCCGGGCCATACACGTAAAAAGCGTTAAGGCTTACCCTTCTATTTCTGAATTGCCTGAGCCGGTCGATTTGGCCATCATCGTACTTCCACCCCAGAAAGCCTTGAGCGCAGTTGAGGAATCCGCAAAAATTGGAATAAAAGGACTCGTAATAGTTTCGGCAGGTTTTCGAGAGGTTGGCAAAGAGGGACGTGAGATTGAAGACCGGATAGTAAGCAAGTGTCGAGACGCCGGAATCCGCATGGTAGGACCCAACTGCCTTGGAGTGATTAACCCCAATCCTTCCGTAAGACTAAACGCGAGCTTTTCTACCCATATGCCGGCGTCCGGCCACATTTCATTTATATCTCAGAGCGGGGCGCTCTGTACGGCTGTCCTGGACTTCGCCGCTGATCGCGACTTTGGTTTTTCCAAGTTCGTATCAATTGGTAACAAGGCTGATGTTGATGAGCTGGAATTGCTCCTTTATCTGCATAATGATCCAGAAACACACGTTATCATGGTCTATTTAGAGGAACTTAGTCGAGGGTTGGAGTTCATTAAGACCGCGAAAATGATCACTTCCGGCGCTCGTCCTACGCCTATTTTAGTGGTAAAATCCGGACGGACCGTGGCAGGGCAACAAGCGGCGGCTTCGCATACTGGCTCGCTCGCGGGTTTTGAAGCAATTTATGACGCCTTTTTCCAGCAAACGGGAATAATCAGAGCTAATTCTATTGAGGATCTGTTCAACTATGCGGCTGCATTCTCATGCAAGAAAATCCCAGTTGGCAATAGGGTAGGAATCGTTACCAACGCAGGTGGCCCGGGCATTGTCGCCACGGATATGACGGTTTCATCCGGCCTCGAATTGGCCCAATTCAGTCAGGAGACTATAGAAGTTCTCAAGAGTCATTTACCTACTGAAGCCAATGTCCATAACCCGGTCGATGTTATTGGAGACGCGCCTCAGGAAAGATACGAAAGCGCTCTCGCAACTGTCATTAAGGATGAGTCAGTAGATGGAGCGATCGTTATTCTTACACCTCAATCCATGACCAATGCTCTGGCGACAGCCGAAGTTATCGGCCGGATCGCAGCCAACACTAAGAAACCAATTCTGTGCTGTTTCATGGGCGTCATAGATGTTTCAGCGGGAGTGAAACACCTTCAGGAGGAAGGCATACCAGTCTTTCAGTTTCCGGAGCAGGCTGCCGAAGCGTTCGGGGCTCTCTATCAATATTCTCGCTGGGTTAATCGGAAGTTCTTACCCCAATTCAGGCTGAATCATGACAAGGAAAAGGCGTCGGACATTATCCAACGTGCGCTCTCCGATGGAAGGCTGAGCATGGGAGAGATCGAAGGAGGAGAATTCCTAAAGTGCTATGGATTTGAGGTTCTCCCGTCAAAAATTGTTAAAACCAGGGAAGAAGCCAGAGACTTCGCGGAATCTATCCAGGGTCCAGTAGCTATGAAAATCGCGTCCCCGCAAATCCTTCACAAATCTGATGTAGGTGGTGTAGCGCTTAACGTATGCAGCGGAAGTGACACGATGCAAGAATTTGATGAAATTCTAGAGCGAGCGCTGCAACATGTCCCAAATGCGGAAATAGACGGAGTTCTCGTCCAGAAGATGGCAAATCAACAGGGGCAAGAGATAATTCTCGGCATGAACAGATATCCCCTTTATGGGTCTCTGCTCATGTTTGGGCTTGGGGGAATTTTTGTAGAAATCTTCAAAGACGTTGTTTTCCGCATGGCGCCCATTGGTAGGAACGAAGCCCATAGAATGGTCCATGAAATTAAAGGAATAAGGATACTCGAAGGATATCGGGGTAAACCCCAGGTGGATCTGGAAACTTTGGAGCGATCGCTCGTCAGTCTTTCCGCAATGGCGTTGAACCACCCGGAAATCAATGAACTCGATATAAATCCCTTAATCGTTTATGAGGATGGAAAAGGAGCGGTAGTCTCAGATTGCCGAATCATATTGAAATTATCGGAGGAACTTTAGATCATTTTCTAGAATTGAGCGCTTTTGTGAAACAGGGGTCCCATCCATTTGACGAATAATCTGAGGGAACAATAACATTTCGACGCAATAGATAGCGCATGTTACTGGAACTGAGACTTGTAAAAAGTGGGGATGAAGCGCTATAACAGTTCATTGGCACGATTAATTTCGTTTAAAGGCTCATCTTCACGTATCCAGTATGGACTCGCATGCGTTCACCTTTAAAAGTCAGAATCCTCCTACCGCTACACCAGATTCCTGAAGTTTAAGGCCCAGCGCTTCGGATTGTTGTTGACACGAGACAGAAGGCAGTGGTACGCCCCTGAACCGGTGGCAGATTGCCATATCATATTCAAACACGGCAGATGATTCTTGACATGCAACCATGATCTGAGCCCGGACAACTTTTCGGAATTCCAAATGCCCTTAACGGACAGCTGGAGAGCCTTGAGACCTTAGAATTGGGTCGAAGGGAAACTATACATAGGAACAGTGAAAAAATAGAATGAAAATAGCCTTAGTAATTCCAGGAATCAGCTCTGAATCCGAAAGAAGCTTCTATGATTTTAAGTTTGGAACCAGATTTCTCCTTTCCAGAAAACATATTTCCTATCTCCTCGCTATCCCGACTCTGATATCACTAACTCCGCCACAACACGAAATCCGGGTCTTCGACCAAAATATCGAAGATATAGACTATAACTGGGAAGCAGATCTTGTAGGCATCACGGTCAGGACGATGTTTGCGACCAGAGCCTATGAGATATCGGAGAATTTCCGTGCAAGGGGGATGAAAACGATCTTAGGCGGGATACACCCTTCAATGTGTCCTGAAGACGCTCTTCAACATTGTGACAGCGTCGCCATCGGTGAGGCGGAAGAAATTTGGCGCACGGTACTGCAGGATGTCGAAAATGGCCAATTGAAGAGGATCTACAAAGCGGAGAAGTTCGCCGATCTTAGTGCAGCTCCCATCCCTGATAGGTCATCACTTTCGAAAAAGCAATACCTGATGGACATTGTTCAGACCACAAAAGGCTGCCCGTTCCACTGCGAATTTTGCTCCGTTCACGCATTTGATGGACAAAGGATTAGAAGTAAAACCATTGAACAGGTCATCCAGGAAATTCAGGGTATTAACAGTTTCCACACCAAATATAAGAAGAAAACCTCCATATTTTTTGCCGACGACAACATTATAGCCGATAAGGAATTTGCCAAGGAACTTTTTCTGGCTCTCCAGCCCTACAACATTAACTGGATGTGTCAGGCGTCTATCAACATTTCGCGGGAGACTGACTTACTAGAATTAATGAGAAATAGCGGGTGTGGAGCAATTTTTATTGGCTTTGAATCAATATCCAAAGAGAACCTTGCAATGATGCATAAGGGCATTAATCAACGATATGAATATATTGAAGCAATCCAGAAAATACAATCCTACGGGATATTGGTTCATAGCTCATTTATCCTGGGTTACGATTTTGATTCCCCGCAAACATTTGATGAACTCATAAATTTTATACAGGAATCAAATCTCCTCATGCCTTTGATCAACATTCTCACCCCATTGCCGGGAACAATGCTGTATAAACGCCTTGAAGAAGAGGGACGGATCCTGGACAAAGACTGGAGCAAATATGACACGCAACATGTTGTGTTCATGCCAGCCAGGATGTCTCCGGATGATCTGTTGCAAGGGTACAGGAAGGTCGTCAAATCAGTCTATTCATTTGACTCGATATTGACAAAGCTGCGCCACTACTGGGACGCTGACTTCTGGAAACGTTCCAACCAGGCTGATCCAGTAAAGTTCGTTTACCGCCTTCTGTTCGCCATTAGACTCGCCACACTGCTGTTTTCCAGTGACATGGACCGCTCAAGGTTCATCATGAAAATACTGCCTCACGTGTTTGACAAACGGGTTCGAGTATCTACAATCCTTGCATTGATGAACAACAATGATTTTGCCCATAGCCTTTGAACACTGGCCAAACATTAAAGAAAACTGATGGTAAGGCTATTCAATACTGATCTTCTAAATCCGGTGGGCTATTGCCAAAACTCTCATGTGAGGCGTGAATCAGCTCCTTTCTTTCACGGGGCGGCCGCCACAAGACGACTACTTGACTGTAGCCGGGAGAAACGCGAATGGCTCAGCCGTTTGGAACTTGCTTGCCGCACTGCCTGAATAAGTCTTTCCGCCAACCAATATGAGCTTCTTGACCGGAGCGCCTTCTTTCAGATCCAACTCCGCAATCGGTACCCAAAACACTGTGGGGCTGGTCGCTGAATCAAAATAGTAAACCTTATTCTTGTGGTCGGAGAATGTGCGCCAATACGTCGAGGCAATGTTCGGCTGACCTGGCGTCGTGATGCCCAGTGGCACTGAAACTCCACGAATAACCCCAAAGACGCTCGCCATAGCCTGGGCCATGTCGGTGGTCTTAGGGATAGCGTTTATATAAAACGACGCTCGAACGAAGCGATCCGCCGCGCGGCTAGTACCTGGCAGAAAGGTCGATCCACCAATCTCTTGCCAATATTCGTTTAGCGCCAGTTGCTTGTCGAACACCGGGGAGTTAGTCATCACTTGGTAGTTCTTGCCATGATGAATAAACAATTTGCCGCCAATGTATTCAAAGATGGCCGAGTCGCCCGATGGATCAGAAATCGCCAAATGCCCTGTCGCCGGTTTACCGTCCGGCAGCGTCGGCGCAACAACTATAAAGGGGTCCTCTCGCAAAGCGTTTACGGCCTCAGTGACGGTGGCGAAATTGTCCAGCGCATACTGGGCCCAGGCGGCAATCGAGATTGTAGGACGCTTGCCATCCGGCTTGCCATATTCAGATTCGGCAAGATAGAGAACATTTGCTACAAACCCCTTCTCGTTCATACCGTCGACAGTGCTCACACCATAGAAAGAACTTACCACGCTGCCATACTTCGATGTCCACTTGATCGAGGTCACACCGGCGGCTCCATCACGTCTCATACCACGTGGAAACGCCCAGAGGTCAGTTCCCGTATTTTCCTCCCAGTCCATAGACCGCCCGGTGATAATTACGCCTTCGGGACCGAGGTACACGGCGCGGGTACATGCGATTACCTGTTTGACATCAGCAAACCCAAGAGTCAGGGCGATTAGTGTCCAAAATAGAGCTTTGCGAAAGATCTGTCGCTTCATAATGTGTCTCCTTTATTTTTTTACCGGTGTCAAATTACTCAACTCACAGCCCTTTAACAGCTCCGTTCCACGAATTCAACAATATTCCCATCTGGATCTTTGACCATAGCAATCCGAACACCAGGCCGTAATGTTGTTTCAGGCAAGGCAAATTCTATTCCAGTGTTTTTTAGATCGGCGCAGAGTTCGGAAAGATTTTCTATTACGAAGGTGACATAACGAAAACCCAATTGATGTTCCAGACCGATAGCTCCCCGGGGAGGAACCACCTTGGGTTCGATCAACTTAAAGTCGCTTGTCCCAAAGCGCAATCGGTGCATAGCGCCAAACCATAAAGGGACACTTTCCACAAACTCCAGTCCGAGGATGTTCTGGTAGAAATCAAGGCTGGCCTTAATGTCACTGACGATTACACCGAGATCCAAAGAATCTTTCGCCGGTTTCATCATTTTGTTGTGTTCCTCTCCAGTGTTTTCTTAATTGCAAGAACTCGAGCCAGGCTTTAACGCCTCTCTGGTTTCAAACACATGTTAAGAGTTTATTCGACCTCACACATGCCATAGATTTCGTTGCACGCATCTGAATACAACCTTTGAATCCAATCGTCTCTCTTGCCATGGTCAGTCAGTGGAGATCCACATTCGGGACAGGTTTTCATGGCTCCCATACGACGGAGAATACGATGAACCGTCGCAACAAATGTGGCGTGGCTCCACGTGAGTGGCGAGACCGAAATAGGTTCCCCCGTGAACGGATGCGCCTGTTCCGCGAGAACCCGTGAAGGGAGAGCGTGATCGGTTACCCATTCGAGCATCTCTACCGCTTCGGCTATCCCCTTGTCGTCAGTCGCTCTTTCCGCAAAAAAGTCTGCCAACCACAGGGTGCATACAAACCAGGGATTTCCAGGAGTATCTTTGCTCACCCGGTGATAATAATCATTCTCATATCGGGCCATTCCGCCCACACCGGTTCTCACCCACAGTTTGTCCCTAAGGTCTGACATGGTGGAAGCTATCTTCGGGTCGTCAGCAGAATAGAGGCCAAACGCAAAGAGTCCCCAGATACTTGCGTCTCGTGTGGAATCAGCCTCCAACTCACCTTGGGAATTACGGTGCAGCGATCTGCAAAAACGGTTGAGATCTTCTCTCCAAAGATGAATTGAAGCTGCGTCCCGTAATTCTGCGGCCGCTTTTCGGTATTCTTCAGCTCTTCGGTTCTCGCCAAAGACGGTACAGAACAGCGAAGCGGCCGTGAGTCCTCCAAAAACTGCGCCAACGGTAAAGCTCCATATTCCACGGCGCTCTTCCCATAGGTCATACGAAGGAGCAGGAAGACCAGTCTGTTCATCCCTGAAAGATCGCATAAATTCGGCGGCGTTCTTTATGAGAGGCTTGTATAGTGGCTTGATAAATTCAATATCCCGGTATTTGACGAAATGGTGCCAGAGAGCCCACACAACAAGAGCCGTCTCGTCTTCCTGGATAGGCAGTTGAGCCTGTCCGTCGCTATACCAGGGATGCCAAGAAGAAGCGAGTGTGCGGTCAGGGTTGTACTTGTGCAGAAGATACCCGTCCTTCTCTATTACATCCGCAGCAAACTGGTAGAAGGCTTGGGCGGGCATGACATATCCCGCTTGATCGAGAGCGTTGGCGACAAGAGCGCCATCTCTTGGCCAGACATAAGAATAAGTGTCCCGGTTGAAGTGGACAATGTCTGAATCATTCGCTGCAAGAATGCCTCCCTGCCAGTCTATCTGAGTCTGCAAAACGAGAAGGCTCCGACTGTACAATTTCCCGATATCGGGTGGCAATAAATCCAGACGCGGGGTCTCCTTGCGCACCCACAGACTCCAGTAATCAGCGGTTCTAGAAACTAGGGTCTCTGGTCCCTTATCCCTAACAATAGCGTCGAGAACACGGACCTGGCGCCATGTTTCCCCCGCAGTCAGCCAGAAATGGGCTTTTGCTTTGGACAGTCCGTTAACCTCAAGACTCAAACAGATAACAGAATCCACTGCTCCTTGAGCGATCGGGTTGCCAGATAGAACGCCGTCTTCGGCATCCCGAAAAGTCCCTTCTAACCCACGAATGTTTTTCTGGCCCGTCGCAAACCCAAGGAGACCCGGGTGAGTTTCCGTTGCGCCGTTGATAAGAAAATACCTGGCAGCTTTGTAATGGACTATTCCACCAGTCTCTGGATCGTAAACCGCCGTATTCCCTACGTCGTTCCCGTAAATGCTGAAGTCGTGGGCAAGAAAAATTCGGATCTCCCTAGGTTGCGGCCTAAAGTTCTCTATCTCCATCTCCCGGATGTAGATATTCTCGTGAAAGTCAACCGCGTCGTGAGCCAAGATCAGTAGGCCAAGTTCCTGATTATAAAGACTCACGTTGGTGACAAGCGTATCAGGAACATATCCGAGATCCAATTTCCATCCATCTTCGATCCAAGAGAACCGACCGTCAACCCACACTCCAAAACGGCAATAATTCCCATTGACATGATTCTCCTGGCCGACGTGAGGAAAATACAGATCCCGGATTCGATATTTACGGTCAAAGCAAATGAGAAGTCTTCCATTGCCAACGGGAATGTCTCTGGGCACCGTGACAGTCCTTTCCTGAGGGAATCAGAATCACTGTCCTGATTTTTCTCAATTGAACTAACCCCTGCTTTTCCAGGCGAAGATTTGCTTTACGACGCCAGTTATGGCAGCCGAATCTTTTTTCTTCCGCCTGAAAAAACGCTCGTTTCTCAAATAGTCTGAGCCACAATTATGCATCGTCTAAATTCATCAATCTTCGAATCAATTCTTATTATAAAATAGTAGCGCTCATCTGTTAAAAAGCAATTTTTTCAAAATCGAAGCGGCTTAGAATGCTTGAGGAGAAGGTCCCAGCGCAATCCGGGCAAAATAAAACCCCAACCGCTTGAACGACCAGGGTTATGTGAGTAACCGTCTCCCAGATAATTACCCACAACAGAAACGAAAGGACATTTCGTCCTTGTGCCGAAATAACAATTTCAATTTGGAAATGCAAGAAAATTCCAAAAAGTCTTTTAACTGTTTCAGATTGAGACCAATTTTGAAATCGTCTTCCACTACTTCAGCAAGTGAGATATGCCTAGTCAGAAATGGAGAACACGAATCTCCTTCAGAAGGAGCAACCATTGTTTTTGTTCAAGTCGAATATTTAATGCGATCTCACTCTTGTGGGGATTTTACTTCACAGCGCCTACTGCTTGGGGCTACCTATGGAATTTCAAACGATTGCCCCAGAGCCCACTTTTATGCGGCTGCTGACGCATGCTTGGCATGAACCGGAACGAAGTCTGGCCGCATCGCGAAGAGAGAGCACTCCTATGATGTTCTTTGGCTCATCCCTGAAAACAAAAAAACGGTGAACCTCCGAAAAAATCATCTTACTTATTGCATCTTCTATGAATTCCAGTTCCTCACATGAACGCACGGAAGGGAACGTGAGGATAGTCTTGGCCGTTACGTCAGGAGCGATCCCTCGCTTATATGCAAGTATAAGATCGGTCTTGGAGATCACTCCGACAGGAACCGAATTGTCATCTCTAATCAGGACGGCTCCGAAACGATTGACAGACAAACCTTCCATGATTTCGGCCAGAGAGTCTTGTACCGAGAAAGACGTGACTGACGGTGTCATAACGTCTCTTACTCTGAACCGAAGGGTGTCAGAACCCTCCAATTTCTCAATTCTCCGATTCATTAGACTTTGATCGCAACTCCGGCAGTAGCGGTAGAGTAATCCGACTATGTCCGGATATGCTACAACCCCTAGCGCCTTTTCTGATGATCCTTTTGAAACATATATCCGATAAATCCCTCTGGATCGCATTGTTTCAAGAGTCGATTCGAGCGAATCAGTTGGACTACAAAACAAAGGCGGAGAAACCATTATTTCTTCCAAAGGTGTATCTAAAGGTACAGCGGCATAGTAAGCGCCCATCATGTCGGTCTTGGAAACCACTCCAACTGGAAGGTCATCCTGATCTGTGATTAAGAGAGCGCCAACCTTGTATTTTAACAAGAACCTGATGCCCGATTCGATGGAGTGCCTGCCCGGTAGACTAGTAACCTGCTTTCGCATGGCGTCGCGCACGAGAAGATAACGGAGTGTGGTTTTTTTCTCCAATGGAAGCATAAGAACACCTCTATCCATGTCGTTAAATAAGATGGGTAGTTCGTTCCCT
>CAVQDX010000016.1:0-19531 GCA_963711335.1 uncultured delta proteobacterium | reverse complement strand
GACTTCACTGGGCTTCTGCGATAAAAAAGATGATTTTTGGTTCCAATAATTTACCCGAGCCGACGCGAGTTCGTCAAGAACATATTTTGGGTTAAGTAGAGCAAAATATAAACCGAAACAAAGCCTCAGCAAATGATGTCAGTCAATAGTGGACACCAATTGTTTAAGCTGCCTTTTGTTGTTGGTAGTCCTGGCTTTAAAGGCCATGGGAGAAAGATAGCCCAGTTTTTTCTGTTTTCTCTGACGATTTCTCTCAGTTTTAACGCCTAATAAAATGATGCCTCCACTAGTATTTGCAAATGCGATGTGCAGAGTCATAGTCGATTTGCGACAGCGATTCAGCCACTCCCAGATATTTCCGTTATTTTGCGCCGCCATGATATAATCAATAAAAGTGAGTGCAAATCTATTGTCGAGCGTCACTTTAATTCCGCCCTTTAGAGGAGTCGTGATCACGCAAGAGCCCGGCCTGGTCGCGGGCAGGAAACCAAATGGCAAGTGTCGACTTAAGATAAGATAAAGGAAACCTGCCTATGAAGACGCCTAAAAACATCGACGTGCTATTCATCGCCGGTTTTGGCCCGATCGTTAGCGACCCGGCCGCAAGCCGCAAATTCTATTGCGAGGCATTGGGACTACCATTCAAAAAAGAAGCCGACGGCTATCTGTATACGGACGGACTCGATGGCGCGAAGCATTTTGCCCTGTGGCCGGTAGCGCAAGCCGCTGAGTCCTGCTTTGGCACGGATCAATGGCCCGGCAATCTTCCCGTGCCACAAGCGTGGATCGAATTTGACGTAGAAGATATCGAAAAAGCTACAGCGGAACTCAGGTCGCAGGGCTACAAACTGCTGGTTGCCACGCAAAAAGAACCCTGGGGCCAGGTCGTCACGCGGCTGCTGGGACCGGAAGGTCTGCTGGTGGGCGTGACCCATACGCCCTCGATGCGGAAGTGAACTCTTACCCTCCTTACGTGCCGGGTCATAGTCCGTTTGCAACAGTAATTCGCGGACTCCCGGCCGTGGTGGCACTGTGGAACGCAAGCCCCGGTTAAGGCTCGTTGTTCCGTTGCAGTGAGCGAGACACGGTAGAGGGATGGATGTTGAACAGCCTGGCGACATAGGCCGCCGTCTTCTGTCCGGAGGTCGAAATCCTTGGGTGTCAATCTTTTGTCAGACTTCAAGATAAAAAAATTCACTCAGGACAACTTCGCTGATATAAGTCCCAATAGCCTCTATCTCCTAAGATAGCGACGGTGAGGTATCATTTTTATAAGAAATAGCCGGTCTTTGCCATCTTTGTTCATTAGAATCTTGTTTACCTTTGTGCTGAACCTTCCTGGGAAAATCAGCCAGGCCAATGAGATGAAACTTCCTGCTCCGGTTTTGGATGGAAATGTCTCTGTCGAAAAAGAGCTGGCCACAAGGCCCACAGCCAGAAGCTATTCATCTGCCCCCATGGTTTTAGCTCAAGTTTCCCAACTCTCATGGTCCGGGAACGGTATGATTCCGGTCGACGCGGTATCCGGCGCAGCTCTCCGAGTAATACCTTCGGCCCGGAAAACCAATCCCATTGAATTGTATCTTGTATGCGGCGACGGCACGGTGCAGCAACTTCCACCAGGTGTTTACCACTATCGCTCCGATCGTCATGTGCTAGAAAAGATCATGGATGGAGATCAACGCAAGCGGATGGCGTCAGCTTGCAAAGGACAGTCCTGGATAGCCCAGGCTCCGGTTTCCGTTATAATTGGATCTGCTTTCAAGCGAGCCGATGCTACATCCGGACCAGAAAGAGGCGTTGATTTCGGCGTGATGGAGGCGGGGAACGCCAACCAGAATATACTATTGCAAGCCCGGTCCCTTGGATTTGTGAGCAACACGGTGGGAGGAATCCGTGACGCCGAACTGTCTTCGGTCTTGAAGCTTCCTGTCGATGTAAAGCCCGTAGTTCTGATAACGATTGGGAGGAAACAATAGTTCAGGGTTTCATATTAGAGGTTTTGACTTTGGGTGATCCAGCAAACGACAGTCTAACCACTTATGACAAATCTACCGGCTTGATTTATGATTTCCGTCGGATCAGTGGCGTAACTTGGTTTAAAACATTTACGTTATCCATCGGCGTGGGCTGATGTGTGTGCGTTTCGTAGGGAGAACCCATGAGCGGTTTAAAAAGTGACCGTATCGCTTCTAAAATTCTCATCGTTGAAGATGAAGCGCTCGTGGCCGAAACACTGGCCGAATCTCTGATAAGCCTTGGCTACGACATCGCGGGGAAGACTGATTCAGCGGAAGAGGCCATCCGAATTTCCGAAGAATCCGTGCCCCACCTTGTTCTGATGGACATAAGCCTGACCACGAATATTGACGGCATTGAGGCAGCGGAAGACATCCGAACTCGATTTGGCATTCCGGTCGTCTACCTAACTGGTTATGGGGAAAAGGATGTTTTTGAGAGAGCTAAGAAAACGCAACCCTACGGTTACTTAAGCAAGCCTGTCGAGTTGCAGGAATTGTCAAACGCTATCGAGATCGCTCTGTACAGGCACGAGGTTGACAAGAAATAAGGGCGGGTGAGGCGGAACTTCAGCGTTTGGTTCACGAACTGGCAGTTCATCAAGCCCAATTGGAGGCCCCGAACGATAAGTTGCTGCTAACTCAAACTGAGCTGCGGCAGAGCGAAGAGAGGTTTCGACTGTTATTTGAGGGGCATGGCTCTGTCATGTTGCTGATCGAACCAAACTCAGGGTCTATTGTGGACGCCAACCCGGCAGCGGCCGAATACTACGGTTACTCCCGCAGTGCCCTGTGCAAAATGAGCATAGAAGATATTAACTGTCTACAACCAGAGGAGGTCTTTGCCGAGAGAAAACTGGCCCAACAGGAAGAACGAAGCTGTTTTGTTTTCCCACATCGTCTTTCCACCGGCGAAATCCGGACAGTCAAAGTGTATTCATATCCCATTGACGTTTCAAGACTTTAATTTGTTGTTTTCAATCGTTCATGACATTACCGAGCACAAGAACGCGGAGAATGCTTTGCGGGAATCGGAAGAGAAATATCGTCTAATCATAGATAGATCTCCAGTGGGCATTATCCATTTTGACTCTAATGGACTAGTGAACAGATGCAGTCAGGCCTCTCAGGAAATCTTTGGCTCCTGAAGGAACAGATTATAGGACTCAATTTGATCACTTCTGTGAAAAATGAAGAAGTCAGGTTGTGCATTGAATCTGCGCTCTCCGGCAAAACTGGGCGTTACGAAGGAGAGTATACCTCTGTCACTGGACTCAAGACGAGATGGTTGAATCTAGAATATGCCCCTGTCGTTGGGAAAGATGGCTTAGTATTAGGAGGGATAGGGATTCTTCAAGATTTTACTGAGCGCATAAAGGCGGAGGAAGAAAAGTCTGGTCTGATAATTGAGCTTCAGCAACGCTCTCTGCTCATTGTAAAGAAACTCAGTGGATTCCTTCCTATTTGCGCTTCCTGCAAGAAAATACGTGATGATAGTGGCTACTGGCATCAGGTTGAACGATATGTGACTGAACACTCGGAAGCAGAGTTCAGCCGTGGCATTTTCCTGGCTGCAGAGAAAATTGTATCCCGAGATTGCTGATGAGTTTCCGGGACGGCAGGACAAGGACGAAAAGAAATAAAAGGGATTTGTGTGTAAGCCACTTGCGATACAAGGATTACTGGTGAGGTTCACTCTGCGTTGGGTAGTGACTAGGATGCTGTGTCTAGCCGAGTCATTATGATATGCGACGCTTATTATATGAGGGACAGTCTATGCAAGACCATGCGAAAACAAAGAGCTGTTTATCGATGAATTGACCGAACTGCGCTCTCAGGTGCTTGAACTAGAGACCGCCCTAAAGGCGTTGCCTGAACCGGAATCAAAATATCGTGAGATTATTGATAGCGTGGGCGAAGCCGTGTTCGTTATTCAAGACGGGTTCATTACGTTTTCAAATCAAGCGTGTTCAGAGCTTACCGGATATTCGCATGAGGAAACGTCAACCTTCAACGCCATCATACTCCTTGTTCATCCGGATGATCAGGAGATGGTCGCCCAAAACCATGCACGCCGACTGCAAGGTGATACTCGCCACCTTCGTTATGATTTTAGAATTATCTGCAAGCACGGAACCGTAAAATGGGTGGAGTTGAATTCATCTCTAATTATGTGGGAAGGGAAACCGGCGGCTTTGTGTCTCGCAACTGACATCACCGAGCGCAAGCAGACGGAGGAATACCTGAAAGAGAGTCAGGATCTTATAAAAGTATGCGTAGACAGTCTACCGGTGGGTCTACTGTATGTGGATTCGCTGGAAAAAATAGTCTTTGCTAATCAGACTTTTGGGTCGTGGTGGGGTATGCCGGGAGCAAATCTTTCCGGTCATACGGTTGAGGACGTTTTGGGTGATCATTACGCTGTGATTCAAAATCGCCTCAAAACAGCCCTAGCTGGACAAGAAATGTTTTACGAAGAGCAAGTGAAATACAAAGATGGTGTCACGAGAGAAATAGTTGGGTTTTATGCGCCTCACATAGTTGCTAATGGTCAGGTGAAGGGGATTTGTCCTGTTTAATTCAGGACATTACTCAACTCAAGCAGGTAAAAATGCAGATTACGAGAGAGTAAACAGCGGTTGGAGCTCGCTCTAGAGGCAGGAGCGATTGGGTTGTGGGACTGGAACCTGAAGCCGGTCGGGCTATTGGGGGCGAGTCGGACTACACGACTTAGACAAAATGTGGGATATAGAGACTGAGCCGTGGCCCGACGTTCGTTCATGGAAAAGATCCGTCCACCCAGACGATTGGGACAAGGTTTCAGAAGCTTTGAATGGGCATCTCTCAGGGCGACTTCCTTTTTTCGAGGCCCAACTTAGAATGCGGAGTATGTCTGACGAGTGGAAATGGTATCAGTCCCACGGCAAGGTGGTAGAATATGACAAAGAAGGTAAGCCCCTGCGGATTTCGGGAACAACGGCTTGATGTCACTGAACGTATGCAGGCTGAAGAGAAACTAAGGAAAAACAAAGAAGGAAAATATCGTCACCTAGTCGAAAACGCCTATTACATTGTGTCCTCCATGGATCGTAATGGATACGTCACCTTGTGGACCCTGCCTGTCTACTACATATTGGATATTCTCGGGACGAACTCATAGGCAGAAATTGCCTGGATTCATTCCTGAGGAATGCAGGGGGCATATCAGTGGATTCTATGGTCGTCAGGTTGTAATATAGTTCGAAATACTTCTTACGATTTTCCCCTTATTGCCAAAACGGTGAAATAAGCTGGTTCGTTCAAAACACTCAACTTCTGATGAAAGAGGACTGCGTTGTCGGATTTCAGGCTATTGCCAGAATACATCACAGAAAGCAAGCTGTGGATCAGGCTCTCATTGTTTCTGAGTTTCTTCATTCAAGATTCTAATCAACAGCTCACGGAATTCTTGGTTGTCTTATGGTAAAAATGGGGGACATCAATGGCCTCTTGAATACAGAATATTTCCTTAATTTTGGGAAATACCCCGAGATATCATTGAATCCCACTCCTTGACCATGATGCAATTATGTCGTTTGTATTATATTAGTTATTACACCCTGAAGCCTTTCTCAAAGAGCTAAAAGAGTGATCTCCAAGCCGAAATCAGTTTTGATATTCTGGAATTCAAAGATGGCAGGGTTTTTGAGTGTTATTCAAGGCTGATAATGGACAGCCGATACAGTTGTAGGTAGAGTGTGGAATTTTGTGATGTGACCTAAAATGCAGAATGTTTATAGATACTTGAACATGGAAAAACAGCGGTTTCAGGTCCCGCCCCAGTCTTTCGGGATGGTCATCATCAGTCTTGATGGGACATTTTCCTATACAAATCCCAAGTTCAGGGAGATGTTCGGTTATGAACTGAGCGAAGTGCCGAACTGTAGAAAGTGGTCTAGAAAAGCCTTCCGGACCCTGGTCTTAGGCACCAGGCCATATCTCAATGGATCGAGGATTTCAAGGATTGCAGCCAGGGAGAAACTAGACCCAGAGTTTTTCAGTTATCAGCATGGACGGGAATCAAAATATCTTTCATTTTCGTCCTGTAAATTGGATTTTCGGTGAAGATCTGATAAGTTGTGAAGACATCACGGATCCAAAACGCGCCTGAACAAGAAAAAGAGGAACTTCAGCTCCAGTATCTCCATTCCCAAAAGATGGAGGCGATTGGGACCCTCACCGGCGGCATCGCCCATGACTTCAACAACCTTCTCCAGGTCATCCTTGGGCATTCGCAAATGCTTCTCAACGACGAACAATTGGGAGAAAAAGTTAGGGCTAACCTGCGGCAGATAGTTTCTGCAGGGCGTCGCGGCGCAGAGTTAATCCAGAGGTTGATGATATTCAGTAGGAAAAGGGAAACCAATTTTAGGCCAACCGACCTGAATTATGAGGCAGAGCAACTCCAGAAGATGTTGGTCAGAACCTTTTCTAAAAAAATTGAATTTGAGTTAGCCCTAGATTCAAAACTAGCGACAGTAAACACGGACCCAGCCCAAATAGATCAGATTCTTATGAACCTGGCTGTCAATGCGAGAGATTCAATGCCTAATGGTGGAAGGCTCTCGATTCAAACCGAGAATGTGATTTTAGACGAGGGATATTGCGTTACAAAACCTGGGGTTAAGCCTGGCGACTATGTTCTCATGACGGTTTCGGATACAGGGAGTGGCATGGACAAGGAAACACTTGGGCGTATCTTTGAGCCGTTTTTCACCACCAAAGAGGTTGGAAAGGGCACAGGCCTAGGTCTTTCCGTCGTGTATCAGATCGTCAGGCGACACGGTGGGCATATCTATTGCTACAGTGAGCCGGGACTAGGAACCACATATAAGATATATCTCCCGGCAATCCCTCCAAAAGAAGAAGCTTCGGAGGAAACAACTGAGGCAACCGCTCCCTAAGGGGGGGAACTGAGACCATCTTGTTGGCAAATGATGAAGGGTCTGTAAGATTTATGATTAGGCAGATTCTCAGCGAAGCGGGGGTACACGGTAATGCCCGCTCGTGACGGCGAGGAAGCCTTGGATTTGTACAAACAGGAAGGCAGAAAGAGAAATGTTCAAGACCCCCGACGTAAACGCCTTCAGTTGATGGACTCCGTTGACAGCGACGTGGATGGATGGAACTCGGCGTTTTTGGCCCCGATAAAACCTTGGCCGATTGATGTCTCTTAAGTGCTCGCCTGCCATTTCACATTGCTTCGTTTAGCTAGAGCTGCCTATGCACGCAAGCTCACTCCATTTTCCTCGACCATTAATCAATGCGGGGGCGGAGCCGATCGACGTGGTTTTAATACTCAAGATCTTAGTGCTCCAGGAGTTGAATAACCTATCGGATGACCGGATTGAAATATCAGATCCGGGACAGTGTTTCGTTCATGCGGTTTCTAGGGCTGGACTTGAATGCCGGGTACGGCGATGCTAAAATGATATGGCGTTCCATGAACGGCTGAAAGAACTGAACTTGGTTGATGAGCTTTTGTGAAGTTTCGTCAGCAGCGGGTTATGCATGGCCATGTGGCGAAGAGACACCTTGAGGTCGAGGTTTTTGCGATCCCTATTTCCTGAAAAAATACCGTGCTTTGCTGCCCGCCTATACGACCGAATTGCTCTCGGGGCAATTCAAACTTACTACAGTGAGGTGGCCGAGCTTATCACGGCCTACATACATCAGGGGTTGGTCTTGGATGTTGGTACCGGCCCTGGGTATCTCCCCATTGAGATCGCCAAGAGAGCACCCCAGATCAAGGTCGTTGGAGTTGACTCCTCAAGAGCACTTGTGCGGATAGCTCAAAAGAATGTGGACAAGGAACGCCTGTCGGGTCGAGTCAGATTCGTGAAATGCGATGGCACGAGACTCAAATTTGCAAACGATTCATACGACTTCGTGATCAGCACGGGTTCTTTCCATGCATGGAAAAATCCGGTGCTCGTAATCGACGAATGTTTCAGGGTCCTGAAAAGTGGGGCTGAAGTCTGGTTGTTGGATCCCGCACAGATCATGACCACGGAGACTCAGCAGCTTTTGGGCGGAGGCCTCAAGGGGGTGGACATACTTGCTCACTGGTGGGGCTCTTTCACTTCCAGACTCACGCCACCCTACACAGTAAGGGAGGTTGATGAGATTATCGGTACGGACAAAATTTGGGGAAGCGACCGTTGTGGAAGGAAAATGGCTCACGGTCAAGCTGACAAAACATACCAATCTAGAACCCCAAGCTCGTCGGCAGATCCCACTATGAGGCCAGTGGTGTCAGATCGCTGTGGGAGCTCAAATTGGGAAGGTTCTAGAAGAAAGAGTCGGGTGTCCACTGCATCAAGAAATGGTCTGACAGATGGGAACAGTAATTAGCGACTCTTAAGTGTTAGTTGCTCATTGACGCTTATTGATTCTGCCGCCCTGTGTTTCCATATTGAGACTCTCCGTTTAGGGAGCCATTGATAAGTTACTTCTCGAAAATTGGACAGTTTTTTCAATTCCAGCGGTTTTCGGAGCGTTTAAAAATCTTCTCGTTTTATTATGTCTAATGAATTCCATTTGCGGTGGTCCGGTTTCTTTAGACAACTGAACGAGATTTATAAGTGGGAAACTGCTTGTTCATGCCGCTACCCGCGATGGTGAGGTACTACAATAGGCCTCATCCGGGGTCCTTCCGTCAAGTCCTTGGTGTCTTCTCCTGTAGTTGTAAAAGTCAAAGTAGGCCTTTAGTTCGAGACGAGCTTCTCCCAAGGAGTCATAGGCTTTGAGATATACTTCTTCATACTTGACGCTCTTCCAGAGACGCTCCACGAAAACGTTGTCCACCCAACGACCTTTTCCGTCCATACTGATTCGGATCCCTCGGGAATTCAGAGCCTCGGTAAACTTCTCTGATGTGAATTGACTACCTTGATCCGTGTTAAAAATTTCGGGAGTCCCGTAACGCGATAAGGCTTCTTCAAGCGCCTCAAGACAGAATGGGACATCCATTGTATTAGACAGCCTCCAGGCTAATACTCGGCGACTCGACCAGTCCATGATCGCAACCAGAAAGCAGAAGCCCTTCGCCATAGGTATATATGTTATGTCGGTAGCCCATACCTGGTTTCCCCTCGTAATCTCCAGACTACCAAGAAGATAAGGATAAACTTTATGCCCAGGGCTCATTTTGGACAACCTGGGTTTACGATACAACGCCTCTATGCCCATTTTAAGCATAAGGGCTCTCACATGCCCGCGACCTGCCTTGTGTCCTCTATACTCCAACTCATCCCGGATCCGACGACTGCCAAGAAATGGATACTGCAAATGTATCTCGTCAATCAAACGCATGAGATGCAAATCTGTTTGGCTAACCGGAACCGGTTGGTAATACAGGCTCGACCTGGAAATCTCCAGAATCCTGCATTGTTTGGTCAACGACAATTGGCTTTGTTTATCAATCAAGGCTTTGCGCCCGGCTCGGTTATACGCCCGAGCGCAACGGATAAAAAATCATTCTCCATAGCCAGTTGTCCGATCTTGGCGTGCAACTCCTTAACGCTTGCGCCTGTCTGCTGTGGTTTCTCCTTGGAAAACACTTCTTCCGCTCTTTCAAGAAGCTGCTTTTTCCACTGGGTTATCTGGTTAGGATGTACCTGGAAACGCTCTGCAAGTTCGATAAGCGTCTGTTGTTCCTTGATTGCCTCCAAAGCTACCTTGGCCTTGAAAGATGTTCCGTGGTTTCTTCTGGGTCTCTTTGACATTTTCGCCGCTCCTTTTTTCTTCCTTCAGTTTAGAGCAGCTTTACCACTTATGTCATTGTCCAATTTTTCCAGACCAGCTATATTGGTGGTTGAAAAAACTGTAAATGTTATTCATCTAGTGTGATCTCAACCCGTCTATTTTGGGCTCGACCTACTTTGGAACTATTAGACGCCAGTGGCCAGTTTCCTGACCGAGAAATTTTATGGTCAAAGATTTTTCATCCATTTTGTATTGTTTAACGAGTGAATCTTTTACTCTCTCGCTGCGTCGCTCGGACAGCTCGAGGTTGAATTCCGGATCCCCTATGTTGTCGCTGTGTCCTAGGATTACCCATTCTGTCTTAGCAAGAGTAGTCGATTGAAGCGATTTACCAATTGCTGCTATTTGCCTTTTGCTCTTTGAGGTCAATTGGGTCGTCCCTGAGACAAAATGAAGAGTTGGTTAATGCTATTATAAATAAATTTATACAATTGAAAGCCATCGGGAATTAACCTACCACCGCACGCGGATCCTAAAATGGTCCATCGTCATCGGAGTAGGTTCACTAGTTTCGATAAAGGAGGTCGCAGACCATGGAGGGAAAACGCGTTCAAGATAGTCAGATCACTATGATAGTGGCAATGAATCCGGAGGACGCCAATCCAGTTGGAAACGTTCATGGTGGCGTTGTTATGAAACACGTAGACACGGTAGCCGGAGTCGTAGCGATTCGCCACGCTCGAAAAATAGCTGTCACGGCTTCAATTGATCGGCTAGATTTTCATAATCCTGTCTTCATTGGCAATCTACTCATTCTCAAGGCTTCACTGAATTTGGTCGGCAGAACTTCCATGGAAGTCGGTGTCAGAGTCGAAGCTGAGAATCCTTTGACCGGTGAGGTTCGGCATACGGCTTCAGCCTATCTCACCTTTGTAGCGCTGGACGAAAAAGGTCAGCCTACCTCAGATACCTCCGTTAATATGTGAAACTGATGAAGAGAAGCTACGCTGTTGTCAGGCCAAGATACGGAGCCAATTTCGTCTGTCGGAGAGACAGAAGGAGAATGGATGTAAGATATAGAACTCTGTCATCCATGCCATTCCTCATGATCCTGGCTTCCATGGCTAGTTTTTGGGATTCTTCTCGACTATTCCACTGGCGGTAAACCGAAATGACCACGAGCCTCTAAGATTGCCTCTGCATCTTCATTCCCCAAGTAAGCCAGAAAATGTTCTTGGTCATGCCAATGGCTGGACACCGTAGTTGGTAGAGCTGATAAAGCCGCTACAGGGTTGACCCCAGCTTCTTCCGCTAATGCAATATAGACACTTTCGCCTTTTGCTATACTTCCCAAGTAGTCATCTCTAAATTCTTTCAATTCATCCATATCAATCACTGTCCTTATTTATGATTCCGATAATTTCACCTTCTTTATCCCTGATCACGGTCTTACCATTGCTGTAACGGGTCTCGTTGCCCGCATAGTTACCATTTTTGTCCGTGTAATTAATGACATTAGTCGGTCGTGCAGCATCACCTACAATGTCACGGTCCTGGTTGCGACGGAAATCGTTGTCAACGGCTAGACATAGAGTGGGTATGAGAATCAATCCGGCGAGAATCAGATGTTTCATGGCTGATCTTCCATTTATGACAAAAATTACAACTAATCCTGATCACTTACAGCCGGTTGGACGTTCCATTTATAGATTTCTTAAGAACCGGAGAGTATTTCCATGTAACCACATTACGAGCATCTAAGGTCAACTTTTCTCCTGTCTGAGGATTACGACCTTGCCTGGTATGCTTTTCTTTAACAGTCCATTTACCGAAGCCTGAAACTAAGACCTCTTCTCTGTGTATCAAAGAATTCTTAATTATATCGAGAAGTTTATCTACGATCAGAATAGCCTCTCCTTTAGAAAAACCGCAATCATCTGCAATCTTTGTAGCGATATCAGATTTGGTCAAAGCCATTTACACCGTCCCAACCAGTTAAAAATAAATATAACCGGCAACTATTGGTCACCTTTAAAAGAAAATGCAAGAAATTTTGAAAATATCCATGGGAGGTATATTATACTCTAATCCCTTGGGGCATAAGGCTCTGAATGCTCTCTGTGTCGATTCCAATTTTCAGTATATATTTTAGCTAGTTCCGGTGATTGAAGAATCAATAAATTCTCGGCATTTTTGGATTCTGCGGCTTTAGTAAAATTGAACGATCCGGTAATCACGATCTTTCCATCAATGATCATTATTTTGTTGTGAGCAATTGCATGGGCGTCATCAATAAACGTAGGAATGCGACTGTTGGCCAGGAATGTAGCCGAAGTGTAATTGGCTCTGCGCTGACTCTTGTCGAGGATTACCTCGACCTTAACGCCTCGCTTGTGCGCTTCCAAGAGAGCTTCTGCTATTGGCGTTGAGGTGAACGAATAAGCCTGAACCAATATTGTAGATTTAGCCTCATTAATCTGTTTGATAATGGCGTCCGAGCAACCTCCATTTGGAGAGAAATACACCTGAACAGGAGGCACAGAGCCTATAGACGGAGCGTTGTGGCGTCCCAGTCCATAGGCTGCTATAGCAAAACGGCCACAGCGACAAATATCGACAGAGGTTTCTTCCAGTTCATAATATCTCAGCCTCTAATTTGAATTGGCTAACTGTAATATGTTTTCAGGACAGTTTAAGGATATCGGATACGACCAACCCAAATTTACTCTCAACAGCGAATAACCGCAACGGAGATCGACTAAAAGCTTGACCTGTATCGTAGTCACTCTCTTCTAATTATACAGTGAATGACCAATGAGCGTGCATGTTGCATTTCGCAAAACCGGATTAATACTATTATAAATAAAATCTCGTTCATTGGAGGGCGTAATGAAAGCTAGGCGTTTAATTGGTTTGTTCATAGCCGTGATTTTTGTCCTGACAACTGTAGCCGCTTTTGCCGCGGGGGACAGCTACGTTGTAATAAAGGACAAGAATGGTATTTGCAAGATTATCAAGGCCCAGGAAAAAACACCTAAGACCATAGCAGGCCCATTCAAGACCAAAGAAGAGGCGCAAAAAGCCAAGGAAAAGGAATGCGCTAAGACATCCACTAGTCAGCCTAGCAAACCAACAACCCCATCAAGCCAAACTACGCCACCTAGAAGGTAAAGACTCGAGTTTTCTTCTGAATTCGAATTATTAGACGGAATGCCGCATATTCTAAATCCGTATGAAAAATATCCTACTCATTAGCCTTAGCGTTCTTCGCTAAGGCTTTTTTCTCTAATAACCGGACTCAGCTATTATTGTCTCTTTCACGATTTTACTCAGCCGCTTAATTCGGTATTCCTCTTTGAATGCGCCCGATTTCGTCAATTCATCGGATGACCAGACCAGCCTGACAGGAAGCCTTGACCTGGTGTAACGGGATCCCACTCCCTGGTTATGTTCATTCAATCGGCGTTCAATATCGGTCGTGGCTCCACAGTATAGACTGTCGTCAGAGCAACGGAGCAGGTAAACTTTCCAGGTCATCTGTAAATTCTCTGAGCCGCTCTAAAAGAGGTCTTGACGAGGTTTTTCATTGAGGCGTTGATCCCCTGATTCGATCAATCCATAATCCATACCATCAAACCATTTTTGAGACTAAGAGGGGAAAATGAAAAAGTATGGTGAAGGACTAATATCGTCGATGCGAGGATTTCTCTGTAAGTCAGAATATCCAACTTTACAATATGTTGGGGAATTCGGAACAGACTACGAAGTGGTGGAAATGACGGACCGAGTAGTTATGTCGGCACAACCAATTTTTGATCAGAAAGCGCCAATGGATAGGGAGATATATTGCTAAAGATTTGGTCTGAACAGGGGAGGGCGACCTCCTCTGTTTAAGGGGATCGAAATCTTTGGGTGTCAATCTTTTGTCAGACCTCAAAACGATAAAAAATTCCCTTGGAATAGCTTCGCTGATATAAGGTCCGAATAGCCGCTATTACTGAAAAAGTCACAGCGAGGTAACCTTTTCATGAGAAATAGCCCGTCATTGCCATCATTGTTCATTATAATCATGTTTACCCTGGCTCTGAACCTTCCTGGAACAATCAGCCGCGCTGATGAGATAAACCTTCCTCGTCCGATCTTGGACGGAAAGGTCTCCGTCGAAAAAGCGCTGGCCACAAGGGTCACGGCGAGAAGCTATTCATCTGCCCCCCTGACTTTAGCTCAAGTTTCACAGCTCCTATGGTCTGGAAACGGTATAATTCCGGTCGACGCTGTATCCTCCGCAACCCTCAGAGTGATACCTTCGGCACGGAAAACCTATCCGATTGAATTGTATCTTGTCTGCGGCGACGGCACGGTGCAGCAGCTTGCGGCAGGTGTTTACCACTATCGTGCCGAACGTCATACGCTAGAAAAGATCATGGATGGAGATCAACGCAAGCCAATGGCATCCGCTTGCAAGGGTCAGTCGTGGATAGCAAAAGCGCCGGTTTCCATTATAATTGGATCGGCTTTCCAGCGCGCCGAGGCTACGTCTGGACCAGAAAGAGGCGTTAATTTCGGCGTGTTGGAGGCGGGGAACGCCAACCAGAACATATTATTGCAAGCTCAGGCCCTTGGACTTGCGAGCAATACGGTCGGTGGAATCCGTGATGCAGAGCTGTCCTCGGTCTTGAAGCTTCCTGCCGATGTAAAGCCCGTAGTTCTAATAACGCTTGGGAAGAAACAATAGTTCAGGGTTTCATATTAGATGTTTTGACTTTGGGTGATCCAACAAACATTACTCTTACCATTTATGACAAACCTACCGGCTTCCTTTTTGATTTCTGTTCGAATTATGGAGCTTCATAATGAAAGCGCTAATCGAAAAAAAAAGTTAAAGGTCTGAGAAAAAATGGACGGTGGCATGTCTACATAAGTTTCTCTAAACTAATCGGACAATAGGAGCGGCGAACATTATATTCATCTCTTATTACCGTCACATCAAATCCCCCGTCCCTGGTCAAAACCACGCGTCTTTACTTTTAATTCTAATACTTCTCCCTTATCTGACCAACATCCTCGCCCAGGTCGCGTCATAAACGCGAATTACGCGATGTTAGGTTTTAAACTTAACTATCCATTTGATTCATTGAATTTTTTAAAATGACATGCGGTAAAGTAAGGGTAATGGAACCTATGAAATGGCCGGGTCAGATTTTTTACGATCATTTGTTGACCGCCTCTCGATAAAGAAAAAGTATCTCTTAAGCTACCTAAGCAAAAACGGGATTGGGTTGATATTATCGGGGTCACAGGTTGGCTTAGGTGATTTAGGGAGCGTTTGGGATTACAATCTTGCCAGTTACAGTCCAGTTCAAAATGATCATCTATAGAAAGTGGGGTAGGGGATGTGTATGGAAGCGCCACCTGTTAAAAGTAAGTCCGTTTATTCAGTCACACCTTAAAAAAGGCTTGCGTGATTTTTGCGGGACATGGTTATGGTCGGTTGTGGTCAGTAGTGGATTGTGCGCAACGGTGTTCCGGCATAAGTGCTGGAAATGATTTATAGTGTGCCTCAGCCGTAAGATTCTCCGGCGACCACTTCTGAATCGATGGCGGCAACAGGTAGAGAGTATCACTATCACCGTCAACAAATGTTACCTTCATGGTAACCCCTCAGTTATTCGCGGCCGAGTTGGCTGGTAATATGAATCTATCCCTTGGGTCAATGATCTGAGATGCGGCTCTTTTCTGGAGGAGATAGATCTAATGCCGTTGTTTTTTCGGAGGTTGGAAAAAGAAGAGAGTACACGTCCTGTGTTGGATCACGCGCCAGCATGTCCAGCGCTATGCTTAATTGATGTTCCGAATCCAAACCCAGTTTTTTCTGAGTACTAACAATGCTCTGAAGGGCGCTTCTTGTTTGAGCGCCAGCGTCGGTCACTGAGCCAAAGCTTACCTTACGAGCAATCACTGAGGGTCTCAAATCGCGTTCAGCCAAGTTGTTGTCCGCAGGAACGCTTCTGTCCTCAGACCAATGGTATAGCCTGTATTTGTTCTTTCTAAAGATGTCTTGAATGCGCCGGATACCCAAATGACGAGCCGGTTGATTCATGGTAGCTTGTATTTCAGATCGTATTTGAAAGGCCTGAGCGTAAAATTCCACATCATCTATAGGCTGTTTTCGCAACTTGATAGCTGAACTGAGCAAGGGTATGACTACCGCTGTGAACGTGGAAACTTCTCCATCATCAGGGAACTCCTTTCCCAGGTCCTCCACATCCCTCATCAGATGGGCGTAACAATATTGGATCGAACAAGGAACCTTGTTGTATCCGTTGTACCGATCAACAACCAGCGTTCCTTTTAAAGGATCTTTGCCGAAAACCGCCAAGGGAACCTGAGCGGACCTATTCTTGCCAAATTGAAAGACACTCAGCTCATTAGTAGCAAAAAGCCATACGTATCCGTTTTTACCGTTAGTGCGCCAGCTAGTCTCGTCCGCATGCTTTACAGGAGCCTTTCGGTATTGCTCAACCAGCTTTTGGGGCACACCTGCGAACAAACTAGCGCAACGTTTAAAAATTCCGGCAAGACTGCCGCTTCCTATTCCCAGAATCTCGCAAACCCGCTCGATTGGAATGCCATGGAGATAGTGCATGGTAATGGCCTTGGCGGTAAGATGATTGCCAAAAAGACTCCTTGGGAGAACTCCCGGAGGTTGTGGCGTAAAACTCTTGTGACACTCAGGACAATATCTCTTGTGTAGATTGAAAGAGATCTTCTCCAGTTTGGCCAACGGCATATCCAGGACGCTTCTTTGTTCTATCCCTTTCTTCAACAACAACTGGCCGCATTCAGGGCAGGTTTCGGACTCAAGAAAAACATCTTCAGTACGATCCGCAGTTCCTTCATGCCCCTTGCGACCGTGTCCTTTGTGTCCCGGCCGCGCTCCTCTTGGCTTCTCCCCATTTTTTTCAATAGAACTTTTAAAAGGTTTCTTCGATGAGGGCGTGGAGGAACCAAAAAATCCATCCTGCGTCTTGCGCTGTTCCCTACCTAAAGCGGTTCTCAGACTCTTAACCTCGTCTTCCAGTTCATCTATCCTGCGCTGCTTGTTCAAACATAGAGGACAGTCGTTAAGGGCCATCACGCCAGACCTCATCCACTGAGGACCGTCAAGATGACTCAAGCGTGTAATCTATCTCTCTACAAATCGCGAGAAAAAAATGCCCATCTTTGTCCTACCCCCATAACTGAGGACTTACCCTTCATGTAAATCTCCCCTTGAACAAGAATCTGATCTGTAGGAAAATATAGTCCAAAATCGTCGCTCTGCACAAGGTCAAAATACCATTAAATATCATCATATCAAGTTATTATACCAATTAGGGTCTCTGAAAATAGGGGTCGGTCACGTTAAGTCCGACAGCCTCCTAGTCTATTACAAAGCAGCTCATCTCGATTTTTATGAATTCATGTCTGAATCCAGCGGGGAAATTAACGTATGAAAACCGCTAAAATAATGGCCTCCCTCTTGCTGCCAGCGTTTATCCTGGCAATTTCAATACTAGCCTACCTCCAAATTCCGGTCACATTTGAATCCAGTCAGCTTCTTTTGATTCTCAACACTTTTTTTATCGGTTTGATCCCAATGGCCATAGCCTACCTCGCTGCTCGGGTTTACATGAGTTCCGGTTCGACGGGTTTTCTGCTGATGGGATGCGGGATGCTGACCTTTGGGTTAAGTTCCATACTGGCCGCGGCATTGATAAATCTATCCGATGGCCCAAACATCTCAGTCACCATCCATAATTCAGGAGTCCTGGTTAGCGTGATTTTTCAGGCTATTGGGGGAATGTTGTTTCTTGGCGGAGGGACTTCCTGGGCAATTCGCAACAAGGGTCCTTGGCCCGTCATAGGTATTTACGGCGGAGTTGTTCTTCTGACCCTTCTTTTTTCCTTGGCAGCTGCGGATGGTATTCTTCCACGGTTTTTCGTTCAAGGGGTAGGTCCCACAGCTTTAAGACAATTTGTGCTGATAAGCGCCATGAACCTCTACATTTTTAGCGCTGTCCTGTTCATGATCCATTACCGAAGATGGCGCTCCGATTTTATTTACTGGTACGCCCTCGCTCTTGCGATGATAGGTGTAGGACTATTGGCGATCCTATTACAAAAATCACTAGGATGCCCGATAGGCTGGTTAGGTCGGTCAGCGCAATACCTCGGGGGCTGGTTCGGTCTCATGGCCATTTTAATGGCGGTGAGCAGCGCCATCTCCAAGAAATTGTCCATTGAGGAATCCATAGCGCTCCTTTTCATAGACGCTGAGGCTAGCTACAGAAATCTTGTGGAAATGGCTGGAGACTCAATCATAACGTTTGATCAAGACGGTAGGATTATAGGATGGAATTCCACAGCGGAACGAATGTTCGACAGATCAAAAGGTGAGGCCATCGGGTCCATTTTCTTTGACCTCATAATTCCGAGCCAATACCGAAGTTCTCGAGAACCCAGATTGCGTCACTCCGGGAAAAGTCTCAGAAATCGATCACAGCGACAGTAGCGGAAATCGAAGCAAGGGGCAAAAATGGCGCTTTGTTTCCTGTTGAGGTGTCCCTCTCTATCAGGGAAACGCCTCAAAGCTGGCTATGTTCGTGCATAGTCAGGGATATAACATGTGCATCCCAATGGAGCACTCGACGAGCCGGCGCCTCCCAAGAAAGAAAAACGCAAAGGACCGGCCCGCAAGAAAGGGGTCCGGTCGCCCGGCATGAAACAATGGGCCGACGATCCGGACCGACCGTGGACGAAACTCGAGTTTGACCAGTTCGGGTTGCATACCACCTTGGAGGTCAAGACGATCCAAGCCCTGTACTACAAGGCGGGAAAGGACCGACTTCTGACCATCGTCTTGACGGGCGACGTGGAAGGGAAACGTCCCGATCAGATGTTCTACTGTACGAAGCTTGATTGGACGGCGCGGGAAATCCTGTCGGCCTATGCTTGTCGCTGGGCCATTGAATGCACCTTTGAGAATTGCAAGCAGTTCTTGGGCTTGGAGGACCCTGCCAATCGTCTTCCCAAGGCCGTCGTGCGGACCTCGCCGATGGCGTTGTTCATCTACACTCTGGTAGTGATTTGGTTTCACCAGACGGGTCATCAATTGCTACGCTTTCCGTTCCGGCCCTGGTACACCAAGAAGGAAGAACCATCGTTCGCCGATATGTTGACGACCCTGAGGCGGGTCAGTTACCAGGAAAAAACCCCACAACCGTTTCCAGAACAGTCTGGCCTGAAAACTGGATCGCCCAGGTCACCGAGCTTCTCAGCCGAACAGGGTAAGTGACACTTCGACCGAAGATCCGGCCTCCAGCACCTCTTCACGATCGATTCGCCGGGGGGAATTTCACCGGCCGGGCCGCTCGCCTGCACTTTCCCAGAAAACACAGAACCTGCGGCGACTGGGCAAGGCGTCGTGAGCGTCGACTTTTCGGCGCCGACAGGTGAGCGGCTCAGCAGGGCCAGGCGAGGATCGCCGAGGTAAACCGCCCGCCCGTTGGACCGTTTGCCTGCGACCGAACGGAAGCTCTGATTGCCCTGAGAGTTCGGTGTAAGGATTCCACGTCTCCTACCGGACTCACTCAGGCTGAGATAATTTCCGGCCACGCAAGTGAGGTGGCGAGATTTCGTCAGCGGGCGCCTGTTCACCTATGGGTTTTCTGGGAAAGTGCAGTGCTCGCGAACGCCCTCCAAATCTACGAAACGAGAACTAAGAG
>CAVQDX010000015.1:0-137181 GCA_963711335.1 uncultured delta proteobacterium | reverse complement strand
TTCCTGGACAAGGGATTACGGAATTTTTATAGCATCGGTCGCCAGTTGCGTTCTTGCCTATTCTGGTGTCGAGTCAGTTCTTCAAACTGCCGGCCTGGTAAAAACGTGGCGGGAAATTGGGAAATCCTACATCTTCCTGGCGTTGACAGTTGGTCTTATTACACCGCTCGTGGCTGCGCTTGCCCTATCGGCTCCTATCGACTTTGCAAAACATGAGGGTGATCTCATTACCCATTACGCCACCATGGTGAACGGTGTATGGTTCGGGGTAGCCATGGCTATCCTGGCTAGTATGACCTTGATCATGGCTGTTAACACCGCGTTTGTAGCTTCAAGCGAGTTGCTTGAAGCAGTCTCCTCCCGTTATGGCTTCAAGTGGTTCATCGCCACCAACCAAAGGGCTTCGTTATACAGGGTGCACCTGACCAACGCCGTCATGTTCACTTCGATTATAATCATAACTCAAGGCAGCCAGATGATACTTGCTGACATGTATGCAATTGGGCTTGTCGCGAGTTTCTGCATCAACATGGGATCCTTGATCATTTATCGCTACTTCATGGGCACCAAGGAGGTCATCCACTTTAGTACCAACAGAATGGTGACCCTGGTGATGTTCCTGATTTTTGTGAGTTGCTTTGTGTTCCTTGCATGGATGAAGCCTCACGGAACCGGACTCTGGGCCACTATAACCATCCTGGTATTGATTGCCGGTTTGATGGTCGCCAAAAAGAAGGGACCGGAGATTAGGTCTATAGCGGCAACCGATAGCCACATGGATTTGATTTTGTATCTAGCTGATTCACCGGAAAAAGAAGTTAATATTTATTTTCGACGCCCCAGAGAAGAGGCGATTTCAGAACCCCAGCAAAACGAGGTGTATGTAACTTTTTACAACCCCCGTCACGGAACGCCAGCCCGGTTGGCCGCGAATCATTTTCGTATGGTAGTTGTCAGACGTAGTGTGTACCAGCATATCATAGCCTTGTTGAAAGTAGTCGAATACGAGCTGCATGATCGTGACATCAATGTGCATTTTGGATGGCCCATGTCCTCGTGGATTGACAGAATGTCAATTGGAGTCATGGTTTTCAATATAATGAGGTTGCCACGCAAGTTTAGAAGTTTTAACTTCAACATAAATTATCCTGGCAGAACTTTTAATCCGCGTCTCTAATGATCTCAGCCTCTGATTAGAGCGTCTCCATGACGCGAATGTCGTCCATCAAACAATTGAATGAAAGGAGGGTCACGATGATTCTAAGATGTGTTCAGGTGTTAGTCTTGGTAATTTTTACATCCATGACCTGCATGGCAGCAGGTCCACCGGCCTCTACAACTGGCGGAGCGCCAGAGGGAGGAAAGAACGTGACGGGTTCTGAAGTAAAGAAAAATGAGGATATGGAATCATGTGTCGCTACCGCCAAAGGGCCGATAGCTTCGGCATCAGCGCCTCAACAGGGATCTGCTCAAATCAATTCCCCTGTTTCCGGCGCCATGACGCAGGCCAGAGTTGGAAAACCTGCTCCCGATTTCGAGGCTAACGCATTTCAAAACGGCAAGTTTAAGAATATCAAACTATCCGATTACAAAGGCCGTTGGGTTGCGCTATGCTTCTATCCAGGTGATTTCACCTTTGTTTGACCTACCGAACTAACTGCGGTCGCAGTAAAATACCCCGAGCTTCAGAAAATGGGCGTAGATGTATTGGCGCTCAGCACCGACAGCCGTTTTTCGCACAAGATGTGGCAGGAAAATGAGCTTTCTAAAATGGTTCCCGGCGGCGTGCCATTCGCTCTTCTCTCAGACGCCGGAGGGAAAATCGGCAAAATATACGGCGTTTATGAGGATGACGCCGGGGTGGACATTCGTGGACGTTTCATAATTGATCCTGATGGAGTCATTCAAGGAATGGAAGTCCTAACGCCATCTGTTGGACGGAATGTCTCGGAACTTATTAGACAGGTCCAAGCGTTTCAGCATGTGCGAAAAACAGGTGAGGCTACTCCGTCCGGTTGGACCCCCGGCAAACCTACTCTCAAACCAGGCTCAGACTTGGTCGGAAATGTCTGGAAAGTTTGGAAGCCTGAGATGGCTTTCTAATTAATTCCGGATCAATTGCCTGAATGCGGGAAAGGCCCTGGAAATATGTTCTCGGGGCCTTTCTGCATGAATTCCTTGATGTAATGCTATTCCTCACTGTCGCCTGCCACCTGACCAGTCCCGTAGGAAACCCCCTGAAGGGTCCCTTGAGATAGAAACGCATTGTAATTGTCCAGGAGCCTCCTCATTATGGCCGTTGAGAGATGCTTATAGAATAGTGTAGCATCGCGGGGATATTTTTCGAGTATTCGATCAAGCTTATCTTTTTTTATCTTCGCTATTTTTGTCGGCGCTGTACACTTGGCGTCCGCTGTGTAACATTCCCGGTCAACCATGCTCGACAGCCCAAAGATTTCGCCTGGTAGGCTAACCGTATAGTCTATTTCCCCCTGTTTTCCCACAGCTAGTTCTACTCTGCCCTCCATGAGAGTAAAAAAGTAATCCGCGGGATCATCCTGCTTGAAAAGTATGGTTCCTTTATTGTGGGATTCTTCGACCATGGACGTTTTGATCTCATTGATCGATTCCATGCTTAGATCGCTAAAAAGTTCGGCTCTTTGAATGATCATGACATCTCCTCTCTTTCCTAAAACAACGCGGGACGATCATACTGGTCCGCGCAGCGGCTGTAGAGTTACATATGACTCTCCAAAAGTGTTTGGGGCGTCAGATCATCGTTTCAAGTTGCGGGTAAACTTCGCCTCCCCAGATGTACCCCCCTCATTTTGTCCCTACTGGTTTTACCTCCTTTCATTGCTATTCTTGTAATCAGATCAACGCCATCCATTGACTCTAGTTATTTATGACATTACTTCAGACGTTCAAGTTCCGCTTTGTTTTTTTTACTTACCGAAACATGGATTTATATTTCATAAGAAATGGCGCCATAAACTTAGGGCCGATTTTGTAATTTTCGCCACAACGCCGAATTTTTCAGTTTATCCCTCTGATCAAGCTTTGATTACATTCTTATTCGCTATAATTATCAAGGGTATGGAAACGACCTGAATCGCAACAGAGAAGACGATGAGCGCATTCAAAGACGTGTCGTAGAGCACACCCATCAAAGCGCTTCCCAAGAACCAGAATAAACCGTAGCACGTATTAAACAACCCGTAAGCGAACCCCAATTTATTTGTTGGAACAAGCTCCGCTATGGCTGCTCGAATTATCGATTCCTGCGCTCCCATGCCCACGCCCCATAAAGCCATTCCAGCCATGGCCCAGTAGAATCCCCCGAGGAAAACCAGGGGAGCAAACAGCGCCGATAGGATCACTGCAGCCACTAGGACCGAAAAACCAAGCCTATCGAAAAGACGACCGAAAACTAGTGCGGCTAATGCGTCCACCCCCATTGCTATGGCGTAGAAAAGGGGAATCCATTCTTCGGGGACCGAAGCGACCTTTTTAAAGTGATAAGCGACCAGAGGGAAATCCGCAAATCCTGCCGCAATACAACCAATTGCCACAATGTATATCCAAAATGCTTTTGGAAATCCCTTAGTTTCAATCTGGACGGTAGCTGAAGCCAGGTCCTGAGGCCTTGGATAAAGCCGCGACGCTGTAAATAAAACAGTAAGAGCGATCAGGGCCGGAATCAGAAGAAAAGCAAATCCCGTCTGATACGTTCCTTTAAAACTAAAGACTGCAGCAACTACCAGTGGCCCCATGATAGCGCCAATCTGATCTAACGCCTCATGTAACCCAAATCCCCATCCACGCCCGATCTGATCTGAAGCGCAGGCAAGCATAACGTCGCGGGCTGGTGTCCTTATTGCTTTACCCATTCTTTCGACTACCATGAGAATAGCGGCGATTTCCCAATGACCGGCAAGGGCCAGGAGAGGAACAGCGAGTAAATTCATTGCATAGCCGAGGAACACAATGGTCCAATACCTTTGTGACTTGTCGGCCCAATATCCTGAAGCAAGACGCAACGCATATCCGACAAATT
Source organism: uncultured delta proteobacterium (assembly GCA_963711335.1). Taxonomy (GTDB): domain Bacteria; phylum Desulfobacterota; class Desulfomonilia; order Desulfomonilales; family Desulfomonilaceae; genus CAJBEZ01. The sequence goes on along the minus strand of CAVQDX010000015.1, from coordinate 133,124 downwards.
CACCAAAACCTGCGACAATACCGACTACTGTCCCGCTTGCTCCCAATACCGCTAAAAACGGACCAGTGACGCTTCGGGCCCCCTCGTATGTCATGTCTGAAAACAAACTCACGATGCCGATCAAGACCACAAATTTGGTGGCTGTTGGCTTTGAAAGATCAAAAGTTTCTCTAATATTGTTGAAGTGATTTTTCAAAGAGAAATCCCTATTGTATGAGAAATCTTGACGGCCTCTTCAGCTTCAGTCGTCATGGCCGGCTAGAAACTTAAATTTGGCCAGATAACCTCATTTCACAACCAGCACAGGACATGGAGCTAAGGCGCACTAATGCCTGGCAGGTACCGCCCATCACTCTGTCATAGAGAGCTGAATGTCCCATGAAGCCTATCACAAGCAGGTCGTACTGATTTTGAGAAACGAATTCTACAATGGTTTTTACCTCGTGTCCCATCATGACAAAAGGTTTTAGTGTAACCCCCTTGTCTTTCGCCATCGATTGGGCCTTCTCTATCACTGAAGCGTAGACGGTATCCGCAGCCTCTTTCTCGGCTACAACCTCATCTATTGTCCCTGGGTAGCGTGGAACCTCCTCCACGGATATAGTGTGGACTTCAGTTCCAGCAAGTATCCCCAAGAACATCGCCTCGCCCAATGCCTTGAACGATCCTTTGGACCCATCGAGCCCGACCAGTATTTTTTTCAGCATGGTTGTCATCCTTTCTCACTCATGGAAGTTTCTATTGCAGGTTTACAGACTGTTTTTACTGAAGAGGTCAAGTTCATGTCCTGTCCTTTGGGCTGGAAAAACCACTGCGCAATCAAAGTGGGGACGACGGCGCTACCGATAACTACAGTGACAAGGATCGTGTATTGGTCCTGCGTAATAATGCCCCGCGTGTAACCAAACAGCGCCGAAATACTGCCGAAAGTCAATCCGGTGCTCATGAGCAGCGTGGTATACATCCCTGTCCTACCGGTCAAGTTGAAGACCTTGGTTAAAGGATAGACACCGATAAATTTCGTCACCATTTTTACAAGAAGCAAAACCACTATCAGCCCAAACCCCATATATATTGCTGGAAGAGAGACTATGGTCCCCGCCTTGAGAAAATAGAACGGTGTTAGAAGGGAAAAAGTAGCGGTTCGAAGGCGCCTTACCATTTCACGATTTTCTTTAAAAATATTTGCGACTACCAGTCCCAACAAATACGCAGGGAGCACCGCCTCGCTATTTGCTCGTGTAGCTAACCAACCAAGGCCAAACAGCAAGACGAATATAAGCTTTATTCCAGGCTCACTGACATGGTTATTGAAAATTTTCAAGAACCAGCGGATGAACCACGGAGTAACAAACATAACCACGGCCGTTACAACGGCGAAAACGATCAACCAATAGTTGTAATTAGCGAATATCGCCCCAAGAGCCACCACGGTACCCAAATCATTTACGAAGCAAGCGGCAAGAATCAGCTTGCCCAATTCAGTTTCGTTGAATCCCGTCTCTACCATGACTGCGTAGACAACTGCTACTGACGTAGTGGACAGCGCAATCCCGCAAATCATGGAAGCCTGCAAGGCCCAATGGGCCACATAGTAGGCGTATGCCATGGTCCCCAGGAAGGGAAGGAAAAAAGCTATCAGCCCGATGCTGAGGGCTTCCTTTCCATATTTCCGGAGAACATCCGGTTCAATCTCCGCGCCTGCCAGAAACGTCAACAGTATCGCCCCAAACCCGGCTAGAAAACTTATCCATTCCGAATGTGGGTCCAATCCAAGAAAGTTACCCCCAACAACTCCGACACAAATTTCCACCAACGCCACAGAGATCGCGGTCCGAATTGAAATAATGCTGGCTACAAGCGCTAAACCTATCCAAATTGTAGCCACGTACCATGCGTTTTCCATATGTACTCCAATAATTGTTGCAGCAAACAACTTGTATTACGGCGGGAAATAAAAAACCCACCGGACGGTGGGTTATATATTAGGCGCTCTCCCACCGTGCAGTTTACACGGTAGGAGTTATCAGCCTTTTGGCATTTGTTAGGGGAACTCCATCCCCATTCATATTATGTAAAACTAATAAACTTCTTAACAAAAAGTCAATAGCCTAGGACAAATAAAGATCAACACCTAGACATTTCTACCTGGAATTCAAAGACAAAACTTCTGAGTTGATCTTGACAAGGTCTTCAGTCGCTAAGGTTAGTCTGTGCAAATTTTCATCAATCGATTCAGCGTGTTCTTTTCGTTTGAGATACGCGGCTCGGATAGCGCCATGGGTAGCATTAATTGTTTCCTCAAAACGTTGATCTAATGTAGTGGCAAACCGCTGGAAAGCGTCGTTAAGATTTTGCAGCGTCGCCCACCTCAGATTTTCAACGTTTTGACGAGTCAAAATTTCAACCTGCCTCACAAAACGCTTCCTTATTCTGATTTTCCTGACATTTACAGGAAGAAGCCTGTCAAGGACCTCTTCTGGAACAACAATAGGAAGTGACGGGACTCTTTTCCTCTGGACCCAGTATGGCCTTCGCTTTGTCTCAAACACTTCCGAACTGTCAGGGGCATGGTAAGGAATTTCAAAAAGCTCCGCCGCAGTTTTTCTAATCTGCGAGATAAGGTCGTCGGCACGCTCTTGATGAGGACTCAAGGCTTCAACTACGAGTCGGGAAAAACGGGAAGTCACGTTTTCAGCGGACTCCCCAAAGAAAGATGTAACTTCTTCCGCCAAAACGTCCAGTATCCTCTGTTCATTTATTTCCCCGTCAGTCATCTCGGAAAAGGTATTGTCTATCGTTTGACTAAGATGCTTCTCTGAAGTCTTTCGGAGGGCTTCAGCATGTTCCTCCAGGAGAGCAAGCGTTCTCTTCCTGTCCCCGATCAACATGTCTTGAGCTGAAACTTTTTGCCTTTCCGCATTCCTGAGTTCCTTCTCAAATATACCAAGCCTTTTTTCGAGGTCTTCTATCGGCATTTGGAGAGACGCTATTTCCAATCTAAGCCTCATGACAGCGCCTTCCAGGATATCGCTAGCCTTCTTTGACAAGGCGTCCAGCAATGTCCTTGTCTTTTCCGACAACAGGAAACACACAAGATGATTCTCTACGGCGTCTAGCCCACTCTGAGCCCACAAATTTGCTTCATTGGATGTTTTGGAGTCCAAGCCCATACGTGCGGAAACAGAGAAAATCGGATACGCCTCAGTCGCAGGGACCTTTTGCTTTAGAACCTTCTTGAAAAAGCCTATTGCAGCTTCCTTTTCCCGATCGTTCAGATAATCCATTTTGTTGAATATGAAAAAAAGGCGCGAAACTTTTGGAAAAACATCCTGAAGGAACTGGGACTCCACCTCTGTAAGTGGTGGATCTGCCGAAACTACAAACAAGGCTGCGTCGCACTGAGGAAGAAAATTCAACGTGGCTTGTGTGTTGTGCGTAAATGTAGAGCCTATCCCAGGCGTATCGATTAGAACCACACCGTGTTTAAGTATCTCTGCCGGATGCAAAATGTCGACCTGAAGGACCCCTAAACGATTTTCAGGGTTGCCTTCTTCGGTTACAAAGGCTTCGAGAATCTTGTTAATCTCATCGGGGGACTTGTTCAAAAATTCATCTGGTGGCTTGTCATTCTGATAATGAACCCTGACCGCCCTCTCCGGACCATATTCCACAAACGTAGGAATTGCCGTAAGTGGCACAACTGAGGTCGGCAATATGGCTTCGCCGATTAAAGCGTTTAATAGGGTGCTTTTCCCCCGTTTAAACTGGCCGAGGACAGCCAGATGGAACCGACCCTCTTCGAGCCGTTCCTTGAGAGCGCTGAGTTTGGCCAGTTCGCCGCCAAACTCTGGACCTAAACAGAGGATCTTCGTCGTGGCCTCATCCAAAAGTTCGCCGAAACGCATAGCGGGGCCTGCCTCTGAAGGACACGCTACGGGCGTGTTAACAATTAGACTGTCGCGTTCTGCATAATTCATTAATAACGCTCCAAAGATTAGCTTTTCGAACCCGGAACAGAGAAGTATCATTCGTCTCACGAATTCATCAAAATTCTACATACCGACATGAAATAAAAAACCCACCGAATAGTGGGTTATTGGTCTACAATTCTCCCACCGTGGCATTGTACACGGCAGGAGTCATCAGCCTATCAGGCGGTTTGATGGGGGGACTCCATCCCCTATATGCAGCTTGCCATAAAAAGACCTTTAAATCAAAGCGGAAATATCTATCACAGGACAGCGATAATGCTATAGCTCAAGCGGGCTAGCAAAAAAACCAATTGGAATATAACCTATTTATGATTCTGCGAGCCCCACATCTTTGTCGATTGAGTATCGAAAGAATTGATAACCATAGGGCTGGCCACTCGAATGATTTAACTCTGTCTACTGTCCGTACCTTTTACTCTATTTGTTCATCTGATCCGATTCCGATCAGAAAAGTTTTCACATTTAAGTAATCAATTTTGGTATCGTTATTGGCGCCAATGGTCAAGAGGCGACTATCGAGTAGCGTGGGTCGTCATTCAATTAGACAAGCTACACATGCCAGTTTGATGGGATTCCCCGAGGAGTAGATTATGGGCTCACTGTATAGGCTGTCGGTAACCTTATTGATTGCTCTACTGGTTATTGCTGTTCTTGGCTGTCAAAAAGAGATGGAGAAAAAGACCGCAAGGATCCCCTCCGTGACGGTAAGCTTTCCTGTCCAGGCTGAGGCTCAGAAACATCTCGATTATACTGGAACGACCGCTGCCCTCGAATACGTTGATATCAGAGCCCGTGTGGCCGGTTTTCTCGAAAAAATCAATTTCGAGCCCAAACAGAAAGTAAAGGCAGGGGCTCTCCTTTTTGTTATCGATCCGCGTCAATATCAGGCCGCGGTTAACGAAGCGGAAGCCCAACTCGAAGCCAAGCAGGCCTCTTTAAAACTTGCCAAGGTTGATGAAGAAATCGCGAAATCGCTCGAGTCAAAAGAGGCTATTAGCTGGCTGAAACTCCAACAGGCCACTTCCAAAAGTGAAGTTTCAAAAGCCGATGTTGACTTGACTGCGGCCAATCTCGACCAAGCAAAGCTCAACCTGGAATATACACAAGTTACTTCACCTATCGATGGGAGAGTGAGCCGAAACTATGTCGACATAGGTAACCTGGTAGGAGCCACTGAAAAGACCCTCTTAACAACAGTTGTCAATGATGAATCGGTTTATTGCTACTTTAATGTCAGCGAGGTGGATCTTTTGTTCCTCAAGCGTGTGTATCCGGTCCCCCGGAACTCTGAACCACTAACAGTGGTCAAGATCCCGGTCTTCCTGGGTCTAGCGGACGAGGAGGGTTTCCCACACGAGGGACGTCTTGATTTCACCGATACCATGGTCAATCCCGCTACTGGAACTATTCAATTTCGCGCCATCTTTCCCAATCCAAATGGCTTACTCCTACCTGGTATGTTCGCCCGAATTCGCGTTCCACTCCAACAATTTAAAGCTCTCCTTGTTCCAGAAGCCGCCATTCAATTCGATCAGGGTGGAAGATATCTTCTGGTGGTCGATAGTCAAAATATCGTCAGACAGAAAAGAATTAAAATGGGACAGGAAGAGCCTAACGGAATGAGAGTAATTGATGATGGCATTCTCCCGGAAGACAGAGTCATAATATCAGGATTGCAAAGGGCCAGACCTGGCTCGCCAGTTAAGCCAATTCCCACGCCCGTTCCCTCTGGCGAAAATACCGGTCAACAAAAAGTTAATCCCGAAAAGAAATAAACGGAGAAGGATATTATGCTCAGCCGCTTCTTTATAAATCGACCGGTTTTTGCCTCCGTCGTCTCAATACTAATCATGGTGGCTGGGGCGGTATGTATTTTTTCTCTGCCAATCGCCCAATTTCCAGAAATTACGCCGCCGATGGTTCAGGTAACAGCGTCCTATCCCGGAGCGAGTCCGAAAGTAGTGGCGGACACAGTCGCTGCTCCAATTGAACAACAGGTCAATGGCGTTGAAAACATGATCTATATGTCCAGCACATGCGGTATCGATGGTTCCTATACCCTGAAGATTACTTTTGAGTTAGGCACAAACATCGATATGGCGACAGTGTTGGTGCAGAACAGGGTAGCGTGGGCCATGGCCACTCTCCCACCGGAGGTTCAGCGACAAGGAGTCAACACGAAAAAAGCCTCCACTTCCTTCGTCACAGTGCTGAGCCTATATTCTCCTGACGCATCACATGACGACCTTTTCCTGACGAATTACGTGACTACGACTGTAAAAGACCAACTCAACCGATTGCACGGCGTTGGGGATTTAAGCATTTTTCCCGCGAAAGACTACAGCATGAGGATCTGGTTGGATCCAAACAAGCTTGAGTACAACAACCTGACCACTAACGATGTGGTAAACGCTCTAAAAAACCAAAATGTTCAGGTAGCCGCCGGACGAGTCGGTCAAGAACCAGCCCCTCGGGGTCAGGTAATGGACCTTCAGGTCAACACCCTTGGTCGATTAACTGATCCTGAGCAGTTTGGAGAGATAATTGTCAAGACTGGCCAGGGTGGGAGTCTCGTTCATGTTCATGACATAGGCCGTGTGGAACTGGGCGCAAAAAGCTACGACACCATGTCCTATTACAATGGCATGCCTTCCGTGACCATAGTTGTTTACCAGACACCGGGATCCAACGCTCTCAATGTTGCTGACGAAGTGCGGCAGACGATGAACGACCTGAAAAGGAGTTTCCCCCAGGGAGTTGATTACAAAATTGTTTATGAAACGTCGGAGTTTGTTAGAGCCTCGATCAAAGAGGTTGTGATTACGCTTATTGAGGCTTTTATACTGGTCTTCATTGTAGTTTTCATCTTTCTCCAGGATTGGAGAGCGACACTAGTCCCGGCGACCACCATCCCTGTTTCGATCGTGGGCGCTTTTGCGCTGTTGTACGTTATGGGTTTTTCTATCAACATGCTGACCATGTTTGGGCTGGTTCTCGCCATTGGAATAGTGGTGGACGACGCGATTGTAGTTGTGGAGAATGTTGACAGGAACATTATACAGCATGGTCTTTCCCCTAAAGAAGCGTCAATACGGGCCATGGATGAAATCACTGGCGCAATTATCGGGATTACTCTCGTCCTCATGGCTGTGTTTGTCCCAGCGTCATTTTTGAGCGGGATTTCCGGTCAACTTTATAGACAGTTCTCTCTCACCATTGCTGTTACGACTTTGCTTAGCGCCATCAACGCCCTCACATTGAAACCGGTGCAGTGCGCTTTATGGCTGAGACCTCCAGAAGAAAAAACGAAAAATCTTTTTTTCAGGGGATTCGAAGCGATCTTCGCACGGCTTACAGCCGTTTACACAACCATAGTAACCTATCTTGTCAGGCATATTCCTGTGATGATAGTTTGCTGGATCGCTGCTTTAGGACTGACGTATTACGGTTTTACCAAAGTCCCGACCGGATTCCTTCCTGCGGAAGATGACGGCCTTATAATGCTGAACGCTCAACTGCCAGATGGAGCTTCACTGCAACGGACAGACGCAGTTATGAAAAAAGTGATGGAGATTATTAAAACCACTGCTGGGGTCGCATGCTATTCGGTTCTTCCTGGGTCATCCATTTTGGATGGAACAGGACCAACCCTCGGAAGCGGTTTTGTAGCCCTTGCTCCCTGGGATGAGCGACTCAAAAAGGGCTTAACCAAACAGGCCATTTTAGACGACTTGTCCCAGCGGTTTTCCGAGATCCAGGAGGCAATTATTTTTCCTTTTTCGAGGCCCCCTATTTCAGGTCTAGGTCAAAGTGGTGGATTTGAAATGTGGATCGAAGACAGGGCAGGCATTGGCCTCCAAGCACTCGGTCAGGCAGCGGGTCAGATCGTCAGGGACGCTCAACAGAATGCTGAAGTCAGGTCCGTAAATACAACTTTCCGACCAGGAGTGCCAGCGATATTTGTGGATATTGACAGAGTCAAAGCCATGAGCCTTCATGTCCCTTTGCAATCTGTCTTTGACACTTTACAGGCATTCATGGGGTCCACTTATGTTAATGATTTTAACGAATTCGGGCGGACGTGGCAGGTTATGGTCCAGGCCGCTGCAAAATATCGCTCCAGCCCGGAAGACATTGCCCGTCTTCAGGTAAGAAACCTCGAAGGTCAGATGGTCCCTGTAGGCACACTTGCAAAGATCCAGTATTCTCTGGGACCGCTGCGTATAGACAGATACAATATGTTTCCTGCCGTGAGACTTTTGGGTGAGCCTGCCGCGGGAATCAGTTCAGGCCAGGCTCTCAAGGCTATGGAAACCCTGGCTGAAGAGAATTCTTCCTCCAGGAACTGGGTACGAATGGACTGGAATGGCTTACCAGGAACAGAAAGTTGGCGGGCAGATTTTTATAGTGTTTGGTCTGGCGATTTTCATAGTTGTGCTGATACTGGCAGCGCAATACGAAAACTGGATCGACCCTATAGCGGTTGTCGCAGTGGTCCCCCTCGCCGTTCTCGGCGCAGTAACAGGGCTCATGGTTCGAGGAATGGACAACAACCTCTACACGCAGGTCGGGTTGGTGCTGCTCGTGGGACTTTCAGCGAAGAATGCTATTCTAGTGGTGGAGTTTGCAAGGGAAAAACAAGCTGGCGGAATGATTGCCATTGAAGCGGCTGTCGAAGGAGCTAGATTGCGCTTCAGGGCCATCCTGATGACGTCTTTCGCGTTTATCGTGGGAGTCTCACCGCTGGTGATCGCTCAGGGCGCAGGCGCAGCCAGTCGGCAAGCGCTGGGAACGGCCGTGTGCGCTGGAATGCTTGGTGTCACCATGCTGGGAGTGTTTTTTACTCCTGCGTTGTATGTGGCGATGCAGCGGTTCAAGAAATTTCAGGCAAAATAACAAGATTTTAGATTAGGGCAGGACGCTGGGATGTCTCCGTCTGGAGTTTTGGACATCCCCCCTGCCCTCATATTTGAAACCTGTAGAAACTTACCACTTGTCCGATGAGGCTTTAGGAGCCGGCTGAACAAGTTTTTGCGCAATTGATTCGGCTTCGGTGATTAAATCCTGCCTCTCCGTGAATGATCCGGCCGGTCTTGGCCCGTTCATTCGCAATGAATAGTTGTTGGCGAATCCGTACCGTTTTAGCCACATTTCATAACGTGGATACACATCAGCGTATAAGTTCAGGTTGGACTGGCCTTGGGAAAAAATTAGTACGGACGATTTTCCAGGCGCCAGCCGGCTAGTGAAATCCGGGTTCAGAAACGAATATGTCCTGTCGAAAAACGATTTAAACTGGCCAGACACCTCACCAAAATAGTTTGGACTGGTTAGTATAACCGCGTCCGCCTGATGAATCGCATCGAGCACTTGTGTCAGGTCATCCTTCAGCACACAGTGATCAAGCTTGGTCTTGCATGTTTCGCAGGCCTGACAACCCTTGTACTGAAGTTTATTGAGAACAAATTCCTGAGTTTCGGCTCCAAGCTCTTTGGCCTTCTCGAGGATTTTTAAGGCCAGTCCACTGCTGTTGCTCTTCGACCTTGGGCTACCCAAGATAGCGACGATTTTCATTCGGTGACTCCTTGATGACTTCTGATAAAATGTCTGGATGAGTCCTGGCTATCTGCAAAAATAGCTCGTCACTCAACTCCATCTTTAATAATCTATCCATTCGGTCTGAGATTTCAATCCCCGTCTACCTAATTCGACGCCCTGTTAACTCCAAAGACATGATTGTATAATATCCGCATTGAACCGGACTTGCAAAAAACCTCTGGTTGATGTTCGCCATTATTCAGGAGAGTGACATATGCCTAAAAAAGTCGATGAACAACAGGTTATGAAGGTCCTGATCGAATTAGCTGAAGAAGAAAACCGTCTCACCGAGAGCTTGATCGATATGATGGCGCAGACAAACAATCTGGCGGCCAGACGCACCGCAAGCGCCGACTTACGAACCGATTTATCAGAGGAACGCACCGACCTGGCAAGACAACAGACAAAATTGGTGGCCAAGAGCGCCGACCTTGCCGAAAAAAGAACCGCAAGCGCTGATTTACGTACTGAATTATCTGAAGAACGTACTGACCTTGCGAGACAACAGACCAAGTTCAGCGCCAAAAGCACGGAGCTTGCCGAAAAGAGAACCGAACTGTCGGAATACAGAACTGGTTACGCCAAGGACAGGACATCCTTTGCCAACACAAGAACCGATTTGGCTTCAAAACGCACCAGTTTGTCAGAAACCAGAACTACTCTTGCGGCGCAGCGCAATGAACTTGCGAGCAATCGGACGGTGTTATCCACCTACCGTTCTGTTCTCGCCAAAGGACGAACCGAGCTTGCTTTTATCAGGACCGGTCTGGCTTTCATTGCCCTGGGGTCTGGGGCTTATGCGATATTTTGGCTTTGGATTGTGGACAATTCTGGATGGAACGCTAGTTGTCTTTGGGGCGGCTAGCACGGTGTTCGGAATCAAAAACTACATTGTCACAAGGAACTATGAACGTATTTTTGTGAAAAAGCTCTCAGATCTCATATACGAGGCTCAGTCACAACCATCAAATTCCTAGGCGCCATCCTATGAGAAGTCGCGGAGAAATCTCTACATGGCGGACGTTTTCGAAAAAGATTTTTTGAATCATGGTAACGCAAGATGTATGGTAAACAATGTAATGGAGTCTGCTAAATGGAAGGAGTTACACAATAAATGTCAAAACTCGTAACCGAATTGACTGAAGGAGAAAGAGCGCGATTCAAATCGCTCAACAAAGAGAATCTAGAATTCCTAATGGACAGATACAACAGGACCAATCGCTGGGTCATAGGAGATATGATCCGCAGAACCCGATATCATTCCCCAGACAAAACGGCTATGATTTATGGCGATAAAAGTCTCAGCTACAGCCAGATGGAGGATGAATGTAATCGAACCGCCAATGCGCTACGTGGGTTAGGTGTGGAGAAATATGACCGTGTCGCCATTCTTGCCCACAACACCATCCACCATGTTCTGACGTGGTTCGGGTGTTGCAAAATTGGAGGAGTTTACCTGGCCATCAATTATCTCTTAAGGGGCAAGGACATTTCTTACTGTATAAATCATTCCGAAAGTAAGGTCTTCATCGTGGAAGATTCTTTGTATGACCTCGTAAAAGACATTCTTGATGAAATCCCAACTGTGAAAACACTTATTTGGTCGAACCAGGGAGCTGGGCTAGCCCCAATTAATGATAGATTCACGGATTTTGACAGTTGGGTCAAAGACTACCCAACCGATGAACCTGAGGGTGTTCTTCACATAGAGGACCCATGTCAAATGACCTATACGAGCGGAACGGAATCGTCTGCCCAAAGGCGTGATCATCAGCAATCAGGCGTTGCTATCACATTACATGGGATGTATCACCGACGGTCAGTATGACAGCGACGACGTCAGCATAAACGCGTTGCCGATTTATCATTGCGCCCAGCGAGACGTATTTATGAACCCTATTTTCCTCCTGGGAGGCACAAACATAATGATGGGGCCGGACATCGGCCAGATACTCAAGAATATAGCCACATACAAGGCAACCATGTTTTTTGCCCCACCGACTGTTTGGATAGCGATTCTCAGACATCCCGATTTCAAGAAATACGATCTCTCCTCACTTACGAAGTGCTACTACGGAGCGTCGATAATGCCCGTTGAAATACTAAAGGAAATTCTCGAGAAATTCCCGGGCGCAAAAGTCTATAACTATTACGGCCAGACTGAACTGGCTCCTTACCACACAATATTGAAGGCCAAAGACGCAACTTCGAAGCTGGGGTCAGCCGGGATGGGCGGCCTCAACATGGAAACCAGACTCGAGGAAGGCTCAGGTTCGCCCATCGAAGAACCGGGCGTCCCAGGTGAAATATGTGGCAGAGGTCCGCATGTAATGATCATGTATTATAAGGACCCGGACAAGACCGAGGAAGTCATGAGGGGCGGATGGTTTCACTCGGGTGACATTGGAGTCATGGACGACGATCGCTACATCACGGTCGTCGACCGCAAAAAGGACATGATAAAAACAGGTGGAGAAAACGTAGCCACAAGAGAAGTGGAGGAAGCGATATATCTGGACAAACGAGTCCAGGAAGTAGCCGTGATAGGATTGCCCCATCCGAAATGGGTTGAAGCGGTGACAGCCATCGTAGTTCCCAAGCAAGGGGAAACTATTGTAGAGGCAGATATCATGGATCTTTGCCGAAAGGAGTTGGCCGCGTTCAAATGTCCAAAGACCGTGATAGTGGTTGACGCTTTGCCAAAGACTCCTACAGGCAAGATTCTCAAAAGAGAAATGAGGAAGACCTATCAGGACAAATTTGCCAACGACAAGTAGGAAAAGTTCAATGGGGACTGGTTGTTAGGATCGCCGGTCCCCTATACGCCCTCATCGGTAATCTACAAGGGGAACGCTGATTTGATAATTGCAACAAACGCCCCGGCCACGAGCATCGAGATGAGCGCATGAGGCATAATCCCCATTATCATTGAATACTTGCCTCCGCGGCCGGAGCGACCAAGACGATACATTGTTATCATCGTCCACAATAGCCCGGCGCCGATCATCAAGACCTGAATGAGAAAGATTACCTCTCCGGTTGTCTTCCCCTGCGCAATTTCTCCAACAGACTGAGCCCCGAAATAATGACTGATAAGGGCAAACATCTGCGGGACCAGGGTTACCAGGTAGTGCAGGTGGAAAGCTAGAAATCCCATGCAAGTAAGTGGCAACAGAGCCAGAGCGAATCTTGAGTAATTCTCCCAAAATCTCTCTCTGAAAAATCTGTGCGAAAATAAAACTCCGGCCATGGAGACGAGATTTACAAGAACGATGAAACCGATAAATACGACGGTGAATTTTGCCATGAACGGTCCTGGTATCCATCCGGCGATTTTGTTGAACCACGGAGTCCGGGTCAAAATGTCGCTCATCAATCCGCCTATTAAACCCAGGACCAGGAATCCAGTGCCAGCCCTCACGTAACGAACTTCACCAAGCTCATATCCGGGGATTCTCAGATTGAGCCGTATTGCCCCATGCGGGCAAGTTTTTGCGCAATTCCCGCAAATTTTACAAAACTGGTTGCTATGCAGAGTCGCCACCACCTGTCCGAACGGGCACCCTTCAACTTTCTTGGAACCGAAATAACACTCCTGGGAATTGCAACTGGACAGGCATGTTTCATGATCGGCTCTGAGTTCCAACAAGGAGGTCCGGGCCAGGAGTCCTGTCATGCCGCCAAGGGGGCAAAGGTAACGACACCACGCCTGCCTTGACCACACAGTATTCAGAACAAAGGCTAGAATAAACATGGTCAAAAGCAGTAGCCCCAGATTGTAAGGAGAACTTCGTATGTCGGTAGCGCATTCAATCCAGATGATGAAGAGAATTCCGCCCGCTATCAGGAAATCACTTCGCATCTTCAATGTCTCAGGAAATGGAATTTCGAGAGCCGCTATTCGTTTGGCCAACTTGCTCAAAGCTCCAATGGGGCACACACTGCAAGAAATCCGGGCGCCGAAAAAAGCGCTGATGATCAAGCCAGGCCAGGCAAGCGCCCACATGACTACCGAAGCCAAATTCTTGGAAGGATCAGGGGGGCCGAAAAAGAGCATCAGGATTATTGAAAGGAAAATCGGCACGACTGCGCTTTGTAGCACCGCAGGAAACAGGGGGCTCAAGAAAGCCTGCCTGATGGGGCGGATTTTCAACAAATTGTATCGAGCCTTTGAATCAGCTCTCCTACTCTCGAGGGTTAAATCCTGTCTTCTAACCACCCCTCCTGGAGAAATTAGAACAGCCCTCCTCATAGCGTTTGCAAGCTCCAGGTCGTTGCCCGGCCAGGAATAATCGAGCATGGCTCTCAGAGTTAATTCATCAAGTTCGGGGGCCCTCTTCTTCATTTCACTAGCGTAGTGTTCCAGATAATGGTCGGCCAACGCTGGAATAAAGGATCTTCTGTCTCGCAAAGGGGGTATTATCAATGAATAATCGCGCAGTTCATGAAGCAGCGGATGGCGTTCCGGATCCCAATGCCTGGGATCCAGGACAGTAGTGCAAACAAGACGAAAGTCTACTGCAACGAGTCTATGGCTGTTGAGTGGGCAATAATGTCCTGTTTTCAAAGCGTCGAGAAGTTTTTGTTGGGCAAGAGCGGTAAGGCGATGAATTCCCCGTATAAATAATGAGCCATCGCGAGCCAACTCCAAAAAACCTGGCGCAATCCTCTTTGAACCTTGTTCGTCTTTTAGCTCGGCGCCGAAAAGAAATCTCATCTGATCCATCGAAGAGGTTCTATAATGCTGGTCTTTGTCCCTTGATGGTTCTGAGAGAAAAGACTCGGCTCCGGCCCTTACAGCGTCTAAAGGCGCCAAAACCTCTTTATGAGTGACGGCTGCGTCAAAAATGGCGTACGCCAATATCTCCTTTCCAACCCCATTCTCTCCTACAATCACGACTGAATCGTCAGACTCCGCAAGAGAGCAAAATCGAGCCTGAACAGTTTCAGAGAGACCTGGATGGGCAGGATATGCGCACAGGGCTTTGATTCATCTTCGCCCGTTTTGGTGGGCGCAACGAAATCGCTACGTCCTACCCGCACCATTTTTTTTCCTAAGGATTTCAGAAGCGCTACGGTGAACTCAGAGTTCTCCCTGAGAATTCGTTGAAAACTGTCAATTGATACTTCCATTATCTTGGAAGGTTCCAGGGCCTTGAGTGAAGCGTCCGAAGGATATGAACGCCCCGTAAGGAATGAAAGGTCTCCAAATACGTCTCCAGGTTCAATGCTCTCCAGCATCACTTCCTGGGTTGAGCTATATCCGGTGATCACTTCCGCTTTCCCGGAAACCAGACAGCAATATTCTACCCGCTCCGTCATCCGCCTCTGTAATCGTGTCTCCGGAGGCGAATTCACGCAACGAGACCATTTCATTCAAAAGAGGCTTAAAGAGATCCGGAATATTTGAAGCGTCTACAGATTTTATTTCGTAATTTGATGAGCGGTTCGGCAAATTGTTACCCTTAGAATGTGGATCATTTCCCGTCTGATTTCATGTCAAGCTTACAGGTAACCCCCAACCCTGAAAGTCCCGTCTCAAAGCACCCATTACATGAGACACATGTCGCCTTTCTCGTGTCCCCATTTTGCCAGCGTTCGATAAGGCGAGGTTCCCGAATCAAGGGCCGGCACAGAGCGACATAATCGGCATACTTCTCGGACAGGATTCTTGAAACGACACTTGGCGAACGTATCCCGCCTACTGTCACAACAGGTACATTGACTGTTTCCTTGAAACGTCGCGCCAGATCAGACAGATAGGCCTCGTCCTCCTCCTTAAGGATGTTTGGTCTAGATGGAACCAGCCCGCTTTCTATCCCCCGACTTCCTCCACTGACCTCGATGCAGTCTATTCCATCATTGACAAGGCGTCCAGCTACATAAAGAGATTCTTCAGGGACTAGGCCACCTGCGTAATAGTCGGCGCCACTCAATTTGATAAATACAGGGTAGTCGGCCCCAACCGCTCCCCTCACTGATTCCAGAACCTCGCCCAGAAAACGGTAACGCCTGGATATATCCCCGCCATATTCATCTTTACGCCTGTTCGTGAAACCGGAGAGGAACTGGTTGATCCCATAACCGTGCGCTCCGTGAAGTTGGATTCCATCGAATTTGGCTTTTTTGACCCTTTGCGCCGCTTTGCCAAACGCTTCGACCAAAGTCGCTATATCCTGTGGGCTCATTTCTTTTGGAACCCGACCGGTCACAGGCTCAGGAACTGACGACGGGCCCCAGACTTCCCCTTCTTCAGGAAACAATTCCGGATTGGCCTTGCTACCAGTGTGAGCCAACTGAGCCATGACCTTACCGCCATTACTGTGGATCACGTCTGCCAACCGTGTGAGTCCCGCTATCATTTCATCGCAGTAGTTCCCCATCTGGTACGGCATGGCGATTGAATTCGACATGACATATTGAAAGCCGGTGATTATTAGACCCACTCCGCCAGCCGCCAGATCTCCGTAAAATTGTATCGCCCTATCGGTGATAAAGCCTTTGCTGTCGCATACTGCGGACCATGTGGCGCTTCGAATGGATCGGTTGTTGAGTTCCAGGTTTCTGATGAAAGTTTTTTCGAACAGTTCAGGCATGAGTCATCTCCTGCGATTATTGGAGCCTTCATGGCGTTAGAAAGCAAAGTTGCAATGTGACGACAAACTGGGGTTTGGACAACAGCCGATCGTATTTCAGAAGATAAACTCATGGAATGGGCTGAGTCAACGTGGAGAAAGAATATTACATAATAATAGGAGGTTATAACAATTAATATTAGTTGATTAAATATATATTATTATGTTATACTTAATATAATTTGTTTATATCTTTATAATTAAAGGATTATTAATATATAGAAGGTAAAAGAACATGACGGGAACCCCAATCTTTAGAGTAGTCGTCCTATCACTCATTTGTCTCTCATTAACATGCGCCATGGCTCAAGACAACCAGTGGGCAGCGCAAGACACATCCGCTAATTTCCCAAGGATTCAAGCACAGCCTTCCACCAACCGGTCGCCGGTTACTCGCCACGTTCCGGCGCCAATTCAAGCGCCAATTTCAGCGAACAATTTTATGGCGCCGCCATGTCAGCCGCAATTCCCGTGTGTCCCACAGAATTGCAAGTCCGCGAATTCAGAGCCATCAGTTTACGTTGGATATTTGTACAAGGAACATGGGGCGGAACTGCAAATTCAAAATAACGGCCCATCGACGGCCGGTTCGGCGACATTCACTCGCAACGACTTCGATCTTCAAGGGATATGGATCGAACTGGCTCTGCCTATGACCATTAACGAAAATATGGGTTTGATTCTCACTGGAGCCCATCTATTCCCGCTGCAACCAACTTCAGTTCAATCGTACTCACTTGCGAACGCTGCCGTCAGCCGCCAGGCAGTGGACCCCAGACCTTCAATGGTGGGAAGTAAACGCCGCAGGGACCTATCAGTTTCTTCCGTCGCTTAGCGGAATTATGGGATTTCGATGGACCTACTTCGGTTCAAATTTCAACAATCCGACCAACCAGTCCGGTTTTGTCAATCCTAACGCAGATTCCGCGACGCTGACCACAAACGCCTACATCCCATATTCAGGCATCCTGATTGAGAACAAGCCCGATTGTAGAAGCGTGATAAAAGTCGCAGCCTACGGATGCCCAATCTTACCAGGAGACTTCTCATATACGGAGACACTTAATCTCAACCAGGCGCCTACATCCGTCTCTCCAAAAGGTTTGTTCAGTTGCGGGTATTTCTTTGAGGGTTTTACCGAGTATTCCATGCGAAGGGATTTGTGGAGCATGGGAGGATTTGTTCGCTTCACGGCAGTTCACTCGGAGCGTAGCCTGGGAGCGAATGTGGGCGGTGTCAACACACCGGTTGATATATATCTTGACCGGAGAAACTGGATCTTTGGGGGAAAAATAGGGTACACTTTCTAGCGGTTATTCCAGGTGGAACACCCTAATACTTGCGTAGCGAGCGAGAACATCATGGATGGCTCTAATGAACAAAATAGTCGGCATTTGCCTTCACCGATGAAGCGCTCAGGCAAAACCTCTAAAGTTAATCCAGCCTATGCCCGTCGATTCAAGTAATTCGGGAATGGATTGACAGTCAGAGCAAATTACACACAGCCCTGACTGCCGACCCTTGTTAGCTCTTGGCTGCGTTCAGAGCCGCCTGTAGTTTAGACTCATCCTCGTGGGATAATGATGTCTTTATAATCTTCCCGCCTGTTCCTTCAAGTTCTTCCAGCACCTTGTCCGGTGTAGCCTTTCTAACCAGAACGAATAGCACCGAACTGCCGTTATTAAGGGTTTCCGCCAGGCTCTTCATGAATTTGTCGTCGAGGCCCACATCCGTAAGGGCTCCGGAAACAGCGCCCGCTGATGCGCCGAGGGCCAATCCCAGGAGTGGATTAAGAAAAATGAGACCTATCAGGGTTCCCCAAAATCCACCACTTACAGCGCCCGCGGCTGTCATATGATACATCTGATGTAGGTTAACCTTGCCGTTTTCATCCTTGACAGCTACGACGGCGTCCTCAAGGTCAATCAGGTAGTCTTTCTGCATCTTGAGAAGCATAAGGCGAACATCTTCCGCCTTGAACTTGTCATCGTAACCAATAACCACCAAAGTGCTCATAAATATCTCCCTTCAAAACTAAATGATATTCAGTGATTAAAAATAATCACTGTCCGATTCCGTGGCTTGACGGGTTTCCTGTCCCCTATCGAGCGCTTGTTCACTTTTTGTCAAACGGAAAGATAACCTTCCAATCTTTCTTCATTCTTATAACAAACCAGCCTTTTGTTCTTGCTTCATCGAAAAGGGCTTGCGTGAAGGTCCCAACCTTCGTGTTTGGCAAACCGTTAGCTGGACCATAAGCGTATTCCCGGTCTGAGTCGTCATGGAGGACCAGCATCATCAGGGGCGTACCAGCGCTACCCTGAGCGTACTCAAGCATTTCTCGATCGCCCGTAGAGTTTCCAAAAGCCGCCATGGGTCTTTTACCCGTAAAAAGGTAAATGTCCTCTGGTTTTCCCGAGAAGTTGTCATTCAATAACAGCTTTGGGGGCCTCATCAGGATAGCCTTACCATCCTTGGCATAGGTAAACTGTGTTTCAAGGGCAGAGCCAATTATCTGCTCGGGAGGAATGCCATAAACCCGTTCAGCGTACGATCGGACAAAATCCTGCCCTCCACCCGTGACGATGTATGTCTTGTAGCCGTTGTCTCGAAGATAGCGCATTACCTCCAGCATCGGCTGGTAAATCAGCTCGGTGTAAGGTCTTTTCCACCGTCGGGTTCTTTGCCTTTGCAATCCAGTCCTTTGCAATCGCCTGGAATGCGTCTGCGCTCATTCCGGTTTGCGTCGCTAAAAAAATCTGTTCCAGATCCTTCGATGTAAATTTCTCAATCGCGGCACGGTCTCCTGTGATCAAGGCATTGAAAGGCCGCTTGGTTTTCCATTCCGGATGTTTCGGAGCCATTTCCACAACACGATCGAAGGCAAACATCACCTGAGTATAGATAGGATGCTCGACCCAAGTGGTGCCATCCTGATCAAAAGTGGCGAGCCTATCCTCGGGCGGCACAAAATTGGGGCTCGATTTGTCGGTAGTGGTCTGGACGAAATGAATTATTGCGTTTTTAGCCGCTCCGTCGTTCCAGGAAGGGAGCGGGTCCGTCTGCGACTGCGCCCCGACGACAGAAACGAAAACCACCGCCAGCGTTATTGCAACGCCCATACTCAATCGAAAGAAAGTCGCTAGCTTTTTCATGACCATCTCCTCAGTAAGGTCCATACTATAATAGATTCACGTTCCGCGCACTAAAATCGATTTTAGGTCAAATCTGATATCTTTAATAATCGAAACAACGTTAGTTTTCAGCGGTCCAATAAAGGTCAAAAATTTCCACAGCATTTCTTGTATTTTTTCCCACTTCCGCAAGGACACGGATCATTCCTCCCGATCTTAAGTATCATGTCCTGAGCCTGGAGAAATTCCCATGATTCTATTTCTCCTAAATGTCATTCACAGTGATGAGAGGAGTTTTCTCTCAGCCGGCTAAAGTGTCTTGTTTGCCCCTCTTCATCGCTCTTTGAAGTCAGACAGATCCAAAATTGAGCTCGGAAGTCATCCTAGTAACTCTGTGAGTATCACCAAAATTCAGTAAATTTTTTCAATTACATTATACTCGCCCAGACATGGGACGGCTCTCGTGTGAGCTTTCCACGAAAAAGGCTCTTGAAATAATCTACCACGAGGTCTCTGGGTAGTTCATCAACGGCCATCATAGTCACAAGGCTTCCCATGCCCGACCCCCGGACGTACTCGTTGACTTCATCGTTCTCAATTAAATTTCTGATAAGGTTATCGTCGCGGCAAGCGACCGATGCGAGAATGTTTTCAAGGTCTTCAGTTACTATATCGTCTGTTAGGTCGAGAGAAACTTCACCTGGAAGAGAGAAGAAATTCACTATGAGCGGATAAGCCCTCTTTTCTCGAAATTGAGCGAGAATAAACATTGCGTAAATGTGCGCTATATAAGAATATTGTGAACGAAGAAAACGCTCTTTCGGTAAGTCAATATGATGTCCATGAGATAAGGGGAAATCCGTTCAGGCGTTGTATAGCCATCTCAGGCGTTTCTGAAAAAGATCTCGATTCCGTCAAGGCGTGAAAAATCTCTTTTATTTCCATATTGGCCTCTTGTCTCCGAGTGATGCCCTTAATGGCGCTAAGCAGATAGTGCTTTGAAGAAACCTTATTTATGTCGGGCCGCAATGATTTTGCATCAGAGCTTTAACTGATCATGTAGTCTTCTATTCATGCTGGTCCCTTTCCTCACCTTTCGGTTTAGCCTATGTTCCTGAAGTCAAAGAAGTAACCGTCAACTGATTTCATAAGGCCTGGCTTTTCGTGACTCGCTCATGGATCTAACCGCTTTTAATGGTTAAAATAACAAAATACTCGACAGTGGCTACATTTAACAGTTTTGCAAGCTAACTGTCACTATATTTTGAGCCGGATTTCGAACTTTTTGGCGCGACCTTGACGCAGGAGCAAATAGCCATTAATTCTTTTTATAGAATGACCACAGCATTGGACAATGATTGGTGTAAATACACACCCTCACAGAGGAAGATAAAATGTCAAAAGTTATGATTGAGCCTGCTTCTTATCAGAATGTGAGACAGGCTGTAGATAAGGCTTTCGAGCTGTTTTCCATAAATGTCTCGGGAAAGAAGGTCCTTGTTAAACCCAACGTGCTTCGCTCGTCGGAAGCCACGGAAGGAATCGTGACAAACCCGGCGGTGCTACGAGCGGTAGTCGATAAGCTTGAGACCTTGAACCCGGCTTCGATAGTCGTCGGGGACAACCCCGGCCTCGTCAGCTATGGAGCGAATGAGGAAAGCTTTGAAAAAGCCGGACTAATGGAAGCCGCCAAGGGCCACTATC
Organism: uncultured delta proteobacterium; assembly: GCA_963711335.1. GTDB lineage: Bacteria > Desulfobacterota > Desulfomonilia > Desulfomonilales > Desulfomonilaceae > CAJBEZ01. The sequence continues at coordinate 112,058 of CAVQDX010000015.1, read as the reverse complement.
AAAATATCGGAAATGATTCAGTCAAGATGGATTTCAATCCCGAATTCATGCCTTCGGTGAGCGTTTCCAGAGCCGTGATGGAAGCTGATGTCATTATAAGTCTGCCCAAATTCAAGACCCACGGGCTGACAGTAATGACTGGAGCGATAAAAAACAGTTACGGTTATCTACCTGGAGCCCAGAAAGCCATGTTGCACAAGGCGGCGGGTAACCCACAACGATTCCATGAACTGATCGTAGACGTTTTTCGGCTCCGGCCTCCTGATTTCTTCATTGTTGACGCAGTGGTGGGCATGGAAGGAAATGGTCCGGCCTGTACGGATCTAAGAGATATTGGGCTGGTACTGGCTTCTGACAACGCAGTCGCTCTTGACGCTGTAATATCCACAATTATGGGATGTGATCCGGGTCGCCTACTCTTTCTTCGAAAGGCCAAAGATCTCGGTCTCGGAGACTATGATCTAACGAACATTCAGGTAGTTGGAGATCTCAGACAGATTCCCAATTTTAAGCTTCCGCCTCTTGGGGGAGAAGCGATTTTCAAGAACGAAGCGATACAGGCCATGATGACCAGCAGAACAACGGTGAGACCCAAGGCTGACCCGGATTTATGCTCAGGCTGCGGGACGTGTGTTGACCAGTGTCCTGTTTCGGCTCTTTCTATGGGAGATGCGGTTCCAGAAGTGGATCCAGACAAATGTATAACCTGCTTTTGTTGTCAGGAAATCTGCCCTGAGCAGGCTATCGCTCTGCAATAGAATTCGATCAAGGGGTTTTCTCACAAATCGGAGCGCGATGTTCAGGACATTTTCGTAATGTTCTTTATTTCGTGTTCGATATCCTGCGCATCCTGCTCCGACAAAGCTTTGAACGTGATTGAATTCCCCTGAGTCGACGCCTTGATCGTAATAAAATTCCCGGCCCGTGTAACTCCGAGAACATTATTTTTTTTAAATTTTAAGGAATACGGAGACGAACCGAAATACCTTGTAAGTAGCGTAGCTACTGTGACGGTTAATCCGAGTCCTACAATAAGCATCGCTATCAGTCCTGAACGATGGTGTTCTCCTCCGACTGAAAAAAGGTTGGCGTATACCACTACGGAGATATTGGCCACCATCATCGCGGTGAGCGACCACAGGAGGACCTTAAACAACAACGCCGTCTGTTGTTTGCCGGACAAATTGACCGTGTCTGCGTCAATAGATATGCTGCCTTTTCCAGCCAGCCCATGCTCATCCCGCTTCCATCCCTTTCCAAGACCTACGGTGTATTCCAACTTTTCCTCCTGCCGGCAAATCAGTTATTCAATACGCATTTCACAAGCCAAAAAGTCTCCCCGGCGTTATCGCCCATAACTTTAGCCTGCTCGATGGCGGTAAAGCCCGCCTTCGCCATCAAGGACACGATTTTGGCCAATTCTTCCTCATGCAGAAACCAGGGCCAGTCCGTCCCGAACAGTACATGGGAGGCTCCGTGAATCTTCAACAACTCCACGAATTGATGTTCCGCAAGTGTATGGGTCGCGTTTGACGTGTCCAGATAGAGATTATCAAGGGAGCGTAACACATCTCTAGTTTCATCGAAATCACCAAGCAAGCCTCCCATGTGAGCGCAGACGAAATTAATTCCCTGATACCTTTGGGCAATCAGAGACAATTTTGAAGGCGTGGAAAGGTGTTCGAATTTTGCTCCATAATAAATATCGGCTCGCATAAAAGTGTCGAAGACAACTATCGGCCGAATGCTCCGGGAATTTCCGATTCGTGAAATCTGAGTCAGCATTGCGCCCGATTCTGGAGACAATAGATCAAAACGCTGAGAAAAACTTGAAAATTTGAATCCTGAAATTCCAGAATCGAACATGCGCTCAATCTCATTGACAAGACCCGGCATGATCGGGTGCAGAGTCGCAAGAGTAAACAAACGTGAGAACCTTGAGGTTATTTTGATGAACTTATCATTTTCGGCTACTACCTTTTCCGGCGCAGCCGTTGGCAACAGCAAGCACTTCCCAATTCCGTTTCTCTCCAGGGACTCTTGTAACGACTCAGGCCTCAATCTTTCAAGCGCTCCAGAGGTATTGAGCTTCAATTCACTCAGCATTGCCGCTTTGGGGGTTGTATTGCTGACAATGCGTTCTGTGAAAATGTGACAGTGACTATCGATAATCATTGTAAAACTCTGCAAATCAGGGGCGCTAAACAAAGTAAACCGGTATCGGCCTCGGGAGTAAAGACCCGAAGGCGCAAGGATTATAAAACAACTTCAGCTCGATTACATGCAATTGGTATTTGTCGGGATGGTTTTCAGAATCTGGTTCTTGAGTCTGGTGGGAAAAAGCCGACACAGGGCCAATATCACAATGGCCTAGTCTTGGTATACTTGGGGTCAAGATGGGCGGCGCCGATTGGAGAACCCGAATTGCCCCCTATTGCATGGTATTTTGACGCCATGTCTCGTATTCGGCCATCCTGGCGAGAATTTTTACTCCACGTTCCAGGCTGGGAACTGTCAATGCGCGACCTTTCTGGTTTAGTTGGGCTCGGGCCTCTTCGGCATGTGGCCCGTAGACCCACACGACGATAGGTTTTTGAGAGTCCATTGACAAACCCTGTATCTCTTCGACAGCGCTGAAATATGGCTGATTCTCGCTATCCAACCCCAAAGCCAGACAAATTATCACCGTCCACGTTCGGATCATTTAAAGCGTCTCTGAGGGTAATGCCGAAGACTTTCCGCATTCCGTTCTTCATCAGGGCGGGCCAGATATCCATTGGATTGGCGATAGGCATCCATGGTGGGGATAGTTCTTGCACGGTTTTCAGGGAATCCTGACCTAAATTCGCCGGCGTCAGTCCGGAAAAATGCATGGCGTCCAACAGTATTATCCCCCCTGCCCCGGTAAGGGTGATCACGGCTACTTTCCGGCCCCTCATGGGCGGTAAGCGCAGAAAGGCGCCTATGAGATCCTTCATGTCCTGAGTTTCTTCCACACGTATTACGCCGGCCTTGGCCATAACGGCTCCGGCTATGCGGTCGTGTCCGGCCATCGAACCGCTGTGCGTGGCAGCCGTCAAAGCTCCTAATGGAGAGCGACCGGTCTTGATCGCAATTACGGGGATTCGTAGAGAAACCTGACTGGTGATTTCCAGAAAACGTTTGCCACCGGATATTCCTTCGGCGTGTATGGCAAGAGCCTTAATCCGCTCGTCAAACCCAAGCCATTCTATAGCGTCCACAAGACCAAGATCGCAGCCATTGCCGATGTCGACACCCATGCCCATTCCTCCGGTGAGCTGAGATGAGCCGACAAAAAAAACTCCTGACTGACATGCTACACCTATTGGGACTTCTTCCCGGTCCAATGGCATGAACGAAGAGTTGAAGCGATCAAACGCATTGGAGACTCCAAGGGTATTTGGCCCGAGGATTCTGGTTCCCCCTGAACGTGCGGCGTCCAGCATTTGTCGCTGAAGTTCGCTGCCTCTGGAATCAGCTTCAGCAAAACCCTGGTTCGTTACGATCAGAGCCTTGATGCCTTTTTCCGTGCAGTCTCTGACGATTCCCGGAATTGTCTCCCTGGGCGTGGCGATGATCCCGAGGTCTACGGGACTTTTTAATGAGGCTACGTTTGGTACTGTGCGCACGTCTCCGACGTGGGGCGCCTGAGGATGGACAACATGGATTTCCCCCTTGTACCCCCAGGATCTAAGGTTATCCACTGGATTGAGAGATCCCGGCCCAGTCTTACGTGAAACCCCGATAAAAACGACAGAACGTGGAGCGAGAAAAAGCGATTTCTCTGGAGGATCTATCTCGCATAACAACCTTACCTTTGGAGCGATCGGAGCCCTCACACGATAAATTGGAACATGCGAGACCGTCATGAATGGTCGTCATTTTAGTATGAGATATTACGTTTCCCAAAATGTTTATCTGAATGTCGATCTAGTTTTTCGCTCCATGAAACTCCGATGCAATATGTTTTGTTCCAGTAAGACAGATTATTCTGATTTCAGTTACTTGTCTTCTTTCCCGTTGGTGATCTTCTTGCCGATGTTTTCTCGAAGAACATATTTCAAAACTTTCCCCGTGGGCGTTCTTGGCAACTGTTCAACGATTTCAACATGTTCTGGCCACTTGTACTTAGCCACGTTGTTCTTTTCCATGAAAGACTGGACTTCTTCAAGGGACAGGCTCTCTCCAGGCTTCAGTTCCACGTAGACGCAGCACCTTTCACCGAGCCGTTGATCTGGCATCCCGACGACGGACGCATTGATCACTTTGGGATTCCTGTATAAAATCGACTCCACCTCTTCAGCGCTGATATTCATCCCCCCCCGGATGATAATATCCTTCAGCCGGGTTGAGAAATGATAAAAACCTTTTTCATCCAAATAACACGCATCGCCAGTATGATAGAAACCATGATCGTCCCATTTCTTCTTATTCAAATCCGGTCGTTTGTAATAACCAGCAATGATGAAAGGCGCCTTTTGGCAGAATTCTCCTACCTGGCCAACCGCCAGAATATGGTTGTTTCTCATCCACAATCTTCGTTTGGCTATACAACTGGGGTCTACCGATTGTGGTGGAGACCAGTTCAGGTTCTAGTCCGACTTCAGTCACATTAAGGTGTCCCTCGTTAGAGCCGAAGCCGTTCCAGACCAGACATCCAAACTTCGACATCATCTCCTCTATCACGGGGGTCGGACATGGAGCGCCGCCGCTCGCTACGACTCTGAGCGAGCTCAGATCGTACTGGTCCAATTCCGGATATCTCAGAAGAGCGACATGCATGGCAGGGACACCGGCGTAAAGGGTCGCCTTTTCGCTAGAGATGGCCCGAACCATTGCCTCAGGGTTGAACCCATCGAGCAATATTAAGGTACCGCCGACCATAACCATGGAAAGAATCCCCACACTCTGCCCAAAGAGATTGATCCACGGTAGCGCCATAACTACCTTGTCATGTACATTTTCAGTCAGATGATGAAGAAAGCCCGAGCGTTCAAAGCTTTTCCAATGATTGTGGGTCCTTGGGCATCCCTTTGGGTCGGCTTCTGTGCCGGATGTATAACAAATTGTCAGGACATCATTAGCGTCGACCTTACAATTGTGGTCAAGATAGTCCGACGAATATTTTTCCTCAAGCTTGTTCTCCCACATCTTTTCAAAAGACACTGCGGCTTCGGACAAATCATCCCCGATCGCTATTATGTGTTTTAATCTGGTATGTTTAGACTGTAATCCCTGCATCATTCTGACATAATTGTGTCCATGATACTCTTTCTGGACAATTACCGCCGGAGCCTGCGTTTGGCCAAGGACGTAATCCAATTCGTGTTCTCGCCATTGCATGGCTAGAGGAACTACGCTCGCGCCAATTCGAGCCAGTGCGAATTCTAGAATTACCGCCTCCACACAATTCGGGATTTGGGTCACCACCAAATCATCGCGCTTGATACCCAACTCGAGAAAGTTTAGAGCCATCCTGTCCATCATGGTTCCGAACTGTGACCAGGTCAAACGGCTCTTAGCGTCGATAAGAGCCTCCTTATTGGGGAATGCGTTCGCCCAGCGTTTGATGTAATCGCAGAACGTCCACTGATCCCAGAAACCTAGACTTGTGTAATCGTCGATCTGCTCTTTTGTCACATTACTTTCGATGGTCATGTTTTCCTCCATGATTCAAACGCAGCGAACATTCATTAGGCGAGGACATCCCTGAAGATGCCCTTCGCTGGAAAATAACAATTCTAGGCAAGATTTGCGAAGTCTTTTTTCGCCCTTTCTTTGACGAGGAAATGCAGTTTCTTTCCAGTTGGATTGAAAGGTAATTCTTTGAAATCGACGAATTTGTAATGTCTTGGCCGCTGGTACCTGGCTAGACTCGGATGCGTTTTACAGAATTCATCCAGGTCCTTTTCCGTGATGTTGGGGTCTCTGACTGCGACATAAGCCACGATGGTCTCTCCCCATTCCTTACTGGGAGCGCCTGTGACAAAGACCTCTATCACCGCAGGATGATCTCGCAGGGCCTCTTCCACCACTACCGGATGGACATTTTCCGCTCCTGTGATAATCATGTCATCTGTGCGACCGGAGATCGTTATGTACCCATCCTTGTCCCAGACGCCTACGTCACCCGGAAGTTGCCAACCTTTGTAAGGGAGTCCCTTGGCCTCGTCTTGAGGCCTATCTATGTATCCATAGCACCCATGCATGGTTCGGAGAGCAATTTCACCCTCTGTTTTTCCGTCTTTTGGACAGTCATCGGCTGGGTTATTGGGGTCTCCACGACGTCCCAGATCAATCCGGACAAGCTTGATGATGTCTTCGGTGATAGGCTGTCCAATCGTACCGGCCCGTTCCGGCAGTTCCCAGGGTTTTAGCATGGTAACCCAGTGCTGGTCAGCAGTGCCATACCCATTGTACACTCCTGGACAGAGAACTTTCATACATCGCAGACATGATTCTTTCTCTAGAGGGGCTCCCATTGAAACAAGGGCTCTCAAGCTGCTCACGTCGCGCGGCTTAGCTATCTGAGCCTGGATCATCCTCTCGTAAATCACCGGAGCGCTCACCATGTGCGTCACTTTGTATTTCTCGATATAATCGAGCGCCAAGTTCTCATCGAAAGATTTCATAATTACTACGGACCCCCCGCAATGTAGCGCAGGGAGGACGCCTGTCGTATTTCCCCCTCGATGGAAAAGGGGGTTTGTCGCGAGGCTAACGCACAATTCATCTATCTTATGCAATCCGGTATTCATCATATTATCGAAAAAAATAATTCCATGGTTCAGCGTGAAGCCTTTGGGCAGTCCCGTAGTTCCGGAAGTGTAAAGGCCAAGGACAGGGTCCAACCAGACTACATCCTTTTCTGTAGGTGGGGCCTCTTTGGATTTGCCTTCAATGAATTTGTCGAAGCTAATATGACCAGTTGGAGGGTCGCCGGGGCCACACATGATTGCGAGTTTGGGTTTTACATTGACCAATTCAATGGCTTTGAGAGCCATATCCTTAAGCTGACGCGTCATAGACAAAGACAGCGACTTGGCTGTCGTCCATGAGTTTACAGACCTGCCCTTCTGGCAGCATAAAGTTTTGAGACGAAAATATGAGTCTGGCCTTTGCGCAGCCCATTAACAGAATGAACCACTCGTACGTGTTGAAGATGTCCCCCATAACCGTATCCTGAGGTTTGACTCCCGCCTCAATAAGAGCGTTAGCGAACTGGTTGGATTCTTCATTCCATTGTTTAAAAGTGAGCGTTTTATTTCTAAATGGATCAATGACTGCAACCTTGTCAGACCATTTGCAACAATTTCGGTAGAGTTGCCTCGTAATAGTGTATTCTTTTTCCCATACTTGCTGAAAAATCGAATAATCGACCGGCTTACCCATTTTTTTTTCTCCTTTTTTCGGTGAAAAATCCACGGAAACCCTTTCAAATGAACCCGTTATCACGACACAAGTTGTCTATCGAAAGTTTCCTAGGCTAACACCATTTATGAGTTCCACTCTACTGGATCTCCAATATCGATCTTCCCTGCGACAAGCCTCATTATCTGGTTGGTTCCTGTGTAGATTTGTGTGAGTTTGGCGTCCCTCATCATTCTTTCAACGGGATAGTCTTTCATATAGCCGTATCCACCCATGATTTGAACTGCGTCTGTGGTGACTCGCATTGCTGTGTCAGACGCTGTGCATTTGGCCATGGCGGCGAAAACGCCTGCCTTTTTTTCTTCTCGCTCATCAAACAGACTAGCCGCTTCACGAGTCAAAAGTCGGGCGGATTCTACACCGGCTGCCATGTCCGCAATCATGAACTGAATTGGACTTAGAGCCCCTATGGGCTTGGAGAATTGCACCCGTTCGCGGGCGTATTGTATCGCTTGAGTAAGGGCTCCATCCGCTATACCTACTGCTTGGGAAGCGCAAAAAAGCCTGCTCATGGAGAGAGTTTTCATAAGGTTCGCGAAACCTTGGCCTTCCTCCCCGATAAGGTTTTCCACCGGGATCTCCATGTCCTCGAAATATAACTCTGAGTTTATCGATCCCCTCATTCCCATCTTGTTCTCATTTTTCCCGTACACTAAACCGGGAAAACTTTTTTCGACAACAAAGGCGCTGATGCCTCGGGCTCCCTTTGATGGATCGGTGTAGGCGAAGAGCACAAAGAAATCCGCGACCGAACCATTTGTAATGAAGCACTTCTGCCCATTGACAACGTACTTGTCGCCCTTGCGCACAGCCTTTGTCCTCATTGATAAGATGTCGGAACCAGCGGATGGTTCGGTCGCCGCAATCGCAGTCAATTGTTTAGAATCGCCAGAGAGTCTCTCCAGGAATCTGCGCTTGAGATCGTCTGTAGCGCCGTGGAGGATCGGTAGCATCCCATCGGCTTGAGCGATCAGCACTAACGCAGAAGATGCGCAAACCTTGGCGATCTCCTCCAATACCATGGAAAAAAGCAGTAAACTTATCTCAACGCCTCCGTACTCAGCCGGGAGCAAGGGGGTCAGGAGACCGTTTTCAGCGAATACGTCGATGGCGTGCTGAGGAAAACCCGCTGTCTCATCAAGTTCGGCGGCTCTAGGGGCAACCTCCTTGGCGGCAATCCGGCGGACCGTTTCAAGAATCATTTTCTGTTCTTCATCAAGCTTGAACACCTTGGGACCTCCCTAACTAGGCAAATTTATGGTTTTGGCAAGGAGCTTTAAATTGTGAATCCGACTTCTTTAAGCATCTCCCGCGCAATGACGATCCTCTGGATCTGATTGGCGCCTTCAAAAATCTGGGTTAATTTGGCGTCTCTGAACATGCGCTCCACATTGAAATCTTTCATGTACCCGTATCCGCCCAATACCTGGACAGCGTCGGTGGTTATTTTCATGGCAGCGTCACTGGTGAAACATTTTGCCATTGAGGCGATTTTCGTATTGGGGCGCCCCTCATCATAGAGAGCGGCGGCCCGGTAAATGAGCCCTCTGCCGGCTTCGATCAATGTAGCGCTGTCGGCTATGATGGCCTGAATCATCTGATGTTCCGCGAGGAATTTCCCGAAAGTTTTGCGCTCAATCGAATACTTCAGCATTGCCTCGAATGCCCCTTCGGCGATTCCAAGCGCTTGGGCGCCAATAGCGGGCCTGGACATGTCAAAGTCTTTCATGGCCAGTAAAAATCCCTTCCCTTCTTCGCCTAGGAGGTGAGAAGCGGGTACCCTGACATCATCAAGGAAAACCTCTGTTGTGTTCGATCCACGCTGACCGAGTTTGTTTCTCTTTCCTACCGACCTTGAGTCCCGGCCTGTCCCGTTCAACGAGAAAAAAGGACAGGCCCATATGTCCACCTTCTTTGGATGTCCTAGCCAAAACCGAGTAAATCGAAGCGACTCCACCATTTGTAGCAAAGCATTTCGCTCCATTAAGCACGTACTCGCCACCATCCTTTACTGCTGTCGTCTTCAAGGCAGCCACATCAGAACCCCCGCCGGGTTCAGTCACCAGATAGCCGACAAGTTGACGTTCCTTGGCTATCCGTCCAAGCACCTCAGTTCTGATCGACCCTGATAGACCGTGAACGATAGGGTATGATCCCACAGCCTGAATGATAAGTAATAGGGCCGAGGATGCGCAGAATCTAGCAAGCTCTTCCACTGCAATACACAGGGCTGTGCCCGTATTTTTGTCGAGCCCGCCAAATTCCGCTGGTAATGCTAGAGTCAAAAGCCCCAGGTCCCAGCATAAGTTTTCAACCTCCCTGTTAAATTCTCCAAGCTCGTCGATGGAGCTGGCAATTGGACCGACTTTTTCTTTGGCGGCCCTGTAAACCGCCTCCCGTAAAATGGTTAGTTCTTGCGACTCGTCAACAATTTCTCGGACCATCGTGATTCATTCCTAAAAGTGGAGTTCATTTCAGAGTTTCTCTGAAAGGCGCCGTGACTGCGCAGGTAAAGTGATTTCTGACAAAAGGCGCAACTATAGCCGTCGATACTCAGGGGTTCGATTCCCACCATGCTATGATTTGGGATTTGAGTTAGTCTACTGCTATCCGCAGGCCACCAATTACCGCTTCAGCAAGGTTTCCAGCCAAGAGTTCCTCGTCGAAATCTCGATCGAATATGGCCGGTCGCATGCATGCCCTTTCAATACTTCCAATAATGATGTCTCTCATGCAGGACAAAGGGATATCTCTCCGTATTTTAGAGTTTTTTATCCCTTCTTCGATGATTTTGTTGATCAGCCGGGAGTATTGCTTGGCCAACTCATAAGCCTCGCTATGAAAGTATGTTGGATGATTCCTTACCTCAAGAAGCAATATCCTCGAGAAGACGCTGTTTTTCTTGTGAAAAGATATCGTGCCCTTTATAAGGGTCCTCAATTTTTCAATCGATCCTTCGGTTTCATCCACATCCCGTCTTATTTGAGCTAGGTGGACCCGGAAGTACTCGGCGAGGATTTTGTGCAGCAGGCCTCTCTTGTCCTTGAAATATCTGTAAATCAAGGCTTCGTTTACCCCAGCGACCTTTGATATTTCGGCTGTAGTAATCGAGTCGAAGTTTTTTTCCTGAAGCAGCAGCCTCAGGGCCTGCATAATTTTGAGACCTCCAGCCGGAATTCCGAGTTCAATGGAGTCCTGAATCCGTAAGAGGATGTCCGTTGAATTTACTTGTACGTCTTTTGAAAACATTTGCTCCGCCATGTAAGTAACGCTTACATACAGCTACTCCCTTCAGACCAAATGTCAAGCAAAAAAAGTGTTACTCATTACAAAGAGATTGACTTGGGATACCTCCAGAGTTAGGCTCATTTCGATAGGAGAACAACACAAAGATTGAATGGTCCGGCCCTTTCTTGTTTAGAGCAGGCCAATTGTTCAATCGAACCTCCAGATTTTGCATTGAGTTCTTGGAAATTATTTGGGTCGTATAACTAATTCTAGTGAACGGTAAGCGCGTTGAATTGGCGCTGATGGAAACTAGGAAGAGCGACACGTGACGATCTTTGAGACTGCCAGGTAGCCGCCTCCCTATTTGGATATAGGTAGCATCTTGTTTTGTCCTAGATAACTCGGTTTTTCTTAGAACGGAGGATGTAGGATGAGAACGGCGGAAGTTGGCCTTTGGCCTTCGTTGGTGAGACCTTTCCATGGGTTACCACGGCTACGCTGGATAAGATTAGCGCTCGCAGGAGTGCACTTTCAGGTCGACGCGGTAAGTTTTGTTCACGATCACATCTTTGATTGCACCTCGCTTCTTCTACGCAAAGGAATCAGAAAATATTCCCAGGACGGACAGAGGGTCCTGGATTTGGGAACGGGGCATTTGGGGCTCCTTGCGGTGTATTGCGCGCGATCTTGCAGGGTGAATCTGTTGGCTGTCGATGTCAATGAGGAGTTTATTGAGAACGCCAGGATTGTTGCGAGAGCTAGCGCAGCGGAGGGAATAGAATTTCGAAGAAGTGACTGGTTTGCGAATGTTGACGGGTCATTTGATTTGATATTCGGAAATGTACCGTATGTTCCAGCTGATGTCGGGTTCGCTGGGGCTCACTCTCACGAGCACCCCGAAATATGGAATGGTGGAACCGATGGATTGGATAGCGTTCGAGTCATTTTGAAAACCGCGTCCCATTATCTCAATGCGAACGGGGTATTACTCGTGGGGATCGACGCTGGTTATGTCCCAAGGCAGCAGACGTTCAAGCTGATAAACAATTCAGACGATCTTGAACTCAAAGAAACTATGCGATCATGGATATCAAAAAGCGAGGTGTATGTGTTGACTCATAAAACCTCCACTCCACGCGGCTTGTGTTAGCTTCAAATACGGATAAGACGGTAAAAATATTTTGAGAGAAACTGGTCAAAGAGTGTGTTGACGGACAACATAGAGAGTAAATAGTTTGACGTGCTCTGTGTTGTCCGGCTCACTAGATTTCATTAGAGATTTCCACTACAGTTAATTTCTTCGACAACACGGTCTAGCAGCCGCAGAAGAACAGCCGTTCAAACTCACGGTCTCTGGCCTCATTCCGCTCGTCTTCAAGTTCCGCCAGAAGACCTGGATAGTAATTTATACACTCGGGTTCTTCCTGGTCAGCGCTAAAGACCGCAGGGTCTTTCCCTTGTTCGTATTGTACTGATTCATAATTTTCCATCTTGAGCCTCCTGGGTCTATCAATTGATCTTTACCCTCTGGAATGGCTGATGCAAAAATTTCTCTTTTGATTCAAGCAGTTTTGCCCCATCCTGGTGGACAGGCGGTGAAAGGTTGATCGCTTACTCGACTATGACAGGAGGGAAAGGAGTTTGACGGTGGGTTATGAAGCTTATACACAATATCTGGAAAGTCACCATCATGATTCAAGTGAATTGACCGCCATACTCGTAGAATGGGCCGAAATGAACACCGGAAGCCTCAATTTAGTGGGCTTGGAAAAGTTTGTGGCGCTACTTGAGAAAAGATTTCTTGGGCTAGGCGCCGAGGTTGAGACAATTCCTCTCCAACCTCAAACACGAATTCTTCCCGAAGGCAGAATCTCTCTACCCTTGGGCAAGGCCCTTTCCGCAAAAAAAAGGTTAGACGCGCCTATCAGAGCCCTATTGACAATACACTATGACACCGTTTATGGGCTAGAGCACCCCTTTCAGAAATGCCGTTTTCTCAACGCCAACACTGTTCAGGGACCGGGCGTAGCTGACGCCAAAGGCGGTTTGCTAGTATTATGTGGGGCCATTGAACTGTTCGAGAACAGTCCATGGGCTGATCTTCTTGGTTGGGAAGTCATTATAACGCCTGATGAGGAAATAGGGTCAACCGGATCCAAGCCTCTTCTTCTTGATCGAGCGAAGAGAAGTGATGTCGCTCTGGTCTTTGAACCCGCATTGCCAGATGGATCTATAGTGGGATCACGGAGTGGTTCCAGTGTTTTCTCCGCTAGAATCAAAGGACGATCCGCGCACGCCGGACGGGACCCAGAGCGGGGACGCAACGCCATTCATGCAATGGCAGGTTTTATCATGGACATGATAGAACCGCTCGAAAAGTATCCGGGAATAAATATTAACGTGGGAGAAATCCTGGGCGGTGGCCCCGTCAACATGGTACCTGATCTGGTTTACGCAAGATTTAATATCAGGACACGGAATGAAGATGACGAGCGGATAGTCCAGGACACCTTGAGCAAATTGAGCGTAGATTTGAACGCGAGAGACGGTTTTGCCCTAGAACTTAATGTGGATTATTCCAGACCTCCTAAAATTATGGATTCGAAGAGTCAGGCTTTTTTTGATCAGTTAGTGAACTGTGGACATGAGATAGGGGTCGAAATAAAATGGGGACACAGCCGAGGAGCCAGTGACGGCAACATTATCGCGCAAGCTGGTATTCCTGTGTTGGATGGGCTTGGCGTACGGGGCGGGGCGTTACACAGTTCAGACGAGTACGTTAACGTCGATAGCCTTGTCGAAAGAATCGGACTTACTGTAATCGCGCTGATTGGGTTGGCGTGCGGAGACATTCAGATCGACAGAAACATACTCAGATGATCGCCGATACTTGGCTGCTTGAACAATAAAGGCCGGGAGGTGACCTACACATATGGTAATTGTCCGCCCAGCAAAGGAGTCGGATCTGGACGGTCTGCTTGAGTTGGCCGGGATGTCGAAGTTCGGCCTAACTTCCCTGCCGGGCGATCGTGATGTGCTAAAACAGAGGATTCAGGATTCCTGTAGAAGCTTTCAGTTGAAAGTTAGTAAACCAGGAGGAGAATTATACATCTTTGTTTTGGAAGATCTGGATTCTTCCAGGGTTGTGGGGACAGCTCTAATAAATTCAAAAGTAGGCGGATTTGAGCCGTTTTATGCATTTCGAATCAAGTCATGCACCCACAAATCCGAGCATCTTAAAATCTGCAATAAACTATCTTTACTACTTCTGGTCAGAGAGCATAGTGGACCTTCGGAAATTGGCGGTCTGTTCATTGCGCCCTCTCATAGAAAACACGGACAAGGGAGATTGCTCTCCTTGTTTCGTTTCCTGTACATGACCGAGCATTCTCATCAATTTGAGCCCCTAGTTTTGGCCGAAATGAGAGGCGTGGTGGACGAAAATGGTAGGTCACCTTTTTGGGAAGCCATAGGTAGACATTTCTTTGATATGAACTATCCGAGGGCAGACTACATGAGTCTCAGTGACAAGAGATTCATATCTGAATTGATGCCACGGTCACCCATTTACATCTGTATGCTTCCCAAGGAAGCCCAAGAGGTTATAGGAAAGGTCCATGAGAACACCCGGCCCGCGTTAAAAATGCTTAGAGATGAAGGATTCAGTCCCAACGGCATGGTAGACATCTTTGACGCTGGGCCTATCGTGGTGTGCCGTCTTGATGAGGTTAGAATTGCCAGGGAAAGTAATACAGCGACAATTGAGGAAATAACCTTGCAATCTATTGAGTCACCTGATTGCATAATTGCAGGACTCGAACCGGAATTCAGGGCCTGTGTGGGGAAAGTTCGGACGACTCCAAATGGAGGAGCGTTCCTGGAAGCTCTAACGGCAGCGGCTCTCAATCTGGACGTTGGGGATAAAGTGATTTTCAGTCCGCTGCGGCCGTCGATTCCAGCTCAACCGGACACTGATCATAAAAGACCAGTCGACAGGGTCAGTTGTGTAAACCAATTAGAAATCCCTAACTCTGAGAAGACCGAAGGGGCATAGAGGGACTCTGTAAATGGAAGCCAAAAGTCACTTCATCAACAACGCATGGCTGCCAGGAAACGGGATACAAATCAGCGCTCTTAATCCGACGACCGGAAAGATAAACTGGCAAGGACGCTGCGCATCTCCCTCAGAGATCAATGATGCCGTGATCGCAGCAAAGAAGGCATTTGCAGAATGGTCCAACAGACCACTGAGCTACCGTATAGGATTCATGCAAGCTTTTCGTGACGGACTTTCAAGTCAGGCCCAGCGTGTTTCTGAATTGATATCAATGGAAACCGGAAAACCTAAATGGGAGTCACAATCTGAAGTTCAATCAATGATATCGAAAATTGCCATTTCCATTGAAGCTTACCAAGACCGGAACCGGGTGATCAAGGAGACTATTCCAGGAACGACTACTGTCACGAGATTCCGGCCTCATGGGGTTATAGCCGTTTTCGGACCTTTCAACCTGCCTGGACATCTTCCTAACGGCCACATAGTCCCTGCCCTAATTGCGGGCAATACGGTGATCTTTAAACCTAGTAGTCAGACCCCTATGGTGGCCGAGGCCATGATTCAGTTGTGGGAGAGCGCTGGCATTCCTGATGGGGTCATAAACCTGATCCAGGGAAACTCCGAAACTGGAAAAACGCTCTCAAAGACACCCAGGGCTCGATGGGCTTTTTCTTACTGGAAGTGAATCTACGGGAAAGTCAGTTCATAAGTCTTTTAGCGATTCTCCAGAAAAAATACTGGCTCTGGAAATGGGTGGCAACAATCCTCTCGTAGCGCATGATGTGTCCGATTTGGACGCCGCCGCCTATCTTACCATACTGTCAGCTTTCATTACAGCGGGCCAACGGTGCTCATGCGCCAGACGACTTATTGTAGTGGAGGACAAAAATGGAACAGACTTTGTAGAACGTCTGATAGAGATTATTGGCAAGATAAAGGTGGGGCCATATACTAACTCTCCGGAGCCATTCATGGGTCCTGTTATCTCAAAAAACGCAGCTAGTAGACTTCTGGAGGCTCAACAGAATTTAGTGAGCAAAGGAGGTCGAATCCTTTGTGCCATGAAACCATTAGGGGAAACATCAAATATGCTGAGTCCGGGGTTAATAGATGTGACCAGGGTCCAGGATCGAGTAGATGAGGAAATGTTCGGACCTATCCTGCAGCTGATATGGGTTCCTGATTTTAAATCCGCCATAGACGGAAGCTAATAACACACGTTTCGGTCTTGCCGCCGGGCTCTTGAGTGATAATCCAGATCTGTACCATTATTTTCTTCTCCACGTGAGGGCTGGAGTCATAAACTGGAACAGACAGACGACGGGAGCTAGCGCAAGGATGCCTTTCGGGGGTGTCGGGGCCAGCGGAAACCACCGGCCGGGCGCCTATTTCACCACGGATCATTGTTCCTACCCCGTCTCGTCGATCGAAGTTCAAAGGTTATTTGTGCCAAATGATATTTATCCTGGTATCGCTTTCTGAAGGATTTGTCTTTGAACCGCAACAATGTTCATTTCCCAGCGCCGTCAAATAAAAAGGCCTTTGAAGTTAATTTCGACGGCATGCCTGGTCCTACCCACAATTTTGCTGGATTGGCCTATGGCAACATCAGATCCATGGCTAACAGGTTGGCTGTTTCAAATCCCAGAGCCGCCCTTTTCAAGTGTCTGAAAAAAATGGAAATGATGCATTCATTAGGTTTGAAGCAAGCTGTGCTTCCGGTTCACGAGCGCCCGGCCTTTGAGGCGCTTCGTCGTTTGGGCTATTCAGGCTCGGAGAATCAAATCCTGGAAAAGGTATCGAGAGAAAAATCCAATCTCTTGGCCAAGTGTTACAGTTCGTCAGGTATGTGGGCAGCGAACGCCGCCACTGTGTCTCCTTCTCCAGACACTTGTGATGGGCGGACCCACTTCACGCCAGCCAATCTTGTCAACCTTTTTCACCGCTCAATAGAATCTTCTTTCACCGGCGCTGCGCTTCAGCTCATTTTTCACGATGAATCGAAATTCACCCATCACATGCCTTTGCCAGGAAGTTTCGATTTCGCTGACGAAGGAGCTGCGAACCATACGCGGTTTCTGTGCGACTTACGGAGATAGTGGTATTGAGTTTTTCGTTTACGGAAGGGCCGATTTAGACAAAGAATTTCCTCGCCCATGGGTGTTTCCGGCTAGACAGACACTGGAAGCTTCTGAAGCTATAGCTCGGCTTCATGGGATCAAGCCCGAAAAAACTGTTTTTGCGAGACAAAATCCCGAAGCCATAGATGCGGGGGTTTTTCACAATGATGTTATTTCTGTTGGAAACCGGAACATTTTCTTTTTTCACTCGGACTGCTTTTTGCGATAATGACGTCGGTCACGGCCGAACTTAGAACAAAGTTTGAGGATTTTTGCGACGGTGATCTAGTTTTATTGGAAGTCACCCACGAGCAATTGTCTTTAACCGAAGCAGCTGCAATCCTATCTGTTCAACAGCCAGCTCGTATCCAAACCAGATGGCGACTCAGTATTAGTGGCCCCTTCAGAGTGTTGTGACAACAAAAGAGTATCTGAACTTCTAAGGAAAATAGTTTCTGAAGACAATCCTATCAAAGAGACTCTGTTTGTCGATGTTGACGAAAGCATGAAAAACGGTGGGGGACCGGCTTGTCTCAGACTGAGAGTAGTCTTGTCCGATGAGGAACTAGCGGTGATAAATCCAGAAGCTTTTCTTTTCCGAGCGACTTTATGAACGAACTACTCTCGTGGGGAGCAAAGCGCTATCGTGACAATCTCTGCGTCAAAGATCTTGCCGATCCTAATCTAGTTAATGAGACTAGAACCGCATTGGATGAACTTTCAGGAATCCTCGGTCTTGGATCCATTTATGATTTTCAAAAGTCTTAAAAATGTCGGGCTTACTTCCATGCCCCACTCCTGAAATATCCTGTGGGCTTCATCACTTTTACAAAATTCCATCAGTTTTTTTGTGGCCCGCTTGTTGGCTGACTCGTTTCATAATCGCTACAGGAGTAATTCTGAAGACCCTTTCTTTGCCCTGATCTCAATCACTTCAGTTTCCCAGTTTCAAACAACTTGCCTGCAAACTAAAAAACGATCTGCTACCACGATTATTAAGGTGATTAAGTAATCCGCCTATGTTAGAGTACTATAATTACTACTATTGTATTCATTATTATTGAAAAGGCGCGTCCTATCCCCTGGACGCAAAAATACGCTGAACAGCATTGACCTGTTTTATGGGTCACGCTCCTTCTGCCAATTTTTTAAAAGACGCTGATAACTGGTTTTTTTGGGGTCATCTGTATTACCCGGTCCCACGATCCGCATAATGCGGAACAATATAATTGATGATATATTGAAGGAGGTTTTCATGTCTAATGCTGCAACACCAACGGGAAACCCTGGAGTCGTCGGCTTGGCAGGTTTCGGTCTTACCACGATGCTCCTCCAGTTTCATAATGTAGGTTGGTGCGGGGTGGGTCCAATTGTGGCGCTGGCCTTTGTATTTGGTGGCTTGGCGCAGATGATCGCGGGTTTCCAGGAGTTTAAGTGCGGTAACAATTTTGGCTATAGCGCTTTTGTAGCGTACGGATCATTCTGGATAGCTCTTGGCATTATATTTATGTTCAATTTTTTTAACATCTATCACTCTGATACCAAAGACGTCGGATGGTTTCTAGTGGGATGGACGCTTTACACTTTCATAATGTGGATACCGTCGATGAAAATTCATGGGGCGATGGCAACAACATTTACGCTCTTGCTCGTGGGTTTCATTTTGCTCGACCTTGCGCACTTCGGCTACCCCGAAATGACGAGAATCGCCGGTTATGAGCTTATGCTATGCGCCCTTTCGGCATGGTACATGATGGCCCACGTAATCTTTGCTCAGGTGTTTGGGAGAGATGTGCTGCCTGTAGGTAAACCTTGGATCAGCTAAGGAGGATATCATGAAGAAATTGCTCGTAAATGTTGTGTTTTTCTCGGTTTTTTGTCTGGTGACCGGCGCTGCGGCTCAACAGGCGGCGACAAAGGAAGAATGCGTCATTAAATGTCATGAAGCCGCAGCGCTGATAAACTCCAAAGGATTGGACGAAGCGATAAAGGAGATTGGAGATCCCAAAGGACCTTTTGTCTGGAAGGATAGTTACGTTTTTTTGATGAACATGGATGGTAAAATGCTGGCCCATCCCATGCAACCGGAATTAACAAAACTCCAGCACTGTCTCCTCATAACAGACCCAACGGACAAAGCCCTTTTTGTCAGCTTCGTCAACCTTGCCAAAACAGTCGGCCACGGATGGGTTGAGTACATGTGGCCTAAACCGGGGCACAAATCGCCTTCGAAGAAAATCACCTACATCTACAGAGTTCCTGGAAAGGATCTTTTCGTGGGAGCAGGAGTTTATGTCGGCGGCATGATGTACTGATACGCCATGCCATCCATTAAGCTTACCAGATGTTAGCGCTCTGAAGGAGCGCAAATCCAGTGTTGCGCTCCTTTTTCGCAACAAGATATATTTTCTACGTCATGTTTGCCGGTTTTTTATAAAGTTTCGCTTCATTATTGACGATGTCAGGTATATGAACTTTCTTGGCCCAATCGTCCGGGCTGACCTCTTCTATAGCGACAGAAACTACGTTTTCAGAACATTTCGCGATTAGGGCGACGTCCCGGGTTATCGCTTGGGCAAGACGAATTTTCTGATCCTCTGTCCTGCCGGGATGAAGTTTCACTATTACGTGCGGCATAGTCCAAACCTCCCAAACTCAAAAAGATCGGAACCTTGTTAATAAATATCCTATCTCAAAATGGGGTTGCAAAGGTCAAAGCGGCCTTCCCACCCAATGTGAAAATTGAACTGTCATATGAAAAATCAACCGGATCCGAAGTATATTGTCAGGGGAGGCCCAGAGTCCCGTCTTTCGATAGTCATCTGGCATGTTCCCCTAAAAAGTTCCCAGGCGCAAAATGCAGAGAGTTCATAACCGCCTGACTTCATAAAGCTTAATTCGCCATTAACTTCCACATAATAACCGTTGCGAATAGACTCGGCGCCGACGTGAGCGAAAGGTACCCCGTGGTTATTGCACGTGTTAAAGTGCTGAATGTTTCCGGGCATCAAAGGAAAGCCAACAACTTTGAGAAGTAGGTTTGAGCCCACCAGTTTTTGAGACACTTGAGCCCCAATAAACGGCTGATACATGGTCACGGAAAGTCCTGACTCCATGTTAGAAATTGTGAATGGGTAATCGGGATTGGGGTTTCCGAAGTTTGTGTTCAACGAATTCCATCGGAATCCCGCAATCAAGGTGAAGGCATCGCTCGATGAATAGCGCGCTTCACCTGTCAGTCCATAATAGGAACTGCGGGTCCAGGCCCAACTGCGGGTCCCAGGCGGCATGTCAAGCCATGTAATATCCTGGTCCGCCGCGCTACTCATCGCAAAAAGATACGACCCTCCAAAACGTGCAGAAACGGACTTGCTTATCTCAATTGGAATTTCTCCAGTCAGGTTCATCCCTCTCAAGTCATAGATGAAGTATGAAGAAACGCAGGTTCCAGGAAGCACCAACCCGTTATAGCCCGCTCGCACACCATTGTCCCTGCCCATATATCCCAGCGAAAAGTTAATCTGTTCCGCTCCGGAACCTATTCCAGTGGCATTGAGTAGAGAAGACGGGCTAGTTGGGCTGGAATAACTCAACGAGGGTTGAACAGCATAAGATTGCCCAATAGCAGTCTTAACGGACAGAAAGCTCTGGAACCCGAAAGTCGATAAGAACAAAACAAGAAAGATGTTAAGCGAACGTCTAGGCATAGATCTCAACCTCGTTATTGGCTCGTTTACTCTCTATCCTGGATTAACCGAATAGGACGATCGAATTCAGGCTGTCCAATTCGGGGCAACCCCTGCTGTTAAGGCTTCTTACGAAATCTGAGATCACTTTGTGGAAACAGCTTCTCGATTCTATTCATTTTGGAGCCTGACCGCAATTTTATTTCTCTGCTTGGCGTGTGAAAATTTTAAATTGGTTAATGTCCTTGGATCATTCTGGATTACTACGGATATTAAATTACAAATGGACAACCTGTGATTATCTTATTATAATTACAGCGATTAACAGTCATTGATTACATGACCTTTTGACATGTGATCAAGCCAGCCCATTTGCCTCCAATTGGGTTTACTACTGGAACTTGGCTGATTCGCATCTGGACATGGGCATTCGGAGACCAAGCAATAATGGAAGTGTTTCTCTATTTTTTAAAACGGATTATAGCCTGGCCTTTCTTTCCGATTGGGTTGACTCTCATTCCTCTTCTTTCAGGCATAGCCATGCTCCTTATCGGAAGAAAAAGAGTCGGGACGTTTTTGGTGTCCGTGGCCAGTGTGATTTTTGTCGTGTTTTTCTCTGGGATGGACCGGCTTCTCATTAGTAAAACAACCCAGAAAAAGCTTTGCATGAATACTACAGTCTCTTTTTTCTACCGGGCGAAAGGTGTGTTTTTGAATTAGGCAGGCTTAAAAAGCAGCCGATTCGCTGGACAAGCAAGTTTAGTCTTAGATTTAATCAGATTAAGCATATAAATTAATTAATTATTACAGCATGATATCTCCCACAGCTCAGTCCTGGCCAACGTCATTTCCGGCGTGGTTTCCTCAGTTTAAGCCCCCAAGAACTTGACATCACTCTCCTAAGCGGTTACAAGGCTCATTCTGTGCCGATGTCGAAGACATTCAGGCGCTAATTTTGCGAAAAACTTCGCTTCTGAAAGGAAAAATCCTTCATGCGAAAAATCACAAAATCAGGATTGGAGTCTTATGCGATTAGTAAAAGTGTTTATCCTTCTAATTATCCCTACAATTTGTTTTGCGGCGGACCATCAAGAGTATTTTGACACATACCTAAGAAATCTCACAGCAAAATTGAATTCATGTGAATATCCGGGGCCTTTGAGCGAGCAGGTAGCGAGAGTGGCTCTAGCAAGGCAATCCCTTGAGGACGGACTTGGAAGAAAGTCCGATGTCAGTATAGCCGGCATCTCAACTGGCGGTTTTAACAAGGAAATTGTCGATGAAACCATTGAAAACAGTGGGCTATCGGTAGGTTACGCCTTTGACTCGGATGGAGGGAGATTCTACGTTTTCAAAGGATGTCAGGCCAATATCTATTCAGCCCTTTGTATAAGTCGATTGTTCAACATTTATGTTGACAGGTTTCTGGCTAGAGACAAAAAATCCTGGTTCCAGGCCAAACAGGTTTCCAGGGCCATATTGCAGTCTCCTGACTCTTTCGAACTTAATCATCTGTTTTATATGAAGCTCGCTCCGGATAAAATCATCGAGAGAGCAAATCGTCTTTTTGGTCCTCAGTACAATTCCGTCATTAGGATTGCGAATGGCTACAAGACCGATACTGAGAGACTGAACTAGTGCGCCTATCCAATAATTAGTCTCGACGCATCCTGAATCAATCTAATCGTTAAATGCCCCCGTTTCGATCCGGGGGCATTTATCCGACATTCAGCGATGGGTTACATCTCCATTTCAAGAATTATCTCATCCATGTGAATAATGGCTTTTCTCACAGCGTCCACAAACCTCTGCTGAATTTGATTCCTTTTCAATAGATCGGCCAAGAAATCTACTCGTTGTTGAGTCCTCTGCTGCAGAAGCTTGTAATAATTGAGATCAACAGATGGTCTATATTTCTCATCATAGTCAGGGTCCAAAAAATCCAGACTGTGACGAGCGGGAACTGTTAGGCCGGGAAAGATAGGCCAGTCTTCCATCTGCATTTTCCCTCTGACCATGTGAACCACTAGAGGCAAGCTCAGTTCCTTCGGGATGTCAACGTCCTTACCATCCCGACCGTAGAACTTGTTCGTATTTAGTATAACTGCTATTGCGCCTCTTCTATAAAGGGCCTCAAAACGCTCACAATCCAACAACAGTGAATAAACTCGGAATGGATTCGCAAATGGTTCAAAAACGAGCCTGTTCATTTCTGATTCAGGCACATTTTCAGCCGAGGTCCTCATAGTAGCTAAAGACGCCCCCATTGCCACAGCTAACCGGGTATCCGATATGAAACTCACGGGAGGCAAGGTGGTGTCTTTCATCAGGTAACAGACGAAATCGGGCACTGGGCCGGTGTCCGCCAGATTGAGTAGCCATTCCCGACTCTTGATAGCCCTGCCATTCCGGTTCCTAATGTCCGAAGGGAAGATGACCTTGGACTCCGTTGGCGTTCTCAGTAACCATCTGGTTCATACCTGACATCCAATAGTTTATGTCCTCTGAATACGCAGTGGTTCCGTCAGTCTTGTCGAAGAGGTTCGGTTCGAGAACAATGCTCTTGTTGTTGATCAGGTCAATGTTGAATGCGTCATCATGTATGACGATAACCTTCTCTCCCGCTTCAGTATCTATGGCCCCTTCGTGAAATGCAGAGTTTGTAAGCGACGACTTTCCAGAACCTGACAGCCCAAAGACCGCCATTGAAGTCTCTTTTTCCTGAAGATGGAACTCCTTGATCCCTGCGTGACAAGCGACCATGCCCCGACGAACACCTATCGTCCAACCGAATGTGAGCAGATTTTTCTTCATCTCGCCAAAATATCTCAACCCTAAAACAGCCACACAATTGTGAGCGGGGTCTATAATCACCAGTCCAACAGGATAGTCTGGATGACGCCAGTCCGGGTCAGATATCATGTAGACATCCGTCTCCTCTCCCAAAGGGGTGGACTGCGCATAAATCGCTTTTATTTCCTCTGTTTCGTGTTGGAAATTCAAACAGACATTTAATGCGTTCATGGCATGGCGTTCTGTGGTAAGAAAGTGAGATCTGATCATGAAGAGAGGATCCAACCCCATGTAGACTGTAGTGTGAATAAGAGGCTTTGACCCCATGTCATAGACGGCTTCCCGAAGCACCGTTTCATATTTGGCATGGTTTTCCTCCATTTGGGTGGACATTACGCGAGCACGCGCTGTTCGTCCGAGTATTGCCCCGTCATTTACTACCAGGACTTTGGCGTCTTCAGGTAAGCCCATTTCTTTAGCCCTAAAAAGGGGATGGCAGGTTTCAATAGCGCCAGGTTGTTTCCGAGCCAATTCATAACATTCGCTCAGTCCAACTTTCCTCACGTTGTTCCCACAAAAAACTGTCCTTATTATCGCCAGGAATGAACTAACTTTCTGTGGATTGAGCACATTTGTAGTCGACATATAACCTCCTGCTGTCAAATCCAGACAGCGACTGTTGAAGCGTCGGGAGAGAAGAAGTCAATACTCAAGCGTCAAGCGTCTCTCCAGCTTTATTTTCTACATCACCTGTGATGCGACCTTATGTCGTCCTCGGGGATTTCAAGAGCAAGGTATTGTTAAGACAATTCTGTCAGGATCCTGTACCTGACGGAATTCGTCAGAATCAATTCTCGAAACGCTGTTTATACTAAAATTTAACAAGTCACAAGTTCTAGACTATATTATTGTGACATTTTTCAATAAGGCAACGTTTATTGCCTTTTCGTCAGAAAAATATTACGAATAAGAAGTGTTATGTGGTTAATTTAAGCCATGGACCAGGTCCAAACCTATGGAGTCTCACGCTCCAACAAATGCCTATTCAGAGTAAACGTATCAGCGCTAACCCAAAGATAGCGACATCGATCCAGCTGGCCTTATATATTCTGGTGGCCATTATTGCAGGCAGTTGCGTTCCATCTATGCTCAGGAGCGCCAAAACTCCTGAAGACAGATCCACTCTGACAAAATCTGAATCGACCCTGATAAAACCAAAATTGGCGCAACAACCGAACAATAGTGAACCACAAAAGAACCCTGAGGGGCAACCTACTGAAGAGCGATCACGCAACGCATCAGAAACTATCGAAAAACCACCGCTGAGTTCTCCTGAGCGTGAAAATAAAGGCCTAATCGCAGGAGAACATAGAGGCTCTACCAAGGCGCTTTCAGAAGAGGAGAAAGCTCCAAAGAGACTGGTTGGTTCGGAAAAAGGAAATGTGCCCCCTGAATCTGAACAAAAAAAGGGGCCTCTGCCTGGTGATGTAAAAATAAAAGACAATGACGAAGAAGAATGGATGAAATCAGAAGGAAAGCCGCCATCCTTTAAGAAGCATGATCATTCGAAGTATATTGACCACATACGAAGTAAGGCTATCGACGCTCTGAACAGAGAACAGGACTGTTCCTACTCAATGCTTTGCAATGATTCTACAACAGATGAATGGTCTCTCACTTTGTATTTCAAACAAGAAAAGAGTTTCAGATACAAGTCTTTTGCATGGGATCCTATTGACGACAGATGGGAACAACAGTATGAATCGGAAAGGAAACCGCTCGGCGTCTGGAAAAATCACATGGGCTTCGCTACATCCGGGAAGAAATGCCATGTGCTTAAAGGTGGAAATCGGAACTGATAGAGCGGGCCAAGCTTAAAAAGGGATTCGACATTTTTTAATCATGGGAACAAAGTTCAGGAGATGAAAGATGGCAATAAAATGCATGGCTGTAAGATGTAGGTCCACTGTGAATCTCATTTCCCCAGTGTCGATTTGCTTTATCATCGCGCTAAATATTCTAACGATTGGCGCTACAAATTCATGTGGCCAGGGTTCGTTTCAGCAGACACGCGAACAATGTGACGAATGCTGCAAGAAATCAACGAATGACGCATACTACCAGGAACAGTGCCGGTTAAAATGTTTTAGAAATCATGATTCTTGCGTCGGTTCGTCATCCTCTCACGCCGAACCTGCTCCATCTCACGAAGGCTGAGGCCAAGGACGAACAAAAAAGGACTCAGGAAAGTCCCAGACCGGCGGTTGAGCAGCAAGCTCCCCTGCCGAAGCCTCAGGTAGCTAATCGACCAAAATTTGTATGGCCTAACCCTCTCAATCTGGCCCCGGGACGAGAAGGTGAGGCGGCTGCGCATATTCTAGCGATCAATGGAATCACACCCCAGCACCCGAACTACTCTCAGGCGCTTTCGGCCATACAGGGCGTTTTAGTGAACTTCGTTAGAAACAATCCCTCAGGTGGCTCATTACCAACGGCTCAATTGCAACAGATTATAAGTCAACTGAGATAACCAAACTGTTATTTACAGATAATTCGAAACACAGTTGCCTAAAACCTTTCTGAGCATATTTTGGCTGGTGTTGTCTTGTTCAGGCCTTGTCGTTGTCTGCTCTGCGGATCCGTCGCTCGTCCCCGATCCCGCTGCGTCGAGCCCTAACTTTTCGGCTCCAACAAACCTGTACTCAGCGTGGTGGGGGCAGCCGCCTCAGATAGGCGCCAAAGAAAAATGTTATGACCCCGGCTCCTGTGCGAAATGCCACCCCCAAAATCTGAAAATGGACAAGGCACATGCGTTCTCGTGTATCACCTGCCATAAAGGCGACGACAAGGCTCCGGAAAAACATAAGGCTCACGTAGGGCTTGTTTCTGACCCAGGAGACCTTGATGAGGTAGCAAGCACATGCGGAAAGTGTCACCCAAAACACGCTGAAAATGTAAAAATCTCGAAAATGGCGCTCGCTCCAACTATGATTAATCATACAAGGTATGAGTTCGGGGCTCAAGGCTCTTCATCATTCTTGTTTGGCGTTAGGCCTGCGGCTGGACTTGATCAAATTCCAAATCCTAAACTGCTTGCGTTGGAATCCCCAACAATTGAGAAAAAAGAATCTGAAGTCGGGATAAATCAGAATGGCAATAGATGTATTCTTTCCAGTCTCGGCGATGATCTATTGAGAAGATCATGTCTACGCTGCCACCTCTACACAAAGGGGTCGGGTCGCCCGGGAGAGCAAAGAGGAAAGGGGTGTTCGGCATGTCATTGCGCCTACTCCAATGAGGACAGCCCGCTCCCAACTGAGCACGGGATAGTAAAGTCGCCGGGCATAACAGCGTGCATAAAATGTCACAATTCAAATCACGTCGGGTGCGATTACGTCGGACTGTTTGAAAAGGATTTCAATAGGGGGTTTAGATCTCCAATAATGGATGGCAAACAATCCCCTACCCTTTACGGCGCAGAACAGCATCGATTAACAGCGGATATTCATTTCAAGTCAGGGATGGTTTGTTCGGATTGCCATCCACCGGATCAGATTCATGGATCAGGAAAACCTCTTCGGGACAACGGGAACCTGCAAAAAATTTCATGCGAAAGTTGCCATGTTTATTCCAGTCATCAATCTCTCGTGAAAAACTCAAACGGACAAAACGTTCTCAAACGGATGCCCGATAAAATCATACCTTCTTTTCGGACCGATATAATCCCTCATAGCATCGTTCGGCACAGAGACTCTGTCAACTGTGCGACCTGCCACGCAGCGTGGTCGTTTCAGGATTATGGATATCACATTATGCTGGATGAGAGGGCGGAATACTGGATGTGGTCCATCAATGCCGCCCAAAATGATCCTCAAATCCAAGAACTTTTAGGAAACTTCGTTGGAGACTATGCAGAGTTGATTCCCGAACAGGGAAACCCCAAGCCCGCTATGCCTGAGAAAGACTGGACTCTTCCACAGACTAAAGACTGGATAAGCGGAGACTCCAGATCTGGAGCGTGGTTTAAAGGGTTTACGATCAGGAGGTGGGAAAATCCACCGTTAGGTCTTGACTCTTCAGCCAAGGTCACGATTATGCGGCCCATGAATCAATTGGTGGTCTCATGGGTGAAACCTGATGGGACAGTGACGCTGGACAGCGTAGTTCCTATTACGGGCTCAGGTAAACCAGCGTTGATAATGAATCCTTACTCTCCGCACACCATCCAGAAAAAAGGCCGGCAATGTCATGCATGTCATGGAAATCCGAAAAGCGTTGGTCTTGGATCTTCCCTTATTGGAATTGGCAAAACCGCTGTCACGCCTGTGCTCAGCCCGGAGAATCGCCTATCAGTAAAAAACGTTCGTTGGGACGCTCTTGTCGATAAAGCAGGAGACCCCGTCCAATCAAGCTCATATGAAGGATGTGGTCCTTTGAGTCCGGACTTTTTCAAGCGACTTCTATTTCCGGGTTATCGTTTCAGGTCGGTTTGGAGTCAGTATCTAGGAGGACGAGACTGAGCTTTGTCTATACGCAATTAATTGTTGTGAGAACCAATACTGATCCCGCCGCAATAGACAGGCAAGTCCAAACTTGACATGTTCCGTTCCCAAGGTTTAATGTGAATTAACAAGTCATTTTTATCACAAGGTAATACCACCGGTCGGTAGCAAATGAAAATCACGATTGAACAAGTTGACTACGTCGCTATACTCGGCAGATTGGCTTTGTCCAAGGAAGAAAAACTGAAGTACATGGGACAATTGGATGACATCCTGAAATATATGGATACTCTTTCCGCTGTCCCAACTGATGACGTGGAGCCCATGGCTGGTCCAGTAGAACTTTTCACGCCGTTGCGAGAAGATGTTGTCAAACCGTCACTTCCGATTGAAAAGTCTTTGTCCAACGCTCCTTCAACTGACGGTTCATCATTTCTAGTACCGAAGATCATCGAGTGACCAATAGATTGGTTCATGAATTCTCATGAGGGGAAGATAGGTGTCCAACCTTTACGAAAAAACCGCCACCGAACTTGCGGGGCTTTTGGCCTCCAAAAAGACGTCATCGGTTGAAATAACCAGGTCAGTTTTGGACAGAATCGATGCCGTTGAACCCAAAATTCATTCTTACGTTAGTGTTTACCCGGACCTGGCCTTGGCAATGGCCGAGGAAGCCGATCATCGCATTGAGGTTGGTCGCGGGAATTCCCTGACTGGAATCCCTATAGCAATCAAAGATAATATGTGTTTGCAGGACAAGAAGACCACTTGTGGATCACGGATTCTATCAAATTTCAGTCCGCCGTATGATGCCACGGTCGTCCAATATATTAAGGATGAGGGCATGGTGATTCTGGGGAGCGCTAACATGGACGAATTCGCTATGGGCTCCTCGACTGAAACTTCCTTTTGGGGACCAACCAGAAACCCCTGGGATACAGATAAGATT
The DNA here is from genome assembly GCA_963711335.1 of uncultured delta proteobacterium. GTDB lineage: Bacteria > Desulfobacterota > Desulfomonilia > Desulfomonilales > Desulfomonilaceae > CAJBEZ01. The sequence goes on along the minus strand of CAVQDX010000015.1, from coordinate 83,271 downwards.
CCGGGAGGATCGAGCGGGGGGTCGGCTGCTGCTGTCGCTTGCGGTCAGGCTACTGTGGCGCTCGGTTCGGACACTGGTGGATCGATTCGTCTGCCTGCGGCGTTTTGCGGAGTTACGGGCATTAAACCCACTTATGGCGGAGTTTCAAGGTTTGGATTGGTCGCATACGCATCGAGTCTCGATCAAATTGGCCCATTTGGCCGAGATATTTCTGACATAGCCCTGCTTTTGAACCTTTTGTGCCGCCATGATCCGATGGATTCGACTTCTGTCCCTATGACACATCCCGACTTTACCTCCTTTCTGAACAAGGACGTTGCGGGATTAACATTGGGCGTTCCAGTTGAATTCTTCGATAAGCTTGGAAACCAGGATGTTGAAAAAAGTTTACGGTCCGCAAGGGATGTTTTTGAAAAGCTTGGGGTTAAATTTGTCGATATGTCTTTGCCTTCGTTAAATTATGGAATCGCGGCCTATTACGTTATCGCTCCGTCAGAGGCGTCTTCCAATTTGGCCAGATATGACGGTGTCAAGTATGGTCATCGGTCCAAAGATTTTGAGAGTATGATAGACATGTATTGCAAAACCAGGGCTGAGGGGTTTGGTCCGGAAGTAAAGCGCCGGATAATGTTGGGGACTTATGCTCTGTCATCAGGATATTATGACGCCTATTACTTAAAAGCCGCCAAGATAAGAACTCTTATTACTAAGGACTTCAAACGGGCGTTTGAATCATGTGACGCGATCTTTGCTCCAGTAGCCCCTGCTCCGGCCTTTAATATCGGGGAAAAAACGGATGATCCAATAGAAATGTATTTGACCGATGTTTTTACTATTCCAGTAAACATGGCCGGACTTCCTGGCATATCATGCCCCGCCGGCTTTTCAGGCACAGGTCTGCCCATAGGGATGCAACTTATCGCCCCACATTTTGGCGAATCCAAACTTGTACAATTAGTCGCAGCCTTTCAGCGAGAAACAGATTTTCACTTGAAACGTCCCAGCATATAGGAAGCGAATCATGGAATTCGAAACAGTAATAGGTTTGGAAATACACGCTCAACTTCTCACCGACTCAAAAGCTTTTTGCTCTTGCACAACTAAATTTGGGAACGAACCGAACTCAAACACGTGTCCCATTTGTCTGGGCATGCCGGGCTCTCTTCCGGTCCTGAATCGAAAAGCGCTTGAATACACGATTCTCATGGCTCTTGCATGTAACTGTCGGGTAAACGAAATTAGCCGGTTTGCCAGAAAAAACTACTATTATCCGGATCTCCCTAAAAACTACCAAATATCTCAATATGAACTGCCGGTGGCCGAACATGGGTGGATCGAAGTGGACACAACCGAGGGCACAAGGAAAATTGGCATTACCCGTATACACATGGAAGAAGACGCTGGAAAACTTATCCATGACGAAAGGAAGCCGGTTTCTTATGTAGATTTGAACAGAACGGGCGTTCCACTCATAGAGATAGTCTCGGAACCGGATATGCGTACACCGGAAGAGGCTTCGGCTTATCTGAGGACCTTACATTCGATCCTTGTTTACCTGGGAATCTGTGACGGTAATATGGAAGAAGGCAGTTTCAGGTGCGACGCAAACGTTTCTATCAGACCCGTTGGACAGATTGCTCTTGGAACGAAAACAGAATTGAAAAACATGAATTCATTCAAGAATGTTCAAAAAGGCCTTCAATACGAGATAGAGAGACACACTGAAGTTTTGGGAAATGGTGGCGCAATAATCCAAGAAACGCGCCTCTTCGACCCTTCAACCGGGTCGACGGTTTCAATGAGAAGCAAAGAGCAAGCCCACGACTACCGTTATTTTCCGGATCCGGATCTCCTTCCACTGAGAGTCGAGCCAGAGCTTGTTGAGAAGATGAGGGCTTCTTTGCCTGAACTCCCTCGGGAAAAGAAAGATAGATTTGTAATGGATTTTGGGATACCGGAGTATGATGCGGGAGTTTTAACTTCCGAACGTTCATTAGCTCAGTATTTTGAAGACACTGTCTCCATTTTTCCAAATCCTAAATCTGTCAGCAATTGGATGATGACCGAGTTTATGAGGGTATTGAAGGGACAGGATTCATCAGTGGCCTCAGCTCCTGTCCGGCCCAAGGATCTTGCGGGTCTTCTCAAGATGATCGAGGACGGCACGATATCTGGAAAAATAGGCAAAACGGTTTTTGAGGAGATGTGGGTTTCGGGCAAACGTCCGGATCAAATCGTGAAAGATAAAGGACTGATTCAGGTTTCAGATGTTTCAGAGTTGTCAGGAATCATCGTTAAAATATTAAAGGACAACCCTAAAGAGGTGTCTCGATATTTGGAAGGCAAGACCCAGTTGATGGGATTTTTTGTGGGGCAGACCATGAAGGCCACGCGTGGTAAGGCTAACCCACAATTGGTCAATGAGATCCTCACATCTGAGCTTGAAAAGTATCGTGCTTCTTCTGAGCCGTAATTTGAGAGGAAATGAAGAAAGCGTTTAGTCTTAGCGTGATTTCTTGTCGTCTTTTTTCATTTGCTTGGTTGGGGGCTTCATCCTCACTGGCTTTTGATTCATATCTTTGACCTGAGGCTGAACTTTTGGCTCTGCCTCCGGGCCGCCCATTTTCTCCAATTGGTTATCGAGAGCCTTCCACGAAGCTGCAAATTCTCCCGCTTGTTGTTGCAAACCACTAAGAGCCTCCTTAGCTTCAAGGAATAGCTGCAACGACTTGAGTTCTTCGGTCATATCTATTTTCCATGGGGACTTGGGGTCTGTGCGGGTTAATCGTATGAGACGTGACGCTCCTTTTAATGTCCTGACCTGCAAGATGGCCAGTCCTTCATCGGTTTTCACCAAAACAGGAGGAGAGACGGGGTCCAGGATATTCAAGAGAGCCAGTTTTTCGGGGGGTTGACCCAACTTGTATCGCTGGTCTATTTGTTTGATAAGTTCGAGAGAGGCCGGGGAAAGGAGATTTCTCGCATCCTGAACTTTTTCTGTGTTCATTCGTTCCCTGTATAGCATAAAAACTTCTTCTGGTTTCACAGGCGCAACGTCGCAACTAACGAGAAAAAAGCAGAAGACCGCTATGATAAAGAAGATGATGGTCAGCCTCCGAATTGTTGGCTTCAAAGGCGAAGACAAGCGAAGTGGGCAATAGTTGAATTTCATGTCTCTTTTGCTACTCTGCTGTAACTCTGAGCAATTGGAAACCAAAGCCTGAACACGCTTCCGTAAAGAGCGGAACCGTCCAATTCTATAGATCCTTTGTGCAATTCCATTATTTCTTTACAGATCGAAAGCCCCAAACCGGAACCAATCTCTCCATCGGTCCCTTTTTCTCGACCACGATGAAAGGGCGCAAACAGTTTGGGCCTTTCTTGATCACTAACACCCACGCCGTTGTCCTCAACAACCGCCTCAACCCCTTCTATCCCTTCCCTCAGGCGTTTAGCCGTCCTCACCTTTATCATACCCCCTCGTTCAGTGAACTTTATACCATTACTCAATAAATTATTCATAACCCGGGTCACTTGTCCAATATCTCCAGAAATTTTTGGCAGATCGTGGGTGAGTTCAGATCGTATCGTGATATTCTTGGCTACCGCTAACGAGTTCATTGTCTGAATACTCTGGTTTACCGCCAAGTTGAGGTCGGTTGGGAACAGCCTGAGTTCGGCCACTCGCGATTCCAAGCGCAACAGTTCGAGAAGAGAATTGATGAAAGTCAACTGCATCTTGGCCGATTGGAACATCCTGTCAACATTTTCACACAGTGACTGTGGGATGTCACTTTTCCGGAGCAATTCCATGGTACCAAGTAGAGCCTGAAAAGGGGCACGAACATCGTGAGTAAGCACTGAAAGCAGTTGGGTCTGTCTTTTGTTGATTTCTTCGGTCTGTTTACGCAATCGGTTGCGTTCAACAAGACTGTTGATCATAAGGCATATTTTTCGAGGATCAGTATTAAGAAGTTCTCTTTTCTCAAGATACCCATCGGCGCCAGCTTCAAAAGCCTGGTTCCATGCGTCGAGGGTTTCCATAGACGAGCTAATTACAATCGTGCTATGAGGGTTGGCCTTTTTAATTTCTCTGCATATATCAACACCATTTCCGTCAGGAAACATGATGTCCAATAATATGATGTCATGATCCCTTAATGCGGCTTCTCTGGCCATTTTAGCTGTTGAAGCTTCCTCGATGGAGAAAGAATCCCCTAACATCAGCCCTACCCTCCGCCTGATCAGATCTTCATCGTCGGCTAGCAAGAGTGAGGGTCTAGCCATAGGTCAATTCTCCAACATTCTGGGAAGCGTCAAGGTAAAACAGGCCCCATTCCCTACAGAGCTTCTAACTTCCAGACGCCCACCGTGCGCCTTAGCTATTTTTTTCGCAAGATAAAGTCCACGACCGCTACCGCCGGTAGTAAAGCCTAGCTGAAATATTTTCCCCAGATGCGCCGGAGGTATTCCCGGTCCATCGTCCTCCACCCTACAAATCGCATCTTTCAATGACATGTCCAGCCGAATCTCAACTTTGCCTCCATGATCGCAAAACTTTACAGCGTTTCTGATGAGGTTATCTACCGCTCTTTTTAGAAATCTTTCCTCACCAGACACAAATATTCCATTCTCCTTGAGATGATTGGACTGTATGCTGACTCCTTTGCTGGTCGCAGCCTCCACATAATTTGAGACACATTTATCCACAAGAAGATTCAGGTTGATACATAAGGGTCTGACTTGAAATGAATCGGAATGCAACCTGATAAAATCAATCCTCTCTTCCAGCATGTGAAAAAGTTCCAGACGCTTATTTTCTATTTGGTCCAGAATCTTAACCGATTCGTTGATTGATCCTTCAAGCGCAAGACGTTTTGCGCTGTCAATACCTATCCCTATCACATCAATCGCAGCGGACAGCTCGTGTCGGTATAGTTTACCAATCTCCTTATTTATAAGGTTCTGATCGGTAGTGTTCCTGATGAGTATCACCTGCGGACCAAGTTCCACATCAAAATGTTTTCCCTGGGATTCCAGAGAAATCCTGTCTCCAAAGATCTGAGCAGACACTCCTTTGTCAAATCCAGACTTTCTAATATTAGCTATGACTTTTTCCTTTGAATACTTACGAACTGCGTCTTCAAATGAAATTGACCCGAAAAGAGTCATGCGCAGCCAGTTTTCACTCTGAAGAGTTCGTTCAGCCGCCGGATTCATGTAATAGAGAGACTTGGGTTGATCTATGCATATGATACCATCAGGAGACATTTCAAGTCCCTGCCTGTCTAATTCTGTCGTCTTAACCCGGCGCTCTCTTTCTTCTTTAATCTTTGCGGTTTTGGATTTCTGGATTGATTCTTTTGCTAGTGGATAAGTTTCATACAGGAATCTTTTGGCCATTCCCCGTTTGGACAAGTCTGAAGTTAATATGTAGCCGCCACCCGACCTATCTATGATTCCTGATCCCCCCAGCATTCGGAAATAATTCCGATCCGCCGAGGTTAGCCACAATTGTGAGTAATCCGTGTCCGACAAAGGAACGTAGAATAGCCATGTGAGGTAAAGGACTCTGGTGAAAGACGAGAGTTCTCTCACCTCCAGAACAGACCTCACCAGTTGGTGAAAATCGTCTGCGCCGCAAGTGTGTGCGTTTTTTCCTTCAGTCGCTCTTCCAGGAATAGCTGTCCTCAAATTGTGCAAAACGTCAATCCTGGGATAACGCGTGCGAAGGGCTTTCAATAGATCTGGAGCTATTCCGTTGTTAAGGATTGTGACGAGGCACAGTCTGGAGAGTTCTTTCAACTCCTCTGGAGTGTCGGATCTGTTTTGAAAAGTTTCGATCAGAAAAGGAACGGAACTGGAAGGATCAATGTGGCGCAGCAGTAAAATCTGCATAAAACTCATTTCCGTGGCTTCGAAACTCCTCAGACACGGCTCATGGCTTCCTCTTAGGCTCCTGTAGGCCCACAGGCAGGTCGGCGTAATGAAACCTCGTGAATAAATGGCCTTTCTCAGAGACATTCTCTGGACCGAATTGGCCCATCGCACCCCTGCCTGAATCGCGACATTCAAAGATGACCGCCCACCAACCTCGATTATATTTAGGAGTTCAGAGAACGCTTCATCTGAAAAATAGGGTGAATCAAGACTCCAATAAAATAATTTATTGAACTTGGAGATCAGGCTTTCAATCTTCGTCCGCTTCTCAAGTTCTATTATAAATTGGTTTAACATGATAGACTAATTATTCGATATTACATAAAATGTCAAGAAAACATGTGCCTCTGTATGCCATCAAAGATGGCAAAATAACGAGAAACAAAATTTGGCGTATTACGGTTATTCTGACTAAATGTTTGCGTCTTTCTCGCACTTGGCTCGATTAAGTTATATTTTTAAATAGTGACGCTCTTTATGGTATTGTTAGACTAACGAAGAGATGGGTGATTTTCTTGGCTGCCCCCCTTTCAGGTATGGTGGGGTTGAATAGAGATCGGGATAACATCAGATCAAATGCCTGGACAGTTGGCTGGATCATCTGCCCCTGTTGAGACTTTAGTAATTTAGGAGGACCGAAGGGTGGACGACAAAAAAACAGGATATGGTTTCGATACCTTGGCGATACACGCTGGTCAGACGCCGGACCCTTCGACTCTTTCACGCGCGGTGCCGGTTTACAGAACTTCATCTTATGTATTTAAAGATACTGAGCATGCGGCCAATCTTTTTGGGCTCAAAGAACCTGGGAATATTTATACTAGGATCATGAATCCTACGACGGATGTGCTTGAAAAGAGAATGGCGGCTCTTGAAGGAGGGGTTGGAGGCTTGGCTTTAGCTTCGGGCAGTTCCGCTGTCTTCTATTCAATCATAAATGTAATTGAGCATGGGTACGAATTGTTGGCTTCAAGGCATCTGTATGGAGGAACCTTCACCCTGTTTCAGGACATCTTGCCTCAATTCGGAATCAAGACCCGTTTTGTGGATTGTGGTGACGCTGAGGCCTTTGCCAACTCAATAAATTCCAAGACAAGGGCGATTTTCATTGAAACAATCGGAAACCCTGAGTTATGTGTGCCAGATTTTATGGAAATCAGTCAGGTGGCTCAGAAAGCTCATGTACCCTTAATTGTAGACTCGACTTTTACAACTCCTTATATTTTCAGGCCTATTGAATTTGGAGCGGACATAGTTGTACATTCTTTGACCAAATGGATTGGTGGGCATGGAACAGCTATAGGCGGAGTTGTAGTGGATTCCGGCAAGTTCGACTGGACCGACACTAAGTTCAGATTATTCAATGATCCTGAACCGTCGTACCATGGCCTAAGATTTGCGCATGATTTAGGGCCTATGAGTAATATGGCCTATATCTTAAGAATGAGGCTAGTCCCGTTGAGAAATATGGGAGCATGTATAAGCCCTGACAACTCCTGGATCTTTCTCCAGGGGTTGGAAACATTGTCTCTCAGAATGGAACGCCATTGCGCCAACGCGATTGCTGTGGCTCAACATTTGGAAAAGCATCAGGGAGTCGATTGGGTTAAGTACCCTGGACTGGAATCCGAACCATCTTACTCCAAGGTCCGGAAATATTTCAGAAACTGCTGCGGTGGCAGTGTCGTGGTCTTTGGGATTAAAGGAAAAACAGAAGCTGCCAAGAGATTCATGGGTGGTCTAAAGTTGTTTTCCCATCTTGCCAACGTTGGAGACGCCAAGAGTCTTGTGATTCATCCGGCCAGCACAACTCATTCCCAGCTTTCTGATGAACAACGCCTCCTGGCTGGCATCCCGGAAGAGATGATAAGACTTTCCATAGGCATTGAAGACATCGGAGACATCCTCGAGGACCTTGATAATGCTTTGGCCTGTGTTAGAAATTAATTTTCATTCAATTAACACCGTCGACGGATTTAGATGACTTCTCAACAACACAAGAACAGACCCAGCTTGCCGAGAAAGCCAACTTTCAAACTCGGACCTAAAAAGGTTTTCTCTCATACTCAAAAAGAGGGTTTTCAGCCTCGAATTCACATGGACGCCAAGTCCCTGCTGTCAAAAATGGGACGCCCTGAACCAGCCCCATTTACTCCTGACCCCTTTCAAAAAATGGCGCTTGAAAACATACTCGTACGAGATGTCTTGGTCAGCGCTCCTACCGGTTCAGGAAAAACCTGGATTGCCCTCGAGGCGACTAGAGACTATTTGTCCAGGGGCCTAAAAATTTGGTACGCTACTCCGTTGAAGGCCCTGTCAAATTCCAAATTGGAGGAATTTGGGGCCTCCTTGGGAGTCGATAACGTAGGAATTCTTACTGGAGACCGCAAGGAAAATCCAGATGCTCCTGTCATCGTGGGAACTACCGAGATTCTCAGGAATCAACTTTATGATTCAATGGAAACAGGACTGGACATCGGAGTCGATCTTGTAATTCTAGATGAAGCCCATTATCTTGGTGATCCGGACAGAGGCGTCGTCTGGGAGGAAGTCCTGATATATCTTCCTTCACGGGTCAGGATTCTTCTTTTGTCGGCAACCATAGCCAATGCTTCTGAAGTCGCTGGATGGCTGCAGGAGATCAGAAAATCTCCTTGTAAGGTAATTCTCACAGTAGAGCGACCGGTGCCCCTCGACGCACTGTTTCTTGGGCCCTCAGGCGAACTGACTCCGTTCTTGAAGGGCCGACGTCTTTTCCCTCAAGTGGCCACCTTGGCTAAAAGCCTGAAAAAACTTAGAAGATCACCTAATCAGGAACCGCCGGATTTCAACAGAATTCTAACCGTCCTGAGAGAATTCGATCTCTTACCTGCTATAATATTCATGAAATCAAGGTTGGACTGCGACAAAGCTCTTGCATCATTGCCTCCATGTCCTTTCAAGCCACATGAGGACGGCTTTGATAAGGAACTCGAAAGCTATCTGGCGTCGAACCCGGATCTGCAGACGCAGAAGCATATCAGTAGATTGCTCATGTGCCGCGTAGGAGTTCACCATGCAGGCCATTTACCGGCATGGCGTCTGCTGGTTGAGAACATGATGCAGTCAGGAAGGCTGGAAGCTATATTTTCGACCTCTACAGTAGCCGCCGGGGTCAATTTCCCCGCTAGGACTGTAGTCATACTGCAGACTGACCGATTCGACGGACGATCATTTGTGGACATGACAGCGACTGAATTTCATCAGATGACTGGCAGAGCTGGACGTCGGGGAAAAGACAAGGCAGGCTTTATCGTCATGGTTCCAGGAAAATTCTTTGACATCTCTCTTGCCCAAGAACTTCTGCTGTCAAATCCTGAGCCTTTACGATCCCGAATAGGGGTCAATTTCTCTATGGTTCTAAATCTCTTACTTTCTCACGATCCTGCGGCGGCAATCAGGCTGCTTGAATTTTCTTTCGCCTCATATTCGTTGAATCCAAACAGGGCGCAAAAAGTTAAGTCCAAGCTAACTGAGGCCTTTAACAACCACGCTGGGTTACTGCATGACCTCGGTTATCTAGACGAAGAGGGCGCTCCTACGCCTGATGGAAAATGGGCGGCCAAATTGAGGCTGGATCAACCACTGTTGATTGCCGAACTTATCAGGAACGGAGATTTTTCAGACCTGGATCCCGTAAGTCTAGCGTCATTAATTGCTCCATTTGTTGTGGACAAAGACAGAGAAATCCAAATCAGTCGGGATTTGTGGAAAGACACTCGTCGACTGTGGAAAAACTTCCGAGCAATGATACAAAGGCTCAAACCGCTCGTCAATTATATGATAGACAGGGGATTTGATTTCCCTCCAATCACATTTTGGCCTTGCGCCGCCACTTGCTTGTGGGCAGGGCAAGCGCCCTGGGAAGAACTGACGGAGAGTCTTTCCGCTGATGAAGGTGATCTTGCAATGATGTTGTTGAGGACAGCGGATCATTTGAGACAACTGGCTCAACTGGAAGATGAACAGCCTCAACTGGCTGATACGGCAAAGGAAGCCATAACCTTGATTATGAGGGCCCCCATCATTTAATCATTGGCTGGTCGTCAGTTTTTGCCCTTGACTGAGCGATCTGGATATCTGGTCACCCTGAAAACGGTTCCCTTACTCATGAATGATACGTTTGGGCCCATAGCCATTATAGGCCCGGTTTCATAGTCATCAGCGACGAGGTTAAAATATCGATCGCTCAAAAAAGTTACTTCCTCTTCGGGCTCAGATCCTATGGATCTTGACTCAACCCAACATGTTCCTTCATGCTTGAACAATCTCTCGCCAATTCTCCTGAATCCCGGTCTTGTTACCTCCGAGATTACAAACGACGTTTTTGTACTTCCAGAGCAGATCAGAGAAAGCCTTTTCAAATTTTGGGGATGTGTCGTAAATGAGTAAGCCGAATTCTTGACCAATTTTCCCGATCTGGTCCTTGAGTGACTGATTCTGTCCTCTCGTCCGTTCGATATCCAACAAGGACGCCATTCTACGCATGGCCCACAAAGCCGGAATAAAATTGTTAGACTTTTCCATCATAGGAGGTTCCAGCTTCCTGACCGTCTCAGCTACTTTTCCAGACACTTTGCCCCTAAGTGTCACTGAAACTTTCTTTCCTGGCGCTTTCACGTAACGTCCGAAAATCGACAGACTCTCCGAACCAATTACGTCCGGTGTCGGATCAGGGACGACTGTTTCTGAACCTAATTCCTTGAGATTCAGGGAGACTTCTGTTACCTGCGGAGATATAATACCTGCAAGCCATTTAGATACAGTCGGCTCAAAGGCTTCTGAACCGGAGACCTGCAATATTGAGCCTCCTGTAACTCTTGCGATCTGATCCAGGGTGGCCAGGTCAGGAGATGGCCCCAGCGCCACGATAAACACCCTGATCTTTAATTTGTTATAACGTCTAACCAAATCTATCAAAGCCTCAGGGTTCGTTTTCCCTACTGTCGCTTTTCCATCGGTTACAAGCAAGATAGTTTTTTCTCGCTTCTTCGTTGTAAAGACGTGAAAGGCAGACAACATTGTGTTGAAAAGGTCCGTCCCCCCATCTGACTTTGAAGCTTCAACGAAATCTGCAGCAACAGGGATATTGTGATTTTGAGCAGGCGCCAATGATCCGAAGAGTTTTTTCTGTCTTGACGTAAACCTTATCACATCGAACCGGTCCCCAGGTCTCAATTTCTCTATAAGAAGAAGAAGCGACTTTTTTCCTTGAGCCATATACCTGGAATTCATACTGCTCGAACAGTCAAGCAGCATCACTATGTCGTTAAATGGAGCTGCGCCAGTTTGTTTTGAAAAAGGAGGTTCTATAAGGGCCATGAAATAGCCCATTTTGTCAGAAATTCTGTGAAAAAATAACCTTAAATTTAGATCAGGTCCTGAAAAGGTCGTCAGGAGCCGAAAATCCTCAGGATCTCTAACCCCTTTTTCTTGACAGACAACGAGTCTTCTACCTGGAGCCTCATTTTCAATTCTCACATGATTGGATGTGGAGATTGAGGTTCGGACTGGACGGGACATCTTGAATCTGACAACAACTTCGTAGTCGCCTATCGGCGCCAGTGCGAAACGCTCACCTGACATTGGGACCTTGATGTCCAGAATATCGTTATCGAGTTTGAGCGGAAACGTGTAGACTATCCTGAACGACTTGCTTTCTCTTATATTGAGTTTAATTCTTGGACATACGACGGTCTGATATCCAACCAGAGCCAGTAGAGCGGGATCTTCCATATCCAGTGTAATCTTCCGGAGTAGCGGAAACAGTTCAGTTGGATTTAGGACGTCAAAGCCTACTCTAGTTCCGTTTACAAGAACTTCGGAAACGCGACTGTGGTTCCGGAAACATCATAGGGCATAAGAAAATCCCTTCAACATCATAATCATTGTCGTTTGCGAAAACCTGGTCAATTTTCACTTCGACTGACGATTCCGATACCGTGACCATAGTCTTGGAGACGAGGCATGTCGGCCTGGCTACTGGAACTGATTCTTCATTAACCTTCGGAGGATAAGTGTAGAGCGTTCCTCCGGCAAAACAGATCTCATGACAACAGTTGAGGACCATGGCAGTCAAGAGAATCATTAGCAACTTCTTCAGTTCTTGATGACCGCCAATCCCTGAAAGAACTGGGAGGTTCGAGGGTAAAAAAGGGCGACGCATTTGATAATTTATTCTGAGCTTTGAGCCAATTCTCTGTCCCAGTAAGCGTTTGCCGTCCGGATCAATTCTTCTGAAGAACAAATATCTCTCGAAGCGTCTTTACTTGTCTTGTCTGAGACAATGCCGTTGGTGAGGAGTTCAAATCCAACCGACCTTACAGCGTCGAGAACTGCCTTCACTTTATCAGGATATTTTTTCGTCAAAAGAACAGAAAAAATCGCAGGTCTCAACAGAGCGCCACTAAATTCCGAGTGAAAATTTTCGCAAATCCTCTTAAAATGAAGCACCAAAGGATCAAAATTGCTTAGACCGGGAAATCCACATACGCTTAAAAGGAACATTTTCTTAGGGAACTTCCAGCGGAGAGGATGGCTAACCCTCTCGCCTTCGATCACAAAATGAGGATCCATAAAGGTTACAAGTCGGTCGATGAATATCTTGGCCAGAGCAGGCATTCCATCAATGTATACCGGTGTAGCCAGAACCAACATGTCCGCTGCCTTGACCCTTTCGGACAACAACTTCATTTCGTCATCATGAATGCATTTTCCGGGAGTTTTCGCGTAGCAAGAAAAGCACCCTATGCAAGGATTGATTTTCTTCCTCGCCAAATGAGCGATCTCCACCGATGCGCCACCTTCTTTCGCTCCCACCAGAAATGGCGTTAAAATGACTTGTGTATTCCCTGATTCCATTCTCGGTGATGCGTTGACTACCAAAATCTTCATTGGGACTCCTGCTCTAATTCCTTCTCGTTGTCATAAGAAGGGTACAATAAAATCGGCCCTCCCTTTCTCTTACAAATTCATTTTTGCAAAAAAAGCTGATTTGGGCAATCAGTGTTCTTGGAGTCCTAGACAGAAATTAGTGGTGTCATCATGGTGTGCGATTGCTCTCACGTTAAAGTAGGTATTGTTAAGGAGTCTGACATTCTGTAAAATCATGTCGATTAACAAGGAGAGAACACTCATGGCTGGCAAAAAATTTCTAAATCCTTTTATTAAAATAATCATCTGCCTGTTAGGACTCTTGATTCTGGGTTATTTTAGTCACGCTTCTTTAAGAGAGGTCGTTCTTGGAGGCGGTTCTGCGGACAAGATTTTAGTTGTCAGGCTCCTAGTCATGATAGGTTTCCTGTACTTGTTAGCTCAGAGTGTCAGGGAAATCATGAAGAAAGACGCCTCCTGAGCGTTGGACTCGGGAGTGGCGAACTCCTTGGTTACGTCATTTTAGACATTACAAGATTAAATAAAAACTATTAGTTTAACTAATTAAATCAAGTGGATAACGACACTTATCTGCCCACCCCCCCTTGACTGCCTTTTTTCCTCCTGTTTTACTTTCTCAAAAGGGTCCATCAGGTCTCCGTTATTTTTTGAATTCTTTAGTCTTATCGGCGTACAAAATGGCCGTGAGAAAACCCTGTTCAATTTTTCAATATTTCCCGTAGATTATTGACATTATTAAGAAAGGAGAGCGTGTCATGAGTATATCCCGCCGAGACTTCCTTGTGATGTCTGGCGTAGTCGGCGCAGGCTTGGCCCTTTCTTCTCTCGGAATCGACACTGGTCCTGTAAAGGCCTATGCTGACGAGTTGAAGAAAGTAGACAAGCTAAAATCGTCCAAGCAAAGCACCACTATCTGTCCTTATTGCGCTGTAGGTTGCGGTCTAATTTGCAGTACGGACACTAAAGCCAAGAAAATAATTAACATAGAGGGAGACCCCGATCACCCAATCAATGAAGGGGCATTGTGCGCCAAGGGCTCAGCCCTGTTCCAGACTACAGCCAATAATCCGAACCGTCTTCAGAAAGTTCTTTATCGGGCTCCTGGTAGCGACAAATGGCAGGAAAAATCGTGGGATTGGGCTCTAAATGAGATCGCTAAACGTGTCAAAACCACCCGCGACGCGAATTTTATCGAAAAAAACGCCAAAGGAGAAACTGTTGACAGAGTAGAAGCCATCGCGCATATAGGCAGCGCAGCTCTGGATAATGAAGAACTTTGGCCCTTGCAGGCGATGATGAGAGCCCTTGGTCTGGTGTACATTGAACACCAGGCCCGTATATGACACAGCGCCACTGTACAGGCTCTGGCAGAGTCTTTCGGTCGCGGCGCAATGACAAATCACTGGATTGACCTCAAGAACAGTGACTGTATTCTTGTAATGGGCAGCAACGCTGCCGCTAACCATCCAATTTCGATGAAATGGGTTCAAAAAGCCAAGGACAATGGAGCGATCCTCATTTCAGTGGACCCCCGCTTCACTCAGACGTCGGCAAAATCCGACATATACGCGCCGTTAAGATCTGGAACCGACATTCCTTTCCTAGGAGGAATGATCAAGTATATTCTTGATAACAACAAGTATTTCAAAGAATATTTGACTGATTACACCAACGCGTCTTTCATCGTGGGCCCAAAATTCGATTTCCAGGATGGTCTATTCTCAGGCTACGATTCCAAGGGCAGAAAATATGACGCAAGTTTTTGGGCTTTTGAGAAAGAATCCGATGGTAAGGTAAAACGTGACCTTACGTTGCAGAACCCACGTTGTGTTTTTCAATTGCTGAAAAAGCATTATTCAAGATACACGCCGGAAACAGTGTCTTCAATTACAGGCACGCCAGTTTCTGATTTGGCCAAGGTATACGAGACCTATGCTTCTACCGGGACTAAAGACAAAGCTGGAACCATTATGTACGCCATGGGCTGGACCCAACATACAGTCGGAGTTCAGAATATACGGGCCATGTGTATTATCCAACTCCTGTTAGGGAATATGGGAATTGCCGGCGGTGGAGTGAACGCTCTAAGGGGAGAGTCCAATGTTCAGGGATCGACAGATCAAGCCCTGCTCTTTCACATACTTCCCGGGTACCTGGCCTACCCTCGAGCTAATCAGCTCAATCTGGAGACATATCTCAAATCTATAACACCCACTACATCCGATCCTATGTCGGCAAATTGGCCGCAAAATCTGCCAAAATATTATGTTAGCCTAATGAAGTCCTTCTGGGGAGACAAGGCGACAAAGGAAAATCAGTTTGGCTATGAATGGCTCCCAAAGTTGGATGTCGGACAGAATTGCTCTTGGCTTAATCTCTTTGACGCGATGTATGACGGTAAGATCAAAGGCTTTTTTGCCTGGGGTCAAAATCCTGCATGTTCAGGAGCCAATGCCAACAAGGTTCGTCAGGGGCTGGCCAAACTCGATTGGATGGTTAACCTAAACATTTTTGACAATGAAACGGGCTCTTTCTGGAAGGGCCCCGGGATGGACCCCAAGAAGATAAAAACGGAAGTATTCATGTTACCTGTGGCCGCCTCCATTGAAAAAGAAGGCAGCATATCCAATAGTGGGCGTTGGACTCAATGGCGCTATAAAGCGGTGGACGCCCCGGGAATGGCTAAACCTGACGGGGACGTCGTGGTTGAGTTGTTCGATAAGATCCGGGCCCTTTACAAAAAGGGCGGAAAATTTCCCGAGCCCATACTCAACCTGAAATGGGATTACGTCGATGAGAAAGGCCATTTTGATCCGCATAAAGTAGCCAAAGAGATTAATGGCTACTTCATGAAGGATGTAACGTTGAAAGATCCTACAGGAAAAGACGTTAGTTTCAAGAAAGGCGATCTCGTTCCTGCTTTTGGATTTCTTCAGACGGACGGCAGCACATCTTCTGGGAACTGGATTTATTGCCAGAGCTACAACGCTCAGGGCAATAACATGGCCAGAAGAAAGAAAGACGATCCCACTGGACTAGGCCTATATCCTGAATGGTCATGGGCTTGGCCGGTCAACAGACGCGTCATTTATAATAGAGCTTCTGTTGATTTAAACGGCGCTCCATGGAATCCCAAAAAGCCTCTTCTCAAATGGGTGGAAGGCCAGGAAGTGGATGGAAAAGCTCAACCCGGGAAATGGGTTGGAGACGTTCCTGATGGGCCATGGCCTCCCATGAGTAATACCAAGGCTGGGAAGTATCCGTTCATAATGAAACCCGATGGATTGGCCTCAATCTTTGGTCCAGGATTGGCGGATGGTCCATTTCCAGAACATTATGAGCCTCTCGAATGTCCTGTTCCCAAGAATGAACTCTCTGGTCAGTTCACAAACCCGACTATCAAAATTTTCACGGGAGCGATGGACAAACACTTAACGTGTGACCCAAGGTTCCCGTTTGTTGGAACCACGTATCGTGTCACCGAACATTGGCAGACGGGGATCATGACCCGGTGGCAGCCTTGGTTGATTGAAGCTGAACCCCAGATGTTCGTGGAAATGAGTGATGAACTCGCAAAACTCCGTGGAATCAAGAATGGTGAGAAAGTCAAGGTCTCTTCCGTCAGAGGAGAGGTTGAAGCGGTAGCCATCGTTACCACTCGATTCAAGCCGTTCAAGATTGGTGACATAATTGTCCATCAAGTCGGCATGCCGTGGTGTTTCGGCTGGATGGTTCCAAAGGATGGAGGTGAAAGCGTTAACCTGCTCACCCCCAATGTAGGTGATCCCAACACAATGATTCCTGAATCAAAGGCTTTCATGGTCAATGTGGCCAAAATAGAAGGAGGAAAGTAAAATGTCTGAAGGATATTCAATTCTTGTAGACACCTCCAAATGCACGGCCTGCCGAGGTTGTCAGGTCGCGTGCAAACAGTGGAACGGACTACCGGGCACGGCCACGAAAAATGAAGGGACACATGAGAATCCCATGGACCTATCTGCAGACACTTGGAAAATCGTGAGATTCTCAGAGGGACCTTCCCAGAATGGTAACCCGTTTTGGTATTTCTTTTCGGAGCAGTGCAGGCACTGCCTGTCTCCTGGATGCATGGCCGAAGCGGAAAAAAATGAAATCATTCAAGATGAAAAAACCGGCGCGGTAATTTTCACACCCAAAACGAAAAGTTTGAACTATGAAGCCACGCGTGAGGGCTGTCCATATGACATCCCTCGTCAAAATCCTAAAACTAAGGAACTGTTCAAGTGTACGATGTGTTTTGACCGGATCACGAATAACATGATTCCTGGTTGCGTAAAATCATGCCCTACAGGCGCTATGGTTTTTGGGGAGAGACCCAAGATCCTTGAAATGGCGAAAGCTAGGGTTCAGGAACTATCTAAACAGTTCCCAAAAGCCAAGGCAATAAATCCTGATGACGTTAGAGTGATCTATTTAGTCACCGATGATCCTCAGAAATACTGGAAACTGGCGGCCGGAAGGTAATTTAATTCCAGTTTCTGAGATTTTCTGTTATTTTGAAAGGCCCCGACGGCGGTTTAGCCATTCGGGGCTTTTTTTTATGTCACCGCCGGGATATTATCCTGCATACAAGATATGTCTGTAAACTTTTTAAGATCAAGAAAAGGAGACGTCAAATGGTCTCAAACGAGACTGATCAACAAGAGAGAGAAATAAGGGATTCCATCCTACGGATCAAGAAGGACATTCCTCAGATAGCAGGCGTTGTTGACGCTTTCGAGGAGTTATTCGTGAAAAGGTCCTTAGCAAAATCGAAACTTCCTGTCCCCAGTTTAGATTTGGATAATTTCGATACAGCTAGGTTTGGCCAAGGGGCGCCCATTCTGGACGACAGAAAGATCGAAATTGATAGGGACTCCCTACTCCAAGTAGCAAACTTGATTATTCCAGCGCTTGAAAAAGGATTTCCCAAACTTCTTGATCCCTTGGAACGATTGAAGTCTCTCATTGGACGAGATCAAAAGTTCATGGATAGACTCCTCACCGCCCTTGAGTCCACTAACACGACTATCATCGAAGAAATGGCGTCCCAATTAGAGATGGAGCCAGCAACTCTCCAATTTGTGTGTTTCTGAGCTTACCAAGCCTTTCGCCGAAAAAGCTGAAGAAACAGTCAGGGCTTTAATAAAGGACTTGGCTTGGAGCAAAGGATATTGTCCGGTTTGCGGCGGATGGCCTGGGGTAAGTTTCTGGAAAGAACAGGAAGGACGGAGATTTCTAGATTGTTCAGTCTGCGGTCACGAATGGAGTTTCATGAGAACTAAATGTCCATTTTGTGAAAATGACGACAACTCTCAAATGGAATTAGTTTTCTCCGAAGATCGAAAATTTGAACATGCGGAACTATGTCATGTATGTAAGAGATACATAGTCGGGCTGGATACACGAGACATGATTACAATTCCTCATCCCTCAGTGGCCCCCTTGGGGTTGATTTATCTGGATTTCCTCGTCCAGGAGAGGGGCTTTCTCCCTGGAGCGGCGTTAGGGTGGAATGTTCTGGATATCACCTGATAGTGCGCTAGAGTTCCATCGTCGGATATGAAATATTTCAATTCAAGAAAATCTCTGATTGCGCCTGTTGTATTAATAGTTTTTTCCTTAGTGGGGCTGGCGGTTTCCGAATATTTCGCCTCGCCGTCCACACTGTCAATCTCGACCATTGTAAACAAACTCCTCATCCCATTGCTCAGGTTATTCCTGTATCTTGCTTTGGGACTGCTATTCGGAGAATTTCTCGAAACTCTGGGGTGGACCTCAAAGTTGGCCGGCTGGTTAAGACCGTTGACCAAATGGGCTCATCTGAAAGACGAAAGTGGGGCGGCTTTCATAACCAGCTTCGTATCGGGCATAGGCGCTAATACCCTGCTGACGACTTTCTACCAAGAAGGGAAAATCAGTCGCCGGGAGGTCAAACTTACCTACCTGCTCAACAATGGTTTGCCACTGTTCTTGCTGCATCTTCCCACAACTTTTTTTATCACAGCTTCCCTTGCAGGTACAGCCGGTCTTATATACCTGAGTGTCACGTTGATGGCCGCATTGACTCGAAGCATAGGGATTCTCGGCTACTGTCGTTATGCGCTTCCTGAAGCGTGTTGGCTGTGGAGCCCAATTGTGGACGAATCGGAGCTTAAGAAAGAGAGAAGGTTAAGTCGGATTTTAAAGAAATTTAAAGACCGGTTCTACAGGGTGGCTCTTTATACTACTCCCATCTATATCATAATTTTCTTGTTGAATCAGTGGGGACTGTTTAAGTGGTTAAGATTGGGTTTCAGCTCTTGGTTGACTGGAGGTTTTTTCCCGGTTGAGGCTACAGGGATGATCATATTCTCGCTGGCCGCTGAATTTGGCGCTGGAATGGCCGCAGCTGGAGCCTTGCTTCAGCATGGGGAGCTTTCAACAAAGCAGGCGGCTTTAGCGCTGATCCTGGGAACAATAATAGCCACACCTATTCGAGCCATAAGGCATCAGTTGGCGACCCAAATCGGTTTATTCAATGTTCGGCTAGGCACGGAACTTATTATTCTTGGTCAGGGATTGAGGATTGCAAGTCTGGTTTTAGTAGCCGGTCTATATGCGCTTCTTTTCTGAATCAAGGCGCCTTGATCACAGTCAGGAATTTTTTGTAATCACCTTTGAGAAATGTTTTTTTCCATTCCTCATTGGTCATGGGATTTTTCGCGTTCTTCAGCGCTGTGTCATTCCACCCTTCAAAGAAGATCATCTCCATTCCTATTGCTTTAGCGCCGTCTCTAAATGATCTTTCAACTTCAAACGGGCCGATGGCCCACTGAATAAATCCTTTGTCATTGCGACTGTTGAGGAAAAACACATCAGCCGTGACCGTCGGATCACTGTCCAACGTGGCAAGTTGACTAATCAGAGTCATCCCATCAGAATTACTCGACAACAAAGGGGTCTGTTCCTTGGACGCTCTAATAAGCATATCATAAAGACCGGTTTGTGGTTGCTGCTCACATATCGACGACATAGTTTTGTCCGCTAAACTCAATTGTTTGAGGAAAATCTCGATGTTTGGCTCAACATAAATTTGTACCGCTTTTTTGTCCTTATCAGGATGAGGAGCGGCTGACTTAGGTATAAGTGTGGTTTGCTTTGTGACAAGAATTGTTTGTTCGGCCAGAGCAGTCAAACATGAAGCGCCAGTATTAATTGAATAGGCGGAAGACTCAAGGACCGGCAAATCGAGAATCGCTCTTAAACAATGTTGATAAAATGACATCCCTGAATTATTTGGCTTGAATTGAGTTTCTATAAGACCTGAGATCTCATTTTTTGGACCCTTTTTGCCAAAAAAAACATTCTTTATCTCCAGAACGCTCATGACTTTTTTTCGGTTTACTTTTGGGTCATCGGCAAGAAAAGTCTCCGTCAAGGAATTAATTACTGATTGATGTAAGGCGATGCGTTCCCCGAGAAACTGTATCCCAACCCCCATCTGTTTGTTAATCTCGGGCAGTTTGTTTTCCTCAGCATATCGAATAACATCATCGATGGTCAGAGCGACATCAGCCTTGATCAGCCCCTGAAACGATGGCAGATCAGAAGGCCCAACTAGTTTGTCATAGAAAGTTGAAACCTGGTTCAATTTATCCAGGGCTCGCTTGTTTTCCTCGATTCGCCAGCTTGGTGAGGAGTTCTACGGCGGCCTCAAATGGAAACAGCATGTAATTCCTAGTTGCAAACCACGTCTTGTCGACTTTCACATCAAACGTCGCTTTAGTCAAAAACTGAACTGCCTGGAAATATCTTTTGAGTTCCTCGGACGATGCGTAACGACCCCGAGGAAAATTCTGCGGGTCTTTCCTGAACAGCTCAAGTCTTGACGAAACTTCTTCAGAAACAGTGGGATCAATTTTTGCGTGGGGGTCTAAAAGCTTTCGCGCCATTTCAACGAAGACCAGACAAGACCCGTTAACACCCCCTTGTTTGATGTCAGCCATCAATTCTTGTAAGGCTGGATACATCGAAGCGAGTTCATAGTCTACAAGGACTTGCTGGGTCCTAAGTTTTGACGCCTGAAAAATATAATTGGCTGAAAAATAGATGTCGTGTCCATGGGCGACTTGATCGGTATACCATGCTTGGGGA
Organism: uncultured delta proteobacterium; assembly: GCA_963711335.1. GTDB lineage: Bacteria > Desulfobacterota > Desulfomonilia > Desulfomonilales > Desulfomonilaceae > CAJBEZ01. The sequence goes on along the minus strand of CAVQDX010000015.1, from coordinate 62,244 downwards.
GACTTGATTGGTCTGAGAAAAGTCGGTTCGGAATTGGTCTTTTTTGTCTCGGCCGATCCGGCAGCGGTAGACACAATCAGAATCATGGCCATGACTAATGTCATCAATATTCCGGACCTAGTTATAATGCTCCGCTTCATTTCTCCTCCCTCAACAGGCCGATTTCTTCCACCCGATCTTTTCCCCCATAATCAATTAATTCGGAAGGACAGGTAACATATGACAAACTGACTTAAGAATTTCGACTTATATTATGTCAGTCCTGCAAAACGGTCAAGCGGCATATATTTTAGTCAAGTTCTTGTCAGATTTTTCCTCGGAATTCGAACTAAATATTCAAAGGCGCCATTTTCTAAAAGAGCCTGATGGCTTTGAGGACCACAATACTTTGTTAGAGTGGAAAAATAGGAGACAACATAAGTTTAAAATCTCTAAAAAAGGTCAAAAATTGTTAGATATGGTCAAGAGCTTCATGATATGACTTGCATATATCCTTGTATAATTGTGTTTCGTACAGAGTCATGGCCGTTAACATGGATGACAGAGATAGCGATCTTGTCAGACGATGCCTCTCGGGTTCCGAACAGGGATGGACGGAATTATATAACCGTTTTCAGAGACTGGTCGGCATGGTTATTAAGCGACGTTTGCGCGTTGCTCACGACGGGTTGGAGGATGTCGTTCAGGAGGTTTTCATGGTCCTGACATCGGCATTAAAGAATTATGACTCCGTTTATTCTCTGCAGAAATACATTTGCACAATAGCTGAACGAGTTTGTGTCGATCACTATAGATTCTCCAGGGCAGCCAAGAGGGACGGCGAAACTGAGCCTCTCGAAGACCATATTCCCGGGTTGACTAATTGCCGGAGTGAGGTTCAGGACTCCGGGAACCAGGAAGAGAAATTGGTTTTACGGGAGCAAACCCAGTTTTTGAGACAGTCCTTGGGGACATTGGGCGAAAGATGCAGGCGACTCTTGCGGTTGAGATACCTTGAAGAACTGCCCTACTCAGAAATTTCTAAGGTACTGATACGTCAATGAGAACACCCTTGCTGTTCAGGTAGCCCGTTGTATTCGGGAATTGAAGACAATTTTTCAGAAGCTGATCAAGAAAGGCGCGACAAATGATCCCTTCTGATAAAAACAAAACTGATGAACATCTAACCGACCTCCTGCCGATGTATGTTGACGATGGCTTATCCACTGATGAACGCAGGTTGGTTGAAAATCACATTAGAGAATGCGCCCCGTGTTCGGAAGAAGTAGAATCTCTCAGATTGGTCATAAATATTTTAAGGAAGGAAAAGACTGTATTCTGTCCGGAACCATGGGAGTTGTACGAATTCATCGAACAAGGAACGGACCCAACCGGAAAAATTGCCAAACATCTTGAATACTGTCATCTGTGTTGCGCCGATGTGGCCTATTATAGGGAAAGATCCGCTACAAAAAAGCTGCCGGACAAAATTAAGAATGAGCTTAAAAAGAATTTTCCCACGCGAGTTCACTCTGGAAAATTTGCAGTTAAAAGTGGGTTTGCCTGGGCGCCAGGCTGGTTAAATTCCATTTTCAACACCCCGGCCTTGGCTCTGGGGACAGTGGTCGCTGCTATTCTTGCTGTCATATTGCTATATCCTCATGGAGTTGTGCCGACCTTTATAGGGGTCAGCTCTGATAATTGGGAAGAGCCTGGACCTCAGGGCACACCAAAATCCTTGTTTTCTAATGCGCACGCACGAAAACAAATTGAAAAACCAGTTCCTTCGGGAAGCCGTGGAGCGCGAGGGCCATTGTTCCTGGATGGGACTAAACCTAGAGTGGCCACGATAATTGTATTCCACGGATTCAACAAGCCAGAGCTTCAATCAACAGTCGATTATCTTTACCAAGCTCTGAAACCAAGCCCTGAGATTGAGAAAAAATTTAAGTTCTCAACCCCAGTTCAGTTGAAGGATTTTTTAGAAAAAACTTCAGATCGTAAGCTCTCGTCTACCCAAGCGCTTAGTCAATTCTATAAGGAATTTTCAGTAAATCTTGCCCTAATAGTTAACGTTAAACCCAACAAAGAAAAATTTGGATTAACTACTGAAGTTATTGACACACTCACCGGTCAAATTCTGGCAGAATTTACTCGTGACAATGTAACCAGAGCGGACTTGGGTTCCGCCGTCGGCAAGTCTTTGGAATTGTTGAATATGTTAAAATCAAACAGTCAGGTCCGATAAATAAATGTTCATCTTTGTTAATATGACATCGGGTCAGTAATTTAAAATATTTAAAGCAAACACGAGTTCTATGAAAACCGTGATTAGGGAGGGTGAGTAAATGAGTTCCATTAGAAACTCCCATCTTTTTTATCTATCCTTGTCGGCGCTGATTGTATGTTCCCCTTGGGTAGGTTTCACTCGTGCTGAAACTTCTAAAGCTCTCCTAACAGGACAAGATTGTTCCGCGGCAAGAGCAAAATATGCCGAGGGTGTTAAACTACTTAATTACAAAGAGCGCCTTGCGGCTTTCCAAAAAGCTGTAGACCTTTGTCCCACTTATGCTGAGGCTCACGTTAACCTTGCTGATGCTTTTGAACACTTGGGCCTGATGACAAAAGAGAATTTTAGTGGCGTCCAAGAGGCTAACAGGCTTCTTGATCAGGCTGTTCTACATTACACCAGAGCCACAGAATTAAAACCGGATCTCGTCGCCCCACGACTTGGCCTTGCCGACGTGTATATGGCTCAAGGTCGTTATCCCCTGGCCGTTGAAAACTACAAGAATGTCCTCAAATCCCAACCGGCGTTCCCAGGTGTGGAAGACAGGTTACGTGAGGCTGAAAACCGGGTTCGCTCGAATAAAGAAGGTCTTAAGGAGGCTTCTGAGATTACCAAACAGGCCCGGAAAGCTAACTTGAAAAGCATGTACAAGACCATGGGATTTGAAGATTTTGTGATTAAGGACAGCGACAGGCAATCATTCAACAACATTCTTTTCGAAGGCTGGTCCGCCGCGATCCGATCTGGAGAGCCGATCAATCAACTCAACGAAATTGGAAAAGCTTTGTCTTCCGGGGAAATGTCTTCTTTCAAGTTCATAATTGAAGGGCACGCAAACTCTGTGGGCGAGTTTGAACGAAACATGAATCTATCAAATGAACGGGCTAGAGCTGTTAAGGAATACCTCGTAAAGAATTACTCTATAAACCCGGATCGCATGATAATTCAGGGGTTTGGATACACAAGGCCCAAACATAATCCAGCTACTGACGCTTTGAATCGCAGGGTCGAAATAGTTTTTTTTAATGAGGATAACAAAAAATGAAGAAGTCCCTATTTCCGATGTCCCAGAATGCGCTGTGTTTTTGCCGGACAGCTATCTCATTCCGCTCATTCATTTTCCTGGTAGCTATTTGGATGATTTTTCCGCCTTTTATGACTCCAGCGAATGCGTCGGATCTCTCCAATAGTGAGTTGTACGCAGTATTAGTAGGTATCGGAAAATACCGTGACACAAAGTTAAACCAGCTCGAACTCTCACCAAAAGACGCTCAGGACTTTCATGCATTTTTAAAGGAAAGAGAGAAGCTTTTCAAAAAGTCTCACGTTAAGCTTTTTATAAATGAGCAAGCTACGAGAGAAAACGTCACCAAATCCATTAGAGACGACTTGAAGCCTGCAGGTAAAGACGATGTGGTAATCATTTTTCTTTCCGGCCATGGAGCCTCTGATCCTGTCAGAACGGATGAGTTTTATTTTCTTACTTACGACGCCGATGTAGAAAACCTTTACGGAAGCGCTCTCCCGATGAACACATCGGGGTTATTCAAGGGGATCGACTCCGATCGTCTAATTCTGGTGTCCGACGCATGTCATTCAGGTGGTTTTAGCTCCGCACTTGAAAAATCTACGGCAAAGGCAGCCGACACGTTCTTTTCAGTATTTCAGAATCTGCAAGGAAGATTCGGTTTTGCTTCGAGCAGGCCAGATGAGAAATCATGGGAAATCAAGAAGTATGGAAACAGTATATTTACTCATTATGTCCTCAAGGGTCTCCGAGGTGGAGCCTGTAAAAAATCCGGAGACGGGGTCATAACTGTCAAAGACCTTTACGATTATGTATATGAAGGAACCCGGGCCGCGACAAAAGGGATGCAAAACCCACAGCTATACGCGGCCAAAGGGAGAGCTGACGAAACGCCGATGTTCAGGACGCCTGTCTATGATAAACCACTGAACGTTGAAGCTCTATTCGTCACACAGGCTGATGATGGGGAAGTGAGGCCTTTGACGAATGACGCTTCGCTCAAATCAGGCCAGCGTATCGGAGTAGCATTCAAAGCTGACGCTGACTGCTTTGTGCATGTGGTTTGGTGGGATTCCAATGGAAATGTAGGGCGTCTGTTCCCGAATCCCAAACTTACTGAAGGCACTGGTGAAATCAAGGCCGGAGTTACTCAGTGGCTCCCATACAAACAGGGAAAGCACTGGTACGTACTAGACAAAAATGAGGGCGAAGAGACCATTTATCTGGTAGCGAGCCGAGAGAGGAATCCAAAGCTCGAGGAACTGTATACAAAACTGCGCTCTTCAGGACTAGAGCGAGAATTCAACCTCATGGGTATTGAGGATTACACTGTGCCGGATAAGGCGAAACAGCTTTCTGATCAAGACAGGCAACGGTTATTTCAAAAGATGGAAAACCAGATTCAAGTGGTAGGGGCCGATAAGGTCATCAGAATCAAATTCAAACATGTAGCGCCCTGATTAATCATAATCAACCGGCATCTGTATCTAACTTTTGCGGATAGAGAGAACTAGAGGAGGTCACCATGTTCTGCAGATCAATTCGTGTGACGTTGGTTTGCGTGGTGATTTTGTCAGGCGCTTCTATCGGGTTTGCCCAGTCTGAAAAAGAGGGTTTTGCCTTGATAAAGGAAGGGAGCCAGCTTTTAAACAAGGCTGCCTCTACCGCAGATGTAGGAACAGCGCTCAAGAAGTTCCAGGAAGCCTTACTTCTCTTTGAAGGGTTAAACTCCGACAAAGGCAAGGGGTATGCCCATAACAACATAGGTCAAGTTTATTTGAGGCTAGGACAATATTCAAAGGCGCTAGAAGCTTATGAAAAGGCGCTTTCCGTAAAAAAGAAGATCAGCGACGTCAAAGGAGAAGGGGCCTCGATAAGCGGCATTGGCTCAGTTTACTATGCGCAAGGGAACTATACTAAAGCATTGGAGTATTTTGAACGACACCTTGAGATAAGCAGGAAAATAAATGACGCCAACGGTCAAGGCAACGCTCTCAACAATATTGGCATGGTCTCCCAGTCTTTGGGACAATACCCAAGAGCATTGAAACATTATGAACAATCCCTGGAAATAAAAAAGAAGTTGGGCGACGTAAGAGGCGAAGGAACAGCTCTCAACAATATCGGCTACGTGTACATTGTGCTGGGAGAATATCCAAAGGCCATGGAATATTTTGAGCAATCCCTCAAAAACAGGCAAAGCACTGGCGACTTGAGGGGGGAAGCAGCCGTACTTGTAAACACTGGTGAGGTTTGCAGGGCGCTAGGCCATTATCCAAAGGCGCTAGAATATCATGAGCGGTCCCTTGAAATAAGGAAAAAGGTTGGTGATGTAAGGGGTGAAGCAAATTCTCTAGTCAACATTGGGCTGGTTTATAACGCTTTAGGCAAATATTCTAAGGCCTTAGATTATTATAATCACTCTCTTGAAATAAATGAAAAGATCGGGAACGTTAAAGGAAAATGCGACTGTCTCAATAACATAGGAAATGTCTACTATTCCCGGGGCCAGTATCCCAAAGCCCTTGAAAATCAGGAAAGGTCCCTTGAAATAAAGAAAAAGATTGGCGACGTCGCTGGGCAATCCTCCTCGCTCAACAACATCGGGAACGTCTATCTTAGCCTGGGACAGTATCCAAAAGCATTGGATAATTACGAGCGTTCCATTGAAATAAAAAAGAGGCTTGGGGACGTTAGAGGTGAAGGACTATTACTTTCCAACATGGGAATAATTTACAAGAAGCTGGGGCAATATACCAAAGCTCTTGAGTATTACAAACATTCGCTTGAAATAAGAAAGAGGTTAGGAGACTCAGAGGGAGAAGGAACAACATATTCTTTACTAGGAACGCTTTACACCGATCTTGGAAAATATTCGGACGCACGGTTAGCCCTAGAAAAGGCTCTCCAGATAAACAAATCCATCGGAAAACCTACCAGGGGGGTAGAAAACAACCTGGCTAATCTTTTTCTCGACAGCGGTGATCTCACAGGGGCAGAGAAACTTATCAACTCTGCCGGTTATGACTCAACTAGAGCTAGGCTGAGTTTGCTGAAAAAAGACTACGCCTCGGCGGCAAAATATTACGAAAAAGGTATGGCCATGGCCGAAAAAACCGGTAACTCCGATGGACTGTTTATAAGCTACACGGGCATGGCCACGACCAATGAGGCTATGGAGAACTACGAGAAGGCCGAAGAATATTACGAGAAGGCGATGAATCTTCTTGAAGAAGTCCGGTCAGGACTGTTGCCCTCGGAACGTAAGAATTTTTTTGAAGTCAAGATGGGGGGGTTCTCCCGAATTGAGCCAGCCAAGGGTCTAACCCGAGTTCGCATGAAACTTAACCGCCAGGACGGAGGCATCCAGGCGCTAGAGGTCACAAAGGCTAGAGCGTTCGCCGATCATCTGTCCGAAACGACTGCTTCCGGGGCGTCCGGAGTCCCGAAGGAAACCATGGAAAAGGAACAGTCTCTTGTAAACAGGTTGGCTGCGCTTAAGAAGGAGCTTGCAAAGACGGACAGGCTCAAACAATCGGCTAGGTATGAGATTCTGTCGGGGGAAACAAAGGATGCCGAGGCTGATCTGAGTTCTTTCGTGGATAATCTCTCTAAAAATTATCCATCATACGCTGCTGTCAAATATCCCAGGCCGATTGGAATAAAGGACTCTGGTTTGGAGCCGAAAGAGTGCCTGATCATGTTTGATGTTTCAAGCTCAGGGGTAATGATAAAGCTGATTCGAAACAGACAGGAGGCTGAGAGTTTTTTCAAGAAGTGGGACTCGGAGGATCTTGCGAAAGACGTCATGAAATTCAGGGCGCCTTTCGAAAACAAGAAGCTTCGAGAGTTTGACCCGGAACTTGCGGAAAGCCTTTATCGAAAACTCTTACAAGCGGTGCTTGTTGATGTGCCAAAAGGGACCCCTCTGGTCATAATCCCGGATGGGATTTTAGCTGGTACTGCCTTTTGAGGCCTTAGTAACAGGGGGACAGGCGACGTGGAAAAAATTGGAAGACAAAGACTGGCCTGAGCAGTTCAAATATTATCCTGAAGGAATAACGTTCTTGGGGGATGACTATCCGATCAGTTATTACCAGTCTCTTTCCGCCCTGACACTTGTAAGAAAAATGCGTGGGAATGACAAACCAAAGGACAGCCTTCTTGTGGTTGCGGACCCAGTATTCGACTTGAAGGACAAGCGGGCTCAATTGGCAAGCCCAAATAAGTTGGCCCAGAATGAAAAAGATCACAATATCAGATTAATGCAAGCGGTTGAGGAGAGTGGTGGACTCAAATTCAAGCAGTTGCCTGAGACTGGTGTTCTGGCAGAAAATCTTCAAAATATTTTTGGAGCCAACTGTCTAACCCTCACAGGATTACAAGCCGATAAAAATGATTTTCTCACTAAAGTAGCGCCTCGTCTCAATCAATATGGGAATGTAGTCTTTGCGACTCATGGAGTGGTGTCAAGCAAAACCGCAGGCCTCATGGAGCCATTTCTCGCTTTGACCATGGTACCGTACGGGACAGATGGTTTCCTGAAAATGTCGGACATTCTGTCGCTCAAGATGAACGCCGACATTGTCGCTCTAACCGCATGCCAGACCGGATTGGGCGCAGAACTATCAGGAGAGGGCGTGGTTAGTATGGGTTACGCTTTCCAGTACGCTGGAGCCAAATCGGTGCTGATGTCACTTTGGGAGGTTGAAGCCTCCTCAGCGGTCGCTCTGGCGGAGAATTTCTTCAAATGCCGTAGGTCAGGCAAGACAAAACTTGAATCGCTTCAGAGAGCAAGGGAGGAGATCCGTAACGCCGGGTACAAACATCCTTTCTTCTGGAGCGGTTTCATCCTGGTAGGTGAAGCGTCTTAGCTTTTGGCAATTTTCCTGGTAAGGATTCTTCTAAAAATACGAATGCATTTATTATGGAATGAATAACGAATGAGACAATTAACAGACATGTCGAAGTTTGGCCCTCGATAAGAAAACAATTACAACAAACTGAAAGGCGAGGTATCGGTCATGAAAAGCAAAATGTTTCTACTGACACTGTGTCTCGTGTTACTAGGGATGGCGCCGGCATTTCAGATTCAAACGGTTTTAGCTTACACCCTGGAAGATCTGCTGAAGCTTACAACTCAGATCAAGAATGAAAATCCAGGAATCAAATTTGAGATAAAAACAGATAAAGATGAATACAAGGTAGGGGAAGATGTAGTAATTCAGTTTAAGGCCGATAAAGACTGTTACTTAGCGCTTATTGACATTGGGACTAGTGGGAAAGCGATTATACTATTTCCTAACAAATGGCATACCGACAACAAGATTGAAAAGGATAAAACCTACACAATTCCGCCTCTCGGAAGCAACTTTTCATATAGGGTGATGGCGCCGACGGGACGGGAGCACATCAAGGCGTTAGCCAGTGTGGATCCGGTGCTATCCAAGGTTGAATCTCTTCAGGAAGAACTCAAGCAACCGATTGAAACCAAGCCGGAAAAGGGACAGGTATTTCTAAGTATGAAGGATCCCGGAGTGGTTCTTAAAGACATTGGGATAGAATTTCAAAAATTGGATCCCAGCAAGTGGGCGACGAAAGAGTATACCTTCAAGATCGCTGATGCAGGCACAGGACCTGCGCCTTCTCCGGAAGAGAAACCTAAGGTCCTCTCGGTTACAAAACCTTCCGAGGCTACAGAAGTATTTAAGGGTAAGAGCGGTTCATATGAAATTTGGTATGATCCGGCAAAATGGAAAGTAGGGCCTTCAACCAACCCTGCGGCTGAAACCTCCTTCTATAATACGGCAGGAGACGCCGTGGTAAACGTAATCTCCGAGCGACTCCAGAGAGTGCCAATGGCTACGTTGAAAAAGGCATACTTAGGCAACCTCCAAAAGGTTGCACCCGATACGATGATCAAGGAAGAAAAAGAATTACGAGTTAATGACGCCCCCATGACGTCCATGGTAGTGGATTGCACAATAGATGGAATTGCTTTCAGAATCCCAGCCTACCTTTGGACTGGAGAATCAGGAGTAATTCAGGTCATCGGGGTTAGCGCTCAAAACCTTTACCCAGAGTTCAAGGATGACATCGAAAGATTATTGAACGGCGTGGTCATTGTAAAACCCTAGTCCCATATCAAGAAGTTCGATCTTCAACCTTCTGGAGGCTCTGACTTCCAATAGAAGGTCTTTTTTAGAGGCACAATTTTCCAGGGTAAACGAATAAGTTTATTACGGGAGATAAATGAAGGATTGAAAGACTTATTTACCTGTAACCCTGGACAAAGAAATAAACTGGAAGGCGAGGTATCGGTCATGATTAGAAAAATATATGCGCTGACATTGTGCGTCCTTTTTCTGGGCCTTGCTCCGGCATCTCGGATACAAGCGGTCTTCGCTTACACTTTGGAAGACCTGCTGAAGCTGACAAGTCAGATCAAGAATGAAAATCCAGGAATCAAATTTGAGATAAAAACAAATAAAGATGAATACAAGGTGGGGGAAGATGTAGTCATTCAGTTTAAGGCCGATAAGGACTGTTACTTAGCGCTTATGGACATTGGGACAAGTGGGAGAACAATAATACTATTTCCTAACAAATGGCATCCCGACAACAAGATCGAAAAGGATAAAACTTACACAATTCCGCCTCTTGGAAGCAACTTCACATATAGGGTGATGGTACCTACCGGAGTGGAACACATCAAGGCGTTAGCCAGTGTGGACCCGGTGCTATCCAAGGTTGAATCCCTACAGGAAGAACTCAAGCAACCGATTGAAACCAAACCCGAAAAGGGACAGGTATTTCTGAGCATGAAGGATCCCGGCGTGGTTCTTAAAGACATTGGGATCGTCTTTCAGAAATTGGATCCCGTCAAGTGGGCTACAAAAGAATGTACTTTCAAGATAGCTGATGCAGACACTGGACCCAGACCTTCTCCCGAGGAGCCGCCGAGCGCAACCCCTGCGACAAAACCTACTACGGCTAATGACCTCTTTAAAGGTAAAGATGGGTTCTACGAAATCCAGTATGACTCCTCAAAATGGCAGTTATCGCCTGGTCCGAGCGATATTGCTGAAATAGCCTTCAACCATAAGGAGGGTGACGCAGATGTGCTTGTTTTGGTTCAGCCAGGCAAGACCTCGGTTCCGATGGAAACCATTAAACAAGCGTTCCTGGAAATCCTTAAAGGTGTTGCGTCCGATGTTGTAGTTAAGGAAGACAAGGAGATCCGGGTTAACAACACCACAGTCACATCCATGATCGTAAATGGCAAGAGTGAGGGCACACCTTATACTTTTCATGGCTACTTGTGGCATGGCGACTCAGGCGTGGTCGAACTCGTTGGGTCTTGTCCCGAAAACTCTTTGCCACAGTTCAAGGGTGATATCGAAAAGGTCTTAAATGGGCTGACAATTCTTAAGCCATAGATACGGTTAATGAGCAGTTTTTATACGAGATTGCCAGTTCAATACACAACGAAACAGCCTAGCTCCCCAAACAGCGAGAGGTCAATAATGAAAAATCGCATCCGGTTTTATCTATTGGCCCTATTAATAACGACCTATGCCGTCGATGCCCTTTCGGCCACAAATTTATCCGATGGTGTATCGATTTACGGTCAGGCCTTCCAGATAGACGTGAACGCTCAGTCCAAACAAGACCTTGAAAAGGCGCTCAATAAATACGAACAATCTCTCAAAATATTTGAAGAGAATGGCTCGATTGAATGGCAATCCAAGGCGCTGACTGGAATGGGTTGGGTCATTCAATTTTTTGGCGATAACGTCCGGGCACAAAATCTGTATTCCAAGAGACTCAAGTTGGCCAAAAAGGTGGGAGATGAGACGTCAATAAGTCAGGCGCTGTACGCATTGGGTATGCTGAACAAGGATCTGGCCAATTATCCCAAAGGGATCGATTTTCTTGGCCAGGCGCTTGTCTCAGTCAGGAAAGCCGGTTCGACAAAAGTTGATGGCGCTATATATAGCGGTCTGGGGAGTATTTATAAGGAGACCGGAGATTATCCCAAAGCCATCGAGATGTTCAAGATGGCTCTGGATATATCGCGGAAAAGCGTGGACGAACCCGGTGAAGTTATAGACCTCCTAAATCTTGGCAGACTTTATATGGACATGGGATATCCGGATGAGGCGAGCAGTTTCCTCATGCTCCATGTCAATAGTATTACCAAAATGGCGCAGTCACTCGGTCAGGACCCTTCAACTCAAGGCTTGGCGGGAACATATTTGGCGCTTGCCAATTATTGCAGAGGTTTGAATTCTAATTCCGGAACCAGAGAAATACGCAGACAATTCACGGATGTTTTTATCGAAGATATGAGTCTCAACACCTTTTCGATAAGAGGTCCCCAAGGTGACAGAATTCTTTATAAACGACTGGGAGATACAAGTCAGGCCTTTGCAACTTATCAATGGACAATAGACATTCAAAAAAAATTTGGGGATGTGGCTGGCCAGTCCATGACGTTAAACAGCCTCGGACTAGTCCACAAGATACGAGGAGAATTCTTCAAAGCTCTAGACTGTTTTGAAAAGAGCCTCGATATAAGCTCCAGGACCGGTGCTCTCTACGGTCAGGCCGTCACGTTAAATAACATGGCTAATGTGTACGCCGCATGGGGCGACAATCAAAAAGCGAGGGACCTTTTAGAGCAATCAATTGCGCTGAAGAACAAAATTGGCGCCAGAACTAGTGAAGCTTACAGCTACATGGACCTTGGTGATTTAATGCACAATCAGGGATTGCGTCATGAATCTCTGGATTATTATGAAAAAGCTTACAGGGTTCAGGAAAAGTGCGGCCAAGTTTTCGCCATGTCCGACTCAATGATCAGGCAGGGATCGGTTCTGATCAGTATGGAAAGATATGATCAAGCGCTTGTCAGTTTGGAAAAGGCGATATCACTGCTAAAAGGCGTCAAAGGTCTCGCCAACTGGCCATGTGACATCGTCGGTAATCTGTATCTGGATCTTGGGAACCTTGAGCAGGCCGAACACTATATAAAGAAAGGTGGGTATTACTCCTCTTTGGCGCGGCTCGCCCTTGCGAAGTCTGACCTGAAATCAGCTCAGGACAATTACACACTGTTGCTGGAGAACACAGAAAAGGATGGAAACCTAAATAATCGTTTCATAGGCCTCACGGGATTGGCAAAGATCAACGAAAAAAGAGGAGACTTGAACCAAGCCGAAAAGTATTACGAAAGCGCCATGAAGCTTACAGAGGAATTGCGGGCCGGTTTATTACCATCTGAAAGAAAGAATTTCTACGATGTAAGGATGGGAGGCTTTTACAGGTCCGAACCTGCACGAGGACTCACCAGGGTCCGCATGAAACTGAATCGGCCGCTGGAAAGCGTCGAACCCAGCGAAACCATACGGGCCCGATCGTTTGCGGACAATCTGGCTGTAAAATATCTGAATAACTTCGCAGGGGTCCCCAAAGATGTTGCGGTTAAAGAGGACACTTTAGTGTCAAGACTGGCTTCTTTGAGGAAAAGACTGCTTAGCCTAAATATGACTACCGACAAGCCCCTTTGGCAAAATACCAGTATGGAGACAGAACAAGCCCAGGCCGAAATGGACAAATTCGTTCAATTACTTTGGAAGGATTATCGTCCTTACGCTCAAGTAAAATATCCCAAAACCGTCTCTCTCGAGAAATCAGCCCTAGAGCCTAATGAAACGACTATCATCTTTGACGTAGTTGGCGAAGGTGTCGGCGTAAAACTGTTAAAAGGTAGGAAGCTTGTAAACTTTTATTATGTTCCGTGGAAACAGTCGGATCTAGAAAACGATGCTAACCGGTTCAGGCGGTCCTTTGATAATGTGAAATTGAGAGATTTCGATGTTGAACTCGGCAAAAAACTATATCAAAAGCTCATGGAACCGGCCTTATCCGGGATTCCTAAAGGTACACCGCTTACTCTGATTCCGGATGGAATTCTATCGATCCTCCCTTTTGAAGCCTTAGTAGTGAGTGGGGTCCCAGAATGGCGTAAGGGGCGTTTTGGGGACTACCCCTCCGGTCTTAGCTACATGGCCGATTATTACCCCATTAACTATCACCAGTCTCTGACATCTTTGACCTTAACGAGAGGGACGGTTTCCAAATCAAGAAAAGGCGGGCCCAGATTGCTCGTAATGGCGGACCCTGTTTTCCGATTAAATGACGAGAGGGCTCAGGATCTTGAACAGCAAACAGGCTCCAAACCTGGCTCTGAACAATATCACAAAATGATGGCAGCAATTGAAGATTTTGAGGGCGGATTTTTTAAGTTCGACCGTCTCCCTGAAACCGGGGTATTGGCTCAAAACCTGTCTCAATCGTATGAAGCGCAAACAGACGCTTTCACCGGGGTTAACGCGAGCAAGAAAGTCTTTTTTGAAGAAGTGGCTCCAAGGATCGATCAATATGACAAGATGGTTTTCGCCACCCACGGGCTTTTCAACAATCGCGTTCCAGGTGTTTCCGGACCTTTTCTCGCCCTCTCTATGGTCCCAGCCGGTACTGATGGCTTGTTGACTATGTCTGATGTAATGAGTCTGAAAATGAACGTTTCAATTGTCGCCCTAACCGCTTGCCAAACAGGTCTGGGCAAGAACCAAACCGGTGAAGGAGTAATGAGCATGGGACGCGCCTTCCAATATGCCGGTGCAAAAACAGTTATAATGAGTCTATGGTCAGTAGCCGAAAAGTCTTCGGTAATACTCATTGAGAATTTTTTCAAGAATCTTAAAGGGGGGGCAGACAAAATTACTTCGCTGGAAATGGCACGTAAGGGGCTTCGGGAACAAGGTTTTGAACACCCATTCTTTTGGGCGGCGTTTGTTCTGTTGGGCGAGGTCAAATAAATTATCGAAAAGCAAAATAAACTGCAATAAGTCGCTGTGTCTTACGAATAATAATTTCAGAAGACGTTGAGGCGCTTAGCCAAATAAGTCGGGCTGAAGACAGGAGGCGTGGGATGAGTCGTTTATCTAAATTGTTCACCTTCCTCGGGATCATAGCCATTGGTCTGATTTGGGCCATAGGCGCGGGGTATGGCCAAGACTGCGGAGCTACCAAGGATTGGAAGGATATTTACATTCTTCCTACGAATCCTAGTCCTCAGAACAACATTAAAATTACTCTTTCCGCAGAAAAAAAATCCTTAAAACCCGGAGAAGAACTTAACCTGACCTTCACGGCAGACCGGGAATGCTATCTAACCCTTATGGACATGGGGACATCAGGAAAAATACTGAGGCTTTGGCCAAATGATTATTCAGGACAAGACAACCGGATAGCCCCGAACAGTCCCAGGAAATTTCCAGGCCCGGGAGACAAATTCAGGTACAGGATTGCCGGCCCTGATGGTGTGGAACGCCTCATAGCTTACGCTACTTCCGAAAAAGGAAAGATCCTTTCGGAGCAGGAATTCCAAAAACTCAAAGATACCGGTTTCAAAGAGTATCCCGGCAGCGCCAAAGACCTTGCTATTCAATTTCAGTCGCGCGCTGACAGCCTTGGATCAGGCATAAGCTGGGGGACAGCCCAGGAAAATGTTTGTATAGGCTCAGGTCCAAAGCCTTCGGTAGATCTCCCAACGTCTTCAAAAGTGTATGTGATGTCGGTTGCGGCGCAAACCGGAAAACTCAAATATTGTAATAAGAACGCTCAAACGATAACTGATACGCTTCAGGCCAAGTTGGGCCTTGATAAATCTAACGCAAGAGTTTTGATAGATGGCGCCGGTGACTATCAGGGTTTTTGCGCAGGGATTCAGTGGCTTGCTTCGGTCACGCGACCCGAAGATAAAGTCATTATATACTATAGCGGACATGGCGGTTCCTGCAAGGATAGGCCTCCTATTGATGAAGAAGACGGCAGAGATGAGTTCCTCGTGCTTTATCCAGGACAAAAGGAAGGTATGACTCTTGAACAGTGTTTGAGAAAAAAAATCTGTTTGATTGATGACGAGATAAATGTTCTTGTTAAGAAAATTCCAGCTCGAAAGAAAATCTTCATAATTGATTCGTGCCATAGCGGCACTATGAGCAAAGATATTGTGGGTGATGATGACCTGGTCTCTATGTATCAACCCATGATAGACCCTCAATCGGGGAAAGAAGACTTAGGTTTTGGACAAAAAGCTACTCCACCTAATTATGGAAACGATCACGAGGCAGTGCTTTCTGCGTGTCTTGACAACGAAACATCGTGGGAGAGTTGGGCGCCATCAATCCAGGCAGGACTTTTCACCCACTTTCTGCTTGAGGCTATAAACGGCGGCAGCCCGAATCTTGAACATGCATTCAAGAAAGCTAAAGAAAACGTCTTGGCATGGGGAGTGGAGCGTAGTCGCAAGACTGGCAAGCCATTCTCGCAGACTCCCTGCCTCACTGATCCTCACAGAATAGCCAATGATCTGAGATTCGAAAAATGAGTAATTGGATTCCATCTAGGTAGATAACAGACCAAGCCTTTCGAAAGGAGAAGTTCATGTTAGCCGGATTGAAGAAAACGGCATTGATCCTGATATCAATCGTGGTCTTGTATGGTCCTGCAATAGCCGCGGAAAATCAAACGAACGTCGATAGACTAGTTCAGGACAACTCTGCTTTCGCAGTAGATCTCTACAAAAAAATCTGTACAGGAAAAGGGAATATTTTCTTTTCTCCATATAGTATATCCGTGGCTTTTTCGATGATTTACGCTGGTACTGAAGGAAATACCTCTAGCCAAATGGGAAACGTCTTAAAATTCTCTTTAAAACGGGAAGATATATACCCGGCTTTTGAGACTCTGGAGTCAAGGCTGAAAAAAATCCAGGCAGCGGGCCATGTTCGATTAAATTCCGTAAACTCTTTATGGCCACAGAAGGATTATACGCTTTTGCCCAAATATTTAGATATCACCAAAAAGTATTACGGGATTTCAATAACTCCCCTCGACTTCAGACAGGCAGGCAAACAGGCGAGGGAAAAAATAAATAATTGGGTGGCAATCGAAACGCAGGAAAAGATCCAAGACATAATTCCGCCAGGGGTTCTTGATGACTCGACTCGCCTGATCCTGGCAAATGCTGTCTATTTCAAAGGAAACTGGGAAAGAAAATTTGACTCCGACTTGACCCAGGAAACTCCTTTTTTCCTGTCAAAGGATAATAATGTTCAATCGAGAATGATGACTCAGACGGGGTACTGATAACTATGGAGCCAATGAATTATTGCAAATTCTCCAACTGCCTTATGTAGGAAACGAGCTATCCATGCTGGTTCTCCTCCCTAGAGAGCTAGATGGCCTTAAGTCACTGGAAGACCAGTTATCCATAAATAGCCTCAATAACTGGAAAAGCAAGATGAAACAGAATGAAGTTGTGATCTTCTTGCCCAAGTTCAAAAATTTGTCTTCATTCGAGTTGAAAAACGTGTTGGTCGAAATGGGGATGAATGATTTGTTCAGCCCGAGGAACGCTGACTTGTCCGGCATGGCTGCATTCGACCCCAATAATCCACTATTCCTCTCCGAAGCGATACACAAGGCTTTCGTAGAAGTCGGCGAAGAAGGCACTGAGGCAGCCGCTGCTACCGCTATTTTGGGACGTGTGATGGGTCATGAATCTGCGTCTGAAAGGCGTCCTCCAACATTTCGCGCTGATCACCCTTTCATTTTTCTAATTCAGGAGAACCACTCAGGTAGCATTGTGTTTATTGGAAGAGTCTCTGATCCAAGAGCTGAGGTAAAATGAATTTTCGAACAAGGGCCTTGGCCATCGGAAGAACTGCTGAGAAATCTTGGTCATGATAAGAAAAATTGTATGGGGCTATTTGTCGAACAAAGGTTGATTGTAGAATATTTAAGTAATTAGATCTTCCTGTAACAAATTGGATAATCGCAAGGAGGACTGAAATGCTAAGAATATTTTTTTCGGCATTGCTTCTCGCATTAGCAACACATACATCGACCTTGGCGGAAACCTGGGAAGATTTCCAAAAGGCCAAGGCCATCGAGGAAGAGTCGGCGCCTATTCCCAAGAGTGGTCCAAAGATAATTCCAAAGGATGTTGTTATCGAAAAATTAAAAACTGACTGTCAGGTCACGTATAATAGCGACGCCTTATTGTTTCATTTCGGACAATCTACGTTAAAAGCCGAATCATTACCAAACTTAAAGAGTATGGCTGATGCATTGAAAGAGGCGCCTAATCACCCGGAACTTTCCAAAATAAATCGGTATTACGTAGACGGACACACGTGTTCCATCGGGGGAGCTGAAATGAATTGCAGGCTTTCATGGGCCCGTGCAAACACTGTTATAGATCATCTGGTAAACCTGGGAGTTCCCAGGGAAAAATTAGAAGCCAGGGGGTATGGTCTCACATACCCCGCTCACCCGAATGATAGCGAGAATACCCGCATGCTGAACCGAAGAGTGGTCTTGAAGGGAGACTGCGCCGAAGCCCCGTCTGGTGGGGATCCTACGCCTTGCTCAATGTCAGAAAAGGGCTCTTCCAAGCGACAGAAACGAATTCAGGACGAGCGGGTTTCTCCAACCCTCGAGGAGGTTGCAGGGATTAAAGGCAGTTCCAAGACACGGAAGTCGGATGGGAATGTATCGCCCGGTTCCAGTAGGGGTAATGACCAGCAGTCCCTACCGAGGGGATTCAAGAGGATTGATTAGGATTTCAAAATCAAAACTTCAGGTTTAGTAAGTGGAGGACTTGAAAATGAATTTAACAAAGACAATTACCGTGACGCTTAGCCTGCTCCTGCTGGTATCCATCGATTGTCAGCGCCTGACTTGGGGTGGGCCTCTTGAAGAAAAACTCATGAGGGAATTTGGAGCATTATACCCCGAGTCTAGTGAGAGCGGAGATTTAACTTTTAAGAAAATTAAAGAATTAGTAGACCAGAAGGCGGATGTAAACGTAAGAAACGCAAAAGGGGACACCCTATTAATCACCGCAGCGCTGGCAGGCGACCAGGAGGTGACAGAACTCCTCATTAAGGGAGGGGCTGATGTTAACCTGAAAAGTTCAAAGGATGGCCTGACACCATTAATGATTGCGACATATAATGGCGACATGGAAATTATCGATCTTCTCTTGAATAACAAGGCCGATGTTAACGCCGTGAATCAGGAAGGTCAAACGGCTCTGTTCCTGGCGGTTGAACGAGGCGACCTGGATGTTGCGAAAAAGCTGTGTGAAAAAGGAGTTGATGTAAATTACAGGGATCCGAAACAGGGGCTTACAGCGCTATTGCTAGCGGTAAGCCTGGGTGATTTGGATATGGCGAAGGTCCTAGTTGGAGCCAAGGCGAAGGTCGACGTGGGGGACAGTGATGGAAACACCCCGCTCATGATTGCTTCAGCAAACGATGATGCGGAAATGGTAAACTGGTTAATTGCAAAGGGGGCCGAGGTCAACACAAAAGAGGTCTCCAAAGGTATTACAGCGCTAATGGCGGCCGCGGATAGCGGAAACCCGCAGGCTGCTGAGACGCTTGTAGCCAAGGGGGCTGATATTAACGCTCAGACGCCTGATAGGACTTCCGCTCTCCTACTAGCAGCGAACGCCGGCAATCCGGAAACGGTGAAGCTGCTTCTAGACAAAGGAGCAAAGGTCGATGAAGCCAACAATGAAGGATACACACCTCTTATAGTCGCTGCGCGAGATGGAAACTTGGATGTAGTTACGCTGCTATTGGGAAAAGGCGCTCAGGTTAACGCGAAAACACAGACAGGCGCGACAGCGCTCATGTACGCTTCATTCCTTCCAGGTAATGAAGAAGTCGTAAAATTGCTACTGGACAAGGGCGCCGATGTTCACATCAAGGCGAACAATGGAGTTACAGCAGTGCTATTGGCTGGTGTAACTGGGGATAAGAAAACCCTAGAAATCCTTAAAAAAGCAGGAGCCGACACTCAAAAAAAACCAGCCTCTTCCAAGAAATAAAAGAGAAAGCCCAAGGAATCTATAGTTGAATGTATTGAACTATAGGATCCCATCCGCAAAATGATCGCTATAGATTTTTTGTCATAATTTTCGAGTCACTGCGAAAAATTCTATTAAGGACGGCCTGAAATTGGACTCTTTGAGTGACTTGGAGGTGGAACAGTCATGAAACCGTTGAAACAATACAGGCAGATAAAGCCGGTTATTTTTGTCGCTGTAACTTTGTTGGTGACGTTATATTCGTCGGTGGCATGGAGCGAGTCGAATCCTCAAAAAAAGACCGTTTATGGGGAATCACAAACGGTAGGACTATCTGGGGATGAGGATTCGACCATGGTTCCAAAATATAGCAGAGGCAGTCAGGCAAGCTCCAAGCCATCGGCTTCAAGAGTCGCTCCTCGCCCTGTTGCCCGCCCATCTTACACGCCCCCAAGGGTTTCCCGCCCAGTGAACCAACCACGCTACAATGCGCCGAGAACATCGCGTCCTCCAACTCAGCCTTCCCGCACAACCGTACGGACACAACCGACTCGGCGGACTGTGCCTACCAGCGTAAGAACACCACCCAATCGGACTCCTCCCACTTCAGTCGTTAGAACGCCACCAACACGGACCCCTCCTACTCGAACTCCACCTACTTCGGTAGTCAGAACTCCTCCTACGTCGGTAGTGAGGACACCACCCAATCGGTACTCCTCCTACTTCAGTTGTAAGGACACCGCCAACACGAATTCCTGCTACTCGTCCACCCGGTCCGTTGGTTGGTCCAATCCGCCGTCCACCCGGCCCTTTAGTAGTTCCAGCCGCCCGTAGACCACTGGGACCACTGGTTGCTCGGCGTGGCCCCTGGGGGCCTTGGGGACCAAGAGGGCCATGGGTTAGACGTGGCCCCTGGAGGGGGCCGGGTCCTTGGGGACCTTGGCGAAGACCATGGATGCCCATAGTAGTACCGGTTGTCGGTCCTGATCTGTTTGGAGATCCGGTAATTGAACCGGAACCCGTAACTGTAGTCACAACAACCCCTGTAGAAACCTTTTCGCCGCTGACAGATCCATGCGCCAGAATAAAACGCGAAAACGCTTCATCTGATCCAGGAGATCTCAATCAAAAAGGTATGCAAGAGTTCGACAGGAACAACTTCAGGACAGCCCTTTGCTGGTTCGAGTTGGCTCTCAAGCGTTTGGAAAACACTGGACGCACAGAAGAGCCGTTAACGGTAAATGTCCTGGAAAATCTTGCGAAAACCTATGAAACTCTCGGTAAAAGAGAAGACGCCTCCAGCGTCAGTTACAGGGCCTCAACCCTTCGGGAACGTTTGAAAATGTAATAAATATGAGGCTATAACCTAATGTGATGGCGGCAATCAATCGCCGGGAGCAGGGTTCATGGACCAAACAGAATTCATCGTAAATTTGGTTCTCTGGATTTTAACGCTATCAATAATTGTGGTTATAGCCTACGTCTTTCTCACGAAACTCATTTACCTTAAACGTTACTGCATTTCCTGCCAGGCAGTTACAAGACACATCGTAGATTATGGGTGCGGGCCCGTCATGAGCTATTTGATGGCCTTCATGACTTTAGGCTGGCGAACCATGATCCAGCAGTACTATCCGGTTAAGTGTCAAAGTTGTGGACAATCATACAAAGCAGAGGCTGTTGAGGAATACAGAAAGCGAACCGGACAGGTTCCGGATGGGCCGCCAGCGCCGAAGGCGCGCGACTGGAAAGGTATGGGAGGTGATAAAGACTGGAAAGAATTGAGGCTCCATCAGCAGATCTACCTTCTTGTCATGATAGGTCTGGGGATATTTGTTATTTTGTTCTATCTATTTTCCAACAAAAAAATAGGAGGATCATACTAGACGGAGGGGTATCGGACATATAGAGTTAGATGATCCCCGACAAAGCCGGGGATCACTGCTGGCCACCCCGCCCTATCAGTTCCTTGTACTGGAAACGACCGGAGAACCGGGATCTCCTACCATAACGAATGCAGCCCAGAAGAATGGATGTTCAAAACCAGCTTTCCTTATATGTGTCTTAGCTTCCTGCCACGCCTGAAGATTGGCCTTGCCGTTTTTGATATTCTTATAGAACTCATCCATCAACATCACGGACGACTCGTCCGCCACTGACCAAAGACTCATCAATACTGTGTTGGCGCCGGCGCACTGAAACGCCCTTCCCATACTCATAACCCCTTCGCCTGCAAGATTCTCCCCTAGACCGGTTTTACAGGCTGTAAGCGCTGCGATGTCCGTATCCAACTTGAGATTGGCTACTTCGCTCATCGTCAATAAACCGTCCATTTTTTGAGAACCCATAGTGAGATAAAGCACGGGCTCCAGCAGCCAAGCCGCCTTATTTGAAATGTCTCCATGAGTCGCAAGTACAATTGAGCTATAGTCTCTATTTTTCTGAGCCACTTGTTCCAAAAATCTACCTTTGGTGGCTTGGAGTCCCATAAAAGCGTCGCAACTGTCGCCGTAGAGATTCCTCAAGTTGTTGGCCAGTTGCTCTGTTTTCTCGAGTCTCGGAATCGGTTTGGCTCCACCTTGGCTAACATCCTCTATGGCCACCATGAGACGGGGGTATTGAGCGCTGTCTTTTCCGGTATCTTGTGATTCAGAAGCGGCGCCTTGCGCCCTGGCGTCCGCCATATCAAACACCGGGTCGGCCATGACCAGAATACGGTTTCCTTGACGAGAGGCTGATTTAGTCTTGGCCTTTTCCTTGAGCCCTCGCGTGATGGTAAGGGCTGTGAGAGATTGACCATACACCAGGGGATTGCGATCACCGAGATAACTCAAGCCGTCAGGATAATCTCCCCATTTCCCCTGCCGCCAGTTTGCTGTTCCATCTACGACGAGGGCTTCGAACGGCAACAATGCAAGCACACCATCAGGAATAATGGTAATCGGGACCCCCACAGGCACATCTTTGAGAGAATCGCCCATTAGTCGCTTGTAGATTCTAGCGGAAAGGTCTGCATCAAAAGAGCGGAGATCACGCCCATTAAATGATCGCTGAAAATTCATCACAGCCTTTTCCATCTCCTCAGGTTTCCACTCGATAAAATTCCCTCTGACTACTTTCTTTCCTTTAATTAGGCGCGTCCCTACCCCTTCGCTGGTAACATCGAAAACCATCACGAATTCGTTAGGATTCAAAGCCGATGTTTCGAGTTTTACGGGAGTCGGGTATCTTATTGACGCGTAATCTTTGTATTTCTCGCGGAGTTTTCGCAGAAACGCAGTTCTTTCCGTCTCAGCAGCTTTGATTTGGCGTTTTATGTCGTTAAGCCTATCCTTGTCCATGTCCTTTGGGATCGCGTCCATCCCCATTTTTAGGGATGCGAGTTTGTCAGTAACCTCCATCTCTTCCTGGCGCACTTCGGCAGGGACCCCAAAGTAATCACCATCAAGTTTCTGAGCCAGTGTGTCGGCAAAGTTCCTGGCTCTTGTTAGTTCGCTTGGATAGATGCTCTGAGATGCCTTGTCCTGCTTCAGGGTTACCCTAACCAGTCCTTTTCCTGGTTCTGAACGATAAAACCCGTTGATCTTTCCCGCGAAGAAGTTTTGCCTCTCCGAAAGAAGAAGGACTGATCGCATGTCCTCGGTCAAATCTACTGCTTTGGAATAATACTGGGAGGCCTGAGCATAGTTTTTTTTCGCTTCGTAAACCTTACCTAGACCAGTATAAGCGGTAAAAAGTTCATCCAGATTACCCGCCTTTTCGGCCGTCTTCATGAGTTGTTCATAATGCTTCTTGGCTGTGTCAAGATCCCCTTTGGCCAGATAAAGCCTACCTAGTGAAGAATCAAAATCCGATTCCTTGATATACGACTCAGCTTCTTGAATCTTGCCAAGGTCTAAGCAAATGTTCCCTATTAATTTCTTGGCATAATCTGGAGGAGCGCCGACCTTGTAAAATGAGTCAAGAGCTTTTTTGCTGTTTTCGAGAGCTTTGTCGGCCTCACCATTTTCAAGTTGAACTTTCGAAAGATTCAATAGAGCGTCACCTTGAGCCTTCGAATCAGCTATTTTTCCCGAAAGATCAGCAGCTGCCTGAAACGATTCAGACGCTTTCACAGGCTCGCCACGCGCTGCAAAGAGATTTCCGAGATTGGTCAAGGTCTTAATCCGCATAAGATTAGCTTCCTTGTTTGCCTCAAGCGCTCTTGCGTAATCCTGTGCGGCGCGATTGAAACGACCTCGATTCTTTTCCATAACTGCTATGTTGTTGAGCGTCATCTGGGCTCCACGGGAGGATGACCTGTCAGCAAAAAGCTTTAAAGCCTCCTCATTCAAAGCTTCCGCATCATCATAATCAGCCCAGGCAATATGAATCGCCGCTAAATTGCGCAGAGCGACGGCTTCCTGTTCAGGATTTTTAAGACCACGGGCAATTTTTAAAACCTTGTCGTAAAACTCAGTTCCTTTTTGGAACTGCCCTGTTAGGAAATAAATGTGTCCAAGGTTTTCTAGAGCGGTCATCTCCCCTTGGACATCTCGCTGCTTCTGGGCTTGCGCAAGAGCATTTTTGTAAAGTTTAACCGCTGACGCGGGGTCCTTTCTCGCAAGCTCGATAAGAGTCTTGTCGATATCTATGGCCAACTCGGTCAGGTACAAAACACGAGGACTTTCCAGTTTGCGAGCTGGAATGACCGCTACTGGGCGTCGTGGCGCTTTCGGCTCATTCCCGGAATCGGAAATGTCTGGAATTGAAACCCCTGTATCCTCAGCGGGAACAGCTCCTGGCGATGGTCTCAACCCTGGCGTGAGATTGATATTGATTCCAAATCCGATTCCTCCCCCGCCACCACGACCTCCGCCTCCCCCGTGGCCCCCGCCAGACGCATAGAGACATTCCTGCGGCGAAACAAAGACCAAAAGGATCAGAAGCGCTATGGCGAACCCAGAAAGAGTGAGGCGCTTGCGAAACCAATTAATTTTAAGTCCGGATATGATTATCATCTTGTCCTCCCCTTCTTTAACTTGTTTTAGGCTATTTAGATCCTTAAAAATTTCCCGCTTCGGTCTTGAGCGTCTATTCTTACCTTTCCCTCAGTTCGAAACTCGCCTTAGCCTCAAGGAACAGCTATTGATGGCGACCCACCATTGACGGAAACAAGAAATTCCTAAGTTTGTCGAGACGCAATTTCCATGAAAAGCGCCTTGAGTGGACAGTCACTAACGTTTCTAAAAGTTTCTTTATCTAACTCAGATCACTATGGGTTTTAGCATTGACAGAATCTTGTTTGACTATTGTCAGCATGGGTCGAATCAAGAAGCACCTGAGGGACTTAAAATGTTATCATGGAACTCATAATTAATAATATTTCGCTTTAGCCTACATTATAGAATCGTGCGGGTCAAAAGTAAAATAAAAATGTAAAAGATATTCTTAACAAAGTTGACTTGGAACCGACAGTGAAGTAGGCTTAACTACTAGCGAATATCTGTTCATCAGAGAAAATTACCCTGGGCATTCCTAGGTAATCGAAAATACGACCTGTCACATTGCAAAACTTTACACGAACAACTTAGATAGATAGAAATTCAGTGATCTGTTAGGGATCGAAAAAGACATCGTATCCATCTTCGACCAAGATGCATTCGTAATATGCTACTAAATAATTGCGACGGCGCATTTAAGGGGATAGGGAATGACAGATCATGAGATAGCGGCATTAGCGGGGAAAAGCAGGATAGATTTTCTTGTAAACTACAGATGGGTTCTTGTCGGGATCGTAGCTATACTCTCTATAGTTCTTTCAGTTCTTATTCCGAATATAAAGGTAGACCCTACCCTGAAATCAGTTTTGGTAACTTCTTCACCTTCATTCAATGAGTATCAAAAGTTCCGGGATTTTTTTGATGATGACGAATATGTTGTAATTGCAATAAAACCAACGATTCCCATTGATGATCCGAAGATGTTGGCCTCCGTGAACATGATTACCAACAAACTGGGCCAACTCGATAGAATAGTCGAGGCATTAAGTCTAACTAATCTGAAGGTACACCAGAAACGTGGTGAAAAGCTTTCGAACCAACTCCTCGTCTTAAACGAAAACGATGAGTTGATATTTCCAGATAAAGCGGTATTCGAAAAAGTACGGAAAGCCCTACCAATTGTAGATCTACTTATTTCTAAAGACCAGAAAACCATAGGTATCCTCGTTCGCATTCATGAGGACTGGAAGTTTGACCACAACGCAAATAAAGAAATTCTCTCCAAGATTAAGGATATAGTGAAATCCAACGTACCCAGGGATTCAGATTATCGAATAGTCGGGCAAGCGGAACTTCGTCAGGCCATTCTCAAATACACACTCAAGACTGCCCTGATCTTCGGAATACTTTGCACTCTAATCTGCCTGACCGTTACCGGTTACGTTTTCCGGAATGCCACAGTTACTGCTGTAACTATGGGGATCCTCGGTATTTGCGTCCTTTGGGTTCTCGGAATTATGGCCGTCCTGAGGATCCCTTTGAACGCCACGACCAGCCTGTCATTCGGATTAATTCTTATCACCACCCTGGAAATGGTCATCCACATGGTTACCAGGTACAACCAGTTTCACCAGGATGTCCCTGACAGAATTCTAGCTGTAAAGCAGACTGTCCGTTATCTTTCGCGACCTTTTTTCATCTGTTCTGCTACAACCGCCGTTGGTTTTGGTTCCTGTATGATCACATCCATCCCGATGGTCTTTCAGTTGGGCCTGGTAATGTCATTGGGTATAAGTTTAGCCTTCTGTCTTGCGATGATCCTTATACCCACCTTCATTATTTCCCTGAAGTCCATGGATTTACAGGTAAAGGATGGAGAAAAAGCGGATAGCTCGTCCGGACTGCTGAATGCGGTTATGAATTCTATAAGGAATCATTATCGTCTTTACACAGTATCCGGCTTTGTCATCATCGTAGTAATGCTTTCCGGAATACCCTTCATACGATCTGACCCACAGATTCTCCATCAACTCGGCGAGGCCCGACCTGAGGTAAAGGATATAAGATTCGTGGAAGCGAATTTAGCTAGCATACATTCTGTTCAATTGTTGCTTGAAGCAAAAGACGGGGCTTTCAAAAAGGCTTCTATGTGGCAAAAGGTCAGAGAGTTGGAAACCCGTCTGCAGGAAATACCCCAAGTAGTTTCCACTGATTCTCTAATGCCTTTGCTGGAGTACGTTCGAGGCATTGTGAAGAAAGACCCAGCTGACTCTGACGATTTATTTACAAATCCAAAGGTTCTTCCACAGGTTTTGTTTCTGACCTCGTTCACTTCGGATGGGAAACGTCTAATACGGAAACATCTCAACAATGAATTCAATCGACTGAACATCACTGTCAGGATAAACAACGATCCATCGGTGCCAGTGATGGATACCGTGGGGAGGATCAAATCTACGGCAGAATCAGTCATGGGCAATGACGCCGCGACTACTGTAACAGGGGAACTCGTGGTCGTCGCAGCCCAGGGAGAAGACCTCATCAGCTCGGAAATTCAATCGATGTTTGTCGCTATTGGTATAATCGCAATATTGATGATGTTTCAAATGGGCACACCGCTTTTCGGCTTGATAAGCCTCATTCCCAATATCCCTCCAGTCGCTACGGTCTTTGGAATCATGGGCTATATGCGAATACCTCTCGATGGTGTCACGGTATTTGCTGCGACAGTTGCCATCGGTTTGGCTGTGGACAACACTATTCAATTTGTTACGCAACTCAAACGGGAAATAAAACTGAATCCTGGCGAAGATGTAGAGTCCTGCATGTTCAGGGCATACCGCCTGGCGGCCAAGCCCATGGCGTCGTGGTCGATAGTGACTCTACTTGGATTCCTGGCGATGCTGGCTACTCCGTTTCAGGCGGCGGTTTCATTTGGTATTCTTGTCGCATCCGCTGTTTTCATGGGAATGTTTGCTGATCTGATTTTCATGCAGTCAATGATCCTGACCTTCCCATGGATCAGGAACGTCATCCAGAAAGTCGTAGAAAAAGAAAGTATCTCTGCGGTGAACGTCGGGACAAAAGCATGAATGGCAGGGTCCATTACTGGATAGTATGCGACGCTGTCGCATACATTAAGGCCCACGGCGATGAATTGCAAAAGCGGGCGTTGCAGACCCTCGAACTATCTTACGGAGAAACGAAAACCGTCGAAGAAACTACCGGCTGGGAAAAGCGCAATAGAGCGATTGGCCGGTTTTGAATCATGGCATACTGACAAGTTTGGCGACTTGTCAATCAGAATACCTGTCCTTCCCTGGGAAACGAAGCGTAATGTAACTGGCTTTTGCGGACACATGTTTACGGCGTTCAACCATTTTATCAATCCTCATCCGGATCCGACAAATCCGTGGTCCACCGCCGAGGGATATTCTTACCAGGCCTCTTCAATGCAGGGATTTGACTCATTTGTTGTAAAGGGCATTTCCGACTATCTGCAGGGTCTTGTGGACGAAGATCATTCGCCTGTCTTGAGAAGGGTAAGGCCGTCCTGGACCAAAGGGGCCCCCGAATGGCGGGATAATTTTGAGAGAGAAATTGTAAACACTACCTTCGCTCCTTGGACCGTGCTAGTGAGATTTTACTACACATACTTCCTCAAAAGACAAAACGAGCCACTTGAGGTAAATGGACCAAATTCCCACATTGTCGGACTTCAACTCCTCGGACCTGTTTTCCATGCCATTGCTGACGCATGTTCGCCACAACATGTGAGACCTGCTTTGGGATTCGGGCATCAGGTCTGGGAAAATTATGTCCAGTCAAGGGTATACAGTCATGACATTGATGTAAATCCGAATCTTGTTCGCGAAATGATGTCGACTCAACCTTTCGAGCCTGGATTGACGGCGATTGACGGGCCTTTGCAGGGCCGATTCGACGTGGAGTCTTTCGTCTACGCCTTAAGCGTCAAGACAGGCGAAACGCTCAACAGATCCACTTCCACATCGTGGTCGGAGTTGTGGCAAGCCGGAGAAAATTTTTGGAGGTGGTATCTTACCGGAGAACGAATGAACGATGACGCCAGGTATCTGTACAATCAGGCCGTGGCTGGAACCGTTTACGCATTGGTGAGAGCATACCAAGATCTGGAACGTCTTGAAATTATAACGCCAAGGAATGGTCTCAAAGATCGTTCAGGGCTACCCCGCTTGTCGGTTGTCGGAGACGACGGAATCGCCATGCCTACCAAGAGGATGAGTGAACAAGACCCTCCACCTGAACAGGCAAGGCCAATTCCGTTTGGTCACCCAGAGGATATCCTTGGTTTCGAACCGTCCGGCGCTTCAAAAGTAAAAGAACGTCTCTCACAATATACGACTCTCTTTCGTAAATCGGCTCCTGGTCATCGCCAACAAAAAGACATAGTGGACACTCTGAAGCGGTTAGAAGAATCACTTGTCACTGAGTACCAGCTCCGAAGCGATAAAATTGGGAGATTATTCTGTCCACTTAGATCCGTGGAAAAAATCCCTCTTGATTCTGACATTAGCGCCCATTTTGGTTTGGGGTCGTTCAGGTTGCCATCTTCATCGGAATGTGGTGACCCAATTTTTCTTTCCGATTATATCAATCAGGTGGAAATCCATTCAGAGATGGCTCGCCGGCTGGAGTTGACGCAGGCCATCGCAGTTCTGCGCTTCTACGAGACCAAGAGAGAGCTACCTGAATTGAGGTTAGAGCGAATTAACAGAACCATAGAGTTACTACGAGGCGCCAGAGACGGAGTCCCTTCCCTCGCTCCGGTAAGATTAGCCGTTAATGCGCTTGCGAGAGCAATCAAAGGAGACCCTGCCTTCAAGAAATCGGGCAGTGATTTTCTTGAGAAAACTATTTCAACGGTTAAAGAATTTATAGGTTCATTTTCACGCATTCCGGCTATGGCGATGGCCACTGCTGTAGCCATAGTCCTAGTGTTGATCTTGATCATGCCATGGGGTGGGAAATTGCCTATTATGGGACTTAGTGGTGAAAATTGGGATGAATCAGGCTACCCAGTCGTTGCCCAACCAAAAGATCTCACTCCAAAAGCCCCTACCCGGGAGATTCCTGGGCCCAAAGTCGCTATTATAATGTATTTCAAGGACTTTTCTACCTCAATCAGCCAGGAATGGATAAATTCATTGTATGCGAATCTTAATCCTGACGATAAATTGAGGGAAAAATATTCTTTTGTGTCTCCACGGGAAGTGGAACAGGCGGTTAAAGAAGGTAAGGTTTCGACCGAAAAACGAGACATGACCTTTGAGACACTCAAAAAGGCTTTGGGGGTAGCGAGAGTGCTTGTTATTGACGTTGTGTCGGCCAAAGATGGGATCAAAGTCGATAGTGAGCTGCTAAACCTTGAAAACGGTGAAATCGAGAGTCACATAACCTTAGGGACATTTAACAAAGATGAACTACCGTTTGAAATTGATGGGGCTTTGCGCCTCCTATCGGGTGAGCAATAGCGACTATCCGGCCTAAGGTCTCGGGAAACCATCTTTTTATTAGTAATTAAGCGCTTTGAGCGTTTCAGAGCCACTGTCCGCCCTAGCTTTGGGGCCCTTTGAGGCGGACGCGTATTCTGGACAGTAAGGAGTTGTGATATGTCTTCAATCAGAAATATGTCCTTTGTTGTTGTCCTCGTGGCGGCATCTATGTGCTTTTGTGAAATTTCAATGGCGATGACTGGAAAGGAATTAGTTGAAAAAGCGCAAAAGAGCCAAATAGGAGAATCTTTCCGAGCCGCCCTTGAAATTGAAACATTTCATGGAAACAAGAGGGTCTCTCAGCATTCGTTGTGGGTCATGGGGCAGGTGGAAAAAGACAATACGGTTGTCTTTATTGACTTCTCGGAACCGGAGGATTCCAAGGGCGTGCGCATCCTCTGTCACTTAAATCCGTCTAAGGATCCGGAAGGTTATATGTATCTTCCCGCGACCGACGAAGTTTTCCAAATTGACGTTAAGGATCCTGCGACTGACATAGGCGGAACCGGACTAACAATGGCTGATTTTCAACCTCTTATTCCTGAAAAAGGAGAAAAGGAAACGCTTTTAAGGGAAGAGGAGGTCGATGGAATACCCTGCTACGTGGTTGAAATATCTGGCCTGGATTCCAAAGAAGCTCGTCTTGTTTGGATAACCAAAGATTCTTTTGACTTGGTGAAATTGGAACAAACGGGGAGTGATGGAAAGGTTCAGCGGGCCATGCGTGTCGTCGAGTTTTTCACAACAAACGAGGGAAAGCGCTACCCTAGACAAGAGGAAATCACACTGCCGGTAAAGAATATAAAGATCAAGGTTCGGCAGGAAAACGCTGTCTTTGGGATAGTAGTGCCGGACGAGCTTACAAATCCAGCGACATTCGGAAAATTCAAATGGCAGATCTGATCCGGTTAATTCGACCCTTTCATGATTTTCTCCAATCTTTGGAGGTCAGATCGGTCAATTTCGCTGTCTTTTAGTGGGTCTACGTTCAGGGAGGATAGCAAGGAACCGGATATCCGCCCGAAAACCGTCACTGGGGCTTTCGGCAAATTGTCCCTGCGTCTTTCCATCAATTCCTTTAATCCTGGAACCGCTTCTAGTGTCTCACTGCCGATAACATTTGTTTGTATTCCAAGAACGGCATTGAGTTCTAGAGTGTCCATTTTCAGAGAACTGAGCGCTGCGGTGATAATTTCCTGACCTTTCATTTGAAAGTTGTTGGTAATCAATTGCCCTGCCCGCACGGCAAAATCCCCCCTCACCTCATCGAATTCGATGAAATCTCCTTTCATTGCTACAGGTCGAGGTTTGATGATATTTGCAAGCAAGCTGTGTGACGTAGTAAAGACTGGAACTATACGGTCGCCCTTCACCCTCCCCTTACCCATCGCCAAAGCAAAATTGCCAGTTAGTCCGTCGAATGATCGAGCATTTTTTAGACTTCCAGACACAAGGAACGAAGACTCCACGTATCCGTTGATTCTTCCCGCCACATCTGAGACTGTTAGAAATTGGTCCGAGAATTCCACCTTTCCCCTTATGATGTTGAGGTTCCAGTGCGCCCCTTTGGGGTAGCATTTTAAGGAACTCAGATAGACGCTGCCGGAATTACGGGGGCCGGTTTGTGAATTCTCCATTACCAAGGACGCTTTGAGCATCCCGGAGATTCCCATTCTTGATAGGAGTTTGTCATGTGAGAACAACTCTCCCGCATCGGCCGATTTTAGATCCAGATTGAGTTTTCCAAAATCGCCATGCCTGTCAAGGACTAAACCTCTTGCTGTCACAGCCAGCCCAGGCGCTTTAAGATGGCCAACCTCTAGGACTAGACCTTCCGGAGACCACCTACCTGCCGCATCAAATTGCGCTTTAGCCTCAACCGCTTTTATGGGCCAACCTTTTGAACCAAGCCCTAATCCTGTCAAATCGCCTTCCATTGACCAAACAGCTTTAGAAGAATTCCCCGAAAACTTGGCGACCAAAGGGACTCTTCCTTTCATAAGCACTCCGAGTCCTTCGGCGGCATTTTCTGTGCCACGGGGAATAAAATTGAGAGTAAGCTTTCCTTTGCCTTCCACAGCAGCGTCTTTTGAACCAAACTGAGAAACTTGAATCGTGGCCATAAAGGGGCTGGTGGTGGCACTAGAGTTCAAATATTTGGGACTATTCGCCCAAGACACTTTATCCAGATCCGCCTCAACATCTACAAGCAACAAATTTGGACTACCTTTGATAGTTGCTTTAGCCAAAATTGGACCTACAATTTGTCTATTGTCCGGACTATAACCGGCCAAGTTCCAGAGACCTTCGGTCGAAATTGAGAGTTCCGACTTTAGATCCAGCGCAGGTTCTCTGGAGAGAGGATTTAACACTTTTCCCGTTATCCATAGAAGCCTGGATGCCCCTGACGCTTCAACACTAATCAAGTTCAATTCTTTGGGAGAAAGCTCAAAACCTGCAGACACCCTGATTGGATCCTTAGAGAGAGGCGAACTGCTTGAAAGGACGGCATTCTCGATGGAGCCCTTACCTTTCATCCTCCAGTTTCCAATCCTGCCAGTTGCTTCTACGCCAAAACTGACAGCGCCAAGGTTTCTTCGGAGCGGCACAACCACTGGCAACCAGTTTCCAATCAAATATAGGGGGATATTGTGTCCGTCACAGAGAAAATGCGCATCCCGGATTCCCTTAAGATCATTGCCTAGTAGCGCATTGGAAATAAGGTTAATCCCCAGTCCCTCAGGAGATCGAACTGACGCAGTGACGTGAATCCGCCTTTCTGAGTCGGAAAATTCCTCCAACCTCAATTCAACTCCTACATCCAGGTTCTTTATGTACCTATAGATGTCATGACAGGTCAAATACGGTGCCAGTATCCTTGGATCCAACGACTCTGAAAACAATTCTAGCTTGCCGATTGACTGTTCCCCAGTAGACAGATCCATCTGAACAAATCCTCGGATCTTCGTTGTCCCTCTAGGCTGATTGTCGGAAGTCAAAGTAGTTGTCAAATCCACAGATGTTTTTCCATCGGAACTCTCATGACTCACCTTGCCCCCAATGTCATCGAAGCAAATGCCTGTTTCCTTGGAGACATTCTCTCTCCTGTCGATCAAGATTATGCGCCCCCTATTCAACTCAATTGTTCGGAGCTTCAGGGTAAACCCTTCCAGCAAATGAGGCCGAATGATTTCCTGGCTATTCTGAGTGGTTGTTTCGTGTGATTTGCCATTAACCCAGTCTAGAGTTAGCGAGTCTTTGACTGGAGAATCGTGTAAATTTTTAAAAACATCAAGAATTGGTATCTTCAGGGTCTCATCTCTTTCCAAAGATAGCCATGTACGGAAAGAGTCAACGACCACGTCATTAATGAGAAAATCTTGTGCCAGTATCCCTGCTAAAGATGTGGAAAACGCAATTGATTCAGCGGCAAATATCGCATTTTCATCCCCATCAGTCGCTTCCACTTGACCTAGGCGGATGGAAACATTTAACGGAAACGAATAGGATATCCGAGACGATTTAATTGTGACATTCAAGCCTGTGGTTTCACTGAACCGCTTTTCGGCATAGCGACGGACCGCATCTGATTCTGGAAGGAAAAACAAAAACGCTACCAGCGTAGCGCTTGCTATGACGATTGTTACCGAGACGAACAGGATAATTGACCGTCTCATGACGGAAAGCTCCTAAAGACCGTGCCGAGGAACCTGATAACATCGTAACATGTACCGTTGAATTCAGGAATGAATCATCAAAACCTATCGAATCTAGACATTTTCTCAGATTTGCGTCCAGTCTACAATTCTATCTCCTGTGAAATAATCTTCTCTCAAGAAGCTTTTTCCAGACGTTCCGCTATCCAAACCTTGATGACAGATTGTCGAGGGACCCCGAGACGTTTTGCTTCCTTATCCAATAGTTGAATCATCCACAAAGGAAAATCTACGTTCACCCTTTTTTGTTCGTGTCGCGGTCTTTTAGCCTTAGATACATCTATATATTTGGAGATTTCGGCGCCTTGATCGAATTTTGTGTCAAACTCAGAAGCTTTCATAAATTTCAACCTCATCCTTTCTCGACCGCCTAATAGAGATGATTCTTATGTTTTCAGATCTATAAGTGATAACTCCTGACCAATGTTTTCCTGAAATCTTTCCGATTACCAGGAATCGGGGCTCATCACTGGTTCTAACGGGGACTTCAATTAAATCTGGGTCATTCCATAGAGATTGGGCTTCATAAAAGTCGATCCCATGTTTTTCTTTATTGCCATCACTCTTGATAGGGTCAAATTCAAATTCCATAATATAATTAATATACCAAGGGTATACTGCTATCGTCAATTTTTTATTGCCCGCATCTGTCTGGCTTTTGCCGTCAGGACTCCCTTTTAAGCGCTGGCCAAGACTTTTGGTGTTTTTTGGCTCTCTATGATGTATAAAATCACGACAGGGAGCCAGTCATGAATGTCCTGATAATAGGCAATCCAGCAGCCGGAGCCGGAAAGGCAGAACAAAGGGCACGCAGCCTGGCCAAAATCCTGGAATATAACGGGCACAGGGTAGAAGTTTTTCTGTCACGGAAACCTGGGGACGCACTTGAACGGGCTTCTTTAATAACCCCTGAAATAGAACGGATCGTCATTGTAGGCGGAGACGGCTCAGTTAATGAGGCCCTGAATGGACTAAATGACCCATCCAAGGTTCCGATCCTTCATATGGGTTGCGGCACAGCCAACATGCTTGCAAAAGAACTTGGGATCCCAAAGACCGCTTCCGGTGTCGCGCGGGTATTGGAAACAGGCGGCATTTCCCGAATTGACATGGGCGTTGCTTCAGGCAGAAGGTTCCTAATGGTCGCAAGTGTGGGTTTTGACTCTTTTGTCGCCCGACACGTCAAGGAAACTCGCAGCCACAAGATGGGCTATCTCCGATATATTCGGCCTATCATCAAGTCCTTCTTCGCCTATTGGCCAAACAATCTTAAAGTATTTGTAGATGGTGCCGAGCCGGTGATTGGCCAAATGGCAATGGTTCTTAAGCTTCGCTGCTATGGGGGTATTTTTGTCTTTGCCGATGATGCGCGACTTGACTCAGGTCTTTTTCACATTAGAGTATTTCCTGATGGTGCCAAACCAGCTCTCTTCAAATATTTTGTGGGAGGCATTACAAGAAGCATTTCACGGTTACCCGAAGTGATAACACTCACAGGAACGCATGTAAGAATAGAATCCGCGCATACCGCTCCTGTCCAACTTGATGGGGATCATTACGGGTGTACTCCCTTGGAAATGCAAATCTTTCCAAAATCAGTGCCCGTGGTCGTTCCTCGATAAGGTAGAAGTAAGCACAAAGGCAAATTATTCGTGCCGCTTGGATCCTTTCAAGTCATTTCGAATTTTGATGAGAGCCTCTGAAACAATTCTATGTCGCCTCATGAATCTCTGCTGTGGTCGTAAACTTCCCCACCGAAAATCTAATTGTTCCCATTGCCCATTCCGGCGCAACCCTCATTGCCTGAAGCACTGGAGAAACAATTATTGGGTCGCAGGAATGGCATGCGGAACCGGCGGAAGCCGCCACCTTTCCGCTAATTTCGGCAAGAAGTTCGCCTGCGTTGACTCCCTTGAAACTTACATTGAGGGTGTTAGGCAATCTCTTCTCTGGATGGCCGTTGAGCTGAATGTGC
This sequence comes from uncultured delta proteobacterium, assembly GCA_963711335.1. Taxonomy (GTDB): domain Bacteria; phylum Desulfobacterota; class Desulfomonilia; order Desulfomonilales; family Desulfomonilaceae; genus CAJBEZ01. The sequence goes on along the minus strand of CAVQDX010000015.1, from coordinate 26,789 downwards.
CCAGAAGTTTCCATTATCCCCGAAAAGAGATTATCCCGCATCTCTCGCATATGGTCGACATTCCGCTCTGAATCTCTGGCCGCAATCTCGCAAGCTTTTCCGAGTCCCACTATCCCAAGCACATTCTCTGTTCCGGCTCGTTTTTCGTTTTCATGGCCGGCTCCGTGCATGAATTTTTCAAGTTGGGTTCCCGTTCGGATATAAAGCGCTCCAACTCCTTTAGGCGCATATAGTTTGTGCCCAGCGATGGAAAGGAGATCCACCCCCAACCTATTGACGTCGACACAAATCTTTCCGGCTGATTGGGCAGCGTCCGTATGAAGCGCGACTCCGTGTTCCCGGGCAATCTGTGAAATCTGTTCTATCGGTTGGATAGTCCCTACTTCGTTGTTTGCTTGCATGATAGTGATCAGAATGGTTTGAGGAGTTATGGCCTTCTCAACATCCGAAATCTTCACCATGCAGAGTGAATCAACAGGCAAATAGGTGACGTCAAAATCATGAGATTCTAAATACTTGCAAACTTCAATGACCGCAGGATGTTCAATCTGAGAAGTTATTATATGATTTCCCTTATCCTGATGACTGAACGCAAAACCTTTAATAGCGTAATTGTTTGATTCCGTTCCCCCGCTGGTAAAAACAATCTCATCTGGATCGCATTTGAGCAGAGACGCCACTTGTTCACGCGCTTTCTCCACAGCTCTTCTTGTCTGCATCCCATACCAATGGGAACTGGAGGGATTGCCGAAGTGATTTGTAAGGAATGGCGTCATGGCCTTTATCACTTCAGGGTCATGTGGAGTGGTAGCGTTGTAATCCAAATAAATTGGTTTTTTCATTGGCGTGATTCCATTCTTACGACCCTTCGGCCATGTGAGGCTTGGAGTTTCAAGATCCATCACTTGTGTTTCGCAAAATTTACTATCCCTAGGAGAAACCTATATTGCCCCTTCACCCGCAAGAGATTGGAGTTCTTTTTCAGTGATTCCAAGGCCGGCAAGGATCTCTTTGGTATGCTGACCGAGCGCTGGAGCGGGTACATCTGCAGGTGGCTCGCTTTCAGAGAGCTTCAACGGGAATCCTAGGGATCTCTTGCCTTCAGGATCGCTACTTACCATTGACCTGGCACGTGTTAGAGGAGAATCGGCCGCTTCGTTAAGATTCAAAACCGGTTCGCAGCACGCATCGGCAGTAACCATAGATTCAGTCCATTCATCTTGTGTCTTTGAAGCGAACAGTCCGGCAAGTTCAGTTATAACTTTCGGACCCCCAAATTGGGCGCCAAGCAAATCTTCCCTGCCGACAGCCATGCAGAAATTTTTCCAGAACTTGGACTCCAACGCTCCCAATGACATGTAACGGCCATCTGACGTCTTGTAAAGACCGTAGCAGGGAAAACGGCCATTCAGCATCATCTTTCCAGGTTCAGGAAACTCCATGCCGGCTTCGACGCCGGCGAAAACCATAGTGGCCATTGAGAAGGCCCCGTCATACATGGAGACATCCACGAATTGGCCTTTTCCCGTCCGATCCCGTTGGATTATGGCGGCAAGCAATCCAGTCAGGGCCATGAGACTGCCTCCGGCCAAGTCAGCGATCTGGACGCCCGGCATTGCGAGTTCTCCATTGCGAGAACCCGTCATGCCTATAATTCCTGCGAGCGCCAGGTAGTTAAGGTCGTGACCAGCCCTCATCTTGTTTGGCCCGGACTGCCCATAGCCACTAATTGAAACATAAATAAGCCGGGGATTGATGGCGGATAGAACATCAAAACCCAGATCCAGTCTTTCCATCGTTTCTGGTCTAAATCCTTCCACAAGAACATCGTAACGGTTCAGAAGTTTCAGAAAAAGTTTCTTGCCCTCGGGGTGTTTCAGATTCAGGGCCACACTTTTCTTGTTTCTGTTTACCGCCTCAAAAAAAGGAGAACTTTGTCCATCGCCCATAAGGGCTCTAGCGTAATCTCCCCCTGAAGGATTTTCGATCTTGACCACATCAGCGCCTAAAAGAGCCAAAAGCCATGTCATATAAGGTCCAGGCAAATTCATGGTCAAATCAAGAACTTTAAGTCCGGATAGCGCTTGGGACATAACCTTTAGAACTCCTTTTTTAATGGAAAACCAGCGTCGTTATCATTTCGATCGCGCCGATAAAGCTATATATATCATTCGCGGTCAGTTTTTGTCTTGGAACAACCTTTCGACAACGTCTCTATGGATCGTATTTGGTAAACCCCTCTACTGAGAGCCACCACTTGGCCATCAAGATCCTTGATCTCGCCTGTAAGTATAAACTCGCTCTTTCCCTTCTCTGCCGCTTCGACTGCGATACGCTCAATCTCCGCTTCTGAAAGTGAAATTTCAATAGACAAATCCGTGTTTGCGGGCCTCAAAAACTGGATCGTCATTTCTTTCACAACAGGGTAAAATTTAGTTTCATCGAAACTGGTGTAAAACAATGCGCCGCCCGGGATTTCGGCTAATGTAAATATTGCCCCGGCGTATACACCACCGATGTGATTTTCATTCTCTTTCAAAGGCGCGAATAATTTTACATGGCCCCGGCTCAATTCCAGAACCTGGAGTTTCATCCGTTCCAGGAAGGCGACTTTTTTCTCGACCAAGGGTTTAACTATTTCAGTTGGCAGGCTCATGAAAGCAAATCCTCCCAAAAATGAGCGTTAGGCCTACTCTATTTACGGGGTAGATCCGTGGGGAATTCCTGTTTTACGGAATAGGTTCCACTGTCCACCCCACAGATCCAATACCCATATTTCGGCCATCATAGCTCAGACTGAACATATGACTTCGCAATCGCAGTACGAGCTAGTTTTCGGCCTTGACCTTTGCAGCGATGTCCTTCCTTAGTTCGGCCTTTAAAATCTTGCCTACTGAATTTCTCGGGATCGCTTTTACAACTTCCAGGCGTTCAGGGAGCTTGTAAACAGCCATCCCTGCTTCTTTCAAAAAGCTTACCAGGCTTTCCAACGCAAGGTCTTGCCCCTCTTTCGGCACAGCGTATACGCAGGTTCGTTCCCCCAGATCCGGATCGCTCATCCCCACAGCCGCTACATCCTGGATCGCAGGATGCGCAAGAAGAGCGTTCTCAACATCCAGAGCGCTGACGTTAAAACCGCCCCTGATTATTATATCCTTGGCCCGGTCAAAGAATTTAAGATAACGGTCACCCTTTACTTGGAATAGATCGCCGGTACGAAAGAAACCTTCTGAGTCGAACGATTTCTCCACCAGGTCTGGTCGCCTGAAATAGCCTGGAATCACATTAGGTCCACGATAAAGAAGTTCACCAACAGCGTCGGGTTCTGTCAACTCCGTTCCGGATGCGTCTACAACCTTGGTTCTTATGAACTTCGTTACAGGAACCGACCATGCGCTGCCTGGAGCGCCATAATTGGGGAACTGATCGACCCTGATATTAACGTCAGGGATGTCCTGAACACTTGATACAAAGGCAGTCCCCTCGTTTTGTCCCCAGATATTCCCAATGTCGACATTCCACTTTTTCTTGAATTCCTCCATGGCCCATATGGATGTTGGAGCTGATCCCACGGTTATGGCTCTTATGGAACTTAGATCGAATTGCGCAGCGGCAGGGTGCTTAAGTATAAGGTTAACCACTGCAGGCACTAATAATGTATAATTAATCTTTTCCGTGACCATCTGCTTAAGCAGCAACATCGGGTCAAACGGATGATGGAGGACCATGGTTCCACCTTGAAGAAGCCACGGCACAAACACAGTTCCCACAGACGCCATGTTCACCAACGGCCCGGCCGTGAGCTGCACATCTCCAGGCTGTATGCATGGGCCACAGGCCAAAGAGGATTGACAGCGCCAGTTGTTGTGGCTCAGCGGACACCCTTTGGGCTGGGCTTCAGTTCCTGATGTCCAGCAGATTGTGAAGATATCGTTTCCATCGATTGGAATTTCAGAAACTCTGGGGTCCGGCTTTTCAGTCATCATTCGTCGGACATCCTGGTACGTAAAAATGGTCTTGATGGAAGGGTTTTTCTGTTGAACTTCCCTTGCCATGGCCAGATGATCGAAACCATGAAAGGATTCAACGGTTATAATGGCTTTCGCTCGTGTCAAATCCGCGACATAACCAAGATCTTTTGATCTCCATTGCATGGCGGCCGGGGATATGATGGCTCCCGCCTTGCATATCGCGAGGTACAACATGGCCAATTCCCAGCAATTGGGCATTTGGACCATGACTATGTCATCCTTTTCGATTCCAGAATGGAATAGCGCCGTAGCCATACCATCAACTGCTTTGGAGAGTTCGGAGTAAGAGACATGATCCGGAGTTGTTCCGAGAAGAGCCTCCTTGTTAAGCGGATCGGCGATCGCCGTTCTGTCGGGCATTTTGACCGCATGCTCGTAGAAGTGGTCAAGCAAGGTCTTTGAGCCCCAGCAACCTTGAGCTGTATACTCCTTTATCGACTCCTGAGACGCCAGAATCATGATTTCCTCCTCTGTTCACCAGCGCTTAGTGGTTTCCGCTCATCGCTTATAGCCCCATAAACTTGGCGGCTATACCCTTCATAATCTCGTTGGTTCCGGCGAAGATAGACATGACCCTTACATCCCGCCATGCCCGGGCTACGGGATATTCTTCGCAATACCCATATCCCCCATAAAGCTGTAAGCAGCCATCAACAACCCTTTTGGCCATATCCGTTATCCAGTATTTTGCCATCGACACATCAACAACCACATTCCTGTTTTCCGCATGGTCAACTATGAGTTTATCGAGAAAAGTTCTCCCTAGTTTAACTTCGGTCGCCATTTCCACAATCTTGAACTGAGTATTCTGGAATTTAGATATCGGCTTTCCAAACGCAGTCCGCTGCTTACAGTAATCTATGGTCGCCTCAAGAGTCCTTTCCGCTATCACCTGGGCGCCAACACAGCACATGAGACGTTCTTGCTGCAGTTTATCCATCAGCATAGGGAATCCTCCGCCTTTGCGACCCAGACGGTTAGCCTTGGGAACCCTGCAATCATTGAAGAATAGCTCAGCGGTATCCTGGCTGTGCCACCCAATCTTTTTTATTTTCTTCCCTTTCTCAAAACCCGGTGTTCCAGCCTCCACCAGGTAAAGGTCTACTGCCTTGTGAGGATCTTCCACCGAAGGATCTTTGACAGCTAGAACTACGAGATCGCATAGAATGCCGTTACTCGTGAAAGTCTTCTGACCGTTTATGATAACGTTATCGCCGTCATCCACGGCTGTGGTTCTCATTCCCGCCAGGTCACTTCCGGCATTGGGCTCGGTCATTGCCACCGCTGTAATAATGTCCCCGGAAATGCAACCCGGCAGATATTTATGTTTCAGTTCCTCTGAAGCGAAAGATGTTATGTAGGGAACCACGATGTCACTGTGAAGAAAAGCGGCGAGCCCGAAATGGTTGGTCCGTCCCAACTCTTCCATAAGAATCACGGAATAGAAAAAGTCGACCCCCAATCCTCCATACTCTTCTGGAACCTGCATACAAAGAAAGCCGTTATCGCCCATTTTCTTCCATATGCTTCTGGGAACTATTCCGGCTTCTTCCCATTCATCGACGTAAGGCGTGACTTCCTTGGCAAAAAATTTCCTTGTCGAGTCCCTAAAAATCCTGTGGTCTTCGGTATAGGATATGATCTCCATGAAGATCTCCTTAAAGTTTTAATCTAGCCTTTAGCAGGCTGGAAGCGAGGCGTTATCCCTTCAAGAATGATTGCGCATAAATTATCGGAGGTTTTATCTGGATCAATTGAACGGCTGAAAATGGTCGAAGGCAGGCAGGCGTGTTCTATGCCCCCAAGTATCAATTGTCTGATTGCCACCGCAGGAATATCTCGTCGGATGGAGCCGTCTTTCATTCCCTCTTCAATGACCGCAAGTAGGAAATCAGTGTACCGCTTAACCATTTGATAAGCGTCGCTCAGAAAATAGTCGGCGTAATTTCTGACCTCCAGAAGGAGAATCCGTGCAAAGACCCGATTTGAATCATACATGTTTATGTGTGACCAAATCAGCTTTCTGAGTTGATTTAGCGGTCCCTTAATCGCCCTAACCTCATTCTCAGTCCCGGTAATGTAAAAATTCAAATATTCCGCCAGCACCTGATGCAATAGGTCCCGTTTATCCTTGAAATATTTGTAGATCAAAGCCTCAGTGACCCCGGCGTTCCTGGCTATATCGGAGATGGTAATTGAAACAAACTCCTTTTCACCCAGGAGTGTCCGCAAAGCAGCCATGATCTTAGCCTTGCCTGGAGGATGAGGCTTGTCCTGAAAATCCCAAAATGGGCTGTCAATAGCTTCTTTTTCAGCCATAATTCAAACACTTCATTTCTTGATTCAAGCCACACCATTTTCAAACGATTCAGACTTTTTCGATCACAACAGCGGGAGCCATGCCACCCCCGGTGCAAAGAGTGATTAAGCCATAATGGCCATTGATTCTTTCAAGTTCGTGCAAACATGTTACCACCAGACGGCAACCGGAGTTTCCAACAGGATGTCCTAGCGCTATCGCCCCGCCGTTCGAGTTCACTTTTTCCCAATCCGGGTTATGCTCTTTTCCCCAAGCCAGAGGCACTGCAGCGAAAGCTTCGTTAATCTCTATCCTGTCGAAATCCTTCATGGCAAGTCCCGACATTTTCATTACTTTTGTCGTAGCTGGAATTGGGCCTGTCAACATCATCACGGGATCAGCTCCTGCGACGGTGGATGTAACGATTCTAGCTCTAGGCTTCAAACCCAGTTCCTTGACCTTTCTTGACGACATCAGTAGAACAGCCGAGGACCCGTCACTGATTGGACTGGAATTGCCAGCTGTCATCATTTTTGTTCCGAAAACCGGTTTTAGATTAGCCAGAATCTCCATTGAGGTTTCAGGTCTTATCGTTTCGTCTTTTTCAAAAACCCTCTCCGTACCGTCTGCGCCCCGAATCTTTACTGGTACTATCTCACGGTTAAACCTACCCTCGCCTTGGGCTCTATGCGCCCGTTGATGGCTTCGCATAGAAAAGGCGTCAAGCTCCTCCTTTTGAATGCCCCATTTTTCGGCGATGAGTTCGGCCGCCTGACCCTGATCTACGAATTTGCCACCCGTTCGATTCAAATAAGCGGAGCCAAATGGCATACCGGCGGGTTTACCATTGGAAAGAGTGAGATTGAGCCACTCGGCTGCAATAGAGTATTTGCTCATGACCTCGCAGCCACAGGCTATAACGCAGTCACGCCATCCTGCAATGATTTCGGCCGCTGCGAAACTCAATGCCGTGAGACTGGATCCACATTGTCTATTGATTGCGACTCCAGGAGTGTCATCAGGAAAACCAGCGGCCAAAACACCCATGCGAGGCAGGGTGAATCCCTGCTCTCCCACCTGAGTTACGGTCCCCCCTATGACATCCTCAATTTCAGCCGGATCCACACCCACCCGAGCTACGACTTCCCTTAGAACAATTCCAAGCAGTTCATCCGGCCGAAATTGGGAGAGGCTCCCGTTCTTCTTTCCTACAGCGGTTCTCGCAGCGCTGACTATGAATGCGTCCTGCATCAGTGTCTCCTTATATTAACCCGGAGTCCAATCCACAGGCTATGAGTGAATCAAACTCGGGAGCAGGGGCCAGACCTGGGATCTTGAACTTCTCGGAAAGCTCCTCAAGTCTATGCTTTATGAACTTAACTCCCTTAAGGCTGACATAACGGGCAGGTCCATGCCAGCAATCCGGAAACCCGATTCCCAGTACAGCCCCAAGGTCCATGCTGAAGTAATCATGCAGAACCCCTTCACTCAGGCACCAGAAAGCTTCATTCACCATTCCTAGCAGCAAGATGTCCTGTGCCTCGTCAGGGCTTGGGATAGGCAGTCCGTTGGCTCTAACGATAAACTCGGCTGCGGATTCGTCTGGCAGCATCTTACGATAATCCTTGTAAAAGCTCGGATTGCCTGCGCCCACATAGCCCGCCTCGTACATTCTGGCCAATGTTTCCGAGATACTCATTCGATTTGGAAACCTAGAAGCCATAAAACTACCGGCATGATAGACCACATTGCCTCCTGCCGTGCCATAAACATGCAAAGGTCCCTGGGGAAACCCAGCCCTAAGCGCCAGCAGATCGACGTCCCAAGGGCTAACGCCCAACTCGGCCAGGCGGAAGCCATTCATCACGTAACTGCCAAATGTCCGACTGGTGTAAAATCCCGGACCGTCACTGACAAGGATCACCGTCTTTCCCATGGCTCGTCCCACTGTTACAGCCGTGGAAATCGACGAGGAACTTGACCGTGGCCCCTGAATGACCTCGAGAAGGGGCATTAGTGGCACTGGCGAGAAGTAGTGCATGCCAACTACATTCTCCGGACGTTTAGAGAACTCTGAAATGTCCGCCATTGGGATAGTGGATGTATTCGATGCGAACAAAATGTCCGGATTCACATCCTGAACCCTGGTCAGAATTTTCCGTTTGAGATCAAGGTTCTCAAATACACATTCGACTACTAAAGGGACTTCTTTGAGCCTGGAGTAGTCATCGGTCCAATCAAGGTTGTCCATTGTGGCGGTCATACGATTCTGGGACCATCTGCCACGATTAACCAGGTCTTGGAGCGTAGATCCAATCTTCTCCACCGCCTTTTGAGCCGTGTCAGCGTCCACATCTATAAGGATGCTCTTAATACCTTTTTCCGCAGCGACTTGTGCAATTCCACTTCCCATAAGGCCTGAGCCGATCACTGCAATCTTCTCCACTTTAGCCGCCTGACGAGCGTCAACCCTGACCAGCCTGGGGCCAACGCTGGTAACCAAAGTGAAAAGATCGATCTTGGCGCGGGTATTTGGATGACCAAATAGAGGGACGAAAAGGTCGATATCTCTTCTGGCGGCCTCGTCGAGCGGCAGTTCAAACCCGCCTTCCATTGAGTCCATAGCCGCTGACAGATACGGACGATGGGGGCAAATCCCATAACGTGATCTCGCTATGGCGATTATTTTTCGCTTTTCATCCTCGCTCAATGGCTGAGGGCTTGAAAAGGCAGAATCATAATTTCGGTTTATGATCCCCTGATGATCCTCGATCCACTGCATCGCACGGGCTTCAAGTTCCCTGGAATCGCAAATAGTTACAAAGCCAGTTTTGGAATATTCCTCGGCGGAACTCACCTTGCCGGCGAGTATCATATTGACAGCCGTCTTAAACCCCACCACTTTCGGTAATGTTTGAGTTCCTCCACCCGCCGGGAAAAGACCTACGTTTACTTCTGGAAGCCCCATTTTGGAAGAAGCTGTGGCAAATACACAGTCGCACCCCCAAAGCAGCAGTTCAAAACCTCCTCCCAGCGCAGTCTGCCCGTCCAACAGAGCCACCACAGGAAAAGGGCTCCCGGCAAGCCGGGCCATGGATTCCTGATATCTAAGGGTGACATGCCGGATCACAGCAGGAGTCGGATCTGTGATTATTTCCTTAAGATTCGCTCCGTCAAGGAAGCTTTTCTTTTTACCGGAAACGAAAATCACTCCTCGGACTTCGTCCAATATCGCCCTGTCGATGGCTCTTTCCAAATCCGCCAAAAATACCTGGCCAATGGTGTTAACCGGCCCGGCGGTATCTATCACGAGCTTGGCGACCTTTGTTAACTGATTAAGACTATATGTGATTTCAGACATCATTCTTCCCTTCTCTTATGCGCGGATTATTACTGCTTCTCCTTGGGTCAGGCCTCCACATATCGCTGCGACACCCATACCACCACCTCTACGGCGCAACTCATACATCATGGTCATCGTGATCCTCAATCCTGATGCGCCCACAGGATGTCCCATAGCAATAGCCCCACCGTTCACATTTATTTTCTGAAGAAGCTCGAACCATCGATCCTTGTCATCGTCAGCGAGAATCTTGGCGCTAACCAACGGCATAGCTGCGAACGCTTCGTTTATTTCAATGAGATCCATATTAGAAAGGTCCTTACCTGCCCTACTGAGCGCTTTTTTTATCGTAAGAGCCGGGATCCATGAAATCCCATAGGGCATATCAATCTCTCCAGCCGCTTCGACAATCTCCGCAAGAGGCTGCAATCCAAGTTTGAAAGCCCTCTTTTCCGTCATGACAACCATTGCGGATGCTCCGTCGTTTAGCCCTGGGGCGTTGCCTGCAGTAGTAGTTTTGGATCCGAATACTGGCGGCAACTGCTCAACCTGGGCTAGAATACTATTGGGCCTGGGTCCTTCGTCGCTGGATAGGACGAAGGATTCACGACCCTTTTTTGCGGTTATCGGAGAAATTTCATCTCCGAATTTCCCAGATTGCTCGGCGGCGAACCATTTTCGGTTTGAAGCCACCGCCCAAGCGTCAAGCATGCGTTTTGGGACACCATATTTCTCGGCGCCGTTCGAGGCGTCTACTGCAACTGAGTTGTAACCGGGATAGCTGATCGGGAATATCTGGTCCTTGAGTTTTACTTCGCCAATACGGACACCGGTTCTTAGTTCTCTAGACATGTGCGGCACTCTGCTCATTGACTCCACACCAATAACGAGAGCCGAAGAGTATTCTCCAAGCTTAAGACCCCATAGAGCCATCCTAAGAGCAGTCAAGGGAGAACAGCAGGCCGTGTCCAATGTTATTGTGAACCGGTTGATTCCCAGCTTCAGGGAAATCTGACGCCCCGTGACTGATCCTGTTTCAAAAGACCCGGGGATGCAATTCCCGACAAAAACGTGATCAATTTCTGATTTGAGGTCATTACCTTGCGTAACAAGAGCTGATTTTGCCGCATGAACGGCAAGATCCAAAGGCTCCATTTCAGATAGGGCTCCAAGATACCTGCCAAAGGGCGTTCTCTTTGCGCTCACAATTACATATTTGTCCGCCATGCTGTTATGCCTCCAGCCGATCCAGTCGGTGAAAATTTTATCGAATTCGACCCAACACTTGGATTTACCAAAGTTGGATTCAGGGTGTGAACAGATACGAAGTCAATTTTACGTAGATTTTTCTTGTTGGTAAGTAATATTTACTAACCTGCGGCCATCTGTCAATACTTTTTTTGCCAACACAACTCAGAAGCGCCGTATGATTTATTGGATTGCGTTCCAGTTTTCAGAAATATCAGGAAGGAATGCCACGAATTTCTCGTGCTCTTACGCCCCTCTTGTCGATCCAGTGTTGCAGCCCACCCAGGTAAGTATATACAACGGGCGTCAAATACAAAGTCACCACCTGTGACAACATCAGCCCTCCAACTACGGCCAGGCCCAATGGCTGCCTCGAGTCACCACCAGCGCCAAATCCTATGGCTATCGGAGTCATGCCCGCTATGGCTGCAATAGTAGTCATCATAATTGGTCGGAACCGTACCACTGATCCTTCCACAGCGGCTTCCAGAGGAGTTTTGCCTCCAGCTTCCGCTTCAAGGGCGAAATCTACCACCATGATCGCGTTTTTCTTAACTATGCCTATAAGCATGAATAGCCCGACAAATCCATACAAATCCAGGGTGAATCCAAATAACCATAGAACCAGCAATCCGCCGAACGCCGCTGAAGGTAAACCCGCAATAATTGTCAAAGGATGTAAGAAACTCTCGTACAGGCAGGCTAGAATCATATAAATTATTATGATGGCCACAATGAGTAGAATTGTTAGACTTCGGACAGATCCCTCAAAAGCCTCGGCGGTTCCACCGAATTTGAAATGAATCCTGTCAGGGAGTATCCCGGACGCCGCCGCTCTCAATGTTTCGGTGACCTGACCAATGGAGAACCCAGGCGCTGTGTCAAATGAAATGGTAACTGAAGGGAACTGCCCGTAGTGGTTCACAGTCAATGGGCCGGTTTTCGCTTTTACATCTGCGACCACATCGAGTCGCACCATCTCGCCTACCCTGTTTTTGAGATAGAGCGACGATAGTTGGTCCGGGTAAAGCTGATCATCTTTAGCGACTTCAAGCACGACCTTGTAAGTGTCTGTAGTACCGTATATGTTTGAAATTTCACGCGATCCGTAAGATGAGAAAGCAGACTGTTCTATGTCCTCCGCCGTAATACCGAGCGAAAACGCCTTATCTCTGTTAATATCGATGTAAGTTTCGGGATTCTTTATGTACAAATTGGAATTCACCCCAGTTATCTGAGGCATTGCATACATAGCGTACGTAAATTTCTCCGCGTTTCTGAAAAGTGAGGCGGTATCAGTTGATTGGAGAATCAACTGATACGGACTGGCTGAGATCTCAGTGCTTATCTCTATCAGAGGCGGCACTGAATAGAATGTGAGCAGCCCAGGGATAGAATTAACAATTGGGAAAAGTTGGGTCATAACCTTTTGAGCTGTGACCTTCCGTGGAGGCCTGTCATTTAGAAACGCAATTGTGAAACCTTGATTCCGTTGAGGATACCCGGCAACATTCAGGACCGACCGGACGTTGGGGTTAGACCGAACCATAGGTTGCAGTTCCTTGAGCTTCTCCTGCATAGCCTCCGGTGAGATCCCCTGTTCGCTCACACAAAATCCGATAAGGTAGTTCATATCAACAGGAGGAACAAACCCTTTGGGCAAAGCTATAAAAAGGTACAGGGTCGCTCCGAGAATAAAAACGGAAAGCAGCATAGTCACAATTCTGTGATGAACGGCCAGGGTAAGTGTTCTCTTGTAGAATCTTAGCATGGCCCCGAAAATCGGGTCTGATTCCGCCAATCTACTCTGCGGTCGCAACAGCCGACTGCTTAGCATCGGCGTAACCATCAGAGCGACAACGCCAGATATGACGATAGCTACTGTAATGGTGACAGCAAACTCATTCAGAACTCGACCATAAATCCCAGACATGAACATGATCGGCACAAAAACTATCGCCAGACTGGACGTCATTGATATGATCGTGAAGACAATCTGCTTCACTCCATCAACAGCGGCCTGAAACGGCTTCTTTCCCATTTCCAGATGCCGCACCACATTTTCGAGCACCACTATAGCGTCATCTACCACAAATCCTACAGACAGAACCAGCGCCATCAATGACAGGTTGTCTAGAGAAAAACCAAACATGTGCATCACGGCGAAGGTGGACACAATTGATAGAGGGATCGCTATACTGGCTATAAAGGTCGCTGCCAAATTTCTAAGAAAAATGAAAACAACAACGACAACCAGGATCACAGCCAGGACAAGAGTCAGCTTTACATCGTCTATTGAGGCCCTGATAGACTGAGACATGTCGTAGACTACTTCGAGGTCCACTGTCGGAGGCAGCGAAGCCCTGATAGTCGGCATTAGTTTCTCAATATCATCGACTATCCTTATGGTGTTGGAACCAGGTTGCCTCTGAACCGCCAGCGCCACGCACTTCTTACCGTTGTAATAACAATATACCTTGTCCGCGTAGACACTGTTTTCGACCGTTGCGACTTCATCAAGGCGCACCGGCTGACCTTCGACATACGACACAATGATTGGATCGTACGCTCTGGCGTCCATGAGTTGCCCAGAAGCTTTAAGTGTGTTGGTCTGATGTTTTCCGTCAAGCGTGCCTAAAGGCAGGTTCACATTCTGGGCAATTATCGAGTTCCTAACCTCATTAATCCCAATGTTCTTTGCGGCCAACAGGTCTGGCTTAATGAACACCCTGACAGTGAATTTCTGCTGGCTGTAGTTAAGCACCTGCGCAACTCCAGGCACCATTGACAGGGCATTTGAGACAAATGTTTCCGCGTAATCATTCACTTTATAAAGAGGCATCGCGTCGGAGTGCATAACCAGATAATATATGGGCCGCTCTGCCGGGTTCACTTTGGAAAAAGTCGGTGGACTGGGCATATTTGGCGGAAGTAACCCGCTTGCCCTGGTGATGGCGGCTTGGACGTCCATCGCTGCAGCGTCTATCTTTCTGGAAAGATCAAACTGCAGATTTATCGTGGTTCTGCCTTGGGCGCTGTTCGAGTTCATAGTCCGCAAACCCTCTATTGACGAGAATTGCTTCTCAAGAGGGGTAGCCACACTCGAAGCCATGGTGTCGGGATCAGCTCCGGGTAACGTCGCCTGAACTGATATGGTAGGAAAATCTACTTGAGGGAGGGCGGAAACTGGGAGATTTTTGTATGCTATTACACCGAAAAAGATCATCGCCACCATGATGGTGATGGTCATTACCGGACGCCTTACAAAAAGCTCCGTGGGGCTCATTATTTTGGCGCCTTACCTGAGCCGTTCGTGGCCTTGGGATGATTAGGATTGGCCGCTTCTCTAGCTTTCTTTATTTGTTCTTTCGTGACCACTGAAGCGCCCGGACGCAGCATGAGTTGCCCATCGGTTATGACTTTCTCGCCTGGTCCTACCCCTTCAGAAATCACCACCATGTCAGTTTCGCGACGATCTACCTTCACTGGTCGTATGGAAACTGTCTGGTCCTTGTTTACAGCCCATACGTACTGGCCCTCGGCTCCGTCGTTCACAGCCACTGCCGGAACGAGCAAGGCGCCTATCGTTGTAGTCAGCTTTAAACGAACGTCTACGAACTGCCCTGGCCAGAGTCTGGATTCAGGGTTCCGAAACGTCCCTTCGAGCGCAATCATTCCGGTTCTCAGATTTATATTGTTATCTATAAGAGTAAGCTTCCCCGACTCAGGTTTGTCACTCCCTCGTATCAAGACCTCCACTTCCAGCGGAGCGACTGAATTGTGTTTGTTTATTTCGTCAAGAAACTTTCCAGGAACCGAGAACCTTACCTTGATCGGATGTATCTGCTTGATCGTGACCAGCCTGTCCTGATTGGCGTTCACAATGTTGAAATTGTCTATATAAATGTCACCTGACGGGCCTTCAAGTGGCGATTTAATGAAGCAGTATCCGAGATTAAGCTTCGCGCTTTCGAGTTCGGCCTGGTTTAGCTCCATCTGGTAAAGCTTGGAATTCATGTCAACCTGTTTGGTCTCGAGTTGTTCCTGACTGACAGCCTTTTCACCATACAAACCCTTGAATCGGATATAATCCTTATTCGCTTGTTCGTATTGAACTCTCGCCTGGTTAACCTTGGCTTCGCTCTCCTTTACCTTGGCTTCGAACGGAGCAGGGTCGATAGTAAAAAGATCCTGACCGACTTTTAGACTGTCTCCTGCCTTGAAAAAACGTTTTATTAGCTCTCCCGTAACACGAGACTTCAGATCCACGGTGTTATAGGCCGCGACGTTCCCGATTGCTTTTATGAAAAGAGGTGTATCTTTTTGAATGACTTCGGCCATGTCAACAGGAATAGGTCCTGTTGGTTTGCCTTTGCCTTCCCTTGATTTTCCGCAGCCGACCACCGTCAGTGATAAAACACACAGCATCGCAATTAAAGATAGTGTTCGCTGCGCTGTGTAGACTGGGTTCTTTGATATGTCATCCATATTAGCTACCGTAAGATACTGTCCGAACAACATTCAATGGCCGTTACTGACCGATATTCTTTAACGTCTCGAAACCAGAATAGATCCGAAAGGAATGTCCTGATAAATCCTCGCGACGCCATTTTTTACCACTTCAAGCAGCGCCAGAAAAGTGACTACAATATTCCCTCTTGAGAAATCTTCAGAAAAAAGCGATCCGAAGGAGAGCCATCGGTGTGTCTTTAGCCTCGAGATGATCTCTTCGATTTTGATCTGGATCGAAATCGGCTCGTTCCTGATCTCCATCGCCATTTTCGGCTCCCGTTTTTCCAACAGCGCTTGTAAAGCCGATACCAACTCATTCACGTCGATACTCATGGCTGATCGGCCTTGTCCATCAGGCAATGACTCGCACCCGTCTCTTTCGAAAACTTCTCGGCCAAGAAGAGGCATGGCCCCCAGTTCTGCCGCCACTGTCCTGTATCTCCTATACTCGAGCAAATGAGCCACAAGCTCTGCTCTCGGGTCTTCGGCATCATCGTCCAGAGCGCCATCGTCGGCAACCGCTGCAGGCAAGAGCATCTGAGACTTCAGATACGTGAGATACGACGCCATTACAAGATATTCCCCGGCCAATTCGAGATTAAACGACCTCATTATCTCGATGGTTTCCAGGTATTGTTCCGTAATGGTGGCTATCGGTATATCACCAATGGAAACTTCATTTTTTTCGATTAGGTGGAGGAGCAGGTCAAGAGGACCCTCAAAGATATCTAGCTTGACCTCATACGCCATGATTTACCTTATGAGACTTAGTAGCAAGTTTTCAACCGCTATTATCGGAGGAACTATCAAAAAATTCACTGCGCCTGTGAACAGCAACGCCAGAAGAATCAGAAATCCGTAAGGCTCAATAGCTTCAAGCTTGTAAGCCGCTGAGTGCGGAAGTAACCCTTTGAGCACACCGAATCCATCCAGTGGAGGAATGGGAATCAGGTTGAAAACAGCCAGAACCACATTGATTCTGATTCCATATCTAATGATAAGAAATAACGGTCCCATGAAGAAATCGCTTGTGGGAGAGCCGTATCCCGCCATTGCCGCCGAAGCGATTAGTCTCAACAGCAGTACCAGAACTATAGCCACGATGATATTCGCAACCGGTCCACCCAGACTGATCCAAAGCATGTCCCGCAAAGGCCTCTTAAGATATCTGGGGTCAACTGGAACCGGCTTTGCCCAGCCGATCATCCTGGTCAAAACCAGGGCCAAAGTTCCAAAGAGATCCAGATGGCTCAAAGGATTAAATGTAAGCCTTCCCGCCATCTTTGCGGTAGGGTCCCCAAGCCTGTAAGCGATGTAGCCGTGCGTGAATTCATGCGCCGTTATGGCGAGCAGAAAACCTGGAGTAATAAGAACCAATTCCCTTAGGGATTTTAAGATGTCCAGTTCAGGCATAGGATCTGAGAAAAGGGTCTTAGCCCCAAGCTGCGTTACAGTCTATTGAATGGATGGAGATTAGTATCCCCGAAGGGGGGCAGCAACGCAAGATCACGCCAAGAACTCTCCGGGGAACACTCTGGAACAAGACTATAGAAGGGAAATACTGGTAGGAGCTCTACCACTATTTCTGCTTTTTCCCCTCTTGTTTTGATTTGTCCTTACCTTTTCCGGAACCCTTTTTAACAGGTTCAGGCGGTTTTTCTTCTACTTTCTTTTTCTTGCCGGTAGCCCCGGGCTTAATGGTTTCAGCCCTTTCAGCCGCAGCTTCGGCTATCTTCAGCGCCTTTTTCTCCTGGAGCTTCTTGGTTTGATCTTCAAGAAAAGCTATGCGGGCCAACGCCGTATTTACTTGCTTGACTCTAGCCTTTAGACGCTTGATCAGCGGATCTTTGTCTATACGCTTCTCATCAAAACCCTGTTCTGACAGGCTCTTGCGTCTTGTCTCTGATTGTTTGAGAAACCTGCTCTTCTGTTCCTCTCTTGTGTGAATGCTCTTTGACGGCATGATCATCCTCTGCTTGTGATTCTCGGACTCAGCAAGTCCTGTTCTGGCTGGGGTGGGAGGATTCGAACCTCCGAATGCGGGTGCCAAAGACCCGTGTCTTGCCACTTGACGACACCCCAGCAGGCGGCCACATGAGACTCTATTTCAGGGCCGGGGGTTAATCTATTGTTATCCCCTTTTTCTCGGGTCTGGCGATTATCACTTTCCAAGGCTTTGGAAACCGGCCAAGCCGAGATTCGTCAATATCGTTTTCAATGAAACCAAATACTGTGGGGCCGCTTCCACTCATTACGGGTTTGCTTATTCCGACCCCCCTGATAGCCTCAAGAACGTCGGAAATACCCGGATGGAGCCGCTCAGCCACGGTTTGTAAATCATTATGGAGAAAATTCCGCGCGTCGCGGCCCTCTCCATATAATCCGTGCAGAATACCTGGTCTCATGGCGCCTGTCAAGGTTTTAGAAATCTCCTTGAAGATCCCTGCCGTTGAAACAGGAAATCCAGGATTAACAAGCAGGATTTTGGGTGGCTGATCCAGGAATATCCTGGTAAGTCGCTCGCCTATCCCCTCCCCTATCGCCGATCCGCCGAAAAAGAAAAATGGCACATCAGCTCCAACGGTCGCGGCTACCGGCATTATAGCCTCTATGTCCAGCCATTCCAGCTCAAAAAGTCTCTTCATACCCAGTATTAAAGCCGCTGCGTTCGAACTTCCACCACCAAGACCAGCCGCTAGGGGTATATTCTTGCGCAACTCGATATCCACGTCAAAGCTTTGGCAACTCAGGCCTTCTAGCCATTTGAGCGCCTTGAAAACGAGGTTTGAGTCAGTCTCGATTTCCGGCGCCCCCTCAACCTTTAGAGATTTGCCTCCACTGCTTTGACGTAGTATGATCTCGTCGGCCAGATCTATCTCCTGAAACACGGTTTCAATCTCGTGATAGCCGTCAGGCCTCTTCCCAAGGACCCTCAGAAAGAGATTGATCTTTGCCGGACTTCTAAGTCGGAGACTTTTCATGAGATTATCCCTCTATTCTGGGGCGCCAGACAAAATAGACCCCATGTAGACGAAAAGTTGTTGATGTTTGCTAAGACATCTAATTTATGATCTTAGTTCTATCAACATACTGTTTCAATCACGAAGTTTCGAAGGCGTCGAAATTGGAGACCAACAGATAGTGGAAATATCGCTGGAATTGGGAACAGCAAAAGCGCTTCTTCACTCGCCAGACCGCTCTGAAGACTCTGCTGACCGTCTTACATTCTGGTGGGGCCTCACAACAGCTTCGATCAACCTGACAAGGTTCATTCTTGGAGGCCCAGACCTCACAGGAGTCAAGGCTCTGGAACTTGGTTGCGGACTCGGCCTTACCGGTATTGGGGCCTTAATGAAGGGCGCTGAAGTCACTTTCAGTGATTTCATGCCTGACGCTTTGGAATACACTGCCCGCAACATTGATCTGAATAATCTGGATTGTTCCCGAGCGTATTTTCTCGAGTTGGATTGGGAAAATCCCCTTAATTTGCCTGCTTTTGATCTGATCCTTGGGGCCGAGATAGTATATGACTATTTCTTCCACTCCAGCCTGATACAGCTACTCGAAAAGACTTTGGCGCCCGGCGGCCATATTTTGCTTGCTGACAGGAAAAGACTGGTTGTCGAGCGTTTTATCGGCCGACTCCTATCGAGGGGCTTTTCATGCGAATCAATTACGTCGGATTTCAGTCATCATGGCTTTCCTGATCAGGAAATTACCATTTTTAACTTGTCGGGTTCGTGACATAGATTGGCCATAGACCTCGTCTCTCTCTCTATCTAGGATTTCTCTGAAGGCCAGCAATATCTATTGGTGGGTAAAAGTAAATGAGCTTGAAACAGATTCCGACGTGATTGTGTTGACCAACCCCAGCGCCTAAGCCTCTAAGAGCTGCCAACTCGGCAACTGACCCAAAAAGAGTTGAGGACCAATTGAAGCCCACGACGACCACTTAACTCGCCAGAGTCAAGAAAGCTACGTTCAACATGGCCGTGAATATTTACTCAAGTAAGAAAATGCAGATTTGTCACACAGAACCATCAGATGAGTAGTCGGCAACGCTGTTGGATCACATAGGCACTATGATGGATTTGAAACAATATGCCTGGGAGCCGGATTCAGAAACACTGACACCGTTCCTGACACTGGAAATGATTGCAAAATGGAGACTCGATCATTCTTTTACGCTGAAGAAACAGGATAAGACATGTCAGACGATGGCTCCGCCACCGAAACCTCCCGAAGGAGGAGGAACCGCAGGACCCTCAAAAAAAATGATCGTCAGATTGAGGATATCAATCAGCGCTGATTATTTATTACCGCACGAAGGGGTTTTTTGGTGGGGCGGCTCGCACGAGGGAGCACACACAGTGACAATCACCGGAGCGAACCCGAGCGTCCTCTGGTATGGAGCTTCGCAGGCTGCTCTAATGAATGGGGCTTCGCAGGCTCTTCTAATGTAACTCGCTGAGCCGTGTGTCTTCATGTACGGGGCTTCCCCACACGTCTTTTTGTAAGGGGCCTCACACGAAAACTTGATGTAAGGGGCGGGTTTGGATGCTTTCAAAAATGGCGCGCAATGGCCTTCCACATAATTCACCCCTATGCGATCAACGGGCATCATATTGCCGCAGTCGCCGCAAAAGGCCATAGTTGAGACCAGGCAAAGAGCGATTGTCAGCAGATTTTCCATGGCTGATTTCAGCATTTCTCGCCTAGTTGTTCCTTCCGAGATTCAATGTTGTTCCGATAATACAATTGTGCCATGAGAAACTCAACAATCTTCATCCCATCTCAAATTTCTATTCACCGGTTGCTGGGGCTTACGCTGAAAAGGTTTAGGGGCCGGCGGCGGCGAGCAACGTTTCTTTAGTTCCAACTCAACCGCCCTGAGGGAATCTTCCGTTTCCTTGTATTCTGCCTTCTGTTCCGGAGAAAGCTCTGACAAAACACTCTGATGGCGTCTGGCCAATGAGTTGAATTTCCGGGAAAGTTGGATGTACTTCTTTTTTAGCTCTTCACAACTCGCTTCAGCGAATTTGGTATCCTGAGATTTCACAGAGGTTATTCCCGGGCCTGAAACATTTGCCGAAGATGGGCAGTTCAACAGTTCGGCTTCACCCACTCGAACTTGCTTAAGAGTTTCATCAATTTGATTGTTAATTACAGTTATAAGTTGAAAATCTTTGTCTCTGTGAGCGTTCTGGAGCGCCGTCGCGTATTCTTTAAGCCTCATGGTATTCTGCTCAAGCGTTTTAATAACGTCAGCGCACCGATCGCCAGCTCCCCAACCTGATGCAAAAGCCCCAAGTACCAGGATTAACAGGGAGCTAAAAATTAGTGTCCATAAAACGCTGTGGATGTTCTTGTTGGAACTATTTCCGGTCGGCTTTTTCATCAGTGATGCTGACCTTTTCTCAACAGTCATGAATTGTGATTTGTTATAAACATTGGTGAAGCTTATTATAACCTATTAAATCTAAATCGTCAAAAATATAAAACAAAGAACCTAACCTCTCTATTGAGCGCAATAAACAACAGAGGAGAAAAAAACGTAGGTTACGATTGAAGTCCTGGCGTTTGTGGGCTGTGAGGATAAGCAATGTAACATCATCAGTATGGAACTTTTTCACGAGGCTCACATTTTGTTGATCGGTGAGACTGGCCCCAGAGGTCGAGTATTTTTATACAACTCCATTCGATCCACTTTAACCTTCAGAAATTGCTTCTCTTCGGCATAGGCCCGCAGTGGAGCGTCAAGAACGTCCTCTGCTCCAACAATTATTGCAAATGGAGGCTTTTTCTCGAACAATTCTTTTACTCTGGTTGGGGAGACGCCTCGAAGAGTGTTCAGTTCTTGTGTAGACAGCAGATCTCCTACCCGGTACAGGAAAGGGCCACTGGCAAATTGGACATAAATCGGTAATCTGGATTCAATAGCATATAGTGGGGAGAGAGTCGCAACAAGATCGCCCTGCCCCATAGGCTCCAACAATTTCCGAATATCTTCAGATGTCTTGTGAACCCTGATCCCGGTCCACTTATTGAAATCTACAAAATCGGGCAGCCGTTCATAAAGATTTGCCGCTCCGGAAATGATGGTCACAAGCATTACCAAATAAAAAACTAAACCATCCTTCCCCGACCATTCTATTCTGGGGATCCGATGAATCAGCGCAACTACGAGAATTACCATGAAAGGAAACGGCGCTGCAAAAAAGTAGATAAATATCGGTAGCGGAATTAGCGCCACTACTAGCCCCAGCAACGAGAGAAATGCGCACAAGAATATAACATCATCATTTGCAATAGCCCTCATTTTCACGCGTATGCTGGAAGATATAGCCCGCAGAAAGGCATAAGAAATCAAGAATGCAAACGCCAGGTTGGCAGGATAATAGAAGAAAATTCTCGATAATTCCTCGATTCTGTAACCGAAATTATTCTCAAGATTGAAACCTTTCCACTGCGAATTGATTAGATGGTATCCCAAATTGTCAAAAACAAACGCTTCAGGAAAGTTAGCCAGATAATAAATCACTGGAACGAACCCTAGAAACATCCCTGCAAACATGGGCGCGACCAATTGGGTCAAACGCCGCCCAAAAGGCCACGTCTTTGGAAAAACGAATGCGAACAAAAAAAAGGCCAACAAGAAAGGACCGTAGTAAAGCTTGGCGCCTGTGGCCAAGGCTAAAGCAAGACCAACCAGGAACATCCTTATGCTCTTGAAACGACTATCATCTAAAACTCCCGTTACCAGAAAGAAAGCAAGAAGAGACAAAGCAATTGGCATCATATAATTAGAGGACTCGCCTGAAGTAGCCACAAGGAACGGAGAGAAACTAAAAATTCCTACGGCGCCGGATGAAAGAGTGACGTCCCTACTAACACGGTAACAGGCTAACCAAATCAGCAAGACCGACGCCATACAAAACCAAAACGTGCACAATCGTCCTGTAAACAGCAGCCGTTCGGCGCCAGTGATTGAGAAAATGTAACTGTAAAGAATGGGTAAATACGGCATCTGAAGAAAGGCGAAATCACGGTATAGAGTCTGTGACTGGGCAAGATAGCCCGCGGTTATATACATGTGCTCGTTATGATCAAGAGGATAGGCCATGGCGTTTATGAATAAGTAAGTGATTGAGCAGCCTAAAAACGCCACAAATGACACGCATGTCAGCGATGTTATAGGGGGACCATTCGTGTGGTTGAGCATGATCGTCAAACTCTTGAGGTCACCATGGTTCAAGGGGAAAGAACAGTTGGAGGCATATTCGCTTGCGTGAATGCCAAAGCTAAAACGAAATTAAGAGGTTACATCTCTGAGGATGTAACCTCTCGTGTTGGTGCTCGGAGCGAGAGTCGAACTCGCACACCCTTGCGGGCGGTGGATTTTGAGTCCACTGCGTCTACCAATTCCGCCATCCGAGCTTGAGATGATTTTTGGTGACGGCACTATAACCGGATAGAGAGAGAGAAGCAAATATAAAAGTTTATGTGTATGTATGTAACCAGTAAATCAAACAGTAAAAATTAATATATCATTCAATTTATCTGAATAAATTATAATTATCGGTTTTAGCATGATAAAATGTTATGGTCAACGTTATCCATGAACATTTTTGAGATCGTTAAATTATTATTTTGATATAGATGAGATTATTGATATAATTATCCGCAATAAGAAGGAATATTGAAATGGATAATAAACAATATGTTATTGACGACTTCAGTATCCGCGAAAGCTGGCGTATTTTCAGGATCATCTCCGAGTTTGTCGATGGTTTCGAGACACTTTCCGAAATATACCCGGCTGTTTCGGTTTTCGGTTCAGCGTCTATTCGGGAAAACGATCCTGTCTATGAACTGGGCAGGACGACAGGTCGCTTGCTAGCTGAAAACGGATTCGCAGTGATAACCGGTGGTGGTCCCGGAGCTATGGAAGCCGCCAACAGGGGCGCTATGGAAGCTGGGGGTAAATCAGTAGGCCTGAATATTCAGCTTCCGAGAGAACAGTCGTCTAACCCATATACCAACGTCCATCTAAATTTTAGATATTTCTTTGTACGCAAGGTGATGTTTGTGAAATACGCCATGGCTTATGTCATACTGCCTGGCGGGTTCGGAACGATGGATGAGCTGTTTGAGTCTTTAACACTGATTCAGACCCATCGAATCAAACCTTTCCCTGTTATCATGTTGGGAAAGGACTATTGGAAGGACCTGGTGTCGTGGATTAAGAAAACCATGCTCGGGAAACATCGAATGATATGTCCGGACGACCTCGACCTGTTTCAGATAACCGACGATCCCGAAGCCGCTGTTGCGGCTATCAAACGGATAGTCATAATGTAAGTTCACGACAATCATCAGGTAATTCTAACAAAGTGGAGTGTTCTTGGATTTTCAGGCGGCTGTCATAAACTTTCATAGATTCATTGAAACTGAAAAGGCTCAATCCAAAGAAACCTTGCGCGCTTATATGTCGGATGTCGAAGATTTCAGACTCTATCTTGAAAGATCCGGAAATATTTTATTACTTCGAGACGTCTCTGAAATAGTTCCAGCCCATGTCCGGGGCTTCATCGCCAGTCGTTTTACAAAACTCAAAAAGACGTCCATCGGTCGAAAACTAGCGGGATTAAAGACTTTTTTCAGATTTCTAACCAGAGAGGGAGTTGTAAAAACCAATCCTGCAGTTTCATTACGAGCCCCAAAGCAGGACAAACCGCTTCCTCGGGCGTTAAGCGTAGATGACCTGGACAGGTTTTTCTCAAGGAATGAGACGGCCTTAAGTCGAGACATCGCTCTTTTTGAGCTTATGTATTCAGCCGGTTTGAGAATTAGCGAACTCACTTCATTACAGATCCAGGACATGGACCTGGAAAATGGTTGGGCGCGAGTTATTGGAAAAGGCTCCAAGGAGAGATATTGCCCGGTCGGGGAAAAAGCGGTCCAAGCCGTAAGGACATATCTGCCGGCAAGAGAAATGATTCTGAACTCTCATCCTCGCAGCGCAGGAAATAAGGCTCTATTCCTTAACAACAGGGGGGGAGCGCTTTCCGCCAGACACGTCAGACGCATTATGAAGGCGTTTCTGGACTCCGCCAATCTAGGTAGAGACGCCTCGCCTCACGCGTTGAGGCATTCATTCGCGACTCATTTGCTTCAGGGTGGCGCAGACCTGCGCTCTATCCAGGAGATGCTAGGCCACTCCAGTCTCTCCACCACTCAGCGTTATACCAAGGTTGATCTCGGCAAACTTATGGAAGTTTACGACAAAGCCCACCCAAGAAGTGGATTAAAGGGTTCTAAGGTTTGACTTTCCGTGGCAAGATGGAACCCGTTGATCCGAAAATCTCAACAAGGATAATTCTAAAATGAAATTAGTCACTCGGTCGACTACGGTGCTTTGCGTCCGTCGCGGGGAAAATGTCGTAATGGCGGGAGACGGACAGGTTTCTTTAGGTGAAACGGTGGTGAAAAGTACAGCCCGAAAAGTCCGGTCAATAGGTAAACAGAAGAGTTCGCTGGCCGGATTTGCAGGATCCACAGCGGACACGTTGACCCTGCTGGAAAAATTTGAGCAAACCCTTGAGAAATATTCGAACAATCTGGCCAGATCCGCCGTAGAATTGGCGAAAGACTGGCGAACCGACCGGGCCTTGAGGCGTCTTGAAGCGTTGCTGATCGTGGCGGACAAAGAACAGACACTGTTGCTTTCAGGCAACGGAGATGTGGTAGAGCCTGATGATGGGGTCATTGCGATAGGATCGGGAGGAAACTACGCGTTGGCGGCCGCGCGGGCCCTCATGCGCCATACGGATATGGAATTGATAGATGTAGCAAAAGCCGCTATGTTGATCGCCGCCGAAATATGTGTTTTTACCAATGAAAATTTGATAATTGAATCGATTTGAGGTTTTTTCGGTATACTTGTTGATGAGCGACACTACTCCCGATAAATAAAGATGGAGCGATTTCAGGTAATGGAAACACTCACGCCAAGACAAATAGTCCAGGAACTTGACAAGTACATCATAGGTCAAGACAACGCTAAACGCATGGTAGCCATAGCCCTTAGAAACAGGTGGCGCAGGCGACAGGTTCCTGAGGACCTTCGGGACGAAATAGCGCCGAAAAACATCATCATGATTGGGCCAACCGGCGTAGGAAAGACTGAAATAGCCCGTAGACTGGCCAAGCTGGCAGAGTCCCCATTCCTGAAGGTTGAAGCTTCAAAGTTTACAGAAGTTGGCTATGTGGGTCGAGATGTTGAGTCTATGATCCGTGACCTTATGGAAATTGGCATCAATATGGTCAAGGTTGACGAATATGAAGCGCTGCGTCCAAAAGCGGAAGAGCAGGCTGAAGAGAGGCTTCTCGACATCTTCCTGCCGGCCAGACAGCCTCGAAAATTGAGGCGGGCGCCAGCAGGAGCGTTAACGAGAGACGATGAGGAGGAGGTAGACGTTACTCAGAGGACTCGTGAAAAGTTCAGAAAGCTACTGAAAAACGGAAAGCTTGATGATCGTGAGGTAGAAATTGAAACCCAGATCAGTTCCCTTCCAGTAGTTGAGATTTTCTCGCCTGGAGGAATGGAAGAAATGGACATCAACATCAAGGACATGATGTCAAACTTCTTCCCTGGAAAAACGAAACGTAGGAAGGTCAAGGTTCCCGACGCTCTCAGGTCTTTGGTTCAAGAGGAACTAAGCAAACTTCTGGATAACGAAAAAGTGGTCAAGACCGCCAAAGAAAGAGTCGAACAGACGGGCATAGTTTTTGTGGATGAGCTGGACAAAATAGCCGGATCTCACTCATCCGCTCACGGTCCCGATGTTTCCAGAGAGGGAGTTCAACGTGACCTCCTACCGATTATTGAGGGTAGTAACGTGAACACGAAGCATGGCGTAATTAAAACCGACCATATTCTTTTCATCGCTGCCGGGGCTTTTCACGTGTCGAAACCCTCGGACCTTATCCCCGAAATTCAGGGACGTTTTCCCTTAAGAGCCGAGCTATCTCCCCTCACTAAGGAAGACTTCGTACGTATCCTCACGGAACCGAAGAACGCTCTGGTCAAGCAGTATGAGGAACTCCTAAAAACTGAGAGCGTTACGCTGGAGTTTAAGCGAGAATCCATTGAAGAAATAGCGGCCCTCGCCGAGGAGGTTAATGAACGAGCAGAGAACATAGGGGCAAGAAGGCTTCACACAATTATGGAAAAACTGCTTGAAGAGATTTCATTCGAGGCCCCCGAGCTTGATGGAGCCACAATCCCAATAACTCGTGAAATGGTCCAGGACCGACTCAAGGACATAGTCAAGAGTGACGATTTAAGTCGTTA
>CAVQDX010000014.1:0-109998 GCA_963711335.1 uncultured delta proteobacterium | reverse complement strand
TTTCTGCTCACTCCAAGCCTTTGTTCCATCAATATATTTGGTGTTAGGTCCAGCAGGGTCTACGAGATGTCACCGATGTAGGTGACGAAGATTTTCCCATTGCCCAGTTAGAAGGACCATCTGCCGCCGTTTCTTAGTCCTGCATCAAAGGCATATGGTTATTGGTCGAAGCGACTCACAATTACTATCCTACTATATTAAAATACCCCCAGCGTTAAGGCCAAGGGAAATTCAGGCGGAGATTAGGGTTCGCCTCGAAGATCCAGAAGCTCCTTGATTCCAAGATGATCCTGTGACAAGGTATGTGCCAATTTTAAACACTTTATCACAGGACTGGTCATGAAGCTCATTTATGAGCTACGCTCAAACCCAATAAACTTATTTTTGCAGAGGGTCTTTTGTAAATTTATTTCGGAGATCTAGATGAACAACAAAACTTTGGAGCAAACGATCCCTGATACCTCCTCCACAGTTCAGGAGCGGTCAAGTACCAGAGAGCCAATAATCTCCGCTCGCCAACCGTTGACGAGAATTCCCGAGCTGGTTGAATTTATGGGCATGGTATTGAATAACGTGTGTTCTGGCATAATTGTCTGTGACACCGAATGCCGAATCATATTTATGAATGAGGTTTACGCCGACCTGTTGAAGGTCGATCGCCATAAGGTAGTTGGCGAACATATTAAGGAGTATTTTCCGCAGTCTCGTTTGTCACAGGTTTTTGCTACAGGGATGCCAGAGATCGGCCAGAAGTGCTCGTTCAGGACTGACACGGTTCTTCTCGTTAATCGTATCCCGCTCAAAACAAATGGGAAAACTTGTAGGAGTAATCCTGCAGACAATATTCCGTGATTACAAGGACTTTAGAGACTTGGTGACGAAACTTAATTTGCTTGAACGCGCCGTAAAATATCAGAAGTTGGCTTTAGAAGTTGCATTCTCTCCAATGATAATTTTGATTCAATAATTGGTGAGAGTAACGCCATCAAAGGGGCAAAAACTTTGGCTAACAAATTCGCTAAGACGGACTCACCGGTCTTAATTATGGGGGCTACCGGCACAGGAAAGGAACTGTTTGCTCATGCCATCCACTCAGCGAGCGGAAGGAGCAGTGGGCCTTTCGTGTGTGTCAATTGCGCCTCTGTTCCAAAGGACCTTTTGGAATCAGAGTTGTTTGGGTACGAAACAGGAGCATTTACTGGAGCTAAGAGTGGAGGTAAACCCGGTCGAATTGAATTGGCTGACGGAG
The DNA here is from genome assembly GCA_963711335.1 of uncultured delta proteobacterium. Taxonomy (GTDB): domain Bacteria; phylum Desulfobacterota; class Desulfomonilia; order Desulfomonilales; family Desulfomonilaceae; genus CAJBEZ01. The sequence continues at coordinate 108,749 of CAVQDX010000014.1, read as the reverse complement.
GTATACTGTTTCTGGACGAAATTGGTGAACTTCCTCTGAACGCTCAAGCCAAGCTCCTTAGAGTAACGGAGAACAAAGTTTTAGATAGAATTGGTGGAACAAGGTCCTCCAGAGTAGATTTCCGGCTGGTTGCGGCTACCAACAGAGACCTCCAGGCAATGATTAACAGTGGAGAGTTTCGCGATGACCTTTATTATCGACTCAACACGATGATCGTTGAAATTCCACGTTTGTCTCAGAGGCCCGAAGATATTCCTATTTTGGCAAAACACTTCCTAAGAGTTGCGGAACGGATAGACATAAACTTATCTAGTCGGGCTTTAACGGCGCTAGAGACTTATGACTGGCCAGGAAATGTTAGAGAATTAAAAAGTGTTATAAGATCGTGCCTTGAGTCTTGCCGAGAATTCGATCATAGATGTGGAGCAACTAACCACAAAGGTTCTGGGCCTAACTTGCGGGAGTAACGAGTTGTCCGGAAACCCCTACAACCGTCTCTCTGAAGAGATGGCTCTCTTCGAAAAAACTGTCTTGGCGCGTGCGATCAAGCTCACCTCCAGCAACATGTCCAGGGCTGCTAAACTGCTGGGTATTTCCCGATCAACTCTTTATGATAAATGTCAAAAACATAATCTGCTATCCATAATCTCCTGACCTCAATTCAACCTTGTGTTCGCATATCCGGACATGTCCGAGATTCCGAACATTCATGATGACTTGTTTTTCAAGTATTCTCCCCCTCCGACCTAAATCGCAAGCATTACACTGCCTTATATTATGTAACAAAATTAGGGTCATAGCTGCTCAGAGATCAACGAGTCATGTTTTGGCGCAGATATTGCTAAGAGTTTTTTTTGAAACGTAACCGGGCGCACTACTTCACGCAGCTGGTCCGGCATTTTCTGAGGAGGAAATAATTCATGAGCATCCGGGTTAACAGAGAAGATTTCGTAATCCCGCGTTGCACCGCCACCTGTCCTGCTGGCGTTGATGTTCCGCGATACATTCGCGCGGTTCAAGATGGCCTTTTTGACCAGGCAGTGGCCGTGCTCAGGGAAAAATTGCCATTGCCCACAGTATGTGCCGATGCGTGCTTCGCTCCTTGCGAAGATGTTTGCGCTTACAGGCAGTTCGGAGATCCCCTGGCCATAAGGGCCTTGAAAAGGGCAGCCGTGGATAATGGCGGTGACATTTGGCTTAAGAACAAAAAAAGGGACGTGCCCACCGGCAAGAAGGTAGCCATAATTGGGGCCGGGCCTGCCGGGCTTACCGCCGCATACTATTTGGCAACAAAGGGTCATCAAGTCACAGTTATGGATACCTTTCCCAAGCCCGGGGGCATGATGCGTTACGGTATCCCTAGTTACCGTGTGCCTGAAGACAGACTTGATAAAGACCTGAAAATTATTCTGGACTTGGGAGTGTTGTTTAAGGGTGGCTTATCGATAGGCCGGGACTTGACCCTCGATCAAGTCAAGAAGGAACATGATGCTGTTTTTATCGCCGCAGGAGCAGCTTCTTCCGCCAAAATCCCATTAGAGGGGCGTGATAAGACTGGTGTTTTGTGGGGATGGGAATTTTTACGAGATGTCGCTCTCGGCAAGGATGTTCAAATAGGAACCCATGTAGCGGTGGTAGGAGGGGGCAATGTAGCCATCGATGTGGCTCTAACGGCCAGGAGACTTGGAGCAAAAAGCGTTCAGATCTTTTGCTTGGAAAGCCGGGAGGAAATGCCTGCCCACCCTTGGGAGATTGCTCTAGCCGAAGAAGAAGGCGTATTCATCAACAATCAATGGGCGCCGAAAAAAGTGTTGGGGGACAATAGGGCAAGCGGCCTTGGCTTTAAACGGTGCTCCTCAGTGTTCGACAATGCGTGTAATTTCAATCCGGTGTATGACGAAGAAATCACCCACCGGGTAGAAGCTGATACCATTATTTTGGCTATAGGCCAGTCCCCGGTCCTTGACTTCCTCAACCAAGAATCCAAGGTCAAGATCAAAGGAAATAGGATTAGTGCGAATAAGGACAACTTGGCCACTGACGAGCCTGGGGTATTTGCCGGTGGTGATGTAGTAACGGGGCCGGCATCAATAATCCAGGGAATTGCTCAGGGACGAGTGGCGGCTGTTTCCATTGACAAATATCTAGGCGGGGATGGTGACATTACCGAAATACTGGCCTCGCCGGAAGATTCGATAATACTCCCAAAATTTCCCACTACCATGGAGAAGCGTATCGATCTTCCACACCTCAAAATATGGGAAAGATCTGTCGGTTTTGACCAAGTCGAGTTACCGATGACCATAAAACAGGTGAGAGCAGAAGCCTCAAGATGTCTCTCCTGTGACGCACGAAAATTTGAGGTTATTCTGAGCACCGAGAAATGTAAGGAGTGTGGCTACTGTGTCGAGGTCTGTGGTGTTGGCACGTTCGGACCCTCAGCTACATTCAGCGCAAAAGGGTACAGGCCTATGGAAGTCAAATCTTCGGACCATTGCGTAGGCTGCTTCAAGTGCTTCTTCTCTTGCCCCGATTTTGCGATCGATGTCAGAGAAGCAACCTCTTAAAATTGGGGAGATCTAAAATATGAAACGTTATTTAGAAACAGGAAATTTTGCCATCACAGAGGGGGCGATCCTTGCTGGATGCAAGTTTTTCGCTGGCTATCCCATAACACCAGCAACAGAGTTGGCCGAAGCAATGAGCTATCGCCTACCACAAGTTGGAGGGGTTTACCTTCAGGCTGAGGACGAGTGCGCAGCCATGCATCTTTGCATAGGGGCTACACTCGGGGGCATGAAAACCATGACCGCAACTTCAGGCCCAGGGTTCATACTCTATGCTGATCCTTATGGATGGGCAATTGGGTGCGAAATGCCGTTGGTGGTCATGAACTCCGGTCGAGTAGGCCCGGTTTCCGGGATTACAGGGGCTCCAGGACAGGGTGAGTTTTATTTGACCCGCTATCCCACCCAGGGTGGGAATTTCGAGGCAGTGACTCTTGCCCCAAATTCAGCTCAAGAGGCTATGCTAATGATTGTTGAGGCATTCTATCTAGCAGAAAGATTGAGAATGCCTATAACCGTTTTGGCTGACCAGCTGATAACTGACGGGTTCGAGGACATAAGCGTCCCGGAGAACGAAGAGGAAATGAAAGAGATGGGGTTCCGTGTTTGGCCTCGAACATTTAACGCTGGCCCTGACTTTTATCCTTTTACCGATGCTCTGGACATTCCACCTGTGCAAATGGGGACCAACACTGGAGGACTTTGCTCTGATTGGACTCCCACGCCGGAAGGTTATGACATCGAGGAGGTAGAAGCCCACCACAAGCATGCATACCGTTTGATTTACAAAGTGCGTAACAACAGGAGTCTTTTTAGTCACCACTATGAGAGAAAATTTATGGATGACGATCCCGATCTAATAGTCGTGTCTTTCGGCACTCCTTCGAGAGTTGTGAACACCGCAGTTGCCGCCGCCAGAAGTAAGGGGCTGAAGGTTGGCGCCCTCAGACTAATCAATTTGTGGCCCTTTCCTGACGACTTGTTTACGAGAAAAGCGAAGTATCTGTCCGTGGAACTAAACTGGGACGGCCAGCTTGTCCGAGAAGTTCAGCGAGCCACCCCAAAAGATTCAGAGGTACACTTCCTCGGCACATGCGGGGATCTACCAACCATCCCGGATCTTCTCGAGACCTTTGAGAAGCTATTGAAGAACCAGCCCCTGGAACGCAAGGGGTGGGAGCTGGAGGCATGGTAATGGAATACTCTTCAACGTCACTGATAGAAAGTTACCTACGGACCCGTAAAATTCCGAGCACGGCTTGTTCGGGTTGCGGTCTCGGAATCAACCACAAAATAGTCATCCAGGCCATAGCGGAATTGGGTCTCGGAGTGGCTGATATTGTTTGGGGCACTTCAATAGGGTGCGCCGGACGTCAAACGTTTGCTACGTGGAAGGGTGATGGTTTTGCTGGAACTCACGGCCGGGTGTATGCCATTGCTCGTGGCTTGCGCATACCCTTACCCCCGGAAAAAAAGATTATTTTAACTGTAGGAGACGGCGATGCTTTCGGAATTGGTCTGATGCACCTTATTCACGCCGCCAGATCAAACGCTGACATGACTGTAATTGTAAATGACAACTTAGGTTATCAATCAACTGGCGGACAATTCGGTTTCACTACACCGCAAGGGGCGAAAACGGACTCCAGTCCGTACGGGATGTTTGAACACAACCTAATGAGTGAGGGCATGGATGTCATGCATATATTGAAGGGCGCAGGGGCTACTTTCCTCGCCCGACAAGTCTGCATGGATGGAGCCATTGCAGTCGAGAGCGTAAAAAAGGCGATTCTAAACAGAGGTTTTTCCCTTGTTCATATGCCTTATCCATGTCCAACAAATTTCGCTTCACGGCACTTGGGTTCACGTAATCAAGTTGACATCTATCGGTGGATCAAGGATCACGCTGCGCCGCTGGGACAGGAAAGACAAGACACTATCTGGGCCACCGGAGTATGGCATGACGCAAGTAATTCGAGACCTGAGTTTTCAGAACTTGTCTGGAATTCGGTCGAAAAGATCAGGAGGACCGGAGCGCTATGAAAGAAAGAATAGAAATAGTCGCTAGCGGATTTGGCGGACAAGGGGTTGTCAGACTGGGCCAGGTCCTGGGTGCGGCAGCAGTCAAACAAGGACTCCACGTAACCATGCTCAAGAGTCATGGTACCGAGATGCGTGGCGGCTACGTCCGAGGACAAGTCGTATTCTCGAAGGAACTCATCGACAGCCCCATGTGTGAAAATCCCGACTTTTTTGTGGCGTTGTCCCTAGCCGCCTACAACCGCTTCAAAAACACTGTTCCAGAAAATGGTCTGATCATCTACGATCCTGCATTTGTTGAGACGATCGACGATACTCTTCCGTGTAATCAAAAGGCTCTACCCGCAAAACAGCTTGCGATAGATAATTTCGGCAGGCCAATCTTCAGTAACTCCATTGCGCTAGGTGCGATGGCGAAACTGCTTGAAAAGGATCTGGACACGAACCTGGTTTTGGAGAGTATTCTGTCGGTCATTCCAAAGTATCATGATGAGAACAGAAAAGCTTTTCAGTTGGGATTCGAATACATGTGAGACCGGGAGAGGCTCGATCATCGACTGAGCCATTGGCGATTTTCAAGCCAGCTTGCCCTTTTGAAAAGCTGGCGTTGGCATATCACGATGATGGAGCCTATTTAAAAATAGCCCTCATAACCAAGCGTCTTCATCTTTTTGATCTGTCAGTTCGAAGTGTTAACTCGTTGCATTTCTCCATTCCAGGACTAAGGAGGCGAAGGGCTCATGATTACTATTAGACAATGCGTCGATAGACAGGCCGAGAATCAGCCAGATAAGGTCTTCGTGGTGGCATCGGACCCAAAACTAAAAATGACTTACGCTCAGTTGAGGGACTCCTGCATGCAGTTGGGCAAACAATATATGAAGCTGGGACTTATTAAGGGAGATAAGGTATCCTTTATGATGGGTAATGGATATCAGACATCCAGGATATTCATTGGCACTATGTACGCCGGCCTTGTAATAGCGCCCATAAACCTGCAGGCGCAACCGACCCAGTTGACCTACGTACTGGATCATTCCGATACGAAATTGATTTTTGTGACAGAGTTCCAGCGTGAAAGACTTATGGAAGCGCTGAGTTCGGTCACCAGAAAGATTGAAGTAGTTGTCATCGATAAAGACGCTGAAGAGATATTCCCTGAAATAGATCAATCGAACCATGAGTTGCCCGAGGTTACTCCCGGCGATCCGGCTCTCCTGCTATATACCTCCGGAACCACTGGAGTGCCGAAAGGTTGCGTTTTGACCAACAAAAACATGATAGCTGGTGGAGAAAATGTCAAGTTGGCTCACCAATTGGAGCCAAATGACATTGGATTGGTTTCTCTGCCTCTGTACCATATTAATGCTGAAATTGTTTCTGTAATGGCCCCTCTTGTGAGCGGGTCTTCCGTCGTCATGCCTGAACGCTTCAGCGCAACTGATTTTTGGTCACTCATTTCCGATTATAGATGCACGTGGTTCTCTGTCGTGCCAACTATCATCTCTTACTTGGTTGCGGGTACCGAGATAGAAGGCAAGGGATATAACCTAAAACAGGTTCGTTTTGGCAGATCTGCGTCGTCAGCTCTGCCTCCATCTCTCCACAAAGCATTTGAAGAGAAATTCGGGATTTCAATTATTGAAACAATGGGCATAACAGAGTGTGCGGCGCCGGTATTTTCTAACCCATTGGATCCTACCAAACGGAAATACGGATCTCCGGGGCAAGCAATCGGAAATCAGGCCAAGATCATTGACAAAGAGGATAACGAACGTCCCAGAGGTGTGGTGGGCGAAATCATGATCAAGGGCGACAACGTTATGAAAGAGTACTACAAGGCCCCTGACATTACTGCCAAGTCTCTGGAACCAGACGAATGGTTTCATACCGGCGACTTGGGCTACATGGATGATGACGGTTTTGTGTTCATCACCGGTAGAATAAAAGAGCTCATCATAAAAGGCGGAGAAAATATAGCTCCGAAGGAAATCGACGAGTGCCTATACTGTCATCCCGCGATTTTAGACGCTGCGGCGTGCGGCATACCCGACCAACACTACGGTGAAGAAATTATGGTCTGTTATACCCTCAAGCCGGGTTGTGCAGTTAGTGAAGAGGAGTTGGAGGAGCACTGCTTGCGCCACCTTGGAAAATTCAAGACACCCAAGGTTCTTGTTTGTTTGGAAGACTTGCCGAGAGGTCCGTCGGGAAAGATTCAAAGACTCAAGCTCTGTGAATTTGTCGAAGGGAAGGGAATAGATACTGGTAATCGATAAAAGGACTTTCCCTTCGAACCGTTTAGTGGCCATAGGAGATCAGTAGTATGCTTTCCGCTGACACCTATATGCGACGCTAAGATCCTAATCTACCAGAACTTACTTCTAGAGAGGCGCCAATGTCAGATAAGAAAAACGAAAATCTTGAAGACGCAGGGTTCGCCAAAAACCCAGTTTCGTCTCATGGCTTATCTAGTTCGGCAACAACAGAGAATACAAATACCATGAAGCCTAGCCGGTTTCTAAGCGCTACAGGCTGGATGACCGTCATACTAAGTTCGATGTACCTAATCATGTATTTGGACCGAGTTAATATTTCTGTTACGGCCAAGGACATGATGAAAGAGTTTTCATTAAACAATACTCAACTCGGTTTGGCCTTTTCCGCTTTTGCATGGCCGTATCTGTTTGGTCAGCTAATCGGGGGATGGTTAGCAAACAGATTTGGGATCCGGATCACTTTGGCGGTCTGTGGTCTAGTCGTAGCAGTCTCTACTATAGCCACAGGATTCACGGGTGGTCTGATAAGTTTGTTTGCTGTCCGCTTGGCTTTGGGCTGTGGTGAGGGCCCTTCCTTCTCCGCTGCTACCCAGGCCATGAGAAACTGGTACCCTGAAACACGGTTCGGATTCATACAGGGCATAACGCACAGTGCGGCTAGATTCGGAGGTGCGGTAGCGCCTCCTGTCGTTGCATATATTGTTGCGCTCGGTGGATGGCGCATATCATTTTGGTTCTGTGGAGTCCTTTCTTTAATATGGGTTGTGATTTGGCTGTTGTATTTTCGAGATGACCCTCGGACTCATCCGTCCATTTCAGCAAAAGAATTAGCTGCTCTGCCACCTCCTTCAAGAGTATCTCGGAAAGCCCGTACCCCTTTCTTGGCTCTCTCCAAACGTATAGGGTCAGTCACCGCTGTAGATTTCTGCTACGGCTGGATGCTGTGGGTCTTCATTTCCTGGATACCTCTCTACTTCATGAGTAAACATAATTTGAACCTTAAGTCATCCGCATTGTTGGCAGGCTTGATCTTCTTTGCTGGAGTGGTTGGGGATACGCTTGGCGGGTCGACGTCGGATTGGATTCTAGTCCGCACCCAGAATAAGAGACTTGCGAGAAATGCTTTTATAGCAGGCTCACTGATTTTTGCAGGGGGTTTTCTATATGCGTCCATGATGACGATGAATGTTACGCTTATAGCAGTCCTTCTTGGAGCTTCCTTTTTCTGTCTTGAATTAATAGTTGGGACCATTTGGGCCATCCCGATGGACATTACACGTGAATATGCAGGAGTTGCAGGGGGACTGATGAATTTTGGATTTGGTTTGGCCGGCATCATATCACCGGTGGTGTTTGGTCTTGTGATAGACAAGACAGGCAATTGGGACATACCGTTTGCGCTTAGTGTGGCAATCTGCGGGATAGGAGCGCTACTAACGGTGTTTATGCATCCGGAAAGACCCTTTGTGCCACCTCTGGAGGGGGCATGAGATCAATCATTGAACGGACCGGACTATCAACAAAAAGAGTACTAATGACATCGGCAATTTAAGATGTGAAACGCTGCGTGAGTGACGGTTTTCTTTATTCTAGCCCTCTCTTACATGGGAATAGAGGAGGGCTAGACAAATTCCCTGTATGTGTGAAGCTGAGCTGGAGACCGTGACTGATAGCTGCTTGATTGGCCAATACTGTCAACTTCGTTTTTTCTCCCTCTATTCCAAGTGAGATCGATGTCAAAATCTTGAAGCAGCGAACCTTTGGGTGTTTCTTAGTAGGGGAAGTTATAAATCATCCGTGACGGAAGATATTGTTATTAATGCCGAAAATATTGTCGGCGTTTTTTCATCTTTATGGTGCGGAATGACACGGCACATACCTCTAATGCAAGATGCGGTATATCTTTTGGCGGATATTCATTCTCGAGTTAACTACAGCGCTAATTGGGGGCAGAAAAGTGATAATTGTTGGAAAGCAAAGAGTGGTCGTAAGTATCTACGATGGCTTTGGTCTTGACTACCTTAACCAAAGCCCCATGCCAGTATTCAAGCATATGATGAATAGCGGATTCTATAAAGAGGTTAAATCGATATTCCCTACAGTGACCAACACTAATAATGTTTCGATCTGTTGTGCCGCATTGCCCAAGGATCACGGTATTACCGGGAACTCCTGGTTTGATCCCATTGCCGAGGAATGCCACTATATGGAAGAAGCAGACTACATTCTAAGGCCAACCATGATTCAGAAGGCCGCAAACAAAGGTGTGAAATGTGCTCTTCTTACGTCGAAGGTGAAAACCATAGGATTGCTCGGCAAGCATGCGGATATAGCGGTGGCTGCTGAGGCCCCACCGCCAGCATACGTAAAAAAATACGGGAAGCCTTCTGGCGTATATAGCTGTGAAATAAATTACTGGCTGTGGCATGTGGCAATCGACATTATTAAAAATCGGCCCGATATCGGTTTGTTATACGTTCACACCACGGACTATCCTATGCACGCTTGGGCGCCAGATGAAAAAGAGTCGAGAGAGCATCTTTCCAATCTTGATAGTCTTTTGGGTGAGGCGCATGGCGCAGCCCCTGACGCAGCCTTTCTCATAACGGCGGACCACGGAATGAACTACAAGACTCACTGTTGGGATTTGGTGAGAGCTTGCAATGAGGTAGGGATTAAGTTGAAATTCGCTCTCTCACCTGAACGAGACAAATACCTCAAACATCATCGAACGTTTGGTGGCGCAGCTTGGGTTTGGCTCAATGATCCTGGGGACACTTTTGAGGCCATGACGGCAATAGGTGAACTTCAAGGTGTAGAAGAGGTGCTTACAAGACAAGATGCGGCTTCCCGATTTGGATTGATGCCTGAAAGAATTGGGGAGTTGGTGATTGTTGGAGACAAGGATACCGTATTTGGAGAGTTGGACACACCAATGGAGCTGTTAGGACCTACCTATCGGTCCCACGGATCTCTCCACGAATCGGATGTACCGCTCCTAATTTTCAACTCCAACGGAGATGTGCCTTCCACCGGAAACCAGTACATACTTAATGCGGATTTGACTCGTCATCTTGTCGGACTGTGATATCACGCTAGAGTCAACCCAAGGGTGATGTAATAACCAGGTTTGAAAGTACCAATAATTGAGATAACTCCCGATCAGCGGAAAAACTCAACATAGCAGAAGAGTTGCAGCGATTTTTAATACAGAAATGTCTCAGTCATTACTTAATTATTGAGGACAACTGACTAAACATCACAATCGGATGGACGACATGCCGTTATGGGCGCAGAAACTTCTGTCTGATGTGCCATTTTCGCGCAATGCGTCCCTCCGAAGATTCTGTTTGACTGGAAGACGCTCGATAAGGTACGCTCATGCAAAGGACAAAACTGGTTTTTTAGACTACGTGACGACGGTTTTTCATATGTCGGGTGTTTTCTGGAAGATAGCGAGACTTTCCGTGGTTTCTGGAACCATTCCCGTCTGCAATTTGCACCAATATGAACGAAACAACAAGTCAGTCGGATCATGACTCATGTCAAAGAAATTTAGGGAACGGGGCTTGCGACAAACAGATGACTGCGACAACTCAAGGAAAACGCTGGCAGGATGAGTACACCTCTAAACTGATCTCTCCCTCCGAAGCGGCGCAGAAGGTCAGGAACGGTGACCGAATTTACATCGGGAGCCTTTGCTCTGAACCGAAGACAATACTTAGGGCCCTAGAAACTTCGTACGCTGAAGACGTTGAACTTGTGCAGTTTATTCGAGGAACAGAAGCGTCCCGATTGGCCTCGGATCCATGGGGCAGGTTCAGAATCAAGACATTCTTTACCGGCGGCGGAGCGGACGGTTCGGGATCGTCCCCTGAGTACAATTATATACCGCTTTTTCATTCGCAGATCCCATTCTTTTTTCGAAACCGCCGGATTCCTGTTGACGTGGCTATAATCCAGGTGTCGGAACCGGACCGATTCGGCAGGTTCAGTCTTGGTATTTCGGTGGACTTCACCATAGCGGCAGTGGAATCTGCCCGGAAGGTTATAGCTCAGGTCAATCCGCTCATGCCACGCACGTACGGAGACACGTTCATTCCCATAGACAAAATAGACTACCTTGTGGAAGCGTCGGAGCCCCTTGGTGAATTGTCTGAAGAACCTCTGGGGGAGGTGGAAAGAACTATCAGCGCCTATAGCAGCGACCTTATCGATGACGGATCTATTCTACAATTCGGTTTTGCCGGGATTTCACGAGGGTTGATGGACTTTCTCAAAGATCGCCGACACCTCGGACTTCATACTGAGATTTTCACCGATCCCCTCATTGAGTTGATCGAATCTGGCGTGGTAGACAACAGCACGAAGAAATTGTTTCGAGGCAAGTCTCTGGCGACTTGTTGCATGGGCACGCGAAAATTATACGACTACATTCATGACAACCCTATGGTTGAATTATATCCTTCCGATATGCTTTTGGAACCTACATTCATAGGCTCGAATGATCGCATGGTTGCGGTCAACCTTGCTATGCAGGTAGACCTTAGGGGGCAAATCAGGCAGGGCAGTACCTCTTGGACCGCTTTCGAAGGGTCCAGCGGTGACAGTGATTTCATGCGAGGGGCAAACCTTTCCAAAGGTGGCAGATCTATCATTTGCCTGCGGTCGACTTCGCCCAAGAGAAACAAATCTAATATTGTCCCTGTCTTCGGGCCTAACGCTGCGGTCATAATGAATCGAGGCGATGCCAATTACGTCATCACCGAGTATGGTATCGCATATTTGGGTGGCCGCTCCATCCGTGACCGGGCCATGGCGCTCATTGACATTGCTCACCCGGACCACAGGGAAAGCCTGATGAAGTCCGCGAGCGAGTTGGGTTATGTTTTCCCAAATCAGGTCTATTACCGGATTTGTTCCCCAGAAATGCGTCGTCGTTTCCAGACCGACAGAGTATTCAAAGGTGGCATGAGAGGCCACATCAGGATTATAAAATCGACGGATGAAGAGATGTTGAGGGACCTTTTCTACAACCTCTCGGAGGAATCTGTCTATTTCAGATATTTCAGCACCCGCAGGTCCATGCCGCGGAAAAATCTCCAGCAATACGTAAATATCACAGAGGAAGAAGGGCTGTCCCTGGTTGTTGCGATCGGCCCTAGAGAAGACCTCAAGATTATTGGGGAAGCTCGTTATATGATCAACCCCGGACACTCCTACCCGGACGTGGCTTTCATGGTTGACGAGAATTATCGGGGTCGCGGAATTGCAAGCGCTCTGCTTCACTACCTGATAGATATCGCGCGAGAACGCGGCATAAAGGGGTTCGGGGCTGAGGTCCTCATTTCGAACAGGTCCATGATGCGGGTCTTTGAGAAATTGCCGTACGAGATTCGAAAGACCGTTGACGAAGGCAGCATCTCACTAACATTCGATTTTGATGAACTAAAATCACACGAAAAGCAGACTAGCGGAAATGCGTCACATCTCCTGGAATCACCCTGATCGTAGCGCTACCTGTTACAAATTTAACACCGGCTTCCGGACAATTACGAGAACAAACATCCCTATATCCATTGCCTATCGACAACCCAGTTCTTACGTAAGCAAAATATGTCATCAAGGTCAGAGCGTTTCGAGCTTAAATTTGAAAAGACTTCTAAGAATCTAAATTGTTTTGTCGATTCGCTTAAATCTTTTTTTTAATCCTTAGCTATTTTAGATCAACTGAGCTTCGCTCAGAAAATTAATCAATTATGGCAGGATATTCTATTGTCATTTTCTTCTCAAAATCTTCCCAGAATTCCTGCTCAGACTTCCGCCAGTCTGAACCGATTTTTCTTTGAAAATAACGGTCTACCTTATCTAGCGCTTTCTTAGACCCAGAAGTACAACTACAGTTTAGGACATCTTCAAGAAATGGTACCAGATCTCCAAGTTGTTCTTTTGGTAAAAAGGCTCGCGCTCCTGATTCGATAGATTGCTTCAACGCCTCCGGAGTGAAGGCATGGGCCGTCAGCATGACCGTCGGGAATTGGGCCTCGGTAGCAATCTTGAGAAGATCAAATCCCCTGACGCCCATTATATCCAGAATCACCAGGTCGTACTGATGAGATTGCAAGCAATGTTGAGCAGTCTCAAAGGTAGAAGCTAGATGCAACTTTACATCCGCTGACTCCGAAAGCTCTTCCTGAATGATGGCAAGAACATCCTCTTCGTCGTCAACTGCAAGGATCAGTTTATCGTTTAGAAGTTTCGAACCAAACATGTCATACCCCTTTTCTGAATCACTTTATCGATTCTTTAAGGGCCTTCGCTGCGGTAAACTTTGGGGCTTTCGTTTCCGGGATGTTGATTTTCTGTTTGGTCTGAGGATTCAGACCTGTACGAGCCTGTCTGACAATAACGGAGAACTTTCCGAAGCTTGGCACTGAGATTTCGTCGCCCGCAACCAACACCTCGGAAATAGCCGAAAAGACCAGATCGATCGATTCTGAAGCGAGTTTTTTGGTTATATTGCCCTTCTCTGCAAGTTTGTCCACCATTTCAGCTTTTGTCATGTCCGTTCCTCCCTCGAAATTGTAATTGTGTTCCGTCAAGAATATGAGTTGGGGCTATATAAGGCATGACCGTAGAGAGTGTCAAGACAAGATTGTAGGCGCAGTAGGAGTAACGCTGAATATTTTTAAAAAAGGCGTATGAGGTTTCCCTGAATAGAGAGCATATGGTCTCTATGATGACGAACGTGCAAAACTTCGAAAGCCTGTCTTGAACATTCTACCTGTGAAACCTGTTCAATCATTTGGTCCGCAACGCCATGAAAGGACATTTAAGGAAGCCATGTCAACGATTGTCTATTGACATGCGTATCCCCTGAATTCGCTGATGCCGAGTCGAGCGATGATAGAGGAAGCTCTAGTACGCTCAAAGGGCAAAAGCAATTGGCAGCCCCCTATTTAGGGGTTTACCGCTATACGTTCAGGCTACGGACAAAAGCTCGGGATTGATGTGCGCAACTGATCCATTTAACCTGCAAATGGGGGCGAGAATCGCACGCAGACGAACAACTTAAAATTATGCAACAAATTGGTGGTGTTGGTAATATTGGGCGAAGGCGCCACAGAACCTCTTCCCATCAAGATATTCCTGCTCACTAATCTACCGTTTCATTTGAGCCACAAATAAAAATCCACGCCTTTAACTAATCGTTCTCATTTCACTTTTCATTAAGTTCTAGCGATATATCTTCAAATGGCACGTGTATTGCTATCCAACAACTACATGAGACCAATTTCCCATGTTCTGACGTTCTTGATTCGCGTTCCGTCGCTCACAACTGGAAATTGACGCGAAAGCTCGGCTGTAACATTTCCGGGAAGTACTCGCATGGCAGGGGTTATCATGCGCCAGGTTCCCAATATGTCAGAATTAAAACATACGAATGGTACTAGAAAAGAAACATGGCGCCTGGTTTCCGCTGGGAACATTGGGCCAGGGCCGTTTATTGGGTAACAAAGGAGCCATCAATGAAATTGGATGAAACGCCTGTTACTCCTAAAGAGCCGTTCAATTGTCTCGTTAGAGCTGGAAAGGCCAGAAAGAACCAGGATAACAGCGTTTGCTAGAAAACCAGAAACAGAGGGCCTTTTTCCCTGAAAATGTCTGAAACAGCACAATTGAAATTATTGCGATTAAGGAACCGACTTAACTTCTTACTTGGAGGATGGGCATGAAATCGCTAAGGGGCAAGACAGAGATTCTGTTGCTGGTGACTGTGCTGACAGTCATTGCTATTTTGGCTGTGGGGCAGAAAACCAACGCTGCTGACGACAAACAACCCAACATTATGTTCATCATGGGCGACGACATTGGATGGATGCAGCCGGGCATCTACCACCGGGGTGTGATGGTCGGGGAAACCCCAAACATCGACCGTATCGGGAATGAGGGCGCCATTTTCATGGACTATGTCGCCATGCAGAGCTGTACCTCTGGACGCAATGCGTTTTTCACCGGTATGTATCCGCTCCGCACGGGTATGATCCCGCCGCAGCTTCCGGGCAGCCCATCCTGGCTGCGACAGGGAACTCCTGCGATAGCCAAGTTCTTGTTAGATCTCGGTTATACCACCGGGGAGTTCGGCAAGAACCACCTAGGTGACCACACTGAGGCTCTGCCAACCGCTCACGGCTTCCAGGAGTTCTGGGGTTACCTTTATCACCTGGATGCGATGCAGCAAGTGAGCTTCCCAGACATCAACAAGAGCCCGACAGAGCAGGGCGTCTGCAAACCGTGCAAGAACACACCCATACCTGGACTAGCGGAAGCGCCGGGCGCAATTGACCCCAAAACCGGCGTATGCCTGACGCCGCCACGGCCGTGCCTCTGGTGCAAGTCCGCTGACGGCACGATGAAGAATCAGACATGCAGAGACGAAGGCCCTCTGACCCTGGAGCGCTCGAAGACCCTGGACGAGGAGATCTCGGCCAAGGTCGTTGACTTTCTCGACCGTAATGACCCTAAAAAGACCGGTAGGCCCTTCTTCGTCTGGTACAATCCGGCTCGTATGCATGTCACGACTATGTTGTCAGACAAATACCTGGCTATGGTGGGTGAACCGGGCGGCAAGGATTGGGGAGTTAACGAAGCCGGCATGAAGCAGATGGACGACAACATCGGCTTGGTACTCAAGAAGCTGGAGGACATGGGCCAACTCGACAACACTGTCGTTGTTTTCACGACCGACAATGGCGCCGAGGCGATCTCATTCCCAGACGGTGGGGTCACCCCGTTCAAGGGTCAAAAGGGTGAGGCTTGGGAAGGTGGCTATCGCGCTCCCTGTGTAGTTCGCTGGCCGGGGCACATCAAGCCGGGCACAGTTAAGAATCAACTATTTGCGGCCCTCGACTGGTTACCCACTCTGGTCGAAATTGCAGGCGGTCCCAAGGGAGACGGGCTAAAGAAGCAGATAGAGGCCGGCAATTACCCCGGTATCGTCAAGACTACGCTGGACGGCGTGAACCAACGTGACTATCTGGAGGGCAAGTCAGAAAAGTCAGCCCGTGACTACTTCTACTACTTCTCAGGCGCAACGCCGTCAGCCGTGCGGTACAAGAACTGGAAGATGTACTTTACTATGTCACAACCCGGCGCAGAGGGCTGGGTTATGCCCCTCATACCCTTCCACTTTACTTTGGTTCAAAACATCAAGCGAGACCCCTTCGAGCAGGCCGTCGGCTTATCCCAGAAGAGCGTTATGAGCATGGGAGGAGCGCTCGGGGCTCCAGCCACTGCATTTTTATACGACTGGAACATGCTGCCGATCGGCCAGCAGATGTGGGAGAAGCACCTCATGACTTACAAGGAATTCCCGCCGCTGCAAGCGCCGGAAACCTACAACCTGGATGGTATCCTAAAGCAAATACAGCAGAGTAGCCACCCAAGTGATTAGATGATTGAGACGAGGGTGATGTGAGAAAGCGGGCGGCTCAAAAGGGTCGCCCGTTGTTATTTATTAAGGAGGAACCAGAGATCCGCTGTTGACATAGGAGAACGTGTGTCTAGATTAGTTACTAAAAGATAACTATTCTCCATAAAGAGACGGCCCCGTAAAGTGGATGATCCTGATGGCTGTGAATGAATCAAAGATAAGCGCAGATCGCTTTCAACATATGCTCGACAAGCTAAGGAGTCTTGATTTCCGTATCACTCCTCAGCGCTTAGCCGTGCTTCGGATTTTGGCCGCCAGTGAAGATCATCCTTCCGCTGAACAAATCTTCGAAAAGGTCAGGATTGAGTTCCCCACCACAAGCTTGGCCACCATTTACAAGACCATTGTCCTGCTAAAGGGCCTCAACGAGGTTCTAGAGCTGGGCTTTCCCGATGGCTGTAATAGATACGACGGGAACAGGCCGTTTCCACATCCTCACGTAATCTGTACCGGGTGCGGGAAGATCATGGACCCTGAACTGAAAAGTCTCGATGGGCTTAAGGAAGAGATACACAAGAAGACAGGTTTTAGGATCCAACATCACCGTTTGGACTTCTTTGGGTTGTGTCAAGAATGTCAAGAGACCATGTGACGCATTTTGATCACTTAAGGAGATTCGCTCTTTAGAGATAGCAGCTCTCTAAAGATCGTTTCTAGTTTATAGGGCGCGCGTCAAACCACAGCTATCTCTCAGAACCAAAAAACATGAGACGGGAAATAGACCCCTCATTATTCGAAGAGTTAACGAAAGGAGGAAACTCAATGAATGAAGACAGCAAATGTCCTGTAACCGGCAGAGGCGCCTCTAACCGGGACTGGTGGCCGAACCAGTTGAACCTGAAGATTCTACATCAGAACTCTCATATGAGTAATCCGATGGGCGAGCAGTTCAATTACGCTGAGGAATTCAAGAGCCTCGACCTAGAAGCCCTGAAGAGGGACCTCTATGCGCTTATGACCGATTCCCAGGCCTGGTGGCCGGCAGATTACGGTCACTACGGTCCGCTCTTCATCCGGATGGCCTGGCATAGCGCAGGCACGTACCGCGTAGGCGATGGCCGCGGTGGAGGAGGGTCCGGCTCCCAGCGCTTGGCTCCTCTCAATAGCTGGCCGGACAATGTGAATCTTGACAAGGCCCGCCGGCTGCTTTGGCCCATTAAGCAGAAATATGGAAAGAATATCTCCTGGGCCGATCTTATGATACTCGCAGGTAATTGCGCTCTTGAGTCGATGGGCGTTAAGACCTTCGGCTTCGGCGGTGGTCGCGAAGACGTCTGGGAGCCGCAGGAGGACGTGTACTGGGGCAGCGAAGACACCTGGCTTGGCGACAAACGCTACTCTGGTGACCGCGACCTCGAGAACCCGCTTGCCGCTGTTCAGATGGGTCTGATCTACGTGAACCCGGAAGGGCCGAACGGCAATCCGGACCCGGTCGCTTCAGGCCGGGACGTGCGCGAGACTTTCGCTCGTATGGCCATGAACGACGAAGAAACCGTAGCGCTGGTGGCCGGAGGACACACGTTCGGCAAATGTCACGGCGCCGGCGATCCAACGCATGTTGGGCCTGAGCCTGAAGCCGCGGGCATCGAGGAGCAGGGACTCGGCTGGAAGAGCAGCTTCCGCAGCGGCAAGGGCGACGATACCATTGGCAGTGGCATAGAGGGCGCCTGGAAGCCGAACCCCACAAAATGGGACATGGGCTATCTGAAAGTGCTGTTCAAATACGAGTGGGAGCTGGTAAAGAGCCCTGCAGGCGCGCATCAGTGGCTTGCCAAAGACGTGGACGAAGAGGACATGGTTGTTGACGCTCACGACCCGTCGAAAAAACACCGGCCTATGATGACTACCGCGGACCTTTCCCTTCGATTTGACCCGATTTACGAGCCAATCGCACGGCGTTACCAGCAAAACCCCGAGGAATTCGCCGACACATTCGCCAGGGCGTGGTTCAAGCTGACGCACCGTGACATGGGCCCCAGGTCGCGCTATCTTGGCCCCGAGGTCCCGGCCGAGGACCTGATCTGGCAAGACCCTGTGCCACCAGTCGATCATGAGCTGATCGACGCTCAGGACATCGTAGACCTGAAGAACAAGATCCTTGCCTCGGGCCTTTCCATCTCAAAACTCGTGTCGACAGCGTGGGCGTCGGCATCTACGTTCCGTGGCTCTGACAAGCGCGGCGGCGCAAATGGAGCGCGAATTCGTCTCGCTCCGCAAAAGGATTGGCAAGTCAACCAGCCGGATCAACTGAAGATTGTGCTGCAGACCCTTGAGGGAATCCAGAAGGAGTTCAATGCAGCCCAGTCAGGCGGGAAGAATGTGTCACTAGCTGACCTGATTATCCTGGGTGGATGCGCAGGCGTTGAGCAAGCCGCACAGAATGCTGGTTACAATGTGACTGTTCCCTTCACGCCCGGACGCACGGACGCTTCGCAGGAGCAAACGGACGTGAAGTCATTCGCGGTACTCGAACCGGCCGCTGATGGGTTTCGAAACTACCTCAAAACGAAATACGCCGTATCGGCTGAGGAACTGCTCGTTGATAGAGCGCAACTGCTAACGCTGACCGCTCCTGAGATGACGGTTCTCATTGGAGGTATGCGAGTCTTGAACGCCAACTTCGGACAGTCCCCGCACGGTGTCTTCACTAAGCGGCCAGAGAAGCTCACAAATGACTTCTTTGTGAATCTGCTCGACATGAGAACGACGTGGAAGGCAACTTCGGAAGATGGAGACGTGTTCGAGGGCCGAGATCGGGCAACGGGTGAACTCAAGTGGACCGGCACGCGTGTCGATCTCATCTTCGGCTCGAACTCCCAACTGCGGGCCGTCGCGGAGGTCTACGCATGTGAGGACTCCCAGGAGAAATTCTTGCACGACTTTGTAGCCGTGTGGGACAAGGTGATGAACCTTGACCGCTTCGATCTCGCATGAACGTAGTAGAAAGGTCTTCTAAGGCTCTGGAAGAAGTGTTGGAAAGGAGCTTGTTTATAATGAGTGAAGCCATGGAATCATGTGTAAAGACAGCCAAGGGACCGATTTTACCTGAGTCCCAAAAAAATCTCGCCGCTACCACAGAATTTAAAATTGCCGAGGAGGAAAAATTGATCGCCAGAGTAGGTAAACTTGCGCCTGATTTTGAGGCCTCGGCCTATCAGGGTGGGGCATTTAAAAATGTCAAATTGTCGACCTTCATACGATGAAATCTCCAAATTGGACGTGACTGTTCTCGCTCTAAGCACTGATAGCCGATTTTCTCACAAGATCTGGGATGAAGAAGAGCTGTCCAAAATGGTTCCGGGAGGACTGCCATTTGCCCTGGTATCTGACGCCGGAGGTAAGATCGGCGCCGTGTATGGAGTTTACGATGAAGAAGCCGCGGTAGATATTCGCGGCAGGTTTCTCATCGACCCTGACGGAATAATCCAGGCTATGGAAATTATGACTCCTCCGGTCGGAAGAAATTTTGCCGAACTGGTGAGACAGGTCATGGCGTTTCAGCATGTTAGAGCCACTAATGAAGCTACTCCCGCCGGCTGGAAACCGGGCGATAAGACCCTGAGGCCCAGTCCTGAGTTGGTGGGCAAAGTCTGGAAAGAGTGGCAAGTCAAAGAATGATCATCAGCGTCATGGTATGAGCTTCCGCTCCGTGAAGTAGGGGAATATTTACCCTCAAACAAATGGCCCATCGCTGAAGAATTTGATGGCAGTGATGAGTTACTATTGATTCTTTTCTTGACCCATCACTGCCATGCACGGCCATTTGTAACATTGACCAGGAGGCTTATTACGGAAAATTCCCGGGAAAAGCTAAACGCTTATATGTTACGAATCTGGGTTCCACAGAGGCGGAGATAGATAAAAAGCTCTTTCACTGAGATTCATACATTAATGTCTCAACCGGACTCGAACCGGTGTATCCGCAGTGAGAGATAGGACCGACATTCTGTTTCTGAAATCATTAAACAATTTAGACCTAGTGGGACAACTTGCAAACATTAATTATTCCAATATGTTGCGAAGCGGGTTCATCTTCTAATTTATCGCTTTGAAGTGATCAGTAGACACATGGATACATCTACTGGAAGTCTTGAAGCTTGTATGACCGAGTATTTTCTGAACCGCCTTTATATCACCTGTGACCTGGTATATCTTGGCGGCAGACGTGTGTTTGATGCTATGAAGACGAAAATCTTTGTCAATGATCCGAAATCAAACAATCTAAGACTAAACATTGCATCCGTGGGGTCGCTCGTTGTGGATATTGACCTTGGGAGTGCTGTGAATTATTTTTTCTACGGGATCCGATGCGTCTTCATGAGCAAGCTACTGCTGACCTAAAAGGGTGGGCGCATGAGGTTTTTTAGAGGTCAGGGAACTATGTCGCGACCTGGTGGCAGCGGAGATACCACTGTGAATGGCTTTACTGCAGAATAATTCCGGTAAGCAAGTACCGGGCATTTGGGGCGCTTCGGCCATGATTGAGAATAAGGACAATGACATAGCCGGAAATAGTTTCGAAGACCACTCGGACCAGCCCCCGCTGGAGGCTACCAACGTAACTCCTCGCTGTTTTCTTGCGACGGCTCTACGGAAAAACATCAAAGGTCAAGTCTTGACCCCATCTGATCCAGACTTCGAGAAAGTTGCTTTCGATGTCTGGAACAAATACGGAGCAACGAAACGCAGGCCCCAAGTGATTGTTCGCGTGGCTAACGAACAAGACGTGGTCGAGGCTGTCAAGTACGCAAGAACCCACAAACTGAAAGTTACCGTGCGAGGAGGTGGACACAACTGGTGCAATCCTTCACTTCGCAATGGCGGAATGATGATAGATCTGGCCAGTCTCAATAAAGTCATTTCCATAGATGCCAAGTCGCACAAGGCTGTGGTTCAGCCAATTATCAGCAATCGGGAAATTCAAGCTCAGCTCAACGCTCATAATTTGGCATATCCCAGCGGGCATTGCCCACCGGTCAAATTGAGTGGTTATCTCCTATGTGGAGGAATGTCATGGAATCAGGGGGTATGGGGCACTGGAATCGGCAGCGTCGAAGCAGTTGAGTTAGTCACTCCCAATGGAGATATGATAACTGCCGACAAAGATCAAAACACCGATTACTATTGGGCCGCTCGTGGGGCCGGGCCAGGTTTCTTTGGGGTCGCGACCCGCTACCATCTCAAGCTCTATGATTTGCCAAAAGCAATAGCATGCAGTTCTTATTATTACCCAATCGGCGAAGTAGACACTGTTGCTCATTGGCTTGAATCCATAGCAAGCAAATTGCCCCCAAACATTGAATTGAGTCTGTTCATGCTTACCTCGCCACCTGAGATTGCGGCAAAATGCAAGGCAGATGCCGGCAAGGCATGCATGGTGGCTGCAACAATTTTCGCTGATTCGATGGAGGAAGCAAAATCTTCACTCAAACCTCTGGATGATTGCCCGATCATTGCGAAATGTCTCTCCAAAGCGGTAGCGATCCCCTACGATTTTGAGGCGTTGTTTGATGCGTCCGGCGCCCTGTGGCCAGCCGATCACCGCAATCAAGTTGAAGCAGTCTTTTCGAACTCCAAGCTGACGGACCTATTTCACTCAGTTCGCGACCATTTCTTGAAGGCTCCGTCACCGACCACTCTCATCATGTTCGCAATTTTCACCGGCCCCAACATTCCGGCCCCACTTCCCGATGCCGCATTTTCCATGAGCGCCCATTTTTATGGCGGACCATGGACGCAGTGGACGAAAGCGGAGGACGACGAGGCCAACACGCAATGGCACAGGAAGTGCCTGGAGCTTCTTAAACCGTTTGTCACCGGGTATTATATCGGCGAATCGGACACGGTCACGTACCCACACATCGTTCAGGAATCGTATACTGAAGGCAAGTGGAAACGCCTCCAAGAGTTGCGAAAGAAATATGATCCGGATGGGGTGTTCTTCGATTATTCTGATGGGTTGAGTTGAGAGTAGCTGGGAGTCTCGGTTTATGTCTGTTCCCCAAAAGGACTCCGGCAATTCTTCGATGGTGTACCAAACGCTCCTGAGCTGGTTTCATCGGGAGCTTGGGGAATGAAGGGTCCCAATTTGAATTCCACCTTTAATGTCTTATCGATAGTGAAGATCTCGGTGATGCCGCGTTCGGGGTCAATCCGGAATATGCTTCCATATGTTCTGTTGTTCATATCAGCCGGAGTGCGGCCCAAATGCGTCAAGGCCGGTGAACGTCCGTCATCCATTAGCCATCTCTGTTACACAACGTAGCGCTTCTCAGCGTGATCAACTGTTGAGAGGAGGAATCGTCATGACCGGCGCCAGTTGCGCGATCCGAGGAACTTTCTTCGATTTCATAGACGACCCGTGGAAGCATATCGGAAAGGAGCAGGACTCTGCCCGTTTCATCCGCGACGGGTTGCTCGTCGTCAAGGACGGGATGATAGTGGATTTTGGCGACTTCGCCGACATCTCGCAGCGCTACCCCGAGTTTCCGGTTACCCATCTGCAAAATCGGCTGATCCTCCCAGGGTTCATCGACGGGCACATCCACTTTCCTCAGGTTCGGGTCCTCGGGGCATACGGTAACCAGTTGCTTGATTGGCTACAAACCTGGATCTTTCCGGAAGAACTGAAGTACAGCGACCGCGACTACTCGCGCACCGCTGCCAGGTATTTCTTCGACGCCCTGCTGGCCGGGGGCACAACAACATGCCTAACGTTTACCACTAGCAGCCCTGTCTCGACGGAGGAGTTTTTTGATGAGGCGGCTCGGCGTAACATGCGCGTGATCGCCGGCCTGACCGGAATTGACCGTTTCGCGCCGGCCGAGGTCCTCATCACGCCGGATGAATTCTACCGCGAGTCCAAGCGCCTCATTGAGCGCTACCACCGCAAGGGCCGCAATCTCTACGCTATCACGCCACGCTTCGCTGTGGGCTGCACCGGGGAAATGATGGACCGCTGCCGGCAGTTGAAGCAGGAGCACAATGACTGCTGGGTCAACACGCACATCTCCGAGAACCCGTCCGAGATTCGCACAGCGCACAACTACTTTCCCGGTTGCGAGGACTACACGCAGGTCCACCAGGAACATGGACTGCTGGGACCGAAGTTCACCGCGGGCCACGGGGTCTGGCTCTCCAATGACGAGTTGCGTCGCTTTTCGAAGGCGGGCGCAGCGATTGCGTTCTGCCCGCTGTCGAACCTGTTCCTAGGCAGCGGCCTCTTCCGCCTGGGCCGCGCTACAGACCCAGAGCACCCCGTCCGCATCACTGTAGGATGCGACATGGGCGGAGGCAACGCGTTCACCATCGTTCGTGTGCTCGAGGAAGCCTATAAGGTAGGCATGTGCAACAACACCATGCTAGACGGTTCCGTCAATCCGCGTGAGCAAGACCTGGCCGAGGCTGAACGGAACAAACTATCACCCTACCGGGCGTTTTACCTGGCCACCCTCGGAGGCGCCCATGCGCTGTACCTCGACGACATGCTCGGCAACTTCGACAAGGGAAAAGAGGCCGACTTCGTCGCTGTCGACTGGAACGCCGGGCAACTGGCAATGCGCTGGCGCCAGTCGCTCATCGTGGAGGGGGCCAGCCCGGAGACCATCGAGCAGGCGGCCCAGCTACTGTTCGGCGTCATGACGGTCGGAGACGACCGCAACATCGACGAGACGTGGGTCGCAGGAAAGCGCGCCTACAAGAAAGCTCCAGAAGGAGCGTAGGTGTAAATCAGCGGCGAGGTCGAGCCTCACGCCTGTTTGCTGAACAGCGGGTGTTCAGATAATAGAATATTAGGAGCTAAAGCTTGGAAGTGCATATCTCGCGGGCTTCCGCAGTTGTGGTTCAACAAGTACCACCTGTCCTTGCGGAATGGTTCATGGAGTGGCAGAGCGGAGTCACTGGAGCCGCCGAGGGCTTTGCCGGCTACCGCGGCACGGAGGTCTATCCTCCAGGTGACAGCCAGCGAAACGAGTGGGTGGTGGTGATACACTTCGACGATGAGAAGTCACTTCAGGGGTGGCTGGACTCGTCGGTTCGGTCGCAGTGGGTGGAAAAACTGCAAGCGCAGGTCGGAGACTTCGAACTGAAAACGCTACCAGGCGGCTTCGGCTCCTGGTTCACGGGCCTTGCTCACGGTCCAGAGCAGACACCTCCGCCATCGTGGAAGATGGCCCTAACGGTGCTTCTCGGCCTCTATCCCACTGTTATGGCGCTCACGCTCTTTCCTGGGCCATATGTAGAGCCATTGGGACTGGCCCTGGCCATGCTGATCGGCAACGCCCTGAGCGTGTCCATTCTCCAGTGGGCCGTGATGCCCGTGCTGAACTCCTTACTCGCTCCTTGGCTCAAGGCGAATTCGGAAAAGGATAGGGCTTTGTCTGCCGGAGGAATTTTGCTGATTCTTGTCCTTTTGACGGGCTCGGCCCTCCTGTTTCGCCAGGTGACGGGATAAAAGAACTCAGAGTGACGTATCGACACCGAGTCGTCTATCTGCATCAAATGCCTCGCATGTAACTGAATTTTATGGATATCTGGATCTGACTCTCGCAGCCTTACAATATGCTTCTATACCCACCACTCTGATCTTTTCATCTATGATCACCCATCTATTATACAGGTCAGGATCAAAATTAGTTTTCTTACAGGGAAACTGGTCACACTGATAGCAAAAATCAATCTGCTTCTCCTGGTGACACCAGCGTGCTCCACAGTCCTTAAACAACTTACACTGCTCGTTACGTCACCCGTTACAATTCTCCGAGGCAAAATAATCCAGCATCTCTTTGAAAGCAGGATATTTGCTAAAAACAGGGTCATTCAGAAGCGTCTCAAATCTTTTGGCGTAGATGTCGAAATTTCCCAATTTTTCTTGAAGTTTCAGGCTGTATTTCCGTATATCTCCGTCCACATGCGCAACACAGGCCGCAGGGAGCTATAGACTCTTTAATTCTTTCATCAGTCATGCGCTTTCTCCTAATAATGGAATAAGTTACTCCTATGGGGGTTCAATACCCCGTGACTTGCTGTGGAGCAGTCCTTTTTATCATAACTGTGGAGGTGGCGAGAAAAAAGTGGCAGAATCGACATTATAATAGGCGATATCGGCAATAATGGCCTTCTAACGGGGACCGATGAAAAAAGTTACTGTACTTGCTCCTTACAACACCGTGGCAGCAACCATATTTGGGCCCATGGATATGTAGAATCAGACGGGCCGGTTCTGTAATAGTCTGACTAAATCTCCCAAGACACTTTTGTTATTAATTCCGGAGAGGGAAAAAACGGGGGAAAGGTAAAACTGGCGGTGAGAATGGTGTATCGAGGAATAGTGAAGTTACCGCTCAAAAAGAGCGCCAATGTTAATGCACATGCTTCTAACTCCGTCGATGATTGCCATTGCTGGACGGAGCTATTTAGATGAAGAAGGTGAAGGGGATTCTTGTTTGGATATCGTCAAATTGCTGATCGATGCTGGTACAAACGCAGATTACCTCAGTTGGCGCAGAAGGACGGCGTTGAAACAAGCTCAATGGGCGGGCCACTCAAGAGTATTACAACTCTTGAAAGAACACGGACCGAAAAGATGACTTGGTTAGGCGCAAGAAATATGATCCGATTACCGTTGTTAAATAGAAGGCCTCTAAAACTCGATTCAAAGAGTTGGGTATAAGTTTTCAAAAGGACCCTGTCAAAGTGGCCATTCCTTCAGACTATCATGCCCAAAACTTTCTGATCTCCTCTGCTTCTTTTCTGGCACGCTCATATCCAGTCCTCATTGCGGGTTCTATTTGTGTTGGATCCATAAGATTTACACCCGAAGGAGCGCCTGCTACGATCCACAATGCCATAGTCCCGGTAGCCTCTAGAGCCTTAACTTCCTCATGAACGTTGTGAGGTATTCCGGTTAACTTTGCACCGGTTACGCCATCGGTCAGAGTTATGATTATAGAGCGTTTAGACCCAGCCACTACATCGCAGTGCGAAGTAGTAGCGGCAATGCCTCCATCCATACAGTAACGCTGCCCTAACAGAGTCGGACCGATAACTCCGGGAAGCGAAGAACTCGCAGCCGCCCCATGCGCTAGAGGAATATTATTTTTGCGTGCAACGGACTGCCCAACAATAAGACGTTCGCCGGTATAACAGTCGTTCGCAGTTGTGTACATTTTTGCCACCGGCCAGTCGGTCTTGCTATCTCCCGTCAAAAAAGCGGCTAAACGCTCCACTTTGACGCCGCTGACCCTGTTGTCCGCAGCAAGCGCAGCGTGTCCGATGGCCCGGATGGATGAGGCGCTACCATCTTTGACTCCCATGTTCACTTCCTGCGCCCGCTGTTGGCTGATATTGGGGCTTACGACTGGGGCCATATCGGCAAGTATTTTGGGCAAATATCCGAAGAACTCAAACTCGGTGCGAAGGCGTTGAAAGTGCCCTGAAGTCAAGCTGCTCCCCATGTAGGAGCCGGCCGATGTGCCAACCACCATCTCAGGTAGCGCATTCATGTCAATGCCTACCTCTAGGAGTCCGTGAAAAAATCCGCAATACCACGCGACGTAATACTCTCCCCCACCACCTAACACCATCGTGCGGTCTAGACCCATTGCGAGATCCGAAACGGTGGGTTTTGACGGGATTGGTCTGGCGAGGCCATCGTGAGCGAAAAGCTTTTCGGAGATGTCGAGTGCCATTGTGACAGGGTCGTAGTCAGAATTGGCGTCAACAGGCCGTGCCCAGGCAATCCCTCCGGTTGAACCGCCTGCGACGGCCAAGGACGAGGCTTTAAGAAAATTGCGTCGTGTCCATTTGCTCATGATCTATTCTCCCGATTAGAAAAATTCTCAAATCTTGCACTGACTGGAAAACGTCTATCACAGGCACATCATGCAGCGCAGTGAGATGTATGTGCAAGAAAGATCTCTCCCGATTTTACCGTGAGAGCAATTTATACTGATCATCCTGATGGAGCGCCATGATGATACAGTTTCAAATTGTCCTTCGACTCAAAACCTTTTTGGGAGTGAGAACCAAAATTAAGCCGGTTCCAATGTTACTCTTGACTCGCCCATGACCATCTCAAAATCTTGCGGATCACCCAGAATTTTTCCAATGACATTGACGGCAGACGCTGGCACGATTTTACTCGAATTACTAATCGGGGTCACCCCGAAAAAGATGCAAAAGGCTGACCCCGGCGGCCAGTATCCCAAGTCTCCGATCTCTACAACCTCTTTCGATGTTTCGTCCAACGGAGAATTGATAGGGATAGAGAAATAAATTTCATCGCCCCAGGTATTAAGAGACGTTGTCAACGGCAATACCTCGAATATCTTCCGGGCCGTGGGGCTATCAGATCAGCCATCATAGACATCTTTCCAATGTTAATCTTAGTCTTCATGATCATACTCTCTTTGTCGCAACCTATCCCACTATATTTTATCATATAAGGATTGGCTGGTCTTTTTGGAATTTGAATTGTCTTGCGTCGTATCGTCAGCCGCTAATCGAATAGGAAGTTTAAAGGTCTGAGAAAAAATGGACGGTGGCATGTCTGCATAAGCTTCTCTAAACGAATCAGAATAAAAGTGGCGACGATGACGACAAAGACAAACATTATATTCGTCTCTTATTGGCATCACATCAAATCCCGCTTCCCTGGTAAAAACCAAGCGTCTTTGATTTTGCTTCTAATATTCCCCTTACTTGAACCACATCCGCGCGCAAATAGCGTGAGAGACGCGAATTGCGCGATGTTATGTTTGAAACTTGACGATCCATTTAATTGGTCGATTTGCCATAGTCCAACAGCCGATGCTCATACTCTTCACTCACGACGTAGAAATCTCCCAATGCAGGCAGCCGAAAAATAATTCAGAAATGGTTCTGTAAAACTGGACAGTGACATGAGTGGAAAGGTGCTCTAAAATTAGATAACAAAAAGGAGCAACAGTCATGTCGAAAAAGCCAAAGAGCAATTGGGCAAGGCTATAGGCATCTACAGGAAATGTGGCTCCGATGGATGGGTGACGAAGGCTGAAGAAGACCTGGCAAAACTCTCATGAACGAAACGGGCTTGCAAGCCAAAGGGGGAATCATAAAATGTCAGGAGTTCCGGCAGAGAATTACTGAGATGTCGGTTTATGTGTGACTTCGTAGGAAGCGCTTTTAAGTTTTTCTTCGATCGCCTCGATCTGGGTAGCGATGTCATTTGCTGGAATATGCTTGTACGTGTCTTTGCCCTTGAGTCTTACCGTGATAACTATCATTGCCCGAAGCTGGTCAAATATGCTGTAAATGACCCGGTATCTCTTTGCGGCATGAATACGAAAGACATTTTTCTGGCCTACTACGACCTTATGTCCCGAGGGACGAGGATTCGTGGAAAGCTTTCTGATATCGGTAACAATGAGGGTGGCAGTAGCGGGAGATACCTTGAATATTTTCTTTATATCGCGTTCGGCATGGCCTAAAATATAAATAGCGTAGGACAAGTCGGGAATTAGATTCCGAGTTCTTTGGCGAAATCATCAAAAGGGCGTATCTCACCACTCACCAAGGCTTCGGCCATCGCCTCGGATGCAGCGCATAAGTCGAGATAGTCTTCGCTCACTTCCTCGGTAGCGAATTCCACAGGCGGGGCCTCTTCAGGTTCAATGGCTTGTGACATTGTTTTATTCTTTCCCATTAGAAAATCCTAGCATAATAGACATCCGAAGTCACTTGTTAGTTCAAGCTTTCTCAGGTGCGTTTGCTAATGTTAATGTCAAGATCCTATTGCTGCCAACTTCTCCCGACCCTTTGCGCTAAATTATAACATATTGAAATCATTATTCGTAAAATAGGGAAAAATATACAACAGGAGGAGCAAGAATAAAAAAGCCAGAACTGCTCCGGGCCAACCGCTTGGTTTAATAATATTTTAGTGGGCCGTCGTGGGTTCGGGCCCCAAACCTATTGATAAATTAATAGCGCTACCCTCCAATTACTAAGGACAGTTGACTAACGATCAGTTGTGCAATCTGCTAAAATCCTTATCCAGAGAGGTTTTGCGAGGCTTAGTTCAAATAAATTGGTCCATATTTTAACATGCTGGAATCATTGACTAAATTTATTGACAGGCCAAGTCTAGAGATGCGAAAATAGACTAAAAAGGTGGTAAGTTATTGATATTATTGGTGGGCCGTCGGGGGCTCGAACCCCAAACCTACTGATTAAGAGTCATGTGATCCATACTGAAATCATTAAGGAATTAAAACCAGGTGGGCATTTAGTGGGCACGCTAAAAACCTCAGTTATTTTACCATGTTTCGAAGCGAGTTCATCTTTTCGGCTATCGCTTCAAAGTGATCTATAAACACATGGATTTATATACCTGAAGTAGTTAACATGCTCTGAAGATACCTATGAAGTCGACCGAATATGGATATCTCGCTGAGGAAAGGGCAGCTCAATTCCATTTTTCTGGCATTCCTCGTAGATAGCCATGTTTAGTTGAGAGATGGCGTTTGCCTTAATCTCGGGCCGCACGATCCAGACCAACAATTCAAACTGGAGGGAAGAGTCACCAAACTCAACAAATCTTACTGAGGGCGCTGGGTCAAGGGCGACGAATTCGCTCTTCTTGGCCGCGCATAGCAATGTTTGTTCTACCACCTTTGCATCCGAACCATAACCAACTCCTACAGGTATATTGATTCGAGACTCAGAAACCGGAGCGCTCTCGTTGGTGATTTCCATGTTCGCCACTTTTGCGTTTGGGACTGAGACCAACAGCCCGTTGAGCGTGAGAATACGTGTGCTGCGAAGGCCTATTTCTTTTACTGAACCCTGTATCTCGTTACCCAGGACTATGTAATCACCAATTTTAAAGGGACGATCCAAGAGAATTATGACGGTTCCGATCAGATTTGACAAAGCCTGCTGACCCGCTAACGCTATGGCGATGCCGCCAATCCCTAGTCCAGTAACCATGGAATAGGTAGGAAGCCCGAGGCTGGCGCCTAAATGCAGAATCGTGACGCCAATTATAATGAACGTGAGCAGTTGAAAACTGAAACGGATGAGCTGAGTGTCTATGCTACCGCTGATGAATCCACCCATCGCAATCACCGTGGCAGCGATTCGATTCAAAATTGAGCCTATTAACCATAGTATGCCGGCGTAGAGTATCGACAAGAAAGCAAACGCTATGGGCAAATAAGCGTCCACATTAAAAAAGCGCAAACCATACGTCACAAACCAAAGGCCGATCTTCGCGAAGAAGATCAAAGTTATGGGCAGGACAAGGCCACCCAGCGTGTGCCTGAACGTAGACTCAAACTTACGGTCTAAGGCTTCAAGAGCGTACCAGGAGATTTTACAGGTCAGCATGACCGCTCCCGCTCCAACCACCAGATACAAAACGAGTCCGATCCATTGCCAGGCAGCTTGTCCCAGAAGGCGCTCAAATGCCCATTTTGGCAAGTGATGGAAGATGAGGTTAGGGAGAATCAGACCACCCGACGAACTAAGTTGATCATACAGGGTCCCTCTCTCCAACCCGTCTTTTAACGGAAGATATTTAACTTTATCGTAGAACGTCTCAGAACTTCTGACCGTATTATTTGTGAAGAGGAAATCTCCTTCAAGACTCCCTTTTGATTCAACAGCTATCTTGATCTCTGTGTAGGGCAGTGTCCAACTTGAGATTTTTTTTGTTTGAATTTCCTGAGCATCAGGAATTTGATCATAAGGAGGAATTTCGATGCGGTCTAGCGTTTCCTTAAGATACAACGCAGCGTGGACACCCAGCGCTTCCCTTATTGCGGGGGGCTCCGCCGAAAGGTCCAAACATCTGATGGCACGAAATACATGAGCGACCACCTGGTCTCTGTGCCCTGCATTGTAGGCTTCTACCGCCATATTCATGTCATCGCGGAAGGTCTTGAGGGTTGCTCTTGGGCTTGAACGATCAGGCGGCGCAAGCGGATGCAGCGACTGATCGGCGCTCGCGAGGTCTACAAACATCCCTAGAAAGAGAGCGCATAGCAGCAATATTGTGCAAAGTCTCACCAATTTAATCTTATCCATAGGATGTGTCCAAAATGGAGCATTCGACTCTAATCTCCGGTCAAATGGCACATACTTTAGTCCCTAAAAAAGGGGCCTCCTATTTGGTGTCCTTGGCTGTTTGAATTGAACTACTCGGCGACTTTATGACTAAATTCTTTATGTGTAAACAAATTAAGAGCCGTCCGAAGACAATAATATTAGGAAATTTTTGGACCTGGACATTAAGGATTGGTGTGTTGGGGTGGCCTTCGATGATCGGGCCTTGTTTCACGAGACTGGCTACTTCGAGCAGTCACTGCGCTTCTGGGAATTTACGGAAAGGATATGGGAAAAGCATTCTATCCAGGGACTTCCATTCCGGCAACGAACTCCATCAATGGTATTCCATCCGGCGACTCCTAAACCACGACCTTGCGAGAAGGACGGTCAAGACAGCGTGTACCACGACCGCCGGCCACAACAGGGGTCCGATCCATTCACCACCGATGCCGATGTAAGCGAGATAGGCTGTCGCCAGAGCGCTGTAGATCAGCATGCCGACCAGCGGCGGGCCCGGCCAGCAGGCGACCCCCAGAGCGATCAGGGCGATGCCGGCCACCTGAGCTACCGGAATCGAAACTCCGGTGAACTCGGCGCCGAGCAATAGCCGCCCAACGAGCGCTGGAACACCCAGTAGCGCCAAACCCGTTGTCGCTTCAGCCACAGCAGCGAGAGTCAGCAATATTTTCATTCGTCGAAACGTGTTTAATCTCGGGACCGGGCGACGCCCTCAGCGGTTTGTTTTTGTTCTGCTTCGGTGAGTTGCGCCGGTTCGAGCTTAAACGTTAGCTTGTTGATTTTGCCGGTGAACTTGAACGGAACATCGTAGCGATACTCCAGCATCGCGACCGGGGTGCGCGTGTCCTGACCGATGTCGAATGTTTCGTCCTCCGGGAACGTGATCGGGGTAGTGTGTTCCATGGAATTCCTGGCCACTTCCTGACCGTCCACGTAAAGTACACCCGTGCCCCCTTTGCCCAACCCGGGACCGTCGGACTTGAAGTCGAAAACGATGGTGTGCTTGCCGGCTGTCAACTCTGGGCCCTCCCACGTCGTGCGCTTGAGGTCAAGCAGGTTGTAGAGGAACACCACCTTGCCCCGACCGAAGCCGAATTCGCCTTTGCTCAGGAACAGGCCGTAACCGCCGAAGCGCCCACCCTGAGTGACAAGCATGCCTTCCGCTCCCCTCTCCGGGACCTCGACCTCCGCAGTGATGGTGTACGACTTGTTCAGGATATCCGGGGCGCCGCTTTGCGGCACGCCGGTCAGCCCTCCCGTATAGGTGAAGATCGTTCGCCCCGCCGTCAGGCTCGGACGAGGCGTATTCCAGCGCGCGAGGGTCGTATTGTCGAGCGGTAGCACGTCGTACTTCTTCGCCTCCAGATAGAAGAGGTCCTGCATCTGCTTAAGCTTCTCCGGCATCTTGGCGGCCAGATCGTTGAACTCGGTGGGATCTTCCTGGACGTTATAGAGCTCCCACTTGTATCCGGTAATCACATCGGGAGGCGTACCGCTACTGAGCTCCCAGGGAAGCGTCGCCGGGGTCGTGACCGCCATCCAGCCTTCGTTATAGATGGCGCGATTGCCGAGCATCTCGAAGTACTGCGTCGTGTGTCGTGTAGGCGCCTTAGCCTTGTCCCAGGTGTAGGCCATACTCACGCCCTCGATGGGGCGCTGCTTTATGCCGTTGATCGTATCGGGCGCCGAGATGCCAGTCGCTTCGAGGATGGTCGGCACGATGTCGATGATGTGGTGGAACTGACGGCGAATACCTCCCAAGTCCTTGATGTGGCCGGGCCACGACATGGCCACGCCCTGGGCCGTCCCACCGTAGTGAGAGGCCACCTGTTTCATCCACTTGAACGGTGTGTCCATCGCCCATGCCCAGGCTGCCGCAAAGTGCGGGTACGTCCGTTCCGAGCCCCAGAAGTCGTACCAGAGAAACTGGTCTTTGACTGGCACGGAAATACCATTGAAAGTGGTGAACTCGTTCGGCGTTCCGTTGAGCATTCCTTCAGCGCTCGCGCCGTTGTCGCCGCTTATGTAGATGATCAAGGTGTTATCGAGTTCGCCGAGGTCTTCGACTGCTTGGATGACTCGGCCGATCTCATGGTCGGTGTATGCGAGGTATGCCCCATAGACATCGGCCTGTTTGATGAAGAGCTTCTTTTCCTCCCAACTGAGGGAATCCCATTGCGGCAGTTCCTTTGGCCACGGCGTCAGCTTGGCGTTCTCGGGCATTATGCCAAGCCGTTTCTGGTTGGCGAAGATGGTCTCGCGGAGCTTGTTCCAACCCTGATCGAAGAGGTGCATGTCGCTGATCTTCTTGATCCATTCAGGGGTCGGATGATGCGGAGCGTGCGTGCCGCCCGGCACGTAATAGACAAAGAACGGTTTGTCAGGCGCGATCTCTTTGAGTTCCTTCATGCACTGGATAGCCTCATCGGCCATGGCCGTGGTCAGGTTCCAGCCTGGATTGCCCTGGAAGGGGTATATGGCCGTCGTATTACGGAAGAGATTCGGTTGCCACTGGCTAGCGTCGCCGCCGACAAAGCCGTAGAAATAATCGAAGCCCATCCCGGTAGGCCACTGATCGAACGGCCCTGCCTGGGTCGCTTGGTAGAACGGCGTGTTATGGTCCTTGCCGAACCACGAGGTCGCGTACCCGTTCTCCTTCAGGATGGCGCCGATGGTGCCGTTCTCCTTCCTGATGTACGAGTCGTAACCCGGGAACCCCGTCGCAATTTCGCCAACGACCCCAAAGCCGGCAACGTGGTGGTTGCGCCCCGTGATCAATGCAGCCCGCGTCGGTGAGCACAGCGACGTGGAATGAAAATTCGTGTACCTCAGCCCGTTCTTTGCTATGCGATCCATCGCCGGTGTCGGAACTACGCCGCCGAACGTGCCCGGCGCGCCAAAGCCGACGTCGTCCGTCATGATGAGTAGCACATTGGGCGCTCCCTTCGGCGGGACGATGCGCGGCGCCCACCAGGCTTTCGAATCCGAGGCCTTTTCCTTGATCACCCCGCCGAATTTCGGGTCTGGCGGTGGAAGCTGCTTTCCGTCAATGGTTGTGGTCGCATCCGGTGAACCCGGCGTCCCAGTGGTTTGTTGAGCCATGACAGGCCAGGCAAGCGAAACAGTGAAAATGATTCCCAGGATTGTTCTAAAAAGCGCCAGTCTCTTCATCTGCTTTTCTCCCATATTTTGGCTAATTGTTATCATGGCCCCGGCATTGTTGGTCGACTCGGACCACTGGAGATGTCGCAATTTCGACAATAACATCTCGAATTCTCAGAAGTTTATGCTTAAGGACAGGCCCCCTTGTATGAGATACTGAGTCATCGTTACCGTGACAGCCTTCTGTGTAGACAATGGAAGAGCCGTATTCACAAACTCCATACTTGCGTCACCGATGAGTTTCGTCCATGTGTAGTTGGCCCAGAGTCCGAAGGAAAGAGCGTCAACAAGGGTCGTGTTGTATTGAATATTTGCTGAAAGAAAATTCCCTGGTTTGTTCCAGGTATATTGAAGTTGAGTGGAAGTGAGGTTTCTAAGCGCCAGCGTAGCATTGCAATACGCCAAGGGGCTGTAAAGGATTGTAGCCAGAGCGTTGTAGGCAGGAATCGCAACTCCTATGTAAGGGCAGAAAGTAGTCGCTGCCATGTACCCTCGAAGTGTCTGATTTGGAAGAGGAGTTGAACCCAGGCTGGGTTCGCCAATATTCATCGTAAAATCGCTCCATAACAGCCCACCGAGAATCGGCCCCAAACCCAGTCCTGTCTGTACGTACCAGCTCTCAACTTGGGAACCGATGAAATTCAAGTTCGCTGAAGTATCGGTGCCATTAACACTAACAGGAACCAGGGCGGGCACATCAAATTGACGAGGAAGAATCCCCCCGGCGGACAAGAATAAGCTGTAAATTTCTGAAACTGACAGAGTTATTCCCACAGCGCCGGTCCAGAAGTTCGCGTCCTGCAAAGACAAATCAACCGTGCCAATCTCGAGGTCCCCCGCGGTAGGATCAACTAGCTGCGCTGCAACTGGGATGTTGATGTTTGCTCCTAGATGCTGGTATCCGATCTGAGTAAAAGTGTTTACTTTCACCTTTTCTGACAGAACGCTTAAGCTAGGTAGAGGAAGCCCCGAGAGGTCCTTGGCGAGCGTAGTAGAAACGAATAAGACACTAAAAATAGCCAATAATACAGGAGCCTTTCTCATTAGGGATAACTGCTGGAAAAGAATTTTCAGACCTCTGGCACAAGCGTCTAGCCCGGAGACGCAAGAGGATAGGCAATAAAGATCTTTGCAATGATTTTTTTGACGTTAAATTTACCACATTTTGTGTGCCATAATGGATTTGAGAATAGAGTAATTCTTTGACAACAGCAATTTATTTCACCCTTTAGATGTTCGGCGACAATTACACTTGAGCGTCAACGACAATTACATTTGTGCATCTTTCGGTGAGTAGTTGTCTGATAGAGATGTTCATAATTTGTTGGAAGGGGGCATTGTTTTGCAGACGACTGACGCTCAGGTGAGGAAACTGATGAAGGGGATTCGCAAGACAGGCAAAATTGGCGATTCAGCTTTACGTTCCAGAAATACGCTGTAATCGACTTCTTTAGCCATTGTAAACATCCTCATGTATGAAAGATCGCGCGATTAATTTCTATTGTGCCGATTGCCCCCAGTCCTTTTCAATACCGTAATCAATTATCTTATCGAGATAACTGGAAGTAATAGAGGGAACTGTAAGATCGCCGATTACAGAATCGGTATTCGCCCGATCAAACAATGGATTACTTGCGAAGTGTAACAGAATAGTCTGCATTTGACGCCAAACCATTCGCTCAATCCTGTTCC
This sequence comes from uncultured delta proteobacterium, assembly GCA_963711335.1. GTDB lineage: Bacteria > Desulfobacterota > Desulfomonilia > Desulfomonilales > Desulfomonilaceae > CAJBEZ01. Next base: position 72,411 of record CAVQDX010000014.1, on the reverse strand, counting down.
GGGGCTGTACAAAAGACGCCCCGACCCCGGCGAATCTCAAGCCGCCAACATTGAATCTATTGCAAACATGTGAAAGAGTCCATTCGTGCGTCGGCGGGTTAGAGTGCGTTAGGTGATATATATTGTTATGATATTGAGGTTTTTCCATGATTCTAACGGCCGCCTTAGCCACGTAATCGACGGGTATAACATTAGTCACACCATCAGGATTAGCGGGAATGTCAATGTTAAGATTTAAACGGTCGAGGTTTTTCGAATCGGCCATGAGTCTATCAAGAAGATTCGCTGCTTGAAACAGGATATAATAGCCTCCAAATGAAGTGCATCTTCCGGTCTCAGAGTGCCCGATTATAACTGACGGTCTCAAAATGGTGGCTTTGCCCATCCAGATTTGTTCCGCTTCCCACTTACTTTCCTCGTAAACGTTTACGAAATCACCTCTTGGATGATTAACTTCTGTAACGACCTCTCCCTGTATCAGTCCGCAAACGTATGCGGTGCTGATAACGTGGACATTCAATGGCTTACGTTCGACGAGCTTATTTAGAGCTGTCGTGGACCCCAGATTTGTTTTTAAAGGTTCGCCGTTTTCGTCCATATGTAAACGGGTAGACGCCGCGCTGTGCAGTAATGTGTCAACCTCGTCAATTCCTTTATACTCTTGACACCATTGTTCCCACTGCTCGTCAGCTTCCAGTATTTCACCTTTGAACCATTTGAGAGATTCAGCGCTTCTGGGAAGTCCTAGACTGCTCAAAAACCTTATGGTGTCCATTTTTCGTGATTCGCTTCTATAGTGTGCCCATACACTGTGCCCGCGGTCTAATAGCTCCACTAATAGGTATTCTCCAAGGAATCCTGTTCCTCCAGTGAGAAGAACATTCATAGTATCGGACATGGATCCTCCGCAGGCGGTTAAGCTCTGCCCAGAAAAAAATTCCAATTTAATATATCAGTTTAACCTAACAATCGGTAGTAATACAAACTAAAACCTGTCCAACGACGTACCGCACGGCATGCCTAATGGGCTAGACTATACGGTTAAACTAATTTATTCGATCAAGGGTGTTAAATGTCTTCACACATATGATACGGTGTCATGAGCTTTTTTATTTCGACCAGGTGATATTTCTTACTTACCGCACCACTCGGTGGAAGTGAGAGACGATTTTCCTTAGGGTACCAAATTTGCGCGACAAGAGGACAGGATTTTGATAAGTAAGGAGCATTGTCAGTCGGACGCTCTTTTTTCGTATTGTTGCGGCGTTTGTCAGTCGCCATGTGCAACAGGGCTGATTTGCGGAAGGATTTGCATTTTTATCCGGATTAAGATCGAGATTGGGAATTGAAGAGTCCTTTCGGTGTCAAACCATAACTGAACGTCAAGGTGATGGTTTCTTATCCTTAGGTGTGGTCTCTCACCCCGAATCAGTAGCCTGGCACCATAACCCTGTCTTAGTCTCTCATAGAATCGAGAAAAGATCTCCATGAAAGTATTACTAATAAACAGCAACAGAAAAGGAGATATGCTAGCCGCTGCGCCTATTGGTTTGTGCTATGTGGCGACCGCTGTTGAGGCGGCAGGCCACAGTGTAAAGGTGTTGGACCTGTGTTTTTCGGGTAAAAAAATTGTCTCCGACACTAGGAACGCTGTCCAATCGTTTAAACCCGAGACCATAGGTGTTTCTGTCAGGAATATAGACAATGTCAACATGTTGCACCCGATTTCTTATCTTCGGGACGCAGTAGAACTAATAAATGAGATAAGGCGTCTCAGCGATTGCCCGATTGTACTCGGAGGATCTGCTGTGAGTTTGGCGCCGGAGGCTATCCTGAGGCTGTCAAAAGCTGACTACATAGTTGTATCTGATGGTGAAGAACCTTTTCGAGTTCTGCTGGAATGTCTTGAGAGCAAAAAGAACCCATCACAAATCCCTGGAGTTGGTTCAATAATAAATGGCTGTTTCCACTTAGCCGCTCCGGTGTTGACTGAATTTAGCGGTCAGACCCCCGATATAGGGAGATGGGTTGACACATCTCCGTACCAGAGGATCGGAGCGGCCTACAGCGTTCAAACGAAAAGGGGATGTAGGCGGCATTGTGTGTATTGCACGTATAATCAATCGCTTGAAGGCAACCGTTTACGTTTACGAAACCCAATTGATGTCGTGGATGAAATCGAGGATGCCCTCAAGAAATATGGTCCTGACACATTTGAGTTTGTGGACTCTGTGTTCAATGACCCGGTTGATCATTCGATGTCAATTCTAGAAGAAATAATAAAACGACCATGGAAAGCCCGATTCACCGCCATGGGCGTCCACCCTAGAGGGTTGGATAAGCAATATCTCGCTTTGATGTGGAGGGCCGGGTTCAGGTCTCTTATGATCACTCCTGAATCCGTGTCCGACACGATGTTAGCAAATTACAGCAAGGATTTCAAAAGCGAAGATGTTTTTAGAGCGGCTGAGGCCTTAAACCGAACAGGATTTGCGGTTTGGTGGTTTTTCATGATAGGAGGGCCGGGAGAGACAAATGAGACCCTTCAGACATCCCTGGATTTTGTGCTCAACAATCTTCGAAAAAACGGACGCGCAGTCACTCATGTGGCGCAATTTTTTATTGGTGTACGCCTTTATCCACACACAGCCCTGTGGCGACTCGCCGGAAAGCAAGGGTTCGTGAATGGATTGACTAATCCTTTGGATCAGGTGTGGTATTTGTCTGAGGACCTGGATCTGGATGAAGCGGTTTCCCAAATGTTTCATGCCGCATCGATATGTCCGGAAATTTATCTAGGTTTCGATGAAAAGATGTTGTCTTTTTCCAGGACTATAGCTGGAGTCTGTAGGCTCCTTGGTTTAAAGGGGCCCTATTGGAAGTATATGAGGATCGGCAACGTAGTAGGAATAAAAACAGGGATCAGGTTTATATTTAAGCCGGTGGATACAGCGGCCTTGATTAGAAAGGCTCTGATAAGGCAGTCTTATTCCGGTAGGCTGGTAACAAGATTCGAGGAACCTATCGTCTCGCTGATCAGTTGATTTCGGAGACTTTGGTTCCTGTGCGTGATTTTCATCTATTTATAATCATGATGTTTTTTCCAGACTGACATGCCAGCTAAATTATTCGGGAAAGTAACTTCTCAATTACGGGTAAGTCCATGACTGGGTGTTTTAGCTTGGCCTGTGGGTCGAGGTTCTGGCAGATTGCTGCTATACAGAGTGATGTATTTGAGTTTGCAATGAGGGCATTCGTTTGAATTATATTTCTCTAGCGTTAGGATCGGCCATTCTATTGTATATTGTTTATTTTTGGTCCATGCGTATGCGTGAGATAACTGATAGTTGGAGATGGGTCCCAGTCCTTGACCCTAACAAGGATACATCCCTCCCCAAATCGCCTCCCCGTATATCGGTCATAGTTCCGGCTAATAACGAAGAAGCCTTGATTGGAACCTCTCTGCGATCGATACTTGATCAGGATTACCCTAACCTCGAAATAATTTGTGTTGATGATAGATCCACGGACCGGACCGCTGAAATAGTTGGAAGGCTATTTGAGGGAAGAACAAATTGCCGCCTAGTATCAATAACAGAGCGGCCTGTCGGATGGACCGGCAAGAGTCACGCTCTTTATAAAGGGGCCAAATACGCTTCAGGTGAATGGCTGGCATTCCTGGATGCGGACAGCTCATTGCATAAAGCCGCATTGAGGCAGTGCTTACACGAGGCTATACAAAGGAAGATAAACTTTGTAACGCTTTCTCCCAAGTTTATTCTGAACACTTTTTGGGAAAAAGCGCTTATTCCGATATTTGCCTCCATGGCGGCAATTCTATTTCCGCTGGCCAAGGTCAACGATCCCGGTAGTCCTGTTGCAACAGCTAACGGAATGTTTTTTCTTATCAGTCGCATGGCGTATGAAAGAATCGGAGGACATCGCAGTGTAAAAGATCTTGCGGTCGAAGATATTGGAATCGGGAAAAGGGTTAAAGCCACCGGCCTAGGCATACTGTTTGCCAATGGCCGAAACCTTCTACAAACCAGGATGTATTCCAGTTTTCGAGAAGTGTTAAACGGTTGGACACGAATACTGGCCGGGGCAATGAATTACAAACTCTTAACGGTGCTGAAACACTTATGCGTGCATATCTTGGTCGGTTTGCCCTCTTTCGCTCTAGGGACTTTTCTCTATACAAAGTCGGCAATGGAACTCTGGCCTAGTTTGTGGTTCCTGTTGCCATTGGCCTGTCTGTTACAATTAGTTTTAATCCCATGGTTCTTTCTTGATCAGGCAGGATTACCGAAAAAGTATTTGGTTTACTTCTCACTTGGTAACTTGATGCTTATCTGGATTTTTGTCGTGGTGATTAAGAAGATTATTTTCAGAGACGCTTTACAGTGGAGGGGCACAACTTACAACCGAACTCGTTATCAGTCAAAGTCACTTGAACCATAAGTTATTCAGTTTTCCTCGACCAATAGAGGATTCACACCCTTTACGACGGTCAATGACTCGGAAACCAAAAGACGTGCGCCATTAAGACAAAACTTTAGGCAAATGCTATAAGTAAGAGCCTAAAAAATGGTCCCTTCATTGTTTTACGATTTACATTCCTTTGATGATCTTATCCCACAGAGAAAGGATATCAGTCTTGGCGCTATCTTTTTGTTCATCGAGCTTCTTGTTCAGTGCAGAGAATTGGTCGGAAAGAGCCTTCGCCTTCTCTGAGAGTTCTTTGCTCCCTTTGTCTTTAAGGGATCTCAAATTTTCACCAGCTTCTTTGACTCTCAAATTTTCACTGGCTTCTTTGACATAGGTCTTCGCGTCACCCCAATCCTTGTTTTCAACACTTTTGAGAGCGTCCCACAAGTAGGATCTGGCTCTCACTATCGGCGCATCCCATTCATCATATTCAAAAATAACCAATCTGTTCTGAATGTCGGCTAGGCTTTTGTTTGCAAGCTCGCTGTCCTTATTGTTAATAGCTTCAGCCGCTTTCTTCAGATCCAGTTTGGCCCCGCCCACATCTAAAGACGCTCTCGTAAAAACAAAATCTACGTCTACCGGCGCTAAACCGTTCTTTACCGCTGCCTGAGCGGCAGACTCCTTCTTCGCCTGTTTTATAGGTAGGAGAACTGACTCTGGTTGGTCCATTTCCGCGTATATTGGGACTATCAACTGCTCCACTGTGCGCTTGTCTGTGTACGTTGTGTCTCCAGATTTTATTTTAGCGTCAATCTCATAAGTCGGAGCGGCGTTTTCGATGATCTTTACCAGAGTGAGTCCCTTGTCCACTTGTTCTTTCGCCGCATCAAGCTTGTTGTCAGCTATAGCCTGCCGAGCGAGATTGACATGGCTCAGTAGTCTTCCTGCAGCTTCAGAGAGAGCCCTGTGTTCCTCGTCAGAAAGTGTCTTCTTGATGGTTATTTTTACATTCGAGGTGATACTGTCATCAGCCCTTGCCTGTCCCTGAGCGGACAAGCTAAAACAAAACAAACAGACCAATAGAACAAGACCAAGAGTTTCTAACTTTTTACCTGTCATTAATAATTCCCCTTTCTCTAATTGAATTGATCCCCAATTCTCAGAAAACCCGCTTCGCAAGAATTTTCCCATCTTGAGCTTACCGACAAACCAATCTTGTTTTTGTTCATAAGGGGGACTTTTTATCTCGTTCTAGAAAAAAGTGGGGCGGCCCCGGTTTCTTTGGACACGGAATTGGGTGGGGCAATCTGGGTCTTGACAGGATATCGATTTAACACATGATTGCCAAACGGAGAGCGACCACGGGTTCGCGTTCGGGCACTCTAAACGCAGTAATTATAAAAAACCTATACCACTCTAAGCATACAAAAGCGTTCAGCCGTGTTTTGTCTTGTTGACAGGAAGAATCGTTTAAGAAGTCTGACTGGCAATCTGGATATTTACGGCCTCGGAGACATCAAAGAAGGTCGATGCGTTGGCTCTCTGCAGAAGATAGGGGAGTTATGCCTAAACGGAAGATTTTGAAAAATCCCGAGTTGCCAGGGTAATTAATAGCGCTTCCCTCCAATTATTAAGGACAACTGACTAACGATCAGTTGTTCCATCTGCTAAAAGTCCTTTATCCAGAGCGGTTTTTCGAGACTTAGTTGAAATAAATTGTGGCATTTTTAACATGCTGGAATCATTGACTAAATTGATTGGCAGGCCAAGTCTAGAGATGCGAAAACAAGCTAAAAAAGCGGTAAGTTACTGATATTATTGGTGGGCCGTCGGGGGCTCGAACCCCAAACCTACTGATTAAGAGTCAGTTGCTCTACCAATTGAGCTAACGGCCCTCAGGAATTTTTAAAATTACCTATTGCCGCTCCGCTTGTCAAGAATTATCCGCGGATGGTCAAGGGATACCGATTATGTTATCTCTCGATTCAATAACGCTCTCAGTTCATTAAATACTGTGGCGCGGCTTTATGATGTTGTATTTAAGCCAAATAATGGTAAAACAATAGTAATAATCAACGAATATTAAGAAGGTTCCGATGACAAAGAAAGCCATAGTCGCAGTTACGAGAACCAAACCGGAAACAGTGCTTGAAGATATCAAGCTCACCATGGAGCGCGCCCATTTCACCGAGTTCCTTGATCCTTCAAGGACAGTAATCCTAAAGGACAACATCTCGTGGCATTTCCCCTTTTTGAGCGCAAATACCACACCGTGGCAACTTGAGGGAGTGATCATCGCCTTGAAAGAAGCCGGATACAAGGACATAGTTTGTGTTCAGAACGAAACAGTGGTCACAAACGCTTTTAAAGGTGAAAAATTTAATAAGTACATACCGATATTTGAAAAATATAAGATAAACGTCCTTTATAATTTTCGCGAGTCTGACATCAAGTGGGTCAAATATCAGCCTAAAGCTAAAATGAGAGTGCTGAATGATATTTTCACTGAGGGAATCACCATTCCTGAATATTTTATCGGAAAAAACATAATCCATCTGCCCACCGTAAAGTGCCACATCTACACGGGCACGACAGGTTCGATGAAAAATGCTTTCGGTGGGTTGCTCAATTCCAAGAGACATTATACCCACTCGGTGATTCACGATACGCTCAACGACCTCCTCGACATTCAAAAGGAGATCCATTCCGGAATTTTTACCGTCATGGACGGTACGGTAGCAGGATGTGGACCGGGTCCAAGGACTATGACTCCAATTGAAAAAGATCTTATGCTTGCTTCAGGTGATTGCGCTGCGATAGACGCCGTGGCGGCAAAGCTGATGGGATTCGATCCTATGAGTCTTGATTTTATCCGTATTGCCCACGAATCCAACCTTGGAATAGGGAATCCAGATCAAATAGAAGTGGTGGGAGAAGATATCTCGAGTGAGAACTGGCGCTTTTCGGTTGGTAATAATGCCGCTTCCGCGGTGGGAAAATTCATATGGTTTGGGCCTTTGAAGCCTCTTCAAAAATTGTTTTTTCACACCCCTCTAGTGTACGCTTTTGTGTTTGGTTCATTCTTTTATCATGATTATATTTATTGGCCCATGAAAGCCAGACCCCAGATTGAGGCGTTCAAAAAAACTTCTAAATGGGGAAAACTCTTTGATTCTTATCCAGAATAGTTGGCAGAGCCCCTGGTTTCTTTACGTGTGAGCGTGGACTCGGGCGTCACTTTCGGATGGGAAGCAACTCACTTCGCGAGAACAGGCGTTGGTTTGAAATATCCAACGCCGTCCACACCGAAGACTGATTAACATCGCGATGGTGGCCTAAGAGCGAGTGACTGTCCGACCTCTACCGTTTTTCATGGAAAAATTTAGATTTGAGATGCTGGTTTAGCTCAATGCGAACTTCTGCTCGCATAGTCTTCAGAGCCGCTTTCCAAGCCTCAACCTTATCGAGCGCCTCAGTTTCCCAAGGGAGCCGATCTTCCGGGCTCTTTGCAAGGATGTCACGTTCGAGTTCCGCTGGTACGGGTGGTTCGAGCAATGACTCACACCGGTCTTTGATACGTCTGATAAGTTTTAGAAGGCGGAGAAGATCTTCTTTGGAAAGATTCTTTGGAGGTTTTTGAGATGCGTTCTTGGGTATGAGGTTTAACTGGTCTAGTGCAACTCCATTCTTGATAGCGGTGTTAATAATCCTTTTTAGATGACGATAATTGCTCTCGAAGTCACCGGGAGGTTCGGGAACTCCAATCGCCGCATCGGAATAAGTGAACAACATATCCATACCTCCTACTGGAAAAATAAAGCCTGAAAGGCGTCCGATTTCCGCCTTCCAGAAAATACTGCGGAGATAGCACGACGACTTTTAGTAGTCAACAAATAGTTTATGGTTTTTTAATATAATATTGACTAAATAAGCTAAAACTATATGTGGTATGATAAATACCAATATAATTACATAGACTTGGATAAAAGCGCGTCAAACACATTATGCAAGATTTTGTCATGTCCCTTTCGGGAGACTTTAACGTCTACGCGCTTATTCTTGAAACTAAACACCTTAAGGAGATACAAATCTTTTTTATGGCTTCTAAGACCATATCAATACGTGGAGCAAGAGAGCATAACCTCAAGAATATCGATCTGGAGATCCCAAGGGATAAATTCGTAGTTATTACAGGTCTTTCCGGGTCCGGTAAGTCTACGCTAGCTTTTGACACCATCTACGCTGAAGGGCAGAGACGCTACGTTGAATCTTTGTCAGCGTACGCGAGACAATTCCTGGAAATGATGGACAAACCAGATGTAGATCTAATTGAGGGCTTGTCTCCCGCCATCAGCATTGAGCAGAAAACTACCTCAAAGAACCCGCGATCCACTGTTGGGACAGTGACAGAGATTTACGACTATCTAAGGCTACTCTACGCGCGCGTCGGTATTCCTCACTGCTGGGAGTGCGGAAAACCGATAAGCTCCATGAGTATTCAGCAAATGACGGATATAATCCTGGAATTTCCTCTAGATTCGCGTGTCCACATTATGGCGCCCATTATCAAAGGCAGAAAGGGTGAATACAGGGCCGAAATCGGAAGGCTCGTCAGAGATGGCTTTGTCCGCGCCAAAATCGATGGCAGGCTCATTGACCTTTCACCAGACATACATCTGGAAAAGAACAAAAAGCATGACATTGATGTTGTGGTTGATCGTCTTATAGTGAAACCCGGATTGGAGCGCCGACTCGCGGATTCTCTTGAAATAGCCGCTAAGCTTGGTGAGGGAGTGGTGATTGTAGAAGATCAGGACGGGCGGACTCATCTTTTTAGTGAACATCTGTCTTGTCCTGAGCACGGCGTTTCAATAGGAGAGATTTCTCCTCGCTTGTTTTCATTTAATAACCCTTATGGAGCTTGCGAAACGTGCAGTGGGCTAGGAGTCAAGACACACTTTGATCCCGACCTCGTTGTTCCTGATCCCGATCTGTCTGTTATGGATGGGGCCCTAGCTCCATGGAAGAAGAAAAATTCGGTTTTCTTGAATCAAACAATTCAAGCCATAGCAAAGCACTATGACTTTGACCCGCTATTGCCTTTCAGCAAATTGTCCGGGCCTATTCAGGATATGCTTTTATATGGTTCAGGATCTGAAGAGATCGATTTCAATTATGAAAGAGACGGAAGACGCCACTATTTCCGAAAAGCGTTTGAAGGAGTCATCCCCAATATGGAAAGGCGTCGGATGGAGTCTTCTAATGAGGATGTTCAGGAGGAATTTGGCTCATATCTAAGTGAAATTCCCTGTCCGGCGTGCCACGGAGCGAGGCTCAAGCGTGAAGCGAGAAGTGTGCTGGTAGGGGGAGTACCCATACATGAATTTTCGGCCATGTCAGTGCGTCGTGCTGTGCAATTCATGGAAGAACTTGTACTTACTCCAAGAAGCATGGAGATTGCCAGGCGTGTAATCAAGGAAATAAAAAACAGGCTCGGATTTCTTGATCGTGTTGGGTTAAATTACCTGACTCTGGATCGGAGTTCCGCCACTCTCTCCGGGGGAGAGTCGCAACGAATCAGATTGGCTACCCAGGTTGGGTCATCGCTTGTCGGAGTGTTGTACATTCTTGACGAACCGAGCATAGGTTTACATCAGAGGGATAATCAAAGGTTGCTTTCCACGTTAACAGACTTGAGGGACCAGGGAAACACGGTACTAGTCGTCGAACACGATCCTGAAACGATACTAAGCTCGGACTATGTGATCGACATGGGGCCCGGAGCTGGGAGACTCGGAGGGGAAGTTGTTTTCGCCGGATCGCCCCAACAACTCCTGACTTCTGAATCGTCCATAACAGGCCGTTACCTGTCAGGTAGAGAGACAATTCCAGTCCCGTTAAAACGCCGCAAACCCAAACGTGAGAAAATAGTCATCAAGGGCGCTAGAGCTAATAATTTAAGAAACATAGATGTAACAATCCCACTTGGTATTTTCACTTGTGTTACGGGAGTTTCCGGATCGGGGAAAAGCACTCTCGTTATTGAAGTTCTACGAAAGGCCCTCCAGGCCAGAACTCAGAGAAGCTTTAACAAGATGGGTTTTGTGGACAAGATTGAGGGATTGCCATATGTCGATAAGGTTATAGAGATAGACCAGAGTCCCATAGGGAGGACCCCTCGATCGAACCCCGCTACGTATACCGGAGTTTTTGGGCACATCCGGGAGCTTTTTTCCAATTTACCTGATTCAAAAATGCGAGGCTACAAGCCAGGACGATACAGTTTTAATGTGAAAGGTGGGAGATGTGAGTCTTGTCATGGAGATGGCGTAATAAAGATCGAAATGCATTTTCTCCCTGATGTTTATGTTAAATGTGATGTGTGCAACGGAAAGCGTTATAACAGAGAGACTCTCGAAATAAAATTCAAAGGGAAAAATATCACCGATGTTTTGGACATGACGGTGCAACAGGCCGCCGAATTTATGGAGAACATTCCTCCTATTTTTAACAAACTTAAAACACTTCAGGAAGTGGGTTTGGGGTATATAAAATTAGGTCAGCCTGCTACGACTCTTTCCGGGGGCGAGGCTCAAAGGATAAAACTGTCAAAAGAACTTTCCAAGAGAGGAACGGGGAGAACGCTCTATATACTCGACGAACCCACAACCGGACTCCATTTCGCGGATGTGAAAAAACTGCTCGACGTATTGACCAGTCTCGTGGACGCTGGCAACACAGTATTAGTGATTGAGCACAACATGGACGTGATTAAGGTTGCGGACTACATTATCGATCTGGGACCGGAAGGAGGGGATCAGGGTGGGGAGGTATTAGCGCAAGGCTCCCCGGAAACAATTTCTGAAACCCCTGGTTCCTATACTGGGGTCTTCCTAAAGGAGGTCCTCGGAAATCAGAAAGGATATCGCTCCTTGATGGTCGGGGCAGCGTAAAGAACATTCGGAAGCAGGATGTGGGGTGGCCGCTTTCCTTAGTGCCTGGAATGCCACCCCACATCTTGAAATTACTTATGAAGACTGTTTCTGGGCTTTCTCATCTTCCATACGCTTCAGTTCTTTTCTCAGAATTTTTCCCACTGCGCTTTTCGGCAACTCATTCACAAACTCTACGTATTTTGGGACCTTGTACTTAACCAAATTATCTTTGCAATAATCAATTATTTCAATTGGTGTCGCTGTTTCCCCAGATTTCAAAACAACATAAGCCTTGATTCGCTCGCCGGAATATGTGTCAGGGACTCCGATGGCACAAGCCTCCACGATCTTCGGGTGGGCGAAAAGCACTTCATCTACATCTCTGGGGTAGATATTGAACCCCCCGGAGATGATCATGTCCTTTTTCCTATCTACAATACTTATATAGCCTTCTTCATCCATGACCGCTATATCGCCCGTCAGGAGCCAGCCGTCCCGAAGAGTCAGTTCAGTCTCGTCCGGTCTGTTTATGTACCCTTTCATGACTTGCGGGCCCTTGATGCAGAGCTCGCCTGGTTCGTTGAATGTGGTGATTTCCTGATTATAATCGTCTACAGCGACGAGTTTCGCGTCTGTATTTGGTATTGGTAACCCAATTGACCCCGGTTTCCTTTTGCCACCCAGAGGATTGATCGTCGCAACAGGGGTAGTTTCCGTGAGTCCAAAACCTTCGCAGATCTGAGCCCCTGTGAGTTCCTCAAACTTGCGTAACGTCTCCAGAGGTAGCGGAGCCCCACCCGAAAAACACCCTCTGATTGATGAGATGTCATATTTTTTCAGATCCGGGAAATTAATCATTCCGTTGTAAAGAGTCGGGACAGCGGGGATGTAGGTGGCTTTACACTTCTGAATAGATTCTAGGATGGCTTTAGGTTCAGGTTTCGGGATAAGGACGTTTGCATAGCCGTAATAAACAGCCATGTTCATGGCTGTTGTTAATCCGAAAGAGTGAAAAAACGGCAGACATCCTACTACTGTTTCGGATCCGTCATTAAATGAGTAAAACCATGCTCTACACTGTTGAACATTGCTTGACAGGTTGGCGTTGGTTAACTCAACGCCCTTTGACACCCCCGTGGTACCTCCGGTATATAGTAATAGAGCCGTATCGTCCCATTTAGATTTCACTGGATTTTTTGTTGGAGAATACTTTTTCAATAGATCGGTAAATTCGTAAACGTCCTGCACGTTAGGGGTCTTTAGATGCATGCCTTTTCTGACGAACGGGAAAAGCTGCTTTAATGGGAAGGGCAGGTAGTCTCTTATGTGGCAGGATATAATCTTGCGGATCTTGGTTTTGCTTCTTAAAGCCGCCATTCGGGGAACGAGAAGGTCCAGACAGACAAGCAGGGTCGAATTTGAATCGTTATACTGATGCTCGAGTTCGCGATCAGTATAAAGAGGATTATTTAAGGCCACCATTGCTCCTGCGCGTAGAGCGCCATAAATGGCCACGACCATTTGAACAATGTTCGGAAGCAATGTGGCAACTGTGTCACCGGGTTTTACGCCGAAATCCGTTAATGCGGCGGCAAAACGTGACACCATTTCGTCAAGTTTTTTGAAAGAAATCTTTGTGCCCTGAAAAATGAGCGCCGTATTGTCGGGGAACCTTTGCGCGGTTCTAGCCAGCGCTTCCGGCGGATTGATTTTTTCGATATCAATTTCCGGTGGGACGCTTGACGCATATGATTTTAGCCATATCTTGTCCATTTAATCCTCCTGGAACCAGATAAACCCGTAATTGGTTATGATTTCTCAAAATTTACTTGTGGAATGACTATGAAAAATAAGTATAGCTTATTGCAACGCGACCTACAAAGAAAAAAGGTTCACAAAGACTAATGAATTGGTCAAATATCGCCGGGATGGTGATATAATGCCAAACATGATCAGAATTATTGCTCGTGAAATCGGGATTTTTATTTTTTCAGTTTCTATCTTCCCGATAACATTCATGCTATTGCTTTTGAAAGGCGACATCAGTAGGTATGGTCTTACTCTGATTTACCGGGAGATCATTAATCTCGGATCACATTCTCTGGACTCTACGCTGTCTTTCTTGGCAAGGTTGTTGGCTCCGTATATTGCCATCCAGGCTTTTCGAGCTTATCAGTGGTCAAAAAAGGGTAACACGCCCAGGAAATGGGCTTACCTCTATTTTGCGCTGTTGATTGGCTGCGCGGGCGTGTGGTTCGCCTCTAAGTCTTTGGATCTATTCTATTTCATGTTTGAGCTTGGAGACATTCCAGGGGAGTTGCCCCAGTTCTTTCGTTTGGAATATGTCCATTTACTGTGGGCTCTAGCGGGTTTTTACCTCTCGTTAAGGTTTCTTCCAGAGCGCTTTCAGGCACTAACTTTTTCTCCAGAAAAGAGACTAAAGTATTCCCAGCTTTTCGTTTATGAGCCTCAACATGGCGATGTTTTCGGAGTGTCCTGTCTGTACAGCGACTATTTTCCCAACTATCGGTCTTCCCAGCAAATAAAAATCACCTAGGATGTCGAGTATCTTGTGTCTCACATATTCGTCTTGAAAACGCAGCGGTGGGTTAACCACCTTGTCGTCATCCAGCAGGATCACATTAGAGAGTTTTCCTCCGCCGGCCAACCCCATCTCATCCATCATTCGCATGTCTCTCACGAATCCGAAAGTTCGTGCTGGCGCAATCTGAGACTTAAAGTCTTCGACTCCTGATAGCTTGAAGGTCATGTCAAGCTTTCCAATAGGTTGTGGGTAATCCATGTGATATTCTACCGAAAAAGCGTCAGACGGCTCAATGCGCATGCTTTTGGGGCTTCCGTCAGGTAGAGTGATTTCAAGGGTCTCTTCAATGTCAATTTGTTCAACAACTTCGTCCTGGGTTATTATTTCAGCGTTTTCAACAAGATTACAGAATTCAAGAGCGGAGCCGTCCATAATCGGAACTTCTCCAGCTATCTTCACAAGCAAATTTGTCAATCCGTAAACGTGAAAAACGGCCATTAGATGCTCTATTGTTCTAGCAAAGGCCTCATTGCCCCTAAGGCTCGTACAAAAATCGGTGGATTGAACAAATGTCAAAAGAGCAGGCACTGTGCCACCTGATGTTATGTGTCCAAAGTTTATACCTGAATTTGGGGGCAGTGGAGATATAGTAAGTCCAGTTTTTTGACCGGAATGAAGCCCTTGTCCATAGATCACCACTTTGCCTCTCAAAGTCTTCTGCATGCGAGGCCCGGGTTTACGTTCCGATCCCGGGACTGCGTCTTGTTGTGGACGTTCGGACCTCACCTGGAGTGAGGAAGGTCGATCTGAGGCTGATGAAACTTTTGGAGTTCTTTGCTCTACTGATTCTTCTGTTTCTGCTTTCGTGTAGGCTGGCAGGAGCAATTCGTTGATGGTTAGAGAGTGACCTGAGGTGTTCATTACGGTATGTTCTACCAGTATCTTCAGTTCCTTGATATTGCCTGGCCAGGTATGAGAGGACAGTCTTGACAGTGCTACGCCCTCGACTTCCCTTATATCCTTGTCGAATTCCCTGGACGCCTCGGCCAGAAAGTGCCTAACCAGTAGGGGAATATCTTCGGGACGTTCTCTCAGAGCAGGCGCGCGAATTACTCGCTGCGACAATATATTCATCGCTTCGTCAGAAAATCCTGCCGAAATCATCTCCTCAGGAGCTTTTTTTGAAGTTGAAAGAAACCTTGTCAAATTCCCCGCGCCGAGGGCCGTTTTTTCGGTGCCTGCGGCCATCGTAACCAACATCCGAGCCAGAGGAATCTCAAGTCCAGGAGCTAACCTGTCGATACCTACCAACAGGAGTGTTCCTCCTGCCGCTATTTTAAGTTTTCCAGACCTTGAAGGCTCACGATCGGACACTCGTCCTTGTAGAACCTCCCCAAGATTTTCGTAGGTGAGTTCGTCACAACTCACTTTGACAAGCTTGTGGCGGTCTTTTCCGGACAAGAAGTGAATCATTCTGGCAATGAATTCCTTGCCTGAACCCTTTTCTCCGTATATGAACACCGAACCTGATTCGTGAGCCGAATTTTCAATGGATCTCCTGATATTCGCGGCTAGATGGGAAGCCCCGATTAGCGGGCCGGGGTTTCCGGATAAGTCCATGATCTCAGACATGATTTTCTTCGAAGAAACGGCTTTGTCGACTAAATGGAGCGTGTCTTCAAGATTCAGAGGCTTTTCCAGGTAGTCCTCCGCCCCCAGTTTAATGGCTTTTACCGCAGTCTCAATAGTACCGTGTCCACTCATCATGATCACGTGACACTTGGGAGCAATGCGCTTGATAGCCTTTAATGTCTGCAAGCCGTCTATTCCTGGAATCCATATGTCGAGAAAAACAATATCCGGAGAGTCGCTTTGAACGATGTGCAGAGCATCCTGCCCATCACGAGCCTTCAGAACCTCATGGCCTTCGTCGGCCAATATTGCGCCAAGGGAAGTTAGAATCTCCTCTTGGTCGTCTACTATCAGCACACGTCCCTTTTCCATGTTTGTCGGAACTCTCTATATATGATTGAATAATGTCAAAACGGTCGTAAATCGGCCAGCAGGGACTATAGCCGCTTGACGAAATATTATCAACCAGCAAAGTCTCGATTGCGGAGATTGGTGGACGGTTTTTCCGGAGCTAATGGTAGGGCTTGGAGTTCTAGGCTGTCTGGAACGCCAATACTAGGAGCTGATGGACGGTCCTCTAGCGATCAGTCAAGATTCATTTCGCCGCTTAGTTACCTACTGATTCGTTGATGATCTATTTCCGTCTTTGAAGACTTTAGTGAATTCTCAAGATCTTTTATGCTCAGGGAGGTCCGAATCGGGATGTCGGCATTTTGACTTTTCTGCGGGGCTATGCCGGAACATGATGGTGAATCCTCAATCATATGACATAATTGATTGTTAGCTCTTATAGATGGAGTTTGATCTGCGGCTAAACACGGTTGGATAAAAGGTGATATAATAAAGAGTAAACTAGCAACCATAACAAAGAACTTCATACCACAACTCCTCAAATGCCAATTGAACGTGGCAAATCTGCCACAACATCAAACCTGGATGTTTACATATCACAATTAGGTAAATAATTAAAGAAAATTGTTCAGTTTTTTGGAGTTGCAGAGACTGGTTTGTGGTCGAGACGATTTAATATCAAGCTTCTTGAGGGAATTCCTGCTGAATTCTACAGATAGCCTCCACTAGTTCATTATAATTTATAGGTTTTGAAATGTAGTCATCCATTCCGGCTTCCAAACAACGTTCACGATCCCCTTTCATCGCATGTGCTGTTAACGCCACTATCGGAGTATGTCGGTTCAAAATCTTTTCCTCTTCCCTGATCCTCTTTGTAGCTTCTAGACCATCCATAACCGGCATCTGAACATCCATGAGGATTACGTCAAATCTTGTTTTTCGGATCGAATCCAAGGCTTCTTGTCCGTTGGCAGCTAGTGAAACGTTGTGGCCTAGACCTGTCAGCATGTATGTGGCCAATTTCTGATTAATGAGATTGTCTTCAGCGACAAGTATACTTAATCCGGGTTTTAATTCCTGGTTTGCGCATGACCGAATCTTCTCATCAGATCCTGGTTCATGGGCCTGAGGAGAGCCCAAGCGTCTTTAGCAAACCTGCCACGAGTTCGGCGGGTCCGAGCGGTTTTGATATAAGTCCTGAAACCTGGAGTTCATCACACAAACCGGAATCAGGATTTATCCCTCTGGGAATCAGGAAAAGAACTTTTGATCGATTGGCAAGATTCCTATCCCTGAAATCTTTGAGCAGATCCAATCCGGTAGTGTTCGGCAAAGTCATATCCGCCAAAATAAAGTCAAAAAAAAGTCCTCCATTTTCTGAGGAAGAAAGAGCGGACAGAGCTTCATCTGCCCCTTGAGCAGACTGGACTCGCATCCCTATTCTTGAAAGCGCTTCTTCAATGAGTCTACGGCTAGTAGCATTGTCCTCAACCAATAATACAGAACGACCAACCAGGGAACCCATAGAGCCTTGGACACGGGTCTCCTGTTTGTGTCCGGGTCGTGCTTCCACTTTGACCGTGAAGTAAAACACGCTTCCTTTGCCCAGTTCGCTTTCAACCCAAATGTCTCCATCCATTATTTGGACAAGCTGAGACGAAACAGCCAATCCCAGGCCAGTGCCACCGAACTGCCGAGTGGGTGAAGAATCAACTTGCTCGAAAGCCTGAAAAATGGTCTTTAGCTTTTCATTAGGTATGCCGACGCCTGTATCGTGAATAGCAAAATGAAGTTTTACTGCAGTCTCTGACAAAGGTTCAGCTTTGACAACCACATAAATTTCCCCCTGGTCAGTAAACTTGATGGCGTTTCCTATCAAATTTATAAGAATTTGTCTCAATCTTCCTGAATCTCCAATTAATTGGTCAGGAGTATTCTCTTCCACATCATAAAGTAGCTCCACTCCCTTTGAATAAGCCTGCAGCGCCAAATTGGATACGACATTCAAAATCGACTGCCTGAGGCTGAAAGCCTCAGGAGAAAGCGACAGCTTACCTGCCTCAATCTTTGAAAAATCCAGGATATCATTGATGATGTTTACCAGGTCTTGAGAAGAAGATCGAATTGCCTCGATGTACTCCCGCTGATGCTCGTCAAGGTTGGTGTTCAAGGCCAATTGCGCCATTCCCACGATTCCGTTCAAAGGTGTACGTATTTCATGGCTCATGTTTGCAAGGAACTGACTTTTGGCTCGGTTGGCCTGTTGAGTTTGTTCCCGGGCCTGAACGAAGTCGCTCACATCCAAGACGCTAAGTATCATGCCTTTGTAGGTATCGTGGTCAAAGATAGGCTGGATTGTCATGGAAAGATCACGGCCAAATATCTTTCGGTCTACCAAAACTCGCTCTTGAGATAGTCCACTCTTGAATCTTGATACCACCCCTCTAATGTGGTCAAGGCGCTGACTATGCTCATGAACTTCCCAGATGGTTTCACCCAGGATTTCGGACTGATTCGTTTCTAACAGCTCAGCGAATCTACTATTCATCTCTGTAATTACATCATTTTCATTGGCGAACACTATCCCGGCGTCCAGGCATTCGATCAGTGTCCTAAGTTTGTTTGCCTCAGCAGAAACCAATTCATTGGCCTTTGTGAGTTCAGCGTTGGTTCTCTCAAGGTCATGATAGTTTTGGACCGCCGTCTCATATGAGGAAAGCAAAAGGTCGACAATTTGGATTCGATCCGCCGCCAGAAAATGTTTTCGGCCGGCGAAAAAAATTTCAATTCCCATACCCGCGCTTGATCTTGCCCTGATTTCCCTGTTTACGATTATGTATTGGATCCTGGATACAAGGAGCTTTTCCTGGTATGGCTTGGTGATAAAATTGTCGGCGCCTGCCTCTAAACCTTTAATTATATCTTCAGGGTCCGAGAGGGATGTGAGAAGAATCACGGGTATGTCTTTCAGACTCTCGTCTCCTTTGATCCTTCTACACAGTTCGTAGCCATCCATTTCCGGCATGATTACGTCGCTGATAACCATGTTTGGACGGTAACTCTGAAGTTGTTCCAATGCAGATTTTCCGTTAAACGCTATTGAAACTTCAAACCCTCTGGTTTCTAAAATATGCTGCAGTCGAATGGCCTGAGTGGGACTGTCTTCCACTACCAGGATTTTTGTGTTGGAATTCTCTGTCAAATTTTGAAATATTTCTGAGGTCATTTCTTTTGGCCTCCGCCTACCAGTCTTAAAAGTAAAGCGGCTATTTTGTCTGGGGAAGCTATGTGGGACGCTCCGCCTAACTTTATGGCCTCTCCAGGCATGCCATGAACTACAGAGCTTTCTTTGTCCTGGGCTATGGTTATTGAACCTTTGTCTTTGAGTATTTTCAGTTCATTGGCCCCATCTTTACCCATACCTGTCAGAAGTATTCCCACGGCCCTGTTTCCAAATATCTTAGCTACAGATCGAAAAAGATAAGAGACAGAAGGCCTTAGCCCATTTTCTGGCGGATCATCGGTTAATACCACGCGGTTGGACAAGTCTACTCTCATGTGGGATCCATCCGGCGCCACATATACGTTGCCAGCCTCCAAGCGATCCGTGTGTTTCGCAACTCTAACGTTGAGAGAGGATGCCCGATCCAGCCATTCTACGAATCCGGCCGTAAAATTCTTGGCAATGTGTTGCACCACGACAATGGGCGCGGAAAAGTTTGCAGGCAGGCTCCCCAGGAGTTCCTTAATTACTGGAGGCCCCCCTGTTGAAGCTCCTATCGCCACTATTCCATACCGATCCAGAGTCGGTTCTTTCACTATGTGATTTGATGTGTCGGATGATAATACCCCGGACCTGTTTGAAGGCCACCTGCGAACCACTTTGACTTCCGACATGAGCTTTACGGTATCAACAATGTTTTCGGCGTCCTTTTTATAATCCGCTTCCGTAGAATATCTTGGTTTTTCAAGCGCGGCTACGGCTCCCGCTTCCATTGCGGACCAAGCTTTCGCAACATCCTTCGGGTCCCAGCTTGCCGTTATTATGACAATTGGAACCGGAGTAGTTTCCATAATCCGCCGGGTAGCCTCGAACCCATTTAGTCGAGGCATCTCAATATCCATAGTAATGACATCAGGTTTATTGGCCGCGACGAATTCAATGGCTTCCTTTCCGTCTTTGGCCTCACCGATGACAAGAATTCCCGGGTCGGATTCAAAAATATGTTTTAGAAGATCCCTTACTACAGCGGAATCGTCCACAATCAGCACTCTGATCATATTGCACGCAGTGTCCTAAATAAGTCGTTTGATGACAGACAAGAGGTTATTCTGCTCGAATCCACTCTTGACGATGTATGCGTTAGCGCCTACGTCAATCCCTCTCTCCTTGTCTTCTCTCGATTCCAAGGAAGTAACTATCACTACCGGCAGATTCCTAAATTTTTCTTCAGTCCTAATTTTTGATGTGAGTTCGAATCCATCCATTCTCGGCATTTCTATGTCCGAGACTACTACATCGAAGTTGCTGGTTTTAAGTGTGGTCCACGCGTCTATGCCATCCACAGCCGTTTGAACCTCATAACCGGCTGATTCTAGAATATTCTTCAACAACATTCTAGAGGTGATTGAGTCTTCCACTACGAGGATCGATTTTCTCGCATGTTCGATTTGAGATTTCTGGGTATGAGCTACCAAGCTAGGTCCAGTCATCCTCATGGCTGATAGAATAAGGTCGGAAACATTTAGGATCAGGGCAACCTGACCTGAGGCAAGCACTGTTCCTGCTGAGACGTTTCGAACACGGGATAGTTGGCGACCGAGGTTTTTTACCAGCACTTCCTGTTCATTCAAGATCGCATTAACACTGAATGCTATTTGTTGGTCAGAAGCGCCCAGAACTAATATGGACACAAACTGGGGGTCTTCATCGATGCCTGCTTCTGAATCTATTTCCAAAACGTCCGCCAAACGGACCAGTGACAGCACGCGACCGTTCATCTCAATAGTGTCACGGTTCTCCACAGTCTGAATCAGGTCTTTTTTGACACGCCCAACCCTCAGAACATTTGTAGTTGGAATCACGAAAAGTTCCAATCCCACTTTTACAAGAGTTCCCCTAAAAGTGGCCAAGGTCACTGGAAGTTGGATGCGAAAAGTTGTTCCGGATCCTAGGATTGAGTTGACCTGAAGCGTTCCCCCGAGTTTGTCTACTTTTTCCCGAACAATTGCCAAGCCTAAGCCTCGTCCTGAAAGATCCGTTATTATCGGGCTTGTAGAAACTTCCGACCTGAAAATGAGGGACATGGCTTCTTCATCAGTGAGCCCTCTGATTTCCTGCTCGGATATGAGATTTTTCGCTAGAGCTGACTGTTTCACCCTGGTTACATCGATTCCCTGCCCATCATCTGACACAATTATCTGGGCTTTCTTAGCGCCTAACTGGGAAATTGATATGGACAATGACCCCTCGGCGGTTTTGCCGGCCCGTGTTCGGACGCTCGGATCTTCCAGACCGTGATCTACAGAATTTCTAACAAGGTGGATCAGAGGATCCTTCATTTCTTCAAGGATTCTACGGTCTAATTCTGTGTTTCCTCCTTCGACGGTAAGTTTGATGGATCTTTTTCTGGTCTCTGGCCAGATCCCTGACCAACCTGGGAAATATCTCGAGGAGGGTAGAAGAAGGTAACATCAGAACACTTTTCATGTCATCAAGCAGATCGTCCACCATCGTTGTGGCTTGACGGGAATCATTCTCAGCCATTGAAGTCAGCGCCTTAATCCTGGTCTCCAGGGCTCGCAACGCTTTTTCATTTGAATCAAGGTAATCCAGGATTTTAGCCAGCGGCGATTTGAAATTGCCAAGAGCGTCACGATTTTGTGGACTTTCCAAAAAGCTTTTCATGACTCTCGTTTCAGGATATGTTTTGCTCCAATGTTTGCGGCATGAATCCAAACTTAACTTGACTTGTCTCAAGTCTGTTACTCTCTGGTTCGCAGCCATCTTCATGGCTACCATTTCTTCCACTTGATAGAGAAGAGAATCCAGTTTTGATGTCTTGATTCTGATCGTCTCGGATTGTGAAAGGCGTTTGGAATCGGATTTCTGATTGACCGTTGATTTGCTCGTTGACTCGGCTGCACCAGGAGGAACGCTAATCGGCGGCTTTTGAATCTCTTCACTCTGGAAAGCCGCCTGTGATACCGGCTTAGCTTCCGGGGTCTGCGACGAAGGTTTTATGTTTGAGGCCGTCTGTAGATGTTGCTGACTTAAGTTGTTGGGATGAGGGCTAGTTCCTGAACTTATGCTGGCAAGTCTTTGAAGCAAATCGCCTATCGGCAAAACCTCGTCGGACGACACCAGTTTTGATACAGCCTCGACGGAATCTAGAACACTGTCCAGTATCGATGTTTCTGGTTGGATCTCTCCCTTTTTCAATAAGGACAGAACGGTTTCCATCGACTGGCAGATTTTTTCTACATCCCGGAGGCTTACAGCTCGGGCAGCCCCTTTCAGACTGTGCGCCTCACGATAAATCGTTTCGAGTATAATGGCCTTTTCTTTGGGATCAGGACCCTTGTCCAAATCCAAAAGCCCTGAAGAAATAGTCTGGATATGCTCTGCCGCCTCGAGCTTAAATGTTGCTTTGAGTTTCTCTAGAAATTCCTCTTCACTCTTGTCCATTGTCCATTTCCTCAGACTCTGAATCCGTTAACGAAGTCTTTAAGTCTTTGACCCGGTTGTTCGAGATTTCTCGCCGGACTGAGCTATTTGAAAGGCCGCTTGGGAGCGTTCGGATACAGACCTGGCCTTGTCACTTGAGAGATTTACCGTTCTATTGGGTTTTATGCTGAGAACCGTGATTACCTTGATGTTCCTCGCTGTGTCCAAGACACAAGGAACAGCCACGAACATCAAGTGCGAAGCGGAAGCTCCAAAGGTCGCAAAGTCGGTTGTAGCAGGTTTTCTGGTTCGAGTGACTCGTTCTGATACCTTCGCCAACCCTGAGTCTCTATAAGTCCCACTTCTCAGGCTGGTTCCCACGTCGGCCCGGCGTTGCAGAGAATAAGGAATTGATTCTGTTACCCCATCGACAAGGTATATGTCATCATAGCCGCTCGAATGGCCGCCGGTAATTTCGATTAACCTTTTTAATGTAGGGTCTATGTTTCTGCTCAAGGTCTTGGTGTCTTCGGGCGAAGTTCCTGATTCCTGTGGTTGTTGCTCAGTTTTTTAGCTCCATTTGCTATCTGGTCTTGCAACTGTTTAGGCGCCGAAACGAGATTGTCCAATGACGCTATAAACTTTGTGTCCATCATGGTTCGATTTAGGAACTCTAGAATCTCTGCTTAACGCATGTCATCGGTTTCATGGAGTTTCTCCTTTTCAAACCATGCTGATTGGCGTGGATCTCGTTGTCAGGTTCCTGCTGTTTCATGAACCACGATAGAATCATCCGTAAGTAAATTCTCAACATTTATAATAACAATTCGATCAGTGGTTAGACCGTAGAGATATTTTTCCTGCATACCCTTCAGAGTGGGTAAGTCTCGCTGAATTCCTGAAATAGGAACATGTCTGACTCCCAATATGTCGTCGGCAAGGATACCGACCTCCATATCGTCCAGTCCTATGATCACAACCTTTCCATCTTCCAGTGACCCTGGGTTCGGCAGACCAAACAAATTTCTGAGATCAATGACTGAAAATATCTGTCCGCGAAGGTTTATGATCCCTTTAACAAATTTTGGCGCACATGGAACACGAGTTATTTGTTTAAATGGGCAAACTTCTCTGACCGTTTCCGATCCCACAGCGTATTTTTCAGGTCCGATCCCAAAAACTAAAACCTCGATGGTTTCAAATTCTGAAGATGGGTCCTCCGGTTTCTTAGCCAAGGCGATTGCCCTGTCATGAAATACCCGGGTTTTATCGACTAACATTTTGGGAAAAGATGATTGGATTGTTTTTCTAGATCCATTCATTGGTCCTAAATCTCCTGACGTGAACAAATCTTGACGCATTGCTAAGCTCTATTCCCAACTATGATCAATACCGTCCATGGCCGATTTCACTATCTGCTCAAGATGCGCTGCCGTTTCGCCGTCTGAGTCCGGAACCACTTCTTCAGGAGACAAGCTTTTCAAGAGGTTCATAGCGTTTCTCATGTGTCTGAGCGCTTCAGTCCTGTTGTTAAGTTTTTTGTTGATCGTTCCAAGTGTTACATTGGCCATCACGTGATCCGCATCAAGAAAAAGAACTTTTTGGAGCCGTTCAGAGGCTTCTTTTATCAAATCAGCGGCTTGCAATATTGAAGCATACATGTGGTGATAGGTGACATTAATCTTGTCAGCGTTTATGGCCTGCTCAATAGCGTTTTGGGCTTCTATGAGCATTCCCAGGTTTGCGTACGCTTTGGCTAAGAGATATTCAGTCTGACCACGAAACTCGGATTTGGATTTACTCGCTGCTGAGAGTTGTTTAAGTATTGAGACTACCTTTAGGTAGTCTGATTTTTCAAAAGCTTCCAGAGCAGCCCGGATGCTTTCTTCGATGGCGCTTGCATGGCTTGTGACCGGTTCGGAGACGACAGGGGTAGATGCTGTTGAAGACTCCGCCTTAAGGGCCTTTTCTCGCGTCAACCCGTCAATAAACCACCAGTTATTTTTTTCTGAAGGCGTTGGATTGACCTCAGCCCTAGGAATCAATTGGACACTTGGGTGTGAGGATGATTTCTTGCTCGTCTTTCTACGAAAAAAAATCGCTCCAGGAAATGTTACCAACTGCAGCTTGCGGTGAACAACATGCGGAACTTCGCTAGGGCTTAGTATCAGCCATCCTCCTTCATTTAGCCACAACAGAATATTCTCCAATATTGCGTTTCGAGTCGGAGGGGTGAAATACATAAGAGTGTTTCGGCATAGAATCAAATCAAAAGTTCCAAATTCTTTCAAGATCGATGTGTAGTCAAAAGACACCAGATTAAGTCTACGAAAATCTACCATCGCTCTTATTAAAGGATTCAAGTGATACCCGGAGCCAATTTTCGAAAAATAGTCTCTTTTCAGCCAATCCGGCGCCCCGCGAAACGACCACTCTTTGTAAACTCCTTTTTGAGCCTTTTTGAGCGATTCCTTGTTAATATCGGTTCCCAGAATTCGTATGGACAAGTCAGGCCCCACCCTGAAGTTTCTTTTTAGGAGAATCGCGATTGAATAGGGCTCTTCGCCGCTGGCACATCCTGCGCTCCATACTTTCAGAGTCTTGTTCGGTTCTGTCTTGGATTCTATGAGTTGCGGAATGATCGTTGACCCTATAGCCTCAAACGCCATCATGTCTCTAAAGAAAAACGTCTCACCTATTGTGAGAAGACTCGCCAATATATCAATACTCTTATGAAGCTCAGGGGTATCCCTGACCCAATTTGCAAACTCTGCCGGAGATTCAAAGCCGTGACTCGTTGCAGCCCGGGACAATGTTCTTCTCAGGGCCCCCCAATTCTTCTCTTGAAAATCCAACCCCGTTTGGGTCCGAACGAAATCGCAAAATGTCTTTAATTCTGAATCAGTCACAACTCGAATTCCTTCTGTCTCGACGCCGGAGCGGCGACCGAAATTCCGGAAAGTTTGCGCTGAGCTATTAGTTTGTCAGGATTTATGACAAGTACGATGAAATCTTCAAATCTTGCGGCAAAGTCTATGTATCCGGTTTCGTCCCCATAACGATTTTGGAGGGCTAAGTCTTGGGCCGCCAGACGGGCTACGCCTATTACAGAGTCAGCGACCAGGACAAATCTGTTGAGAGAGGTTTTTAATATGATAAACTGATCAGACAGTTCAAGTTCCTTTTCCGGGGTTCCGAGGACCTTTCGAGTATTGACAACCATCAGCACAGAGCCCTGCACATCTACAACACCTAAGATATATCGTTCCGAAGAAGGTAAAGGTGTAACCTCCACCGCACGTACAACTCTTTCTACGTCCAGAAGGGTTAGGGCGAAGTGTTGATCATCAATCTGAAAAATGAGGAAATTGTTCATTAAGTCGCTCATGCTTCGCCCGTGTTCAATTTCATTTTTGATGTTAGGTTCACATCCTTGAAGGAATTGGTCGCCCAATACCAATTCTGGGAAAATAAGACGAAGATTCATTTAGCTATAAGAATATGCAACGTAATTGTAACATGAAATGGACTAAATATCAAATAATATAAGATTAAATTGCCATAACATATTATATTTACCTATATTTATATCATGTCTCAATGACAGCAAATTCCTGGAACTTTTAGCTTGCAAAGACGGGCGTCTAAGGGTAAATTCAATGTAACCGCCTATTATTCCCTAAAGAGATCTTTACTTGTTTATGTTGAACTAGTGCGTCAGGAGTTGAGTCAAATGACGCAGGCAGTGGAATCAAAAAAAACGCCGGGGGCAGTTCTACAATGAACCTGCACGAATTCCAGTCAAAGAGAATTTTGATGGATAAAGGTGTGAGTGTGCCGCGAGGAACAGTGGTATACGATGCCTTAGAAGCCTTGGTGGCCGCCAGAAATCTCAAGTCCGACAAAGTGGTTCTAAAAGCTCAAGCGCATTCCGGAGGACGGGGAAAAGCCGGCGGAGTGGCTGTAATGTCAATTGATCAGGATATTAGGTCAGAAGCCCGTAGAATTCTAGAGATGACGCTGGTAACGAATCAGACTGGGCCTCAAGGAAAGCCGGTCAGCGCTCTCCTGGTAGAGGATGCGCCTCATATAGATGAGGAAATGTATTTGGGAGTGGTGCTTGATAGAAATGATGGGCATGTAACTATTATGGCTAGTCCTGCCGGTGGCATGGATATAGAGACTGTGGCAAGGGAATCTCCTGAGAAGATTTTTACCGTCAAAGCTCATCCTTTGAGGGGCCTGTGTCCGTTTCAGGCTCGCGGGTTAGCTTATAAGCTGACCAACAGAAATTTGATTGCGAACCAGATAGCTAAAGCGGTAACAGCGCTTTATGAAATCTTTGTCGGATATGATTGCACTCTTGCGGAGATAAACCCGCTTGTAATTTCTGGTGAGACAGTCCTCGCGTTGGACGCCAAAATTAATTTGGACGACCATGCTTTGTTTCGGAGATCAGCAATGGCTGAACTTCGTGACAGATCGCAAGAGGACCCGGTTGAGCTTTCGGCTCGACAGGCAGGACTAAGTTACATAAAACTGGACGGTGACATAGGGTGTATGGTTAACGGCGCCGGCTTGGCGATGGCCACCCTGGACTTAATCTCTATTCATGGAGGGGCGCCGGCGAATTTCCTGGATGTTGGGGGCGGAGCGAGCGAACAGGTTGTAGCGGACGCTACGAACCTTCTTCTTGATGATAAGAGGGTGAGAGTTGTTTTTATAAATATATTCGGTGGAATTCTGAGATGCGATGTCCTGGCTCGTGGAGTAATTAAGGCCATCAATCAAAGAGGTTTAAAACTGCCTGTAATTGCCCGGATTGAAGGCACCAACATTGAGCTAGGCCGGAAACTATTTCTGGATTCCGGTTTGCCCATCGAGATGATTCCTTCTCTGGATGAAGCCGCTAGATTGGTGGTGGCTAAAGCCAAAGAACTCAAAGTAAGTCAATAAATGGAGAGCTACAATGGCCATCCTTGTAAATAGAGATTCTAGAGTCATCTGCCAAGGTATAACCGGGCGTAACGGGACGTTTCACTCTATAGCTTGCAGGGATTACGGGGCGAATATGGTGGGAGGAGTCACTCCAGGTAAACAGGGGACGTTTGTCGATGGCATACCGGTATTCAACACCGTCGAGCAAGCTGTCCAGGAAACTGGAGCCAATGTATCTCTGATCTTCATACCGGCCGCAGGGGCTAAGGATCCGATACTGGAGGCAGTGGAAGCTGGCATAGAGGTCATTGTTTGCATAACTGAAGGTATTCCGCCACTCGACACCGCTTCAGCCCTTTATACAGTGAAAGAGAAAAGTAGAGTACTGAATTGGTCCAAACACTCCCGGAATAATTTCTCCGACTGAAAAATGCAAAGTTGGAATAATGCCCGGCTATATTCATTCGCCGGGGCCTGTGGGAGTTATTTCAAGGTCCGGGACTCTCACTTATGAGGTGGTTGATCAATTGACAAAGGCCGGGATGGGGCAGAGCACATGCTTGGGACTTGGTGGGGACCCTGTCGTGGGTCTTAGTTTTGTCGATTGTCTCAAAATGTTCAAAAATGATCCAAAGACAGAAGCAGTTGTTCTCATTGGAGAAATAGGAGGAACGGCTGAAGAGCGGGCTGCTGATTTCATAAAGAGCGAATTCAATAAACCTGTGGTAGCCTATGTTGCCGGACGACTCGCCCCTCCGGGAAAAAGGATGGGTCACGCTGGGGCCATAATTTCCGGAGGATCTGGTACCGCACAGGGCAAGATCAAAGCGCTCGCCGACGCGGGAGTAACAGTTGTGGAAAATCTTACCAGGGTAGGTGAGATTGTTAGGGAAGTCCTTTCCTGAATTTAGCATATTCAAAGAGTCCAGAGGAGCTGTTTATGTCACTTTTAGATCAAAAATTCCGGGAGCTTGAAAAAAGACTGGAAGAAGCGGACAAGGCAGGGGGCCCTGAAAAAACCGCTAAACATCATAAAGCAGGAAAGATGACGGCGCGTGAACGGGTTCTTCAACTTGTTGATGAAGGATCTTTTGAAGAAATAGACAAATTCGTAGTACACCGTTGCGTAGATTTTGGAATGGAAAGAACCCATATTCCTGGGGAAGGAGTGGTTACAGGATTCGGTCGAATTAACGGTAGGGGAGTGTATGTCTTTGCTCAGGACTTTACAGTTTTCGGCGGTAGTCTGTCGTTCACTCACGCTCAAAAAATATGCAAGGTTATGGACCTGGCTTATAGAAACGGTTGCCCCTTAATCGGCATCAATGATTCCGGTGGGGCCAGAATCCAGGAGGGCGTCGAGAGCCTTGGAGGTTACGGGGAAGTATTCTACAGGAATGTCAGAGCATCGGGAGTCATACCTCAGATCTCAGTCATTATGGGGCCTTGCGCGGGTGGAGCCGTTTACTCTCCAGCCGTGACTGATTTTATCTTCATGACTGAAAAAACTAGCTACATGTTTATTACGGGACCACAGGTCATCAAACAGGTGACAAGTGAAGAAATTGATTCGGAGAGTCTCGGCGGAGCCAAGGTTCACGGAAGGGTGTCAGGGGTTTGCCATTTTCATTATCCGACCGAGGTGGAAACTCTTGACAAGGTCAGGGAACTCCATTCTTT
The DNA here is from genome assembly GCA_963711335.1 of uncultured delta proteobacterium. Lineage (GTDB taxonomy): Bacteria > Desulfobacterota > Desulfomonilia > Desulfomonilales > Desulfomonilaceae > CAJBEZ01. The sequence continues at coordinate 43,232 of CAVQDX010000014.1, read as the reverse complement.
TATTCCGGACAGCAACAGGGAAAAAGCTCCAACTATGGGTACCGATGACCCTGTGGACAGGGAAGTTCCTGAATTAGATACTGTTATACCTGATAATTCCCGACGTCCCTATGACATGAAAAAAATTATCATGCCTACGCTGGATGATAAGAAGTTTCTTGAGGTTCACGCTCATTATGCTCGAAACCTTATCACGGGTTTTGGTCGCCTTGGTGGCAAGACTGTCGGAATAGTCGCAAACCAACCCAATTGGCTGGCGGGATGTCTGGACATAGAAGCTTCAGTTAAATGCGCCAGGTTTGTGAGATTCTGTGATTCATTCAATATTCCATTGTGGACCTTGCTTGATGTCCCCGGATACCTGCCTGGCACGCAGCAGGAACATGGAGGCATAATTAAACATGGAGCGAAAATACTGTATGCTTACGCTGAGGCTACGGTTCCCAAAGTTACTCTTATAACCCGGAAGGCTTACGGCGGAGCGTATGTTGTAATGTCAAGCAAGCATCTTCACGCAGACATTAACCTAGCTTATCCTACAGCAGAAGTGGCCGTTATGGGACCTGAAGGCGCAATTCAGATCCTGTCCCGAAAAGAGATAGAAAGTTCTCCGGACCCGGTGGCTAGACGTGGCGAATTGATTCAGAACTATATCGAAAAATTTGCGAGTCCTTATCGAGCAGCGGAACTTGGTTTTGTAGATCAGGTAATATTCCCGAGAGATACAAGGGCTATTCTAATAAAGGCTTTCGCCCAACTGGAAAACAAGGTCGAAGAAAAACCCAAAAGAAAACACGGCAATATACCATTGTAATTGCTAGAGCTTACTCGAGGTGGCTATATGGAAAAAAAAATCAGAGTCGTCGTGGCTAAACCAGGGCTGGACGGGCACGATCGTGGGGCCAAAGTTGTAGCGCGAGCCCTTAGGGACGCGGGTATGGAAGTCATTTACACTGGGTTGCGCCAGACTCCGGAAGCTATTTTCAAAACCTGTGTGCAGGAGGATGCAGACGCCTTGTGCCTAAGTTCGCTGTCGGGGGCTCATGATTATCTTTTCCCACGTGTCGCCAATCTCTTCAGAGATCAGAAAGTAGAGGATGTTTTGATTCTGGGGGGCGGTATTGTTCCTGAAGAAGATATTGAAGCCCTAAAGAAAGCTGGAATCTCGGAGATTTTTGGACCAGGGACGAGGACAGACGATATAGTGGAGTACATAAAGACGCATCTGAAGAAATAAAGTTTCGATTTTGTACCGAATACGTTAAACTGAATGGGTTGGCGCGTATCGCGAAATATGTTGTCTAATTAGTTGAAACGTTTTTAGTGAAAATGTAGTTGTTTTGAATTGATGTTATTAGTATTCAGACAGTCCAATAACGGGCAATTGGACGTCTTTCAGTCAGGAGAGAATTATAATGACCTTACGAGAGATCAGGGCAAAAGCCAAAGACTTGGGTGTCAAGAATTACACGAGATTTAAAAAGGATGGGTTGATCCGGCAAATTCAGCAGGCTGAAGGTAACGCCCCATGTTTTAAGGGCATCAAAAATTGTGGTGAACTGGAATGCGCTTGGCGTGACGAGTGCCAGGCCTAGAAATCATCATTCGTCATGAAGACCTTTTTGGCGCGGATTAGACACCGTATCTATATTCGCGCCCAAAAGTCATGTTTGTCACTTTTCCCATCGAATTGTCATCGCTACTGATTTACCTCGCCGTTTTTGCGCCCGTCCTACACGGAGCCATTCAGTCATTGACTTACAATTAGGATTCTGCAAAAATTTTTCGATTGTAGAATGTTGTCCGAGTCCAAGAAATTTTGGCGCGGGTATCGTTCGTGATCAAATCAAAATTGTAAAAAGTCCTTGAAACGGAGGGACTATGGCGAAAATTACGATTCACACACTTAGGGAAAAAAAGGCCAAAGGTGAAAAGATGACTTTTCTCACGGCCTATGATTATCCTTTCGCGATTTTTGAACAAAAAGCAGGAATAGATGTGGTTTTGGTTGGTGACTCCATGGGTATGGTTGTCCTAGGGTATAACTCTACACTGCCTGTGACCATGGATTTAATGATGCCACATGTGAAAGCCGTTCGGTTGGGAGCGCCAGATGTATATCTAGTAGGTGACATGCCTTATATGAGTTACCAGGTATCCAAGTCCGAAGCGATCAGAAACGCCGGAAGGTTTATGGCGGAAGCCGGATGCGACGCAGTTAAACTTGAGGGTGGTCGAGAGATGGCTGAAACTGTTAGGAGTCTTACCGACGCTACCATACCTGTTATGGGACACATTGGTCTTACTCCTCAGGCGGCGGCCCAGTTGGGAGGATTCAAGGCCCAGGGAAGAGATTTAAAGACGGCTCAAAGACTCATTGAAGACGCCGGAATTCTTGAAGAAGCGGGAGTGTCGAGTCTCCTCATGGAAGGCGTGCCTGCCGAGTTGGCGGAAATAATCACCAGGAAATCATCTGTGCCAACATTTGGCATAGGAGCCGGGCCACATTGTGACGGACAGGTTTTAGTTATTCACGACATGATTGGGATGTTCGATCGGTACACTCCTAAATTTGTGAAGAGATATAGGGAGATTGGAAACCAAATAATTGAGGCTCTTGAAGAATTCAAAAAGGACGTCACCGAAGGCAAGTTTCCAGCAAGAGAACACTGCTATTCAATGCCACAAGAAGTAGCAGAGGAACTTGATCGCCTATACAAGTAGTAGCCGCTAGATAGTATCCAAGGTCGACTGACCTGTAGTGCGTAACATTGACCCTGCACGGTTGGGACTATGCAAACAAGAATAATTCATTAAATAGGACTTATTGTATGAAAATCGCTATCATAGGAGCCGGCGCTCTTGGGTCGGTAATGGGCTCGTTGCTGTGGGAAGCTGGGCTGGACCCGATCCTCATAGAACGGAACCAAGAAGAAGTAAACCATGTGAGGGAAAATGGCATATGGATTGAGGGAGTTTCTGGTGATCGACTTGTCAAGCCTAGAGTTTCCGTAGATACAGTCGAGCTGGAGAAGGCGGATCTTGTAATAGTATTGGTAAAATCCTACGACACTCTAGCCGCCTGTGAAACCATCGGCAAACTGATGTCCGACCAAAGCGCCATTATAACAGTTCAAAATGGAGTTGGAAATTTCGAGATACTCAATCAGGCTTTCCCAGGCCAAGTGTTGATAGGCGTTACTACAATGGGGGCAATGACGTTAGGATTGGGCATGGTTCGGCATACTGGATTTGGCCCCACACATATCGGTGAAGCAGATGGTCGACTCTCGGAAAGGGCGGTTGCGGTAGGACATGCTCTTGAAATGATGAAGGGGGGGCCGGTTAACGTTGTCGAAAACGCCTTGGGTTCCGTTTGGTCGAAACTGATAATCAACGCGTGTATTAATGCCCCCGGAACATTGCTTCGGCTCCGTAACGGCGACTTGCCACTTACTGACGAAGGACGAACTTTGATCAAGAAGATTGTGGTCGAATGTGTAAACCTTGTGAAAGCCAAAGGAATCAATTTGATTTTTGATGATCCTGAGGATCAAGTGATCAAAGTCTGCGAGGGGACCGCTGGAAATTTGAATTCTATGTTCCAGGACATTATGGCTTGTAGAAGAACAGAAATTGACTTTATAAACGGAGCCGTGGCCTCGCAAGCAAAGGCTCTTGGACTGGACGCCCCGGTGAATGAGACTCTGGCTTTGTTAATCAAATCCCTGGAATCCACGTATGGGGTCCGCGTTTAGAACCGGGGAAATCTTTATAAATTGGGCAAAGAAAACGATAAGGACGTCGGTCCTACTTAGGGCGACGTCCTTTTTTTGCAGATAGCCTTGGGACTAAAAGAGTGAGCTTATGAACGCGAAAGGCAGCCCAATGATTTCCACAGCTGTTGACAGTAAATCAGCCCCTGACGCGTCGTCTCTTTGGTCTGAGGGGTAGGGCGATGGCGCGGTAACAGGAGCGCTCGCAGGAGCGAGTTTTATCGTGACACCATCTCTTACAATCCTGTCACCCATACCAGGCGCTCCTAGTGAAGGTCTAGGAGTTGACGTTACATATTGGGAGGGCATCATTCCGCTGGGAGCGTTCGTGGATGCGTTGAAACGGGAAGGGGCGCAGATTGTAGGCGATGTCGGGAAATTACGGTTTTCATATGTTCCTGCCGGGAGTCTCCATGAATCCTGGGTTAACGGATGAACCTTACGAATTGGTTTGGGCGAGCCGGCATATTGAGGTCCTGGCGAAACCTTCCTTATCTTAGTCGTCGCTGGTTTTTTCGAAGTCTTCTTTGGTTCCGCGACTGCCGTCACTTTTTCTTTGACGGGTTTAGCCTCTGTCACTACGGGCTTGGCTTCAATCTCCTTGGTCGGCTCAGACTTTTGTGGGGGCGGAGAAAGGACCAAGTCTTTCTCTAGATCACCTTCCAGGTCCATGGAATCCTGCCGGGCTTCCGCCACAAGACCGGAAGTTCCTAGTCCAACTGCCTCTACCCGAGGCGGAGGCGCCATAGCTGCGCTTGACTTTGGCTTGAACGCGATGGCTGGACGAGCGTTAACACGTTGATCAGAGTTTGCAGCCACATTCTCGGCCTTCAGGTTTATTGACTGCGTGTCCTCATCTGCAATGGTCTTTAGTCCCGATTTGTACTCCGCTTTCACTAGAGCGCCAGGTTTCAGATACAGGGGAGTCGCCGCCTGACTCGCCGCCGCGCTCGCTAGCGCTCCGAGATTCCCGGCGCAAACCCACGACGCCGTCAATATCAGGATGACCGCGGTAAATGACAATTTTTTTAACATGAGAATGTCTCCTTTCGCCAGACCTCCCTGACGGAGGGTCTTTTGAAAAATTGGAATTTGACGGGTGGGTTGAATGCTCCCTCCTCCCCGATCGATAGGAGGGGCATAGCATAAGAAATATCCTGTGTCAACAGAATGTTATAAAGATAATTTAAAGTAATATATTATATTATGTGTGGCTATGCTCTAAATTAATATAAGTTTATTTGATTGATTAGGTTTAATGTTTGCTCAACAAGATGAAACGCTTTGCTAAGGCATGAGAGTCCATGACTCAACATGAATCAGCAAATATAAAAGATCGATATAACTATGTTAATTAGTATATGCTGGGTTGGCCTGAGCTTTTAGTCCTTAATATGTCTGTGTTATCCTCTGCATTCCAAAAGGCTCTAAAACGCGCCTGATAAGCAACAAAGTGGCAATACTGTCTTATTTAAGAATAAGTAAAATCAATATGATATGCGTATTAGGTTAACTTGCTTAACAAAAAAAATATCGGCTGAAATATCACCCACCTAGGTCTCGCGACGCAAAACACTCTGATTTTGTTCTTGACACACTATATGTTGTGGTAATAAGAGTTAGCTCCACAAAATGAGCTGTTTTGGTGGCGAATGCGGCGCTTGTTACCGGTTTGCTTTCGACATGTTCCGGTAGTTTCCTCGAGTCACTTTCAGCTTTGTAGGTATTCTGACCGAAAACATAGGAGTAGGTAACCATCGTTGATTAGCTTGCCATTTCATTAAGCTAAACAATGGGTAGGTTTCTAGAGATATACATCCATTATAACAAATTGTTATTACTGAACTAATTGGTTACATAATTTACCCAGGAAAGGGGAATCATATGGCTAGCGTGGCAGAATTGAATGAATTTAGAAAAGATTCACAAAGAAGATACGAAACCACCGACATGGCGCTTTTTGTCCGGACCTCAAGTGAGGCCATGGATGGCTGGGATACGTCTCGGATAGTCGACGCTCTACTGAAAGAGACATTCATTGACGAGGGCACTGCCGAACAGATCAGTCTTGAGGTTGAAAACGACATCAAGAGAAGCGGAATTAAGGTCATAACGGCTCCGCTTATCCGTGAAATGGTTAACGCCAAATTACTGGAGCGCGGTTTGGAATCGGCCCGTAGGCTGCACACAAGACTGGGATCTCCACTCTATGATGTAGATGAGCTTATCACGCGGCCCAACAAGGAAAATGCAAATGTACCCCATGGTCCGGAGGCCACAAACCTGACTTTGGCAGAAAACATAAAAAAAGAGTATGCGTTGTTGACAGTATTCGATCAAACGGTCGGCGACGCCCACATGCGGGGAGACATTCATCTTCATGACCTTGGTTTTATCGATAGGCCGTACTGTTCCGGTCAATCCTTGGAATATATTAAGAAATTCGGCCTTAATTTGCCAAATTCACTGGCCATGGCCAACCCGGCGAAGCACCCTGAAGTTCTTTTAGCACACATGGTGAAATTCGCTGCGGCTCTTCAAAGTCATTTTGCCGGAGCTATAGGTTGGGACGCCGTGAACCTGTTTTTCGCTCCGTATTTGAGGGGTCTTGACGACAGGGAAGTGCGACAACTGGCTCAAATGTTGATTTTTGAGTTTTCGCAGCAGGCTGTGGCTCGAGGTGGACAGGCTATCTTTACGGACATCAATCTGTATTGGGAGATTCCAAAACACTTTGAGAACGTCCCTGCGATTGGACCAGGTGGGGTATTCACCGGTCTCACATACGCGGACTATTTGCCGGAAGCGCAAAAATTCGTGTGGACCCTATTTGACGTATATCGGGAAGGTGACGGCGCTGGAAGACCCTTCTTTTTCCCAAAACCCTTGGTTCACATAACAGAGAAATTCTTCCTGACTCCTGGCCATGAGGCTTTCTTGCGCCACATCTGTGACATAGCGTCGGAAAAGGGTAACACGTATTTTGTTTTTGATCGGGGAGAAACAGCGAAAATTTCAGAATGCTGCCGCTTATCCTTCAAGCTGGAAAAGAGCGATCTTGATGACGCCAAAGAGCCCTGGAAGATGCGATACTCAGCTATGCAAAATGTGACTGTGAATCTTCCGCGGATCGCCTACGAGGCTAAAGGCGATGATTCCAAGCTGTTTTCTATTTTGACTGAGAGAATCTGTATTGCCGCAGAAGCTCACATGGAGAAAAAGCGATTTATCGAGAGACTGTTGGCTTTGGGTGAAACCGGTCCCCTGGCGTTATTGACAATGGATAAGGACGACGAGCCTTATTTGAGAATGCGAAGGGTAACCTACTTGATTGGTATGGTGGGCTTGAACGAGTTGGTTCAGTTTCACACCGGCGAAGAATTGCATGAAAGTGAAGCTGCTCTCAAGTTCGGTTTGAAGGTCATCGCTCACATGAACCTAACGTCAGCCAGGCTTGGCAGGAAACACAACATGAGGTTTGTGTTAGAGCAGACTCCAGCAGAAAGTACGGCGTACAGGTTCGCCAAACTTGACATGAAGCAATTTCGTGAAGCTGAATCAGTGGTAAAGGGAAATTTGAGCACCGAGGAAATTTACTATACCAACTCCACTCTGTTCAATGTTTCAGCTCCTTTGGACGCCATAGCCAGGGTAAAGAGGGAAGGGCTATTTCATCCACTGATTGAAGCAGGGTCTTTGACTCATATCTGGTTGGGTGAAACAAGGCCCAATCCGGATTCTTTGGCCAACTTCGTGATCAAGATATTTAGGCATACACAGAACGATCAGGTGGCGTTTTCTCCGGAACTTACCACCTGTGTTTCATGCGGGCGAACTACCCGAGGGCTCCATGATTCTTGCCAGTACTGTCAGTCGACAAAGGTGGAACAGATTACCCGTATCACTGGATACTTCACCAAGGTATCTAGCTGGAACAAGGGTAAGAGGGGCGAGCTTAAAGATAGGCACAAGAACACTATTCTGAAATGATCGTTAACTATTGCGAAAAACTTTCAGGGCCTTTTCAAGAGTTTTAGCCACCCTTGAATAAACTGCGGCCGCCGATGGGTTGGCCGCACTCTCCAAAAGCAGGAGGCGAGTTTTGACATATCTATTTACGAAACAGGGATGCGGTAAATGTGATTGGGTTAAGGACCAGGTTGACTTCGAGAAATTATCTGACGTCAAGGTCATGCAACTCGATTCGCAAAATTCCGAGGCGCTTGCTCTTCTAGCCTACTACGAGTGTGTGGCTCTTTCAGAGAAGAAGCTACCCATCTTGGTATCGGAAGACAGTGGGGTTATTACGAGTGTTGGAGAAATAAGAAATTACCTTGTCAGCTTGAATGTGTGATTTGTCATTGTTAAACGAATCTGAAGCAATGTCTGAAGCTGATTCGGGTTTGGCTTCCCAGGATAGGCATAGTTTGATGGAACAAATTTTGAACAGGTGGGATCAATGAACATCCCGAAGATAAAAGGTTTCTTGCCCTTGTCCATGCTCGATTGGCCCGGAAAGGTTTCCTCAGTCATTTTTCTCGGTGGGTGCGCTTTTCGGTGTCCTGCCTGCCACAACCATGAATTGGTGCTTTCTCCTGAAAAGTTTCCGGACCAGCCTTTGGATTACGTTGTCAGCTTTCTTAAGGAGAGGGCCCAGTGGATCGACGGGATCACGGTTACTGGAGGGGAACCAACGTGCCACGAGGGCCTGCCTTGTCTCTTGGAGAAGTTTAGGGATCTTGGGCTGTCAGTGAAACTAGACACGAACGGCTCGAACCCTGGGATGCTGGAGCGCCTGCTTCAAGAGGACTTGATCAGCGCCATCTCAATGGACATCAAAGCGCCCCTTGACCCTGTTTTGTACTCAAAATTGGCGGGCGTTTCAGTCAACATGGGATGCATAAATAAGAGTATTGAGATTCTGAAGAAATCGGAAATTGTCGTTTTTTTTAGAACCACAGTAATCCCTGGGCTCATAGGCGAAAAAGAACTAAAGCTAATCAAAAACCAATTGGGTGATGTTTCCCGCTATTCGATTCAAAGATTCCGCAACAAAGATACATTAGACCCCGAGTTCACAAAAATACCGGATTTAGATCTGGGTGTCTTTGACTCTCTTCAACTGAAATTTACGCAGCCCGGTTTTGGTCCAACACCTTATTGCATGAACTGATTACGAACAGGAAAGACCTTATTCCTTTTGACTAAAAAATGATTCATGTGTCACTGCGCTCGATCTTTTTCAGTGAATTAGTTCAAAATCATTGGGTCACATCCCCCAACCGCCAGTGACCTCCAAGACCGCTCCTGTTATAAACCCGGCCTCATCGGACAAGAGGAAAGAGATTGGCGCCGCTATCTCATCAGGGCCAGCCATACGTCCCATGGGGGTTTCCCTGATGAAGGCTTCCTGATATTTTGCGCTCATCATGTCCCTGATTGTCGGGGTTGCCGTCAATCCCGGCATTACGGCGTTGACTCTTACCCCTTTAGACGCGAATTCTCTTGCGAGCGCCTTGGTGAGTCCTACGAGACCAGCCTTTGCTGTGCAATACGGCGATTCCCCTTTTGTCCCGACCTTTCCATAAATCGATGAGAGATTTACGATACGTCCGTCACCCTGCTTGATCATCAGAGGGACACATTCCTTTACGCAATTAACCGTGCCCATTATGTGAACACCGAATACTTCCAGAAAACTCTTGTCAGATAGTTTCAAAAAACCTCCGGGCCGGTCCAGCCCGGCGTTGTTCACAAGCATGTCGAACCTGTCGAAGATTGAAAATATTTTGTGAACACTGTCATGAACCTGTTGAGGGTTCGATACGTCCGCCTGTAAGGCTAGGCCCGCGCCACCAGCGTTTTCAATCAGTTCGAGAGTTTCCTCAGCAGAGCTAATGTTCCAGTCAAGGACCCCGACAAACGCTCCTTCGCAAGCAAGTCTTATCGAAACGGCGCGACCTATACCTTGACCTGCTCCTGTCACAATCCCAACCTTTCCCTTAAACCTGTTGCAATGAAAGTTTCCCTCAGTTTGTTCCCGCATGGTCAAACATCCTTTTTTAGAAGCAAGATCGAAAATTATATTTTTTGTAATTAGAGCCACTTAGCTAAGATTAGCAAGACGATTCATATCAAACAAGCGCGTTTACATATTTTTTGAGATTTGCACCGAAGAGATCAGCATAAAGTGAAGGATAATGAAGGCAGTTTTGGACAACCTACTAACCAAATCAGAGGAATTGAGTTTTGAACCTGTTTTGGATCTTGACAACATCGCGCCGGAATGTTTCAATTATTCGCTTTGTTAGCGCATTCCATGATGGAGAGTTTATGAAGATCCGGGAGATGATCAAAATACTGCAGGGGAAGGTCCTTGTCGAAAATCACGGCCCGGATGAAGAACTACCTATTGGGGGAGCCGCTGATCTTATGAGCGATGTTCTGGCATTCGGGTCGGAAGGCATGGCTCTACTTACAGGTCTTACCAATCCTCAGGTCGTGCGAACGGCTGAGATGGCAGGAATTAACGTAATTGTTATAGTTCGGGACAAAACTCCTCCGCCCGAAACCCTCGATCTGGCGCGTGAATTGGGGATAACACTGATCCGTACGGGTTATACGATGTATGAGGCCTGCGGAAGACTGTATAAAGAAGGGCTCCCCGGCCTTGGTCTTGTCAAAATAGAGAACGATTCGTGGTGATATGTCCATTCAAGAAATTACAAAAGTTCAGGAACTGATCTACACGACGCGGGTAGAATCGGTCATGGCTACGAATGTGATTGTTGTGAACCCTACCATGACCATGTCTCAGGTCAAAGATCTGATGCACGACAAACGTATATCTGGGGCTCCAGTTGTAAAAGATGGCCAGGTAATCGGGATTGTGACAATGACTGACGTGATCCGATCGATGGAAGGTTCTGGACTCCACACTCCTGTTACACAAATTATGACTTCCGAGGTGATAACGGTTCTAAAAGACGCCATGGTAGCCGACGTTGTCAACAGTCTTGGCCCTCGGGGTTTTAGTCGGCTCCCGGTTGTGGATCATGATGGAAAGCTGGTTGGCATAGTCACCACCGGCACACTCATGAAATCCCTTCTTCTCCAGATGGACAAAAGTTTTCAGAAGAACGAAGCTGAAAAACTGTATACCTATAGAGCAAGCCACATATTCCAGGACATATCATCCGATGATACAAGCTTGACTCTGAGATATTTTGTAAATGAAAGAGATTTTGACAACGCCGGAAAAGCTTCAAGCCTCATCAAAAGGTCTTTACAGCGGTTGGTCGTCCGGCCCCAGATCGTTCGTCGCATTGGAGTCGCTGTCTATGAGGCGGAGATGAATCTGGTGATTCATACTGATATAGGTGGAGAAATAGTCGTTCAAGCGCGAAAGGACCGCGTGAATATTTCAGCGGTTGATCATGGGCCAGGTATACAGGACCTTAAGCAAGTGCTTCAACCAGGGTTCTCCACAGCTCCTGAGTGGATACGTGACATGGGGTTTGGAGCCGGAATGGGTTTGGCAAATATAAGAAGGGTTTCAGATCTTATGAAGATCACTTCAGAGCCAGGCCAAGGCACCAGGCTTGAAATGGTTTTCAATTTTGGTCCGGATGTGGTTGCTCCCAAAACCTGATTACAAAAAGCTTGACTCCACAATCTCAATAAACTAAAGTTCAGCTATTCAACGTCTGATTCATCAAGAATCAAAAAGCGTATCAAAACAGGCTGATAAACTTAGAAAATTTGTTTGAACTCCATGGGGGAATCGGCTTTGAACGGAGAAGTCGGATGATTGAGAGTTACGTTCCAATTCTGGTTATCATTTTAGTCGCCACATTTATCGGTTCGGCTATTATAGTGCTTTCGACCGTCTTAGCTAAACGTACTCCTACGCCTATTAAACTCATGCCTTATGAGTGTGGGATGGACCCGATTGGTGGGGCCAGACAGCGCTTTTCGGTGCGTTTTTTCATTATCGGCATGCTCTTTATTGTTTTTGACATAGAACTTATATTCTTATTCCCGTGGGCAAAAGTATTCGATAAACTAATGTTTTTTGGTTTTGTAGAGATGCTTTTGTTTGTCGTTGTTCTCCTGTCTGGTTTAGTCTACGTATGGAAAAAAGGTGCTCTTGAATGGGAATAGAAAATCATCTCGATAACACTGTTCATGTGACGAATCTCGAATGGTTCGTCAACTGGGCGAGAAAATCGTCTATGTGGCCGCTCGGATTCGGCTTGGCCTGTTGTGCCCTGGAAATGATAGCGACATTTGTCAGTCGTTATGACCTGGCGCGTTTCGGCATGGAGGTCGCCCGTCCCTCACCCAGGCACGCTGACTTGATGATAGTTTCAGGAACCGCGTCCAAGAAGATGCTACCGGCAGTGCTTCGTATATACGAGCAGATGGCGGAGCCGAAATGGGTGGTGGCTATGGGAGCGTGCGCCTGTTCCGGTGGTATATACAAGAATTATGCGGTTGTTCAGGGCATTGATCGTCACTTACCTGTTGATGTTTATATACCAGGATGTCCACCGAGGCCCGAAGCTTTGCTTGACGGTATACTTCAGCTTCATGCCAAGGTCATGAAAGAACAGTCGATCCGGAATCCCAGAGTTGGAAAGATTAAGGTGGCTGGACGATGAACGACGATCGGATTAAGGCGAAACTCAGTGAAAAGTTCGGGCCGGACACTTTACAATTCCAAACGGTCTTTGATCAGATGAGTGTCTGTGTCCCACCAGAGTTAATCGTGGACGTATGCTTATTTCTCAGAGACGATCCGGAACTTGAATTCGATTTTCTGTCCTTTGTCGGCGCTGTTGATTACTATCCGTCGAGTCCTCGTTTCGAGTTGGTATACCAGTTGTATTCACTTCCTAATGTTAAGAGATTCAGATTAAAGACGAAGATAAACGAAACGGATGAAGGTCAAGCCTCCATACAATCCGTGTGTAAGGTTTGGCCCACCGCCAACTGGCACGAGAGGGAAACTGCGGAGATGTTTGGAATGGTTTTTGTTAATCACCCGGACCCTAGAAAACTACTTCTACCGGATGAATGGCAGGAGCATCCTCTTAGGAAAGATTTTCCCCTGCTCGGCACAGAGGACACCCCTGATTTGCCCTCTCAGATCAAAAATTTGAGGTAGTGAGTTCATGGCGCAAGAGTTGAGCCACCGGGCCGATATCAGAAGCGAGATCATGGAGATAAATCTGGGGCCTCATCACCCCAGTACCCACGGCGTCTTTCGCGCGATAGTTGAACTCGATGGAGAGATAGTCCAAAACGTAATTCCGTATCTTGGATATCTTCATCGTGGTTATGAAAAGACCTGTGAAAACAAAAAATACCATCAGATAATTCCACTCACTGAACGATGTGATTACATGGGAGCTTCGAGTAATTCGCTGGCCTTCTGTCTCACATTAGAAAAAACGCTGGGTGTGGAAATACCCGAGAGAGCACAGGTCATCCGAGTCATGATGGCTGAACTCTCGAGGATATTTAGTCATCTTTTCTGGCTGGGAACCCACGGTCATGATGTGGGAGCCATGACGCCCCTGTTTTACATGCTCCGCGAGCGCGAAGAGATTATGAATCTTTTCGAACTCACCGCCGGCGGCAGGTTGATGCCGAACTATATCCGGATAGGTGGAGTGGCCAAAGACCTGGAAGAAGGTTTTGTGGAAAGGCTTCAGGCGTTTACAGACCATTTTGACGCGCGGGTGGACGAGTATGAGACGTTACTCACCAAGAACGCGATATATATGGATAGGACCAAGGGCATTGGCTTTTTGCCGCTCGATAGGGTGATTGCCTTGGGAGCCAGTGGCCCCATGATTAGGGCTTCAGGTAAGGCATGGGACATTAGAAAGTCAGAGCCGTACTGTGGATACGATCAATATGATTTTGATATACCGGTACAATATGGTTGTGATGTTTATTCGAGGTACCTTGTCAGAGTCGAAGAGATGCGTCAGAGCAACAGGATTCTGAAGCAGACTATCAAAATGTTGCCTGAAGGTCCTATACGAGCTGCAGCTCCGGGAAAAATTTTTCCTCCTCAGGAAGACATATACACGAAGATGGAAGCCCTGATTCATCATTTCATGCTAATTGTTGAAGGGCTCAGACTTCCAGTAGGAGATTGCTACCATTGCATAGAGTCTCCCCGAGGAGAATTGGGATGTTATATAGTGAGTGATGGTGGACCAAACCCGTATAGGCTTAAGTGGCGGGCTCCGGCGTTCGTGAATCTGCAAACTCTGTCTGAAATGAGTAGAGGATGCTTTTTTGCCGATCTTATAGCCATATTGTCTAGCGTAGACATAGTCTTGGCCGAAGTAGACAGATAGAGAAAGCTTGCTATGGCTCAAATGACGTTAGCGGATCTTGTAGAGGCGCTGGATCTTACGGTCAGCGCAGGCGCTCAAGACCTAGCTAGAGAAGTTACCGGGGGTTATGTTAGTGACCTTTTGAGTGATGTTATTGCAAACTCAAAAGAGGGTGACGTTTGGATGACACTTCAACTGCACCAGAACATTATCGCCGTGGCGTTTCTCAATAATTTGGCTGGTATAATAATCGTGAACGGACGTCAACCTGAAGAGGCCACCATTAAGAAGGCAGAAGAACAAGGTGTGGTGGTAATGTGCAGTTCTCTGCCGACCTACGAAGTGGCTGGTCGACTATACAAACTGGGAGTTAGAAGAGAGACCTGAAAACTCCATAAAGTTTTTCCTGGCGAGCTTGAGGGCGCCTCAGAGTTGGTTGAGTTCCTGGATGTGTTCACTGAAGATTTTAAGACTCGATTTGCACATCCATTCGACTCTCTCCCCTTGCACTGAACTTGGGGAAATGACTCCAAGGGCAATCGTCAGAGCGGCGATAGAAAAGGGTCTTGATATGATAGCCATTTGTGATCACAACTCATCGAGAAACTCCGGAGCTGCAATAATGGCGGCTCAAGAATCTCCGTTGAGTGTGATACCGGGCATTGAAATCACTTCCAGTGAAGAGACGCACGTATTGGGACTATTTCCGACCTTGAAGAAAGCTAGGGCCGCTCAAGAAGAAGTGTACTCTCGCCTGCCCGGGACGAATGATGAAAAGGCGATAGGCTATCAGGTAGTAGTGGATGAATGTGACATGGTTGAGGACTTGGAACAGGCCCTGTTGATTGGAGCTACTACGATGAACATCCATCGGGTGGTCGAGTTGATCCACAGTCTAGACGGATTGGCGGTTGCTTCGCACGTAGACAGACCCGGTTTCGGAATATTCAGCCAACTTGGCTTCATTCCTGATGATCTCGAATTGGACGCTCTGGAGATTTCGAAACACATAAACTTCGATGACGCCAGGAAAAAGTACCGGCAGCTTGCCAACTATACCTTGGTGACATCTTCCGACGCCCATTACGTTTCGGACATTGGCGCCGCCTATACGGAGGCAGAGATGGCCGAGGCGTCGTTTGATGAGCTAATTTTGGCGATAAGGGGCGACGAGGGAAGACGAATCATTAAGCCTTCCAGGCTTGTGTGAAAGCGCTGGCAGTGAGCCATGGAGGACTTGTCTCTGCACATCCTAGATGTGGCTGAGAACGGAATTTCGGCTGGGGCTTCGCTCATAAAGATTTTGATTGAAGAAAAAATTGACACTGACTTGTTGATGGTAGTCATAGAGGATAATGGAAAGGGAATGAGTTCTGAATTTTTAAATAAAGTCCTGGACCCATTTGTCACCACACGAACAACTCGAAAAGTGGGACTTGGACTCTCCCTTTTTCAACAATCGGCTCAGGAAGCTGAGGGTGACCTATCTGTGGAATCGGCCCTTGGTTTGGGGACAAGGGTATGTGTCAAAATGAAGCGCAGTCACATCGACAGGAAACCCTTAGGTGACATGGCATCGACGCTTTTGACTCTTATAGAAGGTAATCCTGAGACTGATTTCGTCTATTGTCATAAGAAAAACTTAAAAGAATACACATTAGATACCAGAGAAATCAGGGCGCAACTGGGTGGAATTCCAATGAATCACCCGCAGGTAGTGTCGTTAATAAAAGAAAACATCGTCGAGGGGTTCAGAGAACTAGACTGAGTCTCGTTACGGCGAATTTTTACGGGGTATTTCCAAAGTGCAAGAAAGAGACGCTTTACTAAAGAAAAAAGTTCAAGATAGCGCGGAGATGATCCCGCGGGAAAAACTCGCGCTTTTGGATTCGGTCATAGAAAAATATCAGGGATCTACGAGTTACCTGATCCCGGCTCTCAAAGAAGCTCAGGAAATGTTCGGTTATCTTCCTATGGAGGTTCAGCGCACGCTCTCCAAGGGATTGAATATTCCAGCTTCTCACATTTATGGTGTCGTGACGTTTTATTCATTTTTCACCATAACCCCTCGAGGACGCCACACTATTAGACTGTGTCTTGGAACCGCCTGTTATGTCAAAGGTTCTAAAGATATTTTGGATATTATAACAAGAGAAGTCGGAATCAATGTTGGTGAGACTTCTAAGGACGGTAGATTTACTTTGGAAGCGGTGCGCTGTCTGGGGGCGTGTGGTCTGGCTCCTGTAATGATGATCGGAGAGGACACGCATGGCAACATAATCCCTTCCGCTACATTGGGTATTCTCGAAGGTTACCAATAAGAGTAACGTTAGGTGAACAGCGGTGTGAACTTTAACCTCTTAAGGAATTCATACTTTTGTCGGAACAATGGATCGTGAATCTTTAAGTGGACAGGAGGAATCAAGGTGCCCAAGATTTCGATAGAGGATCTCAAGAGAATTAAGGAAGAACAGACAGGTAAGATGGTTCTTCGGGGAGGCCAGTATCGAGCGAAGGTGACCGTCCACATGGGCACGTGCGGGATTGCCGCTGGCGCTCGTGAAGTGATGAATGTTTTTCGTGAACTCATCGCCGACAAAGAAATTCAAGACGTTATCCTGACAAACTCGGGTTGTGCCGGGCTATGCGCCAAGGAGCCAATGATAACGGTCGAGGTTATCAATTCTGCGCCGGTAAAATACGTTCAAGTAGACAGAGAAAAGGCGAGAAAGATATTCGAAGAGCACGTTCTAGGCGGAAAAGTCGTCGAAGATTTCGCTCTGGCCATAGGTAGCGAGACCATGGCGGTCTAGCCTGGAAGTATTGATCCGATTTGTGAGGCGTTTCAGCCTCAACTCTCGAGATAGTCGCCTTTGTTGGAGAATAGGTAATGTGTGCGAGCCCTTACTTTAGACTGCAGATAATGATGTGCGCCGGCACCGGCTGTATAGCCAGCGGTTCCCTAGACGTCAAGCAAGCTTTGGAACGTGAACTGGTAAAGCGTAATCTCCAGAACGAAGTTCAGATAATCATGACGGGGTGTAACGGCTTTTGCGCTATGGGTCCCCTGGTAGTCGTTTATCCGGACGGCATTTTTTACAACCAGGTTAGACCAGAGCATGCTCCGCTTATCGTTGAAGAGCACATCTTGAAAGGGCGTATTGTTGAGAAGCTTCTATTCAAGGATGAGGTAGCCAAGGGTAAAGTTCCCCTAATGAAGGACATAGGCTTCTTTGGACTTCAGAGACTGATCGTCCTTCGAAACCGTGGTCTGATAGACGCTGAAAACATCGATGAGTATATCGCTCGAGATGGGTACGCCGCTCTGGCCAAGGCTCTCACCGAAATGACGCCGGAACAGGTAATTGAAGAGGTGAAGAAATCCGGTCTACGCGGGAGAGGTGGCGGTGGATTCCCTACTGGGCTCAAATGGGAAGAATGTCGCCGTTATGACAACTTTCCCAAGTTTACCATATGTAACGGCGACGAGGGTGACCCCGGAGCTTTTATGGACCGGTCCGTGATGGAAGGAGATCCTCATTCCGTTTTGGAAGGAATGGCGATCTCAGGTTATGCCATAGGGGCGGAAAAAGGTTACATATATGTGAGGGCAGAGTACCCTCTTGCCATCCAGAGACTTCAAAAAGCCATTGAGGACGCTCGGTCATATGGTCTTCTGGGCGAAAATATCCTTGATAAAGGATTCAATTTTGACATCGCTATTGCCCCCGGCGCTGGCGCTTTTGTTTGCGGTGAGTCCACCGCTCTCATGTATTCCATTGAGGGCAAGAGAGGTATGCCGCGAATTAAACCCCCACGAAGCGCGGAAGCCGGCTTATGGAACCAGCCCACCAATTTGAACAACGTTGAAACATTTGCGAACCTTAATCCGCTTATTCTCAACGGAGCTGACTGGTTCGCTTCCATAGGCACCGAAAACAGTAAGGGCACGAAGGTTTTTGCCCTAACCGGCGCAGTTGTCAATGTTGGTTTGGTTGAGGTCCCTATGGGGACTTCTCTAAAAACCCTTATTTTTGACATCGGTGGTGGGATTCCAAAGAAAAAGAAATTCAAGGCTGCGCAGATCGGCGGACCTTCCGGCGGTTGCGTGCCTTTGGGTATGGAAGACGTAGAGATCGACTATGAGTCTTTGCAGGGCGTCGGCGCTATGATGGGATCGGGCGGCGTAGTTGTCATGGATGAAGCTACATGCATGGTTGACACTGCAAGATTTTTTACGAACTTCTCTGTTGATGAATCGTGTGGGAAATGCGTGCCCTGCCGAGAGGGCTTGAAAGTCATGTTTGACAAACTGACCGACATTGTAGAAGGTCGAGGGCAGGAAGGGGATGTGGAATTCTTAATTGAGCTTGGCCACCACATCAACAATACGTCCCACTGCGGCCTTGGGAAAAGCGCCGCTAACCCAGTGCTTTCGACTATACGTTATTTCAGGCATGAGTATGACGCTCATATCAGGGACAAACACTGCCCCGCTCTGGTATGTCCTGATCTGATCGATTTCGAGGTAATTGAAGAAAAGTGCAAGATGTGCGGAATGTGTTTCAAGAATTGTCCCTCCAACGCGATAGTCTGGGAGAAGAAGAAAGTCGCTTGGATAGATCGATCAAAATGCACAAGGTGCAGGACCTGTATTATTAACTGTAAGTTTGGGGCGATTCGTTAACGGTCAAGAACAAAAGTTTTGGAACTATTCCGTTTTTAAACGGAGTGGATTCCGATTCTTAATATCTAATTGCGAGTAAGATTCTATGGTTACTCTGACCATCGATGGCGTTAAGGTTACAGTGAAGAAGGGAAGCTCTATTCTGGAAGCTGCCCAACAAGCCGGTATTAGGATCCCAACCCTTTGTCATGACAAAAGGCTCATTCCTTATGGCTCCTGTCGCATGTGCATAGTAGAGGTCACCAGTAGAGGGAAGACCCGAACCATGCCCTCCTGCTTCAATCCGGCTCGGGACGGTATGGAGGTTGCGACGAACACGCCGAGGCTACGTGAGAGTCGCAGACTTCAATTAATGCTTCTGTTGAGATCACATCCTTTGCTCTGTCCGAGTTGTGACGCCGGTGGAGATTGTGACCTTCAAAACCTTGTGTTCGAGTATGAGGCCCCAGAGCTTTCTTTCGGGCGCCAATCAAGATATTTCCATGTGGACAATGATTCGCATTTCATTCGCTTCAATATGAATCTTTGCATCCGATGCGGGATGTGTGTTCGTATCTGTGATGAAGTTCAGGGACAGGCCGAACTCAGCTTTGTAAAACGAGGCATAGAATCAGAAGTATCTACGGATTTTGAAAGGACCCTGGATTGCGAATTCTGCGGGCAATGCGTCTCCGTCTGTCCGGTAGGAGCTATATCTTCCAAGTGGCTGGTGGGAACGGGACGTAGATTTGAGCAGAAGAAAACCGATACGATCTGTGCTTTTTGTAGTCTTGGCTGTTCATTAACGCTTGGCGAAAAAGAAGGCAAGACGGTTTATGTTTACGCTCCCGCAGACGGACCAAACGAAGGCAGCCTTTGCGTAAAAGGTCGTTATGGGTGGCCTTTCGCATTTTCAGAGCAGCGCCTGACGCAACCATTGATTCGGAAAAACGGGACCTTGGTGGAATCAACATGGGATGAAGCCCTGCAAACCGTTGCAGATAAATTTGGCTCAATAAAAAAGAACGCAGGTTCTCAGAGCCTTGCCGCCCTAGGGTCACAGAGGCTGACCAACGAAGAAGCGTACGTATTTAATAGATTCGTTAGAACTGTTATGGGTGTAAACAACCTTGACCACGCTGCTGGATTCGGTTATCGGTCGCTTACCGAAGGGTTGGCCCCCATGTTGGGTTATGCGGCCTCAACTAACTCTATCCGTGAAATCAGGGGCGCCAAGACGATATTGCTGCTTGGAGCTGACCTCACCGAAACGCATCCTATTGCAAAGAACGAAGTCATACTCGCTAGCGGCAGGAACAGAGCAAAGCTCATAGTTGTAGACCAGATCAGAACCAAGCTTTCGGATCTTGGCGGTCTGTTCCTGAATGTTCCTTCAGGGGCTGAAGAGCAGATCGTAAACTCCATGATCAAATTTATAATTGATGAGGGAATGTTTGATCGGGCCGCTCTGGATATTAAGGCAGAGGGGTTTGAGTCGCTAGCCGATTCGTTGAAAGACTACGCTCCGGGGGTGGTGGCCGAAGCCCTCGAGATAGACGCAGCTTTGATTAAAAGCGCAGCGACGCTTTTTGCAAAGGCTGAAACTGCAGTAGTCATTTTGTCAGAAGGACTCAACCGTCTAAAGGACAGCGTCGCATTGAGCAAGGCGGCTGCGAACTTGGCTCTTATTACGGGCCATGTCGGTAGGGAATCATGTGGGATATTTATCCTCGGAGAAAAGGCGAACGCTCAGGGAGCCCTCGACATGGGGCTCACTCCAGCTAGTTTGCCTGGATTCCAACAATTAGGGGACGATGTCGCCAAGTCAAAATTTGAAGACCTATGGAAAGCTGACATTTCTTCAAATGTTGGTTTGAATGCCCAGCAGATTTTAGACGCAGCCTCCAGTGGTTCCATAAAAGGCCTGTACGTAGTTGGTGAAAATCCTCTAGACACCTATCCCAACAGGAAACAAGTCGAAGACTCTTTAGGGAAGCTGGATTTCCTGGTGGTTCAGGACATGTTCATGACATCCACGGCGAAGATGGCACACGTCGTCCTCCCTGTCTCAGCTCCTTATGAGAAATCAGGAACATTTACGAGCGCTGAACGCAGAATTCAGAAACTTAATCCGAGTTCGAAACAGGCCCTTGGGAAGACGGATCTCGAAATTTTCATGACCCTAGCCTCGAAAATGGGTAAGCCTGAACTTTCTTACAGCGGGTACGCTGAAGTGATGAGCGAGATTGCGAAGTCGGTACCGTTATACGCCGGTGTCTCCTACGAAAGAATTGGCTGTCAAGGTTTGACGTGGCCCTGCGTGGATAGTGATGATTCGGGTTCGGGGATGCTTTATGAAGGTGGCTTCCCTACAGGGAAGGCAAAGCTTTCGGACGCCACTCCATTCAAGACAATCGGGAGAGCCGGTGGGCCCTTCCGGATGATTCCATGTGTTTCAAAATTTCATTCCGGCTCTTTTTCAGAATGGAGTCCATCCCTAATGGAAGTTCGTCCGGGTGATTTTGTGGAGATGAGCGGCTCTGACATGGCTAGTTTGGGTTTAGAAGAAGGTGACTTGATAAAAATCACCGGAACTGGTGGGCAGGCATTCAACGCCAAAGTAAAAGAGTCTCGTCGAGCTGTTAGAGGGACAGTGCTTGTTCCCTATCACTTTTCCAATATGAAGTCGAATTCCTTAACTGACTGGGGATCCACTGAAATTCTGATTCAAGTGGAAAAGGCATAAAAATCGAGAGAGGTTGATTCATGGATTCCGCCTTCCCTGTGCTCTTGGTTGTTATAAAGACGCTCCTTGTCTTGGTCGCTGTGCTGACTTTTGTCGCCTATCTGACCCTGATAGAAAGAAAGGTGCTCGGTTGGATTCAAGTTCGCATCGGTCCCAACCGTGTCGGCCCGTGGGGTCTATTACAGCCTTTAGCTGATGGCGCAAAGCTGCTTCTAAAAGAAGAGATTACAGTCTCATCGGCTAACAGGGTGGTATACATCGCTGCTCCATTGATAGTGGTTGTTTGCGCACTAGTTCCATTTGCGGTGATACCCTTTGCAAAAGGCCTAGGTCTCGAAAATATCCTGGGGCCTATGGCCAATAAATTTGATTTGAACACTGGGGTTGTAGCGGACATCAATTTGGGTATCCTTTACATCTTTGGAATCTCATCGCTTGGAGTTTACGGAGTAATTCTCGGTGGCTGGGCCTCAAACAGTAAGTATTCTCTGCTGGGCGCCATTCGAGCCGCTGCCCAGATGATTAGCTATGAGCTTGGTTTAAGTCTGTCTGTTGTGGGCGTCCTGCTACTGGCGGGATCGCTAAGCCTTGTGCAGATAGTGGAAGCTCAGGATTCAATTTGGAAGTGGTTTGTTTTCAGACAACCGCTTGGGTTCATCCTTTTTCTCATAGCGGGTAGCGCAGAGATCGCCAGAACACCATTTGACCTTATGGAATGTGAAAATGAGTTGGTGGCCGGGTATCAGACTGAATACAGCTCAATGAAATTTGGTTTGTTTTACCTTGGAGAATACGCTCACCTTCTTTTTCTGAGTTCGATGATGGCAACCTTGTTTTTTGGCGGTTGGCAAGGCCCGATATTTCCTCCGATCGTGTGGTTCCTGGGAAAAACGTTTTTCTTTGTGTTCGTCTTTGTTTGGATTAGAGGAACCTATCCCAGGCTTCGTTACGACAGGGTCATGCAATTCGGTTGGAAGACTTTGTTGCCCGTTGGGCTGTTTAACGTGATGGCCACAGCCTTTGTTTACGCCGTGTGGCTGAAATATGTGGGTTAATCCAATAAAAAATCGTCAGTAATAGTTAGCGGGATGTTGCCGAAAGGCGTCGCGTCTAAACTCAGTTCGGTCGAGAGGTCAGGAAAATGATCATCCCTCTGTTACAGGGACTCAAACTAACATTTTCGTATCTGTTGAAAAAGAAGATAACGCTACAGTACCCGGATGAAAAGTGGGATGTCGCTCCAAGGTGGAGGGGACGGCATGTCTTAACTCGTCACGGTTCCGGCAAGATTAAGTGTGTGGCGTGTATGCTCTGCGCGACGGTATGCCCGGCGGATTGCATATACATCGAAGCGGCGGCTGAGCCTGACGGCCGACGATATCCCGGTCGATATGAGATTGATTTAACACGTTGTATTTTCTGTGGTTATTGTGTTGAGGCGTGTCCGAAAGAAGCTATTGAAATGTCCACAGCCTACGAGATCTCGGAATATAGTCGTGATGCCCTTTTGTATGACAAGGAAAGATTGCTGGAGCCTCCGACGCCGCGGTATGAGCTAAAGAAAAAGGCTGGGTAATTCTGAGACTAAACTTTAGGGAAAAGTGAGGTTTTTGGAGCAGATGGAAACCATCCTCTTCTATGTTTTAGCCGCTGTGACGCTGTTGTCCGCAGTATTTGTGGTCTTTTTGCGCAGGCCGATTCATAACGTCTTGTTTATGATCTTGACAATGGTTGGGTTGGCTACTCTGTTTATATTATTGCATGCGGAATTCCTGGCCATGGTTCAGATTATAGTTTATGCGGGCGCCGTGATGGTGCTGTTCTTGTTCGTAATAATGTTGTTAAACCTGGAGGAGCTTGATCTGCCCAAAGCGCCCAGACCTCTCCGGTGGGGATTTGGAATTATACTTTCTCTGGCTTTCGCCGTAATTCTTTTTCCGATTTTCAGTCATTTTGTTCCTACAATTATGGGAAAAGCTCAGGCGGGAACTGTCGCTGCGGGCGCCTCTAACATGGAACTTATCGCCAGAGAGCTTTTCACGACTTATCTGTTGCCTTTCGAGATAGCGTCTGTCTTGTTGTTAGCCGCAATCATAGGCACGGTAGTGATTGGAAGGAAGTTGACGCAAAAATAGAATGGACGAGAATTGAATTAGCGTTCAAATTCTTCGTGGCAGGTAAAAAGCATGGTTACCTTGGAACATTATTTGGTGTTGTCTGCGCTCCTTTTCAGCCTCGGCATGGTAGGAGTGATGTTTCGTCGAAATTTGATTGTTATTCTTATGAGCCTCGAACTAATGATGAACGCTGTGAATTTGTCGTTTGTGGCCTTCTCTCGCTATCTGGGATCCATTGAAGGTCAGGTGTTCGTATTGTTCGTCATGGTGGTCGCGGCAGCCGAGGTGGCTGTAGGACTGGCGATTGCCGTTGCGGTCTTCAGGGAACGCGGCACCATAAACATAAATGACATCAGCTTGTTGAAGTGGTGACTTTTAATTGATAAAGCGCTCGAAGCGACGTCGCTTCGGCTCATCATTTTTGAACGCAGATCCGGGAGCCTGGCATGATTGAACTAGTCTGGTTAATACCCATCTTTCCTCTGATAGGATTTCTGATTAACGGTCTTTTTGGACGACGTTTTTCAGAAAAAGCAATTGGCTGGATTGGAGCGGGTTCAGTAGGGGCCTCTTTCTTGGTGGCCGTTTCGATCTTTTTTGAGCTGATCAAACTGGCGCCTGGATCCAGATCGATTCAAATTATAATCTATTCGTGGATATGGTCCGGGGATTTGAATGTCCCCATAGGCTTTCTCGTAGATCCTCTTAGTATGATTATGATCATGGTCGTCAGTGGCGTAGGCTGTATCATTCATGTCTATTCGATAGGCTACATGCATGGTGAGATCGGTTTCCGCAGGTATTTCTCTTACTTAAACCTATTTGTGTTCAACATGTTGATTCTGGTTTCAGCCAACAATTTTCTGCTTATGTTTGTAGGTTGGGAAGGCGTGGGTCTGTGTTCCTATCTGCTCATTGGATATTACTACGAGAAAAAGTCAGCCTCCGACGCAGGCAAAAAGGCCTTCGTAGTAAACAGAATAGGTGATTTTGGATTCCTTATAGGAATGTTTCTGATATTTACAGTATTTGGCACTTTCAATTATGTCGATGTCTTTAGTGTGGCTCCGGAGAAACTGACTCAGGGAGGAGTGTTGGTGACTCTCATCACTCTTCTGCTCTTTGTAGGGGCAACTGGCAAATCTGCTCAAATTCCTCTCTATACATGGCTCCCTGACGCTATGGAGGGTCCTACCCCAGTCAGCGCTTTGATTCACGCTGCCACGATGGTTACGGCCGGCGTTTACATGGTCTCCAGGTGCAGTGTCATGTTTGCCATGGCGCCGATTTCACTGACCGTTGTAGCGATAATTGGAGGATTGACCGCTCTTTTCGCAGCCACAATCGGCATGACTCAATTTGATATTAAGCGAGTTCTGGCATATTCAACTATCAGTCAGTTGGGATACATGTTCATGGCATGCGGCGTTGGAGCCTTTACTTCCGGAATATTCCACTTGATGACTCACGCTTTTTTTAAAGCGCTTCTTTTCATGGCTGCAGGCAGTGTGATGCACGCGATGTCGGGCGAACTCGACATGCGTAAGATGGGAAATTTACGAAAGAAACTACCATACACTCATTGGACGTATTTGTTCGGGACCTTGGCGATTGCCGGTATTTTCCCGTTCGCAGGATTCTTCAGCAAGGATGAGATCCTTTATTACTCAATGCAGAAACATCTCATATTCTGGATAATTGGGGCTGTTGCGGCTGTAATGACCTCCTTTTACATGTTCAGGTCCGTCTTCATGACCTTTTACGGAAAATCCCGGGTTGAACATGATGTGGCTCATCACTTGCACGAATCTCCACCGTTGATGACAGTGCCGTTGATGATTCTGGCCTTTCTGTCGCTGGTTGGAGGCTTTGTCGGTATACCGGTTATAGAGGGCGCTCAAAGGTTTGGGAATTTCCTCGATCCGGTTTTTGCCCCGGCCAAGGCCATCATTGAACACGGGGCTCATCATGCCGGCCATCACAGTGTTACCGCCGAACTTGTTCTGATGGCGGTTTCCCTTGGCATAGCGATATTCGGCCTGTTGCTCGCTCGCTACATGTATATAACCAGCCCTGAGACCCCGGGCAGGATTGTGGATCGTTTCTCTGGGCTCCATAGACTGGTGTACAACAAATATTGGATTGACGAGCTTTATGATTTCCTGTTTGTAAATTCCATCGTGGAGTTTTCAAAGCTTCTCTGGAAGAAATTTGACGAAGCGGTGATTGACGGCGTCGTCAATGGAGTTGGCGCTGTCACACAAGCTTTTGGCGGTGTTCTAAGACTTCTTCAGACCGGTTTTGTCAAGGACTATGCCCTGTCGGTCTTGGTCGGGGCGATTGTCGTAATCGGTTTCTTGCTATTGAGATAGGACATGGAGGCGTGCCGTTCATGGAAAATGTTTCGCATTTGTTAAGCCTTATCACGTTTATTCCTCTTCTAGGTACCCTGATCCTTTTGTTCATTAACAGGGATTGTCCGGAGACACTTCGTTGGGTCACGCTGGTAGTCATGCTCCTCGATTTCGTTATCAGTTTGTTCGTGTATTTCGGCTTTGATCCTTCCGTTTCGTCTATGCAGTTTGTTGAGAGTTATCCGTGGGTTAAAGACTGGGGTATTTCTTACAAGTTGGGGATAGATGGTATAAGTCTTCTGTTGGTTATGCTGACAACATTTCTTGGCCCGATAGTTATCCTGGCCTGCTGGAAGGATATCACGGTCCGCGTCAAAGAGTTCATGATCTGCCTCTTGTTTCTCCAGGTCGGCATGATCGGAGTTTTTGTTTCTCTGGATCTTTTTCTTTTCTATGTATTCTGGGAGATCATGCTTATACCGATGTATCTTCTGATCGGGGTTTGGGGGAATCCTGCCAGACGATTGTACGCGGCCATCAAATTTGTCCTGTACACCATAGTCGGAAGCCTACTCATGCTGGTAGCCATTCTTGTCCTATATTTTACGGCCGGCAAGAGCACAGGCGTGTACACATTCGACCTTCTCAAACTCTATGATTTTGCTGTGCCGATTCAAGTCCAATTCTGGCTGTTCCTTGCGTTTTTCCTGGCATTCGCCATAAAGGTGCCGATGTTTCCGTTCCACACGTGGCTCCCTGACGCCCATACTGAAGCGCCTACGGTGGGCAGCGTAGTATTGGCGGCTGTACTCTTGAAAATGGGCACATATGGTTTCATTAGATTTGCCATTCCATTGTTTCCGAACGCTGCAGTGGACGCTGCATGGTGGGTGGCTCTACTCGCCGTTATCGGCATCATCTACGGGGCCTGGGTCGCAATGGTACAGGTTGACATGAAAAGGCTGGTCGCCTTTTCCAGCGTTAGCCATCTGGGTTTTGTCATGCTTGGTATGTTCGCATTGACCACCCAGGGGGTAGAAGGAAGCATAATTCAGATGATCAACCACGGATTAAGCACTGGCGCCCTCTTCTTAATCGTGGGAATGATCTATGAGAGAAGACACACCAGACTCATATCCGAATTTGGTGGACTTTCCAAAGTTATGCCCCTTTTCGCCGTATTTTTCATGATATTCACACTTTCATCCATAGGTCTGCCTGGACTGAACGGGTTTATTGGTGAGTTCCTCATCCTTCTTGGCTCTTTCGGCAAGTTTACCTGGTATACGGTGTTTGCAGCTTCCGGCGTAATTTTTGCCGCTGTATACATGCTATGGATGTTCCAGAGAGTAATGTTCGGGGAAGTGACTAATCCCAAGAATCTAGTCCTTAAAGATATGGATTCCAGAGAAATCGCAGTGCTCGTGCCACTTCTCGTTTTTGTGGTGTGGATCGGGGTTTATCCCAACACGTTTTTAAGACCAATGGAACCTTCAGTGAAGAACTTTCTCCAACATGTGGAGAAAAAGAGAGCGTCAATCCTTGCAATGGAAGAGGCTGGAAAACTTCCTGCGCCGAACGCTGAAAAAATCAGCCTGGTTTCCTCCACAGCGGAAATCCGCGTGGACAAAGAAAATTAGAAGTGGGAGCAATCGGGATGATCCCAGTGCCTGAATTTAGTATTGGAGGCGTATTACCGGCGCTCATTTTGAGCGTGGCCGGCTTGCTAGCTATGCTGTTAGGCTTGTTTGTCCGAAAGGGCGCTGCGGCTGTAGGAGCTGTTATCGGACTAGTGGGGGTCCTGATAGCCCTGATGGCCAACACCCCATTGCGTCTCATGAACATGCCATCTTTTAATGGTATGATTGCCCTGGATTCATACACCTGGTTTTTCAATGTTTTGATACTTGTGTCAGTGGGACTCACGATCCTGATTTCCATGAAATACCTTGTTGATCAGGGGTTGGATCTTTACGAATATTTTGCAATCCTGCTTTTTTCCGCCGTGGGCATGATGTTTATGGCGTCGGGAATCCATCTGCTCATGATCTTCGTCGGCCTTGAAACATTGTCCATCGCCGTATATGTTCTCACAGGTATACTTCCAAAGAGTCCCAAATCTTCTGAAGCCAGTCTCAAATATTTACTTCTAGGGGCCTTTTCAAGCGGATTATTTCTATATGGGGCAGCGCTTCTTTACGGGTCGACAGGATCCTTGGCGCTCGCTGGTTTGGCCAAATACTTTCAATCTGGTTCAGTTAGCACAATGGCCCTGGTAGGAATGGGATTGCTGTTAGTGGGTTTTTCTTTCAAGGTGGCTGCAGTACCGTTTCATATGTGGACTCCTGATGTTTATGACGGGGCTCCCTCTCCGATCACTGGATTCATGTCGGTTGGAGTTAAGGCTGCCGCTTTTGCGGCTTTCCTAAGAGTTTTCTTTGAGTGTTTTGGCTCTGCGCAAGTCACCTGGTCCCAGATACTCTGGGTGTTGGCTGTACTGACCATGATTCTAGGGAACCTGGCGGCAATAGTTCAGACCAATATCAAGCGAATGTTGGCTTATTCAAGCATAGCGCACGCGGGATACATTTTGGTTGGTATGGTTTCAGGTACGCCTGCAGGGGCTTCAGGGGTCCTGTACTACTTGTTGGCCTACATCTTCACGAATCTTGGAGCATTCGCTGTCGTGACTATGGTAGGTCGTGAAGGCGAGGCGAATATTTACCTCGACGACTACAGAGGATTGGGCAAGACTCACCCCACTCTGGCCCTGGCGATGTCAATATTCCTTTTTTCGCTTGCCGGTATTCCTCCAACCGCTGGTTTTATTGGAAAATTCACCATATTCAGCGCAGCTATCAGCGCCGGATACATCTGGTTGGTCATAATTGGGGTTCTAACTAGCGCTGCGTCCGTATTCTATTATTTTAGGGTTATAATGAAAATGTATATGGAAGCGCCGGAGGTAGAGCCGGAAGAGCTTCGCTTTAGTCCGTCAATGACTTTTGCGCTATCTTTGACAGTCCTGGCGGTTCTTTATATCGGTATTTTCCCGACAACTTATTTGAACTTGGCTACAGAATCAGCTAAAACGCTATTTTGATTTTGAGAGTTTATGAAACGACAGAAGGAACAGAATGGTTTTGAATGCGCTGGTAGTTACTGGCCATGGAATTAACTGCGAAATAGAAACTAGACGAGCCCTCGAAATAGTAGGTTTTGATCGAATAGACCTTGCGCATTTAAATTTCATAGTCGGCGGCGAAGTTGACTTAAGATCTTACAAATTCATAGTGTTTCCTGGGGGATTCCTGGACGGGGACGATCTCGGAGCAGCGCAAGCGTGTGCAAACCGGATTCGTCATTCAAAGGTAGAAGGTAGGAACCTGATAGATGATCTGCTCGAGTTTGTAGCTCGAGGTGGATTGATCCTTGGAATATGCAACGGATTTCAGCTCCTGGCGAAACTTGGGCTGGTACCCGCGTTTGATCGCGCCTATCTGCAGAGGGACGTGTCGCTCACGGCCAACGATAGTGGCCGATTTGAAGATCGCTGGGTTAACCTCATCGTGGATACGCAGTCACCATGCGTGTTTACCCGTGGGTTGGGCAGGCTCTATTTGCCTGTGAGGCATGGGGAAGGCAAAATAGTCGGAAGAGATTCCGGCGTGATCGACCGGTTGCTGTCTTCTAATCAGGCAGCGTTGTTTTATGCGAAACCTGATGAAGATGAGCCTACGTCTGAGTATCCATTTAATCCAAATGGATCACCAAAGGGAATAGCGGGTATATGTGATGTGACAGGCCGTATATTCGGCCTGATGCCTCACCCGGAGTGTTATTTGGACAGGACCAATCACCCTCGGTGGACTAGAGAGCAGTTACCGGATGAGGGGATTGGTTTAAAAATATTCAGGAATGCAAAACGCTATATCCTGGATTCTTGAGCGCCCGAATTTTTCGGGGACCGCAAATCGTGTAGAACATTGCATCTCATTTCAGCGTTAGAAGACGCTGAATAGTCACAAGGAGGTATCGATGGCATTGTTGGATCCTACTAAGATGGCTGATTGGCAGGTAGCTGAAGAAGCCGAGAAATCGATGAAAACAGTCTATGAACTTGGGGACGAGTTAGGGCTTACTAAAGAAGAACTTCTTCCTCATGGCCACTACGTCGCCAAAATCGATTTCGCAAAAGCCCTTAACAGGCTGAAAGACCGACCGGACGGAAAATACATAGATGTGACCGCTATTACGCCCACTCCTCTAGGAGAAGGCAAATCCACTAGTTCCATGGGGTTGGTTGAAGGCCTCGGAAAACGAGGAAAAAAAGTCGTAGCGGCCATACGACAACCATCGGGCGGACCCACAATGAACATTAAAGGTTCTGCAGCCGGTGGAGGTCTAGCTCAGTGCATTCCTCTGACTCCATTTTCGCTCGGCCTGACCGGTGACATCAACGCGATCATGAACGCCCATAATCTTGCTATGGTGGCCTTGACAGCGAGAATGCAACACGAATTCAACTATGACGACGCAGAACTTGCAAAGAGAAACCTCAAGCGCCTGGATATCGATCCTCGTAATGTTGAATTCGGCTGGATTATTGACTTCTGCGCTCAGTCTTTGCGTAACATCATCATTGGAATCGGCGGAAAGATGGATGGTTTCATGATGAAGTCATCTTTTGGAATTGCCGTTTCCTCTGAAATCATGGCGATTCTCGCCGTTTCTACAGACCTGAAAGACATGCGCGAGAGAATGGGCAAGATCGTTGTGGCCTACAACAAGAAGGGCCAGCCTGTTACGACTAAAGATCTTGAAGTTGACGGCGCTATGACGGCATGGATGGTGGAAGCCCTCAACCCGAACCTGCTCCAGTCAATTGAAGGCCAGCCGGTATTCGTGCATGCCGGTCCATTCGCAAACATTGCTATCGGTCAGAGTTCAATCATTGCTGACAGGATCGGTCTGAAGCTGGCTGATTATCATGTAACAGAATCCGGATTCGGCGCTGACATCGGCTTTGAGAAATTCTGGAACCTGAAATGCAGATTCTCTGGTCTTAAACCCAATTGCGCAGTTATCGTCGCTACGATCAGAGCCCTGAAATGCCACGGTGGCGCTCCGGTTCCAAGACCGGGTCTGCCCATGCCGAAAGAATATGAAGGTGAAAATGTCGGTTGGGTGGAAGAAGGCTGCAAGAACCTGATTCACCATATTGCAACCGTTAAGAAAGCCGGCATCAATCCCGTTGTTTGCATAAACTCCTTCTATACTGACACCAAAAACGAGATAGCTGCTGTAAAGAGATTATCCGAAGCCGCTGGCGCACGCGCCGCAGTCTCCCAGCACTGGCTCAAAGGCGGTGACGGCGCTCTTGAATTTGCGGACGCCGTTGTTGACGCTTGCGAAGAAAAGAACGAATTCAAATTGCTTTATGATTTGAGTCTTCCTCTGCGCCAGCGCATTGAGTTGATAGCGAAAGAAGTTTATGGCGCTGATGGCGTTAGCTTCACTCCTGAAGCCGAGGCCAAAGCCAAAAAGATGGAGGCCGATCCGGCGTTGTCCAAATTGGGTACATGTATGGTGAAAACTCACCTCAGCCTGTCGCATGATCCGAATATAAAGGGCACTCCTAAAGGCTGGATCCTCCCGATTCGCGATATTCTCACGTACAATGGGGCAGGTTTCGTGGTTCCAGTCGCCGGAGCTATTTCTCTTATGCCAGGAACCAGTTCTAACCCGGCATTCAGAAGAGTCGACGTGGATGTTGAAACGGGAAAGGTTAAGGGAGTGTTCTAGAAAGAAGCTCTCCTTTGACTGAAAATCTGACTTGCGCCGAGAATAAGAATACCGGCGGGAGCGCTATTAGCGTCCTGACGGATGATCGGTAGTAAGTTTGATATTGCTCTGTTAGAGGCCGCAGCGTTTGTTCGTTGCGGCCTCTTTTGTTTCATTACTTCTTCTTAGGTGGGATATTTCTCTTAAAAAGTATCTTAAGACCCTCCATTGTAAGATCATCCTCTACATTATCGACCAGTTTGGTATGCAAGGAAATGACTTTGGCCAATCCCCCTGTCGCCACAACTTTGGGACGCGATTTAAGTTCTTCGAACATGCGACCAAGGATACCGTCCACAAGCGCAGCGTAACCGAACACAATTCCGGATTGAATTGCCGAAGCTGTGTCTTTGGCTATTACCTTAGGTGGGGCCGTAAGTTCAACCCTGAAGAGTTTCGAAGCGCTGTGAAATAGCGCCTCGGCAGAAATTTTAACTCCTGGCGCTATAGAGCCCCCCTCGTATTCACCCGCTGAGTTGATATAATCGAAAGTCGTAGCTGTTCCAAAATCGACCGCTATTAATTCGCAATGATATTTTTCATACGCTGCCACGGCGTTTACGATCCGATCTGCTCCAACTTCTCTGGGATTGTCATACCTTATGGGCATTCCCGTCTTCATTCCAGGCCCGACGAACAACGGGGTTATCCCGAGAAAGGCTAGGGAAAGCTCTTCAAGGGCCGCTTTCAACGGTGGCACGACGCAGGCTATGATTACTCCACCAATCTCACTTGTCTCAAGTCCTTGCCAAAACATGAGGTTTTTTAAAATGACCCATAATTCATCACCCGTGACATCCTCATTGGTCCGAATTCTCCAGGACCCCAGTTTGGTATCTTCCTTGTAAAGGCCGATCACGATGTTTGTATTCCCCACATCAATAGCCAGCAACATGTTCTTTTCCTTTCAGGTTTTTGGAAAACTTGAGATGTGTTATCGTTAAGAATACGAGTTTGGCAGACCCAAGTGAAGAGAAACTTGACGCAATTCGCATGTAAAAAGCCTGCCCATTCATTTTCTCTGTGAAGAAAATATAGAGGGCTAAAATCATTGACTGAATCCAAGCCCGGTGTTACGCTAAATAAGCGAACGAAAGCGATTAGCATGGCATTCCCATATATGCATAATTTGTGTCTTCAAGCGCTCAGCGCCAGTATCCGGCGGTATCAATTATGAAACCTACAGGACTAGTACGCGAGGAAATATATCTGAAACATGAGATGGGCATGTATCATCCCGAAAGTCCAGAGAGACTGGAGGTTTTGTACAGCATGCTGGACGATCTCGGGACAGCTCTTAACATAGCCTATGTGCAGGCTAGGAAAGCTACTCTGGATGAACTTTGCGCCAATCATGATCCTCGATATGTGGATCGGATAATGGGGACGGCGGGATGTGAGAGCGTTTTTCTCGATCCAGACACTTCGACCTGTTGCCACTCCTGGGACGCTGCGGTATCAGCCGTGGGAGGCCTTTTGCGTCTTGTAGACGGAGTAATGGACGGTTCTGTAAGAAACGGTTTTGCTCTTGTACGGCCACCCGGCCACCACGCCGAAAACCGTCGCGCAATGGGATTCTGCTTTTTTAATAACGTGGCGCTGGCGGCTCACTACGCATTGAATCACTACAAGCTCGAAAGAGTCGCCATAGTTGATTGGGATCTCCATCACGGCAATGGGACTCAAGACGCGTTTTATGAGGATCCTAGAGTCCTTTTTATTTCAACTCATCAATACCCTCACTATCCTGGCACCGGGGGTATAAGGGAAGTTGGACATGGTCCCGGTGAAGGTTTTAACATAAATGTTCCTTTGGCCGCCGGCGCTGGTGACGCAGAATATATTTGTGTTTTTAACCGCCTGGTTTATCCTCTGCTGGAAGCTTACCAACCTCAGTTAATCCTTGTTTCTGCAGGATTTGACGCCCACGAGAAAGACCCGCTGGGCGGGATGAATCTGACCGAGGATGGATACGAGGCTATGGTTAAAGTACTTATGCGATCCGCATTACAACTTTGCGCTGATCGACTATTGTTGGTGCTCGAAGGCGGATACCATTTGGGCGCTCTGAGGAATTCTGTAAAACGTATTCTATACTGTTTGTCTTCATACGACCCCTCCCAAGATCCTCCCTTTGATTCGCAGGACCTTTCCACTCTGACATACACATTCAGGGCCAGGCTCCGTGACGTGCTCGCTTTTGCGGGTCGTTATTGGCCGTCTTTGCCTCAGTTATGATATAGATCCCGACAACTTGATGAACGGTTAAATCCTGATTTCCAGTCAAAGGGCGGCCCTCTTTGGGGCGGAGAAGGAGTGACACATATTCGTGGCTCATGGTCTGCTATTGATAGACAAACCCGAAGGAATAACTTCAAACGCTGTGGTGGGAATAGTACGCCGTAGCCTGGGTCGAGTGGTAAAGGTTGGGCACACTGGCACACTTGATCCACAAGCGACCGGCCTTCTTGTAATCTTGCTCGGCTCGGCGACTAGGGCGTTGGATTTTTTGGATGAGGCAAAGAAGCATTATCAAGTGACGGTAAGATTGGGCGAGGAAAGTGACACCTGTGATAGAGAAGGTACAATTACTGTCACAGGAGATCCTCAGTCCTTGACTGTCCAGGAAATAAGAAAATGCCTTAAAGATTTCAATGGCAAGATTGATCAGATTCCACCACACTTTTCCGCTATCAAGAAAGACGGGGTTCCTCTTTACAAGCTTGCTCGCAAAGGGGTTTTTCCGTCGTTGGATGTTAGAAAAGTCGAGGTTTTCGACCTTTCGCTGATTGATTGGCGCCCGCCGGATCTGAAGATTGATTTGATATGCTCAAAAGGAGCTTATGCCCGTTCGATAGCCAGAGATATCGGCGCTAAACTTGGTGTAGGCGGGAGAGTAGAAACACTTCGACGTATTGCGTCAGGAAAGTTTAATGTCGCTACGGCCCGTAACCTGGATTTTGTAAAAGGCGCGTCGATTGACGACATAAAGCAGGCTGCAATTCCCCTTGATCGCGCCTTAGAACACCTTCCGAGAATTGAGTTACAGGAAGAAAACCTTCGCAAACTCGTGTTTGGAGGATACGTAGTGACTGAAGACCTTGTTCCTGGAGAGGAGGACTCAACATCAATCTTGGAGCCTGAGATTTTTCGGGTTCAGGACCGTTTATCTCGCATCCTCATACTGGTTCGTTACGATCATCAGGATGGACGAAAAATCCTCAAACCGGTAAAAGTTTTCAATCTTCTTGATAATATCGGTATTGAATAGATCATGGAAGAGTAGTAAAGTAGATTGTAGAGATTATTATTAATACAAATGAATTTAAAATGATAATAGGCTTTAATAATTGATATAAAATTTGACTGTATTAATATAAAATTGAGATAATGGCATTTGGTTCTAATATCCTTCGGCTGAAACCGAGACGCTTACAGGAAGAATAACAGATGAAGAAGATTTTGACATTTTGTATTGCGCTGACACTGGTCCTAGGAATTGCCTCATTGAGGCTCGAAGCCACTGAGCGGATCGATGATAGCGGAGTTGAGCCGAGTCCTCAAAAGACTGAAGTTGGGGTTGTGGGAGCATCGTCAACATGGATTGTGGTAAATATGTTCACCGGTAGAAGCTCAAAACAGGCGGTAATTGTAGAGGAGACACTGGAGCGCCTTGGGGCCGAAGGACATGGAATGATACTGCCCTATGCGGAAATTACCGTGGAGAATATGAAAAAACTTCGTCCAGCGTTTCTCGCCTTGAGCCCTAATGGTATCCCATGGTGCAAATACAAAGGCAAAAATGGACAGGATCTCGAAAATTTTTTTAAGTCTTTAAGAGTCATAATTGAGGATATGAAAATACCTGTGGTAGGTATTTGCGGTGGGCACCAGGCCCTGGCGTTAGCTTTTGGAGGGAAGGTGGGGCCTATCAGGGGAGGAGAAGATGATTGTTTTCCTTACGGACACAATCCTACTGAAAAGGGCCGCCATGATGTTTATGTTCTCCACAAAGATCCACTTTTTCTCGGAATGGGTAAGTCTCTGAATCTTGTTCAAAGCCACTATGATGAAGTGAAAAAACTTCCTAAAGGCTTTGTCGCTCTTGCCGCAAACAAAATGTGCCCATACCAGATAATCAGGCATCCGGAGAGACCGGCTTATGGCGTTCAGGCGCACACGGAGTATTATATGAACTCCAGGCCCGATGGGGGGTTGCTCCTCAGGAATTTTCTGGATATCGTGAGGACTCATAATAGGATAGTCCGTAGCTCTGACTCGTTAGCGACCTCAGTCTCCAGAGTGGAAGATCAGCGTACGGGATCTTCCCAAAAAAGGCTTTGGTAATTCATTTTTCTGGATTAAGTTAAAATTCATTGGACTAAATAGTCATTTCACGGATTCTGGGGGTTGAACCGACATTGAAAGATCATAAGCCGAACATTGACAGAAAAGCAGAGCCTGTAAAATACGCTGTCGACATAGTCGGAGGCGATCCATTCTCACGTTTCCTGGGGATCGTTGTGGAAGAGGCTGGGGACTCTTACGCAAGGGTAAGTTTGAAGCTGAAGCCTGAATACTGTAACTCTGAAGCTCGCAGTCATGGTGGAGTCATATTCTCTCTTGCTGATCAAGCGTTTGCGATTGCTTGTAATTCCAGAGGTTATATGGCTTTTGCCGCCGAGATGAAAATCAACTATTTCGAAGCTACCAAGGCGGGAGACACTGTTACGGCAGAGGCCAAACCAATAGACATCCGAAAAAGGATCAGCTTGTGGAATATTGAAGTTCGGAATCAGGATTCCACATTGGTCGCCGTAGCGCATGGACTGGCATACCATTTCGTCAAGTGACGCGTCATGAATGATCCCTCCGACGTTGGGCATGTGCTTGTCGTTGAGGATGATCCATTCAATGGTCCTTTCACGACAGAACTATTGAAGGCTGCAGGTTTCAAGGCAGACCTTTCTGGGTCCGCAGAGCAAGCGATTGAATTCCTGGAGAATGGCGACGATTCGGGGCCTGACTTAATTCTGCTCGATGTTAACTTGCCGGGAATGGATGGACTTGAGATGGCCTCGAAACTCAAGGCTCATCCGGAATTTCAATACATTCCAATCATTATTTTCACGGTACACGATACCCTGGAATTCA
This sequence comes from uncultured delta proteobacterium, assembly GCA_963711335.1. Lineage (GTDB taxonomy): Bacteria > Desulfobacterota > Desulfomonilia > Desulfomonilales > Desulfomonilaceae > CAJBEZ01. Next base: position 6,220 of record CAVQDX010000014.1, on the reverse strand, counting down.
AGATACAGGGCTTGAATAGAGGCGGTGACGACTACCTGACCAAGCCATTTGAGCCTGACGAACTTATTGCCCGCGTGAACGCCATGATGCGAATAAGAAGGCTTTACCAGAGTCTAAGAGATGAACGTCGTGAAAACAAGCGGTTAAGTTACACCCTGGACGCCTCTGAAAAACTTGGAAATCTCCTGGGACGCTCGTCCAAGATGAGAGAAATTTGTGACCTCATACTGGATATATCCGGTTCTGATTCAAATGTGCTTATTCAGGGGGAGTCCGGCACCGGTAAAGAGGTTATTGCGAAGGCTATCCATGAACAAAGTCTTAGGAAGAATGGCCCGTTTGTTGTAGTCAATTGCGCCGCCTACGCGGAGACACTTTTGCAATCCGAACTATTCGGTCATGAAAAGGGCGCTTTTACTGGAGCGATCAGGTCCAAAAAGGGAAGATTTGAACAGGCGGACGGCGGCGCCATCTTTCTCGATGAAATTGGCGAGGTAAGTCTGCCTACCCAGGTCGTATTATTAAGAGTCATCCAGGAAAAAAGCTTTGAACGAGTGGGAGGTGAGGCGACTGTGGCTACGGATGCAAGGATTATAGCAGCCACGAACAAGGATCTCAAAAAGTCCATGGTTGCAGGATCCTTCAGGGAAGACCTATATTGGAGACTGAACGTTATCAATATAGAGATCCCACCGCTAAGAGAAAGGAAAGAGGATATCCCTCAACTCGTAAATAATTTTGTCGATCTTTTCAATCAAAAGTTGGGCAAAAACGTGAGAAAAATCGGCGCACAGGCGATGGACCTTATTTTCCAGTATCATTGGCCCGGGAACGTGCGGCAACTGGAAAACGCAGTGGAACGTTCGGTGGTTCTTTGCAAAGAAGATATAATAAGGCCGGCGGATCTTCCGCAGGAATTGCGTCCTCTAGATTCTGCTTTCATAGGAGCGAGTGGCTCGCGGACAAACCTGGAAACTCTTGAACGTGAACACGTGAAGTCGGTTTTGGAACAATGCGGATGGAACAAATTTAGGGCTGCTCAACTGATGGGAATAAGCAGGAGCACTCTTTACAGCAAGATGAAAAAACATGACCTTGTGGGACCAGGATAAAGAGGAAACAGGAGTCGTCTTTTTTTTTGAAGGAATTTTTTGCGGTTCCGACGGCGACTCATTGCCAATTATCTGGGCTGAATCAATTTTTGGCAAGAGAGGAAGGACAAATTCTAGGATAGGGAGTTTCGCGGACTCATGAAATTGACCTGATAACCGAGAAACGCCTTGTCACAAGCATAGATTTGGTCGGGAGTTGAGGCGGAGGACGCTATATTTATTATCGACGCAATTCTAAGAGGACGCTATTGCGATAGGCCCGGCGTTAGAGGTAAGCACGACGCTGCTTTGTATTTACTGGTGAATGAGGCCATCAACAGGTTGTCCATATCATGTTGACGATTGACCATTTACCTCATTTTCCTTGACAGAATTGTTCAGTCATATTATTTTGATTAGATAACGGTCGCATTTGCTGTGCGGCTGTTGATTTAGCATATTTGGGCGGGTAGCTCAGCGGGAGAGCATCGGCCTTACAAGCCGAGGGTCACAGGTTCAAATCCTGTTCCGCCTACCATGCCCGAAAACAGTTCAGTGGGTGCGTAGTTCAGTTGGTTAGAACGCCGGCCTGTCACGCCGGAGGTCGCGGGTTCGAGTCCCGTCGCTCCCGCCAAAACCCCTTGAAATTACAGTCTGTTACGTTTAGGTCGGCGGCGGTCGAAAAAATCGCGACTTGCCCGCGCTTTGCCCCCGTTTTCTGAAATTGTCTAAAAACCCCATCAGCAATTCCAATAGGTTACAAGTAACAACCCCTCTCTCAAATTCCGGTTTTTTAAAAAAGAAAAAAGGTAACAGGCAGGGTATCTGAAGATCTATTTTTGGGCCTTCGAAGCAACTAGAATTTGCGTTAACCCCTGATCGTAAGTGAATTTATCAATCGCAACGACAAGTTGTCGATCCTCTTGAAAAAATACCGATACAGGGATTCAGATTACTGGATCAAACTCGGCCCCGGCGAGGGCCCTATGACAAGAGATGGATGATTCAGAATAACTTTTTGGGGCAAAAGACAGTTAAATGAGACCCCTTATTGTGCGCCTCAGTCTGACCCTGCGCAAAGAAGCGGTCGAGGGATGATCCAGAATTAATCTTTAATGTGAGCGCCATCATTTTCAGATTTTATTGATATTTATTTGGATCATTATCGAACTTTATATTAAAATCAACTGTCCAAAAAACTAGAGACCTATTTGGAAACGCCAATGGCAATTCAAAAAACAAAAATCATCGCTCCGTATAGCGAAGCCGACCGAACTAATGGTGGTCGTGATCACCGGAATATTCAGTTTAAGGAAACGGGTGTTTCCTGTCCTACCGATGACAAAACCGCAAAAAATGACATGCTCGACAAGATTCTCAGTAAAATGCCGGTCAGCGTGGAAGAAATTAGCCAAGTTATAAAGTATCTTGAGCTTTCCGACCTCATCGAGATTCATCGGCGGCATTTAAGTTCAGAAGTCACTAAATCTCTCAGTAACCATCCAATATCAATCCTTGGGCGCATAGGGCTCGGAATGCTCCCTGTGTCGATTCCAATTTTCAGTATATATTTTAGCTAGTTCCGGTGATTGAAGAATCAACAAATTCTCGGCAGTTTTGGATTCTGCGGTTTCAGTAAAATTGAATGATCCGGTAATCACTATCTTTCCATCAATGATCATTATTTTGTTGTGGGCTATGGCATGAACGCTATCAATAATGAACCGCACCCGATTTCTTGGACATTACTTAAGCCTCAGGCTGCTTGTCTTGTCAATTGATGATGTCTGTATTCCACAGGGCTCATGAATCCCAGCCTTTCTAGTCGCCAATAATTGTTGTAGGTTTCGATAAACCCTGCCACGGCCTCCCTGACCTGATTGATGTCGGTGAATATGCGGCCATAAATGATTTGTTCCTTTAATGTCCTGAAAAATCTTTCCACAACCCCATTGGTCTGAGGCTGAGACACAAATGCGAAACTAGGGGCGATACCCCAGAACTTGATCTGGTTTTGAAAATGGTTGGAAAGATATTGTGAGCCATGATCCATCCTCAATTCAAGCCCTCTGGCCACATCCGGCCCTACTCCACCAAACACCTCGGTTAGCCCCATAGCCACCGGCTCCAGGGCCTGGATTCTTGTCCCCGGTTTGGACACATGCCAGCCGACACACTCCGAGTTGAAATGCTCCACCGCCACGAATAGCCAAACATGGCCATCATTAACGGTCAATATCTGACTCCCATCAACGGCCCACATAACATTGGGAGCCTCGGTCACTATCCGGCCTTCATGAGTCTTAATCTGACGTCGTCGACCCCGAAACGGTGAGAGCAGTTTATTGTCCCGCATAATTCTCAGAACTCTTTTGCGGCTAACCCTAACTTCGTCCAGCACTCTCAAACGAGCGCACACCTTGCGGTGTCCTTCACCCTTGAAAGGAGTCCGGCTAAGATCCTTGTTGATGAATTCCAATATCTCCACATCGGAGAACTTCGGCTTCGGGCCGCGTCTTGAGACCTGTCTGACTTTTTGAGTCTGACAAGAATAAAACGAAGAGCGGGACCAGCCCAGGATAGAACAGGCCATCTTGACCCCATAGCGTCTTTTCGTGGCTGGAGAGACCGCTTCGCTCATAATCGCGACCTCCCCTTGCTTAAAGGGCCCTGTTTGTCGATCCTCACTCTCAACAGCTCATTCTCCATGGTGATCTCACCTATCCGTTTCAAAGCCGCATCGAGTTCCCTTTGCAATGGATCATCTCCGCGCTCTCTCAGAGATGACTCAATACCTGACAGCGCCCTGGACCTCCATTCCTCTAGGCGATAAATCTCAACGCCTAGCTCACGGGACAAAGCCTGGACCGACTCTCCTCGTAGCAAACGCAGTACAACCTCTCTTTTACGTCTGGCGCTCCATCGCTGATTCGACTTCAGCGGACCCCACTGACCGCCAGTCGTGGGCATTACTCCAGTCGCCCCTGGGGCTCCTTCCGTCAAGCCCACGACTTCTGACTTCACTCGTCTCTCATCAATCATGCTCCGTTCTCCTTGTACACGTCATAAGTGTGTTTAACCCAATTCCGTGTCCAAAGAAACCGGGGCCGCCCCAAACGCTATCAATAAACGTTGGAATATCTGCTATTTGCTAAGAATGTTGCAGAGCTGTAGTCATGGGTTTTGCTGGCTCTTATCCAATAATACCTCGACGTCTACACCTCTTTTGTGAGCTTCCAAGAGAGCCTTTGCTATTGGAGTAGAGGTAAACGAATAAGCCTGAACCAATATTGTAGATTTAGCCTCATCAATCTGTTTGACAATAGCGTCGAACAACCCCCATTTGGAGAGAAATACACTTCAACAGGAGGAACAGAGCCTATAGACGGAGCGTTATGGCGTCCCAGTCCATAGGCTGCCATAGCCAAAACGGCCACAGCAAGAAATATCGATAGAGGTTTCTTCCAGTTCATAATATCTCAGCCTCGAATCTCATTTGTACTAGTCGTTATAAACACAATCAAGAAATTTGCGCATCATTCCATACATTCCCTATTCCTTGACCTTGCCCCCATTTACCCACTAACATCATTCATCACTCTATCGAAAGGTTTTCCATGAGATATGTAATAGCTTTTTCGTCACCGGCGGGCTCCACCAGAAAAATAGGGTGGGCAATAAAGGAAACACTGGAAGAGCTGGGCAGGGATTTCATCCTGACAGATCTGGGCAGGGAGCGAAATAGCCTCGCCACAATTGAGAATTTCACAGGTGGCGATCCGTTTTGCCTTTTCATCGGGACTCCCGTTTTAAGGGACCTGGCGGCAGCTCCGGTAATGTCGTTGATCGGGAGCCTCAACCCTGCGCCTCAGTCTTTTGCCGTTCCTTATTGCACGTGGGGCGGGGCGGCCAGTGGTATAGCGCTATACCAGATGGCGCAGGCTCTGCTGGACAAAGGGTTCCTGATACCGGCGGCGGCAAGGGTAATATCGTCGCATTCGATTATGCGCAATATCGATAATCCGCTGGGCGATGGGCACCCCAACGAGGAGGATGAGGGGGCGGTCAAGGGCATGGCAAGGCTTGTGGTGGAGGCGATAGACTCGGGAGATGGACGAAGCCTCGATCTGCAGGCCCTGGACTATCCGAAGCCGGAACTGGCCGCCGAAATGAAGAAGAAACTCAGCGCCCCTATGCCTGTCACACCGAAAACGCTGGATAAGGCCCTCTGTTCCCTATGCGGTGTCTGCGCGAGCGAATGCCCGGCAGGAGCGATAGTGCTTGATCCAGAGCCGAGGTTCGGTGGTTCATGTTTCGATTGCCTCAACTGTTTTCGTCTGTGCCCGGAGAAGGCTATCAAATTGCCGGTAAGCCTTGAGAAAATGATCGAGATGATAAGGAATCGCTCAAAAACCTTTAATGAAACCCCCAGGACGGTGGTTCTATATCCTGAATGAAACGAATAGCGACGGGATCACTTGTGGCGTCTCCCGGATGTTTCGTAGGAATAAAGCCACAAATGAAAAGACTCTAACCCTGGATGCGCCCAGTTACCGTGAAAAATGGCGCTGGACCTTGCCCTGTCATGCCGAACTCGACCCGAGGGGCCACCATTCCTGGATTCCCGTTCTCACGGGAATGACAGTCCATAAAAGGGCTTATAAATAGTTTTGTGTAAAATGGAATGTTTGTTTTCAAGAGTTTGTTAATCAAAGCTTATGGACCCAGCAAAGTGATGAAATGGTGTCTGTTTTCGGGTGAGCGCCAGCGAACGAACCCTTCTCGCGGATAACTCGATATTATGTAAGAGGCCCGATAAAGATCCCAACAGTTAGCTGGGACGCCACGATAAACCCGAATAAATCCACTGGAAAACAGGGTGACTGGACCGCCTGAGACCACCGAGAAAATACCGTAAAAGCCGCTGCGGGCACGCCTGTTGCCCGGCAAGGACCGTGCGATACAGATTATCGGATTGCAAGGAACGTGACTGAGGTTTAGCAAGAGGCGTGACATAGTCCTGTAACCCAAGGATCGACGCCGCAAGAAGGGTAGGGCATAGAGAGAAGGCGTCTGGCGGGCACGACACTTGCCCTGGCCAGAAACATGCGGAACCGAAACGGGAATTA
>CAVQDX010000013.1:0-9319 GCA_963711335.1 uncultured delta proteobacterium | reverse complement strand
TCAATACCCCAACCCCAACTGCTCCAAAGATTCGCCTTCAGTCCGTTCATGAATTAAGCTGCTCTTCAAGGGAGGCTTAAAATCTTTCTTCTTTGGGAGAAGTCTAATTTTCATTTCATTGGCCAAGAGCTTCGCCAATCCTCCACTAAGGCCAGTCAACGCCCTGGACATGACAATGGAAATCGAGCGTCCCCCTGGCCCTTTGCGCTGCAACTTACCTTCAATCGTCAAAACCTCGCTGGTCAGGATGAGCTTGGCGAATCTGCTTTGAGCTTTGGAGAAAACGACAACATCAAAAAGCCCTGTTTCATCTTCCAGAGTCAGGAACATTACCCTTTTCCCGGATTTGGTCGGGGGAGTGTGAACTATTATCACCATACCGGAAACCCTAACAATTGCGCCGCTCAGCATGCGTCGCAAATCTCTGGATGTAACAACTTGCTGCTTTGTCAAAGTGCGCCGGAGCGAAGTCAGGGGATGCGCATGGCAATAGACACTCATTGACATGACTTCTCTTAATGTCTGTTTAGCAGTCTCTGTAACAAATGATTGAACGGTTTTCATAGGTCGGGCGTCTCCAACAGTCCGTGTTGTTTTGCATGTTGTCATTATAGAGACCATATGTTCTCCACTCAAGCAAAAAATATCCGGCCGATTACAAAATATCCAGCGTGACTCCCACTGAGCCTACAATCTTGTCTTGACACTCTCTACGGTCATGGCTTAAATAGCCCCAATTCATATTTTTTGACGGAACACGATTACAATTTCGAGGGAGGAACGGACATGACAAAAGCTGAAATGGTGGACAAACTTGCTGAGAAGGGCCAGATAACGAAAAAACTTGCTTCAGAATCTCTTGATCTGGTCTTTTCAGCTATTTCCGACGTGTTGGTTGCGGGCGACGAAATCTCAGTGCCAGGCTTTGGAAAGTTCTCAGTAATTGTCAGACAAGCTCGGACAGGTATGAATCCTCAGACCAAACAGAAAATCAACATCCCGGAAACCAAAGTTCCAAAGTTTACCGCAGCAAAGGCCCTTAAAGAATCGATAAAGTAAAACCGATCTTTTGAGGTCAGATATTTTTTCAACACGATTTTATGACCATGCTACAAGAATTAGGCCTTTATGATGAGTCAAGTTTTCTTCCCGTAGGACTTGCGTTCGAAATTATATTCTTTCGAGGAGGTACGACTAATGGCAGATTTCTTGTTTGTTCTAACACGTGGCTTAGAAGATCCTACCAGGGCGACCAGATGCTTGCAATTAGCACACGTGGCCAAGCAGGAAGGACATGAAGTCAAGGTTTTCCTTACTGATGACGCCGTTTTCCTGGCTAAGAAAGGTATGGCGGAGAACGTTGTGGCCCCTACTGGAGACGACGCAAACACCTATTTGGAACACTTGAAGCAAGCCAAAGTCCCTTTCTACGTTTGAGTGCCCTGTGCCAAATCTCGTCAGGTTGACGAGACGGACCTCCTAGAGAATGCTAAGCTTGACACATCCAAGACACTAATCACTTTGGCGGTAGATTCGAAGATTTTTACTTTCTAAGTGTTTTTTTGAGTTTTAATATCGGAAACGATACTTTGGGAACGGTTTTAACGCCATTGGTTTTATTTGTGGGTAATTTTCTGGGAGACGGTTACTCACTCAACCCTGGCCGTTCAAGCGGCTAGGGTTTTATTTTGGCGTAACAAAGTACGTATGAAAAATTACCGGAGGGTTTTTCGCCCCTATAAAAACTTGGCTGATTGATGTCACTTAAATGCCCACCGGCAATTTCACATTGACTCGTTTAGTTTGGAGCAGTCTATACACTCGGCTCCCTGTCCATTCTTTTTCGACCATGAATGACTTTTACACCCGAGGTTGCATGAGATATAGTAGGAGGGTAAAGCTGGCAGGAGAAATCTTTATTTGCAGTTAAGACATGTTAGAATCAAAGGGCTCATTTCTTATCCCCTGAATCTCATACCATTCCTGCAGGAGAAAATGTCATTTGGAAACGCATAATCACTGGTCGGACTCATGAATCAGATAATTCCTTGGAAATGCCATAACTGTGGGAGAGCATTCGACACGTTACGGGGCGGTATCTGCAAAAAGTGCGGACGACCGACATGTAGTATTTGCTTCGGTATCGGAACCCTTCGGCGAATTGTACAATTAAAATTGCCGGAATCACAGATTTGCCGGTCCTGTGCAAAAGCAGAAAAGAATGAGGCTTCCTCCTCAAAATAGGATTTGGCGTTTTCCCAATACATTAATCAAGATGGCGCTTGAAGGGTTTTTCCCCTACAAGACGGTATGTCGGATGAGTTTTTTGCTTACCCCTGTCGTCTACGCAAAGAGTAACGAATTATCAGGCAATTCGTGAAAGTGTGTGTATGAAAGTAACCGACAAGATTTTAGCGGATCATGCGGCGGAATATCAACACAAGCATTCGAAACCCGAGGCTCCTAAGAACGGAACTTTGATGAGGAGAAACAAATGTCGCGCTTAATTGCTTGGGATCAAATTAAGGATCAATATAGCGACATCTTGGTTCTGGGAAATGGAGCTAGCGTTTCTGTCCACAAAGGTTTCAATTACAAATCACTAAAAGATGAGGCGGTTAGAAACGGTTGGTTAGGTCCAAATGTCTCCAAGGTCTTTGACGATTTGAGAACAGATGACTTTGAACTTGTATAAAAATGCTTTGGCACACATTTCGTATCAATCAAGCCCTTGAAGTAACCGACAAACGCTCTACAAAGACCTATCACGAGATCAAGCAAGCATTGATTCGGTCCGTCCAAACAGTCCATGCCTCGTATGAGAAAATAGAATATCTGCGCCCTATGTGGCAATTTATGTATCGCTTCCGGACAGTCGTAAGTTTGAATTACGATTTGTTAGTCTATTGGGCCATGCTCGCGGGAAATGATTTTCTGGGGCGCTGTTTCAAAGACTGTTTTCTTGAAGGAGAGTTCCAATATGATGACTGGGAGAACTTTCGAAAGCCTGTAACTGGATGTGGTCATTCGACTCTGGTGTTTTATCCTCATGGAAATTTATGTCTTGCATCCAATGAAGCTAATTCCGACATCAAAATCGTCGCTCACGGGGATAATTTACTGGGTACAATTCTAGATACTTGGCGCAGCAACGAAGCCATTCCTTTATTTGTCAGCGAAGGGACTAGTCATCAAAAAAAAGAAGCCATCGGTCGCAGTCGATACCTGAATACAATCTACAACGACGTTCTCCCAAAACTTAAAGGCAATCTCCTTATATACGGTTGGTCCATGAGTGAGAATGATGAGCATCTTATTAGACGACTTGTGAAACCGAATACCAAGGCGGTAGCAATCTCGGTACATATCGCAGGCAAGACAGATAGAGATATCGAGGAAACGTGTAAATTATCGGAGTTGAAGATTCACAAGTATAGCCCAAAAGCAAAAATAACTTTCTTTAACGCAGAGGATCCTGGTTGCTGGATCCACAGTCCGAGATTTAGCGTCGTAACACCAAGCAACCCTAAAACATGAAAGGTACCCTTCATGAGATCTCAAAAACCCGGTAAAATCTGATTCTACACGCTCACTTAGAAATGGTCCCACCAAATAAAAATCTTAGCCACCGTGTACCCAATAAGGCCTATTACAATCAGGTAACCACCAGTATATGCGCTTGATTTCTCCCCTGAGAATAATCAAATCCAGCCTAAAAAACAAACGAATACGCTTAAAACAAGGCATAGCTCAGGCAAACCCAGTATTTAAGTTATTACTTTAGTAATAGTTATATTTTAATTAAGTTAAACAATATAACAATTTAATAATATTACTTGAACATATCAGGGTATTTGGTGTCACTAGTAAATAGGTAAGGTAAAATCCTCACAGAGAAAGAAGGTATCGGAGATGAAACGAATCAAACAGCTTAGAATCGCAGCCGACGCCCTTTTGAAAACGGATGTTGGTGTTGACGCCTTCATGTGTTGGAAAAAGAGTTCTTTGTTAGCTCTTGTTGGTCTGCTGGGGCCTTTACATTACTACACGAAGAATTTTGGGATATTCACGAAGGAAAAGAACCGGCAGGGCCTGCTGGCTGGAACGGGGATTCTGACTGCGGTCGAAGAACAATTCGCTTAGAATCTGTTTAGGAACATCCGGTTCAAAGGCTATATGGATCATTTATGCCTCAATGGCGTCGTCATAAAGAGTGAGAGGAGTTTCAAAATGTCTTGGCAGTTCTTTTTGGATCAAACTGAGCTTGGTACAATTGTCGAATGCGAGTTCAACAACACTCAAGAACGATCGTTTACGCTGCAAAATGGCATGACCAAAATAACGAAGGTCCAGGGAGAATGTAGGTTACACCTGTCAATCCCCGATGTCGAAATGCGCTCTCAACTGGCTGACAGGGTGGGACATAATATCAACTGGGAATTGAGGGCCGGTCCCCATTCATCCACACTCAGGGGCAAAGGAACTTTACTAAGATATGATCCTCAATCTGGGACAGCTCTAATTAACTGCTAATTTGATCAGTTTGATTGGTGTGCGACGGCTCTTAATTAGCGTCCGTTCCAATATCCAAGTTGCTATTCGGGCGATGGAGTTAGCTTCCATTAGTTTCGTTTGTGGGTAATTTTGTGGGAGACGGTTACTCAACTAGTTTTAATGGACGATCTACGTGAATCATGACGTCTCCTGTCAGATTTGACAGCGCCCCCCTGACCCGCCAACTCTAAGGCAACGCCGCAAATTCCCAATCCATCGACTATGGAATAGGCAAGAACCACTAACCACTAATTCATAACGTGTTGGTTTAATTAAGATAAAACTTGACAGCTCATGCTGGTCTGTTATTATCATGTAACATCATAGTATCTCGGAAAATTTGGCGGGGGAAAAGTTCTGGGCGAGTCTGGAGGGAACATGCCACGATTCGACGTTGTGGAAGAGGCAAGACGGGAGAAGGCTTACCGAAAATGGGTTATTGGGAAGAGTATGACGAAGGAAGAACTAGCGGACGCTTATCTTAAATGGGCTAACGAGCTTGAAGACGAACTTTTACGACGGACCGGACTAAATCTAGACTTTTTTTTGAGTTATCCTTACGGCGAAGTTTTTCTCCTGGAAAACCTCACTCCCTCGGAAGCAGCGTCCCAGATGATAGAAGTTGAAAATATCAACGAAATAAAAAATAGACCTTTTTTCGTAGTTCAAGGGGGACGAGAGAAGCAGACTGTCAACAGACGCTAGTTCGTACCAATTCTTCGGCGAAAAAAGGAGCCAAAGGCTGCCTGTAAACGGGGGGGAAGTGTCACAGGTCCTCTGACTCTATGTGTTCAGACTATCTTTTTCTGGATGAAGTGTAAAGTGCCCGACATCATTGATATGAGGTTATTATTGCCAGGATATGGCCCAAAATATTGCCAGGATCACCCCTACCCAAATAACTTCTTTCAGAAAAGATTGGAGATCCCGCCAAAACATAGCCCCTCCATTTTCCTGGCTCAACGTTTCTCAGGACATTTTACTTTCCCAGTGACAGTTCATCAAGATCGTTGATACCAACCGGGATAGGTGGCAACCAGTAAACTACAAGATGGCGCTTCGCTGGAAGATTTCTAGGTCCTTTTCAGAATGAATGCCAGTGAGCCCGCCTGATATGGGGAAGGGGAGCCGCTCAGAAATCTGAGCCAGCTAGTCTTGATCCCCAGATTCCTCACGGATTAAATTTCCGTTCCCGTCCCTCACCTCAATACGGTCGCCTACCCTGTGACGCTCCCGAATCAGGTTGTTGTCCTTGTCTCTGATCTCGGTCCTATCCCCACGTCTTGGTCCATGTTTCCACAAGGTTTCCACTCCCGTCACGGACAGTTTTTCCCGCAAAAGCTACCAAAGGACAAAGCAGACACACAACGATCAAAAATATCTTGATTCGCATTTGTTCTCCTCATTTCACTCAAAACAGAACTGATAATGAGTTTCCAAGAACACAATTTGCACAGCGATTATCCATTCTTAGAGGCTTCATCCAGTCTTTGGTCGCTATTTCCCGCCGGTTGACGCCTTTTGTCTTCTGAATTTCCACGGCGGAATCGGATTGGGATGTGACCACAAACCTATTTTTGCGGCCCTGGCGTCATTTTCGGCTTTCCGAAGATCATCATCATTCGGGGCATATCGCTTGTACCACCATGCGAATCCTTCAGCGACAATCATCTGGTTCAGATATTTACCATCAATGTAAATCTTGGCGACCAGTCTCTCGTATCTGTCCTTCTCGATTGGGACAACTTCGACGGTTTTCCCGAAGACCTTATCCGAAGTAAACTGTCTGGCTCTAGTCCCGAAATCCTGATCGTGTTCCGGGCAATCGATCCCGTAAAGGCGAATGCGAACCGGCGCCTTGTCCTTCAGGACTTCGATTGTGTCCCCGTCAAGGACTCCGATAACTTTGGCCCGGAAAGCGGCGGTGTCCGCTGCAAAGGCAATTGTATTCGCAAGAAACAGAATTAATAGGGCGGCTCGAAATAACATCATGGCTCCGCTTGAACTTGAAATTATGGGATGTTGATCGTCAACCAAGAGCGCCTGCAATAATAAGAAAGGCTTGCGTCGCCGGAAAAGCGACTAACAAATATTCGAGTAAATATTATGATTCGGTGCTTGGAACATTAGGCTCGTTCACGTCGACATGTTATCCATTCAAGAAATGATCCAGGTGTTGAAATGTCTTTCTTATTGATCAGGGCCTATCCAATTGGCTTTTTCAGTTATTAAATAGAGGATGGGTCGTTATTCTAATTCGGACGTGTGTCAGAACAAGGACAAATATTATAAATTAGTAAATTTAGAAACTCCCTCCCGGAACGTCCTTTACAGCATCCAAACATACAACGCGACTTCAACGTTAGAAACCTACGGGGCAGGTGGGTTATGATTTTCAGATAAAATCACTCCGTTTTTTCGCCAGTACCTCCTTCAAGCTTAGCAGCCCTCAAGACGACAAGCCGTATCCAACTTGATAAGGAAAGCCCGCACGCTCAGCCGCTTTCTCTAACCGCTTGCGTTCTTCATCAGACACATACAAGTAAACTCTTTTCTCACGGTTCATTGCACGCTCCAAAAATCAACCGGCAACTAGTTACACCCAAAGGGCAATCAGTTCAACACATTTTTCTTGACATGCATCCATGTTGGGTGTAACTTGGGGGCTTATGGGAAATGGTTAGCAAGGGAGCTAAGATGAATGTTTCATCTGGAACTAGGCAAAGTGTTCACCCGTACCAGAGCAGGGATGCTTGAAAATAACCGGGACTACTTCTCCTTTCGGAAGGTGACAAAGATTTGAAAGCTCTCAACGAAAATTCACAGTACGACTATCTCTTAACTTTTCGGCAAGAAATCACACAGGCATCGACTGGAGTGAAATGGTATCTCTAGAGGTGAGATCAATTCTTTCTAAGGGCTGGCAACATGGAATGTGATCACAGCACATGTTCGGCAGCGTCATGAGATATTCTTCGGTATATAGGCCTTGGGGCGGATCCTATGAACCCCGGAGGTTTGCGCATCGGATGATTGACATGGCCCCATTCTCGTTGTCAACAGGGTATTCCATCAACATTGCACCAGTTTGTATAGTCTTGGCAGCACGCGGAAGTTGATCAACAAGTCATTAGAGTGTCGTAGGATGAGGGGATCAAAGTAACTGCTCATAGATTGGCCTGAATTATTAGGTTCTAGAACTTGATTATGCCCAGAGGGTTAGATTTCATGGAAAGAACGTTTGTTGCGGACAAGATTTTCTCACATTGGAAGAGGCTGCGAATTTCCTCCATATAAGCAGGCAGGCCTTACGAAAAATCTGTCACGAGCGCCGAATATCTTTTGTAAAAGTGCATCGAACGTCTTGGTTATTTTCACAGGAAGCGCTGATCGATTTTATTCAGCAGCAAACCATCACGGCAATCCGACCCAAAAAAGTTGACCGCAAAGTGTCGGCGGGATTACAGTCGCCAAAACAGGATGTTGATAATGATGACAGGAACACGCGCACGGCTCTTAGAAAGGAGTTGCAAGGGCTGTGTCAGTAACAAAAAGAGGCCGAGTTTATCATCTTCGCTTCCGACCTTTTGGGGGCGACGTTATAGGTTTGGCTACCGACGCGAAAAACAAACTGGAAGCGCAGGGCATGGAGAGAGATATTTTGTTGGCTTGTCGTTCAGGAGACTATTCAACGCTTTTGCCAAAGGCTAGAGAAGCGTGCTTACGGATGTTCAAAAATCAATCCTGGCGACTACCGCCGAGTTTAACACTGGAAAAAGAAGAGGACCTTACCCTTTGGCGGGCGACCGAGATTTTCCTAAAAGACCCGGAAATAAAGGAATCAAGAACCAAGAGCCGTTATCTCCAATGCCTTCATCACATCATAGGGTATTTTGGTAAAGAGGCGCTTTTAAATAGCCTCTGGCTGCCTGAATTTAAGCAATACCGCATAACTAAACAACGAGAAGGCTTGAGCAACGGCACCGTGAACTGGCAAATGACGACATTAAGCAAGATGTTTACGATTTTAGAACAACATCGGCTTGTTCAACAAAACCCCATTCGATTGTTGAAGAAACTATCGCTAAAGAAACTCAGCGACATGTTTATCTTTCCTGGCAAGATGTTTCGCGAATAGCAGTGGGGGCTCCCGATTGGTTTGGCCCCATAATCTGGGCGAGCTATTATAGCGGGATGAGGAAAGGTGAAATACTAGGGCTGACATGGGACTGCATTGATCTCAAACAGCGAATCATGTTCCTCGGTGTGGAAAAAACCAAAGAGCGAGCCAAGAAAAAATTACCGATTCACCTGGATCTACTTTCTATTCTTCGGCGCTTAAAGGTTAGAAGCCTCGGCAATCAGGATGTGTTCACCATTGAGGGTAAGCCTCTTGGTAAGGATTGACGAAAAAGGCGTGGGATAGGGCAGTGGGACGTCTAGGTTTTAATACTAAGCCGAATTTTCACGACCTACGCCATACCTTTAAAACAAACTGCCGACGAAGCAAGATGGACGCGGAGATTCGAGAACGGATACTCGGGCACAGCTCTAAAGAGTTGGGTGTAAGAGAGCGATACGGAGTAGTTTCAAACCAAGAGCTTGTAGAGGAAATTGACAAACTTTCATTTGACCACGGGCAAACTGAGATCTGGGTTGAAAAAAAAGCCGCGTGTACAGGACGTGTACAGAAACTGCCTAAAAAAGAAGGGCTCCGATATGCCTCGAAGCCTTAACTTATTAATTCATCAATGGTTTTTTGGTG
>CAVQDX010000012.1:0-39908 GCA_963711335.1 uncultured delta proteobacterium | reverse complement strand
TGATTGCTAAAAAGACATTCAACCCGGAAGGATACGTCCGCATTAAAATGCTTCGGAAACCACTGGGCGTAAAGAGGTAGTGTTGTACAGGTCAGGAAGAAGATTACCGCTGCAATTGTTGTCACGAATCTAGTCAAGACACAACCCCTGTAATTCATTAAATATTAAAAACTGTTATTTATTATAGCTACTTTTGGCAATAATTGAAAGTATTTTATTACCTATATGGTACGCCGAAGTCCCGTATAAGCGTTCCAATTTCTCAGGGACTGCTTCGACGCACGGACTTTTTGATCAAAATCCCGTCCTGTTTGCATTCCAACAGAAAGAAAGAATTTGCCATTACTTATGAAAATCGTGTACCTATTTGGGGTCTGGACGATTGTTTTTCACCACGTCGATGATCTTTGCGCAAAATCTGTGACATGAGCGGGAAAGCGTTTTAGCGCACCCGGAATTTCCACTCGGTGAGGCTGCGACACGGAGGAGTTGTGATCTCTTGCGCCGCAGATGACTAATTATCGAGCGAGATAAAAACGATGAACTCCCCTACCAAAGTTGTTGGCGATGTACAGACACGTATAAACAGGTTCATCCTACTGATAGCGGCATTCTGGACCGATAGTCATCCTGGCTGTCGCCGGGCTCCAGTATCGTGAAGCGTATTCGTCCGCAATGGCGACCGCACGCGCAGGTCTGTTCCACAGCTACAACAAGGAATTGGTTTTCCGTGGTTGGGCCGCGCACCACGGTGGAGTTTACGTCCCTGTTACCCCCGACACCCCGCCAAATCCCTACCTGGCCAATATTCGCGAAACGAGATATTACAACGCCATCAGGGAAACAACTTACCCTGATGAATGGCGCCTACATGACCCGTCAGGTCCAGGAACTGGGAGAAAAGAAGTTTGGCCACAAAGGGCATACCACAAGCCTAAAACCGCTGAGACCGGAGAACGCGCCTGACGAATGGGAAAGAGAGGTTTTACTGGATTTCGAACAAGGGAAAAAGGAGGCGTTTTCCCTCGCGCCCATCGGCAATGAAACATACTTACGTCTCATGCTCCCGCATGTGGTGGAGCCGGATTGCCTGAAGTGTCACCTCACTCAGGGATATAAAGTCGGGGATATTATTGGCGGAATAAGTATCTCAACACCGTGGAAGCCTGTCGAGAAAACTTTGTTCGCGCAGATACGCAATGAAACTATGGCATATGGAGGAATATGGTTGCTGGGAATCCTGGGGCTGGCCCTCGGGCGAAGTAGCGTAAAACACCAGCTATCAGAGCGAAAAGAAGCTGAAGTCAGGCTTCATAGCGCTTTCAAGCTGCAAGCCCAATTCCTGGACACCGCGGCTACGGCTATATTCACCATCGACACTGACCGGATCATCACAGGGGTGAATGATGAATTGTTAAGGATGACCGGTTTCGACAAGGAAGATGTGGTAGGAAAACCCTGTAATTTTTTATTGGGCAATCCGTGCGACATGTCATGTCCGTTGTTTGGCCCTGATTCCAGAGAGCGGATGTTCAGACAGCAGTGCACACTGAAAACCAGGGACGGCAATCAGCGAATAATATTGAAAAACTCAAGTATTACCAAGAATGAATCCGGAATTGCCGTGGGGTGTGTCGAGTCCTTTGTGGACATTACCGATCTCATTGAAGCCCGCAGCGCGGCCGAAAAAGCCAGTCTGGCGAAAAGCCAGTTCCTGGCTAACATGAGCCACGAAATCCGGACACCGTTGAACGGTGTCATTGGCATGGTAGACCTTGCTTTAGGCACTGAGCTGAATGAAGAACAGCGGGAGTACATGGAGACGGCAAAGATATCGGCCGACTCACTGCTCACCCTGATAAACGACATTCTCGACTTTTCCAAGATCGAAGCCGGCAAACTGGAACTCGTGCCGATCAATTTCAGTCTGAGGGACTGCATAGCCAATACCTGCGCCACTCTTGCGGTTATCGCTCACAAGAAGGGGCTGGAACTGATTTACGAGATCCCTGCCGAAGTTCCGGATTATGTGACCGGAGATCCGGGACGTCTCCGACAAATCCTTGTGAATCTGGTCGGGAACGCTATCAAGTTCACCGAAACGGGCGAGGTATCGGTTCGAGCCCATCTGGAATCGGAAACCGACTCTGAAATATGTCTGCAGTTCGCCATCACGGACACGGGCATCGGGATTCCTGTACACAAGCAGGAGAAGATTTTCGACTCATTTGAGCAGGCCGACGGATCCACCACGAGAGAATATGGTGGGACGGGGCTGGGCCTGGCGGTTTCCACTCAGCTAATCCGAATGATGGGTGGGACGATATGGGTTCAGAGCGAGGTTGGCCGGGGTAGTGTGTTCCGTTTCACTGTTAATCTGGGATTACAGGCCCAACCTTCTTGCATGTTTATTTGCCTCGAATCTTCGAGTCTGATGGATGTTCCTGTACTCGTGGTTGACGACAACGCTACCAACCGACGCGTGCTGACCCAGATGCTGGCGAGCTGGAACATGAAGCCCGTTTCCGTAGATGGCGCGAGCGCCGCATTAGAAGAGATGAAACTCGCTCACGAAAAAGGTACGCCCTACCCTGTGGTTATCATCGATTATATGATGCCCGACACTGATGGATTTGAGTTGGCTGCCCAGATTAAAGGCGATCCGAATCTCAAAGAATCGATTCTGATCATGCTTACCTCTGCCGGAGAAAGGGGCCATGCCGCCAGGTGTGTCGAACTCGGCATCGCCGCTTATCTGATGAAACCAGTGCGGCAGTCGGAATTGTTCGACATTGTCTGCTCATCATTGCACGAGACTGGCTCCGGAAAAACCAGCGCCTCGCTATTGACCCGGCATGCGATTAGAGAGAGCAAACGACGTTTGAAAATCCTTCTCGCGGAGGACAATCCCATCAATCAAAAGCTGGCCGGCCGACTGCTCCAGAAGATGGGGCACAGCGTTACGGTAGTCGAAAACGGTCGGCTTGCGTTAGCAGCCTTTCTGAAGGATCAATTCGACGTAATATTGATGGACATTCAAATGCCCGAGATGGATGGGTTCGAAGCTCTTGCCGCAATCAGGAAAATAGAAAAGTCTCAGGATGGCAAACATATTCACGTTATAGCCATGACTGCGCATGCCATGGCGGGTGATCGTGAACGGTGCCTCGAAGCGGGCATGGACGGCTATCTATCAAAGCCCATCAACGTAAAAGAACTCGTAGAAGCTATGGAGAATCTCCCACCGAACAACCAGATGATAAGTTAGCGCAAAACCCCCAAAGCAGAACATTTTCAATGGCGTCCGTTGGAAACGGATATTCTGAAAAGCCACAGAATTAACTCACGAGAGCATCGAATCTTGTCTACAATCTCAACCAGAAATCCGTCTGATCCTCAACGTGTCCAGGAGGAAATTTACTAGTTCGTAAGAATCTCTCTTCAGGAGATTTCTTTCTTCAGGTTCCTCGGGGTCCATGAAATTTACGACGAATCTTGGCCCTTCCGAGTTCAAATCAGAAAAACAATTCGCCAGGATTTCCAACCCCTCCCTTACTAATTGCAGATGCATGTGCGGCTCAAATTCCTTGACCAGTTGATCGAGATCATAAGGATAGTTTTTTAACCGGTGATAAATGTCATAAGCGTCTTTCCTTTCTCGTCTATCCCATAGAGCGAGACTCTTCAGGACCAGGAACGGGACATTTGACGTCACATGGACTAACACAAACAGCTTTCTCGCCGTCGGGCAGTGTTCCTTCAATTGCTCTTTCTACCGTATTTGAAAGCGCCAGGTCTCCGCCTTTCAATGTTAGGGTGTCAACTCCCTGGATAGTCCTGTATGTCCCCCCTGGAGAGTTCTCCTCGGTCTCAGGGGTGAGAAAATCTACTCTCACGTCCACTTGCCCGATGTCGGTGTGAACCGCTCTGTAATATTGAAAGCGTTCAGAGCCTTGACGATAACCTGTTGAAAATAAAACTTCCAAAAGGTTGGTTCTGTTGTTTCCGGACGGTTCTCGATTGTTCAATACTAGATCAACGTCTACCGAGCCGCGGTGAGGCGAGAAGCCTTTGGACGGCAAGAGGTCGGCTGCCCAGGCTCCAATGACCACAGCGGAAGCGCCATGGTAGGCCAGCAGCCTTGTTATTTCGATAAGCACTCGCCGCGCTGCCTCTACGGCATTCACTTCGGGCTCTACCATGATGGTCGAATCACCTTTTCCATAAGCTCCTTAGCGGCTTCTTCTCCTCTGCCTCTGTCCGCAGCAAGATCAAGATAGACCTGGATCGGAGACGCTACCTGAATTCCATTGAATTCACGGGACCCGTAATACACTCCCTCGTCATAGGGGGTTAACAACGTGACATTTGCGCCGCTGGTCACCCTTTTTAGACTGAGGGAATCCGTCACTTCATCGTCACTCTAGTCCACGTAAACCATCACCCTGGAGTAGCGCATAAAAGGGGCCAGTCGGTCTGCGCCAGAAAATCCCGTCAACGCATATCTGATCCCCTTCTTTGATAGCATTTCCGCGATGTGAGCCTCGTTTTCCGGAGCTGTTCTCAGTGAATAGAAGTTACGGACTAGGTTCTTCCGGTGGGAATAGTTGTGAGCCCATTCAATTAGCCGGGCCTCCGGATCAACAAGCCTCATCCCCTCCTCACCCGCGGTTATCCACTCCCGATCAGCAAGGAGGCTTTTCACTTTGGCGACTAAGCCCAGACTCACTCCTGCTACCGCTGCAAGCCGCTGAAGCCTCCAGGTCGTTTTTGGACTGGACAGAAGCACCCGCAAAATCCGAGTCGACTTCGGAGAATACAGAGACCGCAGATCCCTTCTGTCTGAAAATGGATTAGGATTCCCTCTCTTCTCGATATAGACTTGCCCAAAAGAAAGGTGGCAATTTCCCGCAAGGTCCATATATCCAATTCCTTGGTCAATGCAAATCTGGGCCACTTTCGGGGATATGTAAGGAGCGACGAAGACCCCATAAGCATCCGGGAGCTTATTCCTATACTGCAAGAGTTGGTTTAATGCGTCTCTTGCTATTCTGGGTTCGCCGACGGGCTTGTATTCTATGATGATCCATTTTTCTCCGTCGGCAAACTTCACCTTTGCACCGAGACCTGATCGCGTATTTCCGACCAGTTCCAGCTCAGGAAGCGCCGTCACTCCTTGAGCGAACGGAACCTTTTCGAGACATCTCTTGAGGGTCTCTATGGTCATTTGCTGATTGTCATTTCTAGTGTCTTTCACTCTTAATTCCCCTGGCGAAAATGGTGAAAATGTCCCATAGATTAAGAGTATCCTAACCTGACAGCAGTTTCAATATAAATATTATTTTCACCATATGGTGAAATAACACTTTCCAATGAAACAGCGACTCGGATGGAATCAGTAGTGGCCAAACTATAGTAGTGATCAATCCATTAACTTTTTCGTCTCATCGTTCATCGGCATTCCAAGAACTACCTCTTACTATAATTTGATTAACAAATCTTTTCTCCAAATCCCGCTGAAACTTTGTAGCGCCATTGATGGTCTAGAAAACAAAGACCTTTTTTAAGCGCATAAGCTTCCCCCAAATTAATCAAAATTAAAGGGGTGGTAACAATGGCGAAGGGGAACAGAAAACATCAGGGTTCGGTGTTCAGGGCCAAGGCGCCATTGGACGCTATCGTCTGGAACTTTTCTAATTACGCTGTTCGTTAACTAACTTCGAAAAGGAGAACGTTATGTCCCAAAACACCGGTCGCGCAAAACGAAGCGAAAAAGGCCTGCTAACCCCGGACAACTGCGTTGTCGCTCTTATCGATTTCCAGCCTCAAATGCTCTTTGGCGTTTCCAATTTTGACCGTCAAACGATCATTAACAACACCGTCGCTCTCTCAAAAGCCGCAGAGGTTTTCGATGTCCCTGTTATCCTCACCACGGTTGAAACCAAGAGTTTCAGCGGGAACCTCTGGCCTCAGATTCAGGCTGTCTTCCCTGACCAGACGCCTATCGAACGCTCTACTATGAACTCCTGGGACGACAGGAACTTTGTTTCCGCTGTTGAGAGGACCGGCAAGAAGAAGATCGTATTGGCCGGACTATGGACTGAAACCTGTGTGGCTCTTCCAACTGTGCAGGCCCTTCATGACGGGTATGAAGTTTATGTTGTCGAAGATTGCTGCGGCGACGTTAGCGTGCTCGCTCACGAAAACGCAATGAAGCGAGTGATTCAGGCTGGAGCCAAGCCCGTCACCTTCCTCTCCGTGATGCTTGAGTGGCAGCGTGATTGGGCAGAACGCGACACGTATGACGCGGTCATGGACATCGTCAAGAACCATTGCGGGGCGTACGGCATTGGGGTGGAATACGCATACACGATGGTGCACGGGGCGCCGGCGACGAAGTTTCCTGAATACGTCGTTCCGACTGCGGCCCCTGGACACAAGTAACGGCCTCTGAGTGGGATCGTCCGCACCCTTTACCAAGAAACGACAGATTGATAAAGGAGGCCCACATGGAGCCCGACAGCATACTTCATAACGCTAAGATAGCCACAAACGCTCTGCCATCGTTCGTCGAAGCGATCGCTATCAAGGACGGCAAGATCAGCGCCGTCGGAACCAGTGATGAGATTCTACGGCTGCGTGGGCCCGCGACGAAAGTGATTGACGTCGGGGGTAGAACAGTCATCCCTGGCCTGAACGACTCCCACATGCATCCGATTCGAGGCGGACTTAACTACAACATGGAGCTGCGTTGGGACGGAGCGCCATCGTTAGCGGACGCTTTGCGCATGCTGAAGGATCAGGCGGCGAGAACGCCGGCGCCGCAGTGGGTCCGGGTAATCGGTGGGTGGACAGAGTTCCAGTTCGCCGAGCGCCGAATGCCGACTTTGGATGAGATCAACCGGGTCGCTCCCGACACGCCGGTCTTTGTGCTGCATCTCTATGACCGTGCGATTCTTAACGCGGCTGCCTTGCGCGCCGTCGGTTATACCAGGGACACTCCCGAGCCCCCTTCCGGCGAGATTCAGCGAGATAAACGCGGCAACCCGACGGGACTGCTCATTGCACGCCCGAACGCGATGATTCTGTATTCCACGCTTGCCAAGGGGCCGAAGCTCTCACGAGAAGACCAGATGAACTCGACCCGTCAGTTCATGCGCGAACTCAACCGCTTCGGCATTACGAGCGTCATCGACGCCGGCGGCGGTTTTCAGAATTACCCGGACGACTACGGGGTCATCGACGAACTTCACAAGCGAGACGAGTTAACCGTCCGCTTCGCATACAACCTGTTCACACAAAAGCCCGACCAGGAGTTGTCAGACTTCCAGCGATGGACGCAGATGACACGGCCGGGTTGGGCGACGACTTCTACCGGATGAACGGCGCCGGCGAGATGCTCGTCTTCTCGGCGGCCGATTTCGAAGACTTCCTTGAGCCACGCCCGGAAATGCCACCCGTGATGGAGGACGAACTCAAGAAGGTCATCCGTCATCTCGCCGAAAATCGGTGGCCGTTCCGCCTCCACGCTACCTACAACGAGACGATCACGCGCGCCTTAAAAGTATATGAAGAGGTAAATCGAGAAGTTCCATTCGACGGTCTTCACTGGTTTTTTGACCATTGTGAGACGATCTCCGACCACAACATCGAGCGCGTCAAGGCGCTAGGTGGTGGCATCGCAGTGCAAGACCGGATGGCGTTCCAGGGCGAATATTTCATCGATCGATACGGAGAAAAACAAGCGCAACGAACCCCTCCCATCAGGCGGATGCTCGAGTTGGGTGTCCCGGTCGGCGCGGGCACAGACGCAACGAGGGTCTCAAGCTACAACCCGTTCATCGCGCTTTACTGGCTCATCACCGGCAAAACCGTCGGGGGCGCTGCGCTTTATCCCGAGAGCAACCGGCTCGACCGCATGGAAGCGCTCCGCCTCTACACAGTCGGCAGTAGTTGGTTCTCTTCCGAGGAGGACAAGAAGGGCTCAATTGCGCCGGGGCAATTGGCCGATCTTTGTGTTCTCTCCTCCGACTACTTTTCGATACCGGAAGAGCGGATCAAGCGCCTCGAATCGGTACTGACCATCGTCGGAGGCCGTGTTGTGTTCGCCGCGGACGAGTTCCAGCGATTGGGACCACCACCGCTGCCTGTTAGTCCCGACTGGTCGCCGGTTAAAGCTTACGGCGGGTACGCCGGCACAGGCGCCACGCAGACGAAATCGGGGGCGCATACGGGCGACCACAGTCACGCCGTTGGGACAAACGCCCACAGGTGGATACTTGGCGAATCCGGCATGTGGGCCTTGGGCTGTGATTGCTTCGCCTTCTAGCGTCCAATCTCAGGATGAACGCCCCTGATTGGAGATGAACATGAAAATCCTGGTTGCCATACTGGGAGGGAGCCTTCTGCTACTGGTCCTATGGGACGCTTTTGAAACAATCATCCTTCCCCGCCGTGTAACTCGCCGATTTCGCCTTACCCGTCTTTTCTTTCGGTATACCTGGCTAGCCTATTCCGCTATTGGTTCATCTCTGTTCTCAGCAAAGCGTAGAGAAGGCTACTTCAGCTTCTATGGTCCTCTCTCGCTGCTCACGCTGGTAGGAGTGTGGGCGCTAGGTCTTATAATTAGCTTCGGGTGTCTGCAGTGGGCCTCAGGAGCAGGACTCCACACCCCGGATGGTCAGCAGAGTTTTTTTACGGACCTTTATCTGAGTGGCACGACCTTTTTTACTCTGGGACTAGGAGATGTTTCCCCTCGCACTACACTCGCCAGACTCCTCGTTGTCCTGGAAGGAGGAATGGGATTCGCTTTTCTGGCTTTGATCATCGGGTACGTGCCCCCATTAAATCAATCCTTTTCCCGCCGAGAGGTTGGTATTTCCCTGCTGGACGCACGCGCGGGCTCGCCTCCCACCGCAGCGGAACTGTTACTCCGACACCGGGACACTCACGGAATGGAGGCGCTGCAGGAACTTCTCCACGAGTGGGAGCTTTGGTCAGCGGAGTTCCTCGAGATCCACCTGTCTTATCCAGTGCTTGCGTACTTTCGTTCACAGCATGACAACCAGTCCTGGCTTGCGGCTCTGACAACCATTCTGGACACTACTGCGCTCGTCGTGACCGGTGTGGACGGGGCCTGTCAGCGTC
Source organism: uncultured delta proteobacterium (assembly GCA_963711335.1). GTDB lineage: Bacteria > Desulfobacterota > Desulfomonilia > Desulfomonilales > Desulfomonilaceae > CAJBEZ01. Next base: position 30,761 of record CAVQDX010000012.1, on the reverse strand, counting down.
AGGCCCAACGGACTTTTGCCATGGCTCGACACGCAGTTGTGGACCTTGCCATAATTTTTCACACTCCGCCGCTCCAGTCGGCCCGGGATCGGCTTTCTGCAGCCGACCTGGTCCATTTACGGTCTATTTTGGCGGCCTCCGGTTTAAGGCTTAGCGAAGGAGACGACGCCGACAAAAAGCTCACGGAGCTGCGCGACATGTATGAACCCTACATTTATTCACTTTCCAGGTATTTTCGAATAACCCTCCCACCCTGGATGCATGAATTCGCGCATCGTGACAACTGGCAGATGAGCGTATGGGGGCCGCGTTCACGTCCCTCACGCAAACGTGATACAGGGCATTTCTAGGCCACAAACAGAGGAGTACGATGATGGCTCAAATGAGAAAGATCAGGAAGGTCCTGAAGAGTAAACCAACGATCGAAGGAGCTGGGGTTCACCTTCACCGGGTTTTTGGATTCTCCCATGTGCCCATGTTCGATCCATTTCTCCTCCTGGACGATTTTCGCTCAGACTATCCCGAAAATTACATCAAGGGTTTCCCCTGGCATCCACATCGAGGGATTGAGACAATTACGTATGTGATCAAAGGCGACGTAGAACATGGTGACAGCATGGGCAATCAGGGAATCATATCCGCGGGCGACATACAATGGATGACCGCGGGTAGCGGCATCATACACCAGGAAATGCCTAAAGGAGACTCAAGCGGCCGGATGTACGGATTCCAACTATGGGCCAATCTCCCGAGGTCTCACAAGATGATGGACCCTCGCTATCGTGACGTGAAAAGCGGACAGGTACCGGAAGTATTGCTTGAGAATGGCGCGCGGGTCAGAGCAATATGCGGCCAGGTGGTCGACAGGAAAGGTCCGGTTCGCGACATAATCACCGACCCGGAATATCTTGATGTAACAGTCCCACCCGGATCGGAATTCATTCACTCCTACCAAGCGAGGCCACACCGTATTCGCTTACGTAATCGACGGCAAAGGTTGCTTCTGCAATGAAAAGAAACCGTTTTCCTACGAGATCGAGGGGACCAATTATTTTGACATGCAGGCAAACCCGTTCATAAGCAACCGCAGCCTGGTCCTCTTTGGGGACGGCGACCAGGTGATGGTCTCTACAGAGAGTGACGCCGTCAGATTTCTCCTCATATCGGGCAGACCAATCGGTGAGCCTGTGGCCTGGTATGGACCCATCGTGATGAACACACAGGATGAACTGCGAGTCGCGTTCGAAGAATACAACAATGGCCAATTCATTAAACACAAAAGATCGTAATTTCCTGAGTCATTACTCTGAATCAGCTATGAAGGAGGCGGAATCCATGGCGGAGAAAACTGATCAGCAGAGCTTTCTCAAGGTGAAACTGAATGTTAACCGCAAAGAGTACACGGTCGCCGTCCAGCCCGACACCCCGCTTTTGTGGGTAATTCGGGATGAGATTGGTCTTACCGGAACAAAGTACGGTTGCGGCATATCGGTCTGCGGCGCCTGTACCGTGCATGTGGATGGCAAGGCTGTGCGGTCCTGCCGAACTAAGGTTTCGGATGTAGTGGGAAAGGAGATCACGACGATCGAGGGGCTTTCCGCGGATGGAAACCACCCGGTTCAGCGGGCTTGGATCGAGGAGGATGTCCCACAGTGCGGTTACTGCCATTCCGGCCAGATAATGACCGCTGCGGCCCTTTTAGCGGAGAATCCAACACCATCGGACGAGGACATCGACGTGGCCATGTCCAACAACATTTGTCGGTGCGGAACCTATCAGCGGATCCGTAGCGCCATTCATCGAGCGTCGGCGATGACGACTGAAGGAGAGCTGAAAAAATGACCGAGATCATCAACATCGTTCGTTCAGCCATGGGGCTGAACCCTCTGGAGGAAATTCCATGCTGAACCCATTCGTTCGCATCGACTCTGATGAGACGGTTACGATCATCGTCAACCATTCGGAAATGGGACAGGGGGTATACACCTCCTTGCCTATGCTAGTGGCGGAAGAACTCGAGTGCGACTGGAACAAGGTTGTAGTTGAACCCGCTCCCGTTGATCCATCCTACAATCACACCCTATGGGGAATTCAGGGGACTGGCGGCAGCACGAGTGTGCAAAGCGAGTGGGAACGTTTACGCAAGGTCGGGGCGACCGTTCGTGAAAAGCTCATTGCAGCCGCGGCCGATACGTGGAAGGTGGACAAAGAAAGCTGTCAGGCCCAGAACGGCAGGGTGATCCATTCGAGCGGGAAAAGTCTCACCTACGGCCAACTTGCCGACAAGGCCGCTACTATGGCCGAGCCCAAAGACGTCCAACTTAAGGACCCATCTGAATTCAAGATCATCGGCAAGCCGGTAAAACGGCTGGATACCCCTGAAAAGACCAACGGAAAGGGAGTGTTCGGTATCGATGTAAATATCCCCGGTATGCTTGTCGCTGTTGTCTCGCGACCCCCAGTGTTCGGCGGAAAAGTGGTGAGCTTCAATGCCGACAAGGCAAAAGCCGTTCCCGGCGTCAAGGACGTGGTACAGGTTCCATCGGGAGTCGCTGTTGTCGCGAGTGGCTTTTGGGCCGCCAAGGTTGGTCGGGACGCTCTCGAGATCGTCTGGGATCATGGGGACAACGCGACGCTTTCCACAGAGGGCATGCGGGAACATTACGCAGAACTGAGCAAAACGCCGGGGATAGTGGCGAGGAAGGACGGAGATCCTCAACAGGCTCTCCAGAAGGCCGCCAAGGTGTTGACTGGCGAATATGAAGTTCCGTACCTGGCCCATGCGTACGATGGAACCCCTGAACTGTGTTGTCGACCTGCGTGCCGACAGTTGTGAGATCTGGACAGGAACACAGTTCCAGACCAAGGATCGCGATGCCGCGGCTGAGGTTACGGGTCTGGAAACCGACCAGGTCAAAATTCATACGGCGCTTCTGGGCGGTGGCTTCGGACGCAGGGCGAATCCCCAATCGGATTTCATCGTTCATGGCCGTTCATGTCGCCAAGGCGTCAAAAAAACCGGTCAAAGTGTCTGGACTAGAGAAGATGACATGAGAGGCGGATGGTACCGCCCTATGTGGTACGACCGAATCTCCGGCGGGCTCGACTCCGGTGGAAACATCGTCGGATGGCGTCACACTGTTGTTGGCCAGTCCATTATGGTCGGAACGCCTTTTGAAGCAGTCATGATTTCCTCCGACGGAATTGATGAAACATCTGTTGAAGGGGCGAAAGACATCCCATATTCTATACCGAACCTTGTCGTCGACCTGCACACCACTAAAATAGGCGTGCCAGTGCAGTGGTGGCGTTCAGTCGGCCATTCCCACACCGCTTTTGTAGTTGAGAGTTTCATGGACGAACTGGCGCATGCGGCAGGCAAAGACCCTTATGAATTTCGACGCAATCTTCTCGCTGATCAGCCGCGGCATCGAGCTGTTTTAGAATTGGCGGCGCAAAAAGCCGGGTGGGGAACTGCGCTCCCCAACGGCCATGGTCGTGGCATAGCCCTGCACAAGTCTTTTAGCAGCTTTGTCGCCCAGGTGGCGGAGGTCTCCGTAAGCTCATCCGGAGAACCGCATGTCCACAGAGTGGTGTGCGCAATTGATTGTGGGAGGGTGGTGAATCCGAACACTGTAGAGGCGCAAGTGCAAAGTGGAATAGTCTACGGGCTCTCTGCGGCGCTTTATGGCGCAATCACGTTGAAAGACGGCCGGGTGCAGCAAAGTAATTTTAACAACTACAAGGTGTTGGCCATGAACAAAACTCCGAAAGTCGAAGTTCACATCGTGTCAAGCCAGGAAGAGCCGACCGGAGTGGGAGAGCCGGCAACGCCTCCAATCGCGGCCGCAGTGGCTAACGCCATATTTGCTCTCACAGGTAAGCGTATCCGGCGTCTGCCTATTGAAGCCAAGGGCTTGAAAGAGGCTTGACCCTGAAAAGGATCTTGCTCCAGGGTCAGGTCACAAGCTTGTTGAACCGTTAAGTTTTATAATTTTGTCTAAGGGAGGTTAAAACATGTTCAAGGAATTCAAAGAATTTGCGGTCAAGGGGAATGTTGTCGACATGGCAGTCGGCATCATCATTGGCGCAGCGTTCGGCAAAATAGTCAGCTCGTTCGTGAATGACATCCTGATGCCGCCAATCGGATTATTGATGGGCAAAGTTGATTTCTCCAGCCTCTTTATAAATTTGTCCGGGAAATCCTTCGATTCTCTTGCAAGCGCTAGGGCTGCCGGCGCTGCGACCATCAATTACGGGCTGTTCGTGAACTCCATCATCGACTTCATCATTGTGGCGTTCGCTATTTTCCTGGTTATCAGGCAAATTAACCGGCTGAAACGTGATCCTGAGCCGGTTATTACCAAGGAGTGCCCTTATTGTTTTTCCAAAATTTCTGTGAAGGCCCTGCGATGCCCGAATTGCACATCAGAATTGAAAGCGGCATAGGCAATGAGCTGTCTGATATAACGGGTGGAAATTAATTGACCGCGTCTTCTTTAGGGGTTTCCTGTGTACGTTAAGTTGGTGGATACAAATGCGCCATTAACGAGCGTAACCGCTCCAATTCAAGGCCAATAGGGGCGACTACCGCCCGCGCAATAAGCCACTAATATCACCCAGCAATTTGTTAGCACAAATAATGTTGGGCGAAGGCGCCACAATATCGCACGCCATTAACGTTGTCCGGTTCGCTAATCTACCGCTTCGTTTGAGCGAAAAAGAAAAAAACGCATCTTTAACCAATCGGTCTTATGTCACTTTTTATGAAACTCCAGCCAAACACGTTCGGATGGCACATGTGTTGCTAACAGAGAATCAAAACAGACGAATTTTCTATGTTCGGTAGATTTTGATTGGTGTCCCTTCGCGCATATCAGGCTATTGACGCGAAAAGCCGGGCTGTAACATTTCCGAGAAGGGCTCGCATGGCAAGGGGTTACCGTGCGGTAGATTCCCAATATCTCAGACTTACAACATTCGAATGGATCGAGAAAGGAAGCTGGCGCGTTGTCTCTAATGGAAACATTGGGTCAAGTCTATTTATTGGGTAAGAAAAGAGGCCGCAATGAAATTGGATTGAGCTTCCTCACGATGAGGCGTTCAATCGCAAAGTGGCCGTCGGTCTCCCATGACTTAATTAATCGGAGGTCCCATTGATCGAAAGGCCGTGTCAATAATTAGTAGAACAGTCAATTAATACAGCGATCCGGCCTTACGACAATTGTTATGGGCGCTTTACCGGGACGAGATGGATTCCTATCAATTACTAACCGACCAGGTAGGAAGCCTTATTTGCATTATGTGCCGTTACATCTCGTCCCTTTGTATTTTTTGTTCAATCCCACAAACACCGGGAAAATGGGAGACAACGAAACGCGGACAAAAACAGGATTCCGTGCTGATTATCATTGTTCTCACTGATTGTCATGACGCCGACCCCCCAGAATATGAAACGTTTATCATGGCTCACCCGAAACGACCTGACTGGGAAAGTCTGAATAGGTAGCCCGGGTCATAAAACCAGCCTGTATTCTGCCAGGTAACCTCAAGGTGACAGGAAAAAGTCGTTCAGGTTAATTCGTCTTGGATGGCTTGTACTCGGCATAGGATCGTCGTAAGATTGCCGTGGTAGGAAAAGTTGCGAATCTATGCGCCTATCGAACCCTTGATCGGGTTCTTGATAATAGGCGTTGACACCGGTTTTCTGGCCGAGCAAATTATGAAAGGAAAAGTTCCCGGACTGGTTATCAATCTGGTAACAGGAGTCATAGGGGCCTTCATCGGAGGCTTTCCGTTCTTTTTGTTGACGTTGTCCTTTCATGTATTAGTGGTCTAGACATAGAGCGCAGTCGCTAAAACGCATAACCCTCTCGAAATTAATCTGAACAAAGTGTCGTTTTCAACTGTCTATTATATTATTATACCTTTGCTGCGGGATGAACGGCATGGTGGGGAGACATTCTGATGACGAATAAAACGGATCTGGACAAGAATGCTAAAAGTCAAAGCTCCTTGAGGGATATAGCCGAGAATCAACTTGGCAAGTCTCCCGAGACCGTTACGGGACTCAATGACAAGGACCTTGCAGAGATCCTACACGAACTTCGGGTCCACCAGATTGAACTGGAGATGCAGAATGACGAACTCAAGAGAATTCAACTCGAATTAGAAGAGTCCAGGGATAAGTACCAGGAACTTTATGATTTCTCTCCTGTAGGATACTTTACTCTCTCCAGCAAGGGGATCATCAGAGACGTTAACCTGACCGGAGCATCGCTACTCGGGATTCCTCGTCCAAAATTGCTTCATAAGAGTTTTGGGGGCTTTGTCCAGCCTGAGTCTGAAAACCAGTGGTACCAGCACCTCATTGCCGTGCTTGGACAAGAAGAGAAACAGACCTGCGATCTGACGCTCAAACGTGAAGATGGCTCGTCATTTTACGTCTGCCTCGAAAGCGTCAGAACGGATGCGCCTGCTGAACAGCAAACGGAGAATGGAGCCATCCAAGTAGCGCATGTGGCCGTAATTGACATCACGGAGCGAAAGGCGGCTGAAGAGGCTTTAAGGAGACACAAAGAGGAACTGGAACGTAGGGTAGAGGAACGCACTGCTGAACTGAAGGAATCAAGAGACCGGTTTCAGGACCTGGTGGAAAACACCCCCGACTGGGTTTGGGAGATTGACGAAAAGGGGGTTTATACTTATGTCAGTCCAAGAGTGTGGGATATTTTAGGTTATGAGCCACAAGAGGTTCTAAAGCGGACTCCTTTTGACTTAATGGATCATGAGGAGGGGCCCCGGGTTTCAGATATTTTCGCTGCCCTCACCGCCTTTCAAAAACCAATCACTGCCCTAGAGAACACAAACCTGCACAGAAACGGCCACACAGTGATTCTCGAAACGAACGCCGCTCCATTCTTTAGTTCAGATGGAACATTAAGAGGCTATCGTGGAATTGACCGGGACATCACCGAGCGCAAGCGACTGGAGGCGGAACGCCTGGAGATGGAACGGACGCTTCAAAATGCCCGGAAACTTGAGAGCCTCACGGTTATGGCAGGAAGAATGTCCCACGATTTTAGCAACCACCTGGCAGTGGTCCTGGGCAACCTGGAACTGGCCCTTACGGATCTACCCCCCGATTCCGAGGCCACAGAAAGCATTATGAAAGCCATCGAGGCGGCTAATAGTTCAGTGGAACTCTCTCTCCAAATGTTGATCTATTCAGGAAGCGCTTTCTATCTCCCACAGGACATTGATGTCAATGAGCTGTTGAACCGAACCTCCGACCTACTTGAATCAACCGTTCCCAGACATGTCGATCTCAAATTGGAAATCGGAGATAGACTTCCACCCATTAAGGGAGACGCCGATCAAATACAACGTTTGGTTACGAACATTCTCGACAACGCCTTGGACGCGATTGGGGATAACAAAGGTCAGATTCGGCTTTCTACAGGAGTCCTCCATTGTGATGAGACGTATCTGAGGCACAACCGCCTTGACATGAAGCCTGACCCAGGTCGATTCGTTTTTCTGGAGATTACCGACACTGGTTGTGGGATGGAAACTGAAACACTGCACAGACTGTTTGATCCCTTCTTTACGACTAAACCCAATAGTCGTGGACTCGGCATGTCCGAAGTGATGGGGATAGTGAAAGGGCATCATGGAGCATTGTTTGTGATCAGTCAGTTGGGAAAGGGAACCACAATACAGGCGCTGTTTCCCGTGTTGCAAGAGACTCAGCGGTCATCTCTTACTGACAGGGAATCCCTGGAAACCAAATTCTCAGAGGCCGGTGCCCTTAATCGACGTAAAACTATTCTGCTGGTTGACGATGAGAAAGGGGTTCGTGATTTTACTGTCCGGCGTCTGAACGTCTTGGGTTATGACACGATTACAGCGGTTGATGGAGATCAAGGTGTCCGGATTTTCCGAGAGCGGCTGAATGAAATCGATCTGGTCATACTCGACTTCGCAATGCCTAGAATGAATGGAGTTGAGGCTTTTGCAGAACTGATACGGATTAAGCCGGATGTCAAGGTCCTAATTTGCAGCGGGTATGCACAGGATGATGTTATTAAGAGTTTTGCGCTTCAACATGCCGCTCCGGTCTTGCACAAGCCCTATAACATGGAAGATCTGAAGGCGGGATTGGAGAGATTACTAGGGAGCAATGCTTGAGGCGATCTTAAGCAAAAGAAGAAAGCGGCCAATTATCAGTCTTCCTTCTAAGCAGCGCCATGTGCCATTGAAAGACTTCACAGGAGTCACATGCTCTAAGACAGGCCCGGATGTCTTTCTTCCCGGATGAGAAGCGAAGTTTGCCTTTAATCAGCCAGCAGGACCGCCCATAGTGAGGAAACGCAGGGCAGTTTTCTCTCCAGTCGCATTGCTGGATTTCCCAACAAGTCTCTAAAGTATACATCTGGCGGTAGTCCCCATCTTGGCGCTAATGGAAAGTCGTCGAAAGAGTCACACCAATTTGTCCTGCACATTATTCATGTCCTTTTTTACGAAGACACCCAACGGGGTATAATGTTCCGGCTCCACTTGGACAAGTCTGAGAGAAAACGAGACCGCAGCGGCCACTCAACAATCGAAAACCAACGATCCCTTTCTCCGGAATTGTCTAAAACATTACGCCTTTCACTCTGCGACGCATATATACTCAAACCGATCGACACGAACGTATTTTACAACATTCTGTCCAACCTTATAAAATCGGCGGATTCCGGAGCTACATAACAGCGGGGAACTAACAAGTTTTCAGGCTGGTTATAATAATAAAATGCCGTGGCGTTGACCTGGACCAGGGAACCTTTCTCGTTGAGAAACCTCTTAAACTAAAGGATCGACGATTCCAGAAACCAAACTCGGAGAGGAATTTAGTTATGAAATCATCAGTCCCGTTATTCTCAAATAAAGGAAAGGTTATTTGTTTAATCATTGTTTTTCTGCCTTTGGGATTTATATGTTGGGATGTTTCTAATCCTCCTCAGCGACCAAAAACGACACAGACAGTAACGCCATACTCAGACTCGGACCCCGGCTGTAAGGCGATAGTCGGTAGGTGGAAGAACCATGGGTGTTTTGTCGCAAAGTCTCCCGAAGAGGCCATCACGGTTTTTGACATGCAAAATCGTAGGGAAGGTGGATCTATCGCTCAATTGCAGTTTGACGGTAGGATAAAATGGTTATCCACAGGGACCAGAATCGAGGAAGTGGGGCCGGTTCGAGGTTTTGAGATCACTAAGATTCGACCTAGTGGGGATTCCAATCTTTGGTTTTGCGCCGCTTCCAATATTGGGGTTTGCCAGTAAACAAACCTCTCATTTTAGACTTACAATCCAATTTTCTCTGAATATGTCCGAAACAGAAAATCTAGACTGTTAATGATATGTGGGGTATCTTGAATGTTGAATAAAAGAAGAGGCTTCCCTTTGTGGACATAACTAATAATCAATTAATTGTATCCCTTTTACGGTCGACATTGGATTCCGTGACCGACGGTGTTCTCGTTGTCGACACGATGGGGAAGATGATACTTTACAATCAAGCGTTCGAGAGAATGTGGAACATTCCCGCGGCTGTTATGGAAAGTGAAGATGACGATCTTGCTTTACACTGTATCCTGAGTCAACTTGAGGATCCAGAGGGATTTCTTGAAAGAGTTAAGGAAATATATCGCCATTTGGAAGAAGAGAGTCATGACATTATAAATTTTCTGGATGGAAGGGTTTTTGAAAGATATACACGCCCCCAAAAAATGGGGGATGAAATTGTCGGGAGGGTTTGGCGCTTCTCCGATGTTTCACGGAATCACAAGGCTGACAGAGCCAGGTTGCTGGAGGAGGAAAAATACAGAAATATCTTTGAGAACGCTCCTGTTGGGATAATTCATTCCACTCTTGATGGTAAACTTATAGATGTTAACCCTGCCCTTGCTCGTATCTTTGGATACGGATCCCCAGAAGAAACGATTTCTCTTGTGAATCAGACATCCGCTGCCGAAGCCATGTATGTCAATCCCCAAACCAGAGCTGATTTCGCAGTCAAGGCATTAATGTCCCCTGGCACATGGTCGACCGGAGAAGCTCAGTATCGTCGCAAGGATGGCTCAATAATGCACGGACGTATAGCCTATCGCATCGTTCCGGAAGCAGGTGGGGTAATTGAGGGCTTTGTAGAGGACATCACTGAACGCAAGATGACGGAGCATAGGTTGCGGGACAATGAGCGATTCCTTAGACAGACCGAGAAAATAGCCCGTATAGGAGGCTGGAAGGTTAATCCTGTAGCCGATAGTGTGATTTGGACGGAAGGCGTTTACAATATTATTGAAGTCCCTATCGATTACAAACCGGGACTGGAAGAGGGTTTACAGTTTTATGCCCCTCCTTATAGGACTATCCTCAAGGAGGCTTTAGCTAAGGCCATAGAACATAATGAGCCTTTCAAGGTAGAAGCCGAAGTCATCACCACAAGCGGAAAACACCTCTGGACAGAAGTTAGGGGTTTAATGCGAGTGGAGGATGGGGACGTTCCTCAAGTCGTCGGCACATTTCAGGATATCACTGAGCGAAAACAAATCGAAGCGGCGCTGGAACGGTCTGAAACAAAATACCGGCTCATGTTTTCAGAATCGCCTGTAGGCATGATGTATGTCGATAAAGACGGGAACATTATGGAAATCAATCAGAAGATGCTGGATATATTAGGTTCCCCTGGGGCTGAAGCTACAAGAGCGATCAATATGCTAACATTTTCGCCACTAATCAAATCCGGGCTATCTCAACTTTACAACGATTGTTTAAAGTGCGGAAGATTCATAGACTCTGAAACCCAATACACGACCAAATGGGGGAAACAGACTTTTTTAAGGTCAGTCATTAAACCTCACTTCGATGAGAATGGCCAAATAATAGGGTCATTTACCGTAATAGAAGACGTAGCCTTGCGAAAACAGGCTGAAGAAGCTTTGAAAGAAAGCGAAACCAGATACCGTACACTGTTCCAGTCGCTCAAGGATTTAATAAATATGCATTCCGAGACGCCACAGAATGAAAATCTGACTGTGGAAACACGCTCACTTCCGTCTGTCTCGAAGCATCTGGAGATGAACTACATCGAGAACGCTCTTCGCAAGACAAAAGGCAAGGTTTTACCGGCAGCGAGGTTGCTGGGCATATCTCGGTTCACGTTAGCGCGACAGATGGCCAAGATGGGTATTAAGAGTGATAATTACAAATAATGTGCTTTTTCGCTCATGTCCCGCTTGACAAAACCATATTCTGATTTATAGTCTTAAACCTGGTTCAGATGGGAATTTCCAAACTCATAGAGCCAAACAACTAACATTTCCTGTTGATAAATAGTTTACAACCATGTTGGTAGAAGTTCTTCCCTTAATATTTTCTTTGTCTTATACAGACTGCGACAGAATTAAGCAGACGGAATATATCCAATGATATCAAGTAATAACATAATGGTCAGTTATAGCTGGTTTTCTGAAGACTTACAAATTTCTAGGTCTTAATTTTATTAACAGTTGTTGGTAACTTAACTGAATATCATAAGTCAATCTAGTCACAAAACTTGATAAGTTGTCCGGCGCTCTATTTTGGCCTGAGTGTCAGGAGCGGAATACATAATGTGGATGATGAACTAATTAATCAACCAGCGTGCCACTTTTAAGCCACTTTCACTGACTAAATCCACGTTGGTTGCTGCGGTAGCGGGAATAAAGGGATAAAACCCCATGACTGGTTCAGAAAAGACCAAAGAGAGCATCCTGCGCAACACTGGACAGGGCACGGCGCAGGTAACTGAAGAGAAATACCGTCTGATAATTGAAAACATGACGGATGTTATCTGGCAGACTTCCCCAGACATGATCATCACTTACGTCACTCCTTCCGTAAATGAACTTTTGGGATACGAGCCTCAGGAACTTGTAGGACAGCATTTGACGCATGCATTAACCCCAGCGGCCAAGGAACTTATTCTCTACCGATCTCCGAAAATATTACGGCAACTGGCGAAAAAGAAAGGGAAAGACAGAGAGGTATTTGAAGTAGAACAGATCCGGAAAGACGGGACAACCGTATGGACGGAAGTGGCCACGGCCCTGTCTCTAAACAGTGCCGGAAAATTTATAGGATTTCAGGGTGTAACCAGGAATATCTCCAAACGCAAGGAAGATGAAGAGGTGCTTCGGGCCAGTGAAGAAAAGTTTTCCAAAGCATTTATGCTAAACCCTGATGTTACCGTAATATCCAGGCTTGATGATGGGGTTATCGTGCTCGTCAATGAGGGTTTTACGAAAACACTAGGTTACAAAACGGAAGAGGTTATTGGAAAAACTGCCTTCGAACTCAATATGTGGGATAACCCGGAAGAGCGAAAGTTAATGGTTGAGGAACTAAAAAGCAAAGGTAAGGTAAATAACTTCGAGACCAATGCCCGCACCAAAAACGGGCAGATTCGATACGGCCTGGCGTCGGCGTCTATTGTTGAACTAAACGGAATAAAACATTCCATTTTAATCGTAAAAGACATCACAGACCGAAAACGAACAGAAGACGCACTACGACAGAGCGAAGAAAAATTTAGCAAAGCATTCTTTTTAAGCCCCGACGCTATCTCGATCACCCGGATATCCGACGGAATAATTGTGTCTGTAAACGAAGGTTTTAAACAATACCTTGGGTATTTTGAAGATGAGATCATTGGGACGAATGCTCTAGATCCACGGCTATGGGCAAACCTGGAGGATAGGGACAGGTTTTTAAAGGAATTAAAAGCTGAGCGTAAGGTCGCAAATTTTGAAGCCCGTTTTCGCGCTAAGGATGGCAATATTGAGTATGGGCTTATATCGTCCTCTATCATAACGTTGGATGGCGAGGAACACAGTCTTAATGTTGTAAGGAATATCACGGAGCGCAAACTTGCGGAGGAGGCCTTGAGGGTAAGTGAACGTAAATACCGTCTGCTATTCGATGTCGTTCCGATAGGGATAGTGCTTGTGGACACGGAGGGGAATATTATCGAAGTCAATCGCTCAATTCTGGAGACATTTGGATCTCCCGACGCAGAAGCTACTAAGTCATTCAACATATTTACATCTCCGCTTCTTGTTGAAGCTGGAATTTCAGATCTGTTCAAAACTTGCATGATGGAGGACAGACAAATTGGCGCTGAACTTTTTTACCCCAGCCAATCGAGGCAGACAATGTGTCTCAGAATTATTCTTGCTCCCAAGTCAAATGAGCAGGGATGCGTCGAAGGATGTCTGGCTGTAATGGAAGACATTATGCCTCGTAAGATGGCCGAAAAGGAATTGACGGTGGCCAGAGACGAACTGGAAGCTAGGGTGAAAGAGCGCACGAACAACCTACTGAACGCGAATAAAAAGCTGGAGCTGGAAATTGCTGAACGTGAGAGGGCGGAACAGGAGTTACAGCAGAGTCACCTTAAATTGGAACTTGCTCTTACCGTAGCGTCCCAGCTTCGTATTCAGGAGGAGGCCGCAAGCGCAGCCAAGAGTGAGTTTCTCGCGAACATGAGTCATGAGTTGCGGACTCCATTGACAGCGGTTATTGGTTTCTGTGATCTTCTTGGGGACCCACTGTTCGGCAAACTCAATGAAAAGCAGTGGGAATATCTTACAGAGATTTCGTCCGCTGGACGTCATCTACTGATACTCATCAACGATATACTGGATCTTGCCAAGGTCGAATCCGGAAAAATGGACATTAAAATGTCCCCTGTCGATTTGCGGGGATTGCTTGGACACTGCATGATAATGATCAGGGAAACGGCCATGAAAAGAGGTTTGACGGTCGACCTGAAAGTGTCCGAACAGCTTGATGGAAATATTCAGGCTGATGATGTGCGACTAAAACAGATTGTAATGAACCTGCTATCCAATGCGGCAAAGTTCACTCCTTCAGGGGGGACAATTCTACTGGAAGCTGAAAGGCAAGGGGAAGAGATCCTGGTCAGCGTTTCCGATACAGGAGTGGGGCTGAAACCAGATGATAAAGAGCGCATATTTCAGCCGTTCGAGCAGTTGGACTCATCTTTTTCACGACAGGAACAGGGAACCGGTCTTGGGCTGGGGTTGGTTCGAAGACTCGTTGAGCTTCATGGAGGCCGAGTTTGGGCGGAGAGCGAGGGTGAGGGGCGGGGCTCCACGTTCAAATTCGTCTTTCCATTTGTCCAGACTCAAGAAGATACAGACGCTCAACTGGGGTCGGACTTGGGAAGATTCCCACCCCTGACGGTACCTGATGTTCCAGGTGAAGAAAAAAACCGTCCCAAGGTTTTTGTAGTCGAAGATAATGAATCCAATATGAAGTTTATCACAGATTTGCTGGAAGCCGGAGGATACGATGCACTGCAGGCTTTCTCCGGTGAACAGGCAATAAAGAGGGCTGAACTCGAGAAACCTTCGCTCATTCTTATGGATATCTCTCTGCCCGGCATGGACGGACTAACAGCCACCAAAGTTTTAAAGAGTAATCCCGCCACGGCTCATATCCCCATAGTCGCTCTATCGGCCCATGCCATGAAAGATGACGAGGCAAAAGCCAGGGAAGCTGACTGTGACGCCTACATTTTCAAACCAATAGACACGAAGATTTTTTATAGCGTTCTGTCACAGCTTATAAAGCCAGAGGACTCTGGGGCAGTAGCATAACAGGGCTAATCAGCTTTGAAGAGGGGAAACAGTACAGCAGGTGTAAGGAGAAAACCTCACATTAAACGAACTTTTTTGTCTGGCCGTTGACTTACTTAATAGGGTTATAACCAGGACCGGTAATAAGGCCTCACCGATCGGGCCGGGACTTCTCAAAGCACAAACATCTTACGGGGAGAAAACATCATGAATCTACAACAGGGTGATCAGATCATTTCACGAAATAGAGTCATGGGGAAAATTCTAGAGATCCGGAAACATACGATTTTGGTGATAACCCACAAAAAAGAGCTTTGGGAGGTTCTGAAAACTGATGTTATGGCTGCTTTAGCGCCGTACGATCGCAGCATTTCATGGGACTGCCACCCAGGGGAATTCTAATTCTGGAACCAAAAAGAGCTTTTTGGCGCCACGCCGGAAAGTTGTTTAATCTATCTTCGTCCACTTAAGTACCTTCTTTTTAGATGATATTTCGAGGAAAGGGATATCCATCTTCCATATACCCCTGTCTTTTCTCTAAGTCACTATACCGGCTGTCCTGGCCGGTATTTTTTTGTCTCATCAAATACATGGAAATCAGCAATTTAAGGCCCAGTGAGACGAAATGGAGCGTGACATCATCTGAACAGTGTTTCCCGCCTGGAGGAATATCAATTGACAGGAATCCATCTCGTCCCGGTAAGGCGCTCATAACAATTGTCGTACGGCCGGTTCTCAACATTAATTGACTTTGCTACTAATTATTTGTACGGCCTTACGAACAATGGGAACTTCAGACTTATTCAGTGAGTGAGACCAACTTCCCATTGTCATTGAACGCCTCATTGTGAGGAACCGGCGCTCCATCCATTTTCATCGTGGCCTCCTTTCTTACCCAATAAACAGCCCTAGCCCTATGTTCCCAGCGGAGATAACTCATCATGCTTCTTTTCTAGTTACATTGGAATGTCTTAATTCTAAGATTTTGGGGACCTACCGCATGATAACCCCTTGCCATGCGAACCCTTCTCGGAAATGTTACAGCCCGGCTTTTCGCGACAATTCCCAGATATGCGCGAAGGAACAACGATCAAAAACAACTGAACACAGAAAATTTGTCTCATTAAGCTTTAGGTTAGCAATACACATGCCATTTGAAGATGTATGCCTGGATCTTGATGAAAAGTGAAATGAGAACGATTAGTTAAAGATGTGGATTTTTGTTTATAGCTCAAAAGAAACGCTAGATTAGTGAGCAGGAATGTTTTGACGGGAAGATGTTTTGTGGCGCCTTCGCCCAACATTACCAACGCATTCAATTTGTTGTGTAATTTTAAGTTGTTGACCTACGTGCGTTTTAGCCCTCCTTAACAGGTTAAATGGATCAGTTGCGCACATCAATCCCGAGCTTTTTTATCCTTCGCCTCAATGAATAACGGGAAACACCTAAATAGGACGCGGCTAATCCCTTTTTACCCTTTGAGCGTGCTAGAGCTTCCTCGATCATTGAGCGGCTCAAATTCTGCATCGAATCGACTAATGTAGAAGTATCGCGAATTTTTGTAACTCCAGACTTTGATGAGACAGCGTCACAAAGCCCAGATCGGTCGATATCCAATTTTATGGCTCCACCGCCTGAAAGGATTATCGCACGTTCCAGAGCGTTTCTAAGTTCCCTGATGTTGCCTGGCCACTGATAATTGTAAAGCTTGGCCATCTCTTCGGCCGTCAATTCCGGCGCAAAATTCATGTGCAGCTCTTCTGCCAGGGTGGACAGCAACTGCGCAACCAGAATCGGCATATCTTCAGCTCGTTCCCGAAGAGGTGGAATCGTTATTGAGAGCACATTCAACCGGTAATAGAGATCCGCGCGAAAACGACCCTTCGATATCTCATGTTGGAGATCTCTGTTTGTCGCGGCAAGAATGCGCGAGTTGACGCCTATTTCCTGTTGTCCTCCCACTCGGGTAAATTTCCTGGTATCAAGAAAGGTGAGGAATTTTGCCTGAAGGGCGGGAGAAAGCTCTCCTATTTCGTTTAGTAGGAGAGTTCCGCCCTCAGCCAGTTCCAATAGGCCTCGCTTTCGTCTGCCTGCGCCGGTAAACGCCCCAGCTTCATGGCCAAAGAGTTCAGACTCCGCTAGTTCTGAGGGAACAGCGGCGCAATTGATGGAGAAATATGGTCCTGAGGAATGGCTCGATCGTTGATGTATGAATTTGGCGAAGTAATCTTTACCTACGCCACTCTCACCCAAAAGCAGAATCACGCTTCTCCCGGGCGCTGCGAACGTCGCTAGGTCTAGAACGGATTTCATGGCCTCCGAACGATATTCATGCGGATCAAGCTTTGGCCTATCCTGTATTTTGTTAAGGTCAGTTACATCCCGAGATATTCCGCAAACCCCTATAATGTCGCCTGATTCACTACGCATGGGCACACGGACATCATGAAAAGTCATGGGGATACCCTTAACTTTTCTGATGTTTATATCTTCAATCCGCTCTCCGTTCAAAACTCTAGAGTCAATCTCTACAATATATCGTGCCGCCTCTTTGTCGAAGAAATCTTCAGAGGTTTTTCCCAAAATTTCTGATACCGGGACACCAAAAAGTTTTACAGTAGCGGGATTGACATGCGTATATCTCAAGGAGAGATCCTTGATGAAAATCAAGTCGTTAGCTCCTTCAAAGATGGCCTTGAAGCGCTGTTCGCTTTTCTTAAGTTCTTCTTCAGCCTGTTTCCGTTCAGTAATATCTCTGTAAATACCCTGAAAAAGGTTTTTTCCCACACGTCGGCCGGTAAGTTCCACAAAGATAAGTGCGCCACTTTTTTTCAACATCGGCCATTCAAGACGAATTGTCTCACCGACAAGCATCATCTCGAAAATAAACGGTTTTGTTTCAAAACTTTGTGGATCTATCAAATCTGAAACTTTTTTGCTCCTGAGTTCTTCCAAAGTGTATCCGAACAGTTCAATCGCTTTATTGTTAGCGTCCAATATAGTCGCGCCATCATCCATTAACAGCACCCCGTCAGAGGAGTCCTCATAAAGGGCTCTGTAACGTTTTTCACTTTGTAATAAATTTTCCTGACTCCTTTTTTGCTCCGTAATGTCAAAAACGGTGGACCGGCTCATAACATATTCCCCAGATGGTCCAGTGATGGCGGTAGAGTTCAATAATACGGGAAATACTGTTCCGTCTTTTCTTACGAATTCGAAATCAAGATCCTTTGTCCACCCCCGTTGTCTGAAAGCTGGAAAAGTTTTTTCAAAGGTTTTCACTGATTCACTAGAAAGGATGTCTGGAAATTTCATACCCCCGAGCATTTCATCAATGGTGTATCCGAGCCACATTGATTCTGTTTGGTTTACCCTGACAAATTTGCCGTCCGAATCGAGGGAGTGATATCCACACGAAGAGTTATGGTACAAGTCCTGGATTTCAATTAGATTTGCTAATCGTTCATCTTCCGCCTGTTTGCGTTCGGTGATGTCCCAAAAAGTTACGACGCTTCCAGTGATCTTGCCCTTTTCTACAATCGGGGTGATGGTAATTTCCACGGGGAAAGCAGTCTCGTCGATTGTCCAAAAGACTTCATCGGTTAAATGAAGTGGAACACCGTCCAAAAGCATAGAGGGGATTCTTGATCCTTCTTCCAGACAGCGGCTATCTCCCTCTTTCTGTTGCGAGTTCATCAGATGACAGCGTTGACCGATAAGATCGCGAGCTTCTCGACCCAGCATTTTCGCTGCAGCCGGATTCACGAAAGTGTAGTTCCCGTCCAGACCCACCCCAAAGATCCCTTCCCAGGCGGACGTAAGGATTAACTCATGTCGCCGCGTCATCCGATCAAGTTCTTGTTGCGCTTGTTCTCTTTCAAGACGAGTCCTCATCGCAGTAATTCCGTAACTTACGTCATCAGCTAACTGTGTCAGTAGTCCCAACTCTTCTTGATCGAAAGCGTCAGGCTCGCTCGCATAGACTGTCAATGCGCCAATCACACTTTTATTGACACTTAAAGGCAAAGCGATAGACGAAGCATAGCCTCGACTCGTGGCTTCTGGACGCCAGAGGTCGCAGTAGGGATTAGTTGCGCTGTTTCTATTTATTTCGGGCCTCCCCATACGGATGGCCGTACCGGTCGGGCCTCGGCCCGATTCTTCGTCAGCCCAGGTTATTTTGACAGTTTCGAGATATCCCTGCTCAAAGCCAGCGTGAGCCGCCAGCTGAACGGTCCTGGTTTCATCGTCACGAGCGTAACCGATCCATGCCATCCGGTATCCCCCAACTTCCACCAGGAGCCGGCATATGTTGTGGAGGAACGGTAACTCTTCTTGGGTCATTACCATGTTCTTGTTGCAGTAACTGAGCGCTTTAAGAGCGCGCGCCATTCGCCTCAGACTTTCTCGATCCTCTCTGAGCTCCTGATTTGCGTGAACCAGTTCAGCAGTCCGCTCCAATACCTTCTTTTCGAGGTCTTCATTAAGCGCTTTGATTTCGGCTTCCGCCATTTTACGTTTTGAAATGTCACTGACCACCATACTGATTGAGAGGGTTTCCCCAGTCTCCTCCCGTGGTTTAGGCGCCATGTCAATTCGTTTACCGTCGAGATGGGCATAAAATGATGATTCGTCTTCCCGTTTGAGCGTTACATCACAGGATTGCTTCTCTTCATGCCCAAGCACGGCTAGGATGTAGCTTATTCCATAGACGCAAGCTCTCAGGAGCCACAAAGTAGTTAAAACCACGGCCAATTAATTCTTGACGAGGAATTCCAACTAGCGCAGCCCCAGACAGGTTAACCTCTTTGATAAGCCCCTTGCGGGTTAAGGTAAAATACCCCACAGGAGCGACATCATAAAGGTTTTGGCACTTGTCTTGGTACTTATCCCTAGATTCTTCTAATTCGAACTGAACTCTCTTCAGTTCCTCGTTCCGCATCTCCAGTTCGACCTGGTGGACCTGGAGTTCGTGAATGATCTCTTCACGGGTTTTACCTTTGAGATCATTGATCGTCTCGGGAGACATGCCAAGTAGATTCTCGGCCATAGCACTCGAGGCGCTTTGACTTTTACCATCCTTGTCCAGATCGGTTTTGTCGGTCATTAATTTGTTTCCCCAAAAATCGGCTTAACCAGTAGTTCCCAACAAACGCTCCAACTCTTCCTTCAGGTCTTCTATTTTGTAGGGCTTATGCAAAACTGCGGCAGGACGTTGACCAGGGAAGTTTTGCGCTACAACGTCTTCAGTATGACCGCTGCACAGGATCACCTTCACGTCGGGCTTGATCCGTATGAGTTCCCCAAAAGCTTCAACGCCATTCATTTTGGGCATTGCGAAGTCTAGTATCACCAAATCAATTTCGTTGAAGCGCTCCCGGAAATTACTCACACCTTCCTCTCCGTCAACAGCGCTTATCGTATTATAGCCCAATACCCCCAGGCGTCTAACTACAAGATTGCGAACGCCTGTGTCATCCTCTACTATGAGAATAGTTTTTCGTTGGTCAGAGGTGTCTGGCCCTGAAGGCTTTGTATCAACTGGTTCCGTGACCGGAACAATCGAGGTCCGAACCTCTTTTGACAAAGGAAACAGAACACTTATTATTGTTCCCTTCCCAACTTCGCTCTCCACGGCTATAGCGCCGTGATGCCCCTTTACTATTCCCATTACTTCGGACATGCCCAGTCCACGACCCAAGAACTTTGTTGTAAAGAAAGGATCAAATATCCTTTGCAGTGTCTCGGCGTCCATACCGCAACCATTGTCCGAAACCTCCAGAAAGACGAAACGGCCCGGAGCCGGCTTCTCTTCGAGGCGGCTAAGGCTCAGATATCTCTCATCATAATCAATAACACCGGTTCTAATGGTCACCTCACCGTCATTGTCGCCAATCGCCTCCGAGGCGTTGACCAATATATTTTTTACCAATCGTTGTATTTGATCCGGATCAGCCTTAATGGGTGGAAGTGTGTTGCAGCCATCGAAGTTGAAAGAGACATGTTTGGAAATACTCAATTTCAACATGTGCCGGTTCTTGTTCAGAAACTCGTTGAGATCCAAGGCTAAAGGCTCGTACAACAGATTACCTGTGTAGATCTGCATCTGGCGAGAGAGTTCCGCTGACAGCTTGGCCGCAGCAATAGCGTTCTTGATACTCATCTCTACTTCCGAATGGTCAGTCAGGTCCATAACAGCCAGTTCCAGGTTGCCCAAGATTACCGCTAATTGGTTGTTGAAATCATGGGCGACGCCTCCGGCCATATCGCCAAGGCATTCGAGTTTCTGGGCACGTAGAAGCGTCCGTTCCATCTCCAACCGTTCCGCCTGCAATCGTTTGCGGTCTGTGATGTCTTCGAAGATCCCCAGCACGCCAATGACTCGTCCATGGGTGTCGCGGTATGGCACTTTGATAGTATGTATCCACAGCTCTCGACCATCTGCTTTATAGGGTTCTTCATCAATGTCTTTAACCATGCCGGAAGCCATACAAGCCTGATCGTCGGCGCGATACGCCTGAGCCAGCTCGGGGGGATAGAACGCAAAGTCATCCTTACCCACGATTTCGTCTGGGGTGATCCCCAGGTCTGAAGCGTAGTTCTTGTTGCACGACAGGTAGATCGAATTTCTGTCTTTGATAAAGATTCGTTGCGGGAGATGTTCAACCAAACTACGCTGGCGCTCTTCACTGTCTCTTAGAGCCTCCTCCGCTCGCTTGCGGTCTGTGACATCTTCCCCTGAAGACAATATCCCGACTATTCGATCTGACTCATCGCGTATTACACTGTTATGAAACGCTATCAGGCGTTGTTCGCCGTCTTTTGTAATAACAGGATTTTCGTAATACTCCACGGAAGCAATTTTACCCGTCATCAATTTTTCAAAAACACTTTTTACGCTTTCACCCAGTTCTTCCGGTAAACAAACATCAAACCAGTTCCTGCCGATAATCTCGTCTTCCTCATAGCCCAGGATCTCACAACCCCTTGTATTCATCATCGTGATGTTGCCTTCAGCGTTCAAGGCCACAAGCATGACTCCCGCAATGTCCAGGTACTTTTGGGCACGGTCACGTTCTCTATCAAGCGCTACCCGAACACGCTTGCGCTCGGTGATGTCGACCATTACGCTGAGAAAGCTGATCTGCCCCTGGTTGTTGATAATCTCACCCTGAAGAAGCCCGTCAACCAAAGTCCCATCTTTCTTTCTCAGTTGAAATTCGAGATCTCTTACCCTGCCTTGTTCTTGAAGCGCCTGACCCACCCGGTGATACATTTCTGGCTCAGCGAAAATGCCCAATTCGGCGCTTGTTTTTCCTATGATCTCTTTTCTTGAAAAACCCAACGTGGACACAAAGCTGTCATTGACGTCTGTGAATTTTCTATCCGGATAGCTACTTACCGCCATGAGAGTGGGGTTACTGTCAAAGAACCTGTTGAATTTCTGTAACGCTTCATGTTCTGCGCTGAGGTCCCTGCAAAGACCAAAGAGGCAATCGATGCCGCTCCATTTTCCGAACCAAAAACGGTTTTCAGTGGGGATAAGGGTTCCATCTTTCTTCTCTAGAGGAAGCGGACAACTCGTTCTCTCTCCCTTGAACATTTCAGATAAGATTCTCTCAGCCTCCTGGCGTCGAACCTTAGGATTCAGGTCCAACAAGCGCATCGTGTTAAGTTCATCGGGAGTGTATCCAAGTTTCCGTGATGCCGACGAGTTTGTATGTATGATCCTCCCATCAGAATCACCTACTACGACTATGTCATCCATCGTTTCAAAGAACGTAAGAAAGTTCTCACGGCTTTCCCGTAAGGCCTCCTCTACCTGTTTGTATTCTACAATTCGCCCCAATCTTCCAGCGATAGTGTCGATCAGTTTTCTCTCTTCCTTGAGGAACGGTCCTTCATCACTTTGCGGCGCATCCTCGAAGTAAGCGACTTCCAGACAGCCGATACGTTCACCATGCGCCAGGATTCCGACCGTTTGCCTGGAGATGGGCGCCCTGTAGTTCTCTGTCTTGAATTCTCGATCTTGGAAGGTCAACCTTGCGCCGGTGATTTGAGGGTATTGCCAGGACGGTGGGAGGAGATCAACGACTCCCTGAAGAATCTCATCCAGTGATTTGCCACCCGTCTCCACTAGTTTTGAGATTGCATAAAGACAATTCAGTTCCTTTACGCGCTCGTCGAGTTGATGCGTCTTGATCCAAAGAGCCTTTTCTGCCTGTTTACGCTCGGTGATGTCTCTCGTGATTCCTTGCAGGGCAATAGGGAGCCCATTCTCAGCAAACATGACCTTCCCGCGAATTTCAACCGAAAACGGTTGCCTGTTTTTCTTCAGCATCACGGCCTCTACAATGGCTCCTGAACCGTCAACTCCTTTTGAAATCTCTTCCGATACCACCTGGGCCATCTTCCTGAAGTTATCTTCATCGCAGTGTTCAGCCAGCGTAGTCCCGATCCATTCGTCTGGGGTGTGTCCTGTTAGTTGCGCAATAGCAGGGTTGACATAGGTGAAACGCAGATCAAGGTCCATTTCCCAGATCACGTCCAAGGCGTTTTCGGACAAGAGACGGTATTTCTGCGCATTGCCACTCACCGCCATACGTATAACGTAGGAGGAGTCATCAGACCGTTGCAGTTCAACTGGAGCATCCATTCGGATGCTTTCCAGACTGGCATAAAAGATTGAGCCGTCTTCACGTTTAAGCGTCAGATCGCAGGACTGTTTCTCTTCATGACCCAGCACGGTAGTGATGTGCAGGCGCCACTGTCGTTCGGTCGCGGGGGTAACAAAGCGCCCAAACTGACTGTTAATCAATTTTGGTCGTGGTATTCCGAGTAGCGCCGCTCCGGTTAGGTTGACCTCTGTAATAAACCCATTGTGCGTTAAGGTAAAATATCCTACAGGAGAGAAATCGTAGAGGCTTTGGTACTTGTCCCGTGATTCTTCCAATTCGATCTGGATTCTTCTCAGTTCCTCGTTCTGTATCTCAAGTTCAATCTGGTGGGCCTGGAGTTCGTGGATAAGCGCTTCTGGGCTGTTAGCCTTTAGTCCTAAAGACGAGTCGGGAGACTTACTGAGTTTTTCCTCGGCGTCGTTTCTCGGGGTAATGTCGCAATTCCTACTGTTGGTCAGATCCATTTTGTCTGTCATCAGTCAATATCCCTTGTGATCGGCCCAATTAGCGTTCAATGTCGCCGCATATTCGGGTTCGCTGCTGACACTGGAGTCTTGTAGGAGCAGCGACTTGCCGAAGTCGCAATGTGTCTGAAGCTGACATGCTGATTGCGCCACGCTCCTACTCCCCGAAATAACTTATTATATGGTCCACTGACTACAATTGATATTATTTTCTCACGGTAAGAGAAATCAGGGTTGGAACCAGCGCACAAATATAATTGACGTCGGGCAGATCGATGGAAATCGGCAATGGCAAAGTTGGAATGGTCACATCTGGGACCTCGTATAAATGATCTACGCCATACATGGGAGACCAATGCTCGTAGATCGGGGATAGATTCGGAGGTTCGGGGGCCGACCTGGGCCACGCCGACGAAAGTTAGACGTTTCACAGAGGCATGGGTTTATAGATTATTATGAACTCGTCAACGCCATAGACAAATTAACTTGCGACCACAGATTAACGGAAATTTTAGCGGTATCAAGGGCCAGAAAATAGATATTCAGGAATGTCTGATGTTACCTTTTTCCAAAATGTCTTGCTTTACGAGTCAGTTTCCTTGATGCGTCTATTTAAAAAGCCTAATGATTTGTGGTGCCTGAGGACGGAGTCGAACCGTCACGGGGACATGCCCCAAGGGATTTTGAGCCTGTTGAAGTTAGTTACCTACGCCAGTTTATCCCAATATATTCTTGGTGTTATATTTATCATTATTTTTTATAGTGATATATAGTATCAAAAAATGTTACCTTTTTGACAGTGTGGTTAGCTAGAATGGTTCAATTACTGGCATAAATTTCGAATTGAAAAAAGTCTCATCTTACTTTGGCGAATTCTCATGTTTCTATATGGGTGCGTTGGCTCGAGTGAAGACTCCACCTAACCAACTGATTCCAGAGATTATTATTGGGAGTTGAATGGCTCGAAGCATTATAATCCGAGTTTTCAAATATTCTAACAATCACGGAGAACTTTCCGAAACCTGGCGCTGAGATCTCGTCGCCCGCAACCAACACGTCGGAAATAGCTGAAAAGACCAGATCAACCGATTCTGAGGCGAGTTTTTTAGTCATCTGGCATTTCTCTGCAAGTTTGTCCAGTATTTCAGCTTTTGTCATGTCCGTTCCTCCCTCGAAATTGTCATCGTGTTCCACCAAAAAATATGAATCGGGCTGTATAAGGCACGACCGCAGAGGGTGTCAAGAGAAGATTGCTAAGCCAACCGCCGATACATCAGGGTGTAATAGCATGTTTCTCTTTACGGTGGGTTTGAATGAAATAAGCTGCAATATAACCGAGAACTGCAAACAGTGTGGAAACCAACAGAGCGGCCAACATCCATTTTTCCAGAATTCCAAAATCCAAGTAGAGAAACAATTTCAACGCTTGCAGGAAATTGCCCGCATCAAGTATTGGAGCCATCGTCTGTCTAAAATCTTCCATACCCATAGCGGTAGAGTGACCCAGCAAGAAACCCCCAGCCCAATAGTATCCATAATAAATCGGTATTACCGTTAACGGATTAACGATCCACGTGAAAGCAAACGCCATGGGGAAATTATAGCGTACCATTAGGAGCAACAAACCCAGAGTAGCGGTATGACCTCCAATAGGAATACCTAAAGCTACAAACAGGCCTATCGCCACTCCCCGAGCGTCAAACCACGGAGGGTTTTTCGAGAAAGACAAAGGATCTACGATGTTTCTATGAATGAAATCCCGACATCGAAGTAAGCGTCCGGTAATTTGACCGGTTTTTTCGGTGGGTCGCTTTTCCTTGGTAGGACACTCCGATTCGTCCTTGTTCTCTGTCCTGTTCTCCAATTCAACATCCTTTGCCGGACCTTTTTTCGATTCTCACTAAGATCTCCGTTACCAAACTTTGGATTCTTAGTGTTTAACCGCCGTGGACTCCGTAGTAAACCTCGCCTGGAAAACCTTTAATAATGGCCTTTCTTGTGGGGCCATCTTCCCGTTCGATCCTGCTAACGCATGTATGAACGAGCTTTCCCATCCGGCATCTCCTTACATTACAACGTGAATTGCCCCAAATCCAAGATAACTCTCTTTGGCTACCGTCGAGCGTGACTCACCTAATCAGTTGAAATAACTTTGCAAGCCTAGCATGAAAATATACTGCCCTTGCAAATGTGGGGACGAGCATAAAAAACATTGCTCCTACCAGGAATGAAAAGATGATATTGCTCCAGGTAAGCAAACCTAACCCGGCCCACTTCACAAGAAAGTATACTCCGCCCGGCAAATAAATAAGTACCGCTGTCACGACACCGGGCGAATACTCACGGCCGAGCGTAGTACATGAAATATGTATAAATGAATTGGCCAAAATCCACATTACGACGGACATTCCAGCCCAGAGGTATCTGGTCTGATTTTCGCGGTACCCGTAACAAGCCGCAGCAACAAACACAAAGAATATAAAATTCCCAAGTAAATTCTGTGTCCAGTCGAAGTGTCCGAAATAACGATCTGCCCATTCAACAAAGCCGAAAGAAAATTCCTCTATCATGTGAATGGTGTAGAAAATACAAACAAGAAAAATAGCGGCAGATTTTTCGTCGACGATCGGCGCTTCTGTCATGACATATCCCCTGTATGCATTGCGGCTGCAACACAAAATCCCGTCTCTCAAACAGGTTCCGTTCAACGATACACCGGCGAACCATTTGTTGACAATATGGTGAATCCAGCTTGTGAATCCACCTACGGCAACGGATGTTAGCTGCGAACCTCTTCTGGATAATCTTGAGATCAATGAAATTCTACGGATAGTTGGTCCGGGAAAAATTGACATCGGTTTAAGCGCAACAACTGCTCAAACCTAATCACAATCAAAGAAGCAGACGCGAAGAGTCACGAAAATTCGATCAAATGTCATCTCGTTCGTGATGCAGGGCATCGATCAATTCATCAATTCTTCGACAACGAGATTCGTTGAGTTCGCACGTGGCCTTCAAGTGAGCCAGGGAGGCGGCGCACATAGTTAATTCGAGCTTGTGCGCCACTTCAGAGTGCTCATCGAGTTTATCCATGTATCCCGATAATAGGTCTGGATCTCTGCATTCTGACAGTGACGGCAATCTGAACGTTTCGACCCCGAAATGGGCGCTAACGTCCGAATTGATTGGAATTTGTTCCATTGACCTTAGAGGGCAAAAGGAGTCACCAGGTCGTTGCATGTGATGATCATATTCCTGGGCAACCGTAGTTTCGATCTGGTTCAGTATTTCCACAAAATCTCGCCCTCTGCAGTCATTACGTCCAGATTTAACGCATAGCGCCTCAAATTGATTAATCAGCGGCTGGATATTCGAATCGTTCGATGGGTCAAAACCGAGCATGTCGGATGCCTTTCGCAGTGGATCCGGTCTTGTTTCTTCAGCGGGCATATCCTCATCACCGAGCGATTTGTGGGGCATTTCGATTCCATCGTCCTGTATACACTTGAGGCACGGTAATTTCTCGTCGTGGTTTAAGCAATCATGTGTAAGAATGCCCAAACTCTCGAGATCGAGACAGGCTCTCTCTATTGCGTGGACCGTACCGGCGACTGCCTGGTGATACAGATAGGTCGAGTCATCCTCTACTTGCTGCCCCGTCAAGTACCATTTCCAAAACTTCTCACCTGCTTCATACAGATCTCTCCAGGTCGAGGAAGTTGATCTGCCCACGACCTTTGCGGTCACTACGCTCAATTGATGTATGAAAGACTCGACATCAAATCGTCCTTTGAACTCACCTGCCGCTGTGGCCGATTCGTGTCTGAAAGAGTGCGTATCCATGATCTTAGATATCAAAGCAGGGTTCAAGCTTATTTCGCGAGCGTAAACGCGGGATTGTACATAATTTTCCCAAGCCTGGTGTCCGAAACCCAAGGCAGGTCGTATATGGTGTGGCGAGCAGGCATCGGCGATTGCGTGAAAAACCGGCCCAAGAAGCTGAAGTCCTACCAAATGTGAGTTGGGTCCTCTTACCTCGAGAGGGTTGCTTTGATCTGAAAGAAAATGACTGTAGTAGAATTTGGCCAGCACACTCCAGGGCACAAAAGAGGTGTTTACAAATCCTCGCTGGAAATTGGCGTTCCATTCGGAGGCTCCATGGCGCCAGGCAGGTCTGACCCGATCCAGGACCAACGAATTCTCCTTATCCACTAGTCCTCTCAGGTACCTGGATATTCCTTTTACGACAAAGGAGTCAAATCCCTGCCTGGAAGAAGAGTCATAGGAATAACCACTCCCGCTGGACCACTGCTTGTCGACATCGGGGTAAGGATTTATGAAGTGATTGAATGCGGTGAACGTATGGCCGAAAAGCCCTGTCACATTCCTTTTGGATCTCCACAGTAATCCGGGTAGTCGCAGAGACAGGTCGGCGAACTTGTCCGTGTGCCAGGATTCAAAACCGGCCAATCGTTCAATTGCACTCTCAGAAGATGGAATGTCCTTTATGGATATTCGTTGGCCGTATGCCAATTCCAAAGACTGCAAGGCTCTCTTCTGCAAAGGTGTGCCCCAATTCTTTATGTAGGCTACTGCATCACAAACTATCCAATAGTGTACTTTCGCGTTCATAGGCGCCTCAAGACCTTATTTTATAACGAATCATGCGTCACCGGTACTGTGAAAGCTGTATCCTCCATCTTACCCCCACTTGATCTTGCGCTCCGCTCGACTCGGCGCTGCGATCCTTGGACTAGCCGCTATTCGAGCATTGTCCGGAGCATGGCTCATCTTGTCGGCGTAATCCTTTTCAGTGTGAGCTATCGTTGGGCTCTCTTCGAAGCATCGAACTCGCCGGTGATCTTTTGAACCTCTCTTGCATGTATCAGACTAGTTTCTCCCATGCTTTGGTCTTACACGCTTCTAGTGGATCCTTCGCTCTCAGGCCGCGAGTGGAATCACCAAAATTATCACGCCATAGTGCACGATGTCCACTGTACACGTGCCAGTCACGGGAAATTTCGGTCTGCGTTACTCACTTGGTCCTCGCGCTAGCCCGCTGTGCATCATGACCGAGTATACAGTCATGAGCAATCCGAAAGTTAAGCAGATCATCCCCGTTAGCATCATAATGATGTAAAACGAGATGTATGGGGTGAACAATAGGACGATTCCGAGAATGGTGAAAAGCAAGGGCAGGATTATGATTCCCCATTTGCTTCGGCGGGTTTCACTCCGCCGATTTGCAGTGGCTATAGAGGTAACCCCGGCGATTATGACCATCAAAGCTACTATGTATACGATTAACTTTCTGGTTAGATATACGTCTATGAGCGACTGGTTGAGCACAAACATGCCAGCCATTACACTCAACAATCCCCACATCAGTCCAATCCTCCATTTGGATCCAACAGGCAACCCTGCCACTAATCCTATCAGGCCCAAAAAACCCTCCAAAATCCAAAACCATCCAAGAGCTGCCAAGAATGCAACAAAGGTCTTAGATGGGTAATATAAAATGAGAATGCCAAAACCAGTTGAGAGAATGCCCTCGAGAAACACCGTCCACCAGGGAACAGTCTGATTTCGGCCTACAGCATCATTTGTAGTACCAATCATTTGCATCTCCTCAGATTTATCTCTTTCTGCGCCCCACTGACCTCCCCCGGTGGGCTCTTGAGGCCGGAGATCTTACCCCTGACGCTTAAGAAGCTTGAAAGCTCTAATCTTGAAAGCGACTCGACTCCAAGTATTTTGTTTCAATATAGAACTCCTAGGCTGTTATCATTTTGCATTCATCCTTTTTTCCGCCTACGCCATTTGGCGTTTACTCCAGACTGAGTAAGGCACGGCCAAGAGAGCGCCCAAAATCATGTAGGTCAAGAGCGTAGGAATGAAGTTTTCCGCATAATCCGACAGTTCCACAATAAACAGGGCGAGTCCGACATTGCGAGCGACGCTTGCAATAGCGAGGACGGAACGCTGCTCCCGAGATGGGCCGCCCAATAGATGGCCAATGGCCATGGAACTCCCCACCATTATGATGATCACGACACTGGACAGACCGCCCAAATTCAGCATCATCCGTAAGTCAGGAGAAAGAACAAGGAGAATGATCAGCACGACAAATAGCACGATGAAAAGGACATTGGCGAGCATTCTCACAGGCTTACCAATCACATCAGCAAGCCTCGGAGCAAAGCGCTGGATGAGCAGACCGGTGATAACCGGCAAGAATGTGACCTGAGCCACCTGTCGGGCCACCTCAAAAGGGGTCAGCCTCAGGCCTGGCAGTTCAAAGAGAGCGCTAAAAATAGCTAGCATAAGTGGTGAAATCACGACAGCCAGCAAAGCCAGCGTTAACTGTAGGCTGGCGGTGTATGTGGGATCCCCTCCGGCCATTTGGGACCGTTTGTAGGTGAGCGGGGCGCCAGGCGCTGCGGCCAGCACAGCTAGACCGGTGGCCACAGCGGGTGACAAATTGGACACCCATAACAATAAGCCCACAACCAGGGGGACCAGCACGATTACAGCGAGGAGGGAGCGGAGCAATAATTCAGGTCGACGCCACAGGGACGTGAGTTGTTGAAAAGAATGGCTAACCCCCATGGCGAGCATGAGGCTGAAAATAGTCACGGTGACAAACATGAGTAAAATGGGGTTATCCATAGTTACAATCCGCAACAATTCGAAAAAAGTGACATTTTTCTTGTGTAAACACTTCTTGGTTCACTCCTTAGTGTACCCAATCCATTCGATTAGTAGGCTTGACTGCTCGAAGGAATGTTTACACGGACCTGGATGAATCCCCGCTGTATGTGTCTAATCACGGCGCTGTTAAGGTTACCACTTGACCCAAAATGGTCTGAATGATTTAGTAATTCGGATACAATGGTAAATGTCACAGGAGATTACTTCTAATTCTCGAT
>CAVQDX010000011.1:0-7516 GCA_963711335.1 uncultured delta proteobacterium | reverse complement strand
AAATGCTAGAAAAAGAATTAACAACAATTCTGGAATGATGATCTATAAGGTCTGGTGGCTTTCCCCAATTCCCATGCCCCCCTAAACAAGCCCATATCGATGCCGAAAACAAGATTTCCAAGCGTCAGAGTCAAAATCAATAGAATAACTTTTTTGTTCAGGCATTGACTCGCCTCCTTGGGTCTATAGCAACACCGGGCGCGCTCAACTGGATCTTTGCAGTTTACGCTGCCTGTTCTGAGTCACACTCGAAACTTTGTTTGGAGTCTCTTCTTGTTGACAACCCGTCAAACTGTGTCAGGACGTACGAATTAAAAAAGTAATGACAAACCAATAAGTTGTCGTTTACCATAGAATCAGTGTCGAAGAATTAGATGTTTCGGCTCTGAACAGGATTAAGACCATTCTCGTCGGGGTTCATCGATATATTGGAAATTTCGTTTTAACTGGAGGCGTCCGGATGAAGAATCATCCATCAAATGCAGTAAACCGTCAAGCTCAGCCTAAACCAGCCATGCAACCAACAGGCGGGTCCGACTTGAGGACCAATTTCATCGTGATGCTGGTAACCTTCGCTGCCGGAATAGTTTTGATGGGGCTCAAGTTCTTAGGCTACTGGATTACCGGTTCATCCGCAATTCTCTCTGATGCTCTGGAATCTATAATCAACGTTGTTGCCAGCGGATTCGGACTTGGTAGCATAGTCTTTTCAGCCAAGCCCGCCGATGAAGACCACCCTTATGGTCATGGAAAGATTGAATTCTTTTGCGCTGGGTTCGAGGGGGCGCTCATAATTGCCGCAGCGGTAGGGATTTTCTTTGAGGGCATCGAGCAGGCCCTACATCCACAGGAATTGCCCAATCTTGAGAAAGGGCTAGTGTTTCTCGTTCTGGCCGGTATGGGGAACCTTGTCCTTGGACTGGTCCTGCTTAAGGTAGGCAAGCGTCCAAATTCAATTGTCCTTCAGGCTGACGGCAAGCATCTCCTTACAGACGTTTTCACCTCCGGCGCAGTTCTTATCGGTCTGGTGCTAGTTTATTTTACAGGGTGGATTAGACTCGACGGTATTATTGCATGCGTCGCTGGAGGGAATATCGTTTTCTGGGGCTTCAAACTTGTCCGGCAGGCATACGGAGGATTGATGCACGCCTCGGATCCCGAACTGTTGGATGAAATCTGCGATTTCTTGTTACTCCAAAAGAAGGATTTGTGGATCGATGTACATCGTCTTAGGGCCTGGAAATCGGGCAGCAGGGTACATGCGGATTTTCATTTGGTCCTCCAGCGAGAATTGCCCCTTGAGGCTGCCCACCGGGAGGTCAAAGAATTGGAAAAGATTTTTTTGGACCACTTCGGTGTTACATCTGAAGTGTTGATTCATCTTGACCCATGCGTCGAGCCGGATTGCCATGTCTGCACTTTCGACCCATGCAATCTTCGGCGTGAAAGAGCAATCCTTAAAAAAACATGGAATCGGCAGGCGCTTACCACTGGGGTTGTTTAACCGGTAGAAAAAGATTTCTATATGGAACGATTTGAATCGCGAATTGTCGCTGAAATAATAAGGACGTGGAATCGGATTGAATGAAATGAATAAGCGGAATTTTAGAATCTGGCTCGGTCTTCTCATAGCGCTTTTTCTAGGATCTCTTGGATCTCTGGACCAGGTGTGGTGTTTTGAGGGAACCGGATGCTGTGATACGCAAAAAGAGCCTGATAGTATCCCGCTTACTCCGGAATCATCGCATCAGTGTCCCGGCTGTTCAGACATTCCGGTTTTTGCGAGCGCATTTCGGCCAGGAAATTCTCGACTTGCCTGCGCTGCTTCGGACAATTTTCAAGCTGCTCACGCCGATTCTTTCCTTGACGCCTTGTTGTGGACAGGCGCTTCCTCGGATGGTTCATTTTTCCGAGCGCCCATTGCTGTTTCCAGATCTTTGGCTTTTCTTCGTACGGTTGTCCTCATCATTTGACCCTCACCAATCCCTAATTCGTTAATTTTGCAGTCTAGATCAAGCTCACGGATGGATAGTGGAACACAATTCCATTAAGAGCCGGTAATTCCCGAGAAAACGGTTGCGGTGGAATTCAGGTTTTTACCTTTCACAACCGATCAACTCGAAGAGTCCTGGTGAAGAAAATGTCCTTCCGAAGCGCCTATCAAGATTCAGCTTGTTTCACGCAGTTCATCCTAAGAGGAGTCAGTCGATGAGTTTTGAGAAACAGTTCGACGATATGATAGAAGCCGGGAAGAATGTCATTGACACTGATTTTGAGCCGGTTGCTTTTCAACATTGGCGAGCGCACGCCATCACGTGCCTTAGCTCATTAATGGAGCAAGATCGTGCTTACGCCAAATACTTCATAAAGCCTCTTTACGTAGAGGTCCATTCAAGGACACCTAAATGCAGGCGTAGACGAAAGGGAGCCAGATTGCGAGCCACAGTCTCGATCTCGTCCCACAAATTACGGTAGATCTTTGAGGGTCCGAGAACAAGAGGAGAAATATGAAATGACCGATTATATAGTTTTTACGAGGATCTTTAAGACCCCAAACAAATCTGCGAACAAACCTCACAAAATATGGTTTGTTCGTTCTTTCCTCAAAACATTCCGGGCAATAACGCCTCTTGTGTTTTTGTCAGTTGTCTCGATGACAATCGGATTCTTACTTCAAACTGCGTCCGCAGCAGAGCAAAATAACCAACCTGCAGTCGGCGCCCTTGAGGAGTGCCGAAATCTTGCAGAAGCAGGAAATGCAGAAGCCCAGTATAAACTCGGCAAAATGTATGAGGAGGGGTTGGGGGTACCGCAGGACTCCAAACTGGCCGCCAAATGGTATCTAAAGGCCGCGGAAAAAGGAAACGGTCAAGCTCAATACAAAATGGGAACTATGTACACACGCGGGAGAGGTGTTCCCAGAGACATCATGGAAGCAGCCAAGTGGTTTGCCAAAGCGGGACGACAAGGCTATGAGCCAGCCAAGCGACAGATTCAAGAAACCGGAGGCAATTTGAAAGACCAACTACTGAAAGATCCCCTGGGAATGTTCCAGCGAAAAACTGGAGGTTGATCGGCGACTGGGATTGCAACATCAAGAGGAGGTTTATCAGCACTACATGACTGGCCAACCTCGTAAGATGTCCATCGGCATGATCAGAAAAGTTTCATTCGTCTCAAATAAATCTCGAAGAGGAGTCACAAATGATTTGTCCTATCTGTAACGTTGACTTATTGATGACTGATCGGCAGGGAATCGAAATCGACTATTGCCCGAAGTGTCGCGGGATATGGCTCGACAGGGGAGAACTGGAAAAAATCATAGAGAAATCGAATGTCCCATCTCAGTCTTTTCCTGATCGCGAGAATCGTCATCTGCGATCAGGACATGATCACAAATCAGATAATCACCACGACAAGCGGAAAGAATCCTGGTTCGGTAAGGTCTTCGATTTTTGATTAAGTCCGGGCGGTCTGGTTTGTACAGGTTTCACCTGACAGCTAGGCCGCCCTTTTCAGGAAACAAAGGGAGGCGAATCATGGGAAAATTGGCCCAATACACTGTTCTCACAACATTGCTATTGGCAATATTGTCTCTTTTCGCCGGTCTGTATGCTGACGATGACCACATCCGTCATACTACAAAAAACGTGACAATTTCGGGAGCCCTTTTACACCCGGAGAAAGATAAAGGCAATGAAGCTACTGGGGAAGTGGCCGCTTTGCTGTTCGCCATCGCCAATATAACTATTGCGATAAGCCTTGCGTCGAAAGCGGCCTTAAAGCTCTCAGTTCTTTCTACCCATACGAAGGAAAGAATCAAGCGCATAAATCAGACTCAAAAGAGATTTGGCATGCCTTTCCATTACTTGATTAACCCGCTGGCGATAGTCTTGGCGTCTGTACATTTTTTCCTGTCGTATTGCCGGTCTACCTTTCTGCCCGAATGGGGTCTATTCGTCGTGGCTTGCTTGGCGTTAATTGGCCTCTTGATCAAATTCAGAATAGCTCCACGAGCTATAAGAAAGTGGACTTATCTGGTTCATACCAGTCCGTTGGTATCGGCCTCGCTTTTGTTAATGCTTATTGTGGGTCATTCCATCATGGATTGATTCATTGGCTGATTTCTTTTATTGAGGTGACTCCCCGGAAAATTTTGGCGACATTGAGAATGAAGAGTCCAGATTGTATTTTTGTCTGACTTACAGTCCTATCATCGTGGAGAATTGCTGGAATTTACTACTAAGCCTCTGATAATGGTCGAAAGGAGAGGTTAAATCACAATATGGGTTGTCTCTAATTCTCTTGAGACGTAATTTGAAAAACAAACGCAAGAACGGTCAGGAACGCTCCGAGACCAAGATGAATAAAAGTTAACTAATCTAGAAGCAGTCAGGAGGAAGATTAATGGGCGGAATGTTAGGATTCCTTAGGAGCTTTGGTATCGAAAAACTTGGAAAAGTAGGCGAAACTATCACTCAGAAAATCGTTTCCTGGGACCCGGAGACAGCGTCTCAAGCTGAGATCGAAGAGATGATCCGCGAACTTGATAAAATAACCGGCGAGGCGGGTAAAGCCAGGGCAGTATACGACCGAGACCAGGCCGAAACTCTTGTGGCTCAAAAAAATTACGACAAATTACTTTCCGCCGCTGAAATATTGAACAAGAGACTCGAGGAAAGTCAGTCAGCGGGTGATCAAGCTAAAGCCCAGGAACTAACAAATAGCTTAAACAAGCTTATGAAAAACTTAGAGGAATTGAAGCCAGAGGTCGAACGAGAAGCTCAAGAGACTGAAGAGGCCAACGCTTATTTCCAAGAATTGGAAGAATTGGCCCAAGTTACTGCGGATAAGGTCAAAACGGCTAAGGACACTTTGGAAAAGGGCCGCAGAGATATGAAGCGAGCCGAATTGGAACGTCAACGCGCACAGGCGAGGGCAGATAAGGTTCAAACAACGGCGGGGCTGAAAAGCCAGACTTCCAACCTAGGCGTTGCCTTGGCAGCGATGAATCGACAAACTGAGAAAGCGAAAGCTGCAGCGGCTAGCTCGGACATGAAAGCTAAACTTCTTTCCATCGAACCGAATGGGCAAGATGACAATATAAAGTCGGCTTTGGCTGAAGTGGCTGGCGAACCTGAAACCAAGACATTGTCTATTTCTGATCGTCTGGCCAGCCTGAAGAAGAAATAACGTGCATCTGAATATATAGCCGTGGGTGGAGTAACCGGGCCGGGTACTCCACCTGTCACACAAGTCGAAGGTAATGTCGGGATCAGGAATCGAGAACCGCTACACGAGTTAAACGTTAGAGGGGGGGCCGAGGCGCTCGGGAATTTTCCGAACTCTAACGACTGGAAAAGCGATTTGTAGAAGTTCCCTAAAAACATCGCATGAGCATTATTCAAGCAATTTTGAATACGTCCGATTTTTCCCCGTGCCCATTACGATGGTCTTTTCATCGACCATACCAGGTGACCCAAAATATGCGCAATCAACGTTCCCTTTTGGGTCCGCCGTGCTTAGTTGTCCCTAACCTAGCTGTTTATTAAAGTATTCCATAAGATTCTTTGACATTCATAACTCCTTATTCTTCCGCAAAAACTTAGCAATTTCTATTTCGAGTCTAGCATCGGAGCTTGTATTTATGCAAATATCGAGGTCACTGACTATACACAATCTTCACGCTGCTCTCGCGCACCCCTAGACATCCTGGCGTGTAACCTAACCTATTCCGACATCTCACCCCCCAATTAGAAGTTAAATAGAATATCGTAGTGTTTGTTATAGTTGGCTTTTCATGGATTTTATATGGACGCCCTCTATCACGGTCCTCCTGACGTGTGACAGAAGGCGTCAGTTTGGTAGACTTAGGTTAGCGACAAATCGGAAGCCGCTGACCTAATTTTCAGGGAGTTCTATAGTTATGTGACTTTGGGGTCAAGGAATATTCCAGTGATTCCCTTAATAAGGGTGAACCACAGTAAATATATGTAACAAAAAAATAAAGCATTTCGGGTCACTCAGAAGTGGGGGGGAAAGAAATCTTCCAAGGTCCTAAATGCTTGAAAGTATTATCGCATATTAAGACAGGTTGTGTCAAGTTTTCGACTTCGGCTCTCTGCGCCTGTGTTATTCAAACGGATCGGAATTGGGAGCGAACTTCGGACGGAAGACAAACCCTGCTGACCGATATTAAGGCGCCAGACCAATGCGTAACCCTTTGATAAAACTCACATGGGGAATTAAGTGGTCCGATATTCGGGTACATTTACTCGCCTCACTTCTGTTATAAATGCTTTGTAACTCACAGAAGGTTTCTTCTCTATACCTAACCAACCAATTAGCTTAGGCTTTTGAATGAGATTGGTCTGTTTAGCTCAGTTGGCACGTACTATGCTTACCTTTGGCAACGGTAAAACTGTTTTTATTATTCTAATCTGAAACGTTTTTGAGTTCTCCGGATCATGCTTTGTAGCTGTGGGCCTATTTTTGAATTACCGTCCCCAGCTAATTTTCGACAGAACTGCTTGGAATTGGAGGCAAAGTAAGGTTTTTATCCATAGCGAAAACTGAATCACAATGCGAAGGCAGAAGTTATGAAAATGCTAGGAAACAAAACGGTCGCGGGAGTGTACAAAACCCACACTTCGGCGGAGGCTGCTGTCATGGAACTCCATAAGGCAGGGCTCGACATGAAGACGCTTTCTGTGGTGGGTAAGGACTATCACTCTGACGAGCATGTGGTCGCATACTATAATATCCGGGACCGGATGAAGGCATGGGGAAAGACAGGCGGTTTTTGGGGTGGGCTCTGGGGCTTGCTGTTCGGAGCCGCCTTCTTTATCGTTCCCGGTATAGGTCCCATTGCAGTGGCCGGCCCACTGGCGAGTTGGATCGTGGGAGCGCTTGAAGGAGCTGCCGTTGTAGGCGGTGTTGGAGCCGTCGGAGCCGGGTTGTTCAGTATAGGCATCCCAAAAGACTGTGTAATCAGGTATGAAACCTTGTTAAAAGCCGACAGGTTCGTCGTGATCTGTCACGGGGCCGCAGGGGAGGTGGAGAAAGCCTGGAGCATTCTGCAGAACACAGAAGCCGCTGAGGTCAACATGCATGACGGAGTGGGCGCAGACCCGCCGTGAAATACCATTTTGCAAAAATGATGAGCAACATTGCGGTCTGACAATCGTCCAGACGGAAGATTTGACGTCGGGCAGGTACCGCGTGGCTCATACTGATGGACCGCCCGCCGGCAATATGTTACGCAATCGTTATGCGGAACAGTGTGAGTCAAATCCCGAGGTCGCCTGAATTTACAAAGACTGAGTTACTTTTGGGATTGATTAATGCACATTTATATATAAACAAATGTTTATGACTATGCCCCCTACAACTAAGAAGCAGAATCTACTCAATATACGAAAATTAAAACCTATCTATGGTAGACTTTATAACGATATTCTCTCCCCTGTTGGCGCTTGGCGCTCCAACGCAAAGAAACAAGAGCAAAACATACCAT
>CAVQDX010000010.1:0-313363 GCA_963711335.1 uncultured delta proteobacterium | reverse complement strand
AATCTATTAGCGCTGTGGAGAAGAGAGATTAGCATAATGGGGTAAAATAACACAACGTCGTAAGGATCATTTAACAGTTCCTGACACTGCTACCTTGTGTCAGAGAGTGTCACCTTGCTCTTTTCAATCAGATGCCGAGTATTTCAAGAGAGATTGAAATCTGTTCTGACACAGAATCGCAGCGCCCAATTCGGAATTAACCGTAGAAAAACGCCATATCACCTTGTTTTGGTTCCGGAGGTGATGAATTCCTGCTTCTTGGGAAGATTGTCTATGACGGCCTTCGGCAAGTTGAAGTTCGTCTCTAAAAGATATGCCGGATGAGCGGCGAGAACCGTGCTGAGGCTAATTTCCTGATATTCACCACTGTTAAATACCAGGATGAGTTCTGCAGGGCCGTCACCAACGTTTTCCAGCGCATGGCCGTAACCCATAGGCGCAAAACCGATGTCGCCGGCGCCTAGTTCCACAACTTTAGCCCGGCCATTGGATGCGAAGACAGTGAGCCTCATCTTGCCCGAAAGGATGTATTGCCATTCATCAGCGTTCGGATGCCAGTGGAGTTCACGAAGAGCGCCAGGTTTGAGATTGAGCAATGATCCTGTCATGGTCGTGGAAATGGGAAACTCTTTAGCCGAAGCCATACGAACCTCGCCATCGGGGTATCGCCTCCACGGTTTTTGGGATCGAAGCGAATACTTGTGAGTCAGCGGTGGAGACAGCACCGTTCCCGGTCCTGAGATCGGATTCACCGGGAGCGATGGTGGCGGCGGGCCTTGTGCGATGTAAACCTCTTTTTGGGGAAGATTTATCAAATCCGAAGCAGGAACATTGAGACTCTTTGCCACAATTTCCTTCGGAGTCTGGGCGAGCCAGTCAGAGAAGCTGAATGTTGCGAATTCAGAGAAATAGCCGTTGTCAAAGACGAGCAGGAACTTCGCTTCACCCGGCCCCATGCCAAGCCCTTGAATTGAGTGGGCATGGCCGCGTGGAAAGTACCAGATGTCTCCGGGGGCAAAGTCTGCTATTTCTATGGCTCCTTGAGGATCGATAATTGTTACCCGAACGTTGCCCTCGATTATATAGGCCCATTCAGCAGCGTTGGCGTGCCAATGAAGTTCGCGAAGACCACCGGGTTTTAGTGTCATGAGTACAGCGGCAATATTTTGTGACACTGGAAATTGGACTGCTGTCGCCTCTCGCGCAACGCCCCCAGGCAAGACTCGTGCAGGTTGTTGAGCTAAAGGAAAACGGAACTCTGGCAGGGTTACAGCATCCCTAACGCTGGTTCCTACGCCCTGAGTCGGAGTCGTTTCGCTGGCGGAAGACTCCACCGGGTTCCCCAAATTTGGAGAATCAGCTTCACACGCCCGGAACTTCTTTAGCCTTTTTTATATTTTTTATTTTTGTGTTAATTGACTTTTTCATGACCCACCTCCGAAATACGATTTCACATAAAATTCCGAGCCAGATCCGCCTGCCCCTGGATCACCTTCTGGCTTGCCCAGAAATATTTCCCACCTGTATGCCAAGATGCCAATTCGGACATTTAGATTCTTGGCTAGCCGAGCTAAAATGTTAGTCTATGGGCCAAATGTACTGTTTCAGACATTTCCAGAGAAAAAGGTTGTTGGTAAGACTTGGCACCTTAAAACCGTCACTTAAATGGATCTTGTCAATTCCGGAAGGCTGTGACAAATTCCTCTTAGCCCTCGGCGTTCCCATTCCCACGTTCTTTTCCCAAAACGGATATCGCAGGAACGCCGATTCTTTCTAACGTATTCCTCTGCAATTTCAGACTATTGACGCGTTGATGGCAAAACTATAGTATGCTTAGGGCAGTCTCTCTAAAACACGTGGATCCCCAAACCGCATGCTCGACATGGCTGAAAAATTCATCAATTTTTGGAGGTACCCTTAACGGATATTAGGCGGGACATCAAACCTTAAAGGCGCATCTCTACGGATAAAACTCCATGCCATGTCGAAAGGAAGCGTAATCAGTGATCAATATCGGGCGAGTCTTTCGGGAAAAGGCGTTGCTGGTACTTATGTTATTCCTGGCGCTTTTGCTTTTGGACCCACTGATCCCCGCGTCTCTAACAAATTTGCCTTTCGCAACAATCGGAGTGGCTGGGGCTTGGCTCCTCAGCGAGAAGAAGAGCCTTTCAAGGAAAGTAATACTTTTTTCGACAGTGGCGGTCTTAGTCCTTGTGGCCTGTGCAAGACTTCTGCCGGTCGCCGCAGACCAAGCCGCACGAGTACCCCTCGGCCTCCTGTTCTTGATCTTTATCCTCATCTTGTATACCTACTGTGCGGTTCAGATTCTCTCAGTTTTGTTAAGGGCCAAGGATGTGACGCATAACCTGATCGTCTCAGCAGTGAACCTTTATATAATCTTGGGGATGTTTTGGGCCCACATATACACTGTACTCGACTGGTTTCATCCTGAAGCGTTTTCCTTAAATGTTCAGCAGAGAGACTCGGCATCGCATTTCGTCTATTTCAGTTTCGTCACTTTGGCGTCGCTGGGGTACGGAGATATCACGCCGAAGACGGAATTCGCCCAGAGACTGGCTATTATTGAAGTAATTATGGGACAGTTCTACGTAGCGGTGGTGGTAGCCTACCTCGTGAGCGTTTTTATCGGCCGAAAGATTCAAGGAATCGATGGGAAATCAAACCACCGAGACGAACATTACGATTGACGTTTGTCGAAGGAGACAGGTAGTCCGTATCAGCGAGGCATTCATGAGCGCCCCAATTCTTATATCCTAGGACAACGAGATCCATCTTTGAACATCTATAATCTCGCGATAGGAAGACCGCATGATTGATTATCCAACGATAATTTTCGCAGCATTGCTTATCTTTTGTTACGGTCTGATCTCGCGTGTGTCTGAGAACTCCCCCATTTCTGGGCCAATGGTCTTTGTGGCAATTGGAATATTGGCAGGTCCCCTCGCTTTTGATCTGTTCGAAGTTAAACTCAACGCCACTATTGTGAAGTTGATTGCCGAAATCACCCTTGTGATTGTCTTGTTCGTGGATGCCTCAACGGTCAATCTGCAGACGTTGCGGGGCAATAGGGGACTACCGTTCCGTCTGCTCGGCATCGGGCTCCCACTAACTATGGCGCTGGGTTTTGTAGCCGCAGCCTGGTTGATCAATGTCCAGAGCCTGTGGGTTGCGGCGCTCGTGGCGCTCATTCTTTCTCCCACCGACGCTGCCCTCGGTCAGGCAGTGGTGACCAGCAAGCGTCTGCCGGAGAATATCCGACAGGCCATCAACGTAGAAAGCGGGCTCAATGACGGAATAGCTTTACCTCCAATCCTTATGTGCCTGGCAGTTCTGTCCGGAGCGGGGCAAGCAGGGTCTCACCCAGATTCCTGGCTCGTCTTCATGGCTAGTCAGCTCACTTTTGGCCCCTTGGCTGGAATCACGATCGGTTGGTTCGGAGGGCGTCTAGTAGACAACGCATCGCGTAAAAATTGGATGCAGCCAACATTTCAGCGCCTTGTTGCAGGATCTATGGCGGTGCTTGCGTATGCGCTAGCTGAAGGGTTTCACGGAAATGGTTTCATTGCAGCATATTTCGCTGGGCTTTTCCTCGGAACACAGACGAACTCTGTTCGTGAGCGAATTCAGGAATTCGGAGAGGCAGAAGGTCAGCAAATGTCCCTTTTCGTGTTCCTGATATTGGGTCTTGTTATGGTTCCGGCAATGTTCCATTACTGGGATATTGAAGCCCTCTGCTACGCTATCTTGAGTCTCACAGTGATTCGCATGATACCGGTCGTCTTATGTCTTCAAGGCGCAGGCCTTGACGGCCCTGGAATGTGGTTCATCGCGTGGTTTGGGCCCCGAGGCATCGCTTCCGTGTTGTATGCGCTCATAGCGGTAATCAAACTGGGTGTCACTGGTTATGAGCGAGCGTTCGCCGTCATCACGCTAACCATTCTCCTGAGCGTCTTTTTGCATGGCCTATCCGCTGTGCCTCTTACAGCGTGTTACTCTCGATATCTGGACAAACAAAGATTTCTCCATAATGATAGTGCGAGCGATTGAGCGCACTGTTTGTAAGACCAGTAGCAGGGCCTTTGGAGCGACAACCCCTTGATGGGGTTAAATAACACAACGTCGTAAGAATCATTTAACGAATTCCTGACGCTGCCACTTTGTGTAATATAGTTTCACCTTGTTCTTTTCAATCAGACGCCGAGTATTTCAAGAGAGAATGAACTTTAAAAAATCGCCATATCACCTGCTTTTGGTTCCAGAGGTGATGAATTCCTGCTTCTTGGGAAGTTTTATCAAATCCGAAGCAGGAACATTGAGACTCTTTGCCACAATTTCCTTCGGAGTCTAGTCGAGTCAGTCCGAGAAGCTGAATGTTGCGAATTCAGAGAAATAGCCGTTGTCAAAGACGAGCAGAAACTTCGCTTCACCAGGCCCCAAGCCAAGCCCTTGAATTGAGTGGACATGTCCACGCGGAAAGTACCAGATGTCTCCCGGGGCAAAGTCTGCGCTATAGCTGAGCTAAAATGTTAAAAGGAGCTCCGAAAGGCTTTCATTGTGTGATTCAGTTTATGGGACACCTCCGGGTTTTCTCCCGTGTGGACTTATCAAGGCAACCAGTTGGTTTTTTAGCCAGATATTCTGGTGAGATTTTCCAAAAGCGTTTCTGGGTTCCTAAATAAGGGATTGCTTAAACTTCAAGCCGCTTATGGTGTGTTTTGCTTGAGGAGACACCTGTTCCTGATCCCCTGATTTTGGAGGGGCCATGATTTTTTTCAACCGCCCAACATTAATATTTTGTTAGACTGGCGCTAGCGTGGGAAGCAGCCTTTTCATTAAGCCAGAATTTGTTTGTTTATTAACGCTAATCGGTTTTTCTGCCTCCTGGTACCAACAGGACGGGCTATGGAGAGAATAGGCGCCGGTGTCTCAATAGTCGTTTTCCTCATTATGGTTTTGCCATCTTTTGTTTTGGCTCAGTCCAAGGACGAAGGGGAACGTCTCTGGGCAGAAGCCTACGATCTCAAACAGAACGCCAAGGCAAAGGGTTATAAGGAAGCCGCGCTCGAAAAGTACAAACAGGCCATCGCCATTTTCGAAAAGGTTGGATACAGGAAAGGGATCGGGAGAATATCGAACAGCGCTGGATATATCTATTATTCTCTAGGCCAATACAACCGGGCAATAGAATATTATGAGAAGTCTCTGGAGATAGCCAGGAAGCTTGACGACCTATGGGGAGAAGGGCAAACCCTCAACGACATAGGTCTTGTCTATAATTCTTTGGGACAATATAGCAAGGCAATTGAGTATTTCGAGAAGTCTCTGGATGTGGCCAGGAAGATCGGAGACGAAGGAACTTCAGGGCTAACCCTGAACAACTTGGGTCTCGCCTATTTGGCCTTAGGTGAATACAGCAAAGCGGTAGAGTATTGTGAGAAGTCTCTTCAGGTCAGGGGAAAAGTCGGAGATTTAAAGGGAGAAGTCCAAAGCTTGAATAGCCTCGGGAATATCTACAAAGGCTGGGGTCAATACAGTAAAGCGGCGGAGTATTATCAACGGTCTCTGGACCTGACCAAGAAGGTTGGTGACCTCAACGGAGAAGGACAAACGCTAAACAACCTGGGTCTCGTCTACTCGGCTTTGGGGAAAAATGGCCTGGCTATAGGGTATTTTGAGAATTCGCTGGAGATTAAGAAGAAGGTTGGAGATTTAAAGGGAGAAGGGCTAATCCTGAATAACTTGGGCCTGGTTCATTCGGCCTTGGGTGAATACGGCAAAGCGATAGATTATTATGAGAAGTCTTTGGAAGTTAGGAAAAAGGTTGGTGACTTAAAGGAAGAAGGCCAAACGTTGGACAATCTCGGAAATATCTATTTTTCCAGGGGCCCATATTCCAAAGCGGTAGGATATTACGAGAAGTCTCTCGAAATAGCTAGAAAAGTTAGTGACGTAACAGGGGAGGGCCAAACTCTGAGTAAGCTCGGCCTTGTCCATTATTCTTGGGGCCAGTATCCTAAAGCGGTCGAGTATCATGAGAAATGTCTTGAGATTAGAAAAAAGGTTGGTGACTCAAAGGGCGAAGGAACTACATTGAATGACCTAGGTAA
The DNA here is from genome assembly GCA_963711335.1 of uncultured delta proteobacterium. Lineage (GTDB taxonomy): Bacteria > Desulfobacterota > Desulfomonilia > Desulfomonilales > Desulfomonilaceae > CAJBEZ01. Next base: position 307,235 of record CAVQDX010000010.1, on the reverse strand, counting down.
TGTCTATGCGGCCTGGGGTCAATACGGTAAAGCTATTGAATGTTATCAGCAATCTCTCGACATATCCAAGAAATTCGCTGACGTAAGAGGGGAAGGCGCTGCTCTTAACAACTTTGGCATGATCAATCATTTCCGGGGTGAATACGTTAAAGCGGCAGACTATTATGAGAAATCCCTGGAGATATTTAGAAAAATAGGTGACGTAGGAGCAGAAGGGACTACCCTCAACAATCTAGGTGTGGTCTATAAGGATTGGGGTCAATACAGCAAAGCAGTAGAATATTATGAGCAATCCCTAGAGATTAGGAAGAGAATTGGTGATTTGAATGGAGAAGGGGGGAGCTTGAATAATCTCGGTAGGGTCTATTTCTTCTGGGGTCGATACATCAAAGCGGTAGAGTACTACGAGCGGTCTCTGGAGATTAGGCAAAGGATTGGTGATTTGAGTGGAGAAGGGCAAGCCCTGGCCAACCTCGGCAATGTCTACAAGGCCTGGGGTCAATACAGTAAAGCCATAGAATGTTATCAGCAATCTCTGGAGATTAAGAAAAATATTGATGACCTCAGAGGAGAAGGGGTAATTCTTGGCGACCTCGGCAATGTCTACGCGACCCAGGGTCAATATTCCGAGGCCCTAAGCATCCTTCAAAAAGCGCTTCAAATTTCCAGGAAGATCGGCGTTCCAACAGATTCGGCAACGGATAACATCGGAAACCTTTACCTAGATATTGGGGAGATTGAGAAAGCCGAACCCTTTTTGATAGAGTCGGGATTTGACGCATCCCTGGGAAGGTTGTGCCTGGTAAAAGCGGATTACAGTTCAGCCAGGAAACACTATGAAAGCCTTGTAAAATCTTCGGAGCAAAACAGAAACACCGACAATCTGTTCATCGCGTATACAGGCATGGGAGTGGCTTTCGAAAATATGGGGGATAACCTCAGCGCCGCCGAGTATTTTCGTAAGGCCATCGACCTCACCGAGGATCTGCGATCCGCTCTGAATACCTCGGAAAGAGGCGAGTTCTACAACGTAAGAATCTGGGGCTTTTACAGGACCGCTCCTTACGAGGGACTTGCCCGAGTTCTCATCAAACTGAATAGGCCTCTTGATGCTCTTCGAGAGTCCGAATACACAAAAGCCCGAATGTTTGCCGAGGGTATGGCAAAGAGAGCGGAAAGCTCGACACATCAAATTCCAAAAGACGTCATTGATTTGGATTCCCAACTCAATGAACAGCTAGCGGCGCTCACCAAAAACCTCCAAAGAGCATATGAGAGAAATGACAAAGAGTCTATATCTGTCCTTGAGCCCCGGGTGCACGATACTAAAGCTAAACTCGCCAGCCACGTGGAGACACTTCGTAGAGAGTATCCTCTTTTCGCGGGGACAAAGTATCCCAAACCAATGGGGCTGGATCAGGCCATTCTGGCCGCTAACGAATGGGTCTTGGCCTATCATGTTACTGATTCCGGAATCATCATCTACCTTACTAGGGGTAAAAACCTGGTCAAGTCAGTCTTCAAAGCCATCTCCGAAAAAGAAATCGATAAACTGATCCGTAGTTTTCGTGAACCACTGGAAATTGGGCTCAAGGACAAACTCGAAGAGAAGCTCAAATCCTTTGACTTTAAATCCGGCAAGAAACTGTCCGACCTTCTTGTTGCCGATATTCTTTCATTTCTCCCCAAAGACTCACCTGTAATTATCGTCCCCGATGGTCCACTGGGTATGCTCCCCTACGAGATGCTGGTACTCAATGACAAAGGAGTAATAAAAACCGATGGGGAGATACCCTACGTATCTGGCGCCGAGTTTTTTGGGGACAGGAACCTCATTTCGTATTACCAGTCTTTAACCGCTCTCACACTAGCCAGAATATACTCTAAACGAAAAAGTACCTGAGGGCGGTTTGCTTTGCATAGCTGATCCGGTGTATCAGGAAAAGGATGCCAGGATGGCGGATATCACTAATAAGACCGTTCCAACCGGTGTCCTTTCGTCACTTTTTAAACGTCTGAATTTAATGGCAGCGGAGAATGATCCGCAAATGGGTGGTCTACATTTTTCAAGGCTTGCCCTTACCTCAGAGCTTGCAAAGGCACTGACTAAGACGCAGAAAAGTTCCGATGTTTACACCGGTTTAGATGCCAGCAAGACGAACTTCCTTAATAAGATCAGCCCATCACTTAATCGTTACGATAAAGTTGTCTTTGCCACACACGGTTACTTTGGGTCGGATTTACCTGGCATTATGGAGCCCGTGTTGGCGCTGACTTTAGTTCCTGCTGGAACTGATGGTTTCTTACGAATGTCGGAGGTGATGGGATTGAACATGAACGCCGACATAGTGGCCCTTACAGCCTGTCAGACAGGTCTGGGAAAGCGAGTATCCGGTGAAGGAACAATGGGAATGGGAAGGGCATTCCAGTACGCAGGCGCCAAGTCAGCGCTGATGAGTTTGTGGTCTGTTTCAGAGTTTACGTCGGTAAATCTTGTGAAGAGGTTCTTTCAGAGTGTAAGCGAAGGAAAAAGCAAAATGGAAGCGCTTGCTTTGGCCAGGAGAGAAGTCAGGAACAAAGGCTTTGATCATCCATTTTTCTGGGCTCCATTTATATTGGTGGGAGAAACGAATTGAAAGTTTATCAGGACGGTTGTATCCTGAGCGCCTATATCAAATCTGAAGAATAGACCCTGCATGACGCAAAAGAGGGGACGGATATGAACTCAAACCAAAAAAGTTCGGGTAGGTTCTATCTCAAACAGACTGTTCTTTTAATTATTACCATTGTTTTAGTAATCTTCTTCACCATCCCTTTACTGAAATCTATCAAGGCGGCGCTGAATCCGGAGGAGCTTGTGGCCGCCGCCAATCAGGCCCAGCGACAGATGGCGTCCCTTGAGAGAAAGATTGATGTTAGTAGAGCGAAGATACTCATGGCGGCAGGCGCCGAGGAAGTCCAGGACAAACTTGCAAAGGAAGTAGAAGCGCTCAAGCGCCAAATGGCGGCCACTCAACTTGAGAACAAGTATCTTCAGCAACAAGTACAGTTGACCAGGTACGATTCTTGAATTGGTAAAATCGAAATCCGCCTCCGAAGTATCTCCCGATGCTCATATCGGTTTCTGGCAAAAAGTGTTCGATTTGGTGACAAAGGTTATCGGATGTATTGCATCTGTTTGCAGCTTTGGAGTCTTTCTAGTCTCGTGGATAAGAAACAGGCGACAGGTTTCTCCAACGACTACGAGTTGACATTTAGCTGCAGATCCAACCTGAAATTGAGGAAAAAGGATTCACTTCTAATTAACGCCAGGCTGGATTGTGGTATTCAACCCGTTGTAAATAGAAGTGAATCCGTGTACCGAAGCTGATTTTTTCAGGGTTTCAAACAGTTCGTGATGTGATACATGTAATATTTCAAAGGCTTCGTTACGGAAGAACTTACCCCACCGCAAAAAATCTCTTTACTTGTCTCAAATGTTCAGATGATAATAAGAAAATACAAATAAGACTTATCGACACGTTACTTGCGCTAAAGTATTCTGAGGGAGGCGGGGTTCATCTGCGAAATACTATGGTATTAATATCATACCATTTATTTAAACTTAACATCTATATAACTTTCTTTGGCTTATTATATAATTGGAGAAATCTATGCGGAAAACCGTGCTTCGAGCACTGGTGTTAAGTGTCATCCTTGTGTCAATTGTCGGGTTTTCAGAAAAAGCGTCGGGATATGAATTTTCCATGACGGGCATCATGACATGGAAGTACGCGTCTTACTCTCAACTCGGTTCGAAGGGTTTTTTCGGTCCATTCGACACTGACGCTAGCGGCGCTGGACCAGATGGATACGGGGGGAGTATTGGAAGCGCCGCCTCGATGAATGGATGGTTAGGTCATGAAATGCAGTCAATGCCGACATTGAGTGGTTATGGTGAAATCTCGTCTGGTTCTGATCTGGCTTTGTCTACGATCTACATGACCATTTACCCAGAATTGCGGCTTACTGAAGCTCTCAGGATACGTGGTTCATACCGCATCGGTTCATGGGAAACACCTTACAATCCGACAAGCCCTGGCACGATGGTCAGGTCTGAATACCCTGAAGGCATGGCGCCAGGTGTTTCGACGATCGTTCTCTCCTGGTTACTGGGAAACCTTGTGGGCTTCGTTGCAGACTCCATGGGGTATTGTGGTCTTCGGCAAAAGGCCCGGTCCATTCGGAACGGGATTGATCTTTGATGGTAATGATAACGCTGACGCCGTTGGTATTATGCTCATGACCAACTACGGGCCATTTCGTGTGGGTATCAATGCCGCTCCATGGTTATTGGGAAGCCCTTATTACTATACGCTGTCCGATAAAAACGCCATACGGCAATTCGATCTGGGGGCAGGCATGACTTATGATTCTGGCCCCATATCCGCTGGCATGGGTGGCAGGGTATGGAAATTTCACACTGGCCCGGAATCCGCCACGTATCAGGGAGTTCAGGACGATCCCACTACGCATCTTCCTACTGGCCGACTCGCAGTAATTCCCACTGACACTGTTATCACCGATGGCACGATTTACTTCAAATATTTCAATGGCAGGTTCTTTTTCAACGCTGAAGCAGCGTGGGGCTATGAAATTACGAAGCGTCAGCGATGGCTGGCTTCTGATTCAGGTGTAGATACTGACAGCTCTAAGAGCAGGTTCGCCCCAAATTACGTCGAACACTGGCGCACCGCTGTAGAAACCGGAGCGCTTATAGGGCCGTCCAAAATCAGCTTCATATGGTCCTATATTCCCGGTTTTGACAGAAGGCATGGTGTGCGAATAGACAGGCAGCCGTATCCTCCGCTGAATATTGCGACTGGCCTGACTAATGTATCTTTGTTTAGACCGTACAGTTTGCTTCTTTCTTACACCTATGGCTCCGGGAATAATTCCATCACCCCTGACAGCCGACACGGTTACATGACAGACGCGAACATATTCGGGATGAGGCTTGATTATGCGATAGCGGCTAATCTGAACATCTTCGGGACCGCCTTTACCGCAAACAGGATCTCCCACGGTTATGGTCAGGGCTACATCCGGCCTCAATATTCGACTACGCTTATCCCAAACCGCTTCACCGGAAGGGTCCAGTTCGTTGAAACCGACGACTATAGTAATCCTGCCCCTTCAATCCCGGACAGTGATCTCGGTTACGAATTTGACTGGGGATTTGGCTGGAAGTTGATGGACAAATACACCCTCAACGGTACCTTTGGTGTGTGGAAGCCGGGAGGCTGGTTCAACTACGCCTGTGTTGATCGTTCCGTCTCAAACTGGAAGACCCCTGATGTTTCTAATAATTTCGGAGTTGGGACAGGGAAAGCCATTGACCCAGTTTTTGGGATGGAGATCAAGATCGAAGTTGAGTACTAAATACCTGATTCTCAGCGTAAAAAAACGTCCTAGATAACCTACAATGGTAATGCCGCATGAAAATAGAAGACAAAACTAAATCAGAACTCGCTGACGAAATGGTTGGAGCTTCGCAAACGTATAGAACAATTGGAACAATCCGAGAAGGCGGCCGAAGAGAGATCTGAATTTTTCCTAGAAATTTTGGACAGTCTCCCCGGAGTCATAACAGCGTGGGACAGCACGGGTATCCACCTGTTTGTCAATCAAACATTTGTAAGTCAGTCTGGTTTCCGCAGAGAGGATGTCATCGGTAAGCCCTCCACTGAACTCTATCCTCCTGAGGAAATTGTACGATTGAGTGCAATGTATGACGAATTAAGAGATAAACCCGATGGAGCTTCCTTTACATCAAGCGCCCATGGCCGTAATGCTAGTGGTGAATGGGTTGTAATTGAGGGAACCGTAATCAAGAAGATGAAGCCCCCAATTGGCGGTTATGTAGGATATGCCGGCAATGTTACCCAACCTATGGCTACCGATGTGGATTTCAAGGAATCCGCGGCGGCATTGGACACAGTGATAAACAGTGTACCTGAAGCTTTATTGATTCATGACAGGTCAGGAAAAGTTTTCCAGTTTAATGAAAAGATGGTCGAAATGTCTGGGGTAAACCTTGCCCATGAGGTCTTGAATCCTTCATCGGCTGATTCTTATTATAGCTCCTGAAGATAACTCCGTTGAATTACGCTCAATGTGGGAAGAGGCGCTCTCTGGGGCTGTAAAACAGTTTGAATACAAAATCAAACGCCCTACAGACGGAAAGATTTTTGATGCGGAGATTTTCATGCGGTCTATCCGCCTTAAAGGCAACGATCATATTCTGGTTTCCATTAAAGACATCACCGAGAAAAAGAGGGTAGCCGATGAACTCAACAGGGCATTAGCTCTGGCTTCTATGCTTCGAACCCAGGCTGAGGCCGCAAGCGCCGCCAAGAGCGAGTTCCTCACAAATATGAGCCACGAACTCCGCACTCCCTTGAACGCCATTCTCGGTTTCTCTGAACTGCTTGAAGAGCAGTGGTGTGGCAAGTTGAATGAGAAGCAATTGGAATACGCCAGGGAGATTTACGGAGCGGGACGCCATCTCTTGGACTGATCAACGACATACTTGATCTGGCAAAGGTTGAATCGGGGAAAATGGATCTCAGGATATCCAGTATGGATTTAATGATTTGATGAGGGGTTGCCTGTCAATAATCAGGGAAACAGCGATAAAAAGGGGTTTGGCCCTTGAACTCGAAATAGCAGACGACTTGTCCCAGGGAAATAATATCCGGGCCGACGACGTGAGGCTGAAACAGATCATCATGAACCTGCTATCCAACGCAGCCAAGTTCACCCCTTCAGGAGGCGTCATTCATCTGGAGGCCAGAAAACAGGAAAATGAGATCCTGATTAGCGTGTCCGATACCGGCATAGGAATCAAACCTCAGGACAAGGAGCGGATCTTTCAGGAGTTCGAGCAGGTTGATTCTTCGTTCTCTCGACAGGAAGAAGGAACTGGACTTGGGCTCTCGTTGACCCGTCGCCTGGTGGAACTGCACGGGGGCCGTATATGGGTTGAGAGTGAAGGAGAAAACAAGGGTAGCGTATTCAGTTTCACCATTCCATTCGTGGATGCTGGTAAACAGGAGTCTATTTCCCTGTCCAAGACAGATGACGGTCTCCATCCCCGTTTGCGCTGGATGTTGTCTTCTGAAGCTGATCGCCGCCCCACAGTTATGGTGGTAGAGGACAACTACGGCCAATATGAAACTCGCCACCAACTTGCTAGAGGCTGGCGGATATAATGTGCTTCAGGCATTCTCCGCCGAAGAGGCAATAAAGAGGGCTGAACCTGAGAAACCCTCTCTCATTCTGATGGACATCTCTCTCCCGGGTATGGATGGATTGACGGCCACCAAAATGTTGAAGGGTAATCCCGCCACAGTGCATATTCCCTTAGTGGCTCTAACGGCTCATGCCATGAAAGATGATGAGGTAAGGGCCAAGGAAGCGGGCTGTGACGCATATATACTCAAACCAATTGACACGAGGATTTTCTACAGCGCTTTGTCGAAGTTGATAAGATCAGAAGACTGCGGGGCCGTAGCATAACGGGATTTTTCAACGAGGGAATTATTCATGGCGCAGCGCAAACATATTCTCGTAGTCGATGACGAACCTCAGAACCAGAGGCTGTATAAAGACTTCTTGGACGCACTAGGCCATTCGTCGGAGAGCGCAAATGACGGTCTTGAAGCTCTGGAGAAGCTAGAGTCTGGTTTCGATCTTGTGCTGCTGGATATTATGATGCCTGGCATGGACGGTTTTGAGGTAGTCAGACGAATCCGGAATAATCTGGAATTTGCCGACATTCCGATCCTGATAGCCACAGTTCTAGATGATAAGGAAACTCGTATACGGGCCGTTCAGGCGGGAGCGAACGACTTTTTAAGCAAACCTATTGACGGATTGGAATTCCGTGTCCGAATCGAATCTTTGCTCAAGATGAAGGACACCCAGGACGCTATCAGATGCCATCGGGACGAACTTGAGGCAATTGTCGCAGCACGCACTGCTGAATTACTGGAGTCCAATGAACGATTGCGTGTTGAACTTGCAGAGCGTAAACGTGTGGAAGAATCTCTTCGTGAGAGTGAACAATTCCTCCGTCAATCTGAAAAAATTGCCCGCATAGGGGGATGGAAGGCCAACCCATTCACTAATAGCCTCTACTGGTCTGAAGGTGTGTACGATATTGTGGAAGCTCCAAAGGATTATCAACCGGGCCTGGGTGAAGGTCTGGAGTTTTATAGCCCTCCCTATAGACCTATCCTCACGGAAGCCTTAGCCAAGACCATGGAACAGGAAGAACCATTTAGGGTAGAAGCTGAGGTCATAACCACGAGCGGCAAACATCTTTGGACCGAAGTACGAGGGTTAATGAGAGTTGAAGAGGGACAAGAACCACAGGTCGTTGGCTCCTTAATGGACATAACGGAGCGTAAATTCGCTGAGGAGGCGCTGAGAGAGGGGGAACAGACCCTGAACTCCATCTTGTCGGCGTCCCCAATCGGAATCGCTTTGATTGAGGGAAGGACGGTCAAATGGGTGAACCAAGCCTGCGTGGAGATGTTTGGATATGAAAATGACATTGAAATGGTAAGCAAGAGCACCTCAACATTTTATTCTTCACAGGAAGATTACAAACTTTCTGGAAGAACATTTTATGAAGAGGCTGAAAGTCTAGCGGTTGTCCATCGGAAGACCAGGTTTCGAAAAAAGGACGGATCTTTTTTTGACGCCGAGGTCAGACTGAGACTTGTCGACCCGAACACCAGTGGGGGCCTAACAATTGTGATTGTCAATGATATCACTGATCAACAGAAAGCGGATCGAGAACGAGAAGGGCTCCAATTACAGCTAGTGCGGGCCCAGAAAATGGAGGCCATAGGAACCCTTGCGGGAGGCATAGCTCATGATTTCAACAACCTGCTTCAGGTCATTGCTGGATACTCTGAACTCATGATTACAAATCCTAGTTTGCCCGAACAATTTGGTCGAGGTATTAAATCGATAAATAAAGCGGCCCTAAGTGGGGCTGATTTGGTCAGACGCTTGCTCACGGTCAGCAGAAAGGCTGAAACCAGGCCAGCGCCTTTAAATCTGAACGATAAAATCAAGCAAATCAGTGAACTTCTGGACAGAAACCATTCCAAAGATGATTCGTATTGAACTCAAGCTTTCCGAGAATAGAACCTTAATCAGCGCTGACGCTTCCCAAATTGAGCAAATCATCATGAATCTCGCAGTTAATGCGAGCCATGCAATGCCGGAAGGGGGCAATCTGGTAATTGAGACAGAAATTGTTACCATTGATGACGCTTATTGTTCATTACATGTTGAATCTTCTCCTGGCCGATACGTTTTGCTCAGTGTATCCGATACAGGTCACGGGATGGACAAGAAGACAATGGACCGGATTTTTGAACCGTTTTTCACTACAAAAGGCCCGGGCATAGGGACCGGTCTTGGTCTGGCTATGGTTTACGGTATTGTCAAGCAGCATGGCGGCCACACCACATGCGACAGTGAACCTGGCGCAGGGACGACCTTCAAGATCTATTTTCCGGCCATCGGATCTGAGCTCAAACTCGAAAAGCCCGTGAATTTATTGGACCAACGAGGAGGAACTGAAACAATTCTCTTAGTCGATGACGATGAGAGGGTGCGTGAGGTTGAAACGGAAATCCTACTTGAATACGGTTATCATGTGATTATAGCCTCCAACGGGAGAGAGGCGGTTCAGATATACAGCACAGATCGAGAACGCATATCTCTTGTCATTTTGGACCTGTCAATGCCGGAGATGGGAGGAATAGAGTGCTTGCGCGCCTTGTTGAGTATGGACTCAAAAGTTAAAGTCCTCGTGGCAACCGGGTATGCCAAAAACGGGCTTGCCGAGGATTTAAAGGAAGCAGGGGCTACAGACTTTATCGAGAAGCCGTCTGATATACCCCAACTCCTGGGGAAGATCCGGAAGATTATTGATGAAGAGTGAATTTAGTTCAGACGATTTCAGGGCCTATGAGTATTATGCGTCGAGATAGCTCGACTCTCTTCAGCGTGAGGATAATTATCACCCCGCGTCCCATTCCGATATAAAACCGAGTCAAGAAAATAGGCCGCAGTCACAAAGAAATGGGATTGGGGATCCTGAGATGTTCGCCAAAATCAAAATAAGTCTGTTGCTTGTCTGACTTCTCTGAAAGATTGATGACCGGATGAGCGTGGCTAACTGTGATGCGCTGCAATTCGACCAGAACTTGAAACACTTCGAGCTCGGCGGCGTTGCAGAAGATAGATGCCTAACCATAGAGCTACCCCCGGAAAAAACATTACGTACTTATATGTGTCAGTAAGCCCGAACCAAGACGCCGTCAAATCAGGTCTCATCATGGTTAGAGTTACAGCAAGGAGGCATGGAACCTCGTACCAACGGTTTGAAGTCACAAACCAGCCTTGGGTTGCGGATACGAATGCCAGCATCCCCAAGATGGATGAAAAAAGGATAAGAACTCCCTGGGCAATAGTATTAACACCCATGAGAAGTAGATCATGGTTGAAAACAAATATGAATGGCAGAATTGCAGTACGGATATGGTACATGAACCCCTGCAATCCAGTAGCCACTGGTTGAGAACCGGCTATAGCTGAGGCAGCGAAAGACGCCAGGCCAACTGGAGGGGTGTCATCTGCCAGGATTCCAAAGTAGAAGCAGAAAAGGTGGGCCGCCATGAGAGGAATGATAATGCCGCTGGCTTCACCCAAAAGCACCATGGCCGGCGCCGCCAGGGTAGCCACTACAATATAGGTGGCAGTAGTAGGCAACCCCATGCCAACTACCAGACACGCGAACGCAGTGATCAGAAGCATTACATAAAGATTGCCTCCACTAAGATGATCAATCACCTCGGTTACCAGTCCCCCCAACCCCAATGTCACCACCCCAACAATGATCCCTGCGCATGCTGTGGCTATGGCGACACCGACCATGTTCCTTGCGCCGCTAATGAGACTATGAACAAGAATCGCAGCCGATTTTTTTATCCCCGACAATACTGGCCTTCCCTGTAATAGGGCCTCGATGGGGTGCTGAAGTCCAATGATAAGCGCCAACGCCAAGATGGCTCTAAAAACCGCCATTTGCGGGGAGTGTCTGAAATAAATCAACTCTGCGATCAAAATGGCCAGCGGTATAAGGTAGTGCAGCCCGCTGAAAAAGACTTTTCTGAACCGGGGAATCTCGTCCCGGTTCATCCCCATGATTCCCATTTTACAAGCTTCCACATGGGTAATGTAAAAAAGAGCGCTATAAGAAATTATCGCGGGAATTAATGCGGCTTTGGCGACTTCCACATAAGGAACGTTGACATATTCTGCAATGATGAATGCCGCCGCTCCCATTACGGGGGGCATCAATTGGCCGTCAATACCGGCCGCGACTTCTATTGCCGCTGCTTTTGTAGCAGGGTAACCGACTTTTTTCATGAGAGGTATAGTAAAAGTTCCTGTGGTCACTACGTTGGCGATGCTGGAACCGGAAATCATGCCAGTTAAGCCACTTGCCAGAACAGCTGCCTTTGCCGGCCCTCCTCGAAATCGACCGAGAAGCGACAGCGCCACACTAATGAAATAATTTCCGGCTCCGGCCCCTTCAAGCATAGCGCCGAAAAGAACAAACAAAAAAACGATATTGGCGGACACATCCAGAGGTATACCGTATATCCCCTCGGTAGACATTGTAATCTGACCGAGAAGACGATTCAGAGAAACTCCCTTGAAAGCAAGGAAATCAGGAAGATGGTTCCCATATAGCGCATAGATGAGAAAAAAAATGGATATCGCCGGAAGGGCAGGGCCTACGACCCTTCTTCCCGCCTCAAGGAGAAGGATCAACAACAAAGTTCCGAAGAAGACGTCCCGTCCAAGAGGCGCTCCCTGGCGTAAGCTGATTCCGTGGTAATCCAGTAAGATATATGTGGCCGATAAACATGCGAGGCTGGCCACAATCCCCCGAATGAAAAGATGAAGGTCTGGTCGAGCTTGAAATACCCTTGCTGCTCGTCGTTTTCCGAGTGGGTAAGCGATGAACACGATAAGCATCGCAAAACCGAGGTGAATAGCCCGGACAGCCAGGCTGTCGAGAATGAGCCAACTTGCAATGGAGAGCTGAAAGATGGACCAGCATATGGCGATAACTCCGAGGATCGAGCCATAATTTTCCTGTTGCGAGGCAAGTCCTGAGACAGAGGAACCTGGCTCAGCGGTTTTTGGAGTTTCTCTCTGCGAGTGAATTTTCTGTTGTGTCATGATCAGGAGGTTCTAGTCCTTGTACGAGTCAATCACGGGTTGCAGAGAAGGGTCTGAGCGCTTTCGGTCAACCTGCGATGAACTCTTAGGTCCCAGGTAAATCATCTTGCCTTTGTCTTGGCGTCCAGCCCGACTTCTTTATAATACTTGAGCGCTCCAGGATGTAATGGAACCGGTAAATCTGTAACCATGTCCTCTTTTTTCAGATTGGAAAAAGAAGGGTGAAGATTTCGGAATGTGTCAAAATTTTCAAACACTTCCTTTGTAATGTTATACACAACAGTATCCGACATCTTGTCTGTTGTAAGGAAGCAGGCTCTCACACCGAATGTTGGGACATCTTCCGAGTTGTCGAACCCAGAGTAGAGACTCACCGGTATAGATGTCTTGCTGTAAAAAGGGTTTTTCAAAAGGAGCGCCTCTATATCGTGAAATGGGATAAATCGAACTTTGGTTCCACCGGCTGCCGCCTCCTTCAGAGAGCCATTAGGGTGCCCCACTGTGTAAAAAAATGCGTCGAGACGACCGTCCTGGAGTAACGCTGCGGCTTCTACAGGCTTTATACTTTCCGCCTGGGCCAAGTCATCGAACTTCAGCCCACAAGTTGAAAGCGCATCCTGCGCATTCTGCCGCGTTCCTGAGCCTGGATTACCCACGCCCACTATTTTGCCTTTCAAATCCGAACATGTTTTTATCCCGCTGTTGACAGAGGCAATAAGACAAACGGTTTCTGAGTTCAGACAGAACACCCCCCTGAGTTCCTTTCTAGGGCCCTTTTCTGTCCATTCCTCCTGACCAGCCCATGCTTGGGACGCCTTATCGGACTGGGATAACCCAAAATCGAGGTCACCTACTCCCAGAGCGTTAATGTTAAAAACTGATCCTCCGGTTGCTTCGGCAGTCACTTTGAAGCCGTATATGCTCTTCTTTTCATTCATCAATTTGCTGATTGCGTTTCCCGTGGGATAGTAGACCCCGGTAACTCCGCCTGTGCCGATGGTGAGGAACTTGGTGGCGGCAACCCCATACGCCATGGCTAGAAACGTCAATAGGCATAGGATGATTAGTTTGTAAAGCCGTTTCATATTGCCTCCTGCACTGGTCTGGTTTATTTTGACTATTGAATGAGTTTCGTAAACGGTTAGCTGGTCTTTCACGTTGTTACCCGAGGTTCCAAGGTACTAAAGTAGACCTCATCCGGTGTTCTTCCGTCAAGCCCTTATCGCTCTTAAAAGAGGGGTTGCAGAAAATACAGTTCACTAATGACCACTAACTGACTCGTTGAATATGAGGACGATTATTCGATCAAACATGATTAATTTGATTGGACATATTGTTTGTTTAATCTTGACAGAAAAAGTACACATGATACGTTGCGACTGGTTTTTTGTGATGACAAAATTGTGGGAATGACAGCCGCTGGGTGGTTTGTGCCCTTAGCATTTGTAAGTTAGGAGGCAGTCAGACTGCAAAGCCGTATTATTGTCCTACAATGCAAATCAGGAAAGGAATGTAAATGAAAAGAAGGTCACTTCTAGCTATTGCAGCCACGTTGGTATTCTGCGCAGGTATGCTTCTTCCGGCTTTCGGCCAGGAGATGAAGGTAATTCAACTGCCTGAGCCTAAGCTGAGCGAAAGCAAGTCTTTAGTCCAAGCGCTTAAAGACAGGAAGACCTCGCGGGCTTACGCTGACTGACAACCTTTCGGAGCAGACACTTTCAAACCTGCTCTGGGCAGCCTTCGGAATAAATCGCCCCGATTCAGGGAGACGTACCGCTCCGTCGGCCAAGAATTGGCAAGAGATTGAAATATTTGTCGCCACCACTACGGGAATTTATCTTTATGATCCCAAAGGAAACGCTTTAGTCCAGATTGTTCCAGGTGACGTCCGTTCGCTGACCTATACACAGACTCCTTTCAAAGATGCTCCCGTCAATCTTGTTTATGTCGCTGACCTTGAGAAAATGGGCGCGGGTGAAGAGAGTAGCCAACTGGTTCTCGCTGGAATGGATACGGGCTTTGTAGCTCAGAACGTTTATCTGTATTGCGCATCGGCGGGGCTAGACACAGGATTCCGCGTATCTATGGACAAGGCCAAATTGGCTCAGGCGTTACATTTGAAACCGACTCAAAGGATAATGGCCGCTCAGAGTGTTGGGCTTCCGAAGACCAAATAGTTAGAGCAATCAACATGTTTCTCCGAGATTCTTGTCAGTCATGGCTGCTCCTCGATGGTCACGTTATCAGGGCTCAGATCTGACATCTGAGCCCATCCATTGCAATAATTGGTTTCACGTTGGACAAGAATCCGGAATGGTCGATCTGCTTGTAAACGGGGGCAAAAATTATGTTTGAACTAGCCCCAAAAGACAGGCTATTCCTTGAATACCTGAAAGAGCTGTTCCATCAAGCGGGAAAGCGAGCCTTCTTTGCCATTGCGGTTTTAATCGGAATGGGCCTTACACAGGGGATCGGACTGCTGATGCTGATCCCATTCCTGCAATTGATCGGAATAGGCGATTCCGCTCCTCAAGGTATTGTGGCGGTAATCGGTAGAATATGGCTTTTTACAGGACTCCCCCTCAGCCTGCCTATGGTACTGGTAGTGTATGTGGTGATCGTCTCCTTATACGCCGTGATACAACGATGGTCCACCATACTCAACTCAAAGCTGGCTCATGCATTCACACGCAAGCTCCGTGATGATCTGTTTAGATCCATGGCGAGGGTTCAATGGCTCAGTTTCATTCAAATCAGGGGATCGGACATCAATCATGTTATGACGTCAAATCTCGTCACCATAGACAACGGCACGTACGGGCTTTTTGCGCTGATCAGCTCGGTATTCGTTGTTTTTGTGCATATTGGGCTAGCCATGATGTTGTCTTTTCCTCTCACTTGCGTGGCGATTGTCAGTTCTGGATTATTGCTTCTGGTTCTCAGACCGCTCAATCGCAGGTCTTATGAGCTTGGTGAGGAATGGCGTCAGACCATGGCCGCCTTATTTGGCGTTTTAATGGACCATCTGTCTGGAATGAAGGTTGCCAAGAGTTTTGGAGCGGAAGATCGGCACATTCGGAGTTTCTGCGCATTGAGCGGAAACCTTGAGCAACAGGCCAATCGGTTTGCAGGGATTCTTTCTTCTACTGGGATGTATTACGAAATCGGTGGCGTTATTGTAGTGAGCGTATTTTTTCTCGTGGGAGTTCAAATACTTCAAATCCCCGTGTCAAGACTACTGATCATGCTTTTCCTCTTTGCCAGCCTCGTGCCCATGTTTTCGTGGATGCAGCGGACATGGCAAGGGACGCTCAACATGTTGCCCGCCTATAAAGCAGCTCGGGATATGGCCGCGAAGTTTATGGCAGCCGAGGAACCGCAGATAATAGGTCCGGTGAACCCGATAGAACTCGAAGCCGGCGTAGAGTTTCGAGACGTTTCTTTCAAATATGACAAGGAAGACGGAAACTTTGTCCTCGACCACCTTGATCTGTTTATCCGAGCCCGAGAGACGACGGTTATTCTTGGGCCGTCTGGTGGTGGCAAGAGCACGTTCGCGGACCTTCTGATCGGTTTGTTGAGTCCCGATAATGGCCAAATCCTTATTGACGGCCGGCCACTTGAAGGAAGCGTGTTACATTCCTGGCGTAAATCGGTAGGCTATGTTCCTCAGGAAAGTTTGTTATTCCATGAATCGTTGAAAGAGAATATGCTGTGGGCCTCGCCCGAGAGTTCAGAAGAAGATATCTGGAACGCTCTGACAATGGCCTCGGCAGCGGACTTTGTCAAAGCATTCCCCGAGGGGCTTATGACAGTCGTGGGGGATCGTGGAGTCAGGCTCTCAGGGGGGCAGCGGCAGAGGATCTCTCTGGCAAGGGCTCTATTGCGCAAGCCGACCTTGCTGTTGTTGGACGAAGCGACTAGCAATCTGGACTCAGAAAATGAGCGACGGATCATCCAAGCCATGCAAGACTTGCGGGGTAAAATGACGGTGGTATTCATCTCACACCGAAAGTCGGTAGTAGATTGCTCAGACAGGGTAGTGGTAATCGAAGGAGGCCGTGCGCTGGATCAACCTGAACACTTTTAGCGCAGAGCCTTTCCGATAATTAACGCCCTCAGGATTGTTCAAGGAGTGTGTTGCGAAAACCACGCCACCTAGAACACTGATATGATGAAATTCTAGCACCTTTCCCGGCACAGTCGACGAGCAGCCTCAGCCGCAGCCAAACAGGCTGGCAAGGCATCCCCCGCATTGGCGTAGCACCATGCTTCTGCGTTTTTAGCGGCTACGTCGCAGGCTAGCTTGCACAAATCCTTCATAATGTCCGTTGGCTCGAGATGCGTCTTTTCATCAAATGGAGGAATACCAGGGTCGCCGACTATATGGTCACCGACTCTTAGCGCCCCGCTTGCCCGCAATCCTTTGGTGATGTTCTTCTGAACTTCCTCAGAGAGAGCGTCCCATTGTCGCTGATTGATTTTGATGTCCGCCATTGCGTTTTCCTCCTTAGGTGTGGCCGAGAGACAGGCTTTAAATATTTTTTAGTTGCAGAAGTGTAGTGGCAGGGACGCTGTGTCGAAAAAACGTCCCTCACATATTATACAACAGCAGCAGTTGATGAAAAGCAATTTCAACGTCCCTAAGGGGACGTGGCTCGGGGAGTTGCGTCAGTTCGTGAAAAAATCGTCAATGCGTAATTGGCCTTCAATGAGGCAGTCCTATGATCAATTTCTCGACTCATCGGCGCTGGCTTCAGGAAACGTTGCGAAATAATTGATGTCGTCAGAAAGTCATTCAGCCTTGATAATCTTGCCTGAAGCTTCTTTTTCACCGCCATTCATACATGTAAAGACTGCGCTCTATAGCAGCAAAGTTGTCTTTTTGGCATATTGATCGCCGACAAAATAATCTTTCGGAATCATTGCATGGATGCCTTTCGTAAGGTCAACAACCTGCGTGACCCGGAGGTCAACCGCCATACTACAGAAGGCGTAGCTGTCCAGTTCATTCATGCCGTAACGTTTGTTGAGGAACTTTATAGCGTTACGAACGGCCATTTTGGTGGACTCAAGCATGTCCGTGTGGAATCCCATCGCAATCCAATGAGTAGGAGTAGACGCAAAAGGCTCTTGCACCAATCCTTTAAGATCTTTGCGAACGGTCATACGAAGCTTCATACTCTTGAATGCGCCTTCGAGGGCGTTGAGGTTAACTTCTCCGTCCCCTTGAGCATAGTGAGAGTCACCGGTTTTCAAGCCTGCCCCCTGAACATGTACCGGCAAGTAAAGCACGCTACCAGCCACAAGTTCCTTGTTATCCATGTTTCCACCATGTTTTCCAGGTGGAACGTTACTCCACATGCCCTTTTCCGGCAGTTCCACACCGATCGTGCCGGGAAAAGGTCGAATCGGTATCTCGATCCCCGGTAGGAATTCGAATTTCATATTCTTTTGATCCACCTCATACCATGTGAGCCGCCCCTTTGGGAAATCATCAGGGAGGAGTCCTAGCTTCACAAACGAGGTTTCCGGATTCAAATTGAAGCCATAACTTCCTGGCACAATATCAAGAATCTCGATCTGGAGCATGTCACCTGGTTCAGCGCCATTCACAAATATCGGGCCCGTAAGAGTATGATGTCCTGCTCCTTTCTTGGCTGCTTGAACGCCGGTTTTGTCATCGGGATAAAAACTCGCATCCGGGGTTTTGGCCATCACGTCTTTATACCAGGCCATCCAGTCTTCGATCTCCGCTCCAGGGATCATCTTGCCCTTCAAGTGTGTATTGGTTTCGATCTCGACGATCTCTCCCGAATTCATGGTTAGCACGGGTTTTGTAGAATTATCCCAATAGCCCTCAGTAGATGTCATGTCATTGCAGCCGAGAATGTGCCATTTGCCGGTAGCGTCCATGCGCTTTATGTTCATAGCCCCAGCGTTCTTGGTCGCGAATTGATTCATAAGCAGCGTTCCAGCGAAAGCAGCCCCGTATTTAAGAACCGTCCGCCTATTTAGCCCCTCTTTTGTATCTCGACATTCGTCATGATCAGGCGATTTCATAAAATCCTCCGATGTTTTATCCTAGGTCCTATACACTAAGCGTGCCAACTGGGTATCATTGCCTTAGGAGCGTGGAATTGCGGCAATTATTCACATCATCTGAACAGATTGCCCCGCGAAAAAACATACATCGATGTAGGACGCATGACTATGTCATACAGACGGGTAACGCAAGTAAGCCTGACCATGATAATGTGGTCAAATAGTACGTAACACTTTAGTAATGCTCTATATGGCTTATTGGGCAGGTTTCTCGTTTTATTTCAGACCTGATTGGAAAATATTCTGCCAACCCCAAAAGGCCTTGGCCCCCCAATATTGGCATTCAGGGAAAAAGGGCGGACATTATATGCCAGTTATGAAGTTCTCGGTGTTTTCCAGGTCGATGTCCTACCCTAAGAAGCAGAAAGCTCCTCTTTTTATGGGTGAACTGGTATGATAGGAAAAACAAAGTAAAGGGGACGACATGCGATATGGAGCTATGAATTTCCCAGTGAGGCCGGTGCTTCAAGAATTGAAAGAGATTGCCGCCTTGGGTTTTGATTATGTTGAGTTGGCTATGGATCCACCTCAATCACACCACTCCTTACTGAAACAACAGCAAAGAGAACTTTTGAATGCCCTGCAAGAGAGTCGAATGGAAGTGATCTGTCATCTACCAACTTTCGTAAGTACCGCTGATCTGACTGAAAGCATTCGGCTTGCATCGCTCAAAGAAGTTTTGGACTCCCTTGAGGTTGCCGCCGAGTTTAGTCCTTTGAAAGTTGTTTTACACCCTCCCTATCTCACCGGACTCGGGATGTTTGTTTACGACCAAGCCAAACATTACGGATTGGAAAGCCTTACCGCAATTGTAAGCAAAGCTGAAGATCTTGGATTAATGCTGTGTATTGAAAATATGTTCGCCAAGACTCACATGTTAGTAGAGCCTGACGATTTCGAGGAAATTTTCAAGCGTTTTCCCAGCTTGAAGTTAACATTGGACACAGGGCATGCGAACATCAAGAATGGCAGTGGGAATAGAATATTTGAGCTAATTTCCCGGTTCTCAGCCCAATTGGGCCATGTTCACGTTAGTGACAATTTCGGTAAAGAAGATAACCACTTGCCACTAGGAACCGGAACCGTGGATTTTTCACGAGTTGCGCACGCTCTCAAAAATATCGGTTATGACGACACCGTTACATTTGAAATATTCTCGAGGGATCGAAATTACCTTAAAATAAGCCGTCACCAATTTCAATCAATGTGTGGAGTCGACAATCACCATTTGAACCCCACCATAGCCTCTACAGGGCATCTCTGCCCTGAGTGAAATCGACCTGAAACAAGGCCCAATCATTTATGAGAACGCTTATGACAAGGTCTCGGCGAAGTCGCCCCTATCCCTCTGACTACCGATTGGCTTGAAGCTGAAGGAAACGCTAGCGATTCGATTAAAACGTACGCCGCTTGTAGCGCCTCTGTAGGGCAAAGAGGAAAACATTCCTTGCAGTTCCAGCACTCCTTGGAGGCTATCTCAGGGATGAAACTGATCTCTTTTCTGATTCCTCTATCGACAAATCCGACAGCGTTCTTTTTCTTGACTTCAGCGCAGTATCGTACACACAGACCACAATGAATGCAAAAGGACGGTTCTTTTTCAAAGCGGTTTTTGTCTGCTCCATATTCTTTGGCCAGATCCGCCAATATGAAGGAATCAGGAGCATGGGCCAGTTGGAGTTCCAGGATCATTTTGCGAATTCTGTCTATCTTCTCAGATCTCGTACTTACTATTATATTTTTTTCAACAGGATAGACGCAAGAAACAACGATTCTTTTTGAACCACGGCTTTCCACTTCCACTATACAAAGTCGACAGCCTCCATAGGGTTCCAGTTTATCGTGGTGGCATAGAGTGGGGATATATATTCCCGCGCTTCGGGCTGCATCTAAAAGAGTCATGTCCTGCTTCGCCCTGACTTCTTTTCCGTCGATTGTTAACAGGATTTCGCTCATTTTTCTTTTTTCTTTCTGACTATAGTTCGAGCTTCTTCGGGGATAGGAGGCGGAACAGGCTCGCCGGAGATCTTGCTCACCGAACTAAAACGGGGAGGGCACACTTCAAAGCAGGTTCCGCACTTTGTGCATTTCTCCTGGTCCACAATATGAATCATACTCTTGCCGCCTATGATCGCCTCTGAAGGGCATTTTTTCGCGCAAGTCCCGCAACCCTGGCACTTCTCGGGATCAATATAGAAATTGATCAGTTCCTTGCACGAGAGGGCCGGGCATCGCTTCTCCTTGACGTGCGCCTCATATTCATCTCTAAAGTGTTGCAGCGTGCTCAAAAAGGGGTTAGGAGAACTCTTACCCAAAGCGCAAAGGGCAGCTTCTTTGGCTGTTTCGGCCAACTGCTCCAAAAGCTCGATATCACCCTCTTTTCCCTTTCCTTTGGTGATGTTGGTGAGAATCTTTAGCATCTGTCTCATACCCTCACGGCACGGGACACATTTGCCACATGACTCATCAGTAAGAAACTCCATGAAGTACCTGGCGACATCTACCATGCACGTGTCTTCATCCATTATGATCATCCCACCAGAGCCCATCATTGACCCAGCCTTGGTGAGTTCATCAAAACCAACCGGTAAATCCAGCATATCCTCAGGGAGACATCCGCCGGACGGTCCTCCTGTCTGCACCGCTTTGAACTTCTTGCCTCCAGGGATTCCGCCACCGATTTTATAGATAATATCCCTCAAGGGTGTCCCCATGGGTACTTCCACGAGGCCTGTGTTGGTTATTTTACCGACCAGGGAGAAAATCTTCGTGCCCTTGCTGCTTTCCGTTCCAAACTGAGTAAACCAGTCGGCTCCGTTATTGATAATGAGCGGCACATTGGCCCAGGTCTCGACATTGTTCAAAACGCTGGGGCTGCCCCAGAGGCCCACAACGTTGGAGCGGATGTACTTAGGTCTGGGCTCTCCTGCACGGCCTTCCAACGCTGTCATCAGAGCGGTTGATTCGCCGCACACGAAAGCGCCGGCTCCTCTGTGCACCTTGACAACGAAATCAAAGCCGGAACCGAGGATGTTTTTCCCTAGAAGGCCATACTCCTCAGCCTGGCGGATAGCTATGTTTACATTCTCTACAGCTAAGGGATATTCCTGTCGCACATATATGTAGCCCTCGTGTGAGCCTATGGTATAGGCGCCAATGGCCAACCCCTCGAGGACTGAGTGAGGATTCCCTTCGAGAAGGCTTCTGTCCATATACGCTCCTGGGTCCCCCTCGTCCGCATTGACGATCACATACTTTGTATCGCCGGGGGCATTACGGGATCCTTCCCACTTGTTTCCTGCGGGAAAACCGCCGCCACCCCTTCCTCTGAGGTTTGCTTTCTTGACCTCCTGTAATACCTGGTCGGGGGTCATCCCGGAAAGAACCTTGGCCAGAGCGGAATAGCCGCCAATCGCAAGATAGTCGTCGATATTCTTGGGATCAACACTGACGTTGGAACCGAAAACAATACGGCCCTGGTTCTTGTAGAAGGGGATGTCGGATTCGTGAATTATCTTTTCATTGGTAACAGGGTCGGTGTAGAGCAAACGCTCTATGATCTTCTTCTCTTTTATGGTTTCAGAGATAATTTCAGGAACATCTTCAGGCTTTATCTGGAAATAGCATATTTCATCGGGGCGAATCACGATAATGGGACCCCGCTCACAAAAGCCGTGGCAACCGGTCCTCCTGAATTCAACCTCCTCGCCTAAACCCTGTTTTTCTATTTCCGCCAGGATGCTGTCAGCCACTTCCCGACTTGCGGAAGCATGGCAAGCGGATCCGGAACAGAGCGTAATGCAGGTTTTATTGGGATCTCTTTCCGAGAGGAGGCTACTTCTGAATGCTTCCAATTCAGCAGGTGAATTTATCCGAGGCATAGTCTTTCCTTAATCATAGTTTTTTAACACGTCTGCGGTCTTTGCCGGAGCCATCTTACCGTGAGTCTTTCCATCGATCTCCACCACTGGTCCTAAAGCGCAGCAACCAAGGCAGTTGACGGTTTCCAGGCTGAATTTAAGATCCAGATCTGTTTCGCCCGGTTCGATTCCCGTCAGGCCTTGCACCGTGTCGAGCACACGCGACGCGCCCCGGACATGGCAGGCCGTTCCGACACAAACGTGAACTTGATGGCGTCCCTTGGGGACCAAACTAAAGGCTTTATAGAAGGTAGCGATATGTTGTATCCGGGTCATGGGAACTTGCAATCTTTCAGCCACCCTCTCCAACGCCTCTTTAGGAAGCCAGTTATTTTCCGACTGAATGTCCAGTAACACCTGAATGAGATAACTGGGATCACAGTTGTATTTTTCGATTATCTGGTCGATTCTTTCTTTGTCCATAGCCTCTGTCCTGATCTTCTTCTTTCTTTTGACCCAACGCCTGCTCTTGAGACTCAGGCGAGGGCAAAGCGCTTTTGGCTTTCATCGTATCGGACCAATCTTTGCTTCGAGGAGGCATTAAGGTATTTTGAAACCTTAGACGGGGTCAGGCCTAAATTCTTTGCAATTTCAGCAGTTGACAGGGGCCCTTCCCGCAGGAGCGACACAATTTGGGTTATTGCCAATTTATCTCCGACTGTTTCTTCAAATAACCGGTTCAGTTCAGCACTGTCGAAGTATTTGCGGTATTCTTCTTCCGGCATTGCGGGAAGCCGCAGTCTTTCCCTTTCCACCAGTCTGATGTACGGGATAAGCTGGGTAACCGATTTCAGTCTGAACTTCAATTCCTTATCGTTCAGGCCTTCCCCTCGGCCAAGGGGTCCTAATTCCTTCACCTTCCTGACGAAACCATTAACCCCTTCGACAAAAAGGTTGGATTCACTACCGGACATAAATTCGATCTTCAATCTCTCCGGATTCAACCCTATTCGTTCCAGCAATTTCCTGGCCAGGCTCACCATGGTCAATGCATGGTAATTCCCATGAGTAATATAGTTACATTCATTTAAATGGCAGGCGCCAAGGAAGACTCCATCCGCTCCCTTTGAAAAAGCCCGGAACACATGCGCCATATCGACTCGACCGGAGCACATGACGCGAATAAGTCTCATTTCAGTTGTATATTGACTTCTGGAAACTCCAGCTAAGTCGGCTGCGCCGTACGCTCACCAATGGCACACAAACCCTAAGACCTTTGGTTTGAATTCAAGTCCTGCGCTCATACGTTCTCACCTCGTAATTGGTAATCCAGGCTCTGTTCATAAGTATTTTCCTACACATCTCCAACAGCGGCGTCCATTGGCCTCATGACATCTTCCTCTGGAAATGCGGCGTCAATTGAGCTAAAAACTTCTTCATCAGTGTAGTGCTTCAGTTGTATGGCATTGGTTGCGCATTTTGTGTTGCACAGCCCATCTCCCTTACAAAGGACAGGGTTAACCCTGGCCTTTCTGCCCTGCGGTGTTTCGTAAAACTGTATGGCGCCATAGGTACATGCGGTTATGCATGCTCCGCAGGAAACGCATCTACTCTCATCGACCCGCGCCACAGAGCCGGACGCCACGACGGTATCGCGGGTGAGGAGCGTTAGAACCCGGCCTGCGGCTCCATAAGCCTGGTTGACCGTTTCCTGTATGAACTTGGGATAATGAGCCAATCCGCAGAGATAAACGCCGTCCGTGCCAAATTCAACAGGCCTCAATTTGACATGGGCTTCTTTGAAGAAACCATCAGGATTCAAAGTTACCTTGAATAACCCGGCGATTTCCTTTGTCGCCTCCGAGGGAATTATAGCAGCGGCCAGAGCGACAATGTCGGCGTCCAGTAACAGCTTCTTACCCAGAACAAAGTCGGTCACGGCGACCTTTAGGACAGGCCGACCATCGTCCGACTCTCCGGCTTCAACTTCGGGTTTGTCCTCCGGCTCATAGCGGATGAACTTTATGTCCTTTTCTGAAGCCTCACGGTAATAATTCTCATTGAACCCATAGGTTCGCATATCCCGAAAGAGTATGTAAATGTCCATCTCGGGATTTATCTCTTTCAGCTTCAAAGCGTTCTTTACAGACTCACTGCAACATAACCGGCTGCAGTAATCTCTCTCTTCATTTCTACAGCCTACGCATTGGATCATCACGAGACTTTGCGCATTAGCTATTTTTTCATCTGCTTTGGAGATCCGCTCCTCCAACTCGAGGTGGGTCATTACCCTGTCATCTTCCCCGTAGAGGTATTCGGAGGGAGTATATAGATCAGCGCCTATAGCAAGGACTGCAGCCCCATGTTTTATCTCCGTGAACCCTTTTTCAGAATTCACATCGGTCGTGAAATTCCCAACATAACCCTTAACGTCCGTGATTGTCGCATCATGATAGACATGAATTA
This sequence comes from uncultured delta proteobacterium, assembly GCA_963711335.1. GTDB lineage: Bacteria > Desulfobacterota > Desulfomonilia > Desulfomonilales > Desulfomonilaceae > CAJBEZ01. The sequence continues at coordinate 282,486 of CAVQDX010000010.1, read as the reverse complement.
ATGGGTGTTGATACACCTTTGTTGTCAGATCTCTGAGGTAATCCTGAACATCCAGCCCATCCAGCGTTGAATGAATCCTTCGCGTTATTCCTCCAAGCTCTGAATTCTTTTCCACCAAGTGCACATTATGCCCCTGATTGGCAATGGAGATAGCGCAATTCATGCCGGCTACGCCGCCACCTACAACGAGAGCGGCCTTGTTCACCGGCAGATCAAATTCCTGTAATGGCTCCAACCTGCAAGCCCGCGCTTCCGACATGCGGATGATATCTTTTGCCTTCTGCGTGGCCGCCTCTTTTTCTTTCGAGTGGACCCAGGAGTTATGCTCCCTGATATTAGCCATTTCGAGGTAATACTGATTAATTCCCGCCTCCCGAAGAGTGTCCCGGAAGAGCGGCTCAAGGGTCCTGGGGCTGCATGCCGCGACAATCACCCGGTTGAGCCCCTTTTCCTTCGTAATGTCGGTTATTTCTTTGGCGGAGTTAGTAGCGCATGAAAATAGCTGTTCCTGCGCATGGACAACATTCGGTAGCGTTTTGCAATACTCGACTGTTTCAGGAACATTGACTATCCTTCCAATATTGGCCCCACAATGACATACAAAGACCCCTATCCTTGGCTCCTCACTGGAGACATCCCTTTCAGGCGGATATAACCTTTCCTTGGCAAGATTTCCTCGCCTGAAATTGAGGAGTTCACCGATTTGTGAGCCCGCTCCGCTGGCGCTGAAGACCGATTCAGGGATATCAACAGGCCCCTGTAAACCTCCGCTAACGAAAATCCCGGGTCTATTCGTAGTCATGGGATTGACAGGGTTGATCTTGCAAAAATCATGAGGACTGAGTTCTATACCGTAAGTGTTTGCAATGGACTTCACATTAGCGGGAGGATTCAATCCGACGGACAACACCACCATGTCGAATTCTTCTTCCTTTACACCGTCTTCGTATGTGGAGTATCTCAGCGTGACATTTTTGGTCTCAGGATCCTCTCTCACTATTGATGTGTAGCTTCTGATGAATCTAACCCCTGGGAGCTTCTCCGTTCTTTCGTAGTAGCGCTCGAAATCCTTCCCATAGGCCCGGACATCATTATGGAAGATTGTGCAGTCCACATCCGCGTCATGATCCTTTGTTATAATCACCTGTTTCTGGGTATAGGTACAGCATACGGCCGAACAATAGCTGTTATCGCCCGGAGTAACCCGTCTGGAACCGATGCATTGAATCCAGGCTACCTTATGGGGATGCTTCATGTCGGAAGCTCGTAGTATCTCACCTTGGTAAGGCCCTGTTGAGCATAACAGCCGCTCATAGTCCATGCTGGTTACTACGTTGGCGAAATCCCCGTAGTGGTACTCCTTCTTCACCTTCGGATCAAATGGCTCAAGCCCCTGAGACAGAATGATAGCGCCTACCTGTATTTCTTTTTTCTGCGCCGTCTGGTTCAAATCTATTGCGTTATTCTTGCATACTCCTTCGCAAATACGGCATTTATTCTCCTTAAGGTAAAGGCAGCTTTCATCAATATACGCAATAAGGGGAATCGCCTGAGCGAAATATATATGCACGGCCTTATTCATGGATATTTCCTGATTATATTGATCAGGATATTTGGCGGGGCAATATTCTACACACGTGGTGCAACCCGTGCATTTATCCTCAAGGATATACCTCGGCTTTTTGGTAAGGCTTACCTTGAAGTTTCCTACTTCCCCTTCTACACTGTTTACTTCAGTATAGGTGAGGATCTCTATATTTGGATGCCGGCCGACCTCGACCAGCTTTGGTGAGAGTATTCACATGGAGCAGTCATTGGTCGGAAAGGTCTTGTCCAACTGAGCCATATGACCGCCGATGCTGGGCCCTTTTTCAATCAGGTAGACCTTGAACCCGGCCGTGGCAAGATCAAGAGAGGCTTGAATGCCGCTGATTCCGCCACCAACAACCATTACGTCTCCAAAATTATTGTCTCGGAAACTCATCTGTTCCACAACTTGTTCTTTTTCCACTATATATCACCTCGTCAGGGTCTTTCAGTCCCCTAAATCGATTCCTGGATAATCTCCGTGATGTCCTTCACTTCAATCTTTTCAGCGAGATTCATGGTTGTCCTGCTGTCTTCAAGCATGGTAATGCAATAAGGGCAGGAAGTAGCGAGGACTTCGGCCCCGGCCTCGAGAGCCTGTTCTATCCTAAGATCAGAAAATCTCTCACCCTTTTGGGTTTCCATCCAAACCCTGCCGCCTCCGCCTCCGCAGCAGAGACTATCTGAGCGGGACTCAATCATCTCGATGAACTCTAAACCCGGTATCTTTTTTAAAACCTCTCGCGGCTCATCATACACACTGTTGTGTCGGCCAAGGTAACAAGGGTCGTGATACGTTACCTTCTTCGGATAATCTTTCTTAAGCTGAAGCCTACCCTCGTTCACCAACTCGAACAGATACTGTGAGATATGAACCACCTCAAAGTTTACCCTGAATTCAGGATACTCGTTCTTGAAGGTATGGTAGCAATGAGGTGACGAAACGAGGATTTTCTTGACCCCATTATCAATAAAGGTTTTGATGTTTTCTCTGGCCAGACGCTTGAATAATTCCTCGTCGCCCGTCTTGCGGATGCTTTCTCCGCAGCAATTCTCCTGGGATCCAAGTATACCGAAATCTACTCCCGCCAGATTGAGAATATTCGCTGTGGCTTTAGCCACTTTTTTCAACCTTGGGTCATAGCAGAGATAGCAGCCGGGAAAATAGAGAATTTCCATCCCTTCGGCGAATGGTTTTACAGAAAGACCCTCAGCCCAAGCCCCTCTGTTTTCCCGATCCTCACCGAATGGGTTTCCTTGACCAACAAGGCCTGCGTTTATCGTGCGGACTGTCTTAACAGGAGCAGGGTAAACCCCATATTCGTTCGCAATCCGTCGTAAGGCTATCCCGGATTCTATCTGTTTTACATCCCTGGGGCACTGCTGGGGGCATCTTCCGCAGGTTGTGCAACGCCAGATATCTTCACTTTCGATCTCGGTCAAACCGAACGTCGCTTCTCGGACCAGTTTGCGCATGCTGAAAGTTGTGAACCTGTTCCAAGGACAAACAGTATCGCATAATCCGCATTGGAAGCATCTTTTGAATGCTTCCCCGCCGCTCGCTTTGATGACATCGATGATTTCTTTATAGGGGGTTACAGTCTCCACTGTTTTCGTTCCTCTTTTTTCGGCCTGATGTTTCAGCCCTTCTTTGACGCTGACATCCGGGAAACAGTATCCATGATTTTCTCCCAGCCATACTTGTCGATCATGGATTCCAGACCTATCTCTACGTCCTCCAGCTTAACTTCTTCTTCTACTTCCTCTTCCCTTTCTTCATAAGTCAGGGCGTCGGCCAGGCACCACTGAACACACAGGGGTTTTTCCAGTGTCGGATCGTCTTGGCACATATCGCATTTGAGAGGGAGCTTGGAATCTGGTTCCTTGAAAATATCCCTTGACGGACAGGAAGCCCTGCAGAAAGCGCATTCTTCGTATTCCTTGCCATCAATCACATATTTGTCTCTGCCCATGCATTCGGCTGGAGCATATTCACCCGCGTAAACAGGAATATATATGTCTCTCAGTGGTTCACGAATCACCCGAATACGAGACCTGGCCGGATTATTGCCGCTGTACTTCGGTGTGGCGTGGAATGCGGAGCAGGCAACCTCACAGGCCCGGCAACCGTTACACTTATCAACGTCTACCTTTATTGTCTTAACGATTTTCTTTTTTTTCTCAGCCATGACGGTTACTACACCTTCACTTTAGTTGTTCTTTTCTTCCGGCGGAATCTCACTGGAAAGATTACCTTCAGTCTCTGAGTAGATGCCTCGTTTTTCAAAGTCTTCAGCGACGAAATCCAAACCCAGTTCATGCAAAGATTCCTTGGTGGGAATACCCTGCTCGTTCCATCCCTTGAATTTGTAATATGTATCCAGGAGTTCCTTTTCCAGCTCCGGAAATCTTTTCTTCCAATGGTTCTGTGGAGGAGCGTCATCTTTCCTCCTCATGCCTCTTCTTATATTATTGGCTCTTACCAAAGTCCGGTATCTCCTGGCCGCCTGAGTTAGTTTGTCTTCATCCATATCGATTCCGGCGCCCGCTGAGATAAATTTAGGGTAGTTATGTATATGGTACGGGGGCTTCAAGGGAAATGAGGACAAACCGGCGCACATCCCAAGAGCATCGTCGATGTAGTGCATTCTCTCTTGCCAGTCGACAATGTCGCAGCACATTTGAACGGTCGGGAAAAATGGCATGGACTTTTCTCCCCGTGGTTCCCATTCCATTACGATTTGCTTGAACTTGTCATCTGGAACCTGGAACCAATCCTTCACGAAGTTTTCTCGTTCTTCCATTGTGAGAAAAGGCGCCTGAGGGAATTGCCCTTCAATCTGGGTAATGTTAATCTTCTCGCCGGTGGAATACATTAGGAAATAGATGGGGTTAAGCATTGAAAGTTTGAGAGGAAGCTGCTCATGTTTCTTGATGTTATTATGAGCATAGGCCTCCGCTCCCTTACCAATCTGTTTGGCCGCCCAGTAAGTCCCATTGGCCAACACATCTCCTATTCCTTCTCGACGGACGATTCTATCCAGCAACCAGTAAAATCTTCCCTCGTTGTCGGACGGCATTCCCGGGAAGTCATCGTCAGTTAATATCCCATTCTCATAAAGCTCAAGGGCAAAGGCCATGACTTGCGGGGTTGAGAATCCGTCCACCCCGTATTCGGTAGCGCTTTGGGCGATACCCAAACCAAACTCAAGGTCTGAAAAGGCCGCCATGGTATAAGTGAGCTTCGAGAAGCATTTCATCATGTAGGTTGGATGTCCTGGGGGAGAGATTGTCGCCCCGCATGTCATCGGGCAATTGTAGCAACTGATCAACCTCGTCCGCATACTATCCAGAGTCTCTGCCCACTGTTTTGCGATTTCGTCATTCCAGAAATCTTTTCGTCGGACGCGTGAATTTCCCCACATAAAATTTTCAGTATGCCACTTTTCGTCATGGACCTTCATCTCTTGGGGCGACCCAAGCCCTGCTAAAATGGGCATGACACCCGGAATCGGATTTTCATTCCGCAATTTTATATAGTTCAGGACTTCGTTGCAGAGCGCCATAAACTCAGCCGGTTCGGCGACATTAACATCTTTGGTTCCACGCACAACGATCGCCTTTACCCCTTTGTCTCCCATAACTGCGCCGATCCCCTGCCGGCTGGCGCTGGACCTCCCTTGCTCAATGGAAGCAAAATAAACCCTGTTTTCTCCGGCAAGGCCGATGGCAGCCACTTGGGCTTTCGGCTCCTCTAACTCCTTTCGAAGGAGTTCTGCCGTTTCAACAGCGCCTTTGCCTTTCAAATGAGAAGCGTCACGAAGCTCAACTTTGTCATTGTTTATCCACAAATAGACTAGATTCGGAGATTTGCCGCGGAAAATCACCTTATCGTAACCAGCATATTTCAACTCCGGCGCCCAGAATCCACCCATCATCGAAAAAGCCATTAACCTGGTTTGCGGAGAGATTGTAGAAACAATTGTACGATTGCAGCCAGTGGCAGGTGTTCCGCACAAAAGACCGGCGCTGAATATCAAGAGGTTGTCGGGAGAAAAGGGGTCTGTCTCTGGGGGAACCCTATCCCACAATATCTTGGCGTTAGTACCCAGGCCTCCCAGGTAAAGCTCGGTATCTCTTGGGTCGGTTGCCACCCTGTCGATGCTTCCCCGAGTTAAATCGATTTCCAAATTAAATCCTGTCTCTGCGTACCTCATCTTGTTAACCTCGTATAGTCCTGCCTTTGCTGAATGGCCTCGGAACCCAATAACTCAATAGGATTAAAGAACCTGCTACATCTACGCTCTGAAGTCTATATTGACCGAGATTAGGCAACATCTCTAATAACGAATATAACTTATATATGAACTGTGTCAAGATTTTTGCCATCAGACTTTTTGCATTTTACAAAGAAATTTTCTACTGACGCAGAAATGGATTTCTGCCGCTTACCCGTAGCCGAACGCCAGTGATTATTGATCCGTTAAACCGTTTCCTCAGCGCTGCCCAATATTATCACACAAATAATTAATAACAGTTTGCTTGGCCATGAAATATCACTCTACCATACTTTCCAAAGGATGCGCCCAAGATAGTTCTTGACCCACTATCATATGAATGGTATTCGGTTTTTAACTAAGATCTAATGACCATTGTATCCGCTTCCCGGAGTTTATAATGAATTATACCGGATCGCCTGGAAGCAGTGTCAAAAAGGCGCCATCCACAAAACGAAGAACCCCTTCGGCAGATAGAAAACGCCAACTTATAATAGAATCCGCCGAGCGTCTCTTTGCCTCCCGCGGTTTTCATGACACGACTATCGCTGATATTTCTAATGACTCCGGGGTACATGAAGCTTCTATATTTCAATATTTCAAAACCAAAGAAAACCTTATCGTTACAGTTCCGGAAAGACATCTTAAAGAGACTCTGGCTGGCATAACTGAACATTTTCAGGGAATGAAGGGGGCCGAACCCAAGATTAGGAAGTTATTATGGCATCAACTCAGGGATCTCTCTGTCAATGAGAACTACACCTCAATTTTGCTACGTGAACTCCGGACATTACCTGCTTTTTACGAATCCCCTGCATATGAAATGATTCGAAAATACAGCGCCTTCGCAGTTGAGGCTATCAGAGAGGGCATACGGGACCACGAAGTGGACCCTGAGATAGAAGTTATTCTCGTCCTGGAGATGATTTTCGGAGCGATCGACAGCATTGTTTTGCGATCACTCTTTTTCGGCGATCCCTATGATCCCAATGACGCTGCGGATGCTCTGTTCTCATTAATCAAAGCGGCCATATGGAGGCGAGAGCAGTCGGTGGGAAATGAAAATGGCGATGAACCGAGCCGAGGAGAACTCAGACGGCGTAGTATAACGGAAGTCGCCTCGGAAGTATTCGGTAAAAAGGGTTACGGTGGGGCGACTATCTCCGAAATAGCCGGAAAAGTGGGCATAGCCGAAGCTTCCATTTATCAATATTTCAAGAGCAAAGAGCAATTACTTCTCTCAGTTTTGGGCACCTGGTTCATCGAATTGGCCGATGAGTTGGAGCGCGTTTTTTCCGGGGCATTAAATCCGTATGAACGCCTCTTATATTTGCTGAGAAGATGGGCTCTGGATTACCAGATTAGAGAATGGGAGACTCGTGTTCTCATACTGGAATTATACAGAAATCCAAAATTTTATGAATCCCAAGAATATCTGAACACCCAGCGATTCTGGGAACTGATAAGATCTACTGTTGAAGCCGGACAGCATAGTGGCCATTTTCGAAAGGATTTTGAAATAGGCTACTACCTACATCTCGTTCAAGGGGCATTCGAGCATGAGGCGCTAGCTCGCATGATGCTCTCCAAAAAACAACCCACCATCGCCAGCACGGAACAAATGATCAACCTTCTTCTCAGGGCTATAAAGGCTTGATGGAATCGGTTGAAAAACCTGCGGAGTCGGGAACAATCCACTTTTATGTAGTAACTCCTGATGGTTAGAGATAGAAACGGAGGCGTCGTGGAGAAGTTACCCAATGAGTGAAAAATCGTCTGTCTACAACCCCTTCAATTTAAAGATTCTATGTGTGTTGTCGCTGGGACATTTGGCGACAGATGTTTGTCAAAGCGCTTTGCCTGCTATTCTGCCTTTCCTGAAAGCCAAATTACTGTTGTCTTACGCTATGTCCGGCGCAATCATGATGGCCTCCAATATCACTTCCTCTGTGATTCAGCCGCTTTTCGGCTATCTCTCGGATCAGAAAGAGAAACCATTTCTGCTTCCGATGGGATGTCTTTGCGCCGGCCTTGGTTTGTCCTTTATAGCTGTTCCTGACAGCTACTGGCTAGTTTTGCTGTTGGTAATCGTGAGTGGACTTGGAATAGCCTGTTATCATCCAGAAGGATTCAAGACGGCCAGTTTCTCGACTGGAAGCAGGATGGCTACCGGAATGGCGGTATTTACAATCGGCGGAAACATTGGTCTAGCCTTAGGCCCGATAGCGCCAACCTTTATAATCGCTCATTTCGGCCTAGACCGTCTTCCCCTGATGTTGGTGTTTCCAATGATTTTTCTTGTATGTCTGACCTTTGTCTGGGGCTCTATAGGACGCTCCAGGCCGACCAAAATATCAAAGGCCACGGCTCAGGGAAGTATCCAGAAGGGAACATATATGTCTCTCGGCTTAATAATTGCTGCTGTCATAATGCGATCATGGACTCATTTTGGTGTTATGGCATATATCCCATTCTATTATATAGATTATGAAAAAGGGGACCCACTTTACGCAGGGACACTGGTATCCACGTTTCTGTTCGGCGGAGCGATCGGAACGCTTATCGGCGCTCCCTTGGCCGACAGATTTGGGTACAAACGATACTTCATATTTTCACTTGCCCTAACCAGTATGTTGTTTCCACTAATTTTGGTGACACATGGAGCAATGTTATTTTTGAGTCTCGGCATAGTCGGTATGGCTCTCATTTCGAGCTTTACCGTTACCATAGTTATGGCCCAAGCGCTTCTTCCTGACAATTTAGGTGTAGCTTCTGGACTCATGGCCGGTTTTGCAATCGGAACAGGTGGGATAGGGGTTACTCTCCTGGGCGTTGTGGCGGATCACTTCGGTGTGCCTGCAGCTTTGAAATCCATAATGTTACTTCCTGTATTGGGCCTTTTAATCAGTTGTTTCATCCGTTACCCTTTCAGTCTCAGCAAATGACCCATCGGTAATTTCCTGAATATTAGCTTATAGATCGCTAATCGTTATCAGGGGCTCTTAAATCGTCGCACAGCATCCTCCCATGAGAGTGGGATCTCAGCCCCCTTTACCGCCCATTTCATAAACCTCGTAGAGCCCATATCATTGCGGAGCAGTTTCATGACACTTTTGTGAAAGCCTTTGAAAGCAAAGTCTCGGAGCGCCGATTCATCTTTCCAGGCAGATAAAGTCCAGAAGCTGTTCTTGAACAAATCTGCCCGAAGCGAGTAGCCAACCAAGCCGTTTGATTGGCTCAGTTGGATCAGGATTTTGGCCGTGTAAAACAGAAAGCGTGGCGTCGTCCGATAGCGCTTCAGCGGCAGGTAGGTCAAGAATGCCACATAAGTTAGATTCGGGTCGGTGACAGTGTATTTCTTCCATGGAGTTGTAGGCATTGTTTGTTTCCTATATGCTTTTGCGAGTGATGTCCATTCCTTTCTAATGTCAAACGCATAATTTTCAGAACTCTGCCTCGGGCTAATTCCCTGGCTTTCAGCCTGTCTTTTAATCCAGCAGTGAATGGATTTCTTCCAGAAGACGGGACTGCGTGATAGGCTTCTGTAATATCTTGTCTACTCCTTTGAGTATTTTGGAGTCGGCTTCCTCCGGCTGTACATCCCAACCAGTCAGGAGAACGAATTTAGGCTTCACTACACCTTTTTTCCTGGAAAGATCTTCTATAAGGTTGGCCACCTGAATCCCGTTAATGCTGGGCATACCCAGATCGCATAATATGAGGTCGATCTGCTTTGAATTGAAGATTTCAATTCCTTCATGGCCTGAATTTGCGGTCAGGATATCCCCGAACGACTCTGAGAGTATTTCTTTAAGGCTGTCGGTTACTGGCTCCAAATCATCTATTAAGAGGACATTGAGGTGATGGTTTTTCAACTCTGGTTCTACGGACTGTGTTTCTGTTAATTTCCCGATAAACTGCGGGAAGCTTATTACAACAGATGTTCCCTTCCCATATTGGCTGGTAATGTTTATTGTCCCTTGGCTCCTTTGGACTATGCCATAGCTGCTGGCAAGACCCATCCCTGTGCCGACGAATGCTTTGGTCGTCCAAAACGGCTGAAACACTTTAGGGAGATTCTCTTTTTTTATTCCGGTTCCAGTATCTCTGACTTCCAGAAGGACTTGTCCGTCGTTAGCAACGGTTTTTATAAACAGGTCTCCTCCCTTGGGCATGGCTTCTACGGCATTCTTGATCAAATTTATGATCACCTCAAAAATCTCATTCTTATGACCCGATATGACACATAAATCCCCGAATTCGGTTGTGAGTGAAATTGTGAAGCCATGCTTTTGCGGGGTGGATTGCCACAAGGGCTTTGTCATCAGAGCCGCATGTTCAGCCATCTCAGACAGGTCAACCACGAGGCTGGATCCTAGAGGAGTTTCCCATTTATGCCTCGAGAAATTTTGAAGGCGTTTGACTGTCTCGCTGCCGTAACGAGCGCTGTCCATTATTTGATCCAGATGATGAAGAATTTGTTCGGGGCTTGAGAATGATTTGATTTTTGTTTGGGCCAGTTGACAGTTACCCATTATAACTTGGAGCAAGTTATTGAAGTTGTGCGCGACTCCGTTGGAGAGTTCTAAAATTGCCTTAGTCCGTTCGTTTTGTAGCAACAGTTCTTCGGCTTTGAGCTTTTCCGTAATATCACTGAAAACCAGAACAACGCCTTTGGAAAAGTCGCTGTCATCAACAGGGCGTCCTGTCAATGAACAAGCTACCCTGTATCCGTCTTTATGCAGAAAATCGTATTTCCAGTTGAGCGTTTTGTTCTCTTGCAGGTCCGAAAATATGTGCTTTTGGACTCGTCTGCATTCATTTTGATCCAGGAATATTCTTTCTAATCCAGCCCCACCAAGGTCCGCAAACTCCCATCCCAAAACTTTGGTGAATCCCTCATTTAGCCATACAAACTTGTTGTCTCGGAACAATATGGTCCCTTGGAGACTCCCTTCAAGCACAGCCAGAAGGATTTCCATCGAGTGTTTGAGACGTTGATGTTCAGATGAGAGAGCCTCAACGGTTTCAGACGCCTCTTCCAATCCAAAGATATACTCTTGGAGACGCCGCCGTTGATCTTCATCGTTTAATACGAATTTCTTTTGCATCAATTGACCCCCATCCTATCAAGTCAGAAAACACAAGTATCATTAAGAAGACGACAGTAATTTTACTTTGACAATTGTTGCCTGTTTAATCAACAAGACTTAATCGTTGCTTCTAGATTGCTCTGTTTGAGGACTCGGTTTATTTCTCCCCACAAATCCACAGGTCTAACCGGTTTTGAAACATAACCTTGCAGGCCAGCTTTAAGAAATCGTTCCCTGTCTGAAGAAAAAGCATGAGCTGTCAATGCGACAACAGGAATATCCTTAATGGGAGAACCGGACTCTTTAATCTTCTGGTTTGCTTTTTCACCATCCATGACCGGCATGCTTATATCCATCAAAATCACGTCAAAGTTAACGTCCTTTTCCAATATTTGTAACGCTTCTAAACCGTTCTGCGCCTCCACTACCTCCCAATCATTTTTTTTAAGCAATAGCCTCAACACCATTCGGTTAACCGGAACATCATCTACAATTAGAGCCCGACGGTTTCTAACTGGTTCTATAACAACTTGAGGTTTTTGCTCCGCAGTATCAGGCGCTTCGTCCAATTTCACGTGTACGGTGAAAGCAGTTCCTTTTCCTACTGTACTGGATACCTGAATATTTCCACCCATCAATTTTGTCAGTTCGTTGGTAATTGCCAACCCGAGTCCGGTCCCCCCTTTTCTGACACCCTCAGCCCCCTGTTCAAATTTGCCGAATATTTTTTTAAGCGCCTCAGTGGGAATCCCTGGTCCAGTATCAGCGACAACAATCTCAAGAATGTTGGAGCCTCCTAGATGGCCATCTGAAGGTCTGACGTCGACGGTGACGCTTCCCTTATCTACAAATTTCAGGCTGTTGCCAAGCAGGTTGAAGACTATCTGTTTGAGTCTTATGGGATCTCCCATTCTGTATCGGGGAGTCCTGGAGTCGAGATTCAACTTAAGACAAATGTCCCGATCCATAGCCCTGTATCCCAATGTCGAAACTACTTCATTGAACAAACCCCACAAATCGAATCTGACATAATCAAGTTCCATCTTACCCGATTCTATTTTTGAGAAGTCAAGTATGTCTCCTATCAGGGCGACGAGGTGATGGGAAGCCTTCTCGAGATGCTCGATCAACTCTATTGATTGTGGGTCATTTACTCTTTCTTTGATTAATTGAGCGATTCCCTCTATAGCGTTCAATGGGGTCCTCAATTCATGACTCATCTTGGCAAGGAAGTCACTCTTGGAGCGATTGGCTCTCTCTGCTTCCTCAATAGCCTTGACTGACACTTCCTGCGCCAATATCCGTTTTTTAATTTCCTGCTTGAGTTCTCTGTTAGACCTTTCCTGCTCTGTGAAATCGGTTAAAGAGAAGACCATTCCTTTAGAACCGTCATTGACATCCACAGGACGCCCCGTTAACAAGCAAGGGACTCTATGACCCTCTTTATGAGGAAAATCGTATTGAATGTTTATCTGACCATCAGTCCGGAATGCCGAACTTATCTGTCCCTTGACCCTTTGAAATTCCTCGGGGTTGGGGAATATTTTCTCTACTCTAGCCCCGCACAACTTTTCAAAATCCCATCCCAAGATGTCTATGAATCCGTGGTTGAGCCATAGAAATCTACCATCACGAATCAACGTGATACCTTGAATCGTTCCCCCCAGAACTGCCAGGAATAACTCTAGTGAATTCTTGAGAGCTTCGTGTTCGTTGGTGAGGGCTTCAATCCTCTCATTTGCGTCTTCCAGTCCAAAAATGTACTCTTGGAGACGACGGCGTTCATCTTCATCATTAGGAGAATGTTTCGTTGACATCAATCGCGCCCTGTACTATGCATGGCGAAATTTTGGCATACATGGATCAGAGGATTTGAAACGTTATTTCTCAAATGACTTCAGGTGTTGCAATATGTCCGGAAATCCAATTGGCTTGGTCAGGTAAAGATCACACCCGGAGTCCAACCCTTGTTGGATTTCATTGCCCTGAGTTTTTGCCGAAAGCATGATGACTGTAGTAAATCGAGTTTTTTCGTTTGCCTTGATTTTGCGACAGACTTCGTAACCGTTCATTCTTGGAAGCTTCACATCTAATAACACAACGTCGGGTAAACCGGTAAAAGCCATATCTACGGCCGTTTCACCGTCGCCTGCCACTTGAACCTCATATCCGAGTTTACTTAGTTTTCGGCCAAGATAAGAACTGATGGATTCCTCGTCGTCAACAACCAATATTTTATTAATTTTCATGATCAGTTAGACCACCGGTTTTTGGGATATAGGAACAGTTACAGTAAAGATTGTTCCTTTTCGTTCCAGGTTCAAAGGTAGGTCAGGATAATCACTTTGAGATATAGGACTCACACATTGGATCGAGCCCCCGTGCTCTTCAATGATATGCTTGCTGATACTCAGTCCTAGGCCTGTGCCACCGACTTTTTGTGACATGTATATATCAGCCTGAAAGAACTTGTCAAAGACCTTTTGCTGCGCCCAGGCTGGGATACCATAACCATTGTCTGCGATTATAATTGAGAAAGAATCTTCCTGAATTAATCCATGGATGATGATTTTACCTTGATAAGGGTTATATTTTATTGCATTTCCCAGGAGATTTATCAAAACCTGGACCATCCGGTCAGAATCCACAAATACAAGTGTCTTTTCCGTCTCGAGTCTATTCTCTATAGAATGATTATTGATTGCGGCCAATTCCGATATTCGCTCGACTGCTCGATTTACCAGATCACTGATGGCAATCGGCTCAATTTGAAGTTCAATCTTTCGGGCCTCAATTCTGGATAGATCGAGTAGGTCGTTTACCAATCTCATTAATCTGTCTATTTCAAGTTTGACGGTTTCCAGATCTTCCTTCACTTCATCATTAATTTCGCCAGAATAACCTCCCAGGATTCCTGTGACACTGAGTAACATGGAATGGATCGGGGTCCTGAACTCATGAGAAGCGATTGTGACAAACTCGGATTTCATTTGATCCACTTCTGCGATTGTGCTGGCCATTTCGTTAAAAGAAGCGGCCAGCTCCCCTATTTCGTCCCCGCTTGTCACATTTATTCTTTGGTTTAATTCTCCTCGTCGCATGGCTAACGCCCCGGCTGTCAAATTCTTTATAGGTTTTGTAATTCCATAACTGATAAAGACCGAAGCGCCTATCACGGCCATAATCGAAAAGAAACCAATAGCCAGGAGCAGATTCCTGTTATCGTCTTCTTTTTTCCTAATTGTCGAACCTGTTTTTAAGTTCACTTTTTCGATACTGTCTTTTTGTTCCTCAAGGGTCTTTTGAATGTAAAGTTTGGTGTAGTTGGCCGCTTTATGGAAATCATCAACATTGGCTCCGAAAGTGACATATCCGAACCCTCTCTTGGTTTTGGAATATTGGCCGGTAAAATAGGGGACTGCAGCATAACTGGTTAATTTCCAGAGACCACTCCACAGGATGACAAAAGATCCCGAACCGCCGTCCTCGCTTCCATCGTGCCATCCCTGGCATTGAGGAGCCATATCCAATGTCTTGCAATCCAGAGCTATTCTTCCAATTCCAGTTTGAGCTCTTGCGCCTTTTTTGGTCTGCGTGAAATCTCTGAAACTTGGTAGCTGTCGAACAAATTCTTCCAAAGTTTTTCCAGAAGACAGGTATTCCCTGTAAGTGGTCTCGCTAATCCAGCCAGGAACCTCTTGACCGGTGTTGCAGTCAAAACCCATTATGAAGAAATCTCTGGGGTGAGATATGCATCGGTCTTCACTATCCCACAGCCACGCGTAATTACCTTCTCCCGCGTCTGAAACGTTCGTGAAGCGCTCCTCGGTGGGAACGATATGATCTGTGAACTGCATTATATGTTCATGATCGAGCGCAAGAGCGCAATATCCTACTCGTTTGCCACCTTGCAGCACGGGGATTGCCCAACGGATAATTCCCTCGAATGTTTTCCCACCCAAGTTCTCTTTACCGGCGTAGGCGCTCGCCGGATCCACCGTCACCCTACCGTCAGAAACTTGAAGCCAGCCAGGAACATGCTCTCCTATAACCTTTGAAACATAAATGTCATTGTCAGTGAGTGACGTCAGGTGTTGGAAATAGTCCTCAGCCTGACAGTATGTATTTCTCCTGGAGGAAATATTTTTCAGATCCGTTGATGGCCCTTGAGAAGTTATCTTTATTTTTTCGTTACCTTCAAGATCCAGGAAAGTTATCTCATGATAAATTGGAATACTTTTTTTCTTAAAATCATATTGAGGGTGATGTCTCCATGACTGGCCATTCTCAGGATTACTGGAAATAACAGTGGAGGGGGTTTCCGTTGAGGCGCTAGACTCGTTAAGGGTTGCTGGAGGTTCTATTACTGTTCGGTAGTGGCATTGAAAAAAACTCAAATAGCTGTTCTCTGATGGCGAGATCGAAGCCAGAGTTTTTGCGTCATTATCCCTCTCATACAGGAAAGCGGCTATAGCGTTCGCCAGGTCTACCGTTCTGACCTCAATGGCTTCCGTAGACTTTGCGTCCAACGCTTGAACAGCATCTTGAACAACTTTCTTTCGTAGCTGTTCAACAAGGCTCAAGTTCATCTGCCCCATTTCTTCAATGTTTGTGAGAGCTTCTACGCCAGTTTCATGAAGGTTCCTGTTTGCCAGGTAGGCTAGAACGATTAGAGGCACGGCGGAAAGAACCACAAATGAGACAAGGAGCTTGAAGAGAATACTTTGTCTAGAAAACGCTTTCCCGAGAGTTTTCATTTTGCCATTCTCACTTATCCCTTGAGAACCGTATATAAGTTTTTCCAGATCTGAAAAACGCTAGAGTCATGTTACAGTTTTTGCAAAACAATCTCACCCAAAAATTAATTGATTTTGCCTCCTTTATCATTTGCGAATCGAAACTATTTCCTCTTGACACCCTATCGCATGTGCCTTATAAAGCCGTAACCCATATTTTTTTAGAGGACACAATTACTACTAAAAGGGAGGCCCGGGCATGACAAAGGCTGAATTCGTGGATAAACTTGCGGAGAAAGGCAAGATAACCAAGAAGCAGGCTTCAGAAGCCATAGACTTGATTTTCACCACTATGGCGGACGGGTTGGTCGCCGGTGATGAAATCTCTATCCCAGGTTTTGGCAAATTTTCCATTACCATCAGAAAAGCTCGGACAGGTTTGAATCCTCAGACCAAACAGAAAATCAACATCCCGGAAACAAAAGCTCCCAAGTTTTCGGCCGCAAAGGCGCTCAAAGAATCGATAAAGTGATTCCGGTTTAAGGAATTTTCTAGCGAATGGTTGAATCAGTGTAACCCAAAAAATTACGCTTATTACAATTACTGGAAATCAGGTCATTTTCCAAGTTTTGGACAACCACAAAAAATGCTCTAAAATCAGGTTTCACGCTTAACTCAGTGACATTATCAAGATTGGAGACATTGGTCCCACTACCGGACTGGGTCTCCAATTTTGTTTGATGGCCTCATTTCCAACTGAAATGTTGCTCCCACCGATTCCGTCATTACATTACTTGAAATAAACGAAAGATATTTCATCGCGCTTTGGCCAAACCGGGCGATACCGTATAAGAGAGAGGAAACAAAATGCCGGGTCTTTTTGACACATTTACAATTAAATCTGTGACTCTGCGCAATAGAATTGGTGTTTCACCGATGTGCCAGTATGTTTCCAACGACGGAACAGCTAGTGATTGGCATCTGGTTCATTTAGGAGCCCGAGCGGTCGGCGGCGCCGGCTTGGTTATTGCCGAAGCGACCGCTGTTGAGCCTCGCGGTCGCATTTCTCCACGGGACGCAGGTCTCTGGTCGGAAAAACACATCGAACCCCTTGCCCGAATTACCAGGTTTGTGAAGGAACATGGGGCGGTTCCAGGTATTCAATTGGCTCACGCCGGTCGAAAGGCAAGCGCAGCCAGACCCTGGGAGGGCGATAACTCCCTTAAAGAAGGAGAGGGGGGATGGGAAACTGTAGCCCCTAGCGCTGTCGCCTTTGGAGACAAACTCTGGAAAGTTCCCAAGGCCATGACTCATCAGGACATAAAGGACGTTCAGCAATCGTTTGTCGCCGCCACTAAAATGGCCATAACCGTTGGCTATCAATGGCTGGAGCTGCACGCCGCCCACGGTTATCTTTGCCACAGCTTCTACTCGCCCATATCAAACAAACGCACTGATGAATATGGGGGTAGTTTTGAGAACAGGATCCGGTTCACTGTCGAAACACTGGAATGCATGAGAGCGGTTTGGCCTGAAAATCTGCCGTTGGCGGTTCGAGTGTCGTGTTCTGACTGGGTCGATGGTGGCTGGACCATAGAAGAAACAATCGAGCTGGCGAAAAAACTCAAGCAGACCGGGGCGGACCTGATTGACTGCAGTTCAGGTTTTGGAAGCCCTGATCATAAAAAATATCCATTCGGGCCGGGGTGGCAGGTTCCATTCTCGGAAGCGATAAGAAGGGAAGCTCAGGTAGCCACCGCGGCTGTTGGTATGATTACGGACCCAATCCAGGCCAATGACATTATTGAAAGTGGAAAGGCGGACATTGTTTTACTCGCCCGTGAAATGCTGAGGGACCCTTATTGGCCTCAACAAGCGGCGAAGGCGCTTGGTCACGATCTAAAGAGTATCGTTCCTTCCCCTTACCTTCGTTGGATATAAGATTAAAGTCATTTCGACAATTCTGCTCAAGACGTTTGGATCCCTGTCACCTGAAACAATGTTGACAAGGCCCTCTATGCCTTTGAGTTCAGTTTCCCTCACAGTTCCTAAGACCACCTCGGTTGCGACCTGATCATAAACAGGGGTTGTCACGAGAATTTCTCCCCCTGATGTTTGCGCCTGCACACGAAACGCAACATTTATCGGGCTACCGACGGCCCCATATTTTTTTCGCCTTGTCGATCCAATGTTACCCACAACCAGTTCACCGCTATTTATGCCGATTCCCATTTTTAACTCAGGTAAACCGAGGTCAAGACTTTCCTTATTGAATTCATCCATAACGCCCTGCATCTCAATTGCGCAAAGGACCGCACGTCTAACATGGTCTTCAAAGCTGCGAGGCGCCCCGAAAAAAACCAATATCCCGTCTCCTGTGAATTCGTCGATTGTTCCGCTGTAGCGAAGGATAATGTCGGTCATAGCCTCAAGGTATCGATTTAGAATTCGGAGCACTTTTCGGGAATCCATAGACTCAGTCATTCTGGTAAATCCCCGGAGATCCGATACGAGTATACTGATTTGGCGCAGTTCGCCCCCGAGATTGATACCACCTGGAGACTCGAGTATTTCAGCGACAATTTCATCACTGAGGTATGACCCGAAAGTTTCAAGCACAAAAGTCCTTTGGGCCCGTTCTTTCTCGAGTCTTTCCTCGGCCTGTTTTCGTTCCGTGATGTCGATTACGATACCTTCGTAATGGGTGATCAAGCCCTTGTCATTTCGGACGATCCACATTCGTTCATCGATCCAACACGTGGCTCCTGAGCCCGTAACGATTCGGTATTCCTGACTGAACTCGTCTTCTCCACCCCTGATTTTTGCCACATCGCTCAACTTTTCAGCGACAATCTCTCTATCTTCAGGATGCACGACATCGATAAGGGTGATACGACCCGAGAAGAAATCATTCGCCGAGTAACCGAGCTGATTCACATTTTCAGAAATAAATTCAATAGGCCAACCCGGTTCCGCCCTAAACCTGAAGGCTATGGATGGGCTTCTTCTGACGATTTGTTCGAGCGCCCCTACAGGCTTAGTGATTAGCCTGACGAAGAGCCCAGCGATGATGAAGGCTACAAGAACAGCGCCAACCACCGTAATACCTACTACAAACATGGTAGTTCGGAACGAACTTTGGAGCTTTGCGTCTATCGCTTCCTGTTGAATTTTGATTGTTTCTCTTGCGCTTTCCACGTTATTCGAAACTTTGGTAGTAGCAATCTGAAAAAAGTTCTTAAGAATCTTTCTCTGCTTGTCTATCTCCTGAAGCTTCAGATGGTCGGTTGGTGTTTTTGAAAGAACTTGATCCCTGGTTTGATCAAGTCTTTTGAGCTTGTCAAAGTTCCTGGAGAACCGTGCCAGAGTGTCGTCGACTCTTTCCAGGATCTCGCGTATTTGCGGAATTGAGTTCGAGCTGTTAGCCCTCTGGGCCATACGCCTGGTCAGGGCCAATCGATAATCTATGTCCCAAACCGATTGAGTGTCACGATTAAGCAAGTAGCCACCTAGGGACTCGTCAAGCAGGAGCATGTTTGACCCGATTTCATGAGCCAGGGTCGTGTCATGAGCCAGCGCCCTATAGCGACTGGCGTCCTCTATTGCCTCCGCTAGGGCGAAATACCCGGCGCCTGCTGTTATGATGATAAGCGCCACCATGAGCACAAAACCCAGGATGACTGTTAATTTTATGTTTATTTTCACTGGTTGTTTAAACCGTGCGGCCACCGTCGTAACGTCCGTATTCCCATTGCTTAAGGTCAATAGGGGTAATTCGCCATATTTTCTTTGGTCACATCTATCCATCCTTTACCGAAAAACAGGTTTGGTTTGGCCATATCTTGTCTTAGATAGTTATATCCTTTCACACCCATGTCGTCCCCGGCTTTCACCTTGCCTCCTTGCAACAGCGTTAGAGCGATTTTGTTCATGACATAGCCCGCGTCAGCGGGGTCCCAGAAACTTATTTTCTTCAACGAACCGTCAGTGAGATAAGACTTGCATGCGGAAACCAGGGACACACCTACTACACTGACTTTGTTTTTAAGTCCGGCTGTCTCCACCGCCAGAGCAGCGGAAGGGCAGGACGCCATGGTAAGTCCCAGAATTCCGTTTAGATCTGAAAACCGGATGAGCAACTCTTTTGCTCTAGCGTAAGATCGGGCGGGATTGTCATGATCCTCAATAGCTTCTGTCACTAGTTTCATGTTGGGATATTTTTCAAGTTGATGAGCTGCAGCGGCTCTAGACCACTCCATATGTGACTGGCTGCCGTAGCTGCCTAAGATTATAGCGTAAGGCCCCTTCCGTTGCATGCATGAGGCCAGTTCATCCATGAGATGACGGCCCCATGCCTTGTTGTCGAATGGTTCGATGATTATGTCCGCGTTCTCTATGTTTGAGGCTTCGTGGGCCACTATCACGATGCCTTTTCCTCTAGCGATTTTCAGAGCAGGCTCCACCGCGGAAACGGAGAAAGGCACAATACAAATGGCGTTGACTCCCTGGTTGACCAGTTCATCGATCATCTGGGCCTGTAAGGCGCCATCAGCCCTGGCCGGCCCCACCATGAATGCGTCTTGGCCAGTCGTATCAGCAAATCGCGTCACTCCCGCTCTCATTCTTGCGAACCACGGTATACCGTCCACTTTTACGAGAGTGGCTATCTTGTATTTCTTTTCAGGAACAGGAGGAGTTGTCTGTTTTGAACTCTCTCGTGTTGAATCGCAGGCGGCTAACGTGAGCATAATTAAGGAGATCAGCAGTCTTTGCGAAAAGATTTTTGTGGTTTTTCCCATGTTTCTTTTTATTGACTTTGCGTAAGGTCTTGTTACGTTATTTCAAGTAATGCCCCGTCATCTCAATTTCAATGTCATAGGGGAGAACATAACATGTCTGAAGCGTTGAAAACAGATCAGAATCAGTGATAAGCATATTTCTTGCTCTGCTCTAAATGACTCAAAGGTAACGCATAACGATTTAGCATGTTAGTAATACTCCAGATGGGAACTGGGAACCCGGGATCATGTAACGGCTCTGCTTCTCTGTGGGACTTGCTGAATTTCGAGGCGAAAAGTTGAGAAAGACATAATTTCATGCTATCATCCGCCCTTCCTGCTATCCACATACTTCTATTATGTGTGGAACTTAAGAACTGAGAAAGGTCCGGTGCATGGTAGCACAGCTAACGGTATATTTTACTTATATAATTGAGCAATTAGGGTATTGGGGGGCCGCGTTTCTCATGGCTTTGGAAAGCATGATCGCTCCGGTTCCCAGTGAACTGGTGATGCCCTTTGTAGGTTTTTTGGCGGCGGAAGGAAAGTTTTCCATACCAACAGCGATCATATTCACTTCTCTCGGTTCACTAATCGGTTCACTGATTTCGTATTATATGGGGCTTTGGGGTGGACGGCCTCTAGTTCTGAAAGCTGGACGATACCTTTTTCTTAACCACGAACATCTGGAATGGACGGAACGTTGGTTTGAGAAGAACGGTTCGTGGACCATCTTTTTCAGCCGCTTCATACCCGTTATTCGACACCTTATTTCCATTCCTGCCGGCCTGGGATGCATGAAGGTGAGCCATTTCTGCTTTTTTACCCTTGCCGGCGCGACCCTCTGGAATTCGTTTCTGTTATTTTGTGGGTATAAGCTACGTCAGAACTGGACGCTAGTTCAGCAATACTCTCATGAACTGGATATGGTAGTTGGAGCTTTGGGTCTCGTAGCTTTAGGAATCTGGGCAGTGGCCACACACTTGCGAAGAAAGAGGACAGCAGCTCTCCGAAAAATTAATTAAAAGCGTTAAGCTACAATAGCTTAGGATACAGTCGAACGTCCCGAGGAGATGATCTTGCCGGGTAGCGTTAACATGACGATACTCCAGGCAAGTCCACTTATGGAAAAGGGTAGGAAGAGAATCCGGGGCAACTCAATTGCTCAGGATTGTTGTATTCATCCCGGAGGGACTGTTTTTTCTCAACCTTTATTTCAAGCCATAATATGTTTCAAAAAAGGAGGTCCTATGAAGAAGATCGTCGTTTTTCTAGGGATATGTATGTGTATCATTTCCCTGGGGAATGTGAACGCCGCTGATCCCATCAAGATCGGGGCTGTGTACTCATTGTCCGGTCCAGCCGCTGCTATCGGAACGCCAACCAAACTTGTCACCCAGATGGTGGTCGAGAATATTAACAAGCAGGGCGGGATAAACGGTCGTCCGATAGAACTGGTAGTGGGTGACACGGAATCTGAACCCACCAAGGCAATCATGGTTGTCAAGAAATTCATCAATGTTGACAAGGTTGCGGCGATAATAGGACCAGACAGGACCGACTTGGGGATGGCGGTGAAGAAGTTGGTCGAAGACGCAGGGATTCCCACTTTCATGACGGTTGGAGGAGATCCTGTAATTATGGGTGGAGGCCCGCTCGGAACCTACAAATGGGTTTTCAAGTCCCCCCAGAGAAGCTCCACCGCCGTAGAGAAACTTTACGACTATTTAAAAACGGCGAACCTGAAAAAGGTAGCGTTGATTACGGCGTCTGACGGTTTTGGCAAGGATGGAAAAGGATGGTTGGAAAAATTAGCTCCTAAGTATGGATTGACCATAGTGGGTGATGAGTCCTTTAATCCTAAAGATACGGATGTAACCGCCCAGTTGACCAAGCTGTCTTCAACTAAGCCGGACGCGATCGTTTGCTGGACGATTGGCCCCGCCGCTGCGATCGTAGCCAAGAATGTCAAGCAACTGAATCTCAAGGAGCCGTTGTTCCAGTGCCACGGAATCCCTGATCCTAAATATGTTGAGCTGGCAGGACCGGCCGCGGACGGCACCATGATGCCATCAACGAAGTTAATGGCTTGGGAGCAACTACCTGATAGTGATCCGCAGAAGAAAGTGATTAAGGATTTTGTGCATCTATATAACGATGTGTACAAAATTAATAAAGAATTTCCGATCAATACCCACTCCGGTTATGCATGGGACGCTATTTACATAGTGGCTGACGCCATGAAAAAGGCCGGCGTAGAACCGGCGAAACTTCGTGACGCCATTGAACAAACCAAGAACCATGTTGGGATAAGCGGAACCTACAACTTGACGGCAGAGGATCATAACGGTCTTGGACCTGATTCGATGATAATGGTCAAGGTAGTAAACGGAAAATGGGAACTCGCCAAGTAGATAGATCTCTCCTTTAGACTCGTAATCACTCTTATTCGGAGACGCTTGCCAGTGTCCTGAATGGGAGTGATTGCGTCACACCTTTACTGCCTCCATTTCTTCGCCGTCTTCGCTTCTGTTTCTGGAAGTGAGGTAGAGAATTAAGAAACCAACGAGAAAGGATATTAGGGATCCGATCAATATACTTATTTTCGCTGATTCAAGATCAGGTGATTCCCCCAAGGCCAGGTCAGCGACAAAAATAGACATTGTAAAACCTACTCCACACAACACAGCCGCCCCATACACCTGTCCGAAAGTGGCTCCGGATGGCATAACGCCCAAACCGGACTTTACGGTTAACCAGACAGCCAATGCGATGCCTAATTGTTTTCCAATGACTAATCCAATCGTGATTCCTAAAGAGAGGGATGTTGTCAACGTTTCGTAAATGGCGCCCCAGTCCAGAACTACCCCAGCATTAGACAGGGCGAACAGCGGAACGATCAGAAAAACAACCCAGGGATGCAGCGAATATTCTATCCTCTGAAGAGGGTTTTGAGCGTCTCGACAGAGGTTCTCAATTTTCCTGACTATCACCTGTCCATTTTCATCCATGTCGTCGGACGTGGCTGATTTATCCATGTTTCTTAGACGATCAGACAACTTTTTCAAACGATCCCTGAATGCGGTCATGTCACGACGAGACCGGGCCGGTATTGCAAAAGCGACCAGAATTCCCGCAACTGTCGAATGGATTCCTGACATGTAAAAGGACCACCAGACTATACTTCCAACAATTAGATACGGGAGAGGCCTGCGATACCCAAGGAGATTGAACGACACTAACAAAAGGAACCACATGAAAGCCTGAAACAGGTAATTGGTAGCGAGTTGGGAGGTGTAAAACATTGCGATAACCGCTACTGCGCCCAGATCGTCTACAATGGCGAGAGCGGCGAAGAAAACCTTAAGTGTGCGAGGAACCTTTGATCCCAGAAGCGTGAAGGCCGCCATGGTAAACGCTATGTCTGTAGCCATGGGAATAGCCCAACCCTTTTCCCAGGATGTTTGCGCATTAAACAGATAATACATAAGCGCAGGAGCCACCATGCCTCCAAGCGCCGCTGCCACAGGCAGTGAAGCCTGTCTCAAGGATGACAGTTCCCCCACTAGTATCTCACGTTTAATTTCCAGCCCGACTACAAAGAAAAAAAACGTCATTAGACCTTCGTTAACCCAGAAGTGGAGAGATTTATCGAGTGAGTAATCTCCAACCCTGATTTGAAGATGCATATGTTTTAGCCAGTTATACGATCCCGCTAAATCTGAATTCGACCAGACTAAGGCTGCCGCTGTTACAGCGAGTAGAACCGCTCCGCTTGCAGCCTGCATGGAGGCGAAACGGTTAAATGGCATGAGGATCAATTCGCCCAATGCCTCACTTGTTGAAAATAACGAATGTGGAAAAGAGGTTTGGTTCATGTGATTTTTTCACCAAAAAAATTGATCAACAATCTTGACGTCCTGATTTGGATTGTTTAGTGGAAAAGTGGCCAGCATTTTACTATACTATTTCAAATTGGGGAGCAAAATTACGTAGATTTAATATTCCATCGAAGTAATCCTGAAAATTATGGAGGTTCGTTATGAGAAAGATTTTTTCGATGTTTACGATTGTGTGTCTGTTCATGGGAGTCTTAGTCTTCAGCGGTTCCGGTTTTGCCGCTGATGACATCAAGATCGGGATTATCGATACCTATAGTGGGCCTCCGAGTTCATACGGACTGGATGTCCTGGACGGATTCAAACTGGCGTTAAACAAAATAAACGCTAGTGGCGGTGTCCTCGGCAAGAAAATTAGCTTTGTCACCCGGGATGACAAATTCAAGGTCGATCTGGGGCTGACACAGGCTAAGGAACTGATAATGCGTGAAAATGTCAACCTATTGATGGGAACCATTAACAGCGCCGTTTCTCTGGCGGTTTCAGATCTTGCCAAAAAAGAAAAGATACCGTTTTTGGTGACTTACGGAAAAAGCTCCAATATTACAGGTGCCAAAGGCCACAAATATGTTTTTTCAATGAATGAAAACACTGAAATGATCGGTAAGGCCGCCGCAATAGGTTTGTCAAAGCGTCCGTTTGTAAAATACTGGATTGCCGGTGATGATTATGAATATGGACACGCCATAGCCGATGGAGTGTGGAATCACTTAAAGAAAATGAAACCGGATGTTCAGTTGATGGGCCAGTCTTGGTGGAAGGTAGGTGAGCCGGATTTCACGCCCTATATAACTTCTATCCTTTCAGCTAAACCGGATGCGGTCATCGTGGCTACCGGAGGGGCGGGTTGCATACCATTTCTAAAGGCTGCAAAGAACACGGGTTTCAATGAAAAAGTTCCTATTTACATGCATACCGCGACAGAATTGTCTACTTTGAGACCGTTGGGACTTGACGCTCCTGAAGGTGTCATTGGAACATCCAATTATTATTTTTACTATCCTGAAACCCCTGAAAATAAGGTCTTTGTCGACGAGTTCAGAGCTGCTTATAATCGTTATCCTTCATTTGGGAGCTTGATCGGATGGTACACCGCCAATTTCATCGCACAGGCGTATGAGAAGGCGGGGAAAGTTGACCCGGAGAAATTCGCGGAAGCCCTCTCAGGACTGACCATTGATAGCCCAGTTGGAAAGCTTACCGTGAGGCAATTTGACAATCAGTTGATGCTGCCAATGTTTATGGGTGTCACCAAGAAGGTCCCCGGTTATGACTTCCTGATCGCCACGGATATAATGACTATCCCGGCGGCAGAAATCATGCCTTCAATTGAAGACATAAAAAAGGCTAGAGAACACAAATAGTGATCTGAAAAACAACGAGCATGGATTTATCAACAATCACACTGAATGGCTTGGTTCAACAATTTATTGTGGGATTGAGCCGTTCAACCATTCTTTTCATAGTGTCCTCGGGGCTGAGTCTGGTTCTTGGTGTGCTTAGGATTCCGAATGTGGCGCACGGCTCTCTGTACATGATTGGGGCTTTTCTGTGTTACTCAATTGCTTATGTCCTCGGCCCTGGCGCTACTGGGTTCTGGCTGGCGTTAATTTTAGCTCCGATAGGTGTGGCACTGATAAGCCTCGTAGCCGAACGGGGCCTTTTCTGCCATCTTTATGACAGGGAGCATCTCATGTTGCTCCTTTTTACTTTTGCCTTAATGCTCCTGTTCCGTGACCTTGTGAAATTGGTATGGGGGTCGGAATATAGATCCATGAGCCCTCCGGAGATTTTGCAGGGCTCATTGCCCATCCTCGGTATGCCGTTCCCCAAATACAACCTGTTTTTGCTCAGTTTAGGCCCTTTAGTAGCTTTTGGCCTCTGGTACCTGACTCAGCGAACCAAGATAGGAAAAATTGCAAGGGCGGCGGCCGTTGATCGAGATATGGTAAGCGCTGTAGGAATAAACGTTAGTTGGGTTTTTGCTTCCGTATTCGTAATAGGTTGTTGTCTGGCAGGCCTGGGTGGGGCTCTAGTGGCTCCTACTCAGAATATCAACCAGGGTATGGACCATACAATAATCATGGAAGCGTTTCTTATCGTGATTATCGGGGGTCTGGGTAACGTTTGGGGGGCGCTGCTCGGAGCCTTGATCTTCGGGTTGACGGATTCTATGGGAATACTTGTTTGGCCGCAATTCTCAATCGTTTTTCCTTACGCCGTGGTCGTGATTGTTCTGATCTTTCGCCCCAAAGGACTACTGAGAGCAACGTGGTAGGGAGGTTCCAAGAGAGTGTCGGGAGGATTTAGCAGAATAAAATTGGCGGCTCTGGGTTTATCCCTGATAATAGCGCTCTCGGTAGCTCCTCTCGTGTTACCTCGTTTTTTCAACTATTTGCTTGCCCTTATGCTTCTAACCGGTCTGTTGGCCACCAGTCTAAACATGGCGCTTGGTTTCGGCGGCATGTATCAATTCCATCACGCTGTGTTCTATGGGGTAGGGGCCTACGCTGTATCACTTTTCCTGATGAAGACGTCTTTGCCGCCTCTGGCGGGATTCTTAGCCGGACCGTTAGTTTCGTCGTTTCTCGCGTTGATCATGGGGATTATCTGCGTCCGACTTTCAAAACTGTATTTTGGAATGCTTCAACTATCACTCGGATCATTGGTCTGGATAGTAATCTTTAGATGGTACTCCTTCACAGGAGGGGACGATGGACTTCACGGGGTTCCTCTTCCTGAGTTAATAAGCTCTGTAACCGGATCCTACTACTTGACTCTCATTGTTTCAGTTTTGTGCATGGCGCTGATGTACATGATTCTGAATTCTCCCTTTGGAATGATTCTCCAGGCCATTCGGGACAACCCGGAGCGCAGTGAAGGCATAGGCGTTCAGGTCCACTATCATCAGCTCGTAACACAGACGATAGCGGGTTTTTTCGCCGGGGTCGCTGGAGCGCTCTTTGTAGCGGTTGAAGGATCAGCCTTTCCAGATCTCCTTTCTTGGACTTTGTCCCTTGAACTCATAATCATGTGTCTTCTCGGCGGGTGGTTCAGTTTTTTTGGGCCAATGTTGGGAGCTTGCATAATTGTATGCTTGAGGACCATCGTGGGTATTTATACTCAGGTACTGGACCATGGTTCTCGCTATAATTCTTATGCTCCTGATTTTTTTTCTTCCAGAAGGAGCGCTTGGTTACCTTCAACGTTTTTTCAAGAGTCACGTTAGCTCAACCGGAGAGGGTAGATGAATGTTGAGCGTTAGAGACGTTCAGAAATCTTTTGGTCCTTTTCAGGCCGTCAAGAAGGCCAATCTGGAAGTTAAAAAGGGTGAAATAGTCGCTGTTATTGGGCCGAATGGAGCCGGCAAGAGCACTCTCTTCAAACTTATTTCCGGTTATCTTAAACCTGACAAAGGGCGTATCGTTTTCAATGGCAAAGATATTGGGGGATTGTCTCCTTATCGGATATGCAGGCGCGGGTTGAGCATGTCCTTTCAGATCGTCAACATCTTCAGTCGGTTGACGGTTTTTGAAAACGTTCAGGTTTCCGTGCTCTCACGCTTGAAACGGGGATTTGATTTAGTCACACCGGCTGGAAGAGTCGCTATATCAGAAACCGAAAAAATATTGAATAGCGTGGGTTTGAAAGGAATTGACGCAAGGGTAAGTGGCTCATTGTCCCATGGCGAGCAGAAGGTTCTTGAGATAGCGATTGCATTGGGCGCCAATCCTGATCTGCTAATTCTGGATGAGCCTACGGCCGGAATGTCTCCGGAAGAGACGGCAGGTACGATAAAATTACTGGAACATCTAAATTCGGATTTAGGATTAACAATTCTTTTCTGCGAGCACGATATTGAACTCGTTTTTTCCTTCGCGAACCGTATTATGGTGATGCAACAAGGTATATCACTTGTCCAGGACGTTCCATCTGAGGTCAGAGAGAACGAACGGGTTAAAGAAGCGTATCTCGGGGGCGCTCGCTGATGCTTGAAGTAAGAGAGATCCATACTTTCTATGGGTTGAGTCACATACTGTTTGGAGTTTCCCTCACTGTTTCCCAGGGAGAAATAGTCTGCCTGCTCGGGCGTAATGGGGCAGGCAAGAGCACTACCATGAAGAGTGTCATGGGTATAAATCCTCCACAACAGGGCGCAATAGAATTCAAAGGCAAAGACATAACCGGAAAAAAGCCATATCTGATCGCGAGAATGGGAATGGGCTTTGTTCCAGACGACAGGAGGGTTTTTTTTGATCTCACTGTTGAGGAAAACCTGGAGATATCGGAAAGGCCAGTCGATAAAGTCGGATTCATGGGATAGACACAGAGTGTATGACTTTTTCCCGCCTCTAAAACACATCAGATCCAGAAAAGCCGGACTTTTTAAGCGGTGGAGAGCAGCAGATGCTGACTATCGGCAGAGCCCTGGTCACCAACCCGGAATTGTTGCTGTTGGATGAACCCACTGAGGGGCTGGCTCCGATGCTTGTAGAAATGCTGGAACAGCACATAATGGCTTTGAAGAAGGCCGGTCTCACCATCCTATTAGCTGAGCAGAACCAAAAAACTGCCCTGAGTCTAAGTGATCGAGGCTATATCCTGGACAACGGCGTCATCCGGTACCAGGGAACCATTCAGGAATTACGTGAGAACGAAGAGGTGATGAGAAAGTATCTGCTCGTTTAGTTGTTAGATTAACTATTTCATGAACGAGCGGGTGAAGAGACTGTACCTGGTTTTCTTGGCCACTATTGTCTCCCTTTATGATATCAGGAATGATTGTCAGTTCGTGACAACGTGAATATCTCGTTGAGGGAAGGGCATGGTAATTCCCCTTCTCTGGAATTCCTCATAGATGCCCCAGTTTAACTGGGACAGAGCGCGTCCCCTGAACTCCGGTAGTTCTATCCAGCAGAGTAAAGAAAAGTTCAGCGCTGAATCTCCGAATCCCAAGAACCTGATTGACGGCGGGGGCACGGATGTAACATGTTCACTTTTAGCGGCGACAGCCAATAAAGCTTCCTCCACTTCTTTAGGATCTGCGCCGTAGGCTACGCCAACAGGGACATGAACTCTGGATACAGTGACGGGAGCGCTCTGGTTCACTATCTTCATATTGGCGACAATTGAATTCGGAATTGATATGAGAATCCCATCTCTTGTGCGGATGCGTGTGCTTCTGAAACCGACCTCGGAAACAGTGCCGTGTTCATTGTCACCGATTACAATGTAGTCACCTGGCTTAAATGGCTGATCCAGGATTATCATAATCGTTCCGATGAGATTTGACAAGGCTTCCCGTCCCGCCAAAGCGACAGCGAGACCGCCGATTCCAAGGCCGGTGACCATGGAATAAGTGGGCAGCCCTAACCGAGCCCCAAAATCTATGGCCAAGATGCCGATAATGATTAACGCCAGGATTTGAAATCCTATCCGTATGAGCTGAGTGTCCAAGCCCTCCTTGGCGAAACCACCCAGGAAAATTACCACTGATGAAATTCTGTGAAGCACAGCGCCTACAAACCAGATTCCGCCTAAATAAAGAAAAAGTAAGAGAGCCAAGGCTATCGGCATATAGATGTCGGCATTGAAAATATGTAGTTCATAGACAATGAACCATAGACCAATCTTTGGGAAAAAGATCAGTCCTAGAGGTAAAATTAATCCTCCCACGTTATGTTTAAGACTTGTGCCAAATTTCCTGTCCAAGGCTTCAAGAGCCTTTCGGGCGTATATGTAGGACAGCAGGGTGCACAGAGCGCTGCCCAGAATGAACAGAGCTAAACCAGCCCACTGCCAAAAACGCAGCCCAAAAAAATGGGTCATGGCCCAACCGGGAAGGTAATTAATGAATCTCCTCGTTATGAAAAGCCCCCCGTGGGAAGTGAGTTCTTTGTATGCCCCCATACCTTCAGTTCCCCACAAATATGGAAGTCCCTCAACCTTGAGGTAAAGCTCTGGGAGTCTTTTCAAAGTATCAGGGGTGAAACGGAACCTTTCCAAAGACGAATGACCTTTCACAATGCCAATGGTGATAGGCGTGTAAGGTATGGTCCAACTGGTTATTTTTTGGTCCCGGACAGCTTTTTGGTCTGGAATATCGTCGTAAGGAGGTATTTCGATACGATGCAGAATTTCCGCTAGATACAGCATGCTCTCGAATCCGATGGCCTCCCTGAGGTCAGGTAATTCTTCGTCAAGATTGAGGCATTGTAAAAGCCGCTTTACGTAAACGTCGGCCTCTTGAAAATCCCCTGCCATATATGCGGATGCGGCTTTATGGGAGCTTTGTATAAAAGATTCCAGCGTGGCCCTTGGGCTTGAGATATCGATGGGTTCCAGAGGGTGTGTCGCTGATTCCGCGAAAACTGTACCCGCTAATATTAGGGACACTAGCGCCCACAGAGCTAGGGCAATTAAAGGTTTTCTCATAATATCGTCCTCAGCTTTATTGACGAAGTTTGACCTCATTAAGGTTTTTCAGTGAATAGGCGATTACCAGCGCCTATGGCAATCGGGTCAAGAACCGGCGGAAAGTTGTCAATCAGCGACGTACGGATGGACCATCTTTTTAGGATCAACAATTCGATCGTAATCCTCCACACTCACATAGCCAAGCTGTAATCCCGCCTCTTTCAGCGTCAAATCGTGGTCATCGGCGTAGCGAGCGATCTCGGATGCTTTGTCGTACCCTATTTCGGGAGACAGAGCTGTGACAAGCATCAATGAAGCTTCCAGAAAGCGGTTTATTTGTTTGAGATTCGGCTCTGTGCCTTGAATGAGAAAAATATTAAAGTTGTTGCACCCGTCGGTAAGGATACGAATTGACTTCATTATGTTGGCGATAATCAACGGCTTGTAGACGTTCATTTCCAGGTATCCAGAAGCGCCTCCGAAACCTACCGCGACATCGTTAGCCATGACTTGAACAGCTATCATCGCGAGCGCTTCGCACTGAGTGGGATTAACCTTGCCCGGCATGATCGAGGATCCGGGTTCATTCTCAGGTATCTTTAATTCATGAAACCCGCAGCGAGGACCACAACTTAACAGCCTGATGTCGTTGGCTATCTTGTAAAGTGAAACGGCCAGCGACCGCAGGGCTCCGGAAAGCATCACCAGTGAGTCATGAGCCCCCTGAACAGCAAATTTGTTAGGTGCGCTAACAAAGGGCAAATCGGTTAAACGGGCGATCTCAGCGCAAGCGTCTTTTGCAAACCCAGGGGCTGCGTTGAGCCCAGTTCCCACTGCAGTGCCTCCAAGGGCAAGATGGTAGACACCCGTGAGACTGTCTTTGATGTGCCGAATGGCTTCATCGAGCATCCCGACATACCCATGCCATTCCTGGCCGAGAGTAAGAGGTGTAGCGTCCTGCATGTGGGTCCGGCCTATTTTGACTATATCCTTCCATTGCTCAGCTTTGGCGCTGATCGCATCCCGGAGCGCCATTACAGTTGGAATCAGGTTGCGTTGAACACCGACAGCGGCTGAAATGGACATTGAAGATGGGAAAGTGTCATTTGTGGATTGGGACATGTTAACATGATCGTTGGGATGCAATGGTTTCTTGCTGCCTAAAGGCGTCCCTGCAATTTTACAGCACCTGTTTGAAATCACCTCGTTAACATTCATGTTGAAATCAGTTCCGCTGCCGCTCATCCATACATGAAGAGGAAATTGATCATTATGTTGTCCAACCAGGATTTCATCGCAGGCCTGGGCAATGAGATCCATTTGCGCCGTGGTCAGTCTGCCGCCCCTGTGATTGGCCAATGCAGCGGCTTTTTTAAGAACAGCGTAAGCGCCCACCATTTCACGTGGCATCAGGTCATCGCCGATGCTGAAGTGTTCAAGGGAACGCTGGGTCTGAGCCCCCCAAAGTTTGTCGGCTGGGACTTTAACCTGCCCAAGGCTATCTGTCTCAATACGGTACTCAGACATGATTTTCTCCTGAAGTCAAACTTATGGATGAGAGTTATTTTGAAGATGGTAGAACCGTATTTGTTCCTGCTTGGAAGAAGAAACCAAGCCCTTTTCTTCCAACACCTCCATATGGCCGTAAACCTCTGAGAGCCCAAGAAAAAGCTCTATGTCTTTCAGGGAATGGAATAGCAATTTGGTCAGTTCATAGGGTGTTATTGTATTAAATGGATCAGATTTATTTTTATACCCTCTCAGGATTTCAATGATGTTGTCCATCCGTTCAGAATGATGAGCCTGAAGCTCCTGGACCCTTTTGTCATGATCTTGAAATTGCTTGCCATGGCCGGGTAGAACATTTATTACAGATAAATCTTTAATGATATTAAGAGATTCCATATACTTGACCAGGCTCCTGTAATTGCCATTCTTGTGCCGTAAGCCCAATTCAATTACTGGGTTGGAAGTAATCCTTTCAAGGAGGCTGTCTCCTGAAAATAACAAGCCATTGGTTTTGTCAAACATGCAAATTGAACCGCTGGTGTGGCCTGGGGTATGGACGACCTGAAGTCTGAATTCATCAAAAAAGAAAATTTCTCCTCCATCTAGAGGTTTGACAGCAGAAAAACCTAGATAGAATTTCCTGAAACGCTCAGACATGAACCTCAAGGCATTTTCCATCATGTTCTGAGGCACACCAGCTTCGACAAAGAAGTCTCTGAACTTTTGGATTCTTTTCAGAAAATCATCTTCGCCTTCACAGTTCATTTTCTCCGCGTCCCATCTGTGAATATAGACTTTAGCTCCGCTCAGATTGACTATTCTAGACACAAGACCAATGTGGTCTGAATGCGCGTGTGTCAAAATTATCCTTTTCAACTTTTCAACTGAGCCGCCCGCCTTCCTGATTCCTGACTCAACGGCTTCGAATGATTCATCCGTGTTGACCCCTGCGTCAATGAGGGTAGGAGTTGAGTCGTGGATATAGTAGCAGTTGACCCTATCGAGAGCGAATGGGGTTCTTATTTCTATTCTATGAGCTTTAGTCATCAGTCCCTAAACTTTCTTTGAGCCCGGACGCACAAAAACAGATATACATTTCCGTCGGGTTATTAAATGATTTTTATCCCCCCTTTAGCCTATCCTACAATCACTTTTTTATAGTTGCCATAACCAATTGGCTCTGCTAACTCAATTCCTAATAATTTTCTCTATTTTTAGGTTCAACTTTGAGGATTCTGTTTGATGGTTTCAAGTGTTCAAGGCCAGATAGAGCGAATCACCTTCCACAATGAGGACAACGGATTCACCATACTTCGGCTCAAGGTTCCGGGATATCGGGAGCTTGTCACGCTGGTGGGAAATCTTATGGCTCCATTGCCTGGCCAAGTTATAAATGCGACCGGAGAGTGGACCAATCATCCTCAATTTGGTGAACAGTTCAAGGTCATTCAGTATAATACCCTGGTTCCAGCTACCGTCACTGGAATAGAAAAATATCTTGGTTCCGGGTTAGTCAAGGGAATCGGGCCAATCATGGCCAAAAGGATAGTCAAGCTTTTCGGTGAAGATACGCTGGTAATTATTGACGAGGCGACAGGCCGTCTCTCTGAGGTCGAAGGCATCGGGGAGAAACGTCTAGGCATGATTCGCAGGGCGTGGGAAGATCAAAAGCACGTACGTGAAGTCATGGTATTTTTACAGGGCCATGGTGTAAGCGCTGGATATGCGGCAAAGATATACAAACAATATGGAAACAAGTCCATCGGGGTAGTCGAGGAAAACCCTTATCGCCTGGCAATGGACATCTTTGGAATAGGGTTTGTTACTGCTGACAGGATAGCCCAGAATCTCGGATTTCAGAAAGATTCCGCGGTTCGTGTGCAGGCGGGGGCCATTTACGTCCTGAGTCAAGTTGCTGAGGAGGGACATGTGTATTATCCCCTCGAGTCTCTTCTCGAAAAGTGCGTGGAAATTCTGGAGGTTGATCAGGATGCCATTACAAAGGCGCTGGAGAGTCTGTCCTCGGATAAGAGGATAGTGATAGAGAGACTGTCGGGCCAAGATGCTGTGGCTGTATATCTGTCGACATTTTACATGTGCGAGACCGGTGTGGCGTCCAGGGTGAAAACTCTTACCAGAGCGCCATATTCCAGAAGGAAGGTAGACACCGAAAAAGCTGTTGAATGGGTGGAAAGAGAGATTTCCATGTCCCTTGCCATGAATCAGATTGAAGCTGTCAAGTCAGCTCTTGACAGCAAGATCATGGTAATTACCGGTGGACCGGGGACAGGGAAGACCACCATAATCAAGGCCATATTGGCTATTTTTGAACGACTTTCCGTTGAGATCCTCCTGGCTGCTCCCACAGGCAGGGCGGCGAAAAGGATGAGCGAGGCTACCGGCCGTGAGGCAAAGACCATTCACAGAATGCTTGAGTTTAGCCCAAACAAAGGGGGCTTTCAAAGAGATGACAAGCATCCGCTGGTGTGCGATTTACTAATAATCGACGAAGCTTCCATGATTGACACAGTGCTCATGTACAACCTTTTAAAGGCCGTGCCGTTGCATTCAACACTGATCTTGATAGGGGACGTAAATCAACTCCCATCGGTAGGTCCCGGGAATGTGCTTCAAGATATAATAGAATCCCGAGCTGTCCCGGTTGTTAGACTTGTTGAAATTTTCCGTCAGGCTCAAGACAGTTCTATCATCGTCAATGCCCACCTTATAAATAGTGGTGTCATCCCCCGGCTCGAGGCCTCAACTGAGGGTTGGAATGATTTCTATTTCATAGAGAAGAACGAACCTGAAGAAGCGCTGGCTACCATTCTCAAACTTGTTTGCGAGAGGATTCAAAAAGCGTTTGGGTTTGACCCAATAGACGATGTTCAAATTCTTACACCGATGAATAGAGGGACCGTCGGAGCTTCCAACCTCAATCTGGAACTTCAAAAGGCCCTCAATCCTGGTGAAGATGGTGTAATGAGAGGAGGCCGGAGTTTCCGAATCAACGACAAGGTCATGCAGATCAGGAACAACTACGACAAGGACGTATACAACGGGGACATTGGCCGAATTTCCAGGATTGACAGGGAAAATCAGGAAGTCACTATTCTTTTCGATGGACGGGCAGTATCTTACGATTACCCCGACCTGGACGAAATAGTGTTGGCGTACGCCGTATCCGTCCACAAATCTCAAGGCTCGGAATATCCTTGTGTTGTGATACCTCTGTTGACCCAGCACTATGTTCTGTTGCAAAGGAACCTGCTGTATACGGCAGTCACAAGAGGCAGGAAGCTGGTCATCGTGGTGGGATCCAAAAAGGCGATGGCAATAGCCGTGAAAAACGACAAGCCCCAAAATCGCTACACTTTCCTCAAAGAAAGACTCAGTAATCCGTGAAAATACGGGAGCAACATTGACCTGGCAAGACCGGATTCATTATGGCAAGACGCCAGAATCCTGAAATCCGTATATCATAATCACCCCAAGCAGCATTATTGCTGCGCCCGCCAATCGGTTAACGACATTCTCCTCGTCAAAGAACCTCCACCCGAAGATTACGCCAATTATCATGCTTAGCCGCTTTACAGATATCATGTAAGCGACAGGGGTCATGCTTATAGAAACGAAGTGGGTCACCTCCTGAAGAGCCATGAAGACTGCTCCAATCAGGAAGAAAAAGGCGAGTCGATACAAGAGCCGCGAAAAAAGCGCAACCCAGAGCTATAAAGAACCACAACGGCAAGAAACCTGTCTCCTGTAATTTCTTGTGATTGAGATGTTTTACCTTAATAGTAGACTCCTTCAGAATGAAAAGGAACCTACTTCAATCGCAAAGCGCTTGTTGGATTGCCGGGGAGTACGCTAGACATGTTGTGTTATCGCAAAAAAGCAATACCACCGAGCAGGAGGGGTTAGATGCTGAGTGTTAAAATAGTGGCAGTGATAGGGGCTGGAGTCATGGGTAGAGGCATCGCTCAGGTCTGCGCTCAGGCTGGGCGACAAGTTATCTTGAATGACGTTCACGCTCCGGCGTTAAAGAAGGCGATCAACGCCATAAAATGGTCGGTGGGAAAGTTCGTGGAAAAGGGCAGGTTGACTGAAGACACGGACGCGATAATGGGTCGCATCCGGACCGACACCGAACTCTCAGGTGTGTCGGAGGCTGATCTGATAATTGAAGCTGTGTTTGAGGACCTTCGCGTCAAACAGGGTGTAATTGAGGAACTCGATTCATTGGCCAAACCAGAGGCGCTGTTAGCAAGTAACACTTCGGCAATCCCGGTGACGGACCTTGCTGCTGTTACTCAGACTCCTCAAAGAGTGGTTGGGCTCCATTTCTTCAACCCTGTTCCCATGATGAAAGCAGTAGAAGTGGTCAGGGGAATGCAGACTTCTCCAGAGAGCGTTGACAGGGCGACGGAATTTGTTAGGCAATTGGGCATGGAGCCCATCACGGTTGAACGTGACGTCCCAGGATTTCTCCTCAATCGCATCAACCTTGTAGGATACGTTGAAGCGATTCGGCTTGTAGAGTCCGGCGTCGGGAATGTGGAAGAGATTGACAAGGGTGTGAGGCTGGCCTTTGGAAGAAAAATGGGTCCATTTGAAACAGGTGACATCGTTGGCCTCGATGTTTCCTGTGGAGCGCTGACAGCCATTTACGAGGATTCGCAAGATGACAGATTTTTCCCTCCACAATTGCTTAGGCGTAAGGTGAAGGCCGGTGATCTTGGACGTAAAACCGGAAAGGGATGGTATTCTTGGGGAGAAGACGGAACTCGCGGAGACCCTTACAGACGACCGTGATGGACAAAATTAATTGGGGTAAACAATGAGAGACGCAGTGATAGTTACTGGGGTTCGAACACCCGTTGGACGATACTTGGGATCACTCAAGGGGATCCCAGCATATGACCTGGGCGCGATAGTCCTCAAGGAGATAGTGAAACGAACGGCGCTAGATCCGTCACGAATTGATGAAGTAATCATGGGACAATCTTACCAAAGCGGGGAGTCTGTAAATGTAGCCCGGATGGCGTTACTCACGGCCGGTTTTCCGGATTCGATCCCCGGAATTACCGTGGATCGTCGTTGTTGTACGGGTCTGGATGTTGTCTGTCTGGCTGCCATGAAGATTCAGTCCGGATACGCGGACATCGTAATAGCGGGTGGGGTCGAGAGTATGAGTAACGCGGAGTTCTATCTTCCTGGATCAATTAAGTGGGGCGTTGGTGGGGTCCATGGTATGCCTCGAGGCCACGGAGATCTGTCAACCTGGGGCCTTCCTCTCTACGACCGCATCCAACGGGCCAGGGTTATGTCACAGCCTCAGGAGCGTTATGGAATTTTACCTTCGATGATGTCATGGGCCGAAACCGCCGCACAAGAAGAGGCCATTTCGCGGGAGGACTGTGATCGGTGGTCCGTTGGAAGCCATGAAAAAGCATGCAGCGCACGGAAGGCCGGGAAGTTTGACGAAGAGATAGTCACTGTGCCGATTCCGGGCCACAAGGGCAATTCAACTGTTTTTTCTGAAGACGAAGGCCCGAGGGAAGACACGAGCATGGAAAAATTGGCGAAACTCAAACCTATCCTTGGAGGAGTATGCACGGCCGGAAACTCTTCCTCAGAAAACGATGGGGCTGCGGCCGTATTGGTGACCTCGCTGGAATGCGCCCAGCAAATGGGGATGGAGCCGCTCGGAAGGTTGAGATCCTTCGCTGTGGCGGGAGATGATCCGCGCCATACGTACAGGACGATTCCTGCGGCCGTGGGAAAAGTTCTTTCCCAGACCGGCATATCACTTGATCGGATAGATCTGATAGAAATACAGGAGGCCTTCGCTTCCCAAGTCCTCGCCGATTTGAAGGAGCTTGGAATTGGACCGGAGGGTTATTCCCGAGTCAATGTCAATGGTTCAGGGATCTCGCTGGGGCATCCCATAGCCTGCACAGGAACACGAGTTCTTGTGACCTTGCTCCACGAAATGCGTCGCCGAAAGGCTCGCTATGGCCTGGAATGCATATGTGGCGGTGGAGGGCTGGGGATTGCCGCAATTTTTGAAAGGATCTGAGCGCTTAGGTACAGGACCGACAGTCCTTGAAATGAATAACTCGTTTAAGAGGAGAAATACATGCTGATCAAGCGGGTGAGCGTCATAGGCATGGGCACAATGGGGAGCCAGATTGGAATTGTGTGCGCCCGTGCGGGGTTCCCAACCTATATGGTAGACACATCCAGCGAACAGGTGGAGAAGGGAGCCTCCACCATAAGCTCATTTCTTGGCCATCAGAAGAAAAAGGGAAAGATGAGTCAGGATGATATTGATCACATTCTCTCGCTCATTTCCACAAGTAATGATATGTCAAAAGGAGTTGCGGACGCGGATCTTGTAATAGAGGCGGTCTTCGAGGACATAGAGACAAAAAGGAACGTTTTCAAGATCCTGGATGAAGTGGCGCCGAAAGAGACCATTTTCGCCAGCAACACGTCCACTCTGTGGATTACCGAACTGGCTGCGGTTACAGGACGCAGCGATCAGTGCATTGGCGCTCACTTTTTGATTCCAGCGGCTCTGACTCCACTTGTGGAGGTTGTCAGGGGAGCGGAAACATCGGACAAGACACATGAAGCCGTTCTGGATTTTTTGAACAGATGCGGCAAGGAGACCGTCACGGTGGCAGATTCTCCAGGATTCGTAATAAACCGGCTATACTTACCTCTGGTCAATGAGGCGTTTTTCGCATTAGAGACGGGTCTTGCCAGCGCCGAGGAGATTGACAAAAGCTGCGTCAGGGGCTTAGCTTTCCCTTTGGGACCCCTGGCCGCAGCGGACGCCTTTGGGTTGGACATACTACTGGCTTGCATGAAGACCTTTCACAGAGAACTGGGAGAGAAGTATAGACCTGCTCCTTTTCTTGTAAAGCTGGTCAAGGCGGGGCATTTGGGCAAAAAGACAGGGCAGGGTGTGTATCACTATGGCGCAGAGGACCGTAAACGATAGAAATGCGAGCCATGAGATTTTACGACGGACCGCTGGTGTAAGTTCATGACTGAAACCCAAAACAGGAAATTTCTTTGTTTAAAATGTAAACATGAGTGGGAGGTCCCCTTCGGAGGAGGACGCCAACTCATATGTCCCCGGTGCGGCAGCAGCAGCATTCAGAGAACCAATCCAGGGACAAGACCGGATTATTGTAGTGGACCACGAAGAAAAATTTGCAGGCGAAGATAATCCGATAAGTCGGGTATCCGGATATTCAAAAGTCGCTATATATTCTTGCCTCGTAAACTTTGTGCTTATGGCTTTGAAGTATTATTTGGGCGAGGCTTCAGGAAGTCTCGCTCTAAAAGCCGACGCAATTCATTCTTTCGCCGACGTAATTTCATCCCTGACCATATTTTTGGGGATAGTAATCTCCGACCGTAAAACGAGGAATTTCCCCGAGGGTCTTTATAAAGTAGAAAACCTCGCGGCGCTCCTGTCGTCATTCTTTATTTTTTTCGCCGCATATGAAATTGGCGCTGAAGCTTTGCGAACGGTGTCCCATGAGCAAATAAAAAATCTCCCACAAGTTGTTGGGGGAATAATTGCAATCATGGCGATAGCCGCAATTTTTTCGAGATATGAATTAAGGGTCGGGCTTAACGTGGGTTCCCCCAGTTTGGTGGCTGACGCCAGACACGTGACCACGGACTTGCTGGCCTGCGCCGTGATCCTGTTCGGCATAATTGGCACATACTTGGGATACCCGATTGATCGCTATGTGGCTTTATTGGTAGCTGTGATCGTGGCCCGTATTGGTGTTCAGATACTCGTTGAGGCGGTAAAAGTTCTTTTAGACGCTACCCTGGATTTTTCAACCCTAAACGGCATAAGAAAAATCGTCGAAAGCCGACAGGAAGTCGAAGAGATACTCAACATTGGAGGCCGGAATTCAGGGAGGTTCAAATTTGTGGAAATATCACTTACTACAAACTTAAAGCTTCTCAGTGACGCCCATCAACTTACTTCGGAGATTGAGGAGGAAATTCTCGATCAGTACCCAAACATAGATAAAATTCTTATACATTACGAGCCGGAACACAAAGATATTGAGCTAATTGCAGTGCCCCTGGATGTAAATGGCGCCCAATCTGCCGGACGAGAAATCCAGACTATCCGACCACTTTGGGGAAGCGCCCTATTTTGGGATTATTTCAAAGAGCTATTCAAACAGGACTGTTTCAATAGATGATTATCTGCCAAATCGTTTTAAAGATCTCGAGCGCCAGAAAGGGGTGAAGGCAGCGGAGATGCTTGCAGAACATGGAGTCGATCAGGTAAGGTCTCGCGTGCGACTCGAAGGCAAAGGATCAGGTTATGCTCTCGACGCCCTGCAAATAGAGGTCGTGCCAACTTCTGCACAAACCCTGGAAGACTTGATCATTGAGTTGAAGCAAGATCTTGTGGCGTCAAAATAATGTAAAAATATTTTGGAATTAGGTCTCAATCACGGTCCAACGCCGTTCGTACAGACGTGAGTAGTTGAGCCATCGCAAATGGCTTATGCAGAAACCCCTTAACCAGTGGACGGATATCTCTATGCAACTCATCTTCTGGGGCATAACCGCTTGCTACAAGCACACTTATCGACGGTTCAATTTTTACCAGTTCCGTCAGGCAGTCTCTCTCGGGTGTCTCCAGTAGGAGAAGGTCTAGAATAACAAGTGATATCTCATCTTTTCGTGCCTGATAGATATCAATGGCTTCCTCTCCACTGATCGCCACGATGACGTTGTAACCGTTATTCTCCAGGACCTTCCGCTCGAATTCAGCGACAGAATTACTATTTTCGACCACCAGAATCGTTTCCGCTTCTCCTGATTGGACTCTTGAAATAGGGGGTTTCGCAGTAGTCATGGATGTGTCCAAAGCAGGGAAGTAAACCTTCATCTCGGTCCCATTGCCTAGCTTACTTTCACAGGTGATGTGGCCACCGTGCTGATGGACAATCCCTTGTGTCACGGATAGGCCAAGTCCTGTGCCTCTTGTCGCCCCCCTCTGTTTTGTGGAAAAGAATGGATCAAATATTTTGCCCAGCGTTTCTTGTCCCATTCCACGACCCGTATCTGTAACCAGCAGCATCACATAACGACCGGGTTTCACTGCATGATGGGATCTGCAATATTCGTCGTTCAAGGAAATAATCGCTGTTGCAATTTTCAATTCTCCGCCGTGTGGCATCGCCTCTGAAGAATTAATGGCGAGTTCCATGACAACTTGATCGATCTGATTATGGTCCGCACGGATCGTTGTTGGACTATCCGCCAAATTCAGGTCGATTCGAACCGACGGAGGGAGCTTGCGAGATATTAATGTCGACAGGTGATTGATTTGATGATTGAGTTCCAGCGGAACTGGAAAAATCTGACGTTGTTGGCGGAACGCAAGTAGCTTTTCGACTAGTTCCGCCCCTTCCTTGCCAGATCGGATAATAGTTTGAAGATCCTCATAATCCGGTTCTCCCTTTTTCTTATCATCCAACAGCAACTGAGAATAGCCTAGGACAATCTGGAGAATGTTGTTGAAGTCGTGCGCTATACCGGCGACCAATGTCCCGAGCGCTTCTACCTTTTGAGATTGAAAGAGCTTAGTTTGGAGCGCCATTTTTTCCTGTTCTGCCAGGTTTCGCTCCGTGACATCATGTACGATGGAAAACATAAGGATCTGTCCCTGAGTATCAATGGGGGACGAAT
Organism: uncultured delta proteobacterium; assembly: GCA_963711335.1. Lineage (GTDB taxonomy): Bacteria > Desulfobacterota > Desulfomonilia > Desulfomonilales > Desulfomonilaceae > CAJBEZ01. The sequence goes on along the minus strand of CAVQDX010000010.1, from coordinate 240,443 downwards.
GAACTTCGACCGTTCGGACTTCACCTGTGGAAACACGGTGTGAGGAAACGAAATAGTTTTGTCCATGAATTTTGTCATGGCGTTTTCGAGCTAAGACTTCGTCCGGTTCCAGGCAATCAATGTCCTCTATGGTCATTCTGCAGATCATTTCACGAGAATAGCCATAAAATTGGGTCGCTGCCGTATTAGCGTCGATAATGGCGCCTGTATCTGGTTCGGTCAGTAACATGATCGCGTCATGACCTTCAAATAACAGGCGGAAGCTCTTTTCATTCTCACTCAATCGACTCTCCATAAGCTTGGGTCTCAATCTGGACTCTTGCTCTATGGCCCAAAACACTTTTCCTTACTATCACAAGGCAAGGACTGCGGCGACCTCGCCTTATCTCTATGATTCCTCTGCTTGTATCGGTTTCAATCCCAGGGACATAACAGCCCCGATTATAGAGACTGCGCAAGCAAGCAGAAATGGTCCTGTGAAGGACTTTGTCACGTCGGCGAGATATCCGCCGATCCATGGTCCAAGCGCCTGGCCGATTCCGAAAAACAAGGTTATAAAACCAAGCCCCGCTGGGGCCAGTCTCGGACCCACGTAATCACCCGCCGTTGCCGCCATGATAGTTGGTATACTCCACGCAGTGAGGCCAAACAGTACAGCCGATAGATAAAATCCCAGCTTAATTTGAAACAACGCGAAAATAGCGTAAGATAAAGCAAGGGCCATGTAGGCCATGGCCGCTCCTCTAGCCCGGCCCAGTTTGTCGGACAAACCTCCCCAGATCATGCCGCAAAATATGCTTAACCCGCCAACCAATGCCCAGAGTGTGCCGGCTTCACTCGATGCCATACCCATTTCCCTGCACAGATACGCTGCAAAAAAAGTCATGTAGATGATGTAAGAAAAACCATAGAGAAAATAAACCGTGCCAAGATACCAGACCGACCTCATTTTGTAGATCCTGCTCCAACCCATAGGTCCGGATGGCGCTTTCGGCGGATCTCCGGCGATCCCGGCTTTCGATCCAATTTGATGTAGCCCAAGATTTTCAGGGCGGTTTCTTATGACCAGTCCGGCGATAATCGCAATTAGCAGCACTGCCGCCCCCAAGTAGTACCAGACAAATCGCCATCCTTCTGTTCCATAGGCTCCTAGAATCACAGGGACTACGATCCCGGCGATCATTGTGCCACCGCCAATCCCTGCAGATACGATCCCTGTGGCAAATCCACGACGCTGGACTGAAAACCATGCGGAACCAAGGGCCATGGCCGGAACTGTACGCAGCTCCATTTCCCAGGCCGGTGAGTAACCTGCTGCCAAAGGCAAACGAGAAACTATTGGCCAAACCGGTTAGAATCATTGTGACGCCCATCAAGACCAAAGCCAGTGTGATTACAATTCGTGGCCCGAAACGTGCGGCAAGAAATCCTCCAATGATAGCCATCACGAGGTATCCGATGAAATTCCCCGTCCCCAGTAACCCGAGTTCTGTGTAGCTGAAATGTAGTCCGTCCTTCATTGCCGGAAGGATCAATGTGTAGGACATTCGGCCAAAACCGTGAGCGCCAATGGTAACCATGAGCCCTGCGAAGATAACAAGCCAACCGTAGTGTAATTTGTTTTTGGTCATTTTCCCGCCTCAACCCTTTGCTCTCGACTGGCGAGAGATGGTCTGAAAGAATTGGACCATGGCGTAAGTGTATAAGCTGCGCTAGAATAAGTAAACAGACAGGAGCGGAGGGACTCGTCAAAACGACCTAAAAAGAATTATGGATCTGTCTCAACTAGCTGCGCTGGTCATTCAAGAGGTTAGGGCTCTATTTTGCAGCAAAACGCTCAGCAAGTTCGTTGTGATGTTTCCATATTCACAACGATCCGAGAAATTCCACGGGTTCAAATAGGTTAACGTCTGAATTCATCGTTCATTGCATGTTTCCCGTGATTTCTTTTGTAGAAATAACCCTCGCATAAATAGTTGACAATGCTGCCATGAAAGACCCATGAACCTCTGGGGCCTTTATGGTTTTGCCCTTGAAATTCAAGTCCTTTGTGGCGCAAGCGTCTTCGGCCACAACACAACGGAAACCCAAGTCGAAAGCAGCGCGAGTGGTTGCGTCTATGCACATGTGGCTCATTGCTCCGCAGATCACGAGGTTGTTAATTTTTTCGGTTTCAAGAATTTCCGAAAGAGATGTGTCACGAAAGCTGTTGGGATAGTTTTTTACAACTACAATTTCGTTTCTTCCGGGAGTTACCATTTGATTAATTCTTGCGCCATCAGTTTCCGGCAAGAAAAAAGTTGCGCCTGGGTGAGCTGAAATGTGCTGAATATGAATGACAGGCGCTTTGGTCTTTCTGAATTCGTTCAATAGAATTTGAGCGTTTGCTGCGGCTGATTGCATGCCGACAAGTTCCATCGCTCCACCGGGGAAATAGTCATTTTGTAGATCAACCAAAATCAGACAGTTATTCATGTTGGCTCCTTATCTTTTTATTTCCTGATCATCAACACTGAAAACTGAAAAAACTTCTTGCCATCATCGTGAACGTCCGTAAAGTTATTTTAATTAATGGGTAGTTCCTTTTCAGATCGATTTCAAACGAGAATCAGGCTGAGAAGGTAAGCTAGGCAATGCCGGGGACCACTGACCGGCGTGAGATAAGTCTATAGAATTGGAGTGTTCAGTGAAAGAAATCAAGACCGTTGCCGTCCTCGGAGCAGGAGCGATGGGGGCAGTATACGCATCCAAATTTTTCGACGCGTCACATTTCTCCACGGTACTGGTCGCTAGAGATTCACGCTACGATCGACTGAAAAAAGAAGGGAGCACGGTAAACGGGAAGCATTATCTCGTTCCCGTCGTTCATCCTGATGAGCCGTTCGGCCCCTGCGATCTCATCATCGTAGCCCTCAAGAACCACAACCTTACAGAGGCGGTTCCTGATTTGAGAAACCTGGTCGGTGACCAGACAACTATTATATCAGTAATGAATGGGCTTGACAGCGAAGAATACATTGGTTCCGTCTATGGCATGGACAAGGTGCTCTATGCGATCGCAGTAGGGATAGACGCCGTTCGTGAGGGAATCTCCGTTACCTATACCAATCCCGGGAAGATATTCTTTGGTCAGGCCAATAATTCCAGTTTGAGTGAACAGGTCTTACGTGTAAGTGAAGCCTTTCAGAGGGCTGAAATAGCCCATGAGATCCCCCCCGACATGATACGCATGTTGTGGTGGAAGTTCATGATCAACGTGGGAATCAACCAGGCGTCTGCTGTGATGCGGGTACCCTACGGGATTTTCCAAACATCTCCGGACGCACAGGCGTTGATGGGTGAGTTGATGCGAGAGGTCATTGCGCTGGCGCAGTGCGCGGGGGTGAACCTGAAGGAGCAGGATCTCAATGATTGGCACGCTGTACTCAAAACCCTTTCTCCCAAAGGCAAGACGTCGATGTTGCAGGACATTGAGGCAGGACGCAAGACCGAAGTTGATATCTTTGCCGGAAAGATGGTCGATATGGGAAAGAGTTACGGTATCCCAACGCCCGTTAACCAGACACTGTTAAGCATAATTCGAGTTTTGGAACAATCTCGGGATTGAGAAGGACGCTCAACAATCGCCCGGGGCTTATCAGGAATTGTGTCTAAGAATAAAGGATTATGAAATGGAGAAAAGTTTTGGTCCGCTGCTATTTATCCCGGGAGACAACAATGGGAATTATCCTTGCTGTCATTCCCTGTATCTGGAATGCGACAAAAAGGTTTTGATTGACCCAGCCTCCAACCGGGACAGACTCCTCACAATTCTAAATACCTCCGGAGTGGACGCAGTATGGTTGTCTCACTGGCACGAAGATCATTTCACGCATTTGGATCTATTTGACGGCAAGGAACTCTGGATATCCGAATTGGATGCCGAACCCCTGCGCAGCATAGACCATTTCTTCGACGCATATGGTATGAACTCTGATGAGCGGCCGCCATGGACAAAAACGATGTACGACATGTTCCATTTCAAACCCAGGGCGGCGGATCGATTAATCAAGCCAACGGATTTTATTGATTTGGGCGGGATGACTGTTGAGGTAATTCACACGCCAGGTCATACGCCAGGACACACGTCATTGTATTTTAGAGAACTGGAGATTCTGTTCCTGGGTGACTATGATCTGACATCCTTTGGCCCATGGTACGGAGACACCGGGTCAGATATCGACGCAACCCTTGAATCCGTAAAAAGACTCCGTCAGATTGAAGCACGTTTATGGATTACTTCCCATGGGGTGGGTATCCACGATAGCGTTAAGCCAGAGGCTTGGGACAATTACATCAGTGTCATTGACTTACGTGACGAAAAGCTCCTGGATTTTCTGAAACAGCCCAGAAGCATTGCGGAGATCGTTGAGAAGAGAATCGTATACAAGAAAAAGCGTGAGCCTAAAGAGTTTTACGATTTCGGTGAACGGGCAATAATGAACAAGCACATTGAAAGATTGATCAAAAAGGGATTTATAGCTTTCGACGGGAGCGTTTATCAGAGGATTTGACAAAAACGCTCCGCGAAGCTTCCTATATCTTCCAAACGAGTGGAATTACAATTGTTCTAGAGCCTTAGCCCTGAGTTGTTGTTCTTCACGCGCTATTTTTTTGCCTGTTTTTGTGATGAACCACCCTTCTATTTGTAAAGCTAACCAAGGAATATGGATCTTCGCATCGATGTTGAATCTCTTTGGATCTATTTCCGAGGCTTCTTTTGAAAAGCGCCACAGTTTGTCCGAGTCTTTTACAATAGCATCGTTAAGGGATAATGCCGTCTCTCGTGAATCATGACCACCTATGATCTCCACTATTTCAGCGATTAAGGCAGGGTCGTATCCCATCTTTTTGAGAATTTCACCGGCTATTCTGGCGCCTTCAACTTCATGTATCCGGTTAATTGCCCGGTCATAATCATGAGGACCAAACGCCTTGAGGTGCAATTCTTCAGGTACCATTTTCCAGCCAACATCATGAAGCGTTATTGCGGGTAAGACCACTTTCGGTTCGCCGCCTTCCGCCTGCAACAATCTCACAGCAAAGGCTCTGGAAACTTCCATGTGGATTCTGTTGTTCCTTGTGTCAAGGTATGGCAAAGCCAATTCATATATTTCCGAAAAAGGTTCAAGCATAATAGGCGCTCCCTCCCAGAGGAACATTAACAGGTTTCTTAAAAACCATGTAAAGTTCGAACTCCGTGGGATGGTCTTCCTTGCGTTTGGACCCAAAAAACCGTCGATTCATCGTCATTATTTCGCCTATCCCTTCAATTCCAGTATATTGAAGCCATTATCCGTCAAGTTCTTGCTCAAAATTCCAGAGTCTCTACATTCCGTGCGTAGCACGACGCGGGCTATCCCGTTCTTGCCTTCCGGCACGGTAAAAACAGCCCGGACTGGAGCAATTACTATCCTCCACAATTTTTAGAATCTTCGACAAGGTTCCTTCCTGAAGATTTACATCAGCAAGCGTGATTCGAGTGCATTCCAGGCCGACCTCCAACAGTTTGAAAAGCATTACAAAAATCTCTCGGTCGGAAAGCACTCCAACAACTTTGTCTCCATCCATCACAGGAAAAGTGCTCATTGTTCGTTCGCGGCCCTTCATAAGCACGTCTTCGACACTATCATCGACGGAGACAGTCACAGGCATGCGGACCATGACATCCTTGACCTTGAGCTTGTTGCAAAAGTAGTTCATTTCACACGTGTTACCACTTTCACTTACACAGGTAGCCGCCTCGCTGAGATCTCTTCTGTGCACTACCCCCCTTAATCGGCCGTTATCAACTACCGGCAGCATTTTCAGGTTATTCTGTGAAATTAGAGTAACAGCTTCTGTCGCCAAAGCGTCACTTGAGATTGACAATTCTTGAGGATGCATCCAATTTCTAACGAACATTATGGCCTCCTGAATCGGTTGCAGGCAGTAATTCCCAGTTATCGAATTCAAGCCGCGGTTGTTGCAGTTGACAGTTTCCCAGAACCTAAAATCAGAATTCTAATCTTTTTGTGATTTCAAACTCTTCGGGAAGATATCCAAACAAGCGGACGCGACGGCGTCAGCAAAAGTCTGGTCCTCCAGATTGGCATCTACCTCTCTGATGGTGACCTTATCGGATGAAAGCGCCCCTTTTAGAGTCATCAGAAACAACCTGTCCTGATCTCTATCAAACATGTGTCCCGTTGGCGGGTCGACAGCGGACCAACCTTGTGTGGGAAAGAGAAAAATGGTCGGTCCTTTGGACTGGTTGAGCTTTTCCGCAAAAACCTTGGCCATTCCGACAATTTCGTCGTCAGAGACTCTCAAGAATGTCCTGAGTTCATCCAGTTCAAATTTTCGGCGTTCATGATGCTCTGGTTTGTAATGGGATTTTCGTGGGCTGGTGAGATTGACCCCGCCCGGCGCAATTACTTGGGGAATGCCAATTTTGGCTGCGCTGGTCAGGCGATTTGCGCCAGCCGCTCTCATGCCTCCAAGATATTCTTCTCCTACTCCACCTGGGGCCAATTCCACGACTGCGTCAAAAAAGCCTTCCGAAATCATCTCTTCCATTGCCCTGTCACAAATTCCAGCGGCCGAGAATCCAATTACCTGATATCCCATGGATTCCAGACTTTGTCTCACGGAATGAGAGCAGCGTTCTGTGGGACCGAACATGGACATTGCCACCAGAGGAATCCCGCTATCCCGCGATGATTGAACAGTAAGCGAATCAATCGTCGCCATTCCTGTGATTGCGGCGGCCGCCCTGTCCAGGATGTTCATCAGTGGCTTTGACAAACCGGAGATCTCTATAACAGTATGCAGTATAGCTATATCTCCAGCGCCAATGTATCGAGTAGCCAAGCCGGGTAGGGCGGCGGTGGAAGAAACCATTAACTTTGGAACTCCAAATGGCAGGGCCCTCATGACATCAGTCGCCATGAGGCTGCCGGTAGAACCTCCCAGACCAATCACACCCCCCAGACGCCCTGACTTCATTAGATCAGTCGCTATTTTGGTTGCGCCTGAAATCATTTGTCTGGTTATTTTCTTTCTTTCTTTTGATACCCGAATGTCCTCAATATTGGCTCCTGCCGCCCGGGCTGTTTCTGCGGAGGTTATATCGGCGCCGGGAAATTCTCCGGACATACTCATGTCAAGGACTAGGCACGCGCCGCCTCTATTCTTAATAGAATCTCTGAGATAAAAGGTTTCCAGGCCTTTTGTGTCTAGTGTCGACAAGAGAAGCGACACGCGTTCCATCAGGATTTGCCCTCCGCTTCCACCTTTTCCCTGATATCTTTTTTCAGGGTTTCTTTGTTAACCTTTCCGGAATCGCCCACAGACGGGAACTCGGAAACTATCTCCAGCCTCTCCGGGAGTTTGAACATGGCGATATTCCTGGATTTCAGGAAATCCACCATTTCCTTGAACGTGAATTGGCTCCCCGCTTTTGGAATCACGTAGGCGCAGGCGCGTTCTCCCATTTCCCTATCCGGGTATCCTACGACCGCAACCGAAGCCACCTTGGGATGATCGTTCAATAGGCCTTCGATTTCAGCAGGATAGATATTCTGTCCCCCGCGGATAATCATGTCTTTGGCTCTTCCAAGTATCCACAGGCACCCCTGGTCGAATTTAACAATGTCGCCGGTGGTGGTCCATCCGTTCGGATCGAAAACAGTGGCGGTGAGTTTTTCATCGCGGTAGTAACCGGCAGGAGCGTGGGGGCCTCGGAAATACAGCACTCCAGGTTCTCCATCGGGAACTTCGTTTTTGTTTTCCTCGTCCATTAGACGGACCTGGTTTCCAGGAAGCATTCGCCCGACTGTTCGTCGGCGTAAATCTCTGGAATCCTCGACGCGGCATCCGGACACCGACCCCATGTCCTGGGTACCCAGATCACTCGTGATGGATGCGCCGAAAGCCCGCTCAGCTTCCTCGGCAATCTGGGGGGAAAGGTAGCCACCGGCTGAACGGATAAAACGAAGCGAACTTAAATCGTACTTGGAGGTATCGGCGTCGAGCATCCTCACAAGATGAGTAGGCACGACACCGATAGCTGTAGCCTTTTCCTTTTCAACTAGGGCCAGGGCCCCGTCGGGAGAAAATTCCTCCAACATGACCGTTTTTGCTCCGGCCAGTGGCGCCGCAAAATATGTAAGCGTACCAGCCGCTCCTCCGGCATGAGGAGCGATAGCCATTGTAATATCGTCCTTGTTCAGTTTCCAGATATCCACACGGCCCTTGGATGTGCAGACACGTGGAGCCATCGGCCATTCCACAAGTTTGGGAATTCCGGTTGTTCCCGTCGTCGTTGTAAGCAGCGCCACATTCCATATAGGATCCAGCCGTCTTTCGGCAAGGATTGAATTGTCAACCGGCTTTTGGGCCCTCTCATCTACCATACGGGTAAGCGAAAATGTTCCCTCTGACGCCGAAGCCGGGACTTCGTTGTCGAACAGAAATATGTTTTTCAAATGCGGAAACTGCTTTTGTAGTCCCTTATACATTTCCAGGTAATCGAATTTGTTGTAAATATTAAGGATGATAACGGCTGATGCTTCCGTCCGCTCAACCATGTATTCAAGTTCTCTTTGCCGAAGATAAGGATAAACAGTCAAAGAGATCAGACCGGCTCTTTCGCAGGCGATCCTGGATAAAAAGCCGTAAACGCTGTTGGGAGACTGAATGATGATGCGGGAATGCTTTGGAATTCCCATTTCGACCCATGAAATAGCCATTGCGTCAACGAGATGCTTTGCTTCGGCCCAGGTCAACCGGTATTTGGAATCTACCAAGGCCTCCCTGTCTCCAAATTCACGGGCGTTCCGATCCCAGAAATCATAAAACGTTTCCTGGGTCCAATAGCCGTTCCTCAAGAATTCATCCACCATTTCCTGCTTATAACGAATAGGTCTCATTCAGGCCTCCTCAACAGACCGAACTGATTAGCGTTTTGTGTATAGCGATCTCAAATTTACAGTCCTAATTCTGACCACCGTCCCTTAACTCTTTCCACCATTTTTGCATCGAGCTCGATGGGAATCGGCTTGTCTTTCCAATCATAGGGAATGGTGGCGTCCAGGAGGAGGCGGCCAGTTATGTCTCTGGCGTCGATAGGTAGAGATGGATCCAATGGGGTTGATCTACCACGCTTGATTACCTGAGAGCGGTTAGGCTGGAATCTGAAACTAAGAGCGTACATAACCCGTGGGATGTCCCAGGGATCGATGTCTTCATCTACTACGATCACTGTCTTCAAGCCATAAGCTCCCATTTCCGTAGAGATGGCAGCAGTCAGGACTTGGTCGGCATGGCCCGGGTACATCTGTTTGACAGAGATTATGGCAAGGAACCTGCCCGATCCCTCGGGTGGACAGTAAACGGCTTTCAAACCTGGAATCTTCATGGCCAGGAGTTGCTGCCAGAGAGTCGCTCCGTAGGAAAGCGCCATAGTCATGTGGGTGTCGGTGACCGCCCGCCCTACAGTAGTTCCCCAAAGAATCGGATTGTTCCGGTGGGTGACGCATTTCACATCGACGAAATTTCGCGGGTCGGTGCCCACGCCGGAGTAATAACCCGTATACTCCCCAAACGGTCCTTCTTCCATGAATTTGTCGGCGTCCACTTCACCTTCGATAACGATTTCGGCATGCGCCGGGATGGGCAGATCAACGGTTTCTCCCTTCACTACTTCAACAGGGGTTCCCCTGAGGGCTCCAGCCACGTCATATTCAGACACTGAAGCGGATATTCGCGCGGCCCCCATGATAAAAAGCAAAGGGTCACATCCGATTATCGAGGCAACAGGCATCGGTTTGCCCAGTGCTTTATATTTTTTTAGCATGATGTCGGCGTGTTTGCCCTTGATGAACTGGGTTCCCATCTTGTCCTTGCCCAGCAACTGGGCGCGGTAAGTACCCAGATTGACCCAGCCTGTTTCAGGGTCTTTGGTAATGAAAAAGTGGGCAGTGCCGATAAAACGCCCGCCATCCAGCGGGTACCATCGGGGAACGGGGAACTTGAAAAGGTCGATTTGATCTCCGGTCAGTATATTTTCCTTGCATGGCGCTGCAGCCTTGTCAACATACCTGGGCGGAAGCAGATTCTCGCCCAACCGCGCCCATGCGTCGTAAAGATTCACCAGGGTCGAGTCGAGCGGTTGTCCCATGATCAGGGACAGACGTTCCGTCGTGGTGCATACGCTGGTAATGACCGGTGTGTGATAACCCTTTACATTTTCGAACAACAGCGCAGGACCACACTGTTCCTCGTTAAGTTTAGCGATATGTGACAGTTCGAGGTCCCAGTCGACCTCCGCCTTAATCCTTTTGCAGAGTCCTTTCGCTTCAGCTTCTTTGACAAAATCTCTCATGTCTTTCATACGAATCCACATCTCCTTGTCTTTAGATTATTTGGCGCTTATGTGATGGTTCGTCCCTTGATCAGCCCGGCGATTATTTGTTCAATCGCAGAAGACTTGGGCTCTACTAATGGTTTAGCCTCCTTTTGGCTCCAAACGGTTTCAGGGCGGCTCTGAAGAATAAAAATTTCTCCCTTGTAAGGCAGTCCCTTTTCTGTGGCCCATTCGATATCCATGGGACGCCCGTAATGTTGCTCAATAATTTTCCCGACTTTAGCAAGCTGAATTATCTCTTCGTCCAGAAGACTCTGCTGTGTCTGTCGTTCCGGATGTAAATCCAGTTTTAGAACTTCATCGGACTCCGGGTCTGTAGTGTAATAAATCTTCTTCTCTGAAACGGTCTTCTTTACAACATCCATGGTAATCTTGTTCACGTGAAACTGGTCAGGCGTCACTTCTCCTGACACTACGCTTTCTCCGTATCCGAAATTAGAATCTATAACTACGGTAGCCCTGTCGCCCGTGGCCGGGTTCAGGGTAAACATAACTCCTGCCGTAAATGATCTGACCATTTTCTGGATCGCAACGCTAATGAGGACAATGGAATGTTCGAATCCCATTTTTATCCTGTAGGCGATCGCTCTGGCGGTGAACAGGCTGGACCAGCATCTTTTTGTCCTGTCGAGCAACTGATCAACACCCCTTATCCATAGGAAAGTGTCTTGCTGTCCGGCAAAGCTAGCTCCCGGGAGATCTTCCGCTGTCGCCGAGGATCGAACCGCCACCGGTAGGGCTGGTATTCGGGAACGACGTGCCAGGAGTCGATAGTGCGAGGCTATGATGTCTTCCAGTGTTTCACTTATGGTTCCAGCCTCGATCCAACTTCGGATATCTTTGGACGCTTCTTCCAGCTTAGAAATGTCATCATCATTTAGATAGACCAAACGATTGGCGATCCTGTTTTTCAGGTCATTGTCATCAAGGAATTGTTCGTATGCGGCAGTCGTGATTGCAAAGCCCGGGGGAACCGGGATTCTTGCCTTCATTAGTTCCCCCAGACTGGCGCATTTTCCTCCAACAATACCAACCATGCTATTATCGCAATTTTCAAAGGGGATCACATACCCTGATGTGTCCATCACGGACTCCTATAGTTTTACGACAGATGTCTAATCGATTATGTTGATTTCACCTTTGGAACCGTCAAGCCTTATTCTTTGGCCAGTTTTCAGCCTCGATGTCGCGGATCCGGTTCCCACTACGGCCGGAAGACCATATTCACGACAGACGATAGCTGCGTGGCACATAACCCCGCCAACATCGGTAATGGCAGCTTTGATTTTCTGGAAGGCCGGAGCCCAGCTAGGAGAAGTCGTGGGGGCCACAAGTATTTCTCCTTCCTTGAGTTCTCCCACCTCTTTGACTGTGCGGCATACGCGAACTTTACCTTCGACCACTCCCGGGGAACCAGGAAAACCGATTATCATGGTCAGATCACCCTCAGCTACGGCTTTTAATTTTGCCCATTGGGACATGGATTCGGAAGTGATACCCCACAAGACTATCGTGAATGGTTCAGTTATGGTCTCCGGCATCGTCCCCATAGCGTCGGGCGGGGTCCACTGACGGAATTTGTCCATGACTCCCTTACGCCAAGCCACCTCTTTGGGCCATACGAGGGGTCCTCTTGGCTTACTTCCTGTCGCCCAGCTCGTAACTACGTCCCATAGAGCGTCCTTAATTTCGGATCGTTTCAAGTACCAAACATCTTCCACATCCTCGATCAATTTGTAATCAACCAGGATTTTCCCGACCTCACGTATTTTGTTCCAGAAAAGACTGTGGAACCAGTGCTCGACGTAGAAAAGATGATTCTCGACATATGGGAAAACTGTTCTCGCGGTCCCGAGTAGCTGATCATAGGTCTGTCTATCCGCGTCCGTATTGAGTAAAGCCCTGTATTCCGTAGCGAGCCTTTCTCTTTCTGCAATAATGCTCTTGGTCGGCCGATCTATATTGTCCCCTTTCCTAATTTTTTCTATATAAATCCCCATTGCCGACAAAGGGACATCCAGGTCGTCATTCCAGCATTTGTCGTGATGATACCAACCGGTTCCTGTGGACACATAGAACCAGGGCTCTCTCGCTGCATTGAAGGCTTCCAACCACTTCTTACCGTTCTCGCTCGCTTGCATGCCTTCCAATACTTCAACCTCGTTGCCTTTTAGCGCAATGTCATCCACTCCAAGATCAATCGCTAACTTGGCCAATTTCTTCAATTCTTCGTCCGGTCGATAAATTATTACATCGATGCCGCCGACCATCTGTGTGATTTTTTGAAGAGGAATGTCAGGAAAGGCTTTTTGACAGAAATCAACGAAAACCACGTAGGCGGCGTACCCTAAATTCAGAAACTCGAAGTGGTACTGCCATGTTAGTATGCCAAGATCTATAAGTTTGTCATATGCTTTAAGCAGCGTATACCCTGTAGATGTGCCAAGACCTTCAGTGACCACAGACTCGTCTTCAATTTCAGGGAGAGTCGGGATTTTCAGCTTCGAGACCTGATCAATAACGTCTCGCATTTTTACTTCCCACTGGTCATGGAGACGATCCCAGTTCTGATAATAATACCCGGCTCTTTTCATAAACAATTCTGCCCTTTTTGGTATCTCGCTTGGGTCAGAAACAGGTAATGGGGTGATATAAATGTAGCCGTTATGAATTCGGTGATCGACACCCATTGCAGGAGGAACGATGAAGATCCTGGAATTGAACTGAGAAAGGCCTAAAAACCAGGCCTCGTCCCAAATGATGTCAAAGGGATACATCGGTTCTGGATAGTGCAGTCCATCGTAAAACCAGAACATGTCCTCCTCATATTTCTTGCGTTCCGGATCTTCGGTACTGTACTGATAATTGTAGGGATACATACGTTCCCAACCTTCGGTCCCTGGAATAGTTTCCGCTTCGTGTGGATTTGGGAATTTCATCTCGGCCATGTTTCGTCCTCCTGTCTCTTGTTACTTACATTGGTCACGTTGACCGTTTCAGAAAACGATCATGAGTTTGGACTATTTCTTGGAGTTAGGCCGGAACAGGGGAACCAACCGCGACTCCATCGTGTATGGTCAGTTTCCATCTGACACCTAATCCCATTGAATTATCCAGGTATAGTATTGTACCAGGGCGAAAAATGTACAGAGCGACTCTGCTCATTTTCCCCCTAAGTTCATTGGACAAAGAGGATTCTGTGCTAAAGAACTCTCTAACAAATGGATACCTTCTGAAATACGTCACAGTAGCTCTTGCGATCGCAGGTATCTTCGTTACAGTTTCGACATGGCCTTCCATCTGTAATCCTTTGATATCTCGCCAACTGTCACATTCTGCATGAACCGACGCCGCGGCTCGTCGATTTTCCTTGAACACGGCAGAATGTCTTGAGTTTTGTGACGAAAAGAACACGAGATCAAATCCCTGACGGGCGTAAAATACCGGACAAATCCATGGTTCATCCGCCAGGCTGCAACTGAGAGTCATTGTTGTCAATGAATCCAGGAATCGGATTACCGTTTTCTCGAGATCTTCCTTGATCATCCTCCTGCCCAGCGTTGAAACAGGTGGTGCTCGATATCGAATTGATCCAGGGCTTTTCCTATAGTTTGATCTACTATGTCTTCAATTGTCTTTGGCTTGTGGTAGAAAGATGGAACTGGCGGCAATATTATTGCCCCTATCTCCGTTACTGCTGTCATTTGGCGGAGATGACCAAGATGCAGAGGTGTTTCCCTTACGATCAAGACCAGTTTTCTTCTTTCTTTAAGGGTTACGTCTGCCGCTCGAATCAACAGATTGTCATCTATTGAATTAGCGATCATGGACAGGCTTTTCATCGAGCAGGGGGCGACCACCATACCATCAGTCTTGAATGATCCACTTGAAACACAGGCTGCAAGATCGTCAGGGGAGTGAGATACATGAGCAAGCTTTTCAAGCGCATCAGGCTTCATTGACGTCTCATGCTCCATCGTGACTCTAGCCCCACGGGACAGAATCAGATGGGATTCAACTCCATCAATCTGGTTTAGGACCTCGAGCAGTCGGACACCGTAAATGGTCCCGCTTGCGCCACTAACTCCTACAACAATTCTCTTCACTACATGCCTTTCCAGCAATCTGATCGAATCGTGTTTGTTAATGTGGTCTGTCTACGTTGAGAATCTGCTGCTGATACTTTGTCCCAGCTTTGTAAGCCCGATAAAAACAATAATGAACTGATAGGCTACAGGTTCGCCAGTTTTGGTTCTCATGCTTTCCGTCATGAGTCTTTGGGAAGTGTTAAACCAATATCGCAAGGCCTCGACTTTTTAGCAACATGTAATGACACGCCACCCGGTAAAACAATGAAAGTTTAACCTACTGTCCCTTTGCAGGCTATAACGCCACTTTTGTCGCTTGTCCGCAAGAGTCTTGCTTGAGGTCAATTATGAGATTCCAAACCATTCAAGTCAAGATAGAAAAAGTTATATGTTCATAAGTCTATCTTATACTATACTTAGATAAAGCGAGGTCCCTGTATGGCAATCAATCTCAAACACCTGGAAACCTTTTACCATTTCTGCCGGTTTCACAGCATGACTCGCGCTGCGGAATATATGAATGTTAGTCAACCGGCCATCTCTCAACAAATTAACCTTTTCCAGGAAGAGTGCGGTGTAAAATTAGTTTATCGTGAGGGCAGTCAGTACAAGCTCACAGACGCTGGGGAATCGGTTTTTCTGTTGAGTAAGGTCATCTTTGCCCGCCTGGACCAAATTGAATCTGTGCTTGACGATGCGAGGAAACCCAAGTCTGGTGTCTTGAGGATTGGTACAACCAAAGATTATGCTGTCACATTGATGCCGGAACTGGTCGCAAAGTTTCAGGATCAGTTTCCGCAAATCCAGGTGAAATTGAACGAGGGGAATTCTTTGGATTTAATGGCCCGTCTCAGGAGCCGGAAAAAGGATTTGGTTGTAGTGGCTCGGACCAACTATGACGCTTGCTTCAAGGCATTCCCTTTTGCAATAGTAGAATTGGTATTAGTAGCCAGACCTGATCACCCGCTCTGCCAACGCGAGAAGGTTTCCATCAAGGACCTGTCCGGAGAATTATTGATAATTCGTGAACAGGGATCGGGATCTCGAGACGCCATACTTAAGAAACTCGGAGAGCACGGTGTGAAGCCCTCCGCAATTATAGAGTCCGGAAGTCTGAGTTTTATTTTGGCCTATGTTGAGCGCCGGATGGGGGTTTCGTTCGTCATGGCTAACGAGGTTCCAAATGAGCTTTCGAAAGGGATTTTGAAGAAGATTGACCTTGTCGAAGGCGACATCCGGTTTCCGGCCGACATAGTAGTGCTTCGAGAAAAACCAATGATGTCTCATGTCCGACAATTCCTAAAAATAGCTATAAAGAAACGCAATGAGAATTTCCTGGACGAACACTCCGAATAGTGAGAGTTAGAATTAAGACCCAAGCAAGTCTGCCGAGTCACAATCCATTCCCGTGAGGTCCCAATGAAGCCTATTGTAGCAATTCTCGGAACCTTGGACACAAAAGGCGCCGAGGTCGATTTCCTAAAAAGTGAAATATCCCGGCACGAATGTTCAACGATCGTGGTTGATGTTGGAACGCTTAATCCTCCAACCTGTCAAGCGGATATTTCTCGAATAGATGTGGCTTTAGCAGCCGGAACCAGCATAGAGGACATTCATAAACGGGGGGACAGAAGAACCGCTGTAGAAAGCATGATTCTTGGAGCTTCCTCAATCGCAAGGAAACTCCACGAAGGTAAGCGTCTGTCTGGAATCGTGTCAGTCGGGGGTGGAACAGGCACTCACATCGGGATGGGAGTTATGAGGAACCTGCCACTCGGTGTCCCCAAACTCATGGTTTCTACCGTAGCGTCACGAGACATGAGCCGACTAATTGGAACCAAAGATATCACAGTAATGCATTCAGTCGTGGACATACTCGGCCTTAACCCTATCAGCAGAAAGATACTGTCTAATGCGGCGGCGGCTATAGCGGGTATGGCTTTCGATTCCAGAAAGATCAGCTCGGAAAAACCCATTGTGGGACTGACGTCTTTTGGCTTCATTACGGAAGGAGCCATGAAGGTCAAATCAAAGCTGGAGCTTAAAGGTTATGAAGTAGCCCCTTTTCACGCAAATGGAACTGGCGGCATGGCCATGGAAGATCTGATAGAGCAGGGTATAATAAACGCTGTGGTGGATTTGGCCCTTCATGAGTTTCCTGATTCCTTGTATGGGGGCTATTGTGGAGACATAGGAACAAGTCGATTGGAAACCGCAGGCCGGCTCGGCTTACCACAAGTAGTGGTTCCAGGGGGTCTTGATTGTATAGTGTTGGAATTTGACTCAAGAGAGACCATGCCCACCAATCTTCGCGACCGTGCCGTGTTCTGGTACGATTTTAGATCCGGAGTAAGAACATCGATTGAGGACATGATTCAGCTTGCCGGAATAATATCCGAGAAATTAAATCGGTCCCAAGGTCCTACGAATGTAGTAATTCCAATGGGCGGTTTTTCAGAGGCGGACGCAGTTGGCGGTCCCTTGTGGGACCCCAAAGCCAATCAGGCGTTTATTTCTGAACTCAAAACCAGACTTGCTTCCAAAGTGGAAGTGACAGAAGTTAATGCGCATATTAACGACACCGATTTTGCTGAGGCTGTTGTAAACATCCTTGCCTCGATGGTTCGATAACGTTAGGAGGAGGTTACACTAGATTCCAGAATTGCTCCAAAGGCGTCCAGGACGGCGTCGATGTCCTCATGAGTATTGGAAGGCCCCATACTGAATCGCACACCGCCGTTGGGACTTTCGCCGAGGTCTTGGTGTACTAGCGGGGCGCAATGCAGGCCGGTTCGTACCGCAATGTTAAAATCCCCATCCAGGATAGCGCCTAAATCAGCAGCGCTAATGCCATCGACATTAAGCGTCAGGAGCGGAAGATGGTTGGTCAAATCATCAGCGCAATAAAGTCGGACACGTTTGAAGCAAGCAAGTCCATCACGAAGCTTCCTTAATAGATCCATCTCGTGTTCATAAATAGTTTGAAGCCCTAGCTCTGCGACATGCCGCATGCCGGCGGAAAGCCCTATGACACCGAGCAGGTTAATGGTGCCGGGTTCCAGATGTTGAGGGTATTCGTCTGTATGCGCTGGGCTGTCTGAATCGACGCCGGTCCCTCCGAAACGGCTGGCCCGAACGTCTAAACCGTCACGAATGACCAGTCCGCCTATTCCAGTAGGGCCTAACAAAGACTTATGGCCTGTGAACGCTATGGCGTCCAGGCGCCATGCCTTCATATCTATAGGAATGACCCCGGCGCTTTGGGATGCGTCAATAACAAATGGAACATTTTTTTCATGGCAAATGAGCCCGATTGACTCTACAGGCTGAATTGTACCCAGGACATTTGAAGCATGGCTGAGTATTACAAGTCCAGTTCCATGCCTGATCGCTTTTTCCACGTCTTGAGGATTGATAAAGCCACTGGAATCAAACGGAAGGAGCTCTAAAGTGATAAGGTTCTGTTCCCTGAGGTAATAAAGAGGCCTCAGTACCGAATTATGCTCCAGTCTCGAACTGACAACATGACATCCGGGTTTGACCAAGCCGAAGATGATAGTGTTAAGAGCGTCTGTGGCGTTGTAGGAAAAAATCACTCTATTCGGATCATGGCCCCCGAAGAAGTCTCTAACTTGTCGTCTTACACCGGCGACAAATTCTTCAGCTCGAACAGCCAGATCATAACCACCTCTGCCCGGTGAAACACCCAAACACTCGTAACCTTCCAACATCGATCGAATAACATCGGGAGGTTTTGGGAATGTGGTGGCTGCGTTATCCAAATAAATTGTCTTGGGACAGGAAGACATTGTTTCAGCAGCTCTTAGGGTTGGGCAATCCCGCTATGCGACGAGCGCCGAACTTGATACCACCCGGGAAAATCCTTTCTATTTGCGTCAAACTTAAACCAGCGCCCTTTCTCAGTTCGGTGTTAAGGGGAGCTTTTCCCATCGACATATAGTATTTTCGCAGGAAACTAATCACCTGCCAGTGAAGTTCATTTAGCTCGGACATCCCTTGAGAGCGTGCGATATTTTCCGCCATCGTTTCGTTCCACACGTCAGGATCCAATAAAAAGCCTTCTTCATCAAACAGGGCGCTATCGCCTTGCACAGCGGTTGTATCACTGTCACTTGTTTTGGTGTCCCCGTGGTGGCCCAAGAAGGTGTCGCCCCTCTAATTCAAAGGGGACTTCATGGATTCCAAGACCCGTTGCGGCGTAGCTGGTAGATCCCGTATACGGGTTCCTCCGGTAGCATTCTGAATAGCCGTGACTATCGCAGCGGCGGTAGGCAACAGGACAAACTCTCCTACACCTACGGCGCCCAACGCCCCTCTTTTTCGAGGGGTCTGAAGCAATATCACATCGATATCAAAAGCCGTTCTGGTTGTGGGGAACTTCAGGCCCACCCAGTCACGGGTTTTTCCGTGTACGTAATGTTCGCGAAGAGCCATCCCCGCGCCCATGTCTACACCGCCTTCTATTTGGCCTTCCACAATCATGGGGTTGATAATGGTTCCAGGGTCGACGATAGCCGTTATCTTGTGAATCCTAACCGCTCCTGTTTCGGTATCAACCTCGACTTCGGCCATTTGAACGCCATGGACACGCGATTCGAAAGGAGTCCCCTGGCCTGTTTTAGTGTCCAGAAGGGTTGTTTCCGCTACTCTAGATCCCAAGAACCGAGTGGGTTTACCTGCGGCCACAAGTTCCGTCGTACGATTTGGCTCCAACTTCCGCCATCGTGGATTTGAGGCCTTCTATAGCTTTTATCATGGCTCCGCCACTCATATAAGTTACACGACTACCGGACGCTGAACTGGAATCGGGAGTCCTGTCAGTATCACAGATGATCAGACGAATTTTCTCTGGAGGAATATCTGTGAGGTGAGAGGCTATCTGCGTGAGCATTGCGTCATTGCCTTCCCCCGGATCTGCGATAGAGCCATAGACTGTTAGTCCACCATCTGGGTTGAGTTCCACTGCCACATTGGATCTGTCTGGTCCTCCTCTGCCTATACCGAAGCTACCTCCGGCTATTCCGACGCCACGTTTGAACCGGCCATCTTTATTAGAGGTCGCTTCTCGAACAGCTCTTTGATAATGGGGCCTGAGAGCTTCAAGGCATTCAGGATAAGGCCACTCCTCGATAACCTGGCCAGTAGAGATTGATCCTCCCGGTTTGAGAGAGTTCAAGAGACGGAATTCCAGAGGGTCCATTCCCAACTTGGCCGCCAGGAGTTCCATGGCGGATTCCAGCGCAAAGTTAACTTGAGGTGGTCCGGCTCCTCTGGCAGCGCCCCCCCATGCGTTGTTCGTATACACCAACTGGCCTTTGGCTCGGACATTTGGAATATCGTATGATCCGCTTAGCATATACAAAGCACGGTTTAGCACCGATTTCCCTGCGGACGTATATGCTCCGTTTTCAACTATGAAGTCTATGGTATATGCGGTCAGCTTACCTTGTTTGTCCGCCCCGAGTCGGACTTTCATCTGGAATGGATGTCTTTTTGTGGTTATTTGCATCGACTCTGCAAGGCTACAAATATAGCGGGCCGGGCGTCGAAAGTGGAGGGCCGCCGCGGCTGCCATTCCTTCAGCGGTAATATCCATTTTCATGCCAAATTGACCGCCGATAAAAGCCTGTTCATAACGTATGTTGTTCCAGCCCAACGCCTCTTGTAAAACCATCAGATGATGGTGAATGTAGATACTGCGTCCGATTACGACCAGCTTCGCATTGTCCTCCTCATCTGGCTCCATGTATGCCACCGACGCTTCCGGTTCCAACGCTGCCTGATGAATGAGTTGAGTTGAAAATTCAGCCTCTACGCGTGCTGACGCCCGATTCATCGCCGCCTCAGCGTCCCCTTTAATCTGAGGGTGCTCGTAACACAGGTTCAGAGACCCTTCGTGCACTTGGGGGCTGTCTTGAGCCAAAGCCTCTTCCGTGGTCATTACGGGATGAAGTATTTCGTATTCTACCTTTACCGCTTCGACGCCGGCCAATGCCTGTGTTTTAGACTCAGCCGCAACTATAGCGACAGCGTCACCTAACACGTGAATTTTTTTGTCGCACAATAGAGGCTGATCATCCTTCAGTCGGTTGGATCCTTTAATATCCTTGGCTGTTATAATACCGACCACACCAGGCGTCATTTGCGCTTCAGTAGTATCGATGGATTTTATCAGAGCGTGAGGGTAGGGGCTTCGAACGACCGCCAACTCGAGCATGCCGTCCATTCGGATGTCAGCCGAAAACTTCGCCACGCCACATGCGAGCGTTAAAGAGTTGGGTCTTGGGCGCGAAACTCCGATCGAGCCGGCGAGTGAATCAGGGCGTTCTTGATTCAGGGGTTGTCTCGCCTCTCAGAAACCTTCCTGCCAGCTTAACCGCGTCAATTATTTTCTTGTACCCGGTGCAACGACAGAGATTTCCTCGAAGGGCTTTTTTGATTTCCTCTGTGCTGGGGTCTGGATTGCTGTCCAAGAGCGCTTTAGAGGAGATTATCATGCCGGGAGTGCAAAAACCGCATTGAACGGCTCCTGAGATTGCAAAAGCCTCCTGAATCAGATGAGGATTTTTCGGTGTGCCAAGCCCCTCTATGGAAATCACATCGGCCCCGTCAAGATCCGCCACTTTTGCAAGGCAGGAATGCGTCGGTTTGGCGTTCACTAATACCGTGCAAGAACCGCATTGTCCCTTTCGATCACAAGATTGTTTTGTTCCAGTCAGGCAGAGTTTGTCACGCAATAGATCCAGCAGGACTAACTGGTCGTCAACATAGAATGTGTACATGAGCCCGTTGATGGTCAGCTCGACTTTTTTCATGACAGTTTCCTACTCAGCGGATTGCTTCGAGACTCGCAGCCCGAAGACGTTGTTCGTCACGCGGCTATCTTCCGACCCGTTTCTGTTATAAACCACCCATCGATTTGTTGGCCCAGCCAGTTTACGTGAACCTTGGGATCAATCTTAAACCTTTTTGGGTTTATCTTAAAGGCCTCAGCAGAGAAACGCCACAACTTGTCTGCGTCCTTTACAATAGCGTCGTTAAGGGACAGAGCGTCTTTACGCGAATCATGTCCCAGGATGATCTCAACTATTTCATCGACCAATGAGCTTGAGAAATTAAGGCTTTCCAGGATCTCACGGGCTATTCTGGCTCCCTCGACCTCGTGAATTCTGTTGGTTTCCATGTCTTTGGCTTTTGGGCCGAATGCCTGAAGGTGCAAGTCTTCCGGCACCATTTTCCATCCTACATCGTGTAGAATTATTGCCGGCAGAACCACTGTAGCATCACCCTGTTCCGTTTCCAGCAATCTAACAGCGAAAGCCTCGGAAACTTCCATATGGATCAGGTTGTTTCGTGTGTCAAGAAATGGCCTTGCCTTTTCGCGTATTTCCCAAAATGGCGCTTGCATATCTGAGTTCGAGGCGGCCGATTTATCTAGAAAATTCTTAGAAGAATAGGTTCGGAACTAGCTGTTATCTCATAGGACTTTAAGACCGGTTCGCCACTGTACATCTCTCCAAACATCGTGACGAGCTTTTCATAATCGCCGCTCTTCTCATAAGCGTCTACGTCGGCTTTAGTATCCCATGCGGTCACTGAGATACCATCGTTAACGCTGTCCTGGCATTCCAGAAGATGAACAAATCTGACACCTTTATGGTTCTTATGGGCAGGAATGACCTCCTTGTTATAAAGATTTCGGAGATCATCCATTTTACCTTCTTTGACACGAAAGAATGTCATTCGGACGTACATCGTCGAACTCCTTTCTAAACCATGACTATTAGAGAGAAGAGAAATACGGTTTTGAGCTGAGCCATCATAGACGAACCTTCATTGCAAAGGGCTGAGCCGCTTTCTTCAAACATTTCACAGGCTATCCAAAGGACGAAAGCATGTTGGATCGAACTAAAAACCTTTCATCATGTCCCTGATAAGTGACGGAATCTCAATCCTTCCTGTAGGCGCAAGTATCCGGCTATTGTAATCAGTAGCGAAATTTTTCTTAAGCTTTCGCACAAGTTTTCTGAAAAAGATCTGAGTCGATACACTTTGCGATGTCGACCATCGTCCGCCCTGTACATTCGGCAAGAATTTTAGGGCCATCACCTATCACCATGCGCCATGCGCCGGTGACAGGAACACTCAATTCTTTCATGCCCGGAATGCATTCGTCTTTAACAAACTGATAATGGTCGATCTTCTTTCCCAGGCAGGACGTTGTAATACTGATTAAATTTCCATGCTCCGGTTTGAATATGGTAAGGTCCCTTAGTCACTCTACCGCTGGAAACATATAATTTGCTAGCGTACTTGCAAACCAG
The DNA here is from genome assembly GCA_963711335.1 of uncultured delta proteobacterium. GTDB lineage: Bacteria > Desulfobacterota > Desulfomonilia > Desulfomonilales > Desulfomonilaceae > CAJBEZ01. The sequence goes on along the minus strand of CAVQDX010000010.1, from coordinate 217,563 downwards.
AGAACAAAGCTTTTCCGTGATTATCCTGTAATCCTCAGTGGCCAGGATTCGTCTTAAATAGTCTTGTTCATCGACTGTGCCCACCACAATTATCCGGGGTCCCTGGCCTACCGCGACGTAAAAACCGCCGAGAAGCTTGAGGCCCAGTCTTTCCATTGCCGGAACGTACTCTTTGGTTATAAATAGAGAGTACTCGTCAAATTTCCCCGGGATTACATCCCAATACTGAGTGAAAAGGCTGGTCATAGATGCCCTCCGCTAACTGAGGTTTGGCTTTATCACATCCTGAAGATCTGAGACATTAGATCCGCAAGATATTGCGATTCGTCCAGTTTTTTCTTGGTGAATTTCGCTGGACGAGCCTGAACCCAATAAATATTTTCAGGAAAAGGCAGGTCCTGATCGATTACCCATTCCATGTCTTGAGGTAGATTGAAGTGAGCCTCCACCTCTTTAGCTATTCGGACTATCTCGGTCAGCTCATCGGGGGTTAAACATGCTGAACATCGTAAATCGCGCGGCACTTCCGCCACGCGGGTACCGACTGGGCCGTAGCAAACCATTTTCGTCTTTGAGCTAATTACGGTTTCACACTCTCCGCATGCCTTGTCGACAATGAATTGATCCGGAGTAATTTCTCCGCTAACGACACTCTCACCAAGTCCCCAATTGCCCTCGACTACTACTTTTGTCATGTCTCCAGTTGTTGGTAGGAGCGTTAAAACGACCCCTGCGCATTTTGCGTTGACCATTTTGAGAACAGCTACGCCTATTGGGGCCTTGGCAATGTCCATATTTTTCTCGATCCGAAACGCTATCGCCCGAGTAGTAAAAGCGCTCCCCCAAACTTTAGTTACCTTTCTTTCGAGATCATTCTTTCCTCGTACATTCAGATAGGTTTCCATTTGACCAGGCATACTAACAGCGCCACTGGATCGGACGGCTACAGGTAGGTCGTGGATACCGACCTTATTGCAGAGAGAAGAGTAATTTTGGCGCAACTCTTGAGCCATTTCTTGGGGTAAACTTTTGGATTCTATGATGCGACGTATCTCGATGCTTGCCTCAATCATTTTCCCAACTTGATTTATCTCGCGCCTATTATCATGGAAGTATCGCTGTACTTCTTCTCCAGCTCCACTTTCTTCCATGAATCGTTCATACCCGTCCACGGATATGGCGAAGCCGGGCGGCACTTTCATGCCAAGCCGCGTCATTTCTCCTAGGTTGGCGCATTTCTTGCCCACAACATCATTAAAATCGGAGCCGAGTTCGTCGAACCAGTAGATCCATTTCTTGGCCATATGAATCCGTCCTTTCCGGAGAGAGAGAAAGCCCAGGTAAAGAAACTCACCCCAATGAACTACTCAGACATCTGTAATTCAGTCCCAAGATTACTTGTCGAGTATGTAGACTGCCCCCAAGTTGGCATCCACTCTTATTCGTTGGCCCGACCTGATCTTGGCTGTGCCTTCAAAAACGTTCATGACAACCGGAATTCCGTATTCACGTCCAACAATGGCCGCATGGGATAGGCTTGCCCCACGGTCTACTACAACCCCTTTGATCATCGAAAAAACAGGAGTCCAGCTAGGTGAAGTGCTTACCGCAACTAAAATGTCCCCTTCCTTTATCAGGTGAAGTTCATTCTCCGTTACGATAACCCTCGCTGTTCCTTCCGCCACACCCGGCGATCCGCATGTTCCATACAAGTCGGCTTTTAGTTCAGGCTTAACCTGCGGCATGGAGCCAACTACCACTTTAAGGGCTATAGGGTCATTTGATTTGACCAAGATTCCCATTGCTTGGTCTAAATCGAATCCTTCGGCCAAAATAGCCGGTGGATTGGGAGTTTTTTGCCATTCCAACCAGTCTGCTTTTCGTCTGTCCACAATATAACGGAGGTCAAATGAACCCGGATTTAGTCCTGCGCGCCGAACTTCATCGGGTATGAGGAAGAAAATATCTTCATGGTTGTCGATTGTTCCAGTTTTCACAAAACGTCTTCCGATTCCCAGCGCGCTTCTGCGCATCATCGCATGTGTATAGAGATCAAGATAATGGTCGTGTTCCTCACTGAAAATGCCACTTTTTTGAGCCAGTCGCATAAGAGGCTCAAGCCAGGCTCTTTGTTCCGACGGAACCTTGGCAAGGAGCTGTTTTTCAGCTTCATCTCTTTGAATGCTTCGCTTGTTTCTTTCCTTATCGAGATCAAACGATCCTCCCTTCAGGATAAATTGTTTGACCATAGAAAGTGGCGGTGTTGGGTCTTCTACCCACGTCGGCAAGTTCATCTCGGACATTCGCTGCATACGCCATCCATCTTCTTTGAGGAACTCATTGAAATCCTTTAAGAAGTTTCTCCCTATTTCCGATTCTTCTAATTTTCCACGTATATCCAGTTCTTGGTTATCAAGAAATACTCCGGCAAGTCCCTGCTCTGACGCTATCTTCGAAAACTCCCAGAGTCGTCGGTCAACCTGAAATACCTTGTTATCAAAGCCTGAAACAATGTGGTGGAACACAGGAGACGTGTCGTCTATCCCTGCTAATTCGCGACACATATTCTCGAAAAGAATATAGGCGGTATATGTTCCATACATCATGTACATATGGATTTCCCACATACGCCGGCAAGTATTGATAGTCTCTTCAAAGTTATCGAGAAGCTCAATGTTTGAAGCGGAATCAAGATCCAGTTGTTTTAAATTCTCATATCGTTCCAGAATCTCCTTGACAAAACCATTCCAAATTCCATCGTAATCCTTGATTAAAGGTAGGATAGCCTTTCTAAACTCGACTTCGCGTCTTTGTTTTTCTTCTTCACTTTTGACCAGGAGTAGGGTTAGATATCCTCCTCCATTCATAAAACGCCAGTCCCATCCGTGTACCGTAGGTAATGACAGCTTCTCCGCCCCCCACTGCATCCCATGACGACAAAAATTGATCCAGAACCATCCGAACATAGGCGTCCATGGTGGGACGGAATGCGTTGCGTCCAAGAACCATGCGGGTGATTGCGCCAGGTCGCGCTCTGCGTCAAATTCCAAGCCAGGTACAACATCGTAAACTTTCATGGGTTCTCTCTCTTCCTTTTGAAATGTTGGAAAGGGTTGATAGAACGCTGGAACATAACGACTGGCCCAGTATATGCGTGGACACCTGTCGGAGAGAACATGATACAGAATTTATGAGCGTCACTATGAGGAACAGGCAATCGAAGTTCCTCGTAGCGATGAGCGATTCTACCCAAGATCCAATAAGTGGAAGAGAATATCCCTCTCCGACGATGCTGTTTGCATAGTATCAATGCATGGCTCTGCCTCCATCGACCAGGATGGTCTGTCCGGTTATGAAATTACTTTCATCAGAAGCAAGAAAGGCTACAATCCCGACCAGGTCTTCAGGACTTTCCAGCCTTTTCAGAGGCGTCTTGCTGGTATCATATTTGTTTACGTCCGCAATTGTGCGGCTGGCTTCAGTATCTGTATATCCAGGGGCTACAGCGTTAACACATATTCCGTGAGGCCCGAGTTCCACGGCCAAGGCTCGGGTAAGGCCAATGACGCCTCCCTTGGATGAGACGTAGTGAACAAAACCATGGGAACCCGTAAAGAAAACTTCTGAAGTCAAATTGATAATTTTGCCTTTGCCCAAAGATTTCATCGCTTCGAAAACCGCTTTGGAACATTGCCACGGGCCTTTTAGATTGACCGCCATCATTTTGTCCCATTCATCTGATGTAATCTCATGGAAAGGCTTTCTTTTTACTCCATAATAATATGCAGCGTTGTTCACCAGAATGTCAATTCTATCAAATTTATCAAGAGCTTCCTGGGCCATTCTTAGAGTGTCGGCTTCGTTGGACACGTCTACCTGGCTGATTATTGCGTCACCGCCAACATCCTTTACGAGCTTTTCGGTTTCTTTGAGCCCGTCCAGGTCGGCTCTTGTAACAGCGACTATTTTCGCTCCTTCGCCGGCGAGTTTAACGCAGAAAGCTCGACCCAGGCCCTTGCCCGCGCCTGTTACAATAGCGACTCGACCCTCAAGTCGTCCCATCTACGCCCCCTTCTAGTAGGCTCTACCTTTTTGCTCCCATATTTTAGGGAGTCCAAAGTCTTCTGCAATCACTTTAAAGCAATTGTAAGCGCTGCCTCGACCTATGCCAGGGCCTGAATGAGCTGCGGCCGAAGCCAGATAAATATTTTTTACAGGCAGTCGATAGAAGGCTAACTCGGGGAATGGTCGCATGCGTCCCATCTGGGAAGCGATCATATCTTCGCCCGTCCAACCGCCTTGTGGCATGTTAATGTTGCGCATCTGAACATCCATAGGGGTGGTGATATGGGTGGCGATAACGTTATCTTTCGTCATATTGGGAGCATACCACGACCATTGCTCTCTCATGATTTCGACAACGTCGCTCTTCATTTTCAACCATTCCCTATCACTAAAAAATCTATACGGAGCTGTAAACTGCTCAATTAGGATAGTGTGTTTTCCTTCCGGCGACCTAGTCTTATCCCAAATGCTGTCAGGCGCCACAATTGCTACCAGCTTGTCAGGTATGCCCTTTACAAAAAGTTCGGCCTGATGCCTCGTCGCAAAATAATCAGGGTCCTTAGGACCCCAGTTCAACCGCGGACACAAGCCTATTTCGGGATTATCCTTGGCGGCGGTGTATTCGGGGAGTTCATGAAGAGCGAAGTTACCCCAAAATAATTGGGCGCGATCCCGAAGAATATTCTTAGCCCGATGAGCTATCTTGGATGGAACGTGTTCTTCACCGATGAGTTGCAGGATTGTCTGAGTGGTGTTCATGTCACTGACAACTAGATGCCGGGCCCCGATCTCCCTACCATCCTTGAGTAATACTCCAGTAGCTCTTCCGTTTTCGATGATTGCTCTTTCGACTCCAGTTTCTACGACAAATTCACCGCCCATGGAGCTGAATGCCCTCTGGAGGGCGTGAGTAATCGCATGCGTTCCGCCTATAGCAATGGAAGCGGGTTCCCATGACAGAATCAGTCCCAGCGTATGAAGAGTCTTGTAGATGCCTATGCCGTCGTTGGGAAAGACCCCACTGGATGTCATACAGGACCGCATGAAAAGAGTTCGCAAGTAGTCACTCTCAAAGAGATCAAAAGCAATCTGCTGGGAAGTGTAGAACTGATACTCCGGCGGAATTGGGGCCTCTTTATCGCCGATTAGACGTTCAAAGGCGTCATTTACTCCCCATGGGGTAGGTGGGTTGTATCTCCATTCATGAAAGGCCGCCCGCCATTTCTTCTTGTATTTCTCCAGGAGATCATAAGCTGTGTCAGCGTCTCTTTTTGAAAACCGGGCAATCTGGTCTATCGTCTTCTGAGCGTTGATCTCGTTAAATTCAGCTCGTCCAGTATTTTCGTCAACCACTTTCCAGGCCGTGTAGCCCATGAAGGCCGTGCCGTCGTCGTAAATCATACCTTCGCTATGGTCCGGAAACACATATGAGAGGCCAAGATTACGCAGCTTAAAATCTTCATAAGCTGGATGGCCATAAAATCTAGTCCAATGGGCGCATGGGTTCTGAAGAAAGCCGGGTAGGGGCAATTCCTCTCCACATGCCCCGCCTCCCAGTTCGTGTTGCCGTTCATATACAACAGTCTTCATGCCGGCGTGCTGCAAATAACAGGCTATAATCGTTCCCTGGTGACCACCGCCGACCACTATCGCGTCGTAAATCTTATCTGGCATGGAGAGGCCTCCTTTATTTGTTCAGGGTTTGGACAGGAACATCGGCTAATGAGCTTCCGGTGATGAAAGCTTCTTGCCGAAAAACAATAATTTTAACACGGCAAAGAAATTGCATGGTTTAAACATGAGACGGGCGAAAGTTCGGAGATCATCCCCGCCCACAGTCGCTTTGATGGACCAATGAACAGGCTCCGTAGCTTCTATGCTGAGTCTCATGGCAGGCTCAGATTCCCCGCTAATTTTTTCCAGGCTGGCGAAGTGCGCCACCATGGTGGTTTTTCCCAGACCAGTCGAGTTGACTTTCATGTTTCGTCTCCTAAAGTGTGCCTTTCGCCTTTGCCTTTTGCACACATTCCGGTTCGCCCCACCAACGATCTATGCCTAAATCCTCGGCGATTCTGTTGGCTGCGTTATAACCGGGACCGAACGTTATAAGGCCACCGGGAAACGTGCTTGCGCCGCAAACGTACAGATTCTTTACAGGGGTAGCATATTGCGAGCAATCTTCATTGGGGCGAAGATATCCCATTTGCAGTGGCAGATAAGCGCCCTGTTTGTAGGACCCTTTCACCATGTCGGCAAACTTGTTTCCAATGTCGAGAGGTGAGGTTATGTATCTCCACAGAATGTTTGATCCAGAGACATTTGGCGCATATTTCCCGAGCAATTCAACACATCGATCGGCTTCTTTTTCTCGGATACGGTACCACTTTTCAGCTCCACCATCTTTGAGGTCATACGGAGCGTGCAACGAGATGAGAGCCGTGTGTTTTCCGGGGGCGCCTGTTTGGGATCATGCATGGACGGAAAACAGCAGTTGAATCCTCCTGGGAACATTTCGCCGCTGTGGATGGCGTCATAATGCTTGATGAGATTGTCAAGATTTTCGTAACCAAGTACCAGTGATCAGCGCGTTATTCATGTCTGCGTTTTGTGCGGCCGCTTTGAATTGAGGAGCTTCATCCAGCGCTAGATGTACATGGAAAAGGCTCGATTTTTCCCACTGCCAGTCCTTGAGTCTGGTTACGAAGGTTGGATCCAGATTGTCTTCCCCCACATACTTAAAAAATGTTTGAAATGGGTCCAAGCTGCTTGCAACGAATTTTCTAGCCTTGTAGACAACTCCGTCTTCGAGTTCCACCCCTGCAGCCGCTCCATTTTCCAGTATGATTCTTTTTATCGTGACAGGGGAAATGATCATCCCCCCGTTTCGATAAAGGACCTTGGTGAATAAATGAGCCAAGTGGTGTGATCCGCCTACCACAAGTCTGTAGTTAGTAGCCCTGTTGATCAGGAGGGGAACCAGATAACTGACGCCTTCGAGATCATAGTTAAGTCCCCACATGCAGGACAAGTAAAGGAACATGGTTCTAACCCGATCATTTTCGAACAGGTCATTGACTATGTCCCTCGGAGTTTTTTCCGTGTAAGCGGTGATTTCCCGGCCAACATCCGTGGCCACCAGCTTGATCATTTGTTCGAAAGCAGGTTTCGCCATTTCATAGGTAGCCGGTCCGAGGAAATCTTCCGTTAATTCCTTAAATCTGATCTGGATTTTACTGTAAGTTTCGGCGTCTTTTTTTGAAAATTGCGCTATGGATTCGCAAGTTTTTTCGACATCCTGGTACAATCTCAATGATGATCCGTCAGCGAAAGGCATGGCCATTACCAGAGATGGGAACGCAAACTTAAGGTCATAGTCCTTTGTCAGATAGTCGTCGAAATCTCTCAACGGGGGAGCATAATCTACCATCGGCATATAGACAGCGTGCGTGTTGTGAAGGAATCCCGGTAAGGTCACTTGTTCCGTCGCCAGCCCTCCTCCCGCCTCAAAACGTTTTTCCAAAAGAAGAATCTTCAGGCCGGCTTTGGCGAGATAAGCCGCCACAGTCAGACCATTAGGGCCGGCGCCGAGGATAATCCCGTCGTACTCTTCAGCCATTCTCTGGTTCCTCCTTGCTAGGGGTAAAGTTGGAACGTGGGCGTTTGGATCCAGAACACGAAGTTATTGCGCCGAGCCTGAAAGGTAGAGCGCAACACAATTGTTTATCAGCTCATGTTGAGTACAAGATCACAGTATTTTGCTTGACATGTCAAATCACTAAATTTTATGCTTTTATAAGAAAAACTTATATTTTGGGAATGACGGACATGGTAAAAGAACTTAATCTCAACCAACTGAGAGCCTTCTACGTGGCAAGTACCTGTGGGAGCATTTCCCTTGCGGCGGAAAAACTGTTTATCAGTCAACCGGCGGTAAGTATGCAGATTAAAGCCATGGAAGAACAATTCGGCGTTCGTCTGCTGATAAGAAAGAAAAGGGGGCTTGAATTAACAGAGACAGGCCAAAAGGTATTTAAAATATCTGAAAAGATCTTTGGTCTCGTGGCCGAGGTGGAACGCGTCTTGATTTCCACCCATGAGGATTCCAGGGCCATTCTTAAAATCGGAAGCACAAAGACTCTGGTGCGTTATCTCATGAGTCGATACATTTTTGAATTCCGTGAGGCTTATCCAACTGTCCAGATTCAGATTGATGAAGGAAGTTCGGAAGAAATGATTAGAAGCGTTATAGAAGATCGAAATGATCTAGCTATAGTTGGGAGGCTAAAGTATGCCGATAAGTTGAAAGTAATCCCATTTATTCAGGACGAAATTATCCTTGTGACCTCCCCGCATCACAAATTCTGTTCCCGACCGGCTGTTTCAATTCAGGAATTAAGGAATGAAAATCTGATTCTACGGGAAAAGGGGTCCGGCACTCGTCAGCTTGTTGAGGAAATATTTGAAAATCATGGTTTTGCTCCTTCAGTGTTTATTGAAACAGGGAATGTAGATTTTATAAAAGAACTGGTTGAGATGGGAAAAGGTATCGCCATGCTGGCGCGTATGGGAGTTGAACCGGACCTGCGGGAAGGACGTTTGACTGTAATTCCTCTTTCGGAAGGACCTTTCATACTAGGAATTGACGTGATAGTGAATGGCCAACGAAATCTTTCCAATGCGGATAACGCTTTCCTCAAGTTCCTTATCCCTGTTCAACCTCTCTCATGAGGCGGCGGCGTTCCGTGAAAGGAATGTGATAATGAAGACACACTCAGAATGCCTTTCCTGCTTGATGAAACAGTCTACTGCTTTGTTGGGGCGTCTTAATCTTCAGGAAAAAACTAACAACAAAATTATTGAGGATATATCGCGGGTTATAGGCGAGACTGATCCAACACAATCGCCGCCGCTGTTGATGGGGGAAATTCATCGGATGATCAAAGACGTTACTGGCCTGGTTGATCCATATGAGAAAGCCAAGCAAAACTGTAATCTTAATGTCATGAAGTTCAACGATGATTGGAGGGAACTGATCGACGGGTCTTCAAATCCCCTCCTGAGTTCTGTCCAGTTGGCGATTGCAGGTAATACTATCGACTTGGCTGTTGACCCAAACGCGGATCAGGCAAACATTAAAACCGCCGCCATAGAATCATTGGCAGCCGTAATTCCTGCTTTAGTTTTGGCAAAATTCGTGACTGATGTGAATAACGCCTCAAAAATACTGTACCTGGGAGATAACGCCGGAGAAATTGTATTCGACCGGTTACTTTTAGAATTACTGCCAGTAGAGAAAATTACTTTTGTCGTCAGAGGCCAACCCGTTATCAACGACGTGACTATACTCGATGCTCAAGTTACTGGAATTACAAATCTGGTAAGAGTTATCGATAACGGGTCAGATTTGCCAGGCACCGTGCTTTCCATGTGTAGCGAGTCATTTCAGAGAGAATTTCATGAAGCTGATTTGGTAATCGCCAAGGGGCAGGGTAATTTTGAATCACTAAATGAAGAGAAAAAGAACATCTTTTTTCTGTTTAAGGTCAAGTGCAGTGTAGTGGAAGGGATCACTGGTTATCCCATCGGTACCCACGTCTTTATGAATTTAGATAGCCTGTGAACAGAGACAATCAACCAGACCCCGAATTTTCCCTCATCTGGCCAGGAATGATTGAATGTGGTCTCTAGAACGCCGGTTTCCTCTAACTAATGTGGACAACCGTGGCGGAAAAGGTGATAAAGGTACAAGAGCGAAGTAACGCTGAATAAAAAAGTAATGATTTCTATGGAAAAGGCTATCTAAACATGGATTGGAAATGCCCGAAATGTGGAAAAGATAAGATTGTCGAGGTTTGCGCTGGGGCTAAGGTGTCCTCAGAAATTGTCTTCGTTGATGGTGAGATTGAACATGGAGACATACGAATTGAAGACTGTGACTTTGTTGGATACGAATGCGGCAGTTGTGGTTATCGCTTGCCGGCCACGTGTGAATCGGGCTTGTTAGATTATCTCGAATATCAGCGGATATGCGACATTATCCAGTAGTAACATCATTTTTCGACCTTGATATTTTGTGGCCGTATGATTCGGATGGAGGCTCTACGCATGACAGTAAACGAAAAGTTGTTGTTCGACTCTCTTAAGCAACTAATGGCGCTGGTGGTAGATATCACTAACGCAGCGGATGCCTCAGCCTATATTGCGGCCAATAAGGATTATATCGATATGGCAAAATCCGACGCCAATGACGCTTTGGCGGCGTTGGACTCCTCCTTTGCATCCACGTGCGAGGGAGATTCCTGCAAATTTTCATTTTGACGGAGCTAACTGACCTATTGGACCCTTATAAACAACTGCTCAGTCTCTCAAATTTTATACCACAGGAGGACGGTGAGGCTCCTTTCTCGATATGACGAGAACATCTGAAGCCAAACGTGGGTTAGTTTTTGCCAGTCGTTTGGTGGTCTCCCTGTACCATCTATATTTTTCAAGATTTCTCATTAACCGTATTCGATTCCTGAAAATCCTGAACCCGGAAACATCCTGAATCTTGAATCCGGCGGCCTGAATTTCTTCGAGAAGCGAATCGAAAGAATAAAAATTGATTCTGGAAGCCCTGGCCGCTATTTTCCAATCACATTGGCGGTCAAATGATACAGCTTCTCGAGATTGGTATATTCTTCGGCCTATTTTCTTAAAAAAAGACAGGAAATTGGGGATGGTATATATAGGGTTATACACGTACAAAATTCCCGACGGTTTGAGGATGTCGAAGAGTTCAGCGAGAAGACGAGAAGCATTTCCCAAATACATGAGAATTTCGTTTAGGACAATGGCGTCCGCGCTCGATGCACGGAGGGGGAGATTTTCGATAAGATTTGCCTGTATAAGCCCCAAGTAGGCCCCGCTTTGGGCTGCTTGTCTGAGTTCAGACGGCCACAGTTCAAGCCCGTACCACTCGACATTCGCAATTCCCTCACTGAAGAGACCCATGTTTCCTGGGCCGCAGGCCATATCCAAAACCCTGAGTGTCGCATGAGGCTCCTCCAGAGAGTATTGCCTCAAAGAGTCCCTTATTCGTGAGAAATGGGCATACTTGAGTTTAGATTCAAATTTGTGGTTGACCTCTTGATGTAGCAGACGCATCTCCCTGAATAGCCAAAGATAACGGCTATGAATAGACAGCAACGCCTAAAATCAGCGGTCACAAATTATACACGGTATTGGCTGGTTATCCAAGGCGCCAACAGTTGGCAAAAGGTCCTTGAATGTGGTTGGTAGATCACCTGTTCAGGTCTAGCTCAACCAAGACGAAATCATTAAATTCAGGCGCAGACGATATCTTTATGAATGGGGCAATCTCTGTTTTAGATAGGTCAAGGGCTTGTTTTTTTTCGAGCAGAAGGCCTCTGCGGGCCAAATATAGGCCTAGAGGTTCGACCAGCTTATTGTACAGTTTAATTTTAATGAAGCCATCATGAATTTCATGGGATTCTTTTTCGCCGGAATAGCTGATAGTTTCGCGCATGGAACTATAGTAACCCCCACGTCGCATGGCCGCGCCCACAAAACCCGGCATTGGTCCTGACAGTGCTAGTTCGCAGTGGTCTGCGACAATGGCGGTATCGATGTTGTCGACGGCTTTTCCGTTCAGGAAAACGGTCGCAACTTCCTTTTCGACGAAATCCGGAGTCAACCGGAGTTGGTCTTCAAGCAACTTTCTGATCGTTACGCCAGTGACCGCTTTTTGCCAAAATCCCTTTTGGAGAACCGGGCTTAGTATACGAATGACCGTTGCGCTTTGCATCATTATATTCCTGAACATTCGAGGCGAATCCATCTCATAGAGCACGGATTCGCCTCGAACGATAATAGCGGGTCCTCAAGTTTGAAGTTGGTGACAGTAGAGCCGATTGGTCTGCCTAAAAGTTGAAAACCTGATCCAACTCCGCGTCCGTAACCTTGAATTTGATGTTGTGGGGCGGCAACGCATCCCTTGTGAAGAAAGCGGGTAGACGATCATGAGCTGAACTGAAACCCGCCTTGCTGTTAAATTCACGCTCGTTTTTCAGAATGCTCTTACCTAAAGCCGCAACATCATCCGCTGTAAGATTCAGTCCATAAAAAGCATTGATCATATCGATCAGCGCCTGGAATGTTTCGGGTTGGTCTAGGACTGCAAAGGCAATGAATAGGCACATTCCAGTAGCGTCAACGGCTGCGGTAGCGATCTGTAAATTTCTGGAAAGTTCCACTTGGCCTTCGGGCGCCAGAGCGTCGGTCTTTCCACCAATACCAAGGATATTTGATCCTACAGCGTATCCAGCCGTATGATCTGCGCCCATCGGGCTCGTAGCGTATGTGACTCCCATTCCCTGGACAGCTCTGGGGTCATAGGCAGGCAAGGCCTGGTTTTTGACCACGGGTACACGCTCCACCCCGAACACTTTTCCGGTCACACCGGCCCCACTTCCGAGAATTCTCCCTAGATCAGTGCCTTTACCAACTTGATTGACGAAGTTGATGGCCGCTTCGCCATCTCCAAATTTTGCGAGTCCTGCCTCCATGGCGACTCCTATAGTCGCTCCCATCTCAATTGTGTCTATACCGTAATCGTCATCAAGTCGGTCAAGCATCGCTATAGTGTCAAGATCGTCAATTCCGCAATTTCCCCCGTGGGCCCACACCGTCTCATATTCAGGTTGTTTCGTCAGGTATTGACCATATTTATCCATGTAAACTCCGGAGCATCTCATGACACAACCGCGATGACATCCGTGAGTGGGGTTCCCACCCCGCTCCGTTTCCACGGCAGCCTGTGTCTCTCCGCTTATTTTAGTGTGCCCCTCGAATCGACCCCACATGAAGTTATGGGTAGGATATCCTCCAGCTTCATTCAAAACGTTTGTCAATACATTTGTACCGTAAGCAGCGAGACCTTCTCCTGTTACCGGATGTTTCTTCAGGCCGGCGACCCATTGTTTGTTAGCTTCTTTGAACTTCTCCGGATTCTTGGGGGGTCTCATAGACAAGCCACTGTCGTCGAGAATAATAGCCTTGACTCCCTTTGAACCCATGACGGCACCGGTACCTCCGCGACCAGCGTGCCTGGTCGGGCGGCATTCCATGTCTGTGCATGCGATGGAAGCGGCTGCCAGCTTCATCTCACCAACGGGACCGATCGATATGTAAGAAGCCTTATCGCCGTACCTGTTTTTTAGCTTTTCAATTAAAGCATAATTGCCAAGTCCTTTTAAGGTGTTATTAGTTTCGATCTTCACCCCGTCCTTGTTCACAAAAATTGTGTAGAGGTCATCGCTTGAAGGTCGTCCCTCTAGGACAATGGCGGCGTAACCCAGTCTGGCTAGAGTTTGAGAGGCCATCCCGCCGGCGTTGGATTCCTTTATGCCGCCGGTCAAAGGGCTCTTGCAGCCCACAGACAAACGGCCTGAGTTGGCGGCAATTGTCCCGCTTAACATTCCAGGAGCTATCACCAGCTTGTTTTCTTCCCCCAATGCGTGGCACAAAGGTGGGACTTCTTTTGCTACGATGGCGGATGTCAAAGCTCTGCCACCAAGGCCAGCGTATTCTCCTACTGGGAATATTTGAGCTTTAGGGCCGCCCTCCGCTCCCATGTAAACACGGATAATTTTTTCCATGGGTCTTCCTCCACTGACTAGATATGACAAGATGGGAAAAGGAAAATTGATTAAAATAGTTCCCGGGTAAACCTCCCCGGGAATAAATATCGATATGGTCTGATGATATGGTTTTAGAGATAATGAGTCAAGAAGAAATAGGAGAAAAACGTAATAATATTTATATGTTATGCCTGATTAGACATAATAGAGGGAGCCGATTTTCAACTTAAAGGTGAAGTTGTCTTTTTCCGATCACCCCCCCGCTATGGTAGGAAAAGCGGCTAACCGGTCATCGTCAATCAGCTTCTGTGTTTTGGACACGGACCTCCCATTGACCAACAATATCAACTTCAGGTCGGACGGTATGCCCATTTTGACCATTACGTCATGGACTGTCGAGTCGCCAGGAATATCTAGGTTCATGACTTCTCCGGCCGATGACCCAGCCACGAACCGTGTCAAGGAGGCGTAAAGAATCAGATTAATTTTCATCAGGTCGCTTCCTCTGAGAAGGTTTCTTCACACTTTCGCACCGCCTCGGACATTATTTTCTTGATCGAGGTCTGACTTCTTTGAGCCAATTTTTTGCAATCCTCATACTCGGGGCTTACATTTACAATCCTACCTTGGAAACGGGCTATTTTTACTCTGATCATTCCAAACTTCGTTTCTATTTCCTCTATGGAGCGTTGAGCGACTATACGGTTTTCAATTCTCCACCTGAGTCCGATGGCCGTGGTCTGAGTAAAAATCAGTCCAGCCATTTCCTCTATTTTTTCAACAGGGCAGATCATCTGTAGGCACGAACCAGGCCTGTTTTTTTTCATGTTGATTGGCTGGATTCCTATGTCCAGGCAGCCTCTGTCCAGCGCAAGGCTAATCATGTAGTCATAAAGTTGTGGGTTCATGTCATCTATGTTGGTTTCTATGACACCCACCAATGTAGACGTAGAATCTGAAAAAACGCTCGGTTGTTCCCCAAGTGTAACTCGCAGAATGTTTGGCGTTTCCAGATCCCTATCACCGGCGCCATATCCTATGGACTGAAACCACCATATTGGGCATGTGACTAAAACCTTCACACAGTGTGGTAAGAATAGCGGCTCCCGTTGGTGTGATCAATTCAGCTTCCACACCAGACGAGTATATCGGTTTGCCTTTTAGCAGTTCCATCGTAGCTGGAGCAGGGACGGGGAGGATGCCGTGAGCGCATTTGACCGTCCCACCGCCTACATTGATCTTTGAAAAAAAAGCATGGTCTATCCCGAGCCACTTGAATCCTATTACCCCACCTACTACGTCTATAATCGAATCGAGGGCTCCGACTTCATGAAGATGAGCGCCGTCAACCGTAGTTCCATGAACTGAAGCCTCCGCTGCCGCAAGTCGTTCAAATACCCTAACGCTCTCAGCTTTGATTTCTTTATCAAGACTGCTTTCCAGAATGGTCTGATAGATGTCTCCGATGTGGGAAGCGTGATGTTCATGCGCATGCTCCACCTTTACGATTGCCTTGGTCGCTCTTAAACCCGCTTTGAGAACTTCCAGCTTGTCTATCTGATAGCCGTTTATGTTGAGGTTAGAGAGTTCTCTTCTTAAGACCTCTAGCGGCAGCCCTAAATCCATGAACGCTCCCAGGATCATGTCCCCAGAAGCGCCGGAAAAGCAATCAAAATAGGCGATTGGCATATTGTTCTTCCTGAGAAGGTAGAGAATTAGGCGCGTGACCTGCCAAATTTCCTTGCTGTGGAGACCATAAATGTCAGAGTGGATCGACGATAAAGCAATTAAGGTGTTAGAGAACTTGGTTGTCGTTGGTATAAATTAACCGATTTGTTATGGTCGGCAAGATTGCTCGAAAATTGGTGGCTCCCGTCATTCTTGGCCACAAAATAAAGATAATCGACGTCGGCAGGGTGTACCGCTGCAATGAGAGATTCCTTACCGGGATTGGCTATAGGTCCCGGGGGTAGGCCAGTGGTCTGATACGTGTTGTAAGGATGCTTTCGATCCAAGTCCGCTCGTGTAATTTTTGCGCCCATTGGTTTGATGCCGTAGATAACAGTCGGGTCACACTGAAGTTTCATGTTATGTCGCAGCCTGTTGTGGAATACGGCAGATACCAGGGCATGTTCATTTGGTTTGGCTTCTTTTTCGATGAGAGACGCCAGGGTTACTACCTGCAATGGCGTCCATCCGTACTTGATCAGCAGTTCCCTTAACGTATTTGTCATAGACAGATCGAAACCTGGAAACCATTTTCTGTAAGAAAAGTTTGAGGTTTGACTTCTCCGACGGCCGCACAAAATAGGTGTCTGGAAACAGGAACCCCTCCAAACTGGACGCATGAATGTCCAACTCACTCAAGAATTCGGAGTCGGTCGACAACTTTAGAAAATCTTTTCTTGACGAGATCCCTTTTTGTTCGAAGAGATCCGCGATTTGAAAGATATTGTATCCCTCTGGAATCGTTATCGCATAAACGAGAGTTTTTCCCGAAATGAGTAGATCCAGAACCTCGCCAGGGTCACTATGAGTTTTGAGCATGTAATCTCCGGCTTTTACATGCCGCTGCTCACCTCTAATAAAAGCGATAAGCTTAAAAACTAACTTGCTGGATATCACCTCATTGTTCTGAAGGATGGATCCCACCTCATTAAAGGAGGCTCCCTTCGGAATGGTTACAATGATCTCATGGACGGTCTCTTTTGTTTGGGAAGGCCTCGGGAGAAAATGATTCACGATGTCCGGAAGGCTCTTGTAAAGGTAGTGACCTCCTATGGCCAGAAAAAGAATCAGAATAACTACGGACGTCGTTCTAATTATAGATATGACGGGGACCCTCATGATACAGAACGGGCCTCGTTACGTCGACGGTCAAGATGTCCCTGGAGAATCAAAGCGGCGGCGATTCTGTCCACTAATTTTCTGCGTTTGGCTCGGCTCATGTCAGCTTCCAACAAGGTCCTTTCCGCAGCAATGGTTGTCAGGCGTTCATCCCACTCAAACACAGGCAACCCAGCTTTTTGCAGCAAAAGACCATTGAATTTTCTTACTTTTTCCACCTGTGGCCCTTCAGAGCCATCCATGTTGTATGGTAAACCGACAACGATCTCTGTTACATTATAATCCCTCACAATTTCAAGGATGCATAGAATATCCCGCTCAGCGCCTGTAGAAGATATGGTTTGTAGAGGCTGAGCAATCAAACCGGACTCATCGCTGATTGCCACGCCTATTCTTTTTGATCCAATGTCTAACCCCAAGGCTCTCAAAAACTGCGCCCCCATTTTCGACAATTCAGATAAGCTGTTCAGATGAACTCTCAAAAGAGCGTTTAACCAATAATGATTGTCGTGTCAAGCTTCGGCCTCTCAGAGAATGACGGCGGGCCGCTTGTTTTCACACCAAGCTGATCACTTTCTACAAGGTCTGATCAAGTCCAGTCATAGAGGAGACGCTTTCGAAGTGGTTGGGCAAGTTATGATGAGGTTCTTTGAAATTAAGGATCGCTTTCGCGACTTCCAAGATATAAGCGACATCATTTTCGTTGGAGTAAGGTATGCACTTTTGAGCCTCTAGAGGCAAGACAGACCCTGTCAAACGCTCCGGAAGCCGAGCAATTCGGATGCCTCTCAATAGACGTTCAGGAAGCTTCGAGATGGCTTCATTCGATATCAAGACAAGATTCTCATTGTCCGAGACAAAACCAAGGCCTGGAATTTGCCTATTCTTTCTCCCTACCAGGTCTTTTAGTCCAGCTCTTAAACGCTGGTTCAGAAGGCCTAATCTTAGTCGAATTTCGGCTATCTCAGAAATTCCTTCGAGAGCCTGTCTGCGCTGAATTTGGTCACCTACTATCAGGGCTTCCTCGAAACTGTCCAACGCTTCGAGTAGAAATTTTCTGGATAGGTTAGATCTTGCTTCTATAAGCATGTTTCTGGCCTCTGGTTCATCAAGTGATTCAGGATCGAAAGCCTTGCCGTAGCATTCTAGGGCTGAAGAAAGATCACCTTTATCCAGATACTCTCGCGCTTTCGCGATGTATGACATATCATCTGTCTTGGTGTTGGTTTGCATGTTACTACACTCGCCAGATTTAGGATTTAGTTTACTGGGCTACCCCGATTAAAACGAAAGGCATGCACGAATCTCATATTGGCGCCTTTATTTGACATTAACTGAGAACCACCGTTAAGCTTCAGAAATTCAGAATCACTGTCTGTTTCTATGGATGCTGAGAAACTCGAAGTGTTTCTTGATAGACAGACATAATTTGCAAGATCACAAGCCTGGAAATACGAAAAAACAGTGGTAAAAACAATATATCAAACGAGCAGTTATGCTCAGTTAATGAAGCGATGCATAACATATAGAAGTTAACTTATCAACTTATTTTGCATTAGATGCCATACTATTTTTATGTATACCATTTAAGAACTCCAATCGAACTCAGATCGGTTATACTTGTTGAAGCCGCGCCACTAAGATGATAGGAATGCTTGAGAAACAACACTGAGCCTGTGCAAGCCCGTTTTTGAACGGGCGTTTGGTTGAAGAGTCATTTTGGAAGTCCTTACTGATTAAGAGCTTTTCGATGGACAAGACGGGTGTGATGAAAATAAAGGATTTGATGAGATACCTTCCGGTGTTGTCGATAGTCCTTGTAGCCGGAACTTTGCTTGTGATCGTTATTATCTTCACGATCAGGAATATAAACGCGCAAAATCAGAGAATGGAGGAGTTTACTCTACGACAGGGGATTTCGGTTATCAGGACGCTTGAAGCTGGGACGAGAACTGGCTTCATGGAGGGTGACTGGGGAATAGAGTATTTGCAGATGCTGATTGAACAGGCGGCAAAGGACCCCGATGTAGCCTGGGTGGGACTCATAAACAGTGATGGAATGATAGTGGCGCATAGCGAGCCGGCAAAAATAGGTCTTCGGTTGTTAATGGGGAAAGAGCTTCAGACGGTTCAGACAGTGATCAGGACTGGTGAGCCACTTTCATTCAAGCGTGAAATGCCAGATGGCAGGACAATATTTGAAATTTGGAAGCCATTCACGCCATTTCCAGATCAGCTTGCTGAGAGTGAAATCGCTGCAAAGCACACACGAATTGGTCAGGAATTGCTCAATTTATTTGACAGGGAGCAAAAGCAAGTTCTTTTTCTCGGACTTAAAATGGATCGTTTCAAAGAGATACGGCGGCAGGAGATCGTTTTTGCCGTATTTATGGGCGCAGTTCTCTTTATAGTGGGCTCAGCCAGCGTTTATTTCGTCTTCGTGGTTCAAAACGCGTATCTTGTTAGAAGAACCCTTGATGAGATGAGAACATACACCAGAAATGTTCTTGAAAGCATGGCCAACGGACTTATCACGGTCGATCGAACCTTACGAGTCGCAACATATAATCCTAACGCGCTTGAGATCCTCCGTAAGACCAAGGAAGAACTGGACGGCAGGTTAATATCAGAAATTCTTCCTGTAGAGAATGAGATTAGGAAAGTTCTATCAGAGCCTGATCTGATATCCGAAAAAGAAGTTAAGATGAATGGAGAGGGAAAGGGTAAGAATTTTCTGGCATTGACGGTGTCACCTTTGAAAGACCAGGAGTCGGCGACTCCGCGCGGCGCCGTGGTGATCCTGCGTGATATGACAATAATTCGGGAGCTTGAGCAAAAGGTCATTGTGAGCGAAAAATTCGCTGCTCTTGGTCGTCTTTCCGCTGGTGTGGCCCATGAAATCCGTAATCCTCTCAATTCTATACGAGGATTTATTCAGTATTTTCAAAAGAAGCTGTCTCTAGAGCCTGAAGATTACAGGTACACAGAGCTTATGTTGACTGAAGTAGATCGTCTCAATCGTGTCATTTCGAAATTATTGGCCTATTCCAAGCCTCGTGAACCTCGACTGACGATTCGATCCGCGGAAGAAATTGTGGATCACTGCGTAAGAGTAGTGGAGCGTGAAGCGCGTGAGGCCGGTGTGGAAATAAATGTGGACCGCCCTGAGCCGGATCTGCCTCTCGTCATGGTTGATTCTGATCAAATGACACAGGTTTTTCTGAACATTCTGATAAACGCAATCGAAGCTTCGCAAGCAGGTGGAAAGGTCACCGTTAGATTGCAGACTGACGCGAACGGAAGATTGCAGGTCATCACCGAAGACAGCGGTGAAGGCGTCCCACGTGAGAATGTCGACAAACTCTTCGACCCATTTTTTTCAACAAAGAAAAAAGGCACTGGGTTAGGCTTGGCCATTGTCAAAAGCATTATGGAGGGTCATGGTGGGGAAATAGAAGTTGAGTCGGATCCTGGCAAAGGAACGAGGTTCATAGTAATCCTCAATCCATACGAACCACCTCAGGAAGTGTTCGTGGCCTATGCTGGAGATGAAATGGCCTAGTGGGTGTGGCTCCATGACGGTTTGACCGGAGATTTCACAGTTATTGAAAAATGATCGTTTTTTATTTGTAAAGTTTATTACTATTAACACCTTGGTGTTAGCAAACGGATGACACATGACTGGTCGACGGGCTAAAATTCTTGTTGTTGATGATGAACCATCCCAAAGAAAGATGCTCAAAGCCAACCTTTCTCTGGATGGTTACCAGGTTTTTGAAGCTGAGGACGGCAAAGACGCCATAGCTCGAGTCGCTGAAGAGTTTTACGATATAATCCTCATGGACAACCGAATGTCCAACGTAGATGGTATAGAGGCGCTTCGGGAAATAAAGAAAATATCCCCAGGTATTCCGGTCATTATAATCACAGCTTACGCATCGGTGGAAACTGCCGTGGAAGCTTTGCAGGCCGGAGCCCACGATTATCTGACTAAGCCGCTGGATATTGAAGAATTAAGAATAAAAGTACAGCAAACCTTGGAGTTCTGGAGACTCAAAGAGGAAAATATTCTCCAGAAGCGGCGGATAGAGAATCTTTTCGACGCCTCCCAAATTATAGGGCGTTCTCAAAAGATGAGGCAGGTTCTGGAAACTGTAGCAATGGTAGCTCCAACCGAAGCGTCCGTGCTAATTCTGGGTGAGTCTGGCACAGGAAAAGAATTGATCGCCAACGCTCTTCATCAGGGTTCGTCCCGATCAGACAAGAGGTTTATCAAAATTAACTGCTCTGCTCTGCCTGAGACGCTTCTCGAAAGTGAACTGTTTGGACATGAAAGAGGAGCGTTCACAGGAGCTGTTGGAAGAAGACCGGGTCGATTCGAACTGGCCGATGGGGGCACAATCTTCCTGGATGAAATTGGAGAGATGACCCCTTCCACTCAGGCCAAACTATTGCGTGTCCTTCAAGAACGGGAGTTTGATCCATTGGGATCAACCAAGACTGTCAAAGTGGATATCAGGATATTGAGCGCTACAAACAAGGATTTGAAGGAGGAAGTGAGAAAAGGCGTCTTTCGGGAGGACCTCTTCTACCGGCTAAATGTCGTGCCTATTCATTTACCTCCTTTGAGACAACGCAAGGAAGACATCCCTTTGCTGATTGAGCATTTTCTCAAGATTTATAACGACAAGAACGGAAGATCTCTTAGAGGATTCCATCCTAGGGCTTTGGATGCGATGATGCGGTATTCTTGGCCTGGTAACATCAGAGAACTGGAAAATGTGGTGGAGCGCGCTGTTATATTGACTCGTGATGAGTACGTATCATTGCCGGAATTGCCAGACGCTATGGCCCGCGCGGCAGGAGATCCTGCTCCATGGAAAATCAAAGAGGGAATACGACCGGGCATGACGATTCGCGAGATGGAGAAGGAACTTATCCTGGTAACCCTCGAACACAATGACAGCAACAGGACGAGAAGCGCTGCAGAACTTGGGATTACACGTAGAACCCTCCAAAACAAACTGAAAGAATATGGCATAGATCATCATGGCTCGGATGGACAACTGGACCAGGCAGAATCGCAATTGTAGCCAGAATTCTGGCAGTGCCTTTCATTCCAGTGTGAATTTTATCTTGAAGGGCTGAAGGAAAATAAATTGGGGGATTGATTCGAGTTCGAATCTACCCCCAATTAAAAGAGGGTATTAAAGCAGATCAGATCCGGAGACCTCTTAACTAGAGGCCTGCTGATTTGCAAATGGTCAGGTGCTCCCGGGGGGAGCAGCTACAGGTTCTGATGATGAATCGGCGGCAGGCTGAGGATTGGGCGTAACTGTAACCGTGATGGGTGAATAAGTCGAAGGGTTGGAGACCTCTTGATTCGTTACGCTTGTAGAAACGGCAGTTGATAAGGACGCTCCTGGATTTGAAGAAGCCGAGGGCGCTGCCAACGAAGTTGGAGAAGACTCCCCGGAAACGTCCTGCCGGATTTTCTCCATCCGCCCTATAAGATCATTGGTCTTGCTGATTTGCTCTTCAATGGCGCTGAATGCCGTAGTCGATAATGTGGAAAGATCACTATTCATACGCGCTACGGATTGTTCAGCCTGAGCTTTTTGTTCTTCAAGCTGCTCTCTAAGGCGCTGTAGAAGCTCCATCTGCACGGCCAGATCTTCCTGAGATTTTCTTATTTGTTCCCCAACGCGCAATCGAGCCAGAGATATTTGACCGTCAGTTGAATCCCGAGTCGTTTTTATACGCTCGATCTGGGTGTCGATAGCTGTTTTCAAACTGTTGATTCGAGTCAGCGCATCGGAGGTCGTCTGGGCGTGAGCCATCGAAGCGCCCATCCACAGAGCCAATAAAACGGCGAACGCTTGGTAAGGTATTTTCATAAGCATTCTTCCGATCATAAACATTTATTTGCAACAACTAGTAACAATATATCATTAATTACAATTTGTTACAATAATAAATTAATGTTAAATATTATATTAATATGCAGGCGTCAGCGTTTGGCTTCAAGTCGAAAGGGGTAGACAGTCTTCTAGACGTCCAGTCTTGATGCATGCGCAGGAGCGATTATATAATCTTCCAGCACCGATAAATAATTCCTGGATTCAGGAAAGTTGAGCAGGGTTCTTGATATGTGAGCCGCCGTCCTGGGAATAGCGGATAAATACCTAGGGCTATTTTTTACGTAGGTCTGATACCCGAAGGTCCCCAATGCTTTGATATTCCTCTGCAGAGACATCATGTGAAACACCCGAATGAAGTGTTCAGTTTCACGTGTTCCAAGGAAATCAGCGCCTTGCAAGTATTGGGCGACTAGCTCCTGTGTCAAGTCCTCAGGCAGAGACACGTAAGAATCTCTGAGTAAAGAAGCAAGATCATATTGCGCAGGCCCCATTCTAGCGTCTTGAAAGTCGATCATGTAGAAACGATCATTCTTTAGAATCAGATTTCTGGAATGATAATCTCTGTGGGTGAAAACCCTTGGTTCCCTTGCCAGTTCATTACAGATGTTATGGAAAAACTGAATCAGTTGGCGTCTTGCATTCCCATGCAGAGTCTTTCTGGCCCATCCTTTCACGAAATGTTCCAAAAAAAACTCCATTTCCTGCATCAACTTCGCTTCATCAAAGGCCAGATCGAATGCTACACAACGGGAATCACTGATAGATGTCTGCCTGTGAAGGTTCAGCAGGGTGTCCAGAGCAAGGGCATATACTTGTCGAATCTGCTGAAGATTTGCGGTTGAAACAATGTTCTCCAGCAAATCGTCTCCGAGGTCCTCAAGTATGACGATTCCCAGCAATTGGTCGCGCAGGTAAACTTTGGGAACCGGTAAACCAAGATCTTCAAGATATTTTTGAACTTCAAGAAAGTTCAATTCATCATTAGATTGAGCGGTGGGTGAAACCATTGCAATTGCTGTGTCGGTATTGAAGAAAGTTATCCTGAAGTAGGAGCGGGAGGAAGCGTCTCCGACGAGCTTCCTTACAAATGCTACCTCTCCCAAACCCAATGATATTTTCCTGACTTTTTCGAGTGTTTTTGCGTCATCCATCAATTGATGATTCTCCATGAGTGGTCGTAATTATCCGGTCGTGATAATATCCATGGACAGAGACTCCTTTGCCAAGAATGCACCGCCTGATAGTTGATCCTGAACCCACGTGACAGTTATCCCACAATATGGAATCCTGGATGTGGCAACTGTCTCCGATCAAACAGCCGCTTCCAACAGAGACATACGGCCCTAACTCCAGATCGTCGCCCAGAACTGCGCTGTTGGCGACAAATATTGGAGGATCCCAGTGATAACGTTCAAAAAGAGTCTTTTGGGTACAAAGATACCGTGACGGTGTCCCCAGATCATTCCAGTATCCGCTGACAGGAAATCCCATTATTTTTTGATCCAAGGCTATCGCATTGTCATACGCCTCAGAAATTATATCAGAGAAGCCATCGGGCTTTATCAGACTGAAAATGTCTTTTGACAATACCGTGATGCCCGTGAACACATAGGAATCCCCAGTGTCGTTCTTTATAAGTCGGGATCTGGGAAATGATCGAATCCTGTAGTCGGAATCAATTCTTATAGGAGTGTATTGGTACGGCTGCTTCTGTGGGTACAAGGCCAGAGTAGCCATTGCCCGGTTCTTAATATGGAAATCAATAATAGGCTCTATACTGAAATCAAAGAATATGTCTCCATTTACTGTGAGGAAGTTCTCGCAGTCAAAAAAAGATTCATTTGACTTGAGACCACCACCTGTCCCAAGTATTTGGGGCTCGTACGAATATGAAATTTGTAAGAGATCGAATTGGAATGATTCAAGCGCCTGTTTAATAGTGTCAGGAAGAAAATGCAGATTGAGTCTGCTGTGAGTGATCCCTGAAGACGCAAGTTTTTGCAACGTTCGAGCAATTAGGGGTATTCCGAGCAACGGAACTGCGGGTTTGGCTGTTTCGAACGTTAGGGGTCTAAGGCGAGTCCCGTAACCCGCCGTCAGCACCATGGCCTTCATGTTGTCTTAAGATCAGTGAGTATAGCTCTTCTCTGTCCATGCCGTTCGATCGCTAGATCTATCAGATTATCTATCAATCGTTCATAAGTCAGCCCTGAGACTTCCCAAAGTTTAGGATACATACTGATGGATGTAAATCCAGGCAACGTATTTATCTCGTTAACTATTATAGTGTCATGAGGAGTCAGAAACATATCGATCCGAGCCAAACCACTTCCGTCAACCGCTCGATAGGCCTTCAAAGCCGCGTCTTGCGCCGACGCGACCTGAGGCTCAGTCAGTTTTGCCGGGATCATCAGCTCCGCAGTGGCATTCAGGTATTTTTCATCATAATTGTAAAAAATGTTATGAGAAACAATTTCGCCCGGCAAGGAAGCAGAGGGGGTTTCATTGCCCAACACACTGACTTCCAATTCTCGGCCAATCACACAATCTTCCACCAAAATTTTTCTATCATAGTTAGAAGCCAATTCGACAGCCTCTATCAACCCGGAGAAGGCCGACACGCTTGAAATGCCAACTGAGGAACCAAGATTGGCTGGCTTGATAAATAGAGGCATTGGACGATCTTTCAATCCATTCAAAATGTGTTCAGGTGATCGTAGCCATTCAGACCGGTAGAACCAGGAGAATGGTCCAATATTCAGCCCACTGTCTCTGAAAACCGACTTCATTACAATCTTATCCATGCCCACAGCCGACGCCAGAGTTCCACACCCAACGTATGGGATGTCCGCCAGATCAAGCAGACCCTGCAAAGTCCCATCCTCGCCAAAAGTGCCGTGTAACACGGGAAAAATTACGTCAACCGGAAACGCCTCAACACAGTTTCTGCTAGACAATCTAAGAAAACCTTTGTGCCCCGGATCAGGCGAGAGGATCAATCTCTGTTCATCTTTCAAAGATTCTGGCGGAGAAAAAGAGCTAATATCTACATTTCTTGCGTACCACGCGCCCTCCTTGGTTATGAATATAGGTATGGGCGCATACTTGCTCTTGTTTATGGCGGAGAAAACAGAAGCCCCTGATCTTAAAGAAACATCGTGTTCCGCGGATTTACCCCCGTAAAGTATGCCTATCCTAAGTTTGGAGTTAATCATCGGCCCTCCCGTTGGTTGGCTCTTAACAATCCGCCAATAGCACAAACTGTGGTATATAGGAACCTTTTTCAAGATCGTAATAGAATCTGTGAGAGGATCATTCCAAGCAAAGGCAATAAAATTCAACTGTTGAGGTTGGTTGCAACCTGAATCTGATTATGCGATTAATTTGTCATTGACTACGGCGAGTCCGGTTGTGTCTGTAAGACCAATAAGCCTTGGAGTGATTCGAGAGGCCAAAATGTCTCTTCGGGTAAGATCAAAAATCTGGATTGAAAACGACGATGGAAAACTTGTTATCGGAACCGGTCGTCTAAAAATCCTCGAAGCAATTTTAGAAGTGGGCTCCATGAACAAAGCGGCTCAGAAGCTCAAACAACCGTTCCGCGCAGTTTGGGGAAAAATACGGGCGACCGAGGAGCGTTGCGGATTTAAGCTAGTTACAGCCACTAAAGAAGGAACCAGACTTACCCATGAAGGTTTGGATCTTTTGTGGGCTTATATCAGACTAAGGAACAGATGCGAGAAATTTACGGACACGCAGTTTAGAGAGCTTTTTGAGGATTTTCAAACACTCGCCGAAAAGGTGGCCTCGAGGGAGGAAAAAAAGAGTGGTGACGAGTAAGACTAAAGGTACTCAGTTCATTGATCGTGTAGATCAAGAAGACACGGGAAAATCGGAGCTGACACAAGACTTTCCTGTTACTCGATTCGTAAACGGGGTCGGTTGCGCCGGTACGATATCTTTAGCCAGGGAAACCCCGTACACCTTGTTTGTAAATGATGAAGAAATTCTTTCAATTTCCACTTTGCCAATTCGGCTGGAGGAACTGTTCACAGGCTTTCTGGTCTCTGAGGGAGTATTATTGGATCCCCAGGAGATTCTAGGAACCATGGTCGACCGAGCCGCCAGAATCGTTTCAATAGATTTAGAAGTCCCGGAAGATCGCTTGGAAAGAATCAAGAAAAAGGGAATGCTCACATCAGGTTGCGCAGGAGGGATCATGTTCTCGGTAGAAACTAGTGTGAGGCCTGAATCTGAATTTTTCCCTAAGATAGTAATCCCTGCGGATGTGATATCGAAGAGAATGAAGGAAGTAGACTTATTTAAAGGCGTTTACAGCATTTCTAGAGGCACTCACGCTTCGGCGGTAGCCTCGCTAAGCGAAAATATCATTATACTTGAGGACATAGGACGGCACAACGCCATTGATAAAATAGTGGGGTACTGCTTCCTCAATCAAATTAAGCCGCATGACAAGATGTTATTGACAACAGGAAGGATTACTTCGGAAGCCGTATCCAAGGCGTCCAGATTTAGATTCCCTATCATTGTTTCTCGATCGAGCGCGAGTTCAACAGCCATTAACATGGCTAGTCGCGCTCATCTGGATGTGGTGACATACGCCAGAGCAGGTAGGTTCAATTTATTCAACCATGGCGCTACGGAGATAGTTCCCGGTTCGGAAAACCAATGATTTTTCCTAAAATGCTGTCTCGGCTTTAGCAGGAATTTGTTGGAATTGTATTAAAGGCCCGGATTTAAACGTGACTAGAGAGATCCAATCCGGGCCGTATTTGTAGTGACTAGACTTCAGCCGTTTGCAGCTGCTTTCATTACACCTTCTGACGACACTTCCAGCTTTTCAACTCTAACAGCGCATACCTTGTACTCAGGTATTTTGCATATAGGATCGAGAGCCGCATTCGTAAGTACATTCGCGTTGGCTTCCATGAAATGAAAACTCATGAATATGGTTCCGGGTTCTACTACGTCCGTAACAAAAGCCTTTGTTACAACCTCTCCACGGCGGGAGACGATTTTACAATCCCTGCCACTTGTCAATCCAATATCCTTTGCGTCGTATGGATGAATTTCGATGTGACCCTCGGGCATCTCATTGTCCAGTGTAGGGGAATTCCGCGTCATCGTTCCAGTGTGGTAGTGCGGAAAGAACCTGCCCGTTGTTAGTAACAAGGGAAATTCTTCATCGGCAAGTTCTTCTGGAGGCCGGTATTCTAGAGCGTGAAAGAGTCCCTTTCCCCTGGTAAACCTTTCCTTGTGAAGGATGGGGGAACCCGGATGCTCTTTGGTCGGGCAAGGCCAGGGGATGCCCCCACTTTCCAAACGTTCGTAACTCAAGCCCGCATAGCTGGGGGTCACCTGACAGATTTCCTCGAAGATTTTTTCAGGGGACTCATAGCTCATGGGGAGCCCAAACTTCGTTGAAATATCAGAGATAATCTGCCAATCAGCCCTAGCTTCTCCAGGAGGCTCAATTGCTTTGCGTATGCGAAGCACATTCCTCTCTGTATTGGAAAATGTTCCATCCTTTTCTGCAAACGCCGCTCCGGGAAAAACAACATCCGCTACCTTGGCGGTGTCGGTCAAAAAGATGTCAATAACGCACAGAAATTCCGCTTCCTCCAAAGCGTGTTTGACATGACGAACATCCGGGTCGCTACCTAGAGGGTTCTCTCCGAGAATCATCATACCTTTTACAGATCCGTCTTCAAGACCATGCATCATTTCCATGATCGTGAAACCGACCTTGGATGACATCTGAGAACCCCAGAACTCTTCGAATTTCTTGCGGTTATTCTCATCAGTCACAACCTGATATGCTGGATAAACATTGGGAAGCCCTCCCATGTCGCAGGCGCCTTGAACGTTGTTTTGTCCACGTAGAGGGTTGACCCCGCAGGAGGCTTTGCCAATCTTGCCTGTTAGCATTGACAGGTTGGCCAATGATTTAACATTGTCAACTCCGTGGGAGTGCTGCGTGATCCCCATAGCGTACAATATTGTGGATTTTTCTGATGACGCAAACATTACGGCTATTTTTTCAATATCATCGGCCCGAATTCCGGTGATTTCCGCCGCTCTCTCGACAGGATAATTCTTAAGAGTTTCTTCTAGTTTTTCAAAACCTTCAGTCCGCTCATCAACAAAAGCTTTGTCATGGAGATTCTTGGATATAATCACATTCATCATGCCGTTCAATAAAGCTACATCCGACCCTAACTTTTGTCGAACATGGACATCGGCTATGCCAGTGAGGTGAATCTTTCTTGGGTCCGCAACAATGACTTTAGCCCCTTTTGCCTTTGCCCTGTAAATTCTGGTAGCGATTAGAGGGTGGGCCACCGATGTATTTGACCCTATGATAAAGATGCAGTCAGCGTCCTCTATTTCTGGGATCGAGTTGGTCATGGCTCCACTTCCGAAAGCGGCGGCAAGACCTGCCACCGTGGAAGAGTGTCAAAGCCGTGCGCAATGATCTATATTATTGGTTCCAAATCCTACCCGACAAAACTTCTGGAAAAGGTAATTTTCCTCATTGCTGCATTTTGCCGAGGTGAGAAAGGCCATGCTATCTCCACCGTATTTGGACTTGATTTCCTGGAGCCGAGACGCTGTAAAGGTAAGCGCCTCATCCCACGAAACCTCTTGCAAGACCCCATCCTTTTTCAATAAAGGGTGGGTAAGCCTTGCGGGGCTCTGAACAAACTCATGGACATTCCAACCCTTTATGCATAGCTTTCCCTGATTCATTGGGTTTGTCTTGGAAGGCACTGTACCGGTAATCTTACCGTCCACAGTTTCCAGCAGCATCTCGCATCCACATCCGCAATAAGGGCAGGTTGTTCTTACATATTTGAGATCCATCACGCCGTCACCTCACAGGAGTTCACGCTGTCCACCTCTAACCAGCATAAAATAAAGCCGCGGTGGAAGAAAATTAAGTGTGACAATCAAAAAAAAGAGACAAATAATTTCGATTAAGTTCTATGAACATACTAAAACCGAAGTAGAGATCAATGTATCACTCGCTCTGTTTCTAATCAAGACACAATCAACGGCTAAAAGTTGGGGATTCGACAAAGAATAGGCAAAAAAATTGCCGAGCTTAACGGTGGCTCGGCTTTAGGAGGTAACGAAGCGTTGAGGTTTTGAGTCATAAAGCTTCGCTTTAACTTATAGAGGTATTATATCAATAATTAACGTTATTGTCAATTCTACGCCCGAAATTACTTGTGTTGCCTACTGAGCGCCAACGAGGTTTAGTCGAGCGAGTCTGAAGAAACCATCAAGTCATTAGTCTATAGATTGAAAGAGCTGCTGTAATAATTACTTAAGTTTATGTGAACCTGATGAGCCGGTTTTAACAGTGGAACGCGATCCAATGAGCCACCCTAATATTATAACGTTCATAGCCAAACTACCGATTTCAAGAAACTGTGTAAGACCAGAATCGAGATAGCCTTCGTCCGCCATCCGCAAAACGTGAAAACTAAGAATAGGAGTATCTATAATGAGATAAACTATTCCTGCCGCTAGAGAAATCGCCTTCTCGTTCCAAAAAGCTACCCCAAGGACAAATGCCGGAATCATGGCTATTGCAAAGTAAAAAATCTCGAAAGTGGCGGCGGTTGAATAGGGGGTTGGATCTAGGCCAAGCATGTACAGGTAGCATAAGTATAGAAAACTCTTGAGATAAAACCAAAGTCCCGCGAACCAAAAAACAAGAGGGAAGTTGTCCTCAAAACGTCTTTCAGGAAATAATTCAACATTTCTCAAATTGTTTATGCCTGTCATTTTACATTCCATTTCCCGATTCAGTGTAAAGAGGGAATTTACTACACATTTCTTTAACACTGTCCCGGATGCGTCCTATCACAATGTCACTGGATCGATTGTCCAGGGCTTCCGATATCCAGGACGCAATCAAGCGCATTTCTTCCGTTCCCATGTTTCGCGTAGTAACCGCTGGTGTTCCAATTCTTATCCCGGACGCCTTTCCAGGAGGCAGTGGATCAAATGGAATGGTATTCTTGTTAACTGTAATACCCGCTAATTCAAGAATTTCCTGAGCTTGAGCCCCATTAACATTTTTTTCGGTGAGATCTACCAGGACCAGATGATTGTCTGTGCCACCGGATACTATGGAGAAACCGAGATTCATCAATTCTTCCGCGAGCGTCTGAGCATTACGTATAACTTGCGCCTGGTAGTCTCTGAATGTTTGGGTGGCGGCTTCTTTCAAGGCTACGGCCTTGCCGGCAATGACATGCATCAGAGGGCCTCCTTGCATACCAGGAAATATGCAGGAGTCCAGAACAGAGGCCCATTTTTTTCGGCACATCACGATGCCGCCTCGAGGTCCGCGAAGGGTTTTGTGTGTGGTAGTAGTCACAAAGTCGGCGTACGGAGCGGGGGAAGGATGCAGACCAGCGACGACAAGGCCGGCGATATGAGCGATGTCAGCCATTAAAATAGCGTCCACTTCCTTGCATATCTCACCGAATATGGAATAATCAATGATCCTGGGATAGGCGCTTGCGCCGGCGATAATCATTCTTGGTCTAAATTTTATTGCGAGATCCCGGACCATGTCATAATCTATCCGGTGATCTTCACGTCGCACGGCATAGGGAATAACATGGTAAATTTTACCGGAAAAATTCTTGGGGTGCCCCATAGACAAATGGCCACCGTGAGCCAAGTCCATACCTAGATAAGTGGATCCTGGGTCCATTACCGAAAAGTAGACGGACATATTTGCCTGGGTTCCGGAGTGGGGTTGCACATTTGCATGTTCCATCCCAAAAATTTGTTTGGCTCGATCCCTCGCCAGTTCCTCAATTACGTCAACGTTTACGCATCCGCCATAGTATCTACGACCAGGATAACCTTCAGCGTATTTGTTTGTTAGAATGCTGCCTTGGGCTTCCATGACCGCCTGGGACGTGAAGTTTTCAGACGCTATCAATTCAAGTCGATATTCTTGACGCAGCCTTTCCTGCTGAATGATTTCGTATACATCTGGATCAGTGTTTTGAAGTGAACTCATTTCGTTCCTTTATGGAAGCCCTGACTTGATGATAGTCTGGGCGCTCGAGATATCTTAAAGTGTCTTTTGAAACTGATAATTGAAAAAACATCTCGATGTTTTATGTCGGGTTAAGTTTTACTCGCCTTTAAACAAAGAATTTTATGTTCAGATTGACTCTATAATGTCTACCCTACCTTGATGACGGCCACCTTCAAATTCGGTGGCAAGCCAAACTTCCAAAATCGATAAAGCAAGGTCTTGTCCCAGCACACGGGCGCCGAGGCACAACACATTTGAGTCATTGTGGGCTCTGCTCATCCTAGCATGATATTCATTTGCGCAGAGCGCTGCCCTCACGCCCTTGAATCTGTTGGCCGCCATGGACATTCCCAAACCTGTGCCACATATCAGGACGCCTTTTTTTTCGGGGTTTTCCTGGATTTTTTCGCACAAATCACGCGGCAAATATAGGGTAATCACAAGAAGCCTCGGAAAAACACCCAACATCCTCGGCCTGAAAACCCAACCAGGCAAGGTGTTTTTTGACGAGTTCCTTCAAACCGAATCCAGCATGATCAGAGCCGACTAAGACATTTGCCATTCTACTGTGTTCTCCTGAGTAGAAGGGAGACGTTTTGCCCCCCGAACGCGAAGCTATTGGACAAACCGAATTCCATGATCCGATTCACACTCCTGTTTGGTGTGTAGTTGAGATCACATTCGGGGTCGGGAGCCTCAAGATTGATCGTTGGAGGAATAACCCCTGTATGCAGGGTTAAAGCGGTGAAAATAGCCTCAATAGCCCCTGCGGCTCCTAATGCGTGACCGGTCATGGATTTTGTCGAACTTATTGAAAGGTCATACGCCGAGT
Organism: uncultured delta proteobacterium; assembly: GCA_963711335.1. GTDB lineage: Bacteria > Desulfobacterota > Desulfomonilia > Desulfomonilales > Desulfomonilaceae > CAJBEZ01. The sequence continues at coordinate 185,166 of CAVQDX010000010.1, read as the reverse complement.
CTCCGAATAGGCGTTTGATAGCAATGGTTTCAGTCTTGTCGTTGAGTTCCGTTGATGTGCCATGAGCATTTATATACTGCACTTGCTCAGGTGATATTTCAGCGTCTTCAAGAGCTAGACGCATTGCTTCATAGGCCCCTGCTCCATCGGGATCCGGCATGACAATATGGTAGGCGTCAGAAGTGGCCCCGTAGCCAACTATTTCTCCAAGAATCGACGCGCCTCTGCTCTGAGCATGATCGAAAGATTCCAGAATTATCATCCCTGCGCCCTCGGCCAGCACAAACCCATCCCGACCAGCGTCGAAAGGTCGAGAAGCCTTTTCAGGATCACTGTTTCTAGTAGACAGAGCCCTTAACGCATTAAAGGCTGAAATAGCAAACTCACCCACAACCGCTTCAGTACCACCGGAGACAGCAACATCGGAAACTCCTAATGCCACAAGTCGATAGGCCTCCCCAATAGCGGAAGCGCTTGAAGCGCATGCGTTGACCACTCCAAAATTGGGCCCCTTAAATCCAAATCTCATTGCAACCAAGCCAGGCAGCAAATTCACAACCGCCATAGGAATCATCAAGGGAGGCATTCTCTTCGGGCCTTTTTCTCTTAATACCTCGTACCCTGCCTGAATGGTGGCTAATCCCCCAATTCCAGAACCTATTATGACCGCATAACGGTAGGGGTCAGTAAGAGGAGTCGTTAGACCAGCTTGCGCAACAGCCTGACAAGCGGCTACAAGACCTATTTGCTGATGCCTGTCCAGACGTCGTAGTTCCTTGACCGAAACATGCGCATCCGGATCGAAGTCGGATTTAACTTCACCGGCGATTTTTGTGACGAGCCTATGTGGGTCAAACGAATTTATAGCTCTAATTCCGGAATGACCGTTTGTAAGTTCCTTCCAATTTTGGTCTACTCCTGATCCGAGGCAGGTGACCAATCCCATTCCCGTAATTGCAACCCTACGCCGCAAGCGTTCCTCCCGATCTATCAAGAATGGAAGTAAAATCTAGGACTTCGTCTGACTGGCTTTTATAAAATCGGCCACATCCTGTACAGTTCGAATTTTCTCGACTTCCTCATCGCTAATTTCCATTCCGAATTCATCCTCAAGTAAGGCGATCATATCATAGATGTCCAAAGACTCCGCGCCTAAGTCTTCGACGATCTTTGAATCCAACCTTATGTTTTCCTTGTTCACGTCTACTAGAACCTCTGCGACGAGTTCCACAATTTTTTTCTCAATATCGTCCATACTGGATCTCCTTGAAATATTATCACTATGAACTGGGGCGAAAAATAGCCCCTAACGAAGGTAGGAACAAAAATTTCGCGATTCATATCCTCGTAACCTACTTACATATATAGGCCGCCATTAACTCTCAGCACTTGTCCGGTGATATAGTCGGCCATGTTGGAACACAGAAAGGCGACTGCCAAAGCAACTTCGTGTGGCTGCCCAAGCCTTCCCAAGGGGACATGACGTAAAATTGTTTGGAGTTGATCCTGGTTCAATTGTTCTGAAATTCCGCTACATATCATTCCTGGGGCCACACAGTTCACAAGTATGTTTCGTGGCGCCAGTTCCCGAGCAAGAGCTTTAGTCAATCCTATTATTCCGGCTTTTGAAGCTGAATAGTTGACTTGCCCGGCGTTTCCAAGTTCTCCTGCGGTTGAGGAAATATTTATAATTCTTCCGTAACGTTTTCGGATCATGGACTTCGTTAAGGCTCTACACATGTTGAAGGTCCCCGTGAGGTTGGTATCGAGAACATCTTTCCACTCAGTGTCCTTCATGCGACCTATGAGACCATCCCTAGCTATGCCCGCGTTGTTGACGAGGATTTCAATGGACGACCTTTCACTGAGAGCCTTGTTGATGTTCGAATCCACCGCCTCACTATTGGAAACATCGAATTTCTGGAGGCAACTCTGGCCACCTATTTCCGAAATTAATTCTAAAGTTTTTTTCGCAGAATCGTCGTCAGATCTGTAGTTAATTATTACGAAAGCGCCACAGAGAGCAAGTTGAAACGCTATTTCCCTTCCAATTCCCTTTGCCGCCCCTGTTACCAACGCCGTTTTGCCGTTAAGGTCGAGCAGGGTCGAGACTTGATTCATGAGATCGCTCCGACAAGATCGTCAACACCCTGGACATCCTGAACGGCAATAACAGACACCGACCGGTCTATTCTCTTTATAAGACCTGAAAGGACCTTTCCTGGACCGATCTCTACAAAGAGGCCCATTCCCATTTCTATCATCTTTCTTATACTGGCTTCCCAAAGAACGGGAGACACTAACTGTTTCAACAAGAGAGATCTCATTTCGCCGGGACTTGTGGGATAAGGTTGAGCGTTATAGTTGGCTATAACGGGAATCCTCGAGGACATGAAACTAACACCTTCCAAACTTTTCTCCAATGTTTGGGTCGCTGGTCCCATAAGTTCAGTGTGAAACGCGGACGAAACAGGTAAGCGGACAACGCGTGAGCGCTTCTCTCTATTTAAGGCTTCAACAGCTCGATCAACTGCGTCAATTGACCCAGAGATTACACATTGGTCTGGGGAATTATAATTGGCAATGCTCAGAACGGATTCCTGTCTAACCGATGATAGTATTTCACTTATCCTATCTTGCGGAACGCCGATTATAGCGGCCATTCCGCAAGATCCAGGAGCCTGGGCGTTATTCATAGCCTCGGATCTAATCTTTACCAATTTTAGAGCATCCTCGAAACTCAACACCCCTGTCGCGCACAATGCGCTGTATTCACCTAGAGAATGACCGACGGCTCCGGCAGGCTTGAGTCCGATTTTTCGCTGAATCAAACGCCACATCAGCATGGATTGGACAAATATAGCGGGTTGGGTATACACGGTCTGATTCAGGTCATCGCCGTTTTTACCCTCCATTATTTGGCTCAATGGATAACCGAGGATCCTATCCGCAAACTCCAAGGTCTCGCGGGACTCAGGGTCTTGGGCCACCACATTTGAGCACATTCCGGGGAATTGCGACCCTTGTCCAGGAAACATCACGGCAATAGAAGAGTTACCCGAGGATGACAAATCGGTCGCCATTCTTTGAGTCACAGTTCGTTAGTCAACATTCAGGACTGTCCGGTTCTTATAATAACCACAGCTTGGACACACTCTGTGAGGAACCACGGGTTGGGAGCATTCCGGACATTTCGACAGATTTACCGGGGTCAACTTATCGTGAGTGCGTCTCTTATCACGTCTTGTACGGGAAACCCGTTTTTTGGGGACTGGCATTTTTGATCCTTTTCAATTCAATTATTCAATCGCGACTTCAATGTAATGAGCTTTTTCCATCTTGGGTCAATCTCGGCTCCGGTAGAGCATGCGCATCCATCGGCCACCAAGACTGCGCCACACTTTGGGCAAAGACCAGGACAATCGTCTTTACACAATGGTTTCATAGGAATGTCCAGAAAAATCTCCTGGACAATCAATTCACCGATATTGATTTCATCGTTTTCAATCAAAATTTCATTATATTCTAATTTGGAATCCTGTTCATAATCATCGGCCTGATCTGCAACTCTGCTTGCCGCAAGATCGAGATTCACAGAAATTACCTGTTCATAAAGGCAAAGGCATCTGGAGCACTTACAGACCATTTTGGCTTCTATATCGCCGTTTATTAAGAATTTGTCGAAGTCCCTCTTGATTCCCACCCGGCCGGTGATCCGTGGATTGACGCTCACATCCGGAGGCAATGTGACAGAGGCCAAAGCCTCAGTCAAAACATCGTTTGATCCGTCGAACTCTATTTCCAGGCCACTCCTGGGTATGTCTTCAACATGAATTTTCATTCTGTCATCACGGGCGGAAAGACTCATTGTCAAGTACAAACTGAAAAAATATAGACATTTGACTACATAAGTCAAGCTAAAAAGCGAACAGGAAAATATTCATAGCCATTTTTCATCAATCTGGCTGTCAAGGATATGCTGTTTTTCGTAATCACGAATCCCATCTTTTCAACCAATCCTCAATCATTGGAAACACCTCCTCATGCGCTCTTACGCCCAGCAGCAGATCTACGTGTCCGTAGTCACTTTTACAACCGCTTTCCTTACCCATCACAGCGGCCTCTCTCACGCAGTAAGCGCTAGATGCTGCGCAAACGGCAAGAGCCGAGTCTCTGGGAGCTACGCGATCCTTTGTTCCACACATGGCAAGCAGCGGAGTTGCAGATGATTCAAGACCTTTTAGGTAAGGCCGTCCTTCTGAATCCTCAAATTTGCCTTGTTCAAGGAAACGTGCCATGTCCTGCCATAATCCGCTCGATGAGATCAGTTCTGTTCCAATAGCGACGATTTTTTTCAATACACTAGGGTAAATGTTTTCGAGACAAAAAAACGCTGATGGGAACTTGGGGAAAAATTTGTAAAAAAGGAAAACGCACTTAGTCAAAGGAATCATTGGATTGAAAGGAAATACTTTTAACGCTGGTTTTGCCCCCATCATTCTTTTGAAAGGATAGTCGCCCATCGCGCTAAAATCGGCCGGAGAAGCAATCGCTATGGCCGAAGCAAGCTGAGATCCCTGATTTCTGGCTATATAGGCCTCAATAAGCATCCCCCCCATACTGTGGCCGACCCAATGCACTGACTTCGATCCCGTTTCTTTGATGACATGGTCAATGATTGCGCTGACGTCATAATTCAGATGATCATCGAAATTCCACTTCAAGGGGTTGTCAGTGAGAAGTAGTCCCGGTCGACCACTGTAACCCGATCCTCGGAGTTCAGGTACCCAGACGTCTCTATTTCTTGTTTTCAGGAATTCAGCAAGCGAGGGACTATTTTTCAAATCAAATATGAATCTGTTTCCCGCGAGACCATGACAGAGGATGACTGGTTGTCCCTCTGTCTTTGCTCCAGTGAAGTAACGATGGACGGCTATTCGGTGTCCGTCTTGTGTCCAGATGAAATCAGTCCGATCCTGATTTGTCGGAGCTGTTTCGAAGTACCCCCAGGATCTGGCAAGACAATAAATCAGAGTCGAAAGAAAAATTATAAACACTATCAAATCTAGAAAGATGACGATCATAAGACGCTCGATCTCGATATAGATAATTGGATAAATATCCCATCTAGCGAATATTTCTGCAAAGTGGAAAATCGACTGGAGTCTAGGTATTTGGGCATAATTCTTGACAATAGTCGCATGCTCTGATTAATTGCAAGCAGATCAGAATATGGTCGCCATCATGTGGCCATTGACGCTATTAGGAGCGAAATAATGCGTTCTGATGCGGCGTTTTCTCGGTAGATTTATTCTAATACTTACTGTCATTGTATCATCAACCTGGCTTTTTGATGATGCGTCTTTCGGTGATGATTGTCGCAAGACACCTAATATACTCGTTTTGTTTGACGCTTCCGGATTTATGAAGGAAAAGGACCACTATCAGATCCTCCTAAAACAGATGGACTATTTCTCCAAAGCCATCCCACTTACGGCTGACGGCTTTTTCAATATCGGTCTTAGGCATTATGGGTTAAAGGTAGGCATGGGGTGTGACAGTACGGAAAGTATTCTTTCCATACAGCCGTGGGACCCGGAGAGATTTATCAATTCCTTCCCCAAGTCCGTGTCCTATGGTACCAGTTCTCTGGCGGCCGGGCTGAGGGCCGCTGGAGACGAAATCGCCTCAGCTAACGGCAAAAGCATTATTGTGGTAGTTGGTGGAGGAATAGAATCATGCAAAGCTGATCCTATTCGAATCGCCGAACAAATTTGTCAGAATAATCCCGATGTCGAAATACACACGTTCCAAATCGGAAACGCCCAGGATGGGGCCTATTTTATGAAGGGAATCGCTCAGAAGGGTCGGGGTCAATATTATAAAACGGACCAATTCAATTCACCGGCAGGTTGGCACGCCTGGATGTTAAAATACTGGGTGAAACCGTGTGGAACGACTGGCGCCTCTCCCAGTTCCGGGGCTGCTCCCGCTTCATTTACTCCCATATTGTTTGATTTTAACAACTTCTCTGTGGCATCCAAAGACCCAGCGATTAACGCAGCGAACAGAGCTTCTCTAGATTCTTTGGCTCTGGCGTTGAGACAGAACCCGAATTCCAGAGTAACCCTTAAAGGGTATTCTGACGGTCGTGGCAAACCGGAACAAAACCTGGCTGTGTCCCGCAAGCGCGCTCAAGCGGTTAGCCAATTTCTCTCAACTGTTTATGGGATTCCCCAATCTAGAATCTCAGTTCAGGGGATGGGAGCTTCAGCGCTCGGCCTAGGGGCTCCTCATCAGCAGGATGATCGTATGGGGCGACGGGTCGAAATTGAACTCATTCGGTAATCTTGAGCAAGTTGGCAAATTGGAAACTTTCTTTGGGTTTTCTTATTGCGATGCCATCGTCCTTTATGTTTGAATATTTGTTGGAACTTCCCCATTGAAGAACAGACCGTTTATCCTACTACTAGAAAAAATTCTGGTAGGTCACTTGTCTAAGCTTGCGCTTGGCGCACTGTTTTTTGTAATAATTAATTTTTTATTAGTTGGTGATTGTCTTTGCCAGATTAATCCGACTAAAGAATCTCAGGTTCTCAAGTTGCTTAGTGTAGGACGAGCCCTGGCGCAAAGGACTTACTACCTTGAGGCGCTAGATCTCCTTGATGAGGCTAGAGATTCACTTGACGCTTCCGGTTCCAATCGGCCGGAACTTTATGCTGACATACTGTATGAGGCCGCCCAGGCCAAGATTAAGGCTAGGTTGTACCAGGATTTTCCCGCTTACTATGTGAAGACAGCCTTGGAGGACGTTCAGGCTTCAAACAGAATCAGAGAGAGATCTGACAAAACAGCTCCTCAGAAACTCGCAGATGGTTATTACCTCGAAGGTTTTATTCACAAGAAATTTTTCATGCGGAGAAAACAGGCAGAGATAAATTTTTTGAAGGCTCTCAAAATTGATCCCGGTTCGGTAGCCGCCAAGCGTGAATTAAGCGAATTGATAGCCAGTGACGACAAAGATGTAAAATAAATAGCAGACGCGCTGCTTTGAAACGAGAAGCTAAGTAGACCAGCGCATGAGGAACATATGTCAATTGAGACAGAAGAATCTATCGAGACGGATAATTTTGATATTGGCCTCGAAAAACTCAAGACAATAGTCGAAGAACTGGAGAGTGGGGGATCCGGGCTACAACAAAGTCTCAAACTATTTGAGGAGGGGGTAGGCGTGTCGCGCCGTTTGTTTGAAATCTTGAGCCGTTCAGAAGGAAGGGTTGAGGAACTTCTAGCCGACCTCGATCGTGTTCCTTTTGATCGAAGCGAGAGTTAGCCGATTGAACCAAGCTTTTGAGAATTACCTTTTCGAAAACCGCGAAATGGTGGACATAGCTCTCGACCACCATTTACCCAGCGTCCATACCGAGCCTAGTGTATTGCACGAAGCAATGCGTTACAGTGTGTTCGCTGGAGGGAAACGTATCAGGCCGATTCTGGCTATAGCGTCCGCCGAGGTCCTTGGTGAAAATAAATCGAACATCATGCCATTTGCCGTGGCTTTGGAATGTGTCCACACCTACTCGTTAATTCACGACGATCTGCCGTCTATGGACAACGACGATATGAGGAGGGGTAAGCCTACTTCCCATAAGGTTTTTGGCGAATCTACAGCGATTTTAGCTGGAGACGCGCTGCTGACACTCGCATTCGAAATACTGAGTTCCGCAGAGCTGGTCAGGATATTTCCATGCCACAGGGTTATGGCTGTTATCAGGGATTTGGGTAACGCATGTGGTTCCAGTGGCTTGATAGCGGGGCAGGTCATGGATATGTCATGCGAAGGGAAAAAGGTTAACGAGGATGCGATCCGGAAAATTATGCTGAACAAAACCGCCGCCTTGATAATGGTCTCATTGACGGGTGGGGCTAAACTGGCTGGCGCGACATCGGATGAATTAACTATTTTTTCAGCCTTCGGAGAAAAACTGGGAATGGCCTTTCAGATCAGGGACGATTTGCTTGATCTGGAGGGAGATCCCGAGAAGCTTGGAAAAGCTGTGAAAAAGGATAGGCATCGCGGTAAAGCTACCTACCCTTCTTTGTACGGGGTAAAACTAGCGAGAGATCTTATTAAGAGTCTCCTTGATGAGGCTGGAGAAATAATCGGCACGCTTGGCGGAAATGCTTTGACCTTGCGTCAGTTCACAGAATATATGGGTCGGCGAGTTAGCTGATTCCAGTCGGACAGCATATGGAAGATAAAGAAAACATTTCATTTGAACAATCGGTTTTAGATAGTATCCAGTCTCCTGAAGATATTAAAAATTTGCCGTTTGAATGTCTGAAGACGCTTAGCGGAGAAATACGGAATCTGATAATCCAAACGGTGTCTGAAAAAGGCGGCCATTTGGCTTCCAGCCTTGGAGTTGTAGAGCTTACAGTAGCTCTATTGAGGGTTTTTTCCCCACCACTTGACAGGGTTGTCTTTGATGTGGGCCACCAATCCTATGCGTACAAGATCCTAACCGGTCGTCGTGACAGGTTTAATACGCTGAGATCAAAAGGTGGGATTGCGGGGTTTCCCAAAAGGAACGAAAGCCCTTATGACTTTTTTGATACCGGCCATGCGGGAAACGCTATTAGTGTCGCGGCTGGACTTGCCCAAGCTAGATGTTTGAGCGGCAATAACCACAAGGTCATAGCGCTCGTAGGCGACGGTTCCCTAACATGCGGAGTTTCGTATGAAGGCTTGAATCAGGCCGGCGCAGCGGAAAAGGATCTTATAATAATTCTTAATGACAATGAAATGTCCATATCGCCAAACGTAGGAGCGATGGCGGCGTACCTGAACCGGATCATGACCGGCCAGTTAGTCACTCGATTCAGAGATGAAATCAAAAATATTCTCAAAAATCTTCCTGGAGTAATGGGCCGCTCAATTTACGGTTTGGCTCGGCAATTTGAAGACGCTCTAAAGGGGTTTGTCACTCCGGGGAGATTGTTCGAGGATCTGGGGTTCAAATATGTTGGACCGATCGATGGCCATCACGTGCGCCATCTTGTCGAGACCCTTACCAACGTGAAACGTTTCCATGAACCTGTGCTTGTCCACGTCCTCACATGCAAAGGCAGAGGCTATAGCAAGGCTGAAGAGGACCCTAGTAAATTTCACGGCGTTGGGCCATTCGATGTTCTCTCAGGAGTGGTTGTGTCTTCAGAAGGTCCTCCGAGTTTTACGACTGTGTTTGGTAATACCATGGTCAAGCTGGCTAAGCAGGATTCAAAAATTATCGCCATCACGGCGGCAATGGAATACGGGACGGGTCTTGCGGATTTTGCCGGGATTTTTCCTAAACGTTTCTTCGATGTTGGTATAGCGGAGCAACACGGAATAATCTTTTCGGCAGGTTTGGCCCTAGATGGATACAAACCTGTGGTCGCCATATACTCGACGTTTTTGCAACGGGGGTATGACCACATTATTCACGATGTGTGCATGCAGAATCTTCCAGTCGTTTTCGCATTGGACAGGGCTGGAATTGTGGGAGAAGACGGGCCTACTCACCATGGGGTTTTTGATATAGCATTCATGCGAAATATTCCTAATCTTGTGGTCATGGCCCCGGCCAATGAAGATGAACTCGCGGACATGCTATATACCGGCATACAAATTAACTGCCCCTGCGCCATCCGCTACCCTCGGTCCAAAGGACTCGGAGCGCGTTTGAAAGATTTTCCGGAAACTATTCCCGTAGGCAGAGGATTACTGGTGAGGGACGGGGCGGACCTGGTTATAATTGCTCTGGGTTCGATGCTATCTCCGGCAATTCAAGCTGCTGAATTACTTGAATCCTCCGGAATTTCGGCTGCTGTAGTAAATCCGAGATTTGTCAAGCCGTTGGATAGAGAGTTGATTAGCAGTATGGCCAGGGCTACAAAGCATGTCATTACAGTGGAAGAGGGCGTTCTCTCCGGGGGATTCGGAAGCTCTGTCCTTGAGTTGTTGTCAGATGAAGGTCTGTCAGATGTCAAAATCACTAGAATTGGAATTCCAGACCTGTTTGTGGAGCATGGATCGAGAGACGAGCTACTGGCGGACTACGGTCTTACCTCGCAAGGAATAGCAAACACCGCTTACGCTTTTCACAAACGAATGACTATGGTGAATCTGGTCCCTGGAAGGGACTCATTGGGAGTTAGTCCGCATTGAGGTAATTTGATGCAGCTCTACGAAAAGTTTTTCTGACTTCCAGGCCCATACCCCGAAAATCCGTTTGAGTCCTAAAACCAAGCAAGACATGGCGCATCCTAACGTTTCTGAACTGGCGGAGAGTGATCATCTGTGAATCGAACGGAAAACAAAGCTGATCTTCAACAATGCCCCGATGAGAAACCTGTCGCAGCATTTTTAAACGATATGTCTGGAAACGGTGGTAAACTGGCTCCAGCTCGTATGGACCTGCTGCTAAACGCGTCCAAGGCTCTGGCTTCGACGACTGATCTTGACCAGTTGCTCCAAATAATTGTTGGTGAGGTCCAAAACGTTATCGATTGTGAGGGGGCAGGGGTACTACTGTACGATGCGGAAAAAGACGATTTCTACTGGAAAATCGTTCAGGACAGACAAAGTTTCTTGTCTTCCGCCAGTGAGAGAATTCGGATTCCAAAGAACGAGGGAGTTTGCGGATGGGTTTTTGACACGGGGCGTCCCGCCCTGGTGCATGATGCCGCTAATGATTCCCGTTTGTATCGATTAGTCGAAGATAAATCTGGTTTCCAGACCCGCAACATGGTCTGCGTTCCATTGCAGACACGTGAGAAACGTTTGGGTGTCCTGTACGCCTTAAACAAAACCAGAGGTTCATTTGATACGGAAGACGTGGATGTGATGTCGGCTTTGGCGAGCAATGTGGCGCTGGCCCTGGAAAACGCTTCTTACTATGAACGTCTAGCAAATTCGTTAAAAGAACTGGAGAGATTGAATCGTGTAAAGAGCAAAACGCTGCACCATCTTTCTCATGAATTGAAGACCCCTGTAGCTATCATAGAGGCATCTCTGGCTATCATGAAGCGTAAACTGGAGATAGGTGGGTTAAGCGCTGCAAATTTCCCGTTTGAGCGAATAGAGCGAAATCTCGATCGTTTGAAAATAATTGAAAAACAGGTAAGTCATATCATTGAGGGCAAAGAGTTCTCTAACAAACCGGCGTATATGACTTTCCTTGACACGTTTGAAGATCTAATTGAAATCGCAGAGGAAGAAAGACCACGCTTGGCTGATTCTCTAGCGATAATAAGGGACAGGATAAACCAGACTTTTCCAGATCCAAAGGTTGAGCCTTTAGGCGTTTCTCTGGATAATGTGTTTGAGATAGAACGAGATTACTGTCTCATGATGAAACAGGACCGCAAATTAGAAATTACTTTCGAAAAACCCGATCCAGTCATTTTGAAGATTCAACCCCACATACTTCAATCCACATTAAGAGGGGTGGTTAGAAACGCTATCGAGAACACACCGGATCAGGGGAAAATCATTGTTACAGGACGCAGGACGGACACTGGTTACATTATATCTGTTCGTGATTATGGTGTCGGCATACCGGAACATGAAAAACCTAACATCTTCGAAGGGTTCTATCCGATCCAGGAAACCGATCTTTATTCCTCAGGAAGACCATATGGTTTTAATGCAGGAGGCGCTTGTGCGGACCTGTTGAAAATCAAAATATTCTCTGAGCGACTTGGCTACAGGATCTCGTTCAATACTTCAAGGTGTTCGTGCGTACCGACGTCTCGAGATGTCTGCCCCGGAGATATTACCAAATGTTCATATTGCTCAGGGCCGGATGAATGCTTTTCTAACGGTGGAACAGAGTTCCTCATCGAATTTCCAGAGCGACTTGTCGGTTAATATCGACCCAACCCCATTCATAATCCTCCGCTAAATGCCGCTGCGTCAGCTACGGCTGCTGCGACTGCTGGACAAACATCCTTATTAAAAATTCCTGGGATTATGTTTTGATCAGCCAGTTCATCTTCCGGAATCAGATTGGCAATAGCCGCTGATGCCGCAAGTCTCATTTCCCTGGTTATTTTCCTGGCTCGAACATTTAAGGCGCCTCTGAATATCCCTGGGAATACAAGAGCGTTATTGATCTGATTCGGGAAATCGCTTCTTCCCGTAGCTACTATGTGAGCATAATCGAGAGCCTCCCAGGGGTTTACTTCAGGTATCGGGTTAGCCAGAGCGAATACGATCGATTCGGGAGTCATAACTGCAAGGTCTTTTGCCTCAAGGAGGTTTCCTCCGGACAGGCCAATGAATACGTCGGCGCCTACCAGAGATTCCTTGAGATTACACTGGATCCCCTCGTGATTAGTCATTTGGGCTATTTCTTCCTTGATTGGATTCATACCCTGGGTTCTGCCAGGGAATAATGAACCCGCCCTGTCACAGCACAGTATTTGATTAGCCCCAGCTTCCAGCAGCGTCTTGATGCAGGCGACTCCCGCCGCTCCAGTTCCAGAGACAACTATCCGAGAATCGGCCAGTCGCTTGCCTACTCTTTTCAGGGCGTTTCTCAATGCCGCCAGAACCGCGATGGAAGTACCATGTTGATCGTCATGAAACACTGGGATACCGAGCTCTTCCGTAAGCCGCTTTTCAATCTCAAAACATCTGGGGGCCGAGATATCTTCGAGATTTATCGCTGCAAAGCTTGGGCTTATCGCTTTTACCGTCGCCACAATTTCGTCAATTCCTGAAGTATTCAAGCAGATGGGAAAGGCGTTAATCCCTGCGAACTCTTTGAAGATCATGGACTTGCCCTCCATGACAGGCAAAGCTGCAAGCGGTCCAATATTTCCAAGCCCAAGCACTGCTGATCCATCAGTGACTATTGCCACCGTGTTTCCCTTCATAGTGTACTTGTAGGCGTCATCACTATTTCTGGCTATGGCCATTGAAATACGACCGACTCCTGGAGTGTAGGCCATGGAAAGGTCTTCTCGGCCTGCAAGTCTTTTTGTAGGCGTAATTTCTATCTTGCCACCTTTATGATATTGGAAGGTCCTGTCTGTGACATCGATAACTTCAACCTCAGGTAAAGCTTTCAATGCTTCTACGATTCTGACTTCCTGGCTTTCATCACAGGCATAAATATCAAAATCCCTAATAACGTGATCTTTCTCGATTTTTACAATTGGTATTGAGCCCACAAGCGCGTCCATTTCCCCTATGGTAGTGGCCACGCGCGCCAGGGCTCCCGGGCGCCTCTCAAACCTAACTCTTATGGTCAGACTGTGGCTGGGACTGGATTGAACGATCATTGTTCCTCCTGCTGAACAAACAGATAACTGTTACTCTCGTGATTATACATCATCTGAACATCTTTGTGTATGGGATTTGGTGGACATGTTCAAACCCCAATGACGCGACATGTTTGGAGAAAGGATGTTCAGCATGGCGACCATTGGCTAATCCAAACTGTCATGGAAGGTTTGAATTGATTTCGACCCTATGAAGATCTTCTCTCTGGAATTAAGCCTAGAAAACCTCTGTAGATCCTGATTTGTCGTCCAACTAGTTGGACCATGTTAAGGGAAAAAAGAGTTTGAAAGTGTTCAGAGTGGATATACTATAAATTAGGGCTTTATAGTTTGCTTGAATTGGATGATGAGGAAAAATGACACTTCCCCTCAATAAGACGAAAATTGTTTGCACAATCGGTCCTGCTTCTAAATCGCCAAAAATGATCGAACAGATGATTATGGCAGGGATGAATATAGCCAGGATAAATTTTTCTCACGGCGATTTTGAGGAGCATGAGGAGATTATTTCAACCATACGAGAGGTCTCTGAGACACTGGGTAGAGATGTAGCGGTTCTTGCGGACCTGCCAGGCCCGAAAATTCGTATAGGAATTCTTCGTGAAGAGCCGATTGAATTGAAGGTGGGAGACGTGATTTGTTTGACTACCGACGAAATAATTGGCGACAAACGCCGTGTTTCGGTCAACCTCCCTAATTTGACGCAAGCGGTAAAAGAGGGTGATCAGATTTTTTTGAATGACGGCCTGATCCAGCTAGAAGTTGTAGCAGTAGTTGATCGGGATGTGAAATGTGAGGTAAAGGTCGGGGCGGAACTCAGATCAAGAAAAGGACTGAATCTCCCTGGAATATCTTTGGGGATTGGAGCTTTTACTGACCGTGACTATGAGTGTCTTAGATTTGCTCTGGAACAACAAGTAGACGCTGTTAGCCAATCGTTTGTGGAATCCGCATCGGATATAGATTCGCTGAGAGAATCCGCTTCAGTTCTAGGAGCCAGTCCCTTTGTAATAGCCAAGATCGAACGGTCAAAGGCTCTTCAAAATATCGATCAAATACTTGCAGCCGCCGACGGAGTGATGATAGCTCGTGGTGATTTGGGGGTGGAAACACCAATAGAGAGCATAGCCCTGCTCCAAAAAGAGATCATGGCGAAGGCTAATTTGATGGGTAAGCCGGTGATTACGGCCACTCAAATGCTGGAATCCATGACGGGCAATCGTCGGCCCACCAGGGCTGAGTCCACGGATGTCGCAAACGCAATCCTGGACGGGACGGACTGTGTAATGCTTTCAGCCGAGTCCGCTACCGGCGACTACCCTGTTGACGCTGTGCTTACGCTGGCTAAAATTGCCACCCTGACTGAAAATTATAGGAGTCGCAGGCCGATTGGTCATTTCTTACCCATGCCTGAGATTCAGGAAAACATAAATATTCGGGATTTGATAGCCGTGAGTGTTAAAAACGCTGTAGAGCATATTCAACCGGATGCGGTGTTTGTTCCCACGAGGTCAGGGGCGTCAGCGCGAAGCATGAGTCGTTTTAAGCTCCCCGTATGGATAGTGGCCGTCAGTTCACTTCAGACAACTTGCCGGAGACTTCATTTTTCCTATGGGGTGTACCCGCAACTTGAATTGGAACATCCTGATAACTGGCGTGACTTTACCACCAATTGGCTTGCTCAACACGATATGACTGGAAAATTGGTGGTTTTGACGGAGGGCCCCTCCTCCAAACACCCGGAAACCAACAATCGTATGGAGTTAGTGGATCTTTCAAGAGTATTCTAGTGGGTCTGAATTGTTTTGGAAGAGTGTTAATGAATGTATGTCCCCTCGACTAGCCGGAGGACACACCCTACTTAGCGCCATGCTATTTGAAACGATCAATCAGGGATAAAATCTCCTTGGTTTTTTCCTCAAGGAGAATCTTGTCGCTTCTGGTTTCGATATTTAATCTTATTACCGGTTCAGTATTGGAAGGTCTCAAATTGAACCGCCATTCCATGAATTCCATGCTCAGTCCGTCAATGTGATCCGTAGAAATCTCCGAACCTTTGTAATGCCCTTCTATTTGTGAGATGACAGAATGAGGATTGGAAGCTGTACGGTTGATTTCTCCACTGACAGGGTATCTTTCCATTCTTGATTTAACCAAGTCCGAGAGTGTCCGACCGGCCGCGCTAACCGCCTGAACCAAAACGAGCCAAGGGATCATCCCGCTATCACAGTAGGCAAAATCCCTAAAGTAATGATGAGCGGACATCTCACCCCCGTAAATTGCATCCTCAATTCGCATACGTTCTTTGATAAAAGCGTGTCCAGCTTTGCACATGACCGGCACGCCGCCGTTTTGTTCTACGAGTTCCACTGTGTTCCAGATCAACCTTGGGTCATGGACAATTTTGGCCCCAGGATTCACCTTCAAGAATTCTTTAGCCAGAAAACCAACTAGGTAGTAACCTTCCAGAAAGCCTCCATTCTCGTCAAAGAAGAAACACCGGTCCGCGTCTCCGTCCCAGGCTATTCCAATGTCAGCTTTATTCGCTAACACCTTCTCCGCTGTAATCCCTCGATTCTCAGGAAGAATCGGATTGGGGATGCCGTTGGGGAAGGCGCCATCCGGTTCGGGAAAAACTAAAATCAAATCCAGCGGAAGTCTTGATTTAAGCTTTTTGAGTATGGGACCAGCGCAACCGTTGCCGCAGTTTGCCACGATCTTGAGTCCAGATATTTTTGAAGGATTTACGTAACTCATCAAATGATCGACATATTCGTCTGTGACATCCACAGTTGTGAAATTTCCCTGTTTGGACGTTTGGGGATCAAACCTCTCGTTCATAACCATGTCAGCTATATCTTGAAGACCTGAATCGCCACTTATTGGTCTAGAATCCTCCCTGACGAGCTTCATTCCATTGTAGTCCATTGGATTATGGCTCGCTGTGACCATTATTCCACCATCAAGCTTGAGGTGCGATGTCGCGAAATAGACCATCTCCGTGGGGCAAAGGCCAATGTCTACAACATCACATCCGTGAGAATTGAGACCTTCCGATACAGCGGCGACTAACCCAGCGCTTGACAAACGGACATCCTGGCCTATGCACACTTTTCTCGGTTTTAGCAGCGAAGCGTAAGCCCGGCCAATTCTGAAAGCAATCTCCTCATTCAGTTCATCAGGGATTCGTCCCCTAATGTCATAGGCTTTGAAGCTGTTACGAATCCTTGAGATAGAATCTTCCATGACGGCTCCTTTTCAAAATGGAGAGCTTTCCGGCTTTCTCCCAATCGTTAGGAAAATAAACAAGTTATATAGAATAACAAACAAGGTAATGATTGAGGGCAAAATCCATTCCCAAAAAACACCACGTTGGTACAGTTTACAGCAGTCCCTGATACCCATGCTTCTTTAGCAATTCCTGGAGTTGTTTGATATCTTGAGCCTTATCTTTTCGGCATACCAAAATAGCGTCTGGAGTATCAACAACTATAAGGTCTTCAACTCCGACCAGTGCAGCCAATTTCTGAGGAGACGAAACTACGCAACCTTTGGCGTTGAGGCTCAGTATTTTCCCTTTTACTGCATTTCCTTCTTCATCAGTTTTCCAAACATCCTGCAGCGAGGTCCAACTGCCAACGTCATTCCAGCCAAAATCGACAGGGATTACTAGAACATTGTCGGCCCTTTCCATGATTCCATAATCAATAGAAATGTCGGGAAGAGACTCGTAAATCTCAGATAGGGCTCTGGATTCATCTTTTGTGTTCAGAACCGGGATCAATTTTTCCATGGCGCGACAAACAACCGGCAAATATCTTTGAAACGCCTCGATAATTGAGGAAACTTTCCATATGAACATGCCGCTGTTCCATAGATAGTTCCCCATGCTTAAATAGGAACGAGCGGTTTTTATGTCGGGCTTTTCAACAAACCTTTCTACTCTGTGAGCTTTGAGGCCATCGAATTGCGAGACTTCAGAACCGACGTGAATGTATCCATACCCGGTTTCAGGCCTATCTGGGACCACACCAAAGGTGAGAAGATCTCCGGTTTCTGACGCCAACTGTGTTGCAGCCCTTAAAACGCCAATAAATTCGTCTTCCTTTGTGATCAAATGATCCGCAGGCAGGACGAGCATTACTGACTCTGGATCTTGCTTGGCGATTTTGTAGGCAGCGAGAGCCACACAGGGAGCAGTGTTTCTGCCAACAGGTTCGGCTACGACCGAGTTTACTGGCAGTTCCGGTATTTGTTTGCGAATGTTGTCTTCGTGGTGGGCCCCGGTGACGACCATGATCCTGTCCGGAGGGGTCACAGGGATGATCCTGTCTATAGTCGCCCTGATCATCGTCTTTTCACCGACAATTTTGAGGAGCTGCTTAGGCCTACGTCGTCGGCTCTGCGGCCAAAAACGAACACCACTTCCACCGGCCATGATTACTGAATACAGGTTCATGTTGCGCTCCTTACACCTTAATGCTTCATAAGTTGCCCATGACAACCAATTCTTTCCAGGTGTTCAGATGATGAGCGAGGAGGAGTCGCCAAAAGGCCAACTCCCTGGATGATCAAGGATAACGTGCGTCTTTCAGTGTAGAGCCTGCTGAAACTCTGTAAGTCATACCATCCTTAGGCGCCACGTCCACAGATCCCTCTATTTTAACATTGCGTTCAAAGTATACGTCCCCAGACACGTTGAGATATTCGGCTCTCTCTAACGACACTGAAGCCGGATCTTCAAACCTTCTGGAAAACTCTAATGGAGAGTCCAAGAAACTATTATCAAATCTTACCATTGGTCTGTTTGACAAGCTGCATGGCCTCTTTGGATTCCGTAGCAGTCTGAATGAGGAATCTAACACGCAAGCGTCTGACTGCAAAACAAAAAGATCTTCCACTCTTTTTGTAGGGAAAAATCTATCTCTTCCTACAACGAGCCCTCGTGCACGCTGAAAGCTCCCTATAGCGGCTCCCATCGCTGTCTCTAGCTGAACAACCGAGTGTCCTTCTATTACTTTCTTGTTTTGAATGATAGGGAGTTCAAGCTGATTTGAAAGAAGAAGTTGGTTGGTTGTTTCCAAATCTATCCATACATTGTTGGTGTTGAATACTCTGAAGTCTTGAATGTTCATGAATAGTGGTTTGTCGTCATCAGAGACCTGGGCTATTTCCACCAACTTGATAGCCCCGTCCTTTACTACCAGCGTTCCGCCCTTGGAATCTTCCACGGTCCGTGGAGTCACCTCGAGGAGGAAATCAATCCCGTCTCTGGCGATAAGACCGAGAATCCAAGGATCCAGGAACGCCGCCAGATTGTCCAGATTTGAAATGAACGCCCATTTTATCCCTCGTGAAAGAAGCCGTTGAAGCACTCCACTATCCAGAAGACTTTCGTAGACATCTCCATGTCCCGGTGGAGCCCAATCCTCGTGATTGCCGAGGTCAAGAGGCGTAAATTCATCTATTAGCAACCTTGGAACCTGGTTTTGAACAAATGTTGTAGCTTCGAATCCAATCTTTGAAAGCAAACTCAGGGTAGGTTCATGGGTGAAAAAACTATTCATAAGCGCAAGTGGGATATCGCATCCAGTTTTCTGCCTCAGAAACTTGATTTGATTGCAAATAATCTCGAGGTAGGAATATCCGTCTTTGGCTGTCAGTATCCCTTTAGGGGTGTTTCCGCCCATTGTTGTGCTTCTTCCCCCGTTCAACTTTATGACAGCGACTTTTGTGAGCAGATTCAGACCAGCGTGTTCAAGCGTATTTAAATCTTGCACGCTTTCTGGCGGTTCAAGCAAGAGATCAGATTGTGGACTTTCGACCGACCTCATGTCGACCGTGGTATCCGTCGACTGTGCAACCTTCAGAACCTGCTCGACAAAATTCTCAATATATAATTCAGAAATGCTTTTAGCTCGCATCTTTTTTCGAATCAAATCAAGACTGGACTCGATTCTCATAAAACTGCCCTCCGACCAATCGTTACCATAAAGTCATAAAGTCGCTGATTGTTGAAACATTGCAAACCTGAGAGGATGTGTTTTGGTAATAGCTTGAAAATCTCGCTCTCTGGGCGCGATTTCCAGTCCCTGAACATGGAATCTCGTTATTTAGGGCTCTCTGAATTGTCGATACTGGATTTCTTAGCTCTCTCGATCAATTCAAGGATGCTGTCAAGTTTCGTTTTTTGAGGAGTGTTAAAAGTGAGTTGAAAAATTTCATCTCCAAGTTTTTTTCGGAGAAAAGACTCGACCTCAAAGTGATCGCTCCAACAGGTAATCGATCTAGCGCACGGGCGGTCCATTGCTTCTATTACGCAATAGCCAAATGTAACCGGTCCGCCCAGTCGGGGACATCTGATCTCAATTTCTTCAAAAGGATTCTCTAGATCATTCATACCGGATAACCTTCTTTGATTTTGAGGACGGGGAGTGTGTAGTGGGACAGTCTCCAAGAGAAACTGTCCCATTCCCAAAATTAGCTGAAGTTTGGTTTAGGGAATCCCTCTAGCGCTTTTAGAGCAAGTTCAATTTCATCTTGCGGCATTTCGTAGTCAACCAGTTTTCCCTGGAAGAAAGCATCATATGCTGCGAGGTCCACCAGGCCATGACCGCTCCAGTTGACCAGAATCACCTTCTCTTTTCCTTCTTCCTTAGCCTTCCTTGCCTCTTGAAAAACCGCCGCCAAAGCGTGATTTGTTTCAGGAGCGCTAATGAACCCTTCAGTTCTGGCCCATGTGACACCTGCTGTGAAAGTTTCGAGTTGATAGACAGCTCGCGGTTCAACTAGACCATCCAAGATCAACTGACTGACGAGAGGGGCCATCCCATGGTAACGAAGGCCTCCGGCGTGAACAGGCGCCGGAATAAATGCGTGTCCCAATGTGTGCATCGGCAGCAAAGGCGTCATTTGCATCGTGTCACCAAAGTCGTACAGAAACGGGCCTCTGGTCATTGTTGGACATGACATCGGTTCGACGGCGATAATCTGAACCTGTTTCCCAGCAATTTTATCCCGCACAAATGGGAAGGATATCCCTGCGAAATTGCTGCCACCACCAGCGCAACCAATCACTATATCAGGGTAATCACCAACTTGCGCCAACTGTTTTTGAGCTTCCAGACCTATGATGCTTTGATGGAGCAAAACGTGATTAAGCACACTGCCCAACGAATAGCGAGTCAATGGACGGCCCTGAGCTTCACTTGTAACTGCGTCTTCAACCGCCTCACTGATGGCAATTCCAAGGCTCCCCGGAGAATTTGGATCCATCGCCAAAATCTTTCTGCCAGCCTCTGTTTCTGTGCTGGGGCTCGGGACGCATGTAGCACCCCAAGTGTTCATCATGAGACGTCTATAAGGTTTTTGCTCATAACTTATTCTGACCATGTAGACTTTGGCTTCAAGGCCGAATTGCGAACAAGCAAAACTCAAAGCGCTGCCCCACTGGCCGGCTCCTGTTTCAGTGGAGATCCTCTTTACACCGAAAACTTTGTTGTAGTACGCTTGAGGAATCGCAGTGTTGGGTTTATGGCTCCCAGCAGGACTCACGCCTTCGTTTTTATAATATATTTTTACAGGGCAATTTAAAAATTTCTCCAACTTGTGCGCTCGGTATAATGGGGTAGGGCGCCAGAGCAGCAACTTGTCCAAGACCTCATCAGGGATTCGTATCCATCTTTCTGTGCTTACCTCCTGTTCAATAAGATTCATGGGAAAAACAGGGGCAAGGTCCTCTGGACCCACTGGTTGGTGAGTGCCAGGATGAAGAGGGGGTTGCATAGGGGTTGGCATGTCAGCGGCAATGTTGTACCACTCTCGCGGTATCTCGCTTTCGTCCAAGACAATTTTAACCGGCATTTCCATCTTCCTCCCTAGAAATAGTGAATTGATCCAGCCCTGATAGGCTTGCGATTTACAACAAACACCTTGTTCAAAGTAATAATCTATACACTTGATCTAATATAAACGCACAAGAATTATCGACAAATTATTTTATTATTGAACCCGGCAAAGCCTCTTGATCGAATTCACACAGGATTATTTTCCCTCCAGGTGAACTGGCTGCCATTACCATCGCTTCACTGACCCCAAATCTCATTTTCCGAGGAGCCAGATTGCATACGACAGCGACTGTACGTCCCACCAGTTCATCCGGCGCATATGACGATTTTATACCCGCGAAAACAGTTCTGATCTCTTTTCCGACATCAACCCGAAGTTTTACGAGCTTGTCGGCTCCTTCTACATCTGTTGCGGAAAGTATTTTTCCTACTCTGAGATCAAGCCTAGCGAAGTCTTCTATTGAAATTTCTTCCTTGAAATCCGGAATGTCTAGTCTTGATTGTTTTGGCGCTACATTGTTCATTGAAGCCTCAATAAGCCTGTCCATAATCCCTGGCTCAAGCCTGTCGACGAGCTTCTCAAAAGTGTTTATGACACGATTTTCGAAATCGAACTTGGCGTCCTCCCACCTAAGGTTCTGAACTCCTAACAGTTGCTCAACCTTCAGCGTGTAAGCTGGCAGAATCGGTTTTAAAAGCACAGTGAGTATTTTTATACAATTTATCGCAAAAGTAAGATCATTTCGAGATTTTTCAGGATCAGACTTTATTGAGGACCATGGTTCATTCTTCTGGACATAATTGTTTGCAATATCCGATATGGCGAGGATGTTCCTAACAACGTTTGCGTATTTTAGGGATCTGTAATCGTCGGAACACCTTTCAACATGGGCCAATATCTCTGATTTGACATCATCAACGTTTTGGGGAATTGTCCCTAGCCTTGAGTCCAGCCTTTTGTTTAAGAAACCGGCTGAACGGCTGATGAGATTGGTAATGTTATTGACCAACTCAGCGTTGGTTCGGTTTATAAATTCCTCGAGATTCAAATCTATATCATCAATACTAGGCCCAAGTTTAGAAGCATAGAAATACCTGAGAAACCATGGGTTGATCTGATCGGCAAAGTGTCGTGCCGTGATGAACGTGCCACGACTCTTAGACATTTTTCGAGAATCCACAGTCAGAAACCCGTGAACATGAACAAACGTTGGGGTTCTATAGTCGGCGGCTTTTAGCATTGCCGGCCAAAAAAGCGTATGGAAATACGCAATATCCTTACCTATGAAATGATGGATCACCACGTCGGATTTTGGGTCTATCCAGTATTCTTCAAGAGTAGCTCCGTGGCCTTTCGAACAGTAATGCTCGGTAGCGGCTATGTAGCCTATCGGAGCGTCTAACCAGACATAGAAAAATTTATTTTCTTCTCCAGGTATTTTGAAGCCGAAATATGGGCCGTCGCGAGAGATATCCCAATCCCTAAGTCCCTGATCTATCCACGACTTAACAAATCCTCTAACTTCATCCTGCAACCGACCGGGGTACGAAGTCCAGTCGTCAAGGAAACCGGAAAAATCGACAAGTTTAAAAAATAAATGCCTTGACTTGCGAAGTTGAGGTTCGGCTCCACAAATTGCGCAATGAGCATCGCTCAGGTCTGTAGGGCGGTAGGTAGCGCCACACGATTCGCAAACATCTCCATACTGATCCTGGGCGGAGCACTTTGGACAAGTTCCTTTAATGTATCTATCCGGAAGGAACCGGCCGCACCTTTCACAATAGTACTGCTCAATTTCCCGAGATGAGATGTGACCTTTTTCTTTGGCTCGAAGATAGATTATTTCAGAATGTTTCTGGTTTTCCGGAGAGTCAGTAGAGTAAAATTCGTCAAAGCCGATTTCAAATCTTGCAAAATCGGTTTGATGACGTTTATGAAATTCGCTGACGAGTTCCTGAGGAGTCATTCCTCTTTTTGCGGCGTTGATTTCTATTGGAGCGCCATGAGAATCTGAGGCGCAGACATATATGACATCCTCGCCGGTCAGCCTCAAAAAGCGTACGAAGATATCTGTTTGTATATATTCTACCAAATGCCCTATATGAATGTCTCCGTTGGCGTAGGGCAGGGCGCTGGTAACAAGCGTTCGATTCAAAATAATCTCCTGAATATTTATCCTGCGTTTACACTGTGAATTCTTTCCAGTCCCGGCAGGTATCGGGAGTAGCTCTGAGAAGATATTCTCGTCATTCCTTGACTATTTCAAGCGCTTCAAGATTAGGGTCCTTTTCCTTGTCGATTTTGAAAACCCTCGCTTTCATCACGATGGTCTCCATCTCTTTAAGGGTATTAAGAACTTGCGCTTTGTCTTTCTTGATCCAAACTTTATTTAGCGTAATGTAGCTAACTCTGTCCGCAATGATGAAATTAACGTAATCGTCTCCAAGTGGACATGGAAGATCACTTTTCTTGTAATATCTGACTGAAATCACAATCTGCTTGTTGAGATACTTGTTCGGGTTCTCCGTGAGGCTTACAATTGTCAGGTCTTCATCTAGGTTCCTGTATATCCCGCCTCGAATGTAATTCAACGGACTGCATCCGAAGGATACCAGCGTGACCAGAGCGCAAGCTAGAATTAATCTGTGGTTAGTCATAAATGAGTCTTCACGATACTTGTAGAAGAACTTCATATTCTAGCTCAAACGCTTTTCGGAGTCAAAAAAAATGGTTCACAGTATAGACTTCTCAGTATCCGGTTATATTCCCACAAATGCGGCTAAACTTCCAGTTCTGTGCGGAGCAATTTTCAAACGGGGGCAAAATGTTCCAATTGCGTAAGCATTGCCTACTGACAATTCGAAAGTCGTGTAATGTAAGCCAAGCGCTTTTCGTGACAATCAGCATTGTGAAATGATTGGCTAACTTCCCGGCGAAAACTGAATTATTCCGGTGTCTCGGATTATATATGGCCCATGATTTATTAGCGAAAGAAGTACTTTAAAAAGTTGGACATTTGGGGCATTATTTTGTCGCCCGAGAAATCGTAATCTCAAATAAATTTAGTTCTGAAATGGTTGAGGAGACAGTTTTGATGAATTTGACAATATTACGGTCGGTCCTTATGACGCCCGTAAATGTTACGAAATTTGTTGAGAAGGCTTGCCTTCGTGGCGCTGACGCAGTGGTGCTTGACCTTGAAGATTCGATCCCAGTCCACGAAAAGATCCACGCCAGAACTATGCTCAAGAATGCTATCTCAATAGCTGGAAAAGGCGTTTCCAAGCTGATGGTAAGAGTCAACAACGAGCCCGAATTACTGGAAGATGACATCGAAGCCGCCGTCTGTGAGCGTTTAGACGCCATCTTTATCCCCAAAATTGAAACAGCGGCGCAAGTTGTCAAGTTAGACTACATGACTCGTGAAATCGAAGCCTCAAGAGGGCTCGAACTGGGTAAAATCAGATTCTCAATACATATCGAAAGCCCCCAGGGCATCTTGCTTTTGCCTGAAATAGCCCAATCCAGTTCCAGGATTGAATCGATGAGCATTGGCGTGGACGATTACTGCGCGGCTTTGGGAGTTAGAATGTCGGGTGATTCGTCAGTTCTTCTGGTTCCAATGACTCAGATGATCATCACGGCAAAGGCTTTTGGGATAACCCCTATTGGTGTATTGGGTAGTGTGGCGGAGTTCAGGAACCTGGAGACGTTTGAAAGTTCAGCGACTAGAGCAAGAAATCTCGGATCTGAGGGTTCAATTTGTGTTCATCCCGATCAGGTTCAGATATTGAACCGCGTCTTTGCCCCGAGTGAAGAAGAAGTATCATTAGCCCGGAGGATAGTTAACGCTTTCACTGAAGCGGTCAAGGACGGAAGGGCCTCAACTAGTCTTGATGGGCGCATGGTAGACACCCCTATATACAAACAGGCTTTGAGTATCCTGGAAAGGCTCCACGCGATAGAGCGGTACGAAGACATGAAGACTAGGGATGCAGCCAATGTGTCTGAGTCTTAAGTCCTGGTGAAAAATGCGGTTTGAAGAGTCCACTTTTATGGATGCGTTAAGACAACCCAGACCTTATCCGGGTGGTGGATCTGTATCTTCTTATACTGCGCTAGTAGGCTTAACCCTAGCTGAAAAAATTTGTCGCATCGAGGCGCTAAGGGCTGAGAAAACGGAATGTTCCCGCAAAGTCTGTGATGAACTGCTTCAGAAAATAAAAGGCAAGATCAACTCTTTCAAGAAACTGATTGAGAGAGATGTCTCGGCATATGATTCTCTTGCAGATTCTATTAGAAATGGTGACCGGTGGCCGAAAATTAGTGGTGTTGTTTCCGAAGCTATAGCCTGCCCTTGCAAAATGGTTGTGGAAGTTGCGGACTCAGTCGAATTGATTCTTGAACTAGGCCGTAATTGTCGTAGCTGGCTGGTTCCAGACTTGCTGGTGGTATTGGAAATAATGAGAGGCTCAGCCAAATCCGCATTCCACATAGCTATGGCAAACGTTGAATATGTTGAAGACCATGAAGCAAGGCGGTTGCGAATCAATGAATTGGAATCGGCTGCTTGTGAGGCTGAACAAAATTGTTCCAGCGTCCTGAAAAGATTAAGAGTTTAGAGAAACGAATTGATTACTTCCAGCCTAGATACTGACATATGTTAGAGGGACTCTATGATTTTTGTGGCCGACAATCTACACGGCCTAAATCCGGTAGTTAGTGAAGCGATGAAGAACCTGGATCCTGAGCCGATTCGACATTTACTCAAGAGGATCGAAGAATCAGGCGCACAGATGGTTGACGTTAATCCGGGACACTTGCCCAAGCGCCACGAAGATCGTATGAGGTTTCTTGTGGAGACTGTTCAGGAAAATTGCACAATGAAGTTGATTCTCGATAGCCCCAACCCGAGATTGATAGAACTGGGCCTTTCAGTATGCGAATCAAAACCTATCATTAATGCTCTCTCAATGGAAAGAGTAAAACTTGAACGCATACTGCCTTTAGCTGCGGAGAGTGGCTGCGATCTGATAATATTGCTGATGGACGAATTCTCATTCAGTCCTCCAAGTGTTGAAGAAAAGATTTCCCTGGCCCTTCAAATTAATACACACTGTTCGCTTGCAAATATCCCATTGGAAAGATTGATTTTTGACCCGATTCTCCCCAGCTTGAGTTGGGACGATTCCTGGTTTCGCATAGGCTCTGCCATAAAAACGATTAGGCTTCTGGCCGCGGGAGCGATTTTCGATGAGCCAGTAAAAACCGTAGTTGGGCTGTCGAACCTTAGAAGCAGTTATAGGAGACGCCAGCCGATTGATATTGATATCACTTGTCTTGGAATGCTTTCCGGCGCGGGTTTGGATTATATTATGCTTGACGCTCTAGATTCACGTTTGCTGCATAGTTTTGAGTTGATAGAAACGATGAGCTAAATCCAGGACCATAAAAATGCGGATGGTAATCTTTAGCGATGTGCATTCAAATCTTGAAGCTCTTGAAGCGTTTCTCGAGGAGGCTGATGTTAAAGGCGCTGACAGTCTGTTCTGTCTAGGGGATTCGATCGGATACGGTCCCAATCCGAATGAGTGTCTGGAACTTTTGCGAGGCCTTGGAAACGCCACTATTTTGTTGGGGAATCACGAGTGGTCGGCCATGAATCTGGCAGAATCTGAGTGGCGAATGAATCCCGTTGCTTTCAGGGCTATAGTCTGGACATCCCAAAGACTTACTGTAGACAATTTCTCCTATATAAGTAACTTGCCCCTAATGGCGGAATGGAACTCTTGCTGTTTTTATCACTCTTCAGCGTTTGAACCCGAGAAATGGGATTACATAAGGCCCGGACAGAAGCTCAAATCAAAAATGTGTCTCGATTTTGCTCCCCGCAGGATTGTTTGTGTCGGACATACGCATCAGCCGATGCTGCTTGATGACAATGGAGATCAGGTTCTCTTTATGAGCCATTTTTCAGATGGAACAACTTACCTGGACACGGGAGAATCAAGACTTATCCTTAATCCCGGCAGCATAGGTCAACCCAGAGGTGGCTGCGTCGATCCTAGCTATATCACCTATGACAGTGAAACCAGGAAAATAGTTTGGCGTCGAGTTTTAAACTACAATCCATCAGCAACCGCTGAGAAAATGCTCTCATTTGGTCTTCCTGCTGAACTGGCCTATTACTTGACTGGTCTGCTTCATTAGCCCACCTGGCGTCCCGAGACTTCGGTGACAAGTTCAATCTGCCGTCTGGCGGCAATCATCGAGGGCGTAAAGAGCCGCTCCAAGCGCGCCCATTATCTGTGGATGAGGTGGTGTGACGACATGATTTTGTATGTGGGTTTTCAGCAGATCTATGAGAAATGGATTATGTTCGATTACCCCACCCGTCATTACAACGGTGTCCGTCAAGGTGTCCATTTCCAGGATTCTTTTGACTACGGAATGGAAGAGGCCTCTAACAATTCTATCTACAGCGGCGCCTGATTTAATCTTCTCCAAAACCTCAGTTCCAGAAAACACTGTGCAATAACTGCCGAGAGCCACTTCGCCGTCAGCGTTTTTAGCTAGATCGTTCAATTGATCCATGGGCAGACGAAGGCGTAAAGACATTTCCTCAAGGAAAGCGCCTGTTCCAGCGGCGCATTTTCTGTTCATCTTGAAACTTACGCGCTTTCCTCGTGCATCGAGCTTTATGATTTTGTTGTCTTGACCTCCAATATCAACGACAGTCATGGGGCCTTTGAAATAATGAAGACATCCTCGAGCGTGACAGGAAATTTCTGTGAGGCTGTTGACGGAAAAACTTACGCTATTACGACCGTAACCAGTTGAAAAAACGGGAATGGGCTGGCTTATGTCTTGTCCCGCTTGGGCTATCGCTTTTCTCCATGCAGTATTCGCCGCTTCCTGAAAGTCGGTGCCGGAGTAAAGCACGTGGCTTCCGACGATATCACCTTGATTATTGAGAACGACGGATTTTGTAGTGCAGGAACCAACGTCGATTCCTCCGGAAAACTCACAGACCAATTTAACCTCTCACGGTGAAGTTCTCGTTGATGTATCTCAGCCACGAAGGGTTTTTACCCGTTGGACAAAACAATTCGTAGCCTCTTGTAATTGCTAAATGAGCTGAACCTTCCTCAATCTATCTGACATGCTCCTATGCTGGAGTGGAATAGGTCATCCTTGATCGAGCTGTTCGATAAAGGCCTCAATATTGGTTCTTGTCTGTTCGTCCGAATAACATCGGAGATCATTTAAATCCCCATGAATGACTAGAGTAGGAAGTCCTAATCGTTTGGCCATGCGTTGAGGCAATGAATACCTGTTGTTCGAATTGTTTGGGCAGGTCTTGGCGTCATGAAAGATTACGCCGTCAATATGGAAATTCTTTATCCAGTTGTCCATGTACCATTCTTTGTACGATTCGTCCCGCACAATGAACAGCTCGGTGTATGCCTTTGCCATAGAATCGAGCGGATCTTTTGGATCAAAGGCGTCAAATATCCAGCTATTGCAGTAGGTTGAGGCCACAACGTTGGTTTTCAACCCAAAGAATTGGTCACTTAACTCCCGTAGTTTGCCCCAAACCGGCATTCCATCCCAATACAATCGATGTTTTTCTTCTGGGATTGCGCCTTGTTTATTCTTGATCCGGTCTTTCAACTCTTCGATAAGGAGATTATAGTATTCAATCGGTTCAGGCCTACCCCTCAGGACTACCGCAGGGCCCATGTGAATTGTGGAGTCAAAGAATGTCAATGGAGCGGGTACCGCTGCTCCACATTCAAGAACCTGACGCCACAATTTGGTGCATTGCAAAGATAAACTGACAACTTCTCGCAACTTATCAATGTCAAACCTGTTCCCAGAAACCTGCTCCAATGTAGGGATCATTGACTTCATCTGGGCGACGATGTCGGCTACATGGTAGTCGTTTACCTCACGAATGTTTCGATGTGTATGTATCCCAACTATAGGAACATTCCATTCACGGGCATAGAAGGAAAACCAGTCTTGGACATCTCTACACTGGTTGGTGTTGTAAACCAGGACGTCGGCCTTGGGAACACTCTTGATCCCATAGGCTTTTGTCAATGGAGTTACCCCTTGAAGATACGCTCCGACGTCGGCAGTCAGATATGAACAAATATCAGGTGAATAGCCTACAGCGTTGGCGAGCGGGATTACATCGGTAGCCATTCTGGTCGCTCCGAGGAGCGCCCCATGATTTTCTGGGTAGTAGACGAGGAACCCCATGGCGTGCAATAATTCAGCAGGCCCAACCGAGGTGCACCAGGCGACTTTCTGTTTTCCGGTTTTCTTGGCCTCATCTATTTCAAGAAAATGTGACGCCATTATCTTTTTCATTTGCGCCGTTGCTGCAATTTGCGCACGAACCTGTTTTTGTTGTTCCGACACTATCTCCTCTCCATTCTGGACAAAATTAATCTGGCTGCTTCCACGCAATTCTGGAAGTCACTCATTGAAAGCTTTTCAGGGTAACGGCGCCGAATTGCGGGGCAAGGTTATAAATCCGACGCCGCCGTAGAATTCAGCCCTGATAACAACTTGTCACAGTTATCAAATTCGCCAACCAGGACAAACTCTGACCCATTGCCAACGCTTGCAATATCCGAATCTGTTCACGCGCACGCAACGTTTAACCTTGTAGCAATATGGTCTATGGTGGATTCTGTAGGCAAGTCGCTGGTCTGTAGCGCCAGTCGTAACCTGGGCGCCGGACTTGGTGAGTGGCGCTTCGGCCGCGACTGACACGCAGTATGCTCCGAACAATAAAAAAGCGCCTGCCGCCAATCCTATAAATGACATCGATAGCTTTTTCATAACGAACTCCTCTTGTTTTTCTGTTTTGAATTCCGCCATGAGTAGGGAAAGATTACACCAGCCGGCCAGGTTTCTCCAATTCATTTTATTCGTTGTGTTTTATCAACGAGCCTTTACATTTTGGGGATGAAAAAATTTCGGCCCCGATTGTTTTCATCACATCCTGCCAGCTGAAGCTTTGTCGCACACGAGGCTCAAAATCAGGGTCGCTGGGATCAAGAGTCAAGTTCTTCGCCATTCCTATTCCAAGTTTCTGTTTCTGAAATCTATAGTTTCTAAATCAGGAGGAATCACCCTTTATTCGAGTGATTCGACTACCAATCTATACTTTTCATGAATCATTTTCCTGTCAAATTCCCAGAATTCTTGAAGCATTAGCTGTTGGTCCGTTTCGGAGAGGTATCTCATCATCGAGGGAAAAAAGACTTTATCTTCTTTCTCAATGTGACGAGGATAAAAATCCGCAAGAAACGCCAGCTTATCGGTAATTATCCTCAAGGCGGCTTCATCCCCGGTTCGATAACGTTTGTTCGCAGCCACCAAGTCAGAGGTAACGGATCGACCTACTACGTGATCACTTATCAAGTCTTGCATTATTCGGCCATCAGTTGCGGACATATTTTTCTTGCCGAGTTCCCGGAACAATATTTCTTCTTCTTTGCCGTGGTGGGTCCTATCACCATAGGTACGGAAAAAATCCACAGCAATATCAACAAAAACCGGGTCTGTCTTTCCTGTAATAGCTATCCTTTCAAGTTCCGCTCTGAAATGAACCAGAATTCTCTCAATAAGTCGATGCTCTATCATCAATGGACCACGCGGCTGCATAATAGGGCCTCCTTTGAATTTTCGGTCGCTGATTCGTCTGTCGACGCGTCAAATGGACTCCGAGCCAATTTTGTCAATATTTCAGCAGACTGGTCTCAGAATTCTATTCGCTGGGTGTCCGAACCTCCTAGCGAATCATATCTGAGTTGCCCAAGGATAGGTCAATCTAGGGGTTAATTATAACACTCTTGTGTATTTTCTCCAATCCGGGAGCCAAGAGTCAGTCCAGCTAGCTTGCCTTAGACGGAGCTTTGATATAAATAGAACCAAGCTTTTGATTCTGGGCTCCTATTGTCCTGAAATATTTATGATTCGTTTGTCAAAGCGAAGATTGGTCAAGATAAACTAGTTCAGGAGAGCTATCATATTCAATTTTCTCAAAACAACTGGCAGAGCTGGGCTTTACGTTATCTTTGTTGTGCTAGCGGTAGTCGGACTATTGGTAGGGATAGAAAAGATCTCAAAATTCGCCTTGAGCAGATCATATTTCTCGGAAGTTTATCCGCATGACTTTGAGATGGTTCGTAAAGACGCAATACACCCCGTGACGCACTATGACTATGATTTTACGCCTGGGGCATGCGTGGAATACAATATTCTCAAGGGCAACCGCTATGAGTACGCCAACAACGCAGGCTTTCGTGATCCTAGAGATATCGAGATCGAAAAACCGGCCGATGAATTCAGAATTTTTCTCACAGGGGGATCCACGGCTTTTGGGCTGGGGCCCATAGGGGAGGCTACCTCAGCAATGAACTATTATGGGATAGAATTTAGAGAAACTATTTCCCATTACATGGAGGCGATTCTGAATTCCACTCCTTTAATTGAAGGTAAAAAAATAAAAGTCTATAATACCGCTGTTTGGGGCCATGCGTTTCAACATCTTTTGGTAAGATACCCTGTGAAGCTTAGGCGTTATCAGCCTGACATGGTGATCTCGTTAGATGGAGCCAATGAACTTCCGCTTATCAGTAAACTTGAAAAAGACTGGAACTACTTTCACGAAGGACAGTACAACAACATCTTGAGAGACATGTGCTCGTACAGCGCAGGAGGTCTCTCCTCCTATCTGACGCTGTGGCTAAAGAACAACACGTATTTGATGACGTATCTTTGGGCTGGACAGGATCTCTTTCAGGAAATCAATGTTAAAACCCGCTCACATAGGGGTGTAGCCGACTCCAAAAAAGACTTCAAAGAATCAGAAGACGAACAAGGCCTGTCGGCTGAGGAGAGTTCCCGCTATCTCGACCGTAACGTAGGTGTGGTGGTCAAGACAGTCGAAGATTACAGTTCCTTGCTTCAAAATGATGGAGTAGCGCATATTCTGGCTCTACAACCATGGTTTTACTTGACCAATAAACCGATAAACGAGAAAGAAAAAATCATAACCGAAATGGAAGGATATCGCCAATATTATGGGGTTCCCTCTGATAAAGTTTACAAGCTTTTGATTGAGAAACTTGTTGAGAGCGCCCAAAAAAAGGGATACTTCCTGATAGATTTTTCACAGTATTTTGATGACGTTTCGGAATGGGTTTTCACTGACTGGTGTCATTTGACCGCAGGCGCTAATTATCTGCTCGCCAAGGAATTATCTGATGTCGTCAAGGAGCGTTTCTTGGGCAAACCGCTTGGGCCCGGAGATTCTACTGAAAACAAGGACAGTTTTTTTTGGGATCTAGTAGCGGGTAGCGAGGTCCTGAGCGCCCCACCTTCGGCAAATCCTATGTCTGGTCCCCAGAATTTCCAGAGAGGGTATCCAGGGGAAGCGCTTTACGTTTCATCTAAGCTCGACGAAAATCTCAAGCCCGAGATTGTTCTGGATTTCCAGCAGATTTACAATATCAGTCGTCTCAGGATTGTTTGGGGCGACGAGCGATCAACACCTGAGGAATGGCTTATTGAAGTTTCAGAGGACAACAATAATTGGAAACATTTTTGTTCCGGTTCCAACAAAGAAACAGATAATTACTCTCGTTGGCCTGGATTTGAATATTATGGTTCCGAACCTGTTCAGGCGCGTTTCGTACGATACAGGCAGATCAAGATGTCAGAACCCGTGATCAAGCTAAGGACATGGAATTTGTTCAGGTAGGTTTAAATGAATATTCTCGGCTTATCCGCATACTATCATGATAGCGCTGCGTGTCTGGTTCAAGATGGAGTTATACTGGCGGCCGCTCAGCAAGAGCGGTTTTCCAGAATTAAACACGATCATCGTTTTCCTTATGACTCGATCGATTACTGCCTAAAACACGCTAAGATAGAAATAAAAGACGTTGATTATGTGGTGTTTTACGACAAACCTTTTATCAAGTTTGAAAGGCTCTTGGAGACCTACCTTGCCTTTGCGCCGAGAGGTTGGGCGTCTTTTCTTATGGCTATGCCTCTTTGGCTCAAACAGAAACTTCATCTGCCATCTTTGATCAAAAAGAGTCTGGGCTATGAGGGGACGCTACTTTTTCCGGAGCATCACGAGTCACACGCCGCCAGCGCTTTTTTCCCTTCTCCTTACAATAGAGCCGCTTTCCTGACAATGGATGGAGTAGGCGAGTGGACTACGACTAGTTTTGGTGTAGGGGTAGGTAACAAACTGACAATCGATTACGAAATTAAGTTCCCTCATTCTTTGGGGCTGCTTTATTCGGCCTTTACCTATTTTACCGGGTTCAAGGTCAATTCTGGTGAGTACAAGGTCATGGGGTTGGCGCCCTATGGAGAACCGAAATACGTCGATTTGATCCTTAAGGAACTCATCGACATAAAAGAAGACGGATCATTCAAGCTCAACATGGATTATTTCACGTATCCGTATGGACTCACTATGACCGGTTCAGCTTTCGAAAGACTGTTTGGAGGTCCGGCCCGAAAGCCTGAAAGCAAGCTCACTCAGAGAGAAATGGATATAGCGAAATCCGTTCAAGTTGTTACGGAAGAAGTGATGCTTCGTACCGCGAGGCACATCCACAAAATCACCGGAGAAAAGTATTTGTGCATGGCGGGAGGGGTTGCTCTCAATTGCGTGGGCAATGGCAGAATTTTGCGTGAGAGTCCTTTCGAAGACATCTGGATTCAACCGGCTTCTGGTGACGCAGGAGGCGCCTTAGGCGCTGCGCTTTTCGTTTGGTATAATCTCTTGGGCGCTGAAAGAAAAACAGACAATATGCATGATTCGCAGTACGGATCATATCTTGGCCCGGAATTTCCCAACGAAGACGTAAAAAGATTTCTCGATGAAAGAGGCTATCCTTATCAATTCATGGGGAACGGAAGTTCACCTGACAGGGTGGCTGATCTCATCGCCGAGGGTAAGGTGATAGGATGGTTTAACGGTCGTATGGAATTTGGCCCTAGAGCTTTGGGCGCCAGATCCATAATCGGAGACCCCCGGAATCCTGAAATGCAGAGTCAAATGAATCTCAAAATCAAGTATCGGGAGAGCTTTAGACCTTTCGCCCCTTCAGTCCTCATGGAGGAAGTCCAGGACTTTTTCGAGCTTGACAGACCGTCTCCCTACATGTTGTTGGTAGCCGATGTAAACAAGAAAATCCGTAGGCATATGACGGATGAACAGGAAAAACTGTGGGGAATAGATAAACTGAATGTTTCAAGATCTGACATTCCAGCGGTGACACACGTAGATTATTCAGCAAGGATTCAAACGGTGCACCAGGAGACCAACCCTGACTATCACAAGATGATTTCCAAATTTTTTGAAAAAACCGGATGTCCTGTAATTGTAAACACGTCGTTCAACGTTCGAGGCGAACCGATTGTAATGAGCCCGGAACACGCGTATCTATGTTTTATGAGAACAGAAATGGATTATCTGGTCCTGGGCTCATATCTTCTGGACAAGAAGGCCCAGCCACCCTTGAAAGAGGATACCAACTGGAGAACCCAGTATGAGCTTGATTAACCAATCAAGTAACAGTGCGGATACGTTTCCATGAACGGAGTCGATAGATTACTATGAGTATTGTCTCGGAAATAAGAGAAGAGATCAAAGCGGCGTATCGTGAACCAACCAAGCGGGACCTAAATGTTCTAGCTCTGATATTTCTTGGGCTGCCTGGCCTAATAGGCGCTTATCTCGTATATTGGAAAGGATCCTCCAACGGCTACATATGGATAGGCGTTGGGGCGGCGTTGTTCCTTTGCAGACTTGTCCCGCCGTTGTTCAGACTCATCTATAGGGTCTGGGTATCGTTTTCGATTATTTTAGGGCTACTTTGTTTCACGGGCATTACTGACAGTGATATTTTTCCTGGTAATTGTCCCGACGGGATTTACCATGAAGATTTTCGCAAAAGATCCTATGGATAGAAAATTGGATCCTAATGCGACCACTTATTGGCAGAAGAAGGAACAGGAGCCGGACGTCAGTGTCGAGAGATATCAGAAACAGTTTTAGTGTTGGTTCCGCAGTGGGAGAGAACAGTTGACGCAGACACTTAATGGCGCTGATACAGATTTGTTAATGAAGGCTTTAGGGGCCGGGCGTTAAGGAGGAATAAACATGTCATTGGTAAAAGAATTTTGGGATTTCATGAAAGTCAGAAAGAAATTCTGGTTAGCCCCCATACTGATAGTCCTTGTAATTCTTTCGGGATTTATAATTTTGGCTTCTTTGTCACCAGCCGCCGCTCCGTTTATTTACACTCTGTTCTAATAGACTTTGGAACTGGTCGCTCCTTGATCAAGTGAGCCTTGAAACAGGTCATTTAGGCACAGACGATGCTCGATGCGCAGTTCAATCCAAAGGCGTTTCTGAAGAGATTTTTTCTTCAGAAACGCCTTAGCAATATTTTGTTCCAGATGAGAAAGAAAAGTGAGTCTTACAGAAACTAAGAAACCAAAGGGATTTTTCGGGAAATTTGTATTTGTTTTTTTATATATAACTTTCATTTTTGCGGTTATTTTTGGCGCTCTAGCTGGACTTGAATACTACGCGTACCTCAAGGTCAAGGAATCTCCGCTTGGACAGGCTTATAAGGGCAGGGACATGGATCTCGCCAGAAGGAGTTCCCAGACGGTGGCTCCTCAATTCGGGTACGAGCCTACCCCGGGATTTGCGGCTGTCAGGAACACCCGCCTCGGAAACTCTCTCGAGTATATCGACGATGAAAGCTTCAAGGATTTTGAAAACGTCCCAGCGGAAAAACCTAAAGATGAATTCAGGGTTATCGTTACCGGTGGTTCCGTAGTCTATGGAAGAGGCCCTGTTCCTCCTTCGGACGCTATCTGTGATTATTACGAAGTAACTTTTCGGTGGACTATCCCGCATATTATCCAGGAACTGATGAATGCGGACCCCGACATCAGACAAAAAATACAGGGGAAAAGAGTTCGTGTAATCAACGCCGGTGTGGCCGGGTTTGTTTATCAAAACAATCTAATGCGCTACCTGGCTAAATTGCGTCTCTATAGTCCGGATTTGGTCATAGCTCTTGATGGGGCGAATGAGGTCCATACTGTGGCCCGGCCGTTGAAGGATTGGAACTATTTTACTGAAGGGCCTTATTTCGAAGTTACCAGTGAAATCATGGACATGAGTTCGAAGGGCCTCATCAACTACGTCACTCTATGGCTGAAACGCAACACGTATTTTTTTACCTGGTTGGCTATGGAAAAAGGTGAAGGGCCCGGCATTCTGATGGAGAATAGGGGATTTGCGGCTCACCCCCAGGATCCGACTCCGGAAATGATGCAATACCTTAGAAATAATATTCAGCAGGTTGCTGATGTGATGGCCATATATCATTCCAGTTTGCAGTCAGATCGGGTACCGCATGTGTTTGCCTTGCAACCGATGTTCAGGAACTGCAAGAAAGAGCGTACGCCTATTGAACAGGAGATAGAAAAAGTCACAGGCATGGAGAAGATAGGATTCTACGATTCTCGCATGACATATAACGAATTTGTGGACAAGATTAAGAAACGAGCGGAGGAAGCGAATTTTGAAGTAGCGGATCTAACCCAACTATTTGATACTACTCATGAATGGGTATTTACTGATTGGTGTCACCTCACCAACGGCGCCAATTACGTGATAGCGAAGGCCCTTTTCAATGATGTCAAACAGAAAATTTTTGGCCTTCAGTTGACAGAATCCAACAGGTTGCAGTCGCCACCTGATTCGTATTTTTCTGACTATTCAAAGGACGCGAAGGTGTTGGTTTCCGGCAAAGCCAGAGATGACGGGCTTAGCATCCTGAAAGGATATCCTGGACCAAGAGGCCTGGAAATTCCTGCTGGGAAGGATTCCGCTGTGCTCTTGGATCTTGAAAAATCCGTCCCGATATCACGTCTCAGAATTGTCTGGGGAAATGAGAAGACCGTTCCAAAGTCATGGAAAATAGATTTCTCGGAAGATGGCCAGAATTGGAAAAACTGGTTTGCCGAAGAAAATACAAAAACAGATCCTTATGACCAGTGGCCCGGTTTTGAACATTACTCAGCTAATGAAACCCATGCCAGATATGTGAGGTATTCACAGGATCCCAGCCTAGGGCAAATTTATTTACGACAACTAAGTCTTTTCAGATGAAAGTGGAAACACCTATTGGGGGACCCTTGATGATGGGCGCTCATCGGTCCTGAATATCAGTAGGGAAGGTAACAAAATTGAATGTTATTGACTTTCATGTGCATGTGGGTAAACGCGAGCATCTCATCGACTCCTTCATAGATTATTTCATCGCACAGTATGGAGCGGAGGCTTTAAAGGCGATGGAGGCTCTGACTCCTGAAACCTTCGGGGCCTTTCTTCGGGCTGAAGGAGTTGACAAGGCTGTTTTGCTCTCGGAATACTCACCAAAGGTCACAGGGGTAGTTCCGAATGAATTCACCGTAGAGTTCGCCGGAGGTGACACCAGTCTGATGCCGTTTGGCTCCATAGATATAAATTCGTCGATTGGCTGCGGGGTCCAGGCGGAACATGCTCTAAAGTCTTTAGGGTGCAAGGGATTGAAACTTCTACCGTCTTATGGCCATTACTACCCAGCCGATCCTAGAATGTACCCGGCTTATGAAGTCGCTCAGAGCCTTGACTCGATAGTAATGTTCCATACAGGGACATCACTGTTTCCCAACACTCGAATTCGTTTTGCTGACCCGCTTCTCCTGGATGATGTGGCGAATGATTTTCCACGTCTTAGAATTCTCATGTGTCATGGTGGCAGACCATTCTGGTATAAGCAAGCCGAGTGGATGCTAAGAAGACATTCCAATCTTTACATCGACATTTCTGGCATCCCTCCAGCGCAAATACCCGACCATTTCCCAAAACTAGAGCAATACTATGATCGCTTTGTATTCGGGAGTGACTGGCCTAACCTTTGGTCTATCAAGTCACAGGTTGAGCAGGTGCGAAGGTTGCCGTACAATCCTGAAGTCATAGAAGCCATTTTATGGCGAAACGCCGCATGTCTTCTTGGCCTGGAACTTTAGATCGTAATTGAAAATCCCGACTTTACGCCCGGAATCTTCCTAACGCCTAACCAACCTCAAGCGCTTTGATATTGATGTCAACATATTGTGGAGGGGTAGTTTGTCGGACAGCTTCTATCATAGTTTCCATGTCAAAAGGCAAAGCCCTGTCTCGTGTAAGTCTACCCAGGAGAATAACATTAGCGCTTTCTGACAAACCTAATTGCTTCGCTTTTGCGCTTGCGTCGACAGGTATAACCCTATTTGTGACTTTCTCGAGTTCCAGCTTAATTGCATCCAGGGGAGGGTAATCGGCCATCCCGAGCCTTACTGCCAAGGGCTGAAATCTCTGAGTGTTGTATATAATTACTCCGTTACGTTTCAAATAAGGCATTGAGCGCAACGCTTCAAGAGGTTCAAGAGCAACAACTATGTTGGCCTCGCCCTTAATTATCAAAGGGCTTCCCCCGATGTCCTGACCAATTCTCAAGGTTGAGATTACCACTCCTCCGCGTTGGGCCAAGCCGTGTGTCTCCGAACCTATAGCCTTCCAACCCCTTATTTGAGCCGCTGAAGAAAGAATGCGAGTAACGGACCCAATTCCGAATCCTCCAACTCCGCTTACATAGATGTTCAAGTTAGATCCATTCATTTTTTAAACCCTCTGGAAATCTTCGATCCTTTTCATCGGCTTTTCTTTCATAGGGCAAGTTTGAACACAGGTAGCGCAGCCAATGCACAAATCGGTATTGATAAAGACTCTCTGATCATCTGACCTTTCAATAGCCGGACAAGCGAAGCCCTTGAGGCAGTTCTGTATGTTTCGACAAATGTCCAGGTCAATTCGAAGAGGGTTGGCCAGTTTTCCGGCTTTACGTTCCATTCGTGTTCTATATAGAGCGCACGGCTCTTGCTGGATGACAACAGCCACTCCTCCATCGGGAGATTGCGCAAACTCGAAAGCTCTTTTCAATGCCTCCTCCACTTTGGCGCAATCATAGGAAGGCACTCGTTCAATAAAGCGGATTCCGAAAGCTTTTAGAATTTCGTCAATTGATATTCTTGGAGAAGGGCCGTTGGCTCCGAAACCGCTATTTGGATTCGGTTGATGGCCTGTCATGGCAGTGATGCCGTTGTCCATCACCATAATCACCTGACGGTGTTTGTTGTAAACCGCGTTAACTATTCCCGGCATAGCGGCGTGAAAAAATGTCGAATCTCCAACAAAACTTATGACCGGCTCCGACGGAAACGCCTTTGACATTGCGCTGGCTGCAGGAGCGCCGGATCCCATGCAATACAGGAGGTTTCCAAGATTGTAGGGTGGAAGATACCCAAGGGAGTAGCACCCTATGTCAGCCATTGAGAAAGCTTCCTTGTCTTTGCCAATAGCCTTCTTGGTCGCGTAGAAGGCAGTCCTGTGCCCACAGCCCGGACAAAGTTGTGGAGATCTGACGGGAGCTGTCACCGAACTTTCGGAGTAATCCAGGGATGTGTCCAGTCCAAGTCTTTGTCCCAGGATCTTTACCAGTCTGGTAGGATCGTATTCCCCCAACATCAAATCGAGTTCCTCTTCCAGACCGGACTTTCCGATGATATTTGCCTGTATCCCTTGATCGTAACAAAAACTCTTTATCTCTTTTTCTAGAATAGGGTCCAGTTCTTCGATAATGTGGACTTGGTCCCCGGATTCGATAAATCTTTCGATGGCTGCTTTGGGTAGGGGATGAGTCATTCCCAGCTTCAGGATTTCAGCGCTTCCTCCAATGTGCTCCAGAGCGCTAACCGTCGCCTGAAAAGGATGCCCGTAAGAAACTATTTTTGTTGTAGGCTCATCAGGTCCTACCCGTATTGATTTGTTGACGCCAAGGTTTTCAAATTCATCCCGGATTTTGACAAGATTTTGGAGAGCTTTACGTTTGAGAGGCGGGAAAGTTCCCGGTAAGGGTACATAGCCGCCTTCACGTTTCATCTCTTCGTTATTCCAGTTTAGTGAAGCCTGTGGAGAAGCCTTTTCGCCAAAAATTACAGGTCCGACCTGGTGACAATTTCGAGTAGTGGCCCGCACAAAAATCGGGGCCTGATATTTTTGAGAAACCTTCATAGCGGATACCAGGAAATCTTTAGCTTCCTGGGGATCAGAAGGTTCGACAAACGGAACATACGCGAGTCTGGCGTAATAACGGTTGTCTTGTTCATTCTGCGAACTCAGAGGCCCTGGATCATCGCCAAGAATCACCACGAGTCCACCCGGCATGGTCAGGTATGAGAGTTGAACAGCAGTGTCGGCAGCGACATTGAGCCCGACTGATTTCATCCAGCATACGGATGGACGTCCAACAATCGCGGATGTCGCCGCAATTTCTAAAGCAACCTTTTCGTTGGTAGAAATTTCGAAATAAATACCGGCTTTCTGCGATATCGCCAGTAAGGCGTTCGCCATTTCAGCCGTTGGGCTTCCAGGATAGCACGTAGCTACCTGGACCCCACTTTCAATCATGCCTCTCACAAAAGCGTAGTTCCCCATGAGGTTAGCTTTTGTCCCCGACTCTCCGAGAAGAATATCGTATTCCGACATTTTGTCCCTGAGCCATCCTTTTTTTGATTAGTTGCCGTGCTATATGTTATTCAGTATTGTTTTGAGAACTGTGATTGTCAAGTAACAGAAATAAAGTTTGTTCGAGAAACGCTAAGGTCAAGATCAAAAAAGCGCTTCAAAAACGTTGAGACATAAATAAAACTGGTTTTAGCGAGGTCTGCGACCGTAAACATTTTGAACAAACAATCATTCGTAATTACAATCAGTTCACTGCCGGAAAATTCAGTGGCGGTGGCGCTACCATCTGGTAGAAATGCGAAGAATATTAAATTGCTTGGCTGGAATATTGGGATGTGTTTCAGCTCTTTGATAGCTTCTCTCCCAATATCAGTTTATTTCTGAATATTATTCATGATGTCGAACATGTCGACATGCCGGGCTCGGTCATCCCTCATAACGGGGCCGCTTCTTTCAAGATTTGAGACCGAACATTTTCTCGGAGGCCATCTTCTATGCACTACATCCACCTGCAACGCCAAGCAACTCTCGGAGTTCAAAGAGCAATCCTCCAAGGTCAAAAAGCGTGCGCCCAGGCTCCATATCAACAAGAAAATCTATGTCGCTGTCCACGCCAGCCTCGCCTCTCACCACGGAACCGAAAATACGAACGTTTCTAGCCCCGTAAGTAGCGGCTAATCTTAAAATATCATCTCTTTTCTTGCGCAACAATTCTCGATTGGCCATTGCTAAAACCTCGTAGACTCAATAATCTCAACAAAATCAGTACAGCTTCTACGACTAAATTAGGGCGCCTGTCAATAATACTTTAGTTGCTACTGTTCTCGGGTTGGCTTTGCCAATTCATTTGGGGGCAATTTATGGCGCAGCCTTGGGGAACTATTTAGGTGAGAAGTTAGAGCCTTTGCAGTGTAATATAAACAATTGACATATAAATAAAACATATTATACTTTTAAGTGTATTGGACACCCCATGTGCAGAGGACGTAAGCGCCTCACCACCTTGCCGTCCGAGGGGTAAGATAAATCGAGAGGCTAACCGTCTGCTCGTCCCAACCCAACGGTTTCAAACCACGGCATGAGAGCACATGGGTTTTCTTTATTTAAACGGATAAATAGTCTGTAAAACGTAGTTTGGATTTTCCCTTCTTACGACTACTTTGAAATATGTTCCGTCTGGTGTTTGGCCTGTAAACACGTAATAATTCTCGCCACTTCCCTTCTCAGGCCATTCCTCAGTAAATCTCAGCAACTCAAAAACGCAGGGCATAAGTCTATAACGGCTAACTCTGTCCAGTAAGGGCTTTTTGTCAAGATGATAATGAAAATCATCAATAAAGAATTTTACCGGCGGTTTTAGCTTTGCCGACATTATATAGGGTCTTCCTCCTCCCTTTTGAGACACCTTCCTCCCAAAGAATTCAATCATTGACCTCACCTCCTGGAAGACTCTCTTATTTTGTCTATGGGCTATTGGCGCTTTTCGGCAAAGGAACATGATGCCCCGACGTTTATTTTTAAGTCATAATATTATCGTACGAATTACAATGGCAAGTTTTGTGCCTGGAAATTCAGTCGATCAAGTTCTGCAGTTAGGTCTGCCATCCATAAATTAGGGCCTGTTGGGGCGTCCCCCTTTTTAAGTAACCGCAAAACCGATATTTGAAATGTAACTTTTATGATTATACGGATCAA
Organism: uncultured delta proteobacterium; assembly: GCA_963711335.1. GTDB lineage: Bacteria > Desulfobacterota > Desulfomonilia > Desulfomonilales > Desulfomonilaceae > CAJBEZ01. Next base: position 142,613 of record CAVQDX010000010.1, on the reverse strand, counting down.
CCAATCAGGTCAAGTTTGATTAGCGAAAACAGTCGCCAAAACCGTTCTTGACTGTAGATGTTTTTTATGCGACAATTACCACACAAGTGTAGAAATCGAATTAAGGATTTGAAGACATAGAAAGATTAGTTCAAGTTCTCTCGTCTGGCGGGTCCTCATGTTGTTATCCATGAAAAAGACCGTTTGTTTGATTTGCCTGGTTGTGTCGTTGTTCGGCGCCCAATCATATTGCTTAGCTCAAACGTGCCAGGCCACGGACGGATTCAGCATATTGGTCCACGCTGGCTCATGAAGAAAATTCAGTGGTTGCCAGCGTCCTGTATATCCCGTATTTGGTGTTCCAGATCCCTGTCCGTATAATAGACGCAATCGTCGATCCCAAACCTACCAGCCAAGCTACTGTCCCGCCTCAAGCCCATAAAGGTCCTGGAATAGTTCGCTGACAAGACCCTCAAGAGTGACATTGCAGTAGACGATTTGAGAGCATAATATTGGTCTTGACAGGTCCAGTCTAAGATGTGACAATAACGAATGGGCCGAAGTGGCGGAAGTGGTAGACGCGCCAGGTTCAGGGTCTGGTGGGCGTAAGCCTGTAGGAGTTCGAGTCTCCTCTTCGGCACCATAAACGATAGAAATGAAAAAGCCGTCTGAATAATTATCAGACGGCTTTTTGTTTTTCCTCATGGAGCGGGCGACAATTCCGATGGATGGTCTAAGCCCCCGGAAACGTTCATTCTAGATATAAATAATCCTAGTAGGCGTCCAGCGCGAAGGAATCAGGAGTTCCCGTGCGTCTCATAAGTCGAGCCAGGGAGTTCCAGAATATTTCTACCGAATCGAGAAAGTCAGCCTTATTGAACACTTCGATAGTGACTACACCACGAAAGTGTTTATGCAGAGTGTCCACTATGGGGTCCAATTGAGAAGAGGGGACAAAAGCCAGGCTCCTGTGGTCCGTTTCCGCCACCCCATGGAGATGGACGACTCTTGCTCTAGGAAGCCACTGTTCGAGATATTTTAGCGCATTATGTCCATGTTTCCACAAATGACCAACGTCGGGACAGCATGAAACTGGCGCCATGTCCAATATGTGTTCCATCATTGAGGGAAGTTGCGTATCGTGGTTTTCAACACAAATCTTCCCGGGGTCACCAGCGACTTGTATAAGGGTTTCCAGAGACGAGAGAGTGTTTCTTTCCCATGCCTTGAAATCGTAATTCGCTTTCTTGTGTTTTGAGTCAACATGAACAATGTAGGCTTGGGGTTTAAGCTTTCGTGTGGCTTCGATCACCGTTATCGCCTTATCTATCGCCGGATCTTCATCCGCAAGGTATAAGTCCAGCGGTAGATGAGCGGTATAGGTCAAGTCGAATTCGGATGACAATCGGGCCAATTCATCGATCTCTTCTTCTGATGGAAAGCTGTTCCATGAATCGTTCAATTCAAAAAAGAGCAACTCGATGTCTTGGGTGTGGCCCGCAAGCAGGCGAACATTAGTGTTTACTCCAGCCCTGTAAATATATGAGGTAGTGCCTAGTCTCATTATCCAGAAATTCCTATTTAAGGCAAAGCGCCAACAATACGGTTACTTCAGTCAATTCGCACATGGACCCCAAAACGTCCCCGTTAACAAAACCCACTTTTGATTCGGAGAAGGCCCGGAACCAGGTCGCTGCTCCGTAAGCGGCGGCGACGGCGAGCAAACCTGTCAGTCCGGCGAATAATCCTACAATTATAGAAAAGATCCAGCAAAAAATGCAAGTCCTTCGGTCGACGCCCTGGAGAAAACCGGAGCCAATTCCGATATCGGGGGTCTTAGCCCCCTGCGACGCAAGTATCATCATCGATCTTCCAACAACAGGAGCGATAAAAATTCCCAGGACAGGGGATTTCATGCTCATGATTGTCAAGATTTTGGCCAATATCAACAATATTAGGGCGATGGCGCCAAAAGCCCCGAGCCTCGAGTCTTTGAGTATCTCGCGCCTTCTTTCCGTCGGAACGGAGGCTCCGAAAGCGTCCCAGCAGTCTGTCCAGCCGTCCAGATGTAATCCGCCCGTCAAGACAACCCACAAGATTACAACTAGAAGCGCAAGAATCGTCGGAGGGAACAGAATGGAACAAATCCAGTACGAAAGGCCAAGAATAAGCCCTATCATGGTTCCCACAACGGGAAAAGCCCAGGATGAACGACCAATTTCGACCATGTCCGGGGCGGGAGTTACTGGAGTTCTAAATACAGTCAGGAATCCGACAGTTATCCTAAACTCCCGGATCATTTTTTCAAAGCCCGATGTTTCCGGCAACTATTACTCCTTACAGGCCCCTGCTGTAGCTGGATGTCTTCATGAAGCTGAGAAAATTCTTGAACAAAAGGTCAGCTACAATTGAAAGACTGCCTTGAATTTTGTCCATTCCATCCAGTATGGGCTTACATTCAGGAGTCCCAGAGAACCAATCCGCCAGCATTTCGCGAGTAACCTCGACATGAAACTGAAGTCCGTAGCCGGATCCGAACCTGAACGCCTGATGGGGGCATGCATCCCCGGATGCCAGCAAAGCGCCCCCGACGGGGATCTGGAACATGTCTCCATGCCATTGAAAAACGGAAAATTCCTCAGGTAGCCCAAGAAAAAGCCTGTCAGACTTACCAAGACCCGTCAATCCGACCTTTCTCCATCCCAATTCCTTTTCGGGAGATTGAACTACTCGGGCGCCTGCTGCTTTCGCTATCATTTGCGCCCCCAGACAGATACCAAGCAAGGGCGTTTTCAGCCTGAGAGCTGTTTGGAGTAGGGCAGTCTCTTCCCTCAGAAAAGGATAGAGATCCTCCTCATACACATTCATAGGGCCACCCATTGATATTATCGCGTCGTAATACAAAGCGTCCGGTGGAATTTTTGCGCCGGAGAAAAGTGGAATTATATCAATAGAGACTCCTCTCGATTGAAGAAAACTACCTATATTTCCTGGACCCTCCGATGGATGATGGGTCAATATTAAAGTTCTCATTCTTCGCTTTCCCTTCGAACGCAATTGGAACTCCCATTTGTTATAGGTAGACGCCTGTCCCTACCGAATGCTTTGGGAGTGATTTTAACACCGGGAGGCGCCTGTCTTCGTTTGTATTCGTTTATGTCAACCATTCGCGCTGACTTCTCTTACAGTGTCTGGTGGAAACCCCGAAATGTCCTCACAGGCCATGTCGTCCTCAACATAGGCTTTTAAAATAGGATCCAAAACACTGTATGGAGGCAACGAGTCCTCGTCTTTCTGATCGGGTCTCAGTTCCGCAGTGGGAGGCCTTATCAAAATAGATTGAGGGATGATATCCTTGCCCGCCTTTTCGTTAGCATATTCTGACAGTCTGTAGACAAGGGTTTTCGGAACATCCTTGATCAGGGCGAACCCACCCGCCGTATCCCCGTACAATGTGCAATATCCAACCGCTGTCTCGCTCTTGTTTCCAGTCGTCAGCACCAGCCATCCAAATCTGTTGGATAGCGCCATGAGTATTGCCCCTCGAATCCTGGCCTGAAGGTTTTCGCTCTCAAGGCCCTAAAGGCCCAGGCCCAAATGGGTCCCGAAGCGCAGACAGGAATGCAGTGTGTATGTCGGCAATGGGAACGGTTAGCAATCTTATCCCCAGGTTTGAAGCCAGTTGTCCCGCATCGGAAAACGTCTCGCTTGATGTGAAATCCGAGGGCATAGTCACGCCTACAACTCGATCAGCTCCCAGCGCCTCGACGGCCATGGCCGCAGTGAGGGCCGAATCTATACCGCCACTTAAACCGACCACAACCGTTTTAAAGTGGTTCTTTCCGACGTAATCGCCTAGCCCTAATATTAAAGCCTGAAAGATTTCTTCAATCTCGCCCAATTCCTCTGTGATGCGAGGAAGGGCAGGGGTTCTCCGGTGCGCTTCGCCGTGACGACGAATCTCAGGACACGGACTGATTGGATTCCAGCATTTGACCGGTTTCAGCTTTGGAGAGACCTCAATGTCCGTTATCAGAAGATCTTCCTTGAATCTGGCGGCCGACGCAATGAGACGGCCTGTTGCGTCAATAACGAAACTGCCTCCGTCAAACACCAGTTCATCCTGGCCTCCAACCAGGTTGTTGAAGAAGACCACGCAATCTACAGCCTGTGCAAATCGTGTGGCTATGTTCTTTCTTATCTGGTATTTCCCGGCGAAGAACGGGGATCCTGATATGTTCAAGACTATATCCGCGGAGTTATTGATGGCGCAGGACTCCGTTATGGATCCTGGTATCCATATATCCTCACAAATTGTCACCGAGACACGGACCCCAGACAAATCAAAAACAAAACATCTGTTCCCAGGGGCAAAATATCTCTTTTCATCAAAAACCCCGTAATTGGGGAGTTCCATTTTATGGTAAATTCCAACAACTTCTCCTTCAAATAGTAAGGCCGCGGCATTTTGCGCTCCACCGTCCACCACATCAGCGAATCCCACAAGCGCCGCCACATCAAAACGCTCTCGCGCCAAATCCATTAAGGCGTCCTGGTTGTCGGATAAAAATCTTGACCTGAGAAGGAGGTCCTCCGGGGGGTAGCCGGTCAATGCAAGCTCCGGGAAAGTGACAAGGTCCGCTTCCGCCGCTTCCGCTAATCTGATTTGCGACAATATCTTCCGCATATTGCCTTTGATGTCGCCGACTATTGGATTAATTTGCGCTTGAGCTATTCTCAGAATCATTGTTCTTGTTGAACCCCTTGCTGCGAACTGTCACATACCAGCCGTACGGCCCGGATCCAATTGTAACATACCCGGGATTTGATACGCGCCTTATCTGAAAAAAATGGCCGCCAACATCAAAGAGTGATTTTGGCGGCCAACTGGTCTGTCTGTTCTTACATTAGCGCAGGAAACAGAGTGGAAAACTTGGGCCTGTTCTTAAATGTCAAAGTATAGGGCGAATTCATAAGGATGAGGTCTCATTCGAATCGGGTTAAGTTCCGCATCCGTTTTGTATTCGATCCATTTGTCGATGGCGTCCTGGGTGAAAACATCACCTTTCATCAAGAATTCATGGTCATTTTCAAGAGCCTTCAGAGCATCTGCAAGATCTCCAGGAGTGGACGGAACGCCTTTGAGTTCTTCGGGGCTCAATGCGTAAATGTCCTTGTCCAGAGGCTGGCCTGGATCCATCTTGTTTTCAATTCCATCGATCACTGCCATCAGCAAGGCGCTGAACGCCAGATAACCATTACATGAAGGATCCGGCGTGCGGTATTCTATTCTCTTGGCCTTTGGGGAAGCGCTGTACATTGGAATTCTGCAACAGGCCGAACGGTTTCTGGAAGAATACGCCAGGTTGACTGGAGCCTCAAACCCCGGGACCAGCCGCTTGTATGAATTGGTCGTCGGATTACAAATTCCGCATAGAGCAGGAGCGTGTTTTAGAATTCCTCCGATTCCCCAAAGAGCCATCTGGGAGAGTCCTGCGTATTTGTCACCTGCAAAAAGAGGTTCTCCACCTTTCCAGATGCTGATGTGGGTATGCATTCCGGATCCGTTGTCCTCAAAAAGTGGTTTAGGCATAAAAGTTACAGTTTTGTTATGACGCTTGGCCACGTTCTTCAGAACATACTTGAACCACATGAGTTGGTCACCCATTTGCACTAGCGGGCTGAACTTCATGTCTATTTCGGCCTGGCCAGCGGTGGCGACTTCGTGATGCTGGCATTCAATGATGATACCAAGATTTTCCAGTGTGAGGACCATCTCGGATCTCAAATCCTGCTGGGAATCAGTTGGGGATACAGGGAAATAACCCTCTTTATGCCTAGGCTTGTATCCAAGGTTGGGTTCTTCATCACGGCCCGTGTTCCAGACGCCCTCTATTGAGTCGACCTGGTGAAAACCATGGTTGGGACCATAGCTGTACCTGACATCGTCAAAGATAAAAAATTCCGCTTCCGGACCAAAAAAAGCCGTGTCACCGATTTTCGTGTATTTAAGGTAAGCCTCGGCTTTCTGCGCTATGTTTCTCGGGTCACGAGAGTATTTTTCCTTGGTTACCGGATCAACTATATTGCAGATCAATGATAGTGTGGGGTGGTCCATAAACGGATCCATTAAAGCTGTGTTTGCATCAGGTATGACCAACATGTCCGACGCGTGGATAGGTTGCCAGCCCCGGATTGAGGATCCATCAAAACCAAAACCATCTTCAAATGAATCTTCCTCGAGTTCATGCAGTGGCACGGTAAAGTGCTGCCACATACCGGGAAAATCCATGAATTTCAGATCAACCATTACGGCGTTATTCGCTTTTGCGAATTCCAATACTTCTTTTGGTCCCATTAGTTACTCCTTTGGTCTTTCTTTATCCTAAACAAACGGCCATTTTGTCGACCGAGTTCATCAGTTGGCCCGTAGGGCTGACCCAGACATTCAAGTTTCCCACAGGGCTGGGGTTGACTCAAAGAGCGTCTTCATCACGCTCGCTCGTTCTAATTCTGATGACAGTTTCTACTGGGGTTACAAATATTTTTCCATCCCCAATGCTGCCGGTACGAGCCGCGGCAATTATCTTTTCAATGACCTGATCTACCAAAACTGAGCGGACAACCACCTCCACCTTGATTTTTGGGAGGAAATCCACCAGATATTCAGCTCCCCGGTATATTTCCTTGTGACCTTTCTGGCGTCCGAATCCTTTGACTTCAGTGACGGTCATGCCCTGAACACCCAGAGAATTAAGCGCTTCTTTTACGTCGTCAAGTTTGAAAGGCTTTATGATCGCCTCAATTTTGTTCATAACTGCTCAGTTCCCCTTTCCATCCAATCCTACTGGACTAGTGTTACGCGCTTGAGTTCCATAAAACAATCTGATCCCTACAACTCGAGTCGTAATGATCAGAGGCTGTACCCCACTTCTCCATGAGCGGTCGTGTCTACGCCCAGCTCTTCGTCCTCCTGAGTTACACGCAGGCCCATTAAAGCCTTGATCGCATAGAGCAGCAGAGCTGTCACAACAGCGCTGTACACTAAAACAGCTCCTATCCCGATGACCTGAACCAGCAGTTGATGAGCGTTACCAAATAAAAGACCGTCTCCTCCTTCCGCATTAATCAGCCGGGAAGCGAAAAGTCCCGTACAAAATGTTCCCCATATACCGCCGACGCCGTGAATCCCGACAACATCAAGGGAATCATCATAGCCGAGACTATCCTTTGCCAGCACCGCCATATAACAAATTACTCCCGCAATTCCTCCAATGAAGAGAGAAGCCTCCAGTCCGACGTATCCACAAGCAGGGGTGATAGATCCAAGACCGGCTACCGCTCCGGAAGCCAGCCCCAATGTGGTGGGCTTTCCTCTGTGAATCCATTCGGCCACAACCCAGGTGATCGCTCCAGTAGCCGCTGCCATGTGAGTTACTATAAAAGCGTTTCCCGCAACTCCGTCGGCCGCCAAACGGCTTCCGGCGTTAAACCCAAACCACCCGAACCACAACAGACCGACGCCAAGCAGCGTCAGTGTCAGGTTATGGGGAATAAACGCCCTTGTTCCGTAACCGCGTCTCTTTCCAACCACGAGCGCTGCCACCAAAGCGGCTACTCCACAATTCAGGTGAACAACCAGACCGCCTGCGAAGTCCAGTATACCCAACTTCGACAACCAGCCACCACCCCACACCCAGTGACAGATAGGGGCATAAACAACGGTCATCCACAAAAGTGTGAAGAGCACAAAAGGGCCAAAACGCATTCGCTCGGCAATCGCCCCGGAAATCAGCGCTGGAGTAATAATGACAAACATCGTCTGAAAGGCGAAAAACACGGAATGCGGTATAGTCAGCCCCTCTTTTACCTCAGATCCTACTCCGTGTCCGAAGAAGTACGTCAGGTTTCCTATAAATCCTCCGACATCAGGGCCGAATGACAGGGTATAGCCCAATATCAACCAGAATATTGACGCCAGACCCATCAGAAAAAAGCTGTGCATCATTGTAGAGAGCACATTCTTGGACCTTGTCAGGCCGCCGTAAAAGATCGCCAGACCCGGAGTCATAACCAACACCAGAGCCGAGCAGATCATGACAAACGCAGTGTCGGCAGGGTTCATAAAAAGCCCTCCTCGTAAATTGTCCAAAGCCCTTACGGAGGAGGTCCGCCTGCATACATTCGACCAACTCACAAGGCCTGAACGTGGATCCGTTGGTATGCCGAATTCACAATTTTGGCATTTCAGCAATTGATGTGCCAACAGATACACGTTCAAGTAAACATTAGCTAACGAACTGAAATCAAAGAACTTAAATAATTAGCTCAAGCTCGTTTACACGTCTTGTGTCTGAAAATTCCTACCATTTGGTAATAATAAACGACTCAGTAGGACATTTTTGTAGGTTCTTCAGTGATGCTTTTCAGGGAGAAGGCCTGCATTTCGGCAGACTTTCTCCCTTTGATTTCTATATGGCGTCAGCGTCCCGTTCTCCGGTTCTTATTCTGACTACCGTCTCTACAGGAAATACGAAGATTTTCCCGTCACCTATTGTCCCCGTTCTTGCGGCTGATATCACCTTTTCTATGATCTGGTCCACGATCGCTGTTTCAACCACCATTTCAATCTTGATCTTCGGAAGAAAGTCGACAAGGTACTCGGCTCCGCGATAAATCTCCTTGTGTCCTTTTTGTCTGCCGAAACCTTTGACCTCGGTTACGGTCATCCCCTGGACTCCAATCGAGTGCAAGGCCTCTTTTACATCATCCAGTTTGAAAGGTTTGATAATTACTTCTACTTTTTTCATTCCTATCCCCTTCCATCTAGTTCGCTAATTTGTTCATCAGTTTATGATGTCCCGGACTCTGTAGCCACTGGCCACGATTCCAGGACACGTTATAATTGTTTAAATGTTGTATGCGGTTTCTCCGTGTTCGGAAGTATCGCAGCCAATGACCTCGTTTTCATCAGTTACCTTGAGCCCAACGATGGCTTTCACTACGTAAAGGATTATCAGCGTGGCAACGAGAGAGTAGACAACGGTGGCAAGCACAGCCACAATTTGAATCCATAGTTGCCCGGGGTTACCAAAAAATAGCCCGTCACTGCCGGCCGGGTTGATAGCTTTCGACGCGAACAGCCCAGTGGCGATTGCGCCCCAGATACCGCCAACTCCGTGTACGCCCACGACATCCAGCGCATCGTCATAACCCAGAGAAGATTTGGCAAGCACTGCCAGGTAACACAACACGCCGGCCACGGCTCCCAAAATGACCGAGGAAACAGGCCCTATGAATCCCGAAGCCGGAGTAACCGCTACGAGACCGGCTACTGCGCCTGAAGCGACACCTAGAGTGGTGGGTTTACCTCTAATAATCCATTCAGCGACCAACCATGAAAGAGCAGCGGCGGATGTGGCCATATGAGTTACAACAAAGGCCATTGCCGCTCCTTCGCTTGCTGCCAGCGCACTACCAGCGTTGAAACCGAACCAGCCGAACCATAGCAGGCCTGCGCCAAGCAGCGTCAGTGTGAGGTTGTGAGGAATCATCGCCACCTGGCCATAACCTTTTCTCTTGCCTATTACGATAGCGCAAGCCAGGGCGGCTACACCAGCGTTTATATGGACAACCGTGCCACCTGCGAAGTCAAGAGCCCCCATGCCGGCGAGCCATCCACCCGGACCCCAGACCCAGTGAGCCACCGGACAGTATACAAACGTGATCCACAATATCATGAACAGCACAAACGAACTGAACTTCATTCTCTCGGCGAAAGCTCCAGTAATTAGAGCTGGTGTAATAACCGCAAACATGCACTGGAAAATCATGAATGTTGTGCCTGGAATAGTCATGGTCTTTGAAGGATCCACAAGGTCCGGAAACAAAGACGCCCCTATATTGTTAAGAAAGAAGTAGTGCGACCCTCCCAGCCATCCTCCTAAAGCGTCCGGAGCAAATGCGAGACTGAAACCGTAAAACATCCAGATTATCGATGCCAGAGCGATCAGAAAGAAACTGTGCATCATCGTTGACAAAACGTTCTTGGCCCTGGTCATACCGCCGTAAAACATCGCCAAACCGGGCGTCATCAGCAAAACTAGGGCTGAAGACACTAGAACCCAGGCATTATCAGCTTGATTCATCTTTCTACTACCTCCATTATTTTTGCTTAGTCTTAAGCCTATTATCTTCTCGTCTTTGCTGAGCGCTCTCATGCGGTTTTGCTTCGAGTAACAGGTTCTTTGTGTGAACCGGGGCTTAAGTTTTAATGGAGACAGAGCAAGCGTGGCGCCAAAGTTGTAAACATCAGAAACAAAATACGTAAGGCTTCGAAATAACCTTGGATAGCCTGAATCGATCAATGGTTGTGAACCGAAAATTGAATGAAAAAGATACACAAATGTATCTTTAAGCTACGTTGTTGTTACGATAACGTACGAAACCTGGTCGGATCTATCCCATACTTTCGGACACGCAAACCCATGATACGCTCTGTCAGGCCCAAAGCCCGAGCCGCTTTCGCCTTGTTACCCCCAGCGGCCTTTAGAGCGTCAACGATCAGGTCACGCTCAACCGTTGTAAGTGTGGAGTCCAACGTCCCGAAATGGCCTGTGCCACTAGCCTCGGCTGTTTGTAGGGTTGGCGGAAGGTGATGGGAATGAATCACTTGGTCGGAACTCAAGAGAACCGCTCTTTCGATGCAGTTTTCCAGCTCCCTGACATTACCCGGCCAATGGTAACTCATGAGCATGTCTATGGCGGGCGTAGCAATTCTTAAAACAGGTTTGTCGTTAGCGCGGCTGTACTTTTCAATAAAATAGTCCGCCAGTAACGGTATGTCCGTCTTTCGCTCCCTTAGCGGGGGAACGTGTATGGGAAATACGTTGAGTCTGTAATAGAGGTCGCTCCTGAAAAGGCTTTCAGCGATTAAGGTCTCAAGATCCCTGTTTGTCGCCGCTATGATTCTCACGTCTATTTTCAGAGTCGTAGAACCGCCTACACGTTCAAACTCCTTTTCCTGAAGCACTCGAAGAAGTTTGATCTGGGTTGTTGGGGACAAGTCTCCAATTTCATCCAGAAAGATCGTGCCCGCATGGGCCAACTCGAAACGCCCTTTTCGCGTGGCGATAGCGCCGGTAAACGCTCCACGCTCGTGGCCGAAAAGTTCGCTTTCCACAACGCTCTCTGGCAAGGCGCCGCAGTTTACCTTCACAAAAGGCTTATCGGCCCTTGGACTGTTATAGTGAATAGCGTGAGCCACCAACTCCTTGCCGGTGCCGCTTTCTCCTCTGACCAAAACAGTGGCCTCACTCGGTGATACCTGAGAAATCAGATCGTAAACAGCGCGCATGACTTTGGAGTTGCCGACGATATTGGATGGCCTGAATTTTTCCCGCAGTTCACTCTGCAGACGCGCGTTTTCCTCCAGGAGCCTTTGCCGTTCTTCCTGAGCTTCCTGTCGTAACCGAACCGCCTGAGCGATCATGGACGCGATAATGGATAGTAATCGAACATCCTCCTCGAACGAAACGCCCTCTTCGAAAAGTCTGTCAGCGCTGAGCGCTCCAATAACCTCGTTTCCTATCTTTATGGGGACACAAATAAAGGATATGTCGGTTTTCTGAAGGCGTTTGCGCGCCCCTGTCCGATCCAGAAACATGGGCTCATCCGATATGTGAGGAACAATAGCCGGTTTTCCGGTTTTTACGACTTGTCCGGTTATTCCTTCACCAGGGCGGTATCTTCCTCGTTCCTTCTGAACTTCAGACAACCCGTGGGCGGTTTCAATCATTATCTCGCCGGATTGTCTGTTCAAGAGTGTAATGGTGCCCCGCATCATCCCCATCTGTCTGGCGATGGCCTCCAGAACTGGGCCTACAACTTCGGCCAACTCTATTGACTGATCAAGAATCTGACTAACTTCAAACAGCAGTAAAAGTTCCTGTAGTTCTCTTTTTACCGCTGGTTGCTTATCCTTTTTAATAGTCATATAAGACCTTTCATAAGGCACGATTATTCAACCTACAAAATTGTAGGTTGAATAATCCTTTTTGTCAAAATTGTTTTATGTTTCACGAAGAATTAAAGCCGTTGCTAAAAAAGCTCAATAATGATAGAATGTTATAATTATAAACCATATGACGCCGGATTTTTTGTCTGGAGCCGCCCTGTTTGCCAACGGAATTTAACCCTAGCTGGAGCAATTTTCGGGCGGTTTGTAACAACAACTGAACACATGTATGACCAAAACAACAAAATGATCCTGAGACCTGCTGAAGACCGACAATTCAAGGCCACGAGGATGGGCCTGATATTCAGGACGGGCTTTGTCTCAGTCGCTTTGTTTGTATTATCTTTTGTAATCTGTTCCTATGCCGTTGCTGCCAAGCCATCTGAAGAGCTTGCGAAAAACTCGTTTCTTGAGGGTAAGAAGGCCTTTGACGCGGGAAACAGTTCCGGGGCGGAACATCTATGGAAACCTATTCTATCGGACAACCTGTATGGTCCCGTCGCGTACCTGCTTTTAGCAAGAAGCTTCGCCCGGGAGGGCGCATTTCCCAAGAGCGAAAACCTGGTCAAAGAGTTTCTTAAACTCTATCCTGCAAGTCCATACCGTGAAGCTTCAATTGAAGATCTTACAGACTATGTTTATCAGCAGGGAAAACCGGAAGCGTCCAAACTCATGCTCAACGCTTTTCCTAACGCCTCTGAATCCCGTAAACAGACCCTCCTGTTGAGAATGGGGGACATAGAGGTTCGTCACGGGGCGTACAGCAAGGCTGAAACCTATTACAGGAAGCTTTACATAAATTATCCGGCTGGACAGGAAGGTTTACAGGCCAAGGAACGCATTAGCCGGATGGTTTTCAACGGTAAAATCCCAAAACCCGAATTCACCGAAGCCGAACTGTTGGCGAGAGCTTCTCGTTTGGCCTCCGCAGGTCGTCATGACATGGCCGCTGATGTTTATCACAGCCTGTCTACGCAAAAACCAACGGATTACAGCCTGACTCTAAGGTATGCCCGAGCGCTCTACAAGGATCGTAAAAACGAATTAGCCATAAAAACTCTCCAGGAGGTTATTGGCAAGCCAATTCCAGAGGAGAAGAAACTCGATGCGCTATATACATTGAGCCTGGTTTACTGGCGGACAGACCAGGACTCGGAGTTCGTAGCTTCCTGTGCGAGGATTCTGGAAAAAGGGGCGCCGGCTTTGAAGAAGAGGGTCCTTGCCAATCTGGCTGCGTTCAATTACGAAAAGGGAGGACTGGCCAAAGCCGAGGCTTATTACAAACGCCTGCTCGCTGAATCTCCGGAGCCGTCAGTCAAGGCCAAGATTAAATGGAAGCTAGCATGGATAAAATACAGATCGCGAAATTACGCAGGCGCTGCGAACGATTTCAGGGAAGTAAGACAGATATCCAATGATGGTCACATGGGTAAAGCCTCAAAATACTGGGAGGCTCGCTCTACTACATTCGCAGGTAATTTTGATAAGGCTGCGCCGCTGTTCAAGTCCCTGGCTGAAGAATCCCCGTATGATTATTATGGTTCGCAGGCGCAGAAGCTACTTGTCGCAGCCAAACAACCAGTAGTCAGAAACGGCGCGTCCGGGAAAACATCTTTCCCCGATCTGAGTCTGAGCCCAGCAGCGCGATCAAACATACTTGTAAGTCATTCCATAAAATTGATGGGTCTGGGACTCCCTGAATTCGCTTTGATGAATCTCCAGGCTCTTCCCAAGGCTCTCCGCTCTTCTCAGTCGATCACTTACATGATGGCGAAGGCCGCCCAGGAGTCTGGCTATTACGGATTGGCACATGAAATAATAGTGTCGGGTTTTTATGGACTTGTCGATAATCCTCCGGACAATGCCCCGAGAGAATTCCTGGAAATGATTTTCCCAAAACCGCATGAGGTCGAGACTGCCAAGAACGCCTCAAAAGGTGGCATTGACCCATTGCTTGTTTGGTCCATTGTTAGACAGGAAAGCGCATACGACTCATGCGCGGTTTCTCCGGCCGGCGCATTGGGGTTGATGCAGGTTACGCCGCGGACGGCCCTTGTAGTCAGCAACCAGGGTGATTGTTCAAGTCATCAGATTGTGCAGGATCTTCTGGACGCCAGGAAGAATCTCGCTCTGGGAATTCTGATCCTGGCCCAGAACATGAAACAGTTCAAGGGGAACATTATTCCGGCAATTGCCGCATACAACGCTGACATTAACAAGGTCAAGCAGTGGGTGGGACGAAATGGTCGGATGAGACAGGATGAATTCATAGAGAATATCCCGTATTCCGAAACACGTCTGTATGTAAAAAAGGTCTTGGCCAATCTTGCGGCGTATTCGAAAATCTATTCAAGACAGGATCTGGCTGGACATCGGTAGCGCATCATTAGTATCCGGCGCACACAATTCCCTCAGAAAACAAGGACGCTTACGATTGAACACTGAAGACCCCACATTTTTTGACGTGACCCCATATTTACGGCTATTCATAGACAAGGACGGCAAGTGGTATCAAAATGGCGTGGAGATAATTCACCCAGGGGTTTTGCGCCAATTCATGGAGGCTCTGGAAACAGATTCGGACAACCATTACAGGATAAGAATAGGGAAGGAGGTTTGTTCGGTCGAGGTTGAAGACACTCCATTTGTCGTAACTGGAGTTTCCGAGGACAAAGACGGAAATCTGTTACTTCTGTTGAATGACGGCACGTTGGAAATCTTCAATCCAGAAACGTTCCGAATTAATGACTCTAACATTCCGTACTCCGTGGTACGCAATGGAAAATTTCCCGCCCGTTTTAGTCGTCCGGCCTACTACCAGTTTGCTGACAGGCTGGATTTCGACGATCGGGAACAGACCTATTTTATGAGCCTGAACGGAAAAAAAGTAATCATAAAGACCCCGGAGAAAAACTAGATCCGTCCTGACCCCATTCTGCAATATTCCTGTTGAGTTCTGGAAATTCTAATTTGAGGGAGGGGTTTCAACTATCAGAGTTACAGGCCCGTCATTTATCAATTCCACTTTCATCATGGCGCCGAATTGTCCTGTTTCTATTCGGAGGCCGGATCTTTCGAGCAGTGAGATAAATTCGAGATACAGTTTTTCGGCTGCTTCCGCTGGGGCGGCGGAAGAATATGAGGGACGTTTTCCCTTTCGACAGTCCCCGTACAGAGTGAATTGAGACACTACAAGTATGTCGCCTTTGATCTGGGAAACATCCAGGTTCATTTTACCCGAAGCGTCAGCAAATATTCTTAGCCCCAACACTTTATCCGCGAGCCACCTTACTTGGTCCCCCGTGTCGGTCACCGCTGCCCCAAGCAGGATTAAAATCCCAGGGCCTATGGATCCAACGGTGTGATCTCCAACGTTTACACTGGCTCTGGTTACTCGCTGGATTACGGCTTTCATTGGGATTTCGTCTTCAAATACAATCTCCACAACAGAACAAAGGCCGGGACAAAATCTTCAGGATCTGAACTAATCAAATCCGTCAGATTTGCAGGAGACATGAAAGCGCCCGAGCTAATTTCCTCCGAATTGGGCGTTGGGACCGCGTCCGAATGGACCTCGAACAACTCGACATGCTCGTTGTCAGTTTCCGGACACGCCGCGACTTTTAGAACTTTTACAGGGACAGCCTCGATCCCCAGTTCTTCCTTGAGTTCCCTGATAGCGCAATCAAGATAGTTTTCCCCACTATCAACATGGCCTGCAGCGGAAGAATCCAGTTTTGAAGGATGTCGATCTTTGGATGGAGATCTTCGTTGGACGTAAATGGAGCCTATGGAGTTAAACAGGAATATATGCGCAGCCCGATGCAACAATGCTCGCTTGTGAACATCAGAGCGAGTAGCCTGACCGATTACACGGTCGTCAAAATCCACGACATCAAGTATCTCGCTCGACTGTTTGGCACGCTGATCCATGATTGCTACGCCGGTCCCTAAATCGCTACTCGTGACTTAACCCTTTGGCAGCTCTTTTCCGAGGTGTTCTTCAACCGATTTGATCTTTCCAGCTATTCGTCCGGAGGCGCCTTTTCTGTCATCAATTTTGACATAGGTTACCACTCTGTCCGACTGATCCACGATGTTTTGATGACACTGGCGTATGACTTCGAAGACCTTGTCTGAAGGCCCTTCTATAAGGGTTCCCATAGCGTGGATTTCAAAATCAAGACCGCTTTCCTCAATTATTCTCATGGATTGAGCCACGAAAAAACTAAGGTCTTTTGATCCCTTGTCTAAAGGGAATACACTAATTTCAGCTAGCATTTCTTTGTCCCCACCTAAAACTTGAAGTCGACACGAATCTTGAATATCTTCTTCGCCGGGAATTCGAAGAGTTCAACACCGGTTTTTTCAGACATGTCGCGTATGATTTGTTGTTTTACAGCCTCAGACTCCGCGATCAAAGTGAACCAGACATTGTAGTCGTGTTTTCTAAGATAGTTGTGAGTCACTCCCGGGTATGAATTAATAATGGTCACGAAATCCTCGAGGCTTTCAACCGGAGCTTTAGCGCAGACCAGGGTGCTGACGAATCCCAATCCGCGGGAGTTGATGGAAGCTCCTATTCGCCTAATTATTCCGTCCTGCCTGAGTTTGGCTATCCTTGCCAGGACTTCGTCTTCGGAAATTCCGAGGCGTTCACCAAGAACCCTGATACGGATGAGATTGGACCGGGAAGTTTGATTGCGCCTGGTTAAGAAGCGCTCGATCCACAACGTCCAGGTTCGGATGGAAAATCTCTTTGGACATGATTCCTTGAAAAACTGGGTTTTGACATTTGATTTCAAATCATAGAAAGATATTCATCCAATTTCAAGCCTGGCTCAAGAGGTATGAATATTCCTTCGGATTATCTCTTATGATTGAGAGTCCCTTCACAGCGCCATGAATCGGGTTTGCCGCGATAGTAACCCGAAATCCGGTCATTTTGGAAATCAGTTCCGGTAAACCCGGTAAACTGGATGAACCGCCGGACAGCACGATAGGAAAATGTTCGAGGTCAGACAACACTGCGGGAGAGGAATTTTCCAGAGCTTCCTGAATCATTTCAACAATGGAATTTATCGGATCGTCTATAGCCATTGATATTTCAGAGGATGATATATCGAGGCTCTTGATACCGCCTTTTCCAGCCTCTCTGCCTGTGATTCTCATTTTCTCTTCAGGAACAGGCGCCTCCACGTACCCAAGTTTCTTCTTGATGTCTTCCGCCAATTCCATGGTGATCTCCAGATTGTAACGTCGGAGCAAATAATCACTGATAGCCAGATCCAGAGTTTCCCCACCGATGCGACGTGGAGTCGGAATAAATGACGTGCCCAAGGGCTACGATGCCCAACTCGGTAACGCCACCCCCCATCAGGATCAACATTTGGGCCCGTGGAGAGTCGATCTTGTAGCCGGATCCAATCGCCGCAGCCATAACAGATGAAGCCAGAAACACTTTGCTTGCTCCGGCTCTTGTCGCTGCCTCAACCAGCGCTCTGCGCTCAAGTTTGGTTGCGCAGATTGGACAGGTTAGCGCCATGCGAAACCAGCGAGGCAAATTCTTTTTCCAGGAAGTTTCGATGAAAATCCTTAACATTAGCCCCGCTGATTCGGAGTCTGAAATCGCCCCCTTGCTTATAGGCTTGTGAAGCGAAACATAATGAGGAGACCTCCCTATCAGTGACCTGGCTCTCGATCCCGCCGCCACCGGCGCCACAACCGCGCAATCCGTCGCGAACAACGACGGTTCATCACTGATAATCCCTCGGCCTCTTAAATGGATTCTGGTATTGCTTGTCCCAACATCTACGGCAAGTTCTGTACCGGATACCCCACGGAACGCCTCGATAGCCCTGCCAAGCCTGTCGATTCCGCCATTCAGATTTTTTGACCATCTTTTAGACGTTGAGCCGTTGATAATTTTTTCCAGGGCTTCAAAGTTCACAATTAAATCTCCGGATTCAGAGGCGGTGTGGTCTTGATCCATTTCTACCAATAACCTCAAGAGCGAGATAATATTGCTAAACCCGCGTCGAGTCGAGTAATAATAACGCTACTCCATGAATTTGCCTCACTTTCATGAGTAACGGCTGTTGGCCCCGTGAGCCGACAAGAAACAGGATCTGAGAGAAATGCTCGCACAAGAGATTCAGTTGCTCGCCGCAATTGTTCTGGATTCCCTGATCGGTGATCCGAGATGGTGGCCACATCCTGTGCGCCTCATAGGCGTGGCCGCCCTGGCTCTTGAGCATAGAGCCAGAATGATCCGTCAGGAACGAACGAGTAGCGGGAGTGTTGACAGCGGCGATCATCCTGGCGGCGTCGGGTCTGATAACGTACGCGTGTCTATGTGTAGCATACTGGTTTGCCTCGTGGTTGGGAGGCGCTGTTTCAATATTTATCATGTACACTGGAATCGCGGCCCATGATCTCGCAAAACACGCTCGCGCGTTCAGATTGCCCTTGATGCGTCAAATCTTCAACTGGCCAGGGAAAGGGTTGGAATGATTTGCGGCCGGGATACCGGAAATCTTGATGAACATGGTGTCGCAAGGGCGACGGTGGAAAGCGTGGCTGAAAACTGTGTCGATGGAGTAACCGCTCCTTTGTTTTACGGCGCGTTGGCCGGGCCCGTCGGAGTTATTGTATATAAGGCGGTCAGTACCCTGGATTCCACTTTTGGATACAAGAATGAACGGTATGGACAATTCGGGTGGGCTTCAGCAAGGCTGGACGACGCAGCCGCGTTTGCGCCCAGCAGACTCACCGGTCTCCTGGTGCCAGTAGCCGCATGGATCCTGGGCATGCGGAGCCAGGACTCATTTAGGATATTCAAACGCGACCGGTTAAAACATGCGAGCCCCAATTCCGGGCATACGGAAGCGGCCTTCGCAGGGGCTATGGGGTTGAGGCTGGGGGGACCGAGCTATTACGAGGGGGCGCCGCATGAAAAACCATTCATTGGAGACCCGATTTTCGAGGCCAATGCCGAAAGTATCGGACAAAGCGTAAAGCTTATGATGGTCACAACCCTCGTGTCGTTCGTCTCATTCGTGGCATTGTGGGCAATAGTAAGATTAATATGGGGCTATATATAAAGCGATCAGTTCCGGCAGGCAACCGGGACTCAACAATGGCGGCCAATGGGGACTTATGGCGGAACTCCCTAAAATAACAGTGGTTGGTTGCGGTCCGGGATCACCGGAATATGTCTCGGGCGCAGCCGTGTCCGCAGTAAAAGCGGCTGCAATAATCGTTGGAACTGAAAGGCTGCTGGAATTGTTTCCAGATTCAGGCGCTTCGAAAGTGGTTATGGGATCTGACATGAATGCGGCCCTGGACATAATTGAAAAAGCCAAAACCATGGGCGCCGTCGCCGTACTGGTCAGCGGCGACCCAGGTCTTTTTAGTTTTGCCAGAATGATTGTTAGAAGAATCGGCAGGGATGAGGTCAGGTTCGTTCCAGGAATAAGCTCCGCCCATGTGGCGTTTGCCAGGCTTGCCCTCGACTGGGCTGACGCAAGGATCATCAGCGCCCATGTGGCCGACCCGGGAGACGAATTGAGCAGGTCATTGGCCCAGGAACACAAGATCGCCGTCCTACTCGGAAGATCAGGCTCAATGCAGTGGCTGCGACGATTCCTCCAAATGTATCCCGCTCCCAGGAGGATATTTCTGTTTGAAAATCTTACTCTTGCGGATGAGACAATGCGTGAGGTCTCGTGTGATGGACTGGAGAGCCTTCAAGTGAGTTCGAGGTCGGTAGTCGTAATGGTTCACCCCGATCTGCTGGAATGATCCCCAATGCCCGTGTTTCTCACGACAGACAAACGATTGATCCGCTTAACTCATACCCGGAATAGATGACATGATATTGCTCCTGGGTGGAACGTCAGACGCTGTAGACCTCTCAAGGCTCCTTATCAACGAAGGACTGCCGTTGATATTTTCAATGGCCACTGAAATCCCTGTCGATTTTCCGGAATCGAGTCTGATCACGGTAAGACGGGGATGTCTGGATGAGGCAGGGATGGAGGCCGTGATCCGGGATAGTGGATCGACGGCGTTACTGGACGCGACCCATCCGTATGCTGAGGAAGTGACAAGGAACGCTCTGAAAGTATCCAGTAAGCTTGGGATAAGATATTTCAGACTGACGAGGGATACCGTAGTCCAGGAGGGGCCTGACGTAATTTTTGCGGATAGCCACCAGGACGCCGCAAGCAAGGCCGTGACAGCGGGAGGTCCGATTCTGCTGACGATAGGGGTCAGAAATATAGGCCTTTACGCATGGATCCAGAGTGAAAGGAGCGTAAGACTTGTAGTAAGAGCGCTCCCCAACCCTGAATCCATAAAAGCGCTGTCCGATAATGGAATAGCTCGGGCAGACATGATCCTTGAACAAGGCCCGTTTTCTTACGAGGACAATATTCGAGTCATAAAGGAATTCGGAGTGAGAACGGTGGTGACCAAGGACAGTGGTTCGCGAGGCGGAGTGGAGGAAAAGGTTCGAGCCGCGCAAAGCCAGGGATGTAAATTGATAGTAGTAAGGAGGCCGGGTCAGGAAGATGTTGGCTCTTTCCGCGACGCTCCCGCCATGGTCAAAGCGGTTAAAAGCTATTTGATGACCACATCCTCAAAAAGGGAAGGGGCGACATCCATCACCACGTTGTAAAGCATTACAGCGATTCTTCTGACTTCCCATTCGGCGTCTTTGGGGAGCCTGAGTCGGAGAAAATCCCGAAGCGCCCTGGCGTTAATCCACCAGATTCTTTCCTGTGACGAAGCCACGGGTATGGCCCTCCGGGCGTCTTCTTTCCGCAACTTGCTTGAATTCCGGAGATTCTCGTATACTTCGAAAGCCTTCTCGTTGGCCTCGCTAAGGCGCTTCAGAGCGTCCCTGACTATCTCTTCTTCCGTGATGTAGTTGAGAATAGGATAAACAAACGAAATTCCCTGGGCCTGGAATCTCCTGCTGGAACTCACATGACCCTGGCCGATCCTGTGACGTGAGATTTGGGCCCCACACGCTTTGGAAATTCCCGAGACGTGAAAGTTGAACTGGACCGACTCAATCGGGGTCAAATGGCCGAGGCTTATTAGTTTTTTGTTTAGCGCCCTCTTGCGGTCCAGATCGTCAGCCATCTTTTCCCTGGTTCCATAACTAATAGCGGCTGACCACGCAGGAAGAGTCTCAATTCTCGTCCACAAATCCCGTGTTTCCTCGAGCTTCCCAAAGGCGTCAAGAGGGGCTGTCACGGCTTCGAGCGTGACTTCAGGCTCTTCATTTCCAAAACACTGTTTTCGTAATTCTTTCCACGGATCGTCAATCGTAAGCATTGTCGCAGTTATCTCAGCCATAATATTATCCTTGTCTCAAAAATGTCACTTGTGGCGCATATATCGCTCCGGGCGCCTAAAAGAAACTCAAAGGGCCAAGGCGACTTATTCTCGATCTATAGGTTAGTCCAACCCTGCGCCTGACGTGTAAACGGCTTGCTCTTGGACAGCCTCGCAAGGGTCTGTCGCCACAACTCTTCAAAGCTCTTACACTCAGTTGGAAAATGACTCCAGCCTATCTTTACGGAATGAGGTATTTCAATTCCGTCAACGTGGGTGCTTTCAGGACTGAAAAGGCCCTGGACCCGGTGGATTATTTCAGTGGCCTCATCCAGTGGAACATTTTCAATGAAAGCGCCAAAGCCGCCTGTCCTGAATTTACCAGCCAGGGATTTGCGCTTACTCAGATTGAGAAGTTTCTCCGTGAAAATAGTCAGAAAGCGTTTGATTCTTGAAATGTCGTGCTCAAGGTAAATCGAGTCCATATTTTCAATCTGTACCAGGATCAACAGGCAAGAGGACCGTTCCGCAGAAAGTTGTGACACCTTTATAAGGGTTTGCGCCCTGAAAAAACTCTCGTTCATGAGGCCGGATTCCCCATCGTACAATCGGACGGCCTTGAGTAGCTTCTCGTTCACAATATTTCTTCGGACTATAGCTAGCACTGATCCTAGAAACTCCCATAGTCCCCTGTCCTTGTCGAGCGAGGGATCCTCTTTCCGCGCCGCCAGCAGCAGGAACCCATCAACTCCCTGATCCCTCGTCCAGGGAACGATTACAGCGCTCTTAACAGGAAACCCTAGCGCCTCTCCCGCGTGAAAGACCGGTATGAACGCCTCGCCGGATTTGGGATTACCCATTACAACCGATTGAAGGTTCTCGATGGCCCATTTCGCCCAACCTGGCCTGATCTTGATAATGCGCCCCTTATTAAGGGATTTTGAGAAACCAGTAACCGAACGAATACGACACATCATGTTTGAGAGTGAGACAGTGGCTATTAGCGCTCCATCAAATCTGCCTTTGTTGACCAGATTCGACACCATTCCGTCAAAAAAGGTGTCGGAAATATTCGGAGCCAGGCGGTACTCGTTAAGAAGTTCAGCTATTGAGGAAAACTCGGATCGTGATGTTTTTACGCCTTCTGAAGAATTAACCAGAGTTAAGATGCCTTCTATTGTCCTGGCCAGGCCCTGCACAAATTTGATTTGGCTCGGTTGAAAGGCGGGAGATTCCGTGGTGTCGACTATAAGTAAAGCGCTGTCAGCAACCGGAGCTATGAGCATTGCAAGAACCGGTTCTGGTCTTGAGTAGATCTCCTGGACCAATGGCGCAACGCTTGCGTGAGTCTCGTGACTGATAGACCCTTTGTGAGCCAAACCAACTATGCGGCTCTTGTCCGGAAGTAACGGGATGTCCCAGTTGAAATGCTTGCTTAGAGTCTTGTGGGAAATCAGACGGAACGCCCTGTCAATATTCGATTTTAGATACAGCGCCACGGTAAAGGCGTCGAGAGTTTCAGCCGCGGAGTGGACCACGGTATTCAAAGGATGAACCAGGTCGGATCTGAAGTTTGTCGATGTATGATCAGTTTCTTTCAAGGTTTTTCCGTCTCGAAAATTACTGTTACCTGAACAGGCTCAATTGAATCGATTCTCAGCCCTTCGGGTTTGATGACAATGGGAACTTTCATTTGTTGCTTCAGAGCCAGTTCGGAGATGTTGACAGGATCGGTGGTGACGGACACAAGCCTTTTAAGGTCTCCCTGCGAAGCCCTCACCCGTACATCAGGAGGGGACACCACTATTTTGCTCTTCTCCGGCAAGACTCCGACAATTGTAGGCACAACCTTAAAAACCTTAACAGAAGCCGCTTCGATGTTGAGTTGAAGATCTGATGGCCTGACTTGGGCGATTGTTATGCCCGGAGGGACCTGAAGACTGTTTGTAGTCATTCTAAAAAAATTCAGGCCGGGCGTAACCTTGCTAAGATCGACTACAGCCCTGACAGCTCCAGGATGGAGACTTTCCAGGCCGGAAGCCGAACCCCTCACCCGAACATCTATCCTGTCCATCCAGGGTCCCACAATCTCCATCGAAGAAGGAAGATTGGTATACTGAATCGGTATGGAAATCCCGATTTCAGAGCGCTGAGGTCCCACTATCAGGAACCAGAGAAATATGGACGTAGCCAGAGCAAGCAGTTTCAGGCGCCAGTTGAACGAGAATATGGATCGCCATGTGCGGGGAGATTGCTCCCCGGTGGCTCCACGGTGATTTGAAAGGCTTTTATTAATGGCCTCAGTGAACTCGCTCCTCTTCTTGAAATGCGTGATTTGCGACCCATCTACAAGAGATACTTCTCCGCGTTCCTCTGATATGACGACACAAATCGCGTCTGACCTCTCACAAATTCCAATGGCCGCGCGATGCCTCGTCCCATATTTCGCGCTCGAGGTCCTCGTCACGAGACAACGGCAGGATGCAGGCCGCTGCTTTGATACGATCCATATATATTAAAGCCGCCCCATCGTGCAGCGGAGAGTTCTTTTGAAAAATAGCCTGGAGTAATTCCGCCGACAGGGCGCTATCCAGTTCCTTGCCCTTTACAATTAAATTGTCCAGGCCGTCGAGCCTTTGGAAAACAATGAGAGCGCCGGTTTTTTGACGGGCGAGTTCAGTGACGGCGTCGGCGATCTCTTCGATCAGAACGGAATCCGCATCAGGGTGACGCCTGTTTCTCCAATGCCTGAGTGGTGAGGCTCTGTCGAGCATCTGCCGGATTTCCGGCTGAAACACGATTACCAGGACAATTATGATCGCCGCCCATATATACTGAAACAAAACCGAAGTCAGGATAAGCCCCAGCTTGGTAGCCAGAAAATAGAATATTCCAGTTCCTATGAGTGTGATAAGTATCTGAAACGATCTGGTTCCCTTGAACCATAAGGCCACGAAATAGATAAGGAACGCTATCAACCCAATATCAACAAGGTTTATGAAGCTAATTGAAAGAATAAATTCCTTGATAAATGACATCTATGTCTCTGAAAATCTTATAGATAAAAATTTACATTGAACAGTTCGCCAAACAATCGATGGCAGTTATCAAGACCATATTTCGCGGCCTTTTGCAAGCAATACCGTAGGCATGAGAATGAACGTCCACAGAAGCTGTTGATAACCGGTGTGTAATCCTGTTGATAAATTTGGTAGTCGGGCTTATGACCTCTACGACAAGCGCTTTGCGCCATAATAGGGCGCCACAAAAAAACTAATAAAATCAAAGCGAAGTGTAACCTGCCGTAATCTCAAGAGGCGCCTGAAATGCCCTTTATTCTAGGTGGCATACTTATAAACATCTGTTGATAAATGTATTTTTGGGTATGAATATCATTTCCCGAACAGAAGCCTGAACCAAATCGATCCAGGTCCCTGTTTTTCAAAAGAATAGCCTAAATCGCCGGAGCCCGCACGTGACACGCGGCGCTATGGCCATTGCCCATGTCCTTCAGAACAGGCGCAATTTCCGGGCATATCTGAATCCTGAGCCGACACCGGGGATGAAATCGGCATCCGGATGGCGGGTTGATCGGACTGGGCGCGTCTCCTTCGAGGATTATTCGATGACGCCCAATTTCCGGGTCCGGTATGGGGACTGCGCTCAGAAGGGCTTCGGTATAAGGGTGGAGAGTATTTTCGTATATGGCGCGTTTGGGGCCTATTTCCACTATCTTGCCAAGATACATCACCGCCACACGGTCCGATATGTGCTCTACGACGGATAGATCATGGGAAATAAATAGATATGTAAGATTATACTTGTTCTGGAGTTCTTCCATTAGATTGAGAACCTGTGAGCGAATGGAGACGTCCAGAGCCGAAACCGGCTCATCGGCCACGATGAGGCTGGGATTGAGCGCAAGCGCCCGAGCTATTCCAATTCTCTGACGCTGTCCTCCCGAAAACTCGTGGGGATATCTCTCGGCAAATTCAGCTCTCAGGCCGACTTCTTCCATTAGCTGCTTGACCCGGTCAATACGGTCTTTTCTTGATCCAATGTGATGAATCGTCAAGGGTTCCATAATTGCGTTCTTGACTGTGCGGCGAGGATTAAGAGCGGAATATGGATCCTGGAATATGATTTGCATCCTTCGGCGAAAATGTTTCATCTCACTGTTCGGGATACCGGCAATGTCACGGCCTTCGAACCATATTTTCCCTGAATCCGGTTTTTCGAGTCTGAGGACGAGTCTTCCCAAAGTGGTTTTTCCGCATCCGGATTCTCCCACAAGACCGAGGGTCTCACCTTCGGTAATGGATAAATCGACTCCATCTACAGCTCTGACGACAAGTTTGCCCGGTCGAAAGAATGTTTGGACTATGGGGAAAGTCTTAACGATATTTTCGATCCGGACCAATTCCACCGGATTTCCATATGTTTCCTGAAGCTGTTCGGAATGTGGTGGCAAAACGTTTCTCCGTTTGAGGCGTCCAGCTTGGCGGCCTCTTAAATCCGTGATATACGGTCACGCAAAGAAAGTCAAACGAGGACCACAGTCATAGAATTCTTATACGCTCTGGTGGGAATAGCGCCCGGAATAATATGGTTGCTTTATTTCTTCATAGCTAACCGTAACGAGGCGAAGTCTTTCGAGACAGTCTTTCGGGTGTTCATCTGGTCCGCTGCTTTTACTATCCCAGCGGCGATTCTGGAGCATGCCTTTGACGCCTCACTGAAGAAGGCGACACTTCAGGAATCATTGTTCGCAAGTTTTGTCCTGATAGCGCCGATAGAGGAATTTTTCAAACTGCTGGCGGTCTGGGTGGGGGCATACAGAAGATCAGATTTCCGGGGTCCAATGGATGGCCTGATATATGCGCTTACGGCGGCTCTAGGTTTTGTGGCCATTGAAAACGCCCTGTATACGTTACGCCTGGGACCAGAGATTCTCTGGTCCCGAATGCTCTACTCCACCCCGGCCCATCTTCTTTTTTCCGCAGTTTGGGGCTATTCCCTGGGTGTAGCCAGATTTGTCCCATCAGGTGAAATATGGATCATCCTGAGGGGATTTTTGGTCTCGGGTACTATTTCACGGTTCTTACAACTTTGTGGTGGCCCTGGACCCGGCCAAGGCAAAGATTAACCTCATTCCTTTGTTGCTGGTTCTTGCGGCGGTGTCGATTTATCTTGTCAGGAGATTGAACAGGCTTTCCCCATATCCTTATTTGGGTGACGCGTTATTGATCGTCTGTCCGGATTGTGAGGCGTATACCCCCGAATCTTCTGGAAAGTGCGCGCGATGTGGATTTAATCTGACCGAACTTGATCCGCACGCTCCGAGGTTTTGCTGGAAGTGCCGCCACAGGGTAGCCCCCACTGCGAAACGTTGTCCGAGATGCTACGTGCGCCTCAGGCAATTCAAGGCTCCTGACGTGAGCGAAGAATCTTTGAAAAAATCTGGGTAACCCTCCGGTTTGAATAAAAAAATGATTGACCGGACAATTTTTATGGATACATTTGAGAAAGATTTCATTTTGTATGGATCTTTTTCCTTGACAATTAGCCATGTGGAGCGGCATAAACTCTAGGTTAAGGTATGATAACGATCCATAAAAACAGGACGGCTGATGAACTGGAATATTTCCTTGACGAGAGACTGTTCCCCATTGCTTTATGGGCAAAACCACGTCTCAAGTCGCGTCCGTCCCTGTTATTCAATTTCCACACTTCAAAAATCGTTTGACGGAGGGGTTTGCCTGAGCGGGGAGATCTTAGATCGCCTCCTCGTAAGGTTGAGATCCTAGTCCCACTGGGTTGGAGGAACGCTGTTCCTCTCAATCGGCTTTTTGAGCCGGCGCCTCGGTTCATTGAACCGGCAAAGGCCGAAAACTCAAGTGTAGGCGCTCATGACTCCGGATCTGATAACCCGGAATGTCGTGGGCGTAGTATCGTAATATCCGTATAATATTTCGAGAGGCGATTAGGTCCACTCGGTACGGGGGATGACTATGAAAGCTTTAGGGATTCATCTCTTGATCGAGCTTTGCTCTTGTAACAGGCAAAAGTTAGACGACATGGATTACCTTGAAAAAATCATGGCCACCGCGGCGGAAGTCGCGGGGGCTACAGTGCTGAAGACAGCGTTTCAGAACTTCAACCCTCAAGGGGTATCAGGTGTCGTAGTTATAGCTGAATCACATTTAACCATACATTCATGGCCTGAGTACGGCTACGCCGCTATCGACATCTTTACGTGCGGGTCCAAGGTCGATCCCTGGAAAGCGGCCGTTTTTCTGAGGCAGGAACTAGAAGCTGTCGATATGCAGGTCAGGGATTTTCAAAGAGGAATTCCCTGGGAGATTACCGACGCAGTGTCCAGTCATGGAGCGATAGAGCATGAGCATGCTTCGTGTAGCGGTGTTAACTGTTAGTGACAGGTCGTCAGAAGGAATCAGGCCGGACGCCTCTGGCCCGGCCCTGATCGATAGTGTTCGATCTTTGTCATGGCGAATCGTGGACACGGCTATTTGTCCGGATGATGAGACAAGCATATCCAGACAGCTCATTGAATGGGCCGATAAAGACGTGGCGGATTTGATCCTGACGACGGGTGGCACAGGTCTGGCGCCAAGGGACGTAACTCCCGAGGCGACCCAGACTGTGATCACGCGTCTTATACCCGGTATACCTGAAGCCATGAGAGCCGCCAGCCTTCGTAAGACCCCTCACGCTATGCTCTCCAGGGGTATAGCCGGAGTGCGGGCGCGGGCCCTGATTGTTAACCTGCCGGGCAGTCCCAGAGGAGCTGTAGAAAATCTGGAGGCAATCTCCAAGGCCCTTGAACACGCTGTTTTAAAAATCCAGGGTGATCCTTCGGACTGCGCTTGATCGTGATTGAACAGTCAGGGATAGACGCGACCACTTAGGAAATATTATATTTAGAGCCCCACATGAAGATCAGGAAACGGACTTTTCCTCAAGCCGCGGGATCAATCCTGCATGGCGCGCTAAGAGAAATGGGGTTGAGTTCATCCCTCGCCCGCCAGTCCATTGTAGTCAGATGGCCTGAAATAGTCGCGTCCGCCGTGGCAAAACACGCGAGAGCGGAACGACTGCTCGGCGACACTCTTTATGTTGTCGTGGATTCATCCGTGTGGATGAATGAGCTTTCCGCCATTAGGCTAACTCTGCTTGACAAGTTGAACGCTTCGCTTGGCCCAGGAGTCCCCAAAATCCGGGAAATCAGGTTTGGACAGGTTTCATGGCGGCGAGGGGAGCAAAAAGACGCCGACGCCTCACCTGCGATGGCGCCAGCCAATGTCGAACCGGACGAGAAATCATTAAGAATATCCAGAAGCAACATCAACCTGGTGAAAGACGACGAAGTTCGAAAGATTATCGAAAGGCTGATACTCAAGGACGCTCGTCTCCAGGCGACCAAAAAAATCCCGTCTCGATAGCTGATGTTCAATCCTGACTTTTGTGGGAGGTTAGTTACCTGGACCCGGCTTTGCCTGGTTCGGGCGGAGATGTATCCCTGACCATACCGATTCCAATAGATCCGCCGGAAAACGGTAGAAGTAGCCAGACCCTGTTATCATCCCTTTTTCTGACAGGAATCAACTGTGTCCCGCGCTCAGGGGCTTCGGGATCGTAGATAAGCAGGCCCTTGGCTGTAAGATCCCAGCGACCTTTTGACGGCTTGAACAGGTTGCTCATTACAAATGTGCCGTCGGGATTTACCTGCAGGATGGCCTGTGATTTGTCATTTGGGATCACGCGTGACTTTTCCTTGTCCGTAACGCCCCACTTTGAAAACTCATCCAGTTTCCTCCATTTTCCCACGATAAAATCGGCGGTAATGGGCTCAGACACGCCCACAAGATTCGTGGATGGAGAAAGCCCCGGCGCCTCCTGGGGCGTGACGCCTGAAAAAAGAGGCATGAGTGTAAGGATGAGAACCTGGAGATCCAGCAAATTTCCGACTCCGAATCATAGGATTAATATAGGCGCCGCTTCCCCTTGTCTTGTGGGGTTGTTTGAGGGAGCATATTACAAATCCAGTCCCGGTGGCAACCCGGATTTCCCGGGACCGCCTCCAAGGAATTTGAGGTGTTTACATTGATTGAAAACAGATTGAGGTCAATATACCAGATACTTTTCGCCCACTTTGGGCACAGGCGATGGTGGCCCGCCAGGACCCCTTTCGAAGTATGTGTCGGAGCGATTCTCACACAGAACACGTCGTGGAAAAATGTTGTCAAAGCCATCTCTAATCTTCATGAAGCAGAGCGCCTTGATGCGCTCAGGCTCTATGAGATCCGGGAAGAAGACCTTGCGGCCATTATAAGACCAGCGGGTTATTACAACATCAAGGCAAAACGGTTAAAGAATTTCATAGCGCATGTTGTCGAGAAACATGAAGGCTCCCTGGATAAAATGTTCCTGGCTTCAGTGGATGATCTCAGGAAGGAATTGCTTTCCATAAATGGGGTTGGCAGGGAAACAGCGGACAGCATGATACTCTATGCGGCCGGAAAGCCAATATTTGTAATAGATGTTTACACAAGAAGGGTCTTGCAGCGGCACGGCATTTTAGGGGCGGAAGCTGATTACGATGAGGCTCAATCGGTTTTTCACAGGAACATTGAGCCTGATGTAGCCTTGTACAATGATTTTCACGCGCAGTTTGTAGCTGTAGGCTCCAATTACTGCGGAACGAAACCCAAGTGCTCAGGATGTCCTTTGGAGGGAATGTAGGGTAGGGGGATCAGTAATATAGCGCAATCTGGAAGAAAGGACCCTGCCATAGGGCATGACGTTGATACGTGAATCATTGAATTCCGCGTCCAGCGTGACGGATCTGAAACCGGCTTCTATTCCAAGGGAGAATGTGGAAAGCCCGAAGGCGCTGGCGTCCCAGACAGCGGGCCTTGCCCCGGCCGCCACTTCCCATTCGAACATTCTGGATTCATGCTCTATGCCCCAGATCTTTTTCCAGTAAGGAAAAGCGAATAAGATCTTGCCCTGGACCGTTAAAGGCACTTCCCTGACCCGGGCCGGTATGGCGAATAAATGAAGACCAAGACTTGCAGGGCCGCTTAGCTGTGACTGAAAGATAGTCTGTCTGGTCGTACCAAATAGACAGGATTGGGTATTTGAATGGTGTCGTGCTGTCACATATCCTGCTATTTCACGTAGAAAAGTCACTCCGCTGAAATTGTATTCAAAGTCAATGCCGGCACGCAGAAATGGATATCGTAACGATGTCCAGACTAAGGCCCGCTCTCGAAGAACTTAAATCCAGTTCGGAAATCCTATTAAATCCGGGTCGATTGGGATCACTGATTTGGATCAAAAAGGTCCCTCTGAAAATCAGGTCTTCGTCAACAGTCAGTCTCAGTCCCAAGCGATCCACCTGTAGTTGGAACATGAAGGAGTTGAATGGCTCAGGTTGAGGATCAAAATTGTGCAGCTCCTGAAGATAAGAGGTCGAACTCCTTAAGCTGGCCACCGTCTAGGCCGCTTCAGGTATCCTGAAACCAATCTCGGGACGAAATAACGATATCTCATCGTTGCACGATAATCCGACCAGTCCCACCAGGTCCCTGATGAGAACCACGAAGAAAGATCCTGACTATGAGATGGAGTGGCTGAAAGGGTGAGACAAACGACCACAAAGAGCGCAAAGGGAAGAACCGCCGCAGGCAAATGTAATTTCGGCTTCAATCCATACCTCTTTGTGTTAATAACGAAAAATAATAATAACAATAAACTATTAGCCCTGACTATATAGCAAATTCCGGCAAAGTGTCAAGAAATTGTTCCTGTCAAAAGCTTATCAGGAATCGTGACAGAATAATATATTTGATAAACCACGCCAACTATCCTATTCATCATTGCGTTTTTCTTGAAATTTGATATGATAACATCTAATAATTCCAGCAATGGAGGTTCCTGTGAGACTCCTAACTAAGGTTATAATAACGTTAATGATTCCTGCTACGATGATGTTTTCGGCCTGTACCGACGACACCGCGGAGCTGAAAACAAGAATCGCAGAGCTAGACAAAAAAATCCAGAAGCAAGACAAGGATCTGCGGGAATTCTCAACCAAATTCGCTCCTGCGAAGGATTTCAGCGCTGATATCCAACGGCTGGAAGATCAAAATGATCGAATTTCTCAGACAATCAAGACCAAGGTAGAGCCCCTGAACAGCAAACTCGAGGAATTTCGCGACTGGGCCCAGGAAGCTCAAAAGGAAAGAGAAGCGGTCAAGGACAAAATAAAAACGCTTGACGCAAATCTGGCGGAGCTGAAGAAAAAATACGAATCCAAGAGCAAGGAAATCGCCGCGGCCAGTAAAGAGAATATTGCCGAAAAACGATCCCTGGACGCGATGAACAAGAGAGTCGACGAGCTAACCAAGGGCCTGGGTGAAGTGAGGAAAGAAGTCCTCGACAACAATACCAAGCTCATCAACGCCGTAAAGAAGACTCTGCCCAAGGTTAAGGACGCGGCTGTAGCCGAATTGAAGGAAAAACTCCAACCGATCGAAGAATCCATAACCACACTGAAAAGCGGAGTGGAAACAGAGAAAAAGAATATTTCATCCAAAGCCCAGGCTGTGACTGCGGACGCGTCGAAGGACATAAAATCATTGCTAGGTAAGGTCAAAGATTTGGAAGATATTGTGGCCGCCCAGAAATCCGCTCTGTTGGAGATAGGAACCAAGCTGCACGACATTGAAAGACGCTAGAAACCCTAGCCGGATAGCAAAAAAAGCGGGAATTTTCCCGCTTTTTTTTGTTCTTTTAATCAAGTCGCAATTAACTTCGGGCTTCTTTGATCGCCTCTTCGAACCCTTTCAGCGACCCTTCAATCGTCGCGTCTGACACACAGTAAGCGATTCTGAAATAACCCGGGCCACCAAATCCCGTTCCCGGCACAGTCAGGATGAGCCTCTTCTGGAGGAGGTTAACGAACGCCACATCATCCTCGATGGGCGATTTGGGGAACAGATAAAATGCGCCTTCAGGCTTGACCAGGTCATATCCGAAACTGGTCAAGGCGTTGTAAAGCGTGTCCCTCCGACGTTTGTACACCCCAATGTCAACAATATCATCCAGGCATAGTTGAACGGCTCGCTGCATGAGCGCAGGCGCGTTAACAAATCCAAGAATGCGATTGCAAAGGACAAGGCCGTCGTAAGTCTGCTGGGCGTTTTCCATGGCAGGATTCATCGCAATGTATCCAAGCCTCTCTCCGGGCAAAGAAAGGTCTTTCGAAAAAGATGTCACGACCATGCTGTTTGGATACGCGTTAAGAACGCTTGGGACGGTAACGCCGTCATAGACGATCCCTCGATACGGCTCATCAGAAATCAACGTGATGGCCCGACCGAGTTCTTTGCTCTTGGAAGCCAACAAATCGGCCAATTGCGCAATTTCAGCCTGCGAGTATACTTTTCCGGTGGGGTTATTCGGTGAATTGATGACTACAGCGCCGGTCGTCGATGTGATGGCCGATTCAATAGCCCCGATATCAAGTGAAAAATCGGCCTTGGTGGGGACTAGAACCGTTTTACCCCCGTGGTTGTCAACGTAGAAAACATATTCGACGAAAAAGGGCTTAGGTATAATGACTTCGTCCCCTGGATTGAGGATGGCCTTCAACGCGACATTCATGGCGCCGCCGGCGCCGACCGTCATTAGAACCGTCTTTTCGTCAATCTCAACGCATTCGTCCCTGGCTATTTTTTTAGCCACAGCGGCCCGTGTCGCTGGAAGGCCAGCGTTTGCCATATATGCGTGGACACCAGGGGATGTGTCCGAGGCCGCGTTCAATATAGCCTTCTTGACGGACTGGGAGGGATCGATATTAGGATTCCCGAGGCTAAAGTCAAAAACATTTTCAGGGCCGTGCTGACTTTTTAAAAGGGCCCCCTGTTCAAACATCTTTCGAATCCATGAGGAACGTTCCATGAATTCGGCTATTTTTGCGGATACGGGCATATTATAGACCTCCTCGGGTTATTGCGTACAAACGAAAGCCCGGCGGAAAATCTGAGATGAGTTTTAGCCGGGCTTTCGACCTTGCATCAGCCCTTTTTTGCTAAGGGTTACTAACATTACCACATTAATCGCTAATATGTCAAGGAAATTTAGGCACATGCTGTTAAGGGCGACATCAGGGTCAATAGACTCCGGTTCTCGTGTTCATTGTCATTTGAAGTCTAATTTATTAAACTTAAAAACAGCCTACGAACGCTGTTCACGTGGTTAGCGAGTCATCTCAATGGTTAGACGCTTTAAGAATACCACTCTGGTCGCTCTATTTCTAGGTCTGTCGCTGTTGATCTGGAGTGACGCCGCTATCGCGGATGAATTCGCGCGGGGTATTCAGGCTATGGATGCTGGTCAGGATGACATGGCTATCCGATCTTTCAGTTCATATCTCGCAAGAAGGCCGCAAACTTATGAAGCCCTCATAAACAGGGGCGCAGCCTTCATGCGAAGCGGTCACGTCTATGAAGCGGTCTCGGACTGGAGTGACGCCGATGAAGTTGCCCCCATGTTTGGCTACGCTTTTTATACGGCCGATATACTCAGGTCCGTCGCCCCCAGAAAAAGCCCCGTCAAATACGTGGCCTCGATAGAGTTGTATCCGGAAAAGGCGGGATCGGTGGTGATGACCGGCGCCGCTTACCTGGACCTTGGCCTCACATCCAGGGCAGTGGATCTTTTCAGGATGTCCGTCAGACTGACAAAAAATCCGTTGTTCAAGACTGATCTGGAATACTGGGTCAAGTCATTGTGCCCCTCGAAAAACGACCCCATGGAACACCCCTGATTTTTTATTGACAGCGTGCTTACAGGGTTGTAAGCTACTTTTTTACTTTTCCCTACCGGAGTAACTAGCGTGAAAGGCCGTATTGAAATCAATCGGGAACGCTGCAAGGGCTGCGGCTTATGCATTACCGTGTGCCCCAAGAAAAAGATCGAAATTTCTCCCACATTAAATACCAAAGGTTATTATCCCGCGACTTTCCTCGAAGAAGACATCGACGATACCGAGAAAATTGAATGCACGGGTTGCTCCATGTGCGCAATCATGTGCCCGGACATCGCGATCGAGGTTTATCGCGAGGACAAGAAATCGAAAGACGAAACTGATTGAGAGGAACTAAGAATGTCCGGAAAGACTCTCATGCGCGGCACCCATGTGCTCGGGGAAGCAGCGATAAGGGCCGGTTGTAGAGCATACTTCGGTTATCCCATTACTCCGCAGAACGAATTGCCGGAGTACATGTCTTCCAAGTTCGCTAAAATGGATGACGCCGTCTTTATTCAAGCGGAAAGCGAACTCGCGTCAATAAACATGGTCATCGGAGCCGCCGCTGCAGGCGCCAGGGCAATGACGTCATCTTCCAGTCCGGGGATAAGCCTTAAACAGGAGGGTATTTCCTATCTGGCCGCTATGGAGCTTCCGGCCGTCATAGTCAACATGATGCGGGGCGGTCCGGGACTGGGAAATATAGCTCCTGCGCAAGGGGATTATTTTCAGGCTACCCGTGGTGGCGGACACGGCGATTATCGTGTCATTGTGCTCGCACCCGCCTATGGGCAGGAAATTGCGGATATGACCCGGCAGGCCTTTGAACTTGCAGACTATTACAGAACACCTGTCATGATTCTTGGCGACGGAATGATGGGGCAAATGATGGAGCCCGTTGTATTCCCTGAACCGATCGATCCTCTTTCCTTACCCAGGAAGGAATGGGTCGTAAGCGGCTCCAAGGGCAGAGGCAGCCGTATAATACTGTCGCTACTGCTTGATCCCCCCAAAGAGGAAGAGCTTAACTGGCGGCTTATGCGCAAGTACGACATGATTTCAGACAGCGTACCGGACCAGGAAATGTATCTTACGGATGACGCTGAGCTTGTCATCGTGGCCTACGGAACAGCGGCCAGGATCGCCAAAGGAGCTGTCCACCGGGTGAGAGAGTCGGGTATGAAGGTGGGCCTGTACAGACCCAAGACTCTTTGGCCGTTCCCATCAAAAGAACTCAGAACTCTGTGCGACCGTGTTAGCGAGTTTCTGGTTTTCGAGATGAGCATGGGACAAATGGTTGAAGATGTCCGCCTCGCTGTCGAGGGACGACGGAAAGTCTCATTTTACGGACGACCGGGCGGAGTTGTTTCGACTCCTGAGGAAGTAGCGTCTATTCTATCTAGCGTGTATCACGGGGCCAAGATTTAATCGGAAGCAATCCCTTCGTGTCGACAAGAGGGTTTTGCCTCTTGCAGGCCGGGACCCTGAAAGGGAGAGGGCAAAGTGAAGAAAATATTCTCAAGACCAGACTCTTTGAAAGACAACCCATTCCATTACTGCCCAGGCTGTGGTCACTCCGTCATTCACAGGCTTGTAGCGGAAGTGATTGATGAACTGGGTATCAAGGATACGACAATCGGAGTTCCGCCCGCAGGTTGCGCAGTCCTCGCTTACAATTATTTTGACGTGGACATGTGCGAAGCCCCCCATGGTAGAGCGGCCGCGGTCGCTACCGGTCTCAAGAGAATTCTCAAGGATCGTGTAGTTTTCACTTACCAGGGTGATGGCGACATCGCCGCCATAGGAACAGCCGAAACCATCCATGCCGCTAATCGTGGTGAACGCATTACCGCCATATTTGTAAACAACGCCGTGTACGGGATGACAGGCGGGCAAATGGCGCCCACGACAATAGCGGGACAGGTGACTACTACATCGCCGGGCGGAAGGCTTCCCATTCGTGACGGATACCCGCTGGATTTGAGCGCGATGCTGGCATTGGCTGCCGGCAGTGTATACATCGAGAGAACGACCGTCTCTAATCCCAAGGGAATAATCAAAACAAAAAAAGCCATAAGAAAAGCGTTTGAAGTTCAACTCCAAGACAAAGGCTTCTCCCTTGTCGAAGTGCTTTCTCCTTGTCCCACAAACTGGAAAATGTCCCCCACGGAAGCTGCCCGCTGGGTTGATGAGACCATGACGAAAATATTCCCGATTAAGGTAATCAAAGATGTCGCTTAAGATAATTTTCTCAGGATTTGGTGGCCAGGGCGTGCTCATGATGGGATATGTGCTCGCCGTAGCGGGTATGAAGGAAGACAAGCACGTCACTTTTTTGCCTGCGTATGGAGCGGAAGTTCGAGGCGGCACGGCGAATTGCACGGTTGTTGTTTCCGATGAAGAGATAGCCTCACCGATAGCGTCTTCGCCCGAGTTCGTGGTCGCGATGAACTATCCTTCGATGATCAAGTATCAGAATATGATAAAATCCGGGGGAACCATGTTCCTGAATTCGGACCTCATAACTGAGGCTCCGGCTCGGGAGGACATAAACGTAGTTAGAGTGCCCGCCAACTCCCTTGCCCACGAAATGGGATCGGACCGCTCTCTTAACATGGTGATGCTGGGGGCTGTCAGAGCGGCCACGGACATAGTCTCGGAGAAATCCATATCTGTAGCGATTGAAACTGTTCTGGAAGGCAAGAAACAGAAGCTTATCGACACAAATCAGAAAGCTGTAAGCGTAGGCTCTGATTTCATGCGAAAGCCCTAAAAAGCGCAAAACAAAAATATCTTTGACGGCTTATATAGGTTGGAGGTTTTTATGAAAACGGTCAGAGAGGTCGCGATCCGGATTCCCAACAAACCTGGGTCTCTGTCAAACATTGTTGAACTATTGAGTTCGAACGGCATTTACACCTTGGGCTTTAGCCTAAATATTTCAGGGTCCGAGGGGAATTTGAGTCTTGTCGCCAGCGACCCTTCCAGAACTCAGAATATATTGGAATCCTCCGGATTTTCCGTAACTCTTAAAGACAGAATAGTTGTTCAGGTTCCTCAGCATCCAGGTGGGCTCAACGCGATTTTAAGGCCGCTCAAACTGGCCGAAGTAAATCTGGAAAACATGTATTATCTTCAGGGCGCATACGCCGTGTTGACAACGCCAACGCTGGTTCTCGCCGTGGATGACAATACTAAGGCTCTTCAGGCTTTGTCGAAGGAATGGATCAAAGTGGAAGGTGAGGAAGTCCTGACCTACTGAAATTATATCCTATCGTCGCGGGTCTATTATCTACGGGCCCGCCGCTCCCCCGCATGTGAACCTTCCCGTATTTCCAGTGTCCGTTTCAGAAACGCCACCATTCTCTCAAAAGCGTCCAGCAACGCAGGCTTCATATAGCGATTTTCAGTTTTTAAATCGTAAACAATATTGAACATGTGACCCTCACACGGGTAGATATTCAATTCAAACGGCCGCATATTTGTCTTCAGATTCCAGGCCAGTTCTTTGGCGTATTTTACATTGTAAACATCGTCTTTTTCACCATGAAAAATTTCCACCGGGGGCAACTTGTATGGTTCGTAAGGCATAATCCAGGGCCATCCACCGTAGTTCCACACGATGGCTTTCACCCGAGGGTCCGCTGTCGCGACGCTCAACACGGCGTTCGCCGCCTGAGAGAACCCGCTCAACGCAATCTTGCCAGGGTCTACGATTGGCCAGGAGCACATGTAGTTAATGGCGGCTTCAAAGGATTTAAGATACCATTCTTTTCCCACAGCCAGTTTGGCGCCGACAAAGCCCTGGTTGAAACTTCCTAGAAGATATCCGGCGCCGTGATCCCATGACCAGGGACCGGGCGCCAAGTCCTCGGGATAGTTTGACGGGTCGATCAGAATTACTGCAAAATCCCGATTGGCAAGATTCTGGCAATGATCATGATATTGATAAATTTTCGTGGCGCCTACGCCGACTCCGGCGATGACGGCAGGAAGCGGCCCACGGATTTTATGTTGGGGAAGGAAAATGTACCCCGGTAGACTGTGACCCTTGCCGAGGGGTATAAGCGCCCTCATGTAATAAGCGAACGCGTCAGGGGGTAGAAGATAGATCGATGATAGAACAAGGAAAAAGATAGCGACAAACCTATTGGACTTCATGCCAGACCCGCCAATTGGTCGAGTTTCGACCAGGCTGATTCATATTATTGGCGGAGCCAATAATAAATTAAATTGAATGACTAAGATTATCACGATGTTAAAGTACTGTCAACAAGTTAATGTGATGCCCAATATTAACTTTTAATTAATCTTATAGACTTTAATACATTGTTATATATTGGTAATTTGTATGGCGCCATTACCGGTTAAGTTAGGCGCATTGTCAACCGCATACGCCGGCGCCTTGAGGATACCACACTACCTGTAGGCTCGCTCTATAATAGTTGAATTTGGGGCCGCCTTCGAATATCATGGATGAAGATCCAGGCCGCTTTCATCAAAAAGTTATAGAATCCTGACCGGAGGTTTGAGTGGCTCCCAAGCGCCCTGTAAGAGTCCTGATAGCCGAACCGGGCCTTGACGGTCACGACCGTGAGGTGAAGGTTATGGCTCATGCGCTCAGGGACGCTGGTTTCGAGATAATATATACCGGCCTGAGTCAGACTGTTGAAATGATTGTTCAGTCGGCGATTCAGGAAGACGTTGACGTTATAGGTCTTTCTATCATGTCAGGGGCTCATATGCCCATCTGTGAAAAACTGTTCAGGATATTGAAGGAAAAAGGGGTGGATGATGTCATGGTTCTAGTCGGTGGCGTGATACCGGAAAGTGACATCGCGGGTCTTAAAGAAACGGGCGTGGCGGAAGTATTCCCCGATGGTTCCGACATCGACGCCCCAGCCGAATTCATACGCAAACACATATGTAATTAAACCGGACAGAGGTCCGAAAAATATTATTTGTCGGAGTTCAGTATGAATCCTTCGTCTGCGCCTTACCAGCCAGTGAACCGCATCAGGATTGTCACAGCCGCTTCCCTCTTTGACGGACATGACGCCGCAATCAATATCATGCGTCGAATTCTTCAGGCTTCAGGCGCTGAAGTTATTCATCTCGGGCATAACAGATCGGTTTCCGAAATTGTGAGCGCCGCCGTTCAGGAAGATGTTCAGGCGATAGGAGTCAGCTCCTATCAGGGTGGGCATGTAGAATTTTTCAAATACATTGTTGATCTTTTGCGGGAACATGAAAGCACGCAGATAAAGGTGTTCGGCGGTGGCGGTGGTGTAATAGTCCCTGAAGAGATTGCGGAACTTGAATCTTACGGAGTTACCAAGATATTCAGTCCGGACGACGGACGATCTCTCGGATTGCAGGGCATCATAAATTTCTTTCTCCAAACCTCGGATTTCCCCGTTTCAGACGGCAGTCTCGATGTCGATTTATCCAGCCTGAATCCGAGGAACTGGAAGGCCATTGCAAGACTGATATCGACTGTGGAGGTAGCAAAGGAATCCGGCGGCAGTGACATGGCAGACATCCGGTCACAGTTGCAGGATAAGTCCTACGGAAGGAAAGTTCCTGTCCTGGGGATAACCGGAACGGGAGGGGCCGGTAAATCTTCATTGACCGATGAAATCATATTGCGCTTCCTAAACGATCAGACGGATAAGACTGTAGGGGTGATTTCCGTAGATCCCACTCGGAGAAAAACAGGCGGAGCCTTGCTGGGAGACAGGATCCGGATGAACTCCATCCATACGGATCGAGTCTATTACAGATCGCTGGCTACCAGAAATCAGGGCTTCGAAGTCCCTGCTCATATGGAAGAGGCCATAGAAGTTCTCAAGGCCGCTGGATTTGATTTAATAATTGTTGAAACAGCCGGAATAGGGCAGGGCGACGCCGCTATAGTACCGTTGGTGGATGTGTCCCTTTACGTCATGACATCCGAATTCGGGGCGCAGAGTCAACTGGAAAAGATCGACATGCTCGATTTCGCTGATTTGATAGCCATAAACAAGTTCGACCGGCACGGATCGGAAGACGCTTTACATGACGTGAGAAAACAGGTCCAGAGAAACCGCCTCAGCTTCGAGACCGGCCTGGCGGATCTCCCTGTATACGGATCTATAGCCTCCCGCTTCAACGATGATGGCGTAAGTTCCCTGTACGTCGGAATAGTCGAGGCCATTAACAACAAGACCGGCGCTGACTGGAAAACTACGATGAAAGCCCGGCCGGATCGAAAACCTTCATCGAGAACCATAATCATTCCGTCGGAGCGTTCGGGCTATCTCTCTGAGATCGCCAGCTCTGTACGCAGGTATCACTCGTGGGGAGTTGAACAGGAGAACCTGATAAGGCGATTGTGGCGCCTGGATGGCGTGGAAAAGGAACTGAGAAACGCTAACGTCAATGAAGAATCTGAAGCGTTCGTCAAGATAAAGAAACTTCAGGAAGAAATAGAGAAACAGCTTGATCCGAGAGCTTTGAGACTCGTGGGGGAATGGGAGGATATCAAGGAGGCTTATTCAGGGGACGATTTTGTTTTTACTGTTAGAGGGAAGAAACTGCCAATAAAGCTAAAAATCAGAAACCTTGAGTGGTACGCTTCTTCCGAGGATAGCTCTTCCAAAATATGAAGACCCAGGGCAGTTATTGAGATGGCGACTAAAGGAAAATCTGCCGGGCATGTTTCCTTTCACCGCCGGCGTCTTTCCCTTCAAGAGGCAAGACGAAGATCCGACACGAATGTTCGCTGGGGAGGGAGATCCGTTCAGGACTAACAAGAGGTTCAAATACCTTTCCGCTGGTAGCCCGGCCAAGAGACTTTCCACGGCCTTCGACTCGGTTACACTGTATGGACAGGATCCTCAGGAAAGGCCCGACATCTACGGGAAAATCGGCACCTCCGGAGTTTCGATCTGCACACTTGATGATGTAAAGATCCTTTATTCAGGTTTCGATCTTGCGGCCCCAAATACATCTGTTTCCATGACCATCAACGGACCGGCTCCAATAATGCTGGCGATGTTCTTCAACGCAGCCATTGACCAGAAACTGGACACAATAAGGGAGCAGACCGGTTCAGAGCCTTCTAGAGAAGTTGTCCTGAGGGCAAAGTCCGAGGTCTTGAGCAGCATAAGGGGAACCGTTCAGGCTGACATACTCAAAGAAGACCAGGGGCAAAACAGTTGCATATTCTCTACCGATTTTTCTTTGAGAATGATGGGCGACATTCAGGAATATTTTATCCGCAATAATATCGGCAATTTTTATTCTGTGTCCATTTCCGGCTATCACATAGCGGAG
Organism: uncultured delta proteobacterium; assembly: GCA_963711335.1. GTDB lineage: Bacteria > Desulfobacterota > Desulfomonilia > Desulfomonilales > Desulfomonilaceae > CAJBEZ01. Next base: position 101,118 of record CAVQDX010000010.1, on the reverse strand, counting down.
GCGGGAGCGAATCCCATAACTCAGCTAGCGCTAACATTAGCTGATGGTTTCACCTATGTTGAATACTATTTGTCTCGAGGGATGAATATTGACGACTTTGCTCCAAATCTTAGCTTCTTCTTCTCCAATGGCCTGGAGCCGGAATACAGCGTCATAGGCAGAGTCGCCCGTCGAATATGGGCTATAGCGGTTAGAGACAAGTATCTCGGCAACGAACGTTCCCAAAAGTTGAAATACCATATTCAGACGAGTGGACGTTCGCTACATGCTCAGGAGATTCAGTTCAACGACATCAGGACTACGCTTCAGGCGCTTATAGCCATTTACGATAACTGCAACTCCCTTCATACTAACTCCTATGACGAGGCCATAACGACCCCGAGTGAGGAATCGGTCAGACGAGCGCTGGCGATTCAGATGATAATCAACAAGGAATGGGGGCTCTCGAGAGTAGATAACATCAATCAGGGTTCTTTCATTCTCGAGGAACTCACGGATCTGGTTGAGGAAGCCGTGTTAACCGAATTCGACCGCATTTCCCAGCGCGGCGGAGTCCTCGGGGCCATGGAAACTGGTTACCAGAGGACAAAGATTCAGGATGAGTCCCTCTATTATGAAACCATGAAGACGACGGGTGAGTATCCGATTATTGGCGTAAACACATTCCTGAATCCTCAGGGGAACTTCATGGATCAATTGGGGATAGAGTTGGCCAGGGGAACTGAGGAAGAAAAGAAATCCCAGCTTGAAAGACTGGCGGACTTCAAGGAACGTAACAAGGCTAAATCGGCTCAGGCCCTTGAAAAGCTACACAGAGTCGCCCAGTCTGACGGTAACATATTTGAGGGGCTGATGGAGGCGGTCAGACACTGTTCGTTGGGAGAAATCACCCAGACTCTTTATAAAGCCGGTGGCCAATATCGGAGAAATATGTAAGCGGTTCCCTGAATATAAGGGAAGTGGCTAGAGATCATTAGATCCGGAAGAACGTTCCGATTCCGGCGAAGATTCGGGATCCGAAATTACGACGGTTTTGGGTTCGGTGACCCTTCCACTGGGTTTATGGAGGAGACGTATTCTGCAAACTCCTGGTGGTAGGGAAATGGCGCCGTAATAGACTCCTTTGTCGTCAGTGAGCACCTCTGACAAATCTCGCCATGGACTTTGAGAAATTTGGACGGTGAGGGAGGAATATGGCAAATTCGGGAAACCGCCGGTGAAGGTAACTGTTTCTCCCATGACCGAGGCCATCAACGTGCTTCTCCGCTCATAACGGTCCTCAGGCAAGTCATATTTTCTGTTAACTCTTGAAAAAAGACTGTTTCTTACTTTGCGGTTATACCTGGTCTCGGAATACTTGTACGGAGCTGAAAATGGATTCTTGGCTTCTATAATGGAGTTCCAGTCAAAATCTACCCGCAACCCGGCAGTCACGTTGTAATGTTGGCCCCAGCGGCTGTCGTTGCCCTGTTCGAGGCGCAAATTGAACATGCCGTCGCGGGAGTTGACAGATAATGCGGCCTGGTAGCCGGAGCGATCCGACGCCCGTCCCGCATAACGATGAGCGGAAGCGTCCAGACGAAAGTCAAGCCAGGAAACAATGGGAGGGAGCTGGAAGCTGATCCTCGCGTCCGCTCCACTGGGCAGGCTTTCCTGAAAAAGCGACACTCCATTTTTGCCAATTTCCTCACGGCTGTTAACGGGGAAATAGGCGTTAGCCGACAAAGTCAGGTCCGAATACCTACCGGGCAAAGCGGAGAATTCAATTCCTACACCGGCCTCACGCAGAAATTCATCCGCCAATCGTCTCGGCCGGGTCCAATCATAGAACGAGTGAAACCCCACCATTACTTCAGATGTGACCAGTTGCCGTATGCCGGCTCCGATAGCGTAACTCTCCTTATTACCGGTAAGAAGCGCGCGAGGAGTGAAAAACACGCTCTTGTCAGGCCAGGCCTTGACCGGTATAAAACAATCCATTTTAAATGTTGGGAGACCCCGCCACTTATCAAACCCCGCGTCAAAATCGAAGTTGTTGCGCATCGGCGCCGGCAAGGCCATGCGGAGACCATGATTCAGCGTGTAGGGCAGGTAGCGCTCGGAATGATCAGGCGCCGGGGTATGTCTTTTATGTTCAAATTGCTCTACAATTACGGGTAGTTCTACTGTAGAAGGGAATTTGGGCCCGGGCAGCGCAGCGGAATAAGACATAGCGCCTGGGATCGTAAAGATCTCGAGCGCGATTACGAAACTTAAGGCAACGAGCTTTGTATATGTTTTAGATGATGTTTTCATTATAAAAAGCTGTTTTATTTGATATATTAACGCTAGTAACTTTGGGTCTCCTTGTCAAGAAAAATGATTTTTGCCCAGATGTTTCTTTGAATTCATTAGTGTCGAACATGGGGTTGACCTGTGGCGCCGCAAAAGCTATAAAAGTCATTCCCCGCATGTTCGGCGGCCGGCCTGGCAGTTTATCCCGCACGACGACCAAGAGAGGTTCCTGGAGCCATGAGTTACAGCATACCGGAGTGGGCTATCTCGAAAGTATTGCCCCATGTTTTGTCAATCCCTGAATACATTCCCGGCAAACCTATAGCTGAAGTGGAGAGAGAGCTTGGAATTTCGGGCGCCATTAAGTTGGCCTCGAACGAGAATCCTTTGGGTCCGTCTCCAAAGGCCGTTGACGCGATAGTCAGGAATCTTGGGATGGCTAACATCTATCCGGAATCATCCGCTCCTGAACTTCGAAGAGCGTTAGCGTCCCGATATGATCTCGAGCCGGATAATTTTGCGCTGGGAAATGGATCTGATGAAATTATGCAGATGTTGTCCCATGTTTTTGTGAGTGTCGAAGATGAAGTAGTAATGCCGGAAAACGCTTTCTCGATGTACAAGATAGTCACTAGACTCTTCGGCGGTAAATCGGTTGTAGTCCCATTGAAAAAGTTTCGACCCGATATCAGCGCTACTATTCGGGCGTTGAACTCAAGGACTCGACTGGTATTCGTGTCGAATCCGCATAGCCCCACAGGATCGATTATCGGCCGTTCAGAGTTCGAGGAGCTTCTAAGCGAGACGAAAAAAGCAAATGCGCTTCTGGTGGTTGACGAAGCCTATTACGAATACGTGGACGCCGAAGAATGCCCGACAGGTTTTGACTATCTGTCACGTTACGACAATCTGATCATATTAAGGACTTTCTCAAAAATATATGGCCTTGCAGGGATGAGAATCGGTTATGGCGCAGCCCACACATGGCTGATTCAATTGTTGAACAAAGTGAGAGCCCCGTTCAATGTTAATCTTTTGGCCCAGGAAGCCGCACGGGCTGCCCTTGAGGACGATGATCACATCAGGAAGTCCCGTCAACTAAACTCATCAGAAAAGAGATTTCTGAACGAGAGACTTACGGCTATGGGATTTGAACCCATTCCTTCCCAGGCTAATTTCATAGCTTTCAGGCCGAATCTGGACGCCGGAGAAGTTTACGCCGCTCTGCTGAAAGAAGGGGTCATCGTGAGGCATTTAAAGAGCTTTGGGCTTCCTGACCACATACGTGTCACGGTTGGACTCGAAGAACAGAACATGAAATTTATTGACGCCTTGAAAAAAGTGACACAAGGGTCAGGGGCGATCCTCATAAACGGACGGATTAATGATGACAGAATTTGCCAATTCGGATGATGCGCTGGAATGACAATAAACAAGGATAGTGTTGAAAAACACTCTGGATTCATCGTCGCAATAGACGGGCCGGCTGGAGCGGGAAAGACCACCATAGCGCGTAGGCTGGCTGAGCGCCTGGGGTTCTTTATGCTGGACAGTGGGGCGTTGTACCGGGCATTGGCCCTGGCGCTCCTGAGACGTAATGTGTCCCCGGAATGTAACTCCATATCAGAGGGCACACTGAGTTCCATAAAAATTTCTGTTCAGCCGATTTCCGGGGGCATGAAGCTTTTTCTCGACGGTGAGGATATCAGCGCAGAAATTCGATCAGAAGAAATTGGTGTCGCTGCGTCAAAATTTTCCGCCAAGATAGAAGCTCGTAACGCTCTGTTGGGTTTACAGCGCTCTGTGGCGAGCGAGCGCAATGTTGTGGCTGAGGGCCGGGACATGGGAGCGATAGTGTTCCCCTTTGCCCAAGTGAAATTTTTCTTGACAGCGGACCCTGAAGAAAGAGCGAAGCGACGATACTCGGAACTGGTAGGAAAGGGCGAGAGCATCTATTACTCACAGGTTTTGTCGGAGATGCGCGCTCGAGACAATAGAGATGAAACCAGAAGCGTAGCGCCAATGGTCCCTGCCTCTGACGCCGTAATTCTTGACACCACGCGGCTGACGCCGGACGAAGTAGTCTCATTTATGCTGGAACGCATACGAGACAAAATGAATCTTTAAGATGGTAAGTTTTTGAGCAGATGGAGAAAAAAGCTCCATTTCAGCAACTTTTTCTTGTAACAATGTCACAGATAGTATATGAATAATCGATTACTCAGCTTAGTTGAATTACCGAAGACGGACAAAAGAGTCTGGGGGTGCTTACTGGATGGAAAACTTGGAAACCCAATCTATTGACAACTTAACTAACGAAGAAGAGGGGCAGGATAACACTAAAGAAGAAAATTTCGCTGAACTTGTCGAAAGCAGTTTTCACAAAGCCCAGGAAGGCCAGATCGTCAAGGGGGTCATCGTGCAGATCACCCCTGAGAGCGTTATGATTGACGTCGGGTCTAAATCTGAAGGACAAATACCCATCGACCAGTTTACGAACGCTGAAGGCGATCTGACCGTCTCAGTGGGGGATGAGGTGGAAGTCTTCCTTGAAGACATGGGTGACTCTGGTGGGGTAAGAATCTCCAAGACCAAGGCTGACAAGATCAAAATTTGGGATGAGATAGCTCAGATATGTGAAACTGAAAAGACGATTCTAGGCAAAGTCGTCGCTCGTGTAAAAGGCGGCATGCAGGTGGATATCGGTGTCCCGGCGTTCCTTCCAGGTTCTCAGATCGATCTAAAACCCGTCCGTAATTTCGACAAATACATTGGTGAGACATTCGAATTCAATGTTCTTAAGTATAACCGTAAACGCGGGAACATAGTGCTTTCTAGAAGACCGCTTCTCGATAAGTCTCGGGACCAGCGTAAAGACTTTATCTCTACTGCTCTTGAAAGCGGAGAAATCTTTACGGGAGTGGTGAAAAACATCACCGATTATGGAGCGTTTGTTGATCTCGGCGGGATCGACGGACTCCTTCACATAACCGATATGTCCTGGGGACGCATCAATCATCCGGCTGACATGATCAAGGTTGGAGACGAGATCAAGGTCAAGGTGTTGAAGTTCGACAGTGACAAGGAAAGAGTGTCGCTTGGACTAAAACAATTGATCCCTGATCCATGGGAAACCGTTGATCAAAGTTATCCTATCGGTTCCAAGTGGTCCGGTAAGGTTGTCAGTATTACGGATTACGGTGTTTTCGTTGAATTGGAGACGGGCGTCGAGGGACTTGTTCATGTTTCGGAAATGGCTTGGACCAAGAAACCGCGTCATCCTTCCAAAATGGTCCATATCGGCGAAGACGTTGATGTCATAGTCCTGAATGTGGATAAGGAACAGAAAAGAATCTCACTGGGGATGAAACAATTACGGTCCAACCCGTGGGATGTGATAGCCGAACGTTATCCCGAAGGTACAAAGATTGAGGGTAAAATCCGAAATGTGACCGATTTTGGAGTCTTTGTCGGAATTGATGAAGGTATTGATGGCTTGGTTCATATTTCCGACATATCCTGGACACAACGGATCAAACACCCGGGAGAGTTGTACAAGAAAGGACAAACAGTTCAGGCAGTAGTTCTCAATATTGATAAAGAGAACGAGCGTTTTTCCCTCGGGATCAAACAGATGCAGGAAGATCCATGGGAAACCGTTCCTGACAGATATCCTCCTGGAGCCAAGGTCTCTGGAAAGGTTTCATCCATAACAGATTTTGGAGTATTCCTTGAAATCGAAGAGGGCATTGAGGGGATGATTCACGTTTCAGAACTCTCCAAGGAAAGGGTCAGTTCGCCCCATGATTTCACAAAAGAAGGAGCTGAACTAACCGCGGTAGTGTTAAAGGTCAACAAGAAAGATAAGAAGATAGCGCTATCCATAAAGAGTCTGGAGAGGACCCCTGATTATGATCAGAAGGGCTATTCCGGTAGCCAGGATGTGGTCGCTTCAAATCTTGGCGACCTTCTGAAAGAGAATCTTGGTGCGTCGCTAGGCAAGGAATAGTTAGTTACAGAATCTAATTATATAATTATATAAAACTTTCATATTTTACTTCTATATTTGGCGTCTGGTCTTAGCGGTGTTTGTGTCAAACAAACCTGGATCAGACGCCAAATTAGTTCTAGCGGATTTCGTGTCCGAAACTGAAAAATTCCTGCCTTTAATCTCCAGTTTCAGGGCCGCTGTTTAATTTTGTCGGCCTATGAGCCAGGTAGCGGCGAACAGCCTCAACAGCCTCACTTCGATCCTTGACGGAACCGAGGGTTTGCTCTGTCACCAGCCATCTGATGATCGATCCAAGGTGCGGTCCCTGTTCCAGTCCAAATTCATCCATGATAGCAAAACCATCCAATAGGGGCTTGATCGGGGAGCTTTCATGCTTGAACACAAGCTCAATCGTCTGGTAGGCTCTGCTCTTGGCTCTCTCGAAATCAACAGATTTTCTGGCTGGTCCTTTGGCCGCGAACAGATCAGACAGGTATATCAATACCAGACCGATGAGATCGAGGCCAAATCTCTGATGAAGCCTCACAATAGCTCTCTGTGAGAGAGTCTCGTTTGTGAGGATCGATGTCCTCATGTGGCCCTCAACCCAGTTTGAAACTTCGGAAAGCTCCCTGGACGCGAGTTTGATCCTGCTCCCTGCGTCGAGGCAAAAGGCCTTGGACAGTTTTTCATGACCGATAAACCGGCGTCGACCGTTGGGGGCTACGGTCAAGGAACCAGGTTTGCCGGAGTCATGAAAAAGCAGTGCGAGTTTCATCAGCCAGATTCGGGGTCTCCCCGAGACAGGCTCGTCAAAAATGTAGTCCTTGATCCGGTCGGAAAGTGATCCGAAAATCCGGGAAAGCTGTTCCACCGTCCTCTCAAGGTTTGCAATAGTTTCAACCGTATGTCCCCAAACATCGAGATGATGGAACGCGTTTTGTTCGAATCCCATCGTGGCCTCTAATTCCGGGAAAATGGCGGATATAAGAGATAATTCCGCCATTTCTCTGATTGCGTTAGCTGCTGGGCCGCATGATAGAATAATCGCGAGTTCGTCTCTGATTCGTTCGCCGGATACCAGCTTGACACGATTAGAGTGTTCCTCAATCCCGGACCGTGTTTCCTCACTGATTCTAAAGTCCAGACATAATGCAAACCTGAATGCCCTGAGCATTCTGATAGGATCATCAGGAAACGAATCACCTGTACAGACTCTAATTATCCTGTCTTCAAGATCCTGGCGTCCATTGACGGGGTCTACAACACCCGGGTGAAGTCGGCCGTTGATTGCGTCCCAAAGATGAAGCGCCATGGCGTTAACGGTGAAGTCACGAGAAAACAGATCCTCGGTGATTCCTGATCCTCGGATGTGGGAAATGTCTACCACAACCTGATGCTCATGGCGTATCACAACCCTGCCCGTGCGACGTTCCTTATCCAGGGGCACAAACGAGGAATTTGCTCCCAGGCTGTTAGCAAGCGATCTCGCTATTTCATAGCCGTCTCCTTCAACAGCGAAGTCCAGGTCTGTCACGGCATGACTCCCCAGCAAAAGATCGCGAACAGCGCCTCCTACCAGGTAGCTCTCATCGCAAAGACTCAGAACCTCCCGAAAAATTTTCTGTGAAAGATCCTGGCTCAACAAGTTTTGCCCACACATCAGCAGATTATGAAGAATAGGAATAAAGGTGATTTGAGGGGCAGGTTTTACATCTGGGCATGAACCAGTTCAAACCTGATTGTGCCTACAATTGGAGAAGAAGTTAGAAGAAGGGGAATTCTATTTTCATCATTCGAGATCCACAGCTTACCCTTGGCTATTTCTTTGGGTTCGCGTCCAAGACGCTCCAGGCGCAGGGCCATACGAACGGCGGAAAGTGATCCCGCTTTGACATTTACGGTTTCCGGCCCTTCCGGATACACGAAAAGTCTGGCTTTGTCCTTTCCATCGTAAATATCTACAAAAAGCGGCTTATCCAGGTCTTTCTGATTGCGAAGCAGATAAACGGCGCTTATAGGATCGTGGAGACCACCAGACTTTTCAGAATGACTTTCCACCCCTTCAGCTTTGCTCTTATTTACATGGACAGTCTGTTTCTTTTGGTCAAAAGACAAATCTACAACTTCTGAGCGCAACAGATTTGATTTCAGATGAAAACGATAAGATTCCGGCAGGAAAGTACTGGCTGAAAAGGTCGCCTGAACCCGGCTCCAAATTTCGAGCAAGGTCTTGAGAGCCCCGTCCGAAACAGCCTGAGCAGTAACACTCATCATTTTGGAGTCAGTCTTCATAGTAATATCGCCGTGTCCAGCCCGATTTCCATTCCATGAAACTTCGTACCTTAGAACCTCAGTCTTGTCCTTAGCGAATGTCGGGCCTACCCAGAGGCAGACCCCAACTGACAACAAAACCGAACATATTATTTTGGGCAGGGTTTTCAGTTGATCCTTCTCCAGTGGAATTTCTTGTTGACTTCAGGCATGGAAATAATCAAGGAATCTGACGCAATCTGAAAGGGCCACTTTACTGTGTTTCCAGCGTCATCGGTAATGCTGATCTGATTCTTGTCCACAGTGAACTTACCTGTCCTGCTTTTGACATTGTCGGCATGTTCATTATCGATTCGGTTAAAGACCACCTGGCCATTGTCAGTGAATTCGATCTGGGTTTTTGTCTGATCTCTGGGATTCTGACGTTCTCCTTTGTCGTTAAGCTGGTACAAAAGCTCCCATTTGCCGACAACACTTTTGTCTCCAGCGCCCTGAAGCGAGGCCGACATATCGGGATTCGACTGCGCATCATCCAAACGAGCGCTCTTGGGCAACGACGCAGTGAGACACGATGCGCAGAACGCTGCGATGCACAGCAGGACGGAAAATCCTATGATTCGTGAAGAAAAAGTCATGCGGCGACTACCCATTTCATGCGGGGCAAGACAACGACGTTTAATAACTAAAGAGCCAGGATCGAAATATCACCACAGATTTGAAAGAGGCTTGGGCTGAATTTCCCTCACTGTCTGGGAAACCGCAACGGACTGTGGTTGAGAAGGCTCAACTCTGGCCGTGATAGTCTGCTCTTGATTCGGTTCCGACGGTTTAGCCTCAGGCTTGGGCAACGGGAATTCGCCACGCGCCAACCTGACCAGGAGGCCCTGATCTGCAATTATACAATAAGATCCCACGCTGAGCGTGTGAAATACGGCTTCGGCGTCCTGCCAGTCAAGCCCGAGACACCCATGGGTCAATCTGCCGCCTGTAGCTTCAGCATAGTGAATGTATCTGGATCCATCGAAAACCAGTTTGTATCTGAAAAACCCTGGAACCCTACGATCTTCCCATCTTGCTGGAACCCGCTCGCCTTCCTCTATGAAATACCAGTCAGGCCTCACCCAATCAGCGACAGGAATTTTGCTCCTTATGGGAAAAACTCCCACAGGTGTTTCAAAAGCGCCAACCCGCGTTTTTCCCTTCCCGATCGCCACCGGTCCTACGCGTAGCAACCTGCCTTCTCTGTCAAACAGATAAAACTGAAAATTTCTCTTATCTATAATTATAAAGGCTTTTCCATTACGGTTCCTGACAAGGGCGCCAATGTTTTTAGCTTCAACAATGACTCTCTGGATTTGTCCCTCATCATGCATGCGATGGCCATAGTAATCATCATACATTTGCGTTTGTTGTGGCGCAGAATTCACGCTTTCGGGTTCCGACGCGCGCTCCATCTGTTCGCGCAAAATTCGTTCAGCGTCTCTGGAATCATACTGCAGGTTCGGGGATGGAGATGTGCTGTAATATTGCTGCGAATTTGCCGACATCTGGTCGGAATAACCCGGAGGTACCCCCTGAGAGTTCCCATAACTATATGGACTGTTCTGATTATAAGCGTCGTCATAATATTGGCCGTGCGCCAAGGAAGAGACACAAAGACCTAAGATTACCCATACTCCGCATTTCACTAAATTTCGCATGGTTAAGACCCTCTTCTCCATAATTACAGAGAAAATTACCTCATCGATTTGAAATTACATTTGCTATAATGTAATTCATATATCGTGTCAACCCACGATATCCTGTAGACGTAAGCCACATCAAGACAGAAGGCCATACTTTTTCATCTTGTATTGAAGATTGCTTCTCGATATACCCAGCATCTTTGCTGCTTGCGCCTGTACATTTCCGGCTTTGCTCAAGGCATCCCGAATCATTTTTTCTTCAATCGCGTCAAGGGCGTCCATGAGACCACCGCCGGCTTCGACTCCGACAAGAGGCGTCGGAGTTGAACTCGCAAATGACTTGATCTGATTAGGAAGGTCATCCAACATGATCGAACGACCCTTTGACATTAGAATAGCGTATTCTATCGCATTTTCCAATTCCCTGACATTTCCGGGCCAGGAATATGAACACAGGAGTCGTAATACATCTCCGTGAATTTCTGTAATATTTTTCCCAAAACGCTCACAAGATTTTTTCAGGAAATGGGAAGCCAACAGCGGTATATCTCCAGTTCGTTCCCTCAATGCCGGCATGGGGACATGCACAACGTTGAGTCGAAAAAACAAATCGGACCTGAAGAGGCCGGTGTCAACCTGTTGCTGTAGATCCTTGTTTGTAGCGGCAATCAGTCTTATGTCCACCCTGATGTCCTTGTTTCCACCAACCCGTTGGAATTCTTGCTCCTGAAGCACGCGGAGCAATTTGACCTGTAAATTGAGTGACATTTCTCCTATCTCATCAAGAAAAAGGACCCCACCGTCCGCCACTTCAAATTTACCAAGTTTGTTCGAAACCGCTCCGGTGAAAGCGCCCTTTTCATAGCCGAACAATTCGGATTCAAGCAAAGTCTCCGGTATGGCCGCGCAGTTTATAGAAACGAAAGTTTGAGAAGAACGGGAAGAAGCTTTGTGAAGGGCCTTGGCTACAACCTCCTTACCTGTTCCAGACTCACCGGAAATCAATACTGTAGCCGACGTATCCGCGACTCTTTTCACTATCTGAAAAACGCGATCCATGGCCTCGGATACGCCGATAATGGAATTCCACACGGGATCGTATCCCGCTCCGGTGTGTACGGGATTTGGGTTCATGCTCCTTTTTTGAATCGCTCTGGCTACGGCAATTTTGATATCGTCATTATCAAAGGGTTTTTGGATATGATCTATCGCTCCCTTTTTCATCGCGGAAACAGCCTGATCAACCTCGGCGAAAGCAGTCATTAGAATGACCGGTAGTCCGGCGTCGTGCGCCATAACTCTCTCTAGGAGTTCAATCCCGTTGATCCCGGGCATTTTGATATCCGACAATATTGCGTCGATCTGTTTATTTTTTATTATTTCGAGGGCTTCTGATCCTGATGATGCTGTAAATACAGTGTATCCCTCATCCGCGAGTAAATCCTCAAGGACATAAAGATAATTTTTTTCGTCGTCCACAACAAGCACAGTTGCCATAAATCAACCTCGTGTATACAAAACCTACTCTCGAGACGGGATTTTTCGAGGAAGGATAATACTGAATGTTGCGCCGTGACCTTCTTCACTAAAAACGGATATCTCTCCATTATGCGCGGTGATGATGTTGTGAACTACAGCCAGTCCCAAGCCGGTTCCCATCTGGTTTGTAGTAAAAAAAGGCGTAAATATCTTATTCAGGTTTTCTTTTTTGATGCCTTGCCCGTCGTCGGTGAAGGTTATTTTAACAAAAGATTCTTGGGGTTGAACAAAAATTTCGAAACGTCCATTTTCATCCATGGACTCAAAAGCGTTCATCGCTATGTTCAAAAAAGCTTGATAAAGTTGATCAGCGTCTCCGAGGATTAAAGAGTCATATTCGGATTCCTCCGAAGATTCTGACCACAATATCTTGCGCGAGACTATTTCATGCTCGAGAATATTCCTGACTCGGGTCACTACGTCTTTCACGTCTACAGGATCGGACGATGGGAGTTTAGGCCGAGCGAAATCCAGAAAGTCAGTCAAAATTATACTGAGACGAGTAGCCTCTTCCAATATGATTCCCGCGAATTTTCTGATTTTGGAGACGTCGGGATTGGCCTTTTTGGACAGAACTTCCGCTGAAGACCTAATTATTCCGAGAGGGTTTCGGATTTCGTGGGCTATGGTCGCAACCATTTGTCCGATAGACGCAAGTTTTTCTGATTGCTGAAGCTTTTCCTCCAGGCGTTTTTGATGATCAGCCCTTTCTATAAGAATGCGCTCCCCCCGACGCACAATAAGTGTCAAGGCGACGAAGAGGAACGCCATGAGACCGCTGGCTACAAGCAGTATAACTATGATGTAGCGTTGAACATTTACGTATTGATCAGATACGTCCTGGGTTATCTGAATCACTCCGTAAATGGCCCCCAGCATCCAGTAATTTCCTGTTCCTTCCCGGAGGGGATAATATGTGTCGGCAAGCCAGACGCCATACCAATTGCTGGATGTTCTCTCTCCCTGGCGTATTTTGGTCTGATCCTTTCCGTTCTGCAGAGCTTCATCTACCGCTTGGTTTGCCGGTTCATATTTTCCAATAAGGTCATAATCTGTGCTGTAGACGATCTTGCGATTCTTGTCGATAATTTTGATTCGATCAATTTTCAGTCCGTAGGTGAAATCCTTGATCAAGGAATCCAGTGCCCCGAATTGGTCCCACTTCCTCAGGTCCATGGCCATGCCGCGAGCTTTAAGGGGAGCGTAGAATCCTACGAAAATATTATAATTAAGATTTTCCGCCAATAGACGAGCGTAATTCTCAGCCCCTCTTAACAGAGTGTCGACGCTCCTGGTATATAGAAATGCCCCCAGGAGAAGAGTGACAATGCTGATGGCCGCAAAACCGGAGATGATAAAATACTTCAACAGTCGGAAGGGACCTGCGCCATTTGTCGATAGTCCCGTATCAGGGGTTTTGGTTTCAGCTATTGACATGATTGGATGATCTTGGGTATATCCCCAGCATTAAATTATTTCCACGCCTCATAATTTGGCCCTGAAGGGCCGACCGGGAATGATCTGATACATTGGCCAGTTTGCTAAAAGCAAGGATAGAAAAAACTTGCTGAGGAATCCGCAAGCTGAGGGAGCATCTGTTAGGCGTTTCCAATGTCGTCCGGATTCATTCTTTCCAATATCTTCGTGAGTTCTTCGTCCGTTTTTTCTACATCTTCCTGAGTAAGAACCATTTTAGTCTTGGTGTCTTCTAGTTGCTCGATGCTAGTCATGCCCTCGATCACGACTTCATTAACAAAAATTGGAACTCCGGCCCAAGTAGCCAATACGAGAGAATCCGAGGGCCTGGCGTCTATTGTTACCAACTTTGAGTCCGCTGTCTTCAAGTAAATTGTTGCGTAATATGTGTGATCTTTGAGATCATCTATTTCAATATGCTCAATGTGCGCCCCTGTCTTTTCAATGACGTTTCGCAATAATTCATGTGTCAATGGTCTTTGGAAGACTTCCTTGGCAATGGCCCTTTGAAGAGCCATGGCTTCAACGGGGCCTATCCAGATGTACAACTCCCTGTCCCCGCTTTTTTCCCGAAGGACCACCACTGGTTGCATGTTCCTCGAATCTGAGGCTATGCTGCTAATTGTCATTTCTTTGAAGCTCTTATCCGTTTTCATGTGATCCTCTCCCTAGGGCAGGTTGGGCGCAAGGCGGACTAGAGAAATTTAGGCCACTAAATCGGCCCGGACACGATCGACAATCTGATTCAACTTTATTCTGGAAACATCGAGTTCATGACGCTTCAATTCCAGGGTCATCGTGTTGTCGTATCCTGACGACAAGAGATATCTTATAATACCCTCGAAATCTATAATACCATCTCCGACCGGTAAATGCAGGTCGTCTTTAACCCCATCTCCACCTGAGTTGTCGTGAATGTGGACATGGCGCACATTTGAAGCCAGTCGCTGAATTATATCGAAAGCTCTATTGGTTGTCGTTAGCAACTGACCATGGCCGATATCCAGGGTGATGGAACCATTGGGGATATTCGACAAGGCAAACTCCATGTCAGACGCGGATTCTGAAAGATTTTCGAGACTGAGGGTCACCCCTCTTTCCTGTGCGTAGACAAAAAGACGTTCGAGAGCGCTCCTTTTTTCGTCCAATAGTTTCTGAGACACAAACCTGGGATCCATCCAGAGATGAACGGTCAACAAATTCGCTCCGATCATGACGGTCGTGTCAATGGTAGCTTCGAGCGCAGGACAATAGTTTTTCAACAAATTGTCGAGACTGTTTGGGTCACCTTCATGGGGTCCATGAGCGACAAGATGAAACTCACCTTTGTTGATACGGCGGTTATACCTATCACCCCAATAGACTCGCGAATCAGGACCATCAAGAATAACCTCGCCGAAGTCAAAATGATGATCTCTGAGGAACGTAATATCGTCCAGGTTTCTAACATGGCCACCATAAAGCATATCGGACAAACCTTTCGAGCGACGAGTTGTATTGCGACGCTAGTGGAGCGTCCGGTTCAAAAACTGACGCCAACCGAAATCTAACTCAGTCCGATTTCCTGGTCCGTAAGATAGCAAGCAGGATCTGGGGCCCAGATGTCCCCAGTGGCAGCCTCAGCGCGCACTCTGAAATTTCCGCCACAGATATTTAACCACTGACAGGACGCGCACCGGCCCTTCATAAAATTCTTTTTTACCTTCAATTTCTGGAGCAACTCATCGTTTGGGTCAGTCCATATCTGACTAAATGGCCGGGTGCGAATATTTCCGAAGCTTTGATGGCGCCAGAATTGATCAGCGTGGACAGAACCGTCCCATGAAACACATCCTATACCCCGCCCGGAATTATTTCCTTCGTTCATGAGGAGCAGGTCCAGAACCTGTTTGGCTCTTTCGGGATCCTCTTTCAATAGCCTCAGATAAATATAGGGGCCGTCGGCGTGATTATCTACGGTAAGCACTTCGACACTCATCCCTTTATCATGCAGGGCGGCCGTTCGATCCACGATAAGATCGACCACCGACCTGGTTTGTTCATGATCAAGGTCTTCATTGATGAGGTCAGCTCCACGGCCGGCATAGACGAGATGATAGAAGCATATTCTTGGTATCCGCTCTTGTTCCACGAGATCAAATATTCCAGTCTATCTCCTTGAAGTTTCGCTTATTGATTGTGAAACGGAGCCCCACCTTCAAGCCTGCAGTCTTGCAATTCTGTATGGCTTTTAGAACCCGGACGTATGTTCCAGGAACCCCCCTGAACGCGTCATGAACATCGTTCAGTCCGTCCAGGCTGATGCCCACATACGATAGACCCATGTCTTTGAGTTTGGACGCCATTGTCGCGTCTATCAATGTGCCGTTGGTAGAAAGAACTGCCCTCATGCCAGACGCTGTGGCGTGTTTTATCAATGAAAGTAAGTCAGGTCTGATAAGAGGCTCTCCGCCTGAGAACAGAACCACCGGAGATCCAAATTCCGCAAGGTCATTGAGAAGATTAATTCCCTCATCTGTAGTAAGTTCGTTTTTATAGCTCTTGTCTTCCGAGCGAGAATAGCAATGAACACACTTGAGGTTGCATCTCTGGGTTACATTCCAAACCACAACGGGCTTCTTGTCTTTAGAGAACTGGAGAAGATGCGATGGTAAGTCTTTGGACATCCGTCCGTACCGCAGGGGGTCTGACGCCTCGACCGCGCCGCAGTAAAGTTTTGATACGCCAATCATGAATAGTCTCCTGATAATACATTACAGAAGATACTAGACAGTTACATCGAATCTTGCAACTTTCCCGTTGGATAAACCACCTGACTATGAATGTACCCGATGCGGAAAGGAGAAGGTTAAAAACCGGAACTGAAAAAATCCTGCAGAATCTTCAAGTGATCAAAGGCCAGTTCTTTTGGAAAGTTATCCTTGTTAAAAACCTGGATTTGCATCGCGTCGTCCCCTGCAAGAGGGGAGCCGTGCCCTTGCGCTACAAAAACCGTTGAGATGGTGTGATGCCGTGGGTCTCTGTCAGGAGCCGAGTAAACCCCTAGTAGTTTAAGATCCGTAATGTCGAGCGCAGTTTCTTCTTTGGTTTCCCGCACGGCTGCGCTTTCAACCGATTCTCCGTAATCTACAAATCCTCCGGGCAAAGCCCAACCGAAGGGGGGATTTTTTCTCTTGATTAGAATGAATCCTCCCTGGACCCTGACTATAATATCCACCGTAGGCAAGGGATTCTTGTAAACCGGAGTAGCAGAACCGCATTTCGGACAAATAAATTCGGTTTTCATTCATGCTTTCCCTTTTCATTTTACGATTCGAAATTTTGCTCGATACGAAGCGTTAACTACCTCTCGGTTGGTAAGTCTACTCTTTGGAGCAAAAAAGAGAAGAGGACTTTTTTTGTTCTGGCGTGGGGGTTGACAAAACGGACAACTATTGGCACTCATATATAGTGAGTGCTAACAAGCGTCTAGTTCTCTAACTATATCTAAAGCGTTCGGAGGTTATACTATGAAATTTCGTCCTCTTTATGATCGAGTCCTCGTTGAGAGGGTGGAATCTGAGGAAGTGACCAAAGGTGGCATAATTCTGCCTGACACCGCCAAAGAGAAACCACAGCAGGGCAAAATCATCGCAGTAGGCAAGGGTAAAAAGGGCGATGACGGCAAAATCATTCCCTTGGAACTCAAAGCAGGCGATACAGTGCTGTTTGGCAAGTATTCAGGTTCCGAAATCAAGGTCGAAGGCGTTGAATACCTAATTATGCGTGAAGACGACATTCTCGGCATCGTTGATTAAGTGTCCGCTAAAATTCAAAACCACTAATGCCATAAGTTGAAAATTTTTTTTAAGGAGTAGTTATATGGCCGCAAAAATAATTCTTTTCGAACAACAGGCGAGGGACAAGATTCTCAAAGGCGTCAACATCTTGGCTGACGCAGTCAAATCGACTCTTGGCCCAAGGGGGCGAAACGCCATCCTCGAAAAATCATGGGGTTCCCCGAACGTTACAAAAGATGGCGTGACTGTAGCCAAAGAAATCGAACTCGAAGACAGATTTGAGAATCTGGGCGCCCAGATGCTAAAAGAAGTCGCGTCCAAGACTTCGGATGTCGCTGGTGACGGAACCACTACAGCCACGGTATTGGCTCAGGCGATGTACCGTGAAGGCATCAAGATGGTTGCCGCCGGCGCTTCTCCCATGGACCTGAAACGGGGCATGGACGCTGCTGTTGAAGCTGTTGTGGCAAATCTGAAAAAATTGTCCAAGCCCACCAAGGACAAAAAAGAAATAGCCCAGGTTGGGACAATTTCGGCTAACAATGATCCCACAATTGGTAACATCATTGCCGAAGCCATGGAAAAGGTTGGAAAAGAGGGAGTTATCACGGTCGAGGAAGCCAAGGCGATGGAGACCTCACTGGACGTCGTCGAAGGTATGCAGTTTGATCGCGGTTATCTGTCCCCATACTTTGTCACCGATCCTGAGAGAATGGAAGTAGTGCTCGACGAGCCTTACATACTTATCAATGAGAAGAAGATCTCAAATATGCGCGACATGCTCCCGTTACTGGAGCAGGTAGCCAAAATGGGCCGTCCATTGCTTATCGTGGCCGAGGACGTTGAGGGAGAGGCTCTGGCGACTTTGGTCGTTAACAAGCTGCGTGGCACACTCACCGCTTGCGCGGTAAAGGCGCCCGGCTTCGGTGATCGAAGAAAAGCCATGCTCGAAGATATAGCCATTCTTACCGGTGGTCAGGTGATTTCTGAAGACCTCGGTCTGAAGTTAGAAAATGTCAACCTCAATGATATGGGTCGTTGCAAGAGAGTCACCATTGACAAGGACAACAGCACTATAATAGACGGCGCCGGCGCCAAAGAGAAAATTGAGGGCCGCGTTCGACAGATTCGTACCCAGATCGACGAAACCACTTCGGATTATGACCGTGAAAAACTTCAGGAGCGTTTGGCCAAGTTGGTTGGTGGCGTAGCCGTAATCAATGTTGGCGCGGCGACTGAAACCGAGATGAAAGAAAAGAAAGCCAGAGTCGAAGACGCTCTGAACGCGACTCGCGCAGCCGTGGAAGAGGGTATTGTCCCCGGTGGTGGTGTGGCGTATCTGCGTTGTCTGGAATCCATTACCGATCTCAAGCTCCAGGGCGACGAAGCCACAGGGGCCAAGATTGTTCTCAGAGCCCTTGAAGAGCCCATTCGTCAGATCGCCGTAAACGCCGGTCATGATGGTTCCATAGTCGTAGACAAGGTCAAGAACCAAAAAGGCGCGTTCGGTTTCAACGCTTACAAAGAGGTTTACGAAGATCTCCTTGAGAACGGTGTTATCGATCCGGCCAAAGTAACCAGACTCGCTCTGCAGAATGCAGCTTCAGTAGCCAGCCTGATGCTTACCACAGAGGTCATGATAGCAGAGAAGCCAAAGGATAAAGAAGCTCCCGCTATGCCGGGCGGCGGCATGCCTCCGGGTGGCATGTACTAATATTCATAACGTTTCAATTGAAACGAGAAAAGGCGGCCCAAAATATGGGCCGTTTTTTTTTGGGGGGAGCAGAGCCGAAAGAATGGACGACTATGATTTCTCTTTGTATCTAATCAGCGGTCCAAAAAATTCGGTTTCACAGTAATGGCACTTGAGCGTCAATGGGTTCTTAGCGACAATTGAGAATTTGCACAGCACCTGTTCATGGTTGGTTATGCAGAAGCGGTCTGGACATATGACGACGTCGCCAATTGTGTCAGGGATCTCAACTTTGTGTTTTTCAATTACCTTACTGTTTTCTATCCTGGTGATGGTCGCTAGAGGCGCTATCAAAGACACAACGTTGAGCATATTGCGCGTCAGGCTGAGATTTTCGACTTTAATGATGTCTTTCTTGTTAAGAGACTGGGACTCGAAATTTATCCCTATTGCTATAATATCACCAGTCTTTCGGGCAAGAGCGTTAAGTCCCAGAACCTGGGAAATCAGAAATGCCTTGCCTGCTGGAATATGGTCAATGACTATTCCTGAATCAATTTTCGCTATTGTTACGGGTCTGTCCATCATGCTACGGCTCCAAGGATGAGGGCGAGTAAGGTTTCTCGAACCAGTAAACCGTTCTTGGCTTGTTGGAAATAATAAGCGTACGGAGTTTCATCGACATCCTGGGCTATCTCAGTGACTCGTGGCAAGGGGTGCATTATTTTCATATTCGGCTTGACGTCCGTCAACATGCTGGCTTCCAACCTGTAAATGCTCCTGAATTTTTCGGCTAAAGCTCTCTCCTGAAGCCTTTCCATCTGGATCCTGGTCATGTAAAGCACATCAACCTCCGTGATATGGTCCTCTATCCTTCGACTCTCCACAAATGAAAATCCACGTTCCGCCTCCGCCTTGGCGCATTTGTCGACAATAGATCGCGGCATGGCCAGGTCTCTGGGAGAAATGAAGAAAAGCTTGCATTTCTCATATTTTAAGAGCGCTTCCGTCAGGGAATGAACCGTGCGGCCGTTCATTAAATCTCCTACTATGGCTATGGAAATGCCATCAAGGCCTCCCTGCGTTTCTTGAATCGAATACAAATCCAATAACGTTTGAGTGGGATGCTGGTTGGGACCGTCGCCCGCGTTAATTACAGGAATATCGGCGGCTTCGGCAGCCACCCTAGCTGCCCCTTTTAGCGGATGCCGGATGACGATCACGTCGAAACCATAGC
Source organism: uncultured delta proteobacterium (assembly GCA_963711335.1). Lineage (GTDB taxonomy): Bacteria > Desulfobacterota > Desulfomonilia > Desulfomonilales > Desulfomonilaceae > CAJBEZ01. Next base: position 81,170 of record CAVQDX010000010.1, on the reverse strand, counting down.
CGTCATGCATCTTGACAGTGTCCCACAGAGATTCATCCTTAACCGTGGATGTTATATTCGCGTCGTAAAACCCGCCTATTTTACCTCCTAGATTACGCATGGCCACTTCAAAAGATGTACGGGTTCTTGTTGAAGGCTCAAAAAAAAGCATCGCTGAAACCTTGTCTCGACACAACGACGCTTTATTCGGATGCTTCTGAACAGTAGAAACCCTGGAAAGAATATAATCAATTTCTTCACGTGTCAGATCATTCATCGAAATGATGTCACGACCTTGAAAATTCATATTGCTACATTCCTTTGCTGTAATCGAAAGCGGCGCCGTTGATAACCGTCAATTGGACATAAGCCGGCAGAGAGATTTTCTCAAATGGAGACCATCCACAACGGGTAAAAAGCTTCCTGTTTTCGGGTTTTCCATCTATGGATCGAATGTTTGTTTCCTTACTCATGTCCAACACGGTAAAAGACCCGGAATAACCCTCTTTAATAATTCCGTGCTTCACAGGCAAATTCGGAGCCATAATATCGGCCGGCGCTTCTGAAACAACTTGAGCTATACGAGCCGGCGAAAATTTACAACTCTTGACAAGCCATCCCGCAAATGGCCCAAGTGTGTCGAGGTGAGGCATCCCAGGGGCTCCGTGGATCTTTTCCTCCAACAAATGAGGCGCGTGATCAGAAGCTAAAACATGGATTGTTCCAGTTCTTAAGGCCTCCAACAAGTATTGTCTATCTTCTTCTGATCTGATGGGCGGGTTGGAATTCAATAAATAATCCTTAATATCAGCCCGTTGTCCTTCGGCCATGTAACCCTTTTCATCAACGCTAAAAAAGAGATGATGCGGAGTCACTTCGCAACTGACTTTGGTGGACGCCGTAGCGTTAAATTCATTAATTATCTGAACAGTCCGGGCCGTAGAAACATGGCAAATGTGGGAAACAAGACCAATCTTGGCGGTTAGGTTCAGAATCTTGTCTACTGCCATGATTTCCGCTTCGGGTGGTCTGCGTTTCCAGTAATCCCGCAATCCAACGTGCTTTCTCAGGATATCCGGATCTTCAGCATGAAAAAAAACCCGACGTCCTTTGTATCGCCGCAGTGAATCTTCGAGAACCCCCCAATCCGCAAAAGTCGAGGGGTTTTGAGCAGTATCTAAATAGATCTTGTAAGGAAGGTCATCCCAAGGTTCAGACCTCTCTGTTATTGACGCGAAGATGATTGCAGGACACTTTGATTGGCCCGATAATAACGCTTTCTTTTGGTATGCGTCAAAGTTATCAGGGGGAGTCGGGTCATTAGGCATTGCAGCGAAGCCAGTGACTCCTCCATTGATAGCCGCTTTTCCCGCAGATGAAAAAACTTCTTTGCTACAGACCGTATCCCATTTTTTCAAGGTCTGTGCGTCGTTTACAGGTGGCTTAGGAAATTCCCGGGCATGCACGTGGATGTCAAAAAAGCCGGGAAATAGAAGGAGTGACTCGTCCACTGGGGCTGAAGCAGGAATCACTGATTCGATAAGACCGGACTCCAAGTCGACCTCTATTTCAACAGGACTAACACCTTGGGGAAGAACAGCCTTGTACGAGAAAGTGGGATTTCCCATGACTATCCTCAGCAGAATCTATTTGATGTTTTCGCCATTCAAAGAATCATTCGTTCAATGCTGAGATAATTGCTCTACAAAAGGCCGGTAGATCATCTGGCTTTCGAGAAGTGATCAGCAAGCCGTCCCTGACGACTTCGGAATCCTCCCAGAGGGCGCCGGCGTTGATCAGGTCATCCTTGATAGCCACGTAAGATGTCACCCTGCGGCCCCTTACGACATTTGCGCTTGCAAGCATCCAGCCACCATGGCAAATGGAGGCTACTACCTTGCCTTTTTCGACCGCGTCTTTGACCAGTTTCACCATCTCAGGATGGATCCTCATCTTGTCAGGCGCGTATCCACCTGGAATGATCACCAGGTCAAAATCGTCCGATGTAACTTCCGGAGCGGATTTGTCCACCGGGATCGGAATGCCGTATTTCCCGAAGTAGGTTGAAGCGGTTCCGGACCCCACAACTGTAACCACCACTCCTTCTTCTTTGAGTCGGTAGTAGGGGATCCAGACTTCGAATTCATTGTACATGTCTTCCACAAGCAAAGCGGCTTTCTTTTGCGCCAGTGTCATGTCGGTCTCCTTTTTCACGCTTCGTGATCTTTATGAATCATTCTATTTCAATGGAGACAATTCGCATCTCGTCTTTACCTTGGACAATGTTGAGAATTCCCTTTGAACAGCTCGGACAAAACGGAGCGTATGAATCTAACGTGGATTCACGTCCACAATCCATACAAATGGCCTTTATCGGTAAGATTGTGATTTTTAAGTCAGCGCCCTCGGCTATACTATCTTTTGTGAGGGCCTCGAACGCGAATTCAATGGCTTCCGGCATTACGGCGGTCAGGGCTCCGAACTCAAGCTCTACCCCTAGAACCTTTGTGGCGGAATTGATTTCAGCCTGTTGTTCGATTATTTCGAGAATACTTTGAACTATGCCTAGTTCATGCATTGGATCTTGTTCCTGAATCAACAGATAGTTTTTCTGGGGGGAAAACGACTCTCATATTTGTGATGTTCCTTTATCTCGCCCAGCCAGGAAGCTGCCATTGGACTCCCGCGTTAACTTCCTGAAAAAAATGATCGCCCAGAGGATCGATGAACAATCGGTAAGTCTTTTGGACGTCACTGTTTGAATGAACACTGAACGCAATTGTTCTGCCTTTGTACGTATAAACCGTAATGATCTGTCCTTCAGGCGCAGAGTAAAAATCCATTTGCGTTTCTTTGCCGGGGATGTCAGGCGCGTGATCCGACATTTGAGTAGTTAGGTGTTTGAGTTTAGACACATCAGGGGCTGTGAATTTTTGCTGCGCATTAACCGGCCCCTGAAAGACCAGCAGTAGCAACGCCGCGATTGCCGGGATCATTCTCAACGTCATTAAGCACCTCGTCTCGAAAACTGTCTTAATTCTATCATGAGGTTTGTGATTGTAAAGAATTGGAATTTTGATCATGACATTGACTTATTTCTGGCCATGTTTCAGAATCTGCTGAAATGAAGAAACATTTGAGGAAGGATTCTTTCTAAATGAAGCCGGATTGGATGAAAGGAGCGGCTGCGGATAAATATTTGGAGTTTCTTTTCTGGCATTACCGGGTTGTCGATTCTTTTTGGTACATATTTGTCGAACAGGCCTATGGCACAGAGGAAGCTAACCGTCTGAACGAAAAAGTTTGGAGACGCGTTGCCGGTATGGCGGCCAAAGACATAACCGGACGTTACGGAATCACTGACAAAGGGTTGGCTGGGTTTGTAAAGGCGTTAAAATACTTTCCATGGGCGATAATGGTTGGTTATGAAATCGAAAGCTCCGACGACGAAGTCATAATATCTGTTCCGGAATGCCCAACTCAAGTCGCCAGATTGAAGAGAGACATGGGTGAATACGCGTGCAAGGAAATGCACCGGGGAGAATTTGAAAGTTTTTGCAATGTTATTGATCCAAACATCAAGGTCGAATGTATTCACGCTCCCCTCGATCCGCATCCTCCCGAAAGATTCTGTCAGTGGCGTTTTACGGCCTAAACTGCAGTTCCTTGATCAATTAACAATTGAGTAAAAAGATGTATCTCAATGGTATTACAATAGAGAATGACAGATTTCCGACACGGGATGTCTTTCCATTCAATGTTCCAGCCTTTCAATCCACTAATAATCTTAGGTTCAATTCAAAAATCATTTTGTTTTGCGGAGAAAATGGGGTAGGGAAGTCCGCCCTTCTCGACGCAATTGCCCGGAAATGTGGCTTGATGCCTTGGGGGGGTAGCAAGACACACAAGGTACATTGTAATCCTCACGAAACCCAACTGGCCAGGTTCATTAAGTTAGATTTCCTGGCCAGACCCAAATATGGTTTTCATTTCAGGGCGGAGGCATTTTTCAACTTTGCTTCTTCTCTCGATGACATTTTGGTGGATGACCCAGGAAGGCGGAAATATTTTGGAGGAGGTTCCCTGAATGCCCAATCTCATGGGGAGTCGTTTCTGACCTTGTTTCAAAGCTATTCATTCCAAATAGACGGGCTGTACGTTATAGACGAACCTGAAGCGGCATTATCTCCAGCGAATCAGGTCGAGTTTGTAAGAGTTTTGCTCAACAATGTACGATCCTCAAATAAGCAATATCTCATAGCTAGTCTTTCCCCTATAATTTTAGGATGTCCCGGAGCCCAAATTTTTGGATTTCAGAAAACAGGAATTGCCCCGATCAACTTTCGGGACACAAAGATTTTTAAGTTGTACGAGAGCTTCATCAAGGACCCCTCAGGCTTTTACCAATTGGAAGATAGAATCTGAAAGAACGAATCTGGAGTTCCCCTTATGGATCCTATCATTGTAAAAAACATTCTGGATAGCATGAGTGACTGTCTTGTCGTTATAGACGCCCAGGGCGATGTCATGTACGCCAACAAAAATACAAAGGAGGTCCTTGGTTATTCTTTAGATGAGTTGAAAGAGAAAGGACTAGGGTTAATCTTTTTTGTTAGAGAAGAGAATTACGATTTTAATCAAATACTTATAAATGCGGTATGGAACAAATCCGTCTATGGTTACAGTGAAGTTGATTATTACCATCCTGAGGGATTGAGGAAAAGATTAGCGGCAACTACATCATATCTGCTTGAATCAATCGAAAACGAATCCCGTTTCATAGGTTTTGTAGCCATTTTTAAAGATGTTACCGAAATCCACATGCTGCGTGAGAAAGAGAAGAGATTACTGGAAGATAGAGACCGGATTTCTCAAGACAAAATGAAGAGTCTCAATAGGCTGGCCATGGGAGTAGCGCATGAGATAAGAAATCCTGTCGTCATGATAGGGGGATATGCGTCTAGAATAATGAAGGATCCCAATATGTCCGAAGCGGTCAAGTCCTATGCGCGAAACATTCTGGAGGGCGCAAAGAGGCTGGAATTGATCGTGGATGAGGTTCAAAATTGCGCAAATGTGCAAGACATTAAACTGGTTTCCAGTTCTATGAAACAAGTAATCCTTGAAGCTATCCAGGAAATGGCGCCAAAAGCTGCCGATAAAAATGTTAAAATTGTTTTTAATACACTTCAGTCTAAATCTTGCCAGTCAATGTTTGACCCGGCCTGCGTTAAGACTGCTCTTATCGCTTTGTTGGACAACGCCGTATATTTTTCTCCAGAGGGGTCGGTTGTGGATGTCTTCCTTGATGAAGGCGAACATGAGACCATCCTTGGGATCAAGGATTACGGAGCGGGGATTAGCGACTCGGACAGGGAATTCGTATTTAACCCTTTCTTTTCGACCAAAACCCAGGGTTCCGGTATGGGGCTGGCGCTAACAGAGAGAATCGTTCATGAACATGGAGGAAAAATACAGTTTGACTCCGTTCCCGGCAAAGGATCTCTTTTTAGAATAAGTCTTCCCAATAATTCTATGTGCGCTTACCGGCATACTCAGGATTTGCCCTCCAACTGACCGTTTGTTTGAGTTTTTCCATAGAACGACAGACCCTGGAAGCATTTTGTTATGAATTAGGGTCCCGGCCTTTTCATGTCAGATCTTTGTGAATCCATACGAAAAATGTTATGCTTCCTAGCTGTGTTTCTGGAAAGGGAAATGACGGGTCGGGTAACGTTTAAATGAGACCATATCCGGTGATGATGAACCTCCATGGCAAACGCGTTGTGGTTGTCGGGGGAGGACGGGTAGCGCTGCGAAAGACATTGAGCCTGTTGGAGAGTGGAGCCAAAGTCACGATAATTTCGCCCGTACTTATCCCGGAAATCAATGTATTACTGCTAGAGAACCGAATTGATTGGATAGAGGCTCTCTTCGATGATCAGATATTGGATAGCCTGCCAGAAATTGCCTTGGTTTTTGGGACCACAGACAATCGGGAAGTTAACCTCGGAATTTACAAATCAGCAAAAGGAAGAGGGTTGCCGTGCAATATTGCCGACGTGCCTGATCTGTGCACGTTCATTGTTCCTGCGGTGATCTCTCAGGGCGATCTCACCATAGCCGTGAGTACGGGAGGGGCATCGCCGGCGTTGGCCAGACGGATTCGTGAAAATTTGGAGAAGCAGTTTGGCCCAGAATACGGGATGATGACGAAACTGATGGGGGAGTTGAGGAAACATGTTTTAAATACAGGGGCGGATTCTGACTCAAACCGTAAACTCTTTTCGGAAATAGTAGATTCCGAACTCCTCGCTGCTCTGCGGGAAAGCGATATGAACAGGGTGTTGGAAATTCTCAAGAAGATACTGCCTAAAGAGATCGACGTCAAAGAAGCCATATCAGAAAAAAACCATCAGGAAAATGTTTAGGGATAATAAGTGAATCTTGTTTTCTTCAAAGTAGCGGTAATTTTTTATCTGATTTCTTCGGTCATATTTGTGTCCTTCCTTTTCAGGTCTCAGGGGACTCGATGCCTGTCGGGTTTTTGGTTTTGTCTTGGCGGACTATGCGCTCATACGGTATCCATAATCTATTTGTTCGTGGCGCAAGGATTTTTCCCGATGGCTACCGCCTTTGATTCGTTGTCCCTGTTTGCCTGGTTGGTCGTGGCAATCTTTGCGACAATGCAGTTTAGAGAGCCGAATCCTGTGCTGGGGGCGATGGCTACTCCCATCGCGACTGTCCTGATGTTAATGGCTTCAACATTCTCATATCAGATATCACAGCCTATTGTCCCTGTTCTCAAGAGCTGGTGGCTGCCGATCCATGTTTCTTTCGCCCTGGCCGGTAACGCTGTTTTTACCATTATGGCGATGGCCGGAGCCATGTATATTTTTCAGGAACATCTAATCAAGCGGAAGAAAATAGGCAGATTTCACAGGATTTTACCTTCGCTGGAAACTCTTGACACACTGAACAGGCGGGCCCTACCAGTGGGTTTCTTTTTTCTTACCCTTGGTATTATCTCGGGGGCTCTGTGGGCTAGCAGCGCATGGGGATCGTACTGGAATTGGGACCCAAAGGAAACCTGGAGTCTTATCACATGGTTCGTTTACGCTGCGATGGTTCATCAGAGGTTGGCTATTGGGTGGAGGGGAAAGAAAGCCGCCATGCTAGCGCTGGTAGGTTTTGCTTTAGTTATGTTTACGTTCATAGGAGTAAGCCTTTTGTTTAGTGGTCACCATTCCTTTGCCTGCGGTTCTATGGACTCGTTCCTCATATGACCATTCTGAGCGACAACTTTCTGGTGTTGGGAATAAATCATAACACCGCTCCAGTGCTCGTCCGTGAGAGAATCACTTTTCCCGGAAACTCGGATGGATCTGTTACCAGACACCTTGTGCAGGCCGGGGGGATATTAGAATGTATTATTGTGTCAACCTGCAATCGCTCAGAGTTGATTGCAGTGACCAAGGACCAGGCTTCATCCGCCGAGGCTTTGATGGAACTGGTTTGCAGGGTTCATGGGGTTCCTAAGGACTCCATACAGTCGTACTTCTATGTCAAAACGGGCGAACAGGCGGTTCGGCATGTTTTTAGGGTGACTTCGAGCCTGGATTCGATGGTTCTTGGAGAACCCCAGATTGTGGGGCAGGTCAAGGAAGCGTTCAAGCGGGACGCTGCGGCCAATACAACCGGCCCTTTACTCAACAGGCTGATGCACAGAGCATTTTTTACTGCCAAGAGAGTTAGAACAGAGACTGGCGTGGCTTTAGCGGCTGTTTCAATCGCATACGTGGCGGTTGAACTTGCCAAGAAGATCTTGGGCGACCTTGAGCAGCGTCAACCATTGCTCATAGGCGCGGGCGACATGGCCGAACTCACAGCCAAACACCTGGCGACATGCGTTAACAAACCTATAAAAATCATCAATCGGACTTTTGAAAACGCATGTTCATTGGCCTCTCAGTTCAAAGGATCGGCTGAGTCTATGGATAGGCTCTATGAGGCGTTGGAATCCGCGGATGTTGTAATCAGCTCAACAGGAAGTTGCGATCCCATAATAAACTTTGGCGCAATGAAAAAAGTCATGCGCAAGAGGCGGCACAGACCTATTTTCATGATAGATATAGCAATCCCGCGAGATATTGAACCTGAAGTGAATGATCTGGACGGAGTTTATCTCTACAACATTGATGATTTACAATCCGTCGTGGATGAAAATATGGGGGGAAGGCGACTTGAGGCGGAGAAGGCGGAGCAGATTGTGGATCAGGAGGTCAGAAAGTTCTTGAGTTGGACCAAATCTTTGGAATGGGCCCCCACCATAGTCGCATTAAAAGAAAAATTCGAACAGATAAGATCCGCTGAAATAAGCAGGATGAACGGAAAACTTAACGACTTGAACGTGGCGGAAAGGGATGCGATTGAAATATTGACGAGGGCTATCGTAAACAAGATAGCTCACGGGCCTATTTCCTTCATGAAGAAATCCATTAAAACGTCAAGAAGTAATCAACATGTCGATTTTGTTCAACGAGTTTTTGATCTTGACACATTCGTTTCCGACGACGACTCAGAGGAAATAAAGACTTCGGACCATGAAATTGATAATAGGAACTAGAGGCAGTGGACTGGCTATGTGGCAGGCCCGTCACGTGTCCAGCCTTTTAAGAGCAATTGATTCTCGACTCGATGTAGAGTTGAAAATCATCAAGACTACGGGTGACAGGATTCTGGACGCTCCATTGGCGACAATTGGCGGAAAGGGTCTTTTTACCAAGGAGATTGAGGACGCTCTGCTCGATGGCAGTATCGATGTTGCGGTCCATTCGATGAAGGATGTTCCAACTGAGATGCCGACAGGCCTGACTTTGTCTGCAATTCTGAAAAGAGAAGACCCCAGGGATGTCTTTATTTCAAGGGATGACAGGTCGATTGCCGAACTCGTCAGTGGCGAGAAAATAGGAACTTCAAGTCTAAGGAGAAAAGCTTTTCTACTTCACAAATTTCCTGAACTGGAAGTTGTGCCCATTCGAGGAAATGTAGATACCCGTTTGAAGAAAATTGAAGCGGAAAACTTGGCCGGAGTTCTACTTGCGGCGGCCGGCATAATTAGACTGGGTTTTTCGGGGCGAATCAGACATTTTATGGACGTCGATCACATGATACCGGCGATAGGTCAAGGCGCTATCGGTGTCCAAACGAGAACCGATGATTGCAACACTGTAGATCTGATCACAAAATTGGATCACCCTGAGACAAGGAAATGCGTATCGATTGAACGTTCCTTTCTAATGCGACTGGGTGGCGGTTGCCAGGTTCCAATGGCAGCTTACTGTGAGCCTTATGAGGATGGCTTCAGGCTTACCGCTGCGGTTACTCATCCTGATGGATTTCCAATTTTCAAAGAATCTTACGTTGGGCCCATTCAGGATGTTGCTTTTGGTATCACCGTAGCCGACAAGTTAATAGATAGAGGGGCAGGGGATATCTTACGCTCAGTGCTCTCGGCGGACTGGGAGCCAGTCACAGTAGGAGTCTAACTGCATAACGTTATGTAGAATCCGTGATATGCGGGGCCGCTGTTCGGGGCTTGTCCAATATGCCTGGTTCAGATCTCCCTAACGTGGAATCGAGGTTAATAGAAACCTAAAATGATAAGAGAAGATAGAAAGATAACTGGAATTGTCTATTTGGTTGGATCCGGGCCAGGGGATCCTGGCCTCTTGACCATAAAGGCGGCCGAGAAAATAGCTGAAGCCGACGTAATTGTGTACGATTACCTGGCTGGTCGAAACTTTCTTGAAAAAGCTAGAGCTGACGCAGAACTAATATATGTAGGGAAAAGTGGGAAAAGTCATACGGTTGAGCAGGTTGACATTAACCAGATCCTTGTTTCAAAAGCTAGAGAAGGCAAAACGATAGTTAGACTAAAAGGAGGAGACCCCTATGTATTCGGTAGGGGAGGCGAGGAGGCTCAGGAATTGGCCGCGGCCGGAGTTACCTTCGAGGTGGTCCCAGGGATTACATCGGCAATAGCCGCTCCTGCTTACGCCGGGATTCCGGTAACTCACAGAGACCACGCTTCCATGGTCACTTTTGTGACCGGCCACGAAGATCCCAAGAAAGATGAATCAGCCATAGACTGGTCCGTTCTGGCCAAGATTTCCGGCACGCTCATCTTCCTTATGGGAGTCAAGAACATAGAGAATATTTCAAATGAACTAATCTCAAATGGAAAAGCCTCTGATACTCCCGCTGCGCTTGTTAGATGGGGAACTACCCCCAATCAGGTTTCCGTGGTGTCTGATCTTGCGAACATAGCGATGGAGTCCCGGAGAAAAGGATTATCAGCTCCGGCTATTCTAGTTGTGGGGTCCGTAATAAGACTTAAGGAAACACTTTCCTGGTATGAAAAAAAGCCTCTTTTCGGGAGGAAAATTCTCGTAACCAGATCTAGGGAACAATCGCGGAAGATGTCGGACAAGATTTATGCTTGTGCTGGAGACCCGGTAGCGTTTCCAACCATCGAGATTACTCCACCGACTAGTTATGGTCCGTTAGATGCGGCAATCGACAAAATCTCAAGCTACGACTGGGTTGTTTTTACATCGGAAAACGGTGTGGAACTTTTTTTTAGACGTTTTTTCGACTTGGGAAGGGACATAAGACAGCTTGCCGGACCCAGATTTGGGGCCATAGGACCAGTTACAGCCAAGGCCATTAGTTCGAGAGGCATAAGGGTAGACATGCTAGCCAAAGAATTTGTGGCTGAAGGGATTCTTAGCTTTTTTGAGAATCAGGACCTCATCGGGCGAAGTTTCCTTATACCAAGAGCTGAGAAAGCTAGGGATATCCTCCCCGAAGGTCTAGTGGGGATGGGCGCCTCCGTTGAAGTGGTTCCGGTATACAAGACTGTGCTTCCTTCAGGTCAAGATGTTGACACTATTAAAAAAATGCTCCTTGATAAGGCCATTGACGCTGTAACCTTCACATCCTCCTCTACGGTAAATCACTTCGTAGAAATGTTTCATAGCGTCAACATTGGCGATCTCCTGCACGGAGTGCTCTTGGCCTCTATAGGCCCTATTACTACCGACACTTTGGCCAAGCATGGGTTGAAGGCTTCCGTGCAAGCGCAAGAGTATACTGTGGATGGATTGGTTCGGGCCTTGACTGATCACTACGGAGCGCTTGGTCAATCTTCGGAAAAACTCCCGCCGGAAGGACTGACGTAGGAACCCGAATAACGTTTTTCTTACAGAAATCCTTGCGAACGGGTCCGGGTAGCTTAATGCGCGAGAGGCGAATTGACACCCATTGGCCACTGTGGTAGACCAAATTCCGTCATTACGAGGCGACGGAGCCCAATCAGTACTCCGAGGCGCCATTTTCACGCAGAACCAACAGAAAGATCCCCATCAACTTGAAACAGTTTGCCAAATCCGGTTGACTACAATAACAATGAACCTTCAAGCCGTAAGATTGTCAATTGTTACCGTTAGACACTAATAAAGGGGTTAGAATACTAGAATGTTTTCCACACTAGGTCGAAAGATTTTCGGCAGTAAAAACGATAGAGAGTTGAAACGCATCGATCCCATAGTAAAGGCCACCAATGATCTTGAGCCACAAATGAAAGCCTTGGGGAATGACGATTTTCCTGCGAAAACTTTAGAATTCAAATCACGCTTAGCTTCAGGGGAGGAAACTCTTGATGATCTTTCCCCCGAGGCGTTTGCTCTAGTTCGAGAGGCGTCGATGAGGACGCTGGGAATGCGTCATTTTGATGTCCAGTTAATCGGTGGTTTTGTCTTGCACCAGGGTAAAATAGCAGAAATGAAAACTGGTGAAGGCAAGACTTTGGCAGCTACTCTCGCCGTGTATCTAAACTCTCTGACTGGAAAAGGCGTGCACGTGGTTACCGTCAACGACTATCTCGCCAAACGTGACTCCGAATGGATGGGGACTATATACAAATTTTTAGGCTTGTCTGTCGGTGTCATAGTCCACGATCTCAGTGATGAGGAAAGACGGGAAGCCTATGGTTGCGATGTTGTCTATGGGACCAATAATGAGTTTGGTTTCGACTATCTTAGGGATAACATGAAATTCGCCCTGGAAGATTATGTCCAAAGGGAACTCCATTATGCGATAGTCGACGAAGTCGATAGCATTTTGATCGATGAAGCCAGAACCCCGCTAATTATTTCAGGACCGACACACGAGAACACGGATAAGTATTATAAAATAAATCGAGTTATCCCAGGTCTGCAAAAGGATATTCATTATACTCTGGACGAAAAAGCCAGGAGCGTTGTCCTCACCGAAGAAGGAATAGCTCGAGTGGAACGGTCTCTTGGGGTTAACAATTTGTACGATCCTGCGCAAATGGAGACGCTTCATCATGTTAATCAGGGTTTGAAAGCGCATACACTGTTTAAGAAGGACGTTGATTACATAGTAAAAGAAGGCCAGGTAATTATTGTTGATGAATTTACGGGAAGGCTCATGCCGGGTCGTCGTTATTCTGACGGCCTCCACCAGGCTCTGGAAGCAAAAGAGAGCGTCAAGATCGAAAATGAAAATCAGACGTTAGCTACTATTACTTTTCAGAACTACTTCCGAATGTATGAAAAACTGGCGGGTATGACCGGGACTGCTGATACCGAAGCTGCAGAATTCCACAAGATATACAAACTTGAGGTCGTGATCATTCCGACTAATCTTCCTATGATCAGAGAAGACTTTTCAGACCTGATCTACAAGACCGAAGAGGAGAAATTCGAGGCGGCAATTTCTGAAATTCGGGAGCTTCATGAGAAAGGACAACCGGTTCTCGTAGGTACAATCTCGATCGAGAAATCGGAGTATCTAGCCAGGAGACTGAAGAAACTAGGTGTTGCCCACAACGTCCTGAATGCAAAGAATCATGCTCTCGAAGCTGAAATTGTCGCACAAGCCGGCCGCTTCAAGGCTGTGACGATTTCTACCAATATGGCTGGACGAGGAACGGACATAATACTCGGTGGCAACCCGACTTTCCTTGCTCGATCCAAGCTCAAGAGAGGGGAAAGCTCCGAAGAATACGATCAGGCGCTTGAAGATTTCAAGATTAAGTGCGAGCAGGAAAGGGCAAATGTGCTTAATGCCGGCGGCCTGCACATCCTTGGAACAGAACGTCATGAATCACGGCGTATAGACAATCAGTTACGTGGCCGTTCAGGCCGCCAGGGTGATCCTGGATCCAGTCGTTTCTACCTGAGTCTGGAAGATGACCTTATGAGAATTTTCGGTGGCGATAGGGTAAAAATGATCATGGAAAGGGTAGGGATGCAGGATGGGGAGCCCATAGAGCATAAGTACACCACAAAAGCCATAGAAAATGCCCAGAAAAAAGTAGAAGGCCACAACTTTGAAATCCGCAAGCATCTTATAGAATACGACGATGTGATGAACAAACAGAGAGAGGTGGTGTATTCTCAGCGCAGATTCATTCTCGCTGGATCGGATCTCAAAACTACGGCGCTCGAGATGGCCGAGGATTTGTCGGATGAAATGGTTAGACGTTTCACCAACGAGAAGACGCATTTCGAGGACTGGGATATCGCTGGGCTGACTGAAGCCTTGTACGGCCAATTTGGCCTTAAATTCGACTTCAGTCAACTCCCTGAATCCGAGCAGACGGAGATGGGAATTATTGATCACGTAACAGAGCGGATCAAGCAACGATATGATGAAAAAGAACAGGAAGTTACTCCTCAGCTCATGCGGGAATTGGAAAAGTTTATGATGCTTCAGGCCGTTGATTCGCAGTGGAAAGACCACCTTTTGAGTATGGACCACCTGAAAGAAGGAATTGGCTTGCGTGGATATGGGCAACGTGATCCGCTTAAGGAATACCAGAGAGAGGGTTATGAACTATTCTTGGACATGAGTTCCAGAATCAAGGAAGAGACCGTCCGTAACTTGCTCCTCGTAAAACTGGCAGTCCCAAATGAGCTGGAAGAATTGAACGAGTCCCGAGAAAGGGAACTGCAGGCCGTGCATTCGAACCTTACTGGACCTGAATCCGGCTCAACGCCTAAACACAGAACAGTCGAAAAAATAGGCCGTAATGCCCCGTGTCCTTGCGGTTCCGGCAAGAAATACAAAAAATGTTGCGGTAAGGCTGCGTGAAACTGAGTTTTTTCAAAATCCTGGAGAAATTTAATGCTCTCATATCAGCGTGATCATTTTGTGAACACAGAAGATTTGGTATTCCCTTACTCAGAAGATATTAGCGGCACTTTGCGAGGATATCGCATATTTACTGCTTGCAGAACAGTCAACGGGAAGATCTTCAGATTGGAAGATCATCTGGATCGTCTCTACAAGTCCGCTTCCTTAATATACATGCAGCCCCCGAAAGCCCGTTCCGAGCTTCAGGACGTCCTGATGAGCATTGTGGACAAAAATAAGGAGTTGGACAGCTCCGACCTGCTGATAGACATAATCTTCAGTGGAGGACTTCGGGGCGAAACCATGAAACAATCAGGCGGGGGAGCCCATCTTTATATAGTTGCGCAACGAATGTTCAGTCCACCGGCGGAATTTTATAAAACGGGGGTAGCTTTGGCTACTTTCGCGCACCAGAGAATGCTTCCAGGCGTGAAACTCCTGAACTATATCGGAGCGGTCATAGCCCATCAAACGGTTGTTCCCGAATATGACGCTTACGATACCTTGTTTGTATGCCCAAATGACCTCCAGACAATACTTGAAGGCTCTACTTTCAGCATTTTTTTCATCCTGGAGTCCGGTCAACTTGTGACACCTCCACTGGACGGTCGTATTCTCGATAGTGTCACGAGACGGGCGATCCTGGAGTTAATGAAGTCTAAAGGCAAAATTGAGGTTCTTGAGAAACCTGTGAATCTAGATCAAATCTCAACGTTTCGGGAAGCCTTCCTTGCTTCCACCACAAGAAACATTCTTCCAGTGGTGCGTTTGAACGACAAAATCATTGGTTCGGGGAAGCCTGGGCCTTTGACTTTGGAAATGATGGATTTGCTAAATAATTATGTCAATTCTTACTAATTGGTGCACAACGTCCTGTTCTTCATGCTGAACAGGGATATCTCCATGAGACGATCACCGCTAATTGGATAACCAAAAATAAATAGACAGTTAGCCCTTTGATTCTGATTTATGCGCTGATACAGAATTTCGCTTGACAGAAGTATCTGCATGGAAATATCTTAACTGTGAGAGTCCAACATGGGGATGACGAAATCCTCTGGTTGTTCGTCCAAGGATGAATGACCTATAATCTACAGTCTGAATTAGGAGGTACTAGCGTGAGCGTTCCGGATAAGATACTCACTTGGCAAATGGTAAAGGGGCCGACTTATGACACTGAAGCTCGTAAAGTCACGGCGCCTGGAGAACTGAAAAAAACAGAAATACCTGTTCCGGAACTGGCCGCAGGTGAAGTTCTGGTCCAGATTGCAGGTTGTGGGGTTTGCCACACCGACATGTCCTATTTCTACGATGGTGTGCCGACCGTGACCAAGCCGCCGTTAACCCTGGGTCATGAAATCTCTGGAACTGTTGTGGCTGCTGGCTCAGAGTCAGGGTCGTGGGTTGGGAAAAACGTAATAGTGCCTGCAGTAATGCCATGCAATTCTTGTGATATTTGCGCAAAGGAACGGGGCAATCGTTGCCTGGCTCAAAAGATGCCCGGAAACTCTCTTGGAATTTATGGAGGCTTCTCCAGCCATATTCCTGTTCCGGCGGCTGATTTATGTGTGATAGATGATTTAAAAGGCAGGCCGCTAGAGAATTATGCGGTTGTCGCCGATGCGGCTACTACCCCTTATCAGGCGGCAATTCGGGCTGGTTTGAGCGCTGGTGACCCAGTATTAATTACTGGCGTTACCGGTGGTGTAGGCGTGTACATGGCCCAGGTCGCAAAAGCTTTCGGCGCCGGACCGATTGTCGGGATAGCTCGCAATGAGGAAAAACTAAAAAGGGCTCTGGAACTTGGCGTAGACTATGTGATCAACACTAAGGACAAAGATTTCAAGGCTATTCAGGAAGAATTTAAATCAATAGCGAAACAGGCCAAGGTTCGGCACAACGTCGGATGGAAAATATTTGAATGTACGGGCGTTGGCGCAGCTCAAGATCTAGCTCTTGGTCTTTTGGGTTTCATAGGAAAACTGGTTGTTGTGGGTTTTGGACTTCAAAAAAATTCATACAGCATTTCAAGATTGATGGCGTTTGACGCTGAAATCATAGGCACTTGGGGATGCCTCCCGAAATATTACCCCAAAGTTTTGGAAATGGTTCAGTCCGGAGCGATAAAGATAGATCCATTGTTGGAAACACGCCCGATGTCTACAATTCAGAAGGCTTTCGAGGATGCCCACAGCGGCGGATTGATGAAAAGGATCGTGTTGACGCCGGATTTCTAACGGGAGCCTAACGGCGCCAAGTTACTAAATCCCAAACAAACCAAGAGAGCCCCCTGACGCCATGATCGCATCAGGGGGCTCTCTTGTATATTGTGGAGACAATAAGTTACGCTTGTTCCGGTCTCTTCGCTACTGCGATCCGATAAATGTCGTAAACGTCATAGAGCTTTATGTCTGTGAATCCAGCCCTGGTCAAATTCTCAAGGATTTCCTCTCTGGTCTCGTAAACATCACACACCTCTCCTTGCGAACCGAACAGACCGACAACCCCTCCAGGTTTAAGAAAATTATACATGCAGGAGTAAATAGTGGGGCGCAGATGAGGTTTGACGTGAGGTATCATAAATGAACTGATAACCTTGTCAAACTTTGACTCCGGGTTGTAGTCTTCAACCGAGGTTGAGAATAAACATGTATTGCATATGTTCTTTTTTTTCGTCTTTTCTACAGCCAGTTCTATCATATGGGGAGACAGATCAATTCCAACAACCTCCCTTGCTTGTCGCGCCGCGACCACGGTGGCAGAGCCTGTTCCGCAGCCCACATCAAGCACGTGATCTCCATTTTCGATCACCAGTTCCACAAGCTTTCTGAGACCTTTTCTATATCCTGGATCCATGGACCACTGCAAATCGTAACTCTTGCGGCGATACTTGTAATAAAGCTGGATGGCCCTTTCGGAGGGCATGAGCTTCACTACCGTAGTGCCTTGTATATAAGCGGTTCTAAGAGCTTTAATAAGTGGTCTTAATAATCTTTGGAGCGGAGCGTGATCTTCGCTCACCATAGTTCCATTCATTTGTGTGGTTACCCCCTACAAACGTTGCATAGGTTCGAAGTTATACTTTTATTACAATTAGTCAGGATAGGCAAGAGAAAACCTCATAGGGATTCGGAGTCGACCGTTACAATATCCTTAGTAGTATGGATCACATGTTGTGCATTTTCAATACCCTTATCTATAATTAACTTGATAGCGTCGATACCAATGACTAAGAGTCGTTTTACAATTGGAATCTCAGAAGGCTGAAACGGGCTCAGCACATAGTTTTCCGCAGCCATTCCCGGCGGAGGTCTCCCTATCCCGAGACGGATTCTAATAAAATCTCTGAATCTAAGCGAGTCAGCTATTGATCTAACTCCTCTGTGGCCACCATCACCACCACCAACCTTAATTCTTAGTCTCCCAAGACTTATATCCAGTTCATCATGGACCACAATCAATGCCCTGTAATCGACATTTCGATTTGAAAGTATTTTACAAACGGCTTTGCCACTCAGATTCATAAAGGTTTGCGGCTTCACCAGTATCAGTTTCCGTTCCCCATACTCTGCAAGGCATGTTAAAGCATCATGCTTAATGGGAGACCAAGAACAGCCAAGTTCATCAGCTAGCGCGTCCACAGTCATAAAGCCAATGTTATGCCTGTGAGAACAGTATTTTTTGCCCGGGTTGCCTAGACCGACCACCACAAATATTCTACTGTCAGATTCATTCAACAACTTCACATTTATGCCCTTTTCTGTTAGAGCATCCTCTAATCTCTATTTTTGTAACATGTCAAGTTCAATCTCCCATGGATGAAAACTTATTCCGAGAAAAAGCCCTTGAAGCCCTGGAACAAATACCGGCTGATTTTCTCGAACACCTTGAAAATGTAGAAATTATGGTCGAAGATTTTGCGGACGCAGAAATTTTGAAGTCCTTGAACATAAGTTCAAAGTGGCGATTACTTGGATTGTATGTCGGAAATCCACTTAGCCAACGCAGTTTTTTTCAAACTAATCTTCTACCTGATCGTATTTACTTGTACAGATTGCCAATACTTCGTTCCTGTGAAAAAGAGACAGACATTGTCCAGGTGATAAGTAATGTGATCCTTCATGAGATAGGACACCACTTTGGTTTTAGTGATGATGAGCTTCATGAAATGTCAAGGTTGACCTCTTGAAAGAAAACTTCAAAATCGAACTTGAGAAAAAGAAAAGAAGAAGAGAACTAGTTGTTTCTTTATTTTCAGCGCTGGCGATTGTGGCGCTGTTTTTCGCTGGTTCAGAGCTCACCAGATCCGGAGGTGAGGGGCCCTTCAGCGGGCACTTGCTTCTGTTCTCCCTGCTTGGAATTGTAATACTCCTGCTCATCTTGATTATATTTTTTCTCATAAGAAACCTTTTCAAGCTTGTCTTTGAACGTAAAGGCAAGGTCCTGGGCTCAAAAATAAAAACCAGGCTAATACTTGCTTTTGTAGCCCTGACTCTTGTGCCCACGGTGGTGCTTTTTATCGCCAGCGCCGGCGTCCTGCATACCACCATAGACAGTTGGTTCGCTTCTCAAATCGAAGAAGCGTTGACATCCGCTGTGGTTATCGGCCAAGCCTACCACCAGAAAGCCTCCGAAAACGTTGCCAAAAGCGCAGAGAGACTTTCTGATGAACTTATGCGGAACAAGATCACATCCGCCGATCAGCCTGAAAAAACCAGGGGCCTCATAACGTCCGAGATGTCCAATCTGGGCTTGAGCGTAGTTCATGTTTACTTCGGGGAACATGACAAACCTTTGCAAATTTCTTCCGGCAATCTTGGAGACATCAGCCATTCCGCAAGTAATCCCAAGTTTTCTCAAAATAGGTCGTCAAGGTTCTGACGCTTCCACAGTAATCAAACTTGATTCCGGTGAGGATCTGGTTAGAGGCATTGTCCCAATATTCTCCGGCAAAGGGAAAAAAATAGCAGGAGTCCTGGTCGCTGATTACGTGATCCCAAAGGCCCTTTCAAGTAAACTTTTCGGTATAACCAAGGCCTTTGACGATTACCAGGAGGCCAAACGCATTAAAGGTCCGGTAAAGACCACTTACATATTGATATTGTTAATCGTGGCTCTTCTCGTGATCTTTGTTGGATTCTGGTTTGGAATGAGTATGGCCAGAGAGATCACGGATCCCATCCAAAGTCTCGCTGAGGGAACCCAACAGATTGCAACGGGGAATCTCGATGTTTTTGTTGAGCCGATAGGAGATGATGAATTAGGGGCTCTAGTCCGCTCTTTTAACAAAATGGCCGGTGACTTGAGACAAGGGCGGGATGAACTGCTTAGAGTGAACGCCGATCTCGAAAACCGGCGGAAATATATTCAGACTGTGCTAAGAAATGTGGCTGCTGGTGTTATCGCTATCGACGCTGAAGAGAGAGTGACCGCATTCAACGCCTCGTCACTAAAGCTTCTGGGGTTAAATTCTGAGTTGAGTCTTGGTTCGAACCTGTTTGCTCAACTTGCTGACGAAGTGACACAACGCCTTAAAAAAATTATAGAGGAACTGAGGGAATCCGAATCAGGCGCTATTGAAAAACAACTTAAAATCTCATTCCTTGAAAAATCTTTGACCCTCCTTTGTTTTGCCAACATTCTCAAAGATGAAGCGGGAGCTGAATTGGGAGTCGTTCTCGTGTTCGAGGATTTGACATTCCTGGTCAAGGCGCAACGAATGGCGGCATGGAGAGAAGTAGCCAGGAGGATTGCTCATGAGATAAAGAACCCACTTACACCGATTCAACTTAACGCTCAAAGGATAAGACGCAAGTACCTCGCTGCTTTGGGAGAGGACGGCAGAGTCCTTGACCAATGCACCGAATCTATCATTGATCAGGTCGAACAACTCAAAAACATGGTTAATGAGTTCTCAAAGTTTGCAAGAATGCCTGCGGCCAATCCCTCCCCCAACAAACTGAATGACATCATCAAAGAGGTAACGCCTTTATACCGGGCCGCGAATGAGGGAATGGAAATCCGTTTCATTCCCGACGATTCCATTCCGATCCTTGATCTGGACAAAGAGCAACTAAAAAGAGCTATTATGAATCTTCTTGAAAATGCGGTGGTGGCGGCCGGACCTCATGGTAAAGTAGAGATCCAATCCAGGTACGAGCCTATACTTAGGATAGCCTCGGTCAGCATCTGTGATAATGGCCCAGGGATAGCGCCCGACGATCGTGAAAGAATCTTCGACCCTTATTTCACCAGGAAACAGGGGGGAACCGGGCTCGGATTAACAATAGTCAGCGCAATTGTCGCTGATCACAACGGTTTTATCCGCGTCAAGGAATCTGAAGATCGAGGAGCATGCTTCATTGTGGAACTTCCTGTCCGCCAAAAAAACTAACTGGGTGAAACCACCTTTGTAGCCGTGTTGAGGGATTCAATGACCTCGTACATGTTTGTTACCCTGCCTGCATTTAACTGATCATTTAACCCAAAGGCTTCGAGACAGGTACCGCAAGAGAGAATTTCTACGCCTCTTTCTTCAAGGATGGCCAATGCGTCGACCGCCTCCTGATCGACTGTTGTCAGCTTTACCCCAGAATTTATGAAAATGATTCGCCAAGGATAAGGATTAACATCAATCAAAGTTCGAAGAAATCCTCGCATAAGTTTGAGTCCCAGGTCGTCATTTCCTCTACCCAATTTGTCTGCCCCGATATAGACAACGTTTTTTACAGACATAGTTTCTGGAAACGTGATTGGACAGGGAATCAGTTCTTCCTTTTCTTTATAGGACGCTGCCCGATCCTTTATAAAAATGTCTATGATCCAATCCGCACCCTCAATTCGAGGCGCCTGAACTTCAGCTCCATGGTTCCGGGCGAATCTACACACATTCTCCTTTGAAACGTCATTGTCTACAATCACTTGCAAACGATCAACCGTCCCCATGTCAAAGATTTTTTTTGTCTGAATCACGGGATCGGGACACTTGAGCCCACGCACGTCGAGTCTAAAGATTTCGGTTTTGATCACTCTTTTTTCTCCAGGTTCATAATAATTTTGATACGATCACGTTCCATGTTAGGATAAAAACTGTACCCTGTCGCGCTTAAGTTGAATATATCTTTTTTATGTATTCAGATGCCCGATAAAAGCAATAGGAATAATCTATGCTCCGGATATTTTTGACATGAAAACTGAGAATCTCACTATAACGATTATCGGCGTAGGCGCCATGGGTCAGGCCATAGCCCAGGGCTTGATTGGAGCCAAAGTCACTCAGGCGGAAAACATTACAGTCTTTGATGTTGACTCCGGGAAAACGGCGGCTTTGGAAAGTCAACTTGGAGTTCTGGTTTCCAATTCATTGGAAGATACCCTGAAAAAGAAATGCCGGGTGGTTCTGCTGGCGGTCAAGCCGCAGGTCATTAACACAGTTCTCGATTGTCTGACTAATTTGCTCCACAGAGACACTCTATTGATTTCAATCGCAGCCGGAATATCCACCAAACATCTGTTGGAAAAGCTGGGACATGACAGACGTGTAATTAGGGCTATGCCCAACGCAGCGGCCATGGTTGGCCAAAGCGCTACCGCCTTGTGCAAAGCGGGAGTAGCGGATGACAAAGACCTTGAGACCGCTGTTCGTCTGTTCGACGCTGTAGGTTCTACTGTCGTTGTTGACGAGAAGAACCTTAACGCAGTGACCGGCCTTTCCGGAAGCGGTCCAGGTTATCTCTTCGTCATTATGGAGGCTATGATTGATTCGGGGGTCCTCCTGGGCCTGTCAAGAGACATAGCTTCGAGACTCACCATACAGACTTTTCTTGGGGCGGCGTCTATGGCCGCTCAGGGTAAACCGCTGAGCGAGTTAAAAGGCATGATTACATCACCTGGGGGAACCACCATCAATGGGCTGAAGGTTTTGGAAAGAGCGGGAACCCGGGGAGTGCTGATGGAAACGATAGCGGCGGCGGCGGATAGGGCAGATGAGCTATCCAAACAGTGACCGGGAAACTTGCGATGCAGTTCCCCAAAATCATTTGATGCGGTTGAGGGCTGGCCATGTTCAGTAAACATGTGACTGTGGATGAAGCGGTATATCTTCTCGATGTCGATAGCGCAGAGAAGCTGGAGGAAGCTGAGAGTCTGGGTCTTATAAGACGGCTCAAACCCAACAACAAGAAGGAATCATTCTTGATTCAAGATGTCGTGACGCTCAAGCTCGCTCTATGCATAATGGATTTGGGGTTGGCCCCTGATAGAGCTATCCGATACGCGGAGGCCGTGCTGGGGGTCCACTCAACACAAACCTTCAATAAAGCCATAGCGTGGCTTGACGGAGAAACTCACGAACTTTTTTGCATGTTTGCAGATAAACAGTTGTCCAGAATTTTTATTCGATCTGTGGAGGATGGTCGAGAATTAGAAGTGGGAGCTGAAAAACCAGTGCTTTTCCCAATATCAAGATGTGAATTGAACGTTTCCAGAGCTATAAGACCGGTAATTACCCGAACCAATCATCTGATGGCTTCAAAGAAGAAACATTCAAGGCAATCTACCGTCAGCAACGAAAAATCAGATCAACAAAGTCCTCCCGTTGTTAAATGAGGCGGACAGGACGAGTTCCCTTTACTGGAAAATTTGCTTTCCAGGTCAAAATGGTGATTTACCAAACCAGTATCACTTGCTTTTGACACATGATCTGATTTCAATAGCTTTAAGAACTGCCTGAAGCTGATTCTGAACGCTGGCCTTTTTCATTTTATAGTTTTGAATTGTCGTCATATTGCCGACTTCAATAGCTGATCCGAGAATCGTATCAATGGTCTTAACGTCGTCTTGCAGGCTCTGAGCCATTCTCAACAACTCAGAACAATCTTTTACAACCAGTTCATCAGTCACAGAGGCCTGGGAATTCACTACCAAAATCAGGGTCGCCAAAATTACTGTCAGGATGCAACAAGAGCGGTTTCTCATCTAAAATCTCCTATAATGTCTATTTGTTAGCGTTGTTCTAAGTGGTTACTGTCCAAGTGTTTTGAGGACTTCAGAAAGTTCATATATCACAATTTATTAATGAAACAAGTTTTAAAATATGTATTTATAATATTTAATTAGAGTAAATTATGATATAAGAATAAACTCAGACAGGGTATTTTTCATGCCGGATCGAAGCTGGAACACTCCATAATTGTAGAAATGAAAGCAGGCTTTCATCTCTACTTTGCTTTGGAGATTTATTTTTGCGCTTTTGTCGGCCCATTGATTGACAGGGTTCTTATGGTATCCTATTTTGACCCCATGAAGCATTCGGAAAGTGGCGCGGTCTCAATGAAAGGGGTCCGCTGGCGGGTATTTCTTAGATCATTCCTGATTGAGATCATGTGGAATTATCCGCACATGCAGAATATCGGGTTTACTTTTTGCCTTCTCCCAGCCTTGGACAGGATTATTACTGACGAGAGCCGTCGTAAAGAGGTTACCCTCAGGCAAATTGAATCAGGGAACACTAACCCCGCTTTTGCGCCTATGTGCATTGGAGCTATTTCCAGGCTTGAAGAAGGGCAATCCTCCCCCAATTCGGCTCAAATCAAAAAAAGACTGATGTCCACTCTGGCCGCTCAGGGAGATCGAATTTTTTGGGGAATATTGAGACCGGTTTCATCACTCATCTCGGTATCTATCGCCATGCTTTTTTCTTCTTTTTTCTTGGCTCCGTTAATCGCATTGTTGATTTACAATGTTCCTAATGTAGTTATAAGATACGTGGGGTTCCATGCTGGTTGGGATGATGGCGTAAACGTAGTGAGGAGATTCAAGTCCAAGTGGGTTGAAGAATCTGTTTCGGTTCTTCGGGGACTTTTATTCTTTTGCTCGGGTTCGTTGGCAGCGGTAGCGTTAATTTTCGCCGTTGAGCACGCTGGAGCAGAACATGTCACGAGTCTTGTAGAGCTTGTGTTGCTATTATTGTCGCTTTTTTCCGCTTCCTTTTTTGTTTTGAAGAAAAGCTTTTCCCAGACAAGGATTATTTATCCACTGTTAATTTTGCTGCTTTTGGGTTTCTCTTTTCTGCGAGAATGGACATGAGGTCAAATGACATTAGACCCCGAACTCATTGAAAAAACGATTGTTATCGGCAACGAGTTGGGCCTTCACGCCAGAGTGGCTACCGCTTTGGTTAAAACCATGAAACAGCACTCGTGTCAGGTTACCCTTGCTAAGGACGGAATGGAAGTTGACGCTCGCAGTGTCTTGGGATTGTTATTGCTAGCCGCGACGCCGGGAGCTGAATTGATGATACGCGCTCATGGCCCAGGTTCTCAGGATGCGGTGAGGCAGATATCAGAGCTGTTGGAAAACAATGATTCAGACTATAGAAGATAAAAATAGCCATTCCGACGTCCCGGGTTTATCGGAGATCCCGGAAAACACCATGATCAAGGGGGTTGGTGTTTCCGTAGGCATTGGTATCGGCAAGGTGGTTCTTATAGAGCGCCTTGTGGCGGATATTTGTCCATGTCGGATACTGAGTCCGGAAGAGATTCCTTCTGAAATAGCACGATTTGAGGAAGCCGTAGACAACGCCGAAAAGAGACTGAAATCGATAAAGAGTCAGATTGATAGCAGTCATCCGCTTGGTGACCACTCGTATATTCTTGACACACATGTGCTCCTGATCAGAGATAGAACTCTTTTTGAAGGTACAAAACGGGCCATAGAGCAAGGTCGACAGAATGCGGAATGGGCGCTGTCGGAAATCATGTCGAGAATAACCTCGGCATTTGACTCCATAAATGACGAATATCTGAAAGAAAGGGCTAGGGACGTCCACTTTGCGGGGGAACGCGTCCTGAGGAATCTTCTGGGCGTAACAGCAGAGAAAAAAATACATCAACTTCCTCCCAATTCTATTCTAGTGTGTCACGATCTGTCTCCGGCGGACGCAGCCCAACTTAAAAGGGAATCGGTTCTTGCCATTGCTACTGATGTGGGTGGTAGGACATCTCACTCGGCTATCATGTCCAGATCCCTAAAGATTCCGGCTGTTACCGGGCTGGAAAAAGTCAGCCGGATGGTCCAGACCGGGGATACAATAATTGTAGATGGCAGTACTGGATTGGTCATTCTCAATCCAGATCCTGAAATGATGTTCAGGTATCGGCAGCGACAGGAGCTGCTAAAGAATTATCATCAATCCCTATTAGCTTTCGGTAGACTGCCGGCTGTCACTCGCGATGGTGGCCGCACAATCCGAATCCTTGCAAATATAGAACTGGTTGATGAGATAGATATAGCCGTGACCCACGGTTGCGAAGGAATAGGCCTTTTCAGAACCGAGTATTTGTTTTTAGGGCGGGAAGATCTTCCATCTGAAGATGAGCAATTTGAAGCTTATCGGGCGGTAGTTTCTCTTAACAAGCCTTATCCTGTCACGATCCGGACTCTTGATATCGGAGGTGACAAGATAGCGAGCAGCCTGAATCTTCCCCATGAAACTAATCCCGCGATGGGATTGCGAGCCATCAGGCTATGTCTGAGTTTAAAGGATCTTTTCAAGACGCAATTAAGGGCTATTCTGCGAGCCGCTACATACGGATCGTGTCGTTTGCTCTTTCCGATGATTTCATGCATCACTGAAATCCATAGTACCAAGGTTATCCTGGAGGAAGTGAAATCCGAACTGGCCGAAGAAGGTATTCCGTTCGATCAACGTATAAAGTGCGGTATTCTTGTCGAAGTTCCTTCGGCAGTGGCCATAGCTGACCTTCTGGCTCGGGAGGTGGATTTTTTCAGCATTGGCACCAACGACCTGATTCAGTACGCCCTCGCGATCGACCGGCTCAATGAACACGTGAATTATTTGTATGACACTTTGCATCCCGCGGTGTTGAGGCTTATAAGGCAGGTTGTCAGCGCTGGACAGGCCTATGGAGTCAATGTGGCCATGTGCGGCGAAATGGCGGGCGATCCTGTGAACGTGCCTATTTTGGTAGGCCTGGGAATAGATGAATTGTCAATGAACGCCTTGTCCATACCGCTTGTGAAAAAATTAATAAGATCAATATCCTATGATGAGTGCATGGATTTAACCCATCAGGCGTTTCAGATGCAGTCCGCTCAAGAAATTCATGATTTTCTGGAGAGATGGATTTTTGAGAGATTCCCAGGGGATTATTTCCTGAGTCAACAGTGATAATGAAAACCCCCCGGGCTGAAAACATCAAGATAATTTGTAAGAATCGGAAGGCTTTCTTCAACTTTGAAATTGAAGATACCTTTGAATGCGGCATCGTTCTGCTTGGTTCAGAGGTCAAATCTTTACGAAATGGAAAAGCCAATCTGTCCGATTCATACGGGAAAGTCCGCAATAGCGAGATATTTCTAATAGACGCCCACATATCTCCATATGAGCAGTCCAATCGCCTTAACCACGACCCCCTTAGGCAAAGGAAGTTGCTTCTGCACAAGAGGGAGATCAAGAGACTTACCGGCAAGGTTGCGGAAAGAGGGTTTTCCCTAATACCTTTGAAAATGTATTTTAAAAATGGTAAGGTAAAAGTGGAAATGGCTCTGGCGCGTGGCAAGAAGACCTATGATAAAAGGGAAGTCATTAAGAAAAAAGAGCAACGACGAGAACTGGAACGATTGGTAAAATTCCGCAGTCAGGGTCGTTCGTAGGGAAAGAGCGTTTTGGCATTGCTCTTATAAATTCTATTTTGCTGTGTTTTTCTGGAACAATTTGGCCAGGACACCTGTCATAAATACAGGTAGAATGAAATTCCAAAGGGGGCGCACTGGTTTCGACGGGGACAGTTGAGATCGAGGTTGCATGTCGAGCCCTCCGGCGACTCGGTAATCCGCTGGAAATAAATATACTCGCCGATAATTACGAGTACGCTTTAGCCGCGTAAGGCTAGCGTTTGCCCTCTCTTTTCCTGTGAGAGTGGAGCAGGCGAGGGAAAGCAGGATAGCTGATTTCTCGGACCCGTTGGGAATGATGCGAAAAAAATAGCGGGTTGGCCTGATGAGTACCGTGTTCGAGGGGGACGAGTCAGGCGAGACAATAAAACTCGAAACAAACATGTAGATGCCTCAGGTCGAAGGTTTTCGGACGCGGGTTCGATTCCCGCCGCCTCCACCAGTAATCTATTGAAATAATTAGACTCGAGCCCCCAAAAAGTTGTCAGCAAATCGGGGCTCGAATTGTCTTTAAGGTTTAGAGGTAATTTAATTTTAATTGGTTAAAGAAAACCTCTAAACAAAAACTCAATGTCATAGAAAATTCATGTTTTGGGAAATCATTAATTTCTATAAGTATAGAAGTTACCGTTTCTTTTGCTATCGTCATTGCGAGTGCTTCAAATGTGGAGCGTCAATGTCTAACCTGAAACGCCTAACCTCCACGTTCATAAGCTACTGGTATCAAACACCTTCTCGCTTGACAATTAAACCCAATAAGCTATCATCGTTGAAATTATTTTTTCCCGGAAATTGTTACCAGGGGGGAAATGGCTCTAATTGAAATTTTCAATTAATTATTGGAGGTCAGGAACGATGAAATTAGTATCGGAAAAGTATAATGAATTTGTAAATGATACCAGAGAGTCAGTGCTAAGGAGCACCGGAGTTGACATATTCAAGCTCCCAGGTTTCCACCATAAACAATATGCTCAGGACTTTGTAGAACCAGAAATCTGCGTGGATCACCTGGCGTCTCGAATAATAGAAACCCATGGTCTGAAAAGAATCAAACCTAAATACAGAGTGATCCAGTTTGCTGATGGACTTATCGAATTAATGGAAAAAGTTCAAGAGCGAATGGACTCCGGCCACGGCCTTCCAGGCGACTCAGACCGACTTAAAAAATTAATGCTGTGTTGTGTTGATGTTGATAGCTTTTATGGACAGATGGAAAAGGCGAATGGAACAAAGGGCCGAAAATTAACTGTCTCAGAATAAAAGAAAAATAGGAAGGGTGAAAAGAGCGCATATCGGTCTCTCATCCAATCCGGACGCATGGGCGGGTCCTAAATCCGCCATATGCTGATCCTGGATTTCGGTACCACATGTTCATTTTTCGTCGCATGTTGTGACAACCTTTAGCGGATATATTCCGTCCTTTCGCGCAGTTGCTGACGCGTGGCTGGTTTACGCGACGGGATTAAAGGCAGGTGTAATAGGTTTTCCTGCTCTGCCGCGGCTCTTTTGAGTATCGTGAGGTAGTTAATTACGGGCAAACCAGAGGCGCTGATTGGAACGGAATAAAAACATCCAATGAGTTCACTTCCGGGTATTTTCTAGAGGCTTTTGGTCAAGTGTCTACCCCAATCAACTGGTGGGCCCAAGCGGGGGCATTTATCAAGTATAGTGGCGTTTGTGGAAAAACGACGACAGATATGAACACAACAATAGCTTCAAATGAACGGGAGAATACTACTCCTCCAAAAATACCTCCGTACATATACGACCCAAAATCGTTCCACAACCAGGCTGATGTAACATTCCAGCGGAGCAGTTGGGTTTTTGGCGGCACTTTGAGCACTCGTTTCTAGTGTCCTCTTTGGTGTACAGAAATTATCGGACATGCCCGAAGCTGCTAATCTCGTTTTCTCGTCTTCTGCAAATCACGGCTTTTCATTACAATAATTCCCTTGTGACTCTTTCCGACAATACCTTCAGCCTACAAATTTTGATGTTAATTACTATATAAAGTTATGGATACTAAAATGGCGCAACAGGGAGATTGTTGTGTTATGAATTCTTTCATTCATATCTTAAAGAACTCTATAGTGTGGCCCATGTATCCGGTTGGAGCGACTTTTGTCTTATTACTGGTAGGGGCGACACTGCTGTTGACTGGCAGTAAAAAGGCTGGAACATTTTTTATTCTTGCCGCGGGTATAGTATTGTTCGTGTTTTCTCTGCCCTGGACAGGCTTTACCTTATTACATCACCTTGAAGCAGAGGCCGGCAGCTCTGGTGACCCGGCACGATTACGAGCTGCTGGCGTAAGATACATTGTGGTTCTAAACAATGGCCTGGCCTCGACTTCAAGGTTGTTGGAAGGTATCAGGTTGTGGCATGAGATGCCCAATACCAAACTGGTTTTATCGAGGAGAACATTAAATTCGGTGGACGCTAGGGCAGGCGACCTTAGGCATTTTGGCGTGCCGAGGGAAGCGCTACTGATACTTGAGCCTCAGGCGCTGGATACTGCAGATGAAGTGGCGAGGTTCAAACCAATCGTTGGGAGGGAGCCCTTCGCGTTGGTAACTTCCGCTTTTCACATGCCAAGGGCTGTCCAGCTATTTAGGGCGAAGGGGGCCAGACCTATTCCATGCCCATGTGAATTTGACAATAGCCGTCTATCGACATATCAGCTATTCGTTCCAAGTTTTAGTAATTTGGAATACTCAAAACTTGCCTTGCATGAATACTATGGCCGTTTGTTTTACTGGATTAAAGACCTGACGCTGAGTTCGTCCGAGTAAATCCATCGTGCCCTGTTTAACGGGACATTTTATTTGCTGCTCACATTTGTCTTTAATCGAGATTGCCGGAACCGCAGTGGTATGGTAACATGAAAAGGTTTCTGGTGGATAACTAATGTGATCCAACATAAAGTTCCAAGGAACACAGATGTTGGACAACTCACTGTTATGACGATGAAGTTCACGAATACCGAAATGATAGCCGACGAGAACGTTGGTTTTGTTGCGCCGCAAAAACATAATGAATTGATCAGAAGCATGGGACTGTTCGCTGAAAGTAGAATTCTTGAGAATTTGATGGACGACTGCTGTCCAGGGCATCTGATACGCCCGACCCTGGCGGTTCGGTAAACAGGGTCTTATTCATCGTGCTTAGTGATAAGAGAGCCCGATGCATCCCTTATCAAGGCCGCCGTAATCGTGATTTTTCAAGAGCAGACGGAATCGGATAAATTCTGTCTCTATCAAAATATCTTCCAAATGGAGGCTAAGACATGAAAGCGCGTTTTTTTTCGTTTCTGATGATTTTCACGTTAGTAATCGCTGCCAACTGCGTTGTTGACGTAAGTTCCGCCACTGCAGCTAACGAAAGCACTCTGAGCGGAGAAATTCCGATTGGGGCAGTCTGGTCGATGACCGGAGCCGCCGCGGTTTACGGCTCGTCTCAGAAAAACGCCTCAGAACTCGCTGTCGAACAAATAAATAAGTCCGGAATGCTTGGAGCAGCCAAGATCAAACTGATTACCGAGGATGATCGCTCCACGAAAGAAGGCGCCATAACAGCGTTTGACAAACTGATCAAGGAATACAAAGTTGTCGCTATTCTCGGCCCAACACTTTCTAATTCCGCAAAGGCGGCTGATCCTATAGCCCAAGCGGCAAAAACGCCGGTCTTAGCGGTATCCAATACTGCTGGTGGTATCGTCGAGATGGGAGATTACATTTTCCGTGACAGTCTTCCCGAAATGTTGGTCCAACCCAATACCATTAGAGAGACGAAAAACAAGCTGGGATTCAAGAAAGTGGCCATACTTTACGGAAATGACGATGTTTTTACTAAAGGTGGCTATGACGCTTTTAAAAAGGCGCTCAACGACCAGGGCATCCAGATCCTGGCCACTGAAACGTTTAACAAGAACGATAGCGATTTTTCCGCCCAGCTAACAAAAATTAAAGGCCTCAAGCCTGACGCTATTATCGTCTCCGCCCTGGCTGAAGAAGCGGCCGGCATTATGAGCCAGGGACGGCAGCTTGGCATTCCTGAGTCTGTCCCATTCATCGGTGGTAATGGCTTCAATTCCCCAAAATTGGCTCAGCTCGCCGGACCAGCGGCTGAAGGGGCCATTACCGGCGCAGCCTGGTTGATCAGTAATGACACGCCCGGTAACAAAGCTTTTGTTGAAGCCTATCACAAAAAATACGGCGCCGATCCTGACCAGTTCGCCGCCCAGGCGTACACCGGGGTTTATATCCTTGCCAACGCCATCAAAACCGCAGGTTCAAGCAATCCAACAGCGATACGGGACGCAATGGCCAAAATCAAGGACCTAGACACAGTATTGGGAAAATTCTCGTTCGACGCTAATCGAGAACCGGTACATTCCCCTGTAGTCCAGGTCATCAAAAACGGAAAATTTGAACTTTACAAGTAGATAGACGTCTGGAAAAACTAAAAGCCAGGTTCAAGTTCCGGCCTTTGCGCCTCCATTGAAGGTTCGTGTATGCAAGAACTTCCTCAGCAACTGATTAATGGCTTGTGGCAAGGGGCAGCCCTTGCCCTTTTTGCCATGGGCTACACCCTGGTATTTGGTGTCCTGGACATCATTAATCTGGCGCAGGGGGCCACGTTCATGTGGGGAGCGTTTTTCGCTTTTCTCTGTGTCACGAAGCTTAACTGGCCACTGTGGTATTCAATTCCGGTTGCAATGGTCGGAGCTGGGCTGCTGGCGGTTTTACTTGATCGACTTGCGTTCAAACCTCTACGCTCTTTAACATCAGGTGGTCTAGTGTTATGGGGTGGTTTCATCCTCCTGCTTTTGGGGATGGTTGGTCACTGGGGCTACCCTGTCAAGACTGGGATTACGCTCGCGGGAGCGTTAATCATGCTGGTTGGTTTTGTCCAGGATTACAGGAGTATCAGACCCCTGCGGATCCGGGAGGTCCCTCACCTGGCTCCTATGATCTCATCGATTGGGGCTACATTCATTCTTGTCAGCCTCGCCATAAACGAGTTCGGGGCGCAGGTCTCTCGTTTTCCGGCGAATCTGTTCCCTGTAAAGCCATACCAGATCACTGAGAACGCCGTAATATCGCCTATTCAGGCGCTGGTCCTGGGCCTGTCTCTGGCGCTTATGCTCCTTTTGAGCCTGCTGATTAACAGAACACAAATGGGCCGGGCAATCCGTGCTATTGCATGGAGCGAACGAACTGCCCGACTGCTTGGCATAAACGTGGATTATGTCATCGCTCAGACATTTTTTATTTCAGGGGCGCTCGCTGGGGCCGCTGGGGTGCTCCTGGGCCTTGCCTTCAACCGCCTGGAGCCCACTATGGGCAATGAGGTGGAACTGGCCGGGCTAACCGTCATTATTGTCGGAGGGATGGGTAGCATTGGAGGCGCAGCTATGGCGGCGTTTCTCGTAGGAATGATACGAGTCCTTAGTGTCGCTTATATTGATAGCAGTTTTCGTGACGCTTTTGTTTTTGCGTTGCTGATTCTGGTCCTGCTCGTAAGACCCAGCGGCATCTTTGGACGCAGCAAAGCCGTACGAGCGTAAAAAGCGCTAAACATGAACAGATAAGTAAATCTCATGCCAGAATTTGTCTCCAACAATATCTCAACTATTAATTTCGTGCTGATTAACATCGCCTTGGGCCTTAGCATCTATATCACCCTGGCCACTGGCCTTCTTTCATTGTCCAACGCCGGATTTATGGCGATAGGGGCGTACACGGTCGCTATCATCCTTGCTGAGGCGCATA
Organism: uncultured delta proteobacterium; assembly: GCA_963711335.1. Taxonomy (GTDB): domain Bacteria; phylum Desulfobacterota; class Desulfomonilia; order Desulfomonilales; family Desulfomonilaceae; genus CAJBEZ01. Next base: position 48,492 of record CAVQDX010000010.1, on the reverse strand, counting down.
TGCCATTTAGCCTCGGTTTCGCGCTGGCTATCGTGCTTGGGGTGGCGTTAGCCATCCCCATTGGGATGCTTGTGCTGGGTCTACGTGATATTTACCTGGCGATCGCTACGCTGGGTTTTGGTGAGATCGTCAGGATAATCGCCCTTAATGGTGACAAAATAGTCAGACTATTTAGCGACAACAAGGACATTACGGTCTTCAATGGCGCTGAAGGCATAACCCTGACTTATACAACGCCTAAACTGGTAATGGGTTTGCCTGATACTACCTGGCCTATCCTTATCTACGTGATAGTGGTCATATATCTACTCGCTACACTCCATAATTCCCGCTATGGCCGCATTCTGGCGTCGATCAGGCAGGACGAAACGGCGGCTTCAACCCTGGGTGTCAATGTAGTCCGTTACAAGCTCCTGGCGTTTGTGCTTGGTTCCGCAATCGCTGCCGGCGCAGGAGCGCTGAGCGCCCCGATAGTCCGGGTGATTGATCCACATAATTACGTGTTTAGCCGTGGCGTGGATATCCTGGCCTATGCTGTGCTAGGCGGAATGACGCACTGGGTCGGACCGATACTCGGAGCTACCGTGCTGACGTCATTGCCTGAAACTCTTCGTTTCCTTAAAGACCAACGCGATATTGTGAACGGTCTGATCATCATGCTGTCGATAATCTATTTACCGTCTGGTCTTGCAGACCCCAGAATCATGGCTTTACTGCGAAAGATATTCTCATTCCAATGGCTGTCACGTTCCCATGCTGATAAAATATCCAAGGACCGTGAATGATATGAACCGCAATAAGAATAGGGAACGAAGTCAACTTGTTGAAGGCCACCAGCCGGACGCTTTCAGATTGTTTCGGGCCCCGGCAAGTGTCGATCCGCTATGTGAGCGAGAGCCATGACAGAGCAATCAGCCTCGCCAATTCTTGAAATTAGGAATGTCACCAGGGTGTTCGGCGGTTTGAAGGCGCTCGAGAACGTTTCATTTGTTGTGCCGAAGGGCGCAATTTGTGGCCTGATTGGTCCGAACGGAGCCGGTAAGACAACGCTTATAAACATAATAAGTGGCTTGGGACCGCTTTCGGATGGCGACATCTTGCTTGAAGGACGTTCGATTAACGGATTGGCGCCGTATCGAATCGCTGAGCGCGGCATCGGTCGAACTTTCCAGAATATTCGTCTCTTCGGTGATCTCTCCGTTCTCGAAAATGTGGTGCTAGGAAATCACCTCAGGCAGACCGGAACCTTGATTGAAACACTGTTGCGCCTGCCGCGGAGCAGGGCTGGTGAACGAGCCTCCCGTCAGGCGGCTCTTGACCTCCTGAAGCGCTTGCGCATGGAACATCTCGCGGACGTGCACGCCCGCGCCCTTTCTTATGGTGATCAGAGAAGAGTTGAGATAGCGAGAGCCTTGGCGCTGGGGCCGCGCCTCCTGTTGCTGGATGAACCCGCTGCGGGTATGAACAGCGCCGAGACTGACCAGCTTTCCGAGTTCTTGCTGGAGCTCAGGGACAGTTCATTGACCATCCTCATCATAGAGCATGATATGGACATGATCATGCGCATGAGCGATCTGGTGATAGTCCTGAACTTCGGATTGAAAATCGCTGAGGGACCACCAGATTTTGTCCGCAATGAACCTCACGTAATCGAGGCGTATCTAGGCAAAGAACATTAATCGAGAGACTCCGGTTATCAGTGGAATAAAGTAGGAGATCAATTTCTATGCTCGTTGTTCGCGATCTTTATACTTCATACGGCGCAATTGCGGCATTGAAGGGCGTGAGTTTCAATGTGCGTCAGGGTAGTGTGGTAGCCCTCGTGGGGGCAAATGGCGCCGGTAAATCGACCGCTCTCAACACAATCAGCGGGATACTCAGGCCGGATAGCGGGTCCATTCGATTTCGGGATCGAGATATAGCTGGCTGGCGGGCCGATCGCGTGACAGCCTTGGGGTTGGCCCAAGTACCGGAAGGAAGGCAGATTCTTGGGGGATTGACTGTCGAGGAGAATCTGATCCTCGGGGCCTATACACGCAGTGATTCCGAGATTGGCAAAGACCTTGAGGAAATTTATTTGCGTTTCGAAATTTTGAAGAATCGTCGTCGGCAGCCTGCCGATTTACTATCTGGCGGTGAGCAGCAAATGCTCGCGTTGGGGCGGGCGCTCATGTCCCGTCCTGAGTTACTGATGCTGGATGAACCGTCACTTGGTTTGGCGCCTCTAATAGTTCAGGAAGTCTTTCGAATTATTGGTGATTTAAAAGAACGGACCACAATATTACTTGTTGAGCAAAACGCCAGGAAGGCGCTCCAGGTAGCCGATTACGCATACGTGCTGGAAGGCGGCCGCGTGGCGCAGGAAGGACCTGCCGCCGAACTGCAGACCGATTCCCGCATAGTTGAGGCTTATCTCGGGCGGAAACACTGACAAGCCTACAATAGTTGGTTATGGGCTTGGTAGACTAACGGTTCTTCTGTCCAAAATTCTGGGAAGCCGGTTTCGGAAGTCGTTTAATAATCCCTTTACTGTTAATTTTATTCAGAGTGGGCCACAACACCTTGGAGATTCTTTGTCCCAAGGAGAAAAGTCTTCTGTTTCCTGTGGAAAGACCATACGCGCCTATGGCCGCCCTCTCCGCTAATGGGGTCAGGCCTTTATCCACACGTTCCTCTCGTAACATGGTCAGGAGTTTCACGAGTGGAACTTGCGCCGGACAAACTTCTACGCAGGCCCCACATAGGGTTGTGGCGTCAACTATCGGGTGTGTTCCTTCCATCCCTTCGAGTAGTGAGGTCAAGACGATACCCATTGGACCCGGATACGTTACACCGTATGCGTGGCCGCCGATGGTTCGGTAAACCGGACATACGTTAAAGCATGCGCTGCATCGGATACACTTGAGAATTTCTCTGAATTTCCCAGCAAGAATTTCTGAGCGGCCATTATCAAGAAGGACAATATGGAGTTCACGCGTCCCTGTAGACTCGCCCTGTTTTCTGGATCCCGTTATGATGGAAAGGTAACTGGACAAGATTTGTCCGGTGGCGCTTCGGGGAAGCAACCGAGCAAATAGAGACAGGTCTTTCATTGTGGGGATAATTTTCTCAATGGACAGGGCCGCAATGTGCAATCGCGGCAGCGTCGTAACCATTCGACCGTTTCCTTCATTGGTAAAGATGGCTAGGCTTCCTGAATCAGCTACGGCGAAGTTGGCCCCCGAAATCCCTGCGTCAGCGGTGAGGAATTCTTCCCTGAGAACGGTCCTCGCTATTTTTGTCAGGACGACGGGATCGTCTGAGTAAGGCACACTCAGCTTCTCCGAAAAAAGCTCACCAACCTGTTGCCGAGTCTTGTGGATAGCGGGAGCCAGGATGTGGGACGGTTTTTCCCCCGCGATCTGGACTATGTACTCACCGAGATCTGTTTCCACAACATGGAATCCAGAATCCTCGAGGTATTCGTTGAGGCGCATCTCTTCCGTGATCATGGACTTGGCTTTAACAATCTTTCTGGCCCCACGATCCCTCAGGATGTCACGGATAACCTCCCTGGCGGCTTGAGCGTCACGCGCTCGATGCACCACAGCCCCAGCCCTTGTCGCCTGGAAAGAAAACTTATCAATATACTCTGGTAGGTGGTCCAGTACTTCAAGCCGTATTGCCGAGGCTCGTTCCCTCCATGTTTCGATAGGCACGCCGGACAGGCCCTCGTTCCTTTTGGAAATGAACATGTCCGTGGCAGTTCGCATAGCTTGGCGGAGGGATGTGTTCTCGACAGCTTTGGCGGCATTCTTCCGAAAATCTAAAGGCGAAATTTTCTCACTCATAGGAGACCTCCGCTAGGCCATGACTCTCCCACGTCTAAAGTCTCCTTGTCAACCTTGCGGGGCTTCTGAGTTTCCGATCGTGAAACGTCGACTGTCTGATCTCAAGTATTTTCATGGGGCGTCGAGTTTCTTTTCCCATGATCGAATTTTCTCGTTATATTTGCAACAATGTAATAAGTATTTATAGAGCAGATTTGATAAAGACTGAGGATTCACAAGTGGAAACTCCCTCGAGAAAGAATAGCTTTGATTATAATCCCCGATTCTTGGAGTTTATTGAGCTTTTTGCTCGTATTGGAGATGATTCAAGACTCTTCCCCAAAAAATGTAGAACGTGTGGCCAAGAATATAAGAGCTTCCCGGATTATATTCACCGCACCGAGTCTTTAGCCCAAGGGCTTGCAGACTACTCAGACACTTTGGATGTTCCTCGAACCATGCAGTATAGAAACTGTCGATGCGGCAGTACGCTCGCCATATTTTTCACCAAGGACCATTATCCCATGCTTGATAAATTCTGGGAGACGCTTGACAGAGAATCAAAGGAAAGGGAGCTTCCGCTTCCTACAATTGTCTCCGAATTCCGGGATCAGTGTAACCGATACGTGATTGAACATGAAGCTTCTCAGAGCCTAAAATAAACATTAAAACCTAAGCGAGGATATATAATGACCAAGAACAATTCCACACATTCAAAATCGAAAAACCACGGGCAATCGGACAAGTTTGAATTCAGCGGTAGAAAACTACACAAGGACTGGCGGGTATGGCTAGTGGTAGGATTGATGGTCGCTGCTATGGTTATCTACGTGCTGACCCTGGATGATTCAGTCGTGCCCATGGCGATCAGGAATTAGCGACAAATCATGATTCGGATAGCTTCGGTTTGGGCGCATAAGTCTGACATCTAATTTGTGCAAGAATCTGTTCATCGACAAGGCCGACGGAACTATTTCTCTGATCTTTCAGAATTTCAGCCCCGTTTTTTAGAACCCTATCTCCTGCTTTGGGATCGTGAAAATGAAGGTGGCTCCCTCGCCCTGCTCTGATCTAACCCAGATGCGTCCTCCATGTCTTTCCACGATCTTTTTGCAAATAGCCAGGCCTATGCCTGTTCCAGGATATTCCGCATTACTGTGCAATCTCTGGAAAATTACGAATATTCGATCCGCATATTGTGGATCAAGGCCGATGCCGTTATCACTGACTGAAAATTGCCAATCGTTGTCATTCGGTTCCACTGTAATATGGATAGATGGGGGGTCGTCCTTCCTGAATTTCAACGCATTGTTGATGAGATTCTGGAATACTCTGGCCATTTGGTCGCCGTCCCCAGTCACTATCGGGAGTTGGTCATGAGTTACAGTAGCCCCGTTGTCTTCAATCAATAGTTGAAGATGATTAAGGACCCGATCTAAAAGTGTTTCGCAGTCAACGGGTCCAAAAGTCTTGCCGTGAGTTCCCACCCTTGAGTATTCCAAGAGGTCGCGAATTAACATCCTCATACGTTTAGCGCCGTCAACTGCGTAACCAATAAAATCATCGGCGTCCGCGTCGAGTTGTCCCTTGTAGCGACGTTCGATAAATTGCATGTAGGTGGACACCATTCGCAAAGGTTCCTGCAAGTCATGTGAGGCGACATACGCGAACTGTTCCAACTCTGTGTTGGAACGCTTCAGTTCATCATGAGACCGCCGCAATTCCTCGTCAGCCCTTTTCCTGGCGGAAATGTCTTCCGCGAACACGAGAACCCCTGATTCTCCCTGAAAGTCAATTGGAACCCCCGCTACACTCACGTCGATTATTCCACCATCCAATCGGATAAATTTCTGCTGAATTTCCGGGGTCGACGTCCCTTCCATTTCGATTTTTTCTACTCTTGATCGAACGACATCCCAAAACTCCGGGCTCACTATTTCTTTCACTTCCCTTCCCAGGAGTTCTTTTTCATGCCTGGCGCCTAGAAGTTCCACACCGGCCGGATTCATGTAGACCCACTTCTGTTTAACATGGACACCTATCATTTTGGGAAGGAACTCTACGAGCTTTCGATAGCGTTCTTCACTCTCCTGGAGTTTCTGTTCAGCGAATTTACGTTCGGTAATATCGGTAAGCATAGCGAACGAACCATTGAAGTGGCCGTTTTCATCAACAATCGCCGTGGCTGAAACAAGAGCCCATAGTGTTGTCCCGTCTTTTCTTCGGAATCGTCTTTCATATGACGCTGTTTGTCCCTGATGTCGGTATGCCATTTTCATCTCATGGTTCCAGATATCCTCGGCAAAAATGAAATCTTCCACTCTCTTGCCGACGATTTCATCAACATCGTAGCCGAGCATGTCGGCCATCTTCTTGTTGACCAATTCAGTAGTATGTAGCCTATCCATGACCCAGAAACCTTCGTTGGCGGTTTCCAAGATCCTCCGGTATTTCTCCTCACTCCGCTTAAGATCGCCTTCAATCCCCTTGCGCTCGGTTATGTCACGATTGCTGCATCTGTAGCCCAACCAACGGCCGTCCCCGCTATAAACCATCTGGCAAATACGTCCAATCCAACGTGTCTCTCCCTCACGGGTAACGATCTGAAAATCAGCCTCGTGAGTTCCTTGACTATCTGTCGGGGTCAGGTTACTGCCAACGAGCGACTCGTCCTCCGGATGGATGATTTTTTGAATCAGGCCGGGATTGTTGAGAAATTCGTCAGGAGGGTATCCGGTTATTCTCTCGCAAGATGGCGAAACATAGATCAGGGCGCCATCAGGCCCCATCCAGTATTCCCAGTCATAGGTAAAGTCGGCGACAGTCCGGAACTTCTCCTCACTCTTTTTTAGCTCAACTTCAGCCTGCTTTCGGTCAGAAATATCCCTGACTATGCACGAACATAGCCAGCTTTGAGGCGCTTCCCTGAGCGACAGGGACAATTCAACAGGAAATGAGGCGCCATTTTTTCGCCGTGCTTCGATTTCCATGGCTGTTGTTGCAATTAATTTGTGCGACTTTCCCCTTAGTGACTCAATCTGAGTTCTTAGAAGAGCCGAGTATTGGTTCGGGATTATGAGGTCAAAGAAAATGGAGCCAATGGCCTCACTTTTTGATCTGTCAAACATTCGTTCCGCTGCGGAATTCCATCCTATAATCCTACCGTCTTGATCAAACGTTATGATTGAGTCCCCAGCCATTTCCACAAGATTTCTGTAGCTAGTCTCAGCGTCTACGAAAAGGAGCGCTATCGATTCCTCAATGGACAATTTCTTGGAAATGGCGCCGCTCACCGCCATCAAAATGGCAATGAAACCGAACAAGCCTCCGAGGTATTGCGCTGACCGACCTAACCAGCCTATTGGGCATCCTACTGATTTTTGCAATAGAATCCCAAATAGTCCTACGCTTATCATCGCAAGAGCGAGGGCATACCAGTAAATAAAATCGGAGCGCCATCTTCGGTAATGGATCATGTACAAGACAGCGCTAAAAATGTAGAGGTTCATGGCGCTTATTAGCACAAATTGTCTTAAAGCTGTGGGACCTACCCTTTGAACAAAAAACCGTGGGAGAAAACCAACCGCAGTCACCAGGGAAAAAAGAACGGTCAAAAGAACAACTCCGCCGTAAATACCTATGACGGGCCAAGGACCTTTGCCGCGAACTGCCCAGGGAGTCCCTCCGCCAATAAACAACATTCCTCCAATAGCCTGAAAAATCGCGCTAACCAGGACTCCTGAATTATGGATGGTAACTAGGATGTTTGGGCCATCGGATAGATTTATCAGTGCCGCTGCCAGTATGGAACTTAACCCAAAGGTCAGCATGCCGCATCCCATCAGCAGAAAACCCGTTGAACCGGAACTCATGTAGACCCGAGCGGCGAGGTAGGCTATGGCCATCGGGATCAAACCGATAAAGAAAGTGTTGAGAATGAGAAGAAGCTGACTGGACTCAAATGTGACCGGGATTTGAATGTAGGCTAGTATCGAGATTGCCGTGATAAACGCTGGCAGCAAGAGGAAGGCCACTAGTTTGGGGGCTTTCATACGCTAATGCCTCCGTTGGCTTCAGCAATGAATTCATAAAGATCGAGATGAGCTTCTCTGCAATGGAATCGCGTATTCATATAGCTCCTCGACGAATTTTCTTGGACTATTTATTTGGGAAATCAGGATAGAGTTTTTTTGTACAATCTGGACAGATAGAATGTGAAAATTGAGCCTCAGTTTTCTTGCTCACGAACGTCTCTATTTGTATCCAGTTATCTTGATTCCTTGGGTCAGTTCCTTCAAGCCTTATTCTCTTGCAATTCGAACAGATCGGTAAAATGCCTTCGAGCCTTCTAACCTGGGAAAGAGCTTTCTCAAGTTCGTCGATTTTCGTTTTCAGTAATTTTTCATTACGGTCGAGAGAATTAATCATTGAATTAAAAGCTTCGGAGAAATCACCCATGAAGTCAACTCGTTGTCCGTAATCTCCATTGGCTACCTGTTGAGTTTGCCATGTTAGATGGAGTAGGCGAGAATGTAATTCTTTGAAAGGTGACGCCAGGAAATTCTTGGCCGGTAAATCTATGTCTTGAAGTTCACCTCTTGACAGGGGGATTATGAATTCGTGTATCTGATTCACAAAATCGATAAGTTGATTCAAGTTTTCCACAAACTTGTGTTCGTTTTCATCATCAACTTTCTTGATGTCCATCTTCGATGGAATTCCGCCCTGCAAAAGTATTGCAAGCTTTTCAGTGGCTTCCTCGATCATTCGTCCACCTTGACCTCTTTAACATCGAAACGACAAACCCTGCCACCACTTGCCCAACAATCAATTTCCTTTACTTGAAAGGGCTTGCCGGTGTAAGCCCCGAGAATACCGGAAATGAACCCCTCATCATATTGGCATACGACCTCATCGGTAAATGGTAATCCAGAGCAGTCGAGATCTTCCGCAACTGTCAACGTAAATCGCATCTTTTCCATGTCAGCTTTTTCTATCCTGAGAATGCCGATGGATTGCTCTCGGAGAGTCTGCTGTAACTGAACTATAAAATCATTGAAGCCAAGTCCGGGACCAAGGATGTTCTCGAAAAACTGAGCGCCGGCAAGCCTTCCCGCTTTGATGAAGATATCATTTGCCTTTTCTACACCCAGCTCGGTAATCAGGACATCTCGCAAGGTATATTGAAGGAGTCTATAGGCTAGCACAGGCACATTTAAGCCTAAGTTTGGTCTCCCTTTTTCGAGGTCACCAAGGTCTTTCCATGTAAATTTGTTATAGTCTCGTTCTTCCTTAAACATGGCGTTTCATTCTCCCTACTCTGACGATGACTATATAGCCTGACTGGCGCCCAAATTCATGTCTGACATTTCTTAAACATGGAACGCTCACTATGGAAAAGGATAAATCAGATGATGTCTGGTTCATTGCAACTCCATAGATTGAAACTACATTTCATTTGAACCAATGTCGACGGCTGGTTATAGCATCTCGCTAAAATGGCCATTCTTCGGGATCGCAAGTCAAATACATATCGCACAAATATTTCACTTCTTTGGCAACCCGCTCGTAATCGACATCCGGGTCCAATTCCATACCAGTGAGACGTTCCTCCATGTATAGGTTGAATCGGTCCATGTCCGCCTCAGAATGGATCTCAGTGTCGATCTCTGAAGCGTAGAACTGTTCAAACATTCCCAATTCCTCCTTATATGATTTGTTCCTCAATTCTAAGCGATTTTCCCAGCCAAGTAAAATTTCTATGGCTGAACGGAGGTCATCATTTTAGAGAGATTCAGGGCCGATGCCCCTCTGTTAAACGCCAAACTTCCACCAGCGGTTGATAGTTTACCGAGAGAGAAAAATTGTCTTAAATTAGCTTTACAAGCACTGGAGTAAAAGAGAACCCCAACATATTCTGGTGTAGATTATTTATGATTTCTTGGGGTGTACAGTCCTTCGAACAAGGAAGTAGGTCACCGCAGTACAACCATGGCCTGAACTTATCGCAAATTCGGCCACGGTTGTGCCGCGGTTGAAGTCAGATTGGTTGAGTGTACACTAGAAATTGACATCGATTATCGCTTTTTTTGAGGAAGAGGTTTCGCATATCCCGACTAGCCATTGACCGTTGAACACCAATGAGAAATCGTCCCATGACGCTGTCCGAAATAGTGTTTGCTTATGTTCCCCCTTATTGCTGCTATCGACATGACAATAATCGCTGAAGCTGAACAGCTTACCGATCCAGCAAGATTAAAATGCTGCAGTGATCGCAAGCACAGCCGATAAAACGCCGATGACTAGATTGCCGATGAATAGCGCTTGCAGCAGACGTGTCACCGTCAACCAGGCGCCAAATAAAAGCATTCCCAGTCTTTTTTGTAACATCAGGATTCGTGTTGTTCACGTCCTGATGTGAGAACCGCGATTCGTGCTACGGCAGCCTATTCCGGGACCCATCCAGGCCCCACCATTTTGAACGAGGTTAATCACTATCAACACCAGGATGACCTAGAGGATCTGAGGGAATTGACCCAGCCAGTGTGTACGCGGTTACCAAACCTAATAACCAAAGAGGCGTCAATATTATCACTATGTCCCAAAGCATTTCTTCTCCTCCTTATGCCGCAATCTTGCGACTATCTCATCCTTTAAAGAAGCTAGCGCAGACCAATACATCGGCGCTGCTGATTTTGCTCGAACAGTCAACGGCGTCATAATAATTAGCGAGAGCAACAAGAATGAGGAAAACATTTTTGCTTTTGTCTTCATATCTCAGCTCCTCCCTTGTCCCGGGGTTTGCGGATGTCGCTTCACGGGCCAATGAGACGAAATGGAGCGTGACATCATCTGAACAGTGTTTCCCGCCTGGAGAAATATCAACTGACAGGAATCCATCTCGTCCCGGTCAAGCGCCCATAACAATTGTCGTGCGGCCCGTTTCGAACATTAATTGATTTTGCTACAAATTATGATTACGGCCTTTCGATCAATGGGAGCTTTCGATTTCTTGAATCAGGGAGAACGACTTCACGTCGTTATTGAACGCCTCATTATGATGAAGCGGCGCTTCAGGCATTTTCATTTAGGCCTCCTTTAATACCCAGTGAACAACCCTAGCCCAATGGTCCCAGCAGAGACAACTCGCTATGCTTCTTTTCTCGATCCATTCAAATGTTTTAATCCTGAGATATTGGGAACCTACCGCATGGTAACCCCTTGCCATGCGAGCCCTTCTCGGAAATGTTACAGCCCAGCTTTTCGCGTCAATTCCCAGATATGCGCGAAGGAACACCAATCAAAAACAACTGAACATGGAAAATTTGTCTCATTTAGCTGTTGGCTAGCAATACATGTGCCATTTGACCATGCCTGTATGAATCTTCATTGAAAGTGAAATGAGAACGATTAGTTAAAGATGTAGATTTTTGTTTGTGGCGCAAAGGAACCGGCAAATTAGCGCACAGGAATATCTTTACGAGAACCGGTTTTGTGGCGCCTTCGCCCGATATTACCAAATCGACCTATTAAAATTGCGATATGAGCTATTTGTCAGATGTGCGATATGCGCCCCCGTTGACTGGTCAGCCGGCTCGGTTGCGCACATTAATCCCGAGCTTTGTTATTCGTCGCCTCAACGAATAACGGCAAACCCCAAATAGGACGCAGCCAATTAATTGTTACCATCTGAAGGCGTTAGAGCTTCCTCTATCATCGCTGGTCTCAGCTTCTGCATCGAATCGGCTAATGTCGAAGTATCAGCCACATGCAGTGTTGCAAACATTTCCCGAGAAAAAGTCATGCGTTTTATGTTGTTGAGTTGCGATATGGGTACAGTCACTGACCCTCCAGCGTTAACAAAGATGTTTATCCTAGGCTATTGGACCCTCCTGTATGATAACGCTTGCCGAACCAAGAGATCCGTCGGGGGGGATTTTGGAATGGCCTCCGGTCGTGCTATCGTGTTTGAAAGAGAGGAGGTAGCCCAATCAATGAGCGCCAGCAAAATCTGGTATGGTACAAAACGGCTATTTGCGTTACACCTTATCAATATATCTATTAACCTTATGGGCGCGGCAATTACTTACGTTTGGTTTTCCCAAATACAGCCGGGTCATGCCAGCGCCGGGGACGTCGTCATTATCCGAGATCGGGCTATTTTCGTGATCATCCTGATAATAACCATTTTAGGAATTGCTCTGCCTTATGAATTTAGATGGTTTGGTCCACTATTTAGAGAATTCAGAATATTGGGACTCAACCTTAATGAACGAAACTTCGGTTCAATAGAACTTAGGAGACTTTCAGAGTTGGCCGGAAAGCTCCTGAATGTCCCGATCAGGATGTCGGCTACCAACGCGGGGGCATGGCTCCTGGCGGCCGTTATTTTTGCCGTAATTCCTCATGTCTTTCCAGAATACTGTCCCTGGGATCCAGATTCAGCCATAAAAATATCTGCATGGACGGTATTCTTAGGCGCTCCCTTTACAGTTACGTTTTCCTATTTCCTTATGGAATCTTGGGTTAGGACAACGGTTAAGGAGGTATTCCCATCCGAAGTCTTGCTTGGACGACCCAGGTCGGTTCAGATAAGCGCATTATCGCGACTCCTGGCAGTAGCGCTCATGATCGGGACCATCCCTCCGATTCTCATAGGCCATGTTACTCTCCACCAGATTACCGAAATCCAAAAGGGTCATCATTCCATAGACCAATTCTTGGCTCAAATGCCCATTGCCATTCTGTATCTTGTAATAGTGTCTGTGTTCTTGGCTGTGTGTCTGTCTATTTTTCTTGCCCGCAGCGTTTCAGAGCCACTCCGACAAACTGGATCGGCCATGAACAGAATCGGGAAAGGCGATCTTGACGCAAGTATCAAGGTAGTTTCCAATGATGAGATAGGAATTGTAGGCGAAGGATTCAATCACATGGTCGAGGGACTGCGTGAGCGAGATTATATACGGGAAACATTTGGTAGTTACATTAGCGAAGCCGTGGTCACGGAGATACTTGAGTCACCGAAAGGGGTTAAGCTAGGCGGAGAACTGAGAGAAATTACTATTCTGGTATCCGATCTCAGGGGATTTACCCGTATGACTGATTCTTTGGAACCTCAAAAAGTTATACAGATACTTAATCGCTACTTTGAAAAGATGACTGACGTCGTTGTTTGTCATGAGGGTACTATCGATGAGTTTACTGGAGATGGAATATTGGTTTTCTTCGGGGCCCCAAAACCGAGGGCCGACCACAGACTGCGTGCTGTAGGCTGTGCGTTGGATATGCAAGCGGCGCTTCAAGAACTGAATAGAGAGAATAAGAAAAACGGTTGGCCTGAACTCAGGATGGGGATCGGGATTAACTCGGGCCAATTGGTCGTAGGGAATATCGGGTCAGAAAAGCGCAAGAAATATGGCGCAGTCGGAACGCCAATTAACGTGGCGTTTAGAGTCGAGGCCCTTGCGGCCGCCGGAGAAGTACTTCTTACGCCATCAGTTTATGAACAGCCGGTCGAATGTCTGGACCTGGGTAGTATAAGGCAGGCTAAGATAAAAGGCTTCGACGAGCCCATTACTCTTCGTCCAGTGATCTCCATGTCACAGACATATCTGGAAAAAGATCCTAGTTGATTTTATTAATGGTAGAAAGATAAGGACACTGGCTTAAATGCATAAGGCGGCTTGAACCAACTACATAGGTCCCTAAATCCACATCTTATACGAATTTCAGAAAACGAGGGGAAAGTGGGTGAAAGGCAAAGAGGGTCGTGACAAACCCACTACTTTGATCCCATAAAAGCTATTCCGGCCTCTGGATTCGCCTGTAAATTCCTTCCCCAGACTGAAAACAGAAAGTTTCGCACACTTTTGCTCCCAGGACCAACTCGACCCTGAGGAAAAACGAAGGTTTCTGACCAGGTCTGGCGTTACAATCGGGGACAGCCGTGATAAGATTCATCATGTAACTTTGATTCTATCCGGAGTCCACCATGACTGACCAGAACCGCTTCCCCCTTGAAGAAGAAACTTTGGCTATCGGCACGGAGGTAGCCCACCAAAAGGACGGCCCTGCTCAATCTGAATTGCAGGAGAGAATCCTGGAATTCGAACGATTCAATCGCTTGGTCATGGCCAGGGAACAGCGGATTCTTGACCTGAAGAAAGAAGCCAACGAGTTGGCCCGGGCTGCTGGAAAACCAGCTCCGTATGGCTCCTTGGACCGGATCGAAAAAGATGAGGCCTTGGAGAATCCGGCCATTTCCATAAGGATCGAGACGCCGGTCTAGGCTCCGGGCCTGAAGAATTGCACGTGTCGAGACTTGTTGGATCTCGAAGATTTACAGACCCTTCTGACCAACTTCTGCGATGCGGTCGGGGTTGCCTCAGCTATATCAGACCTTAAAGGAAACCTGCTGGCATTCGCAAACTTTCAGAGAGCTTGCACCCAATTCCATCGGGTTGGCGAAGTTTCCTCTCAACGCTGCGCGGAAAGCGATTCAATACTGGGTTCCAGTCTCGAGGAAGGTCAGAATTTCACCATTTATCAATGTAAAAATGGCCTGACGGACGCGGCTTCTCCGCTGATCATAGATGGGAAGCACCTGGCCAATATTCTCATCGGCCAGTTCCACCTGCAGGAACCCGATCTGGAGTTCTTTCGTCGCCAGGCTCGAGACCTCGGTTACGATGAAGAGGATTATTTGTCTTCCATCAAGGAAGTGCCAATGATGTCCAAGGACAAGCTGCCCAGCATTCTCGGCTTCTTGTCGGGCTTCGCCAAAATCGTGGGCACCCTCACGTTGGACCGAATTCGCGCTTCGCAGGCAGCCGAGGACCTAAAAAGGAGAGCCGAGGAACTGCGCCGCAGCCAGGCCGCAGCTCTGAGCCTGGCCGAGGATGCGGAAATAGCTCGCAGCGAAATCGCGCGATACAAGGATCATCTGGAGCAGTTGGTCAAAGATCGCACGGAAGAGCTTCGAGTTTCGGAAGAACGCACCAGGCTGCTTCTTGAGTCTGTAGACGAGGGAATCATCGGTGTGAGCGTAGACGGCGAAATGACTTTTATCAATCCCGCGGCTTGCCGGATGCTCGGATACTCGCCGGATGAATTCGAGAGCAAGGAGCTTCACGGCCTGATTCAATATGCTCATGAGGATGGTTCTCCATATCCGCAAGAAGATTGTCCTATGCGCAAGTCCATTACAGGTGGAACCGCCAGCCATATCGACAGTGAAGTGCTGTGGCGAAAAGATGGTACCAGTTTTCCCGTAGCTTATTCCAGCAACCCTGTCCATAAGGACGGCTCTCTCGTCGGGTCGGTCATCACTTTCAGCGATATTACCGCCCGCAAGCTCGCGGAAGAGCAAGTGCGCCGCGCAAAGGAGATTGCTGAAGAAGCCACCAAAGCTAAATCTGATTTCCTGGCCAACATGAGTCACGAGATCAGGACTCCTATGAATGCGGTGATTGGAATGGCGCACTTGGCGCTTCAGACTGAGCTGACCCCCAAGCAGGCGGACTATCTGACGAAAATACAGCGCTCCGCACACTCGCTTCTGGGTATCATCAATGACATCCTGGATTTCTCCAAGATCGAAGCAGGTAAGTTGGAAATGGAGTCGGTGGATTTCAGTTTGGACGAAGTCCTGGACAATGTATCTACAGTGGTGGGACTTAAGGTTCATGAAAAAAGACTGGAGTTCCTGATGGATACCCCGCAGGACGTGCCCCTTGCCCTGGTAGGTGACCCGCTCAGGCTGGGGCAGGTTCTGATCAATCTGTGCAATAACGCTGTGAAATTCACGGAACAGGGTGAGATCGTTATCTCTACCAGGCTATTGGAAAAACAAGACGAATGGGTCATGCTCGAGTTTTCTGTTCGAGACACTGGCGTCGGCTTGACGCAAGAGCAGAAAGGTAAACTATTTCAAGCCTTTAGCCAGGCAGATATGTCCACCACTAGAAAATATGGAGGTACCGGCCTAGGTCTTACTATCTCCAAACGGTTGGTTAACATGATGGGAGGGGAGATAGGGGTCGAAAGTGAAGCTGGAAAAGGGAGCGAGTTCATATTCACGGCAAAATTCGGATTGGCCAGGAAATTCTCAAGGAAGCGTCTCGAACCATCAGTCGATCTGCGGGGAATGCGGGTGTTGGTGATAGACGATAATGCGTCATCCAGAGAAATTCTAAAATCTTTGCTGGAAACCATGAGTTTTGAAGTAACCGTTGCAGCTTCTGCCGAGGAAGGAATAGCGGAGTTGGAAAAAGAGGCAAACATCCGTCCATATAGACTCGTGCTTATGGACTGGAAGATGCCTGGTATGGACGGGATCAAGGCAACCGAACTGATTAAAAATCTTCCGAGTCTCCCCCAGAAACCCAAGGTTATCATAGCGACGGCGTATGGTCGTGAAGAGGTTATGCAGAGATCCGAGAAAGTGGGGGTCGATGGCTTCCTGCTTAAACCCGTAGGTCAGTCCGTACTTTTTGATTCCATCATGATCGCCTTGGGGAAGGAAGCCCAAGAGCGTCAGACCGTGAAGCGGGTGAGCGGCAGAGATGAGGAAGAGCTGAGAAAGATTCGCGGAGCAAGGGTATTGTTGGCAGAGGACAATGAAATCAACCAACAGGTTGCTGAGGAAATTTTGCAGCAGGCTGGATTGGTTGTACGAATTGCCAACAATGGTGAAGAGGCAGTGGAGATGGTCAAAGCGGGGAATTTTGATGTGGTGCTTATGGATTTACAAATGCCTGTGATGGGAGGATTTGAGGCCACCCAGGAGATTCGAAGAGATGAAAGGTTTCAAGATTTGCCGATCATCGCCATGACCGCCCACGCCATGGGGGGTGACCGCGAGAAAAGTATTGAAGCGGGCATGAATGATCATTTGACCAAGCCCATTGATCCGGATCAACTCATCTCTGAGCTGGTGAAATGGGTCAAGCCGGGCAATCGGGAAACATCTGAAGATTTGTCTGAGTCGTCGAGTGAGAGCAAGAAGTCACAGAATATCCTGCCTGCTGAGTTACCAGGCATTTCCATAGCATCCGGGCTTGGACGGGTAGCCGGAAACAGGCAGCTCTATACGAAGCTCCTGTGCAAGTTCAAGGACGGACAGGAAGACGCAGTTGACCAAATCAAAGCCGCTCTCCAAGTGGGAGACGTGGAGACGGCAGCCCGGATTGCTCACACGATTAAGGGCGTTTCCGGAAACCTAGGTGGAGATAACCTGTACCAGGCAGCGGCCGAGTTGGAGAACGCCATCAAGGAAGGCAAAAACCTGGATCTCGTCATGGCGGAGTTCGACTCTCAGTTAAAAGTCGTGATAGATGGGATAAGAGTAGTCGAGGAAAGACTGACCGCCCAACAAGAACCTAAGGATTCTGGGACGGAGGCGCCTGTCGATAAGGAAGCGGTAAAAACTCTTCTCCAGGAAATGGCTCAGCTTCTGGAGAGTGATCTGACCGAAGCTATGAACCGACTTGAAGCTTTGAATCGGCTCCTGGCGAATTCATCGGTTAAGGAGGAGTTCAAACGCCTGGAAAAGCAAATCGAAAGCTTCGATACGGACACTGCTTTGAAAACTGTGGAAACCATCGCCGGCAAGCTGGAAATAGAGCTATAGGAAAGAAAAACATGGTAGAAAGTGGTCGAAAACCCAAGGTCCTGATTGTGGATGACACGCCGGAAAACATTCAGGTCCTGATGGAGACATTGAAGGATCAGTATACCATTGTGGCGGCAATCAACGGAGAGAAGGCGCTCAAAATGGCTGTGGCGGAACCGAGGCCGGATCTCATTCTATTGGATATCATGATGCCGGGAATGGATGGATACGAGGTCTGCCGTAGGCTCAAAGCTGACGAGCAAGCGCAACACATCCCGATCATCTTCGTAACGGCCAAGACCGAAGTGGAAGACGAAACCCTGGGGTTTGAACTGGGCGCAATGGACTATATTACCAAGCCGTTTAGCATTCCTGTGGTAAAAGCGAGGGTCAAAGCCCATCTGGAGCTAAAGATACTGCGTGACCTCGAGGCATTTCAGCGGGAGAAACTCGAAAACGTCCTTGGGATTCTCAACAGCGAACTCGCTGAGGCTGCCGATTACGTCAAATTCCTCATGCCGCAGCCCATTACAGAGGGACCAGTGATGGCAGACTGGCGTTTTGTGCCATCAACTACCCTTGGGGGAGATTCGTTAGGCTACCACTGGCTCGATGAAGATTCGTTAGCGATTTACCTGATTGACGTATGCGGACATGGTGTGGGAGCAGCGCTCCATTCAGTGTCTGTACTCAATGTTCTCCGTTCCAGGAACTTGCCGAATGTTGATTTTAGGAGACCGGAGCAGATTCTAGCGAGCCTCAATGCCGTTTTTCCCATGGCTGACCACAGGGACATGTATTTTACCATGTGGTACGGCGTGTACAAACCCTCTTCTCGCCTCTTGACCTATGCCAGCGGAGGCCATCCACCCGCCCTGTTGATACAGGACACAACCGGAAACGGCTCAGAGATTCGAGAACTGATAACGTCGAACCTATTTCTGGGCGCCATGGAGGGCATTGATTTCGAATATGACGAGGTTGAAATCAAACCTGGGGCTAGACTTTATGTCTTTAGCGATGGCGTATATGAGATCATGAATGAAAAAGGTCCCTGTTGGGAGTTCGACGACTTGAAGGCCTACCTGGAGGATTCAGGCGCCGGAGGCAAAACGACCATGGACGATCTATTGGCGCACGTACGGCAGATCGCAGGCTCAGAAACTCTTGAGGATGATTTCTCTGTCCTGGAGATAAGGATACCTTGAAGAAACTGGTACCATAGCTTCACTGAGCAGATCTTCTCCAGAGCATGGTTGCATAGAGATTGAATCGTTCGGCCCTCATGGTAGAAGCTCCTCAATCTTTCTGAGCGGCCGCCTACCATAAGTAGGCGCTTAGATGCTGAACGGTGAGCAAAAACCCAAGGCGCTCATCGTGCATGATACCCGGGAGAACATTCTGGTCCTCATGGGCACGTTGAAAGATCAATACGCTATCGTGGCGGCTATCAATGGGGAGAAAGCCCTCAAAATGGCTGTTGCAGAACCGGCGCCGGATCTCATTCTCCCGGATATTATGATGCTCGGGATGGACGGCTTCGAATTGTGCAGCCGTTTAAAAAGGATTCTCGCAGAAAAAAACCTGGAATTACGGGTGTACAGCGAAGGGCTGGAAGAAAGAGCGCAGCGACGAACCGCAGAGTTGGCGTCATTGAACAACATCTATGAGCGCTTCGTTCCCAGAGAATCTATCGATTTGCTGCGGAAGAATACTATTCTCGAAATCAATTTGGGTGACCAGGTGAGCCGGAAAATGACCGTTATGTTTGCTGACATCCGGGGATGGACCACCCTGCTGGAAAAGATGACCCCAGAGGAGGCTTTCAGGTTTATTTCGACTTAGAAAACCACGTCCTCTGGACGTGGTCAGAGTTATAAGGCTTTGCCAGAATACAGCTCACCTGCTAATCCTAAAATTCGAGTTGTTCCCGCAACTTCGAAAGAAGGAGAAGCAGATGAGCAGGTTTCGTAAGCTATCACATGCGATATGGCATTGCCAATATCACCTGGTATGGGTTCCGAAATATCGATTCCGCGTATTGGACGGGATAGTAGGACAAGAAGTCATGACTGCATCCAAGTATTCTGCAGCCGAATGGGCTGTGAGGTGGTGGAACTCAAATTGCAACCGGATCATGTTCACCTGATCTGCATGGTGCCACCGAAGGTCTCAATATCTGACTTGATGGGTACAGTTAAAGGTCGCACAGCAATACGAGTATTCAAACAGTTCCCATATCTGAAGAGGAAACCCTACTGGGGCAATCATTTTTGGGCGCAGGGCTACTGCGTGGACACTGTAGGTCTTGATGCGGATATGATCCGAAAATATGTTAAATACCAAGAAAACAAAGAGCGTCGTGAAGAGCAACTGCATTTTTAACTCAAGTGAACTTTGCGGGAACAACTCGCTTGCCCCTTTCAAGGGGCAAGCACTCAGCCCCACTATGGGAGGCAATGGCAAAGCCACGTGCTCTGCACGTGGTTATTTACTGTTTATTAACAGGAGCGGCGCTTAATATATTGAATACTTATCTATGAAATTGGATCCACAAATTCACTTACGATAATGGGTTAACGCACATTCTAGTCGCGTCAAACGCCAGACAATAGGATTTAAAAACTGGCCCGCGTTACCTTCTTGCTACCTTTTTTGAAAAACCCTTAATTCAGGAGTCAGTATGTGGGGAAATTGGTAAGCTAACTTATTGACATTATTTGGCACGCCCGACAGGATTCGAACCTGTGACCTACGGATTAGAAGTTCGTGGCTGACATAGTATAAAGCCTTGTTATCATAATGATAACCTGCCAAATAACCTCTTTTCTCAATCGTAATCATATATGCTGTATAAGTGTTGACATTACTAGATGTTATGGCTATTTTCTTCTCATATAAAGCTGATCGCGCTGCATGGCAGTGCAGCGCTGGTGCAGCATAAAAAGTTCCTAGAGACATCATATGGAGATCTTGCATGGCCTCTATATTAAAACGCTCCGGACCTAAAGGGAAGGCTGTATGGCAAGCGCAGGTGCGAAAAAAGGGATATCCTTCAAAGATCAAAACATTTGACAGGAAATCTGATGCCCAGAGTTGGGCCAAAATGACTGAACATCAAATGGAAACCGGTCTGTGGAGGGACACTCGAGAAGCTAGTGGAATTAGTCTCGTTGATGCTCTGGATCGATATCTAGAGACAGTGTCTATTAGAAAGCGACCTGGAACCCAAAAACGTGAGGAACTTTCTTCAAGGTATCTTAAACAAAATCTCGGGAAGCTGAGCCTTACTCAGATCACGCCGAATCGTGTCGCAGAATATAGAGACAGACGACTTCAGGAGGTTTCACCTGATTCAGTTCGCCTAGAACTGGCCCTGCTATCTAATCTTTTTAGTGTTGCTGGTCGTGAATGGGCGGTAAGTGGTCTTGAAAATCCTGTTCAAAAGATTCAAAGGCCTAGGCTTCCGGAAGGCCGGTGTCCAATTCTTTCTGAGGAACAGATTTCTCTTCTCCTGGAGGAATGTAGGAGAAGCCGGACCAAGTTGCTCTACCCGTTTGTTTTATTGGCTCTCCACACAGGCTGCCGGTCTATGGAATTGAGAGGATTGCGATGGTCCCAGGTCAACTTCAAAGACGGTTTCGTCTCTTTAGTAGGGGCGGAGACAAAAGGTCATCGGTCCAGAACCATTCCTCTTACTCAAGCTGCTAAAGAAACATTGATAGAACTTACGGAAAAACAAAATGTTAACAAAGTCCTCGACCTGAGTGGAAATCCAATCGGGCTGGTTTTTCCCTCAAGATCCAATTCAAATGAACCTCGTGATATGCATATGAGCTTTAACCGGGCTGTAAAACGGGCTGGGTTGGATAATTTACCGGGCGCTGGTAAGCTCAGGATTCATGATTTGCGTCATTTGTGCGGGACGTTCCTAGTGATGAACGGCGTGGACTTGGAGACAATTAGGTCTATTCTCGGTCACAGAGACTTGACCACAACTCAGCGATATCTTCACGTGGTTAATGAACATAAGAAACAGGCCATTGCCAAAATAGGACATCTAGGTTTTGTTTAGCAAACAAGTGGAGGTTAAGCATGTCAGATCCGGAAGGGCAGAATTGGTTTGATACTCCTGGATTAGAATACTTGCTGACGGAGTTGGTGCCCCAAGCTGCTGAGTTGTTAACATCAAAAGAACGTCAGAAACCCGTGCTCCTAGTGGGACCGACTGGAGCCGGGAAGACTCACATAAAAAAACAAATATTACAGAAGGCCGATCTATCTGACAATGCATTGCCTATTAACTGCGCTGCTTTACCCGAAAACTTAATCGAGTCACAATTATTCGGATACAAAAAGGGGGCGTTCACGGGTGCTGAGAAAGATTCCCTAGGATTTTTTGACTCTGACAAAAAGGTCCTAATACTTGATGAGATCGGAACCTTGCAGAAGCCCCTACAGGCTAAACTGCTCACTGTGTTGGAAACAGGACAGTATTTCAAGGTAGGGGCAATAAAACCAGAACAAAAGAAGAACATAAAAATATTGGCCATGACCAACGAGAACCTGGATAGCCCTAATTTTAGGGCCGATTTTGTGTACAGGTTCCACGTTATTGAGGTCCCGGGTCTCCATTCGAGAAGGCAGGATGTCTTGTATCTGCTCCGAAAGTTGATACCCGACATGGAATGGGCACATGAGGACTTGTTACGCCTGATGGCCTACCACTGGCCTGGTAACGTCAGAGAACTCGTCGACTTCGTCAATCTTGTTAAATGTTACAAGACACAAATTTGCGCTCGCGATCCTAAAATGGGCGGAGGACCGTCATGGCTAACTTACGATAGATTCAAAAATTACAGGTTTCACAACCGGTATAGTTGCTCGGGAGTGCTCCGTTTGGAGCCATTTTTTAAGGTTCGTGCTTCCGTTCGCTGACGCAGGCGGCGGTCTCATAGAACATGTTGACCGTTACGCACCTCTCCTAGCAATGAGAGGAAACCGAAGCGAAACAGTACGTCTGGGAGACACTGAAGAAGGAAATTTCACAGATCTTAAAAGTATCTCTGTAGGGGAGGCTAGCGAGGCAAAAAATAAGGAAGTAAATAATATTGTTGACTCGAACGAATCCAGAAAAGAGACCCAGCTCGAAATGTTTTTCCGGCAATGGGAGAACTGGTGCGGCCTGTTTTTTCAGGATCCTTATTCTAAAAAAGATATCATCGAATGCATAATGGAGAAAGAAGCAACGAAGATCCCCGTAGATGAATATGAACACAACGATCTCTATTTTGATCCGGAATATGGTGAGTTGGCATATAGAATTTATGACATCATGTACGACGAGCCTAAAGATTCGGCGCAAACTATCTCGCCTAGAAGTATTGCTCCGGAGTCTCAAACGAAATCAGACGCTCTTAATTTCGTGCTGAAACGGTACGATCCTGAACAATATAAATCTGCATGGATAGACCACTATGGAAAAATCGGCGTGGCCAAGGCAGCCAAAATCACGGGACTGGATAGAAAGAAGCTTGGCAGGTGGTTCAGAGAGTCTAAAAAGAAAAAATATTGATGGCTGTGGAGCAGCAAAGAGCCATGAGGACCAGTTTGGTACCATAATGGTCCACTAGTGAGCCGCAACAAACGATGATTGCGTTTAGGTGAGTTTAGATCCAGAACGGCAAGAACGATAATAACACTATAAGATCAATCAATTAGGCCCTTATTCAAGAGAATGAGGGCTTTTCTTTTTTTTGGCACATAAATTGAATCAGCTAATAGCAAAAAGTAGAAAAGGAGTGATTCTGATGAAAAACTTAATGCCTCTTAGGAGGGCCGTGGTGGATATCACGCATGAGGCAGCGACCGGCGATGATGTGGGGGTAAGGCGAGCCATCAAGAGCTGGCATAACAGACTAGCTACAGGGAGTATTCCCAGATATGTGGTCACCAAGCTAGGGCGAGAGCTTTTTCTTGACCTTGAAGCCTGGGACCAGTGGTGGGAAGAGCGGTCACAGGCATCTGTGAGTCCTAAACTGGGGAGACCCAGAACTAATAATTCGACTCATTATGACAACAGAAAGGAGAGGCCAAATGACAGACTATAGGGATTTTGAAAATCCAGTTTCTTCATTGTCTAAAGACAATTATTGTCCCCCGGAGACAAGCAGCCTGCGCGAACAAGCTGCTTGCAATGGCCCGGGAGAGAACAACACACCGTTTATAGTAGCTTCTAATGACACCCCAGTCAATCGTTGCGGTGGGGTAGATCTAGAACAGGCTGCGAGATTTCTAGAGATGCTGGCAGGGCCAGAACAGGTGGCCTTCCAGACATTTGCGGACCGCAAAGACATTGAGAGGCCACACAGCCTAGCAAGAATACTTCATGGGACGCTAGAGCAGCATGCCGAAGAGCTAGTAAGGCTCAATTCAATGGGAGCAGGCATCTTCGTCATGGTCAATCAAGGCGACGGTAAGGGACGCAGCGCTGAGAATGTCCTTGGTGTAAGAGCCCTTTTTGTAGATCTTGATGGGGCTCCTTTGGAGCCCGTGTTGGAAGCTCCTTTGAAAGCAGATGTCATTGTTGAGACTAGTCCCGGACGATATCACGCTTACTTCATGGTGGACGGTATTGAACTGCAAGAGTTCTCATATTTCCAGCAGGAGTTGGCTGATCGTTTTGGTGGTGACACGAAGGTTAAAGACCTGCCAAGGGTCATGAGAATTCCCGGGTTTTTCCACCTCAAGGGAGAACCTTTTCTTGTACGCCTTATTCAGCCCGCAATGGAGGTGCAATCATGTACAGTAGAGAGCAATTTGTAACTTCATTCGGTATAGACCCTAGTGTCTGCCTCCAAGGCGATATTGATAACAGAGCAACGTCTTCGCCAGAATTATCTTTAGCCCAGGGGTCACGTCATGACACCATGTTAGCCATAGGTAGTCTCTTAAGACGGAGAGGAGCTACCCAAGAGGAGATTCAGAGGGTTTTGGGCTCTATTAACAGTGGCGCATTCGAAGTCCCAGAGGACGAGGCTGAGGTTAGATATCAGGCGCATGATATAGCTTCACGATATGCTCGAGCTATAGAGGACTACATATGGAGTGAAGCTGGTTTGAGCGATGTGTTCGTAACGCGAACACGGTAAAGATTGTCGCTATTGCGCTGAGCTTGGTGGTTGGTTTGTGTGGGATGGTAACCGATGGGTTCGGGATAAGAGGAATCAATCTCTTCAGCGAATAAAGCAGACTATTCGAGGGCTGATCACCCAAGTAAAGGCACAGCCGCAAACTGAGATCAACGGAAAACATCTGAAATTTTTGATCAGATCGGAAACTGCGGCTAAATGCAGGGCTGTTTTAGAGTTGAGTGGACCAAACCTGGCGATAAGCATGGAAGATTTCGACCGAGATCCTATCCTTTTCAATGTGAATAATGGAACTCTGGATTTGTCATCGGGTGAACTAAGACCTCATGATAGAGAGGATTATCTCACCAAAATAAGTCCAGTCGATTACGACCCTCAGGCTCGTTGTGAATTGTTTCTGTCCTTTTTGGATACGATTTTTAAAAGCGATCAGGAATTGATCGCATACCTCCAACGAGTCTTCGGTTATGCGCTCACAGGATTGATTACCGGGCAATGCTGGTTTCTTCTTTATGGTCGTGGGTCAAATGGGAAAAGCACATTGATGTGTATTATTCTTTTTATCCTCGGCGACTATTCCCGCCAGACACCGGCTGAGACATTTCTGAGACGGAAGGGTGAAGTTATACGAAATGATCTTGCACGACTGCAAGGCGCTCGTCTGATTTCGACAAGTGAACCACCCTCGTCAGGTAAATTGGATGAGTCATTACTGAAGGCTTTTACTGGCGGAGATAGAATTACGGCCCGCTACCTGCATAAAGAGTTTTTTGAGTATGAACCTGTAGGGAAGATATTTATGGCTTCAAATCACCTTCTCAAAGTTCAGGATAGTGATCACGGGTTTTGGCGTAGGGTTCGATTAATTCCATTTAATGTCACGATCCCTGTTGAAGATCAGGACAAAGACCTTCTGGTCAAACTTGAGGATGAGGCTTCAGGGATACTGACATGGGCGGTGGAAGGTTATCGTGATTGCCGGAGACACGGTTTTGGCGCACCTCGGTCAGCACAGAACGCAGTAGATGATTACAGGGCTGAGATGGATGTGCTGGCGGATTTCTTGGCTAACCCACTTCTGGAGTTCGGTGAGGAAAAGAATGTTTCCAAGGTTGATCTTTACGATCACTACATCGAAACCTGTGGTGGAGATAGTCGTGCCGGAACGTTAAGCAAGGCTGATTTCAATAGGGCCTTGATCGCCAGAGGTTTTGACACCCGTCAGGTTGGCGATAGGAGAGTTCGCAGTTGGGTGGGAATTGGCCTGCGCAACGACATGGCGGAGCCATCTACGAGTTAGTCTATCAGACGCGAACAGGTGAACAGGGTGAACACCAAAATCCCTTTTTCTTTTATATTTTTTTAAAAAAATAGAAGATAAAATAGAGAGAACCGGTTCACCCTGTTCGCTTTCTCTACTCATGTTGGTAGAAATCATAAAGCCTCGGCCGATGACGGGCTTATTTTATCCTCTTCAATATATGAAACTTTTTTGCTTCTTGACAACTTAACGAAGGATGGATGACAGAAGTGTGGCTGGCCGATATCCTGTGCGGCAACTAATTTATGACAAGTCGGATGATCTGGTCCCCCTTCCTGTATTTTTTAAGGACAAATTCATATTAATATAAATCTATCCTTAAAAAGTTTACATACCCTCTCCATCCCCTTTTCTGATGCACTTGAAACAGAGGATCTTGTCGCCATGGATCCAGCATCTTCCGTGGAATGAATGATTAGGCAAAAACAAACGCCCTGCTCAAGATGCCAACGGAATTGAGAGTATGTAGGATACGATATACAACAGACTCAGAATCCCGAGATGTATCCAAAGTGGAATCATTCGAGAAAAAAGGAGGATACGATTGCGGACGGCAATTACCGTAGCTATGATGATACCGGTAATAACAGGAAAGACGGTCAGCAACAGGATGTCTCGCCTTTCGATTGGATCCGCAGCGCCCCAGAGGAGGAGCAATGTCCAACCAGCCATCAGTGACGCAGCAATACCCATAGCATAACTATGTTTGGCGCTATTGAGGGATGAGTCACCCTCGAACACCGCTACACCAACACGAGAGGATAGCATCGGGATGATCGCAAGGCCATCCGTGATGGCACCCACCAAAAATGCAATTTGTATCAAGAGCGCTGCAGTTTCTTTGGAAACGGTCGTCATCGTTATCTCTTATCTAACTGACCAATTTTGTCAGACCAGCTATCTGGCTGCTGAGATGGAAAGACGAAATATTTCCCTGGATTCAATGAAGGATAATAATTGATGTTTGGTGAAGCAGCATCGCAACATTGAATAGACTCAATACTTATTCTAAAATAAATATCACCTCAACCCGAATACGGTATTCCAGTATCTTTCCCGCATCACAGTTGACACTCATATCAACAATTTTCATGCCGGTTATGTTTCTTAAAGTCTTGTTTGCGCGTTCAAAAGCCAGCTTTATAGCCTCATCAAAGCTGTTAGGAGAACCCGCAATTACCTCAGTAACTCGAGCGACTCGTCCTGCCATAATAACCTCCTGACTAGCGTGCCTCACCATGTTACAGAATAGGGAACCAAGCGCCAAATTGTCAACTACACAAGTTGATCCAGCGTATTTTATTAAAGCGGTAAATTAACTCTATTCCGTGAGGGGCTAGTCCACCAGTTGGTAAAAGGCTGACTTGGCTAGAATCCGTAATGATTACGAAAATTCATAAAGGCATGCTAAATTCCGATTTGAGATTGCTCTCTTCAACGTCTGCAATTTTTCTCCCTTTTGACACCCTGACGAAAGATGGTTGACAAAAGGGCCTCTGGCCGATGTCCAGTAAGCGCCTAGTTTTTCGTGACAAATCCGGATGATGCTCTAGATGTTTCGCCCCCGACCGAAAATGTGGACGGTCCTCAACAAAATTTTAAGATGAATCCCAATTCGAATTGAATTTAATCTTAAAAAATGTAACCTATCCGGATTATGGAATGCGGGCGATATTCTCAACCCGGAATAAAGCCAAAGCTTTTATACAGTGGAAACAACGAAACAGCCTGCCTGAACATTGTATTGCAATGATTACCGGATCGAAACATGGGAAGTTGATAAACCTTTGGAGCCAAAGATTCGAATATTTCCCTGTTACTATCTTCCCGATAACGACTACTGGAAAGTGTCCGAGAATGACGAATGTAATGAATTTAACGTGCTAAAAAAGAGCAGGATTACTTCGCGGAAACTGAAGGATACCTGTATTAGGTCGTAAAAATGCTCAAGACAAGGAATCGCCCCTGAAAATAGCCCGGGCGGGTTCAAATACTTCCTGCTGATGTCGGTTGCGCACTGTTTGATCCTTTTCTCTAGCTGTTTGATCGCGGCTTCGGACGAAACAGCATCGGCTTTCTCCTGTGCGTCTATTAGACGCTGATAGTCCTCAATCGGGAATTTGGCGTCGATCGGTAGCCACACAATGTTGCTGTGATCTTCGTTCTTGCCAGGAAGCTTGATGGCGAATTCAACTCTTTCACCGGTATTCCTTGTGGCCACATTTTTTGCATACTGATCAGGCGCCAGGACTTGTTCCAAGATTACCCCGAGTTGGATTTCTCCCCAGGTGCCCCTGGTCTTGATGTTTGTCAGAACTTTCTTTAAATCTCCAACCACCAGTCGCAAGGAGTTGCATCTCCCCGAGCCCCTTATGGGGAATTGTTCGAGTCGTTCACTGACTTGATTGAAAGACTCACCAAGCCTTTTCTCCAGTGTTCCCTGAAGTTTTTCGTCCACGGTCGCTCGCATCAGATCCAGTTGCTTTTGTTACAAAGTTGCTGAAAAGCCAGTTCCATTTTTTGACGCCCTTATTTCAAATACAACTTCACTCTGGGACCGCATCCAGCCAACCGTTCCAAACGGTTATTCAAGACAAGCATAATAAGCGCTTGTATTTTGGTGGCGCTGAAATTTCGCATAACCAACAGCAAATACCCCCACCACTAAATTTCTTTTGTCATATTTTCTGATCTTAATAAAAATGAACATATGTTCAAATGGGACGAGATTGGTGCTGGTTGAATTTCTTTGTCTTGTCGAAATTAGATTTGTAATTACATAAACTTAAGCTGTCTTTTATTCATGGGATTTACCCGTGATATATCGCATATTTCGCGCTGTAGTCAATTCTGAGCCACTTTCGCCTCGTTTCCGTAATTTTTGCGGGAGGCGTCTTTTCTGAGATCGCCAAACCCGGTTCTAATATCAACCCTGAGCGAGGCTTGTAAAACTTGTAATTAGTCCGCTAGTAAAACCTAAGGTTTTTCTGGGATCGGCTGGCTGCCGTAAATCTGGTTCGTCGTGTAGAGCCCACCCTTGATAAGTGTTTCGTTGATGTTGTTTCTAGTGACTAGTTTTACGGGAGTGACTATGGTGGGGACCTCCATAGTTCCATTGTTAACCATTTTATCAGGTTTGATTATTTCGGTTATCTTCTTTCCTGGATTCCTCGCAAGTTTGACAGCGACCTCTGCGGCCTTTTCCGCCAATGGGTCGATCATCTTCCACACATCTACGGCCTGTCTTCCTTTGACGATGTATCTGATGTTGACAAGATCAGCGTCGGCTCCAGCCACGAACACACGGTCAACATGATCCAATCCACGCTCTTTCAGCGCTCCAATGACGCCTGTGGCAAGCCCGTCATTGTTGCAAATGAACGCGTCCACCTGGGCGCCGAATTTGGCGAGGACATCCTCCGTGGTTTTTTGCGCTCTGGCAGGGTCCCAATTCTTGTGCGTCTCCTGGATCACTAGATCCAGGCCTTTGTTGGCCCTGAGAACCTCAACGGCTCCTTCACTCATGAAGAATACGTTGGAGTCACCCGGTTGCCCCATTATGAGCGCCACCTTGCCTTCCACTTTGCCTGCCTTTCTGGCCTTGAACCACTTTACAAGGGCCTCACTCTGCAGCTTTCCCACCGCCCAGCTATCCTGCATGACCATGACGTCCAACGGGCTGTTCATTGGAAGACTGTCATACCCCACAACCCTAACCCCTCGCTGGTGCGCCATGGTAACAAGAATGGCGGCAGTCCCCGTGTTAACCGGCTGCAACACAATCACCTTAACGCCGTTAGCCAGCATATTCTCGAATCTGGTGACCTGCTCCATTTCGCTGTTATAACATGAATCAAAAAGTGGGATCGCCCCCAACGCCTTGGCCTTGGCCAAGAACACGCTCCTGTCTTTTTGGTAGCGTTTCTCCTGCATGGTTTTCAGGATAAAACCTATCTTGACCTTGTCAGATGCGTAGACCGGACATGAGAGCATTATCGTGAGCGCCAAGATCACTACAACAATGGAACCGTTTTTCATCTGGATACCTGCAAGGATCGCATCTTATATTAATACACTGAGACCTTTTCGGCTGCTTGTCCCTATGCGGGGGAAATGGCAAAATTCAATTTTTGTTCATTTACGGTCCTGAGGACCATGGCGGGATTGGATAAACATACTGCTCTGACGCAAATTCTGCGGGCCAAACAATTTCCAATGTCCCGCCCAGCCACTGACTGAGGAAAGTACGCACGGAATTCTGCTGAGTCATCTTGCCTTCGGACACAAAGAGGACCGGTCCGAATACCGTTTGCATGTCGGTTGCCGCCAAAGCCTTCCGAACACTGTCAGGAGTCAAAGACTCTGTGCGATTCAAAGCATCGGCAATGACCTGCATGCAAGCATATGCCTGAGCGCCGTGGTAGTCGGTGGACGACAGAAATCGTAAGACGTAATCGTCAAAGTATTTCTGAGCGCCGGCATAAGGCAACCGAGGGCTCCATAAGTCAACAGAAAAAACGTGGTCAGAAGCTCCTCCAGCGACCAGCATGAACTGTGAAATCGTGAAACCCTGGGCAGCTCCGGCAAAAATCTTCGGAGTAAGATTCAATTCCTGTGACTGACGCATCAAAAGAGCGCCCTCAATCGGCAACGAACACATGAAAACGACATCGGGCTTGGAATTTCTTACTTTGATAAGCATCGGCCGGAAATCTGTCGAACCAATCTGAAAAATCTCTCGAGCGACGATTTTCCCCCCTGTCTTCTGAAAAGCTTTCGCAAACCGATTTGCGGCTTCCCTGCCAAAAAGGGAATTCTCGCAGACAAGAGCCAACGTCTGAGGATTTACGACTTTTTCCAAGAACGACAATAATGGCCCAAAATAGTGGCTCAAGGGGGGGCCGATCCGAAACACATATTCCCATCCCTGCTCAGTTATTTCGTCTACGCAACCGGAAGTGATCAGGAATGGAACTTTTTTCTGTTCAGCAACTGCAGCTATAGCCCAGCCGGCTTCGGAACGAGACGCCCCTGTCAAAACAAGAACTCCGTCCTCGGAAATCAGTTTTTCCGCCGCCGATCCAGCGAGGTCGGGTTGGCCATTGTCGTCTTCGATAATGATCGCCACTTGGCGCCCATTAACACCGCCAGCCTTGTTGATCTCGTCCACAGCGAGAAGAAACGAGTTCCGCTGAATTTCTCCGAACCTTGCCTGGGCTCCGGTCATCGAAAGCACTACACCGACCTTCAAAGCGGCAGTTGGGTTTTCTGCTCGACACGTCATCGGAACTAAAACAAGGCTGATGGCAATCCAGGAAACGATCATTTTCATGGCCGGTCACCAAGTCATCAAAAGCGGAGAGTTGTGATTACCTGTGTATGCTTCATCAGAGACTATCAGCAACACATGAATTGTCAAGGGGCCGATTTCCAAACGGTCAGGAATCGTGTATACTATAGTGGGTAGTGGTTTACGGAGGAGTTGCGGGATTTCTCATGCCAATGCCAGGGACAGAGACAACAAGGAAATTAGAGAGGCCTGAGCAGCTCGAAGAGGTCCTCAAGTTTGCTTCTGCGAGAAGCTGGCTGGCTCTTTCCGCGATGTGCATCGCTGTGGCGCTTGCTGTGCTATGGGGAATATTTGGTGAGGTGCAGTCAACCGTAAAGGGAGAGGCTATTTTTTTGACCGAAGGGGGACTGTTCCAGATCGTTGCAAAAGAGTCAGGGCACCTTCAAGAGGGCAAGGTACGTGCCGGTGACACGATCAAGGCAGGACAAATCGTCGCAATCGTCTCCAATCCCCAACTTGAGAAACAAATTAGTGTGAAACGGGCGGAAATTGCGGAAATGGACCAAAACCGCGTCCGACAGGTACAGTTGATTCTTGCCAAAGTAGAAACTCAAAGGCGTGTGCTGGAAGCCCAGAGATTGGAATTCTTGCAAAAGAAGGTATTCATCGAAAGGCGTATTAGGGCTCTCGACGAGCGAGTCAGAGTGTATGAAGAATTGCTGAAGGAGCAAGCGGTCACACGCCAGGCTTATCTCACAGCCAAACTGGATTTTGAAAAAGCATCGGAAGAAGGCGCTCTAGCCGAAACAAACTTGAGTGAAGTACTCTCCAAGAGAAGAGAACTCGACGCGAATACTCATGATCAAATTTTTCAACTAAAATTTAAAGTTGACGCATCTAATAGAGAGCTTGAATCCCTGCAAAGGAAACTGGATCTGACTACCGCTATCCGCAGCGATTTTCCGGGTCGAGTCATTGAGGTCCTGGCAAAGCAGGGACAGCTTGTTCGCGAAGGCCAAGCGGTCGTTACCTACGAGGCAGGTAGCGCCTTGTTAGAGGTAGAGATTTTTGTACCAGCGTATGAAGGGAAGAAAATTCATTCCGGCATGGCGATCCAGGTGACGCCTTCCATTGTTCAGCGCGAGGAATACGGGTTTATGACCGGAAGAGTCAAGAGCGTGGATCTATTTCCCATCTCAAGGGAAGCTCTGGTCTCCTGGCTCAAAAATGAAAAACTGGCTGATTCTCTTATGTCCCAAGGCCCCGTCCTCTCGATTGTGGGGACGCTGGATAAGGACCCTTCAACCAAGAGCGGCTTTCATTGGTCGTCACAGAAGGGGGCGGACGTGATAGTCACTGTCGGGACTCTGGGTTCGGCCGAGGTAGTTGTTTTGAGACAACCGCCTTTGGCGCTGGTTTTACCAATGATGAAAAAGTGGTTGGGCATCTGAGATGAATCCGCTTCGTTTCCTGAAGTCCAAGGGCGCACACTGGCCCCTTATCCGGCGAAGGACCCGGTTTCGCACCCCCACCGTCATACAGATGGAAGCCATTGAATGCGGCGCTGCCGCTCTGTGCATGATCATGGCTTACTACGGAAGATGGGTAACGCTGGAGCAGATGCGGGTCGAGTGCGGCGTTTCCCGTGACGGCAGCAAGGCAAGCAACGTGCTCAAGGCCGCTCGAAGGTATGGTCTCATTGCCACTGGCCACCGTCCTGAACCCGAAGAACTAAAAAAACTCCCTTTTCCCCTGATCGCTTTTTGGAATTTTGAACATTTCGTGGTCGTGGAAGGTTACGGTCCCAGGAAATGGTACTTGAATGACCCTGCATCGGGGCCCCGAGAAGTCGGGGCAAAGGAATTTGATCGCAGCTTCAGTCGAGTGGCAATGACCTTTACGCCCGGCCCCCAGTTTGAGAGAGGAGGCCGCAAGCCCAGCACAATGAAGGCCCTGATCAGACGAGGAAAAGGGTTGGGGCCGGAGCTTCTTTTTGCTGTCATCGCTGGGTTGGGGCTTGCTGCAGTAGGACTTTCCATTCCAGCGTTCTCAAAAATCTTCGTGGATGAGTTCCTCTTGGGCGGTATGCCATATTTCGTGCGCCCGCTGCTCGTGGGCATGGGAGTCGCCATTTTTATCCAGGCCGGGCTTACCTGGCTTCAGCAAAGCATCTTACTCCGCCTGGAAACGAAATTGGCCTTGCTGAATTCCAGCAAGTTTTATGTTCATCTCTTACGGCTTCCAGTCTCGTTTTTCTTTCACCGTCACGCAGGTGAGGTAGGGTCACGAATCGCATTGAACGATGTCGTCGCTCTTCTCCTTTCGGGACAGCTTGCTACCAGCATCATCTCGTGCTTTACAGCCGTCTTTTTCTTCCTTGCCATGCTTCAGTACGACGTCGTGCTCAGCCTTTTTGGGGGAGCAATCGCTGTCATCAATCTTGTTGCCTTAAAATACGTGTCACGAAAACGGAAAGACCTGAACAAGCGAAACTTACAGGAGATTGGTAAGTCCTCGGGAATTTCCATGTCAGGGATGATGTCGATAGAAACCATCAAGGCCACGGCAGGCGAGACAGATTTTTTTGCGCGATGGGCTGGTTATCAAGCCCTGCGTGTCAATGCTCAGCAGGAATCCGGTTCCTTTTCTCAACTGTTTGGCATGATCCCGTCGGTTCTCGCGAGTTTAAGCTCAATGGTGATTCTTGGACTGGGTGGTATCAGGATCATTGACGGCTTCATGAGCATTGGCGGCCTGGTGGCGTTTCAGATGCTCATGGGTAGTTTCAACAGCCCTTTTTCCACTGTAGTGTCCCTCGGGGCCCAAGTCCAGGAACTGGAGGGATCGGTCCAACGCCTCGATGATGTTCTGAATCACGAAGTAGATCCCCAGTTCGAAAAAAGTGAGAACCTTCCCCTTTCACTCGATACGCCCCCAAAACTGACCGGTAATTTGATTATAAATGGGCTCACCTTCGGTTACAGCCGGTTCGACAAACCGCTCATCCAGGATTTCAGTCTGACATTAACCCCTGGAAGTCGAGTGGCCCTGGTTGGTGGGTCAGGCAGCGGCAAGTCGACCGTTGCGCAACTTGTCGCGGGGATATTGCAACCTTGGAGCGGCAGCATCTTATTTGACGGCAAGCCTCGATGGGAAATTCCCCGTAAGGTCATGGCCAATTCGCTCGGTATGGTGGACCAGGAAATCATGCTGTTTGAAGGCGCCGTTCGAGAAAATATCGCCCTCTGGGACAGCGCCATGCCGGACGAGGTAGTGATCCGAGCTGCGCAGGATGCGTGTATCCATGACGATGTGGCGGCTCTAAAGGGTGGGTATGACCACATTCTTGAAGAAGGTGGCCGCAACCTCAGTGGAGGGCAGGCGCAAAGAATCGAGATCGCCAGAGCCTTGGCAATTGAACCAACTATACTGATCATGGATGAGGCTACCAGCGCCCTTGACCCCCTCACGGAAAAAAAAGTCGACGACAATGTGAGAACTCGTGGGTGCACATGTCTCATTGTCGCCCATCGTCTTAGCACCATTAGAGACTGCGACGAAATACTGATTCTGGATAAGGGCAATGTGATTCAACGCGGGACACATGAAGAGATGGCTCGGGTGGACGGACCTTATGCCCAGTTGATCAAAGAATAGTAAGCCCATGTGACCGTTTATCGAGGCGCGCCCGTGACCTTGCCGCTTTCCTGGTGAACGGTTACAAATCCGTGGTGGCGCTACCGGTTAACGGATGCGCTGTTGGGATCGAGGAACCTTGTTGACCGACAAATCGATGGAATATCTGCGTAAACTCGGTGAACCCCTGCAAATAGGAGCGAACCAACCATTTCGGTTAGATCAAGCCGACTGGTTCTGGATAGTAGAACGAGGGAACATCGACATATTCTCAGTGAACGCCGAGAATGGACGATGGACAGGACGGCGCAGCCGATTGTGCCGCGTTTACTCCGGCGAGGTCATTTTCCCCTTGGCGCCCGAGGACGTGGCTAGCTCTTTGCGGTTTCTTGCGGTGCCAGGCCCTGATACCCTTGTTGTGAGGATCAGCCTCGCCGAGTTGGCAGAGGCGCAGAAAGATAGCGATCTCAACGATGCTTTGGCGGAGGCGACGGAAATCTGGGTTTCGCTCATTTCGGCGGCTCTGACTGTTGGGCTACAAATCCCTAATCTCGCCCTGGAAGCCAAAAAAGACGAAACGCTGTATCTGGAGCCAGGTCAGACAGTTCGCTGCGGAAATAGCCCCGTCTGGATACTGCAGACCGTTGGGACAACGTGGATCATGGGTCGCAGCGATCTCTCCGCACTCCGGGAAGGTCATTACCTGCCTCTCACTTCAAATTTCTGGCTTGAGGCCGGCGAGGCTGCCGAATTGCATGCGTACAGCCTGACAGATCTACTCTCTCGGGGGTTGGACCTGCGGCGGCTCCTCGTGAATTTTCACCAGGTAGTTTGCGAGTCTGTGCGCATCGAGCGAACACATGCGGAAAGCCGGGACAAAGTTCGACTCCAGTCCTCAATTGAACAAGATCACCTTCTTGCGCAGAGCGCTTTTGGCCACCTTTCAGGGGTCCTGGCCCAGGCCGACATTGGGCCTGAAGTGGCGACTCAGGATTCCCTGTTCAACGCGTGTCAAGTAATCGGACATGCTCTGGGAATCAAGATCCTTCGACCCCCATCATCATCCCGAGAACTGGACATTGACGCAGCCCTCCTCCGCATAGCGGGCGCGTCAGGTTTAAGAACCAGACAGGTAAGACTCAGGGGCAGTTGGTGGAAAGAAGACAACGGCCCCCTCCTCGGCATACTGGCTGAATCGGGCCTTCCTGTCGCTCTCTTACCCGATAGGGCAGGACGCTATGAATTGCTTGAGCCTTCCACCAACACCCGTACGCCTTTGGACGCTGCGATTCTTGGGAAGTTGGATTCCAAGGCCTACGTATTCTACAGACCATTTCCCGAACGGCAACTTACGCCGTGGTCACTGCTGCTGTTTGGTTTGGCCGGATGCCGGAGGGACTTACGGCTGATCTTTTGGCTGGCGATTGGTTCCGGGCTCCTGGCGACATTTGTTCCTGTGGCCACGGGTGTGCTGTATGATTCGGTCATTCCCAGCGCTGACAGAACTCTATTACTTCAAATGGTGGCGGGCTTGGCCGTGGGCTCTTTTGTCGGGGGCATATTTCAGCTCGTGCAAGGGCTTGCTCAGCTCAGATTTCTCGGCCGTATGGGAGCAAGTCTTGAAGCGGCAGTGTGGGATCGGCTTTTGAGTTTGCCGGTGGTTTTCTTCAGACGCTTTTCTTCCGGCGATCTGGCCAATCGCGCCGGATCCATTTACAGGATTCAGCAAGCCATTTCCGGCGCGGTTTTGTCCTCACTTCTCACAGGAATATTCTGCATGTTTAATATTTCCCTGCTGTTCTATTACGGACCGATCCTCGGCATTGTAGCGCTGGGGATTCTGGCCGTCGCCGTAGCAACCATGCTGGGATTGTTTGCCATGCAGCTTCGCTATCAGAGGCCTCAACTGGATTTGGAAGGGAAGATCAACGGGTTCAATATTCAGATTTTGACAAGTATGGCGAAGATCAGGGCAAATGCCGCAGAAACGCGCGCATTTGAGAAATGGTCCCTCATCTATTCCCAGCTAAAGGCGCTCCGCGTGAAATTTCGAAAGGTGGGTATGGTCACAGCCATTTTTCAGGCATCACTTCCCCTGATCGCAACCCTAGCCATTTTTGCGGTGCTGGCTCACACGTGGAAACCAGAAGATCCGACCATTCCTACGGGGCAATTCCTTGCGTTCACTGCGGCCTTGACTGCGGTTATCTCCGGCGTGATGTCCGCTGTAGGTAATTTGACGGAGGTGCTCTCGGTTAAACCGATGTATGAACGCATGCAGCCCATAATACAGGCGACGCCTGAAACACAGACGGCGAAGAAGGACCCCGGTGAACTGAGCGGAGCGATTGAAATGGCGCATGTCAATTTCCGATACAAATCCGACGGTCCGTTAATCCTGAAAGACGTGAGCCTGAAGGCCGATCCTGGAGAGTTCATCGCCCTTGTTGGTCCCTCCGGATCGGGAAAATCCACTATCCTGAGACTCCTTGTCCGATTTGAAACTCCTGAGTCGGGATCGATATTCTACGATGGGCAGCGGCTCGCGGAATTGGACATTCAAGCGATAAGGCGTCAACTCGGTGTCGTTCTCCAGGGAGGTAAGTTGCTTTCAGGGAACATATACGAGTCTATTACAGGAGGATATCGCCTGACCCTCGAAGACGCATGGGATGCCGCTCGCATGGCTGCCCTGGACAAGGATATTGAGGCTATGCCTATGGGAATGCATACCGTAATCGGTGAAGGGGGATCAGGTCTTTCCGGGGGGCAGCGCCAGAGGCTTCTCATCGCTCGAGCCATCGTGAGGAGGCCGCGCGTCGTGTTGTTCGACGAGGCGACCAGCGCCCTGGACAATCCGAGCCAGTTTTCGGTCAGCAAAAGCCTTGAGGGTCTCCAGGCCACGAGAATCGTCATCGCTCATCGGTTGAGCACCATTCGAAATGCGGATCGTATCTACGTGCTAGTGCGCGGCGAAGTTGTAGAATCTGGCTCCTATGACCAACTCATGGCCAAGGGAGGGATTTTCTCTGATTTAGCGAAGCGGCAAATAGCCTGATACGATTATCAGCGGCCAACACATACATCCCGCCTGATTTCACTCTTTCCCACAATTCAATTTGACATCTTCCATAATAATTAGTTATAATGACAACTTAGTAGATATTCTTAATGTTACTTCGCAGCTAAGGACAATTAGAGCGCGGAGCCAAAAGAGCATGCGTCCTCAACTAGCGAACGATCCTCGCCGTTCACCTCTTTGAAAGGCCTAGCGGATGGGTTTGTTGCCTCGATTTGTGATAGCCGTGTCATGTTGCCTCATACTATTGGCGACGAATTGCCGTCATGGCAGGCGAGGATAGAAAACCCAAAGGCTCTCCGATAATTATAGAACGCTTCGCAAAACCCAAGCAAGATCAACTCCGTTTAAACCTCCAACAGGCGGTCCAGACTACTTTGAGCCGCAATCCCCGGGTTGGGCAAGCGCTCTCACGGATCAGGCAAAGGGTGTGGCAAGAGCAGGAAGCGTATTCAGATTTTTTCCCGTCCGCTGCGATTGGCTACCAGGGGACATGGCACAGATACAAAGTTGGAGCCGGCGCCTTTGGGCCGCCTGACCACATGTCCCGCTACAGTGCAGCCGTAGCTCAAAGAAGAATCAACGGAGAACCGATACGGGGTGATCA
The DNA here is from genome assembly GCA_963711335.1 of uncultured delta proteobacterium. Lineage (GTDB taxonomy): Bacteria > Desulfobacterota > Desulfomonilia > Desulfomonilales > Desulfomonilaceae > CAJBEZ01. Next base: position 9,987 of record CAVQDX010000010.1, on the reverse strand, counting down.
CCTGACATTGATTACCCTTACAGGATCGACCCATGGAAGCGCTTTTCAGGAACTCTGGCCGTAACTCAGCCTATCTACCAGGGTGGGCTGACGGTCAGCAACTTTAATATCGCCAAGCTTCAGGTAACCAATTCAGAGTTGCAGTTACAGGTTGATCGGCAAGACCTCATTCTCGAGGTATACCAGGCGTATTACCAAATGATGCTTGCAAAACTGTTACTCGAGGTGAACGCTGAGTCCATATCCACACTCGAAAAACTGAAGAGTCTCAACGAAAAGTTCCTCCGGGCCGGGACGGTTACCAAGACGGACGTGTTATCAACCGAAGGTCAACTCTATTCAGCCTACGTCGAGCGAAGGGGCTTCATGAGAGACATGGCGGCCGCCAGGGCGAAGCTGAACAACCTACTATCCAACCCTCCTGAAACCCCTGTCGAGATAGAGCGGGACTACAAACAAAGATCGAACCCATACAGGATACCTCAGATTTATAATACCGCCATGACCAACCGTGATGAGATTATCCAGGCTAATATTTTAATCCGGCAGGGGATCGAAGCGACCAAGGCGGCCAATGCGGCTTTATTGCCGAAGGTTTCACTGGTCGGACAGGGGACAAGAACGAACGATGACTGGAACGTTCTCGATCCGGAGGGCAACAACGATTGGACTCTTACAGGATTACTCACGTGGACTTTCAATATATTCAGGAACAATTCAACGGTTAAGGAAAAAAGAGATGCGGTAAATGAACTGGTCCTCGCGAGACAGAGACTGGTTCAGGATATTTCCCAGAATGTCAAAATCGCCTATCTGGACATGAAAACCTCCGAAGGCAATATCGATGATTACCGAAGAGCCGTCGCCACTCGAACCGAAAACTTCAGGCTCTTTCAAATGCGATACCGACAGGGAGACGTAAGTTTTACCGACGTCCTGATAGCTGAAAGCGAACTTGTCTCCGGCAAGGCGAATTACTACATCTCCTTGATCAATTACAGAATCAATCAGGCCATATTGGAGAGAGCGATGGGAATACTCAGGCGCTAGCGCGTAGCAAAGAGCGACGTTTCGATTTTTTCTTAATTGAGATCTTTGGCCGGCCTACTAATCCTTAGCCGACTCAAAACCATCCTACACTGGGCATAACCCGTGACTACTTGTATAGATACATGACGTGTTTTGAGTTTGTGTGCGAAAATAGCACACGGACCAATACGATTGGCCGACGTTAAGACATTGAATTAACTTCTAACCCATTCATAATACAGAGAGCGGGAATTATGTAGTCCGTTATTAGGACACTCACCCCTTTCTTGCCGACCTCTTGTATCTCACCCACCACATTCCATGGCTGTGGCTAACTAACTAACATCACAGCTTTTATAACAAACTTCATACATTAGCCATGGGTTGGCACACAAAATGCTCGGTAGTTACAAGGGTTAAAATCATCACCCCGCGCGATAGACTGAACCGCTTTTTGGATCTGCGGAACAGGGGAAGCGACTGCAGTCCTCTCCGATGGCTTTAACGGGCTGTTCGGCGTGGGAATAATTCGTGTCCATGACAAATATAAGATAAATCCTGTAGGATCGTCCGTGCCGATTGATATGAACGACAAGAACCTAGCGTGAAGCCAAAGGCTATGCTGAAAATTGCCGGGAATTTGGTCGTTATCCGGCCTTGTGAGGACAACATGTCGCAGAAAGGGAGGTCACATGTCAGTAGCGAATAAACCGGTTGCAAAGCCCCAAATAAGATTCCGTGAGGAATCTGACAACTGGGTGATTCTTTTTGATCCGGATACAGGTAATTCACGAGTCCTGAACCCTATCAGCGCGTTCATATGGAAGCTCCTGGACGGAACGCATAACGTGAGCGACATCGTTGAGCAGGTACGGGACTATTACACTAACGTGCCTCAAGAGGTTGACCAGCAGGTAACTGAGTTTATCGAAGTTCTGGCGACAAAAGGGTTTGTGGAGACAACCTCTGAAGGGACGGCAGCGTCATGACACTCATGAAAACACCCAGGTCTGTGGATCTGCTCATAACGGGCAAGTGCAATCTTCGTTGTAAATATTGCAGTTATTTTAGCAGTGGAGCGGAGGTGGAAGAGGATCTGCCCACCGAAGAATGGCTGACGTTTTTCGAGGAATTGAATCGGGCCATGGTCATGGATGTGTGTCTTCAGGGTGGCGAGCCTCTCATGAGACCGGATTTCCAGGAACTCATTCAGGGTATCGTGCGTAACGGTATGAGATTCTCGATTCTGTCCAACGGAACGTTGATCACCGATGAGATGGCACGGTTTCTTGCATCCACCGGCAGGTGCAATTACGTGCAGGTCTCCATTGATGGGTCGGGCGCCGAAACCCATGACGTGTGTAGAGGCGCCGGAAACTTTGATCGAGCGGTCAATGGCCTTAAACTTCTGCAGAAACATGGAGTTCCTGCAACCGTGAGGGTTACCATTCATCGGGGAAATGTCAGAGACCTGGAAAACGTTGCCCGACTCTTGCTGGAGGATTTCGGCCTTGATTCGTTCGGCTGTAATTCCGCTTCCCATCTCGGTTTGTGCCGAAAGAACGCTGAACAGGTCCAGTTGAGCGCGGAAGAACGTTCCCTGGCGATGAAATCTCTCATAGCCCTTTCCCGGAAATACGACGGGCGGATATCCGCTACAGCCGGCCCTCTTGCTGAGGCTCGCGCCTGGCGCGAAATGGAGCGTGCTAGAGAGCAGGGATTAGACGGACTTCCCGGTCGTGGATTTCTCGTCGGCTGCGGAGGGGCATTTTCCAAAATTGGTGTTCTAGCCGACGGAGTAATGGTTCCGTGTGTTCAAATGCCGGACATGGCCCTTGGCCGAATCAATAGCGACGACCTTACGGAAATCTGGCAGAACAATTCCGAGCTAAACCGGTTTCGAAATCGAAGAGAAATTCCCCTCTCGTCGTTTGAATTTTGCGCAGGGTGCGACTACACGCAATATTGCACCGGAAATTGTCCCGCCACTTCGTACACTCTGGTGCATGATGCCTGGCATCCTAGCCCGGATTCCTGCTTCAGGTCGTTCCTCCAATCAGGGGGCACCTTGCCGCCTGAAGAGGAACTTTCCAGTTCGACCCAAGGAGGCATTTGTCATGAGTGAAACAGATCAAAGCTCACGCCCTTCCTGGCCCCTCAATACGATCTATTTCTACCTGACAAAAGGCTGCAACCTGCGATGCCGCCATTGCTGGATAACACCGAAGTTTCAGGGGGACGATCAATCTTATCCTTCGCTTGCCCCAGACCTGTTCCGGTCTATTCTTGAACAGGCAAAGCCGCTGGGCCTATCGTCACTCAAATTCACCGGGGGGGAGCCGCTCATCCATCCGCAAATAACAGAATTGCTGGACCACGTTCAGACAGAAAGCTTGCCGCTCGCGGTGGAAACAAACGGAGTCGCCTGTACGCCGGAACTCGCCGGAAAAATCAGGGCATGCAAGGATCCGTTCGTTTCTGTGAGCCTTGACGGCGCCGACGCGGAAACCCACGAATGGGTTCGAGGGGTTAAGGGGTGCTTTGAAGCTGCTTTGGCTGGGATCAAGAATCTCGTGGACGAGGGGTTACCGCCTCAGATCATCATGACGGTGATGCGCCGAAATGTGAGTCAAATGGACTCCATGGCTCGCCTCGCTGAATCCTTGGGAGCGTCATCGCTGAAATTCAACGTTCTTCAGCCCACCGCCCGGGGGGCGCACATTCATGAGTCTCATGGCGCTCTCAGCATCGAAGAATTGTTGGAATTGGGCCGGTGGGTAGAGAATGACCTGAGCAAAACCACAAAAATGCGTCTAATGTTTGACCATCCGATGGCTTTCCGTCCTCTGGGAAAGATTTATAGTTCTCAGAGCGACGGTTGCGGCACGTGCGGTGTGCTGGGTATTCTCGGGGTTCTGGGAGACGGCGCCTATGCCCTGTGTGGCATCGGGGAAACGGTCCCGGAAATGGTGTTCGGTCACGCGGGGACCGACCGCCTGGAAGATGTCTGGATGGGCAGCCCGGTGTTGACGGAGATCCGTGAGGGAATGCCCAAGGCCTTAAAGGGCATCTGTGGGCAGTGTCTCATGCGCTCGCGATGCCGGGGGAGCTGTATAGCGCAAAACTACTATTCGAATAAGGATCTTTGGGCTCCATTCTGGTTCTGCCGCGAGGCTCACTCCAGGGGACTCTTCCCAGTTAGCCGCCTTGCAGAAGACGACCCTGGGGATAGGTCCGCCGCTGTGGCATGATAGTCAAGTAAAAATAATAAGGTAAACAATTGATCCCTCGTTTTCAAGAGGTATCAAATCCACGGATAGAAAGGACCAAAGCCATGTCAGATGAAGAAAAGAAAAAAGGCGATTACGAAAAACCCGAATCACACGAAATGGGAGGGGATGAGTTGGAAGGCGTAGCAGGGGGCACCGAGGGAGAGGGCGGCGCAACCGCCTGTGGTACAGGTAGCTCCGCCGCCAAAACTTGCAGAAGCGGCTCACATGCCGGTACCACATGTAACACCGGCGACGCAGCGGGGCAGGTTTGTGGGTACGGCAGTAGTGGGCGCTAGCAAAGTTTCATCGGAAAACACCAACTTTGGGGGTAATACTAAAGCAATGGGCGATCTGTTTCCAAGATTCGCAAGGTATCCAACATCGAAGGACCAGTAGTTTCTTCGGACTGTATCCTTGGGAGTACAAATATCTCTTCGTTTTCAAAGGTTCGAATCACCGACGAGTTAGTCGTGAAGACTGAGTTTCGGCGAAAGATACGGTTGCTCGCTACAGAGCTAACCAGGATCCACTCATAGGAGGATTGGCAACATGGCGGACAAGAAAAAAGACGATTACGAAAAACCCGAATCACACGGGGCAGGTGATGATTTGGAGGGAGTCAGCGGAGGCTGGCAACCAGGCAACTGTGCGAGCGGTGAAAACGCCCAAGGTTATTGCGGCACCGGATCAGGGGTAACCGCTACCTCATGCACCAGGGGAGAGAGCCCCCATCCGGTGTAACGGGATACGAAGCAAAATCGGGAGTCCGCAGTGAGTGGTGGCGACGACGCTGCGTATAGTCCTGTCTCGATCCGCGGTGATTGCGAGCAGGGCGTTAGGCCTCGTCAAATGTGACAGGCGGACTCCTTCTCAATTGGGGCATGTAAGCTATGGTGTCTTCTCCCTAATCTCATCAAGCTGCCATGTCCGGAGCATTGGTCATCCGCAACCGGCCTTACCAGAAAAAAAAGGTCAGTTGAAGCTCCAAAGTCAGAGTGTTCTCCACAACTTGCACATCTAGTGAGGGCGTCATAACAGATTTCGTTAGGCTATCAAAGACCCCAGACACGTTCTGATAACTGTAGCGCCCATACAGCCCTAGCAAAAGGTTACTCGTGATTGGGGCCATACCCTGTATCCGGCCCTCGAGCAATACACCGTCCTGGGCGACACAGTGGTATTCCCCGTATTGGTCTTGTCTCACCGAACCGTTTAAAGTTTTGTAGACGAATCGGGATGTCAGAAATTCAAAAGTCGACCGCCAACCTGGGTACGCCATTTCGGCGCAGAGGCCAACAAAAGGAATTGTTGAAGTAACATCATCATGAGACCCGACACTGGCGTTCATGTCACTGGGTCCTTCATCATTATACCACCAGTATTCCCGTCGCCAACCACCAATTACACCGAAACGATGCCCTGCTGATCTCCAGACATCAAACAGGCCCGCAGCCTCAACGCCGGCGTATCCGGGCCTTGCGTTCGAGTATAAACCGTTTGGCGCCCGGGACAGGAGGGGCTGTCCACCATGGGCCATATATTATATTTTGCTGTCCATACACGCTCACATCGCCGATCATACGGACGGAGAGCCGGTTGATAGGAGCGAATTCAATCGCGCCTGAAAGGATGGGAAATCCAAAGGAGATATCAAGCTGAACAGTGTTGCCGGATGAATCAGACGCGTTACTCACCACCTGGGAGCCGTACAGGTAGCCAACCCTGAAAGACGAGTTGATAGGAATATTCCATGGAAGAAAATCTGCCCGGACGGACGACGCCATCACCACAGAAATCAACATCAATACATACGCGCATGTCCTGACACGCATCAGAATGGTTCCAATCGAGCTGACTAATGAATAATTTACCAAAGATTGTAACGTAGCTTAAAAAAAAGCAAGATATTAACGAACGTTCATGTAGGGAGCGAATAGTGACTGCCCTCAATGAAAAAATTAAGATTAAATTATCTCAACTTTCGCACTTGGCTATAAAGCCAGGTCTGATGAGGGCTATGGCCTCCTTCATGGTGGCTTCAATTATTTCCAACACTAATTGTTCCGATTCTGAGTAGTATTGGCGCACTTTATTCCATGCCATCGAGAGTATGCGGAACAATGCGTCAGTCAGAGACAGGTCGCGGATTTCTTCCGAGGTGGTTAGAAACAGGCTTCCTATTGTCCTATCATCAGAGGCGTATCGTTGTTCCACAGTCAGGAATATGTAACGGATCATGACAATGGATGAGTGGGCGACAATAGAGTCGAAATCCTGGAATTGAACCTCGGAGTCAAGCTTGAGATAGTGTTTGGCCATCTTGAAAAAGACTTCTATATCCCAGCGCTTTCCATAGATGCGCACCACATCTTTATCAGGAAGCGAAAGATCAGTGCATAAAAGGGCCAACCAGTTGGAGCCATTATTACGGTTACAAACGAAGATCAACTTGGCCTTCTGTTTTTCTCCGATTCCTACTATCATCGAACCCTTGATCTTAGCCTTTCCCCGGCGTTTCCTGATCATACGATAGATCTTTGACAGCGTTAAAGATTGCCCTTCAAGCTCGTAGAACACCTTCGAGGTGTTCTTTACCATGCAGATGACATGGATATGGTCCATAACAGAGCGAACCAAGGCAGGAAAGCCAAACCAGGAGTCCATTAGCAAATACTTCGCAGGAATCGAGAGATTTAAGGCGCGTTTCACCATAGGGACTATTAGTTCAGTTGATTTGACAAAGGCTTCCTGTCGTCTCCTAGCGCCACAAGTCCGCCGGTCCATGATCTTGTTGATTCCCTGGATTCGGTTTTTCTCTTTGGGAGAAGTCAGTATAGCGTGGTCACAAGGAACAAAAGTCGCTCCATCCGACCATCCCAGAGTCAGCATTCTGAATCCGTTGAGGTATCGCTTGGCGCAATGATCGTATACTTTGGAGAGAAGCTCCACCTTACAAGAGCGGCTCCGATCATAGATGGTAGTGTCCAATATCAAGACCTTCTCCCTCTTTGTCTCCGTAAGAGGTTCCAAGAAACCTTTTATAACCATCTGAGACAAAAACCCCATCAAGCGACGCCAATTATGCCTATGAGCTCTGAGAAATCGATAAACAGCGTCTTTTCCCATATGGGCGTTAGCATTCATGTGTATCCCGGTGAAAATATTCCTACCCACAAAGGCCAACTCAAAGATAATTCTCAGAACCAACAGTGGGCTGATACCGCTCAACTTTCTAATCCCGGCTTGGTTAAGAAGCGTGCCGATTTTAAACCGAGCCATGAAGGTGTCTATCCGATCCCGAAGATCTTGATCCTCTAACTCAAATAGAGTAACTCTCATTGTGGGGCGTCCTCCTGTGCGATCTTTGTTTGCCAATACTTGGATAACACATTGGACGTCCCTTCGCGAGCCTATTCTATCGTTTTAGTTAGCTTTTTACCATCGCCATCAACTGCGAAAGTTGAGACTATTATAAATAAAATCTCGTTCATTGGAGGGCGTAATGAAAGCTAGGCGTTTAATTGGTTTTTTCATAGCCATGATTTTTGTCCTGACAACTGTGGCCGCTTTTGCCGCGGGGGACAGCTACGTTGTAATCAAGGACAAGAATGGTATTTGCAAGATTATCAAGGCCTAGGAAAAAACACCTAAGACCATAGCAGGTCCATTCAAGACTAAAGAAGAAGCGCAAAAAGCCAAGGAAAAGGAATGCGCTAAGGCATCCACTAGTCAGCCTAGCAAACCAACTACCCCCTCAAGCCAAACTACGCCACCTAGAAGGTAAAGACTCGAGGTCAGAGATGGTCTAACCTACCAGTACAACTGTACGTGATTTTTAAGTGATAAGCTTACTCTTCATGCTGCGACTTCGGCTTGGGGCAAAGTACTCCAATAGACCTCATCCGGGGTCCGCGAGTCAAGGCCCTGATGCCTCCGTTCGTGGTTGTAAAACTCAAGATATGATTTTAGCTCATTTCGAGCGACTGATAAAGATTCGTAACCTTTCAGGTAAACTTCTTCGGTACTTGACGCTTTTCCAGAAACGTTCAATAAAAACATTGTCTTTCCAGCTACCTTTGCCATCCATACTTATCTTGACGCCCCTGAATGCCAAGGCCTCAGTGAATGAATCAGATGTAAACTGAGATCCCTGATCCGTGTTGAAAATCTCTGGGAATCCGAATTTGGCGAGGGCTTCTTCCAAAGCCTCCACGCAAAATCCAACATCCTGAGTGTTTGATAACCGCCATGATAATATTTTCCGACTTGCCCAATCCATAATAGCTACCAGGTAGCAGAATCCTCTGGCCATGGGAATATACGTAATATCGGCTGCCCAAACGTGATTAGCCCTAGTTATGGGCATTCCCCGGAGAAGATACGGGTAGACCCTATGGTCCTGGTTTCGCTTTGAAAGTCTAGGTTTACTGTAAATGGCCGTGATACACATCCTATTCATTAGAGTCCTGACATGTTTTCGGCCTACTTTTTCACCCATGTCACAAAGCTTATCGGATATCCTTCTGGCGCCAAAATACGGGTGAATCAAATGAATCTTATCGATCAATCTCATAAACCTAAAATCGGTTTCATTGACTGGAACCGGTTTGTAATACATTCCTGATCTTGAGATCCCAAGAATCTGACATTGCCTGGACAAGGACACGGGACTTTTTTCTTGAATCATTTCTTTGCGCTCGAATCGCCGATGCGACCGAGCGCTGTTGATAAAAAATCGTTCTCCATCGCCAGTTGTCCGATTTTGGCATGAAGCTCTTTCACCGTGGAATCCTTATCCACCGCCTTATCTTTACTAAAGGCGTTTTCCGCATTTTCAAGAAGTTGTTTCTTCCACTGGACGATTTGGTTAGGATGAACCTGAAAACGTTCAGCAAGCTCAACGAGAGTTTGCTGTTCCTTGATAGCTTCAAGGGCTACCTTTGCCTTGAAAGCTGATCCATGATTGCGTCGTGGTCTCTTTGACATGTCTGCTGCTCCTTTTTGTTATCTAATTTTAGAGCAGCTCATCACTTATGTCTCTGTCCAGTTTCTTGGGACCATTTCTGTCTCCTCTGAATTGGAATTATTAGAAAGAATACCGCACATTCTAAATCCGCATGAAAAATCTCCTAATCACTAGCCTTAGCGTTCTTCGCTAGGGCTTTTTTGCCTAATTGCTGAAACCGTCGACGAGTTCCTCTTTTATAAGTTTGCTCAAACGCTTGATTCGGTATTCCTCTTTGAATGCCACCGACTTGGTCAATTCACAAGATGACCCAACCAGTTCGACGGGAAGCCTGGACCTCGTATAGCGAGTGCCTGTTCCATGATTGTGCTCATGCAATCGGAGTTCAATATCGGTCGTGGCTCCACAGTATAGACCGTCGTCAGAGCAACGAAGTAGATAAACTTTCCAAAGCATTATTTAAGTCCCAGTATGCAGATGAAGGCTCGTTGTAGCGTGCTACCGATACCTTGTGCGAGGTGCGTGGATGAAATATGAGAGGCCACGTCAGAAAACCACAGTCCCCTGCCGTCCCTAAGTAATATCCAGGAAATCGGGCGGCGGTTCAATAAATTGAAAGGGTTCCTCGTTTGATCAGGTTTTTCGATTCTTGCTGGGTGCCTATACACATCTCCCTCTTTGTCTTGGAACTTAATAAAAGGACAATTTCGGGCAACCAAC
>CAVQDX010000009.1:0-14589 GCA_963711335.1 uncultured delta proteobacterium | reverse complement strand
CGTGAACCGCACCCGATTTCCTGGACATTACTTAAGCCTCAGGCTGCTTGTCTTGTCAATTGATGATGTCTGTATTCCACAGGGCTCATGAATCCCAGCCTTTCTAGTCGCCAATAATTGTTGTAGGTTTCTATAAACCCTGCCACGGCCTCTCTGACCTGATTGATGTCGGTGAATATCCGGCCATGAATGATCTGTTCCTTTAATGTCCTGAAAAATCTCTCCACAACGCCATTGGTCTGAGGCTGAGACACGAATGCGAAACTAGGGGCGATACCCCAGAACTTGATCTGGTTTTGAAAATGGTTGGAGAGATATTGTGAGCCATGATCCATCCTCAATTCAAGCCCCCTGGCCACATCCGGACCTACTCCACCAAACACCTCGGTTAGCCCCATAGCGACCGGCTCCAGGGCCTGGATTCTTGTCCCTGGTTTGGACACATGCCAGCCGACACACTCCGAGTTGAAATGCTCCACCGCCACGAATAGCCAAACATGGCCATCGTTAACGGTCAATATCTGACTCCCATCAACGGCCCACATAACGTTGGGAGCCTCCGTCACTATCCGGCCTTCATGAGTCTTAATCTGGCGTTGTCGACCCCGAAACGGTGAGAGCAGTTTATTGTCCCGCATAATTCTCAGAACTCTTTTGCGGCTAATCCTAACTTCGTCCAGCACTCTCAAACGAGCGCACACCTTGCGGTGTCCTTCACCCTTGAAAGGAGTTCGGCCAAGATCCTTGTTGATGAATTCCAATATCTCCAAATCGGAGAACCTCGGCTTCGGGCCGCGTCTTGAGACCTGTCTGACTTTTTGAGTCTGACAAGAATAAAATGAAGAACGGGACCAGCCCAGGATAGAACAGGCCATCTTAACCCCGTATCGTTTTTTCGTGGCTGGGGAGACCGCTTGGCTCATAATCGCGACCTCCCCTTGGTTAAAGGGCCCTGTTTGTCGATCCTCACTCTCAACAGCTCATTCTCCATGGTGATCTCACCTATCCGTTTCAAAGCCGCATCGAGTTCTCTTTGCAATGGATCATCTCCGCGCTCTCTTAAAGATGACTCAATACCTGAAAGCGCCTTGGACCTCCATTCCTCAAGGCGATAAATCTCAACGCCTAGCTCTCGGGACAACGCCTGGACTGATTCTCCTCGTAGCAAACGCAGTACAACCTCTCTTTTACGTCTGGCGCTCCATCGCTGATTCGACTTCAGCGCACCCGACTGACCGCTAGTTGGGGTCATTACTCCAGTCGCCCCTGGGGCTCCTTCCGTAATGACCCCAACTTCTGACTTCACTCGTCTCTCATCATTCATGCTCCGTTCTCCTTGTACACGTCTCAAGTTTGTTTAACCCAATTCCGTGTCCAAAGAAACCGGGGCCGCCCCACCAAAAACCATCCGACCATGTTCCTGTTCTTTTGTCTTGCCAGGAATACGCTATATATAGCGCACAACATCAGCCAGATACCTACAGTTTCCATGTTCTTGCCCGCTTATGATACGGAAAGTCCATTTTGGGTTAATCGTGAACACTATTAGTGATCCGATGTTTTATTTAATTATATCATAAATAACAAGACTTTGTCGTCATGTTATTATGTTATGGATTAGTTAATTAAAATTGGTTTGCGGTCTATTCTCTCATGGAGATTTGAGACGTAACAGGGGTGATGTGTCTATCTTTTCTGTTTTATCTAATCTTTTGAAGTCAAATTTATGGAAGGGACATTTGTTGTTGACCTGGTGTTGAATTATGTTTATTACTCTCCCAAAATTAGGTTAGTGGCTTCCGATTGCTGCTCTCCTATCAAGATGGACGCTCTCTCTCATGGGAGGAACTATGAACAGAGCATCCACACAAAAAATGACTGCATTATTATTGGAAGGACCTATAGGAACATAGCAGGTGATATCATGATATACGGTTGTGTCTTTTGTAATAAGGTTTGGTGTCGTAAAGAAAAATATGAAACATTAGATGTCCAAAATTTAGATATAGAAAACGGAAACTGATATAAGCCACGGAATTTGTCCAGAATGTTTTCAGCAACAAAAAGAAGATAAAGTTCATAATCATCAGAGAAACAAAGGTTATGATGAATGTTTTAATAGGCACGAGGATTGTACAAACACTATTTGTATGTTTAGACCTACATGCGGCGAGAAAGCATTGAAAGAGTGGCGGGCTGCTATAGTGGTCTTAGGACGTTGATTATTAGATTACGGCGATGAAATTCTTTTTGGAATTATAGAGGCTCACAAAAGCGACTATCGAGGGCATGTCATAAATTTTGTGTAAGAGAAATCTCCGTGTTTATAAGTGATTTTCATGCCCTAAAACCCGGGGACGCGATCCTTGTAAGATATTGTGAATTGGGTTAGCGCTTTTTTCCATCCGACTATCGGCATGGTCCATTTTTTTGAGGCATTCCTCAACGCTAAGTATAACAGTTTGGTAGCGGATTCGTCATTCGGGAAATGACCTCGATTTTTTATAATCTTCCTGAGAGTCATGTGAAGGCTCTCGATTGCGTTCGTGGTATAGATTATTTTACGTATTTCTAAAGGGTAAGCAAAGAAAGGTATTACCAGTTCCCAGTTTCTACGCCATGATTGGCTGATGGTTGGATACTGTGAGTCCCATTTCGATTCAAACTCAGTCAGGGCGCCTTCGGCCATTTCCTGAGTCGGTGCTCTATAAATGGCCTTGAGATCATTTGCTACGTCTTTTCTATCATTCCAGGATACAAAGCTCAGCGAATACCTAACAAGATGTCCTATGCACGTTTGAACCTGTGTCTTTGGAAAAACAGTATTTATTGCTTCAGGAAACCCTTTTAGGCCGTCAACTACAGCTATTAACGCATCTTGAACGCCTCGGTTCTTTAGTTCGTTCATGACTTTGAGCCAGAACTTTTGCCCCTTCGGTCTGCTCGATCCATAGCCCCAGGATATCTTTTTTACCTTCGAGGGTGAACGCCATAGCTAAATATATACACTTGGTTTTTACAACGCCCTCGTCACGTATTTTAACCCGAAGCCCATCAAAGATGATTACTGGATACACAGGGTCAAGAGGCCTATGCTGCCATTCACGAACCTCCTGAACCACAGCGTCGGTGACCTGTGATATGAGATCCGGAGAAACATCAACAGAATAGAGTTCTTTAAGGTGGGCCTGAATGTTTCTAACAGTCATGTGCCCGACGTCAATTACATTTGTGCACTGGCGACAATTACACTTGTGCATGTTGATAATTAATTCCCTGTTCCTGATACTGGGACAGAGTCGTTTGAACCTTCATTTGTAATTTCCCAAACCTGTTTTTTGTTTAGGGCCTTTTCTGTTCTATAACTGGGGCCAGTAAGCTCCAGGATGACGCAGTGATGGACAAGTCGGTCTATGGCAGCTGCGGTTGTCATTGGGTCTTTGAATATTTTGTCCCACTGGGAAAAGACGAGGTTGGAAGTGATTAGCACGCTTCGGCGCTCGTATCTATCCGCCAGGAATGTAAAAAGAACCTCCATTTCTTCCTGCTGTTGTTGCACATAACCAATGTCATCTATAATTACGGCCTCAAAACGGTCGAGGCGTCGCATCTCTTTGTCAAGCTTCAACTCTCGCTTTGCCGCAAGTAGGTTTTGGACGAGTCGGTAAGCGGGAGTGAAAAATACGGAATGTCCTTTTAGGATAAGTTCATGACCTATAGCGCAAACCAGGTGCGTTTTACCCCGTCCGGGCAGACCAAAAGCCAGTATATTTTCAGCTCGTTTCAAGAAGTGACCTTCTATTAAGGCTGGTAATTGTCGTTGGATTTTGGACGGGAACAACGACATGTCCAAACTCGCCAGGGTCTTTCCCGATGGGAGTTGGGAGCATTTTAAGAGACGCTCTATTTTCCTGGCCCTTCTTCCTTCCAGTTCTAACTCTAGTAGGTCCTTCAGGTATCGTGTAAGGCTCCAACCTTCGGCCTCAGCCTGAGCAGCCATCTCGTAGTGATGTCTGGCGCAAGATGGTAAATTCAAGGAGCGAAACAGTAACGCCAGGCTTTGCTCTGTCATGACGCCACCTCCTGTGGACAGACGAGCAATGCGTCGTAACAAGATAGGTCCACCTTGAATGAAGCCATACTAAGTGTTTCAGGACGATTTCCCGTTCCAACAAGCGACTTGACCTGTTCCATGCTTTTAATGGAACCGGTCTCCAGGATAAGCTCTATGGCCGCCTCAACTTCAGATTCCACCGTGGACGCTGCCAAGTGAAGGATGCGAAGATATTCAAGACTCGCCTTACGCTCTTCGTAAATCACGGACAAGGCGTCATAACACCTCCGAAACGTAGGACTGGGAAACATGTCCTGCCTGTATTTAAACAGTCTGAAAGCTCCTGGTTTACGAACTAAAGACCAGATTATATGGCGATAGTTTATCCTGTGTCCATGGCGGCCTAAAAGCCTATCGACGCTTAACTGAAGCTCTCCGGCGTAATATACTTCAATGCGATCATCATATATCCTGACCCTGACGGTCTCTCCTATGAGCCGGGAGGGTACCGAATAAACGTTGTATTTTACCCTTATAACGCTGCGTGAATTGACCTGAACGTCGTGTTCAGTAAACTCAGGGACTCGTTCGTTCACCAGAGATCTCATTACAGCCAATTCTTCATTCAATCTGCGGGTCCTGAGTCGATTGGCTTTTTCTATGACTGCGCTTAACCATGACTCGTATTGAGAGACACTTTCAAAATCACTTGAGCCCCTCAAGAGCAGATGCTGTTTCAGTCTGCGCTTCAACGCCCCGTTGAGCGCCTCGACGTCCCCATTCTGTTGTTTTTCCCCAATTGTAATAGTACGAGGCGTCATCCCTAAATAATGGATAAACTCCTCGTAATCTGTGTTAAAAGCCCTTTTCCCGCTAGTGATATTGTGAGTGGCCGCAGTGGAGTTGTCTGTCTGATGATACTCTGGTACTTTTCCCAGACGAAAAACCGCTTCCTGTACACCTCTTTTAAGAGCGGATAATGACTCGGAACGGCATACCGTGGCCCACTGCCAGTTAGAATATGGTAGGACCACATTGCAAAGCATGTGGACAAAAGGCTCTCCCGCTATAGTTACACCAAGCTTCGTCGCCCATGTGAAATCAGTCTGAATAGCCTCACCAGGCAGGTGTTTCTGAGCGAAAAACACTGTCTTTTCTGGTCCTTCTCTCGCACGCCATCGCTTCAACTTTCTCTGGAAAGTTCGAAGTTGACCCAAATGATATCGATCAGGACTCTTCTCTAAAAGAGCCTCAAACAGAGCTTTGGCTTCAAGCTCAGGAGCCTCTCGCAAACGCTCGACGATCTCTTCCCAGTCGCTGTCAAAAGGATCTACTCTAGTCCGCCATGTTCTTGGCTCCGTCAGTTCCGACGGTAGCTTCCCAATTTTTACATACTTGGCCGCTGTGTTACGGCTCATCCCGGATCGTAAGGCTGAATCTCCAATTTTGCCTGTCTTGCGAATCTCCTTCATCAGTTTCCTCACCTGAGCGTCAGTCGTCTGCAAAACAATGCCCCCTTCCAACAAATTATGGACATCTCTAACAGACAACTACTCACAGAAAGATGCACAAATGTAATTGTCGTTGACGCTCAAGTGTAATTGTCGCTGAACAGTATCTCGCTATAGTTTATCTTGGTTCGGGGCTAAATAGCCCATTAGAGACAGAAAGTAATTGTGGTCAGTTACGCCGCGTATCGACGTGACTATTTCTGCCCTCGCTTTGCGGTGCCCTTACAAAAAATATCCACAATATAAAAAATGCAAAGAACAAGTAGCGAGGAACCCTGACAATGAACCTAAAAACAATACCTGAAGCAATCTGATCCTGAGTTGAACTAAAGCAGTCAAAGACAGGTTTTCCATTGCGGAGACTCTCATTTGACCAATATAAAATCGAAACCATCATCGATGTCAGAGACCTTTAAACAAATCTGGCGTAGTGACATGGCTTTCCGGATGATTGACAAGTTTGGGGCCTCTTGACATCAAAAAAACCCCAAAAAAGATCGCGCTCAGAGATAAGTTACGGTAAAACCGGTGAATAGGGTCCTCGTCTCTGTCATCCAAGGGAATTTATGACAGGCGACAGACCTTATGATTTCTGGTTGGAGGATTAATAAAATGTCAAATTCAAGGTTACAAATTATCTCTGAAATAAAACGACTCGGAAAATCAAAAAGAGGGAAAGATCTGGGTCTTCTCCAATTCCCCGATGACTGTCTTTTTCAAATATATCTTCAACTGAAGGCTGGCGCAGGTAATCGTTCAATCGCTAGAATGCTACAGACCAGATATGGGGTGGCCCGAAGTGAAAATTCCATCCAGCAAGCTGTTAGTCTGCTACGCAAACGAATCGCTCCGCTACTTGATTCTCAGAATACAGAATTGCCATCTACGCCAATTAGGGTGCCAAACGGATTATCAGACATGCCCTTAGATGACGCCCTTGATATGATCGACTCAATACTGAAGTCCTATGGAAGTGCTATCAAACAGGTCGTAGAGGCTGCGGATTATAACGATGGAATGCTGACCGAAGACGTTAGCAAGCACGTAAAAGCCTACTCATCTCTTGTGGGGGTAAAGGCACGATTGCAGAAATCAGAGAAACGAGTTCCGTCCAGTGACTATGTAGACAATACTCAATTTGAAAGAAGGTCGAAACTGGTCTTGGACAATTTTGTTGGTGATGATGGGGAGAAAATGGTTAGGTCCGCCGATAAATTGCTTAAGGTATTGGAGACTCGATGCGTTACAATGGAATTGGACCCTGAAACTGGGGAATATGAGAAGGTCGAACCTCGCAAGAAGTCAGCATAGAGGGTTCCAAATTTTTGGGATGTGTTGAAATGTAGTTCGAGGCAAATATGAAAAAGAATCCTCCCTGGACAGCGGGATGAACTGATACTAGCGTTAGAGCTTTACTTCAGAGTCAATCCGACGCATGCCAGCGAAAATCACACGGAAGTTCAGCCATTGAGCCACGTCCTAGAATCATTGCCGATTCATGCAAAAAGTGACCTCCACCAGAACTTCCGAAATCCTACTGGCGTTTACATGAAGCTGTGCAATTTCTTGAGACTCGACCCATCATACAAAGGCGAAGGTCTCAAGGCAGGGTCGAAATTGGATTCCGAAGTCTGGGATGAATTCATCGGCTACAAAGATAGGCTAATCGAGGTATCAAAAGCAATACGATCAGGGGTAGACGAGCTTGGCACTTCTCGGACTGAGGAACAAGAAACAGAGTTGCTGTCAGTGGACGAGGAAATTGCAGAAGGGAAAGTGCTTTCCAGGCTTCACAAGCTTCGTGAGCGGAATCCATCCGCCGTCAAGATGAAGAAAAGGGCCATACTCAAGAAGACCGATGCCCTGCGGTGCGAGGTGTGCGACTTCGACTTTCACAAAGTATATGGGACGATCGGAAAAGCATTTGCTGAGTGCCATCACCCCCTTCCTTTATCCCATATCCAAGCCAGTGGCCAAGACCAAGCTGTCAGAGCTTGCTATTGTATGCGCAAACTGTCATAGGATGCTCCACAGGGCTCGTCCATGGTGTTAGGTGTCAATGACTTGAAGAAAGCTTTAGGGCCTCTGTCTGAGAAGATAATCCACTCGACTCGTTACGCTTGCCGGTGATTTTAGCGTTATGCATTGAAATCAAGCCGCAGAAAGAGGGAACATCATGAGCTACATTGAGGACAATCTTATGAAGGGAGAGAATATAGTTTATCGCTGCAAGCTCCATTTTGTAATTTTTCTTTGGGCAGCAATTTGGTTTATAGTTGCCATAATATTTTCTTCGGGCGGTAGCGCAGTTGGCTATCTTTTCGTTGTTATTGCAGTAGCCACAGGTATTTCTTCTTTCATTAGCTACACGACATCCGAATTCGGAATAACAAACAAACGCCTCCTTGTAAAGGTTGGCTTCATCCGCAGAAATTCAATTGAGATACTGCTAAACAAAGTTGAAGGTATTCAGGTCAGTCAAGGCATTTTTGGCAGAATTCTGGGGTTCGGTTCAATCATGGTAATTGGCACAGGCGGCACAAGATATCCGTTTCATAATATAGATGCGCCTTTTGAGTTTAGGAAACAGGCTCAAGAACAAATTGCAGCTGTTCAAGGTTCAAAATAATACTGAGGTTAGAAAATATTACCGTCACGCGTAAACTGCTTCCAGGTCTCAGGAAAAAACTTGATGGAAATTGACATCGGATCTTCTGGCAGCTAATGTGCCAAAGAATTTGGAGCAGTTTACTCTGGCCGCCAAACAAGAAAATCAAAGGTAGATAGTCATGGTCAACAAAATCAATTGGTCCGGCCAGATCATCTTATCGCTACCATAAAGTCTATTATCCTCAATCACGTCGCTTGCAATTTCTTCGTCATGCCACATGCAATACAATTTGATTGAGGCCGTTAAGGATCTGGCATGTGTCATGCCGGAGGCAAGCGCCGTGCCGCCATGACCATTTTGCTTTTTCCGGGACCATCTCAAAGGCATCGATCCTTGGTTAAGTTGCTGTAGATCCAGGTATCCCAAGCCTGAAATGTTTCAGTTAAACAGAATCTGGAAGAAGGCATTGCCAGTTATCAAGACAAATTGATCTCTCATTGAAACTTTTCACCGAATATTTTTCTATCGTTGAAAAGAATTTTCCGTCCGCTTCTATTGCCTGGGCTTCCAGCACAATTACGTGAACGGGAGCGCCGATGACCAATTGGCCTTTTATGACACTAACTATTTTGCCAATAACTCTGACTTCTTCATTAATCCTCGGGAGATAAGACGGAATGAGTTTGACTTGAAAGCCCATTTCCCAGGAAGTATTTCGTCCGACCTTGAATAAGATGTTGTATGAGTCTTACAGATGATCAAATCACCGTCCCTAGTCTCAATCCTTCCGTTCAGAACAATAAATCTTTCGTCCTTCGGCATGGACGGCGGTGGCTTCTCAACATAATCATCACCTGGGACCGCATTAAATTTTCTGATTGCATCTTCGAAAGACGTGTTCGGCTTCTCTCGTTCCGCATGAGTTTCGTTTTGCTTTGCATCTGGACGCTCAGAAATGTTAGCGACGAGACCGACCAGACGCCGATCTCTGAAAACTGTCAATGTTACTGTTTCACCAGGCGAACAGTTTCTCACTCTTCCCAAAAGATCTTTTGTATCTTTGACCGTCGTCCCGTTAAATTTCAGGATTACATCTTTTGTTATGAGTCCAGCTTTTTCAGCTGGTGAATCGTGAGTGACCAGGACCAACTAGTGCGCCATCGGTTGTTGACATGCCTAAGGACCTGGCTAGCTCTGGAGAGAGATTTTGTATGTTCACCCCAAGGAAGCCACCCTGAGGCTCTGGACTGTCTAATACCCCTAAACCTACGGCAGTGTAGTTTGTAAGCAAATCGATCACTTGCCTACGGCCCAATTTCTCCGCAATTTGTAAAGCGGTTCCTGCTTTTTTACTTTTCAAATTTAGATCTGCGCCGCTCTTTAACAATAGTTTTACTAGGTCAACATTCCCTTCGGCGCTGGCCAACATCAGTGGTGTTAAACCATCGTTGTCTCTCAGGTCTGGCAAAGCGCCTTTCTCAAGAAGGCCTTTTGCAATGAAGATTCTGTTCCCGACCACGGAATAAAACAGAGCAGTGCGCCCTTTGGAGTCAAGAGCATTAACGTCTGCCCCTCTTTCCCAGAGTTGTTCCACAATTGGAGAATAGCCTCGAATCGAGGTCAACATTAAAGCGGAAGCGCCTTTCTTCGTCTTCGCGTTTACATCCGCACCAGCATCGATAAGCCTTGTCGTTATCTCCTGTAGATTACTAGCGCAAGCTACTATCAGTGGGGTCCACCCTTCAGAATCTCTTTGGTCAGGGGTAGCCCCAGCTTCGAGAAGTAATTTCACCATCTCCAGGGAATCACGACCCGCAGAGAAATGTAGTGCGCTACTACCTTTTCTGTCCTTATTGTTTGGCGAGGCCCCATGTTTCAGCAACAACCTGGCCTCCTCAAGTCGATTGTGTTTTGCAGCCTCTAGTAAAGCAGTCCACCCGTCATCTTTCATTGATTTATCTGGCTTGGCCCCTGCTTTAAGAAGGGCTTCAAGCGCTTCGGGGTGACCATTTGAAACAGCTAACATAACTGCCGTTTTACCCCTATTGTCAGCCGAATCGGGGTCCGTCTTACCTTCTAACAGAACTTGTATAGTTTCAAGATTGCCCAGTTTGGATGCAGCCATCAGAGCTGTCACCCCTCGTTTATCTCTCAAGTTTGAATTTGCTTTCTTGCTCAGGAGTAATTTTACTACTTCTGCATGCCCGTTTTCAGAAGCTAGCATTAGTGCGGTCTCACCAGAGGTGTTCGGCGTATTTACGTTTGCCCCTTTACTGACCAACAGATCAATTATGTCTAAATTCCCTCCTTCAGCCGCCAGCGTTAACGATGTGTCCCCGTCTTCGTCTCTTGCGTTTAGGTCCATTTTATCGACTAAGAGAGCCTGCACGACCGGCAAGTGACCGTTCTTGGCTGCGTATATCAACGACGGAGGAGCGTGTTTAGATTCAGACTTCGGAATAATGTTTGCGCCTTTTTCTAAAAGCAATTTCACCACATCTGCGTAGCCTAGCGCCGAGGCGAGAAATATAGCTGGATAATTTCCATTTCGAGCTTTAGAGTCAACATCAGCCCCCTTTTCTAAAACGCCACTGACTCTAACGACATCTCCAAGCATACAGGCTTTAACCAACTCAGAACCAAATTTACCTTCAGCCGGTATACTTGCTCCTCTGTTTAAGAGACTTCGAACAACATCTCTATGGCCCTGTTTACAAGCCATTATTAATGCTGTCTCGCCGTTTTTGTCCGATACATTTAAATTGGAGCCCCATTGAATGAGAAGGGCAATGGTATCCGTTGACCCCTTTCTGGACGCATACATAAGAGCGTCACGGCCTGATTTATCCTTGATGTGAACATTGGCCCCCTTTTCGAGCAACAGTCGAGCCACTTGAGAGTGTCCACGCCTGCAGGCTTCTATTAGCGCTGTCTGTCCATCCTTTGTAGTAAGTTGGAGATGCGCCCCCGAGTTTAACAACTTGTCGACAATTTTATCACGACCCTCGCTGGCCGCCTTAATCAAAGGTGTTTGACCATCATCATCTCTTGCGTTTACATTTGCCCCTTTTCGTAACAGATCCTCCAGTCTGGCAGTATCTCCAATCCCTGCAACCTCGATCAATTCCTGGTCCATCTCTCCTGCGATTGCGGGCGTTACTACGGACAAAAATGTGATGAAAATAATAACTGGTAGGCCAAAAAATGTGCGATGCATATCATTTACCCCCATCAGGCGGTTCTCTGTGATAGTAGAGCAGCCCATTTTTAACAATTCAGAGAATTCTAGTAAGAAATCGTCAGTTTCTGGTTATTGAGTAGCTCAATGTATCAGACCCTCCACGAACAACCAAACCTTTTTCTGTCAAATTTTGTTCGACTCGAACCGAAACATTGCAGCTCAAGCCAGTCTAACTCGCTTCCCCCACCAGGATGAATGCGCTCCAGAAGAACGGATGTTTGTAACCGGAGTTGCGGATATCGTCTCTCGCTGATTTGAGTGATTCGACCTTGGTCTTGCCCGACTTGCGATATTTGAAGAAATTCCCGGCTAGGGTTACAGCAGACTTTTCCTCAACCTCCCATAGGGACATCAGCACCGATTTTGCTCCTGCATACTGAAACGCTCGGCCCATACTCATGACACCTTCCCCTGAAAGTTCCTTCCCCAAACCGGACTGACAAGCCGTAAGGGCTACTACATCGGCATTCATCTTGAGTGACAGACCGGAGTTTTCCCAAGAGGGCAGTTGGTGTGGCGTAACGTTTCTGATTTCGCGCTATTTTAACGAGCTAATTGTGTTGTAACATATTAGTGTTGCGGATAGCGCGGAATAATACTTGACATTACGAGATAGTGTTGTAAAACAACCTCCGTGAGGTTGCGATGGGCTCGATTTACGCGAGAAAACGGAACGGTACAACCTATTACGTCTACCAGGAGGCGCGTCGAGTTAAGATAGATCCCCAGCGCTACGGAAAAACCAAGGGTTCCGGCAAGAGCACGGTGCGCACAAAGGTTACCTATCTTGGCACAGCAGAGAAAATACTCAATGCCCTTCAGGAAAAAGGGAACCGGTTGAGGTATCCATCCGTGAGTTTGGACTCATAGCCGCTGCTTATCAGACTGCAGTTGAGATCGGACTGCCGGAAATTTTGAGCAGACACTTGCCTGGCGAACAAGGAAGTATCCCATCGTGGGTATACTTCCTCATCTCAATTATCAATCGCCTGGACCAGGCCACCAGCAAGAATAAGATGCGTCAATGGCTTGCCAAGACCATTCTACCGGACGTGCTCGGTCTGAATCCACGCAAATTCACTGGCAAGAATTTTTGGTATGCAGCGGATGATATTCTTCCCCAGAAGCAATTTGTACAAAGCAGGAACAGCGCAACGCAGAGTTCTCACCTGTTTCTGGATTTACGTGAGGATATTTTTACCAAGATCGAGATGGAACTCTTTTCAAAGATAGATGATTTGATAGGACTCTCTCCTGGAGTGGTCTGTTACGACACCACCAATTTCTACACCTATTTCCAGGAACCAAAGCGCTCAGAATTAGCTAATACGTGCCATAGTAAGGATTCCAAGAGCCATTTGAAACATATCGGACTTTTGATGGCTGTGGATAAGAACTCAGGTATTCCTTTGCTCAGCCAAGTCTACGAAGCCAACCGGCACGATAGCAGGATCTTCTCTTACATTCTTGCTGACCTGGTCGTGGCGCTTAAGAAGATGTGCGGCAGCCAATCTGATGTGGTTATTGTCCTGGATAAGGGGAACAACAGTAAGGAAAACTTCAAAGCCATGCATGGAATGATATCCTGGGTGGGAGCGCTTGTGCCTTCACATCACAAGGAACTCATCGAACTAGACCTTTCCATGTATCATGGATCGTGGAACGATCTGCGTTATTACCGTATTCAAAAGAATATTATGGGTATACAATGCGCCGTTGTGATGACTTTCAACAGCGCCACGGCCCGTAAGAAGGAACATTCACTTCACAGGGGGATCGAAAAGCTCAAGACAGAAATACTTGAGAGATGGAACTGGTACAAGAAACAGCCCAAAGAGCTAACTCGAGGGATTATGAGGATCCTGGAAAAGAATGATTTTGGGTCTTGTTTCAGAGTCTCCGTCAGTAACGGGCAGATTCATCTTTATGAAAATTACGAGGAAATCGAATCAAGACGAATGAGATTCGGCAAAAATCTCATTTTCTCAGATATGGTCGCTGCGGAAACCGGGTATTTGATTGATACCTACACCCAACGAACAATGATTGAGAGCGATTTCCAGTTGCTCAAAGATGAGACTATCATCAGGTTTCGTCCCATAAGGCACTGGACCGACACCAAAATCAGAGCTCACGCCTTCTGCTGCGTAATGGCGATGACGCTGATGCGTGTCATGCAATGGACGGCCCACACGGTTGGATACACAATGAGTCCTCAGTTTCTCAAGGATGAGCTTTCCGACATTAAAGAGGTCATTATGGTTTATAATCAGTCGGAGGCTCGCAGGAAAATCACCGAACGGAGCAAAGTGCAGGAGAAGTTATGGCGCCTGTTTAAATTAAACGAAATCGAACAAGTGTTACAACACTAACGCGAAGCGATTCACTTGTGTTCTCAAGTGGTTGCTGGTGAGAAACACCCCCATTTGGAAAACTCCGGACAGATTGTCCGACATTTTAAGAAAACCACCTGTGCCGGGAAGGACAATGGTAAGCGCCAAGAAGGGTTCCATAACGCCAGGAATCCTATTGCCCATCAACCCATGGGTTGCACGAGACAACACTACCGTATTGATCTATATGTGGGCCTATTCTGGAAAGAAAATCCTGTATATCAGCTTTTAGGCCCGTGACAGAAAGACAATTGGTTCCATATATCTGCGCGAGATTGTCAGTTAACTTCCCGGTCTCTGGGAGTTGCGGAAACAACGGACCTGCGGTGTCCTCCATAGTTGGAAGTAGTTGGATGTTAGCAATACCCCCACGATTATAGTGCAATTCAGTGGCAATAAACGACCTGACGATAATTCTTCGTTCAATAAAGCAGTCTGCGTCAGATCAGAAAGCCCAGGTCGGATCAGACCGCGTATAATTGTCTCTACGTGTTTGAAATTCGATGCAGCCATGCTGCAGTCGTGTCAATAGTCTTTCAAGTCGGTCTGAATCCCATTTTAATTGCCGGCGCAATCCAGCCCATCTTAACCTGATCATAGCTCGGGGCATTTTGGATAGAATATGAGCGATTTACTTGCGGGAGGAGAGAAAAACTCGATGAAAAAGGGAGGTATGGGTTGTAATTAATTGGTCTTAGAGAGCTAAACTTTTTGACACTGCAGCAAGGGAGCAGCAAAAGAATTTTGTCTGCAGAAATAGAAAATATAACTACTTGATT
>CAVQDX010000008.1:0-22889 GCA_963711335.1 uncultured delta proteobacterium | reverse complement strand
GGTTAAGACACGCTATGAACCTATGAGATCTTCATGGCTCGCCAGGTATCATAACTGAGATAAAATCTTCGCATTGACGACCAGAAATGGTCCTTCTCTACTCCTTGTAAGACATCAAACGTTAATGAAATTACATTTCATAACCATGTCTCACAAAGATTACACAAGAAAGATGGCGACCTTGTGGATTACATTTTCGTATACGAAGCGACGCCAATTGCTAAACACAGCCAGCCAATCATCAACATTCCGCCACCAATAGGAGTTATAGGACCATACAACTTTGATCCAGTCAGACAGAGCAGGTAAATACTCCCTGAAAAGAAAATCGTTCCGGCCAGAAAAAGCCATCCAGAAGCTGTAACGAGCTTTCCAGGCCACTGCGTGGTTGCGAAGCCTGATGCGATGAGGGCCAAGGCGTGATACATTTGGTATCGAACACCGATCTCGAAGACCGTAAGCATATCTGCCGAAAGTTTTCCTTTTAAACCGTGGGAACCGTAGGCTCCAGCAGCGACTGAAACAAATGCGGAAAGCGCTCCAATAACAAAAAATACCCGTTCCATTTAATATCTCTAGTCTCCTGGACAAAAAAACGTCTAAACAATTTTGAAACTTAACATAAGGAAAACACACCGGTGAGGGTCTGTCAGGAGTTCCAGCGGATCATGCTTATTGAAATACGATTGGTTGTCAATCCCTAAATAAGCCCCATGACCATTGTTTTTCAGTGAATATGAGGACCATTCCAGACACGGTTAGGTCGCATATCTGCGACCCGGTTTTTTGAAAAACCTCAAAAGTTTTTACCCGCCTAAATTTTCGCAAAAGCGTCAACATTCTTAAATTAATCTTCCAGATCGGGGCGGATAAATCTCCAGTGTAATAATCCAATTATTTTAACCATATGTAAGAAGCAATTACAGGGAAAGCCATTTCGTATCGCTAAAACGATTTCTTTGCTTTGGGTTCATTCTGTTTCCCTATCGGCAATTTTAGTGCGAGGAGCGCAAATATGCCTGCACACAATTATCAATTACTTTCAGCATAGGCATATCTGACGATAACCCATCAAACCATGTCCTCGGCCTTAAGTTCCGCCTTGAGCCAAGCGTATACAACCGGAGCAGCTATCAATCCTGAAATTCCAAACACTGCTTCCATGGCCAGCATGGCCGACAGTAGCTCCCACGCGCTCGCTTGCACCTCTCCTCCTATAATGCGAGCGTTCAAGAAATACTCTAGCTTATGAATTAGAACCAGAAATACCAGCGAAGCGGCAGCCACCCCTGTAGACAGGCTGAGGCTGATCAACACAATAGCGGCATTAGAGACAAGGTTGCCGACTACTGGAAGTAGACCAGCGACGAAGGAGAGGGGGAGAAGGACTTTCACCATCGGCACGTGGATGCCGAACGACGGTAGGATAACTATGACATAAATCGCAGTTAATACTGTGTTAAACGCTGAAATCTTGACCTGCGCAAAGACGATTTTATCGAACGCGTCAGACAACCTTCCTGTCCTCGAGTATAGGGCAGTAACAAACGGGGGCCAGTGGTCGACTGTGTTAAAATGATGAAGCGCCGTCATTCCCCCGATGACCATTCCGAAGGCCACATGAACGAACGTCTTTATTCCCAAAAATCCCACTGCGGAAATCTTGTGGGAATGTTCTCGTAACATGAGAGTGGTCTGCTCTTGCAAGTCTTCCACGGTACTTGGAATGAATTCCGCAATCGAAGCCGGGAGGGTGCGTTTCAAATTCTCCAAAGTCTCGGCTATGGCTGCCAGCAACGCTGCCATACCTCGACTTCCGTGGAGAAACGACCAGAGGG
The DNA here is from genome assembly GCA_963711335.1 of uncultured delta proteobacterium. GTDB lineage: Bacteria > Desulfobacterota > Desulfomonilia > Desulfomonilales > Desulfomonilaceae > CAJBEZ01. The sequence continues at coordinate 21,051 of CAVQDX010000008.1, read as the reverse complement.
CTAATGCAGCTGCAAACAAAGCCAACATGACGAATATCACCAGGACCGCCAGAGCAAACTTGTGTGTCAGGGTACCCCATCTATCTGGCAACCGACGAGCGAGTTTGAGAGTTAAAACATGAACGGCAAGCCCTGCGAAGACCGTTGGGAGGAGATGAAACCACAGCGTTACCGGAACCGCTAGAGCGGCTAGCAAATAACTGGCAAGCTCAGGGCCTGGAGCTATAGGTTCCTCGTTTTGCTGGTTGAGACCTAAAAGTTGGTTAGTGTCAAGATCTGTCATAGAAACTCCTGAGAAGCCTGGCGTTCCAACTATGAGTGCCACAATGACTGTCATTGAAGGTTTTGGAAATAGTGGAAAGAAATGGAAGGACTGAAAAAGGATGAATGCCAGCCAACAGTATTTTCCGCGAATCCGTCTACCGCAGGCGTGGCATGCCGCAGTGTTCCACGGCATTGCCCAAGACGTACGAATGCTCGCCCGTGAGAAATCCGAGAATAGGTCAGGACCTACGGCTTGTGATGTTTCTTCTTTTCTTCACTACTAACTCCCGGTTTCGCCATTGCGGTAACGTGGGCTTGCATAGCCGCACAAGCCTATTCCAGGGACGTTACAAGGTCCTGCGACCTTGAATGAGATTAATCACTATCACCACGAGTGCGATGACCAAAAGAATGTGAATGACTGCGCCCACGGGGTAGAGGACTAAACCTAGTAGCCAAAGGATCAACAAGATTACCACTATCGTCCAAAGCATTTTTGTTCCTCCTTGTGCCCTATCTTGGCACAGAGTTCCTTAACGGCTGGATCGTTGTCAGAGGCTTTCTCTGACCGCTGATCATGTGCCTCTGGCTTCCACTGAAATCTTTTAACTACTGAACACCGAGCCGGGTTGCCCCGCTCGGTCCAAACATCTTGGAAAAAAAATACGCCTGTCCCAAATAATCAGAGAAGCAGTCCATTTAATTCTAAATTCAACAATGCAGTTCGTTCAAGGCCGATGCGGTAGATTTACAATTTGAGGTTGCTTAAGAAACGGAGTAGACCTGCGACGTTGTTCATAAACACTCGCTTGACACGAGGCGAGTAGCCGATCACAAATCCACCCAGTAGAGCGAATGCAACTGCAGAGATGGGCTGCTTCCCCACAAAACCGGGGAAAGAGCCAGGTACATTTTCCGCAGCCTTCAGAATACGTCGGCGAGCCGCCTCAGATCTCTCTTGCGGAGTAAGCATACGATTATCCTTTTGCCTAGCCATCACCGTCCGCCTCTGTGTGCTGCGATCCAGAACAAAATTCCTGCACATCCGAGTGCTCCAAGGGCGGTCACAAAAATAGCCCACTTGGGGTCGAAAGCCGCAAGAACTGAAAGGTACACTGCATAGAGCATCAATCCGATGGCGCAGATCAGAAACAGGACCGCAGCGAACACCAATCCAAGAGCAATTCCGAGATTTAACACGGCCTTCCTGGACTGTTCCAACTCAGCCGTTATAAGCTCGACAAACCCCAGACAGATCTCAACTACTTGTCGCATAACATTCAGCGCACCGACATGAACTTGCCAAGGATAATACCTACAATGAAAGCCCCTAGCAGCGCCGTAAACGGTCGCTCCTCGATTTCTCTCTCCACTGCGGTTCGTGCGTGCTTACCTTCGTGGCGTAAAGATTCATAGCCTTCTTTGAATTGGCCATAGAGATCGTCAGGTTGATTGGCAAGAACTGTCTTTGCTCCTCCCTGCACTACTTTTTTCAGACTTTCGGCGATTGTGGCTACGTCTTCACGTAACTGTTTGAGATCGTTTCTGAGAGCATTCACATCTTGGTTGACTTCGTTTTCCGCCATAATAGGCCTCCTGTTTAAAAAGTTTCTGCCGAGATTCACTTTCGTGAGAGCCCAGCGTTGGATTAATAAGCAAACATACCAGACTAATATAACCGAGCGTTGCCTCGCTAGCCTAATATAGACCTGAGCGAATCTAAGCGGCCTCACGCCTATCCTAGCGGCTTGTCGACGGGAATTAATCTCGATTCCGGGCGCCCACCGTGACGCCATGGGAAACGGCTGCAGTTGCTACACCTGGTCCACAGATTCAAAAAACGTGACAGATTATCGAGTGATGACGCTTATAACCCTTGCGGGCTACATAGCATTTTACGTGCCAAACATGACCAATGGATGAGGTTTTTTATAAAAGCTGTGTTGTTAGCTAGTTAGCTACAGCGACGGGTGAGGAGATGAGATACAAGGGGGTCGGCAAGAAAGGTGCTAACGTCCTAATAACGGACCACCAAACTACTGATATGTGTTTTATCAATGAGTTAGGAATTAGCCTGGTGTCTTAATGTAGGTCAATCATCCTGGTCTGCGGTGCGGTTTTCGCTCGTAATCCCAAAACGCTTCATGTGACGATACAGAGAATCTCGGGCTATACCAAGCGTACGGGCTGCGGATCTTCTATTGCCTTCGCAACGTCGGAGCGCCTCCAAAACCAGGGATTTGATCACCTCATCCGTCACGTCGTGAAGCGTTGCGTTCTTGCAACGGAAAACTGGAAACGTGAGACCAGTCCCGAGAACCTGCCTTACCGGAAGGGAGCGTCAAACTTAAGCTATGCCCGTCGTATAGCATCAATGCGCGTTCGAAAGCGTTCTGAGAATCATCTTGTGGTCTCATACGTTACACTTGCGATAAACACAAAAAATGTCGAAATTCCTCTTATACTTCCACAAAGGCGTCATTGAGTTCTGCGTGAAGAGGGTGATGCCTGGCCAAGTATGACCGTAGCGCATCTATGATATGTTTCTGACCGGATTTCACGATTGCGGCCGTATTTCTCATGGACCCCTTGCGGCGTGACGAATGCTGCTGTGTAGTACCGGCCGGGCTGTACCTCTTCATCACCAATATATATTTTTTGAATGCGGTGTTCTGGAGGGTTCTCTATCTTGAAGTAAAGGTTAAGGCCGAGACAGCGTTTGACATACCCTCCCATTTGTTGATACGGATCGCATGAAAACGTCCTTTCGAGATTTTCCTCCAGCATCATCAGAAGTTCCTGTCCTGTCAGCTCTACCGTTGAGACAGGTGGATTCATCGGAATAATGTTGTAAAGGTCATTCAAGGTTATCTTCCCCGGAACTATCGGTGCGCCGTAGCCGTCAGCCATTCGAAAATGCCAATTGCGCACCGGTGCTTTCGAGTAAAGTCTGAAGAAGAAAGTTGTCCATAGTGGCCTCCAGGGTTGTTCCTCGGTTGAGCGCTGTGGCAGTTTCACCGACAACCTCTGAAAGATAATCCTTAGAGGGTGCGAGTGCTTGCCTTATCAGTTCATCTACCGCGGGGTCAGGTTGTATCTCTGCTTCAACCTCAATCAACCGGTGCCGGTAATCGACGATCTGTCCACTCTCCACCTCCAGGTCCAGGCGACCCAAAAAAGAACCATGGCAGCCTGACTGTATAACAATAGTTTTCCCATTGAGAACCGGCTTGAACAGGCGGTTATGGGTATGGCCGCTGAGACAAATATTTATGCCGTGCACCTCGGACAAAAGCTTCATCTCCTGAGGAAATCCGAGGTGCGAGACCAAAACGATTAGGTCTACCTTTTCCTGAGTGAGTAACATATCGACAATTGCCGGAAGTTCGTCCCTGCCCAGGGTAGAGGATATGCCTTCGCTGTAAGAAGGCGGCATGGTCTTGTCCACAATATTTGAGGCTATCCCCACAAGGCCGATTAGTAATCCGCCAATCTCTTTTACGGCATACGACTGATAGACCAGCTTCCTTGTCTCTTTATCATAGACATTGTTTGCCAGCATCGGATAATAAAGTTCAGCAACCCGCTAGTTAAATGCCTTTGGACCATAAGCAAATTCCCAGTGAACTGTCATGGCATCAAGTCCCAACGAATTCAAGGTAGGGATCAAAGCCTTTCCCTGTGTGTTCAAGGCGGGATAGGTGCCGTGAATGGTATCACCGCAGTCGCAAAAGAGAATGCGCCCTTGGCTGTCAGCCCGAATCTGTTTTACAATTGTGGCAATGCGAGCGCAACCTCCCGCGGGACGGTATACAGCGTGGTCGCCCTGCCAGAACATCTCCTGGTGCAAATCAAAAATAAGCATGGCTGTCGTTCATTTGAACGATTGTAAGGTTTTTGCTGCCGCTCATTTTCTTTTCTCTCCCTTCCTGTTAGTCACAGGGTGTTCTTTGCGTTTTTGCTTCTTTTCCATGTTAGCAACAATCTCCTTGATGGAAACAAGAACGGAGACTCTCATCAGAACACGTTTTAGGGCCAAAAGCCCGTACATGGTTCCGGCGGTCGCTCCCTTAAAGTCACTGCCCTCTTTCAGTCCTCCAAAACCGCAAACAAAGTACAAACAAAAGGGGACGGACCTGCCCGGGCTGAACTCGCATGTCTTAGCCAGTCGTCTTCCTCACGCAACATTCAGGTTTCTGGCTCTCCGGAGCATTTTCCCAGCGGTTTGAACAGGACTTTATGACCTTGCCTCCCGCCTTCAAACAATCGGATTTCTTCAATTCTTTGCAGAGGGTTCCCCTGAAACAGCATGCTTTCCCGTTCTTCATTTGAACACCTCCATGCAATCGGTACTCAATCTACTCTTAATTTAGTCAGTCAACTCTCATTGGAGGTTGTTCAGGGAGCGAACTAATATGAATGAATCAGGACTGGCATTATGCGGATCGTGAGCGCGATACAAAGAAATGTGACAGCATCTCCAATATCAAGCAGCTGGCCCATCTGAGGCGCTCCCATTGGGGCTGTCCGGCGCGCCAGAATCCAGTTCTGCATATCGATTAGGTATGATACCCGATCCGTATTGAGCAGACCAAACCTGGCAAAGTTCCGCTCCGAAAAAGAATACTTGCGAGGAATAGTACACCCAGGCGAGGATGATGACGAACGAACCCGCCGCCCCATAGAGAGATTGCAGACTGCTCTGAGCGAGATATAAGCCGATCAACATTTTTCCAACTGTGAATAGCAAGGATGTGAACACCGCTCCCATTGCAACGTCGCGCCACCCAATCTTAACGTCTGGAAGAACCTTAAATAAAAATGCAAACATGATCGTGATCAATAAAAATGATATGATAAAATTGCTGCCGGCGAGCAGCCACATGGGAATAGCAATCTTGTCGCTGAACCACAAGTTTATAGCGGAGACCGCCGCGCTAAGTACAACCGACAGAAGCAAGAGCAGTCCCACGATCAATACGGTAACAAAGGACAGCAAGCGTGAATATATGACGTGTTTCAGATTAACACCTCGTTTCACCCTGACCTTCCACACATGGTTAAGCGCACTTTGCAATTCCGCGAAGACTATCGTTCCTCCAAAGAGGGTGGTGGCCAAACCGACAAGGGTAGCCGTTTGTCCTGCCATACTTCCCCGGGCCTGATCTAGTATAGTGAGCACGAAAGTAGTGCCGTCGCCCCCGATGTACAGGGATAATTCTCTCACAAGCTCTTCTCGGGCGGCTTCATTTCCTACTATCGCGCCTGCCACCGCCAATGCTATGAGGAGCACCGGCGCCAGCGAGAATATCGTATAAAAGGCCAGCGCTGCAGCTAGACGAGAAACGTTGTCGTTCACCCACCCGGAAAAGGTGCGCTTAGCCACGTCCATGAGTAAAAAGATTGGCTTCCGGACTCTTTGAGTCTCCCACGTTTTACCCACGACCTTACTCCTTTGACCGCGGCGTCCCCGTTGGCGCTATGGTAAGGTCGTATAGATGGACAAGAATATAGAGAGTGCCGAGGACAAGTGGACCATACAAGAGCCCCAGTAGCCCGAAAAAATGAATCCCGCCAAGAATGGAGAGAAAAACCAAGGGTGTGTTCATGCGAGTTTGTCCACTCATAAGCATGGGCCTTAGCACGTGATCCAGAATAAAAACAACCACTATAAGCCACCAAATACTCAAGAATACGGCAGATCCAACCTTGTTGGTGAACAGCAGGTACAGGGTCGCAGGTAACCAGACGACCCCGGTACCTACCTACTGGTATAAATGAAGCAAAGCCGGCGGCGACTGCGCCAAAAAGCACTGGAACTCCGCTAAACCAGAACCCCACTGCCGCTGCTACAGCGTGGGCAAAGGCTGTCAAAAAAGTGCCTAAAAGTGTGGATCGAGTAATCTTTACGACCTCCTCAGATATCTCATTCTCATGGCCGCGGGTGAATGGCAAAACACTGAAGAGCGCTCCACGGAGTTCTTGCTGATCTCTGAGGATGAAAAATAAGGAGACGATCATAAGGAGAAAATTGCCCAAAACGGAAATAGCGTGTCCAGCAATGTACGTCGCATTATCCAGCGCTTGCCTTGCTATGGACGTGATAACATCCACCACCATCTGGTTAATGTGCACGTTTCTGAGCGGGGGACTCGCCAGTCAAGCTTTGGATTTCGGCCAGGTACCAGTTGGCTGACGTGGACAGCCGCACCACTATCGGCTTCTTCATAAATTCTTGAAACGTGTCCGTACCGGTCCATTTGACAAGAGACTGGAACAAGGCAGTCGTTTCCTGGAGGAACTGCCAGACCATAAGAAAACTCGGAATCACGATTAAGATAGTTATCAGGAGAGAAACCAAAACAGCGGCTAATGACCGTCGGCCGCGGAGGAACACCAACAAACGCTGGTACACGGGATTAGTGATGATTGCAAACAGCGCCGCTACTATGATTGCGTCAAGGAACGGCTTAAGCATGCCGAACATCAGGAAAATCGCGCCGAACAGGAACAACACGAGCAGCCAGGTCCCTAAATCAAGCCTCGAAACTGGCGCCATCTGTTTCATGAATTGCAACACAATCTCTTCGCCTGCGCGAAGTCCTCAGGCCCAAAATTACATTATCGAGCTTGCGGTGACTGAGATTTTGCTTTCTTCTCTTTGCCGAAGGATTCGTAATACTTCTGGGTTTTTGTTTTCCATTCTGACTGCGTGAAATCCGGCCAATAATTGCTGTCGAAATTAGGAGCGCTTTCAAGATCTTTCTTACTAAGTTGGATTTCTACAGACTTGGTTCCCTTTCCTGGCGTAAGCAGTTCCCAGGGCAACGGTATCAGCTTATCTCCAATTCCTAGGAAACCGCCATGAGAAAGAATAACGTAAATAACCTGGCCTTTTATATCCCCTACAATATCGGCTATGGCTCCGACACGATCTCCGTCGGGATTGTACACGTTAATTCCCATAAGCTGAGATCCTCTCCATGCGCCGAGAGCCATTTTGGCGTTCTTCATCGATTCGTCCGCTGTTGAATTTGCATCCTTAGACCAGGCAGAATTGGCTGCGAGAAGCGCCAAGCTGCACAATAGAATGAGGCTCATAGCTGACTTTTTCATTCGTCCCTCCTGATCAAGCCGTATTAGGCGCCAGTATACACGACTGAACTGCACACTGGCTTATGGCATTCCATTGCCTTTAAAATTCCTCATAGTGGTCTTGGTTCAGGGGGAGCGTTTGCAACTTCGGCCGCCATACTTTTCATTCTTTCTTGAGGCGCCACTTGCCATCCGATTTCTCGTATTTTTTCTTAACAGCAGCCCAGGCAACCTTGGCCGCTGTTTCTTCCAAAGAAGCTTTCCCGCGGCGATCATCGGGGTCCTCATATTGCTCGTGAGCGCTGTTGTAGGCCTCCTTGTAGATTTCCTGAGCCCCTTTGGGCAAATTATCTTTAACCCCGTCCGGCAATTCACTTAAGCTGTTGTACGGCATGACTTCTCCTTTGCGCAGGTTGGTAGCGGGCCTGCCACCTGCCCAGTCGGTCGGCCCTAGCGCGCAGCCTGGCCTTCCGGCAATTGATAATAGACTTCGATCTTTTTCCGCTACTCGGGCTCGGCGAAACTTGGCCATTCCTTGGACTCAAAACTAGGGGCTTTTCCAAAGTGGCTTTATCCATGTTAACCATGAGGGTCTTCCCTTCCCGGCTTCAGAGCCTTCCAGGGAACAGGTACCAACGTGTCACCGATTCCCAGTAGGCCGCCACGGGACGTAATTTACAGCGCCGTCCTGTCCGTTCAAAGGTTCTCCTGTGCTCATTCGTCTGCAATTTCGGTAATTCAAAGATTCTCCTCCACTCATTTGCCTTTCAATCCAATTTTTGAAAAGCGCAAACATGGCGATTGAAAACCGGCTTTGAGGGAGATCAAGCTATGGCTTAAGCCTTAGCAATATCCGCGCCAAACCTGACAAATAGACTAATTATAGGCATGTGATTATCTTCGCTATGAAATGCTCGTGTTCAAGAGCGTCCTACTGTCAGACACATGGTGCGAATGTACCCCAAAGGTCAGACATTCCGGCGGGCTTGCCGGTTCAAGATGGCGCATTATTTATCTGGCGGCTGTCGGCAAAACGCTGATGAGCCCCAGCATATTCGATTTACGACCGTTCTCGATTATTTAAGGCGGCGAGTCAGCCCGGTTTAAGCGGCCTTCGACATGCCCGAGAAGCTGACCCCAAGGGCTCGCCTGTTGCGCCGGCCAAGCAAGCGCGGTATCCCGAGCGTTGGAAATGGCCAAAAATGCTCGAGGGTAAGGAGCGACTGGACGGATTACGATTGACATGAGGCTATATCGAACGGTATTCTCAAGAGGAATAAAGAGTTTCTTAATTAACGTGATAACGGTTCTCGGTCTGTTGGAGGTCTGCTCCCCCTGCAGCGGTAACGAGCGAAATAAGAACTATCGAATCTTTTGTTAGCAGGTGTGCGCTTGATATGGCTGCTAACAGCAGTGGCTGGTTCCATTGTCCGGGGGGCTGGCAGACTCGGGTTAGGTTTAATCATCATAAATACTGGTCTTCTCACGGGCCGGATTTGACTCGTGACAGACTGGGTCAAAATTTCAGAGCGAACCCCAAACATCAGTTCGAAAGGCGTCTCGGATCCTGTTAAGGCGCCGATGCGCAGATATCACGGGAGGGTAATATGAAAATATGGCCTGGCAAGTCGTACCCTTTGGGGACAATCTATGATGGAGTCGGTACAAATTTTTCATTGTTTTCTGAAATAGCAGAACGAGTGGAACTCTGTTTGTTTGATGAAGCCGGACGTGAGACTCGAGTCCCTTTGCCAGAGGTTACCGGTTTCTGCTGGCATGGATATGTACCCGATGTGGAAGCAGGTCAACGTTATGGATATCGGGTTCACGGGCCCTGGGCCCCCGAACAAGGTCATCTATGTAACCCTGCCAAACTGCTACTCGATCCCTATGCAAAAGCCGTAGAAGGCCAGGTCGACTGGAATGAAGCCGTCTTCCCCCACTATTTCAATGATCCTGAAGGCCCTCCGAATGTCCTGGACAGCGCGCCTTTCGTGCCCAAATCGGTAGTAATCAATCCTTATTTCGATTGGGGACACGATCAGTCTCCGCACACCCCGCTCGAAGAGACCATCATTTATGAGGCTCACGTGAAGGGTTTTACTGCTCTGCATCGGGATGTACCATCTGAGATACGAGGTACCTACGCAGGACTATCGCATCCTGTGGTGGTCGATTATCTCAAGGAATTAGGCGTAACGGCCGTGGAACTTCAACCCGTCCATCAGTTCATCCACGACGCTCACCTGCTTGAAAGAAGACTGAGAAATTATTGGGGATACAACTCGATTTGTTACTTGGCTCCTCACAATGAATATTCCAGCCGAGACCAAATTGGTTACCAGGTTCAAGACTTTAAGCAAATGGTGAAAACATTGCACGAAGCGGGCATAGAGATCATTCTGGACGTGGTCTACAATCACACAGCAGAAGGAAATCATTTAGGTCCTATGCTGTCGTTCAAAGGGATTGACAACGCGTCTTATTACAGGTTGGTAGGCGAGAATCCTCGTTACTATATGGACTATACCGGGACAGGAAACACTTTGAACATGAGGCATCCCCACGTATTACAACTTATCATGGATTCTCTGCGTTATTGGGTGATGGAGATGCATGTGGACGGCTTCCGGTTTGATCTTGCCTCTACTCTCGCACGGGAGCTGCATGAGGTTGATCGTCTTTCGTCGTTTTTCGACGTCATCCAGCAGGATCCGGTCATAAGCGAAGTGAAACTGATAGCGGAGCCTTGGGATGTGGGGGAAGGTGGTTATCAAGTAGGTAATTTTCCTCCGCAGTGGGGTGAATGGAACGGCAAGTACAGGGATTGCGTTAGAGACTTTTGGCGAGGAGAGGATCAAACTTTGGCAGAATTCTGCTATCGTTTTGCAGGCAGCTCAGATCTCTATGAGACAACAGGGCGGCGACCTTATGCCAGCATCAATTTTATCACCGCACACGACGGCTTCTGCCTTGAAGATCTGGTTTCTTATAATGAAAAGCATAATGAAGCCAATGGCGAAAATAACCAGGACGGAGAGAATCATAACCGATCCTGGAATTGCGGCGCAGAAGGTCCTTCCGATGATCCTGTGGTTCTGAAGCTCCGAGTCAAACAAAAAAAGAATTTCCTAACCACTCTGTTGCTTTCCCAAGGAGTGCCGATGCTCCTGGGCGGAGATGAAATGGGTCGGACCCAGAGCGGAAACAACAACACCTATTGTCAGGATAATGAAATCGCCTGGTATAACTGGGAGAAGATGGATCAGGACTTACTTGATTTCGCGAGGCAACTTATCCACTTTCGCAAAAATCACCCGGCATTTAGACAACGAGGTTGGTTTCTAGGTAGGTCGATCAAGGGGACGGATCGATATGATATAGCATGGCTTACCGCTGATGGAAACGAGATGTCGGAGAATGACTGGAAGCAAGGGTTCGCCAAATCTGTCGGCGTGTTCATCAATGGCAAAGCAATAGCTGCGCCTAATCTCAGGGGAGATCAAATCTTCGACGATATCTTTTACGTTGTGTTTAATGCTCACTATGAGCCGTTGTCTTTCGTCTTACCTCCGGTCAAAAAAGGAGAATTGTGGGAAAAGGTCCTCGATACTTGCGAAGGAGGCTTTGTCCATGATCAAGGTAAGTCGACTGGTGAAAAGGTCGCCGTGGTGGACGGTCGTTCCGTTGTCGTGCTTAGGCTTGTGGCAGAGCAGCGGACACCGGGTCAACCGTTGTTCAAAAGCGGTGAAGCGATCTTGCACTCTCCCGCGCTCTGATTGGGCAATTCGTCTAGTCATGATATCAACGTCGGCGGTGCGATCCGGTAACATCCCTGCGACGCAATTTAGAATTGGTCAAAGATTTCGCCTAGCATTAGCCCCTCCTGAAGTTTTCGGAACGTTCAGACCTCATATCGTTCCTGGAGCTTCTTAACTTGCGCCGGCGCAAAATCATTTGCGGAAACTTGATGGGCGAGCAAAGCAGATTTCTTGGCTGGGCATTTTCTCTGGAGAACGACTCACCTCGCATTGGCAGCCGCTTTCTTGTGGAGAGTTGCCATAGACAAACCGAATTTGCGCGTACATATTTTTGACATGAAGGAATTCGGAATACTCGAGGCTTATGGTCAGAAACAGATCTTGGAAGGACAATCTTCAGACCCGACGGGTGAAACGTGGCCGAATTACAGGGAAGCGCCATTCTTCTAGCAAAAGAATAACGCCCGAACGCTTCGTTCCGACCGGCGCCTTGAAATTACGCTAAAAGACGAGCGGCGGCCATGGAGAGAAAGCTGCATCCACTTTGGATAGCGTGATAGGTAAGGTTCGGCATCTGATGAGGAACAAGCAGCACGTTCACAAGGGTGCCAGCGCCATGCCGCTGCATGTGGAGCCCATGCTCGCATTGCCCTTCGGAATGCCGAACAATGCGGAAGATTACGCTTTTGCATACAAATGGGACGGCATCAGAGCTCTGTACTATTGGGATGGGAAACGCGTTCGGATCGAAAGCCGTAACAAGCGAGACATGACGCATCGTTGGCCTGAATTGAGAAAACTCGGAGAAACTTTTGGGGCCATTGCAGCAATTTTGGACGGTGAAATTGTTGCGCTGGACACCCGCGGTCAGGTAAGTTTCGGCTTGCTGTCGAGTCGCATGCATCTTCCTTCCTTGCCTACCGCACGGCAAATGAGCTTCGCGCCCGTTGCAGCGCTGTCTGCCTCAACTGCAAACGCTTTAAAGCCCCACCCAAATGGGCCACTATGTTGCCGACAAAGATTATCCCTGTCCTGATCTTTCATCACATTCCGGTAAAGATTCCCCCGCTCGAACAAAATCATCATTAGGGTGTTGGTATGGGTGATGACCGGCCAGGCCCTCAACTTCATAACTCGGTTCTAAAAATGATGAATCAGGAGCCGGGCCACCAAAACTGTTTGGCCAATAATTGGGTCCGTCGCCGCCGTTAGTGTCGGTTTCCTTATGAGTCCATCACTTTGATAGCTCTTTTCCGAGGCGTATTTTGAGGCGTTCACTGGTATTAGATGGTAGTTAGGTCCCAATCGATGTACATGCGTGTCATGATAGGAAAAAAGACGGGCCTGCAGCATCTTGTCAGGTGAGGCTGCTATTCCTGGGAGCAAGGTTTCCCGGACCGAACGCTGACTGCTCAACCTCGGCGAAATAGTTTAACGGATTTTGGTTCAGCAAGTTTCCCAACGGTTATCGGGGGCACATCTTTGTGTGGCCGAACCTTGGTGACGTCGAAAATATCAAAACGATAATCTTTGCCTTGTTCGGCGGTCATGATTTGAACTTCGAGGGTCCATGATGGATAGTTACCCGCTTTGATGGCCTCGAAAAGGTCCCGGGTTGTGTGATCCGGATCAGAGGCCCGAACTTTTTCCGCTTCCAGCCGAGTTAAATTCTTGATCCCCTGATCGGTCTTGAAATGAAGCTTGACCCAAAAATATTTCCCTTTTTCATTTTACCATTTGAAAGTATGGCTGCTAAATCCGTTCATGTTACGGTATGTCGCGGGCACGCCTCTGTCTGAAAAAAGTATTGTGACTTGATGAATGGATTCCGGGGTCAGGGAGAGAAAATCCCAAAACATATTTGGATCTTTTAGGTTCGTGGCAGGATTACGCTTTTGAGTGTGAATAAAATCTGAAAATTTAAGGGGATCCCTGATGAAGAAAACTGGGGTGTTGTTTCCTACCATGTCAAAATTGCCGTCTTCAGTATAGAACTTAAGGGCAAATCCACGTGGATCCCGTTCAGCGTCCGCGGATCCTTTTTCGTCGGCCACTTGTGAAAAACGGGCAAATACTTCCGTCTTCTTTCCAATTTGAGACAAGAAACGGGCCTTAGTGAATTTCGTTACGTCACTCAACTTTCGCACTTGGCTATAAAGCCAGGTCTGATCAGAGCTATGGCCTCCTTCATGGTGGCTTCAATTATTTCGAGTACCAATTGTTCCGATTCTGAGTAGTATCGGCGCACTTTTTTCCATACCATCGAGAGAATTCGGAACAATGCGTCATTCAGAGACAGGTCGCGAATTTCTTCCGAGGTAGTTAGAAACAGGCTTCCTATTGTCCTATCATCCGAGGCGTATCGTTGTTCCACAGCCAGAAATATGTAACGGATCATGACAATGGAAGAGTGGGCGACAATAGAGTCGAAATCCTGGACTTGAACTTCGGAATCAAGCTTGAGATAGTGTTTGGCCATCTTGAAAAAGACTTCTATATCCCAGCGCTTTCCATAGATGCGCACCACATCTTTATCAGGAAGCGAAAGGTCAGTGCATAAAAGGGCCAACCATTTGGAGCCATTATTGCGGTTACAAACGAAGACCAACTTGGCCTTCTGTTTCTCTCCGATTCCTACTATCATCGAACCCTTGATCTTAGCCTTTCCCCGGCGTTTCCTGATCATACGATAGATCTTTGACAGCGTTAAAGATTGGCCTTCAAGCTCGTAGAACACCTTAGAGGTGTTCTTTACCATGCAGATGACATGGATATGCTCCATAACAGAGCGAACCAAGGTAGGAAAACCAAACCAGGAGTCCATTAGCAAATACTTCGCAGGAATCGAGAGATTTAAGGCTCGTTTCACCATAGGGACTATTAGTTCAGTTGATTTGACAAGGGCTTCCTGTCGTCTCCTAGCGCCACAAGTCCGGCGGTCCATGATCTTTTTGATTCCCTGGATTCGGTTTTTCTCTTTAGGTGAAGTTAGCACAGCGTGGTCGCAAGGAACAAACGTTGCTCCGTCTGACCACCCTAGAGTCAGCATTCTGAACCCTTTGAGATATCTCTTGGCGCAATGATCGTATACTTTGGAGAGAAGCTCCACCTTAGAAGAACGGCTCCGATCATAGATGGTAGTGTCCAATATCAAGACCTTCTCCCTCTTTGTCTCCGTAAGAGGTTCCAAGAAACCTTTTATAACCATCTGAGACAAAAACCCCATCAAGCGTCGCCAATTATGCCTATGAGCGCTGAGAAATCGATAAACAGCGTCTTTTCCGATGTGGGCGGTAGCATTCCTGTGTATCCCGGTGAAAATGTTCCTACCCACAAAGGCCAACTCAAAGATAATTCTCAGAACCAATAGTGGGCTGATACCTCTCAACTTCCTAATCCCGGCTTGGTTAAGAAGCCTGCCGATTTTAAACCGAGCCATGAATGTGTCGATCCGATCTCGAAGATCTTGATCCTCTAACTCAAATGGGGTAACTCTCATTGTGGGGCGTCCTCCTGTGCGATCTTTGTTTGCCAATACTTGGATAACACATCGGACGTCCCCTCGCGAGCCTATTATTCTGTTTTAGTTACCGTTTTACCCTTTTCATCAACTGCGAAAGTTGAGTTATTAACGATAAGGATTGTCAATTCTTTCAACAAATCCGGCCTATCCTTTTGGATTATTTGCCCCGCCCACTGACTGATAATTGCTAAAAATATAGTGGGGACCGGATTGGAACAGGATTGGCTACATGAACAGTCTTGAAGACGAACAGCAAAATGGGGGGAGCGGATATGGCTGTTTGTTAACCAATGGGCTTTACTGGTTTTCTTATAGCGTTTCTTGGCCGATTACGGCTCACCAAATCATCTCGGGGCTGTTGTATAGAACTGTTATGGGCTTAACTTTGTCCTTTCTCATCGCGCTCCTGAAAGACTTCTTTGGCTGCGAAGATCCCATTCAAGGCTGCCGGAAATCCAGCGTAAACAGCCATCTGTATGATAATTTGAACAACTTCCTGACGCGACAGGCCAACATTGAGAGCGCCGTTGATATGGACCTTCAGTTGTGGCGTTGCCGTACCCAAGGATGTAAGCGCCGCGACAGTAGCGATCTTGTATATTACAGACATCTTATCAGAACATAGGCACGAGCGTCAGTAGGTGGTAGACAAGCAATTCATGTGAAAACCAATCTGGATTGATGCGCAACCCAGATTGGAGCAACCGGTAGATCGAAAAGATCTGGGTCGTAGGAGGCCGTGTACGAGAGCTGGATCGCTGGTTGCTATGGTGTAGCTAACCCGAACAGTCGTCTGGGCCATTATTTGAGCCCGCATCCGCAAGAGAGGGAGTTGCCCATGTCTAGAGAGATTACACCAAAAGTTTACGTTGGGGTCGATATTTCTAAGGACCACCTCGATGTGTGTGTTCTACCCGCCAACAAGAGCCTGACCTTCAACAATGACGCAAGAGGGCTAGATCAATTAACTGAACGGCTTAGTAAAGAGGATTCGCCTATAATCATCATGGAAGCCACAGGAGGCTATGATGTGCCAATAGCCGGCGTACTCTTATCAAAGGGCTTGCCTGCGGTGATTGTGAATCCCAAGCGTGTAAGAGACTTTGCCCGCGCCATGGGCAAGTTAGCAAAAACCGATTCGATTGACGCCCATGTCCTAGCTCGTTTCGCCCAGGAAATGAAGCCTGAGATCCGTTCCCTGCCTAACGAAAAAGAGCGATTTATCAAAGAGCTTGTTAGCAGACGTCTACAGTTAATCGATGTCCGTACGGCTGAAAAAACCGCCTTCATAAGGCTGTTTCTCCGCAAGTCAAAAGGAGCATCCAACTCATTATATATACTGTTAATCAACAGATCCTGGAAATCGAAAACCAGTTGGATGACGAAATCAAGGGTAACCCCGTGTTGCATGAAAAGGATCGACTTATTCAAAGTGTTCCTGGAGTGGGTCCTAATACCTCTCGAATGCTGTTGGCCGCTCTGCCTGAGTTGGGAAAACTTAGCGGCAAGCAAATGGCAAGCTTGGTAGGAGTTGCGCCATTCAACCGGGACAGCGGCAAAATGAGAGGAAGACGAATGGTATCCGGGGGCCGAACAAGTGTGCGTAATCTCTTGTACATGGCTGCTCTGGTTGCTTCTCGTCACAACAAAATAATCAGGGAGTTTTATTTGAGACTCCGTAACTCTGGGAAAAACGGTAAAGTCGCTATTGTAGCTTGCATTCGCAAGTTGGTCGTAATTCTCAACGCTATGCTAAGAAAAAAACAGCGCTTCTGTGCAATTTTTCCTTGACCATCAAAACAGTCGCTCTCGTGATTTCAGATCCAGTCCTGGACGACAGTAGACGTCCCCAAAAGGGAATTCAATCACATATTTGGCGAGGTCGGGAGCGATGTCTTTCAAACTCTCGATAACTCTTTCTCCCGCTTCTCCATCCACCTCTTTAAGTTTTTCGATCCCTCTTTCGTATCTGTCACTGGACATTGTGTTCCCCTTTTTCTTCCGTGATCAGTTTGAGCGTCCATTTTTTATATGGCGCAACGTGGCGCCGTCAATTCCTGTCGATGCGCTTCTACCCCGTGCGTCACATAGCCTGTCTTCCAGCCAGAATAGACCGTTTCTATCTTAATAGAAAGAGAACCCACCGCCTAATTTGGCTCCACGGCTAGAAAAATCGAAATGGATAAGACATGAAGAGGAAAATATATCGCCGCCGAGGAGCCTTAGGTGTATCTTGAGTTACGGAAACACTGAGCCTGCCCATAATTTTGGCCGACCCTGGTATCGATAAACCTGAAGAGGATTTCGCTAAAATGGAACATCAACAATTAATGGTAAAAGCCGTGATTGCACGGGGTGGAAATAGTCGTGGCGTTTATTTGCTTCGGTCACAATTGCCCGCTGACGCAGCTTTGCGGGACAAAATAATTCTGGCGATCTTTGGTAGTCCTGACATTCGAGAAATTGATGGCCTCGGTGGGGCTACTGACTGACCAGTAAAGTCGCGATTATAGGGCCACCAACCAGACCCGACGCTGACATAGATTACACCTTTGGTCAGGTATCAATAAATGAGGCTCACGTTGACTATTCCGGCAACTGCGGAAATATCTCGGCAGGCGTAGGGCCGGTCGCCATACATCTGGGATTGATCGACAAAAAGGAACCTCTTACTTCAGTTCGAATGCATTTGACAAATTTCAACTGCATACTCAAAGCAGATATTCCGGTGAGGAACGATGAGGTCGTAGTTGAAGGCGCATATCAAGTAGCAGGAGTCCCTGGAACTGGCGCACGTATTGAACTCGACTTTTGTGACTCTGCCGGAGCCGCGACAGGTAAGATTTTACCCACCGGTAATGCAAAGGATACGTTCAACATAGATGGCATTGGAAACCTGGATGTTTCAATAATAGACTCGGGGAATCCGATAGTATTTGTGAAAGCAAGTTCCATCGGGTTGAAAGGGACGGAGAGCCCCAATGAAATAAAAGATTTGCCTGACAAATTGAGTGTCCTTGAGACAATTCGCTCGGTTGCAGCTCAAAGAATAGGATTTGTCGATGATTGGCGTAAAGCAACGGAAGCTAGCCCGTTTATTCCTTTTGTGGTCTTTTTAAGCGAGCCGCAGAATTACACTTCGTTTACCACTAAACAAGTAATTTCAGCCGATTCAATCGATATTGTAGCGAGACAGATGCTCGAGCAAAACATGCATGAAGCTTATGCCGGGACGGCGGCTGTGTGCACTGGCACTGGGGCCCGTATTCCCGGCACTTTGGTAAATGATCTTGTTTCCAAATCTATATTCACGACTGAACTTATACGTATTGGAAACCCGTCCGGCGTATTTCCCATTAACACAGTTGTCGAATCGAACGGAGATGATGTCCATTTGGTCAAGGCAAGTTTTGGGCGAACTGCTCGAATCATAATGGATGGATACGTATATGTTCGAAAAAGTTTGTTGATCTAAGTGGGAGCCACCGCCTGTATGGCGGTGGAGCCTTCACTTAGACTAGCCGATCTTTATTCGCCCAGTATTTCTTGCGAAGTTCTTTTTTGAGGGCTTTACCAACGAAAGAGCGGGGAATCTGATCCGCAAAATCAACCGATTTGGGGATTTTGAAACCAGCAAGATATTTTCTGCAGAACTCTATGATTTCCGCTTCTGTGATGGAAGTGTTAGGCTTTTTTACCACGACCGCTTTTACTGCTTCCCCCCATTTGTCATCAGGGACACCTATCACTGCTGAATCAACTATTTCTTCATTCTTCTTGAGAATGTTCTCTATTTCAGCAGGATATACGTTGATGCCGCCAGTTATGATTACATCGTTTTTTCGATCCACAATGTAGAAATCCCCATTTTCGTCCTGACGGGCTATGTCTCCAACCGTGCCCCACTCGTGGTCAAGGTAAGCCTCGTTGGTGGCTTCGATCCTGTTAAAATATCCTTCCCACATGCTGTGGCCTCTACCGTAAAGGATACCAGGCTCGCCGGTTTTTACAGGATTACCATTAGCGTCGAAAAGCTTTAGTTCAAGATCAAACACAGCCTTTCCCACACAGCCTTCTTCCTTTAAGCCATTCCTGAAACTGTATTTGGATATAAACCCAAACTCCGAAGCGCCTAGCCAGTTAGAAACGTCGGCTTTGTCGAATCTCTTCAGCATCTTCTTCACGGTTTCATTGTGGAGAGGAGCGCCACATGCCGCCACATGTTTAAGTGAAGAAATGTCATATTTGCGTAATACTTCATCCGGCAGGCCAAGTATCCAGTCATACATGATTGGGACCATGAACGTCCAAGTGGCCTTGTACGTTTCAACATATCTAAAGACATGATCAGGAACAAACGCTGGAACAATCCCAACAGTTCCGCCGGAAAGCAAAGCGGCGAACATGTAGCCCATTGAAGCCGCCGCATACATTGGGGCTACGGCCAGGTACACATCATCAGGGTTGAGTCCGAGTTCATGGCACACGGCGTTCGCCATATGATAATCACATTTATTGGTGCGAGCGGCTCCCTTGGGGTATCCCGTAGTGCCCCCCGTATACATTAGTAGATGAATATCGTCTGGAAGAACTTCTACTCCTGGATCATCAGAAACGCTTTCAGACAAAAGGGTGTTGTAGGACAAGGCTCCTTCTGGACCCCCATCATCGATCATGATCAGATACTTCAGGCTCGGAACCTGATCTTGTATATCCTTTATGGTCTTGAACTGCTCGATTGTCTTGAAGACGATGACTTTGGCTCCACAATCGTCGAGCTGATATACTAACTCATTTCCCGTAATCCTATAATTTCCTGCTGTATTTATTAACCCAGCGAGATTCCCACCTAGTACAACCTCAGGGTATTCTATACAATTGGGTAAGAATATCTGAACCCTATCACCTTTTTTCAAACCCAGTTTAATGTACGAGTTCGCAAGTTTGTTGCTCCTGTCCCATAATTCAGACCAAGTGATGCGGTTGTCTTCGAACAAGACCGCCGAGTTTTTTGGTCTTTTTAGGGCATTAATCCTGATTGAACTTAAACCGTTGTCAGAATAATTTTTCTTGCCTTCGATTCTTCCAAAATCCATACGTGATCCTCCTAATGACCATTCGTGACAATTGTTGTTTATATGAGGTGTAGTTGTTTTGTGTCCACAAGATTATCAATTGCGGATATCGTGATCAAATAATTCATGGTCAGAAGCAGTGACAAGTTTCTTGTGAGAGCATTTTTGGAAATTTCTAGCCTGGTTTCAGAGAAAATTCAAAAACGAGTTCATCATTCCTATTCCTCAATACCCCACCCCAACTGCTCCAAAGATTGGTCTTCAATCCGCTCATGAATTGGGTGGTTCTTTATGGGAGGCCCATAATCTTTCTTCCTTGGGAGAAGTCCAATTTTCATTTCATTGGCCAAGAGCTTGGCGTGACAAGTTTAATGGATGCGCTCATTCATCAATATGAAGGTGTAAGCCTTGATGAAGTATGGGGAATAGTGGAAAATCAAACTCCAGATATACGAAAGAGCATCGTGTATACCTTCTCTTGACCAGTTGGAGCATGAGTTTTCTGAATGAGACTTTTAATTGAGAAATTGGCAATATATGCGCCCCCAAAATGGGCCGCCCCACCGGCAATGGTTATAACGACGCAACGGTTGATTGCCAAAAGAGATCGACCCTTTCCTGGATGTTGGCTCAAGCATACAACAAATAAAAGACTAATGGCTGGATTCCGACCGTTACGAAAGAATGTCCTTTTTCATCTGCTCAAATTCTTCTTTGGTTATCTCGCCTTTCACATAGCGTTTTTTCAAGATATCCAGGGCGCTCTGCGAACATGGACGGTCCTGGTTTTGCCAAGGCGGTCACTTGCAAACACTTCAAATCTAGCCAGGGACAGGCGGGATTTTTTGGCGCGGTAAGGCAGCTACAAATACAAAGAGAGCCAAAGGTTGCCTGCAACAAGGGGGGGGAAAACTGTCACAGATCCTCTAAACTCTCTACGTTTAAGATATCACATTCTACCCGAACCGTAAAGGGCCGCACTTCAATCCCAGCGATGAAGAATGAAAACCAAGCCAATTAGGATCATTGCCTCCATTAGAGGATTATGTCTGCAATTCAGGAAGGTGTTGACAAAGGATACACGGAATCAGACCTATGGGACTTTCTAGAGTCCGTCCTTGCCTTACCCAGTAAGGATTTTGGTCAAATTTGCTAAGCGATGGCTTCGGAATCATCCTGGACGCGCATTGCCGGGGAGTCCTCTAAGGCTTGGCTTGCTGGAAGTTGGGCTGATGGTGGGGTTTTAGTATAATCAAGAGGCCACCCATGTTGTTCCTAACGCAAAATAATAGGGGGCAAGAGCAGCGTGGAATTACAATATTGATTTTATTGG
>CAVQDX010000007.1:0-25667 GCA_963711335.1 uncultured delta proteobacterium | reverse complement strand
TTTTCTTGGAACCGGAGTAATCAAATGAAGTCGGGATTTATATCGTTCAGCCTATGTCAATTACCTCACGAACTGTAGTCAGGAATTGTCTCATGTCGTAAGGTTTTCACAGGAATCCTTTTGCGCCGGTTTCTAATAACCCCCCGGCCTGACCATTAACGGAATGACCGCTGGCTATTGCCCTGGCTTCGGGGTTGACTTGGAGAATCTCGGCAGGACATTGCTTCCCATCCATCTCCGGCATGATCAGGTCCAGGACAATCAGAGAGATCCTGTTACCCTCCCGCTTGTAAATTTCCAAGGCCTCTTTTCCATTTCCGGCCACGACTACCTCGTATCCGAAACTGTTTAGAGTTGCCTCGCACAGCTCTCTAATCACGTCGTCGTCTTCCACCACAAGAATGGTTTCCGTTCCACCTGGAATCGGTAAATCATCTATCGCAGGGTCAGAATCATTTCTTGTCTCATTTACCGGAAAGTAAATTTTGAATGTAGTCCCATTCCCAGGTTCACTGGAACAAATGATGTGTCCATCGTGTCTCTTGACGATGCCATAAACGGTCGCAAGACCCAGGCCAGTGCCTTGAGTCACTCCCTTGGTAGTGAAGGGGCCTTCAAAATATGAGCCACCGTTTCAGGCTCCATGCCTAGGCCAGTGTCCGAAACAGTTAACAAAACATATCGACCTGGTTTTACTCCAATATGATCGCTACAATAAGCTTCATCGAGGATAGCGTTTGAGGTTCGAAAGGTCAGTGTCCCACCGCAGGGCATGGCGTCCCTTGCGTTTACCCCGAGATTCATCAGGATTTGGCCTAACTGTGACTGATCAGCTTGAACCAATTCCAGGTCCCCACTTAAATGCAAGTCAATTTTTATGGTTTTGGGGATCGCACGGGACATCAGTTGTTGGATCTGAAATACCTCCGAATTCAAATTAACAGGTTGATACACTGGCTCAAGCTTTCGGCTAAAGGTGAGTAGGTTTTTTACAAGATCGGCTCCACGCTTTCCTGCCTCAGGACCTTGTGAATGTCGGAGTAATCTTTTTCTTCCTGTTTTTTGCGTTGAAGCATCTTCTCTGAATATCCCAACACTATCTGGAGAAGATTGTTGAAATCGTGAGCAATGCCTCCCGCCAGAGTACCTATGGCCTCCATCTTTTGAGCCTGAAGAAATTGGTTTCTGAGGCTCTTGTCCTGGGTAATATCACGAAGGGTTACCATGTTCCCTGCAGGTTTTCCCGCGTCATTCGTGAGTAGCGCCGCACTGATATTGATGTCCAGACAACGGCCATCCTTAGTCAATCGCCTGGTTTCAAAAGAAGGAACTACTTTCCCTTCGTAGAGAAGATTTAGGGTTTCTATAGTCTTGGGTTTTTCTTCTTCAGGAACGTAATTGATTCGGTTCCCAATCAATTCCTCTTCGGACCACCCAAAATTTCTTCCAAAGGCGGGGTTAACGTAAATGGCCCTTCCGCTCTGGTCATAAACAACAATGGGATCCGGCGAGGATTTGAGGACGGTCCGATACTTCTCTTCGCTGTCTCCCAATGCCTGTTCGGCTAGTTTTTGAGGCATTACATCTTCCATTACAGCCAGGCATCCTTAAACCTTGCCTTGTTCAGATAACTTGGGTGTAAGAATCGCTCTCATAGAAAAAACTTAGCAGCTATCGGTAAACTTGATGAGTTTATGGCTTTAGCGCAACACCTAGGGCCATTTTGGAATGGAAGAGATGTCGTCAAGATTATGGAGCCCATTTGTAGTTGTAGGAGCCAAAGTTTGAAAATTTGTTCTGCGGCATTCAATAAAAGAGCTTATAGATATATACATATAGACATAGATGCTAGGCTCTAGCTTCAGCGAACTTTCCACCGCTAGCCACATCCAAATTCTACCAGTCAATACACTTTGTTTAAAACGTGGAAAGAGCTCATGGAAGGGTAGTCCGATTATGGCGCCACGTAGTCGTAATTAAGGAGAACATAAATGTTCAGCGTTTTGAAAAAGCTTTTTGGAAGAAACCTCGCGCCAGATCAAGAGCCTATAACGTTTCTGGAGATATTTGAACGCTTTGAGAACGATCTATTGCCTGATCACGACAGAGCTATGGAAATAATTGCCGATTTAGCGGAAAAATCCTCGGGAGACTTCATATTTGACCGCAAGTATCTTCAGGATTCAGAGAGGGACCTTCAGAACATATTGCTGCGAATGGTAAGAGAACTAAATCTTATTGGATCCAATCGTTATATGGAACTCTATTCTACACTTGAGAGGGTATTCCCGATGCATCCTGAATTCTCGGGTAGGTTGAGAATTAGAGACGCCCCATGTGTAGTTTCCCTCAGCAAAGCCCCTTTGGACAATCCTGAATTGACAGGCGGTAAAGCAAATACCCTAGCTGAAATAATTCAGCGTCTCCACCTAGAAGTGCCTGACGGATTTGTCATCACCACTCAGGCCTTCTACCGATTTCTTGACCTGAACCATCTCAATGATCGAATTCAGGTTTTGTTAAGAGGCTGGGCGGCGGGTGATCAGAATTTGGACGTAGTTTGTAAAGAAATTCGTGAACGAATTCTGGCTGGCGTCATTCCCCAGGAATTTGCGGACGCTATCTGTCAGCGGACGGAGAAGGGCAGACGAAATTGGTCTGTGCGTAGCAGCGCTTATGGAGAAGATGGGGAACTTTCCTTTGCTGGACTTCACGAAACTGTATTGAACGTTTCGCCGGATAAGGTCTTTGACGCATACAAGGTCTGTCTGGCTAGCCTTTACTCTCCTGAAGCCATCAGTTACCGGCATCAAATGGGTTCCATCGGGGACGAGTTTGCTATGGCGGCGCTTTGCCAGGAAATGATAGATAGTCAGGCCAGTGGGGTCCTCCAAACTGTTTGCCTGGAATCACCTCGACCGGACTGCATGGCGATTTACGCTTCGTTTGGTCTTGGGCGAACAACCGCTGAAGGGACAGATGTTCTAGATCGGTATGTTGTAGATAAAAATTCTCCATTCGAAACCAAGAAGATAGAGATAGCTGAGAAGGGTCGTCTAGTCAGGATCGTAGCGGGTGGTGGAGAAGAAGAATCTGTAATCTCCCATGAAAAAGGGAATCAACCTGCCATTTCTCAGACCGTTATTGAGACCCTGGCGAATTGGGGTGTGACCCTGGAACGATATTTCAGACGACCCCTGGAGATAGAGTGGGCTGTTGACCCGGAAGGCCGCTGCAAACTTCTTCAAAGCAGACCCCTGAATGTTCCCCAGACGACTACTCCTTCACCCGAGGAATGGAGCGAGTCGTGCATGGATTACAGGATAATCCTGCGTGATGTCGGAGCGGTGGCGCACGCTGGTGTAGGATCGGGACTGGTGCGCATTGTGCAATCCAATGAGGATATAGCCAAGTTTACCGACGGGGCTGTTGTTGTGGCCCGTTACACCGCGCCATGGCTCGCGCGTGTTGTGCCCAAGGCTAGCGCTATGATTTCCGAACGGGGATCTGTCGCCGGACATCTTGCGACAATTGCAAGAGAGTTTCGTGTTCCTACACTGACGGGAGTGGAAGGGGCGACTAACGTACTGACCGACGGTATGGAGGTCACTGTTGACGTGCACCATCGGATTATTTATGAGGGTCGTGTAGAGCGGTTGATCCATTACGAACTTATGCAGCCTACGGTGTTTGAGGATGCTCCTGAATTCCGATCTCTTCGCAGAATTCTCCATCAAGTCGCTCCACTCAATCTGGGTGACCCGCAAGCTATAAACTATGCGCCTAAAGCGTGCCGATCCGCTCATGATGTAATTAGATTCATTCATGAAAAAGCTGTGAATGAGCTGATGGAAATCCCAACTTCGCTAGATAGATTCAAGGGTTTCTGAAGTATGGAGTCTCGTGTCGGACGTGCCACTACCCCTGAAAATCGTCGATCTTGGGGGTGGACTTGATCCGTTGGCTAGAGGAAGCACGATTGGAACCGAGCAGATCAGATCATTGCCTCTCAAGGCTCTGTTAGAAGGCTTGTCTTGGCCCGAGATGTGGCGCACGGAACCGGTTGTAGTAGATTTAAAGGGGATGATGTCGAGCTTAACAAAAACCTGGGATCCAAGTCGAGGCCCCGCTCTTTTTGGATTAAACTTGGCCGTTGTCAATGGTGTTTACACGAATCTGCACTTACGACTCGGCTATCATCTCAACCTGATCGACGCTCGGATGGATGATGTAGATGACCAGAATCACATTTACTTTAGATTTATGGGGGGCGTGGCAGAACTCACGCGGCGATCCCGAAGAGCGCAGCTACTGGCCGACATCTTGGCGCACTATCATTTCAAGGTAAGAATCCAGGGCGATCTTGTTGTCGGCAGGATCCTGCACATTCCAAAAGCAGAAATCGGTTTCCGTCTCAAAGCCCTAGGCGCGTTGGTTGGTTTTACCCGACAGTTAGATATTCAGTTGCGAAATGACCAAGACGTTGAAAAACACGTCGACGCTTTCTTGAGAGGGAGGGGCGCCATCTCAAGTCCTGGCGTTTACACACAGGCGTAGATGACCCAAAGGAGAAAGCATGGGAATCATCGGAAGAATCTGGAACCGTAAGACATCAGGAATAGGTTCAAGAGGAGGGTGGATGGGAACCGCAAAAAGAATCTGGGGCCAGGGACCTGCCGAGATGGTGTGCAAGCCTCCAAACATATGGGCGGATGATCGAATTTTCTTCGCTTGGCAGCGCAGTCACATGGCCAACGAAAGAACATTTCTCTCCTGGAGCCGCACCAGTATATCACTGTTGGCGTTTGGTTTTGTTATTGAAAAGTTTGAGCTGTTCATGCATCAGATAGTTCATCTGGGCGGTTTTACGATAAGCATTCCCAGCCAACAGGGAATGATATATCTGAGTTTTTTCTGTTTCGGAATGGCCGGATTAAGTTCCATCGTAGCCGGATGGCGCTTTCTTGCAGTAAGACGTCATCTCAACTGGGGAACGGCCTCATACTCATTTATACCAGACGTGCTTGTCGTGGCCTCGGTCATGGTGATAATTGTTGTGACGCTGGCGCTGACGTTCCCGAGGCTCATCGGAATAATCGGTGAAATTTGACCACCTGCTCAGCAATTGTAGGCGGAGAGATCGATTTCAAGAGCGCTTCTTGGTTTCTTGCTTGTTTCTCCGCTGAGAAGAAGACCCTAAATTAGGTGTCTCAATCTAGCTGACAGTCAATCAAAAGCCCCCGGCCTACATAAGCCCGGAATCAACGATATCACTGGTTGTATCTTTATGATGTTCGGGTTCTGTGAATCTTCAATCCCGAGAATAAAATACATCTCTCGATTCTGTCCTGGAAGTGACCCGTTTGATCTCAATTGAGAAAAAGTTCATGGATCTCTAAATTGGGAGGTATACATTTCCGTGGGGCCCCCTTGACGCTCTAAAGGCAATTAGAGAGGAGTAACATCATGAAGGGCCTATGCGCTGATAGAAGAAACACTTAACCCGAATCGCTGGGACTCCTCATGCGCACTTTGGGCCATCGAATACTTGACACGCAATGGACTATCTGGACTCACGGCGAGATAGTCCAGTCTGGCAGTATTTGCCACATCAAATACAATCACACCTAAAGGGATCACCTCCTGTTACGCCTCAGCCATCTGAAGAAGTTTACCAGGAATACGTCCATACCCTTTCCTCAACAGGATGTTCATGTTGTGTCAAAGTCCGGGCAACATCCGTGTATGATGGAGAAATGATTCACCACAAATTCAATTTGTTGTCTGATAAAATTGCGACCAGGGCGTAGGTATTTGCACACATAAAACAATGGCCTTAGAGGCTTAATCTGTTCTCGTCATTTCCACATTTTGTTGGTTCTGTAAGCGAAGGGGGAAGTCGCTCAGAAAGCTGATTCAGCTAATCATGGTCACCAGATTCCTCACGGATTAAATTTCCGTTCCCGTCCTGCGCCTCAATACGGTCGCCTACCTTGTGACGGTCCCGGATCAGGTTGTTGTCCTTGTCTCTGATTTCGATTCTATTCCCACGTTTGGTCCATGTTTCTACAAGGTTTCCACTCCCGTCACGGACTGTTTTTCCCGCAAAAGCTACCAACGGGAAAAGCAGAAACACAGTAGCTAGCAAGATTTTGATTTTCATATGATCTCTCCTGTTGGCCGTCACATGAAATTGGGGATCAAGCAAGGTTCATGCTAATCCCTTGGCTCATTGGGCTCCGAATGTTCCTTGTGATGCTTCCAGTTCCCGATATGCAATTTTGCAAGTTCTGGCGACTTGATCATCAACATGTTCTCTACGTTTTTCTCTTCGGCGGCCTTCGTGAGATTCAATGAACCGGTAATCGGCTTCTGATCGTAGATGATGATAATCTTGTTGTGGGCTGTTGCGTTAACCGCGTCTATGAATGTCGGTACTCGAGAATTTGCCAGTAACGTTGCTGAACTGTAATTCGTTGTCCAATGGCTTTTGTCCACAATCGCCTCGATTTTCACCCATCATTTATGCGCTGCAAGAATCGCCCTTGTAATCGGCTTTGATGAGTCACAAACGCAAAGCAACAGAGTTATCCCCGAAATCGCCCGAGAACTACGCCATGTAGATTAGGGCGAACTGCCGATTTTTACGCTAATGCTTTTTGTCTTTATCAGTGCGGTTGGCCCAATTGGGAGCAGTCGCGTTAGGAACGCAATCAACGCCAGGTCTGTAAGGCTTGAGATCAATTATGGGGGTTCCATCAAAGGCGTCTATATCATCAACTTTGATTGTATAATCATTGATGGATTTTATTTTGCACACCGTCAATCCGATAAGATTTGGCCGAACTGGGGAACGTGTTGCAAAGACTCCAGTAAGGGGGTTTTCTTTGTTTCCACGCGGATGAACCCTCAGTATGTCTCTTTTCTCCGGAGAATCGTTCCGGTCGAACCAATAGAAAACAAGAACATGAGAGAACTCCCCCAGTCCTAGTAAAGCGTCTTGTACCGCGATAAAATTACAATCTCAGCGTTTCCGGCATTTTTGACAACATGCCCAACAGGCTGGATCCTGTATACTTGAGCTTCAGACTGCAAAGTCAATCCGATCATAAAAACTAGAGTTAGAGTTACATAAAAAACCAATTTCATTTGTTGCGGCGCCCATTCTCCAATCTTTGTCGAACGGTAACCGGATATTATACCCGAAGGATTTCATAAACAATCGCTATTCACCCGAGAGAAATTCACCAGAATTTTTTTGATTCTAAGCGTGGGTTATTCTTATGTCGTTTGTAATAAGAATCACTGCCGGAACAAACCGGGGGCAGAGGCGTCCGACTGGATGCTTCAATTTAAGTTTCAAGGAGAATTGCTCATGAAAAAATTGGTATTGATGTTAGGAGTTTTGTTAATTGCGGGAGGCGGCTTGGCCTATGCCGGCGGTTGTTGTGGTGGTAATGGCTACCAGGGTGGCAATTTTAGTTCAGGGCTTGGAAGTCCTCAAGGTGGTTTTGGTAATGCTTCCTGTTGCTCGTTCAACTCCACAACCCCTGCTGTCAACGCCGCAAGCTGTTGCGCCCCTGGAGGGTCCAATTTTTCTCAAAGACAAACCAGTCAAATCCCAAGGGGTTCACAATTCCCCCGTAGTAATTAGTCTCAGCTAAACCAATATTGTAAATGATTGCCGATCGAGCGTTGAGTTAAACTAGTAAAAGAATATTGACCTCAACAATGATGGCCTCGGTAGACATGCGCTCTACAGGAGGCCTTTCCTTATTTCACACATCCACAGACATATTTAAATCTTCAGAAAATTGCATCCAGTGAATAATCAACGAGCGTGTAAGTTGCATTTCGAAAAACCAGGTTAATACTATTATAAATAAAATCGCATTCATTGGAGGGCAGCATGAAAGCTAGAAGTTCAATCGGTTTTTTCATAGCCGTGGTTTTTGTCCTGACAACTGTGGCCGCCTTCGCCGCGGTAGATAGTTATTTCGTAATCAAGGACAAAAACGGGGTTTGTAAGGTAATCGAAGCCAAAGACAAAACCCCCACGACCATGGCTGGTCCATTCAAGACTAAAGAAGAAGCGGAAAAAGCAAGAGAGAAAGCCTGTCCACAAAGCGCATATGAAAAACTGAAAAACAAAGCCGCTGAAGAGTTAGAGAAGGCTAAAAGTGAGGCGGAAAAGCTCAAAGAAAAAGCTGGCCCGAGTATTGAAAAGGCCAAAGACGCCGCTGAGAAATTAAAGGAAAAGGCAGAAGAAGGGATCGACAAGGTGAAGGAAAAGATAAAAGACGAACTACCGAAAAAATAGAATTTATTCGGTGGGGACAGTGGCTGAAGAGCCCGTTAAGGCTGAGGGCATGAGCTTCAATTCTCTTGCGGAATCTCTAATCGGTTCATCGAGCGACATTGAAGATGATCGACAAGTCTTAACGGTGCACCTCTGAATTGCTCTTTTCTAACCCATGTTAATGTTAAGATTAATGAGATCTCATCGATAGGAGGGCATGATGAAAGCAAGACGTTTAATCGGTTTTTTCATAGCCGTGATTTTTGTCCTGACAACTGTGGCCGCTTTTGCCGCAGGGGACAACTACGTTGTAATTAAGGACAAAAGGGGTGTTTGCAAGGTCATCAAGGCCAAAGAAAAAACACCTGCGACCATAGCAGGCCCATTCAAGACCAAGGAAGAAGCGGTAAAAGCGAAGGAAAAGGAATGCGCTAAACCAAGCAGTAAATCAGGCAAACCAGGCAAGGAGCCCAAGATGTAAGGACTAGACTTTAGAGGATCACCGTCCAAAGTCCTTGTAAAGCGGAATATTTGGGCCAATTTGGGGCGACTGGCGGTCAGTCGGGCCCACACCGAAGTCGACTCAGCGATGGAGCGCCAGACGTAAAAGAGAGATTGTACTGCGCTTGCTAAGAGGAGAGTCGGTCACGCTAAGTCCGACGGACTCCTAGGTTTAGTCGCTGTACTGATCTTAGTCCAGTTAGAGCGTGGGAGTCCATTTTTGGAGCTTGTGCAATTTCCCCTTATTCTTACCGTGGCCTC
Source organism: uncultured delta proteobacterium (assembly GCA_963711335.1). GTDB lineage: Bacteria > Desulfobacterota > Desulfomonilia > Desulfomonilales > Desulfomonilaceae > CAJBEZ01. The sequence goes on along the minus strand of CAVQDX010000007.1, from coordinate 16,606 downwards.
TATTCCAGTGGCTATGTCCACAGTCCTTTCAGTCACCATGGCAGTAGGCGCCCTCGCGCTTTCCAGAATGAAATCTATAGTCTCCAGACTGGAGTCCATTGAGGAGATGGCTGGGGCTTGACATAGCGCAAATCCAAACATTTATTTTCCTTAAACTGGCAGTTGCTGGGCACTTAACACTTTTTGTAGCGCGAACTCAGCGTCCTTTTTTTATCGTCCGTTTCCTGCGCCTATGTTGATATGGTGTACGGTAGTTAGCAAGGTCCTTGCCACACTGCTGGTTGTTTATCTTTTTGGACTAATCGCGCCAATAACCTGGGCGAATGTAGGTCTGATATGGGGCTATTGCGGAAGCTGGTTTTTGATTGAGTATGTTGCCAAGCTTATCGTTTACAAACATATTCGACTTGTCGGCGCCCGTCACAAGAAATTCCTGCATATTTTAAACAGGCCACCGGCCAATCAGATCTTTTCGGGAAGATCACGAAGCTGAAAGGAACAAGTTGATTATTGTACAATAGCTTAGTTTAAAATGCATGACTTCTTCGCCTTCCTGGATATCTTTTAAAACCAAGAAGGCAGAAATCATGTCTTTTCATGTAACTGACCTTTAGATATTCATACAAGGCATTGAGATCCATCACAGCTTTTTTACAAAGCAATATCTTACAGCCAAAACGGATAAAATATTTTTTATCGAAGTCCGCATTTGGCTGCACAGTGAAAGGAAGGACTCCCGATACCTGAAAACGTTTGACCCATGCAATACCTATAACATGCGCTTTCTTTCCACCCCCCGCGCTGTTCCACACCAAACTGTACGCTGTTCTTGTTAGCTTTGTTGAACCCCTCCATCCACCCTTTTGCCTGCCATGTCCGCCACAGGGTCTGAGCCAGGACAAAGAAGCCAGCTAAAGCAAACAACACAATTCCAAAGCTGATAAGGAGTTGCAAATCCATTATGTGCCTCCTGTTTCATTCAATTTTCCACTAAATATAGATGCGATGTGGTTGTCTTTGATTCGTAGATAATCAGAAGGAAATACGAATTATAGTTGGGCTTTTTTTGAATCTGATTGACATCATGATTATGTTTTTTTTCAGTTACAATGATACGATTGGCCTGTGGAGATTGGCCACATGACTCGAAACCAACGACTGATTATCGATGCGCTTTTCCTTGGAGTGGTGGGAGCTTTAAGCGCTCAATTATATATGTTTTTGCTCAATGGCTCCCAGAATTTTTTCCTGGGTTGGTTGGTTGGGGCTTCCGACCTCCAGGATTACCGGAGGAAGGAGGGGTGTTACTGGAGTTTTTCGGCCCGCATAGTCGTCTGCTGATCCCGTTGTCCACTACCCTGGGAGGTCTAATCTCGGGAATACTGGTCTATTCAATAGCTCCCGAGGCCGAAGGCCACGGGACCAATCCGGCTGTTAAAGCGTACCACAGAAGCGCCGAATATCTTAGACCGCGAGTGCCTATTATAAAAATGATCGCCTCAGCGATAACGATAGGATCAGGAGGATCTGCCGGCCGGGAAGGGCCAACAGCCCTTATCAGCGCCGGGATTGGATCAATTTACGCTTCAGTTTTCAATCGTTCAGAGCAGGAAAGGCGAACCAATGTCATCATTGGTATAGCAGCGGGATTATCGGCCATTCTTCGCTCGCCCATAGGTTGCGCTATATTCGCTGTGGAAGTTCTGTATCGGGACATGGAGATGGATAGCCAACACCGGTAGCACATTCTCAGAAAGGCAGCAAAAAACATGTAGGTTGTATCCGTTCTCTCTATAGAGTCATGAAAATATCGGACTGAGAACCGGTTGCAAATTTGACGGCAGCCCCAATAGATTCACGCAAAAAAAAGTGCCGTTTTATAATTTTGTGGATGGGCCGGTCCGAGATTATCGTTACCTACTGCCGCAGTTCGTGTTATCCTTTTTTAAAGAATGGTACAAACGGCTCTAGGTTTTGCCAAGTATCTTTTTGGCCTCAAGGAGATGCCTGCATGCCCATTACATTTGAAACACTCTACGATAAAATGACCCTGATCCGAGAGGGAAAGAGACAAGAAATTACCTTTGAGATCCGTACGGACCCTTTGACCGGTATGACCGGACGCGTCTTCAACCTCCCTTATCAGCCTCCGAAAATCCCAAATATCGAAGAAACCTTCAAGCGTTCGGAGGGGATATTCTGCCCTTTCTGCCCGGAGACTATCGAAAACTCCACCCCTCGATTCCCTGAGGAACTGCTTCCGGAAGGAAGGATTCGAAAAGGAAACGCGACCCTCGTTCCTAACATTCTGCCCCTGGATCGGTACGTGGGCGTGGCCGTTTTCTCTCCCCAACACTTCGTTCGGATGGAAGAGCTGAAACCCGAAATGATGAATGACGCATTTCTAGTCGTTCAGGAGTTCATCCGGAGGGTCGCCGACGTTGACCCCGGAATAAACTGCTTCTCCATCAATTGGAACTACATGCCGCCGGCAGGTTCAAGTCTGGTTCACCCCCACCTTCAGGTCCTGTGCGGGGAGCGTCCAACGAACCACATGCGGCTCCAACTCGAGTGTGCAAAAAGGTATTACCGCGAAAATGGCGTAGAGTTTTGGGACGACTTCATCCACGCGGAGAAAGAAAAGGCGTCCCGCTACATCGGAGAGATAGGCCCTACCTTCTGGACCGTAGGTTTTGCTCCCATGAGTCATATACCGGACATCTGGTGCATCTTGCCCAATCAGAAATCCTTGCTTGAGGTGGGCGAAGAAACTCTCAGTTCCTTCCTGGAGGGCCTTTCGGCCATACTGACCTATTACCACTCCCTGAACCTGTTCAGCTTTAACGTATCGATCTTTTCATTCAGATTCGAAGAGCGCTTTCGAGTCAACGCCCGAATTGTTCCCCGTCTGGCCCTGAGAGAAATAGGAAACAGCGATTACACCTTCCTTCAGGCCGTACATAAGGAGAATGCCTGCGTCTATTCGCCTGAGTCGGTTTGCCGGCAGATAAGGGAACGAGGATTCGGTAATCCCAGCCCGAGATCCTGATCTATTGCCCGTGACGCGACCAACATGTTACCACTTACCCTGGAACTATTTTGCAAGAGGCTCAATCGTAAGGTGAATTCTAATGACAGATATCAGAAACAAAACTATTGAAGGATTGAAAACAGGAGACCACTTTTCTATTTCGCGCACTTTTACGGAACAGGACATGTTGAGTTTCGCTGCCATTACGCGTGACTACAACCCTGTCCATTTTGACGACCGTTTCTCAAAAGCTAAAAACTTCAGAGGACGTATATGTCACGGACTGCTCGTTGGGAGCATGCTCACGGAAATTGGCGGGCAAATCGGAGTATTAGCTTCGCGTATGGATTTTTCGTTTAAAAGGCCGGTGTATTTTGGAGACACGATAACTTGTGTGTGGACTTTCACTGATATTGACCCAAAAGGTCGCGCCAGAGCGGAAGTGGATTTTCGTAATCAAGATGGCGCTCTCGTGATTTCAGTCACTTGCAAGGGAATCATCCCCAACGTTGAGGAAAGGGCCATTCTGAAAGCCATTGTAGATGATGGAGACCCTACGAACAAATGAACATTTTGCTTTTATGTATCTACTGACCTTCTTCCGTTTCCGATAGATACATCTTTAGCGCATAGGGAAATTATTCGTCCAAGAGAGTCCTTATTTGCTTGATAACCGCATCTAATTGGTAATTCTCATAGACATAGACCAATCTACAATTATTTTTTCGACACAATTTTACTTTCTTCTTGTCTAATTTCTGCCTTTTCTTCAGCCCTTCTTCCCCCTTAATGGAATCGACGGCTTTTTGGCGCTGTTCTCCTTGGTACTCAATTCCAATACCTCTTTTAGGAAAATAGATGTCTAAGTGTTGGCGGTTTAGCCAGGATGGTCTCCCATGATGTATTACCTTTTCATCAGGGAATGCGTTTAAAATCTTTTTGAAGAGTTCTGTTTCACTACGCCATTCCTCTCCAACTCTATAGACGCCCATCTCTTCTCTGAATGTATTTTCAGACTCTCTTACGATTCTTTTTGCTTCATTGACACATGCGACTTCTATGACGTATGGAACCGGTTGGCACTCAATGTATCGGGAGAGTGAAGCGTCAAAATGACACCTACTCACATCTACACCTGAAAACAAATAATACTCATATGTCCGCCCATAACGCCACCTGTCTTTGGAATACCATTTTACCATGCGATTATAATCGTCTTGTTTTGGGTAAAACTCTCTAAATCTGTCAAAATCGGAAGTGGTTAGGTTTCCGTAGTCAAGTCCGCCACACATATACTCTATGAGGTTCTGACCATGAATTCTATGAAAGTCCTCCAGAAACGCACTTACAAGAGATACGATTTCTTCTCGGTGTTTTTTGCCAAATTTTGTTAAAACACTTGAACTTCCAGATCCAAGGGAAATGAGAGTTTCTCCATCTATAGATTTGTCATTGCATTTTGATTTGACGCTCAAAGTCTCCGCGACTCGTAGGCCGACTGTCTTCTTTAGGTAATTCCAACCCTTATCGTAATTCCCTTGGCTTATATAAGCATCACCAATGAGTTTCATAACCGTGTCTGAAACACTCTTGTAGTCATGATAGGCTGTATTAATGCTTTTTAGCTTTGTTACTAGAGTTTCTATGTCTGTCGAGGTCAAAAAGGTCTTAATTTGACTGTGTAAATAGACCCAGATATAGGCTCGGCTATCTCCCAATTCAATGTAATTACCGGTTTCAAGTTCCCTTGACCAATGGTAATAGAAGTCTCTCTGTTCAGGGGTCGCCGTATCCAAACTCGGCAAAGATCCAGCCCACTGGGGCACATCTATATTTGAAATGATTTCTTGCATAAAAATTTGGGCCTCTCACGGCATAAGTGTAAACGCCGTTCTCAACTTGTTAATCAAGACAAGTCTCTTAATAAAAATATAATGTAATAAAATATCAAATTAAATTAACTGATTAAAACATTTATATACGTTATAATGTATATTTATTTAATTTAGTTTATAAAAAAACTTGACAACATCTTAATACAATGATTATTTCCAACCTAGCGACAAACCAAACCTAATCCTTCCTTTGGCCCGTTTAACCAACGGGTCAAACTTTTTTGTGGAGACTAAAAGAATATCGTTCCATTAATCTCCAGGTATTTCTGCTCACTCCAAGCCTTTGTTCCATCAATATATTTGGTGTTAGGTCCAGCAGGGTCTACGAGATGTCACCGATGTAGGTGACGAAGATTTTCCCATTGCCCAGTTAGAAGGACCATCTGCCGCCGTTTCTTAGTCCTGCATCAAAGGCATATGGTTATTGGTCGAAGCGACTCACAATTACTATCCTACTATATTAAAATACCCCCAGCGTTAAGGCCAAGGGAAATTCAGGCGGAGATTAGGGTTCGCCTCGAAGATCCAGAAGCTCCTTGATTCCAAGATGATCCTGTGACAAGGTATGTGCCAATTTTAAACACTTTATCACAGGACTGGTCATGAAGCTCATTTATCAGCTACGCTCAAACCCAATAAACTTATTTTTGCAGAGGGTCTTTTGTAAATTTATTTCGGAGATCTAGATGAACAACAAAACTTTGGAGCAAACGATCCCTGATACCTCCTCCACAGTTCAGGAGCGGTCAAGTACTAGAGATACGCCAATAACTTCCGCTCGCCAACCGTTGACGAGAATTCCCGAGCTGGTTGAATTTATGGGCATGGTATTGAATAACGTGTATTCTGGCATAATTGTCTGTGACACCGAATGCCGAATCATATTTATGAATGAGGTTTACGCCGACCTGTTGAAGGTCGATCGCCATAAGGTAGTTGGCGAACATATTAAGGAGTATTTTCCGCAGTCTCGTTTGTCACAGGTTCTTGCTACAGGGATGCCAGAGATCGGCCAGAAGTGCTCGTTCAGGACTGACACGGTTCTTCTCGTTAATCGTATCCCGCTCAAAACAAATGGGAAAACTGTAGGAGTAATCCTGCAGACAATATTCCGTGATTACAAGGACTTTAGAGACTTGGTGACGAAACTTAATTTGCTTGAACGCGCCGTAAAATATCAGAAGTTGGCTTTAGAAGTTGCATTCTCTCCAATTTATAATTTTGATTCAATAATTGGTGAGAGTAACGCCATCAAAGGGGCAAAAACTTTGGCTAACAAATTCGCTAAGACGGACTCACCGGTCTTAATTATGGGGGCTACCGGCACAGGAAAGGAACTGTTTGCTCATGCCATCCACTCAGCGAGCGGAAGGAGCAGTGGGCCTTTCGTGTGTGTCAATTGCGCCTCTGTTCCAAAGGACCTTTTGGAATCAGAGTTGTTTGGGTACGAAACAGGAGCATTTACTGGAGCTAAGAGTGGAGGTAAACCCGGTCGAATTGAATTGGCTGACGGAGGTACACTGTTTCTGGACGAAATTGGTGAACTTCCTCTGAACGCTCAAGCCAAGCTCCTCAGAGTAACGGAGAACAAAGTTTTAGATAGAATTGGTGGAACAAGGTCCTCCAGAGTAGATTTCCGGCTGGTTGCGGCTACCAACAGAGACCTCCAGGCAATGATTAACAGTGGAGAGTTTCGCGATGACCTTTATTATCGACTCAACACGATGATCGTTGAAATTCCACGTTTGTCTCAGAGGCCCGAAGATATTCCTATTTTGGCAAAACACTTCCTAAGAGTTGCGGAACGGATAGACATAAACTTATCTAGTCGGGCTTTAACGGCGCTAGAGACTTATGACTGGCCAGGAAATGTTAGAGAATTAAAAAGTGTTATAGATCGTGCCTTGAGTCTTGCCGAGAATTCGATCATAGATGTGGAGCAACTAACCACAAAGGTTCTGGGCCTAACTTGCGGGAGTAACGAGTTGTCCGGAAACCCCTACAACCGTCTCTCTGAAGAGATGGCTCTCTTCGAAAAAACTGTCTTGGCGCGTGCGATCAAGCTCACCTCCAGCAACATGTCCAGGGCTGCTAAACTGCTGGGTATTTCCCGATCAACTCTTTATGATAAATGTCAAAAACATAATCTGCTATCCATAATCTCCTGACCTCAATTCAACCTTGTGTTCGCATATCCGGACATGTCCGAGATTCCGAACATTCATGATGACTTGTTTTTCAAGTATTCTCCCCCTCCGACCTAAATCGCAAGCATTACACTGCCTTATATTATGTAACAAAATTAGGGTCATAGCTGCTCAGAGATCAACGAGTCATGTTTTGGCGCAGATATTGCTAAGAGTTTTTTTTGAAACGTAACCGGGCGCACTACTTCACGCAGCTGGTCCGGCATTTCTGAGGAGGAAATAATTCATGAGCATCCGGGTTAACAGAGAAGATTTCGTAATCCCGCGTTGCACCGCCACCTGTCCTGCTGGCGTTGATGTTCCGCGATACATTCGCGCGGTTCAAGATGGCCTTTTTGACCAGGCAGTGGCCGTGCTCAGGGAAAAATTGCCATTGCCCACAGTATGTGCCGATGCGTGCTTCGCTCCTTGCGAAGATGTTTGCGCTTACAGGCAGTTCGGAGATCCCCTGGCCATAAGGGCCTTGAAAAGGGCAGCCGTGGATAATGGCGGTGACATTTGGCTTAAGAACAAAAAAAGGGACGTGCCCACCGGCAAGAAGGTAGCCATAATTGGGGCCGGGCCTGCCGGGCTTACCGCCGCATACTATTTGGCAACAAAGGGTCATCAAGTCACAGTTATGGATACCTTTCCCAAGCCCGGGGGCATGATGCGTTACGGTATCCCTAGTTACCGTGTGCCTGAAGACAGACTTGATAAAGACCTGAAAATTATTCTGGACTTGGGAGTGTTGTTTAAGGGTGGCTTATCGATAGGCCGGGACTTGACCCTCGATCAAGTCAAGAAGGAACATGATGCTGTTTTTATCGCCGCAGGAGCAGCTTCTTCCGCCAAAATCCCATTAGAGGGGCGTGATAAGACTGGTGTTTTGTGGGGATGGGAATTTTTACGAGATGTCGCTCTCGGCAAGGATGTTCAAATAGGAACCCATGTAGCGGTGGTAGGAGGGGGCAATGTAGCCATCGATGTGGCTCTAACGGCCAGGAGACTTGGAGCAAAAAGCGTTCAGATCTTTTGCTTGGAAAGCCGGGAGGAAATGCCTGCCCACCCTTGGGAGATTGCTCTAGCCGAAGAAGAAGGCGTATTCATCAACAATCAATGGGCGCCGAAAAAAGTGTTGGGGGACAATAGGGCAAGCGGCCTTGGCTTTAAACGGTGCTCCTCAGTGTTCGACAATGCGTGTAATTTCAATCCGGTGTATGACGAAGAAATCACCCACCGGGTAGAAGCTGATACCATTATTTTGGCTATAGGCCAGTCCCCGGTCCTTGACTTCCTCAACCAAGAATCCAAGGTCAAGATCAAAGGAAATAGGATTAGTGCGAATAAGGACAACTTGGCCACTGACGAGCCTGGGGTATTTGCCGGTGGTGATGTAGTAACGGGGCCGGCATCAATAATCCAGGGAATTGCTCAGGGACGAGTGGCGGCTGTTTCCATTGACAAATATCTAGGCGGGGATGGTGACATTACCGAAATACTGGCCTCGCCGGAAGATTCGATAATACTCCCAAAATTTCCCACTACCATGGAGAAGCGTATCGATCTTCCACACCTCAAAATATGGGAAAGATCTGTCGGTTTTGACCAAGTCGAGTTACCGATGACCATAAAACAGGTGAGAGCAGAAGCCTCAAGATGTCTCTCCTGTGACGCACGAAAATTTGAGGTTATTCTGAGCACCGAGAAATGTAAGGAGTGTGGCTACTGTGTCGAGGTCTGTGGTGTTGGCACGTTCGGACCCTCAGCTACATTCAGCGCAAAAGGGTACAGGCCTATGGAAGTCAAATCTTCGGACCATTGCGTAGGCTGCTTCAAGTGCTTCTTCTCTTGCCCCGATTTTGCGATCGATGTCAGAGAAGCAACCTCTTAAAATTGGGGAGATCTAAAATATGAAACGTTATTTAGAAACAGGAAATTTTGCCATCACAGAGGGGGCGATCCTTGCTGGATGCAAGTTTTTCGCTGGCTATCCCATAACACCAGCAACAGAGTTGGCCGAAGCAATGAGCTATCGCCTACCACAAGTTGGAGGGGTTTACCTTCAGGCTGAGGACGAGTGCGCAGCCATGCATCTTTGCATAGGGGCTACACTCGGGGGCATGAAAACCATGACCGCAACTTCAGGCCCAGGGTTCATACTCTATGCTGATCCTTATGGATGGGCAATTGGGTGCGAAATGCCGTTGGTGGTCATGAACTCCGGTCGAGTAGGCCCGGTTTCCGGGATTACAGGGGCTCCAGGACAGGGTGAGTTTTATTTGACCCGCTATCCCACCCAGGGTGGGAATTTCGAGGCAGTGACTCTTGCCCCAAATTCAGCTCAAGAGGCTATGCTAATGATTGTTGAGGCATTCTATCTAGCAGAAAGATTGAGAATGCCTATAACCGTTTTGGCTGACCAGCTGATAACTGACGGGTTCGAGGACATAAGCGTCCCGGAGAACGAAGAGGAAATGAAAGAGATGGGGTTCCGTGTTTGGCCTCGAACATTTAACGCTGGCCCTGACTTTTATCCTTTTACCGATGCTCTGGACATTCCACCTGTGCAAATGGGGACCAACACTGGAGGACTTTGCTCTGATTGGACTCCCACGCCGGAAGGTTATGACATCGAGGAGGTAGAAGCCCACCACAAGCATGCATACCGTTTGATTTACAAAGTGCGTAACAACAGGAGTCTTTTTAGTCACCACTATGAGAGAAAATTTATGGATGACGATCCCGATCTAATAGTCGTGTCTTTCGGCACTCCTTCGAGAGTTGTGAACACCGCAGTTGCCGCCGCCAGAAGTAAGGGGCTGAAGGTTGGCGCCCTCAGACTAATCAATTTGTGGCCCTTTCCTGACGACTTGTTTACGAGAAAAGCGAAGTATCTGTCCGTGGAACTAAACTGGGACGGCCAGCTTGTCCGAGAAGTTCAGCGAGCCACCCCAAAAGATTCAGAGGTACACTTCCTCGGCACATGCGGGGATCTACCAACCATCCCGGATCTTCTCGAGACCTTTGAGAAGCTATTGAAGAACCAGCCCCTGGAACGCAAGGGGTGGGAGCTGGAGGCATGGTAATGGAATACTCTTCAACGTCACTGATAGAAAGTTACCTACGGACCCGTAAAATTCCGAGCACGGCTTGTTCGGGTTGCGGTCTCGGAATCAACCACAAAATAGTCATCCAGGCCATAGCGGAATTGGGTCTCGGAGTGGCTGATATTGTTTGGGGCACTTCAATAGGGTGCGCCGGACGTCAAACGTTTGCTACGTGGAAGGGTGATGGTTTTGCTGGAACTCACGGCCGGGTGTATGCCATTGCTCGTGGCTTGCGCATACCCTTACCCCCGGAAAAAAAGATTATTTTAACTGTAGGAGACGGCGATGCTTTCGGAATTGGTCTGATGCACCTTATTCACGCCGCCAGATCAAACGCTGACATGACTGTAATTGTAAATGACAACTTAGGTTATCAATCAACTGGCGGACAATTCGGTTTCACTACACCGCAAGGGGCGAAAACGGACTCCAGTCCGTACGGGATGTTTGAACACAACCTAATGAGTGAGGGCATGGATGTCATGCATATATTGAAGGGCGCAGGGGCTACTTTCCTCGCCCGACAAGTCTGCATGGATGGAGCCATTGCAGTCGAGAGCGTAAAAAAGGCGATTCTAAACAGAGGTTTTTCCCTTGTTCATATGCCTTATCCATGTCCAACAAATTTCGCTTCACGGCACTTGGGTTCACGTAATCAAGTTGACATCTATCGGTGGATCAAGGATCACGCTGCGCCGCTGGGACAGGAAAGACAAGACACTATCTGGGCCACCGGAGTATGGCATGACGCAAGTAATTCGAGACCTGAGTTTTCAGAACTTGTCTGGAATTCGGTCGAAAAGATCAGGAGGACCGGAGCGCTATGAAAGAAAGAATAGAAATAGTCGCTAGCGGATTTGGCGGACAAGGGGTTGTCAGACTGGGCCAGGTCCTGGGTGAGGCAGCAGTCAAACAAGGACTCCACGTAACCATGCTCAAGAGTCATGGTACCGAGATGCGTGGCGGCTACGTCCGAGGACAAGTCGTATTCTCGAAGGAACTCATCGACAGCCCCATGTGTGAAAATCCCGACTTTTTTGTGGCGTTGTCCCTAGCCGCCTACAACCGCTTCAAAAACACTGTTCCAGAAAATGGTCTGATCATCTACGATCCTGCATTTGTTGAGACGATCGACGATACTCTTCCGTGTAATCAAAAGGCTCTACCCGCAAAACAGCTTGCGATAGATAATTTCGGCAGGCCAATCTTCAGTAACTCCATTGCGCTAGGTGCGATGGCGAAACTGCTTGAAAAGGATCTGGACACGAACCTGGTTTTGGAGAGTATTCTGTCGGTCATTCCAAAGTATCATGATGAGAACAGAAAAGCTTTTCAGTTGGGATTCGAATACATGTGAGACCGGGAGGGCTCGATCATCGACTGAGCCATTGGCGATTTTCAAGCCAGCTTGCCCTTTTGAAAAGCTGGCGTTGGCATATCACGATGATGGAGCCTATTTAAAAATAGCCCTCATAACCAAGCGTCTTCATCTTTTTGATCTGTCAGTTCGAAGTGTTAACTCGTTGCATTTCTCCATTCCAGGACTAAGGAGGCGAAGGGCTCATGATTACTATTAGACAATGCGTCGATAGACAGGCCGAGAATCAGCCAGATAAGGTCTTCGTGGTGGCATCGGACCCAAAACTAAAAATGACTTACGCTCAGTTGAGGGACTCCTGCATGCAGTTGGGCAAACAATATATGAAGCTGGGACTTATTAAGGGAGATAAGGTATCCTTTATGATGGGTAATGGATATCAGACATCCAGGATATTCATTGGCACTATGTACGCCGGCCTTGTAATAGCGCCCATAAACCTGCAGGCGCAACCGACCCAGTTGACCTACGTACTGGATCATTCCGATACGAAATTGATTTTTGTGACAGAGTTCCAGCGTGAAAGACTTATGGAAGCGCTGAGTTCGGTCACCAGAAAGATTGAAGTAGTTGTCATCGATAAAGACGCTGAAGAGATATTCCCTGAAATAGATCAATCGAACCATGAGTTGCCCGAGGTTACTCCCGGCGATCCGGCTCTCCTGCTATATACCTCCGGAACCACTGGAGTGCCGAAAGGTTGCGTTTTGACCAACAAAAACATGATAGCTGGTGGAGAAAATGTCAAGTTGGCTCACCAATTGGAGCCAAATGACATTGGATTGGTTTCTCTGCCTCTGTACCATATTAATGCTGAAATTGTTTCTGTAATGGCCCCTCTTGTGAGCGGGTCTTCCGTCGTCATGCCTGAACGCTTCAGCGCAACTGATTTTTGGTCACTCATTTCCGATTATAGATGCACGTGGTTCTCTGTCGTGCCAACTATCATCTCTTACTTGGTTGCGGGTACCGAGATAGAAGGCAAGGGATATAACCTAAAACAGGTTCGTTTTGGCAGATCTGCGTCGTCAGCTCTGCCTCCATCTCTCCACAAAGCATTTGAAGAGAAATTCGGGATTTCAATTATTGAAACAATGGGCATAACAGAGTGTGCGGCGCCGGTATTTTCTAACCCATTGGATCCTACCAAACGGAAATACGGATCTCCGGGGCAAGCAATCGGAAATCAGGCCAAGATCATTGACAAAGAGGATAACGAACGTCCCAGAGGTGTGGTGGGCGAAATCATGATCAAGGGCGACAACGTTATGAAAGAGGTACTACAAGGCCCCTGACATTACTGCCAAGTCTCTGGAACCAGACGAATGGTTTCATACCGGCGACTTGGGCTACATGGATGATGACGGTTTTGTGTTCATCACCGGTAGAATAAAAGAGCTCATCATAAAAGGCGGAGAAAATATAGCTCCGAAGGAAATCGACGAGTGCCTATACTGTCATCCCGCGATTTTAGACGCTGCGGCGTGCGGCATACCCGACCAACACTACGGTGAAGAAATTATGGTCTGTTATACCCTCAAGCCGGGTTGTGCAGTTAGTGAAGAGGAGTTGGAGGAGCACTGCTTGCGCCACCTTGGAAAATTCAAGACACCCAAGGTTTCTGTTTGTTTGGAAGACTTGCCGAGAGGTCCGTCGGGAAAGATTCAAAGACTCAAGCTCTGTGAATTTGTCGAAGGGAAGGGAATAGATACTGGTAATCGATAAAAGGACTTTCCCTTCGAACCGTTTAGTGGCCATAGGAGATCAGTAGTATGCTTTCCGCTGACACCTATATGCGACGCTAAGATCCTAATCTACCAGAACTTACTTCTAGAGAGGCGCCAATGTCAGATAAGAAAAACGAAAATCTTGAAGACGCAGGGTTCGCCAAAAACCCAGTTTCGTCTCATGGCTTATCTAGTTCGGCAACAACAGAGAATACAAATACCATGAAGCCTAGCCGGTTTCTAAGCGCTACAGGCTGGATGACCGTCATACTAAGTTCGATGTACCTAATCATGTATTTGGACCGAGTTAATATTTCTGTTACGGCCAAGGACATGATGAAAGAGTTTTCATTAAACAATACTCAACTCGGTTTGGCCTTTTCCGCTTTTGCATGGCCGTATCTGTTTGGTCAGCTAATCGGGGGATGGTTAGCAAACAGATTTGGGATCCGGATCACTTTGGCGGTCTGTGGTCTAGTCGTAGCAGTCTCTACTATAGCCACAGGATTCACGGGTGGTCTGATAAGTTTGTTTGCTGTCCGCTTGGCTTTGGGCTGTGGTGAGGGCCCTTCCTTCTCCGCTGCTACCCAGGCCATGAGAAACTGGTACCCTGAAACACGGTTCGGATTCATACAGGGCATAACGCACAGTGCGGCTAGATTCGGAGGTGCGGTAGCGCCTCCTGTCGTTGCATATATTGTTGCGCTCGGTGGATGGCGCATATCATTTTGGTTCTGTGGAGTCCTTTCTTTAATATGGGTTGTGATTTGGCTGTTGTATTTTCGAGATGACCCTCGGACTCATCCGTCCATTTCAGCAAAAGAATTAGCTGCTCTGCCACCTCCTTCAAGAGTATCTCGGAAAGCCCGTACCCCTTTCTTGGCTCTCTCCAAACGTATAGGGTCAGTCACCGCTGTAGATTTCTGCTACGGCTGGATGCTGTGGGTCTTCATTTCCTGGATACCTCTCTACTTCATGAGTAAACATAATTTGAACCTTAAGTCATCCGCATTGTTGGCAGGCTTGATCTTCTTTGCTGGAGTGGTTGGGGATACGCTTGGCGGGTCGACGTCGGATTGGATTCTAGTCCGCACCCAGAATAAGAGACTTGCGAGAAATGCTTTTATAGCAGGCTCACTGATTTTTGCAGGGGGTTTTCTATATGCGTCCATGATGACGATGAATGTTACGCTTATAGCAGTCCTTCTTGGAGCTTCCTTTTTCTGTCTTGAATTAATAGTTGGGACCATTTGGGCCATCCCGATGGACATTACACGTGAATATGCAGGAGTTGCAGGGGGACTGATGAATTTTGGATTTGGTTTGGCCGGCATCATATCACCGGTGGTGTTTGGTCTTGTGATAGACAAGACAGGCAATTGGGACATACCGTTTGCGCTTAGTGTGGCAATCTGCGGGATAGGAGCGCTACTAACGGTGTTTATGCATCCGGAAAGACCCTTTGTGCCACCTCTGGAGGGGGCATGAGATCAATCATTGAACGGACCGGACTATCAACAAAAAGGTACTAATGACATCGGCAATTTAAGATGTGAAACGCTGCGTGAGTGACGGTTTTCTTTATTCTAGCCCTCTCTTACATGGGAATAGAGGAGGGCTAGACAAATTCCCTGTATGTGTGAAGCTGAGCTGGAGACCGTGACTGATAGCTGCTTGATTGGCCAATACTGTCAACTTCGTTTTTTCTCCCTCTATTCCAAGTGAGATCGATGTCAAAATCTTGAAGCAGCGAACCTTTGGGTGTTTCTTAGTAGGGGAAGTTATAAATCATCCGTGACGGAAGATATTGTTATTAATGCCGAAAATATTGTCGGCGTTTTTTCATCTTTATGGTGCGGAATGACACGGCACATACCTCTAATGCAAGATGCGGTATATCTTTTGGCGGATATTCATTCTCGAGTTAACTACAGCGCTAATTGGGGGCAGAAAAGTGATAATTGTTGGAAAGCAAAGAGTGGTCGTAAGTATCTACGATGGCTTTGGTCTTGACTACCTTAACCAAAGCCCCATGCCAGTATTCAAGCATATGATGAATAGCGGATTCTATAAAGAGGTTAAATCGATATTCCCTACAGTGACCAACACTAATAATGTTTCGATCTGTTGTGCCGCATTGCCCAAGGATCACGGTATTACCGGGAACTCCTGGTTTGATCCCATTGCCGAGGAATGCCACTATATGGAAGAAGCAGACTACATTCTAAGGCCAACCATGATTCAGAAGGCCGCAAACAAAGGTGTGAAATGTGCTCTTCTTACGTCGAAGGTGAAAACCATAGGATTGCTCGGCAAGCATGCGGATATAGCGGTGGCTGCTGAGGCCCCACCGCCAGCATACGTAAAAAAATACGGGAAGCCTTCTGGCGTATATAGCTGTGAAATAAATTACTGGCTGTGGCATGTGGCAATCGACATTATTAAAAATCGGCCCGATATCGGTTTGTTATACGTTCACACCACGGACTATCCTATGCACGCTTGGGCGCCAGATGAAAAAGAGTCGAGAGAGCATCTTTCCAATCTTGATAGTCTTTTGGGTGAGGCGCATGGCGCAGCCCCTGACGCAGCCTTTCTCATAACGGCGGACCACGGAATGAACTACAAGACTCACTGTTGGGATTTGGTGAGAGCTTGCAATGAGGTAGGGATTAAGTTGAAATTCGCTCTCTCACCTGAACGAGACAAATACCTCAAACATCATCGAACGTTTGGTGGCGCAGCTTGGGTTTGGCTCAATGATCCTGGGGACACTTTTGAGGCCATGACGGCAATAGGTGAACTTCAAGGTGTAGAAGAGGTGCTTACAAGACAAGATGCGGCTTCCCGATTTGGATTGATGCCTGAAAGAATTGGGGAGTTGGTGATTGTTGGAGACAAGGATACCGTATTTGGAGAGTTGGACACACCAATGGAGCTGTTAGGACCTACCTATCGGTCCCACGGATCTCTCCACGAATCGGATGTACCGCTCCTAATTTTCAACTCCAGCGGAGATGTGCCTTCCACCGGAAACCAGTACATACTTAATGCGGATTTGACTCGTCATCTTGTCGGACTGTGATATCACGCTAGAGTCAACCCAAGGGTGATGTAATAACCAGGTTTGAAAGTACCACTAATTGAGACAACTCCCGATCAGCGGAAAAACACAACTTAGCAGAAGAGTTGCAGCGAATTTTAAAAAAGAAATGTCTGAGTCATTACTTAATTATTAAGGACAACTGACTACAGATCACAATCGGATGGACGACATGC
>CAVQDX010000006.1:0-8858 GCA_963711335.1 uncultured delta proteobacterium | reverse complement strand
CGGCTAATAGTCGGGTAGCTGAAAAAGAAACCCACGGCGTCGCTCTAACGGGGCTGTCGGGAATATGTGGGTAATGTATTTGTATTGTGAGGCATTCCAGACCCTGGAGGGGTTGCACATAATAGCCCATAGCGCGGAGGCTGTCTCAAAACCCATTAGGCTTCGAATTTCGTGCTATGAATATTCCAAAATATCTGAATTCAGCCAAACGTTATCTGTTCTTTCAATGTGTTGCGATGCTATGAATCATGCTGCGTGCCACGATTTCAATCCATTCTTGAGTTTTGAGACAGTCTCAGCGCTATGGGACATTAGCGTCATAGGCGGAAAGGGGGGAAATTCTCGATGCCACATTCATTGTCAGGGGTCAACGTGCATTTGGTGTACGGCGTAAAATATGATCCCCATTATTGAACCCCGGCATTCGCAAACAGTTGTTTGGATTTATGGCTGTAATATTAGAGAGTTGTGAGTGTTTTCAATTAGAAATAAATGGCACAACGGACCACGTTCATTCCCTTTTTGTTTTAGGGCGTCAATATGCGATTGCAAAAATCGTTGAGGAGCTGAAGAAGAGTTCGTCAAAATGGTTAAAAACTCATGATTCGGAACTTTCAAATTTTTACTGGCAAATTGGATACGGAATTTTCTCTGTCAGCCATTCACAAATTGAACAGGTCAAAAACTACATACGGAATCAGGATCTACATCATCGACAAATGTCATTCGTTCAGGAACGTCGAGCCTTATTAATAAAACATGGATTTTCTCCAAATGATTGGGACTTCAATGATTGAAATGGTTCGTCTAACCGATCCCATGTTTAACCACGGCGTCGAGACTGTCTCAAAACTCAATTTTGTCTCGCGATATCTTATTATCTGATTTATAACGAGATTATTAACTTTAGCGAGGCGATGATGAGCAGAGAAATCAGGGCTGACTATGAACAGACGTTAATGTTTCCTCCATCTGTAGAGGATTGGGTGGGGGAAGATCACCCTGCGAGGTTTATAAGGGATTTTGTAGATTCTTTGGATTTACCAGCTCTTGGTTTCCAGATTCGGCAAGCGGAGACGGGTCGGCCCAATTACGGATCTGACCTGCTCTTGAAGGTTTGGTTATATGGTTATGTCAACGCTATACGCAGTACTCGCAAGCTTGAGAGAGCTTCTAGAGAACATATGGGGCTGATATGGCTCACAGGAATGAACGCTCCGGATCACAACTCGTTGTGGAGATTTTGGAGAGATAACAAGGAAGCTCTGAAGGATGTTTTCAAACAGACAGTTCTCGTAGCTTTGAGAGCTGAGCTAATAGGGCTTGTAATCAATGCCTTGGACGGCACAAAGATTGCCGTCAGATCATCTCGTCAAGGAGCGATGGGCAAGAAGGATTTGGAGAAGCTTCTTAAAAAGCTTGATGGATCAATCAAAGAAGTTATCGATGAAGTGGAACGATCAGAAAAAGGAGAAACCGGTCAATATCGGCTACCTAAATCGATAAGGGACTCGTCTAAGAGGAAAGAGATAATAAACGTGGCATTGGCTGAACTTGCGGAAACGGGCAAGAAACGAGTTAATCCGCAAGAGCCTGAAGCCCGTTTCATGAAAAGCCAACGAACCGTGGACTTGGCTTATAACGCCCAGGTAGTCGCCGACAAGACCAATGGGGTGATTGTAGCCTGTGACGTAATCAAAGAAGGTAATGACAACGCCCAGCTCGTGCCAATGCTTGATCGAGTCAACCAGAATATTGGTTCAGTGGCTGACGAGAATGTTGCGGATGCAGGTTATTATTGTGGGTCCCAAATAGGACTAGCCGATGAGCGAGGCTACGAGGTATTGACCAATCCCCCTGGGTCTGAGGTTGGTTTCAAACGATCTCCACAGGCCAACGCTTACCACAGTTCATGGTTTACCTATGATGAGGCCAATGACTGCTGCATATGCCCTCATGGCGGAAAGCTCACTTACCTCCAGATGAGAGTGAAAGGCCGCAACAAAAACAAGTCTCGCCGGTATCAGTGTGAAGATTATAAGCAATGTCCTTATAGACATGAATGTTGTCCTGGTAAGCATGGCCGGGTCGTGGGCGTTGATGTGAATTACAAAGCCATAAACCGTCAGCGTTCAAAAAGGCGGGACCCTGAAAAAATAAATGTTCTGAAAATGAGAAAAGCCATAGTGGAGCCAGTATTTGCATGGATTAAACACCACATGGGCTTTAATCGATGGACCGTGTTCGGTTTGGAAAGCGCAAAGATTCAGTGGTCTTTAGTGTGCGCAGCGATCAATCTCAAGAAAATCTATAAGCATTGGAGGACACAGCCACTGTGTTTAGCTGGGAGATAGGAGATAGAATATAGATTGGTCAACCCTGTAAACTGAACTTTTAGGCCAAAACATATCAAGAATCCCTCTTACCCCTGGCGCTCCGAAAATTAGACCTACGGACGGCCCGTTTTTCAATTGTAAAGGTGTTTTGAGACAGTCTCCGTCGCCATGGGCTATTATGAGGCTGTCTTCAAAACCCATTAGGCTTCGAATGTCGTGCTATGAATATTCCAAAATATCTGAATTCAGCCAAACGTTATCTGTTCTTTCAATGTGTTGCGATACTATGAATCATGCTGCGTGCCACGATTTCAATCCATTCTTGAGTTTTGAGACAGTCTCATTTCGCCGCCCCTACGGGGCTGTTGGAGACATACGAACAATAATGTGCAAATGGTGGCTCCTCAAAACCTAACGGATGCAAGAGAATGAGCCGCCGGGGTCAACTCGCTCGTTGATACCCCAGCGGAGGTTTCTAGAAGGGTCTTCGTTTGGGGATGCTGCAAAACCAGCTTTGGATCACTTTGCTTTCTTTTTTGATTTGCCTTTGTCCTCAAGCAATTTTGCCGCATCATCCGCGATAGCCTTGAGTTGCGCATCGATTTTTTTTGCTTCGGCCACTGCCGCCTTTTGAGCCACGTGATACCTTCGGATATCCGGTCCGACCCAGCCATTGCCCCGGTAGAACCCACTACAAAGGCCGCCATCACTATCAATAGTATCAAACTTTTCATAAGTCTCCTCCGTTCATCTTCTTAGTTCAGAAAACAACAATGATTATATTTAATTTATACTAATTAGAGGTAGGCTTAATGGCAAGGTTTTTTAACAGCTTATTTCGATTATTTTTGTGTTGTTACTCGGTTTAGGTTGGTTTCATGGATGGCTGTAAATCATCTGATGCTCTGCCTCTTTGAGTCGCAATCACAAGAACAAAAAACGGAGGATCAATTTGATCCTCCGTTTTAGTTAAATGGTTATGTTGTTAGGTTTAGAATGTGCCTTCCAGCTTGAAGTCGATACCAAAAACCGGATCGATCGTTTTCCCGGGACTGGTCAGCCAATTATTGGCCGAATTCGCACTTGGGTAATTTCCCCAGTTGGCAATACTCTTATCGACACATGCATAGTTCCACCACTTTCCAACCCAATAGCCAAAAGTCGTTCGGGCAGTTAGACCTTCAAGCAGTTTCCAATCGAAGCCAGCGTCAATTTCCCAACCTAGAGCAGTGTCAGGTATGGTAGGAATTTGTGATGTGGCAGTTGACGGGCCATTTTGTAGCACGACGGAGCCATTGGCTGCAGTTACATCTGGAGCCAGACATCCCCAAGTATAACCGCTCTTGGAAAATCTTTCGGCCCAAGTGAAACTTCCATAAAGATTTAGGTTAGCCGCGGCAGCGTAATCAAATCTGGCAGCGTACACTGAAGCGTCCTGAACAAAGCCTTCACCTGTGTCTCTGGCGAAACTCGCTCCCAAGCCATAAGCATAGATCATAAGATAGCTGTATGGTCTGAAACACCTCACGTTGGACCACGTATCAGACTGTCTGCCTTTGGTTATCAGCATAGCCTTGTTTTGGTTAAGCAAGGCGTTTGGGCCGTAACGATAATCGTTACCAGTAAACCACGCGCCTATAACCGATACTTTTGAAGGACCGCACAATACTCCTGCTTCAACTGCGCCCGAATCGTGTTGAGTATAGAGCGGTGGAATCTGCTCTAGGCTGACGTAGTTGCAACGTTACCGATACGATTTTCGATCAGTCGCTCCCAATCATATTCTGCGTTTAGGAAGAAACGTCCATTATTGTATTTGAAAAAAGCGGCGCCATATTGGTCCTGGTAGTCAATAGCCTGAATGATATTTCTACCCAACCCAAGACGAGTTGTTTGAACTAGGTGCGCGTATTGGATCGCCAATAATGGTTTCCCCGCCTTTATGCCAGTAAATCCAGTTAACGAAAGCCCCCATACTTAAAGGTCCCGCATTATACTGGACGTTAGGAATCGTCGTATCGAAGGCTCTGGTGTAATTTTTGTCCACGCGCTCGTTGTAGACACCAGTAGACGTGCCATAATCATCACTGGCTTTCGCTCTGCGTGCAACGTAAAAAGAAATTTGAATTCTTAAAGGGCCATAAGGGACTGTAAGAGCTACCGATTCTGAATGCCTATTGTCGGCGCCATCGTATTGCAGGCCCATGCCCCAGCTTGACGGCCGCTTACCAACTGCGACTTCACCCCAAGGAAGCTGTGCGCTTAGCCACAAAGTCCGCCAGTAACCCGGAGAAAAAGATCGCTGAACACCAGGAGCGTCCTGATCCAACAGTCCGGATGAAACCATCAGGCCCTGAGATATCTGTAGTTGGGGCTGGTCCACGAACCGATGAAGTAGTTGCCCCGGATTCGGACTGCCTAATTCATGCTAATCTGCATATTGGTTGACATATTCATGATGTTCCAGTTGGCGTCCGCCCCTGAAACAATTGGTTGCCCGCCGGCAAGCGAGATGCCTAAAGCGCCTTATGTCGCTAGTTACTCCAGCTACAGTCAGCCTGCCTGATAGCCGCCTGTATAAAAATTGTAGGGTGCGAATGCGCCACCACGGCGCCCCACGTGGGGCAAGAGACGAGCCGGGTCATAGGCCCCGAAGAAACCGTTTTTCCGTTGTTGCCCTATATTCATACTGCCAGGTGTAAACTCCGTCCATCGAGAATTCCACGCGTTACAGGCCCTGCCAGCAGCACGATGGAAAGCCCAAGAATGAGGGCGGGAATTAATGATTTACGATAATTCATAACCTTCCTCCTTATCAAACCACAAAGGGGACGGAGAAATATCCGCCCAAAATTAACGTCCACACATCATCATTGATCTGGAGCAACAACCGCCGGCCAGCGATTGAGCCTGAAGATCAACAAAGACAATTTTCCCAAACGAAATTGATTTAACTCTAAATTTATTTGAAACTTAATGAAGAGTCAATATAAAAAAGGCGTGACAAAATAATAACTAATACAATTTTGTAACATTTCGCAACACTCGTTAAGTTTAGCTTACATTTGTGTTAGGAGTGTGATTTTTAAGTTAGGGAGGTGTTTGGAGGGCGCACTACAGGAGTAGTTCCTCTGAAAGGTAAGGTTCTTTCGGCAGACAACCTAGCGCTTCGCCCACCAGATTCGAGGAGGGTGAAACCGGAAAAATCAGATTATCATATCCGATTAATTACAAAGGTGTCATTTCATTTGCGACAAAGAGGCGTCTGTTTGATCAGGATGATTTGAAAAAATAAATACGTTGGTGTTCGAGCTTAACTTGTTAATTTTAGTGACAACAGTCTCAATATTTTCTTGAGACAAGCCCAACTCCTCCAATCTGTATATTATCTCATCTAATGGATCAGGAGGTTCTTAAAGGATAGCGCTTATCTCCGTAGGCCTCAATCAGGGTTGCCAGAATATCCAACTCGTCAGACTCTGGTGTTCCTTCTTCTGAGTCCCAGATTTCGCGCACTCTAGCTAAAGCGGCTTCATAATCCTTTTCGTTACGGATTGGTTTTATAATCATATGCAGGCCTCCACGAATCAGGTCACGCTTCCTTTAATCATACATGCCTTGGGTCAATTCTGTCATATTCAGCATGAGTCCCAATGAATCGAATATCTACCAATCCCTTACTGTATTTAACAACTACAATCAATCGATACCTATTGCCTTTTATATTGAAAACAGCTCCGTCAGCGCCGATAATTCTGGCGTTGCTGAATTGTTTCTCAATATCCGCCGGTTCCTTCCAGTAAGATTTTCTTGCGTCTGCTAACCAAATTTTCAATGGTAACTCGGCATCAGAATGTTTTTTCCAAAACTTCGAAAATGTCCGGGGTTTCGATCCGCATTGCGTCAGTATATAATTAGCGTTATTTAGAATCAACTTCGGTTGACACTTCTTCGTTTTTCAGAAAAACCATATTAACGTAACTATCTCAAAGGTTAAACATTATCATAAGGTTCGGTCGTTTTGACGTTCCATCAATAGTTCCTCGGAAAGGGAAGGTTCTTGGCAGACAACCTAGCGCTTCGCTCACCGGATCCGAGGACGGTGGAACCAGATAAATGAGCCCGTCATATTCGAAAACACGGATTTCCTGACCAGGTTTGATATGATGCTTTTTCCGCAGACGAGCTGGAATGACAATTTGTCCTTTGGCCAGCACCTTTACACTTTCCATTTTCTTCTTCACCTTTTTAAGGTTAAACGTTTTCTGTTATTGTAATACCTGCCTATTTCCTGTCAAGCAAGTTTCCGGCATGTTCCAGAGAAGACGTTAATCGCTGCAATTTTTCAGGGTTTAGATCATCTTGACACACACGACTCTATTGCGTTAGATTCGATGACGCACAAACGGAGGGATGGCCGAGTGGTTTAAGGCGGCGGTCTTGAAAACCGTTGATCCAAAAGATCCGGGGGTTCGAATCCCTCTCCCTCCGCCATCCACAATTCCTAATTCTGTTGCTTCTGCGCCCTTCGATGTTGTTTCGACCTCGGCTAAAATAACTCCTCATCTCGATTTTTTAGGTTAATGGGTATCGCTTGAGTGTTATAAATTAGATGTGATTACAGGCTCTTACATTGTATATGAGCGCTACAATGGGCGCGCCCACAACTTGAGCTAGAGCGAAAAGGGCGCGCCCAAAGTTATCTGGCAATCTAAGACTCGTCATGACTTTTCATAATGACTTGCCCGCCCTTTCGATACTTTTGGATTCAACCTGCCCTTCTTCACAAGACTTTGGAGAAGCCTCTTTGCCTGGTCACCGGAAACGCCACATAGGTTGATAGCATCCTTGCGAGCTATTCTACCATGGCCTTCGACAAACTCCATAATCATGGCTTCATATTTTAATCCGGAAATACCGTGCGCTCTTACATAACTGGAAGCGTCTCCAAACAATCGATAAAGCTGAGCGCTTAGATGATAGATTCGTCCCGTCTTTTCGCCTTTAGCTTCAACAAATCCACGTTCGACGAGTTTTTCAAGAACCGATTTTCCTTCATTAATTCCCTTCTGGAGAATTTGCCAGAAGATCGGAATCTGTCCGTCTCTCGAAAAAAAGTGTATTCAAAATGATCAGTTCGTCTAGAGTAAGGGGAGTACCTTCTGCTCTCCTGCCCAAAAACAAAAGCCGCAAACTCAAGAGAAGCGCTTCCCCCTATTGAGAACAACACGTACACCTGTGTTGTCACTTCTCGTGTAATCAGGCAGAGGGCGACCATAACGAGCCTGCCCCCTGAAAATCTTATCGACGCCTCTTCCGGTTTGCTCGACCAGACCGATTCTCCTAAAACTTTCGGCCAATCGGGGATTACGAGGTTTCGGCTCATGAACAAGTATATTCGAAATTGTTATGCCAGGAAGAAATCCTCCAGGATTGGTAATGATTAGATGATCCGGGCGCCACTGAATGTAAACAGCGTCCGGCAAGTTGTAATCACGGTGCAGCAATGCGTTGTTTACCGCTTCCCTGAATCCTTCCGGAGAATAGTCCGGGACAGGAACTTGAACAAATCCAACAAGAATTTCTCGCTCTTCGTTTCTGGTAGAGAAACGTTCCTCCAATTCATTCAGCGCTCTGACCACGGGATCGTAAAATACATCATTAACCTTCACATTGCCTTCTGCATCTAGCGCCTGAAAAAATCTGGTGCGTGGGAATAAGCGCTCTGAGTCTGTCTTCTCTCCCAAGAAGTAAAAGGCCCGCAAGATTAGGGACGAGTCTTCCACCCCGGCTTTCAACGAGTCTCAACGCTTTTACAGATCAGCGTTGGCAAGGCCCTGCAGCGCAGGGTCACCTTTAGTCGGGATATGGTCTGTCGGACTCTTTCAAACTCAATTGGGTCCAAATCATCAAAGGAACTTGACTCAATCGGCAGGGCTGACATATCCATCATTCCGAAGTCAATTCTCCGGGAGCGTTGATACGCGGATAGAATGGAACAGTTTGGGGTTTGCCGTCAGGCCCAACCGCTCTTCTGACCGATTTACACTGTGGTAGCGCAGGGCTCCGGATACGGGTCAACCTCAATCGTTATCACCATACCATGGGGGTGTTGGTTTACCGATACCCTGGTATTAATATTCGGGACAGTTTTGTTAAAGATTGCCGACTGGAGCTTTAGTGGATCTGTCGTTTGATCATGTCTCGGACCGGCTCCACTTATTCTTCCATCATCTTCGACCCCAATTAGTAATACACCTCCGTTAGTGTTCGCCATGGCGACAATTTCTTCAACAATAGCTTTGTAGGAGAGTCTGCCACGGTCCGACTTAAATTCTCGTTCCAAAGACTCCCCTAAATCAATTAACTGCTGCAGTCCATCCAAATTTATCATTCTAATACCTTAGGAACATTCGCTACTCGGACCAAGGCATTCTATGCTCTATCACGCTAGTCTCCCCTAACAAAACAAATTGCCGAAACATTGTTTCCCCTTCCCTTTATTGAATTAACATGGATCTA
>CAVQDX010000005.1:0-3958 GCA_963711335.1 uncultured delta proteobacterium | reverse complement strand
CCCCTCTATATCTTTTAGCGCTTCTCCAGAGGGCCAAGAATTTCATTAGCTTGCTCTGGGTATAATTCTCTCATACAGTCAGGGCAAATGCTGTGGCTGAATTGGGCTTCGGGATTCTTGATAAAATAATGCTCAATAGGATGCCAGTTATCTTCGGCGTCTCTAATGCTTTTACAGCTTGCGCAGATTGGGACTATACCCCTTAACGCCTGAAGCTCCATCAAGTAGTCTGTCAGTCGCCTGTTCTTATCACCCAGGATTTGATTCATATAAATCACCTCAAGATGCGAAAATTCAGCATAAGCTTCTCAACATTTATTGAGATTCAGTCCGAAACCTTATCCTGGATGTGAATCAATATTCGTGCCCTGCTTGTATGTCCGCAGCCCGAGACTGAGCAAAGAATATCGGATCTCTTGTTTCCCTTTTACTCTTCATCAATAATCTTCCGGATCGTTTCCAGGAGTTGGGGTATGTCAAACGGCTTGGCGATAAAGTCCATAGCCCCCGCAACCCTCAAATCCTCGGCCATCCCCGGCTTGGGCTGTCCGCTGGCAATAAGAACCCTAACATTCGGATCCATGTTCCGTAAGGCCTCAAGACAATGTTTTCCATCCATGCCCGGCATTATGAGGTCCAGAATGACCAGTCTGATTTCCGCCCGATGTTTTTCATATAATTCTAGTGCGTCTTTACCATTTGAAGCGGCAATCGCCCTGTAATTGGCTAGATTCAAGAGGCGTGAAGTTACTTTGAGGAGGTTGGATTCGTCGTCAACCACGAGTATGGTTTCACCTCGCCCCGTCGGTGGTTCTTTCTTCTCAAAATATTGGTCTTCAGAGACTTCCGCTATTGCCGGGAAATAGATCCTGAATGTGGCTCCTAGAGATGGTTCGCTTTCACAAATAATCTTTCCTCCATGATTTTCTACAATTCCATAAACAACAGAGAGCCCCAGCCCCGTTCCTTTGTCCGGTTCCTTGGTGGTAAAAAAGGGTTCAAAAATATGCTTTAGCGTCTCGTGGTCCATACCCTTCCCGGTATCTGTCACCGAAAGCAGTACGTATCGGCCAGGCTGTGTGTCAGGGTAGGGACGGCAGAACTCTGAGTCCAACACTGTGTTCCGCGTTTGTATGAACAGTTTGCCACCATCCAGCATGGCGTCTCTGGCATTGACGGCAAGGTTCATCAGTATCTGGTCAATCTGATTCTTGTCACCGTTTATGGTCCAAAGATCATCGGCCAATGAGAGATCTATTTCGATCATTTTGGGAATTGAACGACCAAGGATGGAGCCAGCCTCTGCAACGAGCTTGTTCAGCGCAATCGGATGGAGTTCTGCCGGCGTCTTCCTGCTGAACACCAGCATCCCTTTAATCAGTTCAGCGCTACGATCAACGGTTTGCTTTATTACTCCCAGATCAGGTTTTATGCTCTCCGCCACGTCTTTGTTGAAAAGGATCAAATCCAGGTAACCACCAATAATCTGGAGCTTATTGTTAAAATCATGCGCGAATCCTCCAGCAAGCGTTCCGATGGCCTCCATCTTTTGGGCTTGAAACAGTTGTTCCTGAAGCGCAAGCTGTTTGGTTACATCGTGTTTGACCGCCACGAAGTTGGTCAGATTTCCCAATTTGTCGTAAATAGGAGAAATGCTGGCGTCCTCATAGTATTCCGTCCCGTCCTTTCTCTTGTTGACAAACCTCCCTAGCCATACATTGCCTCTGGTAATGCTGCCCCAGAGGTGGTCATAAAAATTTCTGTTGTGTTTGTCGGTTTTGAAAATACTGGGTTTCTGGCCGATTAATTCATCTCGACTATAGCCGGTAATAGCCTCCTCAGCCGGATTGGCGTATTGAATTACCCCCGAAGCGTCAGTAATGACAATACCCTCCGCAGCTTGCTCAACAGCCTTAACCAGACTTTTTTCCTGTTCATCGGCCTTTTTTCTGTCAGTTATGTCCTGGAGAGTACCGGTGACCCTTAATGCTCTTCCTTCTGCGTCCCTTTCCATAACCTTTGCACGAGCTGAAATCCATTTATACTCGCCCGACTTGGTTTTAACCCGGTACTCCGCCTCGTAAGAATCTGTATTGCCGGCCAGGTGCTCCTGAAAGGCTACTAGAGTCTGAGAAACATCATCCGGATGAAGTAAACTTTGCCAAAAGTCAAGTGTGGGTTCGATCTCATCCAACCGGTATCCAAATATGTTCGCTGCTCTTTCGTTTATAACGGTGCGCCCATTGCGCATATCCAGATCCCAGGCGCCCAGGTCCGCTCCCTTCAACGCAAGATCAAATCTTTCCTGACTGTTTTTTAACGCCTCTTCAGCTTTAATTCGCCCAGTTTCATCACTGTAAACCGCGACGATTTCTCCCGAAGGCAACTTGTAGACGAAATTGTCTTTCCAGCCCTGTATCCTGTTGTCCTTGTATTCCTTAACCGGATAACGCTCAGCGTTACCAGTTCTCCAAACCCTCTGGAATACATCGAAGAGACCAAATTCTCTCATCCCTGGAAAAACATCGAGCACGCTTCTGCCGATAACCTGGCTTCGGGAAATTCTTTCGATCTTTTCGGCCGCCTCGTTGAAATCCAGGAAGACGAAATCCTCACCTTCCTTCAAGGCCCGATATATCGCAACCCCATTACTCATAGATTCAAATAAGGATCTGAAGCGTCCTTCGCTCAAAAGCAGAGCGTTTTCCGCAAGCTTATTCTCGGTGATGTCAATGACAGCAGTAAGGATGACAACGCCAGCATCGTTTTCTTCTTGCCGCTCACTTGACGCATCCATTCGTATGGTTTCCAGGCGGGCATAGAATGACGAACCATTTTCGCATTTGAGTGTAAAAACACAGGAGTGTTTTTCTTCTGCCCCCGTCACGATAAGGAAATGCTTTTCCCATTGGTCAAGGCTCTCCGGAGCGACAAAGCGTCCAAAACCTCGTCCGATTAATTTTGGACGGGGCATGCCGAGGAGTGCGGCGCCTGTGAGGTTGACCTCCCTAATGACTCCCTTGTAGGTGAGGGCGAAATATCCAACGGGGGCGAAATCATAAAGTTCGTGGTACCGATTCTTTGACGCTTCTAATTCGAGCTGGACTCTCCTGAGTTCTTCATTCTGCATCTCCAGCTCAATCTGATGGACCTGGAGTTCATGTATGATCTGTTCAGAGGTTCTGTCTTTCAGTTCGTTCGGCGGATCAGGCGCTTTGCCGAGTTTTTTCTCCGCAGTATCCCTAAGGGCGCTTTTGTTCCTGCCATTCGCGTCCAGGTCCATTTTGTCCACCATGAGTTTAATTCCTTGTGAACGTTGCGGTCCCCCAATGTCTTGTCACATGGTCTCCATCGTAGTTGATCTCAACTGGAATGTCGCCCTATTTTTGAATAGCGGCCTTTAGAATGACAAAATTTCGCTGCCGATAATAGGTTCGAATTTCAGCCGGCAATTTTCGATGACATCATGTCCGGTAGCGATACGGTACGCAAAAGGACCTGCCTGGTTGATGATGGGCTGAAGTAATGGCAATTCCCTTCAAGTCAGCGATGTCTAGATTGGTTCCGTCAATGGGGAAAATTGAGAGTCTAAATTTTGAGCTTCTTAACCCCGCCAGGAGGCAATTATATATCAATTAAGTTCATGAGGCGTCGCGGGTTCGGACGGACGCGGCGTATGTCATCTCGAGCGAGCCTTGCGATGAGAGATTTCTCCGGGCTGCTATCGATTCTCCCAAACGTCGGAATGACATGCCCCTGATTCCCTGGCATGGTCAGAAACAAGGCTAACCGGTCAACTCGGGCCGACGTAGTCCACTCAAGTCGCTGGCGTGTCAGTGACATCTTCGATCGCCAGTAGTACCAAAAGGCCCTTACCAGACGTTTGCGATATTCGTCTTCCGTTAAGCAGCATTTTTCTTTGTCCGATGCTCGGAAAGTTGTGCTTCACCACAACTTT
>CAVQDX010000004.1:0-7168 GCA_963711335.1 uncultured delta proteobacterium | reverse complement strand
CCTCTCTATTTCTTTTTGTCCTTTTTCTTACAGTCATTAACTTCATCAGTATATTCCGGGCTATAGTTTCGCCATTTTTGTATTCAGATATATTTATCATTGGGATAAGGTTGAAAAAGAAGGCGTTCCTCGCAAACCCGTATTTTACTGTTCATCAATAATCTTACGGATATTATCAAGGAGTTGGGGCATGTCAAATGGCTTCCCGATAAAGCCTCTGGCCCCTGCCTCCTTCAAACTCTCCTCCATCCCCGGTTTCAGACCTCCGCTCGCTATAAGGACTCGAACTTTCGGGTCCATTTTCCGTAAGGCTCGAAGGCACTCTCTCCCATCCATCACAGGCATTATGAGGTCCAGGAC
The DNA here is from genome assembly GCA_963711335.1 of uncultured delta proteobacterium. Taxonomy (GTDB): domain Bacteria; phylum Desulfobacterota; class Desulfomonilia; order Desulfomonilales; family Desulfomonilaceae; genus CAJBEZ01. The sequence continues at coordinate 6,808 of CAVQDX010000004.1, read as the reverse complement.
GATCAGACTGATTTCTTTCCGATGATTTTTATATACCTCTAATGCGTCTTGACCATTTGAAGCCGTGATCACCCGGTATTTGGCGCGATTCAATATACGTGAATTATTCAACGATGCTGGGCTCATCGTCAACCACGATTATGGTTTCGCCTCGTCTCCCCGGTCGGTTCTTTTTCTCAGGATGTTGTTCTTCGGGGACTTCCTCCTATCGCTGGAAAATAGATCCTGAATGTCGTTCCTAAGGAAGGCTTGCTATCACAAATGATCCTTCCGCCATGCTGTTCTACAATCCCATAAACCACGGCGAGCCCGAGTCCTGTTCCTTTCCGGACTTTGTGGTGAAAAACGGTTCAAAAATATGACTTTACGTCTCCTTGTCCATACCTTGCCTGTATCCGCCACCGTAATCAGAGCGTATCGGCCAAGTTTTGTGACCGGGTCTAAGCGGCAGTATTCTTCGTCTAAGATCGTGTTCTGAGTTTTTATGGTTAGTTTTCCACCATTCGGCATAGCGTCTCTGGCGTTTATCGCAAGGTTCATCAATATCTGATCAATTTGAGAAGGAGAGGCGTTTATCGGCCAAAGATCACGGCCAATCAACCAGATCGATTTCTATCATCCTGGGAATGGATCGGGTCAGCATAGTTCCGAAGTCTGCATAACAATCTTGTTGAGTTAATAGGTTGAAGCTTGACGGTTGTTTTCCTGCTGAACACCATCATCCCTTTAATTAGTTCAGCGCTACTATCAACGGTTTGCTTTGCCGCTTCCAAGTCGGCTTTTAGGCTTCCGGGAAATCTTTATTGGAAGAAATCAAGTCCACGTATCCATCTATAACCTGGAGCTTATTGTTGAAGTCATGAGCAAATCCTCCGGCAAGCGTTCCCATGGCCTCCATTTTTTGGGACTGGAACAATTGTTCCTGAAGCCGAAACTGTTTGTTACATCGTGTTTCACCGCCACAATGTTCGTCAAGCTCCCCGACTTGTCGTAAACAGGAGATATAGTATCGTCTTCATGGTATTCTGCGCCGTCTTTTCTCTTGTTGATAAATCTCCCGGACCATACTTTTCCAGATTTAATCGTTTCCCAGAGATTCCTGGAAAAAGTCTCATCGAAATTGTCACTCTTGAAAATATTGGGAGTCTGTCCGATGAGTTCAACCTACTATATCCACTAATTTTCTCCTCAGCGGGATTGACGTATTGGATTATCCCCTCTGGATCTGTAATGACAACACCCTCCGCTGCCTGTTCAATAGCGGTGGATAGACGTTTCCGATCTGACTCGGCCATTTTTCGGTCAGTGATGTCCTGGAAGGAGCCAACGACCTGTGGTTCTTCTCCCTCTTCCACTCTCATCAGTCCGCGCACTTCCGTCCAAAGGCGCTTGCCGGTCGTGGTTATGACCTCCGCCTCTATAGCGAATGGCTCCCCATGTTCTATTGTATTGGCTATAGCTTCCTTGAGGATGGGCCGATAAGGCGCCGTGTAAAACTCCAATCCTTCATCCAGTCCCGGTTGATAATCCTTTGAGGCTTCGCAAATGTCGTATACGCCTTCGGTCCAGTACAGTCTGTCGTTGAATGGATTAGCTTTCCATCCGCCTGTGCGAGCGATTTTCTCGGATTGACGCAAAAACCGTTCGCTTTCTCTCAGGGTGTACTCTGAACGCTTGCGTTCGGTGATGTCGAGAATCACGCCGATCATTCCGATAACATGGCCTTGGGAATCCTCAAATGTGGACTTGTGGAAAACCACATCGTGAACAACCCCATCGGCGTTAGTCAGTTGAGATTCGTAAACCTGAACACCAGGATTATTAAAGAGTTCGAGATCTTTTGCATGAAAGATTTCCGCAAATTCCCTCGGATACATGTCGAACACGCTCTTGCCGACAAGCTCCTCTTCCTTCTGGCCGAAGAACTCTTCGAACGACTTGTTGAAACCTATGTAACGACCATCTGTGTCCTTGTAGAATATAGGCGTAGGAATAGCGTTCAGAAGCGTGTTTAGAAATGCGGTAGTCTCGTTTAATGACTTCTCCGCCTCTTTGCGCCTTGTAATATCGTGAAGTATAGAAAGTTTTGAAATTGACCCATCTGAGTTTCTAATTGGCGTCTCAAAAATGTCATAAGTCTTGCCGGTGTTAACCGAGGTTCTCTCCCATAGTAAAGATTCACCGTTAAAGACCTGTCGATTCTTACACCACGGGCATGGTTCAGTAAGACCGGCAAGATAATCAAAGCATTTTCTTCCCGCTATATCACCACGTTCAGACGCTAACGCCGGGTTGAGGTATTCTATATCGTAATTGGTGTTAAGGATGTAAACACCGTCGACCATATGGTCGAGTATACTTTTGAGCTTGTCCTTTTCGCCTCGAAGGCTTTCCTCAGCCCGTTTGCGGTCAGTGATATCAGTTGCGGAAAAGACAACCCCCATGGACAAATCACCGGGTAGAATCGCTGAAGAACTCAGAAGGATGTCAATTAACGTCCCGTCCTACGCTTCCAGCGAGTCTCAACTTCCCCTATGCCTCTGACTTTGATTTGTTCGTATTTAACTGTTCCGACTCTATTGAACTCCTCACCACTCTCGTAAAGAATCCTGGCGCTTCGCCCCCATCAGATCAGCCGTAGAGTAGCCTGTCATTAGCGACAGACGCTCATTTATCCAGTCAAATATCCTATTCCTTGCTAATCCAATACCTATCGGAACCGCCTGAAGCACCGTCCTGAGAGTGGCCTGGCTTTCTCTTAAATCCCCTTCCGTCAATTTACGCTCGGTGATGTCGGTAAACATGGCGAATGAGCCATTGAATGCGCCGTCTTTATCGCAGATCGCCATAGCAGACGCCGAGTGTCCAGAGCGTTGTTCCGTCTTTTCGTCGGAATCGCCTTTCATAGGAGCCGACTTCACCGTTGTGTCGATCTCCCATTTTAGTCTTGTGGTCATCGAGATCATCTGCAAACATAAAATCTTCGACTTTCCTGCCGATGATTTCTTCAGCGCCATAACCGAGCATCTCAGCCATCTTTTTATTGACCGAGACGGTATTATACGCCCCATCCATAGTCCAGAAACCTTCGTTGGCGGTCTCCACAAATCGTTTGTATTTCTGCTCGCTTTTACTTAGATCTTCTTCGGCCGTTTTGAGGCTGGTGATGTCACTGACCACCATATGAATCATATACTCGCCATTATTCTCCCCTTTCAGTTCCGCAGGTAATGCTGCGCAAACGCTTTCGAGATGGGCAAAGACCATTGAACCGGATTCAGTATTAAGCCATATATCAAGACGTTGAGTCGCCCCGTCTATAAGAGCTCCAACAATATGCAGATACCACTGTTGGAGATTCTCAGGACTCACGAAGTGTGAAAAACCTCGCCCGATCAATTTTTCGCGTGGGATACCGAGGAGCGCAGCCCCGGTCAGATTGACCTCCTGAATGATCCCCTTGCGAGTCAATGTAAAGTATCCGGTAGGAGCGAAATGATATAGATCTTGGTACTTGTCTTTGGATTGTTCCAATTCTAGTTGAACTCTTTTGAGTTCCTCGTTCTGCATCTCCAGTTCAATCTGATGGACCTGGAGTTCGTGAATGATCTCTTCTAGGGTCTTGTCCTTAACTTCCGGCATCTTGTCCGAAGACTTGCTCAAGTTTCTCCTCAGCGGAGTGTCTCAGTGCCGTCTACGCTACTTAGTGCTCTCGTCCCAGGATCTGTTTTCCATTATGAAGTTTGAATCCTTAGAAACTGCTCTGAATGAGCGATCCCTAGCAACCTCTCCAATTCAGCCCTTCAAGGTCTTCCATTTTGTAGGGCTTGTGCAAAACACGCAGCAGGACGTTGCCGCTGAAAAGCTCTGCATTACGATATCCTCAGCATAGCCGCTGCTAAGGATGACCTTGACATCCGGCTTGATCCGTATGAGTTCCCCAAACGCCTCAACTCCATTCATATTTAGGCATTGCGAAGTCGAGCATCACAAGATCAATTTGGTTCGAGCGGTCTCGGAAGAGGTTGACGCCTTCTTCTCCATCCATAGCGACAATCGTAACTCCCGCGTCGTCAATTTTCCAGACAATAATTTCGTGGTATCCTTGTCATTTCGCTCATTGGTCTTGTCGTTGATTTTCGGGGTGGCAGCAAAGTAGAGTTCATTTCGTGTGTCGTCCAGCCTGGAACATCTTGGATTCCGCATGGGAGGCAGATCCGATACAAAGTTATCTCATGGGTCATCTCAATACAACCGCAGACGTGTTCCTCACCGAACTGTTAGCGTCGGGTTGCTAAGATTGAAGCGCCGATATTAGGAAATTAGTCCTGGGCGGGACTGACCCGCCCTAATGAACGAATATCACATTTTGTCCGTCAATGTTTAAATAAGTTGGGGTGGCTTATCGTCTCAACAGAAAAACTTCAAAAGTCAGTCCTCACTGCCTACAACTACCTGACCGCTACCGTAAGTGACCCCCTGGAGATTTCCTTCGGACAGAAAGGCGCTGTAATTGTCGATGAGCCTCTGCACAACCGCAGCGGCCAAACGTTTGTAAAAAAGCGCGGCATCTCGTGGATGGCTCTCAAGTATCTGATTAAGATTTTTTGTCGAGATCTTAGCCACTTTGGTGCGGATGACACACTTGGCAGTAGTCGTGTAAGATCCACGTCCAACCATGCTTGACCACCCAAAGACTTCACCAGCACGGTTAACCGTATAGTCGATTTGGGCGTCCTTACCGATTGAAAGTTCTACCCTCCCGTCCACCAGGCTGTAAAAGTAAGTGGCCGCGTCTTTGTCAGTGTAGATTACGGTCCCTTCGTTGTAGGATTCCGCAATTGCGGCCTTTGAGATTTCGTTCAAGGCCTCTCGGCTGAGTCCATTAAAAAGATCGGTATTTTGTATGATCATGACACAATTTCCTTTCTCTGAGTCCGGACAAATTCGGGCTCACATGAATCCGGTTTCGTCCCGTTTAGGAGTCCAATAACAGGCAATGACGTGGTGATAAACAAGTCGCTCCGGTTTGCGTAAAAATCGTTGGAATCCGTAGCATCCAGGCGCACTAACAGCAATGTCTGTAAATTAGTGAGAAGCAACAATTGTGCCGATACCGAGAGACGCTGTATAGGCTCTTTTCAGCATCGGAAAAGGATCGGGCGGGTATTGCATGTCAGGTTTTCTGACAGTTTTGCAAAACTCAAACCTCTAGGCAGGATCACTCTTCATCAATAATCTTCGGTATTTTATCAGCCATGAGTCAATATCCTTGTAAACACCACGGCCAGATGCCTGTGCTGGAAAATGGGGACTGGTGTTCATGGTTTCAATGAACTCGAAATTGTTGGAATGGAACAGGAACTTTCCCAAATGTTTGGCGGAAGAGAAATAGATCTTCGGACGGCCGAGGACCTTAGTCCATATTTCAGGGCCGAGATCATTGATAGGGCCGTGTCGCAATATGAAATCTCATGACCTCATCAGAGTGAAACACATGATTGAAGCGGCGGATGGAGCCATAAGATGGTTATGGGTTCGGACGGGCGCGGCGCATGTCATCTGAGCGAGCCTTGCGACAAGATCTTTCCCGGCCGCTTTGGGGGAAGTCAGGGGTGTGGAGTTATTGCTATTGTCGTGATTTGATCTTTTTCTATTTAAATCAGAAATAGATCCTCCCCGTATATTAATCATCATGTGTCGTGACTTTCCCTACAACTGACAACGCTCGTAGATATAAGGGTTCATCAATCCAAAATCCGCCCGGTTCTCGTAATTTGTCGAGTTCTGCCTTCAATGAAGCTATATAGCCATACCGCTTTGAACGAATAAGGATACCAATGACTCAGTCTTTGCCAAGCCGTCAAATCTGCAATCCTGCGAGCCTCCCATTCATCCAACAAGATTAGGTCTGCCTGTCTTTCAACAGCCAAGGCAATGGCCTCAGCTTCTCCATCATCCAATTCACGTTTTAATAACCGCAATAGCGCATCATTTGTGGGGGCTACAACATCTATCCAACCCTCTTTACGTGCTTTGGACACTTCGGATGCCCCAAACCGCCCACCGCCCCCTTCAACAACTTCGGTCCAGACAATCGGTGTAATGGTAATCCTGCCGAATATCTTTTCCAACAGAATTAGTTGACCTGTCCTTGTCAAATGGATCAAGACTGAAGAATCACTTATCACCCAACGCGTACAGAATATCCTCTTCCAGATCAGCCTCGGTATAATGCCTTGAAATTTGACGTTCGCCCAGCAACTCATCAAATTCCCAATTAGTCAATTGCGCCAGCATTCGCGCTTTCCCGAATGAAAGCGTTACCGCGTTTATATAAAGAACTTAATGCAAGCTCCTTTAGAAATTCTTGTTCGATCTCATCCGGCGGCAACTTGACGGCGGCTACAACCTCGCCAGGGATATCTAGTGTAATTCTTGAAGTGTCCATTTTATGGTCTCCCGTAGCCAATTAAATCTATCTACCTGCCCGACTTTCTGTTCCCGAGATGACACTCGTTCGGCGTTTGGGGGTGTTTTTTCCTAAATGCCACTATAAACGGATCATTACCGGCAGTTGAATTGAGAAAATTAACATCGGACTCAGACCAATTTTTCCTAGTCTCACATTCCTGCCTCAGAATTGTCTGAGTTTCTCGTTTCATTTCACAACTGTCAAGTATGGCATGTCATGGATACTCCTGGAACTGTCTCTGCAATGTTCCGGAAATTTCTCAAATTGTAAATATGTGCATTCCGCTTGCATGTTCTCTCGGGCGAGCCTTGCGACGAGAGATTTCTCCAGGCT
>CAVQDX010000003.1:0-68585 GCA_963711335.1 uncultured delta proteobacterium | reverse complement strand
GACCATCGGCGGAAATCGGCGGAGTTCTTTCAGCGAGTTTTTACTGCTTAAATAGTCCATATTTCATATTGGTTATCTCCTCTATCGATCCAACCGTTGACCCTTGATGTTGCCGTGAGTTTAGCCCCTTGAAAGTGGTCTTAATTCTCCCTACCTAACGGGCTTCGGATGTATGTTTGCGAACTGATTAAACAGGCTGTGGTGAGTGATGGCATTGGGCAATCGCCTGTGGAAAATGAAAAAACTGGAAACTTATTCAAAGATCCAACAGCCCGTAGTTGGCTCCTTGAACACCAGCCCTAAGCGAGTATAATACGCTAAAGAAATTTACGATTAAAATGTTGGGAGCGGCCCGAATCGTTCCCATACCCTTGTCGGCTCGAACAGGCTCAAGATGCCAGGGAGGAGAGAAAAATGAGGATTGAGGAAGTCAAGCAAGCGGTTAAGAGCCGCTATGGCGCCTTCGCAAAAACAGGAGGGAACAGGGAGTCCTGTTGACCCAGCAAACAAAAGCCCGGTTCGGGCTATGCAGTGGATCAGGGATTCTATGGAGAGGCGGAACTCGCCTCAATCCCAGAACTCGCCCGCAACTTGTCCAGGGGATGCGGCAACCCAACCGGTTTCGCGAACATTCAACCTGGGGAGACCGTTGTAGATTTTGGCTGTGGAGGAGGGATAGACGTTATCCTGGCTGCTCACAAGGTGGGTTCACAGGGGAAAGTGGTAGGGATAGATTTTGCCGAACAAATGATCGAGCAAGCGAAGCAGGCGGTATACAAGGCGGGATTACTCGACAGGAACATTGAACTCCTTATCGCTGATATGGAGAAAACACAGATTGCAGAAAGTTCCGCTGATGTTGTTATTTCCAACTGCGTCATCAACCTATGCCCTGACAAGGACGCGGTGTACAAGGAAGCATTTCGTATCTTAAAACCTGGTGGGCGGATCGCCATCTCCGATATTGTTCTCACGGAAGACATTGATCCGGATCTTCGCGATCGATTTCAGTCAACTTGGGCGGGATGTTTGGGAGGGGCCATCCCCGAAAAGGACTACTTTGAGACGGTGAATAAAGCGGGCTTCACTGCTGTTAGAATTGTGGTTCAACACGCTCTTACTCCCGACGAACTGTTAGCAATGGCTTCTTGTCCAGGAAAAGAATTCACGCCTGACTTGGCAAAAGAGGATATCGCAGTGGTGCAGGGAAAAGTGAAGAGTATAAAGTTCACGGCGATCAAGTAACCCGCGCCTAAACGAATGCTAACCACCATAAATCCGAAAAACTTGTGTTAGTCTTGGGCTTCGTTAAATGCTCATTACACAAAACAATTTGACTATTGCCTTGCTCTTAACAGACAGTTAAATTCAAAGGATAGTCCGCTCAAGCCCTGCCACTTCTAACATAGCTTCCCGTCAGGAGGATCCCTCCATGCAAGACCGCAAAAAGGTCCAGAACCAGTTTATTGATGAATTGACCGATTGAAGTAGGACTGTAACATGGCAGAAGAACTGCACAGTAGACCAGAGTTATGGAATTGGGTGGTCCTCTTTGTTGTAATCACCTTGGTCGTCCTCGCTGGTGGTTACGCATACTACACCTTTGAAATGGAGCGAATCCGGCAACAAAAGTATCACGAAATAGCAGCCATCGCCAAGCTGAAGGCCAGATCTATCCAGGAGTGGCGAAAGGGAATGCTAGGGGATGTTTGGGAATTGTCAAGTGGGCTTTTGTGGAAAAGGGCTATCACAGAGCGGTTGCAAGAGCCAAACAACAACGAACTCCTAAAGGGTTTGAGGGACCGCTTAGAAGTTGGACAGCGACACGGTGGATATACCAATGCCTTTCTTCTCGATCTTGACGGAAATGTAATTGTGTCTTCCAGTGGTCAGCCTGAGGCCATTAACGCCATCGAGAAGAAGGCTATTGAGGAGGCTGTAACATCTGGTTCTCCTGTGTTGAGCGACATGTATCGCACTTCTCACGGCACCATATTAATGGACGCTGTCGCTCCAGTTTTGAACCCTGATGGACGATCAATAGCAATAGGAATTTATAGATCCAAGCCGGAATCTATCTTGTTTCCGTTAATCCAAACCTGGCCAACTCCCAGCCAGACCGCAGAGACAATTCTGATCCGCAGGGACGACGCCGACGCTTTGTTTCTCAATGACCTGCGTCACCGTACAAACACAGCTCTTTCTCTCCGTGAACCTCTTACACGCAATGACCTTCCCGCCGCGCAAGCTGTTTCAGGAAAAAAGGGGCTATTCCAAGGGAAAGACTACCGTGGAGTGGAAGTGTTGGCGGACCTACGTGCAATTCCGGATTCCCCTTGGTTCATCGTGGCCAAGGTGGATACCAGCGAAATCCTGGCCGAAGCTTATTACAGAGGGGCTGCAGTCATAATCTTTTCCGGACTCTCTATCCTTCTTGCCGCAGGCTTAACCGCCTATGGTTATAGACATCGCCAGGCAATCCTGTATCAAGAGCTTTACAAAGCAGAGCATGAGCAGCGGAAGGCTGAGGCGCTGTTTCGGACCACTCTGTACAGTATTGGTGACGCAGTGATAACCACAGACGCCAAGGGCCTGGTACAACAGATGAATCCGGTGGCTGAGCGACTTACGGGATGGCTGGAGTCTGAAGCCGCAAGAAAATCGCTGGATAATGTGTTCCAAATCGTACAAGAGGATTCTCGCACGCCTGTACAGAACCCTGTACATCGAGTTCTCACCGAGGGAGAGGTGGTGGGGCTGGCGAACCATTCTGTACTCATATCTCGGGACGGGACAGAGCGACCTATAGCTGAAAGCGGGGCGCCAATCCGTAGTGACGATGGCTCTGTTTTGGGGGTGGTACTGGTTTTCCGGGACCAGACTGAGGAGCAAGCGGCCCATAAGGCGCTTCGCCGAGCGCAGGTATTCACGAGCGCATTGCTTGAGAACATTTTAGATGGCGTTGTAGCGTGCGACGCGGATGGCAAACTTGTTTTGTTCAACAGAACGGCCCGCGAATGGCACGGCCTCGATCCCTTAGCAATCCCGCAAGAAAAATGGGCTGATTACTACGATCTCTATTGTGCGGACGGCGTGACCCCGATGACCGTGGCTACAGTCCCTCTGGCGCGTGCCTTCCGGGGTGAGGAACTGCAACATGAAGGGATGGTGATTCGAACCAAAGATCGACCTGACCGCCACATCCTCGCGAACTGTGCGCCATTCTACGATGAAAATGGCACAAAGCTAGGAGCGGTGGCAGTAATGCATGACATCACCGAGCGCAAACGATTGGAAGAAGTTCTTAAACAAAGGACTAAGGATCTGGAACGCAGTAATAAAGATCTAGAACAGTTTGCTTATGTTGCGGCCCACGACTTGAGAGAGCCTCTGGTGGCTGTAGCCGCATACCTTAAGGTTCTGGAACGGATTTCCAAAAATCCTATTGAGGAGAATGGCCGAACCTATATTGCAAAGGCGACGAATTTGGTTCTACGAATGGACTCTATGCTCCAGGGGTTGCTTGCTTACTCCCGATTTGCGCTTACCCCAACGTCCTATGAGATGACGGATTGCAACACTTGCCTTGCAGACGCCCTTTCAAATTTGGGATTATCAATTCAGAAAAGTGGAACGGTCGTGACAAGCGACAGCTTGCCAACACTTAAGATCAATTCTTCTCAATTAATTCTAATCTTTCAGAACCTTATTGGCAATGCGATCAAATATAGAGACTCAGAACTCCCAAGAGTTCACATCGGTTGTGTAACTAAGGAGTCTGAATATCAATTTTCGGTTAGCGATAATGGTATAGGAATTGAGCCTCCGTATTTGGACCGTATCTTCGATATGTTTGAAAGGGTCAAGGACTCATCTGGTCCCAGTGGAACAGGCATAGGCCTTTCGACATGCAGAAAAATTGTGGAACGTTATGGCGGACGCATGTGGGTGGACTCTCAGGTTGGAAAAGGGTCGACTTTCTATTTCTCACTGCCAAAGGGCTGATGTCCTGGTGTGATAAGACAACTCTGTGCAGAACTTCTGAACAGCTTCGGTTATAAGGCCATCAGGGCCGGTGATGGAAAAGAGGCGCTGGAGATATACCAGAAGGAACAGGATAGGATTTCATTAGTCCTGTCGGACCTGATAATACCTAAATGGATGGCAGGCGATGTTTGACCAAGATTCTACGGATCAATCCAAAATCTAAGGTTGTCATGGGGAGCGGTTATTCCGCGAGTGGCCAGGCTAATAGGGTCATGTCGGCCGTAGAAAAAGGATTCGTCCAAAAACCATACAATATAACGCAACTTTTGACTACGATTCGTGAGGTTCTGGATGAGGATATTCTCATGCCCGTTAATACCAAGGATGGGCGATAGGATTTGTCTTGAAGCCTTGTTGAGCATGGACCTGAATTCAAAAGTGCTCATGGTGAGCGGATATACGCAGAATCGGTTGGCTTAGTCGTTTCGTGATGAAATAGCATCAGTAAACTTTTTGAGTCTTTACCCTTGCCGGCTAATAGTTGACGGAGTTCTGTGTTAGCGAGTCTGTAGTAGTGGAATACGGTAGGTAATCATAAACTGGAACTCGACTGTGGCTGATGTTACTTTGAAATCAGTTTGTTCCAGTGTCTTCGAGACAGTGTGCTGAGTCAGTAGAACCTCGAAATTTGTCTTTCGACAACCAAATCTCTGTCTGACCGTGATCGAACGTCATCAAATCAATAGCCTTGATTAACTCCTGATCGCTAATGGCTCCATATCTCTCTCGAACGTTCCTCGTCCTGTCACCATGTCCCATAATCGCTTCTCTGATCTCAGGATCCATTTCGGAGCGACGGGCGTTGGTTTTCCACGTGTGGCGTAAATCGTGAAACCGAGGCGCGGGATCGAGGCCAATATTTCCTACGGCCCTGTTCCAGGGATTTTTTATGGAATCCGGATTTGGGGACCGTCCTTCGACAAGAAACAATTTGTCCGTCTTCAAGGATCTGACCTTCATGGCCTCATCCATTATCGGGAGCAGGTCTTTGTGAATAGGAACCCGCTTCCATTGGCCTTCTTTTGTGTTTTCCGGACCGATGAGTATTATGCGTCGAGATAGTTTGACTCTTTTCACCGTGAGGCTAATGATCTCCCCGCGTCTCATTCCTGTATAAAACGCAGTCTGAATAATAGGCTGTAGCCATAAAGGAAGCTGATTTAGAATCCGAAAATAATCCCCAACGCCGATGTAGGCTTGCCTTTCACCTGATTTCTCCGACAGATCCCGAACCTGACGAGCTGGATTAATAGTGATGTGTTGCAGTTCGACCAGAACCTGAAACATCTTTGAAAGAGCTGATTTCTCCTTGTTAACCGTTGATGGTGAAGCTCCTTCGTTGAGTCTTTCTATTCGATATTGTTTGATCTCCGGTATATGGATGTTTTTTAAAGGAAAGTCGGGGCCGAACTTGTCGATTAGGTGAATGAAGCACTGCTCAAGTCGCTCCCGATTCCGACTATCCCTGATCTCCGGATATTTCAAACAGAGTTCCATTCCTCTCCAAAGAGTCAATTCTTGACGAATAACAGGTTCCAGTATCCTGTCCTTTGTCACCGGGTTTGTTAGGGACTTTGGGATTTCCCATTCGTGATTCTTAAAAATACGGATACAAACGCCCCTGGATTCTGGATCAAGTCTGTTATAATCGCCAGTCCTGACAGCATATTTGACCGCTTGCTCTATCCTTTCGGCCTCCCTTTTTAGAGAAGCCTGGGTAGAGGCCCAAACCTCCCTTTTCTTAAATCTGAACCTGATATGCCATACGTTGCCCCTTCTTTTTACCATTGTCCCATCTCCTTCCTGAGGCTAATCAAATCGATTATTTGCGTGGTTGCTTCATGTATGTGGTTCGTTGGTTCAAAGTCTCCCGATCCACCGGTTTCTGGCGATTCTTTTCCACCAGTAGAGTCTTCTGTCTTAACTGTCCGGCGCTCTATGAACTCTCGAACCTGTTCAGAGGTAAAAGCCCTGCGTTTTGACGTCACCTGTATATGTTCAATCATTTTATCTCGACAGAGTTCATGGACCGTCTTGACAGGGACCCCGAGGATGTCTGCGACTTGTTCAGGTCTTAGTAACTTCATGGGTTGTCCCTCCATATTAGAAGAACGGAGGAAACAGCAAAAATAACCCCATTTTTCTCAAAAGAAAATGATCATAATTTGAAAAAACTGACGAAAAATATTCGGCCCATGAAGTTCTAAACAATATCATTGGAGAGAAGTCGAAAACACGACGGTTGTCCTGTAGTTTTAGTAAAGAATCAGAACGTAAAAACTCCCTCACTGCGAGGGTATGAGAGTTTCAAAATCGTGCCACTGGTTTGCCGACTTCCGATTTCATAATCCGGTAAAGCTCGTGGGCTATCTTACGAATGGCGTCCACGATGTCTTTCCCTTTCAAGTAATGCGCTATTTCTCCGTGACCGATCCGCCACAGCCACCATGAAAGAGCGTTAGTATGTTCAAAGTTCCGTGCCAACACGTCGAAAACTCCCTCAGGGCCTTTCTGAAGTGCGCAGTCGGCAAAAACAAGCATGGTGCCGATCCAGTATCTTTGAATCCTGCTCATTTGAGGAGCCGACTGTGTCTCCTTTTGCTCAGGGATCAAAGGATTGTCCTGTTCTCTCTGTACGGGTTGAGATTCAATAGCTTCAGCGGCATTGAAGTCGTTTTCAATCGACTGAACGGCTTCAACCTCTAAAGAGGAATCCTTTGCTTTGGAACGACCTACGGCTTTTTGTTTCTTCATCTCTGTTTCTCCTTTCTACAAGACTGGTATTGTTTGACCGAATTGTCGGACCGACACTATTGACTGTTTCTGTGATCGGTTAGCCTGTAGTGGCAATTCCAATGATCTGTTCTGAGGACGCAACACGATTGAGCTCATCGATACCTTGTTGTTGAATAATATTATGAACTTGAGTCTTCCCGAACGCCTTACCTTTGCGGTTGAAGAGCCCTTCTCGGGACAACACTTGAATTATCCTATGAATAGTCTGTCTTTGGGCGTACAGTTCATGGATCCGCATGATAATTCTGCGTTCTCCTGAATGTGGAATGAGCTTATCTTCAACAATTCTGAACCCATAGGGTGGATTGTTATTACAAGCCTCGCCTTTCTCCCTTTTTCGAGACATCGCTGCGCAGATGCGCTCTGCGATGATCCCTCGTTCCATTTCAGCGATAGATGCCATTAACGTGAAGAAAAAACGGCCCATAGCGCTCTTGGTGTCTAGCTTCTCAGTGATCGAGTGTAAGGCTACACCGTTGCGATCCATGAGCTTCGCGACCTGAAGGGCTTCGATGGTGTTCCTAGCAAGCCGGTCCAGTTTGTAGACGACAACCGCCTTGACTTGTTTAGATTTAACCATGTCCAATACTTGTTGAATGCCGGGCCGCCCTTTGATGTTGCAGCCTGAAATTCCTTCGTCCGCTACGATTTCTATGAGGTCCATGTCCTCGAGAGCTGCATATGCAGCTATTTTCGATCGTTGCATATCCAAAGAAACTCCATGTTTCGCCTGTTCCTCGGTGGAGACTCTGACATATCCTATTGTCTTCATAGTTAATCGCCCCCATTGCAGAATATGATTGAACGTTCAACAAGATCCTGGGTGGTAAATCGTGAATAGACAAATTCGATAACCGCGTCGTGCCGGGAAGAGCTCCAAGGACTTTCCGATTGACGAAGGACTTCTTCATGAAGCCTTCTAGTGAATTCCACGGAAAAGGTCAGAGCCCTAAGAGCGGCCACAATGCCAGTAGTCGTATCGACCAGCGCCACCCTGAGAAAAGCGTGTTCACCTTCGGTGGTTTCAGGGATTCTTCGATGTTCTCTTGAAACTAGCCACCATGAATAGGGAGCGTCGTTCCATGGCATTTCTCCAAATTGATGGAGCAGAAAAATCACGGGATCATGGAGAAATAGACCGAACCTAGCAGGCCCACGCTGTATACTGTCAATTTCAGTTCGAGTCGGATTTTCGATAAAAGTAGTGAAGCCAATGGCCTGACGAATCGATGTTATAGTGACACCCTTCGGGCCATTCACAAATCTCGGTAGAGTAAGGCTGGCCGATGGACAAAATCTGCATTTGGAGTTCTCCTTTAATTTTGGGAAAAATGATTCTCTGACGGGAGTTCAGAAAAAAGGGGAAGTGTTTTGTTTGTATGATGTGGGTTATTGCTTTCCGGTATGGTTCCGATATCCCATACCGTGAACCCCTTCTGCCCGCCCGGTCCTCGGGATCACGTCCCTACCGAGTGTTTCGGGGCCGACGGCCTCTAACCGTCTTACGGTTTCCGAAGGTTGCTCCTGGCTTCAAATATCTGAGTTGAGATAACTCCTTTAAGGCCTTGATTTAACAACAGTTTCCCAACATATAGTATGCGCCTAATTTCTTAAAATGTCGCGTAAAAAAACGCGGATTCGCGACAAAAAGACGAAAATAACGCTAATTTCTTACTAAAATGGGTGTCAAGGCCGGAGAAAAAGTGTACCAGCGGGGCGGAGTAATTGTGTACCAGTTGAAGTCAAAAAAGGAGGTCCCGATCTACCACTCCTTTTGATTTAGGAAATCTACTTCAGGTTGAAGCATTCTCGACTGATGATGTGCCAGTCGTTTTCCTTTGCCGTTTCTTGCTTTGGTTGAGCCGGTAGCTGTCACCATTCATCTCCAGGATATAAACATGATGAGTGAGCCGATCTAGCAGCGCCCCGGTCAGACGTTCCGAGCCGAACACCTCTGTCCATTCATCAAAAGGGAGATTGCTGGTTATCAGAATGGATCCCCGCTCATAGCGTTGGCTAAAGACTTCGAATAACAACTCCGCTCCCGTCTTAGATAACGGGACGAAGCCAAGCTCATCAATGATGAGTAGTTTATAACTGGCTAGTTGCTTCTGCAGACGCAACAGGCGCTTGTCGTCTCGTGCTTCTAGCAGTTCATGGACCAGCGCCGAAGCGGTGACAAAACGTACTGATAGGCCTTTCTGGCATGCAGCCAGTCCCAATCCAAGAGCGATATGCGTCTTACCCGTGCCGCTGTTGCCCAAAGCAATTATGTTCTCTCGACGCATAATGTATTCACAACGGGCCAGTTCGTTAACCAACGCCTTGTTCAGAATGGGCATCGCCATGAAGTTAAAACTGTCTAGACTCTTTACCGTTGGGAATCCGGCCTCTCGGATTCGCCGTTCCACCATCCGTCGCTCGCGGTCAATCAATTCCAACTCGGACAAGCGTAACAGATAGCGAGGGTGATCCAGCCCTTCTGAGGCGCATTGCTGAGCCACCTTGTCATACTCCCTAAGGAAAGTAGGCAGTTTCAAAGCCTTCAGGTGATGTGACAGCAGTAGTTGTGGAGTCTCGTTCATACCGCCACCTTATTCAACAAAGATAAATAAGCATTGGTTTGTGTAGTCTTGACTTGGACTCTGGGAAGGTAGGGATAAATATCAAGATTGAGTCGAGGAGGTTTTCGCTCAATGCTGCACAGTAGCAGATGCTTTACCGCATCGAAGCCGATAGCGCCCATTTGTAGAGCCTGCTTGACCGCGGCTTCGGTTTGATCTGGGGAGAAGGTTTCCATCAAGCGTAATACCTGAACGTACTCTCGTTTCCCAATGTGCCCCATACGGGCTTCAAGCAAGCGCCTAAAGGTCGGAAAGACTTCGGGTAACTGCCAGCCAACAAGTGGCGCAGCCTGGTCCAGCGCATTGATCTTCTGCTCCAAGAGCGCCAGATAGTGAAAGGGGTCGAAGATAAAATCACCCTTTTCGTACGAGCGTTCATGCTGCGCGATAAGTTCAGCGCGACAGTATATTTCGACTCGATCGACATAGGCTTTGATCAGGACCTCACGGTGCCCATAGGCGACAGGAACAGAGTAGTCGTTACTTCGGTAGCGCACCAGCGATAGAGAACTTACCCTCGTCGGACTCTTGACACAGGCGTCGTATGGGGTCGGTGGTAAAGATAGGAAAGCCGCTAAATCGCTCTGTAACCGCTCGCCAATGGTTTCGCTATGCCCGCGTAATGTGTCCTGTTGCCGTTGCCGACAGCGTTTTTCCAGGTAGGCGTTGAAGTCAGCGTAACTGGCGTGATTCGGGATTGGGACCATGAAGTTCCGGCGAGAGTATCCAACCAGTCCTTCCACCTTGCCCTTGTCGTTGCCTTTGCCTGGACGACCGAAGCGGTCTTCGAACAGGTAATGGGACTGCAACTCGGCAAAGATACGCGGACGCACTCGTTGTCTGTTACCAATAATGCGGGCGACCGCTATTTTCGTGTTATCGTAGAGAATGGATCTCGGAGCCGATCCGAAGAATGCAAAGGCCGCATTATGGCCGTCACAGAAGGCTTCAGACGTTTCCGCCGGATAGGCCTTGATGAAGCAGGCGTCACTATGGGGCAGGTCCATAGCGAAAAAATGAATTTTCTGCTCGATACCGCCAATCACTGCAACAGCTTCACCAAAGTCCGCTTGGGCATGACCGGGTGGATGGATTAGGGGAATAAACACTTCACGAGAACGTAGAGTCTGTTCCCGCACATAGTCTTTAACTATGGTGTAGCCACCGCAAAAACCATATTCTTCTCGAAGGCGTTCCAGAATACGCTTTGCAGTGTGATGTTGCTTCTTAGGCCGCTGCCGATCATCAGCCAAAATAGCGTCAATGACTCCCTTAAAATTTTCAAGTTTGGGATACTTAATAGGCTGTGATCGCTGATACCCTGGCGGGATGGAAAAACTGAGAATCTTCTTCACAGTCTTGCGGTGTATTCCAAAACGCTCGGAGGCTTTCCTAATACTCATGCCATCTACGTGGCACGCACGACGAATCCGCTGATAAATTTCCACGCTGTACATCCCTCCGCCTCCCCTCTAGCCCGAGATCTACCTAGCTAAAGGAAGGCATTAATGCGGTACACTTTTATACCGCCACAACCGAAAAATTCGGCCGCTTTAGAGGGACACTATTGCACCGGCGCTTATACCCAGTCGTTGGCAAACCACCGATATTATCGAATTCGCAAAACCCGGATACCGTTTTCCTCGAAAATCGGCGGAAAAACTGATTTGTCAAGGACTGCAAAATAATTTGTAGAACTTGCTAAAGACCAGATATATCCATTGAAGGGCTCAAAATACACGGGCGAGGCTTCCAACCGTTCTCGGTGAAAATCGTCCAAACGCACAATCAAGTATTTGATATCATTGGACTCACAGAACTTCTTTATTTCTTGTGGGCTTGACGAGTAATACGCTCCAAAGAGTTCAAAAGTCCTTTTCTTGACTTCGCCCCAGTAAGGCTGCACCCATGTGTGAGATAGTTCATAAGTCACATAAGCGGGACGTTTGCCAAAAGTCATCACGTCGTCCATAACTTCAGGGAATCCTGCAACAAGAGAGTTCTTTGGGATCGTCTGCACGAATTTATACAGGTTGGCTTTATCCGAATAATCGTAGAATTCTACATGCCTCGTTTTAATGCAAGCGAACACAATCAAAACGGACAGAACTGCATACAGGTAGAATTGGCCAATGTTGACCTTTTCTAAGATGATTCGTAGCGCCAAAGCAAAACCGATGCAGTAGAGGAGGTTAAGCGTGTAATATATGTATCTTGTTGGAACGAAGAGTTTGACCAAGAAGATCCTCGCAAAAGCATAAAGCAACAAAGAGGCGGGTATGAGAAATAAGAACCCTTTTAATCCTATCCACACGATTACGGGTCTGTAATTAGTAATAGCATATGCAAACGTCCCCACAACAACAATGGCCATAATCCAACCTGCGGTCAGGCCCCAATACGGAAATGACAGGTTGAATATCCAGGGTCGAATCAATTCAGAGAAGAATGACGGCTCTGGGTATAATTCGAATCTCCCGAACTCAGAGTATTCACTTTTACCAATCATTTCCACCCAGCTTATAAGATGTCCAGTAACAGATTGATACCAAATATCGTTGGCAACAATAAAAGCTACCCCTAAGAAAACTGGAGCGTTAACAATTAGGATCTTCTTGATGATCCCCAAGTTTGTTTCTTTTGGTCGGTCTCCTGGTCTTATCCCGACGCTCGACTCCCGAATGGGCGCAGGTGATGCATCCATTGTTAGCCGGGAGATCGCAGACCAAACATTGCTGATCAAGTTGACAAAGTTAGGGAAAAGGGTAGGGGCAAATTTAATAAACATAATAAAGGCATGCGTAAATAGGCACAGTAGAAAAACGTATGGATTGAAAAAAGACTGAATTAGAATTACCAGCCCCGCAGACAACATTTTGTCTTGAGAAACAAAGAAGAGATATGCCACCAACAGTGGCAAGACAAATGCGCGTGATAATCCCCCAGCCATCTCCGACAGAAACCCTGTGAATAGGAAAAAAGCGACTACGACCAAGAAAGCCGTTAGGTCATCTCCGAACTTTCGTCCCCATGCAAAAAATAGAAGGGAGGTAATTACAAAAAGTAATGCCGTAGAACGTTGGAGAATAGTAGTGGGCTAAGCCAATAGGAGGCAACCCAATAAATGGCTTTTACGCCGATTGGAACGTAAGTCTCTGCGTAATGGGTCAAAAAATCGTTCTGAAACAATTGAGGATCACGCCAACGTTCCATCCAGTAGAGTTGCTGTCTTACATCGTCATTCACCAAATAAGGATTTGAAAACAGGTCAAAATTCCCTATGCAAAACAACGACGCGGCGATAACGGCCACCAAGATAAACAAATGCCAGCTAGTTCCAAATATGTTCGGAGCTTTCACAATTCACCTATAATGCAAGCTGTTAGGAACGAACGCCACTCTGTCTGAACAATTTCTCATAAATATGCTTTCGGGTTGATGTGAGATTACATCATGGTTGGTCCCGCAGTTGATTTTTGGCGCTAATCGTCGAGAAGTCCGCTTTATAGAAGCGACTTGAGCCTATAATCAAAAAAGTCCACCATAGTTAGGTTAGTTGTCGTATTCAGTGTGTGCGCCCCGTAAATCCCATTAATCCCAGGTTCAATCCTGGAGGCTTCTTCTTCTTCGAAGCTGTCAGTGGTTAGGGTCTTTACTCGGTTTATAACCATCGCGCCTCCCATCCTAACTGAGCAATCCTGAGAAGGTCGGTAGAGTTCACCTCCCCTCCAGAACAATCTCCCTGCTGGTCTAGAGGATTTTACATCTGATTTTACCGGGTTGTTTTTGTGGGGTTTCCAGTCGCCAACAGGGGTATCAGCGTAAAATATATGTAGTTCATCGTTTGATGAAAATTCCTTCCCTCCTACGTTACAGAACAGCCACCACTTTCCTCCCACTTCACACAGGGTGCTATCCACCGCCTGAATGTCTCCGATCAAAACTTTCTGGAATTCCCATTGCGTGGGAAATTTAACACATCGATACAATTCCACCGTTCTGTTTTTCTTGCTCTCAGGAATCATGTATAGATCCCCCTCCCATTCAAAAATGAAGGGATATGACAGGTGATAATCCCGCTCAAGGACTTTGACCGGTTCCTTCCACTTACCATCAGTCTCCATTTCGATGACTGATATATGGGCTTTCATTAGGCTGTAATCAAATTCTTCCATAAAAATGTAATACTTCCCCATTCTCTCTATGGGAAACGGATCCGCCCAGAACTTGCCCTTTGGAGGAATCATGTAACTAAAATCACTTAACGATTTTGGAGGAAAATCTGGTGTTCCCAATTTGTAGGCTAAAAACCAACGATCTTTATGGAGCCAATTCCAAGCCCTCAGGCCCAGTCTTCTTCTCGCAATTTTACTAAGGAAAACAACGGCATTCCAGTTGGTGAGCATAGGGGGAATCACGCTATCAAGATTGGACATGGGAGTTTCATCGGCTGTTTTGAGATAGCCAGGACCGCTTAGGTTGACTTTCCTGAGTTCACGAATAATAGCGTTGGCGGACTTCCAATACAGTTTGCTCCTTGTTCCCTTCATAGAATACAAGTCAGTGGCGGTTGAGGACTTATACAATATACTGTCCTGTTGCAAATCCGGTCCAGTGACCCCAAGGATGAAATCTATCGTTGTGATCCCTCTCATTAGATGCAGAAAACCTTGAGGCGCTGAGCCATTTGTTATGTGCCCCGCTGGATAGAACGTCCAAACACCATTTTTGGCCATCGCTGACGCCAGTCCATCAAAACGGTGGTCGGTAAAGTCTAAGGCTACGTCAATCGAACCAGCGCTGACTTTAGAAATATTTTGGTCAGTCAAGCGAGGGAGTCGCTCTAGCTCCCTAATCTTTATGTTCAATGTCTCAACGTCTTTCAGGAGATGAAAAAGATCAATCGGCTCGAATGGATCGGCGTAAGGAGTTAGCGTTCGATTGTCGATCATGGAATATGCTTTCCAAAGCAAAGGGGTTCCATTAGAATTGGTCTTGCCGTTTGAAGAGAGAGGCTTATTCCGTTCGTTGTCTATCTTCACTACCAACCCAATTTCAAAAAATGTCGAATCATGGAGATTTTGAATGATTCTCGCTACCCATGCGGGCTGGATGAATGAGTTGAGTATCGTCGCCACTCGCAATTTTGGTTGTTCGAATTGCGACATTTTATTCACTGTTTGACACATTGATCTCACTCCCTAAATCAATCAAAATGGGGTAAGCGCACGTTTATCTTTGCGCATCTAAAGAAAATCAGAGGCTTCTCCAAAATCTGGAAGCCCCCTGATATTGGACGGAATGATTGACCAACCCCTATCGTGTGGGTTCTGGTGGACATGTGGAGCTTTTTCTTGGAGTGGGATTGTTATTTGGCTGGAATTTGTATCACAGGACCGAGAGAGCGTTTTGGCGTGGAGAAAGAGAATATCTCGCGGTGTTTCTTGAGGAGCCAAGTCCTCAAGAATCGGAAAAGCAGGTGGGTCGTCCGAGCCATCTGAGGGGGCAGGATTTTTCCCACGCACCCACCTTTTATTGTCACCAAGATATACAATCCGACATGATTCCAAGTTGACCTGGTTAAAGGCTAAAGGTTTGATAAGTTCAGCGTCGTTAATGCCAGAAATGCAACAAAGCTTGATCTTAGTTATATGATTTAGGTCCTTTAGCGACGCGAAATCTTGATTAAGACCAAAAGCGTCAGGTAACGGAAGCAGAAAGACTAGCTGGAAAACCAATAGTGGAATCGCTACCTTCAGGCCCAATAAACAGATGGTTCTAAATTTGTACATCAATGGAAACTTCTCGCCAAAAGAACCTCTGCTACTGCCCTTTTTCCGAAAGGGGAACCCCCACTAAACGTCATATTGGGGGCTTCTGTCAAGACGCTGGCAGCATTGTTTTCGAATTTAAACTCCAAGTAGGCTTTGAGCTTCCCTAGCTTGATTCACGTATTTTGAAGACTTGACTTATACTTCGTCAAATCCTGCTGTCTTCCAGGTCCGGCCAACTATGGGCCTATCGCCACACCCAGCTCTTTCATCTGCGTTTCTTGTACTCAAGATTCAGCTCAGATGACACATTTAAAACTAGATGATCCATCTGTCTGATTTTTCGAATCAGAGTTACCATCAACATAATCCATGATATTGTCTTATCCTCATTTGACATGTCTCGCTATAATGGGAGATCCCCGCCATGCAAGACCAGGACAAGGCTAAGGAACAGCTAATTGAGGAATTAGCGGAGTTGCGCTCTCAGGTAGCTGAACTAACGGCTTTGGAAGTTAGACTTCTCGGCGCCGAAAAGACGCTCAAAGAAAATCAACAACAAAGTCAGGGCAGATACAAAGCTCTATTTCAAAATGTTAGTGACGGAGTCGCTATCTACAAAGCGGTCAACGATGGGGAAGATTTTGTCATTGTGCAATTCAACAGGGCTGCGGAAAAGATCACCGGAGTTTCCGGTTCCGAGGTTATCGGCAAAAAGGTATGCGACGTATTCCCAGGTGTCAAAGATATGGGGTTGTTTGATAGGTTTCAGGCGGTATGGCGCTCAGGTGAACCGACCCGCCATCCCGTTTCCAAATATGAGGATTCCACAATACAGATATGGGTCGACAATTACGTTAGCAAACTACCTTCTGGAGAAATAATAGTTGTATTTAGAGATGTCACAACCCAAAAGGCTGCTGAAGAAGCCTCGAGGAAGAGTACGGAAATCCTAAAGATTCTCGTAGAAAGTCTACCAGTTGGAATCCTTTATGTGGACGCGTCAGAACGAATAGTTTTCGCCAACAGCACCTTTGCGTCATGGTGGGGCAAGCCAGACACAGATCTTTCCGGGCATACGGTTGAGGACATTTTGGGCGATTACTACGCATTGATCAAAAGTCGCCTCAAAAACGTCCTCGCTGGACAAGAAACAGCCTACCAAGGGCAAGTAAAATACAAAGATGGTATCACTAGGGATATCGTTGCGTCTTATGTGCCTCACCTAGGGGATGATGATCAGATGAAGGGCTTTGCCTGTTTGATTGAGGATGTTACACATCTAAAGCTTGTGGAACGAAAATTGCGAGAGAATGAACAGCGTTTGCAACTTGCTCTAGAAGGAGGGAACCTTGGCTTGTGGGACTGGAACCTGGAGACCGGCAGGGCTGTTTTGGGCGAGCGGACTATACGAATGATCGGATATGACAGAGATCAGCTTGATCCGCAGGTTCGCACATGGAAAAGAATAGTCCACTCAGACGATTGGGAAAGGGTTTCAGCAGCTTTGAATGGGCATCTGTCAGGGGGACTTCCCTTTTTCGAGGCCCAATTTAGAATGCAAACCAGGTCTGGCGAACTGAAATGGTTTGAGGCCAGGGGCCGGGTGGTAGAGTATGACAAAAAGGGCAAACCCATTAGAATAACGGGAACAATCCTAGACGTGACAGAACGCAAGCGGTCCGAAGAGGCTTTGCATGAAAGCGAGATCGTCCATAGGACCTTGTGTGAAAATATTCCCGGTATTGTTTACAGAGTTATTCTCAACGAACCAATAGGAATACAGTTTTTGAACACCATGGTTCTTCCCATTACAGGGTTTACAGAGTCAGAACTAAAATTGGGAGAGGTTTGTTCGATCGAGCCGTTGATTGTTCAGGAAGACAAATCCGAAGTGGTGGCTATAGTTAAACAAGCCCTGGCTGACGACAAACCGTTTGATCTAGAATATCGAATTAGACACAAGGATGGCGGAATTAAATATGTTCGAGAACATGGTAGACCCATAAAAAGCTTTTCTAAGGAGCATGTTTACATCGACGGAATAATCTTTGACGATACCGAGCGCAAGCGATTGGAGGAAGAGAAGGGGAACCTAATCATCGATCTTCAGAACGCTCTTTCCGAAGTAAAAAAACTCAGTGGATTCCTCCCCATTTGCTCTACGTGCAAGAAGATACGAGATGACAAAGGTTATTGGAACGAAGTGGAGAGATACATAGGCCAACATTCGGAAGCCGAATTTAGCCACAGCATATGTCCTGACTGTATGAGAAAACTGTATCCTGAGTATGCTGATGAAGTTCTTCTAGGTCTGGAGAAGGATGAAAAAAAATAGAGTGAGGGATCGCAAAAAGCCGTTTACGATGTTCAGGATAAGCAATCAGACCATCTTCTTATCTTGAGATGTTTTAGGCTCTGTAGTTGCTGGCTGCTCGGGAGCGTTTTGCGCTTCGTCGCTTTCGAGGCTTTTCTTAAAAGTCTTGATCCCTTGGCCTATACCACCCATAATTTCTGGAATTCTCTTAGCCCCAAAGACCATGACCACGATGGCAAGAATCAGTAACAATTCTGTAGGCGCTGGAACACCCATTTTTGTCTCCTAGGGAGCCATTGACTCCTTGTTTTATGAATACCATAGTTCCTGTTTAATACCAGAATATCAATATGTCAAATGTGGTGATAACATAGTCACTATCCACGAGTAAAACACACAGGCTTCTAAGTCCAGCCCAAAATGAATCGAGATTTCAAGATATCTGTCACATTTATGAGAAGAATGGGTCTATAATGAGTCCTTAAATGCAGCCTCGGGCGGCACCGAAGGGATCCGTATTTTTCGAGAGTGTTTTAACGAGAGAGATATTGTTTTGCCGGCTTTCGCAATGCCTAAAATGGATGGTGTCGAGGCCTTTGGGGAAATCATAAGGATCAAGCCAGATGTCAAGGTCTTACTGTCCAGTGGATACACAGAGGATGTTGTAATGCAGAGTTTTCCGGGGCAACGTCCTTCCGGTGTTTTGCATAAGCCCTACAAGATGGATGCTCTCAAGGGTGAATTGGAGCGATTGTTGGGGGCAGAGATGGATTGACCGGTTAAAGAATCGGAGAATGATATCATGGAAAAAGAACTTCACGACAGGCCAAGACGGCGGGATTGGGTGGCCCTCTTTGTTGTAATTACCTCGATTGTCCTCTCCATTGGTTACGCTTACTACACCCATGAAATAGCTCGAGTCCGTCAAGAAAAGTATGACGACATAGCCGCCATCGCCAAGCTGAAAGTGGGGTCTATCCAGGAGTGGCGAAAAGGACTGCTACATGATGTTCGGGCCTTATCATCTGGCCCTTTGTGGAATAGGGCTGTAAACCAGTGGTTTCGAGATCCTCACAACGAAGCGCTCATAATGGACATAAAGGGTCGATTAGTAGCTGGCCGACAACAGAAAGGTTCTGCCGACGCTCTTCTACTGGACCTGGATGGAAACGTAATAGCGTCAGCCAGTGACCAGCCTGAATCCCTAAACTCCATTGAAAAGAAGGCTATTGGGGAATCAATCGCATCTGGTTCTCCCGTGTTGAGTGATATGTACCGGACTCCTGACGGCGCCATATTAATTGATGCGGTATCTCCAATTCTGGACCCTCAAGGACGGCCAATAGCCGTCGCGCTTTACAGGACAGATCCGGAATCTGTCCTGTTTCCCCTGATCCAAACCTGGCCAACTCCCAGCCAGACCGCAGAAACGCTTCTAGTCCAGAAGGATGGGGACGATGTTCTGTTTCTGAACGACCTGCGTCATCGTGAAAACACGGCTCTTTCCCTCCGTGAACCTCTTAACAGCCATGACATTCCAGCAGTTGAAGCTGTATCCGGTAAAAAAGGACTTTTCCAAGGTAAGGATTACCGTAGGGTAGAAGTCTTGGCGGACCTGCGTCCAATTCCGGATTCGCCGTGGTTCATGGTCGCCAAGGTGGATACCAGTGAAATCTTGGATGAGGCTCGTTACAGAGGGGCCGTAGCTATAATTTTCTCGGGACTCTTTATCCTTCTCACCGCCGGATTAACCGCCTATGGCTACAGACATCGCCAGGCAAGACTGTATCAAGACCTTTACAAGTCGGAGCGTGAGCAACGGGAGGCTGAAGAGCTTTTTAGGACTACATTATACAGTATTG
Organism: uncultured delta proteobacterium; assembly: GCA_963711335.1. GTDB lineage: Bacteria > Desulfobacterota > Desulfomonilia > Desulfomonilales > Desulfomonilaceae > CAJBEZ01. Next base: position 49,168 of record CAVQDX010000003.1, on the reverse strand, counting down.
GCGACGCAGTGATAACCACGGACACCAGAGGTTTGGCGCAACAGATGAATCCAGTCGCAGAGCGTCTCACAGGATGGCTGGAGGATGAAGCAAGGGGAAAATCGCTCAATGAGGTGTTCCAAATAGTACAAGAGGAATCTCGTGCGCCTGTAGAGAACCCGGTACAACGAGTTCTCACCGAAGGAAATGTGGTGGGACTGGCGAACCATACCGTACTCATATCTCGGGACGGTACAGAAAGGCCCATAGCTGACAGTGGAGCGCCAATCCGCAGCGAGGACGGCTCCATTTTGGGCGTAGTGCTTGTTTTCCGGGACCAGACCGAGGAGAGAGTAGCCCAGAAGTCGCTAGCGGAGAGCGAGGAGCGGTATAGCATTGTAGCGGATTTCACTTATGACTGGGAGTATTGGGTGGATAGTGAAGGCAATTTCTTGTACGTCTCACCTTCTTGCGAACGCATAACGGGTTATTCGGCGGAAGAGTTTATTAGCGACCCAGATTTAATGAATCGAATTATCCATCCGGATGACCGTAATGAAATGCTGGAACACTTTCATAAGGGGAGGAAAGTAACGCCTCATACATTCGAGGCGAAGGATTTCCGCATCATACGTCGTGATGGCGAAACACGGTGGATTGGTCATGTCTGTCAACCGGTTTATAATCAAGAAGGGCGACCAATAGGCAGGAGAGGCAGCAACAGGGACATTACCGAGCGCAAGCGGGCAGAGGAGCAGTTGCGACAAAGTGAGGAGAAATATCTAAAACTGTTCCAGGATGCGCCCTTGATCTATGTCATTACTCGGAATGAACAGGGAATTCCCTTCATCAGCGACTGTAACAAAATGTTTCTTAATTCCGTGGGTTTCACCCGGGAGGAGGTAATTGGAAAGCCTCTGGCCGATTTCTATTCGCCTGAATCACAAACTCGACTTCTTGATGATGGTGGCTATGCAAGGGCTCTTGCAGGAGAATTCCTCATGGGTGAACGACAATTGATGACGAGAGACGGCAGGCTCATCCAAACATTCTTGTACACGAAGCCTGAAACCGATTACTCCGGCCAGGTGATCGGAACACGGGCCATGTTTGTAGACATTACCGCCGCAAGAAAAGCGGAGGAAGGTCAAAGACGTCTGGCCGCCGCCATTGATCAGGCGACAGAGGGGGTCGTCATCACGGACACCGAAGGAACCATTCGGTACGTCAACCCAGCCATATTCAAAATGTGTGGATACAGCCCAGAGGAACTTTTAGGCGCCAACCCTAGAATCCTGAAAAGCGGGGAACATGATTCTATTTTTTACAAGCAGTTATGGGACACTATAAAATCAGGGAAGATATGGTCAGGGCGGTTCATAAACAGGAAGAAAGACGGCCAACTGTATTATGAGGATGCCACTATCTCGCCGGTAAGAGACTCATCAGGCGCGATAGTGAACTTCGTAGCGGTCAAGCGTGATATTACGGAACATCTTGAGCTTTCAAAACAACTCTTCCAGGCCCAGAAGATGGAAGCGGTAGGGACTTTGGCTGGTGGCGTCGCGCACGATTTCAACAACCTGCTCCAGGCGGTATTGGGATATTCCGAGTTAATGCTCCAACGCAAAAAAGAAGGGGAAGCTGACTACGCTGATCTACAGAAAATATATCAAGCCGGAAAGCGGGGGGCAGATCTTGTTAAGAGCTTGCTGACTTTCAGCAGAAAGGCTGAAACAAAGCATGTTCCTATCGATTTGAACCATGAAATAACCTCTGTTCGAGACCTATTGTTCCGCACAATTCCAAAGACCATAAGAATCGACTTACATCTCAAAGGAAACCTGGAATTAATCAAAGCGGACCAGTCTCAAATAAGCCAAGTCTTAATGAATTTAGGAGTAAACGCGAGAGACGCAATGCCGGACGGTGGGACATTGACTATTGAGACCTCAAACATACTGTTGGACGAGGAATATTGCAGCATACATCTCGAAACCAAACCCGGCAGTTATGTCTTGCTTACAGTTTCTGATACGGGTCAGGGGATGGACAAGGAAACATTGTCTCATATATTTGAGCCATTCTTCACGACAAAGGAAAAGGGAAGAGGGACGGGATTAGGACTTGCGACTGTCTATGGCATCGTCAAACAGCACGGAGGCCAAATTAATTGTTATAGCGAGCCTGGCCTTGGGACCACATTCAAAATTTATCTCCCTGCAATTCAGAAAGAGCAAGAGGTCGAAACTCCAACCGTTGAGACCACTATTCCAGGTGGAACAGAGACTGTTCTTCTGGTCGATGATGAAGACGATATCAGAGATCTTGGCGCAACACTTATTAACAACTTCGGATACAAGGTCGTTACGGCTAATGACGGAAAAGAGGCGCTGGAGATATACCAAAGAGAGAGTGAGAGTATCTCACTGATCATTCTGGACCTGATCATGCCTGTAATGGATGGCAGACAATGTTTAAACGAGGTTCTCCGGATCGACCCCAAAGCAAAGGTTATTATAGCGAGTGGCTATTCCGAGAGCGGATCGGCTAAGGGCGTCATGGAGGCCGGGGCAAAGGGATATATCCGAAAGCCGTACAACATGAGACAACTTTTGACTACGATTCGTGAGGTCCTCGATAAGGATTCATAGGTGAAACCTCCATGCAAGACCAAGACAAGACCAAAGACCGACTTATTGATGAATTGAACGAAATGCGCCGTAAGGTAGCAGAATTCGAGGCTGTTCAAAAGTCGTTGAATGAAAAGGAATTACGATATCGTGAGATAGTTGACAAAACCAATGAAGCTATTTTCGTAGTTCAGGACGGATGGATCAAGTACGCAAATGAGAAGACTTCAGAACTCACCGGATATTCGAGGGAAGACGCGTTAGCCTCTGCCGCCATAGCAGCCTTTGTTCATCCGGATGATAGAGAAATGGTCGCTCAATATCATGCAAGTCGACTACAGGGGGATGAAACCCACTATCGGTATACTTACAGAAATGTCCGCAAAGACGGAAACGTACAATGGGTTGAGATGAATTCATCCTTAATAATGTGGAAGGGGAGACCGGCGTCTCTGTGTCTTATGGCGGACATCACCGAGCGCAAACGGGCGGAAGAGTCGATGCGGGCCAATGAAGAGCTGTTTCGTGCAATGTTTGAAAGACATATGGCTGTTATGCTCCTGATCGAACCGGTAACAGGTAGAATAATAAATGTGAATAAGGCTGCTGAGCGATTTTATGGTTACACGAAGTCCCATCTAGTTTCTATGACTATTCAGGATATTAACGCCCTACCCCCTGACGAGGTCGAACTCCAACGCAATTTGGCTATAAAAGAGGAGCGCAATCACTTTATTTTTCCTCATCGACTTGCAAGTGGGGAGGTTAGAACGGTCGAGGTTTACTCCGCCCCGATAGAGGAAAATGGCAATAAACTCCTTTTTTCAATCATTCATGATGTTACTGATCGCAAGATAGCTGAAGATGCGTTAAAGGAGAGCGAAGAAAAGTATAGGAATCTCTTCAACAACTCTGGAGTCGGGATGTTCAGGTCAAGGCTGGATGGTTCCGAAACCTTGGATGTCAATGATAAATTCCTCAAGATTTTAAACCAGACCCGTGAGGAGGTTGTAGGCAAGCCCGCAGTGATCCTTTGGGCTGATCCGCATGAACGGGAGAAAATAGTCAGTAGGATCAATACTGATGGCCAAGTCAACAATTTTGAGTGCGGGATACTGACAGCACAGGGTGAGGAGCGAACATGCCTAACCTCATTAAAGCTTTACCCGGATCAGGGGATTGTAGAGGGATCTATTATAGACATCACTGAGCGCAGGAGGGTGGAACAGGCACTGCGGGACAGTGAAGAGCGGTATCGAATACTGTTCGAGACCGCAGCAGACGGGATTTTTATACTTGATGCTGAAGGAGAGAATACGGGTAGAATCGTAGCAGCCAATCCGGCAGCCGTTGTGAGGAGTGGTTACACGGCCGATGAACTCATGGGATTAAGAATCTCGGACTTGGACACACCGGAATCTGCGGAAAAATTTCCGGGAAGACTTGAGCAGTTACTAAAAGGAGAAACACTCAGAGACGAAGTAAAACATCGGAGAAAGGACGGCAGTGTTTTTTCATTGGAGATTTGCGATCGATTGTTTGTACAGTCAGGCCATCAATACATCGCGGCCATGCACCGAGACATCACCGAACGTAAGCGTTTGGAGGAGGAAAAGCAGAACCTAATTATTGATCTTCAGAAAGCTCTTTCTGAAGTGAAGAAGCTCAGTGGATTCCTCCCTATTTGCGCTTCGTGCAAGAAGATACGCGATGACAAGGGTTATTGGAAGGATGTGGAAAGATACATAAGCGAACATTCGGAAGCTGAATTCACCCACGGCATTTGTCCTGACTGCATGAGAAAATTGTATCCCGAGATTGCTGATGGAATTCCTGGCGCCTTGGAGAAGGATGAAAAGAAATAGAGAAGGTTATCTTCCTAGAAACACCAAACCCCGCTGCCAAGCCAAAGACACAGTGATTGATAATCGAGAAAACTCGCGTAATTCTTAACAACAGAAGATTGAGCGCTTCCTAAGAAAGTATAGTTATGGCAAAGAAAAAGACCCTCGATAAGGATGGAAGTAAAAATAGCTTGAGAAATGTAGCTGAAGAAAAACTTAGCAAGCTCCGGGATGCGACACAAAATCTCAAAGATAAAACCCCTGAAGCCATCATACATGAACTTCAGGTCTATCAGATTGAATTGGAGATGCAAAACGAGTCGCTTCGTGAAGCTCAACTAGCTTTGCAGGCAGCGCATGAAAAGTATATCGACCTTTATGATTCGGCTCCCGTGGGCTACCTTTCGGTTGACAGCAAAGGGATCATTCATAGAGTAAATCTAACAGCTAGCCATTTGTTGGGGGTGGAGAGAGCGTCACTCATCGGGAGACCCATCTCTCGTTTTGTCTTAAAAGAGGATGGGGATACTTTTTATTTATACCTCCGACATATCCTACGGACCCGAGAAAAACAGACATGTGAACTCAGATTCGTTAAGAAAAACGGTGATCAATTTTATGCTCAACTTGAAAGCATAGCCGCACAAGTTGAAGATGGGAATATCGCGGGCTCCAGAATGGTAATTACGGATATCACCGATCGTAAGATAGCCGAGCAAGAACTGCGCAATGCCAAGGCGGAACTCGAAACAGAAGTATTAGAGCGTACTGCCGAATTACGACAAACCAATGAACAATTGATATGCGAACTTGTAGAACGTAAACAGATGGAAGAAGCGTTGCGTGAGAGTGAAGAGCGATTCCGTCTTCTATTTGAGAGGTCTGGAGCGGTTATGTTACTGATTGATCCAGACTCGGGCTCGATTGATAACGCCAACACAGCCGCAGCCACAATATTATGGTTACCCTCGTGAATACCTTTGCAAGATAAGAATACAGGACATTAATCGTCTAACACCAGACGAGATCATTGCGCAGATGCAAAGGGCTAAAATGGAGCAACAAAACTATTTTTTATTCTCACATCGCCTTTCCACCGGTGAAATCCGAATGGTCGAAGTGTATTCGTCCACCATTGATGTACAAGGGCGGACTTTGTTGTTCTCCATCGTGCATGACATCACAGAGCGAGAGTTGGCCACCGAAGAGCTGAAGCGAAGCGAAGAGCGTTTCAGAGCCATCTTTGAAGGAGCCAGGGACTTCATTTTCATCAAGGATCTCTCCTTGAGATACACACATATAAACCCTGCCGCAGCAGAACTTGTCGGTGTCCCAGCGTCCGAGATGTTGGGAAAAACCGCTGAAGACATATTTGAAAAGGAACTAACTCAAGTTATTAGAGAGGTCGACACTCGCGTTTTAAAGGGAGAATCGATTGAAGGAATATACACTACAGAAATAAGGGGTATGGCCGTGACTCTCCATGAAGTCAGATTACCCATGCATAACGGCTCAGGGGAGATCATAGGGGTTTTTGGAATATCTCGAGATGTTACGGATCTAAACAGGCGGCGGGATACGAAGAAGTTGGAGCCAAATGAATACGGCTCAAAGGTAATGAAGGCTGTTGTTAAACAGGCGGGGTTTGCAGCATCCACCAAAAGTGTGATCCTCCTCTTGGGCGAGACTGGATCAGGAAAAGATTATCTTGCCAGATACATACACAAACGATCGAGCTATTCTTCAGGACCGTATTTCTCGATAAATTGCGCGGCTGTTCCATCAGAGCTAGCGGAATCCGAACTCTTTGGCTATGAAGCAGGAGCTTTTACCGGTGCTATTCGGCGGAAACGGGGTCTGTTAGAACTAGCTGAAGGAGGAACTCTGTTATTAAATGAGATTGGAGAACTTTCCCCTGCCCTGCAGGCAAAATTTCTTACCTTTCTTGATACCAGGACATTTACCCGCGTGGGCGGACAACAGGAAATGAGGGTCAACACTCGCATTCTTGCGGCGACAAACAGAGATCTCCCACAGGAAGTATCCGACGGCCGTTTTCGCTCTGATCTCTATTACAGGCTAAGTGTGCTACCAATAAGAATTCCACCTCTCAGGGACCGAACCGAAGATTTGCCCATCCTTGTTCCTGAGTTGCTTTCCTGGCTGGCCAAAGATCTGAAAATGGGATTTTCACCGGAATTGACAGCCGAAGACATGGCCAAACTTTACAATTATCACTGGCCCGGTAACATCAGGGAACTTAGAAACGTTCTGGAACGTGCGATAATCCTTTCAGACGGTGGAGTAATCAAAGGTGCATGTTGAGCGATCTGGGGCTATGTGACGTTGTTTCATCACCGCCTAAAGTCATTCAAATATCACCGATACTTCGACATTAGCCGATTCTATGAAGAATTTGAGCCGCACAATGATCGAGGAAGCTCTAACGTGTTCAAAGGGGGGAAAAGAATTGGCAGCTTCCTATTTAGGGGTTTCCCGATATACGCTGAGGCGTTGGATAAAAAAACTCGGCATGGATGTGCGGTGATGATACTTGTCCTCACGGGTGACGTGACCAAACAATAATTTGTTAATATCATTTCTCCGAATGCAAATTCTTGCCAAAAGGTTGAAAGCGCGCTTACAAAACTTGTCTAGGCGAATATCTGGTTACATTTTTTAAGATTAGATTTAAGTTAACTTGAATTTAATCTTAAAAAGTTTAGGACTCAAGAAAAACATCTTCGGTACGATCCGCAGTTCCTTCATGCCCCTTGCGACCGTGTCCTTTGTGTCCTGGCCGCGCTCCTTTTGGCTTCTCCCCATTTTTTTCAATAGAATTTTTAAAAGGTTTCTTCGATGAGGGCGTGGAGGAACCAAAAAATCCATCCTGCATCTTGCGCTGTTCCCTACCTAAAGCAACTCGCAGACTCTTAACCTCGTCTTCCAGTTCATCTATCCTGCGCTGCTTGTTCAAACATAGAGGACAGTTGTTAAGGGCCATCACGTCAGACCTCATCCACTGAGGACCGTCAAGATGACTCAAGCGTGTAATCTATCTCTCTACAAATCGCGAGAAAAAAATGCCCTTCTTTGTCCTGCCCCCATAGCTGAGGACTTACGCTGGACCAACTTCTGTAGTTGACAATTTGGCGTTTGGTTCCCTATTCTGTAGCATGGTGAGGCACGCTAGTCAGGAGGATATTATGGCAGGACGAGTCGCTCGAGTTACTGAGGTAATTGCGGGTTCTCCTAACAGCTTTGATGAGGCTATAAAGCTGGCTTTTGAACGCGCAAACAAGACTTTAAGAAACATAACCGGCATGAAAATTGTTGATATGAGTGTCAACTGTGACGCGGGAAAGATACTGGAATATCGTATTCGGGTTGAGGTGATATTTATTTTAGAATAAGTATTGAGTCTATTCAATGTTGCGATGCTGCTTCACCAAACATCAATTATTATCCTTCATTGAATCCAGGGAAATATTTCGTCTTTCCATCTCAGCAGCCAGATAGCTGGTCTGACAAAATTGGTCAGTTAGATAAGAGATAACGATGACAAGCGTTTCGAGGCTGTATCTCCCGATTGATTCGCCGCAACTTCCATTCGGCGCAAGGCACGCTGGCACGGTAACATGATTTATTCCAGTTTTGAATGTATCCGTGACTGTTCTCCTGATGGCGCAAGCACTACAGTGATATGTTTTGCCGCATCCTTCCGGTAGTTTAGAATATTCGCACTCGAACATATCGCCTCCCTGATAGCCTTCTATGGCGGGCAATTCCTTTTGAAGCAGTTCACGTGCCCGTCCATTGGCGGTTTTAACATCTACATCCCCGTTAACCACTAGAATGGGATCTCTCAAGCCATCAAGATATTCCTGCAATGGCAGCATGCCCATCTGGGCGACGAGATGAAATGCGCATTGCTCACAAATCCCGTGAGAAACATCATGTTGAGAATCAAAATTCGTTTCCACCACTCCGAGATCTTTACCACACCAGGCGCATCCTTTTTTTATGCCAGACCTACAATCAAGTTGCCAGTATAATTATTAGTGAGTTGGTTGGAGTGTGCCCATCAACCATAATATTCTCTCTCTAAGCTTCGCTGGAGTCTCCTTCGACAAAGCGTCCTTTAGTAAAAATTACGATACCAGGGGACTGCCTTTGGAACTCATTGATCTGCTATCCTGAAGCGGAAAAAGTACTTTGGCAAACAGCTCCGAGAAATGATAACGTAATCATAGAAGATTTGACAATGTTCAGATGTGAAGGCGATCTCTATTCCCCCCTCTCTTGAATAGGAGGTTCCGTAATGTTTAAAGAAGAACATACCGAGTATCAATTTCAATGGAAAGATCTCGGAAATATCGAAGAAGGTCGTCCGAACCTTGGTCCTTCCACTTTAGTGTCTGTTTACAGGTTGATGCAATATACCTTGAGAGATGTACTGATAACCAGGTATGGGGTTCAGACCGCCAATGAACTTTTAGTGGAGGCCGGCAAACTCGCTGGCGAGCAGTTTTCTAAGAATATGCTCGATTTAAGCGCTGATTTTGAGGCGTTCGTTGCGCAACTTCAGGAGAGACTGAGAACGCTCAACATCGGTATCCTGCGAATTGAAAAAGCCGACATATCCAAAATGGATTTTGTGTTAACCGTCTCGGAGGATCTGGATTGTTCAGGTTTACCAATTGTGGGAGAGACTGTCTGTGATTACGATGAAGGATTCATTGCCGGAATCCTGAACGCTTACACCGGAAATGATTTTGAAGTAAAAGAGATCGACTGTTGGGCTACAGGTGACAGAACCTGTAGGTTTACAGCAGGACTGAAGCAATAGTCTATTACATAGAGGTACAGTTGTCCTTACTGGACAATATTAGTCAAGCGATACTCCAATTGACTCGTGGCGAGATTCCGGACACATTGAATGTTCAAGGGCCTCAGGTGTCTGAAGATGTGGTGCGACTTGCCGACGCGGTTAACAGCCTCATTAAGAATTATGCGGACTCCCAGCATTTCTTGGGGTCACTCTCCGAGGGACGTCTCGATGTTGATCCCCCTCGTAGAAATTTTCTCATTTCCTCATTCAAGCAACTCCACGCTCACCTGAAACATTTAACCTGGCAGACCCAACAAGTCGCTCGAGGTGATTTGAATCAAAAAGTCGATTTCCTTGGTGATTTCTCTGTTGCCTTCAATTCCATGATCGATGCGTTGAAGGAGAAAAGGCTTATAGAAAAGGACCTCAAGAAAGCCAATCAATACTTGGATTCGGCAAACAAGGAACAAAGACGGCTGCTATCGACAGCCGCAACAGCTATATTAACGTTTGACTCTGCCGGCATAGTTACTGGAGTTAATGAAGAGTTTTGTCTAATTACAGGATTTGCGACAGAAGACATCATAGGTAAAACATCAAGTGTCCTTGAGGAAGAAATGAGCGACGGACCTTTTAGCCTGTTTCAATTGGGAGCAAAGGACCGTCTTGTCCGACATCAGTGTTCCATACGAACCAAAGATGGACGGGTCTTGACTGTTTTAAAAAATGCCTCAGTAGAGAAAGATGATGAGGGAAAAATTATAGGAGGAATAGAATCTTTCATAGATGTCACTGAGTTGATAGAAGCCCGGAAGCTTGCGGAACAGGCCAGCGTAGCCAAGAGTGAATTTCTGGCGAACATGAGCCACGAGATTAGGACTCCGATGAATGGTATAATCGGCATGACCCAACTTGCGTTGAATACCCAAATAACGGAGGAGCAGCGGGATTACCTTCAGTCGGTAATGATCTCTGCTGATTCTCTCCTTGGATTGATCAACGATATCCTGGATTTTTCCAAAATTGAAGCCGGCAAGCTCGAACTGGCTCCGACTCAATTCAGTTTGCGGGATTGTATAGCGGACACCATGACCACGATGGCGATAGGCGCCGATAATAAGGGGTTAGAATTAGTGTACAGTGTTCCTTCCAATATTCCCGACGCTGTTATCGGTGATCCTGGACGACTTCGTCAGATTCTTGTCAACCTGATTGGCAACGCCATCAAATTTACAGCGGAGGGAGAGGTTGCCGTCAGCGCTAAATTGGAAGTAGAAACAAATGAGGAAATTTGTATACACTTTTCCATTGCCGACACTGGAATAGGGATCCCGCTTGAAAAGCAAGAGAAGATTTTTAATGCTTTTGAACAAGCTGATGGCTCGACTTCAAGGGTATACGGTGGAACTGGCCTGGGCTTGTCAATTACGGCCCGATTGGTTGAGATGATGGAGGGTCGAATCTGGGTCCAGAGTGAAATGGATAAAGGAAGCGTTTTCCACTTCACAGTCCGGCTGTCACTCTCGACTGAACCTGCGTCTAGGCGCATTCCGTTAGATGCTTCAAGCCTCAAGGGTGTTAACGTGTTGGTTGTGGACGATAATGCTACTAACAGACGCATCCTCGAAGAATCTCTCAGAGCCTGGGGGATGAAAGTCACCTCAGTTGATGGAGGGAAGGCGGCTCTTGAGGAGATGAAAAAGGGTGAGATCACAGGGAGCCCTTTTTCGATAGTTCTGGTGGATTACATGATGCCAGAAATGGACGGATTTGAATTAGCTAAGAAGATCAAGGCTGACCCGAGTATCGCCAATACAACAATGATAATGCTCACGTCGGCCGGCCAGCGTGGTGACGCCGCCAGGTGTCTAGAGCTGGGAATATCAGCTTACTTGCTCAAACCGATTAACCAAAAGCAGCTCCTGGAGACAATGTGTGGTTCATTACAGAAAACCGCCGCTACCAAAACCAGGCCTTTCTTGTTGACACGTCATTCAATCCGCGAAAGCAAACGGAGCCTTAAAATTTTGTTAGCTGAAGACAACCTGATAAACCAGAAATTGGCTGTTAGCTTAATTCAAAAGATGGGGCATGAAGTTTCCGTTGTCCAGAACGGTAAACTGGCGCTTGAGGCTATTGAAACAGAAAAGTTTGACATCATACTGATGGATGTTCAGATGCCTGAAATGGATGGATTGGAGGCCACCCAAGCTATTCGTACGAAAGAGCGGTTGATCGGACAACCACGTATCCCGATCATAGCCATGACAGCATATGCTATGGCAGGTGACCGAGATCGATGTCTTGAAGCTGGTATGGACGGTTACGTTTCCAAGCCCGTCAATGCTCAAGAATTATTCGAAGCAATTGAAAATATGGAACTACACTCTAGCTGAATGACTTTTGTTCAGATGATATGGGAGCGGAAATTGAGTCTCGGAAACACATTAACAGTCCATAATCGTGACTGACCCTGGTATCGATAAACGTGCATAGGATTGGTCGCGTTTGGGTCGACAGTGAGGTCAACAAAGGCAGTGACTTTCATTTCACTGTAAGCCTACGATTGGGTTCTGGACGTTCCAGGAATGCGCCCTAGCCGAAAATGCAGATATTATGAGGGGGTTGAAGGTCCTTGTAGTAGATGACAACGACACCAATCGACGTATACTGGAAATGATTCTTCAGCAGTGGGGAATGGAACCGGTTTGCGTTAGTAGTGGTTACGAAGGTTTATCCGCACTCGATGGAACTCGTGATACACGGAAGGCCTTTTCTGTGGCATTGATCGATTACATGATGCCACAAATGGACGGACTGGAATTTGTGACCAAGGTGAGAGAAGATCCACGGTTCGCCAATTTAGTCATAATTCTTCTAACCTCGGCCGGTGATGGTATTCCTACGGCCAAATGGGAAAAACTCGGTATTGCTGACTATTTAACAAAACCCTTGAAACTCATGGACCTGTGCAAAGCCATGCTGGCCCCTTTCAGCGATTCCTGTGACCCACGGGTTGTTCAGGGTACAGAAACGCCGTTGACTATAACATCGAGCCCGACTCAGTTGAGAATTCTGCTCGCAGAGGACAACATAATTAATCAAAAACTGGCTACCAAAATACTCCAGAAGATGGGGCACACTGTAACGGTCGCCAGTGATGGCAAAGAAACGTTGTCCATATTAGGAACAGAAACTTTCGATCTCATTCTGATGGATGTTCAGATGCCCAACATGGACGGTTTGGAAGCGACTGGAATAATTCGTGAGCAGGAAAAAGTAACCAAGGCGCATATTCCGATTTTCGCCATGACGGCATACGCCATGAAAGGCGATCGAGAAAAATGTCTGGATGCGGGTATGGATGGATACATGGCCAAACCTATCAACGTAAAAGAGTTTCAGGAAACTTTGAAAAAGATGGCTGGAAATGGCTGAGATCAGGATGGAGATGAAGAGAGATTGCGCTAATCGTGTTGGACCTGATAATGCCCGTAATGGATGGGCGGATGTGCCTGAAAAAGATTCTCCGGGTAGATCCGAACGCAATGGTTATTGTAGCCAGTGGTAATTCTGAGGGTGGACCGGCTAATGGTGTCATGGCAGTCGAAGAAAAGAGATTCGTCGAAAAACCGTATAACATGAGACACCTTCTGGCTACGTCTCGTGAGGTTTCTGGACAAGAATTGACAGGAAAAACCTACATGCAAGACGAAGACAAAACCAGGGAACAGCTTATCGATGAATTGCGAGAAATGCGCCAGGTTGTAGCCGAAGGGCGCCAGTTACAGGATCAGCTAAGTTGTAAGGAAAGCGAACTGCGACAAAGCGAAGAAACTCTTCGGTTGCTCATTGAAAATGCGCCTATCGCCATGATCGTAACATCTGGGGTGAAACAAACCCTGGAAATGGTCAACCACAAGTTCGAGAAACTCTTCGGTTACACACAAGAGGATGTCCCCGATATCGAACATTGGTGGTCCCTTGCATTCCCGAAGGCGAACAATTGGCAAGATTTGGCTGAAAGCTGGAATCAGAAAGTTGACGCTGCCATAAAAAGTCAGTCCCAGATTGAGCCTGTCGAGACAATTGTACAATGTAAAGATGGCTCCATCAGGCATATAAAAGTCAGATTCTCCTCTATTGGACGTCGTAACATGGTTTTCTTCACCAATTTGACCGACCGCCGGCTTGCGGAGGAAGAGACTTTGAGAACAAAGGCCTTATTGGATTCCATAATACAACATCTCCCTACCGGAGTTTTTGTTAAAGACGCCGAACGGTTGAGTTTTGGTATATGGAACAAGACTTGCGAGGACCTCTACGGTCATACGGCCGATAAAATGCTTGGAAAGACAGTCAGGGAGATATTCTCTGAATCGGAAGCCGACAGGTTTGAGGCCCAGGATCGGGAAGTCTTGACTAGCGGACGACTCATGGAAATCCAGGAACAGGAAGTCGCCACTCGCAACAAGGGCGTCAGGATCTTGCGTTCAAAAAAGGTTCCAATAATAGATGAGAAAGGTAGAGCCACTCACGTAGTCGGAATATCTGAAGATATTACGGAACTCAAGATAGCGGAAAAGGAATTGATCTCAGCACGTGAAACGGCCGAACAGGCTAGTAGGGCCAAGAGTTCATTTTTGGCCAACATGAGTCATGAAATTCGCACCCCGATGAACGGCATTATTGGCATGACTGAACTAGCCTTAAATACAGACCTTTCTTCAGAACAGCGAGAATATTTGGAAGCGGTGAAAATTTCTGCGGAATCCCTTTTAAGGCTAATAAACGATATTCTGGATTTCTCCAAAATAGAGGCCGGAAAGTTCGAATTAGTGGATATGGATTTCAGTTTGAGAGATTCCATTGCTCAGGCCATGATTGCCGTTTCCCTGCAGGCCCACTCCAAAGATCTTGAACTAGTCTATCATATTCCTCCTCAAATACCGGATATTGTAGTCGGTGATCCTGGGCGCTTAAACCAAATTCTCATAAATTTGTTGGGTAACGCCATCAAGTTTACCCACAAAGGAGAGGTCGCCGTCGACGTTGAATTAGAATCAGAGTCAGAAAACGAGATTCACCTGCACTTTTCGATCAGGGACACTGGCATAGGGATACCGCAGGAGAAGCGGGAAAAGATATTTAACGCTTTTGAACAGGCGGATGGGTCTACAACCAGGAAGTATGGAGGTACCGGGCTGGGTCTTGCCGTTTCCACGCAGTTGGTTCAGATGATGGGTGGACAAATTTGGGTGGAAAGCAAAGTAGGAACAGGGAGCACATTTCATTTCACCACAAAACTTGCGCTCAGTCAGGGGCCCTTGCTGCAAAGAGTTCCAGCGGACTTTTCCGAGTTCAGGAATTTGCCGGTTTTGATAGTAGATGACAACGCCATGAACAGATTTGTGCTTAAAGAAATACTGGCGTACTGGGGTATGAAGCCAGTTGCGGTAGAAAGCGCCATAGAGGCTCTGAATACCATGAAAAATGCTCAGGAGGTCGGGCAGCCATTCTCGTTGGTTATACTTGATTACCTCATGCCCGATATGGACGGCTTTGAATTAGCCGAGCGGATCAATCAGGACCATAGTTTATCCGGCTCAACCATGATCATGCTGACTTCCGCCGGACAACGAGGAGACGCCCTCCGATGTGCGAATTTGGGGATTACCGCCTATTGCCTAAAACCCATCAAACAGTCAGAGCTTTTCGAAATCATTTCTACGGCTCTAAACAAGTCATCCGTGGGTGAAAAAAAAACCACTCTAGTCACTCGACATTCAGTCCGGGAGGGCAAAAGATGTCTTAATGTCCTTCTAGCTGAAGATAATGCCATCAATCAGAAGCTGGCAACGAGAATTCTACAGAAGATGGGGCATGCCGTAACGATTGCCGAAAACGGAAAAGAAGCGCTGCAGATTCTTGAGATTGCACGTTTTGATATTATCCTGATGGATGTTCAGATGCCTGAAATGGATGGTTTTGAGGCTACCAAGTCTATCAGACAAAAGGAAATAATCACCGGCGGTCACATCCCAATAGTGGCCATGACGGCCCACGCGATGTCAGGAGACAGGAAAAAGTGCTTGGCGGCAGGAATGGATGGTTATGTCTCGAAACCGATTAACACACAAGAACTCGTAGAAAATATCGAAGGGCTTGTTGGTAAACGTGAAGCAAATTCCGAGGCGCCTTCCGCTGTAGGAAAAGGCGGTGATATTGTCGACAAAGCGCAACTGTTAGCAAGAGTTGGAGGTGATATGGATCTCCTAGGAGAATTAGTGGACCTATTCCTGGATACTGGTGGACAGATGCTGTCTCAAGTGGAACAATCAGTAAGTCGGGGGAATGCTGAAGCCATTGAACGGGCTGCGCATACCATAAAAGGAACTGTCGGTAATTTTGCCGCTGATAGGGCGTTTGAAGCGGCGCTGAAGTTAGAAACAATGGGCCGAGAGGGAACGTTAAAGGACGCAGAACGGGCTTTTAAGGATTTAGAAAGAGAAATTAGTCTGTTTACCGATGTCCTTATCTCACTTAAAAAAAACAATTTCCGAGACATTTTGCCATGTCACTAATCGTCAAGATGATTTGAAGCAGTTTTAATTGGTTTTCAAGTTCAGGATTTTTCTTACAACAGCAATTATTCAGAGTCCTTTTTTACATTCCAGTAAGCCATTTGTTAGGTGACGCAAAACCTTTTTGCGCTGAAAGAATGATTTTATCGCCTCCGCCATGCTTTTCAACATAAGTTTCCGTAAAATCCTTGAATGACGACCACATGGATGTAACTTCCGAACCATTGGAGCCAAAATAGGCGTACCCTCGATAATCTTTGAAGCCGAATTTCTCACGAAGAGATTTCGACAGGACCAGTCCGCCCAATCGAGACCCCTCAAATAAGTACAGGCAACCAAGCGCATCAGGCAGTGTCCCGACATGGCTAATGTCTTTGCAACGAGGGATTTGTTCAATAGACTCTTGAGAATCCCCAAGAATAGCAGGTCTTTTTCCATATGCAGGATTCTCTTTCTACTCTCATAATCGAGGCTAACACATTGTTCATTGATTTTCGTTCGAATGACATCTTCGGTGACTGACACAAAACCGTATAGACGTTCAAGAATTTCCTTATATTCTTTCAGCGTGACACGCTTTTCTGGAATCTTGCGCAGCGGACGGAGTTTTTCGGCTTCATCATGTAACGGCATTATTGAGTCCCTTAGTCGTTGCATAAATGACGGTGTCATTTCGATCTCTTTTCCGAAGTGTCTAGTCTGTCAGGTTGTGAAGATTACGTCGGTTATGGCTAAGACCCAAAAATTCTTATCGGTTCCCTATTACACTTATTGTATCACTAGTGTCCCAACGTTTAGTTAAATAGATCCAATTGGTTATCGATCTCAGTCTTTTGGCTTTTGTCGTCGAGTTGTGCAAGTAGTTGAAAAAGCAGCGTTCTCTCGAAAACAGAGACGCTGAGCACCTGTAAAATTGTGTAGAGACTGGCCCGAATATTTAGCTGTTTTTTCATGATTGCCACAAGCACGTAGACCGACACAGCTATCCAGATTTGAGTCTTGACGGCATTCTCGGATGTGCCATAAAAAGTCTTTATTCGGAGATTTTGCTTGATCCATTTGAAAAATAGCTCCACCTGCCAACGACTACGGTACAGCGTGCAGATGGTCAAAGACGGTAAAGTGAAGTTGTTCGTTAGAAAGACCAACGTCTTTTTGGTATCTGAGTCGTAGTATTTCACCCGACGCAGTTTGTCTGGATAGTCCGTGGAGGCCTTTGGAACAGTCAGCAGGACTGATTGTTCGCATATCAGGCCCGTGCTCCTATCGACTGGATGAGAGTAAACACGTCGGCATTTTAGGTTGGACTTGGCCCCGGTTACAAAAAAGGCCGCAGCCTGTGAAAGACAATGGAGTCTGCCGTAGTCCAGGTAACCCCTTCCATGATATAGAAAGCGCCTACCTCGATGGGAATGATATCCAGAGTGTTGACCTCGTGGAGTTTCCCATCTGAGATGTGGATGAAGGACGGGATATTGCCTCGCAGATCCAACAGGGTATGGAGCTTGATAGCTCCTTTCGTCCTTCGGAAATGCGCCCAAGGGAACAAGGGCAGGCATAAATCGATAGTTGTGGCGTCCAGAGCGTAAACAGTCTCGTTCAGGTCGTCGAGAAACGCTTCTTTGCTGTAGAGCCTGCGGGCCGTGGCAATCGGCGAGAGCGCAAGGTCCGCATAGATGCGCCAGTCCCTGACCTTGTTGGCGTTGGCCAGGGTATTTCTGAAAACCGGTCCCCTGATTCCCATGTGGTAGAGCTTGCCATGCTGTACCCGAAGGCAAGCTTCTATATCGCGTAGACTCTCCCGATACGTGATCTGGGCAAAGGCCATGGAGTAATACTGATCGAGACAGGTGAACTCCTTGACTTTGTAGTTGCCGTTGTAGCGATCCACGCACTGGCGAAAGACATGGAGAGGAAGAAATTCCATCACTTGAGAGAAGATGACTTTTCCGGAATACACCACTAAGCCCCCAAGGAATTTTTCCCCAAGGGTGGCTTTTTGACCGGAAAGATTTCAAGTCGGTTAATGACATAAAGTAGTTTTTATAGCATTTAATCAATATGTTAAGGACTTATCCTGTTTAAACGTTGGGACACTAGTGACCATCAGTATTAAAAATGAATGTCGAACGCATAGACAGTATAACAATTATAACCACGGAAGACAGGTTGGATTCCATTGATGGTCCAAAACTGAAGGATGTGGTAAAGGCGTTGTCTCAGGAACGATGCCTCAAGGTAGTTATAGACATGGAAAAGACTTTGTATCTGGACAGTTCTGGTTGTGGCGGGCTCGTGTCATCCCTAAAGACTCTATTAAATAATAATGCAGACATGAAAATTGCCCGGCCCACCCCAAGAGTCATCGAAATTCTGCAATTGACCCGGCTTCACAGAGTGTTCGAAATTCACGATTCCCTTGAGAGCGCCATCAAGTCATTCCATTGACCAGAATAAACGGCCTCAAACCTTTAAGCCTCATGATTCTCTAGCAAATATCTCACCAATTTCTAATTTGACCTGTGGGTAGGTCAAAAAGTAGATTGATCACAAATATCCTCGGCTGCCAACAGACCCACCGACTTTTGCTCCCCTTCGGTGGGTTTGGTTTGTCCAGTTCGGCTCAGTCCAACTACACGGGAATTACCAGTTAACGATTCTTTTTTTGATACATCAATTTAATGAAAATATAGATTAGAAAGGGCTTTTGAGAGGTTGTCAAAAAGTTTTGGAACATCATGCTCTAGTTTTTCACAGTCATTGATGCACTGGTAGTTGAAGCGCCATGCGTCTGAACCTTCAGGCCAAGATTGCCATCTGCAATTTTCTATACATAGACCCCTTTCCTGTTCAATGGTCTCAGACGAAATTACAGGCGCAACAAATGCCCAATAATTAGTTACCAGGAGAGCCAACAGCATGATCGCTAAAACCAATGCATAATTATTTGTTATCATGGCTAGCGCTCCTTTCTTTGAAATTCAACGCCTATTGGAAACATAGATGCTCATTGTCATATAAGGTTTCGACCGCATAGCGGCTGTCCTGACACAGAGGAACTGTCCTTGCTTCATGCGTTCCAGGATGTCGGGTCGGTCACGAGCAATCCTGGCAATTAGGTATTCTGGGTCATTACCTCTAATTTCAACCTTCGCATCCGAAGCTTGATTTCTTCTCTCTGATTTTCTGTCATCGCCACGTTCTTTACGACTACGGACTCTTTTCGTTGGTTGTTATTGATTTCTCAAACCAAATCACTACCACATTTTCGGCAAATGGCGGCGGGTTGTTTAACGTCTTCTCTACAATAAGAGCATTGGATTCTTAAATTGTCATGTCCGAATAACCTGATGAATTCCCCTATGGTAATCTTGTTTTCCCTGACCAATTGTGAACAAGCCATCTCAACTTCTTTTTCTCTCAACTCTAAGGCGTTAGTGATGTCCTTGAGTCTCCGACTATGCTTTACATAGTATTCCACATTTTCAATCTGCTTCTTGGTGATTTCTGGCCTATCAACTTCAGGTAGAATTGCAGCGAGAAGCCCAAAGGGACCGAGGTATAGTCCTGTGAGTAGCCATCCCATAATACCTCTCTTCTTGCTAGAGGCTATTATGGCACTAGCTATCGGAAACAGTAGCCAGAAAAACCAGAGGGTCTTCCAATGTTCCATAAATTCCCCAAAACGATAACTATTGTTTTCTTTATATTAGTAAATCACAAGGTAAGATAAAAATGAATAAGATGTCAATAGAAGACACGAACATCTCTCATAATTTTTCCCCTATTGTTTCTGAAATGGCGCTAAATCGTTTTGGTTTCTAGGCAGATACCGGTTATGTAGACTGTGGGAAACGCATTCGGGATGCAAGGGGTCGCTGGTTCAAAATCATTCCTCATGCATAGACGTCTTCTCGACTTTTCGGTTTTTCTTTCTATTGAGCTGAGAAAGCCGGATGGAACATGAATAGAGAATTTGATCACCGGCCCAACTTCTTATCTTGCTGGCCCCTTGGGACCTACTTAGAGGATCTTTAGGCGATAAAATCATAAACGCCTCTGGCCTGGACGCATGCGGTGCTAGCTCTCTGGGACAAGAACAATTTCCATACTGTATGACGTGCAACACAGCAACTGCCTGCAAGGGTTGCGGCAATCATGATTGTTCAAGCGGGAGAGGATTATCAGTAGTTTGGCCCAATTCTGATTTCTCTAACGGTAAGAAAATAATGTCAATTGTAGTTAGTTGACCATATAATGGGTTACTAGTTGAAGCAGTCATGGGGCGCAATCAGCTTTTCGGATTCATTCACATTGCGGCTTCGGCCCGGTTGCTGCTCGGACAAGGTTCTAGTATCAGCCATGAACCGGAATATATGGCGACATTTAACGGCGATTGAAGCGATCAGAGGGAAATTGACTGATGGCAGACAAAATCGACATAGACGATAATATAAATCGCGATAGTGCCCTTAGGAACGTTGCTGAAGAAAAACTTAGCAAGCTCCAGGATGCGACACAAGATATCAAAGACAAAACCCCTGAAGAGATAATCCACGAACTCCATGTCCACCAGATTGAACTGGAGATGCAGAACGAGGAACTGAAGAGAGTTCAATTCGAATTAGAAAAGTCTAGAGATGATTACCAAGATAAGTACCACAACCTTTATGATTTCGCTCCTGTCGGCTATTTTACCTTAACCCGCAAGGGCCTTATCAAAGAGGTTAACCTGTCTGGGGCTGCGCTACTGGGAATTCCTCGTCAAGGATTAATTGGTCGTGGTTTCGGCTACTTTGTGGCTCCAGAGAGCCTGCATCTATGGGATAAGCTAATCGTCGCGGCGCTTGGGCATGAAGAGAAGCAATCCTGTGATCTGACGCTCAAACGGGAAGATGAATCATCATTTTCTGCCCATCTCGACACCAAACGAATAGTCATGCCCGTTGAACCACAAGAGAAATCAGGAGACACTCTCTCAATCAGTATGGTGGTCAGTGATATTTCCGAACGTATATGGATGGAGAATGAACTGCGTAGTGGCAAAGAGGAATGGGAAAGGACCTTCAATGCGGTTCCGGACTTGATCGCAATCCTGAACAACGGGTACAAGATAATTCGTGTGAATCGGGCCATGGCCCAACAGCTGGGCCTAGAGGCTGAAGATTGTATTGGGATGCGTTGTTATAAAGCGGTACACGGAACTGACGCTCCTCCAACTTATTGTCCCCATAGCCATCTTTTAAGAGACGGAAAAGAACACGGTGTAGAAGTCCATGAAGACTATCTGGGTGGGGATTACCTTGTCACAGCGTCGCCACTTCGAGATGCGGATAGCCGTGTCGTTGGAAGTGTCCTTGTGGCCCGTGACATCTCAGAACGCAAGCTGGCGGAAGCCGAAATCAAAGCGCTTAATGAAGATCTGGAAAATAAAGTTTCGGAACGGACTGCTGAACTAGTTCTGACCAACCAAAAACTGACAAGGGAACGCGAAAATTTGAGGCGCACGGCTCGTTCCCTCAGGGTCATCAGTCAATGCAACAAGGAGATGTTACAGGCAGAGGAAGAAGTAGCGCTCTTTCACAAGACCTGCCGGCTCCTGGTAGAAGTAGGCGAATACCGGATGGCCTGGGTCGGTTACGCTCTTGAAGATGAAGCCAGGACGGTTCAAGCAATCACCCATGCCGGCTTTGAAGAAGGATATCTCAAAACAATCAAAATAACCTGGGCTGACGAAGAATCAGGCCACGGTCCAACTGGTACAGCCATCCGTACAGGGCGGCCCCAGATAAATAGAAACAGCGCAATGAATCCCTACTACAATCTGTGGCGTCCAGAAGCCACCAGTCGAGGCTATGCCTCGTCTATCGCTTTGCCTTTAAGTGTCAATAAACGTCTGATTGGGGCTCTGACTATCTATGCGAGCGAGCCTGACGCTTTCGATCAAGAAGAGTTGGGACTATTGACCCAGTTAGCTGACGACGTAAGTTACGGTATTACTGCGCTCAGGACTCGTCTTGAAAGAGAACAAGCGCAACAAGAACTTGATCGGATGACGCGGCGACATGAGTTAATCCTGACATCCGCTTGGGAAGGGATCTTTGGGTTGGATCTGGACGGGAACTACACTTTCGTGAACCCGGCGGCAGCGAAAATGCTAGGTCGAGAAGCTCGGGATCTCATCGGTCAACGCTGTCATCTAATGAGCTCGCAACAGAAAGCGGAAGATAGCCTCTGTCTGGAAGAAGGATCAAGAATCCCGTCTATGCTTTTGGACGGTGTTCCACTTCATTTAACCGATGAAGTTTTTTGGACAATCGACGGGACCGCTTTCCCTGTGGAAATTACCATCACCCCCATTGTAGAAAAGGGCAAGATCACTGGAAGCGTCGTAACTTTTTGGGACATCACCGAGCGTAAACAGGCAGAAGAGGAACGATTAGCAAATCTAATTGAAATCCAGGACTTGTACCATAACGCTCCGTGTGGATATCACTCCCTCGATTCGGACGGTAAATTTGTCAGGGTAAACCAAACAGAATCAATGTGGCTCGGATACACCCGTGATGAAATGCTCGGGGGTATGAAATTTACCGACATCCTTACCAGTGAATCACTGAAAACCTTTGAGAAAACTTTTCCAGCTTTCAAGCAACGGGGGTGGACAAAGGATCTTGAGGTCGAATTCGCAAGAAAAGATGGAACAGCGTTTCCCGTTTTATTGAAAGCTACCGCCATCACTGGACCGTCCGGCGAATATGTTATGAGCCGGACCACCGTTTTTGACATTACGGAGCAAAAACGGAGTCAGGAAAATTTATTAAAAAGTGAAAAACGATACAGAGCCCTTTATGAGGACTCCTCTGACGGGGTGCTGTTAATGGATGATGGCGCGACTATATTGGACGCTAACAATAAAGCGATTGAACTGTTCGGATACTCTTTGGAAGAACTCAGGAGCAAAAAAGTTTCAGATTTGATAGATCCACAAAGTTTTGAAACAAAACCGTTTATTTTCGAGATGATGCTTGTCGGTGAGACAATTCGTCTTGAACGGCCAATGTTGAAAAAAAGTGGCGCGCTTATCTTTGTGGAACTTAGCGGCCGGCGTGTGGGAGAAGACCTTTTTCAAGGTATTTACAGGGATATTACTGAACGGAAACACGCTGAAGAAGAGCTAAAGAACAGCGAAGAGCGCTTCAGAGCCATCTTTGAAGGAGCTAACGACTTCATTTTCATCAAGGATCTCTCCCTTAGATACACGCATGTCAATCCCGCTACGGCAAAACTTTGGGGCGTCCCAGAGTCTGAAATGATGGGAAAAACCACTGAGGATTTTCTTCCAAAGGAAGCGGCCCAGACTATTAGGGAACTTGACCGTCGCGCTTTAAGCGGAGAAACGGTAGAAGACGTAGTCACCAGAAAAATAGGGGGTGCCCAAATAACTCTTCACGAAGTCAGGACACCGCTTTATAACGGCTTGAGGGAGATCTCGGGGATTTGCGTAATATGTCGGGACGTAACAGACCTTAAGAAGATACTGGATAGTCCAGATCTTGATCCGCATGAATATCGTTCAGAGGCCATGAAGTCTGTTCTAGATCTAGCGACCTTGGCAGCGTCCGGTAAAAGCGTGATTCTGCTTTTGGGTGAGAGTGGCGTAGGCAAAGATCATCTAGCCAAATATATACATGAGCGGTCTAATTATTCCTCGGGACCGTATTTCTCCATAAATTGCGCGGCTGTTCCATCAGAGCTTGCGGAATCCGAACTCTTCGGTCATGAATCAGGGGCGTTTACCGGGGCCAATCGGCGAAAACGGGGCCTATTGGAACTGGCTGAAGGCGGGACTCTGTTATTAAATGAAATTGGAGAGCTTTCCCCGGCCCTACAAGCAAAATTTCTCACCTTTCTTGATACCAGGACATTTACCCGCGTTGGAGGACAACAAGAAATCAAGGTCAATGCCCGCATTCTCGCGGCCACAAATAGAGACCTCCAAAATGAGATATCGTCTGGCCGCTTTCGCGCTGATCTCTATTACCGGCTAAATGTGGTCTCAATCAGAATTCCGCCTCTCAGGGAGCGAACCGAAGATTTGCCGATCCTGGTAGCGCAGTTGCTCTCAACCCTGGCCAAAGATCTGCAGATGACTCCTGCGCCAGAGTTGACAGCCAGAGACATGGCAAAGCTTTACACCTATCACTGGCCCGGTAACATAAGGGAACTTAGGAACGTTCTGGAACGTGCGATAATCCTTTCAGGGGATGGAGCCATAAAAGTGGACATTGAGGGATATAGGCCCTGTGACTCTGTTTCACCACCATCGCGGGACTCAAAAATCGGCGATACTTCCTCATTAGCTGATTCGATGCAAAATCTGAGTCGAGCGATGATAGAGGAAGCTCTAACGCGTTCAAATGGTAAGAAGGAATTGGCCGCGTCCTATTTAGGTGTTTCCCGTTATTCGTTGAGGCGAAGGATAAAAAAGCTCGGGATTGATGTGCGCAACTGATCCATTTAACCTGTCAAGGAGGGCGAAAAACGCACGTAGGTCAACAACTTAAAATTACACAACAAATTGATGGCGTTGGTAATGTTGGGCGAAGGCGCCACAAAACATCTTCCCGTCAAAACATTCCTGCTCACTAATCTAGCGTTTCTTTTGAGCTATAAACAAAAATCCACATCTTTAACTGATCGTTCTCATTTCACTTTTCATCAAGATCCAGGCATACATCTTCAAATGGCATGTGTATTGCTAACCTAAAGCTTAATGAGACAAATTTTCTGTGTTCAGTTGTTTTTGATCGTTGTTCCTTCGCGCATATCTGGGAATTGTCGCGAAAAGCCGGGCTGTAACATTTCCGAGAAGGGTTCGCATGGCAAGGGGTTATCATGCGGTAGGTCCCCAAAATCTTAGAATTAAGACATTCGAATGTAACTAGAAAAGAAGCATGATGAGTTATCTCCGCTGGGAACATAGGGCTAGGGCTGTTTATTGGGTAAGAAAGGAGGCCACGATGAAAATGGATGGAGCGCCGGTTCCTCACAATGAGGCGTTCAATGACAATGGGAAGTTGGTCTCACTCACTGAATAAGTCTGAAGTTCCCATTGTTCGTAAGGCCGTACAAATAATTAGTAGCAAAGTCAATTAATGTTGAGAACCGGCCGTACGACAATTGTTATGAGCGCCTTACCGGGACGAGATGGATTCCTGTCAATTGATATTCCTCCAGGCGGGAAACACTGTTCAGATGATGTCACGCTCCATTTCGTCTCACTGGGCCTTAAACTGACCACTAGAATCAACAAGGACAGGGGAAACTGCGAAATGAAGAAAAAAGCAAAACCCCTTTACTCAATCTTATTGCTCAGGAGGCGGGGACAATCTTAACTTCCCGAACTCAGTTGAGAAGGGAGTGGGGACATAGGATCCAAAGCAAAGACGTTCGTTAGCCGCAAATTCATGTTGGCACTGATATCTCTTGGGTATCCTGCCCTGCCAGTATCCCAGGAGGCCAAGATATCGCCTGAAGCGGCAGCAGAATCAGACAAAACGCTGGTACCGCTGGCCAAAGAATTGCAGACGCTACCGGTCAAGAGGGCACAGCATGCAAGAAGAGAACTGTTGCGGACCATGCGCTCTAGAAAACCTGACATTAGGTAACCGACTATCGTTTTCAGGAAATAATGGGCGTCATTTCCTTGGAAACGCCTGATAGAAGGACGTAAGAATGAGCATGCTCCTGAATGTTATAGTTCTTAACGAGCCGTTCAGCAGTCTCGCTAGAGCTGGAAAGGCGCGTGAAATCTTCGCCCGGATTCTCCAAGAGATCAAACCTGAGTCGATTTACTTCACTGAACAACATGGCATGTGTGGGGCTATAGCAATCATTGATGTTGCCGAAGCGCCCAGCGTGCAATCGATTTGTGAGCCCTTCTTCTTAAAATTCAACGCAGATTGTGAATTCCATAGTAATTTCTCCCGCGGATCTGGTTAAGGCTAAGCTTTAGGAGCTCGGCAAGACATGGGGTTAACTAGCGTAATTTGATGATACGCTTATCGGAAACTAATTAAGCGCTGAGTGCGATGAGTCCGGTTAATTCGCTCAGAATCATGAAAGAACTGTATTTATCGAGGTTCGAGAAGGAGTCGTCGAATTATGAATATGAAACATGTCGAATACAAAAATCTCTCCGCGCATGACGAAATACGCATTTTCCCTCATGGTAAGCTTGAACTCATCAACATTGGTGGGGGAACCGTGGGACGGTTCACGCTTGAGCCTGGTTGGCGATGGTCAAATGATGTAAAGCCGATTGCTCGCACTGAGTGGCGCCAAGCGCCGCACTTTCTGTATCAGGTGAGCGGTCGGATGCATGTTGCTATGGCGGATGGTACGGAGTTTGATCTTGGACCAGGAGATGTTTCGGTTTTGCCATCTGGACACGATGCCTGGGTTATCGGTGAAGATCCGGTCGGTACTGGTTGACTGGTATGGAGCGGGCCATTATGCCAAGGAGCAACAAACCTGAGGCCACAGTCTTCGTCTTTAAAGGTTACAGTAAAGAATATGTCATTTGGTACCTTGAGCTTACCGGGTACCTTTGAGGTAGTAGTCATTATTTGTTACCCAATTCAAGCGACCTAGGACTGAGCAACAGGTTCCGTTAATAATCCTTGAACGAATGAGAAATGATACCGAAAAGAGGCACTGAGAGCGCATTATCTCTCACGCCTTCGAGGTGCGCTACGATAAGGCTTGGTGGTTCAGGCCGCATTTTCCGGGAAAAAACAGTGGTCATACACTTTGGCCTCAGGGCAAAGGAATTCTGCTAGTTCGTTCTTATCTCCTAATCTCCGGAAGAGTTCGGAATAGATGAGTTTGTAGTATCGACACCATGGGTGGCTCGCCTTTGTAGTTCCATAATACTCGTAACTATTGATAGGGCAACCAGCTTCACAAAAGCGTTTGTAGGAGCATTTATTGCACTTGGATATAGCTCCCACCTGACGCTGCGTGAGCTTGACCATCAGCGGATTGGACTTCCAAACCTCATCGAGCCGGTCGACTTCAGCAACATGACCCAGTCGGTATTTTGGATTCCCCCTGATTTCGGGGCAGGGATAAATGCTCCCTTCCGTGGCAAAGGTTATGAAATCACGTCCCGCGCCGCACTGAGACCTCATGCATCGGTACGGGTGAATTTTGCTGGCGAGAATCTGGAGCATGTGGGTGGTATTTGAGTCTCTCACCCGACACCCGTCATTAAGCACTCTGTCAAGGTATCTCGCGTGAACTTCGAAGAACTCCTCAGGTTCAAGGCCGAGCGTCTCCCATTCTTCCTTTGCGCGGCCGTGCCTGTCAATATGGTTCAATTTGATATGGTCAAGACCGATGTTTGTAAAGTGCTCCAGTGTCTCGTCAAACCTGCGGTAATTCGCCTTCGAGACAACACAGATCGCCCCAAAGTCACGGTTCCTCTCACGCATCAGCGCCATGCCCCGTTCTATGGTCTGGTGGCTTCCTACGTTTCCTGGAAACACTCGCGTCGTATCGTTCGAGACCGGATCTCCATCGAGGCTGAGACTTAGCCATATCCCCAGATCCTCAATCCGTTGCATTAAGTCGCTAGTGAGCAATGTGCCATTGGTCTGAGCAGTGAAGGACAATTGCTTGCCAGCCCTTTCCGCTTCCCGTTTGGCGTATTTTACCGTTCGCTCGATGAGATCCATCTCAAGAAATGGTTCCCCGCCGACAAATTCGACTACCCCACACGGGGAAACACAGTCAATTATGAGATCGATTGCCCTCTTAGCCGTGTGCCAACCCATACTTTCCTGCCTCAACGGGTGGGATCTCGCGCAACAGTACTTGCAGGCCAGATTACAGCGTTCAGTGGGGATAATGAGAAAAAGGAACCCAGAGCCAAACATTGGCCCCTCATTGAAAACGGCCGGTTCGATAAAGCGGCGACCGTTTAATTCCAATAGACCCAACCAGTAGAGGCGCGCCGCAAACTCCGGCAGTTTCGGTTTGAAGGCATCGGGAACCCCGGCCAGCATATCTCTGAATTCCCTGCCGTCAAAGGATCTGAAAACCTCGAACTCTACCGGTTCGAGGAAACACCATGAGCCCGTTTGCTTCTCGAGCAGCAATATCCGCCTACCGCATTCCATCGTTTCAATTGGAATCGGATCCAACCGCGGATTTGCGCCAAATAACTTTTCGTCAAAATGCGGCTCCGAGGAGTCAAATTCAATTTGAGTAAGCATTCTGGTGAAATAGTCGTCCTCGAGCTTAAAATAAAACATGGTTTTACCTTTCAGTGGGCTGACTCGGCAAAGGAAACGGGAGTGAAGCAAGGGTGCTCACCAAATGCCTCATGGTGACGGGCCTCAATGCCAAAACAGACATTGAGAAGATCACACTTATCACAAAACTCATAAAAAACCTGCCCCCGCCGCCGACACCAATTGGAATCCGAATAAGCCAGGTCAGACAGACTGATCCTCGGCAGATTGAAGTCATCAGCCCTATCATAGCTAGCCCCATTCAAGCAAGCGGGCACAAACTCGGTTAGCACGTGCACCCCTATCTCATTCCCTCTGTCAATAGCTTCCCGAATGAACGGCGCTACCTCCCACAACGGGGCTATGATTTCGGAAAGATTGTCGTAAGCCCCGCCCTGCAATCGAGGGTAACTAAGTTTGACTCGTCGCACAGACCCGAATTCAGAACCGAGCAAAGTCACCAACTGACTGAGGGATCTATAATTCTGCTTGCATACCACGGTATTGGTGGTGAATTTCATGCCGAGGCGCTCGAGATTTACAAGACCAGCGTATGTCTGGTCGAACGATCCAGGGGCCTGAGTCAACCACTCATGAATACCAGGTTCCGGTCCATGAATCGAGACAAAACAGGAAGTCAATCCCGCGTCGCGCAAAGCCTCAAGATAGCGCCGGTCCCCAAGTCTACGCCCGTTCGTTTGGATGTTTTGGTCTTCGATCCCCATGCGCTTCGCATGCCTGAGAATTTCAGGGAGATCATTTCGAATAGTTGGGTCCCCCCCGGAATAAACCATTCTGAAGACACCATCTTCAAAGATAATTCGCTTTACCTCATTCATGACGGTCAGCGTATCACGATCACCGTACGGTTTCTTCCAAGCCGCTGTACAAAAGAGGCACTTGTTGTTGCACGCATAGCCGAGCTTGACATGCCCCTCCCCCCTTGTTGACATGGTGTGAGCCACCTTCCATATCATCTTTGCCGCTTCGTCCCAATCCATGCTACCTGCTCCCTGTTTCGTGGCATCCTTAGAATCTTGAAGCCGACTCAACTCCAAGGGGCTTTGGCCTTCAATTGAATCCAGTAGCAATTCGATGTATTTCGACTGAAAGCACCGCCAATTCCAGACTCTCACACTCTAGTCATGCGCACTACCTGCGCTTCCCGCCTCCGCCCGGGGGTCGGGTTGGATGAGTTGGCCCTGGCTCTCTAGTTGGTTGCTCCTGAATAGGTAGACTCTTGGAGTACGTAAATTTGTAACCAGGCCCTTTTCCTTTACCTTCTATGTCTGTGTATTCGTCGTGCCCTGTCCTGGCCTCCACATTGAAATTTCCGCCAGTTTCCAGGGCCAATTTCTTGAACGCATCCTTGATCTTCTTTGCTTCATCGTCAGTTAAACGGACCCCGAATTGCCCAGCGATCACCTCGGGATTCTCGACAAACTCCCTCGCTTTTTCCGGATTTTCCACGAGACTGCGCATCAGTTTCTGAATCGCAAGGCGACCGCTATCCGGCTCGGGAGTGGTTCCCGCAGCTAACTGGCCAGCAGTGACTATGCCAAGCCCAACGGCCCCGATACCAACACCAACGGCTTTGAGAAATTTGCCCCTGTCTAGTTTCGTCGATTCCTCGGGTGGCTCCCCTGACGTCCCCCTTGCTTTTTCCTTTTCCTCGTCTTTCATGGTGTCTCCTTTTCCATGATTGCGTTCCCATCGGGAGACGCGGTTAAAGCATGAGACCGAGCTTCACGGCCCTCACTTCCACAAGTCTAGAACTGAAAATGTTATTGAATCAGACCTGAACGGCACCCTTCCAAACAGCAGAACCATGTTCTTTTGCAGGCGCAATGACCAATTACGGTGATTTCGTGACCTTGCTCTCGTAGAGTGAAGATTCTTGCTTAAGGCTTGGTGAAGCGTTCCCTCTATTATGGGTTACAGCCGCGGGTCGCGCGGTTAAGTCAATTGACAGTGTGCTTAGAGCCTTCCTAAGCCCTCAAAATTTGTGAGCGACGGAACAACGAACAAAAACAACTGAACATAGAAAATTTGTCTCATTTAGCTCTCAATAAGCAATACGTGTGCCATTTGACAATCGGCGCCACCTGTTCACAAAAAGACAAATAATAACGACTAGTTAAATATGTAAATTTTTATTCGAAACTCAGCAGCAGCGTTAGACTAACAAGAAATGTGGTGGCAGACTAGCCCAAACAAGATTACATTCAATAGATTGTTCGGTGAAATTAGTGAGTTACCATGTGTGCGCTAATCGCCCGCCCGCTTGGTCAGTCAGGGCAGTTGCGCACATCAATCCCGAGCTTTTTAATACGTCGCCTCAATAGCGGGTTTAGCTTTTTATGGGCTAAACTCAATTCTATTCTAATCCAAGAACTTGCCCCAACGTCATATTTCCCATAGTCTTTTCTTGACACTCTCTACGATCATGCCTTATATAGCCCCAATTCATATTCTTGACGGAACACAATTACAATTTCGAGGGAGGAACGGACATGACAAAAGCTGATATGGTGGACAAACTTGCAGAGAAGGGCCAGATGACGAAAAAACTCGCTTCAGAATCGCTTGATCTGGTCTTTTCAGCTATTTCCGAGGTGTTGGTTGCCGGCGACGAAATCTCAATGCCGGGATTCGGAAAGTTCTCCGTGATTGTCAGACAAGCGCGGACAGGTTTGAATCCTCAGACCAAACAGAAAATCAACATCCCGGAAACCAAAGTTCCGAAATTTACCGCAGCAAAGGCGCTCAAAGAATCGATAAAGTGATTCCAGTTTTGTGAGGTCGCCAGCAGGGGGTTATGGCGGGAAGATCCCCAAAATAAGGACTATCCGATTGATTCCAGCTCAGGCCGCGATGCCTCACAAAGGCCAATATACTGAGGGTTCATAAAAACAAAATCCACCCTGGGCGAGCGGATGGCCAGTGGGTTTAGAGCAAATAGAACTATGAGATGCCAGTCCCGTTACCTTACCACAGCTTTTGCCTTTAACGCCGAGCGAGTTTGGAACTAGCCCCTGAACGGGTAATTCTTCGAATGAAGGTGAGAATTATATTCTATGAATGCGAGCGATAGACCGCAACGTGTTTTTTTATAGGACATCGCTAGGATAGCGATGCTTGAGAGAGGATTACTCCCTGACTTTTCCGCAGAGGCGCTAGCTGAACTAAGCGAGATGCAGACCCCTGCGGCAATGAACGGCGCTGCAGTTCGTGATTTGAGGGACCTTCTGTGGGCTTCCATTGACAACTATGACTCGCGTGATTTGGCCCAACTTGGCGTCGCTGAGGCAATGCCGGGAGACAACGTCAAGATTCTTGTAACTGGCGCTGCCTCTAAAGGCACTTGGGTCCGACTCGTCAAGATGCCTGTCGAAGGAAGGCTGGTTCATGGGTTCGAGGGAATTGATGTTGCGGATAGGGTTCACGTTGAGTTGACATCTGTAGACGTAGAGAAGGGCTATATAGGTTTCAGGAAAGTTGGTACATCAAGACATTAATGCTATAGCTCAAGCAAACGTCTGGCAATTTCGGAACGATGGACCGTCGCAAGCGTCTGAAAGCACAGGGTTATTAGACTGGAGACATCCGTTTTTCTACCCTCTCGTCATTATTAGATTTCCCGCCGCCTACAGGCCGACGGAAAGTTAGAATATACACACACCTTTTATCTCTGTCAGAAATGGAATGAGCTTTTCGATTCATAGATTTTTTCGCCGTTTGCCCGATTCTCATTCATGTCCAGCCGTCTACACCGATTTATCCTCTGAAATAAGACAGTCACTAACGGTTTTTTTTAAGAGTCTGGATGAAATGGTGTATTTCGCAATGAGCAGAACAATTCGTAATGGCTTCCATTATAATGTTGCTAAATTAGACTCAGAGAATTAGCTTAGCTTATTGCTTACATATTTCGATATTGCAAATCATGTTCGGACACGGCTTAAGTCGAGCAATAAACCTTGATCGGCGGCCGCATTTCTCCCGCAATTGCACCCCAACGATTCTCTTTCCGTAACCGTATAAAGCCATACAGCTGATTTCAACTCATAAGTCAGCGCCCCTTTCCTGGAGAACATCATGCCTCTCAAAAAAATCAGTAACAATAAGTCTAAAAGGTCGCCCGATTCAAAGAGTAGAGACAAGCAGGACGCTGGCCTTCCGATAATCGGGATAGGCGCTTCAGCAGGCGGGCTTGAAGCCTTTGAGGAATTCTTTCGTAATATGGCTCCAGACCGAGGAATGGCTTTTGTGCTGATACCTCACCTAGACCCGGGTCATGCGAGCATGCTGACCGAGATCCTTCAGCGGATCACAACCATGCCTGTCATTGAGGCTCAGGACCAGATGCTGGTAAAACCAAACAGCGTCTACGTGATCCCGCCAAACCGTGACATGACGATTTTTCGTGGCGCACTCCAACTCAGCGTGCCCGACAGACCTCGAGGACATCGAATGCTCATAGATTCATTCTTTAGGTCCCTGGCTGAAGACCAAGGGGAAAGGGCGATCTGCGTGATCCTTTCAGGCACTGGAACAGACGGCACTCTGGGGCTACGGGCCGTTCACGGCGCTGGTGGCGTCTCTTTCGTCCAGGAGCCCACTACCGCTAAATATGACGGTATGCCCGGCAGTGCGGTACATAGTGGTCTGGCCACGTATATTATGCCGGTTGAAAAAATGCCGGAACAGTTGACAACTTACGTAGAGACACTCTTCGAAAAGGGGATAAAACCGGAACTCCCTTCACCTCCTGTTACCAACGCTCTCAACAAGATCGTGGCTGTACTGAGGACCAGGACCGGCCATGACTTCTCATTGTATAAACAGAACACCATCAGACGCCGCATAGAACGACGGATGATTGCTCATGGCATAAGTGACACAGTGGATTACGCTCGTTACGTTCAGGAGCATTCTGAGGAAGTCAGCCTCCTCTTCAAGGAACTTCTAATAAATGTGACGAGTTTCTTCAGGGACACTGAGGCTTTTGCCGCATTAAAGAACGATATAATGCCTAAAATCTTCGAGCATAAACCTGAGAATTATGTATTCAGGGTCTGGGTAGCAGGCTGCGCGACTGGTGAAGAAGCCTACTCGATCGCAATGACCTTCCGGGAATATATGGATGAATCAACGCAGGAGTTCAAAGTTCAGATATATAGCACAGACATTGATGATGACGCGATAGCGGTAGCCCGTTCCGGCGCTTATCCACCGAACATCTCAATAGATGTTTCCGCTGAAAGACTGAAAAGGTTTTTCGTAAAGGATGAGACGGGCTACCGGGTGAAAAAGGAAATCCGCGAAATGATCATCTTTGCGTCACAGAACGTGATCAAGGACCCGCCTTTTACCAAACTTGATCTGGTCAGTTGCAGGAACCTGCTCATTTACCTTGAACCTGAACTTCAAAATAGACTCATCCCAACCTTTCATTATGCTCTAAAACTTGGAGGGTTCCTGTTTTTAAGCCCGTCGGAAAGTATCGGGAACTTCCTTGACCTCTTTGCGCCAGTCAGCAGAAAATGGAATCTCTATGTGGCGAAACAATCCATGGATTCAGGTATCAGAGTGATGCGGGGAGGGCTGTCCTGGACCCAAAACCAAAGGGTATTCGGGGTGGAGGACGGATTGAAAAGGGGCAAGGACATCAACTTCGCCGAACTTGCCAGAAAGTCCCTGCTCCAATATTACGCCCCGCCCTCTGTGATAACCGATGAAAAGGGTGAGATTCTCTTTGTCAACGGAGAAACTGGTAGGTACCTTCAGCCGGCCCAGGGTCGCGCGAACCTCAATGTTGTGGAAATGGCTCGTGAAGGGCTACAGAGGGAAATGAGAACCGCCATTTTAACCGCATCCACCCAAAAGAAACCGGTGACCTACAGCGACCTACCGGTCAGGACAGATGGTGGTATCCAGGGCGTGAATGTCACTGTAAGGCCACTGGCTGATCAAGGTAAACCTCTGGGATACCTGATCGTAACATTCGAGGAGGTGGAGTCCCCGACAAAGGCAACAAGATACATGACCAAACCACCTTCAAAATCCGGAAAGTTTAAACGCTCGGAAGAGCTTGAACAGGAACTGTTGTACACCCGAGAGAACCTTCAGGCTTCCATAGAGGAACTCCAAGCCTCAAATGAGGAACTCAAGGCTACCAACGAAGAGCTTCAGTCTACCAATGAAGAACTGCAATCGACCAACGAAGAACTCGAAACCTCAAAGGAAGAACTCCAGTCGATCAACGAAGAACTGGTAACTGTCAATTCTGAATTACAGGCCAAAATAGAACAACTGGCAGGGATGCAGAACGACATGAAGAACCTCCTTGATAACACGAATATCGCCACAATCTTTCTCGATCACAACCTGGCCATAAAACGTTTCACCCGCGAAGCCACCGCATTATATCGTCTAGCCCCAACAGATGTTCGTCGCCCATTGGCTGACCTCAAGTCAAATATCGAGGGAGAAGACCTGGTTACCGACGCCCAGACGGTCCTGGAGTCGCTCGTGCCAAGGGAGAAGGAAGTACAAACGACAAGCCACGCGTCGGTACCTCGCCCGGATACTGCCCTATAGAACACTCGATAATGTAATCGAAGGTGTGGTGATGACATTCACGGACATTACCGGTATAAAACAGGCGCAGGAAGAGGTCCAGTCCGCACGCGAATATTCGGAATGTATTGTGGATACTATGACACAACCTCTAGTCGTCATGAATGGCAAGCTGGAGGTTGTCTCGGCCAACCACTCTTTTTACAGCGCCTTTAGAGTTACGCCGCAAGAGACTGTTGGCAGGCATTTCTATGAAATCGGTGGTCGCCAGTGGGACATTCCATCGTTACGGGAATTGCTCGATGATATTTTAAAGCATGACACAACCTTTGAGAAGGTTGAGGTGGATCATGACTTTCCGACAATTGGCCGAAAGAAAATGCTGCTTAACGCACGAAGGATATTGAACAGGTCTGGCGAGACCCAGTTGATACTACTGGCGATTGAGGATGTTAGTGAGTAACGACAGCCGTTGCGACTGAGGGACAAGCTATTGGTGAATAATGTTGACTTGGACCAGAATGGTATTAGCGAAAGCGCTCTCAGGAACTTAGTTGAGGAGAAACTTGCCGAGTCTCCTGCTGCTCATTGGGGAATGAAAAATCACCAGAGGAGATCATCCATGAACTTCGAGTTCGCCAGATTGAGCTGGAGATGCAAAATGGGGAACTCAAGAGAGTTCAGCTGGAATCAGAGGCGTCCAGGAATAGAGTACCAAGACATTTATGATTTCCCTCCTGTCAGGAGTGTTGCCATTTACCATTGCGATGGTTCAATGAGGTTACTCCAAAGATGAAAAATATTGATACCGCTAAAATCTTAATTGTGGATGACCAAATCCATGCGCTCCAAGGTGTGTCAAGAATCATGAAGGGCGCTGGATACAAGACATTGGAGGCAAGCAACGGCACAGATTGTTTGAAAATGGCTGCGGAACACAAGCCTGACCTGATTCTTCTAGATGTAGTCTTGCCGGACATTGACGGCAGGGAGGTTTGTAGACGCATCAAGTCCAATCCAGAAACTGCAGACATCTATGTGGTTCTACTTTCCAGTATTCAGGTCCAATCAGACAGCCAGGCAGAAGCTCTGGAGCAAGGGGCGGATGGTTACATAGCGAGACCAATGCCGAACCGTGAACTTCTAGCCCGAGTTAAGTCTATGCTGAGACTCAAGCAAGCGGAAAAACGGTGCTGCGAGAGTGCGGAGAGATTTCGCCTAAAATTTGAGGGACATGACGCTGTCATGTTACTGGTCGAACCAAAATCAGGGGCTATTGTGGAAGCCAACACTTCAGCGGCCAAGTACTATGGTTACCCTCGTGAAACACTCTCAAGAATGACTATAAACGACATTAAATGCTTACCACTTGAGGATGTCTTGGCCGAAAGGCAACAGCCTAAACGGGAAGAACGGAAAACCCTTGTTGATTTTTTGTCATATTTATCAGACGCCGACATATCGGTATTATTCCAAGTCCTAGATGTGGCGCACCAGAACCTGATTTACGAATCTACCGACGAACTTCTGGTTATGGACCAATTTATGACCAGCCTTTGGCTAGCGGCTAGATCTAAGTCGATCTAAGGATGGAGACTCATGGTGGATAAAATTGACCCGGGCAAGAATGGTAATAGCGAAAGCGCCTTGAGAGGCCGGGCTGAGGGGAAACTCTCCAGGTCTCCGGATAGGACAAAGGAACTCGAAGGTAAAACCCCCGAAGAGATAATCCACGAACTCCAGGTCCATGAGATGGAACTGGAGATGCAGAATGAGGAACTCAAGAGAGTTCAGCTTGCATTGGAAGAGTCTAGGGATAAATATCAGAACCTTTATGATTTCACCCCTGTCGGGTACTTTACCCTGAACCATAAAGGGATCATCAAAGAAGTCAACCTGACCGGAGCCACTCTACTCGGGATGCCCCGCCCAAAGTTAATAGGGCGAGGTTTTAGTCATTTTGTCGCTCCGGAGAACCTCGACCAATGGGATCAGCATATCATTGCCGTGCTTGGGCACGAAGAGAAGCACAGTTCCGACCTGATTCTCAGAGCCGACAATGGTTCGTTATTTGATGCACATCTCGAAAGTATCCGATTGGATGTGCCTACGGAAATTCAGCCGAGTCTTGATGGTAGCCATGAAGTGCGTCTACATGTTGGGGTCATTGACATCTCTGAACTCAAGAGTATTGAGAAATCGCTTAGGGAGAGTGATGAGCGATATCGAACCGTTGCTGATTTGGCTTATGACTGGGAATATTGGGTAGACGCTCAAGGCAATTTCCTATACGTCTCGCCTTCTTGCGAACGCATTACGGGTTATTCGGCTCAAGAATTTCTTGCCGACCCAGATTTAATGAATAGAATTATCCATCCGGATGACCGCAACGAAATGGTGGACCATTACCATAATGTCAAAAACATGGTCCCTGACGTAATGGAGGCAAGAGATTTTCGCATTATCC
The DNA here is from genome assembly GCA_963711335.1 of uncultured delta proteobacterium. Classification (GTDB taxonomy): domain Bacteria; phylum Desulfobacterota; class Desulfomonilia; order Desulfomonilales; family Desulfomonilaceae; genus CAJBEZ01. The sequence goes on along the minus strand of CAVQDX010000003.1, from coordinate 11,949 downwards.
ATCGTGGTGGAGAGACACGTTGGATTGGTCATGTATGCCAGCCGGTTTATGATAAAAATGGACAACCATCAGGCAGAAGAGGTAGCAACAGGGACATTACTGATCGCAAACTGATGGAAGAGCATCTTCAGAGCAGTGAAAAATTTCTTGAGCAAATCGTCGAAAACATACCGAACATGATTTTTGTCAAAGATGCTGAGAATCTGTCATTTGTACGATTCAACAAAGCTGGGGAAGAACTCTTAGGCTATTCTCGGGAAGACTTGATCGGCAAGAGTGACTATGACCTTTTCCCTTCATCTCAAGCGGACTTCTTTATTGCAAAGGACATGGAAGTTTTGAGAAACGGGAAGCTTGTGGAAATCCCTGAAGAAAAAATCGACACTAGGCTGAAGGGGAAACGTGTATTACACACGAAAAAGATTCCAATCCTGAACACCGATGGCAGCGCCCAATTTCTATTGGGAATTTCAGAAGACATAACCGAACGTAAGCAATCAGAGGAAAAGAATCTAAGGCTTGCAGCCATTGTTGATTCTTCAGATGACGCCATCATCGGCAAAACCTTGGACGGGACGATCACAAGCTGGAACAAAGGCGCAGAAAGTCTATATGGCTACAGGTCAGATGAGGTTATCGGACAACCCGTTTCCATCTTGCTCCCGCCTGAACTATTTGACGATTTTCCGGATATTCTTACAAGGATCAACCGAGGAGAGCTTGTCAGCCACGTTGAAACCAAGCGTCTAAGAAAAGACGGAACTATCGTAGACGTGTCTCTAAATGTCTCTCCTATCAAGAACCCTCAGGGCCAAATTATAGGCGCATCTTCTACTGCCCGGGACATCACCGAGCGCAAAAGGTTAGAGGAAGAACGCACAGCGATAGCAAACAAACTACTTTACACCCAGAAACTTGAGAGCCTCAATGCCATGGCCGGGGGTATAGCCCACGATTTCAACAACCAGTTAGCGGTAGTCCTTGGCAACCTGGAACTGGCGCTTACGGATCTGCCCCCTGCTGAGTCGGAGGTTAAGACAAGCATAATCAACGCCATCTCGGCGGCAAAACGTTTAGCGGAACTCTCTAGACAGATACAAACATACACGGGCAGTACCCTTATATTTCCCCGTGGACTTGGATCTTAACGAGTTGTTGAACAAAAACCGTGACCTGCTGAAATTGGGTGTTTCCGATCATGTCACTCTCCTCTTGGAAATGGGGGACACGCTTCTACCAATTAAGGGAGATGCGGATCAAATACAGCGTTTAGTTATGAATATTTTGATCAACGCCTCTGAGGCTATTTGGGATAAGGATGGCGAAGTGACGATTAGAACCGGTGTCATGGACTGCGGTGCGGAGTATTTGAACCATAGTCACCCACCAGAACATCCAGAACCTGGTCAGTTCATCTTTCTAGAGGTTGCTGACACTGGCGAAGGCATGGACGCTCAGACGCAGTATCTGCTCTTTGATCCATTCTTCTCAACGAAATTCTCTGGTCGTGGCCTTGGTATGGCCGAAGTGATTGGAATAGTTAAGGCTCATCATGGCGCCATAATCGTTGATAGCAAGGTTGGGGGGGGAACTATAATTCGTGTTTTATTCCCTGTGCAGAAAGAGCCACATGTGACATCTGTTACTGACAAGGAAGTTGCGGAAACTAAATCGCCGGTGTCCGACACTGCCAGGCGAAAAACTGTTCTCATAGTAGAGGATGAGATAGGTGTGGCCAATGTCGTCGTTAGACGACTGGATGTGTTGGGCTACAACTCAATAATCGCGGTTGATGGAGAGGAAGGCGTGAACGTTTTCCGAGACCGCTTGAACGAAATTGATCTCGTGATGCTCGACTTCGCAATGCCAAATATGAATGGAGTTGAAGCTTTCGGGGAACTCATACGAATCAAGCCGGATGTCAAGGTCATCCTTAGCAGCGGCTATGCTGAGGATGTCGTAATGCAGAGCTTTCCGGGGCATCGTCCTGCCGGTGTTTTGCACAAACCCTACAAGATGGAAGACTTGAAGGCCGAACTTGACCGATTATTAGGGCTCGTTAGTTGGGGCGATTTTAGGGAAACAATCTAATGAGCGACAAAATAGACCTGAACGAGAATGTTACGAGGGAAAAGACCTTAAGAAATGTAGCTGAAGAGAGACTCAGCAAGTCTCTAAATAAAGCACAGAACCACAAAGACAAAACCCCTGAAGCGATTATCCACGAACTCCAGGTCCATCAGATTGAGCTGGAGATGCAGAATGAGGAACTGAAAAGAATCCAGCACGCATTGGAAGAGTCCAAGGACAAATATGAGGATCTCTATGATTTCGCTCCTGTAGGATACTTTACCTTAAATCACAAGGGGATCATCAGAGAGGTCAACCTGACCGGCGCCTCGCTACTCCGGGTTTTTCGTCCAAAATTAATTAATAGCAGTTTTGGACGTTTTGTTGCGTCTGAGTGCTTAGACCGCTGGTACCAGCATATTGTTAGCGTGCTTGGGCATGAAGAGAGGCAGACTTGCGATCTGAAACTGATTCGGGAAGATGGTTCGACGTTTTATGCCAGTCTTGAAAGTATTCGAATGGATGCGCCTGCCGAACTGCAAGAGGACAATAGCGTTACCCAGGTGATCCGTATGGCGGTCAGCGACATCACCGAGCGCAAAGAGATAGAAAAAGTTCTTAAACAGAGAACTGAAGAACTTGAACGGAGCAACAAGGACCTGGAACAGTTTGCTTATGTTGCGGCCCACGACCTGCGGGAGCCTCTGGTGGCTGTCGCTGCATACCTCAAGGTTCTAGAAAGGCTTTCTAAGAACTCTCTTGAGGATGTAGCGCGGACGTGTATCGCAAAGGCGCTAAATTTGGCTCTACGAATGGATTCGATGCTCCAGGGCTTGCTCGCATACTCACGACTAACACTTACCCCTATTTCCTATGAGATGACAGATTGCAACACTTGCCTTGCAGACGCCATTTCAAATCTGGGGTTGTCAATCAAGAAAAGAGGAGCAGTTGTAACAAGCGATACTCTTCCAACGCTTAAGATCGACGCCTCTCAATTAGCTACAATCTTTCAAAACCTTGTTGGCAACGCGATCAAATACGGCGAGACAGGGCCTCTTAGAGTTCACGTCTGCTGTATATCCAGAGAGTCTTATTATGAATTCTCGGTCAGTGATAATGGTATTGGAATTGAGCCTCCGTATTTGGAGCGTATCTTCAACATGTTTGAAAGGGTAAAGGACTTGTCTGGTCCCATGGGAACTGGCATCGGTCTCTCGACATGCAGGAAAATTGTGGAACGTTATGGCGGACGCATATGGGTGGACTCGAAGGTTGGAAAAGGGTCGACCTTCTATTTTACACTCCCGAAGGAGTGACATGAGACAGGGGAGACAATAGCGGGATGGACGACAATGTTAATTATGACTGCGCCTTGAGAGACGCTGCTGAGGATCGACTCGGCAGGTCTCAGAATGTGTCTTCTGAACTCAAAGATAAAACGCCTGAAGCGGTCATCCATGAACTCCAGGTCCACCAAATTGAGTTGGAAATGCAGAATGAGGAACTCAATCGGGCTCGAGAGGAAGCCGAGCGGTCCAAAGAAAGGTATTCGGATTTATTTGACTATGCCCCGGTTGGATATTTCACCTTGGACAAGAATGCCGTTATTTTGGAAGCTAACCTCACTGGAGCGGGCCTACTGGGAATTGAGAGAATATCTTTAATTGACAAGCCTCTGACGAGTTTTATTCATAAGGATGATCAGGACACCTTCTATTTGCATCGTAAGCAGGTTTTGCAAACCGAGACCCAGCACATTAGCGAAATCAAATTGGTAAAATCGCATGGCGGTTGGTTCCACGCTCAATTGCAAAGCGTAATAATAGAAGACACTGAAGGCGAGGCCGGCCGATTTCGAACAGCCATATTGGACATTACCGACCGTAAGCTCGCAGAGGAGTCAGCGCTGCGGGCTCACGATGAACTCGAACTTAGAGTAACAGAACGCACATCCGATTTATTGAAGACCAATAAAGAACTTGAACTTGAAATTGTCGAGCGCCACCGAGCGGAAGACGAACTGGGGCGAAGTGAGCAAAGGCTGAACCTAGTATTGAGCGGAGCGGGCCTGGGGTCGTGGGACTACAACCTTGAGACAGGTGAGACTATTTGCGATCAGCGTTTGGCCGAAATGCTAGGATTCACTCTGGATGAGATTCAGTCACATCTCCCTTGGTGGGAGAATCTAACTCATCCAGACGATTGGTCTCTGGTTATGGAGACTTTAAATGCCCACCTGGAAGGTCGCACACCTTTATACGAGGCGGAATTTCGGGTCAGGCCCAGGTTCGGCGATTGGAAGTGGGTGTTGGCCCGTGGTTCAGTCGTTGCCAGGGCTAAAGACGGCAAACCGTTGCGGTTGGCGGGAACATATCTTGATATTACCGAACGGAAGCGGGATGAGGAAGCTTTGCGTCGCAGCGAAGAGCGTTTCAGGGCAATATTTGACGGCGCCCAGGACATGATTTTCATTATGAATAGTAATTTTGAATACACACAAGTGAACCCAGCGATGGCCAAAATGGTTGAACTTGACACGTCCAAAATCATTGGACGCAAACCCAAGGACATCTATGGCGAGGAAGTTGGGCGCCAGCTTCGACAGCTGGATCTCCGCGTACTCGGCGGAGAGTCCATCGAAAGAGAACACACTGTCCGGAGAAAGGGCGTCTCGTTGACCCTGAATACTGTTCTCAGACCTCTTCATAACGCTGAGGGTAAAATTATCGGTGTATTCGGGATTTCTCGTGATGTGACGGAGCGTGCGAGGGTATCGCCTACCCCCAAAGCGGTTTTTGAAAGCTACCCCTCGGAAGCCATGAGGGCGACTATGCGCGAGGCTCGCTCGGCCGCCGCTAGTGACGGGGCAGTACCTACTTCAGGGGGAGAGCGGAAGCGGCAAAGACTATTTGGCGCGGTGGATCCACGACCATTCGAAGCGTGCGCTTGGCCCCTACTTTTCACTGAATTGCGCTGCCATATCAAGGGAATTAGCCGAATCAGAGCTTTTCGGACATGAGCGTGGCTCATTCACAGGAGCGCATAGGCGTAAACGAGGACTTCTGGAGTTGGCGGAAGGGGGCACTCTCCTGCTCAACGAAATAGGAGAGCTTCCACTCTCGTTGCAGTCCAAGCTTCTTACGTTTCTGGACACAAGGTCATTCCTTCGTGTAGGCGGTGAAAAACCCATTAATGTGAATGCGCGGATCATTTCGGCTACCAACAGGAGTCTCGATAATGAGGTTGAGGAAGGCCGATTCCTGTCCGCCCTCTTCTATAGAATTAACGTTTTCGGGATAACCGTGCCACCCCTTCGTGACAGGATCGAAGACATCCCCATACTCTCGGAAGAGATCATGTCGCGGCTAGCGGTGGAACTTCAACTAACTACTCTCCCGTATGTTGATCCGGCCTTCGCAATTGGGCTTACCAGATATGATTGGCCCGGCAACGTCAGGGAGTTGCGGAACGCTCTCGAGCGCTCATTGATGCTATCCGACGGGCATAGCTTAAGCTTGACGCTGCCTTCTGGCAAAGCAGATCTTGAGGACTGGTCTCACGTTTCCAGTTTCCCGTTGCAAGAACGGACGCTTCACGACGTGACGGATGAGGTGATCAAATCCCTGGTTTTGGAGGCGCTCCGACGTTGCGAAGGCAATAGAAGATCCGCAGCCCGTACGCTTGGTATAGCCCGAGATTCTCTGTATCGTCACATGAAGCGTTTTGGGATTACGAGCGAAAACCGTACCACAGACCAGGATGATTGACCTACATTAAGACACCAGGCTAGTTTCTAACCCCTTGATAAAACATACATCAGGCATTTAGTGGTCCGTTCTTAGGGCACGTTCTCCCCGTTAAGCCTCTGTCGTAGACGCTTCATATCTCATTCCCAATCGCCACCGCTGTAGCTAACTAGCTAACATCACAGGTTGTATATAAAAGCTGATCTATTGGCAGTAGTTGGCGCCAAACATGCAAACATATGTGGCAAGGGTTATAAAGAATCACCACTCGATAATCTGAATCGCTTTTTGAATTTGTGGACCAGGTGTAGCAACTGCAGCCGTTTCCCATGGCGTCACGGTGGGCGCCCGGAACGTGATTAATTCCCACCCTTAACAAATAAAGGGACGGAGGACGCTACAATGAGTATTTTCGGAGTAAGCCTTGGAACCATCCTGTTGATTGTTCTGATTATATACCTCATCCGGTAATCGGCGCCAATGCAATTAATTGGACACAATAATTTCAATTTAGCTGATTGCCTCCGCCAAATTTCGCATAACAGATTGTAGCCGCAGTTGCCGAAGATGGAGTAGCGAAATTTAACAGGGGCAGTTCCCGGAACTTACAGAGATCAGCAACGCCTATACAAACACGAGAAAGAGGAGAAGGAAAAATGATGGAAATTAAAGTACCTATGAGAGTGAGTGAGCTACTGAAAACTACCGTGGAGAATCGCCACAAGGAAAAACTTGGCACGATACACGATTTCATGGTGGACGCGGATGGGCGCTTAAAATACGCCATCCTGTCTCACGGAGGTTTCCTGGGAATAGGTGACGTGTTGATTCCGATTCCATTTGACGCCCTGATGACGGGCGATGAAAAGGGAACAGTGGTGCTCGACATTGATAAGCAGACCCTGGAAAAAGCCCTCAGCTTTGAGAATAAGACATGGCCTGACTTCACTGCGGCCGAATGGGTTGAAAAAGTCGATAGATACTTTTCGGCCTATGCGGCTGGCGTAACTCAGCAGCAACCTGTGGCTGGGAGTTTAGAGCGATCAGCCCAGCTCAGCCGAGATAGTCGCCCCGCGGTTGACAAAACGGAGCTTAATATCCTTGGTTGAACAGGAACGAGTTGAGCCCCTTAAAAAAGGCTCGATGGGCTGTCACCATGGCTTGGGCAAGGGGGTTCGGTCGAGAACCATGGAACTTCCTTTTTTTGTTTAGCTGTTACTAATGGGAACATGGCTTCATCGCTCTAAGGCCTGTCGAATTATCCCGACCACAGGAAGGAGGAACTCGATGAAAAAATCGACAAACTTTATAACAGTCTTTCTCGCAATCTGTGCGCTCTTTGTAACCCAAGCCCTCGCTGCTGAAGAAGAGGTGGGTAAGACCCCCAGCGTCCAGGCTCAAACCGATGAAAAACCTGTGGCGGCCACAGGACAGAGTCAAACAAGCGAAAAAAGCGTCATGGAGCAGGCTGATAGAGTCAGTAAGATACTCGGGAAAAAAGTTATAAGTCAGAAGGGAGAGGATCTCGGAAAGATCGAAGATATATTGCTGAGCAAGGAGGGATGCCTCGACTATATAGTTTTGGCTCCCGGAGGTTGGCTTGGGACCGGAGACCGATTGATTCCGATTCCGTGGAAAGCCGTGAAGACAGGCGCTAAAGCGGACACGATGATCGTCAACATGGACAAGGATCAGTTATTAGGGAAAGCTCCCAAGTGACAGGCCGTATTTGACCTGGGCAATGGATGAAATCACACAGCTGAGTTGACAATAAAGGAGGACGAAACATGAACTGGGATCAGATTGAAGGAAATTGGAAGCAACTGCAAGGCAAGTTCAGAGAGAAGTGGGGCAAACTCACGGACAGCGATCTGGAAGTCGTTGCCGGGAAGCGAGATCATTTACTTGGCAAGTTACAAGAGAAATACGGGCTCAAACGAGAGGAAGCGGAGAAGGAGCTGGATGAGCATCTGAGCAAATGGTAACCACATTTATCCAGACGCCAACAATGTTAAGATTGACTCATTGAAAAAGGAGATTGTTATGAAAAAGAACGGTTTTGGGTTGTACGCAGCGGTAATTTGCATTCTACTTGCGGGCCAAGTCTGGGCTCAAACGGGATACTACTCCCCTGGAGGGATGGCAGAGGTCCAGTCAGATTTCTGGAATGACAGTCACCAACCCGCAGGGGAAAAACTCGGGAAGATCGATGATCTCCTGATCGATCAGAGCGGCGCCTTGAAATACGCCGTTTTGTCCCATGGCGGCATACTAGGGATTGGCGACAAATTAATCGCCATTCCTTGGAGAGCTTTGAAGCTGGGAGCGGAAAAGAAGACCCTGGTTATTAATGTCGATAAGGTGGCTCTGGAAAAGGCCCCGAATTTCGACCCTAAGGAGTGGCCCAAGGTCACATCCCCAGAATCGTTGAAGAAAATCGACCTGTATTATAAGTAACGGCAACACCGCGGGTGACAGGGCTGCCCTAGAGAGTGGCCCTTCGTCCACCCTTACGATCAGAAATGCGAATTAGAGGACACACTGTGGCGAACAGCCTACGATAAGATCCATAAACAAATTCTGAAAATGGCGGATAGGCTCATTTCGGGCATATCAGCTAGTTTCAAATCCAACCTTGGAAAAGGAGTAGTGATATGGATTCGACAACAATCATCATAGTCATTTTAGTGATTTTGCTCTTGGGCGGTGGTGGTGGATATTGGTGGAGGAGGCGGGGCCCTTTAGGCTAGGCGCACCTCAAACCCCGGGGGGGTGGTGTGTCATTCGGTAGAACCATCCCCCAAGATGAGGATCGGGTGCCGGTACTGCCATCGTGATGGCGCTCCTATTGATGGGCCGCATTTGACCTGGGCAATGGATAAAATCACATAGATTATTCGACAACAAGGCCGAAAAAACATGAACTGGGATCAAGGTTGAAGGAAATTGGAAGCAACTGACAGGCAAGTTCAGGGAGAAATGGGGCAACCTCACGGACAGCGATCTGGAAGTCGTTGCCAGGAAGCGAGATCAGTTACTTATTGACCCTACAACGTGACTTACTGGACATCCAAGACTTCAATCGTGCACTTCTTTCTGTGTGACAGGTGGGCTCGATGGTTTCGGTTCTGTATCCAGATTACCTGTTCGATCAGCGTTTCTAGCGTGTGCCGCTTCATTGGCAAGATGACTTTGAGCAATACCCTAAGCTGCGACAGAGTAATAGACGGTGCTTTTTTCCCCCATCCTGATTTTCAGGTGCCAGAGGAAGAAATGGGCCAATATGCAGGTTATGATGTGGGTTGGCCCGCCAGCCTGGAAACTTACGCACCTCGTAGTGGTCCATGCCCAGTTCTGTCTTGGCTTCCTGAAAGCACTGTTCTATTGCCCATCTCAGACCGCTGAGCCATACAAGCGTCTTTAGCCTTGTACTGTTCATGGCGTTGCTGATGAAATAGCTCTATTGTGGATCGTCGCCCAACGTTCGACGGATCAGCAACCAAACGGTTTTCTTTAGAACCCCGGCAGCTGACAGGATGACTAGGCACCGCGTGAACTCATAGACGATTGGCCCCTTGGTCCTGGTGGGAAAATGAAATCTCTTCGTTTCATGCTGATTCCCGCGGTTTTCGGCCTCGCCGCGTGCGCGAGCCAACCGCCGCAGGAATTGAACGACGCACACACCGAGTACGAAAAAGTCGCGAACAGCCAGGACGTGCAAGTCGATCCGACCGACGTCCACACGGCGCAAGACTTGCTCGCGGCGGCCGACAAGGCTTTCGAGGATCACGGCGACAGTCAGCACACGCGCGATCCCGCGTGCGCCGCCGAGCGCAAAGCCGAATACGCCGACGTTCGCGCACGCACGGCGCTCGCCAACAAACAGGCTGCCGACGCGAAAGCGCAGCTCGAGCAAATGAAGGACGCGAGCCTCAAGTCGAAATCGGCGCAGCTCAATGCGACGCAGCAGCAGCTGAACGCGACCGGCAAGCTCTCGCGATCTCCGAGCAAGAGCGCGCGGCGGCCGAGAAGCGCGCCAAACAAGCGGCGGACGATCTCGCCGCATCGCTTCCGTGAACAGGAGCCGCGTGGCATGGTCATTACCCTGTCCGGCGGCGTGCTCTTGCTTCGGCGAAGTAGACCTGCTCCCGCAGGCGCAGACGAAGCTAGTCAGGTCGCCGACGTCCTCACGAAGCAAGACAAGGACTCGAAGATCCTCGTGCAGGGCTACACCGATTCACAAGGATCGGAGAGCTTCAACATGACCTTGTCGCAACATCGCGCGGAGGCCGTACGAACTTCCTCGTGTCGCATGGCATCGCGTCCGATCGCGTGACGGCGCAAGGCCTCGGCCCTAAAATCCGGTCGCCGACAATGCGTCGGCCCAAGGTCGCGCGGACAACCGGCGCGTCGAGATCGTCGTGCAACCGCCGAACGGCGGGTCCACCCAGTAAATGGCGAGCCCAGACTTCACGCGCGTCCAGAGCCTCGCCGAGGATGAAGCTTGCCGACACGCCGCTCACGGGATCGTGACGCATGGCTCCTTCGGGAACGCCGTTCGTCACGTCTGCTTTCCATCTCTCCGCGTGACCAGAGCGTTCGCTCCACCATTGCCCGGAAAACACTCTGATTTCGCGTCGCACGCCATGCCCTCCAAGATCCCGATTGCGCGTGCGATGGCTTCGATGGTGGCAGACCATGCGATACCGCTTCGATCTCAGGCGATAATGGACGGCTCGTCGTGCGGCAACGACACCATGGAACGTATAGAAAGCCCGGAACGCGATTGCGCACCTTCGAAGCTTGTTGCGCCACGTGCCGTCGGGAACGATCAGCGTCACCGGCTTCTGCGACGTCGCGAAATGCGAAAGCGGCATTGCCCTTCGTGAGGAAACAAGAAGAGCGGTTGCGTGTCGGGAGGCGCTTCGTAGCGGGCCGTCGGAGCTCCCTCGTGACCTCGCACGACGATCTCGCTGTTCGTCAGACACATCGTTGCGAGCTTTCCGGTGTTCGAGGGCTTGCGCGGCTCGACGCGATGAATGACGAGCATGAGACGGGTGCGCGTTTCGATCGTGGGAACGGGATCGCACACGCAAAGGCTCGCGTGCATCGAGCTCGGGCAACGAAGGTGCGCGTTGTGTCTCCGGCTGATGTCCTTGCCTCGGTCCATTCGAGCCGAGCGCGCAAACGGCGACGCGAGATTGGGAGGCACCTCGGCCGTGATTGTGATGCGCTCGCCCGAACGAGGATGATCGAACGCGATGCGATGCGCATGCAGCGCGAGCCTCGTGAGCGCGTAGGTCGAGCGATAGTGCCGGTTCACGACGCCGGACCCGTGCTTCACGTCGCCGACGAGCGGATGATCGATGTGCCGCAAGTGGCGGCGCACTTGATCGAGCCTTCCTGTTTGCGGCATCGCCAAGACGAGCGAGCAACGGTCGACTGGCGAGCGCGCGACGAGGCGATAATTCGTGACCGCGGGCACGCGAGGACCGCCGTCTTTTTCTGAATCGCGTAGTCGATGACTCCTTCGGCGGGCGGCTCGCCGCGGACGAGCGCGAGGTATTCCTTGTCGACGCGACCCTCTTCGAACGCGAGCGCGAGGGCCGCTGCCGTTTCAGGATCTCTCGCAAAACAAGGGCGCCGCTCGTTCCGCGATCGAGCCGATGACGGGATGAACGTGCCGGCCTCCGGGCGCGTCGCGCACGCGGAACATCGCGACGTCGTCGTCGTTGTCCCAGCCCCGATGCACGAACAGGCCCGACGGTTTCAGCCACGACGAGGTACTGATCGACGAAGAGAAGACGAATGGGGTTCAGCAGCCACCCGCAGGCTTGCAATGGTGCGGGCTCAAGGTCACGCAATCATTGAACGCTTTCTGGCTCGGGCATTCGTAACGCGCGTGATTGATGCAGCACGTGAGCGAGATGTCCGCGTTCCGTTGGATGTTCTGCTGCTGTATGACCGTCTGCTGTTGAACGACGACCTGCGAGCACTGATTGCCGTCCCTAATGCGTGCTGGTCGGGACACACGCAGCCGTTGTCGGTGAGGATTGCGCCGCCGGTGCATTGCTGTTGTTGCGGCTCTCCTTGCGCGACGACTTGCTGCACGCACTGATTCTGATTGCCG
>CAVQDX010000002.1:0-17140 GCA_963711335.1 uncultured delta proteobacterium | reverse complement strand
ATGCCACGATATCATAGCCCTGTATGATCTGGATAGGGGGGTTAGGCCACAAAAGGTGGCTGGGGCCCCCGTCAGAGCGCCAAATCCGATTGTTTCCTGAGAATTGACCATAAATATTTTCGTCATGTTACTGCTGTTGATATCGTGGTTGCTCTAGAGATTTGAACGAAGAAGAAAGAATCCTAATCGCAGCTAGCTTCGGGATTACTCACGAAAAGTCTTTTCGAAAAATGCGATTGCACAAGAAATTGCACAAAAGAAAACAGCACGACAGACCTCAATACAGGGGCACCGTCACCGGCCATTTTGCCTTTCCCCCGCTTTCCCCCGCTTTGCCTGGATGTTGAGGATTATTGAGTTATCTCGAAGGACGTTGAGGGCCCTAGATTTCGGGAAATGCGGCTAAGTATTTGATACTACTATTACCCGGCCCGCCCTCTCACGGCGGAGACACCGGTTCGAAACCGGTTGGGACTGCCAGAGATTTCAGTGGGTTACGATTTCAGCCAATTTTATTTTCTGAAGTGCGACCCGGTTTAGACCCGGTTTTTTGAAAAACCTCAAAATTCTTATCCCGCCTAAATTTTCGCAAAAGCGTCTATGTTGTAATGGCATGCCCCAAAATTATTAGCTTGGTGGCGGTAGAATTTTAGATGCCCCCTCACTGTAGATCACACTTAAACTGCCTCTATTTATAGACTCTAAAAGTTTCAATTCGGTCAATTCTTGCCGAGTAAGAGTCCTAACAATAAAGTTTCAAAGCAATTATATTTTGTTATTATGATCTAATTCTGCGTAACAGCTGTCATCTGACCCTATAGGATTACGAGTCGTTAGGAAGAGATGATGTGCTATTATAATGTTTCAGCCCAATCTGGACAAAAACTGAGAGAAAAAGTTGTTAGTTGCCCGACGGGAGTCATAATATGAACCCCGGAACCTGGAGGAGGAGTATGCATGAGCGTCCAACTGACAACGATCGAAGGCAAACAGCGAAAGAAGTTCACAGCCAGTCAGAGGCTGGAGATTCTGAGGGAATGGGATTCTACAGGAAATGGAGTGGAGGTCTCGCGACGCCACGGCATTCATCCCTTGACCCTGTATCGTTGGAAGAAGAGATTGGAACAGGGAGCTGCGGAGTTTCTCAAGGGAACCCGGTCCAAACCGAATCCAGAGGTCAAGGAACTACAAAGGGAGAATCAGAAGCTCAAGGACACGGTGACTTTACTGTCCCAGGAGCTAATGCTCTTGAAAAAAAAGATGAACTTGGTTTGACGGGTAGGAAATCAGGTCAAGCTTACACTCAGGAGCAGCGCCAAAGGATTCTGGACACAGTGGAAAGGCTCAAGTCACAAAGAGTTTCAACTACTGGCGCTTTGCTGGGATTAAAGATCCCTCGGTCTACCTATTATTTCTGGAAGAGCATCAACGCTAACAAAACTAGTTCAACTTCGTCCAACGCTCTGTTGGAAAGTGAGACGAAAAGCGTTATTTCCATGAAAGAAAAACAACCTCATTTGAGTCATCGCCAAATCAGTGGATTATTAAGACATCAAGATGTCTGGGTAAGTTCATCAAGCTGTTACAGGACACTAAAATCTCAGGAATTGGTCTGGGAATGGACTCTACGAGAAGCTCCCTGGAAAACAGCTCATTATGAGCCATTTAGACCGAATCAGATCTGGGGCGAAGACTGGACCGGTATAGTTATTGATGGGCTACGTCACTATGTGTTGACTATACTGGATTTGTTTTCCAGATATTTAGTGGCTTGGGGGATCTTTAGGACAGTCACCCAAAGGGAAGTCAAGAACCTGGTAGCCCTTGCCATTATGAGTGAAAGAATCGGTGAAAACGATCCCAAACCCATATTGAGAACAGATCCTGGCTCTCCGAACATGGCTGCGGATGTCAGAATTTTTCTCCGGCAAATAGGAGTTGTCTTTTCCCCCGGACGGGTCGCCAGACCTACTGACAACGCCCGGCAGGAAAGATTTTATCGATCACTGAAACAAGAAGAGGTTTATTGTCACGATGGCTACGTTTCTCTAGACAGCGCAAAAGCCAGCATAGGTTACTGGATCAACTATTACAATGAAGTCAGGCCGCACCAGTCGCTGTTCGGGTATCCACCGGCGATTGTTCACCGCTGTGGTAACAAGACCAGACTTCTGGAAGATTATCGGCGCAACGTCGAGAAGGCCAAGGAGAAAAGAAGACAAGAGTGGCTACTTAATAATCAGAAACTAACAACTTTTTCCTGTTGAAATGTCTGGAACAGGTACATATCATAGAGACACCGCCATCGGAGGTTAATGACGTAATGGAAAATAGATTATTGGAAGCAGCAAAGGAAGGCAATCTTGAGGAACTTCGAGGGCTACTAACCGCCGGAGCGGGTCTAGAAGGTACCGACGATATGGGATGGACGCCACTCATGTGGGCCGCTGCCATGGGATTCGCCCACATTGCTAGGATGCTTTTAGATAGCGGGTCTGATCCCAACGCAAGGGACAGGAATGGGGCTACCGCCTTGATGAAGGCATGTCGTCGCGGATTTGCCGAGATAGTGGAAGAGTTGCTTGAACGTGGAGCAGACTTCAACGCAAAGGACGATTTTAGTTTTACGAGCCTTATGCGAGCTGCTCGAGCGGGCCACTTAGATGTTGTGAAAAATCTTCTGGAATACCCGGTGGGATTGGAGGCCAAGGATGAGTATGGGGCGACAGCCTTGATTATTGCGGCCTCTCGTGGCCACTTAGATATCGTTAAGGAATTGCTAGATGTTGGCGCTGAAGTCCATGCACAGGATAGAAACGGGTGGACAGCCATGGTTTGGGCTGTCTCCAGGCGTCATAATGACGTCATCGACCTTTTAAAAAATATGAGTAAAGATAACCTGTAAAAGAGTGCGCATACTCTTTTACAATGGTGTAGACGCTGCAAAAACCATATTCTTCTCGAAGGCCTTCAAGAAGAGCTCTAATTAAATACGTTAAGATCAACTTCATTGGTTGACAATTTGGCGCCTGATTCCCTACTCTCTAACATGGTGAGGCATGCTAGTCAGGAGGATACTATGTCAGGACGAGTCGCTCGAGTTACCGAGGTGATTGCGGGTTCGCCTAACAGCTTTGATGAGGCCATAAAGCTGGCTTTTGAACGCGCAAACAAGACTTTAAGAAACATAACCGGCATGAAAATTGTTGATATGAGTGTCATGTGTGAGGCGGGAGAGATACAGGAATACCGTATTCGTGTCGAGGTGATCTTCGTTTTAGAATAGGTATTGAGTCTATTCAATGTCGCGATGCTGCTTCACCAAACATCAATTATCATCCTTCGTTGAACCCCTTGAAATATTTCGTCTTTGCATCTCAGCACCCCGAATTATTCATTTACCGACACCCCAAGAGGTTTACTAGTCTTGCCTATAGAGCTCTTTGAAAATTCTTTACTCTTTGCATAAACGACAAGCGTAAGCAAAAACACAAACCCCGAGAGAATGATTAAAATATTTCTTATAACTAACTCAACTTTCGCACTTGGTGCGAAAACTAAGCTCAATCCGCCCTTTGAACGAGCTGGCAAAATGTCATTGACTATATTCAACATGACAGTAAATTGACAATAGGCAAAACGTATAAGCATGAGGGAATATTCTTAGAAAAGGATGATTACAATGAAGAAGTCTATTTGTGTCGTATCCGTGCTGATAGCTACTCTATTCTGTGTGTCAGTCTGCGTGGCTGCCTCGGACATCCCAAACCTCGTTGGAACATGGGCGGTTAAGAGTGAGAGTGGGGTGTTATTAAAAGGAAAAGAACCAGGCCCGAAGACACATCATAAAGGCGATTTCAGTAATCTTATCGCTGAAGCCGTTATAACCAAGCAACAAGGAAGGATAATGCACGGTACCTTTAAATCAGCCAAGGCTACTGAGAAATTTGTCGCTGCGATTGGCCTGGATAACAAGACCGTATATTTAGCAGATGAAGATGGTTTCCTGGATGGTAAGATAATCAATAAGGACACTATTGAGATTGTTTATCGTCACGTAACTCCGACTGATTCCGTGGTTGCTGTCGGGGTATACACTAGAAACAAATAGTATTGGTTACAGGAACCTACAACCTCAGGATTGGTAGACGTGATTGAGTGGGCGTCCTCCTGTGCAATCTCTTTGTTGCCAATACTTAGATAGCGCATTAGATGCCCATTCGAGAGACTATTTTGCCGATTTATTTACGTTTTCACCATCTTCGTTAACTGCGAAAGTTGAGTCAATAAGAATTCTCCTTTTCTCATGTTAACCTAAAAAATCCGTAGGCAAAATACGCAATGCCAAATATTCCCACCAGGCTCCCCAGGCCCCACAAGGATTTCCTTTTCATCAAGGCGGCGATGGAACAGAGCAGAATACCCATCTGTAAAAATATGATGGACTTGCCAAAGAGCTCCCGGCGCTCGTGAGCTTCATCTCGTTCTTTTTCGAGGTGTTTAGCTTCCTTCATGATGTCCTCTTTTTCCTTGTCGTATCTTTTCGCCTGACGACCATAGGATTCAATCTTTTCCCGGTAATCTTGCGCCAAGTCAGCTGACGCAGTCTTTTCAATGGTTTTCAGCTCCAATTCGAGTTTTTCTTTCTGGAGCTCGTAAAGGTAGCCCTTTGTGCCCTTTGCCTGATAAAATGCCCACTGATCCGACGCCATGACCTGTTTGAGAACTGACTCAACAGAAAAATGCTCCAATTTGAAACTTGAGAGGGTCGCACAAACAGCGAGCAATACGGTGGTGACGGCCAGATAGCTGATCCATCGTTCCCGCTTTTCCTCATTTTCGAATTCTTCCTTAACTTCTTCTCTGATTTCCGTAGGCTCCATTTTTTACTCCTTTCCTTTCACGACTTTTATAACATCGCAGCGGCCTCTGACGGGTCATTACTTGATCCTATCAGCACAAATCCAAGACAGGCAAGCACCCCGTCTATTTTTCCCAGTGCCAAAATAGTTCTGGTCACTGCCATCAGTGCCGTGGTCAAAGAGAGACTTTACGACTCGATGTCTTCGTATGCCTCGGTCATCGGTCGGTAAAATTTTTTATCGGGGCCAAAAACGCCGAGTTCCATCCATCCACGTCGCTGTGAACGGAGTCCATCAACTGAAGGCGTTCCCATCATGGTTCCTAAATATTTTGAGGTCCAAAATGTTCCGCCGTTTCCGAACAACCTGTTGCGGTTAAATCAAGATACATGTAATTGAGTCCAGATCGGTCGCTCTCGGATTCATCAACCCAAGAGTGTCTTTCCATATGGTAGAGTTATGTATGCGCTACCTCGATCTCTATGATCTGCATTTGACAAACGTTTTGCGTTCCTGATTTTCACCCTTAGTTCATAACTACTTGATTTGTATAGATGTTTCCATTTGGGCTCACGCCTCCAGAAACGCCTCAAGCCTGTTCTTAGCGCTTTTTTGTCTTTTGGCGGCCCGCTCTTCCCGAAACAGCTTAACGGGGCTCAATTTTCGCGTTAGAGGGGTTATTCGCGTTCTTAGCACTTTGTTGGGGCCCCTGAAGAGCAAAAACGTCAATTCTTTCGGAATATAGGGATTCAGATTTGTCGATTTACAGCCTCAACACTTCCATAAAACGTTTTAGCTGTCATCTGATTGGATGTCCATTGACTAGGGTTTGGTGGAATAGCGATTCTTTTCTGGATTTATGGAGAAGAGGAGTTAGTTTAAGAAATCTGGACTGTATGATTGGCTTGTTTTAGTTATGCGTTGATATGTCTTTTTCTTCTTCTTCCTTTTTTCTTTACTCTTGAAAGTATACGGACAAAATACAAGACCGAATTAAGCCTTGATACCAGTCGGTTAACCCTAAATCCCCTAAACAACTTGCGTCGTTTCAAGGTCTTTTCAGAAAGATTGGTTTTAAAGACATCCAGTTTGCATGATATCGGGACGATAACCAAAAACGCCTCAAACGCTCATAATTGATAGGAAAAGGCCCTCTTCGAACAAAGTGTAATATGAAGACAAACCCCTACAGATACCTATTCATCGTCAGGAAACGCTTCGTAGTAATCTTCACGGAGCGCATCGTGATAACCCCATCCAATGTTTCTGGAAGACTCCATGATTTCTTCGAGCCGCTCCCTGAACTCGCCACGTTGTTCCACCGGAAGACTCAGGATTTTATCAATGGCCTCCTTATACATGATGTTGAGAGCGTTGTAGAATCCTTCGTCCATGTCACCGTATTCCACCGTGAACCGGTTGCCGCATTCCACAAAGAATGTTTTTAGTTCGGCCTCACCAATGACGTCTCCCACGGCCTTGGAGTAGCGCCTGATGGCACCTTTGGCTTTTGAAATTTGAACGGGCTTATTGCGGTAAATGTCAGGATACATTGACTCTTCAATGGATTTCTTGAACGGAGCCAGTGGATCATCCAAGACCCCAAAGCGAGCGTTAAGAAACTCCTCATTCTCTTTTGACAGGCGATAGAGGTCTCCGACAATCTGGACGAGCTGCTTCCGGTCCAACCCGACTACCCTACTCTTTACGTCTGACCAAGTTGGCCCTGGCTTTTTCTGTTTGACTACCAATCTGGAAACTCCTCCTACATGTTCCGAGAGTTATCTGACGCACTTATCCGTTGATGTAATGACAAACTACCTAACCCAATCGAGAGAGTCGCTACTCGCATCGCCACTGGTCCCATCAGTCTCCTAATGCAAAAAATATGGTTCATCCCTGATAGCTGTCAGACATTCTTCAATTGAGAGGTCGAAGTAGATCTCATTCCAGTTCCCGGTATGACGCATGTACGCAAGATTAAACCTTTCGTTTCCAATATATCCCATTCTGGCGAACCGGAGTTCGAATGTGGGAGAGAGCGCATGAGGGCTGGGAGAGGCGTAAGTAGCGCAAAAGTATAAATAGCTATGGTACCATCTGGTCCAAATATCGATTATATAATTGATTTCCGGGTTCGTGGGCGGAGGTTTGATATGTGCCGGCTTGAGATGTTTTTGGGATCTTCGCGTAAGTGCGTGTCTGACATGTCAACCTCTCAACCTATCAATTCATATCTTGTAGTGTGAAGCGCATAGATACGAAGCATAAAAAAGGCCCTGTCTCTAAATCCGTATGCCTGTCGTTGAAGCGTCTTGATCTTATTATTTGTCCCTTCGAGTGGACCAGTTGATATGTTGTGATCATAGTAGGCGATTATTCCACGGCGATGAGTTCGTAGAGTATTGGCAAAGTCCTTGAGCATTTTGATACCGGAGGCCTCGGCCCGGTAGATCCAGTCATGCAAGTGATTTTCGGCTGTGGCTTTGTCTGGCTGAGACCAAAGAAGTCTGAGATCTTCCTTCATGTAATATCCCGTCGCCAAGGGTTTGTTTATGCTCAACGCTTCTTCTAGTCGGGCTCTTTCGTTTCTTTTCTCACAGAGGTTTTCTGGATTTTTTAGTAGCAACCATCGAGTCCCTTTAATGATCTTTTTGTGGAGTAGGTCAGTAGCTTCACGGTATAGATTGCGCCTCAATTCGGTGAGCTTCTCGTTGAACAGCTTGATCACGTGGAAGTGATCAAACACAATACTCGAACTGGGAAGATGGCTTGTCACCGCAGATATGTATGCCTGGGACATGTCCATAGCCACCGCTTGAATGTGGGCTCTGGAGGCTTTGAGTCTTCTCCAGAACGGTTCCAAAGCATCGGCTCCCTTACCATCACCAACGAAGACAACCGCCCCATTGTCCAGATTTAGCACCACCGTCAGGTAGCGATGTCCGTGACCTACACTGATCTCATCCACAGCGATTCTCTGCAAGTCGCGCAATGAAGGGCTGGAGAACTTGCGCTGAAGATACCTTTTTTGAATATCTTTGACCGTGTGCCAACTGATTCCCAAATGATGAGCCACGTCGGTCATGGTCATATGTTTGCACAGATCCAGGACGTAACGCTCGAAGCGCTTGGTGTATCTGCGATTTCCTTCAGCAAAACCGATCTTCACCTGTCGCGTGACACTACAATCCAGACAAAACACCCGTTGAATTGCAAACTCGATAATAGTTGGCCTCAGGCCAATGGGAAGAGTCAAGAGTAATGGTCTAGGAAAAAAGGACATTGGCTTAGGTGCAAGAGCTGCTCTAAATTAATCAAAACAGAAGGAGCAGTAAAAATGGCTAAAGGAAGTAGAAAGAATCACGGGACAGCGTTCAAAGCTAAGGTAGCCTTAGAGGCTATTAAAGAGCAACAGACACTTTCTGAGTTAGCCGATCGCTTTCAGGTCCATCGGAATCAGATAGCTCAATGGAAGAAACAGCTTCTTGATCGGGCTGAAGAGGTATTCGCTAAGGAAAAGGCCTCTGATATTGATCCGGGTGTTAAGGAATTACACGCCAAGATAGGGCGTTTGGCTATGGAGAATGATTTTTTATCCATTGCGCTCGGTCGCATCGGGGATACGAGCGCAAAACGCTGATCATGAGAGATCATAAGTTGCCGATTGTAAGACAATGCCGGATTCTTCAAATTGCCCGGTCATGGGTTTATCGTAAGCCTGTTCAGGATAGGGAGAGTAATCAGGACTTAAAACGGTTAATTAGAGAGATACACTCCAAGCACCCAGATCTTGGAAGTAGACGAATGTGTGACAGGTTGCGGGACCGAGGCTACAACATAGGCCGACACGCCATGAGGACGCTGATGCGCAAGATGGGTATTAAGGCTGTGTATCCTAAACCCAATTTGTCCAGAAGTCATCCTGACCACAAGAAGTATCCTTATCTTTTACGGGGCTTGGAAATTACACGGCCCAATCATGTTTGGGCGACGGATATCACCTACATTCCAACAGCCGGAGGTAATTGTTATCTGATGGCTATCATAGACTGGGCTAGTCGTCTAATGCTGTCATGGAGATTGTCTAACACTATGGATACCGCCTTCTGTATGGATGCGCTTCATGAGGCCATAGACCGATACGGGACCCCTGAGATTTTCAACTCAGACCAGGGCAGCCAGTTCACGTCCGCCGAGTTCACAAACTGTCTTATTTCCGAAGGGATTAAGATCAGTATGGATGGGAAAGGCAGATGGGTTGATAACGTCATCATTGAACGGGCGTGGAGGAGCGTCAAATATGAGGAAGTCTATCTGAAGGCTTATGAATCCATGGCTGAAGCCAGGGAGGGTCTCAATGCCTATTTCGAGTATTACAATTGTGAGCGACGCCACCAGAGCCTTGACAGAAGAACACCTTATGAAGTTTACTGGGGTTACCCACCCCAACAGAGAGCAGCGGCATGAACAAGCAGCTTGCACTTAAAAGTCGCGTTCAACTGTCCTAATTCGTTAGGCCATTGCTAAGAACTTCCTAAACACCTTTCCCTTCTTCATGACTCTCCTACTCCCGCATATCGAACATGTAAGAGTAGTAGGATCTTGACCAATTCGGAAGATCGTCCGACCGTTCTCGAAACGGGAATGAATGTGACGTATTCCTCGTACCGTAAGTCCAAAACAGTGATAAAGTATGCTTGTGGACATGACTTCCTCGCCTTCCCATATCTTTTTCAAATACAAGAAGGCAGAAATCATGTCCCATTTCATTTTTCAAGCAGGTACGCACTTACGCGAAGAGCCTGTTTTTGGACAAACTCATCGGCTGTTGATCTGACACTTTCTTTCAAATGAGCAGGGACGGCAGGCTTGGGCTGTTTTCGAGGCGCCCAAACCCACGTTTTTCGTCTCGTGGCCATGCTCGTCTCTTTCTATGTTTTTGATGTTGAGTATACCGAATCAATTGCTGCTGGGATGGTTAGCTTAGCATGTGTGGATAAACAAGACAACGCCAGTGTTCAATTGCTAGATTTATTGAGAGGAGTAAGTTAAAGACCCCGGAATGAATGATAGTTTTAGCTATGCGTTGATATGTCTTTTTCTTCTTCCACTTTTTTCTTTACTCTTTGACAGTATACGGACAAAAAAAACATTACAGAATTGAGCCTTAATACCGGTCGGTTACCCCTCAAAAAATATTAAACAGCTTGCGTCGTTTCAAGGTCTTTTCTGTTCACGTCCTTTAACTGAATGCCAACAGAGCAACTACAAGACTAATTTCCATGGACTATATCTTTCCTGCGAAGAATTTTGCAAAGGAACAGCATATAGCACACGAGTTCTCTCTCGAACATAAAACTGCATGATAACGCGAGCAAGAAAGCATCATAAGCGGCCTCCGGTTCACTTGATTCTTGTTTACACGTAGTTTCGACATGTTATAAGATTGATAGGCTTATATACGCATATGGAACGCCAGACTATCGCATTCCCCTATGTTTAGGAGATTCTGATGAAATTCATGGAGCTCAGATTAAAGACCAAAATCGCAGCAACAGCAATGGTCCCAATTTTTCTTTTTCTGATACTTGCGACGGTAGGTCTCCTGTGTCTTAATGAACTGATGAAAATGGTAAATAGTGTTGAAAATGCATACAGAACTGTTTTTGCGGTAATGAAGGCACAGAACACCTCTCGGGATATGCGAGCAACATTGGAATCTTATCTGTTAAACAGGAAAGACGCTTCTCTAGATGAGATCAAACAGTTGGAGAAGGAATACTCTGGCGCCTTTGATCTTCTAAAAGCAGCGGCGTCGAATCCCAGCCGAAACGCCTTGTTTTCTGACGCTCAGGACGCGATGGAGCGTTGGAGAAAAGAAGTTTTAGAACCTTCAGTTCGCTCGCGTCGGTTGGTAGACAAAAACAGTGACTGGGATAGGTTCCAACAAAATATGGCGAATATTCTGGCAAAGGAAAATGAAACCTTGTCGGAACGCAAGGCCGCTATTCAACATTTTGCGTCTGTAATTTATAAAATAATTATTTTCGGAGCCCTGTTGGTTGTTGTTTTAGCTCTGCCTCTCGCCTTTGTCGTGCCCAGGTCAATCGCCAAACCTCTAGCCGAAGGCGCTAGAAAGCTGGCATCCTCGGCCGCTCAGATCTCATCAAGTGTCTCCCAAATGGCCTCGATTACCACTGAAACGTCATCAAGCATTACCGAAACAGTCAGCACAGTTGAAGAATTGCTACAAACTGCTAGGCTGACATCGGAAAAAGCCAGGGACGTGGCTCAAAGCGCGCATTTTGCGGTTCAGACCTCTCAGGAAGGCGAGAATGCTATAGAAGAAACGATAAACAAAATATCTACAATCCGTATTGAAATGGAGTCCATTGGAGAAACGGTTCAGAGACTCAACGAGCAGAGCCTAGCAATTGAAGACATAATTGACTCCGTGAGAGACCTCGCCGACCAGTCCAAACTTCTCTCCGTGAACGCATCCATCGAAGCGGCTAAAGCTGGGGAACAGGGGAAGGGCTTCTCCGTTGTGGCTGGAGAGATAAAGAGTTTGTCGGATACATCAAGAGAAGCGACTCAACAAGTGAAGAACATTCTTGAAGATACCAGAAAATGGATCGGTGCCGTGGTAATGGCTACAGAACAGGGCAGCAAAGCGGTTGCCGCTGGAGTAAAACAGTCCAAATTGGCAGGTGAATCAATACGGTCTCTTGGAAAGAGCGTTATGGAATCAGCAGACGCTGCGACGATTATTCAGTCTTCCAACGAACAACAGACAGTTGGAGTAGATCAGGTTTCAAGTGCAATGGCGTATATAGACCAAGCTATGAGACAAAACGTTACAGGACTAAATCAACTTGAGGATGCAGCTCGCCAAATTTCGGATTTGGGCATTTCCCTAAGGGAATTGGTTGAACGCCAAAAGACTTAGAGAGATGGTCTGAAAAAAAGGACATTGGCTTAAGTGTATAAGCTGCTCCAAATTTAGTCAAAATAGAAGGAGCAGTGAAAATGGCAAAGGGAAACAGGAAGAAAATGATATTCTCATTTGTTTGCACCTAACGAGCAGATTGAAGGCCATGACTTGGGGGGCAAAAGCCATTGAAAAACGGGTCACTCCAAAGTATTTTCTGGTTTTGCCCTTGTTGAAGAATTTAATGGCTCAGATTGAAGTGGCAAGATTTCTTTATGGTAAAGTGGCAAAAAATAAATGCCAAAAACAGAGGGGTCGGTACAGCATCGACCTGTTGTCCCGCCCTCTCCCCATTGCACACGTGTTCATTTATCGGTCTGGTAAATGCTGGTTCAAATTCTTTATTTTATCTAATTTTATCTTTGTAATTACAAGATCTTAGGTTACGTCGTATCCCGACTCTATCTTCCACCTCAGGATCGCGAATTTCTCGGCTAGAATCCATTCTCCGCCACGGTCTCTGTTTTACCTTCAAGTTGTTCGACTTTTCTGAAATCGCGCGAAACGGTTCTAATTTGAACGCTGCGCTAGGCGGTGTATTCTGCCGTTAATCTCTGGTTTTCTTTGTCATATCACTGTTCTTTTTGCTTCAAAAAGCTTCATTTCTTAAGCCACTGTCCTTTTTTCTCAGGCCATTAATTCTATTGACAAAAATGCCTTCGTCAAGGATACTAATATCGATAGAACCAGTTACCCCAGCGTCACAAGGACGACTTTTCTAGAAGAAATGAAGGTCGCCCGTAGGCGAGCCAACGGGGGAAACCCGACGGCAGTAAGCATCGTCAGAGTTGACGGGTTTGTTCCTCGCTCACAAATTTTGAGTGCTTAGGCAGCCTCTAAGCACGCTGTCAATTGACTTAACCGCGCGGCCAGCGGCTGTAACCCATAATAGACGGAACGCTTCACCAAGCCTTAAGCAAGAATCTTCGCTCTACCAGAGGAAGGTCACGAAATCACCGTAATTGGTCATTGCGTGTGCAAAATAATATGCTTCAGCTGTTTGGAAGGGCGCCGTTCATGCCTGATTCAATAACATTTTCAGTTCTAACTCGTGGGAAGTGAGTGCCGTGAAGCTCGTTCTCATGCTCTAACAGCGTCTCCCGACGGGAACGCAATCATGGAAAAGGAGACAGCCATGAAAGACGAGGAAAAGGAAAAAGCAAGAGGGACGTCAGAGGAGCCCCCCGAGGAATCGACGAAACTAGACAGGGGCAAATTTCTCAAAGCCGTTGGTGTTGGTATCGGGGCCGTTGGGCTTGGCATAGTCACTGCTGGCAAGTTGGCTGCGGGAACCACTCCCGAGCCGGATAGCGGTCGCCTTGCGATTCAGAAACTGATGCGCAGTCTCGTGGAAAATCCGGAAAAAGCGAGGGAGTTTGTCGAGAATCCCGAGGTGATCGCTGGGCAATTCGGGGTCCGTTTAACTGACGATGAAGCAAAGAAGATCAAGGACGCGTTCAAGAAATTGGCCCTGGAAACTGGCGGAAATTTCAATGTGGAGGCCAGGACAGGGCACGACGAATACACAGACATAGAAGGTAAAGGAAAATCTGGACCTGGTTACAAATTTACGTACTCCAAGAATCTACCTATTCAGGAGCGACCAACTACAGAGCCAACGCATCCAACCCGACCCCCAGGCGGAGGCGGGAAGCGCAGGTAGTGCGCATGACTAGGGTGTGAGGGTCTGGAATCGGCGGTGCTTTCAGGCGAAATACATCGAATTGCTACTGGATTCAATTGAAGGCCAAAACCCCTTGGAGTTGAGTCGGCTTCAAGATTCTAAGGATGCCACGAAACAGGGAGCAGGTAGCATGGATTGGGACGAAGCAGCAAAGATGATATGGAAGGTGGCTCACACCATATCAACAAGGGGGGAGGGGCATGTCAAGCTCGGCTATGCGTGCAACAACAAGTGCCTCTTTTGTACAGCGGCTTGGAAGAAACCGTACGGTGATCGTGATACGCAGACCATCATGAATGAGGTAAAGCGAATTATCTTTGAAGATGGTGTCTTCAGAATAGTTTATTCCGGCGGGGACCCAACTGTGCGAAATGATCTCCCTGAAATTCTCAGGCATGCGAAGCGCATGGGGATCCAAAACCAAAACATCCAAACCAACGGGCGTAGACTTGGGGACCGGCGCTATCTTGAGGCTTTGCGCGACGCGGGATTGACTTCCTGTTTTGTCTCGATTCATGGACCGGAACCTGGTATTCACGAGTGGTTGACTCAGGCCCCTGGATCGTTCGACCAGACATACGCTGGTCTTGTAAATCTCGATCGCCTCGGCATGAAGTTCACCACCAATACCGTGGTATGCAAGCAGAATTATAGATCCCTCAGTCAGTTGGTGACTTTGCTCGGTTCTGAATTCGGGTCTGTGCGAAGAGTCAAACTTAGTTACCCTCGATTGCAGGGTGGGGCTTACGACAATCTTTCAGAAATCATAGCCCCGTTGTGGGAGGTAGCGCCGTTCATTCGGGAAGCCATCGACAGAGGGAATGAGATAGGGGTGCACGTACTAACCGAGTTTGTTCCCGCTTGCTTGAATGGGACTAGCTATGATAGGGCTGATGACTTCAATCTGCCGAGGATCAGTCTGTCTGACCTGGCTTATTCGGATTCCAATTGGTGTCGCCCGCGGGGGCAGGTTTTTTATGAGTTTTGTGATAAGTGTGATCTTCTCAATGTCTGTTTTGGCATTGAGGCCCGTCACCATGAGGCATTTGGTGAGCACCCTTGCTTCACTCCCGTTTCCTTTGCCGAGTCAGCCCACTGAAAGGTGAAACCATGTTTTACTTTAAGCTCGAGGACGACTATTTCACCAAAATGCTTACTCAAATTGAATTTGACTCCTCGGAGCCGCATTTTGACGAAAAGTTATTTGGCGCAAATCCGCGGTTGGATCCGATTCCAATTGAAACGATGGAATGCGGTAGGCGGATATTGCTGCTCGAGAAGCAAACGGGCTCATGGTGTTTCCTCGAACCGGTAGAGTTCGAGGTTTTCAGATCCTTTGACGGCAGGGAATTCAGAGATATGCTGGCCGGGGTTCCCGATGCCTTCAAACCGAAACTGCCGGAGTTTGCGGCGCGCCTCTACTGGTTGGGTCTATTGGAATTAAACGGCCGCCGCTTTATCGAACCGGCCGTTTTCAATGAGGGGCCAATGTTTGGCTCTGGGTTCCTTTTTCTCATTATCCCCACTGAACGCTGTAATCTGGCCTGCAAGTACTGTTGCGCGAGATCCCACCCGTTGAGGCAGGAAAGTATGGGTTGGCACACGGCTAAGAGGGCAATCGATCTCATAATTGACTGTGTTTCCCCGTGTGGGGTAGTCGAATTTGTCGGCGGGGAACCATTTCTTGAGATGGATCTCATCGAGCGAACGGTAAAATACGCCAAACGGGAAGCGGAAAGGGCTGGCAAGCAATTGTCCTTCACTGCTCAGACCAATGGCACATTGCTCACTAGCGACTTAATGCAACGGATTGAGGATCTGGGGATATGGCTAAGCCTCAGCCTCGATGGAGATCCGGTCTCGAACGATACGACGCGAGTGTTTCCAGGAAACGTAGGAAGCCACCAGACCATAGAACGGGGCATGGCGCTGATGCGTGAGAGGAACCGTGACTTTGGGGCGATCTGTGTTGTCTCGAAGGCGAATTACCGCAGGTTTGACGAGACACTGGAGCACTTTACAAACATCGGTCTTGACCATATCAAATTGAACCATATTGACAGGCACGGCCGCGCACAGGAAGAATGGGAGACGCTCGGCCTTGAACCGGAGGAGTTCTTCGAAGTTCACGCTAGATACCTTGACAGAGTGCTTAATGACGGGTGCCGGGTGAGAGACTCAAATACCACCCACATGCTCCAGATTCTCGCCAGCAAAATTCACCCGTACCGATGCATGAGGTCTCAGTGCGGCGCGGGACGCGATTTCATAACCTTTGCGACGGAAGGGAGCATTTATCCCTGCCCCGAAATCAGAGGGAATCCCAAATATCGACTGGGTCATGTTGCTGAAGTCGACCGGCTCGATGAGGTTTGGAAGTCCAATCCGCTGATGGTCAAGCTCTCGCAGCGTCAGGTTGGGGCGATATCCAAGTGCAATAAATGCTCCTACAAACGATTTTGTGAAGCTGGTTGCCCTATCAATAGTTACGAGTATTATGGAACTACAAAGGCGAGCCACCCTTGGTGTCGATATTACAAACTCATCTATTCCGAACTCTTCCGGAGATTAGGAGATAAGAACGAACTAGCAGAATTCCTTTGCCCTGAGGCCAAAGTGTATGACCACTGTTTTTTCCCGGAAAATGCAGCCTGAACCACCAAGCCTTATCGTAGTGCACCTCGAAGGCGTGAGAGATAATGTGCTCTCAGTGCCTCTTTTCGGTATCATTTCTCATTCGTTCAAGGATTATGAACGGAACCTGTTGCTCAGTCCTAGGTCGCTTGAATTGGGTAACAAATAATGACTACTACCTCAAAGGTACCCGGTAAGCTTAAGGTACCAGATGACATGTTCTTTACTATAACCTTTAAACACGAAGACTGTGGCCTCAGGTTTGTTGCTCCTTCGCATAATGGCCCGCTCCATACCAGTCAACCAGTACAACCGGGTCTTTATCGATAACCTAGCCATCGCTCCCTGTTGGCAAGAACGAAACGCCTCCTGCTCCAAGATCAAATCCGAACCATCCTCGATAGCCACATGCATCCGACCGCTCACCTGATACAGGAAGTGCGGCGCTTGGCGCCATTCAGTGCGAGCAATCGGCTTTACATCATTTGACCATCGCCAACCAGGCTCAAGCGTGAACCGTCCCACGGTTCCGCCACCGATGTTGATGAGTTCAAGCTTACCATGAGGGAAAATGCGTATTTCGTCATGCACGGAGAGATTTTTGTATTCGACATGTTTCATAATTCGACGACTCCTTCTCGAACCTCGATAAATACAGTTTTTTCATCATTCTGAGCGAATCAACCGGACTCATCGCACTCAGCGCTTAATTAGTTTCCGATAAGCGTATCATCAAATTACGCTAGTTAACCCCATGTCTTGCCGAGCTCCTAAAGCTTAGCGTTAACCAGATCCCGCGGGAGAAATTACTATGGAATTCACAATCTGCGTTGAATTTTCGAACGGCTCACAAATCGATTGCACGCTCAGCGCTTCGGCAACCTCAAATCAGCCATTAAAGCTTAATTCTAATTCTTACTGTTTCATGATTTATCATAATCTACTATTTTCCACTCAAGTAGGACG
>CAVQDX010000001.1:0-52449 GCA_963711335.1 uncultured delta proteobacterium | reverse complement strand
TCTGGAAAAGACTTCTCAAAATGGTTGGATCGAAGCGCTCTGTTGAGATCAGGCAGTGTGATCACCCCTTCGATCCGACCGTACCCCCAGAAGCCCTTGTCTACCGGATCAAAAGTTTCAAAACCGCATGCGATAACCATTGCAGACGCATTAATAATTTTTTCGGCTCTGGATCTGATATTTTGAACTTTTACGCCATGAATGCCGTATTCGGTACTGATGACCTCCGACAATTCGTGTTCTGTTAAAATTTCACTTCTTGAGGATGACGCCACTGTGTCTTCATAGTCGTAAACCATGCAGCAACCGCAATTCTTGCACTCATCTGTAGCCATGCAAGCCCATTGCTTGACATGGCCACCCAACCTGTCGGATTTCTCTATTAAGGAGAACGCCAAGTTATTTTGGGACAGTAACCGAGCCACAGCGAGACCGGCTACCCCACCTCCGAGTATTATCACCCGTTTCTCTTCGCTTCCAGGCATGACGAATTGTGAAACCTCTTAACCTAAATTTGTGAAGCCCTTATTGGCAGGGCGCCGCCGCTTTGACCAAACTTTGATACAAGACGGCTTAATGAAAACGCTTACGCCGTGGTTATCCTGATTCTGATCAAGATCAGTTTGCCACCTCTAAATCAAAACTCAAAGATTGTTACCATTGTGAGCCCTGGAAAACGGAAGGACCAGAAGAACTAGGCCTTGATGTGGATAGTTCCATGGCGGAGTTGAGATCCTCGACCGCCTCCTTTGGCCTGTTAAGGTTTGCAAGAGCAATGGCTCTATTGTTTATGGCAGTGACAAAGTAAGGCGCCAGACTTATCGCTTTGTTATAATCCTGCAGGGCGTTTTCATAATCGCCCACGGTGGACAATATGTCGGCTCTTAATTTGTAAAAGTCAGCGTTTGTCGGCGCTTGGCGAATTGCGCTATTAGCGTCGTCAAGGGCTTTTGTGGTCTGTCCGGCCGCAAGAAACGCGCGGGCCCGATGCCCCAAAGCTGAAGCCATGGTGGGTGTTAACTCCAAAGCGGCCGTAAAATCCGCTATGGCCTCTGAAGTTCTGCCGTTTTCAAAAAATATCAAACCCCTTCGCAGGTAGAACTGACTCTTAGTCGGATCTAGCGATATAGCCTTGGTTAATTCCTTTATGGCCAATGATCTTTTTTCCAGTCCGGCAAGGGCGATCGCCTTGTAGTATGTAAGAACGGGATCCGTGCTGGCCTGGCTCAATCTGGATACCAGATTCAGGACATCCTGGAATTTTCCCTGTTCCAGCGTCAGTCGAATATTTGAGTAATCAGGTGGCGTCACTTGACTCATGGCAGGGTCACAAAGAAAGACAACCGCGTGAAATGAGCATATAAAGAGAATCAAATAGTTCAGTCCTGCTCGTCGCATATGATATTTTCCTGTGGGATCTCCAAGTGTTTGTCGCTGAATTATAACCGGATATTTCGCGTTAATCAAATGTCAGAGCGGACCTTGACTTGTCAAAAGCTCTAATGTTACGAAGAACAGATAGCTCGATTCTGCATTTATCAGACAAAGAGGGTCGGGGATCAATCAAGATCAGGAAGGCTCCGTCAATGCTCACGTTTCAAGAATTGATTTTTACTTTGGAAAGGTTTTGGGCGGATCACGGTTGCGTGATACAGCAGCCGTACGATGTAGAGAAGGGCGCCGGCACGATGAACCCTGCGACTTTCCTCAGAGTTCTTGGACCAGAGCCCTGGAATGTGGCCTATGTAGAACCATCCAGGCGGCCGACCGACGGCAGATATGGGGAAAACCCAAATAGACTCCAGAGCTATTATCAGTATCAGGTTATCCTCAAACCTTCGCCCCTGGAAGTTCAGGATCTTTACATTCAGTCGTTGGCCTCGATAGGAATCGACCCATTAGGCCACGATATCAGATTTGTTGAAGATGACTGGGAATCCCCTACGCTAGGCGCGTGGGGCGTGGGCTGGGAGATTTGGCTAGACGGTATGGAAATAACCCAATTCACCTACTTCCAGCAGGCGGGTGGTTTTGACCTAAAGCCTGTCTCCGTAGAGCTGACCTACGGACTTGAACGGATATGTATGTTTCTACAAGGAGCGGAAAGCGTATACGATCTGAAATGGACCGAAAAAATCACCTATGGAGATGTTCACCACAGATCGGAAGTCGAGGGATCTTTCTATAATTTTGAGAGGTCTGACGCAACCATGCTGATCAAGCTCTTCTCAATGTACGAAGCTGAGGCTGAGGCTTTGCTCGACAGTGAAGAACCATTGGCTTTGCCTGGATATGATTACTGTTTGAAATGCTCCCATGTTTTCAATCTACTCGACGCTAGAGGCGCAATCAGCGTGGCGGAGAGAACATCCTACATTCATAGAGTGCGAAATCTGGCGAAGAAGGCTGCACAGGCCTTTCTGACCCAACGAGAATCCATGGGATTTCCACTACTGAGACACGTGAACGATTAATTTTGTTGGGGATGAAGGGCTGATAGATGAAAGGCGAATTTTTACTGGAAATAGGAATAGAAGAGATCCCGGCCGGATACATAAAGCCGGCGCTCAAGTCTCTGAACGAATTATTGTCACGTTTTCTGGAAAACTCTAAGATCGCCCATGGGCCTATTGAGACATTCGCTACGCCCCGCCGTCTGATCGTAAGAATCTCAGAACTGGCTAACTCGTCCGATTCACGCACCTACGAGAAAACAGGCCCACCACTATCGTCCGCGTATGATGATTCCGGCAAACCTACAAAGGCGGCCGAAGGTTTTGCCCGGAGCCAAAGTATCGGTGTGGAGGACCTGATAACAATCCAAACCCCTAAAGGTTCGGTTGTGGGCGTGAGGAAGACCGAACAGGGAAAACCGACCAGCGAGCTTCTTTCTCTGGCGCTTCCGGAACTCTTTGAAAAGATTTACTTTCCCAAGACAATGCGCTGGATGGATCTGGAAGTCAGATTTGTTCGTCCGGTTCACTGGATCGTAGCGATTCTCAATGGAAAAGTAACACCTTTTACTTTTGGAAATATCTCAAGCGGAAATCAGAGTTTTGGCCACCGATTTGTTCACCCGCAACCGTTTGCTGTCTCATCTTTCGATCAATTGCGAGAGCGTCTTGCCGAACAGGGAATTGAAATAGACTTTGAAAAACGGTTGGATCTAATAAGGGATAAAGTAACAGAGATGGCCCAAAGTGAAGGTCTAAAGCCTTTCGAGGATGAAGCTCTGCTGGACGAGGTTTCTTTCCTGGTCGAGAGCCCGCACCCGATTGAGGGTTCTTTTTCCGAGGAATTTCTGGAGCTGCCTGCCTCGATTCTGATCACCTGTATGAAAAAACATCAGCGATACTTTTGCCTTCAGGACGCGCAAGGTCGAATCAGAAACAGGTTTATCGCCATCAATAATACTCCGGTAAAAGACGAGGAGGTTTCTCGAAGAGGCCATCAGAGGGTTCTAAAAGCAAGGCTTGAGGACGCAAGATTTTATTTTAGGGAGGACAGAAAACAACCTCTTTTGGGCCGCCTGGACTCTCTTAAGGGGGTGGTGTTTCACTCCAAGCTTGGGACCGCGTTCGAAAAAGTGGAGAGATTCTCTTATCTGGCCCGTAAGTTGGCGGATATATGGGCGCCAGAGAAAATCTCACAAATTGAACGAACCGCTCTCTTGTGCAAATGCGATCTGGAGACAGGAATTGTTTATGAATTTCCCGAGCTTCAAGGGATCATCGGGAGCTATTACGCAAGACTCGATGGTGAATCTGATGAGGTCGCTACCGCCATTAGAGAACATTACTTGCCTACGCGTTCCGGCGATGATTTACCCGAAGGAGTTCTGGGAGCTATTGTGTCAATTTCCGACCGCATGGACACCATCTGCGGATGTTTTTCTGTTGGGCTAATACCTTCGGGGGCCGCGGACCCCTATGCGCTGAGAAGACACGCTCTTTCGGTAATTCAGATCCTGATCCGTCACGAGTGGAAGCTGGATCTACCATGGTTGATTGGTCAGTCTGTCAGCCTCCTGGAATCGAAGCGAACCCGACAGCGAGCGGAGGTTGAATCAGAAATCTTGGACTTCTTTAAAGCGAGATTCGTAAATTTCCACGCAGGAGATTTTGGGCTTGATGTTGTTGAAGCGGTTATCAGAGCTGATTTTCATGACATAGTAGATGCCAGGCGGCGTCTGGAAGCCCTTGCCGAATGGAGGAAAAAGCGTGATTTTGACTCGATTCTGATAGGCGTAAAAAGGGTTGTGAACATATTGAAGGACCAAGAACCGGGAGCGTTGATTCCCGAACTCCTAGAAGAGCCATCTGAACTAACTCTTTATGAGAAACTGTGTTCGGTGGAAGAAAAGTGCGCGAGTTCCTTTGAAGAAAGAGATTACTGGTCTGCGCTGGAGACCATGACAGGACTCAAAGACCCAATAGACACGTTTTTTGATTCTGTCCTGGTCATGGCCGAGGACCCGGGTATTAGACGTAACAGGCTTGCGCTGTTGCGTCAGATCTCAAGATTGTTCAGTGTGATAGCCGACTTTTCATTTATAGGTTCCACTGCCGATACAAACTGATTTACCCTTTACCATTGAATGTCTAAACAGCGCCCTCCAGCTTTACGTAGTTGTATTCAACCCAGCCGGCTTTGCCGGAGGGCGTGATGATCCTGAACCAAACTCTGTCTCCTGCGACTTTTTTCTCGGTGACCTTGATAATTTGCCCGGACATGAGTTTATCGACGATCTGAGCGTCTTCGCTAGGCTGTTTCCTAACCCTGAGATTGTCAGCGATCGCCTTGCCCTTGCGGGTCAACCTCATTGACGACGGTTCAGCGGGATGATCATTATTCTTTGAGGATTCCGGAACTGCGGCGGAAGCGGAAGAAGCCTTGGCTTCCTGGGCAAAAGCGTTTTGGAGCGAAGCCGATTTAATCGCGTTTGTTTTTGGCGGAGCCGCTTCTTTCGGAACGGGCTCATTGTGGCGAAGCCTGAGGTCACTGGTTAGTTTGTTAGTTCTCATTTGAGTTAACTGGTCTTTCCCAAAGACCTTCAAAGCCTTGAAATTAAGCTCCACGTCTCTTCCAAGCTTTTCAACTATTCTTTTTGTTTCGTCTATCGAGTGGCCCTGCTCTTCCACCTTGGTATAGAGAGCCTTAATTTTTGAGTTGTCACTGGTTTCTTTTATTGACACCCAGAGGAAGTGGGTTTGGGCCAGAGCGGTTACCAGGACAACGCCTCCGATGATCCACGAAAGATACCTAAATGGGAAAAGCAGTCTATCTTCATCTTCAATAAGAAAAGATGAAGCAAGTTTCTTTTTGATCCACATTCGCCAAAGTATGACCAAGCTTACAATGCAAGCTACCTGCAATATCGAGAATATGATTTGTAGCGCCATATTGAGCACCTCTAGTATATTGATGATTGGAATTATCACTAGAAAGAGATAAATGCAATAATATTTAATAAACTAAATTATATTATAGTCATAATATGTTGTTTTAGCACATTAAAAATTATTAACTGGTTTAATGCTCATGTTGGTCGCAAAAATATGTTAAGTCGAAACGTGGTACAGTAATTGCTTTATATACAGGCATAAAGAAGAAACTAAACCATACCTTTTCAAGCCCTCCGCGAGGGCTTTTTTTTTGCTTGAAATATAATAAGTCGATTGTATTGAACAAATTCTTGGACCGCGCAAAGAAATTTGGTAGAGGCTTGAGGTTTGTTGGCCCCACCAACTGGGAAATATTTTTACAGTTGGCTATTTGTACGGTGAGAAATTTCACTTCCGGCTGATCTAGAACGCTACCCATCCGATTGGGAAAAGAGTCTTGACTTAGTGTCCAACATCTGATTGAATCAGCCTTTTAGAAAAATGATCGAAGGTTGGTGATTGAACAGTGAAACGGACATTTCAACCTAGCAATCTGTCTCGAAAAAGAAACTCACGGTTTTAGAGTTCGTATGAGCACAAAGAATGGACGTCTTGTCCTCCAGAGAAGGCGAGCCAAGGGTCGCAAAAGGCTTACTGTCTAGTTCTTGCGATCTTAAGCTCACCAAATCAGACCGAATACGCCGATCTGAGGATTACCGAGACATTATGATGAAGGGGCGAAAGATGAGAACGCCCCATTTTGTTATCCGGTGGCGCGTAAATACGGTCGGTATCCCGAGACTGGGGATATCTGTGAGCAAGAAAGTTGGCGACTCTTGCGCTCGGAACAGGGTGAAAAGAAGACTGAGGGAATATTTCAGGCACAACAGGCACAAACTGTCTGTCTGTACGGATTTGGTTATAGTAGCGGCTCAGGGTTCATCTGATCTAGAAACGCTAAAAATCTTTGAAGAACTCGACAGAGCCTTTGAGCAAGGTTTTTTGTAGTGGCCCGAAAAGTTTTGATTGCACTCATAAGATCTTATCAAATTTGTTTATCCCCGATATTTCCTTCATCGTGTCGCTTTATCCCCACATGCTCAGAATACGCTTTGGAGGCCATCCGATCCCATGGGCCGCTGAGAGGAACTTATTTGGCTTTAAGAAGATTTCTGCGGTGTCGGCCATTTGGACCAAGAGGCTTTGACCCAGTTCCCTGAGGACTCAACCGATAGTGCGTAACTATGTACCGTTAGCGGAACATTTAAGGCGGGATATCCAATAATGGATCGAAATTTACTACTGGCCATTGTTTTGTCGGTGTTGATCATCGTAGGTTTTCAATATTTCTTTAATGCCTTTACGCCACCTACTCCCGTCAACGCGCCTTCAACAGTTGAACTTACAAAAAAAACTGAAACCGCGGCTAAAAAGGCGTCAGAGGAACCCAAAGTCTTAAAGGAACAGGGCAAGACCGCGCCTGAACTGTCCTCGACATCAACCCCAGAGTCCGTGGATCAAAATGTTCCTGGTGTTCAAGCCACTGAGTCGCTCATAAAAATTGAGACGCCGAAGTATAAAGCTGTTCTAACCAATATTGGCGGAAAAATAATCTCTTTCAAACTTAAGGATTACACCGCCCATCTTGGTAGCCCTGAGTTGGTTAATCTCTTCCCACCAGAGGGACCGGACACATCTGAACCAACCATAAGACTAACCCGGTCGAACGAAGTTTTTTCGGACGCCAAGCTGGTTTACACCTCCGACGTGAAAGACTTATCGGTAGAACTCGACAAAGCGGCTCCGGAAAAAACGGTTGTCTTCCGAGGTGTTTCATCAAGCGGCCTCGTCTTGTCCAAAAAATTCACATTTCATGCCGACAACTATTTAATTGATCTGTCTTATGTCCTGGAGAACAAATCTAATGAAGACAGAGATTATCTCGTCACTCTGCCATTGAGAAAATATTTCTCCGATGATTCGAAACAGTTCAGTTGGAATAGTGTGCAAGTTCTACTTGATGGGTCTCTCAAGGACTACTATTTCAAAGACGTCAAGGGCGAGGAAGAACTTTCAGGGCATGTGGAATGGGCTGGTCTTGGAGAAGCTTATTTTTTCAAGGCCTTGACTTTTCCCCGGCAGCCTGCGGCCAAGGTTACATTCTTAAAACCGACCAAAGAAGGAGTCGCAGAAATACTAGTTAG
Organism: uncultured delta proteobacterium; assembly: GCA_963711335.1. Classification (GTDB taxonomy): domain Bacteria; phylum Desulfobacterota; class Desulfomonilia; order Desulfomonilales; family Desulfomonilaceae; genus CAJBEZ01. Next base: position 44,861 of record CAVQDX010000001.1, on the reverse strand, counting down.
ATGCGGCTCAATTAACATCCCAGCGGGGGGAAAGTCCACTGAGACACACACAGGCCTTTATCTGGGGCCAAGAGAGGCGGACGCCCTTCAAGCGGCCGGCGCTAATCTTGGTAGGGCGTTAGTGTACAGCAACTATCAAGTCCTGAATATTATGTCCACGTACCTGATGAAATTCCTGAGATTCTTTAATTCAGGCTTCACCGTTATGGGTTTCAAGGTCCCTGGTACAGGAAATTATGGCATTGACATAATAATTTTGACGATACTAATAAAAATCCTTTTTATCCCTCTAACTCACAAAAGCATGAAGTCTATGAAGAGAATGCAAGATTTGCAGCCTCACATAGCAAAACTAAAGGAAAAATATAAGGACGACAAGTCTGCGCTTAACAAGGCCACCATGGAGCTGTTCAGGGACAACAAGGTGAATCCTCTTGGCAGTTGTTGGCCTATGTTTTTGCAGATTCCCGTTTTTATAGCTCTTTATCAAGCTCTTTCGTACGCTATTGAACTGCGGCACGCGGCTTTTCTATGCATTCCTTCCATCTACCTGTGCATCCAGGATCTGTCGGCTCCGGATCCTCACTATGTTACACCTATCCTAATGGGTGGAACGATGGTTCTACAGCAGTGGATGACTCCGTCGGCCGGGGATCCTATGCAGAAAAAAATGATGCTGTTGATGCCGGTAGTTTTTACTTATATGTTTTTGAGTTTTCCATCGGGTTTGGTCCTTTATTGGTTGGTCAGCAATATGCTGTCTATCGGTCAACAATTGCTCACAAATAGACTAACCCGCTAACACAGGAATTTAAGTATGAGTTACATGGAATTTACCGGGAAGACTGTCAAGGATGCTATTGCAAAGGCATGCGAAGAGTTGAACGCTGAGGAAGCTCTTCTTGAAATAGAAGTGGTAGAGGAAAGCGCGAGGGGATTTCTGGGGTTGGTAGGCCATCGGAACGCTAGAGTCAGAGTGCGCAAACGAGATATTATTAAAGAGGTAATGGAAATATTGCCCTCCGAACCTAAAGACACGCCCCCTGCGTCCTCAATTGGGCCAGAGTCGACGAAACCGTCTTTGAGGCAACCGCCAACGCCTTCTGTGGGACCGGCTGATTCCTCTTTAGTTGATGAACAGGATCCTGAGAAGTTGAGAATTGCGTCGCAGGCTAAAGAGTTGCTTGAAGGCATTCTGGTTCGGATTCCAGTAGAAGCTACGGTCGCTGGTTCGTTTTCGAATGGTTCAATAAAGCTGGAGATTGATGGAGACAAGAGTGGTTTGCTCATCGGTAAGCGAGGCCAAACTCTTGACGCTCTTCAGTATATAATCAACAAGGCGGTGAACAGAGAGACCCCCCTTGAAGATAAGATCGAAGTCATAGTCGATACCGAAGACTATAGACAAAGGAAATATGAAAATTTACGTGAGATGGCTCTGAGGATGAGTCAAAAGGCCAAGAAGTCTCTCAAGCCGGTGGCCCTCAACCCCATGCCCGCAAATGAACGCAGGATTATTCACCTTATTCTTGCTGAGGATCGAGAAGTTTATACCAAGAGTTATGGGGAAGGTCCGTTAAGAAGAATTATCGTTTATCCCCGAAAAGCGATGGCCAATAAGAGAAGACGCCGGTAGTCGCTTTTTTCCATTATGGCTTCGTGCTCCAGTATTGAATCCTTCACTTGATGATTGCCCTCCTTGTTCTGCAGTGTGGGTTGCGTTGGGCAACTTTGTCTGCTATGAAAACCGGTTAAATGAAGTCTTGATCAAGAGGAATCCGTTAGTATTTCGCCAATGACCAGTCACCGCATCAATAGTTGTTTAGCAATCGTAATTGTTTTTTCCGCAATGTTGTGTTTGAGCGAAGGCTTGTCCGCTGCTCCGGCCGTCGAGAAGCCGGAAGATATCCCGAACCTTCTGTTTAATCGTGGGAAAAACCTGTCTGCGTTCAAGGCGACTATGAATGTTACTACAATGAACGAGGTCGACAAATCCAGACAGGATATAAAGGGTTTTCTACTCTATCGGAGACCCAGTGATTTTCGCTTTCAGGGGCTGGGTCCCGGTGGCGCCACTCTTTTTGAACTGGTTATCAAATCTAATATGTTCGAACTCTATATCCCACAGGAAAGCAAAATCATTAAGGGTGACAGACCATGTTTCTCTCGAAAATTTCCGGATGTGGCGGAAATAGAGGGTCTAATCCCGATGGTTTTGCTCCAATGGCGAGATGTTCGTTTTGACCGTGTTCTGTCAAGAGACGCGGAGAAGATTGTCATTAGGATAACCTTCCAAGGAAGGGTCTGGGGGGCGACATTGGACAGCCGAACCTATAATCTGACGCGATTGGTAAGAATTAATCCACGAGGAGACATCGATCTGACTGCCGACTTCGGAGATTTTAGCCAAGGCGACGATGGTTGGCTTCCCCGAAAGTTTGAGGTTGTCTCTCCAATGGGGGGCTGGCGGACAGTTGCGAAAATATCCAGGATCGAACCCAACCCGTTTCTCGTTGAAAAAAATTTTCAAATAGATCCTACGTTTTCCGTAAAGACAGAGACCTGCCGGTAATCTTTACAGATTCTTTTTCTAATGATTCGCTTCTTCTATAATTTGTTGATTCACGCGATCGGCGCTCCAATCCTGTGCGCCTATTATGCGCCTAAAATTGTTATTACCGGCAAATACAGGAAATCCCTGTCCGGAAAACTGGGATGGCTCCCTGAAACCTTTCCAAAATCAGTGCTCAAGGCCCCTATCGTATGGTTTCACGCTGTCTCAGTCGGAGAAACAGTGGCATTGGGTCCAGTTGTTCGCCAATTCAGGAAACTGGCTCCCGAATGTTTCTTGATTGTTTCAACAGGCACCGAAACCGGCCAGGAGATGGCAAAAACATCCATAACTCAAGCTGACGCGTTCATATATATGCCAATAGACTCCCCTGTATGTCTAAACCCCGTGATTGATAGAATAAAACCAGATCTTGTTGTCCTGATGGAAACTGAAATCTGGCCAAACATGCTATACGGTCTGAAGCGATCGGGAGCTGTAATCTCTCTCGCAAACGGAAGGATTTCAGATCGTTCATTCCCTCGCTATATGAAGATCCAACCGCTGGTCTCCAGAATGTTGGAAAAAATTGACTCATTCCTAATGGTTTCCGAAGCGGACAGAAACAAAATAGTCAAAATGGGGGCCAAGTCGGATCGAGTGGTGGTTGTCGGGAACACTAAATTTGACGCGGCTCTTAAGGATGTTTCAGATTCAGTGTTGATCGAAGCGCAAAACGTCCTCGACTTAAGTCCTGATCATAAAGTTTTTATGGCAGGTAGCACCCATCCAGGGGAACATGAGCTGGTGTTGGACTGTTTCAAGAGTCTTCTCAATAACTTTCCCAATCTCATTCTTATCATTGCTCCACGCCACATTGAAACCGTTCCTGCGATATTGTCGGCGATTGAGGAGAGAAAACTGGCGTCTCCTTTCCTGAGAAGTTCGCGGGATTGCGGAATTCAGCGAGGCTCCAGAAACATTATCGTATTGGACACGACCGGAGAATTGTTCAAATTCTATTCAGTAGCGGACGTTGTTTTTATTGGAGGGTCATTAGTTCAAAAAGGCGGTCAGAACATTCTTGAACCCGCCGCATGGGGAAAAAGGCTGTTCTTTGGCCCCTCAATGGAGGATTTTAGAGACGCCAGGGATCTACTGGTTAGCGTGGGGGCGGCTACGGAGGTTCGGGATCTCAAAGACCTCTCATATGCAGTTTGTGAGGCGCTCAGAGATCTTGAGGGTTCCAAACGGTTGGGAGATCGTGGGCGCCAAGAGTTGACCAAACATGCCGGGAGCGCGTCGTTAACAGCGAAACTACTTTTTGACCTGATTAGTACTCAGCGAAAGGACTGACGTCGCCTTTGCCTACGCGCAGCACCTTTGGGGGATCATCGAGAAGACTTACTACAGTAGATGGTTCGGGTAGGAAAATGCCACCATCTATCACCAAATCCACCTGCCCTCTGTAGATTCTCTCAATTTCGCGAGGGTCATCAAGTAACTGGTCATCAGGTAGCCTAACGGAGGAACTCAGAATCGGGTTTCCCAGTTCTTCCAGCAAAGCCTGGCATATTCTGTTGTCCGGGATGCGTATTCCTACCTCCTGCTTTTTGGTCAGGACGATTCTTGGGACGAGTCTGGTAGCTTTGAGAATAAATGTGTAGGCCCCGGGAAGCCTTCGCCGAAGCAACTTATAGTCATTGTCGGTAACTTGAGCGTAAAGGGAAATTGTCTTGAAATCGGAAAAGACAAAAGAAAGATGCCTTTTGTTATCGAATTTCTTAATTCGTCGTACACGCTCGAGCGCCTTCTTGCTGGCAATGTCACAACCTAGACCGTAAACGGTATCGGTGGGATAGACAATTACCCCGTCCTTTCGAAGAACATCTACTACCCGAGAAATGTGTCTTGGCTGAGGGTTTACCGGATTTATCTGTAATATCATTTAATTTTCGCCCGGGTAAACTACTTTACCTTCTACAAGAATGTCCGGCCCAACTTTTAGTGATCTCATTTCGACCAGTCGAGGCGCCTCCTCAAGTCTGTTTATTCCTGTCCCTGAGACTCCGGTAGGGGCCGATTTTCCACCGATTATAATAGGGGCGTAGAAGAACATACATCGATCCACAATTCTGGCTTCCAGAGCGCCCCACGCCAATCCGGCTCCACCTTCGATCAAGAGTGAAGTAATTCCCATTTTATAGAGATTTGTCAAAAGATCTTTCAAATCGACCCTATCGGGACCAGTCGTCTGGATAACCTTAGCGCCTTTTTTTTCCAACCTGGCCTTCAGACGGGAAGGTGGGTTACTCCGTGTGGCAATGATTACCCCAGCCTGAGATGTCTGGTTAAAAATGTTCGCTTCAATGGGCGTCCTTAAGTTTGAATCAGCCACAATCCTGATAGGATCACGTCCTTGCCGTCCCTTTAATCTTGTTGTCAGTGAGGGATTATCGACAATCACAGTTTCAATGCCCACCATTATTGCGGAAACGCGATCTCTGAGCCTGTGGGCCTTCAGTCTGGACTGCTCTGATGTTATCCATCGGGAATGCCCAGTACCGGGTGGCTATCCGACCGTCCAGGCTCATGGCCAATTTTAGATAAACAAACGGCCTTCTGAGTGTGACATTTGTGAGGTATACCTCGTTAAGAGCCCGACAACGGTTTTCCAGGACTTGTCCCACTACTTCAATTCCCGCTTTGCGTAAGAATTCAGCCCCTCCCCCAATCACTGATGGGTTGGGGTCGTCAATGCCATAATATACCCTTTTTACGCCAGCCGCCATAATGGCCTGAGTACAGGGAGGAGTACGGCCATAATGGTTACATGGCTCCAATGTTACATACAGTTCCGCTCCATGAGTTTCTACGCCGGCGGCGCGAATAGCCTCCACCTCCGCATGTGGCTCTCCTGTTGCTCGATGGAAACCCTCCCCGATAATTTTTCCGTCCTTGACTACGACTGCGCCCACCATGGGATTGGGAGATGTACGTCCGAGCCCCCTTCTAGCCAAGCTCAGTGCCCGGGACATAAACTTATGCGATTTATGGATCGCCTTGTGGGTTTTCAGGTTCATCTACATGCTCATATTCTATTTGTTGTTCCTTGGATTCTTTAAGGTCATAAAGTTCTTTTATTTCATTGATGAATTCATCTATGTCCCGAAACGACCTGTAAACTGAAGCGAATCTTACGTATGCGACTTCATCGAGTTTTTTGAGCGCTTGCATCACCCGCTCGCCAATATAAGAGACATGTATTTCTTTCTCGGATCTTTCCATCAAGTCTTGCTCAATGGTGTCTGCGACTGCTTCAATTTGTTCGATACTTATGGGCCTTTTCTCGCAGGCCCTCAATATTCCTTCGACGATTTTTCGCCTGTCAAAAGCCTCCCGACGACCGTCTTTTTTAATTACAAACGGAGTAATATCTTCAATTCTTTCATAAGTGGTAAATCTCTTGAGACAATTGAGACACTGCCTGCGCCTTCGAATTGCAGTGTTATCCTTTGCTAATCGGGAGTCTATTACCTTATCTTCTATTTCGCCACATACGGGACATTTCATCGCAAGCCGCCTAAAGTGTGAGGTTACCGCGAGAATCCACTAGATCAATATTTATATGGAAGTTGAGCGAGGCGCAAGAAAAAATTAAGTAACAGTTTAAGTTTATAATCCTTAAGGTCTAATATACAGGTTATTATGACGTTGCTAAACTAGCAGAAGAATTTTCGCGAATCAATGTATATGCTTCGGGGACTTGCGTAAAAAAGTTGCATAAAGGAAAATGGCGTCACCGTACAGAAGGACTGGAAGGGAAGTTTGAACCATCTTGGAAATACGTGTTCTGTTTAGGGGCTGCAAACCAGGAGATTTGATCGTCATTTTAATGACGGGGCTTTTGGCCCTGCTTCTCTCAGTGTTGCTACCAAAGCGAATCATTACATCCGGGGATGTAGTATTCATACAGTCCGGATCACAGCTTGTCGGTCGTTACTCCCTGAATCATGATCGCGTGATTTCCGTGAATGGCCCCGTGGGTGAGTCCAGGATTCAGATCAAGGCAGGGAAGGTTAGTATCATCAGTTCACCGTGTCCTAATCACTACTGTGTAAAGATGGGACAAACCGGAGCGGGCGGCTCAGCCCTCGTTTGTGTGCCCAATGAAATAATTGTTCGCATAGGAGGTGACGATCAAGGCAAAGTGGACGCTATCAGCAGATGATTGATCGAACTCAAAAACTCTCGCAATTGGCGATACTCTTGGCGCTCGCTACCGCCATACATTCTCTGGAAGCCCTTGTTCCTTTTACCGTAGGCTGGTTCCGCTTTGGATTCTCAAATATTATTAGCCTTGCGACTTTGTACGTTTTTGGATTTAAAGACGCCGCTTTGCTTACGATAGGAAGGATATTGCTTGGAGGGTTAATTTCCGGTCAATTCGGGTCGCCAGGATTTTTTCTCGCCGCCTCGGGAGGTATCAGTTCAATCTGCGTAATGGCGGCTGCGTACCACTTTGGACAAAGGTTCCTGAGCGAAGTTGGTATTAGTGTGTTGGGGGCGGTGACTCACAATATGGCTCAACTATGGGTAGCGTACGCAATGCTTGTGAAGAACGAAAGCATACTGCTTCTGGCTCCGATAATGATTTTCGCAGCCATAATAACCGGTGTGATAAACGGACTGGCTGCGAAATTCCTTATCAGGAGAATGAGATCGCTGGGGTTTTAGGTCCGCGATGATTTCCGGATCATTTGCGCAGCCGTCAATATCCCATTAAGCCGCAGCATCTTGTGCAGACGGGCATAAGACCCTTTGTCGCAATGCTCTTGCGGAATTCCCGATAGCGCTCTGAATTCCAGATCTCGGTTATCGTATTCTGTTTCACATTTCCAACCACATAATCGTGGTAGTCCCTACATGGGGACATGTCACCGTTGGAATTGATTTCGACAGCGCTGAAGATTGATACGCATTTATCAAAACCAAACGTGCTGTCATGATCCGTGTAGTATCGCTCCAGGTCACCAGCGTCGTCCAGGGGAGGCATCACGATGACGGCAGGCCCGGAAAACTTTTTGGCCAGTTCATGCAGGCGCTTTAGTTGCTGCGATAGAGCCTGAAGATCGGGTGGTCTCCAGTTTCCTATCCAGCCGTAGTGTTTCTGAGGTTTAAATCCAAACCTTTGTTCAAAATCCTCTGTATGTTTCTCCGCGGATTTCTCATCTATCCACCACGCGAGATAAAATACACAGACGTCGACGCGGTCCCTGAAAACCTCATAAATGTCTACGAGCCTCTGATAGTTAACATTGTTGATGGTCGTCAGCGAGGCTATCAGAGGAAGCCTTTGACCTTTTTCTTTTCTAAGTTCGGTCAATGTGTCGATAGCCCTGTTGATGGTTCTAAAGTTGTTCACTGATGGTGAAGCTCCAGGGCGACTTTTGTTGTGGGTTTCTTCATCGGGGCCATCAACTGAAATCTGGACGACGAACATGGGGGCTTGTACCAGTCTCTCGGCATGTTCATAAAGCCCTGTTCCGTTCGTAGCTATACTTGGTGGCATCCCGAGCCTCGCCGCCTCTTCGATTATTTCCACGGACCCCTTGTAAAGCATTGGCTCGCCACCCCAAAGATATACCGAGGGTGTATGACCGTGAGCTTCAAGATCTCTCAACAATGAAATGTATCTTTCAGGAGAAACTTCGTGCTCCTTTAACTCCTTGAGCGAGCAGGACCTCAAAAAGCCCCTGTCTCCCCATTGCCCGCACGTATGACACCGCAGATTGCAATAATCCGTTATACGGACACTACATTGCCGTATTTTGTCGGCTGCTCCGTCTCCTGATTTGTTGGACAGGCTTCTCAGGAATTTGTCCACCTGTATCATCGCCACATTTTTGGCGTATTTGGGAATCTCCAACAACTTTGGAGCGGTCTTCAATATCGTTGTAATAGGTACCCAGCTTTGACTCATACCACATCACTTTCTGAAAAATTTAGATGATTCACTTTACACAATTTGTGGTCCCGTTGGAAGAGCTTACCTTTTTTGTGGAAGGAGGATAAGGTCAGACAGGCGTCTATTGATGGTCCAGAATACGAAATTGGCAAGATCAGTTATTGGCAGACGGAGTAGCGATGTTTCGAATGGCCCTGAATTCTTCGGTGCTGTCAAGAAAGGCATCGACAATCTCGGGGTCAAAATGCTTTCCACGTTCGTCAACTATCAATCTTACAGCCTCATCGTGAGGAAAGTCATCTTTGTAGCGTCTTTTGGATCTCAAAGCGTCATAAACATCGCATAAGGCTACTACTCTGGCGGACAACGGTATCTTTTCCCGACTCAAACCGAATGGATAGCCACTCCCGTCCCACCGTTCATGATGGTAATAAGCTACTTCTGCGCCAACAGTGAGGTAGCTTTGAGACTCACCCGTTTCTTGGGCCGCATCAAACAGGGCCTTCCCACCAAGCAAGGCATGCTCTTGCATGACTTCGAATTCGTCAGATTGGTATCTTCCGGGTTTAAACAATATGCTGTCCGGTATTACAATTTTACCTATGTCATGCAATACTGAGCATTGTACCAGGTCTTCAATGAACTCCGAAGTCATCTTGAGACCATATTTGGGCCTTTTCCTAAGGCTATCACATAATACGACGCAATATTTTCTGATTCTTTTTAGATGCGCGCCCGTTTCGCCATCACGAGCCTCTGCGAGTTGAGCCAAAGCGAAAATCGACGCTCCCTGGATTTTTCTAATTCTTGTGTAGGATTCAAGCAGTTCCTGATGAAGACGATATTGTTCCGTAACATCCTGTCCCAGGCCTATCACACCGTTAATCTTACCTTTTCTATCCATCATTGGAGATATCGCAAGAGAAAGTGTGATCTCCTCTCCATCCTTGGAAAGTTGCTTGATTACTTTTTGCGCTGTCCCGGATTTACTGGCCAAGGCCTGCCTGAGGGTATTTTCAATTTCGTCTGGATTGGCGATCGGTGAATACAATCTTACAACGGATTGTCCGATCATCTCCTGCTCAGAGTATCCAAAAATATTTTCAGCTCCCGAATTCCAGAATAGTACTTTCTTGTCGAGTCCTGTAACTACTATGGACACACCCCTCGAGCTTTCAATAATACCTTTGAGAAACTCGTTGGTTTTAGCCAGTTCTCTAGTCCTGTTTTCAACTTGAGCCTCAAGACGCTGCGTGTACTCCATTTCAAGGAGTTTCAGCCTGTAATGTTCGAGGCCTCTTTGCACAGTCGAAATCATTATTTCGGCATTAATTGGTTTGAGCAGAAAATCCGATGCCCCAAGCCTGAGAGCGTTGATGGTTGTTTCGACCTCGCCAAAGCCTGTGATCATGATTACCGGAATGATATTGTCTCTGTCCCTTATGAGTTTGAGAAGACCTATCCCATCCAGTCCAGGCATCAGGATGTCTGTTATTACGAGATCAGGTTTCTGGTTTAAGAAGAGTTCCCAAGCTTGTTCCCCGGATTGAGCCTTATAAACTTCAAAACCGTTAAGAGCCAGTAATTCAGCGAGACTTTCTAGAGATAGTCGGTCATCGTCAGCTACCAGAAGTTTAGGGGCCTTCGACTGATTACTAAAATAAGCGGTTTCGTGAGACCGGTTTACCACTGCTGTGTCCCCGCTGAACCGATATGACTTTGTCCGGTATTTTGTCTCTGTGTTCGATCGTAATGAGCCAACAAGGATAAGTCAAACATTTACTTGGAAATAAATTCGCTTTTGAATTGACAGACATGGTCCGGCTGCTTAACTGTGAAACATTAGTTGTTAATGTGCGTTTTTCTCCTCTCTTGGCGAGGTTCCGTCAAATAATCCAAAATTTTCAACTCAATGTTCATTTAGGCGCAAAGGCGGATTCCTTGTCATGAATAAAAAGTTCAAGGAGGCAACATAATGCGTTTGGACAAGTTTACGTTAAAATCTCAGGAAGCCCTCGAAATGGCTCAAAATATGGCGTCCAAGAGGGGGAATCCCCAAGTCGACACAGAGCATCTCTTGTTAGCTCTAATTTCAGACGCCGAAGGGCTTTGCGTTGAAATAATCAAGAAGCTTGGGGCCGATCTAGACAGAATAAGAAACGAAACTCTTCAGGTAATAGAACGTTTTCCACAGCAGAGCGGGGCTGTGGCCGATAGATACTTTTCAAACACTCTTCGTGCTGTGCTAGAGAGCGCTTTCAAGGAGATGGAGCAGTTACACGATGAATATGTATCGGTAGAGCATCTTCTTATAGCCATTTCTCAAGCTTCAGGAAGCCCAGCGGCCAAAATTCTCAATTCCAAAGGTGTTACCAAAGACAAGATTTACACAGTCTTGACCGACCTACGTGGAACCCAGCGGGTGACGGATCAGGCTCCTGAAGAGAAATATCAGGCACTCAAGAGATTTACGAAAGACCTTACCGAGTTGGCGCGTAACGGTAAGCTCGACCCTGTGATTGGCAGAGATGACGAAATAAGAAGAATAATCCAGGTGCTTTCACGAAGGACGAAGAACAACCCTGTATTAATAGGAGATCCGGGCGTCGGCAAGACAGCGATAGTAGAAGGGCTGGCAGGGCGTATAGTATCCGGGGATATTCCAGAAACCCTAAAAGGTAAACGGGTTATGGCTCTGGATGTTGGTCAGTTGGTTGCTGGGGCCAAATATCGCGGGGAATTTGAAGATCGGCTCAAAGCTGTCCTGAAAGAAGTGACTTCCGCCGCGGGGGAGATAATCCTGTTCATTGACGAAATGCATACCCTTGTTGGCGCGGGCGCGGCTGAAGGAGCTGTAGACGCTTCAAATATGTTGAAACCCGCTCTGGCCCGAGGAGAACTGCGGGCAGTCGGGGCGACCACGATAAATGAATATAGGAAATATATTGAAAAGGACGCTGCGCTTGAGCGAAGGTTTCAGCCTGTTTATGTCGCAGAGCCTTCGGTACAGGACTCGATATCCATCCTCAGGGGACTCAAGGAACGCTATGAGTTGCATCATGGAGTTAGAATTCAGGACGCTGCCATTATTGCAGCGGTCACGCTGTCTAACAGGTATATCACCGACAGATTCCTGCCCGACAAGGCCATTGACCTCATCGACGAAGCCTCTTCAAAGCTTAGAATTGAAATAGATTCGATGCCTACGGAAATAGATGAAATCGACCGAAGAATTATTCAGCTTCAAATAGAGCATCAAGCTCTAAAGAAAGAGTCTGACCCCAACAGCCGGGAACGGCTAGATAAAGTAGTTGAAGAAATAGGAAAACTTACTGTCGAGTCTGACAAACTCAAGGCAGAATGGCGCAAAGAGAAACAGGCGATTGGTGAAATAAGACAGCTCAAGGAGAGATATGAACATGCCAAATCCCAAGCCGCCCTGGCAGAGCGGGAAGGAAACCTTACAAAAGCTGCTGAACTAAAGTACGGCATGATGATTGCCCTAGAGAAAGATATCAGCGCAAAAAACACCGAATTGGCTGAGATTCAGAAAGATGGTGGGCTTCTTAAAGAAGAAGTCGGCCCTGAAGACATTGCCGAAGTTGTGGCCAAATGGACGGGAATACCGGTTGCTCGAATGCTTGAAAGTGAAGTCAGCAAGCTACTCAAGATGGAAGACAGAATCAGCAAAAGGGTAATTGGTCAAAAAGAGGCCATCATAGCTGTTTCAAACGCTGTACGCCGAGCCAGATCCGGTCTCCAGGATCCTAATCGTCCAATCGGTTCCTTCATATTCCTTGGTCCTACGGGCGTTGGTAAGACGGAGCTTGCAAGGGCTCTGGCTGAATTCCTGTTTGATGATGAACAGGCAATGATAAGAGTGGACATGTCCGAATACATGGAGAGGCACTCGGTGGCACGATTGATTGGCGCTCCTCCCGGCTATGTCGGCTACGATGAAGGGGGATATCTTACCGAGGCTGTTCGCCGCAGGCCTTATTCAGTTATTCTTTTCGACGAAGTTGAAAAAGCGCATCCGGAAGTCTTCAACTCTATGTTGCAAATTCTGGATGATGGAAGACTGACGGATGGCAAAGGACGGACAGTTGACTTCAAGAATTGCATAATAATCATGACTTCGAATATTGGCTCCACAGAAATCCAGAGATTATTCAGGAAAAGATGAAGAGGCGATGAAAACTCGCGTGATGGAGGCGCTTCGATTCCATTTCAGACCTGAGTTTTTGAATCGTTTGGACGACATTATAATTTTCCACGCCTTAACGAGGGAAGATATCAAGAAAATAGTCGATATACAGATAGGACGCCTGAACAGGAGACTGGAAGAAAGCAAGTTCACCCTCAGGCTCAGCCCAGAAGCTAGAGATTTGCTCGCTGATGACGGGTTCGATCCGGCGTACGGAGCTAGACCACTTAAAAGAGCGATCCAGCGTCTCATTGAAAATCCTTTGGCTTCGGAGATCCTGAGTGGAAAATTCGGGCCTGACGACGAAATAGAGGCGCAGGTAGAAGGCGACAAATTAAAGTTTGTAACATTGAATCAGTAGGATATCTGATCGGTCTGGTCATGAAGGGGTTCCTCCTGAATGACCGGACCGACCGGTGAGACTAGAAATATTGGGCCCGAAATATTTAGAAACCTATTCCCCGATAATTTTCACCAAAACCCGTTTTCTCCGGCCACCATCGAATTCCCCATAAAATATTTGTTCCCAGGGGCCAAAGTCCAGTGCTCCGTTAGTTACAGCGACGACCACTTCTCTACCCATCACTTGTCTTTTCAAATGAGCGTCTCCATTGTCCTCTCCGGTGCGATTGTGAAGATAACGACTGGTGGGAGCGTGTGGAGCCAGTTCTTCCAGCCATTTTTCATAGTCCTGATGTAGGCCAGACTCATCATCGTTGATAAAGACCGAAGCCGTGATGTGCATGGCGTTAACCAGGACCAGTCCTTCTTGAATTCCGGAATCCTTCAATGCCTTTATGACATCCTCTGTGATGTTGACGAATTGACGACGCTTGTTTATATTGAACCACAATTCTTTCCGGTAACTTTTCATAATGGCCTCCATCGATTTAATCAGAGTTTCCAAACTCTGATTTGTGTAATTATATCATGCCGAGCGGGTTTCATAGTGGATGGGTCCATTAAAAAGTTGGATGGAAGAAATTATCGGGCTGGATGGAGTATGGAATGCCTAAAGCTTCACAAATAATGACCAAAGATGTCATTACGGTAAAAAAAGAAACTCCTATCAGGGAACTAGCGAAGATCCTCCTGGAAAAAGGCATTAACGGGGTTCCCGTTGTGGATGACCAAGGGGCGGTGATAGGCGTGGTATGTGAATCTGATCTTGTAGAATACAATAAACCGCTGCACATCCCCACCGTATTTTACATTCTGGATTCCATAATCCCAATCGAAAATCCATGGCGCCTGCATCAGGATTTTAAGAGAATTTCGGCTACCACTGTTGGAGATATTTATTCACATCCAGCTACCTGCATCCAATCCGACACTGAGGTCTCGGAAATTGCTAGAATAATGTCCGAAAACAAATATTATACAATCCCTGTAGTTGAAGATGGGAAACTAATAGGAATAATCGGCAAAGTTGATATCGTAAAATCGTTAGTTTGACATATCCAAATTGAACAGAGAACGCCTCACTGAAATCCTTGAACAGGTGCAAACCTGTAAGTTAACGGTTGAACAGGCCAGCTTGATGTTTCAAAAGCTGGAAACTGAAGAACTGGGCTTTGCCAGCATTGACCATCACCGAGCGTTGCGCTTGGGATTTCCGGAGGTAATCTACGGCGAAGGGAAAACGGCTGACCAGATTGTTTCCATTTTTGAACGACTCAAAGACAGGCACGATACCGTTCTTATTACACGCGTCGACGCACAGAAGGCACAATACGTCGCAGACAGGTCAACAGGTTCAATAGACTACAATTCCATTGCTAGGACCATATTGTATTCCAGAAAGGAGATACCTCTCAGGGGAAGGGGTTCGATCCTTGTAATGGCGGCGGGAACGTCTGACCTCCCTGTCGCTGAAGAGGCTAGGGTAACGGCTCTGGCTCTGGGGAACAAAACCGATTCGCTATACGATGTCGGAATAGCGGGAATACACAGGGTCTTGGCCCACATTGACCTGATCAATTCCTGTTCGGTAATAATAGTTGTGGCGGGGATGGAAGGAGCTTTACCCAGTGTGGTGGGGGGCCTGGTAGATCGTCCTGTGATAGCGGTTCCTACGTCAGTAGGGTATGGCGCCTCCTTTGGCGGTATTGCGGCTCTACTGGGGATGCTCAACTCGTGCGCCCCCGGTGTGGTGGTAGTGAACATAGATAATGGCTTTGGAGCCGCGTACGCTGCAAGCGCAATAAACCGGAAAAGAGATTCGTAATACTGCTTCTGCTTTCTGCGGACTTTTCGCGGTTCTTTTACGGTTAATATCTATTTCAGGTACTTTTGGTAACCCAGGACTTTTTTGGGGCCAATACCGCTGATCTTGGCGAGATCCGAAACACTGCCGAAATGACCCAAGAGACTTCTTCTCTCGCAAATGCGCTTCGCGATTCCTGGTCCAATTCCGGGAATACTCATGAGATCCTCCTCCGTGGCTTCGTTTAGCTCTATCCTCTTGCCGCATGCGAGGGTCTGCTCTCCCGGGAGCCTCTTAACCTCCTGAATATTCCCATCTGTCAGGTGGATCACCGAGCCGCACGGAATAACCAAGTTAGGCGTAGTCACCTTCAACCCGTTTTGTTCCAGTCTATCGAGTATTTTTTTGAGATTGCTAGGTCCTGTAAAGAAAACCGTGCCAAGTGTCCTGTCTCCAATCACAAGCTGATATCCGCAGTCTCCTCGACCAGGATACGAAGATCGCGCGCCAGGAACTGTTTTATGGTTTGAAAAAAGAGACACCAAAAGATACCCCAACGCAAAGACAACAGCTACAAGAGCCAGGCCTTGGGCTGGTTTGACGCCCCCTTGAATGTTTTCCTGAGCGTTAGATTTGGTCTTGTCCGATGAAATCTTTTTGGAGTTTGTAATCAATACTGTCCACCAGGGCGTTCCAGGAGGCCTGTATTACATTTTCATTAAAGCCGACAGTCCACCAAACATCTTCTCCGTCCGTGGATTCTATTAACACACTAACAGTGGCGCCGGTTCCAGATGTTCCTTCCAGTACTCTAACCTTAAAGTCCGTGAGACGAACCTCGCCTACATTGGGATAGAATGTCGTGAGGGCCTGTCTCAATGCATTATCCAGAGCATGTACCGGACCGTTTCCTTCCGCCGCGGAGAATTCCATTTTGTCTCTGACTACTATACGGATAACGGCGTCAGAATAAGTCTTGGTATCTCCTTTTCGCTTAGAACTCGTCACGCTAAAACCATGGAGCGTGAAAAACCTTTTGTGGAGACCCAGCATCCTTTTGAGCAGTAGTTTGAATGAGCCGTCTGCAATGTCGTATCGGGCTCCCTGCGCCTCCAGGTCTTTTATAATTTTGAGGACCTCCCCAACTCGAGGGTCATCAGGCGTCAGATCTATTCCAAACTCGGCTGCCTTTTGGGCTAGGGCTGCCCGCCCGGCCTGTTCTGATATTGGCATCTGCCGCATTGATCCAACAACTTCGGGGCTTATGTGTTCGTAAGCGGATGGAACTTTCAGGACAGCGCTCGAATGCAATCCGCCCTTATGGGCAAACGCCGCGGCTCCAACATACGGTTGGGCTTTGTTTGGTGTTCGGTTGGCCATTTCGTCAACAAATTCTGAAAGATGCTTCAGCAGCCTCAATTTGGCCGGATCATACTCGAGTCTTCTCATTTTGAGGGCCAGAGCCGGTATAATTGAGATCAAATTAGCATTACCACATCTTTCCCCAATGCCGTTGATTGTCCCCTGTATCTGTTTTACACCAGCTTCTACCGCAGCTAAGGAACATGCTACAGCGGTCTCCGAGTCATTATGGTTATGTATGCCAAGAGGTGTGGGAACAGTTTTTCTTACCGATCGAATGATCTCGGCCGTTTCAGATGGTAAGGTCCCACCGTTAGTGTCGCACAGGCACAACAGGTCAGCCGAGGCGGCAGCCTCCAGGGTCTTGATGGCATATTCCGGGTTTTTTCTGAAACCATCAAAAAAGTGCTCAGCGTCGAACACTACCCTGCCGAAATGACGTCTCACATAATCAATGGTTTCCCGTATCATGCCAAGATTGCGTTCGAGCGAAACCGCCAGAATGGCTGTTACATGCAGATCCCAACTCTTTCCAACTATAGTGACTGCGGACGCCCTGGTCTTGAGAAGACTTTCGATTTGTGGATCTTTCTCCGGGATGAGATCTGCCCTGCATGTGCTTCCGAAAGCAGTAATTACGGAATGCTTGAAATTCAGGGTGCTTGTAATTTCAAAAAAACGCCGATCTTTAGGATTTGATCCTGGGTAACCCCCCTCAATGTAGTCTATACCAA
Source organism: uncultured delta proteobacterium (assembly GCA_963711335.1). Classification (GTDB taxonomy): domain Bacteria; phylum Desulfobacterota; class Desulfomonilia; order Desulfomonilales; family Desulfomonilaceae; genus CAJBEZ01. Next base: position 27,833 of record CAVQDX010000001.1, on the reverse strand, counting down.
ACTCATCAAGCTTTTGGGCTATTCTAACTTTGTCATCCAATGAGAATGTAACGCCCCAGGTTTGGGCGCCATCCCTCAAAGTTGTGTCATAAAGCTCGATTGCGCTCAACTAGATGCTCCAGCCAGAAAATGATTAAAGAGGTTTCTCCAATTCGAAAACGTCATGCAAAACCCTTACTGCCAGTTCAGCGTATTTTTTCTTAATTACGCAGGAAATCTTGATTTCAGAAGTTGAGATCATTTCAATGTTGATCCCCTCCCTTGCCAACGCTGCGAACATTTTGGAAGCGATGCCCGTGTGAGACCGCATTCCAAGTCCTATTATTGAAACTTTTGCGAACGCTTTCGAGCCATCCAGTTTCTCGGCTCCGAGAATTTCCCGGACACCCTGGCAGATTTCCAGACCCTTTTCGAGGTCCGGCGATGGCACTGTGAAAGAAATGTCCGTTTTGCCTTCTTCACTCGAATTCTGAATAATCATATCCACAATCACATTAGCTTCAGCCAACGCCCCAAAGAGTTGTGACGCTGTCCCAGGGACGTCGGGGATACCCGACAACGTAATCTTTGCCTCTTTGGTGCTCAGTGTGACTGCTCTGACGGATTCTTTTTCCATATCTGAACTCTCCTCTGTGACCAGGGTTCCCTCGTTGTCGTTGAAACTCGATCTGACGATCAAAGGAACCTTATGCCTCATTGCAAATTCCACTGCCCTGATATAAAGAACTTTTGCCCCTAAAGACGCCATCTCAAGCATCTCTTCATAGGCGATGCTCGGAATCTTTTTCGCCTCGGGCACAATGTTGGGATCCGTTGTGTAAACGCCATCAACGTCCGTATATATCTCACAAAGATCCGCCTTGAGACCCGCAGCCACCGCCACAGCGGAGGTGTCCGATCCACCACGTCCGAGAGTGGTAATGGAGCCGTCGTCATCAACACCTTGAAAGCCCGCTATGATTACTATAATCCCGTTTGCAAGGTCTTCACTGATCTTGTTCGTGACAATATCAGTGACTCGAGCGGCTCCAAAGGCTGAATCGGTTCGGAGAGGCATTTGCCAGCCGCAATATGACTTGGCCTTATATCCCATGGTCTCTAGCGTAATTGCCAGTAACGCTATCGATATTTGCTCACCCGTAGAAACGAGAACGTCCATTTCACGTTCGTTTGGCAAGGCCGAAATTTCTTTTGCGAGATTGATCAGCCGGTCTGTTTCTCCAGACATGGCGGAGACGACCACTACCAGATCGTTTCCCTGGTCTTTGCGAGCGGCCACTCGTCGTGCCACATTGGCGATTCTATCCAGGGAGCCGACGGAAGTTCCTCCGTATTTTTGAACAATAACAGCCATCCGTTTTCTCCAAATCACCTGAAAGATTCTTCAGGTTTTTTCAACTATGCTGAAATTTTTCGACAGCTCTTGGTAACCTTGTCTCCCAAGCGCCGGGAACCTCGTATTCAAAATTCAGAAATCTGGAATCTGGGTCCATGCCGTACAAGATAGTCACCCTAAGTTCATGTTTCAAAACAGGCGTTTCATTGTCGGCCCACTCAATCAGCAGAGCGCCTTCCGAATCGATAATTTCAAGAAGACCCAGTTCTTCAACGGCCCCGGGACCGACTCTGTAGAGATCAGCGTGATCTATAGTCATGGGGCCTTCGTATCGATTAACCAGCGTAAAGCTTGGGCTGATTATTTCATCAATTGGTATGGCCAGAGCCTGGGAAATAATCCCCTTGACCAGTCTTGTTTTACCGGACCCCAGGTTTCCAACTAGTGTTATCATGACTCCCGACTGGATCACTGTTCCGATAGCTTTCCCGATCGAGATAGTATTTTCTTCCGATTGGGAATTTATTCGGATTTTGTTTAACATGCCTCACTGCGCGTAATTCTTGGAATGCCTTGGGAGTCTAGCCTTAAAGGCGTAATCTGTAATAATATCCAAGGCGGATGATCTTGACAAGAACAATTTGACTGAGAAAGCGGCTATAGTCAGTATTTTGTTGATAAGAACTCTTTATTTTTGATAAAATATTGTTTTTATATGATCTGCATGTTACAAGAGCCTGCGGCGTCAATGGTGGACGACATGCGTTTAGGCCTGACTGGACTGAACTTAGCGATTTGGGAAAATGATTCGGCGATCCCTAGTAACGGTCTTGCAGGAAGATGCTTGTTAACAATTGTTCACAGAGAGGCCCCCAAAGACTAGCAGTCTTTGTAATATGAATTTAAGTTTCCGACATTGTCGGTGAAGTGTTTATCTCAGTTTATGGTCCAGAGAGGAAGGCGATAAGCCTAAGTTAAGGGAAGATGGACTTTTTAAGGCCTTTGTTGGCTCTTGCTCCGGAGTACAGGAAACGTAATGGAAGACCCTTCATCACTCTAAGCTATGCCCAGAGCCTGGACGGTTGCATATCATCCCGTCCGGGTGAGCCGCTGGCTCTCAGTGGACAGAGATCACTTCGTCTTACACATCAACTTAGAGCAGCTCATGACGCTATTCTTGTAGGAATTGGAACCGTTTTTTCGGACAATCCCAGGCTTACCGTCAGGTTGGTGAATGGACACAATCCGAGACCTGTGGTGGTGGACAGCCTTCTTAGGATTCCACTAGATTGCAATCTTCTCAAAGAGTCTTCTCGAGACCCGATAATTTTCACTAGTCACGTGGCTGACGCAAATAAAATCAGAATACTCGAGCAAAAAGGAGTTATGGTTGTTAGGGTCTCCTCCAATGATAAAGGCTTGCTGAATCTCCAGGAAATACTGGCTGTTTTGGGTGATTTGTCCGTGAATAGTTTGATGGTGGAGGGTGGAGCCCGCATCATTACAAGTTTCCTAATGGAAAAAGCCCCAGATTTTGTAGTGCTTACGGTTGCGCCTGTTCTGGTGGGAGGATTGAGAGCGGTGAGCGACCTGGGAGAGTCGGACCCCAATCAGTTTCTCCGATTGGAGAAACCGGGCCACAAATGGTTGGGAAAGGACCTTATCCTCTGGGGGAACTTAGTTAGCAATGGGGCCAATCACGCGCAATTACCAGCCGCAGTCGGAGGATCCTGCTTTTAACGCAGGCGTTTCTACCGACAAGATGAAATCTCCTGAAATAAAGTGACCTCAAATAATTCAAAAATTCGGGCGCGGTCTCTGTACTTTGAAGGACCGAAAATCGTAAGCATACGGGAAACACTGATAGAAAGACCTGAATCAGGAGAGGTCCTTGTTGAAACTGTCTTGTCCGCCATCAGTTCTGGAACGGAATTTCTTGTTTACCGAGGTGAGTGGCCCGAGGAACTCACTGTTGACGATAGCATATCATCACTGTCCGGCACATTCTCATACCCTCTAAAGTATGGATACGCGAGCGTTGGCCGTATAACGCAAATCGGTCCGAATGTTTCCCCTAATTTGCTGGGCAAACTGGTTTTCTCGTTTAACCCGCACGAGACACATTTCGTTTCCGCTGCGGATAGACTAATTGTTCTGCCGGAAAATCTGACTCCCGAGGCAGCCTGCTTTCTACCAAACATGGAAACAGCGGTCAGCCTGGTCATGGACGGCCGCCCACTCATTGGAGAGACAGTCGCTGTGTTTGGTCAGGGAGTGGTAGGGCTTCTGACAACCGCTTTGTTAGCTCGGATGTCTTTAGGAAAGCTCGTAACGTTTGACAGGCATCCGTTGAGACGACAGGCATCGTTGGCGCTTGGAGCGGGTCAGTGTTTTGATTCCTCGAAGGAGTTTACAACGGCTAATTTTGAACAGTCATTACATTGTCCTACAGGTGAGGATTCCAGCGCTGATTTGACATATGAACTTACCGGCCGGCCCGATGTTTTGAATCAGGCCGTTTTAATAACCGGTTTTAGCGGCCGGATTGTGGTAGGGTCATTTTATGGTTCCAAGAAAGCGGAAATTGAATTTGGCAGATGGTTCCACAGAAGCAGAATCAAAATCATCAGCAGCCAGGTCAGTTCAATAGATCCACACCTGTCAGGTCGGTGGTCCAAGTCCAGGCGTCTAGATCTGGCTCTGCGGATGATAGCCGAAATTAAACCGGAACGTTTGATCACTCATAAGATCAATTTCTCCGACGCAAAACGAGCTTACGAAATACTTGACAAACAGCCTGAAGAAACAATTCAGGTCATAATCACTTATGGGGGAAATTCATGACATGTCATAGTGGTAATTCCGTTTATGTAGTAGCGGTTCAGAGGAATTTCGTCGCTCGACATTTTCTTTTTGGGGGTGATTGGGGACCAGAGAACGAAATCCACTCGCATCATTATCGTGTAGAGGCCCAATTGGAAGGGAGCGAACTCGACCAGCACGGGTATCTTGTCGACATTGTTGAGATCGAAAGCCTACTTGATAGTCTAGTGAATCGATATCGGGATAATGTATTAAATCAATTACAAGAATTCTCCGGTATCAATCCAAGCATTGAACACTTTTCACGTATTTTCTGCGAAAATATGTGGAGTGGCGTAACGGCTTCAAATATCAGTGGGATAACGATCAGGATTTGGGAAAATGAAATAGCCTGGGCTTCATATCGAAGAGAACGTTCTTGAAAGTTGGACTGGTAATTTATGGCAGCCTGGAAATTCTAACAGGCGGTTTTATCTACGATCGTAAGCTGGTCGATTATATTCAGTCCAAAGGAGCGTCTGTCGAAGTATTTTCCTTACCTTGGCGCGACTATGCGTCTCACCTGACGGACAATTTATCTTTTAGGTTCTTAAAACGATTAAGAAGCGCCAATTGTGATCTGCTCCTGGAAGACGAGCTAAATCACCCGTCTTTGTTACTTGCAAATTCTTTTCTGAACCATTCGGCAAAATATCCAATTGTGTCGATTGTTCATCATTTGCGGTGCAGCGAACTCAGGTCAAAAGCCGCTAATCATCTTTTATCGCATGTTGGAAGGTATTTATCTCAGGTCCGTAGATGGTTTTATCTTCAATAGCGACACTACTCGGGAGAGTGTGGGGAAGCTAACGCCTGAGCAATAAGCCGCATGTGAGGGCTTATCCTGGGAGAAAGACCATTAATCCAGGAATTAACGGTGAATTCATTCGAAAAAGGGCTGAAGAATCTGGCCCATTGAGATTACTATTTGTAGGCGGACTGATTCCGAGAAAAGAACTACACACACTATCTAGACTCGTTATCATGTATTCCGAAAAAGAGATTGGGTCCTAAGGGTTGTGGGCTCTCTTGATACGGACAAAGATTACACGAAACAAATATTGGAGCGTTTGAGGCGGCTCGACCTTGAAGATAATGTCTCCTTGTTGGGCTCTATGTCCGGCGACGACCTTGACGCTGAATACCGGAACAGCCATGTTCTGGCGGTCCCTTCCTCATATGAGGGTTTCGGTATAGTCTATCTGGAATCAATGGGCTTTGGGGCCCCTCCAATGGCATCAACCGCTGGAGCGGCTCACGAAATGATTACCGACGGGGAAAACGGATTTCTTGTGGTCCCAGGTGACATCAAGGGTATTGCAGAGAAAATTGGTCGCCTGTCCGCCGAAAGATCGCTCTTGACTGAAATGGGACTGGCCGCTCTGGACCGCTTCATAGCGCATCCAACGTGGGAGCAAAGCTGCGACAGGATATATAATTTCATGAAAGAAGTGGCTATAGAGACTCATGTTTAATGAATCCGACTATTCGTTTGCCCGGTACCTGTCTTCGAAAAAAAGCGTAGATAACCGTGCTTTAAACAGGTTGGTATGGGAGAAATTGAGATCCATCCTTGCAACCGAGCGTGCGAAAAAATCACTGGCGATATTGGAAATTGGGGCGGGTATAGGAACAATGTTTGAGCGTTCGCTTGAATGGGGCCTATTTAACAACGCCCATTACGCAGTGATTGACGCTATGACAGAAAACATCTCGGAGGCAAAAGCAAGAATCCCTGGATGGGCTTATAACGTTGGATATCGGGTTACAGAGATTTCCGACGATGAATTGAGACTAACCGGTTCGGGGAAGGAAGTCACCTTGAGCCTGGAAGCGGGTGATTTCTTCCAGTTCGCAAGAGAAAGACTCACAAATACTACTTGGGATTTGATCATAGCCAATGCGTTCCTGGATCTTGTAGACGCAGGGAGGACCTTGCCGATTACTTTGGGGCTCCTGAATCCAACCGGGTTGCTATATTTCACCATCAACTTTGATGGCTCTACTGTTCTCGAACCGGAAATTGACGGCTGAATTTGATGCGCTTGTTGAACAGCTATATCACCGAACCATGGATGAACGGATTATAGATGGCGCCATATCCGGGGACAGCAGGACCGGTAGGCATTTCTTCGAGGTAGCTCGAAAAAACCATGTGGAAATACTGGAAGCAGGGCCTTCGGATTGGACGGTCTTTGCGGGGAGAAATGGCTATCGCGAAGATGAAGCCTATTTCCTGCATTTCATAGTCCATACAATGTATCTTGCGCTTAAAAGATAGACCGGAACTCGATTCTGACAGATTTCGGAGATGGATAGAGAAAAGACACTCCCAGATTGAAGATCATGAACTAGTCTACATAGCCCATCAGCTCGATTTTCTATGCAGGAAGTCAGACAATATTTAGAATCTCGTTGAGAAATCTTTCTCATACTGCCTTGATTCTGTGAGCGCTGAGATCAAGCCACGTTCCTGATGGGGAGAGCGTTAAATGGTCTTGATTATTTAGCGCAGAATCTTTCATCGGATCTCTTGGCTCTCGCCTGAAGCTGCTTTCCTGTCATCCACCCGGTTCTCGTGTCATAACGATTGTCAAAATCAGAAACAAAAGGTTTGATGTCAAGCAGTGGTGTACCGTCTACAATGTCAGCGTCCTCTATTTCGAGCCTGTTTTTGTTGACAGATATCAATCTGACAACGGAGAAACCGATTGGATTTGGTCTCTTAGGCGCTCTGGTAGCGAAAACCCCTCTCAATTTGTCGTCCAGAAACGGCTTCACTAGCAGGCTGGCGCCCTTGGAAAGGTGAAAATGGTAAATCAGTATAAGATGTGAGTACCCTTCGATGTCCTGCAGCCCCTCGGCATATTCTGGAAACAACTCCACCGATCCCTTTGTTCCTTCTGCGCCGAGAGGCTGTATCGGCATTCCTTCGACATCCTGAAAACTGGTTCGAATTGTTCCTATAGGTTTATAGACAATTTCGCTAGTTGCTTTGTCGGACATTAAATCCCCCATTTAAGAGAAAGAGGCGCCTTATAGACGCCTCTTGTAAACTCGTTTATATCTAACGAGAATTGGATCAGTTGTTAACTACTGTTACCGGCCAACTTACTCATACAAAAGCTCATATAACCGGTCTTCTGACTAAAGTTCTATAAAGTTCCGGCGATAACCAGACCGCTGGATTTCGTTTGTGCCCTCATATATCTGGGTAATCTTGGCGTCTCGCATCATACGTTCAACGGGATATTCCGTGCTGTATCCGAAACCACCCAGAACCTGCACCGCTTCAACCGTAGTCCACATTGCCACGTCCGAACAATAGGCTTTGGACATAGATGAATGCCTTATGATTTCGGGTGGAATCTTGGACAAGTCCTTCCCCACACTGTGCAATAATGAGCATGTCTTCCACAGAAGCATTCTTGCGGCGGTAATTCTCATGGCCATGTCCGCCAGCTTGAAAGCTATGGCCTGATGCTTAATGATCGGTTTGCCGAAAGTGATCCTTTCTTTGGCGTACTGAGTGGCGTACTCGAAAGCGCCCGCAGCAATACCAAGCGCTTGAGCGCCTACAGAAGGACGACTGAAATCGAGGGTTTTCATCATAATATGAAAGCCGGAGCCTTCTTCTGCAAGACGGTTTTCTACCGGGATTTCCACATCCTCAAAAACCAGTTCTCTTGTGTCAGAGCAGCGAATGCCCAACTTACTTTCTTTCTTCCCAATCGTGAATCCTGGCCACCCTTTTTCAACGATAAAAACACTAGCCCCTTTGTAGGACGGCACATCCGGGTCTGTAATCGCGTAGATGCTGAAAGTGTTGGCTATCCCACCATTTGTAATCCACATCTTTGAACCGTTTAAAATGTACTTGTCACCTTTTCGGACTGCGCGTGTTTTGAGGGCAGCGACATCAGAACCGCCTTTCGATTCCGTAAGACCGAATGCCGCTGTTGTTTCCCCACTTGATAGTGGTGTCAAATATTTTTCTTTTTGCTCGTGGTTTCCCGCCAGTATAATTGGTAGGCTGCCCAAGTTCCTGCACCGAAGGGTATCAGCGCTACAGACGCGTCCGCTTTTGCAAGTTCTTCAACAGCGATACAATGCGCCAGCATGCCTGCTTCCATTCCCCCGTAGGCTTCGGGGAAATCGATACCCATCAACCCATTTTCTTTCATGAGTTCAAGCATTTCGTAGGGATACTCTCCCTTTTTGTCTCTTTCTTCGGCTCCGGGGGCAATTTTCTCTTTTGCAAGGCGCCTTACCATATCTTGAAGCATCTGTTCTTCTTCGGTTAGTCCGAAGCGATCAATTCCTTCCATGTTTTCCTCCAAAAATGACTGAGATCAATCATGAGTAATCGTAAAAGCCTTTACCGCTTTTTCTACCCAGACGGCCCGCTCTAACCATTTTCTTTAGTAATACCGGCGGTCTGTATTTGGGATCTCCAAACTCTTCGTACAGATGTTGTTGAACGCTCAACAGGGTATCCAAGCCCACTAAATCAGCCAAAGCAAGGGGGCCCATGGGGTGATTGGCGCCGAGTTTCATTCCCTCGTCGATTTCCGCTGCTGTCGCCAATCCTTCCTGAAGTACGTAGATAGCTTCCGTCACCATAGGGACAAGAATTCGGTTAACTACGAATCCAGGGGCTTCCAGGACCTCGATACCAGTTTTTCGCATCTTGTTTGCGACGTCTTTGGTTATTTTGACTGTTTCATCAGAAGTCCCGTACCCTCTTATCACTTCAACCAGTTTCATAACTGGAACAGGATTAAAAAAATGCATTCCGATGAACTTGTCTGGTCGATTTGTTGCGCCGGCCATCTCTGTTATGCTCAAAGCCGATGTGTTCGAAGCGAAAATCACGCTTGGGGCGGCTAGGGAATCCAATTCCTTGTAAACCTTTTTCTTTAGGTCAAGGTTCTCTATGACCGCTTCAATAGTCATGTCCACATCCTGCGCCAAGTCGGCCAAACTCAGGCATGTGGAAATACGACCACGAGTGGCTTCTGCTTCAGATGATGGAATAACGCCTTTATCAACCATACGTTTAAGATTTTTTTCTATTGTCGAGATGCCTTTTGCTACAAATCTCTCCTCGACATCCATGAGGTTGACTTGAAAGCCGCTTTGAGCCGCTACTTGCGCGATGCCGGCGCCCATGAGTCCTGCGCCGATGACGCCGATTCTTTTTAATCTCCATTCACGATTCTCCCTTCTGAATGGGAACTTTTTGGCGATAAAGCAAAAAAGGATAGAAAAGAAATTTTGCTTATTTTCTCAGATTTAACAGAGAGAAACGGTTTGATCAAGCGTTTCCGACAAAATTCCAGTCACAATTCACGTCACCGGATTGCTCAACACATTCTGGTATGGTAACATGCCAAAGTCTTTATCAGTGAATAGAAGTTCCTGAACGAGGAGGATTGAATGCCAAAGGTAGGGGTCATAGCGGTTGGGCAAAGCGCGTTTGTCCGCGCATATCCTGGGTCAATTCGTGAACTAGCGTTTGAAGCGTTCAGAGAGGCTCTCCAAGGATCTGGAATCAAGTCGGAGCAGGTAGACGCTTCTATCATTTGCTCGGCTCCGGAGTACCGATAAACAAAGAACACCAGCGGGGTTGGTGGCCGAATATTTAGGCTTGAATCCTCAACCGACTTTCTACGTGGAGAGTGTCTGCTCTTCGAGTTCAAGCGGCTTGCGGACAGCGTACGCTCTCATAGCTTCGGGGCTACACGACGTCGTCATGGTCCTTGGGTTTCAAAAAATGTCTGAGATCTCCTCAGCAGAGTCACAGGAAAGAATGGGAAGGGGAGCCGACATCCAATGGGAAGCCCCATTCGGAACGATGATGCCCGCATATTACGCAATGTACGCCAGAGGCCATTTTCACAAATACGGTACCACTGAAGAAGATCTGGCTCTGATTCGTCTAAAATCTTCCACTTATGGGGTCGTAAATGAAAAGGCGGTATTTCGTAAATCCCTGACATTCGAAAAGATAATGGAACCGAAATATATCGCCACTCCTCTAAAAATGATGGATTGCTGCGCGAATGCGGATGGATCTTCGTGTGTTATTTTGGCTTCGGAGGAAAAGGCCAGAGAACTTTGTGAAAAGCCAGTGTGGATCCGTGGTCTTGGTATGGCCACAGCTCCGATAAATATGGCAGGCAGAGACACGTTTAGTGGACTAAAATGCGCCCAGTTAGCCGCTCGCAGGGCATATGACATGGCTGGAGTCGGTCCCAGGGACATTGATGTGGCAGAGGTTCATGACTGTTTCACAATCGCAGAGATGATGGCCTACGAGGACCTGGGTTTTGCTGAACCTGGAAAAGGCAAAGAGTTGATCAGGAACAAGGAAACCTATAAAGAAGGCCGAATTCCGGTAAACGTTGATGGTGGGTTACTTTCAAAAGGTCATCCTATAGGCGCTACCGGTGGTTCCCAAATTCGAACAATAATCCTGCAGCTTCGAGGAGAAGCTGGAGACATGCAAGTTCCTGACGCCAAGATCGGACTTGTTCACAATATCGGAGGAGTCGGAATCTACGGGAACGTCAGTATATTCGGAATTGATTGACCCTAACCTGAGCAGGTTTTAGCGCCCGGTTTCGTCTGTTGAGAGGACACGTGAAAATCAACCAGAACAAGGACCAACCTGAAGAGCGACAGGAGACAGACGTTAAGGAAACTGAGGTTGAACTTGATCGAGAATGTCGGAAGGTGTTTTCAGGAATCAAAGAATCGAACCATTCCCGGTGGACGCTCGAATTTTCCAGACGATTTGGTCCAGGCTGAAAATAACTCGATGACGCTGGACGCGTTTCGAACGAAGAAAACAGAGTGTGCCGATCGGCGCGACAATATCGGAGGAAGATATGGGGTTTGAAGAATTCGGGATAGTAAGTTTTACTGGTACCACAAAAGCGGAAAAATTCGTGGATCTACTCAAGGACGGGAAAATTTGCGGCACTAAGTGCAAGTCCTGCGGCGCAAAATTCTTTCCGCCTCGCAGTGACTGCAACGTTTGTCTCAGCGAGGACATGGACTGGTTCGAAATAGCCGGAGCAGGACAGTTGATCACTTTCACTCAGGCAATGTACGCCCCAGCGGGATTCGAAAAGGATGTTCCGTATGTTTTGGGAGTAGCTCAGTTCCCGGATGGAACAAAAGTGTTTGGGCGACTTGACAAGTCGCTTCCTGATAACGTAATCAAGATCGGTATGAACATAAAGCTCAAGGCGGTCGATCTAAATAACGGACGTTTGAGTTATGAACTGACGTCTGCCTGATCAGACTCTCGAGTTGATCAGATTCGCGGTCATTCTGAGACTAATTCCATTGGAGGGCTGGACAACCCGCTCCAGCCTTTCCAATAAACATTAGACCAAGCGCTCAAACAAACGTCTCTCGTCCTGGTAAACGCTTATCTGTGAACTAGCCTATTTGCAAGATGCCGAAGGAATAACCTTATTTGATCACTTGACGCCCATCGCTTCGTTTAAATCAACATCGCATATTTGAGCCATTGTTTATCAAGGAAGCAATCTTAGAGATGCGCAACTCTATTGTTGAGAGCAATCTGGATTAAGGATCCTGGCCATGAAACTTGGATTCTGGGAGGTCGCGTTGGGTTTAAGTCCCATTAATACTATTAATAAAAACGGATTTAAGCGGCGGCGCAAATTGTCGGCGCTGAGCGTATTGGCGCTCATGATCGTCATATCGGGTTGCGGTAAGTCCTCCAACGATTTTGTTCCACCCCCTCCAGATGTAACGCTGAAGCATCCTGTCGAACAAGAGGTTACCACATACCTGGAGCATACAGGGGCTACGACAGCGTTGGAATCCGTAGAGATCAGGGCGCGAGTCGCAGGTTATTTGGAAAGCGTCAAGTATCAGCCTCGCGCCAAGGTCAAAGCGGGCGATCTTTTGTTTGTAATTGACCCCAGACCCTACAGCGCCAAAGTTCAGCAGGCGCTCGGCGCATTAAACGCGCAGAAAGCGCAGTTGAGGATTCGACAAATCGAACTTGACAAATACACGGCCCTCGGTTCCAAGGAAGCTGTCGCAGAACTAAAACTGGAAGATACCAGGGCAGGACGAGATATGGCCGAGGCTGAACTCCAAAGGTCAAAGGCAAATCTGGATTCTGCCAAACTTGATCTTGATTACACACACGTGAGGTCCCCTATAAATGGGCGTGTAAGCCGAAATCTTGTTGATGTAGGCAATTTGGTAGGAGTAACAGGAGACACTCTCCTGGCGCAGGTTGTCAACGATGATTCCGTTTACGTGTATTTTAATTTGACCGAACGCGAGTTGTTGTCCTTGAATCGAAAATCTATCCGGGCCGATGGTGAATCTTCTCCGCAGAGCAGGCAGACCCCTGTGTACATGGGATTGGCGGATGAAATGGCGTACCCGCACGAAGGGAACCTGGACTATACGGACATCAAGGTTGACCAAAGCACAGGAACAATACCGGTAAGGGCTATTTTCCCCAATTCTAAAGGATTGTTGTACCCAGGAATGTTCACGCGTGTCCGAGTCCCAGTTGAAACGAAGGTAGAGATCCTTATCCCCGATGTGGCTGTGATGACCGACCAGGGGGGTAAATATGTGTTGGTTTGCAACGATAGCAACGTCGCCGAATTACGCAGAGTCAAAGTAGCGCAACTGGTCGGAGATATGAGGGTAGTTCAAAAAGGGCTGACACGCGAAGGACAACGTAATAGTCAACGGTTTACAGCGCACACGACCTGGAGGAAAAGTTAACCCGACCAATGGGTCACCTCAATCCGCGTCGCCCAGCGCAGCGGATGTTAAATCCGCAAAAGACTGAGCGAGGGGACCCCAGTGCTAAGCCGCTTTTTCATAGCCCGCCCCATATTCGCTTCCGTGATTTCAATACTCATAGTGATCGCAGGAGGAATGGCGGTCTTTACTTTGCCCGTGGCCAGATATCCCGAAATTACTCCCCCAATAGTCCAGGTAACGGCCAGTTACCCGGGAGCCGATCCAAAGGTCGTAGCTGACACTGTAGCAGCCCCGATAGAGCAGGAAGTCAACGGCGTTGAGAACATGCTCTACATGAGCAGCACCAGCGCAAGTGACGGTTCATACACGCTCAAGATAACGTTTGAACTTGGAACGGACGCTGACACAGCGACTGTGTTAGTCCAAAACCGTGTTTCAAGGGCACTTCCCAAACTTCCGGAAGCCGTGCAACGGCTCGGAGTGAACACCAAAAAGACATCAACTACTTTTGTGGAGGTTTTTTCCATTTACTCAACGGATGGTGGTCATGACGACCTTTTCTTGACCAACTACGCCACGATCAACATCAAGGACCAACTCGCACGCATTAAAGGGGTGGGAGACATCATTTGCTTCCCGACAAAAGACTACAGCATGAGGGTTTGGCTTGATCCAAACAGGCTGGAATATAATAGCCTTACAACTAATGATGTCGTTAACGCCCTCAGACAGCAGAATGTGCAGGTGGCGGCAGGACAGATAGGTCAGCAGCCTGCTCCTCCGGGGCAACATTTCCAGTTGACGGTAAACACACTCGGACGTTTGACGGATCTGGATCAATTTGAAAACATCATTGTAAAGGTAGCCGACGGAACAAGAGTTACACGTCTGCGAGACGTGGCCCGCGTGGAACTTGGGGGAAAGACATATGACACGGTGTCCTTAATGAACGGTGTCCCTTCAGCCAGTGTTGTCGTGTTTCAATCGCCTGGTTCGAATGCGCTGGATGTAGCGGATCAGGTTACAAAGACCATGCAATCTCTCAAGCGGGATTTCCCTAGTGGGCTTGATTATAAAATAGTTTACGACGCGTCAGAGTTTGTAAGAGTGTCAATCCATGAAGTCATAAAGACGCTGTTGGAGGCTTTTCTTCTTGTTTCGCTTGTTGTGTTCGTTTTCCTGCAAGATTGGCGCGCTACATTGATTCCAGCCATCACCATCCCGGTTTCTCTCATAGGAACTTTTGCTGTAATGGCTTTGACGGGGTTGTCCATTAACATGATAACCCTATTCGGCATGGTTCTAGCCATAGGTATCGTAGTTGATGACGCAATAGTAGTCGTGGAGAATGTAGAGCGCAATATGCGTGAGTTCGGGTATTCGCCACGAAAAGCGGCGGTCAAGGCAATGGGAGAGATAACGGGGGCGATCATCGGGATTACGTTGGTCCTTATGGCGGTGTTTGTTCCCGCCGCTTTCCTCAGAGGTATCTCAGGGCAGCTTTACCGGCAGTTTTCTCTGACTATTGCGTTTACCACATTATTCAGCGCTATAAACGCTCTAACACTGAGCCCGGCCCTCTGCGCATTGCTGCTTCGTCCACATCAAAACAGGGCTAGTGGCTTTTTTGGGGCATTTAATAGAATCTTCGACCGCATAACCGAATCGTACACTCGTAATGTGATTTGGTGCATGCGCCATGTGGGGCTGATGATCGGTATTTTTGCTCTGCTGGTGTTGTCTGCCTATTTGGGACTACTTCGCGTGCCTACCGGGTTTCTTCCCGCGGAGGATGATGGTCTTATCCTTATCAACGCTCAGTTGCCGGACGGAGCCTCACTCAGCAGGTCCAAGGCGACTGTGGATCGTGTTACCGAGATTCTGAAAGGCACAAAAGGAGTGGCCAATTTCAACCTGATTCCCGGCTGGTCCATAATTGACGGAAACGCGGCTAATGTCGGTGGTGGGTTCGTGGCGTTGGAGCCTTGGGATGATCGTCTCAAGGATGGTCGCTCAAAGAGTGTCATTATGGCCGAGCTTTTCGCTAAGTTCTCGAAGATCCAGGAAGCCGTAGTGTTTCCATTTTCTCTTCCGCCAATCCCGGGGGTTGGTCAGGGAGGCGGTTTTGAGATGCAGGTGGAGGATCGCTCCGGTCTTGGGCTTGTCGCTTTAGAACAGTCGGTCAATGAACTGGCCGCTGCGGGAAGATCCCGACCCGAGTTTCGTTCCGCATTCGCAACTTTTCGTGCCCAGGTTCCATCTCTTTTTGTGGATGTGGACAGAGTAAAAGCGCTGAAACTGAATATCCCGCTACAAACTGTCTTCGATACCATGCAGTCATTCCTTGGCTCAACTTATGTTAATGATTTCAATAAATTTGGTAGGACCTGGCAACTAACGGTTCAGGCAGATACCGAATTCCGTATGCGGCCTAAAGATATTGAAACATTGCAGGTCCGCAATCTTGAGGGAAAGATGGTTCCTTTGGGCACTATTGTCAAAGTGGCGGATGACCTCGGCCCTCAAAGAGTGGACAGATTCAATATGTTTCCGGCTGCTCGTGTATTTGGTGAAACGGCCCCTGGGGTAAGCTCCGGTAGGGCGTTGGAGCTAATGGAGCAACTGGCCGCGACGCATCTGCCTTACGGTATGGGATATGAATGGACCGGCATGGCGTATCAGGAAAAGAAGACCAGTGGGCAGATGGGGCTAGTGGTTGGATTGGCGGTCTTAGTGGTGGTGCTGATCCTGGCCGCGCAGTATGAAAGCTGGGTTGACCCGGCAGCGGTGGTCCTGATAGTTCCTCTGGCAGTCTTGGGGGCTGTTGCGGCTTTGATGATAAGAAGTCTTGACAACAACCTTTACACCCAGGTTGGACTGGTGCTCCTTGTCGGGTTGGCTGCGAAGAATTCCATACTCATCGTTGAATTCGCAAGGCGACGGCTTGCGGCAGGAGACGACGTTTTTCAGGCTACGCTGGAAGGAGCTAGGACACGATTTCGCCCCATCCTGATGACTTCGCTGGCTTTTGTGGCAGGAGTTTCCCCTCTCATGATCGCGACCGGCGCTGGAGCCGCAGGGCGACAGGCGCTTGGGGACTGCTGTGGTTGGGGGGATGATTGGCGTCACCATACTGGGGATTTTCTTCACTCCTGTTTTGTATCTGGCTCTACAAAAGATGAAGAAAAGGTTTTCCGGGTATCGGCCAACTGATCCCCGCAAAGAATCAGATGATGATATGGAATAGTTTTCTTGGAACCGGAGTAATCAAATGAAGTCGGGATTTATATCGTTCAGCCTATGTCAATTACCTCACGAACTGTAGTCAGGAATTGTCTCATGTCGTAAGGTTTTCCCAGGAATCCTTTTGCGCCGGTTTCTAATAACCCCCCGGCCTGACCATTAACGGAATGACCGCTGGCTATTGCCCTGGCTTCGGGGTTGACTTGGAGAATCTCGGCAAGACATTGCTTCCCATCCATCTCCGGCATGATCAGGTCCAGGACAATCAGAGAGATCCTGTTACCCTCCCGCTTGTAAATTTCCAAGGCCTCTTTTCCATTTCCGGCCACGACTACCTCGTATCCGAAACTGTTTAGAGTTGCCTCGCACAGCTCTCTAATCACGTCGTCGTCTTCCACCACAAGAATGGTTTCCGTTCCACCTGGAATCGGTAAATCATCTATCGCAGGGTCAGAATCATTTCTTGTCTCATTTACCGGAAAGTAAATTTTGAATGTAGTCCCATTCCCAGGTTCACTGGAACAAATGATGTGTCCATCGTGTCTCTTGACGATGCCATAAACGGTCGCAAGACCCAGGCCAGTGCCTTGAGTCACTCCCTTGGTAGTGAAGGCTCAAAAATATGAGCCACCGTTTCAGGCTCCATGCCTAGGCCAGTGTCCGAAACAGTTAACAAAACATATCGACCTGGTTTTACTCCAATATGATCGCTACAATAAGCTTCATCGAGGATTGCGTTTGAGGTTCGAAAGGTCAGTGTCCCACCGCAGGGCATGGCGTCCCTTGCGTTTACCCCGAGATTCATCAGGATTTGGCCTAACTGTGACTGATCAGCTTGAACCAATTCCAGGTCCCCACTTAAATGCAAGTCAATTTTTATGGTTTTGGGGATCGCACGGGACATCAGTTGTTGGATCTGAAATACCTCCGAATTCAAATTAACAGGTTGATACACTGGCTCAAGCTTTCGGCTAAAGGTGAGTAGGTTTTTTACAAGATCGGCTCCACGCTTTCCTGCCTCAAGTACCTTGTGAATGTCGGAGTAATCTTTTTCTTCCTGTTTTTTGCGTTGAAGCATCTTCTCTGAATATCCCAACACTATCTGGAGAAGATTGTTGAAATCGTGAGCAATGCCTCCCGCCAGAGTACCTACGGCCTCCATCTTTTGAGCCTGAAGAAATTGGTTTCTGAGGCTCTTGTCCTGGGTAATATCACGAAGGGTTACCACGTTCCCTGCAGGTTTTCCCGCGTCATCTGTGAGTAGCGCCGCACTGATATTGATGTCCAGACAACGGCCATCCTTAGTCAATCGCCTGGTTTCAAAAGAAGGAACTACTTTCCCTTCGTAGAGAAGATTTAGGGTTTCTATAGTCTTGGGTTTTTCTTCTTCAGGAACGTAATCGATTCGGTTCCCAATCAATTCCTCTTCGGACCACCCAAAAGTTCTTCCAAAGGCGGGGTTAACGTAAATGGCCCTTCCGCTCTGGTCATAAACAACAATGGGATCCGGCGAGGATTTGAGGACGGTCCGATACTTCTCTTCGCTGTCTCCCAATGCCTGTTCGGCTAGTTTTTGAGGCATTACATCTTCCATTACAGCCAGGCATCCTTAAACCTTGCCTTGTTCAGATAACTTGGGTGTAAGAATCGCTCTCATAGAAAAAACTTAGCAGCTATCGGTAAACTTGATGAGTTTATGGCTTTAGCGCAACACCTAGGGCCATTTTGGAATGGAAGAGATGTCGTCAAGATTATGGAGCCCATTTGTAGTTGTAGGAGCCAAAGTTTGAAAATTTGTTCTTGCGGCATTCAATAAAAGAGCTTATAGATATATACATATAGACATAGATGCTAGGCTCTAGCTTGAGCGAACTTTCCACCGCTAGCCACATCCAAATTCTACCAGTCAATACACTTTGTTTAAAACGTGGAAAGAGCTCATGGAAGGGTAGTCCGATTATGGCGCCACGTAGTCGTAATTAAGGAGAACATAAATGTTCAGCGTTTTGAAAAAGCTTTTTGGAAGAAACCTCGCGCCAGATCAAGAGCCTATAACGTTTCTGGAGATATTTGAACGCTTTGAGAACGATCTATTGCCTGATCACGACAGAGCTATGGAAATAATTGCCGATTTAGCGGAAAAATCCTCGGGAGACTTCATATTTGACCGCAAGTATCTTCAGGATTCAGAGAGGGACCTTCAGAACATATTGCTGCGAATGGTAAGAGAACTAAATCTTATTGGATCCAATCGTTATATGGAACTCTATTCTACACTTGAGAGGGTATTCCCGATGCATCCTGAATTCTCGGGTAGGTTGAGAATTAGAGACGCCCCATGTGTAGTTTCCCTCAGCAAAGCCCCTTTGGACAATCCTGAATTGACAGGCGGTAAAGCAAATACCCTAGCTGAAATAATTCAGCGTCTCCACCTAGAAGTGCCTGACGGATTTGTCATCACCACTCAGGCCTTCTACCGATTTCTTGACCTGAACCATCTCAATGATCGAATTCAGGTTTTGTTAAGAGGCTGGGCGGCGGGTGATCAGAATTTGGACGTAGTTTGTAAAGAAATTCGTGAACGAATTCTGGCTGGCGTCATTCCCCAGGAATTTGCGGACGCTATCTGTCAGCGGACGGAGAAGGGCAGACGAAATTGGTCTGTGCGTAGCAGCGCTTATGGAGAAGATGGGGAACTTTCCTTTGCTGGACTTCACGAAACTGTATTGAACGTTTCGCCGGATAAGGTCTTTGACGCATACAAGGTCTGTCTGGCTAGCCTTTACTCTCCTGAAGCCATCAGTTACCGGCATCAAATGGGTTCCATCGGGGACGAGTTTGCTATGGCGGCGCTTTGCCAGGAAATGATAGATAGTCAGGCCAGTGGGGTCCTCCAAACTGTTTGCCTGGAATCACCTCGACCGGACTGCATGGCGATTTACGCTTCGTTTGGTCTTGGGCGAACAACCGCTGAAGGGACAGATGTTCTAGATCGGTATGTTGTAGATAAAAATTCTCCATTCGAAACCAAGAAGATAGAGATAGCTGAGAAGGGTCGTCTAGTCAGGATCGTAGCGGGTGGTGGAGAAGAAGAATCTGTAATCTCCCATGAAAAAGGGAATCAACCTGCCATTTCTCAGACCGTTATTGAGACCCTGGCGAATTGGGGTGTGACCCTGGAACGATATTTCAGACGACCCCTGGAGATAGAGTGGGCTGTTGACCCGGAAGGCCGCTGCAAACTTCTTCAAAGCAGACCCCTGAATGTTCCCCAGACGACTACTCCTTCACCCGAGGAATGGAGCGAGTCGTGCATGGATTACAGGATAATCCTGCGTGATGTCGGAGCGGTGGCGCACGCTGGTGTAGGATCGGGACTGGTGCGCATTGTGCAATCCAATGAGGATATAGCCAAGTTTACCGACGGGGCTGTTGTTGTGGCCCGTTACACCGCGCCATGGCTCGCGCGCGTTGTGCCCAAGGCTAGCGCGATCATTTCCGAACGGGGATCTGTCGCCGGACATCTTGCGACAATTGCAAGAGAGTTTCGCGTTCCTACACTGACGGGAGTGGAAGGGGCGACTAACGTACTGACCGACGGTATGGAGGTCACTGTTGACGCGCACCATCGGATTATTTATGAGGGTCGTGTAGAGCGGTTGATCCATTACGAACTTATGCAGCCTACGGTGTTTGAGGATGCTCCTGAATTCCGATCTCTTCGCAGAATTCTCCATCAAGTCGCTCCACTCAATCTGGGTGACCCGCAAGCTATAAACTATGCGCCTAAAGCGTGCCGATCCGCTCATGATGTAATTAGATTCATTCATGAAAAAGCTGTGAATGAGCTGATGGAAATCCCAACTTCGCTAGATAGATTCAAGGGTTCTGAAGTATGGAGTCTCGTGTCGGACGTGCCACTACCCCTGAAAATCGTCGATCTTGGGGGTGGACTTGATCCGTTGGCTAGAGGAAGCACGATTGGAACCGAGCAGATCAGATCATTGCCTCTCAAGGCTCTGTTAGAAGGCTTGTCTTGGCCCGAGATGTGGCGCACGGAACCGGTTGTAGTAGATTTAAAGGGGATGATGTCGAGCTTAACAAAAACCTGGGATCCAAGTCGAGGCCCCGCTCTTTTTGGATTAAACTTGGCCGTTGTCAATGGTGTTTACACGAATCTGCACTTACGACTCGGCTATCATCTCAACCTGATCGACGCTCGGATGGATGATGTAGATGACCAGAATCACATTTACTTTAGATTTATGGGGGGCGTGGCAGAACTCACGCGGCGATCCCGAAGAGCGCAGCTACTGGCCGACATCTTGGCGCACTATCATTTCAAGGTAAGAATCCAGGGCGATCTTGTTGTCGGCAGGATCCTGCACATTCCAAAAGCAGAAATCGGTTTCCGTCTCAAAGCCCTAGGCGCGTTGGTTGGTTTTACCCGACAGTTAGATATTCAGTTGCGAAATGACCAAGACGTTGAAAAACACGTCGACGCTTTCTTGAGAGGGAGGGGCGCCATCTCAAGTCCTGGCGTTTACACACAGGCGTAGATGACCCAAAGGAGAAAGCATGGGAATCATCGGAAGAATCTGGAACCGTAAGACATCAGGAATAGGTTCAAGAGGAGGGTGGATGGGAACCGCAAAAAGAATCTGGGGCCAGGGACCTGCCGAGATGGTGTGCAAGCCTCCAAACATATGGGCGGATGATCGAATTTTCTTCGCTTGGCAGCGCAGTCACATGGCCAACGAAAGAACATTTCTCTCCTGGAGCCGCACCAGTATATCACTGTTGGCGTTTGGTTTTGTTATTGAAAAGTTTGAGCTGTTCATGCATCAGATAGTTCATCTGGGCGGTTCTACGATAAGCATTCCCAGCCAACAGGGAATGATATATCTGAGTTTTTTCTGTTTCGGAATGGCCGGATTAAGTTCCATCGTAGCCGGATGGCGCTTTCTTGCAGTAAGACGTCATCTCAACTGGGGAACGGCCTCATACTCATTTATACCAGACGTGCTTGTCGTGGCCTCGGTCATGGTGATAATTGTTGTGACGCTGGCGCTGACGTTCCCGAGGCTCATCGGAATAATCGGTGAAATTTGACCACCTGCTCAGCAATTGTAGGCGGAGAGATCGATTTCAAGAGCGCTTCTTGGTTTCTTGCTTGTTTCTCCGCTGAGAAGAAGACCCTAAATTAGGTGTCTCAATCTAGCTGACAGTCAATCAAAAGCCCCCGGCCTACATAAGCCCGGAATCAACGATATCACTGGTTGTATCTTTATGATGTTCGGGTTCTGTGAATCTTCAATCCCGAGAATAAAATACATCTCTCGATTCTGTCCTGGAAGTGACCCGTTTGATCTCAATTGAGAAAAAGTTCATGGATCTCTAAATTGGGAGGTATACATTTCCGTGGGGCCCCTCTTGACGCTCTAAAGGCAATTAGAGAGGAGTAACATCATGAAGGGCCTATGCGCTGATAGAAGAAACACTTAACCCGAATCGCTGGGACTCCTCATGCGCACTTTGGGCCATCGAATACTTGACACGCAATGGACTATCTGGACTCACGGCGAGATAGTCCAGTCTGGCAGTATTTGCCACATCAAATACAATCACACCTAAAGGGATCACCTCCTGTTACGCCTCAGCCATCTGAAGAAGTTTACCAGGAATACGTCCAGTACCCTTTCCTCAACAGGATGTTCATGTTGTGTCAAAGTCCGGGCAACATCCGTGTATGATGGAGAAATGATTCACCACAAATTCAATTTGTTGTCTGATAAAATTGCGACCAGGGCGTAGGTATTTGCACACATAAAACAATGGCCTTAGAGGCTTAATCTGTTCTCGTCATTTCCACATTTTGTTGGTTCTGTAAGCGAAGGGGGAAGTCGCTCAGAAAGCTGATTCAGCTAATCATGGTCACCAGATTCCTCACGGATTAAATTTCCGTTCCCGTCCTGCGCCTCAATACGGTCGCCTACCTTGTGACGGTCCCGGATCAGGTTGTTGTCCTTGTCTCTGATTTCGATTCTATTCCCACGTTTGGTCCATGTTTCTACAAGGTTTCCACTCCCGTCACGGACTGTTTTTCCCGCAAAAGCTACCAACGGGAAAAGCAGAAACACAGTAGCTAGCAAGATTTTGATTTTCATATGATCTCTCCTGTTGGCCGTCACATGAAATTGGGGATCAAGCAAGGTTCATGCTAATCCCTTGGCTCATTGGGCTCCGAATGTTCCTTGTGATGCTTCCAGTTCCCGATATGCAATTTTGCAAGTTCTGGCGACTTGATCATCAACATGTTCTCTACGTTTTTCTCTTCGGCGGCCTTCGTGAGATTCAATGAACCGGTAATCGGCTTCTGATCGTAGATGATGATAATCTTGTTGTGGGCTGTTGCGTTAACCGCGTCTATGAATGTCGGTACTCGAGAATTTGCCAGTAACGTTGCTGAACTGTAATTCGTTGTCCAATGGCTTTTGTCCACAATCGCCTCGATTTTCACCCATCATTTATGCGCTGCAAGAATCGCCCTTGTAATCGGCTTTGATGAGTCACAAACGCAAAGCAACAGAGTTATCCCCGAAATCGCCCGAGAACTACGCCATGTAGATTAGGGCGAACTGCCGATTTTTACGCTAATGCTTTTTGTCTTTATCAGTGCGGTTGGCCCAATTGGGAGCAGTCGCGTTAGGAACGCAATCAACGCCAGGTCTGTAAGGCTTGAGATCAATTATGGGGGTTCCATCAAAGGCGTCTATATCATCAACTTTGATTGTATAATCATTGATGGATTTTATTTTGCACACCGTCAATCCGATAAGATTTGGCCGAACTGGGGAACGTGTTGCAAAGACTCCAGTAAGGGGGTTTTCTTTGTTTCCACGCGGATGAACCCTCAGTATGTCTCTTTTCTCCGGAGAATCGTTCCGGTCGAACCAATAGAAAACAAGAACATGAGAGAACTCCCCCAGTCCTAGTAAAGCGTCTTTGTACCGCGATAAAATTACAATCTCAGCGTTTCCGGCATTTTTGACAACATGCCCAACAGGCTGGATCCTGTATACTTGAGCTTCAGACTGCAAAGTCAATCCGATCATAAAAACTAGAGTTAGAGTTACATAAAAAACCAATTTCATTTGTTGCGGCACCCATTCTCCAATCTTTGTCGAACGGTAACCGGATATTATACCCGAAGGATTTCATAAACAATCGCTATTCACCCGAGAGAAATTCACCAGAATTTTTTTGATTCTAAGCGCGGGTTATTCTTATGTCGTTTGTAATAAGAATCACTGCCGGAACAAACCGGGGGCAGAGGCGTCCGACTGGATGCTTCAATTTAAGTTTCAAGGAGAATTGCTCATGAAAAAATTGGTATTGATGTTAGGAGTTTTGTTAATTGCGGGAGGCGGCTTGGCCTATGCCGGCGGTTGTTGTGGTGGTAATGGCTACCAGGGTGGCAATTTTAGTTCAGGGCTTGGAAGTCCTCAAGGTGGTTTTGGTAATGCTTCCTGTTGCTCGTTCAACTCCACAACCCCTGCTGTCAACGCCGCAAGCTGTTGCGCCCCTGGAGGGTCCAATTTTTCTCAAAGACAAACCAGTCAAATCCCAAGGGGTTCACAATTCCCCCGTAGTAATTAGTCTCAGCTAAACCAATATTGTAAATGATTGCCGATCGAGCGTTGAGTTAAACTAGTAAAAGAATATTGACCTCAACAATGATGGCCTCGGTAGACATGCGCTCTACAGGAGGCCTTTCCTTATTTCACACATCCACAGACATATTTAAATCTTCAGAAAATTGCATCCAGTGAATAATCAACGAGCGTGTAAGTTGCATTTCGAAAAACCAGGTTAATACTATTATAAATAAAATCGCATTCATTGGAGGGCAGCATGAAAGCTAGAAGTTCAATCGGTTTTTTCATAGCCGTGGTTTTTGTCCTGACAACTGTGGCCGCCTTCGCCGCGGTAGATAGTTATTTCGTAATCAAGGACAAAAACGGGGTTTGTAAGGTAATCGAAGCCAAAGACAAAACCCCCACGACCATGGCTGGTCCATTCAAGACTAAAGAAGAAGCGGAAAAAGCAAGAGAGAAAGCCTGTCCACAAAGCGCATATGAAAAACTGAAAAACAAAGCCGCTGAAGAGTTAGAGAAGGCTAAAAGTGAGGCGGAAAAGCTCAAAGAAAAAGCTGGCCCGAGTATTGAAAAGGCCAAAGACGCCGCTGAGAAATTAAAGGAAAAGGCAGAAGAAGGGATCGACAAGGTGAAGGAAAAGATAAAAGACGAACTACCGAAAAAATAGAATTTATTCGGTGGGGACGTGGCTGAAGAGCCCGTTAAGGCTGAGGGCATGAGCTTCAATTCTCTTGCGGAATCTCTAATCGGTTCATCGAGCGACATTGAAGATGATCGACAAGTCTTAACGGTGCACCTCTGAATTGCTCTTTTCTAACCCATGTTAATGTTAAGATTAATGAGATCTCATCGATAGGAGGGCATGATGAAAGCAAGACGTTTAATCGGTTTTTTCATAGCCGTGATTTTTGTCCTGACAACTGTGGCCGCTTTTGCCGCAGGGGACAACTACGTTGTAATTAAGGACAAAAGGGGTGTTTGCAAGGTCATCAAGGCCAAAGAAAAAACACCTGCGACCATAGCAGGCCCATTCAAGACCAAGGAAGAAGCGGTAAAAGCGAAGGAAAAGGAATGCGCTAAACCAGGCAGTAAATCAGGCAAACCAGGCAAGGAGCCCAAGATGTAAGGACTAGACTTTAGAGGATCACCGTCCAAAGTCCTTGTAAAGCGGAATATTTGGGCCAATTTGGGGCGACTGGCGGTCAGTCGGGCCCACCACCGAAGTCGACTCAGCGATGGAGCGCCAGACGTAAAAGAGAGATTGTACTGCGCTTGCTAAGAGGAGAGTCGGTCACGCTAAGTCCGACGGACTCCTAGGTTTAGTCGCTATACTGATCTTAGTCCAGTTAGAGCGTGGGAGTCCATTTTTGGAGCTTGTGCAATTTTCCCTTATTCTTATCGTGGCCTCTATTCCAGTGGCTATGCCCACAGTCCTTTCAGTCACCATGGCAGTAGGCGCCCTCGCGCTTTCCAGAATGAAAGCTATAGTCTCCAGACTGGAGTCCATTAAGGAGATGGCTGGGGCTTGACATAGCGCAAATCCAAACATTTATTTTCCTTAAACTGGCAGTTGCTGGGCACTTAACACTTTTTGTAGCGCAACTCAGCGTCCTTTTTTTTATCGTCCGTTTCCTGCGCCTATGTTGATATGGTCTACGGTAGTTACCAAGGTCCTTGCCACACTGCTGGTTGTTTATCCTTTTGGACTAATCGCGCCAATAACCTGGGCGAATGTAGGTCTGATATGGGGCTATTGCGGAATCTGGTTTTTGATTGAGTATGTTGCCAAGCTTATCGTTTACAAACATATTCGACTTGTCGGCGCCCGTCACAAGAAATTCCTGCATATTTTGAACAGGCCACTGGCCAATCATATCTTTTCGGGAAGATCACGAAGCTGAAAGGAACAAGTTGATTATTGTACAATAGCTTAGTTTAAAATGCATGACTTCTTCGCCTTCCTGGATATCTCTTAAAACCAAGAAGGCAGAAATCATGTCTTTTTCATGTAACTGACTTTTAGATATTCATACAAGGCATTGAGATCCATTACAGCTTTTTTACAAAGCTATATTTTACAGCCAAAACGGATAAAATATTTTTTATCGAAGTCCGCATTTGGCTGCACAGTGAAAGGAAGGACTCCCGATACCTGAAAACGTTTGACCCATGCAATACCTATAACATGCGCTTTCTTTCCACCCCCCGCGCTGTTCCACACCAAACTTACGCTGTTCTTGTTAGCTTTGTTGAACCCCTCCATCCACCCTTTTGCCTGCCATGTCCGCCACAGGGTCTGAGCCAGGACAAAGAAGCCAGCTAAAGCAAACAACACAATTCCAAAGCTGATAAGGAGTTGCAAATCCATTATGTGCCTCCTGTTTCATTCAATTTTCCACTAAATATAGATGCGATGTGGTTGTCTTTGATTCGTAGATAATCAGAAGGAAATACGAATTATAGTTGGGCTTTTTTTGAATCTGATTGACATCATGATTATGTTTTTTTTCAATTACAATGATACGATTGGCCTGTGGAGATTGGCCACATGACTCGAAACCAACGACTGATTATCGATGCGCTTTTCCTTGGAGTGGTGGGAGCTTTAAGCGCTCAATTATATATGTTTTTGCTCAATGGCTCCCAGAATTTTTTCCTGGGTTGGTTGGTTGGGGCTTCCGACCTCCAGGATTACCGGAGGAAGGAGGGGTGTTACTGGAGTTTTTCGGCCCGCATAGTCGTCTGCTGATCCCGTTGTCCACTACCCTGGGAGGTCTAATCTCGGGAATACTGGTCTATTCAATAGCTCCCGAGGCCGAAGGCCACGGGACCAATCCGGCTGTTAAAGCATACCACAGAAGCGCCGAATATCTTAGACCGCGAGTGCCTATTATAAAAATGATCGCCTCAGCGATAACGATAGGATCAGGAGGATCTGCCGGCCGGGAAGGGCCAACAGCCCTTATCAGCGCCGGGATTGGATCAATTTACGCTTCAGTTTTCAATCGTTCAGAGCAGGAAAGGCGAACCAATGTCATCATTGGTATAGCAGCGGGATTATCGGCCATTCTTCGCTCGCCCATAGGTTGCGCTATATTCGCTGTGGAAGTTCTGTATCGGGACATGGAGATGGATAGCCAACACCGGTAGCACATTCTCAGAAAGGCAGCAAAAAACATGTAGGTTGTATCCGTTCTCTCTATAGAGTCATGAAAATATCGGACTGAGAACCGGTTGCAAATTTGACGGCAGCCCCAATAGATTCACGCAAAAAAAAGTGCCGTTTTATAATTTTGTGGATCGGGCCGGTCCGAGATTATCGTTACCTACTGCCGCAGTTCGTGTTATCCTTTTTTAAAGAATGGTCCAGAACGGCTTATAGGTTTTGCCAAGTATCTTTTTGGCCTCAAGGAGATGCCTGCATGCCCATTACATTTGAAACACTCTACGATAAAATGACCCTGATCCGAGAGGGAAAGAGACAAGAAATTACCTTTGAGATCCGTACAGGACCCTTTGACCGGTATGACCGGACGCGTCTTCAACCTCCCTTATCAGCCTTTCCGAAAATCCCAAATATAGAAGAACCTTCAAGCGTTCGGAGGGGATATTCTGTTGCCCTTTCTG
Organism: uncultured delta proteobacterium; assembly: GCA_963711335.1. Classification (GTDB taxonomy): domain Bacteria; phylum Desulfobacterota; class Desulfomonilia; order Desulfomonilales; family Desulfomonilaceae; genus CAJBEZ01. The sequence continues at coordinate 332 of CAVQDX010000001.1, read as the reverse complement.
CCCGGAGGACTATTCCAAAACTCCACCCTTCGATTCCCTGAGGAACTGCTTCCGGAAGGAAGGATTCGAAAAGGAAACGCGACCCTCGTTCCTAACATTCTGCCCCTGGATCGGTTAGTGGGCGTGGCCGTTTTTCTCTCCCCAACACTTCGTTCGGATGGAAGAGCTGAAACCCGAAATGATGAATGACGCATTTCTAGTCGTTCCCGAGTTCATCCGGAGGGTCGCCGACGTTGACCCCCGGAATAAACTGCTTCTCCATCAATTGGAACTACATGCCGCCGGCAGGTTCAAGTCTGGTTCACCCCCACCTTCAGGTCCTGTGCGGGGAG